>NZ_CP080420.1:0-4578721 GCF_019457655.1 Shewanella rhizosphaerae | reverse complement strand
TACTTATCCCCAAAAGATCATACAAAAGAGGTGTATTCTATAGCGAGATCACTAGGATCGCTATCCTTTAAATAGATTTATCCCCAGTAAGATCATCTTTATTTATATACGCAGATCCAAAACGATCCTTAACGATCAAAATAATCTGACAAAGCAGCAAACTCAGCTTTATTAAGCGATCCAGATCGATCTATAATTGGCGACCTTCGATCTGGCTAATGATCACTAGATCCACAAGATATAGTGGCCATTCACAGAGTTATCCACACTAGATAGTGTGTAAGGATAACTTGATAAGAAGATATAGAGGCAGATTTTACCCACTTGAGGGTTTTGCTTGTTGACGGGCTTAACTAAAGTGATTACAATTCGGCCTCTTTTTTGCCCTTACCTCTTTTATAGGGATAAGGTTTATTCACCTAACAAAGACGGATTGCCATAATGAGTAAACGTACTTTTCAACCTAGCAACCTGAAGCGCAAGCGTTCTCACGGCTTCCGCGCTCGTATGGCTACTGTTGGTGGCCGTAAGGTTATCGCACGTCGTCGTGCAAAAGGTCGCGCTCGTCTTTCTGCTTAATAAGTAGAAATGCAAGTGACCAGCTATACCTTTACGCGGGAGTTACGTCTGTTAACTCCCGCGCAATTCAAATCTGTATTCTCCAATCCCATCAAAGCTTCTTCAGCTGAAATAACCTTACTCGCCATCCCTAATGAGTTACAGCATCCTCGTATTGGATTAACTGTTGCAAAGCGTTATGTTAAGCGAGCCAATCAGCGCAACCGAGTTAAACGTATCATCCGCGACAGTTTTCGTTTGCACCAACACGAATTACCGCCGCTCGATATCGTCGTGCTCGTCAGAAACGGTGTATTGGAAATGGATAATGCAGCATTGCACAAACTGGTAGAGAAGTTATGGCGCAAGCTCAGTCGCCGTTACAATGGCTAGCCACTAAGCTGATCCGAGGCTACCAAATCTTTATCAGCCCTATACTGGGGCCAAAGTGCCGTTTTCACCCCACATGTTCCAATTACGCGCTCGAAGCGATTCGATTGCACGGATTTGTGAAAGGGAGTTGGTTTGCAGGGAAACGCGTATTAAAATGTCACCCTTTACATCCGGGCGGTGAAGATCCCGTCCCTCCAAAAAATAACAGGTGTAATAAATAGGCTATGGAATCTCAACGCAATATATTGCTCATCGGTCTGCTTTTTGTCAGCTTTTTGCTGTGGCAGCAATGGCAAACAGACAAAAATCCGCAACCGGTTGCCACTGAATCTTCAGTTGTAGCTTCAACCGTCACAGATGCGCACAGTGCTGACGTTCCCGATGCCGACGCTGCTCTTCCAGAAGCAGTAGCCGCCTCTAAAGAACTCATTAGCGTCACGACAGACCAACTGACCCTGAAAATTAACCCAGTGGGTGGCGATATCGTCTACTCTGCGCTGGTGGGTCATAAGCTAGAGCAAGACAAGGAAGAACCTTTCGTCCTGCTGCAGCAAACCAAAGACATCTACTACATCTCTCAGAGTGGTCTGATTGGCCGTAACGGCATCGACAGCAGCGCTAAGGGCCGTGCCCACTTTAGCAGCCAGTCACAGGCCTATACCCTAGCCGATGGCCAGGATACCCTGGAGATCCCACTGACCTATGTTGCCGACAATGGCGTGACCTACACTAAGGTGTTAACCCTGCACAGAGGCAAGTTTGATGTCGGCGTTGAATATCGCATCAACAACACCTCAGCCGAGCAGCTACAGGTGCAGATGTATGGTCAGATCAAGCACAGCATCAAGAAAAGCGAAAGCAGCATGATGATGCCGACCTATCGCGGCGCCGCCTTCTCGACAGCAGATACCCGCTACGAGAAGTACAGCTTCGAAGATATGGCCGACAAGAACCTGGACAAGAAGACCCTTGGTGGTTGGGCAGCCATGCTGCAACACTACTTCGTATCAGCCTGGGTACCACCAGCAAACGATCAAAACACCATCTTCTCTAGCGTAAGCGCCGGCGGCCTGGCCAATATCGGTTTCCGTGGTGCCGTCTATGATGTCGCACCTGGTACACAGCAGACTATCAGTGCCCAGTTCTACGTGGGTCCTAAGGACCAAGAAGCCCTATCGGCCATCTCTGAATCGCTGAACCTAGTTGTTGATTACGGCTTCCTATGGTGGCTGGCAATCCCTATCCACTGGTTGTTGATGTTCTATCAATCTTTCGTGGGTAACTGGGGTGTGGCGATTATCCTAATAACGCTGACCGTACGTGGTATGTTGTACCCGCTGACTAAGGCGCAATACACCTCTATGGCCAAGATGCGTAACCTGCAACCTAAGCTGCAGGACATGAAAGAGCGCTTCGGCGATGACCGTCAGAAGATGGGTCAGGCCATGATGGAACTGTACAAGAAAGAGAAAGTGAACCCTATGGGTGGCTGTCTGCCTATCTTGCTACAGATGCCTATCTTCATCGCCCTCTACTGGGTACTGCTGGAAAGCTATGAGCTACGTCACGCGCCATTCATGCTTTGGATCACCGACCTATCGGTACAAGATCCCTACTATGTACTGCCGCTGCTGATGGGTGTCTCTATGTTCCTGATGCAGAAGATGCAACCTATGGCGCCAACCATGGATCCTATGCAACAGAAGATGATGCAGTGGATGCCGGTTATCTTTACCGTCTTCTTCCTCTGGTTCCCAGCGGGTCTGGTACTTTACTGGTTGGTCGGTAACTTGGTGGCCATCACCCAGCAGAAGATCATCTATGCCGGTTTGGAGAAAAAAGGGTTAAAATAACCTCTAGCTCCAACTAATGAAAAAGCGGTCGGATACTCAGTATTGACCGCTTTTTGCTTTTTAATGAAGACAGCTTTCATTCCATCAGCGCAGGAAACACAGTAATGACGACAGATACTATCGTGGCACAAGCAACCGCACCAGGCCGCGGCGGCGTAGGTATCATCAGGGTCTCTGGCGACAAGGCCAGCGACGTAGCCATGGCCGTACTCGGGCATCTGCCTAAGGTTCGTTATGCCGACTACTGTGATTTCAAGGCCGCCGATGGCGCCGTTATCGACCAAGGCATCGCCCTCTACTTCAAGGGCCCTAACTCCTTCACCGGCGAAGATGTGCTCGAGCTCCAGGGCCACGGCGGCCAGGTAGTGCTGGATATGCTGATCAAGCGTGTCATGGATGTCGATGGCGTGCGTATCGCCAAGCCGGGTGAATTCAGTGAGCAGGCCTTCATGAACGACAAGCTGGATCTGACCCAGGCCGAGGCGATTGCCGATCTGATCGATGCCACAAGCGAACAGGCGGCCAAGAGCGCGCTCAACTCGCTACAGGGTGAGTTCTCCACTCAGGTCCACGAACTGGTGGATCAAGTAACCAACCTGCGTCTCTACGTGGAAGCCGCTATAGACTTTCCCGACGAGGAGGTGGACTTTCTCTCAGATGGTAAGATTGCCGCCTCACTTGGCAAGATCATCACCAAGCTCGATTCGGTGCAGTCCAGCGCCAAGCAAGGCGCCATCATACGCGAAGGGATGAAGGTGGTGATCGCCGGTCGTCCCAACGCGGGCAAATCCAGCCTGCTCAATGCCCTGGCGGGTAAAGAGTCGGCTATCGTGACCGAAATCGCCGGCACCACCCGAGACGTGCTGCGAGAACATATCCATCTCGACGGCATGCCGCTACACATCATAGACACGGCTGGCCTGCGCGACACCACAGACACGGTAGAGCAGATAGGGATTGAGCGCGCCTGGGCCGAAATAGAGACCGCAGATCAGGTGCTCTTCATGGTAGATGGCACCACCACGGACGCCGTCGATCCCCATGATATCTGGCCAGACTTTATCGATCGCCTGCCCAAAAACCTAGGGGTGACAGTGGTGCGCAACAAGGCGGATCTGACCGGTGAGTCGTTAGACGCCACCGACGAGCAGGGCCACAAGGTCTTCCGCCTGTCAGCCAAGACAGGCTCGGGCGTGGATGAACTCAAGGCGCACCTTAAGTCCCTGATGGGCTATCAGAGCAACCTCGAGGGCGGTTTCCTGGCTCGTCGTCGCCACCTAGAGGCATTAGAGCTCGCCAGCAGTCATCTGGCACTGGGTCAGGAACAGTTAGAGGTCTATCAAGCGGGTGAGCTCCTGGCAGAAGAGCTACGCATGTGTCAACTGGCACTGTCGGAAATCACCGGAAAGTTCACCTCAGACGATCTGCTCGGCAAGATCTTCGGCTCGTTCTGTATAGGCAAATAAGCATACTTATTGCTCTCTTATTGCACTATAGATGAGCGTTTTTCAAACAGCCATTTATGCTGCCCTCTACAGATAGCCTAAGGCTAGGGCCTTTGCCGTATCCAGAGAAGATTATTTAAACAAACAGCGAAAGATCCCAGCGGGATCTTTCCTCATTTTGGTGCATAAACATCCAAGATGGCGATCGAATTAATCAACAGAGATATCAACAAGTAATTCACTTTGCGATCAAAAGTGGTGCATAACTTAATTTATCATGTAATTTGTTGATTATATTTATTTTTTAGTCTTGCTTGTTTTACAAGCTGCTAAATTTAGATCCCGCGATGGGATCTAAACCAAAAAGTTATACTCAAAAGCATGTCGTCAATTTTAGGTAAGATCTTTTGGGATCGCCGGGCGAGCATCCTCTCCCACTGAACAGACTTTCGTATACCTGACGCGCATCCCGCACGGGCATCGTTCCCCAGGTTTTAGGCCAGATTTACCCTGGCGACTCAGGTGATCCACTTCTTCCATTTGTTGTCCTTGTGATAGCTGATATCAGCTTAAGATCCTAACCCCCATTACGTTGAATTGGCCTGATCTTAAACTTAGCTCGGCCAGTCTGAGATCTTCTCAAACCTAAGCTCCTATCAAACTTAGATCCCCAAACTTGAACCAGATGTTCCAAGCCTGACCAGCTATGTCCGGCAGAGATGACTCTCGCTCCCTAATAGCTGAGTTCCACGTGAAACTAGGCAGATTTAGCCTCTCGTAGAGAAGAGGTAGAAAGGTACTAGATAGAGAAGAACTATAGATAGAGCAGAGCTATAGATAGCAATGTAATCGTCAGAGCAACGATTGTCGGTAGACTTACACCCGGGATAATAGCACCGGCAGCGCCAAACGATAAAACGACTAGTTAAGCAATCGCTGATCTAAATTTTATAATTGAAATATTTGCGATTTTCAGGCCCGGCCAGGTTGCTGTTTATCTTTAGCTCATGCTTATATTCATCCCAGCTGGCGACATTGCGCCCCCGATTAAGATGAGGAAAAGCAAGTTGAGAACTATCGACTTGAGCATCCAATCCAATGAAGTTGGCTAGGCGCGGTAAACTCTGGGGGTCTTCCAGCTGTAAACTCAAGAACTGCTGCGCGCTCCTCTGATCTTGATGAAAATATTCAAACACCTGCTGCTTATGCACTTGATAACAAGTCTTTAGATGCTCAGCATCCATAGGGTCGGCTACGCGATAGATACCAAAGGTATGGCCGAAACTGCGCTTAAGCAGAGGGTGAAAACGCCCTCTTTCTTGCTCCAGATGCACCAACATTCGGCTCAGCAGCATCTGCATCGAAGGCACCCAGGCATCTAACGGCCTATCGAGATAGACAAATTTAGCGTCCGGATAGAGGCTATGTAGCTGAGGATAATCACTAAAACACGGCGCATCGGAAATGGCATCGGCGAGAATAACGGCCTGTTTGGTAAAGGCCTGGTGCGCCACCCTGAGCCCCATCTCCAACAGGGCCACACTGACGCTTGTGGTGCCGGTTCGCGGCAATCCTATGATGAAGACTTTACTTGTGGATCTTGCAGGCGGTGCGGGCTGATGAGACTGCATAGATATGGCTCGGTACAATTGGAGGCGCAGTATAGTGAAAATACCTTGGCAGGAAAACAGACTTTTCGGCCAAAGGTCATTTATTCTCAAGCGTAAAGCCAAGCTGCCAACACAGAGGCGGCTTTCACTAGGAGATCACTGTTAAATTCGTTTCAACCCTGTACAATCCGCGCCTTGTTTGACCCTAGACGGCTTTTTTTGTAGATACACCATGATAGATCTGGCACTGCTTCCCCTCTATTTAACCACGGTAATCGCCCTACTCCTGATCCCCGGGCCCGACATGTTACTCATCGCCAGTTCGAGTCTCAGCTATGGCAAGAAGGTAGGCGTCTACGCCAGCTTCGGTAATGCCACCTCGGGTTTGATCTTGACCCTGCTGGCGGCGATGGGGGTATCGGCGCTGATCGCCCTCAACCCAATTGCACTAGAAGTATTAAGAATAGCCGGTGGTCTCTACCTACTGAAGATGGGCTGGGACTGTATGCGCGCCGCGCCGAGTCAGGCGCCGGAGATCGCCGGGCAGAAAAAATTAGCCAGGCAGCTTTATCGCCGCGCGGTGATCAGCAACCTGTTAAACCCCAAAGCACTGATCTTCTTCGTGCTTTTCTTGCCCCAATTTGTCTCCAGCCAACTGACAGCCAGCTCTACTGAGCAGATGCTGGCCCTGGGGTTAGTGCTCAACATCATGGGGCTGAGTTTTAATCTCTTGCTGGTGGCCCTGGTTGGCAGTCTGGGCAAGAATCTACTCGACAACGAGAAGTTCAGGAGCAATCAGAACAAGTTTATGGGGCTGATCTTCTTCCTGTTGGCCATCTGGCTGCTGGCCTCCCAGCTACAGAGCGTGGGCTAAGGCGCTTCACGCCGGCATTAGCCCACTCTTACCATAATCAACGCTTGCCATAGTCCACTAAGGTCTGCCGATAGAGGGCCAGCAATCGCTTGTCCTCCACCGCAACTCCTATACGCTGAGACGGCTTACCGTGCCACTCGTCGTGGGGATACTGACGACCATCAAATTTCTGTATGGTATGGCCTTCGGCCGGCCCATCGGTGACCACCCGAACCGGACCGTCTCGCAGGGTAAACAGGCTCTTATCGATCACATAGGCAATAGCCGATGGGTCGTGTACATGGCAGCCTTCCAGCCCCAGCTTTTGAGAGTAAAACTTGAGATAGAAGCGGCTAATGGTCCAGATAAACTCGCCCGGCTCCCCAGCCGCATCACGCAGTTCATCGAGATACTCACGGGTAAAGAAGCTCTGCTGCGTTACATCCAAGCCTATGATGGTCACAGGCCAACGCGCGGTAAAGACCAGATCTGCCGCATGGGGATCGTCATGAATATTGGCCTCGGCATAAGGGGTCACATTGCCCCGGTGACCATTGACGCCGAAGGCGCCACCCATCACCACCACCTCTTTCACCAGATCGACGATATCCGGCGCCGCCTGTAAAGCGAGGGCTAAATTGGTCAGCGGCCCGACTGCCACCAGAGTGATCTCGCCGGGCTGAGCCCGCACGCTATCGATAATATATTGATAGGCGGGTCTGGGATCCGCCTGAAGATCTTTGACGCTGGGCGCATGAAAATCGCCAAAGCCTGTCTCGCCATGGACTATGGTCGTCGGACCCACCGGCGGTCTCACCAGAGGCCTATCGGCGCCCTTAACCACATCCGCCTTTAGCGCATATTTCTGCTTTAAAAAGAGCGCGTTTGCCGTGGCATTATCTATCGTAGCATTGCCATAAACACAGGTGATCGCCTCGAGCGAGATACCAGGATGCGCCTCGGCAAACAGTATGGCCATCGCATCGTCTATGCCTGGATCCGTATCTAAAATAATTTTCTGCACCATTGAACTTCACTTCCTTAAGCAGACGTATAAAGTGAGACAAGCTTAGCCTGCCCCCGGCCAAACTAACGTGATCCAGCTTTTAGCTCACCAAAATCGCCAGGGGCATCATCTATAATACAGAGATAAATCGCGGTTAACCCCTTAGGATGTAGCCGCCAGTATCGCCACAGATTAAGACTCTAATTAAAGAAACTAAATTAAGACACAAAATAAAGACGCTAAAGCATGTTAGATAAAAGCCGACTGAGCCGCTTCAAGACCCAGATAGATAGCCAAACGGAGATCGCCAAGTTCGATGCACTGGCCAAGGAGTGGCGCGATCCCCACGGTAAGTTTAAGCATGTGCTCGGCTTCAATCAGACCCGGCTCACGGCCATAGAAGATCAGATCGCCAGCCATTTTGGTCGCGATCTCACCCAGGATATCCCCTTCGATGGGCTATCGTTATTGGACATAGGCTGCGGCGTCGGCCTGCTGTGCGAACCCTTGGCCAGCCAGGGTGCCCGGGTAACGGGCATAGACGCCAGCGAACATAACATTACTCTGGCACGCCGCCACGCTAACAGCTGGTCGATCCCCATAGATTATCGCCATTGCTTAGCCGGCGATCTTCCAAGGGATCAGCCTCAATATGATGTGATCTTAAATACCGAGGTGATTGAACATGTCGAGGATCAGGCGGCGCTGGTGGCCACCTGTTGTGACCTGTTAAAACCAGGCGGTCTCCTGGTGATGGCGACCCTCAATCGCACCCTGAGATCCTATCTCATCGGCATAATAGGCGCCGAGTACATCATGCGCTACCTCCCCATAGGCACCCACGACTGGCACCACTTCGTTACCCCCCAAGAACTGGACGAGATGCTCACTCCCCACGGATTGTCGACCAAAGCTGTCGAGGGCATGGCCTTTAATCCCTTCACCCGCCGCTGGAAGATCACCAGCAATTCGGCGGTCAACTATCTGCTCTACGCCAGTAAGCCTATACCTGGGCTTTTAGAGGCCTAATCCCCTTTTGCTCGCGAAATGAGGCAAGCAGAGAAGACCAACGCCAAGAATTGGCTTATGATGACAGCAATCAGCCTGCTGACAGCATTGCTTGTCTAGCTAGATTAACTATTTGAATTTAGGAAATATAATGGCAAAAATTGAACTAATTGTCGGCACCACCTTGGGAAGCGCCGAGTATGTCGCCGATGAGTTAGCCGCCCAACTGGAGGATCAGGGCCACGAGACCCAGGTACATCTGAAGGCCGAACTGAACGATCTGGATCCCAAGAGCCTGTGGTTGATCGTCTCATCGACACATGGCGCAGGCGATCTCCCCGATAATCTGCAGCCATTTTTCGATGAGATCGACAGTAAAAAGCCAGATCTGAGCAGGACTAAATACGCCTTATGCGCCATAGGCGACTCGAGTTACGACACCTTTTGTCAGGGGCCGGAAAAACTGATTGAGGCGATGGAAAATTGCGGTGCACAAGTCTATGTGGATAAGATCCAGATCGATGTGCAATACGATCCCATCCCCGAAGAGCCCGCCCAGGCGTGGTTGAGCGGCTGGCAAGATAAGCTTTAGATCCCCTCCTCCCTCTTTACACTGATCTCACCCACAGATTAGATCTACCTTATCCACAAATTACGATCCGAAATGATAAATATGTGGATAAGGTATTATTTTGATCTGATCTAACTCTGCATTATTCAACCCACCTCGACATCTAAGATCTGCATTGTGGATAAGTAAGGGATCTACCCACAAGCTTAATTCATTTAGATCGCGATCAGATCACAGGATCGAACTCTCGTTATCTATTGATTTTAAATGGTAAATAGACTTACCCACAGAAGATCGCGATCTTAATAGTAAACATAATAAAAGATCTATATAAAGATCTTAAGATCTATAAGCCAGATCCTTTGGCGATCGAAAGGCCTAAATTGATCTTTCACCTATGGCTGTCCAGATGCTAAAATACTCGGCTACTCATCGAGTAACTCTGTCCGATCTATGGGCAATATCATTTTTATTTTCGATATAGGTTTTAAGGGAATCTGATGCATTTTCATGAGCGGTTTGATGTAATTGTTGTTGGCGGTGGTCATGCAGGAACCGAAGCAGCATTAGCATCTGCTAGGATGGGATCCAAGACATTATTGTTAACCCATAATATCGATACCTTAGGCCAGATGTCCTGTAACCCGGCAATTGGGGGTATTGGTAAGGGTCACCTTGTTAAGGAGATCGATGCCTTGGGTGGCGCCATGGCCGTTGCAACCGATCATGCCGGTATTCAGTTTCGCACCTTAAATTCCAGTAAAGGCCCTGCGGTACGTGCCACTCGTGCACAGGCGGATCGCGCCCTTTATCGCGCCAAGATCCAACAGATCCTGCAAAACCAACCTAATTTACGCCTGTTCCAACAAGCGGTAGACGATCTCATCGTCGAGAATGATCGTGTTATTGGGGTCGTTACTCAGATGGGACTGGCCTTCGAGGCACCTGCAATCGTACTGACGGCGGGAACCTTCTTAAGCGGCAAGATCCATATTGGTCTGGAAAATTACAGCGGTGGCCGTGCAGGCGATCCGCCATCGATCTCCCTTGCCGATCGTTTACGTGAATTACCGATTCGTGTTGGCCGCCTGAAAACCGGTACACCACCACGTATCGATGCCAACACCATTAACTTCGATCTCATGACTGAGCAGAAAGGTGACGATCCTCTACCTGTGATGTCTTTTATCGGTGACGTCAAAGATCATCCTAAGCAGATCTCCTGTTTTATTACTCACACCAATGAGCGCACCCACGACATCATTCGTGGCGGGTTAGACAGAAGCCCCATGTATTCAGGGGTGATTGAAGGCATAGGTCCGCGTTACTGCCCTTCAATCGAAGATAAGATCAATCGCTTCGCCGACAAGAGCTCGCATCAGATCTTTATCGAGCCTGAAGGCTTGAACACCAACGAGATCTACCCGAACGGGATCTCCACCAGCCTGCCTTTCGATGTGCAGTTGAACCTGGTGCGTTCGATTCAAGGCATGGAAAATGCCGAGATCATCCGTCCGGGTTATGCCATCGAATACGACTATTTCGATCCGAGAGATCTGAAAAACTCTTTAGAAACCAAGGCTATTTCCGGTTTGTTCTTCGCGGGGCAAATCAACGGTACCACAGGTTACGAAGAGGCCGGTGCCCAAGGTCTATTGGCTGGCATGAACGCCTCATTGCAGGTACAGGGTAAAGAAGCCTGGTGTCCGCGTCGTGACGAGGCCTATTTGGGCGTCTTGGTCGACGATCTGTCGACCCTGGGCACCAAAGAACCCTACCGCATGTTCACCAGCCGCGCCGAATACCGTCTGCTGCTGCGTGAAGACAATGCCGATCTGCGTCTCACCGAGAAAGGCCGCGAGTTGGGTCTGGTGGATGATGATCGCTGGACTAAGTTCAATGCCAAGCGTGAGGCGATCGAACTCGAACTACAGCGTCTGCGTAGTCAGTGGATCCACCCTAACTCGCCGCTGGTCGATGCGCTTAACCCGCATCTCAACACGCCTATCACCCGTGAAGCCACCTTCGAGGAGCTGCTGCGCAGACCCGAACTGGATTACCCTAAGCTGATGAGTGTTGAGGGATTTGGCCCAGCCATCGAAGATCAACGCGCCGCCGAGCAGGTGCAGATCCAGGTGAAATATTCGGGTTACATCCAGCGTCAACAAGATGAGATCGACAAGGCGATTCGCCATGAGAAGACCGGCCTGCCACAGGATCTCGACTATCAAGAGGTGCCTGGCCTCTCCAACGAGGTGATCGCCAAGCTTAACGATCACAAGCCGGATACCGTGGGCCAGGCCTCGCGTATCTCGGGGATCACGCCGGCGGCAATCTCTATTCTACTCGTTCACCTGAAGAAGCGTGGCTTGCTCAGAAAGAGCGCCTAAACCAGCAAAAAATCTATTTTGATGACCGGGATGGGAGGTCAAGCACTTCCCATCCCTGCGACTCGGCTTCATAATATCCCATTGTTTATCGAGGATACTCCTGTGTTAGCAGCCCAATTAGACAGCTATCTTGCCGACATGCAGATGACGGCTACTCCGAAGCAGAAACAGCAACTGCTTGATTTTGTTGCCATGCTTGCCAAGTGGAACAAGGCCTATAACCTGACATCCGTACGGGATCCCGAGCAGATGCTGATCCGTCATATCATGGACAGCCTGGCGGCTAGCCCTCACTTGGTAGGTGAGCGTTTCATCGATGTGGGCACTGGACCTGGTCTTCCGGGGATCCCCCTGGCCATCATGAATCCAGATAAAGAGTTTGTGCTGCTCGATAGCCTGGGCAAACGGATTCGTTTTCAAAAACAGGTTCAATTTGAGCTGGCGATAGGTAATATTAGTTCGGTCGAGAGTCGGGTCGAAGCCTATCAACCCGAAGAGAAGTTTGATGGCGTGCTCAGCCGCGCCTTCGCGTCGATTCAGGACATGTTGCAATGGTGCCACCATCTGCCAAAGCCCACTGGCTGTTTTTATGCCTTGAAGGGACAGTTGAGCGATGAAGAGATGGCGAACATGCCCGAAGGATTCGAGCTGACCGACGTCTTCGAGCTCAAGGTGCCTCGCCTCGACGAACAGCGCCACCTGCTACGGGTGGTCAAAGCGGCTTAGTCCCCTGGGTTAAGAGTTGCATTATTTAACCAGTTCAAGCAATTTGATAGGGCGTTTTACTATCGAATCGACCAACGTGATAGACAGGATGATATTGTGGGTAAAGTGATAGCCGTGGCTAACCAGAAAGGTGGCGTCGGAAAAACAACAACTTGTGTGAACTTAGCGGCCTCTCTGGCGGCCACCAAGCGAAAAGTGTTGCTTATCGATCTCGATCCTCAAGGTAATGCGACTATGGGGAGCGGCGTCGACAAGTACAGCGTCGAAAACACCGCCTATGAACTCTTGGTCGAAGAAAAGTCGGTCGAGGAGGTGGTCTATCGCGATACCGCCGGCAAATACGATCTGATCGCCGGCAATGGTGACGTGACGGCGGCCGAGATCAAGCTGATGGAGTTCTTCGCCCGGGAGATCCGCCTGCGTAACGCCCTGGCTCCAGTCAAAGATTACTATGATTTTATCTTCATCGATTGCCCGCCATCGCTGAACATGCTGACGGTTAACGCCATGTCGGCCGCCGATTCTGTATTGGTGCCGATGCAGTGTGAATATTATGCCCTGGAAGGTTTGACCGCCCTGATGGACACCATCAGTAAACTGGCGGCCATGGTGAACCCTGGGCTTTCCATCGAAGGGATCCTGCGCACCATGTACGATCCCCGCAACCGACTTGCTAACGACGTGTCGGATCAATTAAAACAGCATTTTGGCGATAAGGTTTATCGCACAGTGATCCCGCGTAACGTGAGACTCGCCGAGGCGCCAAGTTTTGGTGCCCCTGCCATGTATTACGATAAGTCCAGTGCCGGTGCCAAGGCTTACCTGGCGTTGGCTGGCGAGATCATTCGACGAGCTGAGCAGCATTCTCAGTTAGAGCAAGCTTAAGGAAAAACAGATGACACCCAAAAAACGTGGTCTAGGCAAAGGATTAGACGCACTGTTAAGTACTAGCCATGCGGCGGCAAGACAGGCCCCGATGCAAGAGGCTGAGCCGAATAACAACGAAGAGCTCAAGATGATTGCCCTGGATCTGCTGCAGCCAGGCAAGTATCAGCCCCGCAAGGATATGTCGCCCGAGGCGCTGGAGGAGCTGGCTGAGTCGATCAAGACCCAGGGGATCATTCAGCCTATAGTAGTGCGTAAGGTGTCGGATAAGGGCTATGAGATCATCGCCGGTGAGCGTCGCTGGCGCGCATCGCAACTGGCTAAACTCGACAAGGTGCCCTGTATCGTCAAGCAGGTACCAGATGAGGCCGCCGGTGTTATTGCCCTAATCGAGAACATTCAGCGTGAAGATCTTAACGCGATGGAAGAGGCTATCGCGCTGGAGCGTCTGATCAAAGAGTTCGACCTGACCCATCAACAGACGGCCGATGCCGTGGGTAAGTCGCGCACGACTGTATCAAACCTTTTACGTTTGAATGGCTTAGAAGAGCCGGTTAAGCGTATGCTGGAATATGGCGATATCGATATGGGGCATGCCCGTGCCCTGCTCGCACTGCCTGGTGATGAGCAAACTAACCTGGCCAGAACCGTGATTGCCAAAGAACTAACTGTTCGTGAAACTGAACGATTAGTGAATAAAACCTTAAATCCACCTGAAATTGTCGATAAACCCGCAAAAGATCAGGATGTCGCCCGTCTAGAGAGCCAATTAATTGAAAAATTAGGGGCAAAAGTTTCCATTAGCCATAACAAAAAAGGCAAGGGCAAAATGGTAATTAACTATCAAAATTTGGCTGAATTGGATGGTATTATTGAGAAAATCCGTTAATTAGCCCAAGTTAACGTAATATTATGTAACTTTGTGACATCTGTTAATCTTTCACTTTTAGACTTTTGGCGTAGATCACGTTAAAAGTCCCCATTTTTACTTACCTTAAACTTGCTTTGAATGTGCGAAAAGGTATACTTTCGCAAGCTTTTTGTACCTCTAAGATGGCCTGATAATTTGTCGTCCGGTCATAGAAACAAAAAGTAAGAATGCGGAGAAGATGAATTGAGCAAGGTTTTAGCACGTCGTGGCCGGTGGTCTGCCTATAAATTGGTGTTGATGCAGGCGGCGGTGGCTGGGGGTGTTTCGATTGTCTTTTTCGCCGTGTGGGGAGCTCAGTACGGACTGTCTGCGTTAGCAGGTGGTGCCATTGCTGTACTCCCTAATTTTGTATTCGCGACCCTCGCTTTTTCCCATACGGGAGCAAGTTCAGCAGGAAAGGTAATGAAAACCTTTTACTGGGGGGAAGCGGTAAAGTTGCTGTTAACCATAGCAATGTTCTCGCTGGTATTTATCAATCTTAAAGTGGTCTTTATGCCGCTTTTTGTTTGTTATATATCGGCGCTAATAGTGCATTGGACAGCTCCTTTATACTTCAAGCAAAGTTAAGTGGGATGAATCATGGCTGCAACTGGTGAAGCGTTAACACCGCAGGGCTATATCCAGCACCACCTTACCAACTTACACGTTGGTGAAGGCTTCTGGACATGGCACATTGATTCGTTGTTCTTTTCGGTTGGGCTTGGTGTTCTATTCTTGTGGCTATTCCGTAGCGTTGGCAAGAAGGCAACGACAGGTGTTCCCGGTAAGCTTCAATGCTTTATCGAGATGATCGTTGAATTCGTCGATGGCAGCGTGAAGGAAACCTTCCATGGCCGCAATCCTGTTATTGCTCCGTTGGCACTAACGATTTTTGTGTGGGTATTCATGATGAACTTCATGGATATGATTCCAGTTGACTGGATTCCTGAGCTGGCAGCTGCTGCCGGTATCCCATACATGAAAGTGGTACCAACGACCGACCTAAACATCACCTTCAGCTTAGCTATCGGTGTGTTTGTGCTGATTATCTACTACAGCATCAAGGTCAAGGGCGTTTCAGGCTTTGTTAAAGAACTGACATTACAGCCTTTTAACCATAAGGCAATGATACCCGTCAACCTCCTACTAGAGTCGGTTACCCTGATCGCTAAGCCTATTTCATTGGCATTGCGTCTGTTCGGTAACTTGTACGCAGGTGAGTTGATCTTCATCCTTATTGCGTTGATGTATGGTGCTAACTTGGCGTTATCTGCCCTAGGTGTGACTCTACAACTAGGTTGGTTAATCTTCCATATTTTGGTTATCACTCTGCAGGCGTTTATCTTCATGATGCTGACGATCGTGTATCTCAGCATGGCACATGAAGATCATTAAGGGTTGCTGAAGAAATTTTTTTTAAGCTAAATCACAAACTAACTAAAGATTTAGAATATTGGAGATAGAGATGGAAACTGTATTAGGCATGACAGCTATCGCTGTTGCTCTACTGATTGGTATGGGTGCTCTAGGTACCGCTATCGGTTTCGGCCTACTAGGTGGCAAGTTCTTGGAAGGCGCTGCGCGTCAACCAGAAATGGCTCCTATGCTACAAGTTAAGATGTTCATTGTTGCTGGTCTATTGGATGCGGTAACCATGATCGGTGTAGGTATTGCACTATTTATGCTGTTTACTAACCCACTGGGTGCAATGCTGTAATCAACGCTTCTGTCTTTAATCTAAATAGGAGGCTGTTGTGAATATCAACGCTACCCTAATCGGTCAGACGGTTGCCTTTATTATCTTCGTGTGGTTCTGCATGAAGTTTGTTTGGCCCCCTTTGATGAATGCCATCGAAGAGCGCCAAAAAAGGATCGCCGACGGTCTAGCTGATGCTGATCGTGCTGTAAAAGACCTAGAGTTGGCCCAGGCGAAAGCCACCGACCAACTAAAAGAAGCTAAGGCAACTGCTAACGAAATCATTGAGCAAGCTAACAAGCGTAAAGCTCAGATTGTCGATGAGGCCAAAGCCGAAGCAGACGCTGAGCGTGCGAAAATCATCGCTCAGGGTAAAGCAGAAATTGAAGCTGAACGTAATCGCGTGAAAGAAGACCTGCGTAAGCAAGTTGCTGCTCTGGCTATCGCCGGTGCAGAGAAGATCCTTGAGCGTTCGATTGATGAAGCCGCCCACAGTGACATAGTTAACAAACTTGTTGCTGAAATTTGATTAGGGAGTGAGTTATGGCTGAATTAAGCACCATCGCTCGTCCTTACGCAAAGGCAGCATTTGACTTTGCTATTGAGAAAAATGCAGTAGAAAGCTGGGCTGAAATGCTTAGCTTTGCCGCTCAAGTCAGTGAAAACGAGACGATGAAGCCGCTGCTGTCTGGTGCGCTTTCGAGCAGCCAGCTTGCCGACCTTTTCATTAAGGTGTGTGGTGAGCAGATCAATGAGCAAGGTCAAAATCTGATAAAGGTAATGGCTGAAAACGGTCGTTTGGAAGTACTTCCTGCTGTATATGAACTCTTTCATGAGTTCAGCAACGAGTGGGCGAAAGAGGTTGAAGCATCTGTTGTTTCTGCCACTGAGCTTAGCGCAGAGCAACAGCAACAAATTAGTGCTTCTCTAGAAAAACGTCTCACACGCAAAGTTAAGCTGAATTGCAGCGTAGATGCCAGCCTGGTGGCTGGTGTAATCATCACGGCAGGTGACCTGGTCATAGATGGCTCGGTTAGCGGTAAACTAAACCGCCTGTCTGAAAAGCTGCAGTCGTAATTGGGAGTTTGAGCATGCAACTGAATTCCACTGAAATCAGCGATCTGATTAAACAGCGGATCGAGCAGTTCGAAGTCGTTAGTGAAGCTCGCAACGAAGGTACTATCGTTGCAGTGAGCGACGGCATTATTCGCGTTCACGGCCTTGCCGATGTAATGCAAGGTGAGATGATCGAACTGCCTGGTAACCGTTATGCGATCGCGTTGAACTTAGAACGTGATTCTGTCGGTGCCGTAGTTATGGGTCCTTATGCCGATCTGGCAGAAGGCCAAAAAGTTAAGACAACTGGTCGTATCTTGGAAGTGCCTGTTGGCCGTGGTCTACTTGGCCGCGTAGTTAACACTCTGGGCCAACCAATCGACGGTAAAGGACCTATCGACAACGATGGTTTCTCTCCTGTTGAAGTGATCGCACCAGGCGTTATTGAACGTAAGTCGGTTGATCAGCCAGTACAAACTGGTTATAAAGCCGTTGACTCTATGATCCCAATCGGTCGTGGTCAGCGTGAGCTGGTCATCGGTGACCGTCAGACTGGTAAGACAGCACTGGCGATCGATGCCATCATCAACCAAAAAGATTCAGGCATTAAGTGTGTATACGTAGCAGTAGGCCAGAAGGCTTCCACTATTGCTAACGTAGTACGCAAACTTGAAGAACACGGCGCACTGGCTAACACAGTGGTTGTTGTGGCAACAGCTTCTGAAGCTGCGGCGCTGCAATACCTGGCTCCGTACTCAGGTTGTTCAATGGGTGAATACTTCCGTGACCGTGGTGAAGATGCGCTGATTGTATATGATGATCTTTCTAAGCAAGCTGTTGCTTACCGTCAGATCTCATTGCTACTGAAGCGTCCACCAGGACGTGAAGCATACCCAGGTGATGTTTTCTATCTTCACTCTCGTCTACTTGAACGTGCTTCACGCGTTAACGCTGAGTACGTTGAGAAGTTCACTAATGGCGAAGTTAAGGGACAAACCGGTTCTTTGACTGCACTGCCTATTATTGAAACTCAAGCGGGTGACGTATCTGCATTCGTGCCGACCAACGTAATTTCGATTACCGATGGTCAGATCTTCCTTGAAACTGACCTATTTAACTCAGGCCTACGTCCTGCGGTTAACCCAGGTATTTCGGTTTCTCGTGTTGGTGGTGCGGCTCAGACTAAGATCATCAAGAAACTGTCTGGCGGTATCCGTACTGCACTTGCACAGTATCGAGAGCTTGCAGCGTTCTCTCAGTTTGCATCTGACCTTGACGATGCAACTCGTGCTCAGCTTGAGCATGGTGAGCGTGTTACCGAACTCATGAAGCAGAAGCAATACGCGCCAATGAGCGTAGCCGACCAGTCTGTGTCTATTTTCGCAGCTGAAAAAGGTTACCTAAAAGGCGTTGAGCTGAACAAGATCGGTGATTTCGAAGCTTCTTTGCTCTCTTACATGAACAGCGAGCATGCTGACCTAATGAAGACTATCAACGAGACTGGCGACTACAATGCCGACATCGAAGGTGGTTTGAAGGCTGGCCTCGACAAGTTCGTAGAAACCCAAACCTGGTAAAGACACGGAGGTGTCTTAAGGCACCTCAGGTCCAGATTGGAGAGTAAAGATGGCCGGCGCTAAAGAGATTAAAACCAAGATCGCGAGTGTTCAGAACACTCAGAAGATCACATCCGCAATGGAGATGGTTGCAGCCAGCAAAATGCGCAAGGCGCAGGATCGCATGGCAGCGAGCCGTCCATACGCGGAAAATATGCGTAAGGTGATCGGTCACGTGGCGCAGGGTTCTCTCGAATATAAGCATCCATATTTGGAAGTGAGAGAAGCTAAGCGAGTTGGTTACATTGTTGTGTCAACCGACCGTGGTCTTTGTGGTGGTCTTAACGTCAACCTATTTAAGAAGGTTGTCGCGGACGTGAAGAAGCAGCGTGAAGCCGGAGCGGAAGTTGAATTCTGCCCAATCGGTGCACGCAGCGTACAATTCTTCAACAGCTTTGGCGGAAAAGTGTCTGCTCACGCGTCAGGATTAGGCGATGCTCCTAAGCTCGCTGACCTGATCGGAACAGTACGCGTAATGCTAAAAGCATACAACGAAGGCACGCTAGACCGTCTGTACGTAGTATTCAACAAGTTTGTGAATACCATGAGCCAGACGCCTGTGATCGAACAGCTGCTACCTTTGCCTAAGTCAGAAGAAGATGAGATTTCTCATCACTGGGATTACCTATACGAGCCTGATCCAAAAGAACTTTTGGAGACCTTATTGGTTCGTTATGTGGAATCTCAAGTGTATCAAGGTGTTGTTGAAAACATCGCATCAGAGCAGGCAGCCCGTATGGTTGCTATGAAGGCTGCGACAGACAACGCTGGTGAACTTATCGATGACTTGCAGTTGGTCTACAACAAGGCCCGTCAGGCTGCGATTACGCAAGAACTGTCGGAAATTGTTTCTGGTGCCGCTGCGGTTTAGGCTGGGTAACGAATACAAGTTTTAGAGGATTAATCATGAGCACAGGTACTGTTGTCCAAGTAATTGGCGCGGTTGTGGACGTTGAGTTTCCACATGATGCCGTACCTCAGGTCTATGACGCTCTAGAGATCAAAAGTGAAGGCTTGGTGCTGGAAGTTCAGCAGCAGCTTGGTGGTGGTGTAGTTCGTACCATCGCTATGGGTTCTTCAGATGGTCTGCGTCGTGGTATCGAGGTAGTAAACACAGGTTCACCTATTACTGTTCCGGTTGGGAGTGCAACTCTTGGCCGTATCATGAACGTACTAGGTCAGCCAGTTGATGAAGCGGGTCCTATCGGTGAAGATGAGCGTTATGTGATTCACCGTGAAGCTCCTTCATATGAAGATCAATCAAACACTACTGAGCTTTTAGAAACTGGTATCAAGGTAATCGACCTTGTATGTCCGTTTGCTAAGGGTGGTAAAGTAGGTCTGTTTGGTGGTGCGGGTGTTGGTAAGACAGTTAACATGATGGAACTGATCAACAACATCGCTAAAGCACACTCTGGTTTGTCAGTATTCGCCGGTGTAGGTGAGCGTACTCGTGAGGGTAACGACTTCTACTACGAGATGGAAGAATCTGGCGTACTCGACAAAGTGGCCATGGTTTATGGTCAGATGAACGAGCCTCCAGGAAACCGTCTACGTGTGGCACTGACCGGTCTGACTATGGCTGAGAAGTTCCGTGACGAAGGTAAAGACGTACTATTGTTCGTCGATAACATCTATCGTTACACCCTAGCGGGTACCGAAGTATCTGCACTGCTAGGCCGTATGCCTTCAGCGGTAGGTTACCAGCCAACACTGGCTGAAGAGATGGGTGTTCTTCAGGAGCGTATTACCTCGACTAAGACAGGGTCTATTACCTCTGTTCAAGCGGTATACGTACCTGCGGATGACTTGACGGATCCGTCACCTGCAACAACCTTCGCTCACTTGGATGCGACCGTTGTATTGTCACGTAACATTGCTTCTCTGGGTATCTACCCAGCGGTTGACCCACTGGATTCGACTTCACGTCAGCTAGATCCACAGGTTGTTGGCCAAGAGCACTATGACGTAGCAAGTGGTGTACAGAACGTACTACAGCGCTATAAAGAGCTGAAAGACATCATCGCGATTCTGGGTATGGACGAACTATCTGATGAAGATAAGACTACCGTTGCCCGTGCGCGTAAGATTGAAAAATATCTGTCTCAGCCATTCTTCGTAGCAGAAGTATTCACCGGTTCTCCAGGTAAGTACGTTGCCCTTAAAGACACTATCCGTGGCTTTAAAGGCCTATTGGAAGGTGAGTTCGACCACATTCCAGAGCAAGCGTTCTACATGGCAGGTTCAATCGACGAAGTTATCGAGCGAGCTAACAAAAAATAATCAGGCATTAGCTTGATATTTTAAGGAGAACGGATGGCAGCCATGACAGTACAACTTGATATTGTAAGCGCAGAAAGCAGCATCTTTTCGGGTCTGGTAGCACACCTACAAGTCTCAGGTGCTGAGGGTGATTTAGGCGTTATGCCTGGTCACGCCCCTCTGCTTACGCATATCAAACCTGGCATGGCGCGCATCGTCAAACAAGATGGTAAAGAGGAAGTCTTCTATCTTTCGGGTGGTATCCTGGAAGTACAACCTTTCTCAGTATCAGTATTGGCTGACGTAGTATTGCGTGCCGAAGAGATTGATGAGCAGGCAGCCGTAGAAGCCAAGCGTCGTGCAGAAGCCCACATGGCTAACGCTGGCGCAGACTTTAACTATGCCGCTGCAGCGATTGAATTAGCTCAGGCTATCGCTCAATTGCGCGTTGTAGAGACCATCAAGAAGAACATTGCCAGATAAGGTTATTGTTTGATGATAAAAGGCGGTGCCCTCGGGTGACCGCCTTTTTTGTATCTGTTTCCCATCCCCTAATTATTTTTCTACTCCCTTTACGTGATCGAGCCTGGCGTTTCAATTTCAACGCAATGATAGGCTGATGCCCTTGTTTTCAATGAGGGATATTCCATGCAACAAGTCTTAATCGTCGTCAACGATGCGCCTTATGGGTCTGAGAAACTCTTTAACGCCCTACGCCTGGCGATACAGCTCAATGAGCAGACTCCCACACCTAAGGTTAAGCTGTTTCTCTTGTCCGATGCCGTGACGGGGGTATTACCCAGGCAGCAACCGGGTGAGGGCTATAACCTGCAGCAGATGCTGGAGATTATCCTAGCCCAGGGCGCCGAGGTGAAGTATTGCACCTCCTGCGTGCAGGCTCGCGGGCTTAGCGAACTGAGTGCTATCGAGGGATGTGTGAAGGCCACCATGGACGATCTCGCCCTCTGGTTGCTGCAGTCGGACAAGGTTATCAACTTCTAACGCCTTTAAAGGTGCGCCGCGTGTCGCTTTTGACGGCGCAATCTATTAAAATCGGCCCACTTAATTTGCATTTTCTTCTGTATCAGCAGTAATCACCCAAGGATTTCTTCATGGCACTGAACGTCGTTATTTTGGCCGCAGGCAAAGGGACCCGCATGCGCTCAGACCTTCCCAAGGTTCTCCATCCCATCGCCCATAAGAGCATGGTGCAGCATGTGATAGATACCGCACATCAACTGGGGAGTGAGGCTATTCAGCTGGTCTATGGTTATGGCGCCGATAAGCTTAAGACCCGCCTGGGTGAGCAGACGCTGAATTGGGTATTGCAGGCCGAGCAGTTAGGTACGGGTCACGCCGTGGCTCAGGCCAATGACAATATTGGCGACGATGATACAGTCCTGATCCTCTACGGTGACGTGCCTCTGATCCAGGCCTCGACACTGGAAGCCCTGTTGGCGGTACGTGATGCTAACGGCCTGGCCATTCTTACCGTGAACCTGCCTGATCCAACCGGTTATGGTCGCATCGTACGTGAGGCCGGTAAGGTGGTGGGAATCATCGAGCAGAAGGATGCCAACGAGGAACAACTTAAGATCAATGAGATCAACACAGGCATCATGGCCGCGCCCGGCAAGCAGCTTAAAGCCTGGTTGGGTCAACTGTCGTCAGACAATGCCCAGGGCGAATATTATCTTACCGATATTGTTTCTATGGCCCATAGTGATGGCGTGAGCATCACCACGGCGCAGCCTGAGTCGGCCATCGAGGTGGAAGGCGCGAACAATCGTGTGCAGCTGGCTCAATTGGAGCGCGCTTATCAGGCACGCGCCGCCGAGAAGCTAATGCTCGAAGGTGCTAATCTGCGTGACCCCGCCCGCATCGACGTGCGCGGCGACGTCACCGTTGGTATGGATGTGATGATCGACGTCAATGTGGTATTCCAGGGTAAGGTGACCATAGGCAATAACGTGACTATCGGCGCAGGCGCTATCCTCATCGACTGTGAGATTGGCGATAACGCCGAGATTAAACCTTATTCTATTATCGAAAATGCGATTGTGGGTGAAGCCGCCAGTGCCGGTCCCTTTGCCCGTCTGCGCCCAGGCGCCGAGCTCAAGCGCGATGCCCATATCGGCAACTTCGTCGAGATGAAGAAGGCTGTACTGGGTGAAGGCTCTAAGGCGGGTCACCTGGCCTATATTGGCGATGCTCAGGTGGGCGCTGGGGTGAATATCGGTGCCGGAACCATTACCTGTAACTATGACGGTGCCAACAAGCACCTGACGGTGATCGAAGACGATGTGTTTGTGGGCAGCGATACTCAGCTGGTGGCGCCTGTGACCATAGGTAAGGGGGCCACATTAGGTGCGGGCTCAACCATTACCCGTGATGTGGCGGCCGATGAGCTGGTGATCACCCGAGTGAAACAGCGTCATCTGACAGGCTGGACCCGTCCTGTGAAGCAGAAGAAATAAGCTCACAAAAGTAAGAAGAAGCGACCTCTATGGTTGCTTTTTTTATGCCAGTTTTCATTGCATAACTGCCAATTCTCTGGCTGATAAGGCTAATTTAGTGAACTGGATCGGCCTACAGTGTAAAGGGATGTAAATAAGCTTAAATAAAAATAATTCTCATTTATATTTGTCGCAACTTTCGTTTACTTGTTGTTTAGTGGTGAGGTTTGCATGTCATTTAAGCTAGGTTCGTTTAACTATTCTCCTGTCGGTTTCGCCGTGCTGGCCGCCTTGGCGGCGACGCCAGCAGTGGCCGATGATGCCGAAAGCAGCCTGGTTGAGGCAAATATCGAACGTATTACCGTGACGGGGCGAACCTTTAACGACTATAAGGTGGGCGTTGCTTCCGGCGCCATGCGTGGTGATATCGATCTTATGGATACGCCGCAATCTGTGGTGGTGATCCCCGACTTTGTGACCGACGAGCAGTTGGCGACCAACCTGTCGGAGGTTCTGGTAAACGACTCGAGTGTCACCAGCGGCAGCGAGAAGTGGAATCGTCAGGTGTTTAACATCCGCGGTTTCGAGCTGTCATCGGGTTCGGGTTATCTGATCAATGGTCAGCAGCAGTGGTCTCACTATGTGCAGCCTATCGAGACCCTGCAACAGGTAGAGGTGTTAAAGGGACCCTCTAGCATGCTCTATGGCCAGTCTGGCCCAGGCGGCCTGATCAACATGGTCACTAAGAAGCCTACCTATGACACCCTGTTTGAGCTGGGCTTCGACACCGACGAGCATGGATCGACCCGATTTCAGCTGGATGCCGGTGGAAGCCTGAACGAGGCGCAGACCATACGCTACCGCACAGTGCTGGTTAAGCAAGACACTCAATATTGGCGTGAATATCAGGACGGCAGCAATCAGGAGCGGGATCGCTGGTTGGGCTACCTGAACCTTGAGTTCGATATCACAGACGATCTCATGCTGTCGCTCAAGTATGACCACACTCAGGATAAGACGGGCATAGACCGTGGTGGCTGGCTCAATAGTCAAGGCGAGCTGATCGGTGGCCGCGATCTCATCTGGGATCAGCCCTGGGCCTTTACCGACAACACCATCTCAAACTTGGGTGCCGAGCTAACCTATCATCTCAGCGACGACTGGCAGGTGAAGGCGGGTTATAACGACCAGCAGTTTAATCGGCAGCGTTTAGATTCTTCACCTAGCCTGGTAAAGGGCTCGGAAGATCCCTTCACCGATGGCTACACCATTAGCCCGTTCGACCGTTATGACGACTGGCAACACAAGACGGGCTTCATCGACTTTACCGGCGACTTTAGCACCGGTGACTTCGAGCACAAGTTGTTGATCGGCGCCAATATGCTGGACTACTACTATGGCCAGCTAAAGGAGGCGGGAGATAAGAACCAGTTGGTGATGCCGGGGCAGCCTGTTCCTCGTCCGGATTTGGATTATCATCGCGATACCACCAAGTCTGAGTCCGACTATAAGCATTATGGCTTCTATATTCAGGATCTGATGACCATCAACCAGCAATGGCAGTTGTTGGCTGGCGTACGCTACGATGAGCAGAAGAAGGATGGTAAGGGCAACAACAGCTATGCGGTATCGCCTAAGTTTGGGGTGATCTACTCGCCAGCCGAAAATGGCAGCATCTACTTCAACTACTCTAAGAGCTTCACGCCCCAGGGGATGGTGAATGATCCGGATGATGTGAACGATCAGATGAATCTGGATCCTGAGTATGGCGAGCAGTTTGAGGTCGGTACCAAGTGGGAACTGTTCGATGGCAGCCTGCTGCTAACCGGCGCCCTGTTCGATATTACGGTATCCAATGTTACCGTGACCCAAGATCTCGAGGTGATCCCTACCAGTGGTGATAAGACGATCACCACTCAATCCGGTGAACAGCGTCATAAAGGCTTCGAGATGGGGGCTCAAGGGCAGCTGAGCGACAAGTGGTTCATGACAGGATCTATGATGTATCTCGATGCCGAGTATCAACGCCCGCAAGAAGACAGACTCAACGGCAAGACGCCTGTAGACGCACCCGAGTGGTCGGCCAACATCTGGACCCGTTACGAGATGACAGAGGCCTTAGCGCTTAACTTTGGTGCCATCTATGTGGGTGAGCGTTTCGCCAATACGGATAACACCATCACCAAGGATGCCTATGTGCGTTTCGATATCGGCGCCGCCTATACCATGGATGTGATGGGGAGCGATGTCAGTGTACGTCTCAATGTGAAGAACCTGTTCGATACCGATTACCTAGCCGGTGGTACCAATACGGATGTTACCGTGGGTGAGGGACGTCATTTCGGCTTAGCGCTGCAAGCCAAGTTCTAAACTCAATTTTATTTCACTCATTAAGCCGCTATCTGTGATAGCGGCTTTTTGCGTTTTTGGCTCGGTTTTCAATCTTTATTGCTGGTAAAAAAGTTTCGAATCACTATAATTCATCTTTCGAAACGAAACTTAAGTGAAACTCTTTGTGAATAAACGAAACACTCAACAGCGCCGCCACAGCATTATTGCCGTCTTGAATGAGACCGGCGAGGTGAGCGTCGATGAGCTGGCTAATCGTTTCGAGACCTCCGAGGTCACCATACGTAAAGACTTGGCTGTGCTGGAAAAAACTGGCCTGCTGCTGCGTCGTTACGGTGGCGCCGTGGCGATCCCCGATGAGGTGACTCAGCAGTTCAGCGCCAAGATAGCTCCCAACAAGCTGTCTATCGCCGAGGCTGCGGCCAGGCTGATAAAAGATCATAACCGCATCATCATAGATAGCGGCAGCACCACCTCGGGCCTGGTACAGCAACTCAATACCAAGCGCGGCCTGGTGGTGATGACCAACTCGTTGCAGCTGGCCAACGCCATACACGAGCTGGAAAATGAGCCAACGCTACTGATGACAGGTGGCACCTGGGATCCCCATTCAGAATCTTTCCAGGGGCAGGTGGCCGAACAGGTGCTTCGCTCCTATAACTTCGATCAGCTGTTCATCGGCGCCGATGGGATAGATCTCGCCAGAGGCACCACCACCTTCAACGAGTTGACCGGCCTGAGCAAGGTGATGGCCGAGGTCTCCCGTGAAGTGATCGTCATGGTGGACTCAGACAAGATAGGCAGGCGCATACCTAACCTGGAGCTGCCATGGCAGCAGATAAGCGTCCTGGTGACCGACGACAGAGTCGATGAGCAGACGGTAGAACAAATTATCGAGCAGGGGGTAGAGGTGATCCTCGCGCCCTATTCAAAGTAAATTTTTAAATTAGTAAGAGTAAGTAGGAAAAGACTATGTGCGGAATCGTTGGCGCAGTGGCGCAAAGGGATGTTGCGGAAATTCTAGTCGAGGGGCTACGCCGCCTCGAATATCGTGGTTATGACTCTGCCGGTGTGGCGGTTATCCATAACAATGAACTGGCAAGCACACGCCGTGTGGGCAAGGTGCAAGAGCTGTCTAGTGCCCTAGAGCAGGCGCCGCTGGTCGGTGGCACAGGTATCGCACACACGCGCTGGGCGACCCATGGCGAGCCGAGTGAGCGTAATGCTCACCCTCATCAGTCTAGCGGTGACATTGCCGTAGTGCACAACGGCATCATCGAAAACCACAACAAGCTACGCGACATGCTAAAGGGCCTGGGTTACACCTTTAACTCAGACACAGATACCGAAGTGATCTGCCACCTGGTACACCATGAGCTTAAGTCTCATGACACTCTGCTTGGCGCAGTGCAGGCCACGGTCAAACAACTCGAAGGCGCCTATGGCACAGTGGTGATCGACCGTCGTGACAGCGAGCGCATGATAGTCGCCCGCTCAGGCAGCCCACTGGTAATAGGCTTCGGCTTGGGTGAAAACTTTGTCGCCTCTGATCAGTTGGCACTGCTACCTGTGACGCGCTCGTTCGCCTTCCTCGAAGAGGGTGATGTGGCCGAGGTGACCCGTCGCACCGTGAGTATCTTCGACGTTGATGGCAACGCGGTTGAGCGTGAAGTGAAAGAGTCTGAAGTGACCCATGATGCGGGCGACAAGGGCGAGTACCGTCACTATATGCTCAAGGAGATCTATGAGCAGCCTCGCGCTATCGCTCATACCCTTGAGGGACGCATCGCTGGTGGCCATGTGCTGGATTCTGCCTTTGGTGAAAACGCGGCTGAGTTCCTAAAAGATATCAAACACGTGCAGATCATCGCCTGTGGTACCAGCTATCACGCGGGTATGGCGGCACGTTACTGGCTTGAGGATTGGGCCGGCGTTTCCTGTAACGTCGAGATCGCCTCTGAGTTCCGTTATCGTAAGTCGCACCTGTTCCCCAACAGCCTGTTGGTGACCATCTCTCAGTCGGGCGAAACCGCCGATACCCTGGCCGCGCTGCGTCTGGCCAAAGAGATGGGCTACAAGGCGACCCTGACCATCTGTAACGCGCCGGGTTCGTCACTGGTTCGCGAGTCGGACATGGCGTACATGATGAAGGCGGGCGCCGAGATCGGCGTGGCCTCAACCAAGGCCTTTACCGTTCAGCTGGCAGGTCTCCTAATGCTGACCGCCGCTGTCGGTCGTCACAACGGCATGTCTCCCGAGATGCTGGCCGAGATCACCCAGAGTCTGCAGTCTATGCCGGCTAAGGTGGAGCAGGCGCTGGGCTTGGATGATGCCATCGCCGAGTTGGCCGAAGACTTTGCCGATAAGCATCATGCCTTGTTCCTGGGCCGCGGCGATCAATATCCTATCGCGATGGAAGGTGCGCTCAAGCTTAAGGAGATCTCCTACATCCACGCCGAAGCTTATGCATCTGGTGAGCTTAAGCACGGTCCGCTGGCGCTGATCGATGCCGATATGCCGGTGATCGTCGTGGCGCCAAACAACGAACTGCTTGAAAAGCTCAAGTCGAACGTCGAAGAGGTGCGTGCCCGCGGTGGCCTCATGTATGTGTTTGCCGACAAGGACGCCGAGTTCGAGTCAGACGACACCATGAAGGTGATCCCAGTGCCACATTGTGATGACTACATGGCGCCGCTCATCTACACCATCCCTCTACAGCTGCTCTCTTATCATGTCGCCTTGATCAAGGGTACCGATGTGGATCAGCCGCGTAACCTGGCTAAGTCGGTGACGGTAGAGTAATTTGCGCTCTTAAACTAAGCCCCATATCAGAAAATGCAGCCTCTCTAACGGCTGCTTTTTTTATGCCTGCCGCTTTTTCACCACACTTTCGATTTTTTCTTCTCGAGTTCCTTGACCTGTGTCTAACACACAGGTTTATAGTCAAGGCATGAGCTTAAAAAATGTCTTGTTGGAGTGGATATGCGCGTCAATCAACTAGCAAAGAATCTCAATATCACGGGTGATACCGTGCGCTTTTATACCCGCATCGGCCTGCTGAGCCCGGCTAAGTCTTCGGTCAACGGCTACAAGGACTACAGTGACAAGGATCAGTCGCGGATGCAGTTTATCCTAAGCGCCAGAAATCTGGGATTTAGCGTCGATGAGATCAAGGTGATCTTCTCGCGCACGGATCAGGGCGAGAGCGCCTGCGGCCTGGTGCGGCAGATGATCCAGCAGAAGCTAGAGGAGACTGAGAAGCAGTTTGAAGAGATGGTGAAGCTGAGACGCAAGCTGTCGAATGCTGTGGAAGATTGGTCCCATAAGCCGGACAAGGCGCCGACCGGCAACATGATCTGCCATCTAATCGAAGGCGCTTATACAGAAAGCAGTCAGTTAGAAGCAAATCGAGAGTCAAGTATGATGCCTAGCCTGGAGGATTGAAGATGGACACCAACAGAGTACAACTCAACATCATAGGCGCCGGCTGTGCCAGCTGCGTCGGTAAGATAGAGAAGGCATTAAATTCTGTCCCCGGGGTCGATTCGGCCGAGATGAACTTTGCCGAGCGCATCGTCGAAGTATCTGGAACGGCAACGCCAGAGCAGCTGATTGCGGCCGTCGAGGCGGCGGGTTATAACGCGACCCAGCTGCAGGCCGAGGCGGGTAATGATGCCATGGATGAGAAGGAGCAGGCGGATCTCGACTATTACCGCAGCCTGCTGCACCATACCTTTATCGCCCTGTCCGTAGGTATTCCCTTGATGATCTACGGCTTGTTTATCGGGGAGATGACGGTAACGACCACGAACGAGCAATTAGCCTGGGGGCTGGTGGGCTTGGTGACCCTGAGCATCATGCTCCTGTCAGGTAAACACTTCTATGTGGGGGCGTGGAAATCCTTTGTACACCACAACGCCAACATGGACACGCTTATCGCCTTAGGTACAGGCACCGCCTGGCTCTATTCCATGCTGGTGGTCGCCTTTCCAACCCTGCTGCCCGAGATGGCGCGCCACGTCTATTTTGAGGCCACGGCGATGATCATAGGTTTGATCAACCTGGGATTGGCATTGGAGGTCAAGGCCAGGGGCAAGACCTCAGAGGCGATTAAGCGCCTGATCGGCTTACAGGCCAAGACGGCGCGGGTGATACGAGACGGTAAGGAACTGGATATCGACATCGCTCAGGTGCTGCAAGGCGATAAGGTACGGGTGCGCCCCGGCGAGAAGATCCCTGTCGATGGTGTGGTCATCGAGGGCACCACCATGGTGGATGAGTCTATGCTGACCGGCGAACCTATGCCGGTTGAGAAGGCTATCGACAGCGAGGTTGTCACGGGGACCCTAAACAAGTCCGGTTCTATTGTCTTTAGCGCGACCCGAGTGGGGAAAGACACTGCTCTTGCCAGAATCATCGCCATGGTGAAGCGGGCGCAGAACTCTAAGCCGCCAATCGGTAGGCTTGCCGATGTAATTGCCAGCTATTTCGTACCGGCCATCATGATCATTGCCATCGTTAGCGCCATGGTGTGGTTTAACTTCGGCCCCGAGCCTTCAATGGTGTTTGCCATCGTCTCGGCCACGACTGTGTTGATCATCGCCTGTCCCTGTGCCCTGGGGTTGGCCACGCCTATGTCTGTCATGGTAGGTGTGGGCAAGGCGGCCGAGTCTGGAGTGCTGATCCGTAACGGCGAGGCGCTACAAACCGCCTCTAAGATCAGTGTCATGGTACTGGATAAGACGGGCACTATTACTCAGGGTTCACCTCAGGTCACAGATGTGGTGGCGACTCAGGCGTCCTCTATCGACGAGGACGGGATACTAGCCCTGGCCGCCGGCATTGAGCGACACTCAGAGCATCCCCTGGCCGAGGCGATTGTCGAGACGGCTAACAGCAGCGGCATTCAGATGGAGGCCGTCGAGGACTTTAATGCCATCTCCGGGCGCGGAGTCGAGGCCAAATTGAATGGGCAGACGCTGCTGTTTGGTAATCAGGCGCTGATGCAGGACTTCGGTGTGGATACTCAGGCCTATCAGGCCAAGGCGCAGCAGTTGGCGGCGGAGGCCAAGACGCCCATGTATCTGGCGAGAGACAATGAGCTTATTGCCATCATAGCGGTGGCAGACCCTATTAAGCCTGACTCGGCCGAGGCGATCGCCCGGCTTAAGCACAATGGCATCAAGGTGGTGATGTTAACCGGAGATAATCAGGCCACCGCCGCGGCGGTGGCGGCTAAGGTTGGCATAGAGACGTTTTTTGCCGAGGTGATGCCTCAGGATAAGGCCAGTAAGGTCGCCGAGCTACAGCAAGATGGTGAGGTAGTGGGCATGACGGGTGATGGTATCAACGACGCCCCGGCACTGGCACTAGCTAATGTGGGCTTCGCCATAGGTACGGGCACGGATGTGGCTATTGAGAGTGCCGATATTACTTTGATGCGTGGCTCCTTACACGGTTTGGCCGATGCGATTGCGGTCAGCAAGGCAACGCTGAGAAATATCAAGCAGAATCTGTTTGGCGCCTTCGTCTATAACGCCGCGGGTATTCCCATTGCCGCTGGGATCCTCTACCCCATGTTTGGCTTACTGCTTAACCCTGTGATTGCCGGTGCGGCCATGGCCTTCTCATCGCTAACCGTGGTGAGCAACGCCAATCGTCTGCGTCTGTTTAAAGCCAAAGCGCATTAGGAGGCTGGTATGTTATTTATCAATCTGTTCTGTCTCGCCCTTATCGGTTTTATAGTCTGGTGGTTCTGGCTCTACTCGCCCGAGGCGCCCGTGAGTCAGGAGGGCATAGAGATAGTGGTCAAGGATGGGGTCTATACGCCGTCGCGTATCAAGATCCCCTCGGGCCAGGCGACTTCACTTACCTTTCTAAGGCAGGATAAATCTGGCTGTTCGGCGACCCTACAGCTGCCAGCACTGGAGATCAGTGAGGAGCTGGCATTGGATAAGCCTACGGTAATCAAGATTCCGGCCATGACACCGGGAGAGTATGCATTCCACTGCCAGATGCAGATGTATAAAGGTGTGCTAGTCGTCGAATAAATGGGACGACTGAAAGGGTGAATGAAAGCGTCGACTAAGGGTCAGCAGCGGGACTTGGTACAAATAGTAGGGCAAACGCTGTCTTCAGGTTTGCCCTACATTTATGTCAGTATCAGAAGCGATATCCGAGGGCGAAAGTAAAGGTATGGGTATCGAGTAAATCCATCGCCTGATAGTGATAGGTGAGACCGAGATCCATGCCCGACGCAAACTCCATCCGCCAGCCTAGTCCTGCCAGCAGGCCGGTACCATCATCTGTGTACTTACGGTCGTTGTCATCGGTATCGGTAAACTCCAGTCGATATTGGTTCGCGCCGAGTTTAAATACCAATCGGTTTCTCTGAGACAGGGGGAGTGTATACAGAGCTGCCGCTCGGAAGCTGCCGACATCATCGAGTTGATTGCCATAAAAGCTAAAGAGGTTGGTGATAAATACATCCTGTCGCATGTAACCCACTTCTACCCCCCATTCTGAACTGAATTGGTAACGGTAGGCGAGATCATAATGGGACTGAATGTCATCACCATCGATGGCTTTGCCCGATGAGACTCTTGATTCACCCATGCCAGCCCCTAGTGACAGGGCGTGATGGTAATCCGACGCGAAAGAGAGAGGTGTAACGAGCAGGCAAGCTGCGGCAAGAAGAGCTTTCATAACAATCCTTTGTAAGTTGATAACGGCAAAATATCGAATCCGACTTATAGCAGATGTCGCCTACAAAGGGTACAGATAATTTGTTTTTGCTTAAAATTATCGTCTGTTAAATTAGTTATTTTTCAATTATTAATCTAAACAAGGCCTGCTTTTAAGCGTTAAAAGCTACTGTTGGCGGTGACTAGTTGCTACTCAGGCTAACAGCGGCTGGGAGCGCTTCTCTATGCGTTGCCACACCTTATCGTGGAAGTAGAACACGACAGTGTTGATCGCCGGTTCTATAAGTGCCACGGCGCCACCTATCACTATGCTACCGGTTAACAGGTAGGTGATTCCGAATGCGACACCGAAGTGTAGTACTGCAAAGGTGAATGTCTTAGCCATGATGCGTCTCCTCTTAGATTTAATTAAATGATAATTATTATCATTTAAGTTGTAAAGTCGGAGAGTGCGATTGGCTTAATGCAGTAAGACGATTAATAAAGATGAGCGAGTCGAGAAAAATGCCCAGAGTGACAGATACCTTAACTGGCACTCTGGGACGATAGGTATGATTTGGCTATTGATTCTTAATGCGCACCGATTAGCGATGCGCTTAGGTTTAGTCGTACTTAGACACTAATAATGCCAAGGGAACTTAGAGAAATCCTGATCCCGTTTTTCCAGGAAGGCATCTCGTCCTTCTACCGCCTCGTCGGTACCATAGGCTAGGCGTGTCGCCTCACCGGCAAACAGTTGCTGACCCACTAAGCCGTCATCAGGTAGGTTGAAACCATACTTCAACATACGCATGGCCGTAGGCGACTTAGAGTTGATCTCTTTGGCCCATCTCAGCGCCTCGGTTTCCAACTCAGCATGGGGGATGGCGCGATTGACCATGCCCATGTCGAACGCCTCCTCCGCACTGTAATTAAAACCGAGGAAGAAAATTTCCCGGGCACGTTTCTGGCCTATCATCTTGGCGAGGTAGGCGCTGCCGTACCCCGAGTCGAAGCTGCCTACATCCGGGTCGGTTTGTTTAAATACCGCATGCTCTTTAGAGGCCAGGGTAAGATCGCAGACCACATGCAGGCTATGACCACCGCCGACCGCCCAGCCCGGCACGACCGCTATTACCACCTTAGGCATGAAACGGATCAGGCGCTGTACCTCTAAGATATGCAGGCGGCCCATGCGCGCCAAGTCGGGTCTATCTGTCTCTTCGCCTTCATACTTGTAGCCATCTTTGCCGCGGATACGTTGATCGCCGCCAGCACTGAAGGACCACTGTCCCTTGGCCGACGGGCCGTTGCCGGTCAGCAGCACACAACCTACATCAGACCATTGGCGGGCATGATCCAGGGCGATATAGAGTTCATCGACCGTCTTAGGGCGAAATGAGTTGAGGCAATCTGGACGATCTATGGCGATACGTACCGTGCCCTGATCCTTCGCCCTATGGTAGGTAATATCTTCGAAATCAAATCCTGGCACTCGATCCCATAAGGAGGGATCAAAGATATCGGAAACCTTGTCTGTCATGTTCGTAACCCTATGTGTGTCGCATCGAGATGATGAGCCAAGGCTAGGCTCATTATGAATAGAGATCAATTAGGCTGCAGAAAACCGTGCGCTGGGCAAAGCTTTCTGTAGCCTGTGAGGGATTATCTGAGCTTGTCGCAGATAAATTGCTGGTTATCTTTGCTCAGCTCGTCAAAGCGATTGCTGCTATTGCCGCAATATTTCTCGGTAAACTCGAGCACCGACTCTTTCGATTCGAGAATATTGTCCAGTGCCGCTAACTCTTTTCGAGTCAGTCGCTCCGCGATTTGCGTCTTGAACATCGCGATGTTTTTGTCGACACGGATGATCTTGGTTCCCGTCATCGAGTCGAGTTTACGTTCGATACGCTTCATCAGGGCATCGGTTTGCGCGATGGGCTCATCGAGTTTGTCTGTCTCGGTCGCTAGATAATAGAGTAATCCTATCCCTGCACCTAAAATAATCCAGCCTCTCATTATTTATCCAACCATGGTGAACAATCAGTATTAGAAATGTATAATAAGCCAGTTTTCATGGAATATTAAAGCTGTAAGGCTGTTAAATATGAACGCAGAATCAAATAAAAAGGATTATTCCAAGGCTGAGCGGATCAAAATTCATCAGCCGGACGAGAATAAATCCGATCGTTTTAATCCCCGCAATCGTATTTATGTTAGAGCAATAGAAGGATTTTGGACTCAGCTACGTCGCCGCTTGGGCTGGGTTGCTATGCTCTTTTTCCTTATCTTGCCCTGGATCCCCTGGGGAGACAGACAAGCCGTCTGGTTTAACCTAGGTGAGCAGAAGTTTCATATCTTCGGCCTAACCATTTGGCCCCAAGACCTTACCTTACTCGCTGCATTATTAATGATAGCCGCGTTTGGTCTCTTTTTTGTGACAACTTATCTTGGCCGTGTCTGGTGTGGTTATACCTGCCCGCAGACGGTGTGGACCTTTATTTTCATCTGGTTCGAAGAGAAATTTGAAGGTGCCCGTAATAAGCGGATGAAGTTAGATCAGATGCCATGGAGTTTTAATAAGGTTTGGCGCAAGACGGCCAAGCATCTCTCCTGGTTATTGGTGTCGCTACTCACCGCCATGACCTTCGTCTCCTATTTCGTACCGACCACCGAAGTCTATGCCGACGTCTTTAGTGGCAGCGCCTCGGGCGCCATCTATTTCTGGGTAACCCTGTTTACTGTGGCCACCTATGGTAATGCCGGCTGGATGCGCGAGATCATGTGTATCCACATGTGCCCATACGCCCGCTTCCAATCGGCCATGTTCGACAAGAACACCTTTATTGTGGGTTATGACACCAAGCGCGGTGAAGATCGTGGTCCCCGTTCGCGTAAGGCCGATCCTAAGGCCCTTGGCCTGGGCGATTGTATCGACTGCGATCTCTGCGTGCAGGTGTGTCCTACCGGTATCGATATTCGTAACGGTCTGCAATATGAGTGCATCAACTGTGGCTCTTGTATCGATGCCTGTGATACCACCATGGAGCGCATGGGTTACGACAAAGGCTTGATCGCCTACACCACGGAAAACAAACTCGAAGGCGTGAAAGAGAAGGTACTACGACCTAAGCTCCTGGGTTATGGCGCCGTGTTGGCATTCATGATCTTAGTCTTTATCTATGCGACGGTGACCATAGCGCCTGTGCGTATCGATATCATTCGTGACCGTAACCAGCTCTTTAGGGAAAATGATCAAGGTCTAATCGAGAACACCTTTACCCTGAAGATCTTGAATAAGACGGAAGCCAAGCATGAGTATCAACTCAGCGTCGACGGTCTGCCTGACTATCAGTGGTATGGTCCGCAATCTGTGACTATCGAAGGAGGCGAGGTGTTGACCCTGCCTGTGAGTGTCGCCGTGGATCCTGTAGGACTGTCACGGGCCATGACCAGAGTCGACTTCAAGGTCACCACGGTATTAGACGGTGAGACAGTCGAGGCGACCCAAGAGTCACGCTTCTTTAGCCAATAACCTGGCTGCGACTATTACTCGTTAATAGTAAAAAGTAGCGAAAGATAGGAAAAGGGGCTTTTTAGCCCCTTTTTTGTACGTAATGCCTGATTATTGCCCGCTTAGTCATCAAAGTGTCATTTTCTTTCAAAAAGCCCTTGCGTAAAAGAATCGTCTCCCTATAATGCGCATCCACTGACACGGCGCAGCAACTTCTTCAACTGGTGAAAGCCAGATAAACAGAGGGGTTCAGCCTAGTCAGCAACTCGATTACAGTAGCGGTTAAACGCAATGAGTTGAGTCGGGCAGAAAGTGGTTTAAGGCTTTCAAATGTCGCCTTCTGGTTAAAGAATCGACGCTTGAAAAACTTCTTGAAATTAACCCTTGACGCCAACATCGGGAAGTGTAGAATACGCATCCCTAAGCCAACGGCCCGGCGCCAGTGGCAGCATCGAAAATAACGATGCAATGCTCTTTAACAAGATAAAACAAGAAATCTGTGTGGACACTCACAGGTATTGAGTTAATCGAAAACGATTTAAATCTCAATGCAACGATGAGTGTTCATAGCAATATGTACAAACATGTAGATGATTCTTCCGAGTCATTTATGTGAATCAGAATTCATTGAGTCGATTCTTTACTCTTTATTGAGTGAGAGTCAAAAAAACTTTTAATTGAAGAGTTTGATCATGGCTCAGATTGAACGCTGGCGGCAGGCCTAACACATGCAAGTCGAGCGGTAACAGGAAGTAGCTTGCTACTTTGCTGACGAGCGGCGGACGGGTGAGTAATGCCTAGGGAACTGCCCAGTCGAGGGGGATAACAGTTGGAAACGACTGCTAATACCGCATACGCCCTACGGGGGAAAAGAGGGGATCTTCGGACCTTCTGCGATTGGATGTACCTAGGTGGGATTAGCTAGTAGGTGAGGTAATGGCTCACCTAGGCGACGATCCCTAGCTGTTCTGAGAGGATGATCAGCCACACTGGGACTGAGACACGGCCCAGACTCCTACGGGAGGCAGCAGTGGGGAATATTGCACAATGGGCGCAAGCCTGATGCAGCCATGCCGCGTGTGTGAAGAAGGCCTTCGGGTTGTAAAGCACTTTCAGCGAGGAGGAAAGGTTAACGGTTAATACCCGTTAGCTGTGACGTTACTCGCAGAAGAAGCACCGGCTAACTTCGTGCCAGCAGCCGCGGTAATACGAGGGGTGCAAGCGTTAATCGGAATTACTGGGCGTAAAGCGTACGCAGGCGGTTGATTAAGCGAGATGTGAAAGCCCCGGGCTTAACCTGGGAACTGCATTTCGAACTGGTCAACTAGAGTCTTGTAGAGGGGGGTAGAATTTCAGGTGTAGCGGTGAAATGCGTAGAGATCTGAAGGAATACCGGTGGCGAAGGCGGCCCCCTGGACAAAGACTGACGCTCAGGTACGAAAGCGTGGGGAGCAAACAGGATTAGATACCCTGGTAGTCCACGCCGTAAACGATGTCTACTCGGAATTTGGTGTCTTGAACACTGGGTTCTCAAGCTAACGCATTAAGTAGACCGCCTGGGGAGTACGGCCGCAAGGTTAAAACTCAAATGAATTGACGGGGGCCCGCACAAGCGGTGGAGCATGTGGTTTAATTCGATGCAACGCGAAGAACCTTACCTACTCTTGACATCCAGAGAACTTTTCAGAGATGAATTGGTGCCTTCGGGAACTCTGAGACAGGTGCTGCATGGCTGTCGTCAGCTCGTGTTGTGAAATGTTGGGTTAAGTCCCGCAACGAGCGCAACCCTTATCCTTACTTGCCAGCGGGTAATGCCGGGAACTTTAGGGAGACTGCCGGTGATAAACCGGAGGAAGGTGGGGACGACGTCAAGTCATCATGGCCCTTACGAGTAGGGCTACACACGTGCTACAATGGTCGGTACAGAGGGTTGCGAAGCCGCGAGGTGGAGCTAATCTCACAAAGCCGGTCGTAGTCCGGATTGGAGTCTGCAACTCGACTCCATGAAGTCGGAATCGCTAGTAATCGTGGATCAGAATGCCACGGTGAATACGTTCCCGGGCCTTGTACACACCGCCCGTCACACCATGGGAGTGGGCTGCACCAGAAGTAGATAGCTTAACCTTCGGGAGGGCGTTTACCACGGTGTGGTTCATGACTGGGGTGAAGTCGTAACAAGGTAGCCCTAGGGGAACCTGGGGCTGGATCACCTCCTTACCTATACGATTGACTGATATTTGTTGAGTGTTCACACAGATAACTTGTTCTTGTTAGAGCGAGTGGCACGTCCGAGCGGCGATGCTTGTTCTTTAAAAATTTGGAAAGCTGATAGTAATAACCGAAAGGTTATTGCGAAAAATAATTGAGTTCTCAAAACACACTTTAATCAAGTGACTTGAGTATTCTTTTGGCGAAAGTAGAAACCGTTAGTTGCGATGCAGCTCAGATGAAACTCATTTGGGTTGTATGGTTAAGTGACTAAGCGTATACGGTGGATGCCTTGGCAGTCAGAGGCGATGAAGGACGTAGTAACTTGCGAAAAGCGTTGGCGAGCTAGTAACAAGCATTTGAGCTAACGATGTCCGAATGGGGAAACCCGGCACCATAAGGTGTCATCACTAAGTGAATACATAGCTTAGTGAGGCGAACGAGGGGAACTGAAACATCTAAGTACCCTTAGGAAAAGAAATCAACCGAGATTCCCCTAGTAGCGGCGAGCGAACGGGGATTAGCCCTTAAGCCTAGAGGGTGTTAGTGGAATGTGTTGGAAAGCACAGCGATACAGGGTGATAGCCCCGTACATGAAAACTAACTTTAGGTGAAAACGAGTAGGACGGGACACGTGATATCTTGTTCGAATATGGGGGGACCATCCTCCAAGGCTAAATACTCCTGACTGACCGATAGTGAACCAGTACCGTGAGGGAAAGGCGAAAAGAACCCCTGTGAGGGGAGTGAAATAGAACCTGAAACCGTATACGTACAAGCAGTGGGAGCGGTTCTTGAGACCGTGACTGCGTACCTTTTGTATAATGGGTCAGCGACTTACATTTTGTAGCGAGGTTAAGCGAATAGCGGAGCCGTAGGGAAACCGAGTGTTAACTGCGCGTTTAGTTGCAAGGTGTAGACCCGAAACCCGGTGATCTAGCCATGGGCAGGTTGAAGGTTGAGTAACATCAACTGGAGGACCGAACACACGTATGTTGAAAAATGCGGTGATGACTTGTGGCTGGGGGTGAAAGGCCAATCAAACCGGGAGATATCTGGTTCTCCTCGAAAGCTATTTAGGTAGCGCCTCGAGCGAATACCATTGGGGGTAGAGCACTGTTAAGGCTAGGGGGTCATCCCGACTTACCAACCCTTTGCAAACTCCGAATACCAATGAGTACTACTCGGGAGACACACGGCGGGTGCTAACGTCCGTCGTGAAAAGGGAAACAACCCAGACCATCAGCTAAGGTCCCAAAGTTATTGCTAAGTGGGAAACGATGTGGGAAGGCTTAGACAGCTAGGATGTTGGCTTAGAAGCAGCCATCATTTAAAGAAAGCGTAATAGCTCACTAGTCGAGTCGGCCTGCGCGGAAGATATAACGGGGCTAAGCAATACACCGAAGCTATGGGTACTAGCGCTTGCGCTGGTGCGGTAGAGGAGCGTTCTGTAAGCCGTTGAAGGTGAAGGGGTAACCCACGCTGGAGGTATCAGAAGTGCGAATGCTGACATGAGTAACGATAAAGGGGGTGAAAAACCTCCTCGCCGAAAGACCAAGGGTTCCTGTCCAACGTTAATCGGGGCAGGGTGAGTCGACCCCTAAGGCGAGGCCGAAAGGCGTAGTCGATGGGAAACGGGTTAATATTCCCGTACTTCTGCTAACTGCGATGGAGAGACGGAGAAGGCTAGGCTAGCGCGGCGTTGGTTGTCCGCGTTTAAGGCTGTAGGTAGGGTACTTAGGCAAATCCGGGTACCTAATACTGAGAGTTGATGACGAGTCACTACGGTGATGAAGTAGTTGATGCCATGCTTCCAGGAAAATCTTCTAAGCTTCAGGTTAGTAGGAATCGTACCCCAAACCGACACAGGTGGTCGGGTAGAGAATACCAAGGCGCTTGAGAGAACTCGGCTGAAGGAACTAGGCAAAATGGTACCGTAACTTCGGGAGAAGGTACGCTCCTGTTGGTGATGAGACTTGCTCTCTAAGCTGACGGGAGTCGCAGATACCAGGTGGCTGCAACTGTTTATCAAAAACACAGCACTGTGCAAAATCGCAAGATGACGTATACGGTGTGACGCCTGCCCGGTGCCGGAAGGTTAATTGATTGGGTTATCTTCGGAGAAGCTCATGATCGAAGCCCCGGTAAACGGCGGCCGTAACTATAACGGTCCTAAGGTAGCGAAATTCCTTGTCGGGTAAGTTCCGACCTGCACGAATGGCGTAATGATGGCCACGCTGTCTCCAGCCGAGACTCAGTGAAGTTGAAATTGCGGTGAAGATGCCGTATACCCGCGGCTAGACGGAAAGACCCCGTGAACCTTTACTATAGCTTGGCACTGAACATTGACCCTACATGTGTAGGATAGGTGGGAGACTTTGAAGCGGGAACGCCAGTTCTCGTGGAGTCATCCTTGAAATACCACCCTTGTAGTGTTGATGTTCTAACTCTGGCCCCTGAATCGGGGTTGAGGACAGTGCCTGGTGGGTAGTTTGACTGGGGCGGTCTCCTCCCAAAGAGTAACGGAGGAGCACGAAGGTTGGCTAAGTACGGTCGGACATCGTACGGTTAGTGCAATGGCATAAGCCAGCTTAACTGCGAGACATACACGTCGAGCAGGTGCGAAAGCAGGTCATAGTGATCCGGTGGTTCTGAATGGAAGGGCCATCGCTCAACGGATAAAAGGTACTCCGGGGATAACAGGCTGATACCGCCCAAGAGTTCATATCGACGGCGGTGTTTGGCACCTCGATGTCGGCTCATCACATCCTGGGGCTGAAGTCGGTCCCAAGGGTATGGCTGTTCGCCATTTAAAGTGGTACGCGAGCTGGGTTCAGAACGTCGTGAGACAGTTCGGTCCCTATCTGCCGTGGGCGTTGGATGATTGAAGGGAGCTGCTCCTAGTACGAGAGGACCGGAGTGGACGAACCGCTGGTGTTCGGGTTGTCATGCCAATGGCATTGCCCGGTAGCTACGTTCGGAATCGATAACCGCTGAAAGCATCTAAGCGGGAAGCGAGCCCTAAGATGAGTCATCCCTAGACCTTTAAGGTCTCTAAAGAGCCGTCCGAGACTAGGACGTTGATAGGCAGGGTGTGTAAGCGTTGTGAGGCGTTGAGCTAACCTGTACTAATGACTCGTGAGGCTTAACCATACAACCCAAAAGGGTTTTTACTGCAAAGTAAGTAATGGTTTTACGTAATCAAAAGAATACAAAGTACTTGATTGAAGTGCGAACTCAGATTGACTCTTAGAAAAGAGTACAGCTTTCCGAATTTCCAATTTTGTCTGGAAACCATAGCATTGTGGTCCCACCTGATCCCATCCCGAACTCAGAAGTGAAACGCAATCGCGCCGATGGTAGTGTGGGGTCTCCCCATGTGAGAGTAGGTCATTTCCAGGCGCCTAATAAAGCAAAGAGCCCTAGCCTAAAACGCTAGGGCTTTTTGCTTTCTACGCTCGCCTAAATTGCTCCTGGCAATTTAAGGCACTTCCTACATCCATGTAGGTCGCGCGAAAGCGCTACTTCACATGCAGCCCAAAGCTGCTTACGCAGTGTGGACCCCTCAGCTCGCAGCATTGCTGTTTCGCGCTCCAGTCATCCATCAAGCTGCGCTTGATAAGCGGATGTCTTACGCCCCCATGTGAGATTGACGGAGTTAGTATCTGATGTCTGCCTCAGAGCTGGCCTTTACAGGCGCCTTTCTTCTGTGTGTAGAAGACTCCCTGCTCGTGCTTCACGCTACAAAACCTCATGTGAAGGCCGATAAACTGCAGTGTTTAGATAGTCCTGAAGACAAGGCGATGGCATAAGGTGAATGAGTTAAAACACTTAAGTTCGCTAGATAGACGCAACTGAGTTGTTGTCTTATTTCTAGCGATAACGTCATTATCTGTATGGCGTTCTCTATAGAACCTTAGTGTTTTTATCTCTTTTACTATTAGGTGGGGCTAAGCTTTATGAGATCTCAGAATAATGCTGTGATCTTAATGACTAACAAGCTACGCAAATATAGGTATAATGCCGTATGAATTGTCGTCTAGGATGTGGTGCTTGTTGTATAGCGCCGTCTATCACCAGCCCTATCCCTGGCATGCCCAATGGCAAGCCTGCTGGGGTGCGTTGCATCCAGTTAGATGAGCGGAATCTTTGCAAGATATTCGGTCACCCTGAGCGCCCGGCGTTGTGTGATCGTTTCATCGCCGAACCTGAAGTCTGTGGTTCGACGGCAGAAGAGGCACTTTGGTTGATTACATCTTTAGAAGCGGCGACCCAGTCTTAGAAGGTAGGTTATGCAATTAACTCGTTATACAGATTTTGGTATTCGTACGTTAATGTACCTGGCCTTATCGCCAGAGAGAGAAACCCTGTTTAGAATCGCCGAGATCACCGAGGTGTTCGATCTGTCGGCTAACCATGTGTCTAAGATAGTGCACCATCTTGGTAAAGAAGGTTATCTGCAGACGGTACGTGGTAAGGCAGGTGGTTTTAAGCTAGGTAAGCCGGCGGATCAGATCAATATCGGTGTCCTGGTGCGCACGCTGGAAAATTCGCTGTCGCCTATCGATTGCAGCAAGCCCTATTGCCGTTTCTCGCCAGCCTGTCAGCTCAAGGGCGTGCTCGCCGAGGCGGTAGACGCTTATCTGGCCGTGCTAGACAAATACTCATTGGCCGATGTCGTCAGTAACCGTGACGAGTTAAGAGCCTTGCTACCGGATCTTACCATCCCAGTCTTAGAGCTTTAACTTAGCCTTTCTTAAGTTCGCCTATCTTAAATGCGCCTTGTCGCTGGCTGTGGGTTCCTTCTGCGCGAGGCGATAGGGCAAGAGCCTGGATGTATTCACCACGGCGATGCCTTCATCCGAGAGTCTGGACAGATTCGCCTTTAAGAAGCTGATAGTCTCCGGATAGGGGTGGGCGATCACTATGAGTTGCCCCTCCTTGTTCGCCAGCTGGATCAGCTGGTTAAATTGTCTCTCAAGCCCCTGCGGCGATACATCGTTATCCAGAAAGAGTTGTCTTCTCAATAGCGGAATCCCCAGCCTGTTGGCTGCGTCGCTGGCTTTGCTGTACCTGGTGGTCATGCTGTCGACAAAGTAGTTGTCTTGCTGCTTCAGGCTCTCCATTAGCCAGGTCATGGGAGCGTCTAGTTGTGTGAGCAGACTCCCCATATGGTTGTTGACACCTTTGGCGTAGGGGACACTCTTAAAGGCGTCATCGACCGCCCGCTTGAGAGCCTGTTCGCTCATCTGATTGGTCAGTCCGCCTGGACCCATCTCCTTGCCATTTAATGCCTGCATGGGCAGGTGCAACATGATCTCGTGGCCCTTGTCGTGGGCGATGGCGGCAAGCCTTTCGCCCAGAGGGGTATGGGGCAATACTGAGAGGGTGATGTCGCTTGGCAATGCCAACACGGCCTCGTCAGTCTGACGATAACCTATGTCGTCAATGATGATGGAGACCTGGGCGGCGAAGCAGTGTGGCGTGGTAAATAAGACAGCTAATAAGAGTAATAAGCGCACTGTTTTGGTTATTCACTAACTATTTGTTTTTATCCATGAGATCGCCGATTCGATAACCCTATCGTGGGCGCTCTCCTCATGGGGTGTTTGCTCGTCGATTATAGGCATACTTTGTCCGGCAGTCATAGTCTCGCCCGGGATATTTATATCCGGCTCTATGCCGATGGCGTGTATGTCCCTGCCTTTCGGTGTGGTGTAGTGGGCTATGGTCAGCTTGATGGCATTGCCCTCAATAAGAGTGGGGATCAGGCTCTGCACCGTACCCTTACCGAAGCTCTTTTCGCCGATCAGTGTGGCGCGCTTGTTTTCCTGCAGCGCCGCCGCCAGCACCTCCGAGGCCGAGGCCGACCCCTTGTTGATTAGCACGGTAAGCGGCAGCTTGGAGAACATGGTCTGCGGCGAGGCGAAGTAGTCGGAGTTGGCGTCGAAGAAGCGACCCCGGGTAGAGACGATACGCCCCTTGGCGAGGAAGATGTCGGCGATCTTGATCGCCTGATCCAGCAGGCCGCCAGGGTTGTTACGCAGATCCAGGATCAGGCCTGTCATGGGCTCATTTTGCCATTGGGTCAGCAGCTTAATGAGATCTTCGGTAGAGTCGTCCTGGAAGCTGGAGAGTTTGATGTAGCCGATGCCGTTGTCGAGCAACTCGCCCTCTACCGAGTTGACGTCGATAAGGCTAGGGGTGAGTGTCACGTCGAACAGGGCTTCTGAGTTGGCGCGGCTTAACGACAGGTTGATGGCCAGATTATGCTGACTGTGGAACTTGATCTCCTCCAGCACATTTTCGAGTTGCTTGGCTGTTACCGTTTCATTGTTGACTTTGACGATGCGGTCTCCGGGCTGAATGCCTGCGTTGGCGGCAGGCGAATGGGGAAAGGGGCTGATGATGGTGACCTGGTTCTGCTCAGTGGCTATCTCTATGCCGAAACCGAAGTATTCGCCCTTGTTGGCGTCCTTGATGTCGGAGAAAGCCTGGCTGTCGAGGAAGTTTGAATAGGGGTCTAGCTTGCTGAATACCCCCTCAATGGCGGCCTGGATCAGATCTTCCTGAGAGATCTTGTCTACGTAGTAGGTCTCTACCGTGCTGATGATGTCGATGAGGAGAGGGTAATTGACCTTGGGCTGATACTCTTTAGCATTCTCATGGCCGAACAAGGTGATAGAGAGACCTAGGGTCAGCCCTAGGGCGACACAGGTGAAATAGCGGATCATTTGAGACATGGACGACCTCCCCATTACTCGGGGTCGTTGTCGCGTTATCGTCTACAGTATCTCGTAGGATCGACCGCTTGCCCCTTATGCCTTACTTCAAAGTATAGGCCAGGTTCTGTCTGTCCACCCGAGCGTCCGACCAGGGCGATGGTCTCACCCTTCTTAACGCTGTCGCCGGCATCCTTAAGCAGGGTCTGGGCGTGGCCATAGAGGCTCATGTAGCCCTTGCCGTGATCGACCACCATCACCATACCGAAGCCCCTGAGCCAGTCGGCATAGATCACCTTGCCCGAGGCGATGGCGTTGATCGATTGCCCCTCTGGGGCGGCCATCATCACACCCTTCCATTTCACTTCGCCCGAACGTAGGCTGCCGAACCCGGCGCGGATACGGCCCTTGGTCGGCCAGCTAAGCTTCTGGCGGCTGGATAGGCCTTCCATGCTGGGGTTATCTTTCATGGCCCTTAGCGCCTGTTCGACCACCCGCTTCAAGCTGGCTTCCTCTATCTGCAGTTGTTCCAGCTTGGCGCCGTGTGAATTGAGGGTGCGCTCTATCTGTTTCAGGGTCTGCTGACGCTGATGTTGTTCTTGGGTGAGGGCCTTGGCCTGCTTCTCCTGGTTGAGGATCAGCTCGTTGAGCTTGGTTTGCTGGGCCTTCTGCTCAGACTCGACGGCCGTCAGTTCGGTCATCGTCTGTTGCAGCTGCTTGATGGCGTCCATTCTCGCCTTGTTGAGAAACTGATAGTAGGCGAGCAGTCTCTCTATGGTGGCCGGACTCTGCTGATTGAGCAGCATCTTAGTGTAATCGTGGTTGCCCGCCAGATAGGCGCTGGCTAGCTGGTTGGACAGTGTCTTCTGTTGCGTCTGTTTGAGGGTATCAAGCTCTGCCTTGCGGCCGTCTAGCTCGGCCAGTTTCTTGTCGGTTTGTGCCAGTGACGCCCTGGTATTGGTCACCTTTTTTGCCGCTGCGGCGATCGCCTGTTCATCTTTTTTCAGCAGAGAAATCAGCTTCTCGTGTTGGCGACTGGTGTCCTTGAGGGCCGACTGCTGGTTGCTTATCTGTTTCTGAATGGCTTCAAGCTCGGATTGACGCTGCTTCAGGTCGGATGCCTGCGCAGTACAAGAGAGCATGATAAAGCCAGCAAGTATGCTGGCTTTATAGAAACCGGAACATTTAAGCAAAGAGTCGTTACTCGCTTAGGGTAATGATTGAGTGCCCTGTCATCTCTGATGGCACGGTTTGTCCCATCAAGGTTAACATGGTTGGCGCTAAATCACTTAATCTTCCGTTCGGTGCGATCTCACCCTTGCGTCCCACATAGATGAGGGGAACGAGTTCGCTGGTGTGGGCGGTATGCGCCTGGCCAGTTTGCTCGTCGGTCATCTGCTCGGCGTTACCATGATCGGCGGTGATCAGACACTCACCATCTACCTTGGCCAGCGCCTCAACCACACGACCGATACAGGCATCGACTGCCTCACAGGCCTTGACGGCGGCATCGAAGTTGCCGGTATGACCCACCATGTCACCGTTAGGGTAGTTACATATGATCACGTCATATTGGGTCGATTCGATCGCTTCTACCAGTTTGTCGGTCAGCTCGGTCGAGCTCATCTCTGGCTGCAGGTCATAGGTGGCGACCTTAGGCGACTGGATAAGGATCCTGTCTTCACCCTCGAATGGCTCCTCTTTACCGCCATTGAAGAAGAAGGTGACGTGAGCGTATTTCTCGGTTTCCGAGATACGTAGTTGCGTCTTGCCGCTGTTTTGCAGCACTTCGCCCAGTGTGTTGACCAGATCTACCGATGGGTAGGCGACTGGTGCCTTAATGTCGGCGGCGTATTCGGTCAGCATGACGAAGTTGATCTTAGGGGTTACCGCGCGCTCGAAGCCGTCGAACGTTGGGTCGACGAAGCTGCGGGTGATCTGACGCGCACGGTCGGCGCGGAAGTTCATGAAGATCAGTGCGTCGTCGTCATTGAGGGTCGCAACCTGGCCGTCGGCGTCAGTGATGGCCGAGCTGGCAACGAACTCGTCGTTTTCATCGCGGCTATAGGCGGCGTCGAGCGCCTCCACGGCGTCTTGATACTGGTGCAGCGCCTTGCCCTGGGTGATCAGCTCATAGGCTTGCGAGACGCGATCCCAACGGTTGTCTCTGTCCATGGCGTAGTAGCGACCAATCATGGAGGCGATGCGGCCAGTGCCTAGCTCGGCGAACAGCTCGTTGAAGGCCTGCAGGCTGCCCTTGGCGCTTCTTGGCGGCGTGTCACGGCCATCGAGGAAGGCGTGCAGATACACCTGCTTGGCGCCGCGCGCAACCGCCATCTTACACATGGCCTGGATGTGGCTTTCATGGCTGTGTACGCCACCGGGTGACAGTAGCCCCATGATGTGTACGGCGCCGTCTGCGGCGATCGCCTTGTCGACCGCGTCGACAAAGGCGGGGTTAGTGTCGAACTCGCCGTCTGCAATCGACTTACCGATGCGGGTCAGCTCCTGGTAGACCACGCGGCCTGAGCCGATGTTGATGTGGCCAACTTCCGAGTTACCCATCTGGCCGTCGGGTAGGCCGACATCCAAGCCCGAGCCTGAGATCAGGCTGTTGGGGTATTCTTTGTTGAGGCGGTCGAGTACTGGTGTGTTGGCGTGATATACCGCGTTCATGTGGGTATTTTCACGGTAACCCCAGCCATCGAGGATCAGCAGTGCCAATGGGCGTTTGCGTGTCGTCATGGTGGTACCTATTAATGTTAAAAAGAAAACTAGAATTCTGAAATTGGATAAATATTACTACGTACAGGGGCGATCAAAAAGTGATTTACACCGATAGCCCTCATCGAGCCCGTCACAATTTTAGGGATCTCTCAATCTCGGCGCTCTGCCAGAGGTGAACTACATGCTGCAATCTGCCGGGACAATCGGTTATACTCTCAGCCCGAACAGTCTCTCAAGCCACAGAAGTAGGCCGAAAACTATGCAAGAATATATCGAATTTTTTAAAGCCAACCCTATGTTGAGTCTCGCCTGGGTGGGCTTGTTTGCTGCGCTTATTGTGAGCGTTTTTAAGTCTAGTATCTCGAAAGTGAAAACTGTAGATCATCAGCAGGCGACCTTGTTAATTAACAAGCAAGACGCCAAGGTGGTCGATGTGCGCTCTAAGGAAGAGTTTAAGAAAGGCCATATCGTCGACGCGATTAACATGCCGTTAGCAGAAATTAAAAATAATAAGACATCTGCCCTTGAAAAGTTTAAAGCCAGTCCCATTATAATGGTATGCAATGCAGGGATGACCTCGTCGCAAGCGGCTCAGTTGATGGTTAAAGCAGGTTTCGAAACTGTCTATAACCTCAAGGGTGGGATGAGCGAATGGCAACAAAATAACTTACCCGTTGCCAAAACCAAAAGATAACCCACACAAAGTTTGCTTTTATTAAGCATCTTTGATTAGAGTGTCATCTCTTATAAAAAATGGCTTAAATCGCCCATCTGGTGGGATTTAAGGAAATACTAAAATCGGGATGGTGGCTGAGGTCTAGATCAGGACTCGAGTAACAAAGGCCCTGAAGATGATTCTCCATACGGAACGAATCGAACAAAATTGATTAGGTAGGAAATTATGGCTGAAGCAGTAAATAACGAACAACAGGGTCCACAGTTCAACATTCAACGTGTTTACACTAAAGATATCTCTTTCGAAACGCCAAACAGCCCAGCTGTTTTCCAGAAAGAGTGGAACCCAGAAGTTAAGCTAGACCTAGACACTCGCAGCGCTAAGCTGGCCGACGACGTATATGAAGTTGTTCTGTCACTGACTGTTACGGCTAAAAACGGTGAAGAAACAGCTTTCCTATGTGAAGTTCAACAAGCGGGTATCTTCGCTATCTCTGGTCTGACTGATCAGCAGCTGGCTCACTCACTGGGTGCATACTGCCCGAACGTACTTTTCCCATACGCTCGTGAAGCGGTTGGTAGCCTAGTTGCTCGTGGTACTTTCCCACAACTGAACCTAGCGCCAGTTAACTTCGACGCCCTGTTCGCGCAATACGTGCAACAGCGTCAGGCGCAGGCAGAAGCTGCCGGTGAAGCAGCAGAAGCGAACGCTTAATTACGCATGAACAACACTGCCGATATAACGGTACTGGGGGCGGGCTCTTATGGCACCGCCCTTGCTATTTCTTTAGCCAGTAACGGACACAAAACCCTTATTTGGGGCCACGAGCCTGAGCATATCGAGAATCTGAAAAGGGATCGATCCAATGAGGCGTTTCTGCCCGGTATCCCACTGCCGGATCTCTTAATTCCCGAAGCCGACCTTGCAACCGCATTAGCCGCCTCCAACAATGTGTTGGTGGTCGTGCCTAGCCATGTGTTTGGTCTTGTGCTCAAGCAGGCTAAGCCGCTGCTGCGCAAAGATGCCCGCATCGTCTGGGCGACCAAGGGGCTGGAGCCGGAAACCGGTCGTCTGTTGCAGGAAGTGGCGCGCGAGATTTTAGGTGACGAGTATCCGCTGGCGGTATTGTCGGGTCCGACCTTCGCCAAAGAGCTGGCGGCAGGCTTGCCCACTGCAATCTCCGTTGCCGGTACCGATGAGGCCTTCACCAATGACTTGGTGGAGTTGCTGCATAGCCCTAAACGCTTGCGTGTCTACGCCAACGACGACTTTATCGGTCTGCAACTTGGCGGCGCGGTGAAGAACGTTATCGCCATCAGCGCAGGCATGTCAGACGGCATAGGCTTTGGTGCCAATGCCCGCACAGCATTGATCACCCGTGGCTTGGTGGAGCTATCTCGCCTTGGCGAGGCCATTGGCGCTCAACCTTCTACCTTTATGGGCATGGCGGGTCTGGGTGACCTCGTGTTGACCTGTACCGATAACCAGTCCCGCAACCGTCGTTTCGGTTTGGCCCTGGGCCAGGGTAAGGATGTCGATACCGCTCAGGCCGAGATTGGCCAGGTGGTTGAAGGTTACCGTAACACCAAAGAGGTCTATACCCTGGCTAAGCGTCTGGGGGTTGAGATGCCGATCACCGAGCAGGTGTATAAGGTGCTCTACCAGGGCGGAACGCCACACGAGGCGGCTAAGGCCTTGTTGGCGAGAGAGAAAAAGTCGGAGACGACTGACAGCGAATAGTGGCCATCGGCGACTCATGCGAAAAATAACAAAGGGTGCTAAAATAGCGCCCTTTTTTATACAGGGATGTATTTATCCCCGGTGTCCAGGAAGGACAAAGAGGGGATTTGTATATGCCTAAAAATGTTCCAGACATTTTTAGGCATTCCCCCCATTCATGGGGGGCAGATACTTATTCCCGATCACCATGGATGGTGAAAGAGGGGATTTGTATATGGCCAAAAATGTTCCTGACATTTTTAGGCATTTCCCCCATCCATGGGAGTCAGATACTTATCCCCGATCACCATGGATGGTGAAAGAGGGGATTTAACACGGCCAAAATTGTTCCTACATTTTGGCTTTTCCCCGTTTGTGGGGCTGCGTTTGGTTGCTATTAATTTGTTTGAGGCGGTATTTAAGTGAAACATCATGACGTGATCATTATCGGTGCGGGCGCGGCGGGCCTCATGTGCGCAGCGACGGCGGGCTATCGCGGCCGAGACGTCCTGGTGTTAGATAACGGCAAACAGGCGGGGCGCAAGATCTTAATCAGTGGCGGTGGCCGCTGTAACTTCACCAACCAGAAAGTGGAGCCGGCTAACTTTATCTGTGCCAATCCCCACTTCGTCAAGTCGGCCCTGGCGCGCTATTCGTCCCAAGATTTTATCGAGCTAGTGGAGCGCCACGGCATCGAGTATCACCAGCGCGATCATGGCCAGCTGTTCTGTAACGACTCGGCCAAAGAGATAGTCAGCATGCTGCTGACCGAATGCGAATGGGCGGGCGCCGAGGTGCAGCTCAGAACCGATATTCTCGCTATCAGCAAGCAGGATGACGGTCTTTTCAGGCTGGAGACCAGCAAGGGCGAATACAGCTGTGAGTCGCTGGTGGTGGCAACCGGCGGGCTCTCCATGCCTAAGCTTGGGGCCTCGCCTTTCGGCTATCAGATCGCCGAGCAGTTTGGTCTCAAGGTGTTGCCTACTCACGCCGGCCTGGTGCCCTTTACCTGGCACAGTGAACAGAAGCAGAAATTTGAGCCGCTCTCTGGTATTGCGGTGCCCAGTACCATTACCGCCAAAGATGGTACCCAGTTTAGCGAGGCGCTGCTGTTTACCCACAGAGGCCTGTCGGGGCCGGCCATTCTGCAGATCTCCAACTACTGGCAGCCGGGCGAGAGTATCTCTATTAACTTGTTGCCCCAGCTCGACGCCGCCCTGGCATTGAGTGAGGCCCAGGATCAACATCCCAAGCAGAGCCTGCGCAATACCCTGTCGCAGTGGCTGCCGAAACGTCTGGTCGAGGTGTTATTCGACGAGGCGCTGCTTAACATGGCTCTCAATCAGCTGGTGCATGCTCAGCGTGATCAGATAGTGGACAATCTCCACAATTGGCAGCTGCTGATGAATGGCACCGAAGGCTATCGCACCGCCGAGGTGACCCTGGGTGGCGTGGATACCAACGAACTTTCTTCCAAGGATATGCAGAGCAAGAAGGTGCCCGGACTCTATTTTGCCGGTGAGGTGATGGATGTCAGCGGCTGGCTCGGCGGCTTCAACTTCCAGTGGGCCTGGGCATCGGGTGTCGCCGTCGGTCAGGCTGTGTAGGTGTACAGAGACAATAAAGTTTGCCCGTATAAGCATTTTGAAGTGGCATAGTGAATTTGGCTACCTAATTAGAGATGTTAAGGTGCGCCTCATACACTACGGGTGGAACTATGACAAAATGTATAAGAAGTTCAGGAAGTTAATAATAAATGAAAACAAGTATACGTATCATGGTTTTGTTGCTTTCTTTGTTAGTGGCCTTTGGAGGTGTGGCTAAGCCAAGTATTCCTGATCTAGATTTCGAAACCTACGATAAGTTTCCTGCTGATGGTTGGAGGGTATCTGGAGGGGAGGCAGGGTATAGCTTTTCGATTGACGATAAGGCTTTTCAACGTGGGCAGCGATCAGTTTCGGTTGAGTTTAAAGGGGATAAACCTAACGCTGGCTCCTTTGGTTATGGGTTGGCTCTCCAAGCAAAGGGGCAAAACATTAAGCTGAGGGGGGCTGTGAAAACTGAGGGTATTACTGATGGATGGGCGGGGTTGATGCTTAACGTTCACCCTAATCAAGCCTTTAGTAATATGCGAGAACAGAAATTATTCGGTGACAATGATTGGAGGGATTTTGAGATTAGTTTGGATGTTGATCTCAAAAATGCCTCAGCCATTACAGTTGGTGGTCTGTTATCGGGTAATGGGAAGGTTTGGTTCGATGATCTTCAGATACTGATAGACGATAAGCCATTAGTAAGTTCTCAACTACGTGAAATGCCTCGGGCATATAAGGATAACGAATTTGATTCTGGTTCAATGTTGGACTTGTCGTGGTTAGATGAGGCAAGACTAATAAACTTAGACCTTTTAGGAAGAGTGTGGGGTTTTTTGAAATATCACCACCCCAATGTGGGGAAGGGTGATTATAACTGGGATTATGAATTGTTTAGGTTTCTTCCCGATTATCTTTCAGCTGTGGATGCTCAGGAGAGAGACAAGAGTCTGGTAGGCTGGATCGATCGCTTAGGCAAGTTAACTCCCTGTATTGATTGTAAGGTGACAAATCAGGAGTCTGTTCTGAAGCCAGATCATAGATGGTTCTATGAATTCGGTCTATCAAAAGAACTGATCAAAAAATTGAATTCGGTTTATGAGGGACGGAGACAAGGCGCGAGCTTTTATGTAACCACAAACAGCAGGCGTAGGGTCATTTTTTCAAATGAAAAAGCTTATTCTAATATGCCGTATCCAGATGATGGGTTTAGATTATTAGCTTTATACCGGTACTGGAACATCGTTCAATATTTCTTTCCGTATAAGTATTTGACTGATAAGGAGTGGAGTGGTGTTCTAACTGAATATCTTCCATTGTTTCTAGGGGCAAAAAATCGGTTAGATTATGAAAAAGTGACGCTATCTTTAATCGCTGAGCTTAAGGATACGCATGCAAATTTGTGGGCTGGTCGCGGTGAGGTTGAGAAAATGCGAGGTGAATTTTACCCACCAGTTTTCACAAGGTTTGTTGAGGGTGAGCTTGTTGTGGTGGATTTTTACACGGAAAACAAGCGTGATATCAGCGATATGTCCCGTCTGAGCGGCCTGTCTATAGGCGATGTTATTACAGAGATCGATGGTGTCGCCGTGGAAGAGTTGGTTAGGGATAAGCTGCGTTATTACCCGGCATCAAATGAAGCTTCAAGGCTAAGAGATATTGCTCCTGATTTGTTGAGGTCGAATAAGGCTAAAATAGATGTAAGCTTTAGGCGCGACAAGTTAATGGGTAATACGTCGCTAAAATTATTCAAAAAGGATGAGTTGGACTATTTCTATTTGTACCGCAAACCTAAGGGTGAAAAGAGCTATAAAAATATCGATGGGGATATTGGTTACGTTACTTTGGCCACCATTGAAAAAGAGGATGTGGACTCTATAAAAAATCAATTCAAGGATGCGGCAGGCATCATAATTGATATTCGAAATTATCCTAACACTCCATCAATGTATAGTTTGGGTTCGTTTTTCGTAGAAGATAAAAGCGCATTTGCGAAATTCACTTATCCAAACATAAATAACCCTGGCGAGTTTGGCGTTGGTAATGTAGCGGTTCTTAAACCATCGGAAGTGACTTTTAAAGGAAAGCTAGTTGTCTTAGTGAATGAAAATACGCAAAGCCAGGCTGAGTTTACAGCGATGGCGTTCAGGGCGGGTAGAGACACTACGATAATAGGGAGTAAAACGTCAGGCGCTGATGGCAATATGGTTCGCTTGGATCTGCCGGGTGGACTGAGGACGGCATTTTCCGGTCTTGGCGTTTATTATCCTGATGGTGGGGAAACTCAAAGAGTAGGTATTATTCCGGATTTAGAGGTGAAGCAAACCATAGAAGGAGTGAAAGAAGGTAGGGATGAGTTAGTGGAAAAGGCTATTGAGGTTATTAAAATTAGTTCGGTAGGGCGTTAGAGGTATATCAGTAAGCTGTTCCATGATGTCTTCCCTAATTTCAAATCGCTCTCTGTGAGTTTCAATCTTTATTGTTTGCCGACAGTACCACTAGTTAGCTTTGGGAAAGTTTATTGGCACCACACAAGTCGGCGCTAGCTGCGTCCTCACATTCCCTTCCTCTGACGCGAATAATGGCTGGGCTTTTGCGCTCGCTGGCGGTAACTTACCTGTTTAACAGGTTTTTTCGCGAGATCATGAATAAACTTAACTAGAGGTCATGGTCGTTTTGGCTGAGGAGTGCGGGTATTGTCTACATCCAGAGGGGGCTTTAGTCTGTATGCCGGCGTTAAGATGTCGGTGGCGTCTAGCGTCTTCCTGTTATTGCCCATCTATTTCGATGTGATCTCCCGCCAGTTTGCCGAGCCAGTGCTGGCGCTCACCTATGTGGTGACCATAGAACTGGTTGGCTTCTCGCTGGCCTCTATCTGCTGCTTCTTCTGGCAGCGAATGAACTTTATTTCGGAGCGCGGGGTCTTTCTGGCCCTGGCACTCGCACACCTTGGTAGTGCGCTATGCAGCGCGGTGGAGTGGTTTGTGGTCTTGCGTTTCGCCGCCGGTTTCTTTGCCGGCATCTTGATCGTGCGCTGCTTCGATACCCTGTCCCACGACAAGCTGCCCGATGCCGCCTTCGGCCGGGCGATCGCCATGCAGATGCTCTACAGCGGTCTGCTGTTTCTCCTCTACCCTCAGCTGAGGCTACAGGGGGGATTCGATGGCCTGCTGGTGCTGGTGGCGGGCTTCTGTCTGCTGATGGTGCTGTTGCCTGTGGATACCCGGGCGCAGCAGATGCCGATGATCAAAGGGGTGAAGACGGGTAAGGTGTTTCTCTATACCGCGCTGTTTGCCATCCTGATGATCATGTTGGCCAACGTGGGGGCATGGTCCATGCTGAGCGTGGTGGCGACCCGTATAGGCATCAGCGAGATCGATCAGGGAGTGATACTGGCGACCGGAACTCTGTTCAGCCTGCTCGGCGCCGTGAGCGCCTCGCTGTTGGCCAAATATGGCAATCGTCAGCGGGTGATCACCTTCGGGGTGCTGGGGCAAAGCATCGCCATCGTGCTCTTATTCTCGACCCGGGATCCCCTGGTCTATTTCGCGGCGGTGAGCTGTTTCATGTTTATGTGGAACTTCCTGCTGCCCTTCTTCATGGGGGTGATCTCCGAGGCAGACCCCGAGGGGCATGCCATTCGTCTGGCGGTGGCGGCCCAGTCTATCGGCGCTGCGCTGGCTCCGGCTGTGCTGCTCAAGGAGTGGGTGCTGTTCGAGCTGGTGATCTTCCTACTGATCACCCTGCTGCTGATCATGCCCGCCATCTACAACAACAGTCGGCTCAAGCAGCAATAGTTGGCAAGATTTCCAACGCTTAAAGAAACAGCCACCTCATTAGGTGGCTGTTTCGTTTCGACTTAGAAGTAGTAGTTGGCCTGTAACCAGGTGACTGTGTCTTCCTTCATGCGGCCCTGTGGGGTGTCGAAGGGAGCCGTGTACTCTACCTTGGCGCCGATGGAGATGTTGTCGGTCACCATCAAGCCGCCACCTACTTCGACCTGGTTGATGAAGGACTCGTTCTTCACATGGTAGGTGCTCTTAGGGTTGGCATAGACCCAGTGACCCGCGTCGAAACCATACATGGCGTAGACGCCCGCCTGTACCAGGCTGCTACGGTCATACTTGTCATTTTCCAGCGGACGCTTGGTCTGGGTGCCACCCACGCTCAGCATAGGGAAGATAGAGACGTTGTCGTTAAGCTGGAACTTGTAGATCATGCCGCCCAAGATGGTCTGGGTGTTGGCATCGCCAATCACATCCACAGAGTAACCCAGGCCGTCGGTGACATGGAAGTAACGGCCACGGCCGCTGAAGTCGCCGGTATTTTTGTCGCGGTTCAGATCCAACTGATAGATGTTGCTGCCAACGCCCATCATACCGGAGATCTGGTCAACATCTTTGCTGGTGGACACGCCCACAGTGGTGAAGCTGGCGGTTGGGTCACCATAGTTGACCTTCTCTTCGGCTGGCGCCTCGGCGGCCATAGCGTTTAGTGACAGCAGGGCACAGGTGGCGACTGCGATGATTGAGGTTTTTGCGATTAATTTGCTCATAGTCTTGATCTCTAGTCTTGGTTGTAAAATTTACTGGCGTTAGTATCTCCGATGAGCTTTAATCACTAGAGTTAGTAAGTATCTTGTAATCGAATAGGTCGCAAATGTTAAATCTAGAACAACTCAACGCATTTATTGCCGCCGTAGAGAAAGGATCCTTTTCGGCCGCCGCCCGACACATAGGCAAGAGCCAGAGCTCGGTCAGCATAGGGGTGAATAACCTCGAGCTGGATCTTGGGGTCGAGCTGTTTGACCGCAGCACCAAGTATCCTCAGCTCACCGAGCAGGGGGAACGACTCTATCATCAGGCCAAGGCGCTTATGCGCCAGGCGACTCGTATGGAGAGTTATGCCAAGGGGGTGATCGAGGCGGTCGAAGATCAGCTGGTTATCGGCGCCGACCCTCTGGTGCCCATGTCAGTGTTCGACTCGGCGCTGGAGAAGATGGCGGAGAAGTTTCCCTTCACCCGGGTCAAACTGGTGAAGCTAACAGGCAACCACCTTAATAGGGCGATCGAAGCCGATGAGGTTGATGTCGGCTTTAACATCATGTCCGAGGCGGTACCTGAGAATCTGGATTTCATAGGAATTGCGCGTATCGAGTGGGTGTGTATCTGTAGCCCAGACTATAAGTTTGCGGATCTGGAGGCGGTAGACAGCGAGATGTTGATCAACGAGCGGCAGATCGTCTGCTCCAGCATGTTGCAAAACGAGTTTCTGGCCAAGCTTGGGCGCGTGTCTCAGGAAACCTGGGAGGCGTCAGATCTGGATGACATGATACGCCTGGTGGAGCAGGGCATCGGCTGGGGGATCATCCCCTTGAGCATGTATGAAGAGAAGGCGGCCATAGGCACGCTCTCAACCTTTAAGCCTCTCATCGAGAAGGAGACCGGCTTGATCACAGTGGATCTGCTGTGGAAGTCGACCGCGCAGCTGGGCCCGGCGAAGAGCTTCTTCATCGATCTGCTCAAGCGCTAATCATCCACGCGAGCGGTGAGGCATGGCAGCTGAGACAGGGTATTAGTGTCTCAGCAGCTCTATCACCACCTGCTGAATGGCCAGGTCCTGGCCGAATAACGACTCATAAACCACAAATAAGCTGATGATGGCGCCGGCGGTGATCACTGTCATGAACTGATCCATCTTGCCCAGGCTGGTATTTTTGCTAAACATGATAACCTCGATATAACGTGTTGCTGTTGGTGAGGCCATTATCTATTAACAATGTTGCCGCGGTTAATTAATAACCATCTACATTTCGAATAGATTAGCGCTTTTCATCCCCGCCAAACACCCGTCTGATATCCATTCGATAACCTAATAATACCTAGTTAAAAGTATTAAAAACTCCTCTGTATAGTGGTCGCAATTTAATCGTTTGTGGCACATGAGTGTCGATGCTTGAGAAGAGGTCATTATGGGTACGTCAGCCAAAATTATCGCGATTTCCCTTCCAATTCTACTCGCTGCCTGTTCGCAGCAAGCCGAAGTCGACGGGGAGTTCACCGAACAACCTAAGGTCACAGTTCAGGTTATGCAACCTCAGCTGATCCAACTCACCGAACAGTTCATGGGTAAGACCCAGGCGGTCGATCAGGTGGAGATCTTGCCAAAGATCTCCGGTTACCTGATCAGCCAGGTCTATACCGATGGCGCCCACGTTAAGAAGGGGGATCTGCTGTTCGAGATCGACCCTAAGCCGTTTCAGGCCGAGGTCGCCCGCCTAGAGGCGAACCTGGCGCAGAAGACGGCGCAGATGATGCTACAGGCGAAGAAACATGAAAAGGCCCAGGCCTTGCTGACGCAAGATGCCCTGAGCAGCTTGGAGGTCGAGCAGATTGAGGCTGAGCTACTCGGCATGAAGGCCGAGGTGCAGAGCGCCAAGGCTGAGCTCAACTATGCCCAGCTGGATCTGGAAAACACCCATATTTACGCGCCTTTTAACGGCATCATGAGCGACAGCCGCGTGAGTGTCGGCGCCCTGGTTGGCCCAGATGCCGAGCCGCTCACCACACTGGTGAGCAGCGACGCCATGCATGTAGACATCAAGCTGGACGAGAAGCAGTATCTCAACGATCTGCAGAAGCGCGTGCAGGCGGGCGAGGAGATAGCGTCTCCCGAGATGGCGCTGACCCTGGCCAATGGCACCCTGTACAACCATAAGGGTGAGGTCGACTTCATCGACAACCATGTAGACAGCCGCAGCGGTTCTATCCGTTTTCGTGTGACCTTCCCTAATCCAGAAGGCCTGCTGGTGCCTGGCCAATTCGTCTCTGTGTCCTCGCGCGAGCAGGTGGCCCAGCAACAGCTGGTGGTGCCTCAAGCCGTGGTGCAGGAAGATCAGGGCGGTCGCTACGTGTTGACCGTTAACCAGGACAATGTGGTCGAGGCCCGTTACGTCAAGCTGGGTCTGCGTCAGGCCAATACCTGGATAGTGCAGGATGGCCTGCAAGCCGGTGAGCGCGTGATACTCAGCGGTCTACAGTCGGTGCGTGCCGGCGTCGAAGTCGACGTGCAGCAGCCAGTCGCCCTAGCTAAGAAGGGGTAACAACTCATGGCCGATTTCTTCATTAATCGCCCCAAGTTCGCCATCGTACTCTCGATTGTGCTGACCTTGGCCGGCTTACTCAGTCTGGCAAGAATGCCAGTATCGCAATTTCCCAGCATAGTGCCGCCCTCTATCGAGGTGTTTGCCGTGTTCCCAGGTGCCGACCATAACACCATACGCAACACGGTCGCCTCGGTGATCGAACAGGAGATCAACGGCGTCGAGGACATGATCTATATTGAGTCCAAGTCGAACAACGATAACACCTACCTGGCCTATGTGACCTTTGCCATTGGCACAGATCCCGACAAGGCCCAGGTGCTGGTGCAGAACCGGGTCAACAAGGCGATGGCCAAGTTACCCGAAGAGGTTAAGCGTCAGGGGGTGACGGTCGAGAAGGTGGCTAACTCCATCTTGATGACGGTCAACACCTACTCGCCTAACGGCAGCCACGACAACCTCTACCTGTCTAACTATGCCTCGCTCAACATCAAAGATGCCCTGCTGAGGGTGAAAGGTGTGGGCAAGGTGCAGGTGATCGGTGAGCAGAACTACTCGATGCGCGTCTGGCTAAACCCAGAGAAGATGGCCGCCAAGGCGATCACCGCCAACGATGTGGCCGCAGCCATCAGCGCACAAAACACCACGGTTGCCGCCGGTAAGCTGGGCGAGCGTCCTTCATCCGGTAATCAGGTGTTCCAATACACGATTCAGACCAAGGGTCGCTTGGTGGATGTCGAGGAGTTTGAAAACATCATACTGCGCGCCGACAACCAGGCCGGTTTCATCACACTGAAAGACGTGGCCCGTGTCGAGCTGGCGGCGGAGCAATACTCTGCCATGGCTACCTACGGCAAGAATGAGAGCCCTATCCTGGCCATCTATCAGGCGCCGGGTGCCAACGCCCTCGAGGTTGCCGAAGGGGTACGCGCCGAGATGGAGCGTCTCAGTCAGCGTTTCCCTGCCGATATGGAGCATGTGATCAGCTACGACTCCACCACCTTTATCGAGGTGTCTATGGATGAGGTGTTCGAGACCCTCTATATCGCCATCGGCCTGGTAGTCGTCGTGACCTTCCTCTTCTTGCAGAGCTGGCGCGCGACCCTGATCCCTTCGATCGCCATTCCCGTCTCGCTCATCGGCACCTTCGTGGTGATGGCGGCCATGGGGATAGATATCAACACCATCTCCATGTTCGGCCTGATCTTGGCTATCGGTGTGGTGGTGGATGCGGCCATCGTGGTGATAGAGAACGTCGAACGCCTGATGAGCGAGGAGCATCTCGACAGCAAGGCGGCGACCTCTAAGGCGATGAAAGAGGTGACAGCCCCCCTTATCGCCTCGGCACTGGTGCTGCTGGCGGTATTCGGTCCAGTCTCCTTCGCCCCTGGCCTGGTAGGCCAGATGTATCAACAGTTTGGTGTGACCATCTCGGTATCGACAGTGATCTCGACCGTGGTCGCCCTCACCCTGACACCAGCACTGTGCGCCGCACTGATGCGCCACGAGGCGCCTAAGACACGTGGCCCATTGGCCTGGTTCAACCAATTCATCAACAGACTGACCAATGGTTATGTCTCGTCGGTGGGCTTCTTCGGTAAGCGTCTGATGCTTTCGGGTGTGCTGCTGGCCCTGTTGATGGGCGCTATCGTGCTGCTGGGCGACAACATGCCTAAGGGCTTTATCCCGGCGGAAGATCAGGGCTCATTCATGGTGGATATGAACCTACCGGAAGCCTCGGCGCTGGACAGAACTGACAAGATGGTCGATGAGATGATCAGCGAGGTCAGTGCCCTCGAAGGGGTCAAGCATGTGGTGGCCGCCAAGGGTTATAGCCTGCTCAAGGGCGCCTCATCGTCTAACTCTGGCATGATGATCGTGGTGCTGGACGACTGGAGCGAGCGCCAGACGGCAGAAACCTCAGAGTTTGCGCTGGTGGCTCAGGTACAGGCGATTATCGATCAGAACAAAGATGTCACCGGCATGGCGTTTTCTATGCCAGCCATTCCCGGCCTGGGTAATGCCGGCGGTCTGACCCTGCAGGTTGAGGATCTCAGCGGTCGCAGCGTCGAACAGATGGCGCCCGCGCTGGATGGTTATCTGGCGGCGCTCAACGATGCCGACGAGATCGCCATGGCCTTCACCACCTATAGTGCCAATGTGCCACAGCTCTATTTGGATGTGGACAGAGCAAAGGCGATGGCGCTGGGGGTCGATCTTAACGAGGTCAACAGCACGCTGTCTGCCATGATGGGCAATATGTATGTCAATGATTTCACTAAGTTCGGTAAGAACTATCAGGTGAACCTGCAGGCGGAGCAATCTTACCGCTCGCAAGAGAAAGACCTGGAGCAGATCTATGTACGCGCCCTGTCTGGCGAGATGGTCAAGCTGTCGAGCTTCGCCACCTACAAGCCGTTGGTGGGCTCAGACAACACCGCCCGCTACAACCTGTACAACACGGCGCAGGTGATTGCGATTCCGGCCGACGGTTACAGCTCGGGTGAGGCCATCGCCGCCATGGAGCAGATTGCCGACACCAGCCTGCCACAGGGCTACGCCTACGAGTGGACCGGCATGACTTATCAGGAGCTACAGGCGGGCGATTCGGCGCCTATCCTGTTCGCTCTAGCGCTGCTGTTCACCTACCTCTTCCTGGTGGCGCAGTACGAGAGCTGGATGATCCCACTGGCGATTATCCTCTGTGTACCGACGGCGCTGTTTGGTGCCCTGGGCTTCACCGCCCTGGCGGGTGGCAGTATCAACCTCTACACCCAGGTGGGCCTGGTATTGCTTATCGGTATGGCGAGTCGCAACGCGATTCTGATTGTCGAGTTTGCCAAGGTGCTGCGTGAAGAGAAGGGGCTCTCCATCATGGAGGCGGCAAAGCAGGCGATTGCCCTGCGTCTGCGAGCGGTATTGATGACGGCTTTCTCCTTCATCCTGGGGGTATTGCCTCTGGTTATCGCCTCGGGGGCGGGCTCAGCCAGCCGTAACGCCCTGGGTATTGCCAGCTTTGGCGGCATGTTGATTGCCACAGTGATCGGCTGTCTCCTGGTGCCAATCTGTTTCATCGCACTGCAACGCCTGCGTGAGCTACGACGCTCACCCAAGGCGACTGAAGTGACGGCTTAAGGTTTATGTTCTCCGCCGGCGTATCAATGTTTTGGCTGACGGCGTTGCCGGTTGGAGAACACTTTATTCTGCTGCCAAGTTGGCGCAGGGGGTTATCATGCAACATAAGACGAGATTCGATCGCATCAGGTATCTAGTAGGGTTCGAGCTGGGGGCCATGGTGTTAGCCGTGCCCCTGGGTGCCTGGCTGACCTCGGTCGATTCTCGTGCCTTGTTGGCCCTGGCCATAGGCATGTCGCTGATTGCCGCGGCCTGGAACTATGGCTATAACCTGCTGTTCGACAGAGCCATGCTCTACTTCAAGTCGACCATGGTGAAATCCATGGCAGACAGAGTCTGGCACAGCCTGTTGTTTGAGCTGGGGCTGCTGTTTATTTCTGTGCCCATCATGGCGGCCTATCTGTCCATCTCGCTGTGGCAGGCCTTCTGGCTGGATATCGGCTTCGTGGTCTTCTATCTGGTCTTCAACTACTGTTATACCTACCTCTACGAGAAATTTTTCTACGCGTCGCGGGGCTAAGGCCTCGCGCTTGGCGCATTCCCACCAACCTATTACCAAATCGAATGATAGCTAACTAAAGCTATTCGCTTTTTGCGCTTATCATGACCTCGACATTAACAGCATGATTCGGAGCATAAGATGAAATTCAAACCCTTGTTACTCGCTTTATCCCTGAGTGCGGCTTCTGGTTTCGCCATGGCCGATTACTGTGACGACACCCTGGGCGACGTGGTGGCCGGTGCCATCGAAGGTGGCCTCATAGGCACTGCCGCGGGTGCCATCGCCGACGGTGGTGAAGGCGCTAAGCGTGGTGCGGCCATCGGTGGTGCCATTGGCGCGATCGACGGCCTGGTGGAAGGCGAGGTGAAACGCGAGCGCTGCAAGCGTGACATCGAAGACATTGAAGACGCCATCATAGAGCAAGAGATCGAAGACGCTTACATCGAAGATGCGATCATAGATGACGCCATCATCAACGGTTATTAACAGAATGCGCTTCCCGCATAGACCTTAGCGACGAAAGGGTTTCTCGCTAAGGTCATCCCAACTCCCGAGGCAGAAGATTATGGCAACCCCCAGCTACCCCAGCCTTTTAGTACTCAGCCTGAGCCTACTAACCGGTGCTAGTCAGGCAGGTTTCACCGATCAGTTTAAGGATCCCACCGATGGCCGTGTCGATGCCAGTCAGTGGATCCTCAATAACGCCCACGGCTTCATGCCTGTGCCGATTCTGATCACCGAGCCTGCGGTAGGGGTGGGCGGCGGCGCCGCCCTGCTGTTCTTCCATGAGTCTGAGTCGCAACGGCAGAAGCGGCTCGAAGACCCCCTGGCCGTGGCCGAGATCCCGCCGAGCGTTACGGGCGTGGTGGCCGCCGGTACCAATAACGGTACCAAGCTGGGTGGCCTGTTTCATTCGGGTAACTGGCTGGAAGACAGGGTGCGATATCTGGGTGGCATCTTCGCCGCCGATCTCAAGCTCAAGGCCTACACGGGTATCGATGCCCCGGCCATGGGTTTCTCGCTGCAAGGCTGGCACCTGTTTCAAGATATCGATGTACGCCTGGGAGAGAGCAACTTCTTCCTCGGCGGTGAATATAGCTATACCCGCTCCGAGGCCGAGTTCGACCTGGGCGGCGAGCATCCGCTCAACCAGGAGAGCGCCATGGTCGATAGCGATGGCGCCCTGGGGGTCAAGCTCACCTACGACAGCACGGACAACCATTTCTCGCCCCGCAGCGGTATCAAGGCGCGGCTGAAGAGCACCCAGCACGACAAACGACTCGGCGGCGATTTCGACTATCGCACCGACAGCGCCTTCCTGCATGCCTACCACAGGCTGAATGCCAAGTGGGGCGTCAACATGCGTCTGGATACCAAGTCGCTCTCGGGCGATGCCCCCTTCTACGCCTTGCCTTACCTGGACATGCGCGGCATGCCGGCGATGCGTTATCAGGGGGATGATACCGCCCTGGGAGAGGTCGAGGTGAGTTATGACCTAGACGATCGCTGGACCCTGCTGGGCTTTGCCGGCGCCGGTAAGGCTGTGATGGCAGATGAGCGTTTTGCCGATAGCCCCTGGCTCAAGACTCAGGGGGTGGGCTTTCGTTACCTGATGGCGCGCCAGCTCGGGCTGCGCACGGGGATGGATATCGCCAAGGGACCAGAGGAGTGGACCCTGTATTTACAGGTCGGTGGGGCCTGGTAAGTCATTTTTGATTAGCACAAGAGGTAATTCCTATGGCCAATTTAAATAAAGTGTGTGAACCCGTCGGCGGCGTAGAGCAGTTCCTATTGCCCGAGTTGCCGTTACTCAAGCAGCGTCGCTCTAAGCTGGTGGGCGTGCTGGGCAGCCTGATGGTCGCGCTTATGCTGTCGATTATTGCCAGCCAACCCGTGCGCGCCGAGTGGGAATGTGCCGCCGGCGACTATGACTGCATCGAGCTCAATCACGATGTTATCGAGCGTGCGCTGGACGAGCGCCTGGCTAAGTTCGAGGCGCAGAAGAAGGCCGAGCAGGCTGAGCAGAAGCAGCGTCAACTTCAGGCCGACAGACTCTGTCTTGCCGATGACGATCCTTACCATTCTCGCGTCGACGAGTGTGAAAGATAACCCCTGGTGGCAGGGTGAGCGCCTCGCATTTTGAGGTGCTTAACCCTGCTGCATCTATTTCCTCAGCCTCCCTGTGTTTCTGCGTGCTTGCCGCACCGCTTGTGCTGTTTTTCAGGCTTCTTACTCAGCCTCAGATTAACTTAGGCTCTGACTAACCTTATTTGCCGACCATCTTTGCTAATCACTCCCCTTAGCCGTTTTGCCTCGGTTTATATCTGCCTCGGTTTATATCTGCCGAAGGTTTATTTCCGCCGAAAGCTTTTTAGGAGCCAGGGTTGCCTGTCGTTAGGGCTTTGCTCATTTCTCTCATTAAGCTGATTAATTTAACGCCCCAAGCGCTTCATTTTCTGCCATAAAAGTTCGGCCGAGCGTTAGATGACGAGCAGTTTGCCTGCCATTAAGTCGCTGTTTAATCGAAATATGGGGGGAGGCGGCGGAGATTTTTAAGGTGCAGAAGGATAAGTTTTAGCTGTTATGGCGTGAGTTTCCTGAACCTAAGCTGACAGATCCCTCCTTAAGAAAGTGTTGTTCGTCCGTTTTTTAACTCTGCTTAAAATTGCATCGTAGATTTTCAGTTTGGCATAACGCGTTGAAATTATTGTGTTAGTTTCCGTTGGCGCTTGTGTGGCGTCACGTAAGACTGTCTTTCATGTATTTGAATATCGAATAGTTTCTAATTCAATATTTGCAAAAGTCGCAAGGAAAATGGCCCCCATCTGACGAGCCAAGGTTTGATGCTCGTGAGAGACATTCATCAAAATATAGATATGGGGAATATACATGAAAAAGTCAGCTATTGTTGTTGCTACATTACTTGCGTTATCTGCCGGTGCGGCTAACGCCGACGTGCTAAACGGCTTTACCGGTAAGGTAGAGGCTGAGCACACCACTCAAGACAAGTCGACTAACCTGGAAGCCAGAATTGGCTACGATTTCAACTTCGGCGCCGTGTCTGTGATCCCGTTTGCGTCAGTTGAGACCCAATATGAAGACAAGCGTTTCAACGACGGTTCATTCGGCGGTGGTCTGCGTGTACAGACTAATTTCGATAACTTCTATGCTTATGCCGAAGGCCGTGCGATGCGCAAAGACCGCATCAAGGTCTATGGTGCAGCGCCTATGGATATCACAGGCAATGGTGCCGAGGTGATTGTAGATTCAACCGTTAAAGAGTACCGCGCCGAGGTGGGTACAGGTTACCAGTTCGATAGCGGCTTATTCGCCGGTGTCGAGGCGTCATACACACGTGATCGTTTCGAAGGTGTTAACTCAAATACCCGCAACGTATTCGCCGTTGCCGGCTATGAGTTCATCGACAACCTGTCTGCCTATGTCAAGGTGGGCCGCGAAGACTCAGGCGAGCTGGCCGTGCCTTATGCCAATGACGCGACTAAGTGGGAAACCAAGTCGGTTATCGGCTTAACCTACCGCTTCTAAGCATTCATGATTTAAAAAAAGGGCCTGTTGGCCCTTTTTCATTTTACGTCTTTGCTCTCTCCATCTTTGCCTCAATCGCCTTGGGCCAAACCCGCTTGCCATCTGCCCTGACATCTGTGATGTTAATGATGGGATTTACGGATGAAAAAATCCTTTCTGCTACACTTAAAAATATCTCTATCCATTTGAAACATTGCGGCTAATTGCTCATGGCTGATTAGGGGATTGCATGGAAGAACAATCTGTAGTGCTGGTGGTTGATGATGTGAAGACCAATGTGCTGATCATGAGGCAGTGTCTGAAGGAGATGTTTCAGGTTTGGACCGCCGATAGCGGCGAGGAGTGCCTCAGGGTCGCCAAGCAGAAACCCGACATCATCTTGCTGGATGTGCTGATGCCCGGCATGGACGGCTATCAGGTGTGTCGTCAGCTGAAGGCCGATCCCGAGACCGCCGAGATCCCCATCATCTTCGTGACCGCCAAAGACTCAGACGAAGACGAGCAGAAGGGGCTGGAGATAGGCGCGGTGGACTATATTACCAAGCCGATCCGTCCGGCGATTGTGCGCGCCCGTGTCAGTACCCATATCCAACTCAAGCAGCATAGCGACAAGCTTAAATTCATGGCGCTGCACGACCAGCTCACCGGCCTCTACAACCGTCACTTCCTCGCCGAGCGCGCCGCCCAGAGTCTCTCCGCCATGGTGAGGCACCAGCAGGAGCTCTCCATCGTGATGCTGGATCTGGATCACTTCAAGAAGATCAATGACTTCAATGGCCACCATATCGGCGATCTCGTGCTGCAGGCGGTGGCCAAGCTGTTGCAGGACTGCTTTCGCAAGGAAGATGTGGTGGCGCGCATGGGCGGCGAGGAGTTTGTCATCCTGATGGAGTGCGGCCTGGATATCGCCAGAGAGAAGACAGAGGATGTGCGTCAGCAACTGGCACGCCTCAACCCCATGGGCCTGGAGGTGACCGGCAGCTTCGGCGTGGTGACTGCCAATCCCCAGAACGCCGAACTCTCTCACCTCTTGGTGTTGGCCGACGAGGCCGTGTACAAGGCTAAGGCCGATGGGCGCAACTGTGTGGTCTGTTATCAGGATGGCGCCTATCTGACGGTAGAACATGATTAAGGAAGAATAACAAATGATTAAGGGAATCATTTCTGGGCTATTGCTGTCGCTACTCGCCCTATTTCTGCTCGGCTGCGGGCCGAAGAAGGTCGAAGAACCTATTACCATCGCCATGAACCCCTGGCCCGGCTACGAACTCCTCTATCTGGCCAAGCAGAAGGGGTTCTTTCAGCAGGTGGGCGCCAATATCGAGCTGGTGCAGGTGTCGACCCTCTCCGATGCCCAGCGAGCCTACTTAACCGGCTATGTGGATGGCTTTGCCAGTACCATGATAGAGGCGATTCAGGTGGCGCCTCTGGGGGGCAAGCCGATTAAGATCGTCTTGCTGGCGGACTACTCTGACGGTGGCGACGTAATTATCGCACCCGACGTGTTCGAGAATATGCAGGCGCTCAGGGGCGAGACTATTGGCTGCGAGGTCAGCTCTCTGGGGATCTTCGTGCTGGAGCGGGCCCTCAGACAGCACAAGATGAACATAGACGATGTGAAGGTGATCAATGTGGAGCAGGGGGCGGCGGCGAGCGCCCTGGCCATAGGCAAGATTGCCGCCATGGTGACCTATCCGCCCTATTCGGTGGAGATACAATCCAGCGGTGCCTATCGTCAGCTGTTCTCCACCAAGGAGATCCCAGAGGAGGTGTTAGATACCCTGTCTATCTCCTCCAGCGTCCTGGCCGAGCATCCACAACTGGTGGAGCAGATCCGCCAGGCCTGGCAGCTAGCGATGGACTATATGCAGCAGGATCCCGAGGAAGCGATGGCCATCATGGCCAAGCGTGAAGGGCTTCAGGTCGCCGACTTCAAGGGCGCGCTGGCGGACCTCAAGCTGCTGAGTGGCGAGGATCAACGCAAGCTGTTTGCCCAGAACGACAAGCTGATTCAGCTGGGCTACAGCGTCTGTGAGACCCTGGTCAAGATAGAGGCGATCGAGTCCGATTGCCGCCATGTCGACAACCTCTTCTATCGGGCGCCTTAGCCTATGTGGCGTCACTATCGGGACAAGATTGCCCAGGGCATAGTCTATAAGCTGAATCTGGCCACCTTAGTGTGCGCCCTGATCATCTCTGGCTTTATCGCCCTCTATTACTATGAAGAGATGACCGAGCGCACCCAGTATCAGGTCGATTATGAGATGGCCCAGGTGTCTGTGTCGCTGCGACTCGCCCTGGAGGCCAGCACAGACTTCAGCAACATGCGCAGGGTGGTCAACGGCCTGGCGGCTCAGGGGAGCATCAAGCGTCTGGTGCTGTTCGACCCCCGTGAGAAACAGATAGTGGCCGATAACCTGGGGCAGTATCTCGGCAGTCCGCTGTCGACCAGCCTGGCCCCCGAACTGGCGGAGATGGTCAGGCTGGTCAGCGATAAACAGAGTTCCAAGGAGGTCTGGCGCCAGGGCAGCATAGTGCATCAGGTGCAGCAGGTGTATCTGATCTCCCCCGAGTTGCAGCGCCTTCGGGCCTATGTGCTCTATGTCAGGTATGACGCCAAGGAGATCGAGGCCTACAGTCTCGAGGAGCTGATCCACTATGTGAGCTTCCTGCTGCTGGGCTTTGCCATACTGCTCACGGTTAACCTCTATGTGCAGCACAGGGTGCTGCTGGACCCCATTCGTCGTATCCGGCGTCAGATTGAGGCCTTCGGCGGCCAGAAGACCATACGCTTGGACAGCGACGATGAGTTTGGCGTGCTGGTCAACAGCTACAACGAGGCGGTCAGCGCCCGTAATCAGAAGCAGCTCGAGCTGCAAAAATCGCGGCGCTATATCGACAACATCACCAACGTGATCCCCATTCAGCTGGCTTATGTGGACGCCCAGAGCCGCTATCGTTTCATCAACCAACACTATCTGCAGTGGCTCGGCAAGACCGAAGAGGAGGTGCTGGATCAGACGGTGGAGGCGGTTCAGCCCGCGGATGTCTACCAGCTGATAAAGCCCTATCAGCAAGGTGTGCTGGCGGGCAACAAGCAGGTGTTTGAGGCGGAGACCATAGATGCGGATCAGGCTCCCAGATTCTTCCATATCACCTATGTGCCGGACGTGGGTGACGATGGTCAGGTGGAGGGCTACTTCATCTGTGTCGAAGACCTGACCCGGATGAAACTCAACGAGCGCAAGATAGAAACCTACGCCCAAGAGATGGAGTTCAGTAACTGGGCGCTGTCGGAGGCACGGGAGAAGGCTGAGGTCGCCGCCAAGACCAAGGAGGATTTTCTCGCCTGTATGAGTCATGAGATCCGCACCCCGATGAATGGCGTCATAGGTATTTTAGGGCTGCTGGGGGAGACTCAGCTGTCGCCGATGCAGAAGCGCTATGTAGACGTGGCCTCGGCCAGCGCCGATTCCCTGCTATCGCTGCTAAACGATATTCTGGATTTCTCCAAGATAGAGTCGGGCAAGTTCGAGATAGAGGCGATCGAGTTTGACCTGGTGGAGCTGTTGGATCTCTTCGTGCAGTCCGTGTCGCTCAAGCTGGAGGAGCGTCACCTGCCGCTGTTTGTGGATATCACCCAGTTGCAGTATCGCTACGTGGTCGGCGACCCAAGCCGTCTGCGTCAGATCCTGGTGAATCTGGTAGGCAATGCCATCAAGTTCACTGAGGAGGGGTGGATCGCCCTGCGGCTCTCGAACCGCCTGAGCGAGTCGGGCGAGGTGCTGCTTTCCTGCGAGGTGGAAGATACCGGCATAGGCATAGCCAAAGAGAAGCTGGCCATGTTGTTTAACCCTTTCATTCAGGTCGACAGCTCCACCACCCGCATGTTCGGTGGTACCGGGCTGGGGCTCTCCATCGCCAAACGCCTGTGCGAGCTGATGCAGGGGGAGATCAAGGTCAGGAGTCAGCAGGAGGTGGGCAGCATCTTCAGCTTTACCCTGACTCAGCAGCTGGCCGACAGCGACAAGATGATAGATTGGCGCGCTGGTCTGTCGCCCGAGCGGATTACCCTCATGGGGCAGCTAGGCGCGTTTGAGCGCATGCTGGGCGAGCTGCTTACGAGCTGGGGCGCCAGGGTGAGCTACCTGGAAGAGGAGGATGCCATCCCCGAGACGGATGTGATCATCTATAGCTTCGCCCCTCGGCGGGAGGCCTTTGTCGAGGAGTTAAATGCCTGGCGTGAGCTGGTGGAGCAGCAGGCAGATCGCCCAAGTACCAGAGTCCTGCCGCTGCTCTCCTATTGGCAGCAGACAGAGTTCGAGAAACAGGATGCCAGGGTGCCACATCTGGGCAGACCCCTGAATATCCGCCAGCTGATCCGCGCCCTGTCGGAGCGGGCCGATGAGGAGATGATCGAGCCTGTCATAGAGCCGATAGTGGAACCCAGCATGCCGGACAAGCCCAAGGTGTTGCTGGTGGAAGATAACAAGGTTAACCAGATGGTGGCCCTCGGCATGCTTCACCAGCTGGGAGTGCAGGCCGATGTCGCCAGCAATGGCCGTGAGGCGCTGGCGCTACTGTCGGCGCTGCAGGGGAATCCCTATCAACTGATCCTGATGGATTGCCTGATGCCCGAGATGGATGGCTTTCAGGCGACGGCGGCGATTCGCGAGGGGCAGGGGGGCAGCCAGTTTTGTGCCCTGCCTATCATCGCCCTGACGGCCAACGCCATGAAGGGCGACAGGGAACACTGCATGCGCGCGGGGATGGACGACTACCTGACCAAGCCGCTGGTGCTTAGTGTACTGAAGGAGTGTCTCTATCGCTGGTTCTCCCTGAGTCAGCAAAATTATGAGGCGGCCCTGGGCCATGACCCGGATGTTGAAGCATTGCCCACGCCGATCGAAGCCGAGAGTCAGCTGTTCGATCGCGACAGCGCCCTGGCGCTCATGTCCGGCGATGAGGCGCTGCTGGATGAGGTATTGCAGGTGTTTGTCGAGGAGATGCAGGATCATAGGCAGGCCTTTATCGAGGGGATAGCGGCCGCCGATTGCACTGCTATTCGCTCCAGCGTCCACGCCATCAAGGGCGCCGCCAGTAATCTCAGCATGACGGCGCTGGTGGAGCTTGCCCGTCAGCTGGAGGCCGATGCCCGCCGCGGCGATCTGCAGGCGGTGCTCGCCGGTCGCGAGGCCTTTCTCGAGCTGCTCGAGGATACCCTGGCCTGCTGTCACTGATCCGCGCCGCGGTTTTCCTGTTTGGCTCACCTTAGGTCGCTAATATTCGATCTCTGTCCCACTTTTATCTCTTTTGGGCCACTTTAGCGATCGGCAAAATATGTTATTTTAGGGCGCAACCCTGGCGGGGCGCTTGGCGCCGCGCACGACCCAAACATCTAAAGGATAAAGTGGAATGGCAAAAGCAAAGATAGGCATAGTCACAGTCAGTGATCGCGCCAGCGCCGGCGTGTACGAAGATATTTCCGGTAAGGCGATCATCGAGGTCTTGGGCGAATACCTCACCTCGGAGTGGGAACCTGTCTATGAAGTCATTCCCGATGAGCAGCCCATTATCGAGCAGACCCTGATTAAGATGGCCGATCAGCAAGATTGTTGCCTCATCGTCACCACGGGTGGCACAGGGCCGGCCAAGCGTGACGTGACCCCTGAGGCGACCGAGGCGGTGTGCGATCGTATGATGCCGGGCTTCGGTGAGTTGATGCGCGCCGAGTCGCTCAAGTTTGTGCCTACTGCCATTCTGTCCCGTCAAACCGCTGGCCTGCGTGGCGACAGCCTGATTGTCAATCTTCCCGGCAAGCCTAAATCGATCCGCGAGTGCTTGGATGCCGTGTTCCCGGCGATCCCTTACTGCATCGACTTGATGGAAGGGCCTTATCTCGAGTGTGACGAGGCGGTGATCAAGCCCTTCAGACCAAAGGCGAAATAAGCTGTTTCGCTCAGTCGACTCAAGGAAAGGCCCGGCTCATGCCGGGCTTTTTTATGCCCATTGCCTTGATCTTAGTATCAGACGCCCTTGCGGATGATCTGGTGGGCGCTGTAGGCGCTGAACAGCAGCAGGCTGGGGATGGCGATGAAATGGGCGAAGAGATTGGGCTGGGTGGTAAAGTGCAGCCACAGTAGCAAGGTCCAGCTCACGCCCAGGTAACTCAGGCTCAACATCAGGTGTAGTGTCCGTGTGTTCATCTGCTTACTCCTTCACTTTGTCGTTAAATCTGCAATGGGGTCAGTATAAAAACTCGACAAATGGCTCAAAAGTGTCATTATTGACAAAATAAAGGTGATAAGTGACAGTTTGGGTTGCTGAGGAGAGTGAGATGAAGACAATCATGATACTGGCGGCGGGCAATGTGGTGGCTGGCGGCATAGTAGGGCTGATCGATGTGTTTAGCTTTACCAATGCCCTCTATCGCAGGCTGCACCCCGAGGCGACCCAAGATCTGTTTCACTGCCATATCGTCTCTGGCGACGGCCAGCCGATAATCACCAATCAGGGCTTTCAACTCGCGGCCATGGGGCTAAGCGATGCGGCGCAGCTAGAGGCGGCCGATGCCGTGGTACTGGCCTCTTCCTTCGTGACTAACAAGGCGGAGTTTAAGGCATACTCCCTGGACTTTGCGCCCCTGCTTGGGCCGTTAAAAGCTTATGCCGAGACGGGCAAGCCCATCGCCGCCTACTGCTCGGGTACCCTTATGCTGGCCGCCTCTGGGCTGCTGGACAACAGGCGGGCCACCACAGTCTGGTGGTTGTCGCAGATGTTTGAGCGTAACTTCGCTAGGGTCAATCTCTGTATGGACTCTTTGGTGGTGTCAGATGGTCAGTTTCACACCGCCGGGGCGACCACCTCTAACCTGAGTCTAGCCCTGCATCTGGTGGGCTTGCTGGCGGGTGAGGCGCTGGCGCAGCAGATGGCCAAGATTCTGCTCATAGATCCTAACCGCATCTCCCAGCAGCCCTTCATGACCATGGCGATCACCCCTGAGCAGCATCAAGATGAGGTGGTGAGCAAGATTCAGCAGTGGATGCAGGCCAATCTAGATCAAAACTGGTTGCTCGATGAGATAGCGCAGAAGTTTGCCCTGGGTAAGCGCACCCTGATCCGCCGTTTCAAGAAGGCCCTCAACGAGACGCCCGCCAGTTACATGCAGCGTCTGCGGGTCGATGAGGCCAAGCGGCTGCTGGAGACCACTGAGTTGGCGCTGGAGCAGATTGTCGAGCGGGTCGGCTATGAAGATGTCAGCTCCTTTCGCAAGCTGTTCATTCAGTTGACCAGCCTGTCGCCAAGGGCCTACCGGCAAAAATTTAATACCCACAGCTGCTGTTGAGATCGGTCGCATCAGGCTGTTTGTTTAAGCCTGTTTGTTAAGACTGTTTATTGAGACTGGTGGCAGGAAGCTAGAGGCGGGCGCTTAGGGCGCCCGTCTTAAGTTAGTGGGTATCTTTGAGGTGTTTGTCCAGATAGGCCTTTAACTGGGCATCACTCTCTTTCCTCTTCTTGCGTTCATGCTCGTCCATGGCGTTCATCACCTGACGCTGGCACTCCAGGCGGTTATTCTCCCGCTGCACTGGATTGGTGGCGTGGTCGGTCTGGGCGTCGCACAGTGCGCTGGCACAACCCGAAAGGCTGGCCAGGGCAAACAGGCCAACGAAAGTGTGTTTGATGGCGGATATTATGGTCATATCGTCTCGAATATAAGATTTTTACAGCGATTTGTCTTAGCCCGCCATTATAAAACCATTTGCCGCCTGCGGCACAAGTGAAAAACCCTAAAGAACTTATGGTATTGCTGGGTGCCTTACCTAGTCCAGGGTCTAAATCAGGGCCTAATCCTGGGACTAAGCCAAGCCTAAAGCCAAGTTAAACTAAGCTAAGACAAAAGCTTAAGCACCGCGATTGAGCTCGGCAAACTCTTGTTTCAGCTGATAGTCGCTATCGGTGACGATACGCTCCAGCACGCTGACGCGCTCGGCCAGTCGCTGGTTTTCCTGTTTCAGACGGGTCATCTCATCGGTGTCGCCCCGTGTAGGGCGGCGTCTCTCTTGCCTTAGGCGGTATTTATAGAGTTCGCTGAGGCTGGTGGCGACCACCAAGACCAACATGACGATCATAACCACTTGTTGCTTATCCATAGCATGCTCCTTGTAGGGCCTTCTGCTGAAGGCCCTTGTCGATGACAAAGTCGGGCTTAGAGTCCGAAGACGATTTTCTCGCTCTTGAGTGAACGCTCCATGCCCAGGGCCAGTGCCAGGGCGATGACGAAGGTGATGGCGCTGGAGAGCGCCAGCTGCGTCATGGGGATCTCCTTGCCCTTGATGAAGGCGATCAGCGCCTGCATCTGTCCCGATATCGGCAGCCACTGCAGGGTATCTGGCGCTATGTTGTAGCTCGCCGCCATCGACAGCATCATGGGCACGATCAGCACTATGGTGAGGTAGGACTGCGCCTCCTTGAACGACTTGGCCATGAAGGAGACGAACAGCTGCAACGCCGCCGCCATCAGAGCGATGGGCAGGCCGATGGCCAACATCAAGAGGATGAAGTCGACATTGATGTTGACCGAGAAGCCCAGCTCCTGCCAGGGCACGAAGCCATAGGCGACCTTAGAGATCACCAGGGTGAGGATCAGCCCCAGCATGGCGAAGATGGTCACCGCCGCCACCTTGGCCAGCACGATATTCCGGGTCGACACCGGATGGCTGAGTAGCAGGGCTAGCGAGTTGCGCTCGCGCTCGCCGGCGCTGGTGTCTATGGCCAGGTTCATGCCAGAGATGAACACCGCATAGACCATCATGAAGATGGCGACGCCTAAGATCATGCCGCCCTTGGAGTCTGAGGTGGCCTGATCTTCCACCTTAACCTTGATCGGCTGCATCACCTTAGGGTCTATGCCGCGGGCGATCAGTCGCAGGCTGCCCATCTCGGCGCTGTACTGCTGCAATGCCTTCTCCAAGCGACGGATAGAAGATTGTAGCTTCTCGTTGGAGTTGTCGGCGATCAGCACTATCTCGGCGGCCTGACTCTTGGCCATGTTGGCGGCGTAGTCTGGGCTGATGACAAGCTCTATCTCCTTGCGATCGGCCTCATCACCCTGACTTATCTCGTTGCTGGCGAGGTATTTCACCAGATCCGGTGCGCGCTCGCCGTGGGTGATGGTGATGTTAAGCGCCTCTGGGCTGGTGATCTGGCCGATGAGGATCATAAACATGCCGCACATCATTAGCGGCGCGCCGATGGCGTAGTAGAGGCCCGCCATCACAGAGCGCTTGTCCCTGGCGGCATCGGTCAGCTCTTTTCTGACCATGGTAATGATTGAACTGATCATGCTGCAATTCCCTCGTCGGTACCGATTAGCTGAATGAAGGCGTCTTCCAATGAGGCCTGGCCTGTCTGTTGGCAGAGTTCCTGTGGGCTGCCGACGGCGACCACGCGCCCCTCGGCCATGACGATGACGCGATCACACAGGGCGGCGACCTCCTGCATCACATGGCTGGAGAAGAGTACGCAGTGTCCCGCCTGCTTGAGATCCCTGAGCAGGTCGCGCAGCACTCGGGTGCTCATCACGTCCAGGCCGCGGGTGGGCTCGTCGAGTATGATGTTGGTGGGCTCATGCACTATCGCCTGGGCCAGCGCCGTCTTCATTCTCTGCCCTTGGGAGAACCCCTTGCAGCGGCGATCGGCAATGTCGTCCATGTGCAGCTTGCTCAGCACCTTGGCCGAGGCGGCCTTGGCCTGCTCGCGGGAGAGGCCGTTAAGCTCGGCGAAGTAGCGGATATATTCTCTCGGCGTCAGCCGCTCATACAGGCCGAAAGGGTCTGGGAACAGGCCCAGCTGCTGTTTGGCGGCCACAGGCTGTTTGGCGACATCTATGCCGTCGATCTCGGCGATGCCTTGGTCTGGCTTGAGCAGGCCGAAGACGGTGCGCAGACAGGTGGTCTTGCCCGCGCCGTTGGGGCCCAGCAGGCCGGTGATCTGGCCGTCCAGCGCCTCGAAACTGAGGTCGTTCAGCGCCTGTACCTCGCCGATCCGTTTAGATAAATTCGATACCTTAATCATGGCGTGCTCCTTGCTGCTGGTCGCTACCGAGAGTGGAATGGCTGAGTGTGCCTTGTGGGATGGCCTCAACCGTGTTGGCGTTGAGGTAGAAGTTACGGCTGATATCTTTGCTCAGGCACTCCTGAGACAGGCCGTCGACGCTGCCGCTGCTGATAAGCTCCGCGATCAGTGTGTTGGCGCAAGACTGATAGGCCACCCCATGGGTCGCATAGGGGGCGACGAAATGCTTGGCATTGCTCAGCTTGGCCATGGCCAGCTCGCCCCAGCTAGGTGGCGTGGCCGGGTCTATCTGTCCCGACAGCACGAGTGTCGGTAGGGCGCTGGCAATGGGGGCGGAGAAATCTTCACCCACAGCCGGAATATGCCAGATAGGGCAGCTCAGATCGAAGGCCTCAAGCATCTCCCGACCGAAGTAACTCTGGCCTATCTGCTGACGCTCGGCCTCGCTGAAGCGGTGCCAGTCTTCGCCACAAACCACTGCAGAATGCATGCCGGCGGCTATGCCAGTGCTGTTCATCGTGAGGGCGTACAGCCCCATGATGGCCTGAAAATTCCCCTCAGCCGCCTGGTGGATGGCGTGGGGCAGCAGCGCCCTAACATTGGGCATATAGAGCGCCATGCGGATGGCGCCCATAAATTTGGCGCGGGTCATGGTCAGCTGGGTCGGCGCATTGGTGAGGGGATCGCGGGTCTGGCTGATCTGCGGTCCCTGGCTGAGCTGCGCCTCGACCTGTTCTAGCTCTGCTTTGAGATTAGGGAACTCTTGATGACATAGGGCGTTGCCCTGGCAATCTTTAAGCAGCAGGTCGATGGCGCGGGTGATGGCGTCGCCGATATTAAGCACACTCTGCTGCATGGGCACCACGCCGTCCAAGGTCACGGTAGCCAGGGCCTCTGGGTAGTGACGCATATAGAGCTGGGCCATGCGGGTACCGTAGGAGATGCCATACAGGTGCAGCTTCTGGTATCCCAGGGCTTGCCTGACCGCCTCGAAATCTTTAAGGGCAGTTTCGCTGCCATACTGGCTGACGTCGGCATCTATCTTGGCGAGGCAGGCCTTGGTCTCGGCGGCGATATCCAGCTCATCGTCGTTGAAGGCCAGGCCGCCTTCGAAGCCGGCGCCTTCACAGACGAGTTGGTTAGAGAGGCCGGTGCCGCGCTGGTCGATCAGCAGTATGTCCCGCTGCTGGCGCACCTTGGTAAAGATCTTGTCGAAGCTGGCGGCGTTATCTATGGCCGATTGACCCGGGCCACCGGCAATGGCTAATAGCGCTTCTTTCTCGAAACTGGGTTTGATGGCGGGCAGAACCAGATAGTGGATCTGTATCTGTTTGCCCTGTGGCTTAGCGTAGTTTTCCGGAACCCAGATGGCGCCGCAGCGCAGACGATCAGACAGGTCGTCCACATAGCAAGATGTCGGCTGGCTGTCTTGCTGATCTGCTGGTTGAGCGTCTGCCCAGGTGGGCTGAGACAACAGCAGTAGCGCCAAGCAGGCGGGCAGGAGTAGCGCGGCCAGCCGCTGCTGCCGGGTGAGTCTATTGGCCATCAATTTAACCTTTCCTTGAAGCATGATACCGATTCCTTAGTTGAAATTTACCGTATCTATGTTAATTTAGTACTGTATCGGTGTATCAATGTATTAATACAGTGAATAAAGGCTAATGCTAGATTTACTCAATGTCAACCCCAGTAATGGCGACCCCATCTACCGCCAGCTTAGCGATCAGATAGTGCGTCTGATCGTCGGCGGCCAGCTGCAACCCCAGGAGGTATTGCCTTCGGTGCGGCAGATCGCCGAGCACCTGGCGGTCAACCCCATGACGGTCTCCCGCGCCATTCAGCAGTTGGTGGAGCAGGGCTGGCTCGAGCGTCGCCGCGGCCAACCCACCCGGGTGGCACAGCGTGGCGACAGCCAGGGCACCTCGAGTGCCGATCTGATGTCGCCGCAAGTCAATTCACTCATCAACCAGGCTAAGCAGTTAGGCGTTAGTCTGGAGGAACTCAATGCCATCATCGCCAAGGCATGGCAACAGGCGCAATAAAGGAACAGATGCAGATGCAAGAGAGCAATCAAGCCATATTAGCCTTTCATGGGATCACTAAGGCCTTTGACGGCCAACTAGCCATAGATGAGCTGTCGATGACCCTCTATCCCGGCATGGTGGTGGGCCTGCTGGGGCAAAATGGTGCGGGCAAGTCGACCCTGATGCGCTGCGCTTTGGGGATCCTCGATGTCACCGAGGGGCAGATAGAGATACTGGGCGGCACCAGCGACAACATCAGCTCGGCGCAGAAGGAGCTGATAGGCTATGTGCCTCAGCAACCCTTTGGCTATGAGGGCTTCACCGTCGAGCGCGCCCTGGCCCTGCATCGCAGCTTCTATCCTAACTGGGACAGGTCGCTGGAGCAGGAGTGGCTGAGTCGCTTCCAGCTCGATGGGACGCAGCAGGTACAGCGCCTGTCTGTGGGGCAACGCCAGTCGCTGGCACTGATCATGGCCATGGCCTATAGGCCTAAGTTGTTGATCCTCGATGAGCCGGTTGCCAGCCTGGACCCTATCGCCCGGCGCGAGTTTATGTCGGATCTGTTCGACCTGGCGCTGGATGCCGGCTCGGCGGTGCTCTTCTCTTCACACATCACCTCAGATCTCGAGCGGGTCGCCAGCCATGTGGCCCTGATGCGCAAGGGCAAGCTGGTGCTCTTCAAGGAGATCGATGCCCTCAGGGAGAGCGTGCAGCTGGTGAGTCTCAAGCCGGGCGAGTCTCTGCCCGAGGGGCTTGTTGTGCTCAATCGTCAGCAGGATAAGCTGCTGGTAGATCACTATGAGACCGCCATGGCACCAAGCTTCACCTCGGTGACGCCAATGAACCTGGAACAACTCTTCATGGAGCTGCACAGATGATGCCTAAAGCGCTGCGCGGCATGCTGCGCTTCTGGCTGTTCGATGTGGGCAGTGCCAGCTTTCTCGGCACCGGACTGCTGGCGCTGGTGATGATGCTGGTGTTGGCGTTCTCGGGCAAATACGACGCCATGCCTATCATGCTGGGGATGATGCAGGTCTCTACCTGCGCGGCGATCGCCTGGCAACTCAACCGCCTGTCGGCCACCGAGTGGGCCAGCCTGGTGCCCGGCTACGCCGAGAGCATTCAATGGCAGGCGCTCATCGTGGGCATTATCGCTACCCTGATCTCGCTGAGTGCGGCGATACTATTGCCCCTCGAGGCGGCGGTTCAGCAGGTGCTGCTGGCGAGCCTGGCTGGGGTCGCCTTCATCTATTTCTGTCGCCGACACATCAAGGGGTTTTACTTTTCTTTCGCCCTGTTTTTACTGCTGCCCTTTACGCCTGAGATGACGGCATTTCTGCCTAGCCTCAGCTTCTACCTTGTGCCGCTGGCCGTCGTGGGGCTTATCTATCTCATCCGTGCTGATCTCAGGGCAGAGATCTGGCACCTGGAGGCCAGATCTGTCTACCTCAATGGCCTGGAGATGGGCTGGTTCTGGTTGCCTAATCTGGGTTCAAACAGCCTGATGAACCGTCTGGACAGGTGGCTGCATCCGGTAAACTTCTTCGTCGGCCCCATGCTCTCCATGATGCTGGTGTTACTGCCTGCGCTGGCGCTGCTGCTGGGGCTGGTAAATTATTTTGTCGGCATCGAGCTGCCCGTGCTCTTCATCATGGGTCAGTTCAGCGCCGTTGCCTGTACCTTAGTGCACTGGAGCCGCGTGCAGAGATGGCGGGCGACTGAGACCCTCTATATCTTGCCGGGCTTCGACGGTAAACAGGGGCTGATAGAGGCCTTCGCCAGCGCCCAGTATCGTCTGCTGGGGTATTTCACCGGCACCATGGCGCTGCTGGCGACCTGCACCCTGATACTCAAGCCCGACTTTACCCTGCTCATCTGGAGCCATCTGGTACTCAGCACCTTCTGCGTCTGCGCCTTCTTGCTGGGCCTGGGCTGCGCCGCCCGCAGCGCCATGCATATCTCACTGAGTATGTTAGTGGTGATCTGTCATGCCATCTGGTTGTCCACCGCGCTGGTGGCACTGCGCGAAGGCAGAGACCTCACTACCTATGTGACCCTGGATATTGGCCTGGTGGCTTTTTCTCTGCTAACGCTTTGGTGGGGCAAGCGAAAGTTGTGGCGTGACGCCCTGGCCTGATCCGACTAGCGCCTGGCTTTTGTGCTCCAATTAACATTATTGGAGCAAAAACTCTTATTTTTTGGCCGCCATTGCAGTAAAATGCGCCAAAACAGGTACAAGTGTACGCTAAAAGGGTCAGAAAATTATGTCGCTCCAACAGTATCATCCCATCAGCCTGATGCAAGCCCAGAGCCAGCAACGTGGCGATGCCATCGCATTGGAAGGCTACGGCTTATCGGCCCCTTGGCAGCAGATCAGTTGGCGACGATTCGACGAGATTGGTGACCAGATCGCCAAGGCTTTGATCGCTTCTGGCTTCGCGGCCCAAGACAAGGTGGCGATCCTGTCGCAAAACTGCCCCCAGTGGACCTGTGCCGATGTCGGTGCCCTCAAGGCCAAGGCTGTGGTGGTGCCCATCTATCCCACCAGTACCCTGGAGCAGGCGCGCTACATCATAGACGATGCCCAGGCCAAACTGATCTTCGTCGGCGATGCCGAGCAGTACCGTATGGCCCGCGAACTGCTTGCACTCTGCCCCAGCCTGACCCAGATAGTGGTCTTCGATGCCGAGGTGGCACTTAAGCAAGAGGATACGGCTGTTCACTTCGATAGCTTGCTGACGCAAACCCATTCGCCCGAGGTCGAGGCCGAACTGGCTAACCGTCTGGCTAATCTAGCCCTGGACGATCTGCTGACCCTGATCTACACCTCGGGCACCACGGGCGACCCTAAAGGGGTGATGCTGGATTATCGTAATATCGCCTCTGTGATCCGTCAGCACGATACTATCTTGCCCTTTACGCCAGGCGATGTGTCGCTGGCCTTCCTGCCGCTGAGTCATGTGTTCGAGCGCGGCTGGAGCTTTTACGTGTTGTGCCGCGGCGGCCATAACGTCTACCTCAAAGATCCAATGACGGTGAAAGAGGCGATCGTCGATATTCGCCCCCATACCCTGTGTGTGGTGCCGCGCTTCCTGGAGAAGGTCTATAGCGCGGTGCAGGACAAGGTCAATAAGGCGCCCGATACCCGCAAGAAGCTGTTCGCCTGGGCCATGTCTGTGGGCGAGCGTCAGTTCGAGGTCAGTCAGGGGCGTGCTAAGGCTTCCTGGTGGCTCAAGACCCAGTGGAAGCTGGCCCATAAGTTGGTGTACAGCAAGCTGCAGCAGGTACTGGGTGGCAGGCTTAAGTTTATGCCTTGCGGCGGCGCGGCGCTGGATCAGAACGTCGCCAGCTTCTTCCATGGCATCGATATTCCCGTGCTCTGCGGCTACGGCATGACGGAGACCACGGCGACCGTGACCTGTAATACCCTGGATAACCGTGTCGCCGGCTCTAATGGCAAGACGCTGCCGGAAGTCGAGATTAAGCTAGGTAAAGACAACGAGATCCTGGTGCGTGGTGATACCGTGATGCGCGGCTACTACAACCGCCCTCAGGAGACCGCCGACAGCTTCGAAGATGGCTGGTTGAAGACGGGCGATGCAGGTCAGATAGACGAGCAGGGCAACCTGTTTATCACAGACAGAATCAAAGAGTTGATGAAGACCTCCAACGGCAAATATATTGCGCCGCAGCGGGTCGAGGGTAAGGTAGGTTGCTGCCCCTTCATTGAGCAGGTGGCGGTGATCGCCGATGCGAAAAACTATGTGACCGCGCTTATCGTACCGGCGTTCGAGTCGCTAGAGGCTTGGGCTCAGGAGAAGGGGCTGCATTACGAGTCGCCCATGGAGCTACTGCGTCATAGCCATGTGATCGAGCACTTCGAGCAGCGCCTCAAGCATCTGCAGCAGGAGCTGGCAGGTTTCGAGAAGATCAAGAAGTTCACCCTGCTGCCCGAGGCGTTTTCCATGGAGGCCGGCCTGCTGACGCCGACCATGAAGCTAAGGCGTAAGATGATCTATCATAAGTACGCCACCGAAATTAATGCTATGTATGTGAAATAGCCGATATTGTTTGAATAGTAAGGGCGCCTCATAAGAGGCGCCCTTATTCTATGGGGCCAGTATCTATGAGGTCAGTAGTCCAAAAGTCCATCTTGCATCACCCTGGTATCTCGGTTAACGTCTTTGGCACAAAAATAACGACTTAGTTTTAGGAGCTCCCTGTGCCGTTACGCTCTTTCAGTTTAACCATTCAACCCAGATTCAATGAAACCGATGGACTGGGCCATATCAACAATACCGTCATGCCCGTCTGGTTCGAGGCGGCGCGCGAGCCTATCTTCGCCATCTTCAATCCTTCTCTCAATCTGGCCGAGTGGAACCTGATTGTGGCGGGCTTCACCATAGCCTACACCTCGCCGACCCAATATGGTCAGCCGGTGGAGATCAAGACCTGGATCAGCCGTGTGGGCAACGCCAGTTTCGAGGTGGCGCAGCAGAGTTGGCAGGGCGGCAAGATGACCGCCGAGGCCAAGACCACCTTAGTGCATTACGACTACAGTATCGACAAGAGCCGACCCATAGGGGAAGAGGTGAAGCAGGCGCTGCTGACCCTGACCGGCGAATAAACGGGTTACAAAAACTTCTGCACGTACCAGCAACTGGCGCTGATGGCGAGTTGCTGGGACTTGGCCCACTCCAACCCATGGCGCACCAGGCGCCCGGCCACGCCCTGACCCCTGAGGGGATCCGGCACGAAGGTCCGAACAAAATCCACCTTATCACCTTGTCGTTGATATTCTAATACCGCATCATGGCCTGCAATCGACAACACAAATCGCTGCTGGTCGGCCTGGTGTAATATCGTCTCCTGGGTCATAGTCTGCTTCTCGTTTGGTTGGATGACTCTTAACGTTAGCACAGGGTGAGGAGATAAGTCACAAGATGATTCGGTCAACATTTCGCTTAGGGGTTGCCGCTTGATAAGCCTATCTTTCAGTCGTTTAAAGCACATTGTGGCCCAAGGACTTGCGGCATTGGGACTCACGCTCCTATTAGGAAGCGGCACCACTGTCTTGGCTCAGGAGATCGACATTCGTGGGGCGATCGAGGCCAAGGTGAAAGGCGATATCACCAGCGCCATGGTACTGACCGACGCCAACCTGATCACCTTAGGCATAGTCGATTTCAACCCCAACACCATAGTGGACCTGAGTGAGATAGGCGATATCAACGCCGGTGATGAAGAGTCGCTCAAGCGTCGCAGTCAGCTGACCTCCTACACCTTGCCCTGGGAGAGCGACACTGTGCCGCTCTCGCCCGAGTGGTCCCAAAGCATCCAGGTGCGCCTCTCCTACGTGCACGCCAGCGACAGCATACAGGGGCTGGAGGATGAGACCATTAGCAGTCCGATCAAAGATACCAGCTACCTGCTGGCGGGCGAGTATCGCTGGAAGTATCAGATAAATGAACAGTGGCGGGCGGTCTTTGGCCTGGGAGCGCAGTTTATCTGGCTGGAAAACCGCCTAATCTATAACGACCCCGTGCTGCGCAGCGTCAGTGGCATTCTCGACGACAAGCTGGTAAACACCTGCTATGGCGCCATCATGTTCGATCCCAACGCCGAGTTTACCTATACCGGTGACCTCATGGGGAACAAGTGGGAATTTATCAGTACCCTCAGATATGGCATAGGCCGCAGCCTGCTGACCGACGATGGCATGCAGGCGGTGACGCCTCAGGTCGGGCGTCTGAGCAACGCCCTGGTGTTTCATTATGGGCTGCCCGACTTTTTCGACCGTCAGAACGAGATGCGCCTGCTGGCCAAGCGGATCGACCTCAGCGGCGATGTGATAGACCCCATGGGGACGCGCCACTACTACGAGTTCGGTGCCGGCTGGGTGGTGCAGACCCCCTCGCTGTCAGCCTGGCTGCGTAACATAGGGATAGGCATCACACTCAACATCAACAGCGGCCTGAGTGGCGGCGGCATAGTGCTGCTATTTAACGAGGAGATGTGAGCCCGGCACAATCGAGATTAGTCGATGCAGTGATCCTTGAGCACGGCCAGTAACTCGTCGGGCAGATTTGCCTTGGCTTGTTTATTGAAGTCGAACATGACGGCGACCGAGGAGCCTTTGGTGGTGATCGCCTGTTGCTGCTCGCTGAACACCTGATAGTGCATGGTGAAGCGATCCTTGTGGATGTCGCTGATGCTGACGCCGATTAATAGGGTGTCGGGGAAGGTGACCGGGCGCTTGTAGCGAGCATGGTTGTCGCTGATCACTGGGCCCATGCCGTACTGGTAGAGCTTATCTAGCGGAAACAGCTGGTTAAAGAAGTCTATCCGCGCCGTCTCGAAATAACGGAAATAGACCGCATTGTTGACGTGCTTCAGGGCGTCCATCTCGCCCCAGGCGACCGGGATACGGGTGTGAAAGGGAAACTGGCTAGCGAACTGCTCCATATCTTAACCTTTAATTTCAAACAAGCGTTTAGTTTTGGATTAAGATATCAGCATCTCGCCACAATACCAATCCCTGAGGGCGTTCGAGTGGCTAATGAATTTGGTGAGGCTTTCTCTCGTTCTTCGATTTGTTCGGCGAGCGGGCAACAAAAAAGGCACCCTAGAGTGCCTTTATTTTTTAACCGACAGATTAGAAGCTCAATTCTTTAAAGTTGGTGATCTGCGGGTAGTCGCCGGTGCGCTGGGTGGTCTCGCGTACCATCTGCATCACACGCATGCCCGCCTGCTCGGCAGCTTTGAGCTCCTCGAGCACATCCGAGATAAACAGCACCTGCTTAGGCGCCAGGCTGATGGTGTTGATGATGTTTAGGTAGGCCTGTTTAAACAGCTTGTTGCCGGTGCGGGTGTCGAAGTGGCCATCGAAATATTCGGTCAGGTCGCCGCCGTCGCTGTGGCTGAACAGCAGCTTCTGGGCATCCACTGAGCCAGAAGAGAAGCTGTAGAGACGCACGTTCTGCGCCTTAATCTCTTTCACGCTGTCGATGAAGTCAGGGTAGATGTGGCCCTTAAATTCGCCCTTGGCGTAGCCCTGTTTCCAGATCAGGCCTTGCAGCGTCTTAAGCGGAGTGGCCTTGCGATCTTCGGCAATCCACTGCTGCAGTATCTCCACCACGCGCTCCAGTGAAGCGTCCGGCTCCAGCGCGATATCTTTCACATCGCTGATGCAGTTGTCGACCAATACATTAGTTTGATTATTTTCTAAAAAATCAGCGAGGGCCTTAGACGAATAGGGAAAAAGGGTGTCCTGAATAAAGTTCAGATCGGTTGTTGTACCTGCTGTATCTACAACTATGGCTCGAATACCCATAACGTTGGCTTACTCCACTATGCATTAATAGAAATGATTCGCTTAAATGACAGGCCAGATCCTAAGCTGAAAACGCCCCTTTGGCTAGTGAATTATCGCCCAAAGACGAGCGAAGGCGCAGCGGATCACAAGGGGAAACAGGTCTGGCGTTTTCGGGTGGAGGTTTGACTTGCTTTTGCTTAAATATCATACTCATTCGCTTGGGGCGTAAAACATGGAAAGGGAAACAAGGAAGGGCGAATGACTGTTAAATACCTCAAATTTATTAGCTGCTTAGTCTTGATTACTGGTAGCTACTGCCTGCCACTTGCGGCCAAGATCAGCGTAAAGTCGCTGCCGATTCAGCTGGAGAGCTGTGAGCGTGGCGAATGCGTCGATCATTTCAAGGAATACAAGACGCTGGCCCGTTATGGCCATTCCGATGCTATGTACACCCTGGCCGAGATGTACCGTCTGGGCTATGGCACAGAGAGCGATATGCGCTTATCCACTAAGTGGTATCGCCGCGCCGCCAAGTTAGGCAACCCTTTTGCTCAGTACAAGGCGGCCATCCTCTATCTACAGGAGGGTGAGAATCAGGATATCGACAAGGCGATGCGCTACCTGCGAGACGCCAACCGCGCCGATCTTAACGAGGCGGCTCACCTGTTGGGAATGCTCTACGTAGAAGGCGAGCTGGTGGAGAAGGACAAGGTGAAGGCCAAGGACTACCTGACCAAGGCCTATGAGGCGGGTCATGAGCCGACACTTAACCTGCTGGCCGAAGTTAGTGAGGTGGCCCTCGAGGTCAAGCGCCAGGCTAAGGTGGCGCCGGTTACGCCCAAGAGTCAGGCCGCTCCGACAGATGAGATGGAGGTGATCGAGGTGCATGCCCCTAGTCTGGAAGAGGTTTTTTCCTACCATATCGCCACTTTGCGTGCTCGTGTGCCCGATGGCATCAGCAGTACGGGCACCTCGCTGCGGGGTCGTACCTGTGGCGAGATGATCTCCTGTAATACTCAGGAAGACAGAGAGCGTATTCGCGATTTTCTCATGTCCACCTGGTAACGGCTCAGGTCGCCCTATCACTTAACAATAACAAGGAATACACGTGATAAATAAATGGATTGCTGGTGTTATCTTACTGCTCGGCAGTGGCTTGAACCTGGTTCAGGCGGCGCCGACCAACCTTGAAACGCTGATGGTTAAGGCGCCGGGCGTCGACAAGCCCATGGCCTTCAAGGTCACCCTGCCCGCCAGTTATGGCGAGAACCTAGATAAGCGCTATGTGCTACTGTTCGACTTCCATCCCCGCAGCCGCGGCTATCTCGAGGGGATGCATGACTGGATGAGCCATAACGGCGACTGGCCCTGGCTGGAGACCATAATCGTCACCGCGCCCGACGGTGACCAGGTGCTGGGCAAGTTGAAGAGTCAGGCGATAGAGCAGGAAGGCAGCGTCGCCCTGCTGGACTTCATGGAGCAGTCGCTGCTGCCCGCCATCGACGCCAAGTATCGCACCAATGGCTTTCGTATCATGAATGGTTTTACCGGCAACGCCGGCCTGGTGCTCTACACCTTGCTCAATCGCCCCGAGCTGTTCAACGCCTACCTGGCGGCGAGCCCTGTGCTGAGTGACGATTTTGCCTATGTGATCAAGTCGGCCGCCGATAAGCTGGAGAAGCTCAAGGGCAAGCCACGCTACCTGATGCTGACCACCAGCGACAGCGATTTCGAGCAGCGTCAGCTGGCGGATTTCGCCGCTTTGGAGGAGCTGCTCGAGACGACCAATCATCCGGCGCTGCACTATAAGGTGAAGCGTTTCGACGGCACCTACTATATGACCCAGCCTATCCTGGCGACCGCCTACGGCATAGAGTGGCTGTTCGACGACTACCACAGGGTGCTCTCGCCAGACTCGGCGATCGCCAAGGGCGGCGTGAAGGCGATCCTCGAGCATTACAATTACCTGTCGCAGCAGAAGTATGGCTTCCCCGTGCCGTCCACCGATTCGCTGATCGCCCTGGCGGACGCCGAGTTTGCCAAGGATAGCGACAAGGGGCTGGCAGTTTACCAGGCGGCGGTGGAGGCCAATCCTGACTCCCACACCGCCCATGATGCCCTGGCAAGAGCCTATGGCGAGCTGAAGATGTATGACTTAGCCATAGCCCAGCAGAAGCAGGCGCTGGCCAAGACAGACCATCCCTTCTGGACCCGTAAGTACAGCGAGAGCCTGGCGGCGTTAGAGGCGCAGCGGCACTAATTGACTCTACATACGGCTCTTCGCCGTTTACCTGTGTTGAAATACGCCGGCATCTGCCCTCTTTTGGTGCAGATGCCTATGCGTTTCGGCGCAGTCAGAGCGAATTGCACGCCCAAGCTCCGGCGATTCATCTCCTTATCAGCCTCCTCCCAGCCTAGGTTTTCGCCCGGTGGCGCGGCGTTTTCCTCTGTCTTAGCCGGGTTTCTGTGTCCGCGAGTGGGATTGGCGCCATAGTTGCAAAGCTTAGAGCCGTTATCTAAGGGGAGCAGTCTATGGCGGCAATGAGTTACTTGAGCGTGATCGAGCGGTACCATGAACATGAGCAGCTGGTGAAGGAGCTGCTGGAGTCGATTCTTGTGGGGATAAGCGATCCCCTGATGCTGTCCGACCCCGGCTTTCGGGTGCGGGCCATGGCCGAGATCGCCAACAGCTATCCCTTTATCGAGCTGCTCTATGTGCTCGACGGCGATGGGGTGCAGATCAGCGACAACGTGGCCATAGTCAATCGTGTGGTGCAGGCGATTCCCGTGGGGCGCAACCTGAGCCGCAGCCACAGGCCCTACTTCTCCAAGGCGCAGGAGACGCAGTTGCTCAAGATCACCACTCCCTATCTCTCTAACGCCAGCGGCCAGCTCTGCCTGTCGGCCTCCTATCGCATCGAAGACGACTCGGGGCGGGGCTTTATCGTGGTGGATATCAATCTGACTCAGTTGATCGAGTTTATGATGGGCGATCGGGCCAGACGGCGGGCGACGCCCCTGTTCAAGGGGGTCTATACTGCGCTGGTGGTCGGGCTGTTTATCATGGTGCTGGTGCTGATCAGCATGGCGACCGTGGACATCGCCGCCTTGCTCGCCGAGGGAGTTGTACCTAGCGGCTCCATCAAGCCCTTTAGCATCATCATCTTCATCACCCTGGCCCTGGCGGTGTTCGATCTGGGTAAGACGATCCTCGAAGAGGAGGTGTTGATGCACAAGGATATCTTTCGTCACAGCTCTACCCGGCGCACCATCACCCGCTTCATCTCCACTATCTTGATCGCCATCTCCATCGAGGCCCTGCTAACCATGTTTAAGGCCTCTCTGGGAGAGATGAAGTATGTGCAGCCCGCCATCGGCATGATGTTCGCCGTCGTCGGCCTGCTGGTGGGGCTGGGGATCTATGTGTTTCTCGGCGCCAAGGCCGAATTGCTGCTCAAACAGGGCAATGGTAAGCCTTAGGCCCTTGGCTCTTAAGTCATAGGCTAAAGAGTACAGACCTAAGGCGTTATCCAAAGTTAACAGAGGGTTCCTGTCTGCTGGATCGGCATGATCCAGTAGCGACAGGGGTTGTGTTGGCACACCCTGGCGAGCACGGCGAGCAGGGCCTGCTGCTGGCTGCCGGGGTGCATGATCTCGAATTTACAGAACTCCCGATAGCCCTCCACCTGCTCCTTGATGTTGAAGTGGCTGTGCTCACGGCTGAAGCCGCAGATATTGCCCAGGCTGAAGCCGGAGAGAAAATCCAGCTCGATCAGGGTATCGACTATGTCGTCTTTGATATCGTTTTGGGCGATCAGCACCAGTAGTTGTTCACTGCTCATCGGCGTTTCTCCAGCCAGTAGTAGAGGATAGGCAACAGGTAGAGGGTGGTGATGGTGGAGGTCAGCAGGCCGCCTATCACCACTATGGCCAGGGGTTTCTGTATCTCGGCACCAGGGCCTGTGGCGAATACCAGCGGCATCAGGCCGAACATGGCGGTGGTGGCCGTCATCAGGATAGGGCGCAGGCGGCGCATGGCGCCCTGTTCCACCCGGGTCAAGAGGTCGCTAAACAGGTGACGGGTCTGTTCATAGTAGCTGACCATCACCACGCAATTGAGCACGGCCACCCCCAGGAGGGCGATGAAGCCCACAGACGCGGGGACCGACAGGTATTCCCCCGACAGGTAGAGGCTGACGATGCCGCCCATCATGGCGAAGGGCACGTTGGCCAGGATCAGCCCAGCCTTGGAGAGGGAGCCGAAGGTGGTGAAGAGGATCAGGGTGATCAGCGCCATGGCGATGGGGATCACCAGCAGCAGGTTGTTGGTGGCGCGCTGCTGGTTTTCAAACTCGCCGCCGAAGCTGACGCTGTAGCCGGCCGGAAGCTTGATCTGCTCGCCTATCTTGGCGTTAAGCTCTTCGACGAAGCCGACGATATCCCGTCCCTCGACGTTGGTGGTGATCACCGAGAAGCGATCCCCCTGTTCCCGCTCGATCAGTATCGGGCCTTCCTTATAGCTGAGCTTGGCCACATCGGTCAGGCGCCTGAGGGAGTGATCCGGCATCACCAGCAGCTGTTGCTTGAGCTCGTTGATGCTACCAAGTTGACCCTCGCCGCTGGCGATCAGTACTGGGGTGCGCTTCTTGCCCTGCAGCACCTCGGTCACCGCCACCCCTTCGAGTTGGCTCTTGAGGTAGCGGGCAAACTCCATGGTGCTCATGCCGAAGCCTCTCGCCAGCTCGTTATCCAGGGTGAGGTTGATGAAGGGGCTGCCCTCAATCAGCGACATCTTCACATCCACGCTGCCGGCCGTGGCGCTCACCAGTTGCTGGATCTCGCCGGTCAGTGTGCCCAGGGTGTCGATATCTGTGCCGAACACCTTGATAGCCACATCGCCTATGCTGCCGGTCAGCATCTCGGAGACCCGCATCTGGATCGGCTGGGTGAAGTTGAAGTTAACCCCGGCGTATTGCAGCAGCTCGCCGCGAATCGCCTCGATCAGCTCGGCCTTGGTGTCGAAGCGCCACTCGCTGCGCGGGGCCAGCTCGAGAAATACGTCCGTCTCGTTCAGCCCCATGGGATCCAGGCCTATCTCGTCGGCGCCGGTGCGGGCGACCATCTGTTTGATCTCTGGCACCTTGCTCAGCAGGGTTTGCTGTATCTGTTTGTCGATGGCGATGGAGGCCTCCAGCGAGATAGAGGGCGACTTCTCCAGCTGCAGAATGATATCGCCCTCATCCAGGGTGGGCATGAAGGTCTTGCCCACTAGGCTAAACAGCCCCAGGCTGACGATCAGCAGGCTGAAGGCGATCAGCATAAAGCCTTTCTTTGCCTCGAAGGTGCGCTTCAGGCTGCCAAGGTAGGCGGCCTTGAGCTTCTCTATCGCCCTTGGCTCCTGGGCCGCCTTCTCGTTCACCAGATAGGAGGCGATCACAGGGATCACGGTGAGCGCCAGCACCAGGGAGGAGAGCATGGCGAACACTATGGTGACCGCCACCGGGGTAAACAGCTTGCCCTCCAGGCCGGTGAGACTCAGCAGGGGCGAGAAGACTATTATGACGATGATGGTACCCGAGACCACAGGGATGGCGACATCCTTGGTGGCGCGGAAGATCAGGTGCAGGCGCGGCAGTCGCTGCTTGGAGGCGATCTGATTCACCATGTTTTCGACCACCACCACAGAGGAGTCCACCAACATACCGATGGCGATCACCAGACCGCCTAGGCTCATCAGGTTGGCCGACAGGTCGAACAGATCCATCAGCAGGAAGGTCATTAGGGCCGCCAGCGGTAGCGACAGGGACACCACCAAGGCGGCGCGCACATTACCCAGAAACAGTGCCAACAGCACGATCACCAGTAGCACCGCCTCGAACAGGGCGCTGGAGATGGTGTCTATGGCGGTGTTGATCAGGTTGGCGCGATCGTAGAAGGTGTTGATCACGCTGCCCTCTGGCAGGCTGGTCTGGATCTGCGCCAGCTTCTGCTTAATGCCGTCGACCACTTGAGCCGTATTAGTGTCTTTCAGGGCGATGATCAGTGCCTCGGCGGTCTCCTCGCCATCCTTGGTGACCGCGCCGTAGCGCGCCAGATGACCTATCTGGATCTCGGCCAGATCCTTAAGGCGATAGACCTTGGCATCGTCGGCCTTCACCACGAGTTGTCCCAGCTCGTCGATGTCGTCGATGCGGCCCTCGGCGCGCACGATAATGGTGTCTGTGCCTATGGTGAGCTTACCTGCGCCCTCGTTGTGGTTGTTGTCCTTGATCGCCTGCTGCAGATCCGCAAAGCCTATGCCGGCCGCCGCCATGGCCGCCGGATTGGGATTGATGCTGAAGCTCTTGGCATAGCCGCCGAGAATGTTAACGTCGGCCACCCCGGGCACAGTGCGCAGCAAGGGACGCACCTCCCACTCCAGTAGCTGCCTGCGTTCCATCAGCGACAGGTTGGGGTTTTCCAGGGAGAACATGAAGATCTCGCTCAAGGGAGTGCTCATGGGGGCGACACCGCCGGAGACCCCTTCGGGGAAGCTGTCCCACACGGCGGCCAGGCGTTCGCTCACCTGCTGTCTCGCCCAGTAGATGTCGGTGCCTTCGGCGAAATCCAGCGTGATGTCACTGATGGCGTACTTGGTGGTCGAGCGTAGGATCGCCTGATTGGGGATCCCCAGCAGCTCTGTCTCTATGGGCACAGTGATCTGCGCCTCTATCTCTTCGGGCGTCATGCCCGGCGCCTTGAGGATGATCTTCACCTGGGTAGGCGAGATATCGGGAAAGGCATCTAAGGGGATCGCCAGCCAGGCCTTGCCGCCGGCGGCCATCAAAATGGCGGCGACGATCAGCACAAACAGGCGCTGGGTGAGGGAGAAGCGTATTACCGAGGTCAGCATCTTATTCGCCCCCTAGGCCGAGCATGATCCCTTTCACCGCCGCCACCGACTGCGACAACACCTGCATCTGGCTCAGATCCAGGTCGCTGGCGACTATGTACTGCTCCGGCGTCGACCCCAAAATTTCTATGGTGACCGCCTCGAGCTGGCTCGCCTGTTGGGTAAATACCTGACTCTCCTGTTCCCAGCTGAAGACGCTGTGCTTGGGCAGCAGGTAGACGGCCTTTTGATACTCAGGTATCACAGTGATCTGCTGTCCCAGCAACAAGTTACAGCCTTGAGGAACCGACTCAGACCAGGCGTTGATAAAGGCGCCGTCGGCGATGGCCGACTGGGCATCTATGGTGAGATGACAGGCATTGATGTTGATCGCCGACAGCGAGGCCGACTGGCTCATGGGCACATTGACCCGGACGCGAATGGCATCGCTGGGCACCAGAGAGAAGAGCTGAGTGCCGGCGTGGTAGGGGGTGTCTAGCTGATTGAGTTTGACGATACCGGCCACGGGCGCGCCTATGGTCAGCGACTCGCTGGCCTCATCCTTGGCGAGCACCATGGCCATGAAATGCTGCATATGCTCATATTCGAGGTGGCTGGCAAAATAGTCCTGGCTGATCTCGCGCCACTTATCGGCGCTTATGCTGCCGTTCTTCAGCAGCGGGCGGTTACGATCGTAGCGCTGCTTCGCCAGTTGATACAGGCTGCTGGCCGCCTCGACCTGTGCCAGGAAGTGGAACACCTCTGGGCCGGTCAGCCTGGCGATGGCCTGTCCCTGGGTGACGGGCTGGCCTTGGCCGACCAGGAAGGTGACCTGCTGGATATTTTCCGGCGTGCTGACCCAGTAATCGTTGCCGGGTAGGCGGGCGACCTGGGCGGGCAGGGCGCTGCCCTCATAGCTGGCCACCTTCTGTGGCTGCACATAGCTTAAGGCAAGCTTGCCTAGGGTCTCTAAGCTTAATGGCTCGGCCTGAGCGGGATGCATAAGGTTGGCGGAGAGAAACGCGGATAAACAGAGGAGGCTGGCGCCATACTTGGCCGTCATAATGAGATTCCTAAGGCTTGTAGTTGCTGGGAATGAAGTTGTTGTTGGCTGACCCGGTTGAGCGCCAGACGCGATTCGGTATCCAGTGCATCCATGTAGCGGCGCAGCCAGATCTCATAGCTCACCTGGTTCTGGTCTTTCACCTTGGCCAGCTCTTCGGTGATGGTGCGGCTCAGGGAGAGCCCCTGCTTGAGCAGTCGCTGCTGCTGGCCGAGGGTCTCTTGTTGCTTGGTCAGCTTCTCCGCCTGGGTCTTGAGTTGTAGATAGGTGCGATCGCTTTGCAGTAACTGTTCCTGATTGGTCTGTTGCCAGCTGGCGAGGTCGCTCTGGGACAGGGCAGAGCTGACCCCGAGGGGGACAGTGATCCCCAGCCCCAGCTGATTGTCGTCGAGCTGGTCGTCGGCGGTGCGCTTGGCGGTGAGTGAGAGGGTCCAGGGATCTTGTGTGCCCGCCTGCTGACGCTCGATCAGCAGACGCGCCTGTTGCTGCTGTAGTCGCTGCAGCTGCCACAGGGGGTGCTGGGCCAGCTGGTTGTCGAACTCTGACACCTGCCACAGCTCGGTGCTTGGCTCATCATCGATGGATTCAGGTGGCAGCTGCTGGCCGGTGAGACGGTAAAACAGCGAGACCGCCTCGGCCTGTTGCTGTTTGAGCTGGATCTGCTGCAGGTCAATATCCACCTGCTCGCGCTCGAGTAGCAGCAGATTAGCCACAGGCAGCTCGCCCACGTCGGTGAGGCGCTTCTGTTGTTGATGCAGCTTATTCAGCAGCTTACGTTTGCGCTCCAGCTGGGCCAACTTGACCGTGGCGAGACGATAGTCCCAGATGCTCTGACGGATAAGGCCGGAGAGGTAGAGATTCTGCAGCGCCTGCTGCTGGCTGCCGATGGCCTGGGACAACTGCTTGATCTGGCTGTCGCTGTCGTAGGCGCCGGGGGACTTTAATGGCAAATTGAGCGACACCTCCTGCTCGTAGCTGTTACCATTGTCCAGGCTGCCCAGATGGCTCAGGCTGATGCTGGGGAGCCCCATCAACCAGCTTGAGCTGCTCAGTTGCTGGGCGCGTTCATCCTCGATGACGGGCGCCTGGGTGCTGGCATTGGGGAGCCTGGACTTACTGATCTTCAGTAGGTGGTGGAGTTGATGTGTCGAGGCCGCATAGCCAAAGAAACTACTGCTACTTAATGCGGTCAACAGACATATCTTGATACAAGACTTAACGACGGACATAAGCGATTTCTGTGGTATTAAAGTGTGCCGTCAGTCTAGTGATTGTGCCGCCCCTGTCTTGAGGGAGATGTATCATAAAGCGGCCTATGGTACATATGTACCATAAGTTAAGTTATTGATTTTATGTTGCTTAGCTTTTTTGTATTATCGGAATTTGGCTGTAGATTTGCCTGTGGATTTTGGCTGTCTGGCGCGTAATTGAGTGTGGGCAGGCCGTGATAGGAGTAGGAATATCCATGAAAAAGGATCTGGTTATCATCGCCCTCTTGGTGCTTATCATGTTGTTTAAGCTGGTGGATATCGTCGCCGATGTGCAGCTGGAGATCCCCGCTTGGCATATCGCCCAGGAGAGTGTCTTGGTGTTGCTGACCGTGATCGCTACCCTCTACCTGAGCCGCGATTTAATGCGCCGCTCCCGGCAGGTCAAGGCACTGGCCCACAGGCTCGCCCAGGCCGACAAGCAGATAGATAACCTATCGACTCAGATGCGCGCCGCGCGCCAGGAGTATAGCCAGGCGGTGGCCAGCCAGTTCGATACCTGGGGCTTCACCAAGAGCGAGCAGCAGGTGGCGTTTTTGATCCTCAAGGGGCTCAGCTTTAAGGAGATCGCCGAGGTGCGCCAGACCAAGGAGAAGACGGTGCGCCAGCAGGCCTCCACCATCTATGGTAAGGCCGAGGTGGATGGCCGCCACACCTTCTGCGCCTGGTTTATGGAAGACTTCATTCAAGATCACAACCAGGAGCTAGCCAGCAACGAGGCGGCCTAGTCTCTATTGGTAAGCGCCCTCAGGCCGAGCGTTATTCGCCGCCCTTCCTGGCCCAACCCGCCGGCAGGCTGTTCTCCATGCGCTCCAGACGTTCGAGCAGCTGTACCTGATTGCTGAGCACCTCCTGCTGGTTGGCGATGATCGCCTGCTGAATCGCATGGGTCTGGCAGTACCTCAGCTTGTTATGACCATAATTAGCGGCCGTCAGCGCCGCCGAAGAGATGCCGTTTAGCAGCTCACCGAACTTCTTCAGCGGGTTGTTCTTTATGGTGCCGCCCACATAGCCGTGCACCTGAGCCACAGGCTCTATCTTAGTGGTGCCCAGCGCCTTGAGCAGCTGACCAAACAGCTTGATGGAGCCCGCTCCGGCGGTGACAAAGAAGGCGGCCTGTTCAAACTCGGCAGGATTTTGGTTGATAAACTGGCAGCTGTCTCCCACCAGATTATTGATATTGCTGTTGACGGCTGTATTGGTATTGGGGCCGAGCCCCCGCCTCAGGGTTTCCAGATGAGTCGTCATCTCGTGGAACACATCGAAGAATCCCGACTGGAAGGCGCCGCCGTCGACCGTGAAGGCGCGGTATAGGGGATAGAGGGAGTAGCCCGGCATGGCATCGATCAGGCTGATCATGGGGTCGAAGTGGTAGATGTTGCCGAGCAGGCTGCTGTCTTGCATGTTAAACAGCAGGTTACCTGTGGATTCCAGATCGCTCACGAAGGCGATAAGATCGTTTTTAAAGCGGTAGCACTCGCTACCCCCGGCGCAGCTGGCGCCACCGAAGGCAGCCAGCCCCTCAAATTCCTGCTGGATCACCATGCGGCCTTCACTGCCGGCATTCTCGATCATGTCGAACATCTGCTGGGTGTAGCCGTTAAAGCTCTGCTGTGCCTGCTGCAGGATCAGCACCTTACCCTGAATATCTACCGTGTTGGTAACTGTCTTGCCTGCATCCTCTGCGGCGTCGGCGGCGTCCGTTGCCGTGGTCTTGAGCTTATCCCAGATGTCAGATAGCAAGTCGGCCTGACTGCTTGGGCTGAAGGTGAGCCCGGCGGCGAGCAGGCTGGCAATTAACAGGGGATAGGCGCGGGAGAATGTGTGGCTGTTCATAGCGACTCCTAATCGATCAGGCTTGATCAAGCGAGGGGAGATCTTTTAGGTATAGTGGTTATCTCTATGGCCAGAGGCTGTGCCGCTTGCGAAATATGTGCAAAGCCAAGTACATCGGGGGTTACACTTGGTTCAGTGCGGAGTCACAATGCTTTACACGGCTTGAGAAACTATCTTGTTCCACCATTGGTGTTTCGCGCGGTTTTTGGCTAGGTAATAGTCGAGATTCTTGCTTACTGCAATGTGAGCCCGGCGCTGTTTATTTGCGCCTAATCGGCGTAACTTGAGGTGATGATCCTTGTGTGAGGTTTTTATGGCGAACCCAATCCAACTCGAATCCGAGATCACCTGTCCCCACTGTGGTCACAAGCGTGTGGAGACCATGCCCCAGGACGCCTGCCAATTCTTCTACGAATGCCAGGGCTGCCACGAGATTCTTAAACCCCTCCCCGGCGACTGCTGTGTCTTCTGCTCCTACGGTACGGTGAAGTGTCCGCCAATACAACTTGGCGGGTGTTGTCAGGGTAGGTCTTCTTGAGACCCAGAATGGTGGGGATTAGCGCGGGCTCTCTTTAATAACGGTTTGGAACTGAGCCTGTGAGGTAAAGAGCAAATTATTAACTTTGCGCTGAGTTGTCATTTATATAGGTGATTGTATATCTTACCATAATTGCTGTTAATCGCCTGCCGCGGGTGCGGTTTAGGGATTTAGAAATGTCGTGATCGCATGGATGCGATGGAACGACCTTATGTGCAGGTACGTCTTCGGGACGCTGTAAAGCCATCCCTGGCCGCTTAACGAAAACATCCCTGTTTTCGATACCCTCAGACATACCTACACACCTTATCCAACGTTTCCTCGATTAACTTTATTTTTTAACCTATTGATAATAATTGAGAAGATTTAATATTTTTGCTGGGTAGAGACATGACATCAGTTATTTTCATTTTTGGCCCAACCCTATGTAGACTAAGATGAAAACTTTTACTGAGAGTGGAAACTCACAGGAATAGCGTAAGTAATTAAGGAGTATGTATGGCTTGGACTTGCCAAAATTGTATGACAGAGATCGACGATGACGATTTTGAAGTTTGTTGGAATTGTAGTTGTGAGAGAGGAAAGACGATAACAAAGGTTAACACGTCATTGGATTGCTTACGTTGTAATACGTCTTTGACCTTTATCGGTACCAAAGAGTTTCATGAAGGAGTTCGCTGGGGCGTATTGGGAAACCTAGCTGAGTTCTTTGTGAACAAAGAAAGCCTGGATATGTTTGCTTGTAAAAGTTGCGGTAAAGTCGAATTCTTTCTAGCTGGCTCTCATGAAACCACTTAAATATGAGTGAGTTTACCCCTGTTTTTCACCCATTAAGCCAAATCGAAGAGATGAAAGACTCGGTGTAGATACGGAAGAGACCCTCGAAAACAGGGATGTTTTCGTGGAGCGTATAGGGACATATTTACAGCGTGTCGATGCCGTGTCTGCACATAAGCCTGCGGCAGGCAATTGATCACCAAGACGTCATGGTGAACTTGAATCTACACAAACGTCATTGATCTGCTGGCCACTCCAAACGATGAGTACGCCTCATCGCTCAGGCGGCCTAACATCTTTACTGATGAACCAACTTTCCGTTTTTCACCACTTCCTTACACGCATCCACTCCATAGCTGTAGGCCAGCGCCGCTGGGGTGGTGATATCCCACAGGCAGAAGTCGGCCTGCATGCCAGGTTTGAGTATGCCGACGGTGGCCTCGACGCCTAATGCCTTGGCGGCGTTGCGTGTCATGCCCGCTAGGGCTTCCTCTGGGGTGAGGCGGAACAGGGTGCAGCCCATGTTGAGCATCAGCAGGCTGGAGCAGAGCGGCGAAGAGCCAGGGTTATAGTCGCTGGCCAGCACCATGGGTACACCGTATTGACGTAGCAGGTCGATAGGCGGCATCTGGGTTTCCCGCAGGAAGTAGAAGGCGCCGGGGAGCAGGGTGGCACAGGTGCCGCTCTCGCTCAGCGCCTTCACGCCAGCCTCGTCCAGGTATTCGATATGGTCTACCGACTTGGCGCCGAGATTCGCCGCCATAGCCGAACCGCCCAGATTAGAGAGCTGCTCGGCGTGCAGCTTGATATCCAGTCCGGCCGCTTTGGCGGCGCTCAGTACCCGCTCTGTCTGCTCCAGGCTGAAGGCGATGTTTTCACAGAAGACATCCACGGCATCGGCCAGGTTTTCGTTAATTACCGCGGGCAGCATCTCGTCGATCACCAGGTCTACATAGGCGTCGCTGTCGTCCTTGTACTCGGGCGGAATGGCATGGGCGCCGAGGAAGGTGGTCTTCACGTCCACATGATGATGCTTGCCCAGTTCGCGGGCGACCCTAAGGAGCTTGAGCTCAGTCTCTGTGTCCAGGCCGTAGCCAGATTTTATCTCGACCGTGGTCACCCCTTCTTTGGCGAGGGCGTTGAGGCGTTGGCGTCCCAGTTCGAACAGCTCGGCCTCGCTGGCCTCGCGGCAGGCCTTGACTGTGCTGATGATGCCGCCGCCGGCGCGGGCGATCTCTTCATAGCTGGCACCTTGCAGGCGCAGCTCAAACTCGTTGGCGCGGTTACCGGCGAACACCAGGTGGGTGTGGGCATCGATAAGGCCCGGGGTAAGCCAGCCGCCCTTGCCTCTGTAAACCGGCGTTGACAAGACATCGAACTCGGGGAGCTCGCTACGGGGACCCATCCAGGCGATCTTGCCTTCCTTGACGGCGATGGCGGCATCGGTGATCGCACCGTAAGGCGCTGAAATTTCAGGGTCCATAGTAGCGATGTTGACGTCAATCCAAACCTGATCCCAAGACATGATGTTTCCCTCGACTGGCGCGCCCTAACGGTGGCGGCAATAAATTTATGTGAGCTAGCTTGTGTTTACTTGTATATACAAGCTAGGATTATAGCGGTAATTTTCAGCATTTGAAAAGTGTAATCGAGTTTGCGGCGATGCCTGGGAAGTAATCATCACCCGGGTCGCCCACAGAGGAGCAGAGATGGCGACGCCCAAGTTTGCAGAGATCAAACAGTTTATCTTGACCAAGGTGGAGTCCGGCGAGTGGCAGCAGCATAGCCGCGTGCCGTCGGAGAACCAGCTGGCCGAGCTGTTTACCTGTAGCCGCATGACGGCGCGGCGCGCCCTGACCGAGCTGACCGAGTCCGGCGTGCTCGAGCGCTCCCAGGGGCTGGGCACCTTCGTGGCCGGGCTTAAGTCGCAATCCTCCATGATGGCGATCCGCAACATCGCCGACGAGATCAAGGACAGGGGTCATGGCTACAGCGTGAAGCAGTTGGCACTGACCCAGACCCAGGCCACGGCGCAGATCGCCATCGCCCTGGGACTCGAGGAGGGCAGCGAGGTGTTCTACTCGGTATTGGTGCACTGCGAGCAGGGGACGCCGCTGCAGTTGGAGGAGCGTTTCGTTAACCCCCAGCTGGTGCCCGACTATCTGGCCCAGGATTTTAGCCTGCAGACGCCCCACGAATATCTCTCCTTCGTGGCGCCGCTCACCGAGGCCCGCCACACCATAGAGGCCGTGGTGGCCGACGATATCCAGCGTGAGCGATTACAGATAACCCAAAGCGAGCCTTGCCTGCAGATCCTGCGTCGCACCTGGTCCCGTCAGGGCGTGGTGAGTTTCGCCCGACTGCTACATCCGGGCAGCCGTTTCCGCCTCGGCGGACACCTGACCTTTAATCGTTAAGGCGATAAACCCATTTGGGAACGGCCTGTTTCCCTTAGCAGCACTTAGGCTGCAACAGGTAATCAGTTACTGAATAAAGATAAAAATAATGTCATCAAGACAGCACAATTGAGGTAAGCAAAAATGGATAAGAGACACGACCCTAGCCGTCGCATCATAGCGCCACATGGCACTACGCTGAGCTGTAAGAGCTGGCTCACCGAGGCGCCGATGCGCATGCTGATGAACAACCTGCACCCAGATGTCGCCGAGCGTCCGGAAGACCTGGTGGTCTACGGCGGTATCGGCCGTGCGGCCCGTGACTGGCAATGCTATGACAAGATAGTTGAGGTGCTGCAGCGCCTAGAAGAAGATGAGACCCTGCTGGTACAGTCGGGCAAGCCTGTGGGCGTGTTCAAGACCCACAGCAACGCGCCGCGCGTCATCATCGCCAACTCTAACCTGGTGCCACACTGGGCCAATTGGGAACACTTCAACGAGCTGGATAAGAAGGGCCTGGCCATGTATGGCCAGATGACTGCCGGTTCTTGGATCTACATCGGCTCTCAGGGTATCGTTCAGGGCACCTACGAGACCTTCGTGGCCATGGCCAAGCAACACTTTGGCGGCGACGCCAGCGGCAAGTGGATCCTCACCGGCGGCCTGGGTGGCATGGGTGGCGCTCAGCCACTGGCCGGCACCATGGCGGGCTACTCTGTACTGGCCTGTGAGGTGGACGAGACTCGCATCGACTTCCGTCTGCGTACCCGTTATGTGGACAAGAAGGCCACTAGCCTGGATGAGGCGCTGGCGATGATCGACGAAGCCAACAAGAGCGGCAAGCCTGTGTCTGTTGGCCTGCTCGCCAACGCCGCCGACATCTTCGCCGAGCTGGTAGAGCGTGGTATCACCCCGGATGTAGTGACCGACCAGACCTCGGCCCACGACCCACTAAACGGCTATCTGCCACAGGGCTGGACCCTGGAACACGCCGCCGAGATGCGCAAAAAAGATGAGGCGGCCGTGGTCAAGGCAGCCAAGCAGTCGATGGCGGTACAGGTGAAAGCCATGCTGGCCCTGCAGGCGGCAGGCGCGGCCACCACAGACTATGGTAACAACATTCGCCAGATGGCGTTCGAAGAGGGCGTAGAAAATGCCTTCGACTTCCCAGGCTTCGTGCCCGCCTATGTGCGTCCACTCTTCTGCGAAGGCATAGGTCCCTTCCGTTGGGCGGCGCTCTCTGGCGATCCGGAAGATATCTACAAGACAGATGCCAAGGTGAAGGAGCTGATCCCTGATAACCCACACCTGCACAACTGGTTGGACATGGCGCGTGAGCGCATCGCCTTCCAGGGCTTGCCGGCACGTATCTGCTGGGTTGGCCTGAAAGACAGGGCACGTCTGGCTAAGGCCTTCAACGAGATGGTGAAAAACGGCGAGCTGTCGGCGCCAATTGTGATCGGTCGTGACCACCTGGATTCTGGCTCTGTGGCCAGCCCTAACCGCGAGACCGAATCTATGCTGGACGGCAGCGATGCGGTATCGGATTGGCCGCTGATGAACGCCCTGCTTAACACCGCAAGCGGCGCGACCTGGGTGTCTCTACACCACGGCGGCGGCGTCGGCATGGGCTTCAGCCAACACTCGGGTGTGGTGATCGTTGCCGATGGTACCGATGAGGCCGAGGCGCGTCTGGGCCGAGTGCTGTGGAACGACCCTGCCACCGGCGTGATGCGTCATGCGGATGCGGGCTATGAGATCGCTAAGCAGTGCGCCAAGGAGCAGGGCCTGGATCTGCCCATGCTCGACCTATAAAAACAATAAGAACAAGAGGTTGTAAAAATGAGTCATTTAGTATTAAAGCCAGGCACCCTGAGCCTGGCACAGCTAAGAGCCATCAGCCGTGGCAAGGTGAGCCTGGAGCTGTGTGATAGCGCGGTTGCCGACATCAACACCAGTGCCGGTCTGGTACAGAAGGTGCTTGACGAAGGCCGCACCGTCTATGGCATCAACACAGGTTTCGGTCTGCTGGCCAACACTAAAATTGGTGAGCAGGATCTGCAGCTGCTGCAGCGCTCTATCGTGCTGTCACACGCCGCCGGTACCGGCCAGTATATGCAAGACGCCACAGTGCGCCTGATGATGGTGCTGAAGATCAACTCCCTCAGCCGTGGTTTCTCTGGCATTCGTCTCGAGGTGATCAATTTCCTGATCGCCCTGGTGAACGCCGAAGTCTACCCATGTGTGCCCGAGAAGGGCTCGGTAGGTGCCTCGGGCGACTTGGCGCCGCTGTCACATATGTGCCTGCCGCTGCTGGGCGAAGGCGAGATGAGCTACAAGGGGCAGATCATCTCGGCCGCCGAGGGCCTGGAGATCGCCGGCCTTAAGCCAATCGAACTGGCGGCAAAGGAAGGTCTGGCGCTGCTTAACGGCACTCAGGCTTCTACTGCGCTGGCGCTGGAAGGTCTGTTTAACGCCGAAGATCTGTTTGCGGCCAGCTCAGTGATAGGCGCCATGAGCGTCGAGGCCGCCATGGGCAGCCGTAGCCCATTCGACCCACGCATCCATGCGGCCCGTGGTCAGAAAGGTCAGATCGACTCGGCCGCCGTGTTCCGTCACCTGCTGGGTGATGAGTCGGAGATCAGCCTGGATCACATCAACTGTGAGAAGGTGCAGGATCCCTACTCGCTACGTTGTCAGCCACAGGTGCTGGGTGCCTGTCTGACACAGATCCGTCACGCTGCCGAGGTGCTGGCCACCGAAGCCAACGGCGTAACCGATAACCCACTGGTGTTCCAGGATACCGGCGACATCATCTCGGGCGGTAACTTCCACGCCGAGCCTGTGGCTATGGCGGCGGATAACCTGGCGATTGCTTTGGCCGAGCTGGGCTCCATCGCCGAGCGTCGTATCGCCCTGCTGATCGACTCTAACCTCTCTAAGCTGCCACCATTCTTGGTGGAGAACGGCGGGGTGAACTCAGGTTTCATGATCGCTCAGGTGACTGCGGCGGCCCTGGCCTCTGAGAACAAGACCTACGCCCATCCAGCCTCGGTCGACAGTTTGCCGACCTCGGCCAACCAGGAAGATCACGTCTCTATGGCGACCTTCGCGGCCCGTCGTCTGCGCGACATGTCGGAAAACACCCGTGGCGTACTGGCAGTTGAACTGCTGGCGGCGGCTCAGGGCCTGGATTTCCGCGCACCGCTGGAGCCTGCGACTGCCGTGGCTAAGGCTAAGGCCGAGCTGCGTGAGGTGGTGGCCTACTATGATAAGGACAGATTCTTCGGTCCGGATATCGAGGCGGCTACCGACCTGCTGCTGAGCGCCAGCTACAACCAGTATCTACCGGCTGGCGTGCTACCTAGCCTCTAGTGGAAATGCTGTGAGCGAAAAGGGCCTTAGGGCCCTTTTTTATTGGATGGCGTATAGGGCCAACTTGGATCGGTATTAGTCCATAAGTCTGTGTTGCCATGGGGACGCTATCCCGATAGCGTAGAAGGCCAATTTGTCGAGGAGTTTACTATGCAGGGAATCGCTTTTCAGGATGCCTACCCGGATGACCTGAGCCACTGCTATGGCTGTGGTCGCAACAATGAGCAGGGGCACCAGCTCAAGAGTTACTGGCGTGGCGATCAGACCATAGCCCACTTCATGCCCAAGCCCTTTCATACGGCGATCCCAGGCTTCGTCTATGGCGGCCTTATCGCTTCGCTTATCGATTGTCATGGTACCGGCAGTGCCAGCGCCGCCGCCCAGCGTGCGCTCGAACAGGCGGGCGAGCAGCTGGATGAGCCGCCCAGATTTGTCACCGCCGCCCTCAACATAGACTACCTGGCGCCGACTCCCATGGGCGTGGATCTGGAGCTTGTCGGTGAGATCAAAGAGGTGAAGCCCCGCAAGGTGGTGGTGGAGATTACCCTGTCGGCAGACGGTAAGCTGTGTGCCCGTGGGCATATGGTGGCGGTCAAGATGCCTGAGACCATGGCCTTATAGATAGGATAAAAAACAGGCCACTAGGGCCTGTTTTATTCTGTTTGAATGACGCTGGGTTAGCGCGAGCTCATGTCGATAATCTTCAGCGTCATCAGCTCCTTGCTCCACCTGGCCTTGTCGACGCCTTCTATCCAGAAGGTCTCGCTGTCGCGGGTCTGTCCCATACGCAGATAGGTCTCGGGCACGCGGAAGATTGCCTGCCAGACGTTGACCGTCTCTGTCTTGATCAGCTCGCCCGAGTCGGCATACAGGCCGATCTCCATCTCGATGATCACATAGTTCTCTTCGCTGTTGCTGCTGAGCTCGAAGTTGAGCCCCAGGCGCCCCTTGCTGTCCCACTGGCTCTTGAGGTAGCTCACCTTGGCGCCACCCTTGGCGGTGGAACGCAGCAGGTTGGCGTGATCCATGGCTGATGCCGTCATGGCGCCGCCCACGACCGGGCCGCTGGCGATCACCACAGGTTGCACCTTGGCAATGGGCTGACTGGCCTGCTCGGCTTGTGTCTGGGCTGTCTCAGTCCCTTGGCTTTCTATCGCCTGGCCTTCTGTTGTGGCAGAGGTCTGGGGCGTCAGGAACACATATTCCCAGGTGAAGTCGGCATTGAGTCTGACGGTGGCGCCATTTTCCAGGGTGATCAGCGCGACGGCATCGTCAGCCTTATCGGCTGCAAAGGCGGGAGCCATCAGGAGGAAGAGGGCCATGATGGCGCAGCTTTGTAGTGCTTTATACATTGAATTTAACCAGTTTTAGCGGTTTGTCTGTGGCCTCTAGCATAGTCAAACTCGCGCTAAATTCCTATATGCCTGGATCGCGATTAGCGGATTTTAGTTGCTGTAGCCCAGGCTGAAGAGTGCCGACTGGCTGGCCGAGTCATATCCCAGACCGAGTACCAGATGACGGCCAAGTCGATAGCGGACGCCGAGCTCGCCGCCCCAGCGGGTCTCCCGCTCCGTCTCCCAAGTGGGCTTACCGTCGACGATGCGCGGCGAGATATTGTTGGTGTAGGAGTATTCATGAGTGTAGGCGCTGGCGCCGCCGTAGAGGCTGAGGCTGTCTGTGAGTCCGTAGCTGAGGCCGAACCGCCACAGCTTATCCTGGGAATAGGCCTCGCTAGGAGCCTCCACTTCTATGTCCCGTTTCTGACTTTGGGCATAGCCCAGATAGTAGCCCCAGTTAGCATAATTCCTGTCATAATGGCTGGGTGCCAGGGTGATACCATAGAGCGCCGACTCGGCCGGAATATAATCCAGGGTGATGGCCGTCTTGGGGCTTGGCCCCTGGGTTTGGTCTGCCGCCAACAGGGGGCTGGCGCCGACGAGCAAGACGGCGCCGAGTAGAGGCTTTAGCATAATTTTCTCCATCATCACGGGACAATGGATTGTTGAGAATCTCTGTATTACAGTCAATCAGATAGGCTAAAATAGCTTTTAAAATAGGTAGTTGTATCGCTTTTGTTGGTGTGCTGAAATGGCCTTGTTGCAGGCTCATTATCTGATTTGCCACAACAAGTGAATTTGCAAGGAGAGAGAATTTTGGATCAAGAATTACGCGCACAGGTGTCGCTCTGGTTGACCCACTTCGGCATAGATAGCCCCTCGGACGGGGTCTCTACCGGCGTCATGGTCTTTGCTTGTCTGTTGATCGCCTTCATCGGCTATGTGTTGGTGAAACGCGGCGTGGTGAGCACAATGAACATAGTGATCCAGCGCTCTAAGGTGCGTTGGGACGACATCTTCATGCAGCACAGGGTGCTGGAGAAGCTGGCCAAGTTGGTACCTGCCTTGATCCTCAACATCTTGCTGCCGCTGGCCTTGGTGGAGCATCCGCTGCTTAGCAGCCTGGCGGACAGACTGCTGGATGTGGCGATAGTGATCCTCTTCGTGCGCGCCGTCTACAGCGTGCTGGACGCGGGTAACGAGATCGCCGACGTCAACATGATCAGCCGCCGATTGCCGATCAAGAGTTTCGTACAGCTGCTCAAGCTGTTTATGTTCTTCGTCGCCATCATCATCTCTATCTCTGTGCTGGCGGAGCAGTCGCCGGTCTACTTCCTCAGCGGCTTGGGTGTCGCCACGGGTCTGGTGATGTTGGTGTTCAAAGACACTATCTTGGGGTTCGTGGCCGGAATTCAGCTGGCGGCCAACCGTATGGTGAGCCCGGGTGACTGGATCCAGATGGATAAGTACGGCGCCGACGGTGCGGTGGAGGAGGTCTCGCTGACCACGGTCAAGGTGCAGAACTGGGACAAGACAATCACTATGATCCCTGCCTACGCCTTGGTGTCTGACGCCTTCAAGAACTGGCGAGGCATGTCAGAGTCGGGCGGTCGGCGCATCAAGCGGGCGGTGAATATCGACATCGACTCCATCGCCTTTCTCAGCGACGAACAGCTTAAGCGCCTGGGTAAGATCAACCTGCTCAAGGATTACCTGGCCCGCAAAGAGGCGGAGATCGCCGAGTTCAACGCCAAGATTCAAGATGGTGATATGCCGGTGAACAGCCGTAACCTGACCAATGTCGGCACCTTCAGGGCCTATCTGCTGGAATATATGCGTAAGCACCCTAAGGTGCATCAGGAGATGACACTGCTGGTGCGTCAGCTGGCGCCGACCACAGAGGGGTTACCCATAGAGATCTATATCTTCACCAACGATACCCGCTGGGCGTTCTACGAGGATATTCAGGCGGATATCTTCGACCATATCTACGCGATTCTGCCGCAGTTTAACCTGCGGGCCTTCCAGGCACCGACCGGCGCCGATGTGCGTAGCCTTAAGGGTTAGTCTCGGGTGATGAGTATGGCGGCCAGGGTGAGAAATACGCCGCCGCTGGTGCGGTCGAACCAATGCAGGCGGTTGCTGGCCCTGAGTTTTGGGGCCAACACGTTTGCCATGCTGGCATAGATCATCACGAAGCTGAAATCCACCAGTGCCCAGGTGAGTGCCAGTATGGCGAGCTGTGGCCCCTGGGGCGCCGTGATATCGATAAACTGCGGAAACAGGGCGCCGAAGAAGAGTAGATCCTTTGGATTGCTTATCCCTACCAGAAAGGCCTCTTTAAACATCTGCTTAGGCGTGCCCTTACCCTTGATGTGTTGCAGATCCAGCCCCTGTGCGCTGGCCTTGGTCAGTATCAGCTTGATCCCCAGATAGATAAGGTAGGCCGCGCCGCAATACTTGAGCAGGGTAAAGCCATACTCGGTGGCGCTTAGTAGCGCGCCCAGGCCGGCGGCAGAGGCAAACATCAACAAGAGGGCCGAGCTAACGCTACCCAGTGCGGTGGCCAGGCTGCGCACCTTGCCGAAATGGATCCCATGACTCATGGACAGCACCGCCATGGTGCCGGGAGAGATGGCGATAAGCAGGATTGCCGCCAGGTAGAGTAGCCAGGTATCTAAGTTCATCTGAAAATTGTATACAAAATGCCGATGGCCGCACTATAACCATTGCGACCCGATTTGGCAATCTGTTAGGCTGTCTTAGGCGTGGTAGTCGGGGATGGCCTTGGCGTGGCGGCCCTTGATGGTGCGGTAGAAGTCGAGGATCTGCGCCATCTCCTTGTCGATATCGCCGGTGACGCTTATCGCCTCGGGGATCACCACTCGCTTACCGGCAAAATCCAGCGCTACCGTGACTATGGGCACCTGCGCCTTGGTGGCAATATGGTAGAAGCCTGTCTTCCAGCGTTTCACCGGGCTGCGGGTACCTTCCGGTGCCAGGGCCAGCTTGAAATTAGGGTCTTGCTGAAACAGTTGCGCCGCGGCGTCTACCAGGTTGTTGTTTTTGCGGCGATCCACCGGTGTGCCACCTATGGCGCGGAACAGCCAGCCCCAGGGAGGAATAAACAGCTGATGTTTGCCGAGGAAGTGGATCTTCTGCCCTAGGGCGCCCCTGGCCAATACGCCGACGATGAAGTCCCAGTTGCTGGTGTGGGGGCCGACGATGGCGATATATTGAGGCGCCTCGGGGAGTCGACCGTCTATAGTCCAGCCGCTGAGTTTGAGGATAGCTTTACACAAAGATTGAAACATAAATTGGGCTCTACTGAATCGGTCTAACGAGGCATTTTTATAGATAAGATAATGCCTTAGTGAACATTTATTATATAATACAACTAATATTTCCCTCTGGAGAGGATGATGCGTAAAAAAGGATGGATTTTACTGCTCCTGCTGCTGGGACTCCCTGTGCAGGCGGTACCGACGGACGATATCGCCAATATCCTGCGGGATCAGGAGGCGGCCTGGAATCGCGGCGATCTGGATGCCTATATGCAAGGCTACTGGCAGAGTGACAAGATGCGTTTCGTCTCGGGCAATAAATTCCGCTATGGCTGGGCAGAGACGCTGGCGGCCTACAAGAAGAACTACCCCGATAAGGCGACCCTGGGGCAGCTCAAGTTCACCATAGAAGAGACCAAGATGCTGAGCAACTATGCCGCCATCGTCGTGGGCCGCTGGCAGCTGACTCGGGTGAAAGACAAGCCCAACGGGGTATTTACCCTGCTGGTGGAGAAGATAGATGACAAGTGGGTGATCACGCACGATCACTCGTCGGATTAGGCTAATTCCGGCGATTCGCTATCCGTGGCGGCCCCTTGTTCGGGGTCGGTCTCAAACTTAAACACCTGCCTGCCCAGGTTTCTCCCCTTACCATCGTACCTGACCTCGACAAACTCACATCTGCCCTGCCTGTCTCGCAGCAGGATGGAGGTCGAGCGGGTGCCATATTCCGGATGCTTGATATAGATGGAGGAGAGTAGCCGCTCCCACTCCAGAGCCACGCCAGTTTGCGGCAGATCCGCATCGGGCGCCTGACGCTCGTCCGTCATTATGGTCAGCAGGGCCTGAATATCTATCTCGTCACTTTGGGTGATCTCCCACTCCAGGGCCTGTGTCCCCTTGGCCATCTTGGGCCAGATATCGTCGAGGGCGCCGTTGCTGATGGCATGAAAGCCAGGTGACAGCCGCTTCACCGTCTTGCTGACGCTGTGATAGCAGTAGAGTTCTAACTCCTTGCCGAACAGCAGGTTGAAGGGGTTGTAGTGTTGGCTGTGCTCCCTGAGCCAGCCCGTAGTCATGGTCTGGGACTGGGTCAGCGCCTTGATCACCAGATCGCCCCGGCTGTGACGATTGGCCTCGTGCAGCTCTGGGGCGCGAATGTTGGTGAGTGCAGCGATCTCGCCCTGGCGATTCACCCCGAGCCAGCTGCCACCGGCTTCGAGATCTTTGCCCGCCAGCAGCCGATTGTCAGGGGGCCAAAAGTGGGCCGGCTCTGTGGGTCTGTGATGAAACTCGTCCCGATTGGCACAGAGGATCAGTGGATACTGGGGATGTACCTCGAGGGCGACGAAGAGAATACACATGGATGGCTCCAGAGGGGGCGTTTGTCTCTAACTTAGCCCCCTGCGGCGAGAAAAGCTATCCCCTAGTGCTGGCCATGCTCATGATGATGTGTGTGCTTGTGCTCATGGCTGTGCTTGTGTTCATGACCGCTAGCAGGCTCATGGCTGTGGTTATGACTATTCGAATGCGCATGGCTGTGATCATGAGCCTTAGGCTTCCACAACATGATGCGGGCTATAAACTTTCGCGGCCCCAGTCGTAGCAGGCTGGCGGCAAACAGCATGGCGACCAGTGCCAGGCTCAGCTGGTTGACCGTCTCGGGCAGGCTGAGCAGCCGGCTCCACTCAGGGATCAACCAGTGGGTGCCCAGCAGACAGAGGCCGATCACCCCTGTGAGCGTCAGACGTTGGGTCCAGTCCATCAATTTCAGCTGCGCCAGGTTGAAGACGGGTGCCGCCAGCAACACCAGCATCACGGCTTCCATGGTCCAGCCGCTGTAGGCCAGCGCCAGCGCCAATACCGCGCCGCCGAGATTACAGAAACGCATCGGCAGAAGCAGCAGGAGCAATACGCCAACCTGCACCAGAGGCGATGTGAGGGGCACAGACGGGTGGCCGATGAGGTTGGCCAGCACCAGGCTGAGGATGATCCAGGGGGCGCTGCGATCCACCAGGTGGGCGAAGCCGAAGCGCCAGGCCGACCCCGGTAATCCATGATGTGGATCTGTGGGTTCGACTCGGGTCATGGTGAGTAAGATCCCCACCAATGTCAGACCGATCAGCTGGATAAATGCCAGGCTAGGCCCAAGCAGCAGCAGGGTGATCACCAGAGCCTCTGGCCCCGCCAGGCGTTGCAGCCAGCGCTGGCTCAGGCGTTCATGGTGAGGCGACAGGCCAAACAGGTAGCGCATCGCCGCCAGGCTATAACTCAGCAGGAGTACTGGCGCCAGGGTTAGCAGCCAATCCAGCAGTTGATCGCTGCTGTGGCTGTGTTCGTGATGATCGTGGCCGCCGGAGTCGAACGCCAGCAGCACAAACAGCAACACGATACCCAACAGGCTGCCTATGCCGGCCTGATATTCATACTTACCCTGCTTGTCGTCTATGGTGTGGCCATGGGGCTGATGCAGCACCACGTGCAGAATCGAGCCGGTGACGAAGGCCTGTAGATAGACGGTGTTGTCCAGGCTTAGCTGCGCCAGCAGCTGCTCGCCGGCGAAATAGCCCACGCCTGTTAACAGCATCATGCCGCCCAATACTATGGATGCCCAGCGACTACCGACCTGAGGCTTGAGCAGCCACCAGATCGCTAGCCCCACAGGCAGACGATGCAGAATCACGCCAAGAGCCAACAGGCTGGAGTTACCGTCCTGCTGGGCCAGCACCATGGCGCCGCCGTCGGTGAGGGTATGTAGCAGGAGTCCGCCTATGCCGAGTGTCAGGGTCAGGTTATGGGTGACCTCTGAGTAGCGGTGAAACAGGCGCTCGCTCAGGGTCGGGCCCCAGAGGCCGACGACAACAAACAGCAGGGAGAGAAAGCCACCGTGTTCCAATAACTCGGGCAGGATATGGATCAGCACCAGGCCGCCAAGGGACACGAAGATGAAACCATCCAAGCCTTTTTGCAGACCTGTCCCCGTCGTAAAGAAACGATAGAAGAGTGGGCCTAACAGGAGTGCAATACAACTGGCGACGAGATAGTACATATAAGTGTTAACAAGGGAGCCTAGAAAGCCAGCTAGTATATCAGTCTTATGCCTGCCAATCGAACAATTAACCCGAGGGGCAAAAGAATTTACATGACGCGCGCCGGCTGGCGCCCCCGAGGACGGCGGAAAAACCTTTGAAGAGTGTCGATTTTGTTATCTTAGCTACTGATTAATATTGTCATTAAGTTATACAATATAGGTTCAACTTTTGACGAATATTGAGCTATGGACATCTTTTCTGCTGCGGTAATGTTGTTTTTGATCATGGACCCCCTGGGGAACTTACCCATTTTTGCCTCGATTCTTCGTCATATCGAACCTAAGAAGCGGCGCAAGGTGCTGGTGCGGGAGCTGATCTTCGCGCTGATCATCATGCTGCTCTTCCTGTTTGCCGGCGAGGCGATTCTCAGCTTTCTTAACCTGAGATCTGAGTCGGTCAGCATAGCTGGCGGCATCATACTCTTCCTCATCGCCATTCGGATGATCTTCCCCCAGCCAGGTGGCGTGGTGGGTCTGGCGGCCGGTGAAGAGCCCTTTATCGTGCCTATGGCGATCCCCCTGATGGCCGGGCCGTCCGTGTTGGCGGCGCTGATCCTGCTGGCCCATACCGACAGTTCGCGCATGATGGACTGGACCATAGCCCTGTTTGCCGCCTGGGTGGCCAGCGCCGTAATACTGCTCTTCTATAAGCTGTTTACCAAACTTCTGGGTGAGAAGGGTCTGACGGCGGTGGAGCGCCTGATGGGCATGGTGCTGGTGATGATCTCGGTGCAGATGTTCCTCGACGGCGTGGCTAAATATATCGCTCACGCCAGCTAAGAAAATCTAAGGTAAGGGTTAGGCACTCGCCGAACTGGCCTGCGCTTAACCCTTCTGGCGCGTCTAGCGAACTCCTTACCGCTTGCCTGAAATTCAATGACTAAGGGCCAACACTCAGCCTGAGAAGAAGAGATCTCCTTGCATCTGGCAAGCGACTCTGGAATGATCTGGATATTGTATTCAATTAACCTTTGGGTGATCCCATGACGCGTCTGCCTGCGCTATCTGTTCGCCGCCTATTGCTGCTTTCTCTGTCTGTTCTTTGCGCTCTGTCCTCTGTTTCTGTGGCGCAGGCCAGCGAGTATCGGGATCTGCTCAACTATCGGGGAACCCCAAATAATATGGAGCAGCGGGATCCAGAGGGTAACCTGACGATTCCCGCCGTCTACATGGACCAGGGCGCCTGGCATGGTTTTCATCTGCCGGACTCGTCCGCCTACTATGGTGGCTTCACCGGGCCACTGTTTATCGCCCAGGAGTACAGTCTGCATCTAAGCGATAGTCTGCAGAAACTGCAGCTGTTTTCCGGGGAGTCTGGTCAGAGTGTGGATCTGTCCAAGGCGGAGCAGGTTGAGATCTACAGCGAGCCCTGGGGGCTGGTGCAGCGCTTTCGTTTCAAGGATCTTGAGCTCTCCACCACCTTGGAATATAGCGATAATCGCACCGCCATCGTCTCGACCAGGCTGATTAACCTGAGTGACAAGTCAGGTTCCTGGCGCCTAAGCTGGTCGGGCAGTCCCTTCGCCACTCATCCCAAACTGAAACAGTATCGCTTGGTCGACAAGCGAGTGCTGACCGATGATGCCGTTATCTGGCAGTTTACCCCCATAGATCAGACCTGGCAGATGCAGCTCGACGATGCCAGCTATCGGCTTCAGTTTGAGCAGGCGGTAACCCTATCGGCCGAGGAGCCCCAGGGCTATCGCGCCGACAGTGGGCTGTTGACCCTAGCTCCTGGGGAGGCGACTGTGCTACGCGCAGCCCACCAGTATTTTCATACTCAAGTCGAGGCCAGGCGTGCGGCTAAGCTTGAGTGGCCTACAGTGACAGCGAAGCTTGCGGTTAATCAATCTCGTTGGCAGCAGCGGCTCGATAAGCTAGTGCGTGGAGGGGACTTCGAAGCCAAGCGCCTGGCCGCCAAGGCCATGGTGACCCTGCTGCACAACTGGCGTAGCCCGGCGGGCGCCCTGCAGCATGACGCCGTCACCCCATCTGTGACCTATAAGTGGTTCAACGGTGTCTGGGCCTGGGACAGCTGGAAACAGGCGGTGGCGCTGGCGCAGTTCGATGTGGCGCTGGCCGAGTCGAACGTGCTGGCGATGTTTGACTATCAGTTTGATGCCAAGGACCCGCTGCGCCCCGAGGATGCGGGTAACCTGCCCGACGCTATCTTCTATAACCCAGATGCCAGCCGCGGCGGCAAGGGGGGCAACTGGAATGAGCGTAACGGCAAGCCACCATTGGCGGCCTGGGCCGTATGGCAGATCTACCAGCAGAGCCAGGATAAGGCGTTGATTACCAAGCTCTACCCTAAGCTGGTTGCCTACCATGAATGGTGGTATCGCAATCGAGACCATAACCACAACGGCCTGGTTGAATATGGCGCCAATCGTCATCCCCGCCATGGTGAGCCGGGTAAACCGGACAGGGAGGCGGTGATCGAGGCGGCGGCCTGGGAGTCGGGAATGGACAATGCGCCGCGCTTCGACATGGGCGATGGGCTCCAGGTGCTGGAAAATTATGATGCTAAGGGGCGACTGCTGGGTTACTCCATCTCCCAGGAGTCTGTGGATCTCAACAGCTACCTGTATGCGGAGAAGGGCTATCTGGCGCAGATGGCCGAGTTGTTGGGATTGGATAGCGAGGCGGCGGTTTGGCGTAAGCAGGCGGCGCGCCTGGGGGAGCTGATCCGCAGCGAGTTTTTCGATGAGCAGAGTGGCTTCTTCTACGACAGACGCTTAGCGGGTGAGCGCTCACGTTTGATGATCGCCGAGGGTAAGGGGGTCGAGGGCTGGTTGCCGCTGTGGGCCGGCGCCGCCAGTCAGGCTCAGGCGGAGCAGATGATCGCCACTCAGCTCAATGCTTCGAACTTCGGGACCAAGCTGCCCTTTCCCACTGTGAGCGCCGACAATTCGGCCTTTGCCCCGCGGCGTTACTGGCGTGGCCCCGTCTGGTTGGATCAGGCGCTGTTTGGCCTGCAGGGAGTCTCCCGCTACGGCCACGACGAGCTGGCGCGGCGCCTCGCCACCCGGCTGGTTAATGAGGCCGAAGGGGTACTGGGTGATGGGCCCATACGGGAAAACTATGATCCCCTGACCGGGGACGGGCTGCACTGCACCAACTTTAGCTGGTCCGCCTCTGTGTTGCTGCTCATCTATCGCAGCTGGCTCAGCACTGATTGAGGCAGAGATAAAAGATAAGCGTGGCGTGGCGATTGGCCGCGCTTCTCGCTTTTTTGCCGCTGGCCTATACCTCTTTAGTGAAAAATAGCACTTTTACTCTACTCTACAGGGAAAAATACTGTTAATGTCTTGTAGTGGACCTTGGGTGTTGTTGTTACGTTTGCCGCTAAGTGGGCGTTAACACCCGTCTGGCCGAGTCACCGGCCGCTTAACTCACGCGTTTTTGTGTCGATTTTTATTGGCAATCTAAATGCCTATAGCGATGAGTTAGCCCCCTTCCCAAGTCCCCACTAAAATTATCTAAGTTAGGCAGCCTTAGGGTCACCCAGCGGGGAAGGCGTTCCGTTTGGGGATAAATAGAGGCACAAGGAATTTTTAGCATGAAGAGACAGTATTATGCCGGTGCGTTGTCCGCATTGAGCCTCTCCCTCCTGCTGATTGGCGCGTCGGCAAATGCCGCCCCGATCACCATGAAGGAAGTGACTGGCGTGGCCGACGCCGGGGTGATTAACGAGCAGCAGATCCTCTATTGGCTGGTGAAGCGCGGTGAGTTGGCCAGTGATGCCAGCGAGGCGGAGAAGCGCGCCGCGATTAAGGCCTACACCCAGCGAGCCAAGGGCTATCAGGAAAAAGGTGGCCAGGTTCAGGCCAAGCTGGAATCTCAGCAGAGTATGCGTCAGAAGGCCCAGCAGAAGGCGCGGGTGATGTCCTTCGTGACGCCCCAGGCCGACGCTGATGTGACTAAGACGGTGAAGGTACTGGGTGTGCTGATCGACTTTCCCGATCTGCCCCACGACAACAACCGCCTGACAGCCGCCGATACGCCCATGTATTACTCGAACTACCCTGTCGCCCACTATCAGGATCTCATGTTTTCGACGACCGGCTTTGCCGGCCCTCAGGGGCAGAACCTGTTGACCGGGTATCAATATTATCAGGCAGAATCTGGCGGAAGCTTCTATTTCACCGGTAAGGTCTATGGCTGGTATACCGCCAACCAAAACGCGGCCTATTACGGGCAGAATGACCCCAACAACGACGATGACGACAAGGCGGTGCCCGAGCTGGTGAAAGAGGCGGTGACCCAGGCGCTGGCCAGCATGACGCCCAGCGAAATCGCCTCGTTCGACGTGGAAGACCCTTATGATCTCGATGGCGACGGCAATCTCAATGAGGCCGACGGCGACATAGACCATGTGATGCTGTTTCACTCCAGCATAGGCGAAGAGGCCGGTGGTGGCGTCTTGGGTGACGATGCCATCTGGTCGCACCGTTACTTTGTCTACGAGGGCAATTCGCCTGGCTATGAGATCCCTGGTACCGGCAAGAAGGTATTTGGTTACACGGTTCAGCCCATAGATGCGGCCGCCGGTGTGGTCGCCCATGAATTTGGTCACGATCTCGGTCTGCCTGACGAGTACGACACCAGCAACAGCGGCGACGGTTCGCCCGTGGGCTCCTGGTCTATCATGTCTGGCGGTAGCTGGACTGGGGATATCCCTGGCAGCCAGCCGACAGGCTTTAGTCCCTATGCTCGCTCTTACCTGCAAAACAAATATAAGGGCAAGTGGATCAACGAGACTCAGGTGGATCTGGCTTCCTTCCCGACGGGTGGTCAGGAGGTACAGCTGGCCGAGGCCGTCAATGCCAACCTGGTGAACCAGATCTCTATTCCTCTGCCTTCGGATAATATTCCCTTCAAGCAGCCCTATGCCGGCAGCTATCAGTACTATTCGGGTCAGGGGAATCTGCTGAGCACTGCGGCCTCCTTTAGCCTGGATTTCCCGGCGAGCAGCAGCCTGACCCTGAAGATGAAGGCGCACTGGAACATAGAGACAGACTATGACTATGTGCAGGTAAAGGTGGGCGATGTGGCCTTAGCCGGTAATCACACCAAGGCCAGCAACATCATCAATAACGCTAAGAACATCATCACAGGCAAGTCTTCTGATGTGGCGGGTGCCGAAGGCGCCGATTCCTGGGTGGAGCTAAGCTTCGACCTCAGTGCCTATGCGGGCAGTAGCGATCGCCAGATCAGCATCGTCTACTTCACCGATGAGGCGGTGGGCGACTATGGTTTCGTGTTCGATGAGCTTAAGGTGCTCGACGGTGAGTCGGTTATCTACAGCGACGGCGCCGAGGAGCCAAATACCATGGCACTCAACGGTGGCTTTGCCCGAATCGATAACACCCGTCCGGGCAAGCCGCGCCGCTACCTGGTGCAGCTACGCAGCTATAACGGCGTCGATGCCGGATTGAAGAGTCATGCCTACGAGCCGGGTGTCTTGCTCTGGCTGGAGAACTTCAACGAGTCTGACAACAACTCCAGCAAGCATCCAGGCAGTGGCCTTATTGGTGTGGTCGACGCCGACCAGGTGCTAATTGGCACCAATGGCACGGCGACCCAGATCCGCGATGCCACCTTTAGCCTGTATAACCAATCCACCTATTTTGGTGATGACCATCTGGCGGGCAACAGCCTGTTTGATGACAGCCAGGATTATAGTGCGCCACTCAAGCCGCAAGCGGGCATCATACTGCCAGAGCTAGGCCTGACCATGGAGGTGGTCACCCAGAGCACGGATTCCAGCAGCGCCAAGGTACGCTTCGAGTATTCGGGCACTGTGACGCCTCCGCCAGCGCCTGGGGCATTGAGCGCCTCTATTGCTAAGACACAAGAGGGTGCGAGCGTCAGCTTCAGCGCCAATGTGACAGGTGGTGACGGCAATTATCAGTATGCCTGGAACTTCGGTGTCAGCGGCGCTGCTAGCACCCTGGCGGCACCAACCTATGTGTATCAGACCTCGGGAAGCTATCAGGTAACCCTGACGGTGACAGATGGCGCCGGTGAGTCGATCACAGCTAACACTCAGGTGACCGTCGTCATCCAGCCGGTGGCGGATTTCAGTTACAAGGCTAGCGATCTGACGGTGACCTTTAGCAACCTGTCCAATCAAGGGGTTGGCTCGCTGAGTTATGCCTGGAACTTCGGCGATGGGCAGACGAGCACGGCCGCCTCGCCGACACACACCTATGGTGCGACGGGTAGCTATACAGTGACTTTGACTGTGACCGATGAGGCCAATAATCAGGCGAGCAAGAGCCTGACGCTGACGGTGACCGCTCCCGTGGTGCAGCCGCCTGTGGTCGAGACCAAGCAGGATTCGGGTGGTGGTAGTCTGGGGTGGATCAGCCTGTCATTGTTGATGCTCCTGGGACTGCGCCGCAGAAGCTAAACAAAAAAACGCCTCATTAAGAGGCGTTTTTTTATGCCAGCCGGTCGATGAGCTGGCGGGCCTTGGGCAGGAAGATTTCGCTGACGATCAGCTGCTGATCCCCATGACTGAAGTAGCGTCTGCGGCCCCATAGGGGATGGTGACTCTCCTGTTCCAGCGAATCGATCAGTTTGGCGAGGGAGTCGCAGGCGGTAAACTCGCCGACCTCTATCTTGCCCGGGGTGAAATCGCCACTGGTGAACAGCAGCTCGCCCAAGGGGCGGGTGCCCAGCGAGAGGAAGTTATCCTGGGCGCTGTCCATCATGGCGCCGGGAACGAGCGTGCGGGCAAATACCCAGGGGATGCCATCGAGACAGAGCAGCACTTCTCTAATCCAGGCTTGCCCTTGGTGGGGCAATTCGCCCGGGAAGGGAGGCAACATGGCCTCGCCTAACACCTTGACCTCAAATTGATTGCAGTGAGACCTGAGTTTTTGGGTTAAACTACCGGAAGCTAATAGCCACTCCCTGAAGGGGCTCGGTGGCAGCTGGGGTATTTGATCCGGTGAATGCCATTGAATGGATTCACCATAGGGGAAGCTTAACCTGGTCACACTCATTAAATTCTCGGTACAATACTCAAAAACGTCAGCAGTTTATCACGACGAGGCTTTGATGTCGGTAATTAAAGCCTTGAGTACTAAAGCATCTAAGTATCGGTGCCGTTAATAAGGTATCGCCTGGCTGAAAAACGAGTGTTGACCATCAAATCATGAACGGAGTATTCGTCTAATATGAAAAAGTTTGCGCTGCTGTGCCTCATGCTAGTGATCAGTGTACTGAGCCTGGGGGCATTTGCCGAAGAGGAAGAGGTGGTCGATACCTACGCCTATTACGGTTTCGAGCCCGATATTGTGACTAACTATATCTCCAATCGTAAGAAGCTGGGCTTTGTGAAGATCAGTGTCGAGCTTATGGTCAAGGTGCCGGAAGATCTGATCGTGCTTGAACATCACGACCCGCTACTGCGCGCCGCCATCATAGAGATCTTAGGGGCGCAGACCGAAGATAAGGTGAAGTCCTTGACCGGCAAGGAGGAGATCCGCCGCGAGTGCTACGATACCCTGAATCGTCTGCTGGAGCAGGAGATAGGCAAGCCGCTTATCGTCAACCTGCTGTTTACTAAATACCTGTACGATTAATGTGTTATGGGCTGCATGCAGAGCGTGCAGCCAGGATCCCCCTGATGACCCCGTCTCGAAAGCCCGCGCATCCCGGCGCCAAGAAAGTTGTTGCTCAAGAGCCGTCTGCTAAGGCCTCAAGGCCAAAGCCTTCGTCTCAAACTAAGCCAAAAGCTAAATCAAAAGCTCAGCCAAAAGCTAAGCCAGAATCGAAACCACAAGCAAAATCACAAGCAAAACTAAAAGCCAAGTCTAAGCCAGCTGAGGGCAAGAGCCAGGGGGCGAGCAAGGGGCTGCACCCCCGCAACCTGCATGGGCAGGGCTATGACTTCGAGGCGCTGATGGATACCACGCCGGAGCTTAAGCCCTTCGTGCGTCCCAATCCCTATGGCAACTTGTCAATCGACTTTGCCGATCCCAGGGCGGTGAAGCTGCTTAATCTGGCGCTGCTCAGATTGCATTATGGATTGAGCTATTGGGATATTCCCGAGGGTTTTCTCTGCCCGCCTATCCCGGGGCGTGTGGACTACCTGCACTACCTGGCGGATCTGCTGGCCGAATCGGCTCCCGGGAGCAAGGGGATGGCCAAGCGCAAGCTGTCTAATGTGACGAGAGCGCCCAAGGGGGAGCGAGTGGTCGCCCTGGATATCGGCACAGGCGCCAATGGCATCTATCCACTGCTGGGGCATCAGGTCTACGGCTGGCGCTTCGTGGCCAGTGATATCGATCCAGTGTCTCTTACGAATGTCGAGCGGATCATTGCAAACAATTCACAGCTGTCGGGCAAGCTAAGCCTACGCCTGCAGTCAGATTCGAAACAGATCTTTACCGGTATTATCAGGGCCGAGGATAGGTTCGATTTGACTCTGTGCAATCCGCCATTTCATGCCTCTCTTGCCGAGGCAAGCCGGGGTAGCGAGCGTAAGCTGAAGAATCTGGCAGCCAACAAGCGAGCCAAGGGACATGAGGTCGCGAAGGGGCAGGAGAAGCTCAACTTCGGCGGCCAGAAGGCTGAGCTCTGGTGTGAAGGGGGCGAGCAGGCCTTCCTCGGCCAGATGATCGGTGAGAGCCGGGAGTTCGGCTCACAGTGTCTCTGGTTTACCTCTCTGGTGTCGAAGAAGGAGAACCTTAAGCCCTGCTATCGTCTGCTGGAGCAGGTGGGCGCCAAGCGGGTAGAGACCCTTGAGATGGCCCAGGGTAATAAGCTGACTCGAGTGCTGGCCTGGACCTTCCTGACGCCAGAGCAGCATAGTCTCTGGGGTCAGTACCGCGTCTAGTACTTCCAGAAGTTAGGGTGGAAAAGCACCGCCACCGTCAGGATCTCCAGACGACCCAGCAGCATGCCGATGGCCAGCGACCACTTGGCGATGTCCGGCAGGCTGGAGAAGTTCCCCGCCGGACCGATCACTGGCCCAAGCCCTGGGCCCACATTGGTCACCGCCGTCACCGCACCGGTAAAGCTGGTGGTCGGGTCGAGTCCGGTAGACACCAAGATCACCGACAAGAGCACTATCACCAGCATAAACAGCAAGATGAAGGTCACCAGGGAGCGCACGATATCTTCTGTGATGGGGCGTCCGTTGTAGCGCTCCTTGAAGATACCGTTAGGGTGGAACTGTTGTTTCAGCTGCTCACGCATGATGGCGATGGCGATCTGGAAACGGAAGATCTTGATCCCCCCAGAGGTAGAACCCGAACAGCTGCCGGCAAACATCAGGAAGAGGAAGGCCACGTTGGCCACCGCGCCCCATGAGGTGTAGTCGGTGAGGCCATAGCCTGTGGTCGTTACCACCGAGACCACGTTAAAGCTGGCCAGGCGCAGTGCGTCGGCCGCGGTCATCTCGTGTCCATGCCAGAGCCAGAAGGCCAGACTGCAGGAGACGAACGCCAGGAAGATGAGGTAGCCCTTCACCTGGGCATCGTTCCAGATCCGCAGCGAACGCTGGGACAGGCTGTGAACAAACATCAGCAGGGGAAGACCGCCGGCCGCCATGAAGATGGTGCCGACCCAGTGGGCGGGCTTGGAGAAGGCCGCCATGGAGCTGTCTGAGGTGGAGTAGCCGCCGGTGGAGAGTGTGGTCATAGCATGGTTGATCGCCTGAAACCAGGTCATCCCCGCCAGGTGGTAGGCCACGCCGCAGCAGACCGTCAGTATGATGTAGACATAGAAGAGGTGCTTGGCCATATCTTGGGTGCGAGGCACCGCCTTATCGCTCCAGTCCGAAGATTCGGTGCGAAACAGCCGCATCCCCCCCACGTTGAGAAACGGCAGAATGGCCACCGCCATCACAATAAAGCCTATCCCCCCCAGCCATTGCAGTAGCGAGCGCCAGATTAGGATGCTGTGATCCATGGTATCCAGGCCGGACAGCACGGTAGAGCCCGTGGTAGTGATCCCCGACATGGTCTCGAAGAAGGCGTCTGTGTAGTTGATGCCGTGATAGAGGGTGAAGGGCATGGCGGCAAACAGGCTGACGATAAACCAAGTCAGGCTGGTGAGCAGAAACATATCGCGGATATTGAGGCGGATATTTTCACTCTGCCCCTGATGCATACAGGCGCTGGCGCAGGTGCCTGTGATCAGCGAGGCGATCATGAAGGCGCCCACCGTCTCCTCACCATAGAGTAGGGCGAAGAGCAGCGGAAAAAACATAAAGGCGGTCAGGGTCGACAGGAACACGCCTAAGATAAAGAGTAGCGGCCGAAAATTTAGCATCGCGATTTAAGTCTTGGCTTCTTGAGTAGCTTAGAAGAAGAATGCACTAGGCTGGAACAGCTTTTCAACTTCACCGATAAATTTCTTGTTCACCAGGAACAAGATCACATGGTCGCCCTGCTCGATGACCGTCTTATCGTGGGCCATCAGTACCTCGTCGTCACGGACGATGGCGCCTATGGTGGTACCGGGTGGCAGCTTGATCTCGCTGATCTGCTTGCCCACCACCTTGGAGGTGCTGGGATCGCCATGGGCGATGGCTTCGATCGCCTCGGCGGCGCCGCGCCGTAGTGAGTAGACGTTACAGATATCCCCCTGACGAATATGGGTCAGCAGCGCCGAGATGGTCGCCTGTTGCGGTGAGATGGCGATATCGATATTGGCCTCCTGGACGATATCCACATAGGCTTCACGCTGGATCAGCACCATCACCTTCTTGGCGCCCATACGCTTGGCCAGCAGGGCGGCCATGATGTTGGCCTCGTCGTCGTTGGTGACCGCGATAAATACGTCGGTCTGGTCGATATGCTCCTCGAGCAGCAGCTCCTGATCTGAGGCGTCACCGCAGAATACCGTGGTATTTTCCAGCTTCTCAGACAGCGCCTCTGCGCGATCCGGTCTGTGCTCGATCAGCTTGACCGCATGATTACGCTGTAGCTGCTTGGCCAGTCCCAGGCCTATGTTACCGCCGCCGGCGATCATGATATTGCGGTAGGAGTTGTCCAGCTTCTGCATCTCACTCATCACGGCGCGCACATGGCGACTGTCGGCGACGAAGAATACCTCGTCGTCCGCCTCAATGATGGTGGTGCCCCGTGGCATGATGGGACGGCCCTGTCTGAAGATGGCCGCCACACGGGTGTCGATGTTAGGCATGTGCTCGCGCAAGGCCGCCAGGGCGTTACCCACTAGCGGGCCGCCATAATAGGCGCGCACCGCCACCAGGCTAAGGCGTCCCTCGGCAAATTCCAGCACCTGCAGGGCGCCTGGGTATTCCACCAAGCGACGTATATAGGCAGTAACCAGCTGCTCGGGGGCGATCAACTCGTCTATGATGAAGCCGCCGCGAGGACGGTTCTCGCTCTGCTTGGTCTCGCTGTCGATAAACAGCTTGTCCCGCAGCGCCAGATACTGCTCCGAACGGATACGGGCGATCTTGGTGGGGGTGCCATAGAGGGAGAAGGCAATTTGGCAGGCCGCCATGTTGCATTCGTCGCTATTGGTTACGGCAATTAACATATCGGCGTCTTCGGCCCCCGCGTCCTTGAGGACACCAGGGTGGGCACCGTGGCCCAGCACTACCCGCAAGTCATACTTGTCTTGCAGCGAGCGCAGCCGGTCGCGGTCATTGTCGACTATGGTGATGTCGTTGTTTTCACCAACCAGGTTTTCGGCTAATGTGCCGCCGACCTGACCCGCACCTAATATGATAATTTTCATAGCCTAACGTTATCCCTTAACCAAGCGAGCGTAGTAAAACCCATCCATATTGTCTTGGCCCGGCGTGATCTGCCAGCCAATGTCATCGCTGTTTTGTTGTTGTGCGATAGGAACCAGGGTTGCGTCTTGGGTTCTCGCTAAGAAAGCCGCGATCTGCTCGGCGTTCTCTTGCGGTAAAATTGAGCATGTAGCATACAGGAGTGTGCCACCGGGTTTAAGCCACTGCCAGCAATGATCCAAAATTTGTGACTGCAATGTGGCTAGCTCTTCGATATCGGCCTGCTTTCGTAGCCATTTGATGTCCGGGTGGCGGCGGATCACGCCGGTGGCCGAACAGGGTGCGTCCAGCAGGATGCGATCGAACTTATCGCCCTGCCACCAGGTGTCTATCTTGGCGGCGTCGCCATGCACCAGCTTGGCCTTGAGGCTTAATCTGTCGAGGTTCTGCTGCACTCGCTCCAGACGCTTGGCGTCGAAGTCTACCGCCACCAGATCTATGCTGGGCTGACTCTCCAGCAGATGACAGCTCTTACCGCCGGGGGCGGCGCAGGCGTCGAGAATCAGTTCATTTGCTTCGGGCGCCAACAGGTTGGCGGCCCATTGCGCCGCGCCATCTTGTACCGAGGCGGCGCCATCGGCAAAACCTGGGAGCAGGCCGACATCTTTCGGGCTATCTAAGAGGATGGCGTCGTCGTTCGCACCCGGTGTCGCCGCTATCTCCTGCTCGTCGAGTAGCGCCAGATATTGCTCTCGGGTCTGGGATAACTGGTTGTTGCGCAGCCACATGGGCGGACGCTGATGGCTCTGGGCGATCACCTCTTGCCAGCTATCTGGATAGGCGGCCTTGAGACGCTTGATCAACCAGGCTGGGGTATTAAAGGCCAGGGTCTCGTTGTCTTCGGGCAGCGGTTTCTGGTTGCGCTGCAGGTTGCGCAGCACGCCGTTGACCACCTTGACCAGCCCCTCAAACTTGAGCTGGCGACAGGCCTCGGCAGTTTCCGAGATCGCCGCATGGCCAGGGATACGGGTAAAATAGAGCTGATAACATCCCACGAGTAGCAGCTGATGTACGATGCGCTGCTTGCCCTTGAGTGGCTTGCTCATGCAGTCGCTCACCAGTTTATCGAGCTGGGGCAGGTGACGCATCACGCCATAGCAGAGTTCGGCCAACAGGGCCTTGTCTTTCCCACTGGTAAGTCTTTGCTGCTGTTCGGGCAGGGCCACGGACAGTGAGACCCCTTTCTCTAATACCTGGAAGACGACTCTGGCCGCGAGGGCTCGCAGGTTCTTCATGCCTGCGCCTCATCTGCTGTGGTGACACCTTGTAATTGGGTGCCCGGGGTAAACCAGTCACCGCGGGCGTTAAGCACGTCGGCCACCGCCATGGCCTTCTTGCCCGGCAGCTGAATGGTTTCGAGCACCAGCGCGCCTTCGCCGGTGGCGACCGCTATGCCCTGCTTGTCGGCGCGGATGATGGTGCCTGGGACCTGTTTAGCCGCCTCGTCTGACACGCTGGCCTGCCATACCTTGATTGCCGCATCCTGATGGGGGAAGTGGCTCGCGGGCCAAGGGTTGAAGGCGCGAACTTCACGCCAAAGCTGCTCGGCCGGTTTGCGCCAGTCGAGCTGCGCCTCCTCTTTGCTCAGCTTTTCGGCGTAGTTGGCCTGGGCTTCATCCTGTGGCTCAGGCGTTAGGCTGCCTTCAGCGAGGCCTTTTAGTGCCTGGATCAGGGCGCTTGGTCCCTGCTCGGCCAGCTTCTCATATAGGCTGGCGGAGGTGTCGCTGTCTTCGATTGGCAGATGGGTCTTCAGCAGCATGTCGCCGGTATCCAGACCTATATCCATCTGCATTATGGTGACGCCGGTTGCCGCGTCGCCGGCCCACAGTGCGCGCTGAATCGGCGCCGCGCCGCGCCAGCGAGGCAGGATGGAACCATGCACATTGATGCAGCCAAGCCTTGGGGTATCCAATACCACCTGAGGCAAGATCAGGCCGTATGCGACCACCACCATGATGTCGGCACCGAGTGAGGCGAGCTCTGCCTGGGCCTCTTCGTTTCTCAGGCTCACGGGTTGGTAGACGGGGATACCATGTTCCAGTGCCAAGGCCTTGACTGGGCTGGCCTGTAGCTTCTTACCACGGCCCGCGGGTCTGTCTGGTTGGGAGTAAACCCCGATAACCTGGTGCTCTGAATCGATTAAGGCTTGTAGATGGCGGGCGGCAAAGTCTGGCGTACCCGCAAAGAGTATCTTGAGTGGTTTCAAATGAGGCTTATCCTTGTTTGGCTTCGAGGCGCGCGGCTTTTTCGAGTTTCTGTTTGATACGCTGACGCTTGAGGGGCGAGAGGTAATCGACAAACAGTTTGCCATTGAGGTGATCAAGCTCATGTTGCAGACAGATGGCGAACAGGCCATCAGCCTCTAAAGTGAACTCGTTGCCATCTCTGTCCAGCGCCTTGATGGTGACAAACTCGGCGCGATCGACCTTAGCGTAGATGCCGGGCACGGAGAGGCAGCCCTCTTCGTTGCAAAAATCGCCATTTTTTTCAATTATCTCTAAATTAATGAAAACCTTAGGGCGTTCTACGTCATCTTGCAGGTCCATAACGATCAACTGATGATGATAATCTACCTGGGTCGCCGCCAGACCAATTCCCTTCTCTTCATACATGGTTTCGAACATATTATCGATTTGTGTCTGAAGCTCAGCGTTAAATTCTGTAATGGGCTTCGCAATCGTGCGTAAGCGCTCATCGGGAAAGCGTAAAACTTTTAGTAAACTCATACATAAACTCTTAACAAGTCTGTCAAATTCGAGACAGTTGGTTATACTGACTTAGGCTAATGGGTTAATTTTAATCCTTAGTGGCATTCAATAACAGTAAAAGCTCTATATAAAGGGCAAACAGCATGGATACCCCCATGAAACGACTAATTTTACTCGGTTTAATGATTTTTAGTAGTTCGTTTGTTGTCGCGGATACCTTGACATTGAAGTCTGGCCATCCCGATTCGTATGTGGTGAAGAAAGGGGATACCCTTTGGGACATCTCAGCCCAATTTCTCAAGGATCCCTGGCGCTGGCCTAAGCTCTGGGGCGCTAACCCACAGATCGCCAACCCTCACCTTATCTATCCCGGAGATAGACTGACCCTGGTCTTTATCGACGGTGAACCCAGATTGGTGGTCAAGCCTCATATTCGTAAGAGTCCCGAAGGACGTGTCCTGCCTAAAGGCGGCGCAATTCCCGCCGTGGATCTCAGCCTGATCCAGCCTTATCTGGTGCAAAACCGAGTCGTCGATGGCGAATGGTTCGATGAGCAGCCTTTGGTCATGGGGGGCGAGAGCGAGTCAAAGCATCATGTGACCGACGATGTTATCTATGTTCAAGGGGAGCTGACTCTTGGTGACAAGTTTGGTGTCTATGCCAAGGGACGCCAGTTTGAAGATGCCGAATCTGGCGATGATCTGGGGCTGGAGGTGATTCTGACCGCCAGTGGCCGCGTCATAGAGTCGGGCCCTGTGTCTAAGGTGCGTTTGCTGAGCAATATGCGCGAGACCAAGGCGGGTTATCGTGTGCTGCCTATCGAAGATGATTCTCTGATGTCAGCGTATTTCATGCCTAAGGCAGCGACGACGCCTGGCACAGTGCTCGCCTCTGAGAAAGATGTGCGCGCCATGGGTAAGTTAGATGTGGTCTATATCGACCGTGGTAGCCAAGACGGCGTCGAGCCTGGCCATGTGTTCTCCATCTTCCGCGATGGCGTCGAGGTGGTGATCGATGGTGACGGCAAGCCGGTACAACCTAAGGATCGCAGCACCTATGAGGAAATGCTGGCCAGTATTTCGTCTGATAATGCCACCAAGATGCCGGATATCTATCGCGGTAAGCTGATGGTATTCAAGGTGTTCGACCGTGTCAGCATGGGGCTTATTCTGATCAACGAGAAGCCCGTGCGCGTCCATGACAAGTTGCTGCAACCGGATACCCTGTTAGCGAGCGAATAGTGCCATCGACGACAAGCTGGTCGACTGGCTAGTTGTTTCTGCAGTACCCGGGTTAGGACCGGCCCGGGTAAAACAATTATTAAACTACATGGATGTAGCAGAGCTCAGGCAAAGGCTGGAGCATGAACCCGATGCCTTACCCCTGCCTGAGCGCCTATTGACGGCTAAGCTGTCCCCCGATTTTTCTTTGGTCGAACAGGCGCTAGCTTGGCAAGATGCCGCGACTCACCATCATATTCTCTGTCCCCAAGATATTCTCTATCCAAGCCTGCTACTGCAGATCAACGATCCGCCGCCGATTCTCTTTGCCAAAGGCGATCCCAACGCCTTGGTGCATCCCTGTATCGCCATGGTGGGTAGCCGCGCCGCGTCTCAGTCGGGATTAGCCGCAAGCTATCAACTGGCCCAGGAGCTTGCCGCGGCCAAGGTGGCGGTGACCAGCGGCATGGCGGCTGGCATAGACGGCGCCGCCCACCAGGGGGTATTAGATGCCGAAGGCGTGACCCTAGCAGTCTTGGGCACAGGCATAGAGGTCGTCTACCCCAAACGTCACAAACCCATCTATGAGAAGATCCAGCAGAGGGGCTGTGTGCTCAGCGAGTTCTGGCCCCAGATTAAACCCTACGTCGGCAATTTTCCTAAGCGTAATCGCATCATCAGCGGACTGTCGCTGGGCGTGCTCGTGGTCGAGGCTGCGCGAAAGAGTGGCTCGCTGATCACCGCGAGATTGGCGCTGGAGCAGGGCCGTGAGGTATTTGCCGTGCCGGGTAATATCTTGGCGGGGGATCATCAGGGCTGTCATGATTTGTTACGAGATGGCGCTAAATTGGTGGAGTGCGCCGCCGATATTATCGAAGAGGTTGCAGCTTTATCAAAATTTCACCTTGAAGAGTTGCATCGTCGTCACCATATAGGGGAGGAGTTAGCTTCTGATTTGCCATTTGCCTCGCTGTTAGCTAGTGTAGGCTATGAGGCCACACCATTAGATGTGGTGGTCGAGCATAGTGGAAAAACGATAGAGCTAGTATTAGAGCAGTTGCTTGAACTTGAACTACAAGGTTGGGTTTCAGCTGTACCCGGTGGTTATATAAGACTTAAGAGGAGCTAGCCATGTTCGATATCCTCATGTATCTATTTGAAAACTATGTGCACAGTGAGGTCGAGTTACTGGTCGATGAAGACGAGTTGACCCAAGAACTGACACGCGCTGGTTTTCATCAATCGGCGATTATCAAGGCCTTGTCCTGGTTAGAACACCTGGCATCGCTACAAGAAAGTGATCAACCCTACCTATGTAATCATGATCAACACTCCTTCCGTATCTATACTCAGGCCGAGATGGAGAAGTTAGATGTCGAGTGTCGTGGTTTCCTGCTCTTCTTAGAACAGATCAAGGTGCTCAATGTCGAGCTGCGCGAGATGGTGATCGATCGCGTGATGGAGCTCGACGAACCTGCTCTGATCCTGGAAGACCTTAAGTGGGTGATCCTCATGGTGTTGTTTAATGTGCCGGGCAACGAGTCTGCCTATGAGCAGATGGAGGATCTGATCTTCGAGCAACCCGATGGTCGGCTACATTCCTAATTGACTCGATTCGGATTTAAAAGAAAGGAGGCCTGAGCCTCCTTTTTTAATGCTTGATTAAAAATGTTGATGGGCCCCATCTAACTTAAGGTGGCTCGGCATCAGATAATCGCGATAGGCGTAACGATTAAGCTTGTTTATCTCGGGCGCCTTATCCGTGTCATGCTCCTCAAATTGGGCAACCTGTTTGGTTAGCCAGTTTGAAAAAGCACTTTGCTGCGCTAAGAGTTGATCGAGCAGCTTCTCATATCCCTCGAAATAATCTGTCTTCAGGTAATGGCTGAGACGCACCAACTCCTCTGGGTGGTGCTCGGCCAGGAAGCGGATGGCCATATAACTCCACTTATAGGTTCTATCCAGGCCATCCTTATATTCGGTGGCGAAGATGGTCTTGAGATCCGGCGCCTCATCGAGTTTAGCCTTGATGACCTTTAGGGTCGATGGATTGTCATTACCCTTGGAAACGTACTCGGCCAGCCCTTCCGACCACCACACCAGCTTGTGCGGAAAATGGCCGAAGCCGCCATATTTCACGAAGCGGCCGTCGAGATAGTGCACATATTCATGATTCAGGTTCCAGATGGCAAACTCAGGCGCGATCCAAAACTGTCGATAGGCGAAGAAGCTGGCCTGATTATCGGGATTTGACGGCGTGCCTTCGATATACATGCCGCCGTTATCCGTGCCTATGTCGAACAGCAGTTGGCCGTAGGCGTTGTATTGGCTCCAATTCTTGAAGGCCACTACCTGCAGCGCGTCATTGTTATCGTTGGCGGTCGGCTGGTGCATCGTCTCGAGCAGCCGATGAAAGTTGGCCTCCTGTGAGGTGAGCTTAGTGCAGCTGGTACTCAGCTCATTAGGGGTGAGATCTTGCGCCAGGATATACAGGCTATCTGAACATTGATGGCGTATGGGTAAGACTTGCGAAAGCTTTGGGATCTGACAGACACTGCTGCGGGCCTTGCAGGCCTCCAGGCCGGCGAAGGCGTTCACATGATAGCCCAAGGTATAGGTGGTCTTGGCAGCCTCGCCACGTTTGGCGACATCCTGCTCGGCGAGTCTTACCATGGCATCGTCCAGTGCCTGTTCGGCCGGGGTGAGCTTGCCCTCTTCTCCGCTGGGGAGTGCTAGGCGATAGAGGCCCAATGCCCAATAGGCATTGGCTCTTGGCCAGTCTTGCTGATCACGCAGGCTTAGTGCAGAGGCGGCAAAGTCGAGCAGGGGCTTATCCAGCTCGGCGGCGATCAACTGCTTATTGAGTGCGCCCTCTGGCTGTTTGCGCGCGACATTGAGCAGCATGCCATAGGCTCTGAGTGTCTCCCACAGGGCATAATCTGCTGCCTGACTAGGCGCTTGCTTTGCGGCATGTTGTAGTTGCCGATCAAGTAGGGGGAGCAAGCTAGCAAGCTGCTCGGCGCGCTGGGCATTGCCTTTGTCATCAATTCCATAGTAACGATACAGGGTTACCGCGAAGTGCTCCTGTAATCTGGGCGCCTGAGCGATCAACTGACTATTACCAAGTCGGCTCAAGGCGTCTGTCAGCGCGGTATATTCGGTATCGGTCAGCTTATCCATAGGGCCGAAATAGCTAAAGGCCCTAAGGTAATAGAGCAGGGCATCTAGGCTCGCCTCATCCTGGCTCTGCATGATGGCTTGTATTGCCTTAGCTAAGCTGGCGGTATCGAGAAAGGGGTTGTTATGGCTGAAGAGCTGCTGTGACGGTAAGGCGCTTAGCTCATTGATAAAGATCGAGTCTATCTGTCTTGGGGTTATCTGTCCTGGTGCAGTGACGCTGCAGCCCACCAAGAGGCTGGGGCCGATGAGCAAGAGGGCGCAGAGGGATTGACGCAACATAGGGTCTCCTTGTTATTTTGCATACAATATATTTAAATCCCACAAAGAAGACTAGCTATAATTAAGTGCACATTCGATTCCCAAGGCGCTGTAGAGCTTGGTAAAATAGCTAGAGTCACCGGCTGTCGAGAAAACCATGTCTAAGATAGATGATCAACTGTTTAGTTCACACGAGCATGCACTGGAGAAAGAGTATGAACTCTGCCCTAAGTGTGGCTGTGAGCTGTCGGTGAAAAACAGTAAGCATGGTGGATTCATCGGCTGCAACAACTACCCCAGCTGTGACTACACCCGGCCCCTGGTGCATCACGAGTCGATCGAGACTCAGGTGATCGAAGGCTCAGAGTGCCCAGAATGTGGCGCCGAGCTGGCAGTAAAGTCGGGTCGTTTCGGTATCTTCATCGGCTGTACCCGCTATCCTGATTGTAAGCATATCGAGAAGCAGGATCAGGAGGACCCCGCCGAGGCCGTCACCTGTCCCAGCTGTCATAAAGGGGTGATGGAGCATAGAACCAGCCGTTTCGGTAAAAGCTTCTACGCCTGTAGTGCCTATCCTAAGTGTAAGTTCTTGGTGAATTACCCGCCCGTGCAGGAAACCTGTCCAGATTGCGGTTTCGGTATCTTAGTCGAGCGCAAGGGCGCAGCCGGCATGCGCCTGGAATGTCCTCAAAAGAGTTGTAAGTATAAGCGTCCGCTATAGGGCCTGTTTATCCTTTGCCGCCATTGTTCGTATTAGCTTTGTCTGTATAATCTCGACCCATAGGGTCAAGTCGACCCGTTGAACACAGAAAGGTAAGGCGACATGTTACAGCAAGATCCCGCTGCCCTGGTTGAAACGGTACTGCAAGGAGGCGTCATAGCCTATCCGACCGAGGCCGTTTATGGGCTGGGTTGTGACCCCGACAACGATGAGGCGATTCAGAAGCTGCTGGATTTAAAGCAGCGTCCATGGCAGAAAGGTTTGATCTTGGTCGCCAGCGATTTCAATCAGTTAACGCCCTATATTGATAGCTCTGTCCTCACTGAGGCGCAGTTGCAGGCTGCTTTCGACAAGTGGCCCGGCCCCTTTACCTTTATCATGCCGAAACGCCCCGGGCTCTCTAGCCTCTTGAGTGGTCAGTTTGACTCCCTCGCCGTGCGCGTCTCCAATCATCCTGGCGTGCAGGCGCTATGTCAGGCGGTGGGTAAGCCCATCGTCTCGACCAGTGCCAACCTGACCGGGGAAGAGCCCGCCTTGACTCCAGAGGAAGTCATACGTCAGTTTGATGGCAAGATAGATGGCCTGGTGGCCGGTAGCCTGGGCGCCGAGCCTAAACCATCGACCATCATAGATGTGATCAGCGGAAAGATTTTACGATAACCATAGCAAGGAATTTTTATGAAGCCTGATGCCACTCAAGTCAAAGCATTCTTACTCGACCTGCAACAAAGGATCTGTGAAGGCCTGGAACAACTCGATGGCGAGGCCAAGTTTGTCGCCGACTCCTGGGAGCGGGAAGAGGGCGGTGGCGGCACCAGCCGCGTATTGACTAAGGGCAAGGTGTTTGAGCAGGCCGGAGTAAACTTTTCCCACGTGACAGGTGCGGCCATGCCGGCATCGGCTACCGCTCACAGACCCGAGCTGGCCGGACGCAGCTTCGAGGCCATGGGCGTCTCCCTGGTGATCCATCCTAACAACCCCTATGTGCCGACGACCCATGCCAACGTACGCTTCTTTATCGCCGAGAAGGAAGGGGCCGATCCCGTCTGGTGGTTTGGCGGCGGCTTCGATCTGACCCCTTACTATCCGTTTGAAGAGGATGTGGTGGCCTGGCATCAGAGTGCCAAGGCATTGTGTGAGCCCTTCGGTGAAGACGTTTACCCTAAATATAAGAAATGGTGCGACGAGTATTTCTTCCTGCCACATCGTAACGAGACCCGTGGTGTCGGCGGCCTCTTCTTCGACGATCTCAACGAGCCAGGATTCGAAAACAGCTTCGCCTTCATGCAGGCGGTGGGCGAAGGCTTCCTGAAGGCCTATGCCCCTATCGTCGAGAAGCGTAAAGAGACGGCATACGGTGAGCGTGAGCGTGATTTCCAGCTCTATCGCCGTGGCCGCTACGTGGAATTTAACCTTGTGTATGACAGAGGCACACTATTTGGCCTGCAGACCGGCGGTCGTACCGAGTCTATCCTGATGTCTATGCCGCCGCTGGTGCGCTGGCAGTATGCCTATACCCCTGAGGCAGGCAGCCCAGAGGCTAAGCTTTACAGCGATTTCCTCAAGCCGAGAGAGTGGTTAGAGGCGTAAGGCATAAGGCGAATAGAAAAACAAAGGGCTCGAATGAGCCCTTTTTTAATCAGGGCAATGGCAATACTTTATTGGTTGCGCATATGGTCGGCGAGCGTCGAGATCGCCTGGTAGATAGCTTCTCTGTGTTGCGGTTCTTTAATCTCTATCGCCAATGCCCGCTGCATGCAGAGTAGCCATTGATCGCGCATCGTCTCGTCTATGCTAAAGGGCATGTGTCTGGCGCGCAGGGCCGGATGCCCATGACGTTGATGAAACAGCTGCGGGCCGCCCAGCCAGCCGCTGAGGAACTCGAACAGCTTCTGTTCCGACTCGGCAATGGGGGATCTATGCATGGCCAGCAAGGCCTGGGTATCCGGGCTGGTCTGCATCTGATGGTAAAACTGCTTGGCAAGCGCGCGGATCACCTTCTCTCCACCAATTTTGTCATAGGCGTTCGATTGCTGAGGATCGCGCTCGGCCGAAGGCTTAGCCATCATCTTTTTTAACCACTTCATCTGACTCTCTCGCGGGCTCTGTTTTACTGGGTCTTGGTATCATGCGGCACACTAGCCGATTCTCCGGTCGCAATCAATCCAAGTTTCCCTGAAGAGATTGCATGCTGGCACCCTTTGCTTCACCGAAAAAGCTCAGTAGACTGAGCGCAATCGAATCAAATAGAGACCATATCCCCATGACGCAGCAGGTGCAAGACAGATACGCCGTATTTGGCCATCCCATAGGGCATAGCAAATCCCCGGCTATTCATCAGGCGTTCGCCAAGTCGACGGGCGAGTCGCTGCAATATGAAGCCATCTTGGCGCCCCTCGATGGTTTCGCCGAGTCTCTGCAAGCTTTCTTCGAACATGGCGGCAAGGGGGCCAACGTGACCCTGCCGTTCAAAGAGCAGGCCTATGCCTTGTGTGATTGCCTGGGTGATGAGGCCAAGCTTGCCGGCGCCGTGAACACCCTCACTCTCCTGGCCGATGGCCGCATCAAGGGTGACAATACCGATGGCTTGGGGCTGGTGGCGGATCTCGAGCGTCACCTTGGTAGCCTGTGCGGTAAGAGTGTCTTGCTCATCGGTGCTGGTGGTGCGGCGCGCGGCGCCATATTGCCGCTACTGAATGCCGGTATCGACTCTTTGACAATACATAACCGTACCCATAGCAAGGCGGAGCAACTGGCCGATGCATTTAAGGCCTATGGTCAGGTGAAGGCTAGTACCTTGGATGAACTGACCCATAGCTTCGATATAGTGATCAACTCAACCTCTGCCAGTTTGAGTGGCGAGTTGCCGAATCTGCCCAAGGCGATTATCGCCGCCCATAGCGTCTGCTACGATATGATGTATGGCCGGGAGCTCACCGCCTTTAATCGCTGGGCCTTAGACCAGGGGGCGAGTCAGACGATCGATGGCCTGGGTATGTTAGTGGGCCAGGCAGCCAAGAGCTTCGCCATCTGGCGCGGTGTCGAGCCCGCCGTCGAGCCTGTACTGGCAAGGCTACGTAGTGAGCTCGCGGCGCAGGTGTAATAAGCACTCATATCGATTGGCAACAGGAGTAATGGGCCATGAATCAAAGCATCATATTTACCGAGCAACTGACCTGGGATGCCCAGCTAAGCGCCATTCATTTTACGGCGCAGCAGCAAGGAATGGTGATCGATTGCTACATAGGGCAAAAGGTGCTGGAGCATCTTGCGGCAGAGAAGATTAACAACAGCGAACAGGCGCTTTCCTTGTTTGAGCAGTTTCGCTTCGATATTGAGGAGCAGGCAGAAAAGTTGATCGAGCAGGAGGCGTTCGACGTTCAGGGGCATATCCAGGTAGAGCGTGTCGATTAATTTGCGCTGCTATCTTTCGCCACTGACTACTTCTAGTCGTCATAAAGGCGCCGAGATATCGACGCCTTTTAAATCCAGGCTTTTTAAGGTTTAGCTAGTTAAGGCCTAACTATGTCCAGCCAGCCGATAAACGTCTAGGTCGGTAAATCCTGTAACGCCTCTTCAATGTATTCGTTCTTCAGGCGGACATAGTTGTCGGCCGATTCGGGGAGGAATTTTATCTCTGCCTCGGTCAGCGCTCTTACCTTCTTAGCTGGACTGCCTACATAGAGGTGGCCACTCTCCAGTGTCTTGCCTGGGGGCACCAAAGAACCCGCGCCTAAGATCACGTCATCTTCTATCACCGCGCCGTCCAGTATGATGGCGCCCATGCCGATAAGGATACGATTACCCACTTGGCAGCCATGCAACATCGCCTTATGGCCTATGGTGACATCGTCGCCGATAAGCAGTGGATGACCCTCGGGGCGGCTGGCCGACTTACGGGTCACATGTAATATGGTGCCATCCTGCACGTTCGAACGTTTACCAATGCGGATATGATTCACATCGCCTCGCGCCGCCACCATGGGCCAGACGCTGGCATCTGTGTCTAATGCAATATCGCCGACGAGTACACAGGCTTCATCAATATACACACTGGCATCAAATTGTGGGCTAACGCCCTTATAGGCACGGATAGATTTTGTCATGGCTAGGTCCTTAAAACGGCCAAATGAGTGAGGGTCACCCAGTATAATGGGGAAAAAGTAGCTAGTCAGGCGAAAAAGCGTGCAAACAATGCAAAAGTAGCACCTTTCTTTAAAAAAGCCCTTGCGTAAAAGTTTCTGCTCCCTATAATGCGCCCCCACTGACACGGCAAACGGCGCTGCTTAGCGACGATAACAGCCTTCAGATGGTCCGAGTGAAAAGTTGAAAAACTTCTTAAAAATCACTTGACGCCAACATCGGGAAGTGTAGAATACGCATCCCTAAGCCAACGGCCCGGCGCCAGCGGCGGTATCAAAATAATGATGCAATGCTCTTTAACAAGATAAAACAAGAAATCTGTGTGGACACTCACAGGTATTGAGTTAATCGAAAACGATTTAAATCTCAATGCAACGATGAGTGTTCATAGCAATATGTACAAACATATAGATGATTCTTCCGAGTCATTTATATGAATCAGAATTCATTGAGTCGTTTGGCGCAAGCCAAACAAAAAAACTTTTAATTGAAGAGTTTGATCATGGCTCAGATTGAACGCTGGCGGCAGGCCTAACACATGCAAGTCGAGCGGTAACAGGAAGAAAGCTTGCTTTCTTTGCTGACGAGCGGCGGACGGGTGAGTAATGCCTAGGGAACTGCCCAGTCGAGGGGGATAACAGTTGGAAACGACTGCTAATACCGCATACGCCCTACGGGGGAAAAGAGGGGATCTTCGGACCTTCTGCGATTGGATGTACCTAGGTGGGATTAGCTAGTAGGTGAGGTAATGGCTCACCTAGGCGACGATCCCTAGCTGTTCTGAGAGGATGATCAGCCACACTGGGACTGAGACACGGCCCAGACTCCTACGGGAGGCAGCAGTGGGGAATATTGCACAATGGGCGCAAGCCTGATGCAGCCATGCCGCGTGTGTGAAGAAGGCCTTCGGGTTGTAAAGCACTTTCAGCGAGGAGGAAAGGTTAACGGTTAATACCCGTTAGCTGTGACGTTACTCGCAGAAGAAGCACCGGCTAACTTCGTGCCAGCAGCCGCGGTAATACGAGGGGTGCAAGCGTTAATCGGAATTACTGGGCGTAAAGCGTACGCAGGCGGTTGATTAAGCGAGATGTGAAAGCCCCGGGCTTAACCTGGGAACTGCATTTCGAACTGGTCAACTAGAGTCTTGTAGAGGGGGGTAGAATTTCAGGTGTAGCGGTGAAATGCGTAGAGATCTGAAGGAATACCGGTGGCGAAGGCGGCCCCCTGGACAAAGACTGACGCTCAGGTACGAAAGCGTGGGGAGCAAACAGGATTAGATACCCTGGTAGTCCACGCCGTAAACGATGTCTACTCGGAATTTGGTGTCTTGAACACTGGGTTCTCAAGCTAACGCATTAAGTAGACCGCCTGGGGAGTACGGCCGCAAGGTTAAAACTCAAATGAATTGACGGGGGCCCGCACAAGCGGTGGAGCATGTGGTTTAATTCGATGCAACGCGAAGAACCTTACCTACTCTTGACATCCAGAGAACTTTTCAGAGATGAATTGGTGCCTTCGGGAACTCTGAGACAGGTGCTGCATGGCTGTCGTCAGCTCGTGTTGTGAAATGTTGGGTTAAGTCCCGCAACGAGCGCAACCCTTATCCTTACTTGCCAGCGGGTAATGCCGGGAACTTTAGGGAGACTGCCGGTGATAAACCGGAGGAAGGTGGGGACGACGTCAAGTCATCATGGCCCTTACGAGTAGGGCTACACACGTGCTACAATGGTCGGTACAGAGGGTTGCGAAGCCGCGAGGTGGAGCTAATCTCACAAAGCCGGTCGTAGTCCGGATTGGAGTCTGCAACTCGACTCCATGAAGTCGGAATCGCTAGTAATCGTGGATCAGAATGCCACGGTGAATACGTTCCCGGGCCTTGTACACACCGCCCGTCACACCATGGGAGTGGGCTGCACCAGAAGTAGATAGCTTAACCTTCGGGAGGGCGTTTACCACGGTGTGGTTCATGACTGGGGTGAAGTCGTAACAAGGTAGCCCTAGGGGAACCTGGGGCTGGATCACCTCCTTACCTATACGATTGACTGATATTTGTTGAGTGTTCACACAGATAACTTGTTCTTGTTAGAGCGAGTGGCACGTCCGAGCGGCGATGCTTGTTCTTTAAAAATTTGGAAAGCTGATAGTAATAACCGAAAGGTTATTGCGAAAAATAATTGAGTTCTCAAAACACACTTTAATCAAGTGACTTGAGTATTCTTTTGGCGAAAGTAGAAACCGTTAGTTGCGATGCAGCTCAGATGAAACTCATTTGGGTTGTATGGTTAAGTGACTAAGCGTATACGGTGGATGCCTTGGCAGTCAGAGGCGATGAAGGACGTAGTAACTTGCGAAAAGCGTTGGCGAGCTAGTAACAAGCATTTGAGCTAACGATGTCCGAATGGGGAAACCCGGCACCATAAGGTGTCATCACTAAGTGAATACATAGCTTAGTGAGGCGAACGAGGGGAACTGAAACATCTAAGTACCCTTAGGAAAAGAAATCAACCGAGATTCCCCTAGTAGCGGCGAGCGAACGGGGATTAGCCCTTAAGCCTAGAGGGTGTTAGTGGAATGTGTTGGAAAGCACAGCGATACAGGGTGATAGCCCCGTACATGAAAACTAACTTTAGGTGAAAACGAGTAGGACGGGACACGTGATATCTTGTTCGAATATGGGGGGACCATCCTCCAAGGCTAAATACTCCTGACTGACCGATAGTGAACCAGTACCGTGAGGGAAAGGCGAAAAGAACCCCTGTGAGGGGAGTGAAATAGAACCTGAAACCGTATACGTACAAGCAGTGGGAGCGGTTCTTGAGACCGTGACTGCGTACCTTTTGTATAATGGGTCAGCGACTTACATTTTGTAGCGAGGTTAAGCGAATAGCGGAGCCGTAGGGAAACCGAGTGTTAACTGCGCGTTTAGTTGCAAGGTGTAGACCCGAAACCCGGTGATCTAGCCATGGGCAGGTTGAAGGTTGAGTAACATCAACTGGAGGACCGAACACACGTATGTTGAAAAATGCGGTGATGACTTGTGGCTGGGGGTGAAAGGCCAATCAAACCGGGAGATATCTGGTTCTCCTCGAAAGCTATTTAGGTAGCGCCTCGAGCGAATACCATTGGGGGTAGAGCACTGTTAAGGCTAGGGGGTCATCCCGACTTACCAACCCTTTGCAAACTCCGAATACCAATGAGTACTACTCGGGAGACACACGGCGGGTGCTAACGTCCGTCGTGAAAAGGGAAACAACCCAGACCATCAGCTAAGGTCCCAAAGTTATTGCTAAGTGGGAAACGATGTGGGAAGGCTTAGACAGCTAGGATGTTGGCTTAGAAGCAGCCATCATTTAAAGAAAGCGTAATAGCTCACTAGTCGAGTCGGCCTGCGCGGAAGATATAACGGGGCTAAGCAATACACCGAAGCTATGGGTACTAGCGCTTGCGCTGGTGCGGTAGAGGAGCGTTCTGTAAGCCGTTGAAGGTGAAGGGGTAACCCACGCTGGAGGTATCAGAAGTGCGAATGCTGACATGAGTAACGATAAAGGGGGTGAAAAACCTCCTCGCCGAAAGACCAAGGGTTCCTGTCCAACGTTAATCGGGGCAGGGTGAGTCGACCCCTAAGGCGAGGCCGAAAGGCGTAGTCGATGGGAAACGGGTTAATATTCCCGTACTTCTGCTAACTGCGATGGAGAGACGGAGAAGGCTAGGCTAGCGCGGCGTTGGTTGTCCGCGTTTAAGGCTGTAGGTAGGGTACTTAGGCAAATCCGGGTACCTAATACTGAGAGTTGATGACGAGTCACTACGGTGATGAAGTAGTTGATGCCATGCTTCCAGGAAAATCTTCTAAGCTTCAGGTTAGTAGGAATCGTACCCCAAACCGACACAGGTGGTCGGGTAGAGAATACCAAGGCGCTTGAGAGAACTCGGCTGAAGGAACTAGGCAAAATGGTACCGTAACTTCGGGAGAAGGTACGCTCCTGTTGGTGATGAGACTTGCTCTCTAAGCTGACGGGAGTCGCAGATACCAGGTGGCTGCAACTGTTTATCAAAAACACAGCACTGTGCAAAATCGCAAGATGACGTATACGGTGTGACGCCTGCCCGGTGCCGGAAGGTTAATTGATTGGGTTATCTTCGGAGAAGCTCATGATCGAAGCCCCGGTAAACGGCGGCCGTAACTATAACGGTCCTAAGGTAGCGAAATTCCTTGTCGGGTAAGTTCCGACCTGCACGAATGGCGTAATGATGGCCACGCTGTCTCCAGCCGAGACTCAGTGAAGTTGAAATTGCGGTGAAGATGCCGTATACCCGCGGCTAGACGGAAAGACCCCGTGAACCTTTACTATAGCTTGGCACTGAACATTGACCCTACATGTGTAGGATAGGTGGGAGACTTTGAAGCGGGAACGCCAGTTCTCGTGGAGTCATCCTTGAAATACCACCCTTGTAGTGTTGATGTTCTAACTCTGGCCCCTGAATCGGGGTTGAGGACAGTGCCTGGTGGGTAGTTTGACTGGGGCGGTCTCCTCCCAAAGAGTAACGGAGGAGCACGAAGGTTGGCTAAGTACGGTCGGACATCGTACGGTTAGTGCAATGGCATAAGCCAGCTTAACTGCGAGACATACACGTCGAGCAGGTGCGAAAGCAGGTCATAGTGATCCGGTGGTTCTGAATGGAAGGGCCATCGCTCAACGGATAAAAGGTACTCCGGGGATAACAGGCTGATACCGCCCAAGAGTTCATATCGACGGCGGTGTTTGGCACCTCGATGTCGGCTCATCACATCCTGGGGCTGAAGTCGGTCCCAAGGGTATGGCTGTTCGCCATTTAAAGTGGTACGCGAGCTGGGTTCAGAACGTCGTGAGACAGTTCGGTCCCTATCTGCCGTGGGCGTTGGATGATTGAAGGGAGCTGCTCCTAGTACGAGAGGACCGGAGTGGACGAACCGCTGGTGTTCGGGTTGTCATGCCAATGGCATTGCCCGGTAGCTACGTTCGGAATCGATAACCGCTGAAAGCATCTAAGCGGGAAGCGAGCCCTAAGATGAGTCATCCCTAGACCTTTAAGGTCTCTAAAGAGCCGTCCGAGACTAGGACGTTGATAGGCAGGGTGTGTAAGCGTTGTGAGGCGTTGAGCTAACCTGTACTAATGACTCGTGAGGCTTAACCATACAACCCAAAAGGGTTTCGTACGATGGTTTTACGTAATCAAAAGAATACTAAGTACTTGATTGAAGTGCGAACTCAAGCAGCTTTCTAAATTTCCAATTTTGTCTGGAAACCATAGCATTGTGGTCCCACCTGATCCCATCCCGAACTCAGAAGTGAAACGCAATCGCGCCGATGGTAGTGTGGGGTCTCCCCATGTGAGAGTAGGTCATTTCCAGGCGCCTAATTTAGTATCCCGCGTAAGCGTGTTACTAAAGGAGCGGTAGTTCAGTTGGTTAGAATACCGGCCTGTCACGCCGGGGGTCGCGGGTTCGAGTCCCGTCCGCTCCGCCAACATTAAGACGAAAGCCCTAGCAGCAATGCTAGGGCTTTTTTCGTTGTGCACAAAAAGCCTGTTGCCGAGAGTAGAAGTTCAGCTGTGCTGAGATTATTCCAGATAATCTACAGCATTTACTCCTTCTATGGAGTTTTTAGGCTCTGCCTCAATAGAAAGCGAGAGTGCAGTTTCGAGTCCAGTCCTCCCCGGCTCGTTTCACTAGCTTAAGCCGTCCTAGCTTATCTCTATATGCTTATAGCTAAATGCAATAATGTTTAGTCACTAAGTAACTTAAATGTGGCATAATCGGCACAAACACACGCAATTGATCCTGTATTGATAAGATGTGTTACGTCTGACGACCCTTTTTTAGGTGCAGTGGCTTTGCTGAAATTTTTCTCACGTCCCTCGCTCATTCTCTTCGCACCTCTGGTGTGTGTCTTGCTGTTCGCGTTTTTTATTACCAGTAGCTACTTCGTCGAGCGCCAGCAGCGTCGAGATTACGTGTCCGCCTCCCAGGTAGAGCACCTGTCTCAGGGATTGATGCGGATGAATCACCTGGTAGCGATGGCAGCGAAGGCACAAGACTTCACGCGGGTGGAAGAGGAACTGGCCCTGCTCGGTAGCGATATTCGTCTCTCCGTGTATACGCTTATCGATCGCAGGGGCAACATACGCTTTGCCAATCACGGTGTATGGCGCGACAGCTCGGCGCAGTTGGTGATCGATGGTTATGAGAACCAGGCCCACGACGACAGCGTAGCCGAGGGTAGCTCTCGTATTTACTTCAATGATAAGCGTCAGTCTATACAGGCCTATTATCCTATCACACCACAGCTCTCTTCCCTGTCGGTCGAACGTCCCGAACTCATTTATCTCGAATATGATATGGCGCCCATGCTGGCCGCTAGCGATGAAACCGTTCTAGTAGGCCTGATGCGAACGGGCGCGATCGCCTTGGCGACCACCTTGGTCTTGCTCGGCCTGTTTTACTATTTCGTGTTGTCGCCGATTCGCTACCTGAGTCGCCAGGCGGCGGCCCTGGGCCAGCGTGAAACCGATTCCAGGCAAAAGGCAATCGAATCCCCCTTCATAGAATTGCATAGCCTGGAGCAGAATCTTAGGCGCTTTAAGGATAGGTTCCAGCAGGGGGCGAAACAGCTTAAGGATAGCGAGCAGAGATGGCTGTTTGCCGTTGAGGTCTCACGTTACGGCATCTGGGATTGGAACCTGGAGGACAATAGCGTATTTCTCTCCGACCGCTGGAAGGATATGTTGGGCTACGGACCTGAAGACTTAGTGCCCGAGCTGGCAACCTGGGAGAGCCGGCTGCACCCTGAGGACAAAGAGGGGATACTCAAAAACCTTAACGCCTACCTCAATGGGGAAACCGAGGAGTTTGAGAGCGTGCATCGACTGCGCCATCAGCAGGGGCATTACATTTGGGTGCTCGACAGGGGGATGACGGTCGAGTGGAACGAGAAGGGTAAACCGCTACGCATGATAGGCACGCTGTCCGATGTGACAGAGGATATTCGTAACCAGAAGGCGGCGATGCATCAGGCCAAGCACGACCCGCTCACGGATCTCGCCAATCGCCGCGCCTTGATGGACGCCCTGTATCAGCAGCAGGATGAGTCGGGAAGCTGCGCGGCCTTGTTTATGCTGGACCTGGATAACTTTAAGGTGGTCAACGATGCCCTTGGGCATCATGGTGGTGACAGGCTGCTGATCCAGATCGCCGCCAGGTTATCCAGCTACTTCTCCTCTAACTCGCTGATCGCCCGTGTGGCCGCCGATGAGTTTGTGGTTCTAGTGAAGAAGTTACCGGAAGATCTCCTCGGTGCCCAGCGTCGTGCACAGGCCCTGGCGAGTCAGATGCGTCAGCTGATCGCGCGCAGCTTTCATATCAGTGGCCATACCTTTAATCTCTCCGCCAGTGTGGGGATCGCCATCATCGATCCAAGCGAGGCGATCCCGCCGGAGCAACAATTAAAACGGGTCAATATGGCGCTGGCTCAGGCGAAGGAGAGTGGACGCGATGCCTGTGTGGTCTACAGCAGTGAGATGGATAAACGCGCCGCGCAAAATCTGATGATCCGCACAGAGCTAGTGCATGCCGTCGCACGTCATCAGTTATCTCTCTTCTACCAGCCGTTGTTGAATGCCAAGGGCGAGATTGCCTCGGTCGAGGCCTTGCTGCGCTGGCACCATCCACAGCATGGGGCTATCTCACCGGCCGACTTTATCCCAGTGGCCGAGGGCAGCGCCCTGATCGTCGAGCTGGGTGAGTGGGTGTTGCTGGAGGCTTGTCGTTTCATTCGTGGGTTACAGGAACAAGGTATTCGCCCACCTATGGTCTCGATCAATGTCAGCGCGCGTCAGTTCCACCAGGATGAGTTTGCACCTAAGCTGTTGGCCATGCTAAAGGATCAAGGGATCAGCCCTACCCATATCGAACTCGAGCTTACCGAGCATGTGTTATTGACGGATCTGCAGCAGGTGCGCCAGACCATGACGCAATTGAGAGAGGCAGGGATCAGCATCGCCGTGGATGATTTCGGTACGGGTTATAGCTCGCTGAGCTATCTGCAGGAGTTGCCGCTGAATCGCCTCAAGCTAGATGCCAGCTTTATCAGAGACATGGGTAATGGCGAGGCCTCTGCTTCTATCGTCAAGGCCATGATCGATATGTCCCACAGCCTGAATCTCGAGTTTGTCGCCGAGGGCGTCGAGATTCAGTCACAGTTTGAGCTGCTCAAGGCTTATTGCTGCGACCTATACCAAGGTTATCTGTTCCACCGTCCTATGCCGGGCGAAGAGTTGGCTCGCCTGCTAGTAAGGCTTGCAGAGCGGCCGCTGTTATCAAGCGTGTAGGCTGAGAAAGTCTGCCAGTTGTCCCAGCGCCTGGTTTCGGGCGCTATCCCTTTCGATGAAGATCTCATGACGGGCATGGGCGACCTTAAACAGGTGGCAATGCTCTCCCCTGGCTGCATCTTGCGCGCGATTGTCGACGATGGAGTCTTCCTCTGCCTGTAAGATCAAGATCGGCGTATGAGTGTGTTTTGCTGCTTCTACTGCTTGCTCGCAGGCATCGAGGGATTCGGTTAGCCAACGGTTGGTGGGGGAGCCCAGCTGCAGCTGCGGGTAGGTCTCATACAGCCGACGATAGTCTTGATAGCGCTTAGCGCTATGGGTGAGCTCGTTCTGCTCGAAGGGAACGGGCTGATAGTTCTTGCCCCCTAAGACGTAGTTGGGCTTGCTGCTCGAGCCATTGTCCAGGTGTCCGGCCAACCAGCGCACGAAGGGCTTAGGCATAGGCAGGCAGATGCCATACATGGGCGCCGATAACACGGCCGCATCGAACACCTTGGGCGCCTGCTGCAGATACAGGGTCGCTATGGTGCCGCCCATGGAGTGCCCCACCAGAAACAGCCTATCATGTTGCTTGGGGATGACTAGGGTATCGATGAAGAGGCCAAGGTCATCCACATAGTCGGAAAATTTCGCTACATGCCCCTGGTGCGGATTGTCGGTTAGCCTGTCTGACAGCCCCTGTCCTCTATGGTCCAGGGCGTAGACGCTAAATCCCAGCTGATAGAGATCGAAGATCAGCTCTTGATACTTAAGGTAGGCCTCTACACGACCGCTGCTGATCACTATCGCCTGATTCGACTCGGGGTGAGCGGCCACGCAGTAGGCCAGCTTGAGTCCATCGCCTGTCGTCAGATAACCCTGCTCGACACCCTGCCAGAAAGCATCTAGCTGCTGACGATTGTCAGTCAGTTCGCTGGAAAAAGCCGGCAGTGAGGTGGCGATAGTGTCAGTGCTTGTAGAGACTGGGGCTGTGGACATGGGCGATCTGAATTAAGGACAAGATGCCTGAGTGTAACACGATATCTTATGGCGATTAATGGCTTGAGGGGGCTAAGTTCCTCAAGCCATTAATACGCTGGAGGGGCTAGCGAGCGGCCTGAGCGGCGATGAAGTCATCTATCTGCTGTTCGAGCAGCGCCATGGGCACAGATCCATTGGCCAAGACGGCATCGTGGAAGGCGCGGATATCGAACTTTTCGCCCAGTGCCTGTTCGGCCTTGGCGCGTAAACGCTTGATGGTGAGTTCGCCTATCTTGTAGGACAGCGCCTGTCCCGGCCAGGAGATATACCTGTCTATCTCCGTAGTGACATTGTGTAGCGACAGCGCCGTATTGCCGGCCATATAGTCGATGGCCTGCTGACGTGTCCAACCCTTGGCGTGCATGCCAGTGTCGACCACCAGGCGGGCGGCGCGCCACATTTCGTAGGTCAGACGGCCGAAGTTACTATAGGGGTCTTGGTAGAAACCACCTTCCAGTCCGAGATACTCAGAGTAGAGTCCCCAGCCCTCGCCAAAGGCCGAGATATAGCTGTAACGACGGAAGTTCGGCAGGGAGGTCAGCTCTTTGTTGAGGGAGATCTGCAGGTGATGGCCAGGTACGGCTTCGTGCAGGGTCAGGGCTTCTAATTCATACAAGGGACGTTTGTCCAAGGCATAGGTGTTGACCCAGTAATAGCCGGGTTGGTCATCGCCACTGGCGCCAGAATAGCGCCCTGTGGTGTATTTGGGGGCGATCTCGGCGGGCACCTCCTGAATACCATAGGGCGTGCGCGGCAGTTTGCCGAAGAATTTCGGCAGCATGGCATCGGCCTTCTTGGCGATAAAGGCGGCCTCTTTCAACAGCTGCTCCGGGGTTTTGGCGTAGAACTGAGGATCGGTGCGCAGGAAGTGGAGGAAATCGGCGAAGCTGCCCTGATAGCCGAGCTTATCTATGATCGCCTGCATCTCGGCGCGAATGCGCTTAACCTCTTTTAGCCCGAGTTGGTGCACCTCGTCTGCGGTCATGGGCAGCGTAGTGTAGTAGCGTACGCGATTCTCATAGAAGGCTTTGCCATCTGGGAGGTCATAGGCGGCGATACTTTGGCGTGCACCAGGGATATATTCCTGGGTCATGAAATCATAGAAGGCCTGATAGCTGGGCAGTACGTTCTGCTCAATCAAAGCCTTGCCCTGCGCCGTCAACTCGGCTTTCTGAGTCTCGGTAAAGTGCTTGGGAAAGTGGGTGAAGGGCTTGAAATAACCACTCTGCTCAACTGGCACTATGAAGGCGCTAATGCTCTCTTCGAAGCCGTTTAAGACCACCTTAGCCGGGGTGATGCCTTGGGCCAGACCCTGTTTCAGCCAATAGGTCTGCTGCGCAAAATAACGGGGCAGCGCCTCAAGCTTGCTTAAGTAATTGCGGTAATCGGCCTCACTGTTGAAGTTGCCTTTGGCTATGGAGGCGATATAGGCGTGAAAGCCGCTCTCTGCGGTGATCGGCAGATAATGGTCGTGGAAACGGTATTGATCGACACTGTTTTGTAACTGATAGATGAGTATCTGAGCGTCGATGCGATCGGCCTTATCGAGTGATGCCATATCTAAAGACTTGAGGCGCGCTAACAGTGCCTGCTCGGCCTGGTTATGGTTTGCCAGCGCCTCGGGTGAGAGGTCATCTAGTTTACCCGCCGCCTTCTCGTCTCCCTGTGCGTAGGCCATTTCTGGGCTAGACTCTAATCTAAGTTGCCAGGCATCGTCTATGATGCGCTGTAACTGCTGATGGCTCTGGCTGACACTGGTTTTGGGCGCCGTGGCGACATCCGCCGTAGGGGCCATTTGACAGGCCGTGAGGCTGAGTAAGAGTAGGCAAGGGGCTAAGGGTTTATACATGGGTGGTCCTGTTGTCATTATTATGGGCCCAGGAATGGGTTTCACGATTATGCAATATTCAATTTGACGGGTCACCCACGGCGCTAGATAAATTGTGAGCAGGTATTGCAGCAGAGTTAAGTCGAAAGCTGAACATAAGTCATGCATATCGTTAAAAAATGCATGTTATAGTTGCAACAACTTCAGACCAGACAAAAAACAATATTGGCTGAGGGGTTCAAATAGGGGTTAAATATGATTGATACATCCATTCCGTTGGTGGATCTGCATCGTCATCTTGATGGTAACGTCAGGGTGGAAACGATTTGGGACCTGGGCCACCAACACAATATTGCTTTACCTGCCGATACCTTGGAAGGTTTGGCGCCTTTCGTTCAGATTCAGGGGAAAGAATCGAGTCTGGTGGCTTTTCTAAAGAAGCTCGACTGGATGGTTGCCGTTCTGGCGGATCTTGATGCGGTTAAACGTGTGGCCTATGAGAACGTCGCCGATGCGGCGATCTCTGGTCTGGATTACGCCGAGTTGAGATTCAGTCCTTACTATATGGCGATGAACCACAAGTTGCCGATAGAAGGGGTCGTCGAAGCCGTTATCGACGGGGTTAAGGCGGGTCTTAAGGACTATGAGGTGAAGATCAACCTGATCGGCATCATGTCTCGCTCCTTCGGTCAGGATGCCTGCATGCAGGAGCTAGATGCCTTGCTGGCACACAAGCAGCACCTGGTGGCGATGGATCTGGCGGGGGATGAGCTAGGCTTCCCGGGCGCCCTGTTTAACGATCATTTCAAGAAGGTACGTGACGCAGGGTTAGCTATCACGGCTCACGCCGGTGAGGCTGCTGGTGCCGAGAGTATGTGGCAGGCTATTCAGGAGTTGGGGGCAACCCGCATCGGCCATGGGGTCAATGCGATCCACGATCCTAAGCTGATGGAGTATCTGGCTGCCAACAGGATAGGCATAGAGTCCTGTCCAACCAGTAACCTGCACACCTCGACTGTGACCAGCTATCAGGAGCATCCGCTGCGCACCTTCATGGAGGCGGGCGTGTTGATTGGTCTTAACACAGATGATCCGGGCGTGAGTGCCATCGACATCAAACACGAGTATCGCATCGTGAAGCAGGAGATGGGCTTTAGCGACGCCGAGCTGGCACAGCTACAGCGCAACGGCGTGGAGATGGCCTTTATCTCTGACAGCGAGCGTAAGGCGCTTTATGCCGCCAAAGCCTAAGAAAGCATAAACAAAAAAGCCGATGAATCATCATCGGCTTTTTTCATGTTTGGGGTTTAGATAACCCGAGAGAACTGCTGCTGACGTGCCTTATCGCGGAAGTAGACGTCGAAACAGATACAGATGTTGCGGATCAGCAGACGACCGGTTTCGCCAACTGTGATCTTTCTGTCTTTGACTTCGACCAGCTTATCATCGATAAAGGTTTGAAGTAGCTTGAGATCTTCGGCGAAGTACTCTTCAAACTTAATGCCTAATCGTTCATCCATCTTGGCCATATCCAGATCGAAGTGGCAGATCAGCTGCTTGATCACGGCGCGGCGGATCTCGTCGTCACGATTAAGCTTGCAGCCTTTCCACAGGGCGTGGCCCTTCTCATCCACTGACTCATAGTAAGGGCGGATATCTTTTTGGTTCTGGGCGTAGCAATCGCCAATCTGGCTGATGGAGGAGACCCCAAGACCCAGAAGGTCACACTCTTCCTGGGTGGTGTAACCCTGGAAGTTACGGTGCAGGCGGCCTTCGTTTTGCAGGATGGCAAGCTCGTCATCCGGCTTGGCGAAGTGGTCCATGCCTATGTATTGGTAGCCAGCACCCGTCAGCGTCTCGATAGTCTGGTGTAGCATCTCCAGCTTCTGCTGTGGTGTCGGCAGATGCTCGTCCTTAATCTTACGCTGGGCCGCGAAACGTGCTGGTAGGTGAGCGTAGTTAAAGACAGAGAGTCTGTCGGGAGACAGATCCAGTACGCGCTGCATAGTCTCTGCAAAGCTTTCCGGTGTCTGGTGTGGCAGGCCGTAGATCAGGTCGATGTTGGTCGACACGAAGCCCATGGCTTTGGCCTTGGCGATCAGGTCGAAGATAAACTGCTCGTCCTGTTCACGGTTAACGGCAATCTGCACTTCTTTGTTGAAGTCCTGTACACCGACCGAGATACGGTTGAAGCCAGCTTCTTTGAGGGTGTCTAACATAGAGAGTTCGATCTCGCGTGGATCGACTTCGATAGAGTATTCACCCTCTTCGGCAATATTAAAGTGCTCTCTGAGCAGCGCCGACAGCCTGAGGATCTGCTCTGGGCTGAGGAAGGTTGGCGTACCGCCACCCCAGTGGATCTGGGTGACCTGATAATGCTTAAACAGCGGTGCGCGTTTGACGATCTCTGCCGCCAGGTATTCGATATATTGGTCGGCCTTGTGCTGGTGACGGGTGATCACCTTGTTGCAGCCGCAGTAGTAGCAGAGCTTGGCACAGAAAGGAATGTGTAGATACAGCGACAGTTTATTGCTCTTACTGTTGGCAATAGAGGTGAGCAGGTCTTCTTCGGTGAAGGAGGCGTCAAATTCTAGTGCGGTCGGGTAAGAGGTATAACGAGGACCGCTGTAATTATATTTTTCGATCATTGACTGATCCCAACTAATTTGGGTGGGCTGCTTCAAGGCGTGTCCTCCGAGGGTGGTAAATTAGCAACTAGCGAAGTATGCAATGTTATTGAGTGAATAACATTGATCCAGGTTGCAAATTAGCACTGCAATTTATGTTAGCTGTCGAATATCCTTTTTTTCGGCTTAAATGTCTTGGTCTTAAGCCGTTTTTGTGCACCGACTCACGTCAGTGGCTGAGGTGGGCATAGGCTTTGGCCAGCAGGGCCACCTCGGCCATGATCTCGGCTTCCAGCGCCGATTCTGACTTCATTCTCTCTAAGTCTAGCTTCATACGCTGCTGCTTGGCCAACGCTTTGCGCTGCTCCATGATAGGGTGGGACTCGATGATCTCATAATGCTTAAAGAGCGCCGGGTACTGGTGTTTCACTTGATCTGTGTGGCCAAGAATATTGAACAACTTACCGATACGCATCACGCCCTCTGACAGTTCACAGCGCTCCTCGAGCATGGCGGCGGCGATATAGTGAATGTTGCCGAGCAGTTCCAGCTCCTTGGCGTCCGCCGCGGCCTGTTGTGCCTCGCGTTGCGCTTTTTGTCGTGCGGTTTGCTGTTTCAGCTTGAGTAACAGGCTGGCGGCATAGGCGGCCAGACCTAAGATGATGATGGCGCCCAGGATGAGGAGTGTCGTAGTCATAATGCAATCCGAGGTGTTGGTTAGCTAGGTGTTAATCACAGAGGCGAGATAGAGAAATGGCATCGAATCGATGCCATTTGGGTTAGCCTGAGGCTAGTCTTTATCTTGATAATCTTTGAGCAGATCGGCGCCAGATTCAAACTTATCCAGCAGATCGTCGTCTGAGCCGACCGTGGTCTTCATCACATGCTCGAGATCATCCTCTTCTGTGATGCCCAGGCGATCCATCAGGCGCTCGATCTCTGTAAGTTGCTTCTCTAACCAGGCCTGGTCCGCATCGTTGAGATCCCGACCCTCCTCGAGCATGTCGAGCAGCTTGTTGAGTCTAGGATCTTCCTCTAGCTTCAGCAGTTTCTGTTCGTCGCTCATCTTAGGTGCCTTGGGCTGCTTGGCCACAGGCGCCTTAGTCGGCAGCTCAAGTGCGACAGGCTTCTTGCTGCCGTGGCGAGGATCTTTGGCCTGTGCCGTGCCCGATTGCTTCTGTTGGATCTGCTTTTCGTTATGACGACTGCCCGCTTTATTGCCCGACTTCTGCTTCTTACCCGTGACGACACGGTCTTCTTTCTTAGTTCTAGGCGGACGTTTTGGCGCATTCTCATTGATCTTGCGCGATTTCTTACGGGTCATAACGTTAATCTCAACTACAAAAAATCGTGAACCTACCTAACCCTGAGTTAGATAAGTGAACTTGGGTCGCGTGTTATACCAGATCCTGTTGGTTTTTGCACCAAAATGAGATCTTTCGAGGCGAATAATAGCCTAAACTCGGCCTGACTTGCCAAATATTGGAAGGTGGCTTGCTGATAAAAGCTGACATGGGTCAGATTGTTCTTGTGGTGCCATTTGGGAAAGCCTTGAAGCTCGGTGAGCAGCTGGGTGCTGATTGCCATCCAGCCACCGGGTTTAAGTAAGGAACAAAGTAGCTGCCACTCCTTTCCAGGAAAGCGAAAGTGCTCGAAGACGCGATAACAACAGATGAAGTCGTATTCGAGTCTTAGCAGGGTATGATCCGGGGCGAAGTGTGGATCATACTGGTTGAGCTGATGGCCTCGGGCCTTGATGGCGTCTATCGCCTGTGGGTTTAGCAGTCGGCCGAAGTTGAGTCCAAGCAGTGAGCCCTGAACCTGCTGCTCACACTGAGTGATCAGGCTCGACAGAAATTGTTGCAGCGGCTTGTCTTTACTATTGGCCGAGCGGTAGCGTTTTACCTCGGCGCTGGGCGGCAGATGAGAGTTGGCATCGGCAAACAGCAGCATGCAGCGCTTACAGCGATAGATGCAGCGTTTTCTATCTTGATAGAAGGGGGCGGTCTCTTCGCTGGTGCACAGGGGGCATCTTCGCATGGCTAGGGCATGACTCTTAAAGGCTGGGTTAATTGCTGCTACCCGGTTTAATTTACTGTAGGCCAAGCGGAAACAGAAGCGTAATTTTTGCCGGATATAAAAAAAGGCGACAGTATCACTGTCGCCTTCCAAAAAGTACCAAAGGTACTCAATTCTGATTCCAAGTTTCCTTACTTGCTATGCGACTCTCCCAGTCGGATTCCATCTTATTTTTTAATCTGCTTTCCATGCATAGTTATTTTCGTTTTCGGTCTTCCAGACGCTTTTTTTCTTTCCCTGTCGCCTTCCTGACCACAGCTTCCGTAGATGGTCTTCATTGACACATCACAATCCATATCGTCATCTTTGACGCCTAATAAACCATCCCTGTTCGGTTTACATTAAGTTCAGCAGTAAGCAGTTCAACTGTTTTCTGAACCGTAAGGAAAATGCTAATTAGCGCATTGGCCTTCCTAACCAATATCCTTACCAAGTTATTACGACCCGACTTCAGATGCGAAGTACTTCTCTTATTATTTTTAGTGAGTGGTCAAAAAATTATTATTATTTTTGCTTAACTTTATTCTTATATCTTAAATGTAATCACATACCGAAATCTGTTTATTGTTATTAGGTAGATTTTATACAAACAGTTGGGTTTACCTCGGTACGGGCACAATTAAAACGAAATCTGTGATCTATGTCAAGCATCAATTTTCAACAGTTTACGTAAACGTAAACTTTGGGTTGTTAAAAAGGGTGGTATAGACCACCCTTTCGTTATCCAGCGATTAATTATTTAATGCTTGAAATATATTTAGATAGTGCTTCGATATCTTCGCTGGTCAGCTTCTTGGCAACGTCTTGCATCATGCCGTTTAGGTCGTTGTTACGACTTGTATCGTGAAACTTATTCAGCTGGATCTTGATGTAGTTAGCGTGTTGGCCCGCGATAGCTGGGAAGCCTGCAGCCTCAGAACCTTTACCGCTCGGACCGTGACAGGCGATACATGCAGTCACACCACGTACGGCGTCACCACCCTTGTATAGTTGCTCACCCAGTTCAGGCACGTCTTTGACTTCGCTCATCGCAAGTTTTTGCGAAGAGAAGTAAGCCGCTAAATCTTCGATATCCTGATCCGACAATGCCGCCGCCATTGGGCTCATCATAGGATCGTTACGGCCTTCTTTACCGCCTGTGTGGGCAGCTTGACGCAGCTCGGTTAGCTGCTTCTTCAGGTAAGTTTCTTGTTGACCCGCAATCTTGGGGTACATGTCGATCATACTGTTACCATCAACACCGTGACAGGCAGAACAAATGATTGCTTTAGTTTTTCCCGCTTCAGCATCACCTGCTGCTAGAGCCGGAGTTGATAGAGTGGCTAACATCGATAGCGCAATAGCGAACTTTTTCATGGCGTTCCAACTTTTAGTTAAATTTTTTGTCCTGAGCTTACGAGAGTGACCTGCAAGCGTGATAAAATATGATTTATGTGATCGGGGTAATATTTTACACGAAATTGTGCAAATGTAAGCAAGTCTTCGATATTTAAACTGAAGAAATAACAAATTTTGGGGTGGGTAGTGACTGATTCTCGTATCGATTTTCGACAGGCCAAGTTTTTGATCAGTGCGCCGGATATTGCGCATCTGGATGAGCACTTGCCCGGTGATGTAGGCGTCGAAATCGCCTTTGCCGGCCGCTCTAATGCCGGAAAGTCGAGCGCATTAAACCAATTAACCGAGCAGAAGAACCTGGCAAGAACCAGTAAGACACCTGGGCGTACCCAGTTGATCAACGTCTTCGCGCTCGATGAGCACAGACGCCTGGTGGATTTGCCTGGCTATGGTTTCGCTCAGGTACCGCTGGCCATGAAGAAAAAATGGCAGCAGGCGCTGGGGCAATATCTGCAGGAACGCGCCTGTTTGAGTGGCCTGGTCGTGCTGATGGACATTCGTCATCCGCTCAAGGATCTCGACATGCAGATGATCGAGTGGGCGGTTGATTGCGATATTCCCGTGCTTGCCTTGCTGACCAAGTGTGACAAGTTGGCGCAGAGTGCTCGAATGAAGACGGTTAACGATGTGCGTAAGGCCTTGGCGGATTTTGGCGACGGCGTGAAGGTGGAGCCATTCTCTTCCCTGAAGGGAACCGGCAAACCTAAGGTGCTGGGGATTCTTAACGAATGGTGTCATCCAGACTGGCTGGTGGAGGCCTTGGCCGACGCCGCACAAGAGTAACAACTTTCGTTTGTGATTAGAGAGCGCCTCCAGATTGGGGGCGTTTTTTTATGCCTGGTTTTTAGTGGCTAAGACGCTTAGCTGCAGAGGCTATTAGCGGGTAACTCTTTGAGTGGGTTAAAAGTGGCAGGTAAAAAAAATGCCGACGGCTACACCATCGGCAAAAAATACATTAGCTCTTTTGGGGAGAAGCTAAATTTCAACAAGACTCAAGTTCCATCGGTCATCGACCAATAGTTCTCAGTGGTCATAGGATAGCCCGAATCTCACTTAAATTAAAGTATTTGCTCTAAATTAAATTTCAGACGAAAAAAAGCCCCAGCAAGTAACTTGCTGGGGCGCCAGAATTTGGCTTTTCACTTAACGTGAAATAAAAAAAGGTCTGAAAGATAGAACATCTTAACCTCTGTACCCTACGCAGAGAATAATACTTCATTGGTCGTAATATGGGAAACTGTTTTTTGTAAAAAACGACAATAATGTGAGCAATGTCTAAAAAAGTGCTCAATAAAAGCACAAGTTTTTGATCTAAAATTTACTAAAATTGCCTTTAAAAGAGCTGTTTAGCTAAAAACTGCCCTTAAGTGAAAAAATATTACTATTTTTGGTGATTTTTACGGCTTCGCGGGTCGAGAGGGCGAGATGCCAGGATGAATGGCTCTCACAGCATAAAAAAATGCCCCGACAGGCCGGGGCATAGTCGAGGCATTTTTGTGGCTCAATTCTGATCTAATTGAGAATTGAGCCGAGGATCCGTTGAGCAATAGTCGCAAAATGTAAGGCTAGTGCGCCTGTTCCCAGTTATCGCCGATACCAGCCTCGGCCAGTAGCTCGACATCTAACGAGGCGGCCTGCGCCATCAGTTCACACACCTTGAGTTTGAGCGAATCGGCCTTGTCGGCGTCGACCTCAAACACCAGTTCATCGTGAACCTGCATGATCATGGTGATCTCTCCCTGTGTCTCTGTCTCGATCCACTGAGCGATATTGATCATGGCCTTCTTGATAATGTCAGCAGCCGTGCCCTGCATCGGCGCGTTGATCGCGGCGCGCTCCGCTGCCTGACGGCGCATGGCGTTTCTATCCTTGATGGCTGGTAGATAGAGCCTGCGACCATAGAGGGTCGATACGTATCCCTGCTCGGCGGCGGCAGCGCGGGTATCTTCCATATACTTGAGCACGCCAGGATAGCGCTTGAAGTAGATGTCGATATATTGCTGGGCCTCGTGACGCGGAATATCCAGCTGGCGGGCCAGACCGAAGGCCGACATGCCATAGATGAGACCGAAGTTCACCGCCTTGGCGCGGCGACGTTGTTCGCTGGTGACTTCGCTGAAGTCGACGTCGAACACCTCGGCGGCGGTAGCTCTGTGAATATCCTTACCCTGGGCGAAGGCGCTCAGCAGGCCCTTATCCTGGGAGAGGTGGGCCATGATCCTAAGCTCGATCTGCGAATAGTCGGCAGCGAGGATCTTGCGTCCCTCTGGCGCCACGAAGGCGTGACGAATACGGCGGCCCTCCTCGGTGCGGATGGGGATGTTCTGCAGGTTAGGTTCGCTGGATGACAGGCGACCCGTGGCGGCGATGGCTTGGTGGTAGCTGGTATGTACCCGGCCAGTCTTACCATCGACCATCAGCGGCAACTTGTCTGTGTAGGTGCTCTTAAGCTTAGATAAGCTCCTGTGCTCCAGGATGATCTTGGGCAGCGGATAGTCCAGTGCCAGCTCGACCAGCACCTCTTCGGCGGTGGACGGTGCGCCCTTAGGGGTCTTCTTCAATACAGGGTAACCCAGCTTCTCGAAGAAGAGGGCCTGCAGCTGTTTGGTCGAGCCCAGGTTAAAGGGCTCTTCAGCGATCTCGTAGGCCTTCTGTTCCAGCTCATCTATCTTGCGTGCCAATTCGTCGCTCTGCTGGCCCAGCAACATGCTGTCGATCAACACGCCCTGGCGTTCGATTTGAGACAAGATGCTGACCAGAGGCAGTTCTATGTCGGTAAAGACGCTGGCAAGCTCGCTGGCTTTTTGCAGTCTCGGCCAGAGATGCTGATGCAGCCTGAGTGTGATATCGGCGTCTTCGGCGGCGTAAGGTGCTGCCGTCTCCAGCGGGATCTGGTTGAAGGTCAGCTGCTTAACGCCCTTGCCGGCGATCTCTTCGAAGCTGATATTCTTATGACCCAGGTATTTCAGCGCCAGGTCATCCATGTTGTGCTTGGAGGCGACCGAGTTAAACACATAGGACTCGAGCATGGTATCGAAGGCCACGCCCTTGAGGGCGATGCCGACATTGGCCAGTATGCTCATGTCATACTTGAGGTTTTGCCCGACCTTGAGAAGGCTAGGATCTTCCAGCAGTGGCTTGAGCTTGGCCAGTACCTGCTCGCTGTCGAGCTGCTCAGGGGCATCGGCATAATCGTGTGCCAGCGGCAGGTAAGCGGCCTTGCCAGGCTCGATGGCGAAAGAGAGGCCCACCAGTTTGGCCTCCATGTAGTTGAGGCTGGTGGTTTCGGTATCCAGGGCAAACAGCGGCGCGGCGGCCAGGGTCTTGAGCCACTCATCTAAGGCTTCCCAGGTCAGAATGGTGTCGTACTGGGTATCGATAGCCTGAGGCGCCGGCGTTTCTTCTGCCTCTTCTTGGCTGTCGGCGTTCGACTTGTTGTCTAACACCTCGGCTAGCCAACGCTTAAATTCCATCTCGCCGTAGCATTTGATCAGCTCGTCGCGATCCGCGTCTTGAATGTTGAGCTGGTGCCAGTCTTGTTCCAGTTCGACGTCGCACTTGATGGTCGCCAGCTCATAGGAGAGTTTGAGCATGTCGCCATGTTCGGCGATCTTGGCGGGCATGGTCTTAGCACCTCTAAAGCCGAGTTCCGGCATCTTCTCTGGGTTGGCTAGGATGGCTTCGACGCCGCCGACGCCTTGTAGCATAGCCAGCGCCGTCTTCTCCCCCACGCCTGGCAGGCCGGGGATGTTATCTGCCTTATCGCCTTGCAGTGCCAGTAGGTCGATGATCAGCTCAGGGCCGACACCAAACTTCTCGCTCACCTCATCGGGGCCTAGGATGGTATTGGTCATAGTGTTGATCAGGGTGATCTTGTCATCCACCAACTGCGCCATATCTTTATCGCCTGTGCTGATCAGCACGGCGCGGCCTTCTTGGCTCGCCTGTCTGGCGATGGTGCCTATGACATCATCGGCCTCGACGCCGGGAATACAGACCAGGGGAAGCCCCAGGGCGCGAATGATGCGATGCAGCGGTTCGATCTGCGTCCTGAGATCGTCCGGCATGGGCGGTCTGTGGGCCTTATATTCGGCATACATCTCATTGCGGAAGGTTTTTCCCTTGGCATCGAACACCACCGCCATCTGGGTTGGCTTATATTGGTTAAGCAGGCTGCGTAGCATGTTGATCACGCCATACACGGCCCCCGTGGCCTCACCCTTAGAGTTGGTCAGGTGGGGCGGCGCATAGTAGGCGCGGTAAAGATAGGAAGAACCATCCACAAGAATGAGTGGGTTTTCAGCGATATTAGGCATAATTTTATCTATTTTTTCGGTATGCGATGATGGCGCTAGCATGCCATATTAGGGCGATTTCGGCCACGGCAAATTACTCAGCAGCCTGTGGATAAGTCTGTGAGCTAAAAAAGTTTCAGCGAGTAGGGATCACGACGACGAACATAAGCGGGTGATGCAACTTGTTGATTTATTTTTGTATTATATTTTTATGTGAACTAGGTATTACTTCCGAGTAAAAATTCCTAATTTGTGGATTTTTTATTTTGTCATCCATATTTATGCTCTGACTTGGCGAAATTGCTCGGCCTTGTTAGAGTCGATGAACTAACTTAGCATGAAAAATAATCAGATCAACCCTTTTGTTATCTGGTTGTTAAAACCATTCGGTCTATTAAAGGAGTTTTTAATGAAAAAATTTGCTGTTTTATTAAGCGGCGCGGGAGTGTTCGATGGCAGCGAACTTCATGAGGCGGTATTGACTCTGCTGTCGCTGACCCAGGCCGGAGTAAGTTATCAATGTTTTGCACCCAACATAGAGCAGATGCACGTGGTGAATCACCTCACAGGTGAGGTGGCCGTGGGGGAGCATCGCAACGTGCTGGTGGAGTCGGCGCGTATTGCCCGTGGCGACATCAAGGCAACGGACGAGTTAGATATCCAGGCCTTCGATGGTCTGGTGATCCCAGGTGGCTTTGGCGCCGCGAAGAACCTGTGTAACTTTGCTGTGGTGGGCAGCGAGTGTGAGGTGGCACCCAGCGTGAAGGCCTTCATCAGCGAGTTTGTCGAGGCGAACAAGCCGGTGGGCTTTATCTGTATCTCACCCGTGATGATCCCTAAGCTCTACGGCGAGAAGGCCAAGGGCACCATAGGCCATGACAGCGACACGGCCCACGCCTTTAACCTGATGGGCGGTGAGCATGTGGAAGCCAACGTCGAGCAGATCGTCGTCGATGAGGCGCGTAAACTGGTAAGTACGCCGGCCTACATGTTGGCCGAGAATATTGCCCAGGCCCATATCGGCATAGATAAGCTGGTGAAGAAGGTGATTGAGCTGGCGTGATCCCATGCCCAACCGCAATAAATAACCGTTCACTCATCGTGATTGGCTAATACCAATCAAAATGGGCCCATCTAATGGGCCCTTTTTGATCTCGCGTCCTCTCTGAGGGCACATGTTATCTAGGGGTTACCTAAACCCGTCGGCGACTGTCGATAAAGCCTTGAGCCAGGCCCACCATTAAGCCGCCGATATGGGCGCCGTTGGCGATGGAGAGGCCGAACATATCGGTAAAGCCAAATACCAGCCAGATCAACATGAAGCCTATATAGGCAGGTGGCAGGCCTATCCCCTTCTCGGGACGTCTGACTCCCATAATCCAGGTGTAGCCCACCACCGCATAGACCACGCCCGAGAGGCCGCCGAAGTTGGGACCACCTATGGCATATTGCAGCAGGTTCGGCAGGGTGCCGGCGATCAGCAGTAAGGTTAAAAGTGGAGTCACCCCTAGCTTGTTTTCAATCTTACCGCCCAGATACCACCACCAGAGCAGGTTGAAGATGATATGCATGGCGGAGAAGTGCATCAGGCTCGGGGTAAATACGCGCCAGATCTGACTGGTGTCGCTGCCGGGCACGGCGCCGAAGAAGGAGAGTGCCTCGAAGATAGGATTGGCGAAGCCGAAGATGAAGCCGAGATAGATTAGCGTGCAGCTGAGCATGACAACAAGAGTCAAGGGGCCTGCCCCGGACAGGAACTGAGTCACCAGCTGCAGACCAGGCGCGCCGTAGTCTAGCTTGGTGCCTGTGCTGCCGTTTTCCCAGGAGGCCTGAAGGTACTTGTCGTCATAGGGGTTGCGCACGAAGTGCTCATATTCGCGGCGCGCCTTGGCGTAGTCTTGTTCTTGGACGACATAGAGGAGCACCCCGTGTTCGGCATGTTGCAGCTGGCAATCTATGCCCTGGCCCTTGAGGTAATCGATCAGCGCCTGGGCGGCGCGCTCATTGGGGAGACGACCAAGTTCCAACATAGGCGTACCTCTGGAAATTAATGGGCTTCGCGCCAAGCCTGGAAGCCACCATCCAGGCTATAGACATCATCGAAACCCTGTTCATGCAGGTATTGCGCGGCATTTTGGCTGCTGATGCCGTGATAGCAGACCACGACTAAGGGATTGTCCATGTCGGCCTCGGCAATATAACGCGCCAGGTTTTCGTTGTTGAGGTTGGTCGAACCGGGGATCTGTCCCGCCTCGAAGCTGGCGCCGTCGCGGATATCGACTACCTGTACCTCGGTATTGTCTTCCAGCATATGGATGAGTTGATTGACACTCAGGTGTTGAAAAGCAGACATAGTCAACCTGTAATGAAAAAGAGAGATAAGTTAAGTGTGCAACATGGGGCCGTGAGAGTACAGCCCCGGTTGCGAGTGGTGCGGGGGATTAATCCCAGCTGAGGATCACCTTGCCCGATTGGCCCGAGCGCATGGCGTCGAAACCGGCTTGGAAATCATCAACATTGTAGTGATGTGTGATGATTGGCGAGATATCCAGACCCGATTGGATCAGGCTGGCCATCTTGTACCAGGTTTCAAACATCTCACGGCCGTAGATCCCCTTGATGATGAGTCCCTTGAAGATCACCTTGCTCCAGTCGATGGCCATGTCGCCGCCAGGAATACCCAGCATGGCGATCTTACCGCCGTGGTTCATGGTATCCAGCATGGAGTGGAAGGCTGCTGGCACGCCCGACATCTCAAGGCCCACATCGAAGCCTTCAGTCATGCCGAGATCTTGCATCACATCTTCCAGCTTCTCCTTGGCCACGTTAACGGCGCGGGTGGCGCCCATCTTCTTGGCCAGCTCGAGGCGGTATTCGTTCACGTCTGTGATCACCACGTGGCGTGCGCCGACATGGCGACAAACTGCAGCGGCCATGATGCCGATAGGGCCTGCACCTGTGATCAGCACATCTTCGCCGACCAAGTCGAACGACAGCGCCGTGTGCACCGCATTGCCGAATGGATCAAAGATAGAAGCCAGATCGTCAGAGATATCGTCAGGGATCTTGAAGGCGTTGAAGGCCGGGATCACCAGGTATTCGGCAAAGGCACCTTCACGGTTAACACCTACACCCGAGGTGTTGCGGCACAGGTGAGTGCGGCCCGCGCGGCAGTTGCGGCAGTGGCCACAGGTGATATGACCTTCGCCAGAGACGCGATCGCCAATCTGGAAGCCACGGACTTCCTGACCAATCTCGACCACTTCGCCCACATATTCGTGGCCAACTACCATAGGCACAGGAATGGTGTTTTGTGACCACTCATCCCAGTTGTAGATATGTACGTCGGTACCGCAGATGGCGGTCTTGCGGATCTTGATCAGTAGATCGTTGTGGCCAACTTCAGGTTTTGGCGCATCAACCATCCAGATGCCTTCTTCAGGCTTGAGTTTGCTTAAGGCTTTCATCGATAGACTCCTAGATAATTCCCATCTCTTTGGCGATGCGGGTGAAGGCATCGATGGCGCGATCTAGCTGCTCGCGGGTATGAGCGGCCGACATCTGGGTACGAATACGGGCCTGGCCCTTAGGTACCACAGGGAAGGAGAAGCCGATCACATAGATATTCTCTTCCAACAGACGGTTAGCGAAGTCGCTGGCCAGCTTAGCATCGCCAATCATCACAGGGATGATGGCGTGGTCGGCGCCGCCCAGGGTAAAGCCTGCCGCAGTCATTTTTTCGCGGAAGTAACGGCTGTTTTCCCATACGGCTTCGCGCAGTGCCTGGCCTGACTTTAGCATCTCCAGCACGTGAATCGAGGCGGTGACGATAGAAGGGGCCAGCGAGTTAGAGAAGAGGTAAGGACGCGAGCGTTGACGTAGCCAGTCGACGACCTCTTTCTTCGCCGAGGTGAATCCACCCGATGCGCCGCCCAGGGCCTTGCCCAGGGTGCCCGTGATGATGTCGACTCTGTCCATCACGTCGCAATACTCGTGGGTACCGCGGCCGTTTTGACCGATAAAGCCCACGGCGTGAGAGTCATCCACCATGACCAGGGCGCCATATTTATCGGCCAGGTCGCAGACGCCTTTGAGGTTGGCGATCACGCCGTCCATCGAGAACACACCATCGGTGGCGATCAGTATGTGGCGCGCACCGGCTGCCTTTGCCGCCTGCAGTTGGGTCTCCAGATCGGCCATGTCGTTGTTGGCATAGCGGAAACGCTTGGCCTTACACAGACGTACACCGTCGATGATAGAGGCGTGGTTCAGGGCATCTGAGACAATGGCGTCTTCGGCGTCCAGCAGGGTCTCGAACAGACCGGCGTTCGCATCGAAGCAAGAAGAGTAAAGAATAGTATCTTCCATGCCGAGGAATTCGCTCAGGCTGGCTTCGAGTTGCTTATGAATATCTTGGGTACCACAGATGAAGCGTACAGACGCCATGCCGAAGCCGTGATCGCTCAGGCCCTGCTGCGCCGCGGCGATCAGCTCGGGATGATTGGCCAGGCCAAGGTAGTTGTTGGCGCAGAAGTTCATCACTTCGTGGCCGTTGACTTCGATTTCGGTCTTCTGAGGAGAGGCAATAACGCGCTCGCTCTTGTATAAGCCTTCCGCTTTAACTTCAGCCAGCTGCTGATTGATTTGATCGTAGAATGAGGTCGTTGCCACCTGTAGTCTCCTTCTTTCTGTCTCGTTTTATTTTTGTATGCTTTGCCCGAGCCTGCTCACTTGGCAGATAAACTCGAGGAAAGGCGATAAGTTAGGAACCATCTTTAACGCATAAGTCAGGCTTGTCATAGCCAGGTATTGCCCCGTCGATGAATGATTAAGTCTAGTTCAGTTTCGACCATCTATTGTTGCCGACACGCCTGCCGGAAAGGGGGACGCCTGGGATATGGATCGCGCTAGGCTGGCCGAATTCTAACCTTAAACCCGGCCGACGCCACATTTTTTTTTGCGCTATTAACTAAGTTAGTGCAAGTGCAACTTTCGCATAACAAAAAATAATGCGAAATGTCACAACTGGCCTATCACGACAGACTAAGCGAGAGGCCAGATGATGAGGTGAGTGGCAGAACCGTTGTTTAATCTTCTTCCTGTTCCGCCTTGGCCAGGGCCTGATAATGCTGCTCCAGTCTGATGAAGGTGGGTCTGGCGGACTCACTGGCGTAGGCCTTGAAGATCATCAACACCCGCAGTAGCCCCTCGTAGAGCGAGGTCTTAGTGATCTGGGTGGCCTCTGAGTGGGTGAGCTGATTGCTGATCCAGAAGCAGGCCACCATGCGTATGGTGTCGGCCAGCGGCGTGATCTCGGCGTCGTCGATCACCAATACGCCATCCTGTTTTAGCTGGGTAAGGATGCTGGTGGCTCGCTTGAGTACCTGCTCATGGGTGACTGTATACTGCTTGTTGAGCACCTCGTCGCGGCTGAGGATGATCACCAGATTGGCGTACATGAAGCGGAACTGCCACAGGGTGTAGAAGAGGGCGTCGAAGTAGCCGATCAAGAGATCGACATCGACCTTCTTGCCTTCATAGGGCTGAAAGCCTGTCTCCAAGTGCTGTTCATAGAGGCTGAAGATGGAGCGGATGATGTCTTCTTTATTGCGAAAATGGTAGTAGAGGTTACCCGGGCTGATCCCCAGATGCGCGGCAATATGGTTGGTGGTGATGGCGCGCTCACCATGCTCGTTAAACAGGGCCAGGGCGGCGTGGACGATTTTATCGCGGGTCTTCATCTTGATCCTAAGTCAGGTCGGTTTGTCACCCGTGGGCCAGCCTTTTCTGGCACGCGAGTCATAGGGCTATATTCGAGTAAAGGCTCCAGTTGAAGTTATCAGCCAGCGGGTAAAAGTCAATCTATGGCTACTCAGACCAGTTAAGATTAACCCCCTGTTTTTCTGCCTATTTATAAATTGATGTGAGGCTTATTGGGCCTGCGTCTGTTTGCCGCCCGTCGGCCAGCGGCATATGTTACTATTAAGGCTTATGAGTAATTTGACCCTGTGTAAGTGCCGTCCCCTATGAATCGTACCCTCTATTCTGCCTTGCTGTATCTACTAAGCCCTCTGCTGATTCTCTATCTGGCGATTAGGGCGATCAAGAGCCCGGATTACCGTGGCCGCTGGGGTGAGCGCTTCGGTCTGTCGACGCTGTCGCGGGCAGATCTGCTGATCCATTCTGTCTCCATGGGGGAAACCCTGGCGGCGATTCCGCTGATTAAACAGATACAGGCGGCCTACCCTGAGCTCAGCATTACGATAACCACCACGAGTCCGACCGGATCGGCCGAGGTGATAAAAGCCTTTGGCGAAAGCGTGCAGCACTGTTATCTGCCCTTCGATCTCCCCATGTGTGTGGCGCGTTTCCTAAGCCAGCTGCAGCCTAAGCAGATCATCATCATGGAGACGGAGCTTTGGCCGAACCTCATTCATCAGGCCAAACGCCGGGGTATTAGGCTGATGCTGGCCAACGCCCGCCTGTCGGAGAAGTCCGCCAACCAGTATCGCGGCCGGCCCAAGCTGTCGCTGCCCATGTTGCGCTCACTGGATCTGATCGCCGCCCAGTCGCCTCAGGCGGCGCAGCGTTTCATCGACCTGGGCGTCGAGGCCGCGCGGGTAAAGGTCACGGGAAGCCTCAAGTTCGACCTCACCATAGCGCCAGACTTGCTAGAGAAGGCAAAAGAGCTGCGTAAGACTTGGCAGCGGATGGAGACTCCGGTCTGGGTGGCGGGCAGCGTACATCCCGGGGAGTTCGATATCATGCTCGCCGCGCACAAGAGCCTGTTGATGCGCTTCCCCCATGCCCTGCTGGTGTTGGTGCCCAGGCATCCAGAGCAGTTTGACGCGGCGGCCAGCCGGGTGAAGGCCGCAGGGCTCGAGCTGGCGCGCCGCAGTAAACAAGATGTGGTGGATGGCCAAACTCAAGTATTGCTCGGCGACACCATGGGGGAATTGTTAAGCTTCTATGGCGCAGCGGATCAGGCTTTTGTCGGTGGCACACTGATTGAGAATGGAGGTCATAACCCTCTGGAGCCGGCGGCTATCGGCCTGCCAGTCTATGTGGGACAACACCATTGGGATTTTGCGGAGATTACTGGCTTGCTCAAGGAGGCGGGATCCCTAGCCTTAGTGCAGGACGGCGATGAGCTAGCTGAGCAGTTGGTGCATAAGTTTGACGACAAGGCGGCCTATCTGGCCGCCAGAGAGGCCGGGCTTGAAGTAGTCGAGGCCAACAAGGGGGCGCTGGCGGCCCAATTCGCCCTAGCTAGCGATTTGATTAAGGCTTAGTAGCTAGTCTATGAGCTGTGGGCCTAGCTAGGCCTGGGCGTAACCCGCTAACAGTTGCTGCCAGTTTTCCTGGCTAAAGTGCAGCTCGGGCACCTTGCCCTTCTCCTTGTTGAAGGAGCGTAGCAGGCGATCCAGGTTGGCCTGTTGCCACTTGCTGTCAGGCTGCTTCAATGCGCCGCGGTCGAAATCGATCAGGGTAAAGTTCTCTCCGGCCAGCAGTATGTTCTTGGCGTTAAGATCGGCGTGGTAAACGCCGCGGCGATGGAACTTGGCGATACAGGCACCGAGCGCCTGCCATTTTTCATCCGACATAGGCCCCTGGCTCAGCTCGGCCACCAGATCGCGAGCGCCCGGAATCCGCTTGATGATGATATCGCCGCGATAATAGGGGCCGCTGCGCTGGATCTGCGCCGCCACAGGTTCCGGCACCGCAAATCCTTCCTTAAACAGCTGTTCCAACAGGTTAAATTCGGCGATCGCCCGGCAACGCTTAAGCCCGGTATAGAGATATGCATCGCGGCTGAATTTCTCCATCATGCCGCCACGATAATAGTGTCTGAGCACCCACTCCTCCTCGGGCGCCTGGCTCAGAGGAGCTGGATTGACAAACCAGGTGGTGTAGCGGCCCGTCGAAGAGCCTGTGATGGCCCCAAGGTCTTGCCAGTAATCGAAGGTAAACCAATCTGGGGTGATCGCCTTGAGCGAAGCTTGGCTAAAGACGATGCAACCGGCATCGGTGGGTTTTATTTGCATAGATTCACTGGCTCAACAGGCTTAAATGGTCGCTATGGGGAATTGTACCCGATATTGACGCCCTGTCAGCCCTCTTTCGCCAGTTGTTGCAGTACCTGGATGAGATTATCCTGCCAGCGTTTTGCGGGCAAAATAGCCTGGGACTGACTGGTATCCAGGGCGCTGTAGCGCGGGCGAGGCGCTGGGGCGCCGTATTCCTGGGTGCTAATGGGGCTGATGTTTGCCGGCTTATCCAGTAGTCCCAAGGCATAGGCGCTATCTGATATCTGCCGTGCAAATTCATACCAGCTGGTGACGCCGAGATCGCTCCAGTGGTAGATGGGTTCTGGCTTTGTCACTTGATTGAGTTGCCAGATAAACTGCCCCAGGGCGATGGCCGAAGTTGGCGTGCCCCATTGATCGTCGACAACCTTAAGCGGTTTACCCTGGCGCATCAGAGTCAGCATGGTCTTGACAAAGTTATGGCCGAAGGGGGAGTAGAGCCACGAGGTGCGCACTATGCAGGCATGGCCCTGGCCATATTCCAGCGCTGCCTGCTCACCGTGCCACTTAGATTCGCCGTAGCGACTCAGCGGGTTAGGTCTATCCGTTGGGCGATAGGGCTGACGCTGTTGCTCATCAAATGCCCCATTCATGACCCCATCGAAGACCCCATCGAAGACATAGTCGCTGGAAATGTGGATAAGCCTGATGTCCCGTTTACCGCAGTGCTCGGCCAGTGCCTTTACCGCCAGGTGGTTGAGGGCAAAGGCGGCCTGGCTGTCTGTCTCGGCAGCATCGACCTGAGTATAGCCGCTGGCGTTGATGACCAGTCGATAGTCTTGCTGGTCTAATACCCGCTCGATCGCCTGGCTGTCGCGGATATCCAACGCCTCGCGGCCCAGATAGTGTACCTGGTAGCCATCTGGCTGAGTTGCCTTGAGCGCCTGGGAAACCTGCCCATGGCGGCCGATCACCAATATTGGTTTCATCGTGCTGGCCCCATTATGGACTTGCTCATCATGATTGGCTCGCCACCTGATGGCACCAATCCAGGTGTGTCAGATACCAGTCCACCGTCTTCTCCAAGCCTCTGGCGAAGCTTTCGCTAGGCTGCCAGCCTAAGGTGCGGCTCAGCTTGCTGGCGTCAATGGCGTAGCGGGTGTCGTGCCCCGGCCTGTCTTTGACGAAGCCGATGAGTTGCCTGAAATCGTTGATGCCGCTGGGCTTCTCGGTGACCTTTTGATTTAACAGATCGCAGATGAGGCTGACGACTTCGAGATTCGTCATCTCATTCATGCCGCCTATGTTGTAGCTCTCGCCTGGCTCGCCCCGAGCGGCCACCTGGCACAGGGCATGGGCGTGGTCGTCCACATAGAGCCAGTCGCGGATCTGCTTGCCATCGCCATAGACGGGAATCGATTTTCCCTGCAGGGCGTTAAGTAGGGTCACGGGGATCAGCTTCTCCGGATATTGATAGGGGCCATAGTTGTTGGAGCAGTTCGACAGCACTACCGGTAGGCCGTAGGTGCGATGCCAGGCCCTAACCAGATGATCCGCCGCGGCCTTGCTGGCGGAATAAGGTGAGCTGGGGGCGTAGGGAGACTGCTCGCTAAAGTATCCCGCCTGGTCTGAGCCTAAGTCGCCAAATACTTCGTCGGTTGAGACATGGTGCAGGCGAAATCGTGCCGCCATCTCCGTCGGCAGCTTGCGATAATAGTCTAGGCATTGCTGCAGCAGCTCGAAGGTGCCGACAATATTGGTGTCGATAAAGGCTCTCGGCCCCGCGATAGAGCGGTCCACATGGGTCTCCGCCGCGAGGTGGATCACCAGATCTATCTGGTATTGCCTTAGGGCTCTGCCCAGGGTATCGCCATCATTGATATCGGCCTGGATGAAATGGTAGTTGGGTTCTTGCGCTACGGATTCGAGCGATGCCAGATTGCCGGCATAGGTAAGCTTGTCATAGTTCACTACGTGGCAACCGCCCAGCGCGATGAGGTGGCGAATCAAGGCCGAGCCGATAAAGCCAGCGCCGCCTGTGATCAAGATATTGCGCCCGGCTAACGGGTGATGCTGTTCACTATTCATAGTAATCGGCCTCGGCAAAGGTACCTGCGCCCTTGTCCTTGTGCGACAGGATTGGCGATTGTGTGCTGAGCAGCGGCCAATCGATGGCTAAGGTGTCGTCGTCCCAGCGGATGCTGTGTTCATCATTCGGCGCATAATAGTCGGTGCACTTATAGAGGCAGTGGGCCTCGGATGAGATGACGTAGAAGCCGTGGGCGAACCCGGGTGGCACCCAGAGCTGGTGCTTGTTGCCTGCCGACAGGTGGTGCCCAGTCCATTGACCGAAACTCGGGCTATTGCGGCGCAGATCGACACACACATCGAAGATCTCACCGCTGACCACGCGGATCAGCTTGCCTTGAGGCTGTCTGAGCTGATAGTGCAGCCCACGCAGCGTGCCCTGCTGCGAATGGCTCTGATTTTCTTGCACGAAGTCGAGATCCACCAGGTGCTCCTTAAACCACTGCTGACGAAATGTCTCGAAAAAACAGCCGCGCTCATCGCCGAACACCTGAGGCTCGAGCAGCTTAACGTCTGGAATGGAAGTATTGAGGATCTTCATCGTGTCACCCGGCCGGTAAACAGGGAATTTCGTTCATTTTCGTTCCTATGGCGGCCTAATCATGGAACCTGGTGACATTCTACATTAAACTCGTTGCGGATCCTTACTCCCTTACTATTTCTCAGCGGCCCCTATATGAGCTTGAATTTGCAGACTGCCCACTCTTTGTGTCTCTTACGTTTATCTGCCATCGGTGACGTGTGTCATGCGGTGGCCATGGTGCAGGCGATTCAGCGCCAGTATCCAGATCTTAAGATCACCTGGGTGATTGGCAAGGTGGAGTATCAGCTGCTTAAGCATCTGCCCGGCGTCGAGTTTGTGATCTTCGACAAATCCCAGGGTTGGCGCAGTTATTTCAATCTGCGCCGCGCCCTCAAGGGACGTCGTTTCGATCTGCTGCTGCATATGCAAGTGGCACTGAGGGCAACCATCGCCTCCTTGGCTATCTCGGCAAAGGTGCGTCTGGGCTTCGATCGCGCCCGTGCCAAGGAAGGGCAGTGGCTGGTGACTAATCGCCGGGTGGAGCCCTTGGCGACGCCCCATGTGCTCGAGGGGTTTATGGGCTTTGCCAAGGCTGTGGGCGTCAAGGATCTTAAGCCTAAGTGGGAAATTCCAGTGCCCGCCGCGGATACCGAGTTTGCCCGCCAGCTGATCCCAGATGGGGATAAGACCTTAGTGATCTGCGCCGCCGCCAGTAAGGCCGAGCGCAACTGGCTGCCCGAGCGTTATGCCCAGGTAGCGGACCATGCGCTTGAGAAGGGCTATCGGGTGCTGCTGTGTGGCGGCCCGGTTCCTATGGAGCGTGAGCTGGCCGAGGCGATCCTTTCACATGGCGATCCCCGCATCGAGAATTTGGTGGGTAAGACCTCGCTGACCCAGCTTCTGGCGCTTCTGAAACAGGCGAGTATCGTCCTGGCGCCAGATACCGGCCCGGCCCATATGGCGGTGACTCAGGGTACGCCAGTGATCGGCCTCTACGCCCACTCTAATCCTGGGCGCACCGGCCCCTATACCTGTTTAGATAGCGTGATTAGCGTCTATGAGCAGGTGATCGCCCAGCAACACTCGGGCGAGGTGTCCTGGGGAACCCGTGCCAAGGGAGAGCACCTGATGGAGATGATTCAGGTAGCGCCCGTGCTGGCTGAGTTTGATCGCCTGGCGCAAGCAAGTGTAGGAGACCAAGTTAGCCAGCCGCAGTCACACGCCGGCCATTAGCCAGGGGTTGGCGATTAATGGTAGACTTCAGGTTTGATTGGCTCATCTGGCCACCGTCGGCTGAGTCATGCAATGAGGGAAGATGGGGTTTTCCCATTCATTTTTAGGGATATCGTCGATGTCAGTGGCGCCAAAATTTCTGTTTGTACCTGTCTCCTGTGAAGAGGGGATAGGTGAATATATGCGTTCCACCATAGTGGCCGACGAGATCATGCTGCGTTGGCCGCAGGCGCAGGTTGAATTCGTGCTCAATAGCCGCGCGCCCTATGCCAAACATTGCCCCTATCCGACCCATCTGGTTAACGACACGCCCACCAAGCGAGTGAAAGAGGTCAATCAGCTGGTCTCAAAGCTCAAGCCTGACCTAGTGATCTTCGATGCCGCCGGCCGCAAGGCACAGCTTAAACATGCCAACCGTAGCGGCGCCAAGGTGGTTTTCATCAGCCAACACAAACGCAAGCGTGCCCGCGGCATGAAGCTCGAGCGTGCCTTGGTCACCGACAGCCATTGGGTGGTGCAGCCCGAGTTTGTGATTGGCGATATCAGCCGTTTTGATCGCTTTAAGTTAAACCTGATTAACCGCCCCGAGCCGATCTTTACCGGTTCTATCTTCGCGCGGCCAGATAGCGCCTTGCAGCACGCCTTGCAGCAAGAATATGGCCTAGAGCCAAAGGGTTACCTTCTCTATAGCGCCGGCTCCGGTGGACATTATGTCGGCTCGACCCTGGCGGCCGAGCGTTTCGCCCAGGTGGCACAGGCCTGTTATCGAGAGACGGGGATCCCCAGCGTCATGGTATTTGGCCCTAATTACCCCAAAGATCTACCTCAGTTAGAGGGCGTGGTGGCCATAGAGCGACTCTCTAGCCTTGAGTTTATCAATCTACTCGATGGCGCCGCAGGCGCCGTGCTGAGCGGCGGCGATACCCTGCTGCAGGCGATCGCCCTCAAGGTGCCGACGTTGGCGGTGGCCGTCTCTAAGGATCAGCCCAAGCGGATCCAGCGCTGCGTGCAGCGAGGCCTGGCGCTGAGCTGTGATCTCGAACTCGATGCCATGTGTGCTCAGGTGCAGCGCCTGCTGGACCACCAGACCGCCCAGCAGCTAGTTGCCAATATGGATAGAGAGGCCGAGGCTAAGGGGCTGGATATCTGCATGGCGGAGATTGAACGACTCTTGGGGCTCGTCGGTGAGCGCTAAACGTATCGGCTTGGCCATAGACAGCCTCGCCGGTGGCGGGGCAGAGAAGATTGTTCTGACCCTGGCGGCTGAGTTGAAACGTCTCGGTCATGAGCCGCACCTGCTGGTACTTTCCCCACATTATGACTATACCGTGCCAGCAGATATTCCCCTGCATGTCTGTTTCGATGAGCGCGACCGTCATATCATCGCCTGGTGGCGACTAGGCCGCTCGGCGGCCAGGGTGAAACAGTGGATCGGCGGACTCGAGCAGACCCATGGCAAGTTCGATCTGATTCTGTCTAATCTGGACAAGAGTAACCTGTTGCTGACCCGCGCCAGCGTGTCGCCGCTCTACATCGTGGTGCATAACTCTATTGAAGAGGAGTTGAAGCGCGAGCGTAAGCTCGGACCTATCGCTTATCTCAACATGCTCAGAGCCAAGCGGGCACTAAACGGCCAGGCGTTGATCACAGTGTCCAAGGGGATAGCACGCGAGATCAACCAAAGTGGTCGAGTCGTGCCTCGCAGCATGCGCACCATCTACAACCCCTTCGATGTCGAGGCGATAAGGGCAAAGGCCGCTGAGGCGAACCCGGATATCCCCAAGGGGGAATTCCTTATCCACGTGGGTCGCGTCGCCCGCCAGAAACGTCATGACATACTGTTCCAGGCGCTTGCCAAGATGCATAAGCCCTTGCCACTGGTGCTGCTCTGTAACAACCCCAAGAAGGCGATGAAGCTGGCCAAGAAGCATGGCGTGGCCGATCGCATCATCTGCCCTGGGTTTCAGGGCAACCCCTTTCCCTGGATCAAGGCGGCGCGCCTCTTAGTGCTGAGTTCAGATTATGAAGGCTTGCCCACCGTGCTAATCGAGTCCTTGAGTTGTGGTACGCCCGTGGTCAGCACCCTCTGTCCCCATGGGCCGGATGAGATCATGACAAATGAGCTTGCCCAGTATCTGGTGCCGAGGCGGGATAGTGAGGCCTTGAGTCGTAAGCTAGATAAGGCCTTGGAGCATTATCCAAGCCTTGCCGACAGTGAGATCCTCACTCAGGTGGCAATCGATAAGATAATCGCCGACTATCTGAGCCTCTGCCAGTCACCTTAAGAGCCGAGTTCACTTATGCCCTGGGCGCAGCGAATTGACCTCTGGGTGAGCGTGTGCTGAAACAAAAGATTGTTGCAGGCCAGCTGCTGGCGGCAGCTCTCCTTGTGATGCAGGTGAAAGGCGACGGCATAAAACTTTACCCGCTTGCGCCATTTACCGTTGTGGTACATGCGCAGGGCAAACTCCTTATCTTCAGGGCCCCAGCCCTCGAACGCCTGATTAAAGCCGTTGATGGCCAGGGCATCTCGCCGCCAGAATCCCAGGTTACAACCGTGTATGCCCTCTATCGAGTCCGGCGTGCCCCAGCCGCTTTTCTCGCATAGCCAACGGCTGCGAAGCGCTTGCTCTCTGCCCCTGGCGATGCCACGCGAGAAGAGACTCGGCCGCGCGTTACTCGTTAATATTCGTTGGCTTAAGGTAGGTCCCAGCTTCACTCGTTTGCCCGTCACCAGGCAATCGGGCTCGGCGACGGCTAAGTGGTCGGCGATAAAGTCTGGGTGCAGCACAAGATCGCCGTCGATCATTATGATGTAGTCGAAGCAGGCCAGCCCTATGGCGCGATTGCGACTGGCAGACAGACGAAAGCCCCTATCTTCATGCCAGCTGTGGATCAGCGGGACGGGAAAGCTGGCCTTAAGTGTGTCGATAAGCTCGCGTGTTGCCGGGCCTGAGCCATCGTCGGCGATGATCACCTCGTCTGGATGCTGGCTTTGCCTCTGGACGCTGGCGAGCACAGTATTTAGTGCTTGGGGCCAGTTATAGGTGGTGATGATGAGAGAGGTCTTCATGGCGCCTTAACGAGTGATAATCTTGGCCGGAATTTTACTCGTTAGAGGGGATAAGTCTTATCTTTTCAATTGATTAGCTGGTTTTGTGTTAATGCATGGGGGTCGCTGTAACTGCGGGGTAAATCTGCGGTTGCAAAGGTGAACGAAAGGCTGGTGGACTGTGGCATGAAAAGGGCTGCAATTGTTAGTGTTGCAGCCCCAAAACTTAAGTAATTGCTTGTTGAGATAAACCGTTATTTAAGCCGCTTTTATTTAAGCCACTTTTATTTAAGCCATTTGCGTCCCAGAGTTGGCTTGCCGATAAAGTTCAGTAGTCCCTGGGGCACGCCACTCTTACGCTTTAGGTTGGCGGTATAGAGGTTCCAGGCGTCTAGCTTGAGCTGCTTGATCTCTGCTGGTGTCAGGGTATCGCCATACATCTGGCAGTAGTCGTCCACATAGCGGATCTCGCGGCTCGGACACTTAATGCGGTAGCCGCGACCGGCGTAGTGAATAAAGTCGGCCTTGCGATAATCTTCGTTGCCCAGCAGATCCATACGATTGAAAGCGGCATCGACGCCTTGGTTCTTAATCTTGTTCTTCTGAATGACGTAATTCACATAGGTCTGATCGTAGAACTTAACCGTGTTACACACCTGCTGCATCCCTTCCAGGGTGGCGAGCTCAAACAGGGGGCACTCCTTCGAGATCAGGAACATGCCGAAGTTGTAGTAGCTGTAGTGGCCATCGGTTTGCGGCCAGTTCTCGACGGCGTCGAAGGCGGCATTGATCTCGCCGACCGGAATGGTGCGGTCTGTGTAAGGACCTTCGTCGAACATGTAGACAGTTTCAAGATCTTGATACTCTTCGAAAATATCTCGCGCCCATGGCGTCACCATGATGTCCGCATCCAGATAGAGCACCCTGTCGTATTGCTTCAATAGCTCGGCGGTATAGAGCTTTTCGGGCCAGGCCGGGCTGGCCGAGTATTTAGGGTTCTCGATATGGATCTTGTAGTGCAGGCGATCCGATACCACGAGATCGGCACCGACCTTTTCGGCGTAGCGCTCGAAGCTTTTTAGCGCCGCGCGGTACATGGGGTTGTCGCCAATGGCGAGGGTGAAGATGGCTTTTTTCATAATGGGGCCTTGGCTGTTATGAACTTAACTGTGAATGGGCGGCTGGCTTCTCGTCGTCAGATATCTGGGCAAGCGTGGCCAATACCTCGTCGACGCCGATATCGCTGACATAGCCCTTGCCGGTAGAGGCGTATAGCACCTTGGAGCTGGCGGTTTCTGGCGGCGCCCAGTAGGGCTTCTTCTGCCGCATCATGGCGATAAGTGGGCGCTGACTGGCGGTGGCGAAGTGCATGATGGCAGTTTCTACCGTGATCACCATATCGGCGGCGGCGATCATCGCTGGCAGCTCGAAGAAGTTGTCTTGCACGGTAAAGACTGCGACCTGGCTGTTCGCCAGCTTAGGCTCATCGGCGATGGCCTGCTCGAGGGCGCTAAAGTTTTCCGGGGTGCTGTTGACGATGAAGCGGCTGTCTGGTGCCTGCTCGGTGAGACGGGCGATCAATTCAAACAGCTGAGACTGGTGCCAATCGCGCTTCTTATTGGTCGACAGGTGGTTGAGAAAATAGAGCCTACCCTGAGACTGACCGGGAAAGGTCTTGCTTAGCCAGGCCTTTCCCGTCTCGGTAACCTCTGGCGTGATGGTCAGCGACGGCATGAAGGCCGATTTGTCCAGTGTCAGCCCGGCAACTCGGTGCAGCAGCTGATAGTAACGATCGGTAATATGGTGCTGCTCGCCGAGGGCCGCCACATCCATCTTAAAGGTCTTGTCGCTGTGACGGAAAAACCAGGGGTCGAGCAGTCCGCCAAATTTGGATTTGGCCAGGCTGGTGACGATAAAGCCCTTGGGACTGATGCGTCTGGCCAGCGCCGAAAATTGCTCGCTCTTGCTGCCTGAGTGAGTGATCACCAGGTCGTAATCTAGGGCCTGGGCGGCCTCGACCTGTTTGTCCTGCATCGCCTTGCTGTCGCTGCAACCATAGCTGCGGCTAAAGGCGGGCTCGGCGGCGATCCACTGCTGCATGATCTTGCTGCGAGAGAGGCGCCAACTGTCTTGGTTGTTGCGGTTATCGTCGAGCCAAATATCCACCTCGAGTGCTGGATGCTGCTGTTTGAGTGCGGCCAGAAAGGTCTTGATATAGAGAAAATCGCCCAGCGCCAAAGGGGAAACAAAGAGGAGGCGTCTTGCCTGTGCTAATCGTTCACTTGGAATAAGAGACATTGTGCCCTAGCCGATAAAATAAAAGTGGCTTAAGGATACATGGCTTTGATGACAGAGAAAACCTTGGCCAATGGCTATTTGCCAGTGACCCGGGACTATGAGTTTGCTCATTTGTGACTCGGCGCCAATTGCGGCGGGCTCACTGGTCAGGCTTTCGCCTGGCGAGGTGACAAATTGGCTGTAGTATTAATGGAATGTGTTACAATCTGCGCCAGTATGCCCATTGATAGACTGAGGCTAGGTTGAGAGTTTGGCGGCGATCTGCTGCCCCTCGCGCCGGGTCAAAGGTTTCGATAACCAGCGAGAAGATTGATTGTGATCTGTTTTGATGTTCTGCATCCATACTATTTGCCGCAATATTTGCCCGTCATGCAGGAGTTGCAGGCTCGGGGACAAGTAGTGCGCTTCGTGATCTATCGCAGTCAGGATCAGCAGGCGGCACTCGATGCCCTGGTGGCGCAGAATGGCCTGGAGGCCCATTGGGTCGACTCCCAGGAGGAGGCACTCGCCTACTACCTGAAGGAGAAACCCAGCTGGGTGATCTTTGGCAACAGCTTCGATGCGGCCGCTAAACTCAAGGGGATCTGCAAGACCGCCCTGATGCAGCACGGTATCGGCCCTAAGGCCTGCTATTACACTGTGTCCGAATCGGATATGGATGTGCGTTTCGTCGAGGGAGAATATCGCCTCAAGCGCCTGCAGCAGCTCTTTCCCCATAAGACCTTTATCGATACCGGCTATGCCAAGCTGGATCCTATCGTGCAGGGCAGTGAGGCAGGGCTTGATCTGGCGGCATTAGGCTTAGATCCGGCCAAGCCGACGCTGCTTTACGCGCCGACCTTCTATCCCAGCAGCATAGAGAAGATGGCCAAAGATTGGCCCAGCGCCTTTAGCGAATACAACATTTTACTCAAGCCGCACTATTTTTCGCTTAGCAAACCCAGCTATAAGAAACAGAAGCAACTGCTGGAACATTGGGGCACTTTTGATAACGTCTACCTGGCACCTGTTGAGCAGGCGAACCTCTTGCCTTTCATGGCCAGTGCCGATCTCTTGATCAGCGACGCCTCGTCGGCGCTGTTTGAGTTTGCGGCCTTGGATAAGCCCGTGGTCTGGTGTGATTTCTACCACCTGCGCTGGAGTTATCGCGGCATCTTAAGTTTCCGTTTCAAGAATCGCATGGATGAAGATCTCTACCGTTATGCCGGTGTGGCCGCTCACGCGGCGTCGTACAAGGAGCTCAAAGCCGTGGTGGATCAACAGATCGCCCAGCCCGAGTCATTTGCTGCCAAGCGGGCAGAGTACACTCTAGAGTTGGCCGGTCGGGTTGATGGCCACTCTAGTCAGCGCATCGTCGATTATCTTTTGTCCGAAGAGGCTTCATGAGAATTATTACTTTCGGGACCTTCGATATGTTTCATATCGGACACCTCAACATTATCGAGCGCGCCAGAGAGTTAGGGGAACACCTGACGGTGGGCGTTTCCTCGGATGCGCTGAATTTCTCCAAGAAACAGCGCTACCCCATCTGTAACGAACGCGACAGAATGCGCATCGTCAAGGCGCTCGCCTGTGTCGACGAGGTATTTTTGGAGGAATCGCTGGAGTTAAAGGCGGAATATATCGAGGCGCATCAGGCCGATATCCTGGTGATGGGTGATGACTGGCAAGGCAAGTTCGACCATCTCAAACCTCTGTGCCAGGTGATCTATCTACCGCGAACACCGGCCATCTCGACGACCCAGCTGATCGAGGTCGTGCGGGAGATAAGATAAAAAAAGCCCCAGGTATCACCCGGGGCTTTCTTTTGCTGATCGATAATTTACAGACCGTTCACTACTGACCGATAAAGTGCTGCGCGGCCAGCCAGTCCAGATATTCGGGAACCCCCTCTTCGACCGTCTTAAATGCCTGGGTATATCCGGCGGCTCTTAGCTGCGTCAGGTCGGCCTGGGTATAGCTCTGATAGGCGCCCTTGAGCTTATCCGGGAAGGGAATATATTCAATTTCTCCCTTACCATGATAGGCGATCACCGCATTGGCCACGTCGTTGAAGCTCTGTGCCTGACCCGTACCACAGTTGTATACTCCTGAGATCCCTGGGTTTTGCCAAAGCCAGAGGTTGACCTTGACCACATCTTCCACGTAGACGAAGTCTCTTAGCTGCTTGCCATCTTCGAAGCCGTCGTGGCCTTGGAACAGGCGACAGATGCCGCTCGCCTTGATCTGGTTGTTGAAGTGGAAGGCTACGCTGGCCATGCCGCCCTTGTGTTGCTCCCTAGGCCCATAGACGTTGAAGTAACGTAGGCCCGCCACCTGAGTGGTGAAGTTGTGCTGTCTGACATATTGGTCGAACAGGAACTTAGAGTAGGCGTAGACGTTGAGTGGCTTCTCCAGTTCCCGCTGCTCGATAAACTTATCGCTGCCGCCATAGACAGAAGCCGATGAGGCGTAGATAAACTGGCTGCCGTTACGCTCGCAGAAGTGGAGCAGTGTCTTGGAATACTCGTAGTTGTTGGCCATCATGAACTTGCCATCCCACTCAGTGGTCGACGAGCAGGCACCCTGATGGAAGATCACTTCGATCTTGTCATCGAACTGTCCCTGGGCGATCTGCTCGATGAAGTCGGCTTTATCCAGATAGTCGGCAATTTCACAGTCGGCCAGGTTAAACATCTTGGTGCCGTCGGTCAGGTCGTCTACGGCGATAATGTCACTACGCCCTAAATTATTGAGCGCTTTAACTAAGTTGCTACCGATAAAGCCGGCAGCACCCGTTACTATGATCATAATACTTGTCCCGTTTGTGAGAAAAACAGAGTCACACCAGCTAGCTTAGCTGACAGCTGACTGACTCGCGTATTGGGTATCTAAAAAGGCCGCGATCTCCTTGGCAGCCAGATCGAAGTCGATAAGCGCCATGTTCCTGCCAGTCTTCTTGCCGACGGGTGGAGTGAAGGCCAGACGCCTCTCGCTCTGGGTTAGGGTCTGCCAACGCACCTTAGGCGCAGAGCGTCTGCCCGCGTAGAAACCGACTGTCGGCACATTGTGTAAGCCGGCGATATGCAGAGGACCGGTAGAGCCTGCCATAAACATGTCGGCGGCGACCAGAGACTTGGCAAAGTCGGCCAGGCTGGCGAGTGGCTCGGCCATCACCACCTTGATCCCTTGGGCACTGAGCAGGTCATAGATCTGCTGGGCCAGAGCGATCTCCTGACCGCTGTAGGTCAGCACGAACTTGCACTCAATTGCGGTCAGCTTGTCTACCTGCGCCAGCAGGCCGGCAAAGTCGCTGGGGGAGATGCCGCCCGACGAGCCGCCGGTGCCGGGATGAGCGAAGATCAGTCGCTCTTCGCCTTGTTGGCCGTAGTGATCTTGCCACTTGCGCCGCTCGTGGGAGAGATCCCAGTAGCGTGTCGGCAGTGTGGGGACAGGAATCCTGTGATCGGCCAGGAAGCGCTCGACCATCATGCAGCTCTTACGCCAGCCACCCAGGCCTTTAGGCACCTCTATGCTGGTTCTGTGCTGGTAAAGATACTGATACCAGTTGAGCTTAGGGGCCAGCTTGTAGGGAATATCCAGCTTACGTAGCAGTCGGTAGGTGCGTATCTGCGAGCGTGACACGATAACCGCATCGTAATGGCGCTCGGCAAATGCCTTGGTGATTGCCTGGTCGTCGCCATCATCCACTATCACATGGTCTATGTAGGGGCAGGCCTTTGCGAAATCTTTCAGTAAAGGATCGACGAAGACCTCAATGCTGGCGTTGGGCAGCGCCATTTTAAGCTCATAGAGCGCGGGCCAGGTGAGCACGAAGTCGCCAATTTTATCATTGCGAATGACTAGTACGCTTTTAATCATATGAAAACTTATCTGATGGGAGGCTGTTAGTAGGCACAGCGCCTAAGGCCGAATGCTTAAAACAAGCGTGCTTAGAACGACGGTTAATCTCATCTATCATAGCATCGGCGAGTGTCTTGCCGAGCATTCTCCCACGGCATTTTTACACTATTGATGCAAATTGTAACTTTTAGGGGTTTTTTCGACAATAAACAATTCGATGCCAGTGGTTCAATCCGGGGGGGAAACTCGTTAAACTAGGCGCAATTCCGCCATTAACTAAAGACTGCGAGCCATGCACACGAAAGCGATTTATCCTGGAACATTCGACCCCGTCACAAACGGTCATACGGACCTTATCGAGCGTGCGGCGAAGTTGTTCAAACAGGTGGTGATAGGCATCGCCGCCAACCCCTCTAAGCAGCCGAGATTCAGCCTGGAGGAGAGGGTAAAGTTGGTCAAAAGAGTGACCGAGCATCTGGACAATGTTGAGGTGGTGGGCTTTAGCGGCCTGCTGGTGGACTTTGCCAAGGAGCAGAATGCCAGTGTCCTGGTGCGTGGTCTGCGTGCGGTATCAGATTTCGAATATGAGTTTCAGCTCGCCAATATGAACAGGCGCCTGAGCGCCGATCTGGAGAGCGTATTTTTAACCCCGGCCGAAGAGAACTCGTTTATCTCTTCGACGCTGGTGAAAGAGGTGGCATTACATGGTGGTGATGTCAGTCAATTTGTGCATGAAGAAGTAGCCAAAGCGCTGCAAAAAAAGGATTAATTTGCCCGTTATGATGGAAAAAATTCGCGCTTATGTTGTTGGAGGCGTCGCGGCCTTAGGCCTGATGATCACCTCCTTAGCCCACGCGGCCCCCTGGGTCGATGTGTCCGATATCTATCTCAGAGCCGACATTCAGGCCCTCGCCGATGCCGGTGTGATCACTGTGCCCGTCAATACCTATCCCCTGATGTGGTCGGGTATTGGGAGCGATCTGAGTAAGGTGGAACCCTCGGTGCTCTCGCCGGGTCTCGCCACCGCGTTTGCCCGGGTGAACTTCTACTACCGCAATGCGGTCGAGAATCGTGGTAACAGCCGCCTCAAGCTGGCCGGTGGCAGCGATCCAGCTCGATTCCAGCATTTCGGTTCTGACTATCGCGAGAAGGCAGAGGTGCAGGCGTCCCACGAGTATCTGGGTGACAGATTTGCCTTCAAAGTCGCGGCCTCGGCCCATTATGATCCCATGGACGAGAAAGAAATTCGCCTGGATGACTCCTATTTTGCCGTTGCCCTGGGTAATTGGATGGTGACGGCCGGCGCCGTGGATCAATGGTGGGGACCGGGATTCGATACCGCCCTGCATCGCTCAAACAATGCCCGTCCGCTGCCTAGCCTGATGCTGAGCCGCAACAACGCGGCGGCGTTCGAGACGCCCTGGCTCTCCTGGATAGGTCCCTGGACACTGACAACGGGCATCAGCTATCTGGAAGAGGAGCGCGCCGTCGCCAATCCATTGCTGTGGAACTTCCGCGGCACCATACGCCCCTTCAGACAGTTAGAGATGGGCATCTCCTGGACCACAATGTTCTGTGGCGAGGGCGAGGAGTGCGGCCTATCGACCCTGTTCGATGCCATCGCCGGTAATACCACCTGTGTGAACGGTGAGGCGAGCTGTGACCCAGCGTTGCAATCTAAGATAGGCAACCAGATGGCGGGCTTCGATATTCGTTACGCCGATACCTGGTTCGATATCCCGGTAGGCCTCTACTTAGAGCGTACCTGTGAAGACTCGAGCGGCCCTATGCCCTGGGATCTGGCCGACTGCGCCAAGCTGTTTGGCGCCGATACCCGTTTCGAGTTTGACTCTCAGCAGTATAAGCTCTTCTTCGAGTATTCAGATACCATGGTGGCCTGTGGTGAGAACCAGAACGCTTTCAACTGCTTCTATGAGCACAGCACCTACAAGAGTGGATCGCGCTACTATGGCCGCTCGCTCGGCAGCACCTATGACAGCGATGCCAACGTCTATGTGTTGGGGCTTATCGGTCAGTTTGCCAATAGCCATGGCTTCACCTCTCTGCTGCGTTATGCTCAGTTAAACAAGGATGGAAAGACGGTCAATAATGGTTGGGCACCCAAGCCGCGTAAGGAAGATCTGTTGATGCTGGAGCTCAGCTATCGCCTGCCAATCTGGAAAGGGATGATGAGCCTGGGCGGCACTGTGTCTCAGTCAGAATTTGAGGCGGACGACAAGGATACCAATGCGACCCTGTTCGGCAGCTATGAGTATCGCTTCTAATGTTTAGAGTAGTTGTTTAGCTAAGGCTTTAGCTGAAAACGAGTAAAGAAAAAGGCTGACATCTTGTCAGCCTTTTTGCTTTTTGAGGTAGGGATTTACTGAGCTTGGATTAGCGTGGCTGACACAGGCCGCAGAAGACGGTGGCCCTTTGGCCCAGTTTGATCTCACTCAGCAGGTTGCCACACTGGGTGCAGGTCTCGCCGCCACGGCCATAGACATGCAGTTTCTGGGCGAAATAACCGGGTTTGCCATCGGCATTAGTGAAGTCTTTGAGCGTAGTACCGCCCTGTTTGATCGCCTGAGCCAAGATCTGTTTTACCTCGGCAACCAGCACGGTAAGGCGCTCCTTATCGATTCGTCCCGCCTCGGCCTGCGGGTGTATGCCAGCGGCAAACAGGGCCTCGTTGGCATAGATATTCCCTACGCCCACCACAATATGATTGTCCATCAGGCAGAGTTTGACCGCCTTCTTCTTACCTTCCAGGGCCTTGGCCAGATAGTCGACATTGAAGCCCGATTGCAGGGGCTCTGGGCCTAGTTTAGCCAGCAAGGGGTGGGCGGCTTCGGGGAGCTCGCACCAGAGCCAGGCGCCGAAGCGTCTGGGATCGTTAAACCTGAGCACCTTGCCGCTGGCCAGTTCCAGATCGATATGGTCATGCTTCTCCACCGGCGTCGACTTGGGGAGAATTCGCAGGCTGCCGGACATACCGAGGTGAACTATGGTGGTGCCGGCATCGGTATCCAGCAACAGGTATTTGGCGCGGCGACGTATGCCTCTGATGGTCTGCCCCACTATCTGCTGGGCAACCTCGGGGACCGGCCAGCGCAGGGAGGCGTTACGCACAGTTAATCCTGTGACCTGCTGATCGAGCAGGTGAGGGGAGATCCCTTGGCGGGTCACTTCGACTTCTGGGAGTTCGGGCATAGGTGTCTCTTCGTTTCGCGTGTTTAAGGATTATCGAGTCTGAGGATCGGCTGCAATGACAGGCGCAGGCTCGGCGGGATCCGGTACCAGTTACCGGCCGGTGAGCTGAGCAGTCCCTCTTCGGGGTAGATGAGCCAGAGCTGTGGCGTCTCTATGTCGCGGATCTGGATCACCAACTCATGGGCGGGAGTGGCTATACCTGCGGGTTTGGCGATTGGCGAGACCAGGATACCACTCCAGGCCTCGGCCCACTGGCGACAGTTGAGCACCTGAGGGTCACACTGCCATCCGAAGCCCTGCTGGGCGAGCCAGAGATCGTCATATTGCAGCTGAAACAGGGGCGCCTGTTGATCGAAGAGGGGCTGAGCATCTTCCGGGATCGCCTGGCGGTGACGTTCTAAAAAGGTGAGTATCGCCACCATGGCGATGGAGGCGAAGATGATGATGTTATTCCATTTTCTTCGGGTCAGGGCCATCTCGAGTCAGACTCATTCAATATCAGATGTGTCAGAGTCTATCATCGAAAATGGCCCAGGGCATCAGCCGCCGGTGGCATTCATGAAACGTAGGATCTGGGTGTCGCCCTCTGGGCCGAAGTGATGTTCCTTGGGCTTGAGCTTGATCGCCTCGAGAATCGCCTGCTTAAGGCGCTCGATATCGCCGGGATACTGCCTGACGATCGCCTTAAGGTCCACCGAGTTTTCGTTACCCAGGCAGAGGAGTAAACGTCCTTCTACTGTGACCCTTACTCGGTTGCACTCGTGGCAGAAGTTGTTGCTGTGGGGCGAGATGAAGCCCACGTGTATCTTGCTGCCGGGCATGGTGTAGTAGCGGGCCGGGCCACCGGTACGCTTGTCAGACACGCTGAGTGGATAGCGCTTGGCAATGATCGCCTTGACCTCTTCGCTGCTACAGTGGCGGCTCTTCTTGCGCTCGTCGATGACACCTAGTGGCATCTCCTCGATGAAGGCGATATCCAGTTCGCGCTCGCGGCAAAACTCGATGAGATCCAATACCTCGTCGTCATTCTGACCGCGCAGGATCACGGCGTTGATCTTGATGCGGTTAAAGCCTGCCGCTTTGGCGGCATCGATCCCCTGGATCACCCGCTCCAGGTTGCCGTTGCGGGTCAGCTGGGTAAATAGCTCGGGTTTCAGGGTATCCAGGCTGATGTTGAGCCGGCTCAGGCCCGCCTCACGCATCTTGCCGGCAAACTTGCTTAGGCGTGAGCCATTGGTGGTCATGGACAGCTCTTTGAGGCCGGGGAGTCTCCCCAGCAGCTTGACCAATTGGTCGCAATCGGTGCGCACCAGGGGCTCGCCGCCAGTAAGGCGGATCTTCTTGACCCCAAGCTCGGTAAAGGCCTGACCTATCCAGGCCAGTTCCTCCAGGCTGAGCACCTGCTCTCTGTCGAGGAAGCAGGGGTCTTCACTCATGCAGTAGACACAGCGAAAATCGCATCTGTCGGTCACCGAGAGACGCAGATATTCCACGGTGCGGCCAAAGGTATCGACTATCAAACTCATACAGAATCACCTACGGCGGCGGGGAGTTCGTCTCACCCGCCTAGCTAATCCATTGTCGACTATAAGAGATCGGCAAAGGGTTGAATATAAACGGTATCACCCACGTTGAGCTGTTCGTCTTTCTCGGCGATCACAATAAGGCAGTTACCCTTCACCATTGAGCTCAACATGCCTGAACCCTGAGCACCTGTGCTGGTCACATGCAGGCGACCGTCAGGGCCCAGATGATAGACGCCGCGGGTAAACTCGGTGCGGCCGGTGCGGCTACGTAGGGTGCAGTCGGCGATGGCGGGCACTAAGGTCGGCGCCCACTCCTGTTCTCCCGCCAGCTTGCGCAGCGCAGGCTGCACAAACTGCATGAAGGAGACCATCACGGCAACTGGGTTACCTGGCAGGCCGAAGAAGAGGCTATCGCCAATCTGACCGAAGGCCAGCGGACGACCCGGACGCATGTTGATGCGCCAGAAGTTGATCTGTCCCACCTTGGCGAGTGCCAACTTGATAAAGTCGGCATCACCTACCGAGACGCCACCGGAGCTTATCACCACGTCCGCCTGCTGCGCCGCGCCTTGTAGGGCGTCGACCAGGGCTGATTCGTTATCTTCCAGGATGCCGAGATCGATCACCTCACAGCCCAACTGTTTCACCATGGACTTGATGGTGAAGCGGTTGGAGTCGTAGATGCAGTTAGGCTTTAAGGGCTCGCCAGGCTGACACACCTCGTCGCCGGTGGAGAAGACGGCGACCTTGGGCCGGCGGTACACGGGCAGCTTGCCAAAGCCCAAGGAGGCCAGCATGCCTTGATGGGCGGCCTTGAGTCTGTGTCCGGCGCTCAGGGCGGTGTGGTCCTTGGCGATGTCTTCACCGGCTTGACGCACGTGTTGCCCCAGGCTGATATTGCCTTGGAAGCTGACGCTGTCACCGCGATCTTCAGCCATCTCCTTCATCTGCACCGTATCGGCTCCGTCCGGCATGGGGGCGCCCGTCATGATGCGCACCGCCTCGCCCGGGTTGAGTGTGCCCTGATAGCTATGACCGGCCATCACATCGCCCACCAAGGTGTAGCTGTCTAGCATGGGGTCTGAGTAGGCAAACGCAAAGCCATCCATCGCCGAATTGGTGTGCTGGGGCACGTCTACCGGCGAGATGGCATCCTCGGCCAAAACCCTGTCTGTGCTGTCGTCGATGGCGACCTCTTCGCTGGTCGACACAGGCGTGACGTAGGAGAGGATCTTGTCTATCCCCTGTCTCACCGACAGCGTCTTGCTGGTGTCCAGTTCGCAGCCGCACTCGGGCGCGAGGGGGAGCGATGGCATGCAGGGGCGCCAATTGTTGGCGTATTCGATGACGAAGTCAGCTATCTGGCCCACATCGTTGATATCTAGGCGCCTGAGATCCGAGGGTAGCTCAGTGTCATCACAGCAGGCGATGGCCTGAATGTGCTCGTCATGGGTATGGATAAAGGGCTTGCCGTGGGCGGCTCGGTGTAGCTCGACCTTAGGCAGGGCCAGCTTCTTGAAGCCCTCTACCAGGACGATATCCACCTTGTCGGCTTCAATTTGCGCCAGCAGGTGGGGCAGCTCGGGCGCATCCTCAACCGGATCTTCCGTCATCAGCGCCCAGCGCACATGGGAGGCGACCAGCATCTGGCGGGCACCGGCCTTGCGCATTTCAAAGCTGTCCTTACCGGGAATATCCACATCGAAGTTGTGATGAGCATGTTTGACAACGGCTAGCCGCAGGCCTCGACGATTGAGTTCGGGGATCAGCTTCTTCAGCAGGGTCGTCTTGCCTGTGCCACTGTAGGCGCAAAATCCGAGGACGGGGATCGGCAGTGGATTGTTAAACGGTACGCTCATGTACACCTCTATTTTTAGTGGGCAATTGCCTCGGAAAGTTGTTGTTTTTGTTCTTGCGTGTTGACGTTCACGAAGGCGTTGGGCTGATCGGAGAAGTCACACACGACGCAGTGGTGCTTGGCGTACCAGAAATCGATCTTACGCTCGCCGGCATCCAAGAAGGCCTTCATCGACCCCCGCAGTGCAGGCTTCATCAGTAACACCACAGGTTGCTCTCGCTTACCGTCGCTGGCTACCGCCATCTCAGCGTCTTCTGCGGTGATCGCCGTCAGCATACGCTGTACCAGATCCGTCGGCAGCAGCGGGCAGTCGCAGGGGACTACCAGGAGGTAGTCGGCCTGGGTCTGTCCCATTGCCGTGATCATGCCGGCCAGCGGCCCTAAATAACCCGAGTCTTCGTCACTCAATACTGGATAACCAAACTCAGCATAGCGATCTTGGTTGCGATTTGCGTTGATCAGGATCTGCTTAACCTGAGGTTTTATCCTGTCGATTGCGTGTTTTATCATCGGCTGATCGTTGAGTTCGACCAGTCCCTTATCGTTGCCGCCCATGCGTCTGGCCATGCCGCCGGCAAGGATCACGGCATCAATTTGCGGTGACATATCTCAGCTCCTGCTGTGATGGGGTGAAGGGGCGCTCGTCGAGGGGCGACGGGCTTACCTGAATTTCTTGTGCCTGAATTTGCCAGGTCTGCTCGCACAGGCCTGTGAGCGAACAGCTCTGATGGCTGCTGATCAGCATGCCTGTGCCTTGTTGCTTCAGGTGGCTGACCATGGTCAGCACCAGCTGCTGGGACAGCTTGTCCATGTTGGAGGTAGGCTCGTCCAGCATCAGCAGGCGTGGACGCATGATCCAGGCGCGGGCGATGGCCAGACGTTGGCGCTCGCCGCCAGAGAGGCTGGCGGCTCTCTGGTTGAGCAGGCTACCCAGCTGGGCCATCTCGATAGCCGTCTGGGTGCGTGAGGCGATCTCCTGCTCTGTCATGTCGCAAAAGGGCTGCACATAGTTGAGGTTATAGGCCACGCTGCCATCAAACAGATAAGGGTGTTGATGCAGATAGACCGCCTTGCCCAGCAAGGGGTTACGGCGCCACCATGGCGTTGGGCTAAAACCTTCCGTGTGGATCTCGCCCTGGCTAGGCGCCTGCAGGCCTGCCAACATCTTCATCAGTGTAGTCTTGCCGCTGCCGTTGTCGCCCTGTAGGTGTATGGTCTGGTGCTGAGCCAGGCAGAGGCGATCTAAACGGTACAGCAGGCGGCTGCCGAAACGCATCTCTATGTTGTTGGCGATGATCTTGACCATGGCTATAGGCTCCTAGGTTCGGCTCTGCCTCTGAGGGTGCCCAGAGTGAAGTTAAGCACTAAGGCCAGGATAAGCAGCACCAGTCCCAGGGCGATAGCCTGGGCGAAGTCGCCCTTACTGGTTTCCAGGGCGATGGCGGTGGGGATATTACGGGTGACGCCGGCAATATTGCCGCCCACCATCATGGAACAGCCCACCTCGGTGAGAATGCGGCTAAAGGCCGCGACTATGGCCATCAACAGCGGCACCTTGAGTTCGCGGCACACCAGCCAGACGGAACGCAGCCAGGAGGCGCCTAAGGTGCGCGAGGTTTCCCAGGCACGCTTGTCCACGCTGGTAAAGGCGGCCTGACTCATGGCGATTAACACGGGGGCGCAGATCATCATCTGTCCCAGTATCATGCCTTTCTGGGTAAATAGCCATTTAAGATCCCCCAGGGGACCCATGCGGGTAAGCATCAGATAGACCAAGAGGCCGATCACCACTGTGGGGATAGATTGGGTCGTCTGTACCAGGTTTGTGGCAAACCAACGTCCGGGAAAACGGGCGAAGGCCAGCACGAAGCCCAGTACCATAGAGGGAATTAGGGTGATCGCCAGCGCCGCAAAAGAGACAGAAAAGGAGACGCTGACGATAGACCAAACATCGGGATCTAATGAAAACAGCAGGCTCAACGCCTGCTGTATTAGGGCTAACCAGCCTTCACTCATTCGCTATATGTTGCCTTAAATAGTTGCTCACCCTGTACGGTGTAGCTGTTAATCATGCCTTGGGCTTCGTTGCCGATCAGCCAGTCACTCAGCGCCTTAGCACCTTTGTGGTTCAGATCTGGGTATTTCTCAGGGTTGATCAACATGATTTGATAAGGGTTAGCCAGTGTCTTACCGCCATCATAATCAACCGCTAGATCTAACTTCGCCTTGTAGGCAACGAAAGTACCGCGATCAGACAGTGTGTAGGCCTGTAGCTCGTTTGCCATCAGCAGCGTCTTACCCATGCCTTGGCCCACGGCGCGGTAGCCGTTAAATGTTGGCTCAACCTTGGCGCCTTTCCAGATGATCAACTCTTTCATGTTGGTACCAGAGTTGTCACCGCGAGAGACGAAGCCCGCGCCAGAGTCGGCTATTTTAGCAAAGGCCTCTTCGGCTGTCTTACTGCTACGGATCTTCGCTGGGTCATTTTTCGGGCCCAAGATCACAAAATCGTTTTCCATGATGCCGCGTGGCAGTATGCCGTAGCCTTCGTTAACGAATTTGGCTTCGGCAGCTGGGGCGTGAGTCATCACCACGTCCACGTCGCCCTGGCGAGCCAGCTTGAGGGCCTTACCCGTACCTGTGGCGATAACCTGAACCTTATAGCCAGACTCCTGCTCGAACTTAGGCAGTAGGTGCTTGAGTAGACCAGAATTTTCTGTACTGGTGGTGGTGGCCAGTTTAATGACCTCTTCTGCCTGGGCAGAGGTTAGCGTAAGGGCACTGGCGACGATCGCTAGGCTGAGGATTGATTTTAGCTTTAGCATTTTTGCTCCTTGGCATCTGCTGGTTTGCGTGATGTTGCCGGGATCACGCGGATTATTGTGTGAATAACGACTCTGTTTCAGCAAAAACAGTGCCAAATCCATTATCTGCAAAAAAAGCTCACAAGTTGCCAACAAAGTGTGAAGCAGATCGCAAGCTTGGCAAATTATCGCCAGACATATTGTCCCAGAGCGCGATTCTACTGGTTCAGGGTGACCAATTGGCCGAGGTTTGATGCTAGAATCTGTTCAATATGAGTCAAAATGTCCAAAAGAAGACAATATGAGCCAGCCCAATAAAGAGATGAAGCCCCTACCATCCGCCGTATCTGTGCTTATCGTCGACGATGAGCCGGGCATGCGCAGCTTCCTGAAGAAGGCGCTGTCGAAGAAGTTTGCCCTGGTGGAAACCGCAGGTAGCGTCGAAGATGCCGAGCAGCTTCGGAGCCGCTGTCACTTCGATCTGCTGATCGTCGATATCCGCCTGCCGGGTCGTTCCGGCATCGAGTGGGACGAGGCCCTGAGCGATCAGGAGCGGCGCTCAGACATCATCTTCATGACGGGCTATGCCGATATGGACGTGGCCATCAAGGCGCTGCGCGCCGGCGCCTCCGACTTTATTATGAAGCCCTTCCACCTAGAGCAGATGATGAAGGCGGTTGACCGCTGCATCGAACGTCGTCTGCTCAAGCGCGAAAACCTCATGCTGCGCCGCGAGGTCTCCATCGGCCAATCCTCCACCATCATAGGCAGCAGCGATGCCATGATGGAGGTGAAACATGTGATCGAGAGAGTGGCGCCCACCAACGCGGTAATTCTGATCGAAGGCGAATCGGGCACGGGTAAGGAGCTGGTGGCCAGACAGCTGCATCTGCTCAGCGGTCGTCAGGGGCCCTTTGTACCGGTCAACTGTGGCGCCATCGCCCCCGAACTGCTGGAGAGTGAACTCTTTGGCCATGCGGCCGGTTCCTTCACCGGCGCCAAGGGCAACCGTGAAGGCCTATTCAGCTTCGCCTCGGGCGGCACCATCTTCCTCGACGAGATAGGCGAGATGCCGCTCAAGATGCAGACGGCCCTGCTTAGGGTGCTGGAGCAGCGTACCATACGCCCCGTGGGCAGCGAGAAGGAGATCAATATCGATGTCCGGGTGCTGGCGGCCACCAACCGCAAGCTGGCGGATGAGGTTGAGGCCGGCAACTTCAGGCGTGATCTCTTCTATCGACTCAACGTATTAGACATAGTGATCCCACCGCTGCGGGAGCGCCCCGAAGATGTGGTGGAGTTGACCCATCACTTCACCCGCCTATTGGCCGCCGAGCTCGGGGTTAAAGAGGTGGTGTGGAGCCACGAGGATATGCTCAAGCTGCAACAGCATGAGTGGCCGGGCAACATCCGCGAGCTGCGTAACATGATAGAGCGTTGCATCCTGTTGGGTAAGCCGCCGGCCGAGTACTGGAAGCAGCAGCCTAAATCAGAGGCAACTGGCGAGCTGGGTTATCCGCTGGATTGGTCGCTCAAGGAAGTTGAGAAACACCATGTGACCTCAGTGGTCGACCTGCATCAGGGCAACAAGTCTGCCGCCGCGCGCGATCTCGGGGTTTCCCGTAAGACACTGGATCGTAAATATAAAGAGTGGTTCGAACTCAATCATCTCGAGGAAGAATAACCGTGTCTTTTTTCTCGCGTCTCTTTGGTGTCAACTGGCAGCAGCTGCAGGCCAAGGTGCGTTATCGCATCCTGATCCTTACCCTACTGCCCATCTTGCTGACCTTGGTGAGCCTAGTATTCATCACCATCTACTGGAACATCAGCTACACGGGCAAACAGCTCTTCATGAAGGTGAAGGCCGACCTTACCGTTGCTAGCAACACACTGATCTCTGTGCAGGAGAAGCAGGAAAATCAGCTCGAGCTGGTGCGCGCCTCCTGGGAATTTCAAAACGAATTTCGCGATCTCGATACCGACAGCAAGGCCGCCAGAGCTCAGCTGGCTGAGTTGCTCAAGCAGAAGCAGGCAGAGCTCGACCTGGATTTCCTCAGACTGATCAGCGTCTCCGAGGCGGCCCAGGACCCTGATTTAAGGGTGATGCTGCCCAAGATACAGGACAATCAGCCCTTCTCGGGTTTAATGGTGTTGCAGCCCCAGCGTCTGGCCCGTTTGGCGCCTAACCTGGAGCAGGAGGCGGTGATCACCCTGGTGGACACCCCAAGATCCCAGAAGCCGAGCAAGGATGTGGAGAAGCGCGGCATGCTCAGCCGCAGCCTGCTGCCGATCCTGGGCAGCGATGGCACAGTGGGCTGGTATCTGGATGGCGGCATCTTGCTTAATCGCGACATTCGCATCGTGGACCATATTCGTGACCTGGTTTATGACAAGGGCACGCTGCCAGAGCGCTCCATCGGCACGGTAACCATCTTCCTCGACAACACCCGCATCAGCACTAACGTGCCGCTGAACTTCTTCCCTCAGGACAGCGAGAAGCGCGGCCGCGCGCTCGGTAGTCTGGTGTCGGAAGAGGTACGGCAGAAGGTGTTGGTGCAGGGGCTACTGTGGGTCGACCGCGCCTTCGTCTATAACGACTGGTTTATCTCCGCCTATGCACCGCTGAAAGATATTCGCGGCGAACGTATCGGTATGATCTACACCGGATTTTCCGAATCTCCCTTTATTCATAACTACCTGCTGAACATCATAGAGCTGGGCACTATCCTCATGTTGGTGCTGCTGGTGTCTGGCCTGCTGGTCTACCGCGGCGCCTACAGCCTGCTGCAGCCGATCGAGCGTATTCACCATGTGGTGAAGGCGGTGCAATCGGGCCGTAACCTGCGAATCGGGTCCTTGGGGCTGGAGCGCGACAACGAGCTGGCGAATCTGGCCGAGCAGTTCGACCGTATGCTGGATCTGTTGCAGCGACGCAACTCGCAGATCCAGGCGGCGGCAGAGCAGCTTGAGGTCAAGGTCGAGGAGCGTACCCGCAGCCTGCAGGAGAAGACAGAGGAGCTGCAGCGTAACGTGGCCCTGCTGAACGAGACCCGCCAGCAGCTGGTGACCAACGAGAAGCTGACCGCCCTGGGTGAGTTGACGGCAGGTATCGCCCACGAGATCAACAACCCCACGGCTGTGATCCTGGGTAACATGGAGCTGCTCAAGTCTGAGCTGGGCGACAAGGCCGAGGATGTCGAGGAAGAGATAGATATCGTCATCGAGCAGGTGGGGCGCATCAGCACCATCATTCGCAGCCTGTTGCAATACAGTCGTCCCGGCGAGTTCAACGCACCGCTGGAGATGCATCAGCTCACGCCTATTGTCGAGGAGATGGCTATCCTGGTGCGGCACTCCATCAAGAAGCAAGAGGTGGTGCTGATCCAGGATCTCAACGCCAGCTATCCTATCGAGGTCAATCGTCCTCAGCTGCTGCAGGTGCTGATCAACCTGGTGGTTAACGCCGCCCACGCCATGGATGGACAGGGACGCATCTGGATCCGCACCTATGACTGGGTCCAGGGCGGTGAGCCCATAGGGGTCAAGATAGAGGTGGAAGATGAGGGTAAGGGGATCCCTGAGGAGCAACTGGGGCGCATCTTCGATCCTTTCTATACCACGCGTCAGGATGGTACCGGACTGGGGCTGTCGCTAAGTTATGGCATCATAAAGCGTATCGGCGGCACCATAGAGGTCAGCTCCACGGTCGGCAAGGGCACCCTGTTTACCATAGGCCTGTACCACAAGGCGATCGACGATCAGTTCAATCCGCCTTACGAGGGACTGCATTTCTCCAGTGCCCTGGATAAGAAGGCGAGAGAGGCATAGGGATTCGTAAGGTTTAGTGATTGGTAAGGCTTAGGGATACGTAGAGTTTCCCTGGCAGGCCTTATAAGTCTGGACTTCAGATAAAAAAAGAGCCGGAATATTAATATTCCGGCCACAAAGAGTGTGTGAGCAATGTTGTGCTTGCGAACTCATCATAGTAAGCAGAGATGAAGTGCTTAAAACAGACTGAGTTTTGGAACGCACCTAAATAGTAATAATTATCATTTAGGTTTGCAAGCTTTTATCGTGTAAAGATTCACGATCAACAGGCTCTAGTTCAGTAATTTGTTTAAAACCAACTTGTTATCATCGATATTGGTCGCGGTATTTTCCAACCCGGCTATCTTGTAGCCCTGCTGGATCAGCAGCTGCAACATGTTGGCGAAGCGGTTATAGGTCTTCACCGCCAGGGTGTTGAAGCCCTGTGTCTTGGCCCAGCGCTCCTGATCTTGCATCAATGCCTTGGCCAGCCCCAGCTGACGAAACTCTGGCAGAATGGCGCCCAGCCAGCTGTAGAACTCACCATTGGTCTCGCCATAGCCTATCTTGTAACCCGCCAACTCGCCCTCGATGCGGATCAGCTGCACCAGAAAGGTCTTGCCGCTGAGGCGTGCTTGATAGTCTTCAGCCTGATGACGGCCGTCGAATTCGGGCACCTCCTGGCTTAGGTCGATCAGGGTGTTGATGAGCTCATCGCTCAGCTGGGTGTGATGCTCGATACTTGTGGTGTACATCTTGGCTCTCCAAAGTTTGTCGCTAGCATGGCGGCACTGGTGAAAATTTGAGTGCCGCGATGATAGTACAAATCAACTGGTCAGGCCAGTTCGCTCTGCGATTTTGTCTGGCCTTCTCGCAAAATTCGCTCCTGCAATACCCTGAGCAAGACGCCGTAGGCGGGCAGGAAGAGCCCCAGGCTGACGATCAGCTTGAAGCCATAGTCGACGCTGGCGATCTCCATCCAGTGCTCGGCCATGAAGGGATCGCTCGAGGCGTAGAAGGCCACGCTGAAGAACACCAGGGTGTCGATAAGGTTACCGATAACCGTCGAGGCTGCAGGCGCTACCCACCAGGCCTTGGCCTGTCTGAGGCGGGCGAACACGGTAATGTCCATCAGCTGGCCCACCAGATAGGCGGCGAAGCTGGCGAAGGCGATACGAAACACGAAGTTGTTGAACTGCGCCAAGGCGTCGCCACCCTGAAAGCTGCCCTGATGGAAGAGCACGCCGATCAGATAGGAGATCAACAGCGCTGGTATCATGGCCCTGAGGATGATCTTACGCGCCGACTGCTGGCCGAAGATTCTCACCGTCAGATCTGTGGCCAGATAGACGAAGGGAAAGCTAAAGGCGCCCCAGGTGGTATGAAAACCAAATAGCTGAAAGGGTAGCTGAACCAAGTAGTTACTTGCGGTGATAATGGCAATATGAAAGCTGACGAGCAGCAGTAGCGCACGCTGAATCTGCGCTTGGGATAACATTAACATCTTGTGGCCTTTTTAGTGGGTTAACGCGGGGTGAGGGAACCCGCTTAGAAACTGGATAAGGCTTACGCCTCGGTTAGCCGTCTTCCAGGGTTGGCCGGGAGACAGGGCGGCAAATTATAGTCATTAAGACCAAATGAGCAAGGATTTTGCGCCGTTTTCTCTGCCCGGCTCCCGCTTGGACCACATAAAGAGACTACACTTGGTTGACTATCACCATGATTTCGAGGAGGGGGCCGATGAGATCTTGGCGTTATCTTGTGGTTATCTTGTGCACCTGTCTGCTAGTGAGCACGCCCTGGCGCGCCGTGTCCGAAGAGGTGGAAGAGATCACTGTCGTGACCGGCAACTGGCCCGGTTACAGCACGCCAGATGGCAAGGGCTATTATCTCGCGCTGCTGCAAAGCGCCTTCCCCGCCCCCAAGTGGAAACTCTCCATAGATTTCGTGCCATTCTCCCGCGCCCTCTACATGGTGCAGCAGCAAAAGGTCGATGTGGGGCTGGGCTTCTATATCGACGAAGTCAAACCCGATTATTACTGCGACCTGCCGGTGGAGGTGGATCAGGTGGACGCGGCCCTCACCCCAGAGCTGGCGGCCATCTGGCAGGATATCAACAGCCTGAAAAAGAAGAAGGTGAAGGCGCTGCTGGAGTATCGCTACGACACCTTCATCAAGGTGCCCATGTATTACGAGGAGGGCAGCGATCTGCTGCAGATGCTCAATCATGTCAACAACGGCAAGATAGATGCCGTGCTCGACTACAAGCGTTCCCTGCAGGGACTCGCCAGCCAGCTGAATCGGCCGCAGCAATATGTGATTAAGGAAAACGTGTTGAATCCAGAGGTGTTTTTCGTCTTTCCCCAGACGCCTAAGGGCAAGCGTCTGAAGGCGATCTTCAATGGTGTCATGGCGCGCATGGCCGAGAGTGGCGAGCTGGACAGGCTGTTTCAGGCCAACATCAGCTATCGCGCCCGAGTGCCGACAGTTAACTAACCTAGACCTCTGTCAGGATCGACATTATGGTCTTGAGCTTATTCTCCAGCTCGTTCCATTCCGCCTCGGCTTCAGAGCCCGAGACTATCCCCGCACCGGCAAACAGATTGATGCGTCCGGGTTCGATCAGCGCACTACGTATCGCCACCGCAAACTCGCTCTCATACTTGTTGAAGTAGCCACAGGCACCGGCATACCAGCCACGGGTGTAGCCTTCTCGCTGGCGAATAAAGTTGATGGCCGATGCCTTTGGCAGGCCGCCCACGGCAGGGGTGGGGTGCAGGGCCTGCAGGATCTGAAAATCGTTCACCCCAGGCTTGAGTTCGGCGCGAATGGCTCTGTGCAGATGCTGGATATGGCTCAGCTTAAACACCTTGGCCAGCTCATCGGCGCCCACATAGTTGCTCAATGGGGTCAGGGCATCGACGATATGTTCGCGCACCAGCTGGTTCTCATGGCTGTTCTTGGTGTCGTCCAGCAGCTGTTGTGCCAACATGGCGTCTTCGGCCTCGTTGAGCCCGCGTGTGGTGGTGCCCGCTAAGGCCTCGGTAAATACCTCGCGCTGACGACGTCGGTAGAGACGCTCCGGCGTGCAGGAGATAAAGGCGCTCTCAGGGCTGAACTGAAAGCCAAACTGAAAACTGTTCTGGTTGCGCCCCTGCCAGCTGGCCAGCAGCATCCAGGGATCGACCTTCTCGTTCACTTCGAGCTGGGTCAGACGGGACAGCACTACCTTAGGCGTGTCCTGGATAAACCTGTCATGGGTGACCTGATTGACCAGCTCGTGCCAGCGTAGCTTGTTGGGACGATCGCTGCGACTGAGCAGTTGTATCTTGTTCGGTGGTGCCAGCGGTTTGGGCGGTACCAGGGTGGCGAGGGCCTGCAGCGCCAGCGTGCGCTCCTGCTCGATATCGCCGGATTCGACATTGAGATTGACCAGCAGCTTGTATTCATCGCCGCTGCGTCTCAACTCGACCCTGGGCAGGATAAAATGGGCGCGGCCATACTCGGGCCAGCACTCGGTATGACGATCGAAGGCGACACCGCCGTAGTAGCGTATCTCCTGGTTGGTCGAGAGTGACCTCTGGGTCTGATAGGCCTGGGAAAGCTGGTTGTCGTCTACCGCATCTTCGAAGATGAAATCTTTACAGCATCCCAGGGCGGCGACCTCTTCCTGGGTGTCGCGGCCATGCCAGTAGATCCTGGGATAACAAGGTTGGCTGGCGATCCAGGCGATCATAGGCATCACACAGGCCGTCACCGACAACTGAATGATCGGCTCACCCTGGGGGTGTATGTCGAGTTTTTCGAGTTTGCGGGATAAGGATTGTATGGCCTGTGGCAGCGAGGAAACGCTCAAGAAATACTCCAACCTGGTAAAAAGTGCGTGAGTTTGAGGGCGGGTTAAGGACATCAAACGCGGCGAATGTGAGACTTATCTGAATTGGTAATAAGAATCTTTACCACAAATTAATGTGCCGACTGTTAGCTGTCAAGTTACAGGCGGTTAAGCTGTGAGCTTGTCCAAGAAAAGAGAGATTTGTCAGTTTTTTCGGAAGCATTTCAAGCCTGTGTATTTTTGTCTAATCAAGGTTTTACACTGGACAAAATGTCCCTTGTCTATCGTCGTCACCGCGGCATTTGTTCAAATTTGTCGATCTGGGTTTGTTTTTGGTTTTCGTTAGCTTGTTGCTACAGGTGTAAGCCGGAAGAATGACGGCCATAGGGAAATGACACAGCGATGAAAACATGAAAAGCAAACCAATCAGTCTCAAATTATCACTCGTGGCAGCCGCGGTAGCCGCCAGTCCTCTGGTCATGGCCGAGGAAGTCAAACACGAGCCCATTTTAGATGTGGCCGAAGTCATAGTGGTGACCGGCGAGAAGCCGACGCCGCTGCAACAGACCACGAGTAGCTGGACCATCAGTGCCGATGAAATTCAGGCCATGGGTGCCCAGAGCCTGGATGAGGTACTGAAGAATGCCCCCGGCGTCTATGTGCGCACCGGTGGTCAGGGCACGCCCAGGGTCGATGTGCGCGGCTTTAAGGCCAGACACGTCATCTATCTGATCAACGGTGTACCCGCCAACGGCGCCGAAGATGGTCAGTTCGATCCTAGCGTGGTGCCAGCCAGTCAGATCGCCTCGGTCACCGTCTCCATGGGCCCAACCTCAGTGCTCTATGGTCCGGGCGGCGCCGGCGGCGTGATCAACATCCGTACTAAACAGGGCGCCGATGTGCCCGGCTTCTCTGGTCATCTCGAGGGCGGCGAAAACGATACCTTCAACGGCGACGTGACAGTAGCGGGCTCGGGCGATCGATGGCAGGGACTGGTGTCGCTGTCACGTCAGCAAACCGATGGCTGGCCTGTGTCTGGCGATCAGCCGGATACCGAGGTGCAGCAGGGCGATACCCGTTTCAACAGCGATAAGACGATCAACAACCTGTTTGCCCAGGGCAGCTACTGGCTGTCGGACAATACCCAACTGATGGCAAACCTCAGCCTGCGTAGCGGCGAGTGGGGCAAGCCCGCCGTCGATGGCACCACCTCTGGCAAGGCCAAATTTGAACGTGTCGACGACTACGATGCTCATACGGTGCAACTGGGTCTGGCCCATAGATTCAACGAACTACTGACCCTGAGGGGCTTCATCTATCAGAATCAGTCTGACGTGCTGGAAAACCGTTATCTGGATGACAGCTTCGCCGGCCTGCAGCAGAGCCTGGACGGCCGCTCTGTGGTCAGCGGCGGTAACCTGCAGCTGATCGCCGATTTCGATAAGGGTCACCTGCTGACCGGTGCCCTGATCGCAGAGCATCAGAGCTGGGAGTCGGAGAGTAATCAGGTAGATACCGACACTACTGGTTCTGGAAGTGGCACAGGAAGTGGCACCGGCAGTGGTTCAGGAAGTGGCTCAGGTACTGGCTCTGGCAGCGGATCTGGAACAGGAACTGGAGGTGGTTCGGGCTCAGGTACTGGGGGCGGATCAGGCTCGGGCTCGGGAACCGGTAGCGGTTCGGGTTCAGGCAGTGGAACTGGTTCGGGTAGCGGATCTGGCACAGGTGGCGGTTCTGGCTCAGGAACCGGCGGTGGTAATGGCTCTGGTACTGGCGGTGGTAATGGCTCTGGCGGCGCCGAGTCATTCGACGATTCGTCCTGGCTCTACACCCTGGCGGCGGAATATCAGTATCAACAGGATAGTATCGGTGCCAGCCTAGGCGGCGCCCTACATGAGCAGCAACGTGTGCGCGAAGATGAGTCCGACTACTCGGCGCAGGCCTCAGCCTACTGGCAGGCCGCCGAAGCGACTCGCCTCAATCTGGGTGTGGCCCGTAAGGTGCGTTTCCCATCGATGCGCAACCTCTATTCACTCTCGTCGGGTAACCAAGATCTGCAATCCGAGACCTCTAAACATCTGGAGCTGAGTCTGGCTCAGGGGCTGGGTAGCAACACAGATCTGAGCCTGGCGGCTTACTACACGGATGCAGACAACTATATCGCCAAGGATGTCGATGGCATCTATCAGAACATGGGCCGCTATCAGTTCAAGGGGGTCGATTTCCTGGTGCGCGATCAGAGCATCGATAACCTGTCGCTGAGCTTCGGTTACAGCTTCCTCGATAGCGAAGACAAGGATGCGGCGCCGGGACTGGATACCTTAGAGTACCGTCCGCGTCATCAATTCAGGCTGCAGGCGGATTACGAGTTTAGCTTTGCGACCCGCATCAACCTGAATATCGAGCACATCATGGGTCAGGTGTACCACACCGAAGAGAAGGTGGCCGGTCAGAAACAGCTGGTGGAGAAGTCGCTGGATGACTACACACTGGTGGATCTCAAGCTGAGCCAGCCTATCGCGGGTGACGCCCTGTCTGTCTACCTCAGAGCCACTAACCTGCTCGATGAGCGTTACTATCAGAGCGAGGGGCTACCTCAGGCGGGGCGTCAGCTGTTCCTGGGCGTGAACTGGCAGCTATAGGCATAAACCATGGCCCTGGTGCGACTCAGTCAGATCCATTTTAACTTCCAGACAGCGGCGCAGCCGCTGTTTGAGGATCTTAATCTGACCATAGCTGCTGGCGAGTGTCACCTGATCCACGGCTACACCGGCTGTGGTAAGTCGACTCTGCTCAAGCTGCTGCTGGGGATCCTGGAGCGTCCCTGGGAAGGGGAGCGCGAGATCGCCGAGGGGGCTACCCTGGGCGTGGTGATGCAGGACCCCAATGTGCAGCTGCTGCGCCAGACGCTGGGGGCCGAAGTGGCCTTCGCCCTGGAAAACTTAGGCGTCGCCAGCAGTGAGATGCTGCTGCAGGTGCGCTCGGCCCTAAGACGGGTCGGCCTCTATATCAGCCTGGATACGCCCATCGCCAGCCTGTCGCTGGGACAGCGCTATCGCCTGATGATCGCCGCCCAGTTGGTGCTCGAGCCAGACCTCTTGCTGCTCGACGAGCCCTGGGCGCAGCTGGACGATCAGGGTGTGGCTGAGCTGTCGGCCGTGCTCAATCAGCTCAAGCAGCAGGGTGTGGCCCTGTTGATCGTCGAGCATCACAGAGGCGTCTTCAAGGATCTGGTCACCCACAGATGGCAGCTCAGTCAGGGCCAGCTGCAGGCGTTAGCGCCGGCGGAGTGTGAAGCGACTTCGAAGCAGGTAAGTTGGCGCGAGTCGCCCGCCTGGCCACAGGGCAGCGACGTCATCGACAGCCATGGCTTCACCCTGGCCTTTTGCGAGCGCCAGAAGCTGTTTGACGCCGACTCCCTGCTGCTCTTCCCCGGTGAGATTGCCGCCCTGGTGGGCGACAACGGCTGCGGCAAGAGTACCCTGCTCAAGAGCCTGGCCGGTATCCAGGCGGATATCGATCCCTTGGGCATCAAGGTGTTTGGCAAGAAGCCCAAGTTGGGACGCTTTGGCGCCGACCTGGCCTTGCTGCATCAGCGGCCGAGTCGACAGCTGTTTGAAAACACGGTTATCGAGGAGATGCAGTTTAGCCTCAAGCGTTTCGGTTTGCCGCTGGAGCGGGCCATCGAACTCCTAGGGCAACTTGGGTTGACTACATTGGCGCGGCACTCGCCTCATACGCTTTCCTACGGCCAGCAGCATCTGATCGCCCTGGCGTCGCTCGCCTGTCTCAGGCCCAAACTACTGCTGCTGGATGATCCCTTCGCCGGGCTGGACGAGCATTTTACAGACAAGATAGTGGCGCTGCTGATGGAGCTGAGCCGTCAGGGCACAGCCCTGGTGATCGCCAGTCACAGGCCGATTGCGGCGCTGCCGGTGGATCGCCTCTGGCGGGTGGTGGATGGGCGTCTCGAATCACTCTCGGCCTCGCCACAGGCATATTCTCGTGTGGGCTAGACGCGGCGTACGTGCGCCAGGAGTGCGCCGAACAAAACGCCACTTCGCGGTCAACGACACCCGCTGGTGCGCGCTCGCCATCTTGCTCGCACTGGGGCTCTCCAGTTGCGCCTTCCTGTTGCCCCTGTCATGGCTGCATTACCTGGGGCTGGCGAACTTGCTGTTGCTGATACAGGGGCGTTACCTGGGGGGGCGACTCAGGGGGCTGCTGGTGATCTTCACCAGTCAGTTGGCGATCACTAGCCTGCTCTATCTGTTGTTGCACGGGCTCGATCGCCTGCCCGAGGGGATTATCGCCGTGTGCCGCATCTTGATGGCCATGATCCCCGGCTGGTGGCTGTCGGTGGCCTGCTCGCCCCAGCGTATCGGCGAGGTACTCAGCTTCTGTCTGCCCCACAAATGGGCCTTCGTGCTGGCCGCCTGTTTCGGCATCTTGCCTTACCTAGGGCAGGAGACGCGGGAGATCTATCAGATGCAGGTGATGCGCGGTGCCAACATTTGTCTCAAGTCGTTGTGGCGGCCCAAGCATTGGCGCGAGCTGATCTACTGCGTGCTCTATCCGTTGCTGATCCAGCTGTTAAAACTATCCAAGCAGATGGCCACAGCGGCCAGGCTGCGCCAGTTTGGTCGTCATCCCAAGCCGACCCACTGGCCCTATTAGTGAGAACCAAGCGTATGAACAATAAAGGATTCAACCTAAATGACGCCCTGTTTATCGGCTTCTGTGCCACCCTGCTGGTGGCGCTGAAGGGGATGCTGAGGCTGAAGCTGGGGCTGTCGGGACATTCCATGTTCCTGATGAGCTTCTTCTACTTAATTTGCTATGGCGCCGTCGGTAAACGCGGTGCCATCAGCCTATGCGGCCTGCTGGCGGGCATGATGGCCATGACGCTGGGCGTGGGCAAGGGTGGTCCCTTCCTGCTGGTGAAGTTTGGCCTGCCGGCCATCGCCATGGATATCTGCCTGCTGCTACTGCCCAGCCTGCTGGCGCTCAAGTGGCGCTGCATCATACTGGCGCTGGTGGGCACCCTGGCCTGGGCCAGCAAGGGCCTGATCGAGGGGCTGTTGGCGGGGCTGAGTGCGCAAATGGTGGCGCTACAGTTCGGTAAGAGCCTATTGTTTGGCAGCTTCTTCGCCCTGTTGGCGGCCATGTTGGTGCCGCCCGTACTGGAGCGACTGCGTAGCCACGACCTGATTGATAGAGAGGAGATATAAGCATGGTGAGAGCATCTGGGTTGAGATCTTGGTTGGTGTGCATCGACGATACCGACGATATCGGTACCAAGGGAACCGGGGAGATCGCCGAGGAGATAGCGTATCTGCTGAGCGATAATCACCTGAGTCGCTGCGCCTTCGTGACTAGGCATCAGCTCTATGTGCACCCTGATATTCCCTACACCTCACACAACAGCGCCATGTGTTTTCAGGTGCGCACCGCTAAGTCTCAGGATGAGATCTTAGCAATAGCCGTGGCCCATCTGCGTAGCGAGAGCGCCGCGGCGTCCGATCCCGGCATCGCCCTGCTGGATCTGCAGCATTCATGTGATCGTGAGGCGCTCATCGCCTTCGGCGAGCAGGCTAAGGAAGAGGTGAAGACCAAGGCGCAAGCCTACGCCCTGGCCGAGCAGCTTGGCATACATCTGAGTGAACATGGCGGCACTGGGCAGGGGATCATAGGCGCCCTGGCGGGCCTGGGGCTTAGGCTGCAGGGCAACGATGGTCGCATCAAGGGGCAGTTTAACCTGCCCGGCCTAGAGGCGGGCGAGGTGTCACTCTCGGTCGGTGAGGCGATCGAGCTGACCGGGGTCGACCGTGTGCTCAGCGATAGCGGCGAGCAGCTCTGCTTCAAGACGCTCCTCTATCTGTCTGGCAAGGTCAAGGCTGTCTATCGGGATCATCAGGTCTCTCTACTGGTGTATGAGGATCAGGGCCGCTGGCGCAACGCCCTCAAGCAGCAGCTGAAACACTATTAACGGCCCACGGCCAAGTCGATGAGGAATAGCATGCAGCAAGCATTTGAACTACGCCAGGGGCGCTGGCAACTGACCCTAGCAGGGGAAGACTACAGCACCTCGCGGCAACTGGCGGCCGGGTGCGACGGCTTCATCGCCGACGATGAAGATGAGCAGGTGGATGATATCGAGCGTTCCTGCGTTAATTGTGCCCGTCGTCGTTGGTTGATCGACGCCATCGAGTGTACCTTCTTGTAGCAGTATATTAGTCTTTGCTTTACAAAAACTTGACTCATTTTCTGGGGCTGGCAAATAGGATAAATCGGCATCGAGCCTGAAACTATCCTCGCCAGCCTCTGGCGTTCTGCCGCGCCCAGGCATACTATAATTTCCTCCTATCACAGTGTTTTCACAGGCAATCGCACCGAAGCTAAGGGATTTAGACTAGGCTAAAAAGGAGCGGATGCGAAAACCGGGTGATTTTTTGGGAACGCGGTATGACCGAAAGTGTGAACGAAAAAGCGGATGTTATGAAGGTGCCGGTGCCAAACCTGGCGCTGGGTATGTATGTTGCGGCTATCGATCATCAGGGAAGAGTCAATATCACCAATCCGGGACAGATTAAAGATCGACAAGCCATAGATAAGCTGGTGCGAAACGGTATCGAGTATGTCTGGGTCGACGTAGAAAGGTCGGCGCCAGAGTGTGGACTCAGGCCGAAACAAGAGCCAGAGAAGATAATACGTCTGACCCGGGATCAATCCCAGGAGAAGGCCAAACGCCTGATGAGCGAGGCGAAAGATCTGGTCAAGAAGGTCTTGTCCGAGACCTTCGAGGGTAAGGCGGTCAAGGTAGAGCCCTTCGAGGCGCTGGCGGACAAGATGCTCGAATCCGTCATGCTCGATGCCGACGCCTTCAAGTGTATCTCGGCCCTGCGCTCCAAAGATGCCTACCTGCTGGAACACTCCATCAATGTGGCCTTCCTGCTGGTGACCTTCGGTCGCTACCTCAAGCTCAAGCGTAGCGTGCTTAAACAGTTGGCGGTGGGCGGTATCTTGCACGATATCGGTAAGGTGCGCGTCAATAATCGCATACTGCATAAGCCGGGGCGCCTGACGCCGGAAGAGTTTGAGCATATGAAGCTGCATCAGGTCTATGCTCAGGAGATCCTAGCCGAGACAGAGGATCTGTCGCAGATCAGCCGCGACGTCTGTCTGATGCACCACGAGAAGCTAGATGGCAAGGGCTATCCCAATGGCCTAAAGGGAGAGGAGATCTCCCTCCATGGCCGCATGAGCTGTATCGTGGATATCTTCGACGCCCTGACCGCGACCCGCTGCTACAAGGAGGCGATGAGCCCGGCTGCCGCCTTTAAGATTCTCCTCAGCCTGACCCCCTTCCATCTGGATGAGAAGCTGGTGTATGAGTTTATCCGCTGTGTCGGTATCTACCCCGTGGGTTCACTGGTGCAGCTCTCCGACGGTCGGATTGGCATCGTCTGGGAGGCGAAAGACAGAGATGCCCTGCATCCCGTGCTCAAGACCTTCTACTCGGTGAAGCATAAGCATTACACCGAGGTGACCATGGTGGATCTGCTTAAATCGGACCTCTTCATCGAACGCGGCGTGTCGCCCAGCAGCCTGGATGTGGATCCTACGCCTTTCTACTGATCTGGATCAGGCATCAAGGTTTCACCGGATTTGCGCGCCGGCTAGCAGAAGTCCCATGTCGTGCTGTATGGCGCGTCGTGGGCGGTTACACTGGCGCCAATCTCTTACCTAAACTGGCTTAACTCATAGATGAACAGACGAGAATTTATCCTGGCCGGCGGCGCGGTATTCGCCGCCGGTCTCTCCCCTAAGCTTTTTGCCGCGAGTCCTACTTCAAATCAAATACAGACGCATTCCCTGTCGGGTGATCAACCTCAGGCGCCGCTCAAGGTGCTGGCCCTGGTGTTTGACGACTATGAAACCTTAGATCTTCATGGCCCGCTAGAGATGCTGGGGCATCTGCCCAGCGTCGAGATCACCCTTATCGGCCCCCAGTCTATCGTGCGCAGCTATCAGGGGCCGAGAGTGGTCGCCGATCGCCTGCTCGATGATGTGGTCGAGTGCGATCTCCTGCTGGTCCCCGGTGGCATGGGCACGCGCAAGCTGGTGGACGACACTCGCCTGTTGGACTGGCTGAGGCGTCAGGCCAAGGTCTCTAACAAGGTGTTCTCCGTCTGTACCGGCGCGGCCTTATTGGCCAAGGCCGATCTGCTCGATGGCGTGAGCGCCACCACCAACAAGATGGCCTATACCTGGGTGACAGGATTAAACGACAAGGTTATCTGGCAGCCCAGCGCCCGTTGGGTGGACGATGGCCGTTTCCTCACCTCATCCGGCGTGTCGGCGGGGATAGATGCAGCCCTCTTCTATATCGCCCAAACCTATGGCGAGGCTCAGGCGCGGAAGATAGAGACGCTCACCGAATATCAATGGAACAGCGACGCCGATAAGGATCCCTACGCCGTCATAAGTTAGTCGATTTAGTGCTTAGCCGATTCAGCTATTTGTTAGTAAAAACGGATATTTGCTGAGATTTCGGCGGCAATAAATAATAGCCACTCGATCATTTCGCCAGACCATTTGGTCAAATATAAGGAGGCAAAGATGAAGAAGTGGCTAGTGCTTTTATGTTGCGCCTTCCTGTTGGCGTCCTGGCTCACCACAGGGCTAACCCGATCCCTGGTGGAGCTGGTGGCCTTTATCACCATAGTAACCCTGGTGTGGCGCTACAGCGTCTCAGCTAAAGTTGACGATGTAGAGCAGAGAACCCGCGCCGATAATCAGCCAGAGCAGTAACCCCAGGGCCATCGGCCGCATTCCCGCCTGGCGCATCTTACCTATGGTGATCCCCGCGCCTATCATAAACAGACACAGCACCAACACCCGCTTCGACAAGGCAAAGATGCCGTCATACAGCACCTGTCCCTGGGGCACGAAGTGTGCCAGCAGTATGGCGAGACAGTAGAAGAGGATAAAGAAAGGCACGGCGACCTTGCGTCGATTGCCGCCAAACGCCATGGCACTCACCAGCGCAACCGGCACTATCCACAGGGCCCTGGCCAGCTTGAGCGTGGTGGCGGTGCGCAGCGCCTCGTCACCATAGGCCGAGGCGGCGCCCACGACCGACGAGGTGTCGTGGATGGCGATGGCGCTCCATACCCCAAAATGATACTGACTCAGCTGCAACAGATGCCCGAGGGCCGGAAACAGAAATAGGGCGATGGAGTTGAGCACGAACACGGTCGCTAGGGCTATGGCCGTATCCTGGCTGTCTGCCTTGATGGCAGGAGCCACGGCGGCGATAGCGCTGCCACCACAGATGGCGGTGCCCGAGGCGATCATATGGCTCAGCTTGGCATCGACTCTGAGCAGTCTACCCAGGGCAGTCCCCAGCAGCAGGGTGAATACGATAGAGCCTAAGATCAGCCCGATATTTTGGCTGCTGGCGCTGATGGCAGCGTCGAGCTGAATGCCGAAGCCGAGACCGATAATGGCGTAGGCCAGCAGCTTCTTGGTCAGGGCGCCGATATCCAGATTGTGGGGTACCAAACCTAGGCTTGCCAGGGTGAAGCCGATCACCAGGGCGATGGGGGAGGAGATCACCGGTGTCAGACAGAGGGCGCCGGCGACAAAGAAGATCGCCTGAGCCGGGGGAAAGGGCCACTTTTGAAACAATGCTTTCATCGGTTCCATATCTTGTTTAACCAGATGGGCAGGTTTTATCCTGCCCACCGTTTTCGAATGCCGGGTGTTTTACCACAGATTCGAGCTTATTAACCTTACCTATGTCAGGTTTCGCCGCGCCGTCTTTTGCTACGCCACACGCCTCGACTCAAAATCAACGCCAAGTCTAGGGCTAGCTCAGCAGGAGCAGGCTACCCAGGCCGAGGAAGATGAAGAAGCCCACCACGTCTGTGACTGTGGTGAGGATCACCGAGCCCGCCACCGCAGGGTCGATGCGCATCTGCTTGAGCACAAAGGGAATAACCGTGCCCGATGAGGCCGCCGCCAGGCTGTTGAATACGATGGCCACGAAGATGATGCCACCCAGCGCCAGGGAGGAGAACCACCAACTGACCACCACACCTATGAGGGCGCCCAGCAGCACGCCGTTGAAGGCGGCGATCTTCAGCTCCTTATCCAGTAGCAGGGTGAGGTTGCTGCGCTTCAAGTGGTTTAGCGCGATACCCCGCAGGGCCACCGCCAGGGTCTGACTGCCGGCGATGCCGCCCATGCTGGCGACCACCGGCATCAGGATAGCCAGGGCCACCACCTGTTGCAGGGCGTCGCCAAACAGGCCGATCACCCAGGAGGCGAGAAAGGCGGTCAGCAGGTTAGTGGTCAGCCAGATGGCTCGCATGCGCGCCGCCACGCCCACCGGGGTGAAGAGGTCTTCCTCATCCTGCGGGGTCTCAGACACCAGCACCTCCAGGCTTCGCTCCTTGAGGCGGTGCATCAGGGTCGACAGGGCGATGGCGCCGATGATCTTACCGCCTTTCTCCACCGGTACCCAGGCAAAGCCTGCCGCCGGATTAAACTGCTGCGCCGCCTGAGTGATATCCAGCTCGTCGCCTACGGCCTCGAGTTCGGTGAGACACTCAGACAATGGCGTGGCGGGATCCTCACGATAGAGCTGCTCCAGGGTGCAGCCGCCGTGAAACTGCCCCTCGGCATCGACGCCGTAGACGGCCACATATTCCCGCTGCTTTTGTTTGTTCAGGCGCTCCAGCACCCGGCCGACCGTGGCGGTTGGGCGCGAGCGCAGAATATTGTTGTTGAGGTAACGGCCGACGGCCTCATCCTGGTAGCTCAGCGCCTGTTGCATCTGCTCCGTGGTGAGGGCTTCTTGCTGATCCAGATAGTCTTCGACTATGTCGCCGGGCAAGATCTCGGCGAAGGTGAGGATATCTATCTCAGAGATGCGCCGAGCCAGTCCCTGTAGCTGCTCTGGGCTGAGCAGGTCTAATACGTGGCGGGCGGTTTCATAGTGCAGCAGGTGCAATATGGGCCAGCCGCGGTCGATTGGGATCTTACGGCAGATGGGCGAACGATACTGGTCGCTCACCGACTCCAGCAGGTCGGCCAGGTCGGCATCGGAATAGTCGCTGATAAAGCCGAGGGAGGGTAGCTCCTCCGCCTCGGGATGGCTGACAATGTCGATGACGCGGGCGAGTAAATCGTCTCTGGCCGCCTGATCGGTTTGTGCTGTTGGGTCTGGCATTGTCATAGGGGATGTCCTTGGTTGAGCTTGGGGGACAGTGTAAGGGAAAGCCGTTAACTAAACCATTGAAACGCTGACCTTTGGTCGGCAAAGGTGTGGTGAGTGCCTGCGATAACAGGCACTCACTGGCTAGCCGTTAATCAGAAAACTCTGGGAGGGGTCCACCAGGACGCGATCGCCCATGGCCTCACGGCCCAGCAGCATCAGGTAGGTCATGTCCTGGCGATTGCTCAGGGTCAGCTCTATGGGCCACTCATGCTCCCCCAGCTTGAGTGTGGTCGCTATCACACAGCGCTGCTCCACCTCGCCATTGGAGGACTTGATGCGGCGCGAGTCGCGCACCGGCGCCTTACAGTGGACTATCTGCTCCAGGTCATACACGTCCGGGTGCAGGTCGAAGGCGACATAGGGGCGCCCGCCCACCTTGATCCGCTTGAGGTTATCCACGTGCAGGGCTGAGGTCTTGGCGCCCGTGTCGATGCGCACCTGTAGATCCTTGATGCCCAGATCCGGCAGATCGCAGGCTTCTAAGTTGCCTATGATGATCTTGTTCATCGCTTGTATCCCTTAATGTCTCGGCCGCCCCTAGATGGTCTGGGTGGTCAGCGGCATTATCTGATCGTTCATTATCTCAATATGTTCCGCCACCTCGTCGGCGGAGCTACCAAAGTAGGCCACATGGAACATGGCGTCTCCCTCCAGCACCAGGGGGATATTCTGCTTGCCGATGACGATACCCGTGCGGTTCGATACCACGCTCTGGATCAGCTCGCCCAGTGGGCTGTTGATCTCTGCCAGTACCTGGCCCTTCTCCACATAGGCGCCCAGCTTAGCAAACTCGCACACGAAGCCGCTGGCCGAGGCGCGGGTCCAGTCGCTGCGGTTGGCGATAAAGGGTTCTATCTTCTTGCGCTGCTGACGCTTACGTATCAGCCCAAGTGACGACAGTACATTGCGAATCCCCCGCTCGCCCGTCTGTATCGACAGCTCGTCAAACCTTAGCGCCTGGCCAGCCTCATACAGCAGCACCCGGGTGCCCTTGTTCACCGCAGCTTCTCGCAGCGAGCCGTCGCGCACGTTGGCGTTAAGCAGCACAGGCACGCCGAAGGCCTGGGCCAGGGCCAGGGTCTGCTCGTCATCCAGGTTGGCGCGGATCTGCGGCAGGTTAGATCTGTGGATCGCCCCGGTATGCAGGTCGATGCCATAGTCGCAGTGCTGCACTATGCTGTTTAAGAAGGTGTACGCCACCCGTCCGGCCAGCGAGCCCTTGGGCGAACCGGGAAAACAGCGGTTAAGGTCGCGCCTGTCGGGCATGTAGCGGCTCTGATTCAGCACCCCATAGACATTGACCATGGGCACCAAGATCAAGGTGCCCTTGAGCAGCTTGAGCTTGCTCTGGATCAACCGGCGGATGATCTCGATACCATTGAGCTCATCGCCATGCACCGCGGCGCTGACAAACACCTTGGGGCCATCCTTCTTGGCCCGGATCACATGCACAGGTATCGACACCTGAGTGTCCGTATACAGGCTGGCTACCGGTAGTTCAAGCTGGTGCTGGGTGCCGGGCTGTATATCGACACCCGCTATGGTAAGTGCTTCGCTCATTTAGCCTTTTCCGCGAGTTCTGTTGGCGTTGGGTTTCGCCTTCTTCTCAATAAATTCATAGATCAGCCCGGCCACATCCTTACCGGTCGCCTGTTCTATCCCTTCAAGTCCGGGCGAGGAGTTCACCTCCATCACCACAGGGCCGTTGTTCGATTGCAAGATATCCACACCACAGAGGTTTAGCCCCATCGCCTTGGCGGCGTTGAGGGCCGTCGCACGCTCATCCTTCGAGAGGCGCACCAGCTGGGCCACACCACCACGGTGCAGGTTAGAGCGAAACTCGCCTTCGGCCGCCTGACGCTTCATGGCCGCCACTACCTTATCACCCACCACGAAGCAGCGGATATCGGCGCCGCCTGCCTCCTTGATGAACTCTTGCACCAGAATGTTGGCCTTGAGACCCATGAAGGCCTCGATCACGCTCTCGGCCGCCTTATTGGTCTCGGCCAAGACCACACCTATGCCCTGGGTGCCTTCCAGCAGCTTGATCACCAGCGGCGCGCCGCCCACGTTCTTGATCAAATCCTGGATCTTGTCGGGCTTGCTGGCAAATCCGGTACGTGGCAGGCCGATGCCCTTGCGTGACAGCAGCTGCAGGGATCTCAGCTTATCGCGAGAACGGCTGATGGCCACAGACTCGTTGACGCAGAAGGTGCCCATCATCTCAAACTGGCGCACCACGGCCGTACCGTAGAAGGTGATCGACGAGCCGATGCGAGGGATCACCGCATCATATTTAGGCAATACCTTACCCATGTAACGCACGGTCGGGTTGCTGCTGGTGATATCCATGTAGCAGTGCAGTGTATCTATGATGTCCACCTCGTGGCCGCGCGCTTCGCCGGCTTCTTTCAGGCGTTGGGTGGAGTATAAGTTTTCGTTGCGAGATAAGATTGCAATACGCATCTCTACTTCCTTAGTGTAAATCTTTAAGTAATTAAAATAATGCTTTCAAATTCAAAGTGATTGTTGGCCTCAGAGCGAACAATCGAGAGCGACGGCGCTAGGCGTCGCGTGGGGGTGAGGTCACCTAAGCACGGCGCGCGGCCAGCAGAAAAGCTCAGTTGGCTTAACTATAGTCATAATTGGCCATCACCGTGGCGCCGCTGACTTTTTTCCTTGGTTTTCATTCGATTGTCTGAGGTTTTCCATCGCCTGTTTAGGGCGCGACCTTATTGATAAACCCCACGGGAGAAAAGCTAATTTTTTTTGTCGTGACCACAATGGATTTTATTGCTGAACCTAAGGCTTGGCGGGAGTGTTAGCTATGCTGGATTTGACTCATCTTGCAGTGCCGCGCAAGTCACACTTTTGGCTGATGTTCGGTGATTGCTTGCTAGGAGTAGACTAAGGCTGAAGTGAAGGATGAGGCGAAGAGATGTGCTTATTTTCAGGTCATTTGATAATTCGCTTGGTTTATTGAGCTGTATATAAGGATTACCCCGTTTCCTATTTAATGGGAAGCATTGCAGGTCTCGCCCTTTCCTTTAAATAAGCGGGTCTCGTTTTGTTTTAGGGTTGCTCACTTCCCCCTTGTTATGCAATGTCATTATTGATATAAATTTCAGATGGTTAAAAATTTGTCGCGTTCTGTATTAGGTGATATTGATTTATATAAGCGGCATTTTTGCTAATAAGCGTTATGCGCCAAGGAGTGAATCTATTGGAACCTGCCGTAATTAAAATGATTGAGGTAATTGCAGTTGATGCAATTAAAATTCTTGGACCAGCTGTAATTGCTGCATTGGCCACATATAAAGCAACAAAAGCACAGTATGATGCAAAATTACAGGAATTGACTAAAGGCCATGAATTTAAAGCTCGCGAACATTTATTTGATTACTATAAGGAACGTCAAGGAAAATTATCCAAGAGTCATGAAGAGTTGAGTAATATTTTGGGACAAGTGCTTGGCTTTTCCGCAGTAACAAATGATGTTACTCTTGGTGATTGTCTTCATGATTTAGCTAATACATTTTTTGGTATTGCAAGGCTGTATCATGGACAGGCCCCATTTGAAATAAGCACTACATTAAGGGATTTTGAGTCAAAAGGAATTCAAGAAGAGCCTGAATATGAAAAGTTAAACTTTTATTTACACATGGTAAATAGTATTACTCCTTCAAATGATCGTGCAGAATTTGAAAAAGTGGTTTTCTCACTGCTAGAAGTTTATTCATTTTTAGAGCGATGTAATCAAGTTCTTTTAGAGAATGAAATGAAAGGCTTATTTAACAAATACGTTGAAAGCACATAACTGTTTAAGAGTGGTTCGCAACGTGTAGCATTTTCATTATGCATTGGTTTAAGTGTTTAAGGTGATATGCGGCAACTTCTGAATTGCGTTGTTTACACCTTAACAGGGTGTTATGTTTTCGAGGTTATATTAGGAGTTTATATGTGGCATCTAAAATATAAAGAATATGAAGAAGAAAGCGTTAGATCTGACTATGAAATTTCCAAAAAGTATTTAGATGAAATTTATGGGAAAACTACGCCAACGGCTGTTTATTTAAGGAAAAATCAACCAATAGATCCATCAACTGCTTCAGCGTTAAACAGTCCTTTATGTGAGCCCATACCAGAAAGAGATAACGAGTTTGCTATTTATTTAACATTAGACGCCAATTCTAATATGTTTTTAGGTCAATTGGCTCACGAAGTTGCGCATTTAAAAAATGCCCATGTATCTGATTTATATATTGAGGGTATAAATACTAACTTTGCTAGAAAGTTACATTCTCATCTCGGTAGAGAAGATGAGTGGTCAGAGTGGGAAGAACATTATCGCGCAGGTAAAGATCCGTTATATGCAGACACCTATTTTTTAATCAAAGAATTAGAAGAGGAAATCAGCCATGATTTTATTAGGAAAGCTTTTAGTCATTTAACCTTAACTAAAGGAAAAGATGATAAACCTATCTATGTCATAAACCTAAAGCAATGGCTAAACGAGATTGAGGGCGAGGAAAGAGCCAAAGCCGTTAATATATTCAAAAAACATCAAGCTAAAATATTGTCACATAAATCTGGTGATTATGATCAAACTCAGATGCTCGCTGAGCTAGAAGCATAACAAGGATTAACCATACAACGCTTTAAGACGGACGCGCCACGCGTGGCATTTTTACCATGCGTTAAGTTTAGTGATTAAGGTGGTATTAGGAAACTTCGCATTGCGTTGCTCACCCCTTAACACGGCATTAGCCGATATTTCCACAAGATGAGTACCAATTCTCATTGCGGCAGCATTAAAAAGGCCAGACAGTTGTCTGGCCTTTTGCTTTTCTCTCAATCAAGCAACAAGCGTATTAACGCATGGTAACGAACTCTTCGGCGCCTGTGGGGTGGATGGCGACGACGGCGTCGAAGTCGGCCTTGGTGGCGCCCATCTTGATGGCGACGCCGAAGCCTTGCAGTATCTCATCCATGCCGTAGCCGATGCCGTGAATGCCCACGACCTTCTCCTCTTTACCGGCGCACACCAGCTTCATCTTACAGGCCTGACGGTGTGCAGTGACCGCCGTATACATAGAGGTGAAGCCCGAGTTGTAGACCTTGACGTTCTCCTCGCCATATTGGGCGATCGCCTCGGGTTCGGTGAGGCCCATGGTGCCTATGGCCGGGTGGCTGAATACCACGGTTGGCACCAGGCTGTAATCCATCTTGGCATCTGTCATGCCGTTGAATAGACGCTCAGACAACAGGCGGCCCGCCTTCACGGCAACCGGGGTCAGCTCTATGCCGCCTTCGATGATGTCGCCGACACAGTAGATGCCCTTGGCTGTGGTGTTTTGCTGGGCATCGACCACCACATAACCCTTGTCGTTGAGCTTAACGTCTGTGTTTTCCAGGCCGATCTTGTCGGTGGACGGACGACGGCCGATGGCCCAGATTAGGGTATCGATCTCATAGCTCTCGCCATTTTCCAGCTTGAGTGTCAGCGAGCCGTCGGCGTTCTTGGTGACAGACTCTGGAATGCTGTGGGTGTGCAGGCTAGGGCCGTCTGTGGCCATAGACTCCATCAGGGCCTCGCTCAGCATAGGGTCGAAGCTGCGCAGCGGTGCATGTTTACGCACAAACAGGTGAGTCTCGCTGCCCAGGGCATGGAGTACACCCGCCAGCTCTACGGCGATATAGCCTGCGCCGACAACGGCCACACGCTTAGGCTGCTCGTTGAGGGCGAAGAAGCCGTCTGAGTCGATACCGTATTCGGCGCCCGGAATCTTGGGAATGGTCGGGGTGCCGCCGGTGGCGATTAGTATATGGTCGGCGCTGTAGTGCTCGCCATTCACCTCTATGGTGTTGTTGTCGACGAAGTGGCCATAGCCTCGCACCAGAGTGACGCCATTGCTGTCCAGGCCTCTGTCGTAGGCGCCGTGGATGCGCTCTATGTAGGCCTCGCGGCTCTCGACCAGCTTGCTCCAATCGAATTTATTGACCGAGACGTCGAAGCCATAGTCTTTGGCGTACAGGTGCATGGCCTCGGCGACTTGGGCGCCATACCACATGACTTTCTTAGGGACGCAGCCGACGTTTACGCAGGTGCCGCCCAGTGCCTTGGCTTCGATCAGCAGTACCTTGGCACCGCGCATGGCCGCACGGTTGGCCGAGGCGATGCCGCCGCTGCCGGCGCCTAAACAGATATAGTCAAAATGTTGAGCCATCTTTTTCTCCAAATTCGAAGGATTGCATATGGGGGTCATTGTAGGGGTAAAGCGACAAGCAAACCAGAGGTGTGTGCGCCCTTTAGCACTAGACCCGCGTCAGGGCGTATGACTTTCAAATGCGTTTGGCGTTAGCGCCGATACTGACACTTGTGGTGATCGCTCTGGCTCGGCCCTTCGGCGCCGCACTTCATGCAGACCCATTCGCTCTGGCGGGCGCGAAGCTCCTTGTCCTGATAGCCGTAATCCTGTTTCGCTTGCCGCTTGAGACTCTTCTCCAGATGCGACATACGCTTATCGAGCCAGCGGCAGCTGGGATCGTCGGCCACATGCTGACGACTGGCCAGCTGCTGTTTGCGGCTTAGCTGTTTGTGACTCAGCTTCTTGCTGCGCTTGTTTTTGGGCTTTTGGGTGGACTTCTTATCCCGGCGCGACTTGGGCTGCGTCGGGCTGGCGCGATAGTTAAGGGCGCCTATGGGGTTGTCTGGAATGACGAGTGGATTGCCCTCGCTGTCCAGGGCGCCGTCGGCGGGCAGGGTGATTGACTCAGTTATGAGCGGCGCGTCTTTATCTTGGGCCTGAGCGGCGCAGATGAATAGCAGCGAGAGTGCGATGGCGTTTAAGGTGAAATAGGTAAGCGTTCGATAGTGGCCAGACATTCCGTGTCCTCCAGGTCAGGGCTGGCACTCCTTGCCAGCCTTAGATAAAGCTAGTTCATGGCGAGCCAGCTTTCAATGAAGGAGATCGTCTGGGTTGTCGGTTTCAGGCTAGAGCCTCAGAAAGCTATAGCCTAGAAAGCTAGCGCCCTAGGAGCTAGAGACCTAGAAACTAAAGGTGAGGTGCAGGCCCGCGTAGGTGTTGTTGAGGCTGCCCTTGGCGTCTGGATTTTCCTGCTTAATATCTTCCTGGGCCAGAGTGCGGCTCAGGTGGCCCGAGAGTACCAGGCGGTCGGCCAGTTGATATTGGGCCTCGAGGCCAAACTGAAAATGGTTAGGGCCGTTGTGCGTTTCGGTCACATATTGGAAGTCGAACGCCTGGGTGACATAGGGCGTCAGTGTGAGTCTGTCTGACACAGGCCACTCGCTGTGCAGGCTGGCCTCGACAAAGTAACCCGCCGCCTCGGTGGAGTAGGTGTAGCTCAGGGAAGGGGTTAACCAGGCGATGCCCGTGTATTCTAGGGTGGCGAACAGCTCGTTATCGCCGCAGCGCTCATCGCCGTAGGCCTCGATGCGCTGGTAACCCAAGGCGGCACTTAAGTTGTCGCCAAACTCGAAGCCATATTCCAGCCCCATGTTCCACTCTATGTAGTATTGGCTATCGCCACGACCGACTGTGGTAAACAGGGTGAGATCGTCTATCTGCACGGCGGCGGTTGCCCAGTAGATGCCGCCCTTGTCTAAGTTGCTACGCCCTTCTGAGATATATTTCGAGTCCCACCCCAGGTCGAGGATGACGTTGGTATCCGGGCCTTCACTGTGGCTGATGATGTTGTTGATATGCGAGTCATCGACAGTGCCGGTAATGGCCTGGTCGGCGGCGTTGGCGGTACCGGCCAGCAGTAGGCCGATAATACAAGAGTGGCTGATCAATCTGTTCATGGGTGTAACACTGAAATAAGTTTGGGATCGGGATGAATAGTAATGGGTTAAATATTAAACATAAATGAGAATTGGTTGCATTTGCGATCCGCTTGGCAATATCTGTGTTGTAAATGTGAAGTAAATATAGCCTTGTTCTAGATCAAGGTTTTTCCTCCAGGCTGCTGCTAGGTCTTACTTCTAGGTCTTCACTGTTAGGTTTATAAACCTAGCTGTTAAATCCTGGGTTTAGCTCTCTTCGGCGGGCTAGTTTGTTAAAGATGCTTGAATAGTCGCGCCGTCGCCCATACATAATCTCAATACCCTAAGATTGACGAGGACAACAGATGAGTAACCCTTTGCTAAGCGGCAGTGAATTACCGCCATTTTCGCAAATCAAACCCGAGCATATTCAGCCAGCCGTCGAGCAGGGGATTGCTAATTGTCGCCAGAAGATCGATGAGGTGCTCGCCAGTGGCGGTCCCTTCACCTGGGATAACCTGATCGCACCGCTTGAGCAGGTGGATGACGAATTGAGCCAGATCTGGTCGCCTGTGTCGCACATGAACTCTGTGCTCAGCACTGATGAGTGGCGCGCTGCCCACGATGCCTGCCTGCCGCTATTGTCGGAATATGGCACCTATGTGGGTCAGCATCAGGGGCTGTATCAGGCCTATAAGGCGCTGAAGGAGTCCGACGAGTTTGCCCAGCTAAGTCAGGCGCAGCAAACCAGCATCACCCACAGCCTGCGTGATTTCGAGTTATCTGGCATAGGATTGAACGATGAAGATAAACAAACTTATGGGAAACTGGTTAAACGTTTATCTGAGTTAACCAGTAGCTTCTCTAATCAGCTGTTGGACGCCACCCAGGCCTGGACCAAGTTGGTGACAGACGAGCAGGAGCTGGCCGGTCTGCCCGAGTCTGCTATTGCCGCGGCTAAGGCGATGGCCGAGGCCAAAGAGCAGCAAGGTTGGTTGTTCACCCTGGACTTCCCCTCTTACCTGCCCGTGATGACCTACAGCGACAACCGTCAGCTGCGAGAGGAGTGCTACCGCGCCTTCGTGACCCGCGCCTCGGATCAAGGCCCTAACGCAGGTGAGTTCGACAACGGTCCGCTGATGGATGAGATCTTAGATCTGCGTCATCAGCTGGCTAAACTGCTGGGCTTCGACAGCTTCGCTCATAAGTCGCTGGCGACCAAGATGGCCGAGTCGCCTCAGCAGGTGCTGGATTTCCTTAACGAATTGGCGGCCCGCTCTCAGCAGCGGGGACAGAACGAGCTTGCCGAGCTGACCGCGTTCGCCGAGAAAGAGTTTGGCGTGAGCGAGCTGGCTCCATGGGACCTCACTTATTATGCCGAGAAACTCAAGCATCACAGATACGAGATCTCCCAGGAGCTGCTACGTCCTTACTTCCCGGAAGATCGTGTGCTTTCCGGCCTCTTCTATACTGTGTCGCGCCTGTTCGGCCTGACCATAGAGGAGCAGGAACATTTCGACAGCTGGCACAAAGATGTGCGTTTCTTCCATATCAAAGATGCCAAGGGCGAGCACAGAGGCAGCTTCTTCCTGGATCTCTATGCCCGTGAAGGCAAGCGTGGTGGCGCCTGGATGGACGATTGCCGCGTGCGTCGTCAAACCGCCCATGGCCTGCAGAAGCCGGTGGCCTACCTCACCTGTAACTTCAATGCCCCGGTCAATGGTAAGCCAGCACTGTTTACCCACGACGAGGTGACGACCCTGTTCCACGAGTTCGGTCACGGCATTCATCATATGCTGACCAAGATAGACGTGGCGGGCGTATCAGGTATCAATGGTGTGCCTTGGGACGCGGTGGAGCTGCCGAGTCAGTTTATGGAAAACTGGTGCTTCGAGGAGGAGGCCCTGGCCGAGATCTCCGGACACTTCGAGAGCCATGAGCCGCTGCCTAAGGCCATGCTGGACAAGATGCTGGCGGCGAAGAACTTCCAGTCAGGCATGATGATGTTGCGCCAGCTGGAGTTTTCGCTGTTCGACTTCCGCCTGCACCTGGAATATGACCCGGCAGAGGGCGCCCATATTCAGGCCAAGTTGGATGAGGTGAGAGATCAGGTTGCCGTGGTGAAGGCCGCCGATTTCAACCGTTTCCAACATAGCTTCGCCCATATCTTTGCCGGTGGTTACGCCGCGGGTTACTACAGCTACAAGTGGGCCGAGGTGTTGTCGGCCGATGCCTTCTCCCGCTTCGAGGAGGAGGGGATCTTCAACGCCGATACCGGTCGCAGCTTCCTGGAGAATATTCTCGAGATGGGTGGCAGCCTGGAGCCTATGGAGCTGTTTAAGCGTTTCAGAGGCCGTGAGCCACAGATCGACGCCCTGCTGAGACACTCGGGCATTCAAGGCTAATATACTGATCTAATTAGCCTAAATCGATACTAAAAGGCCAACCCTATGTTGAGGGTTGGCCTTTTTTATGGGCTAGCGCTTGGTATTAGTAAGCGCCCGCACTATAGGTCAGCTCATAGCTGTGGCTGTAGATCTCTAAGATGTTGCCGAAGGGATCTTCCATATAGATCATGCGGTAAGGCTTCTCGCCTGGGTAGTAGTAACGCGGCGCCTGCATGCGTTTCTTGCCACCGGCGGCGACAATCTTCTCTACCAGGCCTTCGAGATCCGGGTCCTGCACGCTGAAGTGGAATACGCCCGTCTTCCAATATTCGAAGTTGTCTTCTGGGTTCTGCTGGTTGGCAAACTGGAATAGCTCGACGCCTATCTTGTCGCCGGTAGCCAGGTGGGCGATACGAAACGAGCCCCATCCCGCGCCGAAGACGTCGGTGCACATCTCGCCGATGGCGCTGTCATCCTCAACAATTTCTGTGGGTTTCATGATGAGATACCAGCCCAGCACCTCAGTGTAGAAGGCGACGGCCGCATCGAGATCCGGCACCGAGATGCCTATGTGTGAGAAGGTTCTTGGGTAAGCTGAGTTGTTCATGCTGTGCTCCTGTTTAACGAATTGGGCACAGATTACAAAGTGAACTAAATTATGTAAAATTATCAAAATTAATCATTTTAAGTATGAAATGTGATGATGAATCCTATCTGGTTGCGCAGCTTCTGCACCTTGGTAGAGCTGGGGCATTTCACCCGCACCGCCGAGCGTCTGCATATGACCCAATCTGGTGTCAGCCAGCATGTGCGCAAGCTGGAGGAGCAGCTCGATACCCAGCTGCTGCTCAGGGAAGGCAAGAAGTTTTCCCTGACCCACGCCGGGCGCCAACTATACCAGCAGGGGCAGGCGATACTGCAATCCTGGGCTCAGCTTGAGCAGGGGATCAAGCAAGACCCGCCCTTTGCCGGAGAGGTACGCCTGATGTCACCCGGTAGCGTCGGCCTCAAGCTGTATGGTGAGTTGCTAGAACTGCAATGCGCCCACCCCGAGTTGTCGCTGGACTATCGTTTCGCCTCCAACGCCGGGGTAGAGAGCGCCATCGCCACCATGGAGGCGGATATCGGCCTGATGACCCGCCAGCCAGAGCTGTCCGAGGTGCAGGCCGAGGCGATTGCCGAGGAGCCGCTACTCCTGGTGACGCCCGCGAGCCAGGAGGCGGTGTCCTGGGAGGAGTTGCTACAGCTGGGCTTTATAGATCATCCCGATGGCGCCCATCATGCCAAGTTGCTGCTAGGGGCAAACTATTCCGAGTTCGAACACAGTGATCAGCTGCCCAATCGTGGCTTCTCTAACCAGATAGGCTTGATCTTAGAGCCGGTGAGCCGAGGTTTGGGCTTCACCGTCTTGCCTGCCTACGCGGTGGAGGCCTTTGCCCGTCAGGATAAGATAACCGCTCATCGACTGCCGGTAGCCGTCAGCGAGACTATCTATCTTTGCCGTCGACGTCAGGCCGTGCTGCCGAGACGGGTCGATTCGCTCAGCGAGGCCATTAAGACTTGCCTGGCTTAGCAAGTGAGTAAGGCCTGTTTGGCCTGGAAAGATCTGGCCTAGAAAGATCAGGTTAAGAAAGCGAGCGAGACCGGCAGGATCACCGGCCTCGCGTCGGGTGTTAAGGCGTGTAGTAGGTCGCCGCGCCTGGGCCGACCGGCAGGCCGAGGGCAAACACCCAGATAAAGAAGAAACAGGTCCAACCGATGAAGAAGACGATCGAGTAGGGCAGCATGGTGGCGACTAAGGTGCCTATGCCGAGATGCTTCTTGTATTGGGAGGCCACCGCCAGGATCAAACCGAAGTAGCTCATCATGGGGGTGATCAGGTTGGTGACCGAGTCGCCGATACGATAGGCGGCCTGAATCGTCTCTGGGGCGTAGCCCACCAACATCAACATGGGCACGAAGATAGGCGCCGTCACCGCCCACTGGGCCGAGGCGCTGCCCAGCATCAGGTTGATGAAGCCGCACATCATGATAAATAGCAGGAACACCAGCGGGCCCGTGAGGCCGATGGCGTTGAGGGCATCGGCCCCTGCTACCGCCAGCACGGCGCCCAGGTTAGTCCACTTGAAGAAGGCGACAAACTGGGAGGCGAAGAATACCAGCACGATATACATACCCATGGTGCTCATGCTGTGGGACATGGCGTCGATCACGTCTTTATCCCGCTTCATGGTGCCCACCACCTTGCCGTACACCAGGCCTGGAATGGCGAAACAGATGAAGATGAAGGCCACTATTCCCTTGAGGAAGGGCGAGCCCGCGACCAGCCCTGTCTCAGGGTGACGCAGCGGCGCGTTTTCCGGCACCACAGAGAGCGCCAATATGCCGCCCAATACTAAGATGGAGAGACCGGCCATCTTGAGACCCTTGATCTCCAGCGGCGTGACGCCATCCATCTTCTGATTGTGCAGATCTATGCTGGCCTCGCTGGGGTCATATTTACCCAGTTTGGGCTCGACTATCTTTTCCGTGACCAGGGCGCCGAGAATGGTGATGACGAAGGTCGAGGCGAACATGAAGTACCAGTTGACCTCTGGGCCCACTAAATAGTCGGGGTCGATCATCTGCGCCGCAGCTTCGGTGATGCCCGATAGCAGAGGGTCAACCGTGCCCAGCAGCAGGTTGGCGCTATAGCCGCCGGAGACACCGGCGAAGGCCGCCGCCAGACCCGCCAAGGGATGACGCCCGAGGGAGTGGAAGATCAGCGCCGCCATGGGGATCAGCACCACATAGCCCAGCTCGGCAGCGGTGTTGGAGACGATACCGGCGAAGACTATGGTGAGGGTAACCAGACGCTTAGAGGCGCCCATCACCAGGGTGCGCATCGCGGCCGACAGCAGGCCGGAGCGATCGGCGATGCCGACCCCCAAGAGGGCCACCAGTACTGTGCCTAAGGGGGTGAAGCCGGTGAAGTTGGTCACCAGGTTGGAGACTATCATCCTTAGGCCTTCGGCATTCATCAGGCTGACCACGTGGATCAGGCCATCCTCGCCGCGTCCCGCCGCGCCGACCGGACGGGGATCGTTGACCGTCAGTTCGAAATAGCCGGCGATGCCGCTGATCACTATGACGGCGGCACAAAACAGGGCGAAGAGGGTGATGGGATGGGGCAGGAGATTACCCAGGTGTTCGACCAGGTTGAGAAAGCGGACGAAAAGGCCCTTCTTGGTCGTCGATGGTGTTGGGGGCTGACTGGCCACCAGACCATCTTCTTGGTTGGAGCTCATGGTGTTTCCTTCATCTTGGGCATCTGGGTGCCCTTATCATTTTGACCGCCTGTAGGCGGAGTGTTAGCACTTTATGATGAAGGAGTTGCTTTAACTGAAGCTTAATTTGCCATAATTGCCCGCCCTTAGCGGGTTATGGCGAATGGCTAATGAAGAGTACTGAAGGTGATAGTGGCGGCTTCGTTCAGACAAAAAAAAAGCCCAGCTTAGTCTAAGCGGGCCAATGAAAGGATGATGATTGAAACCAAAGCCCAATTAGGGAAGATTGGGTTGCCTCTTGGTTGATTAAGATAATAGCTCAGGCTGGCTGTACGAATACTGAACAGGTGACAGCTTTAAAGGCTGGAGCCGCGATTGGATAAACGCCGGTGAAAAAGTGAAAAAGTGCATTAGGCCTTCCTCTGCCTGCAAGGCCTGATCTTACTGGTCAAACTCTGCGCAACTAGTAGGTTAGGTTTGAATGCAGGGGCGACAGTGTCTATGAAATACGCAGCAGATAGACCGATTTTTGCCCTAATGTCTCGCTTAACGCTGGTAAAGCCTGTCATTTTGACCCTTGGTTTGGGGGATGATTTTGATGCGGCAATATTGCATCAATTTATATAGCATTGTTTTGTATTGCGATTTACTTTTGTTTCGCCGTTTGTTGTGCATTTTGCTGCGCGCCGAGTTAAAAGCAGTGAAGCTAGGTGAAAAGGATGCTTTTAGCGCAAAAATGGCGTGATAAATATCATTTTCGGTGAAAAAAGATGAATATAGCAGCAATGCCTTGCCGTAAATGGCACTGATAAATTGCTGGAAATCATCGCGAAAATCGGTGAAGCTGGTGCGTTAACTAACGAGATATAAGAATAACTATAGGGAAGGAACTCAAAGATGGAAGGTTTGCTGTTAGGCTTTGGCCTAGTCGTTATTATCACCTACCTCTGGTATGTCAGCCTGATTAAGAAGCGTAACGCCGTGCGTGAAGCCTTGTCGGGTATCGATGTGCAGCTGAAGAAGCGCGCCAACCTGGTGCCCAACATCCTTAAGATTGCACAGAAATTTATGGATCACGAGAAGTCGCTGCTGACGGAGATCACCGCGCTGCGTACTCAGGTGACCGCGGGCTATGATCTTAACGATGCCGCCGCCATCAAGGAGCATCTGGGTCTGGCCGAGCAGCTCAACAGCAAGATGGGCCAGCTGATGGTCAGCGTCGAAAACTACCCCGAGCTCAAGTCTGACAAGACTATGGTGCAGGCGATGGCGACCTATAGCGAGGTCGAAGAGCATATCTCGGCGGCCAGACGTTTCTACAACGCTGCCGTGTCTGAACTCAATACCGCGGTGGAGATCTTCCCCGGCTCCATCATCGCCTCTATGGCCAAGGTCAAGGTGATGCCTTTCTATGAGGCCGATGACGCGTCCAAGGCGCCGATCGACGCATCAGATTACCTGAAGTAAGCCGGGTTCAGATGCCATGAACCCCATCAGTTTCATCCTCGGGGCGCCGATTAAGGCCCAGCGTGAGCCGCAACGCCTGCGGGCGGACCCCGAGGAGTTGGTACAATTTAAGGCTTATTATGAAGAACATATCGAGCCGCTCACCCGTAAATTTGAAAACCACAGGGTTGCCAGCCTCAAGGCGCTGCGCGGGCGTATCTATACCAGCTTAGGGATCCTCCTCGGCCTGGCGCTGCTGATCCTTATCTTTAGTATGTCCGGTTACCTGGATATCCCCTGGGTCTTCTTCATCGTGCTGTGCCTTCCCTTTGGCTGGTGGAGTTATCGTCCGCTAAAGCGCTATAAGCGGGATGTGAAGCAGGAGGTGTTTCCCAAGATCTTCCGCTATTTCGGTCCCGACTTTATCTTCAGCACCAGCCATAACATGAGCCTGACTCAGCTCAAACGCTCCAAGCTGTTGCCCCACTACGACAACGCCTCGTTCGATGACTATGTGCAGGGCACCCACAAGGGGGTGGAGATCGCCATCAACGAGCTGTGTCTGACCAAGCAGGTCAAACGCGAGAAGAGCACGGAGACAGAAACCGTCTTTCGTGGCGTCATGGTGCAGCTCAGCAGCCACAAGAGGTTTAAGGGCCATACCGTAGTGGTGAAGAACCGCGGCGGCCTGGTGAATTTCCTCTCCAGCAGCTTTAAGAGCCTGAGCCGGGTCAAGCTGGAAGACCCGAGATTCGAGAAGCAGTTCGATGTCTTCTCCAGCGATCAGATCGAGGCGCGCTACCTGCTCACCCTAGGTTTCATGGAGCGTCTGCAGTCGCTGGCCAACCTGTTTTCCGGCAAGATCCAGTGTGCCTTCTACGAAGACAAGCTATTGATCATGTTGCAGAGCGGCGACAATCGATTCGAGCTGGGCTCTATCTTCAACGGCGCGACCTTCGAGTACGAATTTAGCCAAATTAACCGAGAGATGAAGCAGCTTTTTGCTATGATTGAAGTACTTAAACTCGATCAGAACATTGGATTCTAATGCCTAGCCGTGCTCGTCCTGCGCCTCATTTTGTTGAAAAGCTGCTGTGCCTCTGGTGCGGCCTGGCGCTATGTCTGCCATTAGGTGCCACCGAGCAGGCACAGAAGCCGCGCTACAAGGCGAGCTATTCTAAGCATGGCATCCTAAGCAACGGCGATGCCCCGCGCCTGGATGAGACCGACGACAGCAAGATCAAGGTTTATCAATATACCCAGGCCAACGGCGTGGTGGCCTTTGCCGACCATGCCCCGGGCGACAGCGAGTTCAGGGTCTTGTTATATGAGTGCTACGCCTGCAAACCCGACTCAGACCTCGACTGGCAGAAGATGCCGCTGTTTAGCGCCGAATATGATGAGTTGATCTCACGGGCCGCCAAGACCCATGGGCTGGACCCTGCGCTTATCCGCGCCGTGATCCACGCCGAATCGGCCTTCAATGTATTTGCCCTGTCGCGCAGCGGTGCCATGGGCCTGATGCAGCTGATGCCGGGTACCGCCAAGGCGATGGGGGTGAAGAACCCTTACCGGCCCGAGCAGAATATCGACGGCGGCGCCCGCTACTTAGCCAAGATGCTGGCAAGGTTCGGCGGCAATATCGATCTGGCTTGCGCTGCCTATAACGCCGGCCCCACCACAGTGACTCAGTACAAGGGGATCCCGCCCTATCCGGAGACCCAGGCCTATGTGAAACGGGTCAAGATACTGCTGAAACGCTATCAGAAGCTGGGGTAGATGAGATGCGCCAGACCATTATCGAACTGGAACTCGCGCTACTTAGCCCAGAGGTGCGCTGCGATGCCAATGTGCTCGACGAGCTGATCCATGCCGATTTCTTGGAGGTAGGCGCTACCGGGATGAGCTTCGGTAAGCCCGAGGTGCTGGCGCGCCTGCCCAAGGAGAAGCCGCCGGCGTTTAAGATAAGTGATATGCAGTATCGCTTGTTGAGTGAGGACTTAGCTCAGCTCAACTATCGCGCCTGTTTTAAGCCGGTGAACGAGGTGGATAAGCGCTATTCGCTGCGCACCTCGCTGTGGAAATGCGATGGGGGGCGTTGGCAGATGATCTATCATCAGGGCACGCCCTGCGCGCCCTTCTTCTAAACACTAAAAGTATTTGTTGTTGAGGGCGTTATTCGCCCACTTCCCAGGTGACCTGCACATGGCCGCCGCCCTGATTGAGCAAGGGATCCAGATATGCCAGCGTCGTCTCGGCTATCTCATCCAGCTGCCAGGGGGGATTGATCACCCACAGGCCCGCCGCCGTCATGCCAAACTCCTCACTGTCTGGTTTTATTGCCTGCTCTATGCGTAGCTGACGTTTGATGCCGCTCTGCTTGAGCAGTTCGAACATCGCCTCCGTCTGCTCGCGCTGCACCACGGGATACCAGATCATGAAGACGCCGGTGGCGAACTTCTTATGGGCCTTGATCACCGCCTTGGCGACCTCCTGGTAGTCGCTCTTCATCTCGTAGCTGGGGTCGATGAGGATGACACCGCGCCGCTCGAGTGGTGGCACGGCGGCCAACAGCCCCTTGAGGCCATCGCCCTTGATCACCTTGATCTGCTTGTCGCCGCCCAGCTGCTCTTCAAGTAGCTGATGATCTGTGCCGTGTAGCTCATGCAGCACCATGCGATCCTTATCTCTCAGGTTCATGTCGACAAAGGCGGGCGAGCCAGGGTAGAGTTCCAGTTCATCTGAACCATTGAAGTGTTTGATATCACTGACGTATTGGCTTAGTGCCTCGGGCAGGTCCTGTTTGTCCCACAGCTTGGCGACCCCCTCTAAATACTCGCCCGTCTTCTGGGCAAACTCATCGGATAGCGCATAGCCGCCGGCGCCGGCATGGGTGTCGATATACACCATGGGCTTATTCTTCTTATGCATCAGCTTGAGGGTTTGCAGCAAGATGCTGTGCTTGAGCACATCGGCATAGTTTCCGGCGTGGTAGCCGTGGCGGTAACTTAACATGAATATTCCAGATGATGAGGGCGCTAGCCTGATAGGGCGATTATAGGGGGGATGCCAGCCCAGGTACAGCGCCTGGGCCTAGGTCGGTAATTAGGGCGATAATAATGCCATATTCAGCGCGGCGCACTTTTGGCATAATGGCGGCGTGATTTCTTAATTGACCGAGCCAAAGTGACAGCATCATCGACCCAGCCCGCCTCTGTGGGGATCTTTTTTAATCGCCAATACCCGACCCTGGAAGCCGTGTGTGACCGTTGGGGGCTGGAGTTCGACGCAGACGCCCTGTTTGAGCTGGTGTTCGAAGATAACTGCCTGGTGTTGAATAAGCGTGACGAGCCCAAGCTTAAGGGCATATTGGTGGACTTCGTTACCGGCGCCGTGGCCCACAGACGTAAGTTCGGCGGTGGCCGGGGTCAGGCGATCGCCAAAGCCGTCGGCCTTAAGCAGGGCGTGACCCCGACTGTCGTCGATGGCACCGCAGGCCTGGGGCGAGACGCCTTCGTGCTTGCCAGTCTGGGCTGCAATGTCACCATGGTGGAGCGTAATCCCGTGGTCGCCGCTTTGCTAGAAGATGGCCTGCGCCGCGCTTATGAAGATGCCGACATAGGTCCCTGGATGCAGGAACGCATGCGCCTGGTGCATGGCTCCAGCCTGACGACGATGGCCGAGTTGGGTGAGCAGGTAGATGTGGTCTATCTGGATCCTATGTATCCTCACAGGCAGAAGTCGGCCCTGGTAAAGAAAGAGATGCGGGTATTCCAATCGCTGGTGGGCGCCGATCTCGATGCAGACGGCCTGCTGGCCCCCGCCATGGCCCTCGCCAGCAAGCGCGTGGTGGTCAAGCGCCCCGACTATGCCGACGATCTTGATGGCGTCAAACCCAGCACCCGCATCGAAACCAAGAAGAACCGCTTCGATGTCTACGTTAAGGCCGCGATGAAAGACAACTAGTGTCTAGAAAATCGGTGGCGATTCATACTCCTCGAAACTAAGGTGATTTGTGTGAGTTTAGTGGATTTTATTAAACGCTACTTGTCTAGTAGTTATAATAGAAAGGTTAAGAGTTGGAACAAGAAGGGGGCAATTTTTTTTGTGAAGTTTGACTTTGTCATTACTCTCACGCAAATATTTTTACCACTGGCTTTGATAACGGCTGTGTATATATTAGGGGATTGGCGTTGGGTGGTTTTTACAGCACCGTTTTTTGGCTGGGTGATGGAGTATTTTTTATCTCTTAAATATCAGATTTATAAAGATATTGAACTCTATGGCACTATTGATGGATTTGATACTTATTGGCTTGTGATTTTTCTCGCTTTTGTGGGAGTAATGACCGCAGGGGGGATATTGATATTCCTCAAAGAAATAGGATATTTCACAGTCTACTGAGTCTAAAGTGAACAAGCGTTACAGAACAGAAAAATAGGCAGCTTTGCTCGCCAGCAAGCCCCATATACTTGGTAATGCTATTCGGTTAAGCATAGTGGGTAATGCGAGCACAATAACCCAAAGGCATAGCGTTCTGCTTTAAAGATTAACTAGAGCTAGTAGATGAAACCGGACGGGTCATCCGAGAAGATAAGCGAGGTGCTATCTCAAAAAGTGCAGAGAATATCTTGCAACGAATTAATGTTGCTGCAGAAACCTGGCTTATATTAACGACTGATTTTGGCAAGTCCTTTAGAGGGCTTGTTGGCTCAGTGCAAGAGCTTGATGACTATTATACCCACCTAGAAAAACGACGAAGGCACTTTGCAAGCAGTTGTCAGCATCTGCAACTTAGCTAGTATTTAGTCGTCTCCCACTTTTGCACTCAGCCTGTCACCCAGGTCAATTTACGATGCCTTAAACTCTGCCTTTTTGTCTTTTTTCTATCATATCCAACCTATCTGATGTTCCGCTTGCAGCCATCTCAATGAGTGTTCTCATTTATGGGGCCTTCCTGGGGCTGTATAGGAGTAATCTGGAAATAATGGTGCTATGTTATTGATTAACTTTGGGTGGCTTGCTTTTTTGTGGGCAAAGAGTCTTAAAGATGAACAAGTATTGGTTGTTATTGGTATTAGCTTTCGGTATCGAGAGTGTCGGTTTTTGTTCCGTGGCAGAAGAGACTCACGAGAGTGCAGGTGAGATTGTGCTAGATTTTCTGGCTGATCTTGCACAGATTCAGGTCGAGGAAGGCGAGATTATTGCAAGTAAAATAAATACACATTGGGTTGATGTTTCCCTAGGAGATATGCGCAATGTGAACACCTCTTTTGTCAACGCGCCATTTTTAAGCTTAGCAAGGCTGAATGACGGGAAGGTTTTACAATCCAAGGTTGTTGATAAATATGCATGTGTATTTGTCGCAAATAAAGCTGTCATTGGTGGTTTTTCTTTAGTCTATGAAGATGGATGGAAGTTTATGGCTCCATCTGTTTATTGGGAAGACCAGAAGCTTCCGAAAGAATGTTCAGCATTGAAGTTTGAATTAGGTGTAACGGCTACGGAATTTATTACTTTAAAGGAATGAGCGTGGCTTAATAGTTTACCAGGGATTATAGCTGTGAGAGTGCGTATGAAAAATTATCTATATGCTGTTATGTTTTTCTATTTTGTCACTATCAGTGTTCGTGCTGAAGATGAGCTGATTACTTTAGACTTGAAGGAGGGGGTTGTATTTGAGTCCTTGATAGTCAAACGTAATGAACTTCATGAAAGCTATTATAATTTTAAGTTAAAGCTTAGCCCCTATTTTGAACATGGAATTTGTTTTAGAGATTTTATTGAGTTGGAAATGGTCGGAGTGGATTTCCATGTAGATTATAGAAAGAGTGCTTTTCTGGGGAGGGAGCTCTCGAGTGTAGATTGCGAGGAGCAAAGAGATTTTGTCACAATTGAAAATATGGTAAATAGACAAGATTTTGAAGTTATTAATGGCTTCCTTGATGGATTTGAAAAATCTTGCAAAAGTTTGGGGTTAAATGTTTTCAGTAATGGAGTTAATATAAATGAAATTTGTAATAACACAGAGGTCGTAAAAATTTCGAGCAAGTCATATAGGAATCAAACTGAATATGAAGTTATACGCAGTAATATTAAGAATAGAAAAAGCTATGTGCAAGTGTTTAAAACTGATGGCTCTTACGAATTGTATAAAATAATTCACTGACTTTTGGTGTGAGTGGGCTAAGAACATTGCAGCTCGATTTCAGCCTGAGTTAGTAATAAAAAGAAGCTACCCATTAAAATAAAAAGTAGCCACCCATCGTTAATGGAAATGATGCCCACCTTCTACTAGGCTTTGATTTAGCATTAAACATGGAGGTTATGATGCCGTGCTCGCTTAGAAGCCAGATAAGCTGAATTGGTTCTGACCAGATTTGACTGCTTCCTTGTTTTTGGTGCTAACCCCATTTAATCGGGGTTTTTTCTTGTCTGAAACAGGGCAATGTGACCAGTAGTCTGAGCACAGCTTGCCAGTAGAAGCGAACTGTGTCTGCTAGAATGTGGGCAATCTGAGTCTGTGCCGTTACTAAGCTCAATAGTGCATGAGCCCTATACTATTGGGATCCCTTTCAGTAACCTAATTTGTGCAGTTTGGCCGAAGCGTATCGAGCTTGCCCAAAGTTGGAGCGATTTGAGCCTGAGATGCTACAGGTGTACGTGATCGGTTTTATTTCTTGCCACTCACTATGAGGCGTTGTCAGTGGATCTTAAAATATCCGGGTGTTGTAAAAGTACATGTCATAACCATGGTCTGAAAAAGGCTGCTCTTATTTGTCAGCTTATGGTTATATTTTATGTCAGGTTATGGTTGCATCTTTTGACTAAGTGATTGAAAACTGGAGGCAGCCTATGTCAGCTTATGCTTCTAGCGACAGAAGAGCGAGTAGTGCTCTACTAAGATAGCCAGGGCACTAGGTTATAGTGCCCTGGCCACCGAGCCTGCAGTTATTAATCAAACAGATAGTTGACGGTTAACCACACCGAACGTTTAGGCTGCAGGTAGTATTGAGCGTCGCCAAGCTCACTCTCGGCGCTGGGGTTACGCTCGTTGGAGGCGTTATACAGATCCAAATTAACGTCCCAGTTGTTCATGGTATAACCCACGCCTGCATCGAATACCGTGTAGCCTGTGGCCGATGCTGTGTTGCGTTTATTCAGATACACCTCGCCGACATAGTTAACATCCAGGTGTGCGTGTAGCCCCTGCGACTTGCCATAGCGTAGGCCCAGTGCGGCAAGATGTTTTGGCGACATCTCCAGATAGTTACCGCTCAATTGAAACGGCACGCCGTCGAATAACCGCTCGTAATCGGCAAACTTGGTTTCGTGCCATGCATAGCTACCCAGTAGGGTGAAGGCATCGTTTAGACGCCACTGCGCCTCTGCCTCTATACCCTTGAAGTGCTCATCACCGGCATTGATCAGGGTGGGTAAGCCGTTGACGGCTTGGCTGACCACTAGGTTATTAAACTTCATGTCGAAGGCGGCAAGATCCCAACGCAGTGCACCACCGTAGTTTTGTCCCCGTAGGCCTATCTCTAGGCTGGTGGCGTCTTCTGGCATGAGCAATTCAGTTTCCGCTTCGGGGCCGAAGTCGATGGCGGCAGGTTTGAAGCTATTGCGATACCCACCGTATAGGGTCACATAGTCCTGTTGCGATTGCCACAGACGGTAGCTACTCGACAGGGCGCCGGAGAAACGCGTATCTGTCTCACTAACGGTTTCATTTACGATCATTTCTGGTGACTGGCCGGTAAAATCGGTTTCATGGCCAGCGCGGGTTTCCTTGGTGTGATTGAAGCGCAATCCGGCGTCGATACGCCATCTATCGGTGATATCCCAGACGAGATTGCCGTATACGCCGCTAAAGGTTCGCTTGTCGTCCAGATAGGTTTGCTCGTCTATCGGCAGGCTCTGCCAGGCCGGAGCATTATGACCGTCGACTGCGACCGCATACTCAAAATTATTGCTGTGCTGCGAGCCGTCACCATGGTTGACGTCGACGCCCCACACCAGTGTCATCTGCGGGTTGAGCTTGCTGACAAAATGGCTGTCGAAATAGATCTCGGTACGTTCGATCTCCTGACTATAACCGTCGGCATTGACCGTGACGCCATCGTCGGCAAAACCTTCTCGCAGGAAGCCGCGGGCGTTATCGTTTTGGGTGCGGGTGTAGGCCAGACGTGAAACGGATCTACCTAGGGCCGTGTCGCGCTCATAGGCCAGACTCAGCTGCTGACGGTCTTCATCCAATTTGGCATTGCGCGGATTATGGTTGGCGTCTAACGGCACTCGTGGTGTGAGCGTTTTCCCCTCCCTTGGGTGTGGGCTGCCCGGCGCTTGATCTACCGAGCTGATATCGAGATCCAGATTGAACTGACCGCCACCGAACTCGGCGCCGCCACGATATAGGCCATGCAGGCGCTCGAAACCATGACGGGTGCCAGCGAGGTGCTGTTTCTCGGCATCGAAGGATACCGAATGTTGCCAGGCATCGCCGCTAGCGGATAGTGGTGTGGTAAATGCCACCCGGGCACTGCTCTCTGTTCCTACGGCGGCGCTGATTTTAGTCGGGCCTTCACCCGCCGCGTAGTGTTTCACATGGATCACGCCGACGAAACTGGTGGCGCCGTAACTGACTGGTGCGGCGCCCTTGATCACTTCGATGCGCTCAACGTTTTGTAGGCTCAATGAAACCAGTGCCGGTGTAAATGCGCCGCCAGCGGGCACATCATCGACCACCAGAAGAAAGGCATCAAACTCACGCAATCCCCATAAGGCGGGGACTGATGAGGCCGGGCCGCCATCGCCGCCACTGGCAATATCTACGCCCGCCACCATGGACAGGGCCGAGGCTAAATCTTTCGCTCCGCGGGCTTTTAGTACCTCGGCGTCGACGACAGAGATAGATTGCGTGGCGCTGCTTAACGGAGCCTCGGGCATTTTGCCGACGACGACCATGACTTCTGTATCCTCGTTAGCCCTGTCTGAGGTATCGGCGTAACTGGTTATTGGCAAGGTAGTGCCGCAGCAGGCCAGCATGGCTAAGGTTAAGCGAGAAAAACGAAAGGCGGCTCCGGGAGCAAAAAAAGGGGACTTCATAGGAGATCACTTCTTCAGGTTAGTGGTGTTAATTCCGTGCGGCATTTTTATCAAGACACCAAAATTGCCACGTGTTTTCGACCATGAATTTGATGAGTAGCGAGATCGTCCCTGTTCTGCGTCTGGTTATTACCACCAGAACAAACTGTGATTTAGGTCACGTTTGTCGTGATGGCCTGCCGAGTAAAACAGCTCACGAAATGTGCTTAACTGACAAAGATCAGTTTCGGCAGGCTTTTTTTGTCTTTTATCGATTGGATTTTTTGGCATTGCTGAGGGGGTTATTCGGCCGTCAATAGGTGTCAAAGTCAGGTGGAATAAGGGCTGGGTGACGGCCTGTGTTTCCTCGGTCAACGGAGGAGTAACGCTAGTAAAAAGGCGGGATATTTATAATGTTTGGCAATAAATTATGTCGCCGCTCGCTATGGCATGGCCATTCATTGACCTAAGGTTATTTTATGCCTGGCTTTGTAAATTCGGCCTTTTAAATTTGGCTTAGTCCTTAGCTTAGCCTGTGTTTGAACAGGCCTTGTGCGCCTTAGGTTGATTCCAATAACTTGCCTATACTCAATAGGAATATCTTGTCTTGGCTGCTCTATGAACGCAAAACACACCTTGCTGATAATGCTGCTGTTTGTCTGGTCCACCTACGCCGCGCCCCAGTCCAAGCTGGAGGCTAAGACGATCAACATCTGCGTCGATGAGACAGAGTATCCACCTCTTAATTATTTCATTCGCCTCGATGGCCATAAAACTAGTGTGAATGCGGGTTTCGATATCGAACTGCTGCGTCTTGTGCTGCCTACTAGTTGGCAAGTTAATCTGGTGGCCGCCCCCTGGCCCCGCTGTTTGCTGGAGGTCGAGCAGGGGCGTCTCGATGCGGCCATGGCCGCATCGGCTAACGATGAGCGCCGGGCAACTTTCCTGTTGTCACGGCCTTATTTCCATCTGAGCCCGTCCGTGGCCTTCCTTCAAGAGCGCTTTCGTGGACTCGAGGTTACGGGGTTACCCAGACGACTCGACACACTCGGACGGGTATGTGGCATACGAGGTTTTAACTACGCCTACTATGGCCAGCCGGCCGATCTCGACATTGCCCGCAGCAACGAGATATTGCAGTTTAGCGACCTACTGCTCAAGCGTCGCTGCGAGTTCTTCCTGATAAATAGGGAGGTCTACAGTGCCATATTACGACTGGAGGGGCTGGAGAGCCTGGCGGATAGGCTCGCCATTTTGCCAATGGCGGGGGGCATTAAGGTACCTTTCTACATGCTGGTGTCCCGTCGTAGTCCCCATGCTCAGGCGCTGCTGAGCGAGTTCAATCGCGGCGTCGATAACCTGGAGCAGAGCGGCGACCTGGCCAGACTCTGGACGCGTTTCACCTCGGGACAAGGTGGCAAGACTAATCCCTAATTACCTCTCATCTCCAAGTGCATGTGCGCCATTGCTAATCTGATGATTTTTGTGTGAATGACCTTTAATGAGGCGGCTATTGTGATGCCCGGCAGCGAGTGTTAGCTTGCTAGTCTAGTGGCGTCTTGGGAGCGAGCGATGATCAGAGTGAATGTGTTTGGCAGGTCCATGTCGGTGCGGCGCGTGGATGGTGAGTGGCAGCTGTTTAATGAGTCGCAAACCGGGATGCGTAGCCGTGTCTATGAGGTGGTGATCCCGCCCGAGCTTGCTGAAGATCAGCTGCTTAGTTATCTGGATGATATCTATCACGAGCAGGCCAGTGCCCAGCACCCTGAGGTCAGGTTAGAGAGCAAGTAGCACGTTTTGCCGGAGGGCCAGGAAAGATGATTAGACGCTTGATGGATTACCTCAGGCTTTTGCTGTTTGTCTGCGGCGTGCTGCTCGGAGTGCAGGTGCCGGCCTTTGTGGATCAGTATGGCAAGGCGCTTACCGCTCATACCCAAGAGGCCAAACAGAGTCTGGCCGAGTTTCAGCGCGATGCCGACCGTTTCTTCGGCGGCGATATCGATAAGCTAATCGCTCACTACAAGCAGAATCCCGATGCCGTGTTTAACGCCGGTGGCGAGAGCATAGAGGCGCTGTATCAGAGGTATCAGTTGCTGTCTGCAGCGCTGACTGAGTTCAATCAATCAACCTACGGTGGATTCGACAGGCTTGTGCTTGCGCCTCTGCCTGAGATCAGAGACCAGGTGTGGCAGCATTTCAGCCACAGCATACTGCTGGATGGTCGCGCCATCGCCTTCGGTCTGGTGTTCGGCCTGCTGTTTGCCATGTTTTGTGAGTTGACGCTGCACGGCTGCGGCCATTGTTGTCGCGGCGCCTATCGTCGCCTCAGGCGTAAAGCTGAGCCGCAGCCAGAAGGCAAGTAAGAGAAACCCTAACATTCGTCTGTGTTTGTCTCGCCCAATAACGGCTATGCTTCAGGTATCTGCTTAGGTGAGTGACATGATAAGGCCAATTTGGCTGCCTAAGTTTACTGTTAACCATAAGGATTTTTCCATGATAGCCCAAGGACAAACATTACCCGCCGCGACCCTAGGTCAGCTCACCGAGAACGGCATGGTCAACCATGATGTGAACGAACTGTTTGCCAACAAGAAGGTGGTGCTGTTTGCCGTACCCGGCGCCTTTACCCCAACCTGCTCCGAGGCGCATCTGCCCGGCTATGTAGTACTGGCGGATCAGTTTAAGGCCAAAGGGGTCGATATTATTGCCTGTGTATCGGTTAACGATGCCTTCGTGATGAAGGCCTGGGGCGAGGCGCAAAATGCCAGCGAGCTGATGATGTTGGCCGATGGTGATGCCAGCTTTACCAAGGCCTTGGGCCTGGAGATGGACACCGCCGGCTTTGGCGGCATTCGCTCTCAGCGTTACGCCATGGTGATCGATAACGGTGTGGTGACTCTGCTGAATGTCGAGGCGCCCAAGAGCTTCGAGGTCAGTAAGGCCGAGGTGGTACTGGCGGCGTTATAATCCGCTGCAAATAGAAAAGGGAGCCTAAGGCTCCCTTTTTTGTGGCTAGATGTGAAAATGCACTAAAACAAGCCTTTAGAAGTAGTGAACATATTCCACGGCGACACGATAGAGGGTGTCTTCGAAGCCCAGTAGATCCACCTCGTAGTCGCGGCTGATATATTGGGTGGTGAAGTGCAGCAGGTTGTTTTGGTTGGCCAGCGGCATGATCACCTCCAGGGTGAGTCTGTCCATGGTGTAGAACTTGTCGGCGTCATAGCCCCATTGACCGTCGAAGCGGCTCCACTTGGCGCCGAGCTGCACACCTGTGTGGGCGAAGGTGTATTTATTGCTCCACTCGAAGAAATAGCCAAAACCGGCGCGGTTGAGCTCCTCTTCGGTGCGGCCCATCTCCTCACGCGGCCAGTCGTCATCCTTCTCTTCTTCGCTGTAGCCCAGGCCGAGTGTCAGGCCGAGATCATAGTGGTTGACGTTGCCGAAGCGGCGGTTGAGTGACAGCCCGGCTACCGCCAGCTGTTCGAACTCTTCTAGCTGTTGGCTGTTGTAGTGGCCTTCGTAGCGACCATGGAAACTCAGCAGGTAGTCTTGCTGCTCGCCGAAGCGGGCGAAGGGACGCTGATAGTTGAAGCGCAGATCCATGGAGTTACGAAACCTGTCTTCATCATATTTTTCCGAGTCGCGCTCGTAGTAGTAGGTTCCACGCACCCGGAAGTAGTTGTTATCCAGCTGGTAGACATTGTCGTAACGCAGGTCGTCCCAGATAAACGACAGGCCACCACCACGTGACATGGAGCTGAACTCTGAATCCGGGTAGGACTCCAGGCCAGCAATGAGTGACATGGCGAAGGGGGAGTTGTCTGAGTCTGCTAGCGCAGGAAAGCTGAGTAGGCCGGCCAGGCCGAGTGCGAGCGTGGTCTTCATGAGGCGCCTCTGTGGTTCATCATCCGTTTTGGTGCGGCGCACATTAGCATAAAATGGCCAGCTTTTCTGCTGGCCAGATTCCAGTTTGAGCTGGGTTAGGCGGCGTTATCCAGCGATTGTCCGTCGATGCCCAGGCTGGCCTCGATGTCGGCGACCCCTTGAGCTACCTCATCGGCGATCACCTCGCTCTGACTGGCGGCGGCCATGGCGTGTTGTTTCAGCGACTCCATCGCCTGTGACAGGCTGTCCAGGTGGCTGGCCTGATCGACGCTGAAGCGACTGCCCTGCTTGGCGGTCTCTGTCATCTCCTGAGACTGTTGCTGCACCGTCTGGGTCACCTGCCAGAGATTCTGCGCCCCCTGGGCCTGCTTCTGGCTGGTGCTCGCTATTCCCTCTACGCTCAGGGTCAGCTGCTGGTTGGCCTCGGTGAGCTGACTCAATATGGTCACCACCTGCTGCAAGGATTCCTGGGTGCGCTGAGACAGGTTACGCACCTCGTCGGCGACCACGGCGAAACCGCGTCCCTGTTCACCGGCTCGGGCGGCCTCGATGGCGGCGTTGAGGGCCAGCAGGTTGGTCTGCTCGGCGATGTTGCCGATCACATCCAGTATGGTGGAGACGTCGTTGACCGAGGTGGTCAGGCTGCCTAAGGAGAGGTGACAGTGGCTCACCGCCTGCTGGGTCTCGTCGGCGGCGCTCATGAAGGCCTGCACCTCCTCCTGACTGGCGAGCATCTGGCTGTGGGTCTGCTGGGCATGCTGCTCGACCTGGCTGGAGAGTTCGCTCACCTCACGGGCGATGGCGCGCACCTGCTCGGTCTGATTCTGCGCCGTGTCGACTATGCCGAGCGTGGTCTCTGTGCCCTGGGTCAGCTCGGTAATGCGGTGTACCAGCTGTGACAGCGAGGTGGAGATCTGGCCTATCTTGACGCGTTGGGCGGCATCTTCCGCCTCGAAGCGATCGAGTAGCTGATTGAAGTGACCGGCGATCTGGCCGGTTTCACAGCGTCGCTCTATGGTCAGGCGCTCGCGGTTGTTGGACTCGCTCAGGCGCATGAAGGCCTGATTCAGGTGTCTGAGGGGCTTTACCACCCTGCGTTGTTGTAACAGGAGGTAGACCAGGGCGAACACCGCCAGCACTGAGACCACGCCGTAGAGCAGGGTCTGTAGCTGTTGCTTGAGGTGCAGGTTTTGCGCCTGCTGCGCTTGACCGAGCTGGAGCAGCTCATCTTCGATGCGGACGATGGCGGCCATCATGGCTTCCTGGGCAGCCTGGTTGGCGGTCAGCATCTGGTGGGTGTTGCTCACCTCTTTGCCGTAGCGTTGGCTGAGGGAGAGCAGCTCGCTGTAGTAGCTCTCGCCTATCTCTACTTGTTCCGGCTCGTCGTCACCCAGGGCAAACTCGTCGGCCTCCTGGGCTTCATACAGGCCGAGTAGCGGCAGCTTGGCCAGTTGGTCGTGCCAGTCGGTCAGTGCCTGGATCTGAGTCGCAAGTAATGATTTGAGGCGCTGATCTTTGCCGATCAGATAGTCCTGGGTTAGCTGCGACAGCTGATACACCAGAGGCGGCAGACTCTGGGTCAGTTGCAGGTATTGCTTGGCGAGTTTTGGGTTTTCCGCCAGGCCCTTGTCGGCATACTCGGCCAGGTGCTGGTTGTAGGAGATCATCTCGCTCTCGGCGTGGGCCAGCAGCTGACGGGGATTGCCGGCCAGCTTACCCGCGGCGCGGTATTGGCTGTCCAAGTCTTTGATAAAGTTTGAGATAGACCCCTGTAGTCGGTTGGCTTCCTCGTGAGAGAGCTGGTCCAGGCTGGCGGCTATGGTCTGAAGCTGTTGCTTGGCGCTGCTCAGCTGCTGGCTGTTGCCCGTACTCAGGTAGCTCTCCAGCTGGCGGCGAACCTCGACCAGAAACTGCTGCTGCAGATCGGCCAGCATCTGATTCTTCTGTTCTATTTGGGCGCGCTCCTGGTTGCTCCATACGACGACACCGGCCAAGAGTGCGGCCAGCAGTAACAGGGTGGCAGAGGCCCAGAGGGAGAGGGTGGAAATTTTCATGATCGCGCGCCAGTGACAGTTTGCGCCAGAATATGACGTAATTGTTGCAGATTGATGACACAGCACTCAAGTATGGCACTTAGGTATGACGTCTGAGTTTGAGAAGTGGGTGAGCTATTGCCAGGGTTTAGAGGAGGGGCCGAGAGGCAGCTATTCCAGCGGCAGCCATACCTGGGCATGCAGGCCGCCTTCGGGGCGGTTGGTGAGTACTACCTGGCCCTGATGACGGTCGACGATACGCTTGATGATCGCTAGTCCCAGGCCTGAGCCGACGCTGCCGCGGGCGCTATCGCCTTGGGTAAAGGGCTGGAACAGCTTGGGGATCTGATCGCTTGGGATGCCTGGGCCGTTGTCTTCCACGCCGAAGCCAACCCGACGGCCGTCGAAGCTGGAGCTCAATCTTACCCAGCCGTTGCCGTAGCGGAAGGCGTTCTCTACCAGGTTGCTGATGATGCGTTTGACCGCCACCGCCTGCATAGGAATCTCGGGACATTCCCTCAGTGCTAGCACTATCTCGCCGTCGCGGTTGGTCTCGGCCTGGGCGATATCCTGCAGCAGATCGTTTATCTGCACCAGTTCGCGATTGGCCTCCTGATCCTGACGTATATAGGCAATAAACTGGTTGATGATGGCATCCATATCTTCGATGTCATGGACTATGCCCTCTTTGAGGTACTCATCTTCCTCAACCATCATCTCGGAGGCGAGACGGATGCGAGTGAGGGGCGTGCGCAGATCGTGGGAGATCCCCGCCATCAACAGGGCCCTGTCCTGCTCCAGCTGCTGCATGCTGCGGGACATCTGGTTGAAGGCGTTGGTCACCTCGATGATCTCGGTGGAACCGCTCGGGGGCAGGGGCGCCGGATAGTCGCCGCGGGAGACGGAAATCGCCGCCTTCTGTAGACGCTTCAATGGCTTGTTCTGCTTACGGGCAAACCACCAACCACCGGCGACACTCAGGGCGCCGATCACCATGAGATAGAGGGTCAGGGGCGAGAGACCAAACTCGTTGAAGCCGGTCAGAGGCACCTTGATCCATACCGATGGTGCCTGGGGCGGGCGGATCCAGATCTCGAACTCCTTGCCCTGGGCGATACGCACCTCGGCCTTGCCGCCCAGATGCTCTGACATCTGCGCCGATAGCAGACTGTAGTAGGCGGCGCGATCGACCCCTGCCTCGCGGGCCTGTTTGAGGTTGTAGATCTCCATGCTGTCGTCGCGCACCTTGGCGTTGAGGGCGTCGACCATGGAGAGGTGTTCGCGGCCGACATCTACGCCGTCGACGAACAGCAGGTTAACCTGACGGGCGATCAGCTGGTTGATCTGCTGGTAGGTGGGCTGAATAAAGTAGACAGCCACCGAGAGATAGGAGACCAACTGATTGACCAGCAGCAGCGAGCCTATCAGCAGTACAGTCTGACTGAAGGCGCTGCGGGGCAGGAAGCGTTTAAACCAGCTCATTATTGGAGACGATGGCCAGGGCTAACGCCGCGCGGCACCGTCGGGCACAAACACATAGCCCAGGCCCCAAACGGTCTGGATATATCTAGGGTTGGCGGCATCTTTCTCGATCAGGCGACGCAGGCGCGACACCTGTACGTCGATGGAGCGCTCCAGCGCTGAATAGTCGCGGCCGCGGGCCAGGTTCATCAACTTGTCCCGTGACAGCGGCTCTCTGGGGTGACTCACCAACACCTTGAGCACGGCAAATTCGCCGCTGGTGAGGGATATTGCCTCTTCGCCGTGGTACATCTCGCGGGTGGCCAGGTTAAGGGTAAATTCACCGAAGGTGATCTCCTCTTCCTGCTGTGTCGGCGCGCCTGGGACCTCGGGGGCCTGACGGCGCATGACCGCCTTGATGCGAGCCAGGAGTTCTCTGGGGTTGAAAGGCTTGGGCAGGTAATCGTCGGCGCCCAGCTCCAGGCCTATGATGCGGTCCACCTCGTCACCCTTGGCGGTCAGCATCACGATGGGAATTGTATTGCCATTTTGGCGCAGGCGACGGCAGATAGAGAGGCCATCCTCCCCCGGCAACATAAGATCCAGCACCAGCAGGTGGAAGTTTTCCCGCTCCAGCAGCCTGTCCATCTGCTCGGCATTGGCGGCGCTCCTGACCTGGTAACCCTGTTCCATCAGGTAACGCTCTAGCAGGGCTCTTAGGCGCATATCATCATCGACAACGAGAATTTTAGAGGTTTCTTGTCCCATGCTCTCTATCCCTTATTTCAGTGCGATCGGCTCGAGGTTTACCGCTCAACTGGCTGAATTTCAATATTAATCTTATGTGCCTGCTTAATATAGCCGCTTTGCTATTTAAAAGCCTAGCGAGATTTCGCTCAGAGTTGCGGCGATGTTTCACAGCGTTAGAAACAAAATGGTTATAACTTACTGATACCAATTGAAATTGTATGTATTTTGATTGCCTGCCGGGAAATTGTAACCAAATTGAAACCGTCAGTTGGCGAGCGGCTGGGAGATGGCTTGGCTTATCGCCTCGCTAAGGTCGTGCCACTGGGCTATTGTTTTTCAACGGCTGCGCTGGTTATTATCAGCCGAAAATCATTCGATGCGCGGGCGCTGCCTGGCATCTTGTTGAGTCATGACGAGAGAAAGATGAAAGCCATGTTGATCACCCGCGAAGGGTGGCAAGCGCTCGACAGAGAGCTTAAATATTTATGGAAAGAGTACCGCCCCGAGATCACCAAGAAGGTGCAGGAGGCGGCGGCCCAGGGCGACCGTAGCGAAAACGCCGACTACACCTATAACAAGCGCCTGCTACGACAGATAGACAGCCGGGTGCGCTATCTGGTGAAGCGGGTGGAAGATCTGCAGATCGTCGATTACTCGCCCCAGCAGGAGGGCAAGGTGTTCTTCGGCGCCTGGGTCGAGCTGGAGGACGAGGCGGGCAAGATAGTGCGCTATCGTATCGTCGGCAAGGATGAGCTGGATACTAAGCTTGGCTATATCACCATAGACTCGCCCATGGCGAGGGCGCTGATCGGCAAGCAGGTGGACGACGAAGTGGTGGTCAACACCCCAGCGGGTAAGAAGGAGTGGTACGTCAACAAGATCCAATATAAGGCGTTCGAGGACTAAGCCTGCCTTCGCGATTTCAGCCCGGGTGTAAGCCTGGGCTAACGCCTCCAGTCTCAGTTAATGCTCTGATAAATCAATCAATACCTGCCTAACATGAGCCCTGTAACGAAATCTTGTCACTGTGGTTCGCCCTTGGCTTAGCACTGCGCGCTAAGCCTTGATGATCTCGATCAAGGCGCAGATGCGCCGCAGCCCCTAGGCTACAGACATTTTTGGACAACCCGAGAGTCTAACGTGTCTGTATCGATCGAATCTAACTTTGGCGCCGACTACGCCGCCCATCTGCCGCTGCTTGGCGATAGCATCGCCGAGCTGCTGGCCTTCTTCGGTGTGAAACGTGTTTATGGTGTCGGTGGTGACTTCGTCGCTAATCTGATCAACACCCTGGATAAACGGGTGGCGGTATTGCCCTCGAGTAACGAGATGCACGCTGGTTTCAGTGCCTGCGCCCAGGCCGAGTTGAATCCTCTCGGGGTCTGCATGACCACTTATACTGTCGGTAGCCTGCCCTGCACCTCGGCGGCGGCTCTGGCGCGCACCGAAGGCCTGCCCGTGGTGTTTATCTCGGGTGCCCCCGGCGAGGCGGAGATTAACAGTCAGGCGCTGCATCACAGCGTGCATCCCCATACGGCCTGGCACACAGATCTCGATGCGGCGCTCAACGCCTTCAAGGCGCTGGGCGTGCGCGCCGAGCGTCTACAGGGCCAGCGTCACAGCGGTCAGCCTAACGTGGCGGCGGAGCAGTTTCTGCAGCTGCTCACCCATGCCTATGTGAATCGTCAGCCCGTGTATATTGAGGTGCCGAGAGATCTTATCTATCAGCCGACCCAGGCGCTGAGCCTGCCGACTTGTCCGAGTGAGCTAAGGCCCCAGGCGCTTAACCTGAGCGGCGCCGAGCTGATCGCCAGTCAGATCCGCACCCAGCTGCAGCGCGCCAAGGCGCCGCTGGTATTCCTCGGTGAGAAGCTCAGACTCAATGCGCCGCTGCTGGCGAAGATTCTGAGTTTCTGTGAACAGAACAAGCTGCCCTATGCCACCACCTGGTTTGGTAAGGGGATGCTGGATGAGTCGAAGCCACTCTGTCTGGGCAGCTACAACGGTGTGTTCAGCCGCTTGCCGAACCAGGAGTATATCGAGTCTGAGGCCGACTATGTGCTCGAGCTGGGCACGGCGATTTTCCCTTCAGACACTAACAATGCCTTTAGCAGCCAGACCCATGCCATAGACAATCATGGCAACAAGACCATGCTCAAGGGAACGGCCCAGTGGGAGGCGGACATCGCCGCCGTGATGGGGCTACTGAGCGAGCAGCCTATTATCAAGGCGGCGCTCGTGCATCTGAGCCTTGATATCGAATCTAACTCTGTATCTGAGCCCCCTAGAGCCAGCGATGCCAAGCTGGGTTATCACCATCTGGCGGCCTGCATCAACGCGGCGCAGCAGGCCAGCGAGCGCCCCTTCATCTTCGTGCCCGAGGTGGGTAACTCGCTGTTTGCCAGCTTCGAGCTGTCCACACTCGGTAGCGATATCGGTCGCAGCTATCTGGCCAACCCTTGGTATGCGGCCATGGGCACCAGCCTGCCTTATGCCAGAGCCGTGGTAGATCAGCTCGCCGAGCAGGGCAGCACCCAGTCCGTGGTGGTGATCACCGGCGACGGTGGCTTCAACTTCCAGGCGAACGAGTTGATCAACCTGCAGAAGCAGGGGGCCAACCTGGTTATCGTCTACATGCGCAACAACATCTTCCATCTGGGTAAGGCCGGTGATGCGCCCATCTATGCCTGTAACCATGAGGGATTCGATCCTAAGTTGTTGATTCAGGCCTATGGTGGCAGGGGACATCTGTGCCAGTACGATGGCGAGTTTGTCGATACCCTGTGTGGTTGTATCGCCAGCGGCGGCCTGCATCTTATTGAGGTACCGGCGCCTATCGAGGAGTCATTCCAGAGCGATACCACCCAGAAGCTCAACTGTTACATTGGCTATTGTAACGGTCAGCCTGAGGCAACTCGCCGCTGGCAGGAGTTATGCGAAAAACGCGACTAAACTGAGAGACGTGTCGCCTAATTTACCCGTCCTTATCAGGAGTTGCGACAGATAGGGCGTACAACTTGGCCCTGGGCTGTGTTATCTTTGGCGGCACTTAACTCTCTATTTGGGCACGACGTAATCTATGCAAAATATTGCACAAATCATCGCTCAGGAACTTAATGTTCGTGAGCAGCAAGTGACGGCAACTATCACTCTATTGGATGACGGCGCGACGGTTCCCTTCGTGGCGCGTTATCGTAAAGAGGTCACAGGTGGTTTAGACGATACCCAACTGCGCACTCTGTATAGCCGTCTGGGCTATCTGCGCGAACTTAACGATCGCCGTCAGGTGATCCTCTCCAGCATTCAGGCCCAGGGTAAGCTGACCGCCGAGCTGCAGGCCGCCATAGATCAGGCCGACAGCAAGACACGCCTGGAAGATCTCTATCTGCCCTATAAGCCTAAGCGTCGTACCAAGGGACAGATCGCCATCGAGGCCGGTATCGAACCCTTAGTGGATCGTTTGCTGAGTGATCGTCAGGCGGATATCGAGGCCCTGGCGAGCGAGTACCTCAATGCCGAGGCGGGTTTCGATGAGGTGAAGGCGGTGCTCGATGGTGCGCGCTTCATCTTGATGGAACGTTTCGCCGAAGACGCCGAACTGCTGCAGAAGGTGCGTCAACATCTGACTCAGAGCGCCGTGCTCGAGAGCCGTGTGGTGAAGGGCAAGGAGAAAGAGGGCGCCAAGTTTAGAGACTATTTCGAGCACAGCGAGAAGCTGATGCATGCGCCTTCTCATCGTGCCCTGGCCATGTTGCGTGGTCGCAACGAGGGCGTACTGAGCCTGAGCATGAATGCAGACCCAGACAGCGAGGCCAAGTCAGGCAGTTACTGCGAGGTGATCATTGCCGATCACTTTAACCTCAAGCTGAGTGATTCCGCCGTGGATCAGTGGCTTAAGCTGGTGGTCACCTCTACCTGGCGCATCAAGATCGCGCTGCAGATGGAGACAGAGTTTATCGCCAAGCTGCGCGAGCGTGCCGAGACAGAGGCGATCAATGTCTTCGCCCGTAACCTGGGCGATCTTTTAATGGCGGCGCCAGCCGGTGCCAAGGCCACACTGGGCCTGGACCCAGGCCTGAGAACCGGCGTCAAGGTGGCCATAGTTAACAACACGGGCAAGCTGATGGCCCACACCACCATCTTCCCCCATGCACCGCAGAACCAGTGGGATAAGTCGATCCGTACCCTGGCGAACCTGGTGAAGATGCATAAGGTGGAGCTGATCGCCATAGGCAACGGCACCGCCTCACGCGAGACCGACAAGCTGGCGGGCGAGCTGATTGCCGAGCTGAAGAGCGAGCTGCCGACACTCACCAAGATCATGGTGAGCGAGGCGGGCGCCTCCGTCTATTCCGCCTCTGAGCTGGCGGCGGAGGAGTTTCCCGAGCTGGACGTGTCGATTCGTGGCGCCGTCTCTATCGCCCGTCGCCTGCAGGATCCGCTGGCGGAGCTGGTGAAGATCGAGCCTAAGTCTATCGGCGTGGGTCAGTATCAGCATGACGTGAGTCAGAGTCAGCTGTCACAATCCCTCGAGGCCGTGGTGGAAGACTGTGTAAACGGCGTGGGTGTGGATCTCAACATGGCCTCCATGCCGCTGCTGACTCAGGTGGCTGGCCTGAACAAGACGCTGGCGCGCAATATCGTCGAGTATCGCGACCAAAATGGTCAGTTTACCTCGCGTAAACAGCTGCTTAAGGTGCCACGTCTCGGCCCTAAGGCGTTTGAGCAGGCGGCCGGTTTCCTGCGTATTCGTGAGGGCGACAACCCGCTGGATGCCAGCGCGGTGCATCCAGAGACCTATGCCCTGGTCGAGCGAATCGCGACGGCGCAGCAGCAGGCGGTGGATGCCCTGATAGGCAACACAGATCTGCTCAAGCAAGTAGATGCCAAGGCGTTTGTGACCGATGAGTTTGGTCTGCCGACCATAGAAGATATTCTCAGCGAGCTGGATAAGCCGGGTCGTGATCCCCGCGGCGAGTTTAAGACCGCCGTGTTTAAGGAAGGGGTCGAGGAGATTAAAGATCTTAAGGTGGAGATGATTTTAGAGGGCGTGGTGACTAATGTGACCAACTTCGGCGCCTTCGTCGATATCGGCGTGCATCAGGACGGTCTGGTGCATATCTCGTCGCTCACCGACAAGTTTGTCAGCGATCCCCACACAGTGGTGAAGGCCGGCGATGTGGTCAAGGTCAAGGTGATGGAGGTTGATGCCGAGCGTAAGCGTATCAGCCTGACCATGCGTCTGGACGAGAAACCGGGCGAGAAGCAAATGTCTCACCAAGGCGGCAAGGGCCAGGCGAAAGCGGGCCAAGGCAAGGGACATCAAGGTAAAGGCCCACTGGGCAAGAACCAGGCTAAGGGTCAGTATAAGCAGCCCAAGGCGCCAGCCAATGCGGCAATGGGTAACGCCTTCGCCGATGCCTTCGCCAAACTGAAGAAGTAGTCTCGCATAATCCCTTCTTAAAGGCCGCATTTGCGGCCTTTTTTATGCCTAGATTCCACACCTATTTGCTTGGTTGCTGGCCTGGCATCCGGCGTCTAGAGCAGGAGTTCGGCCGAGAGTATCTTGAGCCGCCTGACGCCATTTTGTTTACCCCTGGCGATCACCTTCTGCTTGGCGAGTGTCAGGCCGCGGGCATTGACTATCACGCTGGCGCTGAGGGTGTTTTCCAGGCGTGTCTTGTTTGCCTTGGGGCCGGGACGGCCGCTTAGCGGCGTGGGTGACTCGAAGCTATAGCTAATGAGGTAGTCAGCCATGGGGCACCTCCGGCGTGAATCTCTGATATGAATGCATGGGTAACCGTATGAATTGTCGTGTGTAAGCTGTTAGAAAATAACCAGTTGTTATTTTTATGTATTTGCGAGGCCCTAAGGCTTGTTGGCAGACACTGTTCTGGGCCGGTGGCCATGAGGGACTCAATTTCGAGCCCTGGGCGTATCCTCTTTAGACGGCGTAGAGCCGAGAGCCATCTATTATCTGATTGTTTTAACTGATGTTGTTGACTTGTCTGACGCTATCCTACCCAGGGAGGGGGGAGAGCGAAAGATAGTTACTATTCGATTTTTTAATAGATTGTTGGGGCTTCTGGCGGGCAAAAAGCGCGGGAATCCACTATTTAGCTGATAATTCACGTCTTATTTAACTGTTACACTTTTCGAACTTTTTACTGACTTTTATGTCAAAATGGCACATTGCCGAGCGAACATGCTCGTACCCATTAAGCGATAGCGATTTTGATTGAGGAAACCATGACGACGTCCCACAAGAAACATGGGCCAATGCGGGCCATTGTCTACTTTGGCCTGATAGCCCTGGCCATCACGATGCTGAGCCGTATCGGCTTGGGCATCTGGCAGGCCGATAGGGTTGCCGCCGTGGATGGTTGGCCACACCTGCTGCTTCAGGGACTGAGGGTCGACTTTGCCACCCTATGTTGGTTATGGGGCATCGCCGCCCTGGGCACCACCATCTTTGGTGGCGACCACATCGTCGGCCGTGGCTGGAAGTCGGTACTGAGAGTCTGGCTGACCCTGGGTCTTTGGTTGATGATCTTCCTCGAGCTATCGACTCCCTCGTTTATCGATGAATATGGCCTGAGACCGAATCGTCTCTATATCGAATACCTCATCTACCCCAAAGAGGTGCTCTCCATGCTGTGGACCAGTCGTAAGGGAGAGATCTTCCTCGGGCTGATCGTCAGTACCCTGAGTCTGTGGGGCGGCTGGCGCCTGAGTGGGCGCTTACTGAAAGAGGTGGTCTATCCGCGCTGGTTCTGGCGTCCGGCCATTGCCTTACTGGTTATCGCCGTGACCCTGATGGGCGCGCGCTCTAGCCTGGGGCACAGACCGCTTAATCCTGCCATGGTGGCCTTCGCCGACGATCCGCTGGTGAACTCTCTGGTGGTGAACTCCTCTTATTCGCTGGTGTTTGCCATAGATCAGATGGCGGCGGAAGCCAATGCCTCTAAGGTGTATGGCAAGCTGGAGAAGAGCCAGATTATAGACAGCATACGTAAAGACAGTGGCCGCCCGCTAAGCGCCTTCACCTCTGAGTCTCTGCCGAGCGTGACCTATAATCAGGCGAGTTTCCAGGGCAAGCCCAAGAACCTGGTGATCATCCTGCAGGAGAGCCTGGGGGCGAGATTTACCGGTTACCTTGGTGGCCTGCCGCTGACGCCTAATATCGATGCCTTGGCGCAAGAGGGCTGGGCCTTCAATCGTCTGTACGCCACGGGTACCCGTTCGGTGCGCGGCATCGAGGCGGTCACTACCGGCTTCACACCGACCCCGGCTCGTTCCGTGGTCAAGCTAGGTAAGAGTCAGACCGACTTCTTCACTATCGCCGATCTGCTGAAGATGAACGGCTATGAGACCCAGTTTATCTATGGCGGCGAGAGCCATTTCGACAACATGCGCAGCTTCTTCCTGGGCAACGGCTTTAGCGATATCGTGGATCAGAACGACTATAAAGATCCTGTGTTTGTCGGTTCCTGGGGTGTGTCGGACGAAGATCTGCTCAAGCGAGCCAATAACGAGTTTGAACAGTTCCATAAAGAGGGTAAGCCTTTCTTTAGCCTAGTGTTCAGCTCCTCTAACCATGAGCCGTTCGAGTTCCCGGATGGCCGTATCGAGCTCTACGATCAGCCTAAGCAGACCCGTAATAACACGGCCAAGTATGCCGATTATGCCGTGGGTGAGTTCTTCAAACTGGCCAAAGCGTCCAGCTACTGGAAAGACACACTATTTGTGGTGGTGGCCGACCATGAGAGCCGCGTAGGCGGTGCTTCTCTGGTACCCGTGGAGCAGTTCCGCATCCCGGCGATCATCATAGGTGATGGCATCACCCCTAAGATGGATCAACGTGTCGCCAGCCAGATCGATTTGGCACCGACCCTGTTGTCCTTGATGGGCGTCTCGGGTAGCTACCCTATGCTGGGACGGGATCTGACCAAGATGGATGACGACTGGCCGGGTCGCGCCCTGATGCAGTACGACAAGAACATGGCCTATCTGCGTGGTGACGATGTGGTGATCCTGCAGCCAGAGCGTGAGCCGACTGGCTACGCTTATGACTTTGCCAGCAATACTCTCACCCATAAGGCGCAGAGTGATGAGATGAAGCAGACCGCCTTGTCGTGGGCGCTGTGGGGTAGCATGGCTTACCAACAACAGCTGTATCAGACGCCGCAGCAGAGCACGGCATCGAACACGTCGTCGGATGAAGCGTCGATCAGATAAAGGTGGATAACTCGGGCTCTCCCTTGGGGAGGGTCTGAGTCTGGTAGAAGCTGGCGATATGGGCCGACACGCTCTGATAGAAGCTGCTGGCCTGATTCTCGATGCGGGTCTTAGGTTTCTGAGGCTCTCTTGGCGTCTCAGTCTGCGCGCTACGTATGTCGCGGCGTGCCAGCGCAGGCTTCATCATCAGTGGGCGTATGATGGCGGCGGCGCCTTGTTTCGCCTGTTGCTGTTGTTGCTGACCTTCCTGCTGATGCTGGCCTTGCCCTTGCTGCTTGGCCTGCACCTTCTCGTTGAGTTTTGCCTGAATGTTGGCCTGATCCGCCGCGCGCTCATTCTGAGGGTTGAAGGGGCGCTCTTCGTTGCTCTTGGCAAGCTGAGGTGCAGGTATGATAGGTGGGCGTTGCTGACTCTCTACCCGCGCGCTATCGGTCGCGGCGTTGGTCGTCGCGATAGGCACTTGCGGATAGTTGGTCACCACTAACATAGAAAACTCCTAGCGTATTGCCTAAATAATAACCAAAAAGTGTTATAAATTAAAGTGATTATTCTTTAAGCGTCCGCAGCCAGGCCTTGACCCCTTCGACGAAGGCATCCCTGTGGGAGAAGAAGGGCGCATGGGAGGCCTTAGGTAGCACAAGATCCTCAAAGCGTGACTCGCAAACCGGCATCAGCGGTTGTACCCGGCGAGACACCAAGCCGTCCAACCTTCCCCACACCCTGAGCCAAGGCACCTGTATCTCGCCAAGTTGGTCTCTGAGATCCACCTCCTTAAGCATCTGCAAGCCGGCGCGCAGCGCGTCTACATCCGGCAGCGGCTTTGCCATCACTAGGTCCCTGAGCTGCTTGATATCCTGCTTAGCGGTCTCGCTCCCCATGGCCTGGATGGCCAGGAAACGCTCGATCATCTTGCCGAGATCTTTCTCCAGCTGATCGCCAAACTGCCCCAGAATTTGTGGTGGAATCCCCGGCCAGCCCTCGTCCTCCCGTGCCATGAAGCAGGGGGAGGAGGCTATGGTCAGCAGGGCATTGATGCGCTCTGGATAGCGCAGGGCGGCGCGGGTGGCGACCAGTCCCCCTAGTGACCAACCGGCCCAGATAGCCCGCTCTGGCAACTGTACCATGAGATGATCGACCCAGGCATCCAGGTCTCCCTCTATGGCCTGGCTATCGCCGAAGCCGGGCAGGTCGACTAACAGGAGTTGATGATCTTTGAGCGTGTGATGCAAGGGAGTAAAGACGGCGCTGTTCACCCCCCAGCCGTGCAGCAGGACGATGGGGCGGCCTTGGCCTATAGTTTCAATATGCAAGGATTGCTGACTCACTAAGATGCCTCTGGATCGTAAGGTTAGTTAAATGGATCGAACTCATCTGCATTTATCGCGCTGGCAGTGGCTTGTGCAACTGCGGCGACTGCTGGCGGCTAGTCTACCCAATCGCTGTATGATCTGCCATCAAAGGGTGGTCTTGCCACAGCGAGGCATCTGTCTCACCTGCCTCAATGCCGGGCTCTATTCGTCGCCGACTTGTCTGGGCTGTGGCCGAGCTATGCCTCAGCAGACCGCCTATTGCGGCGGCTGCATGACGAGCCAGCCCCTCAAAGTGGTGGCGCCTGCCAGTTATCATCAGGGGCTGGGGGAGACAGTGGCGGCAATCAAGTATCAGGGACAACTCGCCGGTCTGACTCCCTTAGTGCAGGCCCTGGTGAGGCGGATTCGGCTGTTGGCTGAGGTGGAGGTTATCAGCCTGCCTCAGGCCTTGGTACCAGTGCCGTTGCATCCACATCGTCTGCGTGAGCGCGGCTTTAATCAGGCCTTTGTTATCGCCCATGAGCTTGGCCTAGCCCTCGAATTGCCAGTGCTACCCGATGCCCTTGAGCGGCTCAGCGATACGCCGCCCCAGGCAGGGCTGACGGGTAAGCAGCGACGGCGTAATCTCGCTGGCGCCTTTCGTTTGATTGACGAGTTCGATTTTCAGCGTGTCGCGCTGATCGACGATGTGGTGACCACAGGCACCACGGCCAAGGAGATCGCCAGGCTGTTTGAGGCGCGTTATATCCAGGTGCAGGTGTGGTGTCTGGCGCGCGCCGAGGCGCCCCACCTTATGGATCAATAGCCGTTACGGCGCCAGTTGCGATACTTGGTGTGTACGCCTCGGGTGAACAGCGAGGAGTATTCCTCCAGCAGATCGACGCCATAAAGGATGGCGACCACCAGCAGGGAGAGCTTGATCCCCACAAAGGGGTCGACCACGGCGATGCAGACACCAATCGCCGCCAGCGCCCAGATGGCCGCGGCCGAGGTGACGCCGACAACAACCCCTTCCTTGGCTAGCATGACGCCGGCCCCGAGAAAGCCAATGCCAGTGACCACCTGACCTATGATGCGCGAGGGATCCGATACCGAGGTGGCCACGGCCATGGAGGCGGTGATGAAGATATAGGTGCCGAGCACAATCAGCGATGAGGTACGTATCCCCACGGGTTTGCCCCTGAGTTGGCGTTCCAGGCCTATGATGAGGCCGCAGAGCACGGCGCAGCCGAGTTCGCGCCAGCGAAAGGGATCGATAGCAACCCAAGCATCAAGATTCATGGTGTGGTCCTAATTTACTATGTCTGGTGCAGAGGGCTTACGGGCGGGATGACGTCTTGGGCTATTCTGCGGGTCAATTTTCGGCGAGTGTCGATCTAAAAGGCCCCTGAGTCAATAGGGGCCATGGGATATATTGTTAGGCCTTCGGCCTAGGCCTCGTCCTCCTCGAAGATCGCCTCTATGGGCAGTTGAAACAGCCGGGCGATCTTAAAGGCCAGTGGCAGGCTGGGATCATATTTGCCCTTCTCGATCGCATTGATGGTCTGGCGTGATACATCCAGCAGTCCCGCCAGGTCGGCCTGAGTCCAGTTGCGCTCTGCGCGCAGGGGTTTTAGACGGTTCTTCATCTGTAGCTCAGTCTCCCGAAGATGATCCCCAGCATATAGGTGAGCGCCAGTAGCACCACCAGATAGGCCGCCTTAAGATCCGGTAGCAGATCCGCCAGATCCAGAATCGAGTAGAGGGAGAAGCCAATGATGCTGACGCCGACAGCCAGGGCCAGGGCATCTAGCTGTATCTTGCGCTCCATCTCATCGAGCTGGCGCAGGAAGCGTTTGAAGGCCAACAGCATCCAGATGCCGATGGCGCCATGGAGGATGAAACAGCTCACCACGACCCAGGTGCTGGCCAGATAGCCTTGGTGGGCAAGGAAGGAGGTGCCGCCCAGGCTGAGCGCCCACAGCAGGGCGAGCAGGTTCACCCTGTTAGCATTTTGAATATCCCTTGACGGTAGCCCTCTGGAGCAGATGGCGTCGATGATCTGTTTCATGTGCAGTTCCTCTCGTTTGCTAAAAATGTCAAACACCCTTTACATAACAAGTTAGGCTAAAAAAGAATCAAGGTCAAGCATGCTTTACATAAAGTTTGGTTTATTTGACTTTTAAGCGGTAGAAAATGGCGCTGAGACTGGACTCGCTTGGGGAGAAAAGCATTGAGCGAACGCGCATTTGAACAGGTGATAGCGAGTGCCGATGGTCGAAAATCGATAGCTGGTAGCAGGAGGTCGATAGTTGGTCGCAGGAAAAAGATAGCCGGATGCCAACGGCACCCGGCCAAGAGATTATTAGCCCGTTATTCGGCCTTGGTGTATTTATCCAGGATCACCGCGCAGGCCGCATCGCCAGTGATGTTGAGCGAGGTGCGGATCATGTCAAACACCCTGTCCAGGGCGAACAGTAGCGGCAGGCCATCGATAGGGATACCCGCGGCCAGCAGCACGGCCACCACCAGGAAGGAGGGGCCGGGAACACCTGCCTGGCCTATGGCGCCTAGGGTCGAGGTGAAGATGATCGCCATGTAGGCGCCCAGGCTGAGATCGATACCGTACATCTGGGCAAAGAAGATGGCTACCAGGCCGTAGTAGATGGCGTTACCGCTCATGTTGATGGTGGCGCCCAGCGGCAGCACGAAGGAGGCGGTGGGTTTAGAGACGCCCAGTTCCTCCTCACAGGTCTCCATGTTCACAGGTAGGGTCGCCATTGAGGAGGCGGTAGAAAGTGCCATCACCTGAGGCTTCTTCATGACACTGATGAACTTCTTGGCGCTGACGTTGGAGAACAGCTGCACCAGCAGCGGGAAGAAGAGGAAGCCAAACAGCAAGATGCCGAGGACAAACACGGCGAACAGCTTAAAGACCACTTCTAGCGCGTCGAAGCCGAAGGTGCCCACAGAATCTGCCATCAGGCCAAATACGCCGATAGGCGCGATCACCATGACACAGTTGATCATCCAGACGAAGGCATCGACTATGGTGTTGAGGGCCGCCAGGATTGGCTTGCTGCCTTCTCCCTTCACCTTGGTGAGGGCGATGCCGAAGAAGATGCTAAAGACCAAGATCTGCAGGATGTTGCCGCCGGTCAGTGACTCGAACACATTGGTGGGGATCATACCGATAAAGGTATCCATCACGCCGGGAAGGGCGCCATGCTCTTCGGTCACCTTCATCAGGCCGCTGGCGCTGTGGGCGGTGAAATCGACGCCGTTACCGGGCTGGAACAGCGATCCCAGCAGGAGTGCCAAGGCGACGGCTACGCCCGAGGTGATGATGAAGAAGCCGAAGGTGCCTATGCCTATTTTTCCAGCAGAGGGGCTGTCACCCAGGCTGGCGGCGCCCGAGATGATGGAGACCAGCACCAAAGGGATAACCAGCATCTTGATCAGGTGGATGAATATGGTGCCCAGCGGTGCAAACATGCTGGCCTGCTCACCCATGATAAAACCGACGGCGGCGCCGATAATCATGGCGATCACCACCTGCACCCCGATATTGCCTAATAGCCTACTTGTCTTGGTTTTCACCTTTGCCTCGTCTTGTCGTCAGTTATGCTTTTGAAATGAGTATAGTCTTGCAGGCGCGCAGCGTAGCACGGGCGAGGAGAAGAGTCTGTGAATTAAGGCTAACCCTGAGGATAAAGCCCAAGTACTGAACATAAGTGCTTAACATAAGCACTGAGTATAAGTATTGGGCCTAAGTATTGGATGCGAGCGGCGGGCTTTGTGGAGAGTTGAGTCGCTTTTTTTGGTAAAACGGCGTGTTGTGGCTGGAGTGTTGTGGCTGGAGTGTTGGGGAATAAAAAGGGGATGGCATTCACCATCCTCTTTTTATGTAGCTGACTTGCTTGGCTTACTCTCGCTTAGCAGTAAGCTCTAATGCGTCCGGCTTAAGGCTATTGTCCCTTGACGATCGTCTCCAGGTGTTTGTAGAAGCGCTGGTTGAAGTTGTCTTCATTGCCGTCGAAGCTGATGCTGAGGTAATCGCCGAGCTTGCCGCTGTAGTCGGTGGCCTCGTAGATACTGACTTCGATGAGCTTATCGCCTTGGATCAGATAGTTATCGACAGACACAAATTCGGCATATGCGGCTGGCAGGTCTATCTGCTTCATACGCAGAACAGGCTCATCGCTTGGACTGGTGCTCAGCGACCATTGATAAGTCGTGACCTCTCCGGTGATGTTGAGCTTGATGGTTTTGTTCTCTTCATCGACCACTACATCGTCTGGGTAGAAGGCTGGCCAGAAGAGGCGAGCGACATCCGCCGTGGTCAAGAGCTCTGGATCTTGATGGCTCGGCATGGGCCAGGTGGCGAACTCACCCCGTACACGGCACATCACGTCGGCTGCCTGCTTTCCACGGTAGCGATATACCTGGCTTGGCCAGTTGAGTTCGGCCAGCTTGAGTGACGGTGGCGTGGTGCTGAGAATGGCCTGCCACTCCTCACCAGTGCCTGAGTATTTATTGAATTCGATTGTGATGGGTACCGAGGTGCCACTGTACACAGTCTGGAGTGTGTTGTTTTCGTACTTAATCTCGGGCGGCTGATAGTCTTTGTCGCCTTCGATAACCCAATGTTTTAGCTCCTTGTTCCAACACTCCTCTGGAGTGTCAGTTCCGTCGCGATCATCGAATACCCGACCATTGACCTTGCCCTCGACGATAGAACCTACGAAGGTGAGATCGGGCGTGCCATAGGTGAGGGTAAAGAGGCTCCGTAGTGTGGCGGGGGCCAGGGTGAAGTTGCTATGCAGCTGGTCGTCCTCAAGGAAGTGGCTGTTGATCACCTGCCAGTCGGCGTCCGACATGATCTTCGCATCGATTGGTGTCTCGATATACTCTTCGGCGATCAGCGCATTGTTGACCAGGAAGCGCACCGCCATGGGGTCGCTGGCTAAATAATCCTCGGTGCTCATGGCACTCTCTTCTACCAGGGTCTTTAGCTGGTCTCGGATGGTTGACATGATGTCATCCACGGCCAGCACATCGCTGAGCTGATCGCCGATCAGGGCTTCGAGGTGACGGTGCAGTCGGTAGGTGTCGATAAATTCAGGGCTGAGGGATTGCTCGGCGCTGAGTTTATAGGGATTGCCATCGCGCTCGTAGATATTCAGCAATAGAGCGGCGAGCAGAGTGCGCTGGGTTGCGATATCAAGGGATGTGGTGCCAGCGGCGCGCATGCGGGCGACGCGCTGATACTCCAGGTGAGTCATAGGGTTGATCTCACCACCGTGTTCCTGCAGGGCGACCAACTTACCGACTCCCTCCATGGAGATCACGGCCTGGGTGCTAGCGGATCCGGCTGCCGTACTTGAGGCATTGGTGTTTAGAGAGTCCGGGCGAAAAGCTGCTTTGAGCAGGGCTGGCTTGCTGCTGGCTTCTGCTGCCTGTTGCCAGTTGGCGATCAGATCATAGACGGGCATCTCGACGTCACTGCTCCAGTCTATCTGGTAGTTACCCTCGGCATCTGCAATGGCGCTGGGCTCATCGCTATCACAGCTGGCATTTTGGTTGAGATCCACACAGACCTCGGCGCCGGCTACCGCGCCTTGGTACACCACAGTGCCGACAACACTATGGTCGAAACTCGTGGGAGGCGGCGTGCCGCCGTCGGTTGGGGTATCTGAATCGTTATTGGAGCCGCCGCAGGCACTGAGCAGACAGGTACCGAGCAGCAGAGAGCTAAGGTGAGTTAAACGCATATTTGTGTCCTTACAAATATTAACAATGAAAAGGACCCGACATCGACAACTTAGCCGAGGTCCAATACGGCTGAAAGGACATTATCTATGGCTTTGATTAAATTACCATTACCCGATCGGGTAGGTTGGAAGGCGGGGCCAGCTGAGCGTTAGGCAATAAAAAATGGCCCCGAAGGGCCACTTTAAATATTGTCATCAGACGCAGGGCCTAAGCCTTAGGGCCAGCCTGTTTGATGGCGTCAGACACGTCGTACTTAGTGAAGTTGGCGGCAAACTCTTCGGCCAGCTGCTGAGCATACTTGTCGTACTCTGCTTTATCGGCCCAGGTGTTGACCGGGTTAAGCAGCTTGGCATCGACGCCGGTTACAGCCACCGGCACGTCAAGGTTTAGCTTGTCGATGTGAACCGTTTCCACATCCTTCAGCTCACCACTGACGATGGCATCGACGATGGCGCGGGTCGTTGGGATATCGAAACGCTTACCTACGCCGTGTGGACCACCGGTCCAGCCTGTGTTGACCAGGTAAACCTGGCTACCGAATGACTCGATACGCTTCATCAGCAACTCGGCGTAGACGCCAGCAGGACGTGGGAAGAATGGTGCGCCGAAACAGGTCGAGAAGGTTGACTGAATCGCAGAGGTCGAGCCCATCTCGGTCGAACCCACCTTAGCCGTGTAACCCGAGAGGAAGTGGTAGGCCGCCTGCTCTTTGCTGAGTTTAGACACAGGTGGCAGCACGCCAGACACGTCACAGGTCAGGAAGACTACGGCATTTGGCTCGGCGCCACGGTTCTCTTCTTTACGCTGAGCGATGTGTTCCAGTGGGTAGGCCGCGCGGCTGTTTTCGGTCAGCTCTGTGTTGCTGTAGTCAGGGATGCGTTGCTCGTCCAGAGTGACGTTTTCCAGTACGGTACCGAAACGGATCGCGTCCCAGATAACTGGCTCGTTCTTCTGGCTCAGATCGATACACTTGGCGTAGCAACCGCCTTCGATATTGAATACGCCGCCCGGTGCCCAACCATGCTCGTCGTCGCCGATAAGGAAACGCTTAGGATCTGCTGATAGGGTAGTCTTGCCCGTGCCAGACAGGCCGAAGAATAGGGTAGTGTCGCCTTCGCTGCCGACGTTGGCCGAGCAGTGCATTGGCAGCACGCCTTTGGCGGGTAGCAGGAAGTTCTGCACAGAGAACATAGACTTCTTCATCTCGCCGGCGTACTTCAGGCCAGCCAGTAGTACCTTGCGATCGGCAAAGTTGATGATGACGGTGGCGTCAGAGTTGGTGCCGTCTCGGGCTGGATCGCACTCGAAACCCGGTGCGTTCATGATCTGCCATACAGGCTTGTTGGCAACGTTAAACTGCTCAGGCACGATAAACAGGTTGCGGGCAAAGAGTTGATGCCAGGCGGTTTCAGTTTTAACTTCAATGGGTTGGTAGTGCTCAGGGTCGGCACCCACTTCCAGTTCAGAAACGAAGGTTTCTTTGTCGGCCAGGTAGGTTGCGACGCGATCCCAGAGGGCATTAAAGGCATCCATGGCGAACGGCTTGTTGACCGAACCCCAATCGATATCATTTTCGCTGCTCGCTTCTTTCACGATAAAGCGGTCGTTCGGTGAACGCCCGGTACGCTCGCCGGTTTTTGCCACTAATGCACCATTCGCCGTTAGCTCTCCTTCGCCGCGTGCGAGTGCAAACTCAACTAGTTGTGCCGTAGAGGGATTTTTATGAGTTTGCTTAGATCCATCCGCCATCTGTAAGGTCTCCATCATTCGAGTAGGGTTGGCCGGTCTATGCCAGCTTGTTTTTGTTTTATCTGCATGATAGGCAGAGGCCCGATTGTAACTTAAGCGGAATTGAATGTGTGAGGAAGATCGCGAAAATCGTGAAAAAAAGAGGATGCGCACAGGCATCCTCTATTAATCATGAATTTAAGCCGATGATTTACTGCTGGGTATCGGCCTTAGGGGCGTTTTTGAATAGCGCCTCGATATCGATAGAATCGAAGCTGTAGCTGCTGTTGCAGTATTCGCAGCCCATCTCGATCTTGCCCTGTTCGGCTAGGATGGCATCTAGCTCCTCTTTGGCTACCGTCTTCAGTGCCTGACCGCTACGCTCACGAGAGCAGGTACAGGAGAAGGTGACTTCGATAGGATCGAACAGGCGAACCTCTTCCTGGTGATACAGACGGTGCAATACTTCTGTTGCCTCGAGCTCGAATAGCTCTTCGGCCTTGATGGTGCTGGTCAGCTGCTCGAGATGTTCGAACTCTTCGTTGTGCTCGTCCTCGCCCGGTAGAACCTGTAGCAACATGCCGGCGGCCTGCTTGCCGTTGGCAAACAGGCGGATGGCGGTAGGCAGCTGCTCAGATTGCAGGAAGTATTGCTCCAGGCACTCGGCCAGAGTTTCCTTCTCCAGCGCCACTACACCTTGATAACGCTCGCCGTTATTCGGGGTTAGGGTGATCACCATGTGTCCCTGGCCCATCAGCTGTTGCAGGCTGGCCTCTTTGGCGACTTCGCCTTCCCAGCGTGCGACGCCGCGCAGCTGCTGCAGGTTGTTGCCATTGATCACCGCCAGGGATACCGGGCCGTTGCCCTGAACCTGTACGCTGATGTCGCCATCAAATTTCAGTGTGGCGGTGAGTAAAGAGGTGGCCGCCATCAGCTCGCCCAGCAGACGGGCAATGGCCTCTGGGTAGCTGTGGGCCGACAAGATCTCTTGATAGCTCTTCTCTAGCTGTACGATTTGTCCGCGCACATCGGCGTTGTCGAATAGGTAACGGTTTAAGATATCTTTACTCATTTGTGTCTCACTGTTAGCTTTCTTTAAAGCGTATTAGTTGGCGACGCTGTTTCTTGTCTGGCTTGGTATCCGGCGCGGGATTGTTGAGCACATTCAAGCGTCTTGCCTCGGCATAGGTCTCGCGTTTGGCTATGCTTTCTGGCGTCTCTTCATATAAGGTTTGGGCGACCACCGCCTTCTGGCGCTGCTCGGATAATTTTTTTATGACGATCTCTTTTTCGTCATATCCTTGTCGTAATCTAATCACGGCATCGACTTCGGCTAGCTTACTCGACTTAGTGCGCTGGCCATTGTAGTGCACCTTACCGCCGTTGATCATCTCTTTGGCGATTGCACGCGTCTTATAGAAGCGGGCGGCCCACAGCCACTTGTCGAGCCGAACGCCAAGCTCTTTCTCTGAGGTCATGGTGATCAGGTCTCCTTAGGTGTATAAAGATGTGCAAGCTCACAGGCTGAAAAAATAGTCCATACTTGTCGTTAGCCAACAGATGAGATAGCGACAGACCTCACACCCTTTTTAGGCGCGTAAAGTTAGCATAAATCGGCTCTATAGGCCAATAAAGAGACTGTTATGGGCTTGTTGCGATTAGCTGTGTAGGTTAGCATGAGCCACAGCTAGGAAATTATCATAATCAGATTAGAGGCCTGCAAAGAGGGTCCACAATAATATGGATTTATTAGACAAAGTAATATCTAAGGCCTCTGCCGTGCCGCAGAAGCCTCTGAGTTCGGCCGTATTCTGGCTCGGTTTGATTACCGCTATCTATCTTTTGGCGCAGATCACATGGAAGTTGGTGCCCGTCGCAGAAACCCCACAAAAATGGCAGGCGACCCCTGTCTCCAGCAGCCAGTCATCGTCTCAGGTGAATGTCTCTACGCTGCAGGAATTAGCTCTCTTCGGTAAGGCGGATCCTAATTCGGATAAGCCTAAGCCCGTGGTGGAAGAGAAGATCACCGATGCCCCTAAGACCTCGCTGTCAATTCAGTTGACCGGCGTGGTGGCCTCGACTGCAGAGCAACATGGGCTGGCGGTGATCGAGTCCAGCGGCAGTCAGAACACCTATAGCCTGGGCGATAAGATCAAGGGCACCTCAGCCTCGCTTAAAGAGGTGTATGCCGATCGCATCATCATCTCCAACAGTGGTCGCTACGAGACACTGATGCTCGACGGTCTCAAGTATGAGACCCAGGGCGCCGCCAATAGCCAGTTGCAAGAGGCGCGTTCCTCTCGCGATGTACGCACCATAGACAAACGTAGCAACAGCGCCGTCTCTAAAGAGCTGGAAGAGTCGCGCGACGCCCTGCTGGAAGACCCCAGCAAGATCACAGATTACCTTGCCATCTCACCGGTCAATGTCGGCGGCGAGCTGCAGGGATATCGCCTGAATCCGGGCAAGGACAGACAATTATTTGAACAGGCTGGCTTTAAGGCCAACGATTTAGCAAAATCAATGAACGGCTATGATCTGACTGATATGAGCCAAGCATTGGAAGTGATGGCGCAGTTGCCAGAATTGACCGAAATTTCTCTGATGGTTGAAAGAGAGGGTCAGCTGGTTGAGATCATGTTTAGTTTGCCGCAATAAAAAGGGTTAGGGGAAGTCATTAATGAACAACAAGAAAATGCGCCGCAATCTTATCGCGAGCGTCGTGATGGGCGCCTCGCTGTTAGCGCCACAAGTGGCGTGGTCGGAACAATACGCGGCTAATTTCAAGGGCACTGACATTCAGGAATTTATCAACATAGTTGGTAAGAACCTGAACCGGACTATCATCGTCGACCCAACCGTACGCGGCAAGATCAACGTACGCAGTTACGATCTGCTCAACGACGAGCAGTATTATCAGTTCTTCCTTAACGTGTTGCAGGTCTATGGCTACGCCGTGGTCGAGATGGACAACAACATCATCAAGGTGATCAAGGACAAAGACGCCAAGACCTCGGCGATCCGCGTCGCCGACGACAGCACCCCTGGCCTTGGCGATGAGATGGTGACCCGCATCGTCGCGCTCTATAACACAGAGGCAAAACAGCTTGCCCCCTTGCTGCGTCAGCTAAACGACAACGCTGGTGGCGGTAACGTGGTTAACTATGACCCGTCAAATGTCTTGATGATCTCCGGCCGTGCGGCCGTGGTGAACAAGCTGGTGGAAATTGTCCGCCGCGTCGATAAGCAGGGCGATACCGAGGTGCAGGTCGTGCCGCTGGAATATGCCTCTGCCGGCGAGATGGTGCGCATTATCGACACCCTGTATCGCGCCAGCGCCAACCAATCCCAGCTGCCTGGTCAGGCGCCTAAGGTGGTTGCCGACGAGCGTACCAACGCCGTGATCGTCAGCGGTGATGAGAAGAGTCGTCAGCGCGTGGTGGCCCTGATTAAGAAGTTAGATGCCGAGCAGGCGACCACAGGTAATACCAAGGTGCGTTACCTGCGTTATGCCAAGGCCGAAGACTTAGTGGAAGTGCTGACCGGCTTTGCCGAGAAGCTGGCCAAAGATCAGGAGGGCGGTCAGGCCCAGGGTGGCCGCAGCAAGCGCCGCAACGAAATTAACATCATGGCTCATCCAGACACCAACGCCCTGGTGATCAGCGCCGAGCCGGACCAGATGCGCACCCTTGAGAGTGTCATCAACCAGCTGGATATTCGCCGCGCGCAAGTATTGGTGGAAGCCATTATCGTCGAGGTCGCCGAGGGTGACGATGTCGGTTTTGGTGTGCAGTGGGCCACAGAGGCCGGTGGCGGTACTCAGTTTAATAACCTAGGCCCCACCATCGGCGAGATCGGTGCCGGTATCTGGCAGGCACAAGATCAGAAAGCATCGCAAACATGTTCGGGGGCAGGTGATAATCAGACCTGTACCAAGAATCCGGATACCAAAGGTGACATCACCCTGCTGGCGCAGGCGCTGGGCAAGGTGAACGGTATGGCCTGGGGCGTGGCCATGGGTGACTTCGGCGCCCTGATCCAGGCGGTATCGAGCGATACCAAGTCGAACGTGCTGGCAACCCCTTCTATCACTACCCTGGATAACCAGGAAGCCTCCTTCATCGTGGGTGATGAGGTGCCTGTGCTGACAGGTAGCCAAAACTCCAGCAATGGTAACAGCAACCCCTTCCAGACGGTTGAGCGTAAGGAAGTGGGCGTGAAGTTAAAGGTTGTGCCACAGATCAACGAAGGCACTACGGTTAAGCTCACCATTGAGCAGGAAGTCTCAGGCATCAATGGTAAGACTGGGGTCGACGTGACCTTCGCGACCCGTCGTCTGACGACTACTGTGATGGCCGATTCAGGCCAGATCGTGGTGCTGGGTGGTCTGATCAACGAAGAGGTGCAGGAGAGCGTGCAGAAGGTGCCTTTCCTCGGTGATATTCCTATCCTAGGTCACCTGTTTAAGTCTTCTTCTAGCGGTAAGAAGAAGAAAAACCTTATGGTCTTCATCAAGCCAACCATCATACGCGATGGCGTGACCATGGAAGGCATTGCCGGTCGTAAGTACAACTACTTCCGTGCCCTGCAGCTCGAGCAGCAGGAACGTGGCGTGAACCTGATGCCAAATACCAGCGTGCCTATCCTGGAAGAGTGGAATCAGGAAGAGTACCTGCCGCCTGAAGTTAACGAAGTACTGCAGCGTTATAAGGATCGCAAGGGGTTAGATACCAAGATGCGTGAAACCGATCCTGCGCTGAAACAGATCAACGAAAACAAGCAGCAAGATAAGCAAGATGAGTGATATCCAAGCCACGCAAAACGAGGAACTGGCCCAGGTAACGAGTGAACTCGGGTTAGCCTCGGAGGCCGAATCCGATGAGGTATTTCACTCAAGCAGCCGGGATCGTCTGCCCTTCGCCTTCGCCCACAGGTTCGAGTTGGTGCTGGAGAAGGACGACAAAGCCGGATTAACCCTGTACCACACAGTCAACACGCCTATCGACGCTATGTTGGAGGTGCGCCGTTACACAGGAAAAGAGCTGGCACTGGCTCAGCTGGAGCCCTCTGTGTTCGAGGCCAAGCTGACTCAGGTCTATCAGGCCAACTCTTCCGAGGCGCAGCAGCTGATGGAAGATATCGGCAACGAGATGGATCTGTTTACCCTGGCCGAGGAGCTGCCACAGACAGAGGATCTGCTTGAGGGTGACGACGATGCACCTATCATCAAGCTGATCAACGCGCTCCTGTCAGAGGCGATCAAAGAGGAAGCCTCGGATATTCATATCGAGACCTACGAGAAGCAGCTGGTGGTGCGTTTCCGCGTCGACGGCGTGCTCAAAGAGGTGCTCAAACCCAATCGTAAGCTCTCCTCGCTATTGGTTTCGCGTATCAAGGTAATGGCGCGTCTGGATATCGCCGAGAAGCGGGTGCCGCAGGATGGCCGCATCTCGCTGCGTATCGCCGGTCGTGCGGTGGACGTGCGTGTCTCGACCATGCCTTCTAGCCACGGCGAGCGCGTGGTGCTGCGTCTGCTGGATAAGAATGCCGGCAACCTGGATCTTAAACAGCTGGGGATGACAGATGAGATACGTCATCAGTTCGACGAACTGATCCGTAAGCCCCATGGCATCATCCTGGTTACAGGTCCTACAGGTTCGGGTAAGAGTACCACCCTGTATGCGGGTCTGACCGAGATCAATGCCATCGACACTAACATTTTGACCGTCGAAGACCCGATTGAATATGAACTGCCCGGCATAGGCCAGACCCAGGTCAATACCAAGGTCGACATGACCTTCGCCCGTGGCCTGAGGGCCATACTGCGTCAAGACCCGGATGTGGTGATGATAGGTGAGATCCGTGACCTGGAAACCGCGCAGATCGCGGTGCAGGCCTCGCTAACGGGTCACCTGGTGATCTCCACCCTGCATACCAATACCGCCTCGGGCGCTATCACGCGTCTGCAGGACATGGGCGTCGAGCCCTTCTTGGTCTCCTCGAGTCTGCTAGGGGTGCTGGCGCAGCGCCTGATCCGTACTCTGTGCCCTAGTTGTAAGACAGAGCACACGCCGGACCTGCGTGAGCGCGAGCTGCTCGGGATCAGCGAAGATGATCCACGCACCATCTACCGGGCGATCGGCTGTTCGGCCTGTGGCCACAATGGCTACCGTGGCCGTACTGGTATTCACGAGCTGCTGTTGGTGGACGACTATGTACGCGAGCTGATCCACACGGGTCGCGGCGAACTGGCCATCGAGAAGCATATTCGTAAGACGGTACCTAGCATTCGCCATGACGGCATGATCAAAGTCCTCGCCGGGGTGACTACGCTGGAAGAAGTGCTGCGCGTCACTCGCGAGGAGTAGCCATGCCAGCATTTGAGTACAAGGCGTTAAACGCCCAGGGCAAACAGCAGAAAGGGGTTGTCGAGGCAGACACGGCTCGTCATGCCAGGGGGCAACTGCGCGAGCTGCGTCTGATGCCGCTGGAGATCACTCCCGTGGTCGAGAAGGAAGCCAAGGCAAAGAGCGGCGGTTTCAGCTTCAAGCGCGGCATCTCGGTCGCCGAGCTGGCACTGATCACCCGGCAGATCGCCACCCTGGTGGCGGCCGGCCTGCCGGTGGAAGAGGCCCTCAAGGCCGTGGGGCAGCAGTGTGAAAAGGATCGTCTCGCCAGCATGGTGATGGCGGTGCGCTCTCGCGTGGTTGAGGGTTACAGCCTGGCCGATTCCATGGCCGAATTTCCCCATATCTTCGACGATCTCTACCGGGCCATGGTTGCCTCGGGTGAGAAATCGGGCCATCTCGAGGTGGTGCTCAACCGCCTCGCCGACTATACCGAGCGTCGTCAGCAGCTCAAGGGCAAGATGACCCAGGCGATGATCTATCCTATCGTCTTGACCCTGGTCGCCATCAGTGTGATCGCCATCCTGCTGGCCGCCGTGGTGCCTCAGGTGGTGGGTCAGTTCGAGCATATGGGTCAGGAACTGCCCTGGACCACACAGTTTTTGATCGCCTCATCGGATTTTGTTCGCGACTATGGCCTGATCGTCATAGGCGTCATCATCGCTTTAGTGGTGGGTGCCAAGCAGCTGCTGCGCAGCGCGGCCAACCGGATGAAGTACGATAGCGCAATATTAAAGATGCCGGTTGTCGGCCGGGTGAGTAAGGGCTTGAATACGGCGCGTTTTGCACGCACCCTGAGTATCCTTACTGCCAGTTCGGTTCCTCTGCTCGATGCCATGCGTATCGCCAGCGAGGTCTTGATGAATGTCCGGGTACGGGCGGCGGTCGAGGAGGCCACGGCCAGGGTACGTGAAGGGACTAGCCTAGGCGCGGCGCTTGCCAATACTAAACTTTTTCCCCCAATGATGCTCTATATGATCACCTCGGGTGAAAAGAGTGGTCAGCTGGAGCAGATGCTTGAGCGCGCCGCCGACAACCAAGACAGAGAATTTGAGTCTAACGTCAACATCGCCCTTGGGGTGTTCGAGCCCATGCTGGTGGTCAGCATGGCGGCCGTGGTGCTGTTTATCGTCCTGGCGATTCTGCAGCCGATCTTAGAACTCAACAACATGATTAGTGGTTAACGCCCAGGCGTTTATCACCAACTGCCGTCCTAGCCGCAGATGTTAGGGCATTTTTTATAGAGGAAGTATTAATGCAAGCAAGAAACAAGCAAAAAGGTTTTACCCTACTGGAAGTTATGGTGGTTATCGTTATCTTAGGGATCCTTGCTTCTATGGTTGTGCCTAACCTTATGGGCAACAAAGATAAAGCCGACATCCAAAAGGCGGTATCTGACATTGTTGCACTGGAAAATGCCTTGGACATGTATCGTCTGGACAACAGCGTCTATCCGACAACAGAACAGGGCCTCGAAGCCCTGGTACAGAAGCCGACTATCTCACCCGAGCCGCGCAACTACCGCGCCGACGGCTATGTGAAGCGTCTGCCACAGGATCCATGGCGTAACGATTACCTGCTATTGAGCCCAGGCGAGCAGGGTAAGATCGACATCTTCAGTGCCGGTCCTGACGGTCAACCGGGTACCGAAGACGATATCGGTAACTGGAATCTGCAAGATTTCCAATAAGCCTTAAGACGAGTCTGTTTATGCGTGGCGTCCGCCAATTCGGTTTCACCCTGCTAGAGGTCCTGCTGGTCGTCTTGCTGATGGGATTGGCTGCCGCCGCGGTGACATATACTACGAGCGGCGCCGACCAACACAAGGCGCTGGAGCGCACGGCGCGCCAGTTTATGGCGGCCACCGAGCTGGTGTTGGATGAGACCATACTCAGCGGTCATTTCATTGGCATCGTCATCGATAAGCAGCGCTACGAGTTTGTCGTCTACGATGAGGGCAAATGGAAGCCGCTGCAGCAAGATCGTCTGCTGGCGGCCAAAGAGATGGAGCCTGGGGTCGAGATGCATCTGGTGCTCGACGGTCTGCCCCTGACTCAGGAAGATGAAGAGGATGAATCCTGGTTCGATGAGCCGCTTATCGAGCGTAGCGAAGATGAAAAGAAAAAGTTTCCCGAACCTCAGGTGCTGCTGTTTCCCAGCGGCGAGATGAGCGTCTTCGAGCTGACCTTCGTCGGTAAAGATGAGCGTGGCCAGGAGATTGAGGCCCTGGTGGTTGGCGATGCCTTAGGCCGCCTGACCCTGGGCAGAAAGGATGGATTCGATGAGTAAGCGCAGGCTAGGCCTGAATCTCAAGGGCAGACACCGCAGCGCCGGCATGACCCTGCTCGAGGTGATCGTGGCCCTCATGGTGTTTGCCATCGCCGCCGTCTCCATCACCAAGAGCCTGGGTGAGCAGATGGCCAACATGCCGATCCTCGAGGAGCGCACCCTGGCCCAGTGGGTGGCCAGCAACCAGATGGTGGATGCCCGCCTGGAGAAGAAATTCCCGGATCTCGGCCGTAAAGACGGCAGCGTCGAACTGGCGGGAAAAGAGTGGTATTGGCGCAAAGAGGTGGTGAAAACCACAGATGATAATTTTCGAATGATACGCATCAGTGTCAGTGACGATGAGCGCTATAAGCGCATCATCGCCCAGGTGAGCAGTTATGTGCTTAAGCAAGACTAAGCGGGCACAGGGCTTTACCCTGCTGGAGATGCTGATCGCCATCGCCATCTTTGCCATGCTGGGGTTGGCGGCGAATGCCGTGCTCAGCACAGTAATGAAAAACGATGAGGTCACCGCCGAGTTTGCCCAGCGACTCAAGTCGTTGCAACAGGGCTTCGGTGCCCTGGAGCGGGATTTTGGTCAGATGGTGGCCCGAACTCCACGTCTGTTAGAAGGCGGGCGTGGCTCGACCGTGATTCAGACCGGTAAAGATCTATTTGATTCAGAGTCTGAGGCCATCGTCTTCTATCGTATCGGCTGGTTGAATCCTGACGGGCTCTTGCCCCGGGGCAGCCTGCAGTCGGTGGCCTATGTGGTACAGGAAAATAACCTGGAGCGTTGGTATTTTCCCTATCCCGAGCCGGAGTTTGGCGCCGAGCCGATTAAGACTGTGGTGATTAAAAACGTCCTGTCGGTGGAGTATTCCTTCTATGTCGAGGACAAGTGGCAGCGTAAGTTTGATGCTACTAGCCTGCCCAAGGCGATCGCCATGGAAATTGAGGTGGAAGGCCTGGGTAAAGTACAGCGCAAGTTCCTATTACCTTTGGGAGCGACCCTGACTAAAGATAGCGAAGAGAACTCAGGTAATAATAACGGTAATAACAACGGTAACAACAAGGGTAATAACGGCGGCAATAACAACGGCAACAACTCCGGCGGCAACAGCGACGGAGGTAAAGATGGCGGTTCCGATGGCGAGGAAGATGAAAATGGGTAACTTGCCAGGAAAGCAGCGTGGGGTCGCGCTGATTGTCGTCTTGTTGATCGTGGCCATGATCGCCATCATAGCCACCAACATCAACAGCCGTAACCAGATCTCGGTGCGCCGCACCATCAACCTGGCGCAGTATGATCAAGCCTATTGGTATGCGATCTCGGCCGAAGAGTTGGCCAAGAAGGTGTTGAAACAAGATTTGGATGATGCCGATGAGGGCAAGGTGCATCGTCAGCAATATTGGGCCCAGGCCGATGTGGTGTTTCCCGCTGAGCAGGGTGAGATAGGCGGTCGTATCAGCGATCTACAGGCCTGTTTTAACCTAAATGCCCTGGCGATCGAGACCACAGAGGTGGAAAACGGCCAGCCCAAGCTGCCGCTGCCGGCGGTACAATTTAAGGGGCTGTTGGTGGCGCTGGGGATGGATGACTTCTCCGCCGAGCGTCTGACCCATACGCTGAAAGATTATATCGATGAGGATACGGTCGCCAGCCCGTTCGGCGCCGAAGATGCCGACTATGAGTCGCGCACCGTGCCTTACCGGGCGGCTAACACCCTGATGAGCCATCGCAGCGAGCTGCGGGCGGTGATCGGCTTTAGCCAGGAGGTCTACCTCAAGTTGGCGCCCTATATCTGCGTCATCCCCGGCTATGACCGCCAGGTGCTGAACGTCAACACCATAGAGGTGGAGCAGGCGGCGCTGCTGGCGGGCATGTTTGACAATAAGATCAGTGTGGGCGAGGCCGAAAGCATCATTAATCAGCGACCGGGCGACGGCTATGACAGCCTGGATGACTTCTGGTCTAATGGTTCTATCTCAGGGCTGCGCCAGGACAAAAATCTGGAATCGAGCTTTAGCCTCAAGAGTAAGTATTTTCTGCTGGAGGCGGGCGCTAAGGTTGATAGCGCCACCTTTAGGATGCAAAGTGTATTACGTGTGGGCGGTAACAACCAGCTGGACGTCTTGACCCGTCAATATGGCGGCCAAAAATAATCACTTAGGTGAGCAGCGCTCGTCTAGGCTAATAAAAGGACAAGCTCATCGAGAGCAACTTAATGAGACTTGTGGAGAAAGACATTGAGTGAAAGATTATTTATCCGATTAGGAAGAAGCGCGGAGCAGAGCTGCTCTTGGCTGGTATGGTCGGAGCAAGAGCAGGAGATCATCGCCTCGGGAGAGCTGAGCGACGCCCAGGGGCTGTCGACCCTGACCGAGCGCGCCGGCAACCGTCCGGTGGATATTCTGGTGCCCGCCTCTGCCATTACCCTCACCTCGGTGCAGCTACCGGAAAAGGGCCAGCGTCAGGCGCTTAAGGCTCTGCCTTTCATGCTGGAAGAGACCCTGGCCGAGAATGTCGATGAACTGCATTTTGTCCCTGGCCCGCGTAATGGCGAGTCTCTGAGTGTTGCCGTGGTGGCTCACGAGCAGATGCAGACCTGGCTCTCTTGGTTGAGCGAGGCCGGTATCAAGGCGCGTCAACTGGTGCCCGACTGTTTGGCGCTGCCGCTACAGGAATGCCAGTGGGCGGCGATGAAATTTGGCCCAGATTACCTGCTGCGTACCAGCACGGGTAGCGGCGTCAGCCTGGATGCCAGCTGGTTCCAGGCCGCTCTGCCAAGACTCGCCGAGGCCCAGGAAGAGACGCCAATCACCCTGGCGAGCTACAGCGATCTGGATATTCAAGGGGTCGAGGTCAAGCCTCAGCCGCTGGATCTGCCTATGTTGGTGTTGGCCAAGGGGATCCTCAACGCGCCACTAAACCTGCTCAGCGGTATCTATACCCCTAAGCGCGAATACAGCAAGCATCTGCTGCTATGGCGTAACGCTGCCATCGTCATCCTGGTGGCCCTGGTGTTGGCTCTGGTCAACAAGGGACTCAATATTCATCAGCTGAATGTCGAGCGTGAGGGCCTGCAGCAGCAGACGGGCGAGATCTTCAAGCAGGTGATGGGCAGCTCGCGCATGGTGAACGTGCGCTCGCAGATGGAGAGTCAGCTACGCACACTGCAAGGGACGGGTGGCGGCATGGCCTTCTTCACCATGCTCGACGATCTTGCCGTTGGTTTCGATAAGGTGCCTGAGCTCAAGCCGACCAGTCTGCGTTTCGACGGTGGTCGTAACGAGCTGCGCATGCAGATCACCGCCAAGAGCTATGCCCAGATCGAACAGTTTAAGGAGCTGATCTCGCCTCACTTCCAGGTGGATTCTGGCGCCATGAACAGCGGCGAAGATGAAGTGACCAGTACCTTAACCCTGAGGAGCAAGTAAGATGGACAACATTAAGACGTGGTGGAATGGCTTAGTGTTGCGCGAGCAGCAGCTCGTGGCGGCTTGCGCCATAGTGTTGGTGCTCGGCATCTTCTACTGGGGGATCTGGACGCCTATCAGCCAGGCCGAAGAGGATGCCCAGCGCAACCTGACGGCTCAGGAGAGCACGCTCAACTATGTGAAGCAGACGGCCAACAAGATAGCCGGTCTCAAGCAGTCTGGCGGTAAGAAGGGCTTCTCCGGTAGCCTCAGCGCCGTGGTGACCCAGAGCGCCAAAAGCTATGGCCTGGAGATCACCCGCATGCAGCCCCAGGGTAACAAGATCCAGGTGTGGATGGACGAGGTGCCCTTCGATTCGCTCTTGGATTACCTGAGCGATCTGGTACAACAGAAGGGGCTTTCCCTGGAGAATATCGATCTGGCCGATGGTGAGACCGAAGGCTTCGTCAAGGTGCGTCGCATCCAGTTCTCGCAGTAACAAAGTAGTAAGGGTTTTTTGTGAGTCTAGTGAAAAAAATTGTTATCGGCGTTTTCGTCTATCTGGTGTTTCTGATCGCCCTGTTTCCGGCGAGTCTGGCGGTTAAGTTAGCGCCCCTGCCTAAGCAGGTGAGCGCCTCTGGGATCTCAGGCACCATCTGGTCTGGTGAGATTGATAGCTTAATGCTGCAGAAGCGTCGCCTGGAGCAGGTAAGCTGGCAGTTGAGCCCCTGGGGCCTGCTGACCGGCAGGGCTAACATCGATTTCGTGGTGGGCAGCCGCGCCACCGCCGTAAATGGTAAGGGTTTCGTGAGCCTGTCCATGTCTGGTATCGATGCCAGCGGCGTGCGTTTCGACGCGCCGAGCGAGTTCCTGGTGGGTAACGCGCGTCTGCCGTTTCGTACTCAGGTGGGGGGCAACTTCAGCCTGATGCTGCAAGACCTGGAGCAGGGCGTACCCTGGTGTCAGCAGCTTACGGGTAAACTCTTTGCCCAGCAGCTGCAGGTGAATAATCAGTTCGGTAAGTATCCTTTGGGTGATGTCGCCGTGGCGCTGAGCTGCGTCGATGGCAACATCAAGGTGCAGACGGATGACAGCATGAATGCCTTAGGCCTCAGTGGCCATGCGCTGCTTAAGGCCGACAAGCTGGTGCAGGTAACCGCCAAGATCAAAGAGACAGAGGCGCAGCCCGACGATCTTAAGCAGGCGCTAAGCTTCCTCGGTAAACGCGACAGCCAGGGCTACTACCCGATCAACTATCAGGGGCGGGTTCCCGGCCTCTAGTGGTTGAGATTAAGATACAAAAAAGCCCCTCTACGGGGCTTTTTTAATGACTGCTAATCTTTAGCAAAAGACCAGCGTTTAGGCCTGATTGTCGGTGATGGCTTGCTGCATCACACGCTGGCGATATTCCAGCAGGCTGAAGACGCCAAACAGCATGACACTCAGGTAATCGCCGTAACCTATGGTCATCAGCGGCTTAAACAGGGTGCGAAAGATCAGCGTCTGCAGGCCGTGCATCACCAGGGTGATCCCAAGTAGCAGCGTCAGCAGCATGCCTATGTTGCCTTCTGCCGGGACAAACAGGTTGTAGAGCATCACGGCCCAGGCAAACAGGGTGATCCCCTTGCCGATAAGAATGATCATTTTCATTATTCAGCCTCCGGGCGCTCGACGCGATAAAGACGATAGGTCACCTGACCGGCCTGTTTCTCCTTGAGAGGGAGCCAGTGGCCAGGCAAATTTAGCGGCGGATGCTCACGCTCTGTCTCCACATAGACCAGCGCATCCTCATTGAGCCATGCCTGCTCATTCAGGCCGTCGATACAGGCCTGGGCCAACCCCTTGCGAAAGGGGGGATCGATGAAGACCACATCGAAGCCCTCGGCGGGCGGCGTTTTGAGCTGCACTAAGGTGTCGCCCTGTACCACCTCGGCGCAGTCGCATTTGAGGGTGGCAAGATTCTGTTTGAGCTGTTTGGCCGCGCCGGCCTGTAGCTCGAATACCTTGGCGTACTTGGCGTAGCGAGAGAGCGCCTCGAAGCAGAGGGCGCCGCTACCGCCGAAGCAGTCGAGCACGCGGGCACCGGGAAGATCCCCCGCGATCCAGTTAAACAGGGTTTCCCTGACTCTGTCTGTGGTGGGCCTTAGCCCCTCGAGATCTTGGATCGGGAGTTTTCTGGAACGCCATTGTCCGGCGATGATCCTCACCTGTCCGCTTGCGGGTCGATTTCTTGCCATTTTCTACCTGTATTTTGTGGATTCATTTAGCGGAATTTGGCCTGACCAGATTAAGTGTTAGACTGTTGCGCTAAATTGAGGTCGCTATTTTAACGTAAAGCATAATAAAAAGGTGTAAAGCCCGGGGCATTAGCGAAAAAAATGCCGTGTTTTTCTGCGTCAATAGCCTAGCTATCTGGTTATAATAACGGGCGCAAAACGACTTTATAGCGAATTTTGAATCAGTTAGTTGAGTACTGGTATTACACATGGCAAAAAAAGGTTTTTTTTCTTGGTTCCGCAAAGATAAATCTAAGCAGGAAGCGGCGGCACCAGAAGTAGAAGTTTCGACCCAGGCAGAAGCCGAACAGGCTCGCGTCGAAGAAGAGAATGCACGTCTGGCTGCCGAGCAGGCAGAGCAGGAACGCCTAGCCGAGGAGCAGGCCCGTCTCGAAGCAGAGAATGAGCGTCTAGCTGCTGAGCAAGCAGAGCAAGAGCGTCTAGCCGAGAAGCAGGCCCGCGTCGAAGCGGAGAATGCCCGTTTGGCCGCCGAGCAGGCCCGCGTCGAAGCGGAGAATGCCCGTCTGGCCGCCGAACAGGCCCGTGTCGAGGCTGAGCAGCAACGCATCGCCGAGGAGCAGGCCCGCGTCGAAGCGGAAAATGCCCGTCAAGCTGCCGAACAGGCCCGTCTTGAAGCAGAGAGTGAGCGCCTTGCAGCCGAACAAGCTGAGCAGGAGCGTCTAGCTGCGGAGCAGGCTGAGCAGCAACGCATCGCCGAGGAGCAGGCCCGCGTCGAAGCGGAGAATGCTCGTCAAGCTGCCGAGCAGGCCCGTCTCGAAGCAGAGAGTGAGCTCCTAGCAGCCGAACAAGCTGAGCAAGAACGCCTTGCAGCCGAACAAGCTGAGCAGCAACGTCTAGTTGAAGAGCAGGCCCGCGTCGAAGCCGAGAATGCCCGTCTTGCTGCCGAGCAGGCAGAGCAAGAGCGTTTAGCAGAGGAGCAGGCAGAGCAGGAGCGTCTAGTCGCCGAGCAAGCAGAACAGGCAGCGCAAGAGGAGCAGGTTGAACAACAGCCCGAGCCGCAGCAGAAGCCGACTAAAGAGGGTTTCTTTGCTCGCCTTAAACGCGGACTGAAGCGCACCAGCGAGAATATCGGTAGTGGTTTCATCGGCCTGTTCAAGGGCAAGAAGATTGATGATGAGCTATTCGAAGAGCTGGAAGAGCAGCTGTTGATCGCCGATGTGGGGGTAGAAACCACCAGTCGCCTGATCGCCAGCCTGACCGAGCAGGCAAGCCGTAAGCAGCTCAAAGATGGCGAGGCCCTCTATGAGCTGATGCGTGAAGAGATGCAGAAGACCCTGGAGCCGGTGAGCATCCCTCTGGTGCCGGAAAACAGCGAAGGCCCCTTCGTTATCCTTATGGTCGGCGTAAACGGCGTGGGTAAGACCACCACTATCGGTAAGCTGGCCAAGCAGTATCAACAGCAGGGCAAGTCGGTGATGTTGGCGGCGGGTGATACCTTCCGCGCCGCGGCCGTCGAGCAGCTGCAGGTCTGGGGTCAACGCAACGATATTCCTGTGATCGCCCAGCACACAGGCGCCGATAGCGCCTCGGTACTGTTCGATGCGCTGCAGGCGGCGCGTGCCCGTAAGATAGACATCTTGATCGCCGATACGGCGGGACGCCTACAGAACAAGGCCCATCTGATGGATGAGCTGAAGAAAGTAGTGCGTGTGATGAAGAAACAAGATGAGAGCGCCCCTCACGAGGTGATGTTGACCCTGGATGCGAGTACGGGTCAGAATGCCATTAGCCAGGCGCAGCTGTTCAAAGAGGCGGTTGGCGTCACGGGTATCACCATGAGCAAGCTCGATGGCACGGCCAAGGGCGGGGTGATCTTTGCCATCGCAGATAAATTTGGCATCCCAATTAGGCACATAGGTGTCGGTGAGCAGATTGACGATCTAAGAACTTTCGATGCGAAAGACTTTATCGACGCCCTGTTCAGCCATGAGGATGAGGCCAAGTAGCAAACGGCTAGGCGTAAAGCCAGGGCCAGCCGATTTCGGCTGGTCCATCAAAACACTATTGCAGCATCTAAGATTGGGTACTTATGATTCGATTTGAGCAGGTTAGCAAGGTTTATCCCGGTGGTCAGAAGGCCCTCACCGACGTGAGTTTTCATCTGAAACGCGGTGAGATGGCGTTTTTAACCGGCCACTCCGGGGCGGGCAAGAGTACCCTGCTTAAATTGATCACAGTGATCGAACGGGCTAACGCTGGCCGTGTCGCCATCAATGGCCATGACATCGCTAACATACGCCCCAAGGATGTCCCCTTCCTGCGCCGGGATATCGGCATGATCTTCCAAAACCATCACCTGCTGATGGACCGCAGCGTCTTCGACAATATTGCCCTGCCTTTGGTGATCGAGGGCTTCGCCCTGCACGAGATCAAGAAGCGGGTGCTGGCGGCCTTGGATATGGTGGGCCTGTATGGCAAGGAGCGTCACTATCCCATCATGTTATCCGGTGGTGAGCAGCAACGGGTGGGGATCGCCCGCGCCATTGTCAACAAGCCGCCTCTGCTGTTGGCCGACGAGCCCACGGGTAACCTGGATCCTAAGTTGTCCATGGATATCCTGCGCCTTTTCGAGACCTTTAACGATGCCGGCACAACCGTGCTGATCGCCACTCATGATCTGGGCCTGATAGCCAGAATGCGTTATCGCACCCTGACCCTAAAACAGGGGCGTATCCTGGGCGGTGACGAGCTGGCGAGCACTCACACAACTGCCAGCGCCTTCGGCCAATAATTGAGGAGAGTCAGATGAGTCAGCAACCTCAATTGGTGCGCAGTAAGCTGCCTATCAGCGGTCGTATCGTGATGTTTTTCATCCGTCACATTCAACATGCCATGGGCAGCATGGGGGAGTTGTGGCGCAATCCCGTCTCCTCACTGATGACTATGGCCGTGCTGGGGGTAAGTCTTAGCCTGCCGGCGGCTCTGCAGGTGTTGGTGAAGAATGCCGAGACCATTACTCAGTCTTGGAACAGCGCCGCCGAGATCTCCCTGTTTATCGATGAGGGCCGCAGCGAGCGCAGCATACAGAGCCTCATCAGCCGTATCAGCGCCTATCCTGAGGTGAGCGCCGTTCGCTATATCGACCGCGACAAGGCCTTGGAGGAGTTTCAGCGCCTGTCAGGCTTTGGCGAGGCCCTGGCCTATCTGGATGAGAACCCGCTACCTGCGGTGATCACGGTAACCCCAAGTATCAAGTATGCAAGCCCTAATGGCGCCCGCGAGCTGCTAAAGAAGTTAGAGCTAGAGCCAGAGGTAAGCTTTGGTCGCCTGGATATTGAGTGGCTGGAGCGTCTACAGGCCGTGGTGAGGCTGCTGGAGCGCACAGTGATGGCCATCGCTGCCCTGTTGGTGTTGGCCGTGGTGCTGGTGATAGGTAACACCATACGTTTAGCGATCATGAACCGTCGCACCGAGATCGAGGTGATGAAGCTGGTGGGCGCCACAGAGGCCTTTATTCAGCGTCCCTTCCTCTACACCGGGATCTGGTTTGGGGTGATCGGCGGCGTACTGGCCTGGGTGATCATCAATCTGCTGGTCTGGTATTTGGACGGCGCCCTGGCGAGCCTGCTCGGCCTCTATGGCAGCACGCTGGAGATGCAGTCGCTGACCCTGATCGAGCTGGGCGAGTTGATACTCTTAGCCTCCTTCCTCGGCTGGTTAGGTTCCTACCTGTCTGTGCGTCAACACCTGAGGGCGATTGAGCCTTCCTAGGGGTTGTGCCACACAGGTTCAGCCTGGCATTTGTCGCCGCAGAAATAGGCAGGCCTGGACGTTGGACTCCCAGGAATTTATGAACTAATTTTCACTTGCAATGTCTATAGAATCGGGTGAAATTAAACCCTGTTCAGCTTCGAGTGTTGACATAGACTGTCAGATAGTTAATAGTTCATCAGCTTGTCCCTGGGCGTAATCCCCTTTCTTTATACTCCCACGGAATGCCGCTTTCAGGCGGTGCTGAGCACACAAAGCGTTAAATTTAAGCTAGATAAGAAGTTAGGAGCGTTAATGACAAATCAAACGCAATCAATGGCACTAATGGTACCTCAAAGCAGCAGTAGCTTAGAGGCTTATATCCATTCTGCGCACAACATTCCTATGTTGGAGGCGAATGAGGAGTATGAGCTGGCGAAACGTCTGCAGGAGACCGGTGACATTCAGGCTGCGAAGCAGTTGATTATGTCTCATCTTCGTTTCGTTATTCATGTCGCCAAAGGTTACGCGGGTTATGGTCTGCCACAGGCGGATCTGATCCAGGAAGGTAACATTGGTCTGATGAAGGCGGTAAAGCGCTTTGATCCCGATGTGGGTGTACGTCTTGTCTCGTTTGCCGTGCATTGGATTAAAGCCGAGATCCACGAATACGTGCTGAAAAACTGGCGTATCGTTAAGGTCGCGACCACCAAGGCGCAGCGTAAGCTGTTCTTCAATCTGCGTAAGGCTAAGAAACGTCTTGGCTGGTTCAGCGATGAAGAAGTGACCATGGTTGCCGAAAACCTGGGCGTCTCGAAGAGCGACGTGACCGAGATGGAATCACGCATGGCGGCGCAGGATCCAGCCTTCGATCTGGCCAGCGACAACGATGACGATCAGGACTATGCTCCAGTGCATTACCTTGAGGATCATTCGTCGGATATCGCCTCTCAGGTCGAAAATGACAACTTCGAAGCCGATAACCAAACCCGTCTTCTGGCGGCCATCAAGACCCTTGATGAGCGTAGCCAGCATATTCTCCAGGCGCGTTGGTTAGACGAAGAGAAGACCACGCTGCAAGAGCTGGCGGCCACCTATCAAGTTTCTGCCGAGCGTATCAGGCAGCTTGAGAAGAACGCCATGAATAAGCTCAAGGGCCGCATGGAAATGTAACGCCCCTTGTGTGAATGACTAAGAATGAAAAAACCTGCTATTTAGCAGGTTTTTTTGTAGCTAATCCATGGTGCTCTGCCACCGCCTGTATCACGAGTTTTCGGGGCAACTTGAGCCCCGTCTGTTCAACCTCGGGCCAGGGGAAATAGCGCCTTGGGCGTTTAAAGCGGGCGATATGCTGGCAGAGGAACGCTTCGAGCATTGCAGGCGACGCGACTTTCCCCTTGATGATGGCCGCCGGCAGCAGGCCAAACTCCTCGTCGGCTACGCCAAACACCAATGCTTCTTCGATGCCGGGATAACTTCTCAGCAGCACCTCTATCTCTTCGGGCTGAATGTTCTCGCCACCGCAAATAAACATATTGTCTGTGCGCCCGAGTATGAGCAGCTCACCACCTGGCGTTAATCGGCCGCGATCTTGGGTGCAGAACCAGCCATCGTCATCCAGCGGTCTGGTGAGCTTATGGGGTGGTTTATCGCCCAGATAACCGAGAAACAGTGTCTCGCCGCGCACATAGATCACCTCATCGATAATTTTTAGCTCGCGTCCGGGCAAGGCAAACCCGCAACTGCCCTGGGCATTGGCCCTGGCCGTGGTGATCTGCGAGCTCATCTCTGTCATGCCGTAGCTGGTAAAGGCAGGAATGCCCAGCGGTGTCAGGCGTTCGATCAGCTGCTCATCTATGGCGCCGCCACCCAGCAGCAGTGCCTTGAGCCCTTTGAGACTCTCGGGGGCGTCGTTAAGCAATCTCACTAGTTGAGTTGCCACCAGGGAGAGGTGAGTCAGGGGCATTGCCTTTAGCTGCTTTGCCAACGACAGATCGGGCGCCGGCAGGGTCATGGCCGCGCCGGCCAAGGCGCAACGATTGACTATGGCCAGGCCGCCGATATGAAACAGCGGCAGGGAGAGCAGCCAGTTGTCCCCGCGAACTAGGGGGATCTTCTGGGTCGAGCCCAGAGCGCTGGCGATATGATTGTTGAGGCAGTGTACGGCGGCCTTGGGCATGCCACTGCTGCCAGAAGTGAGTATGATGTTGCAGGGCCGCGCCGTGTCTATCCTGATTTTTTCTACTTTAGTTACTTCTGCTTTGGTTGCTTCTACTTTAGTCGCTTCTACTTGGTTATCGCGAGTCTTGGCGAGTGACGCCTCGGCGTCTAAGCTGAGCGTCAGGCCTGGCTCCGGCAGCAAGTCTTGATAGGCCTCGCCAGCCCAGAAATAGTTGAAATCGTAGCGCTCGGCCAACCTGGCTATCTGCGCCCTGGGAAATCTGGGATTTAACGGACAGAAGATGGCGCCGAGATCGATACAGGCCCAGTAGAGGACCACCAGCGCCAGAGAGTTTTGATCGACGCAGGCAAGCTTGTCGCCTGACGTTACGCCCAGATCATGCAGCTGGCGTGCGCACTGTCGCACCCTTTGGGCGAGTTGAGCATAGTCGATGGCGCGATAGCCGCCATCATGCCAGTGATGCATGGCGACTTGCCCGGGCGCCTTGGCCGCCATCAGGTGCAGCGGCGAGGTGTCTATGCTTTCCTGACTAATTATTTCCTTGCTGTGTTTCACACCGCCTCCCGCGAGACCTTTTTCAGGCAGATCAGGTTTTCCAGCGTCAGGCAGCGATTCTTACCCGTAGATACCAGCAGATCGGCGCTAAAGGCGCTTAGGGTATCCAGTCCTGGCACCTCATCCGGGGTCAGGGCCTCGCTGAGATCTCTCAGTGCATTGATGCCCAGGCTGGCCTCCAGGCTGGCGCTGAGGATCACCCGCACGCCCGCCTCGTGGGCCTCCTGGGTCAGGGCCTGAAGATCCGCCAGCGAGCCTAAGATCATCGGCTTGACGATTAGGGCGCTAAGCCCCGGCGTCATGGTAAATCGGTAATCTGGGCTACTCAGGGTCTCATCCAAGGCAAATCCCACGCCTAAGGCCTGATACAGGGCCGTGTTATCGCCCGGGTTTTCACAAGGTTCCTCGATATACTCGATCGCCTCCAACGGCAGACAGGCGAGAAAATCGATTGCCGCTTCCAGGGAGAAGCAGCGGTTGGCGTCCAGCCTTAGCTTGAGATCGGGGCGATGGGCCAGGATGCGGTGGATCATGGCGACCTCTTGCTCCATCGAGGTCTGTCCCACCTTGACCTTCACCGCATGAGTCGAGTTTTCTAAGGCATCGATGCGGGCATCCAGCGCCTGGGGCGATTCATCCTGAGCCTGATAGATAAGGGGGATGGTTCGCGCGCCTCGTCTGGCGGCGGGTAATCGGCCCGAGAGTCTGGCGTGAAGCAGCGAAAGACCAAATGCCAAGGCGGGAAGTTGTGTCTCCTGGGCCAGTCTTGCCAGCTCGTCGACCGGTTGGTTTATCAGCTCATCCAGCTGGGGCATGAGTTGGTCGACCACTTGGCTCAGCGACTCCTGGCTAAAGCCTTTGAGGGGCTGTTCGTCCACATCCTGGCCGCTCAGGGGGGCAATTTCTACCTCATTGGTTACAGATTCGCCCTGCTCGGTTACCGCGCTGGCCTTGAGAACCAGCCCCTGACGGTGGTCGATACGCTGCTTGCCCACCGGCAGCAACTTGTCCAGGGGGATCTGATAGCGATAGAGGCTGAGTTGGCTGAGTATCATGCTTGTATCCTGAGATTAGCGATAAGGGCATCGCAAAAGGCTTCGGGCTGCGCCAGATGCACGTTGTGTCCGGCTTTTGGCACCTTGGTGAGGGATATTCCCTGTCTCGCCTGCCAGGCGCTCGCCAGGGCGAGAAACTTATCGTCCTGCAGGCCGACATAGTAGTGCCAGGGGATCGTCAGCTCACTGGGTAACTGCGCCAGTTCCGCCTGTTGACCCAGAGAGGTGGGCAGGTAGATGCTGGCCAGCGCTTCGGGGCTATTATGGGCCCGCTTCTGGATGAGTCTCTGCCGCTGCGCGTCGCTTAGGGAGGCAAACACCCCCTGTTGGTACCAGAGGGCGAGAAAATCTGTGATGGGCAGCGACAGTAAATTCTGCTGCCAACGCCTGTCGTGCTCCAGCCTCTGGGCTCTTTCTTCGTCATTGCCAAGCCCTGGGTGACAAGATTCCAAATGCAGGCTGAGCAGACGCTCGGGTGCCTGTTTTGCAAGATGCTGCGCCAGATGCAGGGCGATGCGGCCGCCCAGGGAGTAACCCAGCAGATGAAAGCGGTTTATCTTTAGCTCGTCCAGTGTCGAGAGGATATGGGTCACGACCCGCTGAAAGCCTGACGAGTCTGGCTCGCCCTCCAGCGCCGGGCTGTTGCCATGACCGGGCAGATCCAGGGCGATACAGCAAAAATGGTGACTGAGCCTAGGGAGGATGGCCTGCCAGTCATCTTTATCTCCCAGCAGTCCATGCAATAAGACTAAGACGGGTCTTTGGCTGTCGCCATCGCATCGGTAGGCCAGCATCAGCTTTGCTTGATCCAGGCGGCGAGGCGAGCTATCTGTTCGCTGGCTTGGTCCTGCGCCACACATACCTCGATGACTGAGGCGCCAGGGTAGGCGAGGGCATCATCGTAGGCCTCGTTGAAACTCACGATATCCTCGACGCGATTATAGGGCAGGCCGAACATGGCCGCGCCATAGCCAAATTCCAGGCCGTGGGCCAGACGATAATAGCCGCTACGCAGCTTCTCGTCGGGCACGGGCAAGAGGTTGAAGATGTTGCCGCCGTCGTTGTTGAGTATGACGATCACCAGAGTGCCCTGTTGCTTCGCCGCCAGCGCCAGTGAGTTGAGGTCGTGCAGCTGTGACAGATCGCCTATGATCAGCGTGGTCGGGCTGGCCTTGTGGGCCGCTATTCCACAGGCGGTGGCCAGCAGGCCGTCGATACCCGAGGCGCCGCGGTTGGTAAAGACGCGAGGCGCGAGAGGTGTGATGGGGGCGTACATGTCGTAGAGTCGTACCGGCAGGCTGTTACCGATAAACAGCTGCTGCTCACCGCGCCCGGCGATGGTGCGCACCACTTGGGCCTCGCCAAATTCGGCGTCGTCAATCTGTTGCTGGAACAGGGTGGCCAGCTGCTCGTTGGCCTTAATCAGTTGCAGCGCCCAGTTGGCCTCGGAAGATCTCGGCCAGGGCAGTTGAGCAAAGGCCGCAAGTGGGCTTATCCACACCTGTTTGGCGCTATGACTAGGATCGAGCCGGGTCTGCTGGGGCAGCACCTGCCAGTAACGTTTCCATTTCTGCTCGCTAAGATAGCTAATCAGACGTTTCGACAGCAGGCGTCCGCCGAACACCAGTACAGTGTCGGCCTCCTGCAGTAGCGCCTTGGCTTTGGGTTGTAGCAGGAGTTGATCTATGTTGCCAATTGCCGCGCCATGTTGCCTCAGCTGAGACTGGGCGTCGGTCAGCAGCGGCCAGCCGAGCTTCTGCGCCAGTTCGATAAGCTGCTCGGGTTGCTGCTCGGGCGCCAGGGTGCCCGCGATGATCACGCCCTTGCCATGAACGAAGCGCGCCAGGGCGTCAGGCGTCGGCGCGCTGATCAGCTGCGCGTCGGCAAACAGGTTATAGGGCAGGGCGCTATGTTGCCAGTTGCCCAGCGGACTCAGATAGTGGGTGAAATCGGCGCTCATGGAGCCCGGATAGAGGGGCTCTCGGTACATGCAGTTGACGTGTATCGGCCCCTTGGCGTTGGCGACCGACTCATCCAGCTGGGTGAGCAGCGCCTGGGGCGGTATCGCCATATCCGGTGTCGGCAGATTGACCTGTTTGGCATAGTCGGCAAAGATGGCCGGCTGCACGATCGCCTGATTGGCGCCGCAGCCCAGTAGCTCTGGCGGGCGATCGCCGGACAAGACGATTAGTGGTACCTGGGTCAGCCAGGCCTCGACTATGGCCGGATAGAGATTGGTGACCGCCGTGCCCGAGGTGGTGATGATGGCGACAGGGGCGCGGCTGGCCTTGGCCAGTCCCAGGGCGAGAAAGCCCAGGCCACGCTCATCGAAATGAAGATGCTGTTTGAGCTTGGTCTGTTTGGCCGCCGCCAGGGTGAGTGGGGTCGAGCGAGAGCCGGGCGCCATGCAGACATGTTGCACTCCAAGGCGTGCCAGCTCCTCGAGGATTAGCGAGCCCCAAAGAAGGTTCAATTCGGCGGTTTTTTCAATCTGCATAATGGTTTAACCAATGAAAGAGTTAAACGATAGTCTATCGTTAAGCATATAGTAAAGGAAACCACAGGCCTAAACTGTTACTCATGTTCAGGCATGAGAAATATCCATGTTAGTACGGTCGTTAGCCGCGATTGTCGATCCATTCGCTCATCACCACATGGGTCTTGAGCTTGATGATGTCGGTCTGAGCATCGATATATTCGCGGATCTCGTGCAGGCGGCGCATGGAGTCGGCCTGTACATAGACCAGGAGATCCATGTCGCCCGTGATGCCGCGGCAGGTGATCACCTCGGGGATAGACTGGAACACATGCACCACATCGGCGCAGCGGGGACAGCGGTGTTGGATCTCGAAGTAGGCGGAGACCCCCTCTTTCTGTGACTCGCTGAGTAGCACCTGATAACCGCGGATGATCCCCGTCTGTTCCAGCTTCTTGATCCGTTCGGAAACCGCGCTGCGCGACAGGCTGACGGTCTCGGCGATGCTGGAAACACTCTGTCTGGCGTCTTGTCTCAGGGCGTTGATGATGGCCTTATCAAACTTGTCCAAGCTGTCCTCTCTGGTATCTGACCAAGCATATAACCGACAAAGTGTCGGCAAATTGATAAAATTCCGTCAAAGTGTCGGCTCTATTTTGAGTTTCGGCGGAAATCTTTGACAGATTGTTTGACCCGCTAAGTCTATACTATCCCCATAGATAACCCTAACAGAACCTAAGATGGAACATAATCACGGTACTATTGGTCGCTGGCAAGGTGCCGGTCTGATGGCCACCACTTTGCTTGGAACAGGCGTATTTATCCTGCCGGAGATGACGATTGCCACCGCGGGCAGTGGTGCCTTGCTGGCCTGGATATTACTCACCCTGGCGATCATCCCTGTGACCTTGGTATTTGCTCGCCTGGCGGGGGTATTTCCCCATGCCGCCGGCCCAGCCTACTTTGTCGAGAAGGCCTTCGGCCGCACCGCCGGACGCACGACGGGACTTATCTTCCTCCTGGTGGTGCCCATAGGCACACCCGCCGCTATCTTGATGACCTTCCAGTTCATCAATGCCCTGGTGCCCTTGGTGGGTTGGCAACAGTTGATGACCGAGCTGGCGCTGTTGCTGCTCCTGCTCGCGCTTAACCTCAAGGGAATACAGGTGTCGGCCAAGTTGCAGTTTGCCCTGACTCTGGCCATCGTCTCCGTGGTGGTGATCCTGTTCGGCGCCGGTGGTGCTAAGCTTGGCGATCTCGAACTGGCGGCGCCCCAGGCGGGAAGCGATATGGGACTGGTGATGGCGGCGGCCGGTATCGCCTTCTGGAGTTTTCTCGGTATCGAGGCGATGACCCATCTGGCCAATGACTTCAAGCGTCCGGACAAAGATATGCTGCCGGCGATGATCATAGGCACCATCTTGGTGGGCCTGGTCTATGTCACCTGCACCTTGCTCCTGCTGTTTGTGCCTAAGGGTGAAGGGCTCGCCATGGTGACCGCCTTCGATCATCTGCTTGGCGGTTATGGTGCTCAGGTGATAGGAATTCTGGGGATCGCCGGCGGGCTCTCTACGGTTAACGTCTATACCGCCAGTGTGGCAAGGCTGATCTGGAGTTTCAGCCGCGAAGGCGTGCTGCCCCGTTATTTCGACAAGCTCAATCAACACAGAGTGCCGGTACGGGCGCTGGTGGCCGTGCTGATCACCATGGCCACGGTTATCAGCCTGACTTATCTGCTAGGCCAGGAGTTGGAACATCTTATCGCCTGGACCAATGGGGTGTTCGTGCTCATCTATCTCGTGTCCATGCTGGCGGCGGCCAGGCTGCTGAGTAAGCGCTATCTGCCTCTGGTGATCATGGGCGTGGCCTTCTGTCTTGCCATGGCCGTGGCGCTGGGCGCCAACATGCTCTACGCCCTGTTGCTGGTGTCTGTGCTTGCCCCGCTACTCTGGTGGCAGAAGACTCACCTGGTGCGTAAGCAGACCTGTCGGGCAAGCTGATAAGTAAATTGATGTCCTGCATAGGATACGTTTGATTACAAATTTGTAACCTTTATCTGATAAGAAATGTGTACCCTTGGCTATCTGTCATTATATGGCCATGGGGGCATAATGAACATTTCGAGTCGATTATTTAGTTACTTTGTAGGAGGCGTAATGCTAAGCATGGCAGGGCAAGTGATTGCCGAGGATACCGCGAAGGTAATTGAAGCAGCTGTGCATCATGAGGCTAGGCTAGAAAGGGACAAGGCGCGCGATGGCAGCCGGCATCCCGAAGCTATCTTGAACTTCTTCGAGGTGGCGCCTGGGCAGAGAGTGCTCGATCTCTTCTCCGGTGGTGGCTACTACAGCGAGCTGCTGGCCCGTGTGGTGGGCGAGCAGGGGAGTGTGTTGGTACACAATAATCAGGCCTATTTGCCCTTTGCCAAGGAAGATCTGGCCGAGCGCCACTATCAAGAGCGTCTGCCCAATGCCGAAGTGATTATTAGCGAAGCCGACGAGCTGCAATTGCCCGCGGCGAGCTTTGACCGCATCTTCTTCATTCTGGGCTTCCACGACACCTATTATCATGAGCCAGGTTGGCCGGCCATCGACAGGGAAAGGCTATTACAGCAGATGTTCGTCAGCCTGAAACCCGGCGGTATCGTGGCGATTATCGATCACGACGCCGCACCGGAAAGTGACATCAACACGGCCCATGAGCTGCACCGTCTGGCTAAGCGCCATGTGGTAGATGCCATGGAGGCGGCCGGATTTAAACTGCAAGGGAGTCTGGCTGTGCTGGAAAACCCAGAGGATAAGCTGACGCTGTCGGCCTTCGATGAGGCGGTGCGCGGCAGGACCAGCCGTTACGTGCTTAAGTTTGTGAAGCCTAAGTTGTGAAGCTTTAGTTTGTGAAGCCCTAGCTTTTGAGAGCGAGTTTGAGAGCGAGTTTGAAAGCTGGGTATTGAGATTGCGAGTAGGCAACCCTAACGCGTCTTGTTGATGGCGGCGTTTCTTAGCTGGATCAGTTCGCTGTGCTTGAGGTAGAGGAGCTCGGCGGTGCGGCGGATGATCTGATCTTCATAGCGGCACAGGTTGCCATCGGCGTAGGCTAGGGTCCACATGGCGAGGATCAGTTGCTGTTTCTGCTCCAGCGTGCACTGGTCATTTATCTCTTTGGTAAATTCAAACAGTGAGGTGGCGTTGCCCTGCACCCGCCTTGCCTCGGCAATTAGTGTTTGGGCCTCTTGCATGCTCAGCGATAGGGCCGAGGTCAGCAGCTCAGGCAGCAGCGCGGCTTCCTGCTCATCCAGGGTCTGATCGGCGTACACCACTTCTAGCAGCAGACAGGCGGCGGCCAACTGCAGGTGTTTGGCCTTCTCCTCGGGAGACTCCGCATGTGTCTGGGCGGTGAGAAACTGTTTCAGCTTGGCGATCATCGCGCATACCTTTCAAGACTTGGGTAGAAGTTAGAGTCCCAGGAAAGGACAGAGTTCATCTTGTGTAGATGAACTCTGTTTCATCCAATCTTTAGAGCAGGGCGCCCAGCCCCTGCATCAGCAGATCTGTGGTACCGGCGCCGGCGTTGGCGTCGAGATACCCCTTAACGATATCGACCATAGGCTTAGCCAGTTCCTTGGAGATGCCAAGCTTCTCAAAAGAATCATAAACTTGGGCGCCACCCTGAAGTGAGCTGCCGAGATCGCCCGCCTTAGAGAGTAGGCCCGACATGCCAGAGTCACTGTCGAGCTGGGGCGCCGCCGATAGCAGGCCATCTATGCCAGGAATCGCCTCGGCGATAGGGCCGAAGCTGTCGCCGCCAAGGGTCGTCTTCGCCAGCGACAGCAGGCTGCCCAGTCCACCTTCCGCCTGGGTCTGGTTGAGACCGAGCTGAGACATCACAGTGCCAACGAGATCGTTGTTTTGTGTCTGGGTGGCGACCTGAGGCGCCTCTTCTTTCTTGGTGAGGTCGTCAAACCAGCCAGCCGACGCCGGGCTGCTGAGCAGTAATGAGCCTAAGATAACCGCGCTGATAGTGGATAATTTCATGAATCGCCATCCCATGGTGATTAAGTGCTAGATAGGCGACCTATTCTAGCCTAGCCTGGCAACAAGTTTGTATCTATTTTTAGACATGTGTTGTGCATTGGCGGCGAAATTTCGGTATCCTGTCGCACTCACAAGTTGGTTTATATCTATCTAATGGAAAGTCACATGTCATTATCAGCGATTTTGACCGAAGCTTATAACTTCTTTCGTAACCATATCCGCCAGTTAGCCGCACTTACCGTGCCTATCTTATTCCTACAGGTGGGGATTCAGATGTGGTTAGGCATGGAGATCAATAGCGCAGATCTGGAGAATCCCCAGTTTGGCGTGCCCCACATGATCGCTATGATGGTGCTCTTGTTGGTCTTTTCACTGCTTATCGCCGCCCTGACGCTGTTTATGGAGGTGAGATCCCATGGGCATGAGCCTTCGACCGGCATACTGCTCAAGACTAGCCTGAGTTTCGTGCCGCCGTTGCTGCTGGCCGGTGTTTTCTCTGGTCTGGCAATTCTGGCTCCTGTGATGCTGTTTGCCGCCTTTGGTCCTATCTGGCTGGTGGGCTTAGTGATCAGCATCTATGTGTTCGCTCGCCTGGCCTATGTGAACTTTATGGTGGTGGTCGAGCGCCTGACGCCGCTAGAAGCGATCAAGGGGAGCTTCAAGTTTAGTGGCCCTATCGCCTTTAAGACCTTGCTGGTACTCATGCTCTATATTCCGCTGTCGCTCATCGGCGGCACCCTGTCTAGCCTGGCACAATCCGTAGGCTTCCCGCTGGTACTGGTGGTCGAGGTGCTGGTGGCCTTCTTCGGCCTGTTCGTCAACGTCGCTCTGTTCCGCCTCTACATGGTGTCGCGTCCCAGCATAGACGAGCAGGTGTGATCCTAAAGAGCAGCGCCTTTTAAATACAGCACAGACGGAGTCCTCACCTTGCTCAGCGATATCGAACTGGTTAGCCAATTTTCGCACGACCTGGGTGAAGACTACCGTGTGGCCAAGAGCTATGTGCGTGACGTGCCGACCCAGGCACTGCTACACGTGCGTAGCTTCACCCATAGATTGACCGATAAGCTGGCGGCCTCCCAGCAGCTGGTCTTCGACAGTCCCAACCTCTACGACCGTATCGAACAGCTCAACCGTCAGCGGGTGATCAATGTGCGCCTGACCCGCGCCTTGCATAGGCTGCGCAGTGACGGCAACCGTGGGGCCCATCCCGAGAAATATCACCTCACCGCCGAGGCGCTCGAGCAGCTGGCCGAGAAGGCGATCGAACGTCTGGTCAAGTTGGTGGAAGATCTTTATCCCCTGCTCTGCAATGGGCCAGCCCCCGAGTATCGCTTCGAGCCTTTCGACGCCTTCGCCGGGCGGGATCTCTGCTACCGGGCCGTGATGGAAAACGATCCTCAGGCGCAGTATCTGGTGGGCATGTCGCTCAAGACCCGCGCCCTGATGCAGAAAGAGCAGGAGCAAGCCCTGCATGATGAGGCGGAGCAAGAGCTTGACCCTCAGAGCGAGGCCAACTTCAAGCAGGCAGCCCACTGGTTTGCCCTGGCGGCGCCCTATCTGCCCGAGGCGAAATATGAACATGGCGTCAGCCTGCTGCACGGCTATGCCGGCAAGGCGGACGTGGCGGCGGGTGAGAGTGCCATCATAGCCGCGGCCAAGGCCGGGGTGGTGAATGCCATGGCCCTGCTGGGCTATTTCTATCTGGTCGGTAGTGAGCAAATCAGCATAGATACTCAGCTGGCCTATAGATACCTGCAGGCGGCGGCGGATCGCGAGCAGTCGGAAGCCATGGCTAACCTCGGCGTGCTCTACTATCAGCAGGCCAACTATGCCCAGGCGTTTCACTATATCTCCAGTGCCGCTCAGGCCGGATTCCCCCATGCCCAGTATCACCTGGCGCTCATGTTGGCGAGGGGCGAGGGCTGTGAGGCCGATCCTTTGGCCAGCGAGCAGTGGATGGCCGAGGCCGCCGAGCAGGGGCAGCTCGATGCCATGCTGCACTGTGCCCAGCAGATGCTTAACAACGAGAATGCCCTGGGCAATGACTTCTCTCTGGCCGAACGTTACCTGAGGGAGGCGGTGAAATATGGCCACAGCGTGCCGGCCATGATAGAGCTGAGCATCGCCCTGGCCGACGGCATATTGGGGCGCATCGACGTTGTGGGCTCGGCGGCACTGCTGAAGATGGCGCGTCAGCGTGGCAATGAACGCGAACGTGAGGTGATAGCCCCACTGTGGGAGTCGCTGTCTCTGCAGATCGATAAGGTTCTGAGTGTCACCCAAGACGCCGAGGAGCAGAGAGCCCTGCAGCGCGCACGGGAGCTGCTGAGCGATCCCGCCCAATAGCTAGCAATTAACAGTCATTGCATACAATATCCGTTTGTGGCTAAATGTGCGCCTCTGTTCTCAGCCGGTGTGGAGTCGCCTTGTCACAAATCCAACCTATTCGCTGTCATCTCTGCCAGCAGACACCTTGTTTGACGCAGTGCGCCGAGCACGACGACACTCTCAACCAACACGCCGCAGAATACGTTAAGCTGGTGTTGGCCATAGGCCATCATGAGCCCCTCTATGTGGATGCCTATTATGGTCCCGCCCAGTGGCAGGCCGAAGCCTCAATGCTGCCCCTGCCAGAGCTGGCTTCGCGCTGCGCTTCACTGGTGAACCAGCTGGCCAATGCCGATCAGGACCTGCCCTGTCAGCTCCTTAGGGATCGTCATGGCTTCCTGAGCAAGCAGCTTGGCGCTGTGGCGACTTACCTGAAACGCCTGATGGGTCAGGAGTTTAGTTTCGATGCCGAGTCGCGGCTCCTCTACGATACCCTGGCGCCCAAACTGAATCTGAGTGACTTCAGTGAGGTGCTCGCACTAATCGATAGCCTGCTGCCCGGAGAGGACACTCTGGCCAAACGCTTTGACGCTTACCGGCGTCAGTTTATCGTGCCGGCAGACAGAGTGCCTCAAGTGTTCACCGCCGCAGTGGAGCAGGCGAGGTTGCTGACAAAGCGTCATCTTACTCTGCCGGAAGGGGAGCAGTTCAGGGTCGAGTTCGTTAAAGATCAGATCTGGACCGCCTATAACTGGTACCAGGGAAATTACGCCAGCCTGATCCAGCTCAATCAGGATCATCCCCTGCATCTTGAGCGCGCCCTGGAGCTGGCCAGTCACGAGGGTTATCCAGGCCATCACGTGTTTAACCTGCTGCAGGAGCGTGAACTGGTGAAGGGGCTTGGCTGGTGGGAATATGCCATCTATCCCCTCTATAGTCCCATCTCGTTTCTCTCCGAGGGCAGTGCTAACTATGGGCTGTCGCTGCTGATGACTAAGGAGGAGAGAATCGATTTTGAGCAGTGGGTGCTGATGCCCATGGCTGGCATAGAGGGCGATCTGCAGCATTATCATGAGGTGATGGCGGCCTACAAAGAGCTTGCTAATCTGGATACGCTGGTGTGCAGGCAATTGATCGACGCCGAGATTCAGGCTGATGAGGCGGCGCAGTTACTGGTTGAGTTTGCCCTCTACACGCCAGAAAAGGCGGCGCAGCGGGTGCGTTTCTATCAGGCTAATCGTAGCTATGTACTCAACTATCACCATGGTGAGGCGAGCGTTGGGGAATATGTTACAAATCAGGCCCGTGATAACGCACAGGCCTGGAAGGTGTTTGCCGCCCTGCTAGCAAGGCCAAGGGCGGCGAGTGGGATTATTCGTTAGGGTCGTGCTCGAAGGTGCGACCCTGACGTGGGGCTTGGGCCTTGCCAAAGGGCGAAGCGGTCTCAAACGGCCGCGACGAAAACCCCTTTTGATCAAAACCTTGCGTCTGTCCGCCGAAGGCGGCATTCCCCTGCTGGCGGAACTTGGCCAGCTGGCGCTTAAGAAAGACCCGGCCAAACAGGCTCAGGATGATGAAGCTTAAGGCGCCGACAAGAATGACAAAGGGAAGCGCTAGCAAGACCAATGTCATCACAACTAAACCGATAGCGAAGGCCATCCAGCCTTTAGTGCCCGAGAACCTATGCTGGAAAGGCGTCTGTTGAAATTGATGATAAATCATAGTTTCTCCTTCATGGCGATGGCTCGATTGTGCCCATATTCGCCCCACGAGATCACGTTAAATTCGCTTAATCTTCTTCCTAAACTGTTACCAAATGTCTCGGTGGCGGCAGAAACTTATCTTAACCGCCATAAGGTTAACCTAAGCTGAACCGGATGCAGATAGTGATTCTTCGGGCTGGTTGACCGCCTGGGAGACACGCTTGCAGATGGTCTCGCGGATCCACTTGTGCCCGGGTTCGTCATCGTTGCGCTCGTGCCATAGCAGCACATAGGCCAGAGAGTGGAAGTCGAACGGCAGCGGCAGTTCCTCCAGCGCGTACAGCTTGCGGGCGTGGGCGGCGAAGCTGGAGGGCAGGGTAAAGATAAGATCGCTATGGGCGCAGACGCTGGCGGCACCATAGAAGTCGGGCACTGTGGTGCTCAGGTGACGTCTCTGCCCCGATTTCGCCAGAAAATAGTCCAGCGCCCACCACTCGTTGCCCTCGCAGCGTACCTGTACATGGGACATCTCCAGATAGATGTCGAGATCCCATTGATGATTACGAATGGCCGGCAGCATGGGGTGGCCTTGGCGCACCAGGCAGACCTGATGATCGGTAAACAGTGTCTGGTGAGCGATCCCTTCCGGCAGCCTGTCGATGATGAGATCCGACTGTGGGTTGATGTCTCTGCCCGTGATGCCGAAATCTATCTGGCCCTTCTGCAGGGAGGAGAGAGACTTCTCCGTCCACAGGTAGGAGTCCAGCCTGAGATTGGGGGCGTTGTTGAGCAAAGGGCCGATGAAGTAGGGGATCAGCGTCTCATAGGCACTCTCCACCATGGCGAAGGAGAACTGGCGTCTGCTGCTGGCGGGATTGAAGCTAGGCGGCTGAGTCAGCTGGTAGAGTCCCTGCAACATGTCAGGCAGCTGCTGGCCCAGCAGGGCGGCGTGGGCCGTGGGCTTGAGGCCGTGGGCGGTGCGGATAAACAGGGGATCCCCCAGGGTATCGCGCAGCCGGTTGAGGCTCTTGCTCAGGGCCGATTGGCTCAGATGCAGACGGCTGGCGGCGCGGGTCACGCTGCGCTCCTCCAGTAACACCTGCAACATCACCAGTAGATTGAGGTCGATACGCGCCAAGTTGTCGAGATTCATAGATATTCCTTACAGGAAATTAGCTTTTGAAATTATACCATTTCTGTTCATAACTTGGCTGGTCTAAAATAAGCTTCATTACCTTTACCCCTACATAAAATTAGAGAAATATGCGTCGGAACCTGTTACCCATACTCATGTTGATGGTGGTCTTGAGCCCATTAGCCATCGACATCTATCTGCCCTCTATGCCCGTGATGGCGGCCGAATTTGCCGTGTCGGCCAGTCAGGTGCAGTCGACGCTGGTGCTGTTTCTGTTTGCCATGGGTGTCGGTCAGGTGCTGATCGGCCCGCTGGCGGATCGTTATGGTCGTCGTCCTATCGCATTGGGTGGTCTGCTGCTCTATATCGCCAGCAGCCTGTTGGCTGCGGTGGCGATGGAGTTTCAATGGCTGCAACTGGCGCGAGTGCTGCAGGGGCTGGCGGCATGCTCAACCTCTATCGTGGTCTTTAGCGCCGTCAGAGACTGTTTCACACCTAAAGAGGGCGCCCGCTACTACAGCTATCTCAACGGGGTGATCTGCGTGATCCCAGCATTGGCACCGACTCTGGGTGGCCTGCTGGCGCTGCAATTTGGCTGGCGCTCTACCTTCGTGTTTATGACACTATACGCCATCATCATAATGATCATCGTCGGCTATCGTCTGCCAGAGACGCGCCCGGCCAACACGGTTACCGAAGGGCCGCTCTATCGCTGGTCTCGTTATAAGCCTGTGCTGATGGACCCGCACTTTATGTTTTATGCCTTCGCCTGTATGGCGGGCATGGCGGCGATTCTTGCCTATGTCTCCTATTCGCCCGTGTGGCTTATCGAAACCATAGGTGTGTCCGAGCTGACCTTTAGCGGCCTGTTCGGTCTTAATGCCCTGGTGAATATCGGTGCCTGTTTCGCCGCGCCCGTGGTGATTCAGAAGCTGGGTAATCGCCCGACCGTTATCGTCGCCCTGAGCGCCATGTTGGTCTCGGCACTGCTGCAGCTTGCGGTGCAGTGGGCAGGCCCACAGACCGGACTCGAGGCCGCCTTCGGCTTCATGCTGCCTATGATGCTCTTGTGTATCGGTTTCGCCCTGCTGCTTGGTCCGGCGACCAGCATGGCCCTGGCGGGCTTTGGTGAGCGTGCCGGTACGGCGACCGCCATGCTTGGCTTTATTCAGATGAGTGGCGCCTCGATTCTGGCGGGTCTGGTACAGCAGACCTCGCTGACCGCACCCTACGCCGTAGTCGTCGTCATGGGTGGCCTGGCGAGTCTACTGCTGGTTGCCATGAACATGAGTCGACTAGACACCTGGCACCAGGAGCGTCACGCCCACTGATAGGTGCAACCTAATCCATTAGCAACACCCTTTTAGCCTGCATTAGTGACCTCAATGCAGGCTTTTTTTGGGTCTGATGTTAGAAGCGGGCGTTTACCCCAATTCCGATAAGGAACTCATCTGCTAAATCTTCATCGGAAAATCGCTTAACCCCGGCGAAGTTAGCGGCGAAGTTGTTGGAGATTTGCCACCAATATTTCGTCGACAGGTTAAACAGGTTGATGCTGTCATCATAGCTGTATGTGTAAACGGTATTATCCTGGGTGGGCAACTGGGCTTTTGCATCGCTATTGAACCAGCTATAACCGGCGCCAACGGACCAGGCCGGGGTTATATACCAGTCGGCGCTCAGGCTCACGTGAGTCGTGTCATTTTCATAGCGACTCTCTATCGATTGGGAAGGTATGACACTGCTGCTTTCTAGTTTGCCATATTCGATCTGGGCTTTTAGATCTAAGCCTGTGGTCGATTGCAGCGGGAAGTAGGTACGGATATGAGCGCCATAGAGACTATTGTCTAGATCGTAATTAACGACTTCCTCTGTGCTCAGGCTCCAAGAATCTGAGTTACCTTGATACTGGTAATAGATGGCGACTTCGGAGCTGTCGTTAAAATAGTAGCCGAAGTTGATGCCATAACCGGTTTGATCTTCATCTATAACCGATGCAATCAAATCGTCTTGAGCCACATCGAGATAGAGATAATTGGCGCCGATAAACCATTTGGAGTCCATCACATATCGGCCATCCACTGTGTAGCGAACCGTATCGTCATAGGCGTTTTCCTGAGCATACATACCGCCAAGATAGGAGGATTGCGCTAGGAATCCCGCCAGTGCATGGGGGGCATTGTTCTTCTCTACAGGTTTAAAATAGAAGCGGTAGTCAAGGTTCCAGACACCGTCCTCGAAGTGATCTGTGTCGGTGCCGAAGCTCACATTGGCTTCATGTTGAAAGGTATTAACGGCTTCACCGGCAAACGCCTGTGTCGTTAACCCTAGGAGGAGAGGGAGTGTGAGTAGCTGTTTTTTCATGTTCTTCTTCCTTGTAGTTATATTGGCAGCGTCCATGCTGTGATAACACTCAGCTGCCCGTTATAATCTTGCTTTAAGACGAGCCATTGCCCAGCGCCGGATTATATTTGTTAATTGATTGTTGTGTAAAGGTTTGATTTTTATGCGTGAGTTTTAAGTGGCCGAGTCGTGTAATGCGTCAGCTCGGTTAGATATCGCACTCAGCCATCGCTATTGAGGATCTTGTGAGCCGTCCCGTTTGCCCCCAATGCCAATACCCGGTAAATGCCTGTCTGTGCGACAGCATTCGTCCGTTATCTACCCGCGTCGAGCTGATCGTGTTGCAGCACCCCAGCGAGGTGTCTCATGCTAAGAACAGTGTCAAGCTGATGCAGGCGGTGATGGGGGAGCAGTTGCGGTTGGTGGTGGGAGAGACGCCGGAAGATTTTGCCGATCTCAGAGCCTATCTTGCGGCGCAAACCCGGCCTGTGTGTCTGCTCTACCCCAGCGAAACCAGCCAGCCGCTCGAGGCCTCGGTGCCAGATCATGAGGCGATCTTGTTGCTGCTCGACGGCACCTGGCGCAAGGCCTACAAGTTGCTGCAGCTAAATCCTTGGCTGCTTGAGTTTACTGGGGTACATCTGGATCTCGACGCCCCCTCCAAGTACACCATACGTAAGGCCAAACGCGAGGATAGTCTGTCGACCCTGGAGGCGGCGGCGCTGGCCATAGAGACGCTAGAACCTGGCTGCGATGTGTCGCCACTTCATGACGCCCTGGCGGCCCTGGTGGAGAAACGCTTGGCGGCCATGCCCGCGGCGGTGAGGCAAAGATACGAGCCCAAATAACTTGGTGATAAAACTGTGAACCAGCTATAGGTTGCCGGAAAAGCCTATGGGGTAGATCACGATAATCTGAAACGAATTAAGGTCTAATAGCCTGAGTCACTCAAGATAGAGTGGTCAGATAGCTGTGTCAGTTTACTGTCCATGCAGGGAGGCAGTATGCCCTCGAGGCGCTGACACAGTTATCGGTTCAATGCAGGATGAAGTTTGCCTTGGTGAACTGCTCCGCCGCCGTCGGATAACCATAAAAGTACCCCTGGGCGAACCCTTGGCCCATGCCCGCCAATATCTGCTTCTGCTCCAGCGTCTCGACCCCTTCCACCACAAATTGGATCTTTAGCGCCTGAGCCAGCTGTATCATGGCCTGGCAGAGCTCGCGCCCTTGGGGATCGTTGAGTCGCTCGGCGAAGCCCGCATCTATCTTGAGCGTGTCTATGGGCAGGCTGCCCAACTTGCTGAGGGAAGAGAGCCCGGCGCCGAAGTCGTCGATGGCGATACGCACCCCTAGAGCCTTGAGGTGATTGAGAGTGGCTTTCACCCGTTTGGGTTGGCGCAGCAGGGCCGATTCGGTGATCTCCAGTACCAGGCCGTTGGCGGGCAGGCCGCTGGATTCGAGCGCATGGGTCACCTGCTTCACAAAATCCGGATGTTCCAGTTGGGTCGCCGACACATTCACGCAGGCCTGAAGTGGTTTATCTATCTCGCTGCGCCACTTGGCGACCTGCTCACAGGCAGTGGTGAGCACCCACTGACCTATGTTGATCAACAGGCCGGTTTCTTCCAGCAGGGGGACGAAGTCGCTGGCTTCGATTATCTCTGTATCACTCTTGTGCCAGCGCAGCAGCGCCTCGACTCCCAATACCTGGCTGCCATCGAGATTGACGATCACCTGATAGGCCAGCTGGAACTGGTTCAGGCTAAAGGCATGGCGCAGGTCGTTGATGGTTTTCAGCTTGTATTGGGCATCCCTGTGCATCTGGCTGTCGTAGAAGAGCACATGGTTAGGGCTCTTCTTGGCACAATACATGGCGGTATCGGCAAAGCTGAGCAGTTGCGCGGCCTGGTCGCTATGTTCGGGGAAGCAGGCTATGCCTATGCTGGTCCCCAGGAAGAACTTCTGACCGTTGATCTCGAAGGGCGCGTCGAATATCGCCAGAAGCTGCTGCGAGATGGCCTCTATCTCCTCGCTATCCTGGCAATCGTTTAACACCAAGGTAAATTCGTCGCCGCCGAGACGGGCGATATGGGCATTGTCGATGCAGCTGGCCTCGAGGCGTGCCGCGACCAGTTGCAGTACCTTGTCGCCTGTGGCGTGGCCGAAGCAATCGTTCACATTCTTGAAGCCGTTAAGGTCCATAAACATCACGGCGCCCGGCTTACCGCCTACCTCCATGGCATCGGCCAGTACCTGATCCAGATGCAGCTTGAGCTGGTGGCGATTGGGCAGGCCGGTCAGGGTGTCGACCATGGCCTGCTCGGTCAGGCGCGACTCCAGCCGCTTCTTGGCGCTGATGTCGCTAAATAGGGTGACATAGAAGATCTCACCGTCTATCTGTAGCTTGCGGCAGCTCTTCCAGGCGGGAAACTGGCTGCCATCGGAGCGGGTCTTCAGGGTCTCGCCCTGCCAGCTGCCGCGATCTTCCAGGCTCTGTAGGAAATCGGTTTGTCTTTGGCTGGCCTCGCAAAATCCCTGTAGATCCAGCGGACTCTTATTCAACAGTTGGTCGGCGCTATAGCCGCAGATGCGGCACATCGCCTTGTTGACCGCGATTATCTCATGCTGGTGGTTACTGATGTAGACGGCTTCGGCGCTGTCTTCCAATATGCTGGAGACCAACTGTGCCGGCAGGCGATCGAATCCGTTGGATACCGTCTCGCGCCGTTTTGCCCTGCGATCGGCGGGGTCGAAACGCGCCAATATCACTTGGCTGCCCTCATGATCTGCCGGCAACATGGTGACCTTGGTGGGCAGCTCACGCCCCAGTTGGCTCATGTGCAGCCAGTTGATGCTGACCACCTCGCCCTGATGGACGCGTTCGATCAGCTGCTGCGCCACCTCTATGCTGTTGATGCCGCTGGCCTGGATCCGTGGGGAGAAGTCGTAGGGGGTGGCCGTGATGAAGCTGTCGCGCTGGGTGTCGAAATAATCCAGCGTGCCCTGACTGGCCCCGATGAAGGCGTGTCCCTTGAGAACGGCTAGGTAAGCGCACTCATCCTGGCGCCAACTGTCGAGTTGCCGCTGAATCTCAGGCTGTGCGCTGCTAAGCTGCGCCAATAAGGTAAACCAAGGGCCCATAGGGTGCTCCAAGAGATGGCTCGCAAATGGGGCATAGAGCAGCTTTATATCTTGCCTGCGCTGGTCTTCTCTGTGCCAATTGGGTTAAAAATACCGCGAATCGATAAGAGACTCAAACCTAAGGACAGGTTTTCGCATGGTTTTTCAGTCATTTTTATGACATTTGTTAACAAATGCCTTCGGGAAGCCGAGCCTGAGGTTTTTCAGCTTTGCGCTCGCGATAGTGCTAGAATCACCACAGACCCTCATCTGGTTAAGGATAACTGTCATGTTGACCCGCTCAATTTCTTGTATCGTCTTGGTGTTGCTCGCTAGCCTGAGCTGGGATCTGGCGGCGAAGGAGCATAAGCGCATGAGCCCTAAGGCCGAGGAGGCCAGCAAGATTGCCCGCCAGACGGAGGCGGAGCAGCTGGAGAAGGCCAGAAAGGCGGCCAACGCCACCCAGGCGAGAGAGCAGGCGGTGCTCGAACGTCAGCAATCGGGTGAATGGCAGGAAGACCAGCGCGAGAAGGCGCAGCGTCAGTTTAACGAGCGCGAGAGTCGAGAGTCTAAGTACTTAAAAGAGGCGCGCGAAGCCGCGGCCCAAGAAAGAAAAATTCCCAAACCCCAAAGCTAATTGGAAGCCCTGTGAGTCTTTGTCCCCTTTGTCATAGTGATAACCTGGCGTGCTTTCATCGCGATAAGCACAGAGCATATGAGATCTGTAATCAGTGCCAGCTGGTGAGCGTTCCCGACCAGTACCTGTTAAGTGCCGAAGCCGAGAAGGCATTTTACGATCATCACCAAAACGACAGTAAGGATCAGGGCTATCGGCGCTTCCTGGGGCGCACCTGGTTACCCCTGAGTGAGCGACTGACCAGCGAGCATAGAGGGCTGGATTTTGGCTGTGGCCCGGGGCCGACCATCAGCGTGATGGCGGGCGAGGCGGGGATTACCATGGATAACTATGATCTCTACTACTTTCCCGACGAGCAGCTGCTGAAGCAGCAATATGACTTTATCACCATGACAGAGGTGATAGAGCATGTGGCCGATGCCTCGGCCCTGCTGAAGAGGCTGGATGCCATGATGAAGCCGGGGGCCTGCCTGGCTGTCATGACCAAGCGGGTGCTGGATGAGACCGCCTTTGCCAACTGGCATTACAAGCAGGATCAGACCCATATCCGCTTCTACAGCACGGCCACCTTCGAGTGGATCGCTAAAGCGTTTAACTGGCGGCTCGAGGTGATCGACAAGGATGTGGTCTTCTTTACTAAACCCTAAGCCTAAGATTAAACCTCAGATTAAGTCTCAGATTCAGCATCAGGTCGTGGCCTTAAAGACTCATGTTTAGGGCTATGCCTTAGGCTGCTGCATCAGGTGATTGATGATCACCTTCTGGGCAAAGTCGCCCAGCGTCTCCTCATCCTGACTCTCATCTAAGATGAAGCCATATTGATACTGGCTGCGCCCCACGCCTGGAGGCTGGATGTTCTTGAGTAGGATAGGCACGCTGAGGGTCTCCAGCGACTGTTCAAACTTGACCTGTAAACGATAGCCCTGATTCAGGGCGCCTCCCTCAATCTCATCACCTATGTAGGCGCCGCCCTTGACCGAGATATCCTGCAGAAAGCCGCTGGAACAGACATGGGTGGAGTGGCTCTCTGCCGTGCGCTCATGTATCGAGGCGGCCAGATTGACCGGAATGCGGCAGTGTTGTCTCAGGGCTACGCTCTGCAGCACCTTGGGGTATTTCACCACTAACCAGCGCCCGGCATTGTTGAGCAGGGTCTTGATCTGACTGCGAAAGGCGAGGATGTTGGCCTCGGGATCGTCGCTGTTGATCAGGCGCACCACCACACCTTGTCCCTGGGTAATATAGTCCTGGGCGGCCTGCCAGTATTTGTCCTGGCCAAGGGCGAGAATGATGGCGTTGTCCGGGTCTATGCCGATCAGCCGGGTCTTGAGCCTGATGGGCCTGAGCGGCGTAAGCACCTGCAGCTGCGCCTCTGTGTTGCAGTTGATACGGTTTAGGTAGGCTAAATCGATCTCTGTGGCTTGTGGCAAGGCGTACTCTCCCTCGGGTTAGGTGTCGTCATACTTGTGTCTTAGCATGGCACAAAAGCAATAAGTTACAATTCTCTCGCGTGATACTGGCTACAACAGACTTGATCTTATTTATAATTTCGCCTCTTATAGTTGTCGATGATTGGGGGCTCACAAACGATGCCACCAGATACCGAGAAAAATTCTATCTGCTCACGAATGAGGGAACGACAGATGATGCGAAAGATTATCGCACTGTGCCTTTCCATTGGGGGAATCCTCTCCTCCATGGGGGCGCAGGCAACTCAAGCCGAAGACATAAAAAGCTTCACGTTAGATAATGGCATGAAAATCATGGTGCTAGAAGACGCCTCGATCCCAAATGCCAACATGTATCTATTTTGGAAGGTGGGATCCCGCAACGAGGTGCCGGGCATCACGGGGATCTCTCACTTCTTCGAACACATGATGTTCAACGGCTCGAAGAAATTTGGTCCTAAGATGTTCGACCGCACCATGGAGGCGGCGGGCGGCGCCAACAACGCCTACACCACAGAAAACCTGACCGTCTACACCGACTGGTTCCCGGCCAATGCCCTGGAGACCATCTTCGATCTCGAGGCCGACCGTATCGCCCATCTGGATATCAATCCTGAGATGGTAGAGAGCGAGCGTGGCGTGGTCGCCTCCGAGCGCACCACAGGCCTGGAAAACTCTAACTGGCGCACCCTGCAGGAAGAGATCAAGGGTGCCGCATTTCGCGCACACCCCTATAGCTGGTCTGTCATAGGTCACGAGTCGGATATCGCCGCCTGGACCCAGGACGATCTGGTGCAGTATCACAAGACCTACTATGCGCCCAACAACGCCGTAGTGGTGATTGCCGGTGATGTAAAGCTTAACGAAGTCAAAGCCTTGGCCAACAAGTACTTTGCGCCGATCCCCGCCCAGACTCCGCCCCGCGAGGTGAAGACGGTCGAGCCTTTGCAGAAGGGTGAGCGCCGCGTCTTCGTACAGAAGGCCTCGGTCAGCACGCCGAACGTGATGCTGGCCTACCATGTGCCGGCGACCTCGAATCAGGACTACTACGCCCTGGACTTGTTGTCTTCTATCCTGACCACGGGCAACAGCTCGCGCCTGTATCAAGGCTTGGTGGAGAAGCAGGTGGCCATCGAGGTGGAAACCTATATGCCGATGAGCTTCGACCCTAACCTCTTCTATGTGATGGGCGTTGCCAACCCAGGCATCACAGCCCAGGAGCTGGAGAGCGGCATGATCGGTGAGATCAACCGTATCGCCCGCGACGGTGTGACCCAGGATGAGCTTGAGAAGGTGAAGAATATCAAGCTGATGAATTTCTACCGCGCCATGGAAACCATTAACGGTAAGGCCAACACCTTAGGGACCTACGAGCTCTATTTCGGCAGCTTCGACAAGCTGTTCAATGCGCCTGAGGCTTATAACAAGGTGACCCCAGAAGATATTCAGCGTGTTGCGCAAACCTATCTACGTCGCGCCAACCGCACCGTTGCCGTACTGGCGGCCACAGAGGAGAGTGACCAATGAAGACCCTATTGACTCAAATTCCCCAAGGCTTTGCCAAGCTGGGCACGGCGGCCATGGTGGCCGGCGCCCTGGCACTCTCGGGCTGCGCCGCGACGACAACGAGCCAGACGGTCGACACCGGCAGCTTCAGCATGCCCGCCTACGAGCAGTATCAACTGAGTAACGGCATGACTGTCTATCTGATGCCACAGACAGAGGTGCCGCTGATCACCGTCAGCGCCGTGGTGCGCGCCGGTGCGGTCAAGGACACCACCTCAGGGGTGGCCAACATGACAGCCAAGTCCTTGTTGCTGGGCGCTAACGGTAAGAGCAAGTCAGATATCGAGCAGATGGTTGACTTCTTAGGCGCTTCAATTGCCGCCGATGCGGGTAAGGAAGGCAGCTTTATCGATGCCGACTTCATGGCGAAAGACACAGACAAGATGCTGCCTCTGGTGCGGGATCTGCTGCGCGCCCCTGATTTCGACGGCGGCGAGTTCGACAAGCTGCGTCAACGTGAGATGGCGGGCCTGGCCCAGGAGAAGGAGAGCCCACGCGTGGTGATCCATCGCTACTTCGACAAGCTGGTATTTGGCGATCACCCTTACGGCAATCCGGCATCGGGTACCCGTGACTCGCTGGCCGAGTTGACGGTTAACCAGCTGCGCGCCTTCCACAAGAGCTATTATCAGCCACAGAACATTGCCATCTCGGTCGTCGGTGATTTTAAGCCAGGCGAGATGAAGGCAAGACTCGACAAGCTGTTTGGCGATTGGCACAACGGCGAGGCGATCGCCAAGCAAGACCTGGCCAAAGGCCAGCCGTCGCTGGATGCCAGCAAGGTGCTCTTGGTCAACAAGGGCGATGCCATCGAGACCACCTTCCTTATTGGTGGTAAGGGCATTAGCCGTAACAATCCAGATTACGTTGGGCTGCAGGTGGTCAACACTATCCTGGGTGGCCGTTTCACCTCATGGCTCAACGACGAGCTCAGGGTGAATGCCGGCCTGACCTATGGTGCTCGCTCGGCCTTTACCCCCTATTCTCAAGGGGGCGTATTCAGGATCAGCACCTTCACCAAGAGCGATACTACCAAGGAGGCGATCGATCTGGCGCTGAAGACCTATTCGCGTCTTTGGCAGACGGGGATAGATCAGCCGACCCTGGACTCGGCCAAGGCCTATGTGAAGGGGCAGTTCCCGCCTAAGTTCGAGACCAGCGAACAGCTGGCCGGCCTGCTGTCGAGCATGTACCTCTACGGTTTCGACGATAGCTTCATCAACGACTTCCAGAAGAATGTCGATGGCCTGACCCTGGCGGAGACCCAGCGTCTGGTGAACAGCTACTTCCCACAGGATAAGCTGCAATATGTGCTGATCGGCAACGCCAGCAAGATCGCCGATATCGCCGCCCAGTATGGTGAGGTGAAGCAGGTGGAGATCAATGCGGTCGGCTTCTCGCAGTAAGGATTGTTAATAAGAGATAGCTAGTTAGGCTAAATCATAAAGGCTCGTCGGCTAACGCTGACGGGCCTTTTTTATCGGTGAATAGCACCAGCATATACGGGTTAGCGGTTCGCATTTCGATGGGCTTTCATCTAGGGTTAACTAACGCCTTAACTAACACCTTAACCAAGTCTTAGCCCAGCCCTATCAGGAGATGCCCATGACCCAGGTTATACTGCCTCGCTGCGACACATGCGCCTGTGATGACACCGACTGGTGCCACCTGCAGGAGACCACTAAGCTGCTGCTATTGGCGACGGCGCAGATAGAGCTATCGCTCACCGATGGCGATCATAACGTCACCGGCCTAGGGCAGCTGTTTACCCAGATGGCCGGGCATTTCACCGAGGTCAATCGACACCTTCATGGTATGGCCGATACACCAGCGGAGATTCTGGCCCACAGCGACAGCCTGATGCAGGCAATCGACAGCGGGGTGATGGCGTTTCAGTTCTACGATCGCATCTCCCAGCGGCTGAATCATGTGATCACCGCGCTGAGCCTGATGGAGGCCATGCTGGGGGACGAGCAGCGGCGCCACTCCCAGGCGGCGTGGGCAAATTTGCAAGGGGAGATACAGGCGCATTATTCTCTCGATTGCGAACGGCAGATGTTTGCGGCCCTGCTTGAGGGCGTGCCGATACACGAGGCGCTAAACGCCTATCGAGAAACTCATTTACACCAAACAAAACAAGATGTTGAACTATTTTAAATCGCTCATTTTATTCTCAGCTATCTTACTCTCGCCTTCGGTTTCGGCGGGCAAGATAGCTCTGCCCGACTTCTGTCAGGCCCTGGCGGGGAGCTGGCAGGGGGAGGCCTCCAGGCCCAAGGGCCAGGTAAAAGCGGTACAGGTGCAGGGGCTATGTAGCGGCGATCGGCGTCAGCTGACACTCTCGGTGAGCGAACACGCCAGCCACCCGCTGAGCGAGACCTGGTGGTTTCGCGAGGGAGATGGCGAGATAAAGCTTACCTATTTCAACGGCGTCGACCCGGATAAGACGCTTTATTTTACCCTGTATCGGGAGGAGAGTGGCTTCTCCCTGCTGGGCAAGGGCCTGGTGCAGCAGCGCCCGGCGATGATCCGCTTAAGCTTCGCGCCGCAGGGAGATGGCTGGTTATGGCTGCAGAAGGTGCAATATCTGGATCAGGACGATGACGACTATCAAGTCTATCGCGGCATCGCCCTTAATCCTGCCTCATAAACTCCACAGCAAGGGTTTAGCAGGCGCCCTCATAGCCGAGCTGACGCCAGGCCTCATAGCTGATGATGGCGACCGAGTTAGACAGGTTGAGGCTGCGGCTGCTGGCGGCCATGGGGATGCGCAGGCGCTGGCTGGTGGGAATAGATTCTATGATTTCCATCGGTAGGCCGCGGGTCTCGGGGCCAAATAGCAAGACATCGTCCTTCTCGAAGGCGATTTCGCTGTGTGGGCGACTGCCCTTGGTGGTGCAGGCCATGATGCGCTTGCCGGCCATGGCGCTCAAGAAGCTCTCGAAGTCCTTGTGGCGGGTAACCCGGGTCAGATCGCTATAGTCTAGCCCGGCGCGGCGCAGCTTCTTCTCTTCAAGATCGAAACCCAATGGCTCGATAAGGTGTAGCTGGCAGCCGTTGTTGGCGCACAGGCGGATGATATTGCCGGTATTGGGGGCAATCTCTGGCTCATAGAGGGCGATATGGAACATCTTGGCTTACCTTTGAACGGATGAGCGGCGATTATAAGGGAAATGGGGATGGGGGAAAACAGCCCTTTTGCAGAAGGTTGTGGCCTGACTGATGAGGGGAGGCTGGTTAGTCGTTGTGGCTTTTATCCGCTATCGACCTATTGCCTATTTATTGCCTAAGGCAGATCACCTAGCCTTGATTGATGGTATTAAGGCCAGGGAGTGTATATGGAAAACATTGGCAGATTGCGGGATTTTGTTCAGTCCTTTACTCGGCTGGTCGAGCAGGTCGGCGGCGATGAGGCGCGTATCTTTTCCGACGGCAAGTCGCTGCTGTCGGAGCTTATTGCTCATGATGACTGGCTACCCCATGCTTTTGCTCAGCCGAGTATTGAGAGCTATCGGCAGTATCTGCTCTACTGCGATCCTCTGGAGCGTTTCTCTGTGGTGAGCTTCGTCTGGTCACCGGGGCAGACCACGCCCATTCATGACCATACTGTGTGGGGTATGGTGGGCGTACTGCGCGGCGCCGAGCGCTGTGAGGAATATGAGCTGGACGAGGCTGCGGTTTGCTTGCGGGCCAGCGGTAGTCATGAGTTGCCCGTTGGCGGTGTCGATCTGGTCTCGCCCGATATCGGCGATATCCATAGGGTTTCTAATGCTCTATTGGAGGGAGTATCAATTAGCATTCATGTCTATGGCGGCAACATAGGTGCGGTGCAGCGCCATGTTTATGACCCCGATACCGGGAGTAAGAAGCCATTTATATCTGGGTATTCGAATAGTGTGATGCCGAATATATGGGATCGCTCCGGCGAGTAGGCCGATGGAGAAAGCTGGGCGACTAGCGCCTAGACTGAATATCCTTTACTGTGGCCATGCATCAGGAGTTAGCCAATCGGTGCAATTAGCTTAGAATGATACATTGGCTAAGTAATAGATTAAGTAATGGACTAAGTAACGGATTGAAGTCATGGAAGAAAATGTTGTAAAGCAAGAAGGCTGTTACCTCTCCACATTAGAGCATATGCAAACCTTTGTCGGCCGATGGTTTTATATCTATACCGATAGGGGCGAGCTAACGCTGACAGCTGAATCGATAACATTTAAGAGTCAGAAAAACGCATTTGTTATCCCCTTGAATTCAATCTCTAATATTGAATCTGGGATTTACCCACGCACGGCTAAACCTTTTCCTCTCAAGTACATAAAGATCACCTACAGTGATGAGGGAGAAAGCCACGCTTTGATGTTAACGCCCTGCAAGTCAGGGTTCTCGTCTGTTTGGAAAACGAATAAGTCGGTAGAAAGTTGGTTGTCGGTATTGGATGGGGTGGTGTCGACACTCCAGGATATTCATAGCTAACCTCACTACATTAGGGCTCTAGTTGTCACGGTTTAGCGTCTGACTGAGTTAATGTTTGATAGGGATTTGAAGGTCGATCATTCAAATTCTGTCAATAGCCTGCGGCTCGCTTATGTGCAGATACATCTGCTACACGCCGTGAATCCGTCCTTGGAGGCTCGACGATGGCATCCCTGCCATCGACGTCCGCAGATGCATCTACACTCGGTATCTATCGTTTCTTCGATTTGGCGGTGTTGGGGAGAGAAGGGAGGTAAAGCGCTGACTTATTTATGCCCTAAAATGAGTTAGCTCGTTGTCGGTGGTTCAGCAACGAACCTACTTTCTGATCTAAAGATATTCATCGTTACACTCCTGTGATGTAATTCACTACCCCCCATTAAAAACTGAATCAGCATACTGTCATATTAAAATTATAAGGATTTTGAACGATTTTTAGCCTGTATTCGTGCGCGTTTTTCTGGATGGTTTATTTGAAGCAAAGGTGATAACTTCTTTGTAATACAATCAGTTAATAATGCGCATTTTCACTGCTCTAACGAGGTAAATGCACATGCCCACTAATAAAATGTTATGTGCCAAGGTAAATACTATGAAATTCCTGTTTATTCTGACATTACCATTGTTCGTTGCGTGCACAGGAACACAAACATATGCAACATTTCGGGCCGGCTCAGATAGTTTTAGTACACTTGATAATGTTTTTGAACGTAGTTTATGCAATGGTGAACAAGACACCGTTCAAGTCAAAATTCATTTTGATCAACGTGACGGTGTAGAAATGTTGGAGCTAGCTAAAGAGGATATAACAAAAGGAACTATAGACTCAGATGAAATAGAGCAAATCTGTGTTAGTAGCTACCCGTTTGAGGTGACTATTTTTAACATTAACTCTCGTACGTCGACCTCTTGTTTTACTCTGTTAGACAATGAGCAGTCCGAGTTTGTGACATTTGTAAAGTCATCACCGGAAGTGCAAAGCTTACCAAAGTCAAACTGCAGGTATTATTGAGCAATGGCACATAACAATAAAATTAAGTCACTCGCTATCGCTCGCTGGCACGCTAACATGCAGGGCCGCTTAGCTATTATGCCCTACGCGTTATCGCCCCTTATTTAAGAGTTAGGTGTATCAGAGGGTTTAGATGTTGAAATCACTATTCTTATCTTTAGCACTTCGAGAAATAAATAAAGGCGGTACGCATTTTTATTCTGCTATATCCGCTTCGACAACTCTGTCATTTTTTATACTTCTAAACTTGTGGTCAATGTTACTGTTTAGCGAGTATTTCTTTGGCGGTTTAGTTACAAGTCTAAACAATGTTTTATTTAGCGAGAAGCATTATATTGCTACTGTCGTAATTGCGTTTTTTGTCGTTATGGCAATCATCTATCAGCGCTATAATAACTTGAATTTATTTTTATTAGCTAAACAGCATCAAATTCGTAATGCTAAATGTGTTGCTTATGGCGTTATTAGCAGTATTGTATTTATATGTGCTTTACTGGTGGATGTATAAGTGAAAGGTGTAAGATATTGATTTAATTGGTTAGTTTGTCGCATCTGATTTTCACAGGTTTTTCGAGTCGCTCAAGTTTAGCTAACTCAATTTTCCCAATAGGCGGGTGTTAAATGTCAGAGAAAATACATACCACATGCAATAAATGGCTCGAGGAGCTTGAGGAAGAAGCTAAGATTTGTGTCTCAGATGAAATCAATGAAGAGGCACAATCAAATATGGTGTCGTTTGGCTTTAATCAAGAACTGCTCAAAGAGTTGGGTAGAGAATCAGCAGAGGAGTTTTTAACCGGTTGTGCAGATCTTTACCAACGAAAGAGCCGTGATCTAAATATGATTTTCTATGCATGGTTTGAAGAGCAGGCAGGTCAAATTCGTATATCTGCGGTTAGTCAATCTCATGGTAAGTTGCCTTTTTCCTGCAAATTAAATTTAACTGACTTGAGCCAAGTGGTAAATGGCATCTACTCCGAAAACTCTGGCTTGTATACAAAAGGTACTCTGGATGTTTGGTGCCAAAATATTTAACAAGTGTATATTGTCTCCCAACGAGTTGGGACGGCTTATGCTGCGCTTCGGCTGTCCCAAATGTGGGCATTAGGTAAACATGGCAAGTCACGGAAGAATTCTAAAAATTGGTAGGAGTATTGGCGCTATTTCGGTAGCTTTGTTCTGCTTGTTGCTTTTCCCTAGCCCTGCTTTTGATGCTTGCTCGGTTGAAAACAATGCTTTTATTTGCGGATATTGGCCTGATTTACTGACCGGTTTCTTATTTGTGAGTTGCGGCTATTTATTGGGGCCTCGAACAAAAGCTCACAACTCAATCTTACTAGTGTTGTTTATATTTTTTGGTAGTGCTGAAACTATCCGCTTTAGCGGTCTTAGTGATGCGTTTGTTTACGCTCCATATCAAGAGTTCTATTATGGTGGTTTTATCGCTATGTTTTGCTGTTATTGTTCTATGTCGTTAAGGATAAAATGGCAAAGTGTACCTAACAAGTACCATTGGGGAATGGATGGAAAATGCTTGCCATGTGCTCCTTTGTTGCAAATGTGGTTAAGTGATTTTTTTGGTCTCTTATACGGGCGCTAACTGGATGAAAATAGTTTGACTACATATTTCGAAGTTACGACAAACGCAAGTGTCGACTTATTGATAACACCAATTTTTATTTTTTTACTAATCACGATTGTTCTCAAGTATCCAGTGTTCTCGGAGGTCGCATCTAAAGTAACCAAAATAAAAAGAGTTACTTTGGTTCGTGCATTCACAGGTTTAATGGCTTTTTGGGTAATAGCCTTTATTTTTAGTTATATGAGGCAAGTCGAGTTGCAAAATATAGTCGAAAATAAAACGTACTCAAATGTCAAAGGTTGCCTAACAAATTACAAGGTGAAAAAGCCAAAGCAAGGTACTATTGTCGAGTCTTTTAATGTGGGGAATGTTGATTTCGAGTTTTCAAACTATGATGACCCATTATATTTTCATAGCAAAGATCACTTGGATAATTTTCTAAAAGATGGGCAATGTGTATCCATCGACTATGTGAAAAAAGGTGGAAGTAACAAAATTATAAAGATATCCAGTTCAAGTTAGCGGTATCTTTATGAAAAGATAGAGCCTGCCGGGATTGTGTCCCGGCAGGCTCTATGCTTTTAACGGATAGTGAGGTTAGAAGAAACCTAGCGGGTTGACGTCGTAGCTGACGAGCAGGTTCTTGGTGTTTTGGTAATGGCTGAGCATCATCTTGTGGGTCTCGCGACCTATGCCTGACTTCTTGTAGCCACCGAAGGCGGCGTGGGCAGGGTAGGCGTGGTAGCAGTTGATCCATACGCGTCCGGCCTGAATGCCGCGGCCCATGCGCTGGGCGCGGTTCATGTCGCGGGTCCAGACGCCTGCGCCCAGGCCATATTCGGTGTCGTTGGCGATGGCCAGCGCCTCGGCCTCATCCTTGAAGGTGGTGACCGAAATAACGGGGCCGAAGATCTCCTCCTGGAAGACGCGCATCTTGTTGTGGCCCTTGAGTATGGTGGGTTCGATATAGAAGCCGCTGCTCTGATCGCCAGACAGCTGGCAGCTGGTGCCACCAATTAGCACCTCGGCGCCCTCGTTGCGGCCTATCTCCAGGTAACTTAGGATCTTATCGAACTGTTCCTGGGAGGCCTGGGCACCTACCTGGGTGTCGGTATCCAGCGGGTTGCCCTGCTTGATCGTCTTGGCGCGGGCGATCACCTTGTCGATAAATTTGTCGTAGATGGACTCGGCGATCAGCACACGTGACGGGCAGGTACAGACCTCGCCCTGGTTGAAGAAGGCCAGTAGCATGCCCTCAACCGCCTTATCCAGATACTCGTCTTCCTGTTCCATCACGTCGGCAAAGTAGATGTTGGGCGACTTGCCGCCCAGCTCGACGGTGGAGGGGATCAGCGACTCGGCGGCGCACTTGAGGATATGGTGGCCAATCTGAGTCGAGCCGGTGAAGGCCAGCTTGGCGATGCGCTTGCTAACCGCCAGCGCCTGACCCGCCTCGGTACCGAAACCGTTGACGACATTGAGCACGCCGGCGGGCAGCAGATCCTGAATGAGTTCGACCATCACCAGGATGGAGACGGGTGTCTGCTCGGCGGGCTTGAGCACTATGCAGTTACCGGCGGCCAGCGCCGGAGCGATCTTCCAGGCGGCCATCAGCAGCGGGAAGTTCCAGGGGATGATCTGGCCGACGACGCCCAGCGGCTCGGGGAAGTGGTAGCTGACGGTGTTGTTGTCGATATCGGCGGCGCTGCCTTCCTGGGCGCGGATACAACCGGCGAAGTAGCGGAAGTGATCCACAAACAGCGGCAGATCCGCATTCAGGGTTTCGCGTACCGCCTTGCCGTTCTCCCAAGTTTCGGCCACGGCCAGAAATTCCAGATTTTGCTCGACGCGATCGGCGATCTTCAGTAGTAAGTTGGAGCGTTCGGTCACCGAGGTCTTGCCCCAGGCATCCTTGGCGGCGTGGGCGGCGTCCAGCGCCAGCTCGATATCGCGCTCGTCCGATCGGGCGACCTGGCAGAACACCTGGCCATCGACGGGTGAGCGGTTATCGAAATACTCCCCGCCCACAGGCGCGACCCACTGCCCCCCAATGAAGTTATCGTAACGGCAGTTGAAGTTAACTATGGCATCTGTCGTGCCTGGCTTGCTGTAGATCATCTTGAGCTTCCTTGTATGGTTTTTGTCTTGTCGAAAGACGCCTCTGCCGGGCGCCCTATTTTTATGTTTAAAAAACAACAGGTTTAAATTTTTTAGCTGTGCCCCATTTGAGTGTCATGCTTGTGTTCAATAGGGCGCAGACTCCGATTAGCTAACGCAAAGCCTAGGCCAAACTGGCAGGAGTTGTGATGTGGCTGGAGTAACAGTATGATGAAAAACTAATTTTTGATGTCCGAATGTGCGTGGTCCAGGATGGTGTAGCACTGGCAGTTGGCATGCACTGTGACATAAGTGCGCACCTCGGGTGTGCCAAAATGGAACACTGTTATGACGATAGCTCCACAGACACAGGCTTGGTTGTCTGACTCATGGTCTCGTAGTCAGGGCGCAGGGTTAAGCGAAGCCAAGTTACCGCAAGAATTACGACTCAACGCCGAGGCGCTCGCCGAGCGGCATCACGCCAACAAGCAACTCATCAATCTCACCAAACAGCATGCATTGCCCCTGTTTAATCAGATGATGGCCCACAGCCAGAGCCGGCTGATCCTCTCGGATCGCGACGGCTATGTGCTCTGCCATTGGGGCGTCAGCCGCTACTCGGACAAGCTGGCCAACGTCGCCCTGGATGTGGGGGTCAATTGGCGTGAGGAGCACAAGGGCACCAACGCCATAGGCACGGCCCTGACCGCCAGGCAGACGGTGTCTGTGATAGGCGAGCAGCACTTCATCCGTCACCACAGATTTATGAGCTGTACCGCCAGCCCCATCTTCTCCCCCGAGGGAGAACTGCTCGGCGCCATCGACATCACCAGCGAGCAGCAGCGTCACACCCAGCAGACCCTAGTGCTCATCGCCAGTCTGGTGCAACAGATAGAGACGGCGCTCTTGTGTCATCTGCCCGGCAGTCACTACCGCATCGATCTCGCCGAGCAGGCGTCGCTGATCACCTCAGGCTGGCAGGGGATAGTGGTGGCCAATGTCGACGGTAAGCTCTTGGGCTGCAACGCCATGGCCAAGCGTCTGCTACACAGGCCGCGCATCGGCGACGATATCGACCGTCACCTGGGTGCGAGCTGGAACAGCGGTGAGCAGGTGTGTCAGGACCAACGCCTGCACCTCAAGACCCAGCAGCTGGTCGAAACTCGGCCTAGTCAGCTGGTGAGCCAGCAGATAGGCGTGCGTTTTCGCGACCCTAAGCTAGAGCGTGCCTGGCAGCAGGCCAACAAAGTGGTGGGGCGCAATATTCCTCTGCTTATCTGCGGCGAGACAGGGGTGGGCAAGGAGCAGTTTGTGAAGAAGCTCCATGGACAGAGTGCCCGCGCCCAGGCGGCCCTGGTGGCGGTTAACTGCGCCGCGCTGCCCGCCGATCTGGTGGAGTCTGAACTCTTCGGCTATCAGGCCGGGGCCTTCACCGGCGCCTCCCGTCAGGGGTTCGAGGGCAAGATACGTCAGGCCGACGGCGGCTTTCTGTTTCTCGACGAGATAGGCGAGATGCCGCTGGCGACCCAGAGCCGCTTGCTTCGGGTGCTGCAGGAGCGCGAGGTGGTGCCTGTGGGCGGCAATCGCAGCTACAAGGTGGATATTCAGGTCGTGGCCGCGACCCACGCGGATCTGCGCCAGCTGGTGAGTGAGGGGGCGTTTAGGGAGGATCTCTACTATCGCCTCAACGGCCTGCAGGTGTCACTGCCGCCCCTGCGTCAGCGCAGCGACATTGAGCGCATCATTCACAAGCTGCATAGGCGCTATCGTCAGGCGCCGCAGCAGCTCTGCCCTCAGCTGCTAAGGCGTCTGCTGGCCCATGACTGGCCGGGCAACCTGAGGGAGCTGGATAACCTGATGCAGGTGGCCTGTCTGATGGCCGATGGCGATCCCGAGCTCAACTGGCAGCATCTGCCCGACACCCTGCAGGCCCAGCTGCAGGGGCCTGAGCAGGCGGACGAGCAGATGGCGGCCTGCGAGAGCGAGCTTAGCCTGATGGTCAACGCCAATATCGTCTCCAGCTTCCACAGATTTGAGGGCAATGTCAGTCGCTGTGCCAAACACTTAGGGATCAGCCGCAATACCTTGTATCGAAAACTCAAGGCCTTGGGGCTCAAACCCTGATCTAGCTATGCGCAAGCTGCATGCAGTTCATGCAAAATGTGCAGTGTATTCATGATGGCAGATGCACTAATCTGTCAGTCCATTTTGTTGTTAAGGAGGCCCCATGTTCAAGGCGCTCGTATTGACCCAGCTAGATAGACAGACCCAAGCCGATGTGAAACTGCTGCCTGAGAGCGATCTGCCCGAGGGTGAGGTGCTGGTGGAGGTGAGTTACTCATCGCTCAACTATAAGGATGGCCTGGCGATCACCGGCCTTGGTAAGATCATTCGCGAGTTCCCCATGGTGCCGGGCATAGACTTCGCCGGTGTGGTGAGCGAGTCGGCCGACTCTCGTTTTCAGCCCGGTGACGAGGTGATATTGACTGGCTGGGGTGTTGGCGAGAACCATTGGGGCGGCATGGCTGAGAAGGCGCGTGTCAAAGCAGATTGGCTGGTGCCCATGCCTAAGGGCTGCGATGGTGCCAAGGCGATGATGATAGGCACGGCAGGTCTAACAGCCATGTTGTGTGTGCAGGCGCTACAGCAAGCGGGGGTTAGCCCTCAGCAGGGGGATGTGTTGGTGACAGGTGCCAGCGGCGGTGTCGGCTCGGTGGCCGTGACCTTGCTGGCTCAGCTTGGCTATCGCGTGGTAGCCAGCTCGGGCCGCGTCGAGGTTAACGGCGACTGGTTAAGATCTTTAGGTGCCAGTGAAGTGCTTGATCGTAGCGAGCTTGAACTGGATAGCCGCCCACTGGAGAAACAGCGTTGGGCTGGTGTGGTCGATACCGTAGGCAACAAGGTTCTGGCCACGGCGCTGGCGCAGATGAAATACGGTGGTAGCGCCGCCATCTGTGGTCTGGCGGGCGGTTTCGCCCTGCCGACAACCGTAATGCCTTTTATTCTGCGTGGGGTTAATCTGTTGGGGATAGACTCTGTTGCCTGCCCGATCGACAAGCGGATAAAAGCTTGGGATCAGGTGCTTGAACTCCTACCCGAAAGCTACTATCAGCAGGCCTGCCAGACCATAGGCCTTGAGCAGCTGGGCGAGTACGCCGACAAGATAGTCAAAGGTAAGGTCACCGGCCGAGTATTAGTTAAGGTGTAGCCTTTACTCTCAGATATAGAAGTGGCCATTTGGCCACTTTTTTTTGCCTGCTCATCGGCTAATGGTATCTCTACCGCTAAGGCGTGGCTCGCCGCGCCTAGGGCTTCCCTTGCTGGCCAAGCAGCGGCCGAATGAGTTCGGTGATCTTGCCCCGCAACCAGGCCTGGGCCTTATCCAGCTCGCAGCGCGAATGCCAAAACAGGCTGTAGTTGAGCGCGGCGATCTCAAAGGGCAGGGGCTTGACCCTGAGTCGGTGGCGGGCGGCGGCCATCTCTGCCAGTCCCTCGGGCAGGGTGATAATGAGGGGATGAATCGACAGTAGGGCCAGGGCGCTGTCTAGATGTGCGGTGCGCAAGCACTCGTGCCGGGGCGGATGTTGGGCGATGGCTGCATCGACGATCGCCTTAACCCCGTCGCTGATGGCGATGGTGGCGTGGGGATAGTGCAGGTAATCCGTGAGAGTTAATGGGCGATCCGCCACCGGGTGATAGCTGGAGACTAGGCAGCTAACACCGACACGACCCAGCGGCGTGCTGGCAAGTGGCGACACCTGACCCAAGGCGCGGCAGATTGCCATATCTACCCCTTGCAGGCTGAGCTGCGAGGCGAGCGTCTGGTGCTGTACCGGTAGGATGTTCAGCCTGATGTTTGGCGCCTGTTGATAGATCTCCGGCAGGATGAAGGGCAAGAGACCCTGAATGGCAAAGTCGGTGGCCGCCAGGGTAAAGGTTTGTCGGCATTGGCCGGGCACGAAAGCATTCGGCGTCAAGAGTGTGAGCAGTTCGCTGGTCGGCCCCTGAAGCTGACGGTAGCAGTCCAAGGCGTACTGAGTGGGTACCAGTTGCTGACCCACCCGAGAAAATAGCGGGTCATCCAGCATTTGCCTTAACCGTGCCAAGATGCGGCTGGTGGCTGATTGGCTCAGGTGTAACCGTTTAGCGGCGCGGGTGACGCTGCACTCCTCGACCAAGACTTGCAGGGCGATTAATAGGCTTAAGTCCTGTCGATAGATATCTTCGAGTTCCATAGGTCGGCTGAGGTAGGTCTACATAGGGCCTAACTTACCAGTGCGGGCCAGCTCTTGCCTGACTTTTTATCTTGCCATTGAACCATGTCTCACTCCTCTCGGGGGTTATGGACTGCGGCGTCATGCTTTGGAATGGTTTCCAAAATACTCACAAGGTAGTGTTTCTGGGTGATTTTTGAGCTGGCTACAAGTTTGGTTATGTAAGCAAGTTGTTTTAAAAACAAGTGTTGATTCACTCCCGTTTTGGAACCCATTCCAGCCCTAAGATGGTGCTGTCGAATAAAACCAAAAGGGTGATAACAGATGAGCAATGTAGATCTGCTAGGACGCCGTAATTTCATTAAGGGTATGGGAGCCGCTGCGGGTGTCGCAATGGCCGCGCCTGCGATGGCAGTTTCCGAGAAAGCTGACGGTGTGAAATGGGACAAAGAAGTTGAAGTATTGATTATCGGCTCAGGTTTCGCAGGCTTGGCGGCCGCGATTGAAGCCACGCGCAAGGGCGCGAAAGATGTCCATATCTTCGAGAAAATGGCCTACTTCGGTGGTAACTCTGCCATTAATGGTGGCCTGTTTGCGGCGCCTGGTACGCCGATGCAGAAGAAGGAGGGGGTAGAAGACTCGGTCGATCGTATGGTGGCGGACCAGCTCAAGTCCGGCCGCGGCATCGCCGACGAAGCCCTGCTGCGCCATGTAGCTTCGCACGCCGTCGAGGCATTGCAGATGACGATAGATGCGGGCGCCGAGTTCCATCCTTACCTGCAACAGCTTGGTGGTCACTCTGTGGCTCGTACTTACCAGACGACCGTTAGCTGTGGCGCCGGTATTACTCAGCCCCTCTATAAAGAGTGTAAGAAGCTGGGTGTTCACACCCATAACCGTTCTAAGTTTGAAGGCTTCCTGGTGGGCGACAAGGGCGAAGTGCTCGGCGTGAAAATGCGTGAGAACTACCACTTCGGCGAAGACCAGCCCAGCAAAGTGCTGAAGATCCGTGCCAAGCGCGGGGTGATCATGGCAACCGGCGGATTCGCGCAAAACGTGGATCTGCGTATGGCGCAGGACCCGACACTGACCTCTGAGGTGGGCTGTACCAATGCCCCAGGCGCAACAGGTGAAGGCATGTATGAGATGTTCCGCCTGGGCGCGATTCCAGTGCATCTGGCACACATTCAGTCTGGCCCTTGGGCATCGCCTGATGAGGGGGGCTTTGGCTATGTGTCTAACTACTCTATCTACAACTTCCCACACTCTATGGCGATCAACCGCCTGACGGGTAAGCGTTTCATGAATGAGATTGCCGACCGCAAGACCCGCGCCGATGCCGAGTTGGCATGCCGTGACGAGCAGGGTAACGCGCTACCGCCAATCTTGATCACCAGCTACAAGGATTCTAAGAAGCATCCGAACACCAAGAAGGTGATCAAATACAACGTGGGTTGGAAGTTCGACACCATCGAAGAGTTGGCGAAACACTTCGATGTACCTCTGAAGCCGCTGAAAGCGCAGATTGAAGAGTACAACGGCTATGTGAAGAGCGGTGAAGATAAGCAGTTCGGCAAGAACATGACCAAGGCGAAAGATAAGTATATCGAGGCGCCATTTACCGTGGTTCGCCTATGGCCAAAAGTGCACTACTGCCAGGGCGGTGTTCAGGTGAATACCAAGGCTGAGGTGAAAGACAGCTTCACCGGCAAGTCGATTCCTGGTCTGTACGCCGCGGGCGAGGTATGTGGTGGTATCCACGGCGTCAGTCGCCTGGGTAGCTGCTCAATTCCTGAGTGTATGGTAATGGGTATGACGGCTGCGCGCAGCGTCATGAAAGCTTAACGACCGGTTATTAAGAGGAATCAATAATGAAAAAGGTAAATATTGTACTCGCGCTGGTCTTAGCTGGCTTAGTGAGTCTGTCGGCCCAGGCGGTAGAGCAACGTGCCTGGCACAAAGAGGTGATCGGCAAAGATTGTAAGGTGTGCCATGACAATGGCATTAAACAGTTCCCATCGGATCAGGCCTGTCTGCAGTGCCATGATGTCGATGACCTGGCCGCACAGACGGCCCGTAGCGAAGAGGATCAGTGGCAGAATCCACACAACAACCTTCACTATGGTAAAGACCTGCCTTGTCAGGAATGTCATGGCGAACATAAGTCGAAGAAACCTTTATGCAGTAACTGTCATACCTTCAAGTTTGACAAGCATAAAGAGTAACTTCCTCTAAGAGAGGCCCATGAGCTTCATGGGCTTCTCTCATCTTGCATCTCCTCCGCTGTAAAGCGGGTGTCACGAGCACTGACAGCTTCCCCTCAGGCTTGTGCAACATCTTCGAGCGACAAAGACAGTTAATTATCCCTGCAAAGACAATTTACCGTTGGCCGTTTCGCTTTATATGCCCCTTTGTTAGACATGGCTTAGGGGCTTTTTTTATGCATCGATAATCAAATAATTTCTTTATAAACATAAAGTTATCAAATGTGTGAGCTGGGTTGTTATTTCCCCATTCAGATTGTTGCAAATAGGTGCTGATTACATTTTTGGAACGGATTCCAAGCATATTATGCCGCTCAGTAAGTGGTGAAAAATAATATGTAAATAAGGATGAGATGAATGAAAAAGACCATTATTGCGTTGTCATTATTGTCGGCCAATGGCGCGATGGCGGCGAGCCTTCCCGACTTTCTTGATCAGCAGGATATCGACAATGCCGAGTTCAAATGCCTGGGCGAACCGGTCAAGCACACCAAGGCGGATCAGAAGTATGTCGACATGCTGTGGGATGAGACGCTGACCTACCTCAAGGCCTATGCCATTGCCTTAACTAATGGTGAGAACAGCCACTGTCTGAACTCAGACGAGGCCATAGTCGATTCGACCCAGGGCGGTCAGAAGATCTGCATCATGGATCGCCGTGACATGAAGCAGATGGTGAAGAACATCTATCAGGTGATCAATAACCCTGACAAGGCCAAACAGTGTTTCGGTGCCCGTGAAGAGGTCAACTGGATCTACAATCCGGGTGGCGAGCTCACCAAGCATTCTCCCGTGGCACAACATTTTAAGCGCACCACCTTCGATGAGTTCTTCAAGACCAAGGTGACCAACAAGGAGGTGCAGAAACTGGGGAAAACCTTTACTAAAAACTTCGCCAAGATGGTTACCGGTGATGAAGTGAAGATGCCGTCGGCCTTCCCCTATGACATCAGCGCCAATGCCCTGCCAAACCTCTGGGCGGCGGCGGGCTGGTTCCCTATGTACGCCGAAGAGAGCAAGCGTAACGACAAGAACTTCAACAATATTCGTGGTGGCTATGCCTACGCCGAGATCTTCGGTCATTGGGGATTGCTGCGCATCGATGAGATCAATGATGAGAAGGTGGGCGCCGAGGTGGGGATGACGGTGCAGTCGGTCGATACGCTTTACCCCTACCATAACCATGCCATCTCTGAGATCTACTACAACATGCGCGTCCCCGCGTGTGCCAATCAGTTTAAGAGCTTTGCCGTACGTGCAGACTCGCCTCTGCTTACCACGGTCAAAGAAGATGACAAGATGCGCAGGGTGCAATTCGATGCCGCCCAGCACAACGGCCATACCCAGTGGCTTGCAGGCAGCTCCCAGCAAGATTCACTGCTCTACTTCCACCAAAACACCATACACGCCTTCGATGTGGACGGCAGCTGCGAGGCCAAGCCTGAGGAGCGGGCCATAGTCTCTGTCTGGGCCAGAAGTAATGCCCACGACAAGCGTAACGATTACGGCACCACGCTCCTGTGCGAATCGGCTAAGCATCCCGGCACACCGGCCAATAAGGATGAGATTATTCAGTGCGACCTGACTCATCTGAAGTGGTAACGGCACAAACAATAAGGCCAAGCATATGGCCAATTTAAGGTTCGCCGTGCGCCTTTGTTGCACGGCAATTAACAATAAAGGGTGAAATGATGAAGAAGTTTAATGTGTCTTTCGTTGTGGCGCTGTTGCCCCTGGCTTTGGCGGGAGTGGCCCAGGCGCAAGAACAAGAAGATGGCATCGATGTGACGGGCACCGTGAGGGTGAACTACGCCTACAAGGATTACAGCGAGAGCTCAAAAGACAAAGGCGGTGACCTTGCCTTCGACATGGCGGCGGTCAAATTTAACGGCAAACTCGGCGACTGGGGGCTGGCGAGTGAGTATCGCTTCTATGATGGTTGGCAGGCGCTGCGTTATGGCTATGGATTTTACGACCTCAATCCCGAGTGGCAACTGCAGTTCGGGGTGAATCAGGTGCCTTTCGGTAATCCAGGCTTTATCTCCAACAGCTTCTGGTTTGGCGTGCCTTACTACCTGGGCTTCGAGGATGACTATGACCTGGGTATCAAAGGGGTATATACCAGTGGTGCTTGGGGCACGGAAATGGCCTTCTACAAGAATGCCGAATATGGTGCCAGCCGCGCCGATCGCTACTCGACCGATCTCTATAGCGGTGTCGTCAATGGCACCGAATATCACAACGAGGAGACCAACCAGTTAAACCTTCGTCAAACCTATGAGATGAGCTATGAAGGTGGCAAGACATTGTTTGGTGCCTCGGTCGAATATGGCCAGATCTATAACAATAAGACGGGCAACAATGGCGACCGTTATGCCGTTGCACTGCACATGGATAGCAGCTACAAAGGCTGGAACCTACAACTGCAGGCGATGCAGTATGAATATGATGCGGCAGACGCGCTAGATAGCAATAAGATCGCCGTAGCGGCCTACAACTGGCAGTACGAGATCGCCGCTAAGGCCCTGGCCTATAGCGTTAACCTTGCCAAGACGTTAGCCACCGACTGGGGCAGCCTGAAGTTCTATAACGACTTTGGCATGGTCACTCCGGATGTGGCCGATGACAGCTACGATACCAGCTATCAAAACGTCACCGGCTGCGCCATCGCGGCAGGTGCCACCTATACCATGGTCGACTTCATAGTAGGCAAGAATATGTACGCCTCCACCCGTGACAATGGCCATGTGGGCCTGCCCGAAGTTGGCGACAGCTGGGATAAGCGGATTAACATCAACTTCGGCTACTACTTCTAGCCAGCAGCGAGTTGAAGCTGATTGAATCAAGCCAACCTTAGGGTTGGCTTTCTCTTGTCAATTTATGATGGCGTTAGTCTTCAGCTACTTCAGCCAGATTGTGCACATTCGCCTTGATTAGAGTGATCAGCTGCAGTGTCGCATCTGTCTGGGTATCTGGGTTGAGGTAGAGGGACTCGTTAAACACAGGCAGTACAGGTAGCTGGTGCTCCAGAGGATCCAGGATCTGCATCTTGTCATTGACCCTGAACTCGGCGATGGGAGCTATGGTGAGATCGTTCTCGACCGCCATACATAGCGCCTGTGGCGAGGGGGTCGACAATAGTACGTTGATCGGCCTCATGGTCAGCTGATGGTTGGCAAATACCTGGGCCCGTATCGGGCAGTTTTCCGGATAGAGAGCCATGGGAATGGTTTCACGCTTGTGGGCGTTACCGCCCTTGGCCGCTACCCAGTGAAACTTACGCTCGAATAGAAGTTCGCCATTGACCGGCGGCTGCCAGTGGGTGGCGACGATTAGGTCGAACTCCCCCTGTTGCAAACGCTTGTAGAGGTTGCCGCTGACATCTGTGTCGATCACCAGTTCGATACAGGTAAATTCGCGAATAAACTCCAGCAGGCAGCTGCCGAGGTAACGCTTGATATAGTCGGTCGGTACGCCCAGACGGATGATTTCGCGGTTCTGACACTCCTTGAGGTCATCCAGCGCCTGGGAGTTGAGCTGCATCATCTTATAGGCGTAGTTCAGCAGTGTCTCACCCGATTCGGTGAGGGTGACTCCCTTGTTGTCTCTCAATAGCAGAGGCTGACCGACACTCTCTTCGAGCTTCTTGATTTGCAGGCTGAGGGTCGATTGCGTGCGACAGATCTTATCGGCGGCTCTCGACAGGTTGCCCGCCTCGGCTACCGCTATAAAACTCTCGAGTAATTCGATTTTTAACATGTGCTATTGAGATTGTTCATAGTGGTATCAGTATTACTCAATATCCGCTGGCGCAGAACACTGTTATCGTTTGATTGTGAAGTTGCAACTAAGATGTTTCGGAAAGTGTGATGGGGTCGATATGAGTAGCTGGGAGCAAAGAGAGGTCTATCTGGTTGAGGTGGCGCAGCGCTGTCTGAGAGGGCATCAGAGTTTTGAACTGTGCCGTTCTCATCTCGTTGCGGCCAGCCAGATCTCCAAGGGAACCATCTACAATCATTTCACCACAGAGGCCGATTTGGTGGTGGCCGTAGCCTGTGCGCAATACCAAGGTTGGCTCAGGGTTGCCGAGAGTGAACAGCAACGCTATACAGACCCCTTTGAATGTTATCTGTTTCATCACTGTCAGCGCCTCTATGATGTCTTAGCGCAAAAGCGCTTTGTGATAGAGCGTCTCATGCCTAATCAAGAGTTGTTGCAGCAAGCATCAGAGGTGTATCGCGATAGATTTAATGAGTTACTTGCACAATATTGTAAGTGGAATCAAAACATCATCTCAGCTGTGGGCGAGCGTCCTGGATTTGATCGCTACGAACTCCTTAAGAATTATATTCGCGGTACTATGATCAACAGCGATGATGGTCTTAAGCGGTGTGATGACGTGCAAACCTATTATCAATTTAGTTATGCGATGGCCCAGTTAATGGGCCATTCAGATAGACGTATTCCCAGTAAGCAAACTTTCTCACTCTGGCTGCAGCAAATAGAACAGCAGCACACTAACGCGGCAGCCTGATGGTGATCTCCAGCCCGTGGGGCTTGGCGTTGCTGGCGACTATTTGGCCCTGATGGGCCTGAATCGCCGCCTTGGCGATGGCCAGTCCCAGGCCCCAGCCGCCGGATTCTCGCTCTCGCGCCGATTGTGGGCGATAGAAGGGTTCGAAGATCGCCTGCAGATCCGCCTCATCCTCTATGCCCGGGCCGTCGTCCTTGATGGTGAGGATCACCTGATTCGGTTCGGCAGTGGCGCTGATGCTGATCTCTTGCTCGGCGTAGCGGATGGCGTTACGCAGTAGATTCTCAATCGCCCTTGCCAGGGGGCGCGGGTTGAGCATCAGCATCAGGCTATCGTCTATGTCGATCACCAGAGATTTCTGTTGCTGCTCTGCCTCGAACTCGGCATCGTCCAGCACCTGGCCCAGGGTCTCGGCCAGCGATAGCCGATGTTTGTGCTCATGGATATCCAGCTTCACCCGCGACAGCTCGAGTAGCTCGGCGATCATCGCCTCCAGCTGCTCCGCCTCATAGCCGATGCGGTCTATCTCGGTCGAGGCCTGGCCCTTCTTGCGGGTGAGGGCGAGGGCCAGCTGCAGTCGGGTCAATGGCGTCCTGAGTTCGTGGGAGATATCGCTGATCAATCGCTGCTGGCTGTTGACCATGGACTCGATGGCGTCGGCCATGGCGTTAAAGGATTGCGCCAGCTGACCTATCTCGTCCTTGCGCGCCGTGGTACTGGCGTCGGCCCTGTGGCCGAGATCGCCGCTGGCCACCGCCTCGGCGCTCTGTTTGAGGGCGCGCAGGGGCTTACCTAAGTGCCAGGCTAGCAGGCCACACAAGAGGCCCGAGAGCAAGATCGCCAGGGTCAGCGTGAGGGCGATATTCTCGGCGAAGAAGAAGAACCAGGGTCTTGGATGCATCTCGGCCAAGCGGCCATAGAGGGTGTAGCGTTTGCCCTCTATCTCGAAGGGCATGGGGCCAAACAGCAGCTCGCTCTTAAACTGGTGGCTGATGGGGTGGCCCGCCTCGTCGGCCATCAGCATGAAGCGCCGGATGCCGCGGGAGACACGTTGATTGTTGATCAGCTGGCCCTGCTCGTCGGCCACATAGAAACGCACCGGCTTGTTACCCATCTCCTTGAGTCTGTGCCAGTGTTTGTCACGCTTCATGGTCAGTAGTTCGGGGCTTTCCTGTATGCGTTCGACCACGCGTTCCAGCAGTCCCTGTAGATGGGGCGGAATAGGGGCCTGATCGTGATTCTGTTGCAGCAGCGGCAGCAGGCCGACGATGGCGATGATCAGGCTGCTACAGAGCCAGAAGCTCAGCAGCAGCTTGATGAAGATGCGGTTGGGAAGACTACTAATTTTCATCAGGTTAGCCAGATGTAGCCCTTGCCTCTGAGGGTCTTGACCCTGGGGCGGCCGTCGGCGCGCTCGGGCAGTTTCTTACGCAGATTAGACAGGTGCATATCCAGGCTGCGATCGAAGGGCATCAGCTTCTTGCCCAGGACATTCTCGCTGAGGTTGTCCTTGCTCAGCACCTCGCCGCTGTGCTGGATCATATGATACAGCAGGCTAAATTCGGTGCCGGTGAGGATCAGCAGCTGATCCTGACAGACCACCTCTTGGCGGCTGGGGTCGAGCTTGATGTCGGCAAACTCCAGTATGCTGGGCTGCTGCTCGTCCATCTGATGGCTGGTGCGGCGGATGATCGCCTTGATGCGCGCCACTAGTTCGCGATCGTTGAAGGGCTTGGGCAGGTAGTCATCGGCGCCTATCTCCAGGCCAACGACTCTGTCTATCTCGTCGCCGCGGGCGGTGAGCATGAGTACCGGAGTCTGTTTCTTGGATCGCAATGCCTTGAGCACCTCGAAGCCGTTGAGCTTGGGCAGCATGACATCGAGCAGGATGAGATCGAACTGCTGTTCCAGTGCCAGGGCCAGCCCCGCCTCGCCATCGTGGGCAAGTGTGAGGTTAAACCCTTCAAGTTCAAGCAGTTGTGCTAGCAGTTCCGCTAGCCCTAGATCGTCATCGATTAACAGAATTTGGCTCATGGTACGTCTCTCTACACCTATAACAGCTTGAGTATACCCTTTTAGATGTCAATTGCAGTCTAAGAATGTAAGTCTAGGTAAAGGCGTGACGGGCAGCAGATTGTCACTCTTTGCGCAAACTTTACAGAGGTTTACCTAAGGAAAACCCTGCATTACATAGGGTGGCGTAAACTGTTAGTGTCGAAGCTCTTCCCAGAGCGAACTAACTATCCGCGATAAGCGTAAGAGGCAGATTATGAATAAGATGACCCTAAAATCAGGATTATTTGCGTTAATGACCAGCGCCGCCCTGTTGGCACCCGCTGTGTATGCGGCTGGCCCGGATGACGGCGGTTGTCGCCATGAGATGCGTGGTGATCACAAAGGTTACCACGGCGAGATGCACAAGATGTTTCGCGGCCTGGATCTCACCGATGCCCAGCGTACTCAGATGAAGGAGCTGATGCAGTCGCACCGTGAGGCGATGCAGGCTAAGCGTCCATCGGACGAGGTGCGTGCGGCCCACAAACAGCAGATGCTGGATATGATCACCTCGGACAGCTTCAACGAGGCCGATCTTAAGGCGATGACGGCCCAACGCAGCGAGCTCAGAGCGCAGGCCGCGGTGGAGCGCATGAAGATGCAACGCGAAATCTATCAACTGCTTACCCCTGAGCAGCAGGCTAAATTTAAAGAGAATTTTGCCAAGCGTGGCGGACGTAAAGGAGATCGCCCATAGGGGATAACTGAGTTACAATTGGGTCATATTCTTCCCCTGCTAATTATTAGCTGTAATATGACCCTATGACCGACACTTCCCAATACGATTTTTGGGTGAAACTGGCTAGCCGCGCCGCCGTGGCGACCGCGCTCACCCTGATAGTCATCAAGCTGGCGGCCTGGCTCTATTCAGGTTCCGCCAGCATGCTGGCTTCGCTCACCGACTCCTTCGCCGATGCCCTGGCTTCCATAGTCAACTTCATCGCCATTCGCTATGCCATAGTGCCCGCAGACCAAGACCATAGGTATGGTCACGGTAAGGCCGAGCCCTTGGCGGCCCTGGCCCAGTCAGCCTTCATCCTGGGCTCGGCGCTGCTGCTCTTGCTACATGGCAGCGACAGGCTGATCAACCCAACCCCCATCAACCACGCCATGGTGGGCGTGGTGGTGTCGGTGATCGCCATAGTGCTGACCCTGGCTTTGGTGCTGCTGCAACGCCGTGCCCTGGCCAAGACCTCCAGCACCATAGTGGAGGCCGATGCCCTGCACTATAAATCGGATCTGTTCCTCAACAGCGCCGTGCTGCTGGCCCTGGTCTTGTCGCAGTTTGGCTGGTGGTGGGCCGATGGCCTGTTCGCCATACTGATCGCCCTGTTTATCGGTCAGCAGGCGGTGGATCTGGGTTACCGCTCGGCGCAGTCGCTGCTGGACCGGGAGCTGGATGCCGATACCAAGCTTAAAATCGTCCAGGCGATAGAGAAAGACCCGCGCATCAATGGTTTTCATGATCTGCGTACCCGCACCTCGGGCAAGACCACCTTCGTGCAGTGCCACCTGGAGCTCGACGGCAGACTGCCGCTGGTGGAGGCCCATGCCATCGCCGATGCCGCCGAGGCAAGGGTGAGAAGCCTGTTCGAGCACGTGGAAGTGCTGATCCACCAAGACCCCGTCTAAGCTGCCTCAGGCGGCGAGGCTGAGCCAGCTTTCGCCGCCGAAAATTCTACATAATCCCGATTTTAGGGGAATTATTTCCCTGCCAATTCAAATCCAGTTCTTCTAGTATTAATTCCTCTACTGAGGAATTTTTATGGCAGAAGCTAAAAGTCGTGTCGGCCGTCCCAGTGGCGACACCCAAAATCGCGATAAGCTGATCCTGGCGGCAAGAAATCTGTTTATCGAACGTCCCTATGCTCAGGTGTCGATCCGCGAGATCGCCAGCCTGGCGGGCACAGATCCTGGCCTGATCCGTTACTACTTCGGCTCCAAGGAGAAGTTGTTCTCGACCATGATCCATGAGACGGCGATGCCCGTGCTGGCCCAGCTGCATAAGGCGAGAAGAGAGACGCGCCAGGAGAGCCCGGCGGCCTTGCTACAGACCTACTACAGCGTCATGAGCAAGCATCCGCACTTTCCCAGACTCATGCTGCGCATCGCCGGACTGGATCAGAGCCTGCCGGAAAACGCCGAGGTGACCAAGGCCTTCTATGAGGTGGTTAACTTCGAGAATATCGCCATATTTCAACGATTAAAGGATAAGAATCTGCTGAAGGATGATGTGGACGCCCACTGTGCTCAGCTGAGCTTCTTCGCCATGATGGTGTTTCCCTTTATCGTGCCGGAAAACTTACTCGAAAGGGTCGGCATAGAACTTACGCCGGACTTTCTACAACTGCTTGCCGAGCAAAATACCCGTCTACTGCAGCGTGGTCTGATGGACGTGAAGGATGAGAGAGATGAATAACAAGAAACGCTATCTATTAGTCGGTGTGGGCGTCGGCGTGCTGGCCATAGTGCTGGCGGCGCTGCTTAAACCTTCGCCCTCACTGGTGGCCGGATACGATAAGGCCAGGGCGGTCGAGGTGATGCCGCTGGCTCAGCAGCCTATCGCCCCTAGAGTCATCGGCTTCGGCCGGGTCGAGCCCAAGCATGTGTGGCAGGCGGTGGCCGAGGTGGGCGGCAAGGTGTTGTACCGCCATCCCCAGCTGGAAACCGGCCGCATGCTGCCAAAGGGCACACTGGTGCTCGAGATAGATCCGCTGGAATACCAGCTCAAGGTCGCCCAGGCCCAGGCCAGCATGCATGCCACCCAAGCGCAGCTGACCCGTCTGGACCAACAGGAGAAGAACCTCAACACCAGCCTGAAGATCGAGGAGCAGAAGCTGGTGCTGGCCGAGCAGGAGTATCAACGCAAGCTGACCCTGAAGAAGCGCAACCTGGTATCGAGTTCGGAGCTGGAGAATCAGAAGCAGTCACTGTTGGCCCAGACCAAGCTGGTGGAAGATCTACAGAGTTCCCTCAAGTTGCTTCCCGACGATCGCAAGGTGAGCGAGGCGCAGCTGAGCGTCGACAAGGCCTCCTTGCAGGACGCCGAGCGCCGCCTCAACCAGACCAAGGTGGTGCTGCCCTTCGATGCGCGGGTGTCGGACATCAATATTGAGCAAGATCAGGTGGTGGCCGCCGGCGCCGTGATGCTGGTGGCCCACAGGCTAGGCACAGCCGAGATCAAGGCGGAGTTATCCTTGCAGGATATGCGCGCCCTGGTCAGCAGCCTGGTGCAGGCGTCAAAGCCCAGAAGCATGCCCTCAATCGACGAATTTGAGTTGCAGGCGGAGGTGAGTTTTCAGGCGGGCAATCATAGCTTTAGCTGGCCGGCGCGGGTGACCCGGGTCGCCGAGACGGTCAACCCCAACCAGGCCACCATAGGCGTTTATCTGGAGGTGGAGCAGGACTTTAGCCAGATGGATCTGCTGCTGCGTCCGCCGCTGACCAAGGGGATGTTTGTCAGCGCGGTGATCAGCGGTAAGCCGAGGGAACATTTCGTGATTCCCGAGCGGGCGCTGCGGGGCGATCAGATCTATCTGATGGATGCCCAGCAGAAGCTGGTGATCAAGCCGGTCGAGGTGCTGTTCCGTCACCAGCAGCTGGTGGCCGTCGAGGGCGAGCTGAAGGCGGGTGAGGCCCTGGTGCTCAACGACCTGATCCCGGCGATCCCCGGCATGTCGCTCAAGCCCGTTACCAATGAGGGAGGGGCGCCGCTGTGATCGCCTACATCACAAGACATCCTACCCTGGCAAACCTCTTGATGTTGGCCTTCCTGCTGCTGGGTCTGCTCAACATGAGCAGCATCAAGCGCGAGACCTTTCCCGAGTTTGCCCCGCCCTATGTGATGGCGACCGTGGTCTACCCGGGCGCCTCGCCGGTCGAGGTGGAGGAGAGCATCTGCCTGCGGATGGAGGATGCGGTCGACGGCCTGGCCAACATCGAAGAGGTTAAGTGTGACGCCCAGGAGGGTATAGCCTCTATGCGTCTCAAGCTGGAGCCCAAGGCAGATCTGGGTCGCATGCTGGTGGATGTGCAGACCCAGATCAACGCTATTCAGAACTTCCCGGCGCAGATCGAACCGCCCATCGTCAAGGAGCTGGACTGGGCGGAGCCCGTGGTGGATATCGCCATCGTCGCCGACACCAGTTGGCCACACCTTAAGAGCTATGCCGAGGATGTGAAGCGTCGTCTCAAGATAGACGCCGGGGTAAGCCTGGTCTCCATCGCAGGCTTCTCGGATCATCAGCTGCGCATCGAGCTCAATCAGGCGGATATGCGCAGGTTGGGGCTGACCGCCGCCGAGATTGCCGACAAGGTCGGCCGCCAGAACGTGAAGATGCCGGCGGGGAATATCGAGCTCAAGGATAAGAATATCCTGTTGAGGTTCGATGAACGTAAGGTCACCCCGGCTTCACTGGCGGAGATCATCGTCGCCTCTAATCCCGATGGCAGCGTGGTGCGTCTTGGCAATATCGCCACCATCAGCGACAGGTTCGAGCTGGATGAGGAGCATATTCAGTTCAACGGCAGCAATGCGGCGCTGATCAAGGTGCAGAAGAACAAGGCCGACGACGCGCTGCGGATCAAGGCCAAGGTGAGCGAGTTTATCGAGCTGGAGCAGGCCCGCGCGCCGGACGGGGTGCGCCTGACCATGACCAACGATCTCTCCTCCGTGTTACAAGACAGGCTGAAGATGATGATCACCAACGGCTGGCAGGGGATCATCCTGGTCTTCCTCAGCATGTGGCTGTTTTTCTCCCTGCGCTACTCCTTCTGGGTGTCGGCCGGTCTGCCGGTCGCCTTCCTCGGTGGACTCTATCTGATGAGCCTGTTCGGCGTGTCTATTAACCTCATGAGCCTGGTGGGGCTGCTGATGGCGATCGGTATCATGATGGATGACGCCATAGTGATTGCCGAGTCGATCGCCTCCCACATAGACAGAGGCATGGCGCCCCATGAGGCCGTGGTGAAGGGAGTGCAGAAGGTCGCTCCGGGTGTGGTCTCCTCCTTCCTGACGACTGTGCTGATCTTCAGCGCGCTCTTGGGGCTGGATGGCCAGATGGGGGCGGTACTGTCGGCCATTCCGACCGTGCTGATCATGGTGCTAACCATCAGCTTGTTCGAGGCCTTCTTGATCTTGCCCAATCACCTGAATCACTCACTGGCACACGCCAAGGCGGAGACTAAGCCCAATCGCATCGGCGAGCTCAAGGCGAAGTTTCTCACCCGCTTCGAGGCGTTTCGTAACGATCACTTAGTCAGGCTGGTGACCTTCATGGTGCGCTGGCGCTATGTGAGTGTCGGCGCCACCATAGGCCTGCTGCTTGTCTCTGTCTCTTTGGTGGTGGGCGGCGCGCTCAAGTTTGTGCCTTTCCCCGATCTGGATGGCGATATCGCCGAGGCGCGTATCATATTGCCGCCGGGCAGCTCCCTGAGTCAGACCCAGAAGGTGGTCGAGACACTGATCGCCAGCGCTAAGCGTGTCGGCGACAGATACACCCATGAGGTGGAGGATGAGCATAAGCTGATCCGCGACATCACGGCACAGTACAACTTTAACGCCGATGCCGGCGAGAGCGGCCCCCATGTGGCGACAGTCAGGCTGGATCTGCTGTCGGCGGAGACCCGCAATACCCTGATCGAGGCGTTTATCCGCGATTGGCGTATCGAGACGGGTGAGCTGGCGATGCCGCTATCTTTGGTGTTCAAGCAGCCGACCATGGGCCCGGCCGGGCGGGACATAGAGATCCGCCTGCAGGGCGACGATCTGAACATGCTGAAACAGGCGTCCGTGTCGCTGCAGAGCTATCTGGGGCAGTTTGATGGCATCAGCGGCATACTCGACGACATGCGTCCGGGCAAGGAGGAGATCAAGGTGAGCCTGCGCCCCGGCGCCGAGAGCTTCGGCATCGACGGCCAACTGGTGGCGGCCCAGCTGCGCAGCGCCTACTTCGGTCAGCTGGCCGACGAGGTGCAGGTGGGGCCGGAAAATATCGAGATCGAGGTGAGGCTCAACAAGCTGCAGGCGGGGGATCTACAGGCCCTGGCCAACTTCCCCATCATGCTGAGTGATGGCAGCCAGCTGCCGCTCTCCTCCATCGCCCTGCTGCAGGATCAGCGCTCCTATGTGCGTATCCAGCGCATCAATGGCCTGCGCAGCGTGACCGTGATGGCCGATGTGGACAATCAGCGCGCCAATGCCAACGAGACCATAGCCGCGATAAAGCGCGAGTGGCTGGCTCAGGTGCAGCAGAGCTATCCGCAGCTGAGGGTCGACTTCGAAGGCTCGGCCAAGGAGACGGCGAAGACCGGCAGCTCCATGGGCAAAGGCTTCCTCATAGGCCTGTTTGGCCTGTTCGCCATCCTGAGTTTTCAGTTCAGGAGCTATCTGGAACCTGCTGTGGTGATGCTGGCGATCCCGCTGGCGCTGATCGGCGTGCTCTGGGGCCATCTGCTGCTGGGCTATAACCTCTCCATGCCCTCTATCATGGGCTTCATCTCGCTGGCGGGAATCGTTGTGAACGACTCCATCTTGTTGGTGCAGTACATACGCCACCATGTGGATGAGGGAGATAGCGTGCATCAGGCGGTGGTGAGCGCCAGTCGCGAGCGTTTCAGGGCGGTGTTTCTCACCTCGCTGACCACGGCGGCGGGTCTCTTGCCCCTGCTGTTGGAAACCAGCCTGCAGGCCCAGGTGGTGCAGCCCCTGGTGGTGTCGATCGTCTTCGGTATCTTCGCCTCCACCCTGCTGGTGCTGTTTATCATCCCTTGTGCCTACGCCATCCTGGCCGATTTTGACAAGGTGAAGCCCCATACCGAGCTGTAAGGCGTTAAATAGAAAATAAAAAAGCGCCAGCTATGTGACCATAGCGGGCGCTTTCGCTTTTAGCATGTAGCTAGAGTGAGGCGGCCTCGCCCAGGTAACTCAGACGCGCCATCTGGCTCTGATCTTTGAGCTCCAGCGCCTTGATGGCGTAGGGAGCGCCCAGACCCGAGGCCTTGAGCTGCTCGGCGTCGAAGCTCAGGCTCACCTGGCCATCGGCGTCTAGCCACTGGGCCGTCTCGGCCCGCAGGATATTGGCCTGCTTACCCAGAGCATCCGTGCCCACTAACACGGCAGAGATCTGATAGCGTCCAGGGCTGGCCACCTTAAGATCAAATATCGCCTGGGTTGGCTTGCTATCCTGCCAGTAGATGCTGGCCTGATCCTTTAGTTTGGCTGCCGGCACATATTGCTTGAAGGCGGTCTTGACGGTGCGGATCAGTGGCAGGCCGTTAACCCGGGTCTCGACGTCGACCTGGATCTCGCTCAGGCCCAGGTTGCTGCTGGGCATCGCCAGCTCATCAGGTAGCTGAGCCTGCCAGTTATCGCCCTGCTTAACCACGGCGAGCCTGTGGTAGCGACCATCGCTCTGCTTGAGCGTCGCGGTTGGGCTAAGAGCCATGTCGCTGTTGCTCAGCTTAAGATCGAACGCCAGCTTAGGGGCCTGACTGCTCAGACGGTTAGGCGCCGATAGGGCCAGCTGATAGGGGCTGCCCTTCTCCTTGACGTTAACCAGATAGCTGTCGTTGGCCCCAAGGGGCTGGACCACCTGCAGCTGATACACGCCGGGCGTCGCCTGCTTGGAGAGCCTCAGGGCGCTGGAGTCATCGACTATGCCAGCCGTCGCCATCGCCTGTGGGTCGCTCATGGATTGGATCATAGATGCCGATTTATCCACGCTCTGTTTGTCGATCTTGTAGAGGCGCAGCTGATTCGGCGAGATAGCCGGGCTGTGTTGCAGCGCCCCCGAGCTGGCATCGCCGCGCGGCGCCACCCGGATCACGCTATCGTTCTGGCTGACCGCAAGCATGATCCCCTTGTTCAGCTCGGCGCCCGACACGGTACGCCAATACTGGTCGCTGCTGCTCTGATCAAGCTGGCTTGGGGCCTGGATTTGGACAGCGGCACCCATGGGCGCGCTAAAACTCACGCCGCCGCGATTACCGTTGACAGCTGGCAGCTCTGTGGTGGCCAGGGTATCTATGGTGAGATCCCCTGAGGTGGGCGCCAGCAGGGTCACCTGGGTGACGGTCACTGCGCTGGCCTGTGGGGTATTTTCTGCCTGAGGTTCGTCGTTTTGACAGGCGCTCAGCAGTGCGGACAGGGCGAACACACTCGCCATTTTAATTGATGGTTTCATCTTATGGCTCCTAGATATGGTCGCGGATCAGGGTGTCGAGGTTGAAGCAGGCGCGGCGGCTCTGCTGATGGCTCAGCGGCTCCTTACCTGCGGTGCGCTGAATGTCTTTGAACCAGACTGTGCCCGCCGCCGATTGCGACTGACACTCCAGGAAGCCGTCCGAGCAATCGTCGAGCCAGTTCTGTGTGGTCTCGAGCGCCACCTGATACTGATAGCCGGCGCAGTAGCTGTCGCCGTCCCAGAAGGCGGAGTCGACATCTGAGCCCACTACGACCTCGAAGGGCGAGGGCAGCGCAGGGCGGCCGGAGGTGCCATAGAGCCAGCTGTTGTTATAGCTGCTCATCCAGCTGACCTGCTGCTGTTTCACCGCATCGCTACCATAGCCCAGCAGCCAACCCAGGGAGGTCTCGAACACGTTACCCTGGGTGACGGCATCGGCCAGTGGCGTGCCGCCGCTGGATGGTGCCAGGGCGATCACCTTGGAGGTGGCGTTGATGATCTTGGGATAGCGACTGTCCCAGGTGGGGTTGGAGAGGATCCAGCGCACCACGTTGCCGCCGTTGGAGTGGGTCAGCAGGGTGAGATCGTTAATGTTTTTACTCTCAATAAACTGGGTGAGTTGCCCGGCCAGACAGCCAGCGGCGGCGTCATCCCACATGTATTGGTCGAAATCGCAGTTGATCACCAGGTAGTTATCGGGCGAGGCAGCTCCCTGGCGGACGGAGTCGACAAATTCCCGTGTCCAATAGTCCGACAGCGCATCTGTCTGATGCCCGGTACCATGGATAAACACGAGTCCGGAGGCGGCATAAGTCAATGGGCTGACAGCAAACAGACCCAGCATCATGAGCTTTTTATAGATCTTCATTGGCTTATTTCTCTTATTTGATGTTGTTTTAGGTTTTGTTACCTGGTTTCAATCACCAGTTTCAGTAACTAGGTGTTAGCTACTCAGGTGTCAGTTACTCAGGTTTTAGTTACTCTGGTTTTAGTAACTAGAACCTAGTTACTCAGGCTTTAGCTACTCAGGGTTTTAAATATTCAGACACAGAGGTCAGACGTCGGACGTCAGACCTCTTAAGGGAAACTAACGGCAGGAAAGTGAGGCGGCAAGGCTTTTTAACGGTACTTTAGTACCAGTTAAACTAAGCTTAGGTGGTTGATTGTTTTAAACAAAAAGGCGCGCACCTATTTATGTTGTGTCTGCGGCCATGGCCCGCGTTTGAATAACGCGCGAAAAAAATTGCACCTTTGTTGTGCAAGCGGGCACCGTCAGACGCATCACCAGTGATTTTATCTGTCGGCGACCCGCTTCTCAGTTTTAGATAACTGCTTACCTAGTTTTACTGGCTGAAAATCCGGTAGATTTTGACCGCTATCAAGGGTGCAGATGGGCCTGCTCACTGAGATCCAAGAGCGCCTGGGCCGCCGGTGTCAGGGGTAGGTCTTTGCGCCAGATCAGCGCCAGATCCCAGGTGAGATTGGGGCGAATAGGCTTGAACACTAGCTCGCTGCCCTGCAACTTGTGGCAGATAGGCTCTGGCAGGATGGCGACCCCCATCTGGGCCTCTACCATGGTCGCCAGAAAGTCCCACTGGCCGCTGCGAAAGGCGATGTTGAGCTGCACGCCGGCCTTGTGACTCAGGCGGGTGATCAGCTTGGCCAAGGAGAAGTCCTCGTTGTAGAGGATGAAGGGGTAGGCCTCGAAGTCCTGCCAGGTCACAGCCTCTTGCTGGGCGAGGGCATGGTCCTTGGGCAGGCAGGCCAGCAGCGGATAGCGGGTGAGGGCGCGGTTGGCCAGCTCGATATCATGGGTGGTAGGCAGGGCGGTGAAGGCGATATCCAGGCTGTTGTTAAGCAGCGCCTGCTCGCAGCCGAAGCCGCCATATTCATACATCTGTAGCTCTATGCCTGGATATTGCTGGCGAAAGGCGGTGAGCAGGTCGATGATCAGGCTGCTCATCATGGGGCAGACCCCAAGGCGCAGGTGTCCAGACTTGAGGCCGCTCAGGTTGGTAAGGTCTTCCTGCAGCCTGTGCCACTGCCCCAAGATCTCCCGGGCGCTGTTCTCCAGCAGTATGCCTGCCTGGGTTAGCTCTATCTTCTGATTATTCCTGTGCAGCAGCTGCTGGCCGAGATTTTCCTCCAGTCGCTGGATGATCTTGCTCAGGGTTGGCTGGGTGATAAAAGACTTTTCCGCCGCCCGGGTAAAATTTCCCGTTTCAACCAGGGTGAGAAAATAATGTAAGGTTTTGATTGGTATGTTCATTCTTATTTGGCATTCACGGGATACTATTTATTCATTTTACTAATAGTCGCCTTAAGATTACTTTGATCCAGTTGGCAAAATGAGGGCAAGGTTAATGAAAGCGAATCAAAGTTTATGGGTAGGGGCTTTATGGCAGGCGGCAATGCCACGTGAAGTCATCGAATCCGAGTGTCAGTCTGAGAGTGTTGTTGCTAGCGCAAACAATGCGCCTGCGGAAGAGGCGCCAAAGCACCCAGCCTAGGCTGGGTGCTTTCACTCAATCCATCTCGAGTTCTTTCAGCTTACGCGTCAGGGTGTTACGACCCCAGCCCAGGCGCTTAGCTGCTTCCTGTTTGTGTCCCTTAGTGTGTTTCAGCGCCGTCTCTAGCAATATCTTTTCAAACGCAGGCTGTATCTGGGTCAGCAGATCGCTCTCGCCTTCGCTCAGACGTTGATCTATCCACTGGGTCAGGGCCTCCTGCCAGCCACCGCTGCCCGCCTGGGGTGAACTGTCGTGGCTGTTGCTGGGTGTCAGTAGCTCGGGGGGCAGATCCTGAGGCAAGATCTCCTGGCCCGAGGCCATCACCATGAGCCAGCGACAGGTGTTTTCCAGCTGACGCACGTTACCGGGCCAGGGCAGACTAGCCAGGGTGTCGGCGGTCGCCTTGGTGAGTATCTTAGGTTCGACGCTGATCTCCTTGGCGGCGGTGGCCAGGAAGTGGCGTGCCAGCTGAGGAATATCCTCCCGGCGCTGTGACAGCGGCGGCAGATGTACCCGGATCACGTTGAGGCGGTGGAAGAGGTCCTCACGAAAATCCCCCTTGGCCACCAGAGACTCCAGATTTTGGTGGGTGGCGGCTATGATGCGCACATCCACCTGCACCGGCGAGTGGCCGCCGATACGATAGAACTGACCGTCTGCCAGTACCCGCAGCAGGCGGGTCTGCACATCCAGCGGCATGTCGCCGATCTCATCGAGAAACAATGTGCCGCCATCGGCCTGCTCGAAGCGGCCCTGACGCACGTTGGCGGCGCCGGTGAAGGCGCCCTTCTCGTGGCCGAACAGCTCAGATTCAATCAGCTCCTTGGGGATCGCCGCCATGTTGAGGGCGATGAAGGGCTTGTCCTTGCGCGGACTGTGTTTATGCAGGGCGCCGGCGACCAGCTCCTTACCCGTGCCCGACTGGCCGTTGATCAACACGCTGATGGAGGAGCGTGACAGGCGGCCGATGGCGCGAAACACCTCCTGCATGGCCGGTGCCTCGCCGATGATCTCCGGCGCCTTGACCTCGGGCTGGCTAATGACCTTGGGTGACTGCTCCTTGGCATGGCTCAGGGCGCGCTCCACCAGGCCGATCGCCTCGTCGATGTCGAATGGCTTGGGCAGATACTCGAAGGCCCCGGCCTGATAGGCGCTGACGGCGCTGTCGAGGTCGGAATGGGCCGTCATGATGATCACCGGAATGTGGGGATAGTGCAGCTGCAGGCGATCCAGCAGGGTCAGGCCGTCGGTACCCGGCATGCGGATATCCGAGATGATCACCTGGGGTTGAGTCTGTTCCAATGCCTGCCACAGGGATTCGGCGGCGGCGAAGCTGGCGCAGCTTATCTTGGCGCCCTTGAGCGCCCGTTCGACCACCCAACGTATCGAACTATCATCATCGAGAACCCAAACTTTTTCTGTCATACACCTACTCTCTTAAGTTGAATGCTCTAAGGTCACCTACGCTAGCTCTTAAGCGGCAGCAGTATGGTAAATTCTGTCTTGCCCGGCACAGAGGCGCAGTCGATGCGTCCGCCGTGGAGCCTGGCAAAGTTATGGGCGATGGAGAGCCCAAGTCCGGAGCCCTGCTCCCTGCCCGTGACCATAGGGTAGAAGAGGGTATCCATCAGCTCGGGTGGGATCCCCGGGCCATCGTCTATGATGGAGAGCGCCAGCACCAGCTTGTGGCGTGTGGTGCCTATGGTGACCTGGTGCTGGGTGCGGGTCTTGATGCGGATCTCGCCGCCGTCTTCCACCGTCTCCAGCGCCTGGATGGCGTTCTGCACTATGTTGAGTACCGCTTGCTGCAGCTGCTCCTGATCCATCTCGATATCCGGGATCGAGGGGTCATAGTCCTGGATCAGCTGGATATTGCCCGGCAGGGTGACGCTCACCAGCTTGAGCACCTTCTGGATCACCGCATGGATGTTGTGCAGGCTGTGCTCCGTGGGTTTCTGCGGGCCCAGCAGTCGGTCCACCAGGTTTCTCAGCCGGTCGGCCTGCTCTATGATGAGGTCGGTAAACTCGCGTTGATCGGCGTCTTCCAGCTCGCGGGAGAGCAGCTGGGCCGCGCCTCTTAGGCCCCCCAGGGGGTTCTTGATCTCATGGGCCAGGTTACGTACTAAGTATTGGGCCGCCTGCTGCTGGGCATCCAGGGTCAGCTGCTGATGTATCCGCCTTTGCTGATCCACCTGGCGCAGCTCAAGCACTCCCTGCTCGGGTTGATCCGGCTGGGCTTCAAGCGGGGTGAGTGTCATGTCGACCGTGTGACCCTGACCGTCCAGGGTCACCAGGTTGGCGGTGTTGACCGTCAGGCCTTGGTGTTCGCGAATGGCGGTGCGCAGCAGCTGATGATCTATGCTCAGTAGCTGGCAGCAGTCTAATAGGTTGTGTTCCGTGAGGCGGTGACTGCCTAACCCAAGCAGTTGCTCGGCCGCGCTATTGGCATAGCACAGCTTGAGATCATCTGAGATGACGAGCACGGCCGTCACCAGATGATTGAGCAGAGGGTCTGTGTTCATTTACGACTCCCGGGAAGTAGGTTGCACCATAATGGTGCACCAATTTGGTGCACGCTGCAAGCTATCTTCACCGGGATTGTTTTGGGATGTGATTTTCTAAGTTATTAAAAATTAAGATATAAATTTTTAACCGCCCCCGAGAGGGGTCGCCCTAGGAATCGCATTTATGGTCGCTCGGTGAAGAAATACGGTTCTAGGGGGGGTCGATGCAAGTTGTTTGCCGTTTTGTGCCAAGGCCTTGATTTCAAACTTGTGCTCGCCGCGATCCACATTCTCCAGCGTAAATACCGGGCTCGCCTGAGGCGTGCTGACCACCTTGCCATCCATCAGGAGCACCAGTACATGACCGGCGGCGAGATCTGGGGTGATGGAGCCGATCACTGTGATATTGCCGTTATTGTCCCTTAGGGTCTCCTCTTCGCTGGGGCTGGAGATGGTCAGCTTGTAGAGCTCCTTGGGCTCCTCCTTGGCTGGGGTTAGCGGCTCGCGTACCACAGGGGGCGGCAGCTTGATCTGGTTTTCGGTATTTTCCTTAAACTCGACCTGGGTGGAGTTTTCTACCGGGGTATCCGAGTAGTGAACCTTGCCATCCTTGTCGACCCATTTATAGATGGCTGCCTGAGCCCCAAGGGTCATTAACAGCAGGGTAAACAGCAATATCGGGCGCATAAACATTCCTTTTATACCTTGTCTTTGCTACAGATTAGTCGCTTTCGCGGTAAAAAGCATCAGGGCTAGGGTCTGTTGACCTTTCCTGTTTGTTTTTGCTGCCGTTTGTAGGTGATTGATACAAGGCAGAGCCTGTGCCGTATAGTTACGCTACACAAGCTGGCGATAACGCAGTAGAAATTGCCTACAAGCGCAGCCCAAGCGGTTCATCTCAACGCGTCTATCTCATTATGAAAGGCTTCCTGCCTTTCACCACAAGCTGTTAGAAATCGTTCCAAGCGATTTCTTGGTTGTTTGCCATTCCCATAGTGCAACTATGCGTCATGGCACAGGCCTTAAACACAATGCGTTGAGATTGAACAAAAATTAAACCTGAAAGATAAACAGGCCCTAAGTGATTGGCAGTTGATGACGGGAGAAGGTCTGTTTCAGCACCACGGTCGACTCTATGCTGGCGATACACTTGAGGCCGCCTAGGGAGTGTTTGACGAAGCCTTCATATTCCAGCAGATCGTGGGCGACTATCTTCAGTAGGTAGTCGTGAGCACCGGTGATCACCGAGCATTCCTGCACCTGAGGCAGACGGCTCATCTCCTGCTCGAACTGTTCGCCATAGGCGGCGGAGTTCTCGGTGAGGCGCACGAATGCATAGACAATCACATCGAGTGCCAGCGACTTAGGGTCGAGCCTGGCGCTGTAGCCCTGAATAAAGCCCGCTTGCTCCAGCTTCTTGATGCGCCGCAGACAGGGGGTGTCGGAGAGGTTGAGCCGATTGGCCAGCTCGGCCACGGGCAGGCGTCCCTCCTCCTGCAGTATGCTTAAGATCTGCTTGTCTTTGCTGTCCAGTTTCATCGCTTAGGTCTCTTGTCCCTCGATTGGGCTCTAGGGCTGGTTTGTTGGATAAGCTTATTAAAGTGGTTATTTTTATCGGAATCCACTAAAAAATCTCTATTTGCCGGATTGATATTGCAGGTTTGCGCTAATGGCTTAGTGGTAGCTTATTGAGTCATTATTAAAATAACCAAGAGATACCTACCCTATGAGTCAAGATGTCGCGGCCTTCGATCACTGGATCAGGCAGGAGTTTGTCGAGATTAACTCGGCGCTGGAGCGCCTCTACATGCAGCAGAGCGACCCCGCCAACGTGGTGGGCATAGGCGATGAGCTGAAGGCGCGGCTAGAGGCCGAAGGCCGGACGCTCATCAAGGCGCTGTTGGATGAGGGCAATACCGATGAAGGTTTCGATGCCGCTTTCGATCTGCTGGGTAACGTGGGCCTCTACATGGCGGCTTGCCGTCGCCACGAGATCACAGAGCCGAGCCGCGAAACCAGCTCGCCATTGTTGGAGGCCTCGGCCTTGGCGATGCATATAGGCGCCTCCATCGGGGTGACGCCGCGCTTTGCCACCGCCCATCTGACTACTCACAATCGCGCCGTCAACGGCCTCTATAAGCGCTTTACCGATCTCGACGACGAGAAGCTGTTCGTCGACTACAACACCAAGGGGATCCTCGCCTACAAGCGGGCGGCCGATGCCCTGCTGAAGATCCAGCCTCTGGGGATCTCCCATCCCATGACCGCCGAGTTGTTAGAGGTCGCCCTGGTGGCGCTTCAACAGGTGATCGCCTCCAATCAGACGCTATTCGATCGCCTCGATACCCAGGCGTTTTTTAACAGCGTGCGTCCCTATTACAAGCCCTATCGCGTCGGCCAGCAGGTGTATCGTGGCGCTAATGCCGGTGACTTTGCCGGCATCAATGTGATCGACCTGCAGCTGGGGCTCTGCTTCGCCAACGAGTCGGCCTACTCCCAACTGCTGGTGGATAAGTTCCTCTACATGATGCCGGAAGATCAGCGCATCTTGCGTGACTGCATGCGCCGCACCAGCCTGATGGACGATTTCCTCGCCGCCATGGAGATGCGTGACCAGCCCTGGTACCAGGAGAATCTGGCGCAGTTCCTGCGGGTGTGTGAGGCCCATGGGCAGGGGGCGATACAACACCATGATCAGCTGGTGGAGAAGTATATCGCTCAGCCTGCCAAGCAGATGGAGAGCCAGCATATCGACAAGGTTACCGCCAGTGGCCCGCCGCTGCCTGTGCTGCTGGGGGCGCTGGAGAAACTCAGAGACAGACGCGCCGCCGCCAAGCGCGATGACATACGCACCCGTTTCGACGACATCGCCAGGCTGCGCGCCAGCCTAGAGGGGTAAGCCATGTACCAGAATGATTTTGTGATGCCCAAGTCGGTCTACCTGCTCAACCACTCGGTGGGCAGGCCGCTGCAGAGTCTGCGCCAGGCGTTCGACGAGCGTTTCTTCCTGCCCTGGCAGGGCGCGGGGCGAGAGCCCTGGGGAGACTGGCTGTCTGTGGTGGAGGATTTTCGCGTTCAGCTCGCTAGGCTGTTCAACAGCGAGACCCGGCTGTTTTGCCCTCAGGTTAACCTTTCCAGCGGTCTCACCAAATTGGTGCAGTCCCATTCAAGGCTGCGCCGCCCCGGCGCCGTGATCCTGATGAGCGAGAACGATTTCCCCAGCATGGGCTTTGCCTTACGTCAGGCGCTGCCTGAGGCTGAGATACGTTTCATCCCCGCTAACCTGGATGTGAGTCTGCCGGAGGTGTGGCAGGCACACCTGACCGACGATATCGATCTGGTGTTTATCAGCCACGCCTATTCCAACACGGGTCAGCAGGCGCCGTTGGATTCTCTCATACCTAAGGTGCGCGAGCTGGGGGCGCTCTCTCTGGTGGATGTGGCCCAGGCCGCCGGGGTATTGCCCCTGGATCTTAATGCCCTCAAGCCAGATTTCATGTTGGGCTCCAGCGTCAAGTGGCTCTGCGGTGGGCCGGGGGCTGCCTACCTATGGGTGAGCGCCGATCAGCTGGTGCATTGCTCACCCCAGGATGTGGGTTGGTTCAGCCATGAGAACCCGTTCGAGTTCGACATTCACGATTTTCGCTACCATGACTCGGCGCTTAAGTTCTGGGGCGGCACTCCATCTGTGGCGCCTTTCGCTCTCGCGGCCCACAGCATTGGCTATTTTGCCGAGCTGGGTAGCGGCAAGGTGCGCCAGCACAACCTGATGCAGCAGGAACGCATCTGGCGTCAGGCGGGTGATGCCCTGGTCTCCCCCTCGGATCCGGCCCGCTGTAGCGGCACCGCCATCTTAGACTTCGGTGAAGCCCAGCAAGCGGCGATCGAGGCGTTGACCCAGGCGGATATTAGCCTAGATGTGCGCAAGCAGGGGATGCGGATCTCGCCCCACATCTACAACGGCGAGCAGGATATGCAGCGGCTGCTTGAGGCCCTGGCGCCTTTCTGTCGCTAGCCCTGTTTTCGTTAGTCCCGCAGTCGTGAGTGAATGACCGTAAAACAGATAGCAAAAAGCCAGGCCTAGTGCCTGGCTTTTTTATCGAAGAAAGCGCTTATCGCTTTGCTTATGCCTCTAGCGCTTGGCTCATTCTTTTAACGCTTTGCTTATGCCTCTAGCGCTTGGCTCATTCTTTTAACGCTTTACTTATGCCTTTATCGCTTCGCTAATGTCAGCTCGACGAAACGCTTGATGATGGCGGCGTTGGCCAGGATACGCTGATCGAAACTCTGCTGGCCAGGGGTCTCGCTACAGACGCCGACGCTGGCGCCCAGTCGCACCAGGAAGGCCTCGAAGGAGAGGTCGAAATGGTTGAAGATGATGCCATCTTGCACCGGACAGTCATCGATCAGTCCGTCCTGGGCGATGGGGAAATAGTGCCCCAGGGCGTCGCGTAGTTCGCGGCTGAATTGGCCTGGATGCTGATTGGCCTCGAAGGAATAGATGTAGGTGTCTGTGAGCAATACATCTTCATGACAGGTGAGGATGCCATCTTTACTGGCGGCGGCCAACAGCTGGGAGTGAGCCAGCAGGATCTCGCCCTCGCTCGAGGTGTCCTGATTGCTACGGCCACGGCCGTTCTCTAACACGAAACCACGATTTGGGTTTTGCCCCAGCTTGTTGAATCTATGGCCGCGCTTGAAACCTGTGGGGTTCACCAGCGGCAGCAGGCTAAGGTTGATCTGCCCGAATAGCTCGGGTTCCAGTTCGTTGAGGAAGTAGAGCAGCCCCCAGGGGCCGGCGGCCTCTTCGCCATGAAAGCCGGCGCTGATCAATATCGAGGGTTGATCCGCCTTCTGCGCCGGCGACTGATACAGCTCCAGCGGATGCGGACCTGCATCACCCAGCTTACGCGCCTGTAGTCCGAGGCGACTTGCCTGCTCTTCTAAGCGGGCATAGAAGCTGCTGATATCATTGCTCTGACAGCTAAAAATATCGCTGTGCCAGGTGAAAGACTGGAAGGGATCGCGGCTAGACATAATGGGATTCTAAAGTAAGTGATTCGGCGTGATCATGATAGCAGTTTGGCCATAAAGTTAAATCAATTTTATGCCCGCCATCAGGCGCTTAAGCCAAGTTTATCTGCCGGTAAAAGGGCATAAAAAAGCCGCCTTAAGTGGCGGCTTCTTCGAGCTATGATCCTAGCTTAGAGGCGAGGATTATAGGCTGTAGTACAGCTCAAATTCTGCTGGGTGAGTGGTGCGAGCCACTTTCTCTGCTTCTGCAGTCTTCAGAGCGATATAAGAATCGATGAAGTCATCAGAGAATACGCCGCCTTTGGTAAGGAACTCACGGTCTGCATCCAGGTTCTCAAGTGCGTTCTCAAGAGAGGTCGCAACCTGTGGGATCTCAGCCGCTTCTTCCGCTGGCAGATCGTATAGATCTTTGTCCATGGCTTCGCCTGGGTGGATCTTGTTCTGGATACCGTCAAGACCAGCCATCAGCAGTGCAGCGAACGCCAGGTATGGGTTAGCCGTTGGATCTGGGAAGCGAGTCTCGATACGACGTGCCTTAGGGCTTGGTACTACTGGGATACGGATAGACGCAGAGCGGTTACGTGCCGAGTAGGCCAGCATGACTGGTGCTTCGAAGTGAGGCACAAGACGCTTGTACGAGTTAGTGCTTGGGTTAGTGAAGGCGTTCAGCGCGCGAGCGTGCTTGATGATACCGCCGATGTAGTACAGAGCAGTCTCACTTAGACCCGCATACTTGTCACCTGAGAAGAGGTTAACACCGTCTTTAGCCAGTGATTGGTGAACGTGCATGCCGCTACCGTTGTCGCCAACGATTGGCTTAGGCATGAAGGTCGCCGTCTTGCCGTAAGCGTGGGCCATGTTGTGAACCACGTACTTAAGGATCTGGATTTCGTCAGCCTTTTCAGTCAGCTTGTTGAAGCGAGTCGCGATCTCGTTCTGACCGGCAGTCGCCACTTCGTGGTGGTGCGCTTCAACTACTTGACCCATCTCTTCCAGAACCAGACACATGGCGCTACGAAGATCTTGTGAAGAGTCAACCGGTGCTACTGGGAAGTAACCGCCTTTCACGAATGGACGGTGACCTGTGTTGCCGTCTTCGTAGTGAGTGCCTGAGTTCCAAGCCGCTTCTTTAGCGTCTAGCTTAACGAAACAGCCAGACATGTCGGTGCCGAACTTAACGTCGTCAAACAGGAAGAACTCTGGCTCAGGACCAATCAGTACGGTATCGGCGATGCCGGTAGAAACCATGTACTCTTCGGCTTTCTTAGCGATAGAGCGTGGGTCGCGGTCGTAACCAGTCATAGTGCCTGGCTCGAGAATGTCACAGCGGATCAGGGCAGTGGTTTCTTCGGTGAACGGGTCAAGAACGAAGGTCGTTGGGTCTGGCATCAGTACCATGTCTGACTCGTTAATGCCTTTCCAACCAGCAATAGATGAACCGTCGAACATTTTACCGTCTTCAAAGAAATCGGCATCAACCTGGTGAGCAGGAATAGATACGTGCTGCTCTTTACCTTTAGTATCGGTAAAACGCAAATCAACAAACTTAACTTCAAGTTCTTCTAGTTGTTGTAAAACTGATTCAACTGACATTCTAAAGTCTCCGAGTAGAGTAGAGGGGATGCCCTTCTTATATCATTCAGCGTTGCGACCAACGCGGTTCTGGCATGAGTAAAGCTAGACTCGTGCCAAAAGTTTAACGTATTGATTTTTATGGGAACAATAAAGAAGGTAGGTGACGGGAATCTCGATATTGCACCATAAAGGTGCAACCGATGCCTCTTGATGGTGCGTTCACCAATATGGTGCGCACCAATATAAACATGACTATTCATAGCTGACTAAAAAATAATCCTGTGCGAGAGCCCCTCGCTAGAGTAGAATGGCACGTTTTTTATTGCAACAGCTATTATTAGGGCTGTTATCAATACCCTATTTTTTCGATGGTAAGAGGTTTATCCGTGTTAGAGAATTTACGTAACATCGCCATTATTGCACACGTTGACCATGGTAAAACGACCCTGGTTGATAAGCTGCTGGCACAGTCTGGAACCCTTGAGACTCGAGGAGAGGCCGCTGAGCGGGTGATGGATTCCAACGATCTTGAAAAGGAACGTGGAATCACGATTCTGGCGAAGAATACTGCCATCAAGTGGAACGATTACCGTATCAACATCGTTGATACCCCTGGCCACGCCGACTTCGGTGGCGAGGTAGAACGTGTACTTTCTATGGTTGACTGTGTGCTACTGCTAGTTGATGCGGTCGATGGTCCAATGCCACAGACACGTTTCGTGACTAAGAAAGCCTTCGCTCAAGGCCTTAAGCCTATCGTAGTGATCAACAAGATTGACCGTCCGGGTGCGCGCCCTGATTGGGTTATCGATCAAGTATTCGACCTGTTCGACAACCTGGGTGCTACCGACGAGCAACTAGACTTCCCAATCGTTTATGCCTCTGCACTGAACGGTTTCGCGACTCTGGATCCTGAAGAGACTGGTACTGACATGACGCCACTGTTCGAGACCATCGTCGAGAAAGTATCTTCACCTGATGCCGATGCCGAAGGTGCCTTCCAGATGCAGATCTCTCAGCTGGACTACAACTCATACGTGGGCGTTATCGGCGTTGGCCGTATCAAGCGCGGCAGCGTTAAGGTAAACCAGCAGGTTACCGTAGTGGGCGCCGATGGCACCACGCGTAACGGTAAGATCGGTCAGGTACTGGGCTACATGGGTCTGGACCGTCATGAAGTGGCTGAAGCTAATGCCGGCGACATCGTAGCGATCACAGGTCTTGGTGAGCTGAAGATCTCTGACACTGTCTGTGCCGTGGGCAACGCCGAAGCTTTGCCACCTCTGTCTGTTGACGAGCCGACACTGACCATGACCTTCCAGGTAAACACCTCGCCATTCGCTGGTAAAGAAGGTAAGTACGTGACTTCACGTAACATCCTTGAGCGTCTGCAACAGGAACTGGTACACAACGTGGCACTGCGCGTCGAAGAGACTGACAGCCCAGACCGTTTCCGTGTATCTGGCCGTGGTGAACTTCACCTGTCTATCCTTATCGAAAACATGCGTCGTGAAGGCTACGAGCTGGCCGTATCGCGTCCTGAAGTTATCGTTAAAGAGATCGACGGCGAGAAGTGCGAGCCATACGAGACGCTGACCGTAGACGTTGAAGAAGAGCACCAAGGTGCGGTGATCGAGAAGCTAGGTACCCGTAAGGCGGACATGCGTGACATGCAGCCAGACGGTAAAGGCCGTGTGCGTATCGACTTCATCATTCCTAGCCGTGGCCTGATCGGTTTCCAAACCGAGTTCATGACTGCCACTTCTGGTACAGGTCTTATCTACCACTCATTCGACCACTATGGTCCAGTGAAGGGTGGCGATATCGGTCAACGTCAGAACGGTGTACTGATCTCTAACGCTACCGGTAAGGCACTGACCTTCGCCCTGTTCGGTCTGCAAGACCGTGGTCGTCTGATGATCGGTCACGCGGCAGAAGTTTACGAAGGCCAGGTAGTGGGTATCCACTCTCGCGCCAACGACCTGACAGTTAACTGTCTGAAAGGTAAGCAGCTGACCAACATGCGTGCCTCTGGTACCGACGAAGCTCAGGTACTGACCCCGCACATCCAGATGACCCTTGAGCAGGCGCTCGAGTTCATCGATGACGACGAATTGGTAGAAGTGACTCCGCTAAGCATCCGCGTGCGTAAGCGTCACCTGACCGAAAACGATCGTAAGCGTGCTAGCCGCGCCTCGAAAGACGCTTAATTTGACCCGCACCTTTTAGGTGCAGTCGATTAGCCCAAAGCCCCGACCATGCAGATGGCCGGGGTTTTTTGTATCTGGCGTTAGCTGGCCAGATATTCAGCCTTGGCGTCAAGGTGGATACCTTAGGGTGCTTAGATGATATGGGTGTTTAGTGGGGTTGTTTGCTTCCATGGCCGCTTGGTTAACCTAGCGCCTGTCCGGCGGGGGAAGTGCAAGCACTCTTTTGGCACGGTGAGTGAAGCGCAGCTTCTAGCTCACGAACGAGAGGCATGGATGCCGAACTGGCTGTTAAACAGGGATGTTGTTTGAGCACATCCATGTGGGCTTCACGGCGGTACTGACCTACATGGATGTAGAGAATGCCAATAAATGTAGGGAACATTTTTGGCCATGCCGCCGAGAACCAAAAGCGTGTTTACACCCTCATCTAAACGTCTCTTCGACTAAGCATTATTTGTTGCCGTTCGAAGTGATGAACTTTAGCTATTGAGCTTCTGGCTAATACGGCTTGTTTGGCCAAGTTATTTGACAGCAAGGCTTGGTGGCCAATCTAATGCCTGCGGTAGGCCCAGGTGCAAACACATTTGTGGCACGGTGAGCGAAGCATAGCTAAGTGCTCAGCGCACCATTTCTATAAACTGTTTGCTTCCTATCGCCAGGCTGAGCAGCAGGCAGGTGATGAGTAGCGGCCCGCCCAGCTGCTCGGCCAGGCTAACCATGGCCAGTCCCAGGGCGATAAGCAAGTAATAGAGTAGGCCGAACAGGGCGCCGGCCGCCCCGGCCTGATTGCGATACTCCACTAGGGCTTGGCTGAGAATGTTGGGAATGGCGATGCCAAAGGCGGCGACGATCAATGCCATGGGTAACAGGAAGCCAAGATGGGTCTCGCTAAGATACACCCCAACAGCGCCGACTAAGGCCAGTAGGCTGGCTAGCCTTAGCAAACGAGGCTGCGAAGCCCCCCGCTGCAGTAAAGTTTTGTTTAGCGCGCTGCCGACCAGGGTGCCTATTGCCAGTGCGATGCCACTATAGCCAAAGGCCTGTGTGCTCAATCCCAGACGTTGAAATACAAAGGGACCCTGTAGATAGTAGCTAAACAGCAACACATTGAAACCCGCGACCAGCAAGGCGTTGTGCCAAATATTGCCATCTATCGCCAGGCGCCTCATGAGTGCCCAAAGAGGAAGTGGCTGCCTGGTGGCCGGGCGCGTCTCGGGCAGGCACAGCAGACAGACGGCGTAGAGAAACACTGCCATCAGAGACAGGGTGAGGAATACCGCCGGGTAGCCGCCTAGGCTTGTTAGCAATCCGCCAGAGAGCATACCGACGACGGGGCTGATGGCGATCCCCATGCCCATATAAGCGAACACCTTGGCCAGCGCAGTGCCGTCGAAGCTGTCCCTCAACATGGTCTGGGTGACTACAGATCCCACGGCGGCGCCGAAGGCACTGAGGGCACGCATCGCCAGCAGCCAATGAAAACTGGGCGCCCATAGGGCTGCAAAGGCCGCGATGCCATAGAGCCCCAGCCCCAACAGCATGGTGCGGCGCCTGCCCAGGTGGTCGCATAGAATTCCCCAACACACCACGCCGAAGGCGAAGGCCAGGAAATAGATGGATAGCGTCTGGCCCGCCAGGGCCAATGGCACGTCAAAGTCCGCGGCAATGTGGGGCAGTGCCGGGCTGTAAAGGGTTTCCACTATCTGGGGAAACATCATCAGGATCACCATCAAGGGGATCGAGGGAGTAGTTTTCATGGTGCTAGACTCATCGTCATCGAAAGGATGTGCAGTCTAACGGCCTCTGCTATAGTCCCAATAATATGATTAAGACAATAAATGTTGGAATGAGGACAGATGGCGTTTATCGACGAGTCCTGTAAATTTGATCCCGATGCCTTAGAGGCCGAGGTAGTGGGGATCGCCGCCCGACTGGGACAACACGATTCGGGAATGCATAGTCATGCCAAGGCGCAGCTGCTCTATGCCCCTCAGGGGTGCATGACCATCACACTGGACGGATTGCACTGTGTGTTGCCGCCCACCCGCGCCGCCTGGATCCCGCCGGCGTGCCGTCACAGCGTGGTGATGAATCGGGTGGTGGATTACCGTTCCCTCTACTTTGCGCCGCAGTTGACGGGGAGCATTGCCAATCGCATTCAGATCCTCGAAGTGAATCCCCTGTTGCAGGCGCTGGTGGAGCGCATGGCCTTCTGGCCCTGGGACAAACCGGCGACGGCTACGGTGAACACCTATCAGCTGTTCTTCGAGGAGCTTGCCCAGGCCAAGGAGAGTCATCTGGTGTTGCCTATGCCAAGCGACAGACGCCTGCAAGTCTGGCTCGCCGAGCTTCAGCGTGCGCCATGGCATGTTCCGACCCTCAAGCAGCTAGGGCAGCAACTGGGTGCCAGCAGTAAGACCATCAGCCGCATCTTCACCCGGCAGACGGGAATGCCCTATCAAAACTGGCGTCAGCAGTGGCGGCTGCAACAGGCGATCGCCCTGCTCGCCACCGGCCATCAGGTGAACGACGTCGCCTATCGTCTGGCCTTCTCCAGCGACAGCGCCTTTATCGCTTTCTTCAAGCAACACACCGGCAGCACGCCGTTGCAGTATTTGCAGCCAAAATACTGATAAATGGCGGGTTTGGTAGGGAATTCGCATCTAGCTGAATAGGTGTTTAGTGGGGGGCTTCCATGGCTGCATGGTCAACCTATCGCCTGCCCGGTGGTGAATGTGTTGGATTTTAGACATTGAGCTTTGGGCTGATAAAGGTATTTAGTTGGGGCGTTTGCTTCCATGGCCGCATGGTTAACCTATCGCCTGCCCGGCGGGGGATGTGCAAGCACACTTTTGGCACGCCACAAGCACATCCATGTGGGCTTCACGGCGGCGTCCATGCCGCCGAGAGCCAAAAGCGTGCTTACACCCTCATCTAAACGTCTCTTCGACTAAGCATTATTTGTTGTCGTTCGAGGTGATGAATTTAAGCAATTAAGCTTCTGGCTTATATTTTTGTTTAGGTGAGCTAATCATTCCTTCGATTTGAAATTATGTGTAATTTTATTTTTTATGCGATGGGCTCTTGTCTTCAAAGGGCGTTGATGTATCAAGTTGATAGCTTTGAAGATTGAACGAAGCTCTCTAAAGTCAACAGTTGGTATTAATGTTGTCCCTGACTGCTGGAGAATACCAACTCGTTTTCTAAATCTAATATGATTGAATGGATGTTTAGGGTCGTGAATAATGTAGGCTATCACAAATCCTTGCAATACCATGTATATAACGGTTGCATCATCATCGCTATCTTCAGCTATGGGTTCTTCAATCCGGAGGTCTACTATTATTTCCTGAAGACTCGTCTGTGAAATTTGTTCATTAGTGTCCTTTAGTTTGATTAAAAGAAGTTTCACGTGGTTATCAAGTCGGTCACCTTGCATCGTAAAGATCGTTTTATTTTTGACACTGTTTATTAGAAATTTGTTTAAACAAGCAAATCCTCTAGCACCATATTTTTCAGATACTGCAGCCCTCCACAAAATGCTTATAAAGAATAGGTAATAGGTAGTGTAGTCATATCCTTTAAGTTCAAAAGTATCGTTATATCTTTCTGATTTTAATATTTTTTGTTTGTCTATTAAAATGTTGTTGCATGAGATTTCATATTCACAACTAAGGAATTGTTCGCACTCATAACATAGAAGAAACTCTTTCGGATCAGAATTGCTTAAGTGGGAAAACTCCTTATGTTCTTGAACTCGGACTAGTTGACCTGAATGTGATTTTATAAATTTGTAGAATGAACGAGGGATAATATGAGAGTTTTGAAGAGGTCGATTATTACCACATAGTTTGCATAGACCCTTCATTTCTCCTCCTTTGATTCGAGTGATTAGCAATGACAGAAATCTATACAAGACACTTTGAACTATCACAATAATGTGATCAACAAAGTTTTGAAAAATAAATGCCTAAGGGCAAGTACATAGTCCATTACAGATGATAAGTTACATTGAAGGTAAGACTTCAAATATACCTCATCTGCTTAGGTGTCTATCGAGAAACTCCCCCCCAGTCATACTAACAAAGCCAAATCGAAGAGGCGTTAGATACCTAGTGTAAACACGATTTTGGCCCTCGGCGGCAGGGAAGCCGCCGTGGAGCGTATAGGGATATATTCACAGCGTGCCAAAATAGTGTTTGCACATGAGCCCACCGCAGGTGATAGGTTGCGTTGAAGGTGAGGCCTTCAAACTCACTATATAAACAAATAATCCCTCAAAAGCTTAATCCATCAGCCTTACAAACAAAGCCAAATCGAAGAGATGAAAAGACCCGGTGTAGATGCAGCTGCGGACGTCGATGGCAGGGATGCCATCGTCGAGCCCACATGGAAGTGCTTGCGGCGTGTAGCAGCTGTATCTGCACAAAAGCGAGCCGCAGGCTATAGGTTGCAGCGAAGGTGAGAACTTCAAAATGACTCAATTAGCATCAAATACCTAAACCCCATCGCAGGCAATAGATAGCAATGAAGGTGCGACCTTCTACTTCCCTGGAAACCACCACCACGCCAGACGCTAAGTCAAAAATACCCCACCTTTATTCCAAGGCCCTAATGCCCAATTGCCCCCAAATGTTGTATCAAATACATCCGAATCTCGGTCGGCGTCTGGCTGACCCAGAATCCCCCGACAAAGGCGATCAGCGGGATCATAAACAGCAGCAGTAACAACATGATGGTGAGGCCGCGGGCGGAGAGCTTGATGCCGTTGCGGGTGCTGAAGTGTAGCGCCTCCTGTTTCGGACAGGCAGAGATGCAGCGCATGCAGGCCTGGCATTCGTCGGAGCGTACCGTGCCTTGTTGATGCACCTTGATGTTGGCCGGGCAGGCGCGGGTACATTTGTCGCAGTTCATCCCCTTGGTCTCGATGAGGCAGTGCTGGGTGCTGCGGCGGATCTTAAACGGACTCAGGAAGCTGGTGAGGCCGAGCAGGGCACCGTAGGGGCAGATGTAACGGCAGAATCCCTGACGACGCCAGGCGGCGAGCATTAATATGACGGCGAAGCAGGCTAGGGTGATAAGCCCAGGGGTAATGAAGAAGAGCGCCATCTTGAGATCGGCGATCTTATGATAGTTGCCCTCGAGATAGTGGGGAATTGAGGCTGGCGGCATGCCGAGCACGATATAGAGCAGGCCCGCCAGCAGCAGGTATTTCAGCATACGCAGCGGCCAATCGAGCCAGGCGGGCGGCAGCAGTTCACGCTTGATGAAACGCTTTCTCTGCTTATACAGGTACTCCCCGGCGAGCCCCAGTGGGCAGACCCAGCCGCAGAAGGCGCGTTTGCACAGCAATCCGGTGAGGATCACCACAGTTAGCATCACGGCGGCGGCCGGGTGGTTTTGATCCCAGATATCCAGTGTGATGATCGCCTTCAGCTCTATGGCCCCGGCGATAGGCAGGAAGGCGTCGCCCACGTCGGGGCGCATCAGGTAGGGCGTAATGCCTAGCTTAAGCATGATGGCATTGGCCCCATACTGAAGGCCTACCAACAGCATGGAGAGTGCCAGCAGGTGCTGCACCCATTCTCTGAGCGTGTTGGCGCGTACATCTCCCTTGAGCAGCTCGGGTTTGACCCTGTGGCCCAGGGCCAATAGTCCGCCAGCCAACAGCAGGGCGATAAACAGTGGCCAATAGAGGGTGACCAGTGCCGCGCCCAGAAGGGAGGCGGCGCTCAGCACGGCGCCCCAGCGTTTGCCGCTCCAGTAGAGCAGGCTGCAGCTGTAGAGCAGGGCCAGTGTCAGGGTTAGGGATTCGATAAAACTCATTGCCATTAACCAGTTATGAGGCGGATATAGCTGAGAGTCGGGGATTTTGGCGGAGTTCTGGTGCGCTATCGCTTCTGTGCGCTGGCTCGCTAAAAAGCCTGATTGGCAGTGAATTTAGGTGATCTTGGTCCTAATGGCGTTAAAAAAAGCGGGGATAAAAAAGTGGGCATAGACAAGCGGGGATATAAAAAGGCTGACACTCGTGTGCCAGCCAAAGGGAGAGGTTATTGGATGATGGCGCGGGCCTGCATCTGGTCGACGACGAAGCGGGTCAGTGCCTGAATGTTTTGCACCTCTGAGCCGCTGTCATTGGCGTCGATATCGGCCTGCCAGACTATCTGCTTGGCCTGCTTGTCGTAGACCTGTACATGCAGCTGCTGCTGGCCTGAACCCGCCCAGGAGATGAGTGAGCCAATCTGAGTCCCGGCCCCCGGTTCGCCGCCGAGCATGTAGACCCAGCCGCGGGTCTCCAGATAGTCGTCGTAGCCGTAGTCGTAGCCCGCGTCGGTGACGCTGAGGATCAGCAGCGCCTCGTTGGCCTGGCTGTCTGCGTAGGCCTGTAGCGCCGCCTCATCGGTGATCTTGGCGGCATCCGGCAGGCTCTCGAAGCTTGGGGTCGCGCTGACCTGATGTTGACCCAGGTCGTCGGCCAGTTGCCTCTCTACTATCTTGCGTGAGGCGGGGTCCGTCTGAGCCGCCATCACCGTCAGGCTCTGATATTGCTTGTTGAGCTGGTCGCTCCGTTGCTCGGAGGCGATCTCGTGGGGCAGGCTGCTGCAACCCGTCATCATGACGATGCCGATACCGGCGGCGGTTAACATCTTGAATAGTTTGGCTGACATTGGTGTGTCCTCATCTAGCTGACTGTAGGCTGGCTTTTAGTTATTTGTTGATTGGGCGGCTTAATTACCGCCTGTTGTTTCGATGAGCTCATTGTATGTCGGCGCCGAAAAGGAGGGATTAAAGAACCTTTAACCTAAACTATAAGCTTTGGCGGTTGCTTCTCTTGGCAGCTTCTTTTGAGAGAGAGGACTGGCTGGAATAGGTGACAGGTTTCGGGGATGGCCGCTGCGAGCCATGGGAAAGACTAAATGGGAAGCGGTGTAACTGACGCGATGCGGTAAAAGAAAAGCCCTAACCAGGGTTAGGGCTTTAGGGCATTACTTGTTGCCTTCCATCGACTCGATGAAGCGGTTGGACTCGGCAATCGACTTATTCATCTCTTTGATCAGGCTGGAGATATCAGTCTGCAGGCTGGCAAACTCGCCCTTGATGGCGCCTATGGCCTGGGCGTTGAGGTTATGCTTGAGGTAGAGCATGTTGTCTTTCATGGCGGTCAGGATGGGCGGCATCTTGCTCTCGGCGCGGCGCATAGTGCGCACCAACTGCTCGTAGGAGCGACGGGTCTCGCGCAGCTTGGTCTCGCTGTTGCGGCGCAGGCTGGCCTTGCTGATCTCGCCTATCTCCGCCTGCCACTCGTCAAACAGTGCCTCGGCCACATCTTCTACCTTGTCGATACGGCTGCTCACCTCGTCGGCGGCCTCCTGTGACGACTCATATTCATCCCTGGCCTTCTCGTAGGCGCTCTGCAGATCGCCACCATCGTGGTTGAGCAGGGCCTGCATCTCTTCTAATGCCGAGCTAAATTGCGCCTGGGCCTCCTCTTGGGACTCTTTGGCGGCGTTGACCCGATCCACCATGATGTCGCGCTTATGGTAGCCCACCTTCTCCATGGCACCATAGTAGGCGCTCTGACAGCCGCTGAGCATGACGACGGCGCCCAGGGTTGCGGCAGTTAATAGTTTTCTCATCCTGACAATTTCCTTGTTAGACGGTTAGTCGGCCTTGAATTTAGCGGCGTCTATGATGCTCCACAGGTGAGCGATACCGCCTATGATGGCGGGGACGATCAACCACCACAGGGCGTAGCCGACTACGGTGACGACACAGAAGAGGAGTGCCGCCAGGATGCGTCCTTGTACTAATTGGCCCAGGCCAGGGAAAAAGAAGCTTGCGATGGCGGCAATCACGTTGCCGGCCGAACCTTGTTGGGACATCAATTTATTCCTTACACTTGTATCTAGTGTCTTTAAACTTGTAATCTTAATGTACCAAGATACGCAGTTAACCCTACTTGAATCAAGAGAATAACGTGATAAATAAAATAGATGTGAGCCTGCTTCGTTCGATCATGCTGGGTATCTGGCAATTCATGATACATCTAAAACAGCGTATCACGGAAGACCAGATAAATATGCGGGCGGGTCACCTGGCTTACGTTACCTTGCTCTCTCTGGTGCCTATGGTGGCAGTGACCATGTCTATGCTGTCGGCCTTCCCCGTGTTTAAGGGGATCCGCAGCCATATCGAGACCTTCATCTACGAGAATTTTATCCCCTCCGCCGGCGACAGCGTGCAGATGTATATCAACGAGTTTGTCGCCAACGCCTCCAAGGGCACGGCCGTGGGTATCGGCGCCCTGGTGGTGGTGGCTATTCTTCTGATCTCCAACATAGACAAGTCACTCAACGGCATCTGGCGCACCACGGAGAAGCGCCCCATGGTGGTCTCCTTCTCCATGTACTGGATGGTACTGACCCTAGGCCCTGTGCTGATGGGCGCCAGCCTGGTAGCCACCTCTTATGTGGTGTCGCTCAAGCTGTTTAGCGGCACAGATCTTAGCGGCGTGGTGCCCCTCTTAGTTGAGCGTCTGCCCATGTTCTTCTCTGTGGCCACCTTCCTGCTGATCTACATGGTGGTGCCCAATACCAAGGTGAAGTTTTTCCACGCCCTGCTGGGCGCCATCGTGGCGGCGCTGCTGTTTGAGCTGGGTAAGAAGGGCTTTGCCCTTTATCTCACCGAGTTTCCCGCCTATGAGGCTATCTATGGCGCGCTGGCGACTATCCCTATTCTGTTTATGTGGGTCTATCTCTCCTGGATTATCGTGCTGATCGGCGCCGAGATCACCGCCGCCATGCCTGAGTACCTCGATAAGCGTCTGATGGACCTGGTGAACAAGGAGCTGGCGGACGATGAGTCGGAGATCCACTTAGATGAGCACAAAAGGTGAGTCCCGCTAAGTCGCATCCGCTGATCCGTCAGGATTGGATCGATGTCGGCGAGGGGCACCAGCTGTTTCTGGCGCAATATGGTGATCCCCAGGGGATCCCAGTGCTCTACCTTCATGGCGGTCCCGGGGCGGGTTGTAATCCCCAAGAGCTGAGGCTGTTTATCGACCGCGGCTTTCATATCTATCTGCTGGATCAGCGCGCGGCGGGTCGCTCTAAGCCTTGCGGCGAGGTGGCCAACAACGACTTTCCCAGCCTGGTGAAGGATATCGAGCGGGTGCGTCACTGGGCGGGCATAGAGGCCTGGTGCCTGCTGGGAGGCTCCTTCGGCGCGACCCTGGGGTATCTCTATAGCTGCATCTATCCCGAGCGGGTGTTGTCGCAGATCTATTGGGGCATGTTTATTCCCTCTGCCGAGGGGATGGAGTGGCTCTATGGTCGCGGCGGCGCAGCGCAGATCTTCTCCAGCCAGTATCGCCAGTTTGCCGCCGGTCATGGCGATACCCTCGATAGCCTGTTTAGCCATTTCGCCGACGGCTTTAATCATAGGGACGCCGAGGTGCGCCGCAACTGCGTGATGCGTTGGCTCGGCTGGGAGCTGGCCCTGGCGGTGCCCGGGTTCGAGCTGAGTGAGGCCCTGGCCGAGCAAGGCGGAGCCTTGGCGAGAGTGGAGCTGCATTATGCCCGCAACGACTATTTCGGTGGCTATCAGCTGATGAAGCGGGTGGGCGGCGATCTCACCTGTCCGACCATCATATTGCAGGGAGAGCTAGACTGGGTCTGCCCCCAAAGGCTGGTGGATGAGTTTCTCGAACACCACGGCCCCAGGCTATTAAGGTCACGTCTAGTTAAGGGAGGCTATCATACCCTCGCCGACAACAAGATGTGCCGGGCGGTCGCCGAGGCGGTGACCCAGATGGGGCGTTATCTGGCCGCCGGCCGTTCCTAATCTATTGATGTCGCTGCGCCTAGCGTGGCGAGTAGTAATGAGCAATAAGCCGTAAACAATAGGCCGTAAGCAATACGCAGTAAGAATTAAATAGCGAGCTAGCAGTGAGTCGCGTAAGCCAAGCTAATAGCTAAGAGGAAGCTGAATCATGAAGAAGAGATTAACCGCCGTGTTGGCGCTACTGGTGTGCAACCAAGTGTTGATGACTGAAGTGTTAGCGACCGAGCGCACGCCTCAGCCTGCGCCCGAGCGAGTCTATTTTAGCGGCATGAGCGACGAGCTGGCCGCCGATGCCCTGCTGGTGTCGCTGATCAACAAGAACTATCTGGCCAAGAAGGTGGGGCCTAATAAGGTGGGCGTACAGCTGGGGGATCATCAGTTTGTGTTGCAGCCGAGCCTGAATCCCGAAGGGATAGATCGCATCCTGGCCAGCCGTTTCTACGCGGTGAGCCCTAAGCTGGTGGGTACTCAGGAGCTGATGGTGCTCATCGGCACTCTCAACCATAAGCTCAACTTCGCCAAGTTCACCCTGAGGGAGGAGGGCAAGGTGATTCAGGTACAGGGGGCGGCGACCTTCGTCGATACTCTGGAGCTGGAGGAGCTGCGTCGTTTCCTGATCTGGATCGACGATGCCCTGCTGCGTGTGGGTCAGGCGCTGCCTAACACCACCGAGCAGCTGATTAAACCCATTCCCGTGATGCCGATGAATTAAATGAGTAAAGCAGAGGAGTCGAGAGGCCAGTGATAGCCTTAATACAGAGAGTCAAACAGGCCAAGGTGGATGTGGATGGTCAAACCATAGGTGCCATCGACAAGGGGCTGCTGGTCTTGCTGGGGGTCGAACGTGAAGACGACCAGGCCAAGATGGAGAAGCTCGCCACTAAGGTGATGAGTTATCGCGTATTTAGCGATGAAGACGGCAAGATGAACCTTAACCTCAAGCAGGTGGGCGGCAGCCTCTTGGTGGTGTCTCAGTTTACGCTGGCCGCCGATACCGGCCGTGGCCTGCGCCCGAGTTTTTCTGGCGCCGGTACCCCGGAGCAGGCGAAGCAGCTCTATCAAGCCTTTGTAGATTACTGCGCCGCCCAGGGCGTACCTGTGCAGACAGGTGAGTTTGCCGCCGACATGCAGGTCAGCCTAGTTAACGACGGCCCGGTCACCTTTAATCTGCAGGTGTGATCATGATGTCTAAGGCAGAAGAGTCAGAGCATATACAGAGGTTACTCGGGGAGCTGCAGCGCACCTGGCATCAGACGATCCCCGTCAGTGCCTTCATGCAGATAGCGCCCGAAGCCTATCAGGATCAGACGCTGAGGGTGAGCGCGCCGCTGGCGCCCAACATCAACCTGCATCACACCATGTTTGCCGGCAGCATCTATACCCTGATGACGCTCACTGGCTGGGGCATGGTGTGGCTGCAGCAGCGCTTAGCCGGTGTCGAGGGGGATATCGTCTTGGGGCAGGCGGACATTCGTTATCTGGCGCCCGTGGGAGAGTCGCCCCAGGCGCGGGTAAGCTGGCTGGAAACAGACTTAAGTGTGCTGGGGCGGGGGAAGCGTGCCAAGGTGAAGCTGGAGGTGGCCCTCTATTGCGGCGAGCAGTGCTGCGCCCAGTTCCTGGGCACCTATGTGAGCCTGCCGAAGGCAGATTAGCTCCCGGCCATCAGAGGTAAATAAATCCGCTCTTAGGCCGTCTGAGGTTTGCGGGTTAGGCCTTCGGGGATAAATACGCTGACTGTCATATACAAAAAAAGCCTCACAGTGTGAGGCTTTTTACTAACTAGCGATTAGGCTTGCGTATTATCCCTTAGGATAAACGTGTGCAACGCCTTTGTGACAGTCTACACAGGTCTTACGCTTGTCAGCTTCTTTCTTGAAGTTGTTGGCGTGCATTCTCTTCGCCATCTTCTTCATGGTTTCAGGCTGGTTCTCGTAGATACGAGTGTGACAGTGCTGACAGTTAGCGCTGTCGTTCGCGCGGAAGTATTTCAGCGCCAGGTCAGCTTGCTCTTTACGGTTTTCATCCAACCACTCTTGAGTGTTGAAGCCGTCGATAGTAAGGAAGCCGTATAGATCTTTAGATACGATGATCTTCTTGATCAGGTAGTCAACTGGGCCGTGTGGCAAGTGACAGTCTTGACACTGTACAGTTATGCCTGCACGCCCGCCGCCGTGAGCCGATGCCATCACTTCATCTTTCAGAGAGTGATTGCTGTGGCAAGACATACAGAAGGCATCTGTACTGGTTGCATGTAAAGTTTGTTGTGTCGCAAAGTAGCCCACAACACCGACTACAATACCCACCACGAGTAGGGCAAATATTGAGTATTTCGCGCTAGGTTTGAATAGTGCACGCCAGTTCATCACTCTATCTCCAAAATAATATGTTTATTATATCTATTATATTTAATGCATCTCTGTAGCTGAGAGTATAACCAGAAGACGCCGCTTGATCTGGCTTTAAAACCGTAAAATGAGAGCTAGCTCTAACTCTATCTTACCTAAGCAAGATTTTATGAAATTGCTCATAATATATGCGCATTTACTAAAGTTATAGCAAAGACCATGACATGACAAGTTTGTCGCCATTTTTACTATTTCGTAATGATTTTGTTGGATTTTCGAGGATAATTATCTATCGCTAATATGACGATTGTTCGCGAAGCCGGAAAATAATTTAATTGGCGCTGAACCTTTTCAAGAGATGTCTGTCTATCATGGTAATCCCGGTTCAATTAACGACATCTTTGCGCCCTATATGACACGTATCTTTGGCAAGTTTGTACTGATCATCGCCCTCCTGGGTCAGTTTATTCTGACACCAGCCATGGCCATGCCCAGCGCGCTCATGTCACTGATGCATGGTGGTCATATGGAGATGGCCCTCGACCAGGGCGACATGCGCTTAGCTCATAACATGAACCCTGAGATGGCGCCGTCAACCCAAGCCTCAGCTAAGTATGAGACTGGGATGCAGATGTCCCATCAGGGTGAGCCCTGCAAGATGTCCGGCGATAACTCGCTGGTGGACTGCGAAGCCCTGTGCGCTGCAATGGGCCCAGGCGATTGCATGACCCACTGCGCATCGACCTTAGGTAACCTGAGCGCCGCCGTACCATCTCTGACCATTCAGCCTCTGTCTGGTCCTATCGTCATCTCTGGCTGGTCGCTGCAGACCGCCGATCTCACTCCTCTATCGCCCCCTCCCATTGGTTAATGGTTCGTCTTCACCCTGCGTTACGCACACGAACATGAATCTGCCGCGCCGTTAACTTAATTAGGCGTGGTCAAAGAATTAGCCAATTTGTCAGGCCTGTGCCTGATGGGAGTCGATTATGAAAACACGTCATTTCTTTAGCAGCCTATTTGCTGCCTTCGTTGCACTGACTTTAGTTAACACCGCCAGTGCGGCCAGCCTGACCCTGCCCGATGAACTTCAGGTACAAGGCAGCGAAGTGCAAGTGGGTCATGAGCAGAGCGTGCTCAGCCTGGATGCGGGTAAACAACTAGTCGAGCTGGTGTATCGCGATATCTTTGCCGATAACGCCGACGATTCAGGCGCTTGGGTGACCTCAGAGCCCCTCTATCTTGCCTTAGATGTCAAAGGCGACGATGCCTACCGTCTGGTGCTTCCCGAGATAGTGACTCAGCAGGACGCCCAGGCCTTTGTCAATGCGCCTAAGGCCCGCCTGGTGTCACAAACTGGCCAGCAGCAGGAATTAACCCTGATGAATCATCAACAACTGATGGAAAAGATTTGGTTAGCACAATAAGGCTAGCCTGAGGCGAAGGGCCTTGACTTGCTGGAAATGTGAGTTTTATCAAGGCCCAATCTTGATATCGTGATAGACTTGGATCATCTCATTATAGGGTTACACCATGCGTCGTACGCTTAGACACCACACATTAGTCGTCATCACACTGCTCGCTCTGCTGGGCCAGGTGTTAATGGCTAATGGTATGGCTATGGTCTCTTATGCGCAGGCGGATGAGCAGCCCATGATGCAGATGAATAACGGCGACGACTGTCATGATGACGACGCTATGATGCAATCTCACTGCTGCGATGATGAGCAAAATGTGCTTCCCGCTGCTCAGCATTGCTGTGAAGGCAAAGGATTTTGCAAGGGAGATTGCAACCACTGCGTGGTGATCTCTGTGACAGGCACGCTGTTTACCGTTACGCCCTGGCCTGGCGTAGCCGGTTCCGAGTCTATCCTGGCCACTCAAATGCCTCATTTCCACTCTATCTCTTTAGGCTCAGCCTTCCGACCGCCGATCGCTTGATCCCTTGTGGCGCCCGGTTACGGCTGCCCGAGCTTAAATCGATAATCCTTTTGTTTTATTAAACGTTTTACTAGGTGTATTGGCGTAATAAACCCCTCAGCCTTGGAATCTTTCCATCTGCCGGGTACGCCTCAATATTTACTGCACTGATGTTTAGCGAAAAATGAATTATATTAGCCGCATATTAATTAGCTTAATTTAACTGTTTTAGGCTTAAGTCGCGCAAGCGTTACGCGTGTTATGCGGTCATCCTTTGATGGAGTCCATAGATGAAAACCCTGATCAGTCTGATTTTAACTGCGTTTATCTTTGTGAGTACGGCCCCAGTGGCCTTCGCCGAGCAGCATCACGCTGCGGCGGCCGAACAAGGTTATGACTGTCCCATGCATCCCGAAGTGAAAGGCGCCAAGGGCGATACCTGTCCTAAGTGCGGCATGAACCTAGAGCCAGCGGCGCACCACGCCATGGCCAAACACGATGGCAAGGACTGCGACAAGTGCCCTCACCATCAGCACGCCAAGGCCGATAAGGCTGGCGGTTATGAGTGTCCTATGCACCCAGAGGTGAAAGGCGTCAAGGGCGAAACCTGCCCTAAGTGTGGCATGAACCTGGAGCAGGCCAAGTCGGCTAAGGCTGGCAAGTCGTGCGACAACTGTCCTAAACATCAACATCAGATGGCCAAGCAAGGCTATCACTGCCCCATGCATCCCGAAGTGAAGGGGGCGAAAGGGGATTCATGTCCTAAGTGTGGCATGTTCCTCGAGCCTGTGGCGAGCGCCGAAAGCGGCCACAAGCATCACTAGTTTATGAGTGGAGATGAGGCATTATGAGTCAGGTAAATTCGAAAAACAGAGGCCAAAAGCTCGCTTATCTTTTGAGTCTATTTATGGTGGCGACCCCGCAGTTGGGTCATACCCAGGCGCTCGAGGCCAAGGCTAGCCAAGGCCATGAGGCCCATGTGCATCAGGTGGGGGAGAAGACCTATGCCTGCCCCATGCACCCTGAGGAGACCAGCCATGAGGCGGGCAGTCGTTGCCCCAAGTGCAACATGTTTTTGGTCGAGCAGGAAACCGATGCAAGCGAGACAAGTTTAACGGCAGGCCATGAGGTGACTTATGTCTGCCCAATGCACCCTGAGGTGACCAGCCATGAGCCCGGCAGCCGTTGCCCTAAGTGCAACATGTTCCTGGTGGCCGAGGAGGAAGAGGAGTCGACCAGTACTAAGGTTGAGCCCGAGATGGATCACAGCCAACACGATCCCCTGGCCCAGGCCAAGCCCGCGCCGCTCACCGGTGAGCCGTCGATCAAATATGTCTGCCCCATGCACGCCCACATCGTCAGCGATGTGCCCGGCACCTGTCCTATCTGCGGCATGAATCTGGAGAAGGTGGAGATGTCATCAGATGCCCAACAGATAGAGATAGATGTCTCAGGCAGCATGCAGCAGGCCCTGGCACTTAAGGTCGCCAAGGCGGAGAAAGATACCCTATGGAAGTTTGTCCAGACAGTGGGCCAGATAGGTTATGACGAGAGCCAGATCAATCACGTGCACGCCAGGGTCAACGGCTGGATAGAGAAGCTGGCTATCACCTCTGTGGGTGACAAGATCACTAAAGGCCAGCTGCTGTACGAGATCTACTCGCCGGATCTGATCAATGCCCAGGACGATTACTTGCTGGCGCTGAGCAGCCTGCAGAGCTCTAAGGATAGCCGCAACTACCAGGATCTGGTTCGCAAGGCGGGGCTACGCCTCGAGCTGCTGGGGATGAATCAGGCGCAGATTAAACAGCTGGCCAAGAGCAAGCAGACCCAGTACCGGGTGCCCTTCTATGCCAAGGCCGACGGCATCGTTAAGGCGCTGGCGGTGCGTGACGGCATGTATATTCAACCCGCCACAGAGGTGATGTCTGTGGTAGATCTCTCCAAGGTGTGGGTGATCGCCGACGTGTTCGAGAATGAACAGAGCTGGCTGGCCATAGGCCAACCTACAGAAGTCTCAGTGCCAGCCATGGATCTTAAGGGGATCGAGGGCAAGATCGATTACATCTATCCCGAGCTGGATCCCGTGACCCGTAGCCTGAGGGTGCGTATCGTGCTGGCCAACAGTGAGGTGGCGCTGCGCCCCAATACCCTGGCCAAGATAGAGATCTACGGCGGCCCGAATGAGGATGTGCTGGTGATCCCGCAGGAAGCCCTGATCCAGACCGGCAAAGAGAACCGTGTCATCGTCAAGCAGGGTGACGGCAGCTTCCTGGCCCGCAAGGTCACCGTCGGCATGATGTCTCAGGGCAAGGCAGAGATCTTAAGCGGCATCGAGGAAGGCGAACAGGTGGTGACCTCGGGTCAGTTCCTACTCGATTCAGAGGCGAGCCTGAAGGGCAGCCTGATGCGTCTTAGCAGCGGTCATCAGCACTAGGGGGCGCTATGTTAAAGAAAATTATCGAGGCCTCCATCGCCCAGCGATTGATGGTGTTGATCATCGCACTGATGATCACTGTCTGGGGCGTGCAGGAGCTGAGAAAGACTCCCCTGGATGCGCTGCCGGATTTGTCGGATGTGCAGGTGATCATCAAGACGCCTTACCCAGGTCAGGCACCTAAGCTAGTGGAAGAGCAGGTGACCTACCCTCTGTCGACCGCCATGTTGGCGGTACCCGGTGCCAAGACGGTGCGGGGTTACTCCTTCTTCGGTGACTCCTATGTTTATGTGATCTTCGAAGATGGCACAGATATCTACTGGGCGCGGTCACGGGTGCTGGAATACCTGAGCCAGGTCAGCAGCCGCTTGCCTCAGGGGCTTCAGCCATCGCTGGGGCCAGACGCATCGGGGGTGGGCTGGATCTACGAATATGCCCTGGTTGATCGCTCCGGTAACCTGGATCTCTCACAGCTCAAGAGCCTGCAGGACTGGTATCTCAAGCTAGAGCTACAAAGCGTGGCCGGGGTATCCGAGGTGGCGACCGTCGGCGGCATGGAACAGACCTACCAGATAGTGATCGAACCCGACAAGCTGGCCATCTACAAGCTGGATATTGCCGCGGTGAAGAACGCCATCAACAAGTCCAATACCGAGGCGGGCGGCTCAGTGATCGAGATGGCCGAGGCCGAGTATATGGTGCGCGCCAAGGGCTATCGTCAGACGTTGGATGATTTCAGGGAGATTCCCCTAGGGGTCACCAGCCCGTCTGGCACCGCTTTGCTACTCAAAGATGTGGCGACCGTGCGTAAGGGACCTGCCTCAAGGCGCGGTATTGCCGAGCTAGATGGTGAAGGCGAGGTGGTCGGCGGCATTATCGTGATGCGCTACGGCGAAAACGCCCTGGCCACCATAGATGCGGTCAAGGCTAAGCTGGAGCAGCTCAAGGCGGGTCTGCCACAAGGGGTTGAGATCATTCCCACCTATGACAGATCTGAGCTGATCAACAAGTCGGTGGACAACCTGTTCCACAAGGTGATCGAAGAGATGCTGGTGGTAGGCTTGGTGTGTCTGCTGTTCCTGCTCCATGCCCGCTCGACCCTGGTTGCGGTGATCACCCTGCCACTGTCGATTCTGATCGCCTTCATCGTGATGAATAAGATGGGGGTGAACGCCAACATAATGAGCCTGGGCGGTATCGCTATCGCTATCGGTGCCGTGGTGGATGGTGCCATCGTGATGATCGAGAACATGCATAAGCATCTGGAGCACTTTAAGGACGAGTATCGCAGGGATCCGGACAACAAGGAGCACTGGCATATCGTCGCCAAGGCGTCCATCGAGGTGGGCCCGGCGCTGTTCTTCTCGCTGCTGATCATCACCCTGAGCTTCGTGCCCGTGTTTGCCCTGGAAGCCCAGGAGGGGCGCCTGTTTAGCCCGCTGGCCTATACCAAGACCTTTGCCATGGCCGCGGCGGCGATTTTATCGATCACTTTAGTACCTATCCTGATGGGCTACTTTATTCGCGGCAAGATCCCCAAGGAGACCAGCAATCCCATCAGCCGTGTGTTGATTGCCCTCTATAAGCCTGCGCTCAATATGGTGCTGCGCTTCCCCAAGATCACCCTGATGCTGGCGGTGATCGCCCTGGGCAGCGCCTGGTACCCTGTGACCAAGATGGGTAGCGAGTTCATGCCTGAGCTGGAGGAGGGAGATCTCCTCTACATGCCGACGGCCCTGCCTGGCATCAGCGCCAGTAAGGCGGCCGAGGTGCTGCAACAGACAGACAGGCTGATCAAGACGGTGCCCGAGGTGAAGCGGGTCTTCGGTAAGGTGGGACGCGCCGAGACGGCGACCGACCCCGCGCCGCTCACCATGCTGGAAACCACTATCATGCTCAAGCCAAGAGAGGAGTGGCGTGAGGGCGTCGACCTCCAAGGGGTGATCGATCAGCTGCAGAAGACGGTCAAGGTGCCTGGTCTGACTAACGCCTGGGTGCAACCGATCAAGACGCGTATCGACATGCTCTCTACCGGTATCAAGACCCCTGTGGGGATCAAGATCACCGGCGCCGACGTCAACGAGCTGCAGAAGGTGGGGGCCGATATCGAGGCGATCCTCAGCCAGCTGCCCAATACCAAGTCGGCCTATGCCGAGCGGGTGGGCGGTGGCCGTTACGTGGATATCACGCCCAAGCTGGATGTGGCCTCACGCTACGGCATGACACTGACCGACATTCAGGACGTGGTGCGTTACGCCATCGGCGGCATGGATATCGGCGAGTCGATTCAAGGGGCCGAGCGTTACCCGATTAATCTGCGTTATCCGCGGGCGCTGAGGGACAATATCGAGAAGCTCAGGGAGCTGCCGGTGATCACTAAGTCGGGTCACTATTTGCCGCTGCGCAACCTGGCGGATATCGAGATCACCGACGGCGCGCCTATGCTCAAGAGTGAGAACGGCCGCCTGATCTCCTGGGTGTTTGTGGATATTCAAAACACCTCGATCGGCGAGTATATCGATGAGGCCAAATCAGCGCTGGATCAGCAGCTCAAGGTACCACCGAGATATAGCTACAGCTTCGCCGGCCAGTATGAGTATATGCAGCGGGTCGATGCCAAGCTGAAGAAGGTGATCCCTATGGCCCTCGGGGTGATCTTCATCCTGCTGATGATGACCTTCGGCTCGCCACTTCAGGCCTCTATCATCATGTTGAGTCTGCCTTTCGCCTTGGTGGGCAGCACCTGGTTGCTGTTCGCGCTGGACTTCAACATGTCGGTGGCCGTGGCGGTAGGGATGATTGCGCTGGCCGGGGTGGCGGCGGAATTTGGGGTGGTGATGTTGGTCTATCTCAATAATGCCATCAAGCACCGTAAAGACACTGGCGGCTACGAGTATGTGGCAGATCTCAAGGAGGCCCTAATAGAAGGTGCCGTGATGCGTATTCGTCCCAAGGCGATGACGGTAGCGACCATCTTCTTCGGCCTCTTGCCCATCATGTGGGGTGCGGGCTCGGGTAACGATGTGATGCAGAAGATCGCCGCGCCTATGGTGGGCGGCATGATCACAGCGCCGTTGCTGTCGCTGTTCGTGCTGCCGGCCCTCTATCTGCTGATCTATGGTCGTCGCCTCAAGCACTCTGCCGAGGCTTGATTCGGATATTGATTAGTTTAGGTACAAAAAAGCACTGCAATCGCAGTGCTTTTTTCTATCTGGTAACCGTTATTTCTGACAACGGCCTATGTTGGAGCCGGTTGAGCGTACTTTCTTACACTGCTGGCTAGCCTTGGTGCTGCCGTTGTCGGCGGTGGTTTCTGTATCTGACTCTTGGGTTGACGCACAACCGCTAAGGCCGATAACGAGAGTCGTCGCCATGATAGGCATCCATTTTTTAAGCATGGTTTACATCCCTGATTAGTAGTTAACAACATTGCCAAAATAAATTCGCAATGTTACGAACCTAACCAAAACAAAGGGTTAAAACAATGCCGGATCCCCATCCCGACTCAAGATTAGCGCTTTACTACTAGAGATTTAGGTCATGTTGAGTCTTATGACTGACAGAGTGCCGCCCTGGGGGTCGTTGATCACAGAGAAGCGTCCCACCTCGGGTATGTCCGTCGGCGGCACACACACCTGACCGCCTATCTCAGTGGCCTTGGCGACCGTGGCATCGCAGTTATCTACCATGATGTAGGGCATCCAGTGTGGTGGCATATCGCCCCACTCCTCGGTCATGGCCATCATGCCACCGACGGCGCGCTCGCCTTGGAGCCATTCATAATAGGTGAAGTCTTCCATCTGCGACTCGCGCACCTGCCAGCCCATAACCTTAGTGTAGAAGGCCTGGGCTCTAGCGGTATCACGACAGCAGAGTTCGGCCCAGCAGAGGGTGTTTGCCTCGCCCATGCGCATAGAGCCGATATGGGCGCCGGCCTGCCAGAGGGAGAAGCTGGCGCCTTCGGGATCCAGGCATTGGGCCATCTTGCCCGCATCGCCCACGCTGTGGGGACCTAGGATCACCTGGCCACCGTTAGCTATAACTGCCTCCAGGCTAGCCTCGAGATCATCGACGGCGAAGTAGATGCTCCAGTGGGTTGGCACCTTGTCGTCGATCATATTTTGCGGCAGCTGATACATGGCCCCTATGTCGTCATCTTCGATGGCAAACATGGTATAGACACCGTCGGGGATCGGCATATCCTTGAGCTGCCAGTCAAACAGCGCGCTGTAGAAATGTTTACCCGAGGCGGCCTCGTGACTGGCCAATTCGATCCAACAGGGGTCGCCATGTTGATAGCTAGTAATCTTCATCTTTGAGTCCTTTGTTAAGGAAGGTGCGACGACTTGTTCGCACCTTCCCTAATGAAAAATCTGTCGTGATATCAATTTAGTTAAGCCTGTTTTGCCATTTATGTCTATGCTGTGGGGAGAGTTATTGCGAATAGAGAGTTATTGCGAAGAGGGAGTTTCGATGAGCCTGACGTCCACCCAGATAGATCTTGTACAAACCTCATTTAAACAGGTCGAGCCGATCAGCGAGCAGGCGGCGGCAATTTTTTACGATGCCCTGTTTCAGATAGACCCCAATCTGCGGCCCCTGTTTAAGCAAGACATTCGGTCTCAGGGACGTAAGTTGATGGCCATGTTGAAGGCGGCGGTGGAGGGACTGACAGATCTCGATGCCTTGGTACCTCAGCTGCATGAGCTGGCACGTCGCCACCAAGCCTATGGCGTTAAACAGTCCCACTTTACCCCTGTGGGCAACGCCCTGCTCTATACTCTGAAGACTGGTCTGGGGGAGGCCTATACCCGCGAGGTGCGCGAGGCCTGGGTGGCGGTAATTCATCTGGTGGCTGATACCATGAAGCCGCTGCTGGACAGGTAATTTGTGACTTAAATAAAGAAAAAAGGCGCTCATCGAGCGCCTTTTTTCTGTTTCGGAGATAACCCGTTAGATCTAGCCGTACATGGGCAGCAGATCTGCCATGGCAAGCAGGTGACAGGCCGCGGTCAACAGGCCGTAGAAGATCACTATGGCGATAACTACAGTGCCGCCCGGCACCCTGAAACTCTGGCTGTCTGGGAACATCTGTCTGGCGCGATAGGCCATCAGGGCCGGCACTATGGCGGCCCATACTGTGGCGGCCAGGGCGGCAAAGCCGATGGCGATTAAAAAGCCGTTGGGGAACAGCAGACCTAACACAGTCGGTGGCAGGAAGGTCACTGCCGCCGTCTTGAGGCGTCCCGTACGTGACTCATCGAAGCCAAACAGGTCGGCGAGATAGTCGAACAGCCCAAGGGTCACCCCCAGGAAGGAGGAGGCCACCGCCAGATTGGCAAACAGGGTCAGCATAGTGGTCAGCCAGTCGCTGGCCATCACATCTGAGAGCGCCGCGACCAGCACGCCCATGTTACCGCCCTGGGCAATCACCTCGACAAAGCCGCTGCGAGTGATGTTTCCCATGGTGGCGACCAGCCAGCACAGGTAGATCACGAAGGCGATGAGGGTACCTAAGGTGATCGCCTTGACGATAGTGCCTGGGTCCTTGCCATAGTATTTCACCAGGCTGGGGACGTTGCCGTGATAGCCGAAACTCACCAGACCGAAGGGGATGGCGGCCAGCATATAGGGCAGATAACTGGCCTCACCATCGGGCACGAACAGCTTGGCGGGTTCCACCTCGATAAGCAGATTCCCTATGGCGAGGAAGAAGGTGATGATCATCCCGCCCAGCATTATGGTGGTGATGCGATCCACCGCTTTGGTGCTGATAAAGACGATAATCGCCAGGCCAACCGCAAACACCAGGCCGGCGAAACTCTGGGGCAGCTCTACCCCTAAGCTACTTAGGCTGTGGTTGACGATAGATCCGCCGCCACTGATATAGGCATAGGCCAGAATATAGAGCACGAAGGCGATAGAGAGGCCGTTGACGATACGCCAGAAGTTACCCAGGGTATCCCGGGTGAGGGTATCGAAACTGGCACCCGGCTCATAGTGCAGGTTGGTCTCCAGTAGCAGTAGGCCAGAGACCAGCATGCAGAACCAGACGCCCAGCATCATGAGCACTGAGTAGCTAAACCACATGCCTGCGCCGACCACTGGCAGGGAGAACATACCCGCGCCCACGGCAGTACCTGCGATGATCATGGCGCCGCCCAGCAGCGACTTACCCGAGGCCTTATGCTTGGCCGCATTCATATGATTGGCCATTAGGCTTGATGCTCCGCGGCGACACTGTCGACTATGGTCTGTCTAACCGAGCTCCTTAACAGGCTGTTGGCCCGGGTGCGGATACGCTGGACATCTTCGCTGTGGCTGTCATCGGCCAGGTAACCCAGCTCCTTGAGCTTGACGCTCAGGGTGCCGTAGAGTTTCTTGTCATAGAACTCTGGAGCCGTGATGCCATGGAGTGCGCCCAGACGCTGTGCCAGCTGGTGGCTGTCGCTCTCGAGCTCTGAGCGCTCAATCTTAGGCGAGGCCGCCAGCAGGTTGAAGATGATGGCGTAGCGCTGCATGGTCTCGCTGATGGTACCGGCCAGCAGCAACAACTGGTTGAGACCGTCTGGCTTGACGCTGAAATGCTTATCTTCGTCGATTAAGCCTTCGGCCAGTAGCTGATCCAGCAGCTGGTTCACATAGGTCTCGAGGTTATCGATTCCCATAAACAGCTCAGCCTGCAGCAGCGGGTAGAAATCTTTCACCGTGGCGATGATCTCGTCGCGGCTACATTCATCCTGGCGGGTCAGGCAGCTGGCGATCAAGGATGGGATCACCAACAGGTGGATGATGTTGTTGCGATAGTAGGTCATGGCAATCGCCAGGCTCTCATCGATGGAGATGATGTCACCCAGGGGGTCGCTGTCCAGCTTGAGCTTCTTCAGCTCCAGGCCCTGGGCGATAAGCTTGGCACCGTCGCCTTCGACCACTGAGGTGTAACCCGTGTAAGGCACGCTCTTGAGCAGCGACAGGTAGAGATCCAGCTGCTTCTCAAGCTGGCTGCGCTGCAGGGCATTCTGCTCAGAGGCCAACAGCACCAGGCTGGTCAGGGTGATAGAGCTGACGGCGGCGGCATCGTTGATACGGGTCATGACGCGGTTAGCCAGGGTGTTGACCACAGGGGTCAGCCAGCTCGGCTTCTGCTCGGGATCCTGGGCCAGCTCTTCGCGCCACTCGGGCACCTGCTCGTTGAGGTAGGTATGCAGGGTAATAGGCTCACCGAAGTTAACATAGCCCTGGCCGAAGTTGCCCAGCTTACGTATGGCGCCAAATACCTGCCATACAGATTCTTTCTGCTTCTTCTTACCGCTCAGCTCCTTGTGATAGGTCGCTACCTCCATCACATGGTCGTAGCCCAGATAGACGGGAACCAGGGTGACGGGGCGCTCGACACCGCGCAGCACGCTGTTGAGTGTCATAGCGATCATGCCCGTCTTAGGTGCCAGCAGGCGACCGGTACGTGAGCGGCCGCCCTCGGTGAAGTACTCGACCGAATAACCCTTGGCAAAGAGCTGATCTAGGTACTCACGGAATACCGCGGTGTAGAGCTTGTTGCCGCGGAAACTGCGACGAATAAAGAAGGCGCCACCGCGGCGGAACATGGGGCCGGCGGGCCAGAAGTTGAGGTTGATACCGGCGGCGATATGGGGCGGTACCATGCCTTGGTAATAGAGAATATATGAGAGCAGCAGGTAGTCCATGTGGCTACGATGACAGGGTACGTAGACGATTTCGTGGCCGTCGTGGTGCAGCTGACGGATCTGCTCGGCGCCCTTGATGTTGATCCCCTTGTAGAGCTTGTTCCACAGCCAGGTGAGGAAACGCTCGGCGATACGCACCAGGCTGTCTGAATAGTCGGCGGCGATCTCGTCTAAGTATTCCATGGCGGTCTCGCGGGCCTTGGCCTCGGAGATCTTCTTGCTCTGAGCCTCTTCCAGAATCGCCTTCTTCATCGACTCGGATTTCAGCAGGGCGTGGAACAGGTTCTGGCGGTTAGGCAGTACTGGGCCTGTCATCACCTTACGTTGACGGCTGAAGTGCACCCTGGCCACGCGTGCCAGCTTCTGGGCGATGCGCTTGTCGGTGCCGTGCTCATCGGCCATGTAGCGCAGTGACATGGCATTAGAAAACTGCACAAAGTTGTGGCGGCCGAGGAAGAGGATCATCAGGCACTTACGTAGCCAGGTGGGGCTCTCACGCTCCAGCACCGCGGCCTTCATGCTGTCATCTTCCTTGCCTGGGGTGCGACCCCAGTAGAGACTGACGGGCACCAGCTGAATATCCAGCTCAGGATGTTTCTTGTGGGCGCTCAGCAGGCGCGAGAAGCTTTCGAGGTAAAACTCGTTGCCTTCGCGTTCGCCAAATAGCGGCTTGGCTCCTTCGACACAGACGACTCGCGGCGCCTGTTCACCCTCGACATCCAGGCTCTGATAGGGGCTGGGCAGGCCGAGTCGGTCGGTTACCTCGCTCAGTGCGGCGATGTCACTGATCGATTCTGTCTTCATCACATAGACCAGGGGTCTGTCTGAATCCAGGTTGAGATCGGCAAAGGGATCCTGAGGCACCACTATGGTGTGCACGAGTTTCTTCTGGATCCAACGTAAGGATTTAAACCAAAGAGAGTCTTGTTTGGACATTATTCTTTATGCATAGGAGTCATGTTTAATAACGGCATAGAATACCAGAAAATGGTTAGGGGTTCCTAATTTGTCTTGCCGTCCGTTAGCCGAGATCACAGCCGCTCAGGCTCGAGTTTCATCTCCCATCGGCCTTAGGTGTGCGCCAACCCCAGTGGCTGAGAGGCTTAGCCGTATCTCTGCCGTCTATTCAAATTTCTCCGATTGTCAAACCTTTCAATTAAATCGAACTTACTTTCGCATTTAATGCGCTTATCTTTCGGTTAAATGGTGGATAAACTGGCCTCAATTGGTTGTAACAGAGATTTGAATTGGAGCAGATTATGGCAAAAGTACTGGTATTGAAATCAAGCATCTTAGGGGACTACTCACAATCGGCTAAGCTGATCGACCACCTGCAGCAACACTGGCAGGGTCAGGGCGCCGAGGTAACGGTCAGGGATCTGGCGGCGCAGCCACTGCCTGTACTCGATGGCGAGATTGCCATGGGGCTACGTGGTGGTGACGAGCTGAGCCCACGCCAACAAGAGGTGTTGGCCCTGTCAGACGAGTTGGTGGCCGAGTTGAAGGCGCACGACACACTGGTTATCGCCGCCCCTATGTATAACTTCAGCATTCCGACTCAGCTGAAAAACTGGATCGATCTGGTGGCCCGTGCCGGCGTGACCTTCACCTACACAGAGAACGGCCCTAAAGGCCTAGTAGAAGGTAAGCGTGCGGTTTTGGTAACCACTCGCGGCGGCGTACACAAGAATGGTGCGAGCGACCACGTGGTGCCTTACCTCAAGACAGTGCTTGGTTTCATCGGTATCGACGAGGTGGAAACCGTTTACGGCGAAGCCCTCAACATGGGGCCAGAAGCGAATGAGCAGGGGATCAGCCAGGCCAAGCAGAGCATAGAGCAGCTGGTAGCTTAAGTTTTTCGGGCGCTAGTTGCCCATGGTTTTCATCGTCAACCACATTTAACCCATCTCTAGGTTAGGGCACTCACATCGGTGAGCGCCTTTTTTTATCTAGCTAACGACTATTCTGTTAACGCCTACCTAGCTTAAGACTATTGAGCTAACGACTATTGCGCCAGCTCACAAAGGGTGCACTCGTCACTCTGTTGGCTGGTTTCCACATAGCGCACCCTATGGTGCCCATTCGTGCGATTGGCGCTGAACTGGTATCTGGGCCTGGGCGTTTCTGGAGCCGAGTGTTTGGCCTGAGGAATTGGCAGCTCGGTTTCAGGTCGAGTTTCGGTGTTAGCCATTGGCGAGGCTTTGTGGCTGATAGCAGAGCAGATCTTTGAGGGCGCCACCATTGATGGCACAGCTAAAGCCGTTGGCCCTTAAGATGTCGCAACCCTTCTGGGCACGGATCCCCGCGCCGCAGTAGAGTACGAAGGGGGTCTGCTTATCGCTGTGCTGGGTCAGCCACTGGGCCAGTTGATCTAGGGGGACATTGAGTGCATTTGGCAGGTGGCCGCCAGCATACTCCTGGGGAGAGCGTACATCGATAACCTGTACGCCCTGTTCGATCAGTTGCCAGCATTGCTCGGCGGGATGGCTGCCAGATAGCTTGGCTAAGAGAGATTGAAACATGATTTGCCCCTACAATTAGAATCGAGTCTATAAGATTTACTTCAATAAGATTATTCTAATTGATAGCCGAGTGCAAGTTAAGCGCAAGCCAAGTGCCAGCGATGTGCAAACCAGTGTTATGTCAGAGCCGCTTGGTCATGAAGACGCTGTTGGGATCATCTTGGTAGCGGCCGAAGGGGGCGCACTCGACGAAACCAAATTTCTGGTACAGGCGCCGGGCTGGAAGGAAGAAGCCCATGCTGCCTGTTTCCAGGCTGAGGCGCGTCATCCCATTTTGGGCGGCATCTGCCTGAAGATGGTGCAAGATCCGCTCGCCTATGCCACGTTGGCGATAGTAGTTGGCGACCCGCATCGACTTGAGCTCGCCATGCTCGGGCGAGAGGCGTTTGATGGCGCCGCAGCCGCAGAGTCGGTCGGCCTCCCATAGGGTCCAAAATCTAATATCGTCTTGTTTTAATTCGCTTAAATCTAAAGCGTGCACACTCTCTGGCGGCGAGGTGGCATACATATCTTCCAGGTGTTGTTCTAGCATCTTGACGACGCTGGCGTGGCTGACGACTCCGAGCACAAATTGCATCTTAAGCTCCATCTTGTAATTAGGGACCCTAAGCCTCAGCAAAGCCTGTGCCAGCCGCCGACGACCGCGATGAGTCTTATGACTCGGTCGCGATCATCCGTGGCGGTTGTTTCGATGTTAGTCTTGCCAGCGCTTGAAGATCAGCGAGGTGTTGATACCGCCGAAGGCGAAGTTGTTGCTCATCACATAGTCGGTAGTGAGCCGGCGAACCTCATCCTTGATGTAGTCCAGTTGACCACAGGCGGGATCGATATGCTTGAGGTTGAGGGTGGGGGCAAACCAGCCGGCATTCATCATCTCGACACTGAGCCAGGCCTCCAGAGCGCCGCACGCGCCTAAGGTATGGCCCGTGTAGCTCTTGAGAGAGGAGATGGGCATGCGTTCGCCAAACACCGCCTGAGTGGCCTGGGTCTCGGCGATGTCGCCGCGATCAGTGGCTGTGCCATGAGCATTGACATAGCCTATCTTGTCGGCGTCTAAGTCGGCATCCTTCAGGGCCAGGCGAATCGCCACCTCCATGGTATCAGCGTTAGGCTGAGTGACATGCAGGCCATCAGAGTTGGTGCCGAAGCCCACTAGCTCGGCGTAGATCTTAGCGCCGCGGGCCTTGGCATGTTCCAGCTCTTCCAGTACCAGGGTACAGGCGCCTTCGCCGATCACCAGGCCGTCTCTGTCGCGATCGAAGGGGCTCGGCGTCTCACTTGGGCTGTCATTCTTGGTGCTGGTGGCAAACAGGGTATCGAACACCACGGCCTCGGTGGGGCAGAGCTCCTCGGCGCCGCCGGCCAACATAAGATCCTGCTGACCATATTTGATCGCCTCATAGGCGTAGCCTATGCCCTGACTGCCCGAGGTGCAGGCGCTGCTGGTGGTGTGTACCCGGCCCTTGAGGCCGAAGAAGACACCGACGTTGACCGCAGTGGTATGGGCCATCATGCGGATATAGCTGGTGGCCGTGACCCCAGACATGTCGCCCTCTTTGAGCATGTCGCCGAAGGCGATGATGGGATCCGTACTGCCGGTGGAGGAGCCATAGGCAATGCCCATGGCACCTGAGGTCACTATGGGATCGTCCAGTAGGTTGGCATCCATCAGCGCCTTCTCGCTGGCCCAGGCCGCCATGACAGAGACGCGCCCCATGGAGCGGATCTTCTTGCGCGAATAGTGGCTCGGGCGCTCAAAGTCTGTGACCGGCGCGGCCAGACGCGTATTGAGTCCGTCGAACCTGTCCCACTCGTCTATGCGCTGCACACAATTTTTTTTGGCCTGCAGGCGCTGGGCGATGCTTGGCCAGTCGTGGCCCAGGGCGGTGACGCCGCCGGCGCCGGTGATCACTACGCGTCGAGTCTTGTTCTTCATCAGATCATGCCACCATTTACCGAGATCACCTGGCGGGTGATGTAGGCCGCGTCATCAGACATGAGGAAGTTGGCCAGTCCGGCGATCTCCGAGGCCTTGCCCATGCGGCGCATAGGTACCAGCTCCTTGACCATCTCCTGGGGGAACGACTCCACCATGTCTGTCTCTATCAGCCCGGGGGCGATGCAGTTGACCGTGATCTTACGTTTGGCCAGCTCCAGGCTCAGCGCCTTGGTAGCGCCTATGATGCCCGCCTTGGAGGCGCTGTAGTTGACCTGGCCACGGTTACCCGCGATGCCTGAGACAGACGCCATGGTGATGATGCGCCCGCCCTGGCGTGACTGGATCATCGGCATGGTGCAGGGGTGGATTACGTTGTAGAAGCCGTCCAGGTTGGTGTGGATCACCCCGTCCCACTCCTCGTCGCTCATGGCAGGAAAGGCTGTGTCCCGGGTGATCCCAGCGTTGAGCACCACGCCATAGTAGGCGCCGTGCTGGTCGATATCGGCCTCTATGGCAGCCTTGACGCCGGCGCGGTTCGCCACGTCAAACTGGAGGCGGCTCACCTTGGCCCCCAATGCCTCGAGCTCTGTCTGGGTTGCATCGGCCGCCGCCTGATTGCTGTGGAAATGCAGGGCGATATCATAGCCTGTCTCGGCCAGCTTAAGGGCGATGGCCTTGCCGATGCCGCGACTGGCACCTGTGATCAATACACGTTTATTCATCTTGCTTTCTCTTCTTCTGTACCCGCCTGGCTCTCCAAGATATAGGCCTGGGTGTCTTGAGGCTGGAATACATTGACATTAGCCTCTGCCACAAGTTGATTGTTGTGGAATATTTTACAATCAAACACCGCCAGACCGTTATCTTCCTGATAGAGGCGGCTGACCCGGGTCTGGTAACGCTCACCGAGTCGGTAGGCGGGGATTGCGAATGTTAATTTGCGCGTGCCGAGCAGGAAGCCGACACGAATGGGTTCGCCTCGGGCGCTGGCCTCCAGGCCTGCGAGGGCGGCGATGCTCTGGGCCATATATTCTATGCCCACATAGTTAGGCACAGACTGGCTGGCAGCGTCGAAATAGGCGCTGTTTGTGCTTATGCTCACCTCGGTAATCAGGGTGTCTGGCGCCTGCTCGAGCAGCTTGTCGATCAAGATCATAGGTGCGCGGTGTGGCAGCACCTGTTCAAGCGGGATCTCGGTAAGCGCTGTGTTTGGCTGTGGCATAGCTTGTGGCTCAGACATAGCTTGTGGATCAGACATAGTAAGTGAATCTGGCTGTAAATCTTGCGTTGACATTATCGCTTGGCTCCCCGGCAGAAGATGACGCTGGCATTGCTGCCGCCAAAGGCAAAGGAGTTGCTCATGACATATTCGAGCCTGGCATTCTCAGGCCGAGTGCTGTGCCCCTGTGATACGAAGGGCAGTGCCGGGTTGTCGCCATCCCACAGGCCGTCTCCCACTTGGGGCGGCAGCCCGTGATCTTTATTTAGATCTGATAGGAGTAGGAGGCAGAAGGCTGCCTCCAGGGCACCGGCGGCGCCAAGAGCATGGCCGGTGAGCGGCTTAGTAGAACTCACTGGTGGCAGCTGCTCGCCGAACACCTTGAGCAGGGCGCGACTCTCCATGGCATCATTCTTTATGGTCGCCGTGCCGTGTAGGTTGATGTAGCCCACCTGTGACGGGGCGATAGCTGCATCCTTGAGCGCCATCTCGATGGCGACCACGGCGCCATCGCCCTCTGGATGAGGCGAGGAGATATGGTGGGCGTCGCTGGACTCCCCCACACCCGCGAGCATCAGCTCGGCCTCGCCTAAGGTTAGGGTAAATAGCGCCGCTCCCTCACCGATGTTGATGCCATCGCGGTTGCGGCTAAAGGGTTGGCAATGGGCCTTGGAGACAGATTCCAGCGAGTGGAAGCCGTTCAGGGTCAGCTTACACAGGCTGTCGGCCCCGCCGACGATCACCATGTCGCAGACGCCGGCCTGGAGCAGGCGCTTGGCGCTGGCGAATACCTTGGCGCTGGATGAGCAGGCGGTCGATACCGTATAGCAGGGACCTGCGAGGTCGAAATAGTGCTGCAGAAAATCACAGCTGTTACCTAGCTCCTGCTTGGAGTAGAGGTAATCGGCGGGCAATACCCCGTGCTCTGCGCGGTAGGCCAGGGCCTTCTCGCCCCTGGCGATACCCGAGGTGCTGGTGCCTAGCACTATACCTATGCGATCCGCGCCGTATTGGGTCTTGGCCGCCTCGACCGCCGGGGCGATCTGCTCGGCGGCGCGCTGGAGTAACTGATTGTTACGACAGTCGAATCTTTGTAATTCGGGTGCTATGCACGGCAACTCTGTGGTGACCATTCCCACCAGTACCCGGCTTTCGGGGATCAGGTCGTCACGCCACCTCATGCCCTGGGTATCGCCATCGAGCAGGCGGCGTAAGACGGTCTGGGGATCGTCGCCCAATGGGGTGCATAATCCTAGGTGGGTGATAGCTATCTGTGTCATCGTGTCCGTTCTTTTGGCTATTAGGCTCTGGTTTACTCTAGCGGCTGGATGTTCAGCGTCAGCTGCGCCTGGTGAAAATCTAGCGTCACTTCGGCTGTCCAGGGGCTCGTCCGGCTATAGCGGATATCCATGATTGTCTCGCCATCGCTAGCATATAATCTTCTGCAATGGGCTGCATCACAGGCGTAGTCGGCCAGTGTCGCGCCTTGTAAATGGTGATTTACATCCTCTGGCTGCCAGTATATCAATTGCAACAGCCCAAGGAGATACTCGGCCTTAAATTGATCTCCCAATAAGACGCTCTGCTCGCTGATCAGCCGCTGGCCGTCATAGCTGAGGGTAAACAGCGGCTGTCCGAGAGGGGCCAGGCCTACCAGGGTGAGCGACTCGGGGGTCAGATCCAGCTGACTCAGCAGCTGATGCCTGGCCTGTTTCACCTTGAGTTTGACCAGCTGGCTCTGACTGACGGGCGCCGAGTCCGGCAGAGGCGCCAGGCAATAGTCTACCCCCTGAGCCAGGGCCATACAGGTTTGCCTGTCCAGCTTGTGGGCGCAGGCGCTTAGTAGCAGGGCTGCGCAGATGAGGAGACTCGCCCTTAACGGCATAGCTCGACCACCATGTTGAGACGACGCTCAGATTCCGCCACGAAAGGGTTACTCTCGTCCCAGGCGTAACCCGCCAGGATAGAGCAGATCATCTGCTTAATCTTAGGGTTGGGATCCTGGTAGAAGATCACATCCTGGAAGCGGCCATCGTACCAGGCCTGCACATAGGTTCTGAAGGTATCGACGCCGCGCATCAGCGGCTGGGCATACTCTGTCTGCCAGTCGACTGGCTCACCATTGAGCTGTTTCACGACACATTTAGACGCAATAGAGGCTGATTGCATCGCGATAGTGACGCCAGAGGAGAACACGGGATCGAGAAACTCACCGGCGTTGCCCAGCAGGGCAAATTTATCGCTAGCCAGGGTGCTGACGTTGGCCGAGTAGCCTGCCAGCTTGGCGGGCTTGCGTATTATCTCGGCGCGGCTGAGTAGCTGCTTGAGGCGCGGCTCTTCCCGCACCAGGCGCATCAGTGTGGCCTCGAGATCTGTGGTCTCGAGATTTGTGTCCTCTAAATCGGCTTCTTCGCCCAGCAAGTGAGGCTCGCCCACCACACCCAGCGAGCAGCGGCCGTTGCTGAAGGGGATCAGCCAATACCAGATGTCGCGATTATCCGGGTGGACGCTGATCAATATCTTGTTGCGATCGAAGTGGTAGTCGCCCATGTCGACGCTGTCGATATTGTCTTGGATATGGGTAAATATCGCCGTACGGCTGGGTAGGTTAGAGGGACGCTCCAGGTCCAGCAATCGAGGCAGCACACGGCCGAAACCACTGGCATCCAGCAGGTAATCGGCGCTCAGCTCATAGCTCGCTCCCTGCTCGTTGCTGATGGTGAGCCTGGGCTTATGGCTGAGATCGACCGCATCGACGCGCTGGCCATAGCGGATCTCGACCCCTTGGCTGACGGCCGTGTCGGCGAGTAGCTTATCGAAGTCGCCGCGCTCGACCTGAAAGGTGGTGCCCGGCCCCGGGGTGAACTTGTCGGTAAAGTCGAAGTAGGTCGAGCGGCCATTGGCGTTAAAGGCCGCACCGTTCTTGAATTGATACCCCGCCTGATTGACTGCATCGAGCATATTAGCCTCGGCAATCACCTGCATGCAGCAGGGCAGTAGGCTCTCGCCGATGGAGAAGCGCGGAAAATGCTGCTTCTCCAAGACTAAGACACGCTTACCCTGTTGATGCAGCAGGCTGGCGGCAACGCTGCCTGAGGGGCCCGCACCTATCACTATCACATCATAATGGTCCGTATGAGCGGCTTTTTGCGCGAAAGGGGTCACTTATCAATCCTTGTTAATGTGTGAATAAAGGGGGAGAGCACGAAGGTAAGGCCTATCCCCAGGAGTAATGTCAGGCCGAAATAGTGGATGGCCGGTGTCTGGCTGAAGGCCAGCAGACCGAAGGCCATCAGGGTCGAACAGGCGGACATGAATACCGCCATCATCACGCCTTCACCTCTATGGCTCTCGGCGAAAAACAGGCTGTAGTCGACGCCTATGCCAAAGACCAAGATCAGCGCCAGTGCATGAAACAGGGTGAGTGGTGAGCCGGCTAATCCCAGGCCTGCCAAGGTGAGCAGCGCTGCCAGGGCGGGCACGGCCGTGATACACAGGGCCATCTTGAGGCCGAAGCGCAGCGAGAAGATAAGCCCAGCGACCACAAGCGCCAGGCCTAGCAGGCTTAGGGTTAGGCTGCGATACTTGGCCATCACATCCGAGATATCCTGCACCTTATCCACCAAGGATACGCCACTTAATGGGCTGATCGCCTGGGTTAAGGCGTGAAGATCTGTGATGCCGCCCAGCAGGACAATTGCGCCGTATGTGGCGCCGTCACTGCCAGAGGTTTTATCGCTCGGCTGTGTTTTAGCTTGAGCTTGAGTTTGTGCTTGCGTTTGGGCATGAGCTTGAGCCCCATCGGGCGTCAGCCATAGGGGGGCGAACAGTTCACCGGCCCGGGAGGCGAAGAAATTATCCGGGGTGATGGTCTCATTGGCGCTGGCCTCGAAGTTCGCCATCAGGGAGGGTGCCAAGTCGCCGTCCAGCCCCAGCCGCGCTAACACCTCAGGCAGCTTGTGGTAGATCTGCCCCTGTAGGCGATAGGCTTCCTGCTGGCTTGCTTGACTGGGCAGGTAGCGGGCCAGATTAACCGAGTTACCTAGCACACCCTGATGCTGCAGTGAGCCGAGCGTGGGCGACAGTGCCTCCAGCCTTGTCAGCAGTTCCTCGGCGGTCTCTGCCCGAACCAGGATAAACTGGTTATCTGTGCCGCCGCTCATCACCTGGCGTAGCCGCTGCTCGCCCTGGGTGACGCTCAGAGGGCTCTGCTGCAGGGCGCGAATATCATCGTTTACCCCGAGTCTATTCAGGCCAAATATAGCCACGAGTAGCAGACCGAGGGCGAGTGCTATTCCTTTGGCCCCATTAATGGGCCGCGCGATGGTCTGCATGGCATTGAGATAACGCGCCGCCAGGCCGAGCGCGCGATCGCCGGGTCTCATTGCGCTATTGGCCAGCTTGGGATAGGCGAAGATCAGTGTCAGATAGGCGCCAAGGAGTCCCGCGGCGCAGAACACGGCCACCTGCTGCATGCCGGGAAACGGCGTCAGGCCAATGGCCAGGTAGGCGATGACTGTGGTGAGCAGTGCTAGGCTGGCGGCGGGAAACACGCGGGCGACGGCGTCAGTCGCGGTTATTCCTGTGGTTTGAGTGGCTGTCCCTGAAACGGCTTTCTGGCTTTGCAAGCGTTCGCAGTAGAAGTGGAAGCTGTAGTCGATGGCGATCCCGATCAGGCTGGTACCGAATACCAGGGTGAGCAGGTGAACCTGGGTGAAGATCCATAGGGTCGCGCTCAGGGCGAACAGCAGGCTGGTGGCTATGGTCAACGCGGCTATGGTGAGCGGCATGATAGAGCGAAACGCCAGCCATACCAGCAGGATCACGCCGATCAGCGAGGCGAGTCCCAGGCTGGAGACTTCTCTCTTTGCCTGTGTTGTTGCCGCCGCGGCATGAAACAGGGCGCCACCTTTTATTACTGTCACTTCTTGCTCAGGCTCAAGGCTTTGCTGCATCTGGCTTATCGCCTCTTCTAGCCTGGCTAACTGCAGCTCCTGCGCCTTAGGGTTGAAGGCGCTACCGACTCCCTGCGCCATGACGATGGCGACGCTGCTTCCTTGAGTGTCTTTGTTTAATGAGGTTGGAGCGCTAGCGTCCTGAGCTAACTCTTGGCCTACCAGAATGCCGTCGACTACCTTGAGGCGGCGCTGGGGCGAGAGCTGTTTCAGTAGCTCGGGGTAGAGCAGTAGCGGGTCTTGGCTCAATAGTTGGCTATTGGCATAGCCGAAGGCATTGTAGAGCTGGGCGAGCGTATTAGCCTCTAACTTGGCTAATTGTCCAGTTGCGAGCAGATCTTTCTGCTGCGCGGTGAGCAGGTGAAAGCGATAGGGAAAATAGAAGCGATTGAGGGCCTGGGCGCCCTGCATATCGGCGCTCTGCACCTGGGTAAAGGCCTCAGGCGCCCCCTGAAGTGCACTCAGCAGCTGCTTGGCGCCTTTGACGGCGGTGGCTTGGTCCGGGCTGACGACCCCTAGATAGATGCGATTGGCCAGCTGCTGCTCGACCCTGTCTATCGCCCTCTGGGTGAGGGGATCTTCCTGGATCTTGGGGAGCATGGCCAGAATGTCACTCTGCACCCCGGCGCCGCGGCTCAGCGCCTGGGCGGCCAGCAGCGCCATGGCCGCCAGCAGCACCAGCCAGATAATCAGGCGGGTATTGGCAGAGAGGCGACTCAGGCGGTCGCTGAGGTTAAGGATCATCTCGCCTCTGTCGCGGGGCGAGGGTCGGCGTCGAGTTTAAAATAGGCCTGCTCATCCGCCGTCAACGGACGCTGCGCCAGGGCGTTAAATTCGATCACGCTGAGATCGCCGCGGTTATCTAACAGGCTGAGAGATTCAAGTTGTTCGTTTCCCTGTAGCACTATGCGTGGCATCGCCTGCTTGATGAGGGGATCTATCGGCTCCAGGCCCAGCTGCCAGCACTCTGCTTGCTGTTGTAGATGCAGGGTAAACTGCGCCTCCAGGGGGGCGATGTCGCCACTTAGCAGGGCGCTCATCAGCTTGGGCATCATCTGCGCCATGGCGCCCGCCTGTGGATTGTCATCGGCGTGGCTCACCTGACGGTTGCCGTCGGCATCTATCTGCACCAGGGTGTTTTGCGTCAGCACCAGGCCAGAGGGAAAGGGCGCTGTCTGTAGCCAGGCGATCCCTAGTTTGTCCTGAAACAGGAACTCGCCGCGGCTCACCAGCGGCTTCTTAAGCACCTTGAGGTAGCGGGACTGGGTAAACTCGCCCCTTGCCGACTCACCGCCGCCCAGGCGGGTCACCAGCTTGGATAGGGCTGCATTGTCCGCGCTCGCTTTAAAAAGTGCCTCATAGTCGGTTGATTGTTCTGCATGGGTTACGAAACTAACGAGACTCAGGCAGAACACAGGACAAAACAGCAGGCAAAACAGGCCGGGCTTAGCGATGCGGTAAAGGCTGGCGATGCGGTGAAGGCTAGTGATGCGGTGAAGCAAAGAGGTCATCATGCCTGCGCCTCGCTGGGCAGCAGGTGGGCTATCTTGTCTCTGAAACAGTCCGGGGTGACCAGGCAGAGCTCCTTGCTCTCCATATCGACCGCCGCCTGCACGGTATAACCCTTGGTCAGGCGCTGGTTGGTCTCGGCGTCACGCACCTGATAGGTGATCTTGAGACGGTTCTCCCACTCCACTAGGCTGGCGATTACTTTGACCCTCTGCTCGAAGGTGCTGGCCTGCACATACTTGATCTGCAGATCGATAATGGGCCAGGCGTAGCCCGAGGCTTGCATTTTGCGGTAGCCGTAGTCGATCTCGTCCAGCAGCTGACAACGGGCGATCTCGAAATATCTAAGATAGTTACCGTGCCAGGTGATCCCCATGGAGTCGACGTCGTGGAAGGGGATGACCATCTCCATCTCTGTGGTGAGCAGTGCCTTCATCTCGCGCCTCCTAGTGACACACTTCCCACAGTCCCTGCTGGATCTTGTCTACCGTCTGCCTAAGCACGGTCTCCAGGGGTCTGTCTTCGGTAAGCAGTTCAAAGTCGGCGCTGACTTGATCGAGTGTCTTGGCCACAGAGGTTGTGAGCGAGGCATGACACAGCTCGCCCTGGGCGATACGCAGGTGAATGCCCTGGGTCATGGCTAGCAGCGCAGCCGCGGCCACCTGTTCGGTGAGTTGCAACACGCGCATACAGTCGCGGGCGGCGATAGTGCCCATGCTCACCTTGTCTTGGTTGTGACACTCGGTGGAGCGCGAGAACACACTGGCAGGCATGGTGTTCTTCAGTGCCTCGGCGGTCCAGGCCGATACGCCTATCTGTACCGCCTTGAAGCCGTGGTTGATCGCCTTGCGGCTGCCTTGGGCGCCAGAGAGGTTGGCGGGCAGGCCATTGTTAAATTTAGGGTCCATCACCAGGGCCATCTGGCGGTCAATCAGATCGGCGATATTGGCGATGGCATTCTTCATCGAGTCCATCACGAAACCGATATGGCCGCCGTAGAAGTGGCCACCATGGAGCACGTGCTCGCCCTCGCCGTCGACGATAGGGTTGTCGTTGGCGCTATTGAGTTCGGTCTCGATAAACTGACGCATGAAGGGCAGTGCATCTTGCAGCACGCCTATGATGTGCGGCGCGCAGCGGATCGAGTATCTGTCCTGCAGGCGATCCGAGTTGCGTGGATGTTCGTGGTGGTTGAGGTCTTCGCGAATCCAGGCGGCGATCTGGTTTTGGCCCGGATGTGGCTTGGCCGCAAACAGAATGTCGTCGAAGTGGTTGGAGTTACCCTTGAGGGTCAGCGAGGCCATGGCGGTGATACGGCTGGCCAGACGGTTCAGGTATTGAGCCCTGTCGTAGGCCAGACATGCCAGCGCCGTCATGACGGCGGTGCCGTTCATCAGGGCCAGGCCCTCCTTGGGACGCAGAGTCAATGGCGTAATGTCCAGTTCACGGTACACATCGGCGGTATCGCGGCGTTCGCCTTGGTAGATCACCTCGCGCTCGCCCACTAGCACGGCGGCCAGATAGGAGAGGGGGGTGAGATCGCCGCTGGCGCCCACAGAGCCCTCTTCGGGGATAACGGGGGTGATACCCAGATTCAGCAGAGTCTCGATGCGTTTCAGCAGTTCATAGCTGACGCCAGATTTACCCACGGCCAGCGAGTTTAGGCGGCACGCCATCACGGCCCTGGCCTGCATGACGGAGAGAATGTTACCCATGCCACAGCCGTGGAAGCGCGACAGATGCAGCGGCAGTTCGTGCACCAGATCCAGGCCGACCGTGACTGTGCAGGAGTCGCCGTAGCCTGTGGTGACGCCATAGACCACGCCCTCTTCGGCTAACAGGCTGTCAATAAAGCGGGCGCCTTTCTGGATATATTCCTGATAGTCGGCGCTCTCCTTGAGCTGGGCCTTGGCGCCCTTGGCGATGGCAACGACCTCCTCGAGATTGAGATTACGCTGGCCAAATTCGACCAGGATGGCGGAGGCGGGGGATTGAGTCGTTTGTGTCATCTATTTCTCTGTCCTGTTAGGCGTTTGAGGCTTGGCCTCGCGCAGGAGTTCATCGTCCTTGCGCCAAAAATCGAAAAAGTTAAACCATTGCAGCGGTGCACGGCGGGCGTAGTGTTCCAGACGCTCCGCGTAACGATTCACCGCTGCTTGTAGTCGTTCCATGCGGCCGGCACGCGGCCCTTTGAGGGTGTCGGCAAAATGCTCAACGTGCACTCGGTAGCGACCGTTTTCCCTGAGGCAGAACATCAGGTACACGGGGCAGTCCAGCAGGCTGGCCAGAATAAACGGACCTTGTGGGAAAGGCGCCGCCTTACCCATGAAGGGGGCGTAAAGTACCCGGCCTTCACTGCTGGTGGAGGTGCGATCGCCGGCGATCACCACGAGTTCTCCCTGCTCTATCTTCTGCTGCAACAGCATCGAGGTGCTGGGGCCCAGTTCGGTCACCTGGATCAGGTTCAGGGCACTGTCAGGGTTTAGCTGTTTGAGTACCCGATTGAAGTTCTCCGCGTTCTGGGTCAGCACCATGACGTTGACCTTCACCTTGCGCTGGTGAATCGAGATGGCGCGGCAAAGCTCCAGGTTACCCAGGTGGGAGACCAGCAGCACGGCACCTTGTCCCTGTGCCAGCGGCTTGGCGAGCACCTCGCGGTCGGGAAAGTCGACCTGGCTGAGTTTGATGCGATCGCACCAGGCGTCGATGCGATCCAGTGCCGCATTACCGAAGGCGATGAAGTGCTTGAGGCTGTGGCGCCAGTTTATCTCGCCCTGGAGATCCGGATGTTTGGGTTCGAGTTGCTGCACCTGACGCAGGAAAGTCTGGCTGGCGCGCCGCGCCGTGAGGCCCGTGGCGAAGAAGTAGCAGATCACCGGATACATGATGGCGCGGCATAGCCAGTGGCCGCCCAGCTTATAACTGGTGGCCAATAGCTTGATGCCCCAGTAGCTGCCGCGCTCGCCCATGCGAGACCAGTGTTTCACCGCCTTGGGGCGACTACGTTTGTGGCGCAGCAGCTGTGGCATGCGTCTTAACATGCCGAAGAATAGCTTGCTGTGCATGGCGGAGATGCGCACATTGTCTTTGAAGCCCTGGAAGTGGCTGGTGCCATCTTCTGGGTAGATCACCCTGGTCGGCAGGTGTTTTACCTCGACGCCCTGCCAGTAGAGCTTGACCAACACCTCGATATCGAAGTCCATGCGCTCGCCCAGTGCCTCGTTGAGAAACAGCTGCTCGGTGGCGGCCAGAGGATAGACGCGAAAACCGCACATGGAGTCTCGAATATCCAGGCTCAGGGTCTCGACCCAGACCCAGAAGTGAGTGAGGTAGCGGCCATAGAGGCGCCCCTTGGGTACTGACTCGTCGTATTGCGGCAGGCCTGAGATCAGCGCCTGGGGCTGAGCCTTAGCCGTCTCTATCATCCTTGGGATATCGTCGAGGTCGTGCTGGCCGTCGGCGTCTACCTGCAGTGCATGGCTAAAACCATCGGCATAGGCGGCCCTGAGGCCTGTCATCACCGCCGCGCCCTTACCCCGGTTGAAGGGATGATGCAGCAGGCGCACCCAGTCGTGCTGCGCCGCCAGCTGGCAGAGCAGGTGGCGGGTCTCATCGTCGCTGCCGTCGTTAACCAGATAACAGGTGAGTCCCAAGGGCTCCAGGCGTGCAAGGGTAGCCTTGATCGCCTGGCGATGGTTGTAGTTGGGGATGACTAATGCCAGCTGCATCAGCCTCTCTCCTCGTTGTCGTTTGGCGTCAGGCAGATGCGGCCCGAGCCGAAGCGCTGCTCGCCCTGATAGTAGGCGAAGGTGAGCTTATGTTTGGCGCGATTGAGGCTGATCTTCAGTTGCACCTCGCTGCCGGGCAGGATAAGTTGTTGAAACTTGAGTACCTCTAGGCTCTGCACCTGAGGCGCATAGCCAAATTCGCTGGCGCCCAGCTGCACCGCCCAATCCAGTTGGGTCACGCCGGGGAGCACCGCCTGCTCGGGAAAGTGCCCCTCGAAATAGGGCAGGTCGGCATCGATTCGCAGCTGCCATTCGACGCCATCTTCCAGGCAACGTTTGGCCATGATGGGTGGCAGGTTTGACTTAATCATGAAGAAACAACTCCAACAGATCCTTGTGGATACGCTTGCCCTGGGTGTTGAGTGGCAGCTCGGCAGGATAACGCCAGCGTCTGGGCAGGGTGACGCGCTCAAACTGACTCAGCAGATGCTGCTTGAGGGCGTTGTTGACCGCCAGTTTACCTTCCTGCTCCAGCAAGGCGTTGCCCTCGGTAGACAGCCTGATGGCGGCGCCCAGCTGTACCCTGGGTTGCTCCAGCACCACGAGCGCGGCCTGATCCACCAAGGGGTGGCTCTCCAGCAGGGCTTCCATCTGCACCAGTGACAGGCGCTTCTCCTCTATCTTGACGATGCGATCCAGTCGTCCCTGCAATACGAACTCGCCGGGAGCGATAAGCTGTATCTTGTCGTCACACCTGAGCCAGTCGCTACTTTCCAGATAAGGGGACTTGAGCCAGAGGGCACCGTCGTCTGGATCTTGCTTGATCTCGTGGGTGGCAAAGGCGCGCCAGCTCTGCTGGTTGTCCTGCTGACGACGATAGGCGATGCCGCCGGTTTCCGTGCTGCCGAAGACCTCGATAGGTGGCTTGCCATAGCAGTGGGCGATTGCATTGGCGGCCTCCAAGCTTAGCGGGCCGCCCGAACTGAAGATCAGGCTGGGCGCGCGCAGCTGCGGCTGATGCTCCAGGGCATCGGGCAGGCGAGAAAGCTGCGCCGGGCTGCTGATTAGGCAAAGGTTGGGAAACAGGTTGGCGTAATAGGTCAGGGTCTCTGGGTATTCCACCAGATCGCTCAAGAAGGGGCGGCTGGCGGCCAGGGGCCAGAGCACCTTAAACAACAGACCATAGATATGCTGATGGGAGACGGTGGCGATCACGCTGCATTGGGGCAGGTGATTGGCAAAGGTCTGTTCCAGTACCGTCACCTCGGCATCGAGTTGATCCAGCGTTTTAGTGATCGCCTTGGGCTGTCCACTTGAGCCTGAGGTGTAGAGGATCAGCTCTCCGAAGGTTTCGCTGGTCGGCCAGGAGCCAGGATGTTTGAGATCCTTATGCAGGGCGACAAAGTCTTTGGCCTCGCATAGTGGGCTGTCTGCAAGCACGGCGTCGAACTCATGGGTGAGTTCATTCAGGGTACCGCCCTGGGTGTTAGCGGGCAGAATAAGCTGTTTTCCGGCCAGCAGACCGGCGCACAGGCCGACCGCGAACAGGTCGCTGCTGTCGCAGGCCAACAGCCAGCGCTTCGCCTTGTGTTGGCTCAGTGCCTCGAAGATGGCGGCTACCTGGGCGGTAAAGGCCTCACCCGTCAGAATATCGTGGTGATTGAAGCTGATAAGCTGCTGGCTCGCCGGCCCATGCCTGAGCCAATGTTTGAGTAGGGCTGTCATGACTTTTTCAACCAGAAGGTGCGATATAACCATTCTCCGCCGAGTAGCGTACCGATCAGCAGATAGGCGATAAATCCATTATAGAGGGTCCAGGTCGCCAGGCTAGTGGCGCTGGCGGTGTAGAGGGCCATGGCGCCGTTGAAGACAAACAGACCACACCAGATCTGGGTGACCTTGCGCAGGTAGGGGATCGCCTCGTCGGGAAGATCCGGCTCCTTCAGCCTGGCGAGACGCTCTATCATGGTGGGGCCATGTTTGAGGGAGTAGGCAAACAGCGCCAACATGCTCAGGTTGATCACCACGGGATAGTAGAGCAGCCAGGCAGTCTGCTTCGCCAGGTAGCTGCCCGCGGTCAGGAATATACCCACGACGATTGGCAGCATCATTGCCCTGACCTGTTGCCTCTGCAGGGCGAGCCTGAGCAGCAGCAGAGAGCAGAGCAGGAGGGCGATCACGCCCGGCGGCAAATAGTTCAGGCCGAAGTAGACGGCCAGGGGATACCCCAGCACGACCAGGCCGGTGACTAGTTGCAGGAACAGGCGCATTACTGCTTCACTAGTCCTTCGATAGCCGTTACCACGTCGTCGACGGTACGCACGGCTTTAAACTCGTCGGGCTGGATCTTCTTGCCCGTAAGTTGTTGTAGCTTAATCACTAGATCCACAGCGTCTATGCTGTCGAGATCCAGCTCTTGATACAGAGACGCCTCTGGGGTGATGTCGTCGGCATCGATTTCAAACTCATCCACCAGGATCTGAGTCAGCATCTGTAGAATTTGCTCACGATTTTGCATGCTGCCTCCTAACCGCGTTGAGATTCGATAAAGCTTGCCAGGCTGGCAACACTGTAGAAATGGGCCTTGGTGGCTTCCGAGTTGGCTTCGATTTTGACATCGAACTGCTTCTTGATGGCCAGTCCCAGCTCAAGTGCATCGATAGAGTCCAGTCCCAGACCGTCGCCAAAGAGCGGCGCATCTGTGTCGATGTCGTCGATGCTGACATCTTCGAGATCCAGGCAATCTATGATGAGTTGTTTAATTTCGTTTTGTAAGCTCATAATTTTTATCAAGTTGTTGTTTATAGTATTCTTCGAGATCCCGCGTCAACTGACGGGCCATCTTGGCGTCTCCACCCGTTTGAGCATGATACCTGATATGCTCGATAGTTTCGCCTACTTCGACATTCATGCCTATGGTTTGGCGAGGTATCTCATACCAGGGTTCCTGCTTGGTCAGGCCGACGGCATTGGTTCTTAATACCACGGGGATCAGGTCTGTGTTTGTGCGCAGGGCGATATTAGCTGCGCCCCGGGCAAATTCGTTAACTATCTCGCCCTTAACGGTACGTGTGCCCTCGGGAAAGATGATCATGTTAGTGCCTTGGGCCAGTACCTCGCTGCAATCCTTGAGCAGGAGATCGGCGCCGCGGTTGGGAATATAACCGGCGCAGGAGACTACGCCCCGCAGGAAGGGGTTGCGCCATAGCCCTTGCTTGACGATACAGCCGACATTGGGCATCAGGCTGATCAGCACCACCACGTCGACCAGGGTCGGATGGTTGGCGATGATCACCTTGCCCTTGGCACTTTCCAGCCGGTGGAGATCTTGGGTGGTCACCCGAATCACCCCGGCCCAGGTGAGCATACGCACGAAGCCGCGAAACATCAGGTGCACAGCGCGCTGCACCCGGGCGATGCGCACCTGCTGGCTGCCGGGCCAGAACCTTAGCACGGGCAATATGGTGAGTGAGCTGAGCAGGCCTCCCAAACCGAAGGCGATATAGCAGCTCACCCCGCCCAGCCAGCGAGGAATATAGGCGATGCCGGTCAGGCGTTTGGCGACGACCTGACTAGTCATGGCAGATCCGCACCAGGTATTGATTCAGACGCCCCTCGAGCGGTTGCTGGGCGGCGATGGCGTGGATCACTTGGCCAAAGCTCAGCGGCTGCGCCGCCGCTAATTCGGCGGCATCTGGCTTGGTCTCAATGACCAGCTGAGTGCCTGAAACCTGATCTTGGCATAGCGACAACTGCAGTGCGATGGCCAGCGGCAGCTCGGGTTCCTGGGTAAATTCTTTGTAGATATCCGACACGGGCTCGTCGCCAAACACCAGCAGCAGCGGCGCGTTGTCCTCCGCCAGTTGTCCATAGGCCTCGACAAGGGCCTGGGTAAGGGTGGCCTCGCCGGCGGCAATCGAGGTCGAAGGCGCGCGGTTGTCCGTCAATATGCTGAAGATGCCGCTGGCGGTGTTATGCACCGACTGGCTGAAGCCTATGGGCGAAATGGGCTGCTGGCGCACTATGTCCTGCAGCAGATCCACTGTGCGATTAAGCTCGCCGTGGCGAGAGGCGAAGATGGTACGGCATTGGGCGGGCGCGTCGCACTGAAAGGCGACATCCAACAACATCTTGGTGAGCTTGCTAAAGCGTCGCCTTTGCATGGCGGGCACTTGCTTCAGCGCCGGGGCGGCCTGAGCGAGCTGCTCGGCATCTGCCGGCGGCGTTGGCCATGTTTGCCAATCGCTTAAGCACTGGTATAGGGGAGACCAGGCGCCCGCAGAATGAATGTGAAAGTGTAACCGCACTACTTTGCCTCTAAATACAGCGTCTTGCTGATGTTTTCCATAACCAGAAACTGAGCCACAAGGTGTATTTGTGGGGCGGCTATTGTACACCCTTTGACGGGTGACATAAATATGTGATTGATCTGTTGCTAGATAGTGTGAACTGAGGAGGTAGGAGGGAGCTCGCCCACGGGGAGATGGGCGAGCTGGGGGTTATGACTGTTTGAGCTGCTTCTTGAGCTTACGCAGGGCGGCCTTGACCTTCTTGCTGTTTTCCGGCCCCATGCGGATCATCAGCTTCTGGGCGTTGGGCAGGCTCTCGAGCTGAGGGTCGACAAACTTATAGTTCACGCTGACGCTGTCCAGCTCAATCGGCGCGTCGATGACGGGAGCGGATAGCATGACGTCGATCGCCTCTACCATACGGTCATCGAAATTCATGTCGGGATAACCCAGCTCGGCAAAGGCCTCACCCAGCAGAGGCTTCACCTTGTTATAGGTGCTAAGCAGCTGCTTCTCGTCCAGGTTATCGACGAAGTTCGCATAGAGATCATACCTATGGTAGCTGTCGGGATTGAGGTAGGTTTTGTTGGTCACCTCGGAGACGGTAAACTTGCTGTTGGGCGCCTTGAGTGGGCTCACCTTGCGGGCCAGCTCGCCCTGGGCCAGGTTGTCGACGAACACCACGAAGTGTCTGACGATATCTTTTTCGACCAGTAGCGGGTCAATCTTCATGCCATTGGCCACTTCGACCGTCTTGTCATGAACATATTGATCGCTTGCGGCCAGTGTCGGCAGGGTCTCGACGGCCTCGGCAGGCGCTTCTTCTACCTGGGCTTCAGGCTCGGGCGCCAGGTTTTCTGGTTCAGGCAGGGCCGCATCGGTTGGCAGGGGCTGCTCCGGCTCTGGCTCAGGCAGGGTGATAGGGGCTGGCAATTCAGGCTCGGGCGCGGGTTCGTCACTGCCCAGGAAATAGTAGGCGCCGGCGGCGAGCAACACTAGTATGATCACCACGGCAATGCTGAGCGCATTGATCCCGCTGCGCGCTGTCTGTGGGGCAATTCTATCTTCTTGACTGACTTGCATGAGATTTCCTTGAATTGTGGCTGGAATAAGCCCTGTGACCACAGAGGCCTCTTTCCATTCTGCAAAATTCACCGGGCTTGTCTAGGGGCGGCCAGTGAAATAAAAAATATTTAATTGTTAGCTGAGTTAGGCCTGGACGTATTGCTGGCGCTCGCCTAACCAACGCAGCACTATGGCGTCAACATTTTCCGGCACCTCTTGCATCACATGTTGGGCCAGTTTCTGTATGTGGGGGATGAGGGCCTGATCCCGCACTAAGTCCGCTATCTTCATGTCGGCGATACCTGTCTGCTTGGTGCCTAAGACCTCGCCAGGCCCGCGGATCTCCAGATCTTTCTGGGCGATCACGAAGCCGTCATTGCTGTCCCTGAGCACTCCTAGGCGCTGGGTGGCGGTGTGGGAAAGTGGTGCCTTGTAGAGAAGCACACAGTGGCTGGCCACGGCGCCACGGCCGACACGGCCCCGCAATTGATGTAGTTGGGCCAGACCCAGGCGCTCGGGGTTTTCGATGATCATCAGGCTGGCGTTGGGCACATCGACCCCTACCTCGATCACTGTGGTAGCCACCAGTAGCTGTATGCTGCCGGCCTTGAAGGCGTCCATGATCGCCTGTTTCTCGGCGGGTTTCATGCGGCCATGTACCAGGCCGATGGACAGCTCGGGCAGCAGCTGCTTAAGCTCTTCGGCCGTGTCTTCGGCGGCTTGACATTCCAGCACCTCGGATTCTTCGATCAGGGTACAGACCCAGTAGGCCTGACGCCCATCTTGCAGCGCGGCCCGGCGTACGCGATCGATCACCTCACCGCGGCGATTGTCTGAGATGGCGACCGTGGTCACCGGCGTGCGCCCCGGCGGCAGCTCGTCGATGATGGAGGTATCGAGATCCGCATAGGCGGTCATCGCCAGAGTGCGGGGGATAGGGGTTGCCGTCATGATCAGCTGATGTGGGTGAAAGCCCTGGCTAATTCCTTTCTCTCTCAGCCCCAAGCGTTGATGCACCCCGAACCTGTGCTGCTCATCTATGATGATCAGCGCCAGACGGTTGAACTCGACCTGCTCCTGAAAGATGGCGTGGGTGCCGATGACGATATGGGCCTCGCCGCTCTTAATCTGCTGCAGCGACTGCGCCCGCGCCTTGCCCTTGAGCTTACCCGCCAGCCAGCCAACCGTTAGTCCGAGGGGCTCAAACCAGGCGGCGAAGTTGTTGGCGTGTTGCTCGGCGAGCAGTTCCGTCGGTGCCATCATGGCGACCTGATAGCCGCTCTCGATTGCCTGTAGCGCGGCCAGCGCCGCCACTAGGGTCTTGCCCGAGCCCACATCGCCCTGCACCAGACGCATCATGGGATGCGCCTTGTCGAGATCTTGGGTGATATCGGCAACCACCCGCTGCTGGGCGCCGGTGGGCTTGAAGGGTAAAGAGGCCAGGAAGGGGTTGAGTAGCTGCCCCGTAGGCTGCATCGCGATGGCCTTATCATGATTGCTGCGTGCCCTGAGCTGTAACATGCTCAGGTTGTGGGCCAGCAGCTCCTCCTGGATCAGCCTCTGCTGCGCCGGATGCGTGCCCTGCTCCAGGGCAAAGGGGCTGACCTCACTTGGGGGTCTGTGCAGCAGCTGCAGCGCGTCAACCAATGAGAGCTGATTGGGCCTCAGTTGAGGCGGCAATAATTCGGTCAGGGCGCCATGGGCCAGCAGGGCCAGGGCCTGATCCGTCAAACGGATCCAGCTGGCCTGCTTGAGTCCCTCTGTGGTCGGGTAGATGGGGGTCAGGGTATCGCTGAGGCTAAAGTCGCTCTCACCGTGGAGCATCTTGTATTCCGGGTGGATGATCTCCCGGTGAAGCTTGCCCCGACGCACCTCGCCATAGGCGCGAATGCGCTCGCCCTCTTCGAGGCCGTTACGCATGGCGGCGGAGAAGTTGAAGAAGCGCAGGGTTATGGTGCCCGAGTCGTCACGCACCGTGCAGGTGAGCATACGCTTGCGGCCCTGGACGATCTGGGTCGATTGTATGATCCCCTCTATGGTGCCGTAGCTACCGGGATAGAGGGCGGCGATGGGATAGATTTGGGTGCGGTCTTCGTAGCGTAGCGGCAGGTGAAACAGCAGATCCTGAACTGTATTGATGCCGAGTTTCTCCAGCCGCTGCGCCATCTTGGCGGCAACGCCCTTTAACTCTGTCACAGCCATGAGATCGAGTCTATCCACGCTTTGTACCCATTTGATTTAGCGTTCTATTTAACCAGAACCTGAGTCTATTACTGTAAATATATACATATACTATCAGAGTTCGGCATGAACGCAATCTCGTGTTAGCCATGACAGGTTAAAGCCTGGGGTTAAAGCCTGAGGTCATAGTCTGAGGTCATAGTCTGAGGTTACAGCCAGCCCTTTTGCTTGGCGATGCGAGCGGCGTCGATGCGATTGCTGGCATTGAGTTTGGCGATGGCCTCGGAGAGATAGTTACGCACAGTGCCTTCGGCGATGAACAGCGTGGCGGCGATCTCCGCGCTGGAGCGTCCCTCGCTGGCGAGCCTGAGCGCCCGGCGTTCCTTATCGTTGAGGGGGTCTTGTTCGCCGACGGCCATGATGGCCAGTTCGGGATCTATGATGCGCTTGCCACGGCTGACGGCGTTAATTGCCTGGATTAGTGTCTCGGAGGGCGCGTCCTTAAGTAAGAAACCGCCCACACCCGCCTCGATGGCACGCTTAATATAGCCTGCACGGCCGAAGGTGGTCAGGATAATGACCTTAGTCGGCGCCACTTGATGTTGACACCATTGAGCCAATTCTAGGCCACTGAGGCCTGGCATCTCTATGTCAGTTAGTAGCAGGTCGAACTCCTGCTGTTTGAGCAGGCTCAGGGCCTGGTCGCCGTCACAGGCCTGTATCACCTCAAAGTCGCCTTCGAGGGTGAGCAGCGCAGCCAGTGCCCCCCTGACCATGGCTTGATCTTCGGCGAGTAATATCTTCATCCTGTCTCTATCCCTGATTTGGTAACTCGATGATAAATTGCGGGTTTGGCTCGAGCTCAATACTGAGTGTACCACCTAAGGGCCGCAGTCGCTCGCGTATGCCGGTGAGGCCATTGCCTTCGCTGAGCTGCCTCAGCTTACCATTGTCGGTGACCGAGATCCGCAGCCCCTGAGGTGTTGCCGACAAGTCGATATTACAGCTATCGCCTTGGCTATGGCGCACAACATTGTTGCACAGCTCCGTCAGGCTGAGGATCAACTGAGTCTCAACTTCCTGTGGCTGTGATGGCAGCTCACCAGAGAGGGTGACGGCCATGCCCTTGTCTCTCAGCATCTGGCACAGGTGCGTCAGGGCGGCGTCTAACCCTTTGTGTTTGTAGCCTGAGACCGTTTGGCGGATCTGGCTGAGGCTGTCGCGGGCGATGGTTTCCAGTTCTGCCAGCTCGGCGCTGGCCTGGTCGGCTTGCCCCTTGGCCAGTAGCTTGCGCGCCAGCTCTGCCTTGAGTGAGATAGAAGAGAGCGAGTGCCCCATGATGTCGTGCAGATCCCGGGCGATACGTTCGCGCTCTAACATGGTGGCGAGCTGGCGTATCTCCTGCTGACTCTGCCGCTGGGCGCGTTTGGCTTCGACCCGCTTACGCTCGGCCACGCCAAAGAAACCCACGCCGGTGATCAGGGCGACGCCATAAACCGCAAAGTAGTAGTGAATACCTAGGGTTAGACTGAGCAGCGTCAGGATGACGGCTAAGCCGATAAGGCTGGCGAAGGCCTTGGGAAGGGAGTAGTTAAAGCCGATAAAGAAACCCGCAAAGGTAAACAGGGACAGCGAGCCGATATTAACCGGCGTGATCAGACACGCCAGGGCGATGATCAGCAAGATAGGCTGGTAGGCGGTTTTACTCGGGCTGCGGTGGGCCCAAAAATAGCAGTAGATAAAGGGCACCAGCACGACCAGACTCAGAACTATGTGCCAGGTGGGCATAGTCTGCAAGAACAGCGGGATGAAATAGAAGCCCAGGTTGATCAGATAGACCCAGGCGAGCTTATCTTCGGTCGCCCGCTCGATATCTAGGGTGTGTGGCATAGGGTATTTGTCCATCATCTTTATCCTAGGTGCCACTAAGTCCATGATGTTGCGCTATGAGTGCTCTAACGCTTAGCCATCTGGCTTAGTGGCAACCGATATTGAGCCGATTACCTTAGTGGTTCTGTTTTAGCAGGAAACTTGCCCAGGCGTAATCGGCCTGTACCTGCAGGGCTGCCTGCCAATCGGCAATGGCTCCCGCCTTGTCTCCGAGATTCTGCTTGGCTAAGCCGCGCCAGGTGTAGGCCTCTGCCTCTCCCCAACAGATGTTATCGCAAGGTTCTCGATACAGATCAATGGCTTTTGAGCTAAAAGCGATGGCATCTTTCATGCTGCCGCCATGGTCTTTAGGGCTGGAATAGGCGGCGATCGCCTTGACCAGCGCCAGTCGAGGGCTCTGGGGGACCAAGGTTTCGGCGTCATTGAGGGCACCGGCCATCTTAGTGCTGTACTTGGCGGCCTGACTCATGTCTAAGCCTATCTGCATGCCGTAGACTGAGGCCAGTAGGGTGGCGGCTTCACCTTGGTCGGCAATGGGCGACAGCGCCTTCTCGGCGCGGGTCAATGCCGCCTGGGCCTGACCCTTCTGGCTGAGAATGTTGGCACTGATGGCCATGCGATAGAGGGCGTAGGCCTGCTCGTAGCCTTGGCCTTGTTCGCTCAATTGGCTCAGGCGATCGATATCCATCCGATTGGCGGCGCTGTCTATCTCGGTAATGTCATTGGCCTGGCTCTGCGGGCTGAGTAGGGCCAGGCTGGTGGCGATGATAAGTGTTTTCATTGGCTTCTCCTTAAGAACCTGTGTTGCGTAATGCCCAGTAGCTGGGTTAAGGAGAGTATCTGCCTGATGGCAATTTTTGTGCAGGCACAGATGTCACCGATAAGGGATGACATTTGTCATTCCTTATCGGCAGTAGCGTTAAATTGGTAGCGCTAAAAAGGCGGCGCTAACTCATAGGGATTGGGCGGAGAGGATCAAATAGCCCAGGTAGACGAGGTAACAGAGCAGCAGTAAGGCGCCTTCACGCCGTCCCACGCGCAGGCCGCTCCAGGCCAGAGGCAGAAGCAGCAGTGCCAGCGAAACCATCACCAACATGTCCAGCTTGGGTACACTGGCCGTGATGGGGTGAATCAAGGCGGTGATCCCCAAGATCCCCAGGATATTAAACAGGTTAGAGCCCACCAAGTTGCCGATGGCGATATCGCTCTCGCCGCGTCTGGCAGCCACCAGTGAGGTGATAAGCTCTGGCATGCTGGTACCTATGGCGATGATGGTCAGGCCGATGAGCAGCTCGCTCATTCCCAGCTGTCTGGCGAGGGCCACGGCGCCGTCGACAAAGAGTATGCCGCCGCCGACCAACATGGCGATGCCTATGAGGAGTAGCACCACGGCCAGCAGAGGCGCGAGCGGCTTGAGCTCCATCGACTCGATATCGGCCTGCTGCTTATCGAACAGGTAGTTCATTCCCAGGTAGGCGATCAGCATAGAGCAGAGCAGGGCACCGTCCAGTTGGCTGAGGCTGCCGTCGCTGATCAGCCCCCAGAAGAGCAGGCTGGCGAACAACATCAGCGGAATGTCGCGCTTAACCATCATAGATTGCACGCCTATGGGGCGCACCAGGGCCGTCAGGCCGAGGATCAGGCCTATGTTGGCGATGTTGGAGCCGACGACATTGCCCAGGGCGATGCCTGAGTTGCCGGCCAGGGCCGACTTGAGGCTCACCGCCAGCTCGGGGGCACTGGTGCCGAAGGCGACTATGGTGAGGCCTATGATCAGCGGGGTGACGCCGAGTTTTAGGGCCAGCGCGCTGGCGCCACGCACCAGGGATTCGGCGCCAAGAATAAGGATGAGCAGACCAGCGATAAGGGCTAGCGGGGTGAACATGATTGACTCTCTACAGTAGCGGGGCGCCAAGCATAGAGGTTGCACAATTTTAGGCAACAAAAATTTAGGGGGGAGCTATTAAACTTTGTTTATCTCGTCACAGATTGCCCCATAAAAAACACGCCAGATGGCGTGTTTTTAGGTCATTGTCTTAGCGACTGGGTTTACAAGCTAGCTTAGAGCTCATCTTCCCAGCGCACCACGCCGCCGCGTTGTCCTTCGACCTTGGAACTGAATCTCTGCTCCAGCACATGACGCTTAATCTTCAGGGTCGGCGTTAGCACGTCGTTATCCACATCCCAGGGCTCGCTCACCACTATGATGGCATCGACGGTTTCGTGCGATTCCAGGTTAGGGTTAATGCTGTCCAAGGTCGCCTTGAGTGAGGCGCGCACCTCTTCCTTGGGTTGCAAGGCCGCGCCCTCGGAGAGCTGTACCAGGGCAACAGGGTGAGGCAGGCCAGAGCCTATGATGCAGATCAGCTCCACATGGGGATCCTGGGCCAGCTTACGCTCGATAGGCACAGGGGCGACATACTTGCCCTTGGCGGTCTTGAAGTTGTCCTTGACCCGGCCCGTGATGGTGACGCAGCCATCGGCGTCGATCGAGCAGAGATCGCCGGTGCGGAAATAACCTTCCTCGTCGAAGCTGGCCTGGGTGACTTCTGGCTGCTTGTAGTAACCGCTCATCAGGCCCGGGCTCTTGACCAGCAGCTCGCCGTTGTCGCCCTGCTTGACGCTACAGCCTTCTACCGCTCGCCCGACCGTGCCTATCTTGCTGGCATCGAAGGGGTGGTTGATGATGGAGTAGGCGCTGTTTTCCGTCATACCCCAGGCTTCACAGATGTTCAGGCCAATCTTGTGATACCAGGCGATCAATGAAGGTGGGATGGGCGCAGAGCCGGAACCGAGCAGGTGACAATGTTCGAGGCCTAGTCCCTGATGGATCTTCTTCTTCACCAGCGAGTTGACGAAGGGGATCTTCAGCAGTATGTTGAGCTTGGTATAGCCAATCTTGTCGATGATATTCTTCTGGAACAGGCTCCATAGGCGGGGCACAGAGAAGAAGACGGTCGGTCTTGCCCGCTGCACGTCTGCGACGAAGCTGTCGAGACTCTCGACGAAGGCGACACTGCTGCCGGAATAGAAGGAGGAGCCCTCGATGGCGACACGCTCGGTAATATGGGCCAGCGGCAGGTAGGAGAGCAGCCTGTCTTCCACATCTGTCTTTAGGTCACGCACCACGGCGCGGCAGGTCCACTCGTAACTGGCGAAGGTCTGAATCGCTCCCTTAGGTTTACCGGTCGAGCCCGAGGTGTAGATGATGGTCATGATCTGCTCGGGTGTCGGAGATTCCGCTTCGACCAAGGGGTGGCCCAGCTTGAGCAGTGTGTCCCACTGGTATTGTGCCGGCATGGTGTCGTAAGGCATGGCGAGGCGCAGTATGTCGCCGCCGACCCCGGCCTCCTGATCGGCCCAGTAGTCCAGCTTACCGATAAAGATAGCCTTGGACTCGCTGTGCTCCAGCACGTAGCGAATGGTGTCGGCGTTGGCGGTAGGGTAGATGGGCACGCTGATATAGCCGCCATTCATCAGCGCCAGATCGGTAATGAACCACTCGGCGCAGTTTTTCGATAACACAGCCACCTTGTCGCCCGGCTCCAGGCCGAGGTGACGCAGGGCGCCGGCGATCTGCTGCATCTTCTGCTGCACTTCGCGCCAGCTGTAGTTAACGTATTGACCGTTTATGGGTTGTTTCAGGTAGGTGCTATCGCCATATTGCTCGACCCAGTGGTGCAACATGTCGACCGGTGATTTGAATAGTGAGTCCATCTTGCCATTCCATCGTTATTCTTGTTAAAGGAGACGCAACTAGGTTCGCTTGGCCAATGCCGGAGCGAGACTCAACAACCCCCATTATTGAGTGGGCCCTTCTCTGCGATGAGAGCGCCTGGCCACTTTTTATGCGCGTCTTTGAGTATGGCGAAGAATGTGATCTATGACAATTGTTTTGCCGGAATAAAAGGCTAATTGTCATAGTCTTAGCTCGAAGGCTCTGGTAGGCATACTCTGGTAAGAACGCCCTAGCAAGAATGCCTTGGAAGGAATCCTTTGCTAGGTGAGCATCGGGCGTGTGGGGAAAGCGAGATGTTTCGCTTTCCCGCAAAACGAACTTAGGCTTCTGGCTCGGCGTCCGGGTCCGGCGCGCGCATCCGTTGCCACCAGGTCTCGTCGGCGACAATTTGCCCCTGGTCGTCGATGGCGGGATAGGGGATCTTCTTGCGCCGACAGGCCTTGGCGTACACAGGGTGGCCCTGCTCGAACAGCATGGTTTGGCAGTAGGCGTCGTCTAAGGTGCGCTGGCCATACATGCCGGCCTGGGCGCGCTGACGCTGTGCTTCATACATCACCAGGGCGGAGGCCACAGACACATTGAGGGACTGCACCATGCCGATCATGGGGATGATGATCTGCTGATCGGCGATGGCCAGGCCTTCCTCGCTGACGCCGTCGCGTTCGTTACCCATGATCACCACAGTCGGCTTGGTGTAGTCGATATCGCGAAAATCCACGGCGGTTTCTGAGAAGTTGGTGGCCAAAATCTGCATGCCCGCCGCCTTGAACTGGGCCGCAGCCTCATCCATGTGGTAGTGCTTGATGGTTTTGACCCACTGCTGGCTACCCGAGGCGGTATTGCCCGAGACACGCATCTCGATATCGGGCCAGACGGCATGGATTTGATGTATGCCCACGGCATCTGCGGTGCGGATCACCGCGGCGATATTGTTGGTCTTATGCACCTTGTCCAGGCAGACAGTGAGGTCGGTCTGGCGGTTGTCCAGCATCTGGTTGATGCGTTTGAAGCGTTCTGGGCTCATGATGTTTCGTTTGTAATGTTTATCAAGAACAAAGGGCGCCGCAGCGCCCTTTGGTGTCAACTTAGAGCTTACAGCTCTATCACGCCATCCATCTCGACCAGCGAGTCTTTTGGCAGCTGCTTAACACCTATGGCGGCGCGGGCAGGATATGGCTGTTCGAAGTAGCGACCCATGATCTCGTTTACCGTGGCGAAGTTGGCCAGATCTGTCATGAAGATGTTCAGCTTAACGATATCCTTCAGGCTGCCACCGGCGGCTTCACACACTGCGGTCAGGTTGTCGAACACCTGTACGACCTGGGCTTCAAACTCGTCGCTGACCATCTGCATGGTTTCTGGGTTCAGCGGGATCTGGCCAGACAGATAGACTGTGCTGCCAACTTTAACAGCTTGAGAATAGGTGCCGATCGCCTGTGGGGCCTTGTCGGTTGCAATGATGATCTTCTCTGCCATAACGCTCTCTCTACTTAGGTTAATAGTGGTGGAACTAACGATTACGCGATGTGCGCAGCACTTCCGGCAGTACCCTGATACGGCGCATCACGTTGGCTAAGTGGACCCGGTCGGTGACCGAGATCCGTAAGTTAATCAAGAATACCCGGCCGTCACGCTCTTCGGTGCTCAGGTTATGAATATTCGAGCCCTCGGCGGCCACGATAGAGGTGATCTTGGCCAGCGCGCCCTGGTGATTGACGATCTCGATACGCAGGTTGGCCTGGAACTCGACGCCCTCGGCGTTATCCCAGTGCACGGGAATATACTTGTCGGGCTCGCCCTGATAGCCGCGGATGTTGGCGCAGCTTTCCATATGCACCACCAGCCCCTTCCCCGGACTCACGTGGGCGATCACCGCATCACCCGGGATAGGGCGACAGCAGTTGGCGAAGGAGACCAGCATGCCTTCGGCGCCACGGATCGGCATCATGTTGGATTCTTTATGTTCGTGCTGCTCGACGCGATCGCCCTTGAGACGCTGGGCAATCACTATGCTCATGGCGTTGCCCAGGCCGATGTCGGCCAGCAGGGAATCTAGGGTGGCGTGTTTGGTCTCGCTTACCACCTTATCGATCTGCTCCTGAGGAATATCCTTGAGCTTGATGTCGCCCAGGGCATGGTTGAGCAGACGCTTGCCGAGCAGTACGGCATCGTCTTCTTTGAGGCTCTTGAGCAGTTGTCTGATCTTAGAGCGCGCCTTACCCGTCACCACGAAGTTGAGCCAGGCGGCATTGGGCCGCGCGCCCTTGGCGGTGATGATCTCGATAGTCTGGCCGGAAATCAGCGGCTGACTCAGCGGATAGGCCTGGCGGTTAACCCGCGCGCCGACACAGGTGTTGCCCACGTCGGTATGGACCTCGTAGGCGAAGTCCACCGCAGTGGCGCCTACAGGCAGTTCGAGAATGCGTCCCTCTGGGGTGAAGACATAGATCTCTTCCGGGAACAGCTCTGTCTTAAAGTTCTCGACGAATTCGAAGGAGGTGCTGGCGCTCTGCTGAAGTTCCAGCAGGCTCTGCATCCACTTGCGGGCACGCACCTGAGTGGTGGTGCCTTGTTGGGCCGAACCGGCGCCCTTGTAGAGCCAGTGGGCGGCAACCCCCTTGTCGGCCATCTGATCCATATCCTCGGTACGAATCTGGATCTCCACCGGCACGCCGTGTGGACCAAATAGCGAGGTATGCAGCGACTGATAGCCGTTGGCCTTGGGGATGGCAATATAATCTTTGAAGCGACCGGGACGCGGCTTATACAGGCCGTGCATGGCACCCATGACGCGATAACAGGTGTCGATGGAGTCGACGATCACTCGAAACGCATAGATATCCATCACCTCTTGGAACTGAAGTTCCTTGTTGCACATCTTGTTGTAAATGGAATAGAGGTTCTTCTCGCGGCCCTTGACCGTGCCCTTGAGGCCTGTGTCTTCGAGGCGTGTCTTGATGGCGCCTTCGATATTCTGAATAAGCTCTTTCCGGTTGCCACGGGCAGACTTAACCACCTCTTTGAGTACCCGGTAGCGCATGGGGTAGTATGCCTGAAAGCCCAGGTCTTCCAGCTCAGTCTTGATATTGTGAATACCCAGACGGTTGGCGATGGGGGCGTAAATTTCAAGGGTTTCCCGGGCGATGCGGCGACGCTTGTCGGGACGCAGGGCTCCTAGGGTGCGCATGTTGTGGGTGCGGTCGGCCAGCTTGATGAGGATCACCCGGATATCCTGGGTCATGGCCATCATCATCTTGCGGAAGTTTTCCGCCTGGGCTTCTTTCTTGTCTCTGAATTTAAGCTTGTCCAGCTTAGAGACGCCTTCGACCAGCTCGCCCACAGACTCACCAAACAGCTCCGAGAGCTCTTCTTTGGTGACAGGGGTATCTTCGATGGTGTCGTGCAGCAGGGCGGCCATGAGCGTCTCATGATCGAGACGCATATCGGCCAGGATGCGGGCAACCGCAACCGGATGGGTAATGTAGGGTTCGCCACTCGTGCGCATCTGCCCTTCATGAGCATCGCGCGCTACCTGATAGGCCTGCTTGAGTAATTCTACCTGCGTCGCTTCTAAGTAACTTGACGCAGACTCCTTGAGACCTTCAAACAGATACAAGTGGCTTCACTCCTTAGATAGTGTTGCGGCCTTCGGCGATGGCGGCAACGGCAGCGATTTCGGCTGCTTCACGTTCGCGGACGGTCTGACGCTCATCGGCGTCTAGTGTGTCGGCGGTAACCAGGCCAAGTTCGATTTCGCGTAGGGCGATAACCGTTGGCTTGTCGTTCTCTTCTTCAACCATAGGGTCTTTGCCCTGCACAGCGATTTGGCGAGCACGACGCGCTGCAACCAGGATCATATCAAAACGGTTGCCGATTTGGTTTACGGCGTCTTCTACAGTTACGCGAGCCATGTATTGAAACTCCAGTGTTTATGGGTGAAAAAATGACGCAAAATTGTACACGATGACAGTTAGTCTGCCAACAGATCATTAAGCATATCATTTTGAGCATGAATTTGACTAGCACGAGTGAGGCGTTGGCTGCGAATAATTGCCTTTAAATCCACCTGTGCCTGCTCGAAGTCATCGTTCACTATGATGAAGTCATATTCGCCATAGTGGGAGATCTCCGAGGTTGCCTGGGCCATACGCCCGGCAATGACCTCGGCGCTGTCTTGACCTCGGCCGGTGAGGCGACGCTCAAGCTCAGCCTTAGAGGGGGGCAGGATGAAGACGCCAATCGCCTCTGGCATCATCTGTTTGACCTGCTGGGCGCCCTGCCAGTCGATGTCGAGAAACACGTCTATGCCTTTATTCAGCATGACCTCGATCGCCTCTCTCGAGGTGCCATAATAGTTACCGAACACCTCGGCCCATTCGAAGAAGGCCTGCTTGTCGATCAGCGCCTTGAATTCGTCGACGTTGACGAAATGATAGTGCTCGCCGTCGACTTCGCCGACTCTGGGTTGGCGTGTCGTGTGTGACACAGAGACCTTCATATCGGCGGGTTTATCCTGCAAAATAGCGCTAAGAAGTGAAGACTTGCCGGCGCCACTGGGCGCTGAAATGATAAAGAGGTTTCCGCGAGCGGTCATGTAATTGCTATCCAAAGGCTGTATCGTTTTAGGTAGCCAGACATTATACAGCCTAGTAGTAAATTTAGGCTAGGGTCTGTTGAGCTTTCCTACTGATTTCTGGCTGGATGGAGATTGCTTTGGACGGGTAATTGTTTTGTAGGCATTGGGCTGGCCGGGAAAATTAACCAAAATTAAGCGTCATCCGGGGCGAGATCCAGTAGACTCTCTGCTGAGATAGCCGTGAAGTGGAATTTTTTATGTCGTTAAACACCTTTTTCTGTCGCCAGGGCGTGGATACCAGCCTGCGTTTTCTTGTCATTAGTGGTGTCTCACTCTGCCTCATCTATCTCTTCTCCCTGCTGTTTGCCGGTCATGGCATCTTGTTGCTGTTGGCCCTGCCATTAATTGCCGTCTCGCTACTTAGCGCTAGCCGTCGCCTGATAGCCCCCCAGCGTCTACTGGCATTGATGGCTGTCCCCGGGCCATTGTTGCTGGCCATGAGCCTAGTATTTTCCGAGCAGGCCTGGCCGAACTGGGTCGCCCTCATCTTGAGTGTTTTAGCGGTGGGCTTCATCGTCTCTCGTCCTCAGCCAAAGACATCTGCCCCCTTCGATAGCCTGGGCTACAGTGGCCCCTTGATGGCGAGTATCGAGCGCCGCACCCGGGTTGAGCCCACCCTGGCGGGTGACTCGCCTGCATTTGCTCATGCTCCAGAACACGCATTAGGGCAAGAATTGGCGCAGGACAATGAGCCAGAGTTTGAGCCGGCATCTGCCATGGCGTCTGATCTCGATGCGCAGCAGGTCTATCGAAGTGACGCTCCAAATGACAAATATTCCCAAGCTAGCCAGTCCCAAGCTAGCCAACCCCAGGATAGGTTGGCGCAAGGAGTTAATACGCTCGGGGAGCAGCTGGCTAAGCTGTTTGGTATAACCTTAACCGCCATCAAGAGCCATCCTCGCGGCGCCCTGTTAGGCTTCGGTTGCCTGTCGCTGTTGCTTGGCAGTCTGTTCTGGCTTGGGGGCGATGATGCTACCGAACAAGTGGCAACAGAGTCAGAGCCCGAGACGCAGATAGCCCAGGGGCCTGCGACAAACATCAAGCAGGTGGCGATGCCAGATGGCTTTAAGGTGCAGCTGGAGGGCAAGGTATTGATGCTTAGCTGGCTGGGTGAGCGGGGCGAGCCCGGCACCATCTGGTCTCTCGCCAGCGCCGAGGGTGACAGCAGTTGTAAGAACCTGACCTTCAATAATGGCGTGAGCTATCGGCCGATGACGGTAAGTCTGCTGGCAGACACCTCGACCCAGGCGCGCTTCTCGCCGCTGGATACGCCCGCCATCATCAATGATATTGCTATGCGCGGCAGCCTGACCCTGTGCGGCTACGAATTTAGCCTCAAGGGCAGTCAGGCGGCGCTGGCCAAGGAGCCGGCCTTCAGGCCTTATCTCTAATTCCCTTAATCTATGAGTTATGACATGGGCGGTGACACAGCCGCCCTTATCTCCATTTTTAAGACGAGCATAGGTCTCGTGTGGTTTGATGTCGATGAAGTTAACTGATGCAGTGTCCTGTGGGGATGATGATAATCCATCCCTGACCTTAGTGATCATGGCGGCCGGCCTGGGGAGTCGTTTCGGCGGCGACAAGCAGCTCGCCGAGCTAGGGCCCAGGGGCGAGACCATGTTGCAGCTGTCGATCGCCAGCGCCATCGAGGCAGGCTTTTCGGCGGCCGTGATAGTGACCCGCGCCGAGCTTATCCCGAGTATTCAGGCGCGCCTGGCAGGCTTGCCGCCTCAATTTGCGCTGCATTTCTGTGTGCAGCAGCTGACAGATCTACCTGTACCAAGTGGCGCGTCTGCGAACGGTGCTAATCTCCAAGCACTGACAAGCAATAGAACTAAGCCCTGGGGCACGGCCCATGCGCTCTGGAGTGCTCGTAAATTTGTATCCGGTTCCATGGCGGTGATCAATGCCGACGATTACTATGGCGATCAGGCCTTCGCCCTGCTGGCTCAGGGCTTTAAGCTGCGGCCGAATCGGTGGCAGATGGTCGCCTATCCCCTCAAGGAGACGTTGTCGGATCATGGCGGCGTCAATCGCGGCATCTGTGTTACCCAGGATAATCTGCTGATTTCTGTCGAAGAGTGGCTGAATATTGCCTGGCAAGGTGATAATCTGGTGGGCTCGCATCAGGGAGGACGGGGCAATCTGGCGCCCGAGGCGATGGCCTCTATGACCTGTTGGGGCTTTACCCCGGATATCTTCGATCTTCTGGGCGAGGCATTGGCAGAATTTGTGACCCAGAAAGGGCATAAGGCTGACAGCGAATGTTATCTTCCCGCCGTGGTGCAAGCCGCCTTAACCGATGAGGCGAAGGTTAAACAGGTATTTGTGAGCCAAACCCCGGATACCTGGTTAGGGGTAACCTATCCGCAAGATATTGATTGGGTAAAACAAAAATTAATGGAGTTACTGGGTGATTGATTTTATAAGGCAGCAGGTGCTGCCGCACTTTGGCGTAACCGCTTCGGCCAAAGTGAGTCCCCTTGGGAATGGTCATATCAATGATACTTTTCTCGTGCGCTGGCCAGAGGGCGAGTTTGTGCTGCAGCGTCTCAACACGGAAGTCTTTACTCAACCCCACGCTCTGGTAAGCAACGCCCAGAAGGTGGCAGAGCATCTGCTTGCGAAACATGAGGCCGGTGAGTATCGCCTGAGTGTGGTGCAACCGGTGACAGATTCACAGGGCGAGCTGGCGCTGGACTTAGGCGATCAAGGTTTTTGGCGCGCCATCACCTATCTGCCCTTCAGCCATAGCATAGAGGTGGTCGCCGATGCCGCGCAGGCAGAATCTGCGGCCAAGGCCTTCGGTCACTTCTCCCGCGCCCTGAGCGATCTCGACGCCAGTCAGCTTGAGGATGTGATTGCCAAGTTTCATCACCTGCCTGGGCGTATCGCCCAGCTGCAAGCGGCGGTGGCTAAAGACAGCCTGGGGCGTCTCAAAGACTGTCAGGCCTGGGTAGACTTTGCCCTGTCACAAGATGAGCTGCTCAGTGAGCTTAGCGAAGTCGAGGCCAAGCTGCCGCCACGAGTCTGCCACAACGACACTAAGATCAATAACATGCTGTTTGATAAGCGCGACATGAGCAGCATGGCGATCATCGATCTCGATACCTGCATGCAGGGACACCTGATGTATGACTTTGGCGACATGGTGCGTACCTTTACCTCGCCAGAGGCCGAGGACTCCACCAATCTCGCCAGGGTCGAGGTGCGCGAGCCTATCTTCGCCGCCATCTGCCGCGGTTACCTGGGCGAGCTTGGCGAGGTGCTGAGCGATGTCGAGCGTCAAAGCCTCTGGCTGGGCGCCAGGGTGATCAGCCTGATGATAGGGGTACGTTTCTTAACGGATCACCTTAACGGCGATGTCTATTTTCATATTCATCATGAGAATCATAATCTCGAGCGTGCGGCCAACCAGTTTACCCTCTATAAGAGTCTGTTGAGTCAGAGCGATAGCCTCAAGGCTTACCTGAAATAACTCAAGAGAAGGGGCCATGGGCCCCTTTTTTGTGCCGCCGATGCATTTATTTCGCGCCGAGTCGATGCTCTCTTGCTCAAGATCAACTTAAGGTGAACTCATTGATAAGTTTACTATCAAAGCGTTAAGTTAGTTCGTACACTGCACTCAGTTTTCCGACTATAGGTGAGATAGATGCCACCCATTATCTGTAATACTGCGCGAGAAGCCGTTGCCCTGATCCAGAGCGGCGAGACCCTTTGGACCCACTCCATGGGCGCCACCCCTAAGCTTTTACTCGATGCCTTGGCCGAGCATGCCCTGACCCGGCAAGACTTGACTCTATTGCAACTGCATACCGAGTGTGCCGAGTCCCTCAGCGACCCTAGGCTAAAAGGACATCTGCGTCATCGCTGTTTCTTCGGTGGCCTGCCGACTCGGCTGCTACTGCAGCAGGGGGACGCCGATTATGTGCCCATCTTTCTCTCCGAGGTGCCTAAGCTGTTCCGCTCCGGCGAGCAGCCCATAGACACGGCGATCGTTCAGGTATCGCCGCCGGATAAGCATGGTATCTGCTCGCTGGGGATCTCGGTGGAGGCAACGCTGGCGGCTTGTCAGGTGGCGGGCAAGATCATCGCCCATATCAACCCCTGCATGCCACGTACCCACGGCGATGGCTTCATCCATTACGACAAGTTTGCCGCCGTGTTCGAGCAGAGCATGCCGCTGCCGCAACATCCGCTGGCGGCCAGCGACGAGACCAGTTTGGCAATCGGCCGGCACGTCGCCAAGTTGGTGCGCGACGGCGACTGCCTGCAGATGGGCATAGGCGCCATCCCAGATGCCGTACTCTCCTGCCTCACTGAGCATAAAGACCTTGGGGTACATACAGAGCTGTTTTCCGATGGGGTGTTGAATCTGGTCGAGCAGGGGGTGATCAACAACAGTCGCAAGAAGGTGCATCCAGGCAAGCTGGTCACAGGTTTCGCCCTGGGCAGTCAGCGACTGTATGATTATGTGGACGATAACCCCTCTGTGATCTTCATGGATATCGAACAGGTCAACGACACCTCGATCATTCGGAAGAACCCCAATGTGATGGCGATTAACTCGGCGCTGCAGGTGGATATCTCGGGGCAGATCTGCGCCGACTCCCTCGGTACCCGCATCTATTCAGGTGTTGGTGGCCAGATGGACTTTATCCGCGGCGCCGGGCTCTCCGAAGGTGGCCGCTCGGTGATTGCCCTGCCGAGCACGGCGGCGGGCGGTAAGGTGTCGCGCATCGCCAGCGTGTTATCACCCGGTGCAGGCGTGGTGACCACCCGTGCCCATGTGCACTACATAGTCACAGAATATGGCGCGGCTAATCTGCGCGGCAAGTCGCTACGCGAGCGCGCCAGGGCGCTGATCGATATCGCCCACCCCGATTTCAGGGAGCAGCTCTGTAAGGAGACCTTCGATATGTGGGGGTTAAGGGTTTAGCCTGCCTATATCGAACAAAGCCCTCTTTTTTGTGATGCACAAGAAGGGGGCTTTTTTATAGTGTTAGGTCTCTTGAGTATCACTCGTCTCAGACTTCATTTTTCTCAATAGAGTACGCTAGATGCCGGGTTAGGCAGAGGTGGTTTTAGGTTTGCCCATCATGATGTTGGAAGCGATGGCAAACAGGCAGTAACCGGTGAAAAACCAGAAGCCGATTTCGAGCTGGGCGTGCATTATGATCAGCTCGCCCATCTGATCCTCGGCGTTACCTGCGAGGTAGCTGACTATGATGGCGACCACAAATACATCGGCCATGCTCCATTTACCTATGGCATCGATAAGGCGTGTGAGCAGGTTAGCCGTGCTGCCCTGTGCGAAAACCAGTACCGCTTGCGCCAGTAGCTTAAGGGTGGGAATGATCACCGAGAAGGTGGCAATCATGATGCCAACCAGCAGGTTACCGCTCTGCATCAGATCTTGAACCGTCCCTAGTATGCTGCGGTGCTTACGATAAATTTCCACCTGACCCTCAAGCTCGTTAAAGCCGAGGAAGGCGGATACCGACCCCAGCAGGCCGCGCACTTCGCTGTCTTCCGTCATCAGCTCTATGCTGGTCTGGGCAAATTTGGATTTGTCCGCCTGGCCATCAAGGCTCAGCATGGGCAGGCTGAGTCCGGGGATAAGCAGGGCCAGGGCGATAATAATCACTAGTAGTTGTGGCCATTTACTCCGTTGTGACATGGGGTCTCCATCTTTCCTGTGTCGCCTAGGTTTCGGCGTTGGGACTTGGTTATACATTGATTGAAGTGAACACAGGCTGAATATCGCCTCTCACCCGAGAGACACCTTTTATCATGCCTAGCCTTGGCTTTGAAGTCCGGGCACTAAGCGTGAGCAATACTCTTGCATAAGCATAGCGGCATGCCCTGTCGTGTCTTACATTCTGATTTCAGTGAGTTGCTTGGCTCGAAATTTCGGGTGTGAGCTGTTAACTGGACTGATTTCGAAATGAAAAAAGCCTCAATAATGAGGCTTTTGGTAAGACTGAAGCGCTTATTCTACGTTCTGGATCTGTTCGCGCATCTGCTCGATAAGCACTTTGAGTTCTACCGCGGCGGCGGTGACCTCTGAGCTGATGGACTTGGAGGCCAGGGTGTTGGATTCGCGGTTAAACTCCTGCATCATGAAGTCGAGGCGTCGGCCCTGGGCGCCGCCTTTCTTGAGGATGCGGCGGGTCTCGGCGACGTGGGCGTCGAGTCTGTCCATCTCTTCGGCGACGTCCATCTTCTGCGCCAGTAGTACCATCTCCTGCTCCAGACGGGCGGGATCCAGTTCGCCCTGAATCTCGGCTAAACGGTTGGTGAGCTTGTCGCGCTGCCACTGCATCACGGTCGGCATGTGCTGGCGGACGATGGCTACTTGTTCCTCGATGGCCTCGAGACGCGTCTCCAGCATGGTCTTGATGGCGTCGCCTTCGCGGCCACGGGCCTCGATAAACTGATCGACCGCGCTGTCGAAGGCGGACAGTAGCTCTTTGCCGATGGCATCCATGTCCTGCTCGCTACCTGACATCACACCTGGCCAGCGCAGCACGTCGACAATGTTGATCTCGCCTTGACCGGCTTCCTGCTTGACCCAGTTGGCTGCCTGAATGATCTGGCTGGCCAGCGCCTGGTTGAGTTGCAGGTCGTTATTCTTTTCTTCGCCAAGATCGTAGCGCAGGTTGACCTCGATCTTGCCGCGATTTAAACGTTTGCGCAGACGGTCTCTGAGGACAGGCTCCAGGCAGCGCAGCTGTTCTGGCAGTCGCAGGTAAGTTTCCAGGTAACGTTGATTGACCGAGCGGATCTCCCAGGAGGCGGTGCCCCATTGTGCTTTGTGCTCGATGCGAGCATAGGCTGTCATGCTTTGGATCATGGGTAATTCCAATAGTTTAAATCGATTTGGTGACCTTGGATTATAGTCCGATGAGGTGCAGGGTTAAAGCAAACTCTCCTCCCTTTACGCTTTGGGTCATGATTAACATGGCATCGAAGCGCGCAAGCCCCTATAATATGCAGCCAAATCTGCTTATCTCTATTTCAAACAGGAAATGCCAATGCGCCCAAGTGACAGAACCCCAGCTCAATCTCGTCCGGTAACCATTACGCGACAGTTCACAGCCCATGCCGAAGGTTCTGTATTAATCGAATTTGGCGAGACCAAGGTATTGTGTACCGCCAGCTTCACCGAAGGGGTGCCACGTTTCCTGAAAGGTCAGGGCCAAGGTTGGGTAACCGCCGAATATGGCATGTTGCCGCGCTCGACCCACAGCCGTATGGATCGCGAGGCTGCCCGTGGTAAGCAGTCTGGCCGTACCCAGGAGATCCAGCGTCTTATCGGCCGAGCTCTGCGAGCTGCGGTAGACATGAAAGCGCTGGGTGAGAACACTATCGTGATCGACTGTGACGTGATCCAGGCCGATGGTGGTACCCGCACCGCGGCGATTACCGGTGCCTGTGTAGCCCTAGTTGATGCGCTCAACTGGGCCCGTGGTAAGGGACTGATTAAGACCAACCCACTTAAGTTTTTGATTGCCGCCGTTAGCGTGGGCATCTACAAGGGCGAGCCTATCTGCGATCTCGAGTATATCGAAGACAGCGCCGCAGAGACCGACATGAACGTGGTGATGACAGAGACAGGTAAGATCATCGAGATCCAGGGCACCGCCGAGGGCGAACCCTTCAGCCATGAAGAGCTGCTGAGTCTGCTGGATCTGGCCAAGCATGGCATTCGTGAGATCGTCGATGTGCAGAAGGCGGCATTGAGTTAATTATTATTTTGTTAATCAGGACCCTACGGGGTCCTTTTTTTAAATCGAATTGAGAGTACCCCTACATTTTAAAAAGGAGAGATTGTGAAAGCCTATCAACGTGAGTTTATTGAGTTTGCCCTTGAGCGTCAGGTATTACGTTTTGGCGAATTTACGTTAAAGTCAGGCCGCACTAGCCCTTACTTCTTTAATGCCGGCCTGTTTAACACTGGGCGTGATCTCGCGCGTCTGGGTCGCTTCTACGCGGCGGCGCTGGTGGATTCGGGTATCGAGTATGATCTGCTGTTTGGCCCAGCCTACAAAGGGATTCCTATCGCGACCACCACTGCGGTAGCTCTATGCGATCACCATGATATCGACATGCCTTACTGCTTTAACCGTAAGGAGAAGAAAGATCACGGCGAGGGTGGCAGCCTGGTGGGCAGCGAGCTTAAGGGCCGCGTGATGCTGGTGGACGATGTGATCACCGCAGGCACCGCGATTCGCGAATCTATGGAGATCATCGAGGCCCACAATGCCGAGCTGGCGGGCGTGTTGATAGCGCTGGATCGTCAGGAGAAAGGCAAGGGCGAACTGTCGGCTATTCAGGAAGTCGAGCGTGACTTTGGCTGCAATATTGTCTCTATCATCAAGCTGGAAGATCTGATCAACTACCTGTCGGAAAAACCTGGCATGGAAGCCCAGTTGGCGTCGGTAAGCGCTTATCGCGACCAATACGGTATCTAATTGATATCAATTGTCGTGAAACCAAAAAACGCTGCCTAGGCAGCGTTTTTTATTGAGTGGAGTTCGCTTAAAGTCATTGGCTTAATTGCTTAGGAACTCGGCGCGGGTGGCTGGGTTTGACTTGAAGATGCCGCCCAGGGCCGTGGTGGTCGTGGTGCTGGTAGAGTCCATCACGCCGCGTGATTTGACGCAGTAATGCACCGCATCCATCTTGACCGCTACATCTTTGGTCTCAAGCAGTGTCTGTAGCGCCACCAATACCTGTTGTGTTAGGCGCTCTTGCACCTGAGGGCGCTGGGCAAAGAAGCGCACGATACGGTTGATCTTAGACAGGCCTATGATGTTTTTGCGCGGCAGGTAGGCCACAGTAGCGACGCCGTCTATGGTCACCAAGTGGTGCTCACAGGTGCTGGTGAGGCTGATGTCGTTGACCTTGACCATCTCATCGAAGCCCATCTTGTTTTCGATAACCGTGATCTTGGGGAAGTTCTCGTAGTCCAGGCCCGAGAAGATCTCATCCACATACATCTTGGCGATACGCTTAGGGGTCTCGACCAGGCTGTCGTCGCGCAGATCCAGTGACATTAAGGTTAAGATCTCGCGCATATGGTGCTCAATCTTCTCTTTGCGCGCCTCGCTGCTCAGTCCGCAGGGGACCATGGGCGTCTCGAGACCACGCTCTAATAATGCAGTTTGCACCTGCTGTGCTGCTTCACTTAGTGCCATCGTGTCCTCCACCATCAGATAGTGGTCTATTCAGTAAGGTTAATTTACTAATGTTTTTAACAAATTAACCTTTAAGATATTCATTATAGCCTGTCCGGCGCCAGTAAACATAGGGCGGCGGGTCAGGGAGGATACCCTGATTTGCGGGTAATTTATACCCAGAAATACTAGGGGATTAACAAAAAAGCCGATTGTGGCAATCGGCTTTTGGGGTTTTTAAGGGGTTTAGAGCTTAAGGTTGTCTTTGAGGAAGCTCATCATCTGGCGGTAGTATTTCGCCCTATGTTCGTCGTTATAGAAGCCGTGGCCCTCATCGTCCATGACCAGTTTCTCATAAGGGTAGTTGTGTTTCTTGAGCCCTTCTTCCAGCGCTTCGAGCTGTTCGATTGGCGCTCGCTCATCTTCACCGCCATGCACCAGTAGCAAGTTTACTTTGAGTTTGTCGACGTTCTTGCTAGGTGACATCTGCTCAAGCATGGCTTCGTTCTCGCCTAGTACCTGCTTCAGGTAACGTTCACCCGCGCGGCGCCCTTGTACATCCCCTTCGTTGAACATCAGCTCGAGATCATAGACACCGGCGAAGCCTATGGCACACTTGAATAGATCCGGTGCCAGGATTGGGCTTTGTAGCGCCGAGTATCCACCAAAGCTGCCGCCGACAATACAGATTCGCTCTTTGTCCACAAAGCCTTGTTCGATGACGTGTTTGGTGGCATCGATAATATCGTACTGGATCTCTGTGCCCCATTTCTGGTGGCCAGCATGCTCAAATTCTTTACCATAGCCTCCCGAGCCGCGGAAGTTTACTTGCAGCACAGCGGCGCCTTGACTAGCGATCAACTGGTTCTGGTCGTCAAAGCCCCACCAGTCTCTTGGACCATGTGGACCGCCGTGAGGATTGACCACGAGCGGCAGATTCTTAGCCTCTTTGCCATAGGGCAATGTGAGATATCCACTGATCACTCTACCGTCTCTGGCGGTAAAGCTGATTGGCTTCATCTCGGCCATCTTATCGGGATCTAACCATTTCTTTTGTGAGACTAGATATTCAAGCTTCTTGCTGGTGGCATCGAATATGTAGTAGTCGCCAGGATTTCTATCGTTGAAAGCCTTGATGATCAGTTTGCTCATGTCGTTGGTCTGGCTGACGAGATGAACCTGATGGCCAGGCAGTGCGGTGAGCAGCTGTTTCAGTGTGGTGGCCAGTTTTTCATCATTATCGACAAACTCATAGGTAGGATAGCCGTTTTCATATTCGACCGCGTAGAGTTGCTTATTGATGCGATTGATCCACACATTGCTGGGATCGACAACCTTGTCTTGGCTGATAAGCTGCTTAGTACCACTCTTGATGTCGACTAAATAGACCCCTTTAGGCTGGCCGTTTTCGCTGCCGAGTACATAGACACTGTTCTCATCATCACCGAAGGCGATAGGAGTAATATCATCGAGATTTAAATTCAGCTTATCTGTGTCGACCCATTCATCATCTTTGCGGTAATAGAGCTGGGAACTAACGTAATCGCGGGTACCACTGACAAAGCGAACTTCGCCATCATGATCCGGTAGAAATCGAGCGTAGGAGATAGGTGAGGTCGCAATTTTTCTACGTGTTCCCTTGTAGACATCGACTCTATAAACTTGCTGAAGATTCTCCACTGTGTTTGCGCTGCCGGAGCCCCAAGGGAGCGCTTGGATGAGCATGTAGCGATCATCTTCAGGCATAGGATCGAGAATATAGGCTGTGGCTTGTATCGCTGTATTTTTCTTGATGCGAGAACCCGTTTGTTGCTCACCGCCTTTATAACCGAACAGATAGGTTGGCTTAGAACCATCGGCATTGACAGCCATCAGCTCACCATAATAGATGGGATGGTCGCTCCAGCCTTTTAGGTATTCCTTAGCCAGCACGACACGCTCATTGTTAACCCAAACGTATTGCCCTACCTGGGCGTTGTCCGGAAAGCGAACCACATTGGTCGGTTTCTTGGTTTTGGCGTCCAGAATCATCAGCATATGCTTACCTTCGTGGGAGGTGATGGCGCTGAGGTAGTCTCCGTCGGGGGAGATCTGCACGTTAGAAAATTCGGCTGAGCGGCTAAAAAGCTCGGTAATATCTTTGTTTGAAGCCGTGACTTGGCTACTGATGAGGCAGAGGCAGGCTAAACTAAACGACTGAATTAGTTTCATATAACATCCTTGTACGCGCAATTGTTATAGAGTTTTTGTGGGTTTGTTGCGCCAAGGAGGGTAAAACAATGGATTTACTAGTGCAATACTTTTGTCTAGAAAAACACGGCGACCCGTGTATTACAGGTCGCTGTTTTCATTGATATTAGTTAACTCTGAAGTAGCTGCTGCTGAATAAACTGCCACTGTTCGGCGAAGTGTTCTGTGGGCTTGTTTTTGAAGTCGCTGCGAACGAATTGGGCGATGCGGCCTTCGGCCACGGCCAGCAGCAGGTTAGCCAAGATTGCCTCGTCCAGGTTAAAGCCTTTGCCTTCTCTCAGGGTCTTCTCTCTGAGGATCTGTTTCAGGTGAGTCTCAACCTTGGAGAAGATCTGGCCGGTACGGTTACGCAGTCGCTCATTCTCTCCCAATAGGGCGTCGCCGTTGAGTACGCGGGAGATCCCTGGGTTGCGCTCGGCAAATACCAGCAAGAGTTGCAGCAGCAACTGACAGCGTCTCATGGTGTCTTTCTCTTCATCCATGATGAGATTGATGCGCGATAGCAGTGACTCTTCGATAAAGTCGATTAGCCCCTCGAACATTCTCGCCTTGCTGGGAAAGTGGCGATAGAGCGCCGCCTCAGACACACCCACCTCGGCGGCAAGTTTTGCCGTGGTGATTCGTTGACCGGGACTGGTTTCTAGCATGGTAGCCAGACATTGAAGAATATGTTCGCGTCGGTTGATTTTAGGGCTTGCAGCCATCTAAGTATCCTTTACTTAATTACTACAGGAGCCGATGGGCAGGCGCTGCCCATGACTCTCTAATTATTCTATGCGGCGTGTCGAGGATTGAGTGCCGAGTTATCGAGAATTTGGCTAATAGGTACCTAACTATCGAGTACCCGAGTGGCCGAAACCGCCTTCGCCTCGATCTGAGGTGTCGAATTCGTCGACCAATTTAAATTCGGCTTGTACCACAGGCACAAACACGAGTTGCGCCAGGCGATCGCCAATCTCCAAGGTGAAAGGCTCGCTGCTGCGGTTCCAGCAAGAGACCATCAGGGGACCCTGATAGTCAGAGTCGATAAGACCGACTAGGTTGCCCAGCACTATGCCATGTTTGTGGCCCATGCCGGAGCGCGGCAGGATGACGGCCGCCAGGCTGGGATCGGCAACATGCACGGCGATCCCGGTTGGGATCAGTTGGGTTTCCCCCGGCTGAATCACCATGGTGGTTTCTATCATGGCACGCAGATCCATGCCGGCACTGCCCGGTGTCTCGTAGGCGGGAAGCGGAAACTGTGAGCCGATACGAGAATCGAGGATCTTGAGTTCTATGGGCGTCTTCATGCTGTCTTCATGCTGTCTTCATCTGCTGTGCGATTAGGGTGAGTAGTTGCTTCGCCAGGGTGTATTTATCTGTGGCGGGGAGGGCGTGCTCGCCTCCTTGCCAGAAGACCTTTAAGGCATTGCTATCGCTGTTAAAGCCGATGGCCGGGTCGGATACGTCATTGGCGGCGATCATATCCAGTTTCTTGCGGGTCAACTTGTCTTTGGCGTAATGGTCTACATCCTGCGTTTCGGCGGCAAATCCTACCGTGAATGGACGTACCTCCTGGGCCGCGACCGTGGCTAAGATATCAGGATTGCGTACAAGCGCAAGTGACATCTCTGTGGCAGATTTCTTAATTTTCTCGTCGGCAATATCCGCGGTGCGATAGTCGCAGACCGCGGCGCAGCCGATGAAGATATCGCTGTGGTGTACCTGCTGCATCACGGCGTCGAGCATCTCCTGGGTCGAGGCGACGTTGAGGCGATTGACATTCATCGGCGTCTCAAGATTAACCGGGCCGGAGACCAGGGTCACCTTGGCGCCCATCTCGGCCGCCGCGCGTGCCAGGGCAAAGCCCATCTTGCCCGAGCTGTGGTTAGAGATGTAACGCACGGGATCGATCGCCTCGCGGGTCGGGCCCGCCGTCAGCAGTATCGATATTCCCTGAAGCAGCTTCGGTGCAAAGAAGTGTTCGACGCGCTCGGCGATCACCAGGGGCTCCTCCATGCGGCCTGGGCCGACTTCGCCACAGGCCTGACTACCCGAAGCCGGTCCCCAGATGGTGAGGCCGCGTTTTCTCAGGTTATCCAGATTGTCCTGGGTGGCGACGTTGCGATACATCTGCTGATTCATCGCCGGGCAGAGCACCACTGGCGCTTCTGTGGCCAGGCAAGTGGTGGTGATCAACTCATCGGCCATGCCGGCATTGATGCGGGCGATTAGGTTGGCGGTTGCCGGGGCGATCAACACTAAGTCGGCCCAGCGGGCGAGTTCGATATGCCCCATGGCGGCTTCGGCCGCCGGGTCTAACAGGTCGGTGGCAATGGGATGGCCCGAAAGTGCCTGCAGGGTCAGCGGCGTGATAAATTCCTGCGCGCTTTGGCTCATGACGACACGCACATCGGCGCCGCGTTCTTTCAGGCGGCGGACCAGATCGGCAGACTTATAGGCTGCAATGCCGCCGCCAATTCCCAGCAATATCTTTTTATTGGTTAGACTCATGTTGATCACTAATCGCGTTTAATTTTGCCCGCTAACCATACCACAATCCTGCCGAGGTTGAGGATACAAGTTTTTAAAAACTAGACCATACTCTAAAGCCTAGGTGTGCAGATGGCGCCGAGACAAGGAGTGTTTATGGCAATCAAAGATTGGCCTCAGGGAGAGGGGCCCAGAGAAAAACTGCTGCGTAGCGGTGTCGCTCAGCTCTCCGATGCCGAGTTGCTGGCGGTGCTGCTCAGAAATGGCCTCAAGGGACAAAGCGCCGTGTCCCTGGCCAGAGTCATGTTAACCCACTTCGGTGGCCTCAGGGCGCTCTTTAACGCCTCCTTGAGTGAGCTGTGTGATATTCAGGGAATCGGCCCGGTAAAGTATGCTCAATTGCAGGCTGCCATCGAGTTAAGCAAGCGGATCGCGCAAGAAAATCTACGAAGAGGAAAGATTTTGTCAGATCCTGATTTAACTCGGGACTATTTAATGAGACAATTGGCGGATCGTGCCTACGAAGTGTTTGCCATCTTATTGCTCGATAGTCAGCATAGGGTGATTCAGTTCGTCGAATTGTTCCGTGGCACCATAGATTCAGCCTCGGTTTATCCGCGAGAAGTGGTAAGCCTAGTGCTTGAGAAAAAAGCCGCAGCGGTAATTGTGTGCCACAACCATCCTTCCGGGGTGGCTGAGCCCAGTCATGCTGATCGGCGAATTACTGAGCGATTGAAATACGCGTTGGCGACTATAGATGTTTCGCTGCTAGACCATATGGTTGTGGGCGATCGTGAGATAGTTTCGTTTGCAGAGAGGGGATGGATAGATTGAATATCCCTTGATCTTTGATTTTAGATCCTGTATAAAATGCGCCCTCTTTGTGTGCCTCGGGCGACGGCCATATTCGAGGTACATTAATGCTCGAGCGTTAAATTGTTTTTGGAGAAGATTGACATGTCAAGAGTATGCCAAGTTACTGGCAAGAAGCCGATGGTTGGTAACAACCGTTCGCACGCTAAGAACGCGACTCGTCGTCGTTTTTTACCTAACCTACAGAACCACCGTTTCTGGTTAGAAGACGAAAAGCGTTTCGTACAGCTACGTGTATCTACTAAAGGTATGCGTATTATCGATAAGAAAGGTATCGAAGTTGTTGTTGCTGAACTTCGTGCCCGCGGCGAGAAGGTGTAATAAGCCATGGCTAAAGCTAAAGGTAACCGTGAGAAGATCAAGCTAGTTTCTAGCGCTAAAACAGGTCACTTCTACACGACTGAGAAAAACAAGCGTAACATGCCTGAAAAAATGGAGATCAAGAAATTTGATCCCGTTATCCGTCAGCACGTTATCTACAAAGAAGCGAAAATCAAGTAATTCTTGATTCACGTTTTTTGGAAAAAGCCCCTCATTGCAGGGGCTTTTTTTTGCCCTAAATTTCCCCATGGCGTTGGCCAGCTCATTTCTATTTTTTAGATAAGTTCCCAGGTGATAACCCTGCGCGCCGACGGATTCCGGCCTTTACCTAAGCCTCTGATCTTAATCTGTTCTGCTATGCTTAATCAGATTGTCTCTTTGTGATGAAAAAATATCGCTTTCGATGACAACAAATGCTTTTAATGTGAATTTAAATGCAATAAAATCGGCTTGTTATTCGTCAGGTGGCGATATTGTCACATATTTATTGTTGAGGTTACGCGGGTGCGCACTACTGAGTTAGTCGAGGGTTTTCGTCATTCTGCTTCCTATGTGAATGCACACAGGGGCAAGACATTTGTGGTCATGTTGGGTGGTGAGGCGCTGGCGCAGAGTCAGTTTCGCTCCATCATCAACGATATTGCCCTGCTTCACAGCCTGGGGATCAAGATAGTGCTGGTGCATGGCGCTAGGCCGCAAATCGATGAGGCCTTGGCCGCGCATAATCTCTCCCCTGAGTATTACAACGGGGTGCGCATCAGCGATGAAGAGTCCTTTAGGGTGATCAAGCAGGTGGTGGGCGGTCTGCAGCTGGACATCACCGCCCGTCTGTCGATGAGCTTGAGCAATACTCCAATGCAAGGGGCGCAGATCAACGTAGTCAGCGGTAACTTCGTGATAGCCCAGCCCTTAGGGGTCGACAACGGCGTCGACTACTGCCTGAGTGGCAAGGTGAGACGCATAGATGTGGCGGGCCTCAGGCGTCAGCTGGACAATCACGGCATAGTGCTCCTGGGACCTGTGGCGGCCTCTGTGACCGGCGAGTGTTTTAACCTGACCGCCGAAGAGGTCGCGACCCAGATCGCGGTGAAGCTCAAGGCCGACAAGATGATAGGCTTCAGCGCTAAGGAGGGGATACTCGACAGTAACGGCGAGGTGATCGCCGAGCTGATGCCGACCGATGCTCAGCGAATCTTGTCCGAGCTGACCGATGAAGACAACTGGTGTGTGGGCACGCGGGCCTTCTTACAGGCCAGCATAGACGCCTGTCGTAACGGTGTGGCTCGCTGTCACTTCGTCAGCTATCTCGATGATGGCGCCCTGCTGCAGGAGCTGTTCTCCCGTGACGGTATCGGTACCCAGATAGTGACCGAGAGTGCCGAGCGCCTGCGCAGAGCTACCATTGCCGATATCGGTGGTGTCTTGGATCTCATCCGTCCGCTGGAACAAGCAGGGGTCTTGGTGCGCCGCTCACGTGAGCAGCTGGAGATGGAGATAGAGCAGTTTATGCTGATCGAGCGTGATGGCTTGGTGATCGGCTGTGCGGCCCTATATCCCTTCGAGGAGGACAACGCCGGAGAGTTTGCCTGCCTGGTGGTGCATCCCGATTATCGCGATGCCGACCGCGGCAGCATCTTGCTGAAGAACATCATAGGTCAGGCCAAGGTGCGTGGTTATGCTCGCCTGTTTGCGCTGACGACCCGCAGCATTCACTGGTTCCTCGAGCATGGCTTCCAGATCGTCGAGGTCGATGCCTTGCCAAACAAGAAGAAGCAGCTGTATAACTATCAGCGCAAGTCGAAGATTCTCGCCTTAGATCTTCAATAACGCTAAACGCGTCCGATGAAAGAGGCCACCCTTGGGGTGGTCTTTTTGTGTGTCCACGTTAACTCACAGTAACGACTCTTGACATAATATGTCGGCAAGGCCACACTCAAGTTATCGGTTCATGTTAGGGTTGGGCTCAGGGGTGACCTGCTTGTATGCCCATATGTTTCAAGAGGATATTTAGAGATGGATACTCAAGTCTTTCAACTCACGACCTTAGATTCGGCAACCAGCGGGATCTTCCTGTCTATGCTGCTGGGTGTCGCCTTGGTGCTAGTGCTGCTGATGGTGAAGCCCCTACCTAAGAAGGCGAAATATGCCTCTGCGGGAATGGTGATCGCCGTATTGGGCCTGCTCTCCTGGGTGTTCTACAAGGCCCATGATACCAGCGTGCGCCTTACACCAAGCACTATGCTGGTGGATATTCCCCTCTACCGGGTCGAGTTACCGCTTCAAAGCCTTGTGCCGGCTGAGGCTAAAATCGTCAGCTTGGGAGGAGATGATGCGCCTAAGCTGAGCTATCGCAGCAACGGTGTGGGCATGCCGGGTTATTCGCTGGGGTGGTTTAAGCTGGCAGATGCCAGCGACAGGACAGATAAGGCCCTACTGTCGGTCACCGGCGACGGCCAGGTATTGGTTTTGCCGACGACCGAGGGCTATCTGTTGATCTTGAGTCTGGAGCAGCCGGAGGCCTTGTTATCCAGCCTGCTTGCGCCGACTCTTTAACGCCAGGTCCAGGGTAAAGATCACCAGGGCGCTCCAGATAAAGGCGAAGGTGATCCCCTTTTCGAGATCGAAGGGTTCGTTAAACAGGCTGACGGCCATGATAAACATGATGCTGGGGCCAATATATTGGAAGAAGCCCAGCATAGACAGCGGAATACGCGTAGCGGCGCCGGCAAAGCAGAGCAGGGGGATCGAGGTGACTATTCCGGCCGCCATCAGCAGCAGGTTCATCTGCCAGCTGTTTTCCAGGATGCTGGTGCTATCGAGATTCATCGCCAGATAGAGCAGGGCCACAGGCACTAAGATGGCCGTCTCTACCAGCAGTCCCGTCTTGGCGTCGACATTGACCTTCTTGCGCAGCAAGCCGTAAACGCCGAATGAGGCAGCAAGCCCCAGAGATACCACAGGAATCGAGCCAAAAGAGATCAACTGGATCAACACGCCGGCGCAGGCCAAGGAGACGGCTGCCCACTGTAGCTTACGTAGACGTTCCTGCAGGAACACCATGCCCAGCAATACGTTGATGAGGGGGTTGATGAAGTAGCCCAGGCTGGCGTCGAGCATATGGTCATTGTTGATCGCCCAGATGAACAGCAACCAGTTGCCGGCGATCAGAACCGAGGTGAGCGCTAACACGCCAAGCTGTTTGGGCTGCCGGAAAAGGGCGCGCAGCTTGGCGAAACCACCGATAAATTGCATCAAGATCAACATGAAGACGAAGGACCAGATCACGCGATGCAGCAGGATCTCGGTCGCCGACACATGGTTTAGCAGCTTAAAATAGAGGGGAGCAAAGCCCCAGAGGCAGTAGGCGCAGATGGCGAGCGCTACCCCTTTACGATACTCAATATCGGCCATAGCTTAGGATTTAGAAAAAGTGCGGGAGTGGCATTGTAGGCGCCTAAGCCGCGTGACTCAAGCGGCCATAAGCATTCTTTTTGCGCCTCGCGCTGGAGCAGTCTCTTGCCAGCGCGTCTCACTAAATTGACGGTAATTTACAGGGGGATTAGCTGGCTAGCCCACCATGTAGGTGCCAGTGCCGAAGGCGATATGCGAGCCCTTCTCGTTGTGCAGCTCCATGCGGCAGACTGAGACCCGGTTCCCGGCCCTGATCACTGTGCCTGTGCCGGTAAAGATCTCGCCGCGTCCTGGCCTGAGATAATCGATACGCAGATCTATAGTGCCTAAGGTTTTTAGGCGCTCCTGCAGATCTTCTAAACACCAGTCGTCCCGGCTGGCTACCAGGCCAGAGAAGGCCGTCAGGCCGCCCACCACATCCAGCACGGTAGCGGTCACGCCGCCGTGGAGGATCTGCTGATGAATGTTGCCGATGAGGTCCTTTTTCATCTTCACCTCGACCTCGACGCCCTGCAGGTCGTAACGCTTGATATCCATCCCTAAGAGGTTATGAAAGGGCACCTTGGTATCGAAGATATCGGCTACACTGGCCAGGGTCTGCGCTTGTATGGGCGTCGTCATAGGGGCACTCCTTGTTTTGTCCTACGCTGCTTGCTGGGGACAAGCGGGTAAAGTTTGGGCATTCGTTAGCCTAATGGTTAGAGCATTTAATCTATCGCTAATGCACGGGGCGAGGCAAGCCTGCGGATAAAATTTCATCAGTCGATGGGGGGCGAGGGGTAATTAATACCCGGATAGATGAGACAAGCCGAGCCGGCTTGATTAGAATAAGCGGCCAAATTAATGATTACCGAGCGCCATGGACTTAGCCTTAACTTCTGCCGACGTGACCGATAGCGATCCGCTCGCCGCCTGCCTGCAGACGGTGTTTGGCTATCGCACCTTCAGGACGGGTCAGCGTGAGGTGATAGAGCAGGTCTGCGGCGGCCAGGATGCCTTGGTGATCATGCCTACCGGCGGCGGTAAGAGCCTGTGTTATCAGCTGCCGGCACTCGTCTTACCCGGGCTGACCCTGGTGGTGTCGCCGCTGATCTCCCTGATGAAAGATCAGGTCGATAGCCTGAAACAGATGGGCGTGGCCGCGGCTTACCTCAACTCGTCACAGTCGCGGGAAGAGGCCATGACCATCTATCGCCAGCTACATAACGGCGAACTCAAGCTCTTGTATGTGTCACCCGAGCGCCTGCTGACCGACAGCTTCATCGAGCGTCTGCATAACCTGCCGCTCTCCCTGTTTGCCATCGACGAGGCCCACTGTATCTCCCAGTGGGGGCACGACTTCCGCCCCGAATATGCGGCCCTGGGCCAGCTAAAGCAGCTGTTTCCTCGGGTGCCCATGATGGCGCTGACGGCTACCGCCGACAAGGCGACGCGGGAGGATATCTGTCAGCGACTGGGCATAGCGCCCTTTGAGCTGCTCACCAGCTTCGATCGCCCCAACATTCGTTATACCGTGGCGGAGAAGCTCAACGCCGCCAATCAGCTCAGGCAGTTTATCCAGGCGCAGAATGGCAACAGTGGCATCATCTACTGTAGCAGTCGTCGTCGGGTGGATGAGGTGGCCGAGCGTCTGCGTATGCAGGGCTATCATGCCGACGCCTATCACGCCGGCAAGACCCAGGAGGAGCGCGCCGATATTCAGGAGCGTTTCCTAAAAGATCAATTAGATATCGTGGTGGCCACCGTGGCCTTTGGCATGGGGATCAACAAATCCAACGTGCGCTTCGTGGTGCATTACGATATTCCCAAGAGCGTTGAAGCCTATTACCAGGAGACAGGCCGTGCCGGCCGTGATGGCCTGGATGCCGAGGCTTTCATGTTGTTCGACCCGGCCGATATCGGCCGGGTGCGCCATCTCATCGAGCAGCAGGAGCCAGGCCCGCAGCAGCAGGTGGAGTACCACAAGCTCAATACCATGGCGGCCTTTGCCGAGGCGCAAACCTGTCGCCGTCAGGTGCTGCTGCACTACTTCGACGAGAGTGCGTCCGAGCCCTGCGGAAACTGTGATATCTGCTTAGACCCACCCAAGCGGTACGACGGCGTCGAGGATGCCCAGAAGGTGCTCTCCTGCATCTTCCGCTTGCAGCAAAAGTTTGGTGTAAATCATCTTATCGAGGTGCTGCGTGGCTCCAAAGCGGCCTCTGTGGTCGACCGTGGCCACGACAAGTTGTCGACCTGGGGCATAGGCAAGGAGAAGAGCCATGAGTTCTGGCTCAGTATCATACGTCAGATCATTCACCTGGGTTTCGCCAGTCAGGATATCACCAGAGGCTCGGCCATTAAGCTCAATCCTCAGGCGCGGGCCGTGCTCAAGGGGGAGGTGCCGTTGCAGCTCGCCGAGCCGCGTATCAGCATCACCACACATGTGAAGCGTCGCAGCAGTAGCCGGGCACCGATTAACTACGACAGGAAGTTGTTTGCCCGCCTGAAGCAGCTACGTCGCAGCCTGGCAGAAGAGTTGGATGTGCCGCCCTATCTGGTGTTTAACGACGCCACGCTGGCGGAGATGGCGGCCATGCTGCCGACCAGCCCAGGCGAGATGCTGGCGGTGAACGGCGTGGGCGAGACTAAGCTGAATCGTTTCGGCGGCGAGTTTCTCGACGAGATCAACGACTACCTCACCCGTAGCTAGCCAATATTTCGCTAACTAAGGCTCTGCTTACCAAGATTCTGTAAATTCAGGCGCAGCTTGCTATCAGGCTTATTGTACTTGCTACCAGACTTAGTGTGCCTGCTGACCGCTGTATTTACTTAGCTGATCGACACTGGCCCTTTTAACCAGGGAGGAGAGGGTGTCGTGATGCTGCATCACCGCCATCCCCATGTTGACCCGGGCGCCATTTTGTAGCGGCTCTATGATGGCGCTCAGCTGGCGGGCGATAAGCTGCGCTCCTGCCAACGAGGTGAAGGGCAGCATGATCAATATCTGATCGGCGCTGGTGCTCAGCAAGATATCCTGCTGGCGGATCTTCTGTGACAAACGGGTCAGTAGCCTGTCGACATCGGCCTTGGCCAGATGGCTGGGATTGATCAGCAAGATGGTGATAGGAAAACCTATCTGCTTGGCGCTGGTTAGCAGGGCCTCCATCTTCTCCTGGGTGCTCATCGGCTCATCTCTCTGGCTCACCGATAGCGGCGCCTTAGGCATTCTGATACGGTTGAGCAGAATAAACAGCGTCAGCAGCAGGAAGAGCACCAGGATGCCGATAAGACCATAGCTGTCGCTGATGTGGGCATCGAGCTTGATGGGCTTAGGCTGATTGTCCTGTGCCAGCTGCTGGTAACGTCCCAGCTGCGCCTTGATTTGCAGCAGTCGAGTGTCTTTAAGAAACTCATAGCTGCGCTGGGCCATCTCGAAGCGCTTCAGCTGATACTGATAGGCGTCCTTGTATTGGCCTATGTCGGCAAAGTAGCGGCTCAGGATGCCGTAGCAATAGACGAGCTCGTCAAACTGATTGGTGCGCTCGCCGATGGCGATCGCCTTCTGCATCAGCTCTGTCCCCAGGGCCTGCTCGCCGTTCGCCAATTGAATATTGGCCAGTAGACGATTGGCCCTCAGGCTGTCGTTGATCTTCTTCTGCTTGTCGAAGGTGTTGAGGGCGATATTGAGCAGCTGGATGGCGCTCTTATCATTTCCCCGCAAAAATTCAATTTCCGCCAGCTGGGTATAACTCTCGGCCAGCTCGGTCGCCGTGGCGAGTTCGGGTAGCAGTATCTTGGCCTCGAGCACCATGTCGTCCCTGAACTTCACCTCTTGGTTGTAGTGGGCAATCTTGGCCAGGGTAAGTAGCACAGTCAGCCTCACCTTTCCCGTGGTCTGCTCGCTATCCAGCGCGCCCTTGGCATTGTTGAACGCCTGGTTGTAGAGGCCCTTGGTTCGCAGCAGCTCGGCCATGGCCAGTTGCACATAGGGCCTTGGCGGGGTAAGCCATTGAGGTCTCTGTTTTTCGGTATCCGGGTAGATATCTTGGGCCAGGCGCAGATCTTCTAGCGCGCTGCTCTGGCTTTCGATATGGGTATCTATCTTGCCGCGCAGCATCAGACCGTTGACTAAGGACTGGGGCTGCTGTTGCTCGCGAGAGAGGTAGATGGCGGAGTCCAGCAGGGTCAGCGCCTGTCTGAGGTCGCCATAATCGATATAGGCCGCGGCCATACAGTTGAGAAAGTAGGGGCTGAGCTGATTGAGCTTGAGCGACTTGGCCTTGGCCTCACTCATGCGGCCCAGATTGATGGCGGCCTCGTTTTCGCCCAGCTGCACGAAGGCCTCGCACTTGAGCAGCGAGAGGCGCAGACGATTTTCTTCAGACGTGGCTTCCTGATCCAGGCGTTGTTCCAGCGCCGAGATCTGTGTCAGTGTCTTGTTGGGATATTGGTAGACGGTTTGGGCCAACTCATCTAACTCTGTCATAGTGTCCCCATAAGCTGGGATCAGCCAGAGGCTGAGACTTAACACTATGAGACGAAAATCCATTTTTAAAAGCTCCGGAACGAGTGTGCTGTTTCTGTTTCCTTTGGCGGCATTATACTGATTTTTCATCAGCAATTGCATAAAAAATAGCGCCCGCGATTGGAATCAGAGGGATTGCTCGGCAAATGACCTAGTATGCTGAATTTAATCACTTAGTCACTCTTGTGAGCAAATAAATGGTTAGATTTGCGCAGTTAATCAAGATTTTTATCTGGTCTAATGTGGCAAACATGAAAAATATGGGGTTGACTATTGCACAGACACACGTTAAATATTAATCAATCTTTCGAATCGAAACGAATAATTAATTACTTTTACTGAATACAATGACGACTATTAACCGTGCACTCCTCAGCCTCCTTATTCTCATTCTCGCAGGTCCTGCGCGGAGAATGTAGTGTTGCACGCTTAATAACACATTCAGCATTCATAAACCCCGCGCCCAACAACGCGGGGTTTTTTTGTTTATGGATTCGACGAACACCCAAAATTAGAGCCTAGACGTACCATGGAGAAACCAGATGTCTAACCGAGTGATAATATTTGATACGACCTTACGAGATGGTGAGCAAGCATTAGCGGCGAGTTTAACGGTTAAGGAAAAGCTACAGATAGCACTGTCACTCGAGCGTCTGGGAGTGGACGTCATGGAGGTGGGGTTTCCCGTCTCGTCACCGGGGGACTTCGAATCGGTGCAGACCATTGCCCGCACCATCAAGAATAGCCGGGTCTGTGCGCTTGCCAGGGCGCTTGAGAAAGATATCGACGCCGCGGCCCAGTCCTTGTCGGTGGCGGAGCAGTTCCGTATCCACACCTTTATCTCGACCTCGACCATACACGTGGAGAGCAAGCTTAAGCGCTCCTTCGATCAGGTGCTGGACATGGCAGTCGGCGCGGTGAAATATGCCCGCCGCTTCACCGACGATGTGGAGTTCTCCTGTGAAGACGCCGGTCGTACCCCAATAGATAACCTGTGCCGCATGGTCGAGGCGGCCATCAAGGCGGGCGCCAAGACTATCAACATTCCCGACACCGTGGGTTATACGGTGCCGAGCGAATTTGGCGGCATCATTCAAAACCTGTTCGACAGGGTACCGAATATCGATCAGGCGGTGATCTCAGTGCACTGTCACGACGACTTGGGCTTGTCGGTGGCAAATTCTATCACTGCGGTGCAGCATGGGGCGCGTCAGATCGAGTGTACCGTCAATGGCATCGGCGAGCGCGCCGGTAACTGCTCTCTGGAAGAGATCGCCATGATCATCGCCACTCGCAAGGCCAGCCTGGGGCTGGAGACGGGGATCAACGCCAAAGAGATCCACCGCACCTCTAATCTGGTGAGTCAGCTGTGTAACATGCCGGTACAGGCCAACAAGGCGATCGTCGGCGCCAACGCCTTCACCCACTCCTCGGGTATCCATCAGGACGGCGTGCTGAAGTCACAAAACACCTACGAGATTATGACGCCAGAGAGTATCGGCCTGAACCGCAACAACCTGAACATGACCTCCCGCTCCGGCCGCCACGTGATCAAGCATCGCATGGAAGAGATGGGCTATGGCGAGCAAGACTATGATATGGACACCCTGTACGAGGCCTTCCTGAAGCTGGCTGACAAGAAGGGGCAGGTGTTCGACTATGACCTGGAGGCCTTGGTATATGTAGAGGCTCAGGCAGAAGATGAAAACCACTATGGCTTGCAGCAGCTGGTGGTGCACTCAGATTCGACTCAGGGACAGGCCACCGCCACAGTGACCCTAAGCATAGACGGCAAGGCGGTAACAGAGGCGGCAACGGGTAACGGCCCGGTCGATGCGGCCTACAAGGCGATTGCCCGCGCCAGCGGCTGTGAGATCAACATCAGCAGCTATCAGCTTAGCGCCAAGGGCCAAGGGCAAGATGCCCTGGGACAGGTGGATATCACCGCCAAGTATCATGATCAGAGCTTCCATGGTGTGGGCCTGGCGACCGATGTGGTCGAGGCCTCGGCAGCGGCGCTGATCCACGTGATGAATCTGACCTGGCGCGCGGACAAGGTGGCCGAGAACAAGAATAAGTTAAAACAGGCGCGTACCGAGTTAGGCGGCGTATAACCAATTTTTAATTAAACAGCATAAAGACAATTAATTGCAGGGAGTCACTTGAGGTATGAGTTATCAAGTCGCGGTATTGGCCGGTGATGGGATCGGCCCCGAGGTTATGGTCGAGGCACGCAAGGTGCTAAAGGCGGTGGAAGAGCGTTTCTCGTTGGATATCGAGTATAGCGAATATGATGTGGGCGGCGCGGCCATCGACAATCATGGTTGTCCGCTACCCGAGTCGACCCTGAAGGGCTGCGAGGCGGCCGACGCTATCCTGTTCGGCTCGGTAGGTGGCCCTAAGTGGGAGCATCTACCCCCCAACGATCAGCCAGAGCGTGGCGCCCTACTGCCGCTACGGGGACACTTCGAGCTGTTTTGTAACATGCGTCCGGCCAAGCTACACGTCGGCCTGGAGCATATGTCGCCGCTGCGCAGCGACATCTCGGCCCAGGGCTTCGACGTGCTTTGCGTGCGCGAGTTGACCGGTGGCATCTACTTCGGTAAGCCCAAAGGGCGTCAAGGTGAGGGCGAGCAGGAAGAGGCCTTCGACACCATGCGTTATAGTCGCCGCGAGGTGCGCCGCATTGCCAAGATCGCCTTCGAGGCTGCTCGGGGTCGTCGCAAGAAGGTGACCTCTGTGGATAAGGCCAACGTACTGGCCTGCTCTGTGTTGTGGCGCGAAGTGGTCGAAGAGGTGGCCAAGGAGTTCCCGGATGTGGAGCTCGAGCATATCTATATCGACAACGCCACCATGCAGCTGCTGCGTCGCCCCTTCGATTTCGATGTGATGCTCTGCTCAAACCTGTTTGGCGACATCATCTCAGATGAGATCGCCATGCTGACCGGCTCCATGGGCTTGCTTTCATCGGTGAGTCTCAACAGCGATGGCTTCGGTCTGTATGAACCTGCCGGTGGCAGCGCGCCGGATATCGCCGGTCAGGGCATCGCCAACCCGATCGCACAGATCCTGTCTGCGGCGCTGCTGCTGCGTCATAGCCTCAAGGAAGAAGCGGCGGCCAAGGCGATTGAAGATGCGGTCGCCAACGCATTGAGCGATGGCTATTTAACTGGAGAACTCTTGCCCGCGGATCATCGTGACAAGGCAAAATCAACCCGTGAGATGGGCGACTATATTGCCCAAGCAGTCAGAGAGGCAAACTAATGGCGAAGACACTGTATGAAAAGGTATGGGATAGCCATATCGTAGCTGCCCCCGAAGGAGAGGCGCCGCTTATCTATGTGGATCGCCATCTGGTGCATGAGGTGACCTCACCTCAGGCCTTCAGCGGCTTGAAAGTCGCCGGTCGTAAATTAAGGGCGCCAGAGAAGACCTTCGCCACTATGGACCACAACACCTCGACCAAGAGCGCCAGCCTGGATGCGCTCAGCCCCATGGCGCGCACTCAGGTGGAGACGCTGGCACAAAACTGTAAAGAGTTTGGTGTTCGTCTATACGATATTCATCATAAGAATCAGGGGATCGTTCACGTGATGGGCCCCGAGCTTGGCATCACTCTGCCGGGCACTGTGATTGTCTGCGGCGACTCGCACACGGCGACCCATGGCGCCTTCGGCGCCTTGGCCTTCGGCATCGGCACCTCAGAGGTGGAGCATGTGATGGCCACCCAAACCTTGCGCCAGCTGAAAGCCAAGACCATGAAGATCGAGGTGCGCGGCCAGGTGGCCGATGGGATCACCGCCAAAGATATCGTGCTGGCCATCATAGGCAAGATCGGCATGGATGGCGGCACTGGGTATGTGGTGGAGTTCTGCGGTGAGGCGATTGCCGCCCTGTCGATGGAGGGCCGCATGACAGTCTGTAACATGGCGATCGAGATGGGCGCCAAGGCGGGCATGATAGCGCCGGATCAGACCACCATCGATTATCTTGAGGGCCGTGAGTTTGCGCCTAAGGGCGAAGCTTGGCAGCAGGCGGTCGCCGCCTGGAAGGCGCTGAAGTCGGACGAGGATGCCGTGTTCGATGCCCATGTTGTGTTGGAGGCGAGCGATATCGCGCCTCAGCTGACCTGGGGCACTAACCCAGGTCAGGTGGTGGCGATCGATCAGTGTGTGCCTAATCCTGAGGATGAGACAAACCCGACGGTGAAGGCAAGTATCGAGAAGGCGCTGGACTATGTGGCGCTCACCCCTGGCACTCAGATGACAGATGTGAGCATCAACAAGGTGTTTATCGGCTCCTGTACCAACTCGCGCATCGAAGATCTGCGCTCGGCGGCTCAGCAGGCCAAGGGGCGTAAGGTGGCCGCCGGTGTCACGGCTATTGTGGTGCCGGGCTCAGGCTTGGTGAAGGAGCAGGCGGAGGCGGAAGGCCTGGATAAGATCTTCATCGACGCCGGGTTTGAATGGCGTCTGCCGGGCTGTTCCATGTGTTTGGCGATGAACGATGACAGGCTGGAGGCCGGGGATCGCTGCGCCTCGACCAGTAACCGTAACTTCGAGGGTCGTCAGGGACGCGGTAGCCGCACTCACCTGGTGAGCCCTGCCATGGCCGCCGCCGCGGCGATTGCCGGTCATTTCGTCGATATTCGCAAGCCATACTAGGAGGGAGAGATGCAACCATTTACCACACATACAGGGCTTGCGGTGATCATCGACAGTGCCAATATCGATACGGATCAGATCATCCCTAAGCAGTTTCTCTCTAAGGTCACCCGTGACGGTTTCGGGGTTCACCTGTTTCACGACTGGCGTTATCTGGACGATGCCGGCGATCAGCCTAATCCGGAGTTCAGCCTGAATCGGCCCCGTTACCAAGGAGCCTCTATCTTGCTGGCTAAGGAGAACTTTGGTTGTGGCTCGAGTCGTGAACATGCGCCCTGGGCCCTGGCCGATTTTGGCCTTAAGGTGATCATAGCGCCAAGTTTTGCCGATATCTTCTATGGCAACGCCATCAACAACGGCCTTTTGCCGGTTCGCCTCACCGAGGCGGAGGTGGTGCAATTGATGCAGGAGGTTGAAGCCGAAGAGGGTGCTCAGGTGAGCGTGGATCTGCAGGCACAGACGGTGACCTCACCTTCTGGAGCAAGCTTTAGCTTCGATATTGCCCCGTCGGCACGCCATAACCTGCTAAACGGCCTGGATGCCATAGGCATCAGCCTGGGTTACGGCGAGGCGATAGCGGCTTATGAAACCGAAATCCCCAGCTGGCGCACCTAATGCTAAGAATGCCTAACTCATTGCGCCCGATACATGTTTTAGGGATTAGACGCATTAGGTATTTGACGTAATAGAAATTAGGCGTACATCTGTACCTTAGGGTTATCGAATAGAGCCGATCGCAGTTTGCTGTGGTCGGCTTTTTGTTTACATTAGCGGCGCTGAATCTTGTTAAGTCTATATTTTTCAGTTGTTTATTGTGGTTTCTAGCCGTTGGCTAGCCAGATGAGCAACGAGCTAGTGATTTATGCTGGTGATTTTCGGGTTTTCAGGCGTACAGGTGTTAATCAAATGGTTTTATTTTAATTTGTTGATATTGTTGATTTTTGTTTGTTACTGCTGATTTTTGCAAACTCCATTAAGTGAACGCGGATCACATTTTTGTACTTTGATTGGCGTTTAAAAGTCGGTTTTAGCTGGTTTTTGTATGCTATTTAGGCGTTTTAGCCAGCATTATTCGCTTAAATTCATTATTTGCTTGTAAAGATATTCTGCATCAGTAGACTGCGGCTCACTTAATATCTGGAGCCTTTGCTCTAGGTTGTAATAATAACAAGAGAGCCATGATGAAGAAGCATATTTTATCTTTAGCTGTAGTTGCTGCCATCGCCACGCCGCTATCTCAAGTTCAAGCCGCTGGATTTCAACTTGCCGAATATTCTGCCACGGGTCTAGGCCGTGCCTTTGCGGGTGAGGCGGCCATGGCCGACAACGCCGCAGCTCAGGCGCGCAACCCTGCTATGTTGACCTACCTTGAGGGACGTCAGCTGTCGCTTGGTGGTATCTATGTAATGCCAAACGTCGACGTTGAGGGCGACGTGACGCTGGCTTCACCTGTGTTAGGGCCTCAGGGTGTGACCATGAACGCCGATGCCCTGGATGTGGCTGACGACGCCCTGGTGCCTAACTTCTACTATTCTAACCAGCTTAACGACCAGTGGACCTGGGGTTTAGCGGTTAACTCTAACTATGGTCTGGCGACCGAGGTGCCGAGCACCCATCCTACCGCTATCTTTGGTAAAGAAACCTCAGTGACCACAGTGGAGTTCAATCCAAACCTGGCGTACAAGGTGTCTGAAGCCGTTTCTGTCGGTGCGGGTCTGCGTATCGTCTATGGCGAAGGTAAGATTGGCGCCTCTACGCCGGCTTGGGTCGACGGCATCAAGGCGATCCCTACTCTGCCTGCCGAGATCGCAGGCGCGCTACCACCGGGTGGCACCAGCCTGAAATCGATGGAAGGCGATGATATTGGCTATGGTTGGCAGTTGGGGGCCAGCTGGCAGATCAACCCGGCGCACCGAATCGGTCTGGCCTATCACAGTGGCGTCGAGCTTGAACTCGACGGTCATGCCTCTGGCCTGATCTACAACGGTGGTCAGGATGTGGAGATCGAGGGTTATATGCCACTCGAGCTACCAGCCTTTGCCGAGTTGGCCTCTTACCATCAGCTCACCGACAACTGGGCGATGCATGCCAGCGTCAACTGGACCCAGTGGAGCGTGTTCGATCAACTGGTGGCATACTTCCCTGGTGAGCAGAAGCCTGTTGGCGGCCTGGAGTCAGACCTGGTGAAGGTTGAGAACTTTAAAGACAACTGGCGTTTCGCCCTGGGCACCAGCTATCAGCTAAGCGATAAGTGGTTGGTACGTGGTGGTGTGGCGCTGGATAAGACGGCGGTAGAAGATGAGTATCGCACCATCACTATCCCTGATTCAGACCGTCTGTGGTTCAGCGCGGGCGCTGGCTATCAAGCCTCTAAGAACCTGACCCTGGACTTTGCCGTGACTTACATTAAGGCTCATGGTGATGCACCGATCAACGAGACCATGAACCTGATGAACCTGGCTCAGGTGAGCTTTAACGGTGAAGCGGGCGGCGATGTCTGGTTGCTAGGCGCTCAGTTAAGCTACAAGATGTAACTTAATGCCCTAGTGCAACTTAAAGCCCAAGGGCTAGTTAAGTTAAACGAAAATGCCTCACCTATGTGGGGCATTTTTTTATCTGAATATTTGTTGGCTATCTGAGCTTCATCGGATTATATTCGTCTAATTATCAACATATTTTTAGCGCTAATCGATCCACTATTGCCCCACAGCCAACAGAGCGGGGCGATAGGCGCGATGAACCAACAATAAGAGGTGTCCCATGAAACCCTATCTTCTGGCTGCAAGCATAGCATTACTGCCGATACCGGCCTTCGCCGACCCGAGTGCGACGCAAGTGGTGAAAGGGTTTATCGACGCCTATAACCAGCACAGTGTCGAGAAGATGCTGACCCATGTGTCGGACGATGTACGCTGGATGCATATCTCGGGCAGCAAGATAGAGGTGGAAACTTCGGATAAGGCGCAATTTGGCGCCGCCATGACAGACTATTTCGAGACCCTCACCGGCGCCCAGGCCACCATACTCGAGCTGATCGACTCCTCTCACTATGTCAGCACGGTAGAGCGTGTGACCTGGGAGAACGATGGTGAGCAACTCAGCCAGTGCAGCATAGGGAATTTCCGCGTGCAGGACGGTAAGATAGCCGAGTTTTGGTATCTGCCCGCCCACGCCTGTGACGAGCAGTTAGAGGCCGCCGAGCAAGTCGAGCCAGAGCCGGAGCCGGAGCCGGAGCTCGATCCGAACCAGCCTAGCCAGCAGTAGCGGAGGCGTTCGTGCAACAGAAGTATGTCATCGCGCTCGATCAGGGCACGACCAGTTCACGTACCATCATCTTCGATCACGACGCCAATGTCGTCGCCATCTCCCAGCGAGAATTTTCTCAGATCTACCCTAAGGCGGGTTGGGTGGAACACGATCCCATGGAGATCTGGGCATCCCAAAGCTCGACCCTGATCGAGGCTCTCGCCAGAGCGGGGATCCATAGCGACGAGGTTGCCAGCATCGGTATTACCAATCAGCGTGAAACCACCGTCCTGTGGGACAAGGTCACGGGTAAACCCATCTATAACGCAATCGTCTGGCAGTGTCGCCGCAGCCAACCCCTGTGTGAATCCCTGAGGGAGGCGGACTATGAGGATTACATCAGGCAGAATACAGGCTTGGTGTTAGACCCCTATTTCTCGGCCACCAAGATCCGTTGGATCCTCGACAATGTCGAGGGCGCCAGAGAGAAGGCTGAGGCGGGTGACCTGCTGTTTGGCACCATAGATACCTGGCTGGTGTGGAAACTTACCGAGGGTAAGGTGCATGTGACCGACCCTACCAATGCCTCACGCACCATGCTGTACAACATTCACCAGCAGGCCTGGGATCCTGTGCTGCTCGAGGCGCTGGAAATTCCTGCGAGTATCCTGCCCGAGGTGAAGCCCTCCTGCGCCGTGTATGGCAAGACCCGTATCGCCGGGGAGGGGGGCGAAATCCCCGTGGCCGGCATGGCGGGGGATCAGCAATCGGCTCTGTTCGGTCAGCTATGTATCGACGAGGGGATGGCCAAGAACACCTATGGCACAGGCTGTTTCCTGTTGATGAACACAGGTCTGCAGGCGGTGCAATCTAACCATGGCCTGTTGACCACCATAGCCGTGGGGCCAAAGGGCGAGGTTAACTATGCCCTAGAGGGCTCGGTATTCATGGGCGGTGCTACCATTCAGTGGCTGCGCGATGAGCTGGGGCTGATCCGCGACGCCCAGGACACGGAATATTTTGCCCTCAAGGTCAATGACAACAACGGCGTGTATCTGGTGCCGGCGTTCGTGGGACTGGGGGCGCCTTACTGGGATGCCAGTGCCCGCGGTGCCTTGGTCGGCCTCTCCAGGGGCGCGAATCGCAACCATATCATCCGTGCAGCCCTCGAGGCGATCGCCTATCAAAGCCGGGATCTGCTCGATGCCATGACCAAAGACAGTGGCGTGCAGCTGAAACAGCTCAAGGTGGATGGTGGCGCGGTCGCCAACGATTTTCTGATGCAGTTCCAGGCGGATATTACCGATGTCGAGGTGCAGCGACCTAAGGTGACGGAAACCACCGCCATGGGCGCGGCCTTCCTGGCGGGACTCGCGGTAGGCTTCTGGCAATCGACGGCCGAATTGAAACACAAGGCGGGTGTGGAGCGCTGCTTTAAGCCAGCCATCGCCGACGATGAACGTGAAGCCTTGTATCTTGGATGGAAACGCGCGGTCGCTCAGGTGACCAGCGAATCAGTGGGCTAATTGCCAGACGCTGATATTAGGTGTTGATATTAGCAGTCGATACTAGACGTCGATATCGATGCGGGGCAGTGGTGAATCCAGCGCTTCCTTTTCGGCCTCTTCTTCGGCCTGTTTCTGCGCCTGTAGGCGTCTCGCCTGGCCGCGGCGATCGTCGCGTCCGGGTCTGGGATTGATGCGCCTGTCAGTCTGGCGACGACGCTCCAGATGGGGCGGCAGCTGCGACTGGGGCGCCTCATGACTGTCGGCATGGATGGCATCTATGTGCTCAGTCTGATCCACCACGCGTTTACGTGTTACCACACGTTGTACCGGTCTGGCTAACATGGCGTACAGGCTATCTAGGGCAACCATCTCTCCTCCTCTTTAGGTTAGGTGTAACTCCTCTAACCTATTTATCGGCCGCTTCTGCCTAAAATTTAGACACCTTGTTCGCTATATTCGTTCAAAGTGGCCATTTCGTTCAGGAGGGCGGCTTTCGCTCAAGAGGGTCGCTTTCGTTTACGAGGAGGCCTGAGCCGGACTCACGGCCTGCTCGGCATCACTCTGTGCCTTCTGCCAAAACCTGAGCTGCGCGCGGCTGGTGAGCGCTATCTTGCCTTGGTGGCAATTATGCTGACAGCTGAGGCGAATGCCCTGGGCTAAATGTTCCTGCTTGAGACGGGCTTGCTCTTCGACGGTTGCCTGCGGCGCCTGCTCCAAGAAGCGGACGCGGCACATGCCGCACTGACCGCCACCGCCACACTGGCTGGGGATGCGAATTCTGTCGTGGTTAAGATTATCAAGCAGATTTCCAGGCGCCAGAGTGAGGCTTTCAAGCGGCTCACCGTCTGGGGAGAGTATGGTTAGCTGCCGCTCACCCTTGTTGTTCCTGTTTCGCTGCCAGTTGAAATAGTCACCGGCGGTCAATTTGCGCACCAGCACCCAGGTGCCGCTGAGGCCGAGTAGTAGGGCGGCAAAGGCAATCAGCTGGGTCACCAGGTGATTGAAGGTCACGTCATTATTCGGGAAATAGTCGATAAAGTGCAGCATGAAGAGTAGCTGCTTGAATCGCGAGCCCTGGTTTTCGTGGGCCTTGACCTGACCGCTCTGGCCATCGATGAAGATCTGCGTGCCATGCTCATCCTGGGTATCGAAGCGGTAGAAGGCCGGGTTGCCGCCATAGCGCTGCGCCGCTTCTTTATCGACAATGGGCGAGGAGAGCCTGACCTCCCCTAAATAACTCTGCCGGGCGAGCCGTATCAGCTGCTCGTTATTCAAATTCACCGCCTCGCCGGTATCGCCCCAAAAGGCGAGGGTGCCGGCGCTCGTCCTCAGGCGATAGATCGGGCGCTCCAGCAGCACGTCGAGCTCGACACGTTTCAGGCTTAATCGCTCAGCGTTCTTATTTGTCAGTTGGTTTGTAATTTCTGCTAGCGTCACCGTCGGTTGAAGTAATCTGACGCTGTTTTGCTGTTCTTTGCCAGGCTTGGCGCGCATGGTATTGGCATCTAACAGCTGGTCATCGATCAGGTTAAATGCCAGGCCGGTTAGGGTCCAGATGATCAGCTGTATGCCGACTATGAGTCCCAGGATGCGATGTAAACTTCTTGCGCTAATCATACTAAGTCTCATGCTGGCTCCTCCTCGCCCCGTTTAAAGGCGATGAGCAGTAGCAGGGCGCCGGAAAGCGCCGTCAGTAGCGCTAGCAGACTAAAGCCGGTTAGTAGTGGATTGTGCACATCTTCCCTAGTGTCATAGTCCATGATGTGCAGCATCCACATGAGGTCGAACAGGCGCCAGAAGTCGTGACGTTTGGCCACTAACTCGCCGCTGCTGACCGAGATGTAGAGGCGTGAGTCGAAGGCATCGTTAAGGTTTATCTGCCACAGGGGCAGGCGACGCCCACCGATCTCGGCCGGTGCCGACTCGGTTAATAGCTCGCTGCTGGCGTTTGATAGGTCGCCAGGATGAAGTAAGGCAGCAAGCTGCATCGCATCCTGCTGGCTTAGCGGCTCGAGCGGCTCGCCATCTTGGCCAGAGAGATAGAGAGGTTTGCCGTCGAGCCTGAGTTTATAGATGGGGCCAAGTGCCGTCGGGAGCAACTCTAGTCTGGTGGCCTCGGGATAACGTGAGAGGATCGTCTCGGGCGAAATGGTTAGCTGACTAGCGTCCAGCGTGAGCCTGGACTCGTCAACGAGATGATCGCCATGGATATAGTCGATATCCATGATCACCATATAGAGGCCGGAAATTAACCAGATGAGGAGTTGTGCCCCCAGGAACAGGGTCAACCATTTGTGTGATTTTCGAAGCCAGCGGCTCTGTTTGGGTGTCAGCATGATTTTGTGTTTTTATTGGCCATCATAGGGATCAAGCTGCCTTTGAGCAAGGCATAATGGGCGTGACTCCAACTGCTTAGGGCCGAACAGACGCAGCAGTTCCATCTGCTCGCGTCGATCCCACAGATCATGGCCTCAATTTGGGACGGCGATCCACTTATCGATCCACCAAAGCCTGTAGGCCCTCCACTTCTGTTTGTTTTTTCAACATATTTGACCCTGAAATCCCCACAAATTGTCCCTGGTTTGGCTGTAGTTACAAATTTACAAACAGGCTGCGAACCCGCTTGAATACTGGCTTTATAAATGGTGGCATCCCTTGACAATGCTTGCACACTATCTCTAAACTTAGCATTTGTGGGAAATTGTGGATATTTGTGGATCTATTAACCAGAAAAACAAGGACGAGCTAACGTGTTTCGTGGAGCGAGTGCTATTAATCTTGACGCCAAAGGCCGGATCGCGATCCCAAAGCGATACCGCGAGCGCCTGCACGTCGATTTTAACAGCCAGCTGGTGATCACGGTCGATTTCGATGCCGCCTGTTTGCTCATCTATCCACTCGAGGCTTGGAAAGCAATAGAAGCCAAGCTGTTACTGCTGTCAGATACCCAGGGCCCGGAACGCGCCATGAAGCGTTTGTTACTCGGTTATGCCCATGAGTGCGAGTTAGACAGCAATGGTCGCCTGCTACTGCCCCCACCGCTACGCCAATATGCCAATCTGGATAAGCACGCCATGCTGGTGGGGCAATTGAACAAGTTTGAGCTGTGGGATGAGGCGGCCTGGCAGCAACAGATTGAACTTAGCCGTGAAACGATTCAAAGCGATGCCTTTGCCAATAGTGAGCGTTTGGCGGACTTCTCTTTGTGATAAGAGAATAACCATAAGTTAAAGAAGAGAGCGATGACTCAAGAATTTGCGCATTTATCCGTGCTGCTGACGGAAACGGTAGCCGGACTCAACATCAAGCCAGAGGGCATCTATATCGATGGCACCTTCGGCCGCGGCGGACACTCTCGTGAAGTGCTCAAGCAATTGGGCCCTAATGGTCGCCTGATCGCCATCGACCGCGATCCTCAGGCGATCGCCGCCGCAGAGCAATTTGCCGATGATGCGCGTTTCTCTATCGTTCACGGTGGTTTTGGCCAGCTGGCCCAATATGTCGACGATCTCGGCCTCAGAGGCAAGATCGACGGCATACTGTTCGATTTTGGCGTCTCTTCCCCTCAGCTAGACGATGCCGAGCGCGGCTTTAGTTTCCTGCGTGACGGTCCGCTGGACATGCGCATGGACAACTCCCAGGGGGAGACCGCCGCCGAGTGGCTGGCCCGCGCCGAGATAGAAGATATGGCCTGGGTATTTAAGACCTATGGCGAGGAGAAGAACGCCCGCCATATCGCCCGTTGTATCGCCGCCGACCGAGACAAGACGCCTTTCTTGCGTACCAAGGAGCTGGCGGATCTGATCGCCCGTGTGAGTAAAAGCAAGGAGCGTAACAAGCATCCTGCGACCCGCGTATTCCAAGCGATCCGTATCTATATCAACAGCGAGCTGGAGCAGATCGATCAGGCGCTGGAAGGAGCGGTTACCGTTTTGGCGCCCCAGGGACGTCTGTCGGTGATCAGCTTCCATTCGCTGGAAGACCGTATGGTGAAGCGTTTTATTCGCCGCCATAGCCAAGGTGAGTCTGTGCCCCACGGGTTACCGCTGACCGAGGCCGAAATAAATAAGACACGATTACTCAAGGCCGTGGGTAAGGCGATTAAGCCGTCGGCCGAGGAAATTGACCGCAATGCCAGGGCGCGTAGCTCAGTGTTGCGGGTTGCCGAGCGATTAGACTACTAATCCTGTCGAGCAGACGTAAGAGACTAGGGGAACGCTAGTGAGTAAGTCACAACTTAACCTGACTCGTATCGTATTACTCGATCTTTGGCACCACAAGTGGGTGCTTTTGATGGCTTTTATTGTGATTGCGAATGCCATTTTGGTGGTTTACACCAGCCATTCCAGTCGCAAGTACACCAGCCAGTGGGATCAGTTGCTGCAGGAACGCGACCGCTTGGATATCGAATGGCGCAACCTGTTGCTGGAAGAGCAGTCGCAGTCGGAACATAGCAGGGTGACACGGATTGCCACGAAAGAGCTGGAGATGAAGCGGCCGTTACCCAACGAAGAAGTGGTGGTGAGAGTACCATGAGCAAGCAGGCGAAACGTAAACAGAAACCACAGCTGATCCACTGGCGTCTCTACGTCGTGGTCGGTTTCGTGTGTCTGCTGTTTACCAGCCTGGTGGGCAGGGCCGCCTATATTCAGATCATCGAGCCGGAAAAACTGCGTCACGAGAGTGACATGCGCACCTTGCGTACCACGAGTAACGAGGTGCACCGCGGCATGATCACCGACCGCAACGGCGAGATGCTAGCAGTGAGCGTACCCGTCAAGGCGGTCTACGCCGATCCTAAGGTGGTGCACGATCGTAACGGCTTCGCCGATATGCGCCGCTGGCAGGCGCTGGCCGACGTGCTGCACGAGCCCAAGGAGGAGATCCTGGCGCGAGTGCAGACTAACCCCAAGAAACGTTTTACCTACCTCAAGCGTCAGGTTACACCTGCGGTGGCCGAGTATATTAAGCAGCTTAAGCTGCCCGGCGTCTACCTCAAGGCCGAATCGCGCCGCTACTATCCTACCAGTGAGATCAGCGCGCAGCTGGTGGGCCTGACCAATATCGACGATAAGGGCATCGAAGGGATCGAGAGCACCTACAACGACTGGCTCACAGGTACGCCCACCAAACATAAGGTACGTAAGTCCCGCGACGGTCACGTGGTCGAGCGTCTGGATACGGTACAGACCGGCGAGAGCTCTAACGATCTAGTGCTGAGTATCGATCAGCGCATTCAGCAGCTGGCCTACCGCGAGATCAAGCGCGCCACCGAGATCAACCAGGCTACCTCGGCCTCTATCGTGGTGCTCGACGTGCACACCGGCGAGGTGTTGGCCATGGCGAACACCCCCAGCTACAACCCTAACTCCCGCGATAACCTGCAAAGCTATCGCATGCGTAACCGTGCCTTGACCGACGCCTATGAGCCGGGTTCCACCATCAAGCCCTTCGTGGTCGCCGCGGCGCTCGAGGCCGGCACCATCAAGGAAGATCAGATCTTCAAGACACATCCGGGCCGCGTGCGTATCGGCGGCAAGATAGTGCGTGACGGTCGCAACTATGGCGACATGTCACTGGCCGATGTCTTGGTGCATTCCAGTAACGTGGGGATGACACAGATCGCCTTGTCTATGCCAGTACAGGAGCTGCTGGGTTACTACCAGGCCATGGGGCTGGGTAACTATTCTGGCATCAACCTGCCGGGCGAGAGCGCCGGTCTTATCCATGACCGTCGCCGCTGGTCCGATTTTGAGCGGGCAACTCTCTCCTTCGGTTATGCCCTGACCGTCACACCACTGCAGATCGCCCGCATGTACGCCATGTTGGGTAGCGGCGGCGTGCTCTATCCCTCGTCGATCCTCAAGCTGAAGAAGGAGCCCGAGGGCGAGCAAGTGATCTCACCCGAGGTGGCCCGCAGCGTGATGCAGATGCTGATCGGGGTGACAGAGCCTGGCGGCACCGCCAAGAAGGCCCATATCGATGGTTACCCGGTTGCGGGTAAGACGGGCACCGCTCGTAAGGCCGTGGCCGGTGGCTATGGTGAGGATTATGTCGCCCTGTTTGCCGGGGTCGCACCCGTACACAATCCGAGACTCGCCATGGTGGTGGTAGTCAATGAGCCCAAGGGCGATCGTTATTATGGCGGCGATGTGGCCGCTCCCGTGTTTGCCAAAGTGATGTCAGGGGCACTACAGATGTTAAATGTTGAGCCGATCAGCGCTCGAGAAAAAGTTCAATTGGCCGGTAATGTCAGGAGGGGCGAATAATGCAGCTATGCGATCTCCTAGCCCCCTGGTTTCATTATGCCGGTGGCGAGTCCCTCAGCCATCTTACGCTGGATAGTCGCGAGATAGGCCAGGGCAGCGTGTTTGTTGCCGTGCCCGGTCACAGGGTCGATGGCAGAGACTATGTCGATACCGCCCTGTCGCAAGGGGCCGTGGCGGCGCTTATCCATACCGACGATCCGGCAGAGCATGGCAAGGTGAGCCAGGACAATGGCCTGCGTATTTATTTCTTTCAGCTGCAGCGTCAGCTGTCGGCGCTCGCCTCTCAGCTCTATGTGCTGGGACGGGATAGGATCAAGCTGATCGGCGTAACCGGCACCAATGGTAAGACATCCGTAACCCAACTTATCGCTCAGCTAAGCGACGGTCTGGGCAAGCCGGCCGCCGTCATGGGTACCCTAGGTAATGGCCTGTGGGGCCAGTTGGTCGACAGCGGTAACACCACGGCGGATCCCATTACCGTGATGCGCCAGCTAGAAGATTTTGACCGCCAGGGCACGAATGTGTGCGCGATGGAGGTGTCCAGCCATGGCTTGGTGCAGGGACGCGTAGACGCAGTGCCTTTCGATGTGGCCGTGTTTACCAACCTGAGCCGGGATCATCTGGATTATCATGGCTCTATGGATGCCTATGGTGCGGCCAAGCAGCGTCTGTTTAGATTCAGTTCACTGAGCCACGGCTTGATCAACCTCGACGATCCTGTTGGGCGTCAGTGGATCCAGGATAAACGCTGCAAGGGCTTGGTGGGCTTTAGCATTCAAGGCCAGGAAGGCGCTGCTATCTATACCAAAGAGGTGAAGCAGCATAGCCAGGGCGTTAGCGCGACCCTAGTCTGGCCCGAAGGCGAAGCGAAGATCGACTCGCCCCTGCTGGGCATCTTCAACCTGTCTAACTTAGTCGCGGCCTTGGGGGCTCTTTACCTGAGCGGCTACGCCATGACGCAGCTGTTGGCTCAGGTGTCCAGCCTCCAGCCTGTGGCGGGACGCATGGAGCGTTTCACTACACCTGAAGGGGTTACCCTGGTGGTGGATTACGCCCATACGCCGGACGCCATAGAGCAGGCGCTACGAGCTCTGCGTGGTCATTGCCGCGGCAAGCTATGGTGCGTCTTTGGTTGTGGTGGCGATCGTGACAAGGGCAAACGCCCCCTGATGGCCCGCGCCGCCGAGGAGAATGCCGATTGCGTCATGGTGACCAGCGACAATGCTCGCAGCGAAGATCCCATGGCGATCATTCAAGATGTATTGGCCGGGCTCAACAAGCCGCAGATCGCCCTGACTCAGGTCGATAGACAACAGGCGATCCGCGAGGTGGTGACCCTGGCTTCCAGCGGCGACCTCATTTTGCTGGCCGGTAAGGGCCATGAGACCTATCAGGAGATCGCCGGCAAGCGCCTGGATTATGATGAACGCGCCCTGGCGGCGGCAATTGCGAGGGGCGGCAAATGATCCCACTTAAACTGTCAGAGCTCGCCAAGGTACTGAGTGCCAAGCATATCGGCGACGATTTAAGCGTCAGCAAGGTATCGAGCGATAGCCGGGTGGTGGATGCACAGACCCTGTTTGTCGCCTTAAAAGGTGAACGTTTCGATGCCCACGATTTTGCCGCCAAGGCGGTAGCTGACGGCGCCAGCGCCCTGTTAGTAGAGCGTGAACTACCGATTGCCGCGCCGCAACTCATAGTGGCTAACAGCCAGAAAGCCATGGGCCAGATTGGTGCCCATGTGAAGCGGTGTGTCGCGCCCAAGAGCGTGGCCCTGACCGGCTCGAACGGCAAGACCAGCGTCAAGGAGATGGTGGCGACCATATTGTCGACCCAGCATCAGGTGCTCTATACCGCGGGCAACTTCAACAACGAAGTCGGCGTGCCGCTGACCCTGCTGCGCCTCGAGCCGCACCACGAATATGGCGTGTTCGAACTGGGTGCCAATCATCTCGGCGAGATTAATTACACTTCATCTTTAGTGCAACCCGATGTGGCGATGGTTAATAATGTCGCCTCGGCGCATTTAGAGGGTTTTGGCTCGCTCGAAGGCGTGGCTAAGGCCAAGTCTGAGATCTTCCTCCACCTGGCTAAGGATGGCGTCGCCGTGATCAATGCCGACGACGCATTTGCCGATGTGATGCGACGCGCGGCCGCTAGCCATACCCAGTTGAGTTTTTCATCCCAGGGGAATCCTGCAGATGTCAGCGCCGATGAGCTCAGCGCCGACGCCTTGGGCTGTTATCGCTTTCGAATCGCGTATCGGGATGAGCAACGTACCGTCAGCCTGCCGCTGTCGGGCCGTCATCAGGTGAGTAACGCCCTGGCGGCGACCAGCATCTGTCTGGCGCTGGGATTGTCGCTGGATGAGATAGTTCAAGGGCTTATGCGGTTACAACCCGTGAAGGGGCGTATGCAGCCGACGCGTCTGGGACGTTTCTTGCTGATAGACGACACCTATAACGCCAATCCGGCCTCGGTGGGGGCGGCAATCGACTGGCTTCAAGAAATTGAAGGAAATCGCTGTTTAGTGCTGGGCGATTTAGGCGAATTAGGTGACAATGCGTCCCTTTTACATCGGCAGCTGGGCGAGAAGGCCAAGCAGCAGGGGATCGATGCCTTGTATTCACTGGGAGAGTTGAGTCGGGCGAGTAGCGAGGCTTTCGCCGGCAAGCATTTCACCGACTTAGATGCATTGGTTGTTGATTTAGTTAGTTATTTTAACCAGTTAACCGGCAAGGTGACTGTGTTAGTTAAGGGGTCTCGAAGCGCCAGAATGGAGCGGGTTGTCGAGGCCCTCATTGCCGCCTTTGAGCGCAAGGAGTTGTTTTAATGCTGGTTTATCTGGCTGAGTACCTAACCCAGTTTTATACCGGGTTTAACGTTTTCTCATATGTGACCTTCAGGGCGATCCTGGGGCTCTTGACCGCCATGGTGTTTAGCCTGTGGTGGGGACCTAAGATGATCGAGCGTCTGCAACTGCTGCAGATAGGTCAGGTGGTTCGTAACGAAGGACCCGAGTCGCATTTTGCCAAGCGCGGCACACCGACCATGGGTGGCCTGTTGATCTTGGCCGGCGTCTTCATCAGCGTGTTGCTGTGGGGCGATCTGGGTAGCCGCTACGTGTGGGTCATGCTTTTCGTGCTGGGCGCCTTTGGCCTTATCGGCTTCATCGACGATTATCGCAAGGTGGTGCGCAAGGACACCAAGGGGCTTATCGCCCGCTGGAAGTATATCTTGCAGTCCCTGGCAGCCTTAGCCATCGCCTTCTATCTGTACGCCTCGGCGGGCAGTGAAGGTGAAACCCAATTGGTCTTGCCTTTCTTTAAGGATGTGATGCCACAGCTGGGCGCCTTCTTCATCCTGCTGGCTTACTTCACTATAGTGGGCTCGAGCAACGCGGTGAACCTGACCGATGGTCTGGATGGTCTGGCGATTATGCCGACCGTGATGGTGGCGGCTGCTTTTGCGCTGATCGCCTATCTGTCTGGCCACGTGCAGTTCGCCAACTACCTGCATATTCCCTATCTGCCTGGCTCGGGCGAGCTGGTGATCGTCTGCACCGCCATCGTCGGTGCGGGCTTGGGCTTTTTGTGGTTCAACACCTATCCGGCCCAGGTCTTCATGGGTGACGTGGGCTCGCTTTCTCTGGGCGCGGCACTGGGCACCATCGCCGTGTTGGTGCGTCAGGAGATCCTATTGGTGATCATGGGTGGCGTATTCGTGATGGAGACAGTTTCTGTGATCCTGCAGGTCGGCTCCTATAAGCTGCGCGGTCAACGTATCTTTAGGATGGCGCCTATTCATCACCACTACGAGCTCAAAGGTTGGCCCGAGCCCAGGGTGATTGTGCGTTTCTGGATCATCTCCCTCTTCCTGGTGTTGCTAGGCTTAGCAACCTTAAAGTTAAGGTAAGACGCCATGGCGAGTCAGTACACGCACATAGTTTTAGGATTGGGGGCCACAGGGCTCTCTGTGGTGCGTTATCTCATTAAGCAGGGCATCACGCCACTGGTGATGGACAGCCGCGAGAATCCACCGGGTCGCGAGACCCTGAGTCAGGAGTTTCCCGAGGTGCTATTGCTCACCGGCGGTTTCGATTGTCGCTACCTGGTACAGGCTAGCCAGATCGTCGTCAGCCCCGGGATCCCGCTGGATACCGCCGAGGTGCGCGCCGCGGTGGATATGGGCATAGATATCGTCGGCGATGTCGAGCTGTTCGCCAGAGCGCTGGCAGATCGCCCCGCCTGCGTTATCGGCATCACGGGTTCTAACGGTAAGTCGACCGTGACTACCCTTGTGGGTGAGATGGCAGCCAAGGCGGGCCTCAAGGTGGCCGTGGGCGGCAATATCGGCGTGCCCGTGCTGGACCTGCTCGATGGTGATCATGAGTTGTTTGTGCTCGAGTTATCTAGCTTCCAGCTGGAGACGACGGCTAGCCTCAACTGCATCAGCGCCACCTGCCTGAACATCAGCGAAGATCACATGGACAGGTATTCGGATCTCGAGAGTTATCGTCAGGCCAAGCTGCGTCTGTATGATCAGACCAAGCTGGCAATCTTCAACCGCGACGATCTGCTGACTCGCCCGAACGAGCCTATGAACCAGAACAGCTTTGGCCTCTCTCTGCCCGAGGGAGATGAGTGGGGCGTAAACCATGGCGTCCTGGTGCATGGCACGACCGAATATGTTGCCGGCGATCAGGTTTCACTGGTGGGTAGTCACAACCAGGCCAACTTGCTGGTTGCCATGGCGCTGGCCGATAGCGCCGGTGTCGATAAGGCGGCCATGGTCGAGGTGGCGAAACAGTTCAAGGGGCTGGCCCATAGATGCGAACTCGTGGGTAAGCATCAGGGCGTGAGCTATGTGAACGATTCCAAGGCGACCAATGTGGGCGCCACCATAGCGGCCCTGCAGGGGCTGAGCGACCATGAGGGGCAGATTATTTTAATCGCCGGTGGTGACGGCAAGGGCGCCGATTTTTCGGCGCTACGCGGCTCACTGCTGGGCGTTGCTCAGGTGATCACCCTGGGGCAGGATGGCGACAAAATTGCCGAGCAGTTCGAGGGTGCCATTCGCGTCGAGTCGATGCAAGAGGCAGTCGCTCAGGCGGCTCAGCTGGCTAAGCCGGGCGATCTGGTCCTGCTGTCGCCTGCCTGTGCCAGCCTGGATATGTACGCCAACTTCATGGCCAGGGGCGATGATTTTCGTGCCCAGGTGAATGCCTTGGCCCAAGAGGTGATGCATGCGTAGCGACGAGCGTCAACTAAGCCTGTTTGGCAGCTCCCTTAGCTGGTCGCTGCCGAACCTGTTTAGTCAACGCGAAGCGCCGGGCATGCAGCTCTATGACAGAGCTTTGCTGTTTGCGATCATCTCCCTGATAAGTTTCGGCTTCATCATGGTGATGTCGGCCTCTATGCCGGAGGCCACGAGTTTGACGGGCAACCCCTACCACTTCGTGTGGCGCCATGTGGCCTACCTGATGGGGTGCGCCCTGATCGCCGCGGTGGTGTTGCAGATAGAGATGCATAGCTGGCAGCAGCTGAGTCCTATCTTGCTGCTGGTCGTCGGCATCATGTTGGTGGCTGTGCCGATCGTGGGCACCACGGTAAACGGGGCGACCCGTTGGTTATCGGTGGGGCCTATTCGTATTCAGGTGGCCGAGATCGCCAAGTTTGCCTTTGCCATCTATATGGCGGGTTATCTGGTGCGGCGTCATCAGGAGGTGCGGGAAAATGCCAAGGGCTTCTATAAGCCAATTGCCGTGTTTGCCGTGTATGCCTTTCTGATCTTGCTACAGCCGGATCTCGGTACCGTGGTGGTGCTGTTTGTTGGCACCGTCGGTTTGTTGTTTTTAGCCGGTGCAAGATTGCTCGATTTCTTCGCGCTGATCTTGACCGGGGCCATGGCCTTCGTTGGCCTGGTATTGCTGGAACCTTATCGTATGCGACGGGTGACCTCGTTTCTGGATCCTTGGCAGGATCCCTTCGGTAGCGGTTATCAGCTGACCCAATCCTTGATGGCCTATGGCCGCGGCGATTGGCTGGGACAGGGCCTGGGGAACAGCATTCAGAAGCTGGAATACCTGCCCGAGGCCCACACAGATTTTATCTTTGCCGTGATCGGCGAAGAGTTAGGGTTTCTCGGCATCATCGCCGTGTTGTCGGTACTGCTGTTTGTCGCCCTGAGAGCGATAAAGCTGGGTAACCTGTGTCTGCTTGGCGATCGGGCATTCGAGGGCTATCTGGCCTATGGCATCGGCATCTGGATCTGTTTCCAGACTGTGGTCAACGTGGGCGCCAGCATAGGCATGCTACCCACCAAGGGGCTGACACTGCCCTTTATCAGTTATGGCGGCAGTAGCCTGTGGGTGATGACGGCAGCGGCAATGATATTGATCCGTATCGATCATGAGAGAAGATTAAGCCTGATCCAGGCAGTACAAGGCAAGGTGAAATAGATGGCGTCAGATAAACGTATTTTGATCATGGCGGGCGGCACGGGCGGACACGTGTTCCCGGCGCTTGCCGTGGCCAAAGCGTTAGCCAAACAGGGCTGGCAGGTGCGCTGGCTTGGCACCGCCGATCGTATGGAGGCACGTCTGGTGCCTCAGCATGGTTTCGATATCGATTTTATCGATATCAAGGGGGTACGTGGTAATGGCTTGATCCGTAAGCTCGCGGCGCCCTTTAAGATCTTACGCTCCATCATGCAGGCGCGTGAGGTGATCAAAGAGTTTAAACCCCATGTGGTGCTCGGCATGGGCGGTTTCGCCAGTGGTCCGGGTGGGGTTGCCGCCAAGCTGAGCGGCATCCCTCTGGTGCTGCACGAGCAAAATGCCTTTCCAGGCATGACTAACAAGTTGTTGTCACGCATCGCTACCCGTGTGCTGTGCGCCTTCGAAAACACCTTCGAGGGCAATGCCGAGGTGGTGGGCAACCCGATCCGCAGCGAGCTTATCGCCCTGGGACGTAGCGAGCAGCCTATCGTTCCGGACGATGCTCTTAGGGTGTTGGTGGTCGGCGGCAGCTTGGGTGCCAAGATATTTAACGACCTGATGCCGAGCGTGACGGCTGCGGTGGCTCAGCACCATTCGATGACGGTATGGCATCAGGTGGGTAAGGGTAATCAGGCACAGGTGGAGGCGGAATACCTGCAACTGGGGCAATCCGGCAGCGTTAAGGTGGCCGAGTTTATCGATGATATGGAAGCGGCCTATCGCTGGGCCGATGTGATTCTGTGCCGTGCGGGCGCCCTGACTGTGTCGGAGGTAGCGGCGGTGGGGCTACCGAGTCTCTTGGTGCCTTACCCCCATGCGGTAGACGATCACCAGACCAAGAATGCCCAGGTCTTGGTGGAAGCGGGCGGCGCATTTTTGCTGCCGCAGACAGTATTAGATAGTGAGAAGTTGATCAGCAAGCTGCAGATCTTGGCGTCAGACCGTAAGGCCCTCATCGAGATGGGGCAGCTGGCCAAGAGTGTTGCCGTATTAGATGCCACAGAGCGGGTCGCCGCCGTGTGTATCGCGCTGACAAGTAAGGAAAAAGATGATTAAAACCGAAGAGAAGTACGCCCAATTAAGAACCATCATTCCAGAGATGCGTCGCGTCAAGCGGATCCACTTTGTGGGGATCGGCGGCGCGGGTATGGGCGGTATTGCCGAGGTCTTGGTAAACGAAGGTTATCGTCTTAGCGGTTCCGACATCGCCGAGAATGCCGTGACGGCTCGCCTGAAGCGCCTCGGCGCGGCGATCTTCATCGGTCACAGTGCCGATCAGGTCGAGGGCGCCGATGTGGTGGTGGTCTCGACGGCCATCGATGCCAGTAACCCAGAGATTTTAGCGGCCCAGGAGCGACGCATTCCTATCGTTCGCCGGGCAGAGATGTTGGCCGAGCTGATGCGTTATCGCCACGGTGTGGCGGTGGCCGGTACCCATGGCAAGACGACCACTACGAGTCTGATCGCCAGCGTCTATGGTCAGGCCGAGCGGGATCCAACCTTCGTGATCGGCGGTCTGCTGAACAGTGCCGGCACCAATGCCCGTTTGGGTAAGAGCCGTTACCTGATCGCCGAGGCCGACGAGAGCGATGCCAGCTTCCTGCATCTGCAGCCCATGGTGAGTGTGGTTACCAACATCGAAGCCGACCACATGGATACCTATGAGGGGGATTTCGAGAAGCTGAAATCTACCTTCGTCGACTTTTTGCATAACCTGCCGTTCTACGGCGTGGCGGTGGCCTGTATCGACGACCCTGTGGTGAGAGAGATTTTACCGCGCATTGGCCGCAAGGTAGTGACCTATGGTTTCAGCGACGATGCTGACGTGCAGGCGCTTAACTTCGAGCAGCAGGGGTATAGCTCACGCTTTACGGTGCGCCGTGAAGGGATGGCAGATCTGGACCTGAGGGTTAATCTGCCCGGTCGTCACAATGTGCTCAATGCCCTGGCGGCCATAGCTGTGGCCACGGAAGATGAGATTGAAGATGAGGCGATCATCCGCGCCCTGGATGAGTTCCAGGGCATAGGTCGTCGCTTCCAGCAGCTGGGTGAGTTCACCACCACAGCGGGCGATGTGATGCTGGTCGATGACTATGGTCATCACCCCAGCGAGGTGGCGGCAACCATCAAGGCGGCGCGTTCCGGCTGGCCGGATAAGCGTCTGGTGATGATCTATCAGCCACACAGATACAGCCGCACCCGGGATCTCTATGACGATTTCGTCGAGGTGCTGGCCCAGGTGGACTGCCTGTTACTGCTCGATGTGTATAGCGCCGGCGAGGCGCCGGTACCTGGTGCAGACAGCCGCGCCCTGTGCCGCTCGATTCGTCAGCGTGGCCAGATAGATCCTATCTTCGTGGCCGAGCCCGAGCAGCTACAGACGATACTGCCTGGGGTGTTGCAGGGGGGCGATCTGCTGTTGACCCAAGGGGCCGGCAATATCGGCGCCCTGAGTCGTCAGCTGGCCGATGCCGGTCTGCAGTTTGAGTCGGAAAACCAATGAGGTTGAGGGCATCTTGCCCTGACCTCGATGAAGCTTTTGACGCTAGAGGTGAGGTAGTTATAATGGCCGGTTCCTTAGGGCTGCCCTCTGGTAATAAGTTGATTGATTTTTATACATTTAATGATGCGTTAGGGCGATAAGCAGTGTCCTTAAGAGAGCTAGGTAGCGGTTGGAAAAGCAGGTTGGGACAGGTCGATTGGTACCTGTGTTTCGGCTTGATTTTTCTGTTCTTGGTGATCTGTGGCCTATCCATGGGAGGCTGGAAGCTTCACCTGGTACTGAACGACGCGGATGCCCTGCCGATTGAGGCGGTGGCGATCAAGGGGGACAGGCAGTTTACCAGTGACGCCGAGATACGCAGTGCGCTGCAGGATCTGATGCAGAGAAGCTTCTTCTCGGCGGATGTGAATCAGGTACAGCAGGCACTGGAAAATCTGCCTTGGGTCTACCACGCCTCGGTAAGGCGCGAGTGGCCGGCAAAGTTAAAGGTATATCTGGTGGAGCAGACGCCGGTCGCCCACTGGAACGAGACAGATTGGCTCAACGAGCAGGGGCAGGTGTTTAAGGCGCCCCATCGTGAGGGGATAGGCCCGCTGCCTAATCTGGTCGGCCCGGAAGATCAGGCGAAGTCTGTGTTGACTAACTATCGCCAGGTCAGTGAATTATTGAAGATCAACGGGTTCGATTTGGCCCGTTTAGAGTTAAGCCCCAGACATGCCTGGTTAGCCGTGCTGGCCAACGGCATAGAGTTGAAGCTGGGAAGGGAAGATAAGATGGCAAGGGTGCAGCGCTTTATCCATGTGTATCCCACATTGGTGAAACAGGATAAGCCCGTTGCCCGAGTCGATTTGCGCTACGATACCGGATTGGCCGTAGGTTGGGATGAAGCACAAGATGAGAGCCGTTAATTAATGACCAAGAATCAAGATAGAAATCTGATCGTTGGATTAGACATAGGAACGTCCAAAGTTGCTGTGATCATCGGTGAGGTACTGCCCGATGGTGAGATCAGTGTGGTCGGTCTCGGCAGTCACCCCTCCCGCGGCATGGATAAGGGCGGGGTAAACGATCTCGACTCTATCGTGCGTAGTGTGCAACGCGCGCTGGATCAGGCCGAGTTGATGGCCGATTGTCAGGTAGCCTCGGTATACCTAGGCATCTCGGGTAAGCATATCCAGTGTCAGAACGAAAATGGCATGGTGTCGATTAACGACGAAGAGGTGACCCAGGAAGACGTAGACAACGTCATCCACACCGCGCGTTCGGTGAAGATCCCGACCGAGCGTCGTATTCTGCACGTCTTGCCGCAAGAGTATGCCATCGACGTACAAGATGGTATCCGCAGCCCAATCGGCATGTCGGGTATGCGTATGGAGGCCAAGGTGCATATCGTCACCTGCGCCAACGACATGGCCAAGAATATTACCAAGAGCGTAGAGCGTTGCGGCCTTAAGGTGGATGACCTGGTGTTCTCGGCCATCGCCTCGGCTGATGCCGTGCTCACCGACGATGAGAAAGACCTAGGCGTCTGCCTGGTGGATATGGGCGGTGGCACCACAGATATCACCATCTACACCAACGGCGCCCTGCGTCACTGCGCCGTGGTGCCAGTGGCTGGCAACCAGGTGACCAGCGATATCGCCAAGATCTTCCGTACGCCGCTGTCACATGCAGAGCAGATTAAGGTGCAGTACGCCAGCGCCAGAAGCGCCATGGTGAGCCGCGAAGACAGCATAGAGGTGCCATCTGTGGGCGGACGCCCATCGCGCACCATGTCGCGCCATACCTTGGCAGAGGTGGTTGAGCCTAGGTACCAGGAGCTGTTCGAGCTGGTGCGTAAAGAGTTGCGCGACTGCGGCCTGGAAGATCAGGTTGCCGCCGGTATCGTACTCACGGGCGGTACCGCATCGATTGAAGGTGCGGTAGATGTCGCCGAGGCGACTTTCGGTATGCCGGTTAGGGTGGCCGAGCCGTTGCCGGTGAAAGGATTATTTGAATATGTGAACCAGCCCATCTACTCCACGGGTGTTGGGTTGTTACATTATGGTGCAAGACGTGTGCTCGAGCGACAGTTCGAGCGCCCCGAGCGCCAAGGGGTGACCAGTCTTTGGAATCGGGTCCAGAGCTGGTTTAAGGGTGAGTTTTAAGGTTAATAACGCAGACTAAAACGGAGAAAAGACCATGTTTGAGATCATGGATAGTCATTCCGATGAGGCGGTGATCAAGGTCATCGGCGTCGGTGGCGGTGGTGGTAACGCCGTCGAGCATATGGTGAAACACAATATCGAGGGTGTTGAGTTCGTTGCAACCAATACCGATGCCCAAGCGCTACGTAAGTCGGCGGCGGGCACGACCATTCAGTTGGGTCGCGATGTCACCAAGGGGCTTGGCGCGGGCGCCAACCCAGAGATCGGTCGTCTGGCGGCCGAAGAAGACAGAGAGAATATCCGCAGCGCGATCAAGGGCTCGGACATGATCTTTATCGCCGCCGGTATGGGTGGTGGTACGGGTACAGGTGCAGCCCCTGTCGTGGCCGAGATCGCCCGTGAAGAGGGGATCCTGACCGTTGCTGTGGTGACCAAGCCGTTCCCATTCGAAGGCAAGAAGCGTATGGCTTATGCCGACCAGGGTATCGAGATGCTGGCCAAGCATGTTGACTCGCTGATCACTATTCCTAACGAGAAGCTGCTCAAGGTCCTGGGCCGTGGCACTTCACTGTTAGATGCGTTTGCGGCGGCTAACAACGTGCTACTCGGCGCAGTACAAGGTATTGCCGAGCTGATCACCCGTCCGGGTCTGATTAACGTCGACTTCGCCGACGTTAAGACTGTGATGTCTGAGATGGGTAATGCCATGATGGGTACAGGCGTCGCCAGCGGTGAAGATCGCGCCGAAGAAGCGGCCGAAGCTGCCGTGGCCAGTCCGCTGCTGGAAGATATCGATCTGGCTGGTGCCCGTGGCGTATTGGTGAACATCACCGCCGGTATGGACATGAGCATCGAAGAGTTCGAGACAGTGGGTAACCATGTTAAGGCTTATGCATCAGATAACGCTACTGTAGTTGTGGGTGCGGTTATCGATCCAGAGATGAGCGACGAGCTGCGTGTAACCGTAGTGGCAACCGGTATCGGCGCCGAGAAGAAGCCTGATATTCAACTGGTTTCTAAGCCTGCGCCGCGTCCAGAGCCAATGCCAGCACCTGAGGTCAAAATTGAACTTCCAGTGGAAGAAGCTGTCCCACAGGCAATGGGGGCGGGTAATGTTGTGCAGGTAGCACAACCAGCCGCGGCCGCCGCGCCTAAGAGTGACCTTGATTACTTAGATATACCGGCATTTTTGCGTAAGCAAGCTGACTAGTTTCAGGACGGAGCGTGCTAGTCGGCGCCATAGACCTGAATGTGGTACGACGATTTTCGTCGGTAAATTTTGGTGAATTGGCAAAGATATGCTAGCATGTCCGACCTGCTGCGCCTTTGTGCGCCGCTTTGCTGTGCGGAAATAAACGCTTTTTGGTTGTGATATAACGGGTAACTAAATGATTTTTCAAAGAACTGTTAAAGAAATGGTTAAGACCACCGGTGTCGGATTGCATTCCGGTAACAAGGTGACTTTGACGATCAAACCCGCGCCAGTTAATACAGGGATCGTGTTGGTTCGTACCGACTTGACGCCAAGCGTGGCTATTGCCGCCAAGGCGGATCAAGTGCGTGAGACGACCATGTGTACGGCGCTTGTGAATGACGAAGGTGTTCGTATCTCAACGATTGAGCATCTGTTTGCCGCTCTGGCAGGTTTAGGCATAGACAACGCGACAATCGAAGTCGATGCCCCAGAGATCCCCATTATGGATGGCAGCGCCAGCCCATGGGTCTTCCTGCTGCAATCTGTCGGCATTCAGGAGCAAATCGCAGCAAAGAAATATCTAAGAATCAAGCGCCCGGTGCGTGTTGAAGATGGTGATAAGTGGGCCGAACTGCGTCCATTCAAGGGTTTCAGAGTCGATTTCGCGATCGATTTCAATCACCCTGAGATCGCCAGAAGTCAGCAGCATATGGTGATGGATTTTTCCTCTTCTGCCTTCGTTCGCGATATCAGCCGCGCCAGAACCTTTGGGTTTATGCGCGACATCGAATATCTGCGTGCCAATAACCTGGCATTAGGTGGCAGCATGGAAAATGCCGTTGTGCTTGATGAATACCGCGTCCTCAACCCCGATGGTCTGCGTTATGAGGACGAGTTTGTTAAGCACAAAATTCTCGATGCGTTCGGTGATCTCTATGTCGCCGGTCACGCTATCGTCGGTGAATTCCGTGCGTTCAAGACAGGCCACGCGCTGAACAATCAGCTGGTTCGTGCCCTGTTAGCCGAGCAAGATGCTTGGGAATTGGTAAGCTTCGAGAAAGAAGAAGAGGTACCAGTCAGTTTCGCCGTGCCTGCGGGTGCGGTATTGGCGTAAAGCCTATTTGGATTGCCTTGAACGGCTGGCTAAAGCAGCCAGCCGTTTTAGTTTTTGGCCTAGGGAACCTTCTATATGCTCGGCCAAGGCGTCGATATGCGCCGCAGCGGTTTCGCTTATCTGGTTGTGAGCCTGCTTTGATTTTGTCTCATACATTTTCAGGCTTGGGTTGACTTTAACCTCGATAGCGGACAGCATGGGGAGCGTTTCGGCTTGTAACTGCTGTAAAAGTTTGGGTTTTTGGAAGTTTATTCTTGCGGCCCATGCAGCGGTACTGGTTTCGATAACGAGCACACCTTGACGGAAGTTGGCGACTTTTAGTTGTTCCGAGACAGGACCGGTGATCACCTGTTTAACATAGTGATCCAGGTGAAGCAGTAGTTCTGCTTTTTCGGCGATAGAGGGTAATTGACCCTGCTGAAGCAGTAATTGACTGAGGTCCTGCGGGGGCTTTTTCATAACATAATAAAATGGCTTAATGAGGCTATGAGTGTAACAGTTTTTATTCAAGGTCGGAATGGTGCGACGCGCTGGCAGCCGGGTAAGCGTTGGCTATTATTACCGGTTTTGCTTATTGCCGCAGGCACTGGCTTATATCAGCATAACGCCAAACAAATTCAGCAACAGCAGGCCAGCGTCGATAACGAACGTGTCGCTCGCGAAGAGCAGAAAAACGAGCTTATCGAACTTAAAGGCGCGACCGAATCGCAATTGGCGATCTTGGTTACCCATGTGGCTAAGATGCAGGCTAAGCTTGCACGCCTCGAGGCGCTGGGCCAGCAAGTTGCTAAAGATTACAAACTCGAAGATCAATTCGATTTCTCTTCTGAAGTCGGTGTTGGCGGCCTGAGCGAACTGGGCAGCAACATCGAACTCGATCAGCTTATCCAGGACATGGATAGGCTAGTGTCACGAATAGATAACAATAATGTTCAATTATCACTACTTGAAACGGTGACATCTAATCTCCATATAGATGAAGAACGTTATATCTCAGGGCGTCCCATCCAGAAAGGTTGGTTGTCTTCGCCCTACGGTTTACGCAATGATCCCTTTAACGGCCGCAGAACCATGCATAAAGGCATAGACTTTGCCGGTAAAGAGGGAGCCGATGTTGTCGCCACCGCGGGTGGCGTCGTAACATGGGCAGGCAATATGTTTGGTTATGGTGAGTTGGTCGAGATAGATCATGGAAATGGTCTGAGAACTCGCTATGGACACAATAAGTCTTTGTCAGTAGCTGTAGGTGATGTGGTCGCAAAAGGCGAAAGTATTGCCAAAATGGGGAGTACGGGTCGTTCGACCGGTCCCCATGTGCATTATGAAGTGTTGCGTGGTGGACAGCAGATAGATCCTAAGAAGTATGTCTACCGCAAGGCAGGTTAAACTAAAATAGGCTTTTAGACTCGACAGGGACTTAGCCAACAACATAAAAGTGGTTCAGATGTTTGGTAAATTACTGACAAAAATATTTGGTAGTCGTAACGATCGCACCCTTAAAACTCTCGGTAAGATTGTCACAAAGATTAATGCCCTCGAAGCGGATTTTGAGAAGTTTTCCGACGAGGAACTCAAGGCCAAGACGGCCGAGTTTAAGCAGCGATTGGAATCGGGCCAGACGCTGGACGACGTCATGCCGGAAGCCTTTGCCGTAGTGCGCGAAGCCTCTAAGCGTGTGTTTGAGATGCGTCACTTCGACGTGCAGCTACTGGGTGGTATGGTACTGGACAGTAACCGCATCGCAGAGATGCGTACCGGTGAAGGTAAGACGCTGACCGCAACACTCCCCGCCTATCTAAATGCCCTGACCGGCAAAGGGGTTCACGTGATCACAGTGAACGACTACCTTGCCCGTCGCGACGCGGAAAACAACCGCCCTCTATTTGAGTTCCTGGGTATGACAGTCGGCGTAAACATCGCCGGTATGGGTCAGGCCGAGAAGAAGATGGCCTATGCGTCTGACATTACCTATGGTACCAACAACGAATTTGGCTTCGATTACCTGCGCGACAACATGGCATTCTCGCCTAACGAGCGCGTGCAGCGTCCACTGCATTATGCACTGATCGATGAGGTCGACTCGATTCTGATCGATGAGGCACGTACGCCACTGATCATTTCGGGCGCCGCAGAAGACAGCTCTGAGCTTTATATCAAGATCAACACCCTGATACCTCACCTTATCCGTCAGGACAAGGAAGATACCGAGGAAGAGATCGGCGATGGCGATTACTCTATTGATGAGAAGGCCAAGCAGGTTCACATGACGGAGCGTGGTCAGGAGAAGGTAGAAGTCCTGCTGACCGAACGTGGTATGCTGGCCGAAGGCGATTCGCTTTACTCTGCGGCCAACATCTCGCTGCTGCACCATGTCAACGCGGCGCTACGTGCCCATACCCTGTTTGAAAAAGATGTCGACTACATAGTACAAGACAACGAAGTGATCATCGTCGATGAGCACACGGGTCGTACCATGCCGGGTCGTCGCTGGTCGGAAGGCCTGCACCAGGCAGTAGAAGCCAAGGAAGGGGTTCATATTCAAAATGAAAACCAGACGCTGGCGTCTATCACCTTCCAGAACTTCTTCCGTCAGTATGAAAAACTGGCCGGTATGACAGGTACTGCCGATACCGAAGCGTTCGAATTCCAACACATCTATGGCCTGGATACCGTAGTTATCCCGACCAACCGCCCTATGGTGCGTAAGGACCACGCGGATCTGGTCTACCTGACGGCGGAAGAGAAGTACGATGCTATCATCAAAGACATCATAGATTGTCGTGACCGTGGCCAGCCAGTACTGGTAGGTACTGTCTCTATCGAACAATCTGAGCTGCTCCATAGCATGCTCAAGAAGGCTAAGATCCCTCACGAGGTACTTAACGCGAAGTTCCACGAGCGTGAAGCCGAGATCGTTGCCCAGGCGGGTCGTAGTGGTGCGGTGACCATCGCAACCAACATGGCCGGTCGTGGTACCGATATCGTGTTAGGCGGTAACTGGAACATGGAGATCGATGCCCTCGAGAACCCAACTGCCGAGCAGAAAGCCAAGATCAAGGCAGATTGGCAGGTGCGCCACGACGAAGTGGTTGCCGCAGGTGGTCTGCACATTCTCGGTACCGAGCGTCATGAGTCACGTCGAATCGATAACCAGCTACGTGGCCGCTCTGGTCGTCAAGGGGATGCAGGTTCATCACGCTTCTATCTGTCGATGGAAGATAGCCTGATGCGTATCTTCGCCTCTGAGCGTGTCTCATCTATGATGAAGAAGCTTGGCATGGAGAAAGGTGAAGCGATCGAGCATCCATGGGTATCCCGCGCGATTGAAAACGCCCAGCGTAAGGTTGAGGCACGTAACTTCGATATCCGTAAGCAACTGCTGGAATTCGATGACGTGGCCAACGACCAACGTCAGGTAGTCTATGCTCAGCGTAACGAGTTGATGGATGCCGAGAGCATTCAAGACACTATCGTGAACATCCAGGCCGATGTGGTTAATGGGCTCATCGATCAGTACATTCCACCACAATCGGTTGAAGAGTTGTGGGACATTGCCGGCCTGGAGACGCGTCTCGAGCAAGAGTACGCGTTAAGAATGCCTGTTCAGGAGTGGTTGGATAAGGAAGATGACCTGCACGAAGAGACGCTGCGTGAGCGTATCGTCGAGATCTGGGTGAAGGCTTATAAGGCTAAAGAAGAGATGGTCGGTGCCCAGGTACTACGTCAGTTCGAGAAAGCCGTGATGCTGCAGACCCTGGATGGCCTGTGGAAGGAGCATCTGGCGGCGATGGATCATCTGCGTCAAGGTATCCACCTTCGTGGCTATGCGCAGAAGAATCCTAAGCAAGAGTATAAGCGTGAGTCTTTTGAGCTATTCCAGCAGATGTTGGAATCTTTAAAACATGACGTGATCAGTATTCTCTCTAAGGTACAGGTTCAGGCGCAGTCTGACGTCGAAGAGATGGAAGAGCGTCGTCGCCAAGAAGAAGCTAAGGTGCGCCGCGATTATCAGCACGCCGAAGCCGAAGCACTCGTCGGTGCAGAAGAAGCACAAGCCTTGGCCGCGACTCAGCCTGTGGTGCGTGAAGGTGAGAAGGTTGGCCGTAACGATCCTTGCCCTTGTGGTTCGGGACGTAAGTATAAGCAGTGCCACGGCAAGTTGAGTTAAGACCAAGTTGAGCTAAGGCTTAGTTAAGCAAAAGCATTAGCTAAGCCATAACTTAGTAAGTGGGCTGATTTAGCCAAACATAATAAAAAGCCATCCTTAGGATGGCTTTTTTGATCCCCGAGTTTCCATGACCAGCAGGTATAGAATTGGCCTAAATGCCGATATTTGTGGATAACTTTGGGGGTAAATAGTGCGTATGATGTGACTATCTAAAAAGATCGAAAAAAGTCTGATTTTTCTTAAAAAACCACTTGCGCCCAAATCAGAACTGCCTATAATGCGCATCCACTGACACGGCAAAGCAGACAACGCAGCGTCGAAACACTTGGTAGCTAAGGCGATAAGGTGGTCAGTCACTGAAAAGTGAAGCCTCAAAAAGTTTGCAAAAACTGCTTGACGCGAACAAGGGATTGCGTAGAATACGCAGCCCTAGCCACTCGGGAATCACCGGGATGTGCTAACGCTCTTTAACAATTTATCAAGTAATCTGTGTGGACACTCACAGGTATTGAGTTAATCGAAAACGATTTAAATCTCAATGCAACGATGAGTGTTCATAGCAATATGTACAAACATCCTTAGATTCTTCCGAGTCTAAGTGATGAATCAGAATTCATTGAGTCGTTTGGCGCAAGCCAAACACAAAACTTTTAATTGAAGAGTTTGATCATGGCTCAGATTGAACGCTGGCGGCAGGCCTAACACATGCAAGTCGAGCGGTAACATTTCAAAAGCTTGCTTTTGAAGATGACGAGCGGCGGACGGGTGAGTAATGCCTAGGGAACTGCCCAGTCGAGGGGGATAACAGTTGGAAACGACTGCTAATACCGCATACGCCCTACGGGGGAAAAGAGGGGATCTTCGGACCTTCTGCGATTGGATGTACCTAGGTGGGATTAGCTAGTAGGTGAGGTAATGGCTCACCTAGGCGACGATCCCTAGCTGTTCTGAGAGGATGATCAGCCACACTGGGACTGAGACACGGCCCAGACTCCTACGGGAGGCAGCAGTGGGGAATATTGCACAATGGGCGCAAGCCTGATGCAGCCATGCCGCGTGTGTGAAGAAGGCCTTCGGGTTGTAAAGCACTTTCAGCGAGGAGGAAAGGTTAACGGTTAATACCCGTTAGCTGTGACGTTACTCGCAGAAGAAGCACCGGCTAACTTCGTGCCAGCAGCCGCGGTAATACGAGGGGTGCAAGCGTTAATCGGAATTACTGGGCGTAAAGCGTACGCAGGCGGTTGATTAAGCGAGATGTGAAAGCCCCGGGCTTAACCTGGGAACTGCATTTCGAACTGGTCAACTAGAGTCTTGTAGAGGGGGGTAGAATTTCAGGTGTAGCGGTGAAATGCGTAGAGATCTGAAGGAATACCGGTGGCGAAGGCGGCCCCCTGGACAAAGACTGACGCTCAGGTACGAAAGCGTGGGGAGCAAACAGGATTAGATACCCTGGTAGTCCACGCCGTAAACGATGTCTACTCGGAATTTGGTGTCTTGAACACTGGGTTCTCAAGCTAACGCATTAAGTAGACCGCCTGGGGAGTACGGCCGCAAGGTTAAAACTCAAATGAATTGACGGGGGCCCGCACAAGCGGTGGAGCATGTGGTTTAATTCGATGCAACGCGAAGAACCTTACCTACTCTTGACATCCAGAGAACTTTTCAGAGATGAATTGGTGCCTTCGGGAACTCTGAGACAGGTGCTGCATGGCTGTCGTCAGCTCGTGTTGTGAAATGTTGGGTTAAGTCCCGCAACGAGCGCAACCCTTATCCTTACTTGCCAGCGGGTAATGCCGGGAACTTTAGGGAGACTGCCGGTGATAAACCGGAGGAAGGTGGGGACGACGTCAAGTCATCATGGCCCTTACGAGTAGGGCTACACACGTGCTACAATGGTCGGTACAGAGGGTTGCGAAGCCGCGAGGTGGAGCTAATCTCACAAAGCCGGTCGTAGTCCGGATTGGAGTCTGCAACTCGACTCCATGAAGTCGGAATCGCTAGTAATCGTGGATCAGAATGCCACGGTGAATACGTTCCCGGGCCTTGTACACACCGCCCGTCACACCATGGGAGTGGGCTGCACCAGAAGTAGATAGCTTAACCTTCGGGAGGGCGTTTACCACGGTGTGGTTCATGACTGGGGTGAAGTCGTAACAAGGTAGCCCTAGGGGAACCTGGGGCTGGATCACCTCCTTACCTATACGATTGACTGATATTTGTTGAGTGTTCACACAGATTACTTGATAGAAGATAGAGAATGACGTTGGGTCTGTAGCTCAGCTGGTTAGAGCGCACCCCTGATAAGGGTGAGGTCGGTGGTTCAAGTCCACTCTGACCCACCAATCTTTTCAACTGGAAAGATTCGGTAAACGTATTATTCTCGCTGCATGTAATGGGGCTATAGCTCAGCTGGGAGAGCGCCTGCCTTGCACGCAGGAGGTCTGCGGTTCGATCCCGCATAGCTCCACCATTTGCTCTTAAAGAGAGCATGCAGTTATGGTTAGAGATGCCAAAGATAAATGCAGAATTTATCTTTGGCTTTTTTAAGCCCGCTCTTTAAAAATTTGGAAAGCTGATAGTAATAACCGAAAGGTTATTGCGAAAAATAATTGAGTTCTCAAAACACACTTTAATCAAGTGACTTGAGTATTCTTTTGGCGAAAGTAGAAACCGTTAGTTGCGATGCAGCTCAGATGAAACTCATTTGGGTTGTATGGTTAAGTGACTAAGCGTATACGGTGGATGCCTTGGCAGTCAGAGGCGATGAAGGACGTAGTAACTTGCGAAAAGCGTTGGCGAGCTAGTAACAAGCATTTGAGCTAACGATGTCCGAATGGGGAAACCCGGCACCATAAGGTGTCATCACTAAGTGAATACATAGCTTAGTGAGGCGAACGAGGGGAACTGAAACATCTAAGTACCCTTAGGAAAAGAAATCAACCGAGATTCCCCTAGTAGCGGCGAGCGAACGGGGATTAGCCCTTAAGCCTAGAGGGTGTTAGTGGAATGTGTTGGAAAGCACAGCGATACAGGGTGATAGCCCCGTACATGAAAACTAACTTTAGGTGAAAACGAGTAGGACGGGACACGTGATATCTTGTTCGAATATGGGGGGACCATCCTCCAAGGCTAAATACTCCTGACTGACCGATAGTGAACCAGTACCGTGAGGGAAAGGCGAAAAGAACCCCTGTGAGGGGAGTGAAATAGAACCTGAAACCGTATACGTACAAGCAGTGGGAGCGGTTCTTGAGACCGTGACTGCGTACCTTTTGTATAATGGGTCAGCGACTTACATTTTGTAGCGAGGTTAAGCGAATAGCGGAGCCGTAGGGAAACCGAGTGTTAACTGCGCGTTTAGTTGCAAGGTGTAGACCCGAAACCCGGTGATCTAGCCATGGGCAGGTTGAAGGTTGAGTAACATCAACTGGAGGACCGAACACACGTATGTTGAAAAATGCGGTGATGACTTGTGGCTGGGGGTGAAAGGCCAATCAAACCGGGAGATATCTGGTTCTCCTCGAAAGCTATTTAGGTAGCGCCTCGAGCGAATACCATTGGGGGTAGAGCACTGTTAAGGCTAGGGGGTCATCCCGACTTACCAACCCTTTGCAAACTCCGAATACCAATGAGTACTACTCGGGAGACACACGGCGGGTGCTAACGTCCGTCGTGAAAAGGGAAACAACCCAGACCATCAGCTAAGGTCCCAAAGTTATTGCTAAGTGGGAAACGATGTGGGAAGGCTTAGACAGCTAGGATGTTGGCTTAGAAGCAGCCATCATTTAAAGAAAGCGTAATAGCTCACTAGTCGAGTCGGCCTGCGCGGAAGATATAACGGGGCTAAGCAATACACCGAAGCTATGGGTACTAGCGCTTGCGCTGGTGCGGTAGAGGAGCGTTCTGTAAGCCGTTGAAGGTGAAGGGGTAACCCACGCTGGAGGTATCAGAAGTGCGAATGCTGACATGAGTAACGATAAAGGGGGTGAAAAACCTCCTCGCCGAAAGACCAAGGGTTCCTGTCCAACGTTAATCGGGGCAGGGTGAGTCGACCCCTAAGGCGAGGCCGAAAGGCGTAGTCGATGGGAAACGGGTTAATATTCCCGTACTTCTGCTAACTGCGATGGAGAGACGGAGAAGGCTAGGCTAGCGCGGCGTTGGTTGTCCGCGTTTAAGGCTGTAGGTAGGGTACTTAGGCAAATCCGGGTACCTAATACTGAGAGTTGATGACGAGTCACTACGGTGATGAAGTAGTTGATGCCATGCTTCCAGGAAAATCTTCTAAGCTTCAGGTTAGTAGGAATCGTACCCCAAACCGACACAGGTGGTCGGGTAGAGAATACCAAGGCGCTTGAGAGAACTCGGCTGAAGGAACTAGGCAAAATGGTACCGTAACTTCGGGAGAAGGTACGCTCCTGTTGGTGATGAGACTTGCTCTCTAAGCTGACGGGAGTCGCAGATACCAGGTGGCTGCAACTGTTTATCAAAAACACAGCACTGTGCAAAATCGCAAGATGACGTATACGGTGTGACGCCTGCCCGGTGCCGGAAGGTTAATTGATTGGGTTATCTTCGGAGAAGCTCATGATCGAAGCCCCGGTAAACGGCGGCCGTAACTATAACGGTCCTAAGGTAGCGAAATTCCTTGTCGGGTAAGTTCCGACCTGCACGAATGGCGTAATGATGGCCACGCTGTCTCCAGCCGAGACTCAGTGAAGTTGAAATTGCGGTGAAGATGCCGTATACCCGCGGCTAGACGGAAAGACCCCGTGAACCTTTACTATAGCTTGGCACTGAACATTGACCCTACATGTGTAGGATAGGTGGGAGACTTTGAAGCGGGAACGCCAGTTCTCGTGGAGTCATCCTTGAAATACCACCCTTGTAGTGTTGATGTTCTAACTCTGGCCCCTGAATCGGGGTTGAGGACAGTGCCTGGTGGGTAGTTTGACTGGGGCGGTCTCCTCCCAAAGAGTAACGGAGGAGCACGAAGGTTGGCTAAGTACGGTCGGACATCGTACGGTTAGTGCAATGGCATAAGCCAGCTTAACTGCGAGACATACACGTCGAGCAGGTGCGAAAGCAGGTCATAGTGATCCGGTGGTTCTGAATGGAAGGGCCATCGCTCAACGGATAAAAGGTACTCCGGGGATAACAGGCTGATACCGCCCAAGAGTTCATATCGACGGCGGTGTTTGGCACCTCGATGTCGGCTCATCACATCCTGGGGCTGAAGTCGGTCCCAAGGGTATGGCTGTTCGCCATTTAAAGTGGTACGCGAGCTGGGTTCAGAACGTCGTGAGACAGTTCGGTCCCTATCTGCCGTGGGCGTTGGATGATTGAAGGGAGCTGCTCCTAGTACGAGAGGACCGGAGTGGACGAACCGCTGGTGTTCGGGTTGTCATGCCAATGGCATTGCCCGGTAGCTACGTTCGGAATCGATAACCGCTGAAAGCATCTAAGCGGGAAGCGAGCCCTAAGATGAGTCATCCCTAGACCTTTAAGGTCTCTAAAGAGCCGTCCGAGACTAGGACGTTGATAGGCAGGGTGTGTAAGCGTTGTGAGGCGTTGAGCTAACCTGTACTAATGACTCGTGAGGCTTAACCATACAACCCAAAAGGGTTTTTACTGCAAAGTAAGTAATGGTTTTACGTAATCAAAAGAATACAAAGTACTTGATTGAAGTGCGAACTCAAATTGACTCTTAGATAAGAGTACAGCTTTCCGAATTTCCAAATTTGTCTGGAAACCATAGCATTGTGGTCCCACCTGATCCCATCCCGAACTCAGAAGTGAAACGCAATCGCGCCGATGGTAGTGTGGGGTCTCCCCATGTGAGAGTAGGTCATTTCCAGACACTAATTTCGCTTAACCTTTAAGGTATAAGCAAAATAACCAAGCGCATTTAGAGTAAGACGCATAGTTATTTAACAGTTTTGTGCTGATATGGCTCAGTCGGTAGAGCGCATCCTTGGTAAGGATGAGGTCCCCAGTTCGATTCTGGGTATCAGCACCACTAAATTTGTCTGGAAACCATAGCATTGTGGTCCCACCTGATCCCATCCCGAACTCAGAAGTGAAACGCAATCGCGCCGATGGTAGTGTGGGGTCTCCCCATGTGAGAGTAGGTCATTTCCAGACGCCTAATATAGCAAAAAGCCCTAGTCTAAAACGCTAGGGCTTTTTGTTTTCTACACTCTGAGAAAAAACTTACCCCGATGTCGCCCCGCCGCAGGGCGTGGTGATAAACCGTATCCTGAGCTTATGACATTCGCTACATCCATGTGCCTTGTCATCGGCCGCGAAGCATAGTTTATCCGCGTTCAAGTCAGGCTAAGTACTGCTTATTCAAAGAGTCTTACTTTCACACCCATGTATTCGCTTCACGAACCGAGCAGGTTATTTTCAGGCGCCTAATAACTAGGCATCTTCACTCGATCATGGGGAAGGTAAAGTGTCTTTAAGCAGTGAGAACAATTCCTTGCAAAGGTTGATAATGCATTCTGCAAATTCGACACTTCAGTCATTCAGGGCTCTCTTGCTTCTCAGCTTGCAGCCTAGCCTTCAGGTGCCTTCATGATCTAGTGAACCATCAATATGTGCTAGATAACCGGATCTCTTACGCCTCATGCGATAGTTCGGTAAATGGATACTACTAAATCGACATGCCTAGAATTTATAAGGGCAGGGGCATAGGAGAGGAGTACTAGAGTCAATCAAATGCAATTTAGTGCAGACGATGGAGGATTTGGACAGCTTAGCTCGAAGCTGTCCATTATAGGCGCTAAAGATCCAAAAAGTTCTTCATCTCCTTAGTTAAGTTGACCGTAATAACGTAATGTTTCATTGAGCTAAGTTGTTCCTACTGTTCTAGAGTTAATTTACATTCCTTACTACTTTTGGGCGTTCATTGTAAGTAGTAGGTCAATCGCTTAGTGGATACCTCATTCTTCATTCAATAGCATGCCTGGTATCAGAACTTCCTCTAAGACAGTGTGGAGATTGCCTATCTCTATCTCTTAGTTGCCTTATTTTTTACAAGAGAAGTGATGGGTAGGTGTTTATTCTGGCCGTAAAGGCAATCGCTACTTCCTTGTTTTTAGATAAAGCGCATGGGGGTGTCAGCGCTCAACTCTCTTTCGTTAGCCAGTTTGCTGTGTTTGAAGGTAAGCGGTGACCAGCCTGTGCCAGTGCTTCAATTGTCGCTTTTGTGGATAACTTTGTGCGTAATTGGTGTAAAGGGTGTGCTTATATCAGGTATAAAAAATAAGTTCATTTTTATTGAAAAAAGCCCTTGCGCAAAAGATTTGGCTCCCTATAATGCGCTCCCACTGACACGGCAAACGGCGCTACTTACCAAGTGAGTAGGTAACGAATGTCGAGTCAAGGCGATAAGCGGTTCGAGTTTTTAAGCCGGTAGTTACAACGCGAAAGCACAGTAATTAACCACTTAATAATCTTTTGAAAAAAGCGCTTGACGCCGACAGGGAGAAGCGTAGAATACGCAGCCCTAGCCCGCTGGAGTCCAGTATGAGGCAAACGTTCTTTAACAAGATAAAACAAGAAATCTGTGTGGGCACTCACAGGTATTGAGTTAATCGAAAACGATTTAAATCTCAATGCAACGATGAGTGTTCATAGCAATATGTACAAACATCCTTAGATTCTTCCGAGTCTAAGTGATGAATCAGAATTCATTGAGTCGTTTGGCGCAAGCCAAACACAAAACTTTTAATTGAAGAGTTTGATCATGGCTCAGATTGAACGCTGGCGGCAGGCCTAACACATGCAAGTCGAGCGGTAACAGGAAGAAAGCTTGCTTTCTTTGCTGACGAGCGGCGGACGGGTGAGTAATGCCTAGGGAACTGCCCAGTCGAGGGGGATAACAGTTGGAAACGACTGCTAATACCGCATACGCCCTACGGGGGAAAAGAGGGGATCTTCGGACCTTCTGCGATTGGATGTACCTAGGTGGGATTAGCTAGTAGGTGAGGTAATGGCTCACCTAGGCGACGATCCCTAGCTGTTCTGAGAGGATGATCAGCCACACTGGGACTGAGACACGGCCCAGACTCCTACGGGAGGCAGCAGTGGGGAATATTGCACAATGGGCGCAAGCCTGATGCAGCCATGCCGCGTGTGTGAAGAAGGCCTTCGGGTTGTAAAGCACTTTCAGCGAGGAGGAAAGGTTAACGGTTAATACCCGTTAGCTGTGACGTTACTCGCAGAAGAAGCACCGGCTAACTTCGTGCCAGCAGCCGCGGTAATACGAGGGGTGCAAGCGTTAATCGGAATTACTGGGCGTAAAGCGTACGCAGGCGGTTGATTAAGCGAGATGTGAAAGCCCCGGGCTTAACCTGGGAACTGCATTTCGAACTGGTCAACTAGAGTCTTGTAGAGGGGGGTAGAATTTCAGGTGTAGCGGTGAAATGCGTAGAGATCTGAAGGAATACCGGTGGCGAAGGCGGCCCCCTGGACAAAGACTGACGCTCAGGTACGAAAGCGTGGGGAGCAAACAGGATTAGATACCCTGGTAGTCCACGCCGTAAACGATGTCTACTCGGAATTTGGTGTCTTGAACACTGGGTTCTCAAGCTAACGCATTAAGTAGACCGCCTGGGGAGTACGGCCGCAAGGTTAAAACTCAAATGAATTGACGGGGGCCCGCACAAGCGGTGGAGCATGTGGTTTAATTCGATGCAACGCGAAGAACCTTACCTACTCTTGACATCCAGAGAACTTTTCAGAGATGAATTGGTGCCTTCGGGAACTCTGAGACAGGTGCTGCATGGCTGTCGTCAGCTCGTGTTGTGAAATGTTGGGTTAAGTCCCGCAACGAGCGCAACCCTTATCCTTACTTGCCAGCGGGTAATGCCGGGAACTTTAGGGAGACTGCCGGTGATAAACCGGAGGAAGGTGGGGACGACGTCAAGTCATCATGGCCCTTACGAGTAGGGCTACACACGTGCTACAATGGTCGGTACAGAGGGTTGCGAAGCCGCGAGGTGGAGCTAATCTCACAAAGCCGGTCGTAGTCCGGATTGGAGTCTGCAACTCGACTCCATGAAGTCGGAATCGCTAGTAATCGTGGATCAGAATGCCACGGTGAATACGTTCCCGGGCCTTGTACACACCGCCCGTCACACCATGGGAGTGGGCTGCACCAGAAGTAGATAGCTTAACCTTCGGGAGGGCGTTTACCACGGTGTGGTTCATGACTGGGGTGAAGTCGTAACAAGGTAGCCCTAGGGGAACCTGGGGCTGGATCACCTCCTTACCTATACGATTGACTGATATTTGTTGAGTGTTCACACAGATAACTTGTTCTTGTTAGAGCGAGTGGCACGTCCGAGCGGCGATGCTTGTTCTTTAAAAATTTGGAAAGCTGATAGTAATAACCGAAAGGTTATTGCGAAAAATAATTGAGTTCTCAAAACACACTTTAATCAAGTGACTTGAGTATTCTTTTGGCGAAAGTAGAAACCGTTAGTTGCGATGCAGCTCAGATGAAACTCATTTGGGTTGTATGGTTAAGTGACTAAGCGTATACGGTGGATGCCTTGGCAGTCAGAGGCGATGAAGGACGTAGTAACTTGCGAAAAGCGTTGGCGAGCTAGTAACAAGCATTTGAGCTAACGATGTCCGAATGGGGAAACCCGGCACCATAAGGTGTCATCACTAAGTGAATACATAGCTTAGTGAGGCGAACGAGGGGAACTGAAACATCTAAGTACCCTTAGGAAAAGAAATCAACCGAGATTCCCCTAGTAGCGGCGAGCGAACGGGGATTAGCCCTTAAGCCTAGAGGGTGTTAGTGGAATGTGTTGGAAAGCACAGCGATACAGGGTGATAGCCCCGTACATGAAAACTAACTTTAGGTGAAAACGAGTAGGACGGGACACGTGATATCTTGTTCGAATATGGGGGGACCATCCTCCAAGGCTAAATACTCCTGACTGACCGATAGTGAACCAGTACCGTGAGGGAAAGGCGAAAAGAACCCCTGTGAGGGGAGTGAAATAGAACCTGAAACCGTATACGTACAAGCAGTGGGAGCGGTTCTTGAGACCGTGACTGCGTACCTTTTGTATAATGGGTCAGCGACTTACATTTTGTAGCGAGGTTAAGCGAATAGCGGAGCCGTAGGGAAACCGAGTGTTAACTGCGCGTTTAGTTGCAAGGTGTAGACCCGAAACCCGGTGATCTAGCCATGGGCAGGTTGAAGGTTGAGTAACATCAACTGGAGGACCGAACACACGTATGTTGAAAAATGCGGTGATGACTTGTGGCTGGGGGTGAAAGGCCAATCAAACCGGGAGATATCTGGTTCTCCTCGAAAGCTATTTAGGTAGCGCCTCGAGCGAATACCATTGGGGGTAGAGCACTGTTAAGGCTAGGGGGTCATCCCGACTTACCAACCCTTTGCAAACTCCGAATACCAATGAGTACTACTCGGGAGACACACGGCGGGTGCTAACGTCCGTCGTGAAAAGGGAAACAACCCAGACCATCAGCTAAGGTCCCAAAGTTATTGCTAAGTGGGAAACGATGTGGGAAGGCTTAGACAGCTAGGATGTTGGCTTAGAAGCAGCCATCATTTAAAGAAAGCGTAATAGCTCACTAGTCGAGTCGGCCTGCGCGGAAGATATAACGGGGCTAAGCAATACACCGAAGCTATGGGTACTAGCGCTTGCGCTGGTGCGGTAGAGGAGCGTTCTGTAAGCCGTTGAAGGTGAAGGGGTAACCCACGCTGGAGGTATCAGAAGTGCGAATGCTGACATGAGTAACGATAAAGGGGGTGAAAAACCTCCTCGCCGAAAGACCAAGGGTTCCTGTCCAACGTTAATCGGGGCAGGGTGAGTCGACCCCTAAGGCGAGGCCGAAAGGCGTAGTCGATGGGAAACGGGTTAATATTCCCGTACTTCTGCTAACTGCGATGGAGAGACGGAGAAGGCTAGGCTAGCGCGGCGTTGGTTGTCCGCGTTTAAGGCTGTAGGTAGGGTACTTAGGCAAATCCGGGTACCTAATACTGAGAGTTGATGACGAGTCACTACGGTGATGAAGTAGTTGATGCCATGCTTCCAGGAAAATCTTCTAAGCTTCAGGTTAGTAGGAATCGTACCCCAAACCGACACAGGTGGTCGGGTAGAGAATACCAAGGCGCTTGAGAGAACTCGGCTGAAGGAACTAGGCAAAATGGTACCGTAACTTCGGGAGAAGGTACGCTCCTGTTGGTGATGAGACTTGCTCTCTAAGCTGACGGGAGTCGCAGATACCAGGTGGCTGCAACTGTTTATCAAAAACACAGCACTGTGCAAAATCGCAAGATGACGTATACGGTGTGACGCCTGCCCGGTGCCGGAAGGTTAATTGATTGGGTTATCTTCGGAGAAGCTCATGATCGAAGCCCCGGTAAACGGCGGCCGTAACTATAACGGTCCTAAGGTAGCGAAATTCCTTGTCGGGTAAGTTCCGACCTGCACGAATGGCGTAATGATGGCCACGCTGTCTCCAGCCGAGACTCAGTGAAGTTGAAATTGCGGTGAAGATGCCGTATACCCGCGGCTAGACGGAAAGACCCCGTGAACCTTTACTATAGCTTGGCACTGAACATTGACCCTACATGTGTAGGATAGGTGGGAGACTTTGAAGCGGGAACGCCAGTTCTCGTGGAGTCATCCTTGAAATACCACCCTTGTAGTGTTGATGTTCTAACTCTGGCCCCTGAATCGGGGTTGAGGACAGTGCCTGGTGGGTAGTTTGACTGGGGCGGTCTCCTCCCAAAGAGTAACGGAGGAGCACGAAGGTTGGCTAAGTACGGTCGGACATCGTACGGTTAGTGCAATGGCATAAGCCAGCTTAACTGCGAGACATACACGTCGAGCAGGTGCGAAAGCAGGTCATAGTGATCCGGTGGTTCTGAATGGAAGGGCCATCGCTCAACGGATAAAAGGTACTCCGGGGATAACAGGCTGATACCGCCCAAGAGTTCATATCGACGGCGGTGTTTGGCACCTCGATGTCGGCTCATCACATCCTGGGGCTGAAGTCGGTCCCAAGGGTATGGCTGTTCGCCATTTAAAGTGGTACGCGAGCTGGGTTCAGAACGTCGTGAGACAGTTCGGTCCCTATCTGCCGTGGGCGTTGGATGATTGAAGGGAGCTGCTCCTAGTACGAGAGGACCGGAGTGGACGAACCGCTGGTGTTCGGGTTGTCATGCCAATGGCATTGCCCGGTAGCTACGTTCGGAATCGATAACCGCTGAAAGCATCTAAGCGGGAAGCGAGCCCTAAGATGAGTCATCCCTAGACCTTTAAGGTCTCTAAAGAGCCGTCCGAGACTAGGACGTTGATAGGCAGGGTGTGTAAGCGTTGTGAGGCGTTGAGCTAACCTGTACTAATGACTCGTGAGGCTTAACCATACAACCCAAAAGGGTTTCGTACGATGGTTTTACGTAATCAAAAGAATACTAAGTACTTGATTGAAGTGCGAACTCAGATTGACTCTTAGATAAGAGTGCAGCTTTCCGAATTTCCAATTTTGTCTGGAAACCATAGCATTGTGGTCCCACCTGATCCCATCCCGAACTCAGAAGTGAAACGCAATCGCGCCGATGGTAGTGTGGGGTCTCCCCATGTGAGAGTAGGTCATTTCCAGGCGCCTAATAAACGAGAAATCCCCAGCACACTGTGCTGGGGATTTTTTCGTTTAACAGCTTTTGAAATATCTACTCGAACATGGGGAATATAAAGAGCCCGAACGTAGTGAGGTGCATTTCCATGTGAAGTAGGGTGAAGCTCTTGCGTTTATCAAACAAAGTTTGATGCAAGGGCTGAACGCGGAGAGCTCTGCTCGAAGCTGGCCATGACAGGCGCCTTTTCTCTGTATTCATTAGCCCCCCAGCTTGCAGCCTAGCTGCTTCGTGCCACAAGCTGCGCTTGATAAACGGATGCCTTACACCCCATGTGAGATTGACGGAGTTAGTATCTGATGTCTGGCTAGAAGCTGGCCATGACAGGCGCCAATTCTCGATGTCGGTCGATAAATGCTCCTTCTATATCGACACTTCCGCCATCCATGACGGTCGCCCATCGCTGAGCATGGCCATAAACTGCATCCTGCATTTATGGCATTCGGCACATCGATGTGCCTTGTCCCCGGCTCGCAGCCTAGCTGCTTCGCGCTCCAGTCATCCATCAAGTTTTGCTTGATAAGCGGATGTCTTACGCCCGCATGTGAGTGACCTTAATTTTATTTATTTACTCTTAATTCAATGCGGTTGGGCTTCTAGCGTGAAGCCTATAGCTATTGCTTGATACGTGGCTGCTGTTGTTCACAAGTAAGAGATGACAGAATGATTAACTTGATGAAGTCGATAGTATTTTGCATTCGTGAGAATTACTCACGCGAAAAAAGGCTCCAAGCTCTTAGTGAAAGCATAGCAGTATAGGTATTAGAGGCTATGTGGGACTTTAAAATGTCAGCCTTACGTTTAACCCATTATTATCAAGCCTGAGTACTTAGGGGGCTTTTACTTTTTGGGTGAGCGGTGAACTGGTTTAATCAAAAATAGGTGTACAAGTCGTTTATCTCATATCGATCGTAATTATTCGAGAAGCTCCTTCTTCGGGGAGTGATGTGTTGATAGCGATTGTGATTTGTTAGGAAGAGAGGGTAAAAGCCCGAGCTGATTTTCGGGCTTTCGGATTCGTTGCTATAAAGAGAGGAGTTTTTCTATGATGGGCGTATTGGCTTCTGGAAAGTCAAAGTCTTTGAGCTCGTCGAGTCTAGCCCATTTAACTTCTTGGCCTTCAAGTCCCTGAGCTTCACCAGAAAAGGATTTTACTGTATGGATATCAAGATATACCTGTTTATCCGGATAATCGTGGGAAATTGCCATTAAGGGGCTTGTGGAGGTAACTTTTATTGCAACTTCCTCCCTTAACTCTCTCATCAGCGCTTCGGAGGTTGTCTCACCAGATTCGACCTTGCCACCAGGAAATTCCCACTTTCCACCTTGGTGTAGATGAGCTGGACGTTTGGCAAGTAAGATCTGCTCTTGTTCATCGAATACTATACCTACCGCGACATGCACACGTTTCATTTAGTGATCCTTAAAAAAGTCTGCTTCTTCATAGCCTAGTGAATCTAGGGCTTCGGGATCAAACTCGGGCTTTACTGGGATGGCGTGCTTTTCTGATGCCCAGTCGCCAAGGTCGATCAGCTTACATCTTTCACTGCAGAAGGGTTTAAATTGAGATTCTTTTGACCAAAGCACCTCTTTCTGGCAAGTAGGGCACTTAACTGTGGTTGGCATAATCATTCCCATTGGCCGGTTTGTAACAGTCGGCTATGGTAAACCACTTTAGGTGCAGGTTGCCAACATAAAGTCTATCGATCTGTCTGAGTGTTTTTGTTGGTCAAATAAGACGAAATGTATGGCGTAGCGGTTACGGTTGCCACTGATGGTGGGATAGCATCCCTGAGCGGGATCTATCTTCACCCGGATAAGTGAGAGGGCTTGAGTGCTCGACCCTTGATAAAAGCCAGCGGTGGCCGTTGCAGGGTTATAAACGGTTGTTTTACGGGTGAGCTCAAGCAGTAATTTGATTGGAGTGAGCAGGCATTCGAAATGTTCAGTCCAGTTCTTGTACTCTTGCTGGCGTACTTCCCAGGGTTTGGCTAACCAGTAATGTAGCTGGGGGAGATCGAAGTTACAGCAGGCTCCTGGCATGCCAAATCGCTGGCGTAAGGCTGAGAGAAATCTGTCTTGCTTTAGCTTTTGACCGGGTCGTTCGCAGCGGATGAGCTTAATTCTCGCCTCTTGCATCTGATCGATATAGCCTTCTACCTGCTGATCATCGATGTGGGGGAGGTGCTGCCATTTTTTGAGGTTTATTAGCTGCTTGTCGATGTCTTTTATAATTTCACTGCGATAGTCACAACGTTCGGTGAGTTCACAAAGAGAAAATAACGGGTAAAAACAGCGGTGTTGATGGTCTTGATCTAAATTACTTTGCACCTGATTAGCGAGGTACTCTAGCCTAAGATAGCTTCGAGTCTTCTCGTTCAATGGTTGTTCATAGATCAATTCATTCATGACAATTATTAAGTCTGAGCGGCTAATTTTATGTATTTATTATGTAATGCAGTGACTTTTTCTTTTAATGCCGAGATATCACCTTGATTATCGATAACATCATCGGCTTTAGATAGTTTTTCGTCTCTGCTTGCCTGGCTAGCTATTATATTTTTTACTTGCTGCTCATCGACAGCATCCCTTTCAGTGGTTCGCTTTATTTGTAACTCTGGCGAAATATCAACCACTAAAGTGCAATTGACTAACCTATCTAAACCGTTCTCAAATAGCAAGGGGACAACTAAAATTGCGTAGGCCGAGGTCGCATTTTGCAATTGTGTTAACATTTCCGTCCGAATTAACGGGTGCAGGAGGTTATTCAACCACTCTCTTGCTGATGGGTCGTTAAAGATTTTCTCTCTTAAAGCAGCGCGATTGAGCTCACCACTTTCAAGTAGGACGCTTGGACCAAAATGGTGAGCAATTTCGGTTAGCCCTTTCGTCCCCTTGGCGACAACCTCTCTACTGACAATATCTGCGTCAACAAGATCAATACCCAATTCGCCAAACAAGTTGGCGACAGTTGTCTTGCCGCTTCCTATACCGCCGGTGAGGCCTACAACAAATTTCGACATGATGTTTTCTTAGCTAAAGGCTATAAGGTAGATAGGTACCAATTTACTATCTTCTCACCCCAAATCATGGCAATCCAGCCTGCTAAGGCGATATAAGGGCCAAATGGTATGGGATTGCCAGAATTGATCTTCTTATTGACGATGAGTAGCAAGCCAACTAGTGCGCCAACAATGGAGGATAACAGGATGATGAGTGGCAATAATTGCCAGCCAAACCAGGCGCCGAATACGGCTAATAGCTTAAAGTCGCCATAACCCATACCTTCCTTGCCGGTTAGTATTTTGAATCCCCAGAACACGCTCCAAAGGCTCATATAACCCGCAGAAGCACCAATGACCGCATCTGTAATCGAGACAAAGGTGCCATTTAGACTTATAAGTAGGCCAATCCATAAGAGTGGCAAAGTGATCTGATCCGGCAGCAGCATTTCATCGAGATCTATCCCTGTTAAGGCTACCAGGCCAAAGGTCAGAATGGTGGCAAAGACAAATTGCCACGTTGGGCCAAAATGGTAGGCCAGATAGGCAACCGCCAGCCCTGTAATAATCTCAATAATAGGGTATCTGGCAGATATGTTAGTTTTGCAGTTAGCGCATTTACCACCGAGCATTAACCAACCAAAAATGGGCAAGTTGTGCCAAGGCTTTATGCTTGTTTTACATTTTGGGCAGGCAGAGCCAGGTACCACAAGATTGTATTTTTCTGGATAGTCATCGATCGGCTGAGCTAATTTATCTTTAATCTCCGCAACGGTTTCGTTGTGGTATTCATCGAGATATTGGTTACATTCTAGCTGCCACTCTCTTTTCATCATCACTGGAAGGCGATGAATCACTACGTTTAAAAAACTGCCAATTGTAGATGCGAAGACAAAGGAAATTGCGGCAAACAGCAAAGGGTACTGAGCCATTAATTGGATAAATTCAGTCATTGAAAAAGCTTATTCTTATAATTTAAAAAAATCTTAGGGTTAGCCGACCACGTTACCCATTTGGAAGATTGGTAGATACATACCAACGATGAGACCACCGACGAGTGTACCAATCACCACCATCATGATAGGTTCGATAAGACTAGAGAGCCCATCGACGGCATCATCGACCTGCATCTCATAGATGTTGGCAACTTTATTAAGCATCTCATCTAAACCACCTGATTCTTCGCCTATCATTACCATCTGAATCAGCATATCGGGGAATAACCCTGTGGTGCGCATAGCAACATTCATCTGCATGCCTGACATGACCTCGCTTCTCACTTTAGTTAGTGCTGTCCGATAGACATAGTTACCTGAGGCTCCTGCTGCAGACTCTAGTCCGTCAATTAGTGGCACCCCGGCAGCAAAAGTTGTTGCTAACGTTCTAGCGAAGCGTGCCATTGCTGCTTTGTGAAGAATGTCACCAATGACTGGTACTTTTAAGATTAGCTCGTCAACTCTGTTTCGAAAATTCTCTGATTTTAAATGGGCTCTTTTAAATCCCCAAACGAAAAAGATCAACCCTATTATAAAAAAATACCAAGAGGATTGAAGCCAGCGTGAGATACCAATAATGAATTGCGTAAAGCCCGGTAACTCTGCACCAAAGCCTGCGAATATTTCTTCGAACTGAGGAACTACAAAAAGAAGTAATAAAGTTGTAACGGCTATGGCGACGACTATTACAGCAGCGGGATAGAACATAGCTTTCTTGATTTTTGATTTTAAAGCTTCAGCCTTTTCTCTATAGGTCGCAATTCTGTCGAAAACAGCATCCAGCGAACCTGAGTGCTCGCCAGCGGCAACTAAATCGACATAGAGATCATCGAAATGCTGTCTGTGGGGTTTTAGTGAGTCAGATAAGGGAATGCCTGCCTGTACATCACTAACAATTGTACTTAATAGCTCTCTCATTTTAGGTTTTTCGTGGCCCCGACCTAAAATTTCTAGCGTAGTAACAATAGGCACACCTGCTGCCAGCATGGTCGCTATCTGACGGGTGATCATGGCGATATCCATCGCCTTGATCTTAGGGTCGCTTTTAAAAAGTGGATCTGCTTTTTTCTTGACGACCTTAGGGTTTACTCCTTGGGATTTTAGTTGCGCCTTAATCTCCGCAGAAGAAGTACCTCTTAATTCGCCTGAAGTTTTCTTGCCATCGCGGTTGATGCCTTTCCACTCGAAGGTGACCACTTTGGGTTGTGCCTTGGCTGCTTTTTGTTTTTTGTTTGCCGTCTTTGCTAGAGATGCGGTTGCCATGGAAAATCCTTTCTTGGAAAAGTATTAAGTCATCAGCTGTAAGTTAAAAGGGTGCAAGCTTTTGCCTGCAATTTACGCTTACGATCTCTAAAAACTGGTGACGCGGTTTATTTCGGTAATGCTCGTCACACCGGCAATGACCTTGCGTAGTCCAGATTCCCGTAGATCTCGCATGCCTTGCTCTTTGGCCTGGTTTGCTATTTGTAACGAGTTGCCTCCTTCCATGATAGTACGAGCAATCTCATCTGACATTTTCATTACCTCATAAATACCTACGCGACCTTTATAGCCGCCTGAACAGAGATCGCAGCCAACGGGCTTGTAGACAGTAAATCCTTGATCTATTTGTGCTTGGGTAAAGCCTAAATTGAGTAGTTCGTGCTCTGGCACGTCTTCTGGTTGACGGCATTCGGTGCAGAGCCTTCTCGCCAGACGCTGTGCAATAATTAGATTAACTGAGCTGGCGATGTTGTATCCGGGGACGCCCATATTGATGAGACGAGTGAGTGTTTCCGCAGCCGAGTTGGTATGTAGGGTTGATAGCACCAAGTGGCCGGTTTGCGCAGCCTTAATGGCGATTTCAGCGGTTTCCAGGTCACGGATCTCACCAACCATGACTACATCTGGATCTTGACGCAGAAATGAGCGCAGAGCAGAAGCGAAGGTAAGGCCCGCTTTTAGGTTAATATGAACCTGATTGACGCCTTCTAAGTTAATTTCAACTGGGTCTTCTGCGGTTGAAATATTGCGCTCTTCGGTGTTGAGAATATTAAGGCCTGTGTAGAGAGATACAGTTTTACCTGAGCCTGTAGGGCCGGTTACCAAGATCATGCCTTGAGGTTTGGCAAGCATCTCCTCGTATAGTGCCCTTTGATCGTCTTCATAACCTAGCTTTTCGATGCCGAGCTGCGCCGAAGAAGAGTCCAAGATACGCATCACGATTTTTTCGCCCCAGATGGTGGGCAAGGTGCTGACTCGAAAGTCGATTGACTTAGTGCGAGATAGCTTCATCTTGATACGGCCATCCTGGGGCACGCGGCGTTCGGCGATATCGAGCTTAGACATTACTTTTAAACGAGCTGAGATACGACCAGCCAAGTTAACCGGTGGCTCAGAGACTTCGTGTAATATGCCATCGATACGAAAGCGAATGCGGTAACGCTTCTCGTAAGGCTCAAAGTGCAGATCTGATGCGCCTTTACGTATGGCATCTGTTAATATTTTATTGATATAGATGACGATAGGGGCGTCATCACTGGCATCACCCTGCTGTTCTTCCTGGCGCTTGTCTGTATCGGTAATCTCAATGCCGGATAAAGAGTCTTCATCTATACCATCTAGATCGAGCGCTGATATATCTTCTTCGAGAACCTTTTCTAACGCTAAGGTTAACTTGTCATCTTCGACCAGAATGGCTTCGGCATGGAGCCCTGCACTAAATTGAAAATCTTCTAAGGCGGCAATATTGGTCGGATCTGAGGTGCCGATATAAAGGCGATTACCACGTTTAAATAAGGGTAAACATTTATGTTTTTCTATCAGTTTCTTGTTGAGAAAATCTTCTGGAATGCTGCTTATGTCGAATTCATTTAGGTCTAACAGCGGCGTGCCATATTCTTCGTAGCAGAGTTCTGCTATTTCTCTGGCTGATAGTAGTTTTTCCGATACTATCGTTGATACTAAAGATAATTTTGATTGGCGAGATTTCGTTATTGCCGTTGCAACTTCTTCTTCGCTTAACATTTGTTTGCGAATAAATAGCGTGGATAACCCTAGATGAAGTCCAGTTGTAGGCATATTAAATCAAACTAACGTCCGCGTTATGATAAAGATAATAGGGACAAGCCAATAGGCTTGTCCCTCGATTAATTTAGCTAAGTTAGATTATGGAGCTGGAGCAGCCGCAGCAGTACAGCCTTTAGGACGATATTTAGCATCAACATCTGTATTACATGTCCACACACCATCTGCACTTCTATTTAAGGTAAGCTTTTTACCATTGACATAAGTGGCGTTACCACCTTTTAATGTACATTCCATGGCAGTTCTAGCTGTTAAGGCTAGATCGCAATAAGTACCGGTTGTAGCTTGTTGACCAACATAACCAGCGTTTGTTGTCACTAGAGAAGGGTCGATATCGTCCAAGACGGCAACTTCAAAAGCATTTTTGAGCCCAGAAACTTCTGACAGGCCACCACCGACTTGAGATTTAATTGTGTAATCTTGATAAGCAGGAAGTGCAATTGCGGCGAGAATACCGATGATTGCAACAACGATCATTAATTCAATCAGGGTGAAACCCTTAGCGTTAGTCTTTTTGAAACCTTTCATTTTTACTCTCTCCATTTGACAGAACTCTGACTCGACTTGTCTCAATGCTGATTTTTAGGATAACAGCACTTCTATTCTAGTAGTTAGCCCTTTAGTTATAGCCAAACTTGTTGCGAAACACTACTCAATTACCGCAACTTATCTGCTCTATGGCTAAGGCCCTTACTCTCGAATTAGTGGCTGAAACCTATTGGTTCAACTTGCTCCTGCCTAGCTTAAGACATCGTCCTTGGTCAAATCGTTATTGCTATCAACTAGTATTTTATGAATTCCTGAATGAATTAAGCGCTTAGGTAGTTTTACCATGGCTTACTTTTCATTTTCGGCTTTCACTCTAAGTTTGATTTATCTTCAATCGGCAAACTGCACCATTTGGCAATTTAGTTTATCAAAATCATCATGTTACAATTAATTTTTCTCTTCTAACCCAGTACAGCTAATTTGCTGCTACTCATTCAGTGGCACTCTCGCATAAAGCTTCCAGTTAACATGTAAATGTTAAGGGGATGTTTCATTGAACGTGTCGCTAGCCTAGAAAATCCTCAATTAACGATAATTAATGCTTTCGACTTACTAAGTCGGTTTACCTTCATGGTAAGCTGGCCGAAAGGGCCATCTCGCCTAAAGCCAAAGTTAGTACAAAGTTAATAAAAAGGGAACCGTAAATCGCATCAAAGTACTAATTTAATGGTGAATTTGTCTAATAAAGTTTTTTTTTGTAAAAAAAGTTATAGCGTAATTATGACTTTGGCTGAAAAATTGGCGATCGAGATAATAGTGTCAATTTTATAGCGGTTAAAACACCGCATTTGACCCGCTCATTTTACCTACAAGATTTGGTGAAACAGGGTTTGTTGCACAAATGTTGCTCAGCTTGGTTGGGGATAATACCAAGCTGATCATTCAATTCTTATTACGAAAAATTAGTCTTTGAGGCGTAGCGACAGATCCAGTGCCTTGACGTGTTTAGTGAGGGCTCCGACTGAAATGTAGTCTATGCCTGTCTTGGCGTAGTCTGAGATTGTGTCTAGGGTCACGTTGCCCGATACCTCGAGTTTTACCCGCTGGTTTTCGTTATAGCTATTATTTAGCTCTACCGCCTCTATCATCATGGTGACGTCAAAATTGTCGAGCATAACGATATCGGCGCCTGCGTCGAGCGCCTGCTTGAGTTCATCTATGCTTTCGACTTCGACCTCCACTAGCTTGTCGCTGGCAAGCTGGCGGGCGGCATTAATGGCAGAGGCAATTGAGCCACTGGCCATGATGTGATTTTCCTTGATCAGGAAGGCATCGAACAAGCCGATACGATGGTTCTTGCCACCACCGCAGGTGACGGCATATTTTTGCGCTGTGCGCAGACCTGGAATCGTCTTGCGGGTATCTAATAGCTTGCAGTGGGTGCCCGCCAGTCTGTCGACATAGAGTTTGGTTAGGGTGGCAACGCCTGATAGTGTCTGGATGAAGTTCATCGCGGTGCGCTCACCGGTCAGAATGGCACGGGCCGAACCTGACATTTCACAAAGCACTTGGTTCGGTAAGACGAGATCGCCATCGTCCACATGCCAATGTAAGGCAACTTCACCACCTAGCTGGTTAAAGACTTGTTCTGCCCATGCTTTACCACAAAAGACCCCTTCTTCGCGGGTGATCAAGCTAGCCTGCGCATACTTATCACTAGGAATAAGCTGAGCCGTGATATCCAGACTTAACTTTTCTTCGGCAGTAAGATTTGAATCGGCCTGAAAACCTAAATCTTCTTCGAGTGCGACTTTGACGGCTAATCTAATGTCATTTTCCAGCATCTTTCTTTCCTCATGGCGGCTCGCCGCACTCCCTGAGCTTATACCAATCGTAATAAATAATTGATCATTCTAGCTTGTTAAAACGCTCGATAACTACATTAATATTTTTAATTGTAGAATAACTACTTATCTAAAAATCTTGCTTTGTTCTCAAGCGTTTTTTCTGCGCTATTTCTGATCACATACTTACTGTGATTGGTATTACACTTAAGCTCGAATGGGTTATCTCTCTTGATTCAAAGGCTGCGAGCACTTAGCTATATGCCGTTAATAGTAACAAATCCCTGATTGAAAAAGCAGGGATATTTAGCGCTACGCGGTGAAGATAGACGCAATTTGTGCCGATTTGTAATCATTGCTCTCGTGTGACTGGCGGCTATCATCCGAATTGGGGTAAAGTGCTAACGGCTTGATATTGTTTGGAGGTAGATTGGTCTGTGGCTAACATGACATTGCATAAAGGTTGGATTCGAGAGTGTCGACAGTGTGTCTCGCCACATTTTAATGCCCGTCCAGATGATGAGGTGAGCCTGCTGGTGATCCACAACATTAGCCTGCCTGCCGGGCAGTTTGGCTTGCCCTATATCGATCAGCTTTTCCAAGGCTGTTTGGATATTCAGGCCGATGAGAGTTTTTGCGACCTACAAGGATTAGAAGTGTCGGCGCATTTTCTGATCCGGCGAGACGGCGAGTTGGTGCAGTATGTCAGCTGTGATGCTCGCGCCTGGCATGCCGGCGTCTCCTCGTTTGCAGGGCGAGCGGGTTGTAACGACTTTGCTATAGGTATAGAGCTTGAAGGTACCGATAGCCTTGCCTATACCGACGAGCAGTATGAGCGGCTCACGCAATTAACCTTGGTCTTGTTTGACGCATATCCTATGCTCAATAGAAATCTTATCGTCGGGCACAGTGACATAGCCCCAGGGCGTAAGACAGATCCGGGCGAGAGTTTCGACTGGCACAGATATCGCGCTAGCCTAGTGACTGAATAAAACCGTTTAGTTGACCGACAAACACAATAATCAGATGGAAGGGAGAGGGGAGTAAGATGGCACTGTTTTCCTTATTGTTGGCGATCATGATAGAGCGCCTCAAGCTATTACCCCAGGCATGGCAGCTAGAAACCCTATTAGCCTTGTATGCCAAGAGTTTCTTTGGCCGCAAGCAGCTAACCAATGATCTTATGATGGCGATTGCGCTGATTCTGCCAGCAATAGCTGTGCAGGTGCTGGCCTGGTTCGTGGCCGGCATGTTTTGGGGGCTGTTGAGCCTCGGGCTATGGGTCGGGGTGTCGATTCTCTGTTTCAGTCATCTCAAACAGCGTCAGGTCTTCAAACAGTATATACAGGCAGCCTGTCGCGGCGATGCCCAGGCTTGTTATCATTTTGCCGATGAGCTCGACCCCTATGTGTCACTCAATGCCGTTTCCGAGCAAGACCTAGGCGAGAAGGTCGGGCAAACGGTTGCCTGGCTTAACTATCGCTTCTATGGTGCCGTGGCCTTATACCTTATCTTCTTCGGACCGGCCGGTGCCGTGCTCTACTGTACCGTGCGTTATTTCTCAGACGATGCCAAGAGCCGAGGCGCGGAGCTTCCCATAGTGGATGCCGCCTTGATGCTGTTGGACTGGCTGCCGAGCCGCCTGATCGCCCTGGGTTACGTACTCAGCGGCCACTTTTCGCTGGCATTTAGTCGTTGGCGCGAGCAGGCATTGTGCTGGCGCTGCCCTGCGCGAGATGTGATCTCAGAGGTTGCCTTGGCGGCAGAGACAGTTGAATTTAATTCACCTACACCAATTTGCGTCCAATCGACCATCTCTTTGCTACAGTTGAGTAAGCGAAACTTTATCTTACTCGTGATCGGTCTCTCTTTGCTGACGATCTTCGGGGTGGTAGTGTAGGGACTGGGCGAGACCGGCGGCTATTTAGCGCCTGACTCGCTTCGTTGCTTCTACTTAATGCCAACCTTAGGTGCTTGGAGCAATGGTCAGACCCCTTAATCATAAATATAAGCTATTCTCACAAATCGTGAGTTTACATGAAGCAGATCACGAACTGGACATCTGAAATGTGATTTGATAAAGTGCGCTCAGTCAATTAAATTGGTAAGACCAATTTACAATAGGAGCTGAGGGCCATATGGCTTATAGCAAAATCAACCAGCCAAAAATTTCTGACGTGATCATGAATCAGCTGGAGCAGATGATCCTAGAGGGGAGTCTGCAACCGGGTCAGAAGTTACCACCAGAGCGTGAATTGGCACTGCAATTCGAAGTCTCTCGACCATCTCTTCGTGAAGCAATTCAAAAGTTAGAAGCAAAAGGCCTGCTGCTGCGTCGTCAAGGCGGTGGAACCTATGTCAAAGAGCAACTTTGGCAGAGTCTTGCCGATCCTATTGTGGAACTGATGCACAGCGATTCCGAGAGTCAGTATGACCTCCTCGAGTTTCGTCACGCCACTGAAGGCATGATGGCTTACTTTGCGGCGCTTCGGGGTACCGATGCGGACATGCAAAACATCAAAGAAAAAATCCAAGCGGTAGAAGCTGCGTCTGACATCGAGGCGAAGGCAGAGGCGATCGTGTGTTTTTATCGCGCCATTGCCGAGGCCTCTCACAACGTGGCTATGCTGCATTTGGTACTGAGTTTATCCCCCGTGCTGCATAAGAATGTGGCGCAAAACCTAGAGTTGCTTAAGCGAAGAGCTGATGCCTCTAAAATGGCGAACGAGCATAGGCAAGATCTTCTTGCCGCCATCGTGCGTCGTGATCCCGAAGCCGCAAGAGAAGCCTCAAACGAGCATCTAAGCTACATTGAGGAAGTGATGTTGTCTGTGAGGGAAGAAGATAGCCGGTTGCAGCGTAGTCTGCGCCGTTTGAAGAGTGGCGCGTAGGCTTAGGTCTAGCTGCCACTTTTTATTATTCAATTCATACAATTAATGTATATAGGGAAGGACTGCGAAATGTCTGAACATATGCTGCAAGATTTAGATCCGTTAGAGACTCAAGAGTGGGTCGATTCATTACAAGCCGTATTAGAGCAAGAAGGTCCGGAACGTGCTCATTTTCTTCTTGAGAAGCTAATCGACAAGGCTCGTCGTAACGGTACACATCTGCCTTATAAGGCGACCACCGCCTACCTCAACACGATTCCTGCCGGTCAGGAACCTCATATGCCAGGTAACCAAGAGATGGAGCGTCGCATTCGCGCCATCATTCGTTGGAATGCCTTGGCCATGGTACTGCGTGGTTCGAAGAAAGATCTTGAGTTGGGTGGCCACATTTCCAGTTTCGCCTCTAGTGCAACCATTTACGATGTTTGCTTCAATCACTTCTTCCGTGCACCAAACGAGAAGGATGGCGGTGACCTGGTTTACTTCCAGGGTCACATCGCTCCTGGTATCTATGCGCGCTCTTTCCTAGAAGGTCGCCTGACCGAAGATCAGCTGGCTAACTTCCGTCAGGAAGTCGACGGCAAGGGTCTATCATCTTACCCACACCCTAAGTTGATGCCTGACTACTGGCAGTTCCCAACAGTTTCTATGGGTCTGGGTCCTATCCAGGCTATCTATCAGGCACGTTTCCTGAAATACCTGACCGACCGTGGTCTGAAAGATTGCTCTGAGCAAACCGTATACTGCTTCCTGGGTGATGGTGAGTGTGACGAGCCAGAAACGCTAGGTGCTATCGGTCTGGCCGCTCGTGAAGAGCTGGACAACCTGGTCTTCATCGTTAACTGTAACCTGCAGCGTCTAGATGGTCCTGTACGTGGTAACGGCAAGATCATTCAAGAGCTTGAAGGCGAATTCCGCGGCGCTGGCTGGGAGGTGGCTAAGGTTATCTGGGGTCGCTACTGGGATCCGCTATTGGCGCGCGACACCAGCGGTAAGCTGCTGCAGCTGATGGAAGAAACCGTCGACGGCGAATACCAAAACTGTAAGGCCAAAGGTGGCGCTTACACCCGTGAGCACTTCTTCGGTAAGTACCCTGAAACCGCCGAGATGGTCGCTAACATGTCAGATGATGACATCTGGCGCCTCAACCGTGGTGGTCACGATCCAGTGAAGATCTATGCCGCGCTGCAACACGCTAAGAACACTAAGGGTCGTCCAACCGTTATCCTGGCTAAGACTGTTAAAGGTTATGGTCTTGGTGATGCCGGTGAAGGTAAGAACATCGCGCACAACGTTAAGAAGATGGACATCAGCGCCGTACGTTACTTCCGTGACCGCTTCAATATCCCGATCCCTGACGACAAGCTAGAAGAAATCCCTTTCTATCACCCAGGTCCAGATTCGGAAGAGGTGAAGTACCTTCAAGAACGCCGCGCCGCGCTGCACGGTTCTATGCCGGCTCGTCGTCAGAAGTTCTCTGAAGACCTCGAAGTGCCTTCACTGAAGATCTTCGACTCTATCCTCAAGGGCTCTAACGGTCGTGAGATCTCAAGCACCATGGCGTTCGTCCGTATACTGACTGCGCTGCTGAAAGATAAGAAGATAGGTAAGAACATTGTCCCTATCATCCCGGATGAGGCGCGTACCTTCGGTATGGAAGGTCTGTTCCGTCAGGTGGGTATCTATGCTCACGAAGGACAAAAGTACGTACCACAAGACTCGGATCAGGTGGCTTACTACCGCGAAGATAAGTCAGGCCAGGTACTGCAAGAGGGTATCAACGAGCTAGGCGCCATGTCTTCTTGGGTGTCTGCGGCGACCAGCTACTCGGTTAACGATACGCCAATGATCCCATTCTACATCTACTACTCTATGTTTGGTTTCCAACGTATTGGCGACATGGCATGGGCGGCAGGTGATATGCGTGCTCGCGGCTTCATGGTTGGTGGTACGTCAGGTCGTACTACCCTGAACGGTGAAGGTCTGCAGCATCAGGACGGTCACAGCCACGTATTGGCTAACACTATCCCTAACTGTATCTCTTACGACCCGACCTATGGTTATGAGATTGCAGTTATCGTTCAAGACGGTATCCGTCGTATGTACGGCGAAAACCAGGAAGATATCTTCTACTACCTGACCACGATGAACGAAAACTATGTTCAGCCTGAGATGCCAGAGGGTGCCGAGGAAGGTATCGTCAAGGGTATCTACAAGCTGGAATCAGTGTCTGGTAGCGGCAAGGGTAAGGTACAGCTAATGGGCTGTGGCACCATCCTTGAACAAGTTCGTAAGGCGGCGCAGGCGCTGGCGAAAGACTTCGGTATCTCGTCAGACGTATTCAGCGTGACCAGCTTCAACGAGCTGACTCGCGACGGTCAGGCGGCAGAGCGTTACAACATGCTGCACCCAACCGAGACGCCTAAGCAGGCTTATATCAGCCAGGTGCTGTCTAGCGATTCACCAGCCGTTGTTGCCACCGACTATATGAAGATATATGGCGAGCAGCTACGCGCCTATGTTCCTACCGACTACAAGGTGCTGGGTACCGACGGTTTCGGCCGCAGTGACAGCCGCGAGAATCTGCGTCACCACTTCGAAGTGGACGCCAAGTTCATCGTGATCGCCGCACTGAAGTCGCTGGTTGACCGCAACGAGTTGCCAGTTGAAGTACTCTCGCAAGCAATTGCCGAGTACGGCATCGATGTTGACAAGATCAACCCACAGTTCGCGTAAGGGGATAGAGAATGGCTGAATTAAAAGAAGTTTTAGTCCCCGATATCGGTGGGGATGAAGTACAGGTTATCGAGATCTGTGCTGCGGTGGGCGATACCCTCGCCGCCGAAGAATCGATCATTACCGTTGAAAGCGACAAGGCGACCATGGATATTCCTGCGCCTTTCGCCGGTAAACTTGCCGAGATAAAGGTCGCCGTGGGCGATACCGTCTCTGAAGGTACACTTATCGCTATGATGGAAGCGGGTGAGGCGCAGGCCGCCGAGCCTGCACCAGCGGCAGCAGAAGTGGCTCCTGCAGCAGCACCGGCTACGCCTGCTCCGGCAGCGCCTGTTGCTGCGGCGCCAGCCTCTGCACAAGTGATTGAAGTGACAGTGCCGGATATCGGCGATGCTTCAGATGTCGACGTGATTGAAGTGCTGGTGGCCGTGGGCGACAGCATAGATGTCGACACTGGGCTTATCACGCTGGAAACCGACAAGGCGACCATGGAAGTACCAGCGCCTGCAGCCGGTGTGGTGAAAGAGATGAAAGTGGCCGTTGGTGACAAGGTCTCTCAAGGCTCTCTGGTTCTGATGCTTGAGGTGAGCGGCGGTGAAACTGCGACTCCTGCGGCAAGCGCGGCTCCAGCACCAAGCGCAGAGGCTGCGCCAGCGGCCGCTGCCAGCATCGAAGTGAAAGAGATTAGTGTGCCCGATATCGGCGACGCGTCTGACGTCGATGTTATCGAGGTATTGGTGGCTGCTGGTGATGTGATCGAGGCCGACCAAGGCCTGATCACTCTGGAAACCGACAAGGCCACCATGGAAGTACCTGCACCGTTCGCCGGTAAGCTGGTTTCTGTGACCGTTAAGGTGGGTGACAAGGTTTCTCAGGGTAGCGTCATCGCGACCATAGAGACTCAATCGAGTGCGCCCGTTGCCGCTCCTACTCCGGCAGCTGCTGCACCTGCGCCAGTTGCGCAAGCCAGTGCACCAGCGCCAGCGGCGAGTAAGCCGCCTGTGCCGCATCACCCAAGTGCCGGTAGCAAGCCGGTAACAGGTGCCGTGCACGCCTCGCCAGCGGTTCGCCGTCTGGCTCGCGAGTTTGGTGCAGACCTGACTCAGGTAACTGGTACTGGTCCTAAGGGACGTATTCTGAAGGAAGACGTTCAGGCCTTTATCAAGTATGAGCTGTCTCGTCCTAAAGCCTCTGCGGCCACTAGCGTGGGCGCCGGTGAGGGTGGTCTGCAGGTGATTGCAGCGCCTAAGGTTGATTTCGCTAAGTTTGGTGAAGTGGAAGAAGTGCCGCTGAGCCGTATCCAGAAGATCTCTGGACCTAACCTGCACCGTAACTGGGTCACTATTCCACACGTGACTCAGTTCGACGAAGCCGACATCACAGAGATGGAAGCCTTCCGTAAGCAGCAAAACGAGATCGCTGCCAAGCAGAAGACTGGTGTTAAGATCACGCCGCTGGTCTTCATGATGAAGGCGGTGGCCAAGACACTGCAGCAGTTCCCAGTGTTTAACGCCAGCCTGAGCGCCGATGGTGAGTCGCTGATCAAGAAAAAGTACTACCACATAGGTGTGGCGGTCGATACGCCAAACGGTCTGGTTGTGCCTGTGGTTCGCGATGTCGACAAGAAAGGCATCATTGAGCTGTCGGCCGAACTGATGGAGATCTCGGTTAAGGCTCGTGACGGCAAGCTTAAGGCGGCCGACATGCAGGGTAGCTGTTTCACCATCTCTAGCCTGGGTGGCATCGGCGGTACGGCATTTACGCCTATCGTTAACTATCCTGACGTGGCGATCTTAGGGGTTTCTAAGTCTGAAATTAAACCTAAGTGGAATGGTAAAGAGTTCGAGCCTAAGTTAATGTTGCCGCTCTCTTTATCTTACGATCACCGTGTGATCGACGGCGCCATGGCGGCACGCTTCAGCGTGACCCTGTCAAGTATGCTGTCCGACATACGCACACTTATTTTGTAATGATGAAGGCTACTCACCATGAGTAGCCTTTTGTTTAACTCCTTGAAAGGTTAAAATGCGGCCACCTTACAAGAACTAACGTTCAAAAAGCTGGCGTCATAATGGGTTGGGCCGGAATTCCTCCCAACACAATGAGAAAGAATAGAGGAAAACATGAGTAACGAAATCAAAACTCAGGTAGTGGTTTTAGGTGCAGGCCCTGCAGGTTATTCAGCAGCATTCCGTGCTGCCGACTTAGGTCTAGAGACTGTTATCGTAGAACGTTTCAGCACCCTAGGTGGTGTGTGTCTGAACGTGGGTTGTATCCCATCTAAGGCACTGCTGCACGTTTCAAAGGTGATCGAAGAAGCTAAGGCCATCTCAAACCACGGTGTGGTGTTTGGCGAGCCACAGATCGATCTCGATAAGCTACGTGAGTTTAAGCAGAGTGTTATCAGCCAGCTGACCGGCGGTCTTGGCGGCATGTCTAAGATGCGTAAAGTGAACGTGGTTAACGGCCTGGGTAAATTCACCGGTCCTAACACCATCGAAGTTGCCGGCGAAGACGGCGTGAAAGTGGTTCACTTCGAGCAAGCGATCATCGCTGCGGGTTCTCGTCCAATTCAACTGCCTTTCATTCCTCATGAAGATCCACGCATCTGGGATTCGACCGATGCGCTTGAGCTGAAAGAAGTGCCTGGCAAGCTGCTGGTCATGGGCGGCGGTATTATCGGTCTTGAGATGGGTACTGTTTACTCATCACTGGGTAGTGAAATCGACGTGGTTGAGATGTTCGACCAGGTGATCCCTGCTGCCGATAAAGATATCGTTCGCGTCTACACCAAGAAGATCAAGAACAAGTTCAACCTGATCCTCGAGACTAAGGTGACTGCCGTTGAAGCGAAAGAAGACGGTATTTATGTCTCTATGGAAGGCAAGAAGGCACCGACCGAGCCAGTACGCTACGACGCAGTATTGGTTGCTATCGGCCGTACACCTAATGGCAAGCTGATCGACGCCGACAAGGCTGGCGTAAACATCGATGAGCGCGGTTTCATCAATGTCGACAAGCAGATGCGTACCAACGTGCCACACATCTATGCTATCGGTGACATCGTGGGTCAGCCTATGCTGGCACACAAAGGTGTGCATGAAGGCCACGTCGCTGCCGAGGTGATTGCTGGCATGAAGCACTACTTCGATCCTAAGGTGATCCCATCAATCGCCTACACAGATCCTGAAGTGGCTTGGGTTGGTCTGACCGAGAAAGAAGCCAAAGAGCAAGGCATCGCCTACGAAACAGCAAGCTTCCCATGGGCGGCAAGTGGTCGTGCAATCGCCTCTGATTGCTCAGACGGTATGACTAAGCTGATCTTCGATAAGGAAACTCATCGCGTGATCGGTGGTGCTATCGTGGGTGTTAACGGTGGCGAACTGCTGGGCGAGATCGGTCTGGCTATCGAGATGGGTTGTGATGCCGAAGATCTGGCACTGACCATCCACGCTCACCCAACACTGCATGAGTCTGTCGGTCTAGCGGCCGAGATCTACGAAGGTTCAATTACCGATTTGCCTAACCCTAAGGCTAAGAAGAAAAAGTAATTGCTTCTGAAATCGGAAAAAGCGCTCACTGAGCGCTTTTTTTTTGGCTGGCTAACTTATATATTATATTTTTGTAACAATTATAAGTTTATCGCGCTATGCACCAACCCCGTTGTGCTGTCTGTCTGAGATGGGATCCTCTATGAGTTTTACCCAGGCGTTACGCTTATTAGGCTGTTTGCTTTTCATGATTGGCTTTACCGCGCCAAGTATGGCGGGCGATCTGGTGCAGAGGGTCTTTAGCGCGCGGGACGGCCTCAACAATGCCACGGTAAACGACATCAGCTTCGATGAGTATGGCTATACCTGGCTCTCCACTGAGCAGGGGCTGTACCGTATCAGCGATACCAAGGCGCGGCGTATCGACAAGGACGCCAACCATATCCGCCTCTCCGACGAATATATCTATCTCACCGAATCTCTGAGTAAGCAACATCTGCTGGTCAGCAGCTATGCCAACACCTATCTGTACGACATAGTCAAAGATGAGTTTGTCCAGCTGGGCAGCGACAAGCTGTTTCCCGAGTTTCATCCCAGCGGGCTGCAGGCGGTCACCCGCCAGAAAGATGGTAGCTATGTGCTGCTCAGTTATGTCGGCGAGTTGTACCGACTCGACTACAAGGCGATGACGCTCACCTTCATCAGCGCCTTGCCGAGCGACCCGGATATGCCCTGGTTCGTGCTGTCGCAATTTGGCGATGCCCAGCTGATCGTTGGTAAGAGCTATGAGTTGCAGCTTAGAGACAGCCTGGGGATGCTCAGAGGCATCTTCCCCTGGACCGAAGAGCAGGGCCAGATAAAGAACCTGTTCGAAGACAGGGCGGGGCGTTTGTGGCTGGGTTCGAGCAATGGTCTGTATCGAGTCTACCCGGATTCGTTAACCCTGGAGAAGGTAGAGCAGATCCCCTTCTACGTGACCCAGATGGCTCAGGATAAGCTCGGCTTTCTCTGGCTGTCTGGGCGTGAGGGGCTGATCAAGTGGCACCCGGATACCCTTGAGATAAAGCATTTTAGCAATGAGTTGAAACTGGCGGCGGATCTCGATTACATCTATGACCTGGCGGTGGACGATAACGACCTGGTCTGGGTCGGCGGCTCGGGTGATGGCCTGGCGATCATCGCCGACGATCCCGATTTCGTGCTGGACAACTTTAGCCGCAACGCCCCTTATCAGATTAGCAACGAGATGATTTGGGGTATCTTTGCCGAGAAAAATAAGCTGTGGTTGGGCACAGACAAGGGGCTTATCGAGGTCGATCGCGACGCCAAGAAGAGTGAGACCTATCTGCCAGATGAGATGGAGGTCAACGACAGCGTCTATACGGTGAGCGCGTTCGACAAGCAGCGTCTGCTGCTGGGCACTACCAATGGCCTGTTCATCTACGACAAGCAGGCGCGCAAGACCATGCGTTTCGCCGAGATCAGCGGCGGGCGCACCTCGCTCGAAAATAAGATGATCTACTTCAGCTACAAGGACCCTCTGATCAGCTCGCGCTGGTGGTTCGTCACCGCCACGGGCCTGTTCTACTGGGACAAGGGGTGCCTGGAGCCGACTCGAATGCAGGTCAAAGGCGTCGACGGTACCCTGCATCAGATCCCGCTGCGCTCCATCTACCGGGCGGCCGACGGCAAGCTGTGGATCGGCGGTGAGAACCTGTTCGGCTATATCGATAGCAAGGGGCTCTTCTATTCGCGCATCGATCTATTCGCCGACGACAACATCTCAGTCGATGTCAGCTATATCAAAGAGGTGGATTCAGGCGTGCTCTGGCTCGGTACCTCGCCCAAGGGGCTGGTGGAGTACCACCCCAAGACGGGCCTGACCTATTTTCTCACCGACAACTGGCAGGTGGAGTGTAGCTCCGTCTATTTCATCGAGCAGTTGCCGGGCTATCGGGTACTTGGCTGTGCCAACTCCCTGGTGAGACAAGATCTCACCACCGGCGGGATCACGGTTATCGAGAAGCAGGACGGACTGATCAGTCACGAGCTCAACGATGGCGCCGCCTTCTATGAGCCAGGGGCCGGTCTCTATGTCGGTAGTCCAGATGGGGTGGCTTTAGTGGATGTGCCCCAGATGCGTAATCGTTTGGCGGAAGATGGCATCATGATGGAATCTGTCTCCGTATTCTACGAGGACAACACGGAGACCAAGCTGGTGCCCGAGGCGGGTATGCTGATAAAACCCGGTGCGCGCCTGATCAGTTTCCAGCTGACCAGTCTCGACTATCTGACCGATATTCCGTTTCAGCTGCAGTATCGTCTTCGCCGCGGCAAGGCGTCCGAGGAGAGCAAGTACTTGCAGCTAATGGGCCAGTCCCAGGTCAACGTCTCGGGCCTCAAGGATGGCCACTACACCTTAGACATTCTCAGCGAGCAAAACGGCGTCTGGTCGCAGACCCCCTATTCGTTCAGCTTCGTGGTAGAAGATTACTGGTGGAACTACGACTGGTTCAGAGGCTTGCTGCTGCTTTCGCTTCTGCTGGTGGGGCTCTACTTCCTGCTGCTGCGTCAGAAGCAGATAGGTGCCTTCAGACGGGTCAACAAGAAGCTCAAGGAGAGCGAGGACAGGCTGCGTCAATCGCTGCGGGGCAGTGACTCAGAGCTGTGGGAGTGGCACAGCGAGAGCGAAACCTTCCTGCTGGAAAACCGTGGGGGCTATTTCCCCGACAGAGGAGATGCCTTCGAGCTTAAGATGGATGAGTTCCCCATCTATGCCGATGACCAGGAAAAGGTATTTACCGCCTGGAAACGCCTGCTCTCCAAGCAGGATGACAGGTTGGATGTGGATTATCGTTACCGCCGCCCCGACGAGTCTTGGGGCTGGACCCGGGTACGCGGCCGTGCATTGGAGTTCGATCCCGTTAGCGGCCGGGTGAAGAAAGTCGCCGGTATCTACACCGACATTACTACGCAGCGAATGCTGGAAGATGACGTTAAGCTGCTGGCTCAGGCGTTTGCCAACACCTCGGAAGGGGTGCTTATCTTAGACGCCGATGAGCGGGTGAGGGTCTCGAACAAGGCGGCCCAGTCTATTCTGGGGATGAGCGCCGATGATCTTATCGACAGATACTTTGCTCAGCTGGTTCACAGCAGCGAAGACAGGAGTGATGAGATCAACATCCTGTTGGAGCAGGGCATCACCTGGACCGGCGAGCACGAGTTTCAGTGCGCCGAGGGGCTGATCTGCCCCGTGTGGCTGAACCTGTCCACCATGAAAGATGACCGCGGCAACATCAGCCATTATGTGGCGGTGTTCTCAGATATCACAGAGCGTAAGCAGACCGAGGCGGACCTGCGCCGTCTGGCCAACTATGACGTGCTGACCGGTTTGCCCAATCGTTCCCTGTTCGCCGCGCGACTGGCTAAGTGTATCCACCGCGCCGAGCAGACCGAAGATAAGCTGGCGCTGATCTTCCTCGATCTGGATCGCTTCAAGAACGTCAACGACTCCTATGGTCACAGCATGGGCGACGCCCTGCTGGTGGAGGCCGCCAGCCGTTTGCAATCCTGCGTGAGTGAAAACCACACCCTCTGCCGCTTCGGGGGCGATGAGTTTGTGATTTTGATGCGCGACATGGTGGATATCGACGAGGTCAACCATTTGTGTGAGGCGCTGATCCGCCAGATAGAGAAGCCGTTCGAGCTCTATGGTCGTGAGTTTTTCATCTCCACCAGTATCGGGGTCAGCCTGTGGCCGGATGATGCCAAGCAGCCCGAGGTGTTGATCAAGAACGCCGATCAGGCCATGTACCACGCCAAGGAAGAGGGGCGGGGTAACTTCCAATACTTCTCGGCCGAGCGTAACGCCGAGGCCCTGTATCACCTCAAGTTGGAGGCAGAGCTACGTAAGGCGATGGACAGGCAGGAGTTTGAGCTCTACTTCCAGCCGCAGATCGATATCCTCAAGGACGACAAGGTGGTGGGCATGGAGGCGCTGCTGCGCTGGCACCACCCCAAGGAAGGTTATATTCGTCCCGATATCTTTATCCGGGTGGCGGAGTCATGCGGCCTGATCATCGAAATCGACCGTTGGGTGATCAAGCAGGCCTGTCTGCAGGGCGCCAAGTGGGCTGAACATTTCGGCGACGAGTTGAAACTGTCGGTCAACGTCTCTGCGGTGCACTTCAGGCAACCCGACTTTATTCAAGATGTGCAGCAGGCGCTCAAGGAGTCTGGCATGCCGGCTAAGATGCTGGGGCTGGAGATCACCGAGGGCGTCTTGATGAAAGAGCTGCATGTGGCCAAAGATCACCTAAAGGCGCTACGGGAGATCGGCATAGAGGTAGCGATCGACGATTTCGGTACCGGCTACTCGTCGCTTGCCTATCTGCGTAGCTTCGATGTCAGCACGCTCAAGATCGATCGCTCCTTCCTGATCGATATCGCTACTAACGAGGCAGATCAGGCGATCGCCAGCAGTATCATAGAGCTGGCCCGAAACCTTAAGCTGAAAGTGGTGGCCGAAGGGGTGGAGACCCAGGAGCAGCTAGAGCAGGTCTTTAGTCGTGGCTGTTACATCATTCAGGGCTACTATTTTGCCAAGCCGATGACCATAGATGAGTTTGAGAAATACCTCTACATCAAGTCTCAGTAGCGGCATTTTCATCGGGTGATAGTGCAAACTTTCTTGTTTTTTAAAAGGTTTGCTAGAATATCTTGTCCCTCTTTTCAAAGGAAGAAGCACCGCCGATGATGAAACCTTTTCTATTCTCTTTGCTGCTGGTAAGCCTCTCAGCCCCAGCCCTGAGCGAAGAACGCCCCAAGATAGGTCTGGCGCTCAGCGGTGGCGGTGCCAAGGGGGCGGCCCATATCGCCGTGCTTAAGGCGCTGGAGGCGGAGCATATTCCCGTCGACTACATTGCCGGTACCAGTATAGGCGCCTATGTGGGCGGCATGTATGCTCTGGGCTATAGCGCGGAAGAGATCGAAGAGATCATGATGGGGTCCAACTGGAACGCCGGCTATTCGGATACCATTCCCCGCGCCGCCCTCAGCTATCGCGGCAAGCAGCAGCGGGACAGATTCAATATTCCTATCAATATTGGCTACAGCGACAAAGAGGTGAAGGTGCCTAACGGTCTGCTGCGCGGCCAGTCTATGTCTATCTTGCTGCAACACTCGACGGATCTGGTACACAAGTTTGAGCACTTCGATGAACTGCCGATTCCCTATCGCGCCGTGGCGACCGATCTCGAGACCAGCGGCGCCGTGGTGATCGACAGCGGCAGCCTGGTGGATGCCATGCAGGCCTCGGCCACGGTTCCTGGCGCGCTGCAGGCGGCCCAGTATAAGGGACGCATTATCGTCGATGGCGGTATCGCCAACAACATGCCGGTGGATGTGGTCAAGGCCATGGGCGCCGACATCGTCATCGCCGTAGATATCGGTTCCTCATTGGTGAAGCGGGATCAGCTGGAGAGCACGGTGGCGGTACTCAATCAGCTGTCGACCATGCTGACCAATGCCAGCACTGAGCGGCAGAAACAGCTGCTGACGGAGCAAGATATTTTGATCCGCCCCGAGGTGGGCGAGCTCAGCACCACAGATTTTGCCATTATGCCCGAGGCCTATCGTCTGGGCGAGGTGGCGGTGAAGGAGCAGCTGGGCAGACTCAAGCAACTGGCCGTGACTCCTGAGCAATACACGGCCTACCAGGCCCACAAGGATGCCGCCAGCGTCGGCTGGCTCTACAACCTGTCGCGCCCCGTGGTTGCCATACGTTTCGACAACAACTCTAAGGTGAGCGAGAAGCTGCTGGCAGAGACCCTGGGCATAGAGCCGGGTGAGGTGGTCGATAAGGCGAAGCTGGAGAAGGGGATCAACAATGTCTATGCCTTGGATAAGTTCGAGCGGGTTAACGCCGAGTTTGTCGATACCGAAGAGGGGCGGATTCTGATCCTGCAGACTCGGGCCAAATCCTGGGGACCTAACTATTTTCAGCTCGGCTTTAGTTGGGAAGATGACTTCACCTTAGACTCCGTCGTGGCACTGGATCTGGCCTATACCATGACAGATCTCACCGCCTATGGCGGCGAGTGGCGTAACGAGCTGCGTCTGGGTTTTGAAAAGCTGCTTTCATCAGAGTTGTATGTGCCGCTGGACTCCGACCAGAACTATTTCACCCGTGCCGAGGTGGGCTATGAGAAGAAAGACTGGACCCTGTATGAGGAAAACAATCGTTTCCTGGAGCTAAATCAGGTCAAGTATCGCGCCGAGATGGGCATTGGCTTCAACTACATCAAGGAAGGCCTGATTGAGCTGGGCGTGATGGGCGACACCGGCTATCTCGAAAATGCGGCCCTCGATGGCCGGGCAGATTTTAGCTCCTACGGCGCCTATCTTAAATTTGGTTTCGATGACCTGGACAGCATCAGCTTTCCGACTTCGGGTAATCGCGTCACGGTCAACATGTACTATCGCCGTGAACACTCGCCCGACATCCTGGGAGAAGATCCGTCCGAGACCTCCTTCCAGATCACGGCCGATTGGCGCGGCGCCCTGAGTGTCGGCAATCATGCCTTCGTGGGTAAGGCTTCGCTGGCGACAGTTGATAAGGAGCGCGGCTTCAGTGTCAACGTCTCCGAATTGGGCGGCTTCCTCAACCTGTCGGGCTATCACAAGAATGCTTTGGTCGGACCCCATAAGGTGTTCGGCGCCTTCGTCTATCAATACGATCTGGGCCGGGATGTGCTGGGTATGACTGACTATCCCCTCTATCTGGGGGCCAGTCTTGAGGCGGGTAACGTCTGGTCGATCCGCGACAGCGTCAGCCTGAATGATCTCATCTATGGCGGCAGCCTCTATCTGGGGACAGATACCGCCATAGGGCCGGCGGCTATCGGTTATGGCTGGACAGATGATGGCGAAAATACCGTCTTCCTCTTCCTGGGTAAGAACTGGTAGGCAGGTTAAAGCGTCATACAAAGTTACAAAATCGCCCTACAGTCGAGCAGGCTGGGGTGTTAGTGTGTCATTCGCAATGGTTTAACCAACCTGAAGATAAACAATTAAAGCGTAAAAACCGGGGAATTCGAGATGAAAAAAGTCAGTCATTTGGCATTAGCCGTGGCGTTGGGCTTGGGCCTAGGCGCCTGTGGTAGCCATGACACCACTCAGGTCGAGAGTGTACAAGCGACAAAGGTGTCGGGCGTTGAGAAGGAAAACTTCGACACTCAGGTGCGTCATCAGGACGATTTCTATTACAGCGTTAACGGTCACTGGTTGGCGAACACGCCGATCCCTGCCGACAAGTCTAACTACGGCGCCTTCTCTGTGCTGTATGAGCAGAGCCAGAATGCCCTGAAAGAGATCATCGACGAAGTGGCTGCCATGCCAAACAAGGCCGAAGGCTCTAACGAGCAGAAGGTGGGTGATTTCTACGCCAGTTACATGAATACCGACCTGGTCGAGCAGCTGGGTGTGACGCCGATTAAGGCACCTATGGCGGAGATCGCCGGCCTCAAGAGCCATCAAGACGTTGCCAACCAGATGGGTAAGCTGTTGGTCTCTGGCGTGCAGATGCCACTGGGCTTCTATGTGAACAACGATGCCAAGAAGTCGACCCAGTATGGCGTCTACTTCTACCAGTCTGGCCTGACCCTGCCGGATCGCGACTACTACCTGAAAGACGATGCTAAGTTCGTGGCCAACCGCGCCGCGCTGCAGAGTTATGTGACGGATCTGCTGGCTGCTGCCGGTTACGCGAATGCCAAGCGCGCCGCGAACAACGTTGCCGAGATCGAGCGCTTCCTGGCCGAGAGCCAGTGGACGCGCACCGAGTCACGTGACGCCAACAAGAGCTACAACAAGATGGATATCGCTGGCCTGCAGAAGACAGTCAGCAACTTCGATTATTCACAGTTTGCTAACGGCGCCGACATGAACAAGGTCACCGAGGTGATCGTGCGTCAGCCCTCTTTCTTCGAGAAGTTTGGCAAGCAATTTAACCAGTTCAGCGTCGAGGAGTGGCAGGACTACCTGATGTTCCACCTGGTGGACAGCTCCGCCGAGCTGCTGAACAAAGAGATGGTCGACCTGCACTTTGCCTTCCACAGCAAGACGCTGATGGGCATCGAAGAGCAGAAGCCGCGCTGGAAAAAAGCGGTAGATGCAGCGGATCAGGTGATCGGTGAGCTGGTAGGTCAAGAGTACGTTAAGCGTCACTTTAAGCCAGAAGCCAAGGCCCGCATGGAGAAGATGATCCATAACCTGATCAAGGGCTTCGAAGTCAGCATCAACGAACTCGAGTGGATGACGCCTGAGACTAAGGTGGCGGCGCAAGAGAAGCTGTCTAAGTTCAACTACAAGATCGGCTACCCAGACAAGTGGAAAGATTACACAGATCTGAGCATCAAGGCCGATGATCTCGTGGGTAACTATCTGCGTTACGCTCACTTCGAATACAAGACCATGCTGGACAAGCTAGGTAAGCCAATCGATCGCACCGAGTGGCACATGACGCCGCAGACGGTTAACGCTTACTACAGCCCTGTGATGAACGAGATCGTCTTCCCGGCCGCTATCCTGCAGCCGCCGTTCTTCAACATGGATGCCGATGATGCGATCAACTATGGTGGCATCGGCGCTGTGATTGGCCACGAGATCAGCCATGGTTTCGATGACCAAGGCGCCAAGTATGACGGTGACGGCAACCTGAGAGACTGGTGGTCTGATAAAGACAGAGAAGAGTTCAAGAAGCGCGGTGCTCAGCTCAGCGCTCAATACTCTGGCTATGAAGCCCTGCCAGGTAAGTTTGTTAATGGCGACCTCACACTGGGTGAGAACATCGGTGACCTGGGCGGTCTGACGGTGGCGGCGCGCTCATATCAGCTGAGCCTAAACGGTAAAGAGGCACCAGTGATCGATGGCCTGACCGGCGAGCAGCGTCTGTTCATCGGCTGGTCACAGGTATGGCGTCGTAACTATCGCGACGAAGAGCTGGGACGTCGTCTGTTGACCGACCCGCACTCACCAAGCCATTTCCGCGCCATGGGTACGCCGCGTAACATCCCAGCCTTCTACGAGGCGTTCGATGTTAAGGCCGGCGACAAGATGTACCTGAGCGAAGAAGATCGCGTGAAGATCTGGTAATCCCAGACTTTAACAAAAGTACAATCTAAACAAACGAAAGCCCATCCTAGGATGGGCTTTTTGTTGTCAGAATCGAGTGGCTTACTGCTATTTAGCGGTGCATTGTGCCAGGTAGTCGGCGAACTCATCGAGACTGGCGAGCTGCTGGTGGGCGGCGGCCCATCTGGCCTGGCTCGCCTCATGGGGCGCCGGGATCACCACAGTGTGCATGTTGGCGGCCCTGGCGGCGATCAGGCCGTTGAAGGAATCTTCTATCGCCAGGCATTGCGAAGGCGCCACGCCTAGGGCCTTGGCGCAGTTGAGGTACACCTCTGGGTGGGGTTTGCCCAGGGCCAGCGCCTCGGCGCTCTCGATGGAATCGAACAGCTCTCTGATGGTCAGCTTCTGCATCACGGCATCGATCAAAAGCGTCGGCGATGAGGTGGCCAGGCCAAGCTTGAGTCCCCTTTGTTTGCAGGCCTCGAGCGCCTCCTTGACGCCGGAGATCGCCTCGCCGTGACTCAGGATCTCTCCGGCCACTTGCGTGACTATCGCCTCGGCGGTCGCCGCATTGTCATAGCCTTCCCAAGGGTGGCGTCGATACCAGTATTCGACTACTTGGTCGATGCGCAGCCCTGTGGTCTGCTCGGTATCGCTGAGGCTGATGGGTAGCCCCAGCTGGCTCAGCACCTTGTATTCGGCGGCCTGCCAACTCGGCTCGGAATCGATAAGCACGCCATCCATATCGAAGATGACTGCCGCTAAATTTATTTGGCTCATGGTTATGGCTCTTGCTGCTTCATATTGATTGAGAAAGTGGAATATTATGCGGATTCTTCGGGTATTTACGAGCCTCCAGGCAATTTTTTTGTGGGATTTTTTCTCAGGAGAGAGCCGGGTTTATGCGTTTGGAATGAATTTGTGTTGCCTTTGAAATTTATTGTATTTCAAATGCTTAACATGTTATTCAAACTATTGTCTAATTTCATTTGTTTCAGGGCTGCGCTAATTTGCTGGGCACCCTAGGAAATCCCGGTAATTTCTCACTTCTAAGAGTGTGATCTGATTCATACTTTTGCAAAGCTGTAGTATAATGCGGCCGGAAATACGGGTTGAGCCTGCTTGACTGTGAGCTTCAGAATTGAAGACGTGCAGTTTCGCTGTTAGAACGCCAAACAAAGAGGAATGTTGCCGTGCTAGAAGCATATCGTAAACACGTCGCAGAACGTGCTGCAGAGGGCGTAGTCCCTAAGCCACTAGATGCCCATCAAGTGGCCGAATTAATCGAATTAGTTAAGAATCCACCTGCGGGTGAAGAGGAGTTCATCCTCGACCTGCTGGAAAACAGAATTCCACCAGGTGTTGACGAAGCGGCCTATGTGAAAGCCGGTTTCCTCGATGCGGTTGCCAAAGGTGAGGCAACATCTCCTATCCTGTCTGCGGCGCGCGCCGTTGAGCTACTGGGTACCATGCAGGGCGGTTACAACATCGAGCCGCTGATTGCGCAGCTCGACAATGACGCTCAGGCACCATTGGCGGTTAAGGCTCTGTCAAACACCCTGTTGATGTTCGATGCCTACCACGATGTGGTTGAGAAGATGCAAGCGGGCAACGCTCACGCTAAGCAAGTGGTTGAGTCTTGGGCGAACGCCGAGTGGTTCCTCAGCCGTCCTAAGCTGGCCGACAAGGTTACCCTGACCGTATTCAAGGTGACAGGTGAAACCAACACAGACGATCTGTCACCAGCACCCGATGCCTGGTCTCGTCCAGATATCCCACTGCACGCCCTGGCGATGCTGAAAAACGCGCGCGACGGCATAGTGCCAGACGAAGCGGGCGTGAAAGGCCCAATCAATGAGATCGAAGCCCTGAAACAGAAGGGTCATCCACTGGTTTATGTGGGCGACGTTGTGGGTACAGGTTCTTCACGTAAGTCTGCGACTAACTCTGTACTTTGGTTCATGGGCGACGATATCCCATTCGTACCTAACAAGCGTGCCGGTGGTTTCTGTCTAGGTGGCAAGATCGCCCCTATCTTCTTCAACACCATGGAAGATGCCGGTGCACTGCCAATCGAGCTAGACGTAAGCAAGATGAACATGGGCGATGTGATCGACATCTACCCATACGAAGGCGTGGTTAAGCTACACGGCAGCGACGAAGTGATCTCTGAGTTCAAGCTTAAGACTGACGTGCTGCTTGACGAAGTACGTGCCGGTGGCCGTATTCCGCTTATCATCGGTCGTGGTCTGACGGATCGCGCTCGTGAAACGTTAGGTCTGCCAGCCTCAGACGTATTCGTACGTCCACAAGATGTGGCCGATTCAGGCAAGGGTTACACCCTGGCGCAGAAGATGGTGGGTAAGGCATGCGGCGTAGCCGGTGTGCGTCCTGGCCAATACTGTGAGCCTAAGATGACTTCTGTGGGTTCACAGGACACCACAGGTCCTATGACGCGTGACGAGTTGAAAGACTTGGCATGTCTTGGCTTCAGCGCCGACCTGACCATGCAGTCATTCTGTCACACTGCCGCTTATCCTAAGCCAGTTGACGTGAACACTCACCACACGCTACCTGACTTCATCATGAACCGTGGCGGTGTGTCGCTGCGTCCAGGTGACGGTGTGATCCACTCTTGGCTAAACCGCATGCTGCTGCCTGATACCGTAGGTACAGGTGGTGACTCGCATACTCGTTTCCCAATCGGTATCTCTTTCCCAGCGGGTTCTGGTCTGGTGGCTTTCGCCGCTGCTACTGGTGTGATGCCACTGGACATGCCTGAGTCTATCTTGGTTCGCTTCAAGGGCGAGATGCAGCCTGGTATCACATTACGTGACCTGGTACATGCGATTCCGCACAAGGCGATCGAAATGGGTCTGCTGACCGTTGAGAAGAAAGGCAAGATCAATGCCTTCTCTGGTCGCATCCTAGAGATTGAAGGCCTTGAGAAGCTGAAGGTTGAGCAGGCATTCGAACTGTCTGATGCCTCTGCCGAGCGTAGTGCTGCCGGTTGTACCATCAAGCTGGACAAAGAGCCTATCATCGAATACCTCAACTCTAATATCGTGATGTTGAAGTGGATGATCGCCGAAGGTTACGGCGACCGTCGCACCATAGAGCGTCGTATCGCCGCGATGGAAGAGTGGTTGGCTAACCCAGAATTGATGGCTGCCGATGCTGATGCAGAATACGCCGAAGTGATCGAGATCGATCTGAACGAGATCAAAGAGCCTATCCTGTGTGCACCAAACGATCCAGATGATGCCGTGCTCCTGTCTCAGGTGAAAGACACCCAGATCGACGAGGTGTTCGTTGGTTCTTGTATGACTAACATCGGCCACTTCCGTGCAACCGGTAAGATGCTAGACAAGTTCGCCAAGACGCTACCAACCCGTCTGTGGATCGCACCACCAACTAAGATGGACCGCGATCAACTGACAGAAGAGGGTTACTACGCCATCTTCGGTCGTGTCGGTGCGCGCATCGAGATCCCAGGTTGTTCTCTGTGTATGGGTAACCAGGCACGTGTTGCCGAGGGCGCGACGGTAGTTTCTACCTCTACCCGTAACTTCCCGAACCGTCTGGGTACTGGCGCAAACGTCTACCTGGCGTCAGCCGAGCTGGCCGCTGTTGCCGCACTGCTGGGTCGTCTGCCAAGCGTTGAAGAGTATCAAGAGTACGCCAAAGAGATCGATGCGACTGCAGCCGATACTTACCGTTACCTGAACTTCGACCAGATCGATTCATACACACAAAAAGCGGGCGAAGTGATCTTCCAGTCTGCCGTGTAATCGGAATTGATAACGCGAAAAGGCCAGCTGATTAGCTGGCCTTTTTTATGTCTGCGCTATTGTATGTCAGTGATAGGGAAAGTGCGCTTAGTCGCTTGCTCTTTGTCGTTTATGCCGAGTATTTGCTGTGCAGCACTTCCAGTAGCTGATCTTCCAGTTGGAAACGTGTCTCCATGGCATCGCCGAGTGAGGAGAGATCTTTGTCCAGCTGATAGAGGATCTTGTCGTCGCTGGCACTGGTGTACTTGTCGTTGAAGTCCAGGGCCATATCTGTGGTTTCGCTGATCTTAGGCACTATGGTCTGCGCCAAGGCCTGGCTGGATTCGCCGTTTTTCTCGCAGGCGGTAACCACGCGGTCATAGACCTCGAAGTGTCCTTCGGACACATAATCCACCAGAAGATCGCAGAACTCTTTCACCGACTTGAAGGCGGGAAGCGACTTGTCTATCGCCTCGTAGGGCGGCAGCCCGGCGATTTGGCAGTAGTTAATCAGCAGCCTACGACGGTGGTTTAGCCATTGATCAATCAGTGTATTGGCGCCACCCCATTTCTGTTCGGCCCGTTCCAATTGCTTTAGCATGATGGTCCCCATCGCAAGTTATTCTATGACTTCTAATGTAGGTGAGAAATACCGCTTTGATCAACCATTTTTTAGTCGATCCGGGCGATCTTTCAGCTGGTCGAATCTGCTTGTTTTGTATACAAAATGACGGAGGCGTTGTTGGTGAGAAGGGCAGAAATAAAATGCCCAGCGATAGAAATCTATCGCTGGGCGAGTAAAGTTTTTGCGGGCTCGATGCGACGAGCTTCTTGATTGTTCTTGCTAGCGCAGACTTTTTATACCAAAGGCAAAGAGGGGGTGCAACTTTTTTCTAACGAATTGAGGGCTGAGGCGAGCAATTTGCGCTCTAGGCCAAACCTTGAGTGAAAGCGTGAGGGGGTAAAAAAATAATCAAGCGGCGTTTGTCACATAAATGCGCCGATGGAGGTTACTTTACTCGCGTAAATGCTAAACTACTGTCCCAGCGAAAATCAATAAGCGTAGGAATAGAGCCTTATGGCAGAACTAAAAAATGATCGTTATTTACGTGCCTTACTAAAACAGCCTGTTGATGTGACTCCTGTGTGGATGATGCGTCAGGCGGGTCGTTACCTTCCTGAATACAAAGCAACCCGCGCACAAGCCGGCGACTTCATGTCACTGTGCCGCAATGCCGAGTTGGCCTGTGAGGTGACGTTGCAACCACTTCGTCGTTACGATCTCGATGCTGCGATCTTATTCTCTGATATTTTGACCGTGCCAGATGCCATGGGCCTGGGTCTCTATTTCGAAACCGGTGAGGGTCCTCGTTTCGAGCGTCCAACCGATACGCTTGATGCCATCAAGAAGCTGGCCGTACCGGATCCAGAAGATGAGCTTGGCTATGTAATGAATGCGGTGAGCACCATTCGCCGTGAGCTGAAAGGCGAAGTGCCGCTGATCGGTTTTTCTGGTTCACCTTGGACACTGGCGACCTACATGGTCGAGGGCGGTTCGAGCAAGACCTTCGAGAAGATCAAGAAGATGGCCTATGCCGAGCCAGCGGCGCTGCACATGCTGTTAGACAAGCTGGCCGATTCTGTGACTCTGTACCTGAACGCTCAGGTAGCGAACGGTGCTCAGTCGCTGATGATTTTCGACTCATGGGGCGGCGCCCTGTCTCATACCGCTTACCGCGAGTTCTCGCTGCGCTACATGCAGAAGATCGTCGACGGTCTGACCCGTCATGCCGATGGTCGTCAGGTGCCTGTGACGCTGTTCACTAAGGGTGGTGGACTATGGCTAGAGGCGATGGCCGAGACTGGCTGTGATGCACTGGGTCTTGACTGGACAGTGGACATTGCCGACGCTCGTCGCCGCGTGGGTCACAAGGTTGCCCTGCAGGGTAACATGGATCCTTCTATGCTTTATGCCTCTCCAGAGCGCATCCACGAAGAAGTGCGCCAGATCCTGGCCGGTTACGGTGAAGGTTCTGGCCATGTATTCAACCTGGGCCATGGTATTCACCAACATGTGGATCCAGAGCATGCCGGCGCCTTCATCAAGTCAGTTCACGAACTGTCGGCGCAATACCACAAATAAGCGGCATTAAGCTTGAAAGCTAGCCAGTCGGGGCAACTCGACTGGCTATTTTTTTGTCCGCGATTCCCTGTTAATCCTACCTTTTCGACCTATTATAAATTCGAATAGTAACTAATGTGTATTATCAGAGAGCATCTGCTAACCTGAATTCAGTCAGGGAAAAACAAGGATTTCGATATGAAAAAGTTTATAGCAATCAGCGTGATATGTTTCGCAGTTTTCTTCGGTCTGCTTAATGGTATTCACCATATCTATGTTGCTAACGCAGACACTATTCTGGGCCAATATATGGTTGCCGCATTGGTGGTGGTCATGTGGGCCTGCCTCTTCGCCTCGCTGGCTAGCTTGGCGTACCCTTTCCTCCGCCGCCACCTGGTGATCTCCCCGCAATAAACCCCACCTCATCGATATCGGGGCAGTGCGATCATGAATCGGCTGCCCCGGTCGGTTGCACTCTGCACCTCGATACGACAGCCGAGTCTGGCCAATAGCTGCCTGACGATCGCCAGGCCGACGCCTAGTTGCGGCAGCGTTTCGCCCCGGCAATAGTAGAGCTCGGGTTGGCTTGGGCTAGGAGTATGTTGCAGGGCGGCAATGGCTTCGGGTTGCATGCCGCTGCCCGAGTCTTGGATCACCAGATAAGATCCCGAGGCCAGCGTCTGGGGATAGACGGCTATCTCACCGCCTGGCGGTGTGTGGCGTAGGGCGTTGTCCAGCAGGTTGTTGAGCACCCGGCTCATGAGCTGAGGATCCGTATAGAGGAACTCACACTCGCCCTCACTCTCACCCTCATTTTCACATTGCCCTAGGCGGAGGCTGACCTCGGCCCGTCTGGCCTTTGGGGCGAAGGTTTGGTTGAGCTCATCGAGAATCGACTGCAGCGAGACGCGGCGCATGTTCGCCTTGATCTGACCGTTCTCCAGCGCCGCCAACTCGAGCATCTGTGCCAGCAGCTGCTGTAGCCTCTGCCCCGAGGCGGCCGCGTACTGCAGCAGGCTATCGTCGCGTGCATCGGCCGGGCTCAGCAGCCAGGTATCTAAGTATCCCAGCAAGGTGGTGAGCGGCGTCTTGAGATCGTGTGACAGATGCAGCAGGAACTCCTGTTTGGCCGCCTGCTGCGCCGTGACCTGTCGCTGCTTCTGGGCCACCTCTTCTAACAGACGATTGATCTGCCCATTCAGCTGGGCCATCTCCTGGCTGCGGCTCGGCGCCAGGGGAAGGGCGAGGGGCTGGTCTATGTGTTTGTGTTCCAGCTCGCCCAGGGCCTGGGTGAGGCGATTGAGGGGCCGGGTCAGGTAACGCAGCAGCAGGGCAAACAAGATCAGGGTAAATAGTGCCCAGCCGCCCAGGGCGACGCCCCAGCGCTCGGGCAGGTCTTTGGCCTGGATGAGTGACTGCCAATTATCGAAGGCTTCGCCGCCGATGATCACATAGAGGTAGCCGCTGAGGCTGCCGTTTGGGCCAATGAGTGGGCTGGCGGAGAAGATCTTCTGCTGGCCATCACTCCTGGGATCTGTGCCCAGGATTGGCAGGGTATCACCCTTGAGGAAGGAACGAATCTTGGTGATGTCCACCCTGTAGGTCTTGATCTGCTCCTGTTTGGCATCGAAGGCGATCACCTTGCCTTGAGTGTCTAAGGTGTAGATCTCGAAGCTGGGCCCCAGCAACATGAGGTCGTGAAAGGCCTCTTTAAGGGCGGCGTCCGAGGTGATCCCTTGGGATAGAAGCGGGTTTATCTCGGCCATGTGGGTCGCCAGCTCTCTGTGCAGGGACTGCTGTACCAGCCGCTGGCTGTGATGCTGACTCAGGCTAGACCACTGCCAGAAGCCGAGAAACAGCAGCAAGACACAGGCGCTGGCAAGCAGCAGGATGCGGCCGAACAGGCTGTTGACCATGGCTAGTGCGCCGCCGGTGGGGCGAACTTATAGCCCACGCCCCATACCGTCTGCACCAGTTCGTTGCTGCTGGGGCAGCAGGCCAGCTTGGCCCTGAGACGATTGATGTGGCTGTTGACCGTGTGCTCATAACCCGCATAGGAGTATCCCCACACGGCTTCCAGCAGCTGCATGCGGCTGAATACCTGACGTGGATGTTGGGCCAGGTAGTAGAGGAGATCGAACTCCCTGGCTGTGAGAGCCAGGGGCTGGTTGGCGGCGGTGACCTCACGCGTCTTGCTGTCGATCACCAGTTCGTCAAAGGTGAGGGCATACTGGTCGGCGGCCTGCTGAGCGGAGCGTCTGAGCAGCGCCTTGACCCTGGCCCTGAGCTCCAACACGCTGAAGGGTTTGACCAGATAGTCGTCGGCGCCGGACTCCAGCCCGAGGACGATATCCGCCTCGCTGTCTCTGGCGGTGATCATCATGCAGGGCAGGCTCTTTCCCTCCTGACGCAGCTGCTGGCACAGGGTCAGGCCATCGCCGTCGCTCAGCATGCGATCCAGCAGCAGGAGATCGAAACACTTGCTGCGCAGCTGTTGCCTGGCTTGGTTCAGAGTGCTGACCTGGGTCACCTCATGTTGCAGAGATTCCAGGTTGAGACGGATCAGGCGGGCGAGGTCTGGCTCATCCTCGACCAGCAAGATTCGGCGCCCTTCACCTAGCGTCCTGTCACCGTTTATCACAGACATAACAAACTCCCTCTAGTTGGCCTACATCCAGTAGACCCAGCCCAGAGGGAATTTATTTCGTCGATGCTAAATTAAGCTGGTCAGGTAACCTGGCTGACTAGCGGGTGCGCTGAATGGTTACCTTGAGCACAGGGTTGTCGAACCTGTGACTGGCTTTGAGCACAGAGTCGCTCAGGCCATCGTCCTGGCTGATCACCCCTGGGTGCAGGTGCACACGATCCACATCATCGCGGGCCGCATTAAAGCCTTCACCGCCATCCGCCGGCCCTGGGATGCTCCCCTTGAGCTCGCTGTTGGCCTCTGTGCCAGCGTCATAGGCGGGGGTGTAGAAGCTCTGGGTTTCATCCATTGCCATCTGGCTGACATCAATGGCGTCAAGCCCGCTGAAGGCGTCGTTGGTGTTGACCAGCATGGTCAGCAGCGACAGGGAGGCAGTTGCCGCCTCAGTTTGGGTCAGGGTCAGGGTCAGGCTTTCACTCGCCCCGGGAGGGAGTATGCCTGCGCCGCTAACGACCATATTGATGCCGTCCATCTCGGCGCTATAGCCCGACTGATCGCCGCCCTCGGCCAGTTGCTCCAGCGCCAGGCTGGCAGGCTCGCCATTATTCCAGGCATGATAGCCGTTGGAGGTTGCCAACAGCGCCAGGGGCGACATAGGTTGATTCGCCGTCAGGTTGGTCACCGTCAGGGTAAAGCTACGCTCCACGGGTGGTGCCGGCGGCTCTGGCATATTCGTATCATGGTCGTTGTCTGAGCAGGCGCTGAGCATCAACCCTACAGTGAGTGCCGCCGCCGTTAAGGGGAGGCCATTCTTGAGCTGTTGCAGTTTCATCATGGCCTCCTACTTAACTGTGATGGTGACGCGGGCGACCGGATTGAGCCAGCGGTGGACCCGACTGTCGAGATCGCTCATGCCGCCAGCAGGATCTGTGTCACCCAGAATGCCGGGGTGGATATGCACCTTGTCGTTGGGGCTGGTGTCGGCCACGCCGCTAGCATTGCTGCCGCCATCACCGCCCGGCGCCGCAGGGATCCCCGGCACACCTGGCATGCCGCCGCCATTAATGATCTCATCGTTAGCCTCGGTGCCGGCATCATAGGCGTTGAGGTTCAGGGTATAGGTGCCGGGCGTGGTTGGGATCTCCCAGCCGTCCAGGCCGACGAAGGCGTCGTTGGTAGGCAGTATCATGGCGACCAAGGACAGATGAGTCATCGCCTGGGAGTCAAAGCTAATGCTGGTGACATTCTGCCCCGGTGCCATCAGGCCGGCGGCCGGGTTAGACAGGGTGACGCCACTGGCGCCGTCTACCATGGCCGCGAGGTCGGCGATATCACCTCCTTCGGCCATCTTCTGCAGTGCGCTGGTGGCAGGTTCGCCTGCCTGGAACAGATGCATCTGAGCATCATGGGCGGCGATGAGGACTGGGGTGAAATGATTGCCATGGGTGAGGTTGCTGATGCTGATGGTGAGTTCGGCAGCGCTGATTGGGGTGGCGACTAAACCGGCTAACAATAGGCCGGCGCTGATTTTGCGTAGGGTCATGGGTGTTCTCCTGATTGACATGATCGATTCCTAGCTTCAAGCATGGCGTTCGGAGTTCACTTAAGTATCGCCAAATTATCACAAAAGCTTCACAACTCACGTTTGGCGGTGAACTGGCTCCCAATTTGTCCTTAGAATTACCGTTCAATCGTCAATTCCTGCGCTAAGTCAATGCAGCGGCCATTCGCCGAAGGCAGGCTATTGGCTAGTTTTGCAACGGGCAGTCGCCCGGCGGTTTAAACCCTAGGGCAAATAGGGTATTTTCCTCGCCGATTCGAACTTAGCCCCAAAACGCGACACCGATAGGATGGCTCAGAGACAAGATGCGCATTAGCAAGAAAATTGTGGTTTTTGTGGCCGGCTTCTGCCTGCCCGCCATCATGGCCATCTCCTATGGGTTAAATGCCTGGTATGAACTGCGCCTGAGCGATCTTCGCCAGGAGATGAGTCAGCGTGCGCAGCAGAATATCGCCCACCATCTCGAGGAAGATCTGGGGCAGTTTGAGATGCTGGCCCAGCTCTACGGCGTGCCCATGGCGCTCTTGCCTGTAGAGCAGCGTCAGACCCTGTCGGCGACCTGGCATGCCATGGCCCTGTCTGCCCATGTCAGCCTCTTCGGCGTTGAGGAAGATGGCATTCGCGCTTTTGCAGAGCCCAGCCCGGAAACCCTGGCTTTGGATCTCGATGCGCTCTGGCCCAAACTCCTGACTCTGGATGGCGTTCGCACCGGTTTTCTGCTCCAGGGAAAGCAGGGTTTTCTGGCCTGCGTGATCCCTCTGTCTGATAACAGGCGCCTGCTGATGGTGCGCCGGGTCGACAATCAATTATTCGAACACTATCAAGCTTATTCGTCGCTGGCAGGACTGAGGCTCGCGACCACCACGCCTAGCCTGCTGGCGCAGACATCGCCACAGCGGGTGACCCTGGAGGTCCCCAGCCTGCTCGGCGACCATTCGCTGCTCTTGGATATCGAGCTGACACAGAGAGACAGCCTGGTGCAGAGCGGCCCGGCGACCCTGGTCTATCTCATAGGTGGCATCAGCCTGTTGCTGTTGTTGCTGGGCTACCTCTGGCTGCGCCATGGGGTGGTCGATCCCCTCAAGCAGCTATTGCGTCAGCTCTCGCGGGTAGATCCGACGGCGAAGACCTATCAACCGATCCGAGCCAAGGGCACCTCAGAATTTATGGTGATCTCCGAGCAGGTCAACAGCTTGCTGGCGCGTATCTTCCAGCAGAAGGAGCGCTCCAAGATCACCCTCGAGGCGATTGCCGAGGCAGTGATCCTTACCGATAGCTGGGCCAAGGTGATTTATCTTAATCCCCAGGCGGAGCGGCTGCTCAAGGTGAAGGCCGAATCTGCGGTGGGGATGAATCTGGACAAGGTGTTTCGCAGCGAGCCCGAGCTGAATCAGTCGCTGTTTGCCTTCATGGCGAGCGGCACGCCGACGCCCATGCTGAGCAAGGTCAAGTTTACCAGCCATACGCCCAGGCTGATGGAGCGCAGCATCAGCAACCTCAAGGGGCCGAACAACAAGATAATCGGCACCGTGATCGTGCTGCGGGACATCACCCAGGAGGAGCTGCTCAAGCATCAGCTCAGACGTAGGGCAAACTTCGATAATGTCACCGGCCTACTCAACCGCTGCGCCTTCGAGGAGCGATTACAAGCCTTTGCCGAAGATGCCCAGACCCTGGCGATCTGCTATTTCGACTTGGAGCAGTTTAAGCTGATCAACGACTCCTGCGGTCACAACGCCGGCGATGCCATGTTGAAGATGGTGGCCAAGGCGATTCAGGCCAGCCTGGAGGGGCAGGGCTTGCTTGCTCGCCTGGGTGGTGATGAGTTTGGCCTAGCGCTGAAAGACTTAGAGGTGGTGGCGCTGGCTCAGCAGGTGAAACAGATCATCAATGCCGTCGGTAAACAGGTGATGGAGCATCACGGCTGTCATTATCATGTGGGGATCAGCGCCGGGGTGGCACTGGCCAGAGCGCCCTACATTAATGCGCTGGAGCTGCTCAAAGATGCCGATATCGCCTGTATCGCCGCCAAGCGCAAGGGCAGCAATCAGGTGCATTTTTATGATGATAAGGACAAGGAACTCACCTATCAGCGTAATGCTCCAAAGTGGGCGGTGCGTATCGCCCAGGCGATAGAACACAACGAGCTGCTGCTCTACTATCAGCCAATCAAGGCGCTGGGGCTACAGGGCAAGCAGCGGATGGAAGTGCTGCTGAGGATCCAGGAACCCTGTGGGCGTATCCTGGCACCGGCGCAGTTTATCGCTGCGGCGGAACGCTTTAAGCTGATGACAGATGTGGATAAAGAGGTGATACGTAAGACCTTCCTCTGGCTTTCCCTGCACGAGGAGCTGTGGGCGGATCATTGCCTGTCTATCAACCTCTCGGCCAACAGCCTAGGGGCCGAGGGCATGGTGGACTATATCATCGCCCAGCTAAAACGATTCGCCATCCCAAGTCAGTGCATCTGTTTTGAGATCACCGAGACCAGCGCGATTCAGAATCGTAACCGGGCGATGGAGATGCTCAATCAGCTGAAGAAACAGGGCTTCTCCTTCGCCCTGGACGATTTCGGTACCGGCTTTGCGTCATACGGCTACCTGCGGGAGCTGCCGGTGAACTATGTGAAGATCGACGGCTGCTTCATCAAGTCGCTTGCCAGCAATGCCAAGGACTACGCCATCGTCAAATCGATACACGATGTCTGCCGCGTGATGGGCATAGAGACGGTGGCCGAGTTTGTGGAGAATCAGGAGATCATCGACAGGCTAGAGTCGATCGGCATCAACTATGCCCAGGGCTATGCCATCGGCCGCCCCAAGAGCTTGGATCAATACCTCACAACACCGACCGACAATGTGCATCGCCTGATGGCCTAACCCCATAATCGACCCGTTTTAAGGCTTGTACTTTGGGCTTAAGTGTGTGAATTTGTGGCTTATCCATCCATTCACACCTTAGGTTTTCGATGCAAACTTTAGCCGACAAGGTCGTTATCATCACGGGTGCCTCCGAGGGAATTGGCCGAGCCTTGGCCAAGGCAATGGCGCCCCTGGGTTGTCGCCTGGTGCTCACCGCCCGCAGTCAGGGGCGACTGCACTCCCTGCAGGAGGAGCTCTCGTCCATCGCCAGCGTGCCGCCCTTAGTGATCCCTGCCGATGTCACTGACGCCAACGCCTGCCAAGGCCTCATCGATGCCTGTGTGGCCCATTTCGGTCGCCTGGATATTCTGGTCAACAATGCCGGCATGACCATGTGGTCGCGCTTCGATGAACTCGAAGACCTCTCTATTCTCGAGCGTGTGATGCAGGTTAACTACCTGGCCCCGGCCATGCTGACCCATTTTGCTCTGCCGCACCTCAAGGCCAGTCGTGGTCAGATAGTGGTGGTGGCCTCGGTGGCAGGACTCACCGGTGTGCCTACCCGCAGCGGTTACAGCGCCTCTAAGCATGCGGTGATGGGTTTCTTCGACTCGCTGCGTATCGAGCTGGTGGAACATGATGTGGCCGTCACCCATATCTGTCCCGATTTCGTGGTGTCTGAGATCCATAAACGGGCGCTGGACGGTAAGGGGAAGCCGTTGGGCAAGAGCCCTATGCAAGAGGCTAAGATCATCACCGCCGAGCAGTGCGCCCAGATGATGCTGCCGGCCATTGCCGGGCGCAAGCGGCTGCTAATCACCTCGACGCGGGGCCGTTTGGGTCGCTGGTTTAAGATCATCGCCCCAGGCCTTATCGACAAGATCGCCCGCAAGGCGATCGCCTCGGGGCATTGATTAGATTCGCTAAGGACTGTCCTAGCTCCTAATGTCTCAGGTAAAAGCAGAAGAGGAATAAAAAAGCCCAGTCTAAACTGGGCTTTTTTTGTGTAAGGAGTAAAGTCGAGCTTACTTCTTGGTGATATCCAGGTTGATCAGCCACCAGGCTCTGGCCTGAATGTCACCCGCCTCGACCATGTCGCCGCTGCGATATGGCTTGGCAAAATGAGTCACCACGATAGGCTTGAGGGTCTTAAAACGTCCTGGATTAACGAACCAGGCGTTGTAAGGATCCTCGTCATGCATGCTGACGCTAACCTCGGAGCTGACCGGCTGGCTCAGGCCTGGGCAGGTGTAACGGCTGTCAGATGCGATTGGATAGGCGACTCGGCTGCCATCACTACACAGGCTGGTGTTTTGCAGCCTCAGGGTGATAAAGGTACAGCCCTTGTAATTGTCCGGGTCGGTACACACCTGTGTCAGCATAGTGGTATAGCCACCACTCAGTTCATCGTCGCCATCCTTGCTGATGGCATCGCCACGTCCACCTATGGCGGTGAAGTAGGAGACATCGCCCGCGGCAACCTCTGCCGGTGAGACGAGCTGCAGTTCGCTGCCATCGAAGGTCAGGCTGGCTTCTTCGCCAAGGCCTGGCTCGATATCCTTGAGGAATAGCTTGTAGTTCAGGCTGGTGCTCTGATAATTGTTGCCGCCATCGTCGGTGACTATGATGTCGAAGTAGTCGTTATCGCCAGAACGCGGATAGGCATGCAGGGTGAGTTCGCCCGTCGAGGTGAGCTCGGCATACTCGGGAGATACCTGCAGACCGAAGGCATAGGTGAGGTTACCAAAGGCGTTGGTAAACTCTGGCGGTAACACCTTGCGGTCCGGGTAGTAGACCACTGATTGAGTGATCTCATCCAGGCTGAGGCCGGGGTGAGCCGCCTTGGCCACGCTGACGTTGAAGTCGCGCAGGGTGCGCTCGTAGTTACGGCTCTGCTCGATCACAGTCACCTTAGCCGTGCCGGCCGCCAGCACCGTCATCTCACCTGTCGTCTCGTTCAGGCTAACTACCTTGCTGGACGAAAGATCTGCATAGTAGCTGATCTCGCTGTCGATGCCGCGACCGCTGACGCCAGGTGCCTTGAGCTTGGTGCCAGCACTGTATACCGCGCTGATCAACTCGCTTGAGAGTGCCAGTTCAGGGTTTTCGCTGCCCTTGTCGATCACCACATTTAGCTCGGCCTTCTGCGATAGATGACCGGCATCGCCGCTGTCTGTCACTATGTAGGTGACGCTGCCGGCGTTCTTAACCGTCAGGGTCTTGTTGGCTAGGTCGACGCTGACCACATCACTCTGACCGCTATGTAGCTTCAGACTCAGGCTGCCGACGACGCCCGACATGGGGATAGCGATCGTCTTGCCCGGCGCATACTGACTGCGCACGGACGATATTTGCAGGCTACCGTATAGCGGCGCCACATCGACGAAGAAACGGCTGCTGGCGGGATTATAAAAGTCATTGCCTGCATCGGTTGCTGTGATCCAGCCTCGGCCTGCGCCGACGATAGTGATCGCCTTGGTATCGGCATCCTGGCTGAAGACGCCGTCGCCGCCATTGTCTACCTGGTAGTTGACCTGGCCCTGATTATGGCTAGGTTGAGGGACGAAGGGCGCGTTAGCGGCAAAGTCCACACGGCTATTTTCCACGACGAACAGGCTGTTATCCTGCTTGGCGATGGTAACAGTGAACTGCTGCGCTTGCGCCGTCCACAGCTCGCCGCCATCATCCTTAACTAGCACCGCTACAGTGCCTGGCTTCAACACCTGCATCTGGCCGGTTGTGGTGTCCAGTGTGACCACATCGGTGGCGCTGCTAGCGGTCAGGCTGTAGCTCAGCTTGCCCTTGGCACCGACAACTTGCGGCGTCAGGGTTTGATTGGCCTGATATTGGGTATCGATATCGATTGCCTGCAGTGAGCCGGCGATCATGGCCTCGACCTTGACCTTGAAGGTGCGAGTCGCGCTCAGGTAGTTGTGGTTACCGGCGTCGGTTACCTCGACCTCTGTCTCGCCGACACCCTGGAAGCTAAACTCACCCTGCTCGGCATCTGTGATGCTGATGACATCCTCGGCCGCGCCCGCCTTGATGGCGTAATGTAGATTACCCTGGACGCCGGTGACATTGAAGCTCGCCGTCTTATCGGCGTCGAAACGTGTGGTGACATCGCTTACCTTGAAGGCCAGGTTCTGCGCCTTGTCGATCTGAACGCTAAAGCGTTGAACTGGCACCTGAGTATGGTTGGCCGGCGCGACTTGCTGCACCTCAACCTGGGTCTCACCGGCGCCAAGTATGTTCATCGCCCCTGTGGTGGGGTGTACCTGAACGACCTGAGTATCGGCGCCTGCGACCAGTTGGTAGTGGGCCTCTGTGGTGGGCGTGCCGCTGTAGACGGGCAGTAGCTTACCGCCAAAGATCAGTGGCTTGCCTGTGATATTCTGATAAGTAGCAAAGGCGGTCTCGGCAGGCGAGATGTTGATCTGAAACTCACGCGAGTCGGCCTGGAAGTTACGGCCGCCATCGTCTTTGGCCAGCAGTTTGACGCTGCCGCTGCCTTGCACAGTGATCTTACCCTGGGCGTCGACTGTCACCACGTTTGCAGGCTGACCCTCGGCCAGCATCAGGCTGAGGCTGCCTTTGACACCACTGATGCTAGGAGTGAGCTGGGCACCGGAGACATAGTCCTGGCTGATATCGTTAGTCAGTAGCGGCGTGCGCGGTGCCTTATTGATGCTGATACTAAAACGTTGGCTGACCGGCTTGGTCTGGCTGTTGCCGCTATCTGTGGCGATCAGTTCTGTGGTGCCGGCATTGAGGATAGCGAGATACTGCTTGTCGGCAGAGATCTTGACTACATCGGCTGGGGCGCCGTTAACCAATTGGTAGCTGATGCTGCCTAACTTGCCCGTGATGGCCGGGGTGAGGCGCTGATCTGGCGCATAGGTTTGCACCAGTTCCTGAATTTGAATGCCAGGGTGCGCTAGTTTTTCGGCTTGCGGTGCAGGACTGTCCGAGTCGCCTCCGCCACAAGCGGTGAGTAAAAGGGTGAACAACAGGATGAAGTATCTCATTAAGCCTCCAGCTTAAAAAACAGAGGCGGCGAGTATACAGATGTGAATATTCTGCTGCAATATGAGGGTAAAATATTGAATTATGCTAATATTGTGGTTTTTATTGTATGGAAATAATGTATTCAGGCTATTTTTAATACATGATTCGGGATTCGCAGTTAACTTATTGAGTCGTATAAAAAAGCACCTAATACCCTTATGGAGTATAGGTGCTTTTATGCGATTTTATTGCATGAAAACTGAGCGTGACTTAGATCTCAACTTTCCATGAATATCCCTTTATGGGTATTAGGCTTGCTCGTTTTCCCGGGCGATGGCGCGATAGGCGATATCGGTACGGAAATAGACGTCATCCCAGTGGATCTCGTTGACCAGTTGATAGGCACGCTGCTGCGCCTGAGTCACATCTTGGCCCAGGGCGGTGGCACACAAGACGCGGCCGCCGTTGGTAACCACATGGCCATCCTTCATGCTGGTGCCTGCATGGAATACCTTGGCATCATCGCCGCCCAGGCTGAGTCCCTCAATCACATCGTGTTTGCGATAGGCATCTGGGTAGCCACCGGCAGCCATCACCACGCCTACGGCGGCGCGGCTGTCGAACTCGGCGGTCACCTTGTCCAGCTCGCCACGGGTGGCGGCCAGGCAGAGCTCGACCAGATCTGACTGAAGGCGCATCATGATAGGCTGAGTCTCAGGGTCGCCGAAGCGGCAGTTGTATTCCAGTACCTTGGCGCTGCCATCTGGCGCAATCATCAGACCGGCGTAGAGGAAACCTGTGTAGACATTACCTTCAGCAGCCATGCCATCTACGGTTGGACGAATGACGTTTTCAACGGTCCAGTCGTGAACCGCCTGAGTGACCACTGGAGCAGGAGAGTAGGCGCCCATGCCGCCCGTGTTTGGGCCGTTGTCGCCATTGTCTCTGGCCTTATGGTCCTGACTGCTGGCCATGGCCAGAATATTCTTGCCATCGACCATGACGATGAAGCTGGCTTCTTCGCCCTTGAGGAACTCCTCGATCACCACGCGAGAACCCGCCTCGCCAAACTTGTTACCGGCCAGCATATCTTCGATAGCCGCATCGGCCTCGCCCTGATCCTGAGCGATGATCACCCCTTTACCCGCCGCCAGGCCGTCGGCCTTGATGACGATAGGGAAGCCAGTGTTGGCGGTGACTTCGGTAACGTAAGCCTTGGCAGGCTCGATCTCGGTGAAGTTCGAGTAGGCCGCCGTCGGAATGTTGTGACGGGCCAGGAAGTCCTTGGTGAACGCCTTAGAAGACTCTAACTGCGCCGCACCTTGGGTTGGACCGAAGATAGGTAGCTTAGCTTCGTTGAAGGCATCGACCACGCCCAATGACAGCGGCACTTCCGGGCCGACGATAGTCAGTTCGATCGCCTGCTCCTTGGCAAAGCTCACCAGCTCAGAGATGGCTTCGACGGCAATCGAAACGTTCTCAAGCTTAGGCTCCAGCGCTGTGCCGGCGTTGCCTGGCGCCACGAAGACTTTCTCGACCAGAGGTGACTTGGCGGCCTTCCAGGCCAGGGCGTGTTCGCGTCCGCCGCTACCTATTACTAATACGTTCATGCTATATCCTTAAAACGGCGCCCGGGCTTGTGACCCAGGCGCGAAAGCAAATTAATGACGGAAGTGACGCATGCCGGTGAAGACCATGGCCATGCCATGCTCGTCGGCGGCTGCGATGATCTCTTCATCGCGAATCGAACCGCCCGGCTGGATGATGCAGCTGATACCGGCGGCCGCCGCGGCGTCGATGCCATCGCGGAACGGGAAGAAGGCATCGGATGCCATGACAGAACCTACGACTTCCAGATTCTCATCGGCAGCCTTGATACCGGCCACCTTGGCGCTGTAGACGCGACTCATCTGGCCGGCGCCCACGCCGATTGTCATGCTGTCTTTGGCGTAGACGATGGCGTTAGACTTAACGAACTTGGCCACCTTCCAGCAGAACATAAGATCTTTCATCTCGGCTTCGGTAGGCTGACGCTTGGTCACTACCTTGATGTCGCTCATCTCGACCATGCCTTGGTCTCTGTCTTGGATCAGCAGGCCGCCGTTGACGCGCTTGTAGTCCAGGCTACGGGTCTTGCTAGCCCATTGACCACACTCCAGCAGACGAACGTTGGCCTTGGCCGCTACCACGTCGCGTGCCGCCTGGCTAACGACTGGTGCGATGATCACCTCGACAAACTGACGCTCGACGATGGCACTGGCAGTCTCTGCATCTAACTCACCGTTGAAGGCGATGATACCGCCGAAGGCTGAGGTTGGGTCGGTCTGGTAGGCGCGGTTGTAGGCCTCTAGCAGATCCTTGCCGATGGCTACGCCACAAGGGTTGGCGTGCTTGACGATAACACAGGCCGGCTCGCTGAACTCTTTGACGCATTCCAGCGCCGCATCGGTATCGGCGATGTTGTTGTAAGACAGTGCCTTACCCTGTAGCTGAGTCGCGCTGGCAACCGAGGCTTCGTCTATGTTGAGGTCTACATAGAAGGCGGCGCTCTGGTGGCTGTTTTCGCCGTAACGCAGATCTTGCTTCTTCACCAACTGAGTGTTGTAAGTGCGTGGGAACTTAGAATCCTGGTGGCATTCGTCTTGGCTGTGAGCCGGTACCATGGTGCCGAAGTAGTTGGCGATCATGCCATCGTAGGCGGCCGTGTGTTCGAAGGCGGCGATAGCCAGATCGAAACGTGTCTCCAGCGTGGTGCTGCCCTGGTTGGCCTGCATCTCTTGGATCACGCGATCATAGTCTTTGGCGTTAACGACAATGGTGGTGTCTTTGTGGTTCTTCGCGGTAGAGCGCACCATGGTTGGGCCGCCGATGTCGATGTTTTCCACGGCGTCGGCCAGGGTGCAGCCTTCTTTGGCCACAGTCTCGGCAAAGGGGTAGAGGTTAACGGCAACCAGATCGATAGGCTTAATGGCGTTCTGTTCCATCACTATCTCATCGATACCGCGACGGCCGAGGATGCCGCCGTGCACTTTAGGGTGCAGGGTCTTTACGCGGCCGTCCATGATCTCAGGATGGCCCGTGTAGTCAGAGACTTCAATGACAGGCACACCGTTGTCTGCTAGCAGACGGGCGGTGCCGCCGGTAGATAGCAGTTCAACACCTTGAGCGTGCAGGGCTTGTGCAAACTCCAGGATTCCGGTTTTATCAGAAACGCTTAACAGCGCGCGACGAATAGGTCTGGCATTCTTCATTTTAGGTACAGGGTCCAGTGGTTATTTTAAGGATCTTTCGGAAAACAGAACAGTTAGTGCTTGCTAACCATAAGCGTATTGCTTTCCAAAAGCCCCTCAAATAGTCGACTCCCCATCGCGGCGCGCGTATTTTACCGTAAAACTGTGTGCCATGCTGTTTTTTTCTGTGCGATTTCACAATACGCCATGGCGAACAAGCAACAGATTGTAATTTACGGCAGAATAACCCTTGACCTTAGATTTAACTCTAAGGTTTATACTGGCACTATCGCAATGAAAAAGGCGCCCTGGAGGCAAGATGTTTCGTATTGGAGAGTTAGCCAAACAGTGTGAGGTCAAGGCCGATACCCTGCGTTTCTATGAGAAACATGGCCTGTTGTCGCCGTCGACGCGCAGCGACTCGGGTTATCGCCTCTACACAGAACAGGACGCCGAGCGTCTGCGCTTCATTCTGCGGGCCAAGGCGGTGGGCTTCACCCTGTCGGAGATCACCGAGCTGTTATCTATCGATCTGGACAAGTCCAACTGGGCCTGCGCCGACGTGAAGGGGATGGTGGATATCAAGCTGGCCAATGTGGAAGAGAAGATCGCCGAGCTGAACCATTTTCGCGTCTCTCTGCAGCGGTTATCCGATGCCTGTTGTGGCGGGCCGGAGAGCGCCGAACACTGCTCTATCCTGGAGGCGCTTGAGTCTAACGTCGAGGTGAAGTGTGAGAATCACAGCCATGATCACGGCGAAACCGAATATAAAACCAGTTGTAAGCTAAAGGGTTAACCTATGTTGTTATCTAATTTTATCGATCTTTTTCTCGATTCCGCGCCCTGGCTGCTGCTGGGCCTGGTGCTTGCCGGTATGTTGAAGATGTTTGTGCCCATGACCTGGATGCAGAAACAGCTGGGCGGTCACGGGGTGAAGACCACTATCAAGGCCGCCGTGTTAGGCGCGCCCCTGCCGCTTTGTTCCTGCGGGGTGATCCCTGCCGCCGTCGGCCTGCGCCGCTCGGGCGCCTCTAAGGCTGCCACAACCTCATTTTTGGTGTCGACCCCTGAGACGGGCATCGATTCTGTGAGTGTCTCCTATGTGCTGCTCGGCCCCTTCATGGCGGTTGTCAGACCCATAGCCGCGGTCACCAGCGCCATTGTTGCCGGGCTGCTGGTGGGACGTGACGATGATGAAGCCAAGGCGGAGGAAGTGGCTCATTCGGCCGGTTCTAAACGAGATGAGGCAGACAAGGCTGAGGCGAGCAGCTGCTGTAGCAGTAAACCTGCTCAAAAGTCGCTCGAAAAGGCTGAGTCATCGAGCTGCTGTGGTGACAAGCCGAGTGCACCTGTGCGTATGACGGCGGATGTCTCGCCCATGATGATGCGCCCCGTGAGCTCAGATGCCATTCTCAAGCAAGAAGCCTTGGTTAAGCCAGTGGCTTTGGTTAAACCTGAGGCGGTTAAGTCCGCGAGCGGTGCATGCTGTGCCAGCAAGGCGGCGCCGGAGCCGGTCAGCTCATGTTGTAGCAGTAAGCAAGAGGTGAAGGCGGCGAGCTCATGCTGTTCGAGCGCTAAGGCCGATAATCAGAGTGCTGCCCAGGGCGAGAGTTGCTGTGAATCGACCAAAGATGTCGCCAGTGAGCTCAAGGGCACTTCGGTGCTGGCGCGCATGGGTAAGGGCCTGCACTATGCGGCGACTGATCTGGTGCGTGACACCACAGTCTGGCTGCTGATTGGTCTCTTCTTCGCGGCCCTGGTGCAGACCTATGTGCCGGGAGATTTCATGGCCAAGTGGGGTGATGGCATCTTGGCTATGCTGGTGATGGTGCTGATCTCTGTGCCCATGTATATCTGCGCTACGGCATCGACGCCGATTGCCGCGGGTCTGTTGCTGGCAGGGGTATCGCCAGGTGCCGTGCTGGTCTTCATGCTGGCGGGTCCGGCAACTAATATCGCAACCCTGGGTGTGGTAACCAAGGAGCTGGGGAAACGTGCCCTCTATGGCTACCTGGGTGGCGTCTTGGGTGTGGCCTTGGTAGCGGGCGTCCTGGTGAACTATCTGGTGGCGACCTTTGGTTTTGAGGTGATGCCTCAGGTGGGTGAGCAGCATAACCTGTTGCCTTCCCTGGTAGTAAATGCCTCGGGGATCATACTGGCGATTTTGATGTTCAAAGTTTTGTTGGCCAAGCTGCCGAAGAACTGGTGGCGCCGGGATTGCTGCTCTTAATATTGAGATAGCGCATTTAGCCAATAAAAAAGGCACTCATGAGAGTGCCTTTTTGCTGTCTGTAAATTAATTACTCACAAACAAATGCTTAGTCCAAGGGCTTATGGCGCAGGTACTTCGGCAGCATTGAAGTCACGCTCTGTGGTAGTGCCTTGGGTAACGGTCACGTCCTGCTCATCCACGTGGATGAAGAAAGGCATTTCGACATCCTGTGGGCTATTGGCCACATCTGGATCGTCATTTTGTGCCAGACAGGTGTAGCCCAGGCTGTAGTTAGCGGCGGCGACGAAGCCAAACTCATACTCGTAACCCACCACGGCTTCTGTCTCGTCGGTGACAGGGTTGACGCGGGCAGAGGCGATAGGTGCCACTTGCGGCTCGGTGATGTCGGCCTCTAGGCGGAAGTCCAGCATGTTCTCCAGCGCGGTCGCCGTTGGGTAGAGGTAGACGGCCGGGCTGAACTCTGAACCACCGGCGGCGGCTTCACAGTCTGCCATCACGCTGGCGTCGACCATGCCGTGAATGGCGCCGACTTCGGCGTTGTTAACCAGCTGTACCGACGTTGGCTTAAGGGTCCAGTAGTCCTTGTTGCCGTGGGGGCCCTGCAGGCCTTGAGAGAGGTTAAACTCGGCGACGAAGTTGTTTACGCCGGCCGCAATGGTGAAGGCCTTGTTGAAGAAGAGACGACCCGTGCCTTCCTCTTCGGCGCCTACGCCGCCACAGCTACCGTTGCTGTTGGTGACCAGACCCGCGTCCATGTCATCCATGGTTTTCACGTAAGAGCTGTTGGTGTCGGCCACTTCGCTGTTTTGCATATAGATACACATCTGGTATTCGCCGACCGGAATAGACTGGCCGCTCACCAGCGTCTCGACCTCCTGGCCTTGTACCGTCAGCAGGTCAACGTGTTTCAGCTCGCCGTTTTCTGAGACGTCGAATGACAGGGAGCCATCGCTACCTTTGAGTACGACCTGTTTGAAGGCGATATTCACGACTTTAGCGTCGGCAGGGTTGTCCGATACTCCCAGGCTGAAGACACCCGTCTTAGGGGTTTCAGGTGTGTCATCGCTGCCACCACAGGCGGCGAGCACACTGGTGAGTGCTATGGCGATAATCGATTTTGAATACTTCATAGGTTACCTGTTTATCATCTTGGTTAATCAAGGTGGCCAAGGTCGCGATGCCCTAAGGGGAGGCAGCGAGTCTCGGCGCGGTTGATTCTTGCTTTTGCTTTTATAAGTGGAGCTATAAGGATAGGCGAACAGACGCCCAAGTCCACCGAAAACAGGGCTAAAAGGTGCACTATGAATAAAGTTTAATTGCCAGGGTGGTGAGCACTTACTCTAAACGCCAAGGCCTTGGCGAGAGTCAAAAAACTTACGGGAAAATCACGGTAGGGTTGGCTAAAAAAAGAGCGATTCATCAATAGGTTCGACGAATCGCTCTAGGTGTTTTTTCGACCAGATTGGCTGGTCGAAGAGGCATTAATTCGGTTTCTGCGTATGCGAAAAACGAGTGCGTTAAATTAGGCCTTGATGTCGGCGTTGTGGTAGACGTTTTGTACGTCGTCACAATCTTCCAGTGCGGCCTGGAATTTTTCGAACTGAGCGATCACTTCCGGGTCGGTGAGTTCTGTCATGGTCTGTGGTACGAAGGCGATCTCTTCCACTTCCAGTTCTGTCTCAGGGAAGGCTTCGTTCAGGGCTGTCTTGGCCTTGTAGAACTCAGTGTTTGGCGCGAACACGCTGATGATGCCATCTTCTACCTCGATGTCGGCCACATCGACGTCGGCCATCATCAGGGCTTCCAGTACGGCTTCTTCATCTTCGCCCTTGAAGGCAAATACCGCTTGATGATCGAACATGTGGCCAACTGTGCCTGGGCTACCCAGCTTGGCGTCGTTCTTCACGAAGGCCTGACGTACCTCGGTAAAGGTACGCTTGCCGTTGTCGGTCAGACAGTCGACGATCACCATGGTGCCGCCTGGACCAAAGCCTTCGTAACGCGCCGTTTCATAGTCTTCACCGCCGCCGCCTCTGGCTTTCTCTAGGGCGCGTTCGATGACATGAGCAGGAACCTGATCTTTCTTAGCCTTGGTGATCATGTGGCGCAGTGCCAGGTTGCCGTCAGGATCGAAGCCACCGTTCTTTGCGCAAACATAGAGTTCTTTGCCGTAGCGAGAGTAGAGTCTCGTCTTTTGCCCAGCCGTTTTGGCCATAGATTCTTTGCGGTTCTGGTATGCTCTTCCCATCTTGCGATATCTCTTTAAGCGAAAAAAATTGGCCCAATGTTAGCAGCTTTGTCGACGATTTTGCAGACTCCGCTGCTTATTTTGTCAAAACTGTGGCGCGGCAACTCCCTAACGCTGGGGCGGGGTGATGAAATCTGGGATCTCCAGTATCTCGCCGGGCCTGCGGTCGAACAGCGACAGATAGATATACTCGATGAAGGCGCGATACTTGCGCGGCAGGTAGGCGCGGCGGGGAAAGCTCAGGGTGATGGCGGTCTGCGCCATGGGGAAGTCGGTCAACAGGGGGATAAGATGCCCCTCTTCGATGGCGGCCTGGGCCACCAGGGTCGGCGCCGTGGCGATCCCCAATCCTTCGATGGCGGCCTCACGAGCCAGGGTGACATTGTTGACCGTCAGCTGGGCCTCGGGCTCTATGGTGATCCACTGCTGACCATCGAACAATGTCCAGCCACCGTCGATGTGGGTCGATTTGAGGCGAATTGCCTTGTGGTCGATCAGATCCTGCGGCGTGGCCGGTGTGCCGTGGCGGGCCAGATAGTCTGGGCTGGCCACCAAGGATTTGTCTGTGTTGAGCACACGGTAAGATTGCAGCCGCGAGTCGCGCACATCTGAGACCTGAAACAGAATATCTATTCCTTCCTCTATCATGTCGACCTTACGGTTGGTCAGCTCGGCGTCCAGGGTCATCTCGGGATGCGCCTCGAGAAAGCGGGCGAAGATGCGGCCGAAGAACAGCTGCCCCAGCTCTATCGGGCAGACGATCTTAAGGTTGCCCTTGATGGTCTCCTGGCTGGCGCTGAGCTGGTCTTCGGCGCTCTGCAGATCCATCAAAATCCGCTGGATCTTGTTGTAATAGATGCTCCCCGCCTCGGTAAGCTTGAGGGCGCGGGTGGTGCGGTACAAGAGCTGCACCCCGGTATCAGTCTCCAGCTCGGCAATCTTACGGCTCACCGTCGCCTTGGTGAGTCCCATCGCCTTGGCGGCCGAAGTGAAGCTGCCTTTGTCCACCACTTGGGCAAACATCTGAATACGATTCAAATCCATCTATTGTTACACCTGTGAAACAGTTGGTAATTTTTTAACTGACTAATAAACATTATAAGACAGTAGTAAACTATCAAATACTAATCAAGGTGTTTATCCGTGGGGATTGGATGTCAAAACGTCGCATATTTATCGTGCTACCGCTGCTGTTGTTGGCTGTGGTAGTTGGAGGCTACTACTGGTGGAGTCAGGTTCGATTTATCGAATCGACTGACAACGCCTATGTAGAGGCCGATATCTCTAATATCAGTGTCAAGGTGCCGGGTTATGTGGTGACCGCTAAGGTGACAGATAACCAGCATGTGGAGCAGGGGCAGCTGTTGGCCGAGCTGGAGTCGAACCAGTACCGCGCCAAGGTGAGCCAGAGTCAGGCGAGCCTGGAGAGCAGTCAGGCAGAGCTGCAGACCCTGTCGGCCAAGGTGACGCTGCAACAGGCCATCATACGTCAGGCGGCCGCCGGTGTGGCTAGCGCCGAGGCGGAGAAGATCCGCGCCGAGCAGCAGCTCAAACGCACCACCAAGCTAAAGCACAGAGATTACAGCTCACAAGATGAGGTGGATCAGGCGACTGCCGCCTTCGATTCGGCCGTGGGCCATCTGGATGAGGCCAAGGCGGCCCTGGTGGCCAAGCAGGCTGAGCTGGCTGTGCTGAATGCCCAGCTGAATCAGAGTCAGTCCCAGGTGGCACAGGCCAAGGCCGGCCTTGAGCTGGCAGAGATCCAGCTGGCCGATACCCAGATTAGAGCCCCCTTCTCCGGGGTGATTGGCAAGCGCGGCGCCCTGACTGGTCAGTATGTGCAGCCGGGGCAGTCGCTCTACAGTTTGGTGCCGGATGGTGCGGTGTGGATCACCGCCAACTTCAAGGAGACCCAGATTCAGCATATGCAGCCTGGGCAGTTGGTTCAGGTTCATCTCGACGCGTTTCCCGACCAGAGCTTTACTGGTGTGATCGATAGCCTGGCACCCGCCTCTGGCGCCAAATTCAGCCTGTTGCCGGCGGAAAACGCCACCGGTAACTTCACCAAGATAGTGCAGCGTATTCCGGTGCGGATCCGTTTGGATCTGGATGATCAGACCAACATAGTTCCCGGCCTCAGCGCCGTGGTGAAGGTGGATACCCGAGGCGCGCCGAAAGACACAGTGATCGCCAGCAATCGTAAGCAGGTTTCGGTTAAGGCCACCCAATGAGCAGCGTGAGTGTCGCCCAAGAGAGTCCTGCCGAGATAGCAGAGCAAGTCGTTCCTCCCCAGGCGACTAAGCCCCAGGGCTATGAGCGCGGCAGCTTTCGCTCCTGGGTCGCCGTGTTTGCCGGCCTGCTGGGCGCCTTCATGGCGATCCTGGATATTCAGATCACCAACGCCTCGATGAAGGAGATCCAGGGCAGCCTGGGCGCGACGTTGGAGGAGGGGTCCTGGATAGCCACCGCCTACCTGGTGGCCGAGATGATTGCCATCCCGCTATCGGGCTGGCTGAGTCAGGGGTTGTCGGTGAGACGTTATCTGCTGTGGACCACGGCGGCCTTCATCTTGGCTTCGTTTCTCTGTTCGCTGGCCTGGAACCTGGAGGCGATGATCGCCTTTCGCGCCCTGCAGGGCTTCTTCGGTGGCGCACTGATCCCGCTGGCCTTTCGACTCATCCTGGAGCTGCTACCCGAGGAGAAACGCGCCACGGGCATGGCGCTGTTTGGCGTCACCGCCACCTTCGCGCCATCTATCGGCCCCACCCTGGGCGGCTGGCTCACCGAGCAGTTTAGCTGGCACTATCTCTTCTATATCAATATTCCCCCCGGGCTGCTGGTGATGGCCATGTTGGCCTATGGTTTGAGGCCACAGGCTATCGACTGGGACAAGCTGAAGAATGCCGATTATTCCGGCATAGTCACCATGGCGCTGGGCATGGGTTGCCTCGAGGTGGTGCTGGAGGAGGGCAATCGTAAGGATTGGTTTGGCTCAGAGCTGATCCAGAACCTGGCGATCGTCGCCGCCATCAACATAGCCCTGTTTGTCTTTATTCAGCTGCGAAAGTCGTCGCCGCTGGTGAACCTCAGGTTGCTGGGGCAACGTGATTTCGCCCTGTCGACCCTGGCCTATTTTCTGCTGGGGATGGCGCTGTTCTCGGCCATCTATATGATCCCCCTCTATCTGTCGCAGATCCATAACTATAGTCCGCTGGAGATCGGCGAGGTGATCATGTGGATGGGCTTTCCTCAGCTGCTGGTGCTGCCGCTGGTGCCGAGATTGCTGCAAAGATTTGACGGGCGATACCTGGCCGCCTTCGGCTTTAGCATGTTTGCCCTGAGCTACTACATGAACAGCCACATGACGCTGGATTTTGCCGGCGAGCAGATGATCGCGGCGCAGGTGGTCAGGGCCCTTGGTCAGCCCTTCATCTTGGTGCCCATCGGCATCATTGCGACCATGCATATCAGCGCGCAGCAGACACCCTCGGCCTCGACCGTACTCAATGTGATCCGTAATCTCGGCGGCGCCTTCGGTATCGCCCTGGTGGCTACCCTGATCGACAATCAGTCGCGCACCCATCTGGCGGACATGAAACAGACGGTGGCGGCGGTGAGTGGCCAGGCCTATCAATATCTGCAGCAGACCAGTCAGCTGTTTGTGCAGGCAGGCTCGGATCCCGTAACCGCCCAGGCGCAGGCCAAGGCCATGTTGGCCAAGACCATGACCCAGCAGGCCTACATTCAGGCCTACAACGATGTGTTTCTGATCATCTCAGTGCTGCTGATGCTGGCCGTGGTGGCCGTGCTGATGATCCGTAAGCCTAAGCCCGACGCCGCCTAGTGGTTAGCACTTTGCCTGCTAGAGCTAGAGCTAGAGCATAGAGAGGCTAGAGCATGGCGAGACTGATCTGCCCGAAGGGGTAAACCTGGCCGCCAAACTCGGCGGCAAAGGCCTCGGCATCCTCCCGATCACCAAAGCTGGCTAGGGTCTTGCCCATGGCGCCTGGCTGGCTCGAACCCACCACATACCAGGCCTGTCTGGCGTCGATGAAGTGGCTGTCCTGCGGCGCTTGCCAGGGGCTTTTAGCCATGTCGTGCACATAGATCTCTTTGACTTGCTTGCGGTACTCGGGGTCCAGCAGGAAGCTAAACAGATCCCGGGTGGAGCAGAACTTCTTCACCGTCTCTTCTGTCTTGAGATAGAGCTCCCCCTTGGGGCCGGGGAAGTTACCGATCAACATGCCGCACAGGTGACACTCGTCGCCGTGCTCCAAGGTCACCGCCTCACGAATAGCGTTATGCTCACTCTCTTGCCCGCAGGCGCTCAGCCCCAGCAGGAGGAGGCTGACGAGACCCATGAAAAGTGGCGAATTGGTAAGCTTGGTTTGGCGCATTCTGGTTTGGTGCATTTGGGTTTGGCGTATTTGGGTTTGGCGCATTAGAGTGTCTTCCTGTTAAAGATGAGGGCGGCTAAAGAGAGCGGGGCGAATACCCAGGCCAGTAGCAGCGAGAATAGGCCGTCGACCGACATGCTGCTGTTGATGGCCACCGCCAGCACACCGTTGACATCCTTGGTATCCAGGCTGGCCAGATTCACCAGGCGGAAGAGATCCGCCGGATTGAGCATCATCAGCTGCACCAGCTGTTGCTGACTCAGCCCCTCCTCTATGCCCACCAATACCGCCAGCAGGGCGAGGTCGAACACCAATACGAAGAAGAACCAGAGCATCAGCGCCAGCCCAGCGGCCTTTGACTTTTCACTCACCGACAGGCTGATCACATAGGCGATGCTGATAAAACAGAGGCCGAGCAAGATGGCCGTGGCGATGAAGAGGCCGAAGCTCTGCAGCACGGCGCTGGCGTCAGACTGGCTGGCCAGTAGCACAGCGGCGCTACCGAAGCCCAGGCTGGTGGCCAGTGCCATGATGGCACCCTGGCCGACAAACTTGCCCAGCAAGAGCTGGGTGTGGCTGATGGGGTAGGTGAGCAGCAAGAGCAGGGTGCCGGCCTCTTGCTCGCCGACGAAGCTGTCGTAGGCCAGCAGCAGGGCGATCAGCGGGATCAGAAACACCGCCAGGCTCGACAGGCTGGCGATGGTGGATGACAGCGATGCCGTGCCCAGCTGCCCCGAGGCGACCGAGCCATAGTAGCTTAGTCCCAGGGAGAGCACGGCGAAGATGAGGGTGATGGAGATCAGCCAGCGATTACGTAGCCCGTCCTGAAACTCCTTGATGGCGACGGCGAGAATGGCATTCATTGTATCTGCCCTCCTTGATGGCTAATCTCTATTTCGTTGTCCCCTTTATGCGCCGTACCTGGGCGCTGGCCCAGATAGTGCTGATAGACACGTTCCAGATCCGCCGGTTCGACACGAATATCCCCCAGCTGATCCAGTTTTACCAGCTGACGTATGATGGCGAGCTTCTCCTGTTCGGGCACCAGCAGCTGATCTGGGGCGATGAGATAGGGAGTGAAGCGGGCATCCTGTTTCAGGGCGCCGTTGAGACCCTGAGTCTTGATGGCGACGGGTAGCTGGGCCTGCTGTCTGAGCTCGCTCAGGCTGCCCTTGGCCAGCAGGCGACCGCCTGAGATGATCAGCGCGCGGTCGATATGCTGCTCGACGCCCGGCAGCACATGGGAGCAGAGTATGATGCTGGCCCCCTCGCTCTTGAGCTTATCGACGCTGGCGTAAAACTCCTGGGTGGCGATGGGATCCAGCCCCACGGTCGGTTCATCCAGCAGCAGCAACTTGGGGCTGCCGAGGAAGGCCTGAGCCAGTCCTAGGCGCTGACGCATCCCCTTAGAGTAGGTCTTTACCTGACGATCCATGGCGTGGGTGAGGCCTACCTGCTCCAGCAGCTGTTCGATCGCCTGTTTAGGCACAGACTTGAGCCGGGCGAAGTAGCGCAGTACCTCGCGGCCGGTGAGCTGATCGTAGAAGCTGACATTTTCCGGCAGGTAGCCGACCTGCTTGCGCGCCTCGAAGGCCTGCTTGGAGAGGGGGTCCTGGCCGAATACCTTTACCTGACCGTCCGAGGCCGGGATGATCCCCAGGATCAGTTTCATTATGGTGGTCTTGCCCGCGCCGTTGTGGCCGAACAGCCCCATGACTTCGCCGGGAAAGAGTTCGAAGTCGATACGTTCGAGGGCCGTTACCTTGGCATAGCGCTTGGCGACGCCGCTCAGGGAGACGATGGGCCTTGAAGGGGAAGATGCTTGCATTGTGTCACTCTGCCTCATTGATTACTGCCTGCTGGCCAGCCAGAGGTGGCGCCTGCATGAGTGGAAAACTGTCTTTGACGCCCACGGGTTTGAGCACTGGAAACTGGGTCTGAATCCAGCGCAGGATTAGCACCGCCGGACTGTCCAGCAGCATCTTGGCCTCAGGGTATTGCCAGATCAGCTTGTCGATGCCGTCGTTGGGTTCGAAGGGGCGATCGCCGAAGCCGTCGTTGTCGAGATCCCAGCCCAGGTAGTTGCTCCAGAAGTTGCCTCTGCCGTCCAGGCTCCATTCGGCCTGACGGTTGGCCACATATTTGACCTGCACCGGATTGTTGATGAAGCTGTTGCCAAATACCTTGGTGTGCTCCGAGCCTGCGGTGAGGTGGATGCCGATCTCGGCGGTGTCGATCAGGTTGTTATTGATGCTGTTGTAGGCCGAGTTATAGACAAACAGCCCTTTGCCCTCACGGCCCAGCACCTTGTTTTCCGGCTTGGTCCAGACCCGGTAGATGCGGTTATGGCTGATCTCCGAGTAGGTGATGAAGTTCATCAGGAAGCCGTAGTCCTGGCTGTCGCGGCTCTCGTTGCCGCTCACGGTGAGCTGGCGTGAACTCATCAGGGCATAACCGGCGCGGGTGTCGTAGGCTAGGTTGTCCTGCACGCGATTACTGTGGGAATACATGTAGTGGATCCCGTAGCGCAGGTTATGCATGGTATTGTTTTTAATCGTGTTGTGTTGGCTGGAGATGATGTAGATGCCGTCGCGGGTCTGGCTGACCTCGTTGTCGCTGACTTCGACGTTCTGCACTATGGAGAGCTGAATGCCGTTGCCTCTGTCGGCGGAGCGCAGCGCCGGATTGCCCTGAATGCGGTTATGGTGAACCTTGATCTCCTTGCCTTTTTGCAGCCAGATACCGAAGCCGTCGCCCTGTAGGCGGTTCTCTCTGATGACGAGTTCGCTGGCGCTCTGATCCGAATAGATACCGGCATCCTGGGCGGTGAGATCGTCGCCCCAGTTGACTATCTTGAGTCTCTCTATGGTGACCTTGGAGCTTTGCAGCAGCAGGGCATTGCCCTTGCCTTGGGCGTCTATGATGCTGGTATAGTCATCGGCGCCAGTGAGGCGTATCTCCTGTTTGATGACGAAGTTGCCAAGGTAGCGACCCGGCTGCAGCTGAATATCGTCTCCCGCCTGGGCGCTATCCAGCACCTGCTGCAGGTCTTGCTCTGGACTCACCTCGATATAGGCGGCCTGGCCAGGCTGACTGAAAAAGAGCAGGCTGAAAGAGAGCAGGCTGAAAGAGAGTAGGCTTGGTGCAATCAAGCCACAGAACTGCACAATCTGTAGGCCGCAGCGCACCAGGCCATGAGCTAGCCTAAGCCTCAATGCCATGGAGGTGAGACCGGGGTTGGTGGTGGATCTGTTTGGCTTGTGGTTCAAGGTCAGTTACACCTCTGGTGTCTGTCGTTTTGGTTGCTATCGTTTTCGTGCTTATGGCTTTTGTTCACGCTAGCCCTTGGTTAAGGCAGGCGCCTGACGCGGGGGCATCAGACGCCTGCATTTCACTTAGGCTTCTACCAACATGCGGCCACGCATCTCCATGTGCAGGGCGTGACAGAACCAGTTGCAGTAGTACCACTGTACCCCTGGCTTGTCGGCGATGAAGGTGACAGATGCCGTGGCCTGTGGGCCAATTTCCATCTGTACGCCATGGTTGGTCATACAGAAGCCGTGGGTCACGTCTTCCACCTGATCCAGGTTGGTGACCACTACCGTGACTTCGTCGCCCAGCTTGACCTTAAACTCGCTCATGCCGTAGTTGGGCGCGACCGAGGTCATGTAGACGCGAACCTTGTTGCCGTCGCGGATCACCTTGTTGTCCATCATCAGGCGCACGCCATCTTTCTCGGCCATGGCCACGGTATCGGCAAACAGCGGATCGTCACGGGTCCATAGCTTCTTCGGCTTGAGCTTGCTGCGGTGCACTATGATGCAGTCGTGAGGCTCGGCGAAGGTTGGACCGTCGTGCACCAGCTTCATCTCATCGCCTGAGATGTCGATCAACTGATCGTTCTCTGGGCGCAGCGGGCCAACGGGCAGGAATCTGTCCTTGGAGAACTTACACAGAGACACCAGCCACTTGCCATCGGCGTCGCGGGTTTCACCCTGAGAGGTGTGGTTGTGGCCTGGCTGATAGTGTACGTCCAGCTTCTGGCGCAGGTAGTTGACCTTCTTGCCTTGGTAGGCCTGAATCGCCTCTTCTACGTTCCACTTGGCGATCTGGCTGTCGAGGAAGAGGGTGGTGTAGGCGTAACCCTTGTTGTCGAACGCCGTGTGTAGCGGGCCTAGGCCCAGCTCTGGCTCACCGACGATGGCGTCTCTTGGCTTGATCTTGTCGTCGAACAGGTCGTCCAGTTTTTCGATAGAGATGATAGAGACGGTTGGCGACAGCTTGCCGTTGGCGACGAAGTACTTGCCGCTTGGCGAGGTATTCAGGCCGTGTGGCGACTTAGGCACGGGAATATAACGGGTGAGATCTGAGCCCTTGCGACCATCCAGTACGGGGATCTTGTTGCCATTGTAGGTCTTGAACTTACCGGCCTTGACCGCAGCTTCACAACGGGCCAAGTTGAAGATCACCACATGGTCGCGCTCGGCGGTGATCATCTCGCTGAGGTTCATCCCCATCTCTGAGTTGTAGCAGGTTGAGGCGAAGTATTTGCCGTCGTAGTCGGCATCTGTGTTATCCAGGTTACCGTCTACCATCACCTGGAAGGCGACCTCCATCTTCTCGGCATCGATCACGTTGAACAGGGAGCGGTAGGTGCTGACATCTTCCAGCGTCTCCTTACCATTGTTGTTCAGCGGGACCTCGAATTCGCCGTTACAGATGACATATTTAGTGTAAGGCACCTTCTGTACCCGCAGACCGTGGATGGCCTGGGCGTTGGGGATGGTGATCATCTTATCTGTCTTCATCACGTCACAACGGATACGGGCCACGCGGGTGTTGGCCTTGTCGTTGATGAAGAGATATTTACCGTCGTAGCGGCCGTCCTGCATGCTCATGTGCGGGTGGTGGGCGTCGCCAGCCATCAGGTGGGCGCTTTCGCCCTTGACCGCCTTACTCTCGTTGGTGATGCCCCAGCCGGTGGCGCTGTCGATGTTGAATACCGGGATACGCATCAGCTCGCGCATCGAGGGCAGGCCCATGATACGGACTTCGCCAGAGTGTCCACCGCTCCAGAAACCATAGTATTCGTCCAGCTCGCCCGGATGAACCACAGGGCTGTTGCTGGCCTCGGCCGCCTGGGCCTTGGCCATCGAGGCGAACATGGCGGCGCTCATGGGGGCGGCCACTGCACCCGCCCCTAGCAGGGCCGTCTTGCCCATAAACTCGCGTCGACCAGCGTTCTCCAACTGGTTGGCTGGTTTGTTATTCTTATCTTGCATAGTCCATCTCCATCTTAGTTATGTTACCTGCACTTATATGTGTTGATTCGTCCTATACGGCGGTGACCGTTGGGATCTCTTGGTCTTTGTATTGCTGGCGTTTGCGCGCCAGTTTTTTCAGCGGTGGGCACTTCTCTTCGTTGAAATAGGTCACCTGGCAGTCGAGGCAGTAGTGGCACTCGCGCATGTTGATCACCCCGTTGGGATGAATCGCCTGGATCTCGCACTCCTTGGCACAGGTCTTACAGGGCGTGCCACACTCGGGGCGGCGCTTGAGCCAGTCGAATAGACGCACGCTGTTGCTCACCGATAAGGCCGCGCCCAGCGGGCAGAGATAGCGGCAGAAGGTCTTGCGATTAAACAGGCTGGAGAAGATCATCAGCAGCGCCCAGAGGATGAAGGGCCACTCGCGATCGAACTTGAGCAAGAAGGTGGTCTTGAAGGGCTCAATCTCGGCAAACTGCTCCGCCATGGCCAGCGAGTCCAGCGACAGGCCAAAGAGTGCCAGCAGGATGAGGTACTTGATGGCCCACAGGCGCTCATGTACGGCGAAGGGCAGCTCGACCTGCGGCAGCTTGAAGTAGCGGCCCATCACATTGACCAACTCCTGCAGGGCGCCGAAGGGGCAGAGCCAGCCGCAGTAGACGGCGCGCCCCCACAGCAGCATGGTCACCGCGGCGGCGCACCAGAGGATGAAGATGATGGGATCGAGCAGGAAGAGATCCCAGGAGAAATCTTTCATCAGGGCGTGCAAGAAGGTAAACACGTTGACCACAGAGAGCTGTCCGCCCCAGCTCCAGCCGATCACCACCACGGTAACCACCAGGAAGCCGTGACGCAGGCGATGCATAAAGGTGGGGTGGCGAACCAGTATGTCCTGGAAGAAGAGGATCAGCAGCAAGACACCCATGAGGATCAGCAGTAGCACCACCTCCAGCTGTCTGTCGTGCCAGATCTGCTGCACCATGGTGAGCTCCGGCTCGGGCACTATGGCCGCCGGAGTGTCGACATACTTGCCCAGCGGGTCGTACTGCCCCTTGAAGCTGGTGAAGATGCTGTCGATAGGGCCGGTCTGGCGGCGCACCAGTAGCTCGAATTGCCAGCTGCTACCTGGGTCGAACTCGTGGTGCTGGGCGATGCGAAACACTGACATCTCGTTGAACTTGGGGGCACCCTGAATGTAGAGATCGCTGATGCGGTTGTGGTCCAGATCCCTGAAGGAGATGGCGTTATCCTTCTGGTGCACCTGGATGCGATCGAAGATGCCGCCACGCACATAGCCAGAGCCCTTGAAGGAGTAGCCATTGCCCATCACGGCCACCAGGTGCTCGCCGGGTTGCAGCGTCTGCATCAGCCACTGATAGTCGGCCTCGCCGAAGAGGTTTTTGCCTATGGTGGGAATGTCCGCCAGGGTGTAGTAGATCTCGGCAAACATTTCCTGCTTCTCATCTTCGCTGGCCTTGTCGACCTCCTCGGCGGCAGTGCCTTCGAAGGCGTCGTCAACGGCGCCGCGGGTCAGGTAGAGTTTGCGAATCGAGCCATCGCCGGTTAACTCGGTCCAGTTGGCCGGGGTGAAGAGTTCCTGCTTGATGGTGGAGAGAGGCTGGATCTGGCCGGCCTGCTGCTCGATGATCCCGAGCGCGATGGCAGCCTGGGTAGCGGCCTTGGTGATGGCGACGTTCATCACCATGACGGTCACGGTCGCGCCGGAGAGGCCGTCGATGGCGACTATACCCTCCTTCTCGTTGCCGCCCACCTTGAGCCTGTCTTTGACCGACAGCCCGGTATATTGCTCGGCAAATTTCCACAGCTTGCTCTCTGGGATCCCCGCCAGGATGATGGGTTCGTGGTGCTCGAGCACCTTGGCGCCCAGGTATTTACCTTCTGGGTCGATGGCTACCAGGATGTTGACCGGCTCGCCCGAGTAGGCAGGGATGCGGGCGATGTCATTGGTCTCGAAGCCATAGCCCAGGATCTGCTGATCTTTGTAGATGGTCCACAGGGCGGGCTCGCCCTGCTTGTCTGAGATGCGTGTCGCCTCCGGGAACAGCTCATGCAGAATGGGCAGGGGATCTTTGGGCGGGCTGACAAACAGGGCATAGCTGGGTGTGGCTAGCATAAGTGCCAACAGGGTCAATAAAATCCATTTTGCTTGCCTCGCATGGTGCATCAATCTTGCCACTCGAACGCTCCTACAGTCAGTCCCAGGGTGTGTCAACCTAGTGTTATTTATAGTGCATCCTAAATGCATCTTTATGGTTGTGACGTGATTGAGATCAAATAAATCGCGATTTTGTTAATTTGACACACATTGAAACAAGGCGACTTGGGGTGGCGATCACCCAAAAATTGGGCACCGGCGACTGGCTTTAGAAGGGGGGGGGGAACCAGGGAAAAGACAGGGAAAAGACAGGGAAAAGACAGGGAAAAGACAGGGAAAAGACAGGCCGCGTCACCTGAGCGACGGGGCGCGACCTGTTGGGAGAGGAATCTCTTACAAGGACGAGAAGGCTTACTTGAGGCTCTCGAAGTAGGCGGCCAGGTTGGCAATATCCTCGTCGGTCAGCGGCATGGCCATAGGTGCCATCACTGGGTCTTGACGCGTACCTTCCTTGAAGGCCTTTAGTTGTTTCTCAATGTATTGAGCCTTCTGGCCTTTGAGGTTAGGGTAGATGGGCGCCAGAGAGATACCGTCGGCACCGTGGCAGGCGGCACAAAGCATAGATTTGGCTTTACCGGCTTCGATATCACCGGCGTGGGCCGTCAGAGACATTAGGCTTGCAAAAGCGATGAGGGCAATCTTTTTCATATGAACTCCATTAGAATAAGTTCTTTATTTTTAAGAACAATTGTTGTCGCAATATCTGATGACAGACGACTTAGGTCATCTAAATGTAGGCGGCGTCAATCGAATGCTTCCTAGTTTAGAATGGGTTAAATTGGGCATGTGAATCTTAGGTGTATTTATAATGCATGTATTTGACCAAGGTCAAGTCTCGCCGAAATTTGCGGTGAGCGTCACAGCCTGCTGCCTCTTTAGAGGGAATGGTAAGGTACTTACAGAGCAGGCGCATACCGACCAGACGCTTACTTGGGAGTCGAAGGCTGCCGAAGCGGTTAATCTAAAACGGCTAGGCAGAAGTAATTGAAGAAAAGGCGATAGGCGCCGGAATTAACGAATGAGGGGATAGCAGTGCGTTGGGAGAGTGTGGCATTTACCGAGCTGAGCCTTGAGCGGCTCTACGAGCTGTTGAAGTTAAGGGTCGATGTGTTTGTGGTGGAGCAGGCCTGTGCCTATCCCGAGCTGGATGGCAAAGACACCCTGGCCGAGACCCGTCATCTGTTGGGTCTGGATGAGCAGGGGCGGATTGCCGCCTATGCGAGGATCTTAGCCCCCGGGGTGAGTTACCCTCAGGCCAGTATCGGCCGGGTCATCGTCGCGCCATCGGCTCGCGGTGCGGGCGTCGCCAAGCCCTTGATGCTTGAGGCGATCGCCATCGCCAGACAAACCTGGCCAGCCCAGGGGGTTCAGATCGGCGCCCAGGAATACCTTAAGGGTTTCTATCAAGGGGTGGGTTTTCGAGCCGTGTCTGAGGTCTATCTGGAGGATGGTATTCCCCATCTCGACATGTTGCTGGATGCCTGATGCAGCTCTGTGGGCACACTAAGGGCCTAAAGAAAGGGCCTAAAGAAAGGGCCTAACGAATGGGACTAACGAATGGGTTAGAGAGACGTGCAAATAGAGGAGCACAGGGCGTGCTCCTCTATGTTCGGGTAATTAAGCCGTTAGGCTCGTCAGTCACCGAGTCGGTGACTAATCCCTGAGTTGGATCTTAGGATCATGTTCAACTTCGCCATATCTGTCTATGGTCGACAGCTGGCTCTGTTGGGCGATGATCGCCAGTGGACCCGAAGGCAAATGGCGAACAAACAACAGCCGATACCCGTATCGATGCAGGCTATAGAGGGCCATCTTTTGTTCCGCACTCATCGAGCTCCAATGCTCATCATGATGCAGGACGTTCCCTCGCCTGTCTTGCAGTTGCTGTGCTATTTGCATGTTATTATCTACACGTTTGTCGGCCGATGTAGCCAATATTTCTTTCTGTGCTGGCACCGCCAGCCAGTTTTAAAAGATTAATCTTAATTAGATTAACGTCAGTCATTTTACTGACTTTAATTGAACATTAATTGAACGAGATCAATTTATGGGGCGAGAAGTGGGCCCGAAAGCGAAAAATTATGAAAATGCTCACATCTTGGTCACATTTTGAGACAGGCATAAAATGATTAATTATATCGAGCCGTTATTTCGGCCGCCTTCCGAGTGGAAGTCCCTCATACTCCAGGTAACCAATGGTTGTAGCTGGAATCGCTGCCATTTTTGCGACATGTATACCGCGCCGCAGAAGCAATTTCGTGCACAAAAAATAGATAAAATTGCAGAGGATATTCAACGGGTCGCCCAGCGAAACCTGCCGATCTCACGGGTATTCCTCGCCGATGGCGATGCCATGAGCCTGCCCTTTAATCGTCTGGAGGCTATCTGTCTGTTGATCCGTGAGCATCTGCCCCAGGTGACCCGCATCAGCAGCTACTGCCTGCCGCGCAATCTCAACAATAAGACGGATGCGCAGCTCGCCCGGCTCAGAGAGCTGGGGCTTAGCCTGCTGTATGTGGGCTGCGAGAGCGGGGACGATGAGGTGCTGGCCCGTATCGAGAAGGGCGAGAGCTTCGACTCCTCCTTGCTGGCCTTGCAGCGCATACGCGCGGCCGGCATCAAGTCTTCCGTGATGATACTCAATGGCTTGGGGGGCGTGGAGCTGTCCAGGCAACACGCGCTCAACTCGGCGCGCCTGATGAATGAGGCGCAGCCGGACTATCTGTCGACCCTAGTGGTGACTCTGCCCCTTGGCAAGGCGCGTATGGACGCCGGATTCGATGGTGATTTCAAACTGCCGGACCAGCATGGCCTGCTGAGCGAGATGCAGTTGCTGCTCAGTGAACTCGAGCTGGAGAAGACCATATTCAGGTCAGATCACGCCTCTAACTATCTGGTGCTCAAGGGGATACTGGGCCGTGACAAGCAGAGCCTGTTGACCCAGGTCGAGCAGGCGATTCAGGGACTGGTGCCCCTGCGCCAGGAGTGGCAGCGCGGCCTCTAGGCCGGCGCCGCTTGGTGTTTTCGGCGCTAGCGCTCGATATGACTTTATCGCTCGATGTGGATCTCACGTACCGGGCAGGGGATCTCTATGCCGGCCTGGCGCAGCGCGTTGATCAGCTCCAGGTTGACCTGATACTTGTTCTGGTAGTAGCGATTGGTGGGCACCCAGTAACGTAGGCCTACCTCTAAGCCAATACTGTTGAAGCCGTTGATCCCTATCTGAGGGGCACGCTCCTGATTCACCTCTTCGTTGGCATCCAGCACCTGTTGGGCGATGGCCAGCACCTGGTTGGCATCGCTGGCGTAGCTGATGTTGAAACGTATCTCGACCAGCTTGTCGCTGAAGGAGTTGTGCAGGATCTCGCCGACGATATGTTTGTTGGGGATGCTGATCACCTCGCCTTCCTCATTGGTGAGCAGGGTCAGTCCCAGGTGGATGCTCTTGACCACGCCGCTGACCCCCTGGATCTCTATGGTGTTGCCCACCACGAAGGGGCGGGTAACGATTATGGTAACGCCCGCCGCGTAGTTAGAGAGCATTCCCTGTAGCGCCAGGCCGGCACCCAGAGAGGCCGCACCGATAGCCGCCACCATGGGCGTGATGCTGATCCCCAGCTTGCCCAGGGCGATAACCCCCACCATGACTATGATGAGAATGCGCACCAGATTGGAGACGAAGTTGCTCAGGGTGATGTCTATCTCGTGCTTCTCAAACTGCTTGGCCACTAGGTTGGAGATCTTGTTGGCGACCCAGAGCCCCAAGAGGAAGATAAGCAGCGCGCCGACCAGCTGGAAGCTGTACTTCACCAGAAATTCGGTCAACAGGTTGTAGACATTTTGCAGTTGCGCCAGCTCCTGCTCCAGACCATTTTCATTCATAACATTCGTCCTAAAATTTGCCGCGAACCACTATCGCGCGGGCATAGAATCCAACCTGGGTATGTTACTTAATATTCAATGGCTTGATAACCAATATCTCATTCATGTCCCATGACACTCATTAGCGTGAAGCATATCAAGCAATTGGCACGCATCCGAGGGCATGGCGGCCAGTATAAGATATAGTCTAGTTCACCCCTAAGTAACCTAATCCTTAGTGAAAGAGGCATTATGAAAGCGCTAATCTTGGCTGTGGGCGTGCTGTTTTCGGCCGCCAGCCTGGCCAGCAGCCTGACCACAGGCGATCGTATCGAGGCAATCACCCTGGCGGATCAACATCAAGCCGTGTGGGAGCTCAATAGCAATACCCAGATTTTACTCTTTAGCCGCGGCATGAAGGGGGGCGAGATCATTCAGGAGGCACTTGAGTCCCTAGAGGGCCCCATGCCGGGTAACTGGCGTTATGTTGCCGACATCAGTGGTATGCCATCACTTATCGCCAAGTTCGTGGCCATCCCCAAGATGCAAGATCTCAACTTCGCCATCGGCCTGGATCAGGAGGGTGAGGCGACCCATTTGCTGCCCGGTGACAAGGAGACGGCGACAGTGATCACCCTGGAGGGGCTCAAGGTCGTCAAGGTGGTGAGCGTCGATTCCGCCAAGGCCCTGCTCGAGGCGGTGAAATAGCGCGAAAAGTGTGAGCCAAAGGTTATCAGAATTCAATTTACTAATTAATGACTTATGTTCGCTTTTGCTCCGATGAAAATCAGGTTATCCGTTTTGGAATAAAAATTTATTTATTAAGCATAAAAATTCGTTGATCTCGACGAAAAAATAGCGTTTACTTCGCAGCGATTTTTAACCGAATCACGCTAAATTATTTTTATTCTGCTACGGAGATACTGGCGAGATGAGCCAATTTCAAGCGATTGATGTTAATGAGTATTATGACCAAGCTACCTTTGAGCGTATCAAGGCGTTTGCTCAGGATAAACCGACACCTTTCGTGGTGATTGACACTAAAATCATTGCAAAACAATATGATGACATGGTGCATAACTTCCCTTATGCCAGTATCTACTATGCCGTCAAGGCTAACCCGGCCAAGGAGGTATTGACCCTGCTGCGTGACCGCGGCGCCAATTTCGATATCGCCTCTATCTACGAGCTGGATATGGTGAGCGACATCGGCGTGACGCCTGACAGAGTCAGCTATGGCAATACCATCAAGAAGCGTAAAGATGTGCGTGCCTTCTATGAGCGTGGCGTGCGCATGTACGCCTCTGATTCCGAAGCCGATCTGCGTATGATCGCCGAGGAAGCCCCCGGTTCTCGCGTCTATGTACGCATCCTGACCGAAGGCACCCACACGGCTGACTGGCCCCTGTCGCGTAAGTTCGGCTGCCAGAATGAGATGGCCTTCGAGCTGCTGGTGCTCGCCAAGACGCTGGGGCTGGAACCCTATGGCATCTCGTTTCATGTGGGCTCACAGCAGCGCGACATAGGAGCCTGGGATTCGGCTATCGCCAAGGTGAAGAGTATCTTCGAGCGTCTGCGTGAAGAGCATGGCATCGAGCTGAAGATGATCAACCTAGGCGGCGGTTTCCCGGCGAATTATCTGGACAAGACGAATGAGCTGGGCACCTACGCCGAGCAGATCACCCACTTCCTAAAAGAGGACTTTGGCGATCAGCTGCCGCAGATCATCCTGGAACCTGGCCGTTCGCTGCTCTCTAACGCCGGCGTGCTGGTGTCTGAGGTAGTGCTGATCAGCAAGAAGTCTCAGACGGCGTTGGAGCGCTGGGTATTTACCGACGTGGGTAAGTTCTCCGGCCTGATTGAGACCATGGATGAAGCGATCAAATTCCCCATCTATACCGAGCGTCAGGGTGAGTTGGATCGCTGCGTGATCGCCGGCCCGACCTGTGACAGTGCCGACATCATGTATGAGCATTACAGCTACGGCCTACCGCTGGATCTGGCAATAGGCGATCGCATGTACTGGCTGACGGCCGGCGCCTATACCACCACTTATTCGGCGGTCTGCTTCAATGGCTTCCCGCCGCTGAAGGATTACTATCTGTAGTAGATAGAATTTCTAAGAGATAAGAAAAGGGCGCCTAGGCGCCCTTTTTAATGTCCGATGTCCGCATTATTTGTCGTGGGACTTGAGGATCTGATGCAACTCCTCTTTGATATGCAGCTTCTGCTGTTTGAGTACCTTGACCTCTGGGGTGAAATCGCTGGCCGCATGTTGCTCTAGCTCTTTAATCTCGTCGTCGAGTTCGTTGTGTTTGTTAAACATCTTAAGAAAATGCGCGTCTTTTGATTTTAGTTCGCTGATCAGGTCTCTGTATTCTGGAAACATATTGGCCGTCCTTCTTGGTCAAAATGGGTGAGAGGTCATAGCAAAAGTAGTTAATTTTCCTTTGCTATGGTTTCAGCCTAGCGCGATCTGTTTGCTGGTTTTGTGATCGACTTCACCGCCTGGGATTTCGTTTTCGTCGCTTTACTACAGCTGGTTTAACCTGTTGTAATACAAGCTTATTTTGTGATTTTTATTTGGGTGTGAAACCAGGTTTTCGGCGATGTCTCAGGGCAAGTAATAAATTTTGCCGGCAGGCTGGCAGCCTAGGTGGGAGTTGCTATATTTTCAGTGCTGCTAGCGGAATTGCTTTGGTAAATTCATTACAACAAATTATCTAACTACTGGCGGGGAAAGTGTGATCAGGTTAACCTTAATGGCTTTCATACTAGGTTAAAGTCCATTTTATAAGAATTTTATAATCAAAATTGAAAGGGGTTTTCACAATGTCAGATGTATTTCATTTAGGCCTGACGAAAGAGATGTTAGATGGTGCAACACTTGCTATCGTTCCGGGCGACCCAGAGCGTGTGAAACGTATTGCCGAGTTGATGGACAATCCAACATTCCTGGCCAGTCACCGCGAATACACCAGTTACCTTGCCTATATCGACGGTAAGCCGCTGGTGGTCTGCTCTACCGGTATCGGTGGTCCATCGACCTCTATCGCCGTGGAAGAGCTGGCACAGCTGGGTATCGACACCTTCCTGCGCGTCGGCACCACAGGCGCCATTCAGCCACAGGTTAACGTGGGTGATGTGATCGTGACTCAGGCGTCGGTGCGTCTAGACGGTGCGAGTCTGCACTTTGCTCCTATGGAGTTCCCAGCCGTGGCGAACTTCGAATGTACTACCGCCATGGTGGCGGCGAGCCGTGAAGCGGGTCTTGAGCCTCATATCGGTATCACAGCTTCGTCAGACACCTTCTACCCAGGTCAAGAGCGTTACGATACCGTGACGGGTCGTGTGACTCGTCGTTTTGCCGGTTCGATGAAAGAGTGGCAGGACATGGGCGTACTCAACTATGAGATGGAGTCATCGACTCTGTTCACCATGTGTGCGACTCAAGGTTGGCGCGCGGCGTGTGTGGCCGGTGTGATCGTTAACCGTACTCAGCAGGAGATCCCTGATGAGGCGACCATGAAGCAGACCGAGACCAGTGCCGTGTCTATCGTGGTAGCGGCGGCGAAGAAGCTGTTGGCTTAAGCCTAGCGGCTTAGCTCGCTGGATTAAAAAAGGCGCCTGATGGCGCCTTTTTTGTGGGCATGCATAGAAGCACGCTTTGTTCATAACACTTAGAAGTGATACTTGGCGATCACCGAGTAGGTGTTCTGATCTATGCCCTTAACACCATACTTGTTCTTCCAGTAATCGTATTCGATACCGACGAATAGCTTATCTTTCTTGTGGGCGCCGAAGATGGCTGCGCCCAGGTCGTACTTAACCTGAGGGTTGAAGTGGAAGTTCTCTTCATAGCCAGTGTTGTCGGCCGAGAATACCCAGTCGATAAAGCCGTCGAAGACGATGTTCGAGTGGCCTACCGGGAAGTCCATACGAAAGACTGGGGTCAACTGCCAGCCATCGCTCAGGTTGCCGGTGCTGATAGCGTCGCGACGATAGGTGTTTAGCTGGAAGTAGCTGAAATAAGGGATCTTAAAGTCGAGACCGACACCATAGAGGAAGCTCTTCACCGGGCCTTCGCCCTCTTCGTAGGTGAGTGCCAGTGACACGTCTGTGATGGCGCCTACGCCCACAGGCTTGCCTAAGATCTTGCTGGCGCTGAAGCGGGGCGAGATCTCACCATAGGTGGTACTGTCTTTGCCGCCGTTATTGCCATTGAAGTAGATGAAGTCCTGAAAGGCGAACCAGTCGCCATACTTCCAGCCGCCGGCGGTTTCTAGGGTAATAGTGGTTTGTCGCTCCGAGGGCGCCAGATCATACTTGTCGCCGTAGAGGGCGGTAGCACTGAAGTCCCACCATTGGATCATATCATCGGCCAGCGCGGGCTGGGCGGCGACTAGCGCGAGGAGAAGCCATTTCCTGTTCATCATCTTTTTACCTTTATCGTTATTTTTGGGGCAGCCTTTGACGCCGCTGTTTGGGGCTAATTTGAAAACAATCGCGCACTCTCAAGGTGCCTTTTCGGCTTATTTTCACGCCCTATTATTTATGCGCCGCAAGTATACGGGATTTCGCCATTGTGCCCAATTCCAAAACAATGTCTTTTACCTAGGTAAATTAAATGTTTGTTGCCTGTGTCACATTTGTATTATGACATAATATGTCGCATTGCGAGAAAAGAGCTGATATAGTCTTGGCAGGGATACTCTCATTTCAGGGGGGAAATATGGAGTTTTCTAATCCTATCTTTATCTGGATTGCCGTCGGTTTAGTCTTGATGTTAGCCGAGATCATTCTGCCTGGCGGTATCGTTATTTTCCTGGGCGCCGCCTGTTTGGTGGTGGCGGGCGCATTGACCCTAGGTTGGGTCGAAGGCTTTGTGCAGGCCCTGACGCTCTGGTTCATCGCCGCTATCGTCTTGTTACTGGCTTTTCGTCAGCTGACACAGCGCTTGGTGGGTGGTGATTCCCATGTGGATAATACCGATGAGGAGTTTGACCTTTATAACCAAGTTGCCGTCGTCAAGGCGGTGATCGGCCCGGCACAGCAGCAGGGACGCGTCGAATTTCAGGGAAGCGAATGGCCAGCACTGGGTGATGGCAGCGAGATCCCTATTGGCGCGCGCGTCAGAGTGATCTGCCGCGAGAATATTGCCCTGGTCGTTGAACCTTTGACAGAGCAGGCATAGCCTGGCTGCTACTTTACAGGATGGAATCTATGTTTGAATTTACCATTTTTATACTCTTCGTTTTCTTTATTCTTTATAACCTATTGTTGATCGTTCCCATGCGCGAGGTACACGTTATCGAGCGTCTGGGTAAGTTTAGGGTGGTGTTACAGCCAGGTTTTCACTTTTTAATTCCCTTCTTCGACCGCGTAGCCTATCGCCACGACACCCGTGAGCAGGTGCTGGATGTGCCGCCACAGAGCTGTATCTCGAAGGATAACACTCAGCTGGAGGTCGACGGCCTGGTCTATCTCAAGGTGATGGACGGCAAGCTGGCCAGCTATGGTATCGAAGATTATCGTCGCGCGGCGGTGAACCTGGCGCAGACCACCATGCGCTCCGAGATAGGTAAGCTGAGCCTGAGTGAGACCTTCTCCGAGCGTGACAGCCTCAACGAGTCTATCGTGCGTGAGATCGATAAGGCGTCTGACCCTTGGGGGATCAAGGTGCTCAGGTACGAGATCAAGAACATTACCCCGTCTCACAAGGTGATCCACACCCTGGAGAAGCAGATGGAGGCCGAGCGTAGCAAGCGCGCCGAGATCACTCTGGCCAACGCCGAGAAGGCGGCGATGATCAATCTCTCCGAGGGGGAGCGCCAGGAGGCTATTAACCTGTCGGAAGGTGAGAAGCAGAAACGGATCAACGAGGCCAAGGGTACGGCCCAGGAGATCGCCATCGTCGCCCGCGCCAAGGCGGAAGCCATGACCATGGTCTCAGAGGCCTTGGCACTGGAGGGCGGTAACGAGGCGATGAACATGCAGCTCAAGGAGCAGTTCATCACCCAGCTGGGTAAGATACTCAACGAAGCGGATATTTCAGTGGTACCGGCCGAGATGGCCAAGCTGGAAGGCTTCTTTGAGGGCATGGAGCAGGTGACTCAGAGTGTGGGTCAGGTAAAAGGAGTTCGCGCATGATTGCAGATATCAACACAGATTTAATCGTACTGGGCATTTGGGGACTGATCTTCGCCATCTTCATCATCAAGCTGTTTCAGTCGATCCGCCTGGTGCCTACCAAGTCGGCCTATATCGTCGAGCGTCTGGGTAAGTATCACACCACCTTAGATGCCGGTTTCCATGCCCTAGTGCCTTTCATCGACAAGGTGGCCTATGTGCATGACCTGAAAGAGGAAACTATCGATGTACCGCCTCAGGAGTGTTTCTCCAGCGACGAGGTGAACGTCGAGGTGGATGGGGTTATCTATATCTCCGTGGTGGATCCCGTGAAGGCCAGCTATGGGGTGACCGACTATCGTTACGCGGCCATTCAACTGGCGCAGACCACGACCCGTTCTGTGATTGGCACCCTGGATCTCGACCGCACCTTCGAGGAGCGTGACGTGATCAGCGCCAAGGTAGTCGAAGTGCTGGATCAGGCCGGCGCTACCTGGGGGATCCGGGTACACAGATATGAGATCAAGAACATCGCGCCACCCGAGACGGTGAAGAACGCCATGGAGATGCAGGTGAACGCCGAGCGTGAACGCCGCGCCCTGCTGGCCAAGAGTGAGGGTGACAAGCAGAGCAAGATCAATCGCTCCGAAGGGGTCAAGGCGGAGATGATCAACCGCTCCGAGGGTGAGATGCAGAAGCGCATCAACGAGGCCGAGGGTAAGGCCGAGGAGATCCTTACCATCGCCAAGGCGACAGCCGAGTCTATCGAGCGCATGGCTCAGGTGGTGTCGGCGCCAGGCGGAAAGAACGTGGTGCGCATGCAGCTAGGTGCCCAGTACCTCAAGCAGTTCGACGGCTTGACCAACAGCGCCAATAAGATAGTGCTGCCGGGCAACATGATGGACTTCGATCACTGGATGGACAGCATAGGGCTGGAAGAGAGCAAGAGCTAAGCTCGCCTAACCCCTTATCACGTCCTAAAAGCCCAGTCCCTTGCCTGGGCTTTTTATTGCCTTGGGCTAGGTGTGGATGACCTATCGCGATGTGGTCGACGGTAGGATCGCGCAACGCCTCCTGTTATACTTGCCGCCTGATTTTTTGGAGGCAAGAATGGACGTATCTTCTTTACTCGACGGCTTAAACGACAAACAGCGCGAGGCCGTCGGCGCACCACAATCTAGCATGCTGGTGTTGGCGGGCGCGGGCAGTGGTAAGACCCGGGTACTGACCCACCGCATCGCCTGGCTGATGCAGGTAGAGCAGCAGAGTCCCTATTCTATTCTGGCGGTGACCTTTACCAACAAGGCCGCGGCCGAGATGCGCGAGCGTGTGGAGAAGGTGAGCGGCAGCAACATGGGCCGCATGTGGATCGGTACCTTCCATGGCCTGGCCCATCGCCTGCTGCGCACCCATTATCAAGACGCCAACTTGCCCCAGAGTTTCCAGATCCTCGACTCGGACGACCAGCTCAGGCTGATCAAGCGGATCCTTAAGAGCCTCAACCTGGATGAGAAGCAGTATCCGCCCCGTCAGGCTCAGGGCTACATTAACGGCAAGAAAGATCAGGGGCTGAGACCCAAGCATATCGATGCCGGTGGCTTCCCCATTGAGCAGAATCTGCTGAAGATCTATCAGGTGTATCAGGAGTCATGCGATCGCGCCGGCCTGGTGGACTTTGCCGAGATCTTGCTAAGGGCCCATGAGCTGTGGCTCAACAAGCCCCATATTCTGGAGCACTATCAGGAGCGCTTTAAGAACATCCTGGTGGACGAGTTTCAGGATACCAACGCCATCCAGTATGCCTGGATCCGCGTGTTGGCCGGCAGCACGGCCAACGTGATGATAGTCGGCGACGACGACCAGTCTATCTATGGTTGGCGCGGCGCCCAGGTGGAGAACCTACATCGCTTCCTGCAAGATTTCCCAGCGGCCCAGACCATACGTCTGGAGCAGAACTATCGCTCCAGCGGCAACATACTTAACGCCTCCAACGAGCTGATCGCCAACAACCCGGACCGGCTAGGCAAGAAGCTGTGGACCGAGGACAAGGATGGCGAGAAGATTGGCCTCTATTGCGCCTTCAATGAGATGGACGAGGCCCGCTTCATCGTGGGGCGCATCACGGACTGGCAGGATATGGGCGGCAACCTCAGCGACTGCGCCATCCTCTATCGCTCCAACGCCCAGTCGCGGGTGTTGGAAGAGGCCCTGCTGCACAAGGGGATGGCCTATCGTATCTATGGTGGCCTGCGCTTCTTCGAGCGTCAGGAGATCAAGGATGCCATGGGGTATCTGCGGCTGATCAGCAACAAGAACGACGACGCCGCCTTCGAGCGTATTATCAACACGCCGACCCGTGGCATAGGCGACCGTACCCTGGAGATCCTGCGCAGCACGGCGCGCCAGCAGGAGCTGACCCTGTGGCAGACCTGTCTGCGTCTGATCGATGAGAAGGTGCTCTCCGGCCGCGCCGCCAACGCGGTACGTGGCTTCATGGATCTTATCGTTACTCTGCAGCAGGAGACGGCGGAGCAGTCGCTGCATCGCATGACGGACCATGTTATCCAGGCTTCCGGCCTCAAGGCCATGTATGAGGCGGAGAAGGGCGAGAAGGCCCGCGCCAGGGTAGAAAACTTAGAGGAGCTGGTCACTGCGGCGCGCACCTTCGTGATGCCGGAAGATCTCGAAGACATGGGCGAGCTGAACGCCTTCCTCTCCCATGCCGCACTCGAGGCGGGCGAGGGCCAGGCCGATGCCTTCACCGATGCGGTGCAGCTGATGACCCTGCACTCGGCCAAGGGCCTGGAGTTCCCCATGGTGTTCATGGCAGGCGTCGAGGAGGGAATTTTCCCCAGCCAGATGGCGATGGATGAGGGCGATAGGCTGGATGAGGAGCGCCGTCTCTGTTACGTGGGCATGACCCGCGCCATGAAGCAGCTTTATATCACCTACGCCGAGTCGCGCCGCATCTATGGCCGGGAAAACTATGCCCGTCCTTCACGTTTCATCAAGGAGATCCCTGGCGACTATGTGCAGGAGATCCGCATGCGCACCAGCGTGTCGGCGCCGGCGAGTAGCAACAGATTCAGTCAGGCCCAGTCCGCCTTTAACGGTTCAGCCTTTAACGATTCAGGTTTCAATATCGGTCAGCGGGTGAATCATCCCAAGTTTGGCGAAGGCAAGGTGACCAACTTCGAGGGCAGCGGCGCCCAGGCCAGAGTCCAGGTGGATTTCCTCGATGTAGGCAGCAAGTGGCTGGTGGTGGCCTATGCCCGTCTCGAGACACTGTAAAGCCGGGTTGATAAAGCGCTTGAAACTCTTAGGGTGTCAGTCATAATGCCAGAGTATTTTGATGAGCTTGCCCACATAAATCGAAAGGCCAAAGCAGTCGTTAGGAGAGCCTAGAAAATGAGCTTAAGGGATAAATTGGACGCCTATTTGCGTCTGGCGCGGATGGATAGACCCATAGGTACCTTCCTGCTGCTATGGCCATGTTTGATGGCGCTGGTGCTGGCGGCCGGTGGTATGCCAGATCTTAAGGTGTTGATCATCTTCGTTATCGGTGTGGTGGTGATGCGCGCCTGCGGCTGCATCATCAACGACTATGCCGATCGTAAGTTAGACTCCCATGTGGAGCGCACCAAGAGCCGCCCCCTGGCCAGTGGTGAGGTGACGGTCAAAGAGGCGCTTATCCTGTTCGTGGTGATGGGCCTGCTGGCCTTTGCCTTAGTGCTGATGCTCAACCCGCTGGTGGTGCAGCTCTCCTTCGTCGGCATCATATTGACCATCATCTACCCCTTTACCAAACGTTTCACCAACATGCCGCAGATGTTCCTCGGCGTGGTGTGGAGCTGGTCGATCCCTATGGCCTATGCGGCACAGCTAGGCACAGTGCCGGTAGAAGCCTGGTGGCTGTTTGCCGCCAACTGGTGCTGGACAGTGGCCTACGATACCATGTATGCCATGGTGGACAGAGACGATGACCTCAAGGTGGGCATCAAGTCGACGGCGATCCTCTTTGGCCGCTTCGATCGGCAGATCATCGGCCTGTTTCAGCTGGCCGCCCTCGGCTGCTTCATCATGGCTGGGCTCAGCGCCGATCGCGGCCTGGTCTTCGCCCTAGGGATCCTCACCTTCATCGGCTTCGGCCTCTACCAGCAGAAGTTGATCTTCGACCGCGAGCGCGCCCCCTGCCTGCAAGCCTTCTTAAATAATAACTGGGCCGGTATGGTGCTCTTTGTGGCTCTGGGCGCCGATTACCTCATCTAACGTCTTTAGGAAGAAAAACAAAGCCATGGCACTGCTTATAGGCGCGGCGTCATGGCTTTTTTAATGCCTGTCTCGGTCGAGTTCGCCTGTTCACCAAACTGACATCATCTCCCTATAGCATCTTGTCTGACGAGCCAAGAAGGCTATCGCCTTCTACACTTACTTAACGCAATAGCTCAGGCTACAGGAAAGCTCAATGGGCGCAGCGTTGAGGTGAGGCAAGGGATGATGTCATATTCGAGTCTGGTGTTTGAGGTGGGTGAGTGGCAGCTCTATGAGCTGGTCTTGCTGTGTGTTGGCCTGGGGATCTTGCTGCTGAGTCTGCTGATTGGGCACTGGTGGCCACTGGGGCTCTGGCGCTGGACCTTGGTGTTGATCGTCAGTGGCAGCCTAGTAACCCTTTGCGTGCAGAGCCGTTATCAGGTGAGTCAGCTTAGCGACCTGCTGGTAAGAGGCGGCAAGCTAGAGGTGGTCGAGGGCAACTTTCACTACGGCGACTATCAGTTTTCTAACGTGGCCAAGCATGGCATAGATTACCGCGAGATCAGCCTGGATGAGCGTGCCATCAAGCTGTATCACTCAGGTTATCTTCCCAGCGCCCGCTGCTACCGCGCCCTCTATACCCATAACCAGTTTCATCCCGACGCCCACCTGCGGCTCTCCATCTACTGGAGCGAGTATCACTATACCTATCGCAGCAATCGCTATACCCTCAAGGCGCCCTGTATCGTCAAGGTGGAGCAGCTGTTCGACCATGAAGGCTTAGCGCTGGCCGCCAGCCGTTAACTGTCATTATTCAACTTGCGCGCAGAAACAAAAAAGCCAGCGACTCGCATCACTGGCTTTTTGTTTAAATAGGTAGCCTTACTTGTTATCGGCTTCTTTCAGCCACTGGGCGGCGCGCTTGGCGAAATAGGTAAGGATGCCATCGGCACCGGCGCGCTTGAAGCACAGCAGTGATTCCATTACGATCGCCTTCTCTGCCAGCCAGCCATTCTCGATGGCCGCCATGTGCATGGCATACTCACCGCTCACCTGATAGGCAAAGGTAGGCACGGCCAGCTCTGTCTTGACGCGGTTAACGATATCCAGGTATGGCATGCCTGGCTTAACCATCACCATGTCGGCGCCTTCCTGAATGTCCAGCGCGACCTCGTGCAGCGCTTCGTCGCTGTTGGCCGGATCCATCTGGTAGCTGTGCTTGTTGCCGCCCTTTAGGTTGCCGGCAGAGCCGACCGCATCACGGAAGGGACCATAGTAGTTAGAGGAGTACTTGGCCGAATACGCCATGATCTGGGTGTTTACGTGACCCGCTGCTTCCAGCGCCTGACGGATGGCGCCGATACGGCCGTCCATCATGTCCGATGGCGCCACGATATCGGCACCGGCCTCGGCGTGAGACAGGGCCTGCTTCACCAAGATCTCTGTGGTGATGTCGTTCAGGATATAGCCGTCTTCATCGATGATGCCGTCTTGACCATGGGTGGTGAAGGGATCCAGCGCCACGTCTGTCATCACCCCAAGTTGTGGGAAGGCTTCTTTCAGGGCGCGAACCGCGCGCTGCGCCAGTGCGTCGGCGTTGTAGGCCTCTTCGGCCATCAGGGTCTTCTTCTCGGCTGGGGTCACAGGGAACAGGGCCACCAGAGGGATCCCCAGCTTAACGAGTTCTTCCGCTTCCTTGAGCAATAGATCGATTGAGTAGCGCTCGATGCCAGGCATTGAAGCGACCTGCTCAGTACGGTTATTACCTTCGAGCACGAACATAGGGTAGATCAAGTCGTTCACCGACAGCTGGTTTTCGGCCATCAGACGGCGACTAAAATCGTGTTTACGCATGCGGCGCATTCTGCGCTGAGGGAAAGCACTGGTAATGATGTTCACATTCGACTCCTAATTTAGGGTTGTTTGCTTTATTGGGCTACACACTTCACAGCTCATCCGTGGATGGGGCATAGCCACTAAGTCGGTTACTTTATTCTTCGAGTTCGGGCGAATAGACGCATACGCGATTTCGGCCCTCATGCTTGGCACGATAGAGTGCCTTGTCTGCCTGGTCGACCAGCAGCTGAGTGTGCTGATCATCGACGATCACTTCGGCGCAGATCCCGATACTGATGGTGAGCGGAATAGCCTGCTCTCCCCATGCCAGTGGCAACTCACAGACGGTGCTGCGCATCAGCTCCGCCACCTGTAGCGCCCCGTCACAGGAGGTATTAGGCAGTATCATAGCAAACTCTTCACCACCGAAACGTGATACCAGATCACTTGGGCGTCTTAATTTTTCCTTTAGCGCCTGGGCTATGGTCTTCAGTGCCTGATCCCCGGCCAGGTGGCCATAGGTGTCATTGATCGCCTTGAAGCGGTCGATATCTATCATGAGGATCGCCAGCGGCGTCTGTTGACGACGACTCAGGCGGCCTTCGGCCTGCAGGCGTTTCTCGAAGGCGGCGCGGTTTTTCACGCCTGTCAGACTATCGACCGTGTTTTGTTCGGTAAGTTTCTGGTTGGCTTCATTTAATTCTCGAAGTGCGATCTCGAGCTCTAACGTGCGCTCCTGCACCATCTGCTCCAGACGCTCGTTGCTGTCGGCCTCGACCTGCAGCGCCTCTTCCCGGGCCTGACGGATCCGCTGGGCCTGCAGCAAGGCTTCCTGCTGGATCTTGAGCTTAGCCTTACGCTCGTCGTTGTAGCGGATCGCCAATACCGCCGCCATGAAGACGATTTCGAAGCTCAGGCCGACCATGATAGGGGTCTGGTGCATGATGGGCAGGTAGATGACACCCAGATACATCATGGCGGTAACGAAGGAGCCTATCAGCATCCCCGACCAAGCCAGGGTGTAGAGTCTGGCAAGCTTGTGGCCTCGCAGGCTCAGCAGCAGGGCGATCAGCATCAGCATGCTGGTGGTGATCAGCACGGCGACTATGTTGACCTTGAGGGCCACAGAGTAGCTTAAAAACGGCGTGACCAAGGTGAGAAACAGCCCGGTAGCTGCGCTGTAGCGACAGAGCCTCAACATCTTGAGGTTGTGATACTTGAGCTGCAGCACCTTCTCGGAAAACATCAGCACGAAGGTGAGGGCAATCGGGATCAGTATGGGGATCATCACCGCCTGCAGCACGGGCCAGTTGGGCCAGAGATAACGAAACGACAGGCCATGCAGGCTGGCCACCAAGAGGGTCACCGACAAGACATAGCCAGAGTAATAGCTGTAGCTGTAGGAGCGTGAGGTGAGTGCGATAAACAGGCTAAACAGGCCTATCGCCATCAGGGCGCCCAGCTGGAATCCCTGATAGAGGGACTGTGTCTCTGTGGCCTTGACGATATGGTCCGGCGACAGCAGAGAGATGGGCAGGTTGGCACTGCCCTCGGTATCGACTCGAATATAGAAGGTGTGTACCACCTCGGGCGCCAGTTCGAAACGATAGAGGAAATCGTTGTTGATGATGGGGCGTTGGCTGAACGGATAGCTGTCGCCCATCTCCAGGTGAACTGTCGGTTTACCTGTCTGTAGGTGGTACAGGCTGACCCTATTCAGGTGCGGGTTGCCTAGCTTGAGATAGCGCCGTATCTGGGTATCTGTGGCGTTGTAGAGGCTTATCTTGACCCAGAAAGGCTCAACCCCCAGGTGCTGGTTAAATTCCGGGGTCAGTCGCTGCCAGTGGCTGGAGCTTAACTTGCTGACCTGCTCCAGGCTGGTCAGTGAATCGTCCTGCACATAATAGAGCCAGGAGGAGAGCTCCATAGATTGGTTTTTATTGACCGCCAGCAGCGACTCCCCCTGGCTAAAGCCGGGGAAGCTCAGGGTGATCAGCAGTAACAACAGCTTAAAGGGGCTCATAGTCCGCTTCTAGGCCGAAGAAGGCGCAGCTGTTGTGATAGGCCTGACGGGCAAAGGCCTCCTCAGTTTCGCCCCTGAGCTGGGCGATGACCCGGCTGATGTAGGGCAGGTATTGGGGTCTGTTCTTGCTCGATTTCGGCTTGGGTCGCATGCTGCGGGGCAGCAGATAGGGACTGTCGGTCTCTATCATTATGCGCTCGGCGGGAATGTCGACCACCAACTCGGCCAATTCCTGACCGCGGCGCTCGTCGCACACCCAGCCAGTGATCCCAAGGTGAAGATCCAGCTCGATATAGCGTTCCAGGCTGGCGCGATTGCCAGTAAAGCAGTGCAGTAGGGCGCCCTTAAGCTGCGGGCGATAGTTCTGCAGTATGGCAGCAAAGTCTTCATGGGCATCGCGCTCATGCATCAGCACAGGCATCTCCAGCTCTACGGCCAGGGCCAGCTGTGCCTCGAAGGCCTCGCGCTGTTTCGGCCGGGGCGAGAAGTCGCGGTTATAGTCCAGGCCACACTCGCCGATGGCCACAACGCCTGACTGCCTTGCCAGCTGTATGAGTCGTTCACGGCTAGCGGCATCCCACTCGCTGGCATGGTGCGGGTGTACCCCAGCCGTGGTGTAGAGGGCGTTTGGGTAACGGGCGGCGCAGTCGATCGCCTGCTGACTCTCATCTAGGCTGGAGCCAATAACAATGAGCGGCGAAACCCCCTGGGCCGCCGCATCACTGATTAGCGTGTCACATTCTTGTTCTAACGGGCTGCCAACCAGGTTGACAGCTATGTCTATGTAGCTGGGCATTAGTCGATGCGTTTGACCCTGATGGTGGCGTTAGTGTCATCTTTACCCAGTAGGAAAGAGCCTAGGGCGCCCTTCTCGATAAATACGGTTTCACCCGCCTTGAGCTTGAAGCGGTTGGTGTCATTCTGTTTCCACACCTGACCATTGTCGAAGCTGATGGTCAAGACGCCGTGTTGGTTCTTCTTCACCGTTTTGACTGTCATGACAATCTTATCGACTTCGGCTTTCTCTTCCTTATAGACCTTACCGAAACTGGCTTCCGGTGCGGCCGGCGTGCTGGCTACTACGGCTGCTGCCTGTGGTGCAGGCTTAGGCTGAGGCGTCGGTGCGGGTTTAGAGACAGGTGCCACATGGCTGCTGGCCTGAGACTGGTTACCGACCTTGGCAGCCAGGTTGTCGTAGCAGATCAGTCTGTCTAGCTTGTCCTGTTTTGCCGCACATTGGCTGAGTTGCTGCTCGATACCGGCAGAGGCGTTGAGTGAGAAGAGAAGAGTGGAGAGTGCAATCCAGCTGGTCGGTGCCGCAAAACTTAAGCGCATATAGAGTTCCTTTTTATTATGGAGGGCTCGCGGCGAGACAGGCTGATGATGGGGTAATAAATAACAACAAGCTATCCGTTGCCGGATAGCTTGCAGCAAGATTCAGTTTTATTACTCAGCGTTGTCTTGCTCGGAGAGCTCGTCTTCGTCAGAGTCCTTTTTACTGTAGAAACGCGCGGCAATCAATCCCCCCTCAAACAATATCAGCATAGGCACGGCCAACATGGTTTGCGAGATGATATCTGGCGGCGTTAACAGCATGCCGACCACGAAGGCGCCGACAATAATATAGGGACGTTTCGCCCTGAGATCTTCAACCGTAGTAACCCCCGCCCAACAGAGCAAGATCACCGCGATCGGGATCTCGAACGCCAGACCGAAGGCGAAGAACAGCTTAAGCACGAAGCTCAGGTAGCTGCTGATATCGGTCGCCACCTGCACCCCTTCGGGGGCCACGCTGGTGAAGAAGCCAAACACCACGGGAAATACTATGTAGTAGGTGAAGGCGATACCCAGGTAGAAGAGTATGGTGCTACTGGCCAGCAGCGGCACCATCAAGCGCTTCTCATGCTTGTAGAGGCCTGGCGCGATAAAGGACCAGATCTGGTACAAGACATAGGGAATGGCGATAAAAAACGCCAGGATCAGCGTTAGTTTAAAGGGAGCAAAGAAGGGCGCGGCCACATCGGTTGCAATCATACTACTGGACTCGGGTAGCGCCTGCATAAGCGGCGTGGCCATGTAGTGATAGATATCATTTGCCCAGTAGACTAAGCAGATAAAGACCAGGAGGACACTGCCAATGGCTTTGAGCAACTTGTTGCGTAACTCAAGCAAGTGGCTGATTAACGGCTGCTGTTGCGACATGAACTACCCGTCAGATTTTTCGGTTGAATTGCTGGCCTTGGCTGTCGTGGTCTCTGCAGGTTTCGCCTCGCTGCTGGCGGGTTCGCTGCCAGTGGCAATATCTTCTACCTTATAGGGACGATTAACAGATTGGGCTGCTTCTTTTAATTGATCGATTGAATCCTGTAACTCGGGGGAGAGGTTCTTTAGCCCCTGGCTTTCCGCCTTCTTGAGATCTGCGTGCAGTTGCTCAATTTTAAGCTCTTGCTCCAGCTCGTCTTTTACCGAGTTAGCCATGCGCTTCATGGCACGAATCCAGCCTGTAATTGAGCGCACTGCGACCGGTAGTCTTTCGGGGCCGAGTACGACCAGCCCCAAAACACCAATCAACAGCAGCTCCATAAAGCCGATACCGTCGAACATAAGGAATTACGCCTGTTCTTTATCCTTGGACCCAGTCTTTTTCTCTTCAGTCTGAGCTGTTTTTTCTGCGCTGGTGTCTTCGATAGCCTTCTTCTCATCTTCAGAAGACATAGCATTCTTGAAGCCTTTAACAGCACCGCCGAGGTCACCACCTAGAGAGCGCAATTTCTTAGTTCCGAAAAGCAAAACAACGATTAAAGCAATGATAAGAAGTTGCCAAATACTGATGCCACCCATGTAACTTTCCTCTTGATGTAATACTGGTCCTATTATGACCCTTTGGTTATTTAGTGCTAGCTAAAATTTGCGATTCTTTGGTCTAGATCGCCATCCGAGTAACCACAAGGTTGCGCCGATGCCGATACAAGCATAAGAGGCCCATAGTGTAGCGTTTTGGGAAAACAAAATACTGCCACAGATCACTAAAACTGCTGATGTGATTAAAAGGTAGTTGCTTTTATGGGCTTTTTGTTGCTGCTTCAGGTAGCGATCCAGCAGCTGATTCTGACTGTTGACGAAGTTTTTACCCATTTTCAGGTTGTCATAGACAAGTTCAGGCAGTTCAGGCAGCTTATCTGTCCAGTAGGGGAACTGCTTCTTGATCTTCTTCGCCATGCCCAATGGGCCCATCTGCTCCGCCATCCAGCTTTCCAGGAAAGGCTTGGCCGTCTGCCAGAGATCCAGCTGAGGATAGAGCTGACGACCCAGGCCTTCGATATAGAGCAGGGTCTTCTCCAGCAGCACCAATTGCGGCTGCACCACCATGTCGAAACGGCGCGCGGTGCGAAACAGTTCCAGCAGCACATGGCCGAAAGAGATCTCATCCAGCGGCTTGTTAAACATGGGCTCGCACACCACCTTGATCGCCTGCTCGAAGGCGACTAGATCTGTGTCGGCCGCCACCCAGCCCGACTCGATATAGAGCTGGGCTATGCGGGTATAGTCGCGGTTGAAGAAGGCGAGGAAGTTCTCCGCCAGATAGCGCTTATCCTGCTCCGTGAGGGTGCCCATGATGCCGCAGTCCAGCCCTATGTAGAAGGGATCCTCCGGATGCTCGGTACTGACAAAGATGTTGCCGGGATGCATGTCGGCATGGAAGAAGTTGTCGCGAAACACCTGGGTAAAGAAGAGCTCGACGCCGCGCTCTGCCAGCAGCTTAAGGTTAGTGCCCTGGGCTTCCAGTGCCGCCCTGTCGGATACGGGCACGCCATAGATGCGCTCCATGACGATCAGGCGGGTAAAGCAAAATTCTTCATACATCTTAGGGATGTAGAGGGCGCCCGAGTCGATGAAGTTGTTTCTGAGCTTGATGGCGTTGAGGGCCTCGAGCTTGAGGTTCAGTTCGCCTTCGATTGTGGTGCGATAATCTTCTACCACCTCGGCGGGGCGCAGGCGGTTGCCGTGGCCAAGCAGGGTCTCTAACACCTGGGCGCTCTGAGTCATCAGCAGCAGGTCGGCGTGGACCTTCTCTTCCACATTAGGTCTGAGCACCTTGAGCACCACCTCTTCGCCGTTAGACTTGAGGGTGGCGGTATGCACCTGGGAGATGGACGCAGAAGCCAGTGGTGTGTCGTCGAAATTGTCGAAATAGGTCTCTATGGGGGCGCCGAGTTCGGCCTCTATCTGGGCGCGGGCGATGGAGGAATCGAAGGGGGGCACCCTGTCCTGTAGCATGGCCAGCTCTTCGGCCCACTCGTCGCTGAGCAGATCCCGACGGGTCGATAGCATCTGACCAAACTTGATGTATACGGGGCCCAGCTCCTGCATCGCCAGCTTGAGACGCTCGCCGCCCACCTTGTCTTTATGTTGGTTGGTTAACCAGAAGAAGCTCCAGCGTAGCAGCCTGAAATACCAGGGTTTGAGCTTAGCGGGGATAAGATCATCCAGACCATATTGAAGCACCGTCTTTACGACTTGGTATGCGCGCCGCATGCTTTTGATTGTCATCTGTTGCTGTTTGCCTTGTTTATGAGTCGCTCAATCCGTTGGCTTAAGGCCTTGGTATCGGCCTCAAGTTGCTCGATTCTATCACTAAAATGCACAAGTTCTATCTTGTGTGGGCTCAGGCGATATTCCTCTGTGGCCAGCTGGCCCATATGATCCCAGCTCTTGCTCAGCACCTGCCCCAGCTGTTGCTTCAGCTGCTTGGCACCCTCGGTGAGCAGATGAGTCGGCGCATCGCCTATGTAGCGTGACAGGGGCTCGGCAAAGTCGAACTCCACCTGCTGCATGAAGTGGCTAAAGCTCTGTAGCAGGTTGAGATCCCCTTCCAGGGTCAGCTTGTCTTGCTTGATCAGCTCGGTAAGGTTGGCGCCCTCGGTGAGCTTATAGAGGGTGGTCAGATCGGCATACACCTTGGTGGTCACCTCGCCATCATACTGGCTAAAGACCTGAATCTCTTTGGCAAACAACAGGTAGATGGGCCAGCCCAGTTGGCTGAGTTCGAGGCAGAGTACTCGCCCCTGCAGGTTGTGGAGTTTGGCGTAGGCGCCGGGAGACTGCTGAGTCACTTTTTTGAGTGCGGTTTCGAGGGCCGCACAGATCAGCAATGCAATTTCACGTTTCATGCGTTACCTAAGACCTGAGAATCGTTGGCTGCTGGGCTCATCATCAACTGATGACGGCGCAAAGGTGACGCTATTCTACACTAAACTGGCGACAAAAGGGCTAGGTAAAAATGTCATTTATTCAGTGAGATTGCGGCGAGGCGGCCAAAGTAGGCGACAGCAAAAAGGCGACAACAAAAAGGCCCCGATTGTGCGGGGCCTTTTTCGATATAAGAATTGGTATTGGAACCAATATTAGAACTTGTAACCCTTGTGCAGGGCGACGATACCGTCTGTCATATTGGTGTATTCCACCTGCTCGAATCCGGCATCTATCATCATTCCTTTAAGGGTTTCCTGATCCGGATGCATACGGATAGACTCGGCCAGATACTCATAGCTGCCGGCATCCTGAGTGATGATATCGCCCATCTTAGGCAGTACCTTGAAGCTGTAAAGATCGTAGACCTTACGCATCAGGTCGTGCTGTGGCTTAGAGAACTCGAGGATCAGCAGTTTGCCGCCTGGCTTAAGCACGCGCAGCATAGAGCGGATCGCCGCATCCTTGTCGGTCACGTTACGCAGACCGAAGGCGATGGTGATGATATCGAAGTGGTTGTCAGGGAAAGGCAGCGCCTCGGCGTTTGCCTGCACATAGTTGACGTTACCCACAACGCCACGGTTACGCAGCTTCTCGCGGCCCACTTTCAGCATGGAATCGTTGATGTCGGCCAGGGTCACCTGACCTGTGTTACCCACGATATGGGAAAACTTGGCGGTTAGGTCGCCTGTGCCACCGGCGAGATCCAGTACCTTCATGCCCGGACGCGCACCCGCACTCTCTATGGTAAAACGCTTCCACAGACGGTGAATACCAAAGGACATGACATCGTTCATGATGTCGTATTTGGCGGCGACCGAGTGAAAGACGTCGGCCACTAGGTCTGCTTTCTTCTCAGCATCGACCGTCTTATATCCAAAGTGGGTACTGTTTGAGCTGCCCTCTGACATTACTGGCTTCCTGTTTATTGCTGCTGTTAACCGCGAGTGTAAGTGATTGACTCAGTTTGCTGAATCATTGGTCTATCACTCTGTGATCGATGTAAATAATCCGTGCACAATTAATTGAAAAATGCGTGATAGCGCAGAGTTTCAACCAGAGTTTCAAAAACGAGGAGCGCATTACAGCACAATATTAGCAATATGCCAAATGCGCAGAGTGACTTACCCTAGGGGATGCTGTGCCAGTCGTCCCTGGATATAGGCGTAGATCAGCTCGCCGATGCTCTGGCCCGTCTCCCGGCGACCGGCCTCGACACCCGCCACGTGACAGCTTGGCGCCGCCTCGGCCAGATGCAGGTAAGCGGCCGGCGTCTTGCTGGCCACCTGATTCACGTAATAGAGGGCGTCGAGCAGGGGGATCCCCGCCGCCGTCGAAGCGCTGCTGGGCATATTAGTGATGGCGTCGAGATCTAGCTCCAGCGCCACCGGCAGATCGCTGGCGTTGAGGTCCTCGACTATCGTCTTGAGCGCCTGCTCCAGGCTTGTCTCGCGTCTGACCCAGATAGCCTGTAGCGTGTGCCACTTGCCGCCGAAGGCCGTTAGCTGCTCCAGGGTCTGCTGACTGTTTTTTAGCTCATGTAGCCCCAGCACATGATAGTGGCCCAGGGCACCGCTGGCGGCGGCATAGCTAAAACCATTGCCGCTGTGGCGACCCTCTCGCGGGCGAAAGTCTGAGTGGGGGTCTAGGTTGACCGCCGCTACCATTTTTCCTGTCGCCTGCTTGGTGGCCATCAAGAGGCCATAGGCGTTGTTATGTCCGCCGCCGATCACTATTGGCTCCATTCCGGCCGCCATTATCTCGCCGACTATCTCGATCACCCGCTCATCTAGCTTGTCGACATTATCTCTCAGGGCCTGCGCGCTGCTGCCCTCCGGCAGTTGTAGATCGTCTGTGGCGATCTGCCCCAGCACCATACAGTGGCCGCCGTCGAGAAACTGGTTCGATTGGAAGTTGCAGAACTGCGCCATGGCGGCCTCGAAACCATCGACGGCGCCGCCGCGCCCCAGGTTGGCCCTGGGACCGATATCTTCGCCTATCCCGAGGATGACAAAGCGCACGCCATCGGCCTTGGCACTTGCCAGCTGCTCGCCGAGCGGCGTCTTGCCTTCATAACAATGAATTGTCTGGCCTATCTTGGTTTCGCCCTCGCGCTTGGCGACAAAGCCCTGGCAACGCTCGGCTGTAAATGGAATTAGGGTTTGCATTAGGGGTTCTGTTTTTTGTTGTTGATGCAAAGGTGGGGTAATTTTAATGGATAAAATTTAGAAAAGTCTGATTTTTTTGTGGGCTGCACAAATTTCAGTTTTTTGGATTAGTCGTGTTTGGTGATGTTTTCATTTGTTGAGTCAATTTGAAGGTCGTACCTTCATGGCAACCTATCACCTGCGGTGGGCTTATGTGCAAACACTATTTTGGCACGCTGTGAATATGTCCCTATACGCTCCACGGCGGCTTCCCTGCCGCCGAGGGCCAAAATCGTGTTTACACTGGGTATCTAACGTCTCTTCGATTTCGCCTTACTTAGATGATATTGAGACAAACTATTCTTTTTAATAAAAAACGCGCGAAAATGTGACTGAAAATGTTGATTGCTGCCTGAACAATAGCTTAATGTGTAACCAATTAAGGACAGAGCTAGGCGAACTCGAATCAAACATCGACTACGTCATTCAGGGAAGGAAAAGCCAACCAGCATGCGCCAACCAACGTCCTCAAAAGTATACACTGACCCCATTTATTTACGTGCTTGGTCTCCTACCTTACAAGGTAGCGTACCTTGCAAGGTCTCACTAATAAGTTGTTATATTTTTAAGAGGAAGTACAGTTGAAATATGAACATAGAGTAGTAGCTTTTATTGATATTTTGGGTTTCAAAGCTCTGCTAAATGATACGGTGGACAACAAAGGTAACGATGATGAAGTTGCTATAGAAGCAGTTGTATCTGCATATGAAGCCATTCGTGATATCTGGGATCTAGATCCTCAATCAAAACTCGAAGATTTTGGCGTATCTCATGCATCCGATTCTCGAGAGGTTTCTATCTTTTCTGATTGTTTAGTAGTTTCTTTCTTAGTTGATCAGCCCAAAGAGGTTTTCTTCACTCTTATCGATATTCAACTGCTAATAATGAACCTGTTATCAAGAAATATACTCTGTCGCGGAGCTATTTCTATTGGCAAGTTTATTCACACTAGTAAATACCTTTTTGGTCCCGCTTTGGTTGAGGCTTATACATTGGAGTCTAAAGCGGCTTTGTATCCAAGGGTGATTTTGGATAGAGCTGTTATCGAGGCTGGCATTGAGCATAGCTCTATGAGTAATAACTCCAGTTTTGATACTGATTTGATTAACTCATTGTTAAAGCAAGATTCCGATGGTATGTACTACATCGATTATTTCTATGGTGCACATTCAGAATTGAATGATCCAGAGTATGATTTTCCTAATTATATTTCTAATTTAGGTCAAATAATTCGTAAGGGCTTAATGAGTGCATCTCATCACAGTAAAGCCGATATAAGGGTTAAGTACCTTTGGATGCGGGAAAGGTATAACGATATGATCGATATAGTGACATCTAAAGATGCAATTGAAAATTTGGAAAGTCGAGGTCAGTTTGATCTCGTAAATTTCTATAAAAATTTGAGGAAAATCAGCCCTAACCGTTACGCTAAGCAACTTGGTGTTAGTGCAAAAAAATATAACAAAGCGTTTAAGAGTGATTCGTAACGCAGGGCATTTTCATTATGCGTCGTATTCTGTGTTTAAAGCGCAATGCAGTGGCTTTGGCATTGCGTTACTCACACCTTAACGCGGCGTTATGAAGCCAAAGGTATCTGATGAACCTAGAGTCTCTTTACGAAGAATATGTCCAAGCAAAATCGGTGAAAGAAAAAAGTGCCGGTCATCAGGCAATTCAAAAAGTGATAGGTAAGGTTGCTTGTAATTTTCCGAAGGATAATCCTGAGGCTTTAGCGTGGTTTACAATGGCTTTAACTCATGACAGTAAAAAATGGTTTGTCGCAAAGCTACTTGAAAAGGTAAATCCCGTACCTAAAGCACTGTTTGATGATTTGGTTTTTGCATCACTAATTGAGAATGATCCGAGTTTTAATAAATGGTTTATCGCACCATGCGTAAGAACGTTTGGGGTCGATGCAGTTAAATCGAGAATAATGACTTTTTCGGCACATCCTCAAGTAATTGAAAATGATGGTGTAACCAAAGTAATGTACTGGGTTCCGAGGTTGGCTTCATAACCAGTTGCTCAATTTTACTACGCCAGCTTCGGCTGGCTCCGTGGGACTGGCATGTGGCGCCAGCCCCTTAGCAAAGCGTTAGCAGTCAAAAGGAATTTTATGCTTTATTTATTTTTAGGAAATGCAATTGTTGGTTTGTTTATTCTTCTTGGCATACCAATGGAAGATAAGCTTTCTAGTGGCCAATACATATTTCTCATCGCCTTTTCTATCTTCATGGACCTTCTACCAACCTTGGGCTATTTACTTGGACGGCGTTTATCTAAAACTACGAAAATTCATTGGGAAACTTTGCTTTTCCTAGGTGTTGTTATTGGCTTGTTTACACAAGTTATATTACCTGAACTAGGATTTGGCGTATCCGAAGATAGTTCACTCGAGTACGTTTCTGCCCTTTTATTTTTTTTAGTTGCTTTCATACCTCCAAAAATTGAAAAATGGAGGTTTAAATCGGCATGACTGCTAACAAGTCAATAAACTCGCTCACTTCGTTCGCTGGGACGCATACACGCGGGGCGGCTTCGCCATTATGCCCCTCGTGCCTGCGCCCGTTATCGGAAAGTTAGCCCATAGAAATTTTTATCCGAAACTGACAAGTTAGCATTAAGGCCTTAACTCGGAAATGTCCAAAAACAAAATAGTTTTTAAGGGTTTTGGATATCCATTAAGGTCAAATCGAAGAGACGGATAACTCGGGTGCAGGTGCGGCTGAGGCCTTCGATTTCAGGGATGAAATCGTAGAGCGCCCAGGGAAGGATCTACAGCGTGCCTCAGCAGTACCTGCACATAAGCCTGCCGCAGGCAATTGATACACCATAAAGCTATGGTTTAAAACTCTCACTTAAACATCAAGCTAGTTTGAGGCAAAAAAGATAACGCTGTTCTTTACTGGCCGAAGGTATTTCGATATAACTATTGATTACAGTGTAGAGAAGGGTGGCCATCGTTAGGCCACAAAAAAGGACGACTCATGGTCGTCCTTTTTGCTTTCAGGCTAGGGCTAACTTATCTAGCCCAAACAGCTTAGCCAAAATCATCATGCCATTTCGGGCATCAGCTTAATCGATATCTAGAGGCTCGGGTGACAGGATAATGCCTGTGTTGTCGGCGTAGATATGGTCGGCGGGCAGGAAGGTGACGCCGCCGAAGTTAACCGGGATCTCCAGTTCGCCCACGCCATGGCCGTCAGCGCCCACAGGGATAGAGGCCAGGGCCTGGATACCTATGTCCAGATCTTCCAGTGCGTCGACATCGCGCACCGAACCATAAACGATAATGCCTTCCCAGTTATTTGCCACGGCGATCTCGGCGATGTTGGCGTCGACCAGAGCGCGGCGCAGAGAGCCGCCACCGTCAACCAGCAGTACTTTGCCTTCACCATCCTGTTGCAGCACTTCAGCGATTAATCCATTGTCTTCGAAGCATTTAATGGTGCTAATTGAACCGCCGAAAGAGCTACAACCACCGTAATTACTGAACATGGGTTCAACAACATCGACCACATCAATGTAAGTGTCACAAAGTTCTGAGGTGTTGTATTCCATAAGTCATACTCCTGTAGAGAGGCATTTTACTGGGATAAATCAGCAATATATTGTTACCAGCCAGTATATAAGGGATTCTTAAAAAGAAAAGCGTTATAACTCACGCTATTGGCGATAATAGCGGCGTTTGGCTAACTTGTTGTAATCTTTCTTACATTGCTTTCTTATTGTGCAAAAAACATGACCGAGGTCATTAAATAACGTATTTTAATTACAAGCTGGGGCTAAATTTGTTAGCATGTAGGCAGTAACGATTAACTTAACTTTAACTTGCTTTAGGGGCACGGATCCCCCAGTTAGCTTATGGATGGCAGAGGGCCTTAAGAAGGTGCCTTATGGAAGCTTCAAACACAATTGAACTAATTGGCTATTCCGCCTCAGTAATGGTGGCTATCTCTTTGATGATGAAAGATATAGTTTGGCTGAGATGTCTTAACTTTACCGGTTGTGCACTGTTTGTGATCTACGGGATCTACATCTCGGCCTGGCCGGTTGCCGGCATGAATGCCTTTGTTGCCTGTATCAACGTCTATCACCTAGTGAAGCTGTTCCGTGCCAAGACTCAGGTGGGTAAAACCGCCGAGGCCTAGTGTCTGCCGAGCTTTGCTGTCATAAATATTTAGGCTAGATGTCACCTAGGCGTCATAGCGAGTTTTTAGGCTCCTGATCATATCATCATGATCCGGAGCCTTTTATGTTTCAGACCTTAGCTAAGTTCGATCGTCAGGCTTTTGCCGCGATCAACGCCTATGGCGTGGCTTACCGTCTAAACCCTAAGGCCAGAGTCATCTCTGCCACGGGCGACGGGCCATATTACCTTTATCTGTGTGTACTCCTACTGCTGCTCGATGAGCGCGGCGAGACACTGTTCAACGCGGCGCTTACCGCCTTCATCATAGAGTTGCCCCTCTATCTGGTGCTGAAGAACAGCATTCGGCGCACGCGCCCCTGCCATCAGTCTCTGCCCCGCGGCAACGGTCTGATGCTGACCTTCGAGCCGTCAGACAAGTTCAGCCTGCCATCGGGCCACACGGCTGCGGCATTCGTGATGGCCAGTGCCATCGCCTGGTGTTATCCCACTTTCGCCTGGCTCGCCTTCGCTTGGGCCACGGCTATCGGTGTTTCGCGTATCATCTTGGGCGTGCATTACCCGCTGGATATTCTGGCTGGTGCCCTTCTGGGCGTGACGAGTTGCTACCTGGCATTACCTCTCGTCGGTCAATAAATCACTAGCAGGAGTCAGCACAAACATGCGTATTCTTTACGGCGTGCAAGGCACAGGGAATGGCCATCTCAGTCGTGCCAGAGTCATGGCAAAAGCCTTTAAAAATCAGCAGGTCGATGTCGATTTCTTCTTCTCGGGACGTGACAGTCAGCGTTACTTCGACATGCAGTGTTTCGGCGAGTACCGCACCCAGGCCGGATTAACCTTCTCGACCCAAAATGGCTGCGTCAGCATCGCCAAGACGGCGCTGCAGAACTCGGTGAGTGCTCTGGTGAAGGACGTGCGCGGCCTGGATCTCAGCGGTTACGATCTGGTGCTTAACGACTTCGAGCCCGTCTCTGCCTGGGCGGCGCGCATTCAGGGGGTGCCCTCTATCGGCGTGAGCCATCAGGCGGCGCTGCAATATGATGTGCCTAAGGTGGGCAACGGTTGGTTTAATCAGATGCTGCTTAACTACTTTGCCCCGGTCGATAGGGCGCTGGGCTGCCACTGGCACCACTTCGGCTTCCCCCTGTTGCCACCCTTCGTGGAGGTGAGCGAGGCGGTGGCCTATAACTCCCACGATATTCTGGTCTATCTGCCGTTCGAGTCGCCCGAGGATATCCATCAGCTGCTTAAGGACTTTAGCGAGTATCGCTTCTATGTCTTTCACGGCTCCGGCGCGCCTGCGGCGTGCGCCGACAATGTGATCTGGTCCGGCTTTAACCGTGAGGGCTTCAAGGCCAGGTTGGCCCAGTGCGGCGGGGTGATCGCCAGTGCCGGTTTCGAGCTGGCGAGTGAGGCGCTGACCCTGGGCAAGAAGCTGCTGGTGAAGCCGCTGCACGGCCAGTTCGAGCAGCTGTCAAATGTGGCGGCGCTGGAGCTGCTGGGGGCCGCCGAGAGCATGAAATGGCTCGACCCTGCGGCGGTTAAGCGTTGGCTGCGGGCCTCCAAGCCCGAGCCTATCGACTATCCTCAGGTGGGCGACGCCCTAGTGACCTGGATCAAGCAGGGCAACTGGCATCAGGGGGAACAACTGTGTCAGGAGCTGTGGCAGCAGGTGGAATTGCCCGAGTCCTGGCGCAAGAAAAGCCCCTAATGTGTGATTTTTTAGGGAGTTAATTCACTTTAAGCGTGGGGCATGCGGATCTCTGACTATACTCATTGGGTCGGATACTCATGGGAAAAGGACACCGCATGCTGGGCCTCACCTTAGCCAAACCCAAGCGGCTTACCATACGCGTTACCGTGGTGGGCACCTTTATCATCGCCACCCTGTTCACCGCTGCGGTGGCCATCGGCCTGCAGTATTATTTCAGCCAGCGTCTGGCCACCGAGGCCAGCCTCAAGCTCTACAATCAGAGCGCCGACAGCACAGGCAGTTACCTGAATCAGCTCGACAGCCAGGCGATCAACACCACTAAGCTGGTGGCTAACTTCGAGGGCCTGTACACCCCCATGGGGCTGAGCCAAGAGGCCAAGCAGGTGTTTAGCCAGGCGATGCGCTCGGCCAGGTTTATCTATGCCATCTATCTCGGCAGCCCAGACGGAGACCTGTTCGAGTTGGTGAATCTCGATGCTCACCCCATAGTACGACGGCAGCTCAAGGCCTCCCTGGAAGATCGCTGGGTGATCATCAGCATTCAGGGCAAGGGGCAGGGGCGTATCCGCGCCTTTCATTACTTAGATGCCGACTTTAATCAGCGCGCCAGCCGAATGGAGCCCACGGATTACGATGCCAGCATCCGGCCCTGGTTTATCGACGCCCGCCCGGACAAGGTGTTTAAGACAGAGCCCTACCTGTTTCAGAACCTGCAGGCGCCGGGGATCACCTATTCGATCCGCCTGCCGGGTAGCGACGCCGTGCTGGCGGTGGATGTGGCCCTGTCGAGCCTGGATGACTATCTGGCGCAGCTGGGAAGGGGAGATACTCAAGATGGGCGCGAGGTCTATGTCTACCGCGCCAGTGGCGCCCTGGTAGCCTCCAATCGTCAGCAGGCGACTCAAGGGGAGATTCCCATGGCTAAGCCGCTGGCCCTGACCCCAGAGGAGCAGGCGCTGGTGGCCAATACCCCGGCGCTTATCGCTTCCAACGAGACCGATTGGCCGCCGATCGATTTTGCCGTGGCCGGCCGCCCCATGGGCTACAGCATAGACGTGCTGAATCTGGTGGCCGAGATGACGGGGCTGACCATCAACTATAACAATGGCTTCACCTGGCCGGAATTTGTCGACAAGTTCAAGGGGCGGGAGATCAACCTGCTGCACTCAGTGCTCAATAGCGAGGCCAATCAATCGCTTGGGGTCTTTAGTCAGCCCTTTCTGAGCATGCCCTTTGCCGCCGTGACAGGGCCGGGTCAGGCGCCGATAAAGCATGTGGCCGAGCTGGCGGGTAGGCGGGTGGCCATCCCCAAGGGCTGGTCGATCATCCCCATCATCAGGCAATATTTCCCCGAGATCGAGGTGGTCGAGGTGTCATCGACCCGGGGCATACTGCAGGCGGTGAAAGAGGGGCGGGTGTTTGCGGCCATCGATAACAGCATAGTGCTGCACTACACGGCGCTGCAGTACTTCATCGACGACCTGCAGTTTCACGAGGATCTGGATTACGCCCCCATCGACATTCACGCCGGGCTGAGCATAGTGATGCATCCAGAGAACGCCGACGTCATTGCGCTGATAGACAGGGCTATCGCCGAGATCAGCCCAGAGCAGGTGCGGGCGCTACGTAACAAATGGTTTGCCGAGGGGCAGCAGGTGGCCCCGGCTAATGTGCAGGGCACTGTGCCCTACAAGGCGCTGATCGATATCGCTGCAGACTCCGGGCGGCAGAAGAAGCTTATCGCCATCTCGCTCGATGGCGAGCCCAGTTTTGTCTATGTTTCGCCGCTCGGCAGTCACGCCGCCGAGCAGGAGTTTTTTGCGATTCTGGTGCCCCAGGAGATGCTGCTGGCTTCCAGCCTGGATAAGGTGAAGAAGTCGATTGCCATCACGGGCCTCTGCCTGCTGTTGGCGCTGCCGTTCTCCTGGGTGTTTGCCTCCCCCATCATCTCGCCGATAAAACTGCTGGCGCTGGAGAACCTCAAGGTGAAGTTTCGCCGCTATGACGAGGTGGCCAAGGTGGATTCCTACATCAAGGAGATAGATGAGCTGGCGATCTCCCTGGTGGATATGTCTGAGTCGATTCGTCAGCACGAGCAGGACCACAAGGCGCTGATGGACGCCTTCATCAAGTTGATCGCTCAGGCGATCGATGACAAATCGCCCTACACCGCAGGTCACTGTAACCGGGTGCCCGAGCTGGGACTCATGTTGGCCGAGTATGCGGCCAAGTCGGATCTGCCCGCCTTCAAGGAATTTCGATTCAAGAACGCCGACGAACACAGGGAGTTTCGCATCGCCGCCTGGCTCCATGACTGCGGCAAGATCACCACGCCTGAACATATCGTGGATAAGGGCAGCAAGCTGGAGCTGATCTACAACCGCATCCATGAGGTGCGCATGCGCTTCGAGGTGCTGTGGCGCGACGCCGAGATCCACTGTCTCGAGCAGTGCCAGGCAGATCCAGAACATGAGTCAGAGCATAGAGCAGAGCTTGAGCGGCGCCGCGAGCAGCTAATGGAGGATTTTGCCTTTGTTGCCGGGGCCAACGTGGGCGGCGAGTTTATGGAGCAGGCCGATATCGACAGGTTAAAGGCGCTGTCGCAAATCACTTGGCAGCGCCACTTCGATGATCGCCTCGGGCTGTCGCCGGTGGAGGAGCTCAATCATCCTGAATTTTCCGCCGAGATCAGCCTGCCGGTGACAGAGCAGCTGTTGGCCGATAAGTCCCAGCATGTGATTGCCCGTCACCGCCCCGAACTGTTCGATCCTAAGTTTGGCATCAAGATGACGGTACCCGAGGCGCTCTACAATCAGGGCGAGATCTATAACCTCAGCATCTCTCGCGGCACCCTGACCGACGAGGACCGGTTCAAGATCAATCAGCACATTACCAGCACCATCAAGATGCTGGAGAACCTGCCCTTCCCGCCAGAGCTGGCCCGCGTGCCCAGATATGCCTCCACCCATCACGAGACGCTGAAGGGGACCGGCTACCCCAGAAAGCTTACCGGCGAGGATCTGTCGATCCCCGAGCGCATCCTAGTGCTGGCGGATATCTTCGAGGCGCTCACCGCCGCTGACAGACCCTACAAGAAGGCCAAGGCCCTGAGTGTCGCCATCGATATCCTGCATAAGATGGTGCTGGACAGCCACGTGGATGGTGAGGTGTTTAAGCTGTTTCTCTCTAGCGGCATCTATCTGGCGTACGCCGAGCGTTACCTGGCGCCGGAGCAGATAGACGAGGTGGATATCGACAAGTATCTGGCGGCTTAGGTTGTTGGCGTTAGCGGTTGTTGGCATTAGCGTCGGCATTGAAGCCTAGGCACTCATCTTCCAGGCACTTATCTTCCAGGCATTTATCGTCTAGGCAAGAAGGTCTCTTCCAGATAATGAATCGAGGTCTCTCCCTGCTGCACCTTAGGATCGGCCAGCAGCGCCCTGAGTAGAGGCACATTGGTCTTAACGCCGGTGATCTCCAGCTCATCCAGCGCGGTGCGCATGCGGGCAATCGCCTGGGCTCTGTCGTCGCCCCAGGCGATCAGCTTGGCGATCATGGCGTCATATTGGGGCGGCACACTGGCGCCGGGGGACAGGTGGGATTCCCAGCGCACCCCCAGGCCGCCGGGCACCACGAGCCTGTCTATTCGCCCTGGCGAGGGGGCGAAGCTGGCGGGGTCTTCGGCGTTGATGCGGCACTCGATGGCGTGGCCCTGAGGCTGGATTAACGACTCTTTCAAGGCGAGGGGCTCGCCCTGGGCAACTCGCAGCTGCTGCACTAACAGGTCCACCCCGGTGACCATCTCTGTGATGGTGTGCTCCACTTGAATGCGGGTATTCATCTCCATGAAGCAGAACTCACCATCCTGATAGAGAAACTCCAGGGTACCGGCGCCGCGGTAGCCGATGGCCTGACAGGCCTTTATGCAGCTCTCACTTATCTGCTGGCGCTGCTCGGGCGTTAACCCTGGCGCCGGAGCGGATTCGATCACCTTCTGCTGGGCTCTTTGCAGCGAGCAGTCTCGCTCCCCGAGTGAGATGCAATGGCCCTGATGGTCGCAAAACACCTGCACCTCGATATGACGCGGCCGGGTGAGGTATTTCTCCAGATAGACGCCACCGTTGCCGAAGGCGGCTTCGGCCTCCTGGCGGGTGAGTGCGATGGCACCAAGCAGCTGAGCCTCATCCTCGACGACCCGCATTCCCTTGCCGCCGCCCCCGGCTGTAGCCTTGATGATCAGCGGGTAACCGATTTGGGCCGCGACCTCTAGGCTGGATGTCTCATCATCGTCCAGCAGGCCGTTTGAGCCTGGCACGGTCGGCACGCCTGCGTCCTTCATGGCGGTTATAGCGCTCACCTTGTCGCCCATCAGGCGTATGGTGTCGGCCTTAGGGCCGATGAAGTGAAAGCCGCTGTCGGTGACTTGCTGGGCGAAGTCGGCGTTCTCGGCCAGGAAGCCGTAACCCGGATGGATAGCATCGACCCTGGCGAGATCGGCGGCGCCGAGTATGGCGGCGATGTTGAGGTAGCTTTCTTTGGCGGGGGCGGGACCGATGCAGATCTGCTGATCGGCGAGCCTGAGGTGGCCGCTATTCTTGTCGGCGCTGGAGTAGACGGCGACCGTCTTGATGCCCAGTTGGCGACAGGCGCGTATGATGCGCAGGGCAATTTCGCCGCGATTGGCGACCAGGACCTTGTCGAATCGACGCATCAAAGCTGTCACCTTAGCCTCCTGGAACTTGATTTTGCCTCTATTCGATCACCATTAGAGGTTGGTCGAACTCGACGCCATCGCCGCTCTGGCAGAGTATCGCAGTCACCACTCCAGCGTGAGGCGCCTGAATTTGGTTCATCATCTTCATCGCCTCTATGATGCAGACGGGTTCGCCTTGTTCGACCCGCTGACCCAACTTGACCAGCGGCGCGGCATCGACTGCGGGGGCGAGATAGAAGGTGCCCACCATGGGGGAGCGTAGCAGGATCTCCTCATCATAATCTTCCTGCTCGGACGGTTCTACTGCATCGGGGGAACTCACGAGAGTGACGCCAGCCTTTTGCCCGCTGGCCGAGGCGGCTGGCTGGCGGCAGAGGCGAATCGACTCCTCGCCCTCTTTGATCTCCAGCTCTGTGATGTCCGATGCCTGCACCAGCTCGATCAGTTTCTTTATCTTGCGAATATCCATGGCTGGCTACTTCTCCTGAGCGGCTCTGACGCGGGCGATGGCCGAGTCCAGGGCGTAGCGATAGCCTTGTTCTCCCAGGCCGCAGATGACGCCGACCGCCTTGTCGGAGAAGTAGGAGTGATGCCTGAAGGCCTCTCTGGCGTGCACGTTGGAGAGGTGCACCTCGATGAAGGGGATGGCGACGCCGAGCAGAGCGTCTCTCAGGGCCACGCTAGTGTGGGTGAAGGCCGCCGGATTAATGATGATGAAGTCGGCGTCGCTCTGATGGATGGCGTCGATCAGCTCATGTTCGGCGTTGGACTGAATATGTTCCAGGCTGGCGCCTTGCTCACCAGCCAGCAGCTTAAGCTGCTCGACGATCTGCGCCAGGGTGTGATGACCATAGTGGCCGGGCTCGCGTCGACCCAGCAGGTTGAGGTTGGGGCCGTTTACCAGGAGAATTTTCACCGCTTTACTCATGCACAACACCTTATGGATTCAGTCTTTTAAGTCAGATACCTGCAACTTAGCACACTTATCGGCGATTTTGGCGTCTCGTTAACAAAAATCAAGATGAGGCAAAGAGTGAGGACGGATTAGAACTGCTTCTGCCTCAGGGCCTTGGTGGCGCCGCGCTGTTTCTTGGTATCGACCCGCCTGCGCTGGCTGGCCTTGGTAGGCTTGGTGGCGACACGTTTCTTGGCGGTGTGGCCGACGCTGGCCACCAGGGCGATAAACTGTTCCAGCGCCGTCTGACGGTTGGCATCCTGGCTGCGGCTAGCCTGACACTTGATTATGATCTTGCCGCTCTTGGTGATGCGGTGGTCGGCCTTGGCGAGCAGGCGTTGCTGGTAAAACTCCGGCAGCGAGGATTGGCGAATGTCGAAGATCAGCTGAGCCGCGGTGGAGACCTTGTTGAGGTGCTGGCCACCGGCGCCGCTGGAGCGGATGAATTGCCATTCCAGTTCGTTATCGGCTATTTGGACGCGCTGAGAGATCTTTATCAACTGAGGGCTCGCTTGTCGGCATGTTCGGCTTATTTGATCTAGACCTGTATCATTGGCTAGTCAAAATGATGCAAAATGGTCGCCAAATTAGGCGCCTTCTCGGAGTGTGAGTATGTTATGTCAAATCGCCGATATCACCAATGGGGTGATCAGTTTATTTGCCAGCGGGCGATTGTCGACCCAGGACTATTGCAACAAGATAGTCCCCATCATTGAGGAATATCAGCAGGCCTCGGGCAAGGTGTGCCTCTATATCGAGGCCGACGTGCTGCTGGAAGGCTGGGAGAGCCAGTCACTCTCGGGCGTGGGTGAGCTGCAGCTGCCCAGGTTCGATGCCTTGGTGCTGGTGGGCGGGCCCGATTGGTTTGGTAACGCCGTGCGTCTTATGGGCCCCTTTATGCAGGGGGAGGTGGCGTGGTATGCTCTCGAGGATAAGCCCCAGGCTATCGAGTGGATCACCGCTAAGTTGAGTTGTCCGCTGGTGCGCGAGTCTAAGGCTCGGTGACTGGGAACAACATTATCTGACCTCTTAAAGGAATATCTTCATGTTAAAATCTTCACTCTCTCTGACGTCTGCTGCACTGGCCCTGGCTCTGATGGCGTCACTTTCTGGCTGTGCTCCCGAGGTAGGTAGCGAAAAGTGGTGTAAGCAGATGGAAGATAAGCCTAAGGGTGACTGGACGGCCAATGAAGCCGCCGACTACACCAAGCACTGCGTATTCAAGTAATGGCGTTGCGGGTGGCAAGTGTGATCTGGCTGGCATGACGGGACGAATCTCCTGTTAATTTAGCGATAGCCGTGGAACTATTTGCCACCCCTAGAGTCTGATTACTCGACCTTTTTACGCTTTTTCTCCTTTGGAGTTTGCTTGAGTCGCTTCTTTCGACAACTGGTTCACAAGATTGCCTTGATGATGATCGCCGTGGTCGCGCTGCAGTTTGCAGGGGCGAATCTTGGCGCGCATCAGTTGCATCTTGGCAGCCATGAAGAGGAGAGCGAAACCCATCCCCATCTGCAGTTTACTGCCGAAGTGGTGAGCCTGGCTCAGTGTGTCGATTGCCAATGCGCCTTCGATGAGCCCGAGCTAGAGACGCCACATCAACACCAGATCAGCAAGACAGAGACTCAGACCTTCGATCTCTGCCTCGACTGCCAGTGTCATGGCGGTCACGTGACCTTAGTGTCTCAGCTGGCCCTGACCCCTTCTGTGCCCGTGAGCGATGAACCCGCGAGCGCCAGATTGCACTACCTGCCACCAGAGCAACAAGCGGCTTATCGCCCACCTATCTTACTTTCTTAATCTTCTGAAAATAATGCCTTTTCAGGCCCTGCGCATGGCGCGGGCGCTGTAGGGTTACCGTTTTTTATCGGGCGTTTTCTGTTAACTGCCAGCCCTGGGCCGTGGTGAATTATCTTGCCGCGGGTCGACATTGTGCATGGCATGCCTGGCTAAGGTTAACCATGCCTTGGCGGGCAGCAGAGACACCAGATCCTTAAGATTAGGAATTGCGATGAGAAAGAGCTTAATCGCCACCGTATTATTGGGCGCGATATGGGGCGCGCCACTGTTCGCCGAAACCCTTTACTCAGAAGCGGGAGAAATTGCGCCAGCCCCCTTACTGGCACAGATAGACCAGACAGGGTTTCAGGGCTGGCTCGCTCCCTTGATGAGCAAAGTGAATCAACTACCTGAGATCCAGGCGCAGCAAGCCAAGGTGCGTCAGGCCCAGTTGTTGGTGGAGGCCGCCGATAGGCCCGTTTATAACCCTGAGCTGGGGGTGAGCTACCAAAATGCCAGCGAAGATACCTATACCCTGGAGGTGAGTCAGACCCTGGACTGGGGTGACAAGCGCGGGATGGCGACACGTGTGGCCCAGCTCGAGGCCGAGATCCTGCTGGCCGATAATCGTCTGGCCCGCAGCCAGCTCTATGGCGAACTCCTTATGGCGCTGGTCGAGCAGGCGCAGCAGGCTAAATTACTCGCCTTTCAGGGACGTTTGCTAGAGAGCGCTAAACAGCAGGTCGCCATCGCCAAGCAACAGCTGGAGGCGGGGGCCCTGTCACAAGCCGAACTACAGCTGATGCAGCTGGATCTGGCCAGTAAGTCCGCAGATCACGCCAACGCCGAGCAGGCCTCGCTGGCCGCCGATGCCAGCGTGCTCAGTCGCTTTGGCGAGTTGGAGTTGCCCTTCGCCGAGTTTATCGGCGCCCTCAGCGTCGACACCAGTCAGGAGGTCGGCCCGGATCTGCCCGCGCTGGCCGGGGCCTACCAGCAGGTGATGATGGCCAAGTTGGCCAGCCAGCAGGTGGCGGCAGACACCAGCGCCGATCCCAGTATCAGCCTGAGCGCCGAGCGTGAAGGCGAGGAGAACAAGCTGGGGCTGGGGCTGTCGATCCCGATTCAGATCCGCAACGATTATCGCGAGGCCAAGGCAGCGGCCGGAACCCAGGTTGCCATCGCCGAGCAAGACTATCTGGCCCGTGAGCGTAGCCTCACCCAGGCCGCCAAACTTTTTCACCTAAGCCTGCCCAGGCTGCAGCAGCGTTACCGCGAGTGGCGTGAGTTGGTGCTCACCTCTGGCGCCGGTGTGCAGGATGCCCTGTCACAGCAATGGCGTGCGGGCGACATCAGCACCAGCGACTACCTGCAGGGACAGAGGCAGCTGGCTAACAGTTATCTGGCTGGCCTCTCCCTCGAGAGCGCCCTCTACCGCAGCTGGCTCGAATGGATGGGGCAGAGCGGTCAGCTCGAGAACTATCTGCAGCGTCAGCTCGGCCGCGAAGGCGTTTAGTCGCCTTAAGGCTAGCGAGCACGCTTTAGCGAGCGGATTTTAGCAAAACGGATAAAGAATTTAGGTGAACAGTATGAAGAATCAATCAAATAAAACACATTTTCTACAGCTAAGCCCATTGATGCGGGCCATGGGCTTCGGCGTCTTGATGAGTATGACGGCCGTGGGCGGCATCGCCCTCGGCGCCGAGGGGCATGATCACAAAGCAGAGTCAGCCAAGGGGCAAGTGTCTCAAGAGCAGGCTTATGACAAGGAAAGAGAGTCGGGTGGCGAAGAAGCCCATGGCGGTGAGCTGGTGCTCAGCGAGGAGCAGCGTCAGCTGGCGGGGATCCGTGTGGAGCAGATCAGTAGTCAGGGCTTCAGTCTGGCCGCTGTCGCGACAGCCACACTAGTGGTGGACAGGGAGCGCACCGTGACCCTGGCACCGCAGCTGGATGTGCGGGTGTTGGCGCGTCATGTGGTACCGGGACAGGAGGTCACCAAGGGCCAGCCTCTGCTGACTCTGGGGGGGGCAGCCGTGGCTCAGGCCCAGGCGGATTACATCAATGCCGCGGCCGAGTGGAGCCGGGTGAAGCGCATGAGTCAGAGCGCGGTGAGTGCCAGCCGTCGTCTGCAGGCGCAGGTGGATGCCGAGCTCAAGCGCGCCATACTCGGCGCCCTCAAGATGACGCCGGCGCAGATCAAGGCGCTGGAGTCTGATCCCGAGACCATAGGCAGTTATCAGCTGCTGGCGCCGCTTGATGGCCGGGTGCAGCAGGATGTGGCTATGAAAGGTCAGGTGTTCAGCGGTGGCACCGCCCTGATGCAGCTCACCGATGAGTCTCACCTCTGGGTCGAGGCGCAGGTGACGCCGACCCAGTCTCAACAGATCAAGGTAGGCAGTAAGGCACTGGTGAAGGTGGGCGACTTTAGCCTGGAGGCCGAGGTGATCGGCCGCTCCCATGAGATCGACAGCGTTACTCGTACCGAGCAGATCCTGGTGGCCTTCGCCAATCCGGGCCACGTGCTGCACGCCGGTCAGTTTGCCGAGATCTATCTGGCCGACAACAGCCAGGATGGGGTGATCTTGCCCGATGCGGCGCTGACCCGCGGCGGTGACGGCGACTGGCAGGTGTTTGTCGAAGAGGGGGATGGCTTCGAGGCCGTCGAGGTCGAGGTGAGTGAGCGCCAACGCGGCATGAACCTGGTGCAGGGACTGAGCCCCAAGATGCGGGTGGTGGTCTCGGGCGCCTTCTTCCTGGCGTCAGAGCAGGCCAAGTCAGGCTTCGACATTCACAATCACTAAGAGGTAGCCCTTATGCTTCAGAAACTTATCGATAGCGCGATACGCAATCGGCTTCTGGTGGCCCTGGCGCTGCTGTGTGGTGTGATAGCCAGTGTCGCCATGTTACCTAAGCTCAATCTCGATGCCTTTCCCGATGTCACCAATGTGCAGGTGACGGTCAACACCGCCGCCGAGGGGCTGGCGGCCGAGGAGGTGGAAAAGCTGATCAGCTACCCGGTGGAGTCGGCCATGTACGCCCTGCCATCGGTAACCGAGGTGCGCTCCTTGTCGCGCACCGGCCTCTCTATTGTGACTGTGGTGTTTGCCGAGGGCACAGATATCTACTTTGCCCGCCAGCAGGTATTCGAGCAGCTGCAGGCCGCCAGGGAGATGATCCCTGACGGGGTGGGGGTGCCCGAGATAGGCCCCAACACCTCAGGCTTGGGACAGATCTATCAGTACATTTTGCGGGCCACGCCTGAGTCTGGCATAGATGCCGCCGAGCTAAGGAGCCTCAACGACTATCTGGTGAAGCTCATCATGATGCCGGTGGGGGGTGTGACCGACGTGCTCTCCTTTGGCGGCGAGGTGCGTCAATATCAGGTGCAGATTGAGCCTAACAAGCTGCGCAGCTATGGCCTCTCCATGGCCCAGGTGACTCAGGCGCTGGAGAGTAACAACCGCAACGCCGGTGGCTGGTTTATGGACCAGGGACAGGAGCAGCTGGTGGTGCGCGGCTACGGCTTGCTGCCTGCGGGTGAGGCGGGCCTGGCGGCGATCGCCCAGATCCCACTCACAGAGGTGAGCGGCACGCCGGTGCGGGTGGCCGACATCGCCAAGGTAGACTTTGGCGCCGAGATCCGTGTGGGCGCGGTCACCATGACCCGCCGCGACGATGCCGGAATGCCAAAGGCGCTAGGCGAAGTGGTCGCCGGCGTGGTGCTCAAGCGTATGGGGGCCAACACCAAGGCGACCATCGACGATATCTCGGCCCGCACCGCCATGATAGAGCAGGCCCTGCCTAAGGGCGTCTCCTTCGAGGTGTTCTACGATCAGGCGGATCTGGTGAACAAGGCGGTAGAGACGGTGCGCGATGCCCTCTTGATGGCCTTCCTGTTTATCGTGGTTATCCTGGCGCTCTTCCTGGTGAACCTGCGCGCGACTTTGTTGGTGCTGCTCTCTATCCCAGTCTCCATCGGCCTGGCCTTGATGGTGATGGCCTATTTTGGCATGTCGGCTAACCTGATGTCCCTGGGTGGGCTGGCGGTGGCTATCGGCATGCTGGTGGATGGCTCAGTGGTGATGGTGGAGAACATCTTCAAGCACCTGACCCAGCCAGACAGGCGCCATTTCGATCAAGCCAAGGCGCGAGCCTCGGGCGAGTGTGACCCCTACCACGGCGAGGAAGATGGCCTGGGAGAAGGAGAGCGCAGCGGCATCGCCCTGAGGGTGATGCTGGCGGCCAAGGAGGTGTGCAGCCCGATCTTCTTCGCCACCGCCATCATCATAGTGGTGTTTGCGCCGCTGTTTGCCCTGGAAGGGGTAGAGGGCAAGCTGTTCCAGCCCATGGCGGTGAGCATCATCCTGGCCATGGTGGCGGCGCTGTTTGTTGCCCTGATCGGCGTGCCAGCTTTAGCTGTCTATCTGTTTAAGCGTGGTGTGACCCTGAGGGAGAGCCCGGTTCTCAAGCCGGTTGAGGCCCTGTATCGTCACCTGCTTAGTGCCACCATGGGTAGGCCCAAGTTAGTGCTAGTGACGGCTGTGGCCCTGTTCGGCATCAGCATGGCGCTACTGCCAAGGCTAGGTACCGAATTTGTGCCCGAGCTCGAGGAGGGCACCATCAACCTGAGGGTGACCCTGGCGCCAACCGCCAGCCTGAGCACCTCATTGGATGTGGCGCCCAAGCTCGAGGCTATGTTGATGACCTTCCCCGAGGTCGACTATGCCCTGAGCCGTATCGGCGCCCCGGAACTGGGGGGCGACCCTGAGCCTGTGAGCAACATAGAGATCTATATCGGCCTCAAGCCGATCGAGGAGTGGGAACACGCCGAGACTCGTCTTGAGCTGCAGCGCAAGATGGAAGAGAAGCTGAGCGTCTTCCCCGGCCTGCTGTTTACCTTCTCCCAGCCCATCGCCACCCGTGTCGATGAGTTGCTTTCAGGGGTGAAAGCCCAGCTGGCGATCAAGCTGTTTGGCCCGGATCTCGAGGTGCTCTCCAGCAAGGGGCAGGAACTTAGTGAGCTGGTGTCGAGTATCGAGGGGGCGGTGGACGTCTCCCTGGAGCAGGTGTCTGGCGAGGCCCAGCTGGTGGTGCGTCCCAAGCGCGATCTGCTGGCCCGCTATGGCATCAGCGTCGATGAGGTGATGAGCCTGGTGAGTCAGGGCATAGGCGGTGTCAGCGCCGGGCAGGTGATCGACGGCAACGCCAGATACGACATCAATGTGCGTCTGGCCAGCCAATATCGCAGCGCGCCCGATGCGCTGGAAGATCTCCTGCTCAGCGGCGTAAATGGTGCGACCGTACGCCTAGGCGAGGTGGCCGATGTGGTGGTCGAGATGGCGCCGCCCAATATCCGCCGCGACGACGTGCAGCGACGGGTGGTGGTGCAGGCCAACGTGTCGGGACGCGACATGGGCTCTGTGGTCAAGGATATCTACGCCATAGTGCCCCAGGCCGACCTGCCGCCGGGCTATACGGTCGTGGTCGGCGGTCAGTATGAGAACCAGCAGCGGGCTCAGCAGAAGCTGATGTTGGTGGTGCCTATCTCGATCGCGCTGATCGCCCTGCTGCTTTACTTCTCCTTCGGCTCTATCAAGCAGGTGGGGCTGATCATGGCCAACGTGCCGCTGGCGCTGATTGGCGGCGTGGTGGCCCTCTATGTCAGCGGCACCTATCTGTCTGTGCCTAGCTCCATAGGCTTTATCACCCTGTTTGGCGTGGCGGTGCTTAACGGCGTGGTGCTGGTGGACTCCATCAATCAGCGCCGCGCCTCGGGAGAAGCCCTCTACACCAGCGTGTATGAAGGCACTGTCGGACGCCTGCGCCCCGTGCTGATGACGGCGTTGACCTCGGCGCTGGGGCTGATCCCAATACTCCTGTCTAGCGGTGTGGGCAGCGAAATCCAAAAGCCGCTGGCGGTGGTGATCATAGGCGGCCTGTTTAGCTCTACCGCGCTGACGCTGCTGGTGTTGCCGACCCTGTATCGCTGGCTCTATGAGACCAAAGTGCTTAAGGGGGACAAGGAGTTGGAAGCCTTAGATTAGTTTGTTGCACCAAGACCAAGTGGTTCGATGGGGCCAGGGACGGCCGGAGGCAGCGGTGCTTTCAGTTTGCCATCGCAGTTGCGCCTCCTTGGTGACGCTCTAGGGCACAAAAGGTCTCCTTTTCTGTTTCTCCCTATTCCTAACCTGTGGGGAGAGGCTACAAAGGGGAGTGCCCTTTAGTGAGCACGCGCGGCAGGACGCCGCGCTTTTTCGCTCGGACATTGTCTTATTATTTTTTTACACATCTTCAATTTAACTCTTTCTTATCCTCAGTCCTCTCTGCTTCCTTACTGTCGTTCAAAGTAACTTTTAAGTGAGTCATTATTTTGCGTTGTTATACCAATTTTTGTTTGAGTTGTTATTAGTTATCTAGCTTCCATCTCGATGATTAAGAGTGTCTCTATTTTGGTTTATATGTAATTTATTGGCGATTTATGTTACATTTTTGCAGATAAACTTTCACTTATGCCCTGTGTTATCGGATTTTGTCTGATCAATATGTTGGTTCTGATGGCGCCGATAGTCATTATTATTGTTTGAGCTTTGATGATTTTGGTTCATTCTTTAATGGAGTGTTGAGTCTTGATTGGGCTAAGGCACATTGACGGCCATGTCCCTCGGTATTCATGTGACAGATGGCAGTGTGAAAGCAGAATCCTAAGTCAATCGAAGAGGATGAATGATGATTCGCTATACCCTTGCGGCCAGTTGTATTGCGCTGGCGCTGAGCGCTAACGCAGGTGCCACCACGGTAGATGAAGAGCTTAAGGCGCTCAAGGCACGCATCGAGCAGCTGGAGGCCGAAAAGGAGCAGGCACCCGAAGCAAAGGAGATGGACAAGTCGATTAAGTTTGGCGGCGCGGCCCGTTTCCAGTATTCCTATGAGGAGTATTCCGATGTCAACGCCGATCGCGGTGGCGATTTCGACTTCGATCTCTTCCGTATCGATGTGAACGGTAATCTGGATGATGTTATCTTCTCCGCCCAGTACCGTTGGTTCGAGTATATGAATGTGATCCATCACGCCTGGGTGGGTTACAACTTCGACGATGAGCAGCAGGGTAAGATAGGGGTGACTCAGGTGCCTTTCGGTATCCTGACCTACGCCTCGAACAACTACTTCTTCAGCTCAAACTTCTATCTCGGCCTGGAAGACGATTATGACCTGGGCCTGAACTACACCTATAAGAGCGACAGCAACCGACTGGATCTGGCCTTCTACAAGAATGACGAGCAGGGTGGCCTTGACGGTTATGTGTCGGATCGCACCCACAGATACGCCTATGACGTGGTCGGCGTTCGTCTGCCGGGCGAGGGGATCTACGATGCGCCTACGGCTGGCTATACCGCCGGTGAGAAGAACACCTTCAACGCCCGCTACAGCCATAACTTCGTGTTTGATGAGGTGAGTCTGGAGCTGGGGGTATCGGGCCAGCTGGGTCAGCTTGAGATCGAGAACGGCACAGATGGCGATCAGGTCGCGGCGGCGCTGCACGGCGTGGTCAACTACGATCGCTGGAACCTCAAGTTGCAGCTCACCGATTACAAGTATGATGTCGATGGCATGGATGTGGAGCGCATGGTGGTAGCCGCCTATGCCTTTTATGACTCGATCCCAGCCGAGGCGACCAGCTATGTGGCGGATTTAGCCTATAGCCTGCCGGTGGCCTGGGGGCCGGTGTCAAACCTGACCTTCTATAACGACTACTCGCTTGTTACCGACAAGCCCAGCGGGCAGAAAGATACCTTCATGAACGTGACTGGGGTGGCGGTCACCGCCGGTGGCCTCTATACCTACTTCGATTTCGTGGTGGCCGAGAACCAGCCCTTCATCGGCGGCTCTATGGTGGGTGATGGCGGTACTAATAAGCGCTTTAACATCAACTTCGGCTACTACTTCTAGTGATCTAGTGTGTGAGCCAATAAAAAACCGCATCACTTGATGCGGTTTTTTGTGTCGGTCAGGTGATGGGTAATAGAAAACCTTAACTGTCGCTCAGCGCGTAGCCGCCTTTGAGGTGGGCTATCTTGTTAAAGCCGAGTCTATGCAGTGCCTGGGCCGCCACCAGAGAACGGCTGCCGCTGCGGCAGACCAGCACCCATTCGGCATCACTCTCCTGCTTATGTTCCTGCACGAACTGCACCAGCCTGGTCATAGGCACGTTGAGCGTCTGCTCTCCAAGGGTGCCCAGCTCGTGTTGCAGAGCGTATTCGTGGGGCTCGCGAATATCCAGTAACTTAAGCTGCGGCGACTGACCCAGCTGTAGCTGGAGCGACTGGCTGTCATACTCTTTCACCTTGGCCTTGCTGCAACCGCCGGTGTAGGCGCCGCAGATGATCTCGCTGCCGGCTTCATCTTTGAGATGGGTATCCAGTCTCGCTTTTTGCTGCTCGAACTGCGCCATAGAGATGGTGCCGTTGATCACCTCGTTCAGCAGCGGATTGCCCCTGAACTCGGCGGCGAAGCTGGTGGTGAACTCGTTGTTGTAGTCATGGCTCGGGCAGAGCAGGGTATCGTCACCAATCAGGCTGTGTAGCAGCTTGAGGCTGTTGTACATCTGTTTGGCGCAGCTGCTGTCGAAGTTGGTGCGGCCCAGACTGCCCATCAGGACGAGATCGCCACAGAAGCCGTAGATCACTTCGCCTTGGGGCGAGCATAGCAGCAGGCTGATGCTGTCATTGGTGTGGCCCGGGGTGGCGAGCTTCACCAGAGACAATTCGCCAAGTGACAGTGACTGTGCCGGTCTGGCACCTATCTCGGTGATCTGGTGATCCACCGGCCAGCCCAGATGATCGCTTGCCTGCTGTGGCAGATAACGGGCGGCTAATGCCACGCGGCCCGAGATATGATCGGCGTGACCATGGGTGTCGATAAAGGCGATAGGCTCGAGCTGCTGGCACTGCAGCAGGGTGTCGATACGCTGATCGAGTTCCGGCAGGGGATCGATAACCACCGCCTGTTTACTCTGCTGGTCGGCATAGATCCAGCTGCAGCTGGAGCCAGACTTGAGCTGTACCAGGCCGTTCAGCGGCTGCTTACCAGTTGCGGTATCACCACTGCTCAGGGTGAGACAGCTGTTGCCTAGGGCGTTGGCAGCAGACTGAATGCGCTCGCAGGCTAGATCCACCTCAGACTGGGTCATGGCCGGACCGAAGGAGAGCCGAATGGCCGACTCGCTCTGCCAGGCGGGGAGGCCCATGGCATCGAGCACGAAGCTGCGGGTGACCTTAGAGCTACAGGCCGAGCCTGAGCTGACGCGGATATTGGCGGCATCGAAGAGATCCATGATCTCCTTGCTGCTAAAGCCAGGCACGGCAAAGTTTAGGGTGGTGGGCACGCTATTGTCGAAGCTGTGGTTAAACACCAGCGTCGGGAAGGCGCGCTTCAATGCCTGGGCCAGTTGCTCGCGGTAATCGACAAGGGTCGACAGGCCGTAGAAGGCGCTGTCTTGCTCGGCCAGCAGCATGGCGAACACCTGATTCAGCGCGGCCATGCCCGGCAGGTTCTCTGTGCCCGAGCGCAATCCGCCCTCCTGGCCACCGCCTGCGATAAAGGGGGTGAAGGGGGCACCATCACGGATATAGACGAAGCCGATCCCCTTGGGGGCATACAGCTTATGACCGCTGAATGGTGCATAGTCTATGCTGGTCTGCGCCAGCGCTAATGGGCGTTTACCCAGGGCCTGGACGCAATCCACCATCCAGAACACCTCAGGATTGTGCTTACGAATGCAGGTATCAAGTGCCTTAAGATCTTGATAGACGCCGGTTTCGTTGTTGACCGCCATGGTGCAGATCATCAGGGCGTTGGGCGCCTCTGCGGCGATGAAGTCGAGATCCAGTGCGCCCTTGGCGTCGACGGGAATCGCCTTTAGCTCGGCGCCTATCTCTAACAGTTGGTTCCAGTGGGCCAGTGAGTTGGGCACCGCCTTATGTTCGGTCGCGCCATAGAGCAGGCTGTATTGCTTGTTGGGATCCAGGCTGGCCTTGGCCTTGATGAGGACGGAGAGAATGGCGGTCTGTATGCCTTCGGTGGCGCCGCTGGTAAAGATGATATTGCCTTGGCCGCTTCCCAGGATCTGCTTGGCGCGCAGGCGGGTCTGCTCCATCAGGCTCTTGGCTTTCAGGCCCGTGATATGGCTGCTCGAGGGGTTACCGAAAAGGTCTTCCATGGCGCCTAGGGCTGCCTTGGCGGCCTGAGGCAGTACCGGGGTGGTTGCGTTGGCGTCTAGGTAGATCTGGCTAAGCGGGGATGTGTGATGCATGGGATACTCGCTTCTTGCTGTTTTTATTATTAGAAAAAATTCCCATATAACAAAATGGTATATGTAATTCGATGTGGCTATATTAGCAGCTTATGAGTATTGATCAAGATCATGTTTTTGGCGCCAAACAGGCATTTTTAAGTGGGGTTTGAGCGGGTGGCTAAGTCTGAGAATTCGGAGAGAGCCGCATAAGAGAAGCGGCGCCAGAGCTATGTGGGTGGGGTAGGGCGTTGGTGTCCGGCATGGCGGGCGAGGATTCGCCAGGGTAACATTTTGTATCAGAAGGATATGAGGTGTGAGTGCGAGAATGCAAAACGCCCGCGACAGGCGCGGGCGTTAACAAACAGCAAGCGCCAACAGACTCTAAATTTTCACCTTGATGACGACCTTGCGCACCTTCTGCGGTGTCGCCGAGACGCCCGGCATATGCATGTCCTGGGGGAAGAAGAGGGCAAACATCCCGGCCTTGAAGGGAATAAAGGCGGCGCGCGCCTTGTTCGACTCATAGTCAAATTCGGCGTAATCGTGTTTGTCGTAGTAGGGCTTGGACGGAGTCTGATCCGCCAAGGGCAGATAGCCAAACTCCTCTTCGCCGCTCACCACATACTGAACGTCGATATATTTGCGATGCACCTCGAAGGGCTCGACCTCTCTGGGCTTGGTCTCATAGTCGTTGACGATGACAAAGATATCTTTGCCCTCCAGCTCGTAGTTGCCCACCGGCAGCTGGGTGAAATCTGTCTCTTTGAGGTGTTGCAGTGCCTTGGCAATGCGCGGTCCCAGGTGGGTGTAGTGTGCCAGGTTATCTAAGGTGTCTAAGATCATGATTGGAGGCTCAGGCTTGTAAAGAGCCGATAGTGTAGCAGGCTTTTTGGCCGGCAAGATAGCCTCAGGTGTAGGAGCTTATCTAGCGGTTAGGTGGAGGAGCTAGGCGGGGCAATATTGCAGCTCTCCCTGAAGGCCTGCCACCACTTGACGTGTCTGCGCATCTGGGATTTTAGCTGCTCCGGCAGGGCGCCTGGTTGCTCGCCGAAATAGTGCTCGATGAAGGCTTGATGGCTGCTGCCGGCAAAGAGGGCGATTATCGGCTCGCTCAGGCGATAATGCAGTTGATTGAGCTGTGACAGATAGGCCTGAGTCTGGGCCAGATAGTATTTTTGAAACACATTTTGCAGTATCTCCTGTTTGCGGCTGGCATGATTGGGGCGACAGGCGACCGATGCGCTGTGTAGTTGCAGATAGTCGTTGAGGGCAATGAGCTGCGCCTGACTGTAGGCGAGTGATCTCAGGTATCTATGCAGTAAGGTTTGGTGGGCCATGAGGGCAAGGGCGGGCTCTATCTGGGCCGTGTCTATCTGCTGCCACTGGCGCTGCTTGATGTGACCTTTGATGCTCAGCAGTTGGCCGATTGCCGATTCCAGCTCGAAGCGACTGGCGCGCATCTCATCGAGTACCAGGGAGTCGTAGCCGATAAACAGGCTCTTGGTGATGCTCTTGTCTCTGGTGAGCACCCGATTAAAGTAGGCCATCGCATCGGCTTGTTTCTGCTCGAGTGCGTGTGTCAGCTTGGTCTTGAGCTCCCCCTCATCCAAGGTGTCGATACAGGCGGGCGCCAGCTGAATAAACCTAATCTGGTAGATGAGTTGTTGGCTGGGCGGTGCCACCTTGCCCAGGGTGCTGTTGTGGTCGGCGATGAGGCGGCCCAGGGGGCAATGGCCCAGAGACAGGGTGTCGAGAATCGAGATGGTGAGTGAGGCCTGTTCCTGTCTGTCGGCCTTGCCAAGCTGCATGGGCTTAAATTCTGGGGGCGAGTAGGGCTGGTCGATCACATGGGCCAGTCGCTGACTGTAGTCCTGCCAGAGATAATCCACATCCTTGGCGCGCTGACAGCCAGGCAGCCAGAGCAAGAGACAGAGCAAGAGACAGAGCAAGAGACAGAGCATCAGCAGGCCCTTGGTCGTTAGTCTTACGTGAGTCTGTGGCAAGTTGACTCCTTCCGAGTATGGGTGAATTTAGGCTAGGTTTTTCTGCACAGCCTCTCGGGTCGCTTGCAGGCCGTGTCGCTCGAAACCGTCGCTGAGGCAGGAGATGAGCCTGTCGTTGAGCCTGAGGCTAACCCTGATTGCCTCTGTGTTTGTGGCTATCTCCAATCCGGCGAGCATTAGGTGGCAGCCAGTAATATCTCTATAGGCGATCTGGGTTTCCTTGCCAAGGCTAGCCCTGCCTGTGAGGGGGATATTGATAAAGGCGATCGCCCGTTGTGTAAAAACGATCTCTTGTTTCAGTAATGCGCCTGCCCAGATGAGCATGGCCAGGCAGTAGCCTATGAAGAGGCACCATTGGTCATCGAAGGCGCTCAGGAAAAGCTGCTTTATGATAAACAGGCTGGCCGTCAACGTGATGATGACGTAGGCGAGCGTTTGATAGGGCTTAATTGTTAGCGTGTCGTCCATTTTGATCCTCAGTGACCTCCTGCCACCGGCCTATTTTAATCGCGCTGACAAGTTTAGTGCAATTCTTATAGAATGACCTAAGCCACGCACACAGATAAATTCAGGGAGCCGAGTTAGGTGCTTAAGTTACGTTTTCTTGCCGGGCCGACCGCCTACAAACAGATCGCCGAGCAGGGGCTGAAACCCGAGATTTTCACCCAGGTGTTGGCGGCGTCGGGTGGGCCAAAATGGCTTGGCATAGCCGCGCTGGATAAGTATCTGTTTGGCACCTTCTTCAAGGCGAGACAGACGCCGCTCTATACCCTGGGGGCCTCATCCGGCGCCTGGCGCTTGGCCTGTTTGGCACAGCAGGATCCCCTGGCGGCCTACGAGCGGTTGGAGCGGGAATATATTGGCCAGCGTTACGAGACCAAGCCCACGGCGAGCGAGGTGTCGCGTAAGGTCGCCGGTATCGTCTCTGGCATATTGGGGGCGCAGCAGGGGGCGGATATCGTCAGTAATCCTGTGATCAAGAGCCATTTCATCGCCTGTCGTGGCCGTCATCTCAACCGTTTGTCCCATAGAGCCGCACTTGGCGCCGGCCTTGCCACCACGGCGGTCACTAATCTGCTGAGTCGCCGCACCCTGGGATGGCACTTCGAGCGTTACCTGTTTGGCAGCGGCGGCGTCGCCTCGCCCTTTAATGAGTTAAGGGATCTGCCGGGTCGTCACCTGGCCCTGACCGGGGAAAATATTGCCCAGGTTCTGCTGGCGACCGGCTCTATTCCCTGGGTGCTGGCGCCTGTTGAGCGCATCGAAGGCGCCCCCGCCGGCCACTATTACGACGGTGGCATCACAGACTATCACTTCGATCTGCCTCTAGCGCATGCGCCTGGATTGACCCTGTATCCCCACTTCTACAGCAAGATCCTGCCCGGCTGGTTCGACAAATCCTTGCCCTGGCGACGGGCCAAACATAACTATGACAATGCCCTGATCTTGGCCCCCAGCCAGGAGTATTTGAGCCAACTCCCCTATGGCAAACTGCCGGACCGAAATGACTTCAGTCGCCTCAATACCGAGGAGCGGATACGCTATTGGCGACAGGCGGCGCAGATGAGTGAGGTGCTGGCAGAAGACCTAGATAAGGTATTAAAAAGTGGCGATATTATGCGTCACATTAACACTTTCTAATGAAGTGGCTGCAACAAAAGGGAATCTTTCTGGGTCTAATAAGCGAAGGACCGGGTATTTTGATTGGCATGGCATCGTCGATCCAATAATGGCGTTTCGAGCAGTAATTTTGACAACTGCTACACTTTATCATTATTGCTCCTTGGTTAATTTTTAGTCGCACTGAGTCGACACTCACGGCGATCACCGACCAAGGGGGAGGAGGTTGCTATGTTGACTCAAGAGATGGCGTTGATCACCCGCGACGAACTACTTTTGCCCGACGGCAGAATAGAGATACGAGTGGCGGGGCCTAGCAGCTTGAAACTGATTGCCGAGGTGCTCAAGGGGCACTTCCCCCTGGCCTTTGCCATGTCACGGCCTCAGGCCAATCCCCCCTGTTATCCGCTGGCGACTCAGTGCGAGATCATAGACTTTAATCAGCTCGAAGACGATTGTTTAGGCCTGGTACTGGAAGGCAAGCAGAGGGTGAAGATCTTCTCGGCGGCCAAGCGGCGCGATGGTAACTGGATCGCCAGGACGCTGAGCTGTAACAATTGGCGTGAAGAGCCTATCAAGGGCGAGTTTGAGCTGATCAGCGCGGCATTGGAGCAGTTCTATCTAGTCAATCCAGCCTTGCAGGAGCTATATGCGGATCTGCACTTGGAAGATGCCACCTGGGTCAGCCAGCGTTGGCTAGAGGTGCTGCCCCTATATAATCGTGACAAGCAGGTGTTGGTCAACCAGCCCGATTGTCACAAGACGATGGATTTTGTACTCGAACTGATCAAGTCCCACGCCGGGCAATAATTTGCTCTCATCCGGGCCGCAAATTTTGATACCATGGCCGCTCCTTCATCTTTAGGCCTTTCTGTCATGGTTCGCGCGGCTCAAGCCTCCTTCATCGTCTTACCTCAAACCCAAAATCCTCCGGCGAGTGTTTACGACTATTTCTGTCAGCGGTTCGATAATATTTCCGCAGATATTTGGCGCGAGCGCTTCATCCAGGGCAAGGTGCATTGGCAAGATGGTCAGCCGCTGGAACTCAGCACCGCCTACCGACCTCAGCAGAAGGTGTACTATTACCGCGAGGTCGCCCATGAGGCGCCGCCTCCCTTTAGCGAGTCGATTCTGTATCAAGATGAGCAGATAGTACTGGCCAACAAGCCCCATTTTATGGCGTTGCATCCGGGTGGTGAGGTGATCAATCAGTGTTTAATCAACCGGCTAAGGGAGCGCACGGGCTGTGAGACGCTGATCGCCGCCCATCGTCTGGATCGCGCCACCGCGGGCATAGTCCTGCTGGTCAAGCAGAGTGATCGCCGCGACGCTTACCATGGCCTGTTTCGCCATGGACAGATCACCAAGGAATATCAGGCCTTGGCGCGCCTTACCCCAGAGCTGCTGGCTGAGCATGGCGCCGGTCAGCTTAGCCTGCCCAGACGCTGGACGGTGAAGAATCGTATCGATAAAGGAAGCCCCAGCTTCACCATGCGCATCGTCGACGGCGAGGCCAACAGCCACTCGGAGATCGCCCTGGTGAGCGTCGAGGGAGAGATTGGTCGTTTCGAGCTGATGCCGATCACCGGCAAGACACATCAGCTGCGCCTGCACATGAACAGCCTGGGAATGCCGATCCTTAACGATAATTTTTATCCGATTCTATTGCCCAGGAGCGCCGAGGATGTTGCCCAGCCGATGAAGCTGCTGGCGCGTCGTCTCGCCTTCACTGATCCAGTCACCGGTCGAAAGCTGGATATCTGCCTGCCCGAACTGTCTGTTTAGCTCTGTTGCTGACCGGGCCTAGCCCTTGCGGGACTTAGCCCTTGCGGGACTTAGCCCTTGCGGGACTGGCGCGGCGGCAGAAACTCTGTGGTGCTCATGTCGCCATGGAGTACGGCTATCTTGGACGGCGCACCATCTTTGGCGAAGCTGACCAGGCCTATGCCGCTGGCGTTGATCAGCCGCTGACTGCGCATGCCGTTGGGGCGGCGGCCGCGAATCGACATGCGTTTGCGTTTGGTGAACCAGTTGAGCGGCGAGAAATGGCCATAGAGCCAGCCGTTAAACTTGTCGAACACGGGTAACAGCTTCTCGGGAAACTGATTCTTGATGCCGCTCGAGGTGATTTGATAGATCTGCGGCCCCTGAGTGCGAAAGCGAATGCCTATGTCGTAGGCGAAGGAGTAGTGCACATCGCCGGAGAGGATCACGAACTGCTGCGGCGTCTTGCGGTGCAGAAAGATGCTCAGTAGGGTGTTGGCTGTGCCTGGATGGGCCATCCAGTTTTCGGCGTCCACCAGAAGGGAGGCGCCGATAAAGGTGGCCGCTCGCTGCACCGCCTCGATAAGCTTGACACCGAACATGGGCGCCGCCGAGACGATAATCACCTTCTCCTGTCCCACCAACTGCTGCTGAAATTCCATCAGGGCCTCCCAGTCCATCAGACCGGAGGGCTTGGCCAGGTTGGATTCGCTGCGCCATCTCTGGGTGCGGGTGTCGAGCACCACCAACTTGGGCGAGGTATTGAGGCTGTAGTGCCACTGGTCGAAGCCGAGCAGGGCGTCGATCAGCTCATCGTGCTGCGCCTCCTCACGACCGGCGAGAAACTGCTTAAGCTTAGGCAGAATCGCGGCGCTAAACTTGTCCTTCTGATTGCCCAGCCCCTGAAACACCAGATAGCCGATCAGCGCATTACCTATGATGCGTTTGGAGAAGGGGTGGCCATAGGCCGCCTGTTCCCATTTCGCCGTGAGGTTCCAGTCGTCTGTGATGTCGTGATCGTCGAAGATCATATAGGTCGGCAGATGCGCCAGCAGGCGTCTCACCTTGGTCAGCCCCGCCTTAAACTCGAGTAAGTGAACCCACTCCCTCTGCCATCTCTGCTGATTGGCGGGCGACAGGCCTGTTACCTCCTTGGGAATATCGATGAGCTGCCACAGCTCCGGCGACCAGGAGAGCAGATAGAGGGCGACGATTTCGGCCAGACTCACCAGGTGATTCTCGGCGATGGAGGAGGTGAAGATGGGGTGGTTGATATACCAACGCACCAGGGCGCTGCCGGCCGGGTATTCGGTGCGCGGCAACAGCTTCTTGTGCCTCTGGTACATGGCCGCCGGGTGGTAGCTTATCTGCTTGCTATGGGTGAGCGGCGCCTGTTGAAATTCCTCCTCATACAGGCCCAACATCTCTATGACTCTGCCGATGGCGTAGAGCATGGGGCCGGCAACATCATCGACATAAATCTGATCGCCGCTCAGCATCATCAGCGACGGACGCTCGGCCGCATCCGGGCCATTCTCGAGCCGGGTATCGGCGGCCACCATGGCATCGCTGCTGTGATGATGGGCGTTGCGGCAGGAGCCGTGCAGCAGGGTATCGATCTCTGGCTTGATCACCAGATTCGGCGCGTGATTGTCGCCATAGGTCAGCTGCGCCAGCGGCGTGAGCAGGTCACCGTGATGGCTGTCGCTAAGGCCATAGGGAGTGCTGATGCCGGCAGGGTTGAGCCCGGGCTTGCTCAGGTAGATGAGATAGAAGAAGGCGTGAGTGCCTAGCTCCAGGCACTCGATGGCGTCATCAGCAAGCAGGTGTTGAGTCTCACCCAGGGTGAGGGTTAATTGCGACAGCGGCTCACTGGTCACCAAGGTCAGGGTGAAATGGTCTGCGTCGCAGTGACGCAGCATGGGGCCTGTCAGCAGCAGAGGCAGGGTCATGATCAGTCGGCGAGCTTACAGATCATCGGCTCGGCGCCATAGCCCCAGGTGATGCGCGCCTCACCTTGGTGCTCCCATAGCGACTCGTTGCGCCCCTGATAGCGGCTACCGCTGCCACTGGGCTGGCTGTACATGAGCGAGACGCTGTCACCGAACTCGGCGATCAGGGTTGCAGGCTCGGTGGCAAAATAGCTCACCACCACCTCTTTGGCGGCTATGCCGTCGCACTGGTAGCTGACCTCGGCGCTGGGGGCGATGAGGCGATACCTGGCCTGTAGCTCGGCGATACGCATCCGGTAGTTGTCAAACGCGCAGCTATGTTTGTCGTCACTCTTCCAACACTCGTCGCGCCCCTTTATCCAGCCTCTCTGTTCGGCTTTCAAGAGTGGCGGCTGCTCGTTGATGGCCTTGGCGCTGGCGGCCTGGTAGACCTCGGCCAACTGGCGGTCCAGCGCGGCAAGTTCGCTGTCCTGGCAGACCAGGACCTCTATGCTGGAGAGTCTGTCGCCGTTACAGTCGAAGCTGGGCTGGTTGGCCGTCTGATTCTCTGGCTTGTTAGGCGCCTGATTCTCGGTTTGCGGCGCGCTTTGCGCTGCAGAGGACGCTTGTGAAGAGGGCTCACTATTGGCTTGTGTGGCCTGTTGGCTGCAGGCTGGCAGCAGTATGCCGGCAATGGCGAGTATGGCTAATCTGTTCATGGTTAAGCTCCGAGCTAGGGCCTGATATCCTTGATAATTTAAGAGGATATCCTGTTGCGCCGAGCGCGGCAAATTCCCTTGGATTAAACTCGTTTAATGGTGTGGTTCGGCTGCCAGTCAGGTTTAGCCCGTCGCGGCTTGCTGCTATCATGGGTCGAGTGCTTGGCGCCTTGTCAAAGGCAATTCAGTTGGAGAGTAAACATGAAGCTTCGCATCATACTGAATGGTAAGAAGGCCGGTGACGAGCTGCTGCGTCAGGCGATCGCCAGCGTGCGCGCCGATCATGAGATTCAGGTGCGAGTCACCTTCGAGGCCGGGGATGTGGCCCGGTTGGTGGATGAGGCCATCGCCGAGGGCTGTCACCGCTTAGTGGCGGCGGGCGGTGATGGCACGCTCAACGAGCTGGTTAGCGCCCTGATGGATCATGATAAGGATAAGCGCTGCGAGCTGGCAATCTTGCCGCTGGGTACCGCCAATGACTTTGCCACAGCGGCCCGGGTGCCAGCTGATCTGGAGGCGGCGCTGAGGCTGGCGGCGGAAGCTTCTGCCTATGATGTGGATGTGATCCGCGCCAACGACAGGTATGTGGTGAATATTGCCAGTGGCGGTTTCGGCGCCCAGGTTACCGCCAACACGCCGCTGGCGCTGAAACACTTTCTCGGTGGCGGCGCCTATACCCTGTCCGGGCTGGTGCAGGCGCTCAATTTCAAACCCTATGACGGCGAATTTACCATACATGGCGAGGCCAGCCAGCAGCAGTTGTTGGTGGGCGCCGTGTGTAATGGCCGCCAGGCAGGTGGCGGCCAGGTGCTGGCGCCGGACGCCTATATCAACGACGGCCTGATGGACTTAGTTGCCCTGCATCAGTTTCCCATCGAGGCCCTGGCCCAGGTGATTGCCGAGTTGCAGTCGCCTAAGGCCGACAATGAGTATGTGAAATATCACCGCGATACCCAGGCCAGCTGGCGCTCCAATCCGCCTATGCCCATCAATCTAGACGGCGAGCCTATCGCCGAGTCTCATGTGGAGTTCGAGCTTAAGGCCAGCGCGATCGCCATGGTATTACCCGAAAATTGCCCCTTGCTGCAGCCGAGCAGCGAGCCGATTAACAGAGAATTCCATTAATGTTGAAGATAATGATAACCGGCGCCACCGGCCTGCTGGGGCGCGCTTTAGTAGAGCGATTTGCAAAGGAGCCTGTGACTATACTGGCCTGCGGTTATTCGCGCGCGGGAGCCGATACCCATAGGCTGGATCTGACTGACGAGGAGGCGGTGAACCGATTTATCGAGACCCACAAACCCGAGGTGATTCTACACTGCGCGGCCGAGCGGCGACCGGATGTGTCTGAGCGTGACCCTGAGGCGGCAAAGGCCCTCAACCTGGCCGCGACTCGCCAGCTCGCCCAGGCGGCTAAGGCTAATGGTGCCTGGCTCTGTTACATCTCCACAGATTATGTGTTCGATGGGACCTCGCCCGATTATGGCGAAGAGGATCAGACGCATCCGCTCAATTTCTATGGTGAGACCAAGCGTGAGGGGGAGCTAGCCTTGCTTGAGGTGTCCAGAGAGTTTGCCGTGCTGCGCCTGCCCATCCTCTATGGTCGGGTCGAGTCGCTGGATGAGTCGGCGGTGTTGGTGATGTTAAAACAATTAGTCAATCAGGCGCCTACCCAGCAGGATGATTGGGCGGTGCGCAGCCCCACCTCGACACTGGATATCGCCAACGCCTTGGTTAAGCTGGTGGCGCGTCAACAAGAGGCGGGCGATGTGGCGGGTATCTATCATTTCACCGGCGAAGAGCGCATGACCAAGCACCAGATGCTGCTTAAGATGGCCGAGATAATGGGGCTGAGCAGCCAGCACGTCTCGCCTCAGTCGAGCCCGAGCGACCTGGCCAAGCGACCCAAGGATTGCAGCCTGAGTATGGCGCGCCTCAAATCTTTGGCAATAAAGAGTGAAATCGACTTCGAACAGGGCGTAAAATACAGCCTGTTCCGCTCGGGCGATGCCCTGGCGAAGTTAGGATTAGTCTTTGATCGCAAATAGGAAAGCAATGTGACGACTCTGAGTTATGGCCGCTACCGGGCCGCCGACCAACTGGCCTTGCTGCGCATCATGGCCTTGATGCTCAAACTCTGTCTCACCTTCCTGTTTGCCGACACCTTCGGCCTGTCGCTTCACAGCCCGGCGCTGAACCTCACCCTGATCCTCGAGGCCTTCTATTTAAGCTTCACCTTCTGGCTGAGAAAGCCCCTGCTCAGTAGCGAGTCTGGGCTGTTTATCGCCCTAGTGCTCGACACCCTGCTGTGGATCTCCTGGCTCTATTTCTCCGGTGGCGCTACCAACGCCTTCATCTCCCTGCTATTGCTGCCGATAGCCATCGCCGCCGTGCTGCTGCCCTTCTGGGCGCCCTGGTCATTGGCCCTGCTGTCGAACCTGGCCTACAGCCTGATGCTGTTTACCATGCCGGAGAGCGCCATGAGTCATCACGGCATGGATATGCAGTCCCACTATCTGGGGATGTGGGTCAACTTCATCATCTCATCCCTGGTGTTGACCACGAGTGTGGCCCTGCTGGCCAAACGCATGCGGCGTCAGGATGCTCAGCTCGCCTTCATGCGTGAGGCGCAGTTGCGTCAGGAGAAGTTGATCGCCCTGGGCACCGCCTCGGCGCAGATGGCTCACCGGCTGGCGACCCCACTGGCTAGTATGAGGTTGCTGGTGGATGAGTTGAAGGAGGAGGCTGATGGTAATGGGCCTGCGCTGCAGGAGATGCAATCGGCACTGACGGTTTGCGAGTCCACCCTGACGGCGCTGCGCAGCGCCACCGAATCGATCCGCGAGGGGGCGCAGAGGCTGGAATCCGCCGAGCAACTGCTGAGCGGTTTGAGTGAGCAGGTCAATCTGCTGATGCCGGCGGTGAAATTGTCGTTGGAGCCAGATGATGGCCTCGACAGGCTGCAGCTGCGGGTCGATGCCAGCCTGCAGCCCGCCTTACTGGCGCTTATCGAGAATGGTGCCAGGGCCAGCCAGGAGGCGACGGGCGAGCAGAAGGTGAGCTTCTCCGCCCAGCGTCAGGGGGATGAGCTGGTGCTTGGGGTGCGCGACTTTGGCCCGGGTATTCCTACATCCTTGGTGCAGCAGCTCGGGCATCAGATAATCGAGCAGCCCAAGGGGATGGGGGTTGCCCTCTTGCTCAGCCATGCGAGCCTGGAGCGTCTGGGCGGGCGCTTGATCCTCGGCAGTCATGTGGATGGTGGCGCCGTGGCCCAGGTCTACCTGCCGATACAGGGGGCCGCATGAAGCGCTTATTGATCATCGAAGATGAGCAGAGTTTCGCCGGGATCCTGGCACGGCGCATGGGCAAGCACGGTTTTGAGTGTGAATTGGCCCACGATGCCACCCAGGCGCTACTTAAGGCGCGTCAGTTTAAACCCAGCCATATTCTGCTGGACATGAAGCTGGCCGAGGACAATGGCCTGGCACTGATCGCGCCGCTCAAGGGGGCCGTACCCCAGGCCGTGCTGGTGCTGCTGACCGGCTATGCCAGCATAGCCACCGCCGTCGAGGCGATGCGTCTGGGGGCCGATAACTATCTGACCAAGCCGGCGGATACCGCGACTCTGCTGAGGGTGTTGGACGATAAGGCGCCCAAGGCGATCGCTCCCGAGGTGGATGAGGCGCCCCTGAGCCCCAAGCGGGTGGAGTGGGAACATCTACAGCAGGTGCTGACCGCCAACAAGGGCAATGTGTCGGCGACGGCGCGGCAACTGGGAATGCACAGGCGAACCCTGCAGCGCAAGCTGCTTAAGAAGCCTCAAGATATCAGTCAATAAGCTTGTTAGAGCATTGCTCTAGTGAGTAATTCATCCCATAATTTAATAAAAGATGTATTTATAATGTTTATTATTTGGGTTTGAATTGCTCTCCGTTGACCTCTATGCTCTAAGGCATGGCTAGTTCACAGGCAGGTGTGTTTGACCTGAGGTCAAGACGCTAGGAAGGCGATTTCGTTATCCTCAAGAAAGGAAAGGCGATGTCGACAGAATCTTTGTACAGCAGTGAACGCTTTCTTCTCGATAATCCTATCGATCTCATCTCGCTCGATAAATGGCAGAAAACCGTTAACCTGCTGGCCCATGTGTTTAACGCGCCGGCCAGCTTCTTGGTGCAATACACCCCAAAGGGATTTCAGGTGACCATCGCCAGCAAGCAGGTCAGCAATCCCTATCCATCCGGGGTGGTGATCCCGCCCGATACCAATATTTTTTGCCGGCGTATCGTCGAGACCCAGGCGGCGCTCTATGTGCCCGACGCCAAGATAGATCCCTGCTGGGACACCAATCCCGAGGTACAAAACGATGGCTTCTCCTCCTATCTCGGGGTACCGGTGTTTTGGCCCGATGGCCGCTGTTTCGGCACCTTCTGTGTGATGGATTATGCCAAGACTGAGTATCAAGACAGCTATATCGAGCTGATCCACGAACTCAAGGAGATCCTTGAGGCGGATCTCGCCCTGCTGGATATCTACGGTGAGCTCAAGCAGCTGGCGCATCTGGATGACCTGTGTCATATCAATAATCGTCGTGGATTTAATGGGTTAGCCAGGCAGCGAATGAAGCTGGCTCAGCGCAACGACAGCCGTCTGGCGATGCTCTATATCGATGTCGATAACTTTAAGGGGATCAATGACGGCCACGGCCATTCGGTGGGCGACGAGGTACTCAAGTTGTTGGCGGGGATCATCAAGCAGAGCGTACGGGGCTCAGATGTGGTTGGGCGCATAGGCGGCGACGAGTTTGTGGTGCTGCTCATGTGTCAGAGCGATGAGGATGTGATTGCCACCGAGACGCGCATCATGCAGGGGCTGGATAATGCCATGCTCGACAGCCATCTGCCCGAGGTGACTGTGACCATAGGCCATAAGATAGTGGATCAGGATGTGCGTCTGGATACTCTGCTGGCGCAGGCCGACGAGGATATGCTGCGCCGTAAACGTGACAAACAGGCGTTGTAGATAAAAAAAGCCCCGAGCGTGCAGGGTGCTCGGGGCCGGGAGCGCAGTGGAGGGTTCCCAAAAACGAGTTAACTTTTAGAAGCGATACTCCCCGGTGAGCCAGGCATTCATGCCAGTGCCCGGCATGCGTTGACCCGGTGCCAGGTCGGCATTGAATACCCGGTTGTAGCCGCCGAGATGATCTTCATAGTCGATATCGAACAGGTTGTTGACCCCAGCCTTAACCAGCCAGTTTTGTCTGTCGTAGGCCAGTACCAGGTTGACCAGGCCGTAGCCGGCGCTTGCCTGCTCGGATTGACTCTCTGATACCTTGTCCTGAGCCGCCACCATCACCCCTTCGATGCGGGCAGACCAGTTGCCTTCTCTGAAGTTGAGCCCCAGATTCACCTTAGGTGGCGCTATACGGTAGAGGTTGTCGTCGATGTCGCGGCGCTCGCCGCTGACATAGCTGGCCAGGAGATCCAGCTGCCACTGGTCTGTGATCTCATAGCTGGCGTTAATATCCATCCCTAGTAGCTGGGCATCGACATTGGCAAATTCCATCGGATCTTGGCTGCCCATCATGTTGGCAGCCATGATCACCGCGGGATCGGTCGACTTCACCCCCTGAATATAGTCGTCGATGCGATGCAGGAAGACTCGTGGGCTGATGCTTAGTCCCTGGCGGTTGAAGTCGGCGCCCAGCTCTAGCTGATAGGCGGTTTCCAGATCGAGATCCATCTTGCCCACATAGGTGCGACCGTCGGCGAGTCCACCGGTCGATTGCATCGGGATCCATAGGTATCTCTGCTGATAGCTGGCGCTGTCCTGTTTTCGGGCCAGCCCGAGTATCCAGGTTAACTCCTCATTGACGCGATAACGGCCGTTGATCACCAGATCCAGCCCCGTTTGAGCCTGGGTGCGATCCGCCTGGTTATATCTGTCCATCAACACCTTGATGGCAGGCATGGCGCCAGCCATTGAGTGGCTGACCTCATCGGCATCGGTGCGGTAGTGTTTCACCCTGGCACCGAGCTGCCAATGCCACTGGTCGATATCCTGTTGCCATTGGGCGAAGGCGCTATAGGTATCGTCCTGCACCTTGTTAAAGTTGTCGACCCTGAACATGGGCTTGGTGGGATCTGTGATCAGTGAGTTGTGCTCACTCAGCTGACTGTCGAGGCCAAACAGCCAGGCATCTCTGCCCAGTGTCAGCGCCATATCATAACTCTGGCTCTCGGCGTTGTTGTAACGGGCGTTGGCACTCTCGGGCTTCTGACGTTCGCTGAAGTTGTCCATGCCGTGTCTGGCATCGCTATAGGCCAGATGCCAGTTGAGCTCCCAGGTGTCGAGCCTGTGTTCACCTTCCACTTTTACCCTGTCGGTACGGATGAAGTCGATATCCATAGGCAACGCCGGAGTGCCCGCCTCAGTGGTTTCCAGGTGTTGGTAGCCGATGGCGATGGACTCATCGTCCAGCCCCTTGTCGCTGAGGTTGAAGCGGTATTGGCCGCCGATGATCTGCTTGTCGTAGCCGGTGGGAGAGAGGCGAAGATCGCCGCCGGATTTCATATCCTCATCTCCATGCATGAGGTCACCATAGACCAGCAGGGCGTGGTTCTTGCCGCCCACATTGACCTTGGCTCCCAGATGGCTTTGGTCGCCATTGCCTTGATACTGGGCGGCGATGCGACCCTGAGTATCGTTAAAGCTGGCCTGGGACTCGATCACCTTGATGCTGCCGCCCACTGTGTTAGTGCCGGCCGAGACAGGGGCTATTCCGCGGTGCATCTCGATGCGCTCGCTGTTGATCAGGCTGGCATAGCTCAGCGGAGTGTCCATGGCGTTGGGGCCGGCGCCGGCGAGGGAGACGCCATTGACCTGAGTGTTGACTCTGTCGCCGAACAGGCCGCGATACTGGGCGATGCCGGTCAGCGGCCCATTACCATTGACGGCCGTGCCTGGGAGCTGGGTGAGCAGGCCGCTGATGTCACTGACGGGCGCCTGAGCTTCTGGCGTCACAGAGGTATAGCTACCCTGATGGGCACCATGGACTTCGATGATTTCGAAAGCGGCTTCTTGAGCCTGGGCAAAGGGAAGGGTCAGCAAGGCTGTGCCGATTGAGAGCGTAAGGAAAGAGAGACGCAGCGCCATAATCTTGTAGTTCTTAGGAATTTAGGTGGCGGCATTGTGGCAGCCCTATTTAGGCCTGACAAAGGCAAACTCAGATAGTGCGACAAGGTGTCGCACCCGGTGCGCGCCCGAGTGGTTTGGCATCTAATTCTTGGCTTTTAGGCTCGTCAGTGGGCGATATTCAAACAAGTGTTTGCTTTATCAATCGGGCGAGTGGCGTTAATTTTGATGGTCAGAAGATTAATTTTTTTAAGGATACGAGTCGCTTGGTTTATGGTTTTTAAAAGATTGAATACAGAATTCAGTTTGTAAAATTCTTTATAATTAATGATTTGCGATTTGCTAGTTTCTGCGCGTAGCTTTTGTTGGTTTATTTGTATGACCAATAAAATTCATTGACATCAATAGTTTTCAGTCATTTAATCAAATTTAAGTGTTTGATAAATTAAACGCAGTGGGCGTTTTGTTGTGCTCTCAAATACTTAATTAGGGTCGGATGAATTACCGACGGGTGAAGATGAATTGGGTATTGATTATGGAACACGAAACAAACACAGCACACAGGGTTACTGAGACTGAATCTGATCATGGCGCCATGACACGTCGTCAATGGCTACAGGAGATGTTGGCGGGCAACGAGACAGATCTTAAAGATGAAGAGCCAGATTGCTATATCCTGGGGTATAACTGATCGCCATTATCGCCAGCGGTAACCGCGGCCAAATCGGCCTTGTCTTGATATAAGAAAGTTAACCCTTTAGGTTAGGCATGACTCAAAAAATAAGGATATTTTGACATGCAACTTTCTTGTCATTGTGGGCTGGTACAACTGACCCTGGCGACGCCTCCAGAAACGCTTACCTCTTGCAACTGCTCCATCTGCAGCCGCTATGCTGCCCTGTGGGGCTATTTTGATCCCAAGGAGGTCAGCCTTAACGAGCAGGCTACGTCCGGCCAGGAGGAGAGTGCGTCTGTGGGGTATAGCCATGGGGATAAGTATCTGGTCTTTTACCACTGCAAGCACTGTGGCTGCGTGACCCATACCCTGACGACGGACAAGGTGAGCGAGCCCAGGATAGCGCTGAACTTCAGGATGGCGCCAGAGGCGCTGCGCGAGAAGATTCAGATCCGCCACTTCGATGGTGCTGACACCTGGCAGTATTTGGATTAGAGGCGCCTAGATTAAAATCGCCGGGATTAAAAGCGCTTAGATTAAAGCGTATGATTTTATTGGTTAAACTAAGTGGTGTCGGCATAGGGCATCTGTTTTAACATTCCTGCCCTATGCCTAAATCCATCTCGAAAGAGTGATTAGTCGACGGCGATCATCACATTGCTTGCCTTGATGATGGCATAGGCTTCGCCGCCCACCACCAGACCCAACTGTTCACATGATTTCTTGGTGACCACAGAGGTGATTTCGACGCCTGGGGCTAGCTCGATCACCACTTCGTTGTTTACCGAACCTTCTTCGATTGCCTTGATCTTACCTGTGAGGTTGTTGCGTGCGCTAATTTTCATACTAATTTATCTTCCTGTTAATTAATGAAAAAGCCATGGTAACCCTTAGTGTAAAGTGGGGATACTCAAACATAGATATTTGTGAAGCCTATTGGAGTTTAGCCTGAGCGACACGCCTGCGCTCACCGATCAAGCCGATGATCTGTGGCATCAATGAGGCGGCGATCATGGCTAACATCAGCAGGTACTGATGTGGCGTGAAAGATTCGCCCAGTAGTACCATGCCAGAGACGATACCCGCCACTGGGTTTGCGATGCCGCCAAAGGTAAAGTCCACCACGCTCATGCGCTGCAACAGCCAGACATACATGATATAGCCCAGTACGGTATTGAGTAGGATGATCCAGCCGATGCCGACAAAGTTGTTAGGACTGAGTTGGCTAAGCGCATTGCCATAGCCTTGGGGCGCCAGCCAGGCATGCACGCTTGCCGCCAGGCTCAGCAGCACGCCGCCGATGATCAGCTGCCAGGTCAATACCGTCCACCAATGCATGCGATCCCCAAGGGCCTTAGTGATGCCGCTACCGACTATGATGCAGCTGATGGCCGCCAGCATGGCGAGCAGACCTATGGGGTTGAGGCTGATGGAGTTGGGGTTAAACAGTAGCCAGGCCAGGCCGATCAGCACCAGGCCGAAGAAACCCTGGGTCAGGCCGGGGCGCCGCCCATGAAACAGCCACTGGTAGAGCATGGCAAATACAGGCACAGAGATCATACCGACGCCCGAGATGGCCGAGGGCAGGGTGAGGGCCATGACGAAGATCAGGCTGAAGAAGGCGGCGATATTGATAAAGCCTAAGCGAATCAGCAGGCTCCACTCCTGACGCTTTGGCAGGCTGGGCCTGATCGCCAGCAGGATAAGGCCGGCCGGCAGCGCTCGCAAGGCACCAAGCAACAGAGGAGGCCAGTCCGGCAGCGTATATTGGGTCACCGCGTAGGTGGTGCCCCAGAAGAAGGCGGGGATCATGGCTAGCAGTACATTCATATTTATCTCAATAAAAAGTATCTTCACGTGAAGATATAAGTCTGCACCTTTTGATTCTGCTTGTAAAGTATCTAAGGATTAATTATCTTTGCCTGAAGATAAATGCCTGTGGTTGCCGTTTCCTCTATGGTCGTGACCATTGAGCCTGACACCACTTTATGTGTTCTCGGAGAGCAGATGAACTCAAATCACCTCGATGGCGTCGATCGCCTAAGGGCCCAATGGGTAAAGGAGAAGCCGCAACTGGATACCCTACCGATGGCGATCCTCGGCCGCATGATGCGTATCTATAAACATCTGGAGACAGAGGTCAGTGCCTGTCATAAGCAGTTTGGCATCAGCATGGGGGAGTTCGATGTGCTGGCGACCCTGCGCCGCTCGGGAGAGCCCTATCGCCTCACGCCCTCGGATCTGCTGGCGGCCATGATGCTCACCTCGGGTGCCATGACCAACCGCGTCGATGGCCTGGAGAAGAAGGGGCTGGTCTCCCGCAGCCATTGTCAGGAAGACAGGCGTAGCGTCAGTGTCGGCCTGACCGACGCGGGACTTGCGTTGATCGATGAGGCGATAGAGGCCCACGTGGCGGCCCAGCAGGCTTTGACCAGTCAATTGTCGTTAGGTGAAAAACAGCAGCTGGATGCCCTGTTTAAACATTGGCTGCAGGCATTCGAGTCTTAAACTTCATCTTCTTGTGTCGGTGGAGAGCAACCTGAATCTGCCGACTTTTTCACCGTCTGGTTTTCTCATTTCTGTAAACTTATCATTACAAGCGGCAAGGATTGCTGGGGCTTTCCCGGTCACTTTGACAGCCTGAATATCACGCCCTATTGTCCTTTTAACCCCGCCGTCCCGTCTGGGATAGCAGGGATTTTTTGCCTGTTTTTTCGCCTCATTTCTCGCCTGAAATCCCCCGCTTTTCTCGGCTAATTTAGCCAATTTGAAATTTCTTGAGCGACTTGACCAAAGTCAATTTCAATCTGTGTCAAAGGCATAGTCTTAACTGCAACAAGGTAATAACACCTTCATCACAGTGGCTCTGGCAGTTTGAACCCCTTTGGTGAAATGCGCTAACAACGGAGTATTTTATGGAAAAGCAATCTTCTACCCCTGCAGTGAATGTCGATCAGCAACGTCGTAGCTTCTTGAGTGGTTCAGTCGGTTTGGGCCTGGTGGGCGCGGGTATGGCGGCCGGCTTGGTATCAAGCAGTGCCTCGGCCACCACGCAGACCAAGTCAGACCGTATGGCCAACTATAAGGCGGAGCAGCTTGAGCGCGTCACCTTAGACCTGGTGCCACCACCTATGGTGCCTAAGCATGATCAGGTCGCCAAGGGTAAGCCTAAGGTGGTGCAGGTGAAGCTGGTGGTAGAAGAGAAGCAGGTGGAACTGGAAAACGGCACCAAGGCCTGGGTCTGCGCCTTCAACGGCAGCGTGCCTGGCCCGCTCATCGTCTGTCATCAACATGACTTCGTCGAGTTGACCCTGGTGAACCCTGCGACCAATGCCCTGGCCCACAACATCGACCTGCATGCGGCCACCGGTGCCCTGGGCGGCGGCGAGCTGACCCTGGTTTCGCCCGGCCAGGAGGTGACCTTCCGCTTCAAGGCGACCAAGGCCGGCACCTTCGTGTATCACTGTGCGCCGGGCGGGGTGATGATCCCTTGGCACGTGGCCATGGGCATGCACGGCGCCATCATGGTATTGCCTCGTGACGGCTTGAAAGATGCCGAAGGCAAGCCAGTTAAATATGACAAGGCCTACTACATAGGCGAAGCCGACTTCTATGTGCCAAAGGATGCCAACGGCAAATACAAGGCCTATGACACTGTGATGGGCAGCATGAGTGAGGTGCTGGAGGTGATGAAGACACTTACCCCATCTCACGTGGTGTTCAACGGCGCAGTGGGTGCCCTGACAGGCAAGAACGCCATGACCGCCAAGGTGGGTGAGTCTGTGCTCTTCGTACACTCTCAGGCGAACCGCGACACCCGTCCTCACATCATCGGCGGACACGGTGACTATGTCTGGCCAGCGGGTTCATTTACCGATGCGCCGCAGACCAACCTGGAAACCTGGATGGTCGCCGGGGGCAGTGCCTGCGCCGCCCTATACACCTTCCGCCAGCCAGGTCTCTATGCCTATGTGAACCACAACCTGATCGAGGCGATCATCAAGGGCGCCGCAGCTCACGTGAAGGTCGACGGCGAGTGGGATGACAATCTGATGGTGCAGCTCAAGAAGCCATCTAGCATAGCCACGGCCTAAGGGCTAAGCGCTAAGGGCTTAGGCAAAAAGGGCTCGGGTCTAGGTGAGGCTCGAGCCAATAATCGTCGCAACGATGGGAGATGCGGATGCAAAGGTTACTCCTGATGGGATTGCTGATGATGCTGGGCGGGTTTGTTATAACCTCCAGCGCAGCGGCTGCCGAGGTAGACTATGGCCTGGAGGCAAATGTCTATCTCTGGTACGCCAACCTGGATATGGGCCAGACCGACAAGCGCTTGGCGCCAGAAAGCGATCTAGTGGACTACGCCGAGTATGCCGGTAGCCTACCAAGCCAAGGAGCTCATCACCTCATGTCTATCACCCCTATCGCTCGCAGTCAGGAAGGTGTCGAGGTAGAGGTGGAGACAGAGTTTCAGCTGGCCTCGCCAACCGAAGGTGAGAGCGAGGTGAAGGGGCAATATGTGGTGCAGCGCCTGAGCCTAGATAATTTGGGACTAGTGCGCAGCAGCGTCACTCTGGTCAACGAGTATGATGACTTTACTTCCCGTTATCGCCCCGCCGCTGAGATCAATCTGGTTCGCGTGGCGCTCTATCGCTGGACCGAGTCGCTAGACAGGCTGGATGACGTGACTCTGCTCGGTCTGTTAGCTAAGAATGCAAGCTTTACCGGCCCCGAAGATGCTGGCCAGACCCCGAGCCAGTATCTCGCCTACTTGCACAGCCTGAATCACAGCGACAGCCGGCGGGTGATCAAGAACTACAGCCTGACGCCCGAGGCAGAGCAATACCGTTTGAGTTTCGAGTATCAGTGGACGGCCACCAACAGCGAGGGCGAGGTCGAGTTGGCGCGAGTCGGCGTGACTATGCTGCTCGCAGTAACCCCAGAGGGGGCCAAGGTAGTGCTGTACCGTGCCGAGTACCTGCCGCCGGTGACAGATCTCGGCGCCGAGGTGCGTTGTTAGGAGAAGGAATTGACTATGACACGAGTTAACCAAGGTAAGTTTCATCTGGCCCTGAGCCTCTGTGTGCTGCTTATCGGCAGCCTGATGAGCGCTGCTAGCATGGCGAGCATGCCGATCCTCAAGGGGATTGGTGGCGATTTTAGCCTGCGCAGCAGCAAGGGGGGCGAGGTTCGTCTATCGGACTTTAACGACAAGGTGGTGATGATGTTTTTCGGTTACACCAACTGCGCCGACATCTGCCCAACCACCATGGCCCACATCAGCCAGCTGATGCATCAGTTGCCGAGTGAGACCCGAGATCGCATTCAGGTGCTCTTTATCAGCATCGACAGCGACTACGACACGCCCAAGCATCTGAACAAATACCTCAGCTATTTCGACCCCAGCTTTATCGGCTTGGTGGATGAGCGGGAGAAGATAGATGAGGTCGCCGCGCTATTTAAGGCCGATTACACCAAGCTGGCCGAAGAGAAGGTGACCACCGAGTATAAGAAGCTGAGCCTGGAAGATAGCAAGGCGCCTAAGCGTCAGGGGTATCTCTATTCCCACACCGCCAAGATCTTCGTGCTCGATGGCAAACAGCGGGTGCGCGGTTTCTTCTACACAGGCACCCCCATAGACGAGATGCGTCAACAGATCGAGAGTCTGCTCTAATCATGAAAAAAGGAAATCATATGAAAGGTCGTTTCTGCTTATTTGTGTTGTTTTGTAGCTGTTTCGGTGCCGCCCAGGCCAGCGAGCTGATGGTACACGACGCCTGGATCCGCGGCATGCCGCCCACCTCGAGAGTGGTGCCCGTCTACCTCTCCCTACATAACCCGAGTGATAAGCCTTTGGTACTCAAGAGGATCACTAGCCCACGCGGTGTGGTGGAGCTGCATCAGACGCTGATGGAAAACGAGGTGATGCGGATGCAGGGAGTGGAGGCGATACAGATCCCGCCCCATGGCATGGTGAAATTGGCGCCCGGTGGTTATCACGGCATGATGTCGGACTTTAAGACCGGCGTGCCGGCTTTGGGTGAAGAGGTGGCGCTGACCCTAACTCTGGCGGATGGCGAGACACTGTCGGTGACGGCCAAAGTTACGGCCCAGGGAGAGGCTCACGACCACAGCATGCATCACTAATTTAGCTTCACGCGCTTTTTGAATTTGATTCATCTTTAATACCTGTTCATTATGATCTAGATCACGACTTGTTATCAGGTTGTGATTTAGATTAACGGAGCGACAGGACTAAGGAAGGCGCGATGATAACAGATCCACAGATTAAGGCCTGCATTCACCAACACCACCTGTTTTCGGCACTGGGCGAAGAGGAGCTGTGTCGCCTGTTGGGGCAAGCCGCCAAGATCACCCTGGCCGCCCACGAAAATTTGTTCTATCAGGGCGATCTGGCCAAACGTTTCTACCTGGTAATTCAGGGGCATCTGCAACTCTATCGCACCAGCCTGCAGGGTCAGGACAAGGTGATAGAGGTGGTGCGCGAGGGGCGCACCTTCGCCGAGGCGCTGATGTTTAGTCGCCAGGCCTCCTATCCTGTGTCGGCCCAGGCCGTGTCCCACTGCACTCTGGTCAGCTTCGACAGCGAAGGGTACCTCGCCATGCTCAGGGGCAATCCCGATGCCTGTATCGCCATCATGGCGGAGATGAGTGTCAGGTTACGCAAGGATATCAATGAGGTAGAGCTGCTATCTGTGCAGAATGCCCAGTCGCGCCTGCTGCTTTTTCTGCTGCGCAACATGCAGAAGATCGGCGACAACCAGGGACGGGTCGAGTTGGATATTCCTAAACGTGTGTTGGCATCGCGCCTGTCGATTCAGCCAGAAACTTTTTCCCGCCTGATGAAGAAGATGGTGACCGAAGGGATCATCGGCGAGTCTCGTGGCGCCATAGATATCAAAGATCTCGCTAAGCTCTATACCAGCGCCAACATGCCCCTTGCCAATCAGGCAATGCAGACCAGCGAGCCGCTAACTCGCTCGGGTAAGGCGCCCTGTCAGCAGATCGCTATTGAGATGGTGTAGCCTGAACCTGCTCTAGCCGTCGCTCTGCCGTGCAGCAGCGATCTCTGCCGGTCTCCTTGGCGCGGTACATCGCCTTGTCGGCAAGCGCCAATAGGCTGTCCGGTGTATCGCCTGTTGCCGTAGTGACTATGCCGAAGCTGGCGCTGATGGGGATCAGGCTGCCCTGCCAGTTGAGGCTGGATTGTCTCAGGGCCTGCTGCAATTTCTGGGCGATGATCTTCGCCACCTCGCCATCTGTGCCGGGTAACACCAGCAGAAACTCCTCGCCGCCGAGTCGGCAGAAGATGTCCATGGCACGGGTGACCTTACCTATCTGCTGCGCCGTCTTAACAAGCACGGCGTCCCCGGCAGAATGACCAAACTTGTCATTGATCTGTTTGAAGAAATCCAGATCGAACAGGATCAGGCTATAGGCCTGTCCATCCCTAAGCCAACGCTGATGCAGCTGCTCCAGTTGCTGCTGCATGGCGCGCCGGTTCCATAGCCCTGTGAGATAGTCTCTGTCTGCCTGTTGGCGCATCTTCTGCACCAGACGGGTGAGGGCGTTGCCCATCATGATCACGTTGATCCATAGGGTCATGACCACATACAGCCATAACATGGGGATGGCGTCGGCGCTCTGAATGCTGGCCAGATGGGATTTTAGTGCTGGCTCGATGAGCAGCAATAGCGCCCTGAGGCCAAAAATGACGCCCATCAGGGCGATGGGGCTCAAGAGGATCACGGCGATAGGGCGTTTGACCGTGTGTTCCAGGGCGACCAGATTGTCTTTGGCCATCAGCAAGAAGGTGCTGGCGGCCATGAAGGAGAAGAAGATGCCCAGGGTATCGCTGGCTGCTATGCTAGGCGGCTGAGTTAGCATCAAGAGCCCCGTCAGGAGCAGTAAGGCGAGATCTATTTTGATGCTGCTTGGCAGGCGAAACAGGCGTTGGGTGCCGCTACGAAGCAGCACGAAACCGAGTAACAGCAGCATGTCTGCCCCCAACCAGTAGAGATAGCTCGGCGTTTGATCTCTGAGCGTGGTGAGGAGCACTCCCATTAAGATCAACAGGTTGGCAAGGGAGAAATAGGTGCTGGCGCGGGGAGCGATGCGCAGCGGGTAGGCCATCAGGCCCCAGGCAAGGGTAGAGGTACTGGCGAGCAGGCAGATAAATAGCACCAAGAGCTCGGCAATGGGGTCAATATTCATAAGCGATCTTTTTATTTTTTTACACTATAAAGCAGCCGTGGCGTCGAGTGAAACTGTTTGTTACTAAATTGTTATCTTCATCTTGTCTGTCAGCGAGCTCGCGCTTATCAGGCGTCGCGACGCTGGGTGATTCGGTCTGGCCTTAACTGTTGGGTCTCAGCCGTGGCTTAACTTGAGTTTAGTCAGCGCTCAGATAGTCGCGTTCGAAGGTCTGCGCATCCACAGGCCTGCCATACAGATAACCCTGGCCGAAGTCGCACTCCTCCTGGCGGATAAAGGTATCCTGTGCCTGGGTCTCTACCCCTTCGGCGATCACGTTGAGTGTCAGCTTCTTGCCCATAGCGATGATCGCACGGGTTAGCTCTCTGTCCTGCTCGTTCTTCTCCAGATTAGTGATGAAGCAGCGATCTATCTTCAGGGTGTCGAAGGAGTATTTTTGCAGGTAGCTCAGGGAGGAGTAGCCGGTGCCGAAATCGTCGAGGGAGATCCTCACCCCCAAGTCTTGTAGCTGGCCTATGATATGCTGCGCCAGCTGTTCATCTTGCAGCAGCACGCCTTCGGTGATCTCCATTTCCAAGGCGGAGGCCGGCAGGCGGTAGAGACTCAAGAGGTTGGCAATATAGTCGGCAAAATCGGTATCGCGAAACTGCAGCGGCGAGATGTTGATCGCCACCCTAAACGGCCTGCTGGGATCTTGGCTGCGCCACTTGGCGGCCTGTTCGATGGCGGTATGCAGCACGAAGTTACCGATGGCGATGATCTGGCCATTGTGCTCAGCCAGGCTGATAAATTGATCCGGCGGTACATCGCCCAGCTGTGGGCTGTGCCAGCGGAGCAGGGCCTCGGCACCGATAACTCGCTTGTGTTGCAGGCTAAACAGCGGCTGGTAATGCAGGCTCAGCTCCTGATGTTTGAGGGCATCCACCAGGTGTGACTCCAGCAGGCAGCGGCGCTCAATATTGGTCTGAGTGTGCTTGTTGAAGAAGCTGTAGGGCGTGGCCTCGGCCTTGCTGATGCTCATGGCGGCGCCGGCTTTCTGCATCAGCTCAGAGGCCTCCTGGGCGTCCGTCGGTGCGACCGCGACCCCGATGCAGCAGGGAATATTGATGCTGAACTCTGCCAGGGCGAAGGGAATATTGGCAGTTTGTATTATGCTGTCGATCAGGGGAAGCTCCAGGGGATTCTTGCCCCTGTGGGCAATGACGAACTCGGCACCGGCGATGCGGGCAAACAGGGTATCCTTATCCAGGATGCGCTTGATGCGCTGGCTAAAGAGTTGCAACACCTTGTCGCCGACCACGTAACCATAGCTCTCGTTGATCGACTTGAAGTTACGCAGGCCAAAGTAGATCACATAGGTAGACAGCTCATCGGGTTGGCTGAGTTGCTGGGAGAGCTGATTCACGAAACCCAGCCGATTAGCAAGGCCGGTCAATGGGTCGTGATCCTTATGAAATTGAAGCGAATTCTCTATAACGGTACGTTGTTCTATCTCGCTCAATAGTTTCTTGTTGAGCCTGGTGAGTTCCTGGGTACGTTGCTGCACCTTGGTCTCTAAGACTTGGTTGAGATGGAACAGTTTGGCGCTCTGATACAGGCTGGCGAGATTGGCATTGATGGCGTTTTGAAACCGCGCCAGTAGATGGCGAAAGGTGCGGCCGTAGTCCCTCTCCTTGTTATCCAGCATACACAGGGTGCCGAAGGGTTGGCCGTTGGGCCAGGTGAGCGGCAGGCCGCAGTAGGCGATCATCCCCAGCTTGATATCGGGATTGCGATCCCACTCCTTATCTTTTAAGGCGTTGGGCACGACCAGCTCAGCCTGGCGCTTGATCACCGTCTCGCAGTAGAGACCATGGCCCAGGCTCTCGGTGTCATGGCGTTTATAGGGATTCTCTGGATGATGGCTGGTGGTGAAGACAGAGATATCTCTTTCCGTCACCCGCATGATCAGGATGGCTGGGGTGTCGACGATTTCCGACAGCAGATCTAAGGTTTGCTGCCAGCCGTTAAACATCTCATCCGGCACCGCAAGCTGGGCCGTGTTGACCTGAGTCTGGCTGAAGAGTGGGTCTTGCTCCAGCAATGAGAGAGCGTCTTGATAGGGCTTCATAGGGGATCCTGAAAAGCGCGTGTGCCATCCGTTTAACTAACTATAACCTAAAGATTTCATCCCTGTCTTTCGCTGGTTTGTTGTTTTTTTAATCAGCGGCAGGTTTAGGGCTATTTTTTGCTTTTCTTTTCGGTTTGCTTTAACGCAAAAGCTCACTTGATTGGCGCGATGGCATAGGCTGAAAACAAAAAAGACCCGATGAGTGGTTATCTCATTGAGCCTTTTCGTTCTTGCCGTTAGCCGCTTGGGCTTAGAAATTTAGCGTTTGCTGTAGCGCTCGGCGCCACTCGGTGCCGTTAGTCGTCATCCAGACTTGGTTGGCGGTGGTTTGATTGGTGGCATCTAAGGGATAGGGCATTATCCCTCCCAAAACGAAGAGTTGACCGCCGTGAACCGTGGCGCGATAACCACGCTTAGCCTCGAAGGATAAATTATCCATGGCCTTGGTCCAGTTGGTGCCATCTTGGGAATACCAGAGATCGGTTAAGGTTTGGTTAGCGTCATATCCGCCAAAGGCCCATAATTTACCGTCAAACTCGACGAGCTGGTGTATATGTCTCGCGCCTAATCCAGTGGTATCTACCTGTTTTGTCCAGGTGATACCATCTGTGGTTGACCAGATATCACTGAGTTGAGTCGTTCGAGATAGGGTTTCGTGGCCCGCTACCACCCATAGTTTTCCGCCAAAGCTGCTGATTTGGGTTACGGCGCGTGCGGGGAAATTATTGTTGCCTACATCTGTCCAGTTGATGCCATCTTCTGAGCGATATACGACGCTGTTTTGTGTGTCGATAGCCCATAATTTATTGTCGAATGGATAGACTGAGTATTGACCGTTTTGCGTGCCAACATTTGGCCCGGTGAGCGCCTCTTGAGTCCAGGATTTACCATCGAGTGATGAGTAGCTACCACTTGCGTGCAAGGCCCAAATTTTACCGGAAAAAGTAAGTAGTTTGCTGTCCGTCGGAAAGGGAAGCGTAGTGGAATCATCTAATGTCCAGCTGAAACCGTCAGCAGAGTGCCAACGAGTATTTACTTTCTCGAAATCTTCGTTGGTGCCAGAAAGCAGTTGTATCTCTCCCTGGTGACTGACCGCCTGAATATCCTTCATGGATGGCAACTGATTGTTGAGCGGTAGCCAATGCTTGCCGTCTGTCGTTTGCCAGTTGTCGTTGAGTAAGACGCCATTATCACTTTTGCCGCCGATAACGACCAAGGCATCATTATGTACCGCGGTGGTGAAGTACAAGCGTATCCTATCGACCATGTATGGCGACTGTACACCGAAGTTAGCGTCATCTGTTGCTAACGTCCAAGAGGCGCCGTCGGTGGAGGTCCATACATCGTTTGGATTCTGAGAGCGATTCGGATCGAGCTGATCAATATAACCGCCCAGCAAAATTAGTTGATTACCGACTTGCCTAACTTCATGCTTTTCTCTAGCCGAGAATTCTGGTGTGCCTGTCACTAATGTCCAATGAATGCCGTCATCTGAGTTCCATATGTCGGCGACTCTCCCGGTATCGTTTCTGCCGCTAAATTGCCACAGCTTGCCATTAAATTCAGCAAAGGCGGTGCTTACTCTCTGGGTTGCTGACGAGTCTGACGATTCCAGGTTCCAGGTGATGCCATCGGTAGAGGAGTAGATCTCTTTGACATGCTCGCGAGTCTGCAAATCAAAGCCGCCATATATCCACATCTTGTTTTTGAAAGTCGTCACCGAATAGTTGTTGCGTTCGCCAAAGCCAATATCGGCATTTACCTGTGTCCAATTGATGCCATCTGCTGAGCGCCATACGTCGTTAAGCGTAGTGTCACGTCGGTTTCCTATGAGCCAGATATGGTCTGCAAATGTAATGACAGCCACAGGAGGACGCACGCCAAAAGGAGCCTCATCAACCACTTTTTGCCAGATGTTGCCATCGCTCGATCGCCAGATACTGGCATCATTGCCGGTATAGTCATTGCCACCGATGAGCCAGAGATAGCCATCGAAAGAAACGACCTTGCCTGAAGAGCGGCCAGAAGGGGTATTGTTGGCGACATAGGTTGCCTGACCAGTATGTTGGCCGTGGAAGAGGTTATAGTAGGCATCACTCGTCGTTGTTAAGCTGCTGTCTATTAGCGGCTGTGTGGATAGCTTGTCGACCAGCCCGTTATCGCAGTTGCTGAGATTGTTAAAATCACAGTCGGCCTGAGTGGTTCTGGCTAGTTGCAGAGGAGTATCTACATCAGTAAATACTTTTGTGTCATCGGTTCCTATCAGCAACTTGAGTGTTAGCGACTTTGGCGCGACAGAAGCAAAGAAGCTGCTGCTGGCTTTTAGGTAGTTAGCGGTTTCGGCGATCTCGGCAAAGATCTGCGCCTCGCCTGGCGTATGCGCCGTCACCTGTCCACTGGTATCCACCGAGGCCACGGCAGGATCTTGGCTGCTAAAGGTGACGTTAACAACATCGACATTGACGGGATTCAGATAAGTTTGATCGATAAAGAGCGCCATTGTGCCTGTGTTGTCAAAGGCGATAGCTCTCTCCGCCTTGGCGACATTGACTTGATAGGCGGCGGAGGCTGCCAGGTACTTGGCATCTTCGGCGATATGAGCGGTAATAGTGCTGGAACCCGCGGTTAATATCGCGACCAAACCATCATTGGAGACGGTGACAACTTCTGGGTTAGAGCTGGTATAACTTATGGCTCCAGTTCCTAAAAAACCTTGAAGCGAGTTGCTAAAGGCCTCATCACCGAAGGTTTTCTCTATGGTGCCACTTTGACTAAAGCTGAGTGTTTGGTTGAGTTTGACCGCGGTTTTATCTGTTTCTGATGAGCCGCTTCCACCGCCACAGGCGCTGAGTTGCGAGGCGAGTATAAGCAAGCAGCCTATACGCATTAATCCCTTAAGCATAGCGAATGTCCCTATCTTTCTGTTTATTGTTATTTTGGGAAATGCCTGAGTGCATCTCCTATCTTATCTCGTATTAGATTCGTTTTTACTTAATTAAGTCTTTGTACATCAATAAGATTTGTTGCTGATATGTTATTTGCTTGTTGTGTATTGGTCAATGATAAAGACACAAGAAAATAAGACTAAGGAATGAGAATATTCGCGTCTACTCGTAGTCAGGCTCATTAGCCTTCTTGGTGTGGGCAGTACCAGATTTATCGCTTCTGGGTTTGTGATTCTCTTTGGGACAACTGGTTGGAAGCTATTAAAAAGACTATCTTTTAACCATAAGCCGAATCATTTCTTTCAGGCTCGTTTGGGCCAGGTATTCTCTCTGCTTTGCCGCTTACGGGCACTCTAAGGCATTGTTACTCAAAGGACCTTGTTATGCAAAGGACCTTGTTATTCAAAGGACATTGTTATGCAGATGACGATCTCTTTTCTCGGTGCGGCCCAGGAGGTGACGGGCTCCTGTCATCTTCTCGATATCTCGGGTCGTCAGGTGCTGCTCGACTGCGGCCTTATCCAGGGCGGGAAGCTCGATGCACTGCGCAATCACGAGCCCTTCCTCTTCGAACCTACAGAGATTCATGCCGTGGTGCTCAGCCATGCCCATATCGATCATTCGGGGCGTCTCCCTCTGTTGGTTAAGTCTGGCTTTACCGGCCCTATATATACCCATAAGGCGACGGTTGAGCTGTGTGAGGTGATGCTCAGGGATGCCGCCATGCTGCAGGTACGCGATGTGGATCGCCTCAACAAGAAGAGGGTGAAGATGGATCTACCGCCGCTTGAGCCCCTGTTCGACGAAGAAGATGTGGCGCTGGTGATCAAGCAGTTTGTCGCCCTGGATTATGGTCAGTCGGTACAGGTGGTGCCTCAGTTGACGGCTTGTCTAAGCGATGCCGGGCATATTCTAGGCTCGGCCGTGGTCGAGTTGTGGCTGGGGGAGGGAAGTGAGCGCAAGAAGCTGGTGTTTAGCGGCGACCTTGGGCGGGCGGGCATGCCGATTCTGGATGATCCTACGCTGATCGACGACGCCGATCTGGTGTTGATGGAGAGCACCTATGGCGACAGGTTGCACCGCAGCTGGGACGATACCCTGGAGGAGCTTAAGGCGATCTTCGCCAAGACGATCAAGGAGAGCCGCGGCAATATTCTGCTACCCGCATTCTCCGTCGGGCGGGCCCAGGAGCTGCTCTATCTGTTTCATCTCTATGCCAAGGAGTGGGCGCTGTCCAACTGGCGTATCTGTCTCGACAGCCCCATGGCGATCAAGGCGACCCAGATCTATGTGGCCAACTATCAGCTGATGGATGAGGACTTTAAGCGCTTCACCCGTCTGTCACCGGGCAAACATCCGCTGCTCTCGAATGTGGACTTTATCGACAGCACCCAGGAGTCGATGGAGCTTAACGAGATCCATCAGGGCTTGATCATCATCGCCGGTAGCGGCATGTGCAACGGCGGCCGGATCCGCAGCCATCTGGAGCATAACCTGGCCAATCCTCAGTCGGATGTGATCATCTGTGGTTTCCAGGCCCTGGGTACGCCGGGGCGCCTGCTGGTGGATGGCGCCGAGTCGCTCACCATACATGGTCGCGATATTCCGGTGAAGGCCAAGATACATACGGTCGGCGGGTTGTCGGCTCACGCAGATCAGGCCGAGCTTATCCATTGGTATCGACACTTTAAACACACGCCGCCGCTGATTCTGATCCATGGTGAGCGCGAGGCGCAGGAGCGGCTCAAGGCCGAGTTGGTGCCTGCGGGAAGCCAGTTGCCCCATGTGGTGATCGCCGAGCGTGGTGATACCTTAGACCTTACCGCCTTGCCGGAGCTGGTCTGGCTGCTAGACCGAGATTAGTCCGTTTCAGCTAGAGCCATGGGGAATAATTTCTGCTAGCTTAAGCTACAAGCCATCAGCTAGCCAAGGAAAGCCCCAATGGATGAACATATCGTCATACTTATCATTGCCTTAGTCGTGTTGCTCTACGGCTATATCTCTAAGTGGTTGGCGCGTTTCGATATCTCGGGTCCCATGGTGTTTACCGCCTTCGGCCTGCTGTTGTCCCCCTTCGGCCTGGATGTGACTCAGGTGAAGGTGGATGCCGAATTTGTCACTATCATGGTGGAAATCGCCTTGGTGTTGGTGTTGTTTAGCGACGCCGCCCTGCTGGATCTCAGGCTGCTTAAGCAGTCATGGCAGCTACCGGCGCGTCTGCTGTTTATTGGCCTGCCGATCACGGTCGCGGTTGGCACCCTGGTGGCGGGGCTCATATTTCCCGACCAACCCTTTCTCTATCTGCTGATGTTAGCCCTGCTGCTGACCCCCACGGATGCAGCCCTGGGTAAGGCGGTGGTCTCGGACCCTAAGGTGCCCAAGACGATACGATCCACCATCAATGTGGAGAGTGGACTGAACGACGGCATTATCTTCCCCGTGTTAATTACTGTGGTGGCCTTAATCATGAGCGGTCTGGAGCACGCCCAGGATCAACATTGGCTGGTCTACGTGATGCAGCAGATCCTGTTCGGCGCCCTGGTGGGCGGCGCCGTCGGCTATCTGGGTACCAAGTTGCAGATCTTCTGTTTCAAGCGTGATGGCATGGTAGAGACCTACCTCAACCTGATCCCCATCGCCTTGGCGATATTGGCCTTCTATCTGGCGGAGGAGTTTTCGGGTAATGGGTTTATCGCCGCCTTCTTCGCCGGTCTCTATGCCGGTAACACCAGCGAGATGGCCAGGGGGCATATCGAAGACTTTGCCGAGAGCGAGGGGGAGCTCTTGGTGTTGATAAGCTTCTTCATCTTCGGTCTGGCGTTTGTGCCAACCACGCTGCCCTATGTCACCATGGAAGTGATTATCTACGCCCTGCTTAGTCTGACCTTGCTGCGTATGTTGCCCGTGATGATCTCCCTGATAGGGACTAAGTTAGATCTGGCGACCCGTGCCTTTATCGCCTGGTTCGGCCCCAGGGGGATCGCTTCTATCCTCTATGTGCTGATCGTCGCCCACGAAATGGGCAGCATCAAGGGGTTCGAGACCCTCTATGCCGTGGTTACTGTGACCGTCTTGATGAGCATATTGGCCCATGGGCTATCGGCTCAGCCGCTGGCCAACTGGTATGCCAAACGCCACCGGCCTGCTGAGCCTGATACCGATGGCGAGGACAGTATTGTCTAGCTCTGCAGGCGATCTGTCTGACCGTCGAGTTTCTGCAGGCTCTTGAGGAGCATGTAGAGGCAGGTGCTCAGCAGACAGATGGCCAGGTAGATCATCATGCCGTGGCCTTTGTCGCTCAGGCTCAAGGCCAGCAGGGGGCCAGCCACAGAGCCCAGGCTATAGCAGAGCAACATCACCTCGGTCGCCGACACTATCTTGGTGCTCGGCAGCTTGTCGCAGGCCAGTGAGATGGCGATAGGGTAGAGGGCGAAACTGGCCGCCCCCAGGATGAAGTAGCTCAATCCCTTAAACGCCAAGGCGCTGCATTCTATGGCGCCGACCACACCGACCAAGCCCACCAGAGTACACATGGCCATCAGCAGACGCTTGTCCATCCGCGGCGAGAGATAGCTGATCAGCGGCTGCACCGCCATGCCACCTAAGATAATCGCCGCCATCAAGAGTCCCGTCTGGGTCGGCTCGTCTACCTGATTATCGATATAGACGGGCATCAGCCCATAGATGGGGCCGAGCAGCAGGCCCGAGACCAGGCAGCCTATGATTGCCGGGCGACTCAGGTTGGCGCTCTCCTTGAGTGAGAGTCTCTGCTGAGCCTGATGGGCCGGCTCTCCAGAACGGATCAGCACTGGGGCCATTATTGCCAGCAGGAGCAGGACGATGACAAACAGATAGGGTAAGACGCCCTGAGTGCCCAGTTCACCTATGGCCAGCTGACCGAGAGCGCTGCCGCCATAAAGCGCGGCCATGTAGATCCCCAGTCGTCTGGCGCGCGCCTTGACGCTATCGGCCATCAGTAACCAGGATTCGACCACCACGAAGACGCCCGCGACGGCGAAACCCGCGAGCAGGCGTGCCGTGAGCCAGATGCCGGCACCAGGCAAGAGCAACATGGCCACTATGCTGGCGATCAGCAGGGAGAGAAACAGCACTAAGCCGCGTCTGTGGCCCATTTTGGCGATCAAGCGCTCGACCCTCAATGCGCCGAGGAGCAACCCCAGATAGAAGATGCTGGCGAGCCAAGGGGCGAGATCCGGCGACAGGCCGAAGTTGCCCAATGAAAGGGGGATCAGGCTCATCAGAAAACCAGAGGCGACGGCAAAGAAAGAGAGACCTATTACGGGTGCCGTAGGATTGTTCGATTTACAGTTATCGGCGACGTCTAACACCAATAATCTCCAAATTAAGTCGGGTAAATGGCGCCTTGGAAGGGAGTGTTTGCTGGACTGCCATTTATTCACTGTTTAGCGGGAAGCGAAATGTAGTGCCAGCGAGGCGTTAAGTAAAGTGAATTTTGATGACTGATGATTTTTTGATATAAAAGTCGCAGTAATAGCGCTAATTTTGCCCTATAAAGTCATTCTGTGAATGATTAATACACAGCTGTTCTTGTTGAGTGACTCTAGCGGTTAAGCCTGGTGTGAGGCTTTTTTTAAACTTTTGCTGGCTGATATCCGGCGTTAATTGATAGTTTTTATGTTGCCAGATTGTTGTTTGTTGCCGTTATGTAGCTAAAGGCCGTAAATTTTTAAGTTAACGGCCAAATTTTTACCACTTTTATCCTGTCTTTTCTAAACTGGCTAGGCTAACCATGACCAGTTTGCAGCGATTCAGTTACTGATCTGCCAAGGTGAGCGCCACTATCTTAAGCGGATGATTGCCGTCGAAGGAAGGGAAGTCCTGGTGGCAATGGATCCACACGAAGCTGGCGACCTGCCGTCCCTGCTTCTCGACGCAGCGAATCAAGGCGTCGAGCCATGCCTGACGCTCTACCTTGGCGACGTTGTTGCAGCAGACTATGGTGCCGCCCGCCTTGGTGGCTAGCATGGCGGGTTTGAACAGGCTCTGGTAGTCGTTGATCAGATCCACAGTGCCGAAGGGGCTCTTGGCGAAACGCGGCGGGTCTAGAAACACTAGATCGAACTGACGCGGCGCCAGTTTAGGGTAGCTGGGGAGTTTCTGGTTGCGGCGTCCACCCACCTTCATGCCCGCCAGTTGGCGCATGGCGGGAAAGGCATCGCTCTGAATAAACTCGCACCTGTCGCTCACCCCATTGAGTTCGGCGTTGCGGCGGCCAGCGGCCAGGGCAAAGGAGGAGAAGTCGACGTTGGTGACCGATTCTGCACCGCCGACGGCGGCTGCCGTGCCTATGCCGCAGGTGTAGGAAAACAGGTTCAGCACAGACTTGTCTTGGCTGTTGGCCTTCACATATTCCCGGCCGACCCGCATGTCGAGAAACAGCAGGGGATCTTGCCCTTCGTGGCGTAACTTGCTGATGAAGCGGATGCCATTTTCCGTCATCTCCTGCTCGGCGCTGGCGAAGGCGTCGAGTTCAGGCGTCAGCGGGTTGAGAATACGCGAGTTTTTATTGGATCTATCATTGTAGATGACGGGAAGATCTTGAGTCTGCTTGAGCTCTTGGCCGAGGCTTTCAAGCTCCTCTTGGGTCAGGCTCTGGTGAAACGATTGGATCAGCCAGGCGTCGCCATAGCGATCTATGGTGAGTCCGTCTATCCCCTCGACCGTGCCGTGAAACACGCGAAAACAGTTGGTGTTGGCGGCTTGTGCCGCGGCGAGTAGCTCGGTTCTTTGGCTGATCGCCTGGCGCAGCAGGTCGGCGTTCGACATGATCTTATGATCCCTAATCGGTGGTATGCTGAGGTGAGCGCGGATCATAGCAAAAATTTGCCCCTTAGGGGCGATTAACTCAGACGTTAGCAAGAGGGCGAAGGGATGAAACTCGTGTTAGTCCATGGGATCTTTAACACCGGACAGGTGATGGGGTGGATGCGGCGTCAGTTTGAGCGTCAGGGCTATGAGTGCCTGACGCCGACCCTGGCCCCCTTCGATGGTCGCCGTGGAATAGCCTTTGCGGCAAAACAACTGCAAAGCCATATCGAGGCAGCCTTGGCCGAGGATGAGACCATCTGCCTCATCGGTTTTAGCATGGGCGGCATAGTTGCCCGTTACTACCTACAGCATCTGGGGGGCGAGAAACGCACCAAGGCGCTGTTTTCTATTTCCTCTCCCCATCATGGCAGCTATCTCGCCTGGCTGCCCTATCCGTCGCGGGCGATGCGTGAGCTGAGGCCAAAGAGTCAGTTGTTGTCTCAGCTCGCTGATAGCCAGGAGTGCCTGGAGGGGATCGCCCTCTACTCGTTTCGCACGCCTATCGATTTCACCATAGTGCCGAGTCGCAGCTCCCATTGGCCGGGAGCCGAGAATAAGGTGATCTGGCGACCGCTACATCTGTCGATGATCTTCAGTCGCCGGGTGGTGGCAGAGATCCTAGCTGGGGTGGTGCAGCTGTCGCCGGGTGGCGAGACTGCGCCACAGACCGGGCAGGGCTTCCAGTGAGCAGAGGAGTAGCCCCACCCAGATGAGGGCGAAGCTCACCGCCTTGACGCTATCGAACGTCTCATTAAACAGGAAGATCGCCAGCAAGAAGTGCATGGTGGGTTCTATGTACTGCAGCAGGCCGACCATGGAGAGGCTGGTGTGACGAATCGCCAGGGCGAAGAAGATAAGTGGCAAGAGGGTCACGGGCGCCGAGCCCATGTAAAGCAGTAGTGTGCCCGTGCCGCTCGAAAGTGCCTCGCTCTGGCCCGTGGCACTTAGCCAGAGCAGATAGCCGGCGGCGATCGGGGTGAGCAGCGCCGCCTCTATGGTGACAGAGGTGAGCGAGTCGAAGCGGATAAACTTCTTACACAGACCATAGAGGGCGAAGAAACTGCCCATGAGCAGTGCCAGCCAGGGGAGCTGACCATAGGCCATCACCATGTAGCCTATGCCCAGAGTGCCGAGCAGTACAGCCCATTTCTGGGCGACAGTCAGCCTGTCTTTTAAAAACAGCACCCCCAACCCGATAGCAAACAGCGGGTTGATGAAGAAGCCCAGGCTCGCCGCCAACACCTGGCCGTGGGTCAGTGCCCAGGTGAAGCTGTACCAGGAGACGCACATGATGAGTGAGGCCAGCGCGCACAGGGCGACCGAGGGAAGATTGGCCTTAAGCTGTGCCAGGCTGGGCAGAGGTTTGCCAAGCAGCAGAAAGACCAGCAGCATGAAGGGCACAGAGCAGAGCAGGCGAATCGCCAGCATCTCAGTGATATCCGCACCCGGCAGAAACTGATAGTAGAGGGGTAGGAGCCCCCAAAGTAGAAAGGAGACGATCGCCAGGGCATTGCCTTTGGCGCTAACTTGGGTGTGGCTGGGCATAGGGGCTCGTAAGTATTATTTGCTTATGTTTGTATTGGGTTGTGTGCTGGGCACTGCCTTGTCATCGCTCACTCGACTAACACTCAGATTGCCGAATTTAGCCCTTGGCCTGCTCTCGAAAAGTGCTAGCTGGTGAGGCACTAGCTGTCGACGAATTAGTAAGTGAGATGCTGAGTCACGTGGGTAAAATACCCGGCTTCATCTAGATGACTGAAAGTGTGGCGGATTTTCCCATTCCTATGGCTTCTTGGCTGTGAGCTTGATCACTCGCGATGCTTTTTGTTTTTAGCGGGAGCCTGGTCAGGCGGTATGGGAAAGACTTGCATGTCGGGGCTCGGTCTAAGGTACAATCTGGCCCCAGCAAATATCGTTGATGAGCCGAGAATGAACAAGATCCATGTACAGATGACCAAGGATGGTTCCCATACCCTGATGAGTAGCCTGTTTGACGACAGTTATCATGCCCATAACGGCGCCATCAGTGAGTCTGAACATGTCTACATCCAGTCGGGCCTTGCCGATCTGGACCCCAGCTTCGAGCAGGTGAATATTCTCGAGTTGGGGTTTGGCTCGGGCATGAACGCCATGCTGACACTAAAGCAGATGCTGGGCAGCGATGGTAAGCCGGGGAGGCTCAAGAGGCCGATACGTTTCGTGACGGTAGAGGCCTATCCAGTGCCTAGCGATGTGATCGCTCAGCTGAACTACAAGGAGCATCTGCCGCCTGCGCTGCAGGAGCTGTTCGATCGCCTGCATAGCGCGCCCTGGGGCGAAGATGTCACCCTGTTTCCCGGCTTCGTGCTGCATAAGATCCACGCCACTTGGGACAGTCTGGCTTTGCCGGATAATTCCATCAACCTAGTGTTCTACGACGGCTTTGCGCCCAGCAAGCAGCCCGAGCTCTGGACCCAGGATAACTTCGATCGTCTCTTTCCTATGATGATGCCGGGCGGCATGCTGGTAAGCTACTGTGCCAATGGCCAGTTCAAGCGTAATCTGAAGGCCGCAGGTTTTATGGTGAAGCCTCATCCGGGGGCCCTTGGACGTCGGGAGATGACCCGCGCCTGGAAGACTAAGCCGGGAAATGAAGAGTAAGCCGGGAAATGAAGAGTAAGCCGGAACAGGAAGAGTAAGCCAGAATAGTCAGGTGAGATCCGATTAAACTTGCCGGCTACCTCTAGCACTTTTTTGTTTGTAACAAGTCATTAACTGAACTTTCTTTTTCGCCGGGAATCGATAGATTAGAACCCAACTCGCTTCACATAGGGAAATGATCTGTGAAAATACCGGCAATTCGAGCCCTCACGCCTTGGCTCACCGCCAGCCTGGCTCTGCTCTGCTCCATGCAGGTCTTGGCCGATAAGGCGCCACTGGCCTTCGTCTCTCAAACCATAGATACCGGTTTTAAACTCACCCATCCGCTGGAGAGCCTCAACCTGGTCGGCGATGCCGACAAGGAGCTGCTGGCAATCGGCGTCGATGACCGTCAGACCAAATGGCTCGCCATCTATGGCTTAGATGGCGAAAGCAGCCAGTATAGGCTGCTGCATAAGATGCCTCTGCCTAGCGATCTATATCGATACGATGTGAGTGCTAAGCCAAAGCAGGCCAATTCAGATCAGGGCAAGCCACAGCAGGCAGATGCCCTGCAGTCTGTCTACTTCATGTCGCGCGCTCACCTTTCAGTGTTAACGGTTAGCGACCAGGGGCTGGCGCTTCGAGATCTGCTCGATGTAGCGCCGCTGGTGGTGAAGCCGCGTATCGAGTTTATTGCCCGCGGCGAGTTTGTGCGGGATCTCAACGGCGATGGCCGTGACGACTTTATCGTGGGCCAGTTTGAGCAGACACAGCTCTTCCTCAGTCAGGAGGATGGCTGGCAGCCCCAGACCCTGGCGATTCAGCCCAAGGTGCTGCTTTATCGCGATGGCGCCCGCTACAGCGAGACCAAGCTCTATTTTGCTGACATGGATTTCGATGGTCGCGACGACATCATCAAGGTGGGCGAGGGGGAGCTGGAGATCTATGCCCAGCATCAGGATGGCAAGTTCGAGAGCTACCCCAGATTTCAGCCCGTGAGTCAGGCGATCAGCGGCCTGGACTGGTGGGACAGGCGCGATGCCTATGGCGAGGCGCTGGATCAGAGCGATCTCGTTTATCGTAAGGTCGAGGCGCTGCAGGATATCGATGGCGATGGCCTTGTGGACATGGTGGTGCGCTACACCAAGAGCTCTGGTGTGCTGGATAGGGTCAACGACTATGAGATCTATCTGGGGGTGAAGGGCGATAAGGGAGTGAGTTTTGGCAAGCAGCCCCAGAGCGTGATCCGCGGCGATGGCACGCTGACGGGCTTCGAGCTGGTGGATATCGACCTAGATGGTCGCAGCGAGGTGCTGGTGTCCGGGTTCGATATCGGCCTGTCGCAGATCATCGGCGCCCTGGTGTCGGGCAGTATCGATCAGGACGTGCACCTGTTTACCATGGATGATAAGCGGCGTTTCGCCGCCAAGCCAAACATGAGCAAGTCGGTGGAGCTGAGTTTCAGCCTGACTTCGGGCCAGAGCGGTGCCCCCGTGGTAAAGCTGGCGGATATCGATGGCGACAAGCGTCAGGATCTGCTGCTCTCCGACGGGGATACAGAGCTTGATCTGTTTCTGGGGAGTGCCAAGGGCAAGCCCTTCGATCGTAAGGAAAGCCTCAAGCTCACCCTGCCTATCGATGGCGACATGCTCAGCAGCGAAGATCTTAATCTAGACGGTAAGGCGGATCTGCTTATCAAGTATGGCAGGCAGGATAAGGCCGAGCTGCAGAGCCAGTTTTTGGTGATCATGACCCAATAGCCCTTGGCTGTTTTGCCAGTTGTGTCGGTGACGGCAAGGTGGCTAGGACCTGGTGATACACTTTGTCGCAATTAAGCTGGGCTCGATTGGTTGGTAATAACCCGCTCTGCTTCAGTGAGTTAGCTCTCACTAACGTAACCCCCTCTCGAGGGGGCTGACTGGCTTAAGTTTTGTTTAATTTTTCATCGCTACTCTGAGGTCGAAGGTGACTCCTGGTCACCCAGAGACTAAGTGTAAGGGTTGTGTATGATAGGTTTTGGCAGCGCCAGCAGTTCTGCAGGAGCAGATGTCGCAGTAAATATCATCACCTACCTGGGAGCCGGATGCTTGTTGGTGGTGGTCATAGGGTTTGCAATTGCCCTGTATCAGGAGTGGCAGATGGTGCGCCGCTTCGATGCCGAGAAGCAGAGGCAGAGATTCTTCGATAGCCTCTCCAATATTACCCCGCGTTCCCGTTAGCGGCATACTTTCCTAGCGCCTTTTCGCCGCGCTATTGATTCGCCGGTGGCCGAGCTTAACAATTTTGTTGAGCTTGAAAGCCTAGTTAAGCGATAACCTGGCCTGTTCGGCGACCAGTGTCATGATTTCCCGATTCAGGCTGAGCTGCTGGCTCTGGCCTATCTCTTCCCGACCTAGCGCATTTAGCCGCGCATCTATCGCGCCCCGCTGTGGATGACCGCCTAGAGGGTGCGGGTAAGGCGCTTCTTCATGGCTTGGTTCCCCGTCGAATTGAGGTTGCCAAAAGGCGTCAGTGTCATTGGTGTGCCATTGTGTCTTGAGTGAAAACAAGGGAAAGCCTCCTAGTGCGTGACCGCGCTAGGATAAGCGAAACTTATGCCAATTAGATGACAGGCGAAAAACTGGGTCTTGAGTGAGCGATTACTCGGCTCAGCGCCTATCTTGCACCATCAGGAGGCATGGGTTGATGCAGGAAAGTGCAACCTGGCGATACACCCCTTGTCGCAATTGCTGAGGCTAAAACGCCACTGATAACGCTGACACAGGGCCTCGACTATCTCCAGCCCTAAGCCATGGCCCTGGGGGCGAGTGTCGCTGCTGCTCATACCGCGGCCCTGATCTTTCACCGAGATCCCCTCGTCATCGACGCTGATGTCGATGCGGCCGCTGTCGCTGGCGTTGATGGCGTTATTGAGCAAGTTGATCAGTAACATGCGCAGTACCGCCTCGCTGGGGGCTATCTGCGGCGTGGCATCTAGGGTGAGGCTCAATTGGATCTGTTTCTGGCTCGCGAGCGGTTCGACCTCGGCAAGGATCTGTTTCAGCTCTTTCTCCTGTAGCGGCCTGAGGTCGGGTGAACTCAGCCCCTTCTCCTGTTTCACCAGGCTCAGCAGCGCGTCTATGATGTGCTGCATATTGCTGGCGGCTTTGGCGATACGGCCTCGTTGTCGCTGCATAAACTCGGGTTTGCCTTCCTGCTCTAGCAGACGGCTGGCGCCTTGAATAATGGTCAATGGAGTTCTCAGCTCATGGCTGGCGTAGCGGGAGAAGGCTTGTTCCCGGCGGATCAGCTGGGCGATCTGCTGCTGATAATGGTTGAGGCTAGCGGTGAGGGCATGAAATTCCTGGGTGGCATCCTTGGAGACGCGAAAACTCTGGTCGGCCTCCGAATCCTCGAGCTGCTCGCTGATGGCGCGAATGGGCGCGATTAGCCTGCGGGTGAGCAATGTGATGGCAAAGCCGAACAGGGCAAACAGCATCAGGGTGACGGCCAGGATCACCAGGCTGATATTGTTCCACTCGTTGCGGCTCAGTTCCACCTGCTCGGCATTCATCACCAGAATCAGGGGGTGTGTCGCCTCGTCTTCGCCATATTGGCCGCGAAAGATGAAGATATCCTCCTTGAAGGTGTCGTGCAGCTCATCGAGAAAACCGACGGGCAGATCGATAATGCCCTGATATTCATCGGGTAAGCTGGCGGCATCGTTATAGGCGACGATAGTAGTGCTCAACACCAGCGGTGATTCGGCGCCCTGTTCGAATGCCGTTTGGGCGCTTGGCGCTATCTGTTCCAGACTGCGACGGTTGAGCTCATCTTCGACCCAGTAGAGGATAACGATACTCAGCAGATAGAGGATGGCGGCCACCAAGAGGGCGATCCCCCCGAAGTAGAAACTTAGCTTGCGAGTCAGACTCTTGGCGGTTTTTTGCACCAGTAGGGCCTCTATTGATTCACGTCTAACCGGAAGCCTATCTTAGGCACGGTGAGTATGATGGGGGTGTCGAAGGGTTTATCCACCTGATTTCTCAACTGGTACATGTGACTGCGCAAGATGTCGCTGTTGGGCGGTTCTTCCCCCCACAGGTGCTGCACTATCTCCTCTCGCTTCACCACGTTAGGGGCACGGGAGATCAGCAGGTGGAGGATCTGATAGCAGCTTGGCGTCAGCTGTAGCTTCTTGCCATCGCGATAGGCGGTATGCTCGGCGATGTTGAGGGTGAGCGGCCCGCACTGCTGGCAACCCTGGGCGACGCGCCCGAGCTGACGCTTGATCAGCGCCAGCAGTCGCACGTGCAGCTCATCGAGATCGAAGGGCTTAGTCAGATAGTCGTCGGCGCCACTATGAAAGCCTTGCAGCAGATCCTGTTTGTCGTCCAGCGCCGTCAGCATCAAGATTGGTACGCTGGAGCCTTGCTGACGTAGGGCCTTGGCCACGGCGTAGCCGTCCATCTTGGGCAGCATGAGATCCAGTACTATGGCGTCGAAGTGTCCTTCGGTGGCGAGGCGCAGGCCGAGCTCGCCATTGCTGGCATAATCTACCTGAGCTCCTTGGGATTCGAGATAGTCCCCCAGGACACCGGCGACATCGGCATTATCTTCTATGATGAGTATTTGAGTATTTTGCATGACAGTTCTCTGGCCGGATGACTCTACCTATCCTAGCGTGAAAAAGATGTCGATAACATTGAAATTCAAGCGCATCCGATTGGGCTTTGGGATGCGCTTACTGATCAATTTAGCAGGAACAGGGTCGCCAGGCCGAGGAAGGCGAACAGGCCGATCACATCAGTAACTGTGGTCAGCACCATGCCACCGGCCAGTGCGGGATCGACGTTAAACTTCTTCAGCAGCAATGGGATACAGGCGCCGGCCAGACCGGCCACCGTCATGTTGATCAGCATGGCGCCGCCGATCAGTCCGCCCAGAGCGATGTCGCCCTTCCACAGCCAGACGGCGGCAAACACCAGCATGGACCAGAGCAGGCCGTTGAGAAAGCCGATGGCCAGCTCCTTGCCGATCAGCCAGCGGGAGTTACTCTGGCCTATCTGCCCCAGGGCGATACCGCGGATCACCAGCGCCAGGGTCTGGTTGCCGGCGACGCCACCCATACTGGGCACTATGGTCATCAAGATGGCGATGGTAGCAAACTGCTCCAGGGTGTTCTCGAACATGTTGCTGACCGAGGCGGCCAGCAGGGCGGCAAACAGGTTGATGGTCAGCCAGAGGGAGCGCCTCAGGGTACTCTTGACCACAGGGCCGAAGGTATCTGTGTCGTCGTCCATCCCCGCCATCCCCATCATGGAGTGTTCGGCGTCTTCACGGATCACGTCGACAATATCGTCGATGGTGATACGCCCCAGCAGACGGTTGGTCTCCTCTTCGACCACGGGGGCCGAGACCCAGTCGTGACGCTCGAACAGTTGGGCGACTTCGCCGTCATCCATGCCCACGGGGATCCCTTCGAGATCGTCGTTCATGATCTCCCGCACCGAGGCGTTGGGGTCGCAGGTCAGCAGATCGGTAATGCGCACGCCGCCTAGCAAGCTGTCGCGTTTATCCACCACATAGAGGGTATCTGTGGCGTCGGGTAGCTCGCCGCGGATCCTCAGGTAACGCAAGATCACATCTATGGTGACATCGGGGCGTACGGTTACCGTGTCCGTGTTCATGATACTGCCGGCGGTGTCTTCCGGGTAGGAGAGGGCTTGCTCTACCCTGGCCCTGTCTTGCGCCGTCATCGACTGCAACACCTGATTGAAGACGCTGTCGGGCAGGCTACGCAGTATGTAGGCCAGATCGTCAGTGTCCATGCCTTCGGCCGCCTTGGCGACGCGCTCTGGGCTCATCTGGGTGATCAGAGTATCTTTGAGCTCTTCGCCCAGCTCGTCGAGGATCTCCCCCGTGTGCTGCTGATCGATCAGCTGCCAGAGCACCTGACGGGTGCGCGGCGGCGAAGATTCCAGGATGAAGGCGATATCTGAGGCGGCCATGTCGTGCAGCATGCTGCGCACATGGACAAACATGCCGCTGCCTAAGGCTTGAGTGAGCTGATTAAGGCGTTGATCTGTGGTTTCACTATCTAACACTTCGATCGGCATAGCTCCTCCTTTGGCAGTTGATTGAACGGCTTGGGTGGTAGGCTTGTAAGTCTATGATAAGTATAGGACGAAATTAAGCGGGCACCGCAAAGCGAGCCGATTATACGGCCTCATCGAATTTGGCGTCAATAAGGGCGCTGATGGCATCCAGGGCCGCCTGGGCATCTTTGCCTTCGCTGGTGATGGTGATGGTTTTACCCATGCCGGTTTCGAGCATCAGGAGGCCGAGTACGCTGGCGGCGGAGGCCTGTTTATCGCCCTGGATCAGAGTGACCTCGGCATCGAACTTGGCAGCGAGCACCGCCAGCTTGGTCGCCGCTCTGGCGTGCAGGCCCAACTTGTTGCAGATGGTCAGCTCGCGAGCCAACTTAGTCATGCTTTAGCTCTCTGTGGCGCGCCTGAACCTTATGCTTGCCCTTGTTGAACAGCTTGGCGAGCTGGTCGGTCACATAGACAGATCTGTGCTGGCCGCCGGTGCAGCCGATGGCTATGGTGAGGTAGCTGCGGTTGTTGCGCTCCAGATGAGGCAACCAGGTTTCCAGCAGGTTTTCGATCTGCCAGATGAACTTGTTGACCAGGGGTTGCTGGCTCAGAAACTGCTGTACTGGCTCATCCAGGCCGGTCAGAGGCCTTAGCTCAGGTTCCCAGTGGGGATTGGGCAGGAAGCGCACGTCGAACATGAAGTCGGCTTCGGTCGGCATGCCATATTTAAAGCCGAAGGACTCGAAGTTGATCACTAGCTCCTTGTCGACCGTGCCCAGCAGGATCTCGCGCACCTTGTCGCTCAACTCATAGATGTTGAGGTTAGAGGTGTCGATATAGTGATCCACGAGTTTGGCTATGGGGTCGAGCAGCTTGCCCTCGAGCTGAATAGCCTCCTTGAGGGAGACCTTAGAGCGTGACAGCGGATGTAGTCTGCGGGTCTCGCTATAGCGCTTGAGCAGCACATTGTCGCTGGAGTTCAGGAAGAAGCTTAAGATTTCGGTATCTTTGGGGAGCTTGGCCAGCTGCTTTTCCAGCTGGATCTCTTCGCTGGGCATGTTGCGCACATCGACGCTGATGGCCACGAGATCGCTGCGTCCCTTGAGCTGCTCAAGCAGGGACTCCATCATCTGCAAGGGCAGATTGTCGACACAGTAGTAGCCTAGATCTTCTAGGACCCTGAGTGCGACGGATTTTCCCGATCCTGAGCGTCCGGATACCAAAACCAATTTCATTGGGTGATCACCTGATAGAGTTCGGATTCATCTTGGGTCTTTCTTAGCTGCTTCATGATCGCCTTATCATTGAGCTTCTCGGCCATAGCGGCCAGGGTGCTAAGATGTTGCTCGCATTGATCTGCGGGCACCAATAACGCAAAAAGGATATCGACGGGCTGATTGTCAATGGCATCGAATGCGATTGGTTCAGCACATTTCACCAGTACGGCCACGGGTTGATCTATGTTAGTCAGCCGTCCGTGAGGAATCGCGATACCATTGCCTATACCTGTGCTGCCCATTTTCTCTCGAGCCAGAAGGCTTTCAAATATTTCTTGAGAGGAGAGGGTGGGGTACTGGACAGCGGCTAAGTCGCTGATAAGCTCCAGTACCTTTTTCTTACTGCCCGGAGTGGCGCAGGTGGTGCACTCCGGCCGCAGGATGGTACTCAGTTCCATCGTTAATGTTTAGTAAGCTTCTCTTTGTGTTTAATGACCTGACGATCGAGTTTGTCAATCAGGGAGTCTATCGCGGCATACATGTCCGCATGTTCGGATGTTGCGAACACTTCTCCGCCACGGAGATGTAACTTTGCCTCAACCTTCTGTTGCAACTTTTCGACATTTAATACAACGTGCACATTATTGATCTGATCGAAATGACGTTCAAGCTTTGTGAATTTCTCTTCGATGTAGCTTCGTAGAGATTGGGTGATCTCGATATGGTGCCCAGTCAGGTTTATTTGCATAAAGATAGTCCTCCAGTTTCCAGGTTTGTTTTATAAGCTCTTGCGCTGATTTGAGGGAGGTATAAGCATTGCCTCGCGATACTTGGCAATGGTGCGTCTAGCCACCTTAATCCCCTGTTCGGCCAAGAGTTGAGCCATCTTGCTGTCGCTCAATGGCTTTTTCTGGTTTTCCGCAGCAACCAGCTTCTTAATGAAGGCACGTATTGCTGTTGAAGAGCACTCTCCGCCATCGTCGGTACCGACGTGACTGGAGAAGAAGTATTTAAGCTCGAAGATCCCTCTCGGGGTATGCATATATTTTTGCGTGGTCACACGTGAGATGGTGGATTCATGCATCTCCACCGCCTCGGCGATGTCGTTCAGTACCATGGGCTTCATCGCCTCTTCGCCAAATTCGAAGAAACCTTGCTGGAAGTCGACGATACAGTTGGTCACCTTGAGCAGGGTCTCGTTGCGACTCTCAAGGCTCTTGAGGAACCATTTAGCTTCCTGCAGGTGGCCGCGAATAAACTGGCCATCCGCCTGACTCTTAGTGCTGCGGGCCATGGCGGCATACTGCTGGTTGACGTTGATCTTGGGCATGCTGTCAGGGTTGAGCTCGACTACCCAGCGTCCCTTCTTCTTGGTGACGGTCACATCCGGGATCACGTATTCATCGCGGCTGGCGGTGATGGCGAGACCGGGACGGGGATTCAGGGTCTGAATAAGGGCGATGGCATCCCTCAGCTCATTTTCCTTGAGCTTGGTTTTGCGCATCAGCAGACGGAAGTCGCGTCCGGCGATGAGATCCAGGTGCTCCTTGATCAGCATGCGGGCGTTGGCGATGTGCGGGGTATCGTCGCTGTATTGGGCTAGCTGAATGGTCAGACATTCGCTGAGATCACGGGCCGCCACGCCAATAGGGTCGAAGTGTTGTACTCGCTTGAGTACCGCCTCGACCTCGTCGAGTTCGATCTCAGGGTCGCCCATGGCCTCGAGAATATCTTCACAGGTCTGGGTCAGGTAACCGCGCTCGTCGATGGCATCGATGATGGCGGTGGCGATGGCCAGATCGTTATCGGAAAAAGGGGTCAGGTTCTTCTGCCATTCCAGGTGTTCGTAAAGACCTTCGCTGGTCTCGCCCTGAAAAGGCATGTCGTCGTCGCGCATGGCGCCCGAGCTTGAGTTTGGCGAGGCGGTGTAGACCTCATCCCAGGTGGTATCCACCGGCAGCTCGTCTGGCATAGAGTCTTGAGTCAGGGCATCAGAGGTCTCGACCCCTGAGTTATCCTGGCTCGAATCCAGCTCTATCTTGTCGTCGTACTTGTTGTCGAAGCTGTCGCCGACGCTATCGTCTTGCAGCTCGATGCTGGCGCTCTCCTGCTCTTCATCCAACTCCAGTAGCGGGTTGGATTCTAATGCCTGCTGGATCTCCTGCTGCAACTCTAATGACGACAACTGCAACAGACGTATGGCCTGTTGTAGCTGGGGCGTCATGGTGAGATGCTGACCCATTTTGAGCTGAAGTGACGCTTTCATCGTACTGCTATTCCCTTGTTTCTAATTATAAAATGAGAAAGCTCTGGCTATATGTGCCGGACAAATATATCGGATAGTGCCTAAGGCCACAATTAACGCGTGGTTTTTCCTCTGTGGCCCCATTATAAGATTAACTATAGCTTGAATTGTTCACCTAAGTACACTGCTCGTACTTGCTGGTTGTCTAAGATTTCGGCGGGTGTGCCCTCGGCGATCAGATTACCATGGCTGACGATATAGGCTTTCTCGCAGACGTCTAATGTTTCGCGCACGTTGTGGTCGGTGATCAACACCCCCAGGCCGCGATTCTTGAGCTGTTCGATGATCTTCTTGATGTCGATAACCGAGATGGGATCGACCCCGGCGAACGGCTCGTCGAGAAGTATAAACTTAGGGTTGGCAGCAAGCGCCCTGGCGATCTCCACCCGGCGACGTTCACCGCCCGAGAGCGCCATGCCGTGGCTGTCACGGATATGGGTGATGTGAAACTCTTCCAGCAGGTGTTCCAGCTCCTCTTCGCGGCCATCGTTATTAAGATCGCTGCGGGTCTGGAGCACGGCCATGATGTTGTCTCGCACCGAGAGCTTACGGAAGATGCTGGCTTCCTGGGGCAGGTAGCCTATGCCTTTGCGGGCGCGCAGGTGCATGGGGTCTAGCGTCAGGTCGTCATCGTCGATAAAGATGCGGCCCTTGTCGCTCTGTACCAGGCCGACGACCATGTAAAAGGTGGTGGTCTTGCCGGCGCCGTTTGGCCCCAGCAGGCCGACGATCTGCCCGGTCTTGACCGTGAGGCTCACGTCTTGGACAACGGCACGACTCTTATAGCTCTTGGCGAGGTTCTCCGCCTTCAAGATCAGGTCTGTCATTGTTTTTCCTGTTCTGGTTTCTTCTCGGGCTTCTGCTCTGGCTGGATCTGTTCCTGATAGTTTTCAGGCTGAATGATGGTGATCACTCTGTCTTTGCCTGTGCTCTCGGCGATCAGCTGTTGCTGCTCTATGTTGTAGCGGATCTGCGAACCCGTGACCTGGCTGCCTTCCTGTTCCAGGGTGGCGTCGCCGATCAGTGTCAGGGTGCGGCTGGAAAGCTCGTAACGTATCTCCTTGGCGCTGGCCGAGGCGGGACGGCCATCTTCCATCACCTGAGAGTAAGTGGCCGGGTTGCCGGTGGCGATCAGTATCTTGCCGCTGTTCTTCTCTTTGCTGAAGGCGCGTAGTTCACTGGCCAATATCTTGATTGAGCCTTGGGTGACCTCGACCGGACCGTGGAAGATGATCTGGTTGTTCTTAATGTCGGCTTCCTGGCTGGCGGCAGAGATCTTAACCTCTTGCAGCAGGTCGTTTACCTTGGCATGGGCGCCAATACTGACCAGGGGCAGCAGGCCTGCAAGAATAAGGCTATTTAGTTTCATATGTTCCTTCTACCTGACTCGTCAGTTTTATATTTTGGGCGTTGAGATCGGCATATAGGCCTTCCCCCGTGATGAGGAAATCACGCCCTGTGATCCGAATGCTTCTGTCGGATGTCATAATCATAGTATTGAGATCCAGCTCCAGATAGGTGGTCTCTATGGTCTGAATCGGTTCCTCTGGGCTAATGGCATCAATGATAACATTATTTTCCAGGGTGACCCGTCCGCTATTTTTGTCCAATGTGCCCTTGGTGGATCTCAGGCGCCACTGGGCATCGCCGTTGTCGGGATAGACCAGATAGATGGGCTGGGTAAAGTAGGTCTGGTTGCGCTCGGCGTAGTGCTCCATGTGACTGGCCGATACCCGGCTGTTGATGCCACCCTCATCATTGTATTGCACGCTCTTGAGATCCCGAACTATGTAGTCGGGACGATCGACATTATCCAGGGCCAACTCTTCGCTGCCCTTTTTCGACTGAACCTGCCAATAGAGGATCAGTGCTGTGCCGAAGAAGGCGATGATCGCCAGCGTGACTCTGTTCATATGCTCATTCCGTGGGCCGAGGCAAACTTATCCTGGCTGAGCAGGATGAGATCCGTCAGTTCACGCAGCGCGCCGTGGCCGCCCTTGATATGGGTAACCATGTCGGCGTGTTGGCGCACATAGGGATGACCGTCGGCCACGCAGACAGACAGGCCTACCTTCTCCATCACGGGCAGATCCACCATGTCATCGCCGATATAGGCAACTTCCTCAGGCGTCACCTTATAGAGGTTAAGCAGCTCCTGATAAGGCTCGAGTTTGTTGTCGACCCCCTGGTAGATGTGGGTGATACCCAGGGCCGTCATGCGATCTTCCACTATCTGCGACTTACGCCCGGTGATGATGGCCACCGGAATATCGCTGGTCAGAAGCGAGCGTACGCCGTAGCCGTCGCGGGTATGAAAAGTCTTGAGTTCGTCGCCCGAGTTGCTCATATAGACCAGACCGTCGGAGAATACACCGTCGACGTCGCAGATCAAGAGTTTGATCTGTTTGGCTTTTTGCCAGACCGCGTCGGTTATCGGGCCGTAGAAACCTTGATGTGCCATGTTAGATCACCCCCGCCTTGACCATGTCCAGCATGTTGAGTGCGCCAATTGGCTTCTGCTGCTCGTCGGTGACGATCAGGCCGTTGATCTCTTTCTCGTCCATCACCTTGAGGGCCTGAGCGGCTAAGATGCCTTCGCTGACGGTGACGCAGCCATGGGTCATCACCTCTGAGATGGAGGTCTTGCGCAGGTTGATCTCGGCGTCTATCACCCGGCGCAGGTCGCCGTCGGTGAAGATGCCGACCAGCAGGCCCTGGCTGTTGACTACGCCTGTCATGCCCAGCCCCTTCTTGGAGATCTCATACAGGGCCTCTGTGATACAGATATCTTCGGCCACCAGAGGCAAGTCATCACCTTTGTGCATCACGTCGCTCACCTTGAGCAGCAGCTTGCGTCCCAGGCTACCGCCGGGGTGGGAGAGGGCAAAATCATCTTTAGTGAAGCCTCTGGCTTGCAGCAGGGCTACCGCCAGGGCGTCGCCCATGACGAGCGTCGCCGTGGTGCTCGAGGTCGGCGCCAGTCCGAGCGGGCAGGCCTCTTCCGGTACCTCGATACACAGATGAACGACCGAATGCTTGGCCATGTTGGACTCAGGCTTGCCCGTCACCGCGATGACAGGCAGCCCCATACGCTTGATCACTGGCATCAGGGTTAAAATTTCGCTGGCCTCGCCCGAGTTGGAGATGGCGAGTACGATATCGTTCTCGCTCAGCACGCCCAGGTCGCCATGGCTGGCCTCGCCGGGGTGGACGAAGAAGGCTGGGGTGCCTGTGCTGGCCAGGGTGGCCGAGATCTTGTTACCTATGTGGCCGGATTTGCCCATGCCCATCACGATCACCTTGCCGGTGCAGGCGAGGATCAATTGGCAGGCCTTGGCAAATTCACTCGAGTCGACATATTGATACAGGTTGTCCAGCGCGTTGCGCTCGGTATCGATAACCTTGCGTCCCCATTGACGTAATTGATCTGCATCTACCATCTTGTTCTCTCTATTTTGTCGGCCTAAACGTTATTAGGATAGGAAAAGCGTGACTTGGTACGCGATAAAAGTCGCTAATAACACACCGCCATGCCAGGGGCGTAGTTGGCGGGCCTTGCCGGTTAATAAAATCAGTATGGCCAGGGCAACGCTGGTTGCCATCACCATGTAAAAGTCGCGACTGCTGGCGGCGGCATCTACCGCGCCTGGGGCGATAAGGGCGGGCAGCGCCAATACCGCAAGAATGTTAAACAGGTTCGAGCCGACCACGTTACCTATGGCAAGGTCGTCCTCTTTCTTCAGCACGCCGGCCACACAGGCCGCCAGTTCAGGCAGGCTGGTTCCGACGGCGATAATGGTCAGGCCTATGACTAAGTCTGACATATGGAAGGCCTTGGCGATACCCACGGCGCCCTGCACCATCCAGTCGGCAGACAGGGGCAGCAGCACTAGGCCTATCACCAGCCAGAGGATCGCCTTAGGCGTAGGCACATCTTTAGGCACCTCGCTCTCGGCCTCGTCGATCAGGGGATCTTTCTCCTTGTTGACGATCGCATGCCAGATCAGATACCCCATGAGGGCGAAGAAGAGTGCCATCAGCACCAAGCCCTCGACGCGGGTCAGCTGACCATCGTGAAGGAAATAGCCCGCCAGCGCCGTAGCGCCTAGCATCATAGGGATTTCCCGCTTGAGTGTCTGTGAGCTTACCGAGATTGCGCCTAACAGGGCGGTGATTCCCAGGATCAGCGTGATGTTGGCGACGTTGGAGCCAAGCACATTCCCTATGGCCGTGTCTGTCATGCCTTCGAGGGAGGCGGTGGCTGCCACAAACATTTCCGGGGCCGAGCTGCCCATGGCGACTATGGTGAGGCCAATTAACATGGGCGGCAGGCCGAGATTACGGGCGAATGCCGCGGCGCCGAAGACAAATTTGTCGGCACTCCAGACAAGGGCACCCAAACCAGCAATCAGTAAGAAAATATTAAATAGCATTGAAAATCTTTTTGTTTAAGAGTCTGCCGCGCATTTTCGCTGGATTTGAACAAAATTGAAAGTATTGCGCAAAGATAGTGTCGATTCAGTTGTGCACAATCCGTCAATTTCGTACAATTTGTCTCTTTTCCTGCCGCCTAACCATGGAACGCATTAGGTCCCGTTATGAGTCATCAATCGTTAAGTCATGACAGCCAAGCCAAGGGTGAGACTAAGCCGATGGAACAAGCGCCGATGGAACACGTGCAGCCATTGGTGGAGATCAGCCATCTGGGCTTCAGCCGTGGCACCCATGTTATCTATGACGACGTCAGCCTCACCATCCCCAGAGGGAAGGTGACCGCCATCATGGGACCCAGCGGCATAGGCAAGACTACCCTACTCAAGTTGATCGGTGGTCAGCTGCGGCCGGACTCTGGCGTCATCAAGGTCGATGGCGTTGACGTGCATAAATGCAATCGCAGCGAGCTGTTTGCCCTGCGCAAACGCATGAGCATGCTGTTTCAGAGCGGCGCCCTGTTTACCGACATGAATGTGTTCGACAACGTGGCTTTTGCCCTGCGGGAACACTCGGATCTGCCCGAGGCGATTATTCGCCGTATCGTGCTGATGAAGCTCGAAGCCGTGGGGCTCAGAGGCGCGGCGCAGATGATGCCGAGCGAGCTCTCCGGCGGCATGCAGAGACGTGCAGCCCTGGCCCGCGCCATCGCCCTGGAGCCGGAACTGGTTCTCTATGATGAGCCCTTCGCCGGACAGGACCCCATCTCCATGGGGGTGCTGGTGAAGCTGATCCGCGAGCTGAGCGATGCGCTGAGCCTCACCTCTGTGGTGGTCTCCCACGACGTGCAAGAGGTACTGGGGATCGCCGACTATGTCTATGTGCTCGCCGACAAGAAGGTGATCGCCCACGGCACGCCGGCCGAGCTGAAGGCGGCCGACAATCCTAAGTTGAAACAGTTTATCGGCGGCGAGCCCGACGGGCCCGTGCCGTTTCATTTTCCCGCCCAGGATTACCAGAAGGAGATGTTAGGTGAGCGTGATTGATCAAATCGCCCGCTTAGGTCGTGGTGCGATCGATAGCGTCACCGGCCTGGGACGCGCCGGACTCATGTTGTGGGGCGCCATCGCCAAGATGCCCAGGGTGCGCAAGGGCACGCCGCTACTGATCAAGCAGCTGTACGTGATTGGCGTGCAGTCCATGGTGATCATCCTGGTCTCAGGCCTTTTCATCGGCATGGTGCTGGCGTTGCAGGGCTATAATATTTTGGTGGGTTTCGGCACAGAAGACAGCCTGGGGCCCATGGTGGCGCTCAGTCTGCTGCGTGAACTGGGGCCAGTGGTGACCGCGCTGCTGTTTGCTGGACGCGCCGGCTCGGCGCTTACCGCCGAGATAGGTTTGATGAAGAGCACTGAGCAGCTCTCTAGCCTGGAGATGATGGCTATCGATCCCCTGCGTCAGGTAATCGCGCCGCGCTTCTGGGCCGGGGTGATCAGCCTGCCACTACTGGCGCTGATGTTTACCGCCGTGGGCATCTATGGCGGCCATTTGGTCGGGGTGGAATGGAAGGGAATCGACAGCGGTAGCTTCTGGTCTATCCTGCAGGCCTCGGTGGAGTGGCGTCAGGACATAGTGAATTGTCTGATCAAGAGCCTGGTATTTGCCGTAGTGGTGACCTGGATAGCCCTGTATCGCGGCTATCATGTGATCCCCAATCCCGAGGGGATCAGCCGGGCGACCACCCAAACCGTGGTGCAGTCCAGCTTGGCGGTGTTGGCGCTGGACTTCCTGTTGACGGCCATGATGTTTGGCCGCTGATTAAATTTTGTTTATGGATAAACCTATATATTTGCCGTCGTGGTATGTATAGAACTGAGTGGTAATTGAGTATGTTGACTCGAAAAATTGAACTATTAGTTGGCTTGTTTATTCTGTCGGGCCTGATGGCCTTTCTGGTGTTGGTGTTCAACGTGGCCAATGTCGAGGTGAAGCCTGGCCAGAGCCACTACACCCTGTATGCCAAGTTCACCAACATAGGCGGCCTCAAGGTGCGCTCACCGGTCAAGGTGGGTGGCGTGGTGGTTGGCAGGGTGACGAACATCAGCCTGGATCCTGATGAACTGGTGGCCGTGGTCGAGCTGGCCATGGACAATCAATATGATCAGTTTCCCGAGACCAGTAGCCTGTCGATCCTCACCTCGGGTCTGCTGGGTGAGCAGTTCTTGGGGCTGACGCCAGGATTTGTGATGGACGATATCGGCATGCTCAAAGATGGCGATCGTATCGACGATACTCACTCGGCCTTAGTGCTCGAAGATCTCATCGGCCAGTTCTTATACAGTATGAAGTCTAAAGAAAATTAATAGGGACGAATATGAAACAGTTGTTGCAAGTACTCTTCTCCTCCATGTTATTGCTGATCGGCGGTGCGGTTAGCGCCGAGGAGATCTCGGTCAATACCAAGGACCCCTATGCCATGGTGGAATCTGTGGCTAACAAGACTTTTGCCCGTTTTCATCAGGATATTGCCACAATTCAGGCCAATCCCGACCATCTTAAGGTGATAGTCTCTGACGAGTTGATGCCTTATATCGATTATAAGTATGCCTCTTATAAGGTGATGGGGCCCTACCTGCGTCAGAGTACGCCGGATCAGCGTGAGCGTTTCGCCGAGGCCTTCAAGACTTATCTTATCGCGACTTATGCCCAGGCCTTCACCGAGTATACCGACCAGCAGGTGGAGTTTGCCCCGGCTAAGGGGTTCGATGGTGAGAAGATGGTGGATGTCAACGTGCAGATCATCGAGCAGGGACGTCCGCCTATCAAGCTGATCTTCAGGGTGCGTCGCTTGAAGGACGATACCTGGAAGGCGTTCGATCTAGTAGCCGAAGGGGTGAGTCTGCTTTCCTCTAAGAGCGCGGAGATCACTAACCTGATCCGCCAAAACGGCATAGATGCGGTAATAAAAGAGCTGGAGACCCACACAGATAACCATATCAGCTTGGTTAACAAGGGGACTAAGCTATAATGCTGGCCTTTAACCAGGCGGCGGGTCATTGCCAGGTCAGCGGTGAGCTGTCTCAGGCGGCGGTGGTGGAGCTCTGGCCTAAGCTGGAGACACTACTCAATGGTGCCTGTGACCGACTGGATCTTGCCGGTGTCTCCTATAGCGACAGCGCCGGTGTCGCCCTGCTGTTGCATCTGGTGGCAGAGCAGCAGAAAAAGGGTCAGTCGCTGGTGCTCTGCAATCCGCCGGCGCAACTGCAAAAGTTAATAGATTTATATGATTTACAAGACTTCTTCACCGAAGAAGCCAAATAAAAGGGTTATCCGTTTATGGAATGTAATGAGATTGAACAGCTGCTTACCCAAGCGCTGACACTGGATGAAGTACACGTGAGCCAGGATGGGACACACTATAAGATTGTTGCCGTCGGTGAGTGTTTCGACGGTGTGAGCCGCGTGAAGCAACAGCAGATGATCTACGGCCCTTTGATGGAACATGTGACCAGTGGGGCGCTGCATGCCATCACTATCAACGCCTTTACCCCTACGCAGTGGAAGCGTGAAAAAATCTTCAACATGTAAGGCTAGAGACTCATAGTGGATAAATTAACAATTCAGGCCAGTGGTGCACTGGCCGGTGACGTGGTGATTTCAGGCGCCAAGAACGCCGCCCTGCCGATCCTGATGGCCGGCGTGCTGGCCGAGACAGACTTCGTGGTCAGCAATGTGCCTAACCTTAGAGATGTCAACACCAGCTGTGAGCTGCTGCGCTGTCTCGGTGCCGAGGTGAGCCGTAGCGACGAGGGTAAGATCACCATCTCTACCACCCATCTCAACGAGTTCTGCGCGCCCTATGAGCTGGTGAAGACCATGCGCGCCTCTATCTTGATCTTGGGGCCCTTGCTGGCTCGCTATGGCACCGCCGACGTCTCTCTGCCTGGTGGCTGCGCCATCGGTGCCCGCCCGGTAAACCTGCACCTGCATGGCTTGGAGCAGATGGGCGCGAAGATCGAAGTGAAAGAGGGCTATATCAAGGCCCGCGTCGATGGTCGTCTCAAGGGCGCCCATATCTTCATGGACATGATCAGCGTCGGCGCCACAGAGAACCTACTGATGGCGGCGGCCTTGGCCGACGGCGAGACGGTGATCGAGAACGCGGCCCGTGAGCCAGAGGTTATCGATCTGGCCAACTGCCTTAACGCCATGGGCGCTAAGATCAGCGGCGCCGGTAGCGATACCATTCGCATCCAAGGTGTCGAGTCTCTCAGTGGCTGTGAGTATCGTGTGATGCCAGACCGTATCGAGACCGGCAGCTTCCTGGTGGCCGCGGCGGTAACCAAGGGCAAGATACGTTGTGTCGATGCCGATCCTAAGACCCTAGAGGCCGTGCTCGCCAAGCTGGAAGATGCTGGCGCCAGCATCACCACGGGCGAAGATTGGATTGAGCTGGACATGCAGGGGCAACGCCCCAAGGCGGTCAACATCAAGACCATGCCTTACCCAGGTTTCCCGACGGATATGCAGGCGCAGTTCTGTGTACTCAACGCCCTGGCGGAAGGTACGGCGACCATTACCGAGACCATCTTCGAGAACCGTTTCATGCATGTGCCCGAGCTTATCCGCATGGGCGCCAACATGGAGTTGGAAGGCAATACCTGTATCATCAAGGGTTGTGAGCTGCTCAACGGCGCTCAGGTGATGGCAACGGATCTACGCGCCTCGGCGAGCCTGGTGATCGCCGGCCTGGTGGCCGACGGCGTAACAACGGTAGATCGTATCTATCACCTCGATAGAGGCTACGAGCATATCGAAGAGAAGTTTAAGGGCCTGGGCGGCGAAGTCGTACGGGTCAGCTAAGCCTAGCTTCATCTTACAAAGCCACCTTAGGGTGGCTTTTTTGTGCCTGATGCATGGATGACGCAACTGCTCACAAAATAATGCAGGTAATTTACATAGGCTAAGCTTATGATTGGTGGGTAGGCCAATTTGAATATGCTAAGGAGAGTATATGACACATGGCAAAAGGATGGCGTTATTAGTGGGGCTGCTGATCGGCGCCCTGATCTGTTACGGCGTGGGCATGCACCTTGGGGCCTTGAGCCTGCTGGTCGTCGGCGCATTGCTGGAGTGTGGTTTCTGGTTGCGGCTATTTAAGAGCCCAAGCTAAGGGCTTAAGTTCAGGGCTTAAGCAAGTACCTAGAGATCAAGAGAGAATAGATAAAAGAAAAGCCAGCGATTGCTGGCTTTTTTGTCTGCGGACTTTGGTCGCTATTATTCAGAGCCCAGGTTTTCCCCTATGGTGACAGGTACCTCATAGTACTTGCCGCTGCGGATAATGGTCATGGTCACCTGAGTGCCAGGTGGCGTCTCGGCAATCCTATCCATCAGCATCTCGACGCCGGGAACGGTCTCGTCGTTAAACTTAGTGATAACGTCTCTGGGTCTCAGCTTAGCCTGAGCGGCCGGTCCCTGATGATCCACACCTGTGACCATGACGCCGGTCAGATCCGGCAGGTTAAGGATCTGCGCCATCACAGGATTGATCGCCTCGCCTGTGATCCCCAGAGCACCACGGATCACCCGGCCATCTTTGATCAGCTTACCCATGATGCTGTGGGCCAGCTTGATGGGGATGGCGAAGTTAATCCCATGGCCACCACCCTCGCCACCAATCTGGAAGGCTGCTGTGTTGATGCCGATCAGGCGGCCGCTGGTGTCGATAAGCGCGCCGCCCGAGTTACCCGCGTTGATGGCGGCATCTGTCTGCAGGAAGTCCAGATAACCCGAGCTCAGGCCGTTACGGCCGGTGGCGCTGATGATCCCTTGGGTGATGGTTTGCCCCAGGTTATAGGGGTTGCCGATGGCGAGTACCACGTCGCCCACCTGTGCCGGTACGTCTAAGTTGATAGGCACCACGGGGAGGGTATCGCCCTCTATCTTAAGCACCGCCAGATCGGTGACAGAGTCTGACCCCACCACCTCTGAGGTAAACTTGCGGCCATCTTGCAGGGCGACCACTATCTCGTCCGCCTTCTTGACCACGTGATAGTTGGTGAGTATGTAGCCCTCTTTGCTCATGATCACGCCTGAACCCAGGCCTTGCAGGGAGCCCGAGTTGAGCGGGCGGCTCTGATCTATGCTCAGGCTATAGATGTTGACCACGGCGGGTGCGGCGCGACGTACTGCCTGAGAGAAGGAGAGTTCTATCCCGTTTTGTCCCCTGCTCTGGAAGAAGTTGCCGTGATTGGCTGTGCCTGTTATCCATGGGGTGATGACCAGAAAGACGGCGGCCATGATAAGGCCGAAAAAAACTGCTTTCGCGATGTAAATTACCGTGTCTTTAAGCGTCATGATTTAAGGTGCTGTGGGAAAAGTAGCGTTAGATTAACATGTTTATTTATAGGGCACTATTGGCCTAAGTGCATAAGCTGGAAATAAAAGAGGCCATGATGCGGGTGTGTAAACCCTGTCATGGCCTCTAGTGCGCCTTATCTCAGAACCAGATAGAGGCTGTTGTCACCGCGCAGCAGTTTCAGGGCCACGGCGCCGTGTTGCTCCTTAAGTTCTGCCTTGAGCTCCTTAAGATCTTCAATACGGGTACGGTTGACCCCGACTATGATATCGCCCTTAAGCAGGCCACTGGCCGCCGCCGGAGAACCTTGGGCGATCTCGGTGATCTCGACCCCCTTCTTATTGTTCTCCAGTGTGGCCCCCGCCAGCATAGGATGTACGGCGCCCGCCGCGGTTTCTGTCTGCTGGCTCGCCTCGCCTAATACTGCGGTGACCGTCTTCTCATCGCCGTCGCGGATCAGACCCAGTTTCACCTTAGCGCCGGCGCCCATGGTACCTATCTTGGCTCTCAGCTCCTGGAAGGACTTGATCGGCTTATCGTTGACGCTGACTATGATGTCGCCGGCCTTGATGCCCGCCTTGTCGGCGGCGCTGTCAGGCATCACCTCGTTGACGAAGCCGCCGTGCTGCGAATCCAAGCCGAAGCCCTGAGCCAGTTCGCTATCTAAGTCACGACCACTGACCCCCAGTACGCCGCGGCGCACCTCACCGTGTTCGATCAGCTGATCCACCAGGTTATTGACCATATTGGCGGGGATAGCGAAGCCAATACCCACGTTCCCGCCGCCCGGGGCGACGATGGCGGTGTTTATGCCGATCAGTTCACCGTTGAGATTTACCAGGGCGCCGCCCGAGTTACCGCTGTTGATGGCGGCGTCTGTCTGAATGAAGTTCTCCAGCATCTCGATACCTAAGCCGCTGCGGCCCATGGCGCTGACGATACCCGAGGTAACCGTCTGGCCAAGACCGAAGGGGTTACCGATAGCCACGGCAAAGTCGCCGACCTTGAGTTCATCGGAGTCGGCGCGCTTGAGGGCCACCAGGTTCTTGGCTTCTATCTGTAGCAGGGCAACGTCTGACTCGGCATCGGTACCGATAAGCTTGGCCTCGATCTCACGGCCGTCATGCAGGCCAATTAAAATTTCGTCGGCGCCTTCAATCACATGGTTGTTGGTGACGATATAGCCTTTCTTAGCATCTATGATGACGCCAGAACCCAGCCCCTTGAAGGGGCGCTCCTGCACCTGCTCTCTCGGGGCATTAGGGCCGAAGAAGTAGCGGAAGGCGTCGGGCAGGCGCTGCTTAGAGACATGGGTGCCAGAGACGGCGACGGCAACCACGGCTGGGGTGGTTTTCTCCAGCATGGGGGCCAGGCTGGGCAGCGCTTGTCCGTCGACGGCCAGTGGAATGGCGGCTTGAGAAACGGCAGGCATAACCATCAGGCTCGCGCCGAGCAGTGCGGCGGAAAGTAGTGATAATTTCGTTTTCATCTATTCATGACTCCAATGTTGCAATTATGAACTTATGACTCTGTAGATATAAGGCTACTCGGACGTAAATCAAGTGATTAAATAATGCTGTGTTACTCAATCCGACTATCGCCTTCTCGATAAAGTTCAGGTGATTAACAAAGGTTAATTTTTCGTTAGTCTTCATCGACTAGCGAGCGATAAAGCCCTGGTCGTCCCATTAAGGCTTGTCTGTACCTGCCAAGGTTTTAGCTTGGCCCACATATACCCTGAGATCGATTGTCGTGATACCATCTGGCGGTTGAATTAAGGATAGAAGAGAATAATTTCAGTGTCGCATCTCACCCCCTGGCAGCATTATCAAGCCGATCTACAACGTGATGACTTTTCCTATGACCCAGCTCAGGAGCAGGCGGTCAAGGCCCTGCAACGTGTCTATGATGAGTTGCTGGCGGCGCAGCAAAAGCCCTCGGGGATGGCGAAACTACTGGGTTTCCTGGCTAAGCCAGCGCCTCAGGTGCAGGGCCTGTACCTCTGGGGCGGGGTAGGGCGCGGCAAGACCTATCTGATGGACACCTTCTATGATGCCCTGCCGGGCGAGCGTAAGCTCAGGGCGCACTTTCATCGCTTCATGCATCAGATCCATCTGGATCTCGACGGCCTCAAGGGGCAACGTGATCCCCTGCTGGTGATCGCCAAGCGCATGGCCGAGCGTTATCAGGTGATCTGTTTCGACGAGTTCTTCGTCTCCGACATCACAGACGCCATGTTGCTGGGCACCCTGTTTCAGGCGCTATTTGCCGAAGGGGTGGCCCTGGTCGCCACCTCAAACATCATTCCCGATGAGCTCTATCGTAACGGCCTGCAGCGGGCGCGCTTCCTGCCGGCGATTGCGCTGATCAACAAGCACTGTCAGGTGCTGAATGTCGACAGCGGCATAGATTATCGTCTGCGCACTCTGGAGCAGGCGGAGATCTATCATTATCCGCTGGATCCTCAGGCCGACAAGAACCTGCTGAGTTACTTCCAGCAGCTGGCGCCTGAGTCGGAAGTTTCCCGCGAGGCGATAGATATCGAAGGCCGCGAGATAGGCATACGTCAGCAGGCGCAGGGCGTGTTGCTGATCGATTTTCGCGACCTGTGCGATGGCCCCCGTAGTCAGCGTGACTATATGGAGCTGGCCTGTCTCTATCACACTGTGCTGCTCAGCGGCGTCGAGCAGATGGGTAGCCAGAGCACGGGAGATGATATCGCCCGCCGTTTCCTGGCTATGGTGGATGAGTTCTATGAGCGCCATGTGAAGCTGATCATCTCGGCCGAGGTGGCACTGGAGGAGATCTACACCCAGGGGCTGCTGAGTTTTGAATTCAGACGCTGTCGCTCGCGCCTGACCGAGATGCAATCTCACGATTATCTTGCGCTGGAACACCTGCCATAGGGCGAGATTCAACCGATAAAGGGCGCTTTTTACCGTTTCGGTGCCAAATCGATCCTAAGCTGAGTAAATCATTTAAATTAGCTGAAAAAATTAGGTGATTTTTAACTCAGCTTTGTCTATAATTCGCGACCTGCCCTCGTTACTCCGCCAAAACGGCGGAAGTTGTAAAGCCTTATTCTTTGCTCGAAGGGGCGGAGAATGGCATTTTTTGTGTTGTTATTTATTAAAAAATAATGGCATTTGAGACAGAATTTAAACATTGGGTTTTTGTAAATGAAGACTACATATACTGCTACACCAGAAACAGTGACGCGCGAATGGTTCGTTGTTGACGCTGAAGGTAAAACTTTAGGTCGTATCGCGACTGAAATCGCTCGTCGTCTACGTGGCAAGCATAAGGCAGAATACACTCCTCACGTTGATACTGGCGATTACATCATCGTTATCAATGCTGAGAAAGTAACTGTAACTGGTAACAAAGCAGCAGCTAAGACTTACTACTCTCATTCTGGTTTCCCAGGTGGTATCAAGCAGATTACTTTCGATAAGCTGCAAGATCATAAGCCAGAAATGATTATCGAGAAAGCAGTAAAAGGTATGTTGCCAAAAGGTCCTCTAGGACGTGCCATGTACCGTAAACTGAAAGTTTACGCTGGCGCAGAGCACAACCACGCTGCACAACAACCACAAGTTCTTGATATCTAATCCGGGAGTAAGCTAATGTCTGCAACTCAGTACTACGGCACTGGCCGTCGCAAAACATCTACTGCTCGCGTATTCGCTAAAGTAGGTAGTGGTAACATCGTCGTGAACCAACGTCCACTTGACGAATATTTTGGTCGTGAGACTGCTCGTATGGTTGTTCGTCAACCTCTAGAGCTAGTTGAAATGACTGAAAAGCTAGACATCTATGTAACTGTTAAGGGCGGTGGTATCACTGGCCAAGCAGGTGCAATCCGTCACGGTATCACTCGTGCCCTGATGGAGCTTGATGAAGCTCTACGTCCATCTCTACGTGCCGCTGGTTTCGTTACCCGTGATGCTCGTAAAGTTGAGCGTAAGAAAGTCGGTCTACGTAAAGCACGTCGTAAGCCACAATTCTCAAAGCGTTAATATTACGCTGCGAAGATTGGAAAAACCCAGCCTTGTGCTGGGTTTTTTTATGGCTGTTTTCTGCTATTTTTAAACCCTAATTGTTCGCTACAGGAAACACACCTAGATGACATTCCAACTCCTGATGCTGGTTTTGGCCATAGTGCTGATTATCGAAGGGATAGGTCCGCTTTTATTTCCGAATCGTTGGCGGGCATATTTGCAAGAAATTTCCAGCCAAAATCAACGGGTTTTACAAAGGTTGGGTGGTGCTTTAGTGACCGCGGGCGTGGTCATATTGATTATTTTTTCATAAATTACTTGCCACTTCCCCCCCAAGATCTGCTAAAATCCCGTTTTAACCACTACCTTGCAGCAAATAATGGGCAAAAACGTTGTAGTTCTCGGCACCCAATGGGGTGACGAAGGAAAGGGTAAGATAGTCGATCTACTTACCGAACAGGCCAAATATGTCGTTCGTTATCAAGGTGGCCACAATGCTGGTCATACACTTGTTATCGATGGTGACAAAACCGTTCTTCATCTTATTCCATCAGGGATCTTACGCGATAATGTAAAATGCATTATCGGTAATGGTGTTGTGCTTGCGCCCGACGCACTGATGAAAGAGATCAACATGCTTAAAGAGCGTGGCGTCCCTGTAGAGGAGCGTCTGCTTATCTCCGAAGCGTGTCCGTTAATCCTTCCTTTCCATTGTGCCTTAGATATCGCACGTGAAAAAGCACGCGGTAACAAAGCTATTGGTACAACGGGTCGTGGTATCGGTCCTGCTTATGAAGATAAGATCTCTCGTCGCGGTCTTCGTGTTGGCGATCTGTTTAATGCAGAACTGTTCGCCGAGAAACTGAAGGAAGTGATGGCTTATCACAACTTCATGTTGACTGAATACTATGGTTGCGAAGCGGTTGATTACGAGACCACGCTAAAAGATGCGTTGGCTATCGCCGACTATCTGAAGAGCATGTGTACCGATGTTACTGAGCTGCTGGATCAGGCTCGTAAGAATGGCGACAACATTTTGTTCGAAGGCGCTCAGGGCACGCTACTGGATATCGACCACGGTACTTATCCATTCGTAACCTCTTCAAACACGACTGCCGGTGGTGTAGCAACAGGTTCAGGTTTCGGTCCACGTCATCTGGACTATGTCTGCGGTATCATCAAGGCATACACCACACGTGTGGGTGCGGGTCCTTTCCCAACTGAACTGCGCGACGAGATCGGCGATCACTTAGGTACTAAGGGTCAAGAGTTCGGTGCGACCACAGGTCGTAAGCGTCGTCCAGGTTGGTTAGATATCGTTGCCATGAAGCGCGCGGTTCAGATTAACAGCATCAGCGGTTTCTGCCTGACTAAGCTTGACGTACTCGACGGCTTGAAAGAAGTGAAGCTATGTGTGGGTTATCAGTACCCAGATGGCAGCATCTCTACCGTAACTCCGCTGGCAGCCGAAGGCTACGAGCAGGTAACACCTGTGCTCGAGACTATGCCTGGTTGGAGCGAAAGCACCTTCGGTGCGACCTCTATCGATCAACTGCCACAGGCAGCGCTCGACTATATCAAGCGAATCGAAGAGCTACTGGAAACGCCAGTCGACATTATCTCAACGGGTCCCGACAGAAACGAGACCATGATTCTAGTGAATCCGTTCAGTTAATCATAAGGGCCGCGTTAAGCGGCCTTTTTATTTTTAGGGTCTAGCCTAAGTAGAGTAGAGAAAGCGAGCCTGGTTAAAATAAGCCTGGTTAAAATAAATTTAGCCAAATAGGCTAGATTAGCGATAAGCGCGTAATCACTTTTTAAGCTAACGCCGCAGCGGCCGATAAGATAAGGTATACTGCCTAAGTCTGTCATAGAGATAAGGCGCGAGATCAATCTAGAGACCTTAACTAACGTAATAGTTAATGCAAGAGTTAAGGTAGGAGTTAAGGTAGGAGTTAAGGCAAGAATGATGACGAGATTAGTATGCGTTATTTTGCTGGCCTGTCTATCGACGCTGGCCCAGGCCCAAACCCAAGTACAAGCCGAGGCACAAGCCGTTAAGGCTAGCGATAACAAGTCTGCCGATAAGCAGGCGGAGCTCAAGGCGGTCAACATCTACAGCCAAGAGCAGCTTGTCGAGATGATCCGCGACAAGTCTTACCTGACCCGCGTCAAGGGAGACGATTGTCAGCTGGTGCAAGATATCGAGGCCCGCGCCGAGGTATTGAAGCAGCCGCTGTACCAATATTTATGGGCGGAGATGCTGAACTATGGCATCTGTGTCAAGGCCAATCCGCCACGGGGGATCTCCATGCTACGCAACGCCGCAGAGCAGGGGAGCGCCGAGGCCATGGTCAGGATCGCCGAGTATTACCATGACGGTAAGTTCGTGATCCAAGATAAGGAGCGTGCGGTGCAATACACACTGCCCGCTGCCGCCAGTGGCGATCTGCCTGCGCGCATGATGCTGGTCAGATTGTTTGGCGAAGGCTATGGTAGCCCCAGAGACTATGAGATGGGTTACCACTGGCTATATAACGATGTATTTAGTGATGAGGCGACCAAACAGGAAGCCCTGAAATTATTGATGGTGCTGGAAGCAAAGATGCCCGCAAGTGCAGTTGAGAGGGCTAAGCAGGCGCACCTGAGATCCCGGTAAACGCCCTAAGCCCCTTAGCAACAGCAGGAGAGCCTGGGCAAAATTTATGGATAATGAATGATCAAAGATCCGCATTTAAAGCGTGAACAAGAGAAGTACGACAACCCCATTCCTAGTCGTGAGTATATTTTAGATTACTTACGCTCACAGCAATCACCCCTCAATCGTGAGAAAATCGCCCAGGCGCTGAACATCAGCGACGAAGAGCAGCTCGAAGCCTTGCGCCGTCGCCTCAGAGCCATGGAGCGAGACGGCGAGCTGGTCTTTACCCGTGGCCAGGCCTATGGTCTGCCCGAGCGTATGGATCTGCTCAGCGGCACCGTTCTGGGGCACAAGGATGGCTTCGGCTTCCTCAAACTCGATGAGGGCGGCGACGACCTCTTCATCAACAACCGTGACATGCTGATGTATTTTCACGGTGACAAGGTATTGGCCCAGAAGGCTGGTGTCGACCGTAAGGGACGCCGCGAGGCCCGCATCGTCCGTTTAACCCATGAGCGCACCGCGCCTCTGGTGGGGCGTTTCCATCTGGATTCCGGTATGGCCTTCGTCATCGCCGACGACAAGCGCATCACCCAGGAGATCCTGATCCCCGACGACGATCGCAACGGCGCCCGCCAGGGCGATGTGGTGGTGGTCGAGCTGACACGCCGCCCAGGCCGCTACATGAAGGCGGCGGGCAAGGTCACCGAGGTACTGGGCAAAGAGATGGCGCCGGGCATGGAGATAGAGATTGCCCTGCGCAACTATGACCTGCCCCATACCTGGTCGAGTCTGATCGAGAAGAAACTGCGTAAGATCCCCGATGAGGTGACCGAAGAGGATAAGCAAGGCAGAGTCGATCTGCGCAAGCTGCCCCTGGTTACCATAGACGGTGAAGATGCGCGCGACTTCGACGATGCCGTGTACGCCGAGACCAAGAAGAGCGGCGGCTGGCGCCTGTGGGTTGCCATCGCCGACGTGAGCCATTATGTGCGCACCGAGTCGGCGCTGGACAAAGAGGCCCGCGCCCGCGGTAACTCCGTCTACTTCCCGTCTCAGGTGATCCCCATGTTGCCGGAGAAGCTGTCTAACGGCCTCTGCTCCCTCAACCCTGGGGTCGATCGCCTCTGTATGGTGGCCGAGATGACCATCTCGGCGGCGGGCAAGCTGTCGGGTTACAAGTTCTACCCGGCGGTGATGCACTCCCACGCGCGCCTCACCTATACCCAGGTGGCGGAGATGCTCGAGGGCGGCGAGGTGAGCGATGAGCTTAAGCCAATCTTCCCGCATCTAGAGACATTGCAGTCGCTTTACCTGACGCTGGATGATACCCGTGCCCAGCGCGGCGCTATCGCCTTTGAGACTACGGAAACCCAGTTTATCTTCAACGCCGATCGCAAGATCGAGCGCATCGAGCCCCGCACCCGCAACCAGGCCCACAAGATCATCGAAGAGTGTATGATCCTGGCTAACGTGGCGGCGGCCAAGTTTGTGAAGAAGCATAAGGGCGAGGTGCTCTACCGGGTGCATGAGGCGCCGTCGGAGCAGAAGCTGACTAACTTCAAGGACTTCCTCAAGGAGCGCGGCCTGTCCATGGGCGGTGGCCTAGAGCCAGAGCCGGCCGACTATCAGGCCTTGATGGAACAGGTGGTCGACCGACCCGATGCCGAGCTGATCCAGGTGATGTTGCTGCGCTCCATGCGCCAGGCCACCTACACCCCGGATAACGAGGGCCACTTCGGTTTGGCGCTGGAGGAGTACTCTCACTTTACCTCGCCGATTCGCCGCTACCCGGATCTCATCCTCCACAGGGTGATCCGTTACCTGCTGGCGAAAGAGCGCGGCGAAGCAAGCGACAAGTGGACGCCAGATGGCGGTTATCACTACCAGATCGAAGAGCTGGATCTGCTGGGCGAGGAGTGTTCTAACACTGAGCGGCGCGCCGACGAGGCGACCCGCGACGTCAGCGACTGGCTCAAGTGTGAGTTTATGCGTGACCATGTGGGCGACACCTTCGAGGCGGTGATCGCCTCTGTGACTCACTTTGGCATGTTTGTCCGCCTGAGCGACCTCTTCATCGACGGCCTGGTGCATATCTCCACCCTGGGTGGCGACTATTATCACTATGATAATATGCGTCAGCGCCTGGTGGGCGAGGCCTCTGGCCAGGTGTATCAGATAGGCGACCAAGTTACCGTCAAGGTGGCCGCGGTCAACCTGGACGATCGTCAGATCGATCTCATGATGGTGGGCGACGATGGTAAGATATCGCGTCCTCGCCGCGCCAAGAAGCCACTGACTGCCCGCGAGCGGGTCAACCTCGAGGGTGCCAAGATGGCGCGCAAGGGTAAAGAAGATGACAAGCCGAGTGGCAAGCGCCGCTCCGCCAGACGCAGCGACGCTAAACCTGGGACAAGTAAGCCCGGAGCAGGTAAGTCGGGAGCCGGTAAGGCGGGCGCGAGCAAGTCGAAGGCCGGGGCGAAGAAGTCATCGGCCAAGCCGGGCGCCAAGAAACGTAAGAGCGTGAAGAAGCGCAGCAGTAAGAAATAAGAGACTCAAATTAGATGAAGAAACAAGATTTCACCTTCGGCATCCACGCCGTCGAGGCCTTGCTAAAAAACAGCCCTGAGCGGGTGATCGAGATGTGGGTGTTGCAGGGACGCGACGATCAACGTCTGATGCCGCTGATTGCCATGGCCGCCGAATATGGTGTGTCAGTGCAGCAGGCCTCACGCAAGGCGCTGGACGACAAGGCCGGTAGCAGTCAGCACCAAGGCGTGCTGGTACGCGCCAAGCCTGCCAAGCAGCTCAATGACAACGATCTGCAGGCGCTGCTGGATAAGACAGAGACGCCGTTTCTGTTGATCCTCGATGGCGTGACAGACCCTCACAATCTGGGCGCCTGTCTGCGTAACGCCGACGCCGCCGGGGTACATGGGGTTATCGTGCCGCGCGACAATTCGGTTGGCCTCACGCCAACCGTTAGCAAGGTTGCCTGTGGCGCCGCCGAAGTGGTGCCCCTGTTTCAGGTGACTAACCTGGCGCGTACCATGAAGGCCCTGCAAGAGAAGGGCGTGTGGATCGTCGGCGCCGCCGGCGAAGCCGAACACGATCTCTACAAGGCCGACCTTAAGGGCCCTATCGCCATCGCCATGGGCGCCGAAGACAAGGGCCTACGTCGCCTGACTCGCGAGAGTTGCGATTCGTTGGCCTCTATCCCTATGGCGGGTAGCGTCTCTAGCCTCAACGTCTCTGTGGCCACAGGGATCTGTTTGTTCGAGGCGGTTCGCCAAAGGTTGGGGTGATCGGAAATTCGATCTTTGAATTTTGAGTCGCTGACTCAAGGTTGATGAATGCCGATGAGGTTTATGCTTCATCGGCATTTTTGTATCTGCTTTACATCGGGGGTCAGCTAACCAGTTAGCCAATCTCTAGGTGTAATGCGTACCGTCATTTAGGTTTATAACCTGTTGTTTAGCGTTAACCGTCGATTTTACCTATCGCCTGCCCGGCGGGGGATATGTACTTGGGTTGGGTTTTGTAGCGTTAACCGTTGCTGTTGTTAATAGCCTGCGGCTCGCTTATGTGCAGATACATCTGCTATACGCCGTGAATCCCTCCCTGGAGGCTCGACGATGGCATCCCTGCCATCGACGTCCGCAGATGCATCTACACCCGGTATTTTTATCTCTTCGATTGAACGGTATCGGAATTTTCTATGTGCTTGGATAAAGCGCATTTGTTCTTGCTTGGATCGTGCAGCGTTAACCATCACCGTTGTCTATTGTCTGTCTGGCGGGAGATGTGCAAGCACTCTTTTGGTACGGTGAGTTTTGCGCTAACTAGCGAGAGGCATGGATGCCGAACTGGCTGTTAAACAGGGGGGTTATTTGAATATGTCTCTATACGCTTCACGGCGGTACTGACCTACATGGATGTAGGGAATGCCAAAAAATGTAGGGAACATTTTTGGCCATGCCGCTGGCGTGCTTACCCCCGTATCTGAACGTCTCTTCGATTTATCGGTATCGGGTTTGACTGGTGAATTTGGTTAACGTCGATTTGTTCTTGGCTGGGGCGCGTAGAATTAACCTCTTTTCCCCAATGATTTTGATGAGTACATATGTCTTTAATACGTTGAAATTACTCGTTTAGTGTCTTAATGAAAGCCGATAGCTTTTCGATATTCTTTACCTTTATTTGGTTATTTACCTTCTCAACTAGTCCTAGCTCCACTAACTGGAGAACTACGCGGCTGTATGTTCTTTCTGAGCAGCCAAAACGCTCAGCTTCTTTATATACCTGGGCAAAATTGACCTTAGGTTTGGCATCTAAGTATCGCTGCTCGATGTCCAAGGCGATGTTGTAGCCTAAAGGATATAAAATCCTGTTCAGCACAACAGCCATTGTATCTTGGTATTTTTCCGATAGTGACTGACTGAGCCAGATTGCCAACTTAGGCTCTTTCTGTATAAGTTCAAGTATTAGGCTAGTGGGTATGACTTTGGCTTCGATCATCTCGCTGGCACATACATCAAATTGGCACTTAGTTGCAGTGAGTAACTCAACTTCTCCGAATAAGCGATTATCGGCAAAAAAGAGGCCCAAACTTAGGGTTCGGCCATTTTTAACAGTATGTTTAATACTGTATTGACCTAAGCTAACCCAGTACAGTTCTGTTATCTCTTGTCCCTGCTTTAATAGGTAGTCACCGGGCTGAAATCGTTTAGTTTTGAGCTCTCGTTTCTTCAGAAGTTGGCAAAATAACTCATATCCTTGACTAGCTAAATCACTGATTGTTGTCATTTTTAATTTATGTGCCTCTTTTTTGTGATCATTATCAGCTGGATCCAGACAAGTGTCCTGATGTTTCTCGTCCTGCGTGAATAACATAGCAGCAATATTAATAACTGTTAAGGATACCTATATGACTCCACATATTAATGCTGCTCAAGACTCATTTGCTGACACTGTATTGTTTCCTGGAGACCCATTACGAGCTAAATATATCGCGGAAAATTACTTGGAGAATGCTGAGTTGGTTTGTGATGTAAGAAACATGTTTGGTTATACAGGGACGTATAAAGGTAAGAAGATCTCTGTAATGGGACATGGGATGGGGATTCCATCTGTCTCTATTTATGCGCATGAATTAATCAATGATTACAACGTGAAAAAATTAATCCGTATTGGCAGTTGCGGTGGTGTTGCAGACGATGTTCATGTCCGTGATATTGTGGTTGCAACTGGGGCTGGTACCGCTTCATCAACCAATCGTTCGCGCTTTGCCGGATATGACTATGCGGCGGTGCCGGATTTTAATTTGCTAAAAGCATGTTGGGAAACGGCTGAGAGCAATAACATAGAGGTTCGATTCGGCAACATTTTTACCAACGATCTTTTTTACGGTAGCGATCCTTGTTTACTACCAGCACTTAAGAGAATGAACATTCTCTGTGTCGAAATGGAAACTGCAGCGCTGTTCGCTATTGCTGCAGAACATCGAGTGCAGGCGCTAAGCATTTTGACCGTATCAGATCATGTTGTTACTGGTGATGAAACAAGTGCACAAGAAAGAGAAACGACATTCAATCAAATGATGGAACTGGCTTTAGAAACAGTTCTAAAGGGTTAATCATGTTATCTCCAGAAATGCTTGGTTATTTAGCTTCATTCTTCGTCGGAATATCTCTCTTAATGAGTGATATTAAAAAGCTTAGATATATTAATTTTGTTGGTTGTGTCGGTTTCGTCGTCTATGGCTTTTCTATCGCTGCTTGGCCTGTTGTCTGGATGAATGGCTTTGGTGCGTTAGTCAATGTATATCACCTAGTAAGACTGAATAAGGATGTGGAGATAAAAACTTGATTCGAATAGCTTTATATAAAGTTATTTCAAATTGAGTTGTAAGCAAAGCTTGCTAGTTTCAACCAATCGAATTTCAAATGATACGAGTAACGTCAAATCGAAGAGACGATAGATAACGGTGTAAACACGTTTTTGGCCTTCGAAATCAGGGATGATTTCGTAGAGCCCACAGGGATGTGCTTGTGGCGTGCCAAAAACGTGTTTGCACATAAGGCCTGCGGCAGGCAATTGATACAACATAAGGCCAAGGTTGGCTTAAACCTTTCAAATATCAAAGTCGGGTAGAAGCTACTACTATCTGAAAAGTAGCTGAAAACAACAGGCATCAGTAACGTTAAATCGAAGAGATTAATAACCGGGTGTAGGTGTTGCTGAGGCCTTCGACTTCAGGGCCGAAAATGTTCCCGACATTTTCGGCATTCCCTACATCCATGTAGGTCAGATTATTTCGTAGAGCCCACAGGGAAGTGCTCAAACAACATCCTGTTTAACGGCCAGTTCGGCATCCATGCCTCTCGTTCATAAACGCAAAGCTTTGCTTCATTCACCGTGCCAAAAACGTGTTTGCACATAAAGCCTGCGGCAGGCAATTGATACACCATGAAGGCATGGTTCAAAGCACCCTTTCAAATTTCAATCCGGCTTAAAGCCAAAACAATTGAAACAGCGCTTCATCTACCAGAGCAGCATTGAATCCTTGTGCCCATTAAGGTTCGCTAACCTTACTTAAAGGTGTACAGCAGATTAAAGGTGGTGACGGTATCTGTCTGCTTCGACCCTTCAGGTACCACTTCCGTGTACTTGATGTTCATGCCTATTTTAAACGCCCAGTCCTGGAACAGGGTGTTCTTGTAACTCATGTCCAGGGTGACTGTGTTGTTGGCCTCGCCGGTCTCGGCGGTGAGGTCGGCGTTGAAGCTGGTGTATTCGTGGATCTTCTGTTCGAACTTGGCGGCGGTACGCAGAATGATCTCGCGGTCGGCCTCGGGATCGGGCACCGACTCACTCACCTGGGGCAGGTTGTATCGATAACCTGGGCCGACTTCGAGACTCAGCTTAGTGCTGTCGTCGCTGATGGCGTCGAAACCATAACCGGTCGACACTGTGGAGATGCGGGTATAACTACCAAATCTGTCTTCGGTGAAGTCACCGCGGGCGAAGATATAGCCTGAGTAGATCTTGTAGCTCGACTGGAGCTGGACATCGTATTTCTCCGAGGTGGTCTTTTCCGAGTCGGAGGCGAAGTAGGCCTTGAAGACCCCTTCCTGACGAAACTTGTCTGTGTCGTAGACGAGTTTGGTGCGGCCGTTGAAGCTGCTGGACTCTGTGTTACCCGTGTTGATCTGGAGTCCGGCCTCTATCTCGGCAGAGAAGTCGCTGGGGGGTTCCTGATAGTCCGGGGGCACCAATGCCCAGGCGCTGTGGCTGAGGCCGAGTGTGATAAATAAACTTGTTGCTCTTAACATTATTTTTATTTTTTGCACGCGTCTAGAACACAAAAATGACAGCGGACTATCATACCGTTTCACCGGGCGATGGGCAAAGTGAATAACGAAAGATATTGCTTGAGTTTTGAGGTGTGACCATGTACTATTCCGCGGCTTAATTCAGTCACTTTATTTAGTTCCTTGCCTCCATTTGGTCTGACTGAGCCAACAACGAGGCTAGATAACCGTAAGGAGCAAAAAATGCGTCATTATGAAATCGTATTTTTAGTTCACCCTGATCAGAGTGAACAAGTGCCAGGTATGATCGAACGTTACACGGGTATCCTTACCCAAGCTGGCGGTCAAATCCACCGTTTAGAAGACTGGGGCCGTCGTCAACTGGCTTACCCAATCATCGAGCTGCATAAAGCTCACTATGTTCTGATGAACGTAGAAGCGACTGCAGAATCGGTTGAAGAGCTAGAAACAGCTTTCCGTTTCAACGACGCTGTTCTTCGTAGCATGGTTATGCGTACCAAGGGTGCCATCACCGAAGCTTCTCCAATGGCTAAAGCGAAAGACGAGCGTGAAGCACGTCGTTCTAGCGAAGAGCGTTCAGCTGTAGAAGCTGAAGTATCTGAAGAAGCCGCTGAAAACGCAGCAGAGTAAGTTTATTTGTGGCCACCAATCACTTGGTGTTATCTGGAACCATAACCCGGTCCAGAAGCTTTAGTAGCCCGGCAGGCATCCCACATTGTGTGATCATGCTGGAACACAAATCGCAGGTTTATGAAGCAGAGATGCTGAGAAACGTATACTGCCAGATGCAAGTGATATTAAGTGGCGAACGCTTTAACAGCATCACAGACAAACTGAAAACCGGTGTGGATATTGAGGTCAAAGGTTTCATCGCCCTCCAGAGAGGACGCAATGGTCAAAACCGCCTGGTATTACACGCTGAAAATGTCGAATTGAAAACTTAGGAGACTGTCAAAATGGCACGTTATTTCCGTCGTCGCAAGTTCTGCCGTTTCACTGCAGAAGGCGTTACTGAGATCGATTACAAAGATATCGCTACTCTAAAGAACTACATCACTGAAAGTGGTAAAATTGTTCCTAGCCGTATCACTGGTACAAACGCTAAATACCAACGTCAACTGGCTCGCGCTATCAAGCGTGCTCGTTATCTTTCTCTACTGCCTTACACTGATCTACATCAGTAATAGCGCATCAATTTAGAGGAATTAATAATGAACGTTATTCTACTTGATAAAATCGCTAACCTAGGCAACCTGGGTGACCAAGTGTCAGTTAAAGCTGGTTATGCTCGTAACTTCCTTTTACCTCAAGGTAAAGCGGTAGTTGCTAACGCTGCTAACACTGAAGTATTCGAAGCACGTCGTGCTGAACTAGAAGCTAAGCTAGCTGCTGAACTAGCAACTGCTACTGAGCGCGCTGAGAAGCTGGCTGCTCTTGAAGCTGTTGTTATCGCTTCTAAAGCGGGCGACGAAGGCAAGCTGTTCGGTTCAATCGGTAACCGTGACATCGCTGATGCAGTAACTGCTGCTGGCGTTGAACTGGCTAAGAGCGAAGTTCGTCTTCCACTAGGTGCTATCCGCGCTACTGGTGAATTCGAAATCGACGTTCAGCTTCACGCTGAAGTTAAGGCTGTTGTTAAGCTTTCTGTTGTTGCAGAAGACTAATACACAGTTTTAAACGATTAAAAAAAAACACCGCGCTAATCTGATTAGTGCGGTGTTTTTTTATGCCTGAAATAACCGCTAGCTGCTCTCAAGTCTATTCGGCTTGGTTTGATTTGTCCTGTGCTATCTGCGAGGCCATCAGAGTTAGTCGATAGTGAGGGTTGCCTGCTACCAGGCTGGTCACGGGGTCATTTGGGCTTAGATAGAGTTCTTGCGTGCCTACATGGCGAGGTTCATCCGCAGCGCATAGATAGATGTCACTCACTACTTTTAGCAGGCCCGTCGGGGTGAAGCTTGCGCAAAGCCGGATAGTCACTGCTTGATTGCTGAGTTTACTCACGCCTGGCTCAAGGGTGAGGCTCTGGGCGATAAGCGGTCGGTCGTCGCCTGTGAGGGTGAAGTTGAGGCGGCACTTGGGCGTACTGCGCCGGTGCTGCAGGGACCGGATTCTTCGTTGTTGGGCCGCGAGATAAAATCCGCCTAATGGGCTGCTCATCTTGTGTCTCACTAGGTTAGCATCTTACTAAGCTATGTCTCTAACGAGTTAGCATCTTACTAAGCTAAGCCACTGCCGAGTTAGCGACAAGTAAAAAAATACCCGGCGAGGCCGGGTATTGTCGATTGGGTAAACGCTCTGACGTAGGACTAGTTTCTGACTAGTTTCTGACTAAGTCCAGTTCGCCCATCAGGTTGTCGGCGTGATCCACCTCATCCATCATCCACAGAATGTAGCGGAAATCCACATGCACCGCGCGGGTGATGGTCGGGTTGAAGAACCAGTCCTTGGTGATGGCTTCATAGGTAGAGTCGAAGTTTAGCCCCACCAGTTCGCCCTTGCCGTTAAACACAGGAGAGCCCGAGTTACCACCGGTAGTGTCGACACTTGAGAGGAAATTTACCGGCACAGAGCCGAAGCTTTCCGGCTTATCCAGGCAAGAGAAGAGGCGGCACAGCCAAGAGGCTGGGTCTTGATAGACAGACTCGACCTTGTGGCTGCCGTAACGCTTGGCCTTGATGGCATCCAACACCTTTTGAGGTGCATCGAACGGCTCGACGCCCGTGTGCTTGGCGACTATGCCTTCCAGACGGGTGAAGGGCTGCTTGTAGAGGGCGTCTTTCGACTGGTAACCATCTACCATGCCGTAGGTGATACGCAGGGTGCCGTTGGCATCCGGGTATACCGGCCAGTTGTTGGCCTTGTAGTAGGCGATAACCGCTTCCATGTAGCCAGGGCGGGCCTTAGATAGCTTACCGGCCAGGGTCTTCTTGGATTTTTCTTGGGCCAGGTTGGTGTCGTACAGGGCCACGGCGATGCGGATGAAAGGATCGGCGCTAGTTTCAAACGCCTTCACATCGGCGTCCATCCAGGCCAGACGCTCATCCTGATTGGTGAGGCCGGTCAGCGAGTAGAGGCCATCCAGCTTGTCACTCAGGCTTACCTCAGCATCGTCCGATTTCAGCATGGCATCTAGCTCAGGCACACGGTTGTCCTGGGCCAGATAGGCATTAAGATCTTGCATCCACAAGGTCTTGTCGACGCTGATGGCGAAGCTTGAGTCGATACGCTTGAGGCGCGCCTTGAACATCTTCATGTCGCGCTCTTGGTAGCCCTCTTCACGCTCGGCATCTGGCTTGGTCTTCTCCTTGGCCAGACGATAGAGGCGGTTGGCCGCAGAGAGCAGGTCGCTCGATTGGGCGTTCTCGAAGAAGTAGTGAGTCTGCTGCGCCTGGCGCTGCTCAACTAACAGTGTCTCTAGCTGGTCGAACTTGGCCTGATAGCTCTGGTACTGAATGTCAGTGCTTAGCCACTTGCGGAAGTCGTCTTCACGACCCTGCTTGATACCGGCGATGTCGGTGGCCTTGAAGCCGTCGAGCAGACCGTTATATTTCTTCATGCGGTTGGCCATAGAGGCCAGTGTACCCGCGTACTTGATCTTAACGCCTGCGTCCTGAGCGCCCATGACTTCTAAGGTGTCGATGCGCTGCTGATAACGCTTGGCCAGGGTAGGGTAGAGCCAGTCGCTGGCAAACTTCAGCTCGCTGGTGAGGCGGTAGCGGCTGGTCGAGCCCGGGTAACCGGCCACGAACACACCGTCGCCAGCCTTGACGCCATCGGCGTTGATTTTCAGGTAGCTCTTAGGCTTGAAGGGCACGTTGTCAGGCGAGTAGGCCGCCGGCTTGCCATCCTTGCCCACATAGGCGCGCAGGAAGGTGAAGTCGCCCGAGTGGCGTGGGTATTCGTAGTTGTCGATATCGCCGCCGAAGGAGCCGACGCTTTTTGGTGGCGCGTAAACCAGACGCACGTCGCGAATTATCAGCTGCTTGATCAGGTAGTATTCCAGACCGTTATGGAAGCTGCGCACTGAGCAGCGATAGTTGTCGTCGCTCTCACACTCTTTGATCAGTGCCTTACGGTTGGCCTGGATCTCTTCGTAGCGTTTCAACGGGTCGTCGCTGAGCTCTTTGGTGACCTGCTCACTCACGTTGGTGACCGCTTCTGTGATGTAGAGACGTTCGTTAGGGCCGGCAGATGGTTCGTCCGCTTGTTTGCGCGCCAGGAAGCCATCGGCGATGTAGTTGTGCTCTTTCTTGCTGTTGTATTGAATCGCGCGGTAGGCGCAGTGGTGATTCGTTACAACTAACCCTTGGGGGGACACGAAACTGGCGGTACAATACCCCAGTCCGACAACCGCATTCATCGGATATTGGGTCAGATCGGCGAGTTGTTTTGCTGGAATTTGGATACCGCGTTCGCTCAGCTTGTCGGCGATCGAAGGCATTTGATACGGTTGCCATTGCCCTTCATCGGCAATCACTACGCCAGATGACAGCATTAAGGCTGCAACCAATGCTTTGCGCATGTTTATTCCTTAATTATTATGTGTAAGTTTGTAGGACGAACAGGTAAGAGGCCTGTTTCTGCTTGACCCGGGTTTTATATCATATTTTGCCTAATCGTTGGAAATTTGGAGAGTTAATGTCACAGCAAGGTGGATTTCAGGCTAAGAAAAAGCCTAGAGATATACAGATCGATGCATTGAAGATGCCGCCCCATTCGATTGAGGCCGAGCAGTCTGTGCTCGGTGGCTTGATGTTGGATTCAGATGCCTGGGATAAGGTGGCCGAGGCCGTGGTGAAGGATGACTTCTACTCCCGCTCCCACAAGATGATCTTTACCGCCATGGAGGCCCTGGTGGCCGCGGGTCAACCCATAGATCTGATCACCGTCTCCGAACAGCTGGAGCTGGAAGATAACTTAGAAGATGCCGGTGGTTTCGCCTATTTGGGCGAGATCGCCAAGAACACCCCGAGCGCGGGTAACATTCTCTCCTACGCCGCCATCGTGCGTGAACGCGCCGTGGTGCGCGAGATGATCAAAGTCGCCAACGAGATCGCCGATGCCGGCTTTAACCCCGAGGGGCGTAACTCCAGCGAGCTTCTGGATCTGGCCGAGAGCAAGGTATTTAAGATCGCCGAGCAGCGCGCCAACGCCAACGAGGGCCCCGAGGGGATCAAGACCATCCTCGAGAAGACGGTAGATAAGATCGAGGAGCTGTACAACAACCCTCACAACGGTGTGACCGGGGTGTCTAGCGGCTTCAACGATCTCGACCGCATGACCGCGGGTTTCCAGTCGGGCGATTTGATCATCGTCGCGGCGCGTCCCTCTATGGGTAAGACCACCTTCGCCATGAACCTGTGTGAACAGGCGGCGCTGCACGAAGACAAGCCAGTGCTCATCTTCAGCTTGGAGATGCCCTCGGAGCAGATCATGATGCGTATGCTGGCCTCTCTGGGCCGGGTGGATCAGACCAAGATACGTACGGGTCAGCTCGATGATGACGATTGGGCGCGCGTCTCCTCCACCATGGGGATCATGCTGGAGCAGGGCAAGATGTATATCGACGATGGCTCTGGCCTGACGCCGACCGAGGTGCGCAGCCGCGCCAGACGTATCGCCCGCGAATATGGCGGCCTGTCGATGATCATGATCGATTACCTTCAGTTGATGCAAGTGCCGGCTCTGTCCGATAACCGTACGCTGGAGATCGCCGAGATCTCCCGCTCGCTTAAGGCGCTGGCTAAAGAACTCGAGATCCCTGTGATCGCTCTGTCGCAGCTCAACCGCTCTCTGGAGCAACGCGCCGACAAGCGCCCGGTAAACTCCGATTTGCGTGAATCTGGCTCTATTGAGCAGGATGCGGATTTGATCATGTTTATTTATCGTGATGAGGTGTATAACGACGACTCCGAAGATAAGGGCACCGCGGAGATCATCATAGGTAAGCAGCGTAACGGCCCCATCGGCCGGGTGCGTTTGACCTTCCAGGGCCAGTTCTCCCGTTTCGATAACTACGCCGGTCCGCAGTTCGAAGAAGATTAATCCGACTAAGCTCATAGGGTGAGATTAAACTTGGTTTAATTAGCCCTATCGGTCGCTATTTTGCGTTACCCTCATCGAGTCTCGACGCCATTAACATTAAGGTTATTGTTTGAAACCCTTTCCCCGAGCAGAGATCAGCGGCGATGCGCTGAAAGCTAACCTAAAGCGATTACGCCAGCTGGCCCCCCAGAGTAAGGTGATGGCAGTGGTGAAGGCCAACGGCTATGGTCACGGCCTGTTGAATGTGGCCCACTGCCTGGCCAGCGCCGACGGCTTTGGCCTGGCGCGCCTCGAAGAGGCTCTGGAGCTTAGAGCCGGTGGCGTGAGTGCCAAGCTGCTTCTGCTGGAAGGCTTCTTTCGCCCAAGCGACGTGGCGACCCTGGTCGAGCATGATATCGATACCGTGGTGCACCACGAGTCGCAGCTCGAGATGCTGGAGGCCGTCAGTCTGGCCAAGCCGGTGACAGTGTGGATGAAGATAGATACTGGCATGCATCGCTTAGGCTTTAACCTGGATCAGTTTGAAGCTATCTACCAGCGCCTGCAGGCCTGTGCCAACGTGGCCAAGCCCATCAATCTGATGACACATTTTGCCTGCGCCGATGAGCCGGATAATCCCGCGACCGCCGAACAGGCACGCCGCTTCGAGCAGATGACGGCAGACCTTCCTGGCGATCGCACCCTGGCCAACTCGGCCGCGACCCTCTACTGGCAGGCGACCCAGGCGGACTGGATCCGTCCGGGGATCGCGCTTTATGGCGTTTCGCCTGTGGTTGGCGATCTCGGTCGCAATCATGGCCTGGAGCCCGCCATGGAGCTGGTGTCTCAGCTGATTGCCGTGCGGGATCATAAGGCCGGCGATCCCGTCGGCTATGGCAGCTACTGGCGTGCCAAGCAAGATACCAAGCTAGGTGTGGTGGCCATAGGTTATGGCGACGGTTATCCCCGCAACGCCCCAGAAGGCACCCCTGTCTGGGTCAATGGCCGCCTGGTGCCCGTGGTGGGACGTGTCTCCATGGATATGCTGACGGTGGATCTCGGCCTGGACGCCACAGACAAGGTGGGTGATACCGCCGTGCTCTGGGGCAAGGCGCTGCCGGTCGAAGAGGTGGCCGAGCATATCGGCACTATCGCCTACGAGCTGGTGACCAAGCTGACTCCCCGCGTCGCCGTCTGCCTCGAATGATCAGATGACTAAGTTGTTGATGGCGAAAATATCTCTCACGCGGCTAGCTTCTCGGGCTAGCCGTCTGTTTTTTACAGGTTTGCTCGCCTTAGCCACCCAGCAGGCATTGGCCAGCGATGACCTGGCGCCTCAGGTTCAGGTAAGCAGCGATGATGGCACCGAGGCCGAGTATGTGGCCGTGCCCTTCATCTTCGCCACCGAGAGCCTGAGTACCTCAGTGGGCGCCGCCGCTGTGGTCAAGCATGCGGGGCAGCGTCAGGCTTCTCTGTTTGCCCTGGGGCTGGGCACGGCCAACGACTCCTGGGTCACCTATCTTGGCGCCAATGACTATCAGCTGCCGGGTGTGGATAGCTGGTTGTTTTCCGGTGAGTATTACCGCGCCCGCTACACAGAAGGGATCTTCTACATCCCCGGGCAAGAGGTGGGACGCGCCGCCGATGCCCCCGAGCGGGTGGTGACACAGGGGGATGAATCCTTTGCCAGGCTGCACCTTAAATATGTGCTGCCCTGGGGGCGAGGCGCCAAGGGCGCAGCTGCCAGTCTGCGTAGCGCACCTTTAGGTAGCCATGAATGGAACCCGCTCACCTCTGGGGTGAGTAGCATAGAGCTGACTCCCTTCTATACCGAGCAACGCCTGGAGGGATATGAGTCGCTGCCTCAATCGGCCCGCGGCTTGGAGCTTGAGCTTGCCTGGGATAACCGCGACGATCGCGAGAACAGCAAGCAGGGCGGGCGCACCAGCCTGACCCTGACCCGCGACTGGGGCAGCAGCCAGCGTCAGAGCTGGACCACCTGGGAGTTTGAGCAGAGCCTCTATCTGTCCCTTGGGCAATCTGGCTGGTTCGACAGCCGGGTATTGGCGTTTAACTTTTATCTCGCCGACACCCCTACCTGGAACGACTATGACCCGAACAGTCACACCAACGGGCGTCCGCCTGGATTTGCCGGGGTGGGCCTGGGGGGCTTTAAGCGCCTGCGTGGTTACAGCGGCGATCGGTTCACCGGCCGCAGTGCCTTGCTCTATGCGGCCGAATATCGGCTAGAGCCCAAGTGGCAGCCATTGCAGAGCCTGCCGGTGTTTCGCTGGTTCGATATTCCCTGGTGGCAGTGGACGGCGTTTGTCGAGGCGGGTAAGGTGAGCGATGAGTTTGCCTTAGATAGCCTGCACAGCCAGATGAAAACCAGCTTCGGCGCCGGTATCCGCTTCGAGGTGGAAGGTGTGGTGGTGCGTACGGATCTCGCCATCGGCGAGGAGGAAAGCCAGTTCTGGGTCATGGTGAACCAGCCTTTCTAGTCATTACTTGAGTATTGCCGCGCTGGTTAGCCTTCGAAGCAGATCTCTATGTAGGCGGTGCCGTAGATGCTGCTAAAGGGCATGATGATCTTCTGCCCGTCCGACTTGTGGGCTATGGTGTGATTCTTACCCGACACCACTATTGGGGTCGCCATATCGAACTCGTAGCCTTTATCGCTTAGCAGATTCTTGGCGCCGCCGGTCACCATGTTGGTCAGCTCGCCCACCAGATCCGTCACCTCTTCGTCTATGCTCTCCGGCTTCTCCCCCAGCATCTTGTTCATGATCTCTAAGATCAAGGTTTCTTCGAAGGTGATCGACAGCGAGCCCTTGGTCTGAGGGCCGACCATGCCGATCAGGCCAGATACATCGCCCTTGGCCAGGTTATCTTTTTTCAGGTTAGGTTTGCCGGGTTTGAGCTCCATGTTGGCCATGGTTTTCAGCACATTGAGCAGGGAATCGAGAAAAGGATTGATAAAGTCTACATTCATCGCAGGTGCAGCCCCTTCTGGTGATAACAGATCGCAGCATATCGGACTTTAAGCTTAGGTGATAAATGGACTTAAAGCCTGCTGGCACTTTATCACCATAACATAAAGCTCTGGCGGGGCGACAAATCTTTTATATCTAACTTACTAATGGTAAAGATATTTGTGAGCTGCTGTTTGTTTTTGTCGCCCAAGGCGTATAAGGATGACGGCTAAGGCTTGCCCAATTCCCCCATTTCGCGCTAGCCTCGACAGCATTAACGCCCGCTAATGTTAGGAGCCCCATGTCAATGCTTCCCACACACTATACCCATGTGCAATTTAACGCCCCAGGTGGGCCCGAGGTGCTGGAGCTGACGCAGTGCCCCTTGCCTGCCATAGCGCCGGATCAGCTGCTGATCAAGGTGGAATATGCCGGGGTGAATGGTCCGGATGTTGCCCAGCGCCGCGGCCTCTATCCACCGCCGCCCGGTGCCAGCGAGATCTTGGGCCTGGAGGTGTCAGGCACAGTAGTGGTCAAGGGCGAGCAGGTGACCGGCTGGCAGTTGGGGGACAGGGTGTGCGCCCTGGTACCCGGCGGTGGCTATGGCGAGTATGTGGCGACCTGGGCGGTACACTGCCTGCCTATACCCACAGGAGTGACCATGGCTCAGGCGGCGGCCCTGCCCGAGACCTTCTTCACCGTGTGGGGACACATGTTCATGCGCGGCGGCCTTAAGGCGGGTGAGACTGTGCTTATTCATGGTGGCTCGGGCGGTATCGGCTCGGCGGCGGTCACCTTAGCGAAACAATTCGCTGTTAAGGTGCTGGTCACCTGCGGCAGTCAGGAGAAGATTGACTACTGCCTCGCCCTAGGGGCCGACCACGGCTTTAACTACCACGACGAGGATCTGCTGGCTCAGATAAAGGCGGTGGCGCCTCAAGGGGTGGACTTGGTGCTGGATATGGCCTCGGGTGACCTTATCGACCTCAACCTCAAGGCGCTGGCGATCGAGGGCCGCCTGGTCACCATAGCCCTGCAGCGGGGTAGGCGCGCCGAGGTGGATGTGGCGCTCTTGATGGCTAAGCGTATCTGCTGGACGGGGGCGACCCTGAGGCCACAATCGGTCGCGGCCAAGCAGGCGATCGCCGATGGCCTGCGTGAGCTGGTGTGGCCTAAGTTCGACACCCAGGAGGGCAGCAGCCTGGTGCCTCACCTGTTTGCCGAGTTTGCGCTGGGTGATGCGGCCAAGGCCCATGCTCTGATGGAGTCGGGGCAACACAGAGGAAAGCTGGTGCTCAAGGTGGCGAATGACTAGCCGTCAACGGGTGTGACAAGTCGCGCGCTCATGGGGGCTGAGCGGTCTGTTAACTTTGGTATAAAGTAGGTTAGAAAAAACTTGAATAACTGATTTGATCGGCTAAATTCGTTACTAGTATCTACCGAGTGAACATTTTGATAGCAATTAAATAAAATAGATCCATTTGGCTATTGATTTCTGGCGGTATTTATTAAAAATGTGTGGGCTATTGTCCAGAGGCGTTTGTGGCGATGGCAGTGACTAAGCTAACTGTTGTCAGCTTTATAATTTTATATTGGTATGTGTTGATTTAAGGGTATTAGCATATATGTATGACACGTCTAAAGAACCTGTTTGGTATGGTGAACTTCGTACGGCTCGAGGTAATACTATCCTCATTCACGACAAAGAGTTTCCCGAAGCCACGGCGGGACGAGTTTATCTCTATAACACGGTAAGAGATGCCGTGATTGAATATGCCGAGGACATCGTTAAGGTGAACCTGCATGACCTTACGGAAGAGGAACTTAAGGCCGCTAAAGCTGAATATGACGCGAACTGGTTAGCGACCCGAGCCGCCTTCATGCAGCAGCATGCCGGTTGGGTTGAGGCGATTCATGCTAAACCTGCACCAGCGCCTAAGAAGGTGAAGGTGGACGCCGAAGAAGGCGCCAGCGATGACGACGATGATGATGTCGAACTCGAAGTCGATAGCCTGGACGACGGCTATGATGATTGGTCTGACGATGACGACCGCAACTAGGCAACCTGCCAGGACTCCTGCTTAGTTCGCCGCCATCCTTAGGTAAGAGGTTCCGGTCCCTCTGGAACCCCTACCTAAATCTTTTTTACTTCTCTTATCTCTTTTCCCGTTAGCATCTCATTTGATGAGATCGAACTGATAGCGACTCATGTGGTGATACACCTCGCCCGGCATCAGCCAAGGCGTGCCCGGTAAGTGTGCCTGATTGGGCGCATCGGGCAGTTGCTGTGGCTCGATACATACCGCCTGATATGAGGCCAGTTTCTGCCCTTGTTTGCCAAGGGTGCCCTCGAGGAAGTTACTGCCGTAGATCTGCACACCTGGCTGGTTGGTGTAGAGGGTCATGCGTCTGCCTGAGGCTGGGGCGCTGATAGTACCGAAGCGGCTCAGGGCCTTACCGTCATGATTTGGCGTCAGGTAGCAGTGATCTATGCCCCTTGTCGGCTCGGTTTCCAGCGCCGTCTTGAGGCTCGCGAGGGACTGACCCTGGCTGAGATCCAGCGGCGTACCGGCTACCCGAGTCACATCGGTTGGGATCCCCTGTTCATCTGTGGTGAGGTAATGCTGGCTGTCGCTCTGGATAATATGTCCCAGGCTGCTGCGCTCGCTCGCACCTTCCAGGTTGAAGTAGCTGTGCTGGGTCAGGCTGATGGGGCAGGGTTTGTCTGTGCTGGCGAGGATCTCCACATAGAGGTTATTGCCCACCAGGCGGTAGTCGAGCTGGATATTGGCGTTACCGGGAAAGCCCATGTCGCCATCCGGGCTGAACAGGCTGAGGCGCACGCCATCGCTGAGTTGGCCGATATGCCACTGCTTACGATTGAAGCCCTCGCGGCCACCGTGCAGGCAGTTGTCCTGATGGTTGTTATCCAGACTGAATTCTTGACCGTCCCGGCTCAGGCGGGCACCGGCGATGCGGTTGGCGTAGCGTCCGGCGATGGCGCCCAGGTGGGCGTCTTGGGTCAGATAATCCTGGGCGCTGTCGCAGCCCAGCACGATATTGCCACGCTCGCCCTGGTTATCCGGCGCCCAGAGGGAGCGGATAATGCCGCCGAGGCTGAGCACCTCGATGGCCAGGGTGCCGTTGTCTATGATGATGCGTTCAATCTGGCCACCACGGGGATCGTTCCAGGCATCGAGCGGGCGAAAACGTACCATGATAATCTTTTCCTTAAGCGATTAAAGTTGGGATCCTATTGTATTATCTCGCCCTTGGACGAGGGTATGAATACGTATTCTAAACAGCGATTTACACCTAAGGCTCAGCGATTAATAGAGCTCCTCGTCCAACCTTGAGGCGCCCTGGCTCGCCGAGCAGAGGTAGACGCTGGCTTCCAGGCCTGTCGCCGCCTGATATTGACGCTCGACCGCCTCGACTACGGCGTCGGTAAGGTCGTGATCCACCAGAGCAACGACGCAGCCGCCGAAGCCGCCACCTGTCATGCGCACGCCGCCGCGATCGCCGACCACGGCGTCGATGATCTCGACCAGCTTGTCTATCTCGGGCACGGTGATCTCAAAGTCGTCACGCATCGATTGGTGCGACTGGGCCATGAGCTCGCTCAGCTTGGCGATGTTACCCGCCTCCAGTGCGTGGGCGGCGTTCTGGGTGCGGCGGTTTTCGCTCAGCACATGGCGCGCCCGGCGGTAACAGACCTCCGGCAGCTCATCCTTGGCACCTTCCAGGGTACGCAGCTCAAGATGACGCAGGCTCTCGATGCCGAAATGCTCGGCGACTTGTTCGCATTGTTCACGGCGCAGATTATATTCGCTGTCCACTAGTCCGCGGGGGACATTGGAGTTGACTATGATCAGGCTCAGGCTTTCCGGGATGGGCACAGGTTCACAGTCGAGATCTTCACAGTCGATCAGCAGGGCATGTTCCTCTTGAGCCATGGCGCTGATCATCTGATCCATGATGCCGCAGGCGCAGCCGACATATTGATTTTCGCCGCGCTGGGCCATCTGGGCCACCGCCAGCGGCGATAGTCTGAGCTGGCTGCAATCGTTAAGCGCGGTGCCGAAGGCGATCTCCAGGGCCGCAGACGAGGAAAGCCCAGCCCCTAGGGGGACGCTACCCACGACCGCCAGATCCATCCCCTTGGCAGGCAAGCCGCTGGCCGATACCGCCGCAGTAAAGCCCTTGAGGTAATTGATCCAACTGTCGTTGGGGTCCATCTCACTCTCCTGGCCGAAGTGCCAGGTGTAGATCTTGCCGGGAAAGGCGTCGGATACGGCGCGGAATTTGTCGTCGTCGCGTTGTTTCACTGCGATAACGGTTCTAAAGTTGATGGCGGCGGGGAGGACGAACCCATCGTTGTAATCTGTATGTTCGCCGATCAGGTTAACCCGGCCCGGCGCCTGATACAGGTCATCGGCCGTGGTACCAAAGGTCTGCACAAAAAGTTTATTGGCGCGCTGTGCGGTATTCGACATTGGTGTTGAACTTCTCAGAAAAAGTTAGCGTTCTCTGCCCCTGTGGGCAGTCTTGTTCATGGTGGTAACAACCATGAGTCATCCTTGTCATTTTTATATCACGTCTCAGTCATTGATGTAACTGAGATTTGTCAGCTGGGATCGGGAAAATATCGCCCACTGGCTCTAGTGTTAACCAGATGTTTTATCTTGGCCACTTGCCGAGCCATCATGGGCTCGGCAGGGAAAACCTGGAACGGGTCTGTTTGCGCTAGCCAAATGGCTTAGTCCAGGGTTGGCTCGGCGACGGGGGCGACGACAGACTGGGCAAACAGGCGACTCAAGACCAGGGTAACCAGTATGGTCGCCAGCAGGGTGATCGCCATCAGGTGAATGAAGTGCAGCGGGCTCCAGACAAAGGTGAACAGGGCATAAAGCATGACCCCGAAGACCAGGCCCCATTTTATCGCCTTGGCGCTGACATTTTTGAAGACTAGCGCACAGATAAAGGCCGCCAGTACCGGCATCGAGTAGAGGCCGTTGAGCTGTTGCAGCAGGGCGATTATGCTCTCCGAGCGGGCGAACAGGGGCACTAGGGCGACCGAGATCAGGGTGAACACCAGAGCGACCCGGGTGCCTATCTTGCGCACGTCGGCATCGGCGTTGATGTAGTTTTGGTGGATGTCGCAGGTGTAGAGGGCAGCGGCCGAGTTGAGGCAGGAGTTGAACGAGCTGAGCACGGCGCCGGCGATCACGGCGGCGAAGGCGCCAGAGAGCCAGCTAGGCAGCAGGTCGCCCACTAGTTTGCCGTAGGCCACGTCGCCCACATCGCCATAGAGCTTAAAGGCGACTATGCCCGGCAGCACCACGATCACCGGGATGATCAGCTTCATCACCACGGCGGCGTACAGGCCCTTCTGCGCCTCCTTCACCGACTTGGCGGCCAGGGCGCGCTGAGTGATCACCATGTTGGTGCCCCAGTAGAAGATCTGAATGAAGATCATCCCGGTGAGCAGGGTCGACCAGGGAATATCCGACTGGCTATCGCCGATCAGGGTCAGGCGTTCCAACGGGACGCCGGAGAGATCCCAGTCTATGGCGTGCATTGCCAGGTAGGAGACCGCCAGCCCCATCAGGATCAGCCCCAGGCCGTTGAGCGTATCTGAGATGGCGATGGCTCTCAGGCCGCCGAAGATGGCATAGATGGCGCCCACCACGGCGAAGATGATCGCCAGTACGGTGACAGAGATGGCGAGGCCGAACATGGACTTCATGAACAGCGACCCCGTGTAGAGCACCACGGGTAGCAGGATGAAGGCGTAGCCCAGCATGAAGAGCACCGAGACCATGGCGCGGATCCCCTTGTCCTGATACTTACGCTCCAGCAGCTCTGTGGTAGTCGTACAGTTGTAGCGGTAATAGATGGGGATCAGCCACTTGGCCAGGATGATAAGACCGATTGCGGCGGCGATCTCCCACCAGGCGACCAGTAGGGTCTGGGCGCCATTCATGCCGACGATCTGCTCGGCGCTGATGTTGGTCATCATCAAGGAGCCGGCCACCACTATCCAGCTCAGGCCACCGCCGGCGAGAAAGTAGTCGCGGCTGTCGTTGGCGTCGCGGGTCACCTTGCGACACTTAATATAGGTGATCAGGGCGACCAGCGCTGTGAGGGCGACGAAGATCGCCACCTGTATTGTCTGTTCCATCTGCTTGCTTCCTTATTGTTATTGTCTTGCCAGGGTGGGGATATCGTCCTTTGCAGCCACTGGCATCAGGGTAAAGCCGAAGCGGATCGGCTCGGCCTTGATGCGGTAGGGCGCATGTACAGGACGGCCCCAGGAGGTATCACCGCCGACGCCCATCTGGCGGTAATCGATATTCCAGGTGACGAACTTCCTAAGCGGGATCTCGGCGCCATGATTGCGGGTGACGGCCACCAGTCCCGAGGCCGAGTCCTGGGCATCGCCGCGGCGAAAATCTATGTCTGCCTGGGCGAATGGCCAAAGGCTGGTCTGTAGGGTGGCGACCTCATCTGCCTCCTTGCTGCCCTGATCTCCGGACAACTCTCCGGCCTTATTTCCGCGTTGGGCCAGGTTAGCGATCGCTAGCCATCCCTGACCCCTTTGATCTGTCACCGCGGCGTAGCGCACCTGGGTGCGCTGGCCCGTCTCCTGGGGTCTTGGATATCTGTGATAGGTTTGCTCTATCGGCAGGGCATACCAGCCCAGGGGATTGCCCGACTGGCGATCGGTGTAGGTCTCCTCTGGGCCGCGGCCAAAGTAACTCAGGTATCTGTGCTGAAAGCCTAGCCGGGTGCTGAAGCCGAAGCGGGGCAGATCGGCGAGCGGCTTATTCCCAGGGATAAATTGGCTGTCGATAGCCAGGCGCCCTGCATTATCCAGGCTGTAGCGGGTGCGCAGGCTAAAGCCCATTTCGGCATGGCTCTGGCTGATGGTCAGGCCAAGGGCGGGGTCGACGTCGATCGCCGTGACTTCTAGCTCAGTCGCCGCGTCTTGCCAGGCCCCGGCCCACTCGGGCATCTGGTTCCCCAGATCGTTATCGGTAGGTGCTCGCCAGAAGTTGGCCATCAGTGGCCCCTTAAGTTGGGGCTCCCCCTCTTGGTAGATCTGGGTTAGCCAGCCGCTGCGCTTATCGAACTCATAACTCAGATCACCCGAGGTGAGGCGATAGCTGCCGCTATCTTCGCTTATCTTGGCCTGGTTTTTCTTTACTTGATAAGCGGCTTTAGCCCCGGAGCGAGGCAAGGCGAACTGCTCGAAGGCGATACGGTGATCGCTCGGTAGCAGCGGCCTCGGCGTATCGACCAGCACCTCGAGTAGCAGGTGATACTCGAAGGGGGCGCTTAAGATTTGTTTGCTAGGCAGCTTGAAGCTCACCCGGGCCTGCTCGCCAGGGGAGAGTGTCGGCATGGTCTGGCGCTTATTGGCGATGATCTTGCCATCTCGCTGCAGCGTCCAGTTCAGGCTCAGGCCTGAGGTGGAGGCGAAGTCGTAGCCGTTGATGAGATTCACCCAGGCCTTATCACCCTCAATCTTAAAGTCTCTCAACTTGATGGGTTGATAGACCTTCTTCACCTCGCTCAGGTGGGGATGGGGATTACGGTCGGGATCCACCAGGCCGTTGTTGAGGAAGTTGCCGTCGGTGGGCATATCGGGGTGATAGTCCTTGCCGTAGGCCCAGTACCTCTGACCTAAATCGTTGCTGAAGGCCAGCGCCTGATCCACCCAGTCCCAGATGAAACCGCCCTGTAGTTGGGGATAGGCCTCTATCACATCCCAGTAGTCTTGCAGGTTGCCCACCGAGTTGCCCATGGCGTGGGCGTACTCGATCATGATCAGCGGTCGGTCGCTGGCGCGCTCGGCGTATTCGCGTATCCGCTCGATGGAGGGATACATGGGAGCGACGATATCCGTGTATGGCGCCTTGCCCGCCGGTTCATACTGCACCGGGCGGCTGGGATCCCGCTGCTTTATCCACTGGTAGAGGCGCTCGAACAGCTTGCCTTCACCGGCCTCATTACCCAGAGACCAGATGATCACCGAGGGGTGGTTCTTGTCGCGCTCGACCATACGCTCGATACGCGCCTGATGGGCGGGCAGCCAGCTCATCTCGTTGCCCAGCTGGGTCTTGTCGTCTATCGCCAGCGGGTGGGACTCTATGTTGGCCTCATCGATCACATACAGGCCGTAGCGGTCGGCGAGGCTGAGCCAGTAGGGATGATTGGGGTAGTGGCTGGAGCGTACCGCATTGATGTTGTTCTGCTTCATCAGGCGGATATCCAGCTCCATGGTCTCACGGCTGACCACATGGCCGGTTTGGGGATCTGTCTCGTGACGATCCACGCCGCGTATGGTGATCGCCTTGTTGTTGACCTTAAGTTGACCCTTCTCGATGGCGATCTTACGCACGCCTATCTGCTGACTGGCGACCTGAAGTGTCTCTCCTGCCTCTGTCTTGAGGGTCAGGATGAGCCGGTACAGATTTGGGGTCTCGGCGTTCCACAGCTTGGGATGCTTTAGGGTCTGGCTAAAGTCGAGCTTGGTATCGCCTTTCAGGCTCAGGCGCTGGTTAGCTTTCGCGACCTGCTTGCCCTGGGGATCCAACAGGCGCGCCTCTAATTCAAGGGCTCTTACCTCTGACTGGTGGCTGGTGAGATTTACCCTGATGGCGAGCTTGGCGCGGGTGAGATCCTGGTTTAAATGAGTGACAACCTGAATATCTTCTATGCGCTGCTTGGGGGTGGCATAGAGGTAGACCTCGCGCTCTATGCCCGTCATGCGCAGCATATCCTGGCTTTCTAGGTAACTGGCGTCACTCCAGCGGATCAGCTGCATGGCGAGCAGGTTCTCGCCTACTTGCAGGTAGGGGGTGATATCGAACTCAGCCGGGGTCTTGGCGCCCTGGCTGTAGCCGACCTCACGGCCATTGACGAACAGGGTGAGGGCCGAGCGCGCCGCACCTATGTGGATGAATACCTGTTTCTGTTGCCAATGGGCGGGCAGGGTGAAGGTCTTGCGGTAGAGGCCTGTGGGGTTGTGATCATTTGGTGCATCGGGCCATTTAGTGTCGAAGGGATAGCGCTCGTCGAGGTAGATGGCGTGGCCATAGCCCTGGGTCTCGAAATTGCCCGGCACCTGTATGCTACCCCAGTGGCTGGCATCAAACTCGGGAGCGGCGAACTCTTTGGGTGTGGCGGCGGGATTCTTGGCCAGATGAAAGTGCCAGCGGCCGTTGAGATCCAGATAATGCTGGCTGCGTTCCATCTCATCTAACAGCGCCAAGGGCTCGGACTCATAGCCGAAGAAGCTGGCATGGGGCGCCAGCTTGTTGATCTCAAATAGGGTGTGATCCTGCCAGCGATCCCTTGCCAGCGCCGGGTTGGAGATTACTAGCCCAAAGACTAGGGAGAGAGTAAGTGCATACGAGAGTCTCTGTAGAAGAGAGAAGCGGTTGATCATTGTGGCGTGTCCTTACGTTGCCAGGTGATGGCAATAAAATCCAAAGTGGGGCTGATGGCGATCCGAGAAGGGCTGTGATGGTGCGGCGTCGGCGGGGTAAGCTGGGTTACCGCCTGCCAACCGGGCAGCTCTTGCTGTGGCGTCCTGAGAATTCTTTCATGAGTGCCTGCCAACGGCGGGTAGGGCCAGCTGCGAAGCACAGTGCCCTCAAGGTTAAACAGCCAGCCATCGCTGCTCCAGGCATAGTCTTCACTGCCCTGGCCCAGGTCGATAAGCGGCGTGTGGCTGCGAGATTCTGGGTCGAACAGGGTGACGACTCGCTCACCGTCCATACGTTTCTTAAGGTAGCTGAACTGCTTGATACTCGGCAGGGCATGCAGGCTGCGCCCCACATCGCTCACCACGAAGTGGCGCTCGTCGGCGCTTTCGCCAACCGGCTCATAGTAGAGGTTATAGCCATATCTGGCCCAGATCAGGGTGCCGATACCCTCTAGCCTGGCATAGTAACCTGCTGGGATCAGGCTGTTTACCGCGCGCTCGGGAGCGGTTTCATCATGCAGTGACTGCCGCCATATGCTCTGGTGGGGCACACCCTGCTCGGCCACATAGGTGAGGATCTGAGAGGTAAGGCCCTGTGATGTTAGCCGAGGCGAGTATTCGCTGATCTCAGGCGTGTGGGTCAGGGCGGTTATTTCGCCCGTCTCGATGTCGAATCGATAGATGTCGTTATGATCACCGGCGCGATCGGAGGCGAACACCAGCTGCTTGCCCTTGGGGTCAAATGCCGCCTGGTTGTCGTAACTCGGGCGGTCGCTGACACTGATAGGCTCGCCGAGTCGCCAGTGGGGGGCCTCGGCCTGTTTGGCTAAGGGATAGAGCCAGATGTCATAGCCCGCGGCGCTGACCTGAGAGGTCACGCCAGCCAATAGGCAGAGACTGGTCTTGAGTATGTTTCCGAAAGTATTGTATTGATTAGTTTTTTGTTTTTTTGTCGGCACAGTATTGTACTTCCCATCTTATCGCAGGATGGCAAGTACAATACAAGATATTTAGAATAATGTATACAATCTATGGTTTGAGCGCAGTTAGGGTTAGCCTGTGGTCTCCTGAGGCTCGACGGCAATATCGGCCTCGTGCTGCTTGCCGGACTTGAGCTCGCAAACCACATGCTCGACAAAACCGGCGCCGGCGGCCTCGTAGAGGTTGAACACGCTGTGCACCCCGGCGGCCTTGAGGGATTGGGCATCCTCGCTGTATTGCACGATCGCGCTCAGCTTGCCCTGATAATCCAGGCGTTTTAGTTGCTCCACCGCAAACTGGTTACCCGCATGATGGGGCATGGCCAGCAGCACCAGTTCGAGATTCGGCGCCCTGTCCAGCTTCTCCCAGAAGTCGGTATCTGAGGCGTCGCCCTGTACTACGTTGCGTCCCTGTTGGCGATGGAAGTCCACCAGATCTTGCTTGTGTTCTATCCCCAGGATCTCACCGTCAAACTGGTTGGCCAGCTCGTCGTAGGCACCGCTACCGATACGTCCCATCCCCAGGATGAGGAAGCGGGGGTTGCCCACGGGGATCTGTCTGTCTTCGGGGTGTAGCGGGTGTCTTTCCAGCTTCTGCAAGCGACTCTGAAACTTCTGATACAGGCGGGCCGAGGCGGCGTTAAGCGGCGCGGCAAACAAAAAGCTGAGGCTGAGGGCCACGGCCAGGATCACCAACCATTGCCCGGGTAACCAGCCCTTGCTGGTGGCCACGGCGGCGACGATCAGGCCGAACTCGCTGTAGTTGCCCAGGTTGAACGAGGTCATCAAGGAGGTGCGCGAACGCAGCCTGAAGTGGGTCAGCAGGTAGAGGAAGAGCACTATTTTCACCGGCACGATAAGCACCAAGAGCGCCGCCAGGCCTATGTCGGCGAAGCTCGGCAGGCCGTTGAGGCCGACCGTGAGGAAGAAGGCCACCAGAAACAGCTCTTTGAAGTAGAAGAGCGACTTGGCCAGCTCAGACGACTTGGCGTGACCCGCCAGCAGTATGCCTATGATAAGCGCACCCAGGTCCGGCTTGAGACCGACCAGTTCGAACAGACCCGCACCCACCACCAGGGCCATCACCAGGCCGAAGAGCACCAATAGTTCGCCGTGACCGACCTTATCGAACGCCTTGTAGATGAGTGGCTTGGCAAAAGGAAGCAGTAGTAATCCCAGGGCCCAGACTGAAGGGATATCCCCCTTGGAGATGGTGAGGAAGGCGACGGCGAAGATATCCTGCATGATCAGAATACCGATGGCGACACGGCCATAGAGTGACTGCATATCGCCTTTATCTTCGAGCACCTTGACGGCGAAGATGGTGCTGGAGAAGCTTAGCGCGAAGGCCAGCAGAGTCAGCTGATTGAACGCCAATCCACTCAATTGTTCCAGCCCCAGCAGGCCGAGCAGCTTAAGCAGGGGTACCAGGAAGATGATGGATCCCATCAGATGCAGGCTGGATCCCGCCCACACCTCGGCCTTAAACAGGCTACGAATATCCAGCTTGAGGCCGATGGCAAACAGCAGCAGGGTGACACCCAGCTCCGCCAGCTGTTCCAGCAGGGGCAGGCTGCTCTCGTCGATGCCGAAGAGGAATAACACGAAGCCCGCGACCAGATAACCTATGAGTGGCGGTAAACCGATACGACTGACAAGCATGCCACAGGCTAAGGTGATGATGAGGATGGCGGGTTCCATGTTGCTCCTAGAGATCCGTGAGGTATACCCCTGATTGTATAGGAATTGGGTTAACTATAAATGAAAACTTTGATTAGCGAGCTATCTTTTAGCCCTTAATAAAAAACCTCCCGCAGGAGGTTTTTAGGTAGTTTATACGAGACTGCCTGAGCTTACTTGGCTAGCAGGTGATCCAGATGGGCGGCAAACTCCGCAGGCTTCATGAAGCCGGTGACGCGCAGCTCGTCGCGGATCTCGCCCTTGGCGTCGAACATCAAGAGGGTAGGTAGGCCCAACACCTCGTAGTGCTCCAGCAGCTCGATATCGATGGCGTCGTTTTTGGTCACGTCGGCCTGGAGGAACACCATCTGCGACAGACGGGCCTGCACCTCAGGGTCGACGAAGGTGATCTTCTCAAACTCCTTACAGGCGACACACCAGTCGGCGTAGAGATCCAGCATCACGGGCTTACCCTGGGCGCTGGCGGCGGCCACCTCGGCCTGCAGATCTTCAAGGCTCTTGATGGTCTTGTGGCTCACCTTATGGCTAACCGCACCCGTATGGGCCTGGTAGCCCAGGCTGGCCATGACGGCTTGGAAGCCATAGGAGAAGCTGCCCAGCAGGGTCATCAACAGCAGTACGGAGCGTACCGTCTGTTTCCAGTTAAACTCGGTGAGTTTGTTCTGATGCATCAGATAGGCGGTCAGACTGACGCCCCACAGGGCCCAGAGCAGATCTGACACCAGTCCGGTCCAAATACGGCCTATCATCAGGATAGAGACTGCGATCAGCAGGAAGCCGAACACCGTCTTGATCACATCCATCCAGGCGCCGGCACGTGGCAGCAGCTTACCGCCCGATGAACCGATGATCAGCAGCGGCAGACCCATGCCCATGCTGAGCACATAGAGGGCCAGGAAGCCTTGCATCAGGTCGCCGGTTTGCGCCACATAGACCAGGGCGCCCGATAGTGGCGCCGTGGTGCAAGGTGACGCTACCAGACCAGAGATGATCCCCATGACAAACACACCCAGGACGTTGCCGCCCTTCTGGTTGTTAGAGAAGCGGTTCATCTTCTCCTGCCAGCTAGACGGCAGGCGTAGCTCGTACAGGCCGAACATGGAGAGGCTGAGCAGTAAGAAGAGGATCGCCAGCCCCACCAACACGGCAGGGTGTTGCAATGCGGCCTGATATTTCATGCCCGCCGAGGCGACGATAAGCCCCAGCAGCGAATAGGTGATCGCCATCCCCTGCACATAGACCATGGAGAGGCTGAAGGCCTTGCCGGTAGAGAGCTTCTCGCCTTGGCCGACGATGATGCCAGACAGGATCGGGTACATGGGGAAGACGCAGGGGGTCAGCGCCAGGCCTATACCCAGGCCGAAGAAGATCACCAGGGTCCACAGCAGGTTGTCGCCAGAAAGCATCTGGCTGAGAGAATCCTGTTGGGTGATAGGTGCCTGATTGCTAGCGGTTTCACTCGCAACTGGTGTCGCCTTCATCGCCTCGGGTAGCAGGCCCGCGTTGGCGGCAACCTGAGTAAGGGGCGCGCTACGCGTCGTGGGCGGGAAGCAGAGCTTACCCTCGGCGCAGCCCATGAAGGTCACGCTGATGTTGGCCTCGGCACTGGCTTCCTTGAGAGCCACAGGCACCTCGACGTAAGAGTAGTAGACCTCCTGCTCGCCGAAATACTCATCGCTGTGAGCCTTGCCCTTAGGCAGCTGGATCTCACCCAGGGTCGCGCCGTCGGCGGCGAATTTGAGCTTGTCGCGATACAGATAGTAACCGTCGGCGATCACCCAGCTGATCTTGACCAGGTTGCCCTCTTGCTGGGCATCGAAGACGAAGGCCTGATCCACAGGCATCAGCTGAGGTTCATCTTTAAGAAAATCAAACTTACTGTTGCTGAACAGGCTTTCACTTTGCGCCCCGGGGGCGATCAACAGCAGGGTCGAGAGGAAGAGGAACAGTATTTTCTTCATGATAGTGAGGTTTCTTTTATCCATGCTAAGTAAGCCGCCGAACCTGTGTGGATCTCTGTGGCGATCAGCTCGGGAACTTGGTAGGGGTGCAGCGACAAGAGGCGTTGCTCCAACTTGTCGTAATGACGGGCGAGGCATTTTATTTGCAGGCACACCTCTGTCTCCTGGCACACTTCACCCTCCCAGGTGTAGAGTGAGGTGACGGGGGCGGAGATCTGAATACAGGCCGCCAGCTTGGCTTCCACTAGTGCGCGGGCCAGGGTGCTGGCCGTTTCATTGTCCGGGCAGCTGGTGGTGACGAGTAGACATTTTTCCTGCATCTGTTGCTATTACCCTGTATGGTCATTAATTGGGTGTTAAGGTAACCGGGTTATACTGGCTCACGAGGGTATCGTGAGCGTTAGCTACTTTACGTGTTTTGTCGGCGACTTGCATTAAGCTATTGCTAAAATAGTGAGCTTATCCCAAGTTTGTCACTGGGATAAATTCGCTAAAAAAGCCGTCCGACTTGAAAGTAGACCCGTTCGCCCCCATTTAGTTTTCAATCAATTAGAAATTTCGTCAGTTTGTGAGGTCAGCGTGTTTTTCATCCTATTGATTATCTTTGTTCTCATTCCCGTTATTGAGCTCAATGTGCTGATCCGCGTTGGCGAAACCTTAGGCAGCTGGACAACTGTGGGCCTGGTTATCTTCACCGCCGTGGTGGGGGTCTCTCTGGTGCGCAGCCAGGGGATACATACCCTGATGCAGGTGCAGCAGAAGCTGGCACGCGGCGAGGCGCCGGGTCAGGAGATCGTCGAGGGAATGATGCTGGCCATGGCCGGTCTATTGCTGCTGATCCCAGGTTTTGTGACCGACTTTATCGGCCTCCTGCTGTTAACCCCACTTACCCGTGCGCCCATCGCCGCCTTCCTCTATAAGCGGATGCAGGTCAAGGTGAGTCAACAGGGAGGCTTTCACGGCCAGTTTGGGCAGGGGCCATTTGGGTCAAATGGTTCGGCCGGTGGCCGCTCGCCCTTCGACCGCTCTCCCTTCGATGAGCAGGGCAACACCTTCGACGGCGACTATGAGCGCAAGCCAGATCCTTCCGATAAACTCGATGAAGAGCGTCAGTTAGGCGACAAGCCTGATGGCGATAAGGCGAGCGATGAGGACAAGCGCGAGCCGAAGTAAATCGGCTTAGCCATTAGGCTTACAGTTGAGCCATCACTCATCCAGCTGGGCGATCACTTTCTTGGGATTTCTGGGGTAGAAGTGGTCCGCCTTCCTGTCGACATGTTGAAAACGGCGGGTGTTCTTGTAGGGCAGTTTCATGAAGCCCGACACCCCTTTCCCCTGAATCTTATCCACATGGCTGAGGATCCTGTCTAGGCTCGCCCTGAAGGCCGCCTGTTTACGGGGATTCAACAGACGCAGATAACTGTGTATCTTCATATGGTTAGGTAACACCTCGAAGATGATGCAGCCGGTGTGGTGGATCTGGTTGATCCAGCCCAGCTCTGTCATGATCTCCTTGGGCAGCTCCAGATTTTCATCCGGGTCGCGACCATCCTCGAAGTAGGAGTGCAGCCGGGATTTATCCTCCAGCGAAGGCACATCGCCCACCTCAAAGGGCAGCTGCTGATCAGGGCTTGGCCTGAAGGGTTGGCTGGTGTCGTCACGCTCTAGATGCAGGGTGTCGCGGGCGTTGAAGAAGCAGGCCTTAAACACCCCGATACGGCGGATGCCCCGCGCCAGGGTTACCATGTTGTTCACCGCCAGGATGAGCGCCGCCTTCTCCTCGGCGTTATAAGTGGCCAGGTTAGAGTCGATAAAGACCCCGGACTCCTGCCAGTGGATCGCCAATCCGCCTACCAGCGAATATTGGCCCACCCGGCTGACCGCGGCGATAAAGCCTTTCTCGGTATCTCCCATGCCCGCCATGAAGTTGCGGTAGTACTTCTCCAGCTGGAGATCGTCCATCTTCTCTATCGGCTCATCCTCGTTGTGCTCCCGCAGGAAGGATTTGCGCGAACTGTAGGTGACCGTCTCCACATCTTTGGCCTGCTTGAGGGTCCATACCGGGATCTCAGGCTGCAGCGGCGCCATGGGCAGATCCGGCAGATGCAGACGATGGCTATGGGCCATGCTCTTGAGAAAGTAATCCCCGGCCCGGTTACGGGTGGCGGGATCCTCGCTGAGCATGCCGTCTAATGTACGGGCCAGTTCTATGGGCAGGCCTATGCTGCTGGCGGGGATCACCTTGCTGCCGAATCGGCTGGCCTGACCCGAGGCCAGGGCATAGAGAGTCGCAGCCACCCCTTGCTCGTCGAACCTGGGGCTGGAGAGGGCGCCGCTAAGCTGCTCCTCACCGATGAAATAGACATCCCCCATGCGGGCGTTGGTGTGTTGCTGGTCACTGGAGAGCAGATCCATCACGTTGCCGTTGACCGGATTGCCCTCGCCGTCACGCTGGGCAAATACCGCCGAGCCCCAGTCGATCAGCGAGAGATGATCCCGCTCCATGTCGTACACCAGGTTAGAGGGCTTGATGTCGCCGTGTACTAGGGGGCGGCCGTTGTGCAGATAGTTGAGGATCTGCGCCAGCTGGCGGGCGATACTGACTATGATGCGCGCCGGTAGGGCGCCATGCCTGAGGCAGAGCTTGTCGAGATCTTCCCCCGGCGCCCTGGCCATCACCAGGATCCCCTGCTTGCCCACATGTTCAAACTTGATCACCGGCGGCACATTGGGGTGGATCACCTGGGAGAGCATGTAAGCCTCCTCCTCCAGTCTGTCCTGGATCTGTTGGGGCAGGGTGATTCGGGAGAACTTGAACACGTGCGCCTGGCCGTGGCCATTGATGCCGGCGAACACGAAGCCATAGGCGCCCTTGCCCACCAGTTCGATATCTGAGTAGCCCAGCTTGCTCAGTTGCTGTTTACAGAGTCTTATCCACGCCCTGTGTTTGCGGGCGTCATCGGCCTTGAGCAGGTAGATAGACTGCTCTTCGGAGATATAGAAGTGTTGTAGCTCAGGGCTGGGGGCTTGGCTGTTGGGCATGGGTCATTTCACTGAATATCGATATGTTTTTATAGCAAGAAGCGGCGGCCAGGCACAATAGCTAGATTTTTCAGCAGTGCGATGCCTAACCGATATTTTCGTATGAGATGTTGACCTATATCAATTCTGTTACATACACATACAGGTAACCTGAAGCTAATATAAAACTAAGCTTCATTTTTGAGCGACTTTGATGAGTGAGGAGGGCGAAATGACGGAACTAAACAAAGCCCTATTGATTGAATTATTAGAATATCCGAGGAAGCGCATCGTGCAGTCGATGGAGCTAAAGTTTTGTCCTCACGCGGGTTTTTTCAATAGCACAGACCCCCAGTGCATCCATTGCTACCAAGGGATGGAGTGCGTCTGGATGAACCATAACGACGAGCTGGTGGCCGTCGAACGCAAGTCGGTTGCCGAGCTGAAGCAACAGCTGCTGATCGCGGTCGATTTTATCGACTCCAGCCTTACTCCCCATCACCTGTCGCGCCGTAACTGCGAATGTGAAAACTGTGTCTGGCTCAGACGGGTACAGAAAGTCTTGGATATTCAATAACGACCAAGAGAAAAGCTTGCCGAAATAATCGGTAAGCTGGCATCTTGGCCGACGAGAGATTAGAGTAGCCTGCATAATGAGACACTTGCTTATGCGGAGCTAACGATGCAACCCAGTTTTTGGCACGACAAATGGGCCTCACAGCAGATAGGTTTTCATCTGGACGAGGTCAACGCCCTTCTTATCGACTATTGGCCGCAGCTCAAGTTAGCTGCCGGCAGCCAGGTCTTCGTTCCCCTGTGTGGTAAAACCTTAGATCTCTGTTATCTGGCCGAGCAGGGGCTAGAGGTGATCGGCTGTGAACTGAATCAGAGCGCGGTGGAGCAGTTCTTCAGCGACAATGACCTGCCGGTCGAGCGACAATCGAGCGGCGAGCATGAGTGTTACCGCACCGAGCAGGTGAGCATTTACCAGGGGGATCTGTTCCGTCTGCCAAAGGAACCCCTGGAGGCGGTGAGTGGCTTCTATGACAGGGCGGCGCTGATCGCCTGGCCGCCTGAGATGCGCCTGCAGTATGTGGAGTGTCTGGCCGGATTATTGCCGCCTAAGAGCATAGGCTTGCTGATCACCTTAGACTATCCCCAGGAAGCGTTAAACGGCCCGCCATTTGCGGTATCCAATGCCTGGATCCAGGCGCACATGAGCCCCTATTTCGAGATCGAGTGCCTTAGCACCCAGGATGTGCTGGCCGAGAACCCAAGGTTCGTGAAGAAGCAGGTGCCCTGGCTGACCGAGTCTGTCTATCGTCTGGTGAGGCGTTAAGCTACAGAAACTTAAGCTAAAGAAACTTAAGCTATAAAAAATTAAGCGTTAGAAAGTAAAAAGGCGACCTAGGGTCGCCTTTTTCATCAGAGCCTGAGGCTCATCGAATTAGAAGTCGTAACGAACACCTACGGTGAAGATGTTGTCGTCTTCTAGGTCAACTTTAACGCCACCAACTTTGTGATCGCCTTCGTACATTGCATAGTGACCGTAGATCAGAGTTGATTTAGCTACGCGGTAGTCAGCACCCACAGTGATGTTAGTCACGTTGATGTCAGTACCAGCTACACCAGAGATGTTTTTGTAGTACTTACCGAAACCAGCTTCGTCTTTACCGTACTCAGCTTTCAGGTTAACGCCGTTCAGGTTGTAGGCAACGTTTACGAAGTAAGTGTTGTTGTCTGTAGAACCGTCTTTAACGCTTTCAGAGTTTTGGAATAGACCGCCAACTTTGAAGTCGCCTAGCTTAACTTGAGCAACACCACGGTATGCGTCGATACCAGAGATGCCTTTGTTGTAAGCTACTGCAACATAGTAGTTTTGTGCCTTGAACTTCTTGTCACCCAGAGTCGCGCTTAGAGCGTACTGGTCATCAGCATTTTCAACGCCAGCCTGGTTGTTGTCAGTCATCAGGTAAGTCGCGTTCAGAGTGATCAGGTCAGCGATCTTTGGAGAGTAGTACCAGATACCGTCAGCGCTACGAGTTTGCGCGCCTACCAGACGGTCGATATCGGCGTTTGAGTTACCGAATAGGTCGATGCCACCTTCAGATTGCTTGAATACTGTGTCGTTACGACCAACAAGCAGGGTACCGGCTGCGCTCTTAAGACCTAGGAATGTGTTACGAGCCTTGAATACGTCACCTTTAGAAGAAGTATTCTCAACTTGGAATTCCATTTGGTAGATAACATCGATACCGTCAGAAATCTTTTCAGAACCTTTCACACCTAGGTGTGAGAAGTTGTTCTCAAGAATAGTACCATCTTTACCTTCTTGAGTAGTTGAACCCTTGTCAGAGTTAGTTAGGGTTAGGTCTAAACGACCGTAGAAGTTAGGGCCATCGGCTAGCGCGCCGAATGAGGTCAGTGCAATAACAGATGCTACTGATGCAGAGATTAGAGATTTTTTCATGTATTGTGCTCCCAAGAACTGAGTTCTTTTCCATTTTTTAATGGTTATTAACATAGTTTCCATAATTTGCTCCGAGGGTCCGTTCTCGTAACAAAGTTGGCCAGAAGTTTACAGTTTTATGGCAGCAAGAGTGTGGCGCAGATCAAATTTCTGCTTATCAAGGTTAGCTTTACGAGGAATTTGTGACAGATCTGTCTCATCCGTTTAAAAAACAGCCAATCCTTGTAAATTTAACGTATTACGCCTACTCCCAAAGGGGTATGCACTCTGCTGTTGATGTAAACAAACTGTAACTTATTAAGAAGTTGCTAAAATTGTAGGCGTTCTACTTGAGAAAGCATAAATATGTTTAAAAAGTGTGCGCTTACGCACAAATATTGGCGCGCTGAATAGTCCTTAGGGATGGTTTTAATGCGGGGTTAGCTGCTAGGAGCTTCAAGTCATAAGCTGATTGGACTCAATTTTTGTCGGGACAGCTGCTGATAGGCTGAAACCCAAACATCTTAAAGCCCGTTAATCTCTTTAGGCCGAATCCAATTATTTTGGCAGCGTCAGAGTGAAACTGGTGTTGCCGTTGCGACTCTTAGCGCTAACCTTTCCGCCGTGTATATCCGCAATAGACTTGACGATAGCCAGGCCCAGGCCTGTGCTGCTACCTTCTCTTTGTCTGGCCGCCTCGACTTTATAGAAGCGGTCAAATAGGTGGTTGACATGCTGCTCAGGGATGGGCGTTCCCAGATTATTGACCTTCACGTATGTCGCCTCAGGGGTTTGTGCTATGCCGACGGTTATTTCAGATCCGGGCTCGGCATGGCGCACGGCGTTACCTATGAGGTTACTCAGCGCCCGCTGCATCATTCCGCTGTCGGCATCGATCTCGACACTGCCATCTCTGACGATGGATACATTCTTTTCATCGGCGAGTACACTTAGATAGTCGATTACCTTGTCGGCCTCTTTATCCAGTGCAATTTTTTGTTTCTTGGGCGCAATTAATCCATTGTCCGATTTGGCCAGCCACAACATATCATTGACCATGACGGTGAGGCGCTCCAATTCTTCCAGGTTGGAATAAATTAATTCTTGATATTCCTCAGTGCTGCGAGACTGACTCAATAGGACTTCATTCTGCATCGCCAATGCCGTGAGTGGTGTCCTAAGCTCATGGGCGATATCCGCCGAGAAGTGGCTAAGGCGTTTGAAACCGAGTTCAACTTCACCAATCATGTGATTGAAGGCGGCGATCAATTCCGACAATTCAATGGGGGCTAATTCGGGTTTCAATCGCAGATCTAGGCGTTCGGTAGTTATGCCACTGATCTCTTTACTCAATCGTTGCAGTGGCCGCAGTCCGAACCTTATGGCCAGCCAGGCTGCCAATATGGTTAGCAGCCAAACCAGAAACAGTGTCGACCAGAGTGTCCGGTGAAATTCGCTTAGAAATGCCAGGTGAAAATCGATGTCGTTGGCAACGACTAACTTGCCGCTCCGCCCATCGGGAAGCGTCACCCCGAGCAGGGCGCCTCGTAAGTGTTGCTCTTGTACTTCAACGACAACTAAGGCTGAGGCTTTGACGCGTTCTTTGGCATCTAGCAGGAGAAAATGGGAAAGATCAGACTCTTTATTGCTATAAATCAACTGATTGTCACTATTGTAAAGCGCATAAAAGATGCCGTGATGGCCGACAACCGCCTGGGAGAGGGCGGTATCAATCTGATGGCGATCTTGAGATTTCGACAGTGAGCTCAGCATTCCCTTCACCGAGTCTGCTACTACGTTCAGTTCATCCTCATCCTGATGTAGGAAATGCCCTTTGACCTGAGAGTCGATCATGACCCCAAGCAGTAAAAAGCAGGCGAGCAGTGTGCCGCCCACTAAATAGAGAGTACGGGTTTTGAGTGAGATCTGAGGATGACGGGTAAACATGTCAGGCTTCCGTGTCCAGTTTATATCCCATGCCGCGTACGGTATGGATAAGCTTTACCGAGAAGGGATCGTCAACCTTGGCCCTTAGGCGCCTGATGGCGACATCGATCACATTGGTGTCGCTATCGAAATTCATGTCCCATACCTGAGATGCGATGAAAGAGCGGGTGAGCACTTCACCCTGATGGCGTACCAATAACTCGAGTAGGGAAAACTCCTTATTGGTGAGATGCAGTTTCGTTTGTTCCCGGCTGGCCCGGCGTTTTGTTATATCCAGTTTTAACCCATGAAGGGTTAGGGTGTCAGACTGAAGCTGTTTCGTGCCTCTGCGTAATAGGGTTTTTACACGTGCCAGCAGTTCGGCAAAGGCAAAGGGCTTTACCAGGTAGTCATCGGCGCCGGATTCGAGCCCGTTGATCTTGTCTTCCAGGCTGTCCTTCGCGGTCAGGAACATGACCGGGATATCTGAATTGTTGAGGCGGATTTTTTCGAGGATTTGCCACCCGTTCAAGTCGGGTAGCATCACATCGAGAATAATGAGATCAAAATGCTCAGAGATGGCGTAGTGATAGCCATCTAAGCCATTTCGATACAGGCTGATGGTATACCCGGCTTCTTCCAATCCCTTCTTGAGATAGTCGCCTATCTTGATCTCGTCTTCGATCACTAATATTCGCATTTGCCCGCAAGCCTTTAACTTGTTTAAGCCGATTTGCATATTTAACCATGCAATTGCTCACATAAGATCAAGATTACAACTTTGTAATCATTACGTCATTTCTCGGTCAGGTACCGGCCACTATCTTTAATTTAGACACCTAGATATTAGGCATCCAAATAAAATACCTAAAATGCGAAATGAGTATGGACATGAAAAATAGTGCGACGTTTAGTCTCAGCCGCCGCCGTTTTGTGCAAGGGTTGATCGCTGGAACAAGTGTTTTGGGCACCAGTATGCCCAGCTTTGCCATGGGAAAACCTACCGCCTATGGCACAAGAAGCCCCGATGTGTTGACAGGGACCGAGTTCGATTTAGTGATCGACCAAGGGCCGGTTAATTTTACCGATCAAGCCAACACTGGGATCATGATAAATGGTTCTATTCCCGCGCCGACCCTGATCTGGCGAGAGGGTGACCTCATTACGTTGCGGGTGACCAACCGATTGTCTGTGCCCACATCCGTGCATTGGCACGGCATTATCCTGCCCTATCAGATGGATGGGGTTCCCGGGTTGAGTTATTCGGGGATCGCACCGGGAAAGACCTTTACCTATAGATTTCGGGTACAGCAATCGGGCACCTACTGGTATCACTCCCATACTGGCTTCCAGGAGATGTCAGGTATGTACGGAAGCCTCATTATCCTGCCTAGAGAAGGCGACGGGGTGAAGGTTGATAGGGATTTTGTGGTGCAGCTATCTGACTGGACTGACGAAAATCCGATGCAAGTGTTCGCTAAGCTCAAGCAGCAGAGCGATTACTACAACTATGCCCAGCCAACTATGGGCGACTTCTTCGAGGATCTATCCCGTTACGATCTTCGTACCGCGTTGGCGAAACGTGAGATGTGGAATGAGATGCGGATGAATCCCACCGATCTTGCCGACCTGTCGGCGTCCACGCTCACTTACCTATGTAACGGACAGCCGCCTAATGGCAATTGGACGGGCATTTTTAAGCCAGGTGAAACCGTACGTCTGCGATTTGTGAATGGGGCGAGTAACACGTTTTTCGACGTTCGTATTCCCAGCCTTACCATGACGGTTATTCAGGCCGATGGGCAAAATATCGAGCCTGTGTCGGTGGATGAATTCCGCTTTGGCCCTGGCGAAACCTACGACGTGTTGGTTACTCCTAAGGATGATGCCTATACCATTTTTGCCCAGTCGATGGATCGAAGCGGCTATGCCAAGGGAATGCTTGCGGTGCGCGATGGTTTATCGGCTCCCGTTCCTACACTCGATAAGATCCAATGGCTGACCATGGCCGATATGATGGGGGCTATGGGCGGCATGGACCACTCCTCTATGCAGCATGGCGGCATGCAACACCAAGGGCATGAGCAGTCGATGAACCAAAGCATGGCTATGGAGCATGGCATGTCGATGAATCAAAGTATGTCGATGGATCATAGTCAGCATCAAGGCATGCATTCGCTTGCGACCCCATCTCAGAAGGTGCGTCATGCCGCTAGCGAATATGGTCCTTCGGTTGATATGCGCGTCGATATGCCGAGAACCAGCCTGGAAGACCCAGGCGTTGGGCTGAGAGACAATGGTCGCCGGGTGTTGACCCTAGACGATCTTTGCTCTGTCGATGGCGTACTGACTGACACAAACATGCCTGTTCGGGAGTTGGAGCTTCACCTTACCGGCAACATGGAGCGTTACACTTGGTCTTTTGACGGACTGGAATTTGGCAAGAGTACGCCGGTCGCCCTCAAGCACAATGAGCGGGTTCGTATCATTTTACAGAACGATACTATGATGACTCACCCCATGCACTTGCACGGGATGTGGAGCGATCTTGAAGATGCTCAAGGACAATTAAGGGTCAGGCGTCACACCATTCCCGTACAACCCGCCCAACGTATTAGTTTCTTAGCCACGCCACAGGAGGTCGGGCGCTGGGCTTGGCATTGTCACCTGCTGTTCCACATGGATGCCGGTATGTTCAGGGAGGTGCTTGTATCATGAAAAATGCCTACTTAGTGAATGTAATTGCCGCATCCCTGATCTCGCTTTCAACTCAGGCGGTAGCGGCGGGTGCTGCTATATCGAACGAAGCTGTGCCTAACAGAGCTGTGTCAAACGGTGCTATGTCCAACATGGATGGCGATAAGATGTCAGCAAGGATGAAAACCGCTTCAATGCCTGCCATGGCAGAGATGCAGGGTGGCGATGCACCAGCTGATAGCCGCGATCCCCATGCCTATTCAGGGGGATACAGCCTGAGTAATGGTCCCTATGCCCTGCCCGAATCACAACGGATTCGGATGGCGGACGAAGCTGCCTTTTGGGCGGTCATGGGCGAACGTCTTGAATACGATAACGATGACAATATCGCCTTCGATCTATCGGCTTGGTACGGCGGAACCTACGACCGTTTATGGCTGAAGCTAGAGGGAGATTATAGCCAAGATGGACTCGAGGAAACTCAAGCAGAGTTGCTCTGGGGACATGCCATCAGCAGCTACTTCGACTTTCAGCTGGGGACACGCTTTGACTACTACGCAGAAGGTCAGAACCGTCAATGGCTGGCCGTTGGCGTGCAGGGGCTCGCTCCCTACTGGTTCGACTTGGATCTGACCGCTTATCTGGGAGAGCAGGGGCGCAGTGCCTTGAGTCTGCAGGCCGAGTATGAGTGGCTGCTGACTCAGCGGCTGATTTTACAACCCCGCGTCGAGCTGACCCTATATGGCAAGGATGATCCGCAAAACAGCTTAGGCAGTGGTCTATCCGATGCCAGTCTTGGCCTCAGATTACGTTATGAGTTTTCTCGTCAATTCGCACCTTATGTGGGTATCGAGCGCAGAGAAACATTCGGCGCAACCGCCGATTATCTTGAAGCGGCCGGAGAATCTGCTGGAGACACCCGTGTACTGGCGGGTATTCGATTTTGGTTTTAACCCTATTCGTCAAACGACAGAAGGAGTCACCCATGAAAACTAACATACACACTTCCTTAGTCGCCGTATCGGCGCTCTTATTGTCATTGTCGGCTCAGGCCCATGATCCCAAGGAGCATATGACAAACGGCGAGCAACCTGACTGTGCGGCCATAATGCAAATGGACCAGAGTCAGATGCATATGAATCAAGATCAGATGCATAAGAGCCAGAGTCAGATGCAGATGAACCAAGAACAGATGCATAAGGGCCAGAGCCAGATGCAGATGAATCAAGATCAGATGCATAAGGACCAGAGCCAGATGCACATGAATCAAGATCAGATGCATAAGAATCAGAGTCAGATGCATATGAACCAAGGCCAGATGGATATGAATGATCCTGTGATGCAGGCGTTGAGAGAAAAGTGCATGAAGGAGCAGCCTCAAGATAAAGATGAACACCACATGATGGACCAGCATGGTAATGGCCATTCACAGGGATAATTGGCTATCAGGTTTGCCGTTGAGGCGAGCCGAATTTATAGAGGAGTAATAATGGCATCGAGAGTAATGATTTCTGCCAAGAGTCTGTTGATAGTCGGGCTGTTGGGCGTGGTGGTGTTGGCAGGGTACCTGTACTCGGGGCTCTATCCCATTGGTGCAGATACGCCGCACAACAAGTTAACCTTTTGGGCATTGGAGACCCTGAGAGAAAACTCGGTGGCGCGCGCGGCGAAAGCGATCCAAGTCCCTGCCGACTTAGGAACACCTTCACGACTGTTAGCGGGTGGTCCCGATTACAATGAGATGTGTTCTGGGTGTCATCTCAGGCCGGGGCGGACTCAGAGTGATTTCACTCAGGGGCTTTATCCCTCGCCGCCCAACCTGAGTCGCCTAAAGGCGGGTGAAGAGGATATTGCCCAAAGACGTAAAGAGCACTTTTGGATCATCAAACATGGCATCAAGGCCTCTGGAATGCCTGCCTGGGGGCCGACCCATGATGATGAGCGGATCTGGAACATGGTGGCCTTCCTGGAGCGATTGCCCGAGCTGTCTTCGGAGCAATATCAGATCCTGACGGCAAGAGGGGAGCAAGACAGCGGCGGTCATCACTGACAGTGCCTAAACAAGGTTAAGTTTTAACGCCGATGTTGTATGGCGCAAGGACGTTGTTTTTACCTCACGACGTCGTCATAAGCAGGCTTAAGCCAGCATCAGTTAGGGAGAGGCCGAGCGCCATCTAAGCCTCGACCACTGAAGAGGAAATAGGAGGGTAAAATGAAATTAAATGAAACGGCATTTGCCTTTGCCTGTGCACTTGCCTTCGCCTTAATCTGGATAGTCTGTTCCCTCTTGGTGGTGGCTATGCCCATGATGATGTCTGACATGACGGGGCACATGCTACATACCAACTGGCAAACCATGGGGTGGCAGATGAACTTCAGTGGATTTGTGCTTGGGGGCATAGTCTGGGCACTGGTTGCCGGTCTAGTCGGATGGTTAATCGCGATCTTTTACAATCGATTTTCCACCAGTGACTGACGAGTGGGCAGCTGATTCGATAGCTGATTCGACAGTAAGCAGTTCTTACACAGAGCTAATGTCATGTAACGTAAAAGGCGGCCTTGGGGCCGCCTTTTCTTATGCTGATAGACTTAGAAGTCGAAGCGCATACCTATTGTGACTATGTCATCACCCAGATCTTGCTTCATGCCAGCCAGTTTCAGGTCGCCATCATATTTAGTGTAGTGACCATAAAACAGTGTGCTCTTACTGATACGGTAGTCGGCACCTATGCTGAACTGTTGTAGATCTACGTCTGACACGGTTTCCATGCCCGCGCCGCTACCACCCACATAACGCTTCACATACTTGCCCAGACCCGAATCGTCCTTACCGTACATCGCCTTAAGCTTCAGGTTACCCATCACATAGGCGGCATTGATAAAGTAGGTATCGCCTTCTAGGTTGGCGTACTTGCTGTCCACGTGATCACTGTTCTGATACAGGGCGCCCAGAATCACCTGACCCAGCTTAACCTGTGCCACGCCGCGGTAGGCTTTCACGTCGTCGATGTTGTCGTTGTAGGCCGCGGCAACATAGTAGTTTTGGGCCTTGAGCGCCTTATCACCTAAGGTAGCGCTGAGGGCATACATGTTATCTGGCGCCACGCGCTCGTTGCCGTCATAGGTCACATAGTTGTCTTCCATCAGGTAGGTGGCATTAAATGTGATGAGATCGGCGATCTTAGGCGAGTAGTAGGTGATACCGTCTGCGGTACGCGATTGACCGGCGGCCAGCAGATCGATATCTGAGTTGGTATTACCGAAGAGGTCGAAGCCGCCTTCGGATGCCTTAAATACGGTGTCGTTACGACCCACAAGGGCGGTACCAATGACGCTTCTAAGCCCCAGGTAGGTGTTACGTGCGGCAAAGGTGTTGCCTGAGTTGTCATAGTTGCTGACACCAAACTCCATCTGATAGATCACTTCCAGGCCGTCGGCGACTTTTTCGCTGCCCTTCACCCCTAACCAAGAGAAGTTGTTCTCTATGATGGTGCCATCTTTCTGGTTTTGAGTGGCGATGCCATTATCCGAGTGAGTGAAGGCAAGATCGGCACGGCCATAGAACTGAGGACCGTCGGCGAGCGCGGTGAATGAGGTGGCTGCGAGGGTGGCGAAAATGCTTGCCGATAGAACAGATTTTTTCATTGTCATCTTCCTGTAGCGATTATGGCCATCTCAAAGAGGGCCTTTGATTTTTTTAGCTAACGAGAGTCATGGGCCCAGAGGGAGCTTTCTTGGCCGCTTATGCTGTGTCGCGGCGTCAGTGTGCCCAGAAGTGCAATGTTGAGATGTGATCCGTGTCGCAAATCATTGGTTTTGCGTGAGTTTTATCATGTTATTTTACATTTAAAAACAGTGGGTTAAATTGCTATTTACCCTGTGTCACCCTCTGCTTGCCAGGCTGCTGCAATCGCCCCATAGGCTTAACACTTGTCACCGTTTTTCTTTTTGGGATTTTGCCTGGGATTGCGGTAAAATCGGCGGGTTTTTAGTTATCTTACCGGAGCCCACCTTGAGCCAACCTGAACTCTCTGACGCCTATCTCAATCGCTTTGCCGGCATTGGCCGCCTATATGGCGCTAAGGCACTGACCCGATTTGCACAGTCCCATGTGGCTGTGGTCGGCATTGGCGGAGTAGGTACCTGGGTAGCCGAGGCGTTGGCCCGTAGTGGCATAGGCGAGATCACCCTGATCGATCTCGACGATATCTGTGTCACCAACACCAACCGCCAGCTGCACGCCCTCAAGGAGACGATAGGCGAGTCTAAGGTGGCCGTGATGGCCGAGCGTATCATGCAGATCAACCCAGAGTGCCGGGTCAATCAGGTGGAAGATTTCATCACCACAGATAACCTGAATGACTATTTTACCGGTCGCAAGCAGGGCGGTAGCCTGGACTATGTGGTCGACTGTATCGATGCGGTCAAACCTAAGGCGGCGCTGATCGCCCACTGTAAGCGCCAGAAGCTGCCGATAGTGACGGTAGGCGGCGCCGGCGGTCAGACAGATCCTACCCAAATCCAGGTGGCGGATCTGGCCAAGACCTATCAGGATCCTCTGCTGGCCAAGGTGCGTAACCTGCTGCGCCGCGAATACAACTTCTCTAAGAATGTGCAGCGCCGTTTCAGTATCGAGGCGGTGTTCTCCACCGAGCAGCTGGTCTATCCCCAGGCCGATGGCAGCGTCTGCAACGTCAAGGCGACGGCCGAAGGCAGCATGCGCATGGACTGTGCCTCTGGCTTTGGCGCCGTCACAGTGGTGACAGGCAGCTTCGGCTTTACTGCCGTGAGCCGGGTGCTGACCAAGCTTGCCACCAAGGCATAGCCGATATCGCCTGCTGGCCTGAGGCGTAAATCACCAAAAACTTGATTTAAGTCTAAAGTCACCCTTTGGTCACTTGTTAGACTCAGTCGACATTTTTTGCTGGTGATTGATTATGAAACAGGCCCTGTTAAATCGATTCTTACGCTATGTGCAATTTGATACTCAGTCTGACGGGCGTCAAAGCTGCTGTCCCAGTACCCAGGGACAGATGGCGCTGGCGGATCAACTCAGAGAGGAGCTGATCAAGTTAGGCTTCAGTCAGGTGGCGCTTTCCGCGACTGGCTATCTGACGGCTCTGGTGCCCGCGACAGTTGAAGGGGTTCCGCCCATCGGCTTTATCGCCCATCTGGACACGGCGCCCGACTTTAGCGGCGCCAATGTTCGTCCTCAACTGATCGAGAACTATGATGGCGGCGATATCCCTCTCGGCGCGCAGCATAGACTCTCTCCCGAGGAGTTTCCCGAGTTAGATCACTACCTGGGGCAGACGCTGATCACCACAGATGGCAGCAGCCTGCTGGGCGCCGACGACAAGGCGGGGATCGCCGAGATCATCACAGCGCTATCGAGCCTTCTGCAAGATCCCGACAGTCGCCATGGCGATATCTATCTCTGTTTCACGCCGGATGAGGAGATAGGGCGCGGCGCCGATAAGTTTGATTTCGACGCCTTCAAGGCTGAGTGGGCCTACACGGTAGATGGCGGCGAGCTAGGTGGGCTGGAGTTCGAAAACTTCAACGGCGCCACGGCCGTGGTAACCGCCAAGGGCAACAACTGCCATCCGGGTTCTGCCTATGGCGTCATGGTCAACGCCCAGACCATGGCGGCGCGTTTTCATGCCAAGATGCCGCTGGGCGATACCCCGGAGAACAGCCTGGACTACGCCGGCTTCTTCCATCTGATTGAGATGAAGGGGGTGACCGAAGAGGCGCAGCTCACCTATCTGATCCGCGACTTCGACCTGGATCAGTTTGAGCAGCGCAAGCGTTGGCTCACCGAACGGGTCGAGGCCTGCGACGCCCAGCTGCAGCAGGGCTCATTAAGCGTCAGCATCACTGACAGCTACTACAACATGCGCGATCAGCTGATCCCCCATCCCCATATCGTCGAGATCGCCAAGCAGGCGATGACTGACCTTGGCATCACTCCCAAGATCAAACCTATCCGCGGCGGCACCGATGGCAGTCGTCTCTCCTATATGGGGCTGCCTTGCCCTAACCTGTTTACCGGTGGCCATAACTTCCATGGCAAGCATGAATTTATCTGCCTGGAAGCTATGGTGAAGGCGACCGAGGTGATCATGGCGATCTGCCATCTGACGGCCAAGCAGCTGAAAGCCTGATGAGTGCTTAAAAGCCTGATGGGTTGGAGAGGTTGAGCTCGACGGCCTGATTGTCCAGTACCTCCACCGGGAAGCTCACCTCGAAACAGGCCCCGCCCAGCTCGCCGTCGTCGCGATAGCGAATATTGCCCTGGAGCAGGGTGACGGCGTTGAACGCGGCGGACAGGCCTAGGCCGGTGCCGCCCTCTGAGCGCGTGGTGGTATAGAAGGGCTCGAAAATATGGCCGGTGGCCTCGCTGTCGATCCCCGGTCCATCGTCCTGAATACAGATCTTGAGCATTCCCGCATCCACCTCGGCATCTATCCTGATCTTTCCTTGGCTGCGGCCCTTGAAGCCGTGGGCATAGGCGTTGGAGAAGAGGTTAGTGACTATCTGCTTAAACAGGCTCAGGTTGGTGAGTATGTTGAGGTCGGGATCGACCCTATATTCCACCTCGGCCAGCTTGTCGCCGTAGATGAAGCGCATCGACTCGTGGTGCTCTTCGAGTCCCTGTTTGAGATTGATGCTGCGCTTATCCTCCAGGCTCTGCTCGGCCGCTATGGTCTTGAACTTCTGGATCAGGCTGCTGGCACGGGTGATGTTGCTGATGATCAGCTCACAGCTCTGCTGGTACTCTTCCAGGATGGCGTTGATCTCCTCCAGGGTCGCGTTCTCGCTGTGGATCAGCTTGATCAGCTCCTCGATATGGATCAGCTGGGTGCTGGCGGCGGTGAGACAGATGCCTATGGGGGTGTTGATCTCGTGGGCCACGCCAGAGACCAGGCCGCCGAGGGCCGCCATCTTCTCCTGTTCGACCAGCACCTGCTGGGCTCGCTTGAGCACCAAGAGGGACTGTTCCAGCTCCTGGGTGCGTTCCTTCACCTGGCGGGCCAGCTCATCCTTGTAGCTACGTTCCAGTTCCAGCAGGCGCTCGCGATCCGCCAGGGCTTCCTGTAGCTCCAGCTTGGAGGCCTTGATGTCGTCGAAGGAGCGCCTGAGTTGTTGCTGCATCTTGTTTATCGCCTCGGCAACCAGCCAAAACTCGTCATTCTTATGGCTGTCCTTGACGAACACCAGGGGCTCGAATTCGCCTTCCAAGTTGATGTTTTGGCTATAGTCGCTGAGCTTATGCAGGTGGCGAGTCACCAGATACCAGACCAGGAAGAGGATGAAGCCGGCGACGATAAAGGTCTTGATGGCGTTGGAGAGCAGTATGACGATGGCGCGATCCAGCAGTTTCTCATACACCACCCTAAGGTCTGCCTGCACCAGCAGGGTACCCACGTCGATATTCTCGTTGCCCGAGCTGTAGACCAGCTTAAAGCTGCGCTCTATGGTGTTCTCCGGCGTGGCCGTGCCCGCCTGCCAGTGTTGGCCGCTGTCGTCGTCTATCTCTATATAGGTGATGTCCGGCAGCTGGATCAGGCCGTCGATCTGGGTGTTGATCAGTCGCTCGTCGATCACCCAGATGCTGGCCGCCAGCACATCAAGATTGACCTTCTCTATGCTGTCGAATTGGCGGGTGATGCGGTTGACGTCGCTACGATAGTCGTTGATCAGCTGAAAGCCTGTGGTGAGCAGGGTGATCAAGGAACTAAAGAGGATGATCGACAGGGTGAGCTTTCTGCCGATGGGACTCTTGAGTAGCTGCGCTGTGTGGTTTGCCATTTATGGGTTCGCTTATCCTAAGCACCATAAGAACGGCCGACAATTGACGCTAGGTGCAGTGTCCAGATCACATAGCTTTAAGCATAGCCTGATTATTATCTTCTGCTCGGGCAAAGGGATAAAAATGTCGCCAAGATGATGTTTGTAAAGTCTTTATGTGGCGCTGCGTGTTGGCATTTTACTTGCAGTTATTCCACTTACTGCAGGTTTTTTGACACTAGGTATCAAGATGGAAAAAGTAAATCTGATGCTGTTTAAACAGACGAGTCCCAAGCAAGTGATCTTTAATTTGATGTTGTGGCTGACCTTGATCAGCGCCGCCTTACTCTTTGCGCCCACCTCCTTGATGCAGACCCTGAGGTTAGAGCTGCTAGTCAACCAGTATGCCCACTTCATCGGCCTAGGGCTGATTGTCGGCGCCGCCTATCTGCTGACCCAGGTGACCAACTATTTTCTCGACGAGGCGATCAAGCACCTCAAGGGCAAGCGCACCAAGGAGACAATCGAGAAGAAGGTGAGGCTGCTGGATCCCACTGAGCGCGCCCTGCTGAGAGAGTTCTTCCTGCAAGGGGAGACGGTACTGACACTGCCAGAAAATGAGGCCGCGGTGCAGAGCCTGCTGCAAGCCAACATCTTGCAGTATCTGGGCAACAAGCAACAGTACGCCATCCACGGGCCGACGGCAGACTTTAAGATCGCCATGGAAGCGAGATCCCATCTCAATCGCCAGGTGTTGCGGCTGCCACAGGGCGAGCCTAATCAAGAGCAGTTACAGCTGCTGATCAAGGCCAGACCCCACTTTATTCACAGTGTGGTGCCGAGCCGCAAGCACGCCGCCTAATCTCATTTTGGGGATTTGGTAGGAACTGTGTAGGAAGTCGGGTGTGAAAACACTGAGCGCTAGATAAAAAAGTGGGGGCATCAGCCCCCATTTGCATTAGAAATATGATTTTCTGGACTTCTAAGTCCTATCTATTCTGGTTTCGACTTCGAGATAAACAACCACATGATGTATGACATTATGCCAATGGTGGTGAAGATCACTATCATAGATAGCAGGCCAATGGGGTTACCGAACATTAAATCTAACCAAAATGCCATGTGAGAAATCCTCTTTCGCAGCTGTTTATATCGTTGTCTGAAGCTAAATTAGCGCGAATGGATATGAGAAATGCTGATCTCGATCAATGAATGCTGTCAATTTGATAGCGCCCTATCATCGTTTTGCTGAATTTTGTGAGCCTGGTGGCAAATTTATCCCCTGCGAACAGGGCGATTGTGACGAGTTTTAACCGCTTAGGATGAAAAATCGGCAGTCGGTAATAAAGGTGTCGCAAAAGGCTTGCCATTAGTAAAAGCAAAGGTATAATTCCGTTCACTTACTCGAGACAGAGAGTAAGGTCTGATTGATGAGCCGGAGTGGTGGAATTGGTAGACACGACGGATTCAAAATCCGTTTCCTTCGGGAGTGACGGTTCAAGTCCGTCCTTCGGTACCATTATCAGTTGCTCTCCTCGAGAGAATAGCGGTAAGATCAGACAGACAAGATGCAGATGTGGTGGAATTGGTAGACACGCTAGCTTCAGGTGCTAGTGGCTTAACGGCCGTGCGAGTTCAAGTCTCGCCATCTGTACCAACTTGTTGATGCACTCCTCTCTAGAAGAGATAATAACCTGCTTAATAGCAGGTTTTTTTATGCCTGAAATTTGTGTCTGTTTGAAATCTCGGCAGCCGCCATTTCTCTGTAGTTTTTTTTTACCCCGCTTGTAGCCTCTGCACTCGCCACAATCTATGCTCGCACCCTAGGCACTCCATCTTACTATTTTGCGCCTTGCGTGAATCAGCCTTTACCGTAAGGAATAGGGGAGCGCTTGTCTGGTTAGACAATGTTCTAGTACTTAGGGGAACTGATGGGTCCTGAGGAGGAAGTAACCAGGACTAAAAAAAGAAGCATCCATGCTTTGGGAGTATAGCTAAGGTTAAAAGAGGTGGGTGCCCGTCTCTTGACGCCGACCTCAGGGGTTAACTCTGCTTACTGAAATTGATAGCTCAGGGTAATGCCAAACTGCCTGCCCCGAGCCAGGGTGGCCAACTCGTCGCTGCTATAGAAGTAGCTCTCGTTGGTGAGGTTTTCGCTCCACACCTTGGCCGACAGGTTCGGGGTGATCTGATAGCGCATAGCGGCCTCGACCAGGTTGGCGGCATCGCGGGTCAGCTCGCCCGAGGCGGGCTCTTTCACCGGCGCCAGGTAGCGATAGCCTGTGCTGAAACTAAAGTCAGACCATCTGTATTCCATGTTGACGCCAAGCTCGTTGCGACCGGCATCGGCCAGGCGATCGCCCTCGTCGCTGACGGCGTCTATCCACTGGCCCGTACTGCCCAGGGTAAACTGCTCGCTAGGGCGCCAGTCGATGCGATATTCCAGCCCCTTGATGCTGCCGCTGTCGACGTTGCGATAGCTCAGCGTCTCCTCGGCGATGCTGACGCGCTCGATATAGTCGCTGACGCGGGAGTAGTAGGCCGCCAGCTGCCAGGCGAAGTCGCCATAGACATCGGTCAGGGTCAGCTCGGCCGTGGTGGATTTTTCTGGCACCAGGTCGCTGTTGGCCACTATGGTGCCGCGCCCCGTGCTGCCGCTGTAGTAGTGTTCGGTCAGCGAAGGGAAGCGATAGGCGTTGCCCAGGTTAATCTTCCACTCCTGCTGCTCGCCGCGGGTATAGACGGCGCCGATAAATCCGGTGACGGCGGTATCTGAGTGATCCTCTGCCCCCTCGCCGGACTGTTGGTAACGCGCGGCGCGAATGCCCGCCACCAGTTGCCAGCTATCCAGCTGAGTGCTGGCGTCGGCAAACAGGGCGTATTCATCCTGGCTGGCATCGATATTCTGCTGCAGGCTGGTGCTGTCATTTTTCAGCGAGCGCTCGAACTCCGAAGCCTTGACGCCACGACGGGCGATATAGTCGGCGCCCCAGCGGCCATTGAAGTCGCCGCCTTGCCACTCCTTGACCCAGTGACCACCAAGATCCAGCGACTCGTTACTGACGGTGTTGACCCGTTTTGCCGGGCGTATGGTCTCAGTCTCCAGGCTCTGGTCGTGGGCGAACAGGCTCAGGCTCCAGTCGTGAGGCCGCGTTAGGCGCCATTGCAGCAGGTGGTGCTGCTCTTCTGGGTAGGAGACGATCTTCTTGTTGGGATAGTCCTTGCTGGACTTACCTATGTCGTCGCCATTGCTGTAGAGGTAGAAGGTGTCGCTCTCCAGGCCATTGTCGAATGCCCAGTGGTGATCGATCAGCGCAGATTGCTGATCGAAATGATCATAAAGGGTGTTGCCCTGCACATCTTCGCTGTTGCCGGCGTGTTGTCTCGACAACGCCACCGACCACTGCTCGTTACCGGCTTCCAGGGTCTGCTGATCATACTTGGCATCGGTCAGGGTCAGGCTGGCCGCCACATTGTGGGCGTGCTTGGGGTTGAGCTGCACCAGACCACCCAGGGCGCCAGAGCCATAGTAGGTGGAGGAGGGCCCCTTGATCACATTGACCGACTCGAGAAGTTGCGGCGGTATAAATGAAGCTGTCGTTCCGGCCCGGCGTTCTGTGTAGAGCGGAATGTCACCGATAAAGGTTGGCACTCGCCAACGGGACATGCCCCTGAGTCCGACGGTTTGAAAAAGCCCTCCCTGGCCGACAAAACTAATTCCGGGAACGGAATGCAACAAACGTGCTAGGTTAGTCGGGGTCGAATCGCTGTCGTCCGGATTAAGGGTATTGACGTTCGCCGTCGTGGCAACAGGACTCTGAGTGGCATTCCTGTTGCCATTGATGGTGATACGTTCAATCGACTGCGCGGCCAACCCCGATGAAGAGGTCAACACGAGGAGCGATGTGAGTATCGATGAAGTGATTCTGTTCAAAGATAAAGACATGCGGCTTACTCCAGTGTGCTTAGGGGCATACCTTAGCAAGGCGCTGGCCCGGCAAACTGACAAAGATCAGTTGGCCAAAACTATTTTTCCTAGGCAAGTAAAAGAGCCTGAGGAGAGGGGCGACGGATGAGCGGGAAAATTAGATTGAATTCACCCAGTTCGATGCAATACCCTAGATAGATAACAAAACGAGACCCTATGAGCCGATGGCGCAACAAATAGAGCAAACCGTATACATTGTCGATAACGACGAGGCGATCCGCGAGGCGATGGCCTTCCTGATGGAGTCCGTCGGCCTGCCCTGCAAGCTGTACTGCTCGGCGCAGGAGTTTCTCGATGACTATTCGCCGCAGATGAGCGGCTGTCTGGTGCTGGATGTGCGCATGCCCAAGATGAGTGGCATGGAGCTGCAGCAGAAGTTAAACGAGCGTCAGGTCGCACTACCTATCATCTTCATCAGCGGCCACGGCGACGTGCCCATGGCGGTCAAGGCGATGCGCCAAGGCGCCTTCGACTTCATCCCCAAGCCGTTTCGCGACCAGGAGCTGCTGGATCGCATCAATCTGGCGCTGGAGCAGGAGGCGCAGCTGCGTCTGGTGCATCAGCAGCTGAGTCAGATCAAAGAGCGCCTTGCCACCCTCACCGGGCGTGAGCGGGAGATCCTCGACAATATCGTCATGGGTAAATCCAATAAGCTTATCGCCATTGAGCTGGAGCTGAGTCAGCGCACGGTGGAGATCCACCGCGCCCGGGTGATGGAGAAGATGGCCTGCGACTCCCTGGCCGAACTGGTACATGACATCACGTTGATCAAGTCTGCAGACGCCTGACCCTAGGGCGTCCGCTTCACCACCCGTTCATTCGCATACTGTCTTGGCTTTTAAGCTAAGACAGTTTTCGTTACATCGAATTCTCCATTTCAGTCTTCTATCTCAATCTTCTATCTCGATCTTCTAGCTCAATTTTTTTGCCTGCTCGGTCAGCCGCTAGTTCGAGCCAATCGGCTCTGGCGGCGCTGTTCCTGCGTGCGAAGCAGAGTGAGCCGGCGCTTTTTTTCGCCAAACTGATCTTTGTCAGTTGGTTATTTATTTCTGCCTGTAGTGTGAAACAGCTTGTGTATACGAACCAACCACACTCAAACGACAAAAATTCGCATCGATGCTAAGTGGGTAACACGGACTTAAGGTGCAATTTTGGTAGTAATAAAATAACTAGGAGGCTTTTGACTATGTTCAAAAAGTCAACATTATACAACAGCCTGTGTCTCGGCTTTGTCAGCCTGATGGCGGTGAATCACGCCCAGGCTGCTGCGTCAGCACCTGTGGTTAGTAAGTCTGTTAATAACGTCACTATCCCTGCGCTGCGCGATATTGCGCTCAACTTGAGCAAAGATACCAAGGCACGTCTTGTGCGCGGTAAGATGGATTCGGCGTCCGGTGAAACCACCCGTAAGACCAGCGAAATCATCCAAAACTTCGAACTTCCCTTCGTTGGTGGCATGGGTAAGAGCGCCTCTGGCCTGAGCAAATCCAATAAGACGATGGGCGTCTTGGCCCTGGACGCAGCCGATCCCGTGCAGCGTGACTTCCTCGGCGACAACATGCCATCGCCGCTGATGAGCTTCGACGGTATCGACAATATCAACCGTGTTGCCCCGCCCGATACCACAGGCGATGTCGGCCCGAATCACTATGTGCAGATGGTTAACGTCTCTTTCGCCATCTGGGACAAGCAGGGCAATCAGCTGATCCCACCAACGCCGACCAATGCGATTTGGAAGAGCCTGGGGGGTATCTGTGCCCAGAACAACGACGGTGACCCTATCGTGCTCTACGATCCCCTGGCGGATCGCTGGATGATGAGCCAGTTCGCCATCAACCAGTCGGACTACCACGAGTGTGTCGCCGTGTCTAAGACGCCGGATCCTACCGGTGAATGGCACCTGTATGACTTTAAGATCAGCGACATCAAGATGAACGACTACCCGCACTTCGGTGTGTGGCCAGACGGTTACTATATGTCGGTGAACCAATTCTACCTCGATGGTCGTGAAGATCAGTGGGGCGGCGCCGGCGCCGTGGTGTTCGAGCGTGAGAAGATGCTGCGCGGCGAACCAGCCCGCATGGTCTACTTCGACGATCCTGCACCAGAGCTGGGCGGTATGCTACCGGCCGACCTCGACGGTCTGACGCCGCCACCGGAAGGCGCACCAAACTACTTCGTGCAACCTATCGATGACAGCCAGGGGCCTGCCACCGATGAGCTGCATATCTGGGCCTTCAAGACAGATTGGCAAAATCCTGAGCAATCTACCTTCGAGCAGATCGCCATGTTGCCGGTGACCGGCATGGAGTTCAGCGGCTGTAAGGGCGGCTGTATTCCTCAGCCTGACGTGAGCAGCGAAGACTATCTGGACCGTATTCCTTATCGTCTCATGTTCCGTCTCGCCTATCGTAACTTTGGCGATCACGAGGCCATGGTGCTCAACCACACAGTGTTTACCGGCGACGCCGATACCAATCGCTGGAGCCCACGTTGGTACGAGATCCGCAACCCAAGCACCACGCCGACGGTTCACCAGCAGAGCAGCTACGCGCCTGATGGCGATACCCGCTGGATGGGCAGTGTCGCCATGGACGCCGTGGGCAACATCGCCCTGGGTTACACAGTCTCTGGCCCTAACACCTATCCGTCGGTACGTTATACCGGCCGTCTGGCATCGGATCCCCTAAATACCATGCCACAAGGTGAAAACGAGCTGGTAGCCGGTGGTAGTTCACAGCGCGGCGCCAACGGTCGCTGGGGTGACTACAGCACCATGAGCGTGGATCCTGTGGACGATTGTACCTTCTGGTATACCCAGGAATACTATGGCGACTTGAACGCCGGCGACATCGACTGGATGACTCGCATCGGCTCCTTCAAGTTCCCTAACTGTACTACGGGTCCTCAGGGTACCCTGGTCGGCACAGTGACCGGCGTCGAAGGCAAGCCACTGGCCAACGCCATGGTGAAAGCCGGCGCAGTAACCGCCTTTACCGATGAGAACGGCCACTATGAAGTGACCATGCCTGTGGGCAGCTATGACGTGAGCGTTCGCGCCTACGGCTACCAAGAAGCCAAGCACGCGGATCTCGCGATCGCCGAAGATAGCGAGCAGACGCTGAGCGATTCACTGTCGCCGCTACCTCTGGTTACCCTAACCGGTAAGGTAGTGGATAACAGTGGTCACGGCTGGCCATTGGCGGCCAAGTTGGCCCTTGCTGGCGAATTGGCACCAAACCTTGAGCTGATGAACGACCCGGCAACCGGCGAGTTCAGCGTCGAGGTGTATCAGGGCTGGGGTTATAAGATCACCGCATCTACGGCTCTGAACGGCTACAACGAGAAGTCGCTGGACTTCGTGGCGAGCGATACTCAGATCGCCAACGGCGTCACCTTAGCGCTGGATGTAAATAACAGCGTCTGTAGCGCCCCGGGTTACAAGGCCTACGGTATTGTCGAAGACTTCGACGGCGAAACCTTTCCACCTGCGGGCTGGACAGTGGTTAATGATGCAACTGGTGATGATATCGAGTGGCGTACTAATACCGCTTGGGATCGCCCTAACTTTACCGGTGGTAGCGGCAAGTCGGCGGCAGTAGATAACGACCGTTACGGCTGGGGTAAGTATGACACCAGCCTTGTCTCGCCAAGCATTCAGGTCAGTGCCCTGGAAGATAGCACCGCGTTGCAGTTCAAGCTGGACTTCGTCGGCGGCATCTTCGGCGGCTCTATGGTTGATCTCGACATCAGTGTCGACGGTGGCGCTTGGAAGACGCTACTGAGCTACCCAGATACGACTCGTGAGCGTCTGGTGGACTACGACCTGGCCGCTGAAGTGGCCGGTGCGACCGAGTTCCGTCTGCGTTGGCACTATCACCACATCTATGGCGATACCAAGCAGTGGGATAACTGGGCTCAGGTGGACGATATCTCTATCGCCCGCGGTTGTAGCTCGGTAGAGGGTGGCCTGGTGGCCGGTACCATTACCGACTTCAACACTCAGCTGCCTGTGGCTAACGTCGAGATCGTCGACGGTCTGGGTAACAAGGCGGTGAGCGATCATCAGGGTCAGTATGTGATCTTCTCGGCCGAGGGTGAGCAGCAGATTAACCTGCATCAGGCAGGCTACGCCGACGTCAATGAAAATGTCAGCGTGACCGCCGATGACGTGACTGCCAAGGACTTCAGCGTCAAGGCGGGTCGTCTCAGCTCTGAAACTGAAACCATCGAGCTGGCGGTGACCAGTGGTCGCAACCTGAGCGAAACCTTTGAGATCCAAAACTCGGGCAGCAACGATCTGACCTTCAAGCTAGGCGAGATCAACGCGCCGCTGGCCGCGCCTGTCGAAGGGCCTAAGCTGGCTATCGGTGGTCGTAAGTTTGGACCTAAGAACCTGTGGGATCTGACGACACGTAAGATCCGCGTGCCTTACATTCTGCCACAAGCGGATCTCGAAGAGAGCCAGGTGGTACAGAGCTGGGCAGTAGATCTGGTAGCCTCGAACGGCGTGGTCTTCGACCAGTCGACGGGCGATCTCTGGATCAACAACCTGGGTGTGTTTGGTGGTGACGATAAGGTCTATCGCTTCAAGCAAGATGGTACCAAGACAGAAGACAAGATCGATCTGCATCCGCTGATGACTACCCGTGGTGCCCACGCCGGTATGACCTACAACAGCCGCACCGGCAAGTTGTGGCAGATCATGGTGGGCGGTGAGCGTTGTATCTACGAGCTGGATCCGGTTGAGAAGCAGGCCACTGGCAAGCGTCTCTGTCCTGATGTGACTACCTCGCAGCGCGGCCTGGCCTATGACGCTGTGAACGACCAGTTCTTCTCGGGTTCATTCATCGACGGCCTGATCCATCGCTTTAGCAGCGACGGCACTCTGCTTGAGTCGACCGATGTGGGTCTGCCTATCGCAGGCTTAGCCTTCAATCCAACATCACAGCACCTGTTTGTGGCAACCAACAGCTTCAAGCCTATGGATATCGATATCTACATCCTGGATGTGGCTAACGATTACCAGGTGATCGGCGGTTACGCTATCGACGGCCGTGCCGACGGTGGTGGCTCGGGTCTGACGATTGACTGTCAGGGCCACCTGTGGGCACTGGATATCGAAGCGCAGCAGCTGTTCGAGGTTGACTCTGGCGAGACTGGCGTGTGTGACTTCCAGGATGTGAACTGGTTGTCGCTACAGCCTAACGTCGGTGACCTGAGCGTCGCGGGTAACCAGCAGGTGACCCTGGATGTGGACGCCGCCAACATGGCGCCGGGCGAGTATGAGGTTCAGGTGCTGCTCAACAGCAACAGCCCATACAAGATGCAGTCTATTCCGGTGAAACTGACCGTGAATGAACGTGTCCCTGGTGTACTTGGCTTTGCCGTGACTCACTATGAGGCTAACGAGGCCGATGGCACCGTGACCCTGACGGTTTCACGTCAAGGTGGCAGCGACAACGCCCTGACCCTGGAGTACCGCACTCTGGATGCAACGGCCAAGGCGGGTGAAGATTTCGAAGCCGCCTGGGGCGTCATCAAGTGGGACGACATGGATATGGCCGACAAGACCATCAGCATCAAGCTGCTAAGCGATGATGTCGAGGAGTCTATGGAGTCCTTCAGTGTCGCCCTGTCACAGCCTACGGGTGGTGCGACCCTGAACTCGGCAACTATTGCCACGGTTGAGCTGGAAGACAAGAAGTCCAGCGGCGGTAGCTTAGGCCCAGTCCTGCTTCTGCTACTGGGTGTCGGTTCACTGTTTAGCCGTCGCCAAGCGCATCGTTCATAAGTGTGATTGAGCCAGCGCGAAGCCTCGCGCTGGCTTTTTACCTTTAGCATCCACATTGGAGAATTCGATATGTCACGTTTCCTCTCTGTTTTTACCATCTCTGTCGCCCTGCTGGCGAGCGGCGCCCAGGCCGAAACTAAATCTCAAGTCCAAGCCCAAGCCCAAGCCGAAACCCAAACGGTAGGCTGGCGCGATCTGGCCCATGCCCGCGAGGTGGCGAATGATCCCTATCATCAACTCAATCAAGATCAATCACAGCTGATGCTGGATTTCATGGCCATCTCGGCCCATTTCGCCAAGGATCAGCGCGACAACTACCTGCCGGCGCTTAACACCCTATCGCCGCTAAATGAGGTGGATTTCAGTCAGGGCAGCTATCCCTACGCCGAGCAACTAAACGCCTATCTGGCGCAGGCGAGCGAGGTCAACGCCAAGCTGGACGTGGCCATCGAAGTCGAGCAAGACCCGGCCAAGCTGGCCCAGGTGATTCAGGCGACCAATAAGTCTCTGGACGCCATGGCTGCGCTGTCACCGCGTCTCGAGCAGTTCAAGCATGGCAGCGACAAGTATCTGGACAAGAAAGAGCGTATCAAGCAGCCCAAGTATGCCGCCGCCTTCACCGTGGGCCGCACGCTGGTTGATGCCGTGCCTGCCTATCAGGCTCAGCAGCAGGCGTTACTGGCCAAGGCCAAGCAGCTTAAGGCGCAGTTAGCGCACAATCTTTGAGCCCAACTGATCTTTGTCAGTTGGCCGCGCGCAATAACGGGTAGTTTGTATCACTGGTATACACACAAGCATCGAATAACGGCAAATCACGTCAACTTTAGCGGCGACTTTAGATAAGAGTGTGTCTTAGGGCGCCCAATGACGACGTGAGCCAAGGTAAACCTATAATAAGGAGACTTTTGATGGGTATCAAAAAGTCAACATGGCAAGGCTGCAGCTCTGTGGGGCTAGCGGGATTATTGGCGACGGTCAGCGCCTTTTCTTGTGCAGCCAGCTCTCCGGTCGTCGGGGAGTCATTGAACCAAGCGTCGTCGACACCTTTGGTGAAACTCGCCAACAAGATGCTGGTGAGTAATAAACTAAAATTCCAACCGACAGCTCAGACCAAGCTGGCCAAACCTAGCATCTCGGCGTCGAACCAGGCGCTGATGGAAGCCCAATACCAGGAGCAGATGGCTTCGGCCGTGGCACTGGAACAGTACAGCGACACCGCAGTGCAAGCCGAGCCAGGCACGGGTGCCATGCCGGCCCCAGAGCTGAACTTCGATGGCCTGACCCGTAGCGGTTTCGATGAGGCACCAATGCCTGATGCGGCGGGCGATGTCGGCCGCGACCACTATGTTCAGGTGGTTAACATGGCGTTTGCCGTGTGGGACAAAGAGGGTAACCTGCTGGTTGACCGCACTCCGATGACAGAGTTTTGGAAGCGTCTGGGCGGTGTCTGTGGCGACCCTAATGCCAACCCGGCTCCCGCTAAACCTTGGGAGAGCCCGACCACTGAGCGTGAGCCTATCGTGCTTTACGATCAGCTTGCCGACCGCTGGGTCGTGACCCAAAACGCCTATGTCTCGGGTAAAGAGAGTCGTCAGTGTTTCGCCGTCTCTAAGACCAGCGATCCTACCGGCGACTGGCATCTGTATGAATTTGAATTAAACGGCGACAAGTGGCACAACGGTGCCCAGCTCGGCGTATGGAGCGACGGTTACTATCTGTCGGCCAATCAACACAACAAGAGCGACAATAGCAAAGCCGGCACCGCCGCCGTGGTGTTTGAGCGTGACAAGATGCTCTACGGCGTACCAGCACGTTCTATCTATTTCGATGCGCCGCTGACAGCTAACCTGCTGCCGGTGGATCTCGACGGTAAGCGCGCCCCTGCCGCCGGTACCCCTAACTACTTCCTCAGGCTGCAGGACGACAAGGTCCATGGCAGCGCCCAGGATGAGATCCAGGTATGGGCCTTCAAGGCCGACTGGAACAACCCGCAGAACAGTCAGTTCAGCCAGGTTGCCGCGCTGGCGACCGAGCCATTTGATATCAATGAGGCCTGTGGCAATACCTGTATCGAGCAGGATTCCTGGGGCGGCGATTCTTACAACGCCCTGAAAGCCTACCAGGATAAGCTGATGTACCGCGCCGCCTTCAGACAGTTTGGCGATCACCAGAGCCTGGTGGTTAACCATACGGTTGACGTGGGCGAGCAACACTTCGGCGTACGTTGGTATGAGATCCGCAACTTGGGTGCAGGTGCCGAGATCTTCCAGCAGGGCAGCTATGCCCCTGATGTTAACCACCGCTGGCTGGCGAGTATGGCGATGGATGCCTCGGGCAACATAGGCATGGGTTTTGCCATCTCGGGTGAAGAGATGCTGCCTTCTGTACGCTATACCGGTCGCCTGAATGGCGATCCACTGGGTCAGATCTCATTGGCTGAGCAGGTGCTGGTGGACGCCGAGGCGGCCCAGGTGAACTCCTTCGATGGTCACTATGGTAAGCGCAGCATGATGACAATCGATCCGACGGACGATTGTAGCTTCTGGTATACCCAGGAATATGGCGCCGACCATGACTTCGAGTCTATGTGGGCTACCCGTATCGGTAAGTTCAGCTTCCCTAACTGTGTGGCCGATCCTACCGGTATGCTTCACGGTGTGGTGACCGACAGCGTCACCGGCCTGCCACTGGCGAACGCCGAAGTGGTTGCCGGCCCTTACAGCACTGTGGCCGATGAGGAAGGTAAGTATCAGCTGCAACTGCCTGTGGGCGATTATCAGGTGTCGGCCCGTGCCTACGGTCATACCAAGGCGAGTCAAGGCAGTGTCTCTGTGGCCAAGGATGCCGATCTTGAGCGCAACGTGGTCCTGACCGAGATGCCTCAGGTGACGATTTCGGGCAAGATCAGCGATGGTTCTGGCCACGGCTGGGGCGTACCCGGTGCGATCAGCCAAAACGGTGAGCTGATCCCGACTACGCCTATTGCTACCGATGCGATCGATGGCAGCTTCAGCGTCGTGGGTTATGAAGGCTGGCCAGTGGCGATCACCGCCCGTGCACCTGGCTATCAGCCAGAGACCATGGATTTGGTGCCAGGCAGCGATGGCGTGAGTGGTCTCGCCTTTAACCTGGCGGTAGACAAGCAGGTCTGTAGTGCCCTGGGTTATCGTAAGATAGATACCAATACCGCATCGCTGGTGAACTTCGAATCGCCAGACTTCCCGCCTCAGGGCTGGACAGTGGTCGATGCCGCGGGTACAGGCATTGTCTGGAAGACCAACGAGCAGTGGGAACGTCCTAACAACACTACGGGTCAGGGGCTTGCGGCCTCGATCGACAGTGATAAGGGCGGCCGTAAGGCATATGACTCTTCACTGTTAACGCCTATCATGTCGGTCGCCGAGCTGGGCGGCTTTACCACAGTGCGTTTCAAGGAGGGCTTCCGCCCATCCGGCGACTCGGCCCTGGACATGGACATCAGCGTCGATGGCGGCGAGTGGCAGACCCTGCACTCGGCCAATGCCAGCGAACAAGGCACTGTGGTTAACGTCGATATCGGCGAAGCCTTGGTGGGCGGTAGCAACTTCCGTCTGCGTTGGCGCTACCATAATGCCAACGAATTCGCCTGGGATTGGTGGGCGCAGATCGACGACGTCGAGTTTGGTCTGGGCTGCTCCATGGAGCAGGGTGGTCTGGCTGTGGGTAACATCACAGATGCCAACACCCAAGAGGCGATCGCACAGGCCAAGGTATGGCTAGGCGATACTCAGGTAGCGACCAACACCGAAGGGCAATATCGCCTGTTTGAAAGCGCTGGTAATCAGGTGATCTCGGCAACCCAGAGTGGCTATGGCGTGAGCAACAGCCAGCTGACCGTTACCGACAACAAGATTGCCGTACAGCACCTGAGCCTCAAGGCGGGTATGTTGGAAGTGGACAAGCCAGAGCTTGCGGCAACCGTGCGTAGCGGTAAGCAGAGCGAGCTGAGCCTGACGGTGAAGAACGTGGGTAGCCGAGGAGTGAACTACCGACTGGGTGAACTGGCCGCGACCGTCGAGGGCGAGCTGGAGAACCCTGTGCTGGAAGCAGAGCTTGGCTTTGGCGAGTCTATCGAGAAGTCCAGCCTTGGACTGGCGGTACCTTACAGCGCGACTATCGACCGTAACACCGGTGACCTCTGGGTGAACAACGTTAAGTTGTTTGGTGGCGACAACAAGCTGTATCGCTACAGCGCCGAGGGTAAGCTAATAGGTGAAGTGATCGACTTCAGCACCATGCTACCAGAAAACGCTCTGGTGACCGATCTGGCCTTCAACAGCCGCACCGGCATGTTGTGGCAGGCGGCGCTGTTTGCCGACAACTGTATCCATGAGATCGATCCTAATAAGCTGATGGTGACAGGTAAGCGAATCTGTCCTGGCGTGGGTGGCATCTCGGGTCTGGCCTATGATCCTGTGTCGGGTGACTTCATCGCTGGTGTCTCTAACAAGATGAGCATTAGTTACTTCAACGAAGATGGCGAAGTGCATCTGACCAAGGACGTCGGCATTGCACCTGCGGGTCTGGCCTACAACTCGGCTACGGGTCACCTGTTTATCAGTACCAATGGTCCTGCAGATCCCGGTTCTGAGAAGGTGGATCAGGCGCTGGATATCTACACTGTGGATAGCCATGACGACTTCCGCATGATCGGCGCGCTCGATGTCCCTGGTATGAGCAACTATGGTCAGACGGGTCTGGATATCGACTGTGACGGCAACCTGCGTCTGGTCGATATTGAAGGCAGCAAGATGTTCACCGTCTCCTCTGGCGAGACCGGCGTGTGTGACCATAAGGATGTGACCTGGCTTGACGTGTCTCACACCAGCGGTCAGCTGAGTGTAGACGGAGAGCAAGAGGTGACCTTCGATGTCGATACCAGCGACCTGCAGCCTGGTGTGCATCAGGTACAGCTGCTGCTGCAAAGCGATACTCCATATGGTACTCAGGCGATTCCGCTGTCACTGACGGTAGAAGCCAAGGTGCCGGGTGCCGTGGGCTTTAAGGCCACAAGCTATGAGGTGAACGAGGCCGATGGCAGCGTGACCCTGATGGTTGAGCGTATCGGTGGTGTCGATGGTGAGGTGAGCGTTAACTACCGCGCCGTCGATGGTACAGCCACTGCCGGTGAAGACTTCACCCTGGCAGAAGGCACGCTGACCTGGGCTGACCAAGACGCTGCGGCGAAAGAGATAGTGGTTGCCATCAGCGCGGATGACAAGGAGGAGGCGACCGAGTCCTTCAGCCTGCTCCTGTCGAGCGATGATGAGCAAGTTGCCGTCTCTGACAACAGCATTGCCAACGTCAACATTGTCGATAACACCAGCTCGTCGAAAGGGGGCGCGGGTCTACAGCTACTGCTGGGTGCCTTGCTTGCCTTCGGATGGCGCAGAAGAGTGAATCGTTAAACGATAAAAGGTGCCTTCGGGCACCTTTTTTACCTGTAGAGAGGTAACAGACAATGAGTAATCACAATCTGGCAATCATCTTACTGACACTCCCCCTGCTAGGAGGCGCGATGGCCTGCGAACCCAACAGTGATGCCGAGAAGGCCAAGAACAAGCCTAAGGTGCAGCAGAGTGCGGCCCAGAGCAGCTCGCAAGCGGTCAGTGACATGGTGCCCGCTAGTAATGACAACAAGCCCGCCGACAAGCCAAAAGGGGATCGCACCGTGCCTAACCACAGGCTGCCGTTCGAGCAGCAGCTTGACGAGCAGGCCGATAAGAGCAAGAGCGGAAAAGAAGCACAAGCCCAGCCAGGACAAGAAAGCGTTCCCTGTCAGGCGGAACCCACTGAGCAGACAAACCAGAGTAGATCCCAGGCAAAGAGTGAAAAGCTAAAACCGGGTGAATCTACGCCCGAGTGCGATAAACCGCGACAAGAATAAGCTCATGAAAAAAGAGGATGCCTGATAAGAGATAGTTAGGGCAGTTTGATTACGCCTTGTGGCAAGAGCGAGGCCCTGTGCCTATGGCCAATGGGCGCTGGCGGCGATGCTGGAGAAGTGTGCCCCAATATGACACTATGGGAAGTGATCACAGATTATGATAAGCAAATTCAATTTGGGCGCATTTACCGGTAGAACCGCTAAGCGGTTAATCTTATACATTATTTTATTCAGTGTGCTGATCACTATCCTGTCGTCGGCGCTGCAGCTCTATGTGGAATACCAAGACGAGGTGGTCCAGATTGAGCAGCAGATCGAGCAGGTGCAAAATTCCCACCTCGACGGTATCGCCCACTACCTGGAGCAGAATAATCCCGCTCAGCTACAGCTGTTGATCGACGGCTTGGTCAAGTTGCCGGACATCGAGCGCATCAGCATCATAGCGCGGGATCGCGTGTTACAGCGCACCGGTGAGGTGATGTCCGATAGGGTGATAGATACCAAGTTCCTGCTCTATCCCACGAAAAGTGCGAACGCCAAGGAGCCGCTGGGCACACTGCATCTGGTGGCAGGGTTAGATCCTCTCTATGAGCGACTCAAACAGAAGATCTGGTTTATTCTGATCGCCACCGCGGTGAAGACCTTTCTGATCGCCGCCTTTATTTTGCTGCTGTTCCAGTACCTGGTGACCCGCCATCTGAATAAGATCAGCCAGTACGCCCATACCTTAACCCTTAATGGCCATGCGCCGGCCCTGACCCTGGACAGAATGCCCGCGCGCCTAGGCGAGGTGGATGAGTTAGATACTGTGGTGACGGCGCTCAACGAGATGCAGACCAGGCTGGCGCAGGAGCTAAGGCTTAGGGAAGAGGCGGAATTTGACAGCCGCAGCAGCCGTGAGCAGCTGGCCCATATGGATAGGGTCACCAGCATGGAGGAGATCGCCAGCAGCATCGCCCACGAGATCAACCAGCCGCTGACAGCTATCGCCACCTATGCCCAGGCCGCGCTGCGCAGTAACAAGGGCGATGAGCGTGTGCCTGAGGCGCTGATTAAGGCGCTGGAGAAGATCACCGAACAGGCGCTGCGGGCCGGCGAGGTGATCCGCACCATACGTCAGTTCATCAGCAAGCAGGCCAGCAGCCACAGCGAGATTGGGGTCAAGGCGCTGCTGACCAGCACCAGCCATCTGCTGGAGACACTTGAGTCGCAATATAAAGTCAGCCTAGTGCAAGGGCTTGCCGACGAGCGGCTCACGGTTATCGGCGATCTGGTGCAGCTACAGCAGGTGCTGTTTAATCTGCTGCGCAACGCCATGGAGGCCAGCCCGCCCGAGAGCATTATCGAGATCTGGGTCGAGGTGTGCGGCGATAAGGTAAGCATACGCATTCGCGATAGAGGCTGCGGCATAGACGCCGAGGCGGCCAAGGAGATCTTTACCCCCTTCTTTACCACTAAGCAGGAGGGGATGGGCATGGGCCTGGCCATCTGTAAGACCATCATCGATGCCCACAACGGCGAACTGCTCTTTAGTATCAACGAGTTTGGCGGCTGCGACTTCACCATGCTGCTGCCCCAGGGGGAGAAGTTGGTCGCTGAGTCTGAATCACAATCGGAAAACAAGCCGCAGAGCGAACAGGGGCCGGTATCATGAAGCATGCGCCTCTGATCAAACTCGCCGGCGCCCTGTCTCTGATCCTTATCGGCTTCATCGGCATCACCCTGTGGCAGCATGAGCCGCTGGATTCCGGGGCCGGTAAGGGGGATCCTTTGCTCAAGGTGGTGGAGGTCAACATCTATGGCCACTCTTCCTTGATGTCTTTCGAAGAGCAGAATCAAGAAGTTATCGATACCTTCAGATCCGTGTGGACAGGCACTCTGGTGGGTGGCAAGCGGGTACCTGGCATCAAGGGGCAGGGGATAGACTTCTCTGCCAATGAGCAGGCCTATGTGGCGTTCGACATCTGTTGCAAGAGCGATGAGATGAAACGGGCCAGGGGGCGGGAGATCACCTTTGATTTTGGCGGCATCAGCATGGGGATGTGGATTAAACCTTTAGCGATCAACGAGCAGGATATCTACCCTCTGCTCGGTGGCTGGTATGGCGATGTGCAGAGCAACAAGTTAAGGATCAATCAGGGGCATCTTGAGCTGCTGATCTATGACGCCTCCGGCTTCTCCCCCGAGGTGGCGGTGCGCTCCCGCACTGTGCTCAGCAACGATCGCTGGTATCACATCGCCCTGGTGCACGACGGTCATCAGGCCAACCTCTATATCGACGGTGAGCTGGATGCCAGCGATACCTTGGATCGCAAGGTAGGCTCTATCATGAATGACTTCTTTATCGGCGGGATCCCCAGCGGCTATCCCAACTTTGGTCAGGCGCGTTTCCCGGGGATCATCGATGAGTTTGTGATGTCTGAGCGGATCTTCTCCGCCAAGGATGTTAGAGCTATCTATGGCCTAGTGCCTAAAGGCGTTTTAAATTAGCCGCGAAAGGCACTTTAGATTAGTGCCGAAATTAGCCCCGAAAGGTAATTTAAATTAACTTAAATGAAGCACCAAATGGCACCCAGATGGGTGCCTTCGTTTTTGATGAATGATTGCTAGTAGCAATCTCCGCCCGCCGCCAGCTGCAGCTGGGGAAGATCGTTGATCACGATATGCTTACGGTTGACCGACAGCAGCCCCTGCTTCTGCAGGCGGGTAAACTCGCGGCAGACGGTCTCCGAGGCAACCCCCAACAGGTTGGCGATATCCACCCGGCTCATGGGCAGGGTGATCTGGGTCGCCGTTAGGCGGTTGGCGATGTTGAGGATCAGCGAGGCGATCGCCGCCTTGACCTGCTTGAGCTGGATCAGTCTCAGGCTCTGATCCGCCTGCATCTCCTGGCTGAGTAACTTGAGCATCAGCTGCTGCACTATCGGCTCCATGGCGGATTGTTGCAGCAACTTGGCGAAGGGGATCTCATACAGGCTCGAAGGTTCCAGCGCCACCACAGAGTAGAAGTGTTTGTGGTTACCCAGGCCGCCGGCGCCTATGACGTCGCCCTCCATATAGAAGCCAGTCACTATCTCCTCGCCTTCCGGGGTCAGGCGATAGCTCTTGAGGGCGCCCTTCTTGACCACAAACAGCGAGTCAAACTGGTCCTGTTGGCGCAGCAGATATTGCTCCGCCTTGAGGTGGCGAAAACGCTTAGTGACGCTGGTGAGTTGCTGCAGCAAACTGCTTGAACATCCACTTTCGGCAATGGAGAGTGTATCGGAGAATGGGCTTGAGGTGTCGGGTTCGGCCAGTAACGCAGCGCCGAACATCTGTTTTTCAACCGGGCTGAAATTACCCTGCTGTGTTCTACCTGTCGATATGGACTTAATCATGTTGTACCTCAAAAAACTATCTGTTTTTAAATAAAATTTTATCTATTTGCTCTTGGTCATCCTCTGATGATGTATCGATTGTAACGTTATTGTAACTTTTAAAAATATCCGCAAATGTCCCTAGATGGGGATCGGGAAATACCTATATTTGCTGTTTTTTTGACTAAAAACGGCCAAATAACGGCTAGTTTTTGTTTGTTTATTTATCTGTTTTATTTGAATAAATATTTTTTACAGTTGGCTTGGCGATGAGTTGGCGAAAAAATGTGAAAAAATTTACCTTTTGTTCACCTTGTCTGGATAGGGCTGTAGAGAGAGAAGGGCCGGCCTTTTGAGGAAGACTGTTTTTAGGAAGGCTGCTTTTTTAGGAGGGCTGCTTCGAGGAGCCCCGCCCTCAGAGAGGGCGAGGCGATAGAGGGGGAGTTTCTTAGATGACTTAGCTCTGCAGTATCTTGAGCGGCAGCCCAAGCATGTCATCGCCGCTACCGGCCAAGTACCAGATGATGGCGACCAGGGCGCCGACGGTCAGCAGATACCAGATGGTAGAGAAGATCTGTCCGTATCTGTCCAGCGGGAGCAGATGGCTCTGGTGACGGCTCTTCCACTCGAAGACGATTTCCAGGCTGCCGATCAGCAGCAGGAAGCCCAGCAACGCCAGCCCCAGGCTATAGCTGATGAAGACGCCGATGGCGGCGCCGGCCACACAGGCGACCAGCCCCATCAGGCTGTTCATGGAGAAGCTGATGCTCTTGAGAATATGACCGCCATCCAGCGGCAATATGGGCAGCAGGTTGAACAAGTTTAGCAGGGCGTTGAAGGCGGCAAGCCCGGCAAACAGCGGGTTGTCTGTGATCCAGTAGGCGACCAGGGCCGCTATCGACATCAAGAGGCCGAAGGTGGGCCCCATGATGGAGATCACCACATCCTGCCAGCGGGTGTTGATCTTCTCATCGCTGAGCGCAAGACCTCCCATGAAGGGGATAAGGTAGATCCCCTTGGTCTTCATGCCGAAATATTTCATGGCGCGAATATGGCCATACTCGTGGAACATGAGACAAGCGATCAGCGCCAGGGCAAATTGGAAGGAGAAGAGCCAGGAGTAGGCGGCCACGCTGGCACCGGCCAGCACCACCTTGATCACCTTGGCGCTCTTGAGCAGCTTAAAGCCTAATGAGGCCAGGCCCACCAGGCTCAGCTTCTGTGGTGCCTTTACCTGGGTGACCGGTGTCTGACGCTCGATATCCTTGGCGTTGCGGCTGCCTTCGCTTAGCACGGCGTCTTCGCTCAGCAGGCGATAGTTGAGCGTGAAGGGTTGCCAGATGAGATCTACCTCCAGAGTGAGGGGGATCTTCTGCACCGTCTCTTGCTGCGGGTCGTGGCGGCTTAACTCAAACTCGTGGTTTCTCAGCCCTTGGTTCTCGGCACTGGCCTCCTTGACCGACACCAGCTGATTGTCCCAGAAGAGTTGTTGCCAGCCGGCCAGCGAGCCTTCGAGGCGCAACTCTTTGCCTAAACAGTCTATTCTCAGTAGTTCCACGTGTTTTCCGTTATCCGTTACCGCTATCTGGCGGGGATTATGCCTGTAAAGCCATGGCAAAGAAAAGAGGCCCGACAATTTTGCCGGGCCTCGTTAGTCGTCTAATCAATTGAGATCACTTACGATTGCTGTAGTCGAAGCTGATCTCTTGGCCTTCGTTGACCACTATGCAGGGGCCGTGTTCGCGCTGGGTGCGGTTGAAGGCCGGGCCGATATGCAGCTCGACGTTGGCGAAGATATGCTTGCAGGCCTCGATGCGGTACTCCTGATAATAGTTTTCCACTTCCTGCTTGATGGCGTTGAACTCCTGCTCCTCCCGGGACCACTCCTCGGTGATGCGGCGCTTCTCTTCCAGCATCCCCTTGACCTGCTCCACCATCAGGGCGTCGTCCTGCCATTCGGCCTTGGGGGGCAGCTTGTTGAGGCTGGCCTCGATATTGAGCTTGGCCACCACCATGTGTTTGATCCCATGATCCAGCTGCTTGAGCTCCTCTTTCAGCTCGCCGCACTTCATGGCGCAGAACACCTCGGTGCGGGTACCGGCCGTGGCGCCTATGATCACCGCCTTAACCCCCTTATCGGCCTGGGCCACGCCGCCCACCAGGTCGCCGCGGCGGCCATTGGCGTCGCTGACGATCAGTTTTCCCGCCGTCTGGGTGTGGCTGTGTAGCAGCTGCTTGGTGACCAGGATGTCGCCCTCGGCCTGCAGCTCAGAGTATTGTACGAACTGGGCGGAGATCTGCCCCTTGGCAGACAGCTTGGTGGAGAGTTGATCTTCCTTGAGCTGGCGGCCGATCACTCCCTTGCTGACTGTGATATCACCATCGGCGATCAGCTGGGCCGAGTCGACGAAGCCCATCACGGTTATATCGCCGGTGGACTTGACCACCATACCTTCATGCACGTCGCCCGTAACCAATACACTGCCCTTGAAGTCGACGTTGCCGTAGCCGATATCCACATCCTTAATCTGCAGCACGTCATCGACCTGCATGCCTGTCTTAGTCTCTACCGGCTGGCCGGCAACCGTGGCGACCAGCACATTAGGGTCGGACTCTAGCAGCTCGGCGCCCGTGCCCGCGGTGAGTTTAAGATCTTTGCCGGCGATCGGCAGTAGCGGCTCACCCTGAACGTTGTAGCCCTTAGTGCCTTCGGTGGCGGGGATCTTAACCATCAACTTGTCGTTGGGTTTGACCATGATGATCTCGCCCAGGTTGCGCATGTCCACCGTGCCGTCGGCGCGCTCTTGGGGTTGCAGCAGACGCTCCCTCGCCAGCGGCACTTTACGCTCGACGATGGCGTTGGTGCCATTGATGGCGGGCTTGCCGTGGGCGAACACCTCGCTGCAACTCTCGCCTGGGGCCAGGGTCGGCAGCTTGGCCAGCAGAGCCTCTATTTTGACCTTGCTCAGCCCCATGCTGATCTGCTCTGCCTTGAGGGCCCTTAATATATCTTGCAACGTCAATGATTTACCACCCCATGGGGCGGTGAGCGTCATCTCGGCGCTCATCTTGTCGTCGCTGAGGGTGATGGCTATTTCGGCGTCGCGGCGCTCGGCGATCTCGAAGAACAGCTCATACTGACCATCGTCCTGACCTATGACCTTGTTGACCTGGGCGACGGCCTTTTCGATAACATTCTTACGGGGGAAAAGCTGGCAAAATTCGGGGAGGGTGAGCAGTTCGAGAATGGCATCCACCGTCAGTGGGCCATGGGTATTGGGAATGACTTTTAATTCGGCTAAGTTTCCGTCACTACTCAGTTCTATCAGTCCAGGATCCAGCATAGAGATTTCCGCAGGTTAATTATTATTTTAGTTAGTATTCTCCCGAGTATAACAGCATAAAGTTTGACCTATGAAGCCCTATTTTATGATGCAGATGAAGCGCATGATTGAAATGAGATCTCGTGCGAAAAAAGCCGGGTGAACCCGGCGTTAAACAACAGATTAAACAGTGTTTTTTTAGCGAGTTACGCCTGGCGGTTGGCGTAGATCTTGTATTTGTTGTTCTCGGCAGCCACATTCACGGTTTTGAAGAATTTGGCTATGGTGTCACTGTAGGGCAGGTGGCGGTTGGCCACGATCTGAAAAATCCCGCCAGACTTAAGCTGGGCCTCGCTCTCCTGCACGAAGCGGGTCGCTATCTCTGTGGTGCTATCCAGGCCATCGTGAAACGGTGGGTTGGAGATGATGGCGTCGAACATGCCCTGGGTCTGTGTCAGGCCGTCCGAGGCATAGACCTTGGCCTGCATGCCGTTAGCCGCAAGGGTCAGCTCGCAGGAGGCCAGCGCCATGGCGTTGATGTCGACGCACTCGAGGTCGAGATCTGGGTTGGCCTTGAGCAGGGCGGCGGTGATCACCCCGGCGCCGCAGCCAAAGTCGAGCACGCGCCCCTTAAGTGTGGGCAGGTGCTCAAGCAGCAGCTCTGTGCCCTCGTCGAGTCGCTTCTCGCTAAAGACGCCCACCAGGTTGCAGATGGTCAGCTCGCCCTGCGGCGTGCTCAGCACATAGTCTTTGACCCAGTCGCTGAGTTTGATCTCTGGCGCCTCGCTCTGCAGACTGCTGCTGTAGAGCATGCAGTGACGGGCGTTGTCTAGTTTGATGCCGCCATCGAAGTAGTCAGGCAGCTGTTTGGTGATAGAGCGGATGCCGCCCTTCTTCTCACCGACGATCACCAGCTCTCCACCCGGGATCAGATGGCGTCCGGCCAGGTTGATCAGGTAGGGTGCCAGGCTCTTAGATTTGGGGTAGAAGAGCACTACGGCATCGAATGTTTGCCTCGATGGCAGCTGATGGCCGAAATGGCACTGCAGACGGGCATTTTCATGGCTTTTGATGCGTTGAAAATGGTTGAAATCTAGGGCCAGAGTCGTGACTTTTGCGGCATCTTCCAACAGGGCCGTCGCCAGAAGATCGCACTCATGATTGATGAGTAAAACATTCTTTGATTCAAACAGTTCGATATTTCTTAGGACGACTTGAGAAGGATTAGATAACACGCGCAACCACAGGCCAAAGGGGAATTTGCGGCAATTATAGCCCAAGCCACTATATTATCAGTAACATTTATTATGCCAGTTTGCCGATTCTTGCCTAAGCTATATCTCATTAGAGGATAAATATCCTTTGTTATGTGAGATTTGGCGCATAACTGAGGTCTATAGGAGATAGAGGAGCGAGGATGCGGCGATTGTCGACATGGATGTGCCTACTGGGCCTTTGTTGCGCTAACGTTTTCGCCGCTCAGGTGATCGTCAACTCCTCTGTGGAGATCGCCGACATCACCCCGAAAGATCTCAAGCTGATCTTCGCCATGCAGAAGCTCTATTGGTCCGACGGTCAGAAGATCCAGGTCTTCGTCCTCCCCAGCAACTCCCCCATACATGAAGAATTTTGCTATCAGCAGCTGGAAATGATGCCCTACGTGCTGCGTCATCGCTGGGACCGCCTGGTGTTTTCCGGCGTCGGCGAGCGGCCGGTCACCCTAGACTCCGAGGCGCAGATGCGCGAGAAGGTGGCCAGCACGCCCGGGGCGATAGGCTATGTGTCTGGCGGTGGCGGCGAGCTCGCCGTCGAGGCAGGTATCGAGCGTCAAGGAGGACAAGATGAAGCCGAGCACTAGTCGCTTAATCCTATTGGCAGGCATCTTAGGTTTGCCACTGGCCCTCTGCCTACCGCTTACCGCACAGGCTCAGAGCAACCAATGGCAGGTCAATGGCTTTATCGGTCAGGGCTATATTTCAGCCGATGGCAGCGAATTTATCGTCGGCGAGTCGGGAGATACTTTCGATGTCACCGAGGCGGCGCTGCACCTCTCCTGGATGCCGGATGAGCACTTCCGTGTTGCGGGCGCCGCCCGTTATCGCCAGTGGGGGAACTTGGATGAGTCAGGGCTCTCCGCCGACTATCTGTTTGCCGAGTATAAATTCATCTTAGATCAGGGTTATGTGGGGGCCAGGGGGGGGCTGTTTAAGAGTGAGGCCGGCTTCTACACCAGTACCCGGGATGTCTCCTTTACTCGTCCGGGGATCTTGCTGCCCCAGTCTGTCTATAGCGACTATCTTCGCGATGCCCTGCTGCATATCACAGGCGGCGAGCTGTTTGGTGGCCACCCAGTGCTGGACGGCTCACTGGAATGGCACCTCACCCTGGGGGATGCACAAACCTCTGACGACTTGACCCGTAACGTGGTGGGCTCAAAGGAGTTCGGCCGCTTCGATGCCGATGGCTATTGGGGGGCGGATCTCGAGTATCAGGACGACAGCCTGAGGCTAGGGCTCACCTATTTCGACGCCAAGAGTCGTTATCAGTCCCATCTGGGGGGGCCTTTTGCCGATGGCAGCCTGCGATCCAAACACTGGATAGTGTCGGCCCAGTACCGGATTAACTTCCTCGAATTTACCGGCGAATACCTGCATTGGGATCGCTATGTGGGCGGGGTGTTTGTGCCGCCAGAGCTGGGCATCTATGAGGTGAGGGGCTACGGCTACTATCTGGATGTGCGCGGCTATCTGCCGGGGGATGTCGAGGTGTTCGTGCGTTACGATCATCAGGTACAGGATGAGAAGGATGCAGATGGCGACAAGCTGGCCGGACGAGGGCTGCCCGGCTACTTTGGCTACGCCCACGACTGGACCATTGGGAGCCGCTGGCTGCCGGCGAAAGATTGGATGGTGGCGGCGGAATACCACAAGGTACGCGGTGCCGCTTGGGTGACCCCTATCCTGCTGCCGAATCCGGCGGTGCAGGACAAGGACTGGTCGCTGTTTGCCATCGAAATATCCTACAAGTTCCAGTGGTGATCCCATGATAGTGAATCACCCCAATCGCTTCTTGAGTATCAAATGGAAACTCCTTATCGCGGTGATTCTGATCTTGACCCTGGTGGGTGGGGTGATCTGTACCTTGGCCTACCAGCAGCTACTGAACCAGCAGAAGATGTTACTGGAGGCCCAGCGGGACAAGCTGGCCCAGAGTCTCTCCTTCTCCATGAGTACGGCGGTGGAACATTCACTGCAGGCGGCGATGCAGCTTGGGTTTGTGGCCAATGCCAAGGGCGATGATGGCGCCGAGGGTTATCAGCTACTGCTGAGCGAGGACTGGCCCGACGTACAGCTCTATTGGGATCTCAAGGGCTTCGGCCTGTATCAGCTAAACGGTGAACGACTGGCCCACGCGGGCGAGCCACACTCTCAGGACGATCTCCAGTGGCTGATGCAGAGCGAGGCCTCCTATGAACTCACCTCCAGGGTGGTGTGTGTCGAGGACTGCGTGATCCAGGTGCTGGTACCGACCTTGGTGAACAGCAAGCCTCATCTGTTCTTCTTCGAGTCGGCACTCACGGAGGTGATCAGCCACTTTCGTACCGACAAGTCGATCGAGCTGGCGGTGTTAGGAGCCCAGTCTCGCGGCGCCGAGCCAGGGCCCCTGTGGGGGCGTCACCTCTATAGTATCAGCAACCGCCCCAGCAGCTTCGCCCTGCTGAGTCACATGGCCGGTAGCTACTCCTGGCAGCAGATCTCCCTCGGAGAAGGCATCTACAGCTATCAGGGCAGCCACTGGGCGGTTTGGTCCTTCCCCCTGGATAAGGTGGAAAACGCCCCGGCGATCGTGGTGTTGATGAGTCTGGAACAATGGCAGCAGATGCTCTCTACCTTTCAGCTGGGGATGGTGGGCACCCTCTTGGTAGGGCTGATCTTGGCCGCCGGTCTGGTGCTGTTGGTGGCCTGGTCGCCAGTCGTCAGCCTGGCGCGCCATGCCAGCCTCTTGCCCCTGTTGGCGGACCACGACTTTGGCAGCGTGCGCACCAGCCTGCCGAGAAAGCCATCCTGGTTTCCCGACGAGGTGGACCTGATCCATCTGGCGACCCGTCAGCTGGCCGACAACATGCAGGGGATGGAAAATGAGGTGGACGAGTACACCCACGAGCTGGAGCGGCTCGCCATGCTGGATACCCTGACGGGTCTGCCCAACAAGGCCATGTTGCACCATGAGCTGCAGACCGCCATCGCCTGTATCGCCAGCGAGGAAGATTGTGTGGTGCTCATGTTCCTGGATCTCGACGAGTTTAAGCGGATCAACGACACCCTGGGGCACATTCAGGGGGATGAGCTGCTCAAGATAGTGGCCGCCAGGCTGACCAACAGCGTGCGCGAGATGGATACCGTATTTCGTCAGGGGGGCGATGAGTTTCTTATCTTGCTCAGGCAGGTGCGTGACGAGCAGGAGGTGAGCAATGTGATCCACAGGATCTTCTCGGCCCTGCAACATCCCGTGGTGCTGGGCAGTCACAAGCTGATCGTCACCACCAGTATTGGCCTGGCTTACTGCAACAGTTCACAGCTCAGGGCGGAGGAGCTTATTCAGCATGCGGATCTGGCCATGTATCAGGCCAAGAGTGCCGGTCGCAGCAACTATCGGGTGTTCAGCGAGGAGATGCTGCATCAGGCCAATAACCGCCTCATGATAGAGCAGAGCATAGGCGCGGCCATCAACGAGGAGCAACTGGTGCTCTTCCTACAGCCTATAGTCGAGCTGCCCTCGGGTAGGCTGCGCGGCTTCGAGGCGCTGATCCGCTGGTTCCACCCCGAGCGTGGCCTCATCATGCCGGGGGATTTCATTCCCGATATCGAGCATAGCGAGGCGATCATCGAGGTGGGTAACTATGTGATCCGTAAGGCCTCGGAGTTAGTCGCCCAGCTAAAGTCGGCGGGCTGGCCCGAGCTCTATATCGCGGTCAACCTGTCGGCCAAACACTTCCTGGCCCCTGACCTCCTGAACGTGGTGCGCCAAGAGGTGGAGGCACAGCAGATCTCGGCCCAATCTCTGCTGCTTGAGGTGACCGAGGAGAGCGTGATCGAGCAGGTAGAGCAGGCCATGGCGGCCATGGCGGCGCTCAAGGCGCTGGGGGTGAGGATTGCCATCGATGACTTCGGCACCGGTTACTCTTCGCTGAGTTATCTCAAGCAGCTGCCCTTCGATCTCTTGAAGATAGATCGCTGTTTCACCGCCAATGTGCTCGATGGTGAGGCCGATGCCCATATCATCACCACAGTGATCGAGCTGGCTCATAATCTGGGGCGTCAGGTGGTGGCAGAGGGGATTGAGACTCAGCAGCAGGCGGAGTGCCTCAGCTGTCAACGCTGCGAGCTAGGTCAGGGCTATTACTTCTCGCGGCCACTGGATGTGGCGTCGGTATTTAAGGTGTTGCAGGAGATAGAGGAGACTCGCCTGTGGCCCATCAGCCAGGCTCCCCAGCCTAAGTTGGCGAGGCAGGGGAGCTAACGAGAGAAGCTAGTCAAAAGTAGCACTTAGTCTTGATTGTCTACCTGAGACACGGGGGCGGCAGACTGACTCTCGGCGCCCTCGCTAAGCAGATCTTCTGCTTGCTGCAAAGCCTGCTTGGCGTCCATCTCCTTAGCCTCCATCTTCTTAGCGTTAGAGTCGCTGGCGGCAGACTGACCCTCGGTGGCCGGTTTCACGTCCGTAGCCGGATTTACATCTTCTTTCGGCAATACCTGTGAGTCGATGAGATCCTTGGCCTTACTCCCAACCTTAACCTCTGCTTCAACCTTCACCTCTGTTTTCTGCTGCGCCGCTTCTGGCTCGGCATCTAGTGGCAGAACGTCTACAGGCTTGGCAGCCTTAGGTTCTAGTGGCTTGGCTGGAGTCTGTTTAGCTTCTGGCTTAGTCTTAGCCGCTTTAGGCAGCAGGCTGATCAGCTTCTGGGCGATATCCGTGTTGTCCTGATGGCCGGCAAACAGGGATGAGGCCGGGCCGGCGGCAAACACCTGTACGTCCACACCCGTATGACCGCCCGTGGTCCAGCCTGTGTTGGAGCGCTGGTCAATTAGCTTCTTAAGCTGGGTGGTAAGCACCTGCTCGCCCTGCATTCTGGCGTTATCCAGTGCGCTAAACTCGTCATCGCTCGGGGTAAAACCTAGGGCGCCGCTCACGCCGCCCTGCCACTCATCCTGAGCCAATGCCTGCTTAGCGATTTGTGTCGGGCTGGCACTTATCTGGCGCAGCATCTGGCTGTCCCAGCGGTACTCGCCTTGTTTGCCGATAGAGAGGCCGCCGGTGTTATGGTCTGCGGTGACGACTAAGAGAGTGTCTTGATGTTGACGCACATATTGCTCGACCACCTCGATGGCGCTGGCAAATTCATGCATCTCGGCCATGGCGGTGGCGATATCATTGTTGTGGCCGGCCCAGTCTATCAGGCTGCCTTCCACCAATAACACGAAGCCTTGGTCGTTCTGGGAGAGTAGTTCCAGCGCCTTGGCGGTCATGGTGCTCAGGCGTCTGGCCTCCGGCTCATCGATCGCCCAGGGAAGCTGTACCTCGGCGAACAGACCCATCACCTTAGGTTGGGTTACACCCTCCAGCAGGGCTGCATCCTTGAGTACCCGATACCCCTTGGTCTCGAACTGCTTGATCAGCTTGTCAGAAAAATATTTCTGACCGCCGCCGAGCATGACGTCTGCATCTGTGGTCAGGTAGCTCTGGGCCAGAGCCTCATAGTTACGGCGGCTCTCGTTGTGGCTTAAGAAGGCGGCAGGGGTGGCGTGGTTGATCTGGCTGGTCACTGTCACGCCTGTGCTCATGCCGCGCTTCTTGGCCTGCTCCAGCAGGGTGGGGATGGGACGCTTATCGACATCTACCGACACGGCGCCGTTATAGGTCTTCACCCCTGTGGCCAGGGCGGTGGCGGCCGCGGCCGAGTCGGTGACATAGCCGCTGACGGGCGCCGGATAGGTGCTGGCGTTACCCACCAAGAGGCGGTCAAATACCGTCTGCTCTATCTCCTGGGTGTTGGGATTGTCCTGATAGTAGCGATAGGCGCTGGTGTAGGCCGGGCCCATGCCATCGCCCACCATGATGACGATATTCTTGGGACGGCTAGGCGCTGTCTGCGGGCCGAGCAGGTTGTCGGCCCAGAGGTTGCCCGATACCAGCGCGGCACCCAGGCAGAGGAGGGAACATAAGCGGGTTAGTTTCATCTTGGCTCCAGATTAACGGGCAATACGCGCTTCGATGGCGTCCATCAGCATGCCTGTGATATCCACGTCGAAGGCGGCCTCGATCTCTCTGATACAGGTCGGGCTGGTGACGTTGATCTCGGTGAGCTTGTCGCCGATCACATCCAGGCCGACGAAGATCAGGCCACGCTTCTTCAGCTCTGGGCCGATGGCGTTGGCGATGGCCCAATCGCTCTCAGACAGGGGCTGAGCGACGCCGCGACCACCGGCGGCCAGGTTACCCCGGGTTTCGCCCTTCTGGGGAATGCGCGCCAGGCTGTATGGCACAGGTACGCCATCTACCACCAGGATGCGCTTATCACCGGCGGTGATATCCGGAATGAAGGCCTGGGCCATAGCATATTGCTGGCCATGGTTGGTGAGGGTCTCGATGATCACCCCTAGGTTAGGATCCTGCGCCTTAACGCGGAAGATAGAGCTGCCGCCCATGCCATCCAGCGGCTTGAGGATGATATCGCCCTTCTCCTGATAGAAGGCGCGGATGCGCTGGGCATCGCGGGTCACTAATGTGTCTGGGGTAAATTCGCTGAACCAGGCGGTAAACAGCTTCTCGTTGGCGTCGCGCAGGCTCTGGGGCTTGTTGACTATAAGCGTGCCTTGTTCCTCGGCGCGCTCCAGCATATAGGTGGCGTAGACGAACTCGGTATCGAATGGCGGGTCCTTTCGCATCAGGATCACGTCGAGATCCGCCAGCGGCGTATCGACGGCCTCTTCCAGTTGGTACCAGGATTGAGGATCTTGTTTCACCGTGAGGCGACGCATGTTACCCATGGCCACGCCGTTCACCATGGCCAGATCTTGCATCTCCATATAATAGAGCTGATAGCCGCGCGACTGCGCCGCCATCAACATGGCGAAGCTGGAGTCTTTCTTGATGTTAATGTCGCTGATGGGATCCATCACTATGCCAAGCTTTATCATCTCATCTTTCCTTTTGTTAATGCTAAGGGCCGAGCCTTTTAGCTCAGGTCGCCAAACTTAAGTTGCAGTGCGCTGATGGCCGTCAGGGCAGCGGTCTCGGTGCGCAGTACGCGGGGGCCGAGCAGCACGTCGGTGAAGGCATGGGTTTCTGTCATGGCGATCTCCTGGGGCGACAGGCCGCCTTCGGGGCCGATCAGCAGACGCACCCTTGGGGTCTCCATCACCAGGCCATTGATGCCATATTCGGCCCTGGGGTGCAGGTTGAGTTTAAGCGCCTGGGTGGCTTCGCCGCACCAGTCGTCGAGCTGCATCGCCGGTCTCACCTCTGGTACCGTGCTGCGGCCAGACTGTTCACAGGCGCTGATCACTATCTTCTGCCACTGCTGGATCTTCTTCTCCAGACGCTCGCCGGTCAGCTTGACGCCGCAGCGCTCGGAAAACAGCGGGGTAATAGTATTGACCCCCAGCTCGACCGATTTTTGCAGGGTGAAGTCCATGCGATCGCCGCGGGAGATCACCTGACCCAGATGCAGGTTGAGGGGCGACTCGTTGTCGTTCGCCTCCTTGGATAGGACCCGCACTTCGACATTTTTCTTGCTGGCGGCGACGATCTCTGTCAAGTAGTTGTGGCCATCGCCGTTGAACAGCTCGAGCTGTTCGCCGGCGCCCATGCGCAATACGCGCCCGACGTGGCCGGCGGCTTCCTCGTCCAGCATCAACTGCTGGTTAAGGTCATAGTTGCCGGGCTGATAGATCCTTGGAATTCTCATGCATTACTCCGCGATACGCTGGGTATCTGTCCGCTTTTGGCACTGGGCCTGGACAAAGGGGTTGTGGTTGCCCTGTTTGGCCGCGATGGCGGCGTCTCTCTGACACTCAATAGTATCAACTGGATAGCTTTTATCCCATGCCTGAAACAGTTTTAGCTGACTTTTGGCGATCTTAAGGCCATAGGCCTGCTGCATATAGAGATAGGTGCGGGCTATCTGACCGCGGGTCTGGCTGGGGGGCTCCACCTTTCTGCCCTTGAAGTCGACCACCATGGCACACTGGCCATATTGCTCAGCCTTGGCGTTCCACTGGCTGAATCGGAAGTTGCTGCGATCGCCATTGACCTCACCGATAGCGGGTACCAGGTTATGCAGGTCGCTCTCCATCTTCTTAAACTGTTTGTCTGTCTTGCCGCAGTTTTTGCGGCCGCCCTCTTGCCAGCATTGACGCTGATGACCAAATTCCCAGGCGGGAACTATGTGTTCCCACTCGATGCGCTTGGCGCGCTTCTCCTGTTTACGTACCTGATAGCCGCAGCGCTCGAAATCGGGTTGCCACAGCTTACCCGAGATGCTGATGTCGCAGCCACAGTAGAAGCTCTTGGCCGGTAGCGCCTCGCTGTAGATGCTGCGTGCGACCTGTTTGGCCTGATTAAAACTGGTGGGATGGGAGGCGAGGGCGCCCGTGGTAAAGCCGAGCGCCAGCAACGCCAAGGCGCCGCGCAGCAGCGGCCTCAAACTCAATGAGGTAGTTAGCACATCTATTCCCTAAAAACAAAAATTCGTCGCCTATCTCTGCCGCGCTCTCTATTTGGCCGGCTTGGTGGTGACTAGTGTGTTGGCGCCCACTCATCTTGTATCGCTGAATATGGCGCCATAATTCAAGCCGATTCTACGGGAATCGACTCAGATCAGGCAAGTTAAGCCGGATTCATCATACCTCGCCGCCCATGCCATCCAGGAGGCTTAGCGTCTCCTGGCAGCGGCGGCAGCGATACTGGGTCTCTTGGCGCTGCACCTTGTTGTGTCTGCGAATGCTCAGTGGCACGACGCCGCAGCGGCAGCGATAGTCGAAGGTTCGGCCGGCGACCGAGTCGGTATTCAGGCTGTGGGTGGTGCTCGGCGTGAGGCCATAGAGTTTCACCATCAAGACCTGCCACTCCTTGCCGTGGGGCTTGACCCGGCCATAGAGCTGATAGGCGAGCAGGTGGCAGATCTCGTGGGGCACCACCTGCTGGACAAACTCATCCAGATTTTCCTCCAGCAACACAGGGTTGAATTTCAGCTTGTTGAGCTGAAGATGGGCGGTGCCGGCACTCTTACCCCTGAGTTTAAAGTTCACCTCGGGGCGGGGAAAGCCGCGCTTAAGTTGCCCCTCTGCCGTTTGATAGCAAGATTCAACGGCCTCGAGAATAAGCAGCTGGTGTTCGTTAAGCTCGGCATTATTTGCTGGAGAGCTAGAAGTTCTTGATTTAGACGTTCTTGATTTAGACGCTTTGGAGCTAAGCCTAGATGATTCTGGCGTAGGCGTGTGAAATAGGGATTGCAATCGTCGAAACATGAAAGGTCAACAGGCCCTAGGCGTTAGGTGATAGACGCCCGCCAAGAGAGCGGGCGTTTTCAGGAGGAGTGATTATAGCCGGGTTGCCGCGGCTTTGACCATCTCCTTGACCTGATCCACGATCGCCATCTCCGTCTCCGCCTCATAGGCCTTCACCCTTGGGGTATGGATATGGCCGACCTTGATGCCGCTGTTGAAACGCTGTCCCAGGAGCACCGCGCGGTAGGAGATCTCGTTGGACAGGTAACCGCCGCCCGAGCCGTTGACTGAGCCATTGACCTGAGTCGTGTTTTGCAGCTCGCTCAGGGAGCTGGCGTCGAACTCGCCTCTCGATAGCGTGGTCACTGTGTGGTTGTCATTGATCTTCCACTTACCCTTGACCGACTGCATGGCGCCGACAGGTAGCGAGAACTCGACGAATTCTGGGCCATAGAGTGGTTTGCCATCGAACATAGGCGCCTGTGGTGACTGGGCCGTGGCGCCGGTCAGCACGTTGAGGTTATCGGGCGCTGCCGCGCTGCGGTTACGGCCGGGGAAGCGCTCCAGATCGAAGTCGTCACGGCCCATGCTGACGGTGAAGATGGCGTTGACGCTGTTTTCACGATAGACAGGGGTGAGCAGGGACTCGATGATTCCCTGATCGAAGTCGGCAAAGCGCACCGGGATCATTACCGTCTCTATCTGGGCCTTCTTGCCGTCGACACTAAACTTGTAGCCGTCCAGGGCCAGCGCGGTTAAGCCAGATGGGTTGCTCTGATCTATGTTGCGATCCAGAAAGAAGGGATCGAAGCCGGTGAGCAGAATACGGATCTGGCTGTCGTCATCGAAGTGGATGTCGCTGAAGCCGCGGGAAGATTTCTCTACCGCCTTGAGTAATATGCTGCGCTGCCAGTCGGCCATGTTAAAGGCGGGCTTAGACTCTTTAAGGGTCTTCTTCATCGCCAGGCGACTCCAGTAGAGGGGTCTGTCGTCCTGACCACCGGATTGTACGTCTCTCACGGCCTGTTGCCAGAGGCGCTCGCCTTGGTGGGCCACCATCTGTGTCATGATGAGTTCATCTTTCTGCTGGCGATACTTGTCGTCCAGGCTCTCGACCAGGGCTTGATAGCGGTTGACGACGTCGGGCATGGCCTGGGTTGCCTTAGGGAGGCGCAGTTCTTCGAGATCCAGAGCGGCGAAGGCGCTGCTACTCAGCAAGCTGGTCATCGCCAGGGCTATGGCTGTTTTACGCATGACATGGTTCCTTTGCAAAAACCTCTCACCCTCAACACTCGCAGTGGAGCATGTTGGGCAATGATGGCTCAGGGCGGTTATCAATTTGAATTTATTATAGTCAACAACTGAGTATGCACGACATCTGCCTGCAAATAAAGACTTGAGATGGCTTGATAAAATGCCAGATTCTTGACACAAATCATCATGAGTTTGCCCCCACGGCGCAGGGGCAAGTTGCTAGACTCGAAGCAGGGGTTTTATACGGCTTAATGGGGTGTGAAGATGAAAATGCGGGTTAGCTCGGAGTCTGGTCTTAGTTGTGGCTTTCGTTCCGGTTTTAGTTCTGGTCTAGGCTCTAGTCTAGGTTCTGGTTTTAGTGCTGGCTTAGGTTACCGGCTGCTCTGTTCGCTGGGGTATCTGGGGCTGCTCTGCCTGGCCCTGTTAAGTTGGGCTGGCGGCGCGGCGGCAGCACCTCAAACTGGGCCTGATAAACCGGTGGCAGAGCAAGTTTCGGTCGGGCCGCTCAGGCTGGATGGCGAGATACAGGCGGCATTCGATGCCATGGGGGCGAAAGGCGTCCTGGTGCTATTAGATGATAAAGAGGGGAAGCTGCTGACTAACGACGCCGCCCGCAGCCGGCATCCTTATATTCCCGCCTCTACCTTTAAGATCCCTCACAGCCTTTTGCTGCTCGAGGCAGGGATAGTAGAAGATGAGCATAGCCGGTTTGCCTGGGACGGGGTTGAGCGCGCCTACAGCAGCTGGAATCGCGACCACAACTTTATCGGTGCAATGAAGTATTCCGTGGTGCCCATCTATCAGAAGCTGGCGTTGCAACTGGGAGCCGAGCGTATGGCTAGTGGGCTGGAAAATCTCGATTATGGCAACGCCGATATCGGCGGCGGGCTGGACCGCTTCTGGCTCGATGGTGACTTAGCTATTTCGACCCTGGAACAGGTGAACTTCTTAAGGCGTCTTTATCACAATCAATTGCGTGTGTCCGAGCGCAGCCAGCGCATCGTCAAGACCATGATGCTCAACGATGCCAACGGCGATTGGCTGCTAAGGGCCAAGACGGGCTATGGAGTGCGTAATGGACAGAAACTGGGTTGGTGGGTCGGCTGGCTCGAGCGCGAGGAGAACACCTATTTCTTCGCTATGAATATGGATATCACCTCAGATAGCGACCTGGCGCTGCGTAAGCGGGTGGTGAAGCACCTTCTTAAGACAAAGGGCTGGATGTAAGAACCTATATCAGTAGAGATGGTCTACATACAACAGAGATGGCTCATATCAGCCGAGGTTAGCTACATGAGTAGAGATTGTAGCGACTCGTGGCTGTTGAAGCGCTTGGTGAAGAAATCCAGGAACACGCTGATGTTGGTGGCCAGCTGTCGGCGACTGGAATAGACGCCATAGACCTTGAAAGGCTCCATCGGCCACTCCTGCAGTAGCGGCACTAGGCTGCCACCGGCCAGCTCGTTCTTACATACTGAATTAGAGAGCATGGCGATGCCGAAATCGTCCAGCACCAGCTGCTTAACCATGATGGCGCTGTTCACTCTCACCTTACGCTTGAAGTTGACCATGGTCTTGCGTTCGCCCTTACCCAGGGGCCAGATGGGGGCCGAACGTGAGGTCCCCAGCAGTATGCCGCTGTGCTCTTTGAGATCCTGGGGCGTCGCCGGGGTACCGTTGGCCTTGAGATAGCCAGGGCTGGCCACCAATATGGGTTGGCGTTCAAACAGCAGGCGGGCGACTAAGTCTGAGGATTGCAGCGGCCCATACTTGATGGCGATATCATAGCCTTCGCCCACTAGGCCCACATCACTGTCGGTAAATTGGACGTCGAGATCCACGTTGGGGTAGAGCCGCATGAAGCTGCTACAGAGGCTGGCGATAAGCTCCTGACTGAAGGAAACCGGAATGGCGATGCGCAGTGAGCCAAATACATCATTATGTGTATTTTCTATGGTTGCCTTGGCAGCCTCGATTTCATCGCTAATACTACTGCAATGCTGGTAAAAAAGCGCTCCAACCTGAGTCAGGCTGAGATTGCGGGTATCGCGTTGCAACAGGCGCACGCCTAGCTGCTCTTCGAGCTGAGCCACCTTACGACTAATGGTTGATTTTGGCATGCCCGTATTACGAGCAGCCTGGGAGAAACCCTTGGCGCGAACGACGGCCGCAAAGAGCATCATACCGTTTAAATCTGGCATTATTTATCACTGTCTCAAATATGGAACAAAGCGTCTAAGCCAGTTTAATAGCATTTGACCCTATAACAAAGCTATATTTATGGGCTAAAAATTTTAGAGGCTAAAGCAGAGGATCTATTGATGACCAGCAACAATCAGCCCACAAACACGACTCAGGTTCAAACAGCCGATCCGCTTTTTCTTCAAGCTGAACATTTGGCACAGGATTTTTCTCTGTTTCCTAAGCATAGTAAGCAGAGCCTTTCACAGCAGATCAAGGGTCTGCTCAGCGACGATGAAATTCAAGCTAACTTAAAAGAGTTAGAGCAGTTGGATGTTGACGGCTACGTGGCCAAAGTCATTCAACCTACCTTAGACAAGAGCCGCCCAGGCGCCAAGCGCGTGATTGCGGATCTGAAAGGCAAGTTAATTGTCGAAAAACATATGGGGCCTTTTTATAGTGCCGAGATCGAACTGAATTTTGGATCTCGCACTCGCCGCATAGGTTTTATCGCCCAGGAACGTACCACGAGCAATGGTGCCTGGATGCCAGAGCATCACCTGGCGGCCTGCACGGCCATTCGTCATTTTGCCGAGCTTTCAATGCCTATCGTTTACCTCATCGACACTCCGGGTGCCGATGCGGGTGAGATAGCCAACAGCCAAAACCAGGCGCACACCATCTCTAAGGCGATTGCCGAGAGTGCTAACGTCGACGTACCTACCGTAGGTATCGTTATCGGTGCCGGTTACTCTGGTGGTGCTATTCCACTGGCTGCGGCTAACATTCTATTGTCGCTACGTGACGGTATCTTCAACACCATCCAGCCACAGGGTCTACAGAGCATTGCGCGTAAGTACAACCTCTCTTGGCAGGAGTGTGCTAAGTCGGTAGGTGTGTCACCAGAAGAGCTGTACACCTCAGGTTGTATCGATGGCATCATCGACTTCTCGCCATCTGACAAGGATGAGCGTCAGCACAACCTACGCCGCGCCATCATCAGCAGCATCGAGGCCGTTGAGCATGCGGCGGTACAATTTGTTCGCGAATCTAAGGATCTGCGTGAGCACTACGACCGCAGCCTACACCGTTTCCTCGAGCCTTCAAAGAACCTGGAAGCGCTAGAGCACCACGCCGAACTGTCGGTGGCTAACAACCCCACCATGCACCTCAACCTGTTTGGTAGCTCATACCGTTACCTGCGTTACCTGACGCTGCGTAGCCGTATCCATTCGATCTCACAGGAGCAATATGGTCGCCTGTCTAAGGTGAGTGTGCCTGAGGGTGATCTGCTGGCGCGTATTCAGCAGGAGCAGGACAAGGTGTTCCAGTCTTGGCTGTCGAGCCCAGATAAGCTGGTATACGACGAAGAGCTGAACAAGCTGTGGAGCAACTTCACCGCCAAGCGTGACGAAGTCTCTACCGAGCGTAACATGCTAACTCGTCTCATCCTGGGTGAGCCGAAGCAAAACTATAAGAAGGCCCGTAAGGCGCTGTTGTTCAACATCGGTTGGTCGCTGTACCACAGATGGAAGAGCAACGCCGAGAATAACTTCAAAGGGCTGATCCATTATCTAGAGAGCCTTCCAGACGAGGTGACTCAGGCAGATTGGCCTGAGCTGAACCAGCTGACGGTTCTGGATGTGATCGTGCACGAAGAGCTGCGCGAAGACTTCATCTGGCAATGTTATAACATCCTGATCTTCAACGCGCTGTACGACAACGTCGTGGGCAACCTGGCCTCTATCGCGAAAGAAGCCATGATGTCTAAGAGCCTGTCGCGCGCCTCGGTTGATGGCCTGCTACATGACTCTATTGACCGCGCTATCTCTAAGCAAGATACCGCTAACGATAAGAACAAGTTCTACAAGTGGCTGAAGTACTTCATGTCTCAGTCTAACCGCGCCGATCTGCTGACCAAGACTGAGCAGTGGAAGAGTGTTGGTTTCCCTCAGCTTAACGACTCTCTGTTCGTTATCCTGACCTACTTCTTCGAGCGTCTGCTGCCTGAATACTTCGCCAGCGAAGAGGAGAGCAGCGAGTACACGGGTGCCATTAACCCAGTGCGTATCGGTCGTCGTAAAGACTTCTGGAACCGTCTGACCATGGGTTATCAGGATCTGCTGATCCAGAAGGTACTGCGTGACGAGAAGCGCGCCGGTAAGATGAGCTGGGAAAATGTGATTGCCAAGTTCTTTACCGAGTTTGAAGAGCTAAACGGCGACAAGATGTCGGCTAACCTGCTGAACTTCCCAGGCTTCCGTCTCTCTATCGAAGACGCGCTAGACAAGGGTATCCGTCCTTGTGGCCTGATCACAGGTACCGCGGACTTCGAGCACCATGGACAAACCATGCGCGTCGGTGTGGCCGTGTCTAACACAGCCTTCCAGGCCGGTGCCTTCGATATGGCTTCTGCCGAGAAGTTCTCAGCGCTCTTGATCGAATGTGCTAAGCGTAAGCTGCCGGTGATCTGCTTTATCAGCTCTGGTGGTATGCAGACCAAAGAAGGTGCTGCGGCGCTCTTCTCTATGGCGGTAGTGAACGACCGTATTACCCGTTTCGTTCGTGATAACGAATTGCCGGTATTGATGTTTGGTTTTGGTGACTGTACCGGTGGTGCACAGGCGAGCTTCGTGACTCACCCGTTAGTACAGACTTACTACTTCTCGGGCACCAACATGCCGTTCGCCGGTCAGATGGTTGTCCCTGCGTATCTGCCTTCTACCTCGACCCTGTCGAACTATCTTTCTAAGGTACCTGGCGCCATGAACGCCCTGGTCACCAACCCATTTAGCGACACTATCGACGATCAGCTAAGCAGCATCGATCCGCTTATGCCTAAGCCAACGGCTAAGGTAGTGGATGTGATTGGTAACGCCATTTCGACCCTGGTGCCTGAGATGTTGATCACCGAGGAAGAGTTGGTACAGGATGATCCGCGTCAGCTGATGAAGCCGATCGACAAGGTGCTGGTACACGCCCGTGGCTGTACTGCGGTGAAACTGATCCGCAAGGCACACGACAACAACATAAAGGTGGTACTGGTGGCGTCAGATCCTGACATGACCTCAGTACCGGCCGACATGCTGAACGAAAACGACAAGCTGGTCTGTATCGGCGGTAACACCTCAGACGAGAGTTACCTCAACGCCTACTCGGTATTGAAGGTTGCCGAGTATGAGCAAGTCGACGCGCTGCACCCTGGTATCGGCTTCCTATCGGAAAGCCCTCAGTTTGCGGCCCTGTGTGTGAACAACGGCGTTAACTTCGTCGGTCCAAGTGTGCACTCAATGACGACTATGGGTAACAAGTCGAACGCGATTAAGACCTCGCAGTCGCAAAATGTACCTGTAGTACCTGGCAGCCACGGTATTCTGACCAATGCCGAGCAGGCGGTGAACGTGGCCAACGAAATCGGCTACCCAGTGCTGCTTAAGGCGGTACAAGGCGGTGGCGGTAAGGGTATCCAGGTCGTTCAACGTCCAGAAGATATGATCTCTCTGTTCCAGAAGACCTCTACCGAAGCGGCTGCGGCCTTCGGTAACGGCGACCTCTACCTAGAGAAGTATGTGACCTCACTGCGTCACATCGAAGTGCAGTTGCTGCGTGACATGTTTGGTAATACCAAGGTACTGGGTCTACGTGACTGTTCGGTACAGCGTAACAACCAGAAGGTGATCGAAGAGTCTGGTTCTACCATGCTGCCAGAAGAGCTGAAGCAGAAGGTGATGGAATATACCCGCGCCCTCGGCGATGCTACAGACTACATGGGCGCAGGTACCGTAGAGTTCATCTACAACCTGGATGCCAACGAAGTTTACTTCATGGAGATGAACACCCGTCTGCAGGTTGAACACCCTGTGACCGAGGCGACCTCAGGTATCGATATCGTGAGCGCAGGCTTCGACATCGCCGCCGGTCGTTCAATCGAAGATCTTGAGCCACAAGAGATCGGCTACGCCATCGAGGTTCGTGTGACTGCCGAGAAGGCCGCACTGGACAGCAACGGTGTGCTACAGCTGCTGCCACATCCTGGCATGATCACCGAGTGTGTGATCCCAGAGCGTGACGATATCGAGATAATCTCTATCGCCGGTGAAGGCAAAGAGGTTTCACCATACTACGACAGCCTGATCGCTCAGATCATCTGCCGTGGTGAGAGCCGTGAAGATGTGATCAACAAGCTGCATGACTACCTGGCGAACCAAGTAGTGATCAAGGGCATCGCGACTAACATCCCATTGTTAACGCGCATCCTGAAAGATGGCACCTTCAACGAAGGCGTATACGACACTAACTACCTGCCACGCTTCATGGCCGAGCTGGATATTCCAGCGCTGATCGCCGAGATGGAAGCCGCCGCAGAGACTGTAGGTGTGGATACCGAGTCGCTGCGTGTGGGTGAGAGTAACGAGCTTAAGGTTCTGGCTCAGGGTGCAGGTATCTTCTATACCTCTCCAGCGCCGGGTGAAGCCGACTTCGTTAAGGAAGGCGACATAGTGACTGTGGATCAGACACTGGCGTTGACCGAAGCGATGAAGATGTTCTCTCAGGTGACACTGGCTGGCTTCAACCGTCAGGGTGCCGTGCTCTATCCAGAGGATAAGCAGTACCGCATCGAGCGTATCCTGAACAGCAATGGTCAGCAGGTTTCACAGGGCGAGCTACTCTTCGTGGTCTCTCCAGTCTAATCTAAGATGCTAGCTGCTAAATACCCGCCTGATGGCGGGTATTTTTTTGCCTAAGGTTTAGCTTCTGCTTAGTCGCTACTTACTGGCTATTTATCGTCTTTCGCCAGCGCCCACTTGAGTAGCAGGGGGCCGGCAATTGTGGTGATGGCGATGATCAGCACCAGCTCGGTAAACAGCTTTGGCGAGATGATCTCCATCTGCAGCCCCATCTCGGCAAACACCAGTCCCACCTCGCCCCTTGGCACCATGGCGCTGCCGACAATCGCCTTGGTGCGCAGGTGACCTGGCACCCTGAGGCCTGCCATCATCTTAGTGACTATCGCCAGCAAGGATAACATCAGCAGGGTGAACAGGCCGCTCCAGCCGAGATCTATCTGGCTCAGATCTAGGCTTATTCCCACATAGACGAAGAAGATGGGGGCGAAGATATCCACCAGAGGCTTAGATTCCACCTCCATTTCGTGGGTGAAGGCGAAGGGGTTTTGCAGATAGCGATTAAGGGGCGAGATAAACTGGCGACTGAGCGCCAGGCCGACGGCGAAGCCGCCGAGCAGGGCGGGGGCGTGCAGGGCGTGGGCCAGCCAGGCAAACAGGCAGATGAGGATCATGGTGACTATCGCCTCGTATCCTGTCTCCTCCTCTTTGGGTTTGACGGCGCGAAACAGGTACAGCAGCAGGCGCGCCAGGGGCGGTGCCAGCAGCAGGAAGCCGACTATCTTGAGGATCAACAGGCCGCTGGGGATAAGCCCCACCTCGCCTGAGCTGGCAAAGTTAAACAACAGGCTCAGCAGGATCACCCCGGCGATATCGTCGATCACCGCCGCGCCTAGGATGATGTGGCCCTCCTGGCTCTGGGACTGTTTGGCCTGGGCCATCACCCGCACCGATATGCCTATGCTGGTGGCGGTCAGGGCGCAGCCCAGGTAGAGGGCGGTAAAGCCGGGCAGATCCAGGTAGAGCAGGCACACTAGGCCGATAACCACGGCGGGTAGGGCGATACCCAGCAGAGCCACCCCGGCGGCGCTGTTGCCCGCCTGAAACAGGTGCTTGATGGAGGTTTCGCAGCCAATGGAGAAGAGCAGCAGGATCACCCCCAGCTCGGCCATCACCGCCAGGGTTTCATGGGGGGCTATCCAGCCCAGCAGGCTTGGGCCGATAAGGATCCCCGCCAGGATCTCGCCGACCACGGCCGGGAGCTGCAGCCACTTAAAGACCTCGCCCAGCACCCGGCCGAACAGCAGGATCAAACACAGGGACAAGACGAAGTTATCTATGGCCATAACAGGCGCGACTCCCCGAGAGTGGTGATAATGTGATCTTGATCATTTTGATGACCGAGATCAAGGCGTAACCCATGGAGTGTGACTAAGCTCAAATGGAAACTTGCCGACAGGAGGTAACCATGGACAAGGTGTTTATTATTTCCCAGAAAGCCGAGCAGCAGGCCGATGCCATAGAGACGGGGATCGCCTTGGCCAGGGTACTGGAGAAGGAGGCTGAGGTGTTTGCCTACAGCTACGAATCCTTTGCGGGTAAGGAGTACTACAACCCCAGGCTGGGTGCGGCGGCCAAGGTAGCCCTGATGAATCAGCGCAGCGAGGAGATCGCCGCTAAGCTTAAGGCGCTCAAGGCGGAAGATGTGGCCGTGCATAGCGTGTGGACCAAAGATCTGTTCGAACATGCCTGTCATCACTCCATTCGTCATGGGTTCGACCTCATGGTTAAGGCGGTGCATCACAAGACCCACTATCTGCCGATGGACTGGCAGCTGATCCGCCATGTGCGCATCCCGCTGATGATGCTGTGCGACAACCCCTTGCAGCGTGCCCGCAGCGTGTTGATGGCGGTGGATCTGGGCAGCGACAACCCCATCAAGCAGAAACTCAACCAGTGCGTCATTCAGCATGGTCGCCAGCTGGCCGAGGCCCTCGATTGCCAGCTGCATCTGGCCTACATCATTCGTGTGCCTAAGATCTTAAGAGACATGGACCTTATCGACACCCGCACCCTGGTGAAGGACGCCTATCACAGGTATCAGCCTCAGCTGGACGAGATTGGCCTGCATCAGGAGCATGTACATTTTCTGGCGGGCGATCCCGATCTCTGCCTCTACGAGCTCTCCTGTCGCCTCAAGGCCGCCTATCTGGTGATGGGCGCTCGCCAGCGCAAGGGGCTGATGGGCATGGTCATAGGCAATACGGCCGAGGCCATGTTGACCCGCATCCGCAGTAATGTGTTGATCATTCCAGCTGACGATCAGCTGTTGCCTGCCTAACCTTAGGTTTGTGCTGCTGACGCCAGAGACGCTTATGGTATTCATCGATGAATAACTGCGTCGAGGCGGCGCTCAGCAGCATCAACCACTGTCCCAGCCCTATGGGGCTAATGCCTAGCGCCTGACTCAATCCAGGGGTATAGCTGGCGCCTATGTGTATGCCCTGAGCCAGTATGATGCCAAATAGCAGCAGTGGATTGCTCAGCATGGGCATGCGCAGCAGCGAGTTACGCTCCGAGCGGCTGTTGAGGGCGTGCACGTTTTCAAACAACACCATTAACATCAGGGTGAGGTTACGGGCGTCGTTCTCGCTGCTGCCCATGGCCAGCACCAGGGAGAAGAGAGCGAAGGCCACTATGCCCATCCACAGAGCGCTGACGATCAGCCGCTCCAGCATGAGGCGATCGAAGATGGGCTCGCTGGGGCGGCGCGGCGGCTGATCTATCTCGTGGCCTTCGCCGGGCTCGAAGGCTAGCGCCACATCCTGCACGCCGTTGGTGACCAGGTTAAGCCAGAGGATTTGCAGCGGAAACAGCGGGATAGGCTGAGCAAATAACACGCTTAAGATAAACAGCAGCAGTTCGGCGGCCCCGGTACTGATCAGCAGGTAGATCACCTTACGTATATTGTTGTAGACGATGCGCCCCTCGATGATCCCCTTGACGATGGAGCTAAAGCGGTCGTCGGTCAGCACAAGATCGGCGCTCTCGCGGGCCACATCCGTGCCCTTGAGGCCCATGGCGATGCCCACATGGGCATGCTTCAGCGCCGGGGCGTCGTTGACCCCGTCACCCGTCATGGCGACAAATTCTCCCTGGCGGATCAAGGACTCGGTGATCTCCATCTTCTGCCTGGGCTGTACCCGGGCAAATACCCTGTGGCTGGCGATGAGATGGTCGAACTCGGCCAGACTCTGCTGTTGGGCCTGGGTGAGCTGCTCGCCGGTGATCACCCCATCCTGGTCGTTGGCCAGCTTGAGCTGGCGTGCCAGCGCCAGGGCGGTCACAGGGTGGTCGCCGGTGATCATCGCCACCTTGATCTGTGCCTGCTGACACAGGGCAACCGCCTCGATGGCATCTTCCCGCAGGGGATCGCTCATGGCCACTAATCCTAGAAAATCCAAACCTGCCAGTGGATGGTGTGGGTCGCTGACCTCGCCGCTGGCGAGCGCCAACACCCGGTAGCCGTGGCGCGCTAGCCAGTGGGTCTCATCCAACACAGCCTGAGTCTGCTGCGCATCCAGCTGGCACATGGTGAGCAGCTTCTCCACCGCGCCCTTGACCGAGATGACGGAGCGCCCCTCTATCAGGTTGATGCTGGCGCTGAACTGGTTCTCCGACTCGTAGGCAAATAGCTGCTCCTGTGGTGGCTGCTTGGCTTTGTCCATCTCGAGATTGAGCTTATAGCCGAGGGCCAGGAAGGCGAGATCTACCCCGTCGCCGTCGGCATGCATCTGATCCGCATGGTTCTGTTCGGCCTCGAAGCTGAGGTGAGCCTCGTTGGCCAGCACGCCGGTGAGGGCAAGACGGTACAGCTCGGGATCCCGCGCGGTCGATACTGGCACCCCATGGCCATGCTTGTGCACCAGGCCCGTGGGCGTCAGCCCTGTGCCCGCCACATGATAGCGCTCGCCCGTCAGCAGGCTGATCTGGCTGATGGTCATCTCGTTGACCGTCAGGGTGCCCGTCTTATCCGAGGCGATATAAGTGCAGGAGCCGAGAGACTCCACCGCCACCAGCTTGCGGACGATCACATTGGCCTGGGACATGCGTTTCATGCCTATGGCCAGGGCGACCGTGATGGCCGCGGGCAGTCCCTCGGGAATGGCGGAGACCGCCAGGGCGACCCCCAGCAGGAACACCTGGGAGAGGTCGGCGCCTCGCAGCAATGTCAGGCCGAAGATGAGGGCGATGATGATTAAGGTGGCTATGGCGATGATCAGGGTGAAGCGCTCGATACGCTGCATCAGCGGTGGCTTGGCGCTACCGCCCTGGCGAACCAGATCGGCGATTTGACCTATCAGGGTGCGGGCGCCGGTGGCGATCACCTCGCCCTCGGCCCGTCCATGGGTGACCAGGGTGCCGGCGAAAGCGAGATCTGTCTTGTTGACCGCCACAGACTCGCCGGTGAGAGCCGACTCGTCCACTTTAAACTGGTTATGCTTTTCGATTTTGATATCGGCGCCGATGCGATCGCCGTTGGATAGCAGAATATAGTCGCCGGGTACCAGGCTCGTGCTGTCCACCATCTTGGGGTGGCCATCGCGGATCACCTTGGTCTGGGAGGGCACCATCTTGCTCAGGGCGTCGGCGGCCTGCTGGGCCGAGTATTCCTGCACTGTGCCTATGATGGCGTTGAGCATGAGCACGGCGAAGATGAAGATGGCGTTGAGGATCTGGCCGAGCAGCAGACAGGCGATGAAGGCTGCGAGCAGCACATAGATGAAGGCGCTCTTAAACTGCAAAATAAACAGGCGGATGAAGCTGAGTCTTGCCGGCTTGGGCAGGCAATTGGGCCCATATTGTTCCAGCCGCTCGGCCGCCGCTTGACTCGATAGTCCTGGCCCGGCCACGAAAACTCCTTGTGCACTTAGGCTGAGGTGATGCTAGATCTATAGCTCATCTCGGCCCTCGCTGCCGGGAATCGGCCTAAGGTTTGATAGAGATCAACGGCTTGAGGGCGAGCAAAGGTCTGAATGGCCCGCCATGCTCAGGCTTGGGGTCATTCTTTGAGGGGGTGATCCTCGGGTAGCTGGCGATGGATCCACAGGATCAGCTTGTGCTTCATGTTGGGGCCATCCTCCTTGTCGGTCGCCAGGGGCTGGATCAGCTTGTCCTGCACCAGCAGGCGGTAGATGCACTCTACCTTGTCTTTGGGGGAGATCCCCTTATCGAAATCGGCGAAGCCACGTTTCTTGGCGTAGCCTACGCCAATATCCAGGGCCAGTTTTAACAGCTGTGCGTCGTGCTTACCGTGTTTCATCACCTATCTCCATGGAACCTGATAATCACAAGCTACGCCAATTTTGGGCTTAAGCCTACCGCCAATTACCCGGAGTGGGCGCTTGGCCAAAAATATTAGCTACAACTATTGGCTGCAACTGTTAGCCGAGGCAAGCTAGCCACGACTGTCAGTGACAATTAGCGGCGGGCTATACTCATGGGGAGATAAACACAGGAGATAAGCAGAGGAGAGGGACTATGTTAGCGATCTTGGGGATAGATCATCTGGTATTGCGTACCACAGATCTGCCCGCCATGCTGGCCTTCTATCGGGGCGTGCTCGGCTGCACGCTCGAGCGCGAACTTCCCGAGGAGGGGCTGACCCAGCTGCGGGCGGGCAATGCGCTCATCGATATCGTCACCTGCGAAAGCACTCTGGGGCGACTCGGTGGTGGGCCACCGCAGCAAGATGGCCGCAACGTCGACCATGTCTGTCTGCTCATCGAGGCCATGGAGGAGCAGGCACTACTGGATTATCTTAGTGAGCAGGGTATAACCACCCAAGGGTTTGCCAAAAGATATGGGGCCCAAGGGTTTGGGCGCTCCCTCTATATCAATGATCCCGAGGGGAATGTGGTGGAGTTGAAGTTGGCGAAAGGGGTAGCTAAGGAGTAGTTGAGACTCCTCATTCTCAAGTTGGGGATAACCTGTAGCGTTAACCTAAGTTGTTTTGAATTGCTTGGCAGCAGGTGCAGTGCATGGATGCACCAATGTCGCGATTGCAGGGACGCAAAAGAGCGACCCTTATGTGCTTACACATTTGTGACAGATTGAATGAAGTGTTGGTTCATTTTGATGTTTTTGCATCTACCTGACTTAGGTACTTGGATGGGAGCTTTAAACCATAGCTTCATGGTTAATCAATTGCTTGGCAGCAGGCCTTATGTGCAAACATTCTTTTGGCACGCAGCAAGTCCATCCATGGATGCTCTGCGAAATCATCCCTGATTTCGAAGGCCAAAAGCATGTTTACACCTAGTTATTCATCTCTTCGATTGAGCCGCACTTGGCAGTCATCATCTTCTAAAAGCTAAGTCCTTTTTGGACAAAAATGAGTTAGAACTACAGAGTTATATATGTGAGCTTCAGATTAATGTTTTATGTGTTAACGCCGCCATATGGGGCGCACAAATGCTTGGCTAAACTCAGCGACGAAGGAGCGCAAGCCAAGCATTTTGCGTCCAATTGCCATGATGGCCTTGTTAGTTGCCCCAGTTAAACAGCTTTTTCAGACTAATGCCAACACCGCTTATATTTGGTTCTAGGATTAAGGCATCAGCAAACCGCCGACCTTTGCCTTTAGATAACGTTTTAGCCACTTCAAAGCCCGTAAGTTCTTTTTTATTTTTAATATCGTTGAAGATGGAATTTATAAGTTTAATAACATCATCAGTGGACTCACAAACTGACTTTAAAGGAATAAGTAACAGTTTATCGTCAATCTCGTTAGCCATTCTTCTTTCGTGATTATGCTCGTGGAAATATGCAGGTGTAAGAGTTGAAATCATTACAGCCGGAAGCAATTTCTCACTATCTTCACCGTTTATGGAGTGCCAAGAGAAAACTTCATTTGCAAAATGAACTGGTTCTATTCCGGCTATTACCATAGATCGAGACTCTGAAGCTTTTCTAGCCATATTGGTAAAGTTGGCGATTAAAGTATCAGTTAAAGGTTCCTTCCAACCATAATCTAGGACGTAAATAAAATAGTCACGACCATCAACAGTATTTGGTAAGTTCCCAAGATTGTGTACGTGAAGTCCCATTTCAAATTTTCTCCATAGTCCGAAGGGCAACTAACGCCCTGTTAAGGGGCTGATAATGTTTGGCTATAATGTGAAGCGAAGCGGAGGCGAACCAAACTTTAGCAGTCCCTCTTAAACCGCTTGTATGGTTAATCCTGTTCCATTTTAGGGTAAATTGGAGGCCCACCCTCAATGGCCGTTGAGGGTCTTTATGCAGTAGCTCGATTGAATGGCGGCTCCTCTTACGAGAGACCGGTAACAAGTGGGTAGCGCTGCATAACTCCTAGCAATAACTCGAACAGTCATTGGGGCCTCGAGCCCGTATAGCAAGGCAGAGTAAGCTTATAATGAACAACCATAAAAACCAAACTGAAATCAATGTCGGCGTTGATGTCGGTAAGTCACAGCTCGATATCGTTCTACATCCACTCGACCTACATTTATCTATCCCAAATGACCCTGAACATATCCAGAAAGTCATTCAGGTACTTAAGAAGCATCCGGTAAAACGTATCGTCACTGAGGCGACAGGTCGTTATGAGCATGCCTTTGTCTTTGCCTGCGATAAAGCTAATTTACCCGTTGTTATCGTCAATCCAATCAAAGTTCGTCGCTTTGCCCAAGCTATCGGTGTTATGGCGAAAACAGACAGAATTGATGCTTCAGTCATCGCTCAATTTGCGGCAATCATTAAACCTGAGATAAAGCAGCTTCCGGATGAACAGTCACAAATAATCAAAGACTTACTAATCAGACGAACTCAGCTACTTGAAATGGCAACGATGGAAAAAAATCGTCTCCAAATCATGCCTAAAGAGCTTCATAAATCAATTAATACTTTGCTTAAATCACTTAACCTGCAAATAGATAAACTTACGGAAAAACTCGATAAGCTCGTAGCCCAGGTCAAAGAATGGCGCGTCAAATCGGAAATATTGACGAGTGTTCCTGGGGTGGGGAAAGTGCTTTCCTACACTCTGCTTAGTGAAATGCCAGAGTTAGGAAAACTAAACCGAAAAGAAATTGCCGCCCTAGTTGGTGTCGCTCCCATGAACCGCGAAAGTGGTTCTTACAAGGGTAAACGCAGGATCCGTGGTGGTCGCCACAGGATACGTACAGTCATGTTTATGGCGATGATGTCAGCCATACAGTGTAATCCTGTCTTTAAGCGCTATTACCAGCATCTCAAAGCGGCTGGCAAAATGCCGAAAGTAGCACTGATCGCCTGCATGCGAAAGCTCATCGTGATCTTGAATACCATGCTTAAAAGCGAGGAGCTGTGGTGCGCAAAAAACGGATAAATATATTGACTAAACACCACAGTCACTTGTTAAGCGGTATACCGGCACTAAGCCTCTAGTTGCTCCGGTTCAGTGAGATTAGCCATTCCAAATACAAAACGTTTCTTGTTTTGGTCAAAGAGATAAATTGCCACCAAAGGAACAGCTGTAATCAGCATGCCAGAAAGTACAGAGGTAATCTGGTTGTTAAACTTATTGAGCAGAGGAATACTCGCTATACCTGTGCTGATCACACGACTAACGTAAAGTCCAACAACAGCTGAGGCAGTACTAGCCATAATAATACTAATGGACTGTAGTTTGTTGGGGTCATCACTGGCTAACACTCGAGCGCTACGCACACAGCTCAATGTACCTTCTCGAATCATCCCAAGTGCAAATGCTGGAAGCCTAGTCAGTGTTGAGATAAGGATCTGTGGGATGACGCTAATGGCACCAGAAACACCGGCTTCGATTCCAAGACTCTTTGCCTTAGCCCAAATTTTTCTTTCCTCAAACCGTTGATTCAACCTTTTTGTCAGACGCTCGTTCATCTCTTGGACATTACCTACAAGTCCTTTGTCATCAAATAGTTTTACTTCTTTACTAAAATACTTTGCCTCATCAAGGAAGATATCGATTGTCTCTACAACGATCATACCTACCACTTGCTGTATCGCCATTGCCGCGCCAGTTTTCAGCGCCGTAGCACCAATCTCTAAAGCTGCATTTGTCTTATGAGCATTCAGAGCATCCTGTGCCTTGTCGTACGCTACCTGACAGTCTTCCTCACTGATTTCGTGGACCTCGCCGTGAATTTCAACAGTTCTAAAGCCAGGCTTGTCTGGATGTGGCTCAGACTTTTGTAGGAAATCACCTAAAGATACTGATCCTTTTGAACGATTCACCGAACTGTTTGTAAAGATTAGGTTGTCTTCACTATTGATGGCTTCAATTAAGCCATCATCTGTAGTACCTGCTCGCAATTGCTTTGAGTCGAAGATCTCTTTTGCCGCAATTACATGTTCAATGTCAGCATCATGGGGATTTAATGTCCTGCCAGTGTTATATCCATCTTCTAATGTTGAAAAACTATTCCGGGCCTCTGCCCGCTGCTCCTGCATTTTGCTGAAATTTTCATGGCTACGAATATTATGCTCGCCGATCCGGCCACCAAATTCTTGATAGTCTTCCGATAGGTTCGTGTATTTTTCCGCCGACGAGTCATCGATAGTGTTGGTTACATTCGATAGAAAAAATGCTGAAAGTGCTCTCTGCGTTGCCACCTCACGACATTGCTTAAAAATATCGTCTACGGTTGAAGCAGGTACCGGCAAAGTGGATTGCAGATCGGTAACCATTTGTAGGGTGTTTTTATCTACTTCAAAGGTAGACCGCGCCCAATGACTGACCTTATCTGAACCTGAGCGCCAGTATTCAGCCATGTTGGCTTTCTGGCCTTCAAGGTCTGTTACTTCCTCCCAATCGATATTATCAATCGCTGCTTTTGATCGCTTGACACCTTCAGACGCTAGTGCAATACCTTTATCTGACAAATCTCGCATATTTGCTTTGGTGTTATCGAGCAACTGAACTGTGTCAATTTCACTCAGCTTATCCTTGGTTGCGCCATATGCCTCTTTGGACTTCTCAGTGACATCAGAAGCTTTCGACCTAGCATCATCAATGACCTCTTCTGTATCAATTTGAGAAATTTTCGTTTTTGTGGAAATCATAGCCTCAGCTGACTTTTCCTTAGCTGCCGACATTACTTCGATCGACTTATCAGACAGCTCTGAAGCCTTATCCTTTGCTTGTTCGGCTGCCTTTTTCGCCTTATCTAACCACCCCATGAGTAAACCTTGTTTTTTATGTATTTATTTAATGAGTCAAGTGAAGTCTTTAGGGTTCGTACTATTTTGAATAGAAAAACTTAAGAACTTCAGTTTTTCTTAGGCTTCAGGTTAGAACCTTCCAACCTAAAGACGCTTAACGCTTAACGCTTAACGCTTAACGCTTAACGCTTAACGCTTATTAGCGAGAATGCCGCTTATGTAAATCACTACCACCTAATATAAATCGCGGCAAACTTTTTTAAATATCTGAAATTTATATCAATAATGGCATTACATCACAAGTAGAAAGTGAACAGCCCCAAAACAAAACGAGACCCGCTTATTTAAAGGAAAGGGCGACACCTCAACCACTCTCTATTAAATGGCTGAAGCTCAGTTTTTTACTAAATTTAATCAATTGTTTACGAATTTTCAAAAACAAAGCGAGAATTGCAAGATTACATAGTAGGAAGCGAAAGGGGCGCTTTTTTGCAAAATCCCATTATACCTGTATAGATGCGCAGTATAGCGAGTAGAGTTTGGCAACCTGCCGAACACTCATCTAGCCCTCCTACTCACATCAAATAAAGCCAAATCGAAGAGACGTTAGACACCGAGTGTAAGCACACTTTTGGCTCTCGGCGGCATGGCCAAAAATGTTCCCTACATTTTTTGGCATTCCCTACATCAATGTAGGTCAGTACCGCCGTGCTAGAAGTATGCTTGGTTTATTCTATCGATAACTAATGAAGCCAAATCGAAGAGACGTTGGATATCGGGTGTAGATACGCCGGTGACCTTCGGTTTCAGGGATGAAACCGCAGAGCGGCCAGGGATGGCGCACAGCGTGTCACAGGCGTATCTGCACATAAGCTCACCGCAGGTGATAGGTTGCCATGACGGTACGACCTTCAACTCATATACCAATGACGACAGCGCCAGAAGCTACAACAGCAAAAGTGCAAACAAAGTCCCTCGCCGGGCAGGCGATAGATTGCCATGAAGGTACGACCCTCAAATACTTTCAATAAATTAAAATGCAGCCAAATTCGATTAAAGCAATTAAAGGGTGCCACCCTTTTACTTCAAATCTAGTCTTCCTTTGCGACCAGCAAAATGTTCAAACCTTCATCGTCAGTTGGCGACTCAAAATATTGCGTCACCTGACGGAACACGGCTTCGTTATCGAAGCGGGCACGCTCGGGTTGCTCCTGGCGCCGCTTGTCTATTTGAGCCAAGCACTGCTGATCGCTGAGATCCAGATAGACGAGCTGATGCTCGCAAGCTAGTTCGTTGCAGAGCGAGAGAAACCATTGCCGCTGCTTGCGGGTGTTAGCGGGAAAATCCATCACCACATTAATGCCGACGTTTATCAGCCGGGCCACATGGTTTCTGATGAAGGGCTTGATGAGGCTTGAGAAGTGAATATAGTCATCAAACGACTCAATCTGATTGGGGTAGTGGGCTGCCAGCCATTCATCTTCCGACAATAACAGCGCCCCGTTTTCATCGGCGATGAGCCTCGCCTTGGTCGACTTACCCGCGCCCATCTTGCCGCAGAAAAAGAAGAGTTTTCCCTTATGTGTCATCTATTGTCCCTTTATTGTCTCTTATCCGTTTCGGCCACAGTCACACTAGGTACAGTCACATTAAACCATAGCCACATATTTGGGATGCGCGGCGATGCGCATAAGCCAGGCTTGAATCGCTGGGTAGTGGGTAAGGTCGAATCCGCCTTCGTAGGCCACATGGGTGTAGCCATACAGAGCGACGTCGGCCGTGGTCAGTTGCTCGCCGGTTAAATAGGGCGTCTCTTGCAGCTGTCCTTCCATCACCGCCAGCGCCTTGAGGCCGCCTTGCTGCTTCGACTCATAGTCGGCGCGGCGATTGTCCGGCAAGCCGAGATACTTGGCGATAAAGCGTGCCACGGCGATATAGGGTTCATGGCTGTATTGCTCGAAGAACTGCCACTGTTGCACCTTGGCGAGGGCATAGCTGTCTTGGGGAAGGAGTTCGCTGCCGGCGGCGAGGTAGTTCAAGATGGCGTTGGATTCGGATAGGCAGCGGCCATCGTCCAGTTCGAGCAGCGGGATCTTGCCGTTGGGATTCTTGGCCAGAAACTCGCTATTGCCGGTATCGCCCGCAAGAATATCCACATGAATCCACTCATGTTCAATGCCCAGCAGGGCGCACAACAACTTCACCTTGTAGCAGTTACCAGACTGCAGATCGCCGTAGATTTTCACACATACTCCTTATGTTGTTCGCGCCTGCGCGCCCGATTTATGAGTGGCAATAAACGCTGAAGAATTATTTATTGGAATGAAGGCTAAATCATACCTGAGTGCTGGCCTGATGCAGTACTAGAGAAACGCCACTGACAATTGCTGTTACCAAGCCAACCCATTGAAGACGCTTGTTGAATTTTCTTGGTTCAACCGAATAGCGTTTTGTTCGCTGCGCACTCTGCATGAATAGTAATATCGAAAACAAAAGTGTGCCTGGGGCAATAAAGGCGCCTTGTTTGGTCAAAGCTGTAATGGCTATCGCTATGACAATGAGACCTAGCATAAACCAAGTGGCTGCAAGAAATAGGTTTCGAGTTGGGGATGTTAAAGCCATGCTACTTCTCCAAGTTTGCTGTCTTGCTTGGCGAAATAGATCGCACATGTGAGTGGAATAATACGTCAACCGACAGTCTAGAATTTCAATAACCAAGCCGCTAATGTTGAAATACTCTATCAGAGCGCTGGAGAAAAAACGATCAGGCGTTATAACGATTGTCAGGTGCTTCAATCTATAACGAGTGAGTAATCAAAGTCGAGTTTATGTCTTTCTGATTAGTAAGTTGCCTTCATATGACACAGATTCGAAGAGACGTTAGATTTGGATGTAGATGCCTCGCCGCCCGCAATACCGTTTAATCGAAGAGACGTTAGATACAGGTGTAGATGCATCTGCGGACGTCGATGGCAGGGATGCCATCGTCGAGCCTACAAGGAAGTATTCACGGCGTGTAGCAGATGTATCTGCACATAAGCCCACCGCAGGTGATAGATTGCCATGAAGCAGCGACTCTCAGCGCGAGGCCAAATGCCAATACCGTAAAATGGCAAAAAACTATCTAGGCCAAGATTGCCGTCAGGCAATAAAAAACCACCCATTATCGGGTGGTTTTTTGTTTGCAGCGTCAAATGTTCAAGTATGCAAGATCCGAACTTCAACTCCTATTGATTCGAGAAATTATTCTCAACCAACTTCTGCTTGTTTTCCGCCTGTGGCACGTGGCACTGAGTACAGTTGAAATACTCATAGTTGAGCTTGTTGTCGGCCAGGATGTGCGACGAGTGAATCTCGGTCGCCTTCATGCGCTTAGCCTTCTCTGGGCTGTGACAGGTCATGCAGCCATTCTTCTTGATGCTGATCTGATAGTCCGCCTTGTGGGGGATCAGCGGTGGCTGGTGGACGAAGCCACGCTCGATGGCCTGACCTTTCTTAGGATAGGTCGGCATCTCGTCGGCCGCGCGAACCGCGGTGATCTCGCCTTTTCCGAGTGAACTGATGTTCACGGGTTCGGCCGCAGGTTTGCTTTGCTGACCGGAACAGGCTCCTAGCGCCATCAGCGCGACTAAAGTGAGTACTTTTTTCATTGGTTGTTCTCCGCCTTTAGGGCAATTCGATTTTGATACTGGAAAACGCGTTGGGCGCAAACATCGATACATCGGCCGCACTGGGTGCAATCGCTGTCGACTATCATGGGGTTGTCGCCCTTGAGGGCGGGCTTCAACACCTGCCGCTCTGGGCAGACCTCGAAGCAATCCATGCAGTTGTCGCATGCACTGGCATTGACCGCAGATACCTTAACCGGGCTCGCCTTGCCCAGCAGGGCAAACAGGGCGCCTGTGGGACACAGGTGACCGCACCAGGCCCGTTCACTGATGAAGAGATCTAGCAAGAAGATCATTGCCAGTATCCACAGGCCGCTACCGGCGCCAAACAGCAGGGCGCGATAGAGGATAGGCACTGGGTTGACCCACTCCCACGCTGTTATCCCAGTGACCAGGGGCAGTAACAGCACCAGGGTCAGCAGGTAGTAGCGCAGGCCTCGAGGCATCTCGGCGGCGCGGGGCAGACGCAGCTTGCGCCTTAGCCAGCTCGCACAGTCGGTGACCAGGTTAACTGGGCAGACCCAGCTGCAGAACACTCGTCCACCCGCAAGCAGGTAGAAGAGGGCTATAAGCAGCGCGCCGACAAGCAGCGCGGTCTCGGGTAGGTGTCCCGTCATCAGCACTTGCAGGGTCACAAGGGGATCCGACAGGGGTACTGTGCCCAGTAGCTCGCTGGAAGAGAGATTGCCTTTGAGTACCCAGAGCCCCATCCAGGGGCCGATGGCAAAGGTGAGCAGCACACTCAGCTGACTGGCACGGCGCAGGAACAGGAACTTGTGGGCGCGCCACCAGCCCAGTTCATCTATCGCCGCCTGAGCGAAACGTGTCTGAGCCGCACCTGGCGTCTTCATCTTCGTATTACTCATGCCGTTTTTCATAGTGTGAGCCCCTTGTTTAACATCTCAAGCGTGGTCTCTTCGGTGTTGATATAGGTATCGTGGGTTGCCGTCTTTCCGAGCGCGATATGGGCAGGCAAAACCTTGATGGCCGCCTCTTCCAACACGCAGGCATGTTCACACTTGCCACAGCCGGTACAGGTGTCGCTGTTGACCGTGGGCAGGAACATGGCGTGGTGGTCGCTGCGTTGGTTGTGCTGCCGCTCGAGCGTGATGGCGTTGTCGATCAAGGGGCAGACGCGGTAACAAACGTCACAGCGCAGGCCCTTGAAGTTGAGGCAGTTTTTCTCGTCGATCAGTACCGCTATCCCCATCTTGGCCTCGTCGATATTGGTCAAGGCGTGATCCAGCGACCCAGAGGGGCAGGCTTTCACACAGGGGATATCTTCGCACATTTCACAGGGCACAGTGCGCGCCGTGAAATAGGGCGTGCCCGTCGGCGCACCCTCAAACCAGCGCGCCAGTTTCAGGGTGTCGTAGGGGCAGGCCTGTACGCAGAGTCCGCAGCGTACACAGGCCGACAAGAAATCTTGCTCATCTAACGCGCCAGGCGGTCGAATCGCCATAGGATCAAGGTGCGAGGATTGCTTGGCAACCCCACTGACGCCCAATCCCAAGAGGCCCATGGCGCAGCCCGCCTTAGCCGTAGTGGCTAAGAACTGGCGGCGGTTGACCCCCTTGGCTTTGCTATTGCGATTGACCTGGCTCATATCTAGCTCTTCATATCTGATGTTTGACTCAAGCGATTAAAGGGTTCGATGAACCGCTTTAGGCTTTCATCACTTTTACCGGACACTTCTTGAAATCCGTCTCTTTCGAGAGGGGATCCGTGGCGTCCAGTAACAACTTGTTGACCAGTTGGCGCGCGTCGAAGAATGGCATAAATACCACGCCTCGTGGCGGTTTGTTCCGGCCTTTGGTTTCAACACGTGTCTTGACTTCACCGCGAGGCGAGGCCACGACCACTTCATCACCACGCTTAAGACCACGGGCCTTGGCGTCGTCCGGATGCATGAAGATCTGTGCATCTGGGTAGGCGCGGTACAGCTCGGGTACGCGGGCGGTCATAGACCCTGTATGCCAATGTTCGAGCACGCGGCCCGTCGACATCCAGAGATCGTATTCTGCGTTAGGCTCTTCCGCGGCAGGCTCGTAAGGCAGGGCGAAGATCACCGCCTTACCGTCAGGCTTACCATAGAAATTATAGCCTTCGCCGGCTTTGACATAGGGGTCGCTACCTTCGACGAAGCGGCGCAGCGTCTCCTTGCCTTCGACCACAGGCCAGCGCAGGCCGCGGGTCTCGTGATAGGTGTCGAAGTCGGCTAGGTCGTGGGCATGGCCGCGACCAAACTGGGCGTACTCCTCGAAGATACCCTTCTGCAGGTAGAAGCCGAAGGCTTCTGACTCATCGTTCAGGTCGCCCTTGCAGTCAGAGGTGGGGAACTTGTTGATCACCCCGTTGGCAAACAATACGTCGTAGAGCGTCTTGTCGGCGTATTCAGGCTTCTTGGCCACCAGCTCGGCGGGCCAGACTTCTGACACCTTGAAGCGCTTAGAGAACTCCACAAGCTGCCACAGATCTGACTTGGCGCCTTCGGGTGCCTTCACCTGCTGGTGCCACATATGGGTGCGGCGCTCGGCGTTACCATAGGCACCTTCCTTCTCGACCCACATGGCGGTCGGCAGGATCAGGTCGGCAGCCATGGCGGTAACCGTTGGGTAAGGATCCGAGACCACGATGAAGTTGTCTGGGTTACGGAAGCCCGGGTAGATCTCATCGTTGATGTTAGGGCCGGCCTGCATGTTGTTGGTACACATGGTCCAGTAACAGTTGAGCTTGCCATCTTTGAGCATGCGGCTCTGCAGCACGGCGTGGAAGCCTGGCTTAGGCGGAATCGTGCCCTCCGGCAGCTGCCACAGCTTCTCGGTGACGGCTCTGTGCTTAGGATTGGCCACAACCATGTCGGCCGGCAGACGGTGGGCGAAGGTACCCACTTCACGGGCGGTACCACAGGCAGAAGGTTGACCCGTCAGCGAGAATGGGCTGTTACCTGGGGTGGCTATCTTACCTGTCAGCAGGTGGATGTTGTAGAGCATGTTGTTGGCCCACACACCACGTACGTGCTGGTTGATACCCATGGTCCACAGGCTCATGATCTTCACGCTTGGATCGGCGTAGGCCTTGGCCAGGGTCTCGAGTTTTTCAGGCTCGACGCCACTCATCTTGGCGGCATATTCCAGGGTATAGGTGCTGACGAACTTGGCGTACTCGTCGAAGCTGATGGCGGTCGACTTGCCGTTACCTGGGTTCTTGGCCTTCTTCTCCAGCGGATGATCTGGACGCAGACCATAGCCGATATCTGTGGTGCCCAGGGCAAACTTAGTGTGCTTGCTGACGAACTCTTTGTTTACCGCGCCGTGCTGAATGATGTAGTTGGCGATGAAGTTGAGGATCACCAAATCAGACTGAGGACGGAACACCATAGGATTGTCGGCGAGATCGAAGCTGCGGTTCTCGAAGGTCGACAGCACATGCACGCGGCTGTTTGGCTTGCTGAGGCGGCTGTCTGACAGACGTGCCCATAGGATCGGGTGCATCTCGGCCATGTTGGCGCCCCAGAGCACAAACTGATCGGCGGCTTCCAGGTCGTCGTAACAGCCCATGGGCTCGTCGATACCGAAGGTACGCATGAAGCCACCCACGGCAGAGGCCATACAGTGACGGGCATTTGGATCTATGTTGTTGGTGAGGAAACCAGCCTTGTGCAGCTTAGAGGCGGCATAGCCTTCCCATACTGTCCACTGGCCAGAGCCGAACATGCCGACGGCGGTAGGGCCCTTGGTCTTGAGGGTGTTTTTCCACTTCTCGGCCATGGTGTCGAAGGCTTTGTCCCAGCTGACCGGGGTAAACTCACCCTCTTTGTCATACTGGCCGTCCTTCATGCGCAGCAGCGGCGTGGTTAGCCTGTCTTTGCCGTACATGATTTTCGACAGGAAGTAGCCCTTAATACAGTTAAGGCCCTTGTTGACCGGACTTTCTGGATCGCCCTTGGTGGCAACGACTTTGCCGTTATTGGTGCCGACCAAAACGCTACAGCCCACGCCGCAGAAACGGCAGGGGGCCTTATCCCACTTGATGTTGTCATTCTGCTCAGCGGCTTCAACGATCTTCACTGGCAGAGTGACGCCAACCGTGGTCGCAGCGGCAACTGCGGCGTTGGCTTTTAGAAACTCGCGACGGCTAATGCTCATGGTGTTTCCTCACTCTTTTCTTCTATTGGTTCAACTTGGTGATAGACAAGACTGCTTGATAACACCCCGCTAAGGGCGTTGATGGCTTCGACGTTATCGAGGATCGCACCTTGGGTGGCCCCCTCCAGAGTAATGATGAACTTACCCTCGTCGGTGACGGCGTGAATATCCGCACCCGCAAGGGCGTTGATATCCTCTGTAACTGTTGCGACCTGGCCGGGGGCGGCGTGTACCACCAGGCTGGTCACATGATATTCCTGTGTCATGGGTTAACCCTTCTGTGGCGGCCTTGCTTCCCGGGATATTGGCGATATTTAGGGACTTGGCCGCATTAGGATAGGATTCAGTCTAATCCTTGCTTTTGATAGGGGTATACCTCTTGAGAGGTAACTGGAGCTTTTGTAGATCGAGATCAAAGTTTTTCGTGTGACCTGCCTCTCAGTTCGAAATTTAAACAGTTTTTAGGGCTGGACAATTTAAGTTTTCAAACACCTTAACAGTCGTTAATTTGCTCAATTTGGCATCGGGGCGTATAACCAAAAGAGGGGCAAAGGTGATATCTGCTCCTGCGGCGAAAGCCCAAGCTTAGTTGGGCTGGCGCTAATTTAGTGATTTGGGTTTTGCCCGGGAGGGAGCTAGCTATGACACAGGAAAATACGCGGGAGATCCCCGTATGGGATCTGTTTATTCGTCTGTTTCATTGGTTCTTGGTGCTGCTGTTTACCCTGACCTATCTCACCGAGGGTGAGGATGAATGGATGCTGGTGCACAGCTACGGCGGCTATATCATCTTAGGTATATTGGCGCTACGTATTATCTGGGGGCTGGTGGGCACTCGATATGCCAGATTCAGCAGTTTTGTCAGGCCTCCGGCTCAGGCGATGGAGTACCTCAAGCAGCTCTTTGCCGGCAGGGTGAAAGATTATCTTGGCCACAATCCCGCCGGCGGCCTGATGATAGTGGCGTTGATCGCCTGCGTCTCGCTGACGGCGCTGACCGGCATGGCGCTCTACGCCACCACAGGCCATGGCCCGTTGGCCGCCACCTTTGTGGCCACCTGGCCCGATGGGGCGCTGGAGGAGGTGCATGAGTTCTTCGCCAACTTTAGCCTGACGCTGATTGTGGTGCATATCGCCGGGGTGATCGTCGGCAGCCTGGCCCATAGGGAGAATCTGGTGCGGGCCATGTGGACCGGCAAGAAGCGCAGGCCGCTGCCTTAGTCAGAATTTCCCCTTTTCGCTAGGGCACACTTAGAGCTAGTAGCCGGTCAGCTCCATATAGCCTTGGCCTCGATGGGAGCCGCTCACCTGGATGGGCCCCTCCCAGTAGCGCACGCTGAGCGGCATCAGGCTGTCTGGATTGAGGGGCGAGACACTGAGGTTCAATTGCTCGCTGGGGATGGCTATCTGCCAGGCAATGGGGTAGTTGGCCCCGTCTATCTTCTGCCACTCAGTCGCTTTCATCGTGATGCCACTGCTTTTTATGTTGCGGCCGCTGCCGTCGGCGAACATGCGCCGCGCACTGTAAAAGGAATCTCCCTTAGATCTGAGTTGAAACAGCATCAGGGTAGAGGCATCGTCCAGGCGCAGGGCGAACCAGTCCCAGCCCTGCTGCTGACGGGTGAGAAACTGCGAGCTCCACTCCCTGTCCAGCCAACCCTGCCCGCCGACGCGGCGAACTTTGCCATCCAGGGTGACACTGCCGGTGATCGCGATGAAGGGCTGGCTGTAGTAGTAGGAGGCCACCTCGCCATCCGCGCTCTTGATGCTGTAGCCCTCATCCCCCTGACGCTGCAACGGCGCGCCGCTACTCAGCATTAACTGATAGCTAAAGTCGTCGCTGTTAACCGTTAGTGTTGCCGGAAACAGATCGTCTCCTTCGCTCTGCCAGCGCCAGTCATCCAGGGCTATGGTGAGCGGTGAGGCTTTTGTCCCCGCCAGCTTGGGGTGCGCCCGAGACCAGCGCTCGCTTGCCTTATGGATCTTACTCGTGGTGACCGCGCTGTGGGCCATGTAGAGCTGCTTGGTTGCCCAAGATGTTTCTGGCTTTGGTTTCTCTGGCTTCTCTGGTTTTGGCGTTTCTGAAGTCGGCGACTCTTTTGTGCCAGGCGACTGTGGTGACTCGAGTGAACTAGGTGAGAGTGCGATGCGAAACTGGGTCCATTGCAGCCCCAGCGGCTCGCCCGTATCTGTGGTGAGGTTGGCGGTGAGATACCACCATTCCTGCCTGAAGTCGTCGTGGGCCAGATGATCTTTAGGAAAGCTAAGTGGTTTTCCCGGAAGCACTTTGGCGTAGCCGCCAGACGTTGAATCAGAACCAGAAGCTGAGCCCATGAGATCCCCCATGCCTTTCGACTCCTGTTTGGGCGCGTCGCATCCCAGTAGCATAAGGCCAGGTAGTAGGAGGGCCGTTAGCATTAGCGCGATGAGTCCAAGGTGTTGCCGGCGCGTCATATGACCTCCCGTTGCAGGCTCGACACCAGGGGGCGTCTGGTTTGTTGATAGAGGGGAAAGGCCACTGCCAGTGTGCTGGCCAGCAGCGCCAGCCCCACCAGTTCGAAGTAGGCGAGCCAGTCCCACACCATGGCGATGGTCCAGCCGAAGGCCTGCAGGGTCACCTTATGGATCAGCAGATAGCCCAGCAGGGCGCCCGTCGGCAGGGCCACCAGACAGGTGAGCAGTACCATGAGCAGCATCTGGCCAACCACCAGCCACACCAGCTGACGGCGATTGACCCCCAGGGCGTAGAGGCGCGCGATAGGTGCCAGGCGCGCCTGGGTCAACATGTAGCAGGCGCTGAACAGGCCGATGGCGGCCACCATCAGGGTCAGGCTGTTAAGCACCTGGGTGATGGAGAAGGTGCGCTTGAACATGGTGATCGCCTGGGCCTTGATCTTTTCCTGGCTGTAGACCAGCGCGTCTGGCAGTTGGAAGCGCGTCTGGATCTGCTGGCTAAACCCGGTCACATCAGTGCTCAGGGTGAGGGCCAGACTCAAGGGCGTCTCACTAAGGTTAGCCCTGCGCCACAGGGCTGGCGGGATGATCACCTCGCCGTAGGGATTTCCATAATCATAATAGATGGCGCCTATGGTGAGTTCGGCCTCGCCCAAGGCCGAAATACGTATCTTATCCCCCAGCTGCTTGCCCTGCTTGATGGCGAAGGGCTCGCTGACCAGTGCGAGTGGCTTAGGCTCGGGATCCGCCGAGAAAAAATCTCGCCACAGATCCGGCCTCGCCTGCTTGATGATGGTGGTGTGCTCGATGGAGTAGGGATCCCGGGTCAGCAGGAAGATGGGGGTCTGTTGGTAGTGGCTATTGAGCAGCCACTGCTTGTAGAGGCCGGTCACCTCGGGGGCCTGGCTCAGCATCTTCTCCACCTCGACCATCTGGCTGGCAGGTGGACGCAGGTAGAGCTGTGCATGCAGCCTGGCGTCCAGCCACTGCTTGAGGGTGATCTCGAAGCTCCCCACCAGGCTATTCATGGCGATATTGGCGGTGAGCGCCAGCAGTATGGCCATCATGGCCAGCGACAGCGGCGCCAGCAGCTCACGGGTCTCGCTGATCTGATAGCCGATAAGCCCCTTGGGGCTAATTCTCTGTAGCAGGCCGATGAGCTGTCTGAGTAGATAAGGCAGGGCCAGGGGGATGGCGATCACCACCAGACCCAGCAGCGCCATGGTAAATCGGTAGTCCTGACTGAGCGGCATCAGGATGAGGGTCATGATGCTCAGCATGCAGGCCAATAGCATGAGGCGATTTTGCGCCAGTTGGCTGCTGCGCTGCTGACTGAGCTGGCCGCTGCTCTGGGCGAGGGGCTGATTGAGCAGCTCCCTCAACAGGGAGCCGCAGGCTAGCAGGGCGGCGATCAGGGTCAGCAGGCTAGCCTGGGCCAGCCACTGCCAGCGCCAGCTTCCCGGCAAGATGTTGGCGCCATAGAGCTGCTCCAGGGTGACAGACACCATAGGCTGCAACCAAAAGCTCAGCTGTAGCCCGAGGAAGAAGCCGATGAGTGAGCCCAGTAGCACCAGTAGGGTGAGCTCCAGCCCCAGCGCGAGCATGATGGCGGCGCGGCGCACGCCCTGTTGCTGCAGCTGGATAATCAGCCGTTTACGTTTGAGCAGGCTGTAGCGCACGCCGTTATAGGCGATAAACAGGCCGACGATAAAGGCCAGCAGGCTCATGGCGGTGAGGTTGAGATGAAAGCTGTTGGTGAGGGCCTTCATCGCCTCGCCGTTATCGCTCTCTACCAGCTCGCCCCGGCCGATGAGTAAGGATGTAAGGCGCTGCTGTTGACGCTCGCCGGGCGGGTCAAACAGGGCGATATAACTGAGCTCGCCCGGCTTGCCCAGTAGCTGCTGGGCCAGGGAGATATCCATCAGCAGGCGATCGCCTAGCTTGTAACTCTCATCGACCGCCACCACCTGGAGATGCATGCCGTTGAGGCTAAGCCAGGGCTCTGGCAATCGCTTGGCGTTGGCCTCACTCATCACCACAATTGGCTCGCCCGCCAGCATGGCCGCCAGGGGGAGGGGGCCGCTCATGGGCACCTTGCTATCTGATGGCTCGTCTGTTTGCGGCCTGTCGCTATTACTTGGCGTTATAGCAGAGAGGGCGGCGATAAGATCGCTGCCGGTGACTTGCCAGCGATGCTGGACGCTATCCAGGGCCGAGCCTTGAAGCACCGCCAGGCTGTGGTGGAATCCCTGGGTTCTCAAGCCAAAATAGAGGGAGTCTGAGAGCTGCTTGCCCGGCAGCGGGGTGACAAGATTGCTGGCCTGGCCGCTCAGCAGCTCGCTGGCCTGGCCATAGCTGTCGATGGCGCTCTCGTTGGTGGCCCTGACGCCGGTCAGCAGGGTGACCGCGAGCACTATGCCGATCAGTATCGCTCCGGCCTGCAGCGGCGCCTTCTTATAGTGGGCGACAAATACCCTGAGGGTGAGGCGGGTGGCGCGCAGCAGCGCCTTCGCGCCGTCGCTGGCCTGACTGTTAACAACTAGGCTACTCATGCACCCGACCAAGATCCAGGTGCCAACGGCGCTGCATGAAGGCGGCGCACTCCATGGAGTGGGTCACCATCAAGATGCTGGTGTCGTGCTCGGCGGCCAGGGCGCAGATAAGTGCCATCACCTCTAGGCTGGTGGTCTGATCCAGGTTGCCCGTGGGCTCGTCCGCCAGCAATAATGCTGGCTTGTGGGCCAGGGCCCGGGCGATGGCCACCCTTTGCTGTTGACCGCCAGACAGGGCCTCCACGTGACGCTTGAGCAGGGGCCTTAGCCCGAGCGCGTCGACCAGATGATCGCACCAGGCGTTCCAACCGTCTCCCTGAAGATGCAGGGGAAAGGCGATGTTGTCTTCGACATTGAGCGGGGTAAGCAGGTTAAATTGCTGGAAGACGACGCCCAGCTGATGATGCCTGAACTGGCTCCAGCGGCTGTCGTCCCAGGTTCGGGTATCCTGGGTTAATAGGGTGAGGGCGCCGCTGCTGGGGCGCTCGAATCCGGCGATGATATTGAGTAGCGTGCTCTTGCCGCTTCCGCTCGGGCCGGTGAGGGCAACCGTCTCGCCGAGGGCGAGCTCTAGGTCGAGCCTGTCCAGCACAAGGTGATACTTATCGCCGTCGTTAAAGCCCTTTGAGATCTCGCTCAGGGTCGCGACACTCGTCATTGCCAGTCCTTATCCTTTGATCGCCCAAGCGCTGAAGTTGGCTCGCGGCAGGCTTTCCATTGAAGCCATAGCCCATTAAACCCATTGATAACCCTATCGATAGCAGATTGCAACTGCCAACCAGCCCCTAAACACAGGGTTATACTTATTACTTACGCAGCGCCTCGAGCAAAGGATCTATGGTGGTGAAACCTCATGCACTTGATGTTGGATTTTCACTTTCAGATGGCGGCTCAGGGGCTGGTGAAAAGCGGCTTTTTTTTCACCTGTTTAATCGAGTATTCGACCAAAGGTAAAGATCTCGCTAACTGGTTGATTGTCTATCGGCAAGGTGATTTAATGAGCAAGTATTTTTCTGGTTCATCATGAAGTTAGCAAGTTTTCACTATTTGAAGAGCAGAGTCTTTCGTGTCGGAAAACGGCCCCAGGCAGACATGGGAGTGGGTGAGCTTACCCGTTACTTAGTTAAGTCATGAAACTGGCGCTGAGAGGGTGAGCCGTGGCAGGCCTGCGCGCCGCTAAGCCGATTGCACTGTGGAATATGGACATGAGCAGACTTCGTACCTTTCGTAGCCGGATAATCGTACAGATAGCCTTACCCCTTATCGCCATCATGGCCATGGTGTTGAGTCTGATCGCCTGGTTTAACTACCGGGCCGAAGAGAGCTACCTCTATGGCGATCTCGAGAAGCAGGCCGAGATGGTGGCCAGCCGGGTGCATCATTTTCTCTCCTTCGCCGAGAAGGATACCCGTACCTTTGCCGATCTCTTAGGCCAGATGAGTCGCGATCAGCTGGTCCAGCAAGATGGCGAGCTCAAGGCATTGCTGACCCGGCGCCTGGAGCGCCAGAGCGATTTCTATGCAAGCGCCATCGCTTTTCGCCCCAGCCTGACACCTAATCAACAGCTCTACGCCCCCTATGTCTACCGGGATCAGGACGGGGTGAAGTTCCTGGATATCGGCGCCGACAGCTATGACTACACCGACGGCCAATGGGCCTGGTGGAGCGAGGCGATAGACAAGCCCCAGGGCTACTGGTCGCTGCCCTATTTCGACGAGGGCGCCGGTAACATCTTGATGATCACCTTCTCCCAGCCCTTCGGCCCCTCGAGTCCCTATTGGGGCGTGGTGACTGTGGATCTGGCCCTGGACGCCCTGCCAGCTATGGCGGGGATCGATGCCGATCGCATGCTGGTATTGGATGACAAGGGGCGGCTGATCTACCACAAGGATGCGCAGCTGCTGATGTCTCAGGGCACGGATAAGTGGCTCGCCGCATCAAATGACAACGGCGACTTCATCACCCTACTCCAGTCGGCCAAATCCGGGAACAGCCGCATGCTGGCCGCCGATGGTCAGGCCTATCTCGCCAGCGTAGGCGTGGTGCCTAAGCTCAACTGGCGGGTGGTGATCATGACCCAGGAGGACAAGCTCTCCCATCAGCTCTACATGGGGCTCTCCTCCCTGGTGCTGACTCTGCTGCTAATATCCGCCGTGCTCTATCTAACGGGATATCTCACCGCCAGACGCCTGTCACTGCCCATCGAGCGCCTGGCCGCCGGCATAGTGGCCTTCGGCGCCGGTAAGACCAAACATATCGAAGGCACTCGGGGCGCGGTGACCGAGGTGGAGACCCTAACGGACAAGTTTAACGAGCTGGCCGAGGTGCTGGCCCAGCGCGAGCAAGCGCTGCTGGATTCACGCGGTAACCGTTTCGCCAAGCTGATCGATGGCATGAGTGACAAGTCCTTCTACTGCTCGCTGGAGCCCGATGGTCAGATCGCCCAGGTTTCTGCCGGGGTCGAGAAGGTGCTGGGGGTCAGCCCGGATCTGCTCAAGCGTAAGTATCAGCGGATGTTTTCCGACAACCCCATCAACGAGGCGAACTGGGAGTACATGGACAGTGCCCTGCAGGGTAATAGTGTACCGCCCCATCAGGTGGAAATGATCGCCGCCAACGGCAGCGTGCGCCGCCTGGATCTCTTCATGCAGCCGCTGCTGGCGGACAACGGCGAGCTGCTCTCCATCGAGATGCTGTTTAACGATGTGACCGAACAGTTCTCGGCGGCGGCCTGGTCTAACGCCGTGCTGGAATCGGCCCCCGAGGCTATGTTGATCGTCGACGAGCAGGGCCAAGTCGTCTTCAGCAACAGTCGTTGCCAACAGCTGTTTGGCTATGATGCCAAGCAGATGCTGGCGCTGAATGTCGACCAGCTGGTGCCCGATAGCGTCACGCATCATGAGGCCCTAAGAGCCAAGTATATCGGCGAAGGGGTGGATCGTCGCATGGGCCTGGGGCTGGGTAAGACGCTCAAGGCCAAGAAGGCCGACGGCAGCCTGTTTCCGGTGGAGATCAGCCTGGGGCTGCTACCCGCCGACAGCGACGGTCTGCGCCAGGTGGCGGCCTCGATACGGGACATGACAGAAGAGTTGGCCACCGCCAAGCGGATCAAGGACAGCGAGAGTCGTTTCCGAGGCCTGGTGGGCAACATTCCCGGCGCCGTCTACCGCACCCGATTAGGCGAGCAGTGGGTGATGGAGTATGTCAGCGACAACATCGCCGAGATCACCGGCTATCCCGCCGCCGACTTTATCGAGAACAAGAAGCGGGTCTTTGCCAGCCTGATCCTGGAGGCGGACAGGGAAGCCACCGACACGGCGATCAACAAGGGGATCGCCGAGCAGCAGAGCTTCGAGGTGCAATATCGTATTCAGCACAGGGATGGCAGCCTGCGCTGGGTGCACGAGAAGGGCAAGGCCAGCTATGACGATGAGGGTAACCCCCTCTGGTTCGATGGCAGCATACAGGATGTTACCCAGAGCAAACTGGCCCAGGAGAAGATTGCCCAGTCCCAACAGCAGCTGGAGACGATCACAGAGTCGATCCCCAACACCGTCTATCAGCTGCGCTGGATAGCCAACGATCAGCGCTACTTCACCTTCCTCTCCCGCGCCTGCATCACTACCCTGGGCTTTCACCGGGATCAGCTGCTGGCGAACTTCGACTTGGTGGCCGACTGCATCATAGAGTCGGAGCGGGCCCGCATCATTCGCGCCCTCTCCGGCGAGAGCGCCTCTGGGCTCAAGTGGATCGAAGAGTTTCGCTATCAGCACCCCACGGGCGAGCAGCGCTGGCTACAGGCGGGGGCCAGGGGCGATCGTCAGGAAGATGGCAGCATAGTCTGGAACGGTTACCTGATGGATATCAGCGAGCGCAAGCAGATGGACAGAGAGCTGGCCAAGCGCGAGGCGCACTTCAGGGCGCTGTTCGATAACGCGGGTATCGGCATAGTCAATGTCGACGATCGCGGCGTTATCTTAGATTGCAACGAGCAGTTCAGCCAATACCTGCAGCTGCCGATCGAGCGTCTCAAGGGCAGTATCTTCTTCGATTATCAGGACCCTGAGCAGGGGCTCGAGGCCAAGAACAGCTTTAAACACCTGATGAGCGACGGCGCCGACAGCGTCAAGTTGGAGATCCGCCTGCTCAACCAGGCTGGCGAGGCCAGGTGGATGGATGTCAACATGACGGGCCTGTCCGACAAGCAGGGGGAATATCGCTCCGCCGTGCTCTCCATGGCGGATATCAGCTCCCTCAAGCTGCTCTCCGAGGAGCTGACCCAGGCCAAGGATGTGGCCGACGCCGCCAGCAAGGCCAAGAGCGACTTCTTGGCGAACATGTCCCACGAGATCCGCACGCCGATGAACGCAATTATCGGCATGTCGCAGCTGTGTCTGCAGACTAGTTTGGATAAGAAGCAGCAGAACTATGTGGAGAAGATCGACCGCGCCTCCAAGTCGCTGCTGGGGATCATCAATGACATCCTGGACTTCTCCAAGATAGAGGCGGGCAAGCTGGATATCGAGGCTGTGCCTTTCCAGCTCGACACCATGCTGGAAGATCTCAGCGACATGTTTTCGGTCAAGGCCGCCGACAAGCAGCTCGAGTTGCTGTTTGCCGTGGCGCCCAATATTCCCCGCCATCTGGTGGGGGATCCGCTGCGACTCAGCCAGGTGTTGATCAATTTGATGAACAACGCCATCAAGTTTACCGAGCAGGGCGAGGTGATGCTGTCGATCAGTCAGCTGGTGCGTGAGGATGAGGAGATACTACTCAAGTTCAGCGTGCGCGATAACGGCATAGGCCTCACCGAGGAGCAGCGCGGCAAGCTGTTCCAATCTTTCAGTCAGGCCGACAGTTCCACCACCCGCAAGTATGGCGGCACAGGTCTGGGGCTGGCGATCTGCAAGCAGCTGGTGGAACTCATGGGCGGCGAGATCGGCGTCGAGAGTCAGTTCGGCAACGGCAGCACCTTCTTCTTCAGCGTGCGCTTCAAGGTCGCCGACAATCAGTTGATCAAGGTGGCCCACGAGCTGGAAGGGATGCGGATTCTGGTCGCCGACGACAACGCCACCGCCCGGGATATTCTGCGCAGCACTCTCGAAAGCATGGGCTTTACCGTCGATACGGTGCGCAGCGGCGCCGAGGCGCTGAGTCGCTGTCAGGAGACCGACTATGGGGTGGCGCTGATCGATTGGCGCATGCCTGAGATGGACGGCCTGGAGACGGCGCGGCGACTGCTGAGCGAGCGCGCTAACCCGCCCAAGACGCTGATCGTCTCGGCCCATGCCGACGGTGATTTTATCGACAAGGCGGAGCAGGCGGGGATCTCGGGCTATATCACTAAGCCGATCAGCGCCTCACGCCTGCTGGACGGCATCATGTCGGCCCTGGGTAAGCAAGGTGCCATGCCGGTGCGGCGTAAGGGCAGCGAGGTAAGCCCCGCCCTGCTGGCGCAGCTTAAGGGCAAGCGCATCCTGCTGGTGGAAGACAACGAGATGAACCAGGAAGTGGCCAGTGAGTTCCTCGAGCAGGTGGGGGTGATCCTTTCGATTGCCGAGAATGGTCAGGTGGCGCTGGAGAAGCTGGCCATGCAGAGCTTCGACTTGGTGCTGATGGATTGTCAGATGCCGGTAATGGATGGCTATCAGGCCACCGCCGAGCTGCGTAAGCGTCCCGAGTTGGCAGATTTGCCGGTGATCGCCATGACGGCCAACGCCATGGCGGGCGATAAGGAGATGTGCCTGCGCGCCGGCATGAATGACCATATCGCCAAGCCTATTGAGGTGTCGCTGCTCTACAAGACGCTGCTGGAATACCTGGGGGATGACAGTCAGGTCATAGAGGAGACCAGCACTGAGCAGACACATCAGCACAGTCAGGATGCCTATTGGCCACAGCACCCGGCGCTGGACATCGACAAGGGGCTGCAGCTGGTGCAGAACTCGGCGCGTCTCTACCGGCGGATATTCGAGCGTTTCTATACGGGTCAGTCCCGCTGCGCCGAGCTTATCGCCACTGCCCAGCGTGAGGGTAAGCAGGAGGAGGCGGTGCGTTACGCCCACACCCTCAAGGGGGTGGCCGGTAACCTCTGCTGCCCTGAGCTGGTGACCCTGGCTAAGCAGGTGGAGCAGACACTCAGCGATTCGATCCAGGCCGATGTGACTGAGGCGCTGACTCAGATGGGCGAGCTGTTAGACAGCCTGTGCACCACCATAGGTGACTGGCTCAGTCAGACCGGGGCCGAGACGCTGCCGCAAGAAGATGGCGCCGAGCCCGGGGCGACTGCCGATGCGCCTGCCATGTCAGCCCAGGAGCTGGACGCCGCGATTAAGGAGCTGCTCAAGATGCTGGAGGAGGCGGACGCCGAGGCGGTGGAGAAGCTGCAGGCGATCCGCGATCTTCTGCCAACCTCGCTGGCCAACAAGATAGCGCCCGTGCTCAACATGGTGAATGCCTATCAGTTTGACGAGGCGATCGAGCTGGTGGAGGAGATCTTTAGCTAGGCTTTACGCATGGCTAGGCTTTACGCCGTGACTAAGTGTGAGTGAGCTTGCTGATCGTGATAGTCGCCAGGAGCGTATGACAAAGAGGGATGGCAAGATTAGGCTGCGCGCCGCTTCGAAGGGCTGCGGGGCCTTAGGCGTGTAGGAACTATACTCAAACAGCTGAGTATCACAGGGTGCAACGGGAGAAGGGATTGATGGAGAAAGCCACGGTATTGGTTGTGGACGATACCCCGGAGAATATCGATATCTTAGTGGGTATTCTTGGGGATGAGTATAAGGTGAAGGTGGCGATCGACGGGCCTAAGGCGCTGGCGATCGCAGGTAAGAGCGCGCCTGACATCATCTTGCTCGACGTGATGATGCCGGGCATGAATGGCTATGAGGTGTGTAAGCGGCTCAAGCAAGAGCCTTTGACGGCGCACATTCCGGTGATCTTCGTCACCGCCCTGACCGACGTGGCCGACGAGACCCAAGGGTTCGAGCTGGGGGCGGTGGACTATATCACCAAACCGGTCAGTGCCCCCGTGGTTAAGGCGAGGGTGAAGACTCATCTGTCGCTGTACGATCAGAAACGCCTGCTGGAACAGGAGGTGAAGGCCAGGACCCGTGAGCTGGAGGTGACCCGGCTTGAGATCATCCGCCGCCTGGGCCGCGCCGCCGAGTATAAGGACAACGAGACGGGGATGCATGTTATCCGCATGAGTCACTATGCCCGTCTGCTGGCCCGCCAGGCCGGGATGTCGGAACATTTCTGTGAGCTTATCTATAACGCCTCGCCCATGCACGACATCGGCAAGATAGGCACGCCCGACGCTATTTTGAAGAAGCCCGCCAAGTTAGACGATGAGGAGTGGCGAGAGATGCAGCGTCACGCCGAGATAGGCGCCGAGATCATAGGTGAACATCCGGATCCCATGCTGGAGATGGCGCGGCGCATCGCCCTGACCCATCACGAGAAGTGGGATGGCTCGGGCTATCCTAAGGGGTTGAGTGGCGAGGAGATCCCCATCGAGGGGCGCATAGTAGCCATTGCCGATGTGTTCGATGCCCTGACCTCTATTCGTCCCTACAAGCAGGCCTGGAGTGTGGAGGATACCCTGGCGCTGATCGATCGCGAGGCGGGTAAACATTTCGACCCCGAGCTGGTGACCCATTTCAAGGCGATCGTCGATGAGGCGGTGAAGATCCGCGACAGCCATCAGGACAAGGAGTGATCAGTTGACGCTGAGCACTAGGCTTTGAGCACTAGGTTTTGAGCATTAGGCACAGAGTTTTGAAGATAGAGCCGTACATTAAAAAAGGCGCCAGTGGCGCCTTTCTTCTTTCAGTCAGCTCTTACTCTTCATCAAGAGAGTAGGGCAGTGGCACTAGGGTGAGAACTGATGCCTCATCGCCCGCCACTCTCAGCTGAGCCGTTAACGGCGTATCGTTGGGCAGTACGGCGCTCAGCAGCAGCTGACCGTCACGCTGCACGGCTTCTACAATGGTGCCGGCGCGGCGATAACCTTCATCCTCTTCCTGTTTCATCTCGAGCTGGCTGTCGTCATCTATCGCCACACTGGCCGAGCCCTGGACGATATAGAGGGCGCGCTTGTTGCCGCCGCGATACTTCATGCGGGCCACGGTTTCCTGACCCATGTAGCAGCCCTTGGTGAAGCTGATGCCATCGACGGCCTGCACGTTGCACATCTGCGGCACAAATTGGCTCTGATGACGGGCATAGATATTAGGCAGACCGGCGGCGATCTCGACCGCCTGCCAGGCGCTGAAGTCGTAGATGGGCTGGTCTATCTTGGCTAGCAGCTCGGCCTGCGTATCGCGCTTGACGGCAATGATGTAGCGCTCGCCGTCTCTTAGGATGACGCCGCCAGGGATCTCGGTGAGCTCGGCTGCGCTTTCACCGAAGGCCTGGGCTATCCAGGCTGGGGCCTGCTCGCCGCTGACGCCCAACAGACACCAGTCGTCGCTGGCATCGACCAGTTCTGCCTTGCTGAACACGGCATATTTCTGTAGCTGCGGCAGGTCGAGCGCCAGGGTCTCTCTTGGCATCATCATCAGCAGGGCATCTTGATGGGCAAAGGTTCTGAAGCTTGCCAGCATCTTGCCCTTAGGATCGCAGTGGGCGCCCCAGCGCCACTGATCGGCCGCCAGAGAGGTGATATCTGTGGTCACCTGACCATGGATGAAAGTCCGTGCCTGCTCGCCGGTTACAGAGATAAGGCCGAGATGGGAGAGTTGGCTGAAAACGATGGCGGGTTGCGCCTCATTGAGGGGCCACTGAGGTTGAGAAACGGTAAGCGTCATATCATGTTCCTGGGCGAATGGGCAGATTTGGGGGTGCCCGGTTAAGGGCTCATTATCATCAATATAGGGGCGCGGGGAAAAATTTAAAGGGGCCAGGGGAGGAATCTTTCAAATGATTAAGGTCAATATTTAAAATTATGATCCCTAAACGCTTTTGGCTTGGTGCGTCACAGCAAGTAGTGATTAGCTATAGTCCGGGTAGAGTAACTCGCCACAGTGTCTCTGGTCATTGGTATCAGCGCCGTGAGTAGCATAGCCGCTGCCTGCGCGGCATCATACCTTATGCGCCGCCCAGGTTGCCTGGGGTTGGCGTTAAGGCCGGTGAGGAGGGACATTTTCCTAGTGGGTGTCAGTGCTAGTTGCTTGAAGTTTATTGAGATTTCTATGATGCTTCTATGAGCTGGATAAAAAATCGTCAGTGTCCCGGGAGGCAGCATGTTAGTGAGTGTAGAGCGGTTGAAATACCTTAAGATGATCGTCGAGCTGGGCTCATTCTCGGCCGCCGCCAGACAACTAGGTAAGAGTACCTCGGGTGTGACTCAGGCGATGGACGCCTTCGAAGATGATCTTGGGGTGACGCTATTTGAGCGCCATCAGGGTAAACCGGTCAGCCTTACCAGCTCGGGCAAGAGCTTCTATCTGCAGGCGATGGAGCTTATTCCCCAGCTGGAAACCTTAGAGAAAAAGGCGCAGGCCTTACAGGCTGGCATAGAGGATGAGCTGAATATCGTTTTACACGGGTTAAGTTACTTTGGGTTTATCAGCGAGGCCATCAAGCTATTTAGGCAAAGCTTCCCATCGGTTACCGTGAATCTTTTAGATATAGACAATCCTGATAGTCTATTTAAGGCGGATATTCGTATCTCTCTGGCACCTGTGGAGCGACAACGTAACATGCGCTCTGTGAACCTATTTTCGTTTATGTGGCAGTTGGTGGCCTCTCCGCAGCATCCGCTGGCAAGAATCAAGGGGGAGCTGACCCAGGCCGATCTGGCTAACTATACCCAGTTGATGCCATTTCCAAGCAAGTTGTTTGATCAGCAGCTCTTACATTCTTTGTTATTTTCGGGGTCGGTGATGCAATGTGAGCGCCATTTCTATTACCTCACAGGCCTTATCGATGGCTTGGGCTTTGGTATCTTTCCCGGTGTGCTGGCGACACCTCTGATTAGTGAGGGTAAGTTAGTACCACTTGAGGTTGATGTGGCGGTCGACAAGTCAGGCTGGCCGATGGAACTGGCCTGGTCTGATTCTATCGGTCCGGCGGGTGACTACCTGGTGGAGTGCCTGCAGACCGAGGCCGAACGCTTCTGTGCCGGGCGCTCCGTGCTGTAACTGTTAAGCTTAACTTAAGTGTGCTTATTCGCGGCTCGATTCGAATCGCGGTTCAATAGCTCCGTCGAAACAATCCATTTCAACGGAGATTTATTATGAAAAAGTCATTTAAGAAAACAGCCTTTGCTTTAGGTCTGGTTGCCTCGGCTTCTCTGGGGGCGATATCAAGCGCTCAGGCGTGTCTGGTCTACCTTGGGGCATCGAACAATGAGCATCCTCTTATCGGTAGAACGGTAGAGTTTGGCTTCGATGAGCAAACACAAACCTCATTTGCTACCGACTTCATCAACTTCCCTCGTGAGAGTCATTTTACAACTTATGGTGCAGACAAGCCCTTAAGTTGGACCAACAAATATGGTTTCTCAGGGATGGCCCATGATGGTTTAGTATCCGATGGCATCAACGAGAAGGGGCTGTATGTCGCAATGCTTTGGTTTGCAGATGGAAAATATGCGCCTCGTGACGAGAGCAAGCCGAGTATTGCATCGGGTTCCTTAGGTAATTGGATATTAAGCCACTACGCCAGTGTAGATGAGGCGGTGAAAGGCTTATCAGAGACGAGCGTCTATCAATCTGCCGACAACCATTTAGGTATCGAGCTGCCTATGCACCTTCAATTGGTCGATAAGCAGGGTAAGGCGGTTGTGATCGAGTATATCGATGGCGAGATGACAGTAACGGATAACAGTGAATTTGGCGTGATGACCAATTCTCCAAAAATTGGCGATCATATGGTTGCGTACCGCGAGCTACTGGATGCCAATCCCCATCTGGATGTATCTAAACCAAGCGTTAAGGGAATGCTGGCAGGGCTACCCGGTGGGTATACGGCTGTGGAGCGGAGCGTTAAAACGGCGGTACTTAAAGATCTGACACCTAAGCCAAAGACCAAGGTTGAAGCGATCAATCAGGTGATTCATACGCTCAATAATACCGATTATGTGAAAGGTGCCAGCTCGTTCCCTAGTCGCGGCTTGTCTGGCGGTGCTCAGGAGACCTCCTTTATCACCATCATAGATATGGAGAATAACGACTATTACTATCGTACTGTCGATAGTCAGGTGCTCCACAAAGTGGATATAGACAAGGTTGATTACAGCCAGGGTAATCCGGTGACCAGCTTCGATATCTATGGTGGAATTCAATATATCGATGTGACCTATCGTGTTGAGTAGGGATAAGGTCTTTGAAAGACAAAAAGGCATCACAGAGTGATGCCTTTTCTATTTTTGATCGCGATGGTTATTAGCGCAAACACGGGGCCGTCTTAGTGCAGCAGGCGGGTCCTAATGGTGCCGTCGATCGCCTTCATCTCTTCCAGCGCCTCATCGGCCTGATCTGAGTTGACCTCCATGACCACGTAACCAATCTCTGCGGTGGTTTGCAGGTATTGGGCGGCGATGTTGATTCCTTTCTCGGCGAAGGCCTGGTTAATCTTGATCAGAATACCCGGACGGTTGTGGTGAATATGCAGCAGACGCGAGGTGTCTTTATGCTGCGCCAGCGATACCTCAGGGAAGTTGACGGCCGTCATGGTCGAGCCGTTGTCTGAGTATTTCGCCAGCTTGCCTGCCACCTCGATACCGATATTTTCCTGGGCTTCCTGAGTGCTACCGCCCACGTGTGGGGTGAGCAGGACGTTATCCAAGCCGCGCAGTGGGCTGACAAACTCGTCGTCGTTCGACTTAGGCTCGACCGGGAAAACGTCGATGGCGGCGCCGACGATATGATCGCTGCGGATCGCCTCGGCCAGGGCGTCAATATCTACCACAGTGCCGCGTGAGGCGTTGATCAGAATACTGCCCTGACGCATGGCCGCCAGCTCTTTGCTGCCGATCATGTTCTTGGTCTGCGGCGTTTCAGGTACGTGCAGACTCACCACGTCGGCGAGAGACAGCAGTTGCTCCAACGAGTGGATCTGCTGGGCATTACCCAGAGGTAGCTTATCTTCGATATCGAAGAAGATGACGCGCATGCCTAGGGTCTCGGCCAGGATCCCCAGCTGAGTACCAATGTGGCCATAGCCAATCACCCCAAGGGTCTTGCCGCGGGCCTCGAAGCTGCCATTGGCACTCTTGAGCCAGCCACCACGGTGGGCCAGGGCGTTGCGCTGTGGAATACCACGCAGCAGCATGATGATCTCACCCAGTACCAACTCGGCGACGGAGCGGGTGTTGGAAAATGGCGCGTTGAAGACCGGAATACCCAGTTTTTCGGCGGCGGCGAGATCGACCTGGTTGGTGCCGATACAGAAGCAACCTATGCTGACCAGCTTTTCAGCCTTGTCGAGCACGGCCTTGGTGAGTTGGGTACGGGATCGGATGCCAACGAAGTGAGCATCTTTAATCGAGGCTAACAGCTCCTCTTCCCCCAGTGATGCCTTGTGATATTCGATGTTGTTGTAACCTGCACGCTTGAATACATCTACCGCAGATTGGTGGACGCCTTCCAACAGCAGGATCTTGATCTTATCCTTGTCCAGCGAATGTTTCGCCATGATTTAGGTACCCTCTTGCTCAATTGTTGCTAGGTGAGTATCGCTCTCGGGGACAATTTCTACTCGGCTTTCGCTCTGTGGCCTGATACCAATGAATCTTCGTCGTCTCGCTATTGGCCTGGGGCCAGAGACGATGAGCTTCTACGGATGGCAGGACGCTGAGCCCAGTCGGGCAAGGTTATTTGGAAGCTATACGGTTTCCGGCTGACTTGTGTAGAATGGCTACACAGAGCAAGCGTTTTAGCGCAAAGCCCTTTAAACCTTGGTAAAAATGCGCCCAGAAAGGTCTACAAGCCCTGTTCTTGTGGTGATTTTTATCTGTTGCCTGTCAATGCCTCCACAAAATAGCACCTTTTTTGGTCAGTGTGGAGGGCTAGATGGCTAAAGTTATTATTCTGATATTAAAACAATATCATCTAAGGAGTTCTTATTTTGAATAAAAGCACAGTGTGGCTCACAATTTTCTTCGCCGTGCTGATCTGGTCAGGGATAGAACCAAAAGATAGCTTTACCTGGTTTTTAGAGGTTGTTCCCGCGCTGATCGCCCTGCCTATTCTCTTTGTGACTCGCAAAAAGTTTCCGCTCACCTCCCTGGCCTACGGCCTTATCTTGATCCACGCCATCATTCTCATGGTGGGTGGGCACTACACCTATGCCGAGGTGCCGCTGTTCGACACCATAGCCGACTGGATGGGCAGCGAGCGCAACAACTATGACAAGGTGGGCCATTTCGCCCAGGGCTTTATTCCCGCGCTGTTGGCCCGTGAGGTGTTTCTGCGCCTCGAGGTGGTGAAGAAGGGGGCCTGGTGCAATTTCTTGGTCTGCTGTTTCGCCTTAGCGCTGTCGGCATTTTATGAGTTGATCGAGTGGTGGGTCGCGTTGGCGACGGGTGAAGATGCCGAGGCATTCCTGGGGACCCAGGGCTATGTATGGGACACCCAGTCTGACATGGGGATGGCGCTTATCGGCGCCCTGGCGAGCGTGATACTGCTTTCTCGCTGGCATGACAGTCTGCTGCTTAAACTGAAAAAGCAATAATAATCTGTAGCTTGCCTATCACATCAGAAGCATTATTATATGCTAATGATGTGATGAGTTAGCTTTATATAACTAATAGTGATAACTATTCTCACTAGAGTTAGTTAATATAGCTGACATACTTTTTTACTAGTCATAAATGGATAAATTAAGTGGTATCTATGACTAGGAGGAATGAAGTTCATAAAGATCAATAACAGGGATAGCTTACTCACATATGGTTAACTGCATTGAGATGCTTTTCAGGGAGAGAAGCGTATGAGTAAAATTGATGAACTGGTTTTTCTACACCAAGATTCAACACCGTGCCATCTGGCCGTTCTGGCCGAATCGATCGGTCTAAAGACACGTATCGCCCGTCAGGTCAGCGATCTGGATCCGGAGCGGGATCGCAACAGTTTCTACCTCATTGCCCAGAAGGGGGCGGCGCTGGACAGCAAGGGCGTGCCTTTGATCGTCGCGCGTCTATTACCCCATGTGCCCATCGCCCTCTATCAGGTCGAACGCGGCAGCCTGGAGCCGGAATCTGCCCTGCTGCTCGGGGTGCGCGGTCTGCTGTTTTCCGATCAGCGTATGGATCTGTCACTTACCGGCCTGCGTAAGATGGTCAACGACGAGCTGTGGTATGACAGACCTTTGATCTCTAAGGTGTTTCGTCAGCTGGTGAGTCGCCAGGACAGTGGCGTAGAGCTGACCCAGGATATGGTCGCCATGCTGCAAAAGCTCACCACTCGTGAGCGCACCATCATACAGCTGGTCTCCAGCGGTGCCCGCAACAAGGAGATCGCCGATCGCCTCTGCATCAGCGAGCACACGGTCAAGGCCCATATCTCCTCAATCTTCCGCAAGACTCAGTCTCGTAATCGGGTCGAGCTGCTGCGCTGGTCCCAGGCAAACGCCTGCCACTTCGAGTTTTGTTAATCCAATAATCTTTCATACCTAAGCAAGCTCAGTGTCTGCTGAGCTGGGCTTTGTAGCTGGGCTTTGAGGTTCGCTTTGGCATCTGCTTTTGGCATTAGCTCGTCGCACCGACTAGTAGCACCGGCTAGTAGCATTAGCTGCTGGCATTTGCCTGACGCCTTGGCTTTAAATCCTGGATTTAGCTTACAAACTTTGTCAGGCGGCTGAATCTGGTTTGAATTGCATCGGATTCCCCGCCAGTCCAAGTTGCGGCTTGTCACACTTTCGACATTTCACCTTCTTATCAGTAGAAAGGTTAAATTGACCTTAAAATAAAACCACGGTTTGTAAAATCGTTGAGCATTTGCACTAATCAGGCTTGGTGCTGGGTGTTTGAATGCTCAAACTTATCTATTGTTTTGCTTGAAATTATCTAATCCCACCACGAATGAATCCTGACGGCCTCATGTTTTGTGCCGCGAAACCAATCGCTTAATCACAATTTACTAATATGTATGTCATTTGCTGTACAGATATTAACCGTATTTTATAAACATAATGTTCGCTATTTTGGAATGTGATCTTCGTCACAAATTGGCTTGGGCACTTCTGTAACAATCTCGCCGCACGTTAATAAAAATTAGCGGCATTATTATAAAAATGGGGTTGAACAATGGATAATGTTAAAAAGTTGTCAGTGCTTGCACTGTCAATAGCCGCGGCTTTGCCCGTTTCTGCGAAAGCCGACCTGCTGATCAGCGAGTATGTTGAAGGCAACAGCAACAATAAGGCGATCGAGCTGTATAACTCAGGCGACGCCGCCTTAGATCTTACCGGCTACAAGCTGGTGCGCTACAAAGATGGCGATACCAATGCCTTAGATATGGTCGCCCTAGACGGTCTCACCATAGATGCCAAAAAGCTCAAAGTGATCTTACACCCAAGTGCCGAAATCGCCCTAGGTAGCGATGTCGACAGCAGCACGGGTAATCTCTATTTCAACGGCGGTGATGCCGTAGCACTGGTCAAAGATGGTGCCGTGGTAGACATCATAGGTGCCGTGCCTACGCCTAGTGGCTGGGGCATGAACGTCACCATGCAGCGCAACACAGATGCCCTTGTTGCATCAAACGTCTTCGTCGAGAGCCAGTGGAAAGTATTGCCTGTCGATACCTTTACCGGCCTGGGTAACCTAGATGGCGCCAGCGCACCAACCGAACCTGAAGCTCCTGCCTTCACCTGCACCGGCGCTAAGATCACACCAATTTACAGCGTTCAGGGTGCAGGCAAGTCTAGCCCACTGATCGCCGATGGCGAGTATGCCTCTAAAGAGGAAGTGACGATTCGCGGTGTGGTAACCGCTCGTGGCGACAGCCTGTTCAAGGGCTTCTACCTGCAAGAAGTTGAGGGTGACAACTCGCCTTACACTTCTGACGGTATCTTTGTCTTCTTAGGCGAAGCGGCCGGCGAAGAGATCCAGCCTGGCGTTGAAGTCTGTGTTCAAGGTCTGGTGAAAGAATACTATGGCCTGACTCAAGTCGATATCAAGGCCGACAAGAAGATGGAAGTGGGTGAGAACGTAGGCGCGCCTGCTGCTCAACCTTTCTATGTGGCCGACGGCGAGAGCCTGGGTGATGCGCTAGAGCGTTTCGAAGGCATGCATGTGGTACTCGATGCCGGTAGCGACATGAAAGTCAGCCGTACCTTCAGCTATGACTATGCCGCCCGTCGTAACAACATGATGTTGTCTCACAAGGCGCCGCTGATGAAGGCGACCCAGCTCTATCCAGCGATGAGCGATGAAGCGATTGCGCTGGAAGCAAAAAACCGCGCTAATCAGCTATTTATCGAGTCAGACTATAAGGCGAAAGATGGCGAAGTCCCTTACTTCCCAACCTTCAATGCCGAGAACGGTTATATCCGTGTCGGTGACCAACTGACTAACCTTCAAGGTGTGGTGAGCTACAGCTATAACGAATACCGCTTGGTGGCGACCAACGAGATTGTGGCGGGTGACTTCATTCGCGGCGATGATCGTAGCGATGCACCAGCCATTGCCACTAAGGGTGATATCCGTGTAGCTAGCTTCAACGTACTGAACTTCTTCAACAATGCGGTTGGTGGTGACGATACGCCTGCCGATAACCGTGGTGCTAACACCGAAGAAGAGATGCTGCTGCAACGCACTAAGATAGTGAATGCCATCACCGCCATGAACGCCGACATCGTTGGCCTGATGGAGATTGGTAACAACGGCTTTGGCGAGAAGAGTGCGATTCAAAACCTACTCGATGCACTAAATGCCGAACTCAGCGATGCCGACGCCTATAGCTTCGTCGAGATCAACGATGCCGATAAATACCAAGGCAAGTTTGTCGGTAGCGATGCTATCACTGTGGGCATGCTGTACCGCGCCGCTAAGGTGACACCGAGTGGTGATGCCTTCCTGATCGCCACACCTGAGCAACACGCTACCGCAGGCGTAGTGACTCGCGGCGAAGGCGACAAGGCGGAACTCAGCCCAGCGTTCGATAAATATCAACGTCACAGCCTAGGTCAAACCTTCAAGATTCATGACGAGCAGTTAACTGTCGTGGTGAACCACCTCAAGTCTAAGGGCTCAGGTTGTGTCGAAGATTGGGCTAACTATGAAGACAAGAGTGATCCAGCGGATCTTCAGGGCAAGTGTAACGAGTTCCGTGTATCGGCCGCTAAGGTCATTGGTGATGCGCTGCAAGACGTGAAGGGTGATCTCTTAGTGATCGGCGACATGAACGCCTACGGCAAAGAAGATCCTATCCGCGTATTGACCGACTTCGATGCCGCAAACAGCGATCGTGACATCATGACCGCCTCTTGGACAACGCTAGATGGCAAGGTATATGAGCGTGAAGGTAGCAAGATTGAGAAGGGCTATGGCCTGATCAACCTAAATACCAAGGTTCATGGCCCAGATACTTACTCATACAGCTACAACGGCGAGTTGGGTAACCTGGACCACGCATTGGCTAACACTAGCCTGGCCGAGCGCGTACTGGATATTCAAGACTGGCACATCAACGCGGTCGAATCGAACCTGTTCGAATACGGCAGTAAATACACAGGTGAGCTTGCCAAGTCTGAGAATGCTTTCTCTGCATCGGATCACGACCCTGTGATCGTGGCGCTAAGCTACCCAGCGCCTAAGCCAGAGCCTAAGCCTGAGCCGGAAGAAAAGGATGACGGCGGTTCACTAGGTTATCTAGGACTGATGTTACTTGGACTGGCTGGATTGCGTCGCCGCAACTAGTCTGCCAAGTCTCTCCCAAGCCAGCTGTTCTCCCCAGCTGGCTTTTTTTATGCCTGCATTTTACCGTCTAGTCTGTTTCGCCTTCGTGTCATTTAGTCTTTTAGCCTATTTCTGATGCCACTCGGTTCTGTTTCATCTGTTTAGCCGCAAGTTTAGCGCCTTGTTAGCGGCTGTTTTGCTTTGTGTAGCGCCGCCTCGCCATTTCTGCGGCTCAGATAACGCTGTGATATTTTTCTGTTTTTCCCCTCACTCATCGGGCTTGTTAATTTGTATTTTCAGGATAAACTGTCGCGCGTTATCGGCCAGGCCCAAGTGCCCAAGCACTGTGCCGACAACGTGATACAGCGCCTTTGATTAAGAGCCTTTGATTCGGCGTAAACGTTACCAGTCACCCTAGGCCTTCATTCGTCACACAAAACCACTTGATGCGGCCAATTTGGCGGCAAACGAGACTAACAATTCAGGGCGGATGAAGGCCAACCCCAGTATGTTTTTCTGGTGACCCCTTAATACCCTCGTCTGTTCAACGCTGCATGCCTCGCAAGGCGGTTTCAGCTCCTTATGCTTCAATATCCTAATGCCCTATTTCCTATTGCCCTATTTCCTATTGATTAGCGACGAAGTAGACTAAATATCACTTTTGATCGTTGTGGAATGAGACATGAGCATTTGGTTTAGACCCGTTACCCTGGAAGATTGCGCCAAGATGGACGCAGGTATGCATGGCAAAGGCACCTTGATGCAGACCCTGGGGATCACCATCAGCGAGATTGGCGAGGATTACATGAAGGCGACCATGCCGGCCTCGCCAGCGGTGCACAACCCCTTGGGAATAGTTCATGGCGGCGCCAATGTGGCTCTGGCCGAGACTGTGGCCAGCTATGCGGCCAACTTCGTGGTGGATTTTGAGAACTACTATTGTGTCGGTCAGGAGATCAACGCCAACCATCTTAAGGCGTCGCGCAACGGAACTCTGACGGCGACCGCCAAGCCGGTTCACCTGGGCAAACGCAGCTCGGTGTGGGAGGTGTTGATCCATAACAGCGCCGGTGAGCTCTGCTGTATCTCACGTATGACGGCGGCAGTGGTTAAGCGTCAGGCGATGGTCTGATGGCTGTACGCCAGGAGCAGAACGGCTCTGGCGTACAGCTCGCATGCATCTGACATGCACCTGAATTAGTAAGATAATTTAGTCAGATTGGCTGCCACTTGTGCAGCCTGGTGCCATAATTAGGGAAGATATGCTTAAGGGTTAAGGAGTGCCTATGGAAACGGCAACAATTTGGGAATGGGTCGGCTATCTGGCCTCTGTGGTGGTCGCCATCTCCCTCATGATGTCAAATATTAAGAAGCTGCGTTGGTGGAACCTGATCGGCGCCGCCCTGTTTGTCGCCTACGGCCTGGCCATCGGCGCCCTGCCTGTGGCCTTGGTGAACTTCTTCATCGTGCTGATCGATGCCTTCTATCTGGTGAAGTTGTATCAGGTGGCCAAGGTCAAGCTGGACAAAGATAGCTGATCTGAGCCAAATCTGGCTAAGCGGGGCGATAAGCGCGAGTGTTGACGCTTGCTCCCCGCGGCTAATATCGCGGCGAAACCCCTGTCATCTGATTTTCTATCTATCTAACTCTCTCCGCTCTCTCCACTCTCTCCACTCTCTCTCCTTTCTGCTGTCGGCTCTCCGTTCATTCTTCTTCTCTGTTTTTCTGCTTTGCGTCTCTGTTTATCTCTCGCCTTTCCTTGGTATCTGCATCGTTTCTATCTCGTTTCTACCAATCCCTCTTAGGCTGGCTCGTCAGTTAGAACGGCTCGTAAAGCGCATACAGATTAGGCATCTGATTAGGAATCTAATTTAGAAACCAAACCTTAATCTGAAAATCAGTTTAAAGTTATCAGTTTTAATCGTTTTATATTTCTCTGAGACTCGACTAATCTTGCTACATCGACAAGTTAAATCGCTAAGCGAGTCACTTAACTCAAATGCATAGCGCTTAACCTGAGCGCTTGAAATGAGTGCTTGAAATGAGTGCTTGAAATGAGCGTTTAGAGGAACAGAGCTAATTTGGAGAAGAGCTATGGTCACAATATTTGATGTTATCGAAGACTGGTTGAGCTGACCAGGCCGCGTAACGAAAAGCTAAATTTATACCTAAACTAATACCTAAATTTTTACCCAGGCTAAGACCCGAGCCGAGGGCCCAACAAGCTAAACAGGATGGAGCGAATTATGACAACCAACTACTTAACCAGCCAAAACGGCGCACCTATTGCGGACGATCAAAACTCTCTCTCTGCCGGCGAGCGCGGCCCGCTACTGCTACAAGACTGGCACCTTATCGAGAAGCTGGCGCACTTTAACCGTGAGCGTATCCCCGAGCGTATCGTCCACGCCAAGGGCACGGGAGTGTATGGCACCTTCACCCTGACCAAAGATCTGAGCGACTACACCATCGCCGACCACTTCAACGGCGAAGGCAAGCAGACTGAGACTTTCGTGCGCTTCTCGACCGTGGGCGGCGAGATGGGGTCGGCCGACGCCGAGCGCGATCCCCGTGGTTTTGGCCTGCGTTTCTACACCAAGCGCGGTAACCACGATATCGTCGGTAACAACACCCCGACTTTCTTCCTTCGTGATGGCATCAAGTTTCCGGACTTCATCCACACCCAGAAGCGTAACCCTATGACTAACCTGAAAGATCCACAGGCGATGTGGGACTTCTGGTCGCTTAACCCTGAGGCGATGCATCAGGTCACCATCTTGATGTCAGACCGTGGTATTCCGGCTAACTATCGTCAGATGCACGGCTACGGCTCGCACACCTTCTCCTTCTGGAATGCCAAGGGAGAACGTTTCTGGGTCAAGTTCCACTTCAAGTCACAGCAGGGCGTGGTTAACCTGACCAACGAGCAGGCGGACAAGCTTAAGGGGATCGATCCCGACTCGTCACAGCGTGACATGATGGCGGCTATCCAGGACGCTAACTTCCCGCGCTGGACGGTGAATGTGCAGATCATGCCAGAGGCCGATGCCAACACCTATCACATCAACCCGTTCGATCTGACCAAGGTGTGGCCACATGGCGACTACCCGCTAATCGAGATAGGTGTGCTGGAGCTTAACCGTTTGCCGCAGAACTACTTTGCCGAGGTTGAGCAGGTGGCCTTAGCCCCGAGTAACCTGGTGCCAGGCGTAGGCGCCTCGCCGGACAAGATGTTGCAGGCGCGTCTGTTTGCCTATGCCGATGCCCAGCGCTACCGTATCGGCGCCAACTATAACCAGTTGCCGGTAAACTGCCCTCATGCGACTCAGGCAAACCATCATCAGCGTGGCGGCGCCATGGCGGGAACCCAGTGCCCCTTCAGTGGCAGTCAGACGGGCGGCGATGCCAGCGCTAACTATGGGCCGAACAGCACTCAGTCTGCCCTGGTGGAGCCGACACAGTTTGCCGAGCCAGCGCTGAGACTCGATGGTGAAGCCGACCGTTACAGCCGTTACGACCAGGATGACTACACCCAGGCGGGTAACCTGTATCGCATCTTCTCAGAAGATGAGAAGGCCAGACTGGCGGCGACCATCTCAGGCTCTCTGAGTCAGGCGAGCATGGATGTGCAGGAGCGCATGTTGGCCCACTTCTTCAAAGCTGATGAAGACTATGGCCAACGCATCAAGCAGGGCTTAGGTTTGTAAGATAGGTCTGTAAGTTAGGCTTGAAGATTACCAGGCGTGTACAGCCTGAAAATAGAAAGCCAGTGATCTGAATCACTGGCTTTTTGCTATCCGTTCTCTGTTTATGCGCTTAGCTTAAGCCAAACGCCGAGCAGCCTTAACTTAATAGAGTAGGGTAGCCACGCCCAACAGGGCGAACAGGGCGGCGCAGCCACGGTGGATCCACTTCATCGGCAGCTTCTCGGCGCTGAAATGCCCGGCAATCACCACAGGCACGTTGGCGATCATCATCCCCAGGGTGGTGCCCAGTACCACTAGCGGCAGGGCATCATACTTGGCGGCCAGCACGACTGTGGCAACCTGAGTTTTGTCGCCCATCTCGGCGAGAAAGAAGAGGATGAAGGTGGCGATAAAGGGGCCCATCTGATAGAAGCGGCTTTCTTCGGCGTCGACCTTGTCAGGCACCAGTACCCAGAGGGCGATGGCAAAGAAGGAGAAGGCGACGATATAGGTAGCCATCTCTGGGCTTATCCAGTTGATGGCCCACTGGCCAACCCAGGCGGCGGCAAAATGGTTTGCCAGGGTAGATAGCAGTATCCCCAGGATAATCGCGGTCTTATTCTTGAATCTTGCGGCGAGGATAAGTGCCAGCAGCTGGGTCTTGTCACCTATCTCGGCAATGGCGACGGTGAAGGTTGAGGCGAGTAATGCTTCCATCATAGTTCCTAAGGGGGCAAAAATTCCAAGCACGATCCGCCGCCCCCTAATGAATGAACGGTAACCGTGCTCAGGTCTTGCTGAGTAAGAGGTGTTCCCCTTACCGTGAGTACCATGGCATGTGGCCAAGTATGTTGACACTCACTCAAGGCAAATGGCTTTGCCTTGTTAGCTACTCCCCTGAAGCAGTGGCGGCCATTATACCCAAATCCTTTTGAGGTGCAAGGAGGCGCCTGCTCGCCTGAGGTGATCACTCTGTAGACAGCTTGTTTCGTGGTTTTTACGCCTTTGTACAAACTTGCATCCGATCAGGCGGCATACCTTGTGCGCCGCCTGTGGCTCTGTTAATGTGCCAAACAGTCAAATTTATAGAGTAAAGGTAGTGATGAAACATACCTATCGATATTGTTACCGATTTAGGCAGCCTCAGGGGCTTAGCTAGATCGTAAGATAGTAAGAGCTAAGCTGTTGAGGCCAACCCGACACGTACTAGGGCAGAGATCCATAGTTCGGTTAGGAGGCTATCGCTTAGTGTGTTTCATGACTAATTCCCGCCTTCGCAGTCGTTCTAAATCTGACCTTCCAAAAAGAGATAATAAATAAAGACAGGACAATTTTGTGAACTTAAAAATGCTTGGCTCTATTGCCATCGTTGCGGGGACCGCAATTGGGGGAGGCATGTTGGCCTTGCCTCTGGCAACTGCTTCATTGGGGACGATTCCAGCCTTACTACTATTAGTGGCGATTTGGGGGGTATCTATCTATACCTCTCTGTTGATGTTAGAGATTAACTTACGTGCCGGTGTGGGGCTGAACGTCCACGCCATCACGGGCAAGACCTTAGGCAAGGTCGGTCAGCTAATCCAGGGCGGCTCCTTCTTGAGCCTGCTGTTTGCCCTGACCATGGTCTATCTGATGGGCGGTTCCTCCCTGCTGGAGTCTCGCTTCGAACCGTTGGGGATCAAGGTGAACCACGAGGCGGCGGTACTGCTGTTTACCTTGGTGTTCGGTGGCTTCATCGCCATCGGCGTCTCCTGGATCGACAAGGTCTCACGTGTGCTCTTTAGCGCCATGGTAGCCCTGTTTGTCATCGTAGTGCTCTTCCTGCTACCGGAAGTAAGTCCAAGCTATATCCTGCGTGAATCGGCCACCGAATTGGTGTCTAAAGGCGAGCTGGGTAACCTCTGGCTGGCGGCCATCCCTGTGGTGTTTACCTCTTTCGGTTTCCACGTCTGTATCGCAACGATTGTGCGTTACCTGGATGGCGATGCCATGTCGCTGCGTAAGGTGCTCATGATCGGCTCGACCATCCCCTTAGTGTGTTACATCCTCTGGTTGATGGTGACCCTGGGCACTGTGGGCGGCGCGACCGTGTACGGTTTCGAGGGCTCTCTGCCTAAGCTGGTGTCGGCGCTGCAGGGTATCGCTCACTCAGACATTTTACGTCAATGTATCGATTTGTTTGCAAACCTGGCGCTGATCACCTCCTTCCTCGGGGTGACCATGAGCCTGTTCGATTATATTGCCGAGCTGACCCGCGCCAGAGACAACCTGCTGGGTCGCCTGCAGACCTGGTTGATAACCTTCGTGCCGCCACTGCTGTGCGCCCTCTACTATCCTGATGGTTTCATTAAGGTATTAGGTTTTGCAGCCCTGCCGCTGGTGGTGATGATCATCTTCCTGCCTATCGCCATGGCGCTGGGACAGCGTAAGCAAAATCTGGGCGGTTACCAGGTGAGTGGTGGTCAGTTTGCATTAGCCGCGTCGGCGCTGGTAGGTCTGGTGATTATCGCCGCCCAGCTCTGGGTTGCACTGTAAAAAGAGACTGACAATTTGCGCCTAAGCGAAGGGGCAGGGGATTGCTGGAAATACCTGCTTACCTTTTCGCTAATTTGCTAAGCTGTTTGTTACTCAAGAATTTATGATAAAGTCGGGCAATTGCCCGACTTTTTTGTAGGGCTTTTAAGGCTTCATGCGCTGAGGACTTAAAAGACCATTGGGTATTATAAAAATTTTTATAACGATAAAACGGACTTAGCAAATGAAAAAGTTACTCGTGTCAGTGGCGCTCGCCGCTGCCTTCGGCGCTCAAGCCGATGAGGGGATGTGGCAGCCCTATCAACTGCCTGCCATGGCAGATGAGCTGAAGGCCAAAGGGCTGGAAATCGACGCCAAATCTATCTCTAAACTCACCGAATTCCCCATGAACGCCGTGATCAGCTTAGGTGGCTGTACCGCGTCGTTCGTGTCGCCAAAGGGCCTGGTAGTGACTAACCACCACTGTGCCTACGGCTCGATTCAATATAACTCTACCCCAGAGAAGAACCTGCTAAAAGATGGCTTCCTGGCGAAGAACTACGGCGAAGAGCTACCCGCCACCCCAGGTTCACGCATCTATGTCACCGAAGCCGTGACCAATGTGACCGATGAGGTGAAAGCCGGCCTGGAAAACAAGGTGGGTAACGACTTCTATCAGGGCATCGAAGCCAAAGAGAAGCAACTGGTTGCCCAGTGTGAGGCCGATGACGGCTACCGCTGTCAGGTTTACAGCTTCCACGGCGGCCTGGAGTACTATCTGGTTAAGCAGCTGGAGATCCGCGACGTGCGTCTGGTGTATAACCCGGCGGCTAGCGTAGGTAAATACGGCGGCGACATCGACAACTGGATGTGGCCACGTCATACCGGTGACTTCTCTTTCTATCGCGGCTATGTGTCAAAAGATGGCAAGCCTGCTGATTTCAGCAAAGACAACGTGCCTTACGAGCCTAAGAGCTTCCTTAAGGTGTCTGCAAAGGGCGTGAGCGATGGCGACTTCGTCATGGTTGCCGGCTACCCGGGTCGCACCAACCGTTACCGCACAGCCAACGAGGTGGAAAACCAGTTTGAGTGGGCCTATCCAGAAGGCAAGATGCTGCGTGAACGCTTCATCGAGATCATCAAGGAAACTGCGCCTGAGGGCAGCGACGAGCGCATCAAGTATGAGAGCCTGATCGCCGGTCTGGCTAACTATGCCAAAAACTTCACCTCGATGATCGAGTTCTATGGCAAGTCGACCATGCTCGACGATCGCAAGGCGCGTGAGGCGGCGCTGACTGCCTGGATCAACAAAGACAGCAAGCGTCAGGCCCAGTATGGCCAAACCATGGCGGAGCTGGACAAGCTGATCAAAGAGAGTCAGGAGCATCAGGCCCGCGACATCATCTTAGGTTATATCGGTTACACCACCATGCTGCCGACTGCCCGTAGCCTCTACCGTCTGGCTAACGAGAAGCAGCTGGACGACATGGCGCGTGAGCCTGGCTACCAGGATCGCGACATGACCCGCTTCAAGTCGGGCCTTGAGCGTATCGACCGTCGTTATGCACCGAGTGTGGATAAGGCCGTGGTACTGGATCTGCTGAGCCGTTACGCCAAGCTGCCTAGCGAAGAGCGTATCCCTGAGCTGGACAAGGCATTCGGCATCGGCAAGAAGTTCGACGCCGCCAAGCTGAGCAAGGTGCTGGACAAGATGTACGCCAAGACCGAGCTGGGCGACAAGGCGACTCGCCTTGCCTGGATGGACAAGTCGGTAGCCGACTTCAAGGCCTCTAAAGATCCTTTCATTCAATTTGCCGTTGCCATGTATGACACTGATATGGCCCAGGAAAAGAAAGAGAAGGAGCTGTATGGCAAGTTGATGAAGGTGCGTCCTCAATATATGGATGCCATCATCGCCTACAACAAGGAGCTGGGTAAGCCAGTGTACGCCGACGCCAACTCTAGCCTGCGTGTGACCGTGGGTCATGTGAAGGGTTACTCGCCACAAGATGGTCTGGTTGCCGTACCTTTCACTCGCCTGGAAGGCATAGTGGCTAAAGACACGGGTGAAGATCCGTTCGACGCGCCTAAGAAGCAGCTTGAGCTGATCAAGCAGAAGCAATATGGCGACTACTATGTGAAGTCTATCGACTCTGTGCCGGTAAACTTCCTGTCGACTCTGGATACCACAGGTGGTAACTCAGGTTCACCAACCCTCAACGGCCGCGCCGAGCTGGTTGGTCTGCTGTTTGATGGCGTCTATGAATCTATCATCGGCGACTGGGGTTACGATACCGACACCAACCGTTCTATCCAGGTAGATAGCCGCTACATGCTATGGGTGATGAAGTATCTGGACAACGCCGACAACCTGCTAGCGGAAATGGAGATTGTTCACTAATTTCAGCGATTAGTGGGGGCGCTGGTTGGATGCTTTTAGTATCTAGTCAGCGATAAGATGAAAAGGGCTTAGATGAGAATCTAAGCCCTTTTTTGCGTTAAAGGGGTAACTTTTTTGGTGTTTACTCTTTGTATTTAGTTGAAATTCATTACCCTTGTTTTAGCGTTAGCCGTTACTGTTATCAATTGCCTGCGGCAGGCCTTATGTGCAAACATTCTTTTGGCACGGTGAATGAAGCGAAGCTTCGTGCTCATGAACGAGAGACATGGATGCCGAACTGGCCGTTATACAGGGATGTTGTTCAAGTCCATCCATGGATAATCATCTGGCTACATGGATGTAAATAATGCCGTAAAGTATCGGGTTGAATGTTAGGGACGAAAATAGATTTCGTCCCGTCTGATTGCTTTTTATAACGCAGTTGAGTCCTTAAAGGACATATTTTCTACTAATACTTTCTCCCAATGCTCTTTTGATGAGATATCATAGCTGTGTTCTTTGATTATCATATTTTCGTCAACTTTTATCACATAAGGGAGCGCCTTGTAGGCATTTCCAAACATACGATTCAGTAGAGGAACACGCCCCTCCTTTGAAATCCAGACCTCGCCTTTGAAACCTGTATCTTTTAGCATTTTACTTACAGCATCTCTGTCGTCATCTAAAGCGACACCTAGTATATTAATGCTTAGGTCATTAGTAATACGAATTTGTTCAATGTTTTTAAGGGACTTGTAACAGGGCGAACACCAAGATGCAAAAAAATATACTATGTACGTAGTACCTTTGAGATCCATAAATGTTTTAGGCTGGCCTTCGGTATTAATAAGTTCAATATTTGTTATTTGTTTACCGATATCTTTCAATGATGCATTAACTTTCTGATCGTAACTGTCTGCATGTACGTTAATTGCGAAAGTTAAACATAAAATAAAAACTAACTTGACCAAATTAAACTCCTTTGTTGATTGTTAATACCCACACAAGGGGACGTAAATCGTAGCGGCGATCGCTTTAATCTTAGCGAAGTACCAAAACTAAACCACCATGTCGTTTTAATGTCACTGTAAGCCAAGTGAGCTACTTGATGCATTTATTATATGCACAATTCAGTTAAGTGCTGGATAACCTTTACCCCCTTTGGTTCCGAATCATCAAGTTTAGGGTTATACCAAATCGGTTGAATGCCTGATTTTAGAGCTGGCTCAATATCTTTGGCTAAACTGTCGCCAACCATAAACACAAGCGCCTTATCAACTCCGAGGAGGTCTATGATTTTTGGAAGAAAATCTGGGTTCCCTTTTGAAACCCCAAGATTGGCCTTACAAAAATAACCTGTGATGAACTGAGCTAAACCAACTCTTTCAAAAGCCAATTGAATGTCTGATTCGGAGGATTCAGCAGCGCCTGTTGCAATGTAAATTGACGCCGACTTTGATAGATGCCTCAAAGCTTCCAAAGCGCCTTCTACAGCTTCGACGGTTTCCCAATCACACATTTTGCCGTGTACGCAAGGAAAGTCGACCATTAAGGTATCACCCCAATCAAACAAATATATATTTTTCATTTATCCTCCTTGCGTATCTAATGTCCGCCACAAATGCGATCAACGTGTTGCGAGTCGAGGCGCAATGCGGTGTTTGATGGCGTTTGTTATGCGCTGTCACCTTAGTTTGACCCCGCAATTGCTACAATTTTTGGGCGAAATCTGGATGCCAGCCCTTCCTAATGCTCTTGGCGCTGAATTGCATGCAGGGCAACGATAAACTTTATTTAGACCATAAAACATCAACGCAAAGCCAGCTAAAAACGGAAATGTTGGGTTTATATATGCGTCAGTGATTGCATTGAATAAAAACGTAAAGCCAAAAATAGCAAACGAGACAGCAAAAATTACAGTTAACTTTCGCTCTCGTTTCTCAAATTCATTTATAACTTCATCCTTGGTCATTACTTTGTCACCGCATAACAGCTTATTAGTGCTCATGCGCGTTTATCATGTTAGAACAGTGAAAACGCGTATTGTTAACTGATTGTATTACAAAGAAGTTATCACCTTTACTTCAAACATACTATGCAGAAAAATGCGCATGCGCGTATTTCAACCCTAATAACTACTCGATGATTGTTGTAAGTAATTGATTTTAATTGTTATTTGTTTGGGGTTGAATGAGGGGCGCACAAATACAGGATAAAAATCGTTCATAATCCTTATGATTTAAATATGGCTGTGTTCTTATCCAGCTTTTTTGATGGGGAGAAGTGAATTACATCACACGGGTGTAGTACTAAAAATTTCCAAGCCAGAAAGTTGGTTCGTTACAGATCCACCGACAACTTGTTCACTCACTTTGGGGCAAAATCAGTTGGTTTTCACGCCTTAAACATACCAATACCGCCAAATCGAAGAGACGTTAGATATCGAGTGTAGATACGCCGGTGAGCTTCCGAAACAGGGATGTTTCGGCAGAGCCTAAAGGGACTTATTCACGGCGTCTCACAGGCGTATCTGCACAACCCCCGCCGGGCAGGCGTTAGATGGCGATGAAGGTACGACCTTCATTTACCTCCCCAACATCCATTCAGGTCAGATTGCGCGTAGCGTGTCACAGGCGTATCTGCATATACGTCGTTCTTTCATATCTGACCCATAGGGATATGGAGAATGTCGGCCTGATGCAGGGAGTATCACTGACCATGTGATCACGACATTGGTACCTTCATGTACTGCACCCGCCGGGCAGGCGTTAGCTAGCCATGAAGGTTCGACCTTCAATCACCAACCCAATACGAATTAAGCCGGAAGTTACTCTAGTGACTATTCACCCAACTAAGCCCCCCAACAAAGCCCCTTTAAGCAGGCTTGTGCTTAAGAAAAATGTTCCCATCGTTTCTTGGTGGTCACGAAGACGAGCACGCCGCCGAGCAGTCCGGTTAATGAGCCCATAACGCCAATGCCGATATAGAGGTTGATGACAAATCCGATGGCAATGACGCAGTAGAAACCATATACGCCTAGCTTCTGCCATCGCCAGATCATGACGGCCAGGACGACATTCACCAGGCTCATTAGCCCGAGAAAATAGAGTATGCCGGTGCTGGCGCTGGGGTAGATCTCTGTGATGGCTTGTGGGTTGGCGAAGTAGGTGATGGCGGTCAGCGGATTGGCGATAAACATCAGCACTAAGAAGGCGCTTAGCCAAAATCCGCGCTGCTTCTCTGTGATCTGCTCGCTCGTTTCTGTCGATGTCATGTAACCCCCTAGTGAGTTTTATTTTTATATCGTTTTCTCGCGCAATAATCACTATAGCGCTCGCTTATGACAGGGAATGTGATGTCGCCCTTAATCAAGAGATTAAATCAGATTTGAATCATGGGGAAATGGAGCGAGCCCTAGATGCAAGATCCAAGAGTGAAGGAATACGAGAAAAAGAGTAAAGCGATGATAAGAGGACGTTGGGATAAACAGACTAACAGGCTGCTAAGAAGAGCCTGCCAACAGTAGCGGTCCACTTTAGGTGATACTCTCCTTGAGTGCAGCGACTTCCTGCGCGGTCAGCGGTCGCATCTCGCCTTCTGGCAGATCGCCCAGGGTTAAGGACTCGATGGCGACGCGCTTAAGGTCAATCACGTGATAGCCGAGTGCCTGACTCATGCGGCGGATCTGGCGGTTGAGTCCCTGGGTGAGGATGATTTCGAAGCTGTCCTGGCCTAGGCGGGTCACCTGACAGGGCAGTGTGGTGACATCCTTATAGCTGACGCCCGCAGCCATCTGAACCACAAAATTATCATCGAAGGGCCTGTCTAGCCTGACATGGTAGCGCTTGTGGTGGGCAAAACTTGGGTGCATCAGGCGCTGGGTCAGCTCACCGTCGTTGGTGAGTAGCAGCAGCCCCCTGGAGTCTTTATCCAGCCGTCCCACGGGGTAGAGACGCGGCTGCTGTGGCAGCAGATGGATCAAGCTGGTTGTATCCTCTACCAGCAGGCGGCAGTCAGTCCCCACCGCCTTGTTGAATATCCAGTAGGCCTTGTCGGCGATGGGGGGGAGAGGTTCGCCATCGACACAGACGCTGAGCGATGCCTGTGTGCTCGCGGGCGTCTCTATCAGCTCGATGCTGTCAGTGTGTTTGGCGAGCCGATCGCCCAGGCTGACTCGCCCGTCGCGGATCAGTCTCGATGCGGCGCGGCGCGAGCAGCGTCCGGTTAAGGCCAGGTACTGGGCAAGGCGCATCGACGCGCCTAGCCGTGGGCCGAGACTTGGCTGATCAGGTTGTCCTGATAGCTATGTCTGGCGAGCTTCTTGATGGTGAGCGCCAGGGTGACACACCAGATCATCACCAGATTTGTCTGGGCCCACATGGCAAAGGCGACGCCGCAAATTGAGCCGTCGTGGTGGCTGCAGGGCGCGAAGTCGAGTGTCCCCCAATCTACCATGAGGGCCAGGCTGCTGGCGGCCGTCAGGCCCAGGCCGCTGACGATAAACAGCGGCGTCGAACAGATTGCCTTATGGTTGACTCTAGCCGAGAGGGTCAGGAAATAGAGGATGATGGTGGCGATCAGGAAGATGGTGGAAAACAGCCTGTGCTCTTTGAGGTAGTTGATCGGGTAGATGCCGATGAGGATGATGGTCACCCCCACCACAAAGCCCGCGAAGGCGATATAGTTGCCAAAGTGTCCCAGCTTGAGCTGCAACAGGCCGTACATGGCCAGCAGTATGCAAGAGCCTGCCAGGATAAGTCCCATGTTGAAGATATAGGCCAGGGGGGAGTCCACATAGTTGCCCAGCAGATCCGGCCTTTGGTTAAAGGCCTCCAGTCCCATCACCTGAAATTTGGCGAACAGGGAGATAGAGATGCCCAGGGCAGAGATGAGCGCACCGGTCAGAATGGTGAAGACCACCATGCGCTGCAGGTCATAGTTTATGGGTTGGTGTAGGGCCATAGCGATGCCATTTATTGTTATTTTTTGAATATAAAAAAGGAGTACATTTTTGGTACTCCTTTCGTTTCGACGCATGGCAAATTTCAGTAAATGCTTAACCTAATTCACTGCGTCGCAATTATATCCCTATGGCATTAGTTTAAGTGAAAACCCCCATAGAGTGGAACTGTTAAGGTGAGGATTGTCACAAATTGATCCGTGCGCCCATGATCAGGGCGCACAAATCCAGCTTAGTGACGCTTGCGCAGTACCACTATGGCGATGGCGACAATGGCGAGGATCATGCAGTACCAGGCGTGGGTAACCGCCTGTAGCGGGCTGATGCTGAAGGTGGAGGCGATCAGTAGCGCCTGGGCACCGTAAGGGATCAACCCCTGAATGATGCAGGAGAAGATATCCAAGATACTGGCGGCGCGCTTAGGGGTAACCTCATGCTTCTCGGCCAGATCTTTGGCGATATCGCCGGTTACCACGATAGACACGGTATTGTTGGCCACACAGGTGTTGGTCAGAGCGACTATGCCTGCCATGCCCAGCTCTGAGGCACGGGTCGAGGCCTCGCCCTTGGCGCTGGAGAAGCGAACGATCAGCTTCTCAATCTGCTTGCTCACAAATGCCAGGCCACCCTGTTGCTGCATCAGGGCCGCCAGGCCACCGACCAGCATTGAGAGGATGAAGATCTCCTGCATGTTGCTAAAGCCGGCGTAGATATCCTTACCAAATTGGATCAGGCCGTAGTCCAGGGTGGCAAAGCCGGTGATGCCTGCCAGCAAGATGCCCACGGTCAGCACCACGAACACGTTCAGCCCGGCGACCGCCAGTACCAAGATGGTGAGGTAGGGGATAACCTTAAGAAAATCTATCTGCTGCGGCGCCACATCGGCCTGGCCTTGACCGGCCAGGGTGAACACCACCAGGGTGATCAGCGAGGCGGGAATGGCGAAGATCAGGTTTTCTCTGAACTTGTCTTTCATCTCACAGCCCTGGGTGCGGGTCGCGGCAATGGTGGTGTCAGAGATGATCGACAGGTTGTCACCAAACAGGGCGCCCGAGATCACGGCCCCGGCCATCAGCGCCAGATCGATCTGCGCCTCTTCGGCCACGCCCAGTGCGATTGGGGCGACCGCGGCAATGGTGCCCATAGAGGTACCCATGGCGGTGGCGATGAAGGCGGCGATCACGAAGAAACCGGGTAGCAGCAGGTTAGAGGGCACAAGCGACAGGCCCAGCGCCACGGTAGCATCCACGCCGCCAGTGGCCTTGGCCACAGAGGCAAAGGCACCGGCTAATAGGTAGATGAGACACATGGCGATGATGTTGGAGTGGCCTATGCCGCCGATGAAGGTCTCTATGCTCTGGTTCAGCTTCTCTTTCGAGATCAGCAGCGCCAGTATGATGGCGGGCAGGATGGCGACCACGCTCGGCAGTTGATAGAAGGCAAAGTCGACGCCCTGGCTTTGGAAATAGACGCCGGCACCGATAAACAGGGCCAGAAACAGGAATAGTGGCAGCAGGGCGATAAACGATGCCTTGGGGGCCGTGGTTTGTGTTGGTGTTGTCAAAACGCTCTCTCTTCTCGCTAAACGTCTCCGTGGAGACGTGTCATTAAAACTGGATGCTCGTTCCCTTGCCCTCCTAGCTGGAACATCTCGCTTTTTTGCGAAATGGGACATCTCAATAGGTGAGAGGATATGAGATCGAAAGACGTCTGTCAATTTAGACGTCTAGATGTTTTTACCGCTAAATGTTTGGTTGCTGTTAAATCCTCTGACAAGTCTGTTAACATCTCGCTGTAACAAGTTATTAACTTGCCTAGCTTAGGCCGAGAGATCAAATTTTTTATCGTGTTAAAACTGTCACTTAACTTATTACTCATGCTAGGCTTGCGCCTCATGTGGCTTAGACTAAAACGGATTGGAAATCGAAAAAATGATGTTAGTCGAGGTGGATAAGGCGCGTTATCGCCAGCATTTAAATCGGGTGATTGCGGTGTTTATTGCCAGTTTAGCCCTGCTGTCTCTGGTATCTGGGCAGCTATTGATCGCCTTGTTTGGCAATCAGGAGGTGGTCAGCGGCGAGTCGACCGGCAACCTGCACCTGAATTTCTTCGGCGTGTTGATAGGCTTTGGCATCTGCGCCTTGGGGCTCTACCAACAGCGCCACAAAGCGTACTTTCGCGAGATCTATTATGTGTCTAGGCTCAAGGCGCTGCAGAACCGCATCTACCGCAAGTTTAAGCAGATTAAGCAGGCTGGCGAGCGCAACGACATCGACGCCCTCACCATACAGGTGTTCTATTTCAGCAGCCAGAAACTGGTTTATCTGCTGGACGACAACACATTGACCCTGAGCCAGGTCGATAAGGAATTAGAGGCAGTTAAGGCGCGTATCGCCGAGCTTGGGCTTAATATCGGCCCAGAGGATTTCGACGAGTCGCTGCTGGAGAAGTTTTAGCTTCTTTATCTCTGCTCGCCGCGTTGCTTATCCAGGCCAAAAACCTCGTTGAAGGCCTGGATAAGCAGCTCTACCTTGGCGCTCTCTCGCGCCGACTGCTTGACCACCATGGAGAGGTTGAACTGGTAACAGGCCTCATCCCCGTGAATGATCTTGATCTCCTGCTGTTTCAGCTCCTCCTGAATGTAGCTCAGGGGCAGGTAACCTATGTAGCAACCCGATAGAATTAAGGTTTTACGAGTATCAAACTGATACGCCTTGGCCGACAGATTGAGGCGTTTGAGCTGCTCTCTACCCTCGGGATCGATATCGACGCCTGGGTGAATAGAGGGGGTCTTGGCCAGCATCTCGGCGCTGATCTCTTCGTCGCTCAGGTGAAAATAGGGATGCTTGGCGCTGCAACACAGGTAGATGGGCTCGCTAAAGATGGTTTGATAGTTGAGGCCCTGGATCTGTTGATAGCTAGGTAAGAGGCCGACGTGGGCCTTGTCCTGCAGCAGCGACTTCTCAATCTGGTGCAGCGCCTCGCCATCAAGAATCAGGTGTAGCTGCGGCTGGCGTTGGTGTATGTAGGCGATCACCTGGGCCAGCTTCTGTTGCATGCCGTAGTCCAGCTGATCGGCGCAGAGGATCACCAGTTCGCCGATCAATTCCTCCCCCAAGTTGTTAACAAACATCGAGAAATCGTTGAGGGAATCGAATAGTTCGATACAGGCGTGATACACGGCCTGGCCCGCCTCCGTGAGGGCAAATCCGCCCCGTCCCCGGCTACACAGCTTGAGCTTCATTCGACTCTCAAGGTTAGACATATGCACACTGATGGTGGAGCGGGTGACCCCGAGTTCATTCTCTGCGGCGGCGAAGCCACCATTCTCGACCACGGTGCGAAAGATGCGCAGTAATCTGAGATCGTATTCGGTGATAGCCTTAGGGATGATGGACTGTTTGCTCATTAGTTTTATCATCTTCAAACTTTGTGTTGAATATTTGGTATTTAACCCGAGTTAGTTTTGCTATTCAATAGAGAAATTAGCGCGCCCGTCTTGATTCAAGCTCTGGCGTAGCCCTTTAGATTCAAACTATTTATGCAGGGAACTGTTATGCAGGGAATTAAAGACACTCAGTTAATCAAACTTTCCTCCTATATCGACGGCAGATGGACGGCGGGCAACCAGCGCTTCGACGTGGTGAATCCGGCCAGCCAGGAGGTGATCGCCCAGGTGGTTGACGCCAGTCTCGATGATACCCAGGAGGCCATATTAGCCGCCAAGCGGGCACTGCCGGAGTGGTCTAAGCGATCGGCCAACGAGCGCGCCGCCCTGATGCGTAAATGGTTCAACCTGATGATGGAGCACCAGGAAGATCTGGGCCGCTTGCTGACCCTGGAGCAGGGTAAGCCCTTGGCCGAGGCCAAGGGGGAGATCGCCTATGGCGCCGCCTTTATCGACTGGTTTGCCGAGGAGGGCAAGCGTGTCTATGGTGACACTATTCCAGCGCCCGCTAACGACAAGCGTATTCTGGTGATCAAGCAGCCTGTGGGTGTGGTGGCCTCTATCACCCCTTGGAACTTCCCCAACGCCATGATCGCCCGTAAGGCAGCGGCTGCGCTGGCGGCCGGTTGTACCTTCGTGGCGCGCCCTTCACCGCTGACGCCGCTGTCTGCCTTGGCGATGGCCAAGCTGGCCGAGCGCGCCGGTATCCCTGCCGGGGTGTTCAACATAGTGGTGGGCGAAGATGCCGTGGGCATGGGCAAGGTGCTGACCCAGCATCCGGACGTGGCCAAGTTCACCTTCACCGGCTCTACCGCCGTGGGCAAGATTTTGCTGGCTCAGTGCGCGACCAGCGTGAAGAAGGTTTCGATGGAGCTGGGGGGCAACGCGCCCTTTATCGTGTTCGACGACGCCGACATCGATGCCGCTGTGCAGGGCGCCCTGATCTCCAAGTATCGCAACGCTGGGCAAACCTGTGTCTGCACCAACCGTATTTTCGTGCAGAAGGGAGTTGCCGCGGCCTTTACCGAAAAATTTACCGCCGCCGTGGCCAATCTCAAGTTGGGCGATGGCCTGGGCGATGGCGTGACCGTCGGCCCTATGATCTCCAAAGATGCAGTGCAAAACGTGCTTAAGCTGGTGGATGATGCTGTGGCAAGCGGCGCCAAGCTGGTGACCGGCGGTCAGCCGAGCGAGTTGGGCGAGAGCTTCCTGGCGCCCGTAATCGTCACCGATGTGACCAACGAGATGCCACTGGCTCGCAACGAGATCTTCGGCCCTGTGACCCCTATCATCAGCTTCGATAGCGAGGCCGAGGCGCTGGCCATGGCCAACGATACCGAATATGGCCTGGCCGCCTACTTCTACGCCCGTGATATTGGCCGCATCTTCCGCGTCGCCGAGGGGTTGGAGTATGGCATGGTGGGCGTCAACGAGGGGATCATCTCCAACGCCGCCGCACCTTTTGGCGGGGTGAAGCAGTCGGGCAACGGCCGTGAAGGCTCCAAGTATGGCCTGGACGATTATCTGGAAATTAAATACCTGTGCCTCGGTGGCCTGGATAAATAGTGGCTTGGATAAATAGACGTAAGGATAGAGACGATGAGCAACGCAGAATTACAGGCACGTAAGGTACAGGCGATCGCCAGGGGACAGGGTAACGCCTATCCCGTCTATGTGGAGCGGGCGTTAAACGCTGAGCTGTGGGATGTCGAAGGCAAGCGCTACATCGACTTTGGCACAGGGATCGCCGTGTGTAACACTGGCCATAGCCATCCCAAGGTGGTGGCGGCGGTGAAGGCGCAGCTGGATAACTTCAGCCACACCTGCGTGATGGTGAACCCCTATGAGTCGGCGGTAGCCCTGGCGGAGCAGCTTAATCGCATCGCCCCCGGCGGTAGCGACAAGAAGGCTATCTTCGTGACCACGGGCGCCGAGGCGGTGGAAAACTGCGTCAAGATCGCCAGGGCCCATACCGGGCGTCGCGGCGTGATCGCCTTCAACGGTGGCTTCCATGGCCGCACTAACTTGACCATGGCGCTGACGGGTAAGATCACTCCCTACAAGCATCAGTTTGGCCCCTTCGCCGGGGATATCTTCCATGCTCCCTATCCTGTGGCCTTCCATGGCGTGAGCGTGAAAGACTCCCTCAAGGCGATCGAGCATCTGTTTAAGGTGGATATCGCTCCTTGTGATGTGGCGGCGATCGTGGTCGAGCCTGTGCAGGGTGAGGGCGGTTTCTACGCCGCGCCGCCAGAGTTCTTACAGGCGCTCAGGGCGCTGTGTGACCAGCATGGTATCGTGCTGGTGATGGATGAGATCCAGACAGGTTTCGGCCGCACCGGCAAGATGTTTAGCTGCGAACACGCGGGCGTCGAGCCGGATCTGATGACTATGGCCAAGGGGATCGCCGGTGGCTTCCCGCTCGCGGCCGTGGTGGGTAAGAGCGAGATCATGGACGCGCCTCTGCCGGGTGGCCTTGGCGGCACCTATGGCGGCTCACCCGTGGGCTGCGTGGCGGCGCTGGCGGTGCTTGAGGTGATGCAAGAGGAGCAGCTGGTGGAGCGCGCCGTTAAGATAGGCGACACCTTCAATCAGGCGCTCTCTGCCCTCAAGGAGCAGTATCCACAGCTGATTGGCGAGGTGCGCAATCAAGGCGCCATGATCGCCATGGAGCTGGTGATCGACGGTGACAGTGAGCAGCCCAACACGGCATTGACCCAGGCGATCATCGCCAACGCCGCGGCCCATGGCTTGGTGCTGCTGGCCTGTGGCTTTTACGGCAACGTGATCCGCTTCCTGCCGGCGTTGACCATCAGCGATGAGATCATGGCCGAGGGGCTGGCCAAGTTTAAGACGCTGTTCGAGAGCCTGGTGGACTAATTCGCTCCTGTTTGCGAACCATCACCAAAAGCCTGGGAGATTTCTTCCGGGCTTTTTTGTATCTGTATGTTGAAAATCGCCACAAGACCTTGAATAACCAAGTCGAAGCGCGTAAAACTGCCTGTCAGCAGCGTTATTCACCAGGCCAGTCGGCCTCAGGCGAGGGAGTTTAGGTTTTTGGATCACTTTATTTGGAATATGGACCCTGTGTTGGTCTCTTTCATGGGGCTGACGATACATTGGTATGGCGTCCTGTTTGCTAGCGCGATCTTCGCGGGCTTTCAGGTGATGAAACGCATCTATGTGCGCGAAGGCCTGGATGTGGAGTCGCTGGATAACCTCTTGATCTACTGCGTTATCGGCATAGTGGTGGGGGCGCGTCTGGCCCATGTGTTGTTTTACGATCCCAGCTACTACTTCGCGCATCCGGCTAAGATTCTGGCGATCTGGGAAGGCGGCCTGGCCAGCCATGGCGGCGGCCTGGGGGCGATCCTGGCGCTCTACTATTACCATCGCAAGATGAAGCTACCTTTCCTCTTCCTGCTGGATCGACTGGCGATCGCCACGGCTATCTTCGGCTTCTTCGTGCGCATGGCCAACTTCGTTAACTCTGAGATCCTCGGCGTGCCGAGCGACAAGCCCTGGGCCATCGTCTTCGAGCGGGTGGACATGTTGCCGCGCCATCCGGCCCAGCTGTATGAGGCGCTTGCCTACCTGAGCATCTTCATCGCCCTTTGGGCAATCTACAAGACCACAGAGATGAAGCGGAAGCAGGGCGCCCTGTTCGGCCTCTTCCTGGTATGGGTGTTCAGTGCCCGTTTTGCCATAGAGTTCGTCAAGGTGAAGCAGGCGGCGTATGCCCAAGACTGGACCATGAGTGCCGGTCAGATGCTGAGTATTCCTTTCCTGCTGGTAGGGGTCTTCCTGCTGGTGAAGCCCTATCTGGCATCCAAGGCCAAATAGCGATAAGCAAGCCCGACTCAGCTCGGGCTTTTTTTTCAATTAAAAACAGTTAATCAATCATTTAACTCATCTCCAATTAATAGATCCTCTGCTAAAATAGGGGGGCAAAATTCATTGTCCCAGCCTATTCATCTGCCAGAAGGAGACCTATGTCCTACCAGGTTATCTTGTTAGGGATCGCCGCGCTGATCGCCGTGGGGATCCTGTTGCATCACCCCTCAAAGACCCTGGGTTTGCCCAGTCTGTTGATCTTCATGGGCGTGGGCCTGAGCCTGGGCAATGGCGAGTTTAATTTTGTCTACGATAACCTCACCCTGACCTCTACGGTCGGGGCGGTCGCCCTCAACATGATCGTCTTCGTCGGCGGCATCAATACCAAGACAGAGAGCATCAAGCTGGCCTACAAGGAGGGCGGGGTGCTGGCAACCTTCGGGGTACTGCTGACCACGCTTATTCTGGGGGCGCTCCTCTATCCATTGACCGACTGGAGCCTGGTGATCTGCCTGTTGTTTGCCGCCGTGGTCTCTTCGACCGATGCCGCGGCCGTGTTCTCGATTCTGGAGTCGAAGAAGCTCAAGCTCAAGGAGCGCACGGATACTGTGTTGGAGTTCGAGTCGGCCACCAACGACCCGGTCGCCTTGGTGATGGTGATGATACTTACAGGTATCGCTCTGGCACCGGATGCGCCGGTATCGCCCTGGGCGATAGGCCAGATGCTAGGCTTGCAGATCGCCTTAGGGATAGGCGTTGCCTTCGTGGTGGCCAAGTTGGCGGTGTGGGCACTGAACAGCATACATCTCGAGGAATATGGCCTGATCCCAGTGTTTGTGCTCGCCAGTTTCGTGCTGGCGGCCTATGGCAGCGAGCTGGCCGGCGGCAATATCTTGATCGCATCTTATGTGTGCGGCGTGGTGATGGGCAACGGCATACGCCGGGGCGTGGAGGTGACGCGGCATTTCTTTAACAGCCTCTCCTGGCTGGCGCAGTCGCTGATGTTCATCATACTCGGGCTGCAGATCTTCCCCCAGACCCTGTTTAGTGTGTTCTTCCTGTCACTGGTCCCGGCGGCGCTGCTGATGCTGGTGGCCAGGCCCTTGGCGGTGCAGATCTGTTACCTGCCGTTTCGTCAGGCGAGCTGGAAGAAGCGGCTGTTTATCTCCTCCATAGGTCTCAAGGGGGCGACCCCTATCGTCTTCTCGCTGATCCCGGCGGCGGCCGGTGTCGAGGGGGCGGTTGAGATGGTGCACCTGGTGTTTTTCATCGTGCTCTTCTCCATCCTGCTGCAGGGCGCGGCCATAGAGCCCCTGGCCAAGCGACTTGGGCTCAATAGCGACAGCTAAGGGCTAGTGCTTAACTAAATTCCCTGTGCTCAATTCCCAGCGCCCAACTTCCACTGCTCTAGGGCGCCGTCTGAGCTGAGGGTGATGAGCTGCCCACCATGGCTCACCATATCCATGACGGTTGTCCCCATGGAGAAGGGAGTGAGCTGCCAGCGTTCTAGCTCTTCGCCGGTGGCGACCTGCCAGCGAAAGATAGTCTGCTTCGAGGTGGCGGTGATCAACTCATCGCCCCTGTGAATGAAGCGGGCGCGGCGAAAATAGCGGTAGCGCTCGAAGTAGCTCAGTTCACTCAGCGCCTCACCTGTGTCGAATGCCAGCAGTTGATGATTGTCCAGGTTGTCGGCGAAGAAGAGGCGCCTATCGGCCTCGTCAAACGCCAGGCTGGTGATGCGCTGGGGCAGGGAGAACTGCTTGACTATTTTGCCGCTGCCGCCGACCCACCAGAGCACCTTGCCATCATGGCCGGCCGATAACAGGCGCTCATCCGAGCTGCCGAAGGCGAGGAAGGCCACCTCGGCGTCGTGTTGTTTAAATAGGGAAAACTGCTGCGCCGTGAAATCCACCAAGATCACGCTGCCTTCGTTCATACCGATGGCGATGCGGCTGCCCGACTGATTGAGCGCCAGGGTCGAGATGCTGGCGTAGTCGTCAAAGCCATTGACCTGCCAAGTCAGCTGGATATTGCCCTGCTGGATATCTATCAGAGTAATTTGGCGTTTGCCGCCATAGGCCAGATAGCGCTTGTTGCCCGATAAGGCCAGCTGATAACCCGGATGCTCGAAGGCGGTAGCCGGCCAGTGAAAGCGCTGCTTGCCCTCGGGGAGGCTCCAGACGCTGAGATCCCGACTTCGACTCAATGTGATGGCCAGGCTGGCATCCTCTGCCAGTAGCCCCGCCACCAGATTGTCCTCCACCAGACGCTTGAGGCTCAGCGGCGGCTGGCTTGTCTGCTTATCTGAGCAACCGGAGAGGGCGACGAGTAACAGGGCTAGGCGTACGAGGTGCCACAGGTATTTGAGTGTAGACATGGGGATAGCGGATAAGGCTCAGTTACTGGGAGTTAGCTGAGCATAACACATGTAAAAGCCCGCCGGTGTCAGCCAGCGGGCCTGAAGGGCCATGTCTTGTATCGACTAAGCCTTCTATGAGCAATTACTTGAGGCGGTAGATCACCTCGACGCGATCGCTGATGCTGGTCTGGGCCTCCTGATAACTCTCGGCGACGTCACCACGGGCTGCGGCACTCATCTTATACACCATGGGGCGCACAGCTCCCTGGGCCTGATAGCGGATCTCCCATACGCCATCCAGACGCTCACCGAAGCCTTCGGCCAGGGCGGCGGCCTTCTGCTTGGCGTCCTTGATCGCCATCAGCCTGGCCTGTTCAATCATCTCGGCCTCCTTGCTGGATTTGAAGTTGATCTGGTGGATGCGGTTGATCCCTTGCTGCAACGCGCTGTCGAGCAGGTCGTTGAGCTTGTCCAGTGCCCTTAGGGTGACCACCACCTGGCGGCTGGCGAGGTAGCCAATCTCCTTGTTGGTGCGCGTCTCAGGGTCGTAGAGATAGTCGGGATGCAGATTCAGGTTGGCGCTCTGAACATCTTCGCGTGCGATCCCCGCCTTGGCTAACCTGGCCAGGAAGTCGCTGACCGCCTTGTCTGATCCCGCCTTGGCCTTGGCTGGATTGTCGGCCTTAGTCACCACCTCGACGGTTAGCTCGGCCATGTCGGCCTTGACGACCAGCTCGCTGGTGCCGACGGTTTCGATATGGGGGAAGTTTAGCTCTGCGGCGGCCGCGTTAGGTAAAGCAAGCAGGCTGCCGGTGAAAACCAATGAACCAAATAGGGTGGCAATCAGGGTCTTTTTCATCGAATACTCCAAACGCACGTAATAGTGACAAATCAGTAGATAGGAATCGGTTGTTTGAGCATATAGACGCAGGATCTCTGAAAAGGGGTTAAATAAACTGAAAATTTTTTTGGGGCTGTCGGAGAGGGGCTTCTCCCAAAAGAAAAAACCTGGTGATAGAGCATCCTGCCTATCACCAGGCGAAAGCGCCTTTGGGGGAGCGCTTGGGAAGTTGCAAATAAGTCCTCGTGGCACTCTGGCTTACACAGCAATTGGCAATCAAGGCGTCTGACTGAAGGCATGTCGGGGCCTGTCAAAGTCAGATAACGCAGAGAGCCGGTTGCTGTGAAAGCCCTGAAAGGCGTGCCTTACAGGCCTGTCTGCTGTGTTGTGCTTCTTGCAAAGGACTAGGCCATTTGCTACGAACCACGCCTTGCATCCAGGTCTGTAAGCCGACGCAGAGCACACATGGGACTCGTTTGCATCTTCCCTAGAGGTGCCACCTGTAAAACACCTCTTTTTAAAAGGTTTTGCGATTCAGGCCCGTCGTCGGTCTCTGGCCCTCGACTTAGGCTATTATGTTTGCTGCCCTCTAACCTGAAATCACATGCTTCCTGCAGACCACTTATTCTGTTTCCATCTTGTTATCTTGCCTTCCCTAGCCCTTGGCGAATCGATTAAGTCCTTGGCGATTCTATTTAGCTCTTAGCGAATCGACTTAGCTCTTGGTGAATAGAGGCTTATCCTTGGATAAGCTTGAGTTCACGCATGAGCTGATTGAGTTGCATGGTGAGCCGGTCGATCTCGGCGCGCAGCACACCCACGCGCCCGCCTTGCTGCTCACTCTGGCGAACCAGTTGGTAGACCGTCTTGGTGGAGACGCCAAACTGTTTGGCGACATCCGACAACAGGCAGTTGTTTCCTTTGACTTCGGCGACGATCCGCTCTGCCATCTTAGGCGTGATACTCTTAGATACTGTACTCATCTGTGACTCCTTATGGATGAATCCGCGTGTTAGCCTATTCGACATCCCACTGGCTGATGCCGAGGTGAAAGATAAACTGCCAATCTTCGAAGCGGCTGACCGCCATTAACCAAGGTTTCATCTACAACTCCTTATGGGATGGTGCTTCATTTACCTTTGGCAATTCTGCCCGCCCCAATGACTACCTACAAAGTAATATGTAAGTTCTGTGCCAACTTTTTCAAAGATTGTTAATTAATTGATTTTTATGGTTATTAATGATTTTTGATTGCGTCTGACAAGTGTGACATCGCGCACAGGGCTCACCAACTTGGTGCCGCCATGGCTTGCATTGGTGCAAGTCTGCAAGTTTGGCTTGGTGCCGCTTTGGGCTGGCCGAGCTACACTGACAAATAGGCAAGTTTATGTTAATAAAAAGCAAACAAAATGACTAAATAGTCATTTTTATCGCATAAGTATTGACTGTGTGAGTCGGGCTGCCTATAGTCGTGGCCAATTGAGCGAATATTCCTGGTAAGAGAGTAAATAATGAACAAATCTATCCTGTTAGCCGGCTTTACGGCCCTGTTGCTGCTGAGTGGCTGTGGCAAAGAGAAAGATTATTTGGTGGTAGGCACCAATGCGGCCTTTCCGCCCTTTGAATATGTGGGCGGTGTCAGCGGCGATCAGGTAATGGGGTTTGATATCGATCTGGCCCGCAAGGTGGCTGAGGATGCGGGCAAGACGCTCAAGGTGGAGAACATGAAGTTCGACTCGCTGATCGTGGCCCTCAACGCCGGCAAGATAGATATGATTGCCTCGGGCATGACCATCACTCCAGAGCGTCAGGCCAGCGTCGACTTCTCCGCTCCTTACTACGAGGCGACCCAGGTAGTCTTGGTCAACAAGCAGGATGACAGCATCCATAGCCTGGCGGATCTCGCCGGTAAACACTTCGCGGTGCAGCTGGGCTCAACCGCCGACATGATGGCCAAGAAGTACACCCAGTCGGTGACCGCCTTCAATACCGGCTTCGAGGCGATCATGGAGCTGAAGAACGGCAAGGTGGATCTCGTGCTGTTCGACAGCGAGCCGGCCGCCAACTATTTGGCCAAGAACCCTGAGCTTAAGCTTATCAGCCTGGACTTCCCCCCAGAGTTTTATGGTTTCGCCGTGGCCAAGAGCCAGCCCGAACTGCTGGCCAGCATCAACAAGACGCTGGCGACCATGAAGCAGAATGGTGAATACGACGCCCTGCTCGCCAAACACATGAAGTAGGCCGCCATGTTAGATGCAATTAATTCCTCGCTGTTTACGCCCATAGGTGAAGATGGGCTCATAGGTATCTACCTGATCCTCAATGGCTTAAAGGTGACGCTGATCGTGACCCTGTTCGCCATGATCTTGGGGGCCATACTGGGCGTTGCCACCACATTGATGAAGATGTCGAGCCGGTGGTATCTGCGCTGGCCCGCCAACCTTTATGTGGGCGTGATACGCGGCACCCCAGTGGTGGTGCAGTTGGTGATCCTCTACTTTATCGTGCTGGCCACCTGGGATGTGGACAAGGTGAGCGCGGCCATCATTGCCTTCGGCCTTAACAGCGGCGCCTACATCTCTGAGATCATCCGCGCCGGCATACAGGCGGTGGATAAGGGGCAGACGGAGGCGGCGCGCTCCCTCGGCCTGTCGCAGGCGGTGACCATGAAGGAGGTGATCCTGCCCCAGGCGATCAAGAACATTCTTCCTGCCCTGGGTAACGAGTTTATCGTGCTGCTAAAAGAGACCGCGGTGATCGGTTTCATCGGCGGCGTGGATCTGATGCGCTCGGGCGAGATCATCCGTAGCCGCACCTTCGAAGACAGCGTGCCCCTGTTTACCTGTGCACTCATCTACCTGGCGTTGACCTATAGCTTCACCTTTATGTTGTCGAAGTTTGAGAAGAGGCTTAAGCAAAGTGATTAAGATTAGTAATCTGCATAAATATTTCGGCGACAACCAGGTGCTCAAGGGGATCGACGAATCGATCGCCCGGGGTGAGGTGGTCAGCGTCATCGGCCCCAGCGGTAGCGGCAAGAGTACCTTCCTGCGCTGCATCAATCTGCTGGAGCAACCCACCCAGGGGGAGATAGTGATCGATGGTCAGTCGATCACCGCGCCAGATGCCTGCATCGACAAGCTGCGGCAGAAGGTGGGTATGGTGTTCCAAAACTTTAACCTCTTTCCCCATAAGACGGTGCAGCAAAACATCACCCTAGCACCGGTGAAACTGGGCTTGATGACTCAGGCCGAGGCCGATAGCGAGGCGATGCGCCTGCTGGAGCAGGTGGGGCTGAGTGACAAGGCGAGCGCCTATCCCGCCAGCCTGTCTGGCGGTCAGAAGCAGAGGGTCGCCATCGCCCGCGCCCTGGCGATGAAGCCTGAGCTTATGCTATTTGACGAGCCCACCTCGGCGCTGGACCCCGAGATGGTGGGCGACGTGCTGGATGTGATGAAACAGCTGGCTCAGGCGGGAATGACCATGGTGATCGTCACCCACGAGATGGGCTTTGCAAAAGACGTTTCCGATCGAGTGATCTTCATGGATGGCGGCTATGTGGTGGAGAGCAATGTGCCTTCGCTGCTGTTCGGTCAGCCACAGGAACCGCGCACCCAGGCGTTCTTGAGCAAGGTGCTCAGATAAGTTAAATCTTCAGGTCAGTATAGGGGCTAGCCCTCGGCCGCCTGCTCGGCCTGCCAGAACTGGTAGTCGTGTTTGCCCTGGGCCTTGACTCGGTACATGGCGGCGTCGGCAAACTCGCAGGCGCTGGCAAAGTCATCGCTCGGGGTAAAGCAGTAGATGCCGATACTCAGGCCGAGTTTGACCTCAGTGCCTTCTAAGATGATCGCCTGACGATAGACATCCAACAGCGACTGGGCCCGCTCACTCAGCAGAGTCTGGTCTTGGCTCGGGTGCAAAATCAAAAACTCATCGCCGCCGAGACGGGCGATCTGGGCCTGAGTGCCTATGACGCCCCTGAGTGTGTGGGCCACATGGACCAAGAGGTGGTCGCCAAACTTGTGGCCCAGCTTGTCGTTGAGTTCCTTAAAGCCATCGAGATCGATAAAGAAGATGCTGCCCGTGCCTCGCTGATACAGCTCCTCAAATGCCAGGGTGATCGCCTTACGATTACTCAGATTGGTGAGGGGGTCGCAGTGGGCCAGCTCAGACAGCTCCTGCTCGTAGCGCTTCTCCTGGGTGATATCCATGTGAGTGCCCATCATACGTAGCGGCGTACCATCCGGCTTGCGCTCGACGATACGGCCGCGATCGGACACCCAGGTGACCGAGCCATCCTTGTGGATCATCCGGTGCACCGCCTGATAGTAATCTGACTTGCCCTCTACATGATCTTCGAAGGCTTTGATCACCCACTCCTTATCCTCCGGATGCAGATTTTGTTTCCAGCTGTCCACATGGGCCGCCAGCTCTTCGCGACTAAAGCCCAGCAGTTCGCCCCATCGCATGTTGAAGATGGTCAGGTTGCCGCTGGGAAGATGTTGCTCCCACAGGCAGAGACGGTTGCCATCGAGTGCGGCAAAGAGTTTCTCTTCGGCGCGATCGTTGAGCAGCGTTAACTTGGCGTTCTCGCGTTTGAGCGCCGCATTTTCGGCTTTAAGCTCGGCGATCAGGTCCGCCGTTTGCTCGGCACTTATATCGGCCGTTGGCTTGGCACTTGTCTCTGCCGATGGCTCTGTGTTGGCTAACTGATTAGATGGCTGCTCATCCGGCTCCATCGAAGGGGCTCTCCTTTACGTTTGTCAGGCATAAGTTAACCATTATTGGGTAGTGAAACAACTGTCTAAACAAGATGATACATTTTGCTACAGATGTTGCATCCCAGGCGTGGTGGCCGCTAGGTAAAGATTTGGAAGGCGAGCTACGAAACTTAACAAGAATTCACTTGCTAAGGTTCATGGCTAACTAATTAGCCCTAAAGCAAAAAAGAAGCCGACGAGCGGCTTCTTTTTCCATTGCTGAACGATATCTACTGGCTTAAAGCACTGGCAGGTAAGTGATCACTCGCTCATCGCGGGCGATGATAGGGTCAACCACCAATTGCTGGAAGGTCTCACCCTTGCTGTTCATCTGATGCTTCATCAGCTCGGGTGAGCTGGCGATGAGTGCCTTGAGCGTGTCTATCTGGTCGATCAGCATGAGAGCCAGCTGGTTCTCTTCGGTCGCCACATAGTTTTTGCCCTGTAGGCTGATCTGCTTGCTGGCGGCAACGGCGTCGCTGGCAAGATGAATGCCCACATACTCGCGCCACACTCTGGCCTTCTCTTCGCCACGATAGTCGCTGTCGCGCGATGCTAGCACCACCTGCTTGAGCATCATCTGCAGCAGGTTGCTCTTACCCTTCATCTCATAGCTGCTCTGGGGGAAGCCGAAGTAGCGTCCCAGAGAGGTAGCGTAGCTAGGAAGTGCCTCGATATGCTGGTCTGCATAATCGACGTCGTTGACATAGTATTTGGCGTCTACTGCCTTACAGCTGTCGCTCAGCACAGGCTTGGTCAGGTACTGGTTGATCTCCTGAACCGTGTTGCCCAGCGTCATCTGACACAGCATGCCTTCGAGCTGATCCTTCACCTTAGGATAATCAGCCAGGGCGTAGTAGGTGCGGCCCGTGGTGCTGCGAGGCGACTTGCGGGTCAGCAGCTGACGCATCGCCAGCAGTTTATCGGGCCACATGCCCAGCACGTCACGCTCGTTGACATAGGGATGGTTCGGGCTCGATGCCGGAGCTTTGACGCCGTTGAGCAGGCGTCCCTTGTTGGCGCTGACATCGGCGTAGAGCAGGTCCTGGTAGGCCTCGACGATATCGGCCTTGAGCAGCAGCTCTTTCAGTTTTTCAGGGGCTTGCTCGTAGGCGGTGATGATCTGACCCAGCTCGAAGCCTTCATCCAGCTTGCCGGCATTGAGGCGATAGAGGCGAGTCAGAATATCTTCCAGCGAGTGCACCTTGGTCAGGGCACGGCTGTCATCGCTGTTCATGCGATAGGTGACATGCAGATAGATGTCGCTCAGACCGGCCGCGGTAAGGAAGGTATCGGCCGCCTTTTCCACCGCCCTTTGTGAGGCGCAGAACCAGTAGTTCTCATGTCCTGGGCAGAAATCGGCCAGCTCGTTCTGATCGAAGGCAAATAGCTCCTCAACCGTGGCCGTGTCTTCGACGAACTGGCGTATGTCGCTGAAGCCTCTCAGACGGTTGATGGTATAGGGCAGGATATGATCTTCGAACAGGGTCTGACGGTTATGACGCACGTTCATGGTGTCATAGCTGTCGTGGTAGCTGTCGATATAGTACTGCACTATGTCGTCGTTGTTGGTGCCGGCGTCGAAGCGGTTACAGTTGGAGTTGAGGGTCACATGGCCGTCGGTACAGAAGGCGAAGTAACGCAGGTCGTGCTCTTTGTCTATCTGATGCAAGGCGCCATATTGGATCTCGCCCGTGATATTGCCCTGGCGTAGCTCCTCGCGGCGTTTGGCATCGGCCGCCTCGAGTGATACCAGGCTGCCATCTTGGGTCTCTACCTGACGACCATAGCCGAAGCGCAGCGCCGCCAGATCGTACTTCTGGAAGGTGGTGGCGAAACGGTCGGCGTTATAGTCCATCTGGCTGGAGAAATCGGCCTTGACCGTCAGATGCGGGTAACCCGCCTCGCTGAAGGCCTGGCTGAACTTGGCGATCTCCTCTTCGTTGAAGAAGTTGGCTTGATCCCGGCTACCGGCGAAGTTGTGTCTCAGGCCAAGGGTGTGGCCCAGCTCATGGGTGAGGGTACCGGCAAAGGCCTGAGCCGCCAGCTTAGTCACAAGATCTGCCTGGAAGCTGGTGGGCATGGCTTCGATATCCTTCAGCTTGCCGCCTATGATGCCGTCGACCCAGAATTGAGTGTCTTTCCAGTCGATCTCATAGCCCTGAATGCCGCGCGGCAGTTCGCGCAGGGCGCCGCCTGTGAGGCCGAAGGCCTGATCCACACTCATCAGATTATGCTCGGCCCAGAAGGCTTCGGTCTTGTTCTGCTGATTGACCAGCTCCTCGAAGGGGGCGTTGCTGGCATCATCTGTGGAGAGATCCGGGATGATGGTCTGAGGCTGGGCCTCGGTGCGCGGTTGCTGCACCATAGGATCTTGGCTCTGACTGTTCTGCTCGGCAATGAGCTTGTTGGCCGCCACCTGATTGGCGCGATCCACCGCCTCTTGTGATGGGGTGTAGTCGACCCCGGTGAGATCTTTGACCGAGTTAGGGTCTAGCATGCCGCGGTTGTAGTCCAGTTGCACCCTGCGGTAGTAGCGGGTCGAGCCCTGTTGTAGGTTGGCGCTGTATTGGTCTACCCGGCCGCTGACGATCTCGCCGGTGAGCGGGTTGGCGGCAGAGGGGCCGTAACCGGCAAGGCCGTTATCTAACGGCTCGTCGAACAGGGTGATGTTGCTGTAGCGCAAGTCTCCGTGTCTGCGTTCGTTGGCCTGGGCCAGCTTGAGCTCCGGCAGGCCGGTTTCGAACAGCTTGTTCTGGATGTTGATGGCAGTAATGCTCTGTTTGGCCGCGTCCAGGAAGGGCTGATTCTTTGGCTCGAAGAAGTTGTTACTCAAGAAGTAGGTGATTGCCTCCTTCTTGGGGTTGAAATGGTTGAGGTACTGGCGCACATAGCCATCCTTACCATCGGCATTGTTGCCGTCACGGTATTCATGCTGGGTGCGGAAGAAGCCGAAGGTGCCATTCTCATCCTCACTATAAGGGATGGTGACAAAGTCCGTGCTGGCCAACTGATCCAGAGCCACGACAGAGATATATTCCGTGGTGGTGAAGGAGAGGTTGTCGAAGCTGCCCTTGAAGAACTTGCCGAAACAGGCGGGATTGGCCTGATAGGTGTGCTCGATCTCGAAGTTGATCACCCCCTTGGCCAAGTCCATCTCATAGCCTTCCCAGTTGCCATCTTTTACCAGGTGGGCCGACTCTGTCTCTGTGGTGCACAGCTTGAAGGTGACCAGATCCGTGTAGTTCTCCTCGGCGATCTGCGCCCCTTCAAACTTAGGAATGAAGAACTTCTTCTGATCCCAGGTGATGTTGCGATCTGTGACTTCCTCTTCGCGGTTGGTACAGTCGCCCCAGTTGTCCTCCTGGCATTGGAAGTCGATGTAGTCGCCGGGAATGGTCAGCACTGGGGCCTTGTTGTACTCGTTATCGAAGCGCGAGTCGTGGTCCAGACCTATGTTGTCTCTGTCGATCTGACGCAACTGGATGCCGTTTTCCGTCATCCGCAGGGTTACCAGCTTGGCTTTTCCCTGAGAGAAACCATGGATGGGGGCCGAGTAGCGCGGTGCCTCACCCAGGCTGCGGGTGTAGAGAAAGAGTCGCTCGGGTTGCTTGCTAGCCAGCTCGCCGGTGGTGGTCGAGGAGGTGAGTTGCTCCCCCGCGGCGCCGCTGGTGGTGGCATCTTTGAAGTCTTTGACGGCGATCATCCGCTCATCTTTCTTGACCTCCTGATACGGCTCGTCGGTGCCGCAGGCGCTTAATCCTATCGCGCTCAATATGGCGATGGCGACAGTGCTCTTGTACATTGAAACCTCTCCTAGTTGTTTAATTTATAAGTGCTTTTTATAAATATTTAGTGATCGATAGATAAAACACTGAGTTGCGTTCGTCGTAGAGCGTAAAGCTGTGGGACGGGCCGCGATCCGGGTCGAAGAAATAGCCGCTGTTGTTGTGACCTATGGCCGCCACCCAAGTGGGGGCAAAGGACCAGCCGATCTCTTCGCTGATGGTGAAACGGTTGTCGTAACGACTGGTGTTAAAGGGCTTGTTCATGGTGTAGGAGGCGTTGACATCCAGATACCAATTGTCGATGAACTGCCAGGTGGCATCGGCCAGCAGGCTGATGCTGTGCTCGATGAAGTGCTCGCCGTGACGGCCTATCTCATGTTCATAGGCGTTATATTTAAGCCGGGGTGAGAGATAGAAGTTCCAGTCTTGGTTCGGGCGGTAGAAGAGATAGCCTGCTAGCCTAGGGGCGGCCCTCAACTTGTTTTCTTTGCTGGTATGGCCGGTAGGCAGATAGACCCCGGCACTGCCCACATAGCTCCAGTCATTGCCCAGAGCCTTGTACGGGGTGCGATACTCTACGAAGGTGTCGTAGAAATAGCTCTGGTTATGCCGCGTCTCCACCTCGCCACCGCTGGAGAGACGTATGCTGCCCCAGGTGTCGCGGTAGGCGATCCTGCCGCTGGCACTGAGGGCCTGGTAGGAGCTGGGGGCCGACTGCTCGAAGGTGTTGCTGGCGGCGCTGGCACTGAGATAACCTGACCAGTGGGAGCGCTTGGTGTCTATGGCGGCGGCGACGTTTTCATTATCGGCCAATGTCTGATTCGAAAGCAGCAGAGCCAATATGAAGCACAGAGATGCTGTTATTTGCTGCGCCGTTTTTTCTCGTATGACCTTTTTACAAATTGTCTTTTTCCACATGGCTATTTTCCCTATGGTTGGTTTGGGCAAGAAAATAGGCGCGCACGGGGGCGCACTCGACAGACGTGAGTGTGCATAAGGCATGAAATAAACCTCATTAAAAATAAGTTAAAAGAAATAGCTTGGTTGGCGGCTAGGTATGTCCGTCAAAATTGATCGCGTTATAAATAGTGGCTCAGCGCTATCTATCTACGCGTGTCAAAATGGTATTTTGGTTGGCTAAGAAGGAGTGCCCTTAATAGGTTTAATCCAGCTCATTAATAAAGAGATGCACTCGATAATAGATTTTGGGGTGCGGTATTTCGTTCGCCCGTAACCAGGCAGTCCGGCAGAGAGAAATAACAGGCAGAAGATCACAACAGTCAGTGTCATTCCGTTGCCCTGACTTTCGTGGGTCTCGCCACTTAGCGGTGGCATGCTGGGAAATAGCTGCTGATATGTGTGGTGCCAGCAGGAGGATAATCCAGTCTCTTGCCTGGCGGGGGCGACCTCTTTGGTGGCCAGGCGATCTCCTTGGATGACGCTGCAGCTAAGGTTTTTGTTGGTGCTGCCGGCTTGTTGCTGCGCCATTAGGCCGCCGCTCAGCTGAGTGAGTACCAGTAGCCCAAGTAACAGGCTTAAGCTCGATAGTGTGACAGATCCTTGTTTCAACATATAACCAGCTAAGTGAGAATTGATATACCACCAATTTGATACAAAGTGATACATTTAAATTCGAGACGAATATTCAATGTATGAAACCGATAATTTTTATTCAATATGAAAATAACATTAACCTCAATATTGCGGTCTTTGTCACATTCATTTTTTGATTGTAGTCTTTAATGTGAAATTTATTAACTTTTTATTATCTAGCTGTTTACCGCTAGGTGTTAGCTTTCTGGTTATTCTAAATTAGAAATGATTTGTGATATCAGTTTGTGCATCTTTTGTCGCTGGCTCTAAAAATATGGTTTTGAGGTTTTTGAACTTTAAATATTTGATGGTAGAACTTAATTGTGCAGGATTTAATTTTTCTGGTTCTAGTTAATAAAAGATTTATTTAATTAAGTAGATGATCTTTTAATGATTAGTATGAATAAGTTTTGTGTCGATACTGAGGTCTAGGAATGTGGGTGTGAGTGTAATTTTGAGTATGGGTGTAGGTGAAGGATCGGCGCCTTGCTCTACAGCTTGGCTAAAGACGTGCATCGAAAGATGGATTAGAGTAGGCATTAGTATTGATGATAAATTTATCTCGTCTTATCTGCCAAAGGAGCCTATATGCCCAGTGATAGCCGTCTCAAGATTGCATTGCCTCTGCTACTCCTGCTTACCTCGCTGCTGATGCTGTGGGCGCTCTGGTATCGCCCCAGTGATGAGTCGGGTGCCCTGTCACCTGCCTTGGCCGCCGCCGGGATGGAGCCGCCGGTGGCAAACGCCGGCGAGCTGGCGACCCCGGCTGACAGTCAGCAGACCCAAACCAGCTTCAAGACTGTCTCCAAGGCGAGGCCGACCAAGGCGCCCAAGGATGTGGTGCTTAACTCCCTCGATGAGCTGATCGCCCTGTTCGATAGTCTGGGGTATAACCAAGCCGGTTGGCAGGCGGGCAATCGTGAGGTGCCCAGACTCACCTTCGAGGCGGTGAGTGAGCGCTGGCAGAAGACCTCGTCGCAGATCCCGGTGCAGCTGAAGAAGATGGTGTTCTTCCGTCTGATGGCGCCGCTGATCCTGGTGGCCAATGAGCAGATATTGCTGGAGCGGCAGACTATCGCCCAGGCAGCGCCGGATGCCCCCGAGCTGCTGGCCCTGGCCCGTAAGTATCGACTGTTAACCGATGAGAGCGGCAGCCTGACCGGGGAGCAGCGCCAGCAGCTTTTGGCGCGGGTCGATATCATGCCGCCCTCTCTGGTGCTGGCCCAGGCGGCGGAGGAGAGTGGCTGGGCCACCTCTCGCTTTACCGTCGAGGGCAACGCCTTCTTCGGGCAGTGGGATTTTAGTGGCAAGGGGATGACCCCCAAGGCGCAGCGCAAGGAGCTAGGCAACTATGGGCTGGCGCGGTTCGACACGCCGCTGGCCTCGGTGGAGGGCTACCTGCTTAACCTCAATACCAACGCCGCCTATCAGTCGCTGAGAGAGCTAAGGGCGCAGTTGCGGGCAGAGAACAAACCTATCACAGGCCTGGAACTGGCGGGCACCCTGGAGCGATATTCCGAGCGAGGTCAGGCCTATATCGATGGCATACGCCATATGATCCGCTACAATGGTCTGGATCAGGTGGATGAGGCTTACCTGAGTGACGGGGCGCCGCTGCACCTGATCAGCGCAGATGACGCCCGCGATTGAATGGCCAGTGGGGATTAGATCCCCGTCATCTGGCCGGTATAGAGGATAAAGTTGCGCAGCAAGAACACCCCTATCAGGCTGAAGCTGGCGGTAACCGCCACATAGGCGAACTTACGATCTGCCGATACCTTCATCCATAGGTTGAAGGCCAGTGGCAGGGTGAGGCCTATGCCGATCACGCCGGCCCAGAAGATCCAACCCCAGAAGCCGAAGCCCAAGGCGTTGAGTGCCGCGACCTGGCTCTGACCGCCAGAGAGGATCAATCCGGCGAAGAAGGTAAACAGCAGGCCAATCTCCACCAAAATCAACGGGATCTCTATGCCGTGGATGAAACGCACCTCGACGCCATTGGGATTACCCCTAAGCAGCACACCACCCAGCAGGGTCGCGGCGGCGCCGGAGGAGAGCCCGGAGATCAAGAACAGCAGCGGTAATACCGGGTTATTCAGCAGCGGGAAGCCGATCAGCGCCGACAGCAGGAAGCCGGTGTAGGCCCCAAGTGAGATGGCGAGGATCACCAAGACGCCGGTGATCGCCGCCTCCTGTTTCACCAGCCAGTTCAGCAGTCGGTTGGCGATAGGCAGACGCTTGCCCAGCAGCTGAGTGATGCGGCGCTGGAAGACGCAGGCTATCCAGGCAAACAGCACCAGCTGATAGGCCATCAGCACCAGTACCCCCATGGACATCACAGAGCTGGTGTTGTAGAACACCAGGATCTTCCAGAAATCCAGTGGCCTAGTGAGGTCGAATACCAGGATCCCCAGGCCACCAAACACCGCGACCGGCGCTATGATGGCCGCCGCCTGCACGAAGGGCGAATGCCAGGCCTCATGGGATAGCTTGAAATGTTTCAGCATGATGGCGAAAAATACCGCCCCGGCTGACAGACCGGCGAGGAAGAGGTATATGGCGATAGGCCAATGCCATACCAGGCCTTCGAAATGAAAAGCACTCATAGCATTATCTCCCCATCTATGGTTTGAATATGGAACAGCTTAGGCCGAGTGCCCAGGTCCACCTTGGCGCGGTAGCTGGGCTTGCGCTTAAGCAGCTTGACCAGATCCGACTCGGGATCCTTGAGGTTGCCGAAGGTCAGTGCCTTGGTAGGGCAGGCCTCGACACAGGCAGGTTGAAGCCCCTGGGCCAGGCGACTCTTCTGACAGAAATCGCACTTGTCGGCGGTGCGGGTCTCGGGGTGGATATACCTGACCTGATAGGGACAGGCGGCGATGCAATACTGGCAGCCCACGCAGCGGTCGCTATTGACCGCGACTATGCCCGTCTCTTTGTCGATATAGGCGGCGCCTGTGGGGCAGACCCTTACACAGGGCGCGGCTTCGCAGTGCTGACAGGAGACACGGCTGAAGCGGTAGCTCTGATCGGGGTACTCACCGAAGGGGCCCTTGCGTTCTATCTTCACCCGGGTGACGCCCTCGGGAATATGATTGACCTCGCGGCAGGCCTGGACGCAGGCGTTACAGCCGATACAGGCATTCTCATCATGCACCATGGCGTATTTGATCTCACTTTCCTGCTCGGGCTGGAGCAGGGAATCGGCCTGGGGCGTGCGGGTGGCACCATACACAGAGACACCGGCCAGTAGGGCCCCAACCCCCTTGAGAAATTGGCGTTTAGAAACTTGCATCACAGGCCTCCTATTGTTCGACTTTGTGGCAGCCGACACACAGCTGGCTATGCTGCTGCGTATCGAGCGACAACATAGGGTCCGTCTCGGGATGAAGCTTATGGCACTGATCGCAGCCAAGGCGATTGGCGTGCACATTGTGGGTCCATTCGACTTCACCCAGGGCCTGATGGTCGTGACAGGTCAGGCAGACGGCGCCGCGTTGCTGAGCCGAGAAGGGGCTATCGGGCCCAAAGGTCATGATGGTCGATCCCTTCTTGGGATGGCTGCCTTTGGGGCCGTGACAGTCCTGACAGAGAATGGCGAGGCCAGGGCTTGCGTGTATGCCCTCGAGTTGGCCATTGCGTTTATGACACTTGATACAGCTGCGGCTGGCTTGCTCGTCGGCTAAGGCATTGGGCGTTAGGCCCACCAGGCCAAGTGTTAGGACGCTGGCCAGCAGCAGAGTAGTACAAGGGGTAATTTGACACATAATGCATCCTTACACCTCAGTGAGCATGACGTTGTGGGGAAGAGGAGCGTCAAGTGGTCGGTTTGACGCTCATTGGGCGTTGCGGTGAGAGACACTCATCAGGCGGCGAGTGCGGTGCGCAGCAAGGCTTCGTCGCAATGCTTGTCTTTGTCCAGCTTAATCAGCTGCACCCCTATGTAATCCAAACATTTTTCGACAAACTTCATCTGCTCTGGAGAGCTGGCCGCAGGGTCGCTCACCACGAGTTTGACCGCAGAAGATTCGTTATCGACGACCACGTAATCCAGGTGGCAGTGCTCCATGAAGTCTTGCACCTCTTCGTGGTTCCTGAGGGAGTCATCTAAGTCGACTACATTCACCAGCGACGCTCCGTAAAGGACATCGTAGCGGTTGGCGGCGATGGCCTTTAAGCCTTTCAAAAAGTGCATTGAATCTTTGTCGAGCAAGTGAGGCTTGATGCTTACGGCGGCATCGACCAGCTGATTCTCGCTTGATCTAAAGAACTTGATGCACGTCATGACGAAGGTCACGATGACGAGAGGACAAATGATGAACAAAACAAAGTACATAAATGCATAGCTTAAAATAACGGTCGCGGTGGTGTTCATAGTAAACCTCCAAGGTTATTTTCATTTTTAACTCTCGATTTAATTATTACGCTATGGGATTTATTTACAATAATTATTGAAATCGGATTATTAAAATTTAGCCCTTGGTCAGATACTTATATTCAGCTATTTCATTTTGTAGATAATCAATAATTAGATATGTGTTTTTTAATTGTTGAATATCTGAAAATTGGCGGGGTTTTTAAGATATTTTGCATGAAAATTAAGCTATTGCAATGTTTTTGTAAATGCTTGAAATTTAGAAATATGATCAAGATCTATTTTATTTGTTTTATTAATATCGAATAAAGATATTGTCAGCTTAAATATATTTACTATACTCTGAATGGGTATATTCGATGTCGGGAGAGGTATTTTGAAATGAAAAATATGACTCTAGATAGTTTAGATATGCTGAGCGCCAATATATTAGTTAATTTGTATGAAAAGCATTCCGCTTCGTCGGTGGCGATGGAGATGAATATACCCGCGCCCAAGGTGAGTCGCTGTCTACAACACGCGCGGATGATCTTTAACGATCCCCTGTTCATCCGTAAGAAACATGGCCTAGAACCCAACGAATTTACCCGTCAACTCTATCCCCTGGTCAAGGCCCTGGTGCAGTGTGGTGAACAGCTGCATCAGCTGGAGAGCTGCCACGATCTGGCCGCGAGCCAGATGATGGTGCTCTATGTGAGCGATCTCTTGATCGCCGAACTGCCCCAACGCCTGAGCGGCGCCATCAGCGAGGCGCAGCTGCCTATCAGCTATGAGCTGCGCACTGGCTCTGTGGATCTGCAAGAAGATCTGGCCCAGGGACTGATCGATTTGGCGATCGTCAGCGAATCCTCGGACAAGGCGCTGCAGGACGACAGACTCACCATCACGCCCCTCAAGCAGTTGACCCACCTGTATCTGCTCTGCTCCCTCAAGCATCCCCTGTTGCAGCAGGAGATCAGCCTGGCCAATATCGCCAACTATCCCTATCTGAGCGCCTTTGGTCAGCTGGACAGGCAGGCGCCGGATCCTTTCCAGCGTTACTGCACTCAGCAGCGCCTTAGTTGTCATCTGGCCCCTGTGGATCTGGGACGTGAGGGGCTGGAGTTTAATCAACTGTATCGCTATCTGTCCGACGACAAGACGGTGAGCCTGCTGCCTTACAGCAGGGTGTATGAGCATAGCGAGCTGCTACCCGGCCTGCATGTGTGCTGCCTGTCTGGCATGGATACCGCGCGCCTCTACCAAGATCAGTCATACCCTAGGCTCTATATGCTGAGTCGTAGCGGTCGCAGTGCCGCCCATCTCGATTGGTTGAAGCAGGAGATAGGTCAGCTGATCAGCCAGAACGTGCACTAGCGCAGGCACTAATACAAGGTACTAATACAAGGTACTAATAACAGGCACTACAACAAGTACCAGCACAGGCAGCAACTAGTCTACTGGTTCATCCGCTGCTTTATTGTGGCGCTAATTAAAGGCTCAGGCAAAAGGGTCTAACTAAAGGGCTCTGGCTAAGGGCTTATGCTAAGCACTCTGGCTAAAGGCTTATGCTGAAGGCTCTGGCGCTATGCTCGGCTGGGCGAGGGGCGTACGTTCCCGGGCCACCCGATCGCAGTGGGCCTGCATCTCGATCAGCTTCTCCGTCAGTACCCGGCGCAGGCAGTTGGCCAGCTCCGGTTTGATCCCCTTGTGGCAATGCAGATAGTAGCTCTCGGTCTCGAGATCTCGGGTCTGCAGCCAGACCCTGGAGATATCCAGATAGTCCACATCGTCGCGATTCTCGAAATAGCTCATCGACATGGCCGAGGAGAGCAGGGCGATATCCTCGCTGTGACTCACATGATCCACCAACATTCTCAGACTCGGGCTCTTGAGGGCCACGCGGATCTCTATCTGCCTGGCCTTGGCATACAGCTCTATGGGGTGAGGCTCCTGCTCCTGCAGGTGGGTGTTCACCAGGGCGATATGGTAGTTAAACATCTGCGCTAAGGGATCGTCGCTGGTTAAGATAGGGTGGCCACGGCGGGCGACGATGAAGAAGTGGGTGATATCCCCCAGCTTAAAGTTGTTCACCATGGGGTGATTAATCGGCTCGGTGGAGATGCTGCAGTCGACCTTGCCCTGACACAGACGCTGATTGACCTTGTCGGTCCAGGGCTGAATATTGATGCTGACGCCGCCCTCGATGCAGTGGCAGGTGTTGTGCACACAGTTCATCGCCATTAGCGACCACTGCTCATAGGTGGCGACGCTGAGCTGATAGGGCTCGGCGCCCTTGTCTATGGTGGCGGCCACTATCTTGTCGTACTGCTCCACTATGGTCTTGACCATGGGATAGATGGTAAGGGCGACCTGATTGGGCTCGAAGCCATATTGCTGGCGGATAAAGAGCTCGTCCTCCAGCACCTCCCGCAGGCAAGTCAGGCTGCGGCTCACCTTAGACTGAGTGGTACGCAATCGCTCGGCCACCGCACTGCCGCTCTTCAGCTCAACCAGTCCGATAAATACCTGCAGGGTATAGTAATCGAGTCGGCTCACTTTCTTCAGCATGACAATATCCCTCTATCGGCAGTTTTCGATGGCGTTAACAGGCAAAAGTAATAGATCTTATATTTAAAAATTAACCATTTGCTGAACGATCCTTGTAGCACAAGTTGGTTAAAAATTCTGCGGATCACATCACAGTTAACTTGTGGTTAACCTTTCGCTAAATCGCCAGCTAAGCCTGATAACACCGAATTTTAGCCACCTTGCTAGGGTTTCTGTAACAAAAAGATACACCTAGGGGGACGAGTGACTGTGGGCCGCGGGCGCAGGGGACAGATCGCCGTGAGCTTAATTCCCTAAGGCTAGAGGATCTGTTTAGTCGGCAGCAGGCTTGTTGGTAGGAGCTGTTGCGCGGTGAGCTTCGCCTAGCTTGAGTCACTATTTCCGGGAGAAGGTTAGGGGTTTCCAAGGCCAAATTTTGCGGGGAAATTGAAGGCTATATACCCGCACAGATGTAGCTCAAATGTTACATAAAGGTACGTTTTTCTTTGACGTCGTTTGATATACCTAATGCGCATGTAAATGCATGAAAAATAATAAGCTTATGATTTCAAAGGAATATCAATGCGTACCCAACAAATGTTTAAGCGAAGCGCCGTCGCCAGCCTGACCGCGCTCTATCTCGCCGGGGCGGGCTCGATTGCCATCGCCCAGCCGGGGATGGAGAAGGTGCCTGGCACCAGCTTCTACACCCCGACCTTCACCGCCGAAGATATTCAGCGGGTCAACGAGGAACGTCAACTCGAATTGAGTGGCGAGGTCTACCTGGGCACACCTGGGCAGATCAACCGCGTCAAGAAGGCGCGCACGCCTGAGGAGATCTTCACGCCATCGGAAAAAGCCAGCGGCGTGCAGACCTATATTGTTCAGCTCGATGCCGAGCCGCTCGCCACCTATGCCGGTGACGTGCCGGGCTACGCCGCCACCACGGCGCCGAAAAACCGCTCTGTGATCGCCAAGGGCCGAGTCGCGGTTAATACCGCTTCGGCTCAGGCCTACAAGCAATACCTGGTGTCCAAGCAGGATAAGTTTATCGCCAGCGTCCGTCAGGCCGGCGCCTCGGTGAAGGTGACTAAGCAGTTCACCCTGGCGAGCAATGCCATGGTGGTGGAGATGACCCAGGAAGATGCCATCAAGATGTCTCATCAGCGTGGCGTCACCCGCATCTCACCTAACCGCGTGTTCCAGCTGCGCACCGACCGTGGCCCAGAGTTCATCGGCGCCGACAAGGTGTGGCAGGGCACGGCAACCTCGGGTAGCCTGGCCGCCAAGGGTGAAGGCATGGTCGTGGGGATCATAGACACGGGGATCAACACAGATCACCCGGCGTTTGCCGACGATGAGGCCTACGCCACGACCAACCCCTTCGGCGCCGACAACGGCGTGGGCGATTGTGTCGACTCGCCAGAGTTGTGTAACAACAAGCTGATCGGTCTGCACTCTTATCCTGAGATCACCGACATCTATGCGGCGCCCGAGTTTCAAACCACCGGCCGCCCCGTGATGATCCGCCCGGCCAATGGCGAAGACTATAACGGCCACGGCTCTCACACCGCCAGCACGGTCGCGGGTAACACACTGACCGACACCCCGCTGCAAACCTTCAGCGGCGAGGCGACCAGCGACGGTATCAATGTGCCCTTTAATTTCCCACAAACCAGTGGTGTGGCGCCCCGCGCCCATATCATCGCCTATCAGGTCTGTTGGCCAGGTGGCAGCGGCGACCCCTATGCGGGCTGCCCCGAGTCGGCGATCCTGTCGGCATTTGAAGATGCGATAGCCGATGGTGTCGATGCCATCAACTTCTCTATCGGCGGCGCCGAGTCTCTGCCTTGGGCCGATCCCATGGAGCTTGCCTTCCTGGCGGCCCGTGAGGCGGGGATCTCTGTCGCCGTGGCGGCGGGTAACAATGGCGCCTACTGGTCGTCGGATCACAGCTCGCCTTGGGTGACTACCGTAGGTGCCAGCACCCATGATCGTCAGCTCGACGCCGGGGTGAAGACCTTAGGCGAGTTCGAAGGGGTAAGCGCGCCAACCGCGCCAATGCAGGGCAAGAGCTTCTCCGGTGGTATCACCGGCCAGGTGGTGATGGCCGAGAAATATGCCGACCCGGATCTTAACGATGGCTATAACGCCGCCAGCTGTAATGCGCCTTTCCCTGCCGGTACCTTCACCAGCGATCAGATCGTGGTGTGTGAGCGCGGCGACATCGCTCGCGTCGACAAGGCCAAGAACGTGGCGGCCGGTGGCGCGGGTGGTTTCATCCTGCAAAACATCAGCTACTCGGCGGACAACCTGGTGGCGGATAACTTCGTGCTGCCCGGCATTCAGCTCAAGGCTGCCGAGCGCTACAAGCTGCGTAACTGGGTCAACCGTAACGGCGAGGCCGCCCGCGCGACCATCTCAGACTATAGCAATGACTATTACTTGGACGCCGAGCTGGGCAACAACCTGGCGACCTTCAGCTCCATGGGGCCAAGCCGCACCAACAACACCTTGGTACCGGATCTGACGGCGCCGGGTGTCGACATCTATGCGGCCAACGCCGACGATCAACCCTTCACCTACTCGCCGACGGCCTCTGACTGGACCTTCATGAGCGGCACCTCGATGGCGACGCCTCATGTGACCGGCGCCATGACGCTGCTGAGTCAGATCCATCCAGACTGGACACCGGCCGAGATCCAATCGGCGCTGATGCTAACGGCGGGCCCAGTGATGCTCAACACCGGCTATCAGCTGATCGAGCCTTACTACAACTTCATGGCCGGAGCGGGGGCGATCAACGTGGCGCGCGCCGCAGACACCGGCCTGTTGATGGATGAGACTGTCGAAAACTACCGCAATGCCGACCCGACCAACGGCGGCCTGGTGAACTGGCTCAACATCCCCTCTATGGTGGAGATGGAGTGCACCAACACCTGCAGCTGGATGCGTACAGTCAAGGCGACCCGTGACGGTACCTGGACGGTAGAGGGGATCGGCAAGGAGGAGGGCTTCGAGCTGACGGTATCGCCGGCGCAGTTCTCCCTCAAGGCGGGCGAGACCCAGAGCATTATCGTGACGGCGACACCGCCGAGCAAGATAGAGATCAAGGTCGATCCCGAAGAGGCCGATGGCCCGTGGGATGCTGTGCTCAATAAGGACACCTTCTTCAACGGCCAGGTGGTGTTGAAGGAGCAGGGTGACAGATCCCCAGAGGTGCACATGCCTGTGGTGGTGGCCACCAGTGGCGAGCAGCTGCCCGTGTCACATCATTTCGAGATCACCCGGGATCAGGGCACAGAAACCCTGATGGTGAATACCGATGCCTACAGCCAGCTGACGCCGCGCTTCTACGGCCCGGTGAAGCCTGAGGTGTATAGCAATCGTCTGACCGCCGTGGGGCCTTTCCTGCGTCAGGACTATATCGAGAAGGGCTGGGATATCCGCACCATCACGGTACCCGAGGGCGCCAAGCGTCTGGTGGTCGAGGTGCAGAAGGCCGGAGTGGTGAGCACGCTCGAGGATCTCAACCCTCGCTACACCACGCCTCATCCGTTTGTGATTGTGGGTCTGGATGAGAACGACAACGGCACCTTCGTGCCAGACAGCGAAGCCGACAGTAGCGCCATCAAGGCGGAATACTCGGCGGAAACCGTTTGTCTTTCAACCAGTCAGGCGGAGCATAACTACTGTAGCCTGGAAAACCCGGCGCCCGGCACTTACTGGGTTGCTACCGCCATGGCCTATGGCCAGGGTGAAGTGGACGTGGATACAGGCTACGCCATCATCATGGAAGATGACGATCGCGGTAACCTGAGCGTCACGGGCCCAGCCTCGCACGATGGCAACGGTAACTATGAGATCGGCATCAACTGGAACCTGCCACAGACCCAGGCCGGTGATATCTACTATGGTGGTTTCGACCTCGGCAACATGCCGGGCGCCGAGGGCACCCTGGGCTTCACCGCCCTGGATATTCGCCGCGCCGACGATGCGGTGACCTGGGAAGTGAGCCAGGACAAGGCACGTAGCATGGATGTGGTGGATATCAGCCTGAAGATCGCCGCTAACATGGAGACTCAGGACCGTCAGTACCAGTTTGCGCTGCAACTGCCCGAGGGAATGCGTCTGGCACCGGCGACCCTGACCACCAACAACGATCAGGTGACTCAGGCGGTGACCGCCGATGAGCGCGGCTTTACCCTGACGGGCATGCAGCCATCCACCCGCGACGTACAGCGCGAGTACAAGATGACCACTAACCTGACCGACAAGATGTGTCGCACGCCGATGATCGACGAGTACTCGACCGGTGGCTATATCGACCTGTTCGGTGAGTTTAAGATGCAGCCGCTGGCCGACTGGTTTGTGGGCGACTATCGCAGCGCCTTCGACGTGCCTATCGACTGGTTGTTCTACAAGGAAGGCGCCAAGTTCGAGCTGTACAACCAGCCGAACGCCGGTTATCTGCGCATGCATACCGTAGGTGCCATGCAGCTCAACACGGGTTACTGGTACATGATGCTGCACCGTGGTCCAGGCTTCCTGGTCGAGGCGCTGGCGCCGTTCTGGCGTGGTAGCTTCGAAGGCAAGTATCGTCGTCACTGGGAAGATCCATGGGGACTTACCATTGCCTCTCAGTATGCCGAGGAGCGTCCAGACCTTGGGGATCTACTCTTCCTCGAGTTCGATAACGTGACCGATAAGAACACAGGCGAAGAGTATGATTTCGAAACGATTCTGCGTAGCGGCATCGACGACCGTCCGGGTCAGTTCGAGATCATCTATGCCTACGACAACCTGGGTGCCGATCTAGCCAAGGGGGCCGTGTTCCTCGAAGGTTTCGATACTCAGTGGTCGACCAAGGCGGGCGCCAAGGGCGGCGGTCTCTATGAGGTACTGGGCTTCGATAACTTAGATGAGGTGCTAGCCGACGATCTCGTGGTCTGTTTCGACTATGTGGGACCTGAGCAGAGCCGTATGGAGGTCAACTTCAAGGCGGTGATCAAGCCTGAAGCGACCGGTACGGTGCAAGACATAGTGCTGGATTACGACCTGGAAGGCGCACCGTCGATTCAGCTGATCCACGCCATCAGCGTCCAGGGCAACATACAGATCGCCGAGATTGCCGATCAGGTTGTGGCCGAGAACACGCCGCTGGAAGGGCTGACGGTAAGCTATATCGATGCCAACAAGGTGCCGAACACGGTAGAAGTGACTGGCGAGCACATCACGGCCGAGGTGCAGGGCAATAGCTTTACCCTGATCCCAGAGGCCAACTTCCACGGTGACACTCTGGTCACTGTGACCGTGCGCGATAACGAGCACAGTGGCGATGCCGCCAGCACCAGCTTCATGCTGACGGTGGAATCTGATGGCGTCGAGCCGACACCGCCGCCTCAGCCTGAAGTTGTGCAGCCTGAGTCGAGCTCGGGTGGTGCCTTAGGCTTGGGTCTGCTTGGCCTGCTGCCGCTGGCACTGCTGCGTCGCCGCAAGGCTAAGGCGCGTGTGAGCTAATATGGCTGCATAAGATGGCTAAGTAAAAAGGTCAAAAGTATGGCCAAACAAGCATTTCGGGTATGACCCAAGATGCTTGAAGCTAAAGTGAAAAAGAGGAGCCAAGGCTCCTCTTTTTTTATGTCAGTAATCTTGGCGTGGACCTAACTCCTTAACCTTTAACCTCTAGCCTAGGGCCAGCAGCCGGTTCTTCTGCTTCTGATAGAAGTAGGCCACCGTCAGCAGGATAATACCGATGACGATGAAGGCGACCACCTTCTGCACCAGCACGAAGGAGGCCATGTCGATAAACAATATCTTGAGACAGGCGAGGCCGAAGAGGATTCCCGCCATGCGTATCAGGCTGGTCTGTTGCGGTCGCAGGCTGAGGAACATGAGCGCGCTGCCGTGGCTCACCAACAGGATGCTGCTGACAGGCGCGGCTATTTGATCCCCCAGCTGATAGCTCCAGAGGAAATAGCTCACCGCCAGCAGGCTGTGCCAGCTCCACAGCAGGGCAGGTTTAGGCAGCAGCTTCTTGTGGGACTCGATGCCGAGTCGCTTGCCCCTGAGATACCAGGCGAGCACCACCAATATGCCCAGCTCGCTGAGGCTAAACAGCAGGCTGCTCATGTCCAACCTCAGGGGGCGATCGCCATGCAATATGATGGGCGCCAGCGGCAGCAGGAGAAGCAGGCCATAGGCGAGATCGTAGCCGGGTCTCAGCGCTTTGGCGAAACGTCTGCCCAGGGCATTGTCGCGCTCGACCAGCAGGGCAAAGTAGCCGGTCAACGCCAGGAATACCAGGGACCAACCCGGGGCGATAAGCCCGGACAGGGTCTGTACGGCAACGGCCAGGACCAAGGCAAAATAGAAGGGGCTCAACTGCCAGGGGAAGCGCAGTAATATGCGCCAGTGCCGATTCATTTGCTCATAACGGCCGTGCACTGTGCCCAGTGCTAGCGCGCCTATGGCGAGGGCGACTAATCCCTGCCACTGATTGTCCAGACAGCTAATGGCGGTGAACAGCATGGCCGTGGCACAGAGCACTTGCGTCTCGATCACCAGGCTCCGGTGGCGCACGAACCTCGCGAGGCCAAGGGCCATGGCGCTGGCCAGCCAGAGGTAGATGGGGAGCAGCTCCAGATAGCTGCGCAGCACCTTAGGTAGCAGCAGGAGCGGCAGCGCCAAGTAACAGATGAGCTGAACATAATAGGCCAGACTCACCAGCGGCGACTGAGGTGTGTATCGCTTATACCAGTTGTAGGCTAGCAGCAGACTGCTGAAAAGCTCGATACGCGCCAGCTTGGCGTTGAGGGGCTGCTGGGCAAAGTTGACGCTGCCCGCCTCTAGCATGCCCAGCATGATGAGGCCGCCTAGCGGCAGTAGCCAGAACCAGGCCATGATCTCGGTAAAGCGCAGCTCGTCTCGTCTGCCGAGATAGAGCAGCATCAGGGCGATCAGTGGCAGGCCGTTGAGATAGAAGTCTGGGCTCAAGCAGTAGCCGATAAACAGCGCGGTGATCGCCAGCAGCTGACCAAAAACGCCCTGCAGGGCGCGGCGCAGGAGTCGCTCCGTCCCGGCAAGTCTATCCCCCAGGGCATCAATCAGGCGTATCGCCTGATAACAGGCGGCGCAGCTTAGTGTAAGTGTGAGAATGAGGATGAGGTTATCGGTCATTCCCGCGGCGCCACCCAGCTGGTGATGACTCACTGCCAGGCCGTCGAACAGGGTCAGCAGGTTGCTGCCAAGGCCCATGGCCAGCAGGATATAGGCCTCGGTGCGAATCGCGATAAAGTCATGTTTAGCGCCGAGCCAGAGCAGTAGCAGGGCCTCGATCAACAGCACTAAGCCAAGGAGGTCGGCGCTGATGAGGTAGAGCGCCGCCACCCCGGCGAACACCCCGGCCGCGGCCAGCATCAGCGGCGCAATCAGGTTATCGCGCCGTATCTTCCAATAGAGCAGGGCGCAGATGGCGCCGTTGATCGCGAACAGCTCGCCGGCGTAAGAGGTAAACTCCCCCAGGGTATAGAGGGTGAAACAGAGCATGGCCACGGGCACCATGAGCAGGCGCGCACTGGGCTCACGCTTGGTCTGGAGCCAGAGGCTACCCAGGCCATAGAGATAGAAGAGGGCGTTGATGCATCCCAGTGCCAGCATGGCCATGGTGTCGATGGGGGCCAGCGGCAGAAACAGGAAGAAGCTCAGTAGCTGCACACAAGCGATATGCAGCAGCGCGGTGATCTCTATCAGCACGGGCCAGTTCAGCCTGTGACTCTGCACCAGGGAGCAGGCGCCTATGATCAGCAAGTAGGGCAGATAGAGCAGCGGCGCCTGGCTGGCATCGAGCAGCATTAGCGGCGCCAGCGAGCCGCCGCACAGGGCGATGATGGCCACCACTTTGGTCTCCAGCTTCATCGCCAGGCCGTAACCCAGGAGGGTGTTGACCAGCATCAGCGAGAAGGCGGCGCTCTCAGGGATTAGCTCAAAATAGGGGCCGAGGAAATAGATACAGAGGTAATTTAATATGATCCCAAGGCCCACTATGCCCGAGGCATAGTCCTCCATGCCCGGCCTGGCTCGCCGGATAAAGAGGCCGCCAGCAATGACTGTGTTGGCCGTTACCAGGCCGAGCAGTGCCTTACCAAGCTCGGAGAACCAGTGGTTGATGGAGTATTGCAGCAGATAGCCAAAGCCCAGGGTCAGGGTGATGATGCCCGCAAGAGTCATCAGAAATACCGCGCCCTGTCCCTTGGCCTGATAGTGTTGATAGAAGGCCTTGGCCTGCTCGCCGAGTCCGCCGAAGGGGCCGAGTAGCAAATTAACCAGCTGCCCCAAAGAGCCCTGCAGCTGCCCCACCGAGTTAGTCAGCTGTTGGCCAATACCTGGAGTGGCGGCCTTCTGTTTTGTGGTTTTCGTTGAGCGAGACGAAGGTTGAGTTTTAGCCTGTTCCTGTGGTTGAGGCGTCTGGCGCTGCCAGGCGTCGTGGCGATAGCTGGTATCGGCCTGCTGGCTGAGTTCGCCTTGCTGGGGTGATGGTGTCTGCTCTAACTCTAGCTGCGCTGACTGTAACGGCTCTGCCTGCGTCTGCGCTGCTTGTGGCGGCTCTGGTTTTAACAGCTCTGGCGGGGTCTGCCATGGCAAGTATTGGCTTGAGAGGCTTGGTGCCGATACCGAGGTTGAATCTACAGAATTTGCATGCGCAGTCGTCGATTGCGTCTGCTGTGGATACTCGGGCTGGTCGTAGCCCTCAAGGGCATTTACCCGCGCGTTGAGCTCGGCCAGCTGCTGGCTAAACTCCGCTAACTGACTCGTGAGCGCCGCGCGGTCCGATGCCTGTTGTGACTGCATCGCCTCCAGGGCCTGAGTGAGCTTGTTGACATCTTCCTTCAGTGTCATCGCCTTTCCTTTGGTCTTGCCAACTTTTCCTAAGAGTTATCATTGTACTTGCAGTATAGGCACTTAGGGAAGTGGTTGATATTTTTATGAATGCGGACGTTAACTTGTTTTCCAAACTCTGTTTGGGAATGAAAGTCGTGGGATTCCATCCCACACCCGGGGTGTGCGACCTGACGGTCGAGGTAAGTAGTTGGAATCTTCCCATGTTGTGGGACGGATAGGACCTATGAGCATTTACTTGATTTTCAAACTCCGTTTGAAGATGAAAGTCGTGGGAAGTTTCCCTCGTCGGGATGGATACGGCCTTACGGCCGAGAAAGTCGTGGGATTCCATCCCACACCCGGGCAAGGAGGGCTGCTCGTCCTCGCCCTCCTTGCATCCACCCTGACGCCCCCGACGAAGTTGTTGATCCTCATGCTTCAATAAAAATCGCCTAACGACTCGGATGGGACTCCTGTCCCTCCGAGTCTTAGCCATCGTCCATGATGGCTATACGGCATTTTCATCTACGCATTTCGGCAACTTCGATGGGGATCTGTTGTAGCCACAACCGGCATTTGCAGCAAGTAAGTAAAAGTTTACTCTGACCCGACTATTCCTAATACTGTAACCATGCATACGCATTGTTTCTTGAACACCGATTAGAAATGGGCTTTTTAGACTCATGATTACCTCATTCCTAATGCACTGTTTATTTATACAGTGTTGTTTGGTATTTCCGAATATCAAGGAAAATAGTGAAATAATTTTGCGCGTTTATACATGTACTAATCCGTATAATTCATTTTTATCAATCAGTTATGTGTTGACTACTTGAGATAATAGGTTTGGAAAACGCGCATGCGCGTTTTTGCAGATGGATTACTTATATGAAAAGCGGCAAAATGCTGATAAGTTCATTACATACAGATAGTTAACTGTGCGCGCTTTCACTGGTCCAACGAGGTAAACGCGCATGCGCACTAATAAAATGTTAGATTTTTACTCACTAATTGGAAACAAACTACAATGGCGACAGGAAGTATCGCTCCAAACTTTCATGAAGGGGCAAGATCGGAATACCTAGCCCAATATGTTTTAACATCTTTCGGCACCGCTTCATTAGTACCAAGACCAGAAGACTATGGAGTCGACTTCTTTTGCAGTCTAGGCCGCAGAATCGGTCAAAGGCTACACATTGACAATTATTTCAGTGTACAAGTTAAAAGTAGCACCGATGACGTTATTTACGATGGTAAAAAATCCGTAGAATGGTTAACTTCATTAAATTCACCGTTGCTTTTTTGTTGTGTTAACAAGAAAAAAAGTATAGTTAGCATATATGCAGCACTTGGTATATGCATGCTGTCTGCAAAAACCTCTTTAGAGTTTGTTCGACTTGTTTTTGAGCCATTTCCAAAAGATTATGAAGTGGTTCAAGGCTCCCCAAAACCATGCGCAGAGCACAAAAATAATCTTCAGGCTGAAGTGTACTTAGGTAAGCCGATACTTGAATTTAATGTTGAACGGTTATCTGATGAAAATTTTTTGACTAATGCTAAATTAATTCTGAAAAAATGGATAAATATAGATCAAGAAAATTTGGATCACCGATCAATGGGCTATACGTTCTACCATATGCCAGGTGATCACGAACCGAACGAAATGCCTAGTGAAGAGACGCATATTGTTGGAAACTTCTTAGATGCTCTCGCTGACAGAAAGAATACTCATAAACACTATCAAACTCTTTATAAGAGTCTTTCACAGCAGATTAATTGGGCCACTAACCAATATGATATTGAAATGTTCAAAATATTACATGAAACAACGCTTCATATCCTCAAGAGAGAGCCTGATACTAAAGGCAATGGTGGAGTTGCCCTCATATCTTCGCTATTGAGCGGAGGTAAGCACTTAAATGTAGAGATTGCTCCATATTTTCGAGAAGTATTTGGAGAATTTGAAATCTAACAAAGCATTGCAGCGGACAAGCCGCTGAATGCGGTGTTAGGGAACCAAGAATGTCAGGATATTCAGACTATGGCGAGTTAATGGCCGAATGGGCTTCAGAATACATGAGACCCATTGTAGAAAATCATCAAAAGGGCACCTTAACCGAGCCGTCGAAGCATACACCGTTTAACACAATATTTTACGGGTTTACCGAGATATCAAATACTTTCGAGGCTCTAAAATTGTCCGAAGTTTTAGTATCCGTCGCGCCACCAAGAAGTAACCGCATTAATGATGATGAATACATAAAATATCTTATAAATACATATTTACAGGATGTTTATATTTTAAAAGAGCGCCTGAATACATACGCAACAAAGTTGAAACGCATGCATGAAAGGTGCGGCAGGGGTAGCTTGGTACAAGCGCACATTGACCCTGTATTTGAATTTGTTAAGTCCAGTCTTGATGGGCTGGTGAACACTAGGGGTAGCCATGTTCATTCCAACCGCTACAGCGATGACGAGTTGGATAACGTTGCACAAATGGCACTTATTTCTAGATACAACTCAGAGTATGAGCAACATTACAAGTTCAGCTATAAAAAGGCTCAAAGAATTTGGTCTTCGAGGATTAAGTCCAACAATGAGGCTACTGAAAAGCTGCTAGACCACTATTTTGAAAGCATCATGAAGGTAGTAAAAGTAGATGGCAGTGTATTCATGCCCTAACAAGGCCAGCCAGAGGGACCAAAAAACCGCCGCTTCGCTCTGGTTTTTCGGCCTCTGCTGGCGGCGTTGCGCCCGATCACTAATGATACTTAATAAATGAAAAGTTGGGTCAGAGTTAAGTTTGTTCTAGTTAGTGAGGTTGCTGGTAGAAGTTACAACTAGTCCCCATCGAAGTTGCCGGAGTGGATTGCAGAAAATGGCGTGAGCCTCACATGGATGTGAGGCTAGCTTTCGGGGGGCTTGGATGCCCCATCGGAAGCGTCAGTCATTTTCAAATAGCCACGTAGGGATCACAACTTCGTCTGGGGCGGCACGGGGAGATGCAAGAGGGGGATTGCTGGAGATCCCCCTCTTGCCCTGGTGTGGAACGGAGTTCCACGACTTACCTCGGCCGTAAGGCCGCACATTTACAGCTGTGGGATGGAATCCCACGACGTTAATCCAAACGAAGTTTGGAAAACGTAATTCAGGCCGAAAGGCTACACCTACCCTGGTGTGGAACGGAGTTCCACGACTTACCTCGGCCTTAAGGCCGCAATCCGGCATCAGCCATTCAAACGTAGTTTGAAACCTCTCCTTATGACGTTAGTCATCAAAACGTTATTTAAACCATTGTTAACTGACAATGGTTCCACGAATCGTTAGAATAACCCCCAGATTATTCCTATCCAGAGCCAACCCCATGCATGTACATATCTTAGGGATCTGCGGCACCTTTATGGGTGGTCTCGCACTCCTCGCTCGCGCTAACGGTCACAAGGTCACGGGCAGCGATGCCAACGTCTATCCGCCGATGAGCACTCAGCTCGAGGAGCAGGGGATTGAACTGATTCAGGGTTTCGACCCAAGCCAGCTGGGGCACAACGAAGATGATGCGCCGGATCTGGTGGTGATAGGTAATGCCATGAGTCGCGGTAATCCCTGTGTCGAGGCTGTGCTCAATCGTGGCCTGAAATACACCTCTGGGCCACAGTTTCTCGCCGAACATATTCTAACCAATCGCTGGGTGCTGGCGGTGTCGGGCACCCATGGCAAGACGTCGACCTCCAGCATGTTGGCGTGGATCTTAGAAGATTGTGGCTATGCGCCGGGCTTCTTGATCGGTGGCGTGCCGCAAAACTTCGGCGTGTCGGCGCGGTTGGGGGATTCCCCCTTCTTCGTGGTGGAGGCGGACGAGTATGACAGCGCCTTCTTCGATAAGCGCTCCAAGTTTGTCCACTATCAGCCGCGCACCCTGGTGATCAATAACCTGGAGTTCGATCACGCCGATATCTTCGACGATCTAAAAGCGATCCAGCGTCAGTTTAATCACGTAATAAGAACCGTACCGGGTCAGGGCAAGGTTATCTGGCCCTCCGCCAGCGACGCGGTGCGTGAGGTGATCGACATGGGCTGCTGGAGCGAGCAGGAGACCTATAACCTGATGGCGGGCAGCCCGGGTTGGTACAGCGAGCTTTTGAGCGAGGATGGCCACAGCTTCGAGGTCTTCTTCGATGGTGAGTCCCAGGGCGTGCTCGACTGGTCACTCATCGGTCAGCACAACGTGGAAAACGCCACCATGGCGATCGCCGCGGCCCGTCATGTGGGCGTCAAGCCCGCGGCGGCTATCGAGGCACTGACCCGCTTCGCGCCGCCAAAGCGTCGCATGGAGCTGATCGGCACTGTCAATGATATTGCCGTGTATGACGACTTTGCCCACCACCCGACGGCGATTGCCACCACGCTACAGGGCTGCCGCGCCAAGGTGGGTGAAAGTCGCATCATAGTGGTGCTGGAGCCGCGCTCTAACACCATGAAGCGAGGCGTGCATAAGGATACCCTGGCGGGCTCCATGGCGCTTGCCGATGCCGCCTACCTGTATCAGGCGGACAACATCGACTGGGACGTGGAAGCGGCGATGGCCAAGGCCGAGTTGCCTGTGACTGTGCTATACCAGATAGATGAGCTGGTGGACAGGGTTGCAGCGGTCGCTCAGCCCGGCGATACCATTATCGTGATGAGCAACGGCGGATTCGGCGGCCTACATGGCAAGCTGCTGGCTAAGCTGGAAGAGACCAAGGCTTGAGTCTAGCCCGTAAGGGTTAGACTCGGGTCTTCAACATAGAGAGTGATATGAATTATCCCAAGCGGGCCAAGGCGATTAGCCTGGCCTGGACCGGCGCCAGCGGGGCGCCATACGGACTCAAGCTGCTGGAATGCCTCTTGATGGCCGATTATCAGGTATTTTTGATGATCTCCAGCGCGGCGCGCGTGGTGCTAGCCACCGAACATGGGCTGCAGCTCAGCGCTAACGGTGACAAGGCCAAGGCCCAGTTGCTGGCGCTGTTTGCCGAGCGCGGCAATGAGGTGGCCGGTGAGCTGCATGTGCTGGGCAAGGAGGAGTGGTTCTCGCCACCGGCCTCAGGCTCGGCGGCGCCTAAGCAGATGGTGATCTGCCCCTGCAGTACGGGGACCCTGGCGGCGGTGGCCACCGGCATGAGTAATAGCCTGCTGGAGCGGGCCGCCGATGTGGTGATAAAAGAGCGGGGTCAGCTGATCCTAGTGCCCAGAGAAACCCCCTTTAGCAGCATACACTTAGAGCATATGCTGTCTCTGTCGCGCCTCGGCGCCACCATAATGCCGGCGGCTCCAGGCTTTTATCATGATCCCAAATCGGTTGAAGATCTGGTAGACTTCATGGTCGCTCGGATCTTAGACCATCTGGGTGTCGACCACGGGTTAACCAAGCGTTGGGGCTATGATAAGCACAGTGCCGACAACCGCGACAATTAACACAAATTTGAGAAGAGTATGAAACACACTACCGAAGTGATGATCTCGGCAGATGAGATTGAACAACAACTGGATATCCTGGCAGCGCAGATCAATGCCCATTACGCCAATAGCGAACGCCTGCTAATGGTTGGCCTGCTGAAGGGGTCTGTGGTCTTTATGGCCGACCTCTGCCGCCGCATCAAGGGCCACGTTGAGATCGATTTCATGTCGGTATCCAGCTACGGCAACGCCATGACCAGCTCGCGCGACGTGAAGATCCTAAAGGATGTGCAGTCGGATATCGAAGGCCGTGACGTGTTGATCGTCGAAGACCTGATCGATTCGGGTAATACCTTGAACAAGGTGCGCGAGATGCTACTGCTGCGCGAACCTAAGAGTCTGGCCCTCTGTACCTTGCTGGACAAGCCAGAGCGTCGCGAGGTTGATGTACCGGTAGACTTTATCGGTTTCACCATTCCCGATGAGTTTATCGTCGGCTATGGTATCGACTATGCCGAGCAGTATCGCAACCTGCCTTACATCGCTAAAGTCGTACCCCTAGATTAATCGCGCCGTCGTTAAGATTTTAAACTCCTGCTTTGTGCGGGAGTTTTTGTTTTTTCATATCAATACAATACCAATTTCAAGATCAGGATAACGGAAGTCACTCATGACCAAAGAGCCATATGCTTTAGTTATCGACTCGCTCAGAAAAACCTACAAGGGCGGCGTCGAAGCGGTAAAAGGGATCAGCCTTAAGGTCGAGGCGGGGGATTTCTTTGCCCTGCTGGGCCCCAACGGCGCCGGCAAGTCCACCACGATAGGTGTGATCTGCTCCCTGGTGCAGAAGAGTGCCGGCAAGGTGAAGGTGTTCGAACACGATATCGACACCCAGCTGGAGTTGGCCAAGATGTCCATCGGCCTGGTGCCCCAGGAGTTTAACTTCAATCAGTTTGAGACAGTGCAGCAGATAGTGGTCAATCAGGCCGGCTATTTCGGCGTCTCCCGCGAGGTGGCCTTCGAGCGCGCCAAGAAGTACCTGAGTCAGCTGGACCTGTGGGACAAGCGCAACAGCCCGTCACGCGCGCTTTCGGGTGGCATGAAGCGCCGCCTGATGATCGCCCGCGCCCTGATGCACGAGCCCAAGCTGCTTATTCTGGATGAGCCCACCGCCGGGGTGGATATCGAGCTCAGACGCTCCATGTGGACCTTCCTGACGGATCTTAACCGCCAGGGGGTGACCATCATACTGACCACCCACTACCTGGAAGAGGCCGAGATGCTGTGCCGCAACATTGGCATTATCGACAAGGGCGAGCTGGTGGAGTGCACCAGCATGAAATCCCTGCTCAGCCGCCTTAACATGGAGACCTTCGTGTTCGACCTCAAGGCCGACATCAACGAAGCGCCGACCCTCGACGGAATTAGCTGCCGCCTGACCGATCCACACACATTAGAGGTGGATGTGGAGAAGGCCCATAGCATCAACAGCGTGTTCGCCCAGCTCACCGAGCAGGGGATAGAGGTGTTGTCTATGCGTAACAAGGCTAACCGATTGGAGGAGCTGTTTGTGGAGCTGGTGGAACAAGGCAAGGGAGGTACTAAAGTATGAACTCGGGCATGAGCATGAATATGAAGCACGTCTATTTTACCGCCTTTAAGAGCATATTGATCAAGGAGGTGACCCGCTTCACCCGTATCTGGGTGCAGACCCTGGTGCCACCGGCGATCTCTATGACCCTCTATTTTCTGATCTTCGGTAACTTGGTGGGCAAGCGCATCGGCGAAATGGGCGGCGTGAGCTATATGGAGTTTATCGCCCCCGGCCTCATCATGATGTCGGTGATCACCGCATCCTACTCCAACGTGGCGTCATCCTTCTTCAGCGCCAAGTTCCAGCGTAATCTGGAAGAGCTGATCGTCGCGCCCGTGCCTCACTATGTGATGATTGCCGGTTACGTGGGCGGTGGCGTCGCCCGAGGCCTGTGTGTCGGTACCATAGTGACCCTGGTGGCCATGTTCTTCGTGGATATTAGCCTGCATCACGCCGGGCTTGTGGCGCTGACCGTGCTGTTGACCTCTATCCTGTTCGCCTTGGGCGGGCTTATCAATGCCGTGTTCGCCAAGAGCTATGATGACATCAGCATAGTGCCCACCTTCGTACTGACGCCGCTGACCTATCTGGGCGGCGTCTTCTACTCGCTTACCCTACTGCCAAGCTTCTGGCAGGGGGTGTCGCAGCTGAACCCCGTGGTCTATATGATCAACGTGTTCCGCTACGGCTTCCTGGGTTATGCCGACATCAGCATCGGCCTGTCGGTGGCGATCATGCTCGGCTTCTGCGCCGGGCTCTGGCTGGTGGCCTATTACCTGATCAGCCGTGGCATAGGCTTGAGAACCTAGTTGGTTCATGACAGACAAATCCAACTAAAAAGCCCCACATTGGTGGGGCTTTTTGTTTGCAGTATTCTTTAATGCATGGCGTGCATCGACTAGCTATCTTCCAAATAGCGCACCATATCAAACAGCTGCGCCAGGCTGTCGGCGCCTATCTTGGCGCTGCAGAAGTGACCATTCTGGCAGGCATAATCGCTGACCCATTGAATGATTTCTGGAAGTAATATCTGCTCCTCCGAGGGGTGTAGAGCGCCGTCTTGGCAGTGGTAACACACGCCCTGGCTGTCGATAAGGGTTAGGGACTCGGGCGCTAGGTGATCGCGCTCAGTTAGCCACTCTTCCTGGCTATCTAACAGCATCAGCTGCTTGTCGCTATCGACCTTGAGCAGTAATGGCCAGTGGATTGTCATATCTGAGTCTGCTCGGGTGGCATCTCGACCTCGGGATGGTTTTGGTCACAGCCCAGGTGGAAGTAGGCGCCGGGTTTGTCCTCTATGCCATGGGCCAGGCCGAAGGCGTAGCCTTTGACATAGATAAACAGATACAGCGCCGCGTCTTTGTCGTCGTCATAGGCCTTGAGGGTCTGTCGCAGCTTGCTGTTGACCTCCTCTTGGTCCACGGAAAAGCCCATGTCGATGGCGAGCTTGGCGCACAGCAGGGGGGCGATCACCTGGCTCTGGGTCGTTAGGTATTGGGCATGGTCGACGAAGCTGTCGACATTGAGTTCGCGGGAGTCATCGGCGGGCGAGAAGAGGCTCTGGCGCATAAAAAATCCCAGCAGAAGCAGGCCGATTACGAGCAGGCTCAACTGGGTCTTGTTCATGGCGACCTCGCGACTTACGCAAATGAAGAATGTGTTAGGTTTTAAGGTTAATCTGTCACAGCCAGTGCTGCATAATTCATCTTGTACGGCTAATGCAGCGTAACTCATATTGTACGGCTAATCTTGCACTACTAATGTTGTACGGCTAATGTTGCACTACCTGAGGGGCGCCTTTGTCGGGCTGCTCTTCCTGCCCTCCCAGTTCTTCCTGCTCAGGCGCCTGCGTGATGCGCAGCTTGTGCTGCTGTAGCATGAGCATGGCGTCGTCGTTGAGCTTAATCAGGCCGTCGAAGTAGCGGTTCATCTCGTCGAGCTTAGCGAGAAATTCAGGGTCATCCTTGGCCTGTTTCTGCCAGTAACGCTTGCGATCCAGCTTCTGTTTCTCGCTGGCCCTTAGGATCTCATAATAGCTGTTTTCCTGCTTGAGGCGGTAGATTTCGGCGTCGATCAGCTGTAACAGCTTCTCCTGGGAGAGGGTGCGCTTGTTGAGCAGCGCCTGCAGAGGGTCGACCTTCTCCTTGGGTTTGTCGCTGTCGGTTTCCGTGGTGATGCCGAGTTGGTATTGGATATGGTGCTGCTTAAACTCTTTCGGGCATGAGGTCTGGCTGAACACCACCTTGTCGCCCTTGATGCACTTGTAGATGCTGCTGGCGTGGCTAAGGCCTGGAAGCAGCAGGAGTGCGATGGCTAAGAGCAGTTTTCCCATGGAGCGATAATTCCTCTATCTGCGTCGAGTCCAGGCGGCATTGTAAGCTTAGCGGTCGCCGCGACGACTCATGTCCCTTTCTCTTGTGTAACGAATCTTTAGCTAACTTTATGTCGTTTTACTTCATTTTGGCGTCCATACCGGCAAGCTTAGGTCGCTAACTTATTGGGGGATTAAGCTCAGTATGGTCAGCTATTACTATGGCGCAACTCTTGGAATAACACCAGTATTTTGCATGACTTAGGTTGCATTACTTAGGTTGCATTACTTACGCTTGCATGACTTAGATGATTTGCACTCGAGTGCGGGGAGGGCAGAGATAAAAAACCGCGATGTGAGCTGATGTCACACCGCGGAGTTTGCTTGGGTGGGGTTATCTAAACCTTAAATCGGTTGCCTAGCGGCTGCATTCTTCCAGCAGATAGGCCAGGTGGCGATAGGAGATGCCGCTGTGCTGGGTCAGACCCACTTCACACATGCGGTTGGCGTAGTAGCCCTCCTTGATATCGACCGGGATCAGCTTCTTGATGTTGCGCAGGGCGCTGGCGTTGATCTCAGGCTTATACAAGCCCTTCTCGCCGGCGTAACCACAACACTCGATCCCCTCTGGCAGCTTAACGCCGTTACTACAGGCATCGGCCAGCGCCTGCATCTTAGGCTCAAGCTTCATCTTGCGGGCGCTACAGCCAAGGTGCAGTGCCACGTTGACCTTCTTGGTAAAGGTCAGCTTAGGCAAGATCTTGTCGTGCATGAACTCGACCAGATCGGTAATTTCCACCTTAGGGTTGCCCGTCAGTGTACGGTAGGTACAGGAGAGTGCATCCACCACCACAGGCACCTTGCCGTTATCGCTCAGGGCGCTCAGGGCGCTCAGGGCGTCGATCAGCTCGTCGCGCTTGGCATCGGCGTTCTTGAAGTCACCCTTAGATTCCCACATCTGGCCGCAGCACAGGTGACGGGTGTTGTCAGGAGTGACCACGTTGTAACCGGCGCGCTCCAGTAGGGTGACCACTACTTCTGGCAAGGTGCGGTTGTCGGGATCTTTCGGCGTCGGGCCGAAGGTGCGACCACCACAGGCCGGGAAGTAGATCACAGTCTCCTTGTCTGGCGAGGCTGGGCTTGGCTTAGGCAGCTTGCCGCCCTTGGCGAAGTCTGGGTTCCAGTAAGGCACCTCTTTGGACACCATGCGGCCCACCTTCATCAGGCCGTTGGTGACGCTGTCGCCTGTGACCTTGTGGATGATGTTGAGCACGTCGAAGCCTGTGCTGATCACCTGGTTGACGGCGCCGAAGTGTTTGGCCTGGAAGTCCAGTACCTTCTGCTCAGTCGTGGTGATGTATGGGGTTCTCAGCTTACGCACCAGCTGACCCATGCTGTTGTCTACCGGACAGGCGATGGTACAGAGCTGGCAGGCGGCGCAGGTGTCGACCACGTCATACTTGGCCGCGGCGCGCATCTCTTCGGCGGCTTGCTTGTCGCCAGAGGCTTCCAGGCGGGCGATTTCACGCAGAGTCGCGATACGCTGACGCGGAGTGAAGTTAAGCGCCGAGGTCGGGCAGGTCTTCTCACAGAAGCCACACTCGATACATCTGTCCACAAAGTCGTCGACCACAGGGCATGGCTTGATGTTCTTGACGTGCACGTTGGCGTCGTCGTTGAGGATAACGCCAGGGTTAAGCAGGCCTTGGGGATCGAAGATCTGCTTGATGCGCTTCATCAGGGTGTAGGCATCGGCGCCCCATTCCATCTCGACGAATGGTGCTACCGCGCGGCCTGTGCCGTGCTCGGCCTTCATGGAGCCGTCATACTTGTTGATCACCATCTCGGCCACGTCTTGCATGAAGCCGTGGAAGCGGTCGATATCTTCCTGTGAGGCGAAGGTCGGCGTGATGATGAAGTGGAAGTTACCCGCCAGCGCGTGGCCGTAGATCACCCCTTCAGGGTAGCCATGCTTGTGGAACAGGGCGGTCAAATCTGTGGCCGCATTGGCCAGGTGTTCCAGCTCGAAGGCCACGTCTTCGATGATCACCGAGGTGCCCTTCGGACGCTCGCCGCCAATGATAGGGAAGAGGCCAGAGCGCATCGCCCAGTACTTGCTGTAGACCTCGGGGTCACGGCTGAAGCTGATAGGACGCTCGGTTTCGATGTGGGCCAGCTTGGCGATCACATCCTGGGTGTAGGCATCCAGGGTCGCCTCGTCGTTGGCACGGGATTCGATAAGCAGGATGGCGGCGCCTTCTGGCAGCTCGCTCAGCCAGTCTGGCATCCCTTTCTTGCCGGTGACCGCCTTGATCGACGCCCAGTCCAGCAGCTCGGCGGCCGCGACGCTGTCGCATTTGATTGGCGGAATGGCGCGGGCCGCATCTTCCATGTTGAAGAATACCGCCATGGCCGAGGCCTTGAACTTGGCCTCATCGACCGTGTTGTAGGTCACCTCTTCGACGAAGGCCAGGGTGCCCTCGGCGCCGACGATCAGGTGATTGATCAGCTCGAACGGATCCTCGAAGTCCACCAGGGCGTTAATGCTGTAGCCAGTGGTGTTCTTGATGGAGTATTTCTTGCGAATGCGATCGGCCAGTACCGGGTTGCTGGCGGTGAGCTTGGCGAGATCGGTCAGCTCGCTAAGCAGCTGCTGGTGAGACTCGCGAAACGCTTCTTTTGAGCGCTCACAGCCTGTGTCCAGACGGGTACCGTCGGCGAAGAGAAGCTTGGCCGAGGCGATGGTCTGGTAGCTGTTCTGGGCCGTGCCGCAGCACATGCCCGAGGCGTTGTTAGAGACGATACCGCCTACCATGGCCGAGGCTAGGGTGGCCGGATCCGGGCCAATCTTCTTGTTGAATGGCTTAAGCGCCAGGTTGGCGTCGCCACCGATAACGGCCGCGCCGAGTGAGATCTGGTTGTGATCCTCGCTGACGGCTATCTTTCTGAAGCCGTCGTGACCTAGGATCAACAAGATACCTTCGCCGATGGCCTGGCCTGAGAGGCTGGTGCCGGCGGCGCGGAAGGTCACTGGGGCATTGTGCTGGCGCGCGACTTCGAGTGTGTCACGGGCATCTTCCAGAGTCTCGGCGTGTACCACCACCTCTGGCACGATACGGAAGTAACTGGCGTCGGTGGACCAGGCGAAACGACGCACTGCATCGTCTGAGACGGCTTCATCACCGAGTTTTGCGCGTAAATCTGCGACTACTGCTGAATAATTAATCGACATAACATTACTCTTTAATTCGACCCACAGAAAGGCGGGTTCATCACGTCCGCCTTTCTCGAGTTATCTGTTATAGACCGCCCCACAGGGTAGCGATAGTACCTGCAATCAAGGCATAACCCAGAGCGACGGGCATGGTTTTACGGATAATTTCTGATTCACGGCCAGCCATACCCACCACGGTAGCGGCGGCGACCACGTTCATGACACACATCATGTTACCTGCGTTGGCACCAATACCTTGTAGGGCCAGGACTAACGCGTGGTTCATGCCGATGTTGTCGGCCACGCTGTACTGCAGGCCTGAGAACATCATGTTAGAGAAGGTGGCTGAGCCCGACAGGAAGGCACCGAAGATACCCACTATCGGTGACATCCAGGCCCAGATGGCGCCCATAGAGCCGGCCAGCATGTCGGCCAGGGCAACTGGCATAGACTGCAGGCCCGCCTCGTTGGTGCCAGAGTTAAGGAAGATCTTCACCATAGGCACAGAGGCGCCTAGGGAGATGATGGTCGGCAGCATAGACTTGCAAGAGACGGTGATCGACTCCTTGATGGCTGGCGATTTCATCTTAAACAGCACGAAGCCCAGGATACATACCAGCACGAAGAAGGCGCCAGGTGCGTACAGGGTCGCGAAACCGGCTTTCAGCTCAGTGCCCAGCAGGTTAGTCCAGCTGATGTTGAAGCTGGTGAGCCAGGCCTTGAGCGGCGCTACTGTGCGAGACAGTACCAGCAGGCCAGCCATGATGATGTAAGGGGTCCAGGCGGCAACCTGAGAGAACTGCGCCTTGGTTTCTACCTTAGCCTGAGTCTGGTTATCGTTTTCGGCGAAATCGTTCCAAGGGGTCTTAGGCAGTAGCAGGCCTTTGCGTGCCACTGGAATCACTAGCGCCATACCAACCAGGGAACCGATAACCGATGGGAACTCTGGGCCGGCGAAGTAGTTGATAAGCCAGGCTGGCACGGTAAAGGCGAAACCGGCGAACAGGGCAAATTTCCAAATCGCCAGACCCTCTTTGAACGACTTGTTGCGGCCGAAGAAGCCTGTGAGTACCGAGACGAGAACCAGCGGGATCAGGGTACCAGTCACCAGATCGATAGTGATCATGTGCAGGGCGATAAACTGAGCGTAGTCGGCGAAGCTGGTGCCGTGCTGGGCGATCTGGTCGGCAGCCATGCTCACACCACCTTGCATCAGACCCTGCTCCATACCGAACAGAACTGGCAGACCGATGGCGCCGAAGGAGACGCTGGTAGAGTCGGCGATCAGGGCAACCACGGCGGCGGCAACAGGCGGCACGCCTAGCAGCACCAGTAGCGGCGCGCCGATGGCGGCTGGAGTACCGAAACCGGCAGAGCCTTCGATAAATGAACCAAATAACCAACAGATGATGATCACCTGTACGCGGGCATCACCACTGATGTTGGTAAAGCCGGCGCGGATGGTGTCCATGGCACCCGAGTACTTCAGGGTGTTCAGCAGGAACACGGCGCCGAAGATGATGCTCAGTGGGGTCAGGGCCGAGAGTAGGCCTTCGACCACAGAGGCACCTAAGATGGTAGTATCCATCTGCCAGATAAAGACGGCGGCAAGACCTGTCATTACCATAGAGATGGGCATGGCGCGAGATGCGGGCATCTTGAGTAGCACCAAAAATAGCATAACGCTGATTACAGGCGTCAAACTGGCGAGTAGTTGAAGTAGGGTCATGATTGCCTCTTACTGTCGTTACTTGGTTATTTTAGTTGTTGTCGATGCTGACTCGTCCGATGCAGCATCCTGTGTTGTCGGAAGCTATTCCCAAATGGAATCGTTTCATCCTTGATGCGTAATAAACGCTAATTCACCAAATGCAAATATGATCTAGATCATTATGTGCTGATTATGTGAGATGGGGTTAGATGGGTGTGAACTTTGTCTGACCAGTTAAACCTAAAGTGTGATCTCTATCACTGGTCGGAGCGGGCCGTTATAACTATTTGAAAGAAATATGACGATTTTTAGCTAGAAATGGGATTTTACTAAGAGTAATTACTCTAATTAGGTCTCAAAAGTGGAAATATCTGATCGGATAATTTCAGTTTAGAATCTAATCAGTTAGCGATGGAAAATTGTCCTTGGTGATCCAGATCACCTTGTTGAGCGCCTGTAGGAGCTCGCTATTTTTGGTAAATAGGTATTACCAATTAATTTCAGTAGGTTAGCCTGGATGCATGCCAATTCGTTTGAAATGCATGTAAATGAAATGCAGGTGATCTGGATCCAGGTCACTTTATTGGCTTTCGCTCAAATAAGTAATTTTATTTCTGAAACTCGCGGCATTTTCGACCGATTGGCCGATCAGAATTGGTGCATGACCAAGGACTTAGATGCTCAAGCTGACCTCATCTTGAGTTGTTTTGGGGCAGTTTTGGGAGCAGTTTTTAGAGAAAGCGCTGAGTAAAAAGTGAGTCTAAAATGAAAAATCGCTTCCCAGGCATTGGGCCTGAGAAGCGAAATTAGAGGCTAAAGACGCGCTAAGTTTAAGAGCTTTCTAGGCTTAAGGACGCCCTAAATTCGGACGTGCAGGGCTTAAGCGCGTTCGAAGCTCAGGTTGTCGATCAGGCGGGTGCTGCCCATAAAGGCGGCGGCCAGGATCACCAGCTGTTTATCGCTGTCCTGGGCTTCACGCAGATCGGCGGCGTTACGCACCGACAGATAATCTGGCTTAAAGCCAGCCTGGTGCAACTGCTCCTGGGCGTGCTGCACTACATTAGGGATTGCTTGACCCTGGGCGATCGCCTCGGCCATCTCATCTAGGGTACGCTTGAGCTGAGCCGCTTGCTGCTTCTGCGCCTCGCTCAGGTAGCCGTTGCGTGAACTCATGGCCAGGCCAGAGCTCTCACGTATGGTGTCGACACCGACGATCTCGATGGGCAGAGACAGATCTTCCACCATGGCCTTGATCACCATCAGCTGCTGAAAATCTTTCTTACCGAACAGGGCCACATCCGGCTGTACGATATTGAACAGCTTGCAGACTATGGTGGTGACGCCGCGAAAGTGCCCTGGACGGCTGGCGCCGCAGAGCTCTTCCGACAGGCCTGGCACCTCGACAAAGGTCTGCTTATCCATCCCCTTGGGATAGATGATGGCAGGTGTCGGGGTGAATAGCAGCTCGGCGCCGGCGGCCTCTAAGGCGGCCTGATCGGCGGCTAGGGTGCGTGGGTAGGCGTCCAGATCTTCGTTCTGCCCAAATTGCATCGGGTTAACGAAGATGGAGACCACCACGTGATCGGCACGTTTCAGCGCCTCGGTGACCAGGGTGATATGACCCTGGTGCAGATTGCCCATGGTGGGCACGAATGCCACTGTCTCGCCGGCCTGTTTCCACTGGCGCACCTGAGCGCGGATCGCGGCGATATCTTGGGTGGTGTACATGTTACAGCAACCTTACTTTAGCTAAATGTATGCTCGGCGGCGGGGAAGACGCCCGTGTCGACCTCTTCGATATAGGCGCGGATGGCGCTGCGGATCTCGCCGGTCTGGGCCAGGTAGTTCTTCGAGAAGCGCGGAATATAGCCGCTGGAGATCCCCAGAACGTCGTGCATCACCAGGATCTGGCCGTCGGTGTCTGCGCCTGCGCCGATACCGATAACCGGAATGGTCAGGGCCTCTGTGATGCTTTTGGCCAGTGCCGCCGGGATACACTCGACCACTAATAGCTGGGCACCAGCCGCCTCGATTGCCTTGGCCTCATCTATGATGCGCTGGGCGTTGTCGGCGTCACGGCCTTGTACCTTGAAGCCGCCGAAGACATGCACAGATTGCGGGGTGAGCCCCAGGTGGGCACACACGGGAATGCCGCGTTCGGTCAGCTTAGTGACGGTTTCCAGCAGCCAGTGACCGCCTTCGAGTTTCACCATGTTGGCACCGGCCTGCATCAGGGCGGTGGCGTTGGTCATCGCCTGCTCTGGGGTGGCGTAGCTCATGAAAGGCATGTCGGCGATCAGCAGTGAACGCTTGATGCCACGGCGAACGCAGCGCGTGTGGTAGGCGATATCTTCGACTGTGACCGGCAGGGTGTCGTCGTGTCCTTGCAATACCATGCCTAACGAGTCGCCCACCAGTAGGACGTCGATCCCTTCGCTGTCGAAGGCGCCCGCAAAGCTGGCATCATAGGCGGTGAGTGCAGTGAACTTCTTACCTTCCTGCTTGAACTTCAGCAGGGTAGAGCTGGTTATCTTAGACATAATGCTGGTCTTAACTTTGATTTAAAAAAGAGTTCTGCTTGGGCTGTCGTGTGCTTTAGCAGTAGTGTGCTTTATAAGCTAACTGGGGCTTAAGTTCAATGATCCGGGCCGAGTTGTTGAACTTGTCTCTTAAGTTCCTCGGTGATCAGTGAAGTCAGCTTGGTGCCGCAGGGGAGAATGAGATCTGGGGCCAGATCCAATAGGGGCAGCAACACGAAGCTGCGGGTCTTCATGCCGTAGTGCGGCACCTGAAGACGCGGGATATCCAGTTGCCAGTCGCCATAGAGGAGCAGGTCCAGATCTAAGGTTCTGGCGCCCCAGCGCACCTCGCGCACCCGGCCCTGTTCGTTCTCGATTGCCTGCAGGGCATCGAGCAGCGCCAGTGGGGCTAGGGTGGTGGTAAAGCGAGCCACGGCATTGAGGTAGTCGGGCTGCGGCACATCGCCCATGGGGGCACTTTGGTAATAGGGGGAGACGCTCACCCGTCCGTCGCTTGCCAAGGCCTTCAGTGCCTGACAGGCCTGATCCAGTTGGGCTTTTGGGGACGCGAGATTGGCCCCCAGTGCGACATAGACGGTGTTCATTATTCGGCTTTAGGTGTCTTCTTCGGGCTGCGACGACGGCGATTGTTGCGGCTGCGGCTACCCTTGTTGGTGCTGCGGGCGATGACGCTGCGTTGCTCTTCGCTGCCTTCGACGAAGCTCTTCCACCAGGCGGCCGTCTTGGCCAGGTTACCACCTTCGGCTTCGGCCCTTAGCAGTAGCAGGTCATAGGCGGCGCGGAACTTAGGATGTTCGATAAACTTGAAGGCACGTGTGCCCTGGTTGCGATCGAACCTTAGTTGCAGTTGCCAGATATCCTTGGCCGGGGTGCTGAAGCGGCGGGGAATGCTGATGGTGCGGCATTGCTGCTCCATCACATCGCCCATGGCGGCGTAGAAGGCGTCATATTGGCTCAGGCCACTCTCCAGGGCGATATCATCGGCACGCTGGCTGAGGGGGTACCAGAGCATGGCGGCGTAGAAGAAGGCCGGGGTGACCGACTTATCTTGTTCAACCCGCTCGTCTGTGTTGCGCATGATCGCCTTAACCATCTTGTGGCTCGGTCCCTTAGGATCTTCCTCCAGCAGGTTATCCACCAGGGGAAAGAGAGGAGCGAACAGGCCAAAGTCGCGCATCATGACGTAGTTGTTCTGGGCCTGACCGGCGAAGAAGAGCTTAAGCACCTCTTCATACATACGGGCGGCAGGGATATCTTTTAGCAGGGGGGCCAGCTCGGGGATCGGCTGCGCCGCGGCCTTGTCTATGCTCATCCCCAGCTTAGTAGCGAAGCGCACGGCGCGCAGCATGCGCACGGGATCTTCGCGGTAGCGTTTCTGCGGGTCGCCGATCAGACGCAGGGTGCGAGACTCGAGATCCTGCAGGCCGCCGCCATAGCTGTGGATGGAGAAGTCGCTGATATCATAGTAGAGGGCGTTGACCGTGAAGTCGCGGCGCTCGGCGTCTTCATCTATGGTGCCGTAGACGTTGTCGCGCAGCAGGCGACCCTCGGCGTTGACCTTAGAGATCTTCTCGCCGCTGTCTACATGATGGCCCCTCAGGGTAGCGACTTCGATGACGTCGCGGCCGAAGACGATATGGGCCAGACGGAATCTGCGGCCTACCAGGCGGCAGTTACGAAATAGCTTCTTGATCTCTTCCGGCGTGGCATTGGTGACCACGTCGAAATCCTTGGGCTCGAGTCCTAGGAGGATGTCGCGCACGCCGCCGCCCACCAAATAGGCTTTAAAGCCAGATTTGTGCAGACGATAGAGTACCTTAATAGCGTTTTCGCTAATGTGCTGGCGAGAGATTGCATGATGTTTACGTGCAACTATCTCTAGGCTTAGTCCCGCTGGTGTGGTTTCTGTGGTGTTTTGATTGTCTTCAAAAAGCTGCTTACAGAATTGACTAATACGGCGAAAAATAGGACACCTCGAACTTGGATCTTGAGTCAGGGTTAAAATTAGGCCGCTATCATAACTCAATTATGGGTCAAAGAGTATACCCGGACTCTGCTCGTCTGGCCGGGTTTCGTGACGGCGGCTAGGTTTATGCTTTTACGGGGCTTAAGCGCCCGGCGCAAGTATGATCTCCTGCTGGCGCGGGATACGGCTCAATTCAAACTGGCTCACGGCCTGGGCCAGCATGGTCTCTACGCTGTCTGGTTCGCAGGGGGCCTGCCCCAGGAAGGCAAGTGCGGCGTTGATGCTGGCCTGGGGCGCATTAAGATCTATGGCCGGGGCGTGATTCTGCTTCGAGAGTTTCATCCCAGGCTCGGCGCAGGCCAGCGGCAGATGAAGCCACTTAGGCGCGTTGTCACCGAAGAGGTGAAACAGGGTCGCCTGGCGGGCACTGGAGGTGAGCAGGTCGGCGCCGCGTACCACCTCTGTTATCCCTTGAAAGGCATCGTCCATCACCACAGCCAATTGATAGGCGTAGAGGCCGTCGCGGCGCTTGATAATAAAGTCCTCGGCGGCAAACTCTGGCTCGACCTGGATAGGCCCCAGCAGCTCGTCATTGAAATGATCTATCGCAAGCGTGTTACGGATGCGGATAGCGCCTGCTGTATGTTTAGCTGTGCGGGTCGCGCAGCGGCCATCATAGGTGCCGCCCATCGCCTGGATCTGCTTGCGGGTACATTGGCAGTAGTAGGCCTTGTCCTCTGCCAGCAGGCTGTCGAGCCGCGACTGATACTCATCCAGGCGGCTGCTTTGATAGAGCACTGAGCCGTCCCAATGCAGGCCGTAGGCCTCAAGGGTCTTGAGGATGAGGTCGCTGGCACCGGCTACCTCTCTGGGGGGATCGATATCTTCGATGCGCACCAGCCATTTTCCCTGCTCGGCGCGGGCACGCAGATAGCTGCCTAGTGCGGCGATGAGCGAGCCAAAGTGCAGCGGCCCGGAGGGCGAGGGCGCGAAACGGCCGACATAGGGCTTGTCGATTTGCATTGGGTTATCGGGGGAGAGGGAGGGGTCTGCTTGGGGGATCACGGCAAAACCTTTGTTCACACTTTCTATGTCGCTCATCGGGGCGACTGGATACAAAAAAGCGGGGCTAAGCCCCGCTTCTCGCCAGTTTAACCGGCCATCTGTTTCTCTTTGATCTCGGCGAGCGTCTTACAGTCGATACAGAGGTCGGCCGTTGGACGGGCTTCGAGACGGCGGATACCGATTTCGATACCGCATGAATCACAGAAACCGAAATCGTCGTCTTCGATCTTCTGCAATGTCTTTTCAATCTTCTTGATTAGCTTACGCTCTCTGTCACGGGCGCGTAGTTCAAGACTGAACTCCTCTTCCTGAGCCGCACGGTCGACAGGGTCTGGGAAGTTAGCCGCTTCATCTTGCATATGATTCAGGGTGCGATCCACTTCTTCACGGAGCTGACTACGCCAAGCATCGAGAATCTTTTTGAAGTGACCCAGTTGAGCGGTATTCATATATTCCTCACCCGGTTTTTCCTGGTAAGGATCTACACCTGCGATAGCGAGCACGCCAAGTTTTTTAGTGCCTTCAGGCATAACGCATCTCCTGTTAATCATTTGCGTTGTAGGGCGTCTTTTATTAAAGGCCGATATCTATATCAGAATCTGATATACCACGCAAATCTTTTAAGCTGCCATGAGTTTATCTTTTGACTATGTCCTCTATTACGCATTAATTCAACTTTTACCGTCTATTTACAACTTGACAGGGCAGGATTTAATCAGCTTGGCGGCGCTTGGGGAGAGTTCGCAGCGGTAGGCAAGAATTTCCACCCCGGCCTGGTGTGCCTGAGTCAGCAATTCGGCGTACTCAGGGTCTATATGGCGGGCCGCTGCCACCGTGGTTATCCCAGTATGTTGCACCACAAATAAAAGCACCGCCCTGTGACCCTGTTTGACCATCTCCATCAGTTCGCGCAAGTGTTTCTGGCCTCGGGTAGTCACCGCATCGGGGAAGTATCCCTGGCCCTGCTCTAATAAGGTACAACTTTTGACTTCTATATAGCAGGCGGGTTTATCCTCGCTCTCGAGCAGCAGATCGATACGGCTGTTCTCGCTGCCATATTTAACCTCCCGGCGCAGGCGGTCGTAGCCGGTCAGCTCGCTTATCACCCCAGCCTCAATCGCCTCGGCCGCTAGGGCGTTGGCTCGTCCCGTGTTGATCCCTATTATGTGCCCCTCATCCGAGGCCGCCTGTTCCCATGTGTGGGCGTACTTGCGCTTGGGATTATCTGAGGTAGAGAACCAGACGGGCTCGCCGGGAAACAGACAGTTGCGCATCGAGCCCGTGTTGGGGCAGTGGATGGTGATCTCGCTGCCATCGTCCAGCAGCACGTCGGCGAGGAAGCGCTTGTAGCGTCTGAGTAACTTTCCCTGTTCGAATGGGGGGATAAAAATCATCTTGTCGACCTTGTTGTTCTACTTATATTGATGCGAGGGTTTTGCGCCTCAAGGTTATTGCGCCAAAGGTTTTAGGTTTTTGCGTTTTAGCGGCTGAGCCTGCGATCACACCCTGAGCGCCCATCTAGAGCGAAAAGATTCTACCTTATTGGGCGGTGCGCTGTCGCGGCGACCTGAAGTCGTTCCTGTAACCTTCTCCTGCCATGCCCCTTCCTTAGGGATAAGCTTGAGGGGGTTAGATAAAGCAGGGTGATTGGCGTTATACTTGGCTGCATTATTAGGCAGGCCTAAGGCCTAGCCACTCTCTGTACTGACAAGGAACAATTATGAGCGACGTGATGAAGATTTATCTGACCGAGGACGCCCCTGCGGCCCATTGGGGCAGCGCAGACGTGACCTTTACGGCGGGCCAGGCCAATATCCATCTGCAGGCGGGGGATCAGCTACGCCAGGTACAGCAGGCGGCGCGTAAGCTACGCGGTCAGGGGATCAACGAAGTGGCGCTCGAGGGCGCGCTCTGGGATCTTCACACTCAGTGGGCCTTCGCCCAGGGGTTCGCCACCGCCAAGCAGATTGGCAAGATCGCCTGGACTGGCGACGATGCCGTCAAGAAGGTGCTGGACGACAGACGCGACAGCGCGGCCTTCGCCAGACAGTTGATCAACGAAACCCCTGAAAACCTCGCCCCCGTGACCCTGGCTAACCAGGCGGCCCAGTGGTTGACCAAAGTGGGCGGCGACAAGGTGAGCTACCGTATCATAGAAGGGGAAGCCCTGCTGGAAGAGAAGTGGATCGGCATTCACTCTGTCGGTCGTGGCAGCGAGCGTCCACCTGCGCTGCTGGAGCTGGACTATAACCCGCTAGGCGAAGACGCTCCTGTGTCGGCGGCCCTGGTGGGTAAAGGGATCACCTTCGACTCGGGCGGTTACAGCATCAAGGCTTCCGAAGGCATGCTGGGGATGAAGTGCGACATGGGCGGCGCGGCGACCGTGACCGCGGCTCTGGGGCTGGCGATCAAGTCTGGCCTAAACAAGCGCATCAAGCTGTTCCTCTGCTGCGCCGAGAACCTGATCAGCGGCCGCGCCTACAAACTGGGTGATATCCTCACCTATAAGAATGGTGTCTCGGTCGAGGTGGTTAATACCGATGCCGAGGGACGTTTGGTGCTGGCCGATGGTCTGCAGGCCGCCTGTGAAACCGGTGCGCCTCTGGTGATCGACGCCGCGACCCTGACCGGCGCCGCCGTCATGGCGGTAGGCACCTCCTACAACGCCATCTTCTCGCCGAGCCGTGAGCTGATCAGCCGCACTCAGGAGAAGGCATCCGCCGTGGCCGAGCAGGTGTGGCCGCTGCCACTTGAGCCTTGGCACAAAGAGATGTGCCCATCTGCCTATGCCGATACCGCCAACAGTCGTCCGGTTAAAGGCGGCGGTGCGGGTGGCGCCTCAAATGCCGCCGGTTTCCTCTGGCGTTTCGTGTCAGACGACACCCAGTGGCTGCATATGGATCTCGCCTCAGCCTTCGCCGATACGGCTAACGGCCTGTGGGCCGCCGGGGCAACTGCCCACGGCGTGTTGACCATCGCCGAGCTGCTGCAGGACTAAGCTGTAGTGAATGAGAAAAACGCGCCATTTGGCGCGTTTTTTTATGCTTTTGGGGCAGTGAGCGGCCAGGAGGCCAATACCTTATATTGCACCCCCTGCTCGCTACTCTGAGAGTGATACAGATGCAGGGCATGGCCGCTGAGGGTGAGGCTGGGCGCCTTGAGTGCGGGCAGCATCTTGGCCTTACGCATCAAGGTGATGTGGGGCGTGAAGCTGTGCTCGCTGGTGTGTAACCCGAGCTGCTGGGCCAGACGTTGGCATTGGTTGAACAGGCTGACAAGCCCGGGATCCCGCGCCGCGCCCTTGAGGCAGATAATTTTTGGTTTAACCCAGTGGTCTAGGGTGTTGAGTGTCACCTCAAATGCCGGTAAACGGCGTTGATGGGCGAGCCGGGCGAGGGACTCGCTCAGCGCCTCCTGCTGGGCCTCGCTGCACTGGCCGAGAAAGGCCAGCGTCATGTGCAGATTGTCTCTGGGGACTAGGCGTCCCTCACCGTCTAAGCTCGCCTGTAACTGGGTCAGTTGCTCCAGCTGCGCCGCATCGGGGGCGATGGCGAGAAAGAGTCGTTTCATTGGCTATCCCCTGGTTGCCGAAAAAGGTTAAAGTGTGTTACAAAAATGCAACGAGTTGAGCTTTCTACAGGCTTGATTTTAAAGCGACTTATTTCGCTAATGTCGTCGAAAAAGTGAAATATAACCTATAGTCACTCTCAGCTAGCTTTTACAACTTAATCCATAGGGTAATCCTATGATTTCTGACTATAATCAGTGTTTGTATCAGATTAGCCAATCTAAGGACTAGATAGTATATGTCATCCGATACGCAACAGGGATCCCAATCGCTCGAGCAGACGCTCGCTTTTTTATGCGAACACGATCTGGAAGAGGAGCTGCAACTTATCCTGCAGCAACTTGCCGCCAGCAATCAGTGTGATGGCCTGTTTCTGTTACGTATCGGCAAGGGACGTCTGCCGGTGCAGATCGAGGCCATGTACCAGTCCGATGCCTCTATCTTCAGCAAGCGCGACGCCGAGATGCTGCTCAGCCGGGTGGCTAACAACCGTCATCTACACTCCTATACCTCACTACGTGAACCGGCCATCGTCGAAGATGTAGCTTCCGTTATCGACGACGAGGACAGCCGCCTGCGTCTGAATCAGGCCAAGATCCGCAGCGTCCTGCTGTTGCCCGTGGGCGGAGAGAGGCACTATATCTTCGGCGCCTATCGCTACGACTGCAACGGAATATGGCCAGAGGCGATTCGTCACAACCTGCTGCTGGCCGGCAGCTTGCTGGGCCTGGCGCAGGAGGCGGCGCGCCAGCGCTTAAATGCTAAGAGTAACGAGCTGGTCTGTATCGAGCATCTCTATCGCCTGCCCATCCCCTGCGTGCATATCGGCGTGGATGACAGGGTGATACGTTACAACCAGAGCGCCGCCGAGAGCCTGCATGTGGAGACGCTACAGAAGGTGGAGACCCTGGTGCCTAAGCGGGAGCAGAAACGCCTGCTGGACACCATGGCGCTGGTGCGAGATCAGGTGCTGGAGCAATCCAGTTGTGAGGTGCCGCTGAAATACGCCCCCGACGATGCCCTGGCCAAGGTGACCTTCCTCTGCCTGTCCGGCGAAGACGGTCCCATCCTCATGTTGGTGGAGCCTGTGGGCGAGCCGGTTCAGGAGAGCGAGGCGCACAGCGTTTCGCTCAATTTCGACCCGCTCACCGGGCTGCCCAATCGCGCCTATTTCGAGGCCCTGTATGATCTGGCCAACCCCTGCCAGTGCGAGCGCTCAACCTTCGTGGGGTTCATCAACCTAGACAGATTCCAGGTGGTCAATAATGTCAGCGGTCACAGGGCCGGCGATCAGCTCTTGTGTCAGCTCGCCGCACGCCTGAGTCAGCTGGTGCGCAAGGAGGATGTGATCGCCCGCCTCAGCGGCGACGAGTTTGGCATACTGATGCCCAATATCGATGTGCAGATCGCTGAGCAGGTGGCCGAGCGTATCTGTCAGGCCATGGCCAACCATGAATTTAGCTGGGAGGGGCGCAGCCATAGCGTGAGCGTCTCCATGGGGCTGGCCCGCTGTGAGAGCGAGGTTGACTCTGTCTCGGATCTCTTGCGCCGTGCCAGCGCCGCCTGTCGTCTCGCCAAGGAGAAGGGCGGTAACGCCTGGTACTTCTATAGTGCCCAGGATCCTGTGGTAGAGAAGCTCAATACCGAGATGAGCGCCTCGGTGGATATCGTCGGCGCCCTGGCCAACGACAGGTTCGAGCTCTTCTACCAGCCCATAGAGCCGCTGTGCGCCAGTGACGACGGCTTGCATCTGGAGATCTTGCTGCGCATGCGCTCCACCGAGGGCGAGCTGATTCCACCCGGGATCTTCCTGCCCGCCGCCGAGCGCTTTAACTTGGCGGCCAAGCTGGATCGCTGGGTGATCGATAAGCTGCTGCGTTGGGGCAGTGAAAACCTGGCGTTGTGGCAGTCGCTTTCTATGGTGTCGGTAAACCTGTCGGCCCTCTCTATCAGCGATAGTGAGTTTATCAACTGGCTTGAGATGCGCCTGCTGGGCGAACCCGAGCTGGTCAGTAAGCTCTGCTTCGAGATCACCGAGACGGCGGCGGTGAGCCAGCTGGATCATGCCACCGGGCTTATCAACACGGTGAAGCCCCTGGGCTGTAAGCTGGCGCTGGATGATTTCGGCTCTGGCTTCTCAAGCTTTGCTTACCTTAAGCTGTTAGACGTGGATTATGTGAAGATCGATGGCCAGTTTATTCAACACCTGTGCGAGGATCGCGCCGATCAGGCGATCGTCGCCGCCATCTGCCAGCTGGGTCGCGACATGGCGTTCGAGATAGTGGCCGAGTTTGTCGAGTCGGTCGAGGTGGCAAAACATCTGCAGAAATTGGGCGTCGAGTTTGGCCAGGGCTACGGCATCGCGCGTCCCGAGTCGCTCACTTCACTGACCTCTGGCGAAGGCCTGCACTGGTACCGGGTGCTGGAAGCATAGCGCCAAGGGATTTGAACGCTAAGGAGTCCGATGGTAGGTCAGCGCACAGACTAACCTACCTTCATTCATTTTAACTAGACTAGCTAAGGTTTAAAGATCCCTTTGGAGGCGCTATAGACACGTCTGGAGACAATAAATAAAAGGATTAATAGCCAGGATAGCGAACCTCCGCCCGATACCTTGCCTGGCTTAATGTCTTCAATATCATCATCAAGGATCGTTAGGGTAACGCTAGCCTCCCCGCTAATCTCTGTATTGATAGGGTTTTCGAGCACCAGCTTAAAGGACTCATCACTTTCCGTTTGCTTATCGTCAATGAGGGCCAAGGTTATGGTGGCGCTTTCTTGCCCATCATCAAAGTAGAGGGTGCCGCTGCTTGCATAAAAATCATCACCAGCGGTGGCGGTGATACCATAGGTGCGATAGTCGACGCTGATATGGCCTGACGCACCATCAACCCGTAGCAGTGTGATGACAAGTTCAGGTGATGATTCACTTACCCTATAACTGTTGCCGGCGAAGCGAATGGTGCCGTGAGTCGGCGGCAAATCATTATCTTTTATGGTGATAGTGGCACGGTTTAACTCGCCGATACTGGCTTCGCCGAGTAGGTTGGTGATCGATATGGAAAGTGTCTCGTCACCCTCATAGATCTCATCATCGTTTAAGATTAAGGCCAAGGTCTGGCTGGTTTGACCGTCCAGGAACACCAGGTGCTCGTCTATGCCTATGTAATCGTCTCCCTCGAGCGCCGTCACGTCTTGGGTGGAGATATCCAGACTCAATTCACCGTAACTACCGTTGGTGCGAGTCAGGGTGATAATGAGCACACCAGAGTCTTCATCGGCCACATAGCTGGCTCCGCTAAACTCGATGACGCCGCCACTGGGCACTGGGTCATCTTCAATAATACTTATCTCGGTGTTGCTGATGCGACCTAGCTCGGTGCCAGTCGCGTTGCTTAGGATTAGTTTAAAGTTTTCATCGCCTTCGTAGTCGCTATCGTCGATGAGATCAATTGTCACAAGCTTAGCCATTTCGCCATCAGCAAAGCTGACGGTTTGATTAAACGGCTGGTAGTCCTCGCCCGCCTGGGCCTGGATGTCACTGGAGGTGACATTGACACTGACCTCACCGAAGCTGCCGCCGCTGCGCATTATAGTGACGTCGAGCGAGGCATCATTCTCATCAATTTGATACTGGGCCGATTCAAATTGCACTACGCCACTTGCCGGTATCGGCTCATCATCGAGAATCGAGATTCTTGCGCTTGTATTGGCTAACACGGCGTCACCTGCGATCAGTGAAATCAGGACTGAAAATTGTTCATCATTTTCATAGATGGCATCGTCCAGCAACTCTAGGGTTAGGGTTTTCTCTGTCTCGCCATCGGCAAACACTAAGGTTTCGCTAATGGCGACATAGTCTAAATCGGCAACGGCACTATCATCCTGGGTATAGAGGGAAATTTCGACCTCGCCGAAACTGCCGTTGGTGCGCAAAAGCTTTAAGGTGACACTTGCTGCGTTTTCGTTCACAGCGACATTTTCAAACTCGAAGCCAATTTCTCCGGCAGGTGGCGGGGCTTCATCATCGAGTATAGTGATTTCGCTTTGGCCGATAGCGCCTATATCGGCGTCTCCCACGCTGCGTAGGTTACTCAGTTGAATGGAAAAAGTTTCATCGCCTTCAAAGATAGAGTCGTCGACCAAGGTGAGGCTGATGACTTGTTCTTGCTGGCCATCATCAAACGTCAGGGTGCCACTACTGAACTCATAGTCTTGGGTCGCGGTGGCCGTTTGATCTTTAAGTGAGTAATCGACCTTTAGTTCCTTAAAATCGCCTAGGCTTCTCACTACCTTGATATCGATGCTACCGGCATCTTCGCTAGCTGAATATTGGGCAAGTTCGAAGTTCAATTCACCCGAGTAGGGGTATGGTGTCGGATCGCTGTTGTCTCCTATGCCGTCGCCGTCGCTATCTTGGGTTTCAGTTGGATCGAGTGGAAATGCGTCATCCTCGTCATTTACGCCGTCATTGTCATCATCATTATCGGCATTGTTACCTATGCCATCACCATCGGTATCTGTCGTTTCAGTCGGATCCAATGGAAAGGCATCATCCTCATCGTTCACCCCGTCATTATCATCATCAGGGTCAATCTCATTGGGCAGACCATCGCCATCTGTGTCCTCGCCCGTGATGGTGAAGCGCTGCTCGACACTGGTTGCGGCAAGGTAGTTACTATTTCCCGCTTGTGTAGCAAGGACTCTACATTCACCAATATCGACAAGTGACACAGTCGTTCCTAATACACTGCACACTGCTGGAGTGAGCGAGTCGAAGTTAACACTCAGGAGGGAGTCGCTTGTTGCAGTAAGGGTAAAGGCTGCATCCGTAATCGCCTTAGTCGTCAGCGGCGCGAAGGTGATAGTCTGGCTCGCTTTATTGACTCTAAAGCTGCGCGTTACAGAAGCTGCCGCATTGTAGTGGCTATCACCTGCCTGGGAGGCTGTTAGTGAGCAGGTGCCCGCCGCCACAATGGAGACACTCGAGCCCGTAACGGTACAAACTGAGGTCGTCGTCGAGCTATAAGTGACTGCTAGGCCCGCATCACTGCTGGCGGCCAAGGTGAAACTCGCGTCGCCATAGGTCTTATCTGCCAGCGCGGCAAAGCTGATGGCCTGGCTGGCCTTATTCACATTAAAGCTTTGTGTGACACTCGCGCCAGGGTTGTAGTTAGCATCGCCCGATTGCGAGGCGGTGATCGAGCAGCTGCCCACATCGAGGATAGTGACGGTGTTGCCTGAAACCGAACACACAGATGCTGTGTTTGAGCTAAAGGTGACTGCCAGGCCAGAAGAGGCCGTCGCCGCGATATTCAGGCTAGCGACGCCATAGGTGCTGTCGGTAAGCGCCGAGAAGGTGATGACCTGGCTTGCAGGGTTAACCGTAAAGCTGCGCGTTACCGAAGCTGCCGCATTGTAGTGGCTATCACCCGCCTGGGAGGCTGTTAGTGAGCAGGTGCCCGCCGCCACAATGGAGACGGTGGAGCCTGACACATTACAGACTGAGGTCGTCGTCGAGCTATAAGTGATTGCTAGGCCCGCATCACTGCTGGCGGCCAAGGTGAAACTCGCGTCGCCATAGGTCTTTTCTGCCAGCGCGGCAAAGCTGATGATTTGGCTGGCCTTATTCACATTAAAGCTTTGCGTGACACTCGTGGCGGAGTTGTAGTTGGCGTTACCCGATTGCGAGGCGGTGATCGAGCAGCTGCCCACATCGAGGATAGTGACGGTGTTGCCTGAAACCGCACACACAGATGCTGTGTTTGAGCTAAAGGCGACGGCCAGGCCAGATGAGGCCGTCGCCGCGATATTCAGGCTAGCCACGCCATAGGTGCTGTCGGTAAGCGCCGAGAAGGTGATGACCTGGCTTGCAGGGGTAACCGTAAAGCTGCGCGTTACCGAAGCTGCCGCATTGTAGTGGCTATCACCCGCCTGGGAGGCTGTTAGTGAGCAGGTGCCCGCCGCCACAATGGAGACACTCGAGCCTGACACATTACAGACTGAGGTCGTCGTCGAGCTATAAGTGATTGCTAGGCCCGCATCACTGCTGGCGGCCAAGGTGAAACTCGCGTCGCCATAGGTCTTATCTGCCAGCGCGACAAAGCTGATGATTTGGCTGGCCTTATTCACATTAAAGCTTTGCGTGACACTCGTGGCGGAGTTGTAGTTGGCGTTACCCGATTGCGAGGCGGTGATCGAGCAGCTGCCCACATCGAGGATAGTGACGGTGTTGCCTGAAACCGCACACACAGATGCTGTGTTTGAGCTAAAGGCGACGGCCAGGCCAGATGAGGCCGTCGCCGCGATATTCAGGCTAGCGACGCCATAGGTGCTGTCGGTAAGCGCCGAGAAGGTGATGACCTGGCTTGCAGGGTTAACCGTAAAGCTGCGCGTTACCGAAGCTGCCGCATTGTAGTGGCTATCACCCGCCTGGGAGGCTGTTAGTGAGCAGGTGCCCGCCGCCACAATGGAGACACTCGAGCCTGACACATTACAGACTGAGGTCGTCGTCGAGCTATAAGTGAGTGCTAGGTCCGCATCACTGCTGGCGGCCAAGGTGAAACTAGCGTCGCCATAGGTCTTATCTGCCAGCGCGGCAAAGCTGATGATTTGGCTGGCCTTATTTACATTAAAGCTTTGTATGACACTCGCGGCTGGGTTGTAGTTAGCGTTACCCGATTGCGAGGCGGTGATCGAGCAGCTGCCCACATCGACAATCGTGACACTATCTCCCGATACCGTACATGTGGATGGAGTGTTGGAGCTAAAGGCGACTGTTAGCCCGGAAGAGGCTGAGGCTGTAAGCGTCAGGCTGCCGACATCATAAACTTGATCGGCCAGGGCGGCAAAAGAGATGCTCTGATCGCTAAGGGCTGTTAATACGACGTCGTTGCCATCACCACCTAGATAGCTGATGCGCATGTTTTTTCCGGCGAGGGAGAAGATGTTACCCTCTGCCAAACCGGTAAAAATGCCACTGACCGGATCGGTAGCGTCGTTGGCAATGATGGTGTAACTTTCGCCGCCCACAGGCACATAGGCGTTATAACTCGTGGCGTTTAAACTCGCCCCTAAGGTGACAGTGCCAGTAACCTGCAGTTGATCGTATTGACTGCAGGCGCTTGCCCCACCGATTTCTGCAGATAAGCTGCCGCCGGCCGAATAATCGAGATTATTGACCGACAAACAGCCCGGGCTATTACCTGGGCTTAAGCTTCCGCCACTTTTGACCAGCACGTCGCCGCTGATGACGCCGTTACCCTGAATGACGGCGCCATTCTCGACGGTGAGCGAACCTGCATTGGCTTGGTTGCAAGCAACTAGCGCCAGGCAGAAAAGTGTGGCATGAACGCGAAAGTTGCCCCATGCCAAGCGAGGCAATGCAGACAAAGCGTGAATCGAAAACCCCATCATGACAGTCCCTGTGTTATCCGTTACTTGGCTTGTAGCAATTTAACCAGCTCTGCAATCTGTTGCTGTTGTTGTTCAATTTGCTGTTGCTGGCTATTGACCGCATTAATCAATACGGGAATCAAGGCCTGATAATTAACGGACTTAATGCCATCACTGTTTTCATTGATCAGCTCTGGAATTGCCGCTTCGACATTCTGCGCAATAAGGCCATACTGCTTCTTGGTGTCGCGGTGTAATTCGCGTTTCCAGTGGTAGGTAACCCCTTCAATCTTTGCCAGTAGCTGGGCCGCATCGGGGATAGGTTGGATATCTTGCTTTAGGCGTCGATCGGAATTTACCGTTAAATTGCCGCTTAAGGTTGCGTTACCATTGTTGCTTAGGGTGAATAAATTTGCACTTGAACCCGAGGCAAAGGAAGCGATGGAAAAATCCCCGCCATCGACAGACTGCAAGCTCCATCTGTCATTATTATTGGTGCCGGCATCGGCAAAGAGATCAATTTTAGCGGCGTTGCCGGCAGTGGCGTTGACCGACATCTTGTTGGAATAGATATCTTCGAAACGATAGTTAGCCGTGCCCAGACTTGTCGCTGCATCGCTTGAGGGATCCCAGCTTACCGTATTGCCATTGCCTATTGAGACGGTATTGGCAGCATGGCTAGTGCCATTTTCTCCAATGACAATGGCCCCTTCGTGGGTGCTTGTGGCGCTGGTGCCTATGACTGTCGATTTATCCGCCTGGGCGTTGGCCGAGCTGCCCAAAACGATCGCCCTTTGTAGGTCGAGTTTGGCACCCACTGCGGTATTGCTTGAATAACCAATAATCGTATTGTCATTGCCTGAAGTGGCATAGAAGTTGGCCCGGTAGCCAAAGAGGGTATTGTTGTTGCCGGAGGCATTATCATTACCGGCAAAGCTGCCGAAGAAGCTGTTAAAGGCACCGTTTGAAATGCTCGCGCCGGAGTTGTAACCAATTAGGGTATTGTCTGATGAGCTGGCGACGTAGCCACTTTTGTAGCCCACATAAGTGTTTCTTTCACCCGAGCTGTTGGTAAAACCACTTTCGAATCCTATCAGGGTGTTACCACTGGCAATTGAATTGTTCTTACCCGCGCTTTGCCCTAAAAAGGTGTTGTACGTCCCCGTGGTGTTATCTGAGCCTGACAGCTGGCCAATAAAGGTGTTATACGAAGCGGTGTTTCGGTAGCCGGAGTAGGCGCCGACAAAGGTATTTTGATCCCCCGAGACGGTATAGTATCCAGACTGAGTGCCGAGAAATAAATTTTGATTGCCATCGGCTAAGTTTTTACCGCTCAGATAACCCAGGGCATCGTTAAAATTGCCCGTGGTAAGCGCCTGGTTTGCGCCCTCACCAATGCTAGTATTATAACTCCCCGTCGTAATACTGGTTCCGGCATTGGTGCCATAGTTAGTATTGCCCGCCGCATAGGCTGAAGAGAGACCAGCAGCGCTGAATAAAGCGAGAGCCAAAGCCGATAGGTGAAATACGCGCGTGTTCATACCAATACCCTTAGCGTGAATAAAATGAAAATCCCTTATTGAACATGCTACCGAGCAAATGTGGAGTAAATTAGGAGAACTAGTCTTGAGCAGCAGATAGCATTTGTATCAGCTGGGCTATTTGTTGCTGTTGTTGCTCGATTAGGAGTCTTTGTGCATCAAGCTGTTTCTGCTGTTCCTGGGTGGCATTGATCAGAACGGGTATTAAGGCCTGATAATTAACCGACTTAATTCCTTTATCATCGCTCTTAACCAATTCGGGGAGCACGGCTTCGACGTTTTGTGCGATGACGCCATATTGTTTGATTGCCGAGCGGCCTAGTCCCGCTTTCCAATGGTAGGTCACGCCGTTGATTTGCTGGATCACAGTAAGTGCATTGGAGATAGGGGTGATCTGAGTTTTAAGACGCCGATCTGAATTCAGCGTTAGATTGCCTGAAATCGTGGCGTTGCCCTGATTATCGATAGCCAAGAGTTCTGAGCGTTTGAGGGTTTCGCCGTAATACTGCTTAAAGCTTGAGTTGGCATAGGAGCCTATGGAAAAGGTGCCGCTATCGCCGACGAGGATATCCCAGCGGTCGTCATAATCTTCGCCTTCATCCGCCCAGAGGTGGATCGAGGTCGATGCATCGGTATCGCCTATGAGTGATACCTCCTTGGCATTCACATCGGCGAAACGATAAGGCTCATTGCAGGACCAGTTATCGTTCCTGTCGTTGTAAGCGCAGTCTTTAGCCGTGCCTAATGAGGTTGTTCCGTCGCCACCTGCGTCCCAGCTAAGGGTATTGGCATTGCCTATGGTGACCGCATAGTTACGGTGACTCGTCGCCTGATAGCCAATTGCCATGGCCTCTGTGTGGGTGCTACTTGCTCCATTGCCTATGGCCATATCGCTCTGGCCTTTGGCCGAGGCACTCGCTCCCAAGCTAATGCTATTGGTCTTATCGGTGATGGCACCATAACCAATGCTGATGGAGTCGTTGTCGTTGGCGCCAGCAAACGCGCCTAAGACTGTGGTGCGATACACCTCCTGATTGCCTTCGGGCTTATTGCCATAGAGCTGTTGTGAGATGCCGTTATAGCGAATTTGCATGTCACTCTCTAGCGCAGCATCATAGGTATAAGATTTTGAGTCTGAATGGGAAAAGGCACCGACCCAGACATTGTCTTCGCCTCTTCGGTTGGCGAAACCCGCTGAAGCGCCAAGGGCTGTGTTGCGATTGGCCTTATCTGTTTCATTGGTGCGGTTGTTGTCCCAACCCGCCATGACGCCAACAAAGGTGTTGAAATCGGCATATTCGGTGTTTACGCCGGCGTCGGCGCCAATCATAGTATTGGCCAAGCCTTCACCAATATCGTTACCAGCGCCGGCACCAAACAGGGAGTTGCGCGACGCCATCACTTTTAGGTCGTACCCAGACGAGTCGCCGATCGCGGTATTGTTGTAGCCCGTCAATGCCTTGGTGTCAGAGTAACTTTCATCGGCGGCACCTGAATCCCTACCGATAAAGGTATTTTGTTCGCCTGTGGTATTTAAGTGGCCAGAGTTTTCCCCGATAAAGACGTTATCATCGCCTTCGGTATTAAATTCGCCTGCCTCCTCGCCAATAAAGACGCTGCCATTGGCGATAGTGCTGCTTTTGCCCGCTTCGCTGCCGATAAACACGTTATCGGTCGCGTTGTTCAACTGCCCAGCCCGCGCACCCATGTAGACATTATCGGTACCAGATACGTTGGCTTCACCGCTTTGCGAGCCTACAAATGTATTGTCGCCCCAGGTTGTGCTGGTGCCGGCGTTATACCCCACAAAGGTGTTGTCAGAGCTGTTTGAGCTACTGCCCGCATTGCTGCCTACATTGGTGTTGCGATCGCCAGTGCTAGTCGTCGCGCCCGCATTCTCGCCTATGTTGGTGTTGTTTTCTGCACCGGACTCCAGCGCGCTGCCGGCATTTGTTCCTAAATTGGTCGTGCCAGGACCGCCTGCCGCCAGGGCAAGGTTCATGTTTAGCGCAGCCGTAATGCCAGCAACTGCCAATTTTATTGAAAACCGCCGATTCATATTCAAGACACACCTGTACAGTTATAACGAAGGCTTATTCACTTGGTATCTAAGGTAGAAAGTAAATTAGGAGAGAATATGGAGATGAAATTTTATTCTTAATCAAAGGCGTTTTTTGGGGGGGCGCTGAGATAGTCATTTCATCTTGGGTGTTCATCTAGGGAAGGTGCGAACAAGTCGTCGCACAGCTCTTGCTTTGATAGCAGCGACAGTTCAAGGCATTCAACTGAAGGCATGCCGAGGCCTGCTGAAGTTGAATAACGCCGAAATGGTTTGCTATCAAAGCCCCGCAGGGCGAGGCATACAGCGGTATTTGCTGCGTTACAGTTCTTGCGAAGGACTACGGCCATTCGCTGCAAACTGTGCCTTGCATCTATCCACTTTAAGCACACGCAGAGCAAGCACGGGACTTATTCGCACCTTCCCTTGGCCGTATCCTAATTGTCTCCATATTCATCTGCTTTAATCTGCCTTCTTGTTCAGTTCAGAGCAGTGAAATGCAAAAAATACTAGTCATTAGCAATAGCGTCAGCTGTAGTCCTTTGTTGATAGATTTTTTAAGGCTAAATGGATTCCAGGTGAGCGAAGTAGACGACCGGCAGCCGATAATGGATTTGATTAGCCGGGAGTCACCCCGACTGGTTTTATTCGATTTACCCCTGGATAAAACCAGCGGCTTTGCTCAGTGTCAGGCGATTCGCGTCAGTTCAAATATTCCTATTATTTTGATCTCGCTCTCGGCAAGCCAGAAAGAGCGTCATCAGGGGTTTCATTGTGGTGCGGATGACTTTGTCTGCAAGCCATTTAGCCTGTCTGAGTTGTTGCTGAGAATAAAATCTGTGCTGAAAAGAAGTGCAAATCGAGATTGAGTCAGGTATTTGCGCGAGTGCCCTGGCCGCCTGCGATCGCTTTTCTATCTTGATTCAGATGAGTGGGAGCTTTATTGAGTAGCTTACTTTGGCCGTTAGGCTGAATATCCTTTGCTTGTACAATATCTTGATTCCTAGATAATAGTTTTCATGTCGGCGAGTATTTTTTATTAGCGATCTATGAAGCCTCTGAAATTTATATTCCTGTTTATTTGCTTCCTCTCTTGTGGGGCAAACAGCGCTGCCCATAATGACTTATATTTTCAACGCGTAGGCGACAATACTACTGTGCCCGCTGGCATAGTGATGGATTTGGCCACCGACCATGATGGTTTTTTGTGGATAGCCACCCAGCAAGGATTGATTCGCTATGATGGCTATACCTTCCGTCGCTATACCCACGACAGTGATAATCCGGCAAGCCTGGCGGAAGACTATATTCAGACCTTGAAGGTCACCTCTGACGGTCGAATCTGGATAGGTACCAGCTCGAAAGGGGTCTCTATTTATGACCCCAAGACAGATAGCTTTACGTCACTTGCCAAACTATCTGATAGGCAAAGTTTAACCTCACGTATTCTCTCAATTGCTGAAAATAACCAAGGAAAGATCTTCTTAGGATCCACCCACGGATTATTTAAGTACATAGCCCAGCAGGAGGCATTCGAACCAATAGACTTGTTATCGCCGACGGATGAGCTTGCAAAGGGATTACAGATCTTATCGCTGAGTTTCGATGATAGGGAAAACTTATGGGTTGGTAGCAATAAAGGTCTGTTTGTCTTGCCTGCTGGCAAGCGACAGATGCTTGCTGCAAGCGCTTTTAAGGTCAAAGCGTCTGATGTCGAAACATTCGATCTGTTAAGCCGTGATATTAAGGCGTTGAAATTCATGGCTGATGGCAGGTTGTGGTTAGGGACGCGTAAATCGGGCGCCGGGGTCATAGATCTGAATACCCGGCAGCTGACTAAGCTGAGGCTTCCTCATTTACAAGGAAAACCCAAGGCGATTAATGCCATAGAGCAGGTCAGCGACGATGAGCTGTGGCTGGGGATGTACAACGAAGGTGTCTATCGAATCAATTTACATGATTATGGCGATATTGAGCTGGTCAGCAACAATAACGCGCAAATCGGTAGTATCAGCGGTAATAAAATAAATTCCATTGAAGTCGATGCTTCCGGGGTGATTTGGGTAGGTACTCGGGGGAACGGTTTAAATAAATACCTGCCAAACAAAGCCTTTGTGACCAAGTATATCGACGTAGATAACACTAAGCATCTGTTCATTCGCGACGCTTTTCAAACCACAGACGGTACGCTCTGGTTAGGCACAGATAAGGGATTACGACGCTACAATCTGGATAGCGGCGATTTGTCTGCCTTTATCGCCCATCCTGATTCGGTAACCGACTTGAGTCAAAGTACTGTGGTTGGCCTTGGTCAGATAGATGATCAGCACCTATGGCTCTCCACAAAACAGGGCTTGTACACAGTTTCGCTTGAAAACAACATGGTGGAAAAGGTTAATACCGCTTCTGTCATGGCGAATACGCTTATTGCAGAGGGTAAAGACAAACTCTGGCTTAGCAGTGCCCAATATCTCTATCGACTTGAACTCAACACTATGGGGATGTCGCGCTTTTACTACCAAAATCAACAAGGTGTAGAAGAAGATATCTCAACTATCTTACCGCTACTAAAGGACAATCGGGGGCGTGTCTGGCTCGGCTCCTTTAGAGGCCTGTTTGTGCTAGAGCCAGGTGCAGAGCATTTAATCAAGGTGACGGATGTCGCCAATCAATATATCTTCGACGGCACTATCGCGCTGGCCCTAAAAGATGACACGCTCTGGTTTGCTAATGCTTCTGGCTTGTTTTCTTTAGCATTAAACAGTTTAAAAGATGGCAAGGCCTGCGTTAAAAAGGCGCCGCTGAAGGTGACTCGTGCCAACGACAGGCAGTTTTCCAACCTACAAATCGATAGTCAGGGCAGGCTTTGGGAAGCTAGCCTGATGTATGACCCTATAAGCGAACAAACCTTTGAATTTGGCAGGGCGGACGGCGTAGATGTTGGCGCCGATTGGGTGGGGAGTTTTGGCAAACTCAGTGACGGCCGGATGGCCTTTGGCGGTTCACAGGGGTTGTTGATAACGACACCCGAAGCCTTTACACCATGGCAATATCTCCCCCCCATTCGCTTGACGGACTTTCAAATCGATCGTCTATCACGCACTGTGGATAGTGCTGGTATTGTTGAGATCCCGCCCGAGGTGAAAAGTATCTCGATGGACTTTGCCGCGCTGGATTATTCGGCGCCAGAGCTGGTTAATTATCGTTACCAGCTGGTGGGCTTCGATCAAGATTGGGTGACGACGAATCCGAAGAAACGCTCGGTCACCTATACCAACCTGTCGCCAGGAAACTATTCCCTTATCGTGCAGGCAACTAATCGCACGGGAGTCTGGACGGCAGAGACCAGGCTGATCACATTCCAGGTATTACCCGCCTTTTATCAGACCTGGTGGTTTAGGACGCTAATGCTATTGATGCTCATCCAGACCCTCTATTTGCTGGTGCGTTGGCGGGTGAAGAAGTTGTCCGAGCAAGAGCGTATTCAAAATGAGATCGTGCTGGCCTCCGAACGCGCGGCGCTGATGGAAGAGCTGGTGGAAAAGAAAAACCAGCTATTGGCGGATGTGTCCCACGAGTTAAGGACGCCACTGACCGTATTGCAGTTAAAGGTCGAAGCCTTACAAAATAATCTCGTGAAAGATGTCGGGGCCTCCTACGATAGCCTGATGAGTAAAATTGGTGAGATCAATTGCTTGATCAGCGATATTTATCAGCTGGCACAATCGGATATCGGCGCGTTGCATCTCGAGCCTAGATCCCATAACTGTTTGCAGACATTTTCTTGCTGGGCTGATGAAATAGCCGATGCGGTTGCCGTTAAAGGGTTTACATGGCAGCAAAGTATCTCCCTGACACCATCTTGCTGCGCAATCTTTGATCATGACAAAATAAAGCAAGTTATCAATAATTTAGTCGATAACAGCATGGCTTATACCGACTTGCCTGGTAGTATTTCATTCACGGTGAAAGAAGTGAGGAAGGGCCTGGAGGTGGTGATTGAAGATAGTGCCCCTGGGGTGAGCAAGGTGCAGTTTGCCAGCATCTTCGAGCGTTTGTACCGGGTCGAAACGTCCCGCAGTCGCGCCACAGGTGGGTCTGGCTTAGGCCTGTCTATCTGTAAGAGCATTATCGAGGCGCATAAGGGGGCGATCACCGCCAGTGACAGTTCATTGGGCGGTCTGGCAATAACCATTTACCTGCCAATGCAGGCTAACTGATTTCGAGGTATTCATGTCCTACATATTGCTGGTCGAAGACGACAGAGATATAGCCGAAAATGTCGAGATGTTTTTAGCCGCCAGTGACTTCGAAACTAAGCATCTCGATACCGGCGAACGGGTTGTTGAAACCGTTAAAGCCAGAGAACCTGCGCTCATCCTGCTCGATTTAATGCTGCCGATAAAAGATGGCCTGACTTGTTGCCGCGAGATCCGAGAATTCTCCGACGTCCCTATTATCATGTTAACCGCCAAGATAGAGGAAGTTGACCGCTTGGTTGGGCTGGAGAGTGGGGCCGACGATTATGTCTGTAAACCTTTCAGTGCCGTCGAGCTCATTTTGCGTATCAAAGCCATCTTACGGCGCACCATGAAGAGTAAGCCGTCTCCCGATCTCACTCTGGATAAGGTGAGGCTGAAGATCGCCTATCACGACAAAGTCGTTGAGCTGACTCACCTGGAATTTAACCTGTTTTCCCTGTTGTATGACCAACCAGGACGCATCTATTCCCGTCAGCAGATTTTGGACTTAGCCTATCCCGATATGCGCGACATCTCTGACCGCGCTATCGATAGTCACGTAAAGAATATTCGCAAGAAAGGTAAACAGCTGGGACTGGCTCAACCCATCATAGACTCTGTGTATGGGGTCGGATATCGCTTCACCCAACCTGAGCAGGAGCAATGTGGCTCTTAACTGCCATCGAGTTCCGTCGCTAAGGGAGCATAGCCTGCAGCGCTGTGGTGATGAAAGCCATAAGGTTAAGATATGTTAACCTGGAACGAGCCCCCAGCGGGGACTCGTCTGTTTAGCTTTGCCGCCATCTTTAGTAAACTGTCGCCAGTTTTTGTCGATTGAACACCACCCTTTGAACCAAGTAGCTACTCAAGAATTTAATCAAGTCCCGATCCAGACACTCCTGCCCGAGATCCAACGGACGCTGGCGGAAAATACCCAGCTAATCTTGCAGGCGCCAACCGGCGCGGGCAAGTCGACCGCGCTGCCCCTGGCCATGCTCGACTGGCCTGAGATTGAGGGTAAGATCTTGATGCTGGAACCCAGACGCATCGCGGCGCGCAGCGTGGCGCACTTTATTGCGGCCAGGCGGGGTGAACCCGTGGGCCAGTCGGTGGGTTTTCGGGTGCGCGGCGAGTCGAGCGTGAGCGCCAAGACCCGCCTCGAGGTGGTGACCGAAGGCGTATTAACTCGGATGATCCAGCAGGACCCTGAATTATCTGGCTACGGCTTGATCATCTTCGATGAGATCCATGAGCGCCACCTCACCACAGATCTCGGCCTGGCTCTGGCGCTGGAGGTGCAGGCCTCGTTTCGTGAGGATCTTAAGATCCTCGCCATGTCGGCGACCCTGGACGGGCTGCCGTTACAGGCCCTGATGCCCGAGGCGGCAAGCCTGGTGAGCGAAGGGCGAAGCTTCCCGGTGAGCCTGAGTTACCGTCCCAGCCCCGGCCATCAGGATTGGCTGCTGCACATGGCCAAGGTGATCGTCGAGGCGGTGGCCGAGCATCAAGAGGGCTCATTGCTGGCCTTTCTGCCCGGCCAGCGAGAAATCCGAAGGTTACAGACGCTATTAACCGAGCGCCTCGACCCTAAACAGTTTTTGATTACCCCCCTCTATGGCGCCCTGCCGCCGGCCCAGCAAGACAGCGCCATCGCGCCGCCACCGCCTGGGATGCGTAAGCTGGTGCTCTCCACCAACGTGGCCGAGTCGAGCCTAACCATTCAAGATATCCGCCTGGTGGTGGACGCCGGCTATAAGCGGCAGGCCAGCTTCAACCCTAGGACGGCGGTGAGCCGCTTGTCGCTCAAACGGATCAGCCAGTCGTCGGCGGCCCAGCGTAGCGGCCGCGCCGGTCGTCTGAGTGAGGGCCACTGTATCCGCCTCTGGCCGCAGCAGGAGCATGAGCGCCTGCTCAAGGCCGATGAACCTGAGATCCTCCGTGGCGACTTAACTAACGTAGCCCTTGATGCCGCATTTTGGGGCGTGAATGCCCTCGATGCGCTGCCGTTGATCTCGCCCCCGTCCGAGGCTAACGAGACGGTAGCCTGGGACCTGCTGCAAGCCTTGGCGCTGGTGGACAGCGACAGACGTATCACGGCCCATGGCCGCGCCGCCTATCGGCTTGGTTGTCATCCGCGTCTGGCCCACATGCTGCTGGCCGCCAAGGAGATGGATGGCGTTGATGATCCTTATTATCTGCCCCTTGCCGCCGTGCTGGCGACGCTGCTGGAATCGCGCGCCCTGGCGAGACGCGGCGCCGATATCAGCCGTTATCTGAGCGATGCCAGAGGCGGCGAAGTCGCCAAGCTGGCCCTGCAATATCTGGCCAGGATGAATGCTGGTCGAGGCAATCAGATTGCCAAGGTCATCGGCGAGAGTCGCGACCAGGATATCGCGACTCTGCTGGCGCAGGCCTTTCCCGATCGCATCGCCAAGGCCCGCGGCGCCAAGGGGTATCAGCTTGCCTGCGGCGCAGGTGTTGCCCTCAATGATGACGACGTTCTGCAGGGCGAGCCCTGGCTGGTGGTTGCCGATTTTCAGGAGAGTGAAGGCCAGAGCAGCGGCCGTATTCTGCTGGCGGCCAAGCTGGATGCCGCGCTGTTCGAGGGCCCGCTGGCCAGCCAGGTGAAGTCGGTTGTTGAGACTGGCTGGGATGAGGATAAGGCACGTTTTTACGGGTTAACTCAGCGGCGCATCGGCGCTATCATATTGGGGGAACGCCCGCTGGCGACCTTGGATGAAGAGACGATCAAGCAGGCCATCTATCAGCTTATCCGCACCAAGGGGCTCTCCCTGCTGGGATTTGATGATAAGGTGGAGCAGCTTCGCCTGCGCGTCGCCCTGGCGAGTAAGCTCGCTCTTGCAGGCGATTGGCCGGAGCTGAGTGATCAGGCCTTGCTCGCGACGCTGCCTGAGTGGCTCGGCCCCTATCTTGACGGGGTGCGCCGCCTGACCCAGCTCAAGGGACTGGATTTCTATACCTTGCTCCACAACCAGATGGAGTGGGGACAACAACAGATATTAAACGAGGCGCTGCCGAGCCATTGGCCCATGAAGACGGGCACTCGGGCGGCGATACGATATGAGATGTCGGGGCGGGCGCTGCTGAGTGTGCGTTTGCAGGAGGCGCTGGGCATGGCCGAGAGCCCCAGGCTGGCCCAGGGGCAACTTGTGGTGACCATGGAGCTGCTGTCGCCGGCGATGCGACCGCTGGCGCTGACTGCCGATCTGGCCAACTTCTGGGCCGGCCCCTATGTCGAGGTGAAGAAAGAGATGAAGGGACGCTACCCTAAGCATCTGTGGCCGGACGATCCCGCCAACACCTTGCCGACCAAATTAACCAAGAAAAAGATGTCAGCTAAGGGGCTCTAGTCCCTTTGCTGTTTGACTGGAAACACGATGACGAATAAAGAGACGCCAACACCACGCAGACCGCGCAAGTCGACTAATAGTAAGGCGGGCAATAGCCAAACGCCTAAGCGTAAGTCGGCGAGTAAGAGTGCAGCGACAGCGAGGCCGGGTTGGGGCCGCAGGATCTGGTCTTTGAGCTGGAAGCTCGGCCTGATCCTGTTTGCTGCCATGACCATCTACAGTATCTATCTGGATCAGATCATCGCCCGCAAGTTTGAGGGGCAGAAGTGGCACCTGCCGGCGCAGGTATTTAGCCGCTCCATGGCTCTCTATCCCGGAGCGGCCGTGAGCCACGATCAGCTGATTGCCGAGCTTAAGCTGCTGGGTTATCGCAAGGTGGCCAATCCCCGTCAGGTGGGCGAGTTTTCCGCCTCCAAGACCAAGGTGGATCTCTGGCGCCGTCCCTTCCTCCATCCTCAGGGATCCCAGGAAGCTCAGCGGGTGATGATCAGCTTCGACAGCCAGGGGGTTGCCTCGGTGGCCCGCAGCAGCGACCATCGCGAGCTGGCGGTGTTCCACCTGGAGCCCGTGCTGCTGGATCGCATGATCACCGGCGATGGCGAAGACAGGCTGTTCGTGGCCACAGACAAGATTCCCAAGGCGATCGTCGATGCGCTGATCCTGGTGGAAGACAGGAGCTTCTATGAACATCACGGCGTGAATCCCTTTGCCATCATTCGCGCCGCCATGGTCAACATCAGCGCCGGGCGCACCGTGCAAGGTGGCTCGACCCTGACCCAGCAGCTGGCGAAAAACTTCTTCCTCTCCAGCGAGCGCTCCATCATACGTAAGCTCAGGGAAGCCCTGATGGCGATCATTATCGATTTTCGCTACGACAAGGATGAGATCCTCGAGGCCTACCTCAACGAGGTCTACATGGGCCAGGACAAGTCCCGCGCCGTGCACGGCATGGGGCTGGCGTCTCAGTTCTATTTCGGCCGACCGATCGCCGAGCTGACCCTGCCGCAGCAGGCCTTTCTGGTGGCGGCGATCAAGGGGCCTTCCTACTACAACCCTTGGCGTTTCCCCGAGCGGGCTCAGGAGCGACGGGATCTGGTGCTGCGCCTCTTGATGGAGTCGGGCCAGCTGCCGGTGGCGCAATACAAGGCGGCGGTCGAATCCCCCCTTGGGGTGCGTAAGGCGAGCAAGCCTGTGCATCAGAAACTGCCGGCCTTCTTCGCCGTGGTGCGCGGCGAGCTGTCGCGTCGATTCGGTGACAGCCTGCTTCAGCAGTCGGGCATCAAGGTCTACACCACCTTAGACCCCCTGGCCCAAGAGGCGGCGGAGCAGGCGGTGCGCTCGACCATGAAAAGCCTGGAGCAGCGTGACAAGGCGCTGCAAGTGGGCATGGTGGTCACCGACAAGTATTCGGCGGGTATCGCCGCCATGGTGGGCGACAAGGTGCCAAGCTATCAGGGCTTTAACCGCGCGGTGGAGATCCGCCGTCCTATCGGTTCGCTTATCAAGCCCTTTGTCTATGCTACGGCGCTGACCCACGGTGACAAGTACACCCTGGCGACGCCGCTGAAGGATGAGCCGATCACCCTGACCAACTCCCAGGGCAAGACCTGGTCGCCACAGAACGTCAACAAGCAGTTCTCTGGTGAGGTACCGTTGATGACCGCCTTTAAGAAGTCGATGAACGTGCCGACGGTGAACCTCGGTATGGCGATAGGCACAGATGCGGTGGCGACCACACTGGCCAAGTCGGGCTGGGACGAGACCATTCCAGAGTATCCGTCCATGTTGCTGGGGGCCGTCAATGGCTCACCGCTGATGGTGGCGCAGGTGTACCAGACCCTGGCTGACAATGGACGCTACCGCCAGCTGAGTGCGGTGACCCATGTGCTGGACGCCGATAATCAGCCGCTGTCGGCCAGTCAGCGCGGCGCGGATCAGGCGATCTCTGTGGCCAGCGACTTCCTGGTGCAACACGCCATGACTCAGGTGGTGCAGTCGGGCACGGCGACTAAGCTGGGCCAGGCCTTCCCGGGCGTGACCCTGGCGGGTAAGACGGGTACCAGTAACGATTCCCGCGACTCCTGGTTTGCCGGGTTCGATGAGCGAAACGTTGCCGCCGTCTGGGTGGGGCTGGACGATAACGGCAAGACCAGTCTCTATGGCAGCAGCGGCGCTATGGCCGTCTACCAGGCTTTCCTCAAGCAGCGCGCGCCTATAAGCCTGAGACGCACGCCGGTTAATGGTGTTGTGTCTGGCTATTTCGATGCCAAGACGGGTGTCGCCAAACAGGGCAACTGCGGCAACGTGGTGGCGGTTCCTGCCCTGGCTGAGAGCTATCACCCGGCGAAGAACTGCGGCGAGCCACTCTCCTGGTGGCAGAAGCTAATGGGCGGTTAAGGTCGATTACGCTTTAGCTCCTCAATAAAAAAGCTCACCTTAGGTGAGCTTTTTTATTTGCAAGAGGCGGTTGTTTTTTTAAGGACTGGCGTTAGCCGCCTTATCCTATCTACTGCCTTATACCTTTTGTTGCTTTATGCCTTGCGCTTGCGTGGCTTGGCCTGCTGCCAAAGATAGAGGCCGGAGATCGCCATGAAGATGAGGCATAGCGCCACCAGATCCATCATCAGCGAGCCGGGCAGGCCGACGATACGGCCGCTGTGCAGGTCTAGCAGCACACGCTCCCAACTGAGGTGCATGGCACGGGCCTTGAGTGACAAATTCTTACCTAGCGCCTCACTCTCGGCATCTGTAAGCGGGGTCTGCCAGTCGAGAGCCACCAGAGGTTTTGCTTCCTGCCACTCGATGAGATCGCTATCGCTAAGATAACTGCCCGACGCCGTATTCAGCCAGAGCTGCCCAGCGTCACCCGTGGGGAGCAGCGCCAGGGCGCGCAGGTCTTGGGGCAGGCCGGTGGCGCGGCTCTGCTGCTCGAGCAGGGCGCCTTGTTGATCCAGCAGGTAGAGGTGCTGGGCGTCGATAGCCACATAGTGCTCGCCATAGGCGAGGGCGCCAAGCAGTGGCCCTTGGGCCTCCAGGACCGGCTTGTCTCTGAGCCAGAGCAGGTTATCGCTACTGGCCAGTAGCGGCTCGCTGGCATAGATGGCGACCTGGCCTGGGGCCTTGATGCCATAGTGATCCAGCAGCCAGCCCTGATGCACGTGGGCGGTATCTAGCTTGAAGTCGTTGCTGTGGTTGATCAAGACGCCGCTGACGGCAACCATGACCACCAGGAGTGCGCTGGCGATCCCTAGGCGTCTGTGCCAGGGACGGAAGATCTTGGCGAGTTTCTGCCACAGGGGTTTACGATGGGGATGGCGGGGCTTATTTGTCATCTATGGCGTTCTTTATTCTGACTATTTATCTGGCGCGCGGCGGCAAGCAGACTCATGGATGCCCGGCGCTGACAGCCTGTTGGATACGAAAAGAGCAGGGCTCGCCTGCTCGCTGGCCATCATATAACAGCCATAGGGATAACACCAACTAAGCAGCTCAATGGGAGCTTAGTGATTGACTTTGTCGTCCAGGTAGAGGGCGATGCGTGACAGCTTGGTGAGGGCGCGTACCGACAGGGTGGCGCCTGTGATGCCGTCTATCTTGCGATCCAGCTGGCGATCATTGGTGAGCCTGGCCTGCTTAAACTGGTCGGTGAAGAATTCGTGACGCACCTCGTCGCCGCGGCTCTCACGATAGACCAGCACCTTGGTCTGCACTATGGCCTTGTCTCTGACATGGATGCCGACCGTGATGGGGGATTCCTTGCCTATTTCTTCGAGGATCCAGACGGTCTCGCCTTCGTGCAGCCAGTAGCGCAGACGCATCTTGTTGAATTTGTGGGCAAGGATCTCCTCGATCGCCTGCTTATCGCTATCCTCTAGCCAGTAGACCTTGGCCTTGGGCATAGGGGCGGCAAAGGCCTGGCTGATAAAGTCTTCGTTACTTTGATAGACGCTGGCGGCCTGCACGCAGAAGGCGGTGAAGAGTGAGGCAAGTAGGAGCTTAACAGAGAGAGCTTTCATCGATTGACCCGGTAGCAAGAGTGGATGAGGCCTGTGGGATAATCCGTTGTTTTTACTGATTCCTTTTACTATGGCTAAGGCACCTCGGGAAGTACCTTAGCCATAGGCAGTGCTAAAAGGGAGCGTTGAGCACTGCGATATGGGCTAATGGCTTAGAACTGGTAGCCAACGCCTAGGTTGAAACCGTCGGCATCTTTCGCGCCGCCAACTTTTTCGTAGTCGGCTTTGAAGACAACGTTTTCATGCAACCAGTAGTTCACACCGACGTTAGTCTGGGTGATCTCTGAGTCAACACCGTTACCGGCTTCGTTGTCGTAGGCATTGTAACGTGCGAACACACCGAAGCTTTCGTTGAAGCGGTATGAAGGCTCGATGTAGTAACCTTTCTGCTTGTCACGGCCAAGTGCTTCGGCTTCTTTACCGTCGATATCCCACTGAGCGTATAGTGCCTTGATGGTGAAGTTTTCGATGGTGTAGATAGCGTGTGCTGTCATCAGGGTCGCAGAAGCGGTATCAACATCGCCACGGCCTTGAGTCAGATCAGATTGGTACTGCACAGTTGCAGCCAGCTCTAAACCTGGAACGGCAGTGTATTTAACGCGCGCAGTGTAAGCCAGATCTTCGGCTTTTGCTTCAGAAACCTTCTGACGACCGCCACGGATCTTGTAGTCTTCGCCAACGTTCAGGCCAGAAGTGACCGCTGCGTCGAAGGCCAGGCCTGGGGCTGCCTTGATGTTCAGGTTGGCACCCGCTTCCCACCAAGTGGCAGGCAGGATGTTTTTCTCAACTGGGTTACGCTCAACGCCGTAGAATGCTGGTGGCTCGTGAGTTTCGTTGATGATACCTACTGGCATCAGGAACAGACCCGCCTTAGCAGTCAGCATGTCGTTGAAATCGTGTTCGATGTAAGCCTGCTCTAGCTCGACTTCACCGTTTTGGCCTTCGCCAGAGATAGAGTGCTCAACTTCCAGCTCAGAGAAGAAACGTGTCTTTTCGGTGAACTCGTGGCCGAAGAACAGCACGAAGCGGTGGAAGTCGAACTCTTTCTTGTCTTTACCTGATTTGTTGTCAGTGATGTTGTTGTAGTGAAGTTCACCGTAACCACCGATAGTTGTCGCGCTCTTGGCTGAGCTGCTTTCTTCAACGGCGTCGGCTGTCTTCTCTACACGCTGCTCAGTTTGCTCCAGACGCTTCTCAAGATCTTTCAGCACTTTTTGTTGCTGTTCGATCACTTTACGCAGTTCTTGAGTCTCATCAGAGGCGATAGCGGCTTGGCTAGCGAATGCGCTGACCAGTGCTGCGGCAATTAGCGTTTTCTTCATCATTTCTCTTCCCAGTTGTTTTGTCAGGGTTATTTAATTGCTGGCGATTCTATCAATTAGGTATCGTAATGCAAACTATTATCATTAAGTTTTTTGATTAAGATCAACAAATGTAAAGTCAAGGTAAAGGGATTTGCACCCAAGTTGTGCAGAGCGGTTTTAACTTAAAGATGTTTCATAACAATAGTTTGAGGTGTTTCCCTCTGGGGTTATTACCTTGACATTGACTGACATTGTTAATTTTAAAAAATTTATCTTTTTTGCAGCTTTAGAGGAGTTTTGGGGAAAATCAGCAGTCTTGCCTCTGGTTTGAGGCACAGCTAGAGGCACAGCTAGAGGCACAGCTAGAGGCACAGCTAGAGGCACAGCTTGAGGCATGGTTTGAGCGATAAACTGCATGGGCTTAAGTCATAGACGAGGCAGAGGGATAGGAGCGCAGCAGCAGGGAAATAGTGGATCTTTCGGCCTAGCTTCGTTGTAAAACCTGGGGCTCCTCAAGTCATCGGAGAAGTGTTTCGCGGGTTTTGCTATAGACTGTGCCTCCTTAAATTTATAACGAATGTTTTATCTCATCTTTAACATAACCCTGATTGACGAGCCGATATGTTTCTAAGTCCTTATTTTAATAAAGCACAGCAATTGGTCTCTGTGTCAGCCCAGCAGGCGAGTGAATTCGCCAAGGGTGTAGCACAGGACTTTAACCCCATCCACGATGTCGATGCCAAGAAGTTCTGCGTTCCCGGAGATCTGCTGTTCGCCCTGGTGCTGGGACAATATGGGCTGAGCCAGAAGATGACATTTCGATTCGAGGGCATGGTCGGTAGCGGCGTCAATCTGGTGTTTCCGGATGCGGTAGGCGACAGCTTCGCCATCCTGGATGATAAGGATAAGCAGTACCTGAGCGTGAGCCGCAGCGGCGAGTCGACCCTGTGCGAGGTGCAGACAGAATCCTTCGTGCGTAGCTATGTGGCCTTCTCCGGGCTCAACTTTACCCATGTGTTGGTGCCGCTGATGAAGCAGCACGGCATGATGATCAATCCGGCCCGTCCTCTGGTGATCTACGAGAGCATGTCGTTCGATCTCCATACCTTAGATTTTGACTGCATCGCCCTCAGCCTGGTGGAGCAGAATCTGGCCATCGACGGTAAGCGCGGCGATGTGACCCTCAAGTTTGAGCTGCACTGCGGCGATAAGCTAGTGGGTACCGGCGAGAAGACGCTGGTGCTTAGCGGCCTGCGTCCACTGGAAGCCCAGAGCATGGATGAGATGGTGGCCCGCTACGAGGCGCGCCGCATCGGCTATCAGCAAGCCGACTAATCTGTGCTAAATGCAGAGTTGAAATACTGAATTGAAAATCTCAGTTAGGGTCGACATTAGTCGGCCCTTTCTATTTCTGCTCCCGACGCCTAAATTGCGGCCCCAGCTCTCCATTTCCTGTTCCCAGCTCCCTGCTCTCAATTTTCTGTTCCAAGCATTTAGCCATTGGCATTCGCCACGAGCCGATCCTGAACATCGCTCGCTACCTTTATGCTTGCCGTCTTCTTCATTCCTGCCGTGAAAACCGCCTGAAATCGGGTGTTACGCACGCTTTTTAAACGACTATCCCGCCCAAGTCCCGGGCCAGATTGCCAAGCCGATAGCTTTGTTTTACTTTAGTGGGATTGTTTTGCTATTCCCCTTTGCTGCTCGCCCCGCTGGGCGGCCGACAAGCTCGTTTGGATAAGGAAAGAGATGCCAAGCTTAAATCGTATCGTGCTGATCAATACGCACCTCCCCGGCGTTGTGGAACTCGCCCTCGATGGACACACCAACATTTGTGGTACCAACGCCTCGGGCAAGACCACCTTGCAGCGTCTGGTGCCGGTGTTTTACGGCGAATACCCCAGCCGCGTCGTGCCCTCGACCCGTGACAGCTTCGAGCGTTGGTATCTGCCCCACGATTCCAGCTACATCATCTACGAGTATCGCCGTGACGATGGCCTGCTGACCCAGGCTGTGCTGGCCTCTGCCGGTGATGGCAAGGGCGTCAACTATCGCTTCATCGGCAAGGGCTTCGAGCTGGAAGACTATGTGAAGTCACAGCAGGGGGAGTCGATTCTCTGCCACAACATGGCCGAGCTGGGCCGTGAGATGAAACGCGCCGGGGTGGCGGTGACCAACCTGCTGAATACTCGCGAATATCGCGCCATCATCCAAAACGATCGCACCCTGCTGAGCACCGGCAGCAATCGCAGTGAGCTGAGGGCCTACGCCCGCCAGTTCTCCCTGTGTCAGCACGAACACACGCTGCGCCACATAGAGAAGCTGGCCAAGGCGGTGCACTCCAAAGAGGGCAAGATGGAGACCATCAAGTCGATGATCGCCGCCATCCTGGAGGAGGACGGGGTTAACCCGCCGAGCTCACGCCTCAATCCGCAGCGGGTCGAGTCTTGGATCCGCGAGAGTCAGCTGATCCAGGGCTTCGAGCAGATCCGCCCCGAATTTGACAAGCTGGAGCAGGAGTTTAACCAACTGCTCAGCGCGGAGCAGCGCCTGGCTGGGCTGAAGCGCGGCTATGGCAAGGATGAGGCCCAGGAGATAGAGCGTCAGGAGCTAAATCAACAGCGCTCGAAAGATCTCGGCAACAAGCTGCGTCAGCTCGACGACGAGTGGAAGGAGCTGCGCGACGAGCTTAACCTGGATCTCTCTGCCGCCAAGGGCGACGTGGCCAAGATAGAGCATGAGCTGGATATCATCGAAGATCAGCACGCAGGTTTTCTCGATGCCGATATCGAGCAGGCCAAACTGGATCTTGAGCAGCTGCCCAGCTGGCGCGCCAGCCTGGAGAACCTGACCGAGCGTCATAAGCTGCAAACCGAGAAGCACCAGGATATCGAGGCGGCCTACAACGCCCGTCGCAGCAAGATAGGCGAGAACCTCAACCGCGAGCTGGAGCAGCTAGATAAAGAACAAGATAAGCATCGTGAAGCCAGAGACAAGCAGCAGGAGGCGGGCCGTGAGGAGCTGGCCGCCCTCGAGCAAAGCTGGCGTGAGCAGATGGAGGCGGGCCGCGCCAAGCATAACGAGCAGGAATATCAGCTCAAGCTGACGGCGGCCGAGCTGCAGATGCAGGTCAACGGCGTCACCTACAGCGAAGAAGAAAAACTGACCCTGGCGGTATTTGATGAGCGCATCTCCCGCGCCGACGAGGAGCAGGAGGCGTGCAACGCCATGGTGGATCGCCTGGCAGGCGAGGAGCGCAAGCTCAGAGCCAAGCGGGATCAGGCCAACGAGAGCCTGAGACAGGCGGGCGTAAGGGTTATCGAGCGTCAGGGCGCGCTGGATGAGCTGCATCAGGTGCTCTTCCCTCAATCCCATACCCTGCTTGAGTACCTGCGGAAGGAGGTCGACGGTTGGGAGGAGAGCATAGGTAAGCTGATCAACCCTGAACTACTACATCGCAGTGACCTGCATCCGGCCAAGTCGGCCGGCGGCGACAGCTTCTGCGGCGTCGAGCTGGATCTCAAGGCGCTTGCAACCCCGGAGTATGCCGCCTCGGAGCAGGAGCTCAGGGGCCGTTACAGCGAGGCCGAGGAGGCGTTGGCCAGTGCCAAGCAGCTACAGGCGGAGGCGGAAGAGGCCCTGGTGGCCATCAACGCCGAGCTGGATAAGCTTAACCGCGAACTCACCTTCGCCAAGACGGCCTACAAGAATAGCCGCGACGATCTGCGCCGCCTATTTGACGAGAAGCGCGCCGAGCAAGAGAAGATTAATCAGGCGCTGAGCGCCCGCAAGGCCGAGTCGCAGAAGCGTCTCGCCCGTCTCGACAGCGAGATGAAACAGCTCAAGGCCCAGCACCAAGAGTGGATCGATGAGCAAAACGAGCAGGCGCTCGAGGCGCGCATGGAGAAGAAAGCCTACTGGCAGGAAGTGGTCGGCGCCTTGGATGCTCAGCTCTCCCAGGTGAAGCAGAATATCAACGATCGCCGTCAGGCGGCCAAGACGGAGCAGAAGGCCTGCGAGCAGTGGTATAAGGATGAGCTGAAATCCCGCGGCGTCGACGAAGCCAAGATAGTCAAGCTCAAGCAGGAGATCCGTGAGCTGGAGAGCAATATCAGCAAGGCGGAGCAGCGCCGCAGCGAAGTATTGCGTTTCGATGACTGGTATCAACACACCTGGCTCGCGCGCAAGCCAAAGCTGCAGACCGAACTGAGTCAGGTCAAGATGGCGGTAACCGAGCTGACGCAACAGCTCACTACTAAGGCCAACGAGATTAAACATCAGCGCCAGCAATATGATAGCGAGCGTAAACAGTCCGACGCCATCCAGGTGGAGGCCTCGGAGAACCTGACCAAGCTGCGCGCCGTGATGCGCAAGCTGGCGGAGCTTAAGCTGCCATCGAGCCAGGATGAGATGCAGGGGGGACTCACAGAGCGTCTGCGTCAGGGCGAAGAGTTATTGCTGCGCCGGGATCAGCTGATGGGCTCGGTGAAGCAGTATATCGAGCACTTCGATTCGGTGATCGCCAGCAAGTCGGGCTCAAGTTTGTCTGAGACCTGGGAGCGCGCCCGCGAGGAGTCGAGCTTCGTCAACGACAAGGGCATTCGCCTGCTGGACTATCGCAAGCTGGTACCGCAACTGGAGCAGCTGCTCAACGTCATGGTGCCTCAGGCGATCATGGGCCTGCGAGAGCAGGGACGTAACTTCGGTATCGACTTGACGGCGTTTTACGACGTGCTGGCGGATATCGACCGCCGCATCGCCTCCCAGAGCGCCCGCATCACCCGTGAGGTGGGCGAAGAGCTGTTCCTCGACGGGGTGAGCGAGTCGGCGGTGCGCATCCGTTCGCGCATCAGCGAGCTGGAGTTCTGGCCCGAGCTGGAGGAGTTCGTCAAGGCGTTTAAACAGTGGAAGGCCGAGGGCTTCGCCGACTTGCCGGACGAGCACTACACCAGCAGCATGCGCCGCGCCCTGGATATTATCGGCCGCGCCGCCCTGACAGGCGGTATCGCCAAGCTGCTGGAGATCGAACTGCGCCTCAAGGAGGGCAACAGCGATCTGGTGATCCGCACCGACCGCCAGCTCAACGAATCTTCGAGCCATGGTATGGCCTATCTGATCTTGTGTAAGTTCCTGTTGGCCTTCACCCGTCTGCTGCGTGGCCGCGCCGATGTCACCATTCACTGGCCGATCGACGAGCTGGGCACCTTGCACCACGGCAACGTGAAGAAGATCTTCGATGCCTGTGAGAACAACAATATCTCGGTATTGGGTGCCTTCCCGAACCCCGAGTCTGAGGTGCTTAACCTGTTTGCCAACAGATACATCATCAACAAGCAAACCAAAAAATTACAAGTGGTTAAGCCACAAGTTAACCCCATTGCCGATAAGCTGAGCCAGCGTTTTGCCAAGGAGGCTGTGTAAATGAGCAGTAGCACACAAACCGTACTCGTGGGCCAGGGCGCCCTGATCGAAGCCTTGCTGCGTGGCGAGTTTATCTGCCGTACCAGTAACGAAGATGCCTGGCGCGCGCTCAAGTCGCAGGCGACTCGTGATAACGTCGAGCAATACCTGAATCAGATCAATCGCACCCTGGCCTCGGCCGGGGAGGGCGAGGTGTTCTTCTGCGGTTATCTGCAACTGGGGGACGATGAGCGTAAGGTGATCTCCAGTCAGTTTCGTGACATCTGCCATGCGCTGATCCCTCTGGTGGAGTGGTTGGTGCTGGTGCAAGAGGCCAGCGGCCAGGATGCGCCCCTGTCCGAAGGAGCCGCGGTGCGCCTCAACGAGCTGCAGACCCGCATCGAAGACACTCCTGCGTTTCGCGAGCAGCTGGCCAAGATCAGTCACTATCGCCTGTTTGGCTCCAGCTCTACTCAGGTGGATGCGCAGATCAAGTTGGTGTTTAAGCGTCTGGTGGAGCTGGGATATCTGCTGCGTCCCAACCAGGAGAAGCAGATCTATATCGCCACCGGCAAGCTGGATTACCTCTACGAGGTGATCCGCTTCATCGATGAAACCGAAGGACTCAGCCTGGAGGCCCAGGCGGAAACCGCAACCCAGAGGGACTTGATCTGATATGAGTAGCAACTTACATCAGGCGGGGGTCACGCTACTTAAGCAGCTGGGGCGCCATGCGGATCTCATCATGGATGTCTACCTCTCCGGCTCTGTGACCGAAGAGGGCGAGCGCGCCGGTGCCATCGACAAGCTGCGTAAGGCGGATATCCTGTGGCAGCCCGAGGGCGAACAGGGGCTGAGATTGAAACGCTCGGTGCGCGCCCTGCTGGAAGAGGTGCTGAGCGACGAGCGCAATCGTCAGATCGACGCCAATGTGGGCTCATCCCTGGCCACCATCAAGACCCTTGCCGACCACTACAAGGAGGCCCGTCAGGCCGCCGATTACAGCGCCAGCGAGGCCTATCTTGCGGATCTCAGCGAGCAGGTCTACAGCTTCACAGAGGGGCTGAAATACTCGATTCGTGTGCTCTGGAGCCGTATCAACAACGAGTTCGGCTATGTAGGCACCATCAACGCCAAGATACGTGAAAACGAGTTGGCTCAGAGTCAGGTGACCGAGCTGCTCAACGGCCTGGAGATGTTCCAGTTTAGCGAGCTGGGTGAGATCGCCGGCGATATCCGCGAGCTGCGTAAGCTGCTGGTGACCCGCTTGCAGGAGACCCTGAGCGACTGTACTCAGGAGCTCAGCGTGGTGCAGGGGCGTCTGCTGGAGCTGCTGGGACGTTTCCGTCAGATCCAGGGACGTACTCGTCTGCTTAAGGGTTGGTTGCTCTACACGGATATGCATCCAGATTATGAGGTGGCGGACCATGTAAGCCACAAGCAGCTGCCGACTCTGTTTAACCGCGCCGAGGCGATTCTGGCACCGGCGGCGGTGGACGTGACCAACACGGCGCAGGAGGTCGAGCTGCTGGCCATGGTGTCACAGATCAAGAGCATCAGCCGCGCCGGTCGCGATCTTGTGATGCGCGATCATGATGTTCCCTTCGCTCTGGTGGAGGCGGAAGATTTCGATATTCCCGACAATCCGCTTAAGTTGGCGGTGGATGAGTATTTCTGCGCCGTGATCGACTCTGGGCTGAGACAATCGGCGCTGGACTATCATCAGGCCAAGTCGCTCAGCTGGGATACCGAGAGCTGGCTGTATCAGGTGATCTGCGGCTATGAGGGATTGCCCGAGGAGCATAGACGCTATTTCGAGCTTGAGCCCATAGGCGAGCGCCATCCTGTGTATAGCGGCAACTTCATCATACGTGACGTGGAGTTGTGGTTGGCCTAAGCTCAAGATTAAGCATTAGTCGTGATCAGGTGTTAACTAATGTAGTGACTGCTTATCCGGTCGCTATCTGACGCTAAAAATCACTTAAAACCGTTAAATCAGTAGCTTATCAAAATTCTGGTTTAGCGGTTTTTGTTTATCTGTCTTCTTGGCTATCTGCTGTGTTTTCGCCTGTGCCTAGTGGATCTCACTAGTCCCTGCCTGTGAGTAATGACTATCACTGAATATTGTGGTTATGTCAGAGTTTAATGTTGGTTAATCCGTTCTTGTTGGCGTGTTTCACTGGCTTGTGTGCCGTCTTTGTGAACCTATTGTTGGCTTTTTGTGCTAACAAGTAAAACTTGCCGATTGGCCTAAATTCACCTATCTAAACTTTTAATGATAAAAATCATTGCCTTGCTCTTCGTGTGGCTTTGTGGTTGCCGTTTTGCGTCTGTTAACTTGCCCAGATTGTGATTGAAATTATCACTAGCATGATCCACTATCACTGACCAGTAACGGGAGAGCCACGGTTCTCATCACTATCTCCACGTCAGATGGAGAAGAAAAAAAGCGCACGATAGATGCGCAGCAAAACAAGGCAAGCATATGACTAAATCACTTTCTACGCGCATCTTTATCGGCCTCTTTTCTGGCCTGATTCTGGGTAGCATCATTCAATACTTCTTGGCCGATGTCGGGTTCTTCTCCGGCACTCTGGTCGAGGTCGCTTCAGGCTTAGGTACCATGTTCGTCAACATGATCATGATGATGGTGGTGCCCCTGGTTTTCGTCAGCATCGTCTGTGGCGTGCTGGAACTCGATGACCTCAAGAGCTTCGGTCGTCTCGGTGGCAAGACCTTCGGTTTCTACATCATCAACACCCTGGTGGCCATCTTCGCCGCGCTAACAGTAGCCCTGCTGCTTAAGCCGGGACTCGGGGTCGACATGACGGGGGGCACGGGCGCGGAGATCACAGCAACCGAGCTGCCTAACCTGATGCAGCTTATCGTCAACATAGTGCCGAGCAACCCGGTAGCCGCCTTCACCTCGGGCAACATGCTGCAGGTGATCTTCATGGCGCTGCTGGTCGGTGGTGTCATCAAGGCGATGAACGGCGCCGTGCCGCTACTGCAACAGGGCTTTATGGAAGGCAATAAGCTGATGATGAAGCTTATTGGCGTGGTGATGCAGCTGGCGCCTATTGGGGTGTTTGCGCTGATGTTTAAGCTGGGCGCGACCCTGGAGGCTAGCCTCTTCCTCAGCGTGGTCGAGTACCTGGTGGTGATCTTAAGCCTGCTACTTCTATGGATCTTCGTGGTCTACCCTTGGGCGGTGAGCCTGTTTACCCCTGTGTCGGCCAAGACCTTCCGCGCCAAGACCCAGGAGCAGATTCTGTTCTCTCTGTCGACCGCCAGCTCGAATGCCACCATTCCTGTTACCATGCGTACCCTCACAGAGAAGCTGGGCGTGAAGCGCGCCGTGGCTGGTTTCGGCGTGCCGCTGGGAGCGACCATGAACATGGGCGGCGTCTCTATCTATATCACCATCGCCATCTTCTTCGTGGCTAACTCCTTCGGCGCTCCTATCGCCATGGATCAGCTGCCCGCCCTGCTGTTCAGCATCTTCCTGCTGTCTGTTGGCGCAGGCGGCGTGCCAGGGGGCGGCATGGTGATGATCGGCGTGCTGATCCACCAGATGGGTCTGCCAGTCGAGGCCTTCGTGATTGTCGCGGCACTTGACCGACTGATCGACATGGTACTGACCTCTTGTAACGTCGTGGGTGATGCCGCCGTGCTCACCATAGTGGATGCCACAGAGAATGCCCATGACGAGGCGCAAGAAGAAGCGCGTCAGCAGCAGACGGCCTAAGACCTTTAAATGAAAAAAGCCTCTCATGATGAGAGGCTTTTTTTATGCCCATTGGGCGGGGCTAGTTTTCCTGCCCCTTGGTCAGGCGCCGGCTGAGGGCGCTCTGGCTGATCCCCAGCATTTGCGCGGCGGCGGTCTGGTTGTTGGCGGTGCGGCTCATGGCCTCGTCGATCAAGGCCTGATTCATCTGTGCCAGGGTCGGCAGCGACTTAGGGAAGATGATGTGATCCCCGGGGGCAGCGTCCAGCGACTTATGTTCCTTTATCGCCTCCATGAAGGGGGAGATATTGAGGGTAACGCCGTCGCTGCGACTGACGGCATCAAACACCATCCCCTTGAGCTCGTTAAGGTTACCGGGAAAGTCGTAATCCAGCAGCTTTGGCGCCAGATCCCTGGGCTGCTGCGGCGCGCTCAGGGACATCTCCTCGGCGGCCTCGGCGATGAAGTGGTTGATCAGCATGGCGATGTCCAGCGGGCGCTCGGCAAGTCGCGGCAGCCTTATCTTGTGGGCGCGCAGGCGATAGAGTAGATCGCTGCGAAACTCACCCGCCTTGTTGAGGGTCAGCAGATCGTCCTGGGTCGAGACCACAAACTTACACTTGATGGGAAAACGGCTGTCGCTGCCCTGGGGCGAGTAGCTTCGGCTCTCGATAAGTTCCAGCAAGGTGATCTGGGCGCTCAGGGGGAGGGCGCCTATCTCGCTCAGGTAGAGCACGCCACTGCCTGCCTGATGAAGCAAGCCGGTAACCGCATCGACCTCACCGTTTGGCTTATGACTAAGGCGGCCACACAGCTTAAGCTCGAAGGTGTCGCTGTTGATCCCCGCCAGGTTGAGGCTGACAAAGGGCTGTTCTGGGCTGAACAGCTGATGGCAGGAGCGGGCAAACTCGCTCTTGCCGGTACCGCTCTCGCCGTGGATCAACAGAGGCTCTGGGCTGAAGGCGACGGCCTCGAGATAGCGAAATTGATCCAGCAGCGCCGGCTCACAGGTGAGTATGTTATTGAAGGCCTTGGGGTTGTCCAAGGTGCGGCTGAGAAAGCGCTCCTTGATATGCAGATAGTTGCGCTCCAGTCCCACCACCTCCAGCGCGCGGCGCACCGTATGGGCCAGGTCGCTGACATTGTCTGTTTTGATGAAGTAGTCATAGGCGCCATGCTTGATGCAGCGCACCGCGGTATCCACCTCGTTGACCCCCGTGACTATGATCACCCGGGTATTGGGGTGTTCGGCGCGGATCATCCCTAGCAGTTCTTCACCTGAGTGGAAGGGCATAGTGAGGTCCAGCAGCACCAGAGCATAGTCGCCTACCTGTAGGCGATTGAGTACCTGGCGACTGTCGACGCAGGTGTCTATCTCTGCCTCGGGCACCAGACGGTTGAGGGTCACCGCCAGGGTGCGCAGCCAGGAGGCCTCGTCGTCGACCAATAGGATATTGCGTGCAAGTTTCATCTGTTGTTGCTACTCCTGAACCAAGGCAAAACTAAGTTGGATACGGGTGCCCTTACCGGGCGCCGAGTGTATCTGCATCTGACCCTGATGCTCTTTGATGATACGGCTACAGACCGACAGGCCCAGGCCGCTGCCTCCCTCGGTGCGTCGGGTGGTGAAGAAGGGCTCTGTGATCCGTTTGAGGGTGGCGCTGTCCATGCCGCAGCCATTGTCGTTGACCTTGATCAGGGCGCGCCCCTGATTCACCTGTGTGCTGATCTGAATGCTGCCTTCGTGGGCCGCACAGGCATGACAGGCGTTTTGGATAAGGTTGATCAACACCTGATGCAGCTGCTGGGCATCCCCCATGATCCTCGGACTGGGGAGGTGCAGCAGCTTAGTCACCTGCCGGGTCTTGGTCTGGTTGGCGGTGAGACGCAGTGCAACCTCGACCACCTCATTGAGGCAGACCAGCGTATGATCTTGGGTGAGATTAGGCAGGGCGTAGCGCTTGAGATCGTTGACGATACGGCTGATGCGCTTGGCGGCCTCCTCTATGGTGTCGCTGCTCACCGCCATCTCCTCCATGGCCTGGCTGGGCGCGAGCCCGGCGATCTGCCAGAAGGGGTTTTGCTGTTGGTAATAGTTGGCCGCCGGATTTAGGTCCTTGATGGCCGCCGAAAATAGCGAGATGGCGTGCAGGATCAGCCCGGTCGGGTTGTTGATCTCGTGGGCGATGCCGGCAGACAGCTCCCCAAGCGATGCTAAACGGCTGGCCTCTTCGTTGGCCTGACGCAGCTTGTGCTGCTCCGTGCTCTCTTCCAGCAGCACCACCACCTGATCATTGGCGATGGGGTGGATCTGCAGCTGCCAATATTGCTCTAGATACATCATGTCGGCAATCAGCGACTTCTGCTCGTTGAGCACCTGCAGCACCGCCGGCCTGAGATCGAAGGCTTGATCGTCTATGTAATGGAAGTCCTCTGAGATCAGCAGATGCACATTGTTGTCGTTACTCCACAGGCGTTGCAGCTCGCGGTTGACTATGGTCACGCCGTGGGGAATACCGTCCAATACCGACTGAAACTGCTTGGAGATGTTGGAGATCTCCGCCTCGACCCGGCGACGTTGTATGAGCTCGGCGTCCAGGGCCTTCTTACGTCTGCGCAGGCTGGCGCTGATGAAACCGGTATAGATCATGCCGCTGGCCGAGACGATGGCCACCAGGATAGCCAGGGAGAACATGCGCTTCTCGGTGGAGGTCAGATCCACCTTCTCGCGGCCGGTACCAAACCACTTGTTGACCAGGCGGTCATATTCCCCGGATAGCTTGAGCTGGCGCAGGGCGTCGTTGATCTCCTGCATCAAGGCGGCCTTCTTGCCGTTGCAGACGAAGTTGAAGGCGCCATAGATGAGGGCATCGCTCGAGCTGCGCACCGAGGGGTAGAGGGGCAGCAGGCGGCGGGCCACGAAGCTCTCGGCGATCACCACGTCGACCTCGCCCTCGATTAGCTGCTTAAAGCCGGTCTCATACAGGTCGACATCCACACGGTTGAATTTCTGTGGGTAGCCCGACAGGTAGACGTCGACGAAGGCGCCCTTCTTGATGGCGACCCGCTTGCCCACCAGATCTGTCCAGCTGTTGATCAGCGCCTTGCCTTGCAGGGTATAGGCCTTGGCGTGGGTGGCGTAGATGGGATCGGACTGGCTGAGCTTGCGATCCAGATTTACCGGGCTGACCACGGCGATCACGTCTATGTCGCTGCCCGGATTGTGCACATCTTTCACCAGCTGTTGAAAGCTCTTACGGCGGATGATGATCCGCTTATCGGTCAGCTGGCCGATCCTGTGCATCAACTCTATGTTGAAGCCCTGATCCACACCGTTATTGCGCCACTCCAACGGCGCGGTTTTCGAGTGGACGCCAAAGACGATACTCTCCTGCGATAATGCGGGAAAGCTGAAGAAGATTAGGCAGAGCAGTAAGCGTTTCATGCTGAAATACTACAATTTTCCGCAGCAATAAACTGTGCTGTATTACTCGAATTAGCGATTTCTTATCTAACCCAATCCCAGTAGGAATGCTGCGTGACCGGGATCTCATAGGACTATGCATTTTTGCATATACCTCTTTGTGATTATGCATACTTGCATAGGCGATCTTGAGGGCTGTGATTGAGGTGTCATTTCTGAAGCCTAAAGCGGTGGCGTGATTGCTGGCTTCTCTTTCCTGGTTAATCATTTAGTTGAGCGATAGTGAAAGCCCGAGGTACTCATCAATACCGGTTGAGGCTTTCTTCTAAAGTGAAGTGTGAACCACTTTAATCTAAATATAATGTAAGTGCTTCTAAATTCAGCGGGTTAAACCTGTAAGTTTAGAAGGGGGAGCAAAGATGAAAAAGATGAAACTTGCGGTTTGTCTAGCCACCTTGATGGGCACAGCCGGATTCATGGGCAACGCCATGGCAGCCGACAACCTGGCTGATTTCCACGCCCAAAACCAAGAGTGTGATAGCTGTCACCAAGCAGACGGTGAGCTATCAAACGACAGCCTGACCTATGAAAATGCTCAGTGTGTTTCTTGTCACGGTACCTTAGCGGAAGTGGCTGAAAGCACTAAGCATGAACACTACAACGCCCACGATTCTCACTTCCCTGGTGATGTTTCTTGTACTTCTTGCCACAGCGCACACGAAAAATCTATGGTCTACTGTGACTCTTGCCATAGCTTCGATTTCAACATGCCTTATGCCAAGAAGTGGGAACGTCACGAGCCAACTATCGCCGAACTGGCGAAAGACAAGGCAGAACGTCAAGCGGCTCTTGCTAGCGCACCTCGCGATACCGTTGACGTAGTGGTTGTAGGTTCAGGCGGCGCAGGTTTCTCTGCCGCAGTATCGGCCCACGATAATGGCGCTAAAGTGATTCTGATCGAGAAAGAGCCGGTTATCGGCGGTAACGCCAAGTTGGCGGCCGGTGGTATGAACGCCGCTTGGACCGATCAGCAAAAAGCGAAAAACATCAAAGATGACCCAGAGATCATGTTTAAAGACACCATGAAAGGTGGCCGTAACATCAACGATCCTGAGTTGGTTAAGATCCTTTCTTCTCACTCAAAAGGCTCTGTCGACTGGATGACTGGCATGGGCGCCGATCTAAGCGACGTAGGCCGTATGGGTGGTGCTTCTGTTAACCGTTCACACCGTCCTACAGGTGGTGCTGGTGTTGGCGCACACGTGGTACAAGTACTTTACGATAACGCGGTTAAGCGCAACATCGATATCCGCATGAACACTCGCGGCGTTGAGATCCTCAAAGACGACAGCGGTAAGGTGAAAGGTATCCTGGTTAAGGGTATGTACAAGGGTTACTACTGGGTGAAAGCCGATGCAGTGATTCTGGCTACCGGTGGTTTCGCTAAGAACAACGAACGCGTGTCTAAGCTGGATCCTAAGCTGAAAGGCTTCGTATCGACTAACCAACCAGGTGCAGTCGGCGACGGTATCGACGTAGCAGCAAACGCTGGCGCGGCGATGAAAGATCTCGAATACATCCAGGCTCACCCAACCCTATCTGTTAAAGGTGGTGTGATGGTGACCGAAGCGGTTCGTGGTAACGGCGCTATCCTGGTTAACCGTGAAGGTAAGCGTTTCGTCAACGAGATCACTACTCGTGACAAGGCGGCTGCGGCAATCTTGAAGCAAACCGGTAAGTCTGCTTACCTGATCTTCGATGATTCAGTACGTAAGTCACTGAAGAAGATCGACAAGTATATCGGCCTGGGTGTAGCACCTAGCGCAGATAGCCTAGAGAAACTAGGTAAGCTGGAAGGTATCGATGGTAAGGCGTTGACCGAGACTGTTGCACGTTACAACAGCTTCGTGACCAGCGGTAAAGATGCCGATTTCGAGCGTCCTAACCTGCCACGCGCACTGAACGAAGGTAACTACTATGCCATCGAAGTGACTCCTGGTGTTCACCACACCATGGGCGGCGTGATGATCGATACTAAGGCCGAGGTAATGGATGCCAAGAAGCAGGTGATTCCAGGCCTATACGGCGCGGGTGAAGTAACAGGTGGTGTTCACGGTGCAAACCGTCTTGGTGGTAACGCTATCTCTGACATCATCACCTTTGGTCGCCTAGCCGGTGAACAAGCCGCTGATTACGCTAAGAAACACTAATATTTCTTAATCAATATCAACCGGTTACTAACATAGTTAACACTCCAAAAGGTGGCTAGGAAGCCACCGCCAAAAGCCACGGCCACCGCCGTGGCTTTTTTGTATAGGGATATGCTTATCCCCGAAGCCCATGGATGGGCTAAGAGGGGGCTTGTGTCAGGAACACTTATCTCAAGGTTCTGAGATGGAGGGTTTTGGTATTTGCCAGTTCTTTGTCAGTAGAACCTTTGCTGCTACCTAGCGCCTGTCCGGCGGGGATAATGCAAACACTATTTTGGCACGCCACGAGCACATCCCTGTGGGCTCTACGAAATCATCCCTGATTTCGAAGGCCAAAATCGTGTTTACACTGGGTGTCCAACGTATCTTCGATTTGACTTCAATTCTTGTTATGAAGGTTTCTTACTTTGCTCTTTTGTTGATTTCATTTGTGGATCCATGGCCTTGTTTACTCATGACAAACAGGGCGATGCCGCCGAGGACGGCGATGGAGGCGAGCAGGAGTCTGCTTGTTAATGCCTCGTCGAGCCAGATGAAGCCGCCGAAGGCGGCAATAATCGGTACGCTGAGCTGCACGGTCGCGGCGGTGACGGCCGACAGCGAGGGCAGGACTAAATACCACAGGGCGTAGCCCAGCCCCGAGGCGAGGGCGCCTGAGGCTACGGCGTAGCCAATCCCGGTGGCGCTGATCGTCTCTGAATTAGCGAGCAGGGCAAAAGGCACCAGGGCCATGGGCACGGCGCGAATAAAATTACCAGCCGTGGCCAAGGTTGGGCGCCTAGTGCCTCGGCCGAGCAGGGAGTAGACGCCCCAGGAAACCCCGGCGATGATCATCAGCATGGCGCCGATAATGGGCGGAGCGCTTACGCCCGGTAGCACCAGCCAAACCAGTCCGCCTCCGGCCATTAGCGCTCCTACCATCTGTTTTCGAATTATCCGCTCGCCCGACCATAAACCGTAGAGGATCATGGTGATCTGCACCGCACCGAACAGCAACAAGGCTCCCGTGCCGGCGCTTAGGCTGTTGTAGGCAAAAGAGAATGCGACCGCGTAACCAAATAGCGCCGTTGCCGAGAGCCAGTTGCCGCCAAGGCCACCGGCGCGAATATGACGCGATGCGAGTAGCCCAAGCACCAGGGCACCTGAAGCGATACGTATCAGGGTGAAACTGGCCGCGCCGATACTGCCCGATGCCAGGGCCTCCCGGCAAAACAGCGAGTTGGCCGCAAATGCCAGCATGGTGACCGAGGTGAGTAACAGCAGGCGTATCCAGGGTTGTTGGGGCATGGTTAATCTTCTGCGTTGAATTTCTTAGTGATATTAGTTTCAGTGTATCGTGGGATTGACCGTTTGCCACGGTGTTGAGGGTTAATGGTTTGGCATTCAGCGGTATATGAGTTTATAGGGGGTATTGAAGGTCGTACCTTCATTGCTACCTAACGCCTGCCCGGCGGGGGATGTGCAGATACACCCGTGACACGCTGTTCGCCATCCCTGGCCGCTCTGCGGTTTCATCCCTGAAACCGAAGGTCACTGGCGTATCTGCACTCGGTATTCAACGTCTCTTCGATTTGACTGCATTTGTTGCCGATAGCCAGGAAATATTTAGAACACCTTTATCACTTTTTTATCGATAGGCGGTAAACCGATTAAAAATAAAGGCTAATAAAATCAGTGCTTAAATTTAATCTCGTTAGGTGGAAGGTTTGGAAAACGCGCATGCGTGTATTTCAGAATGGTGTACTTGAAGTAAAGGTGATAACTTCTTTGCAATACAATTAGTTAACAATGCGCGTTTTCACTAGTCGCATGCGTACTAATAAGCTGTTATGTCCCCGTAGGGAGTCAGATATATGAGCAGTACTAAAGCTTACTGGTTTGATCGAATTGAAGCACAAAATAATTCTCGTTTGGCTAAGCTTCTTGGAATTACTGAAGATGAATTAGAACAGATCTCTTACGACATCGATGGCGATTACAGCAACGATGGATTGCTTTATGGTTATGTTGTTCAGTTCGATAATGATAACGATCCTTCTATCATGGCGAAAATAGATGGCCTTACTTCAGGCTCATATGTGAGCTTATCTCAGTGGGAGTTGGAAGATCCTGAAGAAGATGAGCTTGAGTGGGAATTAGACAATTCAGAGCAATTGGAAATGTTTAACAAGCAGTTGGCTGAAATTCCCGCATTGCTTCAAATAGAAACTACGCAAAGCGCTCAATTTAGTTTGTTGGTAATGCTGCATGCTCATGTTGTATCTACGCTGGAGCATTTTCTATTAACTACATTTATCCATTGCGTTACAAGCTCCGATAAATTAACGAGAAAACTGATCGAAACTGATCCTGAGTTTGGGAATCGCAAGTTTACAGTCAACGAGATTTACGCTCAGCACAGTAATATTAAGTCAACAGTTGCCACCTATTTAAAAGGCATTATCTTCCATGATATGCGCAAGGTAAAACCAATGTATGCTGAAGTGCTTGCGTGTGATTTTGGAGATATATCATGGCTATTTAGAGCAGTTAGATTGAGACACGATTGTGTGCATCGCGCTGGTTACGAAAAGGACGGAAAGTCTGTCACTGTGTCGGTAGAAAGTATTAAAGAACTAGTAAAAAATTGTCGTGAGTTGGCTGAAAAAATAGATACACATGTACAAGAATTAGATAGTGAATGACATAACAAGCGCATGTAATCGGACTGGTTTTTCGCTGCGCTCCAAACCAGCCGCAAATGCGGGCGTTAGCAGATAGAAATGTTAATCTGAAATTCACATATTAGAGCTATCGACCCCACAAGCTTGTATCCAGAAGTTTTTCATTAATGCCAAATCGAAGAGATGGATAACTCGGTGTAAACACGCTTTTGGCCTTCGAAATCAGGGATGATTTCGCAGAGCATCCAAGGATGGACTTGCTGCGTGCCAAAAGCGTGTTTGCACGGTAGCTTGCCGCAGGCAATTGATACACCATGCTGTCTTGGTTAAAGGATGCCTTTCAAATACGAAATCGGGTAGATGTTCTAAAAGGAAACTTTAAGAAAGCGTCATTAGGCTGGCCGCTAACCAGCCTGGGTCAGAGGGACTAGCCTAGTACCTCGGTCAACACCCGCTGCCAATTTCCGCCCATGATCTTAGCGCGATCGCCGCTACTGAATCCCGCGCGGGAGAGGGCGCTGTCGATACGCTCCATGCGCTCGATATGGTTAAGCGCTGGGATCACCACGTGCTGAGGTTCGTGGTCGAAGCCGAGTACGCCGCGGGCTCGCAGGCTGTGCCACCACTCGACATATTGTTTCACCCCTTCGGCGTTGTCGTTGTTGAGTTCCAAGAGCTTCTCGTGGCCCCCCAGCGGGTAGTCGTTGGCAATCGCCACGGCATCTATGCCGCCGACATTGGCCACGTGTTTGAGCTGTGCCAGGTAATGGTCTGTGGTGGGCGCATGCTCAGTGGTGAGCCAGAAGGTCATCATGAAGACGCCGAACAGGCCGCCGGTGTCGGCGATCGCCCTAATCACCTCGTCGGGTGAGCAGCGAGCGTGATTGACGATGGCGCGCACGGCGCCGTGGCTCTGTACTATCGGCGCGCGGCTGGCCTTGGCGCTGTCTAGCGCCGATTGGGGACTGGAGTGGCTGACATCGATCAGCATCCGCTTACTGTTGAGCTTGTGGAGCAGCTGATGACCGACCTTGGTGAGCGGCAGGTTGAGCCCCTGCTTGCCGTCGTTGTCCAGGGCGCCGCCGCTAAACAGGTTGCCATAGTGGTGGGTGAGCTGTAGCACTCTAAGGCCGCGCTCATAAAACTCATCCATCTGATTGAGGTCTTGATTTATGCTCTGCTCGACGCAGTCAGCCCCCTGGATCTGGAAGAAGACGGCAGTGCGTCCGCTGTCATGGGCGGTCTGAATATCCTTGGCGTTGCGCCCCAGCAGTAGCTTGTCTGGGTTGGCGTTCACCCTGGTCAGGGCCTCGCCGATGCTCTTGACGCAGGCGTTGTAGGTGCGTTTGTAGTTGGTGGTGCCATCGGCTTGTTCTATGGCCTCTATGGCGGAGATGTCGCACAGGTAGGCATCGAGCTTTGAGGCCTTGAGATCGGCTAAGTCCTCCGGCAGGAAGGAGAGGCCGTCGATATAGAGGGGCTTAGTATTGCCCTTGCCGACGGCATTGGTGTTGGCAAACACGTTAGCGGTGGGCAGTTGGCTGAGCATGCCTGCGGCGGCTAATGCCTTGATAAGTTGACGCCGGGTGACTTGAATGGCCATGGGACTCCTTGTTTTTGTTATTTTTATCTTTGCTGGACGGCTTAATAGCCATCGAGTGTATCACCAAAGCCGAGGAGGCGACCAGCGAGGCGCGGCGAATGCAGCGCCTTCAGGGCTGAAGCATTAGACCTAGACCTTGATTTAGACCTTGGCGCTAGACCTATACCTAGACTTTGGCCATGGCATTCCAGAAGAGGGCGAAGCTGGCGCTGCGCTCATGTGCTTGCTGCCAGCGATCCGGGTGGTCGACAAAGTAGCGGGTGGCGGCCAGGTATTGGCCGTGGCAATTGTCCTGCATCAGCTCGATGGGATACTCGGCCAGCTCGCCGCTTGCCTGGCCCTGGCGGATCAATTCGGCGATAAAGCCTAGGATGCCGTGCATCGCCTGATCCCGCACCGACTGCTCGACGTTGGGTGACATGGAGTAGAGCTGAAAAAACGCCTGCTTGAGCGGATTGGCCATGGCCCAGGTCAGCGCCGCAAACCAGAGCTGCTCGGCATCTTGCTTGAGGTTGCCGCGGCTGCTGACGCTCGCTTGTATGGCGTCGGCAAATTCCTGCTTAACGCCGAGAAACAGCTGCTCGAGCAGCTGCTCCTTCGAGGGAAAATGATGAAACAGGGTGCCTGTCGCGACCCCCGCCTCGCGGGCGATAGTGGCCGTGCTGGTGCCATGAAAGCCCTGGCTGACGAACAGCTGCAGGGCGGTCTCTAAGATGGCCTGTTTCTTGGTGCGTTTGCTGCTTACTGTCATCTGAATCTGCCCGTTAGCGCAAAAACAGCTTCATCAGCAGCTGCTGAATCCCACTGCCATAGGGAGGATGCACCAGCTTGCCGGTGTTGAGCTTACCGCGGCTCAATATGGTCTTGGCGTGGCTCATGGTGAGGAAGCCTTCCTTGCCATGGTAGTGGCCCATGCCTGAGGGGCCAATGCCGCCGAAGGGGGCATCGTCTGCTGCCACATGGAACACGGTTTCGTTGATGCACACACCACCCGAGTGGGTCTGGTTGAGCAGTCGCTGTTGAGTATCGCTATCGAAGCTCATGATATAGAGGGCCAGCGGGCGAGGGCGGTCGTTCACATAGTCGATCGCCTGCTCCAGGCTGTCATATTCGACGATGGGCAGCAGTGGGCCGAAGATCTCCTCCTGCATCACCTTCATCTGTTCGTTAACTCCGGTTATTAGCTGCACCGGTAGCTTGCGGCTGCCTGGCGTCATGGTTTCTGTGCTGGTGGGGGTCACCTTGGCGCCCAGGTCGATGGCGTCTTGCAGCACAGCCTGCAGGCGATCGAACTGACGCTGATTGATGATGGCTCCGTAGTCGGGGTTCTGGCCAATTTCGCCGTACATCTGCTTGAATCTGTTAATGAAGGCTTGGACGAAGGCCTGGCTCTGGCCCTTGGGCAGCAGCACATAGTCGGGGGCGACGCAGATCTGCCCGGCGTTGAGGCACTTGCCGTAGATCATTCGCTCCACGGCGGTATCCAGCGGCATGTCTGGCGCTATGATCACCGGCGACTTGCCGCCCAGCTCCAGGGTGACAGGGGTGAGGTTGTCGGCGGCGGCGCGCATCACATGGCGGCCAACCGTGGTTGAGCCGGTAAACAGCAGATGGTCGAAGGGCAGCGCCGAGAAGGCGGCGGCGACCTCGGCCTCGCCTTCGACGACAGCCACCTGGGTCTCATCGAACAGGCCGGCCAGCATCTGCCTCAGCACCCTATTGGTCTCTGGGGTGAATTCAGACAACTTGATCATGGCGCGGTTGCCGGCGGCCAGGGCGGTGATCAAGGGACCGATGGAGAGCATCACGGGGAAGTTCCATGGCACTATGATGCCGACTACGCCCAGAGGCTGATATTGCACCTGCACCTTGGCGGGCGCCAGTAAGATACCAGCGTGGCGATGGCTGGGTTTCATCCAGCCCTTGAGCTTCTTCAGGGTGTAGTTGATGTTGTTGACGCAGGGCATGATGTCAGAGATGCGGCTGTCATCAGGAGATCTGTGGCCATAGTCGGCATTGAGGGCCTCGACGATCGCCTGCTGATGGCTCAGCAGCGCCTGCTTGAGGGCGATAAGCTGGGCCTCGCGTTGCTGTATCGAAGGGGCGCCTTGCTCACGGAAGCTGGCCTTCTGCCTCGCCAGCAGTTGGTTGAGGCCTTGGCCGACATCTAGGTTTGCGGGCATGTTCATTGTGCTTATCCTTACTCGTTCGGGGCGCCTGTCTATCTCAGTTTAACGCCGCATAGTCACCTGTGTTAGTTGGCCTATGAGGCGAGGTCAGTGGGTTAATCTTAAAAACCGACTGATTAGTCGGTCTAATGTTAGGGGGTAAAACCGCCTAGGTCAATTATTGTTCGATAGCGGTGAAAAGTGTGATCTGGATCAAGCGGGTGGAGGGGCTGGAAATCTAAAATGAAATAGGCCCTTTTAGTTGGGATTACAGGAGCTTGATGTGAGCAGCAATCTACATGGTATCGCCATTGGCATAGAGCGCAGTCAGGATGATTTCTACCTCGCCTTCAAGGCCGTCGGCAAGTTGACCCACGAAGACTATGAGCAGATGACGCCGCTGTTGGAGTCGGCCCTGGCGGGCATAAAAACGCCCGAAATCGTCGCGCTTTTCGATATCACAGAGCTCGATGGCCTGTCGCTGCATGCGGCCTGGGATGACTTGAAGCTGGGCTTGAAACACGGTAAGGAGTTTAAGCGGGTGGCCATCATAGGACAGGGGGATCTACAGGAGTGGGCGACCCGGGTGGCGAACTGGTTCACCCCGGGGGAGTTTAAGTTCTTCGAGGATAAACGCGATGCACTCGACTGGCTGTGTTAATGGCCAACCCTTCGTTTATCGCCAGTAACGTTTTTCAGTATTGATTTTGAGTAATGGTTTTGAGTACTGGCTATGAGTATTAGGCGCGGTTTTGGGGATTTGGCGAGCTTTTGGGGATTAGCCGTGGTTTTTAATATTAGTGACGATTTTTTTAGCCGCTTTTACCGGCGCAACTAAGGGCCTGCATCAGCTCAGAGAAAAGCGGAAAAAGCCCTGCCAGCTAAGCGATTTCTGTCAAGCCTGTGTCACTTTTATCCGCTATGCTTAAAGAAAGCGAATGGTAAGGAGTAACAGATGAGAAATGGTCAAATTTTATGCCCGACAGATTTTTCTGAAACGGCTTCCCATGCCCTCTCTTATGCCATCGAGATGGCCAACCTGTATCAGGTGGGATTTCGCTTACTTCATGTGGTCGAGCAGCCTATGGGGGATGAGAATTTTCAGATCCTCGCCATCACGCCGGAGGAGCTCGCCCAGTCCATGGAAGATGCCGCCGCCGAGAAGATGAAATCCCTGCTGGCCAAGCTCGATAGCAATTTGCCCATCGAGACCATGATACGTCGCGGCGACGCGGTGACCGAGATCTTAGCCGAGGCCGAAGAGAGCCATGTCGGCATGATAGTGATCGCCAGCCATGGCCGTAAAGGCTTGTCTCATTTTCTGCATACCAATGTGGCAGAGGCGGTGGCGAACCGTGCCAAGTGCCCGGTGCTGGTGGTCAAGTAGTCCGGGGCGAAGGTCCTGGTTTATAAGCCCGTCGTCGGTCAATGCTAGTCGAGAATGGCTTTTGAGAATGCCTTTTGAGAATGCTTGTCGAAATTGATTGTCGCGAACGGCTATCGAGAACAGCTGACGACGCAGCTTAGTTTTTGCATTTGTCACAAAGGGATACGAGCGCCTGAACTGAGGAGGTGAATATGCGTACCCGTCAAATATTGTGCCCAACGGATTTTTCCGAGACGGCCTCTCACGCCCTGGGCTATGCCATCGAGATGGCGACGCTGTATGGCGTGGATCTGCGTATCGTTCATGTGGTGAGTGAACCCTACGGCGCCCATAACTATGGGATAGTGGTGGAGAGTAATGAGGAGCTGGAGCAGCATCTGCATGCCTATGCCAACGGCAAGCTAGGTGAGATAGTCAGGGATGCGCAGATTAGAATGCCGCCCCATCTCAAGGTGCGCAGCGAGGTGCGTACCGGCGGTGTGTTAGGTCAGATATTGCTCGATGCCGAAGAGAATGATGTAGGCATGATAGTGGTCGCCAGCCACGGTCATACCGGGCTCGCCCACCTGTTGAATCCGAGCGTGGCCGAGGAGCTGGCCAATAAGGCCAAGTGCCCCGTGATGGTGGTGAAATAGCCTAGCCGCGGCAGGTGTCGTGATAGAGCTGGTCCGCCAGGGCGTGCAATACCTCTGGCGCCGGCTTGGTATGGGCAAAGGTTCTGAGTCCATAGATCCCCATAACGAAATAGCGCGCCAGATGAGTGGCATCTCCCTTAAGCTCTCCCCTGTCGACGGCTCGTTCAAACTGGGTCGTCAGCGCCTGCTGCCAACTCTCTAGATGCGATTGCACAGCGTCTCTTATCATCTCATCTTGCTCGGCCACCTCGTTGAGCGCCTTGGTCAGCAGGCAGGCCTTGGGCGTATCCTTGCACTGACACTCATCGACTATGCCGGCCAGATACTGCTTAAGCTGCTCGGGGAAGGGGAGCGCCGAGCCGAAACAGGCCGTTAGCTCGGCTTGTCTGTCCTGCCCATATTGTTCTATCACCGCCAGCAGGAGGCCGCGCTTGTTGTCGAAGGCGCAGTAGATGGAGCCAGGGTGTAACCCAGTGGCCTTGGTGAGATCTTGCATGCTGGTCTTGGCGTAGCCCTTGTCGATAAAGGCATTCATGGCCTGTCTCAGTACCTGCTGGCGATCAAATTCGGCGTTGCGCATCTTACTCTTTGGCTGCTTGTCGGGGTGATAAATGGGATTGTACTCAATTTTGAATGAACGTTCAAAAAAGATCTTGAATCCTTTTTTGACTGGGAGTATCTTGAACGCTCATTCAAGAAAGAGAGCCGATTATGACCGCCGATCTGTTTCAGCCTTACGCGCTAAATGCCAGTATTACCCTTAACAACAAGATCCTGATGGCGCCACTTACCCGCTGTCAGGCTGACGATGACCTGGTTCCAACCCAAGCGATGGCCGACTACTATGCTCGCCGCGCCGATGCCGGGCTTATCATCTCCGAGGCGGTGATCATTCGCCCCGATGGTCAGGGCTATCCCAATACCCCTGGCCTGTTTACCCCAGAGCAGATCCAGGGCTGGCAGCGCGTGACCAGCGCCGTGCATGCCAAGGGCGGCAAGATCTTCGCCCAGCTGTGGCACACGGGCCGGGTGGCACACTCACACTTTTTCGGTGGCCAGACGGTAGCGCCGTCGGCGGTGAAGATTGAAGGCACAGTGCCGCGTCAGCGTGAGTTGGCCTATGAGACCCCTAAGGCGTTGACCACAGATGAGATTGCGCAGTTGGTGGCCGACTATTCCCAGGCGGCGGCCAATGCCATAGATGCCGGTTTCGACGGCGTCGAGATCCATGGTGCCAATGCCTACCTCATCGATCAGTTCCTGCACCACGACAGTAACCGCCGCGATGATGAGTTTGGCGGCACGCCGGAGAATATGGCGCGCTTCCCGCTGGCCGTGGTGGACGCCATCGTTAATCGTATCGGTAATGAGCGCACCGCACTGCGAGTGTCGCCGGGCGCCTATGTCAACATGCAGGGCGACAGCCGGGATCGCGCCGTGTTCGATTATTTCTTAAATCAGCTGGAGTCTCGCCAGCTGGCCTACCTGCATGTGGGGATCTTCGATGATGCCCTGACCTTCGAGTATCTCGGCGGGCGGGTGTCTGATTATGTGCGTGGCCATTACAGCCTGACCTTAGTGGGGGTAGGCAGTTACAGCGCCGAGACGGGGGCCCAAGCCATCGCCGATGGCCGCTTCGACCTGCTGGCGATTGGTCGCCCCTTCATCGCTAACCCAGACTATGTGGTCAGGGTGCACGACAGACAGCCGCTGGTGACTTACTCAGATGAGATGTTGGCCGAGCTGGTTTAATCGCGATAGTCGCTTTTAACATTGGCTTTCAAGCCTAGCCTTTCAAGCCTTTGCTTAGGATGAGACAAATAATTGAGACAAATAAGAAAGGGCATATCGCGTCGGCGATATGCCCTTTTTAATGCCTGTTAGCGTTCAGCTCAAGCTTAGAGCTTCCAGGTAATGGTAGCGCTGTAGTTCGCCGGGGCGCCGTAGAAGGCCTGGGCCCAATAGAGACTGTTGAGGTATTTCTCGTCGGTCACATTGTTGGCATTGAGGCTCAGCTGCAGATTGTCATTAAACTGATAGCGGGCCATGAGATCGACGATGGCATAGGCGTCCTGGCGGGTGATGATCGCCTCGCCCGCATTGGCAAAGCCGTCGCCGACCACGCCCTGATCGCGATAGATATCATCCTGCCAGCGCATGTTCATCCCCACAGAGAGGCCTTCGATGGCGGCCACGTCATAGGTGGCGGCAAACTTCAGCAGGCGACTCGGGGTGTAGGCGGCGACTATCTTGGCGTTGTCGTCATTGCCATCGATGTCGAAGTCGGTGAAGCCCAGGCTTAGGTTGAGGCCGTCGAACACCTCACCGGCTACCTCAAACTCATACCCCTTGCTGTTGATACCATCGGCGCCTATGTAACGCTGGTCGGTTGGCGGCAGATCGGCGGTGCGGGGATCGGGCACCGCCAGGTTGACCTGCTGAATATCGAAGTAGGCCAGGCTGGCGATCAGGCGGCCGTCGAACAGCTCGCTCTTGAAGCCTATCTCCTTGCTCTCACCCGTCACGGGGGCCAGCAGGTTGTCGTCGATATCCATCTCGGTTTGCGACTTGAAGGTCTCTGTATAGCTGGCGTAGGCCACAAGCTCAGGGGTGATGCGGTAGACGGCGCCCAGGTAGGGAATAAACTGGCTGTCTTCCACGTCTTGCACCTTGTCGTAGGAGACGCCTTCGGCCTGCCACTTGTTGAAGCGGCCGCCGGCGATGAAGTGGAAACCGTCGAACAGGTTAAAACGACCCGTGAAGTAGGCGGCCTGCTGCTTGGCGCTGACGTCACTGCCTCGTGGGCTGTCGGCAAACACTGGCTTTGGCGTGTTGCCATCCCAGTCGTTGAGATCCGGCATGGCCGGGAAGCCGTTGCCTGTGGTGTAGTCGTATAGCGAGGTGTCGATATAGTCCACCTTGGCATAGTTCACCCCGGCCACCAATTGATGGTCGCGGCCAAACAGGCTTACTTCACCGTCGACATAGAGATCCACCAGATCATGGCTCTCATCCAGATCATATTCGCTGCCATAGCCTGTAAGACCAAGGCCCGTCTCTCTGTCTGGTGTGCCGTAGACGTAGAAGAGCTCGGTATCTTCATCCGTGCTCTTGTGGGAGTAGGTGGCACGCAGGCGCCAGTCGTCGGCGAAGTAGTGGCTCAGTTCTACTACTGTGTTGTTCTTGATCACCTGCCAGTTCGACCAGTTGGCCGAGGTGTTGGTGGATCTGTCGTAGTTGGTTGGGCTGCCGTCTGTGTAGTAGAGCGGCAGGGCGCCCCAGTTGTTACCTGTGGCATCGTTGTTGATGTAGCTGTGGCTGACCGACAGGCTGGTGTCGTCGCTCAGGTTGGCCTCGATGAAGGCGTAGAGCACGCTCTTGTCTGTCTCGTACCGGTCGAGGTAGGAGTCCTTCTGCTGTTTCACCGCCACCACGCGGGCGGCAAAGGTGTCGTTGAGGCGGCCACTGGCGTCGGCCTCGACTCTGGCGTTGTTGAAGCTACCGTAGCTGGCTTGGAGCTTGAGTTGATTGTCAGAGGTCGGACGCTTACGAATGAAGTTGACCGTGGCCGAGGGGTTACCCACACCTGTCATCAGGCCGTTGGCGCCGCGGATCACCTCGATGCGATCATAGATGGCGGTGTCTTCGTCGGCGTGGTTGTTGCCCGAGGTCAGTGGCAGGCCGACCCCGTCGATCTGGAAGTTGGTGATATCGAACCCGCGGGCCGTGTAGTAGGTGCGGTCCGTCTCGATGCGCTCGACATTGATGCCGGTGGCGCTGTCCAGGGCGCTATTGATGTCGTTGAGCTGGAAGTCGTCCAGCTGAGCATCTGTGATCACAGACACCGACTGTGGAATATCTATGATGGCCAAGTCCAGGCGCGAGGCGCCGCCTACCGAGTGGGCATTGTAGCCCTGCACATAGCGGCCGCGAACCTCGATCTTCTCGATATTCTGGTTGTCCTGTTGGCTGTCATTGTCTAGTGGAGCAGTTTGATTCTCTGCGTGGCCTGGCATAGTCGCCATGCTCAGGGCGCAGAAGATAGCGAGCGAAATAGGCTTAAGTTTCATGATCTGTCGTCATCTTAGCAAAAGAAGAATAGTGAGGAGCGGTGCAAGACCGCTGGGGACTTGGCACGCCAACCAAATTTACGCAACAAAGGATATACAAAAAAAGCGGGATTTTAAATGGGAATGGTTATCATTTACTTTTGTGTCGAATGTAAAGAAAAAGACTGATTTTTCAGGCCTGGCGGCCGCTTCGGCCTTTGCATTAGCAAGTTCGTCGGCTTTTTCTATACTCAGTGGTGTGAACTGGATCAGATTTTTAAGGTGAGGCACCCATGAGAAAAAGCGTAATTGGAGTATCTGGCTTGCTGGTGATGTCGGCAAGCGCACTGGCCTTTGCGGGTCAAGCTGTTGCTGCTCAAGAGCAGGCTAAGACGAGTTCAACCCCAGCTTTCGAGCATGCCAACAGTAACGCCGCCTTCCTGCGCTGCGGCACCCGTACCCCCTCGGATCTCGAGGTGAAGATGTTGAATGAACACCTCAAGGCCCTGAAGAAGCCGAGCGGTGTGGGTAATGGCAACGGCGGCGGTGGCGATGGCGGCAAAGGCGGTAACTACACGGCCGTGGGTTATAATATTCCCGTCTATGTCCACCTGATCCTGAGCAGTAGCGGCGACGGCGATGTGTCTGGTCTGGTTACGGAGCAGATGAATGTACTTAATGACGCCTTCGCCGGCGCAGGTGGCGGTAGCGGCTTCGATACCAAGTTCAGCTTCACCTTGATGGGGACAACAAAAACAAAAAACGATGCCTGGTACACCGCGGGGCCGGGCACCAGTGCCGAGCGTGCGATGAAACAATCCCTTCGCCAGGGCGGCCCCGATACCCTCAACATCTATGTCTCTAATCCTGGTGGTGGCCTACTGGGCTGGGCGACCTTCCCCACAGACTATGCCAGCAATCCCAGCGACGATGGCGTGGTGATCCTCAATCAATCGCTGCCGGGCGGCGCGGCCTCGCCCTATAACGAAGGCGATACCGCGACCCATGAGGTCGGCCACTGGCTGGGCCTGTATCATACCTTCCAAGGTGGCTGTAATGGCGGAGACCAGGTTTCCGATACCCCGGCCGAGCGTTCGGCGGCCTATGGTTGTCCCTCGGGACGTGATACCTGCCGACGTGACGGTGGGGACGACCCCATCTACAACTTCATGGACTACACAGACGATAGCTGTATGGTCGAGTTCACCCAGGGCCAGTCTGAGCGCGCCGATACCTTAAGCGGTGCCTATCGCTGGCCGTCTAACTAGCCTCATGGAAAATTCACTGTTGAAACAGGGCCTATGGTGTCTCGCTATAGGCCTTTGTTTGTGGGAGAGTCCTTGTTTGGCGGAGCGACTGCGTGCCCCCGACTTCGTGCCCTGTGGCCGTGATCAGCTGACCTCATGGCAGGGAGAAGTCTTTAACTATCACAGGAGCGAGACCCAGATAGCCTTCGGCATTCGTACCGTCGACGGTACCCTGGAGCGCCTGGATATCGCCTACGCGCTTGAGCAGATGCGGCTCAATGGCGGGCTGTTTACCCTGCCGGACTGGAAACGGCTGGAGGTCTCTCCCGGCGTGCTCAAACCCTCGGTGCGGGTGAGGGTATGGCGCTGCGATGAGCAGGGCGCCATCAGCTTCATGATTGACTGGCTAGAGTGATCCTAGCTTTCCCGCCCCGATTTAGTCGCTAAGCATAGCGGCGACGCTGCCGCAGAGTGTCATCAGAAACAGAAACCACTTAAGTACCTTAGGGCTCACCTTTATCGCCAGCTTGACCGCCAGATGGGCGCCTACCATGGTGCCAGCGGCCAGGATGAGGCCTGGCAGCCAGAGGATCAGATCTTCCTTGATGAAGACCAGCAGGGAAGACAGGGTGAAGAACAGGGTACAGAACACCTTGAGGGCGTTGGCCCTGACCAGATCATATCTCAGGCTACCCGCTAGGGCCGCCAGCAAGACGAAGCCTACCCCCGCCTGTACGAAGCCGCCATAGACCCCGGCCAGGGTTAGCCAGAACCAGGAGCTGGGCGTGTCCTTGACCCGGTTGACTGGGGTGCCCAGCTCGGGCGCTATGATGGCGGGGCGCACCAAGATGATGAGCGCCATCAGCAGCATGGTGCCCAGCAGCAGGGGTTTAATCAGTGTGCTGGGGGCGTAGGCGGCCAGGCCTGCGCCTATGAAGCCGCCGAGTATGGTGGGCAGTAGTATCGGCCCCTTGTCCTGGGTATCTAGCTTGCCATGCTTGTGAAAGCCGAGCATGGCGGTGATCGATTGCACCGTGACCCCGACCCGGTTGGTAGCGTTGGCAACCTCGGCGGGCATGCCCATCACCATGAGTGCGGGCAGGGTGAGGTTGGAGCCACCGCCGGCCAGGGTATTGATGATGCCAGCCAGAAAGCCGGTGACGACCAGCAAGAGGCCGTGGGTGAGGGTGATCTCCATGGGTACTCCTTACGCCCTAATGGGGAATGACTCGCTGGATAAGTTAGAAACTTGAGCCAGGCTCGGCGAGAAACGCCAGCTCCTCTTGGGTGGACTCGCGCCCTAAGATGGCATTGCGGTGGGGATAGCGGCCGAATCGGTCGATAATCGCCTTGTGGCGCAGCTCAAACGCCAAGTTGTTCTCGGCACCTTCTCGATTAAACAGGATCAGGGCGACCTCGTGGATAGCCTGCGACTCACTGTGCATATAGGGCATGTAGAGAAAGGGCACCTGTTTAGGTTGCAGCGCCTTGTCGATGCCGGCGGCCACAGCTTCCTGGGCCAGGGTTAGCGCCATGGGATCGGCGGCGAAGGCTTCTGGCGTATCCCGGTAGATGTTACGGCTAAATTGGTCCAGCACGATAATCTCGGCCAGGCGCCCCTGTGGTGTGGTGCGCCAGTGGTAGAGTTCGCCCTGTTTGGCCTGGGTGAGCAGCTCGCCGAAGCGGGTCTGGAGTACCTTGTCGAAGGCGAGGTCTTTGACAAACCAAGCTTTAGGTTCAATCTCCTCGAACCAGAAGCGAATGATCTCATCTGGCGTGTGGGCTATCCTGTTCATCTCTTCTCCTTCTCTCCAGGCTTATTGCCAGTTCTAGTTATATCCAGTTTTTCGGATCTTCTCTGGTCAAACTTAACGCGGTTTCGGCAATCAATCTAGCCTCTTCGAGGGGAATATAGGGGATCACCAGGGGGCCTGATGCCAGACCCAAGTTCAAGGTGGCCAAGGCGTTACGCCGTTGCCCCGGCGTCTGTGAGATACAGACATCCTGGGTCTTACTCAGGGGAACCAGTTGCCAGGTCTGCCCCAGCACACCTGTGTGGATCCAGCAGTCATCGCCCTCCAGGCGATAGCCCCATTGACGATAGTTGAGATAGAGGCCAACAAGCGCTACCAGAGTGAAGCCCGCGACCAGTTCGGTAAAGGGGTTGAGGCCAAGGATGAGGGTCATCACCACGGGAAGCAGTGCCAGCGGGATGGCGCGGCGCCAAAGCCAGCCGCTGTTTATCCCCTGATAACTGGAGGGCAGGGAGTTGGCCTTGGCCGCCAGGCTATCGAATCGGCCGAAGGCATTTGGGATATCTTCACGGCGCATGCTGGGGATCAGCAGGTGGCGCTTGGCGAGCTGCTCCACCTCATTGCCTTTTACCTGCTCGAAATGTACCGTCCAGCGCCCGATAAGCCTGCCGATGACGGGCTGCTCGAATCTAACCATCTGCACCCTGTGCAGGCGCAGCGCATCTTGCTGTTTTGCCAGTATGCCGCCGGTTCGATGCAGCGTGCCCTGACGCAGGCTGAGGCGATAGGGGTAATACTTGAGCACGGCCGAGGCGATGGAGATAAGCGCGAGCAGCAGGTAGAGGAGCAGCAGCGCGGCCACTACCGCCAGGATCTGATAGATAAGTCCTGTGGCGATATTGGTCTGATACCAGTGCCAGGCTCCCTGCACCATGCTGGTTTGTCCCAGGGATTCCCAGTCGACCTGGCCTATGATGGAGCCTGAGATTATCGACAGCCAGATGAGGTTGTTCTGGTAGAAGCCGAAGATCAGCAGATCCTTAAGATCTTTGGCCACCACCAGGCCTTCACCCTGACGCCGGGATTGCTCACTCGCCCGATTGGCCGTCATGCCCGCCTGCTGCGGCTCACTGGCAAGCGACGGCGTCTTGCCATCGGGATAGATAGTCTCTGTACCTTGCAGTTGGGACTGGGAGGCAAACAGGTGTTTTTTGAGTTGCATGGCCTGGCGATAGTTGACCGCGGCCAGCACAGCCTCATCTTGCTTGGAACCGGCCGTCTCCACCACCAGGCTGTAGAGACCTAGCGGGCGGAAGTAGAGGGGCTGCTCCAGCCGCACATTTTGGATCTTGTTCAGCGGGATCTCCTGGGCGCGTTTGAACACCAGTCCCTGGCGGATCCCTAGCTTGGCGTCGCTGAGTCGATAGCGATACTTGGCCCATTGCAGGCTGGCATAGGTCAGGGTGACCAGGACCAGACCCGCGGCGACCAGCAGCAGCCAGGGGGAGTTAAATCCCCGCTGCCAGCCGGTGTAGACCAAGGGGATTAGCGCGTAACCATTAGTGAGTAGCTGGCGCAGGCTGCCGACGCTGAAGCTGACGATCGACCAGGGAGACAGGCTCGCCCACTGGGCGAAGCGTGTACTCATGGCTTAATCCTCGCGCCTGTCGGGGGCTTGATTCTGTGGTGCCTGTTTTTGGGAGGCCTGTTTTTGGGAGGCTTTGGCCAGTAGATGCTTACGCAGTGGCTCGGCGGTGTCGTCCCCCAGGCCTGGCAGGCTGATCTCGGCGCTGCCGCTACCTGCGCTGAAGCACTTTAGGGTGTGCTGATGAAAATAGCGCTCCAGTGGTCCCTGAGACAGGCTGACATGCTGCAGGCGGGTATAGGGCAGGGCGATTTTCTTATGCCAAATCAATCCCTTCTGCATAATGAACTCGTGATCGAATGCGCCGTAGGCGATAGAGAGGGCGTAGCGATAGCGGCAATAGCTGACGATGCCAGCCAGGATAAGCAGGCCCGTCACCAGGGCGATGATCAGGCTGCCCGGCAGATTGAGCAGGATTGCGGCCAGGGGCGCTATGATCAGCAGAGGCGTGAAGATCAGCAGATTCTCTATCTGCACCTGATGCAGATAGGCCTGTTCCAGTGGTGTCAGTGGCACTTCATCTATGGCGAGCCAGTCTGGCTGCTCCAGCCGACGCCTAGCCTGCATTGATGCCGAAGTTTGAGGAGTCACATCTTCCATTTGTTATCCTGCGAAAGTTGGCTATTGGCTGACTATAACATCTTTCCTTTGGTTGTCAGCCATTTGCACCTGTTTGTGATGCTTGTTTTATGTTACAAGATAATAAAAACTATGTTGAGAGAGGATGCCTTGAGCGCCGAGTTATCTAAGCAAAAAATCGCCTTCCTGAGAAAGCTCTATCTGGCCCATCTGATCGATAGTGAGCGGCACAATTTGTTGTCGCTCAACAAGGCCACCACCATGCCGAGGCGCACCCTGCAAGATGCCATTGCCGCCATGGGCGATATAGGTATTAGCTGTACTTTTGTGCAAGATGGTGAGCGTCATAATGCCGGTTATTATCGCCTCAGCGACTGGGGGCCTATCGACAAGGCCTGGGTGGCTAATAACATCGAGACAATAGGCCAACCCCTTAAGCATGACTGATCGCTGAGGCCTACTGGTTTACTGGAATTAGTGATTCAGTAGGTAGAGGCCGATAAATCCCAGCCAACTCAGGGCCAGCAGTAGCCAGGGCAGCTTACTGGCTTTCGGCGCCACCTGTAACCCGTCATCCATTGGCTCCATCGTTTGACGCTGCTTCTCCTTGAGAACCTGCTTGCGCTGCTTGTCCCTGTCTCTGGCCTTGCTCTTCTGGCGCTTCTTGTATTCGGTAATCCCCTTTTCTATCCCCTGAGCGATAAGCTTGGTCTGCTCCTTGGTTTGCCCGGGTTTCTGGGTGGCCTTGGCAATTTTCATCGCCTCATCTTTGGTTTCGTTGGAGATCTGCTGCGCCATAAGGTCTTAAGCTGATGAATGTTGGCCCCACTATAACATGAGTCGAGCCATAGGGTTACACAGGCTTAGCCTCTGGTACGGCCTCTGCCCCTATACCATAGTATGAGTATGATTTTGTTAAGATATCGCTTAACCTGTCTGTGGCAAATTCAATCAATAATAATACCCTGCTATCAAGGACAAGATCATGCTTAATAAGGCCGCAAAACCTCTGGTCAAGTTGGTCGACCGCTATCTGCCCGACCCCTATATTTTTGTGTTACTCCTCACCCTGCTGGTGTTTGTCGCCGCCATGACGGTGGAACAGCAGAGTCCGCTGCAACTGGTGACCTACTGGGGCCAAGGCTTCTGGGCGCTGCTCAGCTTCTCGATGCAGATGTTGCTGGTGCTGGTGGCCGGTTACATGCTGGCCAGCTCGCCGCCCATTAAACGCCTGTTAGACGGTATCGCCGCCCTGGCCAAGAGTGCGCCCCAGGCCATCATCCTGGTGACTCTGGTGTCGCTTCTCGCCAGCTGGATCAACTGGGGCTTCGGCCTGGTGGTCGGCGCCCTGTTTGCCAAGGCGCTGGCGCGTCAGGTGAAGGTGGATTATCGCCTGCTGGTGGCCAGTGCCTATTCGGGCTTCGTGGTCTGGCATGGCGGCCTCGCCGGTTCCATTCCTCTGACCATAGCCACCAAGGGGCATTTCGCCGAGGATAAGATAGGCATCATAGCCACAGACAATACCATCTTCGCCGGCTTTAACCTGGCGTTGGTGGCTGTTCTGTTCGTGCTGATCCCGCTGGTTAACCGCTTCATGTTGCCAAGCGCTGATGAGAGCATCTATGTCGACAGGGACAAGCTCGCAGAGCCCGAGGTCGAGACCGAGGCGATCACCCGCCCGGCGGATTATCTGGAAAATAGCCGCCTGCTGGCCTGGGCCGTGGGTGGGGCTGGTTTGGTTTACCTGGCACAATACTTCTTCGCTGCCGGTGGTAAGCTCAACCTGAATATCGTCAACTACCTGTTTCTGTTTCTCGCCATCATCCTGCATCAGACGCCTCGCAGCCTGCTGACCAGCCTGAATGAGGCGATCAAGGGCGGCGCCGGCATAGTGATCCAGTTCCCCTTCTATGCGGGGATTATGGCGCTCATGGTGCAGTCGGGTCTGGCTCAGAGTATCTCGTCGGGTTTCGTGGCCATCGCCAGCGCCGACAGCCTGCCGTTCTGGAGCTTTATCAGTGCCGGTATCGTCAACATCTTTGTGCCGTCCGGAGGTGGCCAGTGGGCGGTGCAGGCACCTATCATGTTGCCCGCCGCCGAGGCCTTGGGCGCCGATGTGGCGCGGGTCGCCATGGCGGTGGCCTGGGGCGATGCCTGGACCAATCTGATCCAGCCCTTCTGGGCCCTGCCCGTGCTGGCGATCGCAGGTCTTAAGGCGCGGGATATCATGGGCTTCTGCCTGATGCAGTTGATCATCACAGGCATAGTGATCAGTATCGGTTTGACCTGGTTCTAGTCAGATCCCCACCGATTAATCTCTGCAAACAAAACCCGCTTTTCCCGGCGGGTTTTGTTATTCTGTTTGCCAAGCCTGATACCGCTGCCGAAAAGGAATACCAGCTTGTCTCAACCTCTCTCACCGACTGCCTCTCATGACGCAGCTCCCGACCCTAAGCGGTCAGCACCTCAACCTAAGCGATCAGGAGCTAAGAAAGCCGTTCTGCCCTGGATAGGCGGTTTCCTGCGGCCCTATCGCGGCAAAGTGATCGCCGCCATAGTGTTTCTGTTTATCGGCTCGCTGGCCTGGTTATCTTTGGGGCAGGGTGTACGTCTCATGGTGGATGAGGGCTTCCTGCGGGAAAATGGCGAACGGCTCAACGAGATCATCCTTCTGGTGATTGGTATCACCGCCCTGAGCAGCTCGGCCATCTTCTGCCGCTTCTACCTCATGACCTGGCTTGGGGAGCGGGTAAGCGCCGATATTCGTCTCAAGGTCTATGACCATCTGCTCAAGCTGTCGCCCGGTTTCTACGCTAGGCTGCGCACCGGCGAGGTGATCTCCCGCTTCACCGCCGATGCCACCCTGCTGCAATCTGTGGTGGGCTCCAGCCTCTCCATGGCGCTGCGGGCCAGCGTCACAGTAGTGGGCGGCTTGGTGATGATGGCGATCACTAGCCTTAAACTCACAGGCTTGGTGCTACTGGCCGTGCCTTTGGTGCTGGGGCCTATCTTCTTCTTTGGCCGCAAGGTGCGCGAGCTGTCTCGTCGCAGCCAGGACAGGGTCGGGGATCTGGGGGCCTATGTGGATGAGTCGCTGCACGAGATCCACACTGTGCAGGCCTATTGCCATGAAGACTGCGACAGACAGCTGTTTTCCGAGCGGGTCGAGGCCGTGATGGAGGCGGCCAGGGGGCGCATCAAGTATCGCGCCATCCTCATCTCCCTGGTGATGTTTCTCAGCATACTCGCCATCGCCCTGATCACCTGGGTGGGCGCCAAGGATGTGATGAGTGAGGCGATCACCCCGGGCGAGCTCTCCGCCTTCATGTTCTATGCCGTGATGGTGGCGGGCGCCGTGGCGACCATCAGCGAGGTGATCGGCGAGATCCAGCGCGCCGCCGGTGCGACGGAGCGGCTTATCGAGCTGGTAGAGACGCCTATCGATATTCCTCTGGCGCCAAAACCAGTCAGCTTGCCAGCAAAGGTGCGCGGCGAGTTGAGCCTAGAGCAGGTGCGTTTCAGCTATCCTGTTCAGGCCAGTGCCGATAGTGCTGGGGAGATGGCGGCGCAGGCTGGCGTCGAGGTGATCCGTGGCCTGAGCCTGCATATCGCCCCCGGCGAGCGGGTGGCCCTGGTGGGGGCGAGCGGCGCCGGTAAGAGTACCCTGTTTGAGCTGTTGCAGCGCTTCTATGTGCTGGACAGCGGGGTGATCGCCCTGGACGGTATCGACATCGCCAGCCTGCGGCCACAGGATCTGCGCCAGCAATATGCCCTAGTGCCCCAGGAGTCGGTGATCTTCGCCACTAGCGTGCTGGAAAATGTGCGTTACGGCCGCCCCGACGCCAGTTTAGAGGAGGTGCAGGCTGCCTGCGTCGCCGCCCGCGCCGATGAATTTATTGCTGATTTTAGCGAGGGCTATCAGACCTATCTGGGTGAACGCGGCGTGCGTCTATCCGGCGGGCAGAAGCAGCGTATCGCCATCGCACGGGCGATATTGGCCGATAGACCGGTATTGCTGCTGGATGAGGCCACCAGCGCCCTGGATGCGGTCAGCGAGCAGAAGGTGAAGCAGGCGCTGGATGTACTGATGCAGGGGCGCACCACACTGATCATCGCCCATCGCCTGGCAACCGTGCTCAACGCCGACCGTATACTGGTGATGGATAAGGGGGAGCTGATCGCCAGCGGTACCCATGGCGAGCTGATGCAGAGCAACAGCCTCTACCGCGAGTTCGCCAGCCTGCAGCTACTCTCGGAAGAGGCCTAAAGGACAAGATCGTTAGATAAGGGCAGACTGGCTTAATCTGCCCTTTTTAACTCCTAAAATGAGCTAGCCTCTATGGCCGCCGTGGCCACCACCGCACTGATGGCGGGTTTCTCTGCCGCCATCTTCGACACCGATCTCACCGCCATCCTCAAACAGCTTAAATGCGCCCTGAGTCATATCGTTTTGGGCTGGGTCATCAAGGTGGCCGAGGCAGGTGTAGCCCACCCGGTAGTTGCCGGCAGGCAGATAGCCCATGGCAAAGAACCAGTTACCATTTATGTCTTGGCGTATGGGGGAGATGGCCACCGGCGAGAAGAGGCCGTCGTCTCGGCTCTGCGCTATATCGCCCATCTGCGCCAGGCTGGTCACTGCGCTCGGGTAGAGATAGGCCATGTGGTAGAACTGGCCGCCCTCGGGGGCGATCGCTGCGTATTGAGTCTCGCAATCGGCGATCCATTGAGGATCCATCTCGCCGAAGATGTGGCCCATGGTGTCATCGTCGATGGAGTAGATACCCTGATGGTTGAGTTGATATTGGCCATCGGAAAGGTGCATTGACTGGTAGAGGTCGATCTCCATGGTCAGGTTAAGGTGCTGATGTTCGCCCAGGGTGAAGTTTGCCATGGGGAGGCGACCATCTTCTATCATCAACGGGTGCTGGCCCTGGCCGTTTTCGATGAGGCAGCCCTGGGCCTGATCGCCATTAACCAGGGTGAAGTGTACGTCGTGATATTGGCCTGCGGGGAGTTCCAGGCCGTCGATCACCCTGTGGCTGTCCATGCCTTGGTAGTCCAGCAGGTTAAACCTGTGCTGAGCCATATCCTGAGTGTGCAGCTGGCCATGAGCATCTGTCATCACCAGTTTATCGAGCACCAGCTCGACCCGGCTAACCTGACTCATTGGAGAATCGGACAGGGCGATACTCACTGTACCTGTGGCGAGAGGCTCTGGTGGACTGGTGTCATCGGAGCCGCCGCAGCCGCTGAGCATAAGGCCAACGAGGGTGAAGGGTAGAAAAGCGAGGGGTAGAGTTAAGGGTCGCATCTTGAGTAAACCTTTTAATGAGTTTTTTCTAATGGTTTTATTGATTCTAAGGGGCACTGGCACAAAAAATGGGGACTCGTTGGTTAAAATTTGTACTTTGTGAGTGGGCTAACGTTCAGGACGTTCAGCCCTTGATGGCCAAAATAAAGTGCGATAGGGAGGCGCGCTTTATCGCAGGAGAGCTGTATCACAGGAGAGCTTTATTACATGAGAGCTTTATTACAGGAGAGCTTAAGTGCTTGTGAACCTCAGGCGAGATCCCTGCGTACTGATTTAACGAATTAGTTTAACGAATTAGTTTAAAGAATTGTTTTTCCAATACACCTCAATGAGTGGAGTATCGCGATGAGATGGCCTGTCACCTTTTGTCTTGTTTGTCTGTTAACCCTGCTAACGGCCTGCACCAGCGCGCCCAAGGGGATAGCGCCGGTGCAGGGATTCGAACTCCCCAGATACCTGGGCACCTGGCATGAGATCGCCCGTTTGGATCATGGCTTCGAGCGCGGCCTGAGCCAGGTGACCGCCGAGTATCAACTGCGGGGCGATGGCGGCGTGAGCGTAGTCAATCGCGGCTTCGATGCGCAATCACAAAGCTGGAAGAGCGCCGAGGGCAAGGCCTATTTTGTCCAGACGCCCGATATTGGCCATCTCAAGGTCTCCTTCTTCGGTCCCTTCTATGGCGCCTATGTGATCTACCGTCTGGATGCGGATTATCAGTACGCCTTCATCACCAGCTATAACCGTGACTATCTCTGGCTGCTGGCGCGCTCGCCCGAGGTGGACGAGTCGGTAAGGCAAGCCTTTGTCACCCAGGCCGAGAAGATGGGGTTCGATACCCAGGCGCTTATTTGGGAGTAATAGAAAGCTGGGCCAATAGTTAGCAGAGAGCGATGGATAGTTGGGCGTAATAGAGCTGCTTATTCAACTCAGAGCGAATAAATGTGAGAATAAAAAAGGGCGCCCGAGTAGGCGCCCTTTTTATGGCTTTTGAGGCTGAAATTGGTTGAGTTAGCAGATTACTTCCTTAACTCACGTCGCAGGATTTTACCCACGGTCGACTTGGGCAGGGCAGGCATGAACTCGATTATCTTGGGGAGCTTATAGGCAGCTAGCTGCGCGCGGCAATGTTCGAGCAGGGCCTGCTTAGTGTCATCGTTTGCCAGCTCCGGCTCGCGCAGCACTATGGCGGCCTTGACCGCCTCGCCGCTACGGCTGTCGTCGACGCCAATTACGGCGCATTCCAGCACGCTCTCATGGGCGGCCAGTACATCTTCCACCTCGTTGGGATAGACGTTGAAGCCGGAGACGATGATCATATCCTTCTTGCGATCCACTATCTTGTGCATGCCATCTTCAGTGGCCAGGGCGATATCTCCCGTCTTGAAGAACCCATCGCTGGTCATCACCTTGGCGGTCTCCTCTGGCTTCTGCCAGTAGCCGCTCATCACCTGTGGCCCCTTGACCGCCAGCTCGCCTATCTCACCCTGAGGCACTTCCTGCTCGTTGGCGTCGAGGATCTTCACCTGAGTATCGATCACCGGGCGACCTATGGTGCCAAGACACTCGAGCCCCGGCGCGTTAAGGGAGACCACGGGCGAGGTTTCCGACAGGCCATAGCCTTCGGAGATGGTGCAGCCCGTGGTGGATTGCCAGATGCTGGCCGCCGCCTGAGTGAGCGCCGTGCCACCAGAGATGGTGATTTTGAGGTGGCTAAAGTCCAGCGCCTGGAAGGACTGCTGATGGCACAGACCGACAAACAGGGTGTTGAGGCCGGCAAAGCCAGTGAAGGGATGCTGGGACATGGTCTGAATCAGTGCGCTGATGTCTCTCGGGTTGGGGATGAGTACGCTGCATCCGCCCTGCTCGAAGTAGACGAAGTTCACCATGAAGGCATAGATATGATAGATGGGCAGGGGCGCGATAAAGATCTCTTCGCCCTCGACAAACTTGCTGGCCAGGCGCGACTGCACCTGCAGCATATTGGCCAGCAGGTTGCTGTGACTCAGCATGGCGCCCTTGGAGAGGCCCGTGGTGCCGCCCGTGTATTGCAGCGCCGCCAGGCTCTGCTGCGCGACCTCTACCGGGCGGTACTCGGCCTGGCTGCCCAGGGCCAATACCTGGTTAAAGCCTATGTGGGCGAGCTGGCTGTCGGCCTGGGGTTGGGTTGCTATCAGATCCAGCGGATGGGTAGAAATTACCGTCTCTATCTGGGTCTCTGGGATCACAGCTTCTAGGGTGGGCAGCAGATCGCTTAGCACCACCAAGGCCTTGGCATCCGAGTCTCTGTATTGGTGGATCAGTTCTCGCTGGGTATACAAGGGGTTAGTGTTGACCAGTATCATGCCAGCCCGTAGCGCGCCATAGGCGGCGATAACAAACTGGGTGATGTTGGGCAGCTGGATGGCGACCTTGTCGCCCACCACAAGCTGGGTATGTTGCTGCAGGTAGGCGGCAAAGTAGCGGGAGTCGCGTTCTATATCGGCAAAACTGCTGGCCTTGCCCAGACACACATAGGCTGTCTTGTCGCCGTAGCGCTCGGTGGCCGTTTCGATCAGATCGATCAGTGATGCATATTTTTGCAGATCTACATGGGCATGTGAGTCATAGGCCATGGACGCGTCTCCTTTGCTTATTATTGTCGGTATTTTGGGCGCAGCTAAAAATCAAACAGGTGTTTAGACTGTGCTAAAACGCGCCTAAGGTCAACCTCTGTCGGCCTAAAATAAAACAATCGTTTAACACTTATCTGTCTGTTTAATATCGCTATTTTTATAGCGTGACAAAACCACTCTGGTCTGACCTGATGGAGCCGTCATTATAGGGTATTGGGAGAGGGATAAAGAGTGAGGCGTGAATGCGATGAGGTTGCAAGTGCTTATGTGTCGGCCCCGGTGGCTAGTAACACCACCGAGGCAGACTTGCGCTCTTAGAAGGCGCTCAGGCTGAAGAAGGGGCTGGCCTGGGAGACCTTCTCCTTGGGGTTGCTCAGGTTGGTGACTGTGAAGGCGATGGTCTGTTTCTGCAGCTTGGCGCCGACAAAGTCTGCCTGCTTCTGTTCGAAAACCGTTACCGGATAGCTCAGCTGCTCACCGGCCTTGATCAGCACCTGCTGTGAGGTCTCCTTGGCGAAGCCGTGGTTGCCTGTGTCTTTTAGGCTGATAAGGTACTGGTGATCCTGCTGGGTCTTGTTGCGGATCTTCAGGGTGTAGCTGTTTTCGATGCGGCCGTCACCCACCTCGCGGTAGAGGCTCTGGCGGTCGCGGATGACGTTGAGATCTATGCTCTGGTGGCGATAGAGATCCAGGGCGAACACGCTGAGCATGATTATCACCGCGATGCCATAGCCGACAAACTTGAAGGAGGTAAAGCGTTTCACTTCCTTCTTCTGCAGCTCGTTCTCACTGGCGTAGCGGATCAAGCCCTTGTCATAGCCGAACTTATCCATGGTCTGGTCGCAGGCATCGACGCAGGCGCCGCAGTTGATGCACTCATATTGCAGGCCGTTACGAATATCTATCCCTGTGGGGCAGACATCGACACACAGATTACAGTCGACGCAGTCGCCGAGATCGGTAGCCTGTTTGCGTTTTCGCGGCCCGCGAGACTCGCCGCGGGCGGCGTCATAGGAGACGGTCAGGGTATTGGCGTCGAACATGGCCGACTGGAAGCGGGCATAGGGGCAGCAGTGCAGACACATCTGCTCGCGCATCCAGCCTGCGTTGAGGTAGGTACACAGGGCGAAGAACCAGACCCAGGCGGTAACCCAGAAGCTGGCGCTTAGGGTAAAGATCTGCGGATAAAGTTCGCTGGCCGGAATAAAGTAGGCGATGAAACCACAGCCGGTGATCAGCCCCGCCAGTGCCCAGGCCAGATGCTTGGCGCCGCGTTTAAGCACCTTCTCAAGACGCCAGGGAGCCTTATCCAGGGCATGACGCTTGTTGCTGTTGCCCTCTATCTGCCGTTCTATCCAGACGAAGGCGAAGCTCCAGCTGGTCTGAGGGCAGAGGTAGCCACACCAGACACGGCCCCAGAAGACGGTGACGAAGAAGAGGGCGAAGGCGGCGATGATAAATAGCCAGGCCAGCAGGGTGAAATCCTGCGGCCACAGGGTCAGGTTGAAGAAGTGAAACTCCTGGCGCTCCACATCCAAAAGGATCGCCTGGCGTCCCTGATAAGGGATGAAGGGCAACAGGAAGAAGAAGAGGATAAGCAGGCTGTTGAGGCCGGTGCGCAGGCGCTGAAAGCGCCCCTTCTGTTCTTTTATGTGTATCTTACCGCGCTGCACCGGCAGGTTGGTCACGGGGATGGCCTGGCCCAGGGCGGCCTTGGTGGTGATTGGGTTCTCTGTACTGCTGAGATCTTGACTCATTGGCTTTCCAAACTCTTGCTAGGGGAATTGCCGACAGCCAATGCAAGTTGGGAACCAAGTTTTGTCGATTAATAAGTGATTGAAACTATGTGAGTTTAATTAAATTGACCTATTTTTGATTAGCGATATATCGTGCTTTGGCGATATATCGCTAATTTGTATGCGATCACTCAAGATTGCATTAGGCCGGACGCTTGATCCCCAGCTTGAGCATGCGGGATCTCAGGGTGCTGGCGGGCAGCCCGAGCAGGTTGGCGGCGCCGTTGGGGCCAGAGATACGCCAGTTGAGCCGCTTCAGGGTGCGGCGGATATGGTTGGCCTCCACCTGTTGCAGGGTCTGAAACTCCCCCTTGTCCTGAGGTAGCGGCTCGGCCTGTAGCGCCGGGATCTGCAGGATCTGACCGTGACAGAGTATGGTCTGACGCTCAATAACATTCTGCAACTCACGCACGTTGCCGGGCCAGTGATAGGCCATCAGGTGCTGCATGCCTTGCTTGCTGACCCCTTTGATCTTCTTGCCCAGCTTATGGTTTAGGTTAAGAAGGATATCGCTGACCAATAGTGGAATATCTTGCAGCCGCTCCCTCAGGGGCGGCACATGTAGAGGGAAGACATTGAGGCGATAGTAGAGATCCATGCGGAACAGCCCCTGTTCTACCCGCTTAAGCAGATCGTGATGGGTGGCGGTCACCAGGCGGATATCCACCTTGATGGGAGTGCTGCTGCCCACTCGCTCGAACTCCTGCTCCTGGATCACCCTGAGCAGCTTAGACTGGGCCTCGAGGGAGAGCTCGGCCACCTCGTCGAGAAATAGCGTGCCCTGATGGGCCAGCTCGAATCGCCCCTTGCGGCGGCTGGTGGCGCCGGTGAAGGCGCCCTTCTCGTGGCCGAAGAGCTCACTCTCTAATAGGGTGGGGGAGAAGGCGGCGCAGTTGACGCTCACCAGGGGCTGATCGCTGCGATCGCTGAGCGCATGTATGTTGCGGGCCACCAACTCCTTGCCGGTGCCGTTCTCGCCGTTGATCAGCACGGTACTGCTAGTGTTGGCCACCAGTTTTATCTGCTGGATCAGCGACTGTATCGTCTCGCTTTCGCCCGAGATATTGACCTCCTGACGATGGCTGGCCAGCTCGGTGAGCAGGTAGTCATTCTCATTGGCCAGCTTCTCCGATAGGGCCTGCACCTGCTTGAGCGCCTCCCTGAGGGAGGCCTCTGTCTGCTTTTGAATACTAATGTCACGAAATATCGCGACCACACCAATGAGACGGTCGTTCTTGTAGACGGGGGTCGAGGTGTAGTGCACCGGGAAGCTGCTGCCGTCCTTGCGCCAGAAGAGATCATGGCTGATCTCCCGAGCAATGCCGTCGTGCAGTGTGTTGTAGATGGGGCACTCTTCCTGGGGATAGGGACTACCATCGGCGTGGCTATGGTGGTGGCAGTCGTGGATGTTCTTACCCAGCAGCTCCTCGGCCTTCCAGCCCGTCATCCGCTCGGCGGCAGGGTTGATAAAGACGGCATTGCCATTGAGGTCGAAGCCGTAGATCCCTTCGCCTACCGCGTTGAGCAGCAGTTTGTTCTCGGGTAGAAAGTCCACATGGGCATCATCGACCCTTGGATGTTTACAAGCCATGTTCGCCGCTCCTTGCTGGCAATGATTGTCGTGCTATCTCACTCTGAATATGAGGCCCGTATGCTAGGCGTGGAGAGTCATTCTCGAAAAGTGACTCTTAATAAGTCTTTAGAAAAGTCACTCACTAAATGTCGCTCAGCTTTTAAATGAGCATTTAAACTAACCTCTCACTTAGCCCCTATATTAGCCCGTTTTCTTGAATGGCGTCATCAAGCGTTTCCACGATATTTCGCTAATCTATCTTGGTTGCTCTGGCACTAATGCTAGAGCGCCTGTCTAGCAGACCACTTTGCTATCTCCTTAGAGGTAGATGTTAATTGTCGGTTAACGTTTTTCGCATCTTTTGAATATTTGCTTTAATCGAAACTGTTTGAGCTTTAATGATTAATCTTTTTGGGGTTTTATCGTGAATGCCACGTATTTGTTCGATTTTTAGTCTGCTAATGTCTTTTGCTCTCGTCTAAATTAGACCAATTAGTATTAGCAATTATTTTTTGTTTGTTATAAAAGTGTAAATGAAATGTATTCATTTCACTCTGGGGTATGCCTGTGGTGGTTCGTGTGAGAAAGACGCGAATGATGGCGAAATATAAAAAAAACTATGCGGGAAAAATGATGACAACACATAAAAATAAAGGTTTCGGCGTGAGTGCGCTGAGTTTTGCCATCTCTTTGGCATTGACAGGGTCGTTAGCGAGTACACAGGCATTTGCCGATGATCAGCAGGCAGAAGCGTCTCAGAATATTGAAAAAATTGCCGTGGTGGGAACACGTTCTGCGCCACGCTCTATCGGCGATTCGCCGGTACCTATCGATATCATCAGTAGCGATGATCTGAAGAAGAATGGTTCTACCGACATGATCGACATGCTGGTCACCACTGTGCCTTCTTTCAACTCTCGTGCCCAGCCCATCAGTGATGCGGCAACCCTGATCCGTCCGGTCAACCTACGTGGTCTGCCGTCAGACAGCACCCTGGTATTGGTCAACGGCAAACGTCGTCACCGCGCCTCGGTGATCGCCTTCCAGGGCGGTGGCATCAACGATGGTGCTCAGGGCCCGGATATCTCGGTCATTCCGAGTGCGGCGCTAAAACAAGTTGAGGTGCTGCGTGACGGTGCGGCGGCGCAATACGGTTCAGATGCCATCGCAGGTGTGATGAACTTTGTTCTCAAAGATGATGCCGAAGGTGGCTCTATCACGGTCGGCCAAGGCGAATACTATGAGGGCGACGGTGCCACCACCACTATCGATGCCAACGTGGGACTCCCTCTGTCAGACGCTGGGTTTGTGAACCTCAGTCTTCAATACAAGAATGCCGATGCCACCAGCCGCAGCATGCAGCGTCCGGATGCGGCCAACCTGATTGAGCAGGGCAACACCTTCGTCCAAGACCCTGCACAGGTATGGGGCAACCCTGAGATCAAGGATGACTACAGCTTCTTCCTTAACTCTGGTTATGACATCAACGACAATGCGCGCCTATATGCCTTCGGTAACCTCTCTTCGCGCGATGTGGTCGGTGGTTTCTACTATCGTAACCCTCACAATCGCGGCAACGTCTACTCGTTAGATGGCGGTGAGACCCTGTTGGTGGGTGCGGTCAATGGCGATCCTTCTACCTGTGCCGTGGTGCCGATTCCTAAGAATGCTGATGGTAGCGACGGTAACGTGCTCGAGACAGACGCCTACAAGGCGATGCTGGCCGATCCTAACTGTTTCGCTATGAACCAGCTGCGTCCGGGCGGTTATACGCCACAGTTTGCCGGTACAGTAGAAGACACCTCTTTCTTCGCCGGCGTTAAAGGCGAGCTCGGTGCCTGGAACTATGATTTCAGCGCGGGTATGGGTAACAACAAGTCGACCTTCAGCCTGAAGAATTCGCTTAACCCGTCACTGGGCTTAGACACACCGACCGACTTTGAAACCGGTGCCTATGAGCAGGCCGAGACCACGGTTAACCTGGACTTCTCGCGCATGCTCACCCTGGGCAGCGTCGAAGATATCAGCTTCGCCACAGGTTTCGAGTGGCGCGAAGAGTCGTTCGAGATCACTCAGGGCGAAGAAGCCTCTTGGATTGCCGGCCCATACGCCGACCAGGGCTTCAACATCGGCTCTCACGGCTTCAAGGGTTTCGGCCCAGAGTCTGCTGGTAAGAACTCACGTAACAACATAGGCGTCTATGCCGACATGGAAGCCTATTTGGGCGAGCGCTGGTTGCTTGGCGCCGCGCTGCGTTACGAGGACTTCTCTACCTTCGGTGACACCCTGAACTACAAGCTGACTGCTCAGTTCACGGCTACCGACGATCTCTCTTTCCGCGCGTCACACAGCACAGGTTTCCGTGCGCCGACCGTGGGTCAGGAGAACGTGGTCAACACTCAGACCTCCATCGTTAACGGTGACCTGATCCAGACCTTTATCGCGCCGCCAACCGATCCGCTGTCGGCCTTCTATGGCGGTAAGGTGCTTAAGCCTGAAGAATCTGTCAGTTACGCCCTCGGCGCCGTATTCGAGCACGAAAACCTCTTCGTGACTCTGGATTACTACAATATCGAGGTGACAGGCCGCATCGCGCAGTCGAGCCAGATTGAAGTTGAGGCGAAAGACTATGACGCGCTGCGCGCCGCCGGTGTCGAGTTCCCTGAGCTTATTTCTGCGGTGACTTACTACACCAACGATTTCGATACCACGACTCAGGGTATCGACCTGGTGGCCTCATACGACACTCAGCTGTTGTCGGGTGATACCAAGTTCAGTTTGGCCTATGGCTGGACGGATACCAGCGTCGACAAGTACAACCCAAATACCACAGATGAGGGTAAGGTGCGTCGTCTAGAAGATGGTATTCCGGCTCACCGTGCGACTCTGACCTGGGCACAGTCTTGGGACAGATTCAGCATGTCGCTGCGTGGTAACTACTTCGGTGAGTACTATGCGACTCACGCCGACGATACCTCGGATTGGGGCTCAGAGATGGCCGATTCTGCGGTTACCGTGGATCTGGAGCTAAGCTATCAGTTCCTTGATAGCCTGACCGTCTCTATCGGTGCCAACAACCTGTTCGATCAGGAGGCGCAGAAGCTGAAAGACGGTACCCGTGGTGAGCTAGGTGCGATCTACTATGAGAGTGGCCCGTTCGATTACAACGGTGGCTACTACTATGGTCGCGTGAACTACCGCTTCTAATCTCGGCGTCCTAGGCGTTAGTGATTAAAATCACTAGGCGCTAGCAATTGAAATGATAAGAAGGCTGCCTTGCAGCCTTCTTTTTTTGCTTTTGTTTGAGTCTGGCTGGCGACTAGTCGCGGGGAGGCAGGGCGCTGAGCAGATCATCGATTGACAGCACTCTTGGCAGGACTAAGCCATCGGGGTGAGCCTGACTGTAGACGATATTAAAGGGCACGCCATAGGCCTGATACTGAGCCAGATAGGCCTCTATCCTGGTATCGCTCTGGGTGAGGTCGCCGTGCATCAACACCATATCCTTATCCTTTAGCCGCTCAACCACCACGGCCTGATGCAGCACCCTGTCTTTGTTGGCCTTACAGATGTTGCACCAGTCGGCGCTGACATCCACAAATACCGTCTTGCCCTGGGCCAGTTGGCTTGGGATAGCATTTGGACTTAGCGACTGCCACACCAGCTGCTTATAGGCATCATAGCCAGCCTTGGGGGCAATAAAGTAACTCACGGCGGCGTTGATTAGCGCAAACACCAGCAGCACTGCCAGCACACCCGTTGGGATCTGGCTGCCCTTGAGCTTCTTGTAGCTGAGCCAGGCAAATAGCCCGAGTAGCAGGCTTAGGGTGAGGGCGCTGACCAATAAGATGTTGTTCATTATGATGCCTGGTGTCCTATGGTTTGTGATGATGGGTTTTGCCTAGGTTCGCTAGGCATTTGGGCCCACTAGGTCTTTGGGCACAGCTTGCTATCCGGGTGTAGCAGGGGATTTGCTACGCCATCATGATACCCCTTCTGACTCCATGCAAGCGTCTTAAGTTCATAAGATCATAGGTTCAAAAGCTTATCTTGACCGCGATGGCGCGCCCAGCTGCCTGAGTGCTTGTCATAAATATGACATCCGACTGAAGTAATCTGCTGCTAATGGAAATTCTTTTTAAGCCTTGCCAATAGCTTGCCGCCGACGCTAATCGCCTCGCGCTGGCCTGTGGTGTGGCAAAGATGCAATGAAGCCGCCGTTTCCCTGCGCTCAAAGGAGTAGTCGAGTGTCTCCCAATTCCGACAAGATGTTTATCGACAAGGAACTGTCCTGGTTGTCGTTTAATGAACGCGTGTTGCAAGAAGCCTGCGACAGCGAGGTGCCGCTGGTAGAGCGGGTGCGTTTTCTGGGGATATTTTCCAGCAACATGGATGAGTTCTTCAGGGTCAGGGTCGCCCAGGTGCGCCGCAGCATCATGCTGTCGAGCCTGCAAGATGGCCGCAGCAACAGCCGTCACCTGATGGCCAAGATCCAGACTCGGGTGCTGGCATTGCAGGAGCGCTTCGACAGCATCTATACCGAGTTGATGCGCGAGCTTATCCGCCGCAACATACTGCTGATCAACGAGGGGCAGCTGAGCGATTTTCACAGCCAGTGGCTGAGGGTCTATTTTCGCGACCACCTCAAGCGTCATATCGCGCCGCTGATCATTGGTAACAATAGATCTATGGTGAAACACCTCGCCGATAACGCCACCTATCTGGCGGTCTGTCTGCACAGCAAGGAGAGACGCCAATACGCCCTGGTGGAGGTGCCGACCAAGAACGTGCCGCGTTTTGTCGAGCTGCCGACCGGCAAGCCTAAGAGTAAGAAGTATCTGATCTTATTAGATAACATCATACGTCACTGCCTGGATGACCTGCTCTCGCCCTTCTTCGAGTATGAGTCTATCGACGCCTATTCGATGAAGCTGACCCGCGACGCCGAGTTCGATATTGCCGACGAGTTGGATCAGAGCCAGCTGGAGAAGATGACCCGCGGCCTCAAGCAGCGCCTCACCGCCGAGCCGGTGCGCCTGGTGTATGACAGACAGATGCCTGAGCATATGCTGGCGATGATCAAGGAGCAGTTGGGGATCAGTTCCACCGAGTGTCTGGTGCCGGGCGGGCGTTACCACAGCTTCAAGGACTTCATCGCCTTCCCCAACCCAGGGCGCAAGTATCTGGAGAATGCCAAGCTGCCAGCCCTGGATAGCGCGGGTTTCCAGCGTTGCAGTAATAGTTTCGATGCCATCGCCCGCGGCGATATCATGCTCAACTATCCCTACCATAAGTTCTCTCACTTTACCGAGATGGTGCGTCAGGCGGCCTACGATCCGGCGGTGAAGTTTATCAAGATCAACCTCTACCGGGTGGCCAAGAAGTCGCGGGTGATGCACTCGCTGATGGATGCGGTGAAGAACGGCAAGCAGGTGACCGCGGTGATCGAGCTCAGGGCGCGCTTCGACGAGGAGCACAACATAGAATGGACCCGGATCCTGGCCGAGGCTGGGGTCAAGGTGCATCACGGTATTCCCAGTCTCAAGGTGCATTCCAAGCTGTGCCTCATCGGCCGGGAAGAGCAGGGCGAGACCCGCCTCTACTGTCATATCGGCTCGGGTAACTTCAACGAGGGCACCGCCAAGGTTTACACGGATCTGTCGCTGTTTACCGCCAATCAGGAGATAGCGCGGGAGGTGGAGCAGGTGTTCGACTTAATTGAGCATCCGTATCGACGCGACAACTTCCAGCACCTGCTGGTCAGCCCCTTCGATGCCAGGCAGAAGCTGACGGCGCTTATCGATCGCGAGATCCTTAACGCACGTTGTGGCGGCAAGGCGGCCATCACCCTCAAGCTCAACAACCTGGTGGACGAGCAGCTGATCAACAAGCTGTATGAGGCCTCCATGGCCGGGGTCGGCGTTAAGCTGATCATTCGCGGCATGTGTTCACTGGTGCCGCAGATCCCGGGGATCAGCGACAACATTCAGGTGATCAGCATAGTGGATCGCTTCCTGGAGCACTCCCGCGTCATGGTATTCCACGCCGGAGGCGAGAATCTGGTGTTCCTCTGCTCCGCCGATTGGATGAGCCGCAACATCGACAGTCGCATCGAGGTGAGTACCCCCATTTATGATCCTGATCTGAAGCAGATGATCATCGACATACTGCAACTGCAGCTGGGGGACAATACCAAGGCGAGGATCATCAACCGAGATCAGAGTAACCCCTATCGCGGCCGCGGCAATAAGCGTAAGGTAAGATCTCAAATCGCCATACATCAATATCTTAGCCAGTATGAGAAACAGGCCAAGGCACGCATCAAAGCCGAAGAGACATCGAGCGAGCCTAAGCCCAACTATCCACTGCTGGCCGCCAGCTAGCCCCTATTGGAGGAACTTTGGCCCTAGTCACACAACGCCATTTTGTCGCTATCGACATGGGCTCAAACAGTTTTCATCTCATGATTGCCAGGGAGCAGGACGGCAGTCTGCAGATCCTCCACAGAGAGAAGGAGCAGGTCCGTTTGGCTCAGGGGCTTAACGCCGAGGGCTACCTGTCGGACGAGGCGATGGCCCGCGGCCTGGAGTGCCTGAGAAACTTCGGTCAGCGTTTTTCCGACCTCCTTGAGACTCAGATCCGTCTGGTGGCGACCCATACTCTGAGGGTCGCGAAGAACCGCGACAAGTTTCTCAAGGCGGCGCTGAAGATCATCCCCTTTCCCATTGAGGTGATCTCTGGCCACGAAGAGGCCAGGCTTATCTATTCGGGTATCGCCCAGAGTCAGGTGCTGGCGCGCAATAATTTGGTGATCGATATTGGCGGCGGCTCCACCGAGGTGGTGATCGGCGAGAAACACCTGCCGGTGAAACTCTCCAGCCTGCGCTGCGGCTGCGTCAGCTTTAACGAGCGCTTCTTCGAAGATGGCACATTGACCACGGCGGCATTTCGCGCCGCTCAGGCGGCTGCCGACAGGCAGTTCTCCTCGCTTTCCAAGGAATATTTCGAGGCCGACTGGGAGCTGGTGCTGGGCAGCTCTGGCTCGGTCAAGGCGATCTGCGAGGCCTTGGCGGAACTGTCAAGGCGGGAGAGGCTGGCTGGCGAGGTCGCCAGTGAAGAGGCACAAGAGAGCGATATCGAACCCGGCCACTATGCCCCCGTGACCCTGAGTCAGCTTAAGCGTCTCAAGCGCTTCCTGATAGAGGCGGGTCATGTGGACAGGCTGGATTTTGCCAATATCGACCGCAAGCGCATCATACTGGTGCCGGCGGGGCTGGCCATTCTGCTCAGCTTCTTTCGCCGCCTGGAGATCCAGCAGCTTAGCTTTACCCCGGCGGCCCTGCGCGAGGGCGTGCTCTACGAGCTGGCGCAGATAGGTCAGTATCATGATGTGCGCCATCGCACCGTAGACAGTATTGCTCAGCTCTATCATGTGGATATGGCTCAAGGCGCCAGGGTGTGTAAAAGCGCCATGGCGCTGTTTGAGTCTGTGGCCGATGCCTGGGAGATCCGTTCCCAGGCGAGGCTGCTGGCCTACGCCGCGACCCTGCATGAGATAGGCATACACATCAACTCCCGCTCCCACCATAAGCATGGCGGCTATATCATAGCCAACAGCGATCTGCCGGGCTTTAGCCAGGATCTGCAGCAGGATCTGGCGCTGCTTATCGGCAATCAGCGCAAGAAGCCGCAGTTTGAGCAGCTCAACGCCCTACCGGATGGACGGCGCCAGCTGATGGTGCGCTTGTTGTGTCTGCTGCGCCTCGCCATCCTGGTCAATCTCGGCCGGGTCGCTCAGAGCCTGCGCCTAAGCTGCGCGCCGCTGGACACCAACGAGCTGGCGCTACTGCCCGAGCAAAGCGCGAGGGTGGATCTGCTGCTTAAGGATCTCAAGCGGGAGAAGAAGCATATGCGCGAGCTGGGCCTTAGCCTGCGGCTGGAGAGCTAAGCGGGGCACGACAAGGGCCGTCGATTCACTGGCGGCCCTTCACTGAGCGTGAAAAATTTGTTTGCAATTGATGCTTTGCGACGCTTTGGGATTCTTTGTAAGCTGACCGACCCAAATCGACAATAACAATAATAGGACGCGCTCCATGGCTGATATTTTTACGCGGCGACACTCAGGTCAAAACTTTTCTAGTCAAGATCACTTGAGTCAAAATCCACTCAATCATCAGACTCGACCACTATCGCGACTCAAGCTCTCCAAGCAATTGCTGGGCGCGGCGGGTCTGTCGCTGCTGCTTCTGAGCCTTCCCGGTCAGGCGGCTCAGGAAAAATCTAACGGCAAGCCTGCCAAGACAGAGGCAAAGGCGCCAGAGGCCAAGGTGTATCAAACCACGGGTCAGGTGAAGATCAACGGCGAGCGGGTGCACTATGAGACCATCGCCTCGGAAACCATCTTAGAAGATGACAAGGACAAGCCGCTGGCAAGCATCTTCTCGGTCACCTATCTGCGCACCAAGATTGAATCAGGTCAGCCACGCCCCGTGACCTTCGTGTTTAACGGCGGCCCTGGCTCGGCTTCGCTCTGGCTGCACATGGGGCTGTTTGGGCCTAAGCGTGTGGTGGTACCGGGTGATGCCAAGGACGATGGCGCCGCGCCTTATCACTTAGTGGATAACGAATTTTCCATGCTGGACAAGTCGGATCTGGTGTTTATCGATCCCGTGGGTACAGGCTTTAGCCGCGCCCTGGGTGAACACAAGGGTCAGGACTTCTGGGGTGTGAAAGAGGACGCCCAATCGATTGCCGAGTTTATTCGCCGCTGGCTGATTGAACATGGCCGCTGGAACTCGCCCAAGTATATCGCCGGTGAGAGTTATGGCACCACCCGCGCCGCCGCATTGGTGGACGAGCTGCAATCTGGCTGGACAGATATTTCGGTCAATGGCGTCATGCTGATCTCATCGATTCTCGATTTTAGCCATGCCCGCTATCAGCCCGGCAACAATCAGCCTTACATCGGCTTCCTGCCGACCATGGCGGCTACGGCTTTCTATCATGACAGGGTTGCTGCGACCGATAAGGCGATGGGGCTGAGCGCCTTCGTCGAGGCGGCGCGTCAGTTTGCGATGAACGATTATGCCCTGGCGCTGCTTAAGGGCAGTCGTTTGCCCCAAGCTCAATACCTGGCGGTGCGCCAGCAGCTGGCACGCTTTACCGGACTAACAGAGGATTACCTGGACAGGGTGAATCTGAGAGTCAGCGCCAGCCGTTATACCAAGCAGTTGCTCAGGGATGAAGATCGCACCGTGGGGCGTTTGGATAGTCGTTATCTGGGCGTAGACTATGACAGCGGCGGCGAGCGTACCGATGCCGATCCATCTGGCTATGGCATAGATGGCGCCTATACTGCCGCGATTCATCAATATCTGTATCAGGATCTGGGGGTGAAGATCACCCGTCCCTTTAACGTGCTCTCGGTCGATGTTAACCGTGGCTGGAACTGGAACATCAGCGGCAAGCAAATGCACTATGTGAATGTCGCCCCCTATCTCGGTCGCGCCCAGCGGGAAAACAAGGATTTCAGAATCCTGGTGGCCAATGGCTACTATGATTTTGCTACCCCCTTCTTCGCCACCGAGAACACCCTGGCCGATAACGGCATAGACAATAGCCGCGTGGAGATGCACTACTACGAGGCGGGCCATATGATGTATATTGAGCCCTCGTCGCTAAAGGCGCTGGCTAAGGATATTCGCCAGTTCTATCAGGCGGACTAATCAGGACTGCGAGGAGATAAGATGAGTTTTAGTGCGTGGCTGGGGTTGTTGGCCATCTGTTGTTTGGGCGCCATGTCGCCCGGGCCGAGTCTGGCTATGGTGGTGCGTCATACCCTGGGCGGTGGCCGGGCCAACGGCATCGTCTGCGCCTGGGCGCACTCCATCGGCATAGGTATCTACGCCCTGGTGACCCTGCTGGGGCTGGCGGTGCTGCTTAAGCAGGCCCCGCTGGTGTTTAATGGCATAGCGATCCTCGGCGCCCTCTATCTCGCCTATATCGGCGTGCAGGCGCTGCGCTCTAAGGGCGGCATGTCCGACAAGCTGGCGGCGGGTAAGTCGACAGACTGGTTGACCGCTGCCCGTGACGGCATCGCCATCTCGCTGTTTAACCCTAAGATCATGCTGTTCTTCCTGGCGCTCTTCAGTCAGTTTGTGATGGTGGCCGACGAGCTATGGGGCAAGTCGCTTATCGTGTTGACGCCGCTGGTGGTCGATGGCCTCTGGTACACCCTGATCGCGTTCTTGCTGTCGCACAAATCCGTACTGCCTAAGCTAAGGGAGAAGGCGGCGCTTATCGACAAGCTTTCGGGCGTGGTGTTGATTCTGCTGGCGGTGCGGGTGCTGGTGACCCTCTAGCCTGAATAGGCTGTGCTTAATACGCATAAGTTTTTGAAGTATTTATAAAAATGCGGCTAAGGAATATTCCTTAGCCGCATTGTTTTATCTGGCTGTGTCGGTTAGCAGTCTAGCCGTTAAAGACCTGCACGGCATCATCTTTGGCTGGCTCCTGCTGAGCCGCAGGCGGATTGTCGATATGATCGTCTAGGTTATCGTTCAACATATCCTTGTATTCTTTGGTAAACCACTCCAGTGCGTTGGCTTTTTCGGCCTTAAGGTCGGCAGATTTCAGCGCGGCCTCGAAGGCATTGAAGCGGGCGGCGGCGAAACGCAGGGCGGTGCCCACCTTGGCGATATCCTGCTCCTCGGCGCTGAGCTCGTTGGCTAAGGCGATAAACTTGTCGGCTAACTGAAAAATTGTGGTTTCTTTTTGCTGTTCTGACATGCGCATGCTCACAGGTAGGTCAATAGTATGCTGGCATAGTAACGTAAATTAGCCGTTAATGAAGCATAGATTTAGAGGTAATGGGATCTGTATCGCCAATCTCAATGCGCGCCGCAAGGTTAACTGGCGGGATCGCTGTCGACCAGCACCCGGCCATCTCGTGAGTCATAGTAGATGCTGAGGTTTTGATTGTCGCTCAGGTTGTAGCGACACTGGTTCACGCTGATATAGTTGGCCTTATAATCTGTGCTCGTCTGGGCATCGCTGCGTGAGACGCTGGGCTCGTCGCCCTGAAACACTGTCTCCCACACCGAGATGCAATCTTCTACGTTGTCCAGCTGCGGCGAGGCCTCGTTATCGGTAAAGTAGTGCTGCGCCGGCCAGCCATTGGCGTTAAAATCCATCTCGCCGGCTTCGTCGTCGCCGAAGGTTTTGAGGTTTTCCGCCGGGCCTGAGCCGACTCGGACTGCCCAGACGGCGCGGGCCATGTCGATACCGGACTTGAAGGCGCCGCCGGTCGCCTTGACGCTGGCGACTTGAGCGTCCTGGGAGAGATTGATAAATTTTGGCAGGGCGGTCACCGCCAGGATCCCCAGCACTATGATAACGACCACGAGTTCGATAAGGGTAAAACCGCGTTTATGCGCCAAGGACATCGTAAAACCTCTTGGGTATGCAGAGACTACTCTCGGTAAGCTTGAATGTGGCGTTTTACTCTGTATGAGTTGGATTACGCCGTAAATATCACTCGATTCTAAGTTTTTTTCGAAAAAATATAAAGAGATAGCTATGACAGAGATCAGCCAATGGCAAGATTTTATCGACCAGGAGGCCCAGCAGGCCTACTTTGGCCAGTTGCAGTCTTTCGTGCAAGGTGAGCGCGATGCCGGTAAGGCGATCTACCCGCAAGAGGAGCAGGTGTTTAGTGCCTTCGAGCTAACGCCGCTGGATAAGGTGAGGGTAGTGTTGATTGGTCAAGATCCTTATCACGGCGAGGGCCAGGCGCACGGCCTCTGTTTCTCGGTGCAGCCTGGGGTGAAGGTACCGCCATCTTTGGTGAACATGTATAAGGAGCTGGCCAGTGATATCGATGGCTTTAGGATCCCAGATCATGGCTACCTGGCCAAGTGGGCCGAGCAGGGCGTCTTGATGCTTAATACTGTGCTTACGGTAGAGCAGGGCAAGGCGCACTCCCATGCCAAGGCGGGCTGGGAGACCTTTACCGACAACGCCTTGAGGCTGCTTAATGGGCAGGAGCGGCCGATTATTTTCGTGCTGTGGGGCGGCCACGCCATGAAGAAGAGCAAGCTTATCGAGGCGGAGCGGCACCATCTGGTGAGCGGGCCTCACCCTTCGCCGCTCTCTGCCTACCGTGGTTTCTTTGGCTGTAAACACTTCTCAAAAATCAACGAGTTGTTAAAGGCCTCTGGCGAGACGCCTATCGACTGGCAGGTATAAAAACCAGACAAAGATGCTACAAAATCATACTTGCCGTACCATGAAAAGCTAATTATATTGATAGAGAAGTGTAACGTAACTGTTAACGATTTTGGGTTGGATACCCTAAATGGTTTAAACAGGTTACAGCGGCTTGGGTAGGTAGCCGCCTCCCAGGAAAGGCTTTCAAGGCGGACAGGAATATGGATATTAGAGCTAAGCGAGGAACGCTTGTTCGTTGGAATCAGGAGCAGAGGGTAGGTTTCATCGCCCCGGACGACGGATCGGACGAACTCAGAATTTTTGGCATCAATTTACTCCCCTATGAACACATGCCCAAAGAGGGTGAATCTGTGGTGTATCGCCAGTGGAAAGACGCGCTGCGCGGTACTAAGGTCACCAAGGGCGAGATAGACCTGGGTAATCCCATCACTTTGACCTCGCCTTTCGAGTCCCATGATAAGTTTGACAGCGAAGATGCCATCAGCTGGCGCGTCAAGGTTGGTCTGGTGGCCCTGGCGATCGCCTTTGGTAATCTGCTTTATCTGTTTATGGTCAACTATGACTACTCGGCCGATGTGGATATCAAACCGCCGGAGGGGCTGTTCCCCCCAGGGTCTGAGTATTACGTGGGTAAGCAGGAGCTGCAGAATGTGGTGTTTAGCTGCGATGCCCGCCAACAGTGCCTGCAGATGACCTCCTGTCAGGAGGCCAAATACTTCGCCAACCATTGCCCTGGATTTGAGGTCAATGTGGGCGACACTCCCTGCGTCAATCTCTGGTGTAAATCAAATTAAGTCTGTCAGGCAATATCAATTGGCTTTTAACAATTGATATTGCTGGGCCAGCGCCCCCTTAATCCGCTCCCCCTTATCGTCCAGCATAAAGAGAATATTCTCGCCCACCTGAAGCTTCATGCCTCTGGCCTTGCTATCTAAGGTGATCTTGCTGCCCATCTCATTCCAGCTAAACTGCCCCTCAAGGACGACATCGGTTGCTTGATTTTGCTCACCAAGGTTTTGCTCACCAAGGTTTTGCTTGCCAAGATATTGCTGAGAGAGTTGATAGCTGTTGTCGCCATTAAGCTTGAGGCTCATGGCGATCCCCTCACAGTCGGCGCAGGGCAGGGTGCCTTTATAGAGGCCTGGCCAATCCAGCGCGTTACGGCTGGTATCGCCAAGGGGCATAGTCTGAGCGGCTTGAGGCTCTGACGCTTGTGAGGCCGGCGCTTCTGTCTGAGGTTCGGGGGCCTGACTGCTCTGTTGGGCGCAGGCGCCGAGGGTGAGCAGAACAAGGGGGAGGAGTCGCGCGCTAATCTTCATTGTTTCATCCTTTAATGGTGAAGAGCATGGCGGCAAATGGCGAAGAGCCTTGTGGCGTAGAAAACCTTTGGCCGCCAGTGCAAAAAGTCTCTGCACACTTTAGCCCGTAAACCTAAGGCTTTCAAAGTGAACCGAGTGGATAGCCTGATTAATTGGTAGAACAGGTGCGAGTATGCCGTCACTTAGGGCCTGCAACATCACGAGCCGGTAAAAACTAGACTAAAATGTGAACTATCCTTTTGTTAATTCGCTGGAAAAGCTTAGATGGTTACAGCTTGTCATTCTGCTCAAGTTCACCCGAGCACAGGCTTAGGCTCATATAGATTAGTATCAGGGGCGACCGCTCTTAGGCTACTGATGCCTCGTCTGGGAAAGCTTAAACAGTTGTGGCGAGTCTCGATCCTAGCCTTGGGCCCAGTCGTGGGTCTAGTGTTGAGGATAGCCTTGTGGCTAATTTTGGCCCTAGTCTTGTGCCAGGTGTTGCTTGGCGCCTCGGCCTTGGCCAGCGACGGAGAGCGACGTAGCGAGCTGCATCAACTGCCGGTGATGGCGAAAACGCCATTGATTAGCGTATCCAACGACTATCCGCCCTTCTATTCGCCGCAGATGCCCGAGTGGGGCGTGGTGTACCATCTGGTGGAGGCGGTATTTCAACATGCGGGATATCCTCTGTCCCATGAGTTTTACCCCTTTATACGCGCCCAAACGCTTATTAAGCGGGAGTTGGCGGATCTCATCATAGGCGTCTGGTATCGGCCCGAACGGGAGCAGTGGATCGACTTTTCCGACCCCTTGTTATCTGTCTCAATTCGCCTGTATAAGCGCAGTGACAGCAAGATTGTCTTTCGCGATATCGAGGATCTCAAGCCCTATCTTATCGGCATCGGCCGCGGCTATGCCAACCCTGTGGCCTTCGGAGAGGCTAACCTGAATACCGAGGCCGCCAGCTCAGATGCGGTGAACCTAAGGAAACTGCTGGCCGGTCGGGTGGATCTGGTGCTGATCTGTGAGGATGTCGCTCGCTACCTTATCGAACGACCCGGCAGCGAATATCGTGGCAAGCTTGAGCCTGTGGGAGAGCCCCTGAGCGTGGAGCTGTTTCATATCGGGGTGGCCAAGCATCTTCCCAATGCCCAGAAGATTTTAGCCGACTTCAATCGGAGCCTGGCAGAGCTGCATCGTAGCGGCGAGCTGACCAAGGTTCTGGCCAGCCATGGGTTCGAGCATAACGCCTATTGGCAGAAAAAGTCGCAGAGCAGCCAATAGTCGCTTGCCAATTTTACCTTAACTTGTGTGAGTAGCCGATGGAGTCACTATCATGGGCAGGGGCACATCCCAGTGCTCGGTGGGCAGTGATTCGACTCGCTGGCAATCATGGGCATAGCCGATGGGGTAGGGTTTCCCCCTTAGCTGCCAGTCGCTCAGGCAGCGGTCGTAATAGCCGCCGCCCATCCCCATACGATTCCCTTTCTCATCGAAGGCCACCAGGGGGGTGATAATCACATCCAGATGCTGGGGCAAGATCATCTCTGTGATGTTGAGCTTGGGCTCCCAGATCTTGAGGCGATTCTGGATCAGGTGGCTGGTGGGATGGTATTTAAAAAACAGCAGGTTGCCCAGTGAGAAGGGGTGCAGTCGCGGCAAATAGACATTCACCCCCTCCTGCCAAAGGGTTTCAATCAGCGGTTGGGTATCCAGCTCGCCATCACTGGTCAGATAAAGCGCCACATGCTTGGCCTGACGCTGATTAATCACCGCCATCAGCCTGCTGGCCGCCTCCTGGGCAAATTGCTTCTGGGTCTGCTCGGGGAGCGCCCGTCTCGCGCTGCGGATCTGATTTCTAATCGCCTGACGATTTTCTTGATTGGCGGTGCTCGGCGTTAAGGCTGGTTTCAATGTCGCTACTCCAGTGAAGGCAGTTATACCAATCGTAGTAAATAACTGATCATGCTAGCTTGTTAAAACGCCCGATAACGGCGTTATTATTTTTGATTGTAGAATAACTACTTATCGAAAAATTTTGCCTTGTTCTCGACCGTTTTTCCTGCGCTACTTCTGATCACTTACTTACCGTGATTGGTATTATCGAGTTTGCTTTGATGTGGGCAGTCTATCTCTGTTGTCATTACACTTTCAACTGCGCGGCAATTTAGCTAACGGGCTGGCGCGAGTTTGATAAGGAGATAAAAAAGGCCAGAAGGTGACCTTTTCAGATCAATACCTTCCAGCCTTATCGCTTTTTAGCGAGAGGTTTGAATTGCTCCCCAAGATGCCGTTATCAGTGTAGCTCTTGAACCCATAATGGCTTCGAGGCGGGCAGTTTGTTTGGGATATAAAAAAGCCAGAGGATGGTGGACCTTCTGGCTTTGCTATTTATTAGCTTTAATGGTCTTAAAGCTTGAATTTGAATTGCTCCCCAAGATGCCGTTATCTGTGTAGCCCTTGAACCCATAACGGCTTCGAGGCGGGTAGTATGCTTGGGATATAAAAAAGGCCGAAAGGTTATCTTTTCAGACCTGTACCTTCCAGCCTCTCTAATTTGAATTGCTCCCCAAGATGCCGTTATCCGTGTGGCCATTGAACCCATAACGGTTTCGAGGCGGGCAGTTTGCGTGGGATTTAAAAAAGCCAGAAGATGGTGGGCCTTCTGGCTTTGCTATTTATTCGCTTTAATGGTCTTAAAGCTTGAATTTGAATTGCTCCCCAAGATGCCGTTATCTGTGTGGTCCCTTGAACCCTTAATGGTTTCGAGGCGGGCAGTTTGCTTGGGATATAAAAAAGGCCGAAAAGTGTTATACCTTTCAGCCTCTTTAATTTGAATTGCTCCCCAAGATGCCGTTACCGGTGTAGCCCTTGAACCGTAGGTTCAAGGCGGGTAAATGATCAAATCCTAAGGCTTCTCGGTTCGCGCCGAGCTTGCGCAATGTCATCAAAACATTCACCCTGAGTTTGTAAATATCGGCACAGGGACATAACCGACTCACGCACACCACAGGGAGCAAAATTGTTGCGTATCGACCTTAGCGGTCGGGCGGCGATAATCGTGATAAATCGCTTCGCCTCACGCGTAATTACAGTTTAATCGTCTTTTGTGGCACGCTCAACCAGCGCACTCTCCAAGGTCGATTGCAGCAGACCGATCTTGTCATCCATCTGCTTAATATAATCTTGATTCTTCTTCTGTTCTTCCAACAATTCATAGCCAATATTTAGTGCCGCCATGATGGCAATTTCTTCCCGGCTAAGGTTGTTGGTTCGAGCACGCAGGGAACTTAGCTGCTTTTCCAGCTTGTTGGCCACATGGCGCAAGGCATCTTCCTGTCCTATCGGACAAGCGATGGAGTAGGTGCGGCCCAATAAGCTAATTTCGATAGCATGGCTACTCATTTGCGATGTAGATCCTTTTATCCTGTCGTTGAGCGGACTATATCGGGCTGCCCTTGAAAGTGCAATAACACTGGGGCCTTAATAACGCTTTGTTAGATTAAATGTTGTTTAGATAACCAATAGCTTAGCGTTGATCGCTTTGCCCTGGATGAATTGTGCGCAGTTACTGGGCCTCGCCATGGTCATTCATGACCTAACTTGGTGGTAGAGCAATGCTTTTGGCTTGGTCGCGCAGGCCAGATCTGCTAGCATGTCCACAGTGAAATTATGATTGGAACACCTTATGGCAACCCCTCCCTCTTTACGCATCGAAATTCTGTTCGCCGAGCTCAATGCCGCCGATATCGCCCAACATCCCGTTGAAGTCCATGGTTCCCTGGTGGGCCTTATCTGTGGTGGCGTGGGTCAGGCCAAGAGCGAGTGGATCAAGCCCCTGCTCGAACTGATCAACGATGGTCAGTTGCCGCCGCCTTCTCTGGTGCAGCTGCTGGAAGAGCTTTATCAAGACACCCTGGCGCGCATCACAGATGCCGATTTCGGCTTCACGCCTATGGCGCCGGAAGAGGAGGAGACCCTGAGCAAGCGGGTCGAGGCCCTCTCTCTCTGGGTGCAGAGCTTCCTGACGGGCATCGCCATGGCGCAGCCTAAGCTCAATCGCGCCTCGAGCGACGTAAAAGAGGTGATTAAAGATCTCGCCGAGATCGCTCAGGTGGAGTTCGATGTGGCCGAAGATGAAGAGTCCGAGGCGGCCTACATAGAGCTGATGGAGTTTGCCCGCATGGCGGCGCTACTCTGTTACGCCGAATTTGGCCCCGAGCCGAGTGAGATCAAAGATCAAGACCCCATGATTCATTAATATTGTCTGCATTTATCGGGGCGAGCAGATTTAACTGCTTGCCACAGAAAGAGAAAGTGAATGACCACTTCGTCTGACCCTAAGCAGTTTGATATCGCCATCGTTGGCGGCGCCATGGCCGGTGCCACCCTGGCCCTGGGCCTGGCCAACCTGGCACAGAAACGCCAGCAAGTGCTGCGCATCGCCCTTATCGAGGCCAACCGTCCCGGCGACGGCCATCCGGGTTTCGACGCCCGTTCCATCGCTATCGCCCAAGGCTCCATCTTCGAGCTGACCCGTCTCGGCATCTGGCCTAAGCTGGCCCACCTGGGTACGGCTATCGAGAATATCCATGTCTCGGATCGCGGCCATTTCGGCATGACCACACTCAACGCCAAAGATTTTCATCTGCCCTATCTGGGCCAGGTGGTGGAGCTTGAGCGTGTCGGCGCCAAGCTATTTAGCCTGCTGGAGCAACAGGATGTCAGCCTGTTTTGTCCCGCCAAGGTGGCCAGTATTGTCGCCGGCGTCGATGCCCAGCAATTGATGCTAGACGATGGCACTGCCCTCAGCGCCAAGCTGGTGGTGGCCGCCGACGGTCTAAATTCTAAGGTCAGACAGGACTTTAAGCTGCCGCTGGAGCAGGTGGATTTCGAGCAGGTGGCCGTGGTGGCCAACGTGCTCACCGACAAGCCCCATCAAGAGTGGGCCTATGAGCGCTTTACCGACAGCGGCCCGCTGGCGATTCTGCCCATGGCCAATGTGGATGGGCAGTCTAGAGTCTCCCTGGTATGGGCGCTGGCGCCAGAGCATGCCGAGCTGATGCTGGGCGCCGAGAAACCTGCGTTTTTAGATGCGCTGCAAGATGCCTTTGGCCACCGCGCCGGGCGTTTTATCGATGTGGGTGAGCGTTACGCCTATCCGCTTAAGCTCTCTTACATGGCGCGCCCCATCTATCAGCGCACCGTATTTATTGGTAACGCGGCGCAGACACTGCACCCCATCGCAGGCCAGGGCTTTAACTTGGGGCTTAGGGATCTCGTCTGTCTGCTCGAGGTGGTCGACGAGGCGCTAGAGCGGGGCGAGGATATCGGCGGCGCCAAGCTGACCCACGAATACCTTAGCCGTCGCCAGCAAGACCGTGACACCACCATCACCAATGTCGAATTCTTAGTGCGCGGCTTCTCCAATCAGCACTGGCCCCTGGTGGCTGGTCGTAACCTGGGGCTGCGTCTGCTCTCCTGGTGTCCGCCGCTCAAGACGCCCATTGCCCGCAAAGCCATGGGGTGGAAATCGCCTCAATCAGCCAGCCAACTTGGATAAAGGATCGCTATATGTTCAGTACACAAACCTATGACGTTGCCATCATCGGCGGAGGCATGGTCGGGCTGGCAACTGCCATCGGCTTGGGACAGGAAGGGCTGAGAGTCGTGGTGATCGATGCCGGCGAAACCCAGGCGGTATCCGGCGAGGCCAGGCTAAGAGTCAGCGCCATCAACAAGGCGAGTCAGCGATTACTTACCCACCTGGGGGCCTGGGCCTATATCGACGAGTCTCGCGTCGGCCCCTATCAGAAGATGGCGGTGTGGGATAAGGATAGCTTGGGCAAGATAGGTTTCGATGCCCATTCGATCAGCGAGCAGATCCTGGGCAGCATCATAGAAAATGACAACATCAGCCATGCCTTGGCGACCCGTGCCGGTGAGCTAAGTGAGATCACCCACCTGGAAAATCATCGCTTGGAAAAGATAGCCTTTGGCGAGCGTGAGGCCTGGCTGACCCTGGATAACGGCGACAACCTGTCGGCGGCGCTGGTGATTGGCGCCGACGGTGCCAACTCCTGGGTGCGCGAGCAGTGCAAGATCCCCATGACCTTCTGGGATTATGGCCATCACGCCATCGTCGCCTCGATCCGCACCGAGCTGCCCCACAATGCCACCGCCAGACAGGTGTTCTTAAGCGATGGCCCATTGGCGTTTCTGCCGCTGTTTGAGCCAAATCTCTGCTCTATCGTCTGGTCGGTGCCTCCGGCCAAGGCTCAGGCGCTACTGGAGGGCGACAAGGTGCAGTTCGAACGCAGCCTGACCGCCGCCTTCGACGGTAAGCTGGGCATGTGTACGCTCGAGAGTGAGCCACAGGCCTTCCCGCTGCGGATGCGTTATGCCCGCCACTTTGCCCGCCACCGCCTGGTGCTTGCGGGGGATGCGGCCCACACCATACATCCGCTGGCAGGCCAGGGGGTGAACCTGGGCTTCTTAGACGCCGCGGCTATTATCGAGACCCTGAGTGAACTCAAGGCCAAGGGCAAGGATCTCGGCGATTATGCCAATCTTCGTCCGTTAGAGCGTTGGCGTAAGGCGGACGCGCTGGAGATGATCGCGGCGATGGAGGGCTTCAAGCGGCTGTTCGAAGGTAGCAATCCGGTGAAAAAAGCCCTGCGGGATCTAGGTCTCAACCTGGTGGATAACCTTTCTCCTGTGAAAACACTGTTTATGCAACAGGCTATGGGTAACAAAACCCGCTTGCCTGAGTTGTGTAAATAAGCTCGGGAAAAATGCGGCACCTTATCATTTTGTTTTTAAATACAAGTGGTTGACATCATTTGATTTGATATACGGATTCTCATGTAAAAAAACTACATTTTAAACATGAGAAAAAGTAATGGGAAAATGGTTCGGATTAGAAAATTCTCTTGTATACAAAACTGTGACGCAAGGTATAATTTCGCCGCATTTTGATACCAAGCGCGTATCTTAAAACAGAATTTGTTGATGCATCTTATTCGACGCAATTGATGCAAAAACTCATCTTTGCAATCACATCCTGGCCCTACGTACCCTAGGTTTAGGTGTGTCAGTTCGAGACGGTTCACCATGACCGCCTGCTTCGCTACCGCCTATTGATGACAAGATAGTGCTTGACCGACCCTTTCGGCCTTTGCCCCATTTCATCAATCATGCCCTAGCGCTGAGGCACCGCCAGGTAAGACCCGAAAAGGGCAAAAAAAGAAGAGATAATAATGGCTAATAAAACTGTACTCTTTAACAAGCACCTAGAAGCTAACGCCAAAATGGTCGATTTTCACGGTTGGGACATGCCGCTAAACTACGGCTCTCAAATCGAAGAACACCATGTTGTGCGTCAAGACGCAGGTATGTTTGACGTGTCTCACATGACAGTAGTTGATGTTACGGGTGTTGAGGCCTGTGATTTTCTTCGTAAGCTACTGGCCAACGACGTCGCCAAACTCAAGGTGCCGGGTAAGGCACTCTACGGTGGCATGTTAGACCACAATGCAGGCGTTATCGACGACCTGATCACCTATTATCTCAGCGACACCCATTACCGTATCGTAGTGAACTCGGCCACTCGCGAGAAAGACCTCGCCTGGATCACCGAGCAAGTTAAAGGCTATGACGTGACTGTCACTGAGCGTCCTGAGCTGGCGATGATCGCCGTTCAAGGTCCTAACGCTAAGGCGAAAGCGGCGGCGGTATTTACCGACGAGCAAAACGCAGCGGTTGAAGGCATGAAGCCTTTCTTCGGTGTGCAGTCTGGCTCTCTCTTCATCGCAACCACAGGTTACACAGGCGAAGCCGGTTACGAGATCATCGTACCCGAGGCTGAAGCCGAAGCCCTGTGGCAAGCCCTGCTAGACAATGGCGTTAAGCCATGTGGTCTGGGCGCCCGCGACACCCTACGTTTAGAAGCAGGCATGAACCTGTACGGCCAAGATATGGACGAGAGCGTTAACCCGCTAGCGGCCAACATGGGCTGGACCATCGCCTGGGAACCTGAAGACCGTGACTTCATCGGCCGCGAAGCGCTAGCCGCTATTAAAGCCGCCGGCACAGATAAGCTAGTTGGCCTGGTGATGGAAGCTAAGGGCGTACTGCGCACCGGCATGCCAGTCTTCTTCACCGACGCAGACGGCGTTGAGCAGCAGGGCGCTATCACCAGCGGCACCTTCTCTCCGACCTTAGGCTACTCAATCGCCATGGCCCGCGTGCCAAATTCTGTTGGCGATGTCGCAGAAGTAGAGATGCGTAAGAAGCGCGTCCCTGTTAAAGTGATCGCACCTAGCTTCGTGCGCAACGGTAAGCAGGCTTTCTAACTGTTTGATAAGGGTTATCCCTGTTTAGCCGTCAGGCTGCCAAAAGGGCAATAGCGGGGCCGGGTTGCTCTACCTAAGCAACTCGGGCCAAAGCTGCTAAAATATCGGCTGACCCAGTCGAATGACAGGCGCTTGAGTGGTTATACAGTCTTAGTTTTTAAAATTTAGCACTACGGAACAAGGAACAAAAATAATGAGCAATATTCCGACTGAATTGAAATACGCTTCTTCACACGAATGGATCCGCAGAGAAGAAGACGGTTCATACACTGTTGGTATCAGTGAGCACGCCCAAGAATTGCTAGGCGACATGGTATTCGTTGAGCTGCCAGAAGTTGGCGACAGTGTTAGCGCCGGCGATGACTGCGCGGTAGCCGAGTCGGTAAAAGCCGCTTCAGACATCTACGCACCTGTTTCAGGTGAAGTGGTAGCAGTTAACGAAGCGCTAGAAGATTCTCCTGAGCTGGTTAACAGCGACGCATACGGCGATGGCTGGTTCTTCCGCATCATGCCAAGCGACCTGAGCGAACTAGACAATTTGCTTGATGCCGAAGGCTATCAAGCGGTTATCGACGAAGAGTAATTGTCGATGCCTACGAAGCCCCATATCGCAAAGAGATGGGGCTTCGTTCGTTATAAGCCCGCGCAATATGCAGGCCGGTAACGAGAAGTAGAACCACATCAAACAACGAGACCGGTAACACCAGCCCCCTACAGCTAGGATACTGGCAAATATGGAACTAGGTTAATCATGACCACTGAAACCCTCACTCAGTTAGAGCAGCACGAACTATTTATCCGTCGTCATATCGGCCCGGACAGCGCAGATCAGCAAGAGATGCTGAACTTCGTTGGTGCAGAATCTTTAGAAGATTTAACACAGCAGATAGTCCCTGAGTCGATTCGTCTTGGACGCGATCTTGCCGTTGGCAGCGCCTGTGGCGAAGCCGAAGGCCTTGCCTCAATTCGCAAGTACGCGGATAAGAACAAGGTGTTCAAGAGCTACATCGGCATGGGTTACTACGGCACTATCGTGCCAAGCGTGATTCAGCGTAACGTATTCGAAAATCCAGGTTGGTACACGGCGTACACCCCATACCAGCCTGAGATCGCCCAGGGCCGTCTGGAAGCCATCCTTAACTTCCAACAGCTGTCGATGGATCTTACCGGTCTTGACCTGGCTTCAGCCTCTTTGCTGGACGAAGCCACCGCAGCCGCCGAAGCCATGGCGCTGGCCAAGCGTGTCTCTAAGGCGAAGAAAGCCAACATCTTCTTCATCGCCGACGATGTGTTCCCACAGACTATAGACGTAGTGAAGACCCGCGCCGAATGTTTCGGTTTCGAAATCGTGGTTGGCCCAGCCAGCGAAGCGGTTAACTATGAGCTGTTTGGTGCCTTGTTCCAATACACCAACCACTATGGTCAAATCACCGACTTCACCGAGCTGTTTGCCGCGCTGCAAGAGAAGAAGGCTATCGTGACTGTTGCCGCCGACATCATGTCGTTGGTATCGCTCAAGTCGCCTGGCTCAATGGGCGCCGATGTGGTCTTCGGTAGCGCTCAGCGTTTCGGCGTACCAATGGGCTTCGGTGGTCCACACGCCGCCTTCTTCGTGACTCGCGATCAGCACAAGCGTTCACTACCAGGCCGTATTATTGGTGTGTCTCAAGATACCCGTGGTAACCGCGCCCTGCGTATGGCGATGCAGACTCGTGAGCAGCATATCCGCCGCGAAAAGGCTAACTCAAACATCTGTACTGCACAGGTGTTACTGGCCAACATGGCCTCTTTCTACGCCGTATTCCATGGCCCACAAGGCCTGAAGATCATCGCCGACCGTATCCATCGTCTGGCCGACATCTTTGCCGCCGGTCTTAAGGCCAAGGGCGTTGAGCTGGTTAACAATACTTGGTTCGATACCGTTTCCTTCAAGATAGCCGACAGCGCCGCCGTACAGGCACGCGCCATCGCCGGTGAAGTTAACCTGCGTATCGACAGCGACGGCATCTTAGGTGTCGCCATGGCTGAGACCACCACGCGTGAAGACGTGGCGCAGCTGTTTGATATCGTTCTGGGCGAAGGTCATGGTCTGGATGTGGCAGCAATCGATGCCGACATCATCGCTAATGGCAGCAACTCAATTCCAGCCGAGCTGGTACGTCAAGACGCTATCCTTGAGCATCCAACCTTCAATCGCTATCACAGCGAAACTGAGATGATGCGTTATATCAAACGTCTGGAAAACAAAGATTTAGCATTGAACCACTCGATGATCTCACTGGGTTCTTGCACCATGAAGCTGAACGCGGCGACCGAGATGATGCCTGTGAGCTGGCCAGAATTTGGCAACATGCATCCTTTCTGCCCGCAAGATCAAGCCCAGGGTTATGCCGAGCTTATCGAAGAGCTATCAAACTGGTTGGTCGACATCACAGGTTATGACGCCATGTGCATGCAGCCTAACTCAGGCGCTTCGGGCGAATACGCCGGTCTGCTGGCTATCAAGAAGTACCACGAGTCTCGCGGCGAAGGCCACAGAAACGTCTGTCTGATCCCTCAGTCTGCCCACGGTACTAATCCGGCTTCAGCCCAGCTTGCTGGCATGAAGATTGTGGTTACCGCCTGTGACAAACAGGGTAACGTGGACATGGAAGATCTTAAGGCTAAGGCTGCCGAAGTGGCCGAAAACCTCTCTTGCATCATGGTGACCTACCCATCGACTCACGGTGTGTACGAAGAGACCATCAGCGAGATTTGCGAAGTGATCCATCAGCACGGCGGCCAGGTATATCTGGACGGCGCCAACATGAACGCTCAGGTAGGTCTGACTTCACCTGGTTCAATCGGCGCAGACGTCTCGCACCTTAACCTGCACAAGACCTTCGCGATTCCACACGGCGGCGGCGGACCAGGTATGGGCCCAATCGGCGTTAAAGCACACCTTGCGCCATTCGTTGCCGGTCACGCCGTGGTTAAGCATGGTCGTGAGTCGGACAACAACGGTGCGGTATCGGCAGCGCCATACGGCAGCGCCAGCATCCTGCCTATCACCTGGATGTACATCAAGCTGCTTGGCTACCAAGGCCTGAGACAGTCTACTCAGATGGCACTGCTAAACGCTAACTATGTGATGAAGAAGCTGTCTGCCCATTACCCTGTGCTCTACACAGGCCGTAATGACCGCGTAGCGCACGAATGTATTATCGACCTGCGTCCGCTTAAAGAAGCCTCTGGCGTTACCGAGATGGATATCGCTAAGCGTCTGAACGACTACGGTTTCCACGCACCGACCATGAGCTTCCCGGTTGCCGGTACCCTGATGATCGAGCCGACAGAGTCTGAGTCTAAGGCCGAGCTGGATCGCTTCATCGAAGCTATGGTTGCGATTCGCGGCGAGATCGCCAAGGTTGAAGCCGGTGAGTGGCCAGCGGATAACAACCCGCTGCACAACGCACCGCACACCATGGCCGACATCATGGACAGCGAGTTCGACTCACGTCCATACAGCCGTGAAACGGCCGTGTTCCCAACGGCTGCGGTTAAGGCGAACAAGTTCTGGCCGACTGTGAATCGTATCGATGATGTGTACGGTGATCGTAATTTGATGTGCTCGTGTGCACCGATTGACGATTACAAATAATTGCTGCTTGGACTCGCTACTGCGGCGTTGAATCTCAGCTTTCGTGCTCATTGACACAAGTCAACTCCGCGCGAAAGCTCTCAATCCGCCTTGCATTAGCTTCGTCAGCGACGCAATTATGTAATAGCTAGCTTCAAATGAAGCTTAGATATGAAAAAAGCGAACCTAAGGTTCGCTTTTTTTATGCCTGTTAGAGCTGATAAGCTTAACTTGGGCTGTGCGCGGCTGAGCGGTTAACGGTATTGATAGTCGCAGGTGACGACGTCTCTGTCCTGGGTTGTAGTGGTGCCGTCGGGGGCGAGTCGTGTCGCGGCGATTGTCCTGTGCCAGCACTGGTTTAGGTGGATTTGATTCATTACAAAATGCTCCGCCCAAGGCCTGTTTTGATGAAAGACCTCATACTCGCTTTGGCTGAAGTTAATCAAGGGTAGTTGCTCTGCTAGGCTCAAACCGTCTTCAGTGATTTTTGTGCGTCTCAAGCCTTCTTCAATGGTCTCTGCGATTAACCAGGTTTTGCCTGTAAGCATGAGTTTGAGGTGCAGCACTAAGCCATATTCGCCAAGGAGTTTGACGTAAACTGTGGGTTGGTTCCCTTCGTTAATTTCGCTCTGAATGTCCGCCGCTAATAAGTTAGATATCTCGGCCTTGCTTTGCGTGATACGGATAAGCAGGGGCTCGTCATCATCTTCTAGCTTAAAGTCCGTGGCGTTCACTAGATTAAGCTGAGGCAGGTCGGTGAGGTAGCGGTTAAAGGCGAGAAATAGCTGCCCAGCGTGACGGTTTAGGCCGTCGATGGTGTCACAGTCGCTATCACAACTAAGTGTCATGGTGGCGGAGAGGAACTTGACGGCGCTGATTTGCGGTGTGGCTTGTCTATCAACCTCGTTGCTAGCTAAGGTGAGCTCAATTTCGCTCACCATATGGACCTCTTGTCCGCTATCCAGCATGGCATCATTCTGATAGATGAGGTTTGCCGTGTTATCGACCACGTCCTTTGTGCAGGGAGCCTCCATATGGGGATCCTGTAAGTAGGTATTTTCCAAGCAGGAGATGGCTAGGTTTGCCGCACTCTCTGGCAGCCCTAAAACGAGTGTGGAGGTCAGTGATAGAGTCAGCAATAACGCCGGTAATAAAAACGGTAGAGGTATCCGGTTAAGCTGTGTCATTCCCTTTGATATACTTGCTATCCATTTGAGCTAAAAACCTAACCTTGCGGTATTAACTGGCTGTGGGCAATTGAATTTTCTTCAAGCGACCTCTTGGGTGGGCGCTATACCGAACTGCTTGCAGATGTAGTCGATACACAGGGCTTGCTGCTGGCTCCACAGGCCGTAGCTTAGCGGCATCAGGCTGACGCCAGCGCGCTGCAGTAGCTTGTAGAGGTTAATCTCGAAGAAGTCCTCCCAGGGGCCAGGGTAGCCGATTAAGTCTATCGCCAGATACTGGTCGCCGTGGCGACAGAGGATATCCAGCTCCAGCCCCGCCATATGGTAGGCGCGCCACACGGTAATGCCCTTTGCCTCCAGCGCCTGGGTCACCGATTGACCAAACTCATCTAACGCATCGACATAGTTGTGTTTGGCCTCAAACTGGGTCGCCGAGGTGAGGTATTTGGCCAACAGATTATTGTTAGGCAGCGCCGTTTCATCTAATGACAGAAACAGCCACTGGGCCTGTTTGGCGCGGGTGATGGCTACGTTAAACATATCGGTGCGGTTAAGGTAGGCCGCGGCGCGACTGTCCTGTGCGGTCACGCTGAAGGAGAGCAGCATGATGTCGCGCTCCTCGCCTTGAAAGCCAAAAGGCGTGGCGATCCGCAGCTGATGACGTTCTATCTGTGCCAGGCTGAACCGGGCCATGATCTGCTTCGATAGATGCTCGGTCTGATGTCGAAAACAGGAGAGCACCCCAATGCTAGAGGGCACCAAGGCATCGGCCTGTTCCTCAATAAGCTTGGCTAGCTTGTCTATCAAGGCCTCGGCCTCGACGAGGTTTACTCCCTTGGCGTCGCGTATCCCATTAACCTGAACTCTGTGCAGATGTCCCGAGCTGGTACAAGGCCTGTGCTGCATTACCTTGAGGGCATTTTGATAGAAGGCCTGATTACTGAACTGGATAAGCTCAGGCTTGCTGCGAAAATGCTCGTCCAGGAAGGCAACCTGCGCCTGGGCGCTCAGCGAGCCAGATACCAGGTCGAGCATGCTGGCATCGCGGTAGCTTAGCAGTCCGCGTCTGTCGGGTGCTATACCGAGCTGGGTTTGAATGCTGACTTGTTTCTCGCGAGAGAGAAATGAGAAGTGTCTCAGCTGTTTGCTGTCGCCCACCACTAGCGCCGCCTTGGCGCGCTGCAGTGCGGGCAGACACTCGGCAATATTGGCCTGGGTGGCCTCGTCGATGATCACCAGATCGAACATCTCCTGGTGCATGGGCAACACCCTATGCAGGTTGGCGAGGCTGGACAGCCAGATGGGAAAGGTCTGCTGCAGCGCCGAGAAGTCTGTGTTGTAGAAGGCCTCTAGCTGTTTCGCCGACTGGCGGGCCCTTATCGCCTTGGCAAAGTTTACCAGGGAGCTGCGCTTGTTTTGTAGCAGACGGTTTTGTCTGTGGCTGGTGGCCAGCTGCAGATACTCAAGGCTGAGCTTCTCTTTCTGCGCGATCAGGCCGTTTAAGCTGTCGAGCACTTCCCACTGGCGGGAGAAGCGTTTAATACCGCCGCGATAGAGCCAGTTATAGTAGGGCAGGCGCCAGCGGGATTTCTGCTGCTCGAGTCTCGCCAGCTTCTGGCCGCGGCCGATGGCGCGCTTGCAATGGCGGGTAAAGCTTTGTTCCAGTTTTGCTTGCTGTTTGGTCACTATCTCGAGCTGCTTGTAGGCCTTCTGCAGCACGATGTCAGTTACCTGCTTGTTGGCGACGGGATGAATGCCGTTGAGCATGTCGTCCACCTGGGACTTGAGCTGCTTGATAAATTGCGGCGAACCGGCGCGGATCAGGCTGCTACCGAGCTGAAACTGTTGCTGTAACTTATCGGCTATCACGTCCACGGCAACATCTGTGTGGGCGGCGATCAGCACCGATTTTCCGCGCAATATCTGCTCGGCGGCTATGGTGGCTATGGTGTAGCTTTTGCCCGTGCCGGGTGGGCCTGAGATTTGTCCTAGGGTGTGGTTGGCGGCGATATTCAGCGCCTGCATCTGGGCATTACTCAGCAGTCCCGGAAGGCAGTCTTGCTGGGTAACTATCTGTCGTTTGCTTTGGGGCGATGGCTGCTGCTCGGCAAACAGGGCCTGTAGCGGCGGCGAAAGATCTGGTGTCGCCATCAATAGGTCGAGTTCGTGCAGTATGCCGCGACTGGCCAGGGATCGCTCGGCCAGCACCAGCTGGCTGCGACTTACCAGAAAGCCTTTGCGTTTGCGCCTTAAGCCTTCAAATATCGCTTCATCAATTAGCTTGGGAAAATGCAGTAGCTGGGTGGCACCCACATCGGCCTGTCCGGCGCGCAGCCAGGCTATCCAGCCGCTCACGTCCGTGGGGTTATCACGCAGCTCTTGGGGCAGGCTATGGCCTTCCACCACGAGCTTTTCAAGCAGCGCCTCGTTGATGGTAAATGGGGGCTGGCCGGTTAATGACTCGCTGGCTTGCAGAAAGATCTCATCGCCATCGACCTGTATCTGGCACTCGCGATAGAGCAGTGGTGTAACCACCTTACGCCGCTCGCCATTGAGCTCTACGGTGCCGCTAAAGAACAGGCTGCAATGCAGCAATACCCGCTCGCGCAGATAGAGGGCGCTGCGGTTCATTAACGCCGAGGCTAAGGTGTGGGGCAAGGGGAGACGGGGCAGAAAGCCACTGGCCAGCTCATCTTCGCCCTGTAGCAGCAGCTGATCTTGCTCGGCCAGTTTATGGCACGACCAGAGGTTGATCTCGGCGCTGTCGTGCGCAAAGCACTGTTTGTAGTAGCTCAGAATCCCTTGCAAACCCTATCCATCCCCATGGTTTATTAGCGTTGCAAGAGTAACTTAACCATTAAATTTCAACAAGGTGTGGTGGGAGATTGCGCCCTGGGTTTTGGTCTTGACCATTGCATCTGAGTCGGTTCACCAGCACAATCAAATTCTATCGACAGACCGAGGTCATTTCCGGCAGCCAAGAATAAGAGCAAGCTGGCGGGTAAAGTAAGCGGCAAGCTTACGCAAGAGGTAAAGAGAACTATGCAGCAAGGATTCCCCATCACCATCACAGCCGATGACAGATTTTCGAGTTCACTTAAGCCTTTACTGGCCAAGCTTGAGATGTGGATTAATTTTCAGGCGCTAAAGGCGGATTGGTATGGCAAGGAAGACCATGTCTTAACCTTCGATTTCACCCTGCTCAGAACCCTGGATGAAAAGGCCGAGCAGCTAAGCTCAGAGAATTGGATAGTCGAACCGGGCTACGCCTATCACTACGAGAACTGCCGCCTGATGACTATCGCCTTCATCGCCGTTGATGATTTGGTTGAGCGCGGTACAGGCATAGAACAAGAGATAAAAAGCCGCTTGGTGGCTGTTGCTAATGCGGTTGGACTGCAACATGGTTTTATTAAGCTATCTTAGATAAACTTTCTGTTCTGCATGTTTTCTCCATTATCAGCTTTCTCGGTTGTTTTAATTCTAATACCTGAGATTAATTGTTCTTCTGTAGTGTTGAAGTCTTGGATTTGTTGCTCAGAAACCCTTGCATATTCTATTTATTATTGCTGTTGAGTTGTGGTGTAGATTAAGTATTTGATTTCAAATAGAGGCGGCAAGAGGCGAGTATTTGAGATAGAAGGGAAAGGTAAATTTGTGTTCAAAAAGAAATTTATTGTAAATATTTATTTTTAAGGGTTTAAAAAGTCTGTTAGGCTCAGCTCTAATTGACTTAATTTATTTACAGGATTCCCTCTTGCCTCCAATTTCAGTTTGTTACTTTTGTAGCATGGAGTTTTTTTGGTTGTAGAAAAATTAGCATTCAATATTTTGTCTAATCTATCTAATGGCAAAGAAAGCTGCCTTTCAATATCAATCCTTAAAGAAGAGTCGCCAGGTAAAAAATCTACTTTATCTTTTAAGGTATTTAGATTAATTTTATTTAAATATTTGTCATTATAGTTTTTGTGTTCATATGTTATAATTTCGTCAAGAGAGTACTTTTCAAAGTATACTCTCAAAGTATTTAACGCATTATTTTTCAGTGTCTTAGCGCCTTTACCGTAAATAGCCCTTGTCAGCCTAACCATTGAGCCAAGTTCATTGGGAGAATTTTTAAGTATAATATCAAGACTACCATTTACTAAGTTTTCGAGGTAGTCATCATTGCATATCAGTTTTTGATTTTTTACATCGAATAGTGCTGAGTCCCAACTTAAAAATGTAGTTTTCAATAGACTCGAGATATCCTCATATACAACGAATTTGTTTTTTATTGCCCAGGTATCTTTTGCGCACCAAATGTCAATTTCCCAAGCGCCATGTTTAATTCTAAAACCGCCAAACTTATTTTGATATACGTTAGCTTTTGGTAAACGGGATAAAGCCTTTATAAGCTCAGTGCGATTATTTTCGACGACTAAATCTACATCAGAGGAAAAATCACGTACACCAAATAACCCTATATCACGAACTAAACCACCAAAGACATAGATATCAAGCTTATTTTTTCCTGCTATAACATCCACAAAGTCGTACACATCTGCTCTCAGCTGTGTTGAACTGCTGAAGAAGCGATTAACGCGCTTCTTCAGTGCTTGTTTATGTGGTGCAGTAAAATGTTTCATTTGTTAAAACGTCTTGTATAAGGCTTTAAGCTCGTCGTGTAAGTCGATTAAGTAACTATCTGTCATCCCTGAAATAGCATCAGTCAGTAGTTGGGCTTCTTTGTACCTATCAGGAAGTTTGTTTGAATTATCTTCAAAAACTCGTCTGTAGTTCTCAGAGATACGTCCATAAGCATATTCACCAAATGGGGTTGTAGAGTCTCCCGAGTTGTCTTTGTTAAGCCTACCATGTATGCCAATCCAAAGCATGTCCATTAAATTGTAAATGTAATTGTGTCCTTCCAGCTCTAATTTTAGTACAGATTTGTTTTTGTATCCCCACTTGTAGTCAAAAAGCTTTAACGCTTCACAGAGTTCACAAGCGTTACTAATGGACATTAAATCTTTTACTGGTTCTTTTGTGTCCATCAAGCGTTCTATGTTATCCGCGAAAGCTTTTGTAATTGAAGAAACTAGTTTGTTCATTGCAGAAACTCTAAACATTTGCATGCTCATGTCATTGAGTTCACGGGGAGTTAGGTTTAGAGACGGAGCAGAAAATTCATTGTGTTTTCTTTGGCTTTCCTCAATTGTCTCATGGATGAGTTTGAATTTTTCTTCTAGGTTTGCCAGTTTCTCTTCTTTCTCACTTTCAGAAAGTTTTTTATCGTTTGTGACTTTATTTGACTCACATGTCATGTAATGCTTGAGATGGTTCATCAGGTCATGAAAAGATGCTAGCCCTTTTTTGACAATATCTTCAGCGTCAAGCACTGAGTATGCAATGTCATCGCATGCTTCCATTACATAAGTTAACGGGTGCCTGATTCCTTCGGCTAAACCCGTTTCACTCCATACGTCTTCGATGATGTGGGCTTCTGAATAGAAATAGCCATGTTTTTTCCAGGTAGCTTTTGTATGAGAGTATTCTTCTGAAATGTTTTCTTTTTGAGATGATATGAGCGCCTCATTTTTTTCAGCAACATATGTCGAAGATTGCGGATATTTTAGCATTGCAGATAAAGTGGCGTAAGTTAAGTTGATTCCAAATTTGTCATTAAGAATTTGTAGTTGAGTTAACAGCCTGATTGTTTGAGAGTTCCCATCAAAACACATAAAGTCATTGTAAATATAAGGTGTTTTCCCATCTTCTTTGGGGAAGAACTCTTTACCTTTTGTTTTAAACCAGGCTTGAATAGCGCTTTCTCCTTGGTGCCCAAAAGGAGGGTTTCCTAGGTCGTGAGCCAGTCCAATAGCTGCTAATAGAGATGGAATTATGCGGGTTAATTCTCCTTCTCGATCAGGATACTCGCTTACTGAAAATAAGGATGCATGCTCATAAGCCAGTTGAGTACCTATGCTTCTAGCTAGATTGGAAACTTCATAAGAATGAGTGAGTCTTGTTCTAACGCTATCATTTTGCTCTAGTGGAAAAACTTGTGTTTTGTCAGATAGTCGGCGGGTTGGAGCTAGGAAAAGAATGCGATCATAATCTCTCTCAATTTCTTCGCGTGTCCCTTTTGCTTCTTTTAAACCCCAACTACCTTCTCCAAAAGACAATAGTGATTTTTTAGCTTTATCTTTTCGTCTTCCGTTGTGTAAAAGCCTATTCCAGTTCAAGTTATGCTCCTATGAATTAACAATACTAGGTAGATTTGATTACCTGTCTTAACATCTTGAAAGTGTTCGCTAGTAATTGCGAACTGTGAGTAAAATTTGTGGATGAGGTAAGGGGGCTACTTAAGAACATCGAGTCTATATTTATCAGCGCTTACTGATGAAAACGCTTAACAGTATGACTCTAGGGCTATTGCGCCATCCTTGACTCTTGCATTAGTTAGGTGAAATTCGCATATTGGGTGATTATTCGACAATAAACTACTTTTACTACGTTTTCTACCACTTAAATCAAATATTTAACTCATTCTATTGACATAAAACCGTACTATATCTTACTAGAATTAGGCGTTAACTTTTGTGCGTGGGGGATTGCCTAGAGTACCATTGGTTTTTTGGGTATTACTACAATCCAATTCGTCTAGTATGTCAAAACCCCAGCCTTTAAAAAAATTGCCAACTAATGCTGATAAAATGAGTAAGCTGAAAAGGAAAAGCAAAGGTACTTGATGAGTCATTAGCAGCGAGGCCATATCGCTAATACCTTTTATTCTCCCTTCAAAAACTTCCTTTGCGAGAAAGATCAGTGGTGCGACAAATATAGTAAGGATAATGGCGTTATGGATATTTTCACCAATCTTGATCAGTGATTCGGCGTGGCGGGCTTTTGAGGTGTTAGATCTTGGTTTCATCATCTCTCCTTAGACTAGAAGGGCTAAATCCATTAGCCCTTATTTGAGGATTTTATGTTCGACGAGGTATTTGTGCCCTGAGGGCTGAATCACTCAGGTTATTACTGTTCAACCTGCATCCAATCGACCTCGACGCCTGCCTGGTCAAACATATCCTGGCTGACTTTGATCTTGTCGCCCCAGCGGGAGAGGAAGTCGTCGCTGGGTTGTGGGCTGTGGACCACCTTTAGCCCAGTCTGGATGATCTTGGCGGCGCAGTTGGGGCAAGGAAAGTGGGTCACCCAGATCTCGCAGCTGCTGAGATCCCGCTTGGCGTAGAGAATGGCGTTCTCTTCGGCATGCAGTGTCTTCAGCAGTTTCATCTCACGGTTGTCTGTCTCGGCACTGTCGGAGATCCCGTGCGGGTAGCCGTTGAATCCCAAAGAGACAATGCGGTTGTTTTCAGTTATCACGGCGCCTACTTGGGTGGAGGGATCTTTACTCCAAGAGGCTACCAGTTCGGCCATTTGTAAAAAACGTATCGCCCATTTGCTCATCATCTACTTAGGGTTCCTATTCTATATGGCTGAATATATTGACTTAACCAGAAACAATTCTCTGTCGAGAACAATGATAAATCAAGCCGCGCCCAACACAAAGCAAAGTCTGGCGGATTGAGTGTTCTTGCGCTAATTCATCGACGCTCACAGCTCAAAACTAACTCATTAAAGCTAACTCATTAAAGCTAATTCATTAAAGCTAACTCGTTAAAGCTAACTCGTTAACACTGGCTCATTAAAAACCATGGGGATGGCATTGGCTATTTTCCAAGGCCCTGGCCGATCAATCTCTACTCGCCATTATCTGGGGAATGGTTTCAATCTCGGGTTCAAAATCCGGCTCGAGTGTCGACGCGATAGTGGTTCTTACGCTTTCGACATGATAACTGCGTTTGGCGTCGAACCGAATCAGAGGAAGCTCCGCGGTGCGGCAGGCATCTTCCACCAGTTGGTCACGTGCTATGGTCTTAGCCTGTTTGTGGCTCTTGTCGTCGAGTTCGATGGCGGCAATAACGTCCAGGGTCTGTTTATCGCAGAGGAGATAATCAAAGTGCTTGGCGGAGATCTTGTTGAAGGCATTTTGCCAGTGTTGGCGCGTCATCCCCTTTTCTGGCGTGATCACATCGGCAATGCGTACCTTGCCAAGGATACGGTATTGCTCGCCAACAGCGTTATCTAACACCCCCAGAAACGAACGCTCGGCGGGGGTAAACAGGGCCTTATGTTTACGATATTGGTAATGGCGACTGCTGGTGCTACTGCCTAGTCGCGATAGCAGGGTCAAAATGATGATAAAGCCAAAGGCCATTGCAAATAAAAGGTTGAGGTTCATCGAACATCCATCTCTTGAGGTTGGCGTCATTGCCGGTTGATTTGTTTGCACAATAAGCCTTGTCCCTCGCTTTTTCAACTCGCAGTCTTTTCAATCGCAGCTTTGCCAACATAGCTTGAATCCCAATCGAAACCAGTCTAGCTTGGGGTATTGCAATGGATGGTCGGTTTTTAAGCTGGCTGAGTGCGGATCCTGGATGCAGGATGACAAAGGGAGTGCCAAATGATGTTGAAAAATATGTGGGAACAGCGCAAGTCTAGAACGGATAAAGCGGAGCCGAGAGCATGGGTGAGTAACCTGATGAGTGCTGTGATGGTCACCTTTGCCAGTATCCTAGCCGGTGTCCTGGTCAGTGGCTGTAACAGTGATGATGAGGAGGCGTTAAACCCCATCGACACGGCCAAGATGCAGCAGACGGTGGCTGAGCTGGCCGAGGATATGTTGGTGCCGGGCGCCGTGGTGATACTGCACACCCCCAAGGGTAACTTTGAATATACCTTTGGGGTGAGCCAGTATGGCGGCAGCGAGCCGACCCGTTTCGAGCAACACCTGAGGGTTGGTTCCAATACCAAGACCTGGGTGGGCACTATCATCTTGCAGATGGTGCAGGAGGGTAAGCTCCAGCTAGAAGATCCTGTGGCCATGCACTGGACTGGCGTGCCGAGCGGCGAGCAAATCACCATAGCTCAGCTGCTGTCGATGGAGAGCGGCCTGCATAACTACACCACCACATTAGCGCTGAATCAGATCTTAGATCAGGATCCCGCTTATGCTTGGCCCCAAGCTGAGCTGCTTAAGCTGAGTTTCGACTCTCCGCTGGATTTTACGCCGGGCACAGACTTTGGTTACTCCAACACCAATACGGTATTGCTTGGCCTGATCGCCCAGAAGCTCGATGACAGCACCTTGCCTGAGATGATGCAGCGCCGCCTGTTTGCTCCCCTAGGTATGACACAAACCCTGTTTCCTGAGATCACCGATAACGTGCTTCCCGAGCCCTACGCCCACGGCTATATGTATGGCACCAATGTGCTGACCATGGACGGGGCGCTGCCCGAGGCGATGCAGCAGGAGGCGCGTGATGGGGTGATAATGCCGGGGGATCAGACCGAGGCTAATCCCTCCTGGGGCTGGGCGGCCGGCGCGGGGATCTCTACCGCCAGGGAGCTGCTGGTCTGGGTCGAGGCCTTGGTTGGCGGCAAACTGTTAAATGAGGAGATGCAGAAACTGCGTCTGGCAAGCGTAAAGCCTATCGATCCCGACAATCCCAACACCGCCTACTATGGCCTGGGCATAGCCAAGTTTGGCCAGCTCTATGGCCATACAGGCGAGCTGCCGGGTTATAACTCTTTCATGGGCCATGACCCAGACAACAAGGTTAGCCTGGTGGTCTGGACCAACCTGGCCCCTAGCGTGGATGGGCGCGACCCGGCCACTACTATCGCAGCGGCGCTCATCAACCAAGTCTACCGGCCGGTAAACTCATCTAACTAGGGGACAAAAATGTCACTGATTCAGTCGCTGGCACTCTTGGTGCAGGTCTCGGCGTTTTCCGGTGTGCAGAGTTTGATGGGGGTAAAGACTATCTGCTCGAAGGCCTGGTCGCTGACGATCTTATGCAGGGTGAATATCGCCTGGCGACCCATCTCGTAGGGGCTCTGGCCTATGTTGGTATGGGCGAGATGGTCTTGCAGCATGGCCAGCTGAGGTGGCGCCGCATCTGAGATAATCACGACTATCTCTTTGTTATTTAGCTTGATTTTATAGGGCGCTATCATCTTGCGATACAGGGCCTCATCGTTTTGCGGCCAGCCACCCACGGCGATAAAGGAGTCGGCCTTGATGGGTTTGCCTTTCATGACAGACTCCATCTGCTTCACCGCCTGACTGAGCTGATCGAAGTTAGAGAAGGGCTCTCTGATCTCTGTCCAGCCATTATCGTTCTGCAGCCGCTTGCCCGGAGGGCTTTCATAGGTTTTGCCAGATAGTGCACTGCGAATGCCCATGATCCTCAGGTTGAGATTGGGAGAGTCGGGGCGGCCGGTTTGGATGATCAGGGTGCCGCCATTGGGCCTGAGTTTTTTGAGTTGCTCGCCCAGTGCCAGGCCAAAGGCAAAGTTGTCGGTACCTATATAGGCGCGTCTTAGATCTTGATGCTCTGCCAGGGTTGGGGCGTCGAAATCTGAGTCGTAGGTGATCACCGGGATACCGGCGGCCTTGGCCTTGGTGAGGCTGTTCTCGGCGAGAAACTTAGACTGGGTGATGGCTACGGCAATGCCGTCTATGCCTTGGTCGATAAGCTGCTCGATCACTTTGTCTTGCAGTCTTACGCTGGAGATCTCTGGCCCCAGATAGATACACTCGACATCCTTGAGCCGTCTGGCGGCGGCTTCGCAGCCGAGCTTACTCTGAGCGAAGAAGGCGCCGTAAAATTTTGGCACTACGGCGAATCTCAGGGTTTTGGCACTGACATCGGCGCTGAGCGTAGTGGTGGCCAGTAAGGTCAGCGAGATGAGTGTGATGAGTAACCGAGTCACAATAGCCTCTCGAATCCATTTCCTAATAACTAGGTTAGTCGTAGCTAAGGTATTAGCAACTAACGTCTTGATAAGCATAGTCATATCAAGCCAGGTCAAGATTTTACATTTTGATAACCAAATGTAGCAAAGTGATACGGCTAAAGATATGTGTTGGATCAAGAATTTTCGGTGATAAATGCGCGTAAAACTAAGCGGGATAAAGGTGTCGGCGCCTCTATCTGAGCAGAGGCGCCGAAACTAGCCTAGGCTAGCTTGAATTTACTCACCATGGCGCTGAGCTGTTGATTGGCGGCCGACAGGCTCTGGGTGCTTTCCAGTGTCTGCTGGCCATTTTGCAGCAGGGTCTGGGCCATCGCCTCTATGGTGTGCATGTTTTGGCTGATCTCGGCCGTTACCACACTCTGCTGCTCTGAGGCGCTGGCGATCTGGCCACCCAGATCGTTGATCTCGGCGATGGAGTTGGTGACGGCGCCCAGGTTTGAGGTGACGCGGGCGGTATTTTGGGTGACCTGCTGGCAGCTGTTTTGAGTTTCCAGCATCAGTTGCTCGGCGGTGTCGGCGTCGCGCCTCAGGGTGGAGAGGATCTGCTCTATCTGTGTGGTGCAGGACTGGGTGCGTGAGGCGAGTGAGCGCACCTCGTCGGCCACCACGGCAAAGCCGCGTCCCTGCTCGCCCGCCCGGGCCGCCTCGATGGCGGCATTAAGTGCCAGCAGGTTAGTCTGATCGGCGATCTCCTTGATCACCCCCAATACCGAGATTATCTGATTGGTGTTCTCGCTCATGGTGTGAATGCTCTGGCTGGCCGAGTTCATCTCGCTCGCCAGTGCCTGGACGCTGCCGGCGGCATCTGAGACGGTGAGTGTCGAGGTCTTGGCCTCTTCGTTTGCCTGATGCGTGCTGGCGGCCATCTTGCCCGCGCTCTGGGCCACGGCGTCTGCCGAGGCATTCATCTGGCTGATGGCGGTGACCACAAGCTCAGTCTCGCTGCTGTGTTTACTCAGCGCCTGACGATTGTTTTCCGAGTGGCTGTCGAGTTGGCCTATCCCCTGGGTGATCTTCTGTGAGGCGTGGGAGATCTCCAGCATCATCGCCTGCAGGTAGCCGATGAAGCTGTTAACCGAGTGGCCGATGGCCGCCAGTTCATCCTTGCTGGTGATGGCCAATCTGGAGGTGAGGTCGGCGTCGCCGGTGGAGAGGGTGTCGATGCGGTTTTTCAGCATCACCATGTCGGCGATGATCTTGTTGAGCAGGAATACGCAAAACGCCAGTGCGATGATGATGAGCAGGCTGGCAATGGCGATGCTGCGGTAAATCTTCTGTTTGAATATCGCCTCAGTGCCAGCGGTGAGCCCCTGTTCGATGGCGCTGATGTTGGACTCATAGGTGCCGGTGCCTATCACCCAGCCCCACTCGGGGAGGATCTTTCTGACATAGGCGATCTGCGTCTCCTGGCTGTGGGTCTTAGGGTCGGTGACAGGTAAAGCGACGAAGGCATCCGCTTGGTTGCCGAGCGCCTGTTTCGCCTTGGCGGCGTTTGGTGTGACTTGGCCTATTTGAGATGATTGCGAGTGGGCCAATATCTTGCCGCTACTGTCCTGTATCCAGAAGTGGCCGTCTTCGCCAAATTTGGCCGCCAGCACGGTTTGCAGCGCGCTGTTAAGTTTGTCTTGTTTCAATGTGCTGACATATTCCCCGGTGGCGATCACCAGATTGAGCGGCTCGAAGTAGAAGGAGGCCGAGAGTTTCTCTTCTACCTGACCGGTCGATGGATTGGAGAAGAAGTAGCTGGTAAATCCAATAGGATTGGCCCTAGCGGCGGCGACTATATCCCGGGCATAGTAGTTACCCTTCTCGTCCAGGGCATCGCGGCTGTTACCCATGGAGACGCCGCCCATGCCGGACGCCTCATTCTCCAAAGTATCGGCATTGTAGGCAAACAGGTAGCGGCCCTTACCCCATTGATACTCATTGAGGAAGGTGTAGACCATCATGGCGGCATCGTCGGTGAGGTTGTTCTCGTACATGCGATTAATGACATCGCGGAACATCTTTATCTCATCCCCCAGCGCCTGCTTGATGTTGGCTTCTCGGGACTGTTGGTAGAAGTCGTTGACGGAGCGGCTTAGGGTGTCGACCTGGCCGATGAGGTTCTGTTTGATGAGGGCTTCAACCTGTTGGTTGATGTTGCTCTGTTCCTGCTTAAGGACTTCTTGCGCGATGATATAGGTGTTGATGATAAACAAGCCCGATACCGCGACAAGTAAAGCACCTACTAATATGATTAGTTTAGCTTTTATTGTTATTTTCATAAAAACCAGCCTAAGACATTTTTACTAGATATAAGAAAAATCTAATGGATATTAGGTGGCAAAATTAACCCAAAGGCAATCTGGCGTTTACAGAAGCGTGATGTGGGTGCAACTTGTTTGGCGCAAATGAGAGTTGATTAACAGATATGGCCAAGAGGTGAGCCAGGTGGCATTTAAGCTTGAATCTAACTGATTGGCTAGATTAGTAAATATGGCTAGAGCTATAGGATAAGAGAAGAAATGCAGGCATGAAAAAGGGAAGCCTGGGCTCCCCTCTAGTGTAGTGTCTTAATCTCAGCTTCTCTCTTTACTTATAGAAAGCTTCGATGGTGCCTTTGACAGTCATCATCAGCGGTTGGCCGTGACGGTCTAGGGCTTTAGGGCTAGGGATCTTTACCCAGCCTTCACTGATGCAATACTCTTCGACGTTGAAGCGCTCTTTGCCGTTAACGAGAATGCCGATGTCGTGCTCGAAGTAGTCGGCCACATGGTGTGGGCTACGTGGATTGACAGATAGGCGATCGGGCAATGCAGGTAGTGATTTAGTGTCAGTCATAGTGGTTATCTTCATCAAAAAAGTTGTGCGCTATTGTAGGCAATAGTGTTGGTGGGCTCAAGAAATAACAGGTGGTTGGCGAAACCTCGAGGAGTAGGGTTAATTGTTCGCCTTGAGTTTTTGTGTCTGGGCTGGAAAAATGGCCTGCCTGTTTACTATCGCCGCCCCATACCTTGAGGAATTTGTCGCCATGAAAGAAGCGATCGTCATCGCCTTACCTTCGCTGATCCATCGTATCGGCCGGGAGCAGGTGACTCAGGCGCAAATCCTGGCGGTGAAATTTGGCTGCGGCCTTAAGCGAGTGCGGCGCTCGCGCAACTGGCAACTGACTGGCGGCGCTGTGGATGTGCAATCCTTTACCCTGGCGCTTAAGCAGTGTCAGCCGGCGATGGCGCCCTATCTGATCGCTAAGCTGGAGGCGGGTCTGTTGCTGCATGCCGACAAGCTAGAACCTTTGCCCGTCAAGTTAGTGCGCCTGATCCGCGAGACCCCGGGCATCACCCTGGGGGAGCTGATGGAGCAGACCAAGTGCACCATTATCGAGGCGCGCCAGGCCAGGTTTGATGCTGATAGTTAAACCAAGTTTTTAATTTAAAAACAAAGGGGATGGCCGATTTGGCTATCCCCCTTGTGGTTATGGGTCAGACTAAAAGGCGCTAGGCGCTCAGTCTGCGCCATGCGCTGCCCATCAGGGTGAAGATGAAGGTGAACAGCTTGTAGGTGAGCCAACAGAAAAAGATAAAGCCACCGATCATCAGTACCCAGACAATCACCTCTACCGTGGTCGAAGGTTTCTTCTTGGCCTTGTCTGAGGTCTTTTCTGTTTTCTCATCTGCCTGCTCGTTGGCCGCGGTTTGACTGCTTTGCTCAGGCTCCGCGACCTTAGTGCTCGCCTTGCCGTCATCTGCGCTGCTGGTGTCGGCTGTAACCGCCTTGCCATCGATCGATTGCAGGATGACGCCGAATTGGTTCTGGTTGTGGTCCAGCCTGACCTTGAGATTACGGGTCTTATAGCCCTTCTCGCTGACCTCTAGCTGGTAGTCTCCGGCGGCCAGTGGCATGCCAAACTCATATTTGGGCCCAATGTTCATCACCCTGACCTTTGCCGTGGTCGGCTGGGTCACTATCTCCAGCGGGAAGCTCTTACGGCCCTTCTCCCAGAAGGTGAGGGTCGCAATGTTGCGGCGCTTGGCCTGAACATAGACTTTGCGGGTGATGGCCTGCTTCTTCTTGTCCTTAGGGCTGGCCTTGAGCCAATAGGTGCCGGGTGCCAGATAGGCGCGGCGGCTGATCGCTATCCCGCTGCCATTGGCCTGACGCGACAGGGTTGCCTTGTCGAGATCTGGGTTGCGGCCCAGGTCCAGCAGGCCGGCATTCTGGTTGGTGCTCACCAGTTGATATTGGTTACCCTCCACCTGTGCGATCAGGTGTGACAGCCCCGGCAGCTGCGCCAGCTCGCCGGCGAAGGCCTCGAAGATGCCATCTTCAATCTTATCTTTGATCTTCTGTTTCAGATCGGCGTGGGCGACCTCGGGGGCGAGGATCAGTAGCAGCGCCGCACAGCAAGGTAAAATCCATTTATTCATCTGAACCTCCGATGATCTGCAGCAGTCCTGCGGCCAGCTCTGGGGCGGCATCGCCCAGTAGGTCGATGATCATCAATACTGTATCGGTATCGCCGTGGTTAACGATATAGTCGCGGATCATGGCATCGACCATCTCTTTGTTTTGCCTGTAAAGCTCCTCACCGCTGCTCTTGATCAACTCATCGAGCGCCTCGCCTCTGAGGGCATCTTCGAGCTTCTGGGCTAGCTGGTTCGAAGTCTCCGTCTGGCGTTTGACCTCAAATGCGGTCTGGTTATTAAACTCGATCGTATGATCGTTTATCTGCGCCTCCTTGATGCCCATCATCTGGGCAAACAGGGAGCTGATGTTGGAGAGGGCGACCACGTCGAAGATGTTTTTTTCGATCTCCGCTTTTTCCGGCATCTTCTGTTTGCTGGGTCGGCTAACGTTACAGATGTTGGCATCTGGGAAGCATTTATATTCTCCCTTTGCCGCCTCGACGCCGTCTATCACAAGACGCCACTCGAAGACCAGGCCAAAGACCAGCCAGAGAATATTACCGCCGGGATATTGGGTATCTCCCATGGTAATGGTCTCGTGCCTGAGTTCGCCAGTCCATACGCCGGATGAGCGTTTACCGTTTTGTTCATTGAGTGACTGCATGTAACTGAACTCCAGGCTGACTTCAGGTTGTTTAAGCCCTATGTCGCTATGTGGAGTGAACTGCACCAGCTCGTCGCCAAGGAAGCGTTTCTTGCCCTGGTTAAGCACGCTGGCAAGCTGTTTCTCGATGATTCTGCCGGCAACCTGGGGCTCAGGATAGGTGAAGCGCAGGTGCTCCGGCGTCTTGAGCAGCTGAGCCTCGAAGGCATCGGGCTCGGCCTTCTGCTCGGCGCGCGCCTTGCGATTGGCGTAGTAACGTTGCATGAAATACTGCGGGTCTAAGCCACTCCAGCCGCCGACGAGCAAATTAATGTCTATATCGCTAACCGGTTTGCTGCAGCTCGTGTGTGTGGCCTTAACGCTGATCTGTGAATGACCCGTCTTGATCACCTTATGCAGCATGTCGAGGAATTCGGCGTTGAGTCCTCGCTCGGCCCAGCCCTTGCGGTACATCTCGAGTTTCAGGCGTCCACGCTGATCGATAGACTGCATGGCGACATCCGCCTTCTTGATAAAGCGGGTGCAGTGGGCACGTCTGAGGGGATTGCTGCGTGCCCAGGTTAGGAAGTCGCGGTAGCCGGCCTTGGTGTCTGTGCTGACGGCCTCCTGCCAGCGCTTATCGGTATGGCGGTGGCGAGACAGGTAGGCGGTGAGCCAGACGAGCAGCAGCAAGGTGCCTAAGAATTTGCTCACTCCCTGAAAGCGCGGCGCGTAGGGGAACTGCTGGCTGAGGGATTTCTCTGTGGCCTTGCTCATGGGGAAGCTGGTCTGGTAATCCAGCGACAGCAGCACAGGCTTGGCCAGTGCCTTGATGGGCAGCAGGCGGTTCTCTTCCCAGGCGAACACGGTTTGTACCTTGCTCTTGTAGGTAAATGTCTTGTCTGTGTAGATCTGATATTTCACCGAGCCGAAGGCGATCACCACAAACCAGGCGGCGGCGCCTATCATCAGGTAACGGGCGAGTCGTCTTAGCTTGAGTCGCCAAATCGAATCGGGTTTAGACTTGCTGAGCTTGCGAATAAACATCCATGCCACAAAACAGCCAAGAATGATCAGTTTTATCATTATCTCTTCCGTGTCCGAGCTGAGGTGTCATGGCGCGAGTTGGACTGAGTGATAGATTCGATGCGCCACGAACAGGGGTTACTTTTGTTAAAAACTATACCTATAGCCGCGGCGAAAAGAAACCTAAGCATTAGCCTAAGTGTGTGATTAATCACAGAAGATTAACATTGCTGTCATTAAGGACTCGGCTTGGTGGCCAGTATTGCCGAACGAATGCAGGGGTGATGCAAAGAGGCAATGAGGAAGGCGGTGAGGGTGGTTTTAGAGATAGGAACTGGGTGGGTTAGAAGATTATCTGCCCGCCACATCCTGAGTCAGAACCTTTCGCTGAAACGGCAATGGCAAAGCAGATTTTCTCTTGATGTTAAGAGAGGCGTTAAGAGCAGCGTTAAGAGCGCTGCTAAGATCAGTTTGAAGAGCCTAGCCCAAAGCGAAATTGGACAGCGCCGCGCGAGTGTTTTAGCTTGAAGGCTATCTTTTATGCTCCTTAGGGCAAGCCAATCATTTGGCTCGACTTAAATTGGGGATAAACCGGCTGAAAGCATTTGGTGAAGAGGGAACAGATTATGTGTGGTCGACTCAATGTGATAAGCGATCCCCTGTGCGACTGGGTGTCGGGTCAGCTGGGGATCAAGTTTCATCGCGAGACCAATAACGACCTCAGGCCCACCCAGCAGCTTGGGACCATAGCGCTGGACGGCGGCGCGCTGCAGCAGGTGGATGCCAGCTGGGGGATTAAGCCTGATTGGGCCAAGCGGCTGCTGATCAATGCCCAGGCCGAGACGGTGAGGCAGAAACGTACCTTCGCCCAGGCCTTTGCCCAACATAGGGCTGTGGTGCCTTGTAGCGGTTGGTATGAGTGGCAGCAGGCAGGCGGCGCCAAGCAGAAGTATTTGTTTCAAGGCCATGACGGACAGCCGCTCTTGATGGCGGGGATCCTCTATCCTCAGATTGATGGCACCCATGCTCTGGTAACCCTTACCACCAAGCCGATAGCCAGCTGCGCGCCCTATCATCATCGCATGCCGCTGCTTATTGAGCCCCAGGCGCTGGATTTCTGGTTTCACTCACAGCCCCATGAGCTGGACGCGCTGCTGACTGCGCCGGAAATCTCGCTCGCCATTACTCCCTGCATGTGAGCGTCAGTCTCTGCTTTGGTCCCTTCGATTATGCGCAGCACTCACCTAGGCTTTGATCTCCGTCATGGCTTGGCGGTTAATAAGTGGTCAGTATATTAGGCAGTTTAGATATGTAGTTACAGGAGGCTGGGGTGACAGAGGAAAAGGAGGCGGATGCTAAGCTGATTCGGCTGCTCAAGACCTGTATCGTCATTGGGCTCTGCCTGATTTTGCTGGGGATCTATCTGCATAACTTTAGTGAAACCATGGAGGCCATGGGAGTGACCGGCATTATCATCAGCGCCGTTTGTGTGGCCTTCGGCATGGTACTCTCCTTGCCGACCAAGATGTATCTCACCTTTATCCTGGTTAAGCGCGAAGCTCAGGTTAACAGCGAAGCTATGGTTAAGCCCGAAGCAGAGAAACAGCAAGATTAGTCGGCCTGTCCTCGCTCGATTGTTATAGCTCGACAGTCATAGCTCGACAGTCATAGCTTGTCTGTCAGAGCCTGACTGCCTCTACTATATTTGCCATTGGAGTCGTTGCCTGGGGAGTCGTTGTCCGTTTTAGCCTTGTATTTAGGCGCCTTGTATTTAGGGGCCTTGTATTTTGGGCCTTTAGGGCGGTCCGCTCAGTTGCCCTATGCTTATGTATAATTAGCAGATGCTGAATTAAAAGGTCAGTTTTTAGAACAAGGTTAAGGTTTTGAATGACAAGGTAATTTATACTGTGTCGGAATTAGGCCTGCTCGGCTGGCCATCTTAATGAATCTGGATGAGTAAAACATAGCGCCGTTATGGATAGAGATGCCCCTCAGGAAGTTAACCTGACCTACGCTAAATACAAGAAGAGCATGGTGTATTCACTGCTGCTCCTGCTGTTCCTGTCTGCCGTACTGGCAATTGTCTATCTGATGTCCAGCGGCAACATCTCCCGCGAGCGAGAGATGCGCCAATATGCCGAGCTTGGCAATATGCAGGCGAGTCTGCTGGCCGAGCTCAATATCGTCGGCACTGATCTAGCCTATTACGCTCACAGCGAGTTGGCGGTGTCGACCCTGGAGGAGAAAGACCCTAAGGCTAAGGGGTACCTCACCTCGTTGATGTTCCAAATTGGCAATCTTTATAAACATTACGATCAGCTCCGCCTGCTCAATGACAGGGGCGACGAGGTGATCCGCATCGATCAGCAGCGGGATAATAGCCTCCAACTGGTGCCGGACGAGGCGCTGCAGAATAAGGCCGACCGCTACTATTTCCGTGAGCTTGCCGGGCTTAAACCCGAGGAGATCTACGCCTCGCCGTTCGATCTCAACGTGGAGCACGGTGAGGTGGAGCAGCCTCTTAAGCCCACCATACGTTTCGCCACGCCCATCTACAGTAAGGCGGGGGATTTTATCGGCGCCGGGGTGATCAACTACAAGGGTAAAGACCTTTTGCAGATCATCGACGATCTGAATGTGCATGAGGGTGACAGGGTCTATCTGCTGAATCACAAAGGTTTCTATCTCAAGGGAGAGCAGGCCGACAAGGAGTGGCGTTTCATGTTCCCCGAACGTGAGCAGCTGGGCTTTGACAGCGAGTATCCAACTGCCTGGCGCCAGATGCAAAAGGCGGAGCTGGGCAAGGTGGTGACGGACGATGGCGAGTACTATTTCAGTCGCTTCAAGTTGGCGCCCCATTCGCTGTTTAACATAGTGAATAGGGAGAGCGCCTACCTGGTGATGTTTGTGCCCGAGAGCACCATTCAGGCCGCGCAGCAGAACCTCAACAACAGCGCCCTGTTCGCCTTCTTGTTGGTGTCGCCCATGTTTATCTTCCTGGCCTACAAGCTGGCCGGTTCTCAGATAGAGCAGCAGCGCCTGTTTAGTAAGCTTACCTTTGACGCCCGTCACGATGCCCTGACCGGCCTGTATAACCGCAGCGCCATCATAGAGTATCTGGGCAAGAGCATCAGCCGCAGCCGACGTCAAAAGGCGCAGCTGGCGGTGAGCTTTATCGACGTGAATGATCTGAAGAAGACCAATGATCTGCACGGTCATGAGGCGGGGGACGATCTGCTCAAGGGCGTGGCCAGTGTGATCAACATGTCGATCCGTGACGGTGACTTTGCCGCCCGCATCGGCGGCGATGAGTTTCTCATCGTCTTCGTGGACTGCGACGGCAGCTGCGCCAGCGAGATCATGGAGCGGATCCAGGCCGCCTATGGCGTCATGGGACTTGGCAAGACCGGCAAGGAGTGGAGCCTGAGCTTCGGCTGCACCCAGCTGCTGCACCAGACCGACGATGTGGACAGCATCATAGAGCGAGCCGACAGCCTGATGTATGAACACAAGACGGGGCAGAAGAACCAGCTGCTGCCTTAATCCGCTCTAGTCATCTGTTTCTCTTATTTGATCTATTTTCTAAATTAACCACCGGCGCGGCGCTGCTTCTTCGTCGCCCTGGTGGTTAATTCGGCCCATTTGGCCTTTTTCGGTAATTAACCCAAGACTAATGGGGCAAAAACACCGATAATTCCCCTCAATTGTCTCATTTTCAAATAAAGCATGCTGGCCCACGGGTACAGGCGCGCAGTGGAAAACACCCCATGGAAATCAAAGTTAATTTTCTCGATAACCTCAGACTCGAAGCCAAGTTCGACGATTTTACCGTCACCGCCGATCAGCCCATTCGCTACAAGGGTGATGGCTCGGCGCCTAGCCCCTTTGATTATTTCCTGGCGTCGTCGGCCCTGTGCGCGGCCTATTTCGTAAAGGTTTACTGTAAGGCGCGCGATATCTCGACCGATAATATTCGTCTGTCTCAGAACAATATCGTTGATCCGGAAGATCGCTATAACCAGATCTTCCAGATCCAGGTTGAGCTGCCCGACGATATCTCGGACAAAGATCGCGAGGGGATCCTGCGCTCCATCGACCGTTGTACCGTGAAGAAGGTGGTGCAGACAGGCCCAGAATTTAAGATTGAGACGGTAGAAAACCTGGACGCCGATGCCAACGCCATGTTGATGGGCCAGCCTGAAGACGACAGCAGCACCTATATTCTGGGTAAAGATCTGCCGCTTGAGCAGACTATCGCCAACATGACGGAGATCCTGGCCGGACTCGGGATGAAGATAGAGATCTCCTCCTGGCGTAACATAGTGCCTAACGTCTGGTCGCTGCATATTCGTGATGCGGCCTCGCCCATGTGCTTCACCAATGGTAAGGGCGCGAGCAAGGAGAGCGCCCTCTGTTCGGCGCTGGGCGAGTTTATCGAGCGTCTGAACTGTAACTTCTTTTACAACGATCAGTTCTTTGGCCTGGATATCGCCAATAGTGATTTTGTGCACTACCCGAACGAGAAGTGGTTTGCCCTGACCGATGACGACTCGCTGCCTGAAGGCATGCTGGACGAATACAGCCTGGAGATCTATAACCCGGATGGCGAGCTTTGCGGCTCGCATCTGATCGATACCAACTCGGGCAATATCGAGCGTGGCATCTGCACCATTCCTTACAAGCGCCGCTCGGACGGTGAGACAGTTTATTTCCCATCGAATCTGATTGAGAACCTGTTCTTAAGTAACGGCATGAGTGCGGGCAACAACCTGCAGGAGGCTGAGGTACAGTGTTTGTCGGAGATTTTCGAGCGTGCGGTGAAGCGTCAGATCATCGAGCAGGAGATAGTGCTACCCGACGTGCCTATGGCCGTGCTGGAGAAGTACCCTAGCATTCTTGCCGGTATCAAGGGACTCGAGGAGCAAGGCTTCCCGGTAGTAGTGAGAGATGCCTCCCTGGGCGGTCAATTCCCCGTGATGTGTGTGACCCTGATGAACCCTAAGACAGGCGGCGTGTTCGCCTCCTTCGGTGCGCACCCAAGCTTCGAGGTGGCACTGGAGCGCAGCCTGACCGAGCTTTTGCAGGGCCGCAGCTTCGAGGGACTCAACGATGTGCCTAAGCCGACCTTCAACAGCATGGCGGTGAGCGAGCCGGAAAACTTCGTCGAGCACTTCATCGACTCGACCGGGGTGATCTCATGGCGCTTCTTCAGCAACAAGGCGGACTATGAGTTCTGCGAGTGGGACTTCTCCGGCAGCAACGAGGAGGAGGCCAAGGGGCTGTTCGGCATCCTGGAAAGCCTGGGCAAGGAGGTCTATGTCGCCGAGTTTGAAGAGCTTGGCGCGTCTGCCTGTCGCATCCTGGTGCCAGATTACTCTGAGGTTTATCCGGTGGACGACCTCATCTGGGACAACACCAACAAGGCGCTGGACTATCGTGAAGATATCCTCAACCTGCACAGACTGAGCGATGATGAACTTGCCGATCTGGTCAATCGTCTGGAAGAGAGTCAGCTGGATAACTACATGGATATCCGCACCCTGATCGGTATCGTTTTCGACGAAAACACCGTCTGGGGACAGCTAACCATTATCGAGCTGAAGATCCTCATCTATCTGGCCCTGGGCGCTCACGAAGAGGCGCTTGAGCTGGTGGAAGACTTCCTGCAGTTCAACGACAACACGGTTCAGCGCGGTCTCTTCTACCAGGCGATGAGCGCGGTGCTCGAGGTGACTCTGGATGAAGAGCTCGAGCTTGAACACTTCATCGGTAACTTTACCCGCATGTTTGGTGAAGATGTGATGGCTCAGGTGGTTGGTTCGGTGAACGGCGAGGTGCGTTTCTCAGGCCTTACCGAGACCAGCATGGCGCTTGAAGGCATAGAGCCGCATCTGCGTCTCATCGAGAGCTACAAGAAGCTGCATCAGGCCCGTAAAATTAAAGCCGGACTTTAATCTTTAGTGCTGTGAGTTACGGATAGTGAGTTACAGACAGTGAGTTACAGATAGCGAGTTAAAAAAGCGAGCCTTGGTGCTCGCTTTTTTGTGCTTGCTGTTTGGTGCTCGCTTTTGGGTGTCGGTTAGCCGAGCGGCTAGCCGTTTGCCTTGGCGCAGGCGGCCGCCTTTTGTTGCTGTACTTCGGGGCGCTTGTCCTGCATCGCCTTGAGGATCAACTCGTTACAACGCTTCTGCGCCCTTTGCTGCTCGCTGCGCAAGCTTGGCTCGCCTATATGGGCGATCATCGGCTTATAGCTGAGGGAGGCGTTACAGTACATGGTCGACAGGCGTCTGCCATGCTGATTGAGATCGTCACGCCTGGAGAGCTGCTGACATAGACTGCTGAACATACGCTTGGCCTTGCGGGTGCAGTAGGCATATTGGGTGACGTCTTGTTTGGTGTCGGCGCAGACGCTCTGCTCCCGGATACGCCACAGCTGATGTTGAAAGCCGATGGCCGTGTCTTCATACACCAGACGCTGGCCGACAAGGCGGGTGTTGGCGGCATCTTCACAGCTGGCGACAATGTTGCTGCTGACCATTTCTAGATAGGCGGCAAACAGCTGGGAGATAGGGTCCATGACTCGTCCTTAAGTGGTTAACCTTAGCCATTTCCTTGCTAAGGGCTTTTGTGATCAGATACTTGGCCTATGCATTAGGCGGCGATATTTTACGCGATTTAGCGCCTCAGGGCTAGTGATTAGCCACAGCATGAAGCATTTGCATCTACACTTTGGGCAAGTATCTGCTTTGCCGGGAGTCTGCTATGTCAATCAAAGCTTTGCGATTAAAAGCTAAGCTACTACAAACCAGCGCTGTGTTGGGGGCGAGCCTGAGCTTCGCCGCTATGGCGGCACCCTATAACGCCATCAATGAGTCGATAGACGATGGTTTTGTCGAGGCCGGAGATATATTGGTGATCGCCATTCCGGCGACCGGTTACCTGGCGTCCTGGATCTATGATGACTTCGAGGGCGCCAAGCAGCTGACCTTCTCTGTGCTGACGACCCAGCTTATCGTCGAGGCGACCAAGAGTAATGTGGGGCGCTATCGCCCCAACTCAAATGTGGCGGGTGGAAGTTATAAGTCTTTTCCCTCTGGCCACTCCGCCGGGGCCTTCTCTGGCGCTGCCTTTCTGCAGTCGCGATATGGCAGTGTTTGGGGGATCCCCGCCTATCTGGGAGCCGGTGTGGTGGCCGCCAGTCGGGTGCATGGCAGACGGCACTACGCAGATGACGTGCTCGGTGGTGCGGGCATCGCCATCCTGGTGAACCAGTATTTCGTCGAGCGCTACGATAACCAAGATCTGGCGGTATCTCTCTTTCCCAATGATGAAGGTGGGCTGCAATTTAATCTCTCAATGCCACTGGATGGCCCCCTGAATGGCCGAGCTGGCCCGCGCGCCGAGAAGCGTGCACAGGCTGCGGTTCATGGCCCCAAGCGTCATCGCTTTGCCGTTAATCTCGGCTTTAACATGACAGATTCTCTGGGTATGGCAGGGGCGAAAGATCTGCTGCCAGATAGTCAGCTGGTGGACGATCATCAGCCGTTTTCCTATCTCTTGTACGAGTACTTAGACTCAAGTAAGACCTCGCTACAACTCGAACTTTCGCCCAATGAGACACGCCTGTTTGGCACCCTCTCAGGGGAGTTCGAGCTGGATGGTAAGCAGTATCAGGAGGGTGACTCTCTCTATCTGGCTTTCAAGCAGTGGAGCCTGGGTTCGCAATATTTCTATCGCTTCGCGCCCCAGGGGGATTGGCACTTCAAGTTAGGTGGCGGTCTATATGCCTATTGGGTAGAGCTGGAGGTGGACTATCTGACCGGCGGTCAGTATGCCGGTGAGGGCAGCCTGGAGGTCATGCCCTCTATCGAAGGGCGAACCCGTTATCATATCGGTGGCGGATTGTCGGCCGATGCAATGGGACGTTTTCAGGCCTGGTCCGGTAATCAACTGGTCGCAGCGGAAGCCGGGCTAAGCTACGCCTTGGGAGAGGAGTGGGTGATGGGACTCAAGTATGCCTACTCAGAGGCCAAATGGGATGCGCTTAATATGGAGTATCAGACGGACTCCATAGTGCTTACGGTCGAGAATCGCTTTTAGCCTGGCCACCTGCTTGCAATCTGCAGATGGCGGCAGGCTTTTGGTGCCCTAATGTGGCGATATTAACCGAGTAACTCTTCCATGTATGGGCGCACCGCCTCTATAGTGTCTAGCTCGTTGGGAATAGCGATGCTTCGGTAGCCGTCGCCGAGGAAGGCGCGATCCACTTCGATCAGCACGCCTGTCTCCTCACCGTTGTCGACGAAGCTGACTTCCAGCTCCCTGGCGCCGAAGAAGGAGTGAGACTCGGGTTTAAACTCATATTCCTGGTAGCAGGGCAGGTGTGAGGAGAACTCGTGGGCGCGGATATAACCCGCCTCGATATCTGTCTTGTAGAGGCGATAGCCTGCCTGCTCAATAAGCTCGAGCACCGCCAGCTGGGTGCGCGAGGGTAAGATGGTCAGTGGGTCTTTATCGCTGCCGTCTATGCCATTTTTGATATCCAAGCCGGTCTGCAGCCAGATCTTACCGATGCGCTGACCAAAGAGGCGGGTGGCCGGGGTCTCGGGATGCAGGTTGAGGGTAAACTGACGTGTGATGGTCTCTCCCGGCGCTATGGTCTGCTTCAGCATGGGCTTCCAGCTCTGCAGTACCAGGCTCTTGTTATATTTTATCTCGTCGTCGCCGACGCTTTTTTCCGCCTTGGCCTCGGCCATGACGGCAAACTCCAGGCCGTTGAGTTCCTGCTCCACCTCTCCGCCTGTGATCACTACCTCGATGCGAAAGGGCTCTCCGGCGCGCAGTTGCTCATCGAGTAGAATGGTATCGACGCTGGCCTTTCCTATGCCGACACTGGCTAAGATCTTCTTTAACATATTCTTTCCTTGAAGGTTTAAAATTCGTGCTGACCCTAACATTGTCTGTTTAGGGCTGCAACTCTGGCAGCGTAATCGCCTATCGTGCCTAAAGGCCGGGCTTCACCGAGTGGTCTTTTGGCGACTAAGGCGCCGCTCGCTGGGCGGCCGAAGCCAGCAGCAGCTGATAGAGGTGTTTAGCTGCAGGCCCCGTCTTTGCCCCCTTGGGGAGCGTCAGATGCAGGGGCACCTGATAGCTGTGGGCATGCTCCAAGTTGAGCACGCTAACGTTTGGATCTCGATATCTTTCAATGACGTGGTGTGGCACGCGGCAGTAACCGAGCCCAAGAGTGACCGCCTGCCATGCGTGGTCGAAATTATCTACCGTGATGCGTTGATTGGACTTTAGCCAGCCGACATCCTGTTGACTCGTGTCGCCCAGATCGCGGATCACTATCTGGCGGTTGATGGCTAGGTCGGCCGTAGTCGGCGAGGGAATCGCGGCGAGGGGATGTTGCCTGGCGACAACGGGGTAAAGCTTGACCAGGGCGAAGGTCTCAGAGGGATAGTCTTTGATAGGCAGATTGATGATGGAGATATCAGCCTGCTCCTCCACCACCATCTGGGTGGTTTTTGACAGCGAGGTCTCGACTACCTTGACCGAGGTGGCACTGTTATGGGCAAAGAACTCACTCATAGGCTGAAACAGCCAGCTGCGGTCGCAGAGGTGATCTATGGCGACCACTAGCTGTGACTCTAAGCCGCTGGCGATCTGGGTGCTGAGCTCTTCGAGGGTCCTGGCCTGCTCTAGCATGGCATTCGCCCGCCTAAGTAGCGATTTCCCCTGATCGGTGAGCACCGCCTTACGCCCTTCGATGCGCAGCAGCGGCAGGTCTAGCTGAGCTTCCAGTTTCTTCACGGCGTAGATTAAGGTGGTGTGGCTCTTGTTGAGGGACATCGCCGCCGCCTGAATGCTACCCGCCTTATCTATCTCCAGCAGCGTCTGCCACTGATCTAGGGTCGTCTTGAGTTTCATTGGTCTAATTTCTCTACATTAATGCGCAATATTATGAACTTTAATGTCTATATTTTACGAGTAGTATGACACTCATCGACGGCAAACGCCTAGTTCGTTTGCTAAGAAGTCTTACAAGATCCTTCGTCTTAGGAGGGATCCCATTAATGAATCAGTTAAACCGCATCTGGAGAGAGACGATGAGCAAGTTGTTACAGGTAGATTTTGCATTTGAAGGCCCTTTTGGTCAGGAGATGGCCGAGCAGTTGGTGGGGCTGGCCGAGTCCATCAATCAGGAGTCTGGAATGATCTGGAAGATCTGGACTGAAAGCGAGAAGGATAAGTTAGGTGGCGGCATCTATCTGTTCGAAGATGAAGCCTCGGCGCGTGCCTATCTGGCGATGCATAGCGCCCGCCTCAAGGCGATGGGCGTCGACGAGGTACGCGGTCAGATCTTCGATATTAACCTGCCGCTGTCGGCCATCAATCGGGCACCGCTGGCCTAAGGAGTGCTGAGATGACCAATAAGGTTTTCTTGAGTCTACATGGCGTCATTTACGGCCTGTTCGCCATAGTGCTTTTTTTCCTGCCGTTGCAGGTATGGCCCCTCTATGGCGTGCAGATACAGGATCAGTATGCCTATTTCCTGTCTCAGCATACGAGCATCTTCTTAGGGGGCATTGCACTTGTGGCCTGGCAACTTAGGGAGTTAGCCCAGGGTGAGGTGGCGAAGAAGCTGATATTGGCGTTACTCCTGACCAATCTGTTGGGAGTGGCGATCACCACCTACGCCGGCGTGAAGGGAATATTTACCGGTTTTGGCTGGAGCGATCCCATCTTCTTTGCCGTGATGGCACTGCTGTCGGCGGCCCAATACCGTAATCAGGGGACGCTTTATACCAATCACGGTAAGTAAGTGATCAGAAATAACGCAGGAAAAACGTTTGAGAACAAGGCATTATTTTCGATAAGTAGTTATTCTACAATCAAAAATAGTAACGCCGTTATCGAACGTTTTAACAAGTTAGCATGGTCAGTTACTTACCACGATTGGTATTAGCCCCAATAAGGTTCACATCTTGGCTCACTCAGGGTAGAGTACGCGACATTGAGTAAGGCCCGTTTGCGGGCGGATGAAGATGAGAAGCAAAGTCATGAGTGATGATAAAACGGTTATCGATAACCTGGACGACCTCGCCAGCTTCCTGCTGGCGGTAGAAAACGGCGGCCTGGGACTGGAAGGCGTCGAAGGGGTTGGCATGGCGACCAATAACGCCGATGGCCGCCATTTTGTGGCCGTATTCGATAAGAACCATAAACTCCTGCATGCCCGTTGGATCACAGATGAAGTGTTCGAGCAGGGCAAAGAGATGGTGCGTCACGGCGTCTCTAAGCACTGAGATCTAGCGAATTAGTAAAGATAATAAAAGCCCAAGGCATAAGGCCCTGGGCTTTTTTATTTAGGCTATGATGCGACACGCTTGCCTCGTTGCTCAGCTCGAGTCACAGCATTAAGTATCAACATAGGTTAGATTGCTAGGCCATTGACTTAGGTTTGATTTAGGGCCATTAACTCAAGGGCAAGAATCCTAAAGCTGAGTCGGTTAGAACATGAAGAAGGAGAGGTTATGCAGCGCGCGGAAGATTTCATCAATGCATTGCAGTTAGAGCAACATGTGGAAGGGGGCTATTATCGCTCCTCCTACCGGGCGGCAGAGGCCTTCGATGACAGGCGTCAGCTGTGGACCAGCATCTATTTCCTGCTACGCACCGGCGAGGTGTCTCACTTTCATCGTCTGACCGCAGACGAGATGTGGTATTTCCACGGCGGCGAGCCACTGACCATCTATATGATCGACGGGGCGGGTGAGCTGACCACGGCTGAGCTGGGGCTGGATGTGGCCGCCGGTCAACGGCCGCAATTTCTGGTGCCTAAGGGCTGTATCTTCGGCTCGGCCATGAATAACCCGGGCTTTTCCCTGGTGGGCTGCATGGTGTCGCCTGGTTTTACCTTCGAGGATTTCGAGCTGTTCGAGCGCCAGCCGCTGCTGGAGGCCTATCCTCAGCACAAGACGATTATCGAGCGGCTGACCCGCTAACCCTTTGGGCGGCGTTTGCAGACGATTTTTACGGCGTCACCGCTTAGGAACGACTGCAAAAACAAACGGTAAAGTTACACAGTCCCTTAAGAAAGAATAAAAAAGGGCGGTCCAAATAGGCCGCCCCTTAATGCTTTAGCGAGTGACTACTTGCTCTGCCACTGAGCGATATAGTCTTTCAGATCTATCATGGCGGCGTTACCCACGTAAGGCACGGCGGCCAGGGCATCCATGTCGGCAATCGGTCTGGCGGCGATGATATTGTTGGCGGCTGTCTTGTTCATGGCCGCGTCGATATCCAGCTCGGTCAGGGTCGCGTTGTTGACGATATCCAGTACTACACCCACTTCGCTGGCGCTAAAGAAGACCCCTTCCCAGGTGCCTTCCTCATAGGCGGGCTTGGCGCACTCAGTGCCGTTGCCTGCTACGCAATAGGTGTAGCTGAAGTGTCCTTCAAACTCGGCAGCGGTCTCGGCGTCGTGGATAACCACTATGTTTTCGTCGTTACCAAAGGCCGCGGCGCCACTGATATTGTGGGACCCCGTCAGTACCATATCGTCGATAATCATGTACTTATGATGGAATTTATCGTTGCTGTTTAGCTTGGCTACGCGCACATCGGCAGGGTTTTCCCAGATGTTGTTGGCGGCGCCAGTGTAGCTGTCCACCTCGATCTCACCTGACGTGTTAGGTTTTTCTATACCTAACATATCCTGAAATTCAGAGTAGTAGCGCGAGAAGAAAGACGCATCGCCAAGGCCCTGTACCTCGACGCCGGCATCGTGTCTCAGCTCCATTTCATCGGCTACATCCTGGGCGCTAATAACAAATTGCGCCAGATGAATACGATATTGGGCGTTACGAATGTATTGCTGCATGTTGTATAGGGTCGAGCCCACGTAGACGCTTGGCGACTGCGGGGTGAACTGTACATCGATGCGGATATTGTCGTTGTTGGTGTAGACGGTCTCCAGCTGATGATCAGGCTTACCCAGGCCAAAGAGTGAGTCTTTGGCGCCGCCCTGACCGTCGCCCCACATCAGATTGAACTGGTGGGTGTAGACGCTGGCTAGCTGGTTAGAGTCGATGATAACGATATGGTTATCATTGCCTTCGCTGATCAGGTTGCCCTGGGCATCCAGATCGCCATGCACGCCAGACTGACTAAAGTTGGTGCTGCCGGTGAGCACCTTCTTGCCGTCGACGACGATGAATTTGTTGTGCTGGATCTTGGAGCCTGAGCTACCGTTTTCGGTATCGTCGATCCAGGGGACGCCGCCTTGATTTAAGATGGCGATGGCCTGGTCATTCTCGCCGGCGATGTTGTCTTCGTCGGTGACAAACTTAACATCGACGCCGCGCTGTTTAGCGGCCACCATGGCATTGGCGATACCGGGTAGGTCGAGATCATAGATCGCCATATACAAGGTGCTATTGGCGGAATCGATAAGCTGGATAATTTTCTGTTCAAGGTCGGCTTGAACGGCCGGTGGATTGACCACGTGATTAAAGTAAACTTCAACATCATCGGCATAGCTCATTGACGAAGCTAGCGATAACAACAACCCCATACTCAGTTTATTAATTTTCATGTTTTACCTTATTTTTATAATAAAAGTGTAAATCGAAAATGAGTAATCTGAATCCAATTTTCATTGTAGGTTTTAGCTACGTTTAACCATCCTTAGTTTAAAAACTCGACAGCATACTAACAGCCTATTATGACAATTAGTAGGTGTGATTTAACAAAAGTTATACAAATGTCTCAGTTTTTGTACATTTCAAAATTATGCGCGTTATCTGTTAGTTATGCAGTGTGTTGAATAAAATTTGCCCGATTAGGCGTCTAAAATGACTAATCATTCTGTCGCGATTGTTTTGCTTTAAAAACAGCGAAATAAGCAGAATTAATCTTTTCTGTGGCGGTGAGTTTAAGAAGGTTTAGGGAAATGGCTCATAACTGATTAATATTATTTGTTTAAGCTTTTAATTAGGAGATATTATTTGAATTGATCTTGCTTGTTAATCAAGTGTTAATTGGTTTGTTTTGAAAACAGGTCGAATATATTGGATTATTTTCAAGGTGAGATTTTGAATAAAAATAACTCAGATAAAAGAGGCGATATTGAAGAGTCTGTGAATATAGTAAAAAGTATAAAATCGGCTCGGTCAGAGACATTCACGCTCGAAAAGGAATATTCACGAGCCGATTTTATGTGTGCCTATTTTCGTATTACTGATTATTCCCACATCACGTTGTCATTATTCTTGGCCGCCGACTCGAATAACTCGATGAGGGGCAGTGCCCTTTGTCTCAGGCTCACATAGGGCCCCTTATCGTCCTCGTCATCTTCTGTCTGTGGGGGCTGAGTCGGTGCATTGGCGACCGCCTGTTGCAGTCGGGCCAGCGCTGCGGGTACATCTTCGGCGCGAATCGCCCCCGGTACTGAGTTGCTATGGCCGAGTATCTTTAAGAAGGTCTGGGCCACATCGCCAAACAGGGTGATGTTGGCGTAGTGCTTGGTTTTAAAGGTGACTAGCATGTTGCGACTCCTTGGTGTGCGCCGGGACTATGACTCGACTAGCAATAGCCTGTGACTGAATTATAACCTATTGTCTATTAAACGTTTTGTATTTAGACGGTATAAAAAAGCCCGGTAATCGAACCGGGCGCTTTTAAGTATTTTGTTACTGAGCATCCTTGATATCGAATACCTTGTGGCCATTGACCCAGGTCTGGTTCACCTGAGTTTGCCATAGCTGCTGCGGGTCCATGGTGAAGGGGTCGTCTTCTAAAAGGATGAAGTCGGCCTTCATGCCGGGCAGCAGTTCGCCTATCTGGGTTTCCTGGTGAGCGGCGTAGGCGGCGTCATTGGTAAAGCTGTTTAGCGCCTCGGTGAGGCTCATCTTCTCGCCGGGATACCAGCCCTGCTCGGGCTTATTGGCATGATCCTGACGGGTGATCGAGGCGTGTAGGCCAAAGAAGGGATTGGCCGACTCGATAGGAAAATCTGAACCTGCGGCGATCACCGCGCCGCTATCCAATAGCTTACGCCAGGCGTAGGCGCCCTTTATCCGCTGCGGGCCTACCCTGTCTTCGGCCATGTTCATGTCGCTGGTGGCGTGGGTTGCTTGCATGGAGGCGATCACCCCCAGCTCGGCAAACCTGGGAATGTCGCTCAGTTGCAGTATCTGCGCGTGCTCGACCCTGTGTCTCAGCGCCTTGGTGTGGGTCTTGGCGATCAGGCTCTGGTAATTATCCAGCACCAGCTTGTTGGCACGATCGCCTATGGCATGGGTGTTCACCTGAAATCCCGCCTGCATCGACTTCAGCATCAAGGCCTTCAGCTCATCTTCCTTGTAGAGCAGCAGTCCCTTATGGCCGTGCAGATCCGAGTAGTCCTGTAGCAGGGCGGCGCCGCGGCTGCCCAGGGCGCCATCGGCGGAGATCTTCACGCTGCTGATATCCAGCATGCTGCCAGGATGGCGATAGGGCCCCTTGGCCAGAGTCTGGTCGAACTGACTATCGTCGGCGGCGACCATGGCGTAGATGCGGATCGGCATCTGCTTATCGTCTGCCAGTTGGCGGTAGGCGGCGAGGGTGTCGTGGCCGACACCGGCATCGTGCACACTGGTGAGGCCGAGACGGGCGAGATCTGTCATGGCCGCACGTAGCACGCGAGCCTGCTCCGCCTGGGTCAGGGCTGGGATCTGCTGTTCGATCAGCGCCATGGCATTGTCGATAAACACGCCGCTGGGTTGTCCCTTATCGTCGCGGACGATCTCACCACCGCTGGGGACCTGGGTGTCGCCATTGATGCCCGCTAGCTTCATGGCGGCGCTGTTGGCCCAGCCGGCGTGGCCATCGACCCGCCTTAGCCACACGGGGGTGTCGGGAAAGGCCTTATCCAGTGTCTTGGCCGTGGGGAAGCTCTTCTCTGGCCAGAGCACCTGGTTCCAGCCTCGACCTAGGACCCAGTTAAGATCCCTGTTTTTTTGTCTAAAGGCCTGAACTCTCTCTACGGCCATTTGTTCAGACTCGCTGCCCTTGAGATCGACTCGTATAAGGTTTAGCCCCCAGCCGAGCACGTGGCCATGGGCATCGATGAGTCCGGGTAGCATGGTCTGCCCCTTGGCATCGATCACTCGGATGTTAGTAGATTGCGTTTGCAGCTCATTTGGCTGCTGCTGGTAGATCTTCTCTATCTTGTCGCCACTAAAGGCGATGGCGCTAAACTGGGTCAGCTTGCCCTGCTCTAGGGTGTAGCCCTTGAGGTTATGGATTAGGGTGGTTTGTGCCAGGGCACTGCCGGAAAGCAGCAGGCCAACGGCGAGGCTTACTCTAGTTAGGGTATTCATATTATTGGTTTTTTAGGGTGTTATTGGTTTCATACTAGCAGCTTAAGCGCCGCTGGCAAACTAGCCATAGGTAGTGGCTGGCACGTGCCAGGACAGCCTGAGCTAAAGCCGCAGTAGCGGCCTTAATTGCTGATGTTTAGTCGTTAACGGCGCGGATGTGGGGGCTTGCGGCTTCGGCCACGACTCGATTGCGCCCCGTGTGTTTGGCCTGATAGAGGGCGTTATCGGCGCGGTTGACCAGGGTCTTGGTTGTGTCATCTTCCCTGAGCTGGGCGGCTCCCAGGCTGATGGTGAGAGACTGGCCATCAAACTTCTGTGCGGCGATATCCTGGCGTAGCTGTTCGGCCACGGCAACACAGATTGAGAGTGAGGTCTCGGGCAGCAGGATCACGAACTCTTCACCGCCCCAGCGGGCCAGAAAATCCCCCTCACGGCAGAGGCTCCTGAGGCTGTCGGCCAGCTGGACCAGCACGCGATCGCCGGTCAGGTGACCGTGGGCATCGTTAATCTGCTTGAAGTAATCCACATCCAGAATTAGCAGGCTAAAGGGGATCTGTCGGTGACGGCTCTGCAGCACATACTCCTCCAGCGTGATGTCGAGCTTCTCTCTGTTGTAGAGACCGGTGAGCTTGTCTGTCTCCGCCAGTTTCCGGATCTTGGCGTTGCGCTCGCCCAGCTGACGATAGGCTGAGGAGCGGGTGCCCTCGTAGAAGCGAAACAGCAAGATATGGGCAATCGATACCTCGATGACATTGAACAGGGCACCCATGCCGAAGGTGACGGGCCTAGCCTCCTGGATCTGGTTATAGACGATATAGGCGCACACGCCGAAGGCGATTAGAGAGACCAGGCTGCCTCGTTGCCGTCCGAGGAGGAAGAAGGCGAACGGCGGGATCAGGGTTGCCCAATAGAGGGAGTGGGCATAGCCGCCCACCGAGGCGACGAACAGCAAGATCAATCCGGTGACCATCAGAGTCACCGCCCAGGAGGCGAGGTTGACGTTAGCGGTGCGGTTGAAGAAGGCCAGAATCGATAGGGAGAGCACGAAGCCGCTGGCGTCCAGGGTGGCGTACTCATAGCTCTCGAAATAGAAGATGTTGAGCAGGGTAAGCACCAGGAAGAAGCTGCTGCTGAGCAGCAGGGTATGGCCGATCAAACGGGTGCGCCAATAGTCTCTGTGGCCCGGTGGATATTGGGCAAAGTCTTTGTACCAGTACTTAAGCATGATGTCCCTTTCTTCACTGCGTCAGAGGATTATTACCCAAAATTAAGTAGATTAACAGTGGCTTATATCGTGGTGATTTTTCGGTTTGTTTTCGCCAGCTTTTACTCCTGCTAGTCTCAGGATTAATGACGCCGAGTCTGGGTCTATGCTAGGGTGAGCGCCAAGGGGAAGCGGTTTAGCGAAAGATATTAGCGGACATTTGCGCTAAGCGGGCCGCTAGGATTTTGATGGGGTTAGAAAGGCGATGACGGCATTCTTGCTACAAAGATGGAGTGAGATTGATTGGCAACTTGGCGGCGCCCAGCTGCTGACCATGGCCGTGCTGGCACTCTGGCTTTGGGCCATCTGGCCGGTCGAGGATGTGAAGGCGCTACTCAAGGATAAGGCGCTGCAGACCCGCTTGCTGCTGGCCATCTTCTTCGTCAATGCCCTCTGGCTTATCGATGCCAGCATCACCCCGGGGATTCATGCCCACTTTCTCGGCCTGGTGACTCTGATGCTGATGTTTGGTTGGCGCCTGGCTACCCTGGCGCTGCTGTTGCCGGTCGCTTTCTTCGCCACCTTCATGCTCAAGTTGCCGCTGGATTTCGCCATCTATGGCCTGGTGGCTATCGCCTTGCCGCTGTTTCTCAGCTATGTGGTCTACAGTCAGGTGTTTAAGTATCTGCCGCATCATCTGTTCGTCTATATCTTCTGCGGCGCCTTCATGAACGCCTTCCTCTGTATAGTGTTTCACATACTCAGCTGGTCGACCTGGCTCTACCTGACGACCGACTATGACTGGGCCTATTTGACGGATAACTACCTGCTGCTGATCCCGCTTCTGGCCTTTCCCGAGGCGCTGCTGAATGGCATGGCGGTGACCCTGATGGTGGTCTATCGCCCCGAATGGCTCTATGACTACTCGGACAGAACCTATTTCTAAGCACCTGTTGTAAAGATCCTGCGAGAACTGCCTGTTAGCTTGATTTTAATCAAAGGTTATCAAGATGATGGCTTAAATGTTTCAATTTGTAACCTTGGGGCGTTAGTATGCCTCCTTGTACGCCCCGAAGGGATTTATCTTCGGGGCGTACGGGGTCAGCCCAGGCCTTAGGCCGGGCTCAATAATAAAAATACTAGAGTGAAAATTTACGATGGATATGTATAAGTTATCAACGGCTGCGTTAGTGGCTGGCCTGGCTTTCAATGCCAATGCCAATCTGCTGATCAGCGAAGTGTTATACGATGCGCCCAACAATGACAGTGTCGAAGAGTATGTCGAGCTGTATAACGCAGGGTGCAGCAGTATCGACCTGAGTCAGTACCAGCTCAGCGACAACGGCAGCAGCCAGGCCTTGCTAGGCACGCTCGCCCCAGGCGCCTATTATACGGTGGCGGCCAACCAGGCGGGCTTTTATAGCCTGTTCAACACCAATCCAGATCAATCTCCCATGTCGTTAACCCTGGGCAACTCAGGCGACTTCGTGCGTCTGTCAAAGGGCAGTGAAGAGGTGGATCTGGTCGCCTGGGAAGGCGGCCTGAGTGGCTGGTCGCTCAACGTGCGCGACGTCTCCCTGGCGCGCACCACAGTGATAAACACTAAGTCACAGGCCGACTGGAGCGCCATGGATAACGCCGGCACGCCGGGCTCGGGTAGCCTGGATAGCTGCGACACCTCCGCAAGTAGCAGCGACAATCAGCTGGGTAATGGTCAGCCCAAGTCTGACCTTAGCGCGGCCAAGGGGCAGACCCTCAGCTACCTGTTCGATCTGCCCCAAGGGGCGAGCGATGTGGTGGTGACCATGAGTGGCGGCACAGGGGATGCCGATCTCTATCTGCGTCAGGGCAGCGAGCCGACGCTGTCAGAGTATGACTGCGCCCCTTATCTTACCGGCAACAACGAGCAGTGCAGCGTCACCACGCCTGTGGTCGGGCGCTACTATGTGCATATCAACGCCTATGAGGCCTTTAGTGGCGTGTCGCTCAGCCTAAGCTATAACGTGGCGAGTGGCGGCGATGGTTCTGGCTCTGGCGATGGTTCAGGCACTGGCTCGGGCACTGGCGGTGACGGCTCGGCTGGCGACAATGGTGATTATGTCTACACCAGTTACTATGGCGATGCGATAGGCAAAAGCGGCGCGGCGCTAAAGGCCAGCCTGAATGGGATCATCAAGGGCCATACCCGTTTCAGCTATAGCCAGGTGTGGGATGGACTCAACTATGCCGATGAAGATCCGGACAACAGCAATAACGTGATCCTGCTGTACTCGGGCCGCTCTGAGCCTAAGACGAATCGTGCAGGATTGAGTACCTCACTCGATGCCTGGAACCGTGAACACGTCTGGGCTAAGAGCCATGGTTTCCCTAGCAGCAGTCAGTATGCCTATACCGACCTGCATCACCTGCGTCCGGCAGATGTTACGGTGAACAGCAGCCGCAGCAACAAAGACTTTGCAGCCGGCGGCGATGAGATCTCAGAGGCGCCGGGCAACTTTACTGATGCCGACAGCTTCGAGCCGCGCGATGAAGTGAAGGGCGATGTGGCGCGTATGGTGTTCTATATGGATGTCAGGTATGAGGGTAACGATGCCAGCGGCACACCGGATCTTAGCGTGGTGAGCGGGGTTACCGGTAATGGTGAGGCTCTGCTTGGGGATCTCTGTACCCTGTATCGCTGGCACCAGCAAGATCCGGTCAGCGACTGGGAGCGCCGCCGCAACAACCGTGTGTTCGAGTGGCAGAAGAACCGTAATCCTTTCATCGACAACAGCAGTTGGGTGAGCGAGATCTACGGCGCATCTTGTCCCTAGGCTTAGTTAGCCTATCCGTTTGATGAAAAGCGCAGCCTCAGGGCTGCGCTTTTTTTATGCCCATAAAGGACTACCAGAAATAGCCATAGCTGAGACCTACCACGTTGAAGCCATCGTTCTCGCTGGCGAGATTGGCGTTAGAGTAATGGTTGAAGGCGATCCCGAGCTTGTGGTGCTTTTGCAGTATCACGCCGGCGCCTAACTTGTCTTCGAATTGCCAGTGGGAGCCCAGGCTGCGGTCAAGGTAGTGCTCGCTGTCGATATAGGTGATGCCTATGCCGCCCTCGAAGTAGAGGCTGAGGCTCTCCAGGGGATATTGATAGCTGAGCACTGGGATGAGTGACACGCCGTGATTGTCCCTCGGGGTGTAGTCTTGCCAGTAGTGGTAGGCCAACTCCAGATTGATGCCGAGGTTGTGGCGGGTCAGCAGGGTGTCTTGCATGGGGATCGGATAGACCAGAGCGAGTCGGTGGGCCCTGGCGTTATCCGAGCCATGCCATTTGGGGTTGGTTTGCCCCAGGCTGTAGCTCAGGCCCCAGTCGGCGAATGCCGATAGCGGCAAGAGTGAGAGGCCCAAGATAATAAACAAAGTTTTCATTGGGTTATCCTTAGAAGATGTGGCCTTGTCAGGAGATTAGCTAACGCCCTGATGCAGGCCGAAAGCCGCTAATGTAAAGCCGCTAATGTAAAGTCGATAAGGTAAGGCCGCTAAGTTAAAGTCTTTAGAGCAAATCTCTTAAATAAAAGCTCTTAAACAAAAGCTCTTAAATAAAAGCGCTTAAATTAAGGTTAGTCTAAATCACAGAGCCTCTCGTTAAAGTGCCCAAATCCAGGTCTGGCGAGTGTCATCTCCCTGTCGCATTGTCAGGCTAAGTTAAGCCCATGGATAAGCAGTGTTAAGCTGGGGCAATGAGCCGATTCTCCTTCGAGCATGCCTTCGAGATAGATACCCTAAAGCGGCTGATCGCCCAGCATCAGGCGCATTTTCGGCATCGTTCACTGCTGGATTTCTATTTCCGTGGCGAGGCGCTGTCGGTGACCGCCATCGAGCTGGGGGCACAAGAAAGCGACGCGCCCTGCGTGCTCTTTGTCGGCGGGGTGCATGGGGTCGAGCGTATCGGCGCCCAGGTGGTGCTGGCGTTTCTCGGCAGCCTGCTTAACCGCCTCGACTGGGACACGCATCTGCAGGCGCTATTGAGAAGAGTAAGGCTGGCCTTCGTCCCCATAGTGAATCCCGCGGGGTTCTTGCGCGGCAGTCGCGGTAACGGTCAGGATGTGGATCTCATGCGCAATGCTCCCATAGAGGCGCAGGAGGGAGTCACCTTCTTGGTCGGCGGGCAGCGCTTCTCCCGTCATCTGCCCTGGTATCGCGGCGAGGCGATGGCGGCGGAAACCAAGGCCTTGGTAGACTATGTCACCTCGCTACAGGCGCGCAGCAGTAGCCTGCTGGCGCTGGATGCCCACTCGGGCTTCGGGCTCAGGGATCACCTCTGGTTTCCCCATGCTCACACCCGCGAGCCCTTCGCCGGTATAGGTTATGTCTATCAACTGCATAAGTTGTTTGAGAAGGGCTACCCCCATCACGGCCACTATCAGCTGGCGCCCCAGAGTCATTTCTATCGCACCCACGGCGACATCTGGGATTATCTGGTGACCCAGGTTGACAGCAAGACCCCCTTCGTACCGCTAACCTTAGAGATGGGGTCATGGGCTTGGGTACGCAAGAATCCGCGTCAGCTGTTTAACTTTCCCGGCTACTTCAATCCTCAGGCGCCCCACAGACACCACAGGATTTTGCGCCGTCACGTGGTGTTGATGCAGTTTCTGCTCGACGCCGCCTATGGCAGGGTGCTGGAGCGCCTCTCGCCGTCCGAGCTGTCAATGCTCACCGCCGAGGGGCAGCGGCTTTGGTTTAATCGAGGAGCAAGATGACCACCTGGGTAATGCTTAGAGGCTTGATGCGCGACGAACGCCACTGGCAGGGCTTTGTCGAGCGCCTGATTGCTGCTGGTGAGCGGGTGATCACTGTCGATCTGCCCGGTAATGGTCGCCTGGCATCTGAGCAGAGCCCCACGAGTATAGAGGCCTATTGCGACAGCGTCTGGGGCCAGGTATTGCCCCATATCAATCCCTTTAGGGGCAAGTCTGTGGTGCTGATTGGCCTCTCCATGGGGGGCATGACGGCGCTGGCCCTGGCCAGTCGCTATCCGGATCGCGTTCGTCAGGTGGTGCTGCTTAACAGCAGCGCCGCCAATCTCTCCCCCTGGTACCGCCGCTTTCGTCTACTCCCCTTGCTGAGGGCGATGTTAGGCGGAGTGCGCCTCAAGCTGACCCAGCTGGGCAGGGGCCTCAGCCTGGTGGAGGCCTGCGTGCTGCAATACACCAGCCTGTATCATGGCGACAACCTGGCGCTGATCGCCAACTGGAGCCGCTGGCGCGAGGAGCGCCGTACCGGCCTCTGCAACGGCGTTCGTCAGCTTATCGCCTGCGCCCGCTTTCAGGCGCCACCGCTGTCGAGTATTCCCGTGACGGTTATCTGCGCCGCCGAGGATCGTCTGGCCGATCCCCGCTGCAGCCGCGCGCTGGCCAGCTTCTACCATACTCAGGCGTTGGTGTTGCCGAGTTGTGGCCACGATATCAGCCTGGACGCCCCCGAGGCGCTGCTGGCCAGTCTGCAGGCGAACATCATTGATGATGGCGGCCAATCGTCACATTAATGTTGTCTAACTGTCATCTGCACTGGCTAGTATCCCTGGCCGACTATGGTTAATTAAGGGAATAATAAAGTGCGAATTCAATCAGCTAATCTAACTGCCTTAGCGGGCATCCTACTGGGAAGCCTCAGCCTGGCGGCATGTAATAGCAATGATGATGACAACCAGGAACCGAGCAATCCTCTCGTCAAAGTGATGGGAATCGATAAGCAGGCACCTGCCCAGGTGGGTGTTCGTCCCCTGTTCTTGGTGGATCAGATGGTCGACGGTGAACTCAAGAGTCAGCTGGAGCAATGCCGTCAGGGGCCTTTCTATCGCAGCGACTTTGCCATCGGCCATCGCGGCGCGGCGATGCAGTTTCCCGAGCATACGAAAGAGTCTTACCAGGCGGCCATCGACTCGGGCGCAGGCGTGGTGGAGTGTGATGTGACCTTTACCGCCGACAAGGCGCTGGTGTGCCGTCACTCCCAGTGCGACCTGGCCACCACCACCAACATTCTGGCCATCGAAGATATCGCCGCCAAGTGTAGCGTGCCCTTCACCCCGGCCGATGCCGTTAACGGAGTGAGCGCCAGTGCCACCTGTTGTACCAGCGACATCACTCTGGCGGATTTCAAGCGCCTCAAGGGCAAGATGGATGGCGCCAACCCTAAGGCCACCAATGTGCAAGAGTATATGGCGGGCACCGAAAGTTGGCGCACGGATCTCTACGCCGGCGAGGGCACCCTGATGACCCACGCCGAGAGCATCGCCATGTTTAAGGCGGCGGGCGTCAAAATGACCCCAGAACTGAAGGCGCCAAGCGTGACCATGCCGTTTGATGGCATGACGCAAGCAGACTATGCCCAGATGATGCTGGATGAGTATCAGGCGGCCGGTGTCTCGCCATCTAGCGTCTATCCCCAGTCGTTCAACCTAGAAGACGTGAAATATTGGATTGCCAATGCGCCCGAGTTTGGTCAGCAGGCGGTCTACCTGGATGACAGATACGATCTGAGTGACTTCGATCCTCAGGACAGCAGCACCTGGTCACCGGGCATGGATAGCCTGGCAACCGATGGCGTGCAGATCATCGCGCCGCCACTCTGGGTATTGGTTGCGCTGGACGACGAAGGCAAGATAGTGCCGTCGGAGTATGCCAAGGCGGCTAATGCGGCAGGTCTTAAGATCATCACCTGGACCCTGGAGCGTTCGGGCCTGCTGACCCAGGGCGGCGGCTGGTACTATCAGAGCATCACCGAGGCGATCAAGGATGAAGGTAAGGCCTTCGAGTTGCTGGATGTACTGGCGAAGGATGTTGGGGTGATCGGCGTGTTTAGCGACTGGCCGGCGACCGTGACCTACTACGCCAACTGCATGGCGAAATAGACGCTTCAAGGCGATTAAACAAGAGGCGCGCTCAAATGAGCGCGCCTCTTTGATTTAGCGGTTCAGCAAAAGGCGCGGCTTAGCCGAGCGCCAGCTCCTTGGCCCGGCGGGCGGCGCTGTCCATCGCCCTGGCGACTAAGGCATCGAGATCCCCATGCTGAAAGGCCAGCACCGCCTGCTCTGTGGTGCCCTTAGGGGAGGTGACCTGATGGCGTAGATTAGCGAGTCCCTGCTTGCTGGCCATCGCCATAGAGACGGCGCCCATGGCGCTCTGCAGCACCGCCTTGCTAGCGGTCTTGGCTGGCAGCCCCTGGGCGATGGCGGCCTTCTCCATCGCCTCTAAAAACAGGAAGAAATAGGCGGGCGAACTGCCGGCGGTAGCCACTATGCTGGCCATCTGCTGCTCATCTTCGAGCCAGACGGTATCGCCGACGGCGCGCATCAACTGCTCGGCATCATCGACGGCCTGCCTGTCCAGGTGGCCCGGCACATAGAGGCCGGTGAGTCCCTTGCCTATAGCCGTTGGCAGGTTGGGCATGGCGCAGACCAGCTGAACATTTTGGGGCAGTTTGTCTGAGATGCTGGCATGGGTTAGCCCTGCCGCGATGGAGATCAGCAGTTTTTGCTCATTCCTGCTGTTGTTAACTTGCCCAAGCAGGGGGCGTAACTCGTCACACACCAAGGGGACGATGAAGGGTTTCACCGCCAGTATGATGATGTCGGCAAAGGCCACCGCGGCGCTGTTGTCCGAGTGCACCCTGACATTAAAATCCTTTACCAGGCGGCTGCGTGTGCGCTGGCTGGGGGCACAGACCAGGATATGTGCGCTCCTGTGGCCGTGTTTGATCAGGCCGCGAATGATGGCGCTGGCCATGTTGCCGCCGCCGATGAAGGCGATGCGTAATTGGGGATTTAACCCCGGGTCTTGATAAGAGATGTTGGGCCTCCTATGAATGTTTGCTAGGCGCGGATCTGACCGTCGCCATTGACCAGGTATTTCTCCGTGGTGAGGGACTCCAGCCCCATGGGGCCGTAAGCATGCAGCTTAGTGGTGGCTATGCCGATCTCGGCGCCCAGGCCCAGCTCGCCGCCGTCGGAGAAGCGCGACGAGGCGTTGACCATGACCACAGAGGCATCGACCGTGCGCTGAAAGCGTTTGGCGGTCAGCTCATTTTCGGTGCAGATCACCTCGGTATGGCGGCTGCCGAAGCGATGAATATGGGCGACGGCCTGGTCAAAGTCCTTCACCTGACGCACGGCGAGTTCGAGAGTAAGATACTCTTGGCCAAACGCCTCATCGCTGAGCACCTGGGCCCCATTGAAGTATTGCTGGGTATTGGCGCAGCAGTTGATCTTCACCCGGTGCTTGGCCAGCGCGGTGGCCGCCATGGCGAGAAACTTGGGGGCTACCTTGCTGTGTACCAGCAGGCCCTCGAGGGCGTTACACACGCCGGTGCGTTGGGTCTTGCCGTTCAGCAGCAGGGCCAGCGCCTTGTCCAGGTCCGCATCCTTATCCACATACAGGTGGCAGACACCCTTAAAGTGCTGAATAACGGGCACCTTGCTGTGTTCGGTGACGAAGTTGATCAGGCCTTCACCGCCGCGGGGGATGATGACGTCTATGGTGTCACGCTGCTGCATCAGCTCCATCAGCAGGGCGCGGTCTGGGTCTGGCACCACGGCGATGAGCGAGGCTGGCAGACCGTACTGTTTAAGCACCTTCTGCAGGACGGAGGCGATCACCTTGCTGGTGTGCAGTGCCTCCTTACCGCCTCTTAAGATCACCGCATTGCCCGACTTGAAGCAGAGGGCGCCGGCATCGGCGGTAACGTTGGGGCGCGCCTCATAGATCATGCACACCACGCCGAGCGGCACCCGCATCTTGCTGATGGCGAGGCCGTTGGGACGGGTACTCAGGTCGCGCTGGGCACCGATAGGGTCGGGCAGGGTGGCGATGTTCTCTATTCCCTGGGCCATCGCCTCGATGCGATCTCCGTTCAGGGTGAGTCTGTCTATCATGGCGTGGCTCAGCCCGGCCTGCTCGGCGCTGGCGAGGTCGATAAGGTTAGCGCTGCGGATCTCGAAGCTGTTGTCGCGCAGGCTGCGTGCCATGTCCAGTAAGATGGTGTTCTTGGTTTGGGTGTCTACCTGGGCCAGCGTCTTGGCGGCCTGGGCGGCATCCTTAGATAGGGTTTCAATTATGCTCATATTTACTCCAATATGGCGATGTTCTCATCGCTTAAGATGGGACCGGTTTGCTGCTCGACATCGTGGGCAAAGGCACGGTCCGGTTGCTTGGCGATAAAACTTAGTAAGCAACTGCTGTAATTGGCCTGGGCCTTCGCTAGCTTAGTGCCATCGCCTTTGCGCACTAAGATGGTGTCACCGACGGAAAAGTTGCCTTTTACGGCCACCACATCGTCGCTGGTCAGTTGCGTCTCCTGGTCATCCAGGGGGGCGTCGAAGTTATCTTCGACAATCACTTCACCCTGGGCCTGTGAGGTGTGGGTCATCCAGTGCACATGCTCCTGCATGGGCTGGTCGAACGGGGTGAACAGGGTGCCCGGGTTTTGCCCCTTGAGCAGACGGTTGAAGGCATCGGGGTCGAAGCCATTGATGATCACCGTCTCTATGCCGTGGGCGATCGCCTTCTCGGCCGCCTCTATCTTGGTGCGCATGCCACCTGTGCCGACCTCGCTGGTGGCGCCGCCAGCCATGGCGTAGATAGCATCATTGATCTCGTTCACCTGTTTGATCAGCTTGGCATCATCGTGCAGCTGGGGATTCTTGGTGTAGAGCCCGTTAACGTCGGAGCAGATGATCAGGGCGTCGGCATCGGCCGCCGCCGCGACCATGGCCGACAGGTTGTCGTTGTCACCGACACGCAGTGTGTCTGTGGTGACCGCATCGTTCTCGTTGACTATGGGCAGCAGGCCATGGTCCAGCAGGCTAAACAGGGTGTTCTTGATGCTGATGTAACGCTCGCGATCCCTGAGATCCCCATGGGTAACCAGCAGCTGGGCCGAGGGAAAGTCGAATAACTTGTCCCAGGTGGCCATCATATCGGCCTGGCCCGCGGCGGCCATCGCCTTCTTCTGCGATACCGTGGGCTGTTTGACGTCACCCAGTCGGTGCCAGCCGGCGGCCACAGAACCCGAGGAGACCAGGACGACCTGGACGCCTTGGGCGCGGCAGTTCGCGATAAATTGGGCGATACCCAGCAGATAGTGGCTGCTGCATCCTTGCTTATGGGGCGCGATCAGGGCACTACCCACCTTAACGACGATGCGTTTCCAGTGTATGTTTGCCATGTTTCCCCCGCCTTATCTCTGCTCGGCTAGTTGACGCCCGGCCTCATCGAAGGTCTCTATGGTGTTTTCACAAGGATCGCTATCTAAGGCGCTCACGCCCCAGATCACTAGGCTGCTGGCCATAAAGCCAGGGATCATCTCATAGAGCATGGAGCTCAGTGCCTTACCCTCGGGCAGCACTGGCGCGTAGATCCAGAAGAGTACGGTGGCGGCACCGGCGACGATACCGGCTACGGCGGCCTTATGGGTCAGGTTTTTCTTGTACAGGCTAAACAGCACCAGCGGACCGAAGGCGGCGCCGAAGCCGGCCCAGGCATTACTCACCAAAGATAAGATGCTGTTGGAGCGATCCAGTGCCAGCAGGCTGGCGACTATGGCCACCCCGGCTACGCCGAAGCGTCCCAATTTCACCATCTCCTCTTCGCTGGCCTCCTTCTTCGATACCACGCGATAGATATCTTCGGTCAGCGAGCTGGATGACACCAGTAGCTGAGATGAGATGGTGCTCATGATAGCCGCCAAGATCGCCGCCAGCAGGAAGCCGCTGATCAAGGGGTGGAACAACAACTCAGAGAAGACGATGAAGATGGTCTCAGGGTCGCTCAGTTTCATGTCGAACTTGTTGGCATAGGCGATACCCACTAAGCCGGTGGCCAGGGCGCCTATGATGGTGACCGTCATCCAGCTCATGCCGATGTTCTTGGCCGTCTTGATGTCAGACACGCTACGGATCGCCATGAAGCGCACTATGATATGGGGCTGACCAAAGTAACCCAGGCCCCAGGAGAGCGCAGAGATCAGTCCCAGCAGGGTGACGTTTTGCATCGCCTCGCCGAAATGAGGGATAGACTCGTAGGCGAAATTCATCATCTTGTCGGCGTTGCTGAACTCCTGATAGGCCACCACGGGCACTAAGATCAGCGCGACAAACATGATACAACCCTGGACGAAGTCGGTCAGGCTGACGGCCAGGAAGCCGCCGAGCAGGGTGTAGGAGACGACGACCCCTAGGGTGATCACCAATCCCAGCTCGTAGTTGACCTCGAAGGCCGACTCGAACAGCTTACCGCCCGCCACCAGGCCTGCCGAGGTGTAGAGGGTAAAGAAGATCACTATGATGACCGCAGAGATGATGCGTACATTGCAGCTGGGGTCATGAAAGCGCTTGGCGAAAAACTCCGGAATCGTCAGCGCGTTGTTGGCCACCTCGGTATAGACCCTCAGCTTAGGCGCGACGATCAGATAGTTCACCAGGGCGCCAAGTAACAGGCCCAAGGCGATATAGATGGTCTCGAAGCCCACCAGGAACATGGCACCGGGCAGACCCATCAGCATCCAGCCACTCATGTCGGACGCACCAGCTGAGAGGGCGGTGACCTGAGGGCTCACCTGTCTGCCGCCCAGGATGTAGCCCGACACATCATCGGTCGAACGGCGGTAGGCAAACAGGCCTATGGCCAACATGGCAAGAAAATAGATAGCGAGGGAGATGTAGGTTAAATAATGCATTGAGTTAGTGGCCTCCTAACGCTTTGTTATTTTGAATCCCACCGGGTTTCAACATGACAAAAAGATAGGTACTTAAGATGGCGAAAAGACAGGTGAGTTGCATGGCGTAAGTGGCCTTGCGGCGGGCGGTTTGCCACACCTGTGAGATGAGATTTTCTTCCGTTGCATTGTCTGACGACATAGTGCCCTCCCGAGCGAAGTGAGTGTTTCTTATGAAAAAGTAATTACACAACTAATAGTTAGTGTTCGAACTATATTAACATTCAATCGATCTATTTTTCTACCCTGAATCCAGAGGTAATGCTTAGTCGTATCTTCATCTAATCCTCTGTAGCCATTGCGGTTACTGAGGTTGAGGCGTGATAAGTGGACACCGAAATAAAAATATGAAGCGGCAATACACCTAGTGCTGTTGTGGGATTAGTCTTACCTTTGTGCGAAAAACAACCAACGAACAATTATCAGCAGCTTGGCTGGAGCTACGGTTTGGGACAAATCATGTCCATAGTCGTTGGTCATGTTGATGACTCAATGATGGCTGAGCGAATGGTTAGCACTTACCCTGTGGTGGCCTGGGTTGTTGTCCATGACTGAGGCCGATTGTGTATGCTTCTTGCGCGCTGCCGACCCTTATATAGCTAAGGGAAGTTTAGGCTGGCAGAGTTTAAATATGGGGAGTAGTTTAATTAGCTCTGTAACTATTTTGTCATCTTGATTTCTAGGAATTCTCTCTAGTCGACTTTAGGCTGTGCGTGGGTAAGCTCGGCGATCACGAAGTCGATAAACAGGTTGATCAGCGCCGAGTCTTTTCGCCTATGGCTGTAGAGGGCATAGAAGTTGGCTGACGCAAGTTGGTAGTCGGGCAGTATGGTCACCAAATCGCCCCTCCGCAGGTCGTCATCGATCAGATATTTAGGCAGCACGGCGATGCCTAATCCAGCCTTGACCGCCTGGTAGATGGCGCTCTTATTGTTAAAAGTGAGTTCGCCGTCCAGTCGCTGTTCAATACTCTGCATGGCACTATGGTTAGTGCGCAGCAGCTTGATGCGATCGAATACCTTGTCCCTGCTGCTGAGGAGGATCATCTTGTGTTCAGCCAGCGCCTCTGGGGTCGGCGGGGCGGCATGTCGACTCAGGTAGTCTTGGCTGGCGCAAAGTATAGACTCATCTTTTGCGATCAGCCGCGCCAGGTAAGGCTCTGTGGTGATCTGTGTGCTGCGAAAGGCGATGTGTAGCTTGTCTCTGTGAAGGTCGCTGTGTTCGTTGGAGAAGCTGGCCTTGATGCGCACATCGGGATGATGACGCTTGAAGGCCAAGATGATGGGGGTCAGTATGCGTTCGCCCCATAGCTTGGGGGCGGTCAGGCGCAGCTCGCCGCTAAGCTGGGTCTTTTGGTGACTCAGGTAGTCGAGCAGTTCGTCGTTGAGCTCGAGGATCTCCTGGGACTTGTGATAGAAGAGTTCGCCGGCGTCCGTGGTGGTTACATGGCGGGTACTGCGCTGCAACAGTCGGGTATCGAGCAGGCTTTCCAGGTATTGAATATCCTTAGAGGCCTTGCTTGGGGTGATCGACAGCTGTGCGGCCGCGGCAGCAAAGGAGCCGCGGTGGACAATGGCGGCAAATAGCTTCATCAGGTAGATGGTATCTAGCTTACTCTTCACAGTTATTATTTCCTATTGGGAAATTTACTCTTGCTAATTTACCTGATTATATCGCCACAAGGAGTCGTGTACAGTAGGCGCCATGAGTTTAATGGTGTGGAATATCTACTATGGTGACGACAAGCTTTACCCATCCCCAGCTGTTTTGCCGCGCAGGTAAGAGCGCGAAAAACAAGACGGTTCTGGCCCCTCTGACCCATAACATGAGCGAAGATAATGGTGATCTCAGCAGCGATGAGATGGCCTGGCTTAGCCTGTGTGCCCGGGGCGGGTTCGGCACCCTGATCTTGGCCGCCACCCAGGTTCAGACCGGCGGGCGCTGCTGGCAGGGGCAGCCCGGTCTGATGAGCGATCATCAGCAGGGACAGTTTGCCAAGGTGGCCGCGATGGCCAGGGGGCATGAGGTGCTGACCCTAGTGCAGTTGCATCACGGTGGCGTACGCGCCTCGGTGGAGTTAAATAGCCGTGCGCCAATGGGGCCCTCAGCCATCCCACCGGGTGGACGCTATCCGCTCGGGGTACAGGAGATGAGCGGCGAACAGATTGCCGAGCTTAAGGAAGCCTTCGTTCATTCGGCGCTGCGGGCCTTTGAGGCGGGATTGGATGGCATAGAGCTCCACGGCGCCCACAATTTTCTGCTGTGTAATTTTCTCAATCCGACCCTCAACCAGCGTAGCGACGAATGGGGCGGCAGTGTCTATAAGCGTACTAAGTTGCTGCGCGACATCATCGCAGAGATCCGCCGTCGTCTGCCCCGTAACTTTATCGTCGGCGTTCGTCTGTCACCGGAAAGCTATGCCAATGTGCGTGGCATAGCACTGAGCCATCAGATGGAGGTTGCTAATATCCTCGCCGAGCAAGATATCGACTATCTGCACTTCTCCATGGGGGACAGCTTTAAGGCGCCGAATGAAGGCGAGGGGAGTTCCCTGCTGGCGAATATTCGTCAAGGCTTTATCGGTGATATTCCTTTGATGGTAGCGGGTAAGATTGCCGATGGCCTCAGTGCCCAACAGGCGTTGCATCTGGGTGCCGACATGGTGGCCGTGGGCAGTGCGGCCTTGGGTAATCCCGACTGGTTCAACCGGGTGTCGACTCGCACTAAGTTGATTAACCCGCCCTTTAGTCGAAAGCGGCTGAGTCTCAATGGCTTCAACGCTAAGGGACTTGAATATCTGCTCTCCGTGCCCGGGCTGGTTGCGACGCCAGACGACATTCAGGCTTAACTCAGGATAGGAAGAGACTCTGTGGATTTCTCATGGTTACTAGTCTTTATGTTGACCTTCTTTCTCATGTCGGTCTCACCTGGGATCTGCATGATGCTGGCAATGACGCTCGGAGCTAACATCGGCGTGCGTCGAACCCTGTGGATGATGCTCGGCGTGTTGGTGGGCATCGCCTCGATCGCCACCTTGGCGCTTGTCGGTATCAGCAACTTGCTTAGCCGTCATGAATGGTTGCTGCTGATGGTGAAATACCTAGGGGCAGCCTATCTAATCTACCTCGGGGTGAAGAGCTGGCGCTCGCCTTATTGTGCCAGTAAGGTGGAGAGTGAGTCGCAATCATCGCCGGGGGCACTGGCATTGAGTGGCTTCTCCGCCGCGATCTCTAATCCTAAGGCTTGGGCCTTTCTGATGACGCTGCTGCCGCCCTTCATTCGTCCCGAGCAGCCTTTGATGACCCAGGAGCTAGTCTTGCTGACGCTGGTGGTGCTCATAGAGTTTGCCTGTTTGCTGCTCTATGCCTATGGTGGTCGACGGCTATCGAACTTCCTCCTGCAGCGCGGCAGGGGCCAGTGGCTCAATCGTCTCTCGGGTTCCATGCTCTTTCTGGTAGCCGTGCTTTGGCTCAGTATTTAACTTAGAGAGCTGCACTGCCCAAGTGATTGACCCCGATGACTAAATCACGCTTTTCGCCTTGGCTGTTATACTCAATGAACGGCGCAAAGTGAGGGGCGAGGCATGAGCTGGCAGGATATTAAAGAGATCTTATCATTCGTTCTCTTCACCTACGGGGACTCGGCGATCACCGTCTCCCAGGTGTTACAGGTGCCGCTGCTCCTGCTACTGGCCTGGTTTATCGTGACTCGCATCGGCAAGCTGATCCGCCGCGCCCTGCTGGCCCGTAAGGTCGCGCCGGATGCGGTGCATCTTTTCTCCCGTATCTATCTCATATTGGCGATCGCCATCATCCTGGTGACCAGCCTGGAGATCCTCAATATTCCCATTAAGGCCTTTGCCTTCGTCTCGGGCGCCGTGGCAATCGGTGTCGGTTTCGGCGCGCAGAACATCATCAACAACTTCATCAGCGGTTGGATCTTGATGTGGGAGCGGCCGATCCGCATCGGCGATTTTCTGGAGATAGGCGAGACCAAGGGGGTGGTGGAGAGCATCAATACCCGTTCGACCCTGATCCGCCGCAACGACGGTGTGCATATGCTGGTGCCCAATAGCCAGCTGCTGGAAAATACCGTCACCAACTGGACACTGATAGACAACATCGCCCGCTCGACCGTGAGGGTGGGAGTTGCCTATGGGTCGGATGTGGAGCGGGTGGCGGATATCATCAAGCAGACCCTGGATGAGCATGAGGAGATCTTAACTACGCCGTCCCCGGTCGCCATCTTCGAAGACTTTGGCGATAACGCGCTCATCTTCGATGGCATCTTCTGGGTGTGCGCCAACACAGAGGCGGACATTCGCCGGATCCGTAGCGATATCCGTTTTCGCATCTACAAGCTGTTTACCCAGGCCGGCATAGTGATCGCCTTTCCTCAGCGGGATCTACATCTGGATGGCGAGCTTAAGATCGTCAAGGCGCCGCGAGGCAACTCTGAGGATAAAGCCGCTGAATAATCAGCTTTAAAGAATGGACAGGGTCGCCAATCCTAAGAAGGCGAAGAATCCCACCACATCTGTGACTGTGGTCAGCACCACGCCGCCCGCCAGCGCCGGATCTATGCCTATCTTCTTTAGCAGCACAGGGATGCTGGCGCCCGCCAACACGCCGGTGATCAGCACTATCACCATGGCGAGACCAAATACTAGCCCCAGCTGCCAGTCGCCAAACCACTTGAGGGCGATGAAGGCGACCAGGGATGCCCACAGCAGGGCATTGAGCGCGCCGATACCAAACTCGTGGCCAATCAACTTGATGATGTTATTACGATTGATCTGATCCAGTGCCAGGCCACGGGTCACCATGGTGAGGGTCTGGCTGCCGGCGACGCCGCCCATGCTGGCCACCACGGGCATGAGCACGGCGAGGGCAACCACCTTCTCGATAGCCGCCTCGAACAGGCCGATCACCCAGGCCGCCAGAAAGGCGGTGAGCAGGTTGATGCCGAGCCAGAGTGCCCGGCGGCTGGCGCTACGTACTATGGGGGCAAACAGGTCTGGGTGATTGTTCAGGCCCGCCTGTGAATAGAGGGCCTTGTCGGCTTCATCCTGGATCACGTCGATCACATCATCCACTGTGATGCGACCAATCAGCTTATGCTCACCGTCCACTACCGGGGCCGACAGCAGATCTTTGTCTTTAAAGACTTGCGCCACCTTGCCAGCGGCCATCTCTGGGGTAAAGCTGGTGAACTCTGTGGACATCAGCTCGCTTATGCTGGTGTCCATCTCGCTGGAGACCAGCAGGCTCAGGGGGATGATGCCGACCAGGGTGTTGTTTCTGTCGACCACCATCAGGCTGTCCAGATGTTCCGGCAGCTGGCCTTCGCGCTGACGCAATCGGCGCAGATAGCGCAGCGCGGCTTTTATCGAGACATCGGCGCGTAGGGCGCTGATATCCACATCCATCAGGCCGCCAGCGCTCTGATCGGGATAGTCTCTAACTAGCTCGTATCTCTGCCTGCGCTGGGAGTCCATCGCCTGCACCATGGCCGAGACCACTGGCATGGGCAGGTCGGCGTCGATATCCGCCAGTTCATCCATCTGCATCTGGCTAAGGCCAGCAATCAGCTTGGCTTCATCCGTATGTTGAATGAGCGCCCGACGCTGGGGCTGTGGCAGGGCCAGGAGCACCTTGGCGCAGCGCTTGGGGGTAACCTGGGCCCAGACGCTTAGCCTCTCCTTTGGCGGCAGGGACTCCAGCAGCCTGGCGATTTCGGCGCTGGCTATCTCGGCTAAGATGGTCGCAATGGCGGTGTTATCGCCCTCGAGCAATGCCCTATCTATCTTGTCTGCAAGCTGCTGAAATTTGTCGGTCATTAGATTTCCTTTACTGCCTGGGTTGCACGACTCGGCCTGTCCGTTGTGAGTTGGACTTTTATCTTTCAAGTGACGGAAGGAATAAGCCAAGCTTAGTATACGCTAACGAATTTAGAGCCTTAGTGACAGCTTTGCTTCTTAAGCTGTTAGCTAAAGTGATTAGTCGATGACGTAAGATAGGGGAGCAGGCAAGTTGGATGATTTATATAATCCATCCCTTAAAGCGCCGACAGCTCACCCGACCAGGCGCGTTTTGCCTAGGTGATGTTTAGGGGCGCTCACCACCTTTACTGGCTGAGCTTTTCCGTTTCGTTAGCCTTGATGTAAGGCTCTAATAACATGAGCCAGCTGCGTGAGATGGCGGCATATTCTTCGATGCACAGCTCGGCCCTCTCTTCCCCTAGCAGCCCCTCTTTAACTATGGTTGCATACTTGTCTGGGGCGCTGCCGTAGACGTGGCATAGGGTCGTAAAGTAGCGTTGATCGTCTAGGCTGTGCTCGTCCCAAAAGTCTTCATCTTCAAGGACGTCTCTGTCGTCACTCTCGATATCAAAGAGATCGGCGGCGCTTAACGCAATCTCCTGACCATCATCGAAAAACTCGACGAGTAGCGTCGTGGCGAGGGCATCGGCGGCATCTTCCTCTTTTCCGAGAACTGGCAGCTGATACATGTCGATGAGGGCGTGGGCAAACTCGTGAAACAGGGTATGCAGCAAGGCATCATCCGTCGCCTGCTCAGGCGTCACGCCAGTCTTATCATATTTTGCATGCTTGAATCTTTGTCTGACCTCGTCAACGAAAGCATAGGGGATCATTATGCTGCCGCTCTCACCATCAAACAGCGGGCCATCATCGCCGCCAAAGGCAACCACAAGGGGCTCTGCGAGTTTGAAGTGGTTATTGATAAAGCTAACGCCCGTGTTCATGACATCAGATGCGATAAGCTCCTCTCTCACCGCCTTATCTGCCACGTCGCTAGGATTGCCATACTCGAGGCGCACACCAACCTCAGCACTGGCCGACGAAGCCATTACGATCACCCCCGCAACAGCAAGCGATATAGATTTTACGATACTCAATATTTTTCCTTACTCGGCAATACGCCAGGTTCTGGGGGCTGGAGGCGCGAACTTGATTGACTTGTAATACCTTTACTCTTGTACAAGTCTCGATAGTTTTTTATACATTGATTTCTTTAATTCAGATTTATTCATTCCGTAGTGAATTTCTCTGTGGCAGTTTGGGCATAAAGCAACTGCATTGGTTATGGTATCCGAGCCATCGTCAGCCAAACGGCGAAGGTGATGAATCTCAAGGAAAGGCTCGCCATCAGCAGTTGTGAAGGGCGCTTCAGAGCCACAGCATTCACATTTTCCTGATGCCTCTACAAGAATCCAGGCTTTAACTTTTGGGTCTCTATCGAAACTTGTTACTTGCGTATGTGTTTTTCTCGGTTCTTTGACGCCATCTGGTTTGGAAAGGTTTTCCTTTGATTTATATGATATGACTTGAGCTTCAAACTCGGCTACTTCGGGGAGGTTTTGTCCCTCAATTTCAGATATTAGGCTTTCGATTTCTGCCGCATTTTTTGAACCAATATTTTTCGCGGGTTTTAGACCGGAAATCCATTCTCGTCCCATAAGTGAGTAGACATAAGAGATATTCTGCATTCGAAATTCAAATGATTTTTCGGTACGCCCAAAACGACTAGCTAGTTCTGAATATATGTGCTTTTTAACGAAATGAATGCCATTAGCTTCGTCAGAACGCATCTGAATATATGCTTCCACTGCGGCTTTTAGTTCTTCTCTTGTCCATTGAGCACTCAATGCTGTTTCCTTTCAATATGTTAGAGAGTTAATCCGAACTCCCCATAGAGTCCAACCAAGAACTGTTAGATTTATTTTAGTCAGAACAGATAACTCAATATGTGACAATAACTTAGCATTGAGCTTTTCAAGATAACAACTGTTAGGTGCGCAGATGAAGTGAAACTTCACATATTTAGAATGATTTTGGCTTTAATTTACCTGATTCGACCATCAAATATGGCCTAATCGAAGAGATGATTGATATCGAGTGTAGATACGCCGGTGAGCTTCCGAAACAGGGATGTTTCGGTAGAGCCTATAGGGATATATTCATGGCGTCTCGCAGGCGTATCTGCACATTCCCCGCCGGGCAGGCGTTTGGTCACAGTAAAGCTAGGATGTCCAAAATGGTGAATCAGCCACATAAATGGTTGGGTGTAATTCACTAATATTAATAGAGGGGGAGGATGACGGTTAACTATCACCCCCATTGAACACTTAGGCCCATCAGGTCCGATACAGCACCTTCACCACGTGCCAGCCAAACTTGGTCTTGACCAGATGCGGCGTAATTAACTCGCCGCTGAAACAGACCTTGTCGAAGGCGGGCACCATCTGACCTTTCTTAAATTCACCCAGGCTGCCGCCTTTCTTACCCGATGGGCAGGTGGAGTGTTTCTTGGCGAGCTGGTCGAACTTAGCGCCCTTGTTAAGCTTTTCGATGATCTCTTCGGCGAGTTCTTTATGTTTGACCAAAATGTGTAATGCGGCGGCGGTTCTAGCCATCTTAATGCTCTCTCGATTGGCGGGAATTAATCATTGCCGATGATTATAACTCAGCTTGCGGGCGAGATTCACGGGGCACTTACCGTAAAAGAGGAGAACTTATTGCACTTTTCTTGATACGGCTCAGTGTTGCCTAAGGCTTTTCTACTGCGCTATGTGCGCGGTTTTGTTATAATTCCTATCCATTTCTAATCGGTTTTTTCGAGGCTTTGATGGCGCGTAGCGTAGGCACAGAACTTGAGCTTATCCATCTGTTTGTGCATCTGGTGAATACCGGCGGTTTTTCCCAGGTGGCCAAAGAGCTGGGTATGCCCGTGGCGACCGTTAGCCGCAAGGTGACTAAGCTGGAAAGCCTGCTGGATACTCAGCTGATCATGCGCAGCACCCGTAAGCTGAGGTTAACCGAGGAGGGCAGCGAGCTCTTTGGCCGCTATCAGAATGTGGTGGCCCAGTTTGACCGCTGCAGCGAGCCCAGAGTCGAGAAGGCCGAAGGCACACTGCGTATCGCGGCGCCAGTGTCGATCATCTCGATGATCTTCATCGGGGTGCTAAACGACTTCTCCAAGGCCTATCCGGATATACAGCTGCATATCACCCAGAATAACTCCAGTATCGATCTGATTGATGAGGGGGTGGACGTGGCCATCGTCGGCGGTGCCCAGCCCGACTCTTCCTGGGTCTCTAAGTCGCTGGGGGTCTTGGATTATGGCCTGTTTGCCTCGCCGGGCTACCTTGCCTGCGCCGGCACGCCGCAACATCCGGCTCAGCTGGTGGAGCACTCCTTGATCAAGGTTTGGCCTTTGTTTAACTGGTCGATGAAGCATGTCAGCGGCGAAGATTTCTATTACGAAGGCCCCGCCAAGTTGACCCTTGGGGATCTCAACGGTGCGGTGCGGGCGACGGTAGACGATGGCGGCATTCTCTACGGCCCAGAGCTGTTCGTGAAGGGGGAGCTTGCCTCGGGTGAGCTTCGCCGGGTGCTGCCCGACTGGCACGGCGAGCAGCGACGCATCTCCCTGCTGTACCATCAGCGCACCCATCAGCCGCTCAAGGTGAAGCTGTTTATCGAATTTATGCAGGACAGAGCCAGCTGTTTGTTCCATTAACGCCACGCTGCTAACACCTTTGCTTAGCGGCAGTTTCGCAGCCCTTGTCGTTGGCGCTGACGCCTGCCTAAGCAAATTCACTGCTAGCCGCCTACCAAGATTTCGTCTGCATCTTCTCTGACGTTTGGCGACAAATTAAGACAACTATTTCATTCAAGAAATTATTTCACTCAAGCAATTCAGGCAAAAAAAAGCCACCACAGTGATCGTGGTGGCCAGGCAGTTTGAGGCTGCTAAATAGGGTTGAAGCTTAGGACCTAAACCAATGTTTTAAGCTAGGCGCTTAAACCAGGTAAACATTCAGGCTGCAGGCGCCGTGGGCACCCACGACCAAGGCCTGCTCGATGTCCGCCGTCTTGGATGGGCCAGCGATAAAGACGCCGAACTCGCCGCTGTCTAAACCAATCTGTTTAATCGCCTGATGCATGTTGGCAACCACCTTGTCGGCGCTGACGACCAGGAACAGGTTTTCGCAGATGAAGGGAGTCACCCTGTGGCCCAGATGCTGGTTGTTGACCCAGATGGCGCCATTTTCAGCCACGGCGACATCGCCGGGGATCACCGCAAAGTCGATGTCTCTTAGCTCATGGGCTGTGTCCGGGGCGTTGCGGTTGCCGGTGACACCTTCGACCTGAGAGATCACCTGCTTACCTTCTTTGATCAGCTCGTCGACCTTGGCTTGCAGGGCGGCCAGGCCACCCTCGCGATGCAGGGTACCGGCAACCGTGCCCAGGTTGGTTTCAAACTGGCCAATCACATCGTCTAGACGTGGGCTGACATTGATTGGCGGCATGGCCTGAGGTGCAACCGCGACGCTTTTTAATGCATTGAGAATAGATTGCTTGCTCGACATTTTTATTGACCTCTGTTTTTGTTAAACCAAGCTTCGAAGCTGGACTTAGGTGCGACCGGCAGTTCTCTGTATTTGCCCCAGGCGCCAGAGAATGGCTTGAGCAGTGAGCCCGGAAGGATGCGCAGCGCGGTGCGGGCGACACTCATGGAGCAGTTGAGCATGGTTTCGCTGGCCATGAAGTTACCGACCAACGGCATATAGTTGCGCTTACCGTATGGCAGCTTGCCCGCCTTGGCCTTGAGGCGACGGTGATGGTGGATGATCTTATCCAGCGGCACCTTGGTCGGGCAGACATAACTACAGCTGCCGCATAGGGTACAGGCCCAAGGGATAGAGTGGGTATCGTCCGCCTGGGCACCCACGGCGATGCCGATAGGGCCTGGGATGGTGTAGTTGTAGCTGTAACCGCCGGAGCGACGATACACAGGACAAGTGTTCAGACAGCCACCACAGCGGATACACTTGAGCGATTCCGCCAGGATCTTGTCTTGCAGCATGTCGGTGCGGCCGTTGTCGACGATGATCACATGCATCTCGCCGCCATCCTGTGGGCCACGATAGAAGCTGGAGTAGGTGGTGATCGGCTGACCGGTCGCGTTGCGGGCCAGGGTGCGCAGCAAGATGGCGGCGCTGTCGAGATCCGGCACTATCTTGTCTATGCCCATGGAGTGCAGCTGCAGTTTCGGCAGGTTAGCACCCATGTCGGCGTTACCTTCGTTGGTGCAGACCACTACGGCGCCCTTGTCGGCGATGGCCATGTTAACCCCTGTCATGGCCGCATCGGCCGACAGGAACTGCTCACGCAGGTGAGCGCGGGCGGCGCGGGTGAGATAGAGAGGATCCGAGGCGCCCGCCTCTGTGCCTAATTTGTCGTGGAAGAGGTCGCCCACTTCCTCTTTCTTTAGGTGGATCGCCGGTACCACGATATGTGATGGCGGCTGCTTGGCCAGCTGAATGATGCGCTCACCCAGGTCTGTGTCGATCACCTCTATGCCCTTGCTCTCGAGGTAAGGGTTGAGGTGACACTCTTCGGTGAGCATAGACTTGGATTTAACCAGCTTTTTCACCTGATGCTTGGCCAGAATGTTATGGACTATCTGGTTGTGCTCGGCGCCATCTTTGGCCCAGTGCACTACGATACCGTTGGCCAGACAGTTCTTCTCGAAAGTCTCTAGGTATTCGCCCAGATGGGTCAGGGTGTGGAGCTTCATTTCGGAGCCGAGCTGACGCAGCTGCTCCCATTCCGGCAGGCTGGCGGCGGCGCGATCGCGCTTCTCACGCAGCACCCATAGGGCCTTAGAGTGCCAATCGACGCGAGCCTCATCTTGACAGAAGATGTCGGCCTTCTTCGCATGCACGCCTGAGTTGAGTGCGGTGGTTTGACTAGACATGAGCTACTCCTTACAGGGCTGCGTTGATGACTTCGGCAATATGACGGGTCGCGATCGGCAATAGCTGACGGCGGATCATGCCATCCAGGTGCAGCAGGCATGAGGGGTCGAAACCTACCGCATAGGTCGCGCCCGTGGCGGCGTGGGCCTGGGCCTTGTCTTTACCCATCTTGGCCGAAACGGCGCCCTCGTCGACGGCGAAGGTACCACCGAAACCGCAGCATTCGTCGCGGCGATCTGGGTAGACGATCTCGATACCTGGGATACGGCTCAGTACGGCCTCGACCTTGTTGGTGCGCGGGCCCATCTGCTCGCTCGGCGTCGCCAGGTCCAACATGCGAATGCCGTGACAGCTCAGCTGCAGGCTGATCTTGAAGTTAAACGCCTTGTTGAAGGCGGGGATCGGCGCCACATCGTGGAGGAACTCGGTCAGCTCATACAGCTTATCGATCACCGCCTGGGCTTCTGGGCTGTTGTCAAACTCATGGAAGTTCTCCTTGGCGGCTACCAGGCAAGAGGCGGCCGGGCAGACGATGGCGTCACACTCGACGCCCTTGAAGGCGTTCAACAGCTTAAGGGTGGTTTTCTTGGCTTCATCAAAACAGCCCGAGTTAGTCATGGGCTGGCCACAGCAGGTCTGGCCCTTGGGCAGTATGACCTGATGGCCGAGTTTTTCGAGGAGTTCGACGGTGGCGATGCCGACATGGGGCATCATCTGGTTCACCAGACAGGGAATAAATAGGGCTATCTTCATGAAGCACTCTCTTATTTTGATGGCTGCATGTGGGCGAATGCGCTGGCTTATCGTGCCGCTACAGGTGGCATAAGCTGGGTATTTGGCCCATATCGCAGGGTTATTTGTGATGATAATTTAAGCTTATATCCACATAATAAGTAGTGCTAATTTAGTAAATATATATGCTTATTTTTCCATTTTTGAAACAGGGTGATTTCGCTCACTCAATAATGAAAAATGTCTCTGATCTAGGTCAAAAAAGGCCTGATTCAAACAATTATATGAAACAAGTGTTTAAATTTTTTGTTTGAGCGTACACTTGTAACCTTTTGAAAAGAATGAGCTTAATTTTTAGTTGCGTTTGTAACTGTAAAATAAAGCATTTTTTTGAGGTTAGAATATTTGATCTAATCCATTTTTTGTGACGTAATGCACACTAGGTTTTCTGGTCGGATGAGTCTGAAAGATGAGTATTAGAACAAAATTTAAAAAAGTACTGCCGAGTATTTCTACCACTGAACAAGAGGCGCTCGACGCCGGTGATGTATGGCTAGAGGGATCTATCTATCAGGGGATCCCAGACTTCGATGCCTTGCGTCAGGTTCCGGGGGCGACCCTGTCCGATGAGGAGCAGGCCTTCCTCGACGGTCCAGTGCAGACACTTATCGAGATGGTGGACGACTTTGCCATTCAAAACAGCCTGCATCTGCCAGACAACATACTTAATTTCCTAAAAGAGCATAAGTTCTTCTCGCTGATCATTCCTAAGGCCTTCGGCGGCCTGGAGTTCAGCCCTTATGCCAACTCGACGATTGTGGCCACCATTGCCGCCAAGAGTTCGGCGGTGGCGGTGACCGTCATGGTGCCTAACTCATTAGGCCCGGGTGAGCTGCTGATGCATTACGGCACTCAGGCTCAGCAAGATTTCTGGCTGCCGCGTCTGGCCAATGGCCAGGAGATCCCCTGTTTCGCACTAACCAGCCCAGAGGCGGGCTCGGACGCCGGTGGTATTCCCGATATCGGCACAGTCACCATGGGCGACTACCAGGGCGAGCAGGTGCTCGGCCTGTCTGTGACCTGGGACAAGCGCTACATCACCCTGGCGCCTATCGCTACCGTGTTGGGCCTGGCCTTCAAGGTGGAAGATCCACAAGGCCTACTGGGGGGCAAGGAGCAGCTGGGGATCACCTGTGCGCTGATCCCTAAGTCGCATCCGGGTGTCGAACTGGGCAACCGTCACGACCCTATGGGCTGTCGCTTCTACAACGGCACCACACGTGGTGAGAATGTATTTATCCCGATGGACTTCATCATAGGCGGTCAGCAAAATATCGGCCGTGGCTGGCAGATGCTGGTGGCCTGTCTCGGCGCCGGTCGTGGCATCTCGCTGCCGGCTCTTGGGGTCTCGGTAAGCCAGGCGTCATTCAAGTCGTCGGCTGAGTATGCCGCGGTGCGTGAGCAGTTTGGCCTAGCCATCGGCAAGTTCGAGGGGATCCAAGAGAAACTGGCGGATATCGCCGGTAAGACCTATCTGCAAGAGGCGATGCGCGTACTGACCACCGAAGGTCTGGGCCTGGGGCTCAAGCCATCTGTAGTGACGGCGATGGCCAAATACCACATGACGGAGATTGGCCGTGACGTGCTGAACTCGGCCATGGATATTCAGGCCGGTAAGGCGATTCAGCGTGGCCCACAAAATACCCTGGCTTCTGGCTATGTGGCGCAGCCTATCGCTATCACGGTGGAAGGGGCGAACATTCTGACCCGTAACCTGATGATCTTCGGTCAGGGCGTGATGCGCTGTCACCCTCATCTGCAGAGCATGGTTGAGGCGATTCATAGCGACGACAAAGATGCCGACAAGACCTTTAACCGTATCTTTAAGCAGACAGTGGGTTACAGTGTGGGCAACAGCCTGCGCGCCTTCCGCCTGGGTCTGCTGCCTTTTACCGCTGATGCCAAGTCAGAGCTGAGCGAAGTAGTGGAATATGAGAAGGCGGTGCACAAGCTGGCGTCGAAACTGGCTGTATATGCCGACTTCTCACTGCTGGTGCTTGGCGGCAAGCTCAAGCAGGCCGAGATGCTGTCGGCGCGTCTGGGGGATGTGATGAGCTACCTGTACGCGGCCATGGCGTCGATTCGCTACTACGAGCAGAAGGTGAGCAGCGAGCATCGTGCCCAGGCCAAGCCTTACTTCGAGTACGCGACCCGCTGGGCGCTGGTGAACGCCGAAAATGCCTTGCTGAGCTTCCTGGATAACTTCCCATCTGCTGCGACCCGTCAGCTGATGAAGCTGATCACTGTGACCTACTCGCCTAAGATGAAGAAGATCAACGACGATCTGATCCGTGAACTGGCCCACGAGGCGCAGCTCAACACCCAGATCAAGCGTCAGTTGACTCATCTGGTGAAGCCGGTACCGGGGGATGGCAACGACATCAACCAGCAGGCTTATCTGGCGAAGATCGCCTGTCTGCCGCTGCTGGCCAAGGTGAAGAAGGGACTGAAGCAGGGTTACTTCAAGTCTGGGGTGAGATTCGCGCAGACGCTGGATCGCGCCCGCGAAGCCAAGATCATCACAGAGGGCGAGCACAAGCAACTGCTGGACTATAACCTCAAGCGTGAGCGCGCCATTCGTGTCGATGAGTTCGACTTCGACATGCAGCTGATCAGCGACAAGGCGGCGCTGAAGATAGCCTAGCCTAATGGTTTAAGTCTGATCTTCTTCGTATTAGCATCGATGCCAAGAGCCGCCCTAGGGCGGCTTTTTTGTGTGCCGATATTGCGACGGCCTCGGTCGTCCTAGGGGCGATTATCGGGGTCATGACCAGCACTTGAAAGTGTGCCACACCTCCTTTATTGCCGAGGTCATGCATAGAGAGAAAATAGGGTATGATGGCTACGGGCAATTTTATGGGCAGGCGAGTGCTAAAACGAAACCAGTATCGACGTGAGGGACCAGACTATCGCTGCGGCGAGCAGGTGAGCTTTCACGACATCAAGGAGGTGTTCGGCCTCAATCATATTCGCCTGGGCAGCTGGGTGGAGGAGGAAGAGAAGCATAAGGCGGCCAACCTAATCTTCGACGCCTTTGCCGATCTCGCCTTCATGTTAAAGCTGCCGCCCAAGGCCATGGGGCTGAGACAGACGCTGAATCTGGCCTTCGGTACCGGCGGACAGATGGGCGTACAGGCCCACTATATGCCTGCTCAGAGGGAATTAGCCCTGGCAAAAAATGCCGGTGCCGGCGCCCTGGCACACGAGTTCTGGCATGCCTTCGATCACTATATCGCCACCAAGGCCTTCGAGATCCCAACCACAGGCATCGCCTTTGCCAGTCACTGCTGGCTGGCCGAACACACGCCAGTTGTTCATCCCCTTAACGATCGCCTGATGCAGCTGTTTGCCTGCGTCTTGCTTAGCGGCGATGGCCAGGACAGCCACGAGTATGTGCGCCGCGCCGTGGCGCTCGACAGGCAGCAGGGCAGGCAATACTTTTCCAAACCCACAGAGATGATGGCCAGGGCCTTCGAGGCCTGTATCGAGTCCCATCCAGAGATCCGCAATCCCTACCTGGTCAACGAGACCCTGGACTCGCCGCTGGCCAAGGCAGGTGGATACCCTAGTCTCGACCACAGAGAGAGCATCTATCGCCAGCTACTGGCCTATTTCGGCCCCCTGGGTGAGGCCTTGGGGCGCGAGGGATAGCCTTAATCTACCCAGTGCAGCACGTCCCGTATGATGGACCACCTGGGTTTAGGCTCGCTGGCGCCTTGGCCTAGCATCCAGTAGTTGTAGAGCCGCTCTTGGTGGCCATCCACCTTGCGCAGCTTTTGCCAGTTGTTGACATAGTTGAGCAGCGACTGGTTGTCCTGGGCGACCGCATAGGCGATAGGGTATTTCGCCTTGTACTCCAGCGGCGCTATGCCATAGCCGGGGAAGAAGAGGGTCCAGGCGGAGCCCGCCTCGGCGCTGATCACCACGGCATCATACTTGTCGCCCTTCTGACGGAAGAAGTCCTTGTAGCCCTTAATCTTGACGAACTTAAGGTTAGGGTAGAAGGCCTTGGCATCTTCAATGATGTCGCTGTGCTCCACGTAGGCGATGGTGGTATCTTGCATCGCCTTGATCGACTGGTTGCGCTTGAAGCTGTTGACCTTATGGTCTTTGGTGGCGATGGCAAGATTAAGTAGCAGCACGGGCTCCACATAGCTCAGCTTGTCCATCTGCTCGATATCCATCGCCAGACCCGACATGGCGATGTCGAAGAAACCCGCGTCGAGGGAGGCGGCCAGCTTATCCTTTTCGAAGGGGATGAACTCGACTTTTACCCCCAAATCGTCCGCCAGACGATTGGCCATGGCGCTGTCGAAGCCCACCAGTTGCCCGGCGTTGTTGTAATAGCTAAAGGGCACATTGCTGGGGATATAGCCGACCCTCAGCAGGCCGCGTGCGCGGATGGCGTTGACATCGGCGATGGGGCGACTGGCGCTCTGGCCCAACACCGGATATTGCTTGCTTACTTTGGTCGGTACCTTATCGGCCACCTGCATGTTGGCGATCACGCCGCTGGTCACCTCTGGGCTATGAATAAACAGCCCCATGCCCACCCGGCAGACGATGAGGGTGAGCACCACACTGGCCCCCACGCCTATGGCCATCTTGAGCAGTTGCGGCGGCCTGAATCTTAGACGCTTCTCAAATAGCGCCACCGTCAGCAGTGTCAGGGCAAACAGGTTCATCACGGCGGTGATGGAGTTAAATTTGCCCGTGATAAAGCCAGACATCACAAATAGCTGGAACAGATCCTGTGGCAGATGTACCAGGTCCAGCATGAAGGGGATAGCCACATACACGCTGCCAAACAGCGACAGCACGCCGCTGATGGAGAGCGACGGCAGGGCGCCGAATTCTATCGGCGTGCCGTTAAACCAACCGGCGAAGAGCACGAAGAGGATCACCGTCAGCTTGCCTATGTTGGGGAAGGTGAAGGCGATGGGCACCAAGATCTCCACCAGAGTTTCGGCATCGTCGCTCAGGCTCTGATGCTCGCGCATGATCTGCTTACACTCCTCGACGATCACAGGGATGACGATGAAGATGTTGCCGGTGGCAAAGGCGGTAACCAGGCTGGACTTGCTGATCCTTAGCGCCTGGGCGAAGGTGACCGGGGTCAGCGAGGCGACTATCCAGGGCAGTACCCAGAAGGTGAGCAGCAGGCAGAGGACGAAGTAGCTGATGAGATAGACCTGCATGCTGGCAAACTCATCGACCCCCATGGTGCCAGCGGCCGAGGCCGACATGGCGAAGATCCCTATAGGCAGTACCTTCACCAGCGCCTGGGTGATCTTAGAGAAGATCTCGCTGCAGGTGTGCATGAAGTTAATGATCAGCTGCTTGTTATCACCCTCCATGCCAATGAGTGCCAGCCCCATGGCGATGGCGAAGATCACCATGGCGGGCACATAACCCTCGGCCATCGACTGGAAGGGGTTGGAGGGAATATAGAGCTTGAAATAGTCGATGGCCGCGGCGGGCTCGATGGAGCTGGTGCTGAAGAAGGAGGCGGTCTCGACAAAGGGGAAGGAGAGCGGCATCAGGGTGACCAGTAGCAGGCCGACAGCCCAGAGCAGTAGCATGATGACGCCGGCGCGGCTGAAGATCAGGCTGGCGGTGGCGCGCTTGAGTTTACCTATGCCCCCCACCAAGGAGACCAGAATATAGGGCAATACCGTCATCTGCATCAAGAGGATCACGCTGGTGCCTATGCTGCTCATCCAGCCGACGGATTCACCGAAAAAGAGCCCCACGGCAAAACCGATAAACATTGCGACGAGCATCTGGGTCGAGCTGGTCATGGCGAGCAGTTTCTTTAGCACGAGAGTCATTCCCTTTTTACGTATGCTGAGTTTCCGACTGCCTGATTATAAAAGGGGCTGCGGCTTGGCAAAAGGCTTTCATCTCAATCTGTTGCGCAGCAGCACAATTAATATCTGGGCAGATAGTGGTGGCCAGCCTCATGCCAAGGCTGGCCCGAACGCTTGATGCTAGCCTCTCTCGCTAGAGGGAGAGCAGAGAATGGGACGCCTGAGGGATAGTGCGCTTGGCCTCGGGGTCGAAGATACAGATGCGATCCCGCCCGGTTTCCTTCGACTGATACATGGCGCTGTCGGCGTCGTTGATCAGCCGCTCCAGCTTATAGCCCGACATCTGAGTATCTGTGATCCCAAAACTGGCGGTAACCTCAAACTCATGGCCCGTCTCGCCGCAGTCAATCCCGGCAATCGCCTTACGGCAAGCCTCGGCCAGCTTAACCGCCGTCTGTAGATCGCAGCCGGGCAGGGCGATACAGAACTCCTCACCGCCGATGCGGGCGAAGATATCGTTCTTGCGTCCCTGAGCCTGACAGGCCTTGGCGACTTTCTTCAGTACCCAGTCGCCAATGGCGTGACCATACTTGTCGTTGATCTGTTTGAAGTTGTCCAGATCGAACAGTATATAGCTGAGGTCTACTTCGCTGCTCTCGCAGTAGGTGAGCGCGCTCTGGGCTACCTGGGTGAAGTGACCGCGGTTAAACACATGGGTCAGGGCATCGTATTCCGCTAGCTGCTTGAGGCGTTTCTGAATGGTCCATGACTTATAGGCCCAGAAACCCAGCAGGGTGATGATGGCGATCAGCAGCGAGATAAACAGTCGGTTGTTTTCCGCTTGGGTCTTCGCCAGTTGCTGCTCTGTTAGCAGCAGGTTGTTCTGTCTGTCCAGCAGGGCGATACGACTCTTCTGCTCCGCCGCCTGATGCTCGGCGAGCTGAAAGGCCAGATGTTTGGTCTTGATATCGTCCAGATATGCCTTGTCGGCCTGGGCGTACTTGACGTGATAATCCAGCGCCGCCTTGTAATTGCCGCTCAGCTCGGCGATCTGATAGAGCACCTTGTAGGCGGTAACGACCGCCTGAGTATTGCCTAAGCCCTTTGCCAAATTGACAATTTTCTCTGCCAGCAAGCGAGCCTCACCTATCTTGTGATCCTGCAGATAGGCGCTGGCCAGGGTGGCGTAGACCTCGGCGATAAGCCTTGGGTAACGGGTTTTCTCTATGGTTTCCAGCGATGGAGTGAGTTGGGCATAGACCTCTGCCGTATTCCCGTCTCGCAGGTACTTAGTGGCGATAAAGGAGTGGATAAAGCTCTCCATTATCACCTCTTCATCACAGCTGGCGACCGCGGCCGGCAGGCTGGGCGAGTCGACCTCGAGTTGATTGAGGCCAAGCTGCGCCTCTATGGCTAAGCCATTGGCTAGGCAGGTGTTTCTTTTCGATGGCTTGCTGCTTCTTAGTTTTTCGGCGTAGCTTAGGCCTAACTCATACTGCTCGATCTGGTTGTAAAAAATGGCGGCGATGGCCAGTCCGCTCTGAACCGTTTCGGGGTCTTTTATCTGCTCGATAAATTGAAAGTTTTTGGAGAGATGCGTCAGGCCTTTGGACCAATCCTGGGAGATGGCATAGATGTTGATTAAGGTTTGATTGGCCCGGAATTTTAGTGTTTCGTTGGTGTTCGAGTTAAGGATCTTGTTGAATACGTCGATGCTCTGCGCTTGCTTGCCTTGGTAGGTAAGCTCATATCCGCGCAGGTAGTCTAAAAAATATCTCTGTTGTGGATTGAGTGATTCCTTTTCTAGGGTATTTAGCAGCTCAGAGAAGGCTTTTGGATTGCTGCTCTTAAGTTGATCAGCCTGAGTTAAGGTTGCGTCAATATCGACTTCTTCAGCCATAGACTGGCTGAAGAAGAATATTAACAATAATAATAAATATCTGACTTTCATCTAAATAGTCTGAATAAGATTATTGGTTAACTGCGCTGGCCTGTTCCTGTTCTTCGTTTTCATTATTTTCATCTTCTTTCTGCTCATCTTCTGCCGGCAGTAGGAAGGCGACGACGTCAGGACAGATATCCAGCTGTTCGTGCAGCGCTTCTGTGTCGTTGACCAGTAGCGAGTTTTTAATTTCAGCCGCGACATCGGCAGCTAAAATTTCTTGTGCTTTAGCGTCTTGGTTTTGTAGCGCCGCATCCTGACCCATGCGTTCCAGTAATTGAATAATGTTCGACATTGTTCGTCCTTATTGTTGTTGGTGGTTAGTTTGTTATTGATTAGCTTTCGGGTATTAGGGTGTTATCGACTCGGTATGCCGTTTCAAGTTTAGCCAGCTTCTCCAAGATTGTAGGGTTTGGCCGCATCTTTTCGCTGGGCGGGATCACCAGGGTGGTATGCATGAAGATCTCGGCATCGGCCAGGTCCCGTAGCGGCAGAGTGTGTTTGCGCACCTTATCTATGGGGAGCACGGCGGCCTCGTAGAGGATAACCTGATGATCTAAGGGGTAAGTCTCTGCCAGCAATTCTATCAGCACCTGACGATGGGCCTTGCCGGTGGCGAATCTGGCCATGCTCTTGTCGCCTGCCAGGCCTATCTGCCATAGGATCAGGTAACAGGAGGGGTCGAAGCGCCGCTGGTAAAACATAAACTGGCTGGCTTCAAACTGCTGGCAGCCAAATTGGCCTGGGTCTATGCCGAGGTCGGCGATGAGGCAATCTTCGGCGGAGATGCCGGGCACCATGACGGCCTCGACCCCTTCGGCGCGCGCCGCCGCTATGGATCTATGGGGCGCTTGGGCGAATACGCCGGGGTGACCGTAGAAGGCGCCGACAACTTTCTTGCCTTGTCTGACCTCTGTCAGAATGGCGTCGACCATCTCTCGGTAGGTGATATGGCGTGACTTACCCTCGCCGTAGTAGACCTGTAGCGAGCGTACGTCTGGGTGCATCTCCTGTAGCCAGAGTTCTACTATGCCGTTTGAAACGCCCGAGAAAACGACGTCGGCTTGTTCAATATAGCTGCGTGCCAGCGGGCAGATATGGGCGCCTAAGGTCATCCCTATGCCGACACAAGCCAGGCTTCCCGCCATGAATTTGGGTCCTGATGTTATGCATGTTAATTAAGGGTTAAAGCTAACAGCAATTTCTCTGTTTTAAAACCGCTAATTGCCTTGAATTGAATACTTATTTCGACCTTTTATAGTGGTGTGAATCGGCGAAGCAGGATTTCATCTGGCGAGCCTCTTTTGCCTCTGTGGATGCCAGGGGCAAAGCATCTGCGTCGAATACAAATCCCAGCTTCTTGACGAAGCGTTCGGTGGCGAGGTTCTTGGCGGCAAAGTTTGCCAGGATACGCGTCACGCCGAGCTTAAGATAGGCATACTCCATCAGTGCCCCCATGGCTTCCTCCGGGTAGAGTTTACCGTTGGCTTGGGGCATCAGCATTATGCCTATCTCGGCCAGGGTGCGATCCTCGCCCTGCCAGGTGAGCCCCTGTATGCCGATAGCGTGCAGGCTTTGCTGCTCGACTATCGCCCAGTTCATATATTGGCAACTAGATGCAGCGCCAGATAGTGCCCGGTGCATCTGGCTCAAGGCTGTTTGAAACGCCCTGTCGGCCTGGGCCTGGGTGAGCGGCGTGCCGATATGGCGCATCACCCTCTCGTCGCAATAGAGGCGGCGATACAGCGCCTTGTCTGTCTCATCTATTGGGCGCATGGTCAGGCGCTCGCTGGCAAAACCATGGTCTTCCAGGTAGTTGGTCAACCTAGAGGGCAACTCGCTTGTAGGCTGCTTCCTTGAGGGGAGTTGTTTTGATGAGAAGGATTCATTATCTGGCATGCTGCGCCTCGGACATCTGCAGCGGTCGCTGCTCGGCGAAGCGGATCACCCCTTTGTCATCCACCGAGCGGTCGAACACCACATAGTAGGCGCTCATCAGCGGCAGACCCAATATGGATTGATTCGGCCAGTTGGGCAGCTGCGACAACAGCTTGAAGCAGGCCTTGCCCTGAGTCGGCGTGTTGATCTGCCAGTAGTGCTGTGGCGTGACGCGGATGGCGATGGGCTCGCATTCCGGCGGACAGTCGGGATCGTTGCAGCTCGGCGCCGCGTCATGCTCGTTTCGCGGGCCGACAAAATAGAAGGTGATATCTGGCCAGCGCTCCAGCTGTAGCTCTGCCATGTCGATACCTGTCTGCTGAAAGGCGATATCGCTAAAGGGGGCTATCTGCTCGGTGAACTTGGGATCTATCGATTCTAGGGCCTGAGTCAGCGCGCCAAACAGGTGACGGGTGAGTACGATTGCCGAGGCGCCCGTGTCTATGATGGCATTGCTCTGCCCTCTCAGGGTGTCGCAGATATGCACCCCGTGGGTGTGCAGGTGCTGGCCGTCTGGGCAGAGTGCACTAGTGTCTGATGGTGCCTTTTCTGGCAGGGCCTCGCCTGTTTCTGCTACTTCATGTTGCTCTGCTAACTCTTGCTCCGCTAACGCTTGCTGCTCTGCATCCTCTATAGATTGTGTCAGCAGGCTGGGGATTATCTCGCCATCGCCTATTTTTAGTCCCACCAGGTTGACGTTGTAATACCGGTTTTCGATCACCGCTATGGTCTTAAATTCGCCCTGGTACAGTTCGGTATGTTCCTCGCCGCCACCTAAGATCAACCAGCCCTGGTTGAGGGGATCCTGGCCGAGGAAGGCGAACTCGTTGGCGCAGTTGGGGGCGAGCACCTCTTGGCTGGCCACATGTATGCTGGAGCGGCGGGCGAAGAAGGCAAACTTGTTAGGAGTCAGGCCGTGGCTGGTTAAATTGCTGAAATAGGGCGGCAGATCATCTGTCGGCTGGGTGCGTAGAAAACGCTTAAACTGGCGTAGATCTTCGCTATTGAAGCTCGTCTCGGTCGCCTGATGCCACTGGGAGTCTTGCGCGGTGAGCGCGCCCTGACCCATGGAGAAGTCATGATTCGCGTCAGTGAGTATCGGGCGATAGTGCTGGCTGCACAGGTGGATCTCCTCATCGAAGGGCCAGGGGAAGGTGAGTGCCGGGGCTATGCCGTAGTGATGAAAATAGTTCTTGAGATCATAGACCTTGTTAAGGGCGTCGTAGGCCAGACCTAATATACCGTCGGCATCGGCAAAGCTGGTCTCCTGGGCAAGAGATGACACCACGGCCACAGGGCACTGCTCAAGCACAATCGGATGATGGGCATGGGGAACATGGTCGTCATGGAGATCGAAATCTATCGCATCCTCACGAATCCCCACCCGGGTGTAGACCACTGGGCCGTCCCAGCCGCCTATACCGTAAAGCACCTCCTGGGCGAAGCTGGTGGGGGTGAGGGCAGTGTCGCGCTCCTCGACATAGTCGCTGCCGGACACGACCAGCGTGCTGCTGCCGGTATCTAAGATCAGGTTCAGCGGGTGCTTCTCGGCGCCAATTCTTAACTGGGCACTGTAGCCACCTTTGGCATACACATTGACGAGAGGGACTTTGAGGGTGCGGGCATTGGTGGTTGAACTCATCGATGACCTTTGGGGCTAAGGGAATTCATATAATTGTTATATAAGTGATTGTTTTACCCTATCCAATCAAGAGGGTCAATTTAAGGACGGTGGTAGGTCTATTGCCAGGAAGAAACCAAGAGATCCGGATGAGCCTGTTTGCGGGAGCCTTGTTGATTGACAAGTTTAGGAAATGTTTAGTTAGGCGGGAGATGGCCTGAGCAGTTTTGGTAACAGAAAAAGAGCAACGCGGCCCCTTTTCACTTTTCGGATTTTTCGCCTGGCTTTAGCCGGCGGTGACCCGAACTCTTTCGATCTCAGCCTTAGGCGCCGACATCATAAAATCCAGCTGTACCTTAGCCTGGCTGACGCCCTCGGGCGAGGCTTCATAGCGCCACTGACTCAGTGCCTTAACCGCTTCGACGTCAAATACACCGGCAGGGGATGACTCGATAACAGACACATTACTGACTTTGCCCTGCTTGTCGATATCAAAGGCTAGCTGCACATAGCCCTCGACACTTTGTTTCGCCGCCTCGGCCGGATAGGCTGGCTCGATGCGCATCACAGGGCTCGGGGCCTTGGCCTTTTCCTGGTGTTTGTCATTATGCTTGTCGCCCGCGATGGCGCTTTGGTTGATCAAGGCGCCCGACAGGCCCAGTGTAAGTGCCAGACCTAAAATGGCGAGGGGCCGCTTGGTGTGTGTTTTCTTCATTTGCATGATCCGCTCCTTGAGGATGGTCTTGTTTCCATAGTGAGTGTGTAGCATGCCCAGGTGGGCCTGCTGGGAGTAGGCCAATAGCGTTTGGCTATAGGCAATTCGTTGTTGTTTATCCATGTGGGTGGTGACCTCGGCATCGCAGGCTAGCTCCTGGTCGTCACGAAAACGACGATAGGCTAGCCAGCACACAGGGTTGAACCAAAACAGCGTTGCCAGCAGGTAGCCAAAGAGGTTGGCTGCTATGTCGTGGCGGGTAAGATGCTTAAGCTCATGGCTGAGTACCGCCGCCTGCTGTGACAGGGCGAGCTGTGTAAACCCCGTCGGCACCAAGACCACTGGCTTAAACAGTCCCGCGAGCATGGGCGAATCTATCTCTGGGTGGCACTTGATCACCAGAGATGCCTCGCGCCCTGTCAGAGGAAGTGGGCGCTCGCTAGTCGCTTGCGGCAGCTCGATCGCTTCGGCTCTATTGCTCAGGCGTTTAAGCTGAGTCGCCTGATAGAGCAGAGCGCCGAGCAGTGCCAGGCTGCCTAGCAGCCAGATGCTGGCCAATATCAGGTTTAGTGTCGGGTTATCGCCCTGGGATAACAGCTCGCCCGCCAGCACGCGATAGTGCTGTAGCTGTTCAAGTGAGGGGCTGGCAAGCCTGGCGGGAACCAGCAGACCCAGTAGTGTGCCCGCCAACAACAAGGGCACCGAGGCCCAGAGCATGTAGGTGTTGTGGGCACCCAGACGCGCCAGCAGCGGCCTGTGCAGCAACAGGATAACCGCGCACAGCAGGGTTAGCGGCAGCATCAGATTTATGATTAGCGAGATCATCAGGATTGCTCCTCTTCCCAGTTATCGATGAGTGCCTTAAGTTCGGCGATATCCTCTGGGCTCAGCTGTTTCTGCTTGGCAAAGCCTGCCACCAGGGGGGCGACCTTACCGGCGAACACCCGCTCCACGAAAGACTGGCTCTCCTTGAGTTGATACTCGCTCTGATCGATCAGCGGGAAGTAGCGATAGGCTCGACCTTGCTTCTCAAAGCCCAGGGCCTGTTTCTTCACCAGGCGGTTGAGCAGTGTCTTCACGGTTTTTTCGTGCATGCCCTGGCTGCTAGCCAGCGCCTCTACCACCTCGCTGGCGCCTAGGGGCGAGTCTTGCCATAGGATGTTGAGTACCGACAGTTCGGCGTTGCTAATCTCTTTCATGATAGGACCGTCTTTTACGATTACGTTTGTAATTTTTAATTAAGATTACATCTGTAATCCAAAGCGTCAAGGAATTTTTCAGTCTTAATTTTTGTAAATCATCCGCTCCCTCTGGGTAACTTTGTAGTAATATCTGCTGGAAATCACTGGTGTTTAGTGATTCACACTGCAAATGGCCGCAGATTGTTATCGGTTTGTCGGCTATCTTTGTCGGCTATCTGGGTGTCGCAGCATTGAGGATGAGGTAGATAAAATGGATTTTTCACTACAGGTATTCACTCCGGCGTTGGCCAAAGGGTTGACGCTTGGCCTGTTCGCACTACCCCTGTTCGCGCAGCCCTTGGACGCGACCGCCACCGAGCTGGCACAGATGTCATCACAGGCCCATGTTCAGCCCAGTCAATTGACTATCTTCAAGCAGAATCTTGGCCTGCATTTCCCCGCCAACTGGCGCCTTGCCTACAGCGAGCAGCGCGGCGATATGTTCTCGGCCGAGTTTGTACCCGCCCAGGAGCTGCTGGCCCATTGGTCATCGCTCTACTGCGTGCAGGGATTTAAGGGGATGGCGCAGCGTATCGATCCCGAGGCCTTTCTCGACGGCTTTGCCGAGCAGTATCGCCATACCTGCGAGGGGGAGATGCAATACCAGAAACTGGGCGCCAGCGAGCTCGGCGGTAAGGCGAGCTATAGCGCCATGTTGACCTGCGATAAGATGCCGCAGACCCACAGAGGCGAGCCGGGCATAGATAAGCCGGTCGGCGAGATAGGTCACTATACTGTGATTGCCGGCAAGGAGGATCTGTTTCTGCTGCATCAATCGGCGCGGGGCGAGGCCTTGTTATCCCTCTCCTCCCTTAAGATAGCACCGCCCGTCGAGCGCATCGCCGATATGTCGGGCCTGCGATAACGCCTGCTCGGCCCTTGCTTGCGACGCTGCTTTAGTCAGGGTTAACAATGACCGCTTTTGTGGTTGTTTTTAGGCCAATTTGTTGTCATGTTAGTCAAGTTTTAGGCGCTCGCCCTTGTCCTTACCGGAAGCTTTCTCGGCAAGGTGAGGCGAGTTCTCACTCCTTCAGACATGATTAACGGGCCATAATGAAAAATAATACTCTGCTCCCCCTCGCCGCGCTGACGGCTGCTCTCTTGTCGCCATCCCTGTTTGCCAATGATGTGACAGTTATACATGCCGGCACCCTGCTGGCCGACCCGGCCGCTAAGCCGCTCAGCGAACAAACCCTGGTGATCACCGACGGTAAGATTAGCCAGGTTTCCCCCGGTTATCTGAGCGTCGAGACCGTCGCGCCCGGCGCCAAGTATGTGGATCTCAAGCAGGGCTTTGTGATGCCGGGGTTGATGGATATGCATGTGCATCTGCAAGGTGAGCTGGGGCCCAAGAATGATAGCCAGCGCCTTAGGATGTCAGACGCCGATGTGGCGATGCAGAGCGCCTATTTCGCCAACAAGACCCTGATGGCGGGCTTCACCACGGTTAGAGACCTCGGCGCCAAGCCGGAGCAGATGTATGCCCTGCGTGACGCGATTGCTAAGGGGTGGATAGACGGGCCGCGGATCATCGCCTCAGGCGGGGTGTCGGTGACCGGCGGCCATGGCGATGTGGACGGCATGAGCCCAGATCTGCTGGATAAGTTCACCACTAAGACCATCTGCGACGGCCCCTATGACTGTCGCCGCGCCACCCGCCGCGCCATCAAGTTTGGTGCCGATGTTATCAAGATCACCTCCACCGGTGGCGTCTTGTCGGATACCGACACGGGCACGGGCCAGCAGATGAACGATGATGAGATCAAAGAAATTGTGGCGACGGCTCATGCCCTGGGGCGTAAGGTGGCCAGCCATGCCCATGCGACAGAGGGGATCAACGCCGCCCTGCGCGCCGGGGTCGATAGCATAGAGCACGGCAGCTACGCCGATAAGGAGAGCATCAAGCTGCTCAAGAAGAATGGCGCCTTCCTGGTGCCCACCCTGTTGGCGGGCGATACCGTGGTGCATATGGCCAAGGAGTCTGACTTCATGTCGCCGGCCATCAAGCAGAAAGCGGTGCGAGTGGGTGCCGATATGACGGCTAACTTTACCCGCGCCTATAAGGCCGGGGTCAAGATTGCCTATGGTACCGACAGCGGCGTCTCGGCCCACGGCACCAATGCGCGCGAGGCTGTGTTGATGAATCAGGCGGGCATGAACAATAAAGATGTGCTGATCTCGGCCACCATCAACGGCGCCGAGCTAGTGAATATGTCAGATAGCCTGGGCACCCTGAGTGTCGGCAAGCAGGCGGATATTATCGCGACCCAGGGTAACCCTCTGGAGGATATCTCGGCCCTGCTGGATGTGGGCTTCGTGATGAAAGGTGGCAAGGTGGTGAAGTCGCGCCTGTGAGTGAAAAAAGATTGTCATTAAAATTCAATTTATATTTTTTAAACTATTGATATATTATGACACTTATCCAATAGGGGGCTTAGGAATGGCCCCCTCTTTTATTGGAGTTTTTCAGTCAATTTACGTAAACAAAGGGAACTATATGGAATATTTTATTGGTGCGTTGAAGAAGTTTGCTGATTTCACCGGTCGTGCACGTCGCAAAGAATTTTGGATGTTTACCCTGTTCTACATCATCTTCTATGCCGTGGCGGCAACCATAGATGTGGTGACAGGTCTGTATATGCTGAGCGGTATCTTCTCGCTGGCACTGCTTATCCCAACTCTCGCTATCTCGGCCAGACGCCTACACGACACCGGCCGTTCGGGCTGGTGGCAGCTAATAGGTTTAATCCCGCTTATTGGCGCTATCGTGCTGATCGTCTTCTATGTACAAGACAGCGTAGAAGGCAACGAATATGGTGAAAACCCTAAGGCTTTGGCCGAGGCGTAATTTTTTTCTATCTGCGATGAAGGAGGCTTATGCCTCCTTTGTTGTTTTTAGGCAGTAATACAGCCCTTGGGTGAAGATGCCTATTCGGGCCATCATGGGAGCATTAGACATTTATACGTGTAGACGTCTATAATGCCCGCGTTCTGTCACAGGAGCGGGAGAGAGCCTCTCCTCAACGCCGCACATAAGCCGCGGCTTGCCATGAGACAGAGCGTGACCTAATTTAGTCAACCTTATGTGGTGCCCTAGCCAAAATGGCGCAAGGGATAATCGGGAAGCCAGTGAGAATCTGGCACTGCCCCCGCAACGGTGATAGGTGAGAGCTGGGTGCGCCATGCCTTTAACATCATGGCGTTAAAAAAATCTACGCTCGTCGTTTAAACCTTTTGTTTAGACTTAGCCTCAGTCCGGAGACCGGCCCTTAAGGTGATTTTGAGATTTCGGCGGGCAGATCTCGAAATGCGACCCTGGCGGTTTGATGGACTGCGCCCAGTCGTGACGCCTTGCCCTGTTTCCCTTTTAGGAGTTAAAGGAAAATGGGTACACAACCTAGTAAAATTGCGCTACTTCTTGGCGCCTGTCTGGTCGGGAGCTTTCCTGCCTTAGCGGAAAGTTCGGGCACCCCAGGGCCTGTGGATGAAACCATCACGGTTATCGGCCGCACCGAAAACACCCCTATCAATATCGCGGCTAACGTCAATGTGATCGACGCCGCCGCCATCGAACTTAGCGGTGCCACCAACCTCACCGAGCTGCTGCGCGGACAGAGCGGCATTCAGGTATCAGATTCAAACTCGGGTGCCGTATTTGCCATGCGCGGTTTCAGTGCTAGTCAGGCCGTCAACAACACCTTGATCCTGATCGATGGTCGTCGCCTCAATAACATCGATATCGCCGCGCCGAGCATCAGTGCCATCGGGCTCAATCAGGTGGAGCGAATCGAGATCCTCTCAGGCAGCGCCGGTGTGCTCTATGGTGACCAGGCGGTCGGCGGGGTGATCAACATTATCACCAAGGCGCCGAAAGATAACGGCGGCAGCCTGCAGCTCTCCGGCGGCAGCTTCGACACCCTTGAGGCCAAGGCCGAGGGGTCGGTCGCCATCAACGACAACTGGCGCCTCTATGGCGCGGCCAACCATCTCAAGAGCGACAACTATCGCGATCACAATGCCAGCAAGACCAGCTCAGTGCTGGGACGCCTGCAGTATGACGATGAGGTGCAGCAGTTCTTCGCCGAGGCGAGTCACTATGACAACCATCGCGAACTGGCTGCTGCGCTGACCGACGAGCAGATCAAGCAAAACCCAAGACAAATGGGTGACCTGAAGCAGGGCGATCTCTTTATCGATGCCTACCTACATGAGATGACCACGGCGGCCCGCACCGGCTATCAGCGCCAGCTGAATGATGCTTGGGCACTGGGCGCCGACCTTAACTACAGCGACACCCTAACAACCGGGCTAAGCACCTGGAACACAAGCCGCCGCGATACCCGCTCCCTGCTGGAGTTTAAGCCTAAGGCCGTGGGCAACATCAAGACGGATAACGGCGAGCTCAAGCTGGTGACCGGCCTGGATCTTAGCCGCGGCGAGGCGACATTTAGTAATCGCAGCAATGTGCAGAAGCTGGCCAGCGCCTATCTGCAGGCGACCGTGCCCCTCACCGAGAGCTTCAGCTATGTGGTGGGCGGTCGTTACGCCGAGGTGACAGATGAGCTGGTGGACGCCAGTGCCTACCCTAATGGGATAGATCTGGATCAGGATGCCCATGCCTTCGAGCTTGGCATCAACTATCGCCCGAGCCAGCAACATAGATTCTACCTGCGGGCCGACGATAACTTCCGTTTCGCCAAGGTGGATGAGCAGGCCTATACCCCGGCTAGCATTCAGGGGCTCAAGCCGCAGACGGGTCGCTCCTACGAGGCGGGGTGGGATCTGCTGCTCGAGCGCAATACCCTGCGCCTGAGTGCTTATCGACTGGATCTCGAAGATGAGATCGTCTTCGACCCGAGCGCCGAGACACCTGCAGGTGGCAGCTTCCCCGGCGCTAACGTGAACGCTGATGCCTCACGCCGTTATGGGGTAAGCGCAGACTGGGATTGGCAGGCGACTCAGGATCTAATGCTTGGGCTTGAATACAACTACATAGACGCCGAGTTTACCGAAGGACTAAACGAGGGTAAGGCACTCTCCTGGGTAGCCAAGAACTCAGGTCGTGGCTATGTCAGCTACGATGTATATGAGCATCTGCAGCTCTTCGCCGAGGCGGTCTACACGGGTGAGCGTTACATGGAGGGCGACAATGCCAACTTAGGCGATAAGCTCGATGCCTATACCCTGGCGAATATCGCCATCAACTATTCCCGCGATGCCTGGCTGGCCAGCCTGCGGGTCGATAACCTGCTGGACAAGGAGTATGTCAGCTCAGGGTATTTCAGCACCTGGGGTAGCGGTTATTACCCTGGCACAGGCCGGGCGCTGCGCCTGACCGCCAGCTACCGCTTCTAACGCGGCTTTAGCCTTAAAAGCCAGTCAGATCTGACTGGCTTTTTTATTGCCTGCTGTTCATCATAGGGCATAGATCATTTGGGAGTCTGTGGGATGAAACTAAAGTGGTTGCTTGTGCCCGTTATTTTACTCTTGGCCATCATCTTCTGGCCAAGTGGCGGGCCCTCACTTGCTCCCTTGCCGGGGAGTGCCAGGATCCTTGCCTTTGGCGATAGCCTGACTCAGGGCGTGGGAGCCAGCCCTGGCATGGATTATCCTGCGCAGCTGCAAGCAATGAGCGGACGCGAGGTGATCAACGCCGGCATCTCGGGGGAGACCACATCCCGGGGCCGCGAGCGCTTCGCCCGAGTGCTGAATGAGACGGCGCCGGATCTCATCATCTTGCTCGAGGGGGGCAATGATTTTCTGCGCAATGGCAGCGCGGCGCAGGTCGAGGCCAACCTCTCTGCTATGCTGGCACAGGCCCAGCGGCGCGATATTCCTGTGGTGTTGATTGGCGTGCCCCAGAAGAGCATCTGGCTGGAAACGGCGCCTCTGTATGGACAGCTGGCAGCGCAATATCAGCCGCTATTTATTGAGGATTTTCTGACAGAACTGCTAAAATTATCAGAGGTAAAATCTGATGCGATTCACCTCAACGATGAAGGCTATCGTCGTCTCGCCGAGCACCTATATCAGCGTCTGCAACAGGCAGGTGCCCTATAGCTAAAATGGCCCTGGCAGTAGCCAGTCAATGGGCGTCACCCCTTGGTTAAGTGGCGGAATTTTGTCGTTTATCTTTCGTCGATTGTGGGCTGAAAGCTCAGGCGTGAGTGGCAAGATGAATTTATTTAGGTTAATGTCCGTTTTTACCCCAAATCGACTTGACCCAGACAGTCGTTTTATGGGTAAATTCTCGGATAACAAATGGCGCCGTGCCAATAATAAATCAGGTTAATAACTTCTCATGACAGATCTTGAGCATCAGGTATTCACTCAAGTACGCGCAATTATTGCCAATGAAGAACAGGTTATCGGACGACGGGGTATTCTGATCCCGCTGAAGAAAGCCATTATTGCCGATGGCGATATCCGCAATGTGATCGATATAGTCTCTTCCGATCCCGCGTTGGCGGCACATCTGCTATGGCGCAGCAACTCGGCGGCTAACGCCAGCGTGTCATCGAAGAACCGTTCATTGAAAGATGCCCTGGTGCGCCTGGGTCAGGTCAATATCTACCGTTATGCCTTCACTTTCTACCTCAAGGAGCGTCTGGACGAGCTGCCACAGCCCTACAAGAAGCTGGTATACGGCTACTGGGCGCTCACCGAGAGCATAGCTACCGACGCCGTGGATAGCCTGCATCATATGGAAGGGGTGAACATCAATCCCGATGAGGTGCAGACCCTGGCGCTGTTTAGCGTGTTTGGCGAGATCATCGCCCTGACCGCCTTCGCCTACCTGAATGCCGAGTCGGAGCAGTCGTTCCCGCTCTCTATCATCAAGTCGCTGATCGATAATCAGAAGCAGACGCTGACCCTTGAGGCATTCGAGTCATTAGGCCTGGATGAGGAACTCAGAGAAGAGTTTATGATCGCCCATAACCTACGTCAGACTCGCAATCCAGACTCTCCGGGTCTGGTGCTGCGCAGAGTGCTATCCATGCGCAATCAACTGCTCAACCCGCTCTAGGGCCTGTTGACCTTTTACGTTCATTTTTGCAGCATTCTGTATCGATTTTATACAAGGCAGAGTGATTGTAATCTAGTGAGCTACATCAATGAGCGATAACGCAGTAGAAAAATGATACAGACGCTGCCCGCAGGGTTCGTCTTGAGCACGTTCAACTCTTTGTTACTCGGCTTTTATATAGAATAACTATATCTCAAGCCTCGAGCCGCGATTTGAACATGCTCAATTAGAACAAAATTTGTTCTCAAAAGGCCAACAGGCCCTAGGGCCTTCGACCTGATAAAAGAAAACCTGCCGAGTGCAGGTTTTTTTGTGCCTTAATTTTAGCTTTTCTGAAATTGCGCCTTTAGTGCCCCTGACGCTCCAGCCCCTCAGAGGTCACCAGATTGAGCCACTGCTGGGCGAGGCGCGCGCTGCTGCCGTTGCTGCGATAGGCGCCAAACAGTGGGCGTCTGAGCCCTTCTGATCCCAGTTTTACCGCCTTGAGCGACAGACCATGAGCCTCGTTGATCGACCAACTCGGCAGGGCGGCAACCCCATCTTTGCAGGCGATGCGTTGCAGCAACATGGCGGTGAGATCGCAGCGGATCTGCTTGGCAACCGGCACGCCCGCAGGCTCCATGAAGTGGCGATAGATATCCAGCCTGTCTAGTGGCACTGGGTAGGTGAGCAGGGTCTGATCCTTAAGCTGCGCCGCCGTGACATAGGGGAGCTCGGCCAGCGGATGATCCGCGGCGACCAGGAGTTTGACCTCGAAATCGAACAGGTGTTGATAGGCGATATCATGGTCGGGAATAGGGTCTGAGGTGAGCACCACATCCAGCTGTCCCTGTTTGAGCGCGGTTAGCGAGTCGAACAGGTGGCGGCTCGAGAGCTCCAAGTTGGTGTGGGGAAAGCTGGCATTAAACTGCTCGATCACCGGCATCAGCCAACGAAAACAGCTGTGGCATTCGATACCGACATAGAGATCTCTCGCCTCGCTGCCCAGGCCATTCTTGAGATCGATTTCGGTTTCTATCACCTTAGGCAAGATTTCCTCGGCCAGATTGAGCAACCGAGCGCCCTCCTGAGTAAAGGAGAGGGGTTTACTCTTACGCACGAAAATCGCCGAGTTGATGCGGGTCTCCAGTTCCTTGATCTGGTGGGATAAGGCCGACTGGGTGACAAAGCGCTTCTTGGCTGCGCCCGCGAGACTGCCGCTCTCTTTCAGGGCGACCAATGTACGTAAATGCCTAAGCTCTATCATTTTTACCTCACATGAATTTGGCTCATGTTGCTCGTGAAATCAATTCGATTGCGAGACAACAGACTAGCACAATAAACTTCTAGACGTCCAGACGCCTGTTTTAGTTTGTTGTGCAATTTCAGTTCTCAAACCTGTATTGCGATGACAGCGAAGGGCGCTAACCATGAATTTCGCTCATCTTAATGCAAAAGGTATACAATATGCAAACTCTAGATATCGCATCATTAGGCTTTCCCCGCATAGGTCGTCAACGGGAACTCAAATTCGCCCTGGAAAAATATTGGCGTGGCGAGATAGACCAGGAGCAGCTGCAATCGCTCGCCAGTGAACTGCGCAGAACCCATTGGCAGTGGCAGCAGGCGGCGGGGGTGAAGCAAGTGCCGGTTGGGGACTTTGCCTTCTACGATCAGGTGCTCACCCTGAGCGCCACCATCAATGCCATCCCGGCGCGCCATCGTAGCGGCGAGCAGGTGGATCTCGACACCCTGTTTCGAGTGGCCCGTGGCCGCGCCCCCACCGGGGAGGCGAGCCGCGCCGCCCAGATGAAGAAATACTTCAACACCAACTATCACTACATAGTGCCCGAGCTCACGGCGGGTCAGCGCTTCGAGATAGCCTATGAGCAGCTGTTCGACGAGGTGGCCGAGGCTAAATCCCTGGGGCATCAGCCTAAGCCGGTATTGCTTGGCCCGGTCAGCTACCTCTATCTTGCCAAGTGCGAGGGCGAGCCCTTCGACAAGCTGAGCCTGCTGCCCAACTTGCTCGAGGCCTACCAAGCGATTCTGGCGCGATTTGCCGACCAGGGCGTGACCTGGGTGCAGCTCGACGAGCCTATCTTGGCGCTGGAGCTAGATGATGACTGGCTGGCGGCCTTCGAGCCGGCATACAAAGAACTCAGTGGCCAGGGGGTTAAGCTGCTACTGGCCAGCTACTATGGCTCTGTGGCCCATCATCATGATTTGATTAAGGAGCTCGTAGTCGATGGCCTGCATCTGGATCTGGTGAGCGATGCCGAGCAGCTCACCCTGTTTGGCGCCAGCCTTAAGCCGACGCAGGTGCTCAGCCTTGGGGTGATCAACGGCCGCAACGTGTGGGCGGCGGATCTCGATATCTTGGCCGAGCGTTTGCGCGCTGTGGTGGCAGATCTTGGAGAGCAGATCTGGCTGGCGCATTCCTGTTCGCTTCTGCATGTGCCCGTGGATCTGGAGAGCGAAACCGAGCTGGCGCCAGAGCTCGCCAATCAACTCAGCTTTGCCAAGCAGAAACTCGACGAGCTGGCGGCGCTGCGCACCTTGTTGCTTGCCCCACAGAGCGAGGCGGCCCAGGCGATAGTGGCGCGCTGTGAGGCGAGGCGTCAGGCCCGTGAGCAGGCGGCCAACCCTGAGGTGCAGGCGAGGCTCAAGGCCCTAACGCCTGAGGATTTCAATCGTCCTAGCGGTTTTGGCGAGCGTCGCCAAAAGCAACAGGCCCGTTTTCGTCTGCCGCTGCTGCCTACCACCACCATTGGATCCTTCCCACAGACGCCGGCCATTCGCGGCCTGCGCAGTCGCTGGCGTAAGGGCGAGCTGACCGAGCAGGCCTATGTGGCGCAGCTCGAGGCGGTGACCCGGGACAGCATAGCACGTCAGCTTAAGTTGGGGATCGACGTCCTGGTCCATGGCGAGGCCGAGCGCAACGACATGGTGGAGTATTTCGGCGAGCAGCTCGACGGGGTAGGCTTTACGCAGTTTGCCTGGGTGCAGAGCTACGGCTCACGCTGCGTCAAGCCGCCGCTCATCTATGGCGATGTGTCACGTCGTCAGCCGATGACGCTCGCCTGGGCAAGCTTCGCCCAGAGCCTGACCGACAGGCCGGTGAAGGGGATGTTGACCGGCCCGGTCACCATACTGCATTGGTCCTTCGCCCGGGAAGATATCGGCCGCGAGCAGATCGCCAATCAACTTGCCCTGGCGATCCGCGACGAGGTAGCCGACCTGCAGGCGGCGGGTATCGGCATCATACAGATAGATGAACCGGCGTTTCGTGAAGGTCTGCCACTGAAAGCCAGTGACTGGCAGCATTACCTCGACTGGGCGGTGGCCGCCTTTAAACTCAGTGCGGCGGGCGCCGAGGATGAGACCCAGATCCACACCCACATGTGCTACAGCGAGTTCAACGCCACCATAGATGCCATCGCCGCCATGGACGCCGATGTGATCACCATAGAGACCTCGCGCTCGCATATGGAGCTGCTCAATGCCTTCGAGGACTTCGAGTATCCCAACGAGATAGGCCCGGGGGTGTATGACATCCATAGCCCGAACATTCCGACTGTGGAGCAGATGGTGGCATTGATTGAGAAGGCGGCGACCAAGATCCCTGTGGGACAGCTGTGGGTGAACCCAGACTGTGGCCTCAAGACGCGCACCTGGGATGAGGTGGAGCCTGCGCTGCAAAACATGGTGAAGGCGACTAAGGAGCTAAGACGCCGCCTGGGTTAGTCTCTTAAAATCCCCGTTTTTAGACTCAGGGTGACCAGCTTACTGGCCACCCTTTTTTGGGCTTATGTTTTGGGCTTAGCGCTTTTTTTGGGGTTTAGGGCGTTTGAACTTAGTGACTAGTCGCTAGTGAAAGCCTAGTGACCTGTGAGTGTCTCTCGCCGTTCTTGTAAGCGCTGCTCAAACAGCGCCTGTTCGGCCTCGCTAAAGCCTTGCTTGAGACTGGCTAAGCTGCTCTCCATCTCGCCCGTGGGCAAAAAATAGAACTGATCTTCCAGGGCGATCTGTGCCCAGACGGCGGCATCGACCCTCTGGCTCAGCTCGGCGCAGGCTTTATGCAGAGGCTTAAATGCCAGGTTCTCGCCGGCGAGTGCGGCGCGCTCCAGGAAGCTAATGGCCTCTCTCGGATGGCGTTTACCTTTATCGTCTTCATGGAGCAGACGCAGGCCGTGGGTCAGATCTATGCAGGCCTGCTGGGACTTCTCTATGGGATGCTCGGTGAGAAATGCTTGATACAGGTTCTCGGCCTGCTCCTTCTCATAGCTGCCCATCTTGGCACTTAATGTCTCGACCCGCTCAAGATGATAGGGCGCGGGATCCGTCGCCGCCAAACGATAGTAAGCCAGGGCCGTGGGGAGATGTCGACGGGTGCCAAGCCCCTCTTCGTGGGCATGACCCATAAGGAAGAGGGCGTCTGTCATCCATTGCTGGGCCAATGGCGTGAGCAGGGCGATCGCCTCAAGGTGACTGTCGTTGGCGCGTTTATGTTTGAGCAGTAGCTCCCCCAACAGGTAGGTGGCGCTATTGTTTTCCATGGCCATCGCCTGTCTTAGGCACTCCTCAGCCGTATCGATATCCTTAGGCAGATGTTTACCTTCCTGATAGAGGTGCGCCAGCTCGATGAGGGCAAACTCGTTGTCCTCTGCTTCCTCGCGCATCAGGCGCTCGGCCTCACGTGGCTCGGCCGGGCCGCCTTCTCCCCTAAGCAGCATCTGCGCCAGTTGGCTCTTGGCCAGAGGATCGCTGTCGGCAATGGCCGTGAGCAGGGCTCTGGCCCTGATGGGATCCGGCTTGCCATGGCGCGGTTCCAGCAGCACCTTGGCCAGATGGTATTTCGCTTCAGCATCACCCGCCTCGGCCGCAAGCTCGAGATAGTGCAGCGCTTTGCTGCCGTCGGGGTCGAGCAGTGGGCTCTCCTGATAGAGTCTGCCCAGTTCGCCTTGATGCTGGCTGTTGCCCTGATCGGCGCCAGGTTTCAGCATGGCTTCCAGTTCGTGACTGCCACCTTTTTGGCTTGGATGAAGCTTCAACTTGAGCATCTGGCGTTGAATCTGGGCAAATTGTTCATCCAGCTCGCCCGCTTGTTGAAACCAATGATTGGCCTTGTCTAAATCATATAGATGATGATCATCGAGGCTGTAGAGTTCACCCAGGAACTGCGCCGCGTGCGCCATCCCCATGGCGGCAGCGCGCTCCAGATAATCGAGGGCCTGGGCTTCCCGATCGCTGTGCAGCAATTGGTTGGCGAGAAAAATGACCTCATCCGGGCCGCCGGTGACTTCGATGGGCTGTTTGCTGCGCCAGTTTAAATAGACCAGCAGCAGGCTGATAAAGAGTAGGGCTAAGATTACCGAGAAAATAACGACTTGCATTGTGATCCTTCACATTATCTATGGCTGAATTGACGTGGCTTTTGGCCTTAGGCTTTTGGTCTTAGGCGATGGATTGTCCTAAATCGCTGGCAAGTGTGCACCTATTTATCTTGTTAAACAAGTCTTTACTGGCGGGAGCTTTGCCTTATTGTTTTGGTCTTAATAGAGTTGAGTGCCCCGCCCGCGATCGAATGGGACGGGCTGGGGGAGGCGGGCAGGTGAGTGTAACCTGTCACATTAAATCGGTGTCACGCCTGCGTAGGAGATGCCGGAGAGCCTTGCCATCTCGCTGTGCCAGGTGGCGAGATCCTCCAGGGTAAAGTCCTGCAGGCGCTGATGGCCACAGGCCCTGGCCATCACCTGCATCAGCTCGGTGGAGGCGCCCAGAAAGTTGGCCAGTTGCTGCGCCGACTTGTCTATGTTGAGGCGTTGGCGCAGATCGGCATTCTGAGTGGCGATACCCGCGGGGCAGTTGTTGGTGTTGCAGATGCGGGCGGCGACACAGCCTATCGATTGCATGGCACTGTTGGCCAGGGCAACGCCGTCGGCGCCTAGCGCCATCGCCTTGACGAAGTCCATGGGGAGCCTAAGGCCACCTGTGATGATGAGCGTCACCCGGCCGCTGGCACCTTGCTGATCCAGGTAGCGGCGGGCGCGAGCCAGGGCGGGGATGGTGGGCACGCTGATGTGGTCGCGAAAGATCTGCGGCGCAGCGCCTGTGCCGCCACCACGGCCGTCGAGTATGATGTAGTCGGCGCTGGCATCCAGGGCAAACTGAATGTCCCGTTCGATATGGTTGGCGCTGAGCTTAAAGCCGATAGGCACGCCGCCGCTGAGTTCACGTACCCTATCGGCGAAGCGTTTAAAGTCGGCCACAGAGTTGAGCTCCCTAAACCTTGGCGGCGAGATGGCATCTTGGCCCGCCGGAATGCCGCGGATCTCAGCTATCTTCCCCTGGTTCTTGCTGCCCGGCAGATGGCCGCCTGTGCCTGTCTTGGCGCCCTGGCCGCCTTTGAAGTGAAACGCCTGTATCTTGGCCATCAAGGCTTCCTGATAGCCAAATTGGGCGCTGGCCAGCTCGTAGAAGTAACGTGAGTTGGCCGCCTGCTCCTCGGGCAACATACCGCCCTCGCCGGAGCAGATCCCGGTACCCGCAAGTTCGGCCCCCTTGGCCAGGGCGACCTTGGCCTCTTCCGACAGGGCGCCGAAGCTCATGTCTGACACCAGCAGGGGGATCTTTAGCCTCAGGGGCTTTCTTGCCTCCGGGCCTATGACTAGCTCGGTATCGACTGCTTCCTCTTCGAACAGGGGCTTGCTGGCCATCTGGGCCGTCATGATCTGAATTTCATCCCAGCTGGGCAGCTGATATCTGGGCACCCCCATGGCGACCATGGGACCATGATGCCCGAGTGTCTTGAGTCCATCTCTAGCGAGCTGATGGATCAACTCGACGCCTGGCTCCTCTTTGGTCGCGACCGCCTTGGGAGCCTGGTTGCCATCTGTGGCGATCGCCTCGCGGCCCGGGCCCTCCTTGCCCACCTGTTCGGCGCTAAACTGTTTGTGGGTGCCGTCGCAGTAGGGGGCGTTGCCCGTGTGTTTACAGGCGCAAAGGTAGGCCTCGCCGCTTCGCTCGGCGGTAAAGGCCTTGGGGCTAAATCCCGTTCCCTTGTGGGAACCATCGCAGAAGGGCTGGCTGTTTGAGCGGCCGCAGACACAGAAATAGTATTCCTTTCCTTTGGTTAGCTCGACTTTTTTGGGCTTGTTATCGGCGATGACGGGTTTAACCATGGGAGCTCCTTAGGCTTGCTACGCGGCTGTTGTCTTTAGTCTAGGCGCTTTTGTGGCGGGTCGCCGCCTCGCGACCTTTTGTTAATCTCCTTCGTCATCGTCTCTCGATACTCGATGTGAGTGTTGACCCGGCGCGCCGAAAAATTCACACTCAATTGAATCAATTTGGCGATAATCAGGGTCTTATGTAAGGCGTTCTGACTTATGTCATGGGCAATAAAACAGACAGATCTAGTGAGCAAACGGGAGATTAAGTTGGCGAGGAGTAAGCGCGAAGCAACTAGACAATATGCCTTCGAAAGCGGCCTGACCCGGCGCGACTTTCTTGTGCGCAGCGGCGCCCTGGGCCTGCTGCTGGCGGCGAAGCCTGAGTTGAGCCTTGCCGGCGACGAAGGTTTCTCTCTCACCACGCGCCCCAAAGATTTCGACGTGATCAACCGCGCCGTCATAGAGAGCGTACAGCTGCACCTGTTTCCCGACGATGGTGATGGCCCTTCGGCTAAGGAGCTGAACGCCTATCGCTATCTGCTGTGGGCCATAGAAGATCCTGACAATCGCGCCGATGAGGACAGGCAGTTTATCTTGCAGGGGGCGGCCTGGTTGGAAGATTGGGCCGATACCCAGACAGGACGCAGCTTCCTGGTGCTGAGCTGGGATGAGCAGGAGGCGCTGCTAACAGCGATCGCCAAGAGCCGCGCAGGTGAAAACTGGCTTTCCCTGCTGCTCTATTACCTGATTGAGGCATTGATGTTAGATCCACTCTACGGCGGTAACCCGGATGAGATTGGCTGGCGTTGGCTCGAGCATCAGCCAGGCTTTCCACGGCCCGTGACGGGTAAGAGTTATCTGGATTTTTAAGTCGGGAAGACAGGTTACTTTTTACAGGACGCTTTAAATGGGATTAACAGTTAAGGGTGAGGCGCAGGCGCCGCAACAGTTTGAAGCGTGTATCGTCGGCAGCGGCGCGGGCGCCGGCCCCATCGCCTATGAACTGGCCAAGGCGGGGATTAAAGTTGCCGTGCTCGAGAAGGGCGACTGGTATACCGAGCAGGATTTCGTCAAAGATGAGCAGTTGCCGCGCCATAGGGTGTTTCGCTCTCAGTTCGATGAGGAGCGCCATGTGCTCGAGCTTCCCGACGGCGAGGGCGGCTGGCGCAGGGAGACCACGGCGCAGTTTTGGGGCGGCAATATCGTCGGCGGCGCCTCTAACTTCATGAGCGGCTATTTTCATCGCCTCAAGCCGAGTGACTTTCGCCTCGCCTCCACGTTCGGGGCTATCCCCGGGGCCAACACGGTAGATTGGCCCATCAGTTATGAGGAGCTCGAGCCTTATTATGCCAAGGTGGAGCAGATTGTCGGCGTCAGCGGCCGGGTGGTGAAGCATCCACAGTTAGAGCCGAGATCGACCCCAGACTTTCCCTTTCCGCCAACCGCCGAGCACCCCATAGCCGCGCGCTTTGATAAGGCCTGTCAGACACTTAGGCTACATCCTTTGCCCATGGCGCGAGCGATTCTGTCTCGCCCCTTTAAGCAGCGTCTGAGCTGCGAGTATTCCGGCTACTGCGGCAGCTATGGCTGCCACTCTGGCGCCAAGGGCAGTTCGCGGGCAGCGCTGCTAAACGATGCGGTGGCCAGCGGTAATTGTCGCATCATCACCCGGGCCAAGGTGTATCGCCTCAATACAGATGCCCAGGGAAGAGTGAGCTCTGCCGACTATTTCGATGCCAGTGGCCAAAGTCGGCGCATTATGGCCAAGATCTTTGTGGTCGCCTGCTACGCCATAGAGAGTACCCGCCTACTGCTGGCCAGCCCAGGGGAGAAACATCCCAAGGGGATAGGCAATCGCTTCGATCAGCTGGGTAAGAACCTGCACTGCTGCGCCGGGGGCACGGGCCATGGGGTGTTTAAGCTCGATAAGCTGCCTAAGGATACGGCCAGGGGGCTCAAGCAGCGTGGGCCCTTCTTTAACCGCGCCCTGCAGGACTGGTATCTGATCGACGACAAGACGGCGTTCGATAAACCGGTAAAGGGCGGCACCTTAGACTTCGTGTTTGACCCGCCATCGCCCACCAGTGAGGCGAATGCCCTCAAGTGGCAGCAGGGCAACCTGCTTTGGGGGACGCCGCTCAAGCAGAAACTCAAGACACACTTTACCCAGTCGCGGGACTTTAAGTTCGAGGTATTCTGTGACTGGCTGACCAATGACGACTGTTATGTCACCCTGGACGATGAGGAGCGAGACAAATGGGGCCAGCCGGTGGCCAAGGTGCGCGCCGGATTTCATCCACACGATCTTAAGGTGGCCCAGTACCTGGTCGACCGGGGCGTAGAGGTGATGAAGGCGATGGGCGCAGATGAGGCCTGGGGCAATGTGTTTAGCGATCCGACGGCCAATCTGGTGGCCGGTGGCTGTCGATTCGGTACGGATCCAAAGACCTCGGTGCTGAACTCTGATTGCCGGGTCCACGACTGTGGCAACCTGTATGTGACCGACGGCGCCTTTATGCCGAACGGCGGCAGTGTCACCCCGACTCTGACCATCTATGCCAACGCCTTTCGGGTGGCCGATAAGCTGCTGGCGAGGCTCGCGAGCGCCTCTGAGACTTCAACCTAAATGTAAATTATTCGCTTATTCCTCCTTTTAAGGGGCATTTGAGTGGCGATTACTGAACTCTGTGGCTAACTTCAATAGTCAGGAAAGGGAAGTAGATCGTTCATCATGCTTTAGAAAGGAGTTTCTATGCGCCATCTTAATTTCGTTGTTGCGGTAGCTTCACTCGTTATTGCACTGCCGTCGCTGGCTGCAACCCAGGCCAAGCCTGCGACGCCCCATACCCAGAAGGCCAATGCTGCGGTTCTCAAAGAATTGCCATTTCAAGATAAACAAGACTTTGAAAATGCCAAGCGGGGCTTTATGGCAAAGCCTGATGTCGTCACCATTAAAGACGCTAAGGGAAATGTTGTTTGGGATCTTGAGCAGTATAAAACCTATATTGCAGACGATAAGTCAGCACCTGATACGGTCAACCCCAGCCTATGGCGTAATGCCCAGCTTGGAATGCACCACGGGCTATATCAGGTGACAGAGGGGATCTATCAGATCCGTGGCTTCGATCTTACCAATATCACTTTCATCAAGGGGGATAAGGGCTGGATTGTTTTTGATCCGCTCATTTCACCTGAGACCGCTAAGGCGGCCCTCGATTTTATCAACCAGGAAGTCGGTACGCGTCCCGTGGTGGCGATTGTTTATAGCCATAGCCATATCGATCACTATGGCGGTGCTACAGGGCTGGTCAGCTTGGATGAGGTTGAGTCGGGCAAGGTGGCCATCATAGCCCCCGAGCATTTTACCGAGCATGCGGTATCGGAGAATGTGATCGCGGGCAACGCCATGGGACGGCGCGCCGTCTATATGTATGGCGCACTCTTGCCTCGTAATGCCAAGGGCGGCGTAAATGGCGGCCTGGGGATGACGGTATCCACAGGATTGGCCGGACTGCTGCTACCCACCCATGAGATCACCAAGACAGGCGAAAAGTTGACCATAGATGGCATTGATATGGTATTTCAATTGACGCCGGGCAGTGAGGCGCCTGCGGAGATGAACACCTGGTTTCCTCAAGCTAAGGCTCTGTGGATGGCCGAGAACACCACAAATACCATGCACAACATCCTAACCCTGCGAGGCGCGCAGGTGAGGGATGCACTCATTTGGTCGAGTTTTCTGGATGAGACTATTGACCTCTGGGGAGATCAGGCTGAGGTGAAGTTTCAGAGTCACCATTGGCCAATGTGGGGCAATGACAAGATTATTCCCTACTTCAAGAAACAACGAGATATCTATAAGTTTACCCATGATCAATCTGTGCGCCTGATGAACCAAGGTTTCACCGGGGAAGAGATTTCGGAGATGATTTCACTGCCAAAAGAGCTGGAACAGAGTTGGTCTACCCGCGGTTACTACGGTACCTTGCGTCACAACAGTCGCGCCGTCTATCAGCGTTATATGGGATGGTATAACGGCAATCCGGCTAACCTTAACAATCTGCCGCCAGAAGCCGTCGCTAAGAAATATGTTCAGTTTATGGGGGGCGAGGCTGAGGTCATCCGTAAGGCGAGAGCCTCCTTTGATGAGGGGGAATACCGTTGGGTAGCCGAGGTGATGAAGCATGCCGTATTTGCCAACCCCAAAAGCATCGACGCTAAAGAGTTGTTAGCCGACGCGTTAGAGCAGCTTGGGTATCAGGCTGAATCTGGCCCGTGGCGCTCAGTTTACCTGCAAGGGGCATATGAGCTGAGAAATGGTGTCCCGGCGGCCGGTGGAACACAAACGGCCACGCCCGACACGATTCGAGCCATGACCCCCGAGATGTTGTTTGACTATCTGGCGGTGAGGCTAGATGCCGCCAAGGCGGAAGGAAAGCAGTTTGATATAGAGATCGCCTTTTCCGATCTCGACAGCCTTTATACCCTCACCGTTGAGAATGCGGTGTTGCATCACAGTAAACGCAAGGTGGAGCAACCCGATGTTAAGCTGACCATGAGCATGAAGACCATGAACAGCATTCAATTGAAGGAGCTGAGCTTCGATGATGCGATTGCCAGCGGCGAGGTGAAGCTAACTGGCGATAAGGCCCTGTTTACCTCGTTCCTCGGGATGCTAGACGACTTTAACTTCTGGTTTAACATCGTCATGCCTTAGTGATGTTCAAGACAAGCCTATGGATAAGAAACCACCCTAGAGGTGGTTTCTTTTTTCGGTAATAAGGAAAGGCATTATTTCTTCTATACTCAAGTGGGTAGCCGATTTGCAACAGGAGATCCGCCATGAGTCATACCTACAAGATCATCGAACTCGTTGGTTCCTCGCCCATCAGTTCGGACGAGGCGATTAAGAATGCCATCGCATCGGCCAGTCAGTCGCTGCATCATCTGAGGTGGTTTCAGGTGGTCGAGACCCGGGGGCACCTGGAGGCTGGGCTGATCGCCCACTGGCAGGTGACGGTCAAGGTGGGCTTTACCTTAGACTAGTGATACCAATCCTAGTAAATAACTGATCACTCTAGCTTGTTAGAACGTCCGATAACTGTGTTATCATTTTTGATTGTAGAATAACTACTTATCTAAAAATGCTGCCTTGTTCTCGAAGGTTTTTCCAGCGTTATTTCTGATCACTTACTCATCGTGATTGGTATTAATATCTCCTCTGAGGCGTCTGCTGAGTGCCTTGTGCTCATGGCCTAGGCGTCTCTGGGGAGCCCTTTCTCGACGGTGCGGATCACTCGCTGTGTCTTACGGTTGGCCTGATAGTCGCCAAGCCTCTGGCGAGACAGTGCCCAGTCGATATGCTCGCGCACCATCTCATCTACTTCATCGCTTTCCCTGCGTGCTTCGAGGGCGGCGATGATCTCCTGTGAAGCCGGTGCATTGCCCAGCGCGACCGCTATGTTGCGCAGCCAACGCTTGTGGCCGATGCGGCGGATGGCGCTCCCCTCGGTAAACTTAAGAAACTCTGCCTCGTTCCAGGCGAAGAGGGTGAGCAGCTTGGGATGTTTGAGCGGATCTCTAGTGTGGAAGTCGCTCTCCTGGGTCAGTGGCGCCTCGCCATTGACCGGACACACCAGCTGACAGTCGTCACAGCCATAGATGCGGTTGCCCATCAAAGGCCTGAACTCTTCGGGGATCGCCCCTTGAAGCTCTATGGTGAGATAGGAGATACAGCGTCTGCCGTCCACCACATAGGGCTCGACGATGGCGTTGGTGGGGCAGGACTTGATGCAGGCGACGCAGGTGTTGCAGTCGGCCTGCACCGGAATGTCTACCGGCAGTGGCAGGTCGATCAGGAGTTCACCCAGGAAGAACCAGCTCCCCGCCTCGTGATTGAGCAGCAGGCTATGTTTGCCTGTCCAGCCGAGTCCGGCCTTGTCGGCTAGGGGGCGCTCCAGGATGGGGGCCGAATCCACAAAGGGACGATAGTTGGGGCGCTCGAGTCCTAAGGTTTCCAGCTCGGCCTCAATCTGTTGCCCCAGCTTCTTCAGGCGATTGCGGATCATCTTGTGGTAGTCGCGACCACCGGCATAACGTGAGATATAAGCCAGGTTGGGATCCTTGAGATGGGTGGCAAAACCCGCCTCTGGTGGCAGGTAATCCATACGCGCCGAGATGACCCGCACAGTGCCCGGATGTAGCTCCTGTGGGCGCGCGCGCATCATGCCATGGCTCTCCATGTAGCCCATCTCACCGTGATAGCCCTTATCGAGCCAGGCCTGAAACTTGGGCTCTTCGGCGCGAAGATCCGTGTCGCAGATGCCGATTTGCGCAAAGCCTAACGCCTTGCCCCAGGTTTTAATCTTGAGGGCTAGCTGCTGTAACGCTTGAGGCGAGAGGGGGCTATGGTCTGACATACTTGGGCTAAGGGCTAAGGGCTAAGGGCTAAGGGCGAGTGGCCAGGGTGAACAGTGTTGCCATGATACCAGTTTTGCGTGGGAGGAGAAAACTTAAGCCGACTTGGGGATTGCCTGATACATCGAGAAAGAGAGAAGAGAGAAAGAGAGACGGAAAGATGGACGGAAAGAGAGTGTCTGGTCTTGCCTCAGCTAGTGCCTATTGCAATTTGGTTGGGCGCTATTTATGTTGAACAAAGCAAGTTTGGAAAGCGCTCAGCATTCATGGCTCAGGGAAAGCCTGTCCATCTTAGACGATAATCAATAACAGGCGTTGGCCTCATTTCCGGGAGAACTATTTGATCAGGCGTAGCGTGCGGCTCATATCGCTGACCGGCTTATCACTGGCAGGCCTATTACTGACGGGCTTATCACTGTTCGGCATGTCGCTGGTCTTGTCATCCCGGCCCGTCGGGGCGGCATCGTTGCGCATGCTCACCGAAGAGTGGGCGCCCATGAGCTATCAGGAGCAGGGGCTTCCCATGGGCTATGGCGTCAGCCTGGTGCAGCGTCTTGCCAAGGAGCTCGGTGAGGAGGCCAATATCGAGGTGCTGCCCTGGGCCCGCGCCTTTGCCATCGCAGAGGGGCAGGCCAATGTGCTGCTGTTTGCCACCTCCCTTAACGAGCAGCGCAGCAGGGATTTCGATTTCGTCGGTCCCATAGCCACCACAAGTATCTCTATCTATGCCAAGGCCGATGACAGGGTGACCCCCGCCTCGGTGGCCGAGCTGGACGCTCTGGGCAGCGTCGGCGTCTATCGCGGCTCTCTGGGAGAATCTATCCTGACCCGTCAAGGAGTCGAGCACCTGACGGTGGCCAGCTTTCCACAGCAGTCGGCGCGCCAGCTACAACATGACAGGATACGTTTCTGGTGTCAGGCGGATCTGGCGGTGGAGCGTCTGTTGGCCGAGGTGAATATGGGGCTGGATGAGGTGCATCCCGTAATGGAACTGGCGCAGATAGACCTCTACCTGGCCTTCTCTAAGGGGACCGACCCTGAGCGGGTGAGTCGCTGGCATGGGGCTTTGGTTAAGTTACAGGCCTCGGGTGAGATGGCCCGCCTCTATCATGCTTGGTTTCCCAAGCTAAATCCCCCGAGCCGTGTCGAGCTGCTTAAACACGGCGACTAAGGATACAGCGATTGGGCGCTATTAGCCTGAATCGCGATCTCGCTTTCGTTTTGCTTTTCAGAATATTAGGTATCTAATATGGCGCAGTTACGACCCGATGACTTGGCGCGGTAGAGGGCATCGTCGGCGCGTTTTAGCAGATGCTCGAAGCTCTTGTCGCCGTCAGTGCAGGCGATACCGGCACTGATGGTGAGCTTGAAGTTCATGTAGACGTCATCGAAGTTGCTGCTCTCTACTGTGGTCACTAGGCGCTGCGCCACATTGAGCGCCTGCTCGGCCGTGGTGCCGGGTAAGATCACCAAAAACTCTTCGCCGCCGACCCGCCCCACCAGATCCTGTTTGCGCATCAGTCCGTTGCTGATGTTGGCCAGGGCGATGAGCACCTTGTCGCCGATGTCATGGCCATACTTGTCGTTGACCTTCTTAAAGTGGTCGGCATCGAACAGTATGATCGACAGCGGCTGGTGGCCCTCATCCTTAGACTTGAAGTAACCCTCACCCTTAGAGTAGGTGTAGCGCCTATTGGGCAGCTGGGTCAGGTGGTCCGTCAACGCCAGGATTGAGAGCAGCTTGGACTTCTGCGACTGCTTGTAGGCGACGATGGAGAGAATGATCATGATAATACAGCCCAGGACGATCACCGCCAGCTGCAGATACTTGTTCTGCTTGAGGATCACCAGCTCGTTCTCTTTGATCTTCTGCAGTTCGATCAGCTGCTGGTTCTCGCGCTCTATCTGCTCGGTATTGAAGCGGGTGCGCATCTCTGTGGTGCGGTTGGTCTGCTGGGTGGCATCCAGCGACTTATGGGTCTGTATGTAGCTCAGCAGCGCCTCGTAGGCCTGTTTCCAGTCTTTCTCGGCGACGAAGATCTGGCTGTGCACCATGTGCAGCTGTTCCAGGCCGCGGGCATTCTTGATCTGCTTAAAGGTCTCCTCGGCCATGTCGATATAATCGAGCGCCTGTTGATACTGGCCATTGGTGAGGGCAGATTGCGCCTGATACAGACGCATGAAGCTGTAGCTGGCGCCTTGGTCCGGGGTGATGCTTTTCTGCGCCGCATCCAGGTAGGGCTTGGCCTCCCCTTGACGATGCAGCTGAATCAGCACGCCGGCGACATTTACCGCCGTGTGGGCACTGGCTTCCTCGCCCAGAGTCTCACGCCAGTATTGGTAGGCTTCCTTGTGCTTCTTTAGCGCCGCCTCATATTCGCCAAGTTCCTCCAAGGCGAAGCCTATCTCCGTCTTGATGGCGTTGGCGCCATCTTTATCGCCGGTATCTTCGAAGCCCTTCTCCAGCTTGCGATAATATTTTATTGCCGTCTGGGGATCGCCGAAACGGCGGTAGCTGGTGGCCAACTCGGTGAGGTTGTAGATGGCCCAGTGTTGCAGGTTGAGGGACTCATAGAGGTGCTGGGCGGTGATCAGATCTTCCAGCGCCTGGGCAAAGTTACCCTGGAAAGAATAGATGGCGCCGCGCAGTGAGCGCGAGTCGGCGATGAGCCGTGGCGATTCTATCAGGTAGGCTTCGGCGACAACCTTGTTGTACTCCTCCAGGGCAATATCGACCTTGCCAAGTAATTGATGCATGAAGGCGCGGCATAGCTTGAGATCTGTGGTGGCCTCCGCCGAGGCGGCAACCCCTTCGGTGAGCAGTTTCAGATCGGCAAAGGCGATGGCGTCTTTGAGTGCCTGCTGCTTGGTGATGTCGTAGTTATTCCAGCAAAGTACCGTCTGCAGCTTGAGGTAACGCTCCATGTCGTCGGCTGTAATATTGGCTGTCAGGTAGTCGAGCGCCTCTTTGATCGCCTGCTGATCTTTATACTCGCCCTGGTCGAACTTTTTAAAAATGGCGTCTATCTCTTCGGCGCTATCTTCTTGCGCTTGGCTCAATGGGCTGAGGCCTAAGAGTGAGAGGCTAAGACTGATCAGCAGCAGAGAAGTTATCCAGGATTTTGCTTTTGTTGTTCTTGTCATTTTTAGCTTTGCCAACCTTGCTATGTGACCATTTAACCATAGCATAAACACTTTTTTTGTAACTATATTATACGGATGACAGTTTATTGACAGTAAAAAGTATATTTTTTATGCGTTTATTTTTAACTTTTATATAACAAAAGTGTCAATTTTGCTTTTCAGTCAGACTAGGGTATAACGTCAGCCTTTATTCTGCGCCTGCTTGTCGGCTCTATTTGGCAAGTTTTGATAGGCGAACCTGCCGCGATGAATGCGGCGCTTTGTGTCGAGAGTGTTTTATGAGTAAACCCAGTCAAGAATATCAGGCGATCGCCGAGCAGGCGGCGCTGAATGTATGCAACACAGTGATCCCCATGGATAAGGTGCCGGCGAATCTGCTGGAGGCCTATGCCAATCTGTTCAATGAGCTGCTCAGCGATGAAGAGGAGAAGTTCGCGGCTGCCTGGGACGCCTTGCCTGCCAGCGCCAAGGGGTTAATTGGCCAAGCCGAATTCCACGGCTTCTATATCGCGAATTCTTGGTTGCAACTTAGCCGCGTCGCTCAGGATATTGCCGAGTTGGCCGACAGCGACGAGGCGATCGAGGAGAAGGAGTACAACAACATCTTCACCCGCCTGGCGGACGCCTCGCTCAAGGAAAGTGTGAAGAAGCTGAAGAAGGCGCGCACCGACCGCGCCCTGCTCAACAGCATCAAGGCGGTCATCGCCGGTCGATAACTGATTGCGGCGCGCTACTTGACCGAGGCTATCTCAGCCTCTGTCAGGTAGCGCCATTCACCCGGTGCCAGACTCTCGTCCAGCACTATCTCGCCAACAGATTCCCTGTGTAGTCCCACCACCTTGTTGCCGACGGCGGCAAACATCCGCTTCACCTGATGATACTTACCTTCGGTGATGGTGAGTCTCGCCTCGTGGCTGCCCAGCAGCTCAAGTGTAGCCGGTTTTGTGAGTCCCTCTTCGCTGCGTAGCGCCAGCCCGGTGGCAAATTGCTTGACCCACTCAGCCTTGAGGGGATCGGCAAGCTGCACCAGATAGGTCTTACCGCATTCGCGTTTCGGCGAGGTGACCCTGTGGGACCATTGACCGTCACTGGTGATTAGCACCAGGCCCGTGGTATCTGCGTCCAGGCGTCCGGCGATATGCAGCTCCTCTTTGTGGGGCAGCTCGAGCAGGTTGAGCACAGAAGGGTAGACCTCATCGACGGTGGAGCAGAGGGTGTCCACCGGCTTGTGCAACATGATAAAACGCGGCCCAATCAGCGAGATAGGCTCGCCGTCCAGACAGACCTTCTGGTTCTCATTCAGCTTGAAGCTGCCATCTTTGATGACCTGACCATCGACGGTCACTTCGCCCCTGTGTAGGGCCTTCTTGGCCAGAGAGCGGGTGAGCTGGGTGGATTCGCTGATAAATTTGTCTAGACGCACTGGATTATCCTAAGGATGCTACTTTGGGGCGGTATTATGAGGCCGCCGAGAATTAATGGAAAGTGGCAATTAAAAAGGACTCGTCACGAAAAGCATTCGTGAGGAAAAGAGCTAGCCCTGGAAAGTGTTAGCATGGCAAATTTCAGACACAGTATGCATCCTCGAAAGGAGCCGATAGGCGATGGAAGAAGTGAGCGAATTTGACAAGATGGTCAGCGGCCAGGAGTACAACTGTCTCGACGGCGAGCTGCAGAGCCGTTGGCAGGCGCAGCAACAGGCCAATGCCGAGATGAACCGCCGCAGGGAAGTGGACAATGAGCTGCTGCCTCATCTGGACGCGAAGGCGGTGATTAAGCTGCCGCTCTATATCAGTTATGGGCAGAATCTGCATGTCGCGCCTCAGGTGTTCATCAACGTCAACGTCACCTTGCAAGATAATGCTCCTATCACCATAGGGCGCCAGACCATGATAGGGCCAAACGTGCAGTGCTATACCGCCAACCATCCGCTGGATGCGGCGCGTCGCTGTCAGGGCTGGGAGTTGGCCGAGGCTATCCATATCGGTGAGCGGGTTTGGATAGGCGGCGGGGCGATCATTTTACCGGGCGTAACCATAGGCGACGAGGCCGTTGTCGCGGCGGGCGCCGTGGTCACTAAAGATGTCCCCGCTAAGACGGTAGTCGGTGGTAATCCGGCGCGGGTGATACGCCACCTTGAGGCGTAATAGGGCGTTAGCGCCAGGGAGAGGAAATCTTTACTTACATATGAGTGACCAGAAATTCGCCCAAGGGTAGCAGATAAACTTGTTTACATTGACCCAATCCCTTTAACATAGGTCTCTTGAAGCAGTTTTTGCACCATTTTGGCTTCGCCATGACAGTCGCATTGCTAACAAAAAAACAATTAAGCATAAAAGGAATTCACATGAAAAAAGTGTTCGTTGGAGGGGTTTGCGCCTCTTTGATTCTTGGTCTTAGCGCTTGCAACAGCGACCAGGCAGAAGTTAAGGCCCCGGAAACCGCCAAGACAGAAACCGCGGTAGCGGTACAACAAGCCCTGACCTCGGGTATCGATTTTGCTAACTTCGACAAGTCGGTACGTCCGCAAGATGATTTTTATGCCTACGTTAACGGCACCTGGATCAAGAACACTGAGATCCCGGGCGATCGCACCAGCACAGGCGCCTTCTATGACCTGCGTGAGAAGTCACGTGACGATGTTAAAGCCATCATCGAAGAAGTGGCGGCTACCCCTAACCTGAAGGCGGGCAGCGACGAGCAGAAGGTTGCCGACCTGTATCGCTCTTTCATGGACACGGACCAGCTAGACAAGCTGGGCATCAAGCCGATTCAGGGTGAGCTGAACAAGATCGCCGCTCTGGAGAACAAAGATCAGCTGGTGGAATACTTTGCCCACAGCCAGATGATTGGTGGCGGCACGCCGCTGGCATTCTACATCGACATCGACTCTAAAGATTCTAGCCGTTATGCCACTCATATCTGGCAATATGGTCTGAGCCTGCCTGAGAAGGATTACTACTTCAACGAAGCCGAGCGTTTCGTCAATATTCGTAAGGCGTTTGTGGCCCACATCGAGAAGATGTTCACCCTGGCCGGTCTGCCAAACGCGAAAGAGAGCGCCGAGCATATCCTGGCGCTGGAAACCGCTATCGCCAGCCGTCATTGGGACGTGGTTGAGACCCGCGACAGCACTAAGACCTATAACCTGTATCAGGTGGCCGATCTGCCTAAGCTGGCGCCGGACATCAACTGGAACGGTTACCTCAAGACTCTGGGCGCTGACAAGCAGGCCGACATCATCGTCAACCAGCCAAGCTTCATCGAAGGCTTCAATGAAGTGCTCAAGGCTAACGATCTGTCTGTGTGGAAGACCTACATGACCTGGCAGACCCTGACCCACTTCGCCGGCGATCTGAGCACAGATCTTGACCGTGAAAATTTCGAGTTCTTCTCTAAGACACTCAACGGTCAGGCTGAGCAACAGCCACGCTGGAAGCGCGGCGTGAGCACGGTAAACAACCTGCTGGGTGAGGTTGTGGGTAAGGTTTACGTGAAGCGTCACTTCAAGCCTGAAGCCAAGCACCGCATGCAGGAGCTGGTTGAAAACCTACGTCGCGCCTATGGCGAGAGCATCGATGGCCTGGAGTGGATGAGCCCAGACACTAAAGTCGCGGCCAAAGACAAGCTGGCTAAGTTCGATCCTAAGATTGGTTACCCAGATCGCTGGGAAAACTACGACAAGCTGACCATCAAGGCCGATGACCTGGTAGGCAACAGCATGCGCGCCAGCGAGCTGAGCCATGAGAAGGATCTTGAGAAGCTAGGTGCGCCAATCCGTAAGTGGGAATGGCACATGACACCACAGACGGTGAACGCCTACTACAACCCAACCATGAACGAGATCGTCTTCCCGGCGGCAATTCTGCAACCTCCTTTCTTCAACATGGAGGCAGATGACGCGGTGAACTATGGCGGTATCGGCGCGGTGATCGGTCACGAGATGGGCCATGGCTTCGACGATCAGGGCGCTAAGTTCGACGGCGAAGGCAACATGCGCGACTGGTGGACAGAGCAAGATCTGAAAGAGTTTGCTGCGCGCGGTAAGGCGCTGGTAGATCAGTACAATGGTTACTCGGTATTCGACGATCTGAATGTTAACGGTGAACTGACGCTGGGTGAGAATATCGGCGACCTGTCAGGCGTAACCATCGCCTACAAGGCTTACAAGATGTCACTCAATGGTAAGGAAGCACCGGTTATCGACGGCCTGACCGGCGACGAGCGTTTCTTCATCGGCTTTGGCCAGATCTGGCGTGCCAAGATCAAGGAAGAGGCGATGCGTAACCGCGTGGCGACCGATCCACACTCACCGGCTAAGTTCCGTGCCCTGGGCGCGCTGTCTAACATGCCTGAGTTCTACACCACCTTCGACGTTAAGCAGGGCGATGCCATGTACATCGAACCCGCTCAGCGTGTGAAGATCTGGTAATTCGAGTTTTCTTGATAAAAAAGAGCGCCTTGGCGCTCTTTTTTTATGTCTGTTTCATGATAAATAATTGTTCATCATCCATTCAGCAAGGGTTAAGTGAACCCTGGCTAGATTAAGGGTATAAGGTTTGCGCTTTTACCGAGGACGGTTATGAATAAGTTGTTTAGACCCTTTTTTATCTTCCTGTTACTTGTCTCCACCCGTAGCGCCCTGGCGACCAATTACGACGCCTTAATCGACACCAAAGAGGAATCTGGTTGCTACGCCCAGAAACAGTCCTTCAGTAAAGACCAGCATGGTCTGCACGCCATCGCCAGTAGCTCCGCCGCCCTGATCCGCCAGAGTAGCGACGACCTCGATAGCCTCTATGCCCAGGCCCAGAATGCCCAGCAGGAGCTGACCAGTCTGCTAGAGGGGCTAAATACCCAAGAGAGTTACCAACTGCTGATCCCCGAAGTGAAAAGCTATGAGCGTGCTAAGGCCAAGATTGCCGCCAAGTTTGACGGCGATGCCAGCCGCATCACGGATCTTGCCAGGGCCAGCCTGGTAGCTAACGATATTCAGGGGCTGATGACGGCGTTTGAGGATCTTCAGCAGCAGGTCAAGGTATTGCAGGTGAAAAACCGTTTCGCCGAGCCTAAGGCTTCTGGTTATCGCGACCTCAACCTGCTGGTGCAGTTACCGCAAACCGGCATGATCGCCGAGGTGCAGCTGCACCTCAAGGCTATCGCCGAGATCAAGAGCGGTGAGGAACATAAGGCCTACGAGCAGATCCAGGCCATCGAGGCGCGGGCCATCGCCCAGTCTCGCGACTTGAGTCAGCTGGAGCTGGCGCAGATAACCCATCTGCGTCAGGCTTCCCACAAGCAGTACCACAAGGCGTGGCTCTACTATAAAAGGCTGGACAGCGCCGAGCTGTTAGCCGCCGCGGCCTAATCCCATTGAGGTGCAGCGTCTGCGATAAATTGGATTAACAATCTGGGCTTAAAGCGATTATACTTGCGGCCATTAGCCCATTTAGAGCAGACGACAATGCACGATCTTATCGAGCAACTCAGGGAACTGAGCGAGACAGTTCCCGTTCCTCTGGAGCTGCCCAGCTTCGATCAACTGGTCGAAGTGGAAGAGCAGATCCTGATCCCCTTACCCGCTGAGTTGAAAGAGTATCTCCTCTACGCCAGCGACGTGATTCACGGCACCTTAGAGCCTGTGACCGCAGCGGATCCTTATGCCCATACCTATCTGCCAGAGGTAACCTCTTATGCCTGGTCTATCGGCATGCCGAGGGAATATATCGCCATCTGTCAGCAGGGCGATGACTTTTACTGTATCGATCAGGAAGGTCAGGTGATGCTGTGGCAAGACGGCGAGCTGGCCGAGGAGAGCTGGGAGTCGTTCTGGCAATGGGTCGAAGAGGTTTGGATCCCCGCCTAGGCGCGTGACAAGATTAACTCAAATTTGGATATCAAGATGGCAAAGACAGCTGAATTAAATGCAATAGAAATTAAATACCTGCGTCACTCACTCGGCCTGAGTGCCGCCCAAGTGGGCGAGCTGAGCAAGTGCAGTGAAGCCGACGTACTGGCCTGGGAAGCGGGTGAGGCCGAGGTGTCGGGTCTGGCGGCTAAGAAGCTGCTGGAACTGGATGAGACCATAGAGATGCAGGTGCTCAACACCTGTGACGGCATCGAGGAACTGTTTAAGAAGGAGCCTAAGCGCCGCCTGAGCTTCGTGGTCTACCCGACACAGGCCATCTACACCCAGTACAACCCCGAGTTCTTAAGCTCGCTGCCGCTGACCGAGCTGTACAACACGGCCGCCTGGCGCATCAAGAAAGAGTGTAAGCTGATGCTGGAAGTCGAGGTCACCCTGGTGCCGCTGGACGTCGAGGCTTACAAGGCTTATCGCGAGAAGGAAGGCCTGAAAGAGAGCCGCGAGAGCCGCGCCAAGTGGGCTGCCACTCAGCTGTGAGTTAGTCCCTGATTCGATAAAAAGCCCCGCTCGTTAAAGCGGGGCTTTTTTAATTATCTTTCATCTTTAAACTGTGTTGCTTCAAGGAGCTCAATGCTATCTTGTGCAGATGTTACTTAAAGGTTAACTCCATTTGGACAAGGATATGTACCAAGCTACCAGCCCTCGTCAGCCTACTTCATTCTTCATTGCCATCGCAGCGCTTATCTATTTGCCGCTGATTGAGAGCCTGTTACCCGGCCTGTTTGGCGCCTTCTGGGTTGATCCTAGCTTTATGGCTAAGGCACAACCTGTGACCCTGCTGATCAAGCTGATTGCCCTACTGTTTGGATTGTCGCTGTTGGAGCGTTTTCGTCGTCAATTTGCACAGGTCGTCAAAGGCAGTTGGCCGTTAACGATTGTTATGGGGCTGAGTTATCTGCTGGGGGCCGTGCAGCTGATCTTCTTGGTGCTGGGTCTGTTTATGAGCCTGGTGTTTAGCGCGCCTGCCAATGAGCAGAGTCAGTTTAAGCGCTATGAAGATTACGCCATCTGGGTGCAGACCGTAGATCCCGGCGCCATGGGCAAGGCCTATCACAGGGTATGGATGCAGTGCGATCTGCCCCTGTGGCGGTATCGATTGGCGCCGATTCAAACCTTGGACTGGATGGGGGAGTATGAGGTGAGCCTGGATGAGCATATCTTGAAGATAAGCGCTAGGTTTGACGAGATCAGTTTGGATCTCTCCAAGGTGCCAGGCTGCCCATCTGAGTGATAATCGTTTGCTTCCAATAGCAAAGCGTTAGGCCATTCAGTAAGGCCTCATGGCAGTGGATGGCAGCATAATCTCTAAAGTGTTAGACATTATGCTGCTAAACCTTTTACGCCTAACTACTCTGTTGCCTGAGCGGCGACGGCTTCGGTTTTTTCCAGCGCACGGATCAAGGCCGGGCGTGTCTTCATCCTGTCTCTGAAGGCGGCCAGCTTAGGCGGGATCTGCTGCTCAAATACCGTCGCCCACATCAAGGTATGGGCCAGCATGATATCGGCAACCGTTGGGATATCTCCTAGCAGGAAGTCGCTGTCCGGCAGCCACTGTTCGGCGATGGTAGCGGCCTTGTCGAACTCCCATACCGCTGTAGGCAGTATGGCTGGCAGGCGGTGCTCCTCGGGTAGGGCGAACTTATGCTTGCCCATGGTCCACAGGGGCTGCTCCAGTTCGCAGATGATGTAGCTCATCCACTGGTGGTAATGAGCGGCTTGTGGTGTACCGGGTGTGGGCAGAAACTGTCCCTGACCATATTTTTCCGCCAGATATTGGCAGATGGCGGCGGATTCGGTGAGCACCAGGTCATCGTCCTTTATGACGGGCACCTTGCCACAAGGGTTCATGGCCAGAAAGGCCTCGCTGCGGTTGTCGCCCTTGGCAAAGTTGATGAAATGAAATTGCCAGTCGATAGCTAATTCTTCCAGTAGCCAGGAGACGCGCAGGGCGCGGCTTCTTGGGGTTCCATATAGAGTGATCATCCTTTTCCTCGCTTATCTTTAGGTGAGTAATGAGTGTAAATAAAAATGGCATCCATTTGGATGCCATTTTTGTGACAGTGTATGTTTTACCTATCCGAGTAAATAGCTGATCATCCTAGCTCGTTAAAACGTTCGATAACTATGTTAGGTTTTTTGATTGTAGAATAACTAGTTATCGAAAATCCTGCCTGGTTATCAAACGTTTTTTTACGCTATTTCTGATAGCTTACTTACTGTGATTGGTATTAGAACCTCATGCTCAACTTGGTGTAGAAGTAGCGGCCCATTGGGTTATGGGTGGCAATCACATAGCCGTAGAGGTCTGTGTCGCCGTCGCCGATGGCAAATGGCGGTTCTTCATCCAATACGTTGTTGACGCCGACTGTCCACTTGAAGGTGTCGTTGAAGCGGTATGAACCGGACATGTCCACCAAGAGTTGAGACTCAACCATTCGCGACTTGTTGACCTCGAAGTCGAGTGAGCCGTCGAAGTCAATATCTGGCGTATCTTCAAACTCGCCGATGTAGCTGAAGTTGATGTTGGCGGCGAAGTCATCCATGGTCCAGTTGGTGGTCAGCAACCAGCGATGTTGCGGGTAGCGGTACTCGCCGGTGTAATCCAGCTTGTCCTTCTCAAACTTGTGCAGGTAGCTGTATTCCAGACCAAACTTGAGGTCGCCGAAGCGGTCCATCTCCAGGCCATAGTGGCTGGAAACGTCCACCCCTTGAACCTCTTGCGAACTTAAGTTGATGAAGCTTGAGTGGATCAGGCTGATTGGGCCCAGAGTTTGCCCCGGCTGCGGCGCCAGACGCTCACACACAGTGCTGTTTTGATCGTTACAGTTGGCCAGGTAGATCTCGCCCAGTGGCTGCTTATCGATCTTGTTGTCCTGGGTGATACTGAAGACATCGAAGCCGATATCAAACTTCTGGCTAGGTGCCCAGATCAGGCCCGCGTTCCAGGTTTCTGACTCTTCGGCGTCCAGTTCTGAGTTACCGGCAAATTCTGTGTTGTAGTCCAGCGCGGTACAGTCGACGTTGTCGGCGGCGCAGCGGTAGGTATCGATGAAGAAGCTACTCTCTCTCGATGGGCCAAGACCTATTTGTGCCAGAGATGGCGCGCGGAAACCGGTCGCCCAAGAGGCGCGAGCGGTCAGCTGATCGCTAATTCCCCACTGGAAGGCAACCTTAGGGTTGGTGGTTGAACCGAAATCACTGTAGTGGTCGTAACGGCCGGCCAGTTGCAGCTCGAAGTTGTCGGTAACTGGGATAGAGAATTCCACATAGGCCGCGTACTGGTCGCGGTCGGCCTGGGCTGACACGGCTTCGGTACCGAAGATCAGGCCACGCTGGAATTGATCATCCGGGACATCGCTCACGTCCTCTTCACGGTACTCGACGCCCGCGGCCATCATGACTTCACGATCCGCCAGGGTAAAGGCCGGACCCGTGATGCTGGCGTCATAAGCGGTCAGGTGTGACACACCCTGACGAACCAGGCTGGTGGTGATGCGATCGATCACATCCTGTGAATTCATGGTGCCGCCAAATGGGTTGTAGTTACCTGCGTCGATTTCGGCTTGCAGGAAGTCGGTGCGCACCCAGCCCTGAGTTCTGTCACCCTTCTGGGTTGATTCGCTGCGGCCTTTCTGAGCCGAGACTTCCCAATCCCATTCATCTATGTTGCCACGTAGACCGGCAACCAGACGTAGGGTGTCAGATTCTATGTCCCAGCGACGGGCGCCGGCATCCACGGTGCGGTAACGACCTATCTCGATATCCTTGCCCCACGGGTTGTTAGGGTGGGTGCCTGGAACCGTCAGCATGGCATCTTCATCCAGCGGAGTCGGCGCGCCGCCTGCCTCAGAGGTGTTGTGCTGGGCCGCGACTTCCAGGAAGGCGGTCATCTCGTCGCTCAGATGATAGTCGAATTGGGCGATTGCCCCCACACGCTCGGCGGCTGGGATGGTGAGGTTGTATGGACCGTAGTCGAACAGACAGCTGCCGCTGGCGGTGGCCGAGTCGGCCGGACAGTCAGGGTCTATGGTCTTTACGCCATCGACATAGAAGTAGCCGGGGAAGCCGCGTGACGAGCGGAAATCTTCACCGCCGTATGGGCTCTGGTTGGCGGTGCCGAAGCGGCCCATCTCACTGGCGGCGAGAGTGCTGTTTTTGAAGTAATCGAGAATGATAGAGGCGCTGCCCTTATCGGACTGCATGCCCCAAAGCATAGAGCCGCTCTGTTCGTCATAGCCGGAGCCAGAGGCTTCGCCGTAGCCCAGGTTGACTTCGATACCTTCGAAGTTTTTACGCAGAATGATGTTGACCACACCGGCGATGGCGTCTGAACCATAGATGGCCGAGGCGCCATCTTTAAGGATATCGATACGCTCGATGGCGGATACCGGAATATTGTTGATGTCGACGAAGGAGTTAGTGATCCCTTCGGCGAATGAGCTGATGGCCACGCGGCGGCCGTTGATCAGTACCAGAGTAGCATCTGGGCCCATGCCGCGCAGACTGATAGAGGCCGCGCCGTTGGCGGTAGAGTCCTGGCTGTTACCACGGGTCGAGAAGGCGCCCGCGCCGTTGGCTGGCATGCGTTCCAGCAGTTGTTGTAGGTTGTCGAAACCCATGTTGGCGATATCGTCTTTGTTGATCGACTGGATCGGCGATGGGCCTTCGATATCGGTACGTTTAATGCGAGAGCCTGTGACTTCTATGCGCTCGACTCCTTCGTCGGCCGCATAAACATGTGGGGTTAGCGCAATGGTAATGGCGATAGCGCAGGCGCTGGGCCAATATTGAGGTCTTTTCATGTTCATCCCTTTTGAATCATTATATTTTTAATTCAGTGACTACCACTCAACTACCGCCACCATTTGTTACATTAACGTTACTAAACTAATTCCTTAAGTAACAAAGTCAATAGGGCGAATTGATAACAAATGTAAATAAATAAACCCATGAATTTGATTGATTAATACCTAGGCTCTTGGCATTGTCATAGCTCGGTTCCCGTCAGACCTATGGGGAGATGTAAATAAAATGGAAGAAAAAACACTGCTCGAGGCGCGCTTTCACCACAAGCTTGGGCACTATTGGCTGACCTCGGGGGCGGTAGTGCTTGCCGTCTCTGTCGTCGGGATCCCGCTCTTGCTGCTCTGGTATCCCATCGGCCTGTGGGCGACTCACAGGTATATCGCCAACATGAGCGCCGAGCTGACCACCAAGAAGCTTATCGTGCGTAAGGGAATACTCACCCGCACCGAAAATACCGTGCCGCTGGATAAGATCACCGACATGGCGATGATCCAGGGACCGCTGATGCGCCTGTTTGGCATCCACAAGTTGACCATAGAGACGGCGGGGCAGTCGGGCAATGGTGCGCTGATAAGCCTTACCGGCGTCGAGGCGGTGGCCGAGTTTCGCGCCGCCGTGATGGCGCAAAAGAGTGCGCTGGCCGAGCAGAGTCAGCCCAGCGAGGCGAAAGTGGACGTGGCCGCCCAGACCCTGGCCTGCCTGCAGAGTATCGACCAGACCCTGAGGCGCATCGAGGCCAAGCTGGCTCAGTCTTTGCATCAGCCGTAGCAGGCTAAAGGCTCGTGCTGACAGAGCCCTGCCTGGGCGAGCATTTTTAGTTTATCTGAAGGAAAATCGAGAGTGGAAAACGTTAGTGTAAATACAACCCAGACTAGCCTTTGGTTGCAGTGCCGCCGCTTGTTAACCGCCACGGGCCCTGGTCTGCTAATGGCGGCCGCGGCCATCGGCGCCTCGCACCTGGTGGCCTCGACCCGCGCCGGCGCCGAGTTTGGCTGGCAGCTGGCCTGGGTGATACTCCTAGTGAACCTGCTCAAGTATCCCTTCTTTGCCGCCGGGGCCCGTTATACGGCGGCAACCGGTGAGAGCCTGCTACATGGCTATCAACGCCAGGGACGCGGTTACCTGCTGCTCTTCTCGCTGCTCAACGCCCTGGCGGCGGTGGCCAGCACCGCAGGCGTCGCCATGTTAACTGCCGCGCTGCTCACCCAGTTTATTCCCCTGCCTATCGATCTGCTGGCGCTGATCGTCTTGGTCGCCAGCCTGCTGCTATTGGTGCTGGGTCATTACCGGGTGCTGGACAGGGTGACCAAGGTGATCATGCTCTGCCTTACGGTGACCACCCTGAGTGCCGCCGCGCTGGCCTTTAACGCCGAACCTATTCTGGCTCCTGGCTTCGTGTCGCCTTCCCCCTGGCAGTGGGCTCATGTGGGCTTCTTGGTAGCCATGATGGGTTGGATGCCAGCGCCTATCGAGGTGAGCTGCTGGAACTCCCTCTGGCTTTTGGAAAAGCAGAAACAGCAGATGGTGACCCCTAAGCAGGCGCTGTTCGATTTTAATCTGGGCTTCATCACCACGGCGATACTGGCCGTGGTGTTTCTCTCGCTCGGTGCCATGGTGATGCACGGCTCGGGCGTGCACTTCTCGCCTTCCGGGGCCAAGTTTGCCGAGCAGTTGATTCAGCTCTATAGCCAGGTGCTGGGGGAGGGGAGCCGTTACCTGATCGCTCTGGTGGCCCTGCTCTGTATCTTCAGCACCACGGTTACCGTAGTGGATGGTTACAGCCGTACCCTTATCCTGAGTGTGCAGCTTCTGCGTAAGGATGAGGTCAGCGAGCGCGGCCTTAACCTGACCATGTTGGCCGTGAGCCTGCTGGGGCTAGGGATCATACTCTTCTTCAAGGGGGCATTGCTGCCACTGTTGCAGTTTGTGATGACCCTGGCCTTCATGACCACCATCATCTTCGCCTGGCTCAACTATCGCCTGATGACCAGTGACAATCTGGCGCCCGGCGATCGCTACGGCGTGGCCATGCGGCTGCTTTCTTGGATCGGCATGACTTATCTGCTAGGGTTTGCGGCTTTATTTGTCTACTGGAAGTTTATCGGTTAAGCCGTGTAGGAGAACAAGGATGAAGATGAGTGTCGTGGCGAGCAGCCTCTGTCTGTTGGGGGCCTTGGCCAGCGACTGCGTGTCTGCTAGTGAGTTTGTTATCGCGGATAAGCTTGAGCAAGCTGCGGGTGAGCGGGTTGATGTACCCTCTGCGCATGACTTGGCGATTGGCGAGGCTTTTGCCGAGCTAGGCAGTGCTTTCGATAGCATCATCGCCGCCAACGAGCGGCCCTTCTATGGGGTGATCGCCCTGATGCAGCATGGTGAGCTGCGCTACGTGAAGACTAATGCTTATCGTGAGGCCGCCGCGCCGACACTGGATAGCTGGGTCATGTTGGCCTCACAGAGCAAGATGATCACCGCCGCCCTGGTGATGCAGGCGGTAAGCCAGGGCAAGTTGGCTCTGGAGGATAAGATCAATCCTTATATGGCATCCAACAATCTGCCGACTTATGACGAGCGGATCACTATCGCTCAGCTGCTAAGCCACAGCTCTGGCATAGCGCCTCAGGGCAAGGCGAATCGGTTCGCGCCCGGCAGCGATTTTCAATACTCCAATCTGGGCTTTCAGGTGCTGGCGGAGCTGCTCGAAATCACCTATCAGCAGGACTTTGCCACCCTGGTGAATACCTTTTTGACCGAGCATGGCGTCGAAGGCATCAAGGCCCAGCTTGGGGCGCAGCAGGGGCTGATTGAAGGAATAGAGATCGCTACCCAAGAGCCGATGGAATATGAGGTGCAGATGAACCTCTTACCGGGCGGCGGCATGACGGGTTCGGCCAGGGGATTACTTACTTATCTCAGGGCGCTCCATGGCGGAAAGCTGCTGAGCGATGATGCCTATCAGGCGATGATGGCTCCTCAGATACTGCGGCCGCATCGCTGGTCGCAGCTCTATTACGGCTTCGGCGTGCAGGTGAACCAGCAGGGGATAAAGGAGTACAGCCATTCTGGTTATCTGCCTGGCTATCAATCGTTGAGCCTGAGTTATCCCGAGTCAGACACTTATCTGGTGGTGCTTGAAAACGCCTCCTGGCCCATTGATGAGAGTAATCAAGCCTTTGGCCTGCACGATAAACTGCGCCAGGCGCTGCGAGAGACTCTGATGGCAGGTCGCAAGCTTGAAAATAATGCCTCGGCGCCGACGCAAAGTCGGTTATAATGTCGTCGCTATGGCAGGCGCACCCGCGCGAGCCAGTAATTTAAGAATTTAAGTCATGATAAATAACGATATTTTACGCCGTCTACGATTCGTATTCGATTACAAGAATGCCAAGATGATCAAGATCTTCGCCAAGGTCAAACATGAGATGAGCCAGGAAGTCCTGCTCAACATGCTCAAGAAAGAGGCCGAGGAGGGGTATAAGCCCTGTAACGACAAGACCTTGTGCCTGTTTCTAGATGGTTTGATCATCGAAAAACGCGGTCTGCGCGATGGGGCAGAGATCCCCGCTCCCGTGTCTCAGTTAAACAACAACCTGATCTTCAAGAAGCTGAGGATCGCCCTTGAGATGCGTGAAGAAGATATCATCGAGACCTTAGCCCTGGCGGACTTCAGAATGACGAGTTCCGAGCTGGGTGCCCTGTTTAGAAAACCCGGCCACAAACATTTTAAAGAGTGTGGCGACCAGGTGCTGCGTAACTTCTTGATGGGTCTGTCGATCAAGTATCGCGGTAAGTAAATAATATCATTCTTTAAAGACGCGGCTCAGGCCGCGTTTTTTTATGCCTGGGTTTAGGCTAAAGCCATGGCTGTTTAAAACAACCGGAGTGTGAAAATAATCAAAAAAATGATCGCGTGAAAGGCAACAAAGATCACACTTTGTGGTAATCTTGCCAAAATTGAAAGCACAGCCATTCCAACATACCCACAGATAGAGAAAAGGTTACCAATGGACGATAATAAACGCCCGCTATATCTTCCTTTTGCCGGCCCTGCCATTCTTGAAGCCCCCTTGATCAACAAGGGAAGTGCCTTCACCGAAGAGGAGCGTATCTTCTTTAACCTAGAGGGACTGCTGCCTCATGTGATCGAGACCATCGAAGAGCAGGCATCGCGCGCCTACGATCAGTACAAGAACTTCGGCAACGATCTCGACCGTCATATCTATCTGCGTAACATTCAGGATACCAACGAGACCCTGTACTACCGTCTGCTGCAGAATCACATTACCGAGATGATGCCCATCATCTACACGCCGACGGTTGGCCTGGCTTGTGAGCGTTTCTCGAAAAACTATCGTCGTAACCGCGGCCTGTTTATCTCCTATCCCAACAAGGATCGCATCGACGACATACTCAATAACTCGACCCGTCAGAAGGTGAAGATCATCGTTGTTACCGATGGTGAGCGTATCTTGGGTCTGGGTGACCAGGGGATCGGCGGCATGGGTATTCCTATCGGTAAGCTGTCGCTCTACACCAGCTGTGGCGGTATCAGCCCGGCCTATACCTTGCCTATCACCTTAGACGTGGGCACAGATAACCCGCATCTGCTGGAAGATCCTATGTATATGGGCTGGCGTAATCAGCGTATCGGCGGCGAAGAGTATGCCGAGTTTGTCGAGGCCTTCATGGAGGCGGTACACAGACGCTGGCCGGATGCGTTGATCCAGTTTGAAGACTTCGCCCAGAAGAACGCCATGCCGCTGCTTGAGCGTTACAAGGACAGATATTGCTGCTTTAATGACGACATTCAGGGCACCGCGGCGGTGACTGTTGGCTCATTGCTGGCGGCCTGTCAGGCGGCGAACAGTAAGCTGAGCCAGCAGCGCATCGCCTTCCTGGGCGCCGGCAGTGCAGGTTGTGGTATTGCCGAGGCGATCATCGCCCAGATGGTCTCAGAGGGCATTAGCGACGAGCAGGCGCGCCAGCAGGTGTTCATGGTAGACCGCTGGGGACTGCTGCAAGACAACATGCCTAACCTGCTGCCTTTCCAGCAGAATCTGGCGCAGCAGGTAGCCAAGGTCGAGGGCTGGAACACTGAGAGTGAGAACATCTCGCTATTGGATGTGATGCACAATGGTAAGCCGACCGTGCTGATCGGTGTGTCTGGCGCGCCGGGTCTGTTCAGCGAAGAGATCATCAAGGCGATGCACACTCACTGTGAACGCCCAATCATCTTCCCGCTGTCTAACCCGACCAGCCGCGTCGAGGCGACGCCGAAAGATATTCTGCACTGGACCAAGGGTCAGGCGCTGGTGGCAACCGGCAGCCCGTTCGAGCCTGTGGTGATCGAGGAGCAGACCTATGAGATCGCCCAGTGTAACAACAGCTATATCTTCCCTGGTATTGGCCTGGGCGTGCTGGCCTCTGGTGCCAAGCGCGTCAGCAACGAGATGCTGATGGCCTCGAGCCGCGCCCTGGCCGAGTGCTCGCCTCTGGCGAAGGACGGCGAGGGATCCTTGCTGCCGGCACTGGAAGATATTCACTCTGTCAGTAAGCATATCGCCTTCGCGGTGGGCAAAGTTGCCATCGAGCAGGGCCATGCGCTGCCGGCCAGCGATGAGCTGCTGATGCAGGCGATTGAAGATAACTTCTGGACGGCGGAATATCGCCGTTATAAGCGCACCTCTTTCTAACCTCTTTGGCTTAGCCGTTTGCGCTTTAAAAAAGCCGCCTCAGTGCGGCTTTTTTGTGTCTTATGCAAGATGAAATTTTGCTTTGGATCACAAAGCGTTACTTAAGCCTATGATCCTGTCGGCACTTCTTTCATCGCGACGGCTTTTTTAAGTTTGGCTTAATCTTGGCTGGTAATGCTCGCCGGATAGCTTGCTGCGCCTTGGATCTTGCCCGCTTTGGCCATACCAGGCGGCAAGCCTTTGAATGTAAACTTTTTAATTGTTTGACTTGCCAAAACCAGGAGCCCGAGATGAAAACATTGATCACCCTAGCCGCCGGCCTGCTATTTGCTGGCGCCGCCGTTGCCATGGATTGTAAAGATTGCCATGAGCCTATCGACCTGACCATGCATACTGAGTCAGAGGCCACACTGGCAAGCTGTAACGATTGTCACGCCATGAAGGATGCCCATGCCCCCGATGCAGAGGTGCATACCCCAGAGCTGACCATCAAAGAGTGCAGTGATTGCCACGGCATGAACTAGTGGTTTTGCCAATTTAAGATGGCATAAAAAAGGGCCCTCAGAGAGGGCCCAAAGACAAGGTCGAACTAAATAGTTGGACGCTTAGTGCAGCTTACGGCGTCCGGCGATTAGACCCAGTAGGCCCAGAGCCAGGAAGCCAAGGCTACCGCCCGAGTCAGAGTCACCGCCCTGATCTGGGGTTTCTGGCGCCGGAGGCGTTGGCTCAACACCGTCTGAGTTCACCGTCAGCATGAAGCTGGTGGACGCGGCGTCAGATGGGTAGGCCATATCGTGTACGGTTACCGTCACCAGGGTCTCACCATACCAGTCGGCATCAGGTGTGATACTGACGCTGTCACCATCCACAGTTGCCGTGATGTGTTCACCCGATACCATGATGCCGTTGGCTGTGCCTTTAACATCGTTGTAGGTAACTGTGATGCCTTCCAGCGTGGTGTTCTCTTCCATCATCATGTCGGCAATAGGCGCAACCGAGATGTTAGTGGCGCTCGCCACATGATGGGTGACAGAGACCGGCTCAGAGTCGGCGTACTGGGTATCAACAGTAACGCTGTTATCCTTGCCAACTGCCGAGGCAGAGACTCTGGCCGAGAAGGTGAGTGAAACGCTTGACTGCTCTGGACCGCGATAATCGGCGCAGATCACCAAGCCTTCTTTCACCTTGCTGTCGACGTCACGATAGGCAAAGCCGTCGTTTGAATAGCCATGGATTGGGCCGAAGGTGTGGCGTTCACCCCAGTAACCATGTAGGCCGATTGAACCCAGGTTAGAGTTAGCCGATTTCAGGGTGCGATAGGCAAAGATGATCTCAGGTGTCTCTTCTTCGAAGCTAATATCTGTGGCCACTATGGTCTCGATATTATATTGCGCATCTGGATCCGGATAGTTAGCACCTACCAGGAAGTTTGCCCATTCTTCGCCACCAACCCACTGGAAGATGTAGTGCTTGTTGGTGACCACACCATAGACGGCATCTTGATACTTTAGGTTATCCCAGTCGAACCAGGCCTCTGGCATTCTCACGTCACCACGCCAAAGTGGGGCGATCAAGGTGTCAGGGAAGTCCTGGAAGTTGTCGCTAAATGGACGGTCTTGGTTCCAGAACATAGGCATAGGATCTAACTGCAGATAGCCAAATGGCGAGATACCTAAGATGTCATAGCTATATTCCTCTGGGTTAGCATACAGAGGCACTCGTGGCAGGTCACTGGCGCTTAACGGCAGATACAATGGACGGTTCGAGTAACCCGAGATCCCCATATGACCAAAACCGGCGGAAGGAAGATCGTAGAATGCCTCGTCTTCGCCATAAGGTACCTTACAGCTGGCGTCCGTCTCGTTGGTGGTATAGACATAGTGACGCTTCATATCACTGGAAGATGGCTGAGTGCTGGCGATGCTGATCAGATTGCCTTCAACACTTGTGTCTTCGGCATAGGTTCCCAATCCGCCTACTTTTACCGAGTCTGCCAGCAGTACCAGGCCATCGGATAGTTGAGCATTAAGAGTAAACTCGCGCTCACCGCCTAACAGGTTAGGCGCCAGCTTGACGCTGAAGTCTATGATGTCACCTTCTTTTGCAGCGGTTTGCGAGGCTTCAATCTCAGTGTCGCTACCCTTGTGTTGTAGCTTAACACCAAAATCGCCTAGGTTGCTGTCGTTGTAGCTGTCGCTGCCGATACTGACCACGCCGTAGTAGACATCACCTTCTTCTGCGCCAGACAGATCATGGTTAAGCTTCAGTTGGAAAGGGGTCATACCGTCGTTAGTGGCAGGGCCGTCAACCGTCATATTGGCTTGACTGTCCTCACCGACGATACCGAGTCGCAGCTCAAACAGGTCGGCACTGTTCTTAGCATCTTCCCAATCCCACTTCATGTTAGCGGCGATGGCCCAGTAGCGGCCAGGCATAGGGTCGTTGATGGCACAGAAATCGCCGGCATCCGAGTAGGAGTAACAGATGGCTTCATCTGCCCACTGAATGTCGTTATCACCGTTGATATCCATACCCAGATCCAGTGCGGTATAGGCGATTCGTGGCGCTTTCAACACTTCCCAGACGATACGCTTAGTGCCTTCGGGGACGTCGAAGAAGACGACCTTGGCACCACCGGCCTCAATCTCTTCACGGGTGAATCCCTGAGCATAGTCTCTCACCGTGGCGCTCTTGAGGGCGACATCGTGGTTTTCTGCCTTAGATAGGCCATAAACATGAGAGTTAAGCTGTTGGATCTCAGCGGTATTTAACATAGGTGTCAGGGTGTGACCCTTGTCTCTATGTATGATGCCAGAGACTTGAGATGGCAGATTGTCGCCCTTGTACACCACGCCCACAGGCAGGTTTTGGGCAGGCTTGCTGGTGTCTGATGGCGTGATAGACACTAAACCGTTGAGTTGGAGCTGCGATGAATCGGCTCGATAGGCCTCAACTTCTAACACCTTGGCGGTTAGGCTGATGGCTTGGGTTTCGCCCGCCTTCAGCGTGAAGGTCTTAGGTGATACCTCTAGCTCTAGCATCGGGGCGCCATCTATGCTTTCTGGGGTGGCATCGACCGTCCAGGTGCCATCTTCCGTCGCGGTGACGATACGCATCCAGCTGCAGGTGCCAGCACACTCGGTATTGAAGAAGTATGGCAGGTTCAGGGTATGAATATTGCCACCATTTCTTGGGTTGGCCGCGCGGTAGTTGTCGCCGGTTTCATCCAGCAGCAGTGTTGCGTTGTTGGCGCGTGATACGTTGATCACCCCGCTACCCGCGTCAGTCAGATTTGCCTTCACCACATCATAAGGATAGCCATCGCGAGAGCGGGTCACGCCGTCGATTGAAGCTGTGGTCATCAGCGCCGATTGGATCTGCGCCGGTGTCCAGTCCGGATGCGCCTGAGTTAATAGTGCCATGGCGCCAGCAACGTGCGGGGCTGCCATAGAGGTACCACTGATGGCCGCATAGTCGGCGGGCATTGCCAGCGCGCTAAAAGGCATCTCATCGGCCCAGGCGGCAAATACGCTTACACCAGGGGCGGCCAGGTTAGGTGACATTACGTCCGGCACTTGAAGGTTAGGGCCGCGAGAAGAGAAGTCTGCCACATAATCGCTGGTGCCTTGCTTGGTCACGACTTCTGATGCGGCAATGGTGATCTCATGGTTGCTGCCCGAGGCGAGCCACTGGCTGAGACCGAAATAGCCATTGTCCCAACCGCCATAGTAGGCTTGATAATCGATGTTGATGCCAGGGATGGCATAAGGATCGTTATGGGTTGGATCTGAGTACTCAGGGTTCCAAAGAACGAAACCGCCGGCACCGCCCGCTTGCACGTTGGTGGCCTTCTCGACGCGAGGGATCTCGCCGCGCTTACAGACGACGATTGGCGCCTTGCTGTAGGCATTGCCCTGTGGGTCGAGGTCGAAGAAACCGGCCGGGAAGGGCTCGTTACACATCTCATACTCGCTGCCGTAGGCCTTAGCCTCGACAATTGGACCTGTGTAGGCATTGGTGATCCCCGAGCCAACCAGATCGCTTAATGGCTGATCGCCGCCCGTGGCATTGGTCAGCATCTTACCTTCGACGGCGATCTCACGGCCGTGTGTGGTGGCTGCGACAGAGGTGAGCCAAGGTGATAGATGGTCGATCGCGCCGCGCGCCTGAATGCCATATTCTGGCATATAGGAGTTACCGGCAGAGGCCGACACTGAGATGCCCGCTTCACGGGCGGCCAGGAAGCCCAGCTCCATAGGATCATCCCAAGGGAAAGAGCCGTAGGTCTTACCGATAGAATAGTTGATCACATCCACGCCATCGGCAATGGCATCATCGATAGCCGCGAGTAGGGCCGAGCCCAAGCAACCACCAAAACTCTCGCCATAGCTGCCATCACCCGGGTAACAGACTTGATACATGATGACGTTGGCGCGCGGTGCGACACCCGAGATGCGTGGGAATTTCAGGCCTGTCGGCACACCGTCTCCGACTTCACCCGGCAGCGGTACTACATGGTCTACGTCTAGCAGTACGTTACCAGCGGCAGTCGATGAGGTATGTGAGCCGTGACCGTTGTAGTCTTCACCGTTTTGTGGGCGCTTAGGCTCTTCAATCTGCCAAGCTGGGATACCTGGCTGGAAGGCTGGGTCTAGGTAGGAATCTGTGATCTCCTCGTAAGATCGCACCCCGATCAGCTTGTCGTTACACATGCTGGCAAATTCAGCCTTCTCACAGTCACCTAGATAGTGGCTGTAACGCGCAGGCATCTGGTGCACATAGCCATCACCGGCGACGGCGGCAAATGAAGCATGGTCTGTGTTGATCCCCGTATCCAACACACCGACCACTATGCCTTCACCCATATACTTGTCATCGGCCGTGGTGCCTGTCCAGATACCGTCGGCGCCTATGTGCTGTGGCCCGACATCTGTGTGTAGTTGATAGGTCTGTTCCAGCGTGACGTTACGTACACCTGGTAGCGCCGCAACGCGCGCCGCCTGATCTTGGGTCATGCGCATCGCCATACCGTTGAAGGCGAGTTGGTAGCGCTTCTTAACATCCAGCTTACCGCCAACCGAGCTGGCCATCTGGGCTAAGGCTTCATCTTGCTTATTGGTGAGATAGTCGCTGTAGCGCTTGACCGCGCGGCTATTCATGTCGACCTTGTTGTGACTGCGCGCATTGAGCATCACGGGCACTGTGCTCATGGTCGGTGAGGTGGCCGCCAGGCTAGGGAGGTCGCCGCGATATAGTGAAACCGGCTTATCGCTAAGCTCGACAATATAGGTCTGCTCGCCTGTGATGCCCGCTTCGAATTTGAAAGGCACCTTATTATCTTTACTGGTCGCGATGGCGCGGTGTACGTTTTTGGTCGAGACCGCGCGTGTGTTTTGCTGATTGTCGGCCTGGGTACCATTACGGCGTTTACCGTTATACAGGTCTTCGTTGTATTGGATGATGGCATCGGTAATTTCTATGGCGCGCATCTCGTGGTTATTAGCATTGCTCGAAGCGGCTGCACCGCCGACGCCAGCGGCATAGATGGCCGCCATCGTCATGAGACTAACTTTCTTCAGTTTCATGGGTTGTTCCCTTTTCTTTTTATAGGTAACGCCGAGGCGTCGATGTAAAAGTAAGGCACTCGTACGGCTATCGATTGTTAATGAGTTGGTGATAAAGACGCCAATGCGTAAAAGCTATAGGGCTATAGCTGTCATGCATTCATGGTTAAGCAGTTGGTAATATTGTTAAGAGGTGAGGAAACACGTTGGCTGAAGCTTTTGTTGTTTTAGGCTTGTTTTACTGGTGACAAATTCTGTTTTACGTCAATTTCTTGAAGAATATCGCTAGAAATGGCTGTTCTGTTTGTAGATTAATCATGTGGTTGTTTTTAGCGCGCTTGTAGCATTTGGTCGCATTCTGATACAAATTGTTAAAACTTTGTTGCTTGGTGATTGGGGCGATTTTTAGTCTGGGTGGCGTCGACTAAAATTTAACATAATAGATTGATATTATTTATTTTAATGTCATTTTGCTACCTTGCGGCTTCGTTACCTCTTGCTCGCTTTGTGCGAGAAACATCGCCTAGTGTCGGGTGCCCGCTATGTCTTTATGAAGTGGTAAATGATAGATATGTTATCTCGCATGACGCTGGGGCGTGCGTAGATATTTTACCTGATTATCTGGCTGACCTATGGGCTAACCGATGGAACTAAGACACTTACGACACTTTATCGCGCTGGCGAGGCTAAAGAGTTTTAGCAAGGCTGCCAATGAGCTGCATCTGGCTCAACCCTCTCTATCGCGCAGCATCCAGAAGATGGAGGAGCGTCTGGGGGCCAGCCTGTTGGCCAGAGATGAGAAGCAGTTCGCCCTGACCGAATATGGTCAGATGGTGTTAGCCCAGGGCGAGCAGATTGTCAGTCAGCTCGAATATCTTGAGTCTGAGATCAAGAGTCGCCAGGGCATAGCGCAGAAGCGCCTGGTTATCGGCGCCAGCCCCATCCCACTTAACAGCATCATAGGCCCGGCATTGGGGGGCTTTATTCGTGATAATCCCCAGGTGCTGATCGAGCTGAAAGTGGAGAGCTGGAGCCGCCTCTATAAGATGTTGCTCAAGGGACAGCTGGATCTGTTTATTGCCGAGACCAATGCCACCTTGCTTGACCAGCGCGATAATATCGAGACATGTCGTCTACCCCAGTCAAATGCCATATTTTGTTGTCGCCGCGAACATCCGTTGGCGCGGCTCGAACGTGTCTATCTGCCGAGCCTGAGGGATTACCCCCTCGGGGTGCCAAGAGCCTTTCCCGATCGCCTGAGAGAGCAGTTTGATGATCTGTTTGATGAAGATCGTCACGACTACGCCGGTTTATTGAAATATGATCAGTTTCAGCCGATCAAGGCGTCGCTGCAAGGGTGTGACCTTGTGGTCTTGACGCCGGACATCTCGGTGCAGGCGGAACTCGCCTCGGGTGACTTGGTGGCGCTAGAGGTGGTGGGTATGCCAGATATTCGCGCCAACTTTAGTGTGGTCTCGATGAAGAATCGTCGTCTCAGCCTGGGGGCCGAGCAATTTGTTCAGGCCTTGTTTGCGGATCATTTGAATAGGGCGAGTGGGTTTTAATGGCCAACCCAGATTGGATTGGCCTTGGCCGTTGAGCCTAGTTTGACTTGAGATTGATATCGCCGCTGATGGTGTTGATCAAAATATCGGCGCTGCCTTTGCCCATCTGGAACTGTAGCGAGCTGCCAGGACCATACTTAGGTCGTTTCGGTTTATCCTGGGTCAGGCGATTGTCGATGTCACCACTTGGGCCGCCGTCGATGGCGAAGGTGGCATCCAGGTTCGCCGGTAGGCTGAAGCTGATATCGCCGCTGACACTGTCCAGGCTGGCCTTGGTGGCCAGGGCGGAAACCGACAGGTTGAGGTCGCCGCTGACGCTCTGGGCCTTGAGTCGGTCCACTTTATCTAGAGTCACCTTGGCATCTCCCGATACCAGCTCGATAGAGACCTGGTCGGCGCCGCTGTCGGCCTCGAGCTTACCGCTGACCAGGGTGTAGCTGACCTTGCCGAGGCTCTGTTTATCTTTGATGTTGCCAGATACTGTCTCCAGCTTGAGCTTGCCTTCAAGCCCCTGGCTGACAATATTGCCCGAGACGGTATTGATGGCCACCTGCTCGGTGAGATTTTCGGCCTTGATGTTACCGCTGACGGTCTGCACATTGATGTCACCGGCGAGCTTACTCACTCTGTAATTGGCCGAGACCCCTTCGCCGTTGAGCTTGAGCTTTGCCGGCACCTTGATGGTCAGTCGTGAGCCCTCCTTGTTACTGCCCGAGTAGTGGCGTGGCAGTTTATCTTCGATAGAGATGGTGCCGGACTTCTGCTCTACGGTGAGGCCTTCGCTCAGCTCATCCAGGGTGCCCGTGATGGAGATGGCGTCCTGATCCCAGGAGAGGATCTCGACTTCGCCGCGCTGCACCTCCAGGTTCAGACGCAGGTCACCTTCGACTTCGATGCGTTTATCCACGCTCTGAGCCGCCAGCACAGATTGGCTTAATAAGATAAAAGGCAATGCCAGGGCGGTAGTTTTTAGTTGTATTTTCATATCATCTCTCCTGTGGTATCTCGATCGACAGGGAGTTTCTGCCCCTGTTTGATTAATTCAATCTCGCGTTGCTGGGTCCATAGCCAAAGCTGCCACAGCTGTTTGTCAGTCGGGTTGAGCTTTAGCGCCTCATAGATCTCTTTGGCGGCGGCTCTTAGCTGTTCTATCCCTTGCTCGACCGGCTGGCTGTAAGGGCTGCTGCGCCAATCGACTCGCTTGGTCAGGCTAAGCGTGTCGACGCTTGCCTTATGCTGGACCTGAATGGCGGCCAGGGTCTGAATGAGGGCCTCGTTCTCGGCATCAGGCATTGTTGGCCCAAGGCTCAACTTGCCGACCAGCAGCGCCAGCAACAGGGTGCTGGCGATTGCCATGGGACGCCAGTAGCTGCGGGGGCTATCCTTGGGCGCATCGAGGCGAAGTTCGACCCCTTGCCAGAGATCCCGCTCTGGCGTCATCTCCCTCGGCGTCTCTTCGAGGAGACGCTTGAGTGTGTCTGCCTTGTCGACCATTAGATCATCTCCTGCAGTAATTTCTTGGCCCTGTGGTACTGCGCCTTGCTGGTGCCGGGGGCAATATTGAGGCGCTTGGCGATCTCGTCATGCTGATATCCCTCCAGGGCGTAGAGGACGAAGACGATACGGGCGCGCTCCGGCAGACGCAGCAGCAACTTGTCCACCCCCTGATAGTCGAAGTCGATGGCGGCTGCATGGGTCTCTTCGCTCGGCATAAACCTGGCCCAGAAGCTCTTATGCTTCTTGATACAGCTCAGCGCCTGATTCACCGTCAGGCTGTGGAGCCAGGTGGTAAATTGGCTCTTGCCATCGAACAGGGGCAGCTTCTGCCACAGGCGCACAAAGGTTTCCTGGGTGGCTTCTTCTGCCAGCTCGGTCTGGCCGGCCAAACGAAAACAGAGGGCGTAGACGCGTCTGTGATGCTGATCGTAGAGTTGTCGAAATGCCGTCTTGTCTCCCTGCTTGGCGCGCTGCACCAATACGGCATCGAGGAGCTGGTGAGCATCATCTGGACTCGTGAGTGCGCTCAAATCTGTCTTCCCTGTGAGTGAACAATACCTATTAGACATAGGCAGTGATTGAAATGGTTTAAAGCGAAATGAAAAAAAGTGTTGGCTTAAGGTATATCAGCGAGATTCGAATGCCAACCAGGTGGGAAAAGTCGTAATTGAAGAGGTAGAAACATTCGAGGCTATGGTGAAGCAGCCTATGAAGAAACCGTCATTGAAGGAGCGAATGTCGAAGGAGGCAACGGTTAAAAGGGGCTAAGAAAACAGGGCGGCTTAGCTCTACTGGATTAGCTGTACTGGATTAGCTGTACTAGCTTAGCCGCCCCATGGTGTCATCTTATAAGCGTAAGGCCTGTTTTTCATATACTAGCTGGGCACCCACCAGATCCGCAAGCGCGGTGCCGACCGATTTAAATAGGGTAATGCCTTGCTCGTCTTGGCGACCAGGTATGTCACCGCGACAAAGATCCGCGAGTTCGCCCTTGACCTGGGACAGCTCAAACACGCCTTCCGACACAGGGATCAGCAGCTCGCCCGCCTCGGCGAAGACATTGACCTTGGCATCCACATAAACCTCGGCCTTGACGACCAGCTCGCTGTCGCATTCGCGTCTGTCATGATTGTGGTTGCCCACCAAGTCCACATGGCTGCCGGGCGCGACCCAGGCGGAATCGAAGAGTGGCGCTGGCGCTCCGGTGGCGCAGCTGATGATGTCGGCCGCGGCGACGGCCTTTGGCAGATCCTCACAGGCCTTCACTTCTATCTGCGGCGCGGCGGCCTGGATAGCGCTGATGGTCTTATCAACCTTATCCGGCGAGCGGCCCCATACTGCTATAGTTTTTAGCTGCCTCACGCTGGCATGCGCCAATGCCATAAAGGTCGCCAGCCGTCCTGTACCAAACAGCAGCAGATGCTTGGCATCAGACCGCGACAGATACTGGCTCGCCAGCGCTGAGATTGCTGCCGTGCGCCAGTAGGTGACGCTAGTGCCATCGACCAGGGCCTGGGGCTCACCGGTTTCACGGTTAAAGATCAAAATCTTGGAGTAGAGGCTCTCAAGTTCGGGAGACTTCTTGGGATTGCCGGGAAAATAGGTGAAGGCCTTCACCGCTATGGTCTTCTGGTTCCAGGCCGGCAATACGGCAAAGGCATCGCTGTGACTGCTGTCGTCTAACGGAAAGACTTGGCGCTGGGGCATTCCGGCGGGCTGGGCAAAGGTGTCTCTTAGGGCGGCGGTGAGACTGGGGAAGTCCAGTGCCTGGTGCACCGCTTCAGCATCGATAACTTGCATAGTACCTCCTATTTATTTTGGGATATTGTATGCAGTTTGTGATTGAATTGAAAGCTGGGCCATATACTTAAAGCTGATGGTGGATTTTTTTTAGTCAATCGAGCTCGGCAAGCGGCTGAATTATTAATAATTCATTAAAGATGAATGTATGTAAGTCGATAGTTACTATACTCAATATTGGAATCAAATTTGGCATTCCAAGGTGTTAATTGTCGTTGAAGACAAGTAAAGCAATAACTTCAACAAAAAGGATCTCCCCCTATGCTCATTCGTCACAAATTACTCGTTAGCGCAGCAGTCTCTATCTGTTCTGTGATAGCGATGTTTGGTCTGCAGCGCTTTTCGGCGGCAAAGCTGGATGATTTGTCCCATGCTGCACAACAAGTTATCGAACTTGAAAAGGATGTTTTGAGTTTACGTCGAGATGAAAAAGACTTCTTTGCCCGTTTGGATCTGGCCTATCTAGATAAGCACAAGACGCAGGCGAGAGAGTTAGACGAGAAGATGGTTAGCCTGGGAGCCATCTTCGATCGGCATGATATCTCCCAGAGCGATCTGCAGGCCTTTAGGCAGAACCTGACCCGTTACGAGTCTATCTTTGCCGAGATTGCCGAGCTGCAAAAGCAGATTGGCCTGCATCCTAAGGATGGGCTCTATGGTGCGCTGCGCAGTGCGGTACATAACGTAGAGACCCTGGTGAAGGAGAAGAGCGAGCCCGAGCTGATGGTGACCATGTTGCAGCTACGCCGCAACGAGAAGGATTTTATGCTCAGGCGCGCCATGAGTTATCTGGATAAGTTTAATGGCAACTTGGCGCTGTTGAGACAGCAAGTTTCTGGCGCCATGTTAAGCGATTCGGTCAAAGGTGAACTTAATGCCCTGATCGACGATTATGAGAAGAACTTCAAGGCCCTGGTCAGCAAAGAGCAGGAGCTGGGGTTGGACAAAGACAGTGGCAGCATGGCGAGCCTGCGAGATAGTATCGCCTCTGCAGAGAAATCTTTAGTGCAGCTTAAGGCACAATCCATGGACGCGATTAGCGATGCTGAGAGCGCAACTGTTACCATCAGTATCGTTGTTTTTATCCTAATTACTCTGGTTTTAATCGGTTTCACTCTGGCGATCATTCGCAGCATCATGGAGCCTGTGCAGCGGATCAGCGATGCGATCTCCCGCATCGAGGCAACCAAAGATCTAACCCTGAGATGCGATACTAAGGTGGATGACGAAATTGGCCAGATAGCTCGTCATTTTAATAGCATGGTGGAGTCGTTTCAGTCGCTGATCCGAGAGGTGCTGACCTCGGTCGAGGTGGTGAATCACTCCTGTCAGGAGCTGTCGGAGAACTCGATGCGCGCCTCGGAAGGGGTAGGGCGTCAGCTTAACGAGACCGACATGGTGGCGACCGCGATCACCGAGATGGGCGCGACCATAGATGAGATTGCCAGCAATACCGAGCTGGCGGCAGAGCGGGCCGGCAATACCCATGATAATGCTCAGCAAGGCCAGGTCGGCGTCGAGCACACCATAGAGAAGATCCAGGCATTGGCGGCGCAGCTGACCGACTCGGCTCAGGTGGTCTCCGAGCTTGAGAAAGACAGCGAGACCATAGGCAGCGTGTTGGATGTGATCCGAGGCATCGCAGAACAGACCAACCTATTGGCGCTAAATGCCGCCATCGAGGCCGCCAGGGCCGGCGAGCAGGGCAGAGGCTTTGCCGTGGTCGCCGATGAGGTGAGAAGTCTGGCGATGCGTACCCAGGAGTCGACCGAAGAGATCGCCGGTATCATTCAGACACTGCAGTCTCGGACCCGTTCTATCGTGCAGCTGATGGAAGCGACCCAAAGGCAAGGCATTGAGAGTGCCGATCAGGCGGCGAGTGCCGGCGCCCTGCTGGAGCAGATCAATGCCGATGTCACCAACATCATGGATATGAGCACGCAAATCGCCGCGGCCATCGAGGAGCAGAGCATGGTGGCCTCCGAGGTGAACAAGAATGTGGTGGTGATCCGCGACATCGCCGCCGAGTCGGCCCAGGCGGCGGATGAAAACGCCAAGGCCTCCGACGATGTGAAGGCGCGCACCCAGGTTCTCTATCAGGCGGTGAGTCTGTTTAAGATTTAGGCGGTTGATTTAGAAAGGGGGCTTAGGCCCCTTTTTTTTTGAAATTTATTTGTGAAATGCTGGGTTTATACTCAAATTCTGTCGTCGGGTCGACTAAGCTAGTCTAGAGTGCAGGACAAAGAGAGTGGTCGATGCGATTAAATCACTTCCTAAATATTTTAGCCCTAGGGCTCTTGCTGCTGTCATTTCTGACCGCAAGCGGCATCTATTACCTCATCTACCTGCCAAGAATTGAAGAGCAAGTGATCTCAAGGCAAGACAGAGATCTGCAGGCGGTCCAAAAGGGGATCGCCTACGCCCAAAAAAACCTGGACACCCTCTGCTACGACTACGCCATCTGGGATGATATGGTGAGCTTTGTCGATAATGTATCGCCTGAGTTTGTGACCAAGAATTTGTTTGATAACGCCTTTGAGGCGGCCAATGTCGATGGTTTCTATGTGTTTAACCGCCAAAATCAGCTGGTGTGGCAATATCGAAGTGGCGCCGATTTTGACTCGCAGCAGCTGCCCTTAGGCAAGGTTGGTGTGGCAGGCAAGCTTCTCCCCTCAAAGGTGGAGATGGATGCAGGGAAGCCTTCGGTGCGCAGCGGTCTGCTGCGCATGGGATCTAGGGTGGTCTATTTCAGCAATGTCACCGTCTTGCCCAGTAACGGCGAGGGAGAGGTGGCGGGTAGCTTGCTGACAGTACGTAACGTAAGTCAGGCGATTCATGAGGAGATAGAGCAGTTTAGCCTGATCAAGTTCGATCTCGAGGTGCTGGCTAAACCTGAGCTTTCCGGTGAGACCTCGCTGGGCTTTAGAGAGACACCTAAGGTGGATGAGATCGCTGCCCAGCATTCTTGGTATCTGCATGATGCGCTTAACGTGCCTTCCCTCAAGATCACTGTGATCCACGACCGGAACCTTATCCCCTCTATCTTTACCGTAGAGTCAATCCTGATGTTTTTAAGCGTCCTGGTGATGTCCTACATCGCCATCGTCCCCTTCTCGGCGCTGGTGGTCCGGCCGCTGCGGGTCGCCAACGCCGTGCTGGATAAGATGGCCCACAGAGGTGTGTTACTCACCATGCCTACGGGTTGGGCGATCACCGAGGTGGCTAAGCTGACCGAGTCTTTCAATCTGGTGGTGGAAAAGTTGGAGCGGCATCAAAACTATCTGGAATCTCTCTCTTTTAACGATCCCCTGACAGGCATCGCCAATCGCCGCAGCCTGGAGGTGTTCGCCGAGCGTGCTCATAAACAGTGGCGCGAGGGTAAGGGTGCGATTGGCTTCATCATGCTGGATATCGATTTCTTCAAGCCCTATAACGACACGGTCGGGCATCAGAGTGGCGACCAGGCCCTGATCAAGGTGGCCCAGGCCCTGATGCTTGAGTGTCGTCGCCGTGGCGAGCTAGTTACCCGTTATGGCGGCGAAGAGTTTTGTGTGGTGATCCACGGCGATAACCTGGCGCAGATGGAGCTGCTGGCCAGGCGCATGCTGCAAAGGGTGCGGGACCTCAACATCTATCACCAAGCCTCGCCCTACGAGATCATTACCGTCAGCATGGGCGCCGTGCTCTACGACGGCTATCATCCCGAGTTTGCCGATGACGACTGGCAGCATATGGTCAAGTTGGCCGACGAGCAGCTCTATCAGGCAAAAGAGAGCGGGCGAAATAACTTGCAGATACTGCATCGCAAGGTGAGCCCGCTCTTCGTGGTCGGCTGAGTCAGAGCCTGAAGGTGGTGACCTGTTGCCGCATCGAGTCGGCCAGTGAGGTGAGCTGAGCGATTGAGTGACCCAGCTCTAAGGCAGATTCCGTTGACTGGCTGGCGATATCGCTGATGGCGATAATGCTGCGGTTAATGCTCTCGGCGACACTGCTCTGCTCCTCCGCCGCCGTGGCGATATGGGTGTTCATCTCTGTGATGTTGTCGACCGAGGCGACTATCTCCTGCAACGCTTCCCCCGCCTTGTTGGTTTGTTGATTGGCATCATCCACCTGTTTAATGCCCACATCCATGGCGGTGACCGCCTCGTTCACCCCGCTCTGCAGCGTCTCTATCATGGTCTCGATCTCCTGGGTCGCCTCCTGGGTGCGCTGGGCGAGGGAGCGAACCTCGTCGGCGACCACGGCAAAGCCGCGCCCCTGCTCACCGGCCCTGGCAGCCTCGATAGCGGCGTTGAGGGCCAGCAGGTTGGTCTGCTCGGCAATCCCCTTGATGACGCTCAGTACGCTGCCGATATGTTGGCTCTCGTGTGACAGGTGGGTGATCACCTCTGAGGTGCTCTGGATCTGCATCGACAGCGCCTGCATGCTGCTAATCGACAGCTGGACGATATCATTACCGTTGGCGGCGAATCGGTCGGCATTTCTGGCCGAGTCGGCGGCGGCCGTGGTGCTTTGCGCTACCTCGTTGACCGTTGCCGTCATTTCATTCATGGCCGTGGCGGTCTGCTCTGTCTCCGCCTGTTGCTGTTGAATGCGGGCATTGGAGATCTGGGTGAACTCGTTGAGGGCTAACGCCGAGTCACTGACGCTGTTGGCCGCCTCGGCAACGCCTTTGAGGATGCCGCGCAGGTGGCGAAAGACATCGTTGAGCCCGGTGGAGATCAGCCCCAGCTCGTCCTTGTTCAGTTGCTCGAAGGTGACAGTGAGATCTGAGTCTTGCTGTATGGTATGTAGCTGAGTGCGTATGTGGTTGATGGGTTTCATCACGCTGCGGTTGATCCAGACGCCAAGCACTATACTGGCAATGGCGGCCACCAGGGTGATGAGCATAAAGAGGGAGATAGAGGACTCGTAGATCTCGGCGACCCTGTCTTTCTCTTCGCCGGCGACCTTGAGCTGCAGGCTGATCAGCTCGGCGATGGTGCCGCTGATGGGATCGATCACCCGGTAGAGTGGGATAATCTCCTCCCGCAGCTGGCCGGCAATGTTACCTGACTTACCCCCGAGCAGCTGTTCCAGATGGGTGATACGCTGGTTGGCCGGAACAAACAGGCGCTCGGCCTCATCGACCAAGCGTTTCTCATCCGTGGTGAGTTCGGTGGCGACGTATTGGCGCCACTTGCTGTCTATGTTGTTGCTTGCTTCCTGCAGGGCTTGATTGGCCTGTTCGGCGCTGAACTCACCGGCATTGGCCTTGTTGATGGCATCAATGACAAATACCGCGTAATCGTCGGCGATCACCTTGAGATCTTCTAGCGGAACGACTCTGTCGTTATAGATGGTGACGACACCTTTCTCTATATTATTCATCATGTTGATTGCTAAGATGCAGATACAGATGAGGAGCGAGAGGGGGAGTAAGATGCCGAAAGCCATCTTGTGCTTGATTTGAATATTGTTCATATAGATACCCAAATGAAGGAGTAAATAGCAGAAAGCTAAAACTTATGACGTATCTATAGGTATAGCAAAAGATTGAAATGGGTAAGATGAATAGAAACAAAAAAGCCTCGCAGTGCGAGGCTTTTTTGTGTGGTGCGCTAGGCACCCTCAGAATATGGTGCCCGAACCCGGAATCGAACCAGGGACACGAGGATTTTCAATCCTCTGCTCTACCGACTGAGCTATTCGGGCGACGGGGTGCATTAAAAGGCTTTTGCGCATTTGAGTCAACACATTTTTGCAAAAACTTTGTTTCTCACGCTTGTTTGGATAACTTTTACCCGAAACGTCGATTTTTAGATCAAATGTCGCTGTAAGACCTCAGGGAGGAGTGAGAAAGGACGTGGACTGGGGAGTTAGTTCTTGGTCGTTTATCTCGGTGAAATCTGACTGCTTATAGGCGGAATGGATGGTTATTTCGATAATAACGGACAAGGTGTAACAACCGATAAGGTGTAATGGTAATTTGTGCCGACAGTTGGGCCATGTGGTGGGTAAGAGGCTAGATAGCGAGTAAGAGGCTCCCGAGATAAAAACAGATCAAAAAAAGCCCCGCAGTTGCGGGGCCTCTTAATTCAATTATTGCCAGGCTTACTTGAGCATATCGTTGTTAGGGAAGTTGCTCTGCATCACCATTAGTACGTGATCTTTCAGCTTCTGCTGGCCGAGTTCCTCGTAGGCGGTTGCCATGATCTCTAGGGCGCGCTCGGTAGCAGGAGTACCCGGGTAGGTTTCCAGCACTGTCTGGGCACGCACTGCTGCGGCGCTCCAGGCATTCATCTTGATGTAGTATTCCGCAACCGTGACGGCGTACTTGGCCAGGCGGTTTTTCAGGAACTGCATGCGTTTTTGCGCATCGGCGGCATACTTGCTGTTAGGATATTGCTTGATCAAACGATCGAAGTCTTTGAAGGCGTCCTGGGCGGCCTTGGGATCTCGGTCGGTTCTGTCGATGTTGAGCATGTCGTGGAACATATAGTTGTCCGACTGCATGTTCACCAGGCCACGCATATAGTAGACATAGTCGATATCTTTATGTGTGGGGTTGAGGCGAATGAAGCGATCGATATTGGCAATGCCTGACGCCGAATCGTCCAGTTTGTAGTATGCGTAGATCAGGTCTAACTGCACCTGAGTCTTGTGTGGACCGAAGGGATAACGAGAGTCTAGGGCCTCCAAAGAGCGCACCGCTTTACTATAGTTACCCAGTTCCATAGAGGTTCTGGCTTGAGAATAGAGGACTTCGGGGGAAGATTTGCTCAGTTCAATATCATCTTCGGGTTTACTACTACACGCCGCTAAGGCCAATGACAACAAGGCGATAGCTGCGCCTTTAGCAAAATTATGCATACTTGAATTCGATTCTTTGTAAGTTGTTGTTTAAGAATTTTTCCATTTCACGATAAAATAGAAACAATCCGATTGTAACAGATAGCACTTTATTTTGGACCCCAAAACGCGGGTACGGTTCCTATGACACAAGAGATTAATCTAAAAAGCGAGATCACAGCAACACAAACCGGGCAGAGATTAGACCAAACCTTGGCCGAGTTGTTCCCTGATTACTCCCGTACACGTATTAAAGAGTGGATTCAGGCTGGTGCCGTCTACGTCGATGGTATGGTGCAGACTAAGCCGAGAGAAAAGGTACTCGAAGGCCAGGAAATTGAGATCGAAGCCACTCTTAAGGAAGAGATCAAGGCAGAGGCTCAGGCGATCGATCTGGATATCGTCTACGAAGATGACCATATTATCGTGATCAACAAACAGGCGGGTCTGGTGGTTCATCCGGGAGCGGGCAACAGCGACGGCACCCTGATGAACGCGCTGCTGCACCATTGCCCCGAGATTGAGCTCGTCCCTAGGGCGGGTATCGTGCATCGTCTCGATAAGGACACCACGGGCTTGATGGTGGTGGCCAAGACGGTCGAGGCCCAGACCCATCTGGTTGCAGCCCTGCAGGCCCGCGAGATCACCCGTGAATATGAGGCGATCGTGAGTGGCACCATGACGGCCGGCGGCGTGGTGGATGAGCCGATTGCGCGTCACCCAACCAAGCGTACCCATATGGCGGTGCATCATAGTGGCCGCCCCTCTGTGACCCACTACCGTGTGGCAGAGAAGTTCCGCGCCCATACCCGTCTGCGTCTGCGTCTGGAAACCGGTCGTACCCACCAGATCAGGGTGCACATGGCGCATATAGGTCACATCTTGGTGGGGGATCCCGTCTATGGTGGTCGTCCTCGTCCACCGAAGAAGGCGACACCTGAATTGATGGAGGCGCTGAACGGCTTTAAGCGTCAGGCGCTGCATGCGGTGCGCCTCGAGCTGGCACACCCCTTCACCTGTGAGATCATGAGCTGGCAGGCGCCAATCCCAGAAGATATGGTGGCCTTGACCCGCGCCCTGCGTGACGACACTAAGGCTCATCCGGTGGAATATTAATGCTGCCTCAAGACTGGTTCATTCCCCTTGGCGTGAAGCTGGCTTTTAGCCGGCGTCAGGGCGGTGTGAGCCAGGCTCCCTTCGATAGTCTCAATCTTGGTGACCATGTCGGGGATGATCCCGAGCATGTTCGCCAAAATCGTCTGCTTGCGGCTCAGGCCTTGGGCATGTCTGGTAAGCCAGCCTGGCTGCAGCAAGTTCATGGTATTGAGCTGGTAAACCTGGATCTGGACACTAACCGTGTCGCCGATGGTAGCTTCAGCCGCAGTGGCGAGCATACGTGTGTGGTGATGACCGCCGACTGTCTGCCTGTGCTTATCTGCGATCGCGCGGCGACTCAGGTGGCGGCGGTGCACGCCGGTTGGCGCGGCTTGTGTAACGGCATAGTCGAGGCCGCTATCGCCGAGTTCGATGCGCCCGCCGATGAGCTACTCGTCTATCTTGGCCCCTGTATCGGCCCCAAGGCCTTCGAGGTTGGGGCGGAAGTCAGGGCGCAGTTTATCGCCCAGCATGCCGAAACAGATGCCTTTTTTACCCCGAGAGGCGATAAGTTTTTGACCGACCTGCAAGGGATCGCTCGTTACCGGGCAGAGCGTCTCGGCATCGCTTCCGTCTATCAACTGACACACTGCACCTATAGCATGAGCGCAGATTATTTCTCCTACCGCCGCGAGGCAAAAACCGGGCGCATGGCCTCATTTATCTGGCTGGAAAAATAGCGCAAATTTTCAGCAATTTTTTCCTTGTTGCTTGAATCCTCCTAAAAAGTCCCCATTTATACTGGTAACAAAGCACTGAAGGTTTCCTTCATTCGTTAATTTTTAGGAGGCTGTATGCGACTCGATCGTATGACGAACAAATTCCAGATAGCAATCTCCGATGCTCAGTCATTAGCGTTGGGGCGTGACCATCAGTTTATTGAGCCGATCCATCTGATGATGGCGCTGCTTAATCAAGATGGTGGTTCAATTCATCCACTGTTGACCCAGGCCGGGATCTCGGTCAGCACTTTGCGTTCCGCCCTGAGCCAGGAGCTCGAACGTTTACCGCAAATTGAGGGCACGGGCGGCGATGTGCAGCTCTCGCAGGCACTGATTCGTCTGCTGAACCTGTGTGACAAGCTGGCGCAAAAGCGCAAAGACAAATATATCTCCAGCGAACTCTTCGTGCTGGCCGCCCTCGAGGGGAGCGATGCGTTGGCGCAGTGCCTGAAGAAATCTGGCGCTACCAAGGAGCTGCTGGAGAAGACGATAGAAGAGGTGCGTCTTGGCAAGAATGTCGACGACCCTAATGCCGAAGATCAGCGCCAAGCGCTGAAGAAGTTTACCGTGGATCTCACCGAGCGCGCCGAGCAGGGCAAGCTAGACCCAGTGATCGGTCGTGATGATGAGATCCGTCGTACCATCCAGGTGCTGCAACGCCGCAGCAAGAATAACCCTGTGCTCATCGGTGAGCCGGGTGTGGGTAAGACGGCCATCGTCGAAGGGCTGGCCCAACGCATCATCAATGGCGAGGTGCCTGAGGGGATCAAGAATAAGCGGGTATTGTCACTCGACTTGGGCGCCCTGGTAGCCGGGGCCAAGTATCGCGGTGAGTTTGAGGAACGTCTCAAGGCGGTGCTCAATGAGCTGGCTCAGGAAGAGGGGCAGGTGATCCTCTTCATCGACGAGCTACATACAATGGTGGGCGCCGGTAAGAGCGATGGCGCCATGGATGCGGGGAATATGCTCAAGCCTGCCTTGGCCAGGGGCGACCTGCACTGCGTAGGTGCGACTACCTTAGATGAGTATCGTCAATATATCGAGAAAGATGCCGCCCTCGAGCGACGTTTTCAGAAGGTGCTGGTGGATGAGCCGAGTGTCGAAGACACCATCGCCATCCTGCGCGGCCTGAAAGAGCGTTATGAGCTGCACCACCATGTGGAGATCACAGATCCCGCTATCGTGGCGGCGGCCAGCATGTCGCATCGTTATATCTCTGACAGGAAGCTGCCCGATAAGGCGATCGATCTTATCGATGAGGCGGCGTCCAGTATTCGTATGCAGATAGACTCTAAGCCAGAGCCGCTGGATAGATTAGAGCGCCGCACCATACAGCTGAAGCTGGAGGAGCAGGCCCTAAGCAAGGAGAGTGACGAGGCGAGTCTGCGTCGACTATCCACCTTGCGTAGCGAGCTTGCCGAGGTCGAGGCCAAGGCGGCCGAACTTAATGAAGTATGGCATACCGAGAAGGCTGCGCTGGCGGGCACTCAGCATATCAAGGCAGATCTCGAGCAGGCCCGCATGGATCTTGAGGTGGCCAGACGTGCAGGGGATCTGACGCGCATGTCTGAGCTGCAATATGGCCGTATTCCAGAGCTGGAGAAACAGCTGGATCTGGCCGCTCAGGCAGAGATGCAGGATATGACGCTGCTGCGCAACAAGGTTTCCGATGTGGAGATCGCCGAGGTGCTGTCTAAGGCGACCGGTATCCCTGTATCTAAGATGCTCGAAGGGGAGAAAGAGAAGCTGCTGCACATGGAAGAGGCGCTGCATACCCGGGTGATTGGCCAGAACGAGGCCGTGGATGCGGTGGCCAATGCCATTCGCCGTAGCCGCGCTGGCCTTGCGGATCCGAATCGTCCTATCGGTTCCTTCCTCTTCCTCGGTCCTACCGGTGTGGGTAAGACCGAGCTGTGTAAGTCGCTGGCGAAGTTCCTGTTCGATACCGAAGCGGCCATGGTGCGGATCGATATGTCCGAGTTTATGGAGAAGCATTCGGTGTCGCGTCTGGTAGGGGCGCCTCCAGGCTATGTTGGCTATGAAGAGGGCGGTTATCTGACCGAGGCGGTGAGACGTAAGCCTTATTCGGTGATCCTGCTCGATGAGGTGGAAAAGGCTCATCCCGATGTGTTCAACATACTGTTGCAGGTGCTGGACGACGGTCGTCTGACCGATGGCCAGGGACGCACGGTCGATTTTCGTAATACCGTGGTGATCATGACCTCTAACCTGGGCTCAGATGTGATTCAGGAGCGTTTCGGTATCGCCAGTTATGCCGAGATGAAGAGCGAGGTAATGAATGTGGTGACCCACAGCTTCAGACCCGAGTTCCTCAACCGAATCGATGAAAGCGTGGTCTTCCATCCGCTTGAGTCTGAACATATCGCCCATATCGCGCAGATCCAGATAGACAATCTGAAGGCGCGACTAGCGGAGAAAGACTTTGAGCTTGAGGTGAGTGACGATGCCTTAGCCTTGATTGCTCAGGCCGGATTCGATCCCGTCTATGGTGCAAGGCCGCTGAAACGCGCCCTGCAGCAAGAGGTGGAAAATCCACTGGCTCAGAAACTCTTGAGTGGTGAGCTGTTACCTGGCGCGCCCATCAAGGTCGAAGCCGCGGGTGGCGAACTCGCCTTCCATCAATAAGCCTTAGCCTTATGCAAGAAGCCCAAACCTAGGTTTGGGCTTTTTTTATCACTGGTATCAGATTGCTTTTGGCTATTATTTGCACTAGCTTGCAAAGGGTGAGATCTCTTCCTAATTTAAGTTTTTATACTGTGAAGGAGTACTGGATGAAAGCAAGGTTAGCAGTTATAGCATCTCTGGCCGTGTTGATGACGGCCTGTAGCTCAGCACCAATGCAAAGCAGTGGCCCGGCCTTTGTCGGCGTCGGCAGTGTCGATTATGACAGCCTCTATCACTATGGTTACAACACGGGATGCCGCAGCGCCGGTTACTTGAAGCAAAACCCAGGCGCCGATACCTTAGAAGGAATGAAAGATAAAGTGTTGGATGGTTTGAGCGAGTTTGATAAAGGCTGGGACGCCGGTACTCAGGCCTGTCAGGATGGGGTGAGCCGTTCTATGTATACGGTGAAAGCGAGCGGCTAGATTCGGTCGGTTAAGGCTTTTTGGACGGTAAACCTAAAAACAAGAAGCGACAACCAGATTCATTTTGGTTGTCGCTTCTCTATTTCTTCTCTACTTTTTTACTTCTCTATAATAGAGGAGTCGCAGCCAGGCGGGCTGTGTATATTTAGAAGGAGTGTATAAAGTAGCAGAGCTACTTGCCACAGAAGAGCTTAATGCGCTGTTTCTGCGCGGCGATCTCTGACTGCCTGTCTTCCTCTGTCATACGCACCATTTCACCATTTTCTTCATTCTTACGTGTCAGGCGAGTATGGGTCTCAAGCACATTTAACTGATGCTTGGCATTTTCGCAGATGGCCTTGGCCTGTGCCTTATCTTTCTCATTGATTGCCTCGGCGGCTAATGCGGCCTCGCTCTTCTGCTCGCCCTGTTTTTCGACGACCTTAGGTGCGGTGAAGCCAACCTTCTTCTGTTCGATATCTTCGCTATAGAGTTTTTCTGTCTTTGCCTCGGGGGGCTTTTCCTGACTGTAGTGGGTGACACCGTTTTCGTCCACCCACTTATAGATGGTCGTTGCAAATGCTGGGGCGCAAAGGAATAGGCTTAACAGTGCGCTGAGATAAAATTTTCCGGTCATCATAGTATCCATATCTAGGCCGGGAGAGAGTGCAGGAGTGACTCATCTGCCAACAATTAGAGGTCCGTATAAAAAGTGAGCTTAAATCTGTGTTATCTTTTTATTTTATCAAGATAACCTTGCTCCTTAGTATATGCAAAATTTAAACAAAGAGACGGTGAAGAACCGCGGTATCTACCTTTTACCTAACCTGTTCACCACGGCGGGATTGTTTTCCGGCTTTTATGCGGTGATCGCCTCCATGAATGGTCACTTCGAGGCTGCAGCCATTGCCATCTTCGTCGCCATGATCTTCGATGGCCTCGATGGCCGTGTCGCCAGGATGACCAATACCCAGAGTGCATTCGGCGCCGAATATGACAGCATGGCCGACATGGTCTCCTTCGGGGTGGCCCCGGCGTTAATCGCCTATAACTGGGCCTTGGCCGATCTGGGCAAGGTAGGTTGGTTGGCGGCATTTATCTATTGTGCCGGCGCCGCGCTCAGGCTTGCACGCTTCAATACCCAGGTCGGCGTCGCAGATAAGCGCTACTTTCAGGGGTTGGCGAGCCCGGCCGCCGCGGCAATTATTGCCGGCGCCATCTGGACAGGCACCTATTATGAGATAGAGGGTCAGCAGGTCAGCATACTGGCGCTGTTAATGACAGCTGGTGCCGGTCTCTTGATGGTGAGTAACTTCCGCTACTACTCTTTCAAAGACTATGACTGGCGAGGCCGGGTTAACTTCATGGTGATCCTGGCCCTGGTGGGCTTGTTTGTGGTGGTTTCGGTTCAACCGGCCACTATTCTGTTTATCGTCTTTAGTCTCTACGCACTCTCTGGTCCCATCTACACCATACGCACGGTGAAGAAGTTAAAGGTGAGCCATGTGGTGGGCGATGAGAACGAAACCGATATAGATATTACTCAAGAGACTGATGAATCTAAACAAACTGAGCAAGATGATTCAGATGCCGATAAGAAGCAGTAACCCATAAGCTTATATTCTAAGCCTATACCCATATAAGTAGCCAAAAGAAGGCGACACAGAGATAAGGCGACATAAGGGGGCTTGCTATATAGTGTAAATAAGCCAACAGGGCAGCCTTGCAATCAGGCTGCTCAGATTTTTGGCAGAGTCGAATTTTTTGTGCCAAACTTATTTTCCGGTTTCAAACAAGCGAGTCGCCCAATCGATAGTTTGTGGTGTTGTCGTTACTCGCATGTTGCCTTTGTGTGTGGCTTTTCGCTGAATCTATCTCGTTTTGCATGTTTTTTGTTCGATCGATGTTTTTCGTTAAAAAAGCCCTTGCGCAAAAGATTTGGCTCCCTATAATGCGCTCCCACTGACACGGCAAACGGCGCTACTTACCAAGTGAGTAGGTAACGAATGTCGAGTCAAGGCGATAAGCGGTTCGAGTTTTTAAGCCGGTAGTTACAACGCGAAAGCACAGTAATTAACCACTTAAAAATCTTTTGAAAAAAGCGCTTGACGCCGACAGGGAGAAGCGTAGAATACGCAGCCCTAGCCCGCTGGAGTCCAGTATGAGGCGAACGTTCTTTAACAAGATAAAACAAGAAATCTGTGTGGACACTCGCAGGTATTGAGTTAATCGAAAACGATTTAAATCTCAATGCAACGATGAGTGTTCATAGCAATATGTACAAACATATAGATGATTCTTCCGAGTCATTTATGTGAATCAGAATTCATTGAGTCGTTTGGCGCAAGCCAAACACAAAAACTTTTAATTGAAGAGTTTGATCATGGCTCAGATTGAACGCTGGCGGCAGGCCTAACACATGCAAGTCGAGCGGTAACAGGAAGAAAGCTTGCTTTCTTTGCTGACGAGCGGCGGACGGGTGAGTAATGCCTAGGGAACTGCCCAGTCGAGGGGGATAACAGTTGGAAACGACTGCTAATACCGCATACGCCCTACGGGGGAAAAGAGGGGATCTTCGGACCTTCTGCGATTGGATGTACCTAGGTGGGATTAGCTAGTAGGTGAGGTAATGGCTCACCTAGGCGACGATCCCTAGCTGTTCTGAGAGGATGATCAGCCACACTGGGACTGAGACACGGCCCAGACTCCTACGGGAGGCAGCAGTGGGGAATATTGCACAATGGGCGCAAGCCTGATGCAGCCATGCCGCGTGTGTGAAGAAGGCCTTCGGGTTGTAAAGCACTTTCAGCGAGGAGGAAAGGTTAACGGTTAATACCCGTTAGCTGTGACGTTACTCGCAGAAGAAGCACCGGCTAACTTCGTGCCAGCAGCCGCGGTAATACGAGGGGTGCAAGCGTTAATCGGAATTACTGGGCGTAAAGCGTACGCAGGCGGTTGATTAAGCGAGATGTGAAAGCCCCGGGCTTAACCTGGGAACTGCATTTCGAACTGGTCAACTAGAGTCTTGTAGAGGGGGGTAGAATTTCAGGTGTAGCGGTGAAATGCGTAGAGATCTGAAGGAATACCGGTGGCGAAGGCGGCCCCCTGGACAAAGACTGACGCTCAGGTACGAAAGCGTGGGGAGCAAACAGGATTAGATACCCTGGTAGTCCACGCCGTAAACGATGTCTACTCGGAATTTGGTGTCTTGAACACTGGGTTCTCAAGCTAACGCATTAAGTAGACCGCCTGGGGAGTACGGCCGCAAGGTTAAAACTCAAATGAATTGACGGGGGCCCGCACAAGCGGTGGAGCATGTGGTTTAATTCGATGCAACGCGAAGAACCTTACCTACTCTTGACATCCAGAGAACTTTTCAGAGATGAATTGGTGCCTTCGGGAACTCTGAGACAGGTGCTGCATGGCTGTCGTCAGCTCGTGTTGTGAAATGTTGGGTTAAGTCCCGCAACGAGCGCAACCCTTATCCTTACTTGCCAGCGGGTAATGCCGGGAACTTTAGGGAGACTGCCGGTGATAAACCGGAGGAAGGTGGGGACGACGTCAAGTCATCATGGCCCTTACGAGTAGGGCTACACACGTGCTACAATGGTCGGTACAGAGGGTTGCGAAGCCGCGAGGTGGAGCTAATCTCACAAAGCCGGTCGTAGTCCGGATTGGAGTCTGCAACTCGACTCCATGAAGTCGGAATCGCTAGTAATCGTGGATCAGAATGCCACGGTGAATACGTTCCCGGGCCTTGTACACACCGCCCGTCACACCATGGGAGTGGGCTGCACCAGAAGTAGATAGCTTAACCTTCGGGAGGGCGTTTACCACGGTGTGGTTCATGACTGGGGTGAAGTCGTAACAAGGTAGCCCTAGGGGAACCTGGGGCTGGATCACCTCCTTACCTATACGATTGACTGATATTTGTTGAGTGTTCACACAGATAACTTGTTCTTGTTAGAGCGAGTGGCACGTCCGAGCGGCGATGCTTGTTCTTTAAAAATTTGGAAAGCTGATAGTAATAACCGAAAGGTTATTGCGAAAAATAATTGAGTTCTCAAAACACACTTTAATCAAGTGACTTGAGTATTCTTTTGGCGAAAGTAGAAACCGTTAGTTGCGATGCAGCTCAGATGAAACTCATTTGGGTTGTATGGTTAAGTGACTAAGCGTATACGGTGGATGCCTTGGCAGTCAGAGGCGATGAAGGACGTAGTAACTTGCGAAAAGCGTTGGCGAGCTAGTAACAAGCATTTGAGCTAACGATGTCCGAATGGGGAAACCCGGCACCATAAGGTGTCATCACTAAGTGAATACATAGCTTAGTGAGGCGAACGAGGGGAACTGAAACATCTAAGTACCCTTAGGAAAAGAAATCAACCGAGATTCCCCTAGTAGCGGCGAGCGAACGGGGATTAGCCCTTAAGCCTAGAGGGTGTTAGTGGAATGTGTTGGAAAGCACAGCGATACAGGGTGATAGCCCCGTACATGAAAACTAACTTTAGGTGAAAACGAGTAGGACGGGACACGTGATATCTTGTTCGAATATGGGGGGACCATCCTCCAAGGCTAAATACTCCTGACTGACCGATAGTGAACCAGTACCGTGAGGGAAAGGCGAAAAGAACCCCTGTGAGGGGAGTGAAATAGAACCTGAAACCGTATACGTACAAGCAGTGGGAGCGGTTCTTGAGACCGTGACTGCGTACCTTTTGTATAATGGGTCAGCGACTTACATTTTGTAGCGAGGTTAAGCGAATAGCGGAGCCGTAGGGAAACCGAGTGTTAACTGCGCGTTTAGTTGCAAGGTGTAGACCCGAAACCCGGTGATCTAGCCATGGGCAGGTTGAAGGTTGAGTAACATCAACTGGAGGACCGAACACACGTATGTTGAAAAATGCGGTGATGACTTGTGGCTGGGGGTGAAAGGCCAATCAAACCGGGAGATATCTGGTTCTCCTCGAAAGCTATTTAGGTAGCGCCTCGAGCGAATACCATTGGGGGTAGAGCACTGTTAAGGCTAGGGGGTCATCCCGACTTACCAACCCTTTGCAAACTCCGAATACCAATGAGTACTACTCGGGAGACACACGGCGGGTGCTAACGTCCGTCGTGAAAAGGGAAACAACCCAGACCATCAGCTAAGGTCCCAAAGTTATTGCTAAGTGGGAAACGATGTGGGAAGGCTTAGACAGCTAGGATGTTGGCTTAGAAGCAGCCATCATTTAAAGAAAGCGTAATAGCTCACTAGTCGAGTCGGCCTGCGCGGAAGATATAACGGGGCTAAGCAATACACCGAAGCTATGGGTACTAGCGCTTGCGCTGGTGCGGTAGAGGAGCGTTCTGTAAGCCGTTGAAGGTGAAGGGGTAACCCACGCTGGAGGTATCAGAAGTGCGAATGCTGACATGAGTAACGATAAAGGGGGTGAAAAACCTCCTCGCCGAAAGACCAAGGGTTCCTGTCCAACGTTAATCGGGGCAGGGTGAGTCGACCCCTAAGGCGAGGCCGAAAGGCGTAGTCGATGGGAAACGGGTTAATATTCCCGTACTTCTGCTAACTGCGATGGAGAGACGGAGAAGGCTAGGCTAGCGCGGCGTTGGTTGTCCGCGTTTAAGGCTGTAGGTAGGGTACTTAGGCAAATCCGGGTACCTAATACTGAGAGTTGATGACGAGTCACTACGGTGATGAAGTAGTTGATGCCATGCTTCCAGGAAAATCTTCTAAGCTTCAGGTTAGTAGGAATCGTACCCCAAACCGACACAGGTGGTCGGGTAGAGAATACCAAGGCGCTTGAGAGAACTCGGCTGAAGGAACTAGGCAAAATGGTACCGTAACTTCGGGAGAAGGTACGCTCCTGTTGGTGATGAGACTTGCTCTCTAAGCTGACGGGAGTCGCAGATACCAGGTGGCTGCAACTGTTTATCAAAAACACAGCACTGTGCAAAATCGCAAGATGACGTATACGGTGTGACGCCTGCCCGGTGCCGGAAGGTTAATTGATTGGGTTATCTTCGGAGAAGCTCATGATCGAAGCCCCGGTAAACGGCGGCCGTAACTATAACGGTCCTAAGGTAGCGAAATTCCTTGTCGGGTAAGTTCCGACCTGCACGAATGGCGTAATGATGGCCACGCTGTCTCCAGCCGAGACTCAGTGAAGTTGAAATTGCGGTGAAGATGCCGTATACCCGCGGCTAGACGGAAAGACCCCGTGAACCTTTACTATAGCTTGGCACTGAACATTGACCCTACATGTGTAGGATAGGTGGGAGACTTTGAAGCGGGAACGCCAGTTCTCGTGGAGTCATCCTTGAAATACCACCCTTGTAGTGTTGATGTTCTAACTCTGGCCCCTGAATCGGGGTTGAGGACAGTGCCTGGTGGGTAGTTTGACTGGGGCGGTCTCCTCCCAAAGAGTAACGGAGGAGCACGAAGGTTGGCTAAGTACGGTCGGACATCGTACGGTTAGTGCAATGGCATAAGCCAGCTTAACTGCGAGACATACACGTCGAGCAGGTGCGAAAGCAGGTCATAGTGATCCGGTGGTTCTGAATGGAAGGGCCATCGCTCAACGGATAAAAGGTACTCCGGGGATAACAGGCTGATACCGCCCAAGAGTTCATATCGACGGCGGTGTTTGGCACCTCGATGTCGGCTCATCACATCCTGGGGCTGAAGTCGGTCCCAAGGGTATGGCTGTTCGCCATTTAAAGTGGTACGCGAGCTGGGTTCAGAACGTCGTGAGACAGTTCGGTCCCTATCTGCCGTGGGCGTTGGATGATTGAAGGGAGCTGCTCCTAGTACGAGAGGACCGGAGTGGACGAACCGCTGGTGTTCGGGTTGTCATGCCAATGGCATTGCCCGGTAGCTACGTTCGGAATCGATAACCGCTGAAAGCATCTAAGCGGGAAGCGAGCCCTAAGATGAGTCATCCCTAGACCTTTAAGGTCTCTAAAGAGCCGTCCGAGACTAGGACGTTGATAGGCAGGGTGTGTAAGCGTTGTGAGGCGTTGAGCTAACCTGTACTAATGACTCGTGAGGCTTAATCATACAACCCAAAAGGGTTTCGTAAGATGGTTTTACGTAATCAAAAGAATACAAAAGTACTTGATTGAAGTGCGAACTCAGATTGACTCTTAGATAAGAGTACAGCTTTCCGAATTTCCAAATTTGTCTGGAAACCATAGCATTGTGGTCCCACCTGATCCCATCCCGAACTCAGAAGTGAAACGCAATCGCGCCGATGGTAGTGTGGGGTCTCCCCATGTGAGAGTAGGTCATTTCCAGACGCCTAATAAACGAGAAATCCCCAGCACACTGTGCTGGGGATTTTTTCGTTTAACAGCTTTTGAAATATCTACTCGAACATGGGGAATATAAAGAGCCCGAACGTAGTGAGGTGCATTTCCATGTGAAGTAGGGTGAAGCTCTTGCGTTTATCAAACAAAGTTTGATGCAAGGGCTGAACGCGGAGAGCTCTGCTCGAAGCTGGCCATGACAGGCGCCTTTTCTCTGTATTCATTAGCCCCCCAGCTTGCAGCCTAGCTGCTTCGTGCCACAAGCTGCGCTTGATAAACGGATGCCTTACACCCCATGTGAGATAGATGGGAGTTAGTATCTGATGTCTGACTCGAAGCTGGCGATGACAAGCGCCTAATCCCGATGTCGGTCGATAAATACTCCTTATATATAGATACTTCCGCCATCCATGACGGTCGCCCACCGCTGAGCTTGGGCATAAACTGCATCCTGCGTTTATGGCATTCGGCACATCCATGTGCCTTGCCCCGGTTCACAGCCTGGCTGCTTCGCGCTCCTGTCATCCATCAAGCTTCGCTTGATAAAAGATTGCCTTACGTCTCCATGTGAGATTGGGCGATTTAGTATCTGGTATCTGGTATCTGGTATCTGGCTAGGAGCTGGCTATGTAAATGCCTTTCTTTTATTTGTAGCGACTGCTCAGTCTGTGCTTTGCGCTACAAAGGCCTTGGATGCTGCGCATCTATAGTAGGACTTCTCTGCTCCACGTGAGAAACCTTCGGCGGATTCCATTTTTCGAGATATGACTAGATAGCGGTTTCCTAGCATTCAACCCTGTAATCTGTGCTTCAGCCGTCTAGTTAAAATGGACCTATATCTCCCTCTATATCTTCAACCCTTTGTTCTATATCGACGCTTCGATTATTTAAGGCGAATGCCTTCTCGTGAGGTGGAGGGCTCGCAAGAACATCTGTTTTTGCGCTGTTGCTATTTAGTGTCTTGGCCCTATTTTGTTCTCATATGGTGGCTTGGTCACTAAAAGCTGATGTATTGATCTGTGGAATAGCTAGTAAGGTTTTCGTTTGTGGTGCCTAGGATAGAAAGAGGAAGGTGCGGGTAGCAGGTCTCTATGTATTTGTCCCCTAATGCTAGTCTCGAAGAGGCTCGATGCAAAATTATGTAGGCTTTATTTTGGATGCTATAGGCCGGGCTGTTATTTGCCTACGAAGGTAATCATTAATAGAACTTGCTTGGGGGATTTCAGGCTCGATATGCCATTAATCAGTGACGTATAACGTCATTAAAAGCAGGTTGAATGATGGTATGGATGGCCATTTTTTGAGTGGGAAAGTGAGGATATGACTTAATATTCGCTATCTTGCATGAAAAAGCCGCAATTGAGCGAGTTAGCCATAAAAAGTCCTTTACCTTTGGGAGGGGTTTTAGCATAATGCCCCACGTCAACAGGGGTGTAGTTCCAATTGGTAGAACAGCGGTCTCCAAAACCGATGGTTGCGGGTTCGAGTCCTGCCACCCCTGCCACATTCTAGAAAAGCCGTTCAGAAATGAACGGCTTTTTGCTTTTCTGAGTTTTATCATTTCACTCAAGTTCATATAGTCTCTGGTCGTCGTGACACTCGCCTGGGCAGAGGTTATCCTTAAGGGGTTAGCATTTGTCTGGAGGCGATTTGGAACCGAGTGCATATTTAGATGTGATGGGTATAACCCGCTGGGTAGAGAAGGGAGCCGAGCTTCCCCTGTACCATATTCTTGTGGATCGAGGCGCGAGCGTCTCAGGTGACCACCCGCTTATCCGCCAGGTATTGGCGCTCTTTCCCGAGCAGGATAAGCAGGTCGTCGTCAGCGATTCGCTTAGCAGCACCAAAGAGGTGTTTTGGGATATGCGAAGTCTCAGGTTACCTAAGCTGGCATGTGCCATCAGCTCTGCACCTATAGCCGTTCTCGAGCAAGAATCTAAGGCCAAGCGCGAGCTATGGCAGCATATTTGGGAGAGCGATGCCTATGACGCTAACGCTTAAGACGCTGACCAAAGAAGACGCTCCTAAGTTGCATGAGCTGGAGTCGGCCTGCCATAGTTTCCCCATGTCCCTGAGTAACCTTGAGACCTGTTTCGGGCGTTTCTACCATGTTATCGGTCTCTATGATGATGAGACGCTGTTGGGCTTCAGCATTCTGCATCAACTGTTCGAAGATGCCACCCTGATGGATATCTGCGTCAGGCCAGACGCTCAGGGGCAAGGTTTGGGTAAGCGCCTCACCGAGGCGTTAATCGAGCTGGCAGCCACTCAGGGGGCCGAACGTATGATGTTAGAGGTGAGAGCCTCTAATGAAAGGGCAATCGCCTTATATCGCCAGATGGGCTTCGAGCAGACGGGAATGCGGGCCAACTATTATCAGCTGGAACAGGGGAAAGAAGACGCTATCTTGATGGAGCGTTTGTTCTAGCCGTTTGGGTTTGTACTCGGGAATAAAAAAATAGCGCCGCAAGGGCGCTATTTTTGTTTCTAAGCGTTGAACGCTAAAGACAATTGCGTGCCTAAGGCCTTAGGTTATTTAACCTCTTTACCTTGGGCCTGCAGGTCGGCGTGGTAGCTAGAACGCACCATAGGACCACAAGCGGCATGGGTAAAGCCTATCTCTTCGGCATAGTCTTTCAGCTCGTCAAACTCGGCTGGCGGCACGTAACGCTCTACCGGCAGGTGGAATTTAGAAGGCTGCAGGTATTGACCGAGTGTCAGCATCTCAACATTGTGCGCACGCAGGTCGCGAAGCACCTCGGCGATCTCTTCGTTGGTCTCACCCAGACCCATCATCAGGCCCGACTTAGTCGGAATATGTGGGTGTTGTTCTTTGAATTTCTTCAACAGATCCAGTGACCATTGGTAGTTCGCCCCTGGACGAGCCTTACGGTAGTGCTTAGGCGCAGTTTCCAGGTTGTGATTGAAGACATCGGGTGGCTCTGTGGCCAGAATCTCCAAGGCGGCGTCGATGCGGCCCCTGAAATCGGGCACCAAGATCTCAATCTTGATCTCTGGGTTGAGCTTACGGATCTCGCGAATACAGTCGGCAAAGTGCTGGGCACCACCATCACGCAGATCGTCACGATCCACAGAGGTGATCACCACATATTTCAGCTTCATGTCTCTGATGGTTTGTGCCAGTTTTACCGGCTCTTCGGCATCAGGCTTGAGTGGACGACCATGGGCCACGTCGCAGAAGGGGCAGCGACGGGTGCAGATGGCGCCCAAGATCATGAAGGTAGCGGTACCATGGTTAAAACATTCGGCAAGGTTAGGGCAGGAGGCCTCTTCACATACAGAGTGCAGACCGTTCTTACGCAGCGCCTGTTTGATGTCGACGATACGTTGATTCGATGCCGGGAGCTTGACTCTCAACCAATCGGGTTTGCGTAGCATGGTTTCGCGCTCGGAAGGCACGACCTTGACCGGAATACGAGAGACCTTGTCGGCATCGCGTAACTTGACTCCGGGTTGTAATCTTTCAGGCCTACTCATATTAGTCTGTTAACCCTTGATGATGTTCTAGATGTTGATAGCCCAATTCTTGGCTAAAGGTTTGTATCAGTTTCTCGCCGGCTTCTTCGACGCTTTGGGGCCCCTTGAGCGGCTTACATTGAGCCATCTCTAATCCGGCATAACCGCAGGGGTTGATGCGCTGAAAGGGGGACATATCCATATCGACGTTCAGGGCCAGGCCGTGGAAGGAGCAGCCTTTACGGATCCGCAGACCCAGAGAGGCTATTTTGCGCTCCTCGACATAGACGCCAGGAGCGTCGGCCTTGGGATAGGCTTCGATGCCATAGAGGGCGAGCATCTTGACGATACTCTGTTCTATGTCGGTCACCAGTTGGCGAACGCCGATTTTGAGGCGTTTGATGTCCAGTAGTGGATAGGCGACTAGCTGTCCTGGGCCATGGTAGGTCACTTGGCCACCACGGTCGACTTGAATGACGGGGATATCGCCGGGGTTGAGAATATGCTCACTCTTGCCTGCCTGGCCTTGCGTGAACACCGGAGGATGTTCGACTATCCAAAGCTCATCTCGGCTCGTTTCATCGCGATTATCGGTATATTCCTGCATGGCGTGCCATACCGACTCGTAATCCTGGCGACCAAGATGACGAATATGTAAAACCGTATCTTTCAAGGGCAACCTCTCCCCTCAGCGTTTAAGTGCGCCTATTATACGCGCGAAATCAGGAAATGTAAGGTAGATCACATTTCCTACCAGGAGGGCGCATCTTAGAGGACGCGCTTAACCCCTTCGATAGCCGCTAACTCGATGTAAAGCAGTTCGATCTGCTCTTTACTGTGAACCGTTACCTTGACGGTGATCGAATGATAGCTGCCTTTGCTTGAGGCCCTGGAGGTTGGCATATAGTCGCCTGGCACGTGACGCTGCACAACGGCAACAACGTCATCGGCGAGTGTGTCTCTGGCGTCGCCCACGACTTTGAAAGGGAAGGCCGCGGGGAAGTCTAGGAGTTCATGAAATTTGGTGTCTAACATAGGTGTCTATCTCTTGCCTAACTTAATGGCTATAAAATGGGGGTTATTATACCTAATTCAAGCCTGAGAGGCTAAAAACAAAAAAGTCACCCTTAGGTGACTTTTTACTATCTCATGCATTTGTCGCTGTGGAATTAGTTAAACCAGCTGGCAAACATCTGCTTAAAGTAGTCCATCAGCTTGCTGAACCAGCTGCCTTCGTTCACCTCTTGCAGGGTGACCAGCGGGAACTGGGCAATGTCTTTGCCGTTAAGCTGGAAGTAGATGCGGCCTACTGTCTCGCCCTTGGCGATAGGGGCGGTCAGCTCCTTGTTCAACTCGTAGTTGGCTTCGAGGTTTTTCGCCTGGCCACGGCTGATGGTGATAGGGGTATCTGTCAGCACGCCCAGATCCACTGATTCTCTGTCACCGTACCAGATCTTCTGGGTCACAAAGCTGTCGCCTGCCTTGTAGGGGGTGATGGTCTCGAAGAAGCGGAAACCATAGTTGAGTAGTTTCTTGCTCTCGGCCTTACGGGCCGACTCGCTGGCGGTGCCCAAGACTACAGACACCAGGCGCATGCCATCTTTGGTCGCCGAGGTCACCAGGTTATAACCGGCGCCAGAGGTGTGGCCCGTCTTGATGCCATCGACGTTCAGGCTCTTGTCCCACAGCAGACCGTTACGGTTGTACTGCTTGATGCCGTTATAGGTGAAAGACTTCTCCGAGTAGACGCGGTACTCCTCGGGTACGTCGCGGATCAGCGCGGCTCCCAGTAGCGCCATGTCGTAGGCTGTGGTCTTGTGATTTTCCGAGTCCAGACCATGGGAGTTCTCGAAGTAGCTGTCACGCATGCCCAGCTGCTTGGCCCAGGAGTTCATCAGATCCACGAAACCATCTTCTGTGCCGGCAATATGTTCGGCCATGGCGACACAGGCATCGTTACCCGATTGAATGATGATGCCGCGGTTGAGCTCTTCGACAGAGACCTGCTTGCCCACCTCGATAAACATCTTGGAGGAGTCGGGGAAATTCTTCGACCAGGCATTCTTACTGATGGTCACCTTGTCTTGTGGTGAGATGTTGCCCACCTTGATCTCGTGGCCTATCACATAGCTGGTCATCATCTTGGTCAGACTGGCCGGGTTCAGGCTCTCATAGGCATTCTCTTCGGCGATGATCTGGCCCGAGTTGTAATCCATCAGGATAAAGGCTTTGGCTGCCACCTTAGGTGCATCAGGCGTAACAACGGGTGCCGCGTTGGCTGCCGTGATAGAGAGAGAGGAGACAAGGAGGAGTGTTTTAAAGCTGTGATTCAGTAATTTCATATTATCAAGGCACGTCTTTTGGTTGAATGCAAAAATTTGGGCGCTATGTCGGGCGAGTATAACATTAGTCGACCATCGAAATCAGTGAAGGTTCCTTAATCTTAAGGAAAAGCGCACCGATTTCGGGTCGTTACCTTATTCTGTCACCAGATAGCTCTGGGGGTAGCCGTTTTGCTGCAGTGTCTGATGCAGCTGGGCGGCGATCTGCTGGCGTCCTATGGGGCCGAGTTGCAGGCGATAGAGGTTGCCGCTCTGCTGGATACGGGTCTGCACCTGATATTGGTCCGCCAGGGTCTGTGCCAGATGATCGATGCGCCCCTTATCTGAGGAGGCGATCACCTGCACATAGTGAAGCTTGGTTTCCTGCAGTGCGGCCAAAGCCACCGACTCGGGATTTTCGATGTAGATCACCTCGAGCTGCACCTTGGCCGTGCCCGTCTTGAGCATGTCCAGGCGATGCGCCGCGGCGTAGGAGAGATCTATGATACGGTTATCGTGGAAGGGGCCGCGATCGTTGACCCTCACCACTACCGATTTGTCGTTGGCCAGGTTAGTTACCTTCACATAGCTCGGCAGTGGCAGCGTCTTATGGGCCGCCGACATGGAATACATGTCGTAGGTCTCGCCATTGGAGGTGAGGTGACCATGAAACTTGGCGCCATACCAGGAGGCGATGCCCGTCTTCTGATAGCCTTTGCCTGTGTCGAGCACCCGGTAGGTCTTGCCCAGTACCGTATATTCCTTGCGGTTGCCGCCGCGGCTGTAGGGCTCAAACTTAGGGTGAGCATCTTCGACCTTGGAGACGTCGGGCGCGTCGGTCGGCGCTAAGTCGTCGGCAATCTTATATCGGCCGCTCTGCGACGAGCAGCCCGCCAAAACCAGTAGCAGGATGAAGGAGAGCAGTGACAGGGCGTTACTGTTTCGCATAAGCATCTTTAAGTTGTTGGCTAAATTGATACACCGCCATGGCGTATAGCGGGCTGCGGTTGTAGCGGGTGATCACGTAAAAGTTGTTCAGTCCCAGCCAGTAGTCTTTGCCGTCTTGCTGCTCAAGCTCAACCAGTAGTGCGGGTTGTTGCACGTCGAGATCGACATTCTGTGCCAGGGAGATGGTTGGCGACAGGATGTCGGCAACCTTATAGGAGAGCTTCTCACCGGACCAGGCTTTGAGATGCGCGGGCAGATGATGTGTGGTCAAAGGTAGTGTGACTAGGGCGCCTTTCTGCCAGCCATGTTGATGGAAATAGTTGGCGACACTGCCGATGGCATCGACCGGATTGCCGACCAAGTCACGGCGGCCGTCGCCGCTAAAATCCACCGCGAAATGACGATAGCTGGAGGGAATGAACTGGCCATAACCCATGGCGCCGGCGTAGGAGCCTTTTAGCGAGCTCAGGTCCAGTTTTTCCTCTTTGGCCAGGGTCTGTAGCTGGGCCAGTTCCTTGCGAAAGAAGTCGGCTCGTGGCGTGTAATGAAAGCCCAAGGTGTAGAGGGCGTCTATCACCGGATAGGTGCCCATGTAGCCGCCGTAGAAGGTCTCGATGCCGATAATGGCAACGATGATCTCAGGATCTACCTGGTAGGTCTTTGCCGCCTTGGCGATGGTCGCATCATGGGTGCGCCAGAAGGACAGTCCCTTTTCCAGACGCTTATCTGTCAGGAAGATGGGGTGATATTGAAACCAGGGCTTGGCTTCCCAAGGGGTGGTGATGGCGTCGATCACCTTCTGGTTGTACTGTGCGCTACTGAGAAAGCTGTCTATCTCTGCCTGGGTGAAGCCGGCGCCGAGTTGCTGCTCGGTGAAGGCTGTCTTCAATTCACTGATATCACCTTCTTGGGGGATCACCTTGTCATCGGCCTGGGCCAGCAAGCTGGCGCCGCCCAGCATCAGGGTGAAAAATAGCTTTGAAACTGGTTTCAAATCGTCTTCCTTTAACGGTCAATGAATCGTCTATGGGTATGTATGCTCATCAGGATGCCGAAGCCTGTCATCAGGGTCAGCATAGAGGTACCGCCGTAACTGATGAGAGGCAGGGGCACACCGACCACGGGGAGTAGCCCCGATACCATGCCAATATTCACAAAGACATATACAAAGAAGGTTAAAGTAATACTGCCAGCGAGTAAACGGGCAAAACTGGTTTGCGCGCGCGAGGCGATCACCAGGCCGCGGCCGATCACATAGAGGTAGAGGCAGAGCAGAATAAGGCTGCCGATCAGGCCAAACTCCTCGCCGATAACCGCGAAGATGAAATCTGTGTGGCGTTCAGGCAGGAACTCCAGCTGAGACTGAGTGCCGTCGAGCCAGCCCTTGCCCCAGATCCCACCGGAGCCGATGGCGATCTTGGACTGAATAATATGGTAGCCGGCGCCCAGTGGGTCCTTTTCCGGATCCAGCAGGGTCAATACCCGGGTACGTTGATAATCGTGCATCAGGAAGAACCAGAGCACAGGCAGCATGGCTAGCACGCCGCCGATGAAGCTGCCGACGATGGCCCAGCTCATGCCGGAGAGAAACAGCACGAAGATCCCTGAGGCCGCCACCAGGATAGAGGTACCGAGATCCGGCTGCTTGGCAATCAAGAGTGTCGGAATGAGCAGAATTACCCCGGCACCGGCCAGATAACGCTTCTTCGGCGGCAGGGGAAACTTACTGATATACCAGGCCATGGTGATGGGGAAGGCCAGCTTAATCAGCTCTGAGGGCTGAAACTCCATGAAGCCCAGGTTGAGCCAGCGCTGGGCGCCCTTGTTAATCTCACCGAAAAAATGCACCCCTAGTAGCAAGATCACCCCGGCAATATAGATGGGGAAGGCCCAGCGCCTGAGCACCTCGGGGTTGATCTGGGCGACAAACAGCATGATCCCCAGCGACAGTCCCATGCGGATCAGCTGACGCTCCATCAGCGCTATATCTTCGCCACCGGCGGAATAGATGACGAACAGGCCATAGCACATGAGTGCCAGTAGCCCAAGAAGCAGTGGCAGGTCGATATGCATGCGCTGCCAGATGTTGGGTCTATGGCTATGGGCGTTCATTGTGTGGGCTCCCGGCGGTTTCTAAGGGCAGGTTGTCGCGAAGCATATACTCATCCAGCAGGGCGCGGGCCACGGGGCCTGCGTTGGCGCCACCCCAACCGGCGTTTTCCAGTACCACTGCCAGCACGATACGCGGCGCCTCATAGGGGGCGTAGGCGACGATCAAGGCGTTGTCCCTCAGGTGTTCGTCGATATTTTCGGCGTCATACTTTTCATCTTCGGCTACACTGAAGACCTGGGCGGTACCCGTCTTCATCGCCGCGGTATAGCCGGCGTCGACGAAGCGCGACTTATGGGCGGTATCTCTCATCGCCTCGTTGATGATCTGCCAGTTGTGTGGACTCTTAAGCACCACGGGCGCCATCTTATCTACCGGCGTGTCGACCTTGACGGTATCATTTTTGATCGACTTCAGCAGGTGCGGCACGAAACGTTCGCCCTTATTGGCCATGATGGCGGTGGCGTTGGCCAGCTGCAGGGGTGTTGTGGTCCAGTAACCCTGGCCGATCCCCACCGAGATGGTATCGCCGATATACCAGGGCTGATTATATTTGAGGCGCTTCCAGTCCTTGGATGGCATGTTACCGGCCGATTCCTCGAAGATGTCCACGCCGGTGCGCTCGCCAAAGCCGAACTGCTGCATGAAGTTGCTGATCTTATCTATGCCTGTCTTGTAGGCCATGTCGTAGAAGTAGGTGTCACAGGAGTGCACCAGGGCGCCGTTGACATCGACCCAGCCGTGGCCCCAACGTTTCCAGTCGCGATACTTGCGCTCGACACCGGGGATCTGCCAAAAGCCTGGGTCCCACACCCGGGTCTTAGGGGTCACTACCTTTTCTTCCAGGCCCAGCAGCGCCATGTGAGGCTTCACCGTCGATGCCGGGGCGTACTGCCCCTGAGTAGCGCGGTTGATCAAAGGGCGTGAGCGGGCGTTGAGCAGATCGCTATAGGCCTTGGAGCTGATGCCGTGCACGAACTGGTTCGGGTCATAGCTGGGGCTGGAGACCATGGCCAGTATGCCACCGTCGCGGGGATCGATAGCCACGATTGAGCCGCGACGACCCGCCAGCAGTTCCATCGCCTTCTTCTGCAGCTGAAGATCCAGGGTCAGGTAGATGTCCTGGCCCGGCTCTGGCGCCACAGATTTAAGGGTGCGAATGGTGCGGCCGCGATTGTTGACCTCTTCTTCGAGATGACCCGGCATGCCGTGCAGCAGGCTCTCATAAAACTTTTCGATCCCCTGCTTGCCGATATCCTTGGTGGCGGCGTAGTTTTGCCACTGGCCGTTGCGCTGCAATGCGGCCTGATCTCGGTTGTTGATGCGGCCCACATAACCCAGCACATGGGTCAGCAGCCCATCGTAGGGGTAGTGGCGTTTCAGGCCCGCGTCGATGGAGAAGCCAGGGAATCTGTGTTGGTTCACGCTAAAGACCGCCACTTCCTCCTCCGACAGGCGGTTCTTGACCGTTATCGGCTTGAAGCGGCGATGGTATTTGAGGGAGGCGACCAGGCTTTCTCTGTCATCCTTGCTGAGCTCGACGACCTTGGCGAGTTCATCCAGGGTCGCGGGAATGTCTTTGACCTTCTCGGGGATCAGTTCCAGCGAGTAGAAGGGCTGATTCTCCGCCAACAGTTGGCCGTGTCTGTCGTAGATCAGGCCGCGGCTTGGCGCCACTGGCACGACACGGATGCGGTTGTCGTTGGAGCGGGTCTCGTAGTCTTTGTAGGACAAGACTTGTAGATGATAGAGGTTGCCCAGCAGTATGCTCAGTAGGATTATCACACAACCAAAGGTGAAGATGGCGCGGCGTTTGAACAGCGAGGCTTCGGCTGCATGATCATGCATGGCCATCCGTTTACGTGGCGCCAATTATACTCTCTCCGGCAGTATGTTGGTTGTCACTATCATCGTCTATCCCTCGATTGACTCGAGTATCGCGCGGCGCACTACTCTCTATGATACGGGTGGTTGTTGTTGATGCTCCAGGCACGGTATAGGCTCTCGGCCACCAAGACGCGTACCAAGGGGTGGGGCAGGGTCAAGGCCGATAGACACCAGCTCTGATTCGCCGCCTGTTTACAGGCGGGGGCCAGTCCCTCGGGGCCGCCGATAAGCAGGCTAACATCGCGACCGTCCAGTTGCCAGCGATTGAGCTGAGTGGCAAGCTCGGGCGTGGTCCAGTTTTTTCCCGGTAGATCTAGGCTGACGATATGGTTTCCCTTAGGGATAGCCGCCAGCATCTGTTCGCCCTCTTTGTGCAAGATGCGGGCGATGTCGGCATTCTTACCGCGCTTGCCGGCAGGGATCTCAATAAGTTCGAACGCCATGTCCCTGGGGAAACGGCGCTGATATTCTTCGAAACCTGTGGTGACCCAGGCGGGCATGCGAGTGCCCACGGCAACGAGTTGTAACTTCATTAAGCTGGCTTTTCAGACCACAGCTTTTCAAGCTGATAGAAGTCGCGGGTCTTGTCTTGCATCACATGAACAATCACGTCGCCTAGGTCGACCAGCACCCATTCGCTGCTGTCACGGCCTTCGACGCCATGGATATGTAGGTTGGCACGTTTGGCCTCGAGTACCACGTTCTCGGCGATCGCTCTGACGTGGGTCTTAGAAGTACCCGAACAGACCACCATATAGTCGGTCACATTCGACTTGTCGGTGACTTCCAGTACTACAACATCTTTTGCTTTTAAATCTTCGACCTTGTCGACTACAAACTGTTTAAGCTCGGCGCTTTGCACGCTAAATTCCTCATTCATTTTTAACAGCGAGGCAGTATAACAGGTTATGCCCCTAAAGTAATTGCTAATAGCGGTGCGCGAAATGCCTGTCTGCACCCTAACCGGCGTGAGTTTGGCTAAAGGTTGAAGCCTTGTTATCTGGCTGTTAGCGATAGAGCCGATGGGCGGCGATATAGTCGGCGATAGCTTGCGGCATGGCATCGGTCGCCAGCTGATTTTGGGCCAGCTGCTGGCGAATCTCGGTAGAGGAGTAGGGCTGAGGTGTGATGGTCACCGGGAAGATGAGACCGGCGTAGCAATCTGACTCGGCTGCCTTATCAAGCCCCGCCTTGTCTGCGCGGCGGGTATTAAGCTGTGTGGCCATCTCGCTGTCATCAGCAAGTGTCCAGCCGGGGCGCTGACAGACGGCGATATGACACAGGTCGAACAGCTGTTGCCAGTGATACCAGGTCGGCAGGCCGACGAAGGAGTCCATCCCCATGATAAACACCAGTTGATCCTGGCCGTGGGTCTGACGCAGGTGCTTCAGGGTCTCTACCGAATAGGAGGGCTGGTCGCGGTTTGCCTCTATGTCACACAGCTTGAGTTGCGGGTATTGCTGACACACCAGCTGGGCCATCGCAAGGCGATGCTGAGTCGAGGTGTTGGTGCCGTCCTTGTGGGGCGGAATATGGTTGGGCATCAGCCAGACTTCGTCGAGTCCCAGGGCGGCCTGTACCTCAAGCAATGGCTTGATATGACCATAGTGAATGGGGTCGAAGGTGCCGCCCAGTATGCCAATCTTCATCTTGCTTATCCCTAGCCGAGTTCGATATGGCTAAGATGAGCGTGGGCCTTGGGATCGTACAGCAGGCAGAGGTGACTCATGGCGGTCCAATCCTCAGCCCCCTGCTGCTTGAGCTTTAGCTCGATCTTCGAGGCGCTGGCCAGAGCCGTCTCTATCTGACTTAGGCTCAGGCGCGACAGCGCGCCCTGATATAGTCCCTTGCGTTTGTCCCAGATCCTGAACTGACTCCACAGACTCTGTAGTGGCGTTCCCGCCTCCTGGGCCTGCTTGAGCTGTAACAGTGTGGTCAGCTCCTTAAACTGGCCCCATAACAGTATCGGCAGGGCCGTGCCCTCGGCCTGGAGCTGGGCCAGGATATGCTGGGCCTTCTCCTGTTGATTAGCCAGCAGGCAATCGGCCAGCTGAAACACGCTGAAACGGGACTGATCTTCGAAGTAGTTTTGCAGTTGCTCGCTGGTGATCTGGCTGCTGGGGCTGAGCAGCATCAGTAGCTGTATCGCCTGATCCGCCGCCAGCAGGTTGCCTTCATACAGACTCAGCAACAGCTGCTGGGCGTCCGGAGTCAGGTTTAGCCCTGCCTCGCGAATGCGGGTCTGTAACCAGCGCTGAAACTGTGGCCCTTCTGGCGTGGCACAAGGGATATAAATCCCTTTGTCATCCAGCTGCTTAAACCATTTCGATTTGGTCTGTTCGCTAGCAAGCTTTGGCCCTGTGATCACCAGCAGAATATCCGGATTCACCTGCGCCATCAGACTCTGTAGCTGGCTACTGCCCTCGCTGCCGGGTTTGGCCTGGGGCAGGTGCAGCTCTATGATGCGGCGACTGGCGAACAGGCTCATGGTATTCCACTCATCCTGCAATTCACGCCAGTTAAAGCCAGTCTCCTGAGTGAGCACTATGCGCTCCTCGAAACCTTCTCGCTTGGCCTGATCGAAGATCGCCCGCTTGCTGGTTTCACACAGCCAAGGGTCATCACCAAAGATGAGATAACAGGGCTTGAGCGGCGAGAGCTGCTTGGCGAGTTGGTCCGGGTAGACGCGCATCAGTTGGTCTCGATAGAGGCCAAGATCTGGATGATCTGGTCGGCGGCCTGGATGCGCATCTCTTTTACGAGCAGCTCCATCTCACGGCTCTTTGCCAGTGCGGTGCGGGGATCGTCGAGGTAGTCGCGGTGAATGTCGACATCGAAGGCCTTGGCCTCGCGCTCGGGATACTGCACCGCGAAACGCACATGATAGTTGAGCTCATACTCCGCTACATTCCCTGTGGGGTAGAGGGAGAGGGTGCTTCTGTCCAGCGAGTCGTTGAGGATCCGCACGGTAGGCACGCTGGCGTCATCTTCCACCACTGCGATGCTGTTGAGACGCAGGCGTTCGCGCACCAGGCGGGTCAGCTCGCTGTATTCGTCCTGGCTGCTCAGGGTGAGCGTCTTAAGAGAATCTGGGATCGAGTAGCTGCGCTGAAGTTTAAAACCACATCCGGCGCTAAGCAGCACCGAGAGGGCTAAGATTGCAAAACATAAGCGTTTAATAAGCATAGGCTAAGCCATCTATTTCCATGTTTGATAAGACTCGGCCACCAGAGGTGGCCGAGTAAAGCGGGCAATTAGTTGGCTACGATATTGAGTAGCTTACCAGGTACATAAATCACCTTACGTACCGTCTTGCCTTCGGTGTGCTTGATAACGCCTTCCTCTGCCATACCGGCGGCTTCCACCGTCTCTTTGTCGGCGTCGGCGGCCACTGTTACCTTGGCGCGTAGCTTGCCATTCACCTGTACTATGATCAGCTTGCTGTCTTCGACCAGCGCCGACTCATCGACGACTGGCCAAAGCACGTTTTCAATCGTCTCTTCGTGACCCAGTGCCTGCCACAGCTCGAAGCTGGTGTGCGGGATGATAGGGTAGAGCAGACGCACCACGGCGCATAGGGCTTCCTGCATCAGGGCTCTGTCTTGCTCGCTCTCCATCGGCGCCTTTTGCAGACGGTTCATCAGCTCCATCACAGAGGCGATGGCGGTGTTGAACATCTGACGACGCTCAATATCGTCACCCACCTTGGCAATGGTCTTGTGCAGTTCACGACGCAGCTCTTTTTGAGCGCTATCGAGTGAGGCAACATCCAGGGCAACAGTTGGGCCTTGTGACACATGGTCATGGGCCAGTTTCCACAGACGCTTGATGAAGCGGTGAGCTCCTTCGACGCTCGACTCTTGCCATTCCAGGGTCAGCTCTGGTGGCGAGGCGAACATCATGAACAGACGCACGGTATCGGCGCCGTACTTGTCCACCATCTCTTGCGGGTCGATACCATTGTTCTTCGACTTAGACATCTTGCTCATGCCGGTGTAAACCAGTTCATGACCTTGGCTGTCGACGGCCTTGACGATACGGCCCTTGTCGTCGGTTTCGGTAACCTTGGCATCGTTTGGCGATACCCACACGCGGGCACCCTTGTCGTCTGTGTAGTAGAAGGCATCGGCCAGCACCATGCCCTGGGTCAGCAGACGCTTGGCTGGCTCATCGCTGTTAACCAGGCCGATGTCACGCAGCAGCTTGTGGAAGAAGCGGAAGTAGAGCAGGTGCATACAGGCGTGCTCGATACCACCGATATATTGATCCACCGGCAGCCAGTAGTTGGCCTTGGCCGGATCCAGCATCTGGTCGGCCTTAGGGCTACAGTAGCGGGCATAGTACCAAGAAGACTCCATGAAGGTGTCGAAGGTATCGGTTTCTCTGAAGGCTTCCTGACCGTTAACCTGGGTCTTGGCCCACTCTTTGTCAGCCTTGATTGGGCTCTGGATACCATCCATGACCACATCTTCTGGCAGGATCACCGGCAGTTGATCTTCAGGCGTTGGCATTACCGTACCGTCGGCCAGGGTGACCATAGGAATTGGCGCGCCCCAGTAACGCTGACGGGAGACACCCCAGTCACGCAGACGATAGTTCACCTGACGCTTACCCTTGCCTTCGCTGGCCAGCTTAGCGTCGATGGCATCGAACGCCGCCTGGAAGTCCAGGCCGTCAAGCTCTGGGAATGAGTCGCCAGAGTTAAACAGGATCCCCTTCTCTGTGTAGGCTTCTTCGCTGATATCCAGCTCGCCATCTGCAGGCTTGATCACGCCTTCGATCGGCAGGCCATACTTAGTGGCAAATTCGTAGTCGCGCTGGTCGTGACCCGGTACCGACATCACGGCGCCAGTACCATAGTTCATCAGCACGAAGTTAGCGGCCCAGATAGGCACCAGCTTGCCTGTCAGCGGATGGATGGCCTTAAGGCCTGTGTCGACACCCTTCTTCTCCATGGCGGCCATGGCGGCTTCTGTGGTGTCGGCGTTCTTGCACTCTTCGATAAACTCGGCCAGCACAGGGTTGTTCTCGGCCGCTTGCTGCGCCAGCGGGTGACCGGCGGCGATCGCCACATAGGTCACGCCCATTACTGTGTCTGGGCGAGTGGTATAGATGTCGAAACTCTGATCGCTACCCTCGACCTGGAAGGTCATCTCGATGCCTTCGCTGCGGCCGATCCAGTTGCGCTGCATCGTCTTGACCTGCTCTGGCCATTCGTCCAGCTGGTCTATGTCGTTCAGCAGCTCTTCGGCGTAGTCGGTGATCTTGATGAACCACTGAGGGATCTCTTTTTGCACCACTTGGGTGTCACAGCGCCAGCAGCAGCCGTCTTGAACCTGCTCGTTGGCCAGTACGGTTTCATCGTTTGGACACCAGTTAACCGAGGCGGTCTTCTTGTAGACTAGGCCCTTCTCGTACAGCTTGGTGAAGAACCACTGTTCCCAGCGGTAGTACTCAGGCGTACAGGTGGCGATCTCACGGCTCCAGTCGTAGCCGAAACCCAGCATCTTCAGCTGGTTTTTCATGTAATCGATGTTTTCATAGGTCCAAGGGGCTGGCGCCGTCTTGTTGTTGATGGCAGCGTTCTCAGCAGGCAGACCGAAAGAGTCCCAACCTATGGGTTGTAATACGTTTTTTCCTTGCAGACGCTGGTAACGGGCAACGACATCGCCTATGGTGTAGTTGCGGACATGGCCCATATGCAGTCGGCCAGAAGGGTATGGAAACATAGAGAGACAGTAAAACTTCTCTTTGCTTTCGTCCTCGGTTACTTCAAATGTTTTAGTGTCTTGCCAGTGCTGCTGCACCTTAGCTTCAATCTCTGAAGGTAGATATTGCTCTTGCATTGATGATTCCCGGCCATGCCGCCTATTTATTTGATCTTGCGCATCTTGCGCGCGAGTTAGATCTGCATAGAATAAACTAGAAGTGAGTCATTAAAAAGGTTCGCATGAAGGAGTATAGAACATGAGTGAAAGAAGTACCGAGTTGCTAGCGCTTTACCAGGCCCTATTCGAGCAGGTGAAATCGGATTTCTCTGAAGATAACTCAATGACTGCAAAGGAATTATATAAGACCGTCACGGCGAGTAAGGAGTTCTTGCTGCTCAAAGAGCAGGCCAAGGAGGAGGAGCTTGCCCTGGTGGAAGAATTTTTAAAGCGTGATATCGGCAGCTACCTGGCCGAAAAGAACGCCACGGATCTCAGCCACAGCCCCACAGTCATCGCCGCCGAGAATACCCTGTGGCATTGGTTGAGTGAGATTACCGACAGGAGCCAGGTGGAGTGGCACGAGGTGACCCAAGACTTCAAACATCACGGCTATTATCAGAGCGGCGAGATAGTGGGTCAGGGGGTGATGGTCTGCACCGGCTGCGGCCATGAGATGCGCATCGAATTCCCCGGGGTGATCCCCGACTGCCCCGAGTGCGATGGCGATCAGTTTACCCGTGAGGCGCTGGCACCTTAATCTGCTGAGCGCTTGATGCCTGAGCGCCAGACCCATAAGCATCTAACCTGAGTTGTGAGTCTAACCGGCTCACAAAGAAATCCCCGCGATAGCGGGGATTTTTATATCTGTTCGAAAAATGTTGGAGGGCCAGTTATAGCACTAAATCTAGAGCTAGAGCTAGAGCCTTAGTCTGCGGATCACGGCGCCGATTAAGATGATGGTGCACAGCAGCAGGAGTGGCGTCTGGCCCCAGTGGGCGAAGCCCGTGCTGCCGGACACCAGCGGCACCTCGGCCTTGAGCACTCCGGTTTCAAACTGCGGCAGGCTGTGGGTGATCTTGCCCTGTGGGTCGACCACGGCGGTGACGCCATTGTTGGTAGCTCTTAGTAGCGGCCTGCCCAGTTCGATGGCGCGCATCTGGGCGATCTCCATGTGCTGCAACGGCCCATTTGAGCGGCCGAACCAGGCATCGTTGGAGACGGTGAGTAGCAGCTCTGTACCGGCATTGACGTTAGCTCTGAGCTGCTCGGGGAAGGCTATTTCATAACAGATGGCCGGCGCCAGCTGATGCCCTACGGCGTCTAGGTTAGGCTGCTGGAAGTCGCCTCTGGCGAAGGAGGACATGGGCAGGTTAAAGAAGGGCGCCAGCGGCCTGAGCAGATCTTCCAGCGGCACAAACTCGCCGATGGGCAGCAGATGGTGCTTACGAAACTCGTTGCTGCCATCGCCGCGATAATCGGCGCTCTCTTGTTGTAGCTGCTGGTGGTTACCCAGGACGATCAGCGAGTTATAGAAGCGATTCTGCTGCTTGCTGATGATGCCCGTGATGATGGCGCTGTTATTCAGGTTGGCGACCTTGTTGGCGTTGTCGAGAAACTCTTCCACCATATACTCGGGGGCGGGGATCGCCGCCTCAGGCCAGATAAAAAGGTCGGTGTCGGCCAGCGACGGCCTTGAGAGATCCATATACTTAATCATGGTGGGCCAGAGCGCCTCGGGCTGCCATTTCATGCTCTGGGCGATGTTGCCCTGCACCAGCGCCACCTTGACCGACTTGCCCGTAGGGGTAATGGGCGATAGTTGCGCGCTGGCGAAAGCCCCCAGGCCGGCAAGGGCGGCGATAAGGAGCAGCGGTGCTACTCGCAAGCTAAATGAGCGCGGCCCATTTGAGCTCACTCCATTTGAGTCCAGCCTATCAGTGCTATGGGTAAAGGCGAGGGCTAAGGCGCCGGCGATCATGGCTAGGACAAGGCTGAGCCCCAGGGCGCCTATGTTGCTGGCAAGGGGCGCCAGTGGTCCATTGGTTTGGCTATAGCCGCCCCAGAGCCAGGGGAATCCGGTCAGCACCCAGCCTCTGGCCCACTCGGTCAGCACCCAGGCGGCGGGGAAGACGGCGAGAAAGCGCAGTGTGAGCGACTTAGGCACCAGCTTGATGCTGAGGTAGGCCGCCAGCGCCGGGTAGAGCGCCAGGTAGAGGGCCAGGATGGCCATCAGACCCAGTGAGGCGATAAGCGGCAGGCCACCGTAGGTGTCTATGCTGACATGCACCCAGCTGATCCCCACAGAGAAACAGCCAAAGCCGAAGCTTAGCCAGTAGAGAAATGTCTGTTTCGGGGTAAGCCGGCGACTGTGCCCGAGAGCGAACGCCATGGCCAGCGGATAGATGGGCCAAAGTGCATAGGGGGCGAAAGCCAGTGCGGTACTGGCACCTGCCAGATAGGCGAGTACCAGCCGTATTACAGGATGATGGGCAATTGCCCTAAGTCGTAGCAGCATTATAGCCTCATCAGGGGACCGAAGGTTTACGCGTTTTCTTCTTCGGTCTGGGGATCGGGAAGTTTCACCCTGAGCTGAACCAGCCTGCGGGTGTCGGCGCTAATCACCTTAAATTCAATCTCATCTATGGTGATCTTCTCGTTGCGCTCGGGCAGGTGGCCAAAGGCGTGGGAGACCAGGCCGCCGACGGTATCGAACTCTTCGTCACTAAACTGAGTGCCGAAGGTCTCGTTGAAGTCGTCGATAGGGGTTAGTGCCTTGACCATATAGATCTGTTTGCCCACCTTGCGGATCTCTGTCTCTTCGGCGGAGTCGTGATCGAACTCATCTTCGATCTCGCCGACGATCTCTTCGAGAATATCCTCGATGGTGACCAGACCGGAAACGCCACCATATTCATCGACGACGATCGCCATATGGTAACGCTGGGAACGGAATTCCTTCAGGAGCACGTCGACACGTTTGCTCTCTGGCACCACGACGGCCGGACGGATCACCTGCTCGAGGGAAAAGGGCTCGTCGTTATTTTTAAAGCCATACTGCAACAGGTCTTTAGCCAGCAGTATGCCTTCGATATGATCTTTATCTTCGTTGACCACGGGGAAGCGGGAATGGGCCGAGCCTATGACGGTCGACAGCAGCTCCTCTACCGTGTTGTCTATTTTTAGCGCCACAATTTGTGCCCGTGGGATCATGATGTCACGCACGCGCAGATCGGAGACTTCTAAAACACCTTTAATCATTTCGCGCGTGTCTTCGCTGATCACTTCTCTCTGTTCAGCGTCGTGGATCACCTCCACTAACTCGTCGCGACTCTGTGGTTCGCCCTGGAATAACTGACTTACTTTTTCAAACCAGCCCTTCTTATGGGCGTTGCTACTCGGTGGGTTATCGTCACTCATAGTAATTTCCTGACCAGAATTGGCCGGCTATTGCTCCTTGTAAGGATTGGGAAATCCCAAACTTTCAATAAGTTGAGTCTCTAAAGACTCCATTTCTTCTGCTTCGCTATCGATAATATGATCATACCCTAGCAGATGCAGACAACCATGTACAACCATGTGGGCCCAGTGGGCTGTAAGGCTTTTTCCTTGGATCTCAGCCTCCTGCTCGACCACAGGCACACAGATAACTAAGTCGCCCAGCAGAGGCAGTTCAACCTCAGGCGGCGACTCGAACGGGAATGATAGCACATTTGTCGGCTTGTCTTTGCCTCTATAGGTATGATTTAACTGCTGACTTTCAGCCTCATCCACCAGGCGTATGGTCATCTCGGCCTCGGGCATGGCATTGCCAAGGGCCAGACGTACCCAAGACTCGAACTCTTCCTGGCTCGGCAATTGTTCGGCCTGGGTCGCAACCTGCAGATCTAGGTGCAGTGCTATTGGGCTATCAGGCATCATGGTGCTTAGGCTCCTCCGCCTTAAACTGGCTCTCACGCTTGGCCTTTTCGCTGGCTACCTTCTGATCGTGCGCCTCGTAGGCCTCGACGATACGGGCAACCACGGGGTGGCGCACCACATCCTTGGCCTGGAAGAAGTTAAAGCTCACCTCGTCGACTTCGCTAAGCACCTCGATGGCATGGCGCAGACCAGACTTCTGATGCTTGGGCAGGTCGATCTGAGTGATGTCGCCGGTGATCACCGCGCGGGAGTTGAAGCCGATACGGGTGAGGAACATCTTCATCTGTTCTACCGTGGTATTCTGACTCTCGTCCAGGATGATGAAGGCATCATTCAGGGTACGGCCACGCATGTAGGCCAGGGGCGCGACTTCGATGACGCTGCGCTCGATCAGGCGCTCGACCTTCTCGAAACCCATCATCTCAAACAAGGCGTCATACAGGGGGCGCAGGTAAGGGTCGACCTTCTGGCTGAGATCGCCAGGCAGGAAGCCGAGCTTCTCTCCTGCCTCGACCGCAGGGCGAGTCAGCAGTATGCGTCTCACTTCCTGACGCTCCAGGGCATCGACCGCTGCGGCGACCGCCAGGTAGGTCTTACCCGTACCGGCCGGGCCGATACCGAAGGTGATGTCGTGGCGCACTATGTTGGCGACATAATCGCTCTGGTTAGGGTTGCGGGGCTTGACCACGCCGCGCTTGGTCTTGATATATAGCTCTTTGTCGTCGCGGGGGGCGTCGGCCTCCAGGGCGATCGCCTCTTGTATCGCCATGTGCACTTTATCGGGCTCGAGGTCTGGCGTGCTGCCGCGTACCGGCTGCGTCTCGATATAGAGCTCTTTGAGCAGGTTATTGACCGTCAGGCAGTTGCGGGCCTGACCGACAATTTGAAAATGGTTATTGCGATAGTTGATCTCGACGCCGATGCGACGCTCGAGTTGTTTGATGTTGTCATCAAAGGGGCCGCAGAGTGAGGCTAGCCTACGGGTATCAGACGGCTCGAGATACAGATTGAGCGTGGTGAGTTTGTTTGACAAAAATAGCTCCAGTTGCGTTTGTCGTGAATGCGTGTGCCGTCGGGTGTCATGCCCGACAGACTATAGTGACAGTTTACGAGGCATTAAGTTTAATTGCTAATGCTATTTGATTACACCATTTGATCGAAAACTCGCCGCCCTTAAAAGGTTTATGGATTCAAGGCGCAGTAAAAATGCACGATAGAAATGCGCAATAAAAAAGCGACCCTGGGGTCGCTTTCAATTCGCATTTTAGAGATGCCTAAGGGATAAACTGTGTCACCCCAAGATCGTCATCTTTCTTATGCTTGGCCAGGATGTCTGATGGACGCAGGTCACGGCGCAGGTCCATCTCATCTTCGCCGCGAATGAATTTGCCACGCAGCGAGTTGGTAAACACATCGACGATCTCGACGTCGACGAAGCTACCTATGTGCTTAGGATCGGCTTCGAAGTTCACTACTCGGTTGTTTTCGGTGCGGCCACGCAGCTCCATAGGGTTCTTCACCGATGGGCCTTCTACCAGGATACGCTGCACTGTGCCTAGCATCTGGCGGCTGTAGCGCATCGCCTGCTGGGTGATTCTGTCTTGCAGAATCGCCAGGCGCTCCTTCTTCTCATCCAGCGAGACATCGTCGGGCAGATCCGATGCCGGTGTACCCGGGCGTGCGCTGTAGATGAAGCTGAAGCTGTGGTCGAACTGCACATCTTCAATCAGCTTCATGGTATCGGCGAAGTCCTGCTTAGACTCGCCAGGGAAGCCGACGATGAAGTCAGAGCTGATCTGAATGTCGGGTCTGGCCTTACGCAGACGACGGATGATCGATTTGTATTCGATAGCCATGTGGCCACGCTTCATCTGGGTGAGGATAAGATCCGAACCAGATTGCACCGGCAGATGCAGGAAGCTCACCAGTTCAGGCGTATCTTCATACACGTCGATGATGTCTTGGGTAAACTCGATCGGGTGGCTGGTGGTGAAACGAATACGATCGATACCGTCGATGGCGGCCACATAACGTAGCAGCTCGGCGAAGGTACAGATATCGTCATCGTGGGTCGCGCCGCGATAGGCGTTCACGTTCTGACCTAGCAGGTTAACCTCACGCACGCCTTGCTCGGCGAGCTGGGCGATCTCTAGGATCACGTCGTCCACCGGACGGCTCACCTCTTCACCGCGTGTGTAGGGCACCACGCAGAAAGAGCAATACTTGCTACAGCCTTCCATGATGGAGACGAAGGCGCTCGGGCCCTCGGCGCGCGGCTCTGGCAGGCGGTCGAACTTTTCAATCTCGGGGAAGCTGACGTCGATGACGGCTTTGCCGCCTTGCTGGATCTGTTCGATCATCTCAGGCAGACGATGTAGCGTCTGTGGGCCGAAGATCAGGTCGACACACTGAGCTCTATCTTTGATTGCCTTACCTTCTTGAGACGCCACACAGCCACCTACACCTATGATAAGGTTAGGGTTCTTGTCTTTTAGCGTCTTCCAGCGACCCAGCTGGTGGAATACTTTTTCCTGTGCTTTTTCGCGAATCGAGCAGGTATTGAGTAGCAGTACATCTGCTTCCTCGGCCTCTTCGGTCAAGGTGTAGCCTTGATATTCGTCGAGCAGGTCGGCCATCTTTGATGAGTCATACTCATTCATCTGACAGCCCCAGGTTTTAATGTGGAGTTTCTTACTCATCAGTTTTGCGCCGTTGTTGCAACTACTGGGAAAAATAGCGCGACATTTTACCCTCTGCGCCGCCTGCTGGCTAGCTTTTGCACGTCATAAGGGTGAATTTACTCGGTGCGCGCGGATCCTTTGACCGGGAAATCCACCAGGGCGACCTGCGCCTCGGGCGTCTGAGTAAAGAAGGCATCGGCCATCGCCTGGCTGCTGTTTTTGGCCTGACGCTGTATGCTTGTTTGGATCTCCGCCCTATAATGGCTCATTAATTCAATCGTATATTGATATAGGGCATAATCAAGCGAGTTGCGATAGGTTACAGTAATCCTCTCCATCCCAGAGGTGGGCGCGGCAAGGGCCGAGGCCGAGATTAGACTGGCGGCGGTGATTAGGCTGGCTAGCAGTAACTTTTTCATAGGACACTCCGTGACACTCAGCAGTAATGGTTAGCTGTATTGCAAGTTAGCTGTGAACTGAGAGTGTAAAGTCGCAAATGGCGTTATGCGCCGCGCCTTTGTAACTGAGTGTGAGTAGTTGCCTGCCTGGTAACATTTATACACGCAATCCGTCGATGTGACATATTTGGTAATAAGAAGTAGGGAGTCGAACCCAAGGTGAGTCAGAACCAGCGCAAGACCTTAGTGAAAGATGTTGTCGTGTTAGGCGGCGGTATGGTGGGGGCGGCGACGGCCCTCGGGTTGGCGCAGCTTGGCCTGTCGGTGGCGATGGTTGAGGCCTATGTGCCCAAGGCCTACGACAGTGAGCAGGAACTGGATCTTAGGGTATCGGCCATCAGCGTGGCCTCAGAGCAGTTGCTCGAGCGCCTCGACGCCTTGACTGCACTCGGCGAGATGCGTCAGGTGGCCTACAAAGGTCTGGAGACCTGGGAGATGGAAGGCTGCATCACCCAGTTTCATAGCGACCAGATTGGCGCCTCTCACCTTGGTCATATCGTCGAGAACCGTCTGGTGCAGCTGGCCCTGTGGCAACAATTTGACCGACATGACAATCTCAGTCTGCTCTGCCCTGCAAAGGTCAGCCAGTTTGCCCGCATGGAAGGCGGCATTCGCCTCACCCTGGAGGATGGTAGCGAGATAGAGACGCGGCTGTTGGTGGGGGCCGATGGCGCCAACTCTCAGGTACGCCAGTGGGCAGGGATCGGCGTGACGGGTTGGGATTACGCCCAGTCGGCCATGCTGATCAATATCGCCACCGAGCAGGACGAGCAGGATGTCACCTGGCAGCAGTTTACCCCTAAGGGGCCGCGCTCCCTGTTGCCGCTGCCGGGTAAGCACGCCTCCCTGGTGTGGTACGACGATGCCAGTCGTATCGCTCAGCTACAAAGCCTAAGCAATCAGGCGCTGTATGAGCAGATAGATGCCCATTTTCCTAAACGTCTGGCGCGTGAGTTTAAGGTGCTCTCTAAGGGAAGCTTCAAGCTGACCCGTCGCCACGCCCAGCGCTACTTTGACGATCACCTGGTCATCTTGGGGGACGCCGCCCATACCATCAACCCGCTGGCCGGCCAGGGCGTCAACCTGGGTTTTAAGGATGTCAGCGCCCTGATAGACACCTTCGCCGATGCCATCGCTAACCATAAATGTTGGTGGGATAACGAGGTACTCAAGGCCTATCAGGCTAAGCGTTACACCGACAATCAGCTGATGATGACCACCATGGATCTCTTCTACGCCGGCTTTAGTAACGAGCTGTTGCCGCTGAAACTGCTTAGAAACGGCGCCCTCAAGCTGGCTAACATAGACGGGCCCATCAAGCAGAAGGTGCTGAAATACGCCATGGGGCTATAAGCTCCGGCCATATTGCCCTTGTCTGGGATAAATTTGTTGCCGACTCGATTGAGTGCTAAAATGCCGCGTTTTTTATTGGCACTTGCGAATGGACAAGGGTGAAATGAGCAATATAAAGCTTATCGTAGGCTTGGCTAATCCAGGCGACAAATATGAGCAGACTCGGCACAACGCAGGTGCATGGTATGTCAACGAGCTGGCACGGGTATGCGGTGTCAGCCTGGTGGCCGACAGCAAATACTATGGCCTGACCGCAAGGGCGACCCTGTACGGTAAAGATGTGCGCCTTTTGATCCCAACCACCTTTATGAACCTCAGTGGTAAGTCGGTGGCGGCCTTGGCAAACTTCTTTCGTATTGCTCCCGATGAGATCTTAGTGGCTCACGATGAGCTGGATATGCCTCCAGGTGTGGCTAAGTTTAAGTTGGGCGGCGGTCATGGTGGCCATAATGGCCTCAAAGACATCATCGCCAAGCTCGCAAACGACAAAGGTTTCTATCGCCTGCGGATTGGCATTGGCCATCCAGGCGACAAGAGCATGGTCAGCAACTATGTGCTGGGTAAGGCGCCGCAGACCGAGCAACGCCTCATCGAAGAGGTGATTGACGAGGCGGTGCGCGCCACCGAGGTGCTCTTTAAGGAAGACATGAGTAAGGCGATGCACAGGTTGCACTCTTACAAGGCCGGTTGAGTCGATTCGTCGGCAATGAACAGCTTCATTATCGCCTCGGCGATAAGGTTAATTAAATAAAGGTAATAATATGGGTTTTAAATGTGGCATCGTCGGCCTACCAAACGTAGGTAAATCGACTCTGTTCAACGCCTTGACTAAGGCGGGTATCGAAGCGTCAAACTTCCCGTTTTGTACGATCGAGCCTAACACGGGTGTGGTACCTGTGCCGGATCCACGTTTGGAGGCCCTGGCGGAAATCGTTAAGCCTGAACGTGTTCTGCCGACTACCATGGAATTCGTCGATATCGCCGGCCTGGTAGCCGGTGCCTCGAAAGGGGAAGGCCTGGGTAACAAGTTCCTGGCAAACATTCGTGAAACCGATGCTATCGGTCACGTGGTGCGTTGTTTCGAAGATGAGAATATCGTACACGTCGCCAACAAGGTTTCGCCTGCGAGCGACATCGAGGTGATCAACACCGAACTGGCACTGGCTGACTTAGATTCTTGCGAGCGCGCCATCTTGCGTCAGCAAAAGCGTGCCAAGGGCGGCGACAAAGATGCTAAGTTCGAGGTGAGCGTACTCGAGAAGATGCGCCCAGTACTGGATGAAGGTCACATGCTGCGCTCTATGGATCTGAGCAAAGAGGAGTTGGCGGCGGTTAACTACCTTAACTTCCTGACCCTCAAGCCAACCATGTATATCGCTAACGTTGCCGAAGATGGTTTCGAGAACAACCCACACCTGGATGCGGTACGCGAGATCGCGGCGAAAGAGAATGCGGTAGTCGTGGCCGTGTGTGCGGCTATCGAATCTGAGTTGGCCGAGATGGATCCTGAAGACCGTGACGAGTTCATGGCCGACCTTGGCCTGGAAGAGCCTGGTCTAGATCGCGTGATCCGCGCCGGTTACGAACTGCTGGATCTGCACACCTACTTTACCGCCGGTGTGAAAGAGGTTCGCGCCTGGACAGTGCCAGTTGGCGCCTGTGCGCCGCAGGCGGCTGGCGTTATCCACACCGACTTCGAACGTGGCTTCATTCGTGCCCAGGTGATGTCTTATGACGATTTCATCGCCTACAAGGGTGAGGCAGGTGCCAAAGAAGCGGGTAAACTGCGCGTCGAAGGTAAGACCTATGTGGTTAAAGATGGCGATGTGATGCATTTCCTCTTCAACGTTTAGCGGTTGACGTCGTTCTTGGCGGCGAAAACCAATAAACGCTTAGGCGGCTCGATACTCATATCGGGCCGTTTTGCTTTCTCCCATGGGGAAAAATAGGCGTTAATTGCAGGTTTTTAGGGGCGAATTGCATAAGGCCTGTTCACTTTGGTGAGTTTATAGGCGAACGGCTAAGATAGTTTAAATTAGCGAAAAAAAGCTGTTGACCTGCCTACGCTGAATAAGCATAATACGCCCCGTTCCTCAGCAAGAGGGGCGCGAAATATCGATGGCTATGTAGCTCAGCTGGTTAGAGCACAGCACTCATAATGCTGGGGTCGCAGGTTCAAGTCCCGCCATAGCTACCATCCTTTCAAGATGTAAAATTGATAGTGGCAGACGCCATCATCTGTTCAAGATGTAAAACTAGAAGCAGTGCGGGAGTGGTGGAATTGGTAGACACGCCAGATTTAGGTTCTGGTGCCGCAAGGTGTGAGAGTTCAAGTCTCTCCTCCCGTACCATTTATTTTTGACTAGAGGTTGTCTACCTTTAGTCTTAAGCAAGAAAATTGGGGTATCGCCAAGCGGTAAGGCACCGGGTTTTGATCTCGGCATTCCTAGGTTCGAATCCTAGTACCCCAGCCATTTTCCTCTTGCTTAATTTGATTCTTGGGGTATCGCCAAGCGGTAAGGCACCGGGTTTTGATCTCGGCATTCCTAGGTTCGAATCCTAGTACCCCAGCCATTTATCAGTAAGATAAATGTGGCTATGTAGCTCAGCTGGTTAGAGCACAGCACTCATAATGCTGGGGTCGCAGGTTCAAGTCCCGCCATAGCTACCATCTTATTTCAGGTAAATCCGCCGTTATCGGCGCCATCTGCTCAAGATGTAAAACTTGAGGTCTGCTAGTTAGTTGAGCCTCGGCTCAGACATATGACTAGAATCTTCATCAAGATATAAAACTAGATGCTAAGCGGGAGTGGTGGAATTGGTAGACACGCCAGATTTAGGTTCTGGTGCCGCAAGGTGTGAGAGTTCAAGTCTCTCCTCCCGTACCATTATTTGAGGTTATAGGTGTATCCTGTAATCTAAGCCGAGCTTGTTGGGGTATCGCCAAGCGGTAAGGCACCGGGTTTTGATCTCGGCATTCCTAGGTTCGAATCCTAGTACCCCAGCCATTTTTATCTAGCTTAAGATGTTAAACTAAGCCATCTAATCAGATGTAAAGCGATGCGGGAGTGGTGGAATTGGTAGACACGCCAGATTTAGGTTCTGGTGCCGCAAGGTGTGAGAGTTCAAGTCTCTCCTCCCGTACCATTATTAAGATTGCAAAGAGCCTGTCCAAGTGACAGGCTTTTTTGTATCTGTCTTTTACCTATCCGTCATTTGTTTATCTATCAGTTGCCTGTCAGGCCAGAATCTGCCCCCTCTGATTCGAGATTTAAGCGTCGCTTCAATCCTTGCGTGAAGCCCTCAAGTCACAAGCCGACTCAAGCTTTGATCTAACTGGCTAGTCGCTGCTAGGCCCCTGTGATAGCATGAGTTTTTTATTATCACAGGGAGTGACAACCTTGAGCATTAAAACATTAGTCTGCGGCCTGAGCCTGCTGGCGCTTAGCTCTTTTATGATTAGCCCTCTGGTGCTGGCACAGCCCAGCGCGCTAACGATAAAACAAAACACCAAGCCTAAGTCTTCAGACCGCTATATTCGCGCGGTGCATCAAGAGATAGAGACCCATAACATAGGGTTAGATAAGACCCGCTACGCCATCCTGATGGGCATGCTGAATACCAAGGGCTTCGCCTGGGTGTATGACGGCGAGGGCGAGGGTTATATTCTGGCGCGCTTCGACTATCGCGGCGACACCAATGTGATGCGCATCGAATACGACGAGTCCCTGGTGCAGCTCAAGTATCAAGATGCCCTGGGCGATTATCAGTGCGCAAATCTTATCGACGGGATCTGCTATAAGAATGGCCGAGGCTACTTCAACTACATCAAGAACCTCAGAGCCAGCATCGCCAGACAGCTGCAAATGCGTTAAGGAAGCGTGAAGATGAAAAAGATTATGCTAGGAATGCTCATAGGTCTAAGCCTTGCAGCGCCATTGCAGGCACAGGGGCTGCACCTCTATCAAGATCCTATTCCACTGGGCAGCTATGTGGCAGATTACGACGATATGCTGGACAAGGCCGTGTCTCGCAACCACTGGCGCTTCGAGCGTGAGGGGGACAAACGCTTCGCCAGACTGAGCTACAAGACCTACGAGATAAACGTCGAGCTGGTTGAGAGTGACAAGGGCATCGCCATCACGCTGATCGATGCCAAGCGCGAAGGCTGCACCAAGAATTGTGACGTCGACATGGACAAGGTCAGTGGCTGGCTGGTCAAACTGCGCCGCACCATCGCCTATGATCTTACCCTGGCGGTGCGTGATGACGCCTTGAGGCGCACGGTCAGATAAGAGTAGGCATAGATAAGCATTCGCTGACACTAAGTCATGCTAGATACAAAAAAGCCACTCGATTGAGTGGCTTTTTTCGTTACCCTTGAAGCTTGTGATTAGTGCTTAAACATCGCAGAGATAGACTCTTCGTTGCTTACGCGGCGGATAGCTTCGGCCATCACGCTAGACATGGTCAGCTGAGTCACTTTATCCAGTGCCGCCATCTCTTCACTTAGTGGGATGGTGTCGGTCACAATCACTTCATCGATCACAGACTCGGCGATGTTCTTAGGCGCGTTGCCTGAGAATACTGGGTGAGTGGCGTAGGCGAATACGCGGTTAGCACCGTGCTCTTTAAGTGCTTCGGCTGCTTTACACAGGGTACCGCCAGTGTCGATCATGTCGTCGACTATGATGCAGTCGCGGCCTTGAACGTCACCAATGATGTGCATCACCTGAGCAACGTTTGCCTGTGGGCGACGCTTGTCGATGATAGCCAGATCTGAGTCGTCCAGTAGCTTGGCTACGGCGCGTGCACGTACCACACCACCAATGTCTGGTGAAACCACGACTGGGTTGTCCAGCTGCTTAGCCAGCATGTCTTCCAGCAGCACAGGGCTACCGAATACGTTATCTACAGGTACATCGAAGAAGCCCTGGATCTGCTCGGCGTGCAGGTCACAGGTCAATACGCGGTCAACACCAACGCTTGATAGGAAGTCGGCGACTACCTTAGCGGTAATAGGTACACGAGCACTGCGTACACGACGGTCTTGACGAGCGTAACCGAAGTAAGGAATAACCGCAGTAATACGGCCAGCAGATGCGCGACGTAACGCGTCTACCATAACGATAAGTTCCATCAGGTTATCGTTAGTAGGTGCACACGTAGATTGAATGATAAATACATCCGCCCCACGTACATTTTCGTTAATCTGGACACTGATTTCACCGTCACTGAAAACGCCAACCTCAGCGTCTCCGAGTTTACAAAATAGGCGATCTGCTATCTTCTTGGCGAGACTGGGGGTTGCGTTACCAGCAAATAGTTTAATGTCAGGCACTGTATGGACCTCAGGCGTATGCTTCATTGTAATTGTCGGGATAACCTAGGCTATCCCGCATGAACTTAGTGCTGCGTTAACCGCAACACTAATGGTGATTTATTTGTCCCCTTGGCGATGAAACCGCACAAACCCGCCGGCAATTTGGCAAAAACATGCTCTGCCTGCTGGCGTGTGTCGAAGATACCGAATACACATGCTCCGGTCCCCGTCATTCTGGACGGCGCATATTCTATCAGCCACGCCAATGCTTTGGCAACTTGGGGGTATCGCTCGGCGACTCTGGGTTGGCAATCGTTGTGCCAGTCGCTGCTCATTAAATCATCCATGGAGAGCTTAGGCGTATCCCGTGGCAGCAGGGGATCGTTAAACACCTCGGCGGTGGAAACGTGAACATCCGGGGTCAGGATCAGGTACCAATTTTCCGGCGCCTCGACCGGGATCAACTTCTCGCCGACCCCTTCGGCAAATGCCGCTAAACCATTAATAAAAACAGGGACATCAGCACCGAGAGACAGGCCTATCTTTGCCAGTTCATCCTGTGATAATTGAGTCTGCCACAGATGATTCAGGGCGACCAGTGTGGTGGCCGCATCGGATGAGCCGCCACCTATGCCGCCGCCCATTGGCAGTTTTTTATCCAGCCAGATCTCGGCGCCTTGATGGGTGCCTGTGTACTCCTGCAAAGATTTTGCAGCTTTTAGAATTAAGTTATCGCTATTTGCAACAACAGCTTCCATCTCGGAATGCAGGGTGAGGCTGCCGCTGTCGTTGACGGCAAAATCCAGGTAGTCGCAGTAGTCGATAAACTGAAACAGGGTCTGTAGCTCGTGGTAGCCATCGGCGCGGCGGCCGTTGACGTGGAGAAACAGGTTGAGTTTAGCCGGTGCCGGCCAGGCGGTGGATCTATTGCTTGTCATCTGTCGATTCCGGTTGTGATGCGCGCTTGGGTGTCAGTGCCTGCCACTGGCTGACCTGTAGCTTTAAACGAATTTCGTCGCGCTCTAGCTGCAGCAGTCTCGGCAGCTCGGCGCCGCTCTGCTCTTGCCAGCTGTTGAAGCTGACGTGCCAGGGGCTGCTGCCCGTGTGGTTGAGCACCTCCTTGGGGCGCCCCTGCTCGTCGACCGCGACCACCTCATCCTGAGCGGAAACCTGCCCCGTGATCCACAGGGGCAGGGTGTCGACCGGTATTGACCAGCCGGTGAGGCGCCTGAGCAGGTCTTCGGCATCGCTATTCTGATACACCTTGTCTTCGATCTCTAGGCTCGCCTGGCTAGGGGTCTTGTTGAGGGTCATGACCGTGGTGCCTAGCATAGTGGTCAGGGTCAGGTCGTCGTTAGTCTGGGTATGAAACCAGTAGAGGTTGGTGCTGAATTTATCGTCTGGGGTGCGCACCGCCAGCTTGCCCTGCAGCTCCCAGGCCTCTGCCTGGTTAGCACTTTCTACCTGTGTGGGGGCGTAGTCGATCGGTTTGTGGGAGGCACAGCCGGCGAGGGTCATTAGCGCTAAGGCCGCACAGCTTGCCGAAATTTTTGTGAAGTAGTTCAAATTATTCATCTATGGCTAAAATCACTAGCGCATATCATACGAGGGCTGACTTTAAATACCAACGACTAATCCCAAATTTCCTGCCAGCCTAGGCTAGGGTTAGCAATGGCTAATTTTCGCTTGAGCCTGAGGGCTTGATTTTAAGCCTCAGGTTTAATAGAAAAAAGTTGTGACAAGCCAGATTATTGTTCGGTTTTGTTAAGCGTATTCTGTTTTTAGTCGACTCAATTGCGTAGAATGACTGGCATTAAGTGAGATGATTCGGGCCTATGGCCGGTAGTCAATGAACTCGCAAGATTAACAGACCCTAGAGACCAGAAAGAGTCAGATGAGCCTTGTAGCAATCGGTATTAATCATAAAACAGCCACTGTAGACCTACGAGAAAAGGTAGCGTTTGCGCCTGATAAAATTCATGAAGCGATGAAGAGTCTTGCCAGTCGGACTAAGACAGGGGAGGCGGTGATCGTCTCAACCTGTAACCGCACCGAGCTCTATTGCAACACGGGTGATGAGGCGGATGTGATCAGCTGGCTGGAGTCTTATCATCAGTTATCTCACGATGACGTATTGCCCTGCCTGTACAAGTATCAGGGGCAGCAGGTGGTACAGCATCTGATGCGAGTCTCGTCGGGACTCGACTCGCTCATTCTCGGCGAACCGCAGATCTTAGGTCAGGTGAAGCAATCTTTCATGAAGGCCAAAGAGGCCGGTACGGTTGCCGTCACCATGGACAGACTGTTCCAAAATACCTTCTCGGTGGCCAAGAAGGTGCGCACCGAGACAGAGATCGGTGCCGCCGCCGTATCGGTCGCCTTTGCGGCCGTGAGCATGGCCAAACATATTTTCTCGGCGCTGAGCGCCACTAAGGTGCTGCTGATCGGCGCCGGTGAGACCATAGAGCTGGTGGCGCGCCACCTGAAAGACAATGGTGTCGACTCCATGATAGTCGCCAACCGTACCATTTCCCGCGCCGAAGCCATGTGTGAAGAGTTCGGTGCGACGGCAATTACGCTCGAACAGATACCAGATTTTCTCCCTAAGGCCGATATCGTGATATCCTCTACCGCCAGCCCATTACCTATACTGGGTAAAGGCATGGTAGAAAAAGCGCTTAAGCAGCGTCGTCATCAACCTATGTTATTGGTTGATATAGCAGTTCCTAGAGATATCGAGGCCGAAGTTGCCGATCTGGACGATGCCTTCTTATACACGGTTGACGATCTGCAAAGCATCATTGAACAGAATATGGCCTCCCGACGTGAGGCGGCCGAGAAAGCTGAATTAATTGTTGAAGAGGAATCTCATCATTTCATGGAGTGGATTCGATCGCTAGAGTCGGTCGACAGCATCCGTGAATACCGAAGCCAGAGCATGGCGATCAGAGATGAGTTGGTTGAGCGAGCGATCAATAAGTTGGCCCAGGGTGGTGATAGCGAGCAGCTAATACTGGAACTGGCGAACAAGTTGACCAATAAGTTGATCCACGCCCCGACCCAGGCGCTCACCCAGGCGAGTCGCCGCGGTGACCTCAATAGCTTAGGACAATTAAGAGCAGCGCTCGGACTAGATAAAGACTAAGGTTAGCGTTGTAATGAAGGACAGTGTTATTCGCAAGCTCGAAGGCTTGCTTGAGCGTAATGAAGAGGTTTTGGCGCTGCTGAGTGATGCGGAAATCATCGCCGATCAGGAGCGTTTTCGCGCTCTGTCCAAAGAGTATTCTCAACTCGAAGACGTGGTAAAGAGCTTTAAGGCTTACCGTCAGGCAGAAGAAGATCTTGCCTCGGCGCAGGAGATGCTCGCCGAAGATGACGCCGATCTGAAAGAGATGGCGCAAGAAGAGATTAAAGAAGCCAAGGCGACCCTGGACGTCTTGGAAGGCGAGCTGCAGATCCTGCTGCTGCCAAAAGATCCTAAAGATGACAACAACGCCTTCCTTGAGATCCGCGCCGGTGCCGGTGGTGACGAGGCGGCTATCTTTGCCGGTGACCTGTTCCGCATGTACAGTCGCTATTGCGAGGCAAACCGCTGGCAGATGGAGATCATGAACGCCAACGAAGGCGAACATGGTGGCTTCAAAGAGATCATCGTTAAAGTCTCAGGCGATGGCGTCTATGGCAAGCTCAAGTTCGAGTCGGGCGGACACCGCGTACAGCGCGTGCCTGAAACCGAATCTCAAGGGCGTGTGCATACCTCGGCCTGTACCGTGGTGGTAATGCCTGAGATCCCAGAAGCCGAGGCGATCGAAATCAATCCTGCCGACCTTAAGGTCGACACCTTCCGCGCCTCAGGTGCCGGTGGTCAGCACGTTAACAAGACAGATTCTGCCATCCGTATTACCCATATTCCTTCGGGTATCGTAGTAGAGTGTCAGGATCAGCGCTCGCAGCATAAAAACCGCGCCCAGGCGATGAGCGTCTTGGCCGCCCGTATTCAGGCGGTGGAAGATGAGAAGCGCCGCAGCGAAGAGGAATCGACACGTCGTAACCTGGTGGCCAGTGGTGACCGCTCGGAGCGTGTGCGTACCTATAACTTCCCTCAGGGACGTGTGAGCGAGCACAGAATCAACTTGACCCTCTATCGCCTCAGCGAAGTGATGGAAGGCGACCTCGATGCCATCCTCGGCCCCTTGATGCAGGAAAACCAAGCCGACATGTTAGCAGCCCTTTCCGAAGGTTAATCTTGCTATCATTGCCGCTAGGTGATTAAGGATATGCTTTGTTCCAGACGTTAGCACAGGCCCTCGAATGGGCCTCGACTCGACTCCAGGATGTGTCTGACAGTGCCAAGCTCGATGCCGAGGTGATGCTGCTGCATATCATTCATAAGCAGCGCAGTTATCTCTATACCTGGCCAGATGAGCGTCTGACCAGCGAGCAGGTGACCGAGTATAAGCAGATGGTTGGTCGCCGCGAGTTAGGCACCCCCATCGCCCATATCGTCGGCGAACGGGAGTTCTGGTCGCTGCCCTTCATGGTTAATCCCACCACGCTGATCCCGCGTCCGGATACCGAGATTTTGGTAGAGACGGCCCTTAATCTGCCTTTGGCGGAGAATGCTAAGGTGCTGGACCTGGGGACTGGCACCGGGGCGATTGCCCTGTCGCTGGCCTTCGAGCGTAGCCACTGGCAGATCACCGCTGTAGATAAGGTGCTCGAGGCCGTCGCCCTGGCAAAGGCCAACCGCGACAATCTCAAGTTGCCTCAGGTGGAGGTGCTGCAGAGTGATTGGTTCGACGCCATCAATCGTTATGACTTCAACCTGATCGTCTCCAATCCGCCCTATATCGATGAGGAAGATGAGCACCTGTCCCAAGGGGACGTGCGCTTCGAACCCCATAGCGCGCTCACCGCAGGTGAACATGGCTATGCGGATCTCTTCTACATCGCCGAGGCCGCTCGCGATTATCTGGCGCCCGGCGGCTATCTGCTGCTTGAGCATGGTTTCGGCCAGGCTCTTACGGTGCGCGATAAGATGATCGAGCTGGGTTACGAGGCGGTCGCTACAGTACGCGATTTTGGCAGCAACGACAGGTGTACCCTGGGTCGCTGGCCAAGATAGTTGGATTTGGTAGCTTCTTAGCTTAAGCCGCAGCAATAGCACCTCACCGCGCGACACTAAAAACGCCATGGGCCTGAGCCTGTGGCGTTTTCTTTTCGTAATATTGTCGTTCTGTTTTAATGCCTCCCAGGATAGTCCATACTCAACAGGTCGCAGGCTAGGGCTGACCTAGCGTCTCAGGAAAACACCATGAAAATGATCGCTATGTTACTGGCCTTGTTAATCATCGGCCTCTTGTATTATCAGCAACTCGCCAAGCAACCTGTGCTCAGCGAGCAGACCGAGGCGGCCCTGGAGGCCACTCAAGGCACAGGTCCTAAGGTGCCGACCCGCCCGGATGAAATCGCCACCTTCGATAAGGAGATGAACGCCCTGATGCAGCAGGAGGCCGAGAAGCGGGCCAAGGCGTTAAAAGAAGCCGAGGGCCAGTAGCGCTTAAAAGAGAGGCCGTTAATGTTTGAAGAAGCCTCAGGCGGTCAAAATTGATTCTCTAAGCTTGGTTAGCTTAGATTTGCTCGCTTAGATTTAATTGCTTAGAGCGTCTTGGTCATGAAGTATTTACAGCCCGTCTTAGGGTATTGCTCCTGAGTCCACTCAAGTCGATAGTCTCTGGCCTCGTAGAAGGGACGTGCCTGAAAGTTTAGGGTGTCCAAGATGGCGTAGATGCAGCCGCGTTCCCTGGCGATACGTTCGGCCTCTTCTAACATCTGGCTGCCGATCTGTTGTCCTCTGAGCGACTCGCTCACCCAGAAGTTATCTATCATCAGCCAGTTGCCGAATGTGCGCGCCGACAGGCCGGCGACCATCTCTCCCGCCTCATTCTCTAGCTTAAGCCCCAGGGGTAAGCGCTCGCTCACCTCCCAACGCTGCCAGTTAAACTCGGCGATTTTTTGTTTCACCCTGTCGGCGAATTCATCGGAGTCATCATGGGTAAAGTTAATTTTGCTATCAGTGTTCAAGTGACGTTTCCTGTATGAAAATTATCTGGCGGCATTATTGCTAAGAATCAAGAGTATGATATTGGTGCCCCGGCCTTTGATCGGGTACACTAGCGCCTTTGCGAGCCACGAAAGAAGATATAATGGACAGTTTATACCCAGCTATTAAGCATATACACCTCACCCTGATTGCCGTGAGTGTGCTGTTTTTTATCGTACGATTTGTGCTGCATCTTAAACAATCAGCCATCATGGACAAGAAATTTGTTAAGATCGCGCCCCATGTGATCGATACCTTCCTGCTGCTCTCCGGCCTAACCTTATGCTTCATCATCAAGCAGTATCCGTTTCAGGATGCTTGGTTGACCGAGAAGATAGGCGCAGTGATCGCTTACATCTTCCTGGCGGCTATCTCGCTTAAGGCTAACCGTAACAAACTCTTCAAGACCTTCGCCGCCCTAGGCGCGCTGGCCTGGGTGATGTACGCTGCGAAAATTGCCATGTTTAAACAAGCAATATTAATGAGCTAATGACAAACCTGATCTTAAACGAGGCGCTCTCCCTTCCAGAGAGCGCCTTTGATATTTCCGAGCATCTGGGATTTTCCGATAAGGAAGCGGCTAAGTGGGCCTGGTTTGAACTGGCAGGCGCTGTACTTAGCCACTATCTGGTCGACAGAGAAGCCCGTCTCGAGGCGCTGTTGCAGTGGTTCTATCAGGATCTCGGCTTCTGTGCGCGAGAGTCCTATTTCAGTATCGAGGCGGCAGATCTCGCCAGCTGCATCACCACGCGGCAGGGGAACAGTACCACGCTGGCAAGCGTGCTTATGCTGCTGGGTAAGCAGCTGGACCTGGTGTTGCAGCCGCTGCTGTTGCCGGGCACCACAGTGCTGAGCTGTCGTATCGACGATAAGGTTCGCTATATCGACCCGCTCACCGGGCAATCCCTGACTCGTCATCAACTTCACGTGTTGGTGCGCGGCGAGTTAGGTAATGGCGCGCCCTTTAAGCCGCGTTATCTGAAGCCTGCGAGCCTCAAGCGCCTGCTGTCACGCATGCTGCATGAGCTCAAGGCCGGCGCCATCCTGGCGAGCAAGTTTGAGAGCGCCATGGAGTGCTGTAACTTATTGCTGCAGTGGCACCAAGACGATCTGAATCTTAACCGGGAGCGGGCCTTTATCGCCCAGCAGCTAGGTTGTATCAGCGTCGCGGCGGCGGACCTGCGACACTTTGTCGATAACAGTCCCCATGACCCAGTGACCGAGCTGGTCAAATTACAGTTAAAAGAGCTTAACGACGAGGTTGAGGTCTATCATTAACCCTTAGCGTCCAGGCCAGGATGGCCTGCCGCGGGGGCGAAATTTGCCGCGATTGCCAATCGGCTTTAGCGGCCACCACTATAACTACAACAATAAATAACCCATACAAAATAAAAGGGAGATGAGATGAGCAGTACCGCGTTAGTCAGCAATGACGCCACGGCATTAGTCACCAATGATGCCACGGGCCTGGGCCTGTTGGCGGTGATCTTAGGATTCGTGTTTTATACCAACAGCAGCCAGCACCCATTCTGGGTGAAGTTTTATCGTTTTATTCCTGCGCTGCTGCTGTGCTACTTTCTGCCTTCGCTGCTCAACTCCTTTAATATCCTGGATGGCGATACCTCAAACCTCTATTTTGTCGCCTCCCGTTACCTGTTACCCGCCTGTCTGGTGCTGCTGATTTTAAGCGTCGACCTCAAGGCGATCCTAAGCCTGGGCCCCAAGGCGATCGTGATGTTTTTAACCGGTACCGTCGGCATAGTGATAGGGGGGCCAATTGCCTTACTTATCGTGTCGACCCTCAACCCTGAGATCCTCGGAGTGACTGGCCCAGATGCGGTCTGGCGCGGTATGACTACCCTGGCCGGCAGCTGGATTGGCGGCGGCGCCAACCAGGCGGCGATGAAGGAGATCTATGAGGCCGGTGGCAACATCTTCTCTATCATGGTGACGGTCGATGTGATCGTGGCCAACATCTGGATGGCGGTGCTGTTGTTTATGGCTTCTAAGGCCAAGGAGATCGATGCCAAGACCGGCGCCGATACCCGCGCCATCGAGACCCTCAAGCAGAAGGTAGAGAAGTATCACGCCGAAAACGCCCGTATCGCCAGCCTGCGAGATCTGATGATGATAGTTGCCGTGGGTTTTGGTATCACGGGCCTGGCTCATGTGATCGCCGATTTCCTTGGGCCCTTCTTCGAGGCCAACTATCCCTGGACTCGCGATTACAGCCTGACCTCTAAGTTCTTCTGGCTGATCGTGACGGTGACAACCATAGGCCTGGCCATGTCTTTTACCCCTGTGCGTCATCTCGAGGCGGCGGGCGCCTCTAAGGTCGCCTCGGCGTTCCTCTATATCCTGGTGGCGACTATCGGCCTGCATATGGATGTGTTCAAACTGTTTGACCCGGCCAACCTCTGGTATTTCGCCATCGGCATCATCTGGATGATAGTCCACGCCGGTTTCATGTTGCTGGTGGCCAAGCTGATCCGCGCGCCACTGTTTTACATGGCGGTGGGCAGTCAGGCCAACGTCGGCGGCGCGGCCTCGGCGCCCGTGGTGGCCGCGGCCTTCCATCCGGCGCTGGCACCTGTCGGTGTACTCCTGGCCGTATTAGGCTATGCTGTAGGCACCTATATGGCGTGGGTGTGTGGTCAGATACTGCAGGTCGTGGCCCAATAAAGAATTTGATTCCTGCCGGGCTTGCCCCGGCTTCTTAAGAGAGAAGTAGCGATGAGTAATAAAACCATAAAGTTAGGTAGCATTGAAATTGCAAACGACAAGCCTTTTGTCCTGTTTGGCGGCATGAATGTGCTCGAGTCGCGAGACCTGGCCATGCAGATCGCAGAGACCTATGCGGAAGTTACTCAGAAGCTGGGGATCCCTTATGTGTTTAAGGCATCGTTCGACAAGGCTAACCGCTCATCGGTGAACTCTTACCGTGGCCCAGGCATGGAAGAGGGACTGAAGATCTTCCAGGAGATTAAAGATACCTTTAAGCTGCCGCTGATCACCGACGTGCACGAGCCCTACCAGTGCCAGCCGGTGGCCGAGGTGGTGGATATTATCCAGCTGCCCGCCTTCCTGGCACGCCAGACGGATCTTGTGGTCGCCATGGCCAAGACTGGCGCCATCATCAACGTGAAGAAGCCGCAGTTCCTGGCGCCCCATGAGATGCGTCATATCATCACCAAGTTTAACGAGGCGGGTAACGACGAGATCATACTATGTGAGCGCGGCTCTTGCTTCGGTTACAACAACCTGGTGGTCGACATGCTGGGCATGGATGAGATGAAGCAGTCGGGTTACCCAGTGATCTTCGATGCGACCCACGCCCTACAGCGTCCAGGCGGACGTGCCGATAGCGCAGGCGGTCGTCGTGCCCAGGCCACAGAGCTGGCCCGTAGCGGAATGGCGCTGGGCTTGGCGGGTCTGTTTATCGAGGCGCACCCGGATCCAGACAATGCCAAGTGTGACGGCCCATGTGCTTTGCCACTGCATCAGCTGGAAAACTATTTGACCCAGATGAAGGCGATCGACGATCTGGTGAAGTCTTTCGACCCAATCGATACCAGCAAGTAAGAGAGCCTTTACTCAGACTGCTGTTAATCGAGGTCGACATCGAGGTCGACATAATGCTGAAGCCCCGCCTGTGCGGGGCTTTTTGTTGTCCGTTAAATTGTCTCAGGCACCTGCGCTTTAGCTTGCCATCGTCCCAAGGCTTAATCACACGGCTCACTGTCCATGAGGCATTTTCACTCGCCCGGCTGGCGGTTAGGCGTTAGGCTAGTAGCCCCTTTTTGTGAGAGTCGCTTATGTGGATTGTCTTTACCTTTCTCGCCGCCTTCATGCAGTCCTGGCGTAATGCCCTGCAGAGTCAGCTGAGCCGCGACGTCAAGGTCGCCGGGGTGACACTGGCGCGTTTTATTTGGGCTGGTCCGATCGCCGCCTGTTATCTTGCCGCGCTTTACATCTGGCTGCCGCCAGAACAGGCCGTTGGCGCCTCGCTTTTTCCCACCCCATTCTGGGGTTTCGTGTGCGGCGCCGCCTTGATGCAGATTGTGGCCACGGGTTTGATGGTGAAGCTGTTTCAGCTCAGAGACTTCGCCATAGGCGCAGGCCTTGCCAAGAGCGAGGCGATCGTCGCCGCCGTGTTTGGCGCCCTGTTTTTCGGCACCCAACTGAGCCTGCTGGGTTGGCTCGGTGTGGTGATAGGTGCCGTGGCCGTGCTCCTGATGAGCAAGGGGGCAGGGGTTGCCAGGCTCTCGCCTCAGGTGTTACTGCTGGGACTCGCCTGCGGCAGCGCCTTTGCGCTCACCTCACTCTGGGTCAGAGAGGCGAGCCTGGTGCTGACTCTGCCCTTTCCCCACAGCGCTGCCTGGGTGCTGTTGTGGGTGATAAGCGTGCAAACTGTCATCTTGCTGCTGTTTCTCTACTTGCGGGACCGTCAGACCCTGGCGGCCCTGTGGCGTCGGCCTAAGTTGACCCTGGCTATCAGCGTGACCAGCTGTCTGGGCTCCATCGGCTGGTTCAGCGCCATGGCCTTGCAGGCGGTGCCCTATGTGAAGACCTTAGGCCAGGTTGAGGTGTTCTTTACCCTAATTGTGGCGGGGAGTTATCTCAAGCAGAAGGTGAAGCCGAAGGAGATGACCGCCTTGCTGCTTATCGCAGTGGCGGCCATCTTGGTCATCTGGGGATGATGCGGACTTAAGCTGTCTGGTAGCGGGCGAGGATCTTGCCCAGACTCTCGGAGGCCTGCGACAGCTGGCTGACGCCGATTGAAGATTGGTTGGCCAGCTCTTTGATCACGTTGGCCTGCTGGCGTATCTCACTCAACTCGGAGGCGATATCGTTGGCCACGGCGCTCTGCTCCTCCGAGGAGGCGGCGATCTGGAAGCTCATGTCGATAACCGATTGCGATGATTCGTTGATGGCGCTGACGTCTGTGCCTATCTCGGTGATCAGCGACTGGCTGGATTCGGCCTGCTTCACCGTGCGCTGGGTGATGTTATCTATGTTATTGGTTTCCTGCTGCAGGTTCTCGATCATCGCCTGGATCTCCACCGTGGCCGACTGAGTACGGCTGGCCAGGGTTCTCACCTCGTCGGCAACCACGGCGAAGCCGCGGCCCATCTCACCGGCGCGGGCGGCCTCGATGGCGGCGTTAAGCGCCAGCAGGTTGGTCTGCTCCGAGATGGCGTTGATTGTGGTGATCACTTCGTTGATCTTGGTGGCGTTGACCTTGAGGGTGCTGACCGAATCTGAGGTCTGCTCGATAAAGCCAGACAGCTGCTCAATATCCTTGATCGCCTTCTGCACCCGCTCATAGCTCTGACGGATAGACTGTGAGTTTTGCTCCACTTTCTCCACCGAGCTGTTGGAGATGTTGGATACTTCACCGGCGGAGGCTGTCATCTCCTCCATGGCGGTGGCAACCGAATCGAGGGATTGGTATTGCTGCTCAATCTGGCGCTCGCTCTCCTGATTCTCCGAGGCGAAGGAGCTGGCGGTGTGATGCAATGTCTCGGCATTATCTTTCACCGTGACCACAAGCTCGGTGAGTGTGTCCATGGCGTTGTCCAGTGCGCAGCCTATGGTGCCAAACTCGTCACGACCCGGGTGAAAGCCCAGGCGTGAGGTGAGGTCACCCTTGGCGATATTCTTGGTGGTGGTCCACAGCACCCAGAGGGCACCGCCGATGAAGGTGGCGTTCCAGTAGAGCAGGACGGAAAATGGCAGTAACCAGAGATAGGTGAGCAGCAGGCTGTAGAGGGCCGACTGTTTGGCGTCGCGCTCGCGGCTGGCGACATTCTGCGTCAGCGACAGGTTTTGCCCCGCGGCGCTGCGTACCACGGCGGTGACGCTGTCTTGGCTGCGGCTTGAGCTTGCCTGGCCGCTGGGCTGGATATTCAGGCTGGCAAACTTATCGGTCTGGCCGCTGGTTTCCAGGGCGCGTACCATGCCAGATAGCTCACTTTCCAGCGCCGTCATCGAGGCTTGCTCTATGGCATCTATGCTGCCTTGATAGCGGCTGACGCCGATGCAGGTGATGGCGATGAAAAACAGCGCCCCAATGACCCAAAATTTATCGTTAATAGACATCTTGATGAAGAGTTTGTCTATGGTGCGAAAATTAACTTCTCTCATGGTTTTTTTCCGTCTCGAATTAAGGCTGAGGCCTTAGACAATAGTAGAATAAAATGCGGCGACATCCTTAAAATTACGCCTTTTTTACCAATAAATACAGGATGGTTTAACGTTTTTTTTACATAGGTTGCGGCGCACCTGTCCTAGGTCAAGCTTGCCATTCGTCCCTTGAGGGAGTTGTGTAGCGTCAGCGCCAATTGGCTGGCCAACAGACCAAAGCTGGCTCCGGCCAGTAGATCCCCGAGATAGTGATAGTTGAGGCTCAACTGTCCGGCGATGACGGCAAACATGCAGGCAAGCCAGAGGGGCATCAGCTTAGGCGTGTGGCGCCAGAAGGTGAAGGCGAGGGCGAAGGTTAGCAGTGCATGGCCCGAGGGGAAGGAATCATAGGCGAGCCCCTGGGCAAAAGGATGAAACGCCTCGATACGATCGGCTACCCAGGAGGGATTATGGCCCTCGCCCAGGGTTATCCAGCTCTCAGGCCAAGTGCGGCCAAAGAGCAGTTTGGCGACCCAGCGAATCGAGAAGGCCAGCGCCAGGGTGAGCACCAACTCAATGGCGAGGGCCTGGAACTTGGCGCGAAAGCGCTCGCTGATGCAGGCGAATATGGTCAGCCCGGCGAGAAACTCCAGTAGCAAGGGGGTCTTACTCAAAAGTTTTAGCGCTGGGTGTGACAGCTGCTGGGCATGCATCAGATCCGCCAGTTGGCGATCGATAAGGTGAACCGAGATAAGCACCAGAGTAAGCAGCAGACCATAGAGGAGCAGGGCGCCCTTGGCGCTACTGGGAAATAGATGTTTTAGCATGGAATTATGCATCTTTGGGAGAAAGCACTAGCCTAAGGCAAATCCGAGTGCTTGCAAAGTTTGCCACTTCACACTCTCTTTATTTTGGGCTGGTTCTTGCTGCAATTGTTGTAGTACCTGTTCACAGTGCCTATCAGGGGATGAGAGCGGGCGATGTGAGACGTGAAAACTGAGCTTTGAGAGAGCATAGGATAAGTAAGCGTCATGACGGCAGGCATTAACCTTGCCGCCATGACGAGCGACCGAGAAAGAGTTTGCTTAGCTGCGCAGGCTCTCGATCAGGTAGTTGAGGCTAGGGCTCTCTTCTAAGTTACTGGTCGGGATGACGTTGTACTTAGGCGGCACCAGCCAGTCGCGCTGCACCAGCTCGTCGAGCAGATCCAGGTATTGCACGCTGGTCTTACCCACGAGTAGGTTGTCCAGGCTGCGGGTCTTAGACAGGTGTAACATATCCAGGAAGCCGCTCAGGTAGAGGTGGTCCTTAGTGAAGCCGCCGCCGCGATAGACGCGGGCCGTGGTTATGAAGGCTTCATCCTTGTCCATCTCCAGCTCATCGATGAGATAGCTGTAGGTGAGATAGAAGTCCTGCTCCTTGAGCATTGAGTCTACCGCCAGCACGCGCGCCGCCAGGGTGTTGAGGCGTGAGTGGGCCATGAAGCCCGCCTTAAGCTCCGCCAAAATCGCCAGGCCTTCCTGGGTATAGGTCGAGCCGGGCAGGCCCAGACGCAGCACCTTGAGCGACTGCTGCTTGGCGTTGAGCGTGGTGGCCATGTGCACTCCAAGCTCATGTTGGATCAGCCGCTGCACCTCGCTCTCGTGGAACTGGGCATGGGTGCTGATCGCCAGCTGCGCCGGATTTGAGCTGACCATGGCGCGGGCGACGATGGCACCGCTGAGGCCAATCTTACAGCGCATCTGCCACTGCTCGGCGCTCTGCTTCATCATCTCGCACACCTGATGGGCATCCAGGCTTTCCCCTCTCTCTTCGGGGATCTCCTTGGCGTACAGCAGGAACTTGGCGTTGGCGATGGCGCTCTTATCCGGGCGGCCATGATAACGCAGCGAGTTGTAGACGAAGCCTTCCTGACCGACACTGGTCAGGAGATCTATCTGCTCGCCCAGCTTGTTAACGATATCCTTGTAGAGCTGTTTGAGCGCGGGATCGGCAATATTGTCTATGGGCAGACGATAGAGGCGATACTTGAACTCGTTGGCATCGATAGGCAGCTGACGATAGGCAAAATTTGGCTTGAAACGACTCGGCGCCTTCATGAAGCGTCGACGCTCGGCCGCCAGGTTGGTCGGGTTGACATACTTTAGCGTGTCGACCTTCTGTGCCAGGCGGAACAGAGTGGCGTCTATCTCCAGCACCTCGGGCTCGATGGCGCTGCTGAGCATGTCGGCGCTACGGGTCTTGCTCTGGCGATTGAGCTTGCGCTGGAAGTAGGCACTGGTGGCGCTAAAGGCGTTCTTCAGGCCCAGCTTGAGATCGTCCAGCACTATGGGGTAGACCTCGCCGGTCAACTCATCCATGAACACCTTCTTGATCTCCGTCGGCAGCACTAAGGTGCGGTCGAAGCGGGCGTTGGTATGAGCGATCAGGTAGCCGCGGCCCTCGAAGGCCACGTCCAGCTCGGCGTCCACCTCTACGTTGGGCAGAGTGATGGTCTTGAGTTCACGCTGGAACTTGTGGACCACGCTACCCCAGCGCTCCATATCGATCTGCGAGGTGCCTATGTTAAACACGGGCGTCGCCTTCTCGATACGCTTGTAGTTGTAGGAGTGCAGGTCGAACACGATCACCATGCCGAACATGCTCTCTAACTTGGCGATCAGCGCCTCGTAGAGTCGATAGAAATCCTGGTGTTTGGCATGGCTGATGGCGCGCTGCTTGGCGCTTAGCGGCTTGCGCCACACCTGCTTCATCCAGGCGGACTTGTAATAGGTACTCAGGCTCTTAGGGCGATTGAGATCGTACTCGAAGCGTGAATCGCTGCCCGCCAGGGTAATGGGCTGCGAGGCGATCACCTCGTCGGTGAAGGGATCTTCCTCGAAGTAACGCTCCTCGGCGCTCAGCTGACATAATTTGATCAGTTCAGGGCGCAGGTTGTGCCCCGCGTGGATCGCGGTGCACACTACGGGCAGATACTCTTGGATGGTGATCACACAGCCAGAGGAGGCCAGCTGGCCTGAGAATGTCTCCCCGCGTTTAATCAGGGAGAGCATCTGGTCGAGACTATAGATTTGCATTTTCTACCGCTTGACGATATGCACTCTTACGTTGCACCAATAGCTCTTTGGAGTTGATGATGTTTTCGGCGAAATCGATCACCTGCTTCTGCAGGCGGACGCGGTTAAGCTTGTTGATACGCGTGATGCCGCCCGGGCTGAGGACGTTAACCTCGACCAGCTTGTTGCCGATCACATCCAGGCCGGTGAAGTAGAGGCCGTCGCGCACCAGCTTAGGACCGATGGCGGCGCACAGCTCACGCTCTTCGCGGGTGATTGTGTGTCTGACCACGCTTCCGCCGGCATGGACGTTAGATCTGAACTCGCCAGAGGCGGGTACGCGGCGCATGGCGCCAATAGGCTCGCCGTTGAGCATCAGGATGCGCTTGTCGCCTTCCTCGGCGCCTTCGATGTAATCTTGCAGGATCACATAGTTGCTCTGCTCGTCGGTGCCGATATAGAAGTCCAGCAACGAGCTGAAGTTTTGGCGGGCGCTCTTTTCGATCACGATAACGCCATGACCACCGAAGCCGTTGAGCGGCTTAAGGATCATCTTATCGCTTTCGCTCTCTTCCAGCACACGTTGCAGGTAGTCGCGGTTCTTCGACACGTGGGTGGCAGGAATATACTGGCTCGCCGCACCGCTCATGCTGGCTGTGTAGAGTTTGTTGTTAGCGACTCTTAACCCTTCGAGATCGTTGATGATCAGGGTGTCGCCCTTTACCGAATCCAGGAAGTTAAGCGCCAGGTTATCCAGCGGCGGATTGGCGCGCATAAAGATGCAGTCGAAGCCGGCCATGGGCAGGCGCGCCTTATGAAATTCGGCGGAGCGGTAAAAGCGGGGAATGTTGTCCGATATCTTCATCCCTTTCTTGATGATTTGACAAAACCCGTAGACGCTACTGTCACGAATGGTCAGGCCACTGGTCGTGGTGATGGCAACGGTATGACCACGCTGCGCGCACTCATGAACTAATCTCAGGGTGGTATCGGTTTCAGGATCGATACGCTCCCACGGGTACATCAAAAAACAGATGTGCATTCTTTAAGCAACCTCATCTTCTGGGGGAGATTCCACATATTCATACTGTTCAACACGCTTGTTAGTCGTGCTGTTTAGGGTGTGGAACTTTTTTGGTTCGCGGGTAAGCTTAGTGTATTTCAACCATACATGCTCAAGCTTGGTATTAGCCTTGTTGGGGTGTTTTAGTACCTTAACAAAGTGTTTTTCCTCTGCAGTTTCAGGCTCGAGATCGCCTGCTTCAAAGGCCTGCATAGTGTCGCCATATAGGCTCAACAATTCAGCTTCAGACAAGGTGAACTCTCCGGACTTACTGAAGCCGCGGGGAAAGTTTTTGTCATCAAAAAAACGCTTTTGACCAAAACGAAATGAATCTTCTGACATAACAACCTCTCACTGTGATAGCAACGCTGTAACTACAGGGTTTTTCGATCGCGAAATTATGATTTTTGTCGTTAAAAGAGAAACAAAACTTTTTTATCGTCACCATTAGGATTAGTTGTTATTCTCTCGGTGAAATTGACCGAGAGAATAAAATGGACGTCAAAGTATTTAAGACCTTTTTAGAGGTGGCCAGAACCCGGCATTTCGGCCGTGCGGCGGAGAATCTCTATATCACCCAGGCGGCCGTGAGCGCCCGTATTAAGCAGCTGGAGTCCTTCTTCGACTCCGCCCTGTTTGTGCGCAATCGCAACAGCATTCAACTCACCACCTCGGGTGAGCGTTTGGTGCCCTACGCCGAAGTGATGGTGAGCACCCTGGAGCAGGCGAAGAACGAGTTGGCGCTGACCAATCATAAGGCGTTGCAGCTGACCATGGCGGGGACGCCCAATATCTGGGATGCCTATCTGCAGCACTGTTTGAGTAAGGTGACCGATGCCTTCGGTGGCTATGGCTTCCTGGCCGAGGCGCTGAGTCGCGAGCAGCTCAACCGTAACCTGCTGGAGCGCACCCTAGACATGGCCTTCGCCTTCGACCCGCTTAAGTCGGAGGAGCTGGTGTGTAAGCAGGTGGCCGACCTTATCCTGGTATTGGTCTCGACCCGCCCCTGCGATCAGAGCGAGGCGCTGAGCGACAAGTATGTCTATGTAGATTGGGGTACACGTTTTGCCTCCGAGCACGCCGAGCGCCACTATCGTATGCCGCCACCTTATCTGCGTACCTCCACCGGGCGTATTGCGCTGGACTTTATTCTGGATAAGGCGGGGGCGGCCTATCTGCCGCTGTCTATCGTCGAGCCGTTCCTGCAATCTAAGCAGCTCTATCTAGTGGAAGGGGTGGAGCCCTGGAATCGTCCCATCTATCTATCCTACCGCAAAGACAGCGGGTCACTGGAGGCGATCATCAAGATTGAGGAGCTGGTCAAGGAGATAGACCCTCTGACCGCCTTCAGCCTGCAGCAGATAGGTCAGCTGGGCTGATCTGCTTGAACTGACTCTGGTGAAATGAGTAAGAGGAGGCCGGCTAATCGTCGGCCTCCTCTTTTTGTTTGCGCTTGATGGCGATGCCGATACACAAGGCGGCGCCGCCCCAGGTCAGCGTCAGGGCAAACAGCATCATGATAAGGGCGCTGTGACTCATGGTTTACCTCCCGGAGTTTGATCTGGATAGCCAGGCGACTTGCTGGTGAAGTTAATCAGCACCGCAAAGAAGAGCATGGTGCCCACTAGGCCCCAGCCTAAGAAGAGCTGATCGGCAATGGGGTAGTCGCCATAACCGTTGACTAAGGTGTTGTAGAGGTTCTTCGCCAATATGGTGGCCAGAATCGCCGGGCTGATGAAGCGCAGACAGACAACAAACCAGCCGCCGATCCTAAACTCCGAATTTTCATTGGCATGCTGGTGGATCACAGTCACCTTGAGCAGCCAGGTGATGATCACCAGCTCCAGCAGGCAGCTGAGCAGTAGGGCGATGTTGTTAATAAAGTAGTCCACTAGATCCAGCAGCAGCAGGCCACCATTGGTGGCAAAGGCCATGGAGACCAGATAGCCAAGGCTACACACCAGCACGGCCGCGGGCTTGCGGCGCACATGAAACTTGTCGATCACCGCACTGGTCACCGCCTCTATGATGGAGATGTGAGAGCTCAGTCCGGCAATCACCAGGGCGATGAAGAAGAGGGGCCCGAGAATATAGGGCGCCGGCATCAGGTTGATGGCCGTGGGTATGGTGACAAATGCCAGGCCTATGCCTGAACTGACCACCTCGGTCAGCGGTTTCATCTGCTCCTCTGCCATATAGCCGAGCACGCCGAATATTAAGATCCCCGCCAGAATCGAGAAGCCACAGTTGATCAGTACCGTCATGAAGGCGTTGTTGTTGATGTCCGCCTTGGTGGGCAGGTAGCTGGAGTAGGCGAGCATGATGGCGAAGCCGACGCTGAGGGTGAAGAAGATCTGGCCGTAGGCGGCGGACCAGACCTGGGCATCCAGCAGCCGGCTAAAGTCGGGCTCGAACAAATAGTTGAGCCCCGATAGGGCGCCGGGCAGAAACAGGATACGGCCGATAAGTACCAGCACCATGATAAACAGCATGGGCATCATGATCTTGTTGGCGCGCTCAATCCCCCCTTTGACGCCGGTAAAGACCGCCATAAAGGTCATCAGCCAGGCGATGCTCATGGCGATAGCTATGCCGATTTGAAACTCGCCCAAGTGAGAGGGGGAGTTGTTGCCGAGTTTAAGATAATGATTGAAGAAGAAGTCATTGGGATTGTCTCCCCAGGCCTGACTGAAAGAGAAGCCGAGATAGGAGAGGGTCCAGCCTATGATGGCCACATAATAGACGGCGATCACCGCGGCGATAAACACCTGAAACCATCCGAGCCATTCGAGTCTGAAGCCGAGGGTGTGGCCGAGCTGGGCGAAGATGCGCGGTGAGGTCTTCTTTATCTTATGGCCCAGGCTAAATTCCATGATCATAAAGGGGATACCGGCGGTGATCATGGCGAACAGGTAGGGGATGAAGAAGGCGCCGCCGCCGTTGTCATAGGCCATGTAAGGGAACCGCCAGATGTTGCCCAGGCCGATGGCCGAGCCGACCGCCGCCAAAATAAAACCTACCCTAGAGTTCCACTGCTCTCGTTTCATCGATCACCTCGAGCCTCGCGCCTTTTAAGAATAATTCTAGACGCTTATGTCGAGGTGGGGCAGAAATTGTCCTACCCCTATATGACTAGAGAGTTGGTTAGAGAGCTGACTAGAGAGCTTACTAGATAGCTGGTTAGAGAGCTGACTAGAGAGTCGGTTATTGCACCGCTTAATACTTGGAGTTAGTCGCCCCGCTCGAGGGATTTTAGCTGGTGGTAGATGGCCTGGTTGGCCGGTGTGGCTATGCCGTGCTCGGCGGCGCGGCTCAGCAGGTAGCCGGTGATCGCCTCTATTTCCGTCTGGCGGCCATGGTGGATATCCTGGTGCATGGAGGAGTAGTTGCTAGCGGTAAGCTGGATCACCTGATAGACGCGCTCGGTCAGCTGCGTTTGGTCCAGTGCTATCCCATCGGCGTTTGCCACGGTAACCACCTCCTGGACAAGCGCAAATATGGTTGGTTCGAACTCAGCACCGGCCAGCTCGCCGTTGCGGCAGTCGTTGATGGCGGTCAGTGGGTTGATGGCGATATTGATGGCGAGTTTCTGCCACAGCATGGGCAGAATCGGTTCGCACCACTCGCTGTTGTGGATCGCCCCAAGCAGCGCCCGGCGAAGATTGTCCGCAAGCCTTGGTCCCTGGGCGTGACCAACTTGTGTCAGCCCAGCACCGGTTTGTCTGATCTGCCATCTCCCCTGTTTCAGGGCGCCTTGGGAGGTGGTCCCCAGGCTAAGGCCACGACCAGCTAGATGGGGCGCCACGCTAAGGTGTGGGCCCAGGCCATTGTGCAGCAAGAGTAAGTGCGCTTCGGTCGGGAGGGCATCTAATAGTGGTAGCAGGGCCGCCTCGACCTGATAGGCCTTGACGCAGACGATCAGCAGCTCGCAGCTGGCAAGCATTGATTTGTCGATAAACTGTGCCTGGCGTGTAACTGTCTCGCCATCGAGATTGGTAAATTCCAGCATCTGGCTATCCGCGTTTGCGTCTCTACCCAGCAGCGTGGGCGAGAGTCCATAGGTTGATAGCTGGTGGAAGATCAGCTGACCTATGGCGCCTGCGCCCAGGATGACTATCTTACCCGTATGAGTTATATCACTTGTCGTCATGACTGGGTCTTAGCTCGGGTTTTACCGATCACGGCGGCTTTAATATAGCGGCGGTAGAGCCAGAGGCCGAAGTAGAACAGCAGCACACCCACCATGTCGGCGATGAAATCGGCGGTGGAGGCGCTGCGATAGGGCAGGCGAGACTGCACCAGTTCGATAAAGAGGGCATAGCCGGCCAGTATGCCTGCTAGGCTGTACCACTTAGGCTCGAAGGCGAGATGGGTCAATAGCGCCAGACAGAAGAAGCTGCCCAGATGGCCTACCTTATCCATGTGCGGGATCACTTGTGGGTAGTTAGGGCGGGAGAATACCAGGTAACTGATCACTATGATGGCAAGAAGAAGCGCTATCTTAAAAAAGGTTTTTCGAGAATTCACGGGTCGCTTAGGTTAAGTGGTTTTGCCCAATCATAGGAAAATGTCATCTTAAAGTCATTAAGAAACGCCTGTTGTAACATTAAGAATTTTTGGCGCTCACAGGCCCGAGCGGGTAAACTAGCGGGCAGATAAAGTGGTTAGGGCCTGTTGAACTTTTAAGTTTAATTTTTGTTCATTCTAAACGCGTTTTGCGCGAGGCGAGAGCTATGAAGCATAGTTACTCTATGTGAATTGCAGCACGCGTTTAGATGAACCCGTTGGGAAGCGTTTGTAGGCCATTTCTACGGCGTTATCGCCAGTTTGTGTAGGATACTACACGACACAGGCTCTACCTTGTATAAATCACCTGCAAACTGCTGCAAAAACAAACAGCAAAGATCAACAGGCCCTAAATAGAGGAAGATAAATATGCCTTCGATGGATATCGTATCGGAAGTAAACGAAGTTGAACTGCGTAACGCGGTAGACAATACGCGCCGCGAACTGGATAGCCGTTTCGATTTTCGCGGTGTCGAGAGCGAAGTCTCCTATAAAGATCATCAGGTGACCCTGTCATCTGAGTCTGATTTCCAGTGCCAGCAGATGGTCGACATGCTGCGCAATCAGCTGAGCAAGCGTAACGTGGACCCAGCCTCTATGGATGTTGCCGAGAAAGCGATTCACAGTGGCAAGACCTTCTCGCTCAAGGTGACCTTTAAAGAGGGGATCGACAGCCTGGTGGCCAAGAAGCTGGTGAAGCTGATTAAAGACAGCAAACTTAAGGTGCAGGCGGCGATTCAGGGCGACTCGATTCGAGTGACCGGCAAGAAGCGTGACGATCTTCAGGCGGTGATGGCGATTGCCCGAGAATCGGATCTGGGCCAGCCTTTCCAGTTCAATAACTTCAGAGATTAATACCAATCGTAGTAAAAAACTGATCACTCTAGCTGGTTAAAACGTCCGATAACGGTGTTATCATTTTTGATTGTAGAATAACTACTTATCAATAATTCTTCCTTGTTCTCGAACGTTTTTTCTGCGCTATTTCTGATCACTTTCTAACTGTGATTGGTATCATTCTCGCCTGCTTCAATTTAAGAAGCGTTAAGCTCTGATTAAAAAGCCCCGCCGATGAGCGGGGCTTTTTATTGCCTGTTATCGAGACGAGTGAGCTTATGGCTGCTAGTCTCTTGTTCACTAATCTCTTGGCTACTGGTCTCTCGCCTGCTGAGCATCTGGCGAGTCCAGGGACTCGGTCTGCTCGTCGCCATTGGGGTGGGGGGCGTATTTCTGTACCAAGACAATCAGCCCCAGCACAGGGAAGCCGATGACGCTGGCGGCGACGAAGAAGTTCACATAGCCGTAGGCATCGATGTATTGGCCCGAGAAGCCCGCCACAAACTTGGGAAACAGCAGCATGATGGAGGAGAGCAGGGCATACTGAGTCGCGCTGTAGCCACTGCTGGTCAGGCTGGAGAGATAAGCGATAAAGGCCGCGGTGGCGACTCCGGCGCTGAAGTTGTCGATGGAGATCACCACAGTCAATAGCTCTAGGTTGTAGCCAATCATCGCCTGATAGGCGAAGAGCAGATTGGTGATCGCCACCATGAAGGCGCCTAGGAAGAGGATCTTCATGGTGCCGTAGCGGGCCAGCAGCATGCCGCCGGCGCCAGCGCCCACCAGGGTCATGATCAGGCCGTAGACCTTACTGAGGGTGGCTATCTCCGTCTTAGAGAAGCCCATGTCCACATAGAAGACGTTGGCCATGATCCCCATGACGATATCTGAGATCCGGTAGCAGGAGATTAGCAGCAGGATCAGTATGGCGCTGCGGCCGTAACGCTTAAAGAAATCGATGAAGGGCAGTATGCTGGCGGTATAGAGCCAGGAGGCTGCGGCGGCCACGGGCCTAGGGTAGCGCTCTGATAGGCTCTGCTTCAGGTCTGATTCTATCTGGTCCGCCTCCTTAGCCTCGACCTTGGGTTCGCTGCTCAGCAGTGTGGTGAAGATACCGATAAACATCAGGCCAGCCATGACCAGGTAAGCAGTCTGCCAGGAGGCGAGATCATAGGTCTCGCTATTGGGGTCGACCCAGGCGGCTATGGTCAGGGCACCGGCGGTGGCGACAATCATGGCGCTGCGATAGCCCACCTGATAGGCGGCGGCGAGGGCGGCCTGCATCCTCTGCGGCGCCGATTCGATACGAAAGGCATCGATCACAATATCTTGGGTGGCCGAGGCAAAGGCGACCATGAGGGCGAATAGCGCCAGGCGCTCTAGGTCGGCCAAGGGGTCACTCTGGCTCATGCCTAAGATGGCGACCACCAACAGCATTTGGGCGAAGAGCATCCAGCCGCGGCGTCGTCCCAATATTTGGGTGAAAAAGGGCAGCGACATGCGATCTACCAGAGGCGACCAGGCCCACTTAAAGCCATAGGCGAGGGCTATCCAGCTGAAGTAGCCGATGGCGGTGCGATCTATGCCGGCTTCCCGCAGCCAGAAGGAGAGGGTGGAGAACACCAGCATCAAGGGGAGGCCGGCGGAGAAGCCGAGAAACAGCAGGATCAAAACCCGCTTGTGGAAATAGATGGTAAGGGCGTCTCGCAATCGGGAAACTCGGGATGCAATCAAAATAGCAGTCGGCGTTGTCAGGCTAGGTGGGGTTAGCTTAAACGCTGGCGCCGCAAATAAAAAGTGAAAAATCAGTCATGAAAAAAGCCCAGTCCCGAAAGACTGAGCTTGGCTTTTTTTCGACTTATCTTAATAAAGGTAGTCGCTATGACATTGAGCTTGGCCTGGTACCGACACAACAACTTGGGCAGGTGCCGCCGAGACTGAGAAAATCGCAGCAATCGTCTATCTGCTTTCGCAAGAACTGATTGCCCCGTATGGTCCAGTCGGGCCACCTGTCGAAGGCGTGTATCAAGTGCCAAAACACTCGCTCTATATCGGTTTGCGCATCACCCTGATGATTGAACTGTGCCCACTCTTCAAGGGTGTCCCATAAGTAAAGCTGGATCTCATTGAAATCGAGTTGATTATTTAAAAACGCTTTTCCATATTGAGCCAGCTGGGGCGCTTTATTATCGATGAACTCATTGGGTGTCATCGTCCGCCTCCTTGCTACTACAGGCCTAAGTATAGCCAGTGGATTGAACGCCAGTTGTCTGAGATAAAAAATTTAATGTTCTGATTTATGGCACTTTAATGAAAGAAACATCAATCTTGAATTAAAGTGCCATTAATTTTGAATGAATGCAAAGCCTTATGTTTATCTTAGGCCGCTAACCTTTACTTACTGTCTAGGTAACAGGGTTGCCTTCTTGAGGATGATCGGCTGCACGGGGAAGTCGGGCCAGCCCAGCTTGGTATTGATCTGCGTCTCTACTTCGGCCATGGCTTCCAGCACTTCCATCCCCTCGGTGACTTCACCGAAGACGGCATAACCCCAGCGACGCTTAGAGGGATCCAGACGCTTGTTGTCGCCGACGTTAAAGTAGAACTGGGCGGTCGCCGAGTGAGGATCGTCTTCGCGGGCCATGGCGATGGTGCCCAGGCCGTTGCTCAGGCCATTGCCCGACTCGTTAACGATAGGCTTGCCATAGGGCTTCTCTTCCAGCTTGGGATTGAGGCCGCCGCCCTGCACCACGAAGCCAGGGATGATGCGGTGAAACAGGGTGTTGTCGTAGTGGCCCTTGACCACATAGGTGAGAAAGTTATCTACCGTGATGGGGGCACGCTTACGATCCAGCTCGACCACTATATTACCCATGGTGGTTTCCAGTTTGACCTTGGGATAGATGGTGTCGCTCTGAATGTCCAGTGCCTGCGCCAGGCCGGAAAAAGCGAGTAATAGTAGGGCGCCAAGCCAGATTCTCATGTGAACTTCCTTATCTTAGTTATTGTTGGATGAACTGGTTGAGTTCGGGGTCGTTGATGATCTTCGCCGTCAGATCGCCGAGCAGATCGTTGACCGACAGCTCAAGCGTCGCAAAATCTGCGCTAAAGGGACCCGACACCAGGTTACGAGCGGTATAGCGCTTGGTAAAGGTCTTGCTTTCGTTACTGGCGATCACATTGATGATGATATCGTTGGTCGCCTGATAGCCGAAGGTAGTGTCGCTAACGTCGGTCAGCAGCTTTTCCAGTTGCAGCTGCATATGATTGACCGAGCTTGGGTCGATGCGATATCCCGCCCTGGTAAAGCCGTCGCGAAACACCTGCTCCAGCTGACGACGGGGTGACTCAGATGGGCTCACCAGCCTGGCGGCATCCCCTTCATTATTAAAGCGGGCAATAAAGTTAGCCGAGCGGGTATCTATCATCTCGATGGCGATGGGCTTGGCCGGGACCCCTTGAGATTCAATCGCAGGCAGTTGCGGATTGAGCGCCATATGGGTCGGCGTATGAGAGGCGCAGCCAAACAGCAGGCCAGCACAGGCGATGATGGGAATAAATCGTTTCATAGCGGAAAATCATGCTGTAAAAAAGGTGGCATCAGCATACCAGAATCCTCATTGGATGCCAGTGGGTGACCTGTTTGTTAAGGCTTTGTTGCTTGCCGGGGTTTTAACTTAAACCAGAAAGCGTTAGAGTAAAAATTCCACTAAAAAGCGCGGTCAAATGGCCGTCAGCCAGATAACAAAGATAAGAAAGATAACAAGCAATGAAGATGGATATTCAATCCGGCGCGGTGCAGACCCTGGGGGCGCCGGATAGCCTGATCTCAAACTCGGGCCAGGTGCAATATGGTCACTTCGATGGTCCGGTCAAATCCTTTGGCCTGGAGCACTTTCGCTATACCAATGTGATGGACAAGCCCGCCAGTCATCTCGCGCGGCATTTTCATTTCAAACAGTTCCAGTTTGTCTCTGTGGTGACGCCAAGGTATGTGATTGGGGTCGCCATCGCCGATATCCGCTACGCCGGCACAGGTTTCTGTTACCTCTATGACATCAAGGCCAATCAGCTGGTGGAAACCACCTGGCTCAAGCCTCTGGCCATGGGCTGCCAGCTGGCTGACTCACCTTGGAGTGGTCGGGCACAGCTCGCCAGCGGCAAGGGGAAGGTGACCATAGAGATAGCCGAGGGAATATGGCAGCTTAATATCGACACGGCGCAGATCAAGGCCGAGTTGGTGCTCACGCCTATGCCCCTTAGCCTGCCCATGGCCATGTGCAACCCAACAGGCTATAGCGGCTGGACCTATACCCAGAAGCACAACGGCCTCAAGGTAGGCGGCAGCCTCACCATTCATCATGAGCCACAGCCCCTCAACCGTGCCCTGGCGGGCTATGATTTTTCCGCCGGTTATATGCGCCGTGAGACCAGCTGGCGCTGGGCCAGTATTAGTGGCTATCAGGGCGATGATTTGCTCGGCCTAAACCTGGCGGCTGGGGTGAATGAGACCGGCTGCAACGAGAATGTATTTTGGGTCAACGGCGAGCGTCATCTGCTGGGGCCGGTGCATTTTGCCTTTAGCCGCGCGCCCGAATCCGCTGATGATGCCAGCTGGCAGATAAGCTCCCTGGACGGCCGGGTGGCGCTCAACTTCCGCCCGCTCAATCGCCGCCAGGAGAAGCTCAACCTCTGGCTGCTGAAGAGTAACTTCAGGCAGTACCTGGGCTATTTCGACGGCGAGATCCGCGACGGCCTGGGGCGTACTCACTACATAGATAATCTGCTTGGCTTAACCGAAGATCACTTTGCCCGCTGGTAGGGACTTTGCCCGCTGGTACGGCGTGCTTAGGGAATAACTTAGGAAATAACTTAGGAAATAACTTAGGGAATATAAAGGAATAATTAGATGGATTTTAATTCACTCATCGCGCACCCCGAGGTGCTGTTACTGGTGCTGGCGCCGCTGTTTTTTGTCTGTATCCTGGCCGAGTGGTATTTGGGGGACCGTCGTGGTCGTCTGCCCGATAATGCCCGCTATCATCTGCCCGAGGTGCTGTGTAACTTTACCCTGGCGGGCCTGCATCAGGGAGCAGATATTCTCACCGGGTTATTGATCGCCAAGCTGTATCTCTGGGCGTTCGACTGGCGCCTGCTGGATATTCAGATGGGGCTGGGCAGCTTTATCGCGCTTATCATTGCCCAGGACTTCTGTTACTACTGGTTCCACCGCGCCAGCCACAGGGTGCGCTGGATGTGGGCGGCCCACGTGGCGCACCACAGCTCGGAGCGCATGAACTTCAGCACCGCCTTCAGGCAGAGCCTGATGTACCCCTTTGCCGGCATGTGGATCTTCTGGCTGCCACTGGTGATGGTCGGCTTCGATCCTAACTGGGTGGTGTTTACCGTGCTGCTTAACCTGGGACTGCAGTTTTTCGTCCATACCCAGGCAATCAAGACCCTGGGGCCGCTGGAGTGGCTGTTTAACACCCCTTCCCATCACAGGGTGCATCATGGACGCAATCCCCAATATATCGATAAGAACTACGCCGGCGTGCTGATCATCTGGGATCGCCTGTTTGGCACCTATGTAAAGGAAGAGGAGACGGTGGAGTATGGCATCACCAAGCCGGTGAACAGCTTTAATCCCTTTGTCGTTACCTTTAGCGAGTGGAAGGCGATGTTTAGCGAGGCCTTCGCGCCTGGGCTAAGCTTTAAGCAGCGCCTTGCCCTGATGTTTGCGCCGCCAGCGGCACCCGAACAGCAAGATGAGATTGCTGATGGTGACCCCGAGCGTAAGCTTGCCTCCTAAAAGCAAGGTTAATAAAAGCAAGGTTAATAAAAGGAGCGCTTGGTCATCTAGGGGGGGAAGAAGCCTCTGACTAGCCGCTACGCTCCACTCATAAAAAACAGGGCCTAGGCCCTGTTTTTTGTGTCCGCACGTTAAGTTACGCGCTGGCCAAGTGAGGAGTTGGTCAGATTCGGTCTGCTGGCCGAACCATCAGCTTTGGTGGTCTGGCTCGTTCACATCTTTAGCCGGTTTAACCGGCTCTTTCGCTGACTTGATGGCCCGCAAGATCACAAACTTGCCGTTAGAGGCGGCCGTTTCGCAGTTCTTAAAGATCCGCTTGAGCTTCACGTGGTAACCCAGATGACGATTGCCCACCACCTGCAACATGCCGCCAGGCCTGAGTTGGTGAAAGGCGTCTAGAAACATCTGCCAGGCGATATGATCTGTAATAGCCTCGCCCTGATGAAAGGGGGGGTTACAGAGCACCAGATCCGGTTTCACCTCATCGCCCAGGTGGGTCAGGCAGTCATCCCAGTGAAAGTGGCCCTGTGGCAGTGGCTGCTCGGAATTGTCGAGCTTGTTCGTATGCCAGTTTTGTCTCGCCGAGGTGATGGCCATCTCTGAGTCATCCACGAAATGAACCTCAGCGTTTGGATAACACTGCTTGGCCCTCAGCCCCAGGATGCCGTTGCCGCAGCCGAGATCCACTATGGTGTCGAACTGTCCTTTGGGCAGATTGTCCAACATGATGCGGGCGCCAATATCCAGCTTGTTGGCGGCGAAGACATTGCTGAGGTTGCTGATGCTGAGGTTAAACTCCTTCACCGGCCAGTTCACCTCGCTCGGCAGGGCTCTTGGTTTACCGTCTGCGATACAGGTGATCACCCGGGTCTTCTTCCAGGCCAGGCTGGCGCTGGCAGGCCCCAGATGCTTGGCGATGGTCTCCAGCAGTGCCTTATTGATCGACTTGGCCTTGGCGCCAATATACACAGGGGTGTTGGGCGCCAGCGACTGAGACAGGCGCTGCAGCTGGTGGATAAAATAGTTGAGGTTCTTCGGCAGTTTCATCAGCACCAAGTTTAAGCCTTGGGGCGGCAGCTCGCGGCTGTTGAGCCAGGTGAGCTTGCTATCGCTTAGCCGATTAGCGTTGAAGTTTTGCAGCGTGCCTAGCTGACTCGTCTTAGCATCTGTCTCGACCCAGATAGGCCAGTCGGCCGCCTGGGCTGTGAGGGCGGCGCACAGGGCGCCGAAGTTGTCGTTAATGATGGCGGTGTTATCAGCCTTCTGCTCAATCTCCTTTAGGTGTTTTATCAGGTGCTCGTCCGCCGCGTCCCAGGCCTGCAGGTTAGAGACCTGATTGGCGGGATAACGGGAGAGACTCAGCTCGATATCGGCAACGGAGAATTGAGTTGTCATGGCTAGACTGCTACTTTGAAAATTGGGGCGGCGATTATCGCAGATTTGCTCCGCGAGGTATATGCCTGGCGATGTGTGAGTTAGGTGACTAGGCGAGTAGGAAGCGACAGATGCAACAGCAAGGGTTTGGGTTTGAAGATATTGGTCACGAGGCCAAAGATGAAGGGGCTGCGCAGCAACAGACTCCCAGGCCGCCTATTACCCTGATCCCGGGGTATCTCAATCAGGCTCAGCAAAGCGCCTTGATCGATGAGGCCGAGCACTACCCCTTCAGCCGACCAGAGCTCACGCTCTTTGGCCGCACCCATCCCATCCCCAGGAGTCAGGTTTGGTTTGGCGACGACGGCTGCGACTACCTCTATTCCGGCCTCTTCATTCGCGCCGAGCCCTGGCCCAAGTATGCCCTGCGCCTACGGCAGAAACTGCAGCGCGACTTTGGCCTGGTAAGCAATGGGGTGTTGGTCAATCACTATCGTGACGGTAGCGATACCATGGGCTGGCACAGCGATGATGAGGCCGAAATAGTGCCGGGCTCGGATATCGCCTCAGTGACACTCGGGGCCAGCCGCTCCTTCTTTTTGCGCCATACTCAGAGTAACATCAAGGTCGAGCTGATGCTCAATAGCGGCGATCTGCTGATCATGCACTGGCCCATGCAGTCGAGCTGGCAACATGCGCTGCCCAAACGAGCCAAGGTAACCCAGTCTAGGCTAAACTTGACCTATCGGCATTTAATTCCACACTTTTATCAGGGGTAAAGTGATCGCGCCGAGGCGGGAAGTGTAAGCTAGCTCTCACCTTTGCAGGGATGAAAGTTTTATTCTCATCGTGAGCAGGTGTGTCGCACAATGTCTGTGTGACCCTATAACCACCAGAAGGAGTTGCTTATGAATAAGATGTTCGTGACCACGGTAACGGGTATTGTCACCCCTGGGGTGGTGAAGGCGATGGCCAACCTGACCCGAGAGGCGGGTGGCGAGTGGTTAAGCAGCAAGGTGATCAAGATGGATGCCTGGTTTGCCGCCTTGATGAAGGTGGCGATCGCCGGGGATAAAGTCGCCTCACTGCAGGCCGATTTTGTACAGCAGTTCCCCGAACTTGTCTTTAGCTTCAGCGACATGGCCGAGGTATTGAGCGAACACACCCGCAGCCTAAGATTTAATGTGGACTGCTCAGACCGGCCCGGACTGACGCGGGAGATAGTCGATATCCTCTCTAACCTGGATCTCGAGGTGGAGCAGATGGAGTGCAATAGGGTCCATGTATCTACCCTGGGACAGACGGTATTCTCGGCCAAGTTGGCCGTATCTGTGCCCGATGAGATTAGCGGCGACAGCATTATCGAGCTGCTAGAAAACGTCTCCCAAGATGCCAGAGTCAGCCTGACCTAAGCTAGAGGCAAGGGCTGTGGGTTAAGTGATCGCCTGCGGAGTCTGGGTGATGGAGAGTTGATCTTTGCTGCCACTCACAGTACTCTGCGGCCACTTAAGTTTTCTATTCGATAGAGACGATAGCCATGTCAGTAAAACAGCAGATAATCGATACGCTCACCCAAGTCTTAGCCCCTGTGCATCTTGAGGTGATCAACGAGAGCGACAACCACCATGTGCCGCCAAATTCCGAGACCCATTTTAAGGTGATCGTCGCCAGCGCCGTATTCGAGGGCCAGCGTCTCATCGGTCGTCATCGAGCGGTTAACGAGGCGCTCAAGGCGCAGTTCGACGCCGGGCTGCATGCCCTGTCTATGCACACCTTTACGCCCGAAGAGTGGGACCAAGAGGTGCAGGTGCCTAACTCGCCTAAATGTAAGGGCTAAAAGCGTAACGGCTAAAGGTGTAAGGGCTCAACCCTAGCAACCGGCCCTAATGACCCATACGATTGCGCCAAACGAAGACCACAGTAGGTTAACGCCGCTGTGGTTTTTTGGTTTCTAGGCCTTGAGCTAAGTTCACTTTACTTTCCCCGGTACCTACCGCATATTGTGTAGGTCTATCGCGACGCAAGGGAACACCCTGTCGCCGTACGCCATACTGGTGCTCAGCATGTTGGCAAATAGATAGTTTGAGCATCACCATTTTGGGAGAATAATAATGCCGTTACTCGATAGCTTCACCGTAGATCATACCCGCATGAACGCCCCTGCCGTGCGCGTCGCCAAGACGATGACCACCCCAAAGGGCGATACCATTACCGTCTTCGATCTGCGTTTCTGCGTGCCCAACAAGGAGATCCTGAGCGAGCGCGGCATTCATACCCTGGAGCATCTCTTTGCCGGCTTTATGCGTGACCATCTCAACAGCGATCGTGTCGAGATCATCGATATCTCGCCCATGGGATGTCGCACCGGTTTCTACATGAGCCTCATCGGCACGCCGAAGGAGGCCGAAGTGGCCGAGTGTTGGTTGGCCGCCATGGAAGATGTGCTCAAGGTCAAGCAGCAGTCTGAGATCCCTGAGCTGAACGAATACCAGTGTGGTACCTATGAGATGCACTCTTTGGAGCAGGCCAAGGAGATCGCCAAGAACATCATCGCTGCCGGGGTGAATGTGAATCGCAACGATGACCTTAAGCTCAGCGATGAGATCCTAAAGGGTCTGTAACTTAACCTCGGAATTTGGCGTCATCAGAGTGCTAATCTGAGTGTTAATCTGAGTGATGATCTGAGTGCTAATCTGAGTGGTAAAATGTCATAAAAAGGAGCTTAGGCTGCTTTTTGGCTATCTGTATCGTCTTTTTAGCGGTCGGTGGCAGGGTGCGTCTGGCTCATGATGCTCAATTAGACGCCGACTTCTGCCTGAGTTTGGCTTATGTGGTGGTTAAACTTTAGTCGAACAGTCCGGCTTTTCGCCGATTTTTTATGCGTTAAAAACGGGCGAAAAAAAGCGCGTTTTAGGGGGCGATTTTGCTTCGCAAATCCATATAACCCTGCTAGGACAGGGGGCTAAATTAATTTCCGTTTACCTAAATCATAAAAATCTCTCGAACTGTGATCTACTCCTCACCTTAAAAATCCCCGCATCCCTTTTAAAACACCCGTATTTTTCATGGCGATAAGCAATTATTTACGGTAAAATGCGCCCGACCAGCGTGATTGCGATCGCATTTCTGTAATAAATCTGCGCTAGCTCAATGCGATAGCTGATGTTTGAAATCTATCTCATTTAGCAGGAACGCGACGCATTATCTTTCCTTCATAAACGTAGTGCTTGTGGATATGATTACAATAAAGAAAGGATTGGACCTGCCTATAACAGGCGGACCAGAGCAAGTTATCCATAATGGCCCAGCCATTAAACACGTAGCTACTTTGGGTGAAGAGTATATTGGCCTGCGCCCCACGATGAAGATCAAAGTGGGTGATAAAGTGCAGAAAGGTCAGGTGATTTTTGAAGACAAAAAGAATCCTGGCGTTAAATATACTGCTTTAGCCAGTGGCACCATCTCAGAAATTAACCGGGGCGCCCAGCGTGTTCTTCAGTCTGTCGTCATCGAAGTTGAGGGAGACGACAGCGTTTCTTTCGCTAAATACGATGCCGCAGCGTTAGACACCCTAGAGCCGCAACTCGTACGCGACAACCTGATCGAATCAGGTATGTGGCCTGCATTGCGCACGCGTCCTTTCAGCAAAGCACCTGCAGTTGACTCAACGCCTGCCGGTATTTTTGTGACCGCTATCGATACCCAACCGCTTGCTGCCGATCCTGCCGTTATCATTAACGAGCACAAGGAAGACTTTGCCAATGGCTTAAGAGTCCTTGCACGATTGACAGAAGGTAAGGTGTATCTGTGTAAGGCGCCAGGAGCCGATATTCCTGCGGCCAACGCACAAGTCGAAGAGTTTGCCGGTCCGCACCCTGCGGGTCTTGCTGGCACTCATATCCATTTTGTTCTGCCTGCATCGGCTAAGCGTACCGTTTGGCATGTTGGCTACCAAGATGTGATCGCAATCGGTCAACTATTTACTACTGGTGAGCTAAACACTCAGCGCGTGGTAGCGATTGCGGGTCCTAAGGCCCTTAAGCCTAGACTCGTACGCGCTCACAGTGGTGCTTCGATTGCCGAGCTTACTGCTGGCGAAGCTGCCCAAGGCGATGTACGCGTTATCGCAGGTTCAGTCCTTTCTGGTAAGACAGCAACTGGCCCACACGCCTACTTGGGACGTTTCTTTAACCAGGTTTCTCTACTTGAAGAAGGCCGCGAACAAGAATTTATCGGCTGGGCTATGCCTGGTGCCAACAAGTTCTCTATCACGCGCGCTTTCCTGGGTCACCTGTCACCGTCTCGTCTGTTTAACATGACGACCAGCACAGGGGGCTCAGACCGTGCCATGGTGCCTATCGGCAACTATGAGCGTGTTATGCCTCTCGACATTCTTCCTACCATGCTATTGCGTGACCTGGTGTCAGGCGATACCGACGGCGCAGCTGCCTTAGGCGCGTTAGAGTTAGACGAAGAAGATTTGGCACTATGTACTTTCGTATGTCCTGGTAAGTATGACTACGCGTCGTACCTACGCGACTGCCTAGATACGATTGTGAGGGAAGGCTAATGGGCTTGAAACAGTTTTTCAAAAGTATTGAACCCCAGTTTGAAAAGGGCGGGAAATACGAGAAATGGTATGCGCTGTTCGAAGCGGCATACACGGTATTTTATACCCCAGGTCACGTAAACAAGGGTCGTACCCATGTGCGTGATAACTTAGACCTGAAGCGTATGATGATTACGGTTTGGGCCTGTGCATTTCCTGCGATGTTCGTGGGTATGTATAACGTGGGTCTTCAGGCACAAGATGCCTTGCTGGCTGGTTTTGCGACGCCAGATACTTGGCAAACTGCATTGTTTGGCCTGTTCGGTACTGAGCTGACGGCTGACTCGGGTGTTGCTGCCCTGATGTGGTACGGCGCCTGTTGGTTCCTGCCTATCTACGCGGTGACCTTCGCCGTGGGTGGTATCTGGGAAGTCCTGTTTGCTACGGTACGTGGCCACGAAGTTAACGAAGGTTTCTTCGTTACCTCTATCCTGTTTGCCCTGACACTGCCGGCAACCATTCCTCTATGGATGGTGGCGCTGGGTATCACCTTCGGTGTGGTCGTGGCGAAAGAGATCTTCGGTGGTACCGGACGTAACTTCCTTAACCCAGCACTGGCCGGCCGTGCCTTCCTGTTCTTCGCTTACCCGCTAAACATGTCAGGCGACACCACTTGGGTGGTTGCAGACGGTTTTTCAGGTGCGACGGCGCTGAGCCAAGCGGCACAGGGCACTCTGGACTATGGCTTTAACCAAGCTTGGTGGGACGCCTTCCTAGGTTTCATCCCAGGTTCTGTTGGTGAAGTTTCTACCCTGGCGATTCTGCTAGGTGGTCTGGTCATCATCTATACCCGTATCGCGTCATGGCGCATCGTTGGCGGTGTGATGGTCGGTATGATTGCCGTCTCTCTACTGCTTAACGCTATCGGTAGCGATACCAACCCTATGTTTGCAATGCCTTGGTACTGGCACATGGTACTGGGTGGCTTTGCCTTCGGTATGATGTTCATGGCGACTGACCCAGTTTCTGCGTCTTTCACCAACCAAGCGAAGTGGGCGTACGGTATTTTGATTGGTGCTATGGCCGTATTCATCCGTGTCATTAACCCTGCTTTCCCAGAAGGTATGATGTTGGCCATCCTGTTTGCCAACCTATTTGCGCCGCTATTCGACCACTTCGTGGTTCAAGCGAATATCAAGCGGAGGATTGCTCGTGGCTAGTAATAAAGATTCGTTCGGTAGAACGCTGTTTGTTGTTGTTGGATTATGTTTTATCTGTTCGGTATTCGTTTCTACTGCGGCCGTACTGCTTAAGCCAACTCAACAAGAAAACAAATTGCTTGATAAGCAAAAGTACATTCTTGAAGCCGCTGGCCTGGTAGACACTAAGTCTGGTGAAGTCAGCAAGGCTGAGATCCTCAAGACTTACGACAAGTATGTAGAAGCTAAGCTGGTTGACCTTAAGTCTGGTGACTGGGTTGAAGGCAACGCCGACACATTCGATACAGAGAAAGCGGCTCGCACCCTAGAGACCTCTTTCAAGCCTGAGCACGACATCGCTTCTGTTAAGCGTGTGGCGAACAAGGGCGTGGTTTACCTGGTTCGTGATGACGCTGGCACATTACAGACTGTGATCATTCCGGTTAAAGGTTACGGCCTATGGTCAACCATGTACGCCTTCCTAGCCGTTGAGTCTGACCTGAACACAGTTCGCAGCTTGGTTTACTACGACTTTACCGGTTCGGGTGAAACTCCGGGCCTAGGTGGTGAAGTTCAGAACCCTAAGTGGATCGCCAAGTGGAAGGGTAAGAAGCTTTATGATGACCAAGGCAACCTGGCTATCAAAGTGACTAAGAACCCTGCCGTTGCAGAGAGTGTTCACGGTGTTGACGCACTATCGGGTGCAACACTGACCAGTAACGGTGTACAGCACTCACTGGATTTCTGGTTGGGTAAAGAAGGTTTTGCACGTTTTCTTGAAAAGGCGCGCAACGGAGGGCTTAGCTAATGGCTGACGCAAAAGAACTTAAACAGGTTCTGACTGGACCTATCATTAGTAACAACCCGATTGCGTTGCAGATCCTGGGTGTATGTAGTGCCTTGGCGGTAACCAGTAAGATGGAAACTGCCTTGGTAATGACCATCGCTCTGACTGCCGTAACGGCCTTGTCTAACTTGTTCATCTCTATGATACGTAACCACATTCCAAGCAGTGTGCGTATTATCGTTCAGATGACCATTATCGCTTCACTGGTGATCGTGGTTGACCAGGTACTGCAAGCTTACGCCTATGACGTGGCTAAGCAGCTGTCGGTATTCGTGGGTCTGATCATCACCAACTGTATCGTAATGGGTCGCGCCGAAGCTTACGCGATGAAGACGCCACCTATGATGAGCTTCATGGACGGTATCGGTAACGGTTTGGGTTATGGTGCCATCTTGTTATCAGTTGGCTTCGTGCGTGAATTGTTTGGTAACGGTTCGCTATTTGGTGTCGAGATTCTAAGCAAGATCTCTGACGGTGGCTGGTATCAGCCAAACGGTCTGCTCCTGCTGCCACCAAGTGCGTTCTTCCTGATTGCATCGTTGATCTGGATTATCCGTACCATCAAGCCAGAGCAAGTTGAAGCAAAAGGATAAGCGTAATGGAACATTATATTAGTCTATTAATCCGTTCTGTTTTCATTGAAAACATGGCGTTATCCTTCTTCCTTGGTATGTGTACCTTCTTGGCTGTGTCTAAGAAAGTCACCACGGCCATGGGCTTAGGTGTTGCCGTAATCGTGGTATTGGCAATTTCAGTACCTGTTAACCAAATCATCTATCAGGGTATTTTGGCACCGGGCGCCCTGGCCTGGGCTGGCGTACCCGATGCAGACCTGAGCTTCCTTAAGTTCATCACCTTTATCGGTGTGATCGCGGCGCTGGTTCAAATCCTTGAGATGGCATTGGATAAGTATTTCCCACCGCTATACAACGCGCTGGGGATCTTCCTACCGCTGATCACAGTAAACTGTGCGATTTTCGGTGCGGTTTCTTTCATGGTTGAGCGTGACTACAACCTGGGTGAAAGTTTAGTGTTTGGCATAGGTTCAGGTATCGGTTGGGCACTTGCAATTGTGCTGCTAGCTGGTATCCGTGAGAAGTTAAAATATGCTGATGTCCCTAATGGTCTGCGTGGTCTAGGTATTACCTTCGTGACTGCGGGTTTGATGGCGCTAGGTTTCATGTCGTTCTCAGGTGTGTCTCTGTAATAGAGACACCTTAACGGCTTCTGATTTTGAACCTTTAAGGATAAGTTAATGGGTATTATTGAATCTACTCCAATCGATGTATACCTCGGTGTGAGTATGTTTACAGCCATCGTACTGGTCTTGGTATTGGTGATTCTGTTCGCCAAATCAAAACTGGTTCCGAGTGGCGATATTACTATCGGCATCAACGAAGATGCAGATAAAGCAATTAAAACACCTGCGGGCGGCAAACTACTGGGCGCTCTGGCTGATAACGGTATCTTCGTATCGTCGGCTTGTGGTGGCGGTGGTTCTTGTGGCCAGTGTAAGGTGATCGTTAAGTCTGGCGGCGGTGATATTCTGCCAACAGAACTCGACCATATCTCAAAGGGCGATGCCCGTAACGGTTGTCGTCTCTCTTGTCAGGTGAACGTTAAGTCAGATATGGAGATCGAACTGGAAGAAGAGATCTTCGGTATCAAGAAGTGGGAATGTGAAGTTATCTCTAACGATAACAAGGCAACCTTCATTAAAGAGCTTAAGCTGGCTATCCCTGATGGCGAGTCTGTGCCTTTCCGTGCCGGTGGTTACATTCAGATCGAGGCGCCTGCGCACCATGTTAAGTACGCCGATTTCGACGTACCAGAAGAATATCGTGGTGACTGGGAGCACTTTGGCTTCTTCAAGCTGGAGTCTAAGGTAGACGAAGAGACAATCCGTGCGTACTCAATGGCGAACTATCCTGAAGAGGAAGGTATCATCATGCTGAACGTACGTATCGCGACACCGCCTCCACGTAACCTGTCTCTGCCTTGCGGTAAGATGTCTTCATACATCTGGAGCCTGAAGGCTGGCGACAAGGTGACTATCTCTGGCCCATTCGGTGAGTTCTTCGCGAAAGACACCGATGCCGAGATGGTATTCATCGGTGGTGGTGCAGGTATGGCACCAATGCGTTCACACATCTTCGACCAGCTCAAGCGTCTTAAGTCTAAGCGTAAGATGAGCTTCTGGTACGGTGCGCGTTCTAAGCGTGAGATGTTCTACGTTGAAGATTTCGATGGCCTGGCGGCCGAGAATGATAACTTCGTATGGCACGTGGCCCTGTCTGACCCACAACCCGAAGATAACTGGGATGGTTACACAGGCTTCATCCATAACGTACTGTATGAAAACTACCTACGTGACCACGAAGCGCCAGAAGATTGTGAGTTCTACATGTGTGGACCTCCAATGATGAACGCGGCGGTTATCGGCATGCTTAAAGATCTTGGCGTTGAAGATGAAAACATCCTGCTGGATGACTTCGGCGGCTAAGCAATCATTCTTGTGATATTATTGCCGTGATTATCGTGCTCCCTAAGGCGCTAATGGCCCTTAGGGAGTGTGTTACCGGGTTATCATTAAGGACAATGGTCAATATGTATAAGACCTTTATCAAGGGGTTAGTCCTGGCGGGACTAGCCTTTTTTATTTCGGCCTGTAGCCAACCTGTCAAGATGATTACTATGTCTGGACAGACCATGGGCACCACCTACCACATCAAATTTGTCGGCGATAAACAGATGCCCGACGAGCAGCTGCTTCAGGCGGAGATCGACCTGGCGCTTGAGCAGGTGAACGATCAGATGTCCACCTATCGTAAAGACTCTGAGCTGTCGCGCTTCAATCAGATGACGCTCGAATCTAGCCTGACGGTATCGCCAGACACGGCCAAGGTAGTGCAGACGGGTATCGACCTCTACCGTAAGACAGATGGTGCGCTGGACATCACCCTGGGCCCGCTGGTAAACCTCTGGGGCTTCGGTCCCGACAAGCGTCCGACTCGCGTGCCGAGCGCCGAGCTGATCGCCGAAACCAAGGCCAAGACGGGTATCGAGTATCTTAAGGTCGATGGCCTTAAGCTGAGCAAGACCAATCCTGCCCTGTATGTCGACCTTTCCTCCATCGCCAAGGGCTTTGGGGTCGACAAGGTGGCCAAGCTGCTGAGCAAGTATCAACCCAAAGGCTATCTGGTGGAGATAGGCGGCGAGATCAGCCTTTATGGCGTCAAGGCCGATGACAGCCCTTGGGTGATCGCCATAGAACAGCCCGACGAGGATGAGCGCGTGGTGCAGCAGCTGCTGGAGCCTGGCAACATCGCCATGGCGACTTCCGGCGACTATCGCAACTACTATGAGGAGGAGGGGCAACGCTTCACTCATATTATCGACCCGCGCAACGGCTACCCGATCGACCACAAGCTTGCCTCTGTGACCGTGCTGGCCAAGGAGAGCATGATCGCCGACGGTTACGCCACCGCCATGATGGTGCTGGGCACAGAGGCCTCGCTGGCGCTGGCCGAGCGTGAGCATCTGGCCATCATGTTGATCGAGAAGCAAGCGCAAGGTTTCAAGGTCTACTATAGCGATGCCTTTAAGCCCTACGTGGGTTTGTGATAGAATAGCGTCCATCGGTGCGCCGGCCCGCTCAATATAGTGGCTAGGCGCACTCTTAAATGCAGTCTTGCATGTCGGTTGATTAGCTAGCCTATGAGCTAGTCAACTAGTTAGCGAATGGTTAGACACATAAGCGAAATAGCCACTTATGTGTATCTGGAGTCAGTGATGAGCACTTTTTTAGCGGCTTTTGTGGTATTACTACTGTTTTTCGTTCTTATGTCTATCGGCTACCTGGTGAAGCAGAAGGCGGTTGCCGGCAGCTGCGGTGGTCTGGGTGCCCTGGGTATCGAGAAGGCCTGTGATTGTGACGATCCATGCGATAAGCGTAAGGCGAAGATGGCCGAAGAAGAGGCCCGTCGCGAGAAGCTGGCCAAAGATCGTATCATCTAGCCCACGCCTTTGAGGCGTCGCTACTAAAGGTCCCATTCGGGGCCTTTTTTGTTACCCCTGTTTTCATCACTCTTTACCTAGACTCGCCTCCACCTAGACTCGTCTCCTCCTTAGCGCCTTCCGCTTTGTATCGCCCTTAACACTCTGGATTTATTATCTTTAATCGCCTTGGTAATCAAAGCGCGAATGAGAACGATTTTCTTTGATAACTAATTGAAACTTAATGTTTATTTGTAATTGGGTGAAAATTGCTCTAGGCTTAAATATTGATTTAGATCAAATCTTACTAAGGAGATCAAATGAAGGGTCATCCGAACGTCATTCGTCAGTTAAACAAGATACTGACCTTCGAATTGACGGCCATCAACCAGTACTTCTTGCACGCACGCATGTACAAAAATTGGGGTCTGGAAGAGCTCAATGAGAAGTGCTACAAGAAGTCGATCAAAGATATGAAGCATGCCGACAAGCTGATCGAGCGGGTGCTGTTTCTCGAAGGCCTGCCTAATCTGCAACAGCTCGAGAAGCTGCGCATAGGTGAGAACCCGGAAGAGATGTTGCAATGCGACAAGACCATGCTCGAAGAGCAGTTGGTCGAGCTGCGCAGCGTGATCGCCCTGTGTGAGACGGAGCGAGACTATGTGAGCCGCGAGATCCTCGAAGACCTACTCGAAGACGAGGAGGAGTATCTGGACTGGATCGAGGCGCAGCAAGATCTGATTAAGATGACGGGCATTCAAAATTACCTGCAGTCGCAGATGGAATCTGAATAGGGAGAGAAGCATGAAAGGCAATCAGGAAGTGATCGACACCCTCAACAAGCTGCTCACCGGTGAGTTGTCGGCGATGGATCAATACTTTGTCCACGGCTTGATGTATGAAGATTGGGGGCTTAACGAGCTGCACGAGCGGATCTCTCACGAGTCTGACGATGAGCGCGAACATGCCAAGAAGCTGGTGCAGCGGATTCTGTTCCTCGAGGGCACACCAGATGTGGCCAGTCGCGAGGCGCTAAACATAGGTAAAGATCCCCAGGAGATGCTGCAGAATGATCTCAACTATGAGTATCAAGTAGCGGCCAACCTACGTGAAGCCATCGCCCTGTGTGAGGAAAAGCAGGATTACGTCTCCCGCGAGCTGTTAGAGGTCTTGCTGGAAGAGACTGAGTCTGATCACATGTACTGGCTAGAGAAGCAGCTGGGCCTCATCGACAAGATAGGTCTGCAGAACTACCTCCAGTCTAAAATGTAATAGACTGAGCCGATATAATGCATTAGCCATTCGGCGCCATGAAACAGAGATAAAGCCACCTTAGGGTGGCTTTTTGCTGCCTGTCGTCTGACAGCATAGCTGTCGTTCATCGCGAAGTGATTGAATACTGTTTAAATGTACAGTATTCTTGGCGATGGAGGTATTAAGGTGAAAAAGATTATTCATGTAGACATGGACTGCTTCTTTGCTGCGGTCGAGATGCGTGATTTTCCCGAGCTCAGGGGCAAGCCCATTGCCGTGGGCGGACGCAGCGATCGCCGCGGTGTCATCAGCACCTGTAACTACGAGGCGCGCAAGTTTGGCGTGCGCTCGGCCATGGCCTCCGCCTATGCCCTCAAGCTCTGCCCGGATCTCATCCTGGTGCCCGGCCGCATGTCTGTCTACAAGGAGGTGTCGGCGCAGATCCGTGAGGTGTTTGCCCGCTATACTGAGTTGATCGAGCCGTTGTCGCTTGATGAAGCCTATCTGGATGTCAGCGAATGCACCCAGCATCAGGGTTCGGCTACGCTGATCGCCGAGGCGATTCGCCGGGAGATCTTCGAGGTGACCGGGCTCACCGCCTCTGCCGGCATCGCGCCGGTGAAGTTTCTGGCCAAGATAGCCTCGGATCTCAATAAGCCCAACGGCCAGTATGTGATCACCCCGCAGATGATCCCCGAGTTTGTGAAGACACTGCCGCTGATTAAGATCCCCGGTGTCGGTAAGGTGACCGCCGCCAAGCTGGAAACCATGGGATTAATTACCTGCGCCGACGTGCAGGCCTGTAGCCGTCAGAGCCTGATGGAGCGCTTCGGTAAGTTTGGCGGGGTCTTGTATGACAGGGCGCAGGGGATAGACCCTCGCGGCATCTCGCCCCATAGGGAGCGTAAGTCTGTCGGTGTCGAGACCACCCTGGCCAAAGATATCTACACCTATGAGCAGTGCCAGGCGGTGATGCCCCAGCTTATTCAGGAGCTGTCCGGACGTATCAGTCGCAGCGCCAAGTCGCGTCGCATTCACAAGCAGGTGGTTAAGCTCAAGTTCGACGACTTTAAACAGACCACCATAGAGCAGCGCAGCGACGAGGTCTCGGTGAAGCTTTTTTACGACCTGCTTAAACAGGCGCTGGATCGCCGAGCGGGTAGAGGCATTCGTCTGCTGGGGGTGTCGGTCGGGCTCGAGAGTGAGGCTGTGGGGGCCGGGCTGGATGAGGAGGTGCATGGGGCGCAGATGGATCTCGGGTTTTAGCGTTAACCCTATTAACCCTATTAACCCTATTAACCTAATTTGGCTCGTAGTTTGGACGGTTATTGCGTCAAGTTAGATTTTTGAAGCTTTAACCTTCATGGCAATCTAACGCCTGCCCGGCGGGTGCAGTACATGGAGGTACCAATGTCGTGATCACATGGATGTGAAGGAACGACGTATGTGCAAGCACTCTTTTGACACGGTGAGTGAAGCGCAGCTTCGCGTTCGCGAACGAGAGGCATGGATGCCGAACTGGCATTTAAACACGGATGTTATTTGAATATGTCCCTATACGCTCCGCGGCGACGTCCTGCCGCCGAGGGTCAAAAGCCTGCTTACACCTGTATCTCTTATCTCTTCGATTTGACCTTTTTTATTTCCAATGGTTTGGCGCGAATTGGCTTTAACTCTTTGTAACAGCTCCGATGAGCTTGCTGGTTTGGGCCATCTATGAACCTGTTTTTCTCTCTCAATCATTGCGTTTTCCCTGGTGTAATAGAGCCAGATTTGCTTAAAAAACGAGCCCCTACAAGGGGTAGGGGTTTTTAGGGGAGCTATGGGGGTAGATGAATGATTCATCATCACCATCATGAATGTTACACAATCATTATAATAAATTTAAAAATTGGTAATGCGCTCCATATACTCGATTCTTACAGTCTTTGCTTATGTTTGTGGCCTGATGTACCGCGGGGGGAATAGGTGCTATGGCAATAAATATTGCAGTTAGTGCAGGACTCGGTAAGGAGGTGCGGCTGATTTCCACATCGCCAACATCCTAATAAATATAAAACGTAATAAAGGAAGGATAGGATGATGGAAAAATACATTAAACCCAATCACTTATTACGCTCCCGAGCAGCAGTAAGTCGGAGCAACATGAAGCTAAGTTGTTTGGCCATGGCGGTTTTTGGGGCTATTTCAGGTCAAGTTTTTGCAGAAGAAGCGCAGGCGCCAGAAGAAGCGAAAGAGCAGAAGGCGAGCGCGTTCGAAGTCATCGAGGTGACGGCGCAAAAACGTGTGCAACGTATGCAAGATGTCGGCATCGCGATCTCCGCGTTTAAAGCCGATGAGCTAGAAGATCTCGGTGCCTATCAGGCGTCGGCTCTGGCGGAATTTATCCCTAACATGGAGGTCGCCGTCTCAGACGATAGCGGCATCCCTATCTTCGTGATCCGCGGTGTGGGTCTGCAGGACTACAACACTAACAACACGCCTAATACGGCCGTGGTCGTCGACGACGTCTATCAGCCCTATGGCATCTATAGTGCCTTCGCTATGTTCGATACCGATAGGGTAGAGGTGCTCAAGGGGCCTCAGGGCGGTCTGTATGGACGCAACTCTACCGGCGGCGCCATCTCTTTCTCTTCCAAGCGACCAGAGCTGGAGACCACGGAAGCCAATGTGGCGGTGGATTACGGTAATTATAATTCGCTCAACATCCGCGCCGGTGCCAGCCTGCCGCTGGGCGAGGTCGCCGCGGTGCGCCTCGCCGTGCAGTCAGAGACCAGCGACGGTTACTACTACAACACCTATCTGAATCGCGATCAGGGTGGCAAAGATAAGCAGCAGGCACGCTTTACCCTGCACTATGAGCCAGCCGACTATTTCGCGGCAGATCTCAGATATACCTATGGCCGTGACACTTCAGAGGCGTCGATTCCCGAGGTCACGGGCTTGCTGGACAGCAACGCCTACTGGGAGGGACCGCTGGCGGGCTTTCCTGGGCTGCCGTCGATGAATATACCCTACAACCAGGATGGTACGCCGGCCTATTGTGACGCCGTGCTGCAAACCGGTATCCCGGATGCTAGCTGTATCAACATGAACCGCGCCAGCGCCGATGGCGACCCATACAGCGGCGCCGATGCCAGGGTGCATCCTAACGACGACACCTACCATTCAGTGTCGCTAAACATGAACTGGGATTTCTCCGATTACTCGCTGATCTCTATCACCAACTACACCCAGATGCAGTTTAAGCATCGCAACGGTGTCGGCTCGGTGGGTCTTGGCCCTGGTCAGGATCAAGAGGCCTGGGAGCAAGCCAGTCGCGATTATGGTCGCCTCAATGGTGGCGATCTCAACGAGATGTATGTCACCCAGTATGACTCTGACACCAGCTCATGGAGCCAGGAGCTGCGCTTGCTGTCCAACTATGGTGGCGACTTCAACTGGATGGTGGGTCTGGTGTATGCAGAAGATAACCTGGACGACCTGAGAAACTGCTCCTTTGCCGCCAACGTCTACGCCGACTGGAAGCAGTTCCCGGGCTGCGGCACCATGGCCTATACCCAGGATACCGAGGTGACCTCAGGCTATGCCCAGCTCACTTATGCCATCAGCGACACCCTCTCGACTACGGTGGATCTGCGTTACACCCAGGAGAAGAAGGACTATGTCGGCGACGTGTTTGTCAATGACGGCACCTGGATCTGTACGGCTAATGGCCTTAACACCACAGATCCCGATAGTCCGACCTACTGTGCCAACTTCATCGGTTGGGACCCAGTTACCGGCCGCTACGATCTGGCGCGAGGCAACACGTCTCACTATGACGAGAGCGACCCGTCGTGGAAGGTTAACCTGGACTGGAAGGTCACTCCGGATACCCTCTTGTATGCCAGTGTGGGCAGCAGCTTTAAGTCCGGCGGCTTCTTTGGTGGCTTCCTGACCAACCCTAACGCTATCCGTCCCTACAAGCCGGAGCGCAACAACGGGGTGGAGCTGGGCTTCAAGTCGACTCTGGAAGACTATCGCGTACAGATCAACGGCGCGGCCTTCTACTACGACTACCGCGACTTCCAGTCGGCTATCCAGGAGGTTGACCAGTCAACCGGCGGCGTCTTCAACGGCCTGCGTAACCTGGGTGACGTCATCATGCAGGGCGCCGAATTGGATCTGCGCTGGATGGCGACCGAGGACTTCGAGATCCGCGCCGCTATCGGCCTGCTCGACACCGAAGTCGACAAGGTCACTAAGTTCGAGTCTGCCGATGTCGGCATCACTAACATCTTCGGTGAAGTGATCGATATTCAGGGGAACGAACTCAACAACGCGCCTAAGTTCAGCGGCAACCTGATCGCCCGTTATCACTATCAGCTCAGCGCCGAGCTGGAAGGTTTCATCCAGTTGGATGCCTCCTTCAAGGATGACTACTGGCTGTCTGTGTCTAACGAACCCATCTATCGCGAGAAGGGTTACACCCTGGTCAATATGCGGGCGGAGATCTTCAGTCCGGCCGACAACTGGAGTGTGGCTGTCTGGGGGCGCAACCTGACCGACAAGACCTATCGCAACAGCTTCTATCTGGATGGTTTGGACAGTGGCTATAGCGAATATAACGCGCCGCGAACCTTTGGTGTGAGCCTGTCTTACAACTACTAGAGCACAGCTTTTCCCCGGCTTCCCTGACTTAAAGACTGCACACTGTCGTCAGGGAGCCGCTTTTTATTCCTTCCCTGGCGATGTGTGTGCATCGCCAGGCCTCGAAGGTGGGGCGCTAAGGGATAACTCTGCGGTAAGGGATAACCCTGGAGGGAAGGGCTTAAGTTGAAGTAAGCGCAATAAGATCAATAACAGATAGGAAATGAGACATGGAACAAGTTAGGGGAAAATCACAGCGCGCCGCTTGCTGGCTGGCCGCCGGCCTGTTGACGATTTCGGCTGGTGTAACTCCCGTAGTAATTGCCGCGGCTGAGTCTGCAACTAACCAGCCTGGGCAGAGCGAACAGGCTCTTAGTGAACAGGCTCTTAGTGAAAATAGTAAGGTGTCCAGCTTTGGCCACTACCAAGGCTACTCCCAGGAGCGTTTCGATGGCTGGGTGACCAACTCAGAGTACATCACCACGCGCGACGGCACCAAGCTGGCGGCGGATATCTCGCGCCCGGCCAACCACGGTGTGGTGACGAAAGAAAAGTTACCCGTACTCTGGACCTATTCTCGCTACCACAGAGAGTTTGAGCCGGGAGTCACCAACATAGACGACGATGCCATCTTGCAGCGTCTCGCCAGACACGGCTATGTGATCGCCAGCGTAAACGTGCGTGGCGGCGGGGCCTCTTTCGGTCGGTATCAGGGGCTATTCAGCGCGCCCGAGACCCGCGATGCCTATGATGTCATCGACTGGCTGTCCAAGCGGCCGTACAGCAGCGGCAACATAGGTATGTATGGCCTCTCTTACATGGGGATCACCCAGTACATGGCCGCCAGCACTAAGCATCCGGCGCTTAAGGCGATCACCCCGGAAAACGGTTATTTTAGCCTCTATGACGCCGTTCGCCGTGGCGGCATAATGCGTCAGGACTTGGTGGAAAGCTGGGGCAAGGGTACCCAGTACCTAGATAAGGTACGCAAGCCAACGCCGGTGGATGCCGATACCGATGGCACTCTGGCGGCGGCCGCCGTGAAGGAGCATGCCACCAACTTCGACCCCATAGCGCCACTCGCGGCGGCGAAGCTGCGCGACGATACCGCGCCCGAGTTCGATTGGTACAAGGATATGCCCTCGGCGATAAACACTGCCCTCAATGAGTCTGGCGTGGCCATCTACCATTTCGGCTCCTGGCATGATCCCTACACCACAGACACCTTAGTGCATTTCGAAAACTATCACGGCCCGCAGAAGATGGCCTTTGGCCCCTGGTCCCACGTCACCAATAATGAGGCGGAAAAGCTGGAGCGTGACAAAGTATATGGCGCCGAGTTTCAGCGCTGGTTCGACTACTGGCTCAAGGGGATCAAGAACGGCGTGATGGATGGGCCGCAAATTCATGTGGCCGAGGTGGATAGCATGCGTAAGCAGTGGCAGTGGATCTCGTTGCCCCAGTTCCCCCTCCAGAAGGCCCGCACCAGCTTCTATTTTGGTGAATCCAGCGCCAAGAGCGACTTGGTGACAGATCATCTGCTGTCGACTCAGGCGCCTGTGCTGTCGACCCAGAAACCCGATGCCAGCGCGCTGCTTGCCTATCAGGTCAACGATCTGACCACGACGGGCACGGCGACTCGCTGGGACTCCAACTATGGCACCCAGGTCAACTATCCGGATATGACGGCCAACGACGGGCATTCGCTGACCTTTACGACGGCGCCCCTCGACAAGGATATGGTGATCGCCGGTATCCCGCTGGTCAAACTCTTCGTCTCGGCCAGCACGCCAGATGCGGATGTGTATGCCCTGCTGGAAGAGGTGGAGGCCGATGGTAGCTCCAACTACATCACAGAAGGCAATCTGAGATTATCCCTGCGCAAGCAGCACAAGGCGCCCTGGAATAATCTGGATATCCCCTGGCATCGCGCCTTAAAGGAGGATCAGCAACTGCTGACGCCGGGTGAGGTGGTCGAAGCCGACTTCGACATCATGCCCGTGGTGTATCGCATCAACAAAGGCAATCGTCTGCGCGTCGCCATCATGGGCGGAGACAAAGACAATATGGAGGCGCCGCCGTATCCCGAGGCGCAGCTCTCCCTAAGCGTAGGTGGTGCCCAGGCATCGCAAATCGCCTTGCCGCTGATGTAGCGTGTTAATCCTAATGGTTGATAAAACGGCGGAGATAGCGCTGCCGTTTCATCAGACTTTATTGAGTTAATTGGGTGTCGTCTTAGGTTGAGGTACCCAATTTATACCGGCCGGGCAGATCTTGACCCTGCGCCACAGCGCCCTCACTCGTGAGGGCTTTTGTGCCAGAGCGCGGTTCACCAGGCCAATTTTCGCAGACGTTAATGGAGTTTCCCAATGACAGTACAACTACTCAATGCCCGCGACATGGATTTTCTGCTGTATGAATTCCTGGACACAGAAGGACTACTGCAGCGCCCCCGTTATTGCGAGCACAGCCGCGAGGTGTTTGACGCCACCCTGGAGACGGCGAAAACCATCGCCGAGAAATACTTTGCCAATCACAACCACAAGGGGGACGAGCAGGAGCCGACCTTCGATGGTGAAAGGGTGCAGATGATCCCGGAAACCAAGGAGGCCTGGGATCATTTTGCTGATGCTGGCTTTCTGGCTGCCCACTATGACTTCGAAGATGGCGGCATGCAGCTGCCAGAGATCATACTGCGCGCCGCGATGGCCTATTTCAGCGCCGCCAATACCGCCACCGCCGGTTATCCTTGCCTGAGTCTGGGAGCGGCTAACCTGATCCAGAGCTTTGGCAGCGACGAGCAGAAGGCTAAATTTATTCCCCCCATGCAGGAGGGCCGCTTCGCCGGCACCATGGCGATGACAGAGCCGGGCCAAGGTTCGGCGCTGGCGGATATCACCACCAAGGCGGTGCCACAGGCCGACGGCAGCTATCTGATCACGGGCCAGAAGATGTTTATTTCAGGCGGCGATCAGAGCATCACAGAGAACATCATTCACATGACCCTGGCGAAGATCGAGGGCGCCCCGGCCGGCGTCAAGGGGATCTCCCTGTTTATCGTGCCCAAGTTCTTGGTCAATGACGATGGCTCCCAGGGGGAGCGCAACGACGTGGCCCTGGCCGGTCTGCTGCACAAGATGGGCTTTCGTAACACCACCTCTACCGTCTTGTCATTTGGCGAGAAGGGCGGCGCCGTGGGTTACCTGGTCGGCGAGCCCCACAAGGGCCTGGCCTACATGTTCCAGATGATGAATGAGGCGCGCATCTTCGTCGGCAGCACGGCGGCGGTGCTGGGCTATCAGGGCTTCAATGCCTCCCTGGAATACGCCCGCGAGCGTCCTCAGGGACGTCTGCCATCGAACAAAGATCCAGAGTCCAAGCAGATCCCTATCGTGCAACATGCCGATGTGCGCCGCATGTTGCTGGCGCAGAAGGCCTATGTGGAAGGTTCGCTGGCGCTGTGTCTATATGCCAGCTCGCTGTTTGAAGATAGCCACACGGCAGATACGCCAGAGGCCCGCCAGCAGGCCTTCATGCTGCTGGACCTGTTGACGCCCATTGTTAAGTCATGGCCCTCAAAGTACGCCCTCAAGGCCAACGATCTGGCCATACAGGTGCTCGGTGGCTCGGGTTATATCCGCGAGTATCCGGCGGAGCAGTATTATCGCGACAACCGCCTCAATCCAATCCATGAAGGCACGGAGGCGATCCACGGCCTGGATATCCTGGGGCGTAAGGTGCCTATGGGGAACATGGCCGCCTATGAGCTGTTCGTGAAGGCGGTGGAAGCCACTGCCGCAGAGGCGACAGCAAGAGAGGCGACGGCCGAGATGGGGAATTCCCTGCTCGCCGCGCTTGGCAAGCTGAGCAGGCTCAATGCCGTGCTGCTACCCATGCTGGCCAAAGACCCTGACCTTGGCCTGGCCAACGCCACTTTGTATCTGGACGTGTTTGGCCGCATCACCGCCAGCTGGATCTGGCTACAGCAGGCCAATATCGCCGCGGCCAAGCTTGCCGAAGAGGGGACTCTGTCTGTCGATGATGCCAACTTCTACCAGGGTAAGCTGCAGGCGGCGCGTTACTACCTGGAGTGGGAACTGCCGGAGATCGACCCGCAGATCGCCCTGCTGGAGAGCCATAACAGTGTGCCCTTCGATATGCAGGACGCCTGGTTCCAGTCCTAGGGTTGCTCAAGGGCTGTCTAAGGCGTGAGCGATAGATAACCCATAGCAAACAATGCCAGTCGCGTGTGCTCACCGACTGGCATTTTGCTATCTGGCGCCTAGGTATTACTCGAGTGCACAGATTACCCTGGCAGCCCGCTGTCGGGGTAATCTGTGTGCTGACTGGGGAACTAAATAGGTGATAGTGGGAAGTGATAGTGGGAGGGAGAGGGCTCAGGCATTGAAGATGCCGGCGCCAGGAGACAGGGATAAAAAAAGCCAGCCTGTGCGTTGCACTGACCGGCTTTGGGCTTATCTGATACCGGTAAAATGAGTTGTTTGACAGCCTTGGGCTTTACCAGGTATCGATACAGTTACGTTTCTTGCCGCTGCGCTTCTCGGGTTTTGGCAGGCAGGCCAGGCCGCGAACGATCCAATCGCGGGACTCCATGGGGTCGATCACCGCATCCAGCTCCAGATAGCTGGCGGTATTGATGGCGCTGCCGTGGCTGTAGAGCTTATCCACCATGGCCTTGAAGGTGGCCTCGCGCTCCTCAAGGTCCTCTATTGCCTCCAGCTGTCGCTTGGCCGCGATACGCACCGCACCCTCTATGCCCATGGCACCAAACTCGCCACTTGGCCAGGAGGCGGTAAACACAGGTGCGGTGAAGCCGCCACCCGTCATCCCCATGACGCCCAGGCCGTAGCCCTTACGCAGCACCAGGGCGAACAGAGGCACAGTGCTGTTGGCGCCGTGGACGAAGAGGCGGGAGATATGGCGCACAGTGGCGCGTTTTTCCGACTCAGGGCCCACCATGAAGCCCGGGGTGTCGCACAGGGAGATCATAGGGATATCATGGGCGTCACACAGCTGGATAAAGCGGGCCAGTTTGTCGCCGGCATCGGCATCTATGGCGCCGCCGAGGAAGCGTGGGTCGTTAGCGTATAGGCCGTAGGCCTTGCCCTCGATACGCACCATGGCGGTGATCATATTCTTGGCAAACTCGCGCCTTAGCTCCAATACCGAGTCCTTATCGCACAGGGTGTCTATCACTTCACGGATGTCATAGATGGCCATGCGGTTCTCGGGGATCAGGTGGCGTAGTTTGCGCTGATCCGCCACCTGCCATTCGCTCAGATCCCCTTGGAAGTAGGAGAGGTACTTCTTGGTGACCGCAACCGCCTCGGCCTCATCCTCAACCAGGATGTCGATCACCCCGTTGGGGCTGAGTACCGACGGCGGCCCAACCTCTTCGGGTTTGAAGACGCCCAGGCCGCCGCCTTCGATCATTGCCGGCCCTGCCATGCCTATGCTGGCCTGACGGGTGGCGATGGTGAGATCGCACACGCCGTAGAGTGCCGCGTTACCGGCAAAACAGTTACCGGCGGCGATACCCACGGTGGGCACCAAACCTGACAACTCGCCCAGGGAGGAGAAAGTGTGCAGGTTCAGGAAGGCCACACCAGGGTAGTCGGTATCCGAGGGGCGCCCACCGGCTCCCTCGGCGAATATCACCAGTGGCAGTTTCCACTTCTTACAGAGTTCCAGCAGGCGGTCGGTCTTCTTGTGGTTGACCAAGCCCTGTGAGCCCGCCATGACAGTGTAGTCGTAGGACATCACGGCGCAGCGCGCGGCTTCCTCGCCGAAGTTATCGGCGTTGACCGTGCCTATGCCGGTGATCTTGCCGTCGGCCGGGCTGATCTCCACCAATTTGTCGATGGCATGCTTCTGCCGCTGGGCGGCGATGGCCAGCTGGCCGTATTCGTTAAAGCTGCCTTCGTCGAGGAGATCGTTAAGGTTTTCCCGGGCGGTGCGCTTGCCCTCGCTATGACGCTTGGCCACGGCATCGCTGCGGCTCTCATCCAGGGTCTTGTCGCGGCGGTCGAAGAACTCGGCCAGGTTGGCGCGGATATAATCGAGATCGATCTCCATCTCGGTCTGACCGCCGGTGACTGAGACCTCGCCCGGCTGAATCACCGCCAAGATCTGATGCTCGTCGATCACCTCGCCGATATTGCCGGTTAGCACCTCGGTGACGATACCTGCGTGCTCAGATTTTACCGGGATCTCCATCTTCATCGCCTCGATGACGGCGATCTCCTGGCCGGCGTACACCTCATCGCCAGATTCGATGTTGACCTGCACCAGCACGCCTGCGGTGGGGGACTTGACCCCCTCGCAGCCGGCGGGAATATTTACCGCCTGCACCGTCTCTTGCTGGTCGCTGGCGATGTTGAAGAAGTGCTCGTGGTGGTCGTCATCGGCCAACAGCTCGGCCATGTGCGCCTCGACGAAGCGGGTGCTGAGACGGTTGTGCTGCACCTCTTCACGCTGCAGCAGGTTCATCAGCAGGGCCTTGTTGCTCTGCACTCCGTCGATATTCAGCGCCTTGAGGCTGAGGTAGACCTTGTTCAGCGCGGCGCTGTAGTCTTCGCCCTTGGCGATGATCTTGGCGCCCAATGAGTCGTAGCTGGGGCTGACCTTGTAACCTGCGTACAGGTAGTCATCCACGCGCACGTTATGGCCGTTAGGCACCTGGTAGGCCTTGATCACCCCTGAGGCAGGCTTGGTGCTGCCGTCGGGAAGCATCTGCTCCAGGTTGATGCGCGCCTGAATGGCGCAGCCGCGTTTGATCGGCGCTTCAGTCAGTGACAGCTCGGCCAGCGTCTTACCGGCGGCGAGCAATATCTGTAACTTGACCAGGTTCAGGCCGGTGATCTCTTCGGTGATGGTGTGCTCCACCTGGATCCTCGGGTTGATCTCCATGAAGTAGAACTTGCTGTGATCGTCAGCATCCAGCAGGAACTCGAAGGTGCCAAGGCCCTGGTATTTCACGTCGCTGGCGAGCTGCAATGCCGCCTCGATGATCGGCATGCGCGTCGCGTCGTCAAGGCTCGGGCTGGGGGCGATCTCCAGCAGCTTCTGGTTGCGGCGTTGCAGGGTACACTCGCGCTCCCAGGCATGCACCGCGGCGCCCGTGCCGTCGCCCAAGATCTGCACCTCGATATGACGGGCATGTTGTACCAGTTGCTCCACGTACAGCTCGCCGCTGCCGAAGGCGATGATCGCCTCCTCGCGGCACTGACGATAGGCCTCGGCGAGATCCTCGTAGCGGCTGACGGGACGCATGCCGCGCCCGCCACCGCCGGCCAGGGCCTTGATCATCACGGCCGCGCCATCACCCAGGCTGGTGAAGAAGGCTTGCACCTCTTCCAGGCTGCAGGGCTTGTTGATGCCGCCGGTGAGCGGCGTGTCTGAGCGCAGGGCGGTTTCCCGCGCTGTGGCCTTGTTGCCCAGCAGATCTAAGAGCTCGGCCGACGAGCCGATGAAGCAGATCCCCTCCTCGTGACAGCGCTTGGAGAAGCTGCTGTTTTCAGACAGGAAGCCATAGCCGGGGTGCACTGCATCACACCCATGGGCCTTGGCCACGGCAATTAGCTGCTCGATATCCAGGTACGCCTTGACGCCGCGGCCCTCGAGGGCCACCGCCTGATCGGCCTTCTTGGTATGCAGCGACTGACTGTCGTCTTCGGCGTAGATTGCCAGGCTGTCGATGCCCATATCGGCACAGGTCTGTGCGATACGGATAGCGATTTCACCCCGATTGGCAATCAGGATCCGATTAAAAACACGTGTCATAAACTTTTCTCCAGATCCACCTTACGGATCTTGCCGGTGGCGGTCATAGGTAATCTCTCCTGGATGCGGATCTCCGGCACCTTGAAGATGGCCATGGCATTCACACACCAGGCCTGCAGGGACTCTTGGGTCTCGTCGAAGCCCGGTTTTAGGGTAACGAAGGCCACGGGCACCTGACCCTTGCGCTCGTCGGGGCGACCGACGACGCCGCATGAGGCGATGGCTGGATGTTGGCCCAGCATGCTTTCCACCTCGGTGGGGAATACGCTCATGCCGTTGACCTTGAGCATCTCCTTGCGGCGGCCCAGATAACGGAAGAAGCCTTCCTCGGTGATCATTCCCAGATCGCCGGTGCGGTACCAGCCACCCTCCTCAAACAGGTTTTTGTTCAGATCTGGCTTATTCCAGTAGCCCTTGAGTAGGGTTGGGGTGCGGATCTGAATCTCGCCTTCTACGCCCAGGGGCATGAGCTCGCCGGTGACAAAGTCGCAGATCTTGATCTCTGTGCCGGGCACGGGCAAGCCAAGGAATGCCGGGTCGAAGGAGAGATCCATGTCGTCCACCTGGAAGCCGCGAGTGAAGGTGTCACAGGTGTGGGTCTCTGTCATGCCATAGGCCACCTCGAACAGTGTGGTGCCGGTCAGCGCGCGCCAACGTTGACGGTAGTCTCGGTTGAGCTTCTTGATGAAGGAGATACAGGGCACTGTGGTTAGCGAGGTGAGGTCGAACTGGTGGAGCTGAGGGTGATTGAGGATCTCATCCACGCTGTCTATCAGCATGATGGTCATATTGACCTTGTGGTGGTGTACCAGCTCCATAAAGGCCTTGGTGTCCCAGCGGGCCATCAACACCAGAGTCGCGCCCGAATACAGGGGGAGCAGTAAGCCTGTGTCTTCGCCGGCAATCCAGAACTCTGGCAGGAAGCTGAGCATCACCAGATCTGTGCCTTCGGGGCCGACCTCGCCAAAGGTGACCGGATAGTAAGAGGCCATGGTGCCTATCATGTTGCGGTGGGTGTGCATCACGCCCTTGGGCATGCCAGTGGTGCCGCTGGTGTAGTTGATGGCCGCTAGATCGTCCAGCGCCGGGATATAGTCCAGCACTTCCTTAGACGCATTATCTATCGCCTCGAAGAAATCGATAATGCCATCTGCCAAGGGGGCTTTGGGGATCTCAAACAGATCCGGCAGAACGGCGGTGATGGCGCGGGGCCTGACATCGGTATAGCTGGTGGTGATGATGTGCTCTATGCCCAGCTCCTGACAGACGGGGCGCATGGTGGGCAGCAGGGCGTCGTAGCATAGGGCAACCTTAGGTTGACTGTCACCCAGCTGGTGGCGCAGTTCCATCTCTTTCGACAGTGGGCTCACCGGCATGTGCACGGCGCCGCACTTTAAGATGCCGAGAAAGGCGATGTGAAACTGCGGGCAGTTGGGCATGAACACGGCAACACCGTCACCCTGGCCCACGCCAAGCCCTCTGAGGACGTTGGCAAAGCGGGTGCTCATCTCATCCAACTGGGCGTAGGTCAGCTCATAGCCGTAGAACTGGATGGCCACCTTGGTAGGGTTGAGTCTCGCCCAGGCGGAGAGATACTCGGTGACCGGCTTTTCGCCATGGGGGTAGATGGGTTCCCGGGTTGTGCCTTTGGGCCATCTTGCCGCTTGGAGTGCTTTGACCTGCTGGAGATAGGTTTGCTCGTTCATGTTTCTGCCTCGCTATTGTTGTTATGGGCCGGTGCCGGTCATATCGTGCTAACCCGTGATTAGCCCTATGGCACCACCTGGCGTATTCGATTCAAGTCAACCCAGTCCTTGCTGCCGGAGCCGTTAACTGTCCTGCTTGAAATTTCTTATAGTCTTGTTGACGCTGCGACACCGTATCCTGCGGCCGTTTCGACTATGATTTTTGGTCGGCAGCCATCTGTGGATTTCGGCATTAGGCATTACTTATACAGCAAATGTATAATTACAGTAACTATAAAAACATGTCAATTATGATGTTAATACTTACGACTTATTGTTAAATTAATTTACATTTAGGGTGGTGCGAACGTGACATCTCTGAGGCGAGTCCGGCTTGGCGACGAGCTAATGAAAGTTCGTTTTATCAAGGCGGTAAGTTAGAATGCCGGGATAGTTTTCGGGGTTTTTAAGAGTAGAGTTTTCGAGAGACAAGCGTTTTCAAGAAAAGTGTTTTTAACAAAAGCGTTTTAAAGAAAGGCGTTTTCAGGAAAGGCATTTTCACTTGAAGCGCGCTCAAGGTGAGGTTTTAGGTGGCGGACGATATGGCAGAAGGTAAGGCTGAGGGGAAGGTAGAGGGCATGGCAGAAGGTAGGGCTGAGGTTAAGGGTAGAGGTAAGGCTGAGGTTAAGGCTGAGGTTAAGGCTGGGGGGAAGAGAGCCGAGATGAGTCTCAGGGAGCGCAAGAAGCTACAGATGCGTCAAACCCTGCTGGATATCGCCGAGGAGCTCTTTTCGACCTTGCCCTTCGAGGAGGTAATGGTCGATGAGATCGCAGCGCGGGCCAACATTAGCCAGAAAACCTTTTTCAACTACTTTCCCACTAAGGCGCAGTTGCTGGAGGAACTACTGCTGAGCTGGTTGCGCCAGGTTAACCTCTGGCCATCGCCCACGGAGAATGTGACCGATGTGCGTTCGGCCCTGGTGCCGCCAAACCTCAATGAGATTCAGCTGTGGGTGATCGCCCACAGGCATATTCTGCAGATGATCATGCGCCACACGGATCTCTTCGCCTCCGTCTATTACTCCTCCCAGGTGCCCGCAGGCAAGAATCTGTTATTCCCGCCCGAATATCGCCAGCCGCGGATGGACAGGGTCAAGCGGGCGCAGGAGCAGGGGGTCATACGCGGCGATATCGCCCCTGAACTCGTCTGTGAGATGTATGACCTGCTGCGCATCGACATAGTGCAGCGTTGGCTCTGTATGCCAGAGGAGCTGGCCTGTGGCGAGCTGTATCAACGCACCTATGATGAGATGGTGGCCATCTTCTTCCGTGGCCTGCAGCCCGATAGCAACTAGTCTGAACCAGGCAGGTTTGCACTTAGCTTGGTGATTGCTGTTTCTTGTATGGTGCAAAGCCAGCTATAACGAAAGGCTGCTAGAACGAAAGCCAGCCTCGGCAAAATCCGATCACGACGAAAGCGCGCCCTAGGGCGCGCCTTGTTTATCAGCAGGTATTTGCTGGCCGTGAGTTAGCTACAAGGCCATTCGCCAATCGCTAGCTAAGCCTGGTATTGGGCGAAGGTCTTGCCTTCTCTCACCAGTCGCTCCAGCAGGGGCGCAGGCTTAAACCACAGCTCTCCCTTGTCCAGGGTGTCGCGGTACTTGTTCAGCGCCGTCAGCACTGTCTCCAGGCCTATCTCGTCGGCATACTGCATAGGGCCGCCACGGAAGATGGGGAAGCCGAAGCCGTAAGCCAGCACGATATCTATATCGCTGGCCCGCAGGGCGATGCCTTCTTCCAGGATCCGCGCCCCTTCGTTGATGATGGGGTAGATGGTGCGCTCGAGGATCTCCTGGTCGCTTATCTGCTCAGGCGAGCGGCGGGTCACGCCAAACTCCTTGGCGGCCTCGGCGGCCAGCTCAAGCACCTCTGGGTCCTCCTGCTTGTCGCGCCCCTCATAAATATAGAGACCGCGACCCGTCTTCTGACCATAGCGCTGCTTGTCATAGAGCTTGTGCAGTATGGCGAAGTGGCTGGGGTCCAGATCTGTGGTGAACGCCTTGCGATCTTCCCGGGTCAGGATACCCACGTCGATACCGGCCAGGTCGACCATGGAGGGCAGCCCCATCGGCATGCCGAACTCTGTGTGCACCTTGTCTATCTGCGCCGGGCTCGCCCCTTCGAGGATCAGTGACATGGACTCACGCAGGTAAGAGTCGGTCGCCCGGTTGCCGATAAAGCCCCAACAGACGCCTGAGACCACAGGGACTTTCTTGATGCGCTGTGCCAGCTGCACAGTAGTGAGCAGGGCATCCGGCGCCGTCTTGTTAGCGCGCACTATCTCCAGCAGCCTCATTACGTTCGCCGGGCTGAAGAAGTGCAGGCCGAGCACGTCCTGAGGGCGGGAGGTCACCGCCGCTATCTCGTCCACGTCCAGGGTGGAGGTGTTGGTGGCCAGTATGGCGCCGGGCTTACAGGTGGCATCCAGGGTCTTAAATACCTGCTTTTTGATCTCCATCTTCTCGAACACGGCTTCGATCACCAGGTCGACATCGGCGATGTCGGCATAATCTGTGGTGCCGCTGAGCAGCGCCATACGCTCATCGAGCTGGGCCTGACTCAGTTTGCCCTTCTTGAGGGTGTATTCGTAGTTCTTGCGGATCACCCCAAGGCCACGTTCAAGCGCCTCGCCGTTGAGGTCCAGGATCTGGGTGGGGATCCCCACGTTGATGAAGTTCATGGCGATGCCGCCGCCCATGGTGCCAGAGCCTATCACCGCCACCTTGCGGATCTCGCGGGTCGCCGTAGTTTTAGGGTCTATGCCAGGGATCTTGGCAACGCCACGCTCGGCGAAGAACAGATGTTGCTGGGCGCGGGCCTGGGGCGTATTCAGGCACTCCATGAAGAGCTGATGCTCACGCTTGAGGCCCTCGGCCAGTGGCAGTTCACAGGCCGCTTCCACCGCTTGAATACAGCGCTCGGGGGCGTAGTAGCCGCGGCTGCGTCTGGCAATGGCGGCGCGAAATTCGTTAAAGATCTCACTGCTGATATTGCGGGTGTCGACACTCATCTCGAAGCAGCTGCGCTTAGGCTTGTGCTGCGCGACCAGCTCCTGGGCAAAGTCGACCGCGGCCTGAATGAAGTCGCCGCCCTCTTGATACAAATTATCGATCACGCCAGCATCCAGCATAGCCGCCGCGCCGAGGGGACGACCACTGGTGATCATCTCAAGCGCCAGCTGAACGCCGCCGATGCGAGGCAGACGCTGGGTGCCGCCGGCGCCGGGCAGGATACCGAGATTAACTTCGGGCAGGCCCAGCTTGGCCGCAGGCAGGGCGATGCGGTAGTCGCAGGCCAGCGTCAGCTCACAGCCGCCGCCAAGGGCCAGGCCGTTCACGGCGGCGATAACCAGCTTAGGTGAGTTCTCGAGGGCATCGCATACCTGAGGCAGGTTGGGCTCGGCGAGGGCGTCGTCGGAAGAGAACTCGCTGATGTCGGCGCCGCCGCAAAACAGCTTGCCCGAAGAGGCGAGCACTATGGCATCCACCGACTCATCGGCTTCGGCTCTCTTGAGGTCGGCCAGCAGGTGGGTGCGCAGCGCCAGCCCCAGACTGTTGACCGGAGGCTGGTTGAGTACGATGACGGCGGTGCGTCCGTGAATTTGGTACAGGGTGGCGTTCGTCATAGGGATACCCTTGTTATTGTTGTGAATGAGGATCAGATGGCAGAGACGCCACCATCGATGGCAATGGCCTGGCCGGTCATAAAGCCGTTGTCCGGGTTGACCATGTGCAGCATGGCGCTGACCACCTCGTTTGGATCGGCCAGGCGGCGCATGGGGACGGCGCGGGTCAGCTGCTCGATTAGTGCAGGATCGACCCCTTCGGTCACCATAGGCGTTGGGGTGAAGAAGGGGCAGATGGCGTTGACCTGGATACCCTGGGCGGCAAATTCCAGCGCCGCGGTGCGGGTAATGCCGACCACGGCATGTTTGGCGGCCACATAGGGGGTCAGCTTGGGGGCGCCGTTAATGCCGGCCATGGAGGCGACATTTAGAATCGCCCCACATTTATGTTTCTGCATCATAGGGAGCTGTGCCTTCATGCCGAAGAACACCCCCTTGGTATTGATGGCGAAGCTAAGGTCCATGTCGGCCTCTGTGGTCTCTAGCAGGCTCTTCATGGGGGCCGAGATACCGGCATTGTTGATGGCGATATCCAGACGGCCAAAACTCTCTTCGGCCAGCTGAGCCAGGGCCAGCTGATCGGCCTCTATGCTGACATCACAGCGCAGACCGACCGCGCACTCGCCCAGTTCGCTGCACAGGGCGTCGAGCGCCGTGTCGTTAATATCACCCAGCACCAGCTTGGCGCCCTGAGGGGCCAAACGCTGGGCCAGCAGCTTGCCAAAACCGCTGGCGGCGCCCGTGATGAGCACCACCTTACCTTCAAAATTCGACTGCATTGATTCTTCCTCTGTTAGAGCGTCAGGCCGCCATCCACCACCAGGGTTTCGCCTGTGGTGTAGCTGCTGGCATCACTGACCAGGTAGAGCACGGCGCCGGCCATCTCGCTGGGCACGGCGTGGCGGCCCATGGGGATCCTGGCGATCAGCTGCTGATAGATCTTGTCGTTGCTGAACAGGGCGCCGGCAAACTGGGTCTTGGTGAAACCCGGGAGCAGGGCGTTGCAGCGGATCCCTAGCGGCGCGCACTCCTTGGCGAAGGCCTTGGTCATGCTGACCACGGCCGCCTTGCTGATGGAGTAGATCCCCTGCATCTCCCCAGGCTGCAGCGCATTGACCGAGGCGGTGTTAAGGATCACCCCGTGGCCCTGCTCGCGCATCATGCGACCGGCGGTGACCGACATAAAGAAGTAGCCCCTCAGGTTCACCTCCATGGTCTTGTTGAAGGCATTGAGATCCGTATCGAGAATATGGCCGAAGTAGGGGTTGGTGGCGGCGTTGTTGACCAGGATATCCAGCCTGCCGTGTTTGGCCTGGATCTGCTCGAAGGTGGCCTGGATGGCCTCGAGATCCCCCACATGACAGGCCATCGCCTCGGCGCTGCCGCCATTGTCGATGATCTGCTCGGCCACCGTCTGGCAACCTTCGACCTTGCGGCTGGCGACAATCACATGGGCGCCATAGGCGGCCAACAGCTCGGCGATGGCGGCGCCTATGCCGCGGCTGGCGCCGGTTACCAGGGCGATACGCCCGCTTAGGTCAAACAGTGATTTATTGTCCATGGCGTTACTCCTTAATCTGATCGGCGATGGCTTCCAGCGCCATTTCCGCCAGTGGCCCTACATGTTGGCCCAGCTCGGCGGCGTTCTTGTTGGAGGCATTACCATCGATGGCGCGCTTGGCGACGCCCTGAATGATGGCGACCAGGCGGAAGAAGCTAAAGGCGATGTAGAAACCGAAGTTGTCTATCTTATCTATGCCGGTGCGTTGGCAGTAGCTGGCCACATAGGCCTGCTCATCTGGGATCCCAAGCTCGGCCAGGTCTTTGCCGCGAAGGCCTGACACTGTGCCTATGGCGGGCATGCGCATCTGCATGCAGAGATAGCCAAGATCGGCAAAGGGGTGGCCCAGGGTCGAGAGCTCCCAGTCCAGTAGGGCGACGGCTTTTGGCTTAGTTGGGTGGAACATCAGGTTGTCCAGTCGGTAGTCGCCGTGAACCAAGGATACCCGGCCGTCATCCTCGGGAATGTTACTGCCCAGCCAGGTCATCAAGGCTTCCATCGACTCGATATGACCGGTCTGCGAGGCGCGGTATTGGCTGCTCCAGCGGTCGAACTGGCGCTGAAAATAGTTGCCGGGCCGGCCGTAATCGCTAAGGCCCACCCTGTCGATGTCGACGTTGTGCAGCGCCGCTAATACCCGGTTCATCTCGTCGTACAGCTGGCCGCGTTCCTCGCGGCTTACCTCGGGCAGGGCGGCGTCCCAATAGATGCGGCCCTCGCAGTACTCCATCAGGTAGAACATTGAGCCTATGACGCTGGTGTCTTCACACAGGTGATACACCTTGGCCACCGGCACATCTGTGTCGGCCAGCGCCTTGAGCACCCGGTACTCACGATCCACCGCGTGGGCGGATTTAAGCAGCTTGCCCGGCGGCTGACGGCGCAGCACATAGGTGCCGGACGCCGTCGTCAGCTTGAAGGTGGGGTTAGACTGGCCGCCGGCAAACTTCTCGACTCGCATTGGCCCCTTAAAGCCGGCTACATGGGCCTCGAGATAGGGCTGCAGGGTATCGAGGTCCAGGTTTTCCACGGCGCGGCTCATGATACGGCTCCCACAGGTTTTGCAGGATGTTGAGCGGCCAGGTTTTGGGCGTGAACGTCGCGGGCCAGGTTGCGACCCAGCTGCATCATATGCACCTGATCCGGGCCGTCCGCCAGACGGATGGAGCGGGTTATCGTGTAGGCCTTGGCCAGGAAGAAGTCTTGGCTCAGACCACCACCGCCGTGGAGCTGAATGGCGCGGTCGATAACGGCGCAGCCCATGTTGGGGGCGACAATCTTGATCATGGCAATCAGGTCCTTGGCTGCCTTGTTGCCGCCCTGGTCCATCTTGGCTGCGGCCTTGAGGGTCAACAGGCGTGCCTGCTCAACCTCGCAGGCCGATTTGGCGATGGCTTCACGCACCGACTGTTGCTTGCTTAGCGGCTTGCCGAAGGCGATACGGGTCTCGGCCCGCTCACACATCAGCTCCAGCGCGCGCTGGGCCAGCCCTACGGTGCGCATGCAGTGGTGAATACGGCCTGGGCCGAGGCGCCCCTGGGCGATTTCGAAACCGCGCCCTTCACCCAGCAGCATGTTGCCCACCGGCACGCGGACATTGTCGTAAATCACCTCTGCATGGCCCTCGGGGGCATCGTCATAGCCAAACACTTTCATGGGGCGCACGACCTTGACCCCTGGGGTGTTGGCCGGCACCAGTATCATAGACTGCTGCAGGTATTTATTGCTGTTATCGGGGTCAGTCTTGCCCATCACGATATGGATCTGGGTGTGATTGTTGCAGGCGCCTGAGATATACCACTTGCGGCCGTTGATCACATACTCGTCGCCGTCACGGACGATGGAGGTCTCGACGTTGGTGGCATCTGAGGAGGCGACATCGGGTTCTGTCATGGAGAAGGCCGAGCGGATCTCGCCATTTAGCAGCGGCTGTAACCAGCGTTCCTGTTGCTCTTTGTCGCCGTAGCGGGCCAGCACCTCCATGTTGCCCGTGTCCGGCGCGCTGCAGTTGAAGACCTCAGAGGCCCAGTAGACCCGGCCCATGATCTCCGCCAGGGGCGCATATTCAAGGTTAGTCAGGCCTGGGCTGAACTCGCCATAGACTTGGGGCAGGAAGAGGTTCCACAGGCCGGTGTCTTTGGCCTTGGCCTTCAGCTCGGCCAGGATAGCCGGTGACTCCCAGCGATCGCCTTCTTCGACCTGTTGCTCCCACAGGGACTCGTTGGGGTAGATGTGCTCATCCATGAAGGCCAGCAAACGTTCGCGCAGCGCTTGTACTTTGGGTGAGAATTCGAAGTTCATGGTAGATTCCTTTAGCTGTAGCTGACCGAATCCCATCGGTTTGGACGATCCAGATGGGGGGTGGCATTGATGCCGGTAACATAGGTGGCGCTGTCAGAGAAATAACAGTGGGTGATCCCCGAGTTCTTGCTCTGCAAATTCAGGTTCACCACCGTCTGGGGGCCAAAGCCCATGATTTGGCTCAGGGCGATGCTGATGGCGCCGCCCGAGGTGGCAACCAGAGTGTTGCCCTTGGGCTGGCGGCGGGCAAAATCCAGCCCGTCGGCCACCCGCTGCTGAAAGGCCTGCCAGCTTTCCAGCGGCACCTCGGCGGGCAGGGCGTTCTCCGACCAGGCCAACATGGCGAGCCTGAGACAGGAATACACCTCGCGGGGATTGCGCCAATCTTTGATGGCGTGCTGCGGGTTTGCCTCGCCGAAGCCTTTCAGTAGCGTCATAAAGTCAAACTCATTGAAGCCAGGGTGGCATTCAAATTCGAGGCGGTGCCCAAGCCCTTGGCAGATCGCCTCGGCCGACTGGCGATGGCGCGCCATATCGCCGCAGATGATGCGCTCGAAGCGGACGCTGCGCTCTTTGAGGTACTCACCCAACCAGAGGCACTGCTGGGTGCCCAGGTTTGAGAGCTGATCATAGTTGGCGCAACCAAAGGAGGCCTGACCGTGCCGGATGAGATAGAGCGCTGCCATCAGTCTGGTGCCGCGTCTTGTTAGGCGACTTCGAACAGACCGGCCGCGCCCATGCCGCCGCCGATACACATGCCGACGACCACATATTTCACGCCGCGGCGCTTGCCTTCGATGAGCGCATGGCCCACCAGACGCGAGCCTGTCATGCCATAGGGGTGGCCGATGGAGATGCCGCCGCCGTTAACGTTGTAGCGGGCGGGATCGATACCTAGGTGGTCGCGGCAGTAGAGTGCCTGCACCGCGAAGGCCTCGTTGATCTCCCACAGTCCGATATCGTCTATGGTCAGACCGTGCTGTTTTAGTAGCTTAGGGATGGCGTAGATGGGGCCTATGCCCATCTCTTCCGGCGCGCAGCCGGCTACCGCAATGCCGCGGTAGATGCCAAGTGGCGCTAGGCCACGCTGCTCGGCCAGTTTACGCTCCATCACCACACAGGCGGAGGCGCCGTCGCTCAGCTGGCTGGCGTTACCCGCGGTAATGAAGCCACCTTCGATCACAGGCGCCAGATTTTGCAGGCTCTCCATGGTGGTCGATGGGCGGTTACACTCGTCGCGATCCAGGGTCACCTGCTGGTAAGAGATCGCCTTGGTCTCGCGGTCCTGAATCGCCATGGTGGTAGTGAAGGGGACGATTTCGTCGTCGAAGTAGCCTGCCTCCTGAGCGGCCGCGGTGCGTTGTTGCGACATCAAGGCGTAGATGTCCTGAGCCTCGCGGCTGACGCCATAGACCTTGGCCACATGCTCGGCGGTCTTTAGCATTGGCATGTAGGCGTGGGGCTCGAATTGCATCACGTTGGGGTCGGCGTTATCGGCGGCCCACTTCATATATTCATTCTGTACGGCGGTGATATTTTCCTGGCCGCCGGCAACCACTATCAGCTGTTGATCGACGATGATCTGTTTCGCGGCCATGCCGATGGCCATCAAGCCCGATGAGCATTGACGGTCTATGGTCTGGGCCGAGACGGTGTTAGGCAGGCCTGCGGCCAGCACGGCGTTGCGGGCGATGTTCATCCCGGCGGTGCCGGCGGTGAGCACTGTGCCCATGATGGCATCATCTATCTCGCCGCCCTCGACCCCGGCGCGCTGGACAGCGTGCTTGATGCAGTGACCCAGCATGGTTGGGGACTTGGTGTTGTTTAACGATCCGCGAAATGACTTTGCCATCCCGGTGCGGGCGGTGGATACGATTACGGCTTCTCTCATCTTGGGCTCCCTAAACTAATGACGGATTGATGCTCAATCCTCGCATCTTTAATAATGGTTTAGACCGCCCGTTGGCGATCTTTGCGTTGAAAAAAGTATAGTGGCTGTACTAATATTTACGTACTTTATTATTTTGATACCTTGTTATTCATGTGATGTATATAACCAGCTGCCGATGGGAGCGCCAATGCGTCTACAAAATGTTGATTTAAATCTGTTTGTGGTGTTCGACGCCATCTATACCGAGCGCAACCTCACCCGGGCAGCCGAGCGTCTCTGTATCACTCAACCCGCGGTCAGCAATGCCCTGAGCCGACTGCGAACCAGCCTCAACGACCCCCTGTTTATCCGCACCCCCAAGGCAATGATGCCCACCCCCGTGGCAGAAAATATGATAGGCCAGGTGCGCGAAGCCCTGAAGCTGCTGAGCAGTAGCATGCACCTTGGGGACAGCTTCGACCCCCTACTTGCGGAGCATCACTTTCAGCTGGGGATGTTCGATGTAACCGAAGAGACCATGTTGCCATCCCTGCTTGCCGCCTTGCAGGTGCATGCGCCCAGGCTGTCTATCTCCAGCTATCCGGTATCGCGAGAGGAGATGCTCAAGGAGTTTGTTTCCGGCAGGCTGGACCTGGCCATCGACGCCCCCATAGTGACCCATCCAGACCTTTACCATCATCCATTGGTTACTGTGCCCTATGTCTGCTTGGTGAGGAAGGAGCATCCTGAGGTTGGCGACACCCTGAGCCTGGAGCAGTACTTGGCCCTCTCCCATGTTCATGTTTCCAGCCGCCGTCAGGGGGTAGGTTATGTCGATGCCGCGCTTAACCGTCTCGGCAAACACCGTAACATCCAGGTACGCACCAAGCATCATCAGGCCGCGCCCAAGCTGGTGGCCGAGACGAATCTGGCAACCACAGTCCCCGAGAGCCTGGCGAAAAATACCGACCTTAAGGTCCTCAAGCTGCCCTTCGAGGTGGAGCCGATAGAGTGGCATCTCTACTGGCATCGCAGCGCCGATCAGGATAACGCCAATCGCTGGTTGCGGGAGTTTATTACTGCTTTGATGCAGGGGCAGGGGTAGATTGGCGAATGTTCGCCTGCCATTTTTGGTCGGTGAAATCTAGCTATTGCCTTCACCACCTTGTTTATTGGCTGGAAGGTTGAATGTCACACCTTCATCTTTATCTAACGCCTGCCCGGCGGGGGATGTACAGGAAGTACCAATGTCGTGGTCACAGGGATGTGAAGGAACGACGTATGTGCAAGCACTCTTTTGGCACGCCGAGATTCCGTCCTTGGAGGCTTCGCGGCGGCGTCCATGCCGCCGAGAGCCAAAAGTGTGCTTACACCAGTATCTAAACGTCTCTTCGATTTAAGGTTTTCTGTAATCCTATGGGGGGCTCATTTGGTGATTTGCACTGTCAGGGCGGTGACCTTCCGAGGCATGGCTAGAAATGTTCCAGACATTTCGTAGCATTTCCTCCTACCATGGAGGTCAGACGCCGAGGTAGAGCACACAGGGAGGTGCTTGATGCGTGTCACCGCAGGGATAGTGCAAGTCGGCACTCAAATGCCATGTGATGCTACCTGTATGGCAAATCTATTGTCGCTTTTATCCAAATAGTTCTTGGCAAAATTTTTCGAGATTCTCACTTCATGGCAACCTAACGTCGGCCCGGCGGGGGCTCTTGATTGAATAAGTCGTAAGGCTGAATTTTTCGATATCTGGGTTTGAACTGGGGGAGGCTCGGGATTTTTGAGTGCTTTCTTAGTTGCTTGTGAGATATAACTCTGATAACCAATTGCCGCTATTGAATAAATTGGATTTTAGGCGGCTGGGTGTCGCCTCTTTGATGTTCACGCTAGCTTGGGGCTACAAAGATATAGCTAATTCACAGTAAGGCGTGACTCGTTTCATAGCTAAGTGATTAAGGGGACGGGGATTATGTATAAAGTTGGCATCGTGTTGTTTGATGACTTTACCGATGTGGATTTCTTTTTGATGAATGACTTGCTGGGAAGAACCTCTGATAGCTGGACGGTCAGGATACTCGGCACTAAACCCGAACATCATTCACAGCTAGGGATGACAGTGAAGACTCATGGTCATGTGTCTGAGGTAAAGGATCAAGATGTCGTCCTCATCACCAGTGGTTACCGCGGTATTCCCGCGGCGCTGCAAGATGAGAATTTTATGTCTGCCTTAAAACTCGATCCGAGCAGGCAGTTGATTGGCTCTATATGTGCGGGTTCCTTTGTGCTTCATGAGTTGGGGTTACTGAAGGGGAAGAAGCTAACGACAAACCCAGATGCTAAGGCGGCTTTAGTGGGTATGGGCGGTGATGTTCAGGATCTACCCCTGGTGATAGAGGGGAATATAGCAACCGCTGGTGGCTGTCTTTCTCTCCTCTATCTAGTGGGCTGGCTAGCCGAGCGTTTGTTCGATGCGGCGAAACGCAAACAGATCCAGAATCAGTTGATCCCCGCAGGGCAAATGGAGATATTCGAAACGCTTATTTCCGAGACTATCCAATCGGCGGAATCCGCCTATGAGTATCGCTCAGCGTGTGAGAGTGATGCCGAGTCTTTGGTGGTTTAAGGAGTAAGGTGCGCTTAGGCGTTAGCTGGTAAGCGTAAAATTCAGAAGTAAATAAATGGAGTTATATGAATTTTCTGAAGCAATTAATCATGAAACCACTGGAAGGCTATCTAGATCTAACCGCTTGGTTAATCTTTGCATGGCTGTACTTTCAAATCGTACTTTCTTCAACCGCAATTTTTGGTATGTTGAGTGTATTTGGATTTTATCTTTTTGACTTCGAAACGGCCTTAAATGTCTGTTACGGCACAGCTGGTGTCGGCGCTATTGCGGGTGTTGTTTGGGCCGAGAGAATTCGTAAAACACTCGGAATTATTACTTTTCATGCGTACCTTCTTTCCACTCCCGAAATTGAAGGTTGGCGTGATAAGCATGGAAATGTCATTCGTAAATGGAACAAACAGGGAAGTCATTAGGGCGTCCTGTTTGAATAGCATTTGGCGACAGGCTGTTCGTCTTCAGACCAGCATGGATGCTGGAGAGGCGATTGAAGGTCGTACCTTCGCTGTAATTAATAGCCTGCGGCTCGCTTTTGTGCAGATACATCTGCTACACGCCGCCCTTTATTTTACTGAGAGTTATCCTTGGAGGCTCGACGATGGCATCTGACCTACATGGATGTTGGGAATGCCAAAAAATGTTAGGAACATTTTTGGCCCTGCCATCGACGTCCGCAGATGCATCTACACTCGGTATCTATCGTCTCTTCGATTTGGCGGCGTTGGACACGAATAGCTAATCAAAAAAGCGGGCTTGGTTTTGCCCCAAATGAGTTATCAAGTTGTCGGTGGTTCAGTAATGAACCGACTTTCTGGCCTAGCAAGTGACTGTGGTGTTTCGTCAATATAACCTGCCTTTGCTCAGCATGGCTCCTTGTTTTTAAATGCGGTAGTGAGGAGTAGAATGGCGCTAGAGTTTTACAACCAATGGAGATGGAAATGGAGTATCCGGTGAAAGGGGCGTGTCAGTGTGGTGGGGTGACCTATGAGTTGCATTCGGCGCCGCTGATGGTGGTGGCCTGTCACTGCAAGGAGTGCCAGAAGCTCTCTACCAGTGCCTTTAGTATCACGGCCGTGGTGAATGCCGACAGCATAGAATTTCAGGGCGAGATGGCCGAGTGGAGTCGCGTTGCCGATAGCGGCAATGTCAATGGCGCCAAGTTTTGTCCCACCTGTGGTAACCGCATCTATCACTTCGACCCTAAAGATCCCAGTAAGATTAAGCTCAAGCCGTCGAATCTGTCTGACACCAGTCTGATCGTCCCCACCGCCCATGTCTGGGTCCGTGAGAAGCAAAGCTGGTTCACAATCCCCGAAGGTGTAGCCGTTTATGATAAGCAGCCCTAACTGGCAGGAGCGGTACATTTGCATGTAGGTGCCGCTTTGGGGATGCCAGATTAGGCATTCTTAGATTGTCGGTCGAAGCCTGTGTCGCGTTGGCTATTTGAAAGGTATCTGAGAGTCTTACCTTATTGCAACCTAACGCCTGCCCGGCGAGGGATGTGCAGATACGTCTGTGAGACGCCGTGAATAAATCCCTTTAGGCTCTACCGAAACATCCCTGTTTCGGAAGCTCACCGGCGTATCTACACTCGGTATCCAACGTCTCTTCGATTTGGCTTCACTTGATGTGAGTAGGAGGACTAGATGAGTGTTCGGCAGGTTGCCAAACTCTACTCGCTAGATTGCGCATCTATACAGGTATAATGGGATTTTGCAAAAAAGCGCCCCTTTCGCTTCCTACTATGTAATCTTGAGATTCTCGCTTTGTTTTTTGAGAATTCGTAACTAATTGATTAAATTTAGTAAAAAACTGAGCATCAGCCATTTAATAGGGAGTTGTGGAGGTCTCGTTAAATGAAGTCTCTCTTTGTTTTCGGGCTGCTTATTTTCTCCTTGTTATGTAATGCTGTTATTGATATAAATTTCAGATAGTTAAAAAAGTTTGCCGCGATGTACATTAGTAGCAAGTGATTTACATAGGCGGCATTCTCGCTAATAAGCGTTATAAAGCATCAATATGGATAGTGAATTAATTCTAGCTTCGGCATTTAGATTTGAAAAAGAAAGAGGTCAACTTGATTCATTTTTTGAATCTAGGTTGGAGGATTCTGGCTTATCAAGCAAAACTGTTGAGGAAGTTGCCGAGCTGCTTACCTCTTATATTAAGTCACATATAACCTCTGAAACTGAACTCCTATCAAGCGCATTGTTTGCTCTTGGCAAATCTTATGATAGCTCTCATTCAAAGCTCTATACCGAAGTGATGAAAAATTCACAAAAAACTAACCCAGTTGCTTGCTACCAAGCTGCAATAGCTTTAGAAAATACTGGAGTGCTTGTTTTCCCAGAAGGTGCTGACGTTTCAAAACCAACAGACTTTTTACGTGACATTAATACGTACTTGGGTGAACATGCTTTATAACAAGCTAATTAATAAGGACAAAAAACAGTTTGCTGTTTTCGTTCCTCAACATTTTAGCAAACAATTTTTTGCCCATTATTAGGGCGTTAAACGTCTTTTAGTAATAGCTCCTTTGGGCTTAATAATGTATTTATGAATTTTATGAGGTTTTTGTGTCAGTAAGTAATTTTGTGAGAGTGTTAATAGCTGAACATGGTGAATGTTTCGCAAAGAATGTTCAATATTTAACCTGCGTTCCTTTTAATTCATCTTCAGCAAGTTCAGTACTTAATGTTTTTTATAACCGAGCCTTTCCAAATAATCGAAAAGATCTTAGAACTAGTTTGATTGGTCAGGAGATAAAAAATTCAACGAATGGAAAGCATAATTTTAATTCATTTTCCAGTGAGGTATGGAAAATCAAGACTATTGCGAGATTGCCGAAAGGTCTTAAATTTAACAGTGAAACACTAGGCTATGTTCGCGAATCAAATGGTTTTGTCCATAGGTTCAATCTAGCTCGTAAATTGACTGGAGATGAGTTGATTAAAGCCCTTAAAGATAATTACAGCAATGATGTGAAAATCGACAACGATTTTAATGCAAAAACTCAGTTTAAGAAATACTTTTCTGTTAACCCTGATGAAAATCTTAGTTGGATGCAGGAAATTGAAATCAATAATCTCCCTATTTGGTTTGGAAGAGAAGAATGTAAATATCTTTGCGAATTGATTCGCAGTGGAAAGTCGTTTACTGAAGCATGCAAGTCTGTAAACAAAAATGTTTTCGACTATAGTCATGATGACATTGAGTCTTTTTATTCTGTAAGTAAATCTGAAGCAAGAATTGCACTTGATAATATTTTTGAGGTGGTAAAGGAAAAGACAAGCTCGCAGCAGCTTAATCATAGAAAGCATGATCAACATGAGTATGTCTACTTTGCAGTTCTGGACAATGACTTGATTAAAGTTGGTGGTTCTAAGTCTGATGTCAATTTAGAAAAAAGGCTTAGGGATCACCACAACTCTCATCCTGAGCTCAGCTGTACTAAGGTGTATCAAGTTCGTAGCTACACCCAGACAGAGAACGTCATAAAGGCAGTATTTTGTGCAAATTTTGACATTGCTGCTTTTAAGTACAAAGATCCAAATAAAAAGAGAGAACTTGGTCAAGGGGAATATTTTTCCATTGAAAAATCCAGCCATTGTCGAGCGCTTGAATTTTTCGAAAAGTGTATTGAATTAGTTCCCCAAAAATAGACGTTTAACAATCTGTTTAAGAGTGATTCGCAACGCTTGCCATTTTTCTATGCGTTGCGTTCAGTACTTAAGGTGGTATGCGGTGGCATCTGTATTGCGTTGCTCACACCTTAACATAGCGTTAGCCATAGAAATATTAAATTTAAACTCACATAGTAGAGCAAAAGTCCTAACGCAGAAATGTCCAAAAATGATTTAGCTTTTGATTTTCGGATGATACAAGTAAAGGCCAAATCGAAGAGACTGATAACTCGGTGTGAACTCGCTTATGGCCTTCGAAATCATGGATGGACTTGCTGCGAGCCAAAAGCGTGTTTGCGCGAAAGGCATGCTGCAGGCAATTGATACACCATGAAGTGGTGACATTCCATAACCTTTCAAATACCAGAATCTGGTAGAGGCTCAAATCAAGGCGTGTTCTATTACGCTAAGGCATTAAATTCTACCTTTACGAAGATAACCCCTAAATTTCGCCAACAAAAAAGGCGTCTTGTTAGACGCCTTTTCTCATCAGTTACCTAGTTCTGCTATCTATTACGCTTTCTCTGGAATACGTTCCAGTACGGCGAGGAGTAGCTTCCAGTATTGCTCGACGGTCTCGATAAGTACCATCTCATCTGGGCTGTGTGGGAAACGGATGGTGGGGCCAATGGAGACCATATCCATCTCTGGGTAAGGCTTCTTGAACAGACCACACTCCAGACCCGCGTGGATCACCATGATGACGGGTTCCTTGTTGTAGATAGACTCGTAGGTGTCTTTCACAATCGCCATCACGGGAGAGCTGCTGTCTGGCTTCCAGCCTGGGTAGGCACCGCTGAATTCCACTTCGGCACCGGCCAGGTTGCTCAGGGCGGTGAGGTAGCCTTCGACCTCTTCGCGGCCCGAGTCGATTAGCGAGCGGATGAGGCAGAGGATGCTTACCGATTCGGCTTCTGTGGTGATCACGCCAACGTTGAGCGAGGTCTCGGTCACTCCTTGGATCTCATCGCTCATGCGCATCACGCCATTAGGGCAGGCGTTTAGCAGGTCGATCAGTGTCTGCTGGGTGGCTTCGCTCATCACCTGAGTTGCGGCCGGGATCTCGCTGAGGGTCAGCAGCATGTCAGGGTCGGCGATGGCCAGTTCCTGACGGACCAGGTCGGTATATTCCTGGATCAGGGTTTCCAGGCGTGGCAGGTTTTCGCTTGGCAGCATGAAGCTGACGCTGGCCTCACGAGGAATGGCGTTACGCAGCGAGCCGCCGCTGAAGTTGGTGAGCTCCAGGGCCAACTCGTCGGCGTGGTTAAACAGGAAGCGGGCCAACAGCTTGTTGGCGTTGCCGCGGCCCAGGTGAATGTTCACCCCTGAGTGACCGCCCTTAAGTCCTGAGAGTGTTAGGGTGTAGGTCGACAGGCTCGGCTCGGCCGCCTGCCATACCATAGGCACAGTGATCTGGGCATCGACGCCGCCGGCGCAGCCCATGTAGATCTCGCCTTCCTGCTCTGAGTCTGTGTTGATCAGGATCTCGGCGTCAAGGTAACCGGCTTCCAGACCGAAGGCACCCGTCATGCCTGCTTCTTCATCTATGGTCAGCAGCACTTCCAGCGGGCCGTGTGGGATGTCGTCGCTGCCGAGGATCGCCAGTGCTGAGGCCATGCCGATACCGTTGTCTGAGCCCAGGGTGGTGCCCTTGGCCTTAACCCACTCGCCGTCTACATAAGCTTCGATAGGATCTTTCTCAAAATCATGCACCTTGTCGGCATTTTTCTGCGGCACCATGTCGATATGCGCCTGCAGGGCCACGATCTTGCGGTTTTCCATGCCAGGGGTTGCCGGCTTCTTGATGATCAGGTTACCGACCTTATCTTCGACAACGCTGAGTTGTTTGTCTTTGGCCCAGTTTTGGATGTATTGGCTTAGCGCCTGCTCATGCTTGGAAGGGTGGGGAATGGCGCAGATCTGTTCAAACCACTGCCAAAGTGCCTGAGGTTGCAATTGACTTAATGTGCTCACGGACAAACTCCTCTGTAATAAAGGTCTTTGAGGTCTAATTTGGCGATAGTCTATCATAGACTCTAGTGGTGCGGGGGCATGAAAGCGGGCGGGGATGCATCAAGTGTCATACTAAGTTGCCACCCGCCAAAAGGCGCCTTAGGGGGCGGCATCATTATTTTCATTTGGCATTGGCGCCAGATAGGAGAATAATGCCAACACTCACGGCGATTTAACCTTGCTGGACATGGCCTTAACCCAACCCTCAAACCTTGGGTAAGCGGCCTTACAGAGATGGCAGGGATTAGTATTGTCTTTAGTGAGAGGTTGATATTCACGATAGGCAGGCAAAGATCTGTCAAAGCTCAGGGCGCTTGTATGGCTTATATAGGTGCCAGTTGATTCGGCTAAGACCGAAAAACCGCTAGATGAAAAGGATGAGGCATGACCGGGGTTCAATTTATAGATGTAACAGATTCAGAAGCCATTTTTGACGATAACCAGTGGGATGCCGTGGTACTGGTAACCCATGGCCTAGACGCCATCGCCCAGGAGGAGCTGGCCATGCTCGCCAGCCATGGCGCCCAGGTGGATGCCAGGGTAGGGCGCTCGACCACGCTGTTGTTTGCTCCCGGGCTGGCCGGGGGGCGCCTGATTGTGGCGCCAGTGGCCGATGGCGACAGCGATATTCAGGATGTGCGCGGTTATAGCGACGCCGCTCGCCAGGGCATAAAAGTAGCCTTCGATGCCGGCGCAAGACGCCCGCTGCTGATCGTCACGCCATCGACTCAGGCGAGATATGCGCAGTCCATGGGGGTTGCGGCGCTGGGTTGTGCCCAGGCGTTATGGCAGTCGCTGGAGCGCCGCGAGGCACTGGGTGAGATGGATAACATCTCACAGATCGGCCTGCTGGTGGACGATAAGGCCGCTGAGCTGCTTAGCGCCATCGAGGCGGGTAAACACCTGGCGCGCGACCTTTGCGGCACAGAGCCAGAGCGCATGTCGGCGCCAGCTTTTGCCCAGTACTGTGTCGATGCGCTTAAGGGGCTGGGGTTGACCATGTCTGTGGTCGAAGACAGAGACGTGCTGGAGCGTGACTATCCGCTGCTGAGCGCGGTGGGCCGGGCTTCTTTCGCGGTATCAAGACATCAGCCGAGAGTGGTCAAGCTGGAATATAAGGCCGAGGGGCCGATCGAGCGCAGCTACTTCTTTGCCGGTAAGGGCGTGGTGTATGACACGGGCGGGGCCGACCTTAAGGTTGGCGGCGCCATGGCGGGGATGAGCCGCGACAAGGGCGGTGCGGCCGCGGTTGCCGGCCTGATGAAGACCCTGGCCCTACTGAAACCTAAAGGCGTTCGTGTGGTGGCCGAGCTTGGCCTGGTGCGTAACAGCATAGGCAGCGAGGCCTTCGTGACCGACGAGATCATCACCAGCCACGCCGGCGTACGGGTGCGTATCGGTAACACAGACGCCGAGGGGCGCCTGGTGCTGGCGGATCTGCTGTCGCACCTCAGACTCAAGGCGCAGGATGCCGTGGCGCCGCAGCTCTTCTCGGTAGCGACCCTGACCGGCCATGTGGTGCGCGCCTACGGCGGCTATACCGCAGTGGTCGAAAATGCCGTGGCGCGTCAGCAGCAGGTGGGTGACAGCCTACAGGCGATCAGCGAGGCCTGGGGTGAGCCGATAGAAGTATCGCGCCTGCGCCGCGACGATTATCAGAAGATTGTCGATCCTTCTGGCGCGGCGGACGTGTTGTCGTCCAACAACGCGCCTTCCTCCGTGACGGCCAGGGGCCATCAGTATCCCGCGGCCTTCTTGCTGAAAGCCTCAGGGCTGGAGGCCCATGGCCTGACGAGCGACAAGCCGCTGGCCTACACCCATGTGGATATCGCGGGTAGTGCGACCGAGGGTGACCCCTTGTATGGCACGCCTACCGCGGCGCCACTTGTTAGTTTGTGTCAGCTGATCCGTGGCTGAACTAAGCAGACCCTAGCCTAGCTGGGCGCAAAATTTGACCGGGGCAAGCATAGGCTTGCCCCTTTTTGTTGCCGGATCACAATAGGGTGAAAAAGCGTGATCTCGCCCCGCCTCGCAAAGGGGTTTTGATGTAGTAAAATTACAGTTTGAAGGGTTTTTTAAAAAAAATAGAAAAAAAGCTTGTAATAAAACTACATTTAAATATAATGGCTCTCGTTGGTTAGACACAGTGTCTTCCACCTCAAAGTCTATCCAGGATGGATAACTCTCCAAGGAACCGAGCGACAAGTTGACTGCGGCATGGCCCCGGAAATGAAAGGCCTGCCAAGTTTCACTAGAGATTATTTTTTCAACTTTGTTAGGAGTTAATGACTATGTCTTATACAGGAATTCAGCACGTTTATTGGCAGAATACTTGGTTTTGTACCGATGCCCTTCGCGGTGGTCTGTACGCTATGACTTTTAAGGGTTAACTACCCCTGAGATCATTTGAACCTAGTTCACTTGATTAAAGTAGTTGCATCATCCATCAACCTTACCCCATTTGGGGATTTTTAGACTCAAGTTGTCTATTGCTCATTGAGCGGTAGGCCAGTGTAACCCGCTAGCGCGGTAACTCTTTCCTTTCGGAACACTTGAAACATGTCTCGCCTGCTCTTTGAGCAGGCTTTTTTTTGCCTGAAATTTGCCATCTCTGTCTCGCATCCCCGGCGATAAATCTGGCGTAGATCACCTTTATGCAATCGTCTCGAGTCATGGCTCTAAACTGGCTCGCGTTTGCGCAATTATTGCGTATATAATCGTCGCTTGTTATCAAGTCGTTAACTTGGTTTCAACTTTTACCCTACCTAAATAAACCATAATTAAATCAAGGAACCTCGTTCCATGTTAGAAAAAGTATTTAAGTTAACCGAGCACCAAACAACGTTAAAACAAGAGGTGGTGGCCGGATTGACCACCTTTTTAACCATGGCCTATATCATCTTCGTCAATCCCATGATGCTGGCCGATGCGGGCATGGACCATGGCGCCGTGTTCGTCGCCACCTGTCTGGCCGCGGCCGTGGGCTGTCTGGTGATGGGCATAGTGGCAAACTATCCAATCGCCCTGGCACCGGGCATGGGGCTCAACGCCTTCTTCACCTATACGGTGGTTGGTGAGATGGGCTACAGCTGGGAGACGGCGCTGGGGGCTGTATTCCTGTCGGGTATCTGCTTCCTGATCCTCTCTTTGGTGAAGATCCGCGAGTGGATCGTCAACAGCATCCCTATGTCGCTGCGTCTGGGGATCGCCGCCGGTATCGGCCTGTTTCTGGCGCTGATTGGCCTCAAGAGTGCCGGCATAGTGGTGGCCAGCCCCGCGACTCTGGTGACCATGGGCGATGTGACCGCCTTGCCGGCGGTGATGTCTGTGCTGGGCTTCTTCATCATTATCGCCCTGGTACACAGAGGCTATCAGTCGGCGGTGATCATCAGCATCCTGGGGATCACGGCGCTGGGCCTGCTGCTGGGGGATGTGCAATATAGCGGCATGATCTCGACGCCACCGTCGATTGCGCCCACCTTCATGAAGATGGATCTCTCCAATGTGCTTGAGATCAGCATGCTCTCCGTGGTGTTCGCCTTCCTGTTTGTGGATCTATTTGACACCTCTGGCACCCTGGTGGCTGTGGCTCAGCGCGGCGGCTTCCTCGACGACAGAGGCAGACTGCCGCGTCTAGGCCGCGCCCTGACCGCCGACAGCAGCGCCACCATAGCCGGGGCCATGTTGGGCACCTCGACGACTACGAGTTATATCGAGAGTACGGCCGGGGTGAGCGCAGGTGGCCGCACCGGACTCACCGCCGTGGTGGTGGGGATCATGTTCCTGCTGTCGCTGTTTATCTCGCCGCTGGCGGGCATGGTGCCGGCCTACGCGACTGCGGGCACACTCTTCTATGTCGCCATCCTGATGATGTCTGGCCTGGTGCATGTGGATTGGGAAGATCTCACCGAGGCCGCGCCTGTGGTCGTGGTCTGTATCTTGATGCCGCTAACCTTTTCGATCGCGACCGGCATCGCCATGGGCTTTGTTGCCTATGCGGGGATCAAGCTCTTCAGTGGTCGCTACAAGGATCTCTCTTTGGGCGTCTTGGTGCTGGCGGCGCTGTTCCTGGCCAAATTTATTTATGGTTAAGTTCATCTATGGCTAAGTTCTTCTATGCTTAGGTTTTTGGCAGGAGCCGAATTTAGCTTAAGTTGAGTGCCAGCCAGCTTAGATTAAAGGTCATAAAATGTATGGCCTTTTTTATGGGCTTTTATTGAAGGAAAGTAGACTGGCTCTAATCTTTTATCTTCCCCGCTACCATTTGCCCTGGGGATTGGGTATAACTTGGGGTTCGGTTTTTTTCTGTCTAAATGTCAATGAACTTAAGTGAGATAGGCTACCGCCGTGTGGTGGTAAAGTTGGGCACTAGTGTGCTCACCTCCGGATCGCGCCAGCTGGATAAGGCGCATATGGTTGAGCTGGCCAGACAAATGGCCAAGCTGATGAAATCGGGTGTCGAAGTGGTGCTGTGCACCTCGGGCGCCATCGCGGCCGGACGCGAGCACTTAGGTTACCCCACACTGCCGGATACGGTCGCCAACAAGCAGCTGCTGGCGGCCGTCGGCCAGAGTCAATTGATCCTCGCCTGGTCACAGCTGTTTAGTATCTATGGGCTGCATGTGGGCCAGCTGCTGCTGACCCGCGCCGATCTGCATGACAGAGAGCGTTATCTCAACGCCAGAGACTCACTCAACGCCCTGCTGGCCAACGGCATCATTCCTATCATCAACGAGAACGATGCGGTGGCCACCAACGAGATCAAGGTGGGCGACAACGACAACCTGTCGGCCAGGGCGGCGCTGCTGTGTGATGCCGACCTGCTGATCCTGCTGACGGATCAGAAGGGGCTGTTCGATGCCGATCCAAGGGCCAACCCTGATGCCAAGCTTATCAAGCAGGTGGTCAATATCGACGACAGCCTGCGCAGCCTGGCGGGCGGCGCGGTTTCCGGCCTGGGCACAGGTGGTATGGCGACCAAGCTGCAGGCGGCGGATATTGCCCGCCGCGCCGGAGTCGAGGTGGTGATCGCCTCGGGTCATCATCCTAAGGTGATCTTAGATGCCGTATGTCAGCTGCCGGTGGGCACCCATTTTACCGCACTGGAAAATCCGCTGGAGAGCCGCAAACAGTGGATCCTGGCGGGCCCGGCGACCAAGGGCCGGCTGGTGCTGGACAGCGGCGCCATCAATGCCGTGACCCTGAAGGGGCGCAGCCTGCTCTCTAAGGGGATCTTGTCGGTGAGCGGCGTGTTCGACCGCGGCGCCACACTGCAACTGGTGGATGAGCAGGGGCGTGAACATGCCAGGGGCATGAGTCGTTACAGCGCCAAAGATCTGCAGAAGATCGCCGGTAAACATTCGGATGAAATTGAGTCGCTGCTGGGCTACGACTACGGCGATGCCATAGTGCATCGTAACGACATGGTGGTCCTGTAAGGTTTTCGGCAGAGTCAATCTGTGCAGATTAAAGATGAGTGGAACAGAAACGATGGACGATAAACAGCAGTATTTAAACACACTCGGCGAGCAGGCCAAGGCGGCCAGCTACGCCATGGCGAGCCTCACGGCTTCGCAGAAGCGCGACCTGCTTAGGGCGATCGCCGCTAAGCTTAGCGATAAGCGCGCACAGATAGTTGCAGCTAATCAGCAGGATGTGGCCAAGGCGCGGGAAAACGGCCTGAATGATGCCATGATAGACAGACTGCTGCTGGACGAGGCGCGACTATCGGGCGTGATTGCCGACATCGAAAACGTGGTGGCGTTGGCCGATCCTATCGGTAGCGAGCTGGAGAGCCAGCTGCTGGATAACGGGCTGCGTCTATCCCGCCGCCGGGTACCGCTTGGCGTGCTCGGGGTTATCTATGAGGCGCGCCCCAATGTGACCGTGGATATCGCCGTGCTGGCGCTCAAGACGGGCAATGCGGTGATCCTGCGAGGTGGCAAGGAGACCCTGGCCTCTAACCTGGCATTAAGCGAGGCGATCAGGGAAGCCATTAGTGAGCAGGGACTGCCGAGCGATGCGGTGCAGCTGATCCAAGATCCTGATCGCGCCTTGGTCTCTGGCCTACTCAAGCTCGACAAGTATGTGGATATGATAGTGCCCCGTGGTGGTCAGAACCTGCAGCGCCTGTGCGCCGAGCAGGCGACCATTCCGGTGATCTTGGGCGGTATCGGTATCTGTCACCTCTATGTGGACAGCGAGGTGGATCAGCTAAAAGCCATCGAGGTGATCGCCAATGCCAAGGTGCAGCGCCCGACGGTGTGTAACGCCCTGGATACTGTGCTGGTTCACCAGTCTATCGCCCAAACTTTTCTGCCTAAGCTCTATGCTCACCTAAGTGCACTCGGCGTGAGTTTCCATGCCTGTGAACAGGCCGAGACCATAGGTGCCGATGCAGGCACTGTTACTCACAAGGCGAGTGATGAGACCTATGGCACAGAGTGGCTGTCGCTAAATCTAGGTGTCAGGGTAGTGGATGATATGGATATGGCGATCGCCCATATTCGCCGCTTTTCCAGTGGCCACTCCGAGGGGATATTGAGCGATAACATTCATGCCACGGCCCATTTCATCAACGAGGTGGATGCGGCGGCCGTGTATGTTAACGCCAGTACCCGCTTTACCGACGGTGGTCAGTTTGGCCTGGGCGCCGAGGTGGCGGTATCGACTCAGAAGCTGCATGCCAGAGGCCCGATGGGGCTCGAGGCGCTTACCACCTATAAGTGGATTGGCGTCGGCGACTACACCGCCCGCGGTTAACTCGTTCTAACAGCCAGTAGTTTAAAGGAGCCTTAGGGCTCCTTTTCGTTTTTCTGCTTCGCTAAGTGCTATATAAGTCACTTTATCTCAGAAGCTTTATCCCTTGCTCGTTAGTGATGAAATTGACCAGATCCCTTGGTGAGTTTCGCAACTTGTTTGGGAAAACCTTAAATCAAAAATGCGAAATTACTCTAAATCCGCTTAATAACAACAGGTTACAGTTTTGGCATCTTGCTTGCTTTGTCTTAACCAATCTCACAGGGAGTCGGTTACGGAGCTTAAGATGAAAAACAACATGGTTAACAAGGCATTGGTAAGTTTAAGTCTGCTAGTAGGTTTGATGAGCGTAGGTGCTCAGGCGGCCTCTAGCATCACACTCAACGATGAGTTCGATTATCGCGGCCAGAAGGTGGCGCTGGATATGGATGTGGGTCAGGCGGAGCTGATCGCCGGCGACCAGGATAAGGTGCGGGTCGAGGTGGTCGTAAAAGCCAACGATTCGAAATGGTTTGGTTTCTGGCAAAACAGCGATGTGAGCTCGGCCAAGTTCGATATTCTCGACGACGGCGACAAGCTGGTGCTACGCCTGGCGGATCAGGATGATGTGAATCAGAAGTGGCGTGTCTATCTGCCCCGTAACGCCGCGCTCAAGGTGGATGCCGGCGTGGGCGAGGTGATCGTCGATGGCCTGAGTGCCAGCATAGAGGTGGAACTTGGAGTAGGCCGCGCGGAGATCACGCACCAGGCGAGCTTTGGTGATGTATCGCTCGAGTCGGGCGTGGGCGAGGTGAGCATTCGTGACGGTGGTCAGCGCCTCAAGGTGAACCAGAACTTGGTGAGCCAGAGCTATCATCAGCAAGGCGCCGCTGGCGATGACCATCTGTATGTCTCGGTAGGTGTGGGCGAGATAGACGTGCGCAACTAGCCACCGAAAATCAATAAGCGATAAAAAAACCGACCTCAGGGTCGGTTTTTTATGCAAGGGCGTCTATCTCTGACAGCTTATGTTAACCGATGACTTTAGTTCTCCGGCGTCAGCGCAGGGTCTGTTTTGGTACGTAGGCGTTTAAGCTGAGGCAATAGTTGCTGCAGCGCCAGCGCGGTCAGGATAAGTCCCAGACCGATAAAGGTCGACGGGGTGATGGTCTCTTGCAGGATCCAGGCGATGAAGCCCACCGAGAGCACGGGGGTGATAAATACTAGGGTACTCATGCTGGCGGTGCGATCCGCTTTCTTCAGCGCCACTAACCAGAGGACGAAGGTAACCCCCATCTCAAACAGACCCACATAGATGCCGGCGCCAAGGGCCTTGAGATCCCAGCTCGGCAGCGACTGGGTCAGCAGCAGGGTCACCAAAATAAACGGCAGTCCCACCAAGAAGCTCAGCAGCAGACTCACCACTGGGTCGCCCTCATCCTTAGTGTTGACTATCCAGTAGAGGGACCAAAGCAGGGTGCTGGTGAGCGCTAGCAGTACCCCGGTGGCACTCTCGAAGCGCGCGCTGGTGATCTCGCCATTGGTGGCGATGACGAAGACACCCAGATAGGCGACCAGCGCCGCGGTGAGATCGCTCTTGCGCAGCTTCTGTTTCAATAGTGGCACCGCCAGCAGCGGCAGCAGTATAGCCCAGGTGTAGTTGAGCGACAGCGCCTGCTGGGCAGGTAGCAGGGCGTAGGCCTTGAACAGCACCAGATAATAAAGGAAGGGATTGAGCAGCCCGGTCTGCAGATAGAACCAGGGACGACTGCTAAATTGGCGCTTAATGAGGTGCAGCTTACCGGTCGCGGCGAGTATGACGCCTAGGGCGACGATAGAGGTCGAGACGGCGACAAACACCAGCTGTAGCGGCGTAAAATGGCTCAGCGCCAACTTGAAGGCGGTGGCGACGGTCGACCAGAGTAAGATGGCCGCTAAGGCATAGAGATAAGCTTGGTTGGATGATTTCACTGAACCTTCTCACTAAACGAGACAACTAAAAAAATCCCACGCGCCTGGGGCACAGAGGGAGTTTTACTTCGATTGCATGCATTATACGCCTCTTGTTGGCCACCCGGCAGCTTTTAAGATCAAAAAAATACTCAATTAAGTTAATTTTTATCTTTCTTGCCCTTGTATTCCCAATTGCTGTCCCAATATAGGGTGTTAAGGAAAGATATTGGCTCGGAAAATTAGGCTTGAAAACGAATTCGCCTATCCCCATATCTGAATCAGATAACAAAGTTAGCGTAAGTTAAAAGTTTTTTTGGAGGACTCCATGGGTAAAATTATTGGTATCGATTTAGGTACAACTAACTCTTGTGTAGCTGTACTTGATGGCGATAAAGCACGCGTGATTGAAAACGCGGAAGGCGATCGCACTACCCCGTCGATCATCGCATATACAGGCGAAGAAGTATTAGTTGGTCAGCCTGCGAAACGCCAAGCTGTAACAAACCCAAAGAATACCTTCTTTGCTATTAAGCGTCTTATCGGTCGTCGTTTTAAAGATGATGAAGTACAGCGCGACGTAGACATCATGCCATTTAAGATCATCGCGGCAGACAACGGTGATGCATGGGTTGAAGCGCACGATAAGAAGATGGCACCGCCACAAGTTTCTGCAGAGATTCTGAAGAAGATGAAGAAGACTGCCGAAGACTACCTGGGCGAGCCAGTAACCGAAGCGGTTATTACCGTTCCGGCTTACTTTAACGATTCACAACGTCAGGCGACAAAAGACGCCGGCCGTATCGCTGGTCTGGAAGTTAAGCGTATCATCAACGAGCCTACCGCTGCGGCACTGGCTTACGGTATCGATAAGAAGCAAGGCGACAATATCGTTGCGGTATACGACCTAGGTGGTGGTACCTTCGATATCTCTATCATCGAGATCGACAGCGTAGATGGCGAGCAAACTTTCGAAGTGCTTGCAACTAACGGTGACACTCACTTAGGTGGTGAAGACTTCGATAACCGTCTGATCAACTACCTGGCCGACGAGTTCAAGAAAGAACAGTCTCTGGACCTACGTAACGATCCACTGGCGATGCAGCGTCTGAAAGAAGCTGCCGAGAAGGCGAAGATCGAGCTGTCTAGCACGACTCAGACTGAAGTTAACCTGCCATACATCACGGCAGATGCGACAGGTCCTAAGCACTTAGTGGTTAAGATCACTCGCGCCAAGCTTGAGTCTCTGGTTGAAGACCTGATCCAACGTTCACTCGAGCCGCTAAAAGTGGCACTGGCTGACGCAGACCTGTCTGTATCAGACATCAACGAAGTGATTCTGGTGGGTGGTCAAACCCGTATGCCTAAGGTACGTGCAGAAGTTTCTGCCTTCTTCGGCAAAGAGCTGCGTCAAGACGTTAACCCAGATGAAGCGGTTGCTATCGGTGCTGCGGTTCAGGCGGGTGTACTGGCTGGTGATGTGAAAGACGTACTGCTGCTAGACGTAACGCCTCTGTCTCTGGGTATCGAAACCATGGGCAGCGTGATGACTAAGCTTATCGAGAAGAACACCACTATCCCGACTAAGGCTAGTCAGACCTTCTCAACGGCAGATGACAACCAGAGCGCGGTAACCATTCACGTGCTACAGGGTGAGCGTAAGCAATCTAGCGCCAACAAGTCGCTGGGTCAGTTCAACCTGGAAGGTATCGAGCCTGCACCACGTGGCATGCCACAAATTGAAGTGGCCTTCGATATCGACGCCGATGGTATTCTGCACGTGTCTGCGACCGACAAGAAGACGGGTAAGGCACAGAACATCACCATCAAGGCCTCTTCTGGTCTGAGCGATGAAGAAGTTGAAGCTATGGTACGCGACGCTGAGGCGCACGCCGATGAAGATGCTAAGTTCGAAGAGCTAGTGTCTGCACGCAACCAGGCTGATGGCATGGTTCACGCGACTAAGAAGCAGATCGAAGAAGCGGGCGATGCACTGCCAAGCGAAGACAAAGAGAAGATCGAAGCTGCGATGGCTGACGTCGACACTGCCACTAAGGGCAACGACAAAGAAGCTATCGAAAAGGCAACGCAAGCCCTGATGGAAGCGTCTGCCAAGCTGATGGAGATCGCTCAGGCTAAGGCGCAAGCTGGCCAAGGCGAGCAGGCTCAGCAGTCTAACGAAGCTCCTGCTGATGATGTTGTCGATGCCGAGTTTGAAGAAGTTAAAGACGACAAAAAATAATTCAGGCCCAGCCTAAATTATTTCCAGCGGGCGTTATGGGGTAACTCTAACGCCCGTTCGTACAACTTAAGGGTCAGTTGACCTTTGCTGTTTGTTTTTGCAGTTATTTGTTGGCCAGCTATACAAGGCAGAGCCTGTGCGGTGTAGTTATTCTACATAAGCAGGCGATAACGCCGTAGAAATGGCCAACAAACACTGTCCAAAGGATTCATCTAAACGCGCCTTGCCCTGCGTTACGTGCGACTTACATAGAGTAACTATGCTGCGCAGCGCGAGCCTTGGGCATAACGCGTTTAGATTGAACAAAAAGTAAACCTAAAAGGTCAACAGACCCTAGCGCAGAAAGTATGAGACTATGTCAAAGCGAGATTATTACGAAGTATTGGGCGTAGGTCGCGACGCCAGCGAGCGTGAGATTAAGAAGGCCTATAAGCGCCTCGCCATGAAATTTCACCCGGACCGTAACCCAGGTGACAAGGCGGCCGAAGCCAGCTTCAAAGAGGTAAAAGAAGCCTACGAAATTCTAACCGACAGCGATAAGAAGGCGGCCTATGACCAGTTTGGTCATGCGGGTGTCGATCCTAATCGCGGCGGTGGCGGATTTGGCGGCGGCGCCGACTTCGGTGATGTATTCGGTGACGTATTTGGTGACATCTTCGGTGGTGGACGCCGTGGTGGCCAGCGTCAGGCGGCGCGCGGCTCAGATCTGCGTTACAACCTGGAACTGTCACTGGAAGAGGCGGTGCGTGGCCTGACTAAAGAGCTGCGTATTCCAACCTTAGCCACTTGTGACCTCTGTGACGGTAGCGGCGCCAAGAAAGGCAGCTCACCCACCACATGTGGTACCTGTCACGGTCAGGGCCAGGTGCAGATGCGCCAAGGTTTCTTCGCTGTGCAGCAAGCCTGTCCTACCTGTCATGGCCGCGGTAAGATCATCAAAGATCCTTGCGGTAAGTGTCATGGCGAAGGCCGGGTAGAGAAGAGCAAGACGCTGTCGGTGAAAATTCCTGCGGGTGTGGATACTGGCGATCGCATTCGTCTGTCGGGCGAAGGGGAAGCGGGCGAGTTTGGCGCACCTCCAGGGGATCTCTATGTACAGGTCACAGTGCGTGAGCATGCCATCTTCGTACGTGACGGTAACAACCTTTACTGCGAAGTGCCTATCTCATTTAGCACGGCGGCACTGGGCGGCGAGATCGAAGTGCCGACACTCGATGGCAAGGTCAACCTGAAGATCCCATCGGAAACTCAGACCGGTCGTATGTTCCGCCTGCGTGGTAAAGGGGTCAAGTCGGTGCGCAGCCATGCGGTCGGCGACCTGCTGTGTAAGGTGGTGATGGAAACGCCGGTGAACCTGAACGACAAGCAGAAAGAGCTGCTACGTGAGTTCGATAACACCCTGACGGGTTCATCAAAGAAGCACAGCCCTAAGGCGGAAGGCTTCTTCGATGGCGTGAAGAAGTTCTTTCAGGACTTGAACAGCTAAGCCTTGCTGATACACAATGAAAAACCTCGCGATGCGAGGTTTTTTTATCGCTATATGTTTTATACCAATCGTAGTAAATAATTGATCATGCTAGTTTGTTAAAACGTCCGATAACTGCGTTACTATTTTTGATTGTAGAATAACTACTTATCGAAAAATTCTGCCCTGTTCTCGACCGTTTTTCCTGCACTATTTCTAATCACTTACTTACCGTGATTGCTATTAGCTATCTTTAAATAGCCAAGAATAAGGTTTCATAACGAGAAGGGATGAGAGATGAAACAGTTAACCGCGGCGCTGGTAATACTTTTATTAGCCGGCTGCGCTACCACACAATCGCCCACAGGGCGTAAACAGACCCTGCTGTTTTCAGCCCAGCAGATGGACCAGATGGGGGCCGAATCTTTTGCTGAGATGAAGAAGCAGCAGAAGGTGAGCCAGGATAAGCAGGTCAATCAGTATGTGGCCTGTGTGGCCAACCGCATCACCTCGGTATTGCCGGGCCGTCAGCCCAACTGGGAGGTGGTGGTGTTCGAATCGGATCAGGTGAACGCCTTCGCCTTGCCTGGAGGGCATATCGGCGTCTATACCGGATTGCTCAAGGTGGCGAAGACTCAGGATCAGCTGGCGACCGTTATCGGTCATGAGGTGGCCCACGTGCTGGCCAATCACAGCAACGAGCAGGTGTCACGGGCGCAGATGACAGGCGTTGGCATGCAGATCGCCGGCGCCGCCATCGATGTCAGCGGATTGAGCAACAAAGACCTCTACATGTCGGCCCTGGGCCTGGGCGCTCAATATGGCTTTATCCTGCCCTATGGCCGCGCCCAGGAGAGTGAGGCCGATGTGATGGGCGTCGAGCTGATGGCCAGAGCCGGGTTTGACCCCAGCCAGAGCATCAGCCTGTGGCAGAACATGGCCAAGGCCGGAGGCAGCCAGGGCCCAGAGCTGCTGTCGACCCATCCGTCCCATGACCACCGCATCGCCGATCTACAGCAGATGCTGCCGGAGGTGGCGCCGCTGTATCGAGCCGCGAGCGCCAGTGGAAAAAATCGCTGCGACTAGGGGCTGTTGACTTTTCCTGTTTGTTTTTACAGCAAAAGCTGCCCGAAGGGTTCATCTAAACGCGCCTTGCTCTTTGTTATTCGCAATTTACATAGTGCAACTATGCTTCATTGCTCTCGCCTTGAGCAAACCGCGTTTAGATTGAACAAAAAGTAAACCTGAAAGATAAACAGACCCTAGGGGCAATTTTTAGGTTTTTTATCACAGTCTGTGATAAAATCCGCCGCGAAATTAATTGAATAAATGAGAGTACAATCATTATGTCTGATAAGTTCACCACAATTGAACAGCACGCCAGCTACGGCGTTGGCCGCCAATTAGGCGAGCAGCTCGCAGCTAACTCATTCGAAGGTATCGATATTTCAGCTGTTCAGGTTGGTCTGTCAGATGCGTTTGAAGGTAAAGAGAGTGCTGTCTCTATGCAAGATCTTCAAACTGCATTCACTGAGATTAGTCAGCGTATTCAAAAGGTTCAGGAAGAAGCTGCCGCGGCTGCATCGGCCGAAGGCGAAGCTTTCCTCGCTGAAAACCAAAAGCGTGACGGCGTTGTGACTCTAGAGTCTGGTCTGCAATATGAGATCATTACCGAAGGTTCAGGCGACAAGCCTAGCTATGATTCGACTGTGCGTACTCACTACCATGGTACTTTCATCAGCGGCGACGTATTCGACAGTTCAGTACTGCGCGACCAGCCTGCCGAGTTCCCAGTTTCTGGCGTGATCGCCGGTTGGACCGAGGCACTACAACTTATGCCAGTTGGTTCTAAGTGGAAGCTGTATGTACCGCATCACCTGGCCTATGGCGAGCGTGGCGCAGGTGCCTCAATTCCTCCTTATTCGGCACTTGTGTTCGAAGTGGAATTGCTCGACATTATCTAATCGAAATAGCCTAAGCGTTTGCTTAGGCTTTTTTTTGAAATGATTTGGCGTTAGCCTTGTGCTCAAATAACCGCAGCAAATGTTTAGGAGAATTAGATGACAGAGCAAGTAAGAGTGGCGATAACCGGTGGCAGTGGTCGCATGGGCCGAACTCTTATTGAATCGGCAAAACTCAGCAGCAATATCTATTTAGGTGCGGCGGTTGAGCGTGCGGGTTCCACATTGATAGGTGTCGATGCGGGCGAACTCGCCGGTGTGGGCGCGATGAATGTTGCCATCACTGATTCGCTGGACAATGCCGTAGACGACTTCGATATCCTGATCGACTTTACCTCGCCCGAGGCCAGTGTGGTGCATACCGACTGGTGTTCGCGTAACGGTAAGGCGATCGTCATCGGCACCACAGGCTTCAATCATGCCCAGAAAGAGCAGATTGCCGCCTACGCCGAGAACACGCCGATCGTGATGGCGCCTAACATGTCTGTGGGGGTCAACCTGATGTGGCGCCTGCTGGAGCTGGCCGCCGAGGTGATGGGCGACTACACAGATATCGAAATCATCGAGGGTCACCACAGACATAAGAAAGATGCGCCGTCAGGCACTGCACTCAAGATGGGCGAGGTGATCGCCGAGGTCTTGGGGCGCGACCTGGAAAAATGCGCCGTCTATGGCCGTGAGGGGATCACCGAAGAGCGTAGCCGTGAGACCATAGGCTTCTCTACCATTCGCGCCGGTGATTTGGTGGGTGAGCACACCGCCATGTTCGCCGATATCGGTGAGCGTCTGGAGATCACCCATAAGGCCTCGAGTCGTATGACCTTTGCCAACGGTGCCATGCGCGCCGCATTTTGGCTGGGCGATCAGGGCCCCGGATTATACGACATGCAACAGGTCTTGGGCCTGAAGGATTAGTCTTTAAAAAAAACGCCAATTTGGCGTTTTTTTTTGAAAGAAAGTACCGCTTATCTATAGACGAGCTTCACAATTACCTTTAAAATTGTCGGAATTTGTCAAAATTTCGTATTTAAGCGGAAGTTGGTATTTTAAACACAAAATAAAACCTTATTATTCAATGGCTTGGCTCTTTTCGGAGGTCGCGTTGACAAAGTCTGCCTTACTCGTACTCGAAGATGGAACCGTATTCTCTGGCACTGCAATCGGTGCTGATGGACTCGCAGTTGGTGAAGTGGTATTTAACACTTCCATGACGGGTTACCAAGAGATCCTGACGGATCCTTCCTATTCTCGTCAAATTGTTACTCTAACCTACCCGCACATTGGTAACACCGGTACCAATAGTGAAGATACCGAATCTGAATCTGTTCATGCCTGTGGTCTGATCATCCGTGATCTGCCATTGCTAGCGAGTAACTTCAGAAATGAGCAATCCCTCAGCGATTACCTAAAAAGTAACAATGTTGTAGGCATTGCCGATATCGACACGCGTAAACTAACACGTATTCTCAGGGAAAAAGGGGCACAAGCGGGTGCCATCTTAGTGGGTGACATGGATGAAGCTAAGGCGCTGGCGGCTGCCAAGGCGTTTCCTGGCTTGAAAGGCATGGACTTGGCCAAAGAAGTGACCACGCAGAAGCAATACCAATGGCGCAGCGGTAGCTGGCGTCTGGTGGGCGGCCTGCCGAGTGACACCCCTGAGTCAGAACTGAAATACAAGGTCGTAGCCTACGATTACGGCGTTAAGCGCAACATCCTGCGTATGCTGGTTGACCGTGGCTGCGATGTGACCGTAGTACCGGCGCAAACCCCTGCTGCCGAAGTGCTGGCGATGAATCCAGATGGCATCTTCCTGTCAAACGGCCCTGGTGACCCAGAGCCATGTGACTACGCCATCGAAGCGATTCAGGCTTTCCTCAAGACAGACATTCCACTCTTTGGTATCTGCCTTGGCCATCAGCTGTTGGCACTGGCCTCTGGCGCTAAGACGCTGAAGATGAAGTTTGGTCACCATGGTGCCAACCATCCGGTAAGCAACCTGGAGAAGGGCAACGTGATGATCACCAGCCAGAACCATGGTTTTGCTGCCGATGAGACCAGCCTGCCGGCCAACGTTAAGGTGACTCATAAGTCGCTGTTCGACGGCTCGCTACAGGGTATTCACCTGACCGACAAGCCAGCGTTCAGCTTCCAGGGCCACCCTGAGGCAAGCCCGGGTCCGCACGACGCCGCGCCGCTGTTCGATCACTTTATCGAGTTGATCGAAGAATATCGTCATAACGCCAAGTAGTCCGGGAGATAGTTTCAGCAATGCCAAAACGTACAGACATAAAAAGTATTCTTATCCTGGGTGCCGGCCCGATTGTTATCGGTCAGGCATGTGAATTCGACTACTCGGGTGCCCAGGCGTGTAAGGCGCTTCGTGAAGAGGGTTACCGGGTTATTCTGGTGAACTCTAACCCAGCGACCATCATGACAGACCCAGAGATGGCCGATGCGACCTACATCGAGCCGATTCACTGGGAAGTGGTGCGCAACATCATCGCTAAGGAACGTCCCGATGCGATTCTGCCAACCATGGGCGGTCAGACGGCACTGAACTGTGCCCTGCGCCTCGAGGCAGAAGGCGTGCTGGCCGAATTTAACGTCGACATGATCGGCGCGACGGCCGATGCCATCGACAAGGCTGAAGACCGTAGCCGTTTCGATGCGGCGATGAAGAAGATTGGTCTCGAGTGTCCTCGCGCCGGTATCGCCCGCAGCATGGAAGATGCCTACGAGGTACTCGAGCAGGTTGGTTTCCCTTGTATTATCCGTCCATCATTTACCATGGGTGGCTCGGGCGGTGGTATCGCCTACAACAAGGAGGAGTTCGAGGAGATCTGTTCTCAGGGTCTCGAGCTTTCACCAACCAACGAACTGCTGATCGATGAGTCGCTTATCGGTTGGAAAGAATATGAGATGGAAGTGGTTCGTGACCGCAACGATAACAGCATCATCGTCTGCTCTATCGAAAACTTCGATCCTATGGGCGTGCACACCGGCGACTCTATCACAGTGGCCCCGGCGCAGACCCTGACAGACAAAGAATATCAGCTGATGCGTAACGCCTCACTGGCGGTACTGCGTGAGATCGGCGTAGAAACCGGTGGTTCAAACGTTCAGTTCGGTATCAACCCGAAAGATGGTCGTATGGTGATCATCGAGATGAACCCGCGTGTATCGCGTTCATCTGCCCTGGCATCGAAAGCGACAGGTTTCCCTATCGCCAAGATCGCCGCCAAGCTGGCGGTGGGCTTCACCCTGGATGAGCTGAGCAACGACATCACTGGCGGTGCCACCCCAGCCTCGTTCGAGCCTGCCATCGACTACGTGGTTACCAAGGTGCCACGCTTCAACTTCGAGAAGTTTGCCGGTGCAAATGACCGTCTGACCACTCAGATGAAGTCTGTGGGCGAGGTGATGGCGATTGGTCGTACCTTCCAAGAGTCGCTGCAAAAAGCACTGCGCGGCCTAGAGGTCGGCGTTAATGGCCTGGATCCTATCGTCGATGTCGAAGATAACGATGCCCTGTCGCGCATTCGCCATGAGCTGAAAGAGCCAGGCGCCGAGCGTATCTGGTATATCGCCGATGCCTTCCGCGCTGGTCTGAGCATGGATGCCATCTTCAAGCTGACCAATATCGACCCTTGGTTCCTGGTGCAGATTGAAGAGCTGCTATCACTTGAGAACCAGGTGAAAGAAGCTGGCATGGCTAGCATGGACAAAGATTTCCTTTACAAGCTCAAGCGTAAAGGTTTCTCCGATGCGCGTCTGGCGGCCCTGATGGGTGTTAGCGAGTCAGAGATGCGTAAGCTGCGTTACCGTCACGAAGTGTACCCAGTGTACAAGCGCGTCGATACCTGCGCCGCCGAGTTCTCAACCGATACCGCCTACATGTACTCGACCTATGAGGAAGAGTGTGAGGCTAACCCATCTAACCGCGACAAGATCATGGTGCTGGGTGGTGGTCCTAACCGTATCGGCCAGGGTATCGAATTCGATTACTGCTGTGTGCACGCGGCGCTTGCCCTGCGTGAAGACGGTTACGAGACCATTATGGTCAACTGTAACCCAGAGACAGTCTCTACCGACTATGACACCTCTGACAGACTCTACTTCGAATCTGTGACTCTGGAAGATGTGCTGGAGATCGTCCGCATCGAACAGCCTAAAGGGGTTATCGTGCAGTACGGTGGTCAGACACCGCTGAAACTGGCTCGTGACCTGGAAGCCGCCGGTGTGCCAATTATTGGTACCAGCCCGGATGCGATTGACCGCGCCGAAGACCGTGAGCGTTTCCAGCAGGCGATTCAACGCCTGGAGATGAAGCAGCCGGAAAACGATACCGTGACTACGGTAGAAGGTGCCGTGATCTCCGCCGAGCGTATCGGTTACCCGCTAGTGGTACGTCCATCCTACGTACTGGGTGGCCGCGCGATGGAGATCGTTTACGACGAGCAAGACCTGCGTCGTTACTTTAACGAAGCGGTTAGCGTCTCTAACGCCTCGCCAGTGCTGCTGGACCACTTCCTCGATAACGCCACCGAGGTGGATATCGATGCGGTATGTGATGGCACGACTGTTGTGGTAGGCGCCATCATGGAGCATATCGAGCAGGCGGGTGTTCACTCGGGTGACTCGGGTTGTTCGCTGCCTCCATACACACTGAGCCAGGAGATCCAGGATCAGATGCGCGAACAGGTGCGTAAGCTGGCGATGGAACTCGGCGTTGTGGGTCTGATGAACGTGCAGTTTGCGGTACAAGACAACACCATCTACATGATCGAGGTTAACCCGCGTGCGGCCCGTACCGTACCATTCGTCTCTAAGGCGACGGGTGTTCCTCTGGCTAAGATCGCCGCGCGCGTCATGGCCGGTCAGAGTCTGGAAGAGCAGGGCTTTACCAAAGAGGTGATCCCACCTTTCTACTCGGTGAAAGAAGTGGTGCTGCCGTTCAACAAGTTCCCGGGTGTTGACCCGCTACTTGGCCCTGAGATGCGCTCTACCGGTGAGGTAATGGGCGTGGGAGCTACCTTCGCCGAGGCCTATGCTAAGGCTGAGCTGGGTGCCACTTCTGAGGTGCCTAAGTCTGGCCGTGCGCTGCTTTCTGTACGTAACAGCGACAAGAAGCGTGTTGCCGACCTGGCTGCCAAGCTGATTGAGCTGGGCTATGAGATCGATGCTACCCACGGCACCGCGGTCGTGCTGGGCGAAGCAGGTATCAATCCTCGTCTGGTGAACAAGGTACACGAAGGCCGTCCGCATATTCTTGACCGTATCAAGAACGATGAGTACACCTATATCGTAAACACTACAGAAGGCCGCCAGGCGATTGAAGACTCACGTCAGCTGCGTCGTGGCGCGCTGCGTTACAAGGTGAACTACACTACGACCTTGAACGCCGCCTTCGCGACCTGTATGGCGCACTCTGCCGACAGTCGCACCAATGTGACCTCAGTGCAGGAGCTGCACCAGCGCATTAAAGGCTAAGGGTTAACCCTTACGAAAAGGCCGCGCAAGCGGCCTTTTTTATGGGCGTTCAATTCGTTGAAATAGATATAACAAGGCAATCTTGATACTGGGCGAATGGCGCCATCTTGCTTGCCTTGGGCGCGCCATGGAACACACAGTTCTGATGGCGCGCTAACAATCTCTTGGGGATCCGATAGCTTCTCTATGCATCAGGGTATAGAATAGATGGATTCCAAGCGTTCTTTATTCCTGGTCAGTGGCCCTAGTGGTCAGGCTGACTAGGCTGCTTTTGTTTTGAGGAGACGAGTGTTCCTATGAATAAGGTTCCAATGACAGTTGTTGGTGCAAATCAACTGCGTGAAGAGTTAGATTTTTTGAAGTTTGAGAAGCGTCCAAAAATTGCCGAGGCCATTGGGATTGCGCGTGAACTGGGCGATCTGAAAGAGAACGCCGAATACCACGCCGCCCGCGAAGAGCAGGGGCTGTGTGAGGCCCGCGTGCGCGATATCGAAGGCAAGCTGTCTCATGCACAGATCATCGACGTGACCAAGATGGAAAACACGGGTCGTGTTATTTTCGGCACCACGGTAACCATTTTGAACCTGGATACCGACGAGGAATTTACCTATCGTATCGTGGGCGAAGATGAAGCCGATATTAAGGCCAACCTTATTTCTGTGACCTCGCCAATCGCTCGCGGCCTGGTGGGTAAATCGGAAGGGGATGAAGTCTCTATTCAGACCCCGGGCGGTATGACTGATTATGAGATCACTGCGGTAGAGTATATCTAAACTGATTTACGCTCGATTCATGCCCACAAAAAAGCCGCTATTGATAGCGGCTTTTTTGTGGGCATGAGTCCAAGAGTTATTTGGCTCTTGGTACGGCAATCTTCATCTCTGGAGATTGACGGAATAGGACCAATACGTGACCGATAAGCTGAACCTTTTCAGCTTGAGTTTCGCGTACAATGGCGTCAACGACTGCATTTTTTAGCTCTCTGTCTCCAGAGGCAACTTTCACTTTGATTAATTCATGATGAGAGAGTGCATTATCAATTTCAGCCAGTACACCTTCAGTCAGGCCATTGGCACCAAGCTGCACAACAGGCTTGAGGTTATGCGCTAAGCCTTTTAGATGCTGTTTTTGTTTGGTTGTTAAGTTCATTTCTACCAACTTTATGCTGAGTTACTGTTGAAAAACCGCTATTCTACCCTCATATAGCCTTTGTGTAACTCATATTTGTTGCGGATTTTAAATGTCAGGTAAAAAACGAACAGCCAGTTCCACCCGTTGGATGCAGGAACATTTCGATGATCATTATGTTAAGTTGTCGCAGAAACGGGGATTGCGTTCGCGCGCTGCGTTTAAAATAGAAGAGATACAACAAAAGGATAAGCTGATCCGCCCCGGCATGACTGTGGTGGATCTCGGGGCTGCCCCTGGGGGCTGGTCGCAGATCGCCGTCAAGCTGGCGGGAGAGACGGGTAAGGTTATCGCCTGCGATATCTTGCCTATGGACCCCATCGTCGGCGTCGATTTCCTGCAAGGCGATTTTCGCGAGGAGAAGGTGCTTAACGCCTTACTCGAGCGCGTAGGCGATGCTAAAGTCGATGTTGTGTTGTCGGATATGGCACCTAATATGAGTGGTACGGGCGGTGTAGATCAGCCGCGCGCCATGTATTTGGTGGAGCTGGCACTGGATATGTGTCATCAGGTGTTGGCACCAAATGGTAGTTTTGCTGTCAAAGTCTTTCAGGGGGAGGGCTTTGATGAGTATATGAAGGCGGTGAGAGAGGCATTTACCACCGTTAAAACACGTAAGCCAGACTCGTCGCGACCGCGTTCGCGTGAAGTCTATCTTGTGGCGACGGGTTACAAGTTGTAGTAACCTAACGTCAGTAACCGCAAGACTGTATGAGGTCTAGTAATTTTGAGTGATATGGCAAAAAATTTAATTCTCTGGGTTGTCATCGCCGTCGTGCTGATGTCAGTGTTTCAGGGCTACTCCCCCTCTTCATCGAACTCCATGAAGATGGATTATTCAACTTTCTTGGATGATGTTCGCTCCGGCCAGATCAACACCGTCGAGGTGAAGAGTGACCAGCGTACCATCGAGGGTACCAAAAGAACCGGGGAAAAATTTACCACTATCATGCCTATGTATGATCAGGATCTGATCAACGATCTTGACCGCAAGGGTGTGACCATGAAAGGTCAGGAAGCCGAAGAGTCAGGTTTCCTCACACAGATTTTCATCTCTTGGTTCCCTATGCTGTTACTGATCGGGGTATGGATCTTCTTCATGCGCCAGATGCAGGGCGGTGGCGGTAAAGGCGCCATGTCTTTCGGTAAGAGTAAAGCCAAGCTGATGAGTGAAGATCAGATCAAGACCACCTTCGGTGACGTCGCCGGTTGCGACGAGGCCAAGGAAGATGTCAAAGAGCTGGTCGATTACCTCAAAGAGCCGACTAAGTTCCAGAAACTGGGTGGCCGTATTCCTACCGGTGTGCTCCTGGTTGGTCCTCCAGGTACGGGTAAGACCCTACTTGCCAAGGCGATTGCCGGCGAGGCCAAGGTGCCTTTCTTCACTATTTCCGGTTCTGACTTCGTTGAGATGTTTGTCGGTGTCGGTGCCTCACGTGTTCGCGACATGTTTGAGCAGGCTAAGAAGTCTGCGCCTTGTATCATCTTTATCGATGAGATCGATGCCGTAGGTCGCCAGCGTGGCGCGGGTGTCGGTGGTGGTCACGATGAACGTGAGCAGACCCTTAACCAGATGCTGGTTGAGATGGATGGCTTCGAGGGTAACGAAGGTATCATCGTTATCGCCGCGACTAACCGTCCCGACGTATTGGATGCCGCCTTGCTGCGTCCGGGTCGTTTCGACCGTCAAGTGGTGGTTGGCCTGCCAGACGTACGTGGTCGTGAGCAGATCCTTAAGGTGCATATGCGTAAGGTGCCGCTGGCCGATGACGTTAAGGCGAGCGTGATTGCCCGCGGTACGCCAGGTTTTTCTGGTGCCGATCTGGCTAACCTGGTAAACGAAGCGGCGCTGTTTGCTGCCCGTGGTAATCGCCGCGTGGTGGGCATGGAAGAGTTTGAGAGCGCCAAAGACAAGATCATGATGGGGGCAGAGCGCCGCACCATGGTAATGTCTGAAGAAGAGAAAGAGATGACCGCCTATCACGAAGCGGGTCACGCTATCGTTGGCTGTCTGGTACCTGAGCACGACCCTGTGCACAAGGTGACTATCATTCCTCGCGGCCGTGCCCTGGGTGTGACCTTCTTCCTGCCTGAGGCTGATGCCATCAGCCAGAGCCGTCGTAAGCTCGAGAGTCAGATCTCTGTAGCCTATGGTGGACGTATCGCCGAGGAGTTGATCTACGGTAGCGAGCGTGTCTCTACCGGTGCTTCTCAAGACATCAAGTATGCGACTACGATTGCACGCAACATGGTGACCCAATGGGGCTTCTCGGACAAGCTAGGTCCGGTATTGTACGCCGAAGATGAGGGCGAAGTGTTCCTCGGCCGTAGCATGGCTAAGGCGCAGCATATGTCGGATGAGACGGCGTCGATTATCGATCTCGAAGTGAAGCAGCTGATCGACAACAACTATGGACGCGCGCATCAGTTCCTGACCGATAACATGGATATCCTTCATGCGATGAAAGATGCACTGATGAAGTACGAGACCATAGATGCGACTCAGATTGACGATCTGATGGCCCGTCGAGAGGTGCGTGCTCCGGCCGATTGGAACATGGATGAGAATGGTTCAAACGGCAAGGGTAATGGCGGTCGTGGTGAGGCGGTTACATCGCCTGAGCCGAGCGAAGCGCCTGCCGCCGAGCCAGCGAGCGAGCCAAAAGAAGGTGATGAATCACCTGTTATCAAGTAATCATCGTTGCGATAGATTAACTGCATTATCTCAGAAAACCCCTTAACGGGGTTTTCTTGTTTACGTCATCAGTGTGATCGAGGAGCCTATCTTGCAGCAAGGGTTTCAACTTGTCTGTGGCGACAAACGCCTGGACCTTTCCCAGCCCAGAGTAATGGGAATACTTAACGTGACGCCGGATTCCTTCTCAGACGGTGGTCGCTTCGCCAATCTTGAGCCGGCCTGTCGCCATGCCGACACCCTAGTCAATGAAGGTGCCAGCATCATAGATATCGGTGGTGAGTCGACCCGCCCCGGTGCGGCCGAGGTCAGTGTGCAACATGAGTTGGAACGGGTGATCCCCCTGGTGGAATATGTCAGTGCCAATCATGATGTGTGGATCTCGGTCGATACCAGCAAGCCAGAGGTAATGAGTGAGGCGGTTGCCGCCGGCGCTCATCTAATCAACGATGTGCGCGCCCTGCAGGAGCCTGGTGCCTTAGCCGTGGCCGCCAAGCTGAATGTGCCCGTCTGTTTGATGCATATGCAGGGGCAGCCGAGAACCATGCAAGATGCGCCTGTATATCAGGATATCATAGGGGATATCAGCGCCTTCTTTGAGGAGCGTATCGAGGCCTGTCTGGATGCCGGAATTGCCAGGGACAATCTGCTGCTGGACCCTGGGTATGGCTTTGGCAAGACGTTGTCACACAACTATGAATTATTAAACCGTCAGGCCGAGCTTAAGGCATTTGGCCTGCCGCTGCTTATCGGCCTGTCGCGCAAGAGCATGATAGGCAACCTGCTTAACGTGCCGCCGAGCGAGCGTCTGGCGGGCAGCCTGAGCGCAGCGCTCTTGAGTATTCAGCAAGGCGCACATATTATTCGTGTCCATGACGTAAAACCGACTATGGATATGATCAAGGTCATGCAGGCTTACGCCAATTATCAGGCATTATAGATTGATGCGCGGCGCTAAGCGCGGCCGCGTCAATTGGATTAAATAGGAAAGACCCTGGGATGGGGCAGAGGTAATAACAAGTGAGAAAATTCTTCGGAACCGATGGTATCAGAGGCAAGGTGGGCGCGGGTAAGATGACCCCGGAATTGGCGCTCAAACTTGGCTGGGCGGCGGGGCGCGTGTTATCCCGCGCCGGCACTAAGAAGGTGATCATAGGTAAGGATACGCGTATTTCAGGCTATCTGTTCGAGTCTGCGATGGAAGCCGGCCTATCGGCCGCTGGTTTGAATGTGATGTTGATGGGGCCTATGCCGACACCGGCCGTGGCCTATCTGACCCGTACCTTCAGGGCGGAAGCCGGTGTGGTGATCAGTGCATCTCACAATCCTTACTATGATAACGGCATCAAGTTCTTCTCTACCGACGGTAGCAAGCTCGATGACGAGGTAGAGTTGGAGATCGAGCGTGAACTCGAAAAGCCGCTGGAGTGTGTCGAGTCGCACCTGCTGGGTAAGGTATCGCGCATCGAAGACGCTGCCGGTCGTTATATTGAATACTGTAAGGGTAATTTTCCTGCCGAGCATACCCTCAACGGCCTAAAGATAGTGGTCGATTGTGCCCATGGGGCAACCTACCACATAGCGCCGAGTGTGTTTCGTGAGCTTGGCGCCGAGGTGATCACCATAGGTGACAAGCCTGACGGCATCAACATCAACCATGAGGTGGGCGCTACCTCTATGGGTAAGATCCGCGAGACAGTGATCGCCGAGAAGGCAGACCTGGGTATTGCACTGGACGGCGACGGTGATCGCATCATGATGGTGAATCGTCATGGTAAGGTGATCGACGGCGATGAGATCCTCTATATCCTGGCCTGCGATGCTCAGGACCGTGGCGTGTTAAAGGGCGGCGTAGTCGGCACCCTGATGTCTAACCTGGGGCTGGACTTGGCACTCAAGGCCCGTGATATTCCCTTTGCCCGCTCTAAGGTGGGTGACCGCTATGTGATGGAGCTGCTCAAAGAGAAAGATTGGCGCATCGGCGGTGAAAACTCGGGTCATATCCTGAATCTGGATCATGGCACCACGGGAGACGGTATCGTTGCCGGTATTCTGGTGCTGGCGGCCATGTGTCGTAAGCAGGCGACCCTTGAGGAGCTGACCGAAGGGATTAAGATGCTGCCGCAGGTGCTGGTGAATGTCAGATTTGAAGGTACTCACAACCCGTTAGAGGCCGATAGCGTATTGAGCGCCCAGGCGGAAGTGGAGGCCAAACTTGGCGAACGTGGCCGCGTACTGCTGCGTAAGTCGGGCACAGAGCCACTGATCCGCGTCATGGTCGAAGGCGATGTCGCCAGCGATGTAAAAGCCCACGCAAACTATATTGCCGAGGCCATCAAGGCGCTAGTTTAAGGCCTTTGTACAGGATTTAGCCTCGCCGGGTTAAATCCTGTGCTATTTATCCCGCGCGAGGATAAAAAGTAATCGCTTCGACACTTTATCGCAAAAATTCGAGATTTAGGTATTGTAACTTAACAAGTGGTTCGCTATTATTCAGCCCGCTTTCAGAAGGAGACAGTGATGGCACTAAGACGCCCAATGGTCGCTGGTAACTGGAAAATGAACGGTACTGCGCAGCTAGCGCAAGAGTTGTTTACCAAGTTTGCTACCAAGCTTCAAAATGATTCTGCGGAAGTGGTCTTGTGTCCACCAAGTATTTTTCTTGAAAGTGTTCGTCAGCAGCTCGATGCTAACAAAGAAGCCTTAAACGGTTGCTTGGTTAGAATGGGTGCCCAAAACCTGAGTCAGCATGACTTCGGTGCCTATACAGGCGAAGTATCTGGGCAGATGCTGAAAGATTCTGGATGTCGCTATGTGATTATCGGTCACTCCGAGCGTCGTAGAATGTACGGCGAAACAAGCGACATCGTGGCGGAAAAATTTGCCGCCGCACAGAAGCATGGTTTGACCCCTATCTTATGTGTAGGTGAGTCGGGTCCAGCCCGTGAAGCGAGACGCACCTTCGAGGTGATTGCAGAAGAGCTGGATGTGGTCATCGAGAAGAATGGCACCATGGCTTTTGATAATGCGATTATCGCCTATGAGCCACTTTGGGCCGTAGGAACAGGTAAGAGCGCTACGCCAGAGCAGGCGCAGGAAGTACACGCGTTTATTCGCAAGCGTCTCTCTGAAGTGTCTCCGTATATCGGAGAGAATATCAGGATTTTGTACGGTGGTAGCGTAACGCCGAGTAATGCAGCAGATCTATTTGCTCAACCTGATGTAGATGGTGGACTGATAGGCGGTGCTAGCTTAAACTCTACCGAGTTTTTAAGTTTATGTTCGATAGCGATGAGCGCATAATATGTACGAAGTTCTAATGGTTATTTACTTGTTGGTTGCGTTGGGCCTGATTGGCTTGATCCTCATCCAGCAAGGTAAGGGAGCTGACATGGGGGCCTCTTTCGGCGCCGGTGCATCAGCCACTCTGTTCGGTTCTTCTGGTTCGGGTAACTTTTTAACTCGTTCCACAGCGATACTGGCAATTGCCTTCTTTGCCCTGAGTCTGACGATCGGCAACTTGAGCGCAAACCACGCTAAAACAGAAGAATCTTGGAAAGATTTAGGTGCCGATGCGGCAGCCGTAACTGAGCAAGTTACCGATGCAGCAAAAGACGCACAAAAGTCAGAAGATAAGATCCCTGACTAATCGCTCGAAAGAGCATAGCGCGACTTAGATTAGACCCTGGTTTTATTTAGGTAGCGCGACTGGAAAAGATGAGTCTCCTCAAACTCATAAAAATTCTTAACCAGTCGAAGTAACGATCACATGCGGATGTGGTGGAATTGGTAGACACGCCATCTTGAGGGGGTGGTGAGCCTAGCTCGTGAGGGTTCAAGTCCCTCCATCCGCACCAAATTTGGATTGAGCCTAGCTTGGTCTGAATCGATAAAGTGGCAGAGGTTTCTGCCTTTATCATTGCAAATATTGTTCACAATCAATATAATTGCAGCAGTTGACGCGGGGTGGAGCAGTTTGGTAGCTCGTCGGGCTCATAACCCGAAGGTCGTCGGTTCAAATCCGGCCCCCGCAACCAGCTTCCCAGTGATGAAGCAGCGCTTCATTTCTGTTACAGGTTCTGAATGATATGACCTCGTGATTACGGGGTTTTTTGTTATCTGGACTTTTGAAATATCGTCATTTGATGATGTCGTACTGGGGCTTTATGCCCTTTTTTGTTTTTCGGGGGGTAACCTTGGCAACTTTAGAAAGTAAGCTGGAACAGATGCTTATCGCACCAGTTGAAGCATTGGGCCATAGTCTGTGGGGATTGGAATATGTACAGGCAGGCAAGCATTCAGTGCTGCGTGTATATATAGATAATGAAAACGGCATCTTTATCGATGATTGTGCCGATGTCAGTCGCCAGATCAGTGCCGTGCTCGATGTCGAGGACCCGATTTCGACCGAATATACACTAGAAGTTTCCTCACCGGGTGTCGATAGACCATTATTTACTGCAGAGCAGTATGCGCGATACCTAGGTGAAACCGTAAAGGTACAACTGACTATGCCTGTCGCTGGTAGTCGTAATTTAAAAGGGACCGTCGCGGGCGTTGAGGGGCAGATGCTGACCCTTACCGTAGATGGCAACGAACTGATTATTGCCTTGGATAATATCCGCAAGGGCAACTTAATCGCTAAGTTTTGATGGATTCGAGCTGAACGAGGCAAGAGAATGAACAAAGAGATTCTGCTAGTCGCTGAGGCGGTTTCAAATGAGAAGGCCGTGCCACGCGAAAAGATTTTTGAAGCGTTGGAGATTGCGTTAGCGACGGCTACCAAGAAAAAATATGAAGGCGATATCGAAGTTCGTGTCGCTATCGATCGTAAGACAGGCGAGTACGAAACTTTCCGTCGTTGGATGGTGGTTGAGGATGAAGGTCAGGCGCTGGAAAATCCTTTCCGCGAGATCACCCTGGAAGCGGCCCGTTACGAAAACCCAGAGATTCAAGTGGGCGAGTATATCGAAGATGAGATCGAGTCAGTCGTCTTCGACCGTATCACCACTCAAACCGCTAAGCAGGTAATCGTACAGAAGGTACGTGAAGCCGAGCGCGCACAGATCGTCGACCAGTTCCTGGAAAAAGAAGGCGAGCTGATCACGGGTGTGGTGAAGAAGAGCAACCGCGAGAGCGTCGTTGTGGATCTGGGTAACAACGCCGACGCCGTGCTGTTCAAAGAAGATCTTATCTCACGTGAGAGCTTCCGTCCTGGTGACCGCGTTCGTGCGCTGCTTTATGCCGTACGTCCAGAGGCGCGCGGTGCACAGCTGTTCCTGACCCGTACCAAGCCAGACATGCTGATCGAGCTGTTCCGCGTAGAAGTACCGGAAATTGCCGACGAGATGATTGAGATCATGGGCGCCGCTCGTGACCCAGGTTCTCGCGCTAAGATTGCGGTTAAGTCAAATGACCGTCGCATCGATCCTATCGGTGCTTGTGTGGGCATGCGCGGCGCGCGTGTTCAGGCCGTGTCTAATGAGTTAGGTGGTGAGCGCGTTGATATCGTGCTTTGGGATGATAACCCAGCGCAATTTGTGATCAATGCGATGGCGCCGGCCGATGTGGCTTCTATCATAGTCGACGAAGATAACCATTCTATGGATATCGCCGTTGAAGCCGACTCGTTGGCGCAAGCTATTGGCCGTAACGGTCAAAACGTACGTTTGGCGACTCAGTTATCGGGCTGGGAACTAAACGTGATGACAGTGGAAGATATGCAGGCTAAGCATCAGGCGGAAAGCGCCAAGATCGTTAACCTGTTCGTCTCTGCACTGGATGTCGATGAAGATTTTGCTCAAGTACTGGCAGATGAAGGTTTTACCTCACTTGAAGAAGTTGCCTACGTACCTGAGTCAGAGTTGCTTGAAATCGACGGCTTCGACGAGGAGATCGTTGAGGCACTCAGAGAACGCGCTAAGGCTGCGATCTCTACACGGGCTTTGGCATCCGAGGAAGCACTTGACGGTGCTGAGCCAAGCGAAGATTTACTTGCCCTAGAAGGTTTAGAGCGTCACTTGGCGTATGTGTTGGCAAGTAAAGGCGTGATTACGCTTGAAGATTTAGCCGAACAAGGCATTGATGATTTGATCGAGATTGAAGAATTAACAGAAGAAAAGGCTGGTGAGCTCATCATGGCGGCCCGCAACATCTGTTGGTTTGGCGAAGAAGCTTAAGTCGATCAACAGAGGGGAGTTTACAGATGGCAGATACCACAGTAGCAAAACTGGCCGAAGAAGTAGGGAAGAGTGCTGATCGCTTAGTTGAGCAGTTTTCTGAGGCCGGTATTAAGAAGAGTAAGACCGACACAGTTTCAGAAGATGAAAAGCAGAAGTTGCTTGAGTTTTTGAAGAAGCAACACGGTGGCGATTCAGCGCCAACCAAGATGACACTGCAGCGTAAGTCTATCTCGACACTGAGCGTGTCGGGTAGCGGCGGCCAGTCGAAAGATATCAAGGTAGAAGTGCGTAAGAAGCGTACCTTCGTTAAGCGTGATGTAGCGGCTGAAGCCGAGGCAGAAGCTAAGGCCAAGGCAGAAGCCGAAGCCAAGGCAGCTGCGGAAGCAGAAGCTAAGGCCAAGGCAGACGCGGAAGCCAAGGCGAAAGCTGAGGCGGAAGCCGCAGCAAAAGCTAAGGCTAAGGCCGAGGCAGAAGCTAAGGCGAAGAAGGCTGCCGAAGGTAAGCCTGCTGCTGAAGAAACAGCAGAAGAGAAAGCCGCCAAGGTGGAAGAAGCTCGCCTGCTAGCGGCTAAAGAAGCTGCCGCTAAGGCTAAGGCTGACGAAGAAGCTAAGGCTGCTGCCGAAGAAGCGCGTCGTCTTGCCGAAGAGAACGAGAAGCGTTGGGCGGAAGAAGAGCGTCAGCGTAAAGAGTCTGAAAACAGCGCCGATCACCATGTGACCACATCGAGTGAAGCGCGCGCCGCCGAAGATTCGGCGGACAGAGACGCCGAGCGACGTGGTCGCCGTGCGCGTAAGCCTGCCGGTGGCAAGAAAGAGCCTATCGGCAAAAAGCGTGGCGGTAAAGAAGTTCGCGGTGGTCGTAACAACCGCAATCAGCGCAACGCGCCAGAGGCGATGGACCATGGCTTTAACAAGCCAGCTGCGGCCGTTACCCGTGACGTGACCATCGGCGAAACCGTAACGGTTGCCGAGCTGGCACAGAAGATGGCGGTTAAGGCGACCGAGATCATCAAGCAGATGATGAAGATGGGCTCTATGGTTACCATCAACCAGGTACTGGATCAGGAAACTGCACAGCTGGTTGCCGAGGAGATGGGCCACAAGGTGGTTCTGACTCGTGAAAACGAGCTTGAGCATCAAGTACTCGCCGACCGTGACGGCAACGTTAAGGTTGAGCCACGTGCGCCGGTTGTGACCATCATGGGTCACGTTGACCATGGTAAGACATCGCTACTCGACTATATTCGTCGCGCTAAGGTAGCTTCTGGTGAGGCGGGTGGTATTACCCAGCATATCGGTGCATACCACGTTGAAACCGACAATGGCATGATCACCTTCCTGGATACCCCAGGCCACGCCGCGTTTACCGCGATGCGTGCACGTGGTGCCAAGGCGACCGATATCGTTGTGCTAGTCGTTGCTGCCGATGACGGCGTGATGCCACAGACCATCGAAGCGATTCAGCACGCTAAGGCGGGCGGTGTACCGCTTATCGTTGCGGTGAACAAGATTGATAAGCCAGAAGCGGATCCTGATCGCGTTAAGTCTGAACTGTCTCAACATGGCGTGATGTCAGAAGATTGGGGCGGAAACAACATGTTCGTTCACGTGTCTGCGAAGTCTGGTGAAGGTATCGACGAGCTGCTGGAAGGCATCTTGCTTGAAGCCGAAGTACTAGAACTGAAAGCGGTACGCGAAGGCATGGCAGCGGGCGTTGTGGTTGAGTCTAAGCTAGATAAGGGCCGCGGTCCTGTAGCGACCATCCTGGTACAAGAAGGTACCCTGAAGCAGGGCGATATCGTTCTTTGTGGCCTGGAGTACGGTAAAGTCCGTGCGATGAAGGATGAGAACGGCAAGTCGATCACCGAAGCCGGTCCATCGATTCCTGTTGAGATCTTAGGTCTTTCTGGTGTGCCATCTGCCGGTGACGAAGCGACAGTTGTTCGTGACGAGCGTAAGGCACGTGAAGTGGCACTCTACCGTCAAGGTAAGTTCCGTGACGTTAAGCTGGCCCGTCAGCAGAAGTCTAAGCTTGAGAACATGTTCGCTAACATGACCGAAGGCGAAGTCCAAGAGCTGAACATCGTCCTTAAGGCCGACGTACAAGGCTCGCTGGAAGCGATTTCTGACTCGCTCAACAAGCTGTCTACCGACGAGGTGAAGGTTAACATCATCGCCAGCGGTGTAGGTGGATTGACCGAGACAGATGCGACCCTGGCGGCTGCGTCAAACGCTATTATGGTTGGTTTCAACGTTCGTGCTGATGCACAGGCGCGTAAGACGATTGAAAGCGAAAGCGTTGACCTACGTTACTACAGCGTTATCTATCATCTGATCGATGAAGTTAAAGCGGCGATGGGCGGCATGTTGGCACCTGAGTTCAAGCAAGAGATCATTGGTCTTGCCGAAGTGCGTGACGTGTTCAAGTCGCCTAAGATTGGTGCTATCGCTGGTTGTATGGTCACCGAAGGTACCATCAAGCGTAGCGCGCCAATCCGTGTACTACGTGACAACGTGGTGATCTTCGAAGGTGAGCTAGAATCACTGCGTCGCTTCAAGGATGACGTTAACGAAGTTCGTAACGGTATGGAGTGTGGTATCGGCGTGAAGAACTATAATGACGTCAAAGTTGGCGATCAGATTGAGGTCTTCGAAACGGTCGAAATCGCTCGAACCTTATAAGTATCAAGGGGCGGCGTAAGCCGCCCTTTTTGTTCAGGCATGACCCAGCGTCAAGACGCGACCCAAATAACAGCGGTTGCAGTTTTACCGAGCAGGTCACCTGTTTTTGAGATGGCAAAATATTATGGCAAGAGAATTTAGTCGTACTCGTCGCATCGCTCAGCAGCTGCAACAGGAGCTGGCTCAGGTGCTGCAACGGGACATCAAAGATCCGCGTATCGGTATGGTGACGGTCAACGACGTCGATGTATCTCGCGATCTGAACTACGCCAAGGTCTATGTCACCTTCTTCGAGGAAGACAAGGCGGTCGTAGAAGAGAAGCTGGCGGCGCTGGAAGCGGCCGCGGGTTATGTTCGCTCTCTGGTGGCGGGTCGTATGAAGCTTAGGGTCATGCCCGAAATCCGCTTCATCTACGATGCCTCGCTGATCGAGGGGATGCGCATGTCTAACCTGGTGAGTCAGGTGATCACCAAGGATAAGGCTAAGGCGGCTGAACACGGTCGTGACGACGAAGAGCTGGACGACACCGAGCAGGACGATAAATAATGGCGCGTAAACCTAGAGGTCGCTTGGTCGACGGCATAGTGCTGCTGGACAAAGACACGGGAATGAGCTCCAACTTCGCCTTACAGAGAGTAAAGCGAATCTACAACGCCGCTAAGGCGGGTCATACCGGCGCGCTGGACCCTCTAGCGACCGGCATGCTACCGATCTGCCTGGGTGAGGCCACCAAGTTTTCGCAGCATCTGCTCGATGCCGATAAACGTTACTTGGTGACCGCCAAGCTAGGTGTGCGCACTGATACCAGCGACTCAGACGGTGAGGTGGTGCAGACGCGCCCGATTAACTTCACCGAGCAGCAACTCGAAGAGGCGCTGGAGCATTTTCGTGGTGAGACCATGCAGGTGCCCTCAATGTACTCGGCGCTCAAGTATCAGGGCCAGCCCCTGTACAAGTACGCCAGAGAAGGCAAAGAGGTGCCGCGCGAGGCGCGTCCAATTAACGTCTTCGAACTTAACTTTATTAAGCTTGAGGGTGACGAGCTGACCCTGGACATCCACTGCTCCAAGGGGACTTATATCCGCACCATTACCGATGATCTCGGTGAGATGCTGGGATGTGGTGCTCACGTCATCATGCTGCGCCGCACAGGAGTCGCCGGTTATCCTTACGATAAGATGGTGACGCTGGAGCAGCTCGAGGCCTTGCTAACCAAGGCGCAGGAAGAGGAGCGTCCGCCTAAGGAGCTGCTGGATCCTTTGTTGCTGCCCATGGATACCGCGGTGAGCGGGCTCAAAGAGATCAATGTCTCTGACGAGCTGGCCCATTATCTGATGAACGGTAATCCGGTTCAGGTGGCTAATTTGCCCGTCGATGAGTTGGTGCGTATCACCCTAGGTGAGGCGAAACAGTTTGTTGGTATTGGCCAGATGAACGACGATGGCTTGCTGGCGCCTAAGCGCCTGGTGGTATTGCACGACGAGCAGGCTTGAGGCTTGCTTAATGGCGCTAAAATCGGTACTATAGCGCGCTCTCTTTGGCTGAGTTAGTGATCGGCTGAAGTTTCTATCTATTTTTGGAGAAAGAAATGTCACTAAGTAAAGAAGTAAAAGCACAAATCCTGGCTGATTTCGGTCGTGGTGAAAATGACACTGGTTCTACTGAAGTTCAGGTTGCTCTGCTAACTGCACAGATCAACCACCTACAAGGTCACTTCAAAGAGCACATCCATGATCATCACTCACGTCGTGGTTTGCTTCGCATGGTTAACTCTCGTCGTAAGCTTCTAGCTTACCTGAAGCGCACTGAAAACGAGCGCTATCAAGAGCTTATCAAGAAGTTAGGTCTACGTCGCTAATCTATCGATTAGCGCTGTAGTGAAAAAAGGAGGCTTAGCCTCCTTTTTTTATGCCTGATTTTCGGAAATGGCTTTAGCTAATCGCACTGGCTAATCGCTTTGGTGACATTAAAGCGACGATTAAATCTGACTGATGCTAGCGTTGTTGGGGGCGATATAGCGGTTCTCGAATTCGCTGATATCCAGCGGTTGACTGTAGTAGAAGCCCTGGCCTATTTCACAGTCCATCTGCTTTAGCCAATTGAGCTGCTGCTCATTCTCAATCCCTTCGGCCACGATATGCAGGTTGAGCTGCTTGCCGAGCATCAAGATGGTGGAGGCGATGGCGCTCTCGTTAGGCAGATCCGTCACGAAGCAGCGATCTATCTTCATGGTGGTGATCGGCAGATGACGCAGATAGGAGAGTGAGGAGTAGCCGGTACCGAAGTCATCGACCGCGATACCAAATCCGGCCCCCTTAAGCTGCTCCAGTTTATGGATGGCGAGCTCAATATCATTCATCAGCGAGGTCTCGGTGATCTCCACCTCTAGAAGACTCGGGTCTATCTGGTACCTCAGCGCCAGCTGTTTGATGTCCGGCACCAGGCTGGCGTCGGCAAACTGTTGCGAGGCGACGTTAACCGCGATGGGAATGGCGTAGTTGTAGCGCTTACGCCAATGTTTCAGGGTGCGACAGGCCTCTTCGATCACCCAGCGTCCTAGCGGGATGATGATGCCTGTCTCTTCGGCCACAGGGATAAAAGACATGGGGCTGATGAGCCTGCCATCTTTCTTCCAGCGAATCAGCGCCTCACAGGCGATCACCTTGCCGGTCTTGATATTAAACTTGGGCTGAAAATGCAGCAGGAATTCGTTGTTCTTCAGGGCGTCGTGCAGGGAGGCTTCGGTTCTCAGACGTACCGCTGCCCGCTCTGTCATCTGCTGCTTGAAGAAGGCCCACTGATTAGACCCCGCCGCCTTGGCGCTGTACATGGCGATATCGGCATGGCGGATCAGATCTTCGGCGCTCAGGCCATCGTCGGGGTAGATGGAGATCCCCACCGACGCGGCGGGATGAATGGTGTGTTCGTTCAGCTGCAGCGGCACGTTGAGTTGCATCAGTAGCTTGTCGACAAAGTCGGCGGCCTGATCCGGTGTTCTGGCATCTTCGGCCAGGATGACAAACTCATCGCCACCTAGACGCGCCACTGTGCCGCGATCGCCGACTACCCGCTCCAGCACCCTGGCGATACGGGCCAGGAACTGATCACCAAGGGCATGGCCCAGAGAGTCGTTGACGTTCTTGAAACGGTCGAGGTCGATAAACAGCATGGTAAATTGGTGCTTGTGCACCCTGGCGCGCTGAATCGATACCGCTATGGTCTCCAGCAGCAGGGTGCGGTTGGGAAGGCCGGTGAGAGGGTCTCGGGTCGCCATGCGCCGAAGCTTGCTCTGGGTCTGGCCAAATTGAATTAAGATTTGATTAAATTTTGATGTCACCAGGCCTAGTTCGTCATCTTGGTGGGCGGTTGACGTGGGCAGCAGGTTTTCGTCCGGTAGCTCAGGGTCAATTTTATCAATCGCCTCACTGATCTGCGCGATCGGCTTGGTGAGGAAGCGGTGGAAGATGATGGACAGTGCCATGGTGACCAAGAGCGCCCGGGCAAGGGTGGCCAGGAAGCTAAAGCGTAACTGTGAGAAGAGGGAGTCGGTCAGCTCCTGGGTGTTATAGAAGATGGTCAGGGTGCCGATGATCTGCTGCTTCTCTGTGCCCTCGAAGAAGGAGGGGCGGTAGAGGGTACGGCTTATCTGTTTCAGGTCACCAAACAGCTTTTCACTGAGTTTGCGCACCAGCGGATTGTCGGTGAAGGGGTTGTTCATGGAGACAAACATGCTGCCATCGTCGAGTTCGATCACCGCCTCGCCCACATGCTCGACCTTGAGTACCCCTTCGAGGGTCTGAGTGGCCAGATTGTCATCCAGTGCCCAGACGGCGTTGGCGGCGGGTTGTTCGATGGAGTCCAGCAGCTCTTCCTGGGCGACCATGAGCTGTTGACGGGCCGAGACGCCGACTAAGGCGACTTCGACGATAAAGATGGCAACGGCAAAAAATAACGCTGAAAACACGACCAGTGTCGTCTGTTTCCATGTTAAGGATTTAAACCGAGCGCTCATTTGCCACCCCTTGTTCCTAGTGACCAATCACATTCTATTTTCAGAAAAAGCAGCGATAGACAGAAATTTATCTTTATCTAACCACTTTAGAGAAAAGATTCAGCTTTGTCATCTACATGTGCTCTTTATCTATTGATTAGACTTGCAGTATACTTAGCCGCGAAATTAAGGTTATTAAATTAAGGAAAGGTTCACGTGAATCCAATCGTAAAGAGTTTTGAATATGGTCAGCACACAGTCACGCTAGAGACTGGGGTTATTGCACGTCAAGCAGACGCAGCTGTTTTGGCAAGTATGGGCGATACAACAGTATTGGTTACTGTTGTTGGCAAGAAAGCTGAAGAGCCAGGTCGTGACTTTTTCCCGTTAACCGTTAATTACCAGGAAAAAACTTACGCTGCGGGTAAAATCCCTGGTGGATTCTTCAAGCGTGAAGGTCGTCCATCTGAAGGCGAGACCCTCACTGCACGTCTGATTGACCGTCCTATTCGTCCTCTATTCCCTAATGGTTTTAAGAACGAAGTTCAGGTGATCATCACTGTTGTTTCTGTTGATCCAGAAATCAGCCCAGAAGTGATCTCTATGATCGGTACTTCTGCGGCTCTGTCTATCTCAGGCATTCCATTCAACGGTCCACTGGGTTCTGCTCGTGTGGGTTATGTCGATGGCGAGTACATCCTCAACCCAACGGTTTCACAGCTAGAAAACAGCCAACTGGAACTTTCTGTTGCCGGTACTGAAAATGCAGTACTTATGGTTGAGTCTGAAGCCGATGCGCTGCCAGAAGAAGTGATGCTTGGCGCCGTGGTTTACGGTCATGAGCAACAGCAAGTTGTTATCCAGGCGATCAAAGAGCTAAAAGCCGAAGTTAACAAGCCAATGTGGGACTGGACAGCTCCAGTACAAAACGAAGAGCTGGTTGCTAAGGTTAAAGATTTGGCAGAAGCGGGTCTAACCGAAGCTTACCAGATTGTGGTTAAGCAAGATCGTTATGCTCAGGTTGATGTCGTTAAAACGGCGGCTAAAGAAGCATTATTGGCTGAAAACCCAGATGCCGATGCACGCGAAATTGACGGTCTGCTTGGTAGCCTAGAGAAGAAAGTGGTTCGTAGTCGCATCATCGCGGGCAACCCACGTATCGATGGTCGTGAGCCAGACATGGTTCGTGCCCTGAGCGTGATGGCGGGCGTACTGCCACGTACTCACGGTAGTGCTCTGTTCACCCGTGGTGAAACTCAGGCGCTGGTGACTTGTACCTTAGGTACTGAGCGTGACGCACAGAAGATCGACAGCATCATGGGCGAGCAAACCAGCCGCTTCATGCTGCACTACAACTTCCCTCCATACTCAGTGGGTGAAACCGGTATGGTTGGCTCGCCTAAGCGTCGTGAAATCGGTCACGGTAAGCTGGCATGGCGTGGTATCCACGCGGTAATGCCAACGGCTGAAGAGTTCCCATACAGCATCCGCGTAGTATCTGAGATCACCGAATCTAACGGTTCAAGCTCAATGGCGTCTGTGTGTGGTACTTCACTGGCGCTGATGGATGCCGGTGTACCTATCAAGACTTCAGTTGCTGGTATCGCCATGGGTCTGGTTAAAGAAGGCGACGATTTCGTTGTACTTTCTGACATTCTGGGCGACGAAGATCACCTGGGTGACATGGACTTCAAAGTGGCTGGTACCCGTGACGGTGTTACCGCGCTGCAGATGGATATCAAGATCGAAGGTATCACCAAAGAGATCATGCAGATCGCTCTGCAACAAGCCTACGGTGCTCGCGTACACATCCTGAATGTGATGGACCAGGCTATCTCAGGCCACCGCGCCGAGATCTCAGATCACGCGCCGCGTATCACCACTCTGAAGATCAACCCAGAGAAGATCCGTGACGTGATTGGTAAAGGCGGTGCAACTATCCGTGCGCTGACCGAAGAGACTGGCACCACTATCGAGCTGGAAGATGACGGTACCGTTAAGATTGCCTCTGCCAACGGCGATGCGACCAAGGAAGCTATCCGTCGTATCCAGGAGATCACTGCAGAAGTTGAAGTGGGCACTGTCTACAACGGTAAGGTTGTTCGTATCGTTGACTTCGGTGCCTTCGTGACTATCCTGCCGGGTAAAGACGGTCTGGTACACATCTCGCAAATCGCAGAGGAGCGTGTTGCCAACGTCTCTGACTACCTGGAAGTGGGTCAGGAAGTGAAGGTTAAGGTGATGGAAGTCGATCGCCAAGGCCGCGTACGTCTGTCGATGAAAGAAGCTCAGCCGAAAGAAGAAGCGGCAAGCGAATAATCGATAGCGAAAGCGAGTTAAATTTGAAAGGAGACCATTAGGTCTCCTTTTTTATTGGTTTTTTCTCATAGAAGATAGCCGTCACTATTTGGTATTGCTATGATTGAGGCTATTGCAGCGCTGAAAAGGTTAAATGGATGACTCATAAATTACGCTCGGTCTCGTTAGCGGTGATGACCAGCCTAAGTTTGTTACTGACAGGATGTGTATCGACTCAACCGGCGGCGACGGCGGAGCAGGGCAAGTTGATGGTTGCCCCGGTTATGCCCGATTATAAGCTCGAGGTGACCCTCGCCAGATTAAACGACATCTTGGCCTCGGCCGAGTTGACCCCAGAACAGCGTGCACGTTTTCATTATGACCGCGGGGTGATCTACGACAGCGTCGGGCTGCGCATCCTGAGTCGCATCGATTTTCATCAGTCGCTGAAGCTGCAACCTAATCTTGCCGATGCTTACAACTTCATCGGCATCTACTACACCCAGGAAGGGGAGTTCGAGAGCGCCTACGAGGCCTTCGACGCCGTGCTAGAGCTGTCACCCGATTATGACTATGCCTACCTTAATCGCGGAATCGCCCTCTATTATGGGCAGCGCGATGAGCTGGCCGTGGCCGACATGCAGTCTTTCTATCAGGCCAATGAGCAAGATGGCTACCGTGCGCTGTGGCTCTATATCACCGAATCGAAACTCGATGGCGAGCAGGCGATGCAGCATCTCGCCGCCAACAGAGCAAAACTGGATGACTCTCAATGGTCGACCACGCTGGTAGACTTCTATCTGGGTAAGGAGAGCCGCGAGCAGGTGTTTGAGGTGGCCAAGCAGGGGCTGAGCCATCCCAACGAGTATGCCGAGCGCCTGTGCGAAGCCTACTTTTATATCGCCAAGATCGCCGAGAAGCAGGGCAATTACAGTGACGCCGCGAACTACTTCCGCCTGGCCCTGGCGACCAACATCTATGATTTTGTCGAGCACAGGTATGCCAGGGTCGAACTGGCGAAGATAAACGAGCTGATTGCTCAGCCCTAGTGCTTAGTTTAGGTTAGCCAAGCCGAACGATTCTGCAACTCAGCAACCTATCACTATATAAGGCTCGCCATTCTCGGCGGGCCTTTTTACTTAGGTTAGCCGCTCGCCTCAGTTCCGCCGCGCTAAACTAGCCATAGGTCAAGCTTGGCGCTATAATTGCCCGCTTTTAACACTCCATCAAATTCGCAGGTAATCATGTCAGGCTATACAGTTGAAGTCGACAAGCGTCGTACTTTCGCCATCATCTCGCACCCGGATGCGGGTAAAACCACCATCACCGAGAAGGTCTTGTTGTTCGGACAGGCGTTGCAGAAGGCGGGCACGGTAAAGGGTAAGAAGTCGGGACAGCATGCCAAGTCTGACTGGATGGAGATGGAAAAGGATCGTGGTATCTCGATAACCACCTCTGTAATGCAATTCCCTTACCGCGAGGCCTTGGTGAACCTGCTGGATACTCCAGGTCACGAAGACTTCTCGGAAGATACTTATCGTACGCTGACGGCGGTTGACTCTTGCCTTATGGTGATCGACTCGGCAAAGGGTGTTGAGCAACGCACCATCAAGTTGATGGAAGTCACCCGTCTGCGTGATACGCCGATCGTGACCTTCATGAACAAACTTGACCGCGATATTCGTGATCCTATCGAGTTGATGGACGAGGTAGAGAACATACTGAACATCGCCTGTGCGCCAATTACCTGGCCTATCGGCGCCGGTAAAGAGTTCAAAGGCGTGTACCACCTGCTGCGTGATGAGGTGATCCTCTATCAGAACGGCATGGGTCATACCATCCAGGATTCTCGCGTCATCAAGGGCTTGGATAATCCTGAGCTGGATGAGGTGATCGGCAGCTATGCACAAGACCTGCGCGATGAGATGGAGCTGGTGCTGGGTGCCTCTCATGAGTTTGAGCTTGAGGCCTTCCTTAAGGGCGAGCTGACGCCGGTATTCTTCGGTACCGCACTGGGTAACTTCGGTGTCGACCATATTCTCGATGGTATCGTCGAGTGGGCGCCGCGTCCTCAGCCGCGTGAGTCGGATCAGCGTAACGTTGAGCCCGATGAGCCTAAGTTCAGTGGCTTCGTGTTTAAGATCCAGGCAAACATGGATCCTAAGCATAGGGACCGCGTCGCCTTTATGCGTGTCTGTTCAGGCCGCTATGAGCAAGGCATGAAGATGCATCACGTGCGTATCGGTAAAGATGTGAACGTCAGCGATGCGCTTACCTTTATGGCGGGCGATCGTAACCGCGCCGAGGCGGCCTATCCTGGTGACATCATAGGTCTGCATAACCATGGCACCATACGTATCGGCGATACCTTCACCCAAGGCGAGAAGCTACGTTTCACCGGTGTGCCTAACTTCGCACCTGAGATGTTCCGTCGTATCAGGCTGAAAGATCCGCTGAAGCAGAAGCAACTGCTCAAGGGACTGGTACAGCTGTCAGAAGAAGGTGCGGTGCAGGTATTCCGTCCGCTCGACTCTAACGACTTGATTGTAGGCGCCGTGGGTGTGCTGCAGTTTGAAGTGGTTGTGCAGCGTCTCAAGAGCGAATACAAGGTTGAGGCTATCTACGAGGCGATCAGCGTGGCAACGGCGCGCTGGGTTTACAGCAAAGATGCCAAGAAGCTGGAAGAGTTTAAGCGTAAATGCAGCAATAACCTGGCACTCGACGGTGGCGATAACCTTACCTATGTTGCGCCGACCATGGTGAATCTGAATCTGTCGATGGAGCGTTATCCCGATATAGAGTTCGCCAAGACCCGCGAAAACTAATCAAACGAAAAAGCAGCTTAGGCTGCTTTTTTTATGCACAATTTTTGAGCCCTTCAGTATAGTAATACCAATCGTAGTAAATAATTGATCATTCTAGCTTGTTAAAACGTCCGATAACGGCGTTATTATTTTTGATTGTAGAATAACTACTCATCGAAAAATTCTGCCTTGTTCTCGAACGTTTTTCCTTCGCTATTTCTGATCACTCACTTACCGTGATTGGTATAAAGGTGAGCCATAGAAGTGAGGAGTTAAGATGATAGTCAAATGGTGGCGGGCCTACATCGCCTGGTGCGACCGTATGGGCCTCACGCCCGAGAATCAGCGCTGCTGTGCGCCCAAGCTGAGCGATCCCCATTTAGATAAACCAGAGCTAGGTAAACCAGAGTTAGATAAACCAGAGCTGAAGGACTCAAATTTAAGTTCAAGCTCCCAAGAGGCGCAAAAGTCTCGGCAAGCCCTTCAAGAATCTAAAGAATCTCAAGCGCCTCAAGTGTCTAGGGCCAAAGCCGATGATGTCAGCCGCTGATAATCGAGATAGTGACGTCGGCGCTAATCGCCTAACCGTTATCGACAGTCATGTGCATCTGGATTTTGGCGAATTTGATGCTGAGCGTGAGCTGCTTGTCGCGAGACTCAAGGCCAATGGCCTCAAAGATGCGGTGATCCCAGGCGTCAGTGCCTGTCAATGGCCTAAGCTGCAGGCGGTCGCCAGCCGCTACGGATTTCACTACAGTCTCGGGGTGCATCCCTGGTATTGCACGGCAGATTGGCGGCAAGATATTGAAAACTTGTCTAAACTGCTTGATGAGCGAGGCGGTGATCCTAAGCTGGTAGCCATCGGCGAGTGTGGGTTAGATGCCTTACATAAAGCTTCCTGGGGGGATCAGCTTCCCTGTTTCGAGGCGCAACTGCAGTTGGCCCAGCAATACGATTTGCCGGTGATTTTGCATAGCGTCAAGGCCCATAACGAGGTGCTGGCGTTACTCAAACGTTACCCACTAACAAGAGGAGGTGTGATACATGGTTTTTATGGCTCGATGCAGCTGGCTCAGCGATATGTGGATGCGGGGTATTACCTAGGTATTGGGCATCTGTTGCTGGAGGAAAAAGCGAAAAAATTGCAAGAAACCCTTGTCAAGTTACCGTTAGAACATCTGGTGATCGAGACTGATTTAGCCCTGGTTTCCCAGGTGAAAAAGTCGGACTTTGCCGATAAAACCGGCGGATCCAGCTTAATTTTGCATTTGCTAATTGAGAAAATCGCTAAATTGCAAAAAAAATCTAACGTTCTGGTATCAGAACAAGTGTTCCTAAATACACTGCAACTCTTTGACCTCTAGTTTATTTTTGAAAAAACAGATGTTAATCGCACCAAGTTTTTTTTGTAACACCTTGAAATAAAACTTCAAAAACTTGATCAAAACGACGATTTTAACCATTCGGTCGGGTATAATCTGACAGTGAAAAAGGTTGGTTAACAACATAATTAAAAAGTATTAACAATAGGGTGATGGTTAATGGATATTTTAATGAGTTTAGTAGGGGTGGTCGTCCTACTCGCGATAGGTTTTTTGCTTTCTAACAACAAAAAAGCTATCAACATGCGTACCGTATTTGGTGCACTTGCGATTCAGGCATTCTTTGCAGGTTTCGTACTGTACGTACCTATCGGTAAAGACATTCTAAAAAGTGTTTCAGATGGCGTATCTAGCGTTATCGGTTACGCACAAAACGGTATCGGCTTCCTGTTCGGCGATCTGGCTAACTTCAAAGTGGGCTTCATCTTCGCTATCAACGTACTGCCTGTTATCGTCTTCTTCTCATCGCTGATCGCGGTACTTTACTACCTGGGCATCATGCAGTGGATCATCCGTATCATCGGTGGTGGTCTGCAGAAAGCTCTGGGTACTAGCCGTACTGAGTCTATGTCAGCGACTGCTAACATCTTCGTTGGTCAAACTGAAGCGCCACTGGTTGTTCGTCCATTCATCGCGACTATGACTCAATCTGAGCTGTTCGCTATCATGGTGGGTGGTCTAGCCTCTATCGCTGGTTCAGTATTGGCTGGTTACGCGCAGATGGGTGTGCCTATCGAGTACCTAGTTGCTGCATCATTCATGGCTGCACCTGGTGGTCTATTGATGGCTAAGCTAATGCATCCTGAAACAGAGAAAACTGTTAACGAAATGGATGAGCTGCCAGAAGATCCAGACAAGCCAGCTAACGTACTTGACGCTGCTGCTGCCGGTGCTTCATCTGGTATGCACCTAGCTCTGAACGTTGGTGCTATGCTGCTAGCCTTCGTTGGTCTGATTGCGATGATCAACGGTATTATCGGTGGCGTAACTGGTCTGTTCGGTGCGGAAGGTATCACCCTAGAGCTGATCCTTGGTTACATCTTCATGCCACTTGCATTCCTAATCGGTGTGCCTTGGAACGAAGCGCTTATCGCAGGTTCTTTCATCGGTCAGAAGATCGTTGTTAACGAATTCGTTGCTTACCTGAACTTTGCTCCATACCTGAAAGACGTTGCTGACGGTGGTCTGCTAGTTGAAGCGACTAACGCTGTAATGACAGACAGAACTAAGGCAATCATTTCATTCGCTCTGTGTGGTTTCGCGAACCTGTCTTCTATCGCGATTCTACTGGGTGGTCTAGGTGCAATGGCTCCTACCCGTCGTCACGACCTAGCTAAGCTTGGTATCCGTGCGGTGATAGCTGGCTCTCTGGCTAACCTAATGAGTGCAACGCTAGCGGGTCTGTTCCTAGCGTTATAAGTCTCAGGAAATTCCTTGGGGGGATGCCCCTGAACGACGACTCTGCCCTGCAGGGCAGAGTCAGCGTTAACTCAACCATTTTTCAACATGTTAGTAACAAGATGACTATTTATCACTGCTGTTGATGCTTAGTCATGGGTAGATAAACTTCGATCTGGCCGGTGATAAAACACCAATATCAGTGATAAATCAGAAGTTTGTTTTAGTGTTAGAATATTGTGTTCGCATTTTTACATTAATTATATTGTGATTTAATACAATTTGAGTAAAATGCGGCGCCAACAAAGAAAGAAACGCTGACTCGTAAAGAGCAGTAAAACCATAAAATAATGGGGTTGATGATGAAAAACGTTAAAACTTTAGCTTTAGCCGCTACCGCAGTAGCAGCAATGTCTAGCAGTGCTTTTGCAGCAGATCGTTCAGATCTATACGCTACCGACTACAAGTGGATGCAGTTCAACGCTATGTACTCTGTAGACGAGCTACCAAGCTCAGGTGAAAGCGGACACAACTACCTAGAGATGGAATTCGGCGGCCGTAAAGGTATTGTTGATCTATACGGTTATGTTGACGTGTTCAACCTAGGCAACGAAAAAGCTGGCGACAAGGCACAAGGTTCTGGCGCTAGCAAAATGTTCATGAAGTTTAACCCACGCTTCTCTCTAGATGCGATCACTGGTAAAGACCTGTCTTTCGGTCCAGTTCAAGAGCTGTACTTCTCAACTCTGTTCAACTGGGGGGGCGGAGCTATCGGTGAAGACGTAAACGCGACTTTCTGGGGTATCGGTGCTGACGTAAACGTGCCTTGGTTAGGCAAAACCGGCATGAACCTATACGCTCACTACGACCTGAACAAGAAAGAGTGGAACGGTTACCAGTTCTCTGCTAACTGGTTCAAGCCTTTCTACTTCTTCGAAAACAAGAGCTTCCTATCTTTCCAAGGTTATGTTGATTGGCAGTTCGGTGGTGACGAAGATATGGGTAACGAGTTCGTTCCTATGTCTGACAACGGTGGTGCAGCCTTCTTCGGTCTGTACTGGCACTCTGACAAGTATGCACTTGGCTATGGTCTGAAAGGCTACAAAGACGTTTACCTGCTGAAAGATGGCGCTGGTATCGTTGGCCTGGAAACCACTGGTTGGGGTCACTACTTCACCGCAACTTACAAGTTCTAAACTCAGAATTTGTAGGCTTGGGAGCCGCCTGAAGGCGGCTCCTCATCTCTCGCCTAGGTTTGTCATGATTGTTTAACCTAAGTGAGTAATCTTTATCTAAGCATGGACTATATTAATAGAGCTTGTTTACATAAAGGTTAGTAGTTTTACGCGCTAAAAAGGATTTTTCGCGGAAAGGCTGGAACACTACTCTACAAAGTATAATTACTTAGTTCCCCCTTCCCGGTCTTCAAGGATTCAAGTCGTGACCCTTGTGTCAGGATCGCCGCTGGTTTCACCAGGGCATTGAATACCTGAATTAGTAAACTTGTTATGTCGTACCGATAAAACAAATTTACGGCAACGCCTGAAGGCCCGGCCATAAATATAATCAGAAGATGCCAACTCTAGGTGCTGCCATACGTCGATTTCTTGTTTCTGAATTTATAATTTACGTTTCGGAGAGCTAATATGAGTGATTTAAAAAAAGCAGCACAGAAAGCCATTGAGCTGATGGATCTGACGACCCTGAACGATGACGATACCGATCAGAAGGTGATTGAGTTATGTCATAAGGCTAAGACGCCTGCAGGCAACACAGCTGCAATCTGTATCTATCCTCGTTTTATTCCTATCGCTCGTAAGACCCTGAATGAAATGGGTTGTGAAGAGATCAAAATCGCTACAGTCACCAACTTCCCCCATGGTAACGACGATATCGCGATCGCCGTGCTAGAGACGCGTGCCGCCGTTGCCTATGGTGCAGATGAAGTTGACGTAGTATTCCCATACCGTGCCCTGATGGAAGGCAACGAAACCGTAGGCTATGAGCTGGTTAAAGCTTGTAAAGAAGCCTGTGGTGACGACGTTCTGCTGAAGGTGATCATCGAGTCTGGCGTACTGCAAGACCCAGCGCTTATCCGCAAGGCCTCTGAGCTGTCTATCGACGCCGGCGCCGATTTTATCAAGACCTCTACCGGTAAAGTGGAAGTAAACGCTACCTTAGAAGCCGCCGAGATCATGATGACAGTAATCGCCGAGAAGAACCCTAAAGTTGGTTTCAAGCCAGCCGGTGGTGTGCGTGATGCCGCAGCCGCAGAAGAGTTCTTAGGTGTCGCTGAGCGTCTGCTAGGCAAAGGCTGGGCTACTCCACGTACCTTCCGTTTTGGTGCGTCTAGCCTGCTAAACAACCTGCTACACACCCTGGAATTGGCCGAAGCGCCTAAGGGTCCTCAAGGTTACTAAGCGACGCGGTTAGCTTTATTAGTTAAGTGTGATCTAAATCTATTTGATAACGCCAAAACTTGTATATATTGTTCGTAATTAAATTACGGTTTTGGCGTTAAACAAGAGAATTTGTCACTCAAATACGATTTTTTGTGACAAATTTGGAGGCAGTACCATGTTTCTAGCACAAGAGATTATTCGTAAAAAACGTAATGGCGAAGTGTTGTCTACCCAAGAGATCCAATTTTTCGTTCAGGGGATCACCAACAACACAGTTTCTGAAGGCCAAATCGCTGCACTGGGTATGGCGGTCTATTTCAAAGACATGAACATGGATGAACGTATTGCGCTGACGACAGCAATGCGTGACTCTGGCACCGTCCTTAACTGGAAAAACCTCGGCCTCGACGGCCCTATCATCGACAAGCACAGCACCGGCGGTGTGGGCGATGTGATCAGCCTGATGCTTGGCCCCATGGCCGCCGCCTGTGGCGGATATGTGCCCATGATCTCCGGCCGTGGCCTGGGTCATACTGGCGGAACCCTGGATAAGTTCGACGCGATTCCTGGTTACCAGACTGAGCCCGACAGCGACCTGTTCAGAAAAGTCGTTAAAGAAGCCGGTGTCGCCATCATAGGTCAAACTGGAGACCTGGTCCCCGCCGATAAGCGCTTCTATTCTATTCGCGATAATACCGCAACCGTTGAATCCATCTCTCTCATCACAGCTTCTATTCTTTCTAAGAAACTTGCCGCCGGTCTCGATGCATTAGCCATGGACGTTAAGGTGGGCAGTGGCGCCTTCATGCCAACTTATGAAGCCTCTGAAGAGCTGGCTCGCAGCATTACCGCGGTAGCCAATGGTGCCGGTACCAAGACGACAGCCCTGCTGACCGACATGAACCAAGTGCTGGCATCATGTGCCGGTAACGCGGTAGAAGTGAAAGAAGCGGTGGATTTTCTGACCGGTGCATACCGTAATCCACGCTTGTATGAAGTGACTATGGGTCTGTGCGCCGAGATGCTGCAGCTAGGTGGCCTGGCGGCCAGTGAAGCCGAAGCCCGCGAGAAACTCAACCGCGTGCTGGATAACGGTAAGGCTGCCGATATCTTCGGTCGCATGATTTCCGGCCTGGGTGGCCCAGCCGACTTTATCGAAAACTATGCTAAGTATCTGCCACAGTCGCAGATCATTCGTCCTGTATACGCCGACCGTAGCGGTTTCGCGGCCTCTATGGATACCCGTGAGCTAGGCCTTGCGGTAGTAACCCTAGGCGGTGGACGTCGTAAGCCAGGTGATGCCCTAGATTACAGTGTGGGCTTGACCCAAGTCTGTGCGCTGGGCGATGAGATCACCTCAGATAAGCCGATTGCCATGGTACATGCGCAATCTGAAAGCGCCTTCGAAGAAGCGGCGGCAGCCGTGAAGAAAGCGATTCACATTGGCGATGAAGCGCCAGAGAAAACACCAGAGATCTATCGTTACATTCGTCAGTCAGATCTCTAGGAGAGTAAAAGATGAAAAGAACTGTCATTATGATGCTCGACTCTTTCGGGGTCGGTGCAGCAAAAGATGCTGAAGCCTTTGGCGACTCAGGTTCAAACACCTTCGGTCATATTGCTAAGGCATGTGCCGAAGGCAAGGCCAACGATGGTCGTGAAGGCCCGCTTAAGCTACCTAACCTGGCCAAGCTTGGCCTGGCACTGGCCGCTAAAGAGAGCACAGGCAGCTTTGCTGAAGGCTTCGGTGACGATGTCGAAGTGATCGGTGCCTACGGTCATGCCGATGAGCTGAGCTCGGGTAAAGATACCCCGAGCGGTCACTGGGAGATGGCGGGGGTTCCCGTTCTGTATGAGTGGGGCTACTTTAGCGACCTGAAAAACTCTTTCCCTAAAGAGCTGACCGACAAGATCCTTGAGCGTGCCGGTCTGTCAGGCTTCCTGGGTAACTGCCACGCCTCAGGCACGGCGATCCTCGAAGAGCTGGGCGAAGAGCATATGACCTCTGGTCTACCTATCTTCTATACCTCGGCGGACTCTGTGTTCCAGATCGCCTGTCACGAAGAGACATTTGGTCTAGAAAACCTCTACACCTTGTGTCAAATCGCCCGTGAAGAGCTTGAGCCATACAACATCGGCCGCGTTATCGCCCGTCCATTCGTTGGCACAGGCCCAAGCGATTTCGCCCGTACCGGTAACCGTAAAGACTACGCGGTAGAGCCACCATCAAAGACGGTTCTCGATAAGCTGAAAGAGGCCGGTGGTGAAGTGGTTAGCGTGGGTAAGATTGCCGATATTTATGCGCACTGCGGTATCACCAAGAAGGTGAAGGCCACAGGTTTGGAAGCTTTGTTCGATGCGACCCTGGAGCAGGTGAAGCAAGCGGGTGACCGTACTATCGTGTTCACTAACTTCGTCGATTTCGACTCTCATTACGGCCACCGCCGTGACATCGCCGGTTATGCCCGCGCGCTGGAGTACTTCGACAGCCGTCTGCCAGAGATGTTGGCACTGCTGGGTGAAGAGGATCTACTTCTGCTGACCGCAGACCATGGTTGCGACCCAACCTGGCAGGGGACAGACCACACCCGTGAGCGCGTGCCAGTACTTGCCTACGGCGCGGGTCTAGCTCCTGGTTCACTGGGTCGTCGTAACAGCTTCGCCGATATCGGCCAGAGCATTGCGAGCTACTTCGGTCTAGAGCCTATGGAATACGGCGAGTCATTCGTCGCCTAGGCAATAAGGATGACTTAAGGTCATCCTGCTACAATATTATGATTTGGTGGCTTAAATTGGGCCACCGCTACTAGAAAAAGACTTAAGTCTAAAAATAGGGGTTATATAGATGGCTACACCACACATTAATGCAGTCGACGGTGCATTCGCTGATACAGTGTTATTCCCAGGCGACCCGCTACGTGCTAAATACATTGCAGAAACTTTCCTTGAGAACGTTGAGCAAGTCACCGACGTACGTAACATGCTAGGTTTCACAGGTACTTACAAAGGCGTTCGTATCTCTGTGATGGGTTCAGGCATGGGTATCCCTTCTTGCTCTATCTATGCGACTGAGCTGATCAAAGACTACGGCGTGAAAAACCTGATCCGCGTGGGTACTTGTGGTGCGATCAGCACAGACGTTAAAGTACGCGACGTGATCATCGGTATGGGTGCTTGTACCGATTCTCAAGTTAACCGTCTACGTTTCAAGGGCCAAGACTTCGCCGCTATCTGTGACTACAGCCTGTTGAGCGCAGTGGTTAAGGCAGCCGAAGAGAAAGGTACTAAGTACCGCGTTGGTAACGTATTCTCTGCAGACCTGTTCTACACGCCAGATCCAGAAATGTTCGACGTGATGGAAAAGATGGACGTGCTAGGCGTTGAGATGGAAGCCGCTGGTCTATACGGCGTTGCTAAAGAGTTTGGTGCTAAGGCGCTATGTGTGGTGACAGTATCTGACCATATCCGTACCGGTGAGAAGACCTCTTCTGACGAGCGTCAAACTACCTTCAACGAAATGATCGAAATGACACTGGAAGCGGCAATTACTCTGTAATTATCACGCGAGTGTTTAATAAAAACGGGCCACTTGGCCCGTTTTTTTGTGTCTGTTTCAAGGGTTCTCTGGCCAAGTTTTTCTCCGACCAGGGCTTTACTCTGATCAAGGCTTTCCTCTGATTTAGCCTTTCATCTGGCTAAGAGTTTCCTCTGTCTAAACCTGGCTTATGTTGAGCGCGAGTCTTATCTGTGTCCTTCACCGGGGACGGTTTCTTAATTGCCTTATTTCTTATCACCGGTTGCATCTGAGGCTGAGCCGTCGCTCTCCTGCGCGTCATCCGCTCCCAGGGTGGCGGCGATTTTCTTACCGATTTTGCTCTTGGTCTTGCGGCGCTCGAAGTCGGCCCGTTTAAAGGAGAGGGCGCGGGAGAGCAACATGCCGATGAGGCCTGCGATGATCAACATCATCTGCTGCTGTTCCATGTTGAGCTGATGCGCTTCCTTGATCTCATTGAAGAAGCGCTGCGGCACCAGACGCACCTCTATATAACCCAGGTTCTTATCATCCTGCAGCACCGCCTCTACATAGGGCGGATAAGGCGCCAGCAGGGCCTTTAACTCTGCCGATTCAGGTTCCAGCTGCTCGTCGGTGACGCTCTGGGCAAATGCCAGGCGTTGTCCCTTCTCGCTGAAGATGGTGGCCGACATCACCTTAGGGTCCAGCACCAGGGCGCTGGTGAGCCATTGTAGCTGCTCATCATTTTGCAGCTGCAGCGCCGGGGCGGCGCCATAGGCGGTTTGCTGCACTAATAATCGTGCCATCTTTTGGGTTTGGGACTTTAGAAGCTGCTGACCTTGTAGTAGGCTAGTTTCCCATAATTGGAACAGGCCCACCATGAGGGCGACCGCCACAGCTATCTGCAGCAGTCGCGTCAGCCTCTGGGTCTTTTTGAGTCCTTTAAGAAAAAACACTTTGTACCTGAAGATGATAAGGGTTTTATTAATCATAATGGATTATCTTCTAACCCGATACCCGGAGATGTATTACTAATGGCAAATCAGCAACAAAATCCTCTGTTTTCATGGCTCTATGATGAGGTTAGCGCGAGTCTTACCTTGGATGGCTGTCAGCTTACACGCCACGAGGAAGCGAGCGCCCCCAACGCTGATTTACGCCTGCGCCTGGTCTATCAGGGCACTCAGTGTCAGGAGACTATCGCCGAGCAGCTGTTGTCCTCTGCAGCGTCTGTGAGTATCGCTCTTATCACCCGCCAAAACGATCTTACCTGTATCGAGCTCTGCCTCGACAAGCAGGCGGGGCAGCAAGTCTGCGATGCGCTCGGCGAGCGAGACGATATCGAGCTGCTGCATATCGGCGCTGAGCAGCCTAGGCTGGATAGGCCCGGGCTACTCGTGATGGACATGGACTCGACGGCGATTCAGATAGAGTGCATCGACGAGCTGGCGGCCATGGCCGGGGTTGGCGAGGCGGTGGCCGAGGTTACCGAGCGCGCCATGCAGGGCGAGCTGGATTTCGAGCAGAGCCTGCGTGAGCGGGTGGCCAAGCTGGCGGGCGCCGATGCCGGCATCATAGATACTCTGTGTGGCCAGTTGCCGCTGATGCCGGGGCTGGAGGCCATGGTCGCCGAGTTGCAGGATTATGGCTGGCGCCTGGTGTTGGCCTCTGGCGGCTTTACGCCGTTCGTTGGGCACCTCAAGCAGCAGTTAAACCTAGATGCCGCCTATGCCAACGAGCTGGTGATAGTCGACGGGAAGCTCAAGGGAGAGGTGATAGGCACTGTGGTCGATGCCCAGTTCAAGGCCGATACCGTGCAGCGCAGCGCCGAGGGCTGGCAGATCTCATTGGGTCAGCGCCTGGCTATTGGCGATGGCGCCAACGATATCCCCATGGTGCAGGCGGCGGATTTTGGCATCGCTTATCATGCCAAGCCTAAGCTAAAGGCGGCAGCCGATGCGGCCATTGCCAAGTTGGATCTAAGGGTACTGCCCTACATGTTGGTGAACCTGGCCTAGGCGGAATTCTCGGCCGAATCTAACACAGCATCAAAAGGCTCGCCCTGTGCGGGCCTTTTTTGATCTCGAATATAATGGCTAATTTTTTGCCCGAGCAAATATTAAACTCGCGTTTAAAATCATCCTTTTATCTTTGATCTTTAAGTTATTATCTTTAAACACCTGTTTAAGACGGCTTAACGCCTGTTTCACTCTTGTTTTTCTCTCGTTTTGCTCTTGTGTTACTCCTTTAAAGTCAGTAATTTAAATCAAATTTTACTGGGATGTTTTCAGTGTCGACTCTGATCCAAGAATCACGTTTTATCCCCTATCGTCAGGGACAACTCCACCTGCGCCTGCTCAAGCGGCCCGATGCCGACATGAGTCGGCCACCCATACTGATGCTTCATGGCGCCATGTCTAATGGCCGCGTCTTCTACAGCGATAAGGGCAGGGGGCTTGGCTGTTATCTGGCAGAGGCGGGCTTTGTGGTTTATGTGCTCGATACCCTGGGGCGCGGCCTGAGTACCCCCAAGTTAAGCACAGGCGCCAGCCATGGTCAGGGTGAGGTGATCCGCGAACAGCTCCCCCTGGTACAGCACTATATTTTGTCGCAGCATCCTGATGCTCATCAGGTGCATTGGTGCGCTCACTCCTGGGGCGGCGTGCTGATGGCCAGCGCCATCGCCCGTTTCGATTTCTTTCAGACCAGTGTCGCCTCCCTGCTGACCTTCGGCAGTAAGCGCGCCATTAAGGTACGCTCGCTTAAGAAATGGCTGATGGTGGATCTGGTGTGGAACAAACTGGCGCCGGCGATTGCTGCCGGTCATGGCTATCTGGCCGCCGACCGCTGGCGCATGGGAATGGATAACGAGACCAAGGCCTCCTTGTCCCAGAGTATCGACTGGGTCAGAGGCGAGTGGATAGATCATGACGATGGCTTCGATTACGCCAAGGCGGCAACTGCCTTAGGGGCAAAGCAGGGCTGGCCTAAGGCCTGGTTTATTGCCGGCAAGGGGGATCAGGTGCTGGGTAATCCGGCCGACGTGCAGCGGATGATTAAGGAGTGCCATATCAAGTCGGTGACCTATACCTTGCTCAGCAAGGCCAATGGCAACCGTCACGACTATGGCCACGCCGAGATGTTGACCCACAAGGATGCCACAGAGGATCATTTTCCCCAGGTGCTAAGCTGGTACCAAGCGCTCTAGCCTCGGCTGTTACTCTTTTTGCGGCTCAAGCAGCTCGGGATAGCGCAGCATCACCTCGTCTGTGATGTCCAGCAGCTCACCAACCCCTATGATGTGCCACATCAGCTGCTCCAGTTTCTTGGCCTTGTGCTGGGCATGTAGGCCAATATATTCCAGCTCGCGCTTGATATAGTTGATATCCGGCTTACCGGCGGCGCCTCGGTAGACGCGAAGCGCCATGAAACGGCCCAGGTTCTGGCTCTGCCGTATGAAGTGCAGCTGAGCCTGTTGATCGCCAATCTCCCTTGGCGGCACACATTTTATCTTGATCCGTCCCTGAGAATGGCGGGAGATCTGTACATAGGTCTCGAAGAACTCGAGTCCGTGTTGCGGCTTCATCTGGCGGATAGGGGTGATGAAATCCTCTTTGAGGCGCCCTTTGTCCAGCAGGGCACTGAGGTCATATTTCAATGCCTCCTGGGTGGTCGCCGCGAAGAGGTCGGCGATGGCGTTGGAATGTTTGCTCACCCCTAATACGCTGAGTTTGGCCGATTTTGCCGTCTTCTCAATGAAGTAGGGGACGGAGGCCAGCTCGCGCATCAGCAGGTTCTTCAGCCCGTCGGAGAGCTCCTTCATGTCGCTGTTGGCCTCGGTCAGCTTTCTCAGCTTGTCACGGTTGGCCTCGATGAGGCGGCTGAGGAAGGCGACGCCGACATGGGGCGTGTGGCCGACCATGGCGGCGAGGTGTATGGTGACGCCGTTCTTGCGGGTGCGGATAAGTCGATAGGGCAGCTGCGCCAGCCGCGTCTTACCCGCCAGATGTTGCAGCTTGGGAAAGGCCACCATCACAGGGGCCGTGGTATCGAAGTTGGCCGGCTCATCCAGGGTAACCTGCAGCCCCTTGCCCGAGATATCTAAGGTGAAACCGTGGTGAGTCTGCTTGCCCTGGCTGACGGTGACCAGCGTCTTGAAGGAGAAGCGCGCCTCGTTACGCCTCTCGGTAAATTGCAGCGACAACAGCTTGATCTGATCTTCCTGCAGCTTTTCCTGGCCGAAGCGTTTCAGCTCGTTGGCCTGATGACCTTTGGCATCCCAGGCCTCATATTGCGGCAGCACCTCCTCGTTGGTGAGATCGATCAGCTGCAGCACATGGGTGAAGCACTTTAGCTGGGCCTCGGTCAGCGAGGCGTAATAGCTGGAGTCACCGGGTAAGATACTGGATTTATAGGAAATCTCATGGTCTATCTCATGACAGGCCAGCTTGAAGATGCGCCAACTGGCCTTGGTGGCACCAAAGCGCAGGAAGAGGCCGAGCAGATCGCTCTGTTTTAGTTCGGCCAGGCTGGCGGAATAGAAGAAGATCGCCCCCTGTGCCTGAAAGGTAAAGCAGAAAAACAGGTTGTGATCTGGGTCTTGAGGCGCATTAAACAAGGCCTGTAACCGCTCATGGGTCAACATGCCGCCGAGCTGGCTGACCGATTTTTCATCGACAAAATACTGTTGCAGCTTCTGGTTGTCGCGGCTCAGCAGTTTGTGGGTGATGCGATGCTGGCCGTCCTTAAGCTCCACATATAGCGGTAGGTGCGGCAGATGAGGCAGGTAGTGACGCTCGAAGCCCAGCCCTGTGGCGGCCACCAGTATGTCGTTGATATCCACCTTGTATCGAAACTTGTAGCCCTGGATCAGGTTGGCCAGCATGTCAGACAGGGCGTCGCTGCCGCCGACGCGCTTGAGACGCATCCAGCTGAACTCGTGATTACTCTCGACATCGACCACCTGATACTCCACCCCTTTCTGCAGGTCATCGAAATAGTATTCGGCGCTCAGCTCCAGCAGCTTGACGATAAGCGGCTGTTCAGGATTGAGGCCGTGATCGACAGGCAGGCGAATGCGGGCGCCGCCGACCGAGAGGTCGACCGTGATCCCTTTTACCTCGCTGCGTCCCGGCTGCAGCACGCCGATGCGGATCGCATAGTTCATCCGCTCTTCGACGCGATTGAAGTAGCTGCCTAAGATGGCGCCGCTGGCCACATAGGGGGTGAGGGCAGTGTCGGCCCCTTGATCGCCTTCGCGCGCGCGTTGCCGGCGCAGCTTATGCCCCTCGATCACCTGCTCGTATACACCAAGGGTGTACTGCCCCTGATACAGGGCCAGGGCCTGAATAAAGTTCTCTTTCGCCGGCGTATCGATAAAGTGTGTCTGGGCGCCGCTGTTAAAGGGGGCGCAGGGCAGTTCGGATCTGTCCCTAAGATCGATAACCCGGGTACAGGGAGAGGAGAGGCGGTTGAGCTCCATCTTGAGCAGAAAACGGGTCGAATTAGACTCGCCTGAGGTCAGATGTTCAAACAGCTCCTGGAAGTTGGTCTCCATCAGCAGGGGTTTTAACTGTTCGATCAATGCCTTATGTTGCTCTAGACTCATGGATAATATCTTTTCGACTCATAGTGGATGGCGCGGCTTATCTTCTTGTGTCGGCAGCTTAGGTAAAAACTTGATAGCCTTTTGTTTATTCAGCACAATTTGCTAACGCTGCGGTGGACACTGTGGTTGAAAGCCCTAACGCCAGTGTAAGGCATTTTAGCTCCCTTGTGGGAATCATTTTACTGCAGAGCGATAACGCCGATTGGCGTATGCACACTACAGCCGCTCAAGATACTCATGTAGAATGCCTGCATGGAAAAGGGCCTTTTGGGTTTGCGCGAGCAGATACTGGAGAGTCCGGACATTGATGAGATGACAAACAGTTAAGCTATGGCGAAGAATAAAACAGCATATGTGTGCAGCGAATGTGGTCAGGACTTTCCCCGCTGGCAGGGGCAGTGTAATGCCTGCGGTGAATGGAACACCATCTCAGAGGTGAGGCTGGCACCGGCTAAGTCAAGCGCGGGCTCGGTGGCCGGTTATGCGGGGGCCGTCGGTGGTGGCTCGAAGAAGCTTAGCGAGGTGGAGGAGTTCGAGGCCAAGAAGCTGCTTACCGGCATTGGTGAGCTGGACCGGGTGCTGTGCGGCGGGCTCACCACGGGCTCGGTCAACATCATCTCGGGGGATCCCGGCGCCGGTAAGACGACCATATTGTCGGATCTGGTGTCGCGCATGTCTCAGCTGATGCCCTCGCTCTACTGTACCGCCGAGGAGTCGTTGTCGCAGTTTAAGAATCGGGTTAATCGCCTCAGGCTCGACTGCAACGAGGAAAACCTCTACCTGATGGCCGAGACCAATGTGGAGGCGATCATCGCCGAGCTGGAGGCCAAGCAGGTCAAGTTTGCGGTGATCGACTCGATTCAGGCCGTGGTGACGGACCTGGCCAACGGCAGTCCCGGCTCGCCATCTCAGGTCAAGGGCAGTGCCCAGGCGCTGACCCAATATTGTAAGCAAAACAATGTCACCATGTTCCTGGTGGCCCACGTGAACAAGAACAACGAGACGGCAGGCCCGCAGACCCTGATCCACATCGTCGACTGCCTGACGCATCTAGAGTGTAACGACGGTCAGGTGCGCACCCTGAGGGCCAACAAGAACCGTTTCGGCGACGTGGATACCGTAGGCATCTTCAGGATGACCGAGCGGGGCATGTTAAGCGTCGATAACCCTAGCGAGATCTTCCTCTCGGGCTCCACTACCGAGTCTCCCGGGGCGGCCATCACCTGTATCCGCAAGGGCAATCGCAACCTGCTACTGGAGATCCAGTGCCTGACCACAGAGGCTGAGGGGGAGTTTCCCCAGCGAGTCTGTGTTGGCCTGAACATGAACCGAATCAAGATGTTGACCGGGATTTTACGTAAACATACCCGCACCAAGATCTATCACGACACCTATTTCAATCTGGTGGGTGGACTCAAGATAGACGAGTCTGAGACCTGTATCGATCTGGCGCTGGTGACTGCGCTGCTGAGCAGCCTTAACGAGTTTGTGGTGCCGCGCACCACCTGCATCATGGGTGAGCTGAGTCTCAACGGCGATGTACGCCCCATCGACAGCGGCGTGCCCAGGGTGAAGGAGGCTGTGCAGCATGGCTTCACCGAGATCTTCATTCCGTTTCGCAATTATCATAAGTCGATGGAAGGGTTGGGCGCCAAGATCAACCCCATTAAGACGATTCACGAGCTACTAGAGCTGATCTGTTAAGGTGAACGGACAGCGAGAGGAAACCCATGCATATACGTAGCGAAGCACCCGGCGATATCGCCGCTATAGAAGAGATCACCAAGGCTGCCTTTCTCGAGGCGCCCCACACAGACCATACCGAGCATCTTATCGTTAACGCCCTGAGAGATGCAGGCGCGCTGGCGATATCGTTAGTGGCCGAGGTGCAGGGAAAGATAGTGGGGCATGTTGCCCTGTCCAGGGTAACCATCTTCGATGGGAGCCAAGACTGGTATGGATTAGGCCCTATCTCGGTATTGCCCGAGCGTCAGGGAGAGGGGATCGGCAGCGCCTTGATGGGCGCCGCGCTGGAGGCGCTCGATAACGCAAGTGCCCATGGCTGTGTGTTACTGGGCGAGCCTGAGTTTTATCAGCGTTTTGGCTTTTTCCCCAAGACAGGACTTATTTTGCCCGGTGTGCCCGAGGCTTATTTTCTCGCGTGTAAACTGCTCGGCGAATGGCCTCAGGGCGAGGTGAGTTACCATGATGCCTTTCAGGTAAGGGATTAAGCTAACGGCCCAGATTAAATAACGGGTCAGTTCAGATAAAAAAAGCCTCCGATATCGGAGGCTTTTTTGCGCTTAGGGTCTGTTAACTACACTTGCCAAAGGTTGGTGCGGCGCGACCTTCGTGAGCATCGACTGAGAGGTTTGCACAGACCGGCTCTTTGCCAACGCTAACCTCTGCGAAGTTGAACTTGATCTGATGGCCTTCATACAGGTCTGAGTAGACGGTGTCGCCGTTCTTCAGGTTGTACTGTACGGTGAAGAAGGTTGGGAACACGCCGCCTTCTTCCGCAATCTTAGGACCATCGACGAAAGGTGCCTGGACAGATTGTGGGATGGCTACCGCGCTGTGGAAGGCCAGTAGCTGCGCCGCCATAGTCTGCTGATAGGTCATGTTCTTGAAGTCCTGGCTCTCTGCATGGTGCAGGCCGCGCACATAACGTGACAGTGGCGAGTAATCTGCAGGGAGTTTAGTGCCCAGCGCACTGCGGTCGATCGTCTTAGAGAACTCCAGGTGATCCTGGAACAGGGGCTCGTTGGTGACGAAGCGCAGTTCATCGTTGGTGCTGCCACGCCATACCTTCAGCTTACCACCTGCATTGAGCTGGATGAGGGCCACGTTGCCTTCGTTATCGCGTAGGTTGAAGTGACCGGGTACCAGATGTTCCATGTCCATCATAGGATCCGAGAAGGCTGGCTGCCATTCGCCTTTTTCCAGACCGTCGATAGCTTCGGCAACGGTTTTGTAGTTTGAGGTGATATAGGTGGCGAGCAGGCCGTTGTTGACCGCTGGGGCACCATTATCATTGTCTTTGTGCATTGTCAGGAACGGCTTGCTGGCTTCCTGATACTGACCATGTACCGACAGGCCTTGATCGTTGATGGCATCGTAGGCGGTGCCATGGAAGATAGGGTTGTCAGACAGTGACATTGTCTTGTACTTGGTGGTCCAAGTGGCCTGAGTCTTGTAACTAGGCGCCTTGGAGCTGATTTCTACGCCAGCTGGAATGATCTTGGCGCGAGCTTCCACGTGAACATCCCAGTCTAGTGAGCGGGCGACTAGCGTGCCATAGTCTGTGGTGGCCGAAACGCTAGAGCAAGCTGAAGCGGTTTGTACTGCACCGATAGTCATAAGCGCGACGATGCTGGCTGCGACGATTGATTTTTTCATGATGAGTGCCTCGTTTGGTTGAACCTAAAATGGGTTGGTTTCTTGGCTAGGTCTTGCCTATGGGTCTAGAATAGGCTCAAAACCTGATAGTTAATAACTAATAACCATTCGATATTCGAATATGTTGGTTTGATTTGCGCCGAGCGTTTAGGGAGGCTTTTAGCTGTGCTTTGGCGAGCCTTAACCCGCGTTTTTAAATGAGTGGTTAAGCGAGTTACTAAGAGAGTTAAGGAAGTGCTTAAGCGGGTGACATAGTGAGTTATTCGGTGGTTGTGGGGAAGGTGAGCTTGCGGTCTATTGACAGGAGAGCATAGAGAGTTAACTCATGGCGCCTGCATCAGGAGTTAGCCCGATGGATCAGAGTTAGCGGCAGCGCCAGATTGAAAAGAGGACCCTAGGTCCCCTTTGCGTTGCATTCATTGAAGCCTGGTGCGTTCAAGTTAAGTGCGATTGGCTAAGTGCGCTCAAGCTAAGCTCATGGCCGTCAGGAGAGCGCATCAGCCCTGATCATGTACCTCGATAAACATCTTGAGTTCACGGTCGAGCAGAGAGGCGTCGCCTGTGTTGAGCTCGAGCATGCGCCTCAAGTGGCTGATGCTGTCGATATCGATATGCAGGCATTCGAGGCCGAGTTGGCCATCTTGACGGTGGATCACCTGGGTCTCCATGGTGACCTCGACATCCGAGCCTTCCAGGGTGAAACTCAGGAGTATTGGGGCCGGGTTTGGCGCGAACGCTTGGGGCAGCTCGACCAGGGCACCATTCAGGCTAAGATCGTGCAGCTTGGTCGACCACACCTTATCTTCTTGGGTGAGCGTCGCATCGACATCGAAGAAGATGCGCGAAAATTGCCGCCTTTCATTCATAACCTGTCCTAGCCTCAAGTGTGAGCGTAATGTTAATAAGGTAAGCATAAGCTAACATGACCCGGGTGTAAAAATCTTGATTTATATTTAGCTTTAGTGACTTGTGCCAAAATCTATTTGCATTGAACGTGAGATCTGATAGGCAGCATAGGCCTTAATAACAGAGGCGCCGTAGCGGCTAAAAACCGCGCCAGATCTCATAATTGAGATAAAGCTGATATGCAATTATGAAAAATTGTGAATAATAGCCTTAACCTTTATTTAACGCGTCTGGGAGCGGGGTCATGGCCCTAACTTCATTACAACCTTGTGTGCTTGTGGTCGATGATGAGGCGGTGATCCGTGCTCGCCTGAAGGGCTATTTCGAGAAAGAGGGTTATCGGGTGCTCGAAGCCGCCGACGGTGAAGAGATGTGGCAGCAGTTCAGTCAGCAGCATATCGATCTCGTGATGTTGGACATCAACCTGCCCGGCGTCGATGGCCTCAGCCTGACCCGCGAACTGCGCAGCCGCTCCGAGGTAGGCATCATACTCGTGACCGGGCGCGACGAGGCGATCGATAAGATCATCGGCCTGGAGATGGGCGCCGACGATTATGTGACTAAGCCCTTCGAGCTGCGTGAACTCTTGGTGCGGGTGAAGAACCTACTCTGGCGTATCTCTTTAGTGAAGAAGGCGCAGCAGCAGGCGATTGCCGAGCTGGAGCGCTGTGACGATCTTATCGAGTTTGAAGATTACAGCCTGGCCCTCAACAGCCGCAAGCTCTCCCAGGGCGAGGCGGTGATCAAACTCACCAAGGCGGAGTTTGAGCTGCTTAGCGCCTTCGTGCTGCACCCACAGCAGGTGCTGAGCCGTGAACGCCTGATGCAGCTGACCAGCCACCGTAATCAGGATGTCAACGACAGAACCATAGATGTGATCATCCGCCGACTGCGCAACAAGCTACATGCCGAACTCTTCGTTACCGTCCACGGCGAGGGCTATCTGTTCTCCGCAAAAGTAGAAGATTAGGGTATAAGACTAGGGTTGAGGACTAGCCCCAGGCGCCGCGACTCGGTAGATGGGATAAAAATCCGCCGGCGCCAGGCTGTCGGTTAGCTGCTTCATCTTAATATTCTCTGGGGTGAGCCCTTTTATCCTGGGGCCGATATCGCCAAAGGGGGCGGCGCCCTCGAGTTCCCGCACCACCACATCTATCGCTAACTTACCCTGCAGCACCACCTGATCGTCGCTACTAAAAGCTACCCTATGGCGGTAAAGCCCACGCAGGGTAGCGGGCGACAGATAGCTGCTCACCAAGGCAATCTCTTGAGAGGCTTCTTGCTGCGCCAGGGCGCCGATGGCGGCCTCGATGGCGACGGCGCTGCCGAGTATATAGTCTGGCCTGTGATCCTTCAGCAGATGGTGTAGCTGATCCCGATAGAGATCGCGATTGTTGTCGGCGTGGCGGTTGGAAGAGATGGTCACACTGCTGCCCTCAAGCGCAGCCATGATCCCTTGCTCGACCCAGGTGCTGCCGCCGAGTTTCTCGGGGCCGAGCAGTAGTGCCAGTTGCACAGGCTTGTCGGTTTTAGCTTGCTCGGTTTTAGCCTGGTCGGTGTTAGCTTGCTTGGTGTTAGCCTTGCCAGGCTGTTTTGCTGTAGTGCGATGAATATAATCGCCGGCATGCCAGCCCATCTGATACCAGTTGACGCCTATGCGGGTGCTTACCAGGGGGCTGTCGAGGCGGTTGACCAGGGCCAGCATAGGTTTGCTTATCTGCCCCTGATAGTGCTTCAGCAGCTCAGGGTCCACAGTGCCCAGTAAGATGGCGTCGAAATCGGATTTCATGCAGTGTTCCAGCTGCTCGAGCTGCTTCGCCTTGCCATAGTAACTGCCGGCCTCAAACAGCTCCAGGGCGACCCCCAACGTTTGCGCCTGGGTCACCAGGCCATAGTCTATACCAATCCAGTAGGCGTCTTTGAGGTGGGGCACCAGGGCGCAGAGTCGCCAGGGCTGTTTCGCCACACTCAGGGGGCGATAGCTGAGCGACTCCACCTGCTGGAGCTTGGCGTTATAGGGGGTGCGCTGCTCAAGTGACCAGGTCTCAACTGCATTGGCCGTCACCGATATCGAAAAACCGGCGGCGATTGCCAGCCCATAGAGGAAATGAGGGAGACAAAAGGAGCGGAAAAAGGGAGATTTATTATGCTTCACCACAGGGCACTCAGTATAATGTAACCAGACGCATGTCATTGATTCATTGTAACAGTTAAACGGGAGCCATGTGGGCGCTTTATCACTCTCGGGGAAAAGTTTAGTCGGCCGTCTCATGCTGGCCTTTAGCCTGCTGGCGCTGCTCTTGCTCACGCTGGTGAGCCTGGGCAGCGTATCCCTCTACTGGGTGAAGGCCGCCGACAAATACCTCTATGAGGAGGCGCTGCCCGCCTCGGAAGCCGCGCGCCAGTTGATGCAGTCGGTCAGCGCCCTGCAGGAAAACGCCCAGGCCTTAGAGCGGGCCCAGGAGGAGGCGGAGCGCGCCTTTCTCGGGCGCAAGCTATCCATCGAGAGCAGCAACCTGCTCGGCGCCATCGCCCGCCTTAAATCGCTTAACCTTCAGGGCGACAGCCACCTCGGCCCCAGGGCGGCGGAGATCATCCACGACCTGACTCAGCTAGGCCATCAGGTGGGCGAACGTCTGGCCCTCGCCAAGCAGCTCAGGGGCGATGGTCAGGCGCTGGTGGATGCCTCTGGACGGGCTATTGAGCTGTTGGAGGCTGAGCTGGCGGTTGTCGATTCCGCCGTGCTGGCCAAGCTGAGCCTGGCCTATCCTGAGGTCGCCGGCACAGCCCAGAGCGGCTATCTGCTCGATACCATCATAGAGAAAGATCTCGATATTCAGGCGCGTCTTAATCGCGCCCTGGCCCTCATTCACCACCTGGCGCTGGTGGGTCAGCTGCTGCAATCGCCCGAGCAACATCTGGGGCTCAGCAAGGTGCTGGTGAGCATGTCGCGGGTGCTGACCGAGCAGGGCGGCGGCGAGTATCGATTGCAGCCAACTGAGGCCCAGGGCGGCATGCCTAGCAATGAGTCCGCCAGCGCAGCGAGCTATGTTCTTGCAGGCATCAATCAACCTAATCTTATGCCGCTCGAGCTGCTCAAGGGGGTGGTGCGAGACCCTGGGCGAGCCCATGAGCTGGCCCATGAGCTGGCGATACTGCGCGGCGTCGGCGATAAACTCGCGCTGCAACGCCGCTATGCCAGGGTGCTCGCCTCTCAGACGGCGCAGCTTCAGACACTGAGTGACAAGCTGAGTCAGCTCAACACCCAGGTTGATGGGGCCATGACGGCCCAACAAAGCCAGGCGGAGCAGGCCAGGGGGGATTTTCTTCGTCAGCTCTTCTGGGCCAAGGCGGGACTCTGGGGCACGGGTCTATTGATGCTGGTGTTGATCCTGCTAGTGGTATACCGGGTGATCTACAAGGGGATCGCACTTAGACTCCACGAGGCGACCGACGCCCTGTCACGGCTGAGCCGAGGGGATACTCAGGTGGCGCTGGACCCCCATGGGGATGATGAGCTGACCGCCATGGCCTCGGCCATCGATGCCTTCAAGCAGAAGACAGATCACAATCAGCGTCTGCAATCTGAGCTGCAGGAGACGGCCTCCGAGTTGTCGGCCCACAAGGCGTCGCTGGAGACGACGGTGCAGGAACGTACCCAGGAACTGGCTCAAACCAATCGCCGTCTCGATGCTGAGGTGCAGGGCCATGCCCAGGCGAGACAGATGGCCGAGGCGGCCGACAGGGCCAAGTCACTCTTCCTGGCGACCATGAGCCATGAGATCCGCACCCCCCTCAACGGCCTGCTCGGCACCCTGACTCTGCTGGGGGAATCTGAGCTGCCCACGGCCCAGAAGCAGATGCTGGCCCTGTCCCAGTACAGCGGCGCCCTGCTGCAGACTGTGCTGAACGACATCTTAGACTTCTCTCGCCTGGAGCAGGGCAAGCTGAGTAATGAGCCACGCCCTGTGGCCATCAACGAGCTACTCGACGAGGTGGTCTCCATCATGCTCGCCGGGGCGGGTAACGCCGGCCTGTCGCTGCGTCTGGAGCGAGACCGCCTCCCCGAGTGGATCAATATCGATGGCCCCAAGCTGCGCCAGGTGTTGTTTAACCTGCTGGGCAATGCCATCAAATTTACCCCGGCGGGGGAGATCTGTCTGCGGGTGAGCCAAGCAGGGGCGCGCCTTAAGTTTACCGTGAGCGATACTGGCCTTGGGATCCCAGAAGATGCTAAGGCGCGACTGTTTATCGCCTACAGTGCCCAGCCCAATCAGGGGCGCAGCCGAGGCACGGGCCTAGGACTGGCCATCAGCAAGGAGCTGGTTACTCTGATGGGGGCCTGCGATGAGGGGCTCTGGGTCGAGACCGAGGTGAACAAGGGCAGCACCTTCGGCTTTAGCCTGCCCTTGGAGCCTTGTGAGGCGCCCGTGTTAAGCGCTACCGATATCATCCCTCAGGTCGCGCCAAAAAGAGTGCTGGTGGTGGAGGATAATCAGGTCAATGCCATGGTGGCCCAGGGCTTCCTGGCGCACCTAGGCCACGAGGCGGTATTGGCGCCAAGCTGCGCCGAGGCATTAGCCGTCTTTGAGTGCCAATCGCCGGGGTTCGATGCCGTGATGCTGGATATTCAGCTCAGCGATGGTTCTGGCATAGACCTCCTGAGTCAGCTCCGTGAGCACGCCGCGAGTGATCTGGTGTTTGCCGCTTTCACCGCCCAGCTGCAACCACAGGATCTCGAAGTTTATCGTGAGGTAGGATTCGATGAGATCTTAGCCAAGCCGCTCAACATGCAGGCCCTGATGCGCTGGCTAGGGCGGGCGTCAAAAGCATCGGCTCCTGTCGCCAAAGAAAGCGAAGAGGCCGAAGAAGCAGAAGAGGCCGAAGCAGTAGAACGAGTCGAATCTGGTGAAATGTCGGCGGAGGCTATAGAAAAGAATGATCCTCTTTTGGGTGCTCCTCTTCTGGATAGCGCCCAGTTTCAGGGGGATCTCGACTGTCTCGGCGAGGCGGCCATGGCGCAGATGTTGAGCCTCTATCTGTCCTCCAGCGAGGCGCAGCTGACTCAGTTGGAGCAGCTTGTCGAATCCACGCCTGAACAGAAAGCTGAACAGGCAGCCGAACAGAAAGCCGAACAGGAAGCTGAACAGGAAGCCGAACAGGCCGCCGAAGATAAGAATGAGGCGTGTCGTAAGCTGCTCCATGGCCTCAAGGGCAGCAGCGCCAACATGGGCATGATCAGGCTGACAAGGCGCTGCCAGCAGCTGGAGCAGAGCGCGTTGCAGGCGACTGATATTAGCGGGCTCAGGCAGCTGTGGCGTGACTCGGTCGCCGCCTTCCATGCGCAGCTAGCATCAATGCAATAGCGGAGCTAGCAAAGCGGCGTATTAGGCGCCTGAATCTGCTAGAGCCATGGGCGAAATCTGCTACACTTGCGCCCCATTGTTAACCCTCTACTCACAACAGCAACTAAAGCGGGATCTTCACCTATGTTATTTTCTCAATTGTCTCTGCCTCAGCCGCTGCAACAGGCGCTGGAAGCCTTGGCATTTAGCGAGGCGACTCAGATCCAGGCCGAGGCGATCCCCCTGGTGCTGAGCGGCGTCGATCTCATGGCCTCTGCCCAGACGGGCACGGGCAAGACAGCCGCCTTCGCCCTGCCTATCCTGGCTAACTTGATGGGCCAGGCGCAGGCTGAAGGCTCAGATAAACAGCCCAGAGCCCTGGTGTTGGTGCCCACCCGCGAACTGGCGCTGCAGGTTCACCAGGGGATCTCAGATCTCGCCCGCTTTACCTCGCTGTCGGCGGGGCTGGTCTATGGCGGCGTCAACATAGAGGCCCAGTGTCAGCAGTTTGCCGCAGGCGTCGACCTGATTGTCGCGACCCCGGGTCGCCTGCTGGATCTGCACAGACGTGGCGCCGCCAAGCTAGATGGCGTGGCGCAACTGGTGTTCGATGAGGCCGATCGCATGTTGGACATGGGCTTTGCCGATGAGATTACCGAGCTGATGGCGCTGTTACCCAGCGAGCGTCAGACTCTGCTGTTTTCAGCAACCCTGGATGACAAGGTGCTTGCGCTGAGCCATCGCTGGTTAAAGCAGCCCAAACGCATCGCCGTCAGCCCGCAGAACAGCGCCAGCCAGGATGTCGAGCAGCGGGTCTATGCGGTGGACAGCGAGCGCAAGTTTGCTCTCCTGTCTCATCTGATCAACAAGGGGGATTGGCAGCGGGTATTGGTGTTTAGCCGTAAGAAGGTGGCCGCCGACAAGCTGGCCGCCCGCCTATGTGAGCAAGGCATCCAGGCCAAGGCGTTTCACGGGGATCTGGGCCAGGGCGCACGTGAGCAGGTGCTGGCTGATTTCCGCCGTGGAGAGATCAAGGTGCTGGTGGCCACGGATGTGGCGGCGCGGGGGATAGATATCGAGTCTCTGGACTATGTGGTCAACTATGAGCTGCCCTATGTGGCTCAGGATTATGTGCATCGCATCGGCCGCACCGGCCGTGCGGGTAAGCAGGGTGTTGCAGTCACCCTCTACAGCGAAGAGGATGCCTTGCTGCTGGAGGAGATAGAGGCATTGCTGGATAAGCGTCTGCCTCAGCAATGGTTGCCCGGTTTCGAGCCGGATCTCACCAAGGCTGACCCCAATCCCCGTCGCAATGGCAAGGCGGCGCAGAAACGCCGCGCCAAGCGGCGCGGTCAGGGTGGCAGACGCTAGTAGTTCTGATATCAGGCGCCAAGCGTCTCACAATCTAAGCGTCGCACTGTCTAAGCGCCTCACAATCCAGGCGTACCCAGGTCTGGGTGAGCCTGGCGAGGGCCTGATAGAAGCGGCTAGGGTCTCTGTCACTCACACGCTTGGCAAACTCGGCTAGCCAGGCATCCAGATATTTAGCGATAAAGCGCTGCTGCGCCTTGTCGTCCAGGCTGGTGGACTGCTGGGCGACATAGGCCAAGATCACCGAGATGTGATCCGCCGGCTCGGGAAAATCGCTTTGCACTCCTAGCTTGCTCTGCTTGAGCAGGGCAAGCATCTCCTGATGCTGAGGGCTGAACAGCAGCGGCTGCTCCTCATCGCCGTCATACGTCAGATAGAGGCCCGCATAGGGATTGGCACTCTGCTTGCCGCCTACCAGGAAGAGGCCGCAATAATCTGCGGCCAGATTCAGTAGGGATGCCTCATCGCCCAGCTCAGCCAACACCTCCTGTATGGTGTTCACCTCAGGCGCCAGCCTGGATTCCCCTGCCAGCAGGTCAAAGAAGGCCTGCGCCTCGACGCTTTGCAGGCTCTGTAGGCGCTGATGATCTATCTCTTTGGCAAACAGATCCGACAGCAGACGGTAGACCCTGGCTCGCGCCTGGTTGGCTGGTGTTTGATAAATCGATGGCTTATTCATCTTAAATCTCCTTTGACCGCTAGCTTACTTTAGCGGCTGATCTCTATGGGGCCGCTGAAGGCGCTGACTTCTGGGACCTTACCGCTGAACTTCTCGAACTCCACCAGACAGGTGTAGGCGGCGCAGGCCTGTGCCAGCTTAGAGCTGCCGATATCCTGAGTCAGGGTGTTGGGGTCGCCGTAGCTGCACAGGGCGCCTATCTCGTTGCCGCCTTGTTTGCTGCCATCCTTGCCCACTGGGCCATACCAGGCTCCCTCGTGGATACGGATCACGCCCTGAGGGAAGCGGTTCGATACCCGGGCGCCCGCCAGTAGCTGGCCCCTGTCGTTGAACACGCGCACCAGATCGCCATCCTTGATGCCGCGGGCTTTAGCATCCAGCGGATTGAGGTAGACAGGCTCGCGTCCCTGTACGGTATAGGTCTCGCGGTACTCCTGGGATTCACACATCTGTGAGTGCAGACGCTGATCCGGGTGACAAGACTGCATCCAGATGGGGTACTTGTCTGAGCCAGGGCCGCCGTGGCTGCGCTCGCTCTTCTCCATCCAAGTCGGGTGGCCTGGGCAATCGTCGTAGTTAAACTGGGCGATCTTGCGGCTAAAGATCTCGATAAGACCTGATGGCGTGCCCAGCGGGTTGATCTCAGGGTCATCCCTAAAATCGCTGTGGCGCGTCCAAGGCTTGCCTTCACCAAAGTGCACATAGCCTTGTTGCCAGAAGGTGTCGAATTCTGGCATCTCGAACTTACCTGCGTTTGCGGTCTTACACTCGTCGTAGAGCTTTCTTAGCCAGTCCATCTCGGTCAGGCCGCGGGTATATTGCTTCTCTTTACCCATGAGCGCAGCGAAGCGGGTGAAGATCTCAAAGTCCGACAGGCTCTCGTACAGAGGCTCGACCATCTTCTGCATCGCCAACACGCCGCGGTTGGCATAGCTGCCGTACACATCGATGTCGTTGCGCTCGAAGGTGGTACAGGCCGGCAGCACTATGTCTGAGAAGCGACAGGTGGCGGTCCAGTTCACGTCTATGGTGACCACACATTCCAGCTTGTGGAAGGCGCGCTTCATCTTGTTTCTGTCCTGGTGATGGTTCCAGGGGTTGTTGCCCGAGAACACCATCATCTTAATGTCGGGGTAGGTGACCTTGCTGCCGTTGGCATCTATGGTCTTGCCCGGCTCCAGGATGGCATCTATCCAGCGTGCGACTGGTATGGTGCTGCTGGCACCCTTGAAGTCTGTGCTGTCAAATAGTGGCTTTTGGCCCTCATCCAGGTTGCGTGGGAAGGCGCCCGGCGCCGCTGCTCCCGACGAAGGTACGCCTATGCTGGAGTAGTGGTGGCCATAGCTGATGCCGCCGCCCGGCAGACCGATTTGGCCTATCATGGTGGCCAGTACAGCCGCCATCCAGTAGGGCTGCTCGCCGTGTTGCTGGCGTTGAATACACCAGCCCATCATGATCTGGGTGCGTCCCTTAGTCATCACCTTGGCCAGATCTTTGATGATCTCGACGCTCACGCCGGTGATCTGGCTGGCCCACTCAGGGGTCTTGGCCACGCCATCCTTCTCCCCTAGCAGGTAGGGGAGGAACTCCTCGAAGCCCAGGCTGTAGCCGTCGATGAAGGCCTTGTCGTGCAGGTCTTTGCTCACCATCTCGTGGGCGATACCCAGCATCAGCGCCACGTCTGTCTGTGGGTTAATGTAGAGCTGCTCGCAGCTCAGGTATTTCTGGGTCTTGGTGACCACGGGATCTATGCTGATCACCCGGATCTTGCCCTGGGCCACTTTTTCTTTCAGCTGTGCCAGATAGGCGTAAGACTCGTGAGTCTCGGCGTTCCAGCCCACCTGCAGGTTCTTATAGGGGTCGTTTGACCAGAGCACTATGGTGTCGCTGTGCTCTAAGATCAGCGGCCAGGAGGTACCCTGGGCGTAGACCTCGGTGGAGCCGAGCACGTAAGGAAGAATCGTCTGTCCGGCGCCGGTGGAGTAGTCGCCGACCTTCTTGACGAAGTTACCGTGCATTCCTACCGCGCGCTGCATATGGCTGGTGGAGGAGTGCAGCTGACCCGTGGCGCGCCAGCCGGTCTGGCCCGCATGCAGCCCCGAGGGGCCATACTTGGTCTGGATCTCATCGAGTGAGTCCTTAAACAGCGACAGGGCCTTGTCCCAGGTGACGCGCACGAAACGGTAGTCGCCGCGCTCTAAGGTGTTGCTCTTGTGCCCCTTGAGCAGGAAGTCGAGGCGTACCATAGGGTAGCGCACGCGGGATGGGTTATAGACCAGCCCCTTGACCCCATTGATCATATCGGTCGGGTATTTATCCAGGTCGAAGGGGATCACCTTATCGATGACGCCGTTCTTGCGAGTCATCTTAAAGGCGCCGAAGTGGGAGCCCGTGGTTTTCCACACTTCATCCGTCCCCGTGCTGGCCAGGGCGTTGAGCGGCGCCAACAGCGATGAGCCGCTTAGGGTGACATAGGAGCTGGCGGCGAGGCCTTTTAGAAAATCTCTTCTGTTCATGATGCTATCCTGTTAGTGCGCTGAGGTGGCAAAAGTCGATGAATGTTCTTGCAGGTATTTCTGCACCAGTGCCTGGGTGTCCTGATCCATGTTGACGAAGGCGATCATTCCCTGAAACATGCCTGGCCAGGTGTTGGCGTCGAAATGGGCCTCATCGGGCTGGGTATGACAGACGCTACAGCTGCTTGAGTAAGTGTCGCGGGCGTAATCCCAGAGTGGTTGCAGGTCTTTCACTAGATAGTCGCCATCCACCCAGATCTGCGCCTCGACGCGCTGCCAGATCAGGCCGGTGAGCGGGTCTTGCTGCTCTTCGAACACTTGCATCACGCCAGGCTCCAAGGCGGCATCTTTAGAGAGCTGGGCCGAGAGGATGTTCATGCCGAAATCGAAATAGATCACCCGGCCTGCGCCTATCTTCTTACGCCAGCCGTCGATACCTACCTTGGCGCGTTGACCCTTGACCTCAAGCACCTTCACCTTAGTGGCGATGTTGAGTGTGCCCGCCTCGACGTCTGTCTTCTCGTTGAAGAACAGCGGCTTGGTCAGGGCGCTGAAGTAGTTTTCGCCGATAGCCAGGCTGCTCTCACCAGAACCTACTTGGGCGATAAGTTCGGGGGCGCGTGAGGTGCCCATGTCCGGCAGCTTGTGGGCGATCCCCTTGTGGCAGTCGATACAGCTCTGATCCAACTCGGCGGCGCGTTTCATCTGCTTCTGGGCCAGCTTGGACATCTCGTCCCACTTCATCGAGTCATAGTTGTGGCAGTTCTTACAGGCGAGTGAGTTGTCGCGATCGAAACGTTTCCATTCACGGCTCGCCATCTCCAGACGCTTGGCCTCGAATTTCTCTTCGGTGTTGACGGTTTGCAGCAGCCAGCCCCACATGTCGTGGGAGGCCTCTATTTTGCGGCCGATCTTACGGCTCCAGTTGTGGGGCACGTGACAGTCGGGACAGGTGGCGCGCACGCCTGAGTGATTCGACCAATGCACTGTGCTTTGCAGCTCCTGGTAGGGTTTACTCTCCATGCTGTGGCAACTGATGCAGAAGGCTTCTGTGTTGGTCGCCTCCAGGGCGGTGTTGAAGCCACCCCAAAAGATGATGCCCATCAGGAAGGCTGACAGGCTAATGGCGCCAAGGGTGAGGGTTTTGGCGGGTTTGTTGAGGGTACGCCAAAGGGTGATAAACCACTTCATAGCAACATCCTTTCTCAAGTTGGTAATGGGTTAATGGGCGACGACGCCGCCGAATGCCTGGATCATCCAGATGATGAAGCCATAGGCGCTGATGCCTGTGATGGTCAGCATCGGGAAGAGCAGCACTATGATGAAGCCGAGGGCTCTGAGCTCTTTGGATTTATCCTGATCTCGTGTTTCGCTTATTGGGTGTGATGGCATGACAGACTCTCTTAGTTGATCTTTGTCCATGGCTGCATGGTAGAGGAGGGATGTGAATGGAGGTGCTGCCTGGCATGAACCAAGGGTGACAAGTTATGAAAAAATATGAATAAAACTGAGTCTGGCGGCTTGATGGTGAAGAGTTTGTTTGTAAATGTCTGATATTAAATGATTTAACTGAGTGTTCTCTTGCGCGGATATCCCATGGTTGTCGCGGTATCACAGGCTAAAAAAGCCTTCGCGCGAAAGTTGAACAAAAGTTTGGCGAATTGTTAGCTTGCTCTAGTTTATGTCACAGTCTTTGCTGTAGAATGCGCCGCCAACAAAGGCTGTGTTATGGGTAAGTGTTTGCTTACCTTAAAAGGTCGGTATCTCCTCGGTTACCGATCTGCAGGTCACGTAAGGTACACCAATAAGTACCCAGTGGATCTCTCACCCACAGACATCTGTCGTGGGGCTCTAACTTGCCATAGCCTTCCAAATTAAGAGATCAAAAAAGGTAACTACTATGAAGTCTGAACAGACTCTCGCTGCACCCGCTGTACCTGCAAGCTCCCTGCTTGACCGTTATTTTGCCATCACCGCTCGTGGTAGCACGCTGCGCCAAGAGGTGATTGCCGGCTTAACCACCTTCCTCGCCATGGTCTATTCGGTGATCGTGGTACCAAACATGTTGGGCGCCGCCGGTTTCGATCCCGGCGCCGTCTTCGTGGCCACCTGTCTGATCGCCTCCTTCGGCTCCCTGCTGATGGGGCTGTGGGCCAATCTGCCGATGGCGATTGGCTGCGCCATCTCACTGACCGCCTTTACCGCCTTTAGCATGGTGCTGGGCCAGGGGATCTCGATTCCCGTGACCCTGGGGGCTATCTTCCTCATGGGCGTGGTCTTCACCCTGGTGAGTGTCACCGGCGTGCGTCAGTGGGTACTGACCAACCTGCCTAAGGGGATCGCTCACGGTACCGGTATAGGTATCGGCCTGTTCCTGCTGCTGATCGCCACCAATAGCGTGCATCTGATCGTTGCCAACGACGCTGGCTTGCCGGTGAAGCTTGGCGATATCCACAGCCTGCCTGTCATCGCAACTGTGATTGGCCTGGCAGCCACCATAGGCCTGGAGCGCCGCGGCGTACCCGGCGGTATTCTGCTGGTGATCATCGCGCTTTCTGTATTTGGCCTTGCGTTCGACCCGAGCGTGACCTACCAGGGCTTATTCGCCCTGCCTGATTTGATGTCAGATAAGTCGCTTATCGGTCAGCTGGATATCATGGGCGCCCTCAACCCTGTGGTGCTGCCTATTGTGCTGGCGCTAGTGATGACGGCGATCTTCGATGCTACGGGCACCATTCGCGCAGTGGCCGGTCAGGCGGAACTGCTGGATGAGAAAGACAACATTGTCGGTGGCGGTAAGGCGCTGACCTCAGATTCCATGAGCAGCATCTTCGCAGGTGCCGTGGGCGGTGCACCGGCGGCCGTGTATATCGAGTCGGCGGCGGGTACCGCGGCCGGTGGTAAGACGGGCCTGACGGCGACAATCGTTGGCGTGCTCTTCCTGCTGATGGTGTTCCTGGCGCCGCTGAGCTATCTGGTACCTGCTTATGCTACGGCGCCGGCGCTCATGTATGTGGGCCTCTTGATGCTGAGCAACGTGACCAAGCTGAACTTCGACGACAAGGTCGATGCCATGGCGGGACTGACTTGCGCCGTGTTCATCATCCTCAGCTGTAATATCGTTACCGGTATCATGCTGGGCTTTGTGACCCTAGTGGTTGGTCGTCTGGCCAGCGGTGAGTGGCGTGCCCTGAAACCCGGTGTGTTAGCCATCACTATCGGCCTGGTGGTCTTCTACATGGGCGGCTGGGCTATCTAGAAAGTATCGAGTCAGCAGCTTTGAGCTGCAACTCAAATAACACAAACCCAGGTCGCTTGACCTGGGTTTGTCGTTTAAGGCTGTCGTTCGAGGCTGATAAGCAAGGCATTTTACAAAACTGGCGAGCACTATTCCTGTTGGGGAACCAGATCATCATGGCAGAAGGCGCGCAGCAGATCTTTCCAGGTGATGATGCCCACTATCTTGCTAAATGCCATCACAGGCAGGCAGCCGATGTCGTGGGCCAGCATGAGTTGCCCGGCGGTCTTGATGTCGGCCTCGGGGGCTATGGTGATGGGATCCCGGCTCATCACCTGATGGGCGCGGCGCTGCAGGGTATCGCTGTCGCGCTCCGTCTCGCCTATGCTGCCGATATGGGGGCTGAGGGTGCGCAGATAGTCGCGCTCAGATAGCACGCCTTGCAAGCTGTCGTTCTCGATCACCAGCAGATGATGAAAGGGGGCGCTGTCAAAGATCTCTTTGACTATGGTAAGCCTGTCGTCCATCTCTATGGTGACGACCCTGGTGCTCATGATCTCCGATACCCGTGTTGCCATGGCAGACTCCTGAGACTTAGGGGGAGGTTGACTGAGTTTTGTAAGGTTCTCAGTGACTTTGGTGAAAGTTCACCCTGTTTCCAGTTATAACAGATAAATGAATGTTCAACAAATGACCATCTAAATTTCACATAAATGTCATGGGTTTGCCCTTTAATGATTGGGTTTATCTTAGTATCAGGGCAAAAAGATGAAATCCATGCCATTGGCATCCCAGGCCAGCCAGTCCGACCCTTTCTATGTCGATTCCAGTCATTTGCAGCGCACCCAAGGCAAGCATAATCAAGGCGAGCTAAGCCAGGAAGATCTTAGCCAGCACAAGGCGGTGCGTTACTGCCGTGAGCTGATGCGCCGCCCCTCAATCACCCCGGAAGATGCCGGTTGCCAGCAGTGGTTAGGGGAAAGGCTTGTCGCAATGGGCTTCGACGTCAGTCACTATCAGGATCAAGGGGTGAGCAACCTGCTGGCGTCTTTTGATGAGCGCCCGGCTCAGCTGGCGTTGGCCGGGCATACGGATGTGGTGCCACCTGGGGATCTGAGCCGCTGGCAGACACCGCCGTTTGCCGCCACCTTAATGGATGGCATGCTGATTGGCCGCGGCGCGGTGGACATGAAATCTGGCCTGGCGGTGATGCTGGCGGCGGTCGAGGACCATATTGCCTGTCATGGCCTGCCCAAGGTCAACTGGCAGTTTATCGTCACCAGCGACGAAGAGGGCGAGGCGGAACATGGAACCCACACCCTGGTCGAGCGCCTCAAGGCTCAGGCACGTCTGCCCAAGTACTGTGTGGTGGCCGAGCCGACCGCCGATAAGCAGGCGGGCGATGTGATTAAGATTGGCCGTCGCGGCGCCATCTCGGCGCGGCTAACGCTCAAAGGCAAGCAGGGACACGTTGCCTATCCCAAGAACGCGGTCAATGCCCTGCATATGGCGGCGCGGGTGATGCAGGCATTGGAAGCTCTCATTTGGGATGAGGGCAGCGACGACTTTCCCGGCACCAGCTTGCAGGTGACCCATGTGGATTCTGGGGCGTTTACCGACAATATCGTCCCCGGCAGCTGCGACATCTGCTTCAACATCCGCTACAGCTATCGTTACAGCGAGGCGGGGATCATGGCGCGGATCCAGACCTGTCTGGAGGGGCTTTCCCTGGGAGAGGATGCCATCAGCCTGCGCTGGGAGCGAGGCTGTCAGCCCTATCATACCCAGGAAACCGATGGTCAGAGCCTGATCGCTCAGGTGGAGGCGGCGATCTTCGAGGTCACCGCCAGCTTTCCGCGCCTCTCCACCTCAGGGGGCACCTCAGACGGACGTTTTCTGTCATCGCCTCAGACCCAGGTGATCGAGCTGGGGCTTCCCAATCGCACCATACATCAGGTCAACGAGCGGGTAGAGCTGGCGCAGATAGTGCGCCTGTATCGCATCTATCGCGCCTTGCTGATGCGCTTTCATGACTAGATATTCATGACTAAATAGTTAAGCTTGGGTGGCTTGGGCTGATGTTAATTGAGAGTCCGCCAACGCTATTGGTAAAACTTACTCACAGAACTAACTCGCAGAGCTAACGACAAGCCTTTGTCGCAAAACAAATTCATAAAAGCTTGTCGCAGAACCAATCCACAAAAGCTTGCGATAAAAAAAGACGCCCTGGGGCGTCTTTTTTATGCTTGAAGATAGCGCAGCTAGCGTTATTGCTAGTGCCATTGCTATTTCAGGGGGCTGTCTTCGCCGCCCGTGTTGAGTTCGGGCAGGTGACAGTCGATGTAGCGGGCGCGCTTCTTGGCCTTGAGCTTGTGGGTGTCCACCAGCACCAGGCCGTCGATGCAGTCGCCAAACTCGGCGTCTATGCCGAAGTCGAGGAAGCTCACCCCTAAACCGTCGCACAGCTCGCCATACTGTTTGTACAGGGCGGGCACGGCCGCGCCCATGCTGGCCAGCGCCTGCTTGAGCAGCTTAAATTCCGCCTGATAGTCTTCGCCGGGGAAGAGGCTATCTAACTGTTCGTGCTGCTCTGGGGTAAAGCTGTAGCGGCTGTTGGCGTGTGCCAGCTCCTGCACTGGGCAGAAGTGGGTCTGGTAGAAGTAGACCAACATCGCCTTGGCCTGCTCCGGCAGGGCGTCGCTGATGGAGACGGGACCGAACAGGTAACGATACTCTGGATGTTTGGCTAGGAAGGCGCCTATGCCGAACCAGAGGTAATCCAGGCTGCGCTTGCCCCAATACTTAGGCTGCACGAAGCTGCGTCCCAGCTCCAGCCCCTGCTCGAAGTAGGGGGCGAACTCGTCGCGGTACTGAAACAGCGACTGGCTGTAGAGGCCCTTATGTTCATCCTGGTAAAGGCTCTTGGCGCTGGCGAAACGGTAGGCGCCGACGATCTCCAGCGCCTTGTGATCCCAGAGCACCAGATGCAGGTAGTCGGCGTCGTACTTGTCTGTGTCGCGGCGCTTGCCGCTGCCTTCACCCACGGCGCGAAAGGCGATCTCCCTCAGTCTGCCTATCTCACGCATGATGGGATTGCTTTGCTTGTGGCGGTAGAGATAGATGAGTTTCTCGTCGTGAGTCTGGCCCAGCAGCTCGCACTGGGATAGCGCCTCGATCAGATCGCTGCGCGACTCGGGATGGGCGATGGCGTTCTGGGTCTTAAACAGGGGGCTGCGGTTCTTGCCGATGCGGTAGAGATGATTCTTCAGCAGCTTCACCTGGGTCTTGAGCGGGAAGTCGCTGCTGGCCACCACCTCCTTGGGGATCAGCTGACCTATGCGCAGGGGCATGGTGCGCTTGGCCTGCTTGAACATCTCCTTGACCAGCAGCAGGCTGGCCAGGGGCTTGTAGATCATCGAGGCACCGTAGAAGGTGGCCGAGTTCTTGGCATCGGCAAACATGGGCAGCAGCGGCGCCTGACAGGCCTTGGCAATCTTCAAAAAGCCGCTGTGCCAGTGCAGGTCCCTCACGCCGTTGGGGCGCAGGCGCGAGACCTCGCCGGAGGGGAAGATCAGCACGGCGCCTTCGCTCTTGAGGTGCTGGTGGATCTTCTCCAGATGTTGTTTGGGGGTGCCGCCCGTCATGTTACGCACCGGCAGCAGGATGGAGTGCAGCGGCTCTAGGGCCATCAGCAGCTCGTTGGCCACCACCTTGATGTCCGGGCGCACCTTGCTGATCAGCTTGATCATCGCAAGGGCGTCCAGTGAGCCGATAGGGTGGTTGGCGTAGATCACCACCCGCCCCTCGCTGGGGATATTCTCCACCTCTGTGCTGGGCACGCTGTAGGTGAAGTTGAAGCTGGCCAGGACCTGCTCGATAAAGTCTACCCCCTCCAGGTAATCAAACTCCTGGGTAATGGCATGGCACTCTTTTTCCATCAGGAAATAGCGCAGCAGCGCCTTGGTGGGGGTCGCCAGCCAGGGGCTCTGATTGAGCTTGGGCAGGTTGTTGGCAACCACATCGTCTACGGTGAAGATCATCTTTTGCATGGGTCTGCTCGCTGTGTAAGGGATGGTGCCCGTGATGGAGACACCCTATCCATAGCGCCAGAGTAAGAGGGGAGTTTGACTAAGAGATGAACAAATTATTGCAGCCAGATGACGCCTAGCGGACGATCAGGCTGTCGGGCAAATGTATGATGAAGGTGCTGCCGCGCCCCTCCTGGGAGTCTATGCTGATCTCGCCCTTGAGGACCTGAGTGACTATGTTGGAGACGATGTTCATCCCCAGGCCGCTGCCGCCCTTGCCGCGCTTGGTGGTGAAGAAGGGCTGGAACACCTGGGCCTGAACCTCCTGGGACATGCCGCAGCCATCGTCCTGATAGGTGATGCAGATCCCCTGGTCGGTTCGCTCGACGTCTAGGCTGAGCTTGCCAGACTTGCCATCGGGATAGGCGTGGATCACCGAGTTGTTAAACAGGTTGCTGACGATCTGGTAGAAGGCCCCCGGGGTGCTCTGGATGATCAGCTTATCCGGACATTGATAGCTGTATTCATGGGGCGTGCGCGACAGCATGGGGTTGAGGGAGATGAAGATCTCCTCCAGGTAGGCATGTAGGTCGAACTCGCGAACATCCTCGTGGGACTGATCCACAGAGACCTGTTTGAAGCTGGCGATAAGCTTTGAGGCGCGCTCCAGGTTGGCCAGGATCAGTCGGCAGCACTCGGCCACCTCGGTCTGATACTGCTCGAAGTCTTCTTCGGTGATCTCGCCGAGGCGATAGAGCTGGTCGAAGTGTTTAACGCTCTCCTGCAGGTGGGAGGCGGCGGTGACGCTGATCCCTATGGGAGTATTGACCTCGTGGGTGATGCTGGCCACCAGGCCGCCCAGCGCCGCCATCTTCTCCTTGTCCATCAGCTCGCCCTGGGTATGTTCCAGCTCGTCCAGGGTGTGTTTCAGCTCGTCGTTGCGCTGTTGCAGCTCAAGGGTGCGCTCGTTGACGCGCTGCTCGAGACGCTGATTGAGCTCGCGCAGGGCGTGCTCCGTCTCTTTCTGCTGCTGTATGTTTTTGATGGTCCCCGCGATGCGTACTGCCTTGCCCGCTTCGTCACGCTCTACCACCTGACCACGATTGAGCACCCAGAGCCACTCGCCGTCGGGCGCCAGGCCGCGATAGGTGAGGGAGAACTTATCTATCTGGTCGTTGATGCACTCCTTGGCGACCCGTGACACCTTGGGGATGTCGTCCGGGTGGACACAGGTGGCTATGGTTTTCTTCAGCTCCTGTTCCTGCTCGGGATACTTGAGGAAGGTGTTGGTACGGGTGGCATTGCCATGAACGATATTCCAGTCCCAAAACTCATCGCCGCTGCCCCATAGGGCCAGCTGCAGGCGCTGCTCGCTCTCGGCCACCTCGTGCAGCAGGGCGGCCTGCTGCTGATACTGGGACCACTTGCGATAAAAAATTAAGCTCACCAGCATCAGGGTCAGGGTGAAGTATAAGGTGTAGGCGAAGGGCGACTGCCATGGCGCGGGCTCCAGCATGATCTTGAGGCGCCTGATGGGGCTGTATTGCTGGTTGATATCCTTGGCGCGGATCTCAAACAGATAGTTGCCCGGGTTGAGGCCGGTGAAGTAGGCGACCTGCTCCGGCGAGCCCGCTATCCAGGTGTCGTTGAGCCCGAGCAGGCGGTACTGATAGCTGAGCCGGGTGGCGTTGTGCAGATCCGGGCTGTGGTAGTGCAGCGAGAAGATATCGGCGGTATGGGGCAGCGCCAGCGAAGGGGGCAGCCTTGGCGTGCCCTTGTCCATGTCGGGGAGTCCCTGGGCCTGACCCAGAACAAAGAGATCTGTGATCACCGGCAGGGTCGGCGGCTGACGGCGGGGCAGCTGGGCCGGATTAAAGTGGTTAAAGCCGTTGACGCCGCCAAGATAGAGGCTGTTGTTACGCCCCAGCGCCGCGGCGCCGAAGTTGAACTCGTTGTCCTGTATGCCGTCAATATCTGTGTAGTTGGTGGTCTTCAGGCTGTCCGGGTCGAGCTGGGTTAGCCCCTTGGTGGTGCCGAGCCAGAGGTGGCGGCGCTGGTCGGCAAACAGCAGATAGATGGTGTCGTCGATCAGGCCATCCGCCGTGGTAAGCAGTCGGCTGCTGAAGTCTTGGGTGTTGAAGTGCACTAGCCCCTCGTTGCTGGCGATCCACAGGCTGTGGTTGTCTCCCGCCACTATGGAGAAGAGGTGTTGTTTAGGCAAGGCATGGGGCGTGTGGCTGGCGAAGTGGGTGATCTCGCCATTGGCCGCGAGCCTCAGCAGGCCGTCGCTGGAGGAGGTGAGCCAGTAGTTGCCGTCGCCATCCTGCAGCATGTCGGTGACCGTCTTGATGGGCAGAGGCACGGCTATAAAGCCTGTGGCTATGCCGGCATATCTGGCGATGCCACCATCGCTGCTGGTGATCCAGGGAGTCCCCTGCCTGTCGAAATAGAGCGAATAGAGCTGATTGCTGGGCAGGCTGTTGGGGCTCTTGGCATCGGCCAGATAGTGAATGTAGCTCTGCTTGTCGGCGGTATAGATGAAGAGGCCATCGCCCCGGGTGCCTATCCACAGCTGACCCAGCTCATCCTCCTTGATGAAGCTGATGAAGGCCTGACTGAGGGCGGGGTTTTGCACATGGAAGGGGATGAAGCCCGTCAGCTCGCCCCTGGGATTTTTCAGCCCCCGGTAGACGCCGCTGGCGGTGCCGACCCAGAGAGTGCCCTGGCTGTCCTCCAGCAGGCTGCGAATGTCCACGTTGAGCAGGTTATTGTCGTTGAAGCTAAAACCATGGATATGACCGAAATATTGGGCGTCGAGAAAGGTCTTACTCAGGCCGCCGCCCTTGCTGCCGATCCACAGCTGTTGCTCGTTGTCTATCCACAGAGAGGTGATGACTGGGCTGTTGATGCTGTAGCGGTTCTCGGCGGAGGCGTTGAGCCTGTGGATCTCGTTACGGCTGGGTTCATATCTGGCCAGTCCCTGGGCGCGAAAGCCTATCCAGAGGCTGCCGAACTTATCCCGCCTGAGGGCGGAGATGGAGAAGGCGGGGCTGGCGGGCACGGCGGCGATCGCCATGGCCTGATCGTTGGTGATATCCAGCAGGAACAGGCCGCGGGTCTGGGTGCCGACCCAGAGAGTGTTGCTCTTACCCGCCTCGATGGCGGAGACGCCGCGCAGCACCTCTGGCGCGTATTGGGTGACGCTAATCTCATCTGCTGTCTGCTTGAGGCTGGCGAGACCGTTGAGCGTGCCTATCCAGAGCCTCTCCTGCCGGTCGCGATACAGGGTGTTGATGCGCCCGCTGGGCAGTCCTTGAGTCGTGCTGCTGTCCAGGGTCGCCAGCAGCTTGTTGCTGGCGGGGGAGAAGTAGAGCAGGCGATTGTCGGCGGTGGCGATCCATAGGTTACCCTGGGCATCCTCATCGAGATCGACGATATCGTCGGGCAGCGGGCTGTTACTGGCGTTGAAGGGCTCGAAGATGCCGCTGTCGGCGTGATAGCGGTTTATCCCTTCGTTGCGGGTGATGAGCCAGAGGGTACTGCGGCTGAAATGCAGCTTCTTGATATATTTGGCCGAGGGGCCGCGATTATCCCCCAGGGTGTCGAAGATCTTGAAACGCTTGCCATCGTAGCGGTTGAGCCCGGCCTGGGTGGCAATCCACAGATGTCCCTCCTTGTCGTTGACGATATCTGTGACCGTGTTCATCGACAGCCCCTCCTTGGCGCCGAAGGAATCAAACTGCGGCTGATAGCTGAAGGCTAGGCTGGGCTGGCTCACCAGTAGCAATAGCAGGAGTGAGAGAATGAGTGCTCTCATCTAGGCGCGCCAACTCGAGTGTTTGCAAGTCATAACTTGGCCCTTGTGATCTAGGGGGCGGTTTGGCGCTCAGTTTTTTGGGGATGGGGGGCGAAAAACAGCCGCGTAAATCCCGGCACAATGAGCGCTGCTTGAGTGTTTAAGTTTAGAAGTCTTTGGGGAAATTGCGAGTTGAATGAATAAGATAATGTGCCATTGCGGCCATAAGAAAGGGCAGCCTGAGCTGCCCTTTTTTAGTTTACGCCTCTGCCTTAGAAGATAAGGTGGGCGACGCCTGCGATCACCGGCAGGGTGACCAGGGTTCTTAGGATAAAGATGACAAACAGCTCTAGGATATTGACCGGGATCTTGCTGCCAATCAACAGGGCGCCCACTTCACTCATGTAGATCAGCTGGGTCACCGACATGGCGGCGATGATGAAGCGGGTCATGTCCGACTCGATGGAGCTGGCCAGGATCGACGGGATAAACATGTCGGCAAAGCCCACCACTATGGTCTTAGAAGCCTCGGCGGCTTCCGGCACCTGCAGCAGCTCAAGCAGCGGAATGAATGGCATGCCCAGATAGTTAAAGATAGGCGTGTATTCGGCGATCATCAGGGCGACGGTACCTATGGCCATCACCACAGGGATCACGCCGAAGATCATGTCGATCACGTTCTTCAGACCATCTTTCAGGGTATGACCCACGCTTTCGGCCTTGGCCGCCTTGGTCAACGCCTGCTCCAGGCCCCACGCGAAGACGCCCTTACCATGAGGGATAACCTCGTCGTCGGGATGACGCGGGGTCTCATCTATGTAGTGATCTTTCTTCCAAGAGAGCGGGGGCAGCTTAGGCACAACGATGGCCGCGACCACACCGGCCAGACAGACGGTCAAATAGAAGGGCACGAACAGGTGCTCGAGCTTAACCTGAGAGATCACCACCAGTGAGAAGGTGATAGAGACCGCGGAGAAGGTGGTACCGATCACCGCCGCTTCTCTCTGGGTGTAGAAACGGGATTCATATTGCTTACTGGTCATCAGAATGCCGACGCTGCCATCGCCAAGCCAGGAGGCCATACAGTCGATGGCGCTGCGTCCCGGCAGGTTGAACACCGGGCGCATCACCTTGGTCAGCAGGGTGCCGAACAGCTCCAGCAGGCCGAAGTTAAGCAGCAGTGGCAGCAACATGCCGGCAAAGATAAACACGCAAAATAGCACGGGCAGCAGGTCGTTGAGTACCAGTGCGCCGGTATTGCCCGAGTGAATCGCCTCTGGCCCAGTGCCGGTAAAAGTCAGTACGATGAAGATGGCACCCAGCACACGCACCAGGGCCCACATGGGGCTGACGTCGAGTAGGGCACGAAAGAAGGGATAGCGATTGAGTATCGCGGGTTTTGCCGCTTTGCAGATGAGAGTCGCGACAGCGGTGAGCACCACAATGGCGGTGACGATGGCGACAATGCTATCGCCCAATAGATTTTGCAGCCCCTTAGATACGATGGCGATGGGGATCGTGATGGCATCTTGATAGCTAATGGGGGTCATGAAGAGTAACAGTCCGATAATGGAAGGGACTAGAAACGTCAGCACGGTTTTAATGTTATGGGTTTGTTTTTCAGCCACTTTATTTAGCCTTTATTCTTTGCTTCCCAAGCGTGGGCAGCCATCTACTCAAAGATCCGTTAATCAATACACTCTGAATATCCATTCATGAGATAAGCGGGGAAGGTTACCCCCTAAGTCCAGTGATGTAAAACGATTATAATGCTTGGTGAACCGTTTCACCGCCGCAGCATAGTTATTAGCACTTTATGACTATTTATATTGTACCTAAATTGCCAAGGTCTAGGCTAGGTAAATATTGGTTAAACCCCTTTGAAAACAAGGTTGTGCATTTGTTGCCTGGGTGTTGCGTGGTGGCGCGCCGTTTAGTCTGAGAGATACCCCTTTAGTGGAGGTGAGCTATGATTCTCATGTATGATTTTTGTTGAGTTTTTATTCAGTCCGTGTCAGAAATATGCGCTAGACCTCTGCAAAAAATTCTGATTCCATATATGGTTAACCAATGAGTGTGTTAAACGATAAACGGCCTATGACTTCAAAAGAGCAGAAACTGTCTAAATTAGCATTTAGGTTTGGCTTGCTTGGACTCGTAGGACATCTTATCGGCTTGGTGGCGGCTAGCTTAGGATTCAGCGATTACAGCGGCCAAGGCTTTAGCTTCTACAACTTCTCCCTGAGTGAGCTGGGTCAGTATGGCCACTCAGAGCTGGCGGTGGTGTTTAACGGCGGACTCTTCTTCGGCAGTTTGAGCCTAGTGTTATTTGCCCTGTTTGCCCTGCAAAACAGCGACGGCCCCTGGGTGTTGACCAGCTTCTCAGTGTTGGTGGCATCGCTTCTGGCGCTGGCCTGTGTCGGCCTGTTTCCGGTTAACGTCTATCACCTGCATATCTTAGGCATAGAATATTTCTTCTATTTCGCGGCGATGAGCGTGGCGGCGTATCTTGTCTACCTGTTGAGTCGTAGAGACAGGCCCAAGCGCTTTGCCCTGCGCGGTAGTCTGTTGATCTCTGGTCTGACGCTGGGCTTGCTGCTGGCGTTTATCCTGATGGCCCATACCGACGATGGCGTGGTGGCGAGCGGAACCTGGTTTTACCATGATCTCGTGATGGTGGAGCCAAGACCCGAGTTTCGTTGCCCTGTGATCATGGAGTGGGCGGCGCTGTTCAGCTTCATGGGTTGGCTACTCTCGCTGGTGTGGACCCAGCGAGAGACGCGTCGACTCGGTTAACCTTTCCTTTTATCTAAACCGACGTTTTATCAGCTTTTTTAAAATTCCCTCATGAGTCCTGCTTTTTTCATCTAGTTATCGCCCGCCTAGCTTAGGGTCAGACCGGGCAGCTGATGCCAATAACCGTTACACTGCCTGTCGTGGCTGGCCGACTTGGCCGGTAACTCATCGGCCAAGGCGATGGATGCCAGGGACGAGGGTGAGATGCGGAAGTAGTCGACCCCCAGGGCCTGCATCTGAGTCTGCTGGTCACAGAGATCCATATAGTTGGCCGACTGTGTCTGTATGCCGTTGAGGCGCAGCAGCGGCTGGTCTTCCTGAGTCTGCACCAGTAAGCCCTCGGGATTTTCGATACAGATGGTCTGACACTTATCCTTGGTCAGCCCCTTGTGGCGGGCGGTGAAGCAGCGGGCCGAATGGGCCAGCGGCATGAAGCCATGACCAAACACCTCTACCTCTACCTGACGGGGGGCTAGATCCTCAAGCACCTGAGTGAGCCAGGCCTTGGACAGCTCCAGCGGCATCACGAAACGTTGCATGCCCCAACTGGCAAACTTCTTCAGGGTGGCGGCGTTATAGCTGTTGACGCTGGGCCCACAGACGAAGGGGATCCCATGCTCCTTGGCCAGATAGATGGCGCCGACATCGTTAGCCTCTATGGTGAACTCGCCGTTTTCCACCTGCTTCTTGAGTTCAAGATATTCCGACTGCGCCTCGATAAGCGTCAGGGTGGAGAGCACCACCTCCTTGCCTGCGGCCTTCAGCATGCGCGCCAACGCCATATAGTCGCTGAACTTAAGCTCGCGGCGACGACTGCAGACGGTCTCGCCCAGATAAACCAGGGGCACGCTGCTCTGTGCCACGGTCTCATAAAATTCGACCATCTTCTCTTTGGGCCAGCAATATTGAATCGGTCCTAATGAGGTTTTCATCTTGTTATCCTTTTGTCTTTATTGCTTTGCTGTTATTGCCAGGTGCGCTCATAGGCGCCCAGTGTGGTGACCTGTCCCTCTGAGACCTTGGCCAGGGCCTGATCCCACTGGGCCTGGGTGGTGTAGGCCGCAGGATCGCTTAGGTAGGTGTCGATCGCCTGACGCCAGACCCGGGTCACCTGCTCCACATAGGCCGGGCTGCGTTGACGCCCCTCTATCTTGAGGGAGACCACGCGCGCCTTGGCGAGTTCCGGCAGCAGGCTAAGGGTGTTGAGGCTGGTGGGAGATTCCAGCAGGTGCGAGGCCTCCCGGCTGTCGCTGGTGGTGTAGCGCCCCTTACAGACTACGGGATACCCCATCTGCTCATCCTTACCGGATTGGTCGATCAACACGTCGTTGAGCCGGGTTTGCTGGCTGTCGCCCACATCTTGCCAGCGTACATGTTTTGCCGGTGAACAGGAGCCGCCCGTGTTGGGGGACTGGCCCGTCACATAGGAGGAGAGGTGGCAGCGCCCCTCGGCCATGATGCACAGGCTACCGAAGGCGAACACCTCGAGATCCACTGGGGTCACCTTGGAGAGGTCTCTGACCTGTTTCATCGACAGCACCCGCGGCAGAACCACACGGTCGATGTTGAACTCCTGCTTATAGAGGCTAAGAGCCCCCAGGTTAGTGGCGCTGGCCTGCACCGACAGGTGCAGCGGCAGGTGAGGGTAACGGCTGTGGGCATAGTCCAGCAGGGAGAGGTCGGCCATGATCAGCGCATCGACCCCTGTGTCGGCGGCCAGATCGATCGCCTGGTACCAGCGTTGCTCTTCACCGGGTTTAGGGAAGGTATTGATGGTCAGAAAAATCTTCTTACCCGCCTGCTGGGTCAGCTTGGCCGCCTGGGCCAATTTTTCCGGCGTAAAGTTAAGCCCGGCGAAGGAGCGGGCGTTGGTATCGTTTTTCAACCCAAGGTAGACGGCGTCGGCACCGGCGTTTAAGGCGACCTTGAGGGAGGCGAGGTTACCCGCCGGACAAAGAAGTTCCATGTGCTGTTCTCCCTTAAAAAGTGTGAAGTGTAAAAGGGAATGGCTGAACAATTCTTGATGTAAAACAGGTTTGTGATCATAAAATCTGGTTAAAATTGATTTCCTTATCACTCTCGACAGCGGTTGTCGGGAACCTCACTAAACATTGATCGAAGTCACGATTTCGGTCCTCCAATTTGGTAGGAGAACGTCAGTCATGCAGCGAAGTGTGTTGGCAAACATGGCCAAACATCTATTGCAATATGGGCCTAAAGTCATAGCTAAACCATTAAACTTAGTGCCTTTTTCAATTAAGGCTCAGCTTATCGAGCGTATATTAAATCTGCTGATGGCGGCGCAGATTAAAGATGGCGAGCTGGACTTTTTGCAGGCTCGCTGGGTGAAGATTAGCGTGACCGATCTCGAGTTAAGCTTCGAGGTTAGCTTCGATGAGCGCCTCATCGTCCGTGAAGGCGGCGAGGCCGAGGTAAGCTTTAGCGGTTGTAGTCAGGCGCTGCTTCTGATCGCTGCCGGTAAGGAAGACCCAGATACCCTGTTTTTCCAGCGTCGTCTGGCGATTGAGGGAGATACAGAGTTGGGGCTCGAGGTGAAAAACCTGCTGCTCAGCATAGAGTTTGACACCATGCCTGTGTTTATGCGCCAGAGCATCACTCAGGCCGCCGCCATGCTCACCCAACTGCAGCGCCAAGCGAACATGCCATGGGCCTGAAATAGCCCATTGAGCTCACTCATGATGAGTCATCAAAAAGCGAAGCTAAGGCTTCGCTTTTTGTTTATTTGAAGACGGTTAACTCTTGTTGGTAGCTTAATCGATCGGCTTACCGGTGATCAGGTGATACTTGACCAGGAGTTCATCCAGGGACTCCACATGGGCGGGGTCCGGGTCGATACAGTCGATGGGGCAGACGGAGACGCAGGTAGGCTTGTCGTAGTGGCCGACGCATTCGGTGCACAGGTTAGGATCTATCTCATAGATCTCTTCCCCCATGGTGATCGCCTGGTTGGGACACTCAGGTTCACACATGTCACAGTTGATACAGCTGTCGTCGATCAGTAATGCCATCTAGTTGTAATACCTTATACTTGCCTTTTATAACAATCAGTTAAGTTTACTTGTGATTGTTATCGATAATCTTATTTCGCCCGTTTAAGGGCCTAGTCTTACGCCGATTTTCTGTCTCATTTACTGGAGACAATCGCTTAGCGCCTATTGTATCACAGGCTTTGGTTATCCGATGACAAAATAGCGTTGGCCAGGTGGGGGCTTTTTGCTGTCAGACTCAAGCACACACCTCTTCTCCCTAAGGACCAGAGCCTTGATGGGAGTGCCTCTCCTTGCTTGGAGTTATCCTAATGGAGATAAACTAGCGCTTTGGGTTGTGCAAGGCCTTGTTTCGGTAAATGCCTGGGGTGATGCCTATGACCTTCTTGAATTCGCGTATGAAATGAGCCTGGTCGTAAAAGCCGGCGTGATAGCCGATGTCGGTAAGAGACTTGTCGATGTCATGCCTGAGTAGCTCCTTGGCATAGGCGGTGCGCTGTAAAATGCTGTAATTTTTCGGCGTCATGCCTACATCTTGCAGGAATAGGCGCTCCAGTTGGCGCTGGCCGATATCTAGCTCGCCCAATAAGTGGCGCAGCTCGCCCTGGCCTCTCTGTCTGGTGATCCAGTTTAAGGCGTGCCTCATTCTTAACTCACTGGCCTCAAGCAGTGACTCCCTGGCTGCCAGATAGTGCAGTAGCCTGGTTTCCAGCAGGGCAATTTTTGCCTGCGCCGTTGGCAGCGCGGCCAGGCGTTCGGTCAACTCATCGCCGAGTAGCACAAGGGATAGATCCGCTGGCGTCAGGTTTTGCCCCAGCATCTCCGACAGGGGGGCATTTAGAAAGGCGCGCCCGCTGCCAGGCCAGAAGCGCACCCCTAAGGCATCGACCTTGCCCGACAGTTCCAGTTTGGTGCTTTGTCTCGTGGGCCCCGTCACCAGGCAATGGGCGCTATGTTGCATGCCATCTAAGTGAATCGGCGCACCGAAGTTGAAGATGATGCCACTACCGCCCTCAGGATGCATAAACTCTGTCGACAGCGACTCTGGTCCCGCAGCCCTAACAATGTGCCAGTAACACTGGATATAGGGCTGAAGCCCGACGCAGGGTAGAAATCGCTGAAAGCCAAGGTGTACCAAGGTTGGCATGTTAATCTGCTCCATTAACCTCTCAGTCCAGTTTATCTGTGCATGGATGCGGTAAAAGCGAGTCGTCTCCTTCGAATCTTAATGAAATGTCGAAATTTTACAATTCGCATTTCCCAGCTTTACATAAGATGCCCTTAGTCGCGTATCTGCCATGGCAGGTTGAACTTGTGCGCTCGCCAGGTTTGGCCCTTTGGCCAGCGGCCTTCATTAGTCATCATCGAATATGGGAACCCAGCATGAAACTCCTAGCAATTAAACCCTCCAAGTGGCTAACCGTCAGCCTGTCTGCATTGTTGCTATCCGCGGCGTTTTTGGGGCAGGCGTTGGCAGAAGATGATTTTGCCGCCGAGGGGGAGAGAAGGGCCAAGCTTGCCGGCAGCGAGCTGCTTGGTACGCCGGCGCCGCAGCGCCAGCTGACCACATTAGCCGGGGACAAGATTAATCTTGGCGAGCTGTATGGCAACAAGCCTGTGTACATCAAGTTTTGGGCGACCTGGTGCGTCCCTTGCCGCCAGCAGATGCCTGGATTTGAAAAGATCTATCAAGAATATGGCGACAAGCTGCAGGTGATTGCCGTAAATACTGGGATCAGTGACGACAGCAACTCAGTCGGCGCCTTTGTAAAGAAGGCTGGCCTCAAGATGCCGGTGACCATAGATGACGGCTCCCTGGCGCGGGCCTTCAAGTTACGGGTGACGCCGCAGCATTTCTTGATCGATAAGAATGGCCGCATCGCCTACGTTGGACATCAGGATGACGAGGCGTTTCATCAGGCATTGGAGCAGGCTATCGCGGGAAATCATTCCAATGGTCCTTTTGCTAATGCTCAGGCCGATAGCGGCTCAGCTGTTGTAGGAAGCCTGGCCGAGCAGGCGTCCGGCTACGAGCTGGGTGCAGAGGTGAGCCCTATGTCATTGAAGGCGCTCGATAACAATGACTACCTCTTGCCGTCGGCGGCGCGCCACGGCAAGGCAACCGGACTCGTGTTCTTCGCCCCTTGGTGTGAGTGGTACCTGGCAGAGTCCGAGCCTAAGACGGCCAAGTCTTGTCAGTTGGTGCGGGAGCGGGTCGAGCAGTTTGCTGCTGATGTCGCTGCCGATAATGCCACTGCAGACAACGCCGTCCAGTGGCTGCATCTCTCCAGCAACCTCTGGTCCACCCAGGCCGATTTGGTCGAGTATCAAAGCAACTATCACACTCGCTTGCCCATAGTCTTCGACGAGGATGGCAGCCTGTTTGAGCGATTCGGGGTTACCCAGCTGCCGACCATAGTTTTCATCGATGAGACGGGCAAAATCACCGAAAAGGTTAGCCTGAGAGCCCCCGACTTTGCCGAGCGCCTCGAGTCGCTGCTCGCCGACCTAGAACGCAAATAAATCACGCGTTTGGAGTATAGGTATATGTTTAAAAACAGATCCTTATGGGCGCAAGTTATCGCCGGCTTCTGGCTGATGTTGTGCTTGTTCATTCAGGCGCAGGTCTTGCCAGCACAGGCCACACCGACTCAGGCCAGTGACGAGGGTGGCCGAAAGATAACGGCATCCCTATTGCTGGAGTCCGGCGCGCCTGCGCCCGGCGCCGAAACTACGCTGGCAATCACTATGTCTCCCGCAGCTGGCTGGCACGGCTACTGGCTTAACCCAGGTGATGCCGGCTTCCCACTAAAGGTGCAATGGCTGCTGCCTGACGGGGTGACGGTTGGTGAGCTGCAATATCCTGCGCCCGAGCAGTTGCTGACCAGCGGTCTGATGAATTACATCTATCACGGCGACTACGCCCTGTTGGCACCGCTGCAAATAGACGAAGATCTACCGAACGGCAGCCTTATCACATTGACTGCGGATCTTCGTTATCTGGTGTGCAGTCCCAAGCTGTGTCTGCCGGAGCAGCAGCGCCTTCATGTGCAGTTCAGCGTAGGGAATGGCGGCGCGACTCAAGAGGATCGCGAGACCTTTGATGGCTGGCGCCAACAACTGCCAAGGCTGATAGTGGCCAGCGCCGAGTTTAGTATTCAAGATGGGCAATTTGTTTTGTCACTCCCTCTGCCTGAGTTTATCCAGCTGACTGACACTGTCCAGTTGATTGACATCGTCCATCTATACCCAGAGGTGAACGGGGTGATTTCAAACACGGCGCCGCAGAACTTTATCAGAAAGGGCGATCGCCTCTTGATGACGACTACGGCCGATGATGGCGATGACTATGGCTATGGCGAGGGAGATCTCAGTGACTTTTATGGGGTGATCACCCTAAATGAGTCGCTGGCCGTCAGATTCAGGGCCGTTCGGCAGCCGCAAGCTGCCTTGGTGTTTCCAACTTCGTCGGCCTTGACGGCTCAGGTCGCAGTGCCAACCCAAGAGGGCTATTCAATTGCCGCTATACCGCCAGAGGCGCCTGGCAATCCGCTGGTCACAGCTGCGGTGGCCGTATTTGGCGCCATGTTAGGCGGACTCTTGCTGAATCTGATGCCCTGTGTCTTTCCCATTCTCAGCTTGAAGGTGCTCAGCCTGACTAACTTGGGGGACGAGCGGACAGCCAAAACAGGCGCGTTGGCCTATACACTGGGAGCCGTGTTGGTGTGCGTCCTGCTGGGCGCGCTTATCTTGATGCTTAGGGCGTTTGGCCATCAGGTGGGCTGGGCGTTTCAGCTGCAGCGCCCGGAGATCATAGTGGTACTCATCCTGCTGATGATGGCCATAGGGCTCAATCTGGCCGGTTTGTTTGAGTTGGGTACTCTGAGCTCTGGAAGCAAGCTACAACAAAAGCCTGGGCCCGCGGGAGATTTTTGGACCGGCGTGCTGGCCGCCTTTGTAGCGACACCTTGCACCGGCCCCTTCATGGCGACGGCCTTAGGGGCAGCCATGGTACTGCCCACCAGTGTAGGCCTTATGGTGTTCGCCGGTTTGGGCTTGGGGATGGCCTTGCCTTTCTTGCTGGTGGGGTTCATTCCGGCGCTGCGTAAACGCATGCCAAGACCCGGCGCCTGGATGCTAACGGCGAAACGCTGCTTTGCCGTGCCCATGTTCTTAACGGCCTTGGGGCTGGTATGGGTATTGATGCAGCAAGCTGACAGAGGCTATCTGTTCATCGCCTTGCTGCTGTTGCTCTTGTTGAGCCTGGGATTATGGCTGATGGGATTGTTGCAACGCTCGGGTCGCCACCGCCCCTGGTGGCCACTGGTGCCGATCGTTATCCTTGTTGGCGGTACCCTGATGATTGCGGTGCCTGGAGGCAGCAATCATCTCGGGGCGAACTCGGCGGCGAGTACTGAGATGAAGGCTGGTGCTGAGGCAGATGCTGCGACTGAGTCTGTACGCCCTCTGGTGTTCGATGAGGCTAGCCTATCGGCCTTGGTCAAACAGCAGGATGTGTTTGTGTATTTCAGCGCCGACTGGTGTTTAACCTGTCAGGTCAATGAGAAGGTCGCCATCGAGCGCCAGGAGACCCAGGCTGCCTTCGCCCGTGCAAATACGGCTGTGATGCTAGGCGACTGGACCAAGGGGGATCCGGCGATCACCCGTTTCCTTGCAAAAAACCGGCGCTCAGGTGTGCCGCTGTATCTCTGGTACAGCAAGGGCAACCCAGCGCCGCAGGTGTTGCCACAACTATTAACCCCTTCGCTGCTGATAGAGAAAGCCAGCGCAGGAGGCTGATGTCACCAGAGCTGGCTTAGAAGCTATAGGTGACGGCAAAGCCCGCGAAGTTGAAGCGGGCGTCGTTATAATATTCGTCGGTGTCCGAGGTCTGCTCTAGCTGACCGTAGAAGAGTGAGGCCGCCCAGCGCTCGTTGATCTGGTAGGTGACATCGCCCCAGAAGGCGCTGGAGTCAAAATCGGAGAGACCGGTAATGCGATAGCCCAGGCTGGCTTTGACTGCCGGGGTAAAGCGATAACCCAGCTCCGCTGCGGCGGCCGGGACGATGAAGAAGTCGTTAAACTCTCCAAGGTTTCCGCCCTCCAGGTCATCGAGGCGGATCCATTGATCGATCAGGCTGATACCGGCGCCGACATTCACTATCCAGTCGCTCTTTGGCATCAGGTTAAACATATAGTCGGCGGAGAGGTTCCAGCTGCGATAGGCGGCTATGACTTCGCTACCGGCGGCGTAGCGCTTGCCGTTGAAGCCGATATCCTGGTTGAGCACGCTGGTATCTCTGGCCTCCATGGGGGTGAACCTGAAGGAGAGATATTGCTGCTTGCCCATCCCCCAATTGACCAGTGCCGAGGCGTAGGTGTTAGGTTCACTCTCTTTGCTGAAGCCGTTAAGGTCGAAGCCGGTTTCCTGCTTGTCGCGAATATAGTTAGTGTCGGTATCGAAGCCGCCGATCATCAGGGTGTAGCTGTTATTGAGCGGCTTGTCTTGCTGGCCCCAATCATGGCTTTTTTCGCGCTCGCTTCGAGGGCCCTTGTTACCCGCCAGCCCTGGGGTGTAGCTCAGCGCCAGGCCAATATGATCTTCCCCCAGGCTTGGGGCGATCACCAGATCTGTCTGGGCATAGGGGTCGGTAAAATAGAGGCTGGTCATCACGGCGATGGAGCCGCCGGCAAGCACATCGTCCATGTAGTGGCGGTTGGCCCAGATACGACTGCCGCCCACGAAGGCCGCCGCCGCATAAGCCGGAATGCCGTAGGCGTTACCGTATCTGTGATGAATAAAGGCCGCGCCGGAGAAGGCCGCCGAGGTGTGACCCGAGGGGAAGGAGTTGGACTCAGTGCCGTCGGGTCTCAGGCGCTCGACGCCAAACTTCAGGGTATGTGTAATGGCCGCCGTGGCCGCGACCCCCTTGGTGACCTGCCAGGCGCCTTCGGTATCGCCTATCCAGAGGGCGCCGATTAGGCCCGCGGCGGGCAGGGCGATCTGCACCACATCCCCCACTTCAGAAATCGTGCCGGACTGGCCTTCGAGGATCTCACTCTTGCCGTAGGCAGTCGGCGACGCCAGGCTAGCGGCCACTAGGGTAGGGAGTAGATATTTTACGGAAGTGCGGGGAGTCATCATTTTTATACCTTGTATTTCATCAAGATAGAGTTCTGTTTCAGTGTAACAGCTAATGGCAGGCTTGCTATAAACTTGTAGAAAAAATGTGAAGATGTAGCGAGTCTCAAGTATGGGACCTGGATGTGGAACTTAGGCGTGGGACTTGAATGTTGGAATCAGCCGTAGGACTTGGGTGTGGAGTGTGTGCGAGGCATGGTTATGTCTAGGGTTAGAGTCAGATATAGGGAGGCGTTCGCGGAGCAGACGCTTGCCGAGTCTGGCACTCGGCCATAGTCGTTCAGGGTAAGTCGCTCAAGGTAAGTCACTAAAGTTAAGTTACTTAAGTTAAGTCGATCAGGGTAAGTCACTTAAGTTAAGTCACTGAGGATAAGTCACTTAGGATAAGTCACTTGGTCAGAACTAGAGTAAGTCGTTGAGCTAGGTGTTGAGCTAGGTGTCGAGTTAGGCTTATTTTGTGGGGATAAAAAAACAGCCCGAGAGATTCGGGCTGTTTAGAGGCTGTGTTTAAGTCGCTCGAGGCGAATCTTAAGGGTGTGGCTGACGTGTGCTCTGCTCGCCCGTCAGGTTGCGCATCAGGATGGCTCGCTCGACCTCGACTTCGGCCGGTACCGGCAGATAGACGAAGTGACCCGAACCTAGCCCCGCCTCGACGCTCTCGCCCTTGCGGTTTTCCAGGTGTTCTATGGTCAGGTTGATGTTGCCCTGGGGCGTCATAAGCTCGACGCTGTCGCCGACGGAGAACTTGTTCTTCACGTCGATCTCGGCCATCCCCTTGGCGTTACGCTTGCCGGTAAACTCGCCGACAAACTGCTGGGTATCGCTGATGGAGTAGCCGTAGTCATAGTTCTGGTACTCGTCGTGTACGTGACGACGCAGGAAGCCCTCGGTGTAACCACGGTGCGCCAGCCCTTCGAGCTGGTACATGAGCGCCGGGTTAAACTCGCGACCGGCCGCGGCATCTTCTATCGCCTGGCGATAGAGCTGGGCGGTACGGGCCACATAGTAGAAGGACTTGGTACGGCCTTCGATTTTCAGCGAATCTACGCCCATCTTGGTCAGACGCTCGACGTGCTGGATGGCGCGTAGATCCTTGGAGTTCATGATATAGGTGCCATGCTCATCTTCGAAGGCCGGCATATATTCGCCCGGACGTCCCGCCTCTTGTAGCAAGACGATCTCGCTGCTCGGTGCGCCTTCGCCCAGGGTTGGGTTGTGCATCTGCACCTCAGGGTTAACCGCCACTATGTCGCCGGTCTCTGTCTGCACCGCCTCGTGGGCGTCGTACTTCCAGCGGCAGGCGTTGGTGCAGGTACCCTGGTTAGGGTCACGCTTGTTGATATAGCCAGAGAGCAGGCAACGGCCTGAATAAGCCATACACAGGGCGCCGTGTACGAAGACCTCGAGCTCTATGTCTGGGCAGCGTTGACGTATCTCTTCGATCTCATCCAGTGACAGCTCGCGAGAGAGGATCACACGCTTGATCCCTTGTTGCTGCCAGAACTTGACCGAGGCCCAGTTGATGGCATTGGCCTGAACAGACAGATGCACCGTCTGATCCGGGAAGGCCTCGCGCACCATCATGATAAGACCGGGGTCTGACATGATCAGTGCATCGGGCTGCATGGCCACCACTGGCTCCATATCCTTGATATAGGTCTTGAGCTTAGTGTTGTGGGGGGCGATGTTGCTCACCACATAGAGTTTCTTACCCAGGCTGTGGGCCTCTTGGATACCCGTCGCGAGGTTTTCCATCTTGAAATCGTTGTTTCTGACACGCAGGCTATATCTCGGTTGGCCAGCGTAAACCGCATCGGCGCCATATGCGAAGGCATAACGCATATTTTTTAGGGTCCCGGCAGGAGACAGCAGCTCAGGTTTAAACATCATTTCTCTCAATTAACAGGTATCGAACAAACTTGGGGCGGGCATTTTACTCAATGGGGCAAGGCTTATGCAAATTAGAAGTTGTTTATTTTATCGACAGCCGTCAATGACTGACGATAAAAGCGGGCAAACAGGAGAAATTTAAGCCAATTAATAACCTATAATCTTAAACTTAGCTAAAATTACACAAATTCTTAACTGGATGGACGATTTTTACCATCACGGTTAGCAAGAGTGCTGATATACTCTCTGGCAACATCAATATGGGCATAGTTTTTTTAAGGAGTTTGCATGTCTAGCGAGCATCAACTACTGGTTGGGTTACTGAAAAAGTTAAAGGCAGATGCTTTGGTCTTGCCGACTTTGCCCGAGGTAGCAATGCGCGTTCAGGAGGTGGTTTCCCGCCCCGACTCCAGCCCTAAGCAGGTGGCCGAAATAATCGGTCAGGATGCCGCCATCTCGGCCCGTATGATCAAGGTGGCCAACAGCGCCATGTATAGCCGCGGCATCAAGGCGGAAAACATCAACGCGGCGGTGACTCGCATCGGCCTGACGCAGATCAAGGCGATCGCCACCTCAGTGGCCATGGAGCAGCTGTTCATCTCCACCAACGAGATGGTCTGGGAGGTAATGGACGAGGTGTGGCGTGCCTCTATCGAGGTGACTTCGGCGGCCTGTGCCCTGCTACTCAAGTATTCCAAGACCCATAAGGGCTGTGGACTCAATTACGACACCCTGACCCTGGCGAGCCTGGTGCACAATATCGGCGCCTTGCCGGTACTGACCGAGGCCGAGGCCAATCCCCATCTGTTTACCAGCATAGAGCAACTTAGGGCGCTGGTGAGGAAGATGCAGGGGCCGTTAGGTCGCGCCGTGCTCAAGAGCTGGGACTTCTCGCCCGAGGTGACAGAGGTGGTCGAGCGCTGGGCGGATCTGCCTTATCTGCCAGAGCAGGTGACCTATCTGGATTTCGTGCGCGCGGCGGCCTTCTATACCGGCGAGCTGCGCGCCGGTCACGATCTGGAGGAGCGCCTGGACGTGTTCCTTCAGCGTGGCTTACCCGTGAGCCCAGAATATCTGGGATCGGATGAATTTCTCGACAACTACCATTCGATTAAATTAAGTTATGAATAGATAAGGCCTGGTCGGCAGAGTGTGCCGATCCGTCTTGTCGTTTCTTTATTTATCAAAATATTAGGGATTGTGTGACGGCAACTGAGCTGATTTGGTTAATAGTCTATCTGATAGCAATCGGCATCGCTGGTATCATCTACTGGTACTGGCATAGGCGCACTGAGCTTAAGTTTCTTAAGCGTCTGGTGACCCAGTTAAGTCAGCAACATAAGGTGCGCCAGCCCCTGAATATTGCCACCATTCCCTACCGTTTTATTCCCCTCTATGTGCAGCTGCAACACCTGCTGAAACAGCTACCGCCCCCCAAGGGTCGCGATAAGCTGACCGGACTGCTCAATCGCGTCGGTCTCAAGGCCAAGTTGACCCGCAAGATGCCTCTCACCCATGGGATGTTTGTGCTTATCGATATCCACCGCTTTCGCTATGTGAATGATCTCTTTGGCTTCTCCCTGGGGGATAAGCTGCTGCAGGCATTGGCGGAGCGCCTGGAGCGGCGCATCGGCGATAAGGACATGCTGGCGCGGATGAATGAAGATGAGTTTCTGATCTACTTTCATACCCCCATGAGCGAGGCGGAGCTTATGGTGTTTCAGCAGGGACTGGCGCAGCCCATCAGCATCAAGGGAACCGTGATCAATTTGCAGTTGCAACTTGGCTATCTTGAGCTGTCATTGCACCACGCCGATGTTAGCCAGATGCTGCGCCGACTGGATCTGGCATTGGTGCGGGCCAAGTCGGCCAGTAACTATATCGCCGCCTATCAGGAAGGGGACGATCGCAGTCAGCACAGGCAGTTGACCATAGTCAGCTGTTTCCCCAAGGCGCTGGAGCAAAACGAGCTCTATCTGGTGTTTCAGCCCAAATATAACCTTGCCACAGGCAACTGCACCCACGCCGAGGCCCTGATCCGCTGGGACAGCTCTGTGCTTGGGCCTGTCTCGCCGGGTGAGTTTATCCCGCTTTTAGAGTGCGCCGGGATGATCAGCCTGCTCAGCCAGTGGGTGATCGATCAGGTGTTGTTGCAGCAGGTGCGTTGGCAGGAGAGTGATATTCGCCTGCAGCTGGCGATCAACCTGGCGATTGACGATCTGAGCGAGAAGCAGCTGAGCGAGCGGATCATCACCCGCCTGAAGCAACATGGCCTCAGTGCTCAGGTGCTCTCTATCGAGATCACCGAGAGCCAGCTGATGACAGACATGGTGCGTACCGTGGCCGTGCTCAATCGCCTCAAGCGCGCCGGCGTCAAGGTGGCCATAGACGATTTTGGTACCGGCCACTCCTCGCTGGCCTACCTCAAACACCTGCCGGTGGACGAAGTTAAGATAGACAGGGCCTTCCTGACCGGGCTGGAGTCGGACCCGCGGGCGCAGCATATCGTTCGCAGCGCCGTCGACCTGGCCAAGGGGCTGGACTTTTCGGTGACCGTCGAGGGTGTCGAGCAGATGCCGGTATTTAAGCTTCTTCAGCAGATGGGGGTCGATAAGGTGCAGGGGGATATTTACGCCAAACCGATGCGGGCGCCAGAGCTTGAGATGCACTGGCGCAAGTTAAATCGGCCGCTCGTTTAGGATTTAAGAGCTAAAAGGCTTTATTACAGGCTGATGGCTTGGTCGAAGTGACGGCCGAGCTCCTCGATGAGGGGCGGCGTCATGGGGCAGAGCTGCCTCGCCTTGTTCATGCATACCATCTCGATATGGGCGGTCACCGCCGCCTTGGTGCCCTTGGGACGCCAGATCTCCTGCTGCCATACGGTGCGATACTTGCTCTCGAAATAGAAGCGGGTACGTACATCCACCACGTCGGCAAATTCAACCCCTTCATGGCAGAGCATGTCGCTGCGATAGACGGCAAAACCCAGGCCGTGCTGTTGCCAGAGGGTTGCCAGTCGCTCGGCGCCGATCACATGCTCACGGGCACGCTCGAAATATTTCAAGAAGTTAGGATGGTACACCACGCCGGAAAAGTCGGTATCTTCGTAGTAGATCTGCACCGGAAAATGAAAGGTAGGGCTGAACTTATCGTCTGGCTTCATCTGGAGTCTGGGCTAAATAAGAGAGGCGCCAGCATAGCATACTCTTGGTTTGCCGTGGCACGACTTGTTGGCGAGTGGTGTGTTAACGCGCTATTTGCTGGCGATCGCCTGTAGGCTGTTCATTATGCTCTGATAGCTGCCGTCTTGCTTGAGGGCCTTGAGGCCGAGATCTAGCTTGTCGGCAAACAGTTGGGCATTGGGACGCTGTTTGGAGAAGGCCACATAGAGGTCGCCGGTATGATTGTGCACGCTGCGGCTAATCACCTTGCCGACCCCCATCTGACCAAGATACTGATTGGCCACCTCGTCGTACATGATGGCGGCATCGATGCGGTTGAGCAGCAGCAGGTTGATCAGCTGATTGTGATTGTCCACCTCGACTAATCTGAGCTGTTTGAGCTGTGACAACTCATCGCCATATTCATAGCCCTTGATGATGCCGACAAGTAACCCCTGGGGCAGGTGCCATTTGTCCTCTGCCTGCAGCGGATGGGCATTGTTCTGGTAGAAGGAGGCTGAGGTGGTGAACAGGGGGATTTGGCCGAAGACAAACTCCTCCTGGGTCTTGCGCTCTTTGTGCAGATTAAAGACACCATCTACTATGCCTTGCTTGGTCATCACCACGCCACGGGCATAGGAGACCACCAGACTGTCGACATCGACATTGACCCGGGAAAACGCCTGTTTGACTAGACGATGGGAGAGCCCCTTACCATAGGGATCGGCAAAAGGCGCCCAGTTATCTTCGGCGGCTAGTTTGACCTTGAGCGGCGCCGACGGGCTGTCGGCCGAGGCTATATTCAGCTCTTGGGCGGTGGCGGACAGGCTAAAAAGCGCCAGCATGAGTGTCAGGCCAGAGATAAGGTGATTGATTTGCCGAGATAAGCTGGGGTGCAACATCAGATTCCTTGCAGCGGTCGCGTCCTTATGTTGCCCATGATAAGGGGTTTTCGAGGGAGATCAACTGCATTGCTGCGGCTGGCAGGGTGTTTTTTGTAGCATTCGAGCTACATCTGTGTGGAGCTTAGGCGATTTAGGCTGTCATTCGCCGCTGCCGCGGTGATTTGTGTGGCTGGGCAAGGGGTTAGCGGGATTGAGGGAGAGGCGTTCAAAATCATTAGCTTATTATGATTTAGTGGGTATTTTTTTCGGGGCTTCTGCTACACTCTGATTGATGTTATCAGATTGATAATAAAAAACTTAGCCTCGAGAAAATTTAAGCCTTGTATGAATCAAGATACATTATTTTCGCTCTCTCAAAATGCCGCGCTCTTGTTGATCATGGTATTTATCTACGATGCGGTGCCACGGCACCACCGTAGCGAGTATTTTCTGTTGTGGCGCCTCATCATGGGGGCGGTGATAGGTGGCGTGACCGTGCTGACCATGATGACCTCCTGGGAATATCAGCCCGGGGTCTTTATCGATACCCGCTCTGTGGTGTTGGCTATCAGTGGGCTCTTCTTCGGCGGCCTGCCTACCTTCGTCGCCGCTTCTGTTGCCTGTGCCTATCGCCTGTTCCAGGGGGGCGATGGCATGCTGGTCGGGGTGACAGTGATTCTGGTCTCCGCCCTGTTTGGTAGTCTGTGGCGCTACTATCGCAAGACCACCATCGCCGATCTCAGCTTTATCGAGTTGTATCTGTTTGGTTTCCTGCTGCATTTCTCGACCCTGTCGCTGCTGTTTATTCTGCCCTTTTCCATGTTTGTCGATCTCCTGGTGCAGATCGCTTTGCCTGTGATGTTGATTTTTCCCATAGTGACGGCCCTGCTGGGCATGTTGCTGGCCAGGCGGCTGGAGGTTGAGCGGGACGCCAAGATCCAGCTACAGGATGACTTTATTTTTCGCTCGCAATTTAACGTCGGCAACATGGGGATCGCCATCACCTCGGTCGATCAGCATTGGATCAAGGTCAATCCTCGCCTGTGTAAGATGCTCAAATATTCTGAGACGGAGCTGCTCAACCGCACCTGGACCGAGCTGACCTATTTCGAAGATCTTAAGGCGGATATGACCCAGTTCCAGCGCATGTTAAAGGGGGAGATAGATGCCTACGAGATGGACAAGCGCTTCGTTGCCAAGGATGGGGAGATCGTCTATACCCACCTGACGGTGGCCTGTCGCCGCAACCATAACATGGTGGATATGGTGATCGCCGGCCTTATCGATATCACAGAGCATAAGCGGGCGGATATGGCGATGCGCACCAGTCAGGAGAGGTTGGCCTTGGTGCTGGAGAGCAGCGATCTTGGCATGTGGGACTGGGATATCAAGAGTAACGAGACCAAGCGTAATCCCTGGTGTGCCAAGGTGCTGGGCTGCGACCTCGAGAAGCTCAATCGCGACAGCCGTATCTGGATCGACGCCATCCATCCCCAGGACAGGATGGCGGTGCTGAACTCCATCGACCGTCACCTTAAGGGGGAGACTCAGAAACATTACATCGAATACCGGCTGATTAGCCTCAGCGGCGAAGAGCACTGGATCTTGGACACCGGTAAGGTGGTGAGCCGCGACCGTAATGGCCTGCCGACCCGCATGTGCGGTGTGCACTCGGACATTACCGAGCAGAAGAAGGTGCAGGAGTCGCTGGAGCTGGCGGCCTCTGTGTATAACAACTCCAGCGAAGCCATGAGCGTACAGGATCACAAGGGGCGGATCATCACCATCAATGCCGCCTTTACCGCGATTACGGGGTACAGCCAGGAGGAGGCGCTGACGCACAACATCCGTATATTGCAGAGTTCCCGCACCCCGAGAAGCCAATACGATGAGATGAACAACGCCATTCGCGATACCGGCTATTGGCAGGGGGAGCTGTGGATCAAGAACAAGAGTGGCGAGGAGTATATGGTCTGGTTGACCATCAATACCATCTTCGACCAGCACGGCCAGGTGTATCGCAGGGTGGCGCTCTTCTCCGACATCACCGAGAAGAAAGAGGCAGAGCATATCATCTGGAAACAGGCCAACTATGACCCCCTGACCGGCTTGCCCAATCGCCGCATGTTGCTGGAGTACCTCAATACCGAGATATTGCGTATCGATCGTAATCATAGCCACTTTGCCCTGATGTTCCTGGATCTGGACTTCTTCAAGGAGGTCAACGATACCCTGGGCCATGATATGGGAGATCTCTTGTTGCAGGAGACCGCCAAGCGGCTCAAGGGCTGCATCCGTGAGTCGGATGTGGTGGCGCGCCTGGGGGGCGATGAATTTACCGTGGTGCTCTCGGGGATCGACTCCCCCAGCGGCGTCGAGCGGGTGGCCCAGAGCATACTAGAGCGCATCGCCGAACCCTACAGCCTGGGGGATGAGACCGCCTACATCAGCGCCAGTATCGGTATCACCATCTATCCCGACGATGCCACCAGTATCGAGGGGCTGCTGAAGCATGCTGATCAGGCGATGTACGCCGCCAAGGAGCAGGGGCGCAACCGTTTCCATTACTTTACCCCCTCGATGCAGGAGTATGCCCGCTATCGTATGGCGCTGATCAAAGACCTGCGAAACGCCATCAATCGCAAGGAGTTCGAGCTCTTCTACCAGCCTATCGTCGACATGAACAAACAGGGGGTCTACAAGGCGGAGGCGCTGATCCGCTGGGTGCATCCCCAACGGGGGCTGGTCTCGCCGGGTGAGTTTATTCCTGTGGCGGAAGAGACTGGGCTTATCAACGAGATAGGCAACTGGGTATTTGAGAAGGCCGCCCAACAGAGTGCCCGCTGGCGGACTCAGCATGGCGTCGAGATCCAGATCAGCATCAACAAGTCGCCGATTCAGTTCAGGGACGAGGGCGATACCTTCAGCGACTGGCTGGCGCTGCTGCGTCACTTGGAGCTATCCAGCAACGCCATCTGCGTCGAGATCACCGAAGGCCTGCTGCTGGACGCCTCCATGGGAGTGACCGACAAGCTGCTGGCCTATCGTGACGCCGGTATTCAGGTGTCTCTGGATGATTTCGGCACCGGCTATTCGTCGCTGGCCTATCTGAAGAAGTTCGACATAGATTATCTCAAGATCGATCAGTCCTTTACCCGTAACCTGGAATCCGACAGCGACGGCGTGGCCCTGTGTGAGGCGATCATAGTGATGGCCCATAAGCTGGGGATCAAGGTGATCGCAGAAGGGGTGGAGACCCAGTTCCAGCACGATATCCTGGCTAGCGCGGGATGTGATTTTGCCCAGGGCTATCTCTACTCCAAGCCTGTCTCCCTGCCGGAGTTTGAGCGCCTCTATGTTAACCCCGAGGCGCGCTAGCCTGTGCAGTGAAGATAGCATTACCTTTATGGGGCGCTTTTTGCTAGACTCCGCGCTCACTTTTTGTCAGCTCGCAGGTTGCCCATGAATTTCGATGCCCTCCCGTTAGACCCCTTACTGGCCCAGGCGGCTAAGGCCTGCGGCTATGAGAGCCTAACTCAGGTTCAGGCCAAGGTGATCCCCACGGCCCTAGCCGGGCGGGATCTGATGGCCTGTGCCCAGACAGGAACCGGTAAGACGGCGGCCTTTAGCTTTGTGTTGTTGCAGCGCCTGCTCAATCAGCCAAGAGAGAATGGGCAACTCAGCGCCCTGATCCTGACTCCAACGAGAGAGCTGGCGATCCAGGTGGCAGACAGCATCAGTCGCTACAGCCAGTTCACCGAGCTGACCACTCTGGCCGTCTATGGCGGTGCCAACATCAACCCCCAACGCAAGGCCTTGGCGAGAGGGATCGATATTCTGGTGGCCACGCCGGGGAGGCTATTCGATCTCTTAGGCCAACATGATTTGAGCCTGGAGACGGTTGATCAGCTCATTGTCGATGAGGCGGATCGCATGCTCGACATGGGGTTCGTGAGAGATATCGAGCGCACCAAGCGGCTCTTGTGCCCGTCTCACTCGACCATGTTGTTCTCGGCCACCTTCACCCCAGAGGTGAAGGCATTGGCCACTAAGATGCTGGATACCCCTGAGTGGATCAATGTGACCAGCGCTAGTAGCGGTCCGCAGATCGAGCAGAAGATCTATCCCCTAGATGCAAGGCGTAAAGCGGAGCTGCTGGCCGAGCTTATCGGCCGCAACAACTGGCAACAGGTGCTGGTGTTCGTCAACACCAAGGAGAGCGCCGAGCGCCTGCACCGCGAGTTAAAGCTCGATGGCATCAAGAATGCGGTGTTTCACGGGGATAAGACCCAGGGCGCGCGCAACCGGGCGCTGGAGCAGTTTAAGGCCGGCGAGCTGAGGGTGCTGGTGGCGACCGACGTGGCCGCCCGCGGCCTGGATATTACAGCGCTGCCCTTAGTGATCAACCTAGAGTTGCCCGATGAGCCTCAGGACTATGTGCACCGTATCGGTCGTACCGGCCGCGCCGGTCTTAGCGGTGTCAGCATCTCCTTCGTCGCCAAGCAGGATGAAACGGCACTTGGCGCGATCGAGGCTCTTATCGGCAAGACCTTGCCACGTGAGGTGCAGCCCGGATATGAGCTGGGGGCACCACTACCGGCCAGGTATCGCGAGCTCGACATCAGAGTGACCTCTAAGGCGGCTCAGCCTAAGCGGGGCAAGGGGCAGAAGTTTGGCGACCAGGATAACAGAAGAGGCCAGAGTCGCACTAAGGCGCCCCAGCGCAAGGCTAGTAGCGACAAGGCTAGTAGCGATAAGGCTGGTAGTGGTAAGGCGAGACGCCCATCGAGTGATAAGGGCTTCAGGGGAAAGCGCTAGCAGGTTAAGCGAGGGCTGCTGAAAAGGATTGCAATCTCAGGTCCGCCCTCTACACTGGGGGGCGATTTTTCAGTGCGGAGCCGCCAATGATCCTCAAGCCCATCCCTACCCATGTCGTGACAGGTTTTCTCGGTGTGGGAAAAACCAGTTTTATCCAATATTTGCTCGCCCATAAGCCAGCCGATGAGACTTGGGCCGTGCTAGTAAACGAATTTGGCGAGATTGGCATAGACGGTGAGCTGCTCAAGGGTGAGGGCGGTGATGTCGCCATCAAGGAGGTGGCGGGTGGTTGTCTCTGCTGCGCCGCCGGGGTGCCGACTCAGGTGGCAGTCAATCAGCTTATCGCCAAGGCGAGGCCAGATCGTCTGTTTATCGAGCCCACTGGGCTGGGCCATCCCAAGGCTATCGTCGAGACCCTGAGCCAGGGGCATTTCAAGCAGGTGCTGTCGATGCGTGCCAGCCTCTGTCTGGTGGATCCCAGAAAACTCAAGGACCCGCGTTACCTCGAGAGCTCGCTGTTTACCGACCAGTTGCGCATCGCCGACCTTATCCTGGCGAACAAGATGGATCTGGCAAGCTCGGCTGACTTGCAGCAGCTAGAGGCCTATTTGAAGCAGCAATCCATCACGGCCGAGGTGTTGCCGGTGCAGGTGGCGCAGCTACTCTCGGAAAAAGAAACCAGTCTGTATCAATATCTTGAGAAGCACTATTTTGCGCGCCCTACCGCCTGGCGCATTAGTAAGCCTGCAACCTCGACGTTTGACTCTGGCTCCTCGCTATTAGGCAGCCGGCCCGCGATGCCCTTCGATGAGGCGGATGATGCGCGTAAACTATCGATTGATGAGCAGGGGATCTACCGCGCCAGCAATCGGCATGAGGGCCGTTATACCCTGGGCTGGGTGTTCGACTGTCGCTATGAGTTTGACTTCGAAGCCCTGGTGGCCTGGGTAAAGGCACAAGATTGTCTGCGCCTCAAGGCGGTGATGATAACAGATGAAGGGATAGCGGCCTTTAACTATGTGGACGGTCAACTAGGCGTGATGGAGCTGGATGATAGCCTGGATTCACGCCTGGAGATGATAGCCGATAAGCCGTTGTCTCAGGCCGAGATAGAGCAGGCGCTGCTCAGTCTAACTAAACGCCTGCCTATCTAAACGTCTCGCTATCTGATATCTTCGCTCTCCAATAGCCGTTTGTGTGTAGAATCAACAAATTATCAACAACCATGATAGAGAAGCTTTTCCGAAAATCATGACCGAGCATCATGCCGCGCACCAGAGTGATGAGCACTCAGATTTAGCCACAGCCCCCATCCCTAAGCTGGTGTGGCGCTATGCCATTCCCACCATACTCTCTATGGTGGTGACCGGCGTCTATGTGGCCATCGACGGCATGTTTGTCGGCCACTATCTTGGTGAGGTGGGGCTGGCGGGCATGATGCTGGCCTATCCCGTGGGGGCAATACTCTACGCCGTCGGCGCCTTGATAGGTATGGGCGCCGCCTCTCTTGTGTCGATAAATCTGGGGCTAAAAGATGTCGCCCGGGCGCGGCACTTGCTGGGTAACGCTTTCACCCTCTGTCTGCTGGCGGGCACCGGACTGGCCCTGCTGGGTACCCATTGGAGCCAGACCATACTCATCTGGCTGGGGGCCGAAGGGGAGGTGCTGACCAGCGCCGAGCAGTATCTGTTTTGGTATTTTGCCCTCGGGGTCTTTCCCGTGCTCGCCATCGCCTTTACCGCCTTGCTGCGCAACGATGGCCACCCCGGCTTCGTCACCCTGGTGCTTATCCTCTCTGGCTGCTTGAACGTGTTATTGGATTGGCTGCTGATCGTCGTGTTTCCCTATGGCCTAGCGGGCGCCGCCATCGCCACCATGATCTGTCAGGCCTTCACCGCGCTCGCCTGCCTGCAGCATTTCTTCACCAAGCGCACGCGATTGGGGATAAACTGGCAGCAGATGCGTCTGAACCTGGACCATTGCAGCAACATCCTCAGGGTCGGCGTGCCAAGCTTCTTGATGAACCTCTACCTCTCCATAGTCCTGACCCTGCATAACATGGCGTTTCTCTGGGTTGGCAGCCCCATTCATGTGGCGGCCTATGGGGTGGTGAGCTACGCCGAGGCGCTGTTCTACCTGATCTTCGAGGGGATAGCTTTTGGTACCCAGCCCCTGTTTAGCTTCAACACCGGGGCAAAGCGTTTCGACAGGGTGTTCGAGACCCTAAGGCTGGTCATCATCATGACTCTGGTGACCGCGCTGGCGGGTGTCGCCTTCATCTACTGGGCGCCAGAATATCTGGTTTATATCTTTGCTGGCGATAATCCTGAGCTGACGCCCGTGGCGATAGAGGGGATGCGTCTCTACTTCTGGGGACTGCCGTTCGAGGGACTTATTCTGGTGGGCGCCGCCTTCTTCCAGGCGATCAACCGTCCTAAGGAGGCCTCGATATTGACAGGTAGCAAGCTGGTGTTGATCGCCATGGTGCTCTATCTGTTCGCCTGGCTCTTCGGCGTCACAGGCGTCTGGATCTCCCTGGCGAGCTGCTCCTTGTTGCTGACCATCTGGATGGTTTACACTTTAACTAAGCTTTCCAAGAAGTTAACTAATCCAATGTTTTAAGTTAGTCAGGGATTTAAATTAGCCAGTGATTTAAGTTGGCCTGGATTCCTGTTACCCTAGTGGCGATTGTAGTTTCCGCGCCGCGAGTCGATACTCCGGGTGTGCCAAGGTGGGCGTATCCCGGCTGAGATTCGGCAAGGCTGTTTAAATTTATATAGGAAACTAATCGCTGGACGCCATTCTCTACATGAGAATGTTGCAGGATCACAAATAAGGATATTTGTTCACTATGAAGAAGTCATTATCAGGCCTAGCCCTGGTGTTGTGCGCGCACTTCGCTGCGCCCCTAAGTTTCGCATCGCCCTTTAGCGAAAGCTACGCCGCCTATCAGCAGGCGCTGGCCGGGCAAGATAAAGCCCAGGTGGCGCTTACCGCGGCTAAGGCCTACGAACTCGGCCAGGGCTATTTCGAATCAGACAGTATCGATCTGATCAATCTTGAGCTTAATTTGGCCACTGCGCTGCAAGATAGTGGCGAGAGCCAGGCCGCCCACGAGCATTTCAACAATGTCATTCATGTCTACCGAAAACACTTTGGCCGCGATGCCATAGAGCTTGTCGACCCCTTGATTGGCGCCGCCCAGACCATGGCCGCCTCGAGAGAGAAGGTGGATCTGTTCAAGCAGGCGATCGCCATCGCCGAGGACGCCGATAAGCCGCTGCTGGTGGCCGAGGTGAAGATGTTGACCTTTCATGGTCTGGCATCGACCCATTTCTATACCCGGGAGATACGTGACGAGGCGCTGGAAGCCTATGAGATCTATCGTCAAGAGATGCCGGCCGATGCTATGGCAAGGCTCAAAGCCACCTACTATGTCGGCATGATCAAGGCGGCGGAGAAGAAGTATGACAAAGCGGTCCCTCTGCTCGAAGAGGTGATCAAGCAGTTCTCCGTGCTCGACTTTAGCCATCCCTACAAACTGGCCGCCCATGCGCGTCTGGTGGAGATCTATGAGGCCGAAGGCGAGAGCGACAAGTCGACTCAGCATTGTGTGGCGATCGGCAGCATGAAGCCCTGGTCTGACGAACAGGAGCAGGCGCCCCTCTATCGGGAAGCGCCAAAGTACCCTATCTCCTATGCCAGAGATCGACGGGAAGGCTGGACCCAGATGTCCTTTACCGTGGATGAGCAGGGGTTTGTGCGTGACCCTGTGGTGCTGGCCTCTGAAGGGGGGCAGCAGTTTACCCGCGAGTCGCTAAAGGCCATCAAGCGCTGGCGCTACGCCCCTAAGTTTGTCGATGGTAAACCCGTACCGGCCGAGGTGAGCGTGCAGCTCGAGTACAAGGTCAACTAACAAAAAGCCCGCGATAGATGCGGGCTTTTTAATGATACTTGTGGCCTAAAACAGCTTGCTGCCCCAACCCAGTTTGTTTCGAAGCACGTGGAAGTAGTTATAACCCTTGGGGTGGATCAGTCTGAGCCGCTCCTTACTGCGCCTGACGATGATCTCATCCCCCGGCAATACAGGTAGGGTGACGTGACCATCGCAGCTCACCTCCAGGGCGTCGCCGTTGTCCGGTGACACGACCAGCTTAATGATGCTGCAGGCATCCACCACGATTGGGCGGCAGGAGAGGGTATGGGGAAACATTGGCACCAGGATCAGGGCTTCCAGATTCGGCGTCAGTATGGCGCCACCGGCAGACAGCGAGTAGGCAGTCGAGCCCGTTGGGGTGGAGACTATCATGCCGTCGGCGCGCTGGCTGTACATGAACTTGTCGTCGATATAGACCTCGAACTCGATCATGTGGGCAATCTTGCCCGGGTGGAGCACCGCCTCGTTGACCGCTGTGTTGCTCGACTTCATCTCGCCGTGTCTGTGCACCTCAGATTCCAGCAGGAACCTGTGCTCTGTCTCATACTCGCCCTGGAGCACCTTGCCCAGGGCCTCTTCGAAGGTATCCGGGGGCAGGTCGGTAAGAAAGCCCAAGTTGCCTCGGTTAACGCCAATCACGCCGATATCGAAGCGGGCCAACACCCGTGCGGCGCCGAGCATGTTACCGTCACCGCCCACCACTATGGCCAGATCGCAATACTCGCCAATCTGCAGCAGATCCACGGATTTCACCTGTGGGCCTATCTCGGCGGCCACCCGCTCTTCGACATAAACATCGTAGGACTGCATGGTCAGCCAATGATGCAGACGTTTGAGGGTCTTATGGGTCCCTGAGTGATGGGGTTTGCCGATTAAGCCGATTGAGTGAAACGCTTTGCTCATATTTCTGTTTGATCCATGCCTTAGGGCTTGAAACCTCAAATTTGATCCCCATAATATGCCCAGAGCATGCAGAAACAAAGCATTTTTAGCTGGAGTAACAATGAGCAAAGAGTCAAACAAAGCCCAAGAACCACAGATTGAAGAAACCGAAGCTGTAGCCGTTGAAACCGAGGTGGTTGAAGATGCAGCCAGTTTGATGGACGAGCTTACCCAAGCTAATTTCCGAGTTGAAGAGCTGGAGCAGGCCCTGGCCGCTGCCGAAGCTAAGGTGGAAGAGCAGAAAGATTCTGTGATCCGCGCCGCCGCCGAGGTAGAGAACGTGCGTCGCCGTGCGGCGATCGACGTCGAGAAGGCCCATAAGTTTGCCCTGGAGAAGTTTGCCAACGAGCTGCTACCTGTTATTGATAACATGGAGCGCGCGCTGCAAGGCACAAGCAGTGAAGATGAGGCCACCAAGGCTATCTACGAAGGGGTTGAATTGACCCTGAAGACCTTCACCAGCGCCGTGGCCAAGTTTGGACTGACCCAGGTCGATCCACAAGGTGAAGCCTTTAATCCGGATCATCACCAGGCGATCGGTATGCAGCCTAGCGAGGAGTTTCCGGCCAATACCGTGATGATGGTGATGCAGAAAGGTTATATGCTAAACGAGCGTCTGTTGCGTCCTGCCATGGTGATGGTGTCTCAGGGCGGCGGCAGCGTCGATACTCAGGCTTAATTGGCTTAGGCTGATTTAAGTCAGTAAAAGAAAGAAATAAAAAAGGCCTCAATATGAGGCCTTTTTTGTTCGCATAAAATGGATTTTATTTCGCCAGATAGGCGCGGATCTGTGCTTCGATGCCCGGGCCATCCAGCTGTAGCTCGGCCAGGATCTCGCCGCACTCGCCATGCTTAATAAACTCATCGGGCAGTCCGATATTGAGTACAGGCATAGGCAGCTTAAGCTGTTGTAGCAGTTCGAGTACGCCCGAGCCTGCACCGCCCATGATGGCGTTCTCTTCCACTGTTACCAGCAGATCATGGCTGGCGGCCAGCTGTTTCACCAGCTCCACATCCAGCGGCTTAACGAAGCGCATGTCTGCCAGGGTGGCATCGAGCGCCTCGGCCGCCTGACTCGCCGATGCCAGCGTGGTACCGAAGTTGAGGATGGCGATCTTCTTGCCTTCGCGCTTGATCAGGCCCTTGCCAATCTCATAGGCGGTCATGGTCTCGACCTGAGGCTCGCCGGTGGCGCTGCCACGTGGGTAACGGATCGCCGTCGGTCCCTCATTGTAACAGTAGCCTGTGTAGAGCATCTGGCGACATTCGTTCTCATCCGACGGCGCCATGATCACCATGTTAGGAATGGCACGCATATAGCTGAGATCGAAGGCGCCCTGGTGGGTCGGGCCGTCTGGGCCGACGATGCCGCCGCGGTCGATGGCGAAAATCACCGGCAATTTCTGCAGCGCCACGTCGTGGATCAGCTGATCATAACCGCGTTGCAGGAAGGTAGAGTAGATCGCCAGCACAGGCTTGTAGCCCTCACAGGCGAAACCTGCGGCGAGCGTTACCGCATGCTGCTCGGCGATGGCCGCATCGAAATACTGATTCGGGAAGCGCTGGGAGAACTCCACCATGCCTGAGCCTTCACGCATGGCCGGGGTGATCCCCAGTACCTTGTCATCCTTCTGAGCCATGTCGCACAACCAGCGACCAAACACCTGAGAAAAGGTGGGGTTAGCCGGTTTCGCAGCTGGCTTGGCAAAGGTAGATGGATCGAACTTAGGCACGGCGTGCCAGCCGATGGGGTCTTTCTCCGCCGGCTCGTAGCCGCGTCCCTTCTTGGTCATGATGTGCAGAATCTGTGGGCCGGAGAGGTTACGCATGTTGCGCAGAGTCTCGACCAGGGCGTCGACATCATGGCCATCGATAGGGCCGATATAGTTAAAGCCCAGCTCCTCAAACATGGTGCCGGGAACGACCATGCCCTTGAGATGCTCCTCGGTGCGCTTGGCCATCTCCTTGATGACGGGCATGCCTTTGAGCACCTTCTTGCTGTTCTCGCGAATGGTGGTGTAGAGACGGCCCGACATCAGCTGCGCCAGGTGGTTGTTCAGCGCGCCGACGTTCTCGGAGATCGACATCTCGTTGTCGTTGAGTACGACCAGCATGTCGTTGTGTAGATCGCCGGCGTGGTTCATGGCTTCAAACACCATGCCGCCCGTCATGGCACCGTCGCCGATGACGGCCACAACCTTACGGCCAGCCTGTTCCTTCTCGGCGGCAACGGCCATGGCCAGCGCCGCACTGATAGAGGTGCCTGAGTGACCCACGCTGAAGGTGTCATATTCGCTCTCTTCCCGCCAAGGGAAGGGGTGAATGCCGCCTTTCTGGCGTATCGTAGGCATCTTGTCTCGACGACCCGTGAGGATCTTATGGGGATAGGCCTGGTGGCCCACGTCCCAGATCAGGCGATCGAACGGGGTGTTGTAGACATAGTGCAGGGCTACCGTCAGCTCGACAGTGCCCAGGCCAGAAGCGAAGTGGCCACTGGAGATGCCTACCGACTGTAGGAGATAACTTCTGAGTTCGTCAGCAAGTTTTGGTAGCACACCCTGGGGAAGCTGTCTTAATTCATCTGGGGTGTCGGCCTGTGCCAGCACAGGGTATTTCGTAATATCCAAACTCATAGCGAGATTCTTTGGCTCTTTATTATACTCTTCGCTCTATGATGAAACGGGCGAATTCGGCAATTAACTGGCTATTGTATGGTAATTTAGCCAGCGCTGATAGGGCGTCTTCGATCAAACTTTTCGCAGTCGCTTGGGCCCCGGATAAACCGAGTAGTTTCGGATAGGTACTCTTGTTCGATTCGCAGTCCGAGCCCTGGGGCTTACCCAGCTCTTCTGTACTGGCGATGATGTCCAGCACGTCGTCTTGTACCTGGAAGGCGAGGCCGATGGCGTTGGCAAATGTTATCAGATGGCTCGCTTGCTCATCTGTGACCTTGGCAGCAATGATAGGTAATTCTACTGCACAGCGAATCAAGGCGCCGGTTTTTAATCTGTGTAACCGCTTTAGGGTCTCGAGATCTATCTGTCTGTCGGTGGCGTTAAGATCCATCGCCTGACCACCACACATGCCGCTGTAGCCAGATGCCTTGGCGAGGGCGCGTACCATGGCCAGTTGTTGGTTGGCGCTCAGCTCGCTGCCTTCCTGGCTGATGATCTCGAAGGCCAAGGTTTGCAGCGCATCGCCAGCCAGAATGGCGGTGGCCTCATTAAAGGCGATATGCACTGTCGGCTGGCCACGGCGCAGGGCGTCGTCATCCATGGCCGGGAGATCGTCGTGGATCAGCGAGTAGGCATGAATACATTCGATGGCGGCGGCGCAGGCATCTAGCCTTTCCAGTGGAACACCCAGCATCTCGCCCACGGCGTAGACCAGAAAGGGGCGGATACGTTTGCCGCCAATCAGGGCGCCGTGTTCCATGGCGGCCTTGAGTTGTGGCTCGGTATCGTCTTGTGCATTGATAAAATGGCGCAGCTGGCCGTCGACGCGCTGCTGGTATCGCGTTATCGCTTCATTTAGCAATTATTCGCCCTCTGGCAGATAGGGTTGCAAGCTGGGTTGATCGTGTTCCTGGGTCAAGATAGAGACTTTCTGTTGGGCCTGTTCGAGTTTGCCTTGGCTGTTTCTGACCAGATTGATGCCGCGCTCAAATTGTTTGAGGGCGTCATCCAGAGAGACATCGCCCTGCTCAAGGCTGGTGACGATGTTTTCTAATTCTGTGAGTGACTCTTCGAAGGTCAGGTTTTCAGGTTTTTTGGCCACGGTGATTTTCCCAAGAATTTAGCGACAGACAAAGTATCTCAGTCGACCCTAGGGGTCAAATTGCGCTGTCGTATATTTGTGCAATAGCACGCTTTAAGGAGGTTTTTTTATAAAAAATTGAATTTGTAGCTAAACTTGCGTGTAAGCTGTCCGATAATTGAATTAGAACAATACTCAATTTTGTCAGATATTATATCGTAAACTCCCGTCTGCGGTTAGGCGAATTCCCGTCTAATTGACGACTTTTGTGTCGTCGTCCAGGTCCTGGGAGATGCCTTTCATTGCAAGAGTGAGTAGAGTAGAGACCTGTCTCGAGATGATTATGGTGTTGACTGAGAGCTTGATCCCGAGATCAAGGTATTAGCAACGGCCGATACTGTAAATGAGGAAGAGTTGTGGATTTAGCGACCCTGATAGGCCTGATTGGTGCATTTGGTTTTATTATCGGAGCTATGGTCAGCAGTGGTGGTATTGCCATCTTTGTTGACGTGCCCTCTGTGCTTATCGTAATGATAGGCTCTCTGTTTGTGGTGATGATGAAGTTTAACCTCAAACAGTTCCTCGGTGCGGTCAAGATCGCCGCAAAAGCCTTTATGTTCAAGATAGATAAGCCGGACGAGTTGATCGAGCAGTCGGTCACCATGGCCGATGCCGCCCGTAAGGGGGGCTTTCTGGCCCTGGAAGAGGCGGAGATCAGCAACAGCTTCATGCAGAAGGCGGTCGACATGCTGGTGGATGGCCATGACGGCGAGGTGGTGCGCGAAGCCTTGGAGAAGGATATCGCCCTTACCGAGGAGCGCCATAAAACGGGGATCAGCATCTTCAAGGCGCTGGGTGATGTGGCGCCTGCCATGGGGATGATAGGTACCCTTATCGGTCTGGTTGCCATGCTGTCTAACATGGATGACCCTAAGTCTATCGGCCCCGCCATGGCGGTGGCCTTGTTGACTACACTCTATGGCGCTGTAATTGCCAACATGATCGCCTTGCCGATCGCCGATAAGCTCTCACTGCGCATGGGCGAGGAGATGCTCAACCGTAACCTGATCATGGATGCGGTACTCGCCATTCAAGACGGTCAAAACCCTAGGGTTATCGAGGGCTTCTTGAAGAACTATCTCTCGGAGAAACAGCGGAATATAGACACGACGGACGGGGAATAGCCAGATGGCTAAGAAGGTCAAATGCGATTGTCCGCCCGCCGGGGCGCCCATGTGGTTGGCAACCTTTGCCGACCTCATGTCGCTATTGATGTGTTTCTTCGTCCTGCTGCTCGCCTTCTCCGAGATGGATGTGATGAAGTTCAAGCAGATCGCCGGGTCGATGAAGTATGCCTTCGGTGTGCAGAACAAGGTTGAAGTCAAAGATATTCCTAAGGGCACCTCGGTGATCGCGCTGGAGTTTCGCCCCGGTAAGCCAGAACCCACTCCCATCGAGATCATTAATCAGCAAACCAATGAGATGACCGAGCCCACCATCGAGGTGCAGGCAGGTGAAGACGATAGCGCCGGTGGCGTGCAGCAGCAGCGCGGTGAGCAGCGCGGCGGCGAAGCGTCATCCACCGCTCAGGAAGAGGCGGATGCCGAGGCCCAAGCCAAGCAGGAGAAACAAGACGCCGCGTCACAGGATCAGATCAACGATCAGGTGAAGAAGATGGCCCAGGAGCTCAACAAGGAGATCGTCGATGGGGCGATCGAGATTGAGTCCTTGGGGCAGCAGATCATCATTCGGATTCGAGAGAAGGGCGCCTTCTCATCGGGCTCTGGCTTCCTACAGCCTAGGTTTAAACCGGTGATCCGCCGAGTGGGCGAGCTGCTCAAGGATGTGCCGGGGATCATTACCGTCTCCGGTCACACGGATGATATGAATATCAGCAACGAACTCTACAGCTCCAACTGGGATCTCTCCAGTAAGCGCGCTGTGGCTGTGGCCCATGAGCTGGTGCGTGTGCCGGGCTTCGACCAGCAGCGGATGAAGGTGGTGGGCATGGCCAGCACCGCGCCGTTGGTGCCAAACGATTCGGCAGCCAACCGCGCCCGTAATCGCAGGGTCGAAATTGCCATCGAGCAGGGCAAGCCGAAAGAGTCAGACGAGATTCAAGTCGAGCAGTAGCCTGTTTCTCTCTAGGTCCTAGCTCAAGGCAACCCCCTCAAGTAAGGCGTCCACACCGGTGGACGCTTTTCATTTCTACCAGCCTATCCTCAGCCACTCTCTCAGGGCTGCTCAGGGCTGGATTAATCCATCTCTGAATAAATATTGTGCACATTAAGGGGATGTGGGCAGAAAATCCCTGCCGAGTCGCTGATTTATGGGCATTTGTGCACCGGGCTTGGTATAATGGCAAGATTGCTGTTTAAAATTATTCCCGCGGAACGCCCATGAAATTTATCGTAAAACTCTTTCCTGAAATCATGATGAAAAGCAAACCGGTAAGAATGCGTTTTACCAAGATGCTTGAAACCAATATCCGAAACGTGCTGCGTAAGGTCGATGAAGAGGCCAGAGTACAGCGCCAGTGGGATAAGATCATGGTCAGGGTGCCAGAAGACAAGCCAGAGATGATTGAGCGTTATGCCGAGCGTCTCGCCTGTATTCCGGGTATCGCCCATGTGCTGCAGGTGCGTGAGAGCACCTTCGAGTCGGTGGACGATATCTACCAGCAGACGCTGGCACTCTACAAAGAGGAATTGGCCGGTAAGACTTTCTGTGTGCGGGTAAAGCGTAGCGGTAAGCATGAGTTCAACTCTATCGAGGTAGAGCGCTACGTGGGCGGTGGACTCAACCAGTTTACCGAGGCGGCCGGTGTCAGGTTGAAGAACCCCGACATGACGGTGAACCTTGAGATAGACAACGAACATCTCTATCTGGTGGAGAAACGCATCGACGGCTTGGGCGGTTTCCCTATGGCGACTCAGGAAGATGTGCTGTCGCTGATCTCGGGAGGTTTCGACTCTGGCGTCTCCAGCTTCCAGTTTATCAAGCGCGGCTCTCGTACCCATTACTGCTTCTTTAACCTAGGCGGCGACCAACACGAGATAGGTGTGAAGCAGGTGGCCTATCATCTGTGGCAGAAGTATGGCGAGTCTCACAAGGTGAAATTTATCTCTGTGCCATTCGATCCTGTGGTGCAGGAGATCCTGGAGAAGATAGATAACGGCCAGATGGGCGTTATCCTCAAGCGCATGATGATGCGCGCCGCCAGCCGTATCGCCGAGAAAATGGGCATTCAGGCGCTGGTGACGGGGGAGGCGATGGGGCAGGTGTCCAGCCAGACTCTGACTAACCTGAATGTGATCGACCGCAGCACAGATATGCTGATTCTGCGTCCGCTGATCGTGATGGATAAGCAAGACATCATCAACATGAGCCGCGAGATCGGCACCGAAGACTTTGCCAAGTCGATCCCTGAATATTGCGGCGTGATCTCACAGAAGCCGACAGTGAAGGCTGTGATGGGTAAGATCCTCGCCGAGGAGGAGAAGTTCTCCGAAGACTTGATCGACCGCGTGGTGGAAGCCGCTGAGGTGATCGATATTCGCGATATCGCCGTCAGCATGGATACCAAGATCACCGAGACTGAAACCGTCGATGCGGTATCCGGTGGTGAGGTTGTGGTTGATATCCGCTCGCCAGAAGAGGAGGAGCAGAGCCCGCTTAGCCTTAACGGCATCGAGGTGAAGTGTATTCCTTTCTTCAAGTTGGCGACCCAGTTTGCCGATCTCGATAAAGAGAAGACCTATCTGCTCTACTGCGACAGAGGCGTCATGAGCAAGCTACAGGCGCTTTATCTGCAAGAGCAGGGCTATCACAATGTGAAGGTCTATCGTCCCGCTTAAGCGCTTTAAGCGGCCTTTTATAGAAAACCATGCATTAGAGAGCCAAGCATTCGAGAGAAAGGCTGCCAGAGGGCGGCCTTTTTTATGGGATGTTTCTATGGAGAGCTTCCACGCTTAGATCTATAAAACCTTGGATCTGTTTAGCTTCTGACGTAACGTATCTGGCGAGTCACTCTCGCCTTTACTGCCAGAGATGGGGTTGCTTAAGTTGGTTGGCTTAAAGCTGGCGGACATAAAAAAGCCGCATCATAAGACGCGGCTTGTTGCTTAGTGTTTGCAGCTGGCTAATGTTAACAGCTGGCTATCGTTAACTGCCGGCTGGTGATTACTCGGCGCGCTGGGCGCTGACGCTGGTGTCCGCCTGCTCGTCTTTCTGAGCAACCAGAATGGCGTTGAGGTCTTCATTCAGATCTTGCTGCATCTGCTCTAGGCCTTCGGCCAGTTGTGCGCTGATGGCGGCGTGCAGGTCTGTGGTATCGATAACGATTTCATCGGCAGTGGCAGCGGTTGAGGCTGAGAGCAGTGCGATGGCAAATATAGTTTTAAAGTTAATCATAGTGGTCGCCTCCGGGCGGCATATCTTGGGGTGTCAGACACTCCCCAAATACGTCGTAGAGGCTGTCTAACTTCAATCATTTCGTTGGCGCAAAATTTAACCAAAACCCCTTCCCTTTACAAACGATAAAATGTAACAATACGGATTAGAAAAACTAATTAAAATGTGAGACAAGGATCACTATGTCGAGACGTTTACCTCCATTGAATGCGGTGAAGGCTTTCGAGGCTGCAGCCCGTCACTTAAGCTTTACGCGCGCCGCGGAAGAACTTTTTGTGACACAGGCCGCAGTAAGTCATCAGATTAAGGCATTAGAAGAATATTTAGGGCTAAAGCTCTTTCGTCGTAAGAACCGATCTTTGCTGCTGACCGAAGAGGGGCAGGGCTACTTTCTCGACATAAAAGATATCTTTGTGCAACTGGCCGATGCCACCGACAGATTGCTGGCTCGAAGCGCCATAGGCTCGCTCACGGTAAGCACTTCGCCAAGTTTCGCCATCCAGTGGCTGGTGCCCCGATTGGCGAATTTCAGCGAGAATAATCCCGACATCGACGTGCGGATCAAGGCTGTGGACGATGAGACCAGCAGCCTGACCGACGACGTGGATGTGGCCATCTATTACGGCATGGGCAACTGGCCAGGGCTGCGTGCCGATAAGCTGAGAAACGAGGTGTTGATCCCTGTCTGTTCGCCCATGTTACTCAGCGGCCCCAAGCCGTTATCCCAGCCGAGTGACCTGAAACATCACACCCTGTTGCATGATTCTAGCCGTCATGATTGGCAGGCTTGGTTTAGACAATGTGGAATTAATGACATTAATGTGAACCAGGGTCCTATCTTCAGTCACTCCTCCTTGGTATTGCAGGCCGCCGCTCACGGTCAGGGGGTCGCCCTGGGTTACAGCGTACTGGCCCGTCCCGACATCAAGGCCGGGCGTTTGGTGTGCCCCTTCCCCGAGGTGTTGGTGAGTAAGAACGCCTATTATCTGGTGTGTCAGCAAAACCACGCCGAGATAGGTAAGATAGTCGCCTTCAGAAAGTGGATGCTGGACATGTTCGAAGAGGAGTCTCGCAGCGAGCTACTGCCGGGCTAACCCGATTGAATTACCTGGCTACGCCCTTTATGGGGGGGAGCCAAACATAAAGAGGCGAGATGAGTTTTACGCAAAGCTTGAATGAACGGCTCGAGGCGGCCGAGTTGCCCGCGAGTCAGTGCCTGTTCTCGGGCCCGCTGGACGACAATGCGCTGGCCTGCGACACCTTAGTGGTGCTGGCCCATGGGGCTGGGGCCAACATGGAACACGAATTCATGACGCAGATGGCCGAACGGCTAGGCTCTAGAAATAGTGGTGAGCATGATGGAAAACAAGCAATAGCCGTGCTGCGTTTTAACTTTCCCTACATGCGCAGCAACGCCATAGATGGTAAGCGCAGGCCGCCGGATAGGGCGCCTAAGCTGATTAAAGATTTTAGCCTGCTGATAGAGACGGTGCGTGAGGTCTATAAGCCTAAGCGCCTGGTGGTGATGGGCAAGTCCATGGGTGGACGCATGGCGGCGATACTCGCTGGCGAGCAAGCGGTCGATGGGGTTATCTGCTTGGGTTATCCCTTCGTGCCGCCTAAAGGGGGCGAGCCAAGACTCGAGCCCGTCGCCGAGTGTCAGGCGCCGCTCTTGGTGATACAGGGGGAGCGCGATAAATTTGGCGCCAAAGGGCAGGTAGAGCCTTGGCTTGCACCTTTTAAGGCCAAACTCCAGTGGTTAACCGATGGCGATCATAGTTTTTTACCAAGAAAGTCGTCAGGCACGACCCAAAGCGCTAATCTGGATTTGGCAGTCTCACACAGTATTCAATTTATTAGGGGGTTAGATGCGTAAAGGGTTTTTATTGCTGGCGGCCTTGAGTGGTTTTTTAGCCGTGGCCCTGGGAGCCTTCGGCGCCCATGGACTCAAGCAGGTGACCACGCCAGAGATGATCGACATCTTTAATCTAGGGGTCGAGTATCAGTTCTATCACACCTTTGCCCTGATCGCCGTGGCCTTTAGCGGTCATTGGCTCAAGTCGCGCCTGATCGATTGGGCGGGCTACCTGTTCCTGTTGGGCATAGTGATGTTTTCCGGCTCCCTCTACCTCTACGTGTTGGTGGGGAGCAAGTGGACAGGCCCTGTGACGCCTATGGGCGGCGTCTGCTTCCTGCTGGGCTGGTTGTTCATCGCGGTGGCCGTGTGGCGGAATCGCGTGGTGGAGCTGGACGATTAACCGGCCATTAAGATAATCGTATTCATTTTCGAGAAAGTGTAGAATGGCGCCCCAATGATATGGGTCGCCATTTTTTATTCAGGATCTTCCTATGATAAACCTATTTTTATATTGCCGTGCCGGCTACGAGAAAGACTGCGCCGCCGAGATCCAGCAGCGAGCCGCGGAGCTGAATGTTGGCGGCTTTGTAAAGACCAATCGTAACGATGGTTACGTGATTTTTCAGTGCTTCCAAGCGGGAGATGCCGATCTGTTGGCCGAGCAGATCGAGCTGGACTCGCTTATCTTCACTCGTCAGATGTTTGCCGCCAATGAGCTGCTCAAAGATCTGCCCGAAGGGGATCGCGTCACGCCTATCGTCGATGCCCTGGCTAAGGTACATAAGGCGGGCGAGCTCAGAGTCGAGACGCCAGATACCAACGAGGCCAAGGAGCTGTCGACCTTCTGTCGTAAGTTTACCGTGCCCCTGAGACAGGCGCTGAAACGTAGTGGTGCCCTGCTTGAGAAGGAAAACCCTAAGCGTCCTATCATACATGTTTGTTTTGTCGGGCCGGGTACCGCCTACGTGGGCTACTCGCTGAGCCATAACAGTTCTCCCTATTTCATGGGGATCCCTAGACTCAAGATGGCCAGCGATGCGCCGAGCCGCTCGACCCTCAAGTTGGACGAGGCCTTCATCCACTTCATCCCTAAGTCGGAGCAGGAGCAGCGTCTGCGCAGCGGCATGAATTCTGTGGATCTCGGCGCCTGCCCGGGTGGCTGGACCTATCAACTGGTGCGCCGGGGCATGTTTGTGGCGGCGGTGGACAACGGCCCCATGGCGCAAAACCTGATGGACACAGGGCAGGTGAGACACTATCAGGCCGACGGTTTCCGTTTCGAGCCACCTAAGAAGAATATCTACTGGCTGGTGTGTGACATGGTTGAGAAGCCCTCAAGAGTGGCGGAGCTGATGGAGGCCTGGGCGATCAACGGCTGGTTCAAGGAAGCGATATTTAATCTCAAGTTGCCGATGAAGAGCCGCTACAAAGAGGTATCGACCATCCTGGAGACCATGCAAGAGGTGCTAAGGGAAAATGGTATCGACGACTTCCACTTGGCCTGTAAGCATCTGTACCACGACAGAGACGAGGTGACAGTGCATCTCTGGCTGAAACCTAGCGTCGGTTTTAACTTTGGTTAACGACAGAATCATTGGTTAACTTAAGAAATATCGGTTAACTAAAGAATTATCGGATAATAAAAAGCCCCGCGATTGCGGGGCTTTTTGTTTTTTAGCTTACGGCTACTTGGTCTATTACAGACGCTCGAGTACCGCCTGAGTGAAGTCAGAGGTACCGTGAGTACCGCCAAGGTCGCGAGTCGTGCGATCGCCTTCTTCGATCACGGCAGAAACCGCCGCGCGAATGGCTTGCGCCTTGTCAGACATGCCCAGGTATTCCAGCATCTGGATTGACGCCAGGATCACCGAAGTTGGGTTAGCCAGGTTCTTACCTGCGATATCTGGCGCGCTGCCGTGTACCGCTTCGAAGATCGCTGCGTTCTTGCCGATGTTGGCGCCAGGTGCCATGCCCAGGCCGCCCACCAGACCGGCACACAGATCCGACAGGATGTCGCCGAACAGGTTGGTGGTGACGATCACGTCGAAGTTTTCTGGGTTCATCACCAGCTTCATACAGGTCGCGTCGACAATCATCTCTTCAGTGGTGATGTCTGGGTAACGCTGGCTCACTTCACGAGCTACCTTCAGGAACAGGCCTGAGGTCGACTTCATGATGTTAGCCTTGTGTACGATAGTCACCTTCTTACGACCCTCTTTGCGCGCTAGCTCGTAGGCGAAGGTAGTGATCTGCTCGGCACCCTGACGGGTAATGATACTGGTGGCTTCCGCCGTCGCACCATCTTCTGAAACGGTTTGACCTAGGCCTGAGTACATGCCTTCGGTGTTTTCACGTACCGTGATGATGTCGATGTTGTCATAACGTGCCTGAGTGCCTTTAAAAGACAATACAGGGCGTACGTTGGCATATAAGCCGAATTTTTTACGTAAAGTGACGTTGATTGAGGTGAAACCTTCGCCGACAGGGGTCGTTAGTGGCCCTTTCAGCGTGATACGGTTCTTCTCGATCATATCCAATGTACGTTGAGGTAGAAGTTCACCTTGCTTCTCAAGTGCGGCTAGGCCAGCATCGGCAAATTCGTATTCGAAATCACATCCAGCTTTATCTAAGATCTTGATTGCTGAGTCGATTATGCTTGGGCCAATCCCATCACCCGGGATAACGGTAATAGTTCTTTTTGACATGGAGAGTCCTTCCACGGTTGGTCGTTACTGCTATTGTCTGACCATGTCGAAAGACACGGTGTTATGACTATGAATTTTTAGAATCTTATCGGTCTTATTTTAACTACTTTTGCGCAAATTTCACAGGAAATAGTGAGCAATCTCACGTTTTTTTGTGTAGGCTAACTTGCAATAACAAAGGCTAATGACGATGATTGATCCTTAAGCGTTAAAAAAGTCTACTTTAGTCTAATAACCCAGGCTACATCCGTTAATGACAAGCTGCATCCGTTAATAATAAGTTAAAAACGAGGAAGACCTTGAAGCCATTACCGACCCTATCCCTCTTGTGTGCCAGTCTCTTTTCTTGCGCCGCCTTCAGCGCCGATGTGACACCCGATGTCATCATGAAATTCGAATCTCTCAATAAGCCAGTGCTCGCCGCCAATGGCAGTGCCTTTGCCGTCGAGGTCAGTCCCGACAGGGGAGACAGTCACGGCATGGTGAAGCGCTTAGACAGCGAGCAGAGTTTTACCGTGGCGGGCGGCAGCAAGCCGCTGATCAGCCATGATGGCCGTTTCGCCGCCTTTGCTATCGCGCCAGCCTTGCTCGAGCAGGAAAAAGCCAGCCCCAAGGCACGCAAGAAACTTAAGGCCGGTCTGGCGCTGCTAGATACTCAATCTGGCAAAGAGACCCGCTATGACAAGGTGAAGGAGTTTGCCTTTAACGATGCCGGGACTCATCTCGCCATCTGGTATGAGGCCGGTGAAGAGGCCGATAGCGATAAGAAAGATGAGCCGGAAGCCAACGATAAGAATAACGAGGCTAAGCCAGCCCCCGCTGCCAAGAAGCCCAAAGTCGATAAGTATGACAAAGGACGCACCTTAGAGGTGGTGAACCTCAAGGCGGGGAGCAGTGAGAAAATCGCCAATGTGACCGCCTTTTACTTCGATAAGGCGGGTCGCCAGCTGGTGGTGGCACAGAACGATGTTACCAACAATCTGCACAGAGTGCAGCGCATGGACCTTGCCAGCGGTGAGTTGCAGGTGATTGCCGGTTATGTGGACCAGCAGATAGGCGCCGTGTCGGCCAGCGAAGATGGTAAGTATGTTGCCTTCACCTATGGCAAGGCCGGCGATGCCCCCTGGGGCCGTGAATATCATCTCGCCCTGCATCAAGCGGGTAGCGACAAGTTGCATCAGGTGGCCAACACCAAGGAGTGGACCCTGAATCGTTACAGCGAGCTGACCTTCTCCGAGGACAGTAAGCGTCTGTTCTTCGGCCGTGTGCCCGAGGTGAGTCAGCAGCTAGAGCTGCCTAAGGTGGCCAAGGCCGAGGATCTCTATGATCCTGAGGTGATCACCGGCCAGCGCGAACTCAGGGTTTGGCATGGTGACGATCCACGCATCAAGCCAAACGAGGTCAAGCAGTACAAGAAAGAACTAAAACGTACCTATCTGGCGGTGTTACACCTTGGCTCTAAGCAGGTGGTGCAGCTGGCCGATCAGGCGGTGCCGGATATTGAGCTTGGTCAGCAGCAACGCTTCATGCTCGCCAGCACAGATGTGCCTTACCTTAAGATGATCACCTGGGCCGGTTTCTACCGCGACTATTATCTGGTGGATCTCAACACGGGGCGCAAGCAGGCGTTTCTCGTTCAGCAACCTGTTTCCGAGAAGCCGTCGCTGTCGCCTAACGAGCGCTTCGTGGCCTATTATCAGCAGGGCAACATCTTCCTGTATCAGATCGCCCAGGATAGCCGAGTCAAGCTGACCAAAGATTTCAAGACGCCGTTTGCCGATGAAGATCATGACTATCCGTCGGTGGCTCCAGGCTACGGATTGGGCCCTTGGCTCGAAGATGGTTCGGCCTTTCTGGCCTACGATAAGTATGATATCTGGCAGTTCAATACCGACTCTCGCGATGCGTTTCGTCTCACGGCCGCCAAGGGACGTAAGGCGCAGATCCAGTATCGCGTCACGGGCTTGCTAGACAAGGCGGACAAGCCGGATCTGCTTAAGGCGGATCAGAACCTGCTGCTGCATGGCTATAACGAGCGCACCAAGGGCGACGGTTTCTACAGCGCCAAGGTGGGCGTGTCGGGTGTCAAGCCGCTGATGGAGGGCGACTATAAGCTCAAGCTGCTGGCCCGCGCCGAAGAGAGTGATAAGGTGCTGTTTTCTAAGGAGCGTTATGATCTCTATCCGGACCTTTACGCCAGCGATCTGCAGAGCCCTGAGCAGGCGACCCGCCAGACCCGTCTCGACGACCAGAAACGTCAGCTCGATTGGGGTAAGGCCGAGTTGGTGCACTGGACCAATGGTGATGGCAAGCCGCTCGATGGCGTGCTGATCAAACCCTCTAACTATGTGGCCGGTAAGCGCTACCCTGTGCTGGTCTATTTCTACCGTTTCATGAGCGACAGACTGCATGCCTTCCCAGACATGAAGCTGAACCACAGACCAAACTTTGCCTGGTATGCCGATAACGGCTATGCCATCTTCCTGCCGGATATCCGTTTCGAGGTGGGTTATCCTGGCGCGAGCTCGGTTCAGGCGCTGACCTCTGGGGTGCAGAAGCTTATCGATATGGGCATCGCCGATCCAGATGGCGTCGGTATTCAGGGCCACTCCTGGGGCGGCTACCAGACCGCCTTTGCCGTGACGCAGACCTCCATCTTCAAGGCGGCAGTCACCGGCGCGCCTGTGTCTAACATGACCAGTGCCTACAGTGGTATTCGTCATGGCACCGGGCTTGCGCGTCAGTTCCAGTATGAAACGGGGCAAAGCCGTATAGGTGAGAGCCTGTTTAAGGCGCCGCAGAAATATATCGAAAACTCGCCCGTCTTCTATGTCGAGCGGATCAAGACGCCTATGATGATCATGTTTGGCGACAAAGACGACGCAGTGCCTTGGGAGCAAGGAGTTGAGCTGTATCTGGCGATGCGCCGTGCGGGTAAGGATGTGGTGTTTCTCCAGTATCAGGATGAGCCACATCACCTGAAAAAATACCCTAACAAGGTCGACTATAGCCTGCGCATGATGCAATACTTCGATCACTACCTGAAGGGCAAGCCAGCGCCTAAGTGGCTGTCTGAGGGAGAGGCCTATCAAGAGTATAAGAAGGCGGGCTAAGCCCAACTTGTCTACCTTAAGCCGGGCCTAGCCCGGCTTTTTTATGGTGTGTCTTAATAGCGTGCTGCATCCTAAGATAATTAAGCGTCTGGGTGTTTGAGGAATTAAAGGATAAAGGAGCGAAACAATATGGAGCAGGGCATGACTGAAACCGACAGTAAGGGCGCCAGCGTCAGGGTGCCGCCGCCCTTGATCTTTATTTTCGCCATGGGGCTGGCATTGGCGTTAGAGTGGCACTATCCCATGGGGCTGACGAGTCACCCCATAGGTCAGATAGCCGGTGGTGCCTTGCTGCTGGTAACAATCTTAGTCTTGCTACATATCATGCTCATCTTCAGGCGACGTCAGACCGCCATCGAGCCCTGGAAGCCTACCTCCAGCATCATCACCTCTGGCTATTATCGTTATAGCCGCAATCCTATCTATGTGGCTTTCTGCGGCTTTCCCATTGGATTAGGGCTCTTGTTAGCCTCGCCCTGGTTATTGCTCAGCACCTTGCCTGCCTGTCTTGGGGTCTATTGGCTGGCGATCCGCCGTGAGGAGGCCTACCTGCTGGCAAAGTTTCCTAATGAATATGGGGCGTATCTAAAGAGTGTCAGGCGCTGGTTGTAACAGCGCCTGTTCTATCTTGGCGGTTAGCCGCCGACGGGAGAGTCGAGATATTGCTGATAGGTGTCCTGGCCCCAGGCGATCAGCTTGTTGTTCTTAAACAGTAGCGGGGTACATTCGTCGCGGGTGGTCTCGCCATCTGACTTGCTGTGATGGGTGCGATAGAAGAGTACCTGTAGGGTGTCTTGATTGCTGCTCTTGGCCTCGGAAAAATCGGCCTTACCCATGAGTGTCTTGATCTGTTCTATCGGTTGTCCTATGGACAGTTCGGTTAACTTGGCGTTGTTGTAGGCCTGTCTGTCTTCCCAGTCCATATCGTCTGGCGTGGGTTCATAAACCAGGACGACGACGGCGACAAAGGCCAGATAGGCCGCGAAGATTGAGCCTATGATCACTGGAACTTTAGATTTCATCTTACCTTGGGATCCTTCCATGCTGCGGGTGTATCTGCAGTGGATTAAACCACTGCAACATATTGCTTACAATATAAAGCAGATGAAAAAGGTATGGTAGTACCGTTTTTGCTTACAGGTGCGAGAACGTCAACAAATAAGTAAGCGAATGTTTACGCCTTGGCCGTCTGCTCGACCCTGAAGTTCGCCAGGCGGGTGTTGAGGGGGATATCGGTCTGCAGTTGCACCAATTTATAGCTCAATCTCGCTAGCGCCCGTCCCTCTTCGAGCTTCTTGGCCTGTTTGGCGCCTATCTTATCCAAGGAGGCGTAGACGTTGGCCAGGGTGCGGAAGGTCTTTAGCAGCTCACAGGCCGACTTAGGGCCGATACCCGGGATGCCGGGGATCTTGTTGCCGCTGTCGCCCGCCATGGCGAGAAAATCGATGAACTGACTCCTATCGACGCCGAGCTGACGCTCGCGATCTTCTATGGTGATCGCCTGCTGATTGAAGTGATCCCACAGCTGTATCTGGGGGGAGAGCAGCTGGGTAAAGCCCTTGTCGGTGGAGACGATGATCGCCTCTCCCTTGGCCTGTACCATCTTGCTGGCCAGAGTGGCGATAACATCGTCGGCCTCGGCTATGGCGTCGATGGAGTGAAAGCCGCGCTCGGCGAGGTGCTGCTTAAGGGCGGGCAGCGCCTGACTCAAGGCCTCGGGCATGGGCTTGCGCCCCTTTTTATAGTCGTCATAGAGCTTCTTACGCCAGGAGATGGCATCGCCATCCCACACCAGGGTGACATGGCTGGGGTTGTGTTTGCTCAGCAGCTTACGGCAGGCGGAGGTGACCCGTTCTGGCAGGCCGTTAACATCATTTTCGTTTGGCTGGGCGGCGTGGATGCGCCGCACCAGGTTGAGTCCATCTATGATTAAAAATCGGTTCATCTTGTCTCTAACATAGGGTTAAGTGGCGATCCGATAGCAGGGGACATAGGCACTGCCAGGCAGCTTCATGCGCTGCTGATCGACGAAGGCCTGCAGCAGGGTGTCCATCAATTTCATCAGCTGCTTGTCGCCCCTGAGCTCGAAGGGGCCGGAGCGCTCTATCTCTCGCATGGTGTCCATCTTGACGTTGCCCGCCACTATACCAGAAAAGGCGCGTCGCAGGTTGGCCGCAAGATCCGCCTTGTTGGGCTGGAAGTAGAGGTTGAGGTTGTTCATGATCTCATGATCCGGCACGAAGGGCAGCTGAAACTCGGGCTCTATCTTCAGCGACCAGTTGTACTGATAGGAGTCGCCCGTGTCTCTTCGGTGCTGCTTGATGACCGTCATGCCGTGGCTCATGATCCGCGCGACCCGCACAGGGTCATCGATGACGATCTCATACTTGCTCTGGGCCTCTTCGCCTAGGGTGGCGGCGACAAACTCATCTATCTTGGTAAAGTAATCGGCGCTCTCCCTGGGTCCTGTGAGCACCAAGGGGAAGGGGATGTTGGCATTTTCCTTGTTGAGCAAGATCCCCAGCAGGTAGAGCAGCTCCTCGGCGGTGCCGGCACCACCGGGGAAGATCACTATACCGTGTCCCAAGCGGACGAAGGCCTCTAGGCGCTTCTCGATATCGGGCAAGATCACCAGCTCGTTGACTATCTGATTGGGGGGCTCGGCGGCGATGATACTGGGCTCGGTCAGACCGACATAGCGGGCGGTGCGTACCCGCTGCTTGGCATGGCCGATGGCGGCGCCCTTCATGGGACCCTCCATGGCGCCCGGGCCGCAGCCGGTACAGATATCCATGCTACGCAGGCCCAGCTCGTAACCTACCTCTCGGGTGTATTGGTATTCGTTTTCATCTATGCTGTGGCCACCCCAGCAGACCACTAGGTTTGGATCCTGACGGGGGATCACCTGGGCATTTCTCAGTATGTCGAACACCACGTTGGTGATATGGCTGGAGTTGGTCAGGTTGATATGTTTCAGGTTGTCGTAGCGATCGCTGAGGTAGACGATATCCCTGAGGACGGCAAACAGATGTTCCTGGATCCCGGCGATGATGTTGCCATCGACGAAGGCGGCCTCGGGGGGATTGACCAGCTCTATCTTGATGCCGCGCTCGCGCCTGAGCACGTTGATATTGAAGTTACTGTACTGTTCAAACAGGGTGCAGGCGTTGTCGCTCTTTAATCCTGAGGCGAGCACCGCCAGGGAGCAGCTGCGAAAGAGTTGGTAGAGTTCACTGCTAGCGTTTTGCTTGAGGCGATCAACTTCCAGCTGGGAAAGTTGATCCATACTGCCTCTGGGACTGATATTGACGATCATGGCGACTCCTTAGCAGTAGATTCAAAGCCATGACACCGGGGAAAAGGGTGGAAACTCCTGGGGAAGGCCCCCAGGATTAGGCGTCAATAATCACTCTGTCTCTGCTTTCATGTTTGGCCTTGTAGAGTGCTGCGTCGGCGCGTTCGAAGGTTTCGCTTATCTGCTCGTTTTCAAGAATTTGTGCAGCACCTATTGATACTGTAACTGTAATTCTCTGATTTTTAAACTTAAAGGGAATATTTTTTACTTTCTCCCTCACGCGATTCAACAGCTGCTCTATGTCGTTGGCCGACACATCCGGAATGAGGAGGACAAATTCTTCACCGCCGTATCGGGCCACAAACTCAGATTCACGCAGGGAGTTTTTCAGCGCCATGGCGATCACCTGTAGCGTCTTATCCCCAGTGCTGTGGCCGAAGTTATCGTTGATGGATTTGAAGTGATCTATGTCGGCAACCGCCACCCAAAGCGGATGACGATGGCGTTGATAGTTGCGGAACTCCTGCTCCATACGCTCTTCCAGCGCCGCGCGGTTAGGCAGCTGGGTCAGGGTGTCGAGCAGGTTGAGTTTCTGCTGCTCGAACAGACGCTCTTTGTAGGCGTTGGCCTCTTTGCTCAGCTCGTTGAGCTCGTCGCGCATCGTCTCCATCGACTTGCGCAGCATCGCCTGTTCGCGCTGCTCCAGCGCCTCCTTGCGCCCAAGGGCGGTGCGGATAGAGGCTAACTGTTCAGTGACCTGCAGCTTGAGGTGGTCTATGTCGTCGATGTCTATGATGGCATCGCCTACATTGTCGACCCGCGAGTTGATCTCACGGTTGAGCTGCTTCTTCAGCTGATAGCTGCGCTGGTTGCTGTTGTAGGAGTCATTCACCACTTCACGCACCGCAGAGAGGGCATCGTTAAGGGCGTAGAGGAACTCCTGAGAGGCGCTCTTCTCCAGTGCAATATTTTCCAGCAGCAGGGAGAGTATGGTCTGATAGGCGTCGATAAGACCGTCGACATCTATTTCGGCGGCCAGGTAATCCTTGATCACCAGTACCTGATCGCGCTGATCCTTACGAAACTCGATCTCAGAGATCATCTGCGCCAGCTCGTGAGCCAGCTGCCTGTGTTTCGGCAGAACCTCTAGCTTGTCGCCCTGGCTGAGCTGCTCATGCATGATGGCTTCGAAGAAGCCCACCAGGCGCTCTACCTTAGGAAAGTAATCCCAATAAGTATGAAACGGCTTGCCGAGATCTTGTTTATAGTAGGCGATCTCTTTCTTGAGTTTGTCCGGTACCGAGTCCACACGCTGTAGCTGACGGATCACCTTGGCGAGGCTGGCGCGGCCATCTTCGAGCTGCCCCATCACATGGTGGTACTGCTGCTTGAGTAGCTGCTCGACCTCGAGCAGATCCGGCAAGACTTCGTCGATATGTTCGACGTTGATCAGGTTGTGGCGCAGCTTGGCCAACTTGTTGTCCAGCTCTATGCTCTGACCCTTGCAGGCGAGGCTGAGATGACCGATAAATTGCAGCAGTGAGCTCTGGCTCTGGGCCTTCTGATCGTTGAGTTCGGCCAAGGCGATTTTGGCAGAATGGAGTTTCTGCTGAAGGAGCGATACCTGGGAGAGGCTTGTCATAGCGTCTTTCATTCTAGACCTTATCAATAAGCTTCAGCGTCAGTTTATGGAAGAAACTTCTATATTGTAAAGCAGTTAGAAGTTGCCGAACAATTTTACCATTGTCTAATGGAGACCTATTTGAGGCCAATGGTATCCGATCTCGTAGGTTATGCAAATGCACCGTCGAGGGTATGTGACCCAAGCAGGATACTTTTGTGAAATTATGTGGGGTCTGCATCGTTTGCTCCCTGCCATTTGGGCCATTGGATGAGTGCCTTATTCTCATTACATTCGACCTTTACCAATCCTCGGCTGATCCCTTTTTCCAAGTGTAAGTATAGCGGGTTAGACAAAATTGCTGCCGGCGCAAAATTCAGTGGTGTAATACTGACATAACAATCTTTTTGCGTCCCCAGACTCATGGCGCCTGCCACCAACATCTGCAGCACATTGAAGTAAGTATCCGGCGTCACCTTGATGTCCGGATTACCAAGTAGCGGCACCTTGATGCAGCCCAGCTTGAAATGAGTGCCCTGACTCTGTGGCTGGTCATCGAGCAAGCAGCGTATCCGCTCCAGCAGTGCTTGATGGGCGTTTACCTCGTTAAGGGTCAGCAGGATGAGGCCCGGACGAATAAGATAGGCCTCTCCGGCCAGGCCCCGGCTCAGGGTGTCCATCAGGCGCGCGGTGGCCTCGAGATAGGTGTCGTTGCCTAGGTTGAGATCCAGCGTGTGGCCGTCATCAAGAGAGAGCAGCGCCAGCTGGGCAATCTCATTTTTCTGCCCCATGCGGGCGATGAAACCGTGATAGCCCGGCAGCTGGGTGATGGGTTCCTGATTTACCTTCTGTTGAAGGCTTGCCAGTTGCCTTTTCAAGTTACTCTTACCGCGCCATTGGTTGATGCCGGCCAGGGCCAGCAGCAGACTCACGATAAAGATGATGCTGGCGGCCAGCCTGAACTGATGCGCCTGCTTCTCTTGTGTCTTGTTTGATGCCTGTAGCTGACTGAGCTGCAGCTTGAGCTGCTGTTCGGCCAACACACTCGGGCTATAGTCTGAGGGCTTCTGGCTCTCATGCTCGAGATCCTGACTCAGGGCGATTAGCTGCTCCAGCGCCGCTAGGGCCTTGTCGATATCGCCCAGTTCCTTCAAGGCGCGGGTCTTATATTGCAGCGCCTCAAACATCTGCTCCGGCAATTTCTTCTCCCGGGCCAATACGAAGGCCTTGGCGGCATAGGCGTTGACCATGCTCCAGTCGCCGAGTTGGCTGGCCACCTGGGCGATCAGCAGATCGTTATAGATCAGGTAGTGCTTGCTCTTCTTCTGCAGGAATAAGCCGTTGGCCTTGATAAGGTTTGTCAGGGCGCGCTTGGGTTCCTTGTTGTTGAAATAGGCTTCGCCCAGGTTGTGCAGGTTAAGAGCCTGGGCGGTCAGGTTACCGCGTCTGACATCTATCTGCTGGGCATTGAGGTAGTAATCGATCGCCTGATTCCAGCGCTCCTGTTCACCATACACCATGGCGATCACCGTCATGGCGCTAGACAGATAGTTGTCTTTACCCACCTTGGTAAAACCGTCGGCGGCCTTGTGGGCGTAGGTCAGGGCCTCATCCCAAGACTTGAGATCCCGATAGACGCGGGCGAGGCGCAGCGACAAGATGGCGTTGAGGAAAGGCTTGTCCAGCCCCTCGGCCAGGCGGATCGCCTCAGTATAATGTTGCAGCGCCTTGGCAAACTGCTCATCGCCGCTGTAGTAGCGCCCCAGCGTCGACTCGGCCTTGGCGATCAGATAGTCGTCTCGGAGCTGATAGGCCAGCTCGCGATATTGGTTGAGGTGGGTGAGGGCGGCGTTCTTCTGTAGCGTGATGCGATAGAGGTCGCCAAGCTGATAATGAATGTTGTGTAGCAGCAGCTGAGTCGGCAGATCTTCGCTGGCCTTGAGCTGAGCCAGCGCCTGTTGATAGTAAGTGATCGCCAGCTGGTAATCTTGCTTATCCCGGCCTGTCTTGCGCCCCTGGAGCATCAGCAAGTAAGCCCTGTCGTAGGGGGTATCGGCGATGATCTCAAGTTGGGTCATCACCTGCTGCGCCTTCTCCATGGCGTCATCGACCCCTATACCCGGCTCTAGGTAGACACGGGCCAGCCACTGTAGCTGCTGCTCTAGCTCCTGGCTACTGAAGCCCTGGGTATCGGCGAGGTGGTTGAATTCCACTTCGCTGGCAAATTCGATGGGAAAGGAGAGGCTGGCGATGGCGTCTTGGTAAAACTCGGGGGCCGACTCTTTAAACTTAACCTCTTTGCTGATCAATTGGCTGAAGGCTGCATTGACCGAGGTCGCACAGCAAAAGAACAGCAGCAGACTGTAGAGAAATACGCGCATTTTCGTAGCATCACCGAGCCGCAGGCGGGCATATTATGTTTTTAGAATTCTGTCCGCAGTGAGAGGGATAAATCGGGTTATACTGACGAACTTCACATTACAACTATGATAACAGAAGGAAGCCAGAGTGAAACTAGCTGTACCCTTGATTTTGATTTTTAGTCCTTTTTTCCTGTCTCAAGCTCACGCAGATGTTAATTACCGGATCGATCTCACCCAGCCTCAGCATCACCTGGCCAAGGTGGAGGTCGACTTTCCCCGCAGCGAGGCCAAGCAGCTTAGTGTGAATCTGCCCGTGTGGCGCACCGGTAAGTATCAGGTGTTGCCCCTGGGGGATGCGATCCGCCACTTTAGGGCCGAAGATGAGTCGGGCAAGGCGCTAGCGTGGCAGCGCAGCGCCAGCGGCGAATGGCAGGTGAAACTGAGCCAGCCGACTCAGGTCAAGGTTACCTATCAGCTGTATGCCAACAGCCTGGGGCAGAGAGTGAGCCATATCGACGCTTCCCATGCCTATTTGGATGCCAGCGGCGTATTTGTCTATAGCCCAGAATTTCGCGATCAAAAGGTAAATGTCTCGCTAAAAGTGCCTGAGGCCTGGCGCAGCTACTCGGGCATGGAATCAAAGGATGCCCATCTATTTATAGCGGACAATTATGATGTGCTGGTGGACTCGCCCATAGAGACGGGGATCAGCCAGCACAGAGCTTTCTCGGCAGACGGCCGTGACTACGAGCTGGTGGTCTGGGGGGAGGGTAACTATGATCTCGATAAGATGGTGGAAGACCTTACCAAGCTTAGCGGCCAGGCTAAGGCGATTTGGGATGGTTATCCTTTTAAGCGCTATGTCTATATGGTGCACGCCACCAGCGGCGCCAGTGGCGCGACCGAGCACCTGAACTCTACCGTTATCCAGCGCCCACGCTTTAGCTTTCGCGAGCGCAAAGATTACCTCGGCTTTATCAAGACGGCTTCCCATGAATTTATTCATACCTGGAACGTGAAGGCCTATCGCCCTCAGGGCCTGGTACCCTACGATTATCAGCAGGAGGGGATCACCGAGCTCTTGTGGATCGCCGAAGGCTCGACCAGCTATTTTCAGAGTCAGCTTTTGTTGCGCGCCGGTGTGATCACTCCTAAGGAGTTTCTGGAAGATCTGGCGCGGCGTATCACGCGCAACGAGCAGACACCGGGGCGGGAGGTGCAGTCTGTCGCCGAGGCCAGCGCCGGTCAGTGGGTGGCCGGTGGTGGCGATTATGCCCAGAACCACAGCAGTAACATCTATGCCGAAGGCTACCTGACCTCGCTGGCATTGGATTTTAGCCTGCTGAGTGACACCCGCCTCAAGGCCTCCTATCGGGATCTGCATGCCAAACTATATCAAGATTATAAGCTTCCGGTGGGATACCAAGTTAGCGATGTGCAGCAGATCTTGCGTGAGCTGTCGGGCAAAGATTATGGCGACTGGTGGCAGAGTCATGTCAACAGCCCGCTGGTGCTGGACTATGAGGCCTTGCTGGCCAAGGCGGGACTGAAGAAAGATTATGGCAGTGATAATAAGGCGATCGCCTATGCCGGCATGCTGACCCGCGAGGGCAGCCTGAAGCTAAGTCATGTGAAACGTGAGGGACCGGCTTGGCGGGCAGGCATAGTAGCGGGCGATGAGCTGGTGGCGATAAATGGCCTTAAGGTCACCGCCAAGGGCTTTGCGGCGCGCATCAAAGACTTTACCCCGGGCGATAGCATCAAGGTGACGCTCTTTAGTAACGATACCCTAAAAGAGGTGGCGCTGACGCTGGCTGAGCAGCCCAGTGAGAAGCTTAAGCTCGTTAGTGTCGATAAGCCGAGCCGGAAACAGAAAGCCTTCTTCGAGGCCTGGCTGGGAATTGATTGGCCCTTCGATGGCGAAGGTAAGCTGAAAGGCTAATTCACGCCTATCGCATTTGTGGTGTCGGGCCAGTTGCATCGTCTGAACGCAAGAACATACCAGTAAAAAAACCACCCGCTTGGGTGGTTTTTTATTCCTTGGCAACTCGAAAGTTAGTCTCTCAAGCCGTCAAGAATCTAAGCTTACAGGCTGGCTTACAAGCCATCTTCCTGGCTAGCTTATAGACTATCTTCCAGGCCGCCCAATACTTCGACTAGCGAGTTCATCAGGGCGATCAGCTCGCTGCCCATCAGGGCGAAGTCGGCGTCCAGACGCGCCAGTGGATCTTCTGTGCTCACCTCGTCGTTGTGCGCCCTAAACTCTTCCGAGAACTTCAGGCGTTTGATGCCGGCATCTGACTGCAGCACGAAGGCGATAGACTGGCCGAAATGCAGCGCCAGCTTATGCACCTGCTTACCCACCTCAAGATGCGCCAGCACCTCATTTTCGGTCAGGTCTTGCTGTTTAAAGCGTACTATGCCGCCTTCATCTGAATCTGACTTAAGCTCGGCCTCATCCTGCATCTCAAATGGTGCAGGCGCGCTGTTGCTCTTGAGCCACTCGGTCAGCTGGGCTTCGATTGGCGTCTTGAAACTCATAGGGATCACTGGCAGCGAGCCTAGCGCCTTACGCAGTAGGGCCAGTAACTCTTCTGCCTTGGTGGCGCTTGATGAGTCTACCAGGATCATCTCAATCTCAGGCAATATCAACGCGTGGATCTGGCTGCGGCGAGAGAAGGCGCGTGGCAATAGCGTGGTGGTGATCTCCTCTTTGAGCGCGTCTTTCTCTTTCTTGGCGAGCTTGCGGTTTTCTTCGGCTTCGATCTGCGCCACTTTTTCTTCGAGGGCTTCTTTTACCACCTGAGAAGGCAGGATCTTCTCCTCTTTGGTGGCACAGATAAGGTGTCTGTTCTCGGCGCTGTGTACTAAGGTGTGGCCGAGTTTACCCAGTGCTTTGGAGAAGCCGAACTTGCTGATGTCCTGGCTTGAGCAGGGAGAAAAGGTAAAGTCTTCCAGTGACTTCTCTAGCGCTTCGGTATCGACAGAGAAAGGTTTATTAAAACGATATACGGTAAGATTCTTAAACCACATGATAGGCGCTCAATCAAAAATAAAGCCGCAGTGTAAGCCATTGCGCCGCGCGGGTAAACCGCTAACAATCTTCCTCAAAATGTCACAAATATTGCTCAAGTGACATAATTCATCAAACTGTAATATTTCTTTTTATCGCCTCGAACCGCCCATATCGCCTGGGTTTGTGGCCAGGGGGCGTAGTTCATATTATCAAATTTATCCAGTTGCTAAATCGATGAAATAAAACTGCAACATAAAAGTTGCACACTTTCGGCCGTCCAAACCAATAACCAAGACGAACAAACGTCGAAAGGATTAAATGATGAACGTTTTTTGTAAAACACTACTCGCTTCTGCGCTAGCAACTGCCACTCTCGCTTCTGCACACGCTGCAGAGCCATTGACTGTTTACGGCAAACTAAACGTAACGGCTCAATCTAACGATGTAGATGGTGATGCAACGACGACTATTCAGAGCAACGCTTCTCGTTTTGGCGTGAAGGGTGCTTTCGAGCTGAGCAGCTCACTTGAAGCTTTCTACACTGTTGAGTATGAAGTGGACACAGGTGATGCGGCTAAGGAAAACTTCTTGGCTCGTAACCAGTTCGTTGGTTTAAAGGGTAACTTCGGTGCTTTCTCTGTGGGTCGTAACGACACCATGCTGAAGCAATCTCAAGGTAAAGTTGACCAGTTCAACGACCTGTCTGGTGACCTGAAGCACCTGTTCAAAGGTGAAAACCGTATCGAGCAGACTGCGACTTACATGACGCCTTCTTTCAGCGGTTTCAAAGTAGGTGTGACTTATGCTGCTGAAGGCGCTAGCTCACAGTATGGCCAAGACGGTTTCAGCGTTGCCGCTATGTACGGTGATGCTAAGCTGAAGAAGTCTCCTATCTTCGCTTCTATCGCTTACGACTCAGACGTTAAAGGCTATGAAGTCGTTCGCGCTACTGTTCAAGGTAAGATCGCTGGCCTGAAGATTGGTGGTATGTACCAGCAGCAGGAAGAGACTTACAAGAAAGACGGTACTGCCGTTGTTGGTGCTGACAGCAAGACAGGTTACCTGGTAAGCGCTGCTTACACTATCGATGCCGTAGTACTGAAGGCTCAGTACCAAGACATGGAAGACAAAGGTGATTCTTGGTCAGTGGGTGGTGACTACAAGCTAGGTAAGCCAACTAAACTGTTTGCCTTCTACACCAACCGTGATTTCGAAGGTGTTGACACTACCGATAAATTCTTCGGTCTGGGTCTAGAGCACAAGTTCTAAGTTATTGATAAATAACTTTCACTCGCCAGTCGAGTGCTGACTAAAGGGAGGCTTATGCCTCCCTTTTTGATGTAAGATTTATGACAAAATAAGCTGTTTTATGACAAACTAGCCCTGCGGTTTCATAATTTTGTAATAAAAAAGACCAATAATGGACACGTGGGAATTCACAGATAGAAGATCGCATATGACTGCTAGGATTTTGATAGTTGAAGATGAGCTGGCCATCCGAGAGATGTTAGCTTTTGTTTTAGAACAACATGGATTTACGACAACTACAGCAGAGGATTTCGACTCAGCATTGGATATGTTGTCAGAACCTTATCCAGATTTGGTGTTGCTCGATTGGATGTTCCCAGGCGGCAGTGGTATCCAGCTGGCCAAGAAACTTCGCCAGGATGAGTTTACCCGTCACATTCCCGTCATCATGCTGACGGCCCGTGGCGAAGAGGAAGACAAGGTGAAGGGGCTCGAAGTGGGCGCCGATGACTATATTACCAAGCCTTTCTCGCCCAAAGAGCTGGTGGCACGCATCAAAGCGGTAATGCGCCGCGCGGCACCAACGGCACTGGAAGAGCCGATAGACGTACAAGGATTGGTACTCGACCCTGTGAGCCACCGCGTGACCGTGGGCGATCAGGTACTGGAGATGGGCCCGACCGAGTTCAGGTTGCTCCATTTCTTCATGACCCATCCAGAGCGCGTCTACAGCCGTGAGCAGCTGCTAGACAATGTCTGGGGCACCAATGTGTATGTCGAAGACAGAACCGTCGATGTGCATATTCGTCGTCTGCGTAAGGCCGTCGAGCCATCGAATCACGACCGTTTGATTCAAACCGTTCGTGGTGCAGGCTACCGTTTCTCGACCCGTCTCTAGGGCCAAATTTCTTTGTGGTTTAAGATTCATCTAAACAGGTTTTGATTGCATGGCTTGGGGGTTGTAACCATAGACTGCTAGCCGGCAAGAAAGCACAGACGCTGTTTAGATGAACCCTAGGGGCCGCGCCTCTTGTGTCTTATTTATCAGCCATCCCATGCCTGTGTACATCATTGCTTCAGACATGGACTGCTGGGGAAAAACACAAAAGATCGCCGCAGAAACAAACAGCAAGGGTCGATAGATCCAAGCAAATTGATAGGCACAAGCGGCAATTTAAGCTATCTTGTGCCCATTCGCTCACTATGGCTTATCTATGTTTGATTCATATTCAGGGTATCAACTACTCACTCGATTAGTGATATATCTACTGCTCTGTCTTGCCGTTGGATTACTCATAAATCAGGTGCTGTGGATCATGTTGCTGGGCAGTATCGCCCTGCTCATTTGGCACTATAAACAGATCTCAAGACTCAACTATTGGCTGTGGCGCGATAAGCGACTAACGCCCCCCAACGGCAGTGGCAGTTGGGAAGGGGTGTTCAACGGTATCTACCGTTTGCAAGGTAAAAACCGTAAACGTGTCAGCCAGCTTGCCTATCTTCTCGCCCGCTTCAGACAAGGGGCCGAGGCGCTACCCGATGCGGCCGTGGTGCTCGATTCAGAGAACAACATCGCCTGGTGTAACAAGCTGGCTCAGCTGATGTTAGGCCTGGTGTGGCCCCAGGATAACGGTCAGCGTATCGACAACCTTATCCGTCATCCCGACTTCTCCAAATACCTCAAGCAGGCCGATTTCGACGAGCCGTTCGAACTTATCGACACCCAGAGTGATAGCCGGATCCTGGAGATACGTATCATGGGCTATGGTTCGGGGCAGCGGCTATTGATTGCCCGCGACATCACACGTATTCGCCAGCTCGAGGGGATGCGTAAGGAGTTTGTGGCCAACGTCTCTCACGAGCTCAAGACGCCGCTGACGGTATTGCAGGGTTACCTGGAGATGATGCAGGGGATGGCCGAGCCAGACTCGCCTAACGCCAAGGCGATGTCGCAGATGCAGCAGCAGACCAATCGCATGCGCTCCATGGTCGAGCAGCTGCTGGTGCTGTCGCGCATCGAAGATGGCAGCGCGGTAAACCTTGAGACCAAGGTGAACATGACAGTGCTCATGGAGACTCTCAAAGAGGAGGCGCAGGCGCTGGCCTTGGGGCAGTATGAACTGTCTATCGAGGCGGATCCCGGGTTGAATCTCTATGGTAGCGAGGTGCAGCTTCGCAGTGCCTGCTCTAACCTGGTGTCGAACGCCATTCGTTATACCGAGCCCGGCGGTAAGATCAGCATTCGCTGGAAACGTGTGCCTATGGGGGCCGAGTTTAGCGTGACAGATACCGGCGAGGGCATAGCTCCGCAGCATCTTACCCGTCTGACCGAGCGCTTCTACCGGGTCGATAGCGCCCGCTCGCGCCAGAGTGGCGGTTCGGGATTGGGTCTGGCCATCACCAAACACGCTTTGCATCATCACCAGAGCGATCTCACCATAGAGAGTAAGCTCGGGGTGGGTAGCCGCTTTAGCTTCATCATCCCTAATCATCTGCTCGACCTTTAGCGGTTTGATGTGAGGTATTAGACGGCTGAAGTTTGGTACTAGTCGGATTGCATAGATTAAACGCCGTCGCTAATGACGGCGTTTTTTATGGGCCTTATTTAATGGCGGCTAGGCTATGGAAATCGCCGCCACCCATGACGCAAACTTGACGATTTGATGTCAAACTTAATATGGCGACGCTAAAAAGCGCATTTGCGGCAATTTAATTTGTCATTGTCATCTAAGTGTCACATCACAGTCATAGACTTGTCACTGTTGCGATTGATACTGGCTGCAACTTAAATGAAACGAGTAAGCAAGTCCGCTTAACACTGGAGCATAGAATGAAACTTAAACAGCTTGTCGGTGCGGTGAGTTTAACAGCCGCTAGTGTATTCTCAGCAGCCTCTATGGCCGCTCTTGATCCATCACTGCCAACTTATGAAAAAACAAGTGGTGTATCAGGTAACCTATCTTCTGTAGGTTCAGACACTTTAGCCAACATGATGACCCTATGGGCGGAAGAGTACAAAGAAATGTACCCTAACGTTAACATTCAGATTCAAGCAGCGGGTTCATCTACTGCGCCACCAGCACTGACTGAAGGTACTTCACAGTTCGGTCCAATGAGCCGTAAGATGAAGCCTAACGAAATCGAAGCATTCGAAAAGCACTACGGTTACCAGCCAACTGCTATCCGTGTAGCAATCGATGCTCTTGCAGTATTCGTACACAAAGATAACCCAATCAAGGGTCTAAGCATCGAGCAGATCGACGGCATCTTCTCTGCAACACACAAGTGTGGCGGTAGCGATGTTCAACGTTGGGGCGATGTAGGTCTAGACGGTTCTTGGGCTGCTAAAGACGTTCAGCTATATGGTCGTAACTCAGTATCTGGTACTTACGGTTACTTCAAGAAGAAAGCACTTTGTAAGGGCGACTTCAAGGCTAACGTAAACGAGCAACCTGGTTCTGCATCAGTGGTTCAGTCTGTATCTCAATCACTTAACGCTATCGGTTACTCAGGTATCGGTTACAAGACAGCAGGCGTGAAAGCGGTTGCTATCGCTAAGAAAGGTACCAACTACATCGAAGCTTCAGCTGCTAACGCTGCTGACGGTAGCTACCCACTATCACGTTACCTATACGTTTACGTGAACAAGCACCCTAACAAAGAATTGGCACCACTCGAGCGTGAATTCCTACGCTTCGTACTGTCAAAGCAGGGTCAGCAAATCGTAATGAAAGACGGTTATGTACCACTACCACGTAGTGTGACTGCTAAAGACCTAGAAAAAGCGGGTATCCGTCTGTAAGACGACAGCTTGAACTGAAAAGGCCTCCTAGTGAGGCCTTTTTTGTCTTCCAAATAAGACGGGATTTTTGTTTGAGTCTTGGTTGCATTCTTATTTGTTGAGTGTGTTTGAAGAGCCTACCTTCATGGTTATCTAACGCCTGCCCGGCGGGGGAATGTGGGAATGCTTTCAGGTCGTAGCGTTTGGCTGCTTGGGTATTTGCTATGGACTTGAAGGTCACACCTTCATGGCAATATAACGCCTGCCCGGCGGGGGAGTGTGGGATGCTTTCGGGTTGTAGCGTTTGGCTGCTTGGGTATTTGCTATGGACTTGAAGGTAATGCCTTCACGGCAATCTAACGCCTGCCCGGCGAGGGTTGTGCAGATACGCCTGTGACACGCTGTGCGCCATCCCTGGCCGCTCTACGGTTTCATCCCTGAAACCGAAGGTCACCGGCGTATCTACACTTGGTATATAACGTTTCTTCGATTTGGCCGTGTTTGGGGCGAAAAGGGAATGAAAAAGCTGATTTGGTTTTGCCCCGAAGTGAGTTATTGGTCAGCCAGTAAATCGCAAACTTACTACTCAACAATTTCTTATCTAAGTCCTGTTTGTGCGATTCACCACAAGAAGTAGAAACTGGACAGATACACAGTCATATTTAAATTATGTGACTTTTGGGTGACTTTAAGCCTAAATTCGTGCGCGTATTGCCGTTATTGATAATATAACTCCCTTCAAAATCAACTAATTGCAATCCTTGTTAAGTAGATAATAGGTTTGGAAAACGCGCATGCGCGTTTTTCCAGATGGATTACTTATATGAAAAGCGGCAAAATGTTGATAAGTTCATTACATACAGATAGTTAACTGTGCGCGTTTTCACTGGTCCAACGAGATAAACGCGCATGCGCACTAATAAAATGTTAAATTACAGGAGATTAAAATGGCGGCAGGTGATGACGTTTATCGTGAGGCACAAGCAAGGTTACACCGAATTTTAGGTAGTTACTTATCAATGTTGGCATGGAAAATGGGCGCTGATTGTGTCGTTATCCAAAGAGATGAACTATTAACTTTTCTTGAATTGACTCGAATGAAAAATGTGAGAGTTGATTGGATCAAAGAAGATATAAAACACTTATTTAAACATACGAAAACTACATTTTACGAAAAAAATGGTAATTATGCAGAGCTTTACCTTTCACGATCAAAGTTCCCAAAAGGGATTTGTAGTGAAGCCATGTCCACTGAGCAGAGAATCGAAAAGTTTAAAGAACAGGGATTAACACTTGTAGATGTTACTTTGCCGACAGAACGAGAATTAATAAGTAGAATGGCTTTAATCATGACTGGTATTGAAGAAATGTAATTTAACAAAGCATTTAAGAGTGATTCGCAACGCTTGCCGTTTTCGCTTCGCTCAAAGTATAGGCAAGCGCTGCTCACACCTTAATGCGGCGTTATATCTACATGGAGGTTAAGTGCATTGAGCTGGGATGATGTCTTTAAGTTTATTACCGCAGCAATCGCATCTGTTGGTGTTGCCGGTTCAATCATATTTGCTCTATCCAGCTGGCTAGGAAAAGTTTGGGCATCTCGAATTTTAGACCGCGAGAGAAACTCTTTGAACAAGGAGCTTGAGGCTACAAAAAGGGAGCTTGACGTCTATAAAGACACCTATCTTCGAAATCACAACGACAAGATAGTTATATACCGTGCGGTGATAGATATAGTGTCGAAGTTGCTGGCGACCTTTGACTCCTTTCAATCAGGCCGCCTTCAGCAACCAGATGCAGCTAAAGCATTCGCTCTCTTCAATGAGCAGCGCATGCAGGCGTACGGATACTTGGCAATGCTAGCGCCTCAACAGGCAATGGATGCGCATGACCGTCTCATCGACCATTTGATAAAAATATCCAATGGCAGTGCGGCTTATGAATGGGACAAAGTTAGAGAATTAGCAATCAGTTTTATCAATGAAGTACGCATAGATGTTGGTATTGATAAAGATCCGATATCTTACAATGGTGCATTGTAGATATAACAAATCATTCAACTTACGCCCTTCATTAACGGACCTCCAAAAAGCTACGCTTTTTGGAGATCCGTTAATGAAGCGTTACGGCGCAGGGCGAAAATGGAAAAAATCGTAGAACTAATCAGACAAGATCCAGTCAGAGTTGAGGCACTTTATCATGTGTCTCAATTAGGTTTGCCCCAATGCTATATTGCGGCAGGTTTTGTTCGAAACTTAGTTTGGGACTTATTGCATAATTTCAACGAACCGACTCCTTTAAACGATCTCGATGTGATCTACTTCGACCAAGCAGAACTGACTCCGGACGCCTATCTGGTTTATGAGGCGCAGTTAAAGGTGCAGATGCCGGGGCTTAACTGGCAGGTTCGAAATCAAGCGACAATGCATGAGCGCAATGGCGACTCCCCCTATACCAGTTCGCTGGATGCCATGGGTCATTGGCCTGAGAAGGAGACGGCCATCGGCATCAGGCAGATTGCAGACAATCATTATCAGTGCATCGCCGCCTTCGGCTTTGAATCATTGCTGAATTGCCGCATTACGGCTAACCCCAAGCGATCCCGCGAGACCTTTGAGCATAGGGTCAACTCAAAGGGCTGGCTGGTTCGCTGGCCATTGCTGCACATCGCACCCTAGGGGCGAATTCACCGTCTGAAGTCTATGACCTTAAATCTATGATCTTAAAGCCTGAGTTTACCGCTTAGGGTTTCCGCTTCGTCACTATCGTCTCTTCAATTGTTATTGTCTCTCCAATTTTATATAAGGTCGTCTTTAGTGCATGAGCAGCCAAAAGCATGATGGCGTTATCCTTTGTCTTGGGCTTCACTTACTCTCACGTTAGGTTGAATAAGCGTAACTAGATGATGATTTTTAGGGAGGGAAACCTATGAGGCTGACGATTGAAACTCAGGTGAGGGCAGGTATCGACCGGGTGTGGGCGGCATGGACCCAGGCGGAGGAAATTAAAGGCTGGTATTTTGCCAGCGACGACTGGTGCTGCCCGGCCGCAGAGCAGGCGTTAACGCCGGGCGGGCAATTTAGCTATCGTATGGAAGCCAAAGATGGTGCTATGGGGTTTGACTACTGCGGCGAGTTTACCCATGTCGCACCACACGAGGCGATTGCTTATAGGCTGGAAGATGGCCGCGAGGTTGAGGTTGCCTTTATCCCTAATGATGCCGGTGTCAGGGTGACTCAACGTTTTGAGACCGAATCTAGCTATCCCGTGGAGCAGCAGCGTCAGGGCTGGCAGAGCATCTTAGATAACTTCAGGGCCTATGTTGAGAAACACTCCAGCGATTAGCCGTGGATATCCTGTGTCGCGCACAGTGGTGAAATTCAGGATAAAAAAAAGCGACCCTGATGAGGTCGCTTAAGTTCCAAATTCGGAATCTAAGGATAGTTGCGCTAGAAACTATCTAAAGGGAATGATGATGAACGGTAAACACACTGATGATTAATTAAGACCTGTCACTGGGATAACTAATCGATGCAAATTCTGTTCATATTATCAGAGTGCTTTCATCGGGATTAGTTCATAAAAATTCTTAAATATTTTCATCTTTTTTAAAAAACCTTATTAAATCAATTAAAAACTTCATGTTTAGTGCCATCTAAAGTAGGCTGGCCTGCTTATTCGTCACACATCATTACAAGGGATAGCGCACCGACATGAAGTTACACCAACTGGCCCTATCGTTGGCCATCTTGCCGTTAATCGTTTCATTGAGCACTATGGCCGCCGCTGTTGAGCCAGTCGTCGATGCGGCGCCGGCTTCTAAGGCGGTTGCTAAAGCGCCAGTGCCTAAGGTGGAGATCCCCCGTACAGCTGTGCTCGAGCTGACCGACCCCGTGAGCAAGCGCATCTATCCACTCTGGGTAAAGCTGCCGCGCTCATATCAAGCCGATAGCACGAGACATTACCCCGTGGTCTATGTCTCCGATGCGCCCTATGCCTTTCAGATTGTCTCGGGCATGACCCGCTTTCCCATGAATAGCGGCAAGATGCGTGAGGCCATCATAGTCGGTCTCTCCTATGCCAAGGGGGACAAGGGGGCGCAGAGCCGGGTGCGTGACTATACCCCCTTTAACGATTCGAGCTGGAAGCTAACAACCGGCGGTGCCAGTCACTACGCCGATTATCTAGAGACTCAGGTCTTGCCCTTCATGGCCGAACATTATCGGGTAGATGACAAGGAGCGCACCTTTGTGGGCAACTCCCTCGGCGGCCTGCTTGGGGCCTATTTGCTACTGGAAAGGCCGAATCTGTTTGATAACTATGTGTTGGGCAGCCCCTCGGTGTGGTTTAACGGCGAGCAGCTGTTATCCCTAACGGCAAAGCCGAGGGCCGATGACAAACAGGCGCGGCGAGTGTTTCTGGCGGTCGGCGCGCTGGAGACACCTGCCAAGGCGGGCATGTTACACGACATGGTCGCCGGGGCGGATAAACTCGGACGCCACCTAAGGCGCCAGCTGGGGGATAACTTGGTACTCGAGAGCCTCACCATAGCGGGGGCGCGCCACGAAACCGCCTTTCCCACCACGGCGAGCCAAGGCCTCTATTGGCTCCTGGCGCGCGATGGGGAAGGCAGTACTCAGTAGTAAGCTCGGCTTTAAGAGGCTTGTTTAGCGGTGCTGGTGGCATTCAGCGCCTTAAGCCAGGCCTGAAACTCCGCATCCATGCTGGTGCCCCACTGCTTTACCAATGCCTGATATCTCGGGTAATCGCCCTTGCGGGTAAAGCCCAGCATGGTATCTATCTTGTCTTTGTGATGCTCCATCATGAAGCGCACCGCCAGATAGCCCCAGCGATAGACGCGATCTGTGCCGCCGTTGTGCTCGTAGCTGGTGTTAAACAATTCACTCAGTTCGAAGTGCTGTTTGGCGATGATGGCGATGGCCGCCGGGTTGTCGTCTCCCTGAGAGATATATTCCCCCAGTCCTTCGCTCCACCACACTAGGTGAGGCAGCAGCGGCGCCGGCTCAGGGCAATATTCCGGGGCGCTATGGGAGTCGTGCAGCGAGGCGCAAAAGTCGCCATAGAGATTGAAGTGACCATCCAGGTAATGCACATACTCGTGGGCTAGATTCCAGATCTGTCCACCGCGCTCATAGGCGACAAACTCTGCCTGATTCCCTGCTAGGTGGGGGAGGCCTTCCAGGAACATGCCGCCGTTGTCGCTTGGCACGTCGAAATGCGCCGTGACATAGCGGGTATAGTCGTCGCGGCTGTGGTAGACGTTGGCGCGCATACGCTGATTGTTGTCATTGGCGACCGGCTTGCCTTGGGTGCCGAACAGCTGGTGGAACTTGGCTTCCTGCTTCTGCATCAGGGCGCAGGCCTGGGTTATCTGCTCCTGGGTGAGCGCCTGGGAGCGAATGGTGATGGTGGGGCTGCAGTCGTGGTTTTGGCTTAAGACGGCTTGCAAGGGAGCAACCGGCGAGGTTTCGCCTGCCTGTAGGGCAAAGCTGGTCAGCAGGGGGAGGGCAACCACAAAACCCATGAGAGATGATTGAGACACAGAGGTTTCCTTATTGTTATTTTTTGTATAAAATATCCCAATTGTTTCACCTTCATTCATCGAAGTCAATTTCTACGCAGATTGTATAAGCGGTCCGTATAGCCCGTTTGCTTAGCCCGTTTGCTTAGCCCGTTTGTAAAGGCCATTTGTTTGAGCCAATCGCCTTAGGCTTTCTTTAGTCAGGTCGCTCTATCGGGTGGCCATGACATTCTTGGCCTGCGGGACTAAAATGGCACCAGCCCTACATCATAAAAAAGGAATCCTTGTGGTCACTCAGTGGGATAATCAACAAGATCATCATTCATTTGCCAATGTGGACGCCCTGCGGGTCACGCATTTGAGCCTGGCCCTCGAGGTCGATTTTGCGGCGCAGCAACTCATAGGTAGCGCCAAGCTTAACTTAGACTATCGCGAGCAAGATTGCCGTGTCCTTTACTTAGATACCCGCGAGCTCACCATAACCAGTGTGCAGGACGAGGCCGGCAATGCCTTGGTCTACCGACTGGATGAGCAAGATGTGGTGCGCGGTCAGCGCTTGGCCATCGAACTTCGCTCGCCAAGTAAACAGGTCACAGTGCAGTATCACACCTCGCCCTCGGCTCAGGGGCTGCAGTGGCTATCACCGGAGCAGACCAGCGGTAAGCAGTTGCCGTTTCTCTTCAGTCAGTCGCAGCCGATCAACGCTCGCAGCTGGATCCCTCTGCAAGACAGCCCCAAGGCGAGAATCACCTTCGACGCCAAGATCACAGTGCCGCCAGGCATGCGCGCCGTGATGAGCGCCATGAACCACGGCGATGCGCCGTTAACGGGCGAGTTTAGCTTCGAGATGGAAAAGCCTATTCCGACTCATCTGCTGGCAATTGCCGTTGGGGATCTTCACTTTGGCGCTATCGGCCCACGCACCGGCGTGTATGCCGAGCCCGAGGTGCTATCTGCGGCGGTGAAGGAGTTTGAAGATACCGAGAAGATGGTGGAGATCGCCGAGTCCCTGTTAGGCCCCTATGCCTGGGATCGCTACGACATGCTTATCTTACCGCCTAGCTTTCCCTTCGGCGGCATGGAAAACCCAAGGCTCGCCTTCATGACCCCCACACTCATCGCCGGCGATAAGAGCCTGGTCTCTACCGTCGCCCACGAACTGGCCCACTCCTGGACGGGCAATCTGGTGAGCAACGCCACCTGGCGGGATCTCTGGCTCAACGAAGGCTTTACCACCTATTTCACCAATCGCATCGTCGAGGCCGTGTATGGCAAGGAGCTGGCCGAACTGGAGGTAGTGTTGGAATATGGCCGGCTCAAGGAGGAGCTGGTGAGCATGCCACTCGAGGCGCAGACCCTGCCGGCCAATGTGCAGGCGGGCGATCCTAACGATGCCTTTAACCGCTTCACCTATGACAAGGCCTCCATGTTTGTCCATGAGCTGGAGCATCGTCTGGGGCGTGACGCCTTCGACCGTTTCCTGTTCGAGTATGTGAATCATTTTGCCTTCGAGGCGATCACCACTGAAACCTTCGTCGATTACGCCAGACAGACATTGCTTGTTCAGCATGGCGATAAGATAACCGAGGCCGAGTTGCTCGAGTGGGTCTATGGCGAGGGGATGCCCGCCTGGTTCGTGCCGCCTAGCTCAGACAGCCTGGAGAAGGTCGATGCCCTGCGCGCCGCCTGGCTCAGTGGAGAGCCTATCAATAAGGCCAACACGGCGGGTTGGCGGGTGCACCACTGGCAGTACTTCCTAAACAGCCTGCCCGAGGTACTCGAGCAAGAGTCGTTGATCGACTTAGAGACCAGCTTCGATTTCAGCCGCAGCACTAATGCCGAGATCGCCTGTGACTGGTATCGGGTCGCCATACGTAATCATTACGATCCCGTACTGCCCTTCGTCGAGGCTTATCTGATGAAGATAGGGCGGGGGAAGTTTGTGCGTCCTCTGTACAACGAGTTGCTGCTGGCCGGATATGGCGAGGAGCTGCGTCGCATCTATCAGAAGGCGAGGGCGGGCTACCATCCTTCGCTGTCGGTGCAGCTGGATAAGCAGCTATTGCAGTAAGACAGAGCGCTTGCAGTAGAACGAAAGAAGCAGGATAAAAAAATGGCAACCCAAGGGGTTGCCACAACTATCTATTTGGAGAAAGAAATCTGTGCGCTAGCGAAATTTCTTGCCTCCTGAGACCAACTCAGTCTCGAAGGGAGATGATGAACAAACAATGATGAAAAATCTGTTACATCTCTTCAGAGTCACCAATATCGAGTTAGTTCCCCACGCCGCGACAATTAGTTAAAAAATTTTCGAAAAAGGCCGATTTTTCCCGTTAGCTGGGAAGCTAGGTGCCAAAGCGTCTAAACAGGCAAAAAAAATGGCAACCAAAGGTTGCCATGAATCAAATAAGTGTCGAGTCATAAACCTCAATGCGCTAGCGAGGTAGATGCTCTTGGGACCTAGAGGGTCACCAAAGGGAGATGATGATGAACAATGTAACTTGAGCCAGGTAAGCCTACCGAATCATTCGTTAGCTAAATTACCCAACCCGCTAATCCGTTCACTTATTCAGAGTCTCCCTTAGCAGATAAGTTCAATAAAGCTTGTAAAAAATTCAAATTTTTTTCCTATCCGTAGCCAAAGGGGCAATTTTAACCTTTTAGTATAGATGCCAGATTGTCATCTTGCCGTCGGGAATAGACATAAATTGCTCCGGGTGTTGGGCTGGAAGCTATGGGAGTTTGAATCCTAATAGATTGATATGGATGATTTTTATAAAAAAAGGCAACCAAGGAGGTTGCCTGTCGATCCATCTAGATCTAGGGGGACTGCGCTAGAAGTCCCAGGGAGAATGATGAACATGAAAAAGCAAATCTTCGCGTTCAATAATTGGAGTTTTCAAATGTTGAAAAGTTCAAAAAATAACCAAAAATGTTTGAAAATATTTCCAACATTCTCCTATCTATTTGGATTGGCTCACTAAAGCAGCAATTTTTTCTGCCAAAGATTCAGGTTTTGTGGTGGGAGCGAAGCGTTCCAGCACACATCCGTGTCCGTCGACCAGGAACTTGGTGAAGTTCCATTTGATCGATTCGCTGCCAAGCACCCCCTTGGCTTCACGCTTGAGGTAACGATACAGAGGATGAGCCTTGTCGCCGTTTACCTCTATCTTGGCAAAGAGCGGGAAGCTGACGCCAAAGTTGAGTTCGCAGAACTGACTGATCTCGCTCTCATCTCCCTGCTCCTGCTGACCAAACTGGTTGCAGGGAAAGCCGAGCACGGCAAAATGCTCAGGACCGAACTGCTCATACAGCGCCTGTAGCGCCTGATATTGAGGGGTGAAGCCACATTTACTGGCCGTGTTGACGATAAGCAGTACCTTACCTTTGTAATCCGCCATCGGCTGGGTGCTGCCATCGATGCGGGTGAGTGAAAAATCGTAAATCGACATAATAGGAGTCCTCCTGATGATGCTATAAGCCTAGCAATAAAATATATTGTGCGCAATTTAAATTGCGGTTTCGAGGTGAATGAGTTCGCAAGGGTCTAACCTGCTGCGGGTCGGCATCCAGCTGCCTTAGGTGACCTTTGTGTCTGACTCGATGGGCTTGTAAGTTCTATGGGGTGAATATGCAGCGAGTTTGTTAATAATGCCTTTAAAAACAATTTGATGAAGCATATTTAATGGTGAGCGAAAATACAGTCTGATACCCTCTTGGCCGAATAAAAACCGCATTTTAAGGGGTGAAGATGAAAACCAAATTTGCGCTACTGCTCTTAGGCAGCTTGAGCCTCACGGCCCAGGCCAACGACTTTAATCTTGGAATAAATGATGATGTGATCTCTACGGATCTGCAGATGGATCTTAATCCGTCGGCCAATCTGGTGATGGGGTATCTATATTCCAATCATGAGGGGCACACTGTCTCGGCCGCGGCCCATATGAGTCACGATGCCGGGGCGCATCACTTCGAGATAGGGCCAAAGTTTTCCCATTACTGGGCGAAAAACAGCAGTAACGGCAGCGTGGTGGCGATCGGTGGTCGTTACTCGTTGGATCTGGGCTCAAACATTGCCCTTAAAACCTCGGCCTACTATGCGCCTTCCGTGCTGAGTTTCGGCAGCGTCGATGGCCAGTACGAGCTGGATGGCAAGATCCAGTTTCAGGTCAACCCCAGCCTGGGGCTGTTTGCCGGTTACCGTAACATACGCCTGCAGTACGATAATCGCTCCGATAACACCTTCGACAGCGGCTTCTATATCGGTGCCAGCGCCCACTTCTAATCGGCGATTAGCGGCTCGGCAACTTGGGTGAGCGGGATCTTACGCACACCCAAGCTTTCATCTGAGCTAGGTATTTACTCAAGAGTGGCTAGCGCCAGATCTCTTCGTCAAACTCGTCATCATGGTCATAACGCTTTGGTTGGTTTGCCTGATGGCGACGTCTCTGCTTGCTACGCTTGTTGCGTAGCTTATCCTGGGCATCAAATTCCCAAGTGGGTGTCTGCTCCGATGCCATCTCAAATTCATCATAGTGTGACATGATCTCACCTGTCGCTTGTGACTTATCTTATTGTTACGAATCTTCTGTGATTAATCTTTTGTGGCGAGTTTTCAATGACTAATCTGCTGATACCAGCCTCTTGTCATTAATCAAGCCGAAGTCGCATGGTAAGAAGCTAAGATGACGCTTAGGTGACAGAGATGAGACGAACAGGTGACACGTGCGCCGCCAGAGCACTGAGCAAAGAGCACGGATCCAGCGCACTGAGCCAGAGCACGGAGCCAGCGCACGGAGAAAGCGCACGCCGCAAGAGTGCGGCGCTGCGTGTTGAGAGATGGGAAGACTATTCGCCCTGGCGGATCATCTTAGCGACAAACATGCCGTCGCTATCAGCCTGATAGGGCAGTACCGTCAGCATCTGTGTGGCCTCATTGGTGAAGGGATGGGTCAGTGTCTGCAGGCTGAAGTCGGGTCGTTTGGCTAGGAAGGCCTCGACTACCTGCTGGTTTTCCACCGGGCTGATAGAGCAGGTGGCATAGACTAATACGCCGCCGGGTCTTACCGCCTCACAGGCACGGCTTAAGATATCCAGCTGCAGGCTCGCCTTGTCTGTGATGGCACTGGCGTCATCGAGCCAGCGCATATCCGGGTTGCGTCGCCAGGTGCCGGTGCAGCTACAAGGGGCATCGACCAGCACGCCGTCGAAATGACCGGTGGCAACCGGCAGTGCATCCGATTGCCAAGGCTGGGTGCTGATCTGGCTAAAACCGGCGCGCTTTGCGCGCTTAGCCAGCTCTTCGAGGGGCTTGCGGCGAATGTCTGAGGCGACCACGCTGCCGCTGGCCTTGCTATCTTGCTGCAACATGAGCGATCGCAGCTGCAGACTCTTACCGCCGGCGCCGCTACAGGCATCCCACCAAGTTTCATTTGCCTTGGGCGTGCAGATATTGCCTATCACCTGAGAGCCGAGATCCTGGATCTCCAGCTTGCCTTCGCTATAGAGTGCTACGCCATTGAGGTTGATGCTCTTATGGCCAAGGTTGATAGCATCTTTGAAGTAGTCGCTGCCGCTCGCCATTATCTCTTGCTCCGCCAGCTTGCTCTTGGCCTTAGCCAGGGAGATCCCCTGCAGACGACCCCAGATAGGCGGGCGGCTGCACAGGCTGCTTACTAAGTGCTCTTGCATCTCGACGTCTTGGTCGAAATGGGCCCAGAACCAGTCCGGCGCCAGTGCGGTCAAGGGGAAGACTTGAGCTGGGAAAGTGGTTTCTAGCATGGCCTGTTTGATCTTAAGAGCGTCAGTGTCTGAGCCAGAACCAGAACCAGAACCAGAACCTGAGTCTGCTTGAGCATTTATTGCTGGCTCATCGAGTCCAGCAAACCCGCGCCAGGCCGAGACGATATCCAGCCAGGGGTGAGCCTCCAGGGCGGCGGTCATGGCTAGCTGGGCAAACCACTGCTGGGTGATAGCCTGCTGGCTGTCATCCTTTAACGGGATTAACTTGAGCCAGCCATGCCAGCGAAACAGGCCAAACAGGGTTTCGCGGATCACCCGTCTGTCTTTGGAGCCATGTTTCTTATGGGCGCGAAAATAGTCGGCCAAGATGCGATCGCCCGGCAGCTTACTCTGCAGGGTCTGACAAAATAGCTGGTGTATGGTCAGGCTGTAACTCAGGGCGCGTTTCTCGGCGCCGCTCTGGGCGTTTAGCGCCTGATGAAGCTGCTCGCTGCTGATGCTGGTGACCGCCAGAGGAGTCTTGCTAGAGGTGGTTGCCGAAGTTGTGGAGTCGCCCATGAGTGTATGCCTAAGCTGAGATCTGATACTGAGGGCGCAAGTGTACCAGATGTCGGCATATTTGCTACCGCAGAGGCACGCGAAACACCCCATGAAACCTTGGTTCTAGTTGCCACGCTCGCCTCATTCACATAGGCACGTTAAGTTCGCCTCATGTCGAAAATCTGCAATAGCGCGAATCGGATGCTGGGTATCCTGATGCTACTCGACTATCGGAGGAACCCAAATGAGTACAAATATCGATTACATGACGCTGGCGCCAGAGGCCCTGGGCATCTTATACAGCCAAGAAAACTATCTAAAGCAGGTGTTTAGTGACCATGAGAAGTTGGGGCTGGCGGAGCTTGAGCTGTTGAAACTGCATGTCTCTCAGGTGAATGGCTGCGCCTTTTGTATTGAGATGCATACCAAGGTTGCCTTGGAGTTGGGCGTAAGCCTGGACAAGATCGTCGGCCTCAGTGCCTGGCGTGGTCTACCCTATTACAGCGAGGCGGAGCGTGAGGCGCTCGCCTGGGCCGAGCAGTTGGCATTGCCGCACATTTCTATCGAGGCCCGTGAACAAGCGCGGCGCTATTTTGGCGACAAGTTATTGGTCGATTTGACCTTAGGGCTCAACGCGATCAATAGTTGGAATCGTCTCTGTAAGGCGCTCAAGCCTAGCCTTATCTAGACAGACAGGTTTCGAGACCAGAATTTAAAGGGAGCAAACGTGACCAGCGACTTAGACTTTCACCTCTTCTGCCCTAAGGGCGCGCTGTCTGACTTAGTTCAGGGGATCTGGTCAGTTTCGTGCCCAGCAGAGGCCGATGAGTTGCATGCTTGGCTCCATAGCGATGCGGCCAGCGGCCTGCTGATTAATCTCGGTGCGCCGCTGGGTTATGACGAGCAGGAGGTGCCCGCCGGAGTCTATCTTCTACCCGTCAACAAGCAGACCACCAGGGTGACGCTGCCGCCCGGCGCCTTGGCCGTTGGCGTGCGTTTCCTGCCCGGCGCCGGGCGGGCCTGGATGATGGAGCGTTTCGCCTTCGAGCAGGGGAGGGAGGCCATTACGCCGCTCACTTCTCATGCGGAACTCATGGCCTTGGCGGCATCGCTGCGCGCATGTCGTGGCCATCTTCAGCGGTTAAGCCTGACCTATCGTTGGCTGCGAGCCAATCAGACGCTAAACCAGCCATTGCCGCAAGTGATCAACGAGGTGCTGCAGGCACTAGACAGGCCCGATGCCGACATGACGGCCTTTGAGAATGGGGTCATGAGTCAGCGGCAGATAGAGAGGTATTTTCGCCGTTATCTCGAGATGACCCCCAAATATTATCAGCGGCTGATGCGGGCCAGGCAGACCTTGCAGGCCTTGAAACACTCACCTCTGGCGCCCCTTGCCGATGTCGCCTTAGCGCTTGGCTTTGCCGATCAGGCTCATATGACCCGAGAGCTGAAACAGCTGATTAAGATCACCCCCAAGCGTTATCGCCAGTGTCTGACTCAAGGCGCCGGTTAAGGCATAGTGCCCCAAGCCTTCGTCGGCTTGCAAGCGTTGTGCTTAGCCCATCTTTCTCGATATTTAAAAAACCTCAGCATAGATAAGCCCTTGGCATTAGTGCAAAAGCAGAGCAAGTGATAAGCTTGTATTGCTTTTTTGCTAATAGAGCATGAGTCTGGAAATTATTTCTGGTATGGTGCGGCTGAAACGAGAGGAGATTATGGAAAAGTACGAACAACTACTGATTTCGCTGCGCCGCGTGATCCGCGCCATCGATATACATTCTCGGCAGCTCAACAAGCAATCTGGCCTCACCGGACCGCAGCTTATGGTGATGCAGACCATTGCCGCCTACGACCGCCCGCTGGCCAAGGAGATCGCCCAGGAAGTGGCGCTCAGCCCTGCCACGGTCGCCACCATTATCGATCGCCTCGAGGCGCGAGACCTGGTGGTGAGAACCCGTAGCGTGTCAGACAAGCGCAAGTGGCACCTGTCTCTCAGCGAGGCGGGAATCGAGATCTTAAAGGCCGCGCCTAAGCCGCTGCAGGATCACTTTATCAAGCGTTATCAAAACCTTGAAGACTGGGAACAGAGCCAGTTGCTCTCGTCCGTCGAGCGTATCGCCTCCATGATGGATGCCCAGGAGCTGGATGCCGCACCTGTACTCCTGGTGGGGCAGATCCAGGCGGAAGAGTAATTCGTGTTGGGCGCGCCGCTACAAGACTCAGCATTACCGGGATCAGGAATGTCAGATTCACCCTTGCCAGGCTCTGAAACGTCAGCAGCGGCCGAGTTCAAGGTGGATAACTGCGCCTTGGTACTCGAAGGCGGTGGCCTGCGCGCCATCTATACCGCGGGCGTGCTCGATGCCTTCTTAAGGGCTGGGATCCATTTTCAGTATCTGGTGGGGGTATCCGCCGGCGCCATCTATCCCGCCTCCTATCTGTCGCGTCAGATGGGGCGTAATCTCACCATTCAACAGAATTTTCTTGCCGATAAGCGCTACATGGGGCTCAAGCACCTGCTGCGCACCGGCAACTATGTCAACACTGACTTTACCTACCGCCGCATGGCCCATGAGCTGGTGCCCTATGATTTCGACGCCTTCGCCAGTAGCGAGGCCGAGTTTAAGGTGGGGGCCTTTAACTGCCTGACCGGCGAGACCGACTTCTTCGGCATGGCAGACTTTGCCGATCACGATACCTTTCTCGAGGTGCTTATCGCCTCCAGCAGTCTGCCATTTATCTCAAAACCTACCTTCATCGACGGCACGCCCTATCTCGATGGCGGCATAGGGGCGCCGATCCCCCTGGCACAGGCCCGTGAAGATGGCTTTAAGCGTCAGGTGGTGATACTGACCCAGGAGCAGGACTATCGTAAATCGGCCTTCAAGGCCAAATGGCTGGCGAAACGTCTCTATCGCCGCTATCCCAAGGTGGCCAGCGCCTTGCTTACCCGCCACCAAGTCTACAATCAGGCGCTCGATGATTTGGCCAAGGCCCAGGCCGATGGCAGTGCCCTTGTGTTGCAGCCCGCCACGCCGCTGGGGCTATCGCGTCTGGAGCGGGACGTGAGTAAGGTCGAAGCCGTCTATCGCCGCGGCCTTAGTGAGGGTGAAGCCTTTATCCCAAGCCTGTTGGCTTTTATCGAAAACAGCTAACTCTCTTCGCCCTCTCTTGCGATTCGTGTTCACTCAGGTGAACCGCAACCTGTCTTAATCTTGCAGTCTAAACTTTGTTCCTATTGTTTGTTTAAGCCTCCGCTTTAACCCTCGCTGCTCTTTAGTCTCATTACTCATCTTCAAGTTCATGGCTCTGGTTCATACCTCTTAGCTCAGGCTCAGGAATGGGGTTGACCTTTGGCGGTTTTACAAGCACTTTAAACGAGTGTTTATAATCATGACGTAGAAGGAGTCTCTATGGATAAGGCCAAGTATGATCAAGGGTTAGCCATCAGGCGCGAGGTGATGGGCGATAGTTTTGTCGACAGGGCGCTGTCGTCGGCCAGCGATTTTACCCAGCCCCTGCAGGAGCTGGTAACCCGCAACGCATGGGGCGAGGTGTGGGCCAGAGAGGGACTCGACAGACGCACCCGCAGCCTGATCACCATAGCGACCCTGGCCGCACTCAAGGCCTCCACCGAACTCAAGGGCCATGTGCGCGGCGCGCTGCGTAACGGCTGCACCGTCGAGGAGATCCAAGAGGTGCTGCTTCATTCAACCGTCTACTGCGGCATGCCAGCCGGGGTTGAGGCGTTTCGCGCGGCGAATAAGGTGATTAGCGAGTGGTTGGAAGGAGAGTCATAAGGGGACTCTTGCCCTTTTGTTTCTGTTGTTGCGATTACCGGGATTGTTGTTTGAAGGGGCGTTGAAGGTCGTACCTTCACTGTAACTTATCGCCTGCCCGGCGGGTGCTGTAAATGGATGTACCAATGTCGCGATCACATGGATGTGAATGAGCGACCTTATGTGCAGATACTGCTGTGACACGCTGTGCGCCATCTGACCTCCAAGGATGGAGGGAATGCCGAAAAATGTCGGGAACATTTTCGGCCCTGTTTCGGAAGCTCACCGGCGTATCTACACTCGGTATATACCGTCTCTTCGATTTGGCTTCTTCTGGTGTCCTGGGACTCTCGGTTTGTTCCAAGTTGCGGCATTTACCTGAATGCTTTTTGGTAAGGTATTTGAAGGTCGCACCTTCATTGTGACTTATCACCTGCGGTGGGCTTATGTGCAGATACTGCTGTGACACGCTGTGCGCCATCCCTGGCCGCTCTACGGTTTCATCCCTGAAACCGAAGGTCACAGCCGTATCTACACTCGGTATCTAACGTCTCTTCGATTTATCGTCATTTGAGAATACATAGATTCAACTCACTATTTTTTAGAGAGAAATCTTTGATTAAATGTGAGCGGGCATGTTGTGTAGTCCCGACAAGATAGATTAAAGTATCACCAATCAAGGACAGAGCTAGGCCAACTCGAATCAAACATCGACTACGCCATTCAGGGAATGAAAAAGCCAACCACATGAGCCAATCACCTCCTTTAGAAGATGACTCTGACCCCACTTATTTACATGCTTGGTTTCCTACCTTACAAGGTAGCGTACCTTGCAAGGTCTCATTAATAAGTTGTTAACCCCAAAAGGAGACAAACGTGATCGTAGTTGGAGAGACTGACTCCTTTGAAAGAAAGTATATGGAGAAATTCAGAGCATTCGCTTCTGAGTATGGAGAGTTTATTAATTATGAACATGATCGAGGTGCTCGAGATATTGGGATGCACCTTACGCGTAAACTTTCTTCTGGGAAGGAGCAACTGACTAGCGCGCTCGTGTGGTTTCAAATGAAAGGTAAAATGGCAAAAACCATTTCATTAGGAGAGTACGAGAAAAGCAAAGAAGTAAAAATATCTTTATCAGTTAACCACCTTCGTTATTGGTTTCTACAACCAATGCCGACTTATCTTGTTTTATTTATTGAGTCAGCGGAAGAGTTCTTAATTCTTAATATATCTGAGTACGTAAAAAACACTTGGGGCAGAGAAATTCTTACGCTAAGCCAAGAGACTGCAACAATTAATGTTCCCACGAGCAGCAAGCTAGATTCGCAGGCATTTCGTCTTATTTTGCAAGAAAACGACATCAAAGAATGGAAGAAAGCTCTTGGGGACGAAAACGAGCATGTAGATGTCTGCTATCGAGATTACGACCTAATTTGGCACTTGGCAACAGCCGAGAGCAGAGCAGTATGTCATAAGTTAGAGTTTTGGGATTGGCAAAGTAAGACTAGAAGCCAGCTCTATATTTATGAAGAAAGTGAAACTGAAAGGGTGATCCTTAGGGAGCACTGGCAGTACATGATGAGTATTGGTCAACTAGAGGATGCATATCCTTATATAGAGTTTTTTGTAGATCAAGATGCTGAAGACTGGTGGGATGATGAGGAAGTTCCTGATGTAGTGTTGTCAAACGGAGATGTCATGTCTGGCGTTAATGCCGCTTACGAGTATTTTGCATACGAGTGTGGTGTTCGGTTGAATGATATAGGTCTGCAAATGTTTGAGTGGATTAAGTTTATGTCGGAGATTGGCTTGATTGAAATAAAGCCGGGTAAAAGTGAATTCGTCAGTTTTGCTCCGTGGCATGGTCGATCTGTGTAAGGGTTAACAAGGTGCTGCTGTCGGACAAATTTTCCGCTGCGCTCCAAATTTGCCGCAGAGCGCGCGTTATACATATTTGCAAACTGCATGATCGTGCTTTTTATTAAAACAAAGGATATATCACGTGCGCTCAAGGATTAAGATTCACATATTTGCTTCAATGCTATCACTTATCGTTTCTAATGCCATTGCGGAAACTTTTCCTACAATATCCGGCAATGTATCTAGTCAAGAATGTTCAGATGCTTTAACACTCGCCAGATCCATGTTTAACTCAAAATCAACACAACTATATGCCCCACTCGACATTCCTGAAAATCTAAATAGTAATTTAATTTTAGGTTCATCAGCACTTGATATTTCTGGTGGCGCCGCATTAGAAGCAGATCAAGACCAGTTTGAAAAAGTTCCTCAATTTGGAGAAGAATCTATACGCAGTGTTTACTGGGAAAAGAATATTACGGGTGGTGTACGTATTGCAGTAAAAGAAACTAGTTTTGGCTGGCGTGGAGATATGTATTCACTTTTTTTAATTGACTCGAAAGCCCAGAAAAATGAGTTTCTGCAAGATTTACAAGAAAGCTATGGTCACTCCAAATACACAGCACTAATTGGAGATGTTTGGAGATCGCCACTTATCTTTCTTTCAAAGCAAACAAAAAGAAAATGGTTCATGTCTGTTGGCCAGCCTTATGATTTTCTAGCACCATGGGCTATATATATAAATTCTTCTGAAGCATTCGACCAATCCTGCACAATCAAATTTCGTCCGGACGTCAAACTCTCTCAGTCATTATTACCAAACCCAGTTCAATACTTCGCCCATCTTTTGGATGAAACAATGGGGCCAGGAAATGATGAAGGTACGTTACAACCAACTGCTCGCCTAAGAAACCATGTTCAGGATGTATGGGCAAATGCAGCTCTCAGACCATGGGCTCTTTCTGACTCCGATACCTATAACTCAACGGAAGAAGTTAATATGGCTTTAGCAGCATGGTCTAAAACTGGTTCTTCATATAAAAAGGTTTATGCAGAAATCATCAAATCATATCCGGTCGCAGAGAAATCACTCTCATACTTCTATATAAACAATTTTAATTTATCAAAAAATCAGGCTGAAAAGATTGCTAAATGGGTACTAGATATAGCGTATCGTGCGCATTATAGTTTTCCAAATGGTTCAGACTATTTCCGCTATGACAACGTTAATACAAATCCATGGGATGTTAAAAATTAAAAATATGTATAAAAAGACACTGCAGGCGTATTTCATGATCGTGCCTCGTAAATTTTAGCCGGGAATTCTGTTCCCACTACGTGAAGCGTTACTAGTCAAATATGGATAAAATTGATTACACAAAGTATAGCGTCGAGGAATTAGAAGACGCATATAGGCACATTGATCGGGATAGATGGCCTGATCGCGTAAAAGAAATAGAGCTGATTCTTAATGATCCGGTTAAGCGGCGAGCACAGGTTAATACTGATAAATATCGTAAGAAAATAAAAGAAGAACGTGCTCAGAAGTCAAGGAAGCGAAGGGAGCCTCTAGGTTATGCACTAATGTATATAGTGCTAGGTGTTTTAGTCTCATTTTTTGGATTACTAGCTTCGCGGACAGGACAAGGAACAACCGTTGATTCAATGGGGGAAAGAGTCTTAATTGGAATAGTTTTTTTTGCTATTGCATATTTGTATTTTAATAAATGGCGAAAAAGCGCCGGTAAACGCAGGAACAAGTAAATCTAACCGAGCCAGCACTGCTTCCGTTGTTTGCTGGATTTTGTTTTACTCGGCCGAAGCTGGTGACGTTGAGCTAGTATTCCTAACCTTCACTATTTTTGTCCTTGGCCATTTGGCAGGCGAGCTTCAGCATTTGAACTCGCCACCTTAGATTCTTCTATCTCAAATTTAGCCGTTGACGTCTATGATGGCGGGGCGTTGTTCCATCTTGTTGAGCCAGGCGGTGAGGTGGGGCTGGTCGTCGCTTGGGGTGATCTCCAGGTGTTTGATGAAGCTCATCATTACGTAGGCGGTGATGTCGGCGATGGAGAACTTCTGACCGGCCACAAAAGGCTGCTGGCCGAGTTGTTTCTCTAGTGTGGGCAGAAACTCTATCACGCGCTGGCGGGACTCTTGGCCCCAGGCCTCGACGCAGCGCTCCCTGTCTTCATACACCTTGGTGATGTTTCTAAAGGCCTGGAAGGCGACGAACAGGCCTTGCAGCTCGCAGATCCTCTGCCACATCTCAACCTGGGCCTTCTCCAGCGGCGTATTGCCAAACAGCGAGTGTGCTGGCGCAGTGACTTCGTCGAAGTAGCGGCAGATGGCCACAGATTCACACAGGGTCTGACCGTCGTCGAGCTCGAGTACCGGGATGCGGCCGTTGACGCTGATGGCCTTAAACTCATCACTCAGATTGTCACCGGCGCGCAGGTTGAGGCTCTTACGCTCGAGGCCTATCTCTTGTTCGTTTAGGCCAAGTTCCTTCAGGAATATATTGACGCGTCTGGCGCTGGGGGTCATGGCTAATTCGTAGAGTTTCATCTATCCCTCTCTGACTCTTGTGGAAGTTGTTGTGGTGGTCGCAGTTTAAGGTTTTTGCTTTAACTGAACGCTCGTTTAGAATAGAATCTAATTCATAACTGAACGTTCGGTCAAGAAACTTGTTGCGAACACATGTGACTAAAGCAGAGCAAAATCATCTATGGCGAGAAGTTGTAATTTTGATAGGCAGGAGAAGCTGGTAGAGGCGATGGAGCTCTTCTGGCAGAAAGGCTATGCCGATACTTCGGTGGCGGATCTGGTGGATCACCTTAAGATTAACCGCTTTAGCCTGTATAACAGCTTCGGTGACAAGCTGAGCCTGTATCGTGAGGCGCTGGCCTACTACTTCGATAACCATGCCATGCCCAATCTCACGCCCCTGTTTGCCGAGACGGCTGGCCTAGATGAGTTGGTGACCTATCTGGAGGAGTTTATCGTCAGGCAATCTAACCAGCCCTTCGGCTGCTTCTTGCAAAATGCCGTGCTGGAAAAATACCTAAGCGATGAAGTGGTGCAGGGGATCTGTTCTCGCCTGTTTGACGAGCTGCATCAGACCTTCGAGCGGGTGCTGGAAGGGGCGCAGCAACGCGGTGAGTTGTCGGCAGGTGTCCAATGTGCGCAGCTGGCAAGCTTTCTGGTGATGCAGATGCAGGGAATACGTGTGCTGGGCAAGGCGAGACAGCAGGCGCGTATCGCCCAGGCCCGTGAGGTGCTTATGGGTTATCTTAAATCGCTAGCTGTGAGTGGTTAGCTAAAGTTGCTCGCTAACTAGTTTGTTTAAGGCACTCGAATCAAGGCCTTACTAATGCTTTATCTTTGACGCTTCTAGTGCCTGTCGCCTAACGGACGACAGGCTTTTTGGGTTCCGTTACTGCTATTTGGCGCCCTTGATCAGAGGGATGCCGTTGGTGCCGACCGGAATGTAGACGGTAGTGTGATTCGGCGAGTCCGCCATCTTCAGTTGGGCGTTAATTGCCTCGTGCTGCAGATAGTTGGGCGTCAGGGTCTCGTTGATGATCTTCTGCGCCTGGGCGATACCCTTGGCCTCTTCGATACGGATCTCCGCATCCTTCTGGGCGATCTCCTTCTGGGTCTCTTTTTCCGACAGCAGCTGCTGGGCGGCGAGCTTCTTCTCGACCGCGATGGCGACTATGTCGGGGTAGTTGATGTTACCCACGATCACATTGTTGAGCTGGAAAGGCGAAGTCTTAAGGTAGTCCTTGAGCTTGACCGACACCGCCTGGGCGATCTCCGAGCGGTTCTCCTTGAGCGCCACGCTGTCGTAGCGCTGCACTTCGTCCCGTACATAGGTGCGGAAGGTCTCGCGCACGAAACGTACATACCAGTTCTCGGCGCCATATTTTTCCACCACCTCTTTCACCGTGCCCGACTTGATGGCGATCACCGCGTGGAAGTTGAAGCTGATGTTGAGATCGTCCTTAGCGAGGATCTTAAAGTTTTCCGTGTAGGTGTTGGGACGCATGTCGATGTTGATCACCTCATTGCGCCACAGGGAGACCCCATAGTTGCTGGGGCCTATGAGGGTGCCGCGATAGCCGCCGGCGCCGAAGATGCGCGGCTTCTCAAACACATAGCCCTCTTCCCCCGCCGGGGTGTTGGGGTTGGTGCAACCCGTTAGGCCAGTGGCCAGCGGCAGTACGACCAAGAGTGGTGCGATAAATTTCAGACGGCCGAGTCCGCTTAGGCGTGGGCCGAAAGTCTTGTTGGCTTTACGATTAAACATCAAAAATCCTTTTTAATAATCAAGATCCAGGGCGAAACAGAGGTAGCCCATGAGTTTGTTGACCTGGTTAAACTGCTTGGCGCACCAGGTATCGAAATCCTTGGCAAACAGCTGCTGAGTGTCGAGCGGTTTGATGGCGATAAAGTCTTTACGCTTGAGCTCGTCTAACATGGGGTGATGCTTGTCATAGCCCTTGGGCGGACGCTGCAGGCTGTCGCCCTCCATGGCAAATCCGGCGGCGCTGAGCTGCTTGAGTGCCTGTTTGTAGGCGTTGGGGTTATCGTCGATGCAGCTGCGGATCTGGCTCAGCGCCTTGCTGTCAGGGTGCCAGATCCCGGCGCCGAGAAAGCAGCCGTCGTTGGCGATATGCAGATAGAGCCCGGGAGCGTGCACATCTTTGCCCTGAAAATGGCGAAACTGTAGGCCAAGTTGACCTTGTAGGGAGTCTTATCGCTGCTGAAACGGGCATCGCGCTGGGGGCGCATCAGGCTGCCGCCGACCTTCTTGGGCACGGCAGTGAGGCGCGGCGAGAGCTGCTGGATATGGGGCGCCATGGCGCCGATAAAGTTAAGCGCCGGGGTGCGAACCTTGGCCTCATACTCGGCCTGATGGGCCTTGAACCAGTCACGCTCGTTGTTGCTGGCCAATTTGGCGAGAAACTCGAGACAGTCCGGGCTGAAAAGCGCTTCCTTGGTGGCAGATGTGGTCATAATCTATCCGCTAAGTCCTAATTACAATCAATGTCTTGTTAAATTACCATAAGAGATCCCCGGAGTGTTAATGCCGCTTGCTAAGGGATAAGGTCACCCGTTATAAAGCGCGATAGCTATGCTATAGTGCTCGCAGCCATGAGTGACTGTGATAACAGGAAGAAGAGATGAAGATTTGGGTCGATGCCGATGCCTGCCCAGGCGTGATTAAAGAGATACTGTTTCGCGCCGCCGATCGCGCCGAGATTGCCGTGACCTTAGTGGCCAACCACGCCATGCGGATCCCGCCATCGCGTTTTATTCAGCTGGTGACTGTCTCCTCTGGGTTTGACGTGGCCGATAATGAGATAGTGCGGCGCGCGGTGCCTGGCGATCTGGTGATCACCGCCGATATTCCACTGGCCTCAGAGGTGATCGACAAGGGCGCCCTGGCGCTGAACCCTAGGGGCGAGCTGTATACCGAGCATAACATCAAGTCTATTCTCAACATGCGCGATTTCATGGACACCATGCGTGCCAGCGGCGTGCAAACCGGCGGCCCGGCGGCCATAGGTCAGAGCGAGAAACAGGCCTTCGGCAATCAGCTGGATCGCCTGATCACTAAGTATCACAAGCGTTAAGCGGCTTAAACTATTTAGCCCTAGTTTAAGCTGCCGTCCGTCAATTAATGAGCGCCTATTTGGCGCTTTTTTTATGCTCGAAAGTTAGTGCTTGCTGACACCAAAGTGCCTGTCTGAGTGGGAAATAGCTTGCAGGGCTGTGTGGCGCACCTCACATAACCACTTGATTCCGATTTTGTTTACCTTGCGCTCGCTGGCGAGATCGATTAACGTAAAACAAAAGTTTGGTATGCAAACATTTGTTTATCTATTGGTATTTGCTTGCTATAGCTTTGCATAACCAGGCAGTACCCATATAGACACTACCTATTGCTTAGTGAGATCGCCTAAATGACGGAACGTGAATTAGAAATCTTAGCACTACTCAAGCAAGACCCTTTGATCCCCCAGCAGGAGCTGGCCGACCGTATAGGGATCAGTCGCTCCGCCGTGGCGGGGCATATCATGAATCTCACCAACAAGGGGGTGATTCGTGGCAAGGGCTATATCCTGGCCGAGGCCAAGTATGCCATGGTGATCGGCGGCGCCAACATGGATATTCTCGGTCGTCCGGCGGCTAGCCTGCGGGTGGGGGATTCCAACCCGGGGAGCGTCAGCTGCAGCCCAGGTGGGGTGGGGCGTAACATCGCCGAGAACCTGGCCCGCTTGGGGTCGGATACCCGTCTGATGACCGCCGTGGGCAAAGATGCCTATGGTCAGCAGATCGTCGAGCACTGTCAGCGCGCCGGCATCGACATGAAGCCCAGTCTGCAGCTGAGCGATGGCGTGACCTCCACCTACCTCTCTGTGCTCGACGGCGACAGCGACATGCATGTGGCGATCAACGATATGGCGATTCTTGAGCGTCTCGGGGTCGAGCAGCTCAAGAGTCAGCAGGAGATGCTCAAGCGCGCCAGCCTGGCGATTATCGATGCCAACCTGTCCGAGGCCGCCTTGGCCTATCTGCTAAGCAACTTCGCCGACATCCCACTGTTTGTCGATACCGTCTCCTGCGCCAAGGCAGAGAAGATTAAGCCCTATCTCGGCGCCGTGCATACCCTCAAGCCGAACCTCAAAGAGGCCGAGCAGCTCTCGGGGATCTCTATCGCCAACTATGGTGAGCTGCCAGTGCTGGCGAATTGGTTCCACGAGCAGGGGGTTAAGCGCGTCTTCCTGAGCCTGGGGATCGACGGTGTCTTCTACAGCGACGGTGAGGAGCAGGCCCATATTCCGGCCATTCCGGTGGAGATGGTCAACGCCAACGGTGCCGGCGATGCCTTCCTGGCAGGCCTGGCCCACGGCTTTATTCAAGGCTGGTCTACCCGTCAGTCGACCGAGTTTGCCATGGCGGCGGCGGTGGTCGCCCTGTCGGATCTGGCAACGATCAACCCAAACATGTCTGAAATATCAGTTAACCGAGTTATCAAGGAGTCTCTATGTTAGCGCAGTACCTAGATATCAACCCAGAAGTGAAAGCGGCGCTGGATGCCGGTCGTCCCGTGGTGGCACTGGAGTCGACCATCATCTCTCACGGTATGCCTTACCCTCAAAACGTCGAGACGGCTCTCAAGGTGGAGCAGATCATCCGTGACAACGGCGCGGTTCCTGCGACCATCGCCATCCTCAAGGGACGCCTCAAGGTGGGCATGACTCACGATGAGATAGAGTATCTGGGTAAGGCGGGTCAGGCGGTGATCAAGACCAGCCGCCGCGACATTCCCTTCATCGTGGCCAAGCAGGCCGATGGTGCGACCACGGTTGCGTCGACGATGATCTTGGCGGCGATGGCGGGCATCAAAGTATTTGCCACCGGCGGTATCGGCGGCGTGCATCGCGGTGCCCAGCAAACCTTCGATATCTCTGCCGACCTGCAGGAGCTGGCTAATACCGAAGTGGCCGTGGTCTGCGCCGGTGCCAAGTCGATTCTGGATATCGGTCTGACCCTGGAGTACTTAGAGACTCAAGGCGTGCCTGTAGTCGGTTATGAAACCGAGACGCTACCCGCCTTCTACACACGTGAGAGCGACTTCGGTGTCGACTATCGTCTGGACACCCCTAAGCAGGTGGCCGATGCCATGACGGCCAAGTGGCAGATGGGCCTCAAGGGCGGCGTGGTGGTTGCTAACCCTATCCCGGCCGAGTATGCCCTGGATAAGGCGATGATCGATCAGGTGATTAAAGATGCGGTGGCCGAGATGGATGCCAAGGGGATCTCTGGTAAGGCCTCGACGCCTTTCTTGTTGGCCAAGGTGGCCGAGAAGACAGAGGGCAGTAGCCTGGCGGCCAACATCCAGCTGGTGTTTAACAACGCCAAGTTGGCGGCGCAGATCGCCTGTGAATACAGCCGTTAATTGCTAGCTATCGGTATTGAAAAGAGCGCTGCGGCGCTCTTTTTTTGTGAGTTTACGGGCGGTTTATCTTGAGATGATTTTAATTTGTGAGCAGTTTAGCAAGTGAGCAGTTCATCGCGGATCAGCCGTAGCAGATAGGTCTCGCGCTCGATAGATAATCCCTTCTTGTCGCTATGAGCCATGGTGTGCTCATTGTGGGCAATTGCCTCATGAATCTCTATCCAGACCGGGTGCATGCCGTTTTGCAGTTCATGGCTCTCAAGCTTAGTATCGCCCAGCTCCTCACCAATTTCGCAGACGAAGCAGTAAGACTCCATCTGCACAAAATCGAATCCGGGTTTATACCAGGGACGAAACTCCTGGTAGCGGCCGAACTCGCTCAGTATCTCGATAGTATGGGCGCCGGTTTCCTCTTCCAGTTCCCTCAGCAGCGCCTGGCGAATATCTTCGCCCTCATCCACGCCGCCACCGGGAATACTGTAGTCGTGATACCGCGCCGTGTAGAGCATCAATATTTGGCTGCCCCTGAGCACTATGGCGCGCGCCGCGCGGCGGATGAAGCCCTGTCCGGATACCTCCTCTGGCGTGGCGGCGTTAAGGTCGGGATGGATAGTGGATTTCAGCAGGCGCATAAGTGACTCACTTGAAGATGAAAAAGGAATGCCAAAGACAACAGGCTAGGCGCTAAGCAGGTCCAGCTGCGCCTGATAATCTGAGATGGCGCGCTCGAGCAGCGGCTTCTGCTCTTGCTTACTGCCTCTGACCACCTGATGATAGTGTTTCAAAAGGCGCCTTAGGTAGGCCAGTTGTAACTCAAACGGCGCCTGTGACCAGAGGCTGTCGCCAATCGCCGTGATGGGACGCTCGCCGCGGCGCGCCACATGCAAAAGCTCGTAGCAGCGCTTGTTCTCGCTAATCAATTTCTCATCGATCAGATTGAGCGCCATGGCACTTAGCCTGTCTCTGAGCTGATAGGTGTGATGCACGGGGCAGAGGAGAAACTCTATGTGCTGACCAAGCGCATCGGCGCAGGCTTGAATCGCACTTACCAGCTCGCCGGTCAGCTCGCCGCCAACCCCTGCGATGATCACCAGTTGCGGCGTCTCGCTCGGATAGTCCGCTAGCGGCAGCTTGGCCACATCCATGCAGTGCACCCGCCATTGAGGGCTGGTGGCATCTTGGTTTAGTGGGAAGAAGCGCTCAAGTTTGCCCTGCAGGGTCTGCATTATGCCAGGCACGATATCGACAAAATGCAGGGTACCGGCCACCTGTTTCTTAAGCAGGGCGGCGCCGAGCAGGCCGTGATCGCAGCAGCAGTCCCAGATATGGGCGTAGCGGCCATCGACCATAGTCTGCAGGTGAGAGAGACGTTGACTGAGTTTCAAAGGGGAGGCTCGTCACCGGGAATGGCGGTTGTAGCGACATTGCCGGTGTTTAATGGGTTGCTTGGTCTAGGGCGTTAAAAATTAAAGCAGATCGATTTCCAGCTCGATATCCGTACAACCCTTCTTACAAAACACGCCGTAATGGCCTGTCTGTGCCTTCTCGGTGGGCACGATCAGCTGCAGCGGTTGTTTACATTTTTGGCAATCGACTCTGTTGCCCTTAAATAGCCGCTTGATCAGATTCTTCTGCTCGTTAAAGGAGGCGGCCGTGCTCTTGTTGATGGCCGAGAAGTCTACTGCTTGGTTTGCTGGCGTGGCGTTGTCTGTCATCGTCAATGTCGTCAATAGTGGCAAATGAGGCCCTAGTATACCAGCCTTGGCGCGTTGCAACAGCGCTTTTACCAGCCGACAAGCCGGGATCTGTATTGCAAAGCTTCTCGTATGATGACCGCAAAGCCTCTTGTCTGGCGGCGCGATAAGCCAGCCAGCGAATTCCACTCCCGAATAAAATGTACGCCCGTGCAACATATGTTTATTTTTTGTTAACACCTTGTTGCTGTCAAGTTGGTGTGATAGCTTGTGCCTTGTTGTGTGGTAGTAAATGCCAAATCAGGTCGCAATTGAAGAGAGATATACCGCGGCATTTGCTATTCAGGGAAGTTCTAATAAAAAGACTCTTAACAAAATAAATATAATGGAGAGACCTCTATGAAGTTAACTAAGTTGGCAAGTGCGGTAATGGCATTAAGTGTTGGCCTATCAACTCAGGCATTTGCCGATGATGATCGTTACATCATCCAGGTAGACAATGGCAGTAAGGGTGTCGTTAAGGCACTGGCTAAGCAGTTAGGCGCACAGATCCATGTAGATGGTGAAGGCTTTATCGCTGCAACCTTTGCGGGCAAAGATTTGGCCCAGGTCAAGGGACTGTTAAACAACCCACACGTTAAATTAGTCGAGGCGGACCAGCGTCGTCATCTGATGAGCTTTAGCGATGATGCGGGCAACCCAATGACGCAGCAGGTAACACCTTACGCTGTGTATCAATCACAGGCTGATCAGCTGACTTTCAACGCCGCAGCCGGCATGAAGGTGTGTATCATCGACTCGGGTCTGGACGCGTCTAACCCAGATTTCGAATGGAACAAGATCACTGGCGACAACGATTCGGGTACAGGCAACTGGAACGTCAACGGCGGCCCACACGGTACTCACGTTGCCGGTACTATCGGTGCAGCCGACAACAACGTCGGTGTGATCGGTATGGCGCCTGGCGTCGACATGCACATCATCAAGGTATTCAACGCTGAAGGATGGGGTTACTCATCTGATCTGGCCCATGCCACTAACCTGTGTAGCGCGGCCGGTGCCAACATCATCAGCATGAGCTTAGGTGGTGGCGGAGCTAACTCTACCGAATCTAACGCTTTCCAAGCCTTCGTCGATGCAGGCGGTCTGGTGGTTGCCGCTGCGGGTAACGATGGTAACAACGTACGTTCATACCCAGCGGGTTACCCATCTGTCATGATGGTGGGCGCGAACGATGCAAACAACAACATCGCCGATTTCTCTCAGTTCCCATCTTGTACTTCGGGTCGTGGTCCTAAGGCGACTTCAGACGAGACTATCTGTGTGGAAGTGACTGCCGGTGGTGTAGACACACTATCAACTTACCCTGCAGGCATGGCGACTGCGTCTAACTTGAGTGCAGACGGCGCTTCATTTGCCAGCAGCGCGATGGAAAATTCAGGCACAGTTTCAGGCAACACCTATTACATGGGCACTGCCGAAGCGACCGATGCTGGCGCTAACGGTAACATCTGTGTGATCGACCGCGGCGTGATCTCTTTCCACGACAAGGTCGCTAACTGTGAAAACTCGGGTGGTGTCGGTGCGATCATCATCAACAACGAGCCTGGCATGCTGTACGGCACTCTAGGTGACACCAACACTACCTCTATCCCAGCAGTAGGCACTGCACAGGAAGATCGTGCGGCGCTGTTAGCGGCGAGCACTGCAACTGTAGATATCGGTACTGCCGACTACGGCTTCATGAGCGGTACTTCTATGGCGACTCCTGCGGTATCTGGTATTGCGGCGCTGGTTTGGTCTAACCACAACCAGTGTACAGGTAGCGAGATCCGTGCTGCGCTGAAAGCGACTGCCATGGACAGCGGTGCACCGGGTAAAGATGAGTACTTCGGTTACGGTATCGTTCAGGCTGCGGCTGCCGATGCTTACCTGACTGCTAACGGCTGTGCCGGTGGCGACAATGGTGGCGGAAACACTGGTGGTGATTTCACTCTGTCGGCCAACGGCTACAAGAACAAGGGCGTTAAGACAGTGGATCTGACCTTCTCTGGCGCCGCTGGTGCAAACGTAGATGTTTACCGTGATGGCAGCAAGCTTGCGACCACTTCGGCGAGCAGCACCTACACTGACACCATCAACACTAAGGGTGGCGGAACTTATGTTTATAAGGCTTGTGACGAAGGTACTTCTACCTGTACTGCCGAGCAGACAGTGATCTTCTAAACAACTCCCTGAGTAACACTAAAAACGCAGCCTAGGCTGCGTTTTTTTATGGTTAATTCATTAGCAATAGATGGGCGTAATGAAAGGGAGCAATAAACAGTCCGTAAATGACTTCGTGATGCCCTGAGTGTAAGCGGCTAAGTGTTAGCCTTGTTCAGTTTTCTTTGCTCAGTTTTCTCTTTAGGTCCTGCTTTACTATCTCTAAAGCCGCCAGTGCCACATCTGGCTCAATCTCATTACTCTCCAGAAGATAAATAAGGTCTACGGCGAGTTTTATTTCGTCACTCGCGTCATCAAGAGCCGTTTGAGCTGTAGATGAGTTATCTGGTGCTTGTGTCATATTCTTCCCTCAAATGCCTGCTGTCGATTCTCACATAGGGCGCCAATGGGAACAAGTTGCTTAGGCTGTCACTTGCATGCATCTATGTGTGGCTAAATAAAAAAACAGGCCATATATGGCCTGTTTTAGAGTGATGAACCTACGGGGACTAGTAGGTATATTTGGCTTCTAAGAAGACGTAACCACCATTAAAGCCAAATGGCGTATTGGTTAATGGATAGACGAAGATGCCATTGAAGTTGTTGCTGTCCGGACGCTTCTCCGGGTAGACATCAAACAGGTTTTGCGCCCCGGCGGTAAAGCTTAGCGCATCAGTTGCCGCATATTGCACCGACATATCCATAACCCATTGGTCGCTGTAAGTGACATCGCCTGAGGAGTAGCCCACAGTATAGTCGCCGAAGTAACTGAGACGAATGTTGGTCTTGAAATCACCTAGTCTATGGGTGAGTCCCAGGTTGCCTGTGTTGTTTGGCGTGGCCGAGGTCATACGGGTTTGTTCGATGCGATCGAAGAGCTCTTTACCTACGCCGTCTAACACTTGCGGGAAATGAATGTCTTGAATTTCCGTTTTGTTATAGGCATAGGCCAGGTTGGCTTGCAGATCGCCCCAAGCGCCGATATCAAAATTCTGACTTATTACCAGATCGACGCCTCGGGTACGGGTATCGACGGCGTTGATGAAGAAGCGTGCCGATTCGGCATTGGTGCCGGCCAAGGCCTCTGCGACCGCCGGTGAATCATCTGGCGTGACTGAGCTCGACAAGATGATACGGTCATCGATAGAGATCTGATAGGCGTCCAAGGTCAGTGCCAGGCCCGCATCATTGCGATAGACCAGACCTAGACTGAAAGATTGTGACAACTCTGGCTCGAGCTCATTGATCCCTAAGCCTTTTGTCACGGGTGACAGGGTGTTGAATGTGCCCGATTCTGTCGGTACCAACTGACCCGTGACAGGATCGGGGTTAAACAGGGTAGAGATATTGCTGAAATACAGCTGCTGCACGCTAGGCGCTCTAAAGCCTGTGTTGATGGTTCCGCGCAGGGCCAGGTTGTCGGTAAAGTCGTAGCGGCCCGCTAGCTTCCAGCTGGTGTTGTCGCCGAAGTCTGAATAGTTTTCGTAACGCAGCGCCGCCGCCCAGTAAAAGTCATCGGTTAACTGGTTTTCTAGCTCGACATAAACGCCCGTGTTATCTCGGGTCTCGTCGACTTCAGATTCTGGGGTAAAGCCCGAGAAGCCCTGGCTGCCGGCGGCGCGATTATCGAAACCGCCATTGATGTAGGAAGCACTCTCGCCCGCTTCAATTTGGTAGCCATTCTTGCGCCATGACACGCCCGCGGCAAAGAGGATCTCTGAGTCGTTTGCAAAGTTAAAATAGCGCGACGCATCGATGTTTAAGTTGGTTTCACGGGTCGACAAGGTGCCTGCATCAAATTCGGTCGGGCTATCGGGGCCCAAAGATGCGTTTAATGAGTTAACAATATTGTAGTTAAATGAATTTTCGCCATGGCCTGCGGAGGTATCGATGTTCCATTCACCCAGGGTGAACTCATAACCAAGCACCAACGAGGTGTCGATAATTTCAGGGTTGATCTGGGGTAAGAAACCGTCGGGATACACCTCGGTTAAGTTACGTTTATCCAGGGCTCTACGATAGAAGGCGCCTGATTTAGTTTCGCGTTTGCTTACGCCACCGAAGGCGTATAGCTCGCCCTTGTCTGAAATGGCCTTGGCTGCGTTGATGAACAGGCCTAGGTTGTCGTATTCGGCGTCGCCAACCTGATGGCTCTTGCGATTAAAGCTGGCTTCGCGAGGATCTAGAGAGCCATCGGCTAACTGCGGATACTGCTGGCGAGGATCTAGCCCTGCGCGGTTAGTGCTGTCTTTATGGTGTGCCTCTAGTGAGACATTGACGAAGCCATCGTCACCCAAGGCTATGCCATGGTTGGCACCCACGCGCCACTGTTCGCCGTCACCCGCGTAGGTTTGGCCTGCCTGCGCCGATACGCTACCACCTTGTTCATTGTCTTTTAACACCACGTTGATGACGCCGGCAATCGCATCGGAGCCATATTGCGCCGATGCGCCGTCACGCAGAATCTCGATGCGTTTGATTGCGGTCATCGGAATGGCGTTCAGGTCGACGTTAGATGAGCCTTTACCTACTGTGCCACTCAGATGGACCAGTGCCGAGCCGTGACGACGCTTGCCGTTGACCAAGACTAAGGTGTGATCCGGTGATAGGCCGCGCAGACTCGCCGGGCGCACCGCATCTGAGCCATCGGTTACCGATGAGAATGGAAAGCTGTAGCTGGGCGCGGCAAATTGCAGTGCCTTTGCCGTTTCTGTCATCCCCGTCGATTCGAGCTGCTCGGCGGTAATAATGTCCACCGGTGCCACGCTATCTGTGGCGGTACGTAGTGCGATACGTGAACCTATGATCTCGATTTTTTCAAAGCTGGCTTGTTGATCTTCAGCGTGGACGCCAGGAAGGATGAGTGCAGATGACACTGCTAATGCGGAAACAGCTAAGCGCATAAGGCCTCTTAATAATTGGTATGTAAAACAATAATGAGAAGCGCGGGATAATATCACTGTAACAATTGTTACATTTAGAAGGATATGTACTAACTCAGTGCAGACGGTTCTATTGAGTACTCGCGATAGCGTATCGAAGGAGCATTTTATCTCGCCTAACGTACCCTGTGAGCTGGATGAGGTTTACAGAATGGGTCTTTGTCGTTAGGGAGGGGGAGCGTCCTTATTTAGGTCTGACGATAGGTTCACGGCCAGCAGATAAGGTTAGCTATGAGTGCATTAATAATAAAAAACGACGGCTGCTTTGGGTAAGCAGCCGTCGTGGGGATGACTCATCTTGATGGCCAGATAGCCTGGCTGATTGGTCTATTCTGGTGAGCAGCGAGTCACCGTCAGCGGCGCACTGCGATGCTCCTCGGCATCTGCAATAAAACACTCATCACCACTAATCCAAAGCTGGACGATTTGCGGCAGCTCAAAGTTGCGGCCCATCAACAGCTGACTGTTAGGATCCTTATGGGGATTGCGCTCAAGCGCCACACGACTGTTTCGGGTGAATGCATCGGCGGCTAGGGTCACCTTCTGCATCTGTAACAGCTTGGCGATGGCGTTTTCCAGCTCAGCCAGACTCTCTGCACTGGGCTCACTGACTATTGCTGGCACTGGGGCTGGCACAGGATCCGGCAAAGTAGCGTCTTGTGCCTGTAGTGAGCAGCCAAGGAGCGTTAACGGCATGACGCCGAGCATAATACGAACTATGCGTTTCATCATAAATCCTACTTAGGCTGAGTCAGAATCCGGTTATTAAACAGCAGGTTTTGATTGCGGGTATCTTGCAGCACATAACCCGCATCGACAAACTGAGGTTTCGCCTGGGTACGTGACGCCTTTGCCACCTGAGCCGGGCAGCTGTTGTTATCACGGTAGTAGAGGGCCGCAGCAAACTGGCTCTCTTCCTGGTCGCCTAAGGCATGATTGAAATCATCTGCTACGTCACAGCCTGGCACTTCGCTTTGTAGCGTTGGGTTGCTGCTGGGGACGAAACCGTCTGAGTAGTCGCCGAAGCCCTTGTCGTTTTCACCCTTAAACTGAATGGTGAAGTAGGTGGTGGCGCAGTTCGGCGTTGGGTAGAAGCCATAGGGCTTACCACAGGTGGTGCCGCCAATCTGGATCACTTCGACATCGATACCGCGTAGGCTGTTGATCAGCGCCTCACTGGCGGAGCAGGTGTTGTCTGTGGTGAGCACGAATACTCGTGACAGGTTAAGGCTTGGCAGGCTCTGACCACCGCTCAACAGACTTGGATTAAAGCCTATGGTTTCATCGATGAAAGGCATAGGCGTTAAGGTCTGGCCGGTGACAGGATCTTTGGTGGGGTACTTGTCGTTAAAGGTGCTGCGCTCGAAGATACGATTTTGCGTCGCCTGCTGGCCGGCAATCATGTAGCCCAGCTGGCTCGCCATGGCCAGTAAACCGCCGCCGTTGTAGCGCAGATCCAGTACCAGATCGTCTACCTTGGCATTGGCCAGCGTGGCGATGGCATCATAGAGGCCGCGCTCTGCCGTGGCGATGTGGGAGTTAAATTGGAAGTAACCCACGTTACCCGAAGGGCTGGCGAGCACCTTAGTGTTCTGTACTGGAGTCGAGACCACTGTTTGCGCGGTAAGAACCACGTCACGGGTCTGGCTGGCGCCAAGATCTAGGATAGTGAAGCGTGTCTCCTGGCCGTCGTCGCTGGGGAAGAGGCCGTTATTCAGGGTATTGATCGAGGCCGTGTCGTTGGCATCTTTCACGCTCACGCCATCTATGCTGACGATGACGGCGCCGCGGGCGATATTGGCGCTGGTGGCCGGTGAACTAGGCTCTGTGTAGGTCACGGTAACCTTTCTGTCTGCGGTGCTGCTGGCCTGCTGGAGATGGAAGCTCATGCCATAACCGACCGAGGCGCCCGATTGATTGAGCTGTTCCCATTCGCTGGTGGGCATAGAGAAGTGGAACTGATCTTTAGGGTTGCCAGTGGCCGACAGGTTTTCGGTTTTCAGTAGGCTGAAATATTCTAAGACCTGGTAAGGCGCCGGATCTCTGTCGATGATCTCGCTGTACCAAAGGTAGGTGTCGTTACTCCAAGAACGTAACCACAGTTTTTCCTTGAGACCCGCATCGCATTGGTTGGCCAATTGTGCATAGGGAGTAAATTCTCCCTCGACCCATTTCACCGTGCTGCCCGTGCCTATGGAGCCGCCGCTGCCAGAGGTATCGCTACCACTGCCACCGCCGCTACAGCCAGTGAGCAAGAGGCCTGATGCGATCAGGCTTGTAAACAGAGCATTTGAGATTGACTTCATAAATAATCCTTTATTATTAAACTCTTGTGTTTGGTGACGTTGCAATTGTTAACGGGTCTCATGCCGGAAAACATGGGTGTAACAATTTCTTGACCATCTTAGCTAAGAATTGCATACAGGTATAGCCTAAGTCGCGGACGCTCTTGTGTTTTCCTGCTCGTTTTCTATCTATTTGTAGCCGATTGCATCGAGAAGGTGGTCTTAATGGGGCGAGGATTCAGATAAACCGACGATAAGCCAGCAGAAATGCTCGAATGTGCAGGCATAGGGATCGGTTTTAATTTGCCTGCGCTTTTCTCGCTTGCCCCCATTTAACTGCACCTTATAGCCAGCAGCCAACTGCCACCTGTCATGGTTTTGCTGGCGATGAGCGCCTGAGGGAGCTATTACGCACAACCACACCAATTAGACATTAAGGTGTGAGGAAATTGAGTTGCAATATCAATGGGCTATGATTAAATGAGCCTTGGCAGTCATTGACCACTTTGCCCCTAGTTAACAAGTTGAATCCATGATGAATAATTACCTGCTCGACCTTATCGCCGTGACCTGCTTCTTTAGCTGCTGGATAGGTTACGCCCGCTTCGCCCGCAAGAAGGCCAAGAACACTAACTGTATCGCCCGTTGCCTGCATCAGCATCGTATTCATTGGATGTATCAGCTGCTGGGACGCGAGGTGAGGGTGGCGGAGGCGGCGCTGCTGGCCAACCTTGAGCGAAACATCACCTTCTTCGCCAGCACCACTATGCTGGTGCTTGCCGGGGTATTGACCCTATTTGCCCAGGTCGAGCGATTGGAGGCAGTGATCGCCTCTATCCCCATGACGGCGCCGCCGGTTCACATGCTGATCCAGTTCAAACTTGGCATATTGACGCTGATCTTTGTGATGGCCTTCTTTCAGTTTACCTGGTCGATGCGCCAATATGGTTTCCTCAACGTCATGGTGGGGGCGACCCCAGTCGATAAGAGTGGTCAAGATGAGCAGCTAAAGGCCTATGCGCTGCAGATGGCGATAGTGCAGGACAGGGCGGCTCATGCCTATAACTATGGCCTACGTTCCTACTATTTCTCCATGGCTGTGCTGGGCTGGTTCTTCCATCCGCTGCTGTTTATCGTCTCTAGCCTGGTGGTGGTCCATACCCTGTATCGCCGCGAGTTTAAGTCCAGGGCGGTGCAGGCGATCACTCAGGGAATGTTAATCCTCGATGAACGAGAGCAGACAAAAGCGACTAAGACCGTCTAGCGCTAAATAGAACTAGAGCAACTGACTACCCAGAGCCCATGATTGCCCTGAGCAACTAGCTGCCCAGCGCAGCTATTCGCCGAGCACTAATTTCCGATAAGGTCAAAGCGTCTTAGGATTAGTGGTCTCTAAAAATTAATGGCTTATGAGGATACGAGAGCAAGCTGCGGGGTGTCTTTGAGTCAGGGGGGAGAAGTGTAATCTTTAGGTATCACTTGTTATCTATTTGTTGCTCATTGTTTTTGTTAATGTTTTATTGCTTGGCTTTTATGAAGTTTTTATTGCACTTTTCCTAAACTATGGCGTATCGTTAGCGCCGCTAGGAGAGCGCCGGATATTTATTCTCATAAATATCAGAATTTTACAATGGATTGTGTAAAACACCTTTCTATTTTTTGTCTTTTATTCTCCTAGCTTCATAAATATAAGGGAATACATTGATGAAAAAATCAGTAACAGCCGTTGCCATTCTTCTTGGTCTTAGCAGCATGAGCGCCATCGCTGCCCAGGACAATGCCTTTCAACACGAAGCCGGTTTGAACTATAAGTCTAACTCTGAAGCGTTCGGCGATGGTACCTGGAACGCGAACTACCGCTACTATGTGACGCCAGTGGATCAGAAAAGCAGCCCATATGCTTTAAATGGCTTCCTGGCGCAAAGCTCTAACCTGGGGGCTTACTACAGCAACATCGACGATGCCGACCTGGACTATTACGGTATCGATGGTACTTATGTATTCGCCTCTAAGTGGTTTGTTGGCGTGAACTATAACAAGCACGACTATGCTAACTTTGACTTCGACACCTATGGCGCGGAAGTGGGTTACTACTTCAATGACTCTTCATCTGTGTCTGTCTTCTATGCCGATGGCGACAAGGGTGTTGAAGAGAGCTATGGTGTGAAGGTTCGCAGCTATATCGCGCTACAATCTACTGCTGGCGTGGATCTGCAGGCTAACTGGACTCACAGTGACAATGACGACAAGATTAACCTGGGCGCAGACTGGTATGTGAACAATGCTTGGTCTGTGGGTCTGGGTTATACCGATACAGAGTATGATGATGCATTCGACGTGAGAACCGCTTACTGGCTGCGTATTTCTGATAACTTCTCGGCTAAGTTCGAATTGATCCGCGTGTTGGATTCAGATTTCGATGGTGTAAATATCGGTCTTGGCGTAGTCGGTCGTTTCTAAGATTTCTGTCAGACAAATGTTTGAGACTCAACGTCTTTTACTTGGTGTCTCTTATCTAATGTCTCTGACCTAATGTCTCTGACCTAATGTTTCTGACTAAGTGTCTCTGCTTTAAAATCTTGTTTTCAAGGTGAGAGACATAGTGAGTAACAAAGGCCTGCTAGCGCCCTGGCTTAGCAGGCCTTTTTCTTATCTTCTTTTTCTTTTTTTTATTATGTTAGTGATGCCTAGCTCAGTGCTAATCCTTTTCTGCGCTCTGCTCTCAGGTCTCAGATCAGTTGCCTTTGGCGCTAATGCTTTGCTACCTATTTTGCTTTTTCGCGCCCAATCTTTTTGCTGTTAGCATTAGAACTCGGTGGAGTCGAAGGTGGCTTGAATCCTGAGCACCTCGGGGAGAGCCTCATGGAGGGCGGCGACACAGTCGGCGTCCAGCTTACTGCCCGCCAGACGTGCAAGCTCGGCAAAGGCATCGCTATTGGTCCAGGCGGCCTTGTAGGGGCGCTCACTGGTGAGGGCATCGAACACGTCTGCAACCGCCACGATTCTTGCCTCGATCGGCACAGCTTCGCCAATCAGTCCCGCTGGGTAGCCGGAGCCATCCATCGCCTCATGATGACAGAGTACGATATTGCGCAGCATCTTGGTGTGGTCCAGGTTACTCAGGCGATAGTTACACAAGAGTTTGTCGATAAGATCCCGGCCCGACTCACAGTGTTTCTGCATCTCGGTGCGCTCATCTGGGGTGAGCGGGCCACGTTTAAACAAGATCTCGTCGGGCACTGTGATCTTGCCAATGTCGTGCAGAGGCGCAAACATGAAGATATGTTCGATGAAGTGATCGTTTAAGCCCCTCTCATCCGCCACGCGCTGGGCGATCAGCCGCGAATAATGGGCCATGCGACTCAGATGACCTGCGGTTTCCGGGTCGCGAAAATGGGTGACATCTATGGCGGTCTTCATGGTCGAGGCCAGGGTGATCACCTCGCTCAACTCGTTGATTACCATCAGCGCCAGCAGATTGCCGATAAGATCCAGATGCTCCACGCAGCGCTTGTCGAACACCTGCTCGTCGTCGCCGTTAAAGAAGATAAAGCCCAGCAGGGTATTGCCTGAAAGCAGGGGCAGGGTATAGCTGCTGCGATAGCCCGCCTCATAGATCTTGATGGCGTGCTCGTGTCGGCTGTCTCTGTAGATGCCAAGATCTTGCACTATCCTGGCCTCTCTGGAGCGGGCAACTTCTTGCAGCGAGTGGCACTGGCTGAGATTGGCCTGATAGTGGTTGAGGGGGGAGGGCTTGCCGCTATAGATAAAGGTGCGCACTATGTCGCTGTCCTGGTCGTATAGGGCGACGGCGATACGGGTGATCTGCGGCAGCTTGGCCTGGGTGGTGGCGTGAAGGTGTGACAGCTTGCTCATGATAGAGGGGTGCTGATTAAGGTCCGTCGAGGTGTAGTACATGTGCCGCTCCCTTGGCCTGTCGCCTGCTTGCGCGCAAATCGCTACCCATCATTATAGTCAACACATCGGCAGAGATAGCATTATACCTATGGCTTAGGGGCAAAAGGCGTAAAACCATGACCTTAATCAAGAAATCTGAGTGAACGGTTTTTGCGACCTCGGCCACAAAAGCCTGATTAGAATCTTAATTCAGGTATTTGCTAAACCATGCTATCGCCTCCGTTATCGAACGCACTGAGTGTTTCACATAGGGGTCGAAGTGACCGCCAGGCAGCAGGCAGAGCCGCTTGGGGTCTAGCGCCCTGGTAAAGGCCGATAGGGCTAAGTCTGTCGGTGTGACAGTGTCATTTTCAGCGACTATCATCAAGAGCGGCGTTGGACTGACGCGCGCTATCCAGAGCCCAGGCTCATACTCGCTCGCTTTTTCGCTGGACCTGAGTGTGACCCGATTTTCCCATCCTTCGGCGAGCGTCCAGGATTTACCGTAAAATTCCATGGCTTCATCGCTGGCATAGATGCCGGGCTGCTCTTCTTGGGGGATCACTCCTATGTAACTGGGCGTCTCGCCCTGGGATCGCCTTGCCCTGTCCTGCTCAAATTCTTTTTGCACTGCGCTGAGCCGTGAACCTGCCCGGCGAAGAAACGTTTGATAGCCGCTGATGGTCGGTACCTGGGCGACGACACATTTCACCCGGCGATCTAAGGCGCCCACCATGATGGCATGTCCACCGCTAAAACTTGTGCCCCACACGCCGACCTGCTCGGCGTTAACCTCGGGACGAAAGCTCAGCCAGTTGATCACCTCCCTCATATCTTCTATCTGTTGATAGGGGATGATCTCGCCTCGGGGTTCACCGCCACTCTTGCCGAAATTTCTGTGGTCATAGAGCAGTACGGCAAAGCCCGCCTTCGCAAATGCCTCGGCGAACTTGTCGATGTACAGCTCTTTAACGGCGGCGAAGCCGTGGCTCATCACAATCGCCGGGGCTGGTTTATTCAGGGATGCTTCTTCGCAGACAGGCAGATAAAGCCAGGCGTCTAGCTCGACTCCGTTGGCTGGCACCTTAACGCTGTGGCGGGTAAATTGACTCATAATCACCTCTCTATCACTCATTAACTCTGAACCTCAAATATGGGGAAACGAGAAAATAGTAAGGCGAGAGGGCGAAGGGGTCTGCCTTGAAACGGACAGGTATCTTCGCTAATCAGACAACTTGTGTGCGAAACTCGCTCGGGGTAACTCCCATCATCTTTTTAAATGCCGATGCGAAGGCGCCGGCAGAATCATAGCCCATCTCCATCGCCACCCGTACTATGGGCTCGCCGAGATTTAGCCTGGGGATGGCGGCGAATATTCTGGCCTGTTGACGCCAAATGGCGAAGCTCGTCCCCAGCTGGGTTTGAAATAGCCGGGATAAGGTTCTGGGTGATGCGCCGACTATCTCTCCCCACTGGATGAGCGTACTGTCGTTGCCGGGATCTGCAAGCAAGCCTAGGCAGATCTTCTGTAGTCGGTTATCTTTTGGCATGGGTAGCTTCAAGGGGATCTCTTGTGCCCAGCCGATCTCACTCATCAGAAGTTGCATCAGGTGCACCTCTCTGCTGCTGGGCGGACTGCTGCTGGTCACCGGCATCGCACTCTTCATCAGCTCTCGAAGCAGGGGGCTGACCACCAGACTTTGGGGCTGCTTGGAGAAGCTATCGGGCAGGGTATCTGGTTGAAAATAGACGCTACGTAGGCTGACTTGGCCTCGGGCCTTGAGTCTGTGGGGCTGCTCGGCGGGCATCCACAGCGCTTGCTGAGGCGAGATTATCCAAAAACTCTCCTCGCTGCTTAGTTCCATCACACCGGATTCGGCGTAAATCAGTTGGGCGGCATGGTGCCAATGGGGCGCCAGTAGTTGGCCATCTGGATACTCCCGAGCAACCGGCTTAAATAGCTGAGATGGCGAGCCAAAGACGGGGATATGTTCGATCTCTTGCCTGTGCATCATCAAGCGTTTGACCTCTTTGTCTTCATGCCTGCCTTCTCCTTTTTAGCATCTAGACCGCTTCGGCATCATAGCCTATCCCAAGACTTAATGTTACTACCGTATTTTCAAGCGCTTGCCTCAACTTCTTGCTTGCGCGCCTAGCCCTTGAGGCCGTGTTAACGCCAGGAGCGGGCTTAAAGTGAAGATAAAAAACGGCCCCAACGACAGCGCCTCGTAGGGCGATGCTTGGGGCCGGTATCTGGGTTGGCTTGTTAAGTCAGTTATCTAAGCGCTTAGCAGGAGCCTTTAAATTAGATCGCCTTATCCAGCGCCTGAGAGACATCCGCGATAATATCCTCGATATGCTCTATGCCGACCGAGATGCGAATAAGATCTTCTGAAACACCCGCCTTGGCCAGCTCTTCGCCGTTGAGCTGCCTGTGGGTGGTGGTGGCCGGGTGGCAGGCCAGGGACTTGGCATCGCCTATGTTGACCAGGCGCAGGATCATCTGCAGGGCATCGATAAAACGTCCGCCAGCCGCCTTGGCCGCCTCGCTATCTTCCGCCTTGATGCCGAAGCTGATGATGCCCGAGGCCTTACCCGAGGTGATCTTCTCACAGTTGTCGCGATAGGGGCTGTTGTCCAGTGCGCCATAGTTGACCCAGCTGACCCTGGGGTCTTGCTGGAGGAAGTTGGCCAGGGCCAGGGCGTTGTCGCAGTGACGCTCCATTCTTAGGGCCAGCGTCTCTAAGCCTTGCAGTAGCAGGAAGGCGCTCTGGGGCGAGAGGGCGGCGCCGGTGTTACGTAGCGGTACCACGCGGCAGCGACCAATGAAGGCCGCCGGACCAAACGCCTGGGTATAGACCACACCATGATAGGAGGGGTCTGGCTCGTTGAGCAGGGCGAAGCGTTTAGGCTGAGCCGCCCAGTCGAACTTGCCCGAGTCGATGATCACCCCTCCTATGGTGGTGCCGTGGCCGCCAATATATTTGGTAAGTGAATGGATGACTATATCGGCGCCATGTTCGAAGGGGCGGCAGAGCACTGGAGTGGCGACCGTATTGTCGACGATCAGCGGCACGCCATGCCTGTGGGCTATCTCGGCCAGACGGGCGATGTCGACGATATTGCCCGCCGGGTTGCCGATAGACTCGCAAAACAGCGCCTTGGTCTTGTCATCGATATGGGCCTCCAGGCCATCGAAGTCGTCGAAGGCCGACATACGCACCTCGACGCCTTGTCTGGGCAGGGTATGGGCAAACAGGTTATAGGTGCCGCCATAGAGCTGACTGGTGCTGACAATATTATCGCCCACCTGTGTCAGTGCCTGAATCGCATAGGTGATGGCGGCCATGCCGGAGGCCAGCGCCAGTGCGCCGATACCGCCTTCGATGGCGGCCAGGCGTTGTTCGAGCACATCTGTGGTGGGGTTCATGATGCGGGTATAGATGTTGCCCGCCACCTTAAGATCAAACAGGTCGGCACCATGCTGGGTGTCGTCGAAGGTATAAGAGGTGGTCTGATAAATGGGCACGGCCGCCGCCTTGGTGGTCGCTTCCGAGATATATCCATGATGCAGGGCTAGAGATTCGAGTTTCATCTAATTCATCCTATCGCTTAACTGAAAACCTGTGATCGAAAAACGACCATAGCATTTAGACTTCTAGATGTCTAAATCTTTTTGGTTTGCAGGTGATTTGCTCTATGAGGTGAGTTTTATGGTCGAATTGGCTCGAGATCGGATTGGCTATCCGGCTTTTTTCTCTGGATCCTATTGCATCAAAAAAGGACCCGGATGACACCACTCGAGTCGAGCAATTTTTGTCCCAAATTGAACGTTTTAGCCCCAGCTAAATAAGCGGCATCCCCTTTACCTGTTTTATTGTTATAAAACTACATTGTTAACAGTTCTTAGGATTCGCCAGCGATCAGGATCACAAATCCGGCGGAAAAACTGTAGCTAAGTTACAGGCTGGTGTCGGAATGTGACCTCAATAGCGGAATCCCGGTTAACAAACTTTTACCATGAGGCATCCCAATTTAGTAACGGTTGATGTTTGCGATGGCAGGTTTTCCAGACAAGATTAAGACGATAAAGAAGGGCCTAGATGTGCCTATCGCCGGCGAGCCGAGGCAAGAGATAGATTGCTGCGCTCGTCCTGCAAAGGTGGCACTGCTGGGTGAAGAGTATGTTGGCCTGAAACCCACCCTCTTGGTGGAGGTCGGCGATCGGGTGAAGAAGGGTCAGACCCTGTTCGAAGACAAGAAGGCGCCGGGCATAGGTTTCACCGCGCCGGCCAGTGGTGTGGTCGTCGAGATCAACCGCGGCGAGCGTCGTGTGTTGCAGTCTGTGGTGATCCAGGTCGAGGGCGATGAGCAAGTCACCTTTAAGGCCTATTCTGATCTGAGCCGCCTGAGCCGTGAAGCCGTACAGCAAAACCTGGTCGAGAGTGGTCTGTGGACCGCGCTGCGCACTCGCCCCTTCTCGCGCGTGCCCCTGCTCGACAGCGAACCTGCCGCCATCTTCGTCAACGCCATGGACACCAACCCGCTGGCGGCCGATCCCCGCGTGATCATCGCAGAGCAGCGTGAGGCCTTTGCCGCCGGACTTGAGGTACTGACTTATCTCACCTCTGGCAAGATCCACCTGTGTCACGATGCCGGTGAAGCCCTGCCGGGCGCCGATCTGCCGAGCGTCGAGAGCCATCGTTTTGCCGGTGTGCATCCCGCTGGTCTGGTGGGCACCCATATTCACTTCATCGCGCCTGCCAGCCTGGAACGCCCAGTATGGCACCTTGGCTATCAGGATGTGATCGCCTACGGCAAGCTGTTCCTGACCGGTGAGCTCTACACAGATCGCGTGGTGGCCCTGGGTGGCCCGACGGCGCTCAATCCAAGACTGCTGCGCACTCAGCTGGGCGCTCAGCTCAGCACCCTGGTAGAGGGTGAGATCAAGCCAGGCAGCAACCGTGTGGTGTCAGGCTCTGTACTGGCTGGCCATACCGCCTTTGGCGTTCACGACTATCTGGGCCGTTTCCATCAGCAGATCTCCGTGCTGGCGGAAGACGCTAAACATCAGCTACTGCCATGGGTGCGCGGCGGCGCAGACAAGTTTTCTATCACCCGCGCCGTGACCTCTCGCTTCAAGGCGACCAAGCGTCTGTTCGACCTGACTACTCATGCCGGTGGTTCACACCGCGCCATGATGGCCTTCGGTCAGCTGGATCGCGTGATGCCGCTGGATATCCTGCCGACCCTTTTGGTGCGTGATCTCGTGGTGCGTGACACAGATGAGGCGCAGGCCCTGGGGGCCTTAGAGCTGGATGAAGAAGATCTGGCCCTGTGTACTTTTGTCTGTCCGGGTAAATATGACTTCGGACGGGAACTTCGCATCTGCCTAGATATTATTGAGAGGGAAGGTTAATGAGTAAGCAAGACAATAAGCCAGATGTGCAAGAGAATTACTATGCCCACGGCTCGTCGATGCGTAGCTTCCTGCGCTCGCTGCTTTATGCCCATGGCCGTAGCACCAAAGGTAAGGTGCATGTTCGTGATGCGATCGATGTAAAACGTACAATGACCCTGGTGGGTCTGTGTCTGCTGCCGGCGATTCTGTTTGGCATCTATAACCTGGGTCTGCAGGCGCAGCTGGCGCTGGCTTCTGGCTTGACCACGCCCGATGTTTGGCAGCTACTGCCGTTCAATGCCATCACCGGCGGCCTCGGCGAGCAGAGCGGTTTCTTTGGCCTGTTTGGCTATGGCCTGAGCTTCTATCTGCCCATCTATCTTACCGCGCTGTTGGTGAGCCTGTTTTGGGAGATGGTGTTTGCCAAGGTGCGTCGCCAGGAGCTGCATGAAGGCTTCTTCGTCACCGCCTTGCTGTTTACCCTGATCCTGCCGGTATCGACTCCGCTGTGGATAGTGGCCCTTGGCATCACCTTCGGGGTGATCATGGCCAAAGAGGTGTTTGGCGGCATGGGGTACAACTTCCTCAACCCTGCGCTGGCTGGTTACGCCTTTATCTACTTTGCCTACCCGACCGAGGTGGCGCAGATCGCCCAGTTTGTGGCGGTCGATGGCTTCTCGGGAGCGACAACCTTGATTCAGACTGCTGCGGGCAAGATGAGTTTCGAGGGTTACACCTGGTATCAGGCCTTTAGTGACCCGTTGTGGTGGGATGCCTTCTTCGGCTTCACCGTCGGCTCTATCGCCGAGACCAGCACGCTGGCCATTTTGATCGGCGGTCTGTTCCTGCTGCTGACTCGCCTGGCCGACTGGCGCGTGGTGGCCGGTGTGATGGCCGGTATGGTGGCAACCGCCGTGTTGTTCAACCTTATCGGTTCGGCCAAGAACGAGATGTTCGCCATGCCTTGGACCTGGCATTTGGTCACCGGCGGCTTCGCGCTGGGGATGATGTTTATGGCCACAGATCCTGTGACCACAGCCTATACCCGCCAAGGCAAGTTTGCCTACGGCGCCCTGATCGGCTTCATGACAGTACTTATCCGCGTGCTGAATCTCAAGATGCCTGAAGGGATCATGCTGGCGATTCTGTTTGCCAACCTGTGGGCGCCGCTCTTCGATTACCTGGTGGCGCGCAGCAACATGAAGCGGAGGCTGAAACGCAATGTCTTATAAGTCAGAACATATGTTAAGGATCCAGACCGCCAACCTCTGGTCGTCAATCTTCGCATCCTTTTTGTTTCGTCGTTCCAGAGAGCGCGCCACTATGGAGAAGCAACGCTAATGGCATTTAAGAAAGATACCGTTGTGGGGACCATGATCTTCACACTAGTCCTCTGCCTCTCTTGTTCTTTTATGATCACAGGAACGGCCGAGGTACTCAAAGAACGTAAGTTGGTGAAGAAGCGCGACGAGCTTAAGCGCAACGTCTTGCTGGCCGCCGATATCGATATCAGCGGCGACAAAGATTTTCGCGCCATCTTCGAGCAGTCTGTGAAGCCTCTGCTGGTGGAGCTGGACACTGGAGTTATCGATAGCCAGGCGAACGTGCTGGATTTCGACGACCGCATGGCGGCCATCAATCCGCAGACCTCGAGCAAGCCTAAGAAAGATATCGCCAAAATCAAGACCCGCGCCAATCAGGCCCGCGTGTTCAAGGTGTTTGACGACAAGGGCGAGCTGCACGCCGTGGTGCTGCCTATCTATGGCAAGGGGCTCTGGTCGATCATCTATGGTTATGTGGCGCTCAAGCCAGACTTGAACACCATAGAAAACGTGGTCTTCTACGAGCATGGTGAGACACCGGGTATCGGCGACTTCCTCGACGACAAGGCCTGGACCGACAAGCTTAAGGGCAAGCAGCTGTTTGATGAGAAGGGACAGGTTTCCTTCAAGGTGGTCAAGGGCGGTGCTAAGGCCGGCGATCTCCATGGTGTAGATGCCGTGAGCGGCGCGACCATGACGGGACGCGGCGTACAGCGTGCCATGCAGTTCTGGTTTGGGGTCGAAGGTTATCAGACCTTCCTTCACAAGCTAAAAGCGTCGGAGGTTTAAGATGAGTAAGAGTATGACGGCGACCCGGGACATTCTAACCGGCCCGATTTTCGCCAATAACCCCGTGGCCATGCAGGTGCTGGGGGTCTGTTCGGCGCTGGCGGTGAGCAACTCAATGCAGACCGCATTGGTGATGACCCTGGCGGTGACCTTCGTGTTGGTCTTCTCCAACCTGATCATCTCCAGCATCCGTAACTTTATTCCTAACAGCGTGCGCATCATCGCTCAGATGACGGTGATCGCATCCCTGGTGATCATCGTCGACATGGTGCTGCAGGATGTGGCCTACGAGCTGTCGCGTCAGCTGTCGGTGTTTGTGGGCTTGATCATCACCAACTGTATCATCATGGGCCGCGCCGAAGCCTTCGCCATGAAGATGCCGCCGCATCTGGCTGTGGTGGATGCCATGGGCAACGCCATGGGTTATGGCGTTATCCTGCTCAGCGTCGCCTTCGTGCGTGAGCTACTGGGCGCCGGCACCCTGTTTGGCCATGAGATCTTAAAGACGGTCGAGAACGACGGCTGGTATCTGGCCAACGAGATGTTTAAGTTGCCGCCGAGTGCATTCTTCCTGATTGGCTTACTGATCTGGGCCATCAATGTTATCCAGCGTAAGCGAGGTTAAGGCTATGGAACACTATATCAATCTCTTTGTTCAGGCCGTCTTTATCGACAACATGGCGCTTTCCTTCTTCATGGGCATGTGTACTTTCCTGGCCGTGTCGAAGAAGGTATCGACCTCCTTCGGTCTGGGTATTGCGGTTATCGTGGTGATGACACTCGCGGTGCCGCTGAACCAGCTTATCTACTCCAAGGTGTTGGCGCCGGGCGCCCTGGCCTGGGCGGGCTATCCCGAGCTGGACCTGAGCTACCTTAAGCTCATCACCTTCATCGGGGTGATCGCGGCTTTGGTGCAGATCCTGGAGATGTTTCTGGATAAGTATATTCCTAGCCTGTACGACAGCCTGGGGATCTTCCTGCCGCTACTGACGGTGAACTGCGCCATCTTCGCCGGGGTGATCTTCATGGCTAACCGCGACTACACCCTGGGTGAGTCTGTGGTGTTTGCCACCGGTTCAGGCCTTGGCTGGGCGATGGCCATCGTGCTGCTGGCGGGCCTGCGTGAGCGGATGAAGTTTCACGCCATTCCAGCCGGGCTGCAAGGTGTGGGTATCACCTTTATTACCACGGGCCTGATGGCATTGGGCTTTATGTCTTTCTCCGGCATCTCGCTGTAACGGGCGTGCTAGTGTCAGTGCATTAAGAAAAGGGTTATTAGATGGAAATGGCAATAGGCATAGGCATGTTCACCATAGTGGTGTGTGTGCTGGTGATGGTGATTTTAGTCGCCAAGAGTAAGTTGGTGATCAACGGTGACGTGAGCATCCGCATCAACGACGATGATGACAAGAGCATAACCACGGCGGCAGGCGATAAGCTACTGGGCGCCCTGGCGAGCAAGAATATCTTTATTCCTTCGGCCTGTGGCGGCGGCGGTACCTGCGGTCAGTGCCGGGTAAAGGTCAAGTCGGGTGGCGGCGATATCCTGCCGACCGAGCGTGACCATATCAACAAGAAAGAGGCCAAAGAGGGTTGTCGTCTGGCCTGTCAGGTGGCGGTGAAGACAGACATGGAGCTTGAGCTGGAGGAGGAGATCTTCGGCGTCAAGAAGTGGCAGTGTGAGGTGATCTCTAACGATAACCAGGCCACCTTCATCAAGGAGCTGCTGCTCAAGTTGCCCGAAGGGGAAGATGTGAAGTTCAAGGCGGGCGGATATATTCAAATTGAAGCGCCGGCTCACGAGGTGAAATACAGCGATTTCGATATCCCGACCGAATACCGTGACGACTGGGAAAAGTATGGCCTGTTCGATCTGGTCTCGACCGTAGAGGAAGATGTGCTGCGCGCTTACTCCATGGCCAACTACCCGGATGAGAAAGGGGTGATCATGCTCAACGTGCGTATCGCCACCCCGCCATCAGAAGGGCTGCCACCGGGTAAGATGTCCTCTTACATCTTTAACCTCAAGGCGGGCGACAAGGTCACCATCTCTGGGCCATTTGGTGAGTTCTTCGTTAAGGAGACGGACGCCGAGATGGTGTTTATCGGTGGTGGTGCCGGCATGGCGCCGATGCGCTCACACATCTTTAACCAGCTTAAGGGTGAGCAGACCAAGCGTAAGATGACCTTCTGGTACGGTGCCCGTTCACGCCGCGAGATCTTCTATCAGGAGGAGTTCGACGCGTTGGCGGCGGAAAACGATAACTTCGAGTGGCACGTGGCCCTGTCGGATCCGCTCCCAGAGGACAACTGGGACGGCTACACAGGCTTCATCCATAACGTCCTCTATGAGAACTACCTGAAGAATCATAAGGCGCCGGAAGACTGTGAGTTCTACATGTGTGGCCCTCCGATCATGAACTCCTCGGTGATCAACATGCTGGAGAGCTTAGGGGTTGAGCAGGAAAACATACTACTGGACGACTTCGGCGATTAATCCTTAATCTTTCTATTACAAAAACGCAGCCAATGGCTGCGTTTTTTTATGTCGACGTGGGACAGGTTGCTATTTGATCTGTGTCATAGTGGTCTAGCAGGCTTAGCTTTATATTGTTTTGTTATCTAAAGGTTAACTAAGCAATGATATGAGCAACAAGGCAGATAGCTGCGAGAACAATACACCCAAGAGTACCTATACCATCTCGGCGCGGGGCAAGGCGGATCATCAGTCGGTGATTAAGTTTTTAAGACAACACTTTGCCGCGGTGCCCCTTGGGCAGATTGAGAGTGTATTTGGTTTCGTCGAGCCATCTACCCTATATGGCGGGCGTTTCTATCTGATGCGCCAGCTGTCCGAGCGGGACACGGGCCTGCTGGCGGATCATGGTATTGGGCTTAGAATTCCCTTTACCAACCACTTTGCCACCAAGGAAGAGTTCGACGCCAATCGCGCCTTGCTGGCTAAGTATCATCACAAGCGCAACTCTATTATCTGCACAAACGATGACCTCGCTTACTGGATCAAGCAGGAATTTCCCGACTATGACATCGAAGCCAGCGTGATTAAGAATTTGCTAAAACCCGAGCAGATCGAAGAGGCCTTTGGGCTCTACGACACCCTGGTGCTTCCTATGGTGCTCAACGATGAAGAGGCCTTCTTGGCGGCCTTGGCGCAGAAAGATCGTATTCGTTTGTTTGCCAATGCGGGCTGTGCCTACACCTGCCCGGCGCGAATCTGTTACAAGTCTATCTCTAAGTTTAATAAGGGGCAGGGGGGCGAGTTTAAGTGCTCCCAAGATCTTAAGGCGAGAGAGATGCAGGGCATGATAGATTTCGATCTACAAAGGCTGAGAAACCTGGGATTTCATAAGTTTAAACTGCTCAGGGCGAGGGCCGGTGCTCAGACTGGCTATTAGTGGGTCATGGTCGATAGCAGGGAAGTAAGGCGCTAGACAAGCCCAAATATTTAGCCCATTAGGTCGAGTCGAGTTGCTGGCAAGGCTTTATCTTTAGCGGCGCTTTCTCTTTTTCTGCGTTTTCTATTTGTCTGCGCTTTCTATTTGGCAGAGCGTTATCTTTGGCGACGCTCCTCTCTGATAGTGCATCAGGCGATCGCACTTGTGCTTTCTTATGTCTTTTTAATGTATTTACCTGAATAAAATCAGTTTGATACTATAAATCTTTGCTGACGCCACCTACCACTTAGCCAGCAATATCCCACGTTCAATCAACATACTTCTTTGTCTCTTTAGCTTTGAGTCGAGTTGCCGTTGTGTCACCGCAATCCAGCAGTCTATGTGAAATCACAGATTTACAAAATATTCACATTTGGGTTTACTCCTATTTTTATTTGAGTATATTGTATACAGAATATTTTATCTCAATAGGTAATGTTGTTATTCACCCGAAAGGAAGCGCAGACGCCAGGGAGAGGGCGATTTACCCTAAAAAGCTAACAATAAGAGTGACTAATAACATGACCAACAAATTGACTTTATCTATCCTGGCCGCCCTGTTGACCACTAGCGCAGGCGTTAGCGCCAAGCAGCCCGAGTTTGCCGCCGATCACTGTAAGGCGGGGGAGATCAACGCTCAGCATTATCGTAATTTCCCTGCCGCCGAGGCTGAGGCCAAGGCTCGTCATACTAAGCTGTTTGAACGTAAGCGCGCCATGGCCAAGCCTGGCGATGACGCCAGTGTGGCGACCGGCGATACCCCTTCGGCGCTGGCCCTGTCGACGACCCCAAGTTATGTGATCCCTGTCGTGTTCCACGTGTATGGCACCCAGTTCAATGGCAAGACGGTGACCGATGCGGTGATCATAGATGCGCTCAACAAGACCAACGAAGACTTTCAAGGGCGCACCGCCGATTTCGCCGATATAGATGCAGAATTCCAAGGGGTGAAGCAGGCGCTCAATATCGAGTTTCGCCTAGCCAGTATCGATCCCCAGGGGAATCCCACTTCGGGTATCGTCTATCATCCGGCATCGTCCGGGGCGGGTAACTATTCCAGTTCAGATGTGAAGCGGGATCACTGGGATAACTACAAGTACATGAATGTCTATATTCAGAACGACCTCTATGCCGATGGGGTGACCAACAATTCAGGGGTGGCCTGGTACCCGGATACCACAATGTCAGACGAGGGACTGGCACGGGTGACCTACAACGGCGCCTACCTTGGTAGCAATACCGATGAGAATTTTCGCTCTGTGTTGACCCATGAGTTTGGTCACTTCCTGGATCTGATCCACACCTTCGAAGGCGGTTGTAAGCGTGGCATGGAGCGCCGCTGCGGCACTACGGGCGATGAGAACTGTGATACGCCACAGCAAAACAGTTGGCAGATGAACCCGGGTGATGGCGGCATAGTCAACTGCATGGGACAGACCATCAACTGGCAGAACTTTATGGCCTACTCAGATCAATACGCCAACTTCACCCAAGATCAGGTGGCGCGTATGGTTAATGGCCTCGACAGTCAGGCTCGCGTGACCCTCTGGTCGACGCAAAACCAGGCCGCGACAGGTGTAGCCAACTAATAGCGAAAGCCATGAAAAACGCTTAAAAAAACGCAGCCTAGGCTGCGTTTTTTACCTCTTGAGGCGAGGATTAGGCAAATGGCTAGATAAATACCGGGGCGTCGTATTCGTAGCCCTCGTCGGTATAGGCGGTCACTATGGCATCATCCACCAGGCCTGCGGGGTCGCTTACCTGAGTGTCGAAGAAGTGTTTGATCTGCTGGCGACGGCCGTGAGCCGCCCAGCTTTCGCCATCGGCCCAGATCTCATTGAACACGATAGGGTAGTCGGTGCGACTGGCGCTCGGATGATCTATCTGGCGGGTGAGAATGTACTGAATACAGCCCTGTTCCCGCAGTGAGTCGGGCTCCAGAGCCTTGAGTATTTCGAAGAGTTCGGCGGCTTTTCCCGCCTTGGGACGAAACTGGGCTATCACAAAAACGCGTGTTGACATCTGTGGCTCTCCGCTGGTTAAAAACTTAAATAAAATCATGGATGACCTCTGAGTTTAGCCTAAAAAACGGCGCGGTTTAAAGGAGGCGTTTTACTGATATGCTCATACGTATCTGGCGAAAAGGGCAAGGGTTATTCAGTGTCGTCTGGGAGTGCTATCATCAGGGCCTAAACAGAGCGCAGAGGAAACAGAGTGACACAGAGACCAGCTAATGATGCCCTTAGCATTTTTGCTGAGCGACTAGGTCAGCTTGGGCTGGCGGATAATGAATGTTGTGAGGCGCTGAGTCAGGCCAAATGCATTCGCGCGCCCAGAGGTGAGATACTGCTGCACCAAGGGGCCTGCCAGGAGCATGGTTATTTCATCGTCGGTGGCATCTTGGGCGCTCAGTATTATGGCGATTGTGGCGGCCTGTTTTCGAAGGAGTTTTATTTCGAAGGGGAGCTCTGTCTGCTCTATCACAGCCTGCTGACGGGGGATGCGGCGCCCTATCAGCTGGAGGCGGTGAGTGACGCGACCCTGGTGCGCTTCCCCCTCGCGCAGCTAAAACAGGCCAGCTGGCAAGGCGTGCTGATCGCCTTGCTGAGTCAACAGCTGCTGTACAAGGAGGAGAAGGAGGCCTTCTTACTGCTCAAACGTCCCGAGGAGCGATACCTCTATCTGGTCAACCATAGGCCCATGTGGGTCGAGCGCCTGAGTAACGTGCAGCTGGCTCGCTATATAGGTATTACGCCCGTGAGTCTGTCGCGGCTCAAGGCCAGGCTAGCCTAACCTGAGACTAAGTGATGAGAGGAACGAATGAGAAGTAGTAGTTTAAAAAGACAGATTTATTGCTATAGGTGAAAAGATAACGGTGCGACACTTTCTCTGCCTTGGTTTAAGCTAGTACATATAAGCACCGAAAAGATTCTTCCCGGCTTATCTTAAGTTAATGCACCTTGAATCAAGGCTGAACCATACTAGCGCCATCTTTCGCATGTTGAAATCTTAGGTGGTGTATGTCGCTGTTTCTTCTCTCTCAATGCCTGATCGCCATGGCGATCGTTACAGACATTCTCTCTTTTCAATTCAAGCAGAAGCGCCACATAGTGCTCTGCCTCGCACTGTCTGGGGTATTAATCAGCGCTCATTTTGCGCTGCTGCTCCAGTGGACGGCAGCCGGGCTCATGTTGGTCGCCGCGATTCGCTACCTGGTGACCGTATTTTCGCACTCGCGGCGCCTGCTCTGGCTGTTTCTGGGGATCAATAGCCTGATCGCCCTATTTACCTATGCTGGCCCCCTGAGCCTGATAAGTTTTGCCGGCAGCTGTACTCAGACTATTGCCGCCTTCTGTCCAAGGGATCAACGCCTGAGACAGCTGATGTTAGTGGGCACCAGCATCTGGCTGCTTAACAATTATCTGGTGGGTTCGCCCACGGCTGTGTTGATGGAGCTGTTGTTCATCGGCAGTAATCTGGTGGGCTACTACCGCTTCTATGGCTTGCCGTGGCGCCCTAGGCTGGTAGATTAAGACGCTGGTAGATTTAGGTGAATAGGGGGCGGGATCCGAGTATTGAAATCTGATTCGAGAAAAATGGCGGCGGTGATTGCCACCGCCAATAATGTTAGTTATCATGTTGCTTAGTTCGGCCCTGTTGGTTGTGAGATGAGGCGCCGCGACCGTTATTGCTCTGATGGCTCCTTTCCCGCTGATGGCTCTTCACTTCTCGCTGAGGGCTCATCTCCCGCTGAGGGCTTTTTACTTCCCGCTGAGGGCTCCTTTCTCTTTGGTAGCTCTGGGGCTGATGGCTCCTTTCCCGCTGAGAGCTCATCACTTCTCGCTGATGGCTCTTCATTTCACGCTGATGGCTATCGTTTCGCTGAGGGCTCTTCTCTCTATTCCACTCTTTCGCCCTGTTGTCGGCTTTATTGCTCGATGAGCGATTGGCCTTGTCATTCAGGCTGAGTCGGTCGCGCTTCTCATAATACTTGGTCGGCGTCTTATGCGCGTTTTGATGACGGTCATGCTGGCTGCGGGCATCGCTCAGCTTGTGGCTGAAGTTTTGCTCGCGGCGCTTTTGAACCTGCGCCGCGTTATAGTGCTTGGCCTGACTCGGCTTGGCCTGCTTTGAATTGGAGTAGTGCTCCATGCTGCTATTGTGTTTTACGTCATAGCGGTTAGGACGATACTTGTCGTAGCGGGCCTTCACCTTAGGCGAGCCATAGGCAACACCGTGTCTATGCACCGGCTTGTGGTGCCAACGTTGGGCGCCGCTGCTGGTCACGATTCGGCTGTAAGGGCGGTAACGAGTCGTGTGGTGGTGATGGGTCACCACTATGTGACGCTGACGCCAGCTAAACGCACTGAAGAAGTAGTTAAAGCTGATATGTATGCCGCTGTTGAAGTAGAAGTGTCCCGAAATATGGCCCGGGTAGTAACCGGCGTAATGGGGCGGATAGGCCCAATACACAGGCGGGTAGTTGTACCAGTGCCAATGGCCGTAGACTACTCGGGTGTCATAGTAAGGCACATAGATCACCTCACGCTGCACAGGTTCGATAACGATCTGGCGATTGACCTTAGTGACCTTCATATTCTCCATATCGTCGAAGGCATTGGCGCGCTCGGCCTGTTGTCTCAGGCTCTGAATGCTGTCCAGCACTCGCTCCTCGTCCTGCAAGAAGGCGTCGCCCAGCTTTTGGGTCCACTCTAGGTCATCACTCAGGCGTTGCAGCAGGTCGGGAAAGGCGACCAAGGCGGTGACGCTGGGATCCCAGTCCTGTTTCTCAGCGCGGTTAACCGCCTCAGCGCCTTCTAACGACTTGTTTTTGTTGCGCCAACGATTGGCCTGCACCACCTCTAGCGGATAGGTGGAGGCAATTAAAATGTGGGTGAGTAGGCTGTCGGGATACAGGGCAATGGGGGCCAGCATCTGCGCAAGCTCGGCATCGCTAAACTGGATCTCTTGAACAGCGTCTTCTGCCCGCGACACTGAAGGGGTAAGCAGTGACTGTGAAAGGGCAATGAGCAGGAGCAAAGTCCATTGTCTGATGCTTTTCATAACGTCTCCTAGGCTTATCTGTCATTGGATTTACTCAGATAATAAAAGGCCCAAGATGAACATTAGCTGAAAGCTAAAAATGGGGTAAAAATAATAAATGCGAACCGAGCTGATTTAGGCTTTAGCTCAACCCCGGCTTTTGCTCACGCTTAAGTCTGAACTCTGGCTACTCGGCGAACTGCTGAGGGAAGCTCAGGATGAATTTGGCGCCGCCAAGCGTCGCCGAGCTGTCTATGGTGAGCTCTCCCTGATAGCTCTGCACCAGATCGCCGACGATGGCGAGTCCTATGCCGTGGCCCTTCTCATAGGTATCGGCGCGTCGTCCACGCTCGAGTATGAGCTGACGCTGCTCTGGGCTAACACCGGCGCCGTCATCTTCGACGCTGATGATGAGTTTTCCATTGTCAGCGTCGACGCTCAGCATCACCTTGTTTCTAGCGGCCTTGCAGGCGTTATCCAGCAGGTTGCCCAGCATCTCGGTGAGATCGCTCTGATCGCCGTAGAAGATCTGGTTTTCCTTAGGGGCCTTGCCATAGCTGAGGGCTACCCCGGGATGGATCTTGACCAGGGTGCGCAGCAGCTTGTCGGAGACCAGGCTGACCTTGATCCCCAGGTGCCAGGCGTTACCGGCGGCGCTCTGGGCACGCTTGAGTTGGTGGCCTATGGTGCGATTGATCTGTCCGACCTGCTCAAGTGAGGTGGGGCTGAGATCTTTCTGGCTTTGGATCACCGCCAGTGGCGTCTTGAGGCTGTGGGCCAAGTCAGAGAGGGCATTGCGATATCGACTGCGCTGGCGCTGCTCTGTGCTCAGCAGTGTGTTGAGTTGTTTGGCCACTGCCTGCAGTTCATTGGGGTAATGGCCGCTGAGCTGCTCCGCCTCGCCCCGTTGTACCTGTCCCAGCTCCTCTCTGAAGCGCGCAAGGGGTTTTAATGTCCAGGCCAACCAGGCAAATTGAATAGCCAGCAGTACCAGCATCAACACCACCAGCCAGCTCCACAGATGTTGGCTAAAGGCCTTGAGCTGCTGCGCCACGCCGTCGAGATCTTTGATGATGTGGATGGTGATTGGCGCGCTCTGGCGCTGGGCCTCGCCGGGTGCAAAGCGTACGCTGAAGCTGTAGATGAGATGGGGCTGCTCTTCTAACATCAGCTCGCCAAATTCGCTGCGTCCCACCTTAGGATGGGGCAGGGGAGTCGTGATGTTTAACCCAAGAAAGGAGTTGGATGACCAGAGGGGCTCAAAACTGGCCCGGCGGTCACTTTCAGTTTGGTTGTTACCCTGGCGGTCGCTTTCAGTTCGGTGATCGCTTGCGCTGTCGATCACTGCGTAGAGGCCTGAGCCTATGACATTGAACTGATTTTCCAGTAGCGCCTCTGGCATATAGAGCTTGCCATCGTCCATCTCGGCCACCGCCAGTACAGAATAGAGGTAGGCGCTTAGCTGCTCTCTGACGTTGGTCATTACCTGTTGTTTAAAGGCGTTGTTGAGGGCGAAGCCAATGGTGGGCAGCAGCAGCAATATCAGCAGTAGGGCGCTGAGGATCAGACGAACCCTGAGGGAGTTGAGTTTGCCCTGTGGGGCGCGCTGGCTGCTCATCAGATGGCCTCGAAAGCTTAACTGTTATCCAGTGGCTTGAGGCGGTAGCCTTGGCCACGCAATGTCTCGATAAGACCATACTGGCCGTCTGGGTCGAGCTTCTTACGCAGGCGGCGGATGAAGACCTCGATGACGTTGGAATCTAAGTCGAAATCCTGATCATAGATGTGTTCGATCAATATGCTCTTGGACTTCACCTCGCCGATATGCAGCATGAAATACTCGAACAGCTTGTATTCGGAGCCGCTCAGGCTGACATCCTGGTCGCCAAATTTTATTTCGTGGCTGCTGGTGTTGAGAGAGTAGGGCCCGTTTTGAATCACTGGGCTGGACTTGCCCGCCGCCCGGCGGATCAGCGCCTTGAGCCTGGCGACCAGCTCTTCGGGATGAAACGGCTTGGTCAGGTAGTCGTCGGCGCCGGCATCCAGGCCTTCGACCTTGTCTTGCCAGTTGTCACGGGCCGTCAGGATCAGTATGGGGTAGTCTATTCCCTCTTCTCTTAACCTGGCGATCAGCGCGATACCATCTAACTTAGGCAGTCCCACGTCGATAATGGCGGCGTCGTAGGGATACTCTCGTCCCTGAAACAGGCCCTCTTCGCCGTCGCTGGCGATGTCTAAGGTGTAGTTGGCATCGAGCAGGTGTTGTCTCAAATTTTCCTGAAGGGCTAAATCGTCTTCAACCAGTAGTAATCGCATTGGCGTGTCCTTTCTTAGCAGGTTATTGTCGGCTCATCTGTCCTGTGACGGCGTCGATGGCGACATAAAAGACCACGCCATCTTTACTGAGCAACTTGGCGCGGTAGCCTGGGTTGCCATTGACCCGTGATGATTGCACGCTCAGGACCTTGGCGTTATAGCGCCCCTTTACCATCTGAGTGGCCTGCTGACGATTTTTAACACGTAGATTTTGATTGGTATTTTTCTGAGCTGCCATCAAGATGCTGCTACTGGCCGCCGATATTCCATAGTCCGCACTGTATCCATGTAGGGGAAACAGGAGTGACGCTATGGCGAGCAATATTAGGGCTGGTTTCATCAAAATCACCTGTGTTGAATTCTTCGGACAGTGTAAAAGATCCTATAAAAATAAGAAACATATGCCGCGAATCTCCATGCTCGCCAGGGTAAAGCGGCAAGCGTGCTTTTTCATTGTTATCTTGCGCAGATGAACAAGAGCTGAATGTTTAATTTTTCGCCATCTTGTTGAATAGGCTGATTTTTAATGTTCAGCTTACGTTCATTTTCGATCGCATCTAATGGCCTTAAGCAAGACGCAGTCCATTCTATGGAGATTGATTATGAACAGACTCACGATGAAAACGAGCCAGCAGCTGGCAACTAATACGCCATTAACTAAGACGCTCTCAACTATGACGCCCTCAATTAAGGCCCCCTCTGCTCTGGGTAAGCTGTATAGCGCCATCAAGGCCACCGCCTTGTTGACCATGCTGGGTAGCGGCGCAGCCATGGCGGCAGACAATCTCGGAGAAAATACAGCTCTAGTCGGCTCGGCATCGACCAGCGTAGTGCAGGATGAACAGACGCTGGCCCAAGGTTTTAGCCGCGCCGGGCAGGCCATGACCAGCACGCAGCAGGCGAGCGCCGACCAGCTTAAACAGCAGAAGGTGGAACTTGCCCCGCGTAAGACGCGTGAGCAGGTGATTGCCGAGCGCCAGGCCCTGACACTCAGCGCAGAGCAAGGTTCAGATCAGGCTGGTACTAAGACGCTCAAATCCTCCGCTCAGCGCCTCGAGGCGGGGATCTACCACGAATTTGCTATCTATGAGGCCAGCAGCCGCCTGTTTGAAGATATCGATTATGACGGCTTCTATCGCACCTTCAGCGTGACCTTCGACGCCGACGTCCACAGTTATTATCTGGGTGAGCATGCCAACGTCTATGCCGACCTCTATCTGAGCCGTAATGGCGGCCCCTGGGAGCTGTACCACACCACAGATGTGTTCACCATAGTGGACGATGCCAGCGACGATGATTTTGAGGTGCTTACCACGCTGCATACTGGTTATCCGACGGACCATTATGATGTGTTGATCGATCTCTATGAGGTGGGTTACAGCGATATCGTCGCCACTATCAGCAGCGATGATCTGGATGATCTCTATGGCCTGCCGCTGGAGAGCGCCGATCGCGACCAGTATGTGGTCGAAGAGGTCGTCACCGAAGTCGAGGTGAGTGGCGGTAGCCTCTCTGTGGGCTGGCTGTTCGGGCTACTGGGGTTGGGCTGGTTGAGCCTTATCAGACGCCGCCAGCAGGGTTAACAAAGTCATCGAGATCTTCTTTCGTAGCAAGATTAATTAACCATAAAAAAATTAAGGTTAAGTTGCCTTGCCATGAAGCATATTTCACAAAATTTTGCCCCCAACAGGCGTATATTATTAGCCTCTGGATAAACGTCTGAAATGGGGGAGACGATGCCAAAAGAGGCGATTAATCAAGTGGCTGCCAATCAAGGGGCAGTTAGTCATGAAGGAGTCAGTCAAGAGGTGAAGGTTTACAAGGTGTGGGACAAGCCAACGCGGTTGTTTCACTGGATAAACCTTGGCTTAGTCATGGTGCTGATCTTCATTGGCATGGTGATGTTATTTAAGGGTGATATCGGCATCAGCGGCCTGGAAGCCAAGATTGGCTTGAAGAAACTGCATGTCTGGGTCGGTTACCTGTTTGCCATTAACCTGAGTGTCAGGCTGATCTGGGGTGTCATCGGCAGTCATAGCGCCCGCCTGAGTCAGTTTCTCCCGGATTTCAAGGGGCTGTCTCGCTACAAGGCCAAGCTGGCCAAGGGGGAGTCGCCTCAATATCTGCATCATAATCCCATGGGGCGCTTGGCCATCTTTGCCATGATGCTGCTGTTGGTGACCATAATGGTGACAGGCCTGGTGCGCGCCGGAACCGATATCTATTACCCACCCTTTGGCGGTGCGGTCAGCGACTATATCGCCCAGCCTGGCGTCGATGGTGCCAGCATCAAGCCTTATGACGACACCGGCGTCGATGCGCAGAAGGTGGCGGTATTAAAGCCCTATAAGTCGCTGGCCGGCGAGGTGCATGTGTATAGCGTGTATCTGCTGCTCCTGATGATAGTGCTGCATGTGGCCGGGGTGATAGTAGCCGAGATTAAACATCAGCCTGGCCTAGTGTCGGCGATGATATCGGGTAACAAGCCCCTCAGCGGCCCCGCCGAGGATGAGAAGCACTAACTACGGCAAACAAAGGCGTTAGAAGATTAATTGCCTAAGCCAATGCCATCAGTTAACTGGTTTTAGACGTCGTTGTGAGAAAAATGCAGCCCAGGCTGCATTTTTTATGCCCTGGATTCTACCTATTTGCCGGGCGGACAAAGCTTGGTTGGTTTTTTATCAAAGTGGCAATTAAAGACTTAATTTAATGCGATTTTTGGTCTAGTATGTTAGCTACTTGTAAATGTTTCGTTTCCGGGGGAAGCATGAAGCGCGCATCTATGCTGGCACTGTGTTTGGCGAGTCTTATCGCATCGGGATCTGCGATGGCGGTTGCCGATATTAAGGGGTATTACCTGGGGGCCATGGCGGGTCATTCTACGCTAGAGGCGGGAGAATTTGACGAGTCGGCCATCAGTTATGGTCTCTATGGCGGTTACTATTTCAGTAAAAACTTCGCTGTCGAGAGCACCTATGTTCGCACCGACAACTTTGTCGATGTGGGGGATGTGAAGGCCAATCAGCTGTCTATCGCGGCCAAGTTCCACCACTATTTCAATAATACTTACTCTATGTTCATCAAGGCGGGTATGGCGGCTACTAAGGTCGAGGCCGATCTGGACTACGACGGCAATGGCTGGCTGTGGGGCACTGGCTTTAACATGGCTTTCGACAATGGCATTAACGTGCGTATTGCCTATGAGATGCTCTATACCGATCTCGATGCGACCGGGCTCGATGAGCAGGTGGAAAGCGACTGGGGTAATGTCTATCTAGGCGTGCATTATCAGTTTTAGGCGCTAGATTAACGTTCGGCGTTAGCCCAACTTTAGACTCACGTCCATTTTTAGACTCAGGTCCAATTTTAGATAGTGAATGTCGATAAATAAGATGCAGCCCCAGGGCTGCATTTTTTGCGCTTTAAGTTTGTAAAACGTCATCTAAGGCGTATTTACAATGTAAAAAATCTACAATAACTCCTTCTTAAACAATTACAAAGCTTCTGCTTCTCTCTCCCCTTGGCTTCTCCATATTGAAAGCTTATTGATAATCGTTATCATTTGCGTGCAATTTTTAGGGGAATTCTTAACAAATGAAACAGATGCGCTTATCAGCAGTCGCGCTAGGATGTGCCGTATCCTTATCGGTATCGGCAGAGCAACACAATACCAGTATCGAGCAACAAGCTTCGGCAGAGGTCGAACGCATTACCGTATATGGCCGGCAAAACAAGGTCGTGATGAATTCAGGCCTGGCCACTAAATCTGATATGTCACTCATGGAGACGCCTGCAGCCGTAGTGGTGGTCGATGAGGAGTTGATCACGACCCAGGGGGCAACAGAGCTGCAGGAGCTGCTGCGTAACATCAGTGGTGTGACCCAGGCGGGCAACAACTATGGCATAGGCGACAATATCGTTATCCGTGGCCTGGGGGCGAACTACACCTATGATGGCATGTATGGTGGTGCGGGTCTGGGAAACACCTTTAATCCGACACGCTCATTGACTAATGTCGAGTCGGTTGAAGTGCTAAAAGGCCCTGCAACCGGCCTCTATGGCATGGGCAGCGCCGGCGGCGTGATCAACCTTATTGAGAAGAAGCCTCAGTTTAATGCCAGTCATCAATTCACTGCCGAAGTTGGCCAGTGGGACAGCTATTCACTGGGGCTAGACAGCACAGCAGCATTGACAGATAAGGCGGCCTATCGTTTGGTGGCAAAGCATGCCAGAAGCGAGGGGTATCGAGACATAGGTACCGATAGGGATGAGGCTTACGCTTCATTAAAATATCTACTGAGCGATCAGCAAGATATCATGCTCAGTGCCGCCTACATCAAAGATGCGATAGCGGTAGACTCTATCGGACATCCGATTCGTATTTACAATGCTGCGTCGGTTGGGGGTAAGCCTGCGGGTGAGGTTAGCTGGCAAGATCTTATCAACGATGCCTCTAACGCGGGATTACAGCTGAGCGATGAACAGCGCCATCAACTGGCTGACTCGTTATCTGCCGGTGATGGCCTGACTCCCTATGCCTTCGGTGAGGCTGGGATCATTTCGCCGATGGCGAAGGACAATGAGGGTGAAGAGCTAAGGTTTAAGCTGACCCATAATATCTTTTTCGCTGACAATCTTTTCCTTAATCAGCAGTTGCAGTATCGCGATTATCAGTCGGGATTTGCCCGTCAGACAGGTGCCTATAACTATGTTTATTGGAACCGCAACGGGGTGATCAACAGCGATCCCCGAGCGCCTCTGGTGGTAGATGATCGTCTGTATCCCTTCGCCGCACGTCGCCAGGAGTATCGTCAGGTTCAGGCCGACGAGACTTCGTGGCAGTATTTTGCCGATCTGCGTTATGACTTTAGCGTCGCGGGAATAGATAACGAGCTGTTAGTTAACGCCAATTTTGAAGATCGCAATATTCGCTTCAAGCAATACTCCATCTATGACGCGGACAAGGTGATCAAGAACAAGGCCGGTGAGGTGATCTATCAGGGCCAGCTGCCCTATATTTTCGATATTCGCTCGCCTAATTGGGCACAAGGACAGTTCGAAGATTATGACCCTCTGATGACCAGCAACTATAACAAGAAGGTGCAGGCATGGGGCGTGGGCTTGCAACATGTGGGCTACTTTGATTTTGGTATTACGACGCGAATTGGCGTCGCCTTCAATGACATCTCTCAGCGTTACGAGCATTATGGCGTCGATGCGCGCTACAGCGCCAGTCTCGCACAGCCTACGCCGGAAGCCGATACCTCAGATGATGGGATGACCTATAACTTGGGCATTACCTACATGCCAACCGATGATCTGTCGTTCTTTATCAATCACGCCAAGGGGCGCACCGCCTATAGCGTGCTGGGCAGCCTAAAGGGCGATGGTGCCGATAGAGACGACTCGGAGTCTATCAGCAACGACATAGGAGTACGTTTTAAAGCCTTTGATGATCAGATGCTGGCCTCGATTGTGGTGTTTGAAAGTTCACGAACGAACTTGCAATACAATAACAAGGACTATGAGGCGGGGGTATCGGGCCCAGATGTCGCGCAATATTTCTATGACGGCAAGGAAGAGACCAAAGGGGTTGAGCTGGATCTCAATGCTCACCTTGGTGAGCGCTGGGCGATAAATGTCAATGGTGTCTATCAAGACGCCAGAGACAAGCAAGATCCCAACAGTACTAGCTTCGATACGCGTCAGAAAGGTGTCCCTTATGTGACGGCCAGTACCTGGGTGACCTATGATGCCGACTGGTTTAAGCTGCCGAGTCCGCTCAGTGTCAGCCTGGGCGCAAAATATGTAGATGAGCGCAGCACCCACTCCGCATCGTTTGGGATCCCAGATGGTTATGTGCCCAGTTATACCGTGATGGATGCTGCGTTGAGTTATCAGGCAGACAGTTGGACAGTGCAGCTGAATGTGAATAACCTGCTGGATGAGGACTATTATGAGAAAGCCATGTTCCTCGGCGGTATGCCTGGCGCCGAACGCAACGCTAAGCTGAGCCTCAGCTATCGTTTATAACTGGCCCTGTTATCAGCTAGATAGGTAATAAAAAACGCAGCCCAGGCTGCGTTTTTTTGTGGGTAAATCCTAGCGTAATTTACCCGGCAGATATTTGAATCTCGCCATCTGCTCGCCGTGGTGCTCAACGATTTTTGCCACCTGCTCGTCGCTCAGTACCTGACGCCACTGGTTCTTGCTGCCTTGGCGGAAGAAAGACTTGGCATTTTCATGTTTCTCCACAAAGCCGCGTTTGCTTTCCTGGGCCTTAAGCTGGGCGAAGGAGGAGTGCTTGATGGCGTTCTTGAGGCGATTGGGGTCTTTCTTCAGGCCGAGGAAAGATTCTATCTTGCGAAACACCTTCTTAGGGTCATCTAAGATATCTTCGTAGCGCAGCACCAGCTTGGCCTCTTCTGGGTTTTGAGTCCAGCTGGAGACATGCATTGACCATGAGGTGATCACCTGTGGCACGTTTTCGGGCTCGTTGGGGGTGCCTGTCATCTCTTCTGCCATGTAGGCGATGGTCTCATCTATGCTGTAACCGAAGTAGTTGGCCATAGAGACGGTGACGTCTAAGGGGTTTCGCACTATGTAGATGGAGCCCGAGGTCACCGAAGAGTTATGCAGCGGATATTCTTTATAGGTGCCCAGATAGTTATGGGTCTTCACGAAGGTGGTGCCGTGAGCCTGCATGGCAATGTCGGCTTGTACCGCGGGCCTGAGGGCGCAGATCTCATCCAGACTGAGGTCTATCGTCTTACGGCCATCTTGCAGGCGCGCTTGAAAGCGGTGCGCTGCCGACTCGGCGGTCGAGATCTTGTGCATGGTGTTGATGTCGACCCCTTGCTCGGCGTTCTGGATATAGTTTTCAAGGAAGGCGCGAACCCAGGTGTTGCCCGATTTGGGATAGGAGGCGACCCAAAGAATATTCCCCATCAAAAAGTCCTTTCATTATTCTTGTGACTAGCTGGACGTATGCGTGTCCGGGTGTACAGGCATATGAAACTACCGATTTGCCGGGCAAATGGCAAGGGAGAGGCAAAACTCTCTTTTGTCTCGCCGGTGGTGCATGGGATATAGAATAATGGCTAGATTGGTTTCCGCCCTAAGAGTCGCTATGCTGAGCACCTAGTGGAAAAATTTTAGGCAATGGAGTCAAGCATGTTACGCCAGATCATTCATCAATCCTGTTTAGTGGGCGCCCTGGTTGCCCTCGGCACCAGCCAAAGCCTCTGGGCCCAAGACGAGGCGCTGTCGCAGTCGGTCAAGCAAGCCATGCCGGCGCTCTCCAGTCTCTATCTCGAGCTGCACCAAGCTCCCGAACTTTCTTATCATGAGCAACAGAGTGGAGCGAGGATGGCGGCCGAGTTCGAGGCCTTAGGTATAGAGGTGACTCGGGATTTTGGCGGTCATGGCGTGGTTGGCATCTACCGTAACGGTAAGGGCCCCACCGTGATGATCCGCGCCGATACCGATGCATTGCCGATTGTCGAGGAGACGGGCAAAGCCTACGCCTCTAAGGTCACCACCCTTGATGCCCAGGGCAATCAGGTGGGGGTGATGCATGCCTGTGGCCATGATGTGCACATGACCAATCTGGTGGGCACTGCGCAGCAGTTGATTCAGCAAAAAGATAAATGGCAGGGCACCTTGATGCTGGTGGCTCAGCCTGCCGAAGAGGTGGGGGGCGGTGCCAAGGCGATGCTTAAACAGGGGCTGTTTAGCCAGTTCCCGACACCCGATCATATTCTTGGGCTGCATGTCAGCGCCTCGGTACCTGCGGGGAAGGTGGCCATCGCCCCGGGCTATGCCCTGGCGAACGTGGATTCGGTGGATATCAGCGTGAAGGGGCGCGGCGGTCACGGCGCCTATCCCCATACCACGGTCGATCCTGTGGTCTTGGCGGCGCGCATAGTGCTTGCTTTGCAGACTATCGTCAGCCGGGAGGTCTCGCCATTATCGCCCAATGTGATCACCGTGGGTTCGATTCACGGCGGCTCGAAACACAACATCATAGGCAACGAGGTGAAGCTACAGCTGACGCTGCGCTCGTACGATCCTAAGGTGCGCGAGCAGCAGATCGCCGCCATCGAGCGACTCACTAAGGGGATCGCCATTAGTGCGGGACTGAGCGAGGCCGAGTGGCCTGATGTGTATGTGCATCAGGAGGAGAGCATTCCATCGACCTACAACGACCCGGAGCAGACAGCTAAGGTCAGGGCCAGCATCGCCAAGCAACTGGGGGATGATAATGTCTTGGAGGCATCGCCTGTGATGGCGGGAGAAGATTTTGGCTTGTATGGCTTAACGCCCGCTAAAAAGCCTATCACCCTGTTCTGGTTAGGCGCTGTGCCCGTGGCAGATTATGCGGCCAGTCAGGTATCGGGAGCGAGTCTCCCCTCGCTGCATTCCAGCAAGTTTGCGCCGGATTACCCCGTCGCCATCGAGGCGGGAGTGCAGGCGATGAGCCGTGCGGCCTTGGATCTGTTTAAGGAATAGCGCGTTAACGGGTCGATATTTAAGAGCACTAGAAGTGTTTAAGGTAGGGCTGGCATGTGCCAGCCCTTTTTGCTGTAAGGACTTAGTTGCTAAGGAAGCGGAGTTGTTAGGACTGAGTCGTTGCTAGGGCAAGGTTGGGGTGTCGAAGCCGTAGCTGGCCAGAATTTTTTGCCCCTGTGGCGACAGGATAAAGAGTGCCAGATCCGCTGCATGGGGCTGCGCATCCTGAATGACGGTCAGGCCGTAATTAGCGCCGACGCTGAGGTTTTCAGGTAGCTGCACTATCTTGAGGGGCTTGACCTCTTTCTGCGCCAGCACGGCGTTGGTGCAGTAGGTGAGGAAGATATCCGCCTGCTTGTTCTCCATTACCCAGCCGTAGGGATTACGGCCTTTCGGTGGCTTAGCGCTGTCCGGACCGCCGGTTAGCTTAAGTGCCTTGGCTTCCAGCTGCTGCTGGGCGCCGGATGAGATGGCCTCGGCGCGCTCGAACACCTTAAAGGCATAGTCACCGGCGGGGTCTGCCTTAGGGGTAGAGGTGCCAAGGCGTATCTTGCTATTGAGCATCTGGGTCAGCAGAGTCTCGCTTGAGAGTTCGACCTCTGGCTGCGCCAGGGCGCAGAGCTTGTTACGGGCAAACATCACCACATCGCCGCTGCGGGAAGCCTGGCTCAAAGTAGTAGGATGTTTCATGTTGGCCGAGGCAAAGAGATCCACCTTCTCACCGGACTCGATACGCGCTCTAAGCAGTCCAGATGGAGCAAACTGAGGGGCAACCTCACTATGGCCCTTGGCCTGATAGGCGCCAATCACCTCTGTCATGGCGGCCTTGAGGCTGCCGGCGGCGCGAAATTCGATGGGCGCCTCATGGGCCGTCACCTGAGCGCTCATGCCTGCGATGAAAAGCGTGCCTAGAAACCACTGATATTTCATGATTAAAATCCCTGTTTGTCATAGATTGGCCTATCAAACCCGAGATTTCGCCCCTGGGCAATAGACGGATTTAGCCGGCAAGTTAACTTGCTACAGGGATCGCTGAATTAAGTGGTGGGCGAGACAAAATGTCGCGCCTTGGATTGACCAAGTTATGGATGGCGAACTAATGAACAGTCTTTATCAACCACTGCTTAGCTTTCCCTTATTCTCAACATTTTTTAGTTTCGACATCGCTTAGTCTTAACATCCCTTAGCCTTAACATCTCATGTTGGCTAAGTGAGCAAATTGGTGGTGGCGCTTGCATCGGCAGGGTCTCTATAGGGCTTATATTTCTGGATGAATTTTGTGCAACACCAATTTGATTTATTGGATTTTCACTTCTATAAATTAGTGTTATTTCAAATATTAATGCTGAAATGAATGAGGGGAAAAGGATGTTTACATTGTCGATGAAAACGCCATTTATGGCGGCTATCTTGGTTACACTCATTGCCGGTTGTGCCACAGGCAATACGCCCGAGGCGAAGAAGGAAAATGCCCGTAAGGAGACCCAGGAGGCCCTTGCGAGTATCTACGCCGAGCATCCAGCTGCCAAATCGGCCGTGGCGAGTTCGATTGCTCACGTGGTCTGTACCGGCAGCAACAGTTATCTGTTTGCGCTATCGACGGGTGGTGGCATCTGCGTGCTCAGTGAAGGCGGCAAGAACAGCTACTATCGCTTCGCGACGGGCGGCGTTGGCGCCGGGATTGGCTGGAAACAGGTGGCTTTCGTGCAAGCCTTCATGAAGCCAGATGCGCTGCAGCGATTCAAGGACTCTGGTTATGAGGGTCAGGCCCAAGCCGAAGCCAGCGCTAAGTATGAGGAGAGTGGCGATCAGATGTCGGCCAATCAATCTGCGGATCTCGATGGGGTGAAAACTTATCAGATCAACTTGATGGGGGCGGCGGCGCAGGCGACGGTGCAAGGCTATAAATACTGGCCGACAGACTTTACCGATGACTTCATCGAGAAAGATAAGTAGCGGCTTTCTGTCCAAGACAATCGCCAGTCTGACTGGCGATTGCAGGCGAGCTTGATTAACTCCCACTCTTAGTAATCAGTTTTAGCTTTAGCGCTAGCGTTAGATTTAGCTCTAACTCTAGTGTTGGCCTAGCGACAGCTATTTAACTGACTACTCGTTTCGTTTTATTCACCCATTTAGTTCATCCCGATTAGTTCATTCCCTTTCGCTCATCCATACGCTTGTATCGACTCTGGCTAATTGCCTTAGATGTTCCATCACTCAAACTATCTGCACTACTAATACACTTTAGGTTTATCTATTATTTAATCGGGTAGATTTGCTGCTGAGCTCTCACAGTTGACCATCTGTTTTGCATTGTTTTAATGCCTGGATATATTACGCGGCAATAAAATATTTTATTAAAATTCAATTGGTTAAATTTATTTTGCGTATTTCGCACAGGCGTTAATAGAGAGTTGGTATGTTTACAATTTCGACAAGAAAAACACTTTTGGCTTTTATCGGGATAACACTTGTTGCTGGCTGCGCTACAGGCAATACGCCCGAGGCGAAGAAGGCCAATGCCCGTCAGGAGACCCAGGAGGCCTTGGCAAGCATCTACGCAAAGCATCCGGGGGCTAAGCGCGCGGTGGCGAACTCGGTTGCCCACGTGGTCTGCACCGGCAGTAACAGTTATCTGTTTGCGCTATCGACGGGGGGCGGCATCTGTGTACTGAGCGAAGGCGGCAAGAACAGCTACTATCGCTTCGCGACAGGCGGCGTTGGTGCCGGGATCGGCTGGAAGCAGGTGGCCTTCGTGCAGGCCTTCATGAAGCCAGATGCGCTGAAAAGATTTAAGGACTCAGGCTATGAGGGCCAGGCTCAGGCGGAGGCCAGTGCCAAATATGAGGAGAGTGGCGATCAGGTGTCGGCCAATCAGTCGGTGGATCTCGACGGCGTAAAAACCTATCAGGTTAATTTGATGGGGGCGGCGGCGCAGGCGACCGTACAAGGCTATAAGTACTGGCCGACCGACTTCAGCGAAGATTTCATGCAAAACCGGCAGTGATCTCTGCCTTGCCGAGACAATCGCCAGCGAGTCTGGCGATTGATGCTAGCCTGGCGATTGATGCTAGCCTGACGATTCGTTAGCGCTTAGTAGAGCAGCAGGCCGATCAACTGGCCGAAGAAAAATGCGGTGAGACACAAGAGTCCCAATAACGCCAGAGCGACGAGTGGTTTTAGTAATTCGGGGGTGGCGTCCCATGCCTTGAGTAGTGAATTCATCCTTGTTTCCTTATGCCAATTTACACATTCCGTTTCGCTTATCCATCAGCCTTCACCGACGCAGTTTAGTCTAGTGAGCTATCGATGCAACAGGCCAAGCTTGGATTGGGCCTTAGCTCGCAGTCAGTCATAGCATAATCGCAGATTGTGACACAATAAAGTCGCAGGCACTGCCTAAGATATTGCTCAAGCGATTGCTCAAGCCATTATCCAGTCACTCAAGCTATTCAAGTCATTGACTGTGTGAGGCGGAAGTCGCATCAGTGGCTTGGCGCGAAAAAGCTCTCTCTTATCCTTTCTGTCTCACCGCTGGCACGCATTCTCTCCAGTTCGCCGGCTAGGGCGTGAGCCTTACTGCCGGGCGTCAACAATAGTCTTCTGTTGGCGATGGATTCGGCTTGGCTGGGATCGTAATCAGGATTGTGTGAGGCCTTAAAATAGCGACTCGCCCGTGAAAATCCCAGGTACATGTCGCGCATTGGCTCGCAACATTCTGGGTGAAGCTTGAGCTCGGGGTGGGGATGGTGGGCCAGTTCGAACCTTAAGGTGGTCTCATCATAGCTGAAGAAGTCACCCTTGCGGGCAATCAGCAGCTCAAAGGCCTGGGCGGCATCCATCTCCGGCGGACGACGGGTGATTATGCCCTTAGGAATGCCATCGAGATCATAGCCCCCGGGTGAGATGAGTAGCACATAGGGGGTGCCGACCAACTCGTTAAGGGAGCTGATTTGTGCTAGGTCTTTGTGGCTGATCCCTGTGTAACGCTCATAGAGGCCATTGGCAATGAAGTAGCTGTACTGATTACGCTTTTGTGTAAAACCAAAGCCCGGATAAAAGTCCACCTTGCCCAGACGCATTTCTCTGAGTATCCGCTTCTTGGGAGCCCTGAGTACCTTGAGGGTACAACCGATCCGCTCTGCCGCCTTCTGGTACAGGGCGAGATAGAGCCCCTGGTTATTCGGCTCGGCATGTATGTAAGGCAGGCGCTCGCTGGTGCGATAGCCCATGGTGAGTTCGCAGGAGTCGGCGTTAGCGCTGAGTGTTAGGGCAAATGTAAGCGTGAGTGTAAGCGTGAGTGTAAGCGCGAGTGTATGGGCTAGTGACAAGGAGGGTCTAAGAGGGATGCGTGCGAGTCGACCTATTTGACTCTTCAGGCCAGCAGTCTGCCCAGGACTTGCCTGTAACCACCTTGCTGCTCGCTTGGTTAATCCCATGGACTCGTCATCCCTTTTATGCATTGAATCCCTTTTTACTGCTAACTTTAATCGATTTGCGTCAAGTTGTGCCTAGTCGCGCCGAGAGCGGCTTAAGTTGAATGATAAATTTAGCTTATCTTGCAAATGGTTAGCTATTTCATTGTCACCTTGCCACCAATTATCTTAAAAGCGGGTACGCCTCTAATCAAGGTGTCGCGGGCAAAACACTGCTCGCAGTTTGGGCAATGGCAGGGCGTGTGCGTATCATCTTCTACGATGCGCTCCTTGAAGCATTTGACCAAGGCACCTTTTCCGCCCTTACGATACTTAAACAGTCGGGTCTTACACTGGGCACAGAAAATTTCGACGGTGCGACTGGGCGCTTTCTTGTTGGGGCGGGCCATGGCTGTTTTGTTATTTTTAGTGGTTAAAGTTGAAGCTACTAGAGAATGAATTGTCATTGTATTGCAATCTTATCCGTTAAGCGAAACAGAAAGGCCCTGGGGTCAATACCACAGGGCCAGATATCTATCATCGCAGCGGGAGGGAACCCTAGGTCGTTTGAAAGTGATCGACCATGGTTTTTAGTTCCAGCGAGAGTTGGCTCAACTCAATACAGGCCTGGGCCGTCTGGCTGGCACCCTGAGCAGCCTCCGCCGAGGAGACATTGATTCGCTCTATGTTTTGGCTGAGGTTTTCGGTCACCGAGTTTTGTTCGCTACACGCGCTGGCGATCTGAATGTTCATCGCCGCAATCTGTGCAACGGCGACTTCGATTTCGCTTATCTTATCGCCGGCTGCCAGGCTCTGTGACACACAGCGACGAATCATCTCACAACTTTGTTTGGTGGCGCTGCCGGCCTCGACGGCTCTTTGTTGCAGCTTCTCGATAATCTCCACTATCTGACGAGTAGAATCTTGAGTCCTGCCGGCCAGGGTTCTCACCTCGTCGGCAACTACAGCAAAGCCTCTGCCTTGCTCGCCGGCCCGTGCGGCCTCGATGGCGGCATTGAGCGCCAGCAGGTTTGTTTGTTCGGCGATACCGCCTATCACGTCTACGACCATGGAAATACTGGCAGAGTCCTTCTCCAGTTGCGCCACCATTTCTCCGGCCTCGTCGATCACAGTGGAGACCCGTTCGATGGCCTGGATATTATGTTTGACCTCTTGGTTGCCTCGGTCGGCAAAGTCATTGGCGGCGTTGGCCGATGTAGAGGCGTCCTCTGTATTCATGGCGACTTCATTGACCGTGGCCTGCATCTGCTGCATTGCCGTGGCGACCATAGTGATTTCACTTTGCTGCGCAGCCATGCCTTGAGAAGACTGGGTAGAGATGGCGCTGACCTCTTCGATAGAGGTGCTTAGCTGCTCTACCGCTGCACTGATCTGAGTTACCAAGGCCGTTAAATTGTTTTGCATGCTGATACAGGTATCGGCTAGTTGGCCGAATTCGTCTGTGCCTATCTGCTTACGATCTATGTTATAGGTCAGATTACCACTGGCAATCGCCTGAGCCATCTGCATCACGGCTTGCAGCGGTGCGCGAATCTGCCTGCCCAGTAAAAGTGTCATCAATGCCATAAGGACAATTACGGCGGCGATACCTATATAGGTTTTAATGGAGGTGCGACTCACACCTTCTAGGGTGCTGACTCTGTCGGCTTCGGTACGGGTCACATTGATGGCGGTAAGCTGGTTTAGGGCTTCTTGCATCTTATTGAACTGCTTGTATGAACTGAGCAGGTAAGTGTTTGCCCCGGCTAAATCTTGTTTCAACACTATCTCGTTAAAGCCACTCTGGGCGGCGAGGTAATCGCGCCAATGTGTTCTTGCCAGTATAAACGCCTGACGCTCGGCGTCGGTTTTAATGGCTTTCTCGTAGGAGTCGATCATCCTAGTGACATCTTGGATCATATCGTCTGTCGTTTGCATCCAGCTCTTCATTTCGGGGTCGCCAATACTGGGAAGAAAACTGAATTGATCTCGGCGAATGAAGATAGTAACAAACTTAATTTTCTCGACCAGCAAGACGTTGGGCAGCACCTCATCCGTCAGGGTGAGAATATTGTCACGTGTTTGATTGAGTCCCGAAATTAGCATCATGCTGAGAGCCACGATGGCAACGGCGATACAGCTAAAGGCGAGCGCTATCTTGTGATTAACGGCTAGGTTTTTAAGCTTGAACATGCGCTGATAACCTCGTTGATAAATTAAAAAAAGCCTTCGACGGGGCGAAGGCTGGGCCAAAAGCTATTCGTACAGCGTTAAACGAACTCGGAGCCGACCCTAAAGGTGGTCATCGACTATCGAATGAGGGTGGCGTCCGATAGTCGATAGACCACACTGGCGGTTAGAAATAGTAGGCCATGCTGATATTGATGCGCTTGTCCCAATCGTTGCCGACTTCGGGCAGGCCGACATGGTCGTTGTTAGCGGTGGAGAAGGTCATGTTTTTACCCATGATGAAGTCGATATGGGTGTAAGTCGGACCGGCAGATAGTGCGGCGCCTAATACGTTCTGCATACTGTTGTCGTAGGTGTCATCATCTACGTCCGGCGTCATCAGGCCGAAATCGTTGTAGAACTTGATACTGCCCCAATCAGTGGCAATAGTCTTGGCGATGTTCAGGTTGTAGATCTGGCCTTTCGATGCTACTTCGTACTGCCAACTCACCACGGAGACGGCGATCTTGTTGTCATCGACCGCATCGGCGGCATTGAACTCATATTGCATTGCCTGTAGCTGAATGTTCCAGCCGTCGAATACTGTGTTGAGGTGAGCCGCAACGGCGTAGCGATCACCGTTATTGCCTGTCTTGGCGTTGTAGATCTGACCCGCTTCTAATGATGCACCTATCGTGGTGGTGCCGCCCCGATGTTCGACAGTGTAGGTCTGGCGCAGGTTGATCTGATTGGTTTCTTCGTTGTTGTATTCGGTGCCATTGATGGTGCCTGTGTAGAGATCGGCGGCATAGCGTTTGTTTTCAGTTGGGCCATACTCGGCGCTTTTGTAAAAGGCCATGTCGGTATGCCAGCCGTTGCGTTCGAAGGTCGCCTTCACACCAATGTCATAGTCGTCTTCGAAGCCCAGGTAGTAGGGCAGGCCGAACCAATAGCTATTTGAAATATAATCACGGTTGCCGAAAGGTACCTGGTTGATACCCATCTGTAGTTGCCACTCTGGGTTGAGATCATAGAAGGCATAACCATACTTGATGTAGTTGGTGCCAGAGGTGAAACGATAGTCAGATTTCAATCCCCAATTACCCAGTTTGCCATCAAATCTTAGCGAGGCCATATCGAAGGTAAAGTCACCGCCTTTGTCTTTAGAACTCTCGCTATAGTCTTTATAAGCATAATTAATACGCACGGCGCCGTGAATATTAATACCATCTTCTTCTGCGGCTAAGGTATTGAAACTACTGAGCGCCATGGCGCTGGCTAAAATAGAAAGGCAAAATGTTGTTTTATTCATCATCGTATATCCAATTTAAATTTTAACTTGTGTTGCTTTATATTTGTTTATTACTTTTTAAACTTTATTGATGTGGCGCTTTAAATATCTTGTGTTTTCCAAGGTGTACAAAACCTCCTTACCTGAACTCTGCAAGAGTGGTAATAACTTATTGAATGTTTTATTTGTGATTAATTAACTATCGAAAGCGTTATTTATTAAGCTGTCTGTATTGTCCTATTCTTCATGCCGATAATACTCGTCATTCATCCAGTTAGGATGGTGCTACTCAAAGTCCACCGAGCTGGTGGTCTCCAGTGTCAGCCCCTTGGTTTCCGGCGCCATAAAGACGGAAACCAGTAGCCCAAGCAGGGAGATCGCCGCGCCAACTAGCAGGGTGGCCGAGATGCCATAGGTCGCCATAAACAGTGGTAAGCCATAGGTGGAGACGATAGTGCCTATACGGCTGAAAGACATCACGGCACCAACCGCCGAGGCGCGTATCTCTGTCGGAAACAGTTCGTTAGGATATAGCCATTGCAAGATCCCCGGGCCACCGGAGAAGAAGGCGTAGATGGCAAATGCGGCAACAATCAGACAGATACTCGGGGTATCCACTATTCCCAGCACCGCTAGGGCGGCTGTCATGATGGCGAAGCTGCCGATGAGCAGGGGGCGACGACCTATGGAGTTAAGCCAGTACATGGCCGGAATACAGCCCGCCATGAAGAAGATGCTGATGACAATATTACCCAGGGCGGCATCTTTACCGTCGGTGAAGCCCAAGAGTTCGATGATCTCCGGGCCAAAGGTATATATGGCGAACATAGGGATCACCTGGCAGGTCCAGATAATGCCGACAAACAGGACACGTTTTAAATAAACTGCCTCGAATAACTTGCTGTATTTAGTCTGCTCTGCAGTCTCAAAATTCAGGCTGATATCTTTGCCGAAAAATTGGTGCATCACCTGTTTGCACTCTTCGATACGGCCTTTCTTCAGCAGCCACCTGGGAGATTCCGGCAGGTGGAAGCGTCCGAGCAAGATAACCAGGCAAGGGACGATAGCGCTGCCAAACATCCAGCGCCATCCATCGGTGACATCGTATAGCAGATAGCCCACCATATTGGCGGCGGTCGCGCCCACGTACCACATGGCTGCGATGAAGCCCATGGTAAAGGCGCGTTGTTTCGTTGGGGAAAATTCGGCGACCATAGAGGTGGCGATAGGGTAGTCGGCGCCTATGACTATGCCAATCAAGAAACGCAATATCACCAGTTCTATGGGGGAGGAGATGAACATGGTGGCGAAGGAGAGGACCGCGATGGCAATGATATCTATCATGAACATCAGTTTGCGCCCAAAAAGATCGGCGACATAACCAAATAGCGCCGTACCGATAAACAGGCCGACCAGGGTCGCGGCTCCTACCAGTCCTATCCATTGGGCATCCAGCTCTAGGGCGGGAGTGAGTTGTTGTAGGGCTAACCCTATGATCACTAAAACATAACCATCGAGGAAAGGACCCCCACTTCCCCATAACATTATTTTTTTATGAAGCGGAGTAAACTCCAAATCATCGAAACTCTTCTTTGATTTCATGCTTCTAACCACCGACTTAACTTGTTAATTTAAATCACAACTTGTCAGGTTGTGCCGGGCGTTAAAATGTACACAGGTTTAAATTTGTACATTTGATCTTTTTATAATCATCGACCCGCGCTGTTATTTTATCTGGTTTACATTTTGTAAACGGTGATGTAACCAAGTTTTTTGTTCTGTTTTAAAGTCTGTTAATTGTTAATTTATAACTTCGTGATCGGTGTAGGGCTTTGGTTATTTTTTATCGCGCGCAATAAAACTTTTATGATTAATATCGTTTCAAGTATTCATTTATTTGAATGGCCGATATCTATTTGCCATGTTATTGGCGCGATAATAACGATTAAAGACTTATTTATATCCCAAACGGGTTATCCGTAGCGGTATTCGATACCGAAGGTGCCCCTTGGGTATTCCCATTTCTCTAGAATGGTCTCGCCACAGAGAAACTTACAGGTGCCGCATTCCAGGCAACCGGCGGAGTCGAAACGTATGCTGCCGTCCTGCTCCAGCTTATAGAGGCCCGCAGGGCAGGCGTTTACCAGCTTGCGATACTCCTTTATGTCCGGGTTGTCTTTTAGAATGATGTGTGGGTGTCCCTCATCGACATAGAACTTATTGACACCCAATTTCACGTCGACATTGACTGCTTCGGTCATATTGATGTGACTCCTTTATAACCATCTTTGATTAGGTTCATGAAACCCACCTCTTTGCAGTGTTTCAGCAACGTCTTGCGTAGTGGCTGCGCAGGGGTTCCGTCTATGGTGAACATCTGGTGCATGATGTCGGCGACCATTTTGGGATACTGATTGAAGATGCGCGGTGTCTCCATGAAGGCGGGTAGCTGCTTGTATAGCTTCATGTCCTTCATCAGGAAGCTCTCTTCCAGCAGGCTCTGGTAGCTGCTCAGCCCCTGGGCCGAGAAGTCTTGCTGGGCGCGCGCCGCGAGTACTGCCTTGGCCGCAGCCTCTCCAGAGGCGATGGCGAGATCCATGCCGCGAACCGTGTAACCGACGTTTAGGCAGAATCCCGCAGCATCGCCGGTGATCAGCACGCCATGGTCAACCAGCTTAGGCACCATGTTGAGACCCGCCTCGGGCACTACATGGCCTGAATATTCCAGTAGCTTGCCACCTTCGATGAGAGGCTTGATGAGCGAGTGATTCTTAAAGTCTTCCAGCATCTGTGGCACGCTCTTATCCGACTCACCTATGCCATGCAGGCCACACACTATGCCTAGGGAGATGCTATTGCGGTTGGTATAGATAAAGCCGCCACCCATCAGGCCATTGGAGGGGGAGCCGGCAAATAGCCAGGCGGCGCCTTCGTCATCCTTTAGGTTAAATCTGTCTTTGATCACCGACTCGGGGAGCTCGATTAGCTCCTTGGCACCGACCGCCATAGCATCGGCGCTTACCTTAGGCTTCACCATGCCTAGCTGTTCGCCCAAAATGGGGTTGACCCCTTCGGCCAAGATCACCGCCTTGGCGGTAAGCTCATCGCCGTCGGCCTTAACACCGATAACCTTGCCATCCTGGGTGAGGATCTCGTCCACTCTGATCCCTGTGATGAACTGAGCGCCCACCTCTTCGGCCTTGCCCATGAGCCACTGGTCAAACTCGCCCCTAAGCAGGGTGTAAGACTCCTGCAGCGGGCTCTGTTCGCGGCCGTTGTGATAGTCCAGGGTGACGCCGGTATCATCGGTCAGGAAGGTGACCTTTTCCTTGGTGACCTTGCGTTCTATGGGGGCCTCCTTGGCAAAGCCTGGGATGATCTTCTCCAAGCTATGGGCGTAGAGGCGGCCGCCCGTCATGTTTTTGCTGCCGGCGTAATTACCGCGCTCGATCACCAATACATCGGCGCCCTCTTTGGCTAGGACATAGGCGGCGACGCAGCCTGCGAGCCCGGCGCCAACGATGATCGCGTCAAATGCTTCTTCTGACATATCTAGTCACTCTTGTGTTGGGGGAGGGAGGCCGAGCCCTAGGCCCGGCTCTCCACCTTGATCTGCCTAGCCTTTCATGGCCTGAATAAGGGCTGGTAGTACCTTGTTGATGTCACCTACCAGACCGTAATCCACGTATTGGAAGATCGGCGCGTTCTTATCTTTGTTGACCGCGAGTATGGTTTGAGAACCTAAGGCGCCCACCATGTGTTGGATCTGCCCTGAGATACCCAGGGCAAGGTAGATGTCGGGTTTAAGCATGACACCCGACACGCCCACGTAGCGTTCGCGCTCCATCCACTTCTCAGTCTCGGCGATAGGGCGCGAGCAGCCGAGTTCAGCTTGGATGGCTGTAGCGAGTTCGCCTGCTAGAGCCAGATTGTCCAGATTGCCGATACCACTACCTACGGCAATAACGCGTTTAGCTTTCCCTAAATCGACACTATTACCTTGCTTGACGCGGCGTTCGATGCAGCGAATGGCCTGTTTAGGCGCAACGAAAGCTAAGGAGACCCCTTCACCCGTTAGTGAGGTATCGGCAACTTGTGGCTCAAAGGCACCGCTGGCCAGGGTGACCAGGGCCACGGGGGAGGTGATTCTCTCAGTACCTATGGCCAGGCCGCCATAGACCATATGTTTGGCGGTGACGCCTTCATCCAGGCTTACCTCGGTGGCATCGTTGATTAGGCCAGCCTCAAGCTGGACACTGAGTTTTGCTGCCAGTGCCTTGCAGCGCTTGGTGGCCGGAAGCAAAACGAGGGTTGGCTTGTCGCCGTCATTGATCGCTTGGCTCATGGTAGCTGCATAGTCTTCCACCATCTGAGCATCGGCCTTGTTGCCAAGGTAATAGACATGCGTGGCGCCGTAGGAGTAGGCCGTGGCGATATCGGCTTCGCTGCCGATGATAAAGGCAGAGACTTTTTCACCTAAGGTGCGACCACCGGCGATGGTCTCGGGTAGACGTGTGGCAATATCACTAAATACCCATACATTTGATAGTTTGCTCATCGTATTCCCCTCGATTAGTTCATTGCTTTACGTAGATGGTCGGCAAAGGCCGCGATTTGCGTCTCATCGTCACCTTCGACGATGATCTGTGCGCGCTCAGCCTGCTTCGGTGCGACTACACTGATGGCGTCGACCAGTTTAGGTAGTGCTTCCAGCGGCAACGCTTGGGTGTCGAGTGTGGTAACGGGCTTCTTCGCTGCCGCCAGAATTGTCTTCATAGATGGGATCTGCGGCTCATTGATGTCGGCAGAGACTGAGATCACCGCAGGTAGGTCGATCTCCAGCACTTCAACTTCATCGTCCAGGGCTCTTTCTACCGTTAGAGTGCTATCCGTGGCCGACACAATCTTGCTGACGGCATTGATGCAACTGACGTTAAGCAGTTCACCCAATTGCATACCCACCTGTTGGGCGAATAGATCGCCCGAGCCATCGCCACAGAGGATCAGGTCAAACTCGCACTGGCGTGCTGCGCTAGCAAGAACACGTGCGGTTTGATGGGGCAGTAGTGCCCCAAATTGCTCATCGATCACTAGCGTCAGATCGTCAGGACCACGGGAGAGGATATCTTTGCGTGCCTTGGGATTATCCAGTGCCTTGCCGCCAACGCTTAGGGCGGTGAGCTGACTGCCTTCAACCATAGCTTTAAGCTGTACACCGGCTTCGACGGCGTTGAGATCGAAAGGGTTAATCTTAGGGGCGGCCTTGTTGGTATCTAGCGAGCCGTCACCATTTACCGATATGTCTTGTTCTTCGGGGACCAGTTTATAGCAGGTAATAATTTTCATTATATCTCCAAATTATCAGTGTTTATTTATGGCCTAATCAAAACGATAAAATATTAATTCTGATGATCTACTGTCGTTGAGTGAGACAGACGATCTAGAATTATCATTAATAGATTTAAACATGTAGTCGCTACAGATAGACGATAAATAACTTGTATTTGCCATTCTGTTGATTGACTGTGGGGCAATTATAGGATCATAAATATTTAATCTGATGTTACACGCTTCACATTTATGCTTTGAATTTAAATTTGGCCTTGGAGAGTTTCTAACAGATATATTAGTTGGGCTAATGAGTCTTGGTTTTTTTAGTTTTGTTTAAAAGGGTATAAGTATGGCTAATAAGATGGTTTAGCTTTTCTTATGACCAGTTAAGCCAAACTTATTCTGTCATTTTTAGATTTTCTAATAACCTATTTAGTATTTGTTGTTAGTTGACTTGATTCTAGGTTTTATTATTGCTATTGATGCATAAGATGTTGTATTTTATGACTTTGCTTGCCTTTGGCTGTATGGCGTTAGCTGGTTTCACTATGATTTAAATCACTTTTTATTTCTAATTTTATATCGTGATCACATGTTTTTTGTGACCGTGTCGACGATTAATTATGTCTTATAGATGTCATTTAGATGGTCTGTTTTTATGGCTTTTTATTGATTTTATTTATACGTGATAACGATCACTGAACAATAAGATTGCCTACGTATTATTTAAATGCCTGCTAACCATTTAATTACTCGTTAATTGCGGTGTAATTAAAGTTGTGTGGTAAAACAAAATAAAAACTGCTTATCAATTGTATGTGGAAGTGTTTGGTCGAGGTCTGCTTGTCGATAAAACATAAATGTACGGATGAAATTGGCTTTTACCTATTGTCCTCCTAAAAAGAGGGAGATCTATTAAGATGAACGAAAAAACCATGGGATTTGATCTCGCAGAAGGGAAAAAGAAGAAGGTGATGATTGAACCTAAAATCTTTTTCCCTTCTCTGATTGCCGTGATATTGCTCTCTTACTTGACCGTAAGAGATCTCGATGCGGCCAATGTTGTTATCAAGGAAGTATTTCATTATCTGACCCACTCTTGGGGATGGGCATTTGAGTGGTACATGATTGCCCTGGCCATAGGTTGGGGTTGGCTGGTATGGGGACCCTATGCCAATAACCGTCTGGGTCAGGAAAAACCTGAGTTCAGCACAGGAAGCTGGATCTTCTTGATGTTTGCCTCCTGTACCTCCGCCGCCGTGCTCTACTGGGGCTCGTTAGAGGCATACTACTATCTGACCTACCCGCCATTCGAAATTCAGTCGATGTCGGTACAGGCCAAGGAGCTTGGTGTGGCCTATAGTCTCTTCCACTGGGGCCCCTTGCCTTGGATGGGATATGGCTTCTTTACCGTCGCCTTAGGTTACTTCCTGTTTGTGAAGAAGATGGACGTGGTTCGCCCCAGCGGTACCCTGGCCCCCGTGCTAGGTAAGCATCACAAGGGGATCCTCGGCACATTCATCGACAACATCTATGTGGTAGCACTAATCCTTGCCATGGGCACTAGCCTTGGTTTGGCGACGCCGCTGGTGACCGAATGTATTCAGTGGTTGTTCGGCATTGAGCGCACCATAGAAGTCGATACCTTCGTGATCTCTGTGTGGATCATCTTCAACGCCGTGTGTGTGGCCTTCGGCCTGACTAAGGGCATTAAGATCGCCAGTGACCTGCGCAGCTACCTGAGCATCATCATGCTGTTCTGGGTGTTCCTGATCGGTGCGACCAGCTTTACCGTTAACTACTTCACCGAGTCCGTCGGTGTGATGCTGGCTTACCTGCCACGCATGCTGTTCTACACCAGCTCAATCAGCGCCGACAGCTGGCCACAAGACTGGACCGTATTCTACTGGGCCTGGTGGGTCGTGTATGGCATCCAGATGTGTATCTTCCTGGCTAAGATCTCTCGTGGCCGCACAGTGCGTGAGCTGTGTCTGACCATGGTATTGGGTCTTACCGCTTCTACCTGGTTCCTGTGGACCATCCTCGGTAGTAACACTGTGAACCTGATGCACGAAAGCATCATCAACATGGGCCAGTTGATCCAAGATCATGGGGCGCCACGCGCCATCATCGAGACCTGGGCTGCCTTGCCGATGAGCACTATCACCATGTGGGGCTTCTTCATCCTCTGTTTCCTCGCCACAGTGACTCTGATCAATGCCTGTTCTTACACCCTGGCCATGTCGACCTGTAAGGGCGCCGACGCCGACAACGAGCCACCTGTGTGGATCCGTGTGGGTTGGTCTGTGTTGGTGGGGGTGATCGGTATCGTGTTGCTGTCACTGGGTGGGTTGAAACCCCTGCAAACCGCCATCATTGCCGGCGGGGCGCCGCTGGTGATCGTCAACATCCTGGTGATCATCTCTTTCTTGAAAGATGCACGTAAAAACAATTGGGCTTCTTAATGGGGCCCTCCCACTAAGCAGCCGTTAACTGTAAAGATAGGAATATACGATGGACTTTAAATTAACCGACGAGCAAGAGCTATTCGTTTCTGGTATTCGCGATCTCATGGCGAAGGAGAACTGGGAAAGCTATTTTGCCGAGTGTGACGAAAATAGCCAGTACCCTGAAAGGTTTGTCAAAGAGCTGGCCGAGATGGGTATCGATAGCCTGCTGCTGCCAGAGGAGCACGGTGGCTTCGAAGAGGGCATGGTGACCCTGACGGCGATCTGGGAGGAGCTGGGCCGCCTGGGCGCGCCAACCTATGTACTGTATCAGCTACCTGGCATCGCTACTGTGCTGAGACACGGTAACCAAGATCAGATCGATAAGATCATGGCGCTGCGTGGCACGGGTAAGCAGATGTGGAACTCGGCCATTACCGAACCAAGCGCGGGTTCTGATGTGGGCAGCCTGCTGACCACCTACAAGCGTCGCAACGGCAAGGTCTACCTGACGGGTAGTAAGTGTTTCATCACCAGCGCCGCGGGTATCCCCTATGTGGTGGTGATGGCTAAAGATGCCGACAGCGAAACACCAGTGTTCACCGAGTGGTTTGTCGACATGACCAAGCCGGGCATCAAGCTGAGCAAGCTACCTAAGCTGGGTCTGAAGATGGATAGCTGCTGCGAGCTGCAGTTCGACGAGGTCGAGCTGGAAGAGTCTGACATGTTCGGCATCGAGGGTAACGGCTTCCTACGTGTGAAGGAAGAGTTCGACTCTGAGCGATTCCTGGTGGCCCTGACCAACTATGGCGCAGCCTACTGCGCCTTCGAAGATGCGGCCAAGTACGCCAACCAGCGCGTACAGTTTGGCGAGACTATCGGTCGTTTCCAGCTGATCCAAGACAAGTTTGCTCACATGGCCATCAAGCTCAACAGCATGAAGAATATGGTCTATGAAACGGCCTGGAAGTGCGATCAAGGCACCATGACATCGGGTGACTCGGCCATGTGTAAATACTTCTGTGCCAATGCCGGCTTCGAGGTGATCGACTCCGCCATGCAGGTACTGGGTGGCTATGCTATCGCCGGTGAACATCGCATCAGTCGTATGTGGCGCGACATCCGCGTCGACCGCGTATCCGGTGGTTCGGATGAGATGCAGATCCTCACCTTAGGCCGCGCCGTGTTAAAGCAATATCGCTAAACGGGGAGGGCAGCGACGCGGCTCCCAGCGTCGCTGGCCAAGGATGGCGGTGTGATGGCCGCCATCTCCTCACAATCTCATTAACCTTGAAAATTCGCTACCGCATTGATGCCTGCGCATCAGTGCCGGGGACGGGTTTGTGTGAAAAAGGATGCTAGATATGTCGAAAAAGTTATTTACCCCGCAATTTGGTCCCCTGTCGGGCCTGCGCGTGGTGTTCTCAGGGATTGAAATTGCCGGTCCTTTTGCGGCGCAGATGTTGGCCGAGTGGGGCGCCGAGGTGATCTGGATTGAAAACGTCGCCTACACAGATACCATTCGCGTGCAGCCTCACTATCCAGAGCTGTCACGTCGTAACCTACACGCCTTGTCGCTCAATATCTTTAAGGATGAAGGCCGTGACGCCTTCCTTAAGTTGATGGAGACCACAGACATCTTCATCGAGGCCAGTAAGGGCCCAGCCTTTGCCCGTCGCGGCATTACCGATGAGGTGTTATGGCAACACAACCCTAAGCTGGTGGTCGCTCACCTGTCAGGCTTCGGCCAGTACGGCACCGAGGAGTACACCAACCTTGCGGCCTACAACACCATTGCCCAGGCCTTCAGTGGTTATCTGATCCAAAACGGCGACAAAGACCAGCCTATGCCGGCCTTCCCTTATACCGCCGATTACTTCTCGGGGATGACGGTCACCACGGCGGCCTTGGCGGCCCTGCATAAAGTGCGTGAGACGGGTGTCGGCGAGAGTATCGATGTGGCCATGTATGAGGTGATGCTGCGCATGGGGCAGTATTTCATGATGGACTACTTCAACGGCGGCGAAGTCTGCCCACGTATGACCAAAGGTAAAGATCCTTACTATGCCGGTTGCGGCCTCTACAAGTGTGCCGATGGTTACATCGTCATGGAGCTGGTGGGTGCCATGCAGATCGAAGAGATGTTCAAGGATATGGGCATTAGCCACCTGTGGGCAACGCCTGAGATCCCAGAGGGCACTCAGCTTATCCATAGGGTGGAATGCCCATTTGGCGACGAAGTCGAGACCAGCCTGGACAACTACCTCAACGGCAAGACCATCGAAGCCGTGTTGGCACGCTTTGCCGAGCTGAAGATTGCCTGTGCCAAGGTGCTGACCATCCCAGAGTTGGAAGGAAATCCTCAGTACCAGGCGCGTGAGTCTATCACCGAGTGGACCAACATCGACGGCAAGGCCTACAAGGGCCCTAACGTGATGCCTAAGTTCAAGAATAATCCAGGCAAGATCTGGCGCGGCATGCCTAAGCACGGCATGGATACCGAGGCGATTTTGAGCGATATCGGTTATTCGGCAGAAGAGATCGCGGCGCTGAGCGCCAAGGGTCTTGCCAAGGTGTTTGAAGGTAAGTGAGGCAAGTGATGGATATCGTGGGCAGCAGAACATTAAGGTGCATGTGGCAGGAGCGTGCTCAGCAGTACAGTGATAACACGGCATTGATATATGAAGATACTGCCGGCGATATCCGCACCTTTACCTATCAATCTCTGGACGCCCAGATTAACCGGGCGGCCAACCTCTTCCTCAAACAGGGAATAGCCAAGGGCGACAAGGTGGCGGTGCAGCTGTACAACAGCCCGGAGTTTATCTTCTGCTGGTTTGGTCTGGCCAAGATAGGCGCGGTGATCGTGCCTATCAACACCCAATATGTGCAGGGTGAGTGCAGCTATATACTGACCAAGTGTGACGTCACCGCCCTGGTGACAGAGCCAAGCTTTCTGCCTATCTATGAGGCGTTGGCGGCTAAGGGTCAAAGGCTCGAGCAGGTCTTTGTCGCCCGCGCTGCGGGAGAGCAGTTTGCGGGGCGGGTGAATTTTGATGATAAGTTAGCACTGCAGGCGCCAACTCTCGACCTGCATGTGCCGCTCGAAAGCGAAGACCCCGCGGAGATCCTCTTCACCTCGGGGACGACCTCTCTACCCAAGGGAGTGGTGCTCACCCACTGCAACCTGCAATTTGCCGGGCACTATACCGCCTGGCAGACCCGCTTGACGGCCAAGGACAGGTATCTCTCCATGATGCCCAATTTTCACATCGATTTTCAGTGCAATGCGGCCATGGCGGTGTTTACCGTCGGTGCTTGCCTGGTGATGTTGGAGAAATACAGCGCCCGCCGTTTCTGGAAGCAGATTTGCGACTACCGAGCCACGCTGACCCATAGCATGCCGATGATCCTGCGCACCCTGATGCTGCAACCCGTGGCCGAGGGGGAAGACCAGCATTGTCTGCGGGATATGCTGTTTTTCATGCATATCTCAGATCAGGAGAAGCTGGATTTCGAGACGCGCTTCAAGGTGACCCTGTTTAACTCCTACGGCATGACAGAGACCTTGGTGGGCTTGATTGGCGACACGCCCGGCGAGCCTCGCTATTGGCCGTCAATAGGACGACCCGGGCTGGGATATGAAGCCAAGGTGATCGATGAGACCGGTCGGGAAGTGCCGCCCAACGTGGTGGGCGATCTCTGGGTCAAGGGCGTGCCGGGCAGAAGCCTGTTTAAGGAGTATTACCAGGACCCACAGGCGACCCGGGCGGCGTTAGGTGACGATGGTTGGCTGCTCACCGGCGACAAGGCCTACGTGGATGAGCGAGGCCTGTTCTACTTCGTCGATCGCAAGAGCAACATGATCAAGCGTTCGGGCGAGAACATCTCCAGCACAGAGGTGGAGAACGTGCTGATGTCACACCCCGCCATCCAGGATGCCGCCGTCATCGGCATAGCCGATCCGATTCGAGATCAGGCCGTTAAGGCGTTTGTCATCTTCGCCCCAGGCCAGTCACTCACCCTAGAGGAGATCTTGGCGTTTTGTAGCGCCAACATGGCCAAGTTTAAGGTGCCCAGTGTGGTGGAGATCCGCAAGAGCTTTCCCCGCACCTGCACCTGCAAAGTCGATAAGAAACTGCTCGAGACCCGTTGAGGCCACGAGCCGTACAAATTTTTCCGTTATCACGCGATAACTTCAATGGAGTAGTAACATGAGCGAATCATTACACGTGACCCGTAATGGCAGCATCTTAGAGATCGTTTTAGACAGACCTAAGGCCAATGCCATCGATGCAAAAACCAGTTACGAGATGGGGGAGGTGTTCTTGGCATTTCGTGACGATCCCGAGCTAAGGGTCGCCATCATTACCGGTGCCGGCGCGCGTTTCTTCTCTGCGGGTTGGGATCTCAAGGCGGCGGCAGAGGGAGAGGCACCAGATGCTGACTTCGGCCCGGGTGGCTTTGCCGGTTTGACCGAACTGTTCGATCTCGACAAGCCGGTGATCGCCGCGGTCAATGGCTATGCCTTCGGTGGCGGTTTCGAGCTTGCTCTGGCGGCTGATCTGATCGTCTGCGCCGACAACGCCAGCTTCGCGCTGCCAGAGGCCAAGTTAGGCATAGTGCCAGACAGCGGCGGCATGCTGCGTCTGCCTAAGCTGCTGCCTGCCCCCATCGTCAACGAGTTGATGATGACGGGCCGCAGCATGGACGCCCAGGAGGCATTGCGCTGGGGTGTGGTCAACCGTGTGGTTGAGCAAGAAGCACTGATGGAGACGGCTCGTGAGTTGGCAAACGAGATCAGCCAGAGCGCACCACTTGCCCTGGCGGCCATCAAGGAGATCTATCGCGAGACCGGCGAGCTGTCTGTCGAACAGGGCTATGCCCACATCCGCAGTGGTCAGCTTAAGCACTATCCAAGTGTGCTGCACTCTGAAGATGCGCTGGAAGGTCCGGCGGCCTTTGCCGAGAAACGTGACCCTGTGTGGCAAGGCAAGTAAGCCGCAATAGACGCAAATTGGGATGGAGGTCGCCTAATAGGCGCCTCCAATTCTGTATCTTTATCAGCAAGATGAGACCGGACGAGCCTTGTGAATGGCGACGGTGAAACGAGCGCAGCTTGGGGGCGACTCAATCTAAGGCGCTTTAAATATAAGGAGTTAGTCATGCCACTCGATCCCGAGGTAGCGCAATTTTTACAAGAGGTTAAAGACTCTGGGGCGCCCGCCTATGAGACGATGACGCCAGCCGAGGCCAGACGTCAGGAGCTGACGGATCTCGCTATTGCCAAAGCGGGTAAGGCGCCAGAGGCGGTCAGTGAGGTGATCCACAGCTTTATTCCCGGTCCGACGGCGGATCTGCCTGTGCGCATCTATCGCCCCCTGGGCATAGAGGTGCCTGAGGCTGGCGCACCAGCGCTGATCTTTATTCATGGCAGCGGTTGGGTCGTCTCTAATATCGAGACGAACGATCATTTCAGCCGTGCCCTTGCCAATCGCACTGGCGCCGTGGTGATCGCGGTGAACTATCAGAAGGCACCTGAGCATAAGTTTCCTATTCCCATGGACGATTGTTACAACGCGACGCTCTGGGTGTTTGAACAGGCTAAGGCGCTGGGGCTGGACCCTAAGCGTATCGGTATCATGGGCGACAGCGCCGGCGGTAATTTGGCCGCCGCGGTGACCTTGAGGCTGCGCGATGAGATGGGGCCTCTGCTGGCTTGTCAGGTGCTAGTGTATCCGGCTGTGCATTATGGCTGGGACACGGACTCGGCAAAGCTTCACGGCACTGGTTATCTTTTGCAAAGAGAGAGTATGAAATATTATTGGGGTCATTATCTTCGCAGCCCAGCCGACGGGCAAAACCCCTACTGCTCACCCTTAGATGCCGCCAGCCATAGCTGTCTGCCGTCGGCGCTCATCTATACCGCTGAGTACGATCCCCTGTGTGACGATGGCTTCAACTATGCGCAGAAGCTAAAACTGGCCGGGGTGCCTGTGTCTTACAAGATGTATGAAGGCACGATTCACGGCTTTATCAAGATGTTACAACGCTTTACTCTGGCGCAGACCTTTCTTGACGAGCTGAGCGAGGCGGTAAGGCCGCTGCTGGCGCTCCAAGGAGAATAGCCGGGCTTCGGCGATCGGTACTCAACGAGCATCGTGAGGAGTGGGGTTGGCCGCAGGATCTGCTGTCATCCCCCACTTAAGTTGCCGTCTGTGGTCGATATCACTAGCTCATGCTTGTCACTTAGTGATCTTAGTCTGATTACCGCAATGAATCAGTAATTTAACCTGGTGTTAACTTAGATATTGTGCGCGGTGTTACATCTTTTCTGCAGAACCCTTGTTAGCATTTTGATTCGGTTTTCGCTTTGCTAAAGAATCATGAACAATAATATTCCGCTAAGAGCACTGCAGATATTTGAGGCATGTGCCAGATTAGAAAGTTGTTCCCTCGCGGCCAATGAGCTGTGCATCACCCAGAGTGCGGTGTCGCAGCAGATAAAGCAGCTGGAAGACTATTTCTTAGAGAAGTTATTTTACAGGCAAGGCGGAAAGATCAATCTTACCGAGGCGGGTATTGAGCTCAGAGAGCGCCTGGCACCTGTGTTTTACGATCTCAACAGCGTCTGCTCCAGCCTGGTGCAGAACATGGCGGGTGAGGTGAGGGTGCATTCCTATACCTCGCTGGCGGCCAGATGGCTGGTGCCTAAGATGGAGCAGCTTAGGCAGATGTACCCGGAGCTCAATATCAATGTCGGCATGTTCCAGAATGATATTGAGATGAGCGACATGATCGCCGATATCTTTATTGTCACCCGGGAATGTCAGGACGGTTATACCATCATCCCTCTGGTCACCGAGAAGCTGGTGGCCTTCTGCAGCCCAGATTATCTTGCTCAGTCACAGGGGATCAGTCTGGCGACCCTAGATCAACATTGTCTGCTCTATTCCAAACATAAAGACTATGGCGTCGATTGGGATACCTGGTTTAGAAACAATGATATCGCCATCAGTCCCAACCAGAAGAAGATCTTCTTCAATCACAACATGCTGGCAGTGCAGGCGGCTATCTATGGCCAGGGGATAGTATTGGGGCTAGAGCAGACACTCAAGGTGGAGCTGGACTCGGGAAATCTGGTGAAACTGGACCTGCCGACTTGTCTTTCGGGGCTGACCTATTACATCGCCTACAAGACCTCCAAGAAGCGTGACGCGCGTATCATGCGTATCGTCGACTGGATCATCGACAACTATCCGGGGGATCATCCGGGAGATCGTACCTTGGCGCGTTAACCTTCATCCTATGGGGTAGCGCGGCCTTGGCCTAGGAAGCAAATACAAATTCGTTTTAGGAGCTTAACAAGTAAGCAACTTTTGTTATGATGAGTTTCCATTGACTTATCACTCGCTTATCTCATGTTAAGACACCTGAAAACCCTGTTGCTCATCCTACTATCGCTCGTTTTTCTGCTGGTGGTCGGCGTCTATGTCAGCCTCAATCTCAGCTTGCCCAAACTCTCTGGCGAGGTTCAAACTAGTCAGATCTCGGCTAAGACCAGCATAGGGCGGGATCGTCTTGGCACTGCGGTTATCCACGCCGAGAATCGTCAGGATGCCGCCTTTGCCCTGGGATTTGCTCACGGTCAGGACAGATTTTTTCAGATGGATCTGCTCAGGCGTAACTCTGCCGGTGAGTTGGCCGAGCTGTTCGGTAAGCCTGCGGTAAAACTCGATGAGTCGCGCCGCTTTCATCAGCTGAGAAAACGCGCCGAGCATATCTATCGACATCTGCCCACCGCCCAGCAACAGCTGTTGCAGAGCTATGCCGACGGCGTCAATCGCGCGCTCGCCGCCCAGTCGCTGCCCTCGTTCGAGTATCTGCTGACCCGCGCCAAGCGTGAGCCATGGCGACCCGCCGACAGCCTGCTGGTGATCTACAGCATGTATCTGGACCTGCAGGGCAATGGTCCCAAGCGTGATCTCGCCCTTGATCATATCGAGCGCCGCTTCGGTTCGCAGATGCGCACCTTTATCACCCAGACCTCAAATTATCAGGCGGCGCTGGATAACAGCCTGTTTCCTTCCGATCCGCCGGCAATTCCAAAGCTGAGTCCAAGCCCAAGCCCAAACCCAAGCCTAAGTCCAAGCGTCAGCCTAAAACAGAGCACGGCCTCGACCCTGGCCCAGCGCCTAGCGGTGACCATAGAGGAGCCGGTCGAAGTGGGCAGCAACAACTGGGCGGTGACCGGCAAGATGACCCGTACCGGCAGCGCCATGCTGTCAGACGATATGCACCTCTCCTTCGCCGTGCCCATCATCTGGTACCGCGCGCAGCTAAACTACCCGGATGGTGAGGGCAAGGCGGTGCAGGTGACCGGCGTGTCCCTGCCAGGCGCTCCGGCGATTGTGGTCGGCAGCAATGGCAAACTGGCCTGGGGCTTTACCAACGCCTATATCGACACCGCCGACTGGGTTGCGCTGGCCGAGGATGAGCCGCTTGAGGTGGTCCACGAGACGATCAAGCTGCCAAAGGGCGAGCAGGACTATGCCATCACGCTGTCACGCTTCGGTCCGGTTCGCCGCCTGGGGGAGCAGGCCTATGCCCTGGCCTGGGTCGCCCATCAGGAGTATGCGGTTAACATGGAGCTGATGGCGCTGGAGCAGATAGATAATGTGCCCGAGGCGATGGCCAAGGCCAGCGGCTTTGGGATCCCGGTGCAGAACCTGATGCTGGCCGATGATAAGGGCCACGCCGCCTGGCAGCTTGCCGGCGCGGTCCCTGCGCGCACCAATAGCAGCGATATCGCCCTGCCTAGTAAGGAGATAGCCTGGGATAAGTGGCAAGAGAGAGACAAGGTACTGCCGTCGCTTCAGGATCCCGTCAGCGACAGGCTATGGAGCGCCAATGCCAGGGTGATGTCGACCCAGGAGGCGGAGCGTTACGGAGATGGCGGCTACGCCCTGGGGGCCAGAAGCGCGCAGATCCGCGACCGATTGCTGGAGCAGGAGCTGTTCGATGAGAGCGATTTCTATCGCATTCAGCTCGATAATCAGGCTCGCTTCTACCGTCCCTGGCAGGCCTTTCTGTTGGAGAGCTTGATGCGTGAGCCCAAGCGCTTTGCCAAGGATATAGTGCAGCTGCGTGACTGGCAGGAGTGTGCCTGCGCCGAGTCGGTGGGCTTCACCCTGGTGAAGGCGTTTCGCAGTCAGGTGTTAGACAGCGCCTTCGCGCCGCTGGAAACTGAGCTAAATAGCGCCCAGCTGAGTCTCTCTGTGCTCAAGCGCTATCTGGAGCCCGCCATCTGGCAACTGCTCAAGCTGCAGCCTGCCGACTGGCTGCCACAAGATGTTGCCAGCTGGGATGAGCTGGTGATCGCCAGCTATGTCGCCGCCCGCGACGAGCTGCTAGATAAATACAGCGAGGATGGTGAGCTGAGTGCGCTCAATTGGGGCCGGGTGAATACGCTAGCGATACAGCATCCCTTTAGTCGCCAGTTCCCGCTGCTGAGTCGCTGGCTGGATATGCCTAAGGTGGCCGGTTTCGGCGATACCTTCATGCCGGCGGTGCAGCGTAAGAGTTTCGGCGCCTCCCAGCGCTTCATCGTACAGCCTGGCTATGAAGAGCGTGCCATCATGGCGATCCCTGGCGGCCAGTCGGGCCACCCCTTGTCGAAATACTACCGCGCAGGCTTTAGCGAGTATGCCCGCGGCGCGGCGACGCCGCTGCTGCCAGGGGAGATAGAGGCCAAGCTGACTCTGACGCCGAGCCAGGCGCAAGACTGATTCATCAGGTCTCGGCATTAGATGTTTAAGCTAACAAAAAAGCCACCCTAGGGTGGCTTTTTTTGATCTAGCTAGAGTCCGAGTTAGCCGATGGTCAGGCTCACGCCAGCGCCACTTGCGGCTTGTATCGCAAGAGCTCGCCAGGCAGCTTGATCCCCTGTGCCTTGATGGCGTTGACCCGCGCCAGGTAGGCGGCGCCGTACATCAGGTGCTTGGCCAGATCCACAGCATGACGCTTGCTGTAGTCATCCAGATAGCTGCCCTTGGCCCACTGGTTGAAGGCGCCCAGCGCGGGACCTGCCCAGATCTGATAGTCCATCTCGCGGCCTTGCTCGCCGGTGTTCGACCAGCGGCTCGACAGCCCCAGATACCAGCGGAAGATCAGCGCCATCTTACGCTTGGGATTCCCCTCGGCGCGCTCGATCTGCTTCGGGTCGCGCTCGTTAAAATGAGCGACTGTGCCGGCCCAGATCTCATCCAAGCTGGCGCGAAACACCTGCTTCTCCAGCTTGTCGCGCTCATCGACAGGAATCGCCTCTATCGAGTCGTAGCGGCTGTAGATCTCATACAGCTTGTTGGCGCGCATGGGAAACAGGGTGCCGCGCTTGACCACTTGCAGCTTAACGCCCATCTCAAACATGTCTGCGGCCGGCGCCATGGTGACATCGGCCATCTCTGTGGTGGCCAGTAGCTTACGGGTGTGCTCGCTGGCGCCCGCCTCGACACAGGACTGGTTGATAGAGCCTGTCACTATGTAGGCCGCGCCCATGTTGAAGGCCGCCAGGGCCGCATCCGGGGTGCCTATGCCGCCGCCACAGCCGACGCGCAGGGGCGTGGCATACTGGTACTTGTCTTGGATCTCCTCCTTGAGTGCCAAAATGGTCGGCAGCAGGGTCACCAGAGGGCGGTTATCCGTGTGGCCGCCCGAGTCCGCCTCGGCGGTGATATCGTCGGCCATGGGCACAGCCTGGGCCATCTCCATCTGATCATGGGTGATCAGGCCCTCGTCCACCAATTTCTGCAGCATCTTTATAGGTGCTGGCTGCATAAACTTCTCGGCGACCTCGGTGCGGCTTACCTTGGCGATCACCTTGTTGCCTATGACGATGTTGCCGTTGGCGTCGCGGCTCAGGCCGGCGGCACGATAGTAGACGATCTGCGGCGTCAGCCCCAGGAAGGCCGAGGCCTCGACCGTGCGCACCTTGTGCTTGAGGAAGAGCTCGACGCTGCCGCGCTCAAGCGCAGGCTCGCTCGGGCTGTGGATCAGGTTAAACATGTAGGGGCCATTAGGTAGCGCGGTTTGGATACGCTCGATCGCCTGCTCGACCCGGCTTGGGATGAGTCCTGCAGCGCCGAAGGAGCAGAGGATCCCCGCCTTACCCAGGGCGATCACTAGCTCTTCCGACGAGATGCCATTGGCCATGGCGCCGGCGTAGTAGGCGTACTTGACGCCGTGTACCCGGCGAAAGTTGCCATCGCCCAGGCTCTCTGTGCCCAGGGCAGGGGTGAAGGCGCTGACTGGATGGCCCGAGGCCTGAGTGCCCGAACCTTGATTATTGGTCATCAGGCTCGCCTCGGTCGCGATGCCCACCCCCAGGTCGCTGTCGTTGACCAGGTAGCAGGCGCGGCTGAAATCTTTGAGCGCAGTCGCCATGGCGGCCGTGTCGAAGCTTATCTTGCTGTCGCTTACCTGCCAGGGCCAGGGAGAAAGCTGCTCGTTTGTGGTAGTCGGATTCATCTAATAAAAGACCTTTTTCGTCTTGGGCGATCCGGGAACATGCCTGTTTTGTTAGGCATGGCCCGCATCGACCGATTTTCTTATGTTGCTCAATCTATGTGTTTTTATCGCGCTGTCTACATCTTTGTTTGTGCCTAGGCTTCTTCGATGCAGATGGCGATGTCGCTCACCTCGTAGATCCGCAGACCATCCTTACTCAGGCTGGCATTACCGGTGATCACCAGCTTGCCTGCGTCTTCTTTGACCGAGGTGATGCTCACATCCATCGACATCTGCTTGTTGAGCGGGTTGATCTGACCGCGATACTTCCATTTGATGTTGGAGAGGATCTGGCCAAATTTCGGATTGCTGAACCCAGCGCCCAAGTCTTTACTGATGGCATAAGTCTGCATGGTTTCTATGATGGCTTCAACGCCTAATGAGCCCGGCATCACAGGATCCTGATGGAAGTGGAACTGGAAGAACCAGTCGCTCGGATCTATGGTGCGCTCGGCGTAGAGGTAGCCCAGGCCGTGGGTGCCGCCGTTATCGACGATCTCGACGCTGTCGATAAAGTTCAGCTGACCGCCCGCCAGGCGGTAGTGGGGCTGGCCCGCTGGCGCGTTGAAGTGGCGGCCGCCCTTGTCCAGCAGATCGACCCTTATGTCCGGCGCAATGCCCTTGGCCTGATGCCAAGGCTGAGTGGTCTTGCCGTTGTCCAGCCCCAGCTGGTCTTTGAGCGCCTCGGCCTTGAAATAGCCGAACACGGCAGTGCCACGATAGAAGGGTTCACCATCTGTGCTCAGCTCGAAGCTGAAGCTCTGAATGATGTTGGTGCCCGCCATCACGGTTGAGAGCAGGCGTGAATCGTTGACGATCGTCTTGCCGCGCAGGTCCTCCTGACGCAGCAGTTCGCCACTACCGTCTAAGTTGCGGAAGAAGAGCTCGAGACCAGGAAAACCGAGGGTGGTGCCCATGTAGCCTGAGATGAAGCCGTTTGGCTGCAGGGCAATCTCCATCATCACAGAGTAGGGCATCAGCGCCTGATGACTGTTGGCATCGAAATACCAGGCATCCTTGGGGACCTCATATTCGGCAATACAGCTGGCAGGGCGCTTGAAGTCGCCGCGCTGGCCGTTAACCTCTATCACCCGGGTGGTGAGCTGCAGATCGCCGCATGGCGTACGCGGCGGGATCATGCCGCGGTAGATGGCAAACTCTGGGCCGAAGCACTTCTCGATATCGCCGGTGGCGAATTCGAACAGGTGATAGGGGGTAAAAGGCACAGTGTCGGGCACCCGGTTAGGGTAATCTGGCGTGACTGGCGCCTCCACGTGCGTCAGCGGGATCACCCCCTTGTTAGGTGCGGCGTTGAGATCGGGGATCTGAGCCATTAGCGGTGCATTTGCTGATGTACCTTGAAGCTTTTTGGCTTGTGTCGCCTCGGTTGGCTTTTTGTTGGTAGATTTAGTATCGAGATCTGGATAGCGGGTACATTCAGATTCCTCTTTGATCATCACTCCCAGATTTTGGAAGTCGACCACCACCTTGCCATTTAGCAAGATATCGATATTCGCCTTGGCGTAAGGGCGTGGGCTGAAGCCTATCTCTGTCACCTCCATGCGGTAGGTGAGACGGGCCGATTGCGGGATTACCTGGCCGCGACAACGCACCTTCTGCGAGGCATTTTCCAACGGCTGGAAACGACCGTTTTGGGTCTGGGTATGCATGCCAAGGTGCAGCATGTAGAACTGTAGCAACTGGCCACAACCCTCTGCCATCAGTGAGCCGGCCATCACCTGATCGTCCTTGAAGTGGCAAGGGAAATACCAGTGGTTAGGCTCGAGCTGCTTGTGGCCCTCTACCAGGCCAAGCCCCCAGGCGCCGCCGTTTCTCTCTACCTTGCTGACCTCTTCGATCATCAGGAACTTCTCCGAGGCGAAGCAGAGTGAAGGCTGAGCAGGTCCCGCGTGTGAGGAACCGAAACAGCCTTGGGTATCGGCCGACAACAGCTTGTGAATGTCGCCATAGCTGAATTGGCTGCGCGGACAGTCCAGGAGTGGATTAAAGGTCTGCTTGGTGGCGCGACTGCGAGCCAGCAGCTCCTCTTCGGTGCGGATCACTCCTTTGCCGTCAGCCAGCTCGGCGTCGGTAAAGAAACCGGCGCAGCCGCCATCCATCTTGAGGATCATGGTATCGCCAACGAAACATTCGTAGGAGAAGAAGAACAGCAGGGTATCGCCATTGCGGGCGAAGTTGTTGATCTTAATCTCATACCTTAGGGTATCGCCACCGCGGGGCAGATCCCCTAAGAAGGTGAGGGTACAGTCAAGCAGGCGATAGACACGCTCGCCCTTGTTCTCAAAGTCTATGCCCAGGTAACTAATTAGCATGAGGTCGCACTGGCCCGATTCGACCGCGACCGCCCAGGGGATCTGACCGTCCACCAGATAGGGGGCATCCACTGGAATGTCGTATTCCGTGGTCATGGTGCTGGGCTTATATTCGCCCAGTTTGGCATCCAGCTTGGTGACCCGTGATACCAGCAGATAATCTGTGGTGGGCAGGCGCACCCGGCGCGAGTAGCCGTCGATGACGTCATACTCTTGGCCGAATACTTTGGCAATATCGCCCTCGGCGTATTCCACTAGGTCGTGATAGTCCCAGATGCAGGGCTTATGGGCCGGAACTGGCGCGCGGTATGGCGCGACTAGATCATGCCTTGGCCTGAGTGGCATCTGGGTGACGCTTGAGGCCGAAGCTGGCGCCGATGGGCTACCTATGGCTTGGGCTAGTTGCTGCTTAAGCAGCAGGTCGGCCACTTTCAGGCCTGATTCACGGCTCTTGAGGAAAGCGAGATGGGCCTGACGCGCCTTTTGTTGATTGTCCTGAAAGGCGCTGAGATCAGGGTTGCTGATCGGTGAGCCTGGTGGCTGAGCTGAATGCTGGGTCATAGTGGGTAAGTTACCTGTTGCACCACCTGTCATCGACGGCGTGGCAAACTGTGATGCTTGAGTCGTGTTCGAATTAACCTGGCCTAAATAGCTTATAAGCTTGGCCACTTTTTTCGGTTTAGTCTGAACTTGTCCATTGGCCGCGGCCAACTTGTCTTGCAGCGCTGACAGTTGCGTCAGCGGCTGAGTCAGTATGTGTTCTATGATGCCGCGTCCACCCAGGGTGACCCGCTTGATCAGGCTACGCCCCTCATGGGTGGTGAGGTCCTGGTCTAGCCTTTGGGTCAGCGAACTGCGCTGGGCGTGGGTTTGAGTAAGGTGCACCAAGGCGCTCTGATCTTCGCTGAAGTTGGCGACCAGGGCGTTGCCCGCGCTTTCTTGTGTCATGCGCAGCAGTGTGGCAATAAGGCTGGTCATGCCGGCGGCGGCAAAGCTGTGGCCCAGTTGTTGGTCGCTCTGCATCAGACGAGCCTGCGCCGTAGGCAGCTGCGCTATCAGCTGTTGGGGCTGATGCTGGCTGCAAGGCGCCACACTCATCTCGACCAGTGAGATCTGCTCGGCATCTGTGCCATTGAGAGTCAACAGCTCATCGCACAGGCGCGCTAATTGATGCTGAGGACCAAAGTTGAGGCTCTCTATCTTGCCATAGGCGCTAGCGCCACGCTGGCTTTGGTGGGATGAGGTTTCCAGCACCAGGGCGCCGGCGCCTTCCGCCAGTCGCCAGCCGTTTGGATGGCTCTGACTGGCCACAGGGGCGATAGCATTTTTCAGCATCACCTGCTCCAGGCTACCACAGAGATCGACCGCGGCGATCACCACGGCATCAAGCTGCTCCTGCACCATGATATTTTCCGCCACATCCAGGGCGCGGCCTACTGATTGCTCGCCAGCGGAGATGGTGAAGGCCGGACCGCTGAAGTCCCACAGGGAGGCGATACGCGAGGCCATGATGTTGCCGATAAAGCTGGTGTATTGGTTTAGCTTGGCGGCGTCGAGCACGCTGTCCATGGCCAGGGCCTCAAGCTCGCGATATTGGCTGTCGCTCAGGCTAGCGCCCACGGCATCCAGACTCTGTTTGAGCTGAGTGTGCAGGTTTACCCGGCCGCGGAACTGGTGCAGTTCCAGCTCTGTCTCCATGGCGACCAAGACGGCCACTTTTTGCCCTGGCTGTAACGCTGCGTCGCGTATTGCTTCGTCGGCGACTTTCATCAGCATCAGCTGTTGGCCGATAAGGCGATCGTCTTCATTGGGGGGCAGTTTAAAGCGCAGGAAATCCAGCTCGAAGCTATCCACATAAGCGCCTTGGGGAGCCGAGTCGAGGCCAAATTGCGCTAGCAGTTCTGGGTGCTGATCTAACCCTTTCCAGCGCGCTGGTGGCAGGGGCACAAAGGCCTCTTGCCCTTGGCGAATACAGGTGTCGAGGGCGTTAATGCTGCCAAGTGGGCCGAGATGCGCCGCAATGCCACTGATCACAAATTGCGGTGTCGAGCCGTTGTGACAAGGCACAGTTAACTGCGGCGATGTCGCAGTGGTTGAAGGCTCGCACTCTGTGGGTGTATAGGATTCTAACAACAGATGAGCATTACAGCCGCCGAAGCCAAATACCGACACCCCGGCCAGGCGCGTTTGATTATCGACCTTAACCGGCCAAGGGGTCACTTGACTTGGCAGGGTATGAGCGCCAAATAGGCCGTTTGGCGATTCGATGGCCTCACTGAGGTTGATGCTTGGGGGCAGCTGGCCCTGATTCATGGCAAAGATCATCTTCATGATCCCCGGCATGCCCGCGGCGGTAAGTAAATGCCCTAAGTTGGACTTGGCCGAACCTATCATGGGCGCGCTCGCACCTTCGAGCCTAGGGGCAAAAAATTGCTCCATGGAGGCCAGCTCTACCTTGTCACCCAGCGGGGTGCCCGTGGCATGGCATTCGATCACTTCTATCTGTTTAGGATCGACGCCACTGTGGCGATAGGCACGCTCGAAGGCCTTGACCTGCCCCTTACTGTTGGGGCTGAGCACAAACTGGCCCTTGCCGTCGTTAGACAGGCCGATGCCACTGACGATGGCGTAGATCTTATCATTATCACGCTCGGCGTCTTCGAGGCGTTTGAGTGCCAGTACCCCGGCGCCTTCTCCGGCAAACAGCCCCTTGGTATTGCGATCGAAGGGGGCCGAGAAACCATGCTCCGGATAGGCATGGAAGATGGAGAAGCCCATGTTGATAAAGAAAGGGTCGGCACCGGAGACGGCACCCGCCAACATGAGATCGGCCTTGCCCGTGTTGAGATAGTCGCAGGCCAGTTTCAGCGAATAGACAGAGCTGGCGCAGGCGGCATCCAGGCTAAGTTGAACGCGCCCAAGGCCAAGGGCATCGGCCACTAGCTTTGAGGCGTTGTGGGCGATGGCACCATTGGCAACGTCTAAGGTGTTGGCTGCGGGGCGATGGGCGTTATAGTCGCTCAGGCTGAAATCTGGGCAGGCCAGCTTCTGTTTGAGGGCTTTTTCTACCGCCTTATGGTAGAGGGGCAGAAACAGCTCATTCGATTTTGTCGTAGGGAAAGAGAGGGTGCCCATGATGACGCCGCAGCGTGATAGCTGAGGAGAATCCAGGGCAATGCCCGCATCGAGCAGGGCATTGCGACTGGTGTCCAGCGCCCACAGCAGGCTATCGTCCATCCCTTGGAGTTGTTCGGGCGGCAGTTTATAGCCATAGGGATTAAAGTGAAAATCTTCAATATACCCGCCCTTGTCGCAGTAGAAGCGATCGGCCTCGCCCTGCTCGCCACGATAGTCGGCTAAGTGGGCGCCGAGCTTGTCATCGCTGAGTTGGGTGCGAGAGTCGCGTTTGTCGAGCAGGTTTTGCCAAAACTGCTTAGGGGTCTTGGCGTCTGGGTAGAGGTTTGCCAGACCCACGATGGCAATCTTGCCATGACCTCGGGTCTTTTGGGGCACTTGTTTGGCAGAAGGCGCTTCATTTGAAGGCATTAGACTTCCTCTTGAAATAGGGTATTGGCGAGCGGTGGCTCACCTTGAGCGCTGCGCTGTTGCAGCTTAGCCAGTTCACGCTTGAGTCCCAGTTGCAGCACAGTGAGGCTGACGGGAACTCTGTGGCTGATCAGTGTGCCCAAGGCTTTGAGCAGAGTGATCACCTCGTTTGCGCCGCGGGCATTGACCGGCACGCTGACGTGGGGTGTCTCGCTGGCTTTTAGAATTTTATCTATCAGGGTGCAGTTTTGTCTGTCGGCACCGACCTCGACAAATAGCGCAGCCCCCTGATGGGTTGCGCTCTGGATGAGCGACTCAAAATCGAGACGGTGGCAGAAGGTCTTGGCTATCGAGGTAGCGATAGCTTCGGCGCTCAGGGCCTGAGTCTCGTTGACTGCGCCATCTTGGCCATCGATGAGGCTGGCGGCGCTGATAAATTTGACCGGATGCTCGGCGGCCTCGGCTATGATCGCCTGATGATAGAAGGCCTGCACCTGCGACTGCAGGCTTAAGGCTGGTGGCGTATGCATGGCGGTCACTCGATTGGCGGCTATGCCACGCTTACCCAGTTCCTGTAACAGGGCCTGGCAACTGGCCTGACAGCCAGCGATCACGCAGGTATCCCCTTGAGTGATGGCAAGATAGACTCTGGGGTAACGCTCCAGCAAAGGCTGAATATCATCGCCTTGGCATCGAACCAGAAAACTGTTCCATTCGAGAGGGTCGTTCTCTGACAGTTGCCAGTGACGACGAACCGCCTTGAGCGGACCTGAGATCTCCTCGGTAAACAGGGGAGCGCTCAGGGTCTTATCGATCAAGCTATGGGGGGCTTGCCACACATCCAGGCTGGCCCACATGGCGGCTTCACCCATGGAGTAACCCAGGGCAAAGTGTGGCTGCACTGCAAATTCATCCACCAGTAGCTTAGTCAGCAGGTAGCTGGCGCCCACACCTGCAATGGCCATCTTGCTTAGAGGCATAGGTTGAGTGTCGGCCTTATCTTCTAGATAGATCATATCGGCCTGCAGCATCGCCTTGAGATCTCCTTGTTGCTGCAAGCGGCTAAACAGGGCTGGGAAGTAGCTGTGTAGCTCATGCAGCATATCAGGGTAGATGGTGCCAACGCCGGGATAAACGAAGGCCAGCTTGGCCTGACCCAGCGGCGCGGCGCTGAAATAGCTACCCGATGGCGTGCGGTATTCCCCTTTCTCCTTACAGACCTTGGCCAGCGCCTGGCTCATGGCGGTGATCTCCTGCCCAAGCGCCTCGATACTTATGGCCTGTAGACAGATCACAAAACGTGTCGGACCGCTGGTGACAAAGGCATCGAGATTTTGCTGCATCAGCTCAATGATCGCCATCTCGTGCGCTAAGGGCTCGGTCTGTGATAAGACGAGCTTATCCAAGGCCGCCGCCAGGGCCCAGAGCCCTTGGTTGAGCGCGGCTTCACTGCTACCGGGTAGCAGAAAGAACAGCTGGCTGGCCGACAGTAGCGATCGCGCCTTGAGCCGGCCTGTGCCCTGTGTCAGCACCATGGCCAGATGAGTTTGCGCTTTCCCTTGCTGAAGCTGGGTATTCTCCAGGGTAAGCGTCGCTACTCGTCCCTGATAGGGCTCGGTAAACCAGTAGTGACGCCGACTCTCTGAACGCCTAATGGTTCGCTGTGCAATATCAGCGATCAGGCGACACAAGGCGTCGAAGCCCTTGTTCATATCATCGATATGCGCTCTGCATTGAACACTATCCGGTTGGCGTTTGGCCTGTGCCAGCGCGCCTTGCAGTGCACTGCTCTGGCTTTGACCACATTGCAGCGCCGCCAGATGGGCATGAGGGTGCAGCTTGTGCTGCGCCGCCTTGAGCGATGGCATCAGCAGCAATGTTTGCTGGGCGCCTTGCAGGCAAACCAGATCGCCTGTGGCGACCCTGCTCACTGCCTGCTCTAGCGTCTGAGCCAGCTTATTCTCAGTAAGGTCAGCCTCGGTTAACTTAGGTTCAGTTTGGTCAACTTGCAGCTTTCGAACTGGCTGATTGGCTAAGGTATCGGGCAAGGGCGCATCTTTTGGCAACAGCAAGAGGGCTACCCGCAGCGGGGTAGCGCCTTCGCTGTTAGCGTTAGCATTGCTTACCTTTTGGCCAAACTCCTGGGTCACTGCGTCGCCTCCTCGTTGGCCGTTTCACCGCGCGCACCGTGTGGCACGAAGGCAGCATTGAGGGTTGAGCTGATGGTGATCCTGGCTCCTTTCATCAGGGCGCTCAGGCGGCCATCTTGATGGTAAAGCGCCACATCGGCCGTCAGGCTTCTGCGATTGCTCTTGACCACATTCAGCTCGATATAGCCGGTTTCGCCGCCGTGCATCGGCTGCACACTGATGAATTCGTCGATGGCCGATGGCAAACTGGCCGCCCCATAGCTGAGCCTTGCCCAGACCAACATGGCTTGGAGCAAGAGATCCTCGGCAAAAGGCTGACAGCCTGCGCTGCTTAGGCGAGGTACAAACTCGCCGCAGTCGGCTTCGCGCACCTGGGGCAGGCTAACAGAGGCGATAAGCCCCTGCTCATCGAACCTCACAACCTTATCCAATCCCTGCAGTCTTGGCCCATGAAACAGGGTGCCGTCACTGTAGAGCGTGCTGGCATCGGTGACCGCCTCGCCACTGTACAGCCCCTCGAAGGCCTTGATTGGCGCCGAGCAGTCCTCGCTATCCATCAAACAAAGGCTCGCCTGGTACTGCGGCCGTCCCTCGCTGCTTATTGAGGCCTGAATGGCCGTCAGGCTATCGCCCTTATATTCAGGGGTTAGCGTTAGCACTATGGTTTGCGGCGCTTCGGTGTCGAAAATAATGCCTTTGAGCAGCTTATAGCTGCGCACCTTTACCGGGGCGCCAATGTGCGCCCGAGCGGCTTCACGCATCCATTGGATAGCGCAAACCGTCGGTAATACCGGGTTACCGCCGATCACATGGTCTGAGACAAAGGCCATGGTCGCGGGCGTTAACTGGCGCGTTTGAGTGACAGGCTGCAGCGGATGCTGTGCGACGTGCACCTCATCCGCATCAGGCTTTTTTACTGAGCTGGCCTCATCGGCTTTAGCTGTGTTGCCTTGCATATCACTGCCGATCAGCAGCTGTACGCCGCTGTCGCCAAGTAGCTGGGTGGCAAACAGCTCGGCACCCGCCTGCAGTGGGATCACATAGACGCCGCGATCGACAAACATCTTCTTCAGCGCAGGATTGACCATGCCGCCATCCCAAGGGCCCCAGTTAAAGCTCATCACCTTGGTCTGCTCGTTTAACTGAGTCAGTTGCAGTGCCGCCTTGTTAAGGATCTCGTTGGCCATGGCGTAGTCACTCTGCCCCGTGTTGCCATAGAAACCGGCCGCCGAAGAGAAGAGGGCTACTAGCTTGAGCTGGGCGGGATCGATCACGCTCAGCAGCGCCTTAAGCCCGGCCACCTTAGTGCCGTAGACTCGCGCAAGCTCATCTAAGGTTTTGTCTTGTATGTGTTTATCGGCCAGTACGCCCGCACCATGGATGAGTCCTGTAATTGGCGTTAGCTGATTGATGGCGCCGAGGGCCTGCTCGATCGCCTCTGCCTTGCTGACATCCATCGCCAGATATTCCGCCGAGGCGCCCACCGCCTCGAAGGCGTTGAGGGCGGCCTGGATCTCAAGACTGCTCTTTACCGGCCAGATGAGGGCGTCGACCTGCTTAGGCGTTGGCTTGTCACCGCTGGCGAGTAGATGAGCGATAGCGGCCTGCTTAAGTTCGCCGATAGTCTTGCCCTGGGCCCATTCTGGCAGATCCTTCGCGCTAACATGTTCGCTGCGACCTGCGAGGATAAAGTGCGACTGGCAACGCTTAGCCAGTGCCAGGGCACATTCGAAGGTCACCCCTTTTGCACCCCCGGTCACCAGTATTTTATCTGAGCTATCTAGCTGGGATTCTGCGGTTTTTATCGTCGCTTCACCCGGCTGTAGCCTATGACGGCACAGTTTGCCGCCGGCATCGACACTGATACCGACCTCGTTGAGATCGCTGTCGCTGTCCATGAGCTCCGCGAGCAGGGCATCGCCCAGCTGCGCTGCGCTCATCTCTGGCGCTAAGTCCAACGCGCGGCAGAAGATGCCTGGCCATTCATGACTCAGAGTCTTGGTGAGACCCGAAAGCGCGGCCTGATTAAGTTCGCTCTTGGCCAGTTGCTTGGCGTCCAGGTAGCCGAAGCCGCCGTCGATACGACTGACGGTGACAAAGCAGCGACGACCCGTCTGCGTGCTTAATGGCGCCTGCAGATGCTTGGCCCAGAGGAACGCCGAGCTCAGGTGGCTAAAGCCAGCGTCGGTCAGTTGTAGCCCTGAGACAGCGTTGGCCTCCTGCTGAGGCTGTAGGTGTACAAAACCTGCAATGTTACCGTGGTTTGCGCTAATTCCTGCTATCGCCTGCACCACATCTTGCTCAGCCAGTCCTTCAGGCTGCCAGCTGGCAATGGCGCTGCTCAGCGGTGACTGAGGCTGACCTTCTGGCAGGCGCACAACCACGACCTTGAGCCCCTTATTGCTGAGTTTCTCGGCCAGTACCCCGGCGTTGTGACCATCGTCTTGGATCACCAGGGTAGCATTGGCGGCGAAACCCTCGGCATCAGGCTTCGCCGCTTCAAGCTTTTTTAGCGCTACCTCGCTGTGAGGTGGCAACTCGACCAGCGGCTCGGCGGAGATGGCTTGCACCTGGGTAACCGAGGCGCTCTGCGCCTGGTTGCCCGTCGTTTCTGCCAAAGCGCCTGCGGCGGCTTGTTGAACATGAGCGCCTGCGGCGGGCAGCTTGCTGTTCATATACGCCACGATCTCACCCAGAGTGCGGCACTCGGCCAGATCTTCTGGGTTGAGATCCGGTAGTCCCGGCAGCTCATCCTGAACCGTGCCTAAGATCTCGACCCGTTTAATTGAGTCGATACCGAGATCGGCCTCCATATCCATCTCAAGGGCCAGCATCTCAGTGGGGTAACCTGTCTTGTCGGCCACCACTGTGAGCATGGTCTGCTGTACAAATTCAGATGACAAGTCTGCTGCTGCGCTTTGAACTTCTGTGGCTATAGAGCCAGCGGCGGGTAGTTTTCCTGCCATATATGCGACGATTTCCCCCAGGGTGCGGCACTCGGCCAGATCTTCTGGGCTGAGCTCGGGCAGGCTCGGCAGTTCGTCTTGAACCGTGCCTAAGATCTCCACACGCTTGATAGAGTCGATGCCTAGGTCGGCTTCCATGTCCATTTCAAGTGAGAGCATCTCGGTTGGGTAACCTGTCTTGTCGGCGACCACGGTCAGCATGGTCTGCTGCACCTGTGATGATGACAAGTCAGCGCCCGCTTGAGTTTGTGCTGTCGGCTGTTGGCTGGTCATAGCGCCTGCGGCTTGTTGTATATGAGCGCCTGCAGCTGGCAGCTTGCTGTTCATATAGCTAACAATTTCACCCAGGGTACGGCACTCGGCCAGATCTTCCGGGCTGAGGTCAGGCAATCCTGGCAGTTCATCCTGCACTGTGCCTAAGATCTCCACCCGCTTGATGGAATCGATGCCGAGATCGGCCTCCATATCCATCTCAAGGGCCAGCATCTCAGTTGGGTAGCCTGTCTTGTCGGCCACAACTGTGAGCATGGTCTCTTGGACTTGTGTCGAAGATAAACCGCTAGTAGCTGTGTTTTGAACCTCTGGGGTAGCAACAGCGCCTGTGGCGACTTCTGAAATGAGAGTGCCTGCGGCGGGTAGTTTACTGTTCATATAGCTAACGATCTCACCCAAGGTGCGGCACTCGGCCAGATCTTCTGGGCTGAGTTCAGGGAGTCCCGGCAGCTCATCCTGAACCGTGCCTAAGATCTCTACGCGCTTGATGGAATCGATGCCGAGATCGGCTTCCATATCCATCTCAAGTGACAGCATCTCGGTGGGGTAGCCCGTCTTGTCGGCTACCACGGTGAGCATGGTTTCTTGGACTTGTGTCGATGACAAGCTTGCAGCTGCGGCTGCGTTTTGAACCTCTGGGGTATTAAGAGCGCCTGCGGCGGTTTCTGTAATGTGAGCGCCCGCGGCGGCTTTTTGGGTGTGAGCGCCTGCGGCCGGCAGCTTGCTGTTCATATATGCCACGATCTCACCCAGGGTGCGACACTCGGCCAGATCTTCCGGGCTGAGCTCGGGCAAACCCGGCAGTTCATCCTGCACTGTGCCTAAGATCTCCACCCGCTTGATGGAATCGATGCCGAGGTCGGCTTCCATATCCATCTCTAGCGACAGCATCTCGGTGGGATAACCTGTCTTGTCGGCGACCACCTCAAGCATGGTCTTCTGAATATCGTCTGCACTCAATTGTGCCTTAGTGCTAGGGGTCGCAGGCACAGGCGCCTGAACCTCTGCGGTATGAACTGGTGCTGCTACGACAGGCACCTGTTGCACTTGCTGCATCACTGGTGCCTGCGTCACGACAGGAGCGCTCTGGACGGCGGGCGTCTCTGCTGGTAAAGATTGAGGCTGAATAACAGGCGTTACTAGCGGCGCGGCTTGCACTGTAGGCGTTAGCGGTTGACCGCCTTGTCCCATCAGTTGCAGGGCGCTCTGATTGCTCTGGGCCTGCATCTCGAGGAACTGAGTATGGCTCTGTAACGTCTGCGCCTGATGTTGGTGGAACTGCTCCATGGCGCGCTGCAGGCTCTCAGGGATCGCGACCCCGGCGGCGGCCATCTGTGCCTGCGCCGTCATCAGCTGAGTGACTGTCTCACCATACTGCTGAGGTATGGTCAGGAACTGTTGATGCAGCTGCGCCGTCTGTTGCTGGGCGGCGAACAGTGCCGTCAGGGCATCATCGCCAGCGATTGTCTGTAACGTCTGGATGGCAGGTGTATTGATGACTGAGCCATGAGAGTCATTGGCCCGTGGCGCTTGGGCTGCGGGGATCGATTTTTCCACTATCTTCTCTACTTCTACAAATTTTTCGACAACTTTTTCGACTTCGACCAGTTTTTCAACTTCCACTATCTTCTCTTGCACTCGGGTCTGTGGCGTGATGGTGCCCGTGTTAAGGGATTTTTCCATCTTCGCCAGGGTCGCCGGGCTGATGTAGTTGGTCGCGTTGAGCGTGATATTCATGGGAGAGACTGGCTCGGCCTGGGCCGGTTCGGCTTGGTACGGGTCTATCTCATCCAGTGCGATGCCGCAGACGGCAAGCTGCATGGCGCCCTGACGAAGTTGCAGGTCGCTATCGCCCTTAGGATTAGGGTTGAGGCTGATGCTGCACAGGGTATCTAGCTTGCCGCTAAGGGTGTTCTCTACCAATTTTTGTAGAATATTCTTAGGGCCAAACTCGATGAAGACGCGGGCACCATCGGCGTACATGGCCTCTAGCTGCTCGCTAAAGCGCACCGATTGCAGCATGTGCTGCTTAAACTCGCTCTTCATGGTCTTGGCGACATTGGCGTAGCGAGCGCCGCTGGCGTTGGCGTACACAGGCAGCGCCGGCTTGGCAAACTTCACCTTGTCGATCGCCTCGGCAAACGGTGCCTGGGCGTGGCCTACCAATGGCGTATGGAAGGCGCCGGATACCGGCAGGGCGATCGCCTTGAAGCCGAGCTCGCTAAGGGCCTTGGCCGCCTGGGTGGTGGCATCTGTCGGCCCGGCGATCACCAGCTGGGTCGGCGCGTTGTAGTTGGCGACCTTGACGCCGTCGAAGGCTTCAAGGGTGGCCTCCAGTCGAGTCAGATCTTCGGCGGTTTTGGTGATGATGGCATACATGGTACCGCGATCGGTACCCTCGGCACTCTCGACACTCTCGACACTCTCGACACTCTCGACACTTGGGCTGGCCATGGCATAGCCACGGGCAAATGTCAGCTGGTAGTAGTCTTCGAGGCTAATTACCCCGGCGGCGCACAGGGCGCTGAGTTCACCAAAGCTGTGGCCTGCCACCATGTCGGGCGTGAAGCCGGCTTGCTTGAGCAGGGTGTATTGTCCCATAGAGATGGCACCGATGGCGCTCTGGGCATTGGCGGTATTGGTCAGTAGTACCTCTTGTGCCTTGCGCTCCTCAGTCGTGAAGACTGGCACCGGGTACACCAGTTGCGACAACGGCGTCTTATCCTGGCTGGCAAACACTTTGTCGGCCATTACAAATTGCTCGCGCATCTCAGGGAAGTGGCAGGCAAGCTCAAGCCCCATATTGAGGTATTGGGCGCCTTGTCCGGCAAACAGCGCGGCCACTTTAGGGCTAGCCAGACTGCTGCTGCGATAGTGCAGGCCGCTAGGTAGCGACCAGTATGCCTCATCGCCCGCTTCCAGGCGGTTAAGCGCCTGATTAAGCTGGGTCTTGAGGCTGTCTGTGTCGCTGACCACCAGGCCAAGACGCGGGGCATTGGCGTCAAGCGCGCGCAGCGGATGTTGACTGGCCAGGACGTCGAGGGATTTTTTATCTGCGCCTGCAACGAGCTGCCTGATGGTGGCGATGAGCCCAGCCTTGTCGGCGCCGCTCAGTAGCAAGCTTTGAGGCACGGCGCGCTGGCGGAATTGGGTCAGCTTGCCCTGATCTCGGCTATGTTCGCGCTGATACTCTTCGAGCACAAAGTGGAAGTTAGTGCCGCCAAAGCCGAAGGAGCTGATACCGGCGCGACGCGGGGTGCCGTCGGGGCGTGGCAGCCAGGGGCGCGTCTCGGTATTGAGATAGAAGGGCGAGTTGGCGATATCCAGCTTAGGATTGGGCTGATCCACATTGATGGTCGGCGGTAGTACCTTGTGGTGCAGCGCCAGCGCCGCCTTGATAAGCCCGGCAGTGCCAGCGGTTGACTTGGTATGGCCGATTTGCGACTTCACCGAGCCCAGGGCGATATGCTGGGTTGTCTCGCAGCCTTCACTGAACACAGACTTGAGGCCGTTAAACTCGGCCACGTCACCGGCGGCGGTGCCCGTGCCGTGGGCTTCCATTAGCCCTAAGGTATGTGGCGGGAATCCGGCATCGTCGTAGGCGCGTTTGAGCGCCTTGGCCTGGCCTTCGGGGCGCGGTGCGTAGATAGACTTAAACTTACCGTCCGACGAGGCGCCTACGCCCTTGATCACCGCATAGATGCGATCGCCATCGCGCTCGGCGTCTTCTAGACGCTTCAGGGCCACCATGCCTATCCCTTCGCCTATCATCATCCCCTTGGAGTCGATATCGAAGGGCTGCACCGTCTCGTTGGTGGTGAAGGCTGGCGTCTTGGAGAAGCTCATATACATGGAGGGGGAGTTGTCGGTACAGACGCCACCGGTGATCATCATCTCGGCGCGGCCGTCCACCAGTTCACTCAGGGCCATGCGCATGGCTGCCAGCGAGCCGGCGCAGGCGGCGTCGACGACGCAGTTCATGCCGCCTAAGTCGAAACGGTTGGCGATACGCCCGGCGATCACATTGCCCAGGGAGCCCGGGAAGGAGTTCTCTTCCCAGTGGACATATTGGTCCTGAAACTTCTTGATCAGCATCTCGCTGTCGGCGTCGCTGATGCCGCTGTGCTTGAACACCTTCTTGAGCACTGGATATTGCAGCCTGGCGTTGAGGCTGTGGCTGATCTTCTGACCGCCGCCTACGCCTAGGGTAATGCCTATCTTGTTTCTGTCGTAGTCGCTCGGTAGCTTGGCATCGGCGAGCACCTCTTTAGCGACGATGAGTGACAACAGCTGTGAGGTGTCGGTCAGCTCTAGGATGTTGGGCGGCAGGCCAAACTCCATGGGGTTGAAGTTGACCTCGGGCATGAAACCGCCGCGTTTGCAGTAGCTCTTGTCCGGCGCGCTCTTGTTGCTGTCGTAGTAATCGTCGACCTGCCAATGGGTGTCTGGCACCTCGGTGATGGCGTCAATCTTGTCGCAGATCAGATCCCAAAATTTGTTGAGATAACGTGAGTTGGCAAAGATGCTCGCCATGCCAACGATGGCAATGGGCATATCTTTCAGACGCTTGTTGAGGCGCTGATCGCTTGACGTCTTTGATGTTTCGGTCTGGCTCATTATGAGTCTCCGCTTGCTACCTGATGCTCAGGTGTCTGTATGTCAGCGCCGGGTGTTAGCTGTGCCATGGTGGCACCTGGGAAGCGCTGTAAGAAAGTGTGATAGTTGCGTACCAAAAGCTTACGCAGATGAAACGGCCCCTGACGAAGTAGATGGGTGATGTATCGCTTGGTGGCCTGGGTGTTACCGTCTTGATAGATATCTAAGTAGATCCAGTCGCTGTGGGGATCTATGCCCAAAAGTACCGAGCTTGGCTCGGCGTCCGCCAGTTGTGGCGGCAGGGTGAGCGAGGCCACCTGCAGCACTGTGTCGCCGTCGGCCTGTGGCAGCGCCAGGGTGTGGGCCAGGGTCTCTGGATTTAAGGTATAGGTGACTATGTCGCTGCCCTGGGCGATGGGCAGCTGGTTGAAGTAATGGTCCGGTACCTCGGGACGCTCGATGTGGTGGATGCGCGACACCCCGTAGCGTTTGAGGCAGCGGGCGAGGCCGGAGCGGGACACATTGGGATTGATAAACTCTTGAGTCACCTTGAGCAGCCTGTCCAGCGGCATCTTCAGCTGGTAGCGCAGCCCCACGACCACATATTCCTGCATCGGCGTTAGCGTGGTGTTGAGATGGTGGGGGGTGTTAGGCGTGTCCTCGATGGAGTCACGTCGACGCCATTTACGCACCGTGGCTTCGCTGATGTTGAGCACCTTTGCCAGCTGGCTCACCGGTAATTCCGACTCCTGGATAAACTGACGCATCTCAGGGGTGGTGGTGGCATTCTTGTGCCTATATTCACTGGCGCTGAGTTTTCGCGCCGCGGTTTGCGAGTCCCGGCGCTGCGTCTTGTGGTTAGGCTTCTCGAGCATACTGGTTAGGGCGTTCCATCAATAATCTATTGGGACAAGCGCTGTCGCGGTTTGCTGCTAGCCTGCATAATCCCGCGTTGTCCGTCTGAACTGACGTTAATAGAGCAGCAGACTACAGTAGCTTGAGGGCCAATACAATCACCTGGGACTTAAAAGTCTTCGACACCGGCTATTTTAGCTTACATATGTTCGCTGTTTGTGACAGGCGTTAGCTAAATTAACCCTGTGAGTTAAAGCGTGATCTCGATCAAAAGCAAGGCAGGGTGACAGGCCTATACTGGTTGTTAATAGACCGATCACAACACATTGTTTTTGTTTGCAGCAAACACGATTTTAGTGGCAGGGAAAGAGGTCGTGGTGCTGTTACCTATTGATATAACAGATCAAAGGAGGCCGATATGGCTGAGTTTACCACGGAGCAGATCCGGAATCTGGCGGTGCTCGGACACACAGGGGCGGGTAAATCCACTCTGCTCGAGGCATTGCTGTTCCAGGGCGAGGCGATCGCCCAAAAAGGCAGGGTGGACAAGGGCACAAATCATGCTGATTTCACTGCCCAGGAAAAAGACCACAGACATAGCCTAGAACCTTCCTTCCTCAATTTCGATTTCGACAATCATCACATCAATTTCATCGACACCCCGGGTCTGCCCGACTTCTTCGGCCGTGCCTTGTTGCCGCTTAGCGGTGTGGAGTCTGTGCTCTTGGTGATCAACGCCGCCACCGGCATAGAGACCATCACCCAGCGCGCCTTCGAGGCCGCCAGGGCACAGGGTAAGGTGGTACTGATTGCGATTAACCATATCGACGGTAATGGCGCCAATCTGGCGGGCCTGCTCGATGAGATCCAAACTAAGTTTGGTCATCGCTGCCTGCCGGTGAATCTGCCTAATGCCGCCCTGGATGATGTGATCGACTGTTATCTGCATCCTCAGCCTGAGTTGCAGGGGGAGGCCCTGTTCCATGATGTGGCCAGTGCCCGCGATGAGCTGGTGGATACTGTGCTCGAGGAAGACGATGAGCTGATGGCGCTGTATCTGGAGCAGGGGGAAAACCTTACGCCCGAGCAGCTACATGCCCCGCTGGAAACCGCGCTGCGCATGGGCCATCTGGTGCCTGTCTGTTTCACCAGCGCCGAGCAGCAGGTGGGCATAGGCGCGCTGTTAGAGCTCATCATCAAGCTGAGCCCCAACCCATTAGAGGCCAACCCGCCCCAGTTCATCAAGGGGCAGGGTGAGTCAGCCCTGCCGGTGGATGTGACCCAGTCCAGCGAAGATCACGCCCTGGCCTATGTTTTTCGGGTGGCTATCGACCCCTTCTTCGGTCGCATGGGAGTGTTTAGGGTCTATCAGGGCACCATCTCTCTGGGGATGAAGCTGTTTATCGGCGATGGTCGTAAACCCATCAAGGTAGGTAACCTGTTTAAGCTTCAGGGGGACAAGCAGGTTAGCGTGACCTCTGCGGTGCCGGGCGATATCTGCGCCATCTCTAAGGTGGATGAGCTGACCGTGGGCGCCGTGCTTCACGACAGTCACGACGAAGATGAGTTCCACCTGCCTGAGTTGGTACTGCCACAACCTATCTTCGGCCTGGCGGTGTCGGCCAAGCGCCGCGGCGATGAGCAGAAGATTGCCGAGGTGCTCAACAAGTTGGTGGTGGAAGATCCTAGCCTGCACATCGCCAAGAACGAGGCCGAAGGACAGACGATTCTACAGGGCCAGGGGGACTTGCACCTGCAGATCGCGCTGGAGAAGGCCCATGATCTCTTTAACGTCGATATGGAAACCGATGTGCCCGCGGTGGCCTACCGCGAAACTATCACCCGCAGCGCCACGGCGCGTTACCGTCACAAGAAGCAGTCTGGCGGTGCCGGTCAGTTTGGTGAGGTGGAGCTCACCGTCGAGCCGTTGCCAAGAGGTGCTGGTTTCGAGTTTGTCAGCAAGGTGGTGGGCGGCTCTGTGCCGAGCCAATACATTCCTGCGGTCGAGAAAGGGGTGAAGGAGGCGATGAACGGCGGCGCTGTGGCGGGCTTCCCGATGCAGGATGTGCGCGTCTCCCTGCTGGACGGTAAGCATCATAGCGTCGACTCGAAGGAGATCGCCTTCGTGATGGCGGGTAAGAAGGCCTTCCTCGATGCCGTGCAGGAAGCCAACCCAGTGATCCTGGAGCCGATCGTTGAGATGCAGGTTCAGGTGGCCCAGGAGCATGTGGGTGACATTACCGGGGATATCAGCGCCAATCGCGGCATCATCTGCGGCACCCAGGCCCAGGGTAACGGCAAGGTGGAAGTGGAGGTCGAAGCGCCGCTGGCGACCGTCGATGATTACTCGACCCGGCTGAAATCCTTAACCGGCGGCGATGGTCAGTTTGCCATGACCTTTAGCCGCTATGATGTGGTGCCGGATCATGTGCAGAAGGCATTGGTCTCGGCGGCAAAGGCTCACTAAATGACACTAAAACCCGCCTAGGCATTAGCGTCATTCGCTGCTCTCGAAACATGAGTCATTGAAAATGAGCCTCGATGATTGAGTCAAGAAAATGAGTCGCAAAAAGGAGAACTTAGTTCTCCTTTTTTCTTGTGCCAGCGCTTTGTTGCATTAGCTAAATGCCCCGACGCTTATTGCACTCGCAGAGTCTTAGCTTTAGCTTGGTCGCATCATAAATTAATCTAGCAGCGGAAATGAGGAGTGGGTATCGATGACGGTGGTCAGTCGCGATAACAGTGAGCACTATCTTTGGGGCGAACAGGATATGGAAGGCAAAGCCTGTGATGGCTGGCATCTGGTGAAGCGTCCTGCGCTGAGCGTGATTCAGGAGCGGGTACCTGTGGGCAGGGGCGAGCAGCGTCACTACCATAAGGTGGCGGAGCAGTTTTTCTTTATCCTGTCGGGGACGGCGCTGCTTGAGGTGGAGGGTATCGAGCATAGACTCACTGCTCACCAGGGGATGCATGTGGCGCCGGGTCAGGCTCATTGCCTGCGCAACGGCGGTGAGCAGGCGCTGGAATTTCTGGTGACCTCGACGCCGCCAAGTCATGGTGACAGAGAAAAGGCCTAGGAGAAGGTTTAAGTAAGTTAAGAGCGAGGGGAAAAAAGCGGGTCACACTTTCGTTTGTTTCCTTTTAAGACAACAAGTTATAGTCTAAAGTTTTAGTGTTTAGCACGGCATTTGAGCCATTTGGGGAGGCGTCGACATGGATGGAGCGAGACCTTGGTTAGCGGGCATGCTAGGCCTTGCCCTGGTGTGTATGGCACCAATTTCAGCGACAGCCGAGACTCTGGCTACTGGGAGTTTACTTTCAGAGGCTAGGGTTGCCGAGACTGAGGTTATAAAAAGTAGCGACGCCCTGGAGGCACGCGAGATAGTGCGCCGCGCCGACGAGCAGATGCGCGGCAAGTCCAGCTATGTGGTGGCGACCATGAATATCGTGCGCCCGGACTGGACGCGCTCTATGAGCATGAAGAGCTGGACCAAGGGGCAGGAGCTGTCGCTGGTACTGGTGACGGCGCCGGCGAAGGACAAGGGCAGCGTGTCTCTCAAACGCTACCGTGAGATGTGGAACTGGGTGCCCGCCATCGAGCGCATCATCAAGATAGCCCCCTCCATGTTGAGCCAGTCCTGGATGGGCTCAGACTTCACCAATGACGACCTTATCAATCAGTCCTCCATAGTGGTCGATTATCGCCATCAGTTGGTGCAGCACGAATCGATAGAGGGGGATGACTGCTTCGTCATCGATGCCTTCGCCAAGCCAGACGCGCCCGTGGTCTGGAGCCGTATCCGTCTGTGGATCTCGAGTCGAGATTATCTGCAACGTAAGGTGGAATTTTTCGACGAGTTCGATGAGCTGGTAAACACCCTGACCACCTCGGGTATTCAGGAGATGGGCGGGCGTATGTTGGCCACCAAGATGGTGATGATCCCGGCCGATAAACCGGGGCAGCGCACCGAGCTTATCACCCATGAGGCGGCATTTGATTTCGAGATAGGCGATGATTTCTTCTCTCAGCAGCAGATGAAGGCGCTGCGGGACTAACACAGAGATAAATCTAAAACGCTAAGAATTAGATACAAGAATAGAGGTGAGGCATGTTGATTAAGCTGGCGTGGCGCAATCTCTGGCGGCAGAAGCGGCGCACCCTGCTGACCGCCTTCGCCCTGGCGCTGGCGCTGTTTCTCTCCCTCTTTATGCGCAGCATGCAGGAGGGCAGTTACGAGCACAATATCGACAACAGTGCCCGCTTCTCTACCGGCCTGATCCAGCTGCAATCTCCCGAGTATGCCACCACAGAGAGCATCGAAGATCTACTGCCCGGCGATGATGATTTTATCGCCCCGGCTAAGGCCTTGCCCCACATCAGCTACGCCCTGCCCAGAATCGAATCTTTCCTGTTGGCCTCCAGCGAGGAGCGTTCCAAAGGCGTGCTGGTGTACGGCGTGCGGCCACAGCTTGAGAGCGACTATTCAGCCATAGATGACAAGCTGGTGGCCGGTCGTTACTTAACCCCAGGAGCCCAGCAGGTGCTGCTGGGACAAGGATTGGCGGAGTATCTGAAACTAGGTGTCGGCGATGAGCTGGTGCTCTATGGTCAGGGCTACCATGGTCAGACGGCGGCCGGAGTCTATCCTATCGCCGGCATACTGCATTTCCCCCTGGCGCAGCTGGATAATCAGTTGGTCTATATGCCCCTGAGCGCGGCCCAAGGCTTGTTTTCAACCGGTGAACAGGTGACCTCCTGGGTACTGCATAGCGACAACTTAGATGAGGTGGCGCCTCTGACCGAGAGACTTTCTGCGCTTTATGGTGACAGGGTCAAGGTGCGGGACTGGCAGTCGCTGGCCCCTGAGATGGCGCAGCAGATAGCCCTGGACCGGGCCGGCGGCCTGTTTATGATCTGCCTGCTTTATCTCATCGTCGGCTTCGCCCTGTTTGCCACCATCTTGATGATGACGCTGGAGCGCAGGCGGGAGTTTGGCGTCATGCTGGCGACCGGCATGGCGCGCCTGACCTTGCTGCGCCTGGTGATGATCGAATCCTTGTTGATCGCCGCATTGGGCACGGCTTTGGGCCTTGGAGTCAGCAGCGTGGTGATAGGTTATTTCTATTATCATCCCATCTCTCTGACTGGCGAGACCGCCAAGATGATGCTCGAGATGGGCTGGGAGCCAGTGATGCCCATGAAGGTATCGCTGGCGCTGGTGCGCAATCAGGTGTTCATTATCCTCAGCTTGATGGCGCTGTGCCTCTGCTATCCCCTGTGGCGCACCCAGCATCTGGTGGTGGTTGCGGCTCTCAAAGGAGGCGATGATGACCAAGGATAATTCTGGCTGGCATCCGCCCATGTTGGCCCTTTTGGCCTGGCGCAATCTGTGGCGTAACCGGCTGCGCACCAGCATCATGGTGTGCGCCATGGTGTTTGGCCTGGTGGGCGTTGTGGTGATGTTAGGTTTCATGACGGGCATGTACGCCAACATGATAGATAACGCCGTCGCCTGGCAGACCAGCCACCTGCAGGTGCATAACAAGGACTATCTGCTCGACCCGGATATCAATAGCCGGATACGCGCGCCCGAGCCTGTGCTGACAAAGCTTAGTCAGATCCCTGAGGTGCAAGGTGTTTCGGCGCGCTTTGTGGTACAGGGGATGCTGGCCTCGCCCCGGGCGAGTCGCGGCATTCGCATCAATGGCGTTGACCCCGCCGCCGAGGCTAGGGTGACGCCCATCGCCGACAATATCACCCAGGGTGGCTGGCTCGAGGCCGGTGGACGGCATCCCATAGTGATCTCTGAGAAGACGGCGAGCCGCCTTAAGTTGAGGCTGGGCTCCAAGGTGGTGCTCACCTTCAGCAACGCCGATAAGGCGGTTAGCGGCGCGGCGTTTCGGGTGGCGGGTCTCTATCGCTCCCCCTCCAGCACCTTCGATGAGGCCAACGCCTATGTGCGCCGCGCCGATCTGACCGCCTTGGCGGGGCTGGATGGTGTGCATGAGATCGCCATTCGCCTGACGAAGAGCGACAGTCTGGATAATAGCCGCGCCAAGGCGCTTGCCAGGAGGTTGTCGAGCGTGCTGGCGCCCCAGGACAGGGTGCGCGACTGGCAACAGATCCAGCCGATGCTGGCTACCATTATCGCTCAGATGGATACCAGCAATGCGGTGATCTTGCTGATCTTCATCTCGGCGCTGGGATTGGGGATTGCCAACATCATGTTGATGGCGGTGTTTGAGCGTACGCGGGAGTTTGGCGTGCTGATGGCCATCGGCATGGTGAAGCGCAAAATACTGGGGCTGATCCTGCTGGAGTCTCTGCTGCTTGGGCTGACGGGGGCGCTACTTGGCCTCATGCTGAGCGTTTTGGTGATAGCGCTGCTGGCAAACACAGGCATCCCCCTTGGTAACATGGCCGATGGACTCGGCGCCTTCGGCGTATCGACCACCCTCTATCCCCAGGTCACCCTCGGCCAGTATCTCTCGACCTTGGCGATGGTGGTGATTGTAAGCCTGCTGGCGGCCCTCTATCCGGCGCGGCAGATAGTCAAGCAGCGTCCGGTAGACGCCATGTCGCAGAAGCATTAGGCCAAAGGAGTCAGATATTTAATGACCATAGCGATTCAAGCATTAACTAAGATCTATAACCCCGAGAGTGACTTTCCGGTGGCGGCGGTAAAGTCTCTGGACCTCACCATAGCTCAGGGCGAGTTTGTCGCCATCATGGGCCCCTCGGGTTCGGGCAAGACCACGCTGCTGAACATGATAGGTGGCATCGACAGTCCGAGTAGCGGCGCCGTGTTTATCGACGGTGAGGATATCACCCACCTGAGCGAGCAGGCGCTAATCGCCTTTCGCCGCGACCATGTGGGCTTTATCTTTCAAGACTATAGCCTGCTGCCGGTGCTGACGGCGCTGGAAAATGTCGAGTTTGTCATGCAGCTGCAAGGCCACAGCGAGGCCGAGTGTCGCGAGCGGGCCATGGCGCTGCTCGCCCAGGTGGGGCTGACAGGTCAGCAGGATAAGATCCCCGCCAAGTTGTCGGGCGGGCAACAGCAGAGGGTAGCGGTTGCAAGGGCTCTGGCCCCCAGGCCGAGGTTTGTGATGGCTGATGAACCCACCGCCAACCTGGATGCCAAGAGCACCGCCGAGCTGCTGGATATCATGCAGTCGCTCAATGAGCAGGAGGGCACTACTTTTATCTTTTCGACCCATGATCCCAGGGTGATCGCCAGGGCCAAGCGGGTGATCGTATTTGAGGATGGTCGCTTGGTTGAGGATCGTCGCCAATGAATCGGGCGGCTGAGTGCTTATGCTAAAGCTAGGGTTAAGGCCAATGCTGGCTGCCAGCCTCTGCCTTTGGGCGGCTGTGTTGAGTCTTGGTGCCTTGTCAAGTCGTGGCTCACAGGCGGCGCCCATTCCTGGCGTTACGCCAGAGCAGCCCTGGCAGGTAAAGGGCTATGTGAGTTATCTCGGCTCTGTCGTTGACCCAGCCGAGGGCGAGCAGCTTTGGGACAGCCTGCTGCATAATCGTATCGACGCCGAGTATCGCTGGCAGTCGCTCAGGGTGAATGTCGGCCTGCGCAATCGCCTCATGGTGGGGGACAGCGGCAGGCTGCCGGGCTATGGCGAGCTGCTGGCCTGGGATCCCGGCTACTGGGATCTGTCGGCCAACTGGCTAGATAGCGACGGCTGGATCGGCAACAGCCAGTTAGATCGCGCTTATTTAAGTTGGCAGTTTGCTGACAACTGGGAGCTGGTCGCCGGGCGCTTTAGGGTTAACTGGGCCATGAGTACGCTTTGGAATCCCAATGATATCTTCAATGCCTACTCTATCTATGATGTCGACTATGCCGAGCGCCGCGGGGTCGATGCCCTAAAGCTTAGCCGCCAGTTGGGCTACGCCAGCCAGCTGGAGTTTGTCTATAGCCAGGAGGCGGATAGCGCAATAAATGATGTATCGATTGGCCGCAAGAATCGTCAGTACGCCGGGCGCTATCTTGGGCATAACTTTTTTGGCTATGACTTCGGCGATGACTTGGGCTGGGATTGGCAGCTGATACTCGGCAAGACCCGTGACGACAGGGTGTTTGGTGGCGGATTTGCCGGCGATATTTGGGGCGCGGGGCTGCGTGGCGAGCTGACCCATTTCGATCCTATAAATACGTCATACGTGGCGCCTGTCGATGCCGAGCCTAGGACTACGCAGTCGCTCGCAAGCGCGACACAGGTACTTGAGGCCAGTACTGTAGCGACCCTGGAGATGGATTACAGCTTCGCCAGTGATGCCAACTGGCGCGTGCTCGGCGCCGCCCTTTATATCTCTTCGCCCCTGAGTGTCGACAGTGCCTTGCTCTACCTGAATCTGCCGCTCTCAGCCCGTACCTTGAGCTTCACCACCTGGACCTATTATCTGGATCTGGGTTTTGATCTGACGCCGCTCAGTCGTCTCAGTGCCAACGCCAGCTACTATGATGATGACTCCTTTTTTGTCGGCTTAACCTACCAGTATTCGCTGGCGGATGACTGGCAACTTAGCCTGATCGCGCAGCGCTTCGACGGTTCGAGCGCCAGCCTGTTCGGCCAGTCGGCTTCCACCTTGGGCTACCTGCAGCTTAAGTGGAGCTTTTAGTTGGTTTGTCTAATCCTATGCTTAAGGCCTTGCTTGAACGACTGCTTTTGAACGATTCCTTTTGAACGGCGCCGCTTGAAAGGCTCAGCTTTAAAGGCATGTGTGGTACTCCAAAGCCTGAGATGCTAGGCTTGGGCCTCTTATCTTTTTTCCTCCTCTGCTGGACATTAAGCGCAGGAAATTAATCGAGTTGAACATGGCCGCTGGCGACGCTATCCCACTACATCTTTATCTGTGCCCCTTGAACCTGCCGGGACTTAGCAGCGAGCTGCAAGCGCATATGCTCGATACCTTACCTATGGATGAGCAGCAGAAAGTTGCCCGCTATCGAATGGCGCCGGCGAGGGAGAAGGGGCTCCTGGTCAGGAGCTATCTGCGCGCGCTGCTGTCAAAAGCTCATACCCAGTTAAACCAAAGTTCGTTAAACCAAAGCCCGTTAAACCAAAGCCAATTAAATGCCGACATAGATGGCGCTATCGCCCCAGGTGAGTGGCGCTTCGATTACCTGGATAAGGGTAAGCCCATTCTCAGCAAAGCTTTTTTTGTGCGCAGCCAGCTGGTGTTTAACCTGAGCCACAGTGGCGACTATATGTTGCTGGCTATCGCTAAATCGCCGCGGCTGGAACTCGGGGTCGATATCGAGCGGCTGAGGCAGAACACCAACATTCATGCCATCCTGAATCATTACTTTACCCGCCAGGAGCGAGAGGCCCTGCTGGCGCTGCCGAGCGCGCGTCAGCGAGAGCGCTTCTTCGATCTTTGGGCGTTGAAGGAGTCCTACATCAAGGCCAAGGGGCTTGGGCTGGCACTCTCGCTCAAATCTTTCTTTTTCGAGTTGAGTGAGACAGAGCATCAGGCGCTAAATTTTAAGGGGCTAGATACCAGACAAGCCAGGCTCGAGCAGGCGGCGCGCCTGTTTATCGTCAAAGAAGATTCTCAGCAAACGGATTTAGGCAATGACCCACAACAGGCGCAACCGGCTGCGGGCTGGCAGAGTATGCTGTGGCAATTGGATGATGAGTATCGCTTCGCGCTGAGCCTATCATCGACAGATCCGCTAGATTTACGCTGTGAGATGGTGAGTGCACAGGCCTTGTTGTCTAAGTGAAAAGCCTTACCCGAGCTACAGATTTCACTCAATACAGATTTCATCCAATAAAGATTTCAATTTAGCCCAAAAGCTAACAGGATATTTACCGCTAAAAAAAGCGGGAAGACCAAGGCGTGTCACCTATGGTTTTCCCGCAAAAGCTGTTGTTACTCAGGGAGTATTGGCGCCTATCGCCCGTCTCGGGCGATAGGAAAAGGCTTAGTAGTTTGCCTGGAAGGTCAACCAGAGTTTGTCTGTGTCGTTAGAGAAGGCATATCCAGCATCGGCGCCGCTGAAGCTGGCGTATTTCACTCCTAGGCTGTAGTGTTTGGCGAAAGGATAGGTGGCTGAGACGCCCCATTCCTTACCCATGTCCACATCACCGTAGTCTGAATCAAACTTGTGGTACTTGGCCAACAGTTTCAAGCCTGCAACCTTTGCGGTCACTATCAGGTGTGTATCTACGATACCGTTTTCCCAGTTACCCTTGCCGCCGAAGAGGAACTTATCTGTCCAGCCGTTAAAGGCGTGTAGTGTGGCCAGTGGCGTGATAAAGCCCGCCTTGCCATCGTCAGAACCCAACACCTCGTAGCCCACTTTCGCGCCGAAGGCATCGAAGTTTACGCCGGCCCCCAGCTTATAGTAAGGCGCAGAGTAGCTGACAGGGTTGTCGCCGCCTTCAGACTGCTGGGCGTACTCCGCCTCGTAGTTGAACTTGAGTTTTTCCAGCTTGATATCGCCAGTGGCGCGCAGACCATAGGTATCTGTGGAGAAGGCGGCCACATTGACGTTGTCGATAAGATAGGCGTAACCGCTGAGCTTAACGAAGTCTAACCCTTTGTAGTTAACGTTAACCAGGTGGGTCTTGTTCTTGTGCTCATCCTTGCCAGAACCTTCCGGGAAGATACGATTAACGTTATTCACATAGGCGTAGTAAGCCGTCAGCCCTTCTACTGCTGTGTTCTTCACCGAGAAGGCATCATAGGTTTGTTCATTTTGACGGAAGCCAACACCACCGACGAAACGTTGGTTGTCGAGCAGGATGCGCTGACGACCGTATTGGGCTAAGGTATTGGCCGGGCCACGGTAACCGATAAAGGCCTGATTGATTTGTGTATATTCATAGTCGGCAATCAGTGGCTCATCGTCGGTAGAGCGCACGTCGTCCACTTCAGCCAGGGCAAATAGCTTGTAGATGTCGCCGGTTTGATAAGTCAGGCGGGTACGCAGCGTGGTTTGATTTTGCTGGTCGACATCGGCCAGGTCCACATCTTCATAGCGTAGGCGGAACTGCACTTTGACTTGAGAATCGTCGATAAAGGCTTTCTTGAGGGGATCGACGCTCTCTGTCGCAAGGGCAGAAGAGGCGGACAAGCTGGCAAGCACGGCGAGGCTGAGGGCGTGAAGTTTCATTAATTGTGATCCTTTTGTTTGGTCATTGCTCAGGAGCTGTTATAGGGCTGCAAAAGGATCGGTTTGTTGATCTAAAACAATGTTGCACAGTGATTGATTTTTTGTGTCAATAATTGTGATAAAGATCATGAGGTTATACTAAATTAGAGGTATCTCTAAAGTGGTATTTTTAAGGTGTGCTAAATAATATTTTTTGCATGCATTGAAGTGAGATGAAGTGAGATGAGGTGGCACGTGAGGTGAGTGTAGCGCTTTTATTACTTCATCGGGGCTCTATAACAAAAAGCCCGCTTAGTGCGGGCTTATTTACTCATTCAACAGATCACTGGCGTGCCAGTCGATGGTTTTCGGGTGGATTTTCGAAGTCGCTGCGATAGGGGTTGATGTCTAAGCCGCCGCGGCGGGTGTAGCGGGCGTAGACGGTCAGCTTGGCGCAGTGACACAGGCGCTTGAGGTCGACGAAGATACGCTCGACACACTGCTCATGAAACTCATTGTGTTGCCTGAAGGAGATCAGGTAGCGCAGCAATTTTTCGCGATCTATCTTAGGGCCCTGGTAACGGATCATCACGCTGCCCCAGTCGGGCTGAGAGGTGATCAGGCAGTTAGACTTCAACAGGTTAGAGGTGAGTGTCTCGGCCACCACGCTCTTGTCATCCGTACTATCGATAAGATAATCGCTAGAGAATTCATAGCTGTCGATCTCGATATCCAGATCGTCGATGCAGGTGCCAGGCAGTTCCACGACGCGCTGATGGGCGAATTGCTTTGGCTCGATGATCTTGACCACTACCTCACCGCCGGCGCAGGCCGACAGATCTTTAGCCAGGGTCTGCTGAACCTGCTCGATGGAGTCGAAACGGGTCTGGTTGAAGCTGTTGAGATAGAGCTTGAAAGACTTGGACTCGATCAGATTGTCGCTGTTGAAGTCGAGGATAAACTCGGCGATGGCCACCATGGGCTTGCCTTTGGCGTTTAACCAGGAGAGTTCATAGCCGGTCCAGATGTCGGCGCCATGGAAGGGCAGGGTATCACCTAAGGCGATGGCATCCCGATTGAGCTGGCGTGGTACGCCTTGTAGCAGGGAGGCATCGTATTGGGCTTGATAGCCGGTCGATTTACCTAAGGTCAGTTTGGACAACGCGGGGGCGTCGCGATAAGGGTCATGAACCTGTGTCATCAATCGTTTTTCCATGTCAAAATAGGCGCACATTATACTTAAAATTCGGGTAACTGCTAAGTGTCTTCTTTGCCTGCACTGGATCAATTTTTTACGCTTTATCATCAAGCCTATAGCGATAAACTGGGGGAATCGCCCCGTTATTACCCGCTCGGGGAGACCTCTCCCTGCGTGCTGGAGTGTGATCAGGAGAAGGTCGATGCATCGCCCGAGCGTTCGGTGCAGTGGCAGGCGGTAAAACGCGACAGCCAGGGACAGTTCGATAACATAGAGCATGCCCTCTCAATCACACTGCATCCAAGCATACAGGCCTTCTACGGGCGTTACTTTGCGGCGCCGTTGATGTTTGACTCAGACTTTGGTGAGGGTGAGTTGTTGCAGCCCTGGAACCAACAAGATTTCGAATATCTGCAGCAAAACCTAATCGGCCATCTGATGATGAAGCAGAAGCTGAAACAGCCTGCGACCTGGTTTATCGGTGTGCTTGGGGAGGGGGATGAGATGTTGGTGGTGGAGAACGAGACCGGCAGCGTCTGGATAGAGATCCCCGGCGAGCAGCCCCATAGGCAATTGGCCGCTAGTTTGGAGGATTTTATCGCCTCTCTTCGCCCGCGAGTCTGCCCGCCACAAAAGCCGGTCGAAGCGCCTATGCCCGAGACGGATCATCCCGGGATTTGGCAGCGACTCAAGACCATGTGGCGGCACCTACGCTCAAGCAGATAGTCGGCGTGTTAAAAGATAATTAGCTCGCGAGAATCGAGTGAGCGCGAACCGCCATTAGAGGTGATCCCAGGAGATGTTGGAGACGATGCGGCAGTTGTCGCACCTGAAGTGGAAAAGATCCAGCAAAGGGGTTTCCAATAGCCAGTGGGTGTTGCCGCAGCGTGGACAGGGCCTTTGCTGCTCGGCGGCCAGGCTCTCGCCGCCCACGCGGTAGAGATAGTAGTAGGTGGGGATCTTGGTGAGGTATTCGATGCGTCCACGCAGATCCCAGCCTCGGCGAAACAGGTCGCTGTAACACTGGCTCAATTCATCTAAGGCGGCGAACTCCGCCTTGGTGGCCGCCGCCATCTGCAGCTCATCGCAGGCCTGCCATTCGGTTTGCCACTTGATCACCCGTTTGTGATCGCCGTTGAAGGTTGCAGGGATCTGATACAGGGGAATGGGTTGCAGGGTATCGCCGTTTCGTAGCGGCGAGCACATGTGTACATAGCTGGTGTAGAGCAGTTGCCAGCTGGGGGTCTCTGTGCTGCTGACTTCAGAGTTGATATCCTGGCCGATATATTTTTCCCTTGGATGCAGCAGCTTAGCCTGGGTGAGCTCCTCGAGCGCGTAATTGGCCCAGGGGCTGTTGAATCGTTTGGCCAGGCTGCTCTTTTCTGGCAGCAGCAGGCGCACCCTGAACTCCCCTTCATTGAAGGCCACGGCAAATTCACGGCCTAGTACCTGGCCATTGGCCCGGTAGGCTTCCAACAGACCATTAATCGCGCGTTCGGCGGCCGTGATAGTGGTGTTGTCAAAACACTCGAATCTGAGTTCCACCACGTGCATCAGCGGGGGTCCTTGTTGCTTAATTTGGCTTCGAGTTCGCTGATACGCTCAACCAAGGCCTGTTGATTGGCTGTGAGCCTGGCAACCTGCTCGGCGAGCTGGGCCAGCGTCGGCGTAGCGTCGTCGCTTTGGACATTTGCTGCTGGCGCGCTTGTGGTTACCACTATCGCCGCCTGCTCATCGGCTGACATAGATTTAAAGCGTTGTAATCCTTGAACCAGGATAGGCATGGGCAGCGAGTTGCCAAGGCTAGCCTTGATCAATGCCAGGCTGGGAGGCTTACCCGCCAGACTCAATTTACGTGCGGCGACCAGCACCTGTTCGAGTGGACTCATGATTGGTGAAATTCCTTACTTTTTAGCCTGACAGACATATTCTTGATCCTTGGGTTTACTTCAAGATTTTGAAAATTATAGATATATCTGTTTGGCATAAGCTTTGCTTTACCTGAATCCAGTTATAATAGATAAACAGGACGTGAAAGTGAAAACAAAATTAATAACAGCATTGGTCTTCGGCGCTACCAGTTTAGTGCTATCTGGGTGTGTATTGAATGTGGGTGAAGGCGACAAGGGCTGGAGCACGGGCAATTCTTGGGAGCGCGTGCAGGAGCAGAATCGTGTGAACCTGTCTAAGTTGTCCTTGGGGATGACGCGCGATCAGGTGATGACACTTATGGGCACCGCCGATTTTAACGAGGCCTATACCAAGCAAGATAAGACGATCAACGTGCTCTACTATCGTACCCAGCGTACACGCGAAGATGGCACCACCACCAAGGATGAATGTACGCCTATCGTGATCACAGATAATCGCGTCGTGGGCTGGGGTGAGAAGGCCTACCACAACATGTAATGGGATAATCTTTAGTAAAAAGGCAAGCCAGTTCGGCTTGCCTTTTCTGTATAAGCCATCCACTAGTGAGACTTTTCGAAGCCTAACTTTTAAGCCTATTCTTTAGTCCCTGATACCCGAGTCATAAGAGGATGTTTAAGCCTCGCTATCTAAGTGCGAAGCTGAGCGTCGAGATGGTCGATCACCTCTGTCCACATGGCATCTTCTGCTAAGGCTTCGGCTAAAAAATGCCTCTGGGCCTGGGTCCAAAAGGGGGCCTCGGCGATATGGATCTCCGCGGCGATGGAATGCTGCTTGATGAAAGCCTCAACGGCATCGGGTTCACTCGGCAGGCCGAGTTGGTCAAATAGGGTGGCTAGATCCGGTTGTGTGATGTCCATCTTATCCCTCGCTTGTTGGTGATGAGGTGCTTCTATTTAGTATGCGATAAATTGATAAAGTTTCGAATCGATTAAAGTTTGCACTTTTTTACAAGCTTGTTACATTGGACCATGTTGATCTGGATCAAGGAATAACAGCAATGATGACAACAGCTACCCCACCTGTTAACGAAACCTATAAAGCTGTCTATTTAACCGCCGAAGACCTACGCGTCGCCGCCTCGATTCTCTATAACGCCTACCATGATGACCCCTTCTTTATTGCTGCCCTGCATAAGGGAGACAAGGCGCAATATGAGCAGAAGCTACGCGGTGCCATTCGTGAGGAGTTGCACACCCTGTGGCAAGAGGAGCAGGCATTGATCGGCCTGTTTGAGGAGGAACGCCTGATTGGCTTAGCCTGTATCGTGACCCAGCAGGTGCCATTGGGGGAGGCTAGATACTGGCATTGGCGCCTCAAGATGTTGCTGAGCGCCGGTTGGCAGTCGACCCAGGCGCTGATGAAGAAAGAATCTTCGATTTTAGAGCATCTACCCAGCACTCAATGCGGCATATTGCAGTTCATTGCAGTCACACCGATCGAGCAGCATAAGGGGTTAGGTAGACGTTTGATCCAGGCGGTGATGAGCTGGTGTGACGAGCAACCAGAGCTCGAAGGGGTTGGGGTTTACGTGACCCAGGATGATCATGCCCACCTGTTTTCCTCCATGGATTTTGCGCCCATCGAACGTCTGGTCATAGGCGGCGTGCCGGGCGAGCTGCTTTTCTATCGAAGCCCTGAGATTGAGTAAGCGCTACGCCAGCTTCAAAGACTTCTATCCCTTCTACCTGTCGCAACATAGGGATCCCAGATGCCGCGCCTTGCACTATGTGGGTAGCCTGTCAGTAATCGCGCTCCTGGTGGTGGCCATACTGCTAGCCAAGTATTGGCTACTCTGGTTGCTGCCTGTTCTGGGTTATGGCGCGGCCTGGATAGGGCATTTCGTGTTTGAGCGAAACCGGCCCGCAACCTTCGAGTACCCCTTATACAGCTTCTTTGCCGACTGGGTTATGTTGGCTCAGTGGCTAACCGGCCGTCGATAAAGGCCAGTCGCGAATAATTTGGATATTGAGCGCCTGGACATTATGAGACTGGGCATTAAGGCTGAATATTTAGCGTCTGGTCATTAATAGCAAGGTCATTAATGGCCAGGTCACTAATGGTAGGTTAATGTGGGCCTAGTCGATAATCATCTGATTAGTCCTTAGCTAAAATTTCCCTCTAACTAAGTCTTCATCTAATAGCTTCTCAGCTATTAAGCCTTCATCTAATAGCTTCTCAGCTATTAAGCCTTCATCTAATAGCGCTCGTTTAGCTAATAACAGACTCGTCAATCATTAGCCTTTTAGCATCGGCTAGGAAGTGGCTTATTGAGCCTTTGACCCACGAACATTGAACGAGCCGGTGAATATGATTGTACTAGCGCAGCGGTGAATAAACTTAGTTGAGGATGAGGCGACTCACAATTTGCTAGGTCGCTTGTGAGAGATCGCTTACAAACATGTGAGTCTTTCTCCTGAAATCACCCCTGTTTTCGCCTGCGGATATTTGAATCTCATTAATGTTCAATAAGTTAACTGTATATTTGTCTGTGTCTAAAATTTAAGCGATTCACAATTGTTTCTGATGGCGTACATTCTGGCGCAGCGGTAAGTATACTGAACTCAAGTTAAGGAGCTTACTTAAGCAATACGGACGGCGAAGGAAAGCCAAGGATAGCAAGATTGTCGAGGAAGCGAGAATCTTAACATCATGGATGAGAGCAGGATGCTTTAGGACGATAGGCGATAGGGATTATCGCGAAATGGACTTCAGCAAAATGGACTATTGCTAAAAGGATTGCCACTCAAGGGATTGTGAGTGTAACCAAGGATGTTTATCAAGGAATTGCTTACCAGGGAACAGGTAAGAGTAAGCATAAAAGGATAATGGCAGGATGCGTTGGAGCCCATAGGATGTGGGAGCGTGGTTGAATGAGTCGACCACCCAGGGAAGAATAAGACAGGATGTCTCAGGAATTGGAGATGGCAGGACGCCGATGTGATCAGGATGATGCAGGGAGCACGGCGATAGCAGGATGGCTAACACAAGAGTATAGAAAGGCGCACTATAAAGTGCGCCTTTTCTTTTTCTGCTCGATTTTTTAGCCCCTCTTTTTAGCTAGGAAATCCAGAGAGCTGGGGGCATTGAGTAAAAGGTTTTGCTGGAGTTGGCCTTAGCTCACAGAAAGTGCCCGCCGCCATGTGAGACATCTCTTACATTGATGTGCGAGATAAAGCTGATAACATGCTGTCTATATCTGTATCTGTACTCATTTTTCATTAAATTCATACGCTTACTGCTAAATTGTAAGATGGCAATAATGTGACTTCTTAAGCAGAATTTTTTCCATCCCTATTATTGGGTGACAGGGACGCTAGAATTAACAGTGTTCAAGGATGAATGCGCAAGGAAGGGTCAGGATGACCTACACATCATCAGGATGATGATGGCAAGGATGGTACATGGATGGCAACTCACGGAAGAGTCGACAACTAGGGAAGGCCAAACACTCACGGATGATGGATATCTGCCTAGGATGGTAGATGACAAGGAGTGTAGGAAAGGAATCCCAAGGAAGAGATTGGACATGCTTAGGGATTAAGCAAACTTGGTAAATGGATGACCAAGCTCAGGGACGGTACCTTAGTATGGAAGTGCTAAAAGGTACAAGGAATAGATGGACCAAGGAAGATGCAAGGAGCATAAATTCGCAAGGATGGAGCAGGGAGCACTATAATAGCTGGATTGCTTAGCGAAAAAGATAGAAGGCGCGACTCTTAATTGAGCCGCGCTTTTTCTTTATCTGGGTTTTAGAACAGGAACTCTGTTGGTAATAGCAGGCGCCTGGATTTATACCAATCACAGTAAGTAAGTGATCAGAAATAGCGCGGGAAAAACGTTCGAGAATAAGGCAGCATTTTTTGATAAGTAGTTATTCTACAATCAAAAATGATAACACCGTTATTGGACGTTTTAACAAGCTAGCATGATCAGTTATTTACTACGATTGGTATTATGCATGGCCGCCAGCTGACCATTAATGTTAGTAAGCATTGGAATGCGAGGCAGCCGTCGATGCGTGCTTGATGCCTTACTTGCAGCCGCCTGAGTTGCAACCGCCGCGACTGCCACAGCTGCCGCCGACCGAACCTCGTGCCTCTGGGGCTTGCAACCATTCGGGTTCGGGAAAGATAGGCCACTGAATCTTCTCTATCTTCTTACCATGCATCCAGATATGGGCGCGATACTGATTGATACCGTCGGTGCTGAACTCCATCAAGAACTTGGCTTTCCAGGTCAGTCCGCTAGTGCCCCCCACGCTGGGCCGAGCCGATTCCATGGCGATAGCCAGGAGCTGCACTCGCTGTTTCTTGCATTCACTGCTGGCAAATACCCGGCTCAGCTCCGCCATCTGGCGTAATTGCCAGAAGAAGGCGGCAATGATCACCAGCGCGGCGATCATTAAAAAATCTGTCATCATGCTTTGGTCACCCTAAAGAGTCCACCTATGGCATTGGCGAGGGTTTGGCTACGCTCGCTGTCTCTTAATGCCATCAATAGTTGAGTTCGTATCGCTGGAATTGCCACAATATCAGCAAAGATCTGGTTAAAGAAGCCCTGGGGTTGTTTTGCTAAGGCCTCGAGATAGATCTTGCGAGTCTGATCGTCTTTTAACGCAGTCCAATTTCGGCCCGCAATGGTGATCAAGGCGTTGTCATCCAGCGCATCTTGCTCATCCAGATACTGTATCGCTTGCTGTGCAAGGGCTGGCGCCGAGGCTAGGGCGCGCAGATAGTAGAGTCGCTGTTCGGGACTAGCCTGATAAAACGCGCTTAACAGCCGCTCGGCTAAAGGCGCCTCGAGTGTGATGTGCTCCAGCTGTTGGCACAGGGCTATCTTGACTTCGTCTGCGCTGTGTTCAAAGGCGTTAAGCAGCTGCTCATTGTGGTCGAGCGCCGCGGCGCGCACGCAGATATCCGCTAATCCCTGTAACCCCACATCTTGCCAACGCTCAGGTGAAACTTGCCCCGATAGGTATTGATAGGCAAATTCATATTGCGCCGAGGCGGGTAGGCCCAGCTGTTTACGTACCAAGGCGTTGAACAGCGCAAGTTTCTCCGCACTCGGTTTAAAGGCGAAAGGATGGTTGGCGAGCTTGTCTTGCTGATCTTGTGAGAGTGCCTGGGTGGGATCGCTGCCCAGCGCCTCTATCACCATACGAATAAACTGGGTTCTCGGCGCAGGTGAGAGTAGGCCTCGTTCATCCAAGGGGAGCTTAAGGAACCAGATGAAGTGTTGGTTGGAGTCGTCCCAGAAGACGATGGCAAATTGGGCATGGCCTTGGATAGGCGAGGGATAAGGGGCCTGGAGCGCCTCAATCTGGGAGAAGGCCATCATGTCAATATGCTGTACCCGGCGGCCGAGATCATAGACTTGGAATTGGGTGTTAGCCGTGCTGAGAAATTGAGTAAGAGTGGTAATTTCAGTCATTAGAATGCCGTTTTACTTACAGGGAACAGATTAAATGGCGCTTATTATAGGGAGAAGTCCGCTGAGATGGTACAATTTCGGCCGAAATAGCTCGCAGGCTAAAGCTCTTGTACTGACTCATGTGCTGACTCGGGTTCATGTAAAGGCTTAGGCGCCACGGCGATCATTATCATTGAGGTGAGTGTGTCTCTCTATACCGAAAAACAGCTGGGGCTTATCGAAGCCGAATTGAAACGACTGCATTTGTGGCAAGACCAGCCGCCTTCTGCCGAGGCGATGGCGGACCCGACGCCCTTTGCCTGCGAGTCGATGACATTTGAGCAGTGGTTGCAGTTTATCTTTCTGCCCAAGATGGGCGAGATCATCGCGGTCAATGGCGCGCTGCCCAGTCAGATTGCCTTGGCTCCCATGGCCGAGCATGTGTGGCAAGGTAGGGCCGAGATGCGAGTATTAATCACCATTATTAATCAATTAGATGAGCATTTGAGTGGATCTAACTAACCCTGAAACCATGGAAAACCTTAATGAGCGGCTAGCTGGCGACGATGACAGCCTTGTCGTCGAAGCGGCACCGACAATCGAGATCCTCTATGAAGATGACGATCTTGTCGCCATCCACAAACCCGCTGGTCTGCTGGTGCATCGCAGCTACCTTGCGCGGCGGGAAAAATATTTCGCCATGCAGATGACGCGGGATCTGGTGGGCTGCCATGTGTTTCCCGTCCATCGTCTCGACAGACCGACCTCGGGTGTGCTGCTGTTTGCCAAGAGCAGTGAGATGGCGAATCAGTTGTGTGAGCAGTTCGCCAGCAAGTCGGTGCAAAAGCATTATGTTGCCCTAGTCAGGGGGAACATGCACGAGCCTGGGCTGCTGGACTACCCTTTGAAGCAGGAGCTTGACGAGCTGGGTGATAAGAATGTCGACCCTAACAAGGCGGCGCAGGAGGCGCAGACCAGTTATCACCCCTTGCTCAATTGTGAGATCCCTTATCCTTCTGGCCGCTATGCCAGCAGTCGCTATGCCTTGGTTCAGCTAACTCCCCATACAGGGCGCAAGCATCAGCTGCGTCGGCATATGGCCCATCTGCGTCATCCCATCATTGGTGATACCACCCATGGTGACGGCAAGCAGAACCGTTTCATGCGCGAGCATAGTGGCGTCAATCGTTTATGGCTGATTGCCAAGAAACTCGAGTTCAATCATCCACGAAGCGGCGAGCGAATCGCGGTGGAGACAGAGCTAGAGGCCGAGTGGCTGTCGCTGTTTGAGCTGCTCGGCTGGGATGACCAGCAGCTGAGTGGTGAAGAAGCGCTACTTATCTGTGAGGCTTAACGGCTAAAGGTGAGCGCCTAGAGAAGTTTATTCCGCCTAACCCCTAAGGCCCGTGACTCGATACTTGAAGTTCGTGCCTTAGGGTTACTTGACCAGCGCACAGGCCGATTTTATCACTGTTAGGGGCGATAGCTTCTCTTCGGGGAGGTCAATTTCTGATGGGGGATGCGGGTTGAGCGAGAGGGACTGAACGGTTCTGAAATAACACATGCGCCTGATGTGCGCGCTGCGGTGAACATGCTTTAGATGTTTCTGTCGGCTCGAGTGTCGCATCGAATTGATCCTTGAAACTCAATAACCTAGTGTAGCTATCAAGCTTTCAATAAAGTATGTTTAGAGTATAAGTAATTAATGCGCTAAGGGCTAAGTAAAACATGAGAAAAGTGAATCTGGTATATGGAACTGTCTATGGCAATGCACAGTTTGTTGCCGAGACCCTGCAAGAAGAGCTATTGGCCAAAGATATCCAGGTCACTCTGATGACGCCTGAGACCCTCAACGGCTTCGTTCCGCCCGAGGATGAGTTGCTGCTGGTGGTTACCTCCACTACGGGGCAGGGCGATCTGCCCGATGATATTAGCCCCTGGTTTGAGACCCTCAGAGGCGAGGCGCCTTACCTGCCAAAACTGGAATATGGTGTCGTGGCGCTGGGGGACTCGAGCTATGAGACCTTCTGTTTCGCCGGTATACGTTTCGATGAGTTGTTAACTGAACTTGGCGGCACGCGCATAGGTGAACTGCTTAAGATAGATGCCTGTGAGACGATGGAGCCGGAAGTAGAAGCAAAAGCATGGTTAACCCAATGGACCCAACTCATCAACGACCACGCGGCCGACTGAGCCGGATCAGTCGTCAATGGTTTAAGTTTGCTCAGCGGCTGAGCCAGGCCCTGCTGCTGCCTATCGCCATCTTGCCCGCGGCGGGGGTGATGATTGGCCTGGCGACCAACCCCATTCCTTTTATTTCGGCGGATCTCGCCACACTCATGTGGACCGTGGGCAACCTGGTTTTCTCCATGATGCCCATGCTGTTTGCGGTCACTATTGCCATAGGCTTCTGCCGAGATCAGGGGATAGCCGCCTTCAGTGCGGTTTTCGGCTATGGAGTCTTCTTCTCTAGCCTGTCGGCGCTGGCGAAGATCTATCATTTGCCGACCGAGATGATCTTGGGGCAGGCCACCATAGACACAGGCATTGCCGGTGGCATGATGGTAGGCGCCTTTACCTGTCTTGCGGTCAAGCACAGCGAGCGTATACGCCTGCCGGCGGTGTTTTCCTTCTTCGAGGGACGCCGCTCGGCGCCGCTGTTAATGCTGCCGATGGCCATCTTGCTGGCCTACCTGTTTCTGCTACTGTGGCCCTTGTTGTCTAGTTGGATCGAGCAGATCTCAAACTGGGCCGTCTATCAGGAACCCGCCTCAGCCTTTGCCGTATATGGCATGGTGGAGCGCTTGCTGATCCCACTTGGGTTACATCATATCTGGAATGCCCCTTTCTACCTGGAAATGGGGCAGTATTTCAATGGCGATGAGTGGGTCAGAGGCGAAGTGGCCCGCTATCTGGCTGGCGACCCACAGGCAGGTAATCTGGCCGGTGGTTATCTAATAAAGATGTGGGGCCTGCCCGCAGCCGCGCTGGCCATTTGGCGCTGTGCCGATAAACACGAGCGCAACCGAGTCGCCGGGATCATGCTGTCGGCGGCCACCGCCTGTTGGCTGACCGGGGTCACCGAGCCCATCGAATTTGCCTTCATGTTTGTCGCCCCGCTGCTGTTTATTCTGCATGCCTTGATGACGGGGATTGCCTATGCGGTGACGATTTCGCTGGATATCCACCATAGCGTAGTGTTTTCCCATGGCTTAGTCGATTTCAGTCTATTGCTGGGACAGTCCAGAAATGTAGAATGGTTTTTGATCCTCGGCCCCCTCACGGCGGTTATCTATTATCTGGTGTTTCGCGGCGCCATCTTGGCGTTTAACCTCAAGACCCCGGGACGCATGGAGGCGGGCAGCGGTCAGCGGGCCGGGCTGATCTCCATGATCACCGCGTTGGGCGGACAAGATAATATCAATGAGTTAACCGCCTGCCTGACGCGACTGCGTATCAGCGTGAAACATGCCGAGCTGGTGGATAAGGCCCAGCTCAACAAGCTCGGCGCCAAGGGCGTGGTATTGGTTGGCAACGGGGTTCAGTTGGTTTATGGCACGAAAGCGGAGAGTATCAGGCGCTTATTGCAGCGCTATCTAGATAGGCACAAATCGTGAAATTGAAAGGTTAGACATTTAGAGGTAGAGAAGATGCAACAGAGAGTTTTAATCACAGATTGTGCCGACGCACCAGGACTTATCACTAAGATCACGGGTGTCTGTTATGCCCACGGGCTCAATATCGTTAAGAACAGTGAATTTGTCGACAATGCTCAGGGGCGATTCTTCATGCGCACCGAGTTGGAGGGGGTGTTCGACGAGGCAAAGTTCCTGGCCGATATCGATGAGGTACTGCCTGAGCAGCGTCATCGTAAGCTGGTGGTCAAGGGCAAGAAGCGCGTGGTGGTGATGGTGACCAAGGAGGCCCATTGCCTCGGGGATATCCTGATGAAGGCCTATTATGGTGGCCTGGATGTGGAGATCGCCGCTATCGTCGGTAATTACGACACGCTCAAGCCGCTAGCCGATAAGTTTGAGGTGCCTTTCTATTGTGTCTCTCATGAGGGTAAGACGCGCCATGAGCATGAGCAGGCGATGTTAGCCGTGATTGCGCAACATGACCCTGACTACCTGGTGCTGGCGAAGTTTATGCGGGTGCTGACCCCAGAGTTTGTCGAGCAATATCCCAACCGTATCATCAATATTCATCACTCGTTTTTGCCAGCCTTCATCGGCGCCTCGCCCTATCGTCAGGCGTGGGAGCGTGGGGTGAAGATCATCGGTGCCACGGCCCACTTTGTAAACAACTGCTTGGATGAAGGGCCGATTATTAAACAGGATGTGATCCCTGTGGATCACAGTTACAGCGCCGAGGAGCTGGCCAAGTGTGGCCGGGATGTGGAGAAGAGCGTACTGAGTAAAGCGTTGCAATTGGTGTTGCAGGAAGAGGTGATCGTCTACGGTAACAAGACTGTGGTCTTCTAGTCTGTAGTGCCGAGCAAATCTATAATTTATAGTTAATAAAAAAGAGCCTGTAGGCTCTTTTTTATTGGTTTTTAGCAGCTGGTCAGCTTATTGCCAAAGCTTATTACCTTAGAAGTTAACGGCTAAAATCTCTTCGTCACCATAGTTCATGGCGAGATCTTTAATGGTCACAGTACCTAAGCTGTAGCGTTCAATCTTAGCGGCAGTGCGATCGGCGCCGTTGCTCAAAGCAAATTGATGGAAGCTCTGGTCATTGCAGACAAGGCGAGGGAAGACGCGCTGTTTGTTGATGCGATACTCTTTCATTGTACCGTTAAATTCAATAATGCTGTTGCTTGCGCCGGCTTTGCATACGGCAACTAAGGTTTTTTCCATCTGAGGCGACATGGCGGCTTGAGAAGAAAAAGCCAGTGGGGCTAATGCGATGGCGGCAATCGTTAGTAACTTTCTCATTTTGTGCTCCTAGCATATTTCCGTTGGGATCGACTATGAGTAAAGCCCTTTATTTGGCGAAAAGCTGTTAGCTATTTGTCGCGAAATGTATCGGTATGTGAGGAGTGGATCAGGCTATGTCTGGGAGTAACAGAATATGTCTGGATATCCCTTTAGGGGTAAAAAAGCCAGGTGAATACCTGGCTTTTTAAGGTTAGGGTGCGATAGGAATTAATCGACGATGCGTAGCAACTCGTTGATACCTACCTTACCGCGAGTCTTGGCATCGACCTTTTTCACTATGATGGCGGCATACAAGTTATATTTGCCACACTGAGAGGGCAGGGTGCCTGATACGACAACCGAACCCGCTGGCACACGGCCATAGTGGATCTCGCCGGTTTCACGGTCATAGATGCGGGTGCTCTGGCCTATGTATACCCCCATAGAGATAACACTGCCTTCTTCGACCAATACGCCTTCGACGATCTCCGAGCGCGCTCCGATGAAACAGTTGTCTTCGATGATGGTAGGGCCTGCCTGTAGCGGCTCCAACACGCCGCCGATGCCGACACCGCCTGAGAGGTGCACGTTCTTACCAATCTGGGCGCAAGAACCTACGGTCGCCCAGGTATCAACCATGGTGCCTTCATCGACATAGGCGCCGAGGTTAACGTAAGACGGCATGAGCACGGTGTTCTTGCCGATAAAAGAGCCTTTACGCACCGCGGCAGGCGGTACTACGCGGATCGCTTCCTGCTTGAAACGTGCCTCGTCATAGTCGGCAAATTTCATCGGTACTTTGTCAAAGAACTTGGTTTCAGCGCCGTCGATCACCTGGTTGTCGAAGATGCGGAAAGAGAGTAATACGGCTTTCTTTAGCCACTGGTGTACATGCCATTGGCCGTCGATCTTCTCGGCGACGCGCGCTTCACCTGTGTCTAGCATGGCGATGGCTTTCTCAACGTCGGCGCGAACACTCGGCTCGACCGTGGTAGGGGTGATTTCTGCGCGAGCTTCAAAAGCTGCTTCTATACGTTGGCGTAAAGCCTCCATTAACGTCTCCCAATTATCATAAATTTGTCTGTTGATTAAACTTGGTTTTGCGTATCGAGCGCCTTGACCAGTGCTTCACTGAGCGCCTCTTGTTGTGTCTCGTTCAGTTGCTGCCCATCTTGTGTCTGCAACATAAAGAAATCTTCGGCGCGCTCGCCTATGGTGGTGATCTTCGCCGCTAACAGGGTGATCTCACAACGATAGAAGATGTCACCCACCTTGGCCAATAATCCTGGGCTGTCCAGGGCGATCAGCTCCATCATGCTGGTGCCTTGTTTGCGCGCCGGAAGGAAGCTTACCTGGGTCGGTACCCTGAAAGGTTTCATCTTACGCGGCAGCTTCTTAAATTTCGGCAATTTCGCCGTGTCATTGCTTAAGGCTTTCACCAGTGCCTTCTTGATCCCCTGGATGCGGGAGATCTGCGACACCGGGCTGCCATCTTGCTCTAAAATGACAAAAGAATCCAGTGCGTAGCCATCTTTTGAGGTCATGATGCTGGCGTCATGGACATTGATATTCTTGTTATCCAGTACGGCCATCACTGTGGCAAACAGCTTAGGCTTATCCTGACTGTAGACAAACAGCTCGGTGCCGCCGCGGGTGGTGTGCTTGGAGATCAACACCAAGGCCTCATCGTGCTTGTGTTTGAGTATCGCCTCGGCGTGCCAGGCCACCTGATTGGGCTGATGACGCAGGAAATAGTCGGCCTTGAATCGCTGCCACAGGGTATCAAGACTCTTCTCCTTGATCCCGCGGCGCAGTAGCTCCTTCTTCGCCTTGCCCTGATGCTCGCGCACGCGGGCGCGAATATCCACCGGCTTCTCCTTGCCCCGGGCAAGCACCCTTTGGGTGGAGAAGTAGAGATCCCGCAGCAGCGAGCCCTTCCAGTTGTTCCAGGTCTTCTCGTTGGTGGCGCAGATATCGGCGACCGTGAGGCAGTAGAGGTAGCTAAGATGCACGGCGTCGCGCACCCTGTCGGCAAACTCGGCCACCACATCGGGATCCGAGATATCCCGGCGCTGGGCGGTGACCGACATCACCAGGTGGTTTTCCACTAACCAGCTCACCAGGCGACCATCATGCTTGTTGAGGCCGTGCAGATCGCAAAACTCTTGGGCATCCACAGCGCCGAGTTTACTGTGATCGCCGCCGCGTCCCTTGCCGATATCGTGGAAGATGGCCGCAAGCACCAGCAGCCCCTTCTTCGGCAGCTGATTGATCAGTATGGAGCCTAAGGGGAACTCATCCTTTTGCTCCGTCTGTGAGAATCTGTCGATGTTGAGCAGCAGTCTGTGAGTATGCTCGTCGACCGTGTAGGCGTGGAAGAGGTCGAACTGCATCTGCCCCTCGATGTTGCGCCAAGCTGGCAGGTAGGCCGACAGTATGCCGTGACGGTGCATCAAGGAGAGAGAGGCTATGCCCCTTGGGTGACGTAAGATCTCCAGGAACACCTTGCGGCAATCCTCGTTGTCCATCAGCGGTGTCTGCTGGGCGCGGCGGGCGCGTCTTAGGCTGCGCAGGGTGGGAGCGTAGATCCCCTTGATGTTAGAGTTGCGCGCCGTGTGCAGGAAGAGGCGCATGATCTCTACCGGGTCATGGAACAGATCTGCCTGCAGGGATTCGATAAAACTGCCGCGGCGCTGGTAATCCTCGTCTATGGGCTGGATCTCCAGCTCCTTGGTGTGGCCCAGGGTGGCGCGCTTGAAGAGTTGCAGCAGCATCTGATTGAGCTCCATCACTCGGCGCACGGTGCGATAGTAGCGCTTCATCATCTGCTCGACCGCAAGTTGGGTCTCGTCCTTGTAGCCGAGCAGCTCCGCCACCTGACGCTGCAGGTCGAACAGCAGGCGGTTCTCGTCGCGCCCCGAGATCAGGTGTAGGGCAAAGCGCAGCTGCCAGAGATAGCCCTGACACTCCAGCAGCTCCTCGAGTTCATCCTGCTCCAGAAAGCCGTGGGCGACCAGCTCCTCGGCGCAGCTGGCGTCGAAGTAGCGCATCGCTACCCAGGTGATGGTCTGAATGTCTCTCAGGCCGCCCGGGCAGGATTTGAGGTTGGGCTCGAGATCGAAGGCGCTGGCCTTGGCATGGCGCGCCACCTGCTCATCGCGCTTGGCGACAAAGAAGTCGCTGGCGGGCCAGAAATCGCCCTCACGCACCTTGTCATACAGAGTATTAAACATCGCCTGGGGGCCGCAGAGTAATCTGGCTTCCAGCAGGTTGGTGGCGATGGTGATGTCGGCCTTGCCCTGAGCTATGGTCTCATCAATTGTTCTGACGCTGTGACCCACCTCGAGGCCCGCATCCCAGAGGAAGGCGATAAACTGGCTGAGTTTAGCTTCGTCGCTGGATTCGAGCGAACCTTGGATAAGAAACAGCAGATCCACATCGGATTGGGGATGCAGCTCCCCCCGACCATAGCCGCCGACGGCGATTAGCGCCACAGGCGTGGTATCGAGCTGATGGGCTTGCCACTGGGCAATAAGGAGTTCATCGACGAAACGGCAGCGTTGGCTGACCAGGGCGGTTACAGATTCGCCGGCGCTGAAACGTTCTAGGAGTTCTTGATTTTGTTGTTTTAGGGCGTTCTTAGCTGTTAGCGCAGTGTTCATTGCAGTTCTTAACCTCAGAGCGAGCATAGCAGGCCGGATGGCCTGCTATGGGAGTAAACCACAATTTAGCTGCGTGTGCGATTAGTGGTTGATGATGCGGGGGAAGTTTTCTTCTTCGCGCAGGGTAAGGACCTCTACACCCGTTGGGGTGATCAGCAAAGTGTGTTCCCACTGAGCCGAGTTTTTACCGTCAGAGGTGGTGACCGTCCAGTTGTCGTCTTTGTCCAGTACGCTGGTGTGACGACCTGCGTTGATCATCGGCTCTATGGTGAAACACATGCCAGGACGCAGTACTGTCTTGTCATTGTTCTTATAGTGCATTACCTGTGGTTCCTCGTGGAAGCCGGCGCCGATGCCGTGGCCACAGTAGTCGGTGACGATACTGTATTTTTCCAGGCCGGTTTTCTTGCTCTTGATATATTTCTCTATGATGGTGCCGATCTCGCCCAGTTTCATGCCTGGACGCACCTTCTTGATCGCCTCATACAGGCTCTCCTGAGCCACGCGGCATAGGCGCTTATCTTTGGCGCTGACGTCCCCGATAAGGAACATCTTAGAGGTGTCGCCATGGTAGCCATCTTTGATCACTGTGATGTCAATATTGATGATGTCGCCATCTTTCAGGGCGCGATCACTTGGGATGCCGTGGCAGATCACTTCGTTGATGGAAGTACAGATAGATTTAGGAAAGCCATGGTAATCCAGCGGGGCCGAAATTGCGCCTTGTTCTTCGGTATATTTCGCACAGATATCATTGAGTTCGTTTGTGGTTACCCCGGCCTTAACATGGGGGGCAATCATCTCTAATACCTCGGCGGCCAGCTTGCCTGCCGCGCGCATTTTTTCGATCTCTTCGGCTGTTTTTATCACTATACTCATTAAGCTTTCTCTGTTGTGTCGGTAGTCGAATTTGGGGCGCCTCAAGGCGCTAAAAATTTGTGTTGGCGCCGATATTATGGTATAAAGCGCGCCGTTATGTTTGACTCTTGTCGATGAGGTTCATTGTGACCCCATCTTTGAGCGAATGTGGCGGCCATTATACATGGCTATGACTAAATACTAAATCACACACGTATCGACACGTTCTTCGGGGTGCCTATTTAGGTCGGAGATATGGGATGCGTGGAGGTCTAACCCCCAATTTTTTAAGGTAAAAAAATGACTACAGTTTCAATGCGCGACATGCTTCAGGCCGGTGTTCACTTCGGTCACCAAACTCGTTACTGGAACCCTAAGATGAAGCCTTTCATCTTCGGCGCTCGTAACGGTGTACACATCATTAACCTAGAGCACACTGTGCCTATGTTCAATGAAGCACTAGCGTTCATCAGCAACGTAGCATCTAAGAAAGGTAAAGTACTTTTCGTTGGTACTAAGCGCGCTGCAAGCGAAGCGATCAAAGAAGCTGCTATTTCTTGTGATCAATACTACGTTGACAACCGTTGGTTGGGCGGCATGCTGACTAACTGGAAAACAGTTCGTCAATCAATCAAGCGTCTAAAAGATCTTGAAAGCCAGTCTGTAGACGGTACTTTCGACAAGCTGACCAAGAAAGAAGCGCTAATGCGTACTCGTGAGCTTGAGAAGCTAGAAAAGTCTCTTGGTGGTATCAAGAACATGGGCGGCCTACCTGACGTTATCTTCGTTATCGGTGCTGACCATGAGCATATCGCTATTAAAGAAGCTAACAACCTAGGTATCCCAGTTGTTGCTGTTGTTGATACTAACTCTTCTCCAGACGGCATCAACTACATCGTTCCTGGTAACGATGACGCTATGCGTGCAATTCGTCTGTATGCTGAGTCAGTAGCAGCGGCTGCTAAAGCAGGTCGTGGTCAAGACCTAGCGGTACAAGCTGAGCAAGACGGTTTCGTAGAAGCTGAATAATAAAGGCGGGATGAATTTCATCGCCCTTATTAACCAAGATAGATAATTGGTGAACAGGGGCCCTAAGGCCCCTGTTTTTTCACATTTGATTTGTAGAGTTACCTATAGAGGATTTAACAATGGCAATTACTGCTGCCCAAGTTAAAGAACTACGCGAGCGTACTGGCGCTGGCATGATGGATTGTAAGAAAGCGCTAACTGAAACCAATGGTGACATTGAGCTAGCGATTGAAAACATGCGTAAGAGCGGTGCTGCAAAGGCTGCTAAGAAAGCAGGTAACATTGCTGCTGAAGGTACTATCCTGATCAAGCAAGGCGAAGGTTTCTCAGTACTTCTAGAAGTTAACTGTCAAACTGACTTCGTTGCTAAAGACTCTAACTTCCTGGCTTTCGCTAACGAAGTTCTGGATGTTGCTGCAGCTGGCAAAGTATCTATTGCCGACCTACAAGCTCAGTTCGAAGAAACTCGTGTTGCGCTAGTTGCTAAAATCGGTGAAAACATCAACGTTCGTCGCGTTGAGTACATCGATGGTGCTAGCCAAGCTTCTTACCGTCACGGCGACCGTATCGGTGTTGTTGTAACTGGTGAAGCTGACGAAGAGACTCTGAAGCACGTTGCTATGCACGTTGCCGCTTCTAAGCCAGAATACGTTAACCCATCAGACGTACCAGCTGAAGTTGTTGAAAAAGAGAAAGCCGTTCAGATCGAAATCGCGATGAACGAAGGCAAGCCTCAAGAGATCGCTGAGAAGATGGTTGCTGGCCGTATGAAGAAGTTCACCGGTGAGGTTTCTCTGACTGGTCAAGCTTTCATCATGGAGCCTAAGAAGACTGTTGGCGAAATCCTAAAAGAGAAAGGCGCTACAGTAACTAACTTCATTCGTCTAGAAGTTGGTGAAGGTATCGAGAAGAAAGAAGAAGATTTTGCCGCTGAAGTAGCAGCGCAAATCGCCGCTTCTAAGGCGTAATCGCCAGTTGTAAGATACCCTAAAAACCGCAGCATTCGCTGCGGTTTTATTATGCCAATTAGATTGCTGCACAGCGCTTTTTTTTCTATATAATTGGCACGTTACCCATCGGCATTTATCAGGACAAACAACTATGAGCACAAATCCAAAACCTGCTTTTCGACGTATTCTTCTCAAACTGAGTGGCGAGGCCCTGATGGGCGAAGAGGGCTTTGGCATCGATCCCAAGGTGCTAGATCGCATGGCACAAGAGATTAAAGAGCTGGTTGAGCTTGGTATTCAGGTAGGTGTTGTGATTGGTGGCGGTAACCTATTCCGTGGTGAAGGCCTGGCACAAGCCGGTATGAACCGTGTGGTGGGCGACCATATGGGCATGTTGGCAACCGTAATGAATGGTCTGGCGATGCGCGATGCGCTGCACAGAGCCTATGTGAATGCCCGCCTGATGTCGGCCATCCCCTTGAAAGGCGTCTGTGACGACTACAACTGGGCCGAAGCGATTAGCCTGCTTAAATCTGGCCGCGTGGTGATCTTCGCCGCCGGTACGGGTAATCCTTTCTGTACCACAGACTCTGCCGCCTGCCTGCGCGGTATCGAGATCGAAGCCGAAGTGGTACTCAAGGGCACTAAGGTAGATGGTGTTTACTCAGATGACCCAGTTAAGAACCCAGAAGCGGTAAAATATGACGAGATGGGTTATGGCGAAGTCCTGGAAAAAGAATTGAAAGTGATGGATCTTGCGGCATTTACCCTTGCAAGAGATCACGATATGCCTATCTTAGTGTTTAATATGAACAAGCCTGGTGCGCTACGACGTGTTATCATGGGCGACCATGAAGGTACGCTTATTAGAAGTAGCCGTAAGACTGCCGAATAAATAACCCGATACGAACGAATTTAAGGATATTTAACGTGATTAACGAAATCAAAGAAGATGCAAAGAGCCGTATGGCGAAGTGTGTTGAAGCGACTAAGAATCAAATGGCTAAAGTACGTACTGGTCGTGCTCACCCAAGTCTGCTTGATTCGATCAAGGTACCTTACTATGGTACGCCAACCCCGCTTAAGCAGGTAGGTAACGTATCTATTGAAGATTCTCGTACTCTGGCAATCACTGTCTTTGATACCACTATGATTGCAGCGGTTGAGAAGGCGATCATGAGTTCAGATCTGGGCCTAAACCCTATGTCTGCCGGTACGACTATCCGTATTCCGCTACCAGCATTGACCGAAGAGCGTCGTAAGGACCTGATCAAGGTAGTTCGCGCCGAGGCTGAAAACGGTCGTATCGCCGTACGTAACGTACGTCGTGACGCTAACTCTGACGTGAAAGCGCTAGAGAAAGAGAAAGAGTGTACCGAGGACGATGTACGCCGCACTGAAGATGAGATTCAGAAGTTTACTGACGCTCACATCAAGCAGATCGATGAGATCTTGACGGCAAAAGAAGCAGAGTTGATGGAAGTCTAATCTCCCTGTTTCGTTACTAGAGTTCGCACGCCGTGTAGGGGTATACTACACGGCGTTTGCTATTTTTAAGGGTTGTAATAGATGTCAATCGAATCTCAATCTGGCTCTGAGTTATCTAATGAAGCACTCGCAGAGCTGGTAAAACAGTCTATTCCCAAGCACGTGGCGATCATCATGGATGGCAACGGACGCTGGGCACAGGCACAGGGCAAGCCCCGTGTTGTGGGCCACAAGGCCGGTGTAAAGACTGTTCGTCGCGCGGTGAGTATGGCGCGTGAGATGGGGATAGGTTCGTTAACCCTGTTTGCGTTTTCCAGTGAAAACTGGCGCAGACCCGAGAAAGAAGTCAGCCTCCTGATGGAGCTGTTTTTCACCGTTTTACAACGAGAAATAAAACTACTGGATAAAAACGGGGTAAGGCTCAACATCATAGGGGACATCAGTCGTTTTTCTGCCCGACTGCAGAAGCAGATCGCCGCGGCGATGGAGAAGACGGCCAACAACACTGGTTTGATCCTCAATGTGGCGGCCAACTACGGCGGTCGCTGGGACATAGTGCAGGCGGCGCAAACCTTAGCCAAAAAGGTGGAATCTGGCGAAATGACCAGCAGTCAGTTCACCGAGGAGGCGCTAAGTCAGCATTTAAGCATGCAAAATCAACCGGAAGTTGATTTAATGATTCGCACCGGTGGCGATTTTCGCATTAGTAACTTTGTGTTATGGCAAGCGGCTTACGCAGAGTTAGTGTTTACTGATGTGTTATGGCCAGATTTTGATGAACAGGCCTTTAAAGATGCGGTAGCCGTATTTGCTACCCGGCAGCGCCGTTTTGGATTGACGGGTTCTCAAATTGAGACTTTGCAGGCTGAGTAATAAATTTAAGAGGGAAAGTTTTGCTAAAACATAGAATAATAACAGCAGTATGGTTGATCCCATTGGTGATGGGAGCCATTTTCTTTTTCCCTGTGGAGTATTTTTCATGGGCTTTGGTGGCTGTGTTCCTGATCGCCGCCAAAGAGTGGGGACGCATCATAGACAAGCGCTGTAATGTGACCCAGTGGAGTTTCACCCTGACCATAGGCATCTTACTGGTGGCGTTAAACCTCTTGGTGCCCACCGAAGAGGTTTGGTTTAAGAGACAGCTTCATCCTGTCTATCTCGCCATCACACTGATTGGTGCCATGTGGTGGGTCATCTCGTTATTCCTGGTACTCAGCTATCCTAAAAGCGCCGCCCTCTGGGGTAAGAGCCACATGCTGAAATCCATGTTTGGCCAGCTGACCTTAGTGCCCTGTTTTACCGCCTTGATCGCGCTAAAGGCCCTGAGCACGGCAAGCATGCCATACTATGGCGGCGCCTTGGTATTCCTGGTGATGCTCACCGTGTGGGCGACCGATTCTGGAGCATATTTCGCCGGTAAGGCCCTGGGCAAGCACAAGCTGATGCCTAACGTGAGCCCGGCGAAAACCGTCGAGGGGCTACTCGGTGGCCTGGTGACTACTATGGTGGTCGTGGCGGGCGTGATGATGGTCTCGCCAGAACAGGAGCTGGGACTGGTGATCGGCGTGACCCTGTTTGTCGCCCTGGTTTCGGCCCTTGGGGATCTATCGGAAAGTATGTTTAAGCGTGTGGCCGACATTAAAGATTCGGGCACCATATTGCCGGGTCATGGTGGGGTGCTTGACCGCATCGACAGCCTGACGGCGGCGCTGCCCATCTTTACCCTAATTTATATCGCATTTTGGATGTAACCATGCAGAAAATGGTGATTCTAGGCGCCACAGGTTCTATCGGCGCCAGTACCCTGAGCGTTATCGAGCAAAATCCTGAGGCCTACAAGGCCTTTGCCCTGGTCGCCCATAAGAGCGTCGATAAGATGCTCGACTTGTGTATCAAGTACAATCCATCGATAGCCCATATGGTCGACCCACAGGCGGCGGCCGAGTTGCAGCGTCGTTTGCCGGCGCACTTGGCGATTGCCGTCTCTTCGGGCGAAGATGAGTTGGCGGCTATCGTCGCTCTGCCCGAGGTGGATTGCGTCATGGCGGCCATCGTTGGTGCTGCTGGTCTACCTGCCACACTGGCGGCGGTTAAGGCGGGTAAGCGGGTGCTGCTGGCCAATAAAGAGTCGCTGGTGATGTCGGGTCGTCTGTTTATCGATGCGATGCAGGGCTCAAACGCCGAGGTGTTGCCAGTAGACAGTGAGCACAACGCCATCTTCCAGTGTCTGCCAGAGCCTGCTCAGCAAGCCATTGGTGCCTGCGACCTGGCCGGTGCCGGCATCTCTCATATTCTGTTGACCGGATCGGGCGGACCTTTTCTCACCTCAGATCTCGATAGTTTGAGTCAGATGACGCCGGATCAGGCCTGCAAACATCCTAACTGGTCCATGGGCCGTAAGATCTCGGTCGATTCTGCCAGCATGATGAACAAGGGACTCGAGTATATCGAGGCCCGTTGGCTGTTTAACGCCACTAAAGAGCAACTCAAGGTGGTGGTGCATCCCCAGAGCGTGATCCACTCTATGGTGCAGTATAAGGACGGTAGCGTGTTGGCCCAGATGGGCAACCCAGACATGCGCACCCCCATAGCGCACTGCATGGCCTATCCGCAAAGAATTTCGGCGGGCGTTGAACCTTTAGATTTTTTCAAAGTCGGACAGTTAAGCTTTCTTGAACCCGACTTCAATCGCTTCCCCTGTCTGAAGTTGGCCATAGATGCCTGCGAGCAGGGACAGGAAGCCACCACGGTATTGAACGCGGCCAACGAAGTGTCGGTCGAGGCCTTCCTGGCAGGATTGATACGTTTTACCGATATCGCACGGGTAAACGAGTATTGCCTGAGTCATGTCGAGCAGCGTAGCTTAGACACCATAGAAGATATTTTGGCGCTGGACGGCCTGGCACGGCGCGCTGCGCAGGAGCAGGTCGCCAAGCTGTAAGGCTCGCGCCAGCTCGTTTTAAGGCTTTCGTGGCTTACGTAAGCAAAGATAAGCAGAGATAAGGAGAGGAATGCTAGACTTTTTGTGGAACTTGGGCTCATTCATTATCGCCCTTGGAATTCTCATCACGGCCCATGAATATGGTCACTTCTGGGTGGCCAGACGCTGCGGCGTGAAAGTTGAGCGTTTCTCTATCGGTTTCGGTAAGGCCATCTGGCGTAAGATCGGCGCCGATGGTACCGAGTACGTGGTGGCCATGATCCCCCTCGGCGGCTACGTGAAGATGCTCGACGAACGGGTCGATACCGTTGCCGACGAGCTAAAGCCCCAAGCCTTTAACCGTAAATCTGTCTGGCAGCGCATCGCCATCGTCGGTGCCGGCCCCATGGCCAACTTCGTGTTCGCCATTTTCGCCCTCTACATCATGTACCTTATCGGGGTGCCCTCGATTAAACCTGTGATTGAGTCGACACAGTCCGGCTCGCCGGCGGCGGTGATTCAGGTCAAGAAGCCTATGCAGGTGATTGCCGTTGGCGATCGTAGCGTGCGTAATTGGGAAGAGGTGACCTATGCCTTGGTCGGTCACATAGGCGATGATGCCATCGACGTCACGCTGGCGCCCTTGTCGGGCGTGATGGGCGAGGAGCGCACCTATAAGCTAGATACCCGCAAGTGGAAGTTTAATCCTGAGACTGAGTCGCCCATTACTTCGCTGGGCCTCAATGTCTTTAGGCCTGCCATCACCCCTAAGTTGGGTTTTGTGGCCGAAGATGGCGCCGCCTATGCGGCGGGTTTGCGCCTAGGTGACACCTTAGTCGCCGTTGATAACAAATCTTATGGCGATTGGGATCAGTTTGTTGCCAAGATCAAGGCATCGGCCGACAAGCCTATCAGCGTGACCATCAGACGCGATGGTGAGCAGCTCAAGTTCAATGTCACCCCTAAAGCGCGCACTATTGACGGCGGTAAGGTCGAGGGCGTGATTGGCGTGGCACCGACCCAGGCGCCTTGGCCCGATGAGATGCGTCTGCAACTGGAATACGGTGTCGGCGAGTCCCTCATGGTCGCCGCCGATAAAACATGGCAACTTGTATCGGTCAGCATTAAGATGATCGGCAAGTTATTCACCGGTGACGTGTCGGTGAAGAATCTGAGCGGCCCAATCTCTATCGCTCAGGGCGCGGGAAACAGCGCCAACTATGGCTTAGTTTACTTTTTGGGATTCCTGGCATTAATCAGCGTGAATTTAGGCATTATTAATTTATTGCCTTTACCCGTGCTTGATGGCGGGCATCTGTTATATTACTTCATCGAAGTGATCACAGGCAGGCCTGTACCGGAAAAGGTGCAGGAAATTGGATTCAGATTTGGGGCAGCCTTGCTGCTAATATTGATGAGTATCGCCCTTTTCAATGATTTTTCCCGACTCTGAGCAAGGACACACACATAATTAGAAGTGCTCTATGAGATTGAATAAAATTTTTGCCTCGATGTTATTAGTCGGTGCGTCTTTATCAGGGAAGGGTTGGGCCGATACATTCCAGCCTTTTGAAGTGACCGACATCCAGGTTAAGGGACTGCAGCGTGTTGCACTGGGTGCGGCGCTGTTGAATATTCCTATCAAGGTGGGAGACACGGTCGACGAGATGCGTCTGCAGCAGGCGATTAAGAGCCTGTATTCCTCGACCAACTTCGAGCATATCGAGGTGAGCCGCGATGGCAGCGTCTTGGTGGTAACGGTCAAAGAAAGGCCTACCATCAGCGTCGTGACCTTTGAAGGCAACAAGGACATTAAAGACGAGCAGCTGCAAGAGAGTCTCGACGGCAGTGGCGTCAAGGCCGGTGAGTCGCTGGATCGTACCATGCTCAGCGGCATCGAGAAGAGCCTGCAGGACTTCTACTATGGCGTGGGTAAATATGGCGCCAAGGTTGAGGCTCAGGTGATCAACCTGCCGCGTAACCGTGTCGAGTTGAAGTTTAAGTTTACCGAAGGTTTGGCGGCAGAGATTCGTCAGATCAACGTGGTGGGCAACACTGTCTTTAGCGACGCCGAACTGATCGGCATGCTGGAGCTGAAAGACTATGTGGCCTGGTGGGATCTCTTCGGCGAGCGTCGTTATCAGAAGCAGAAGCTGCAGGCCGACCTTGAAACCATCAAGACCTTCTACCACAATCGCGGTTATATCCGTTTCGAGGTGACCTCGACTCAGGTGGCGATGACGCCTGACCGTAAGGGTCTCTACATCACCATCAACGTCGATGAGGGTGAGCAGTACAAGGTTAAAGAAGTTAACCTGACTGGCGACCTCATGGGCCGCGAAGAGGTGATGCAGGCGATTCTGCCGATCAAGGTAGGCGATACCTATAACGGCGCAGACGTAACCTTTACCGAAGAGATGTATGGCAAGTATCTGGGCCGTTTCGGCTATGCCTACCCTGAGGTGAAGACCTATCCTGAGATCGATGATGAGACTAAAGAGGTCGCCCTCAACGTCAACATCAAGCCGGGTAAGCGCGTTTATGTGCGTAGCATTAACTTTACCGGTAACCAGGTTACCAAAGATGAGGTGATGCGCCGCGAGCTGCGTCAGATGGAAGGCGCCTGGCTGAACTCGGCCCAGGTTGAGCAATCCAAGGCGCGTCTGAACCGCCTGGGTTACTTCGAAACCGTCGATACTCAGACGGTTCAGGTGCCGGGCACAGATGACCTGGTGGACGTCGACTTCACCGTGAAGGAGCAGCCATCAGGCTCGTTCAACGCGGGTGTGGGTTATGGTACCGAGTCGGGCTTGAGCCTACAGTTTGGTGTGCAGCAGAGTAACTTCTTGGGTACAGGTAACCAGGCGGGTATCAACCTTAATACCAACAAGTACTCGAAGAACGTCAACATCAACTACACAGATCCTTACTTCACCAAAGATGGCGTGAGCCTGGGTGGTAGCATCTACTGGAACGAGTTTGACGCTCAGGAAGCGAACCTCGAACGCTATAAGAACAGTTCTTACGGTATTGCGGTCAACTCTGGCTTCCCGATCAACGAATACAACCGTATCAACGGCGGTATCGGCTATCGTCACAACAGTATCTCGGAGATCTCGGCCTACGAGCAGGCCCTGCGTTTCTACAACATCTATCGTGACGCCAACGATCCTAACGCCGACCTGTCATTCGATAACTTCGAGCTGACCCTCGGCTGGTACCGCAGCACGCTTAACCGCGGCACCTTCCCAACCGATGGTTCGTCACAGCGTCTGAGCGGCAAGATGACGGTGCCAGGTTCGGATCTGCAGTACTTTAAGACAGATTTCGATACCAGCTTCTACTGGCCAGTCAATCGCAGCCACAGCTTCGTGCTCCTGACTAAGGCGCGTCTGGGTTATGGTAACGGTTATGGTCAGTACAACGACAACGACCAGATCCTACCTTTCTGGGAGAACTACTACTCGGGTGGTAGCAGCTCACTGCGTGGCTTCAAGTCTAACTCTGTGGGTCCACGTTCATTCTACCTGTATCGTGGTAGTGAGCCCTGCTCGCCAGATCCAGCAGGGGATACTTGTACCTTGCCAGGGGATCCTAACCGTGTCACTGTGAGCGGTGGTCGCTCTATCGGTGGTAACGCCATCGCGACGGCGAGTGTCGAGATGATAGTGCCAACTCCATTCCTGGATGAGGCCTATACTAATTCGGTTCGTACCAGCTTCTTCGTCGATGCGGGTAACGTCTGGGATACCGAGTTCGATTACGACTCATATCGCTTCCTGCCGGCTGAGCAGTTTGACAAGTTGTCTGACTATTCCGACCCAGGGCGTATCCGCGCCTCGGCGGGGATGAGCGTTCAATGGTTGTCGCCAATGGGACCTATGGTATTTAGTCTTGCATGGCCAATCAAAAAATATGAAGATGATGACACAGAGATCTTCTCGTTCAACATTGGTAAAACTTTCTAAAGTAGAACTAATTTAAATAAAAAGTCATCGGCAAGTTTTGCTGATTATAAGGAGTTTATTTTGAATAAGATGTTTAATCGCGCAATGATGGTGTTGGTTCTGTTAGGCGCACCTATCGCGGCACAAGCTGAAAAGATCGCCGTTGTCGATATGCAGGCGGTATTTGAGCAGCTACCACAGCGCGAAGAAGTCAGCAAAACACTGAAAACCGAATTCGGCGATCGTGTGGCTGGCGTACAGAAGATGCAGGAAGAGCTTCGCGGCATGCTAGAGAAGCAGCAACGCGACGCGGCCCTGATGAGCGAAACGCAGAAGACTGAGATGCTGCGCAAGATGGAGTCTCTCAAGGCAGAGCTACAGCTCAAGGGCAAGGCGCTGGACGAAGATATGCGTCGTCGTAACGGTGAAGAGCAAAACAAGCTATTGGTTAAAGTTCAAAAAGCCATCAGCGCTATCGCCGAGAAAGAGAAGTATGACGTAGTGCTACAGCGCGGCGCCGTGATCTACGTGAAGCCGACATCAGACATCAGCAGCAAAGTGGTTGAAGCTCTGAGCAAAGGCTAAGCATTGATGACAAGTTATACCCTAAGTGAGATCGCCGCCCATCTGAATGCCGAGGTCAAGGGTGACGAGACGGTGACTATTCACCGTGTCGCCACGCTGGAGAAGGCACAGGCGGGGGAGATCTCCTTTCTGGCGAATCCAAAATACCAGAGTCAGTTAGAAGGCACGGCAGCCTCTGCCGTGTTGCTCTCGCCCAAGATGGCCGAGCATTATAGCGGCAACGCCATAGTGTTGGCCGACCCCTATGTGGGGTTTGCAAGAGTCGCTCAGCTGCTCGATACCACGCCTAAGGCCGCCGAGGCCATTCACCCCAGTGCGGTTATTGACCCTAGCGCCCAGCTGGGTGAAGGCGTCGCCATAGGGGCCAATGCGGTGATCGGCGCCAAGGTTATCTTAGGCGAGAATGTTCAGGTAGGTCCCGGCTGTGTGCTTGGCCAGGATGTTACCGTCGGCTCAAACTCTATCCTGTGGGCCAACGTGACCCTTTACCATGATGTGCAGCTGGGTACAGACTGTATCGTGCATTCGGGCACAGTGATCGGCTCTGATGGTTTTGGTTATGCTAACGAGCGTGGTCAATGGATCAAGATCCCACAAACCGGTGGGGTGCGTATCGGTAACCGTGTCGAGATAGGTGCCTGCACCAGTATCGACCGCGGCGCCCTGGATCACACAGAGATCCACGATGGCGTTATTATCGACAACCAGGTGCAACTTGCACACAACGTGGTGGTAGGTGAAAACACCGCGCTGGCCGGTAGTTCTACCTTTGCCGGCAGCTGTACCATAGGTAAATACTGTATCATAGGCGGCAGCAGCGCCGTGGCAGGGCATCTGTCGATTGCCGACGGTACCCATATCTCGGGTGGCACCAATGTGACGAGTGTTATTCGTGAGCCTGGTGTATACTCTTCTGCTACCGTTGCGATGGAAAACAAGTTGTGGCGACGTAATACCGTCAGATTCAGACAACTTGATGAATTGTTCCAACGCGTCAAACAGCTTGAAAAAAACGTTAAATCAGATGATTAACTGCCCGAGGGCAGCTAAGGAAGTTATTGAGTGTCAAATCAATTAAATACGATGGATATCAAAGAGATCCTAAAGTTCCTACCTCACAGGTATCCGTTTTTATTGATCGATAGAGTCCTCGACTTTACGCCAGGTGAAACACTGCATGCGATCAAGAATGTCACCATCAACGAGCCATTCTTCCAGGGCCATTTCCCTGTAGCTCCGGTGATGCCAGGTGTATTGATCCTAGAGGCGATGGCCCAGGCGACCGGTCTGTTAGCGTTTAAAACCATGAGCGATGAGCCATCTAACGATGCCTTATACTATTTTGCCGGTATCGATAACGCTCGCTTCAAGCGTGTGGTCGAGCCAGGCGACCAACTTCATTTCGAAGTTAAGATGATTAAAGAACGCCGCGGGATTGGCGTCTTCACAGGTGAAGCTAAGGTCGATGGCGAACTAGTTTGTTCGGCAGAGATCATGTGTGCCCGCAGAGAGATTGCCAAGTGATTGATAAATTAGCATTTGTACACCCAGATGCCAAAATCGGTAACAATGTTACCATAGGCCCATGGACCTATATCGGCCCAGATGTCGAGATCGGCGACGATTGCCATCTGAGCTCTCACGTGGTGGTCAAGGGCCCTACGGTTATCGGCAAGGGTAACCGTATTTTTCAGTTCGCCTCAGTAGGGGAAGACTGCCAGGATAAGAAGTATGCTGGCGAGCCAACCCGACTGATCATCGGCGACAACAATGTGATCCGCGAATCTGTCACCATACATCGCGGCACGGTGCAGGATAACGGTGAGACCCGTATCGGTTCTAACAACCTGTTTATGGCTTACGTGCACATCGCCCACGACTGTGTGGTGGGTAACAATGTGATCATGGCCAACAACGCCTCTATCGCCGGCCACGTCCATGTGGGCGACTGGGCGATCCTAGGCGGCATGACAGGTGTGCATCAGTTTGTGCATATCGGTGCCCATGCCTTTACCGCTGGTTATTCGCTGATCTTACAAGATGTGCCGCCATTTGTGATGGCGTCGGGTCAGCCTGCTATTCCAAGGGGACTGAACAGCGAAGGCATGAAACGCCGCGGCTTCTCCAAGGAGAGTCAACTGGCGGTGCGCCGTGCCTATAAGACCTTGTATCGCAAGGGCTTGACCATAGAAGAAGCGGTTGCCGCCTTGGGTGAGGATGCCGAGGACGAGCAGGTTAAGCTGCTGATGGACTTTGTGGTCAACTCGAGCCGAGGCATTATTCGTTAATCGGTTTCTTTAATCGGTTTAGCTATTTGGTTTAGCTATCGAAGAAAAGCTCGTGTTCACGGGCTTTTTTATTTTCAGTAAGCAAGTAACAGAAGATGAATCAGAGCAATCAAAAAGTATTCGCCATGGTGGCGGGTGAGCTGTCCGGTGATATTCTCGGCGCTGGCCTGATCAAGGCCTTGAAACAGCAATACCCGGATGCCCGCTTCGTCGGTATCGGCGGCCCGCAGATGGATGCCCTGGGGTTTGAGTCCCTGTTCTCTTTCGAGGAGCTGGCCGTGATGGGCCTGGTCGAGGTGCTGTCGCGCCTGCCGCGCCTGCTTAAGGTGCGTAAAACACTGATCGACGAGCTGACCGCCCTAAAGCCAGATTGCTTCATCGGTATCGATGCCCCCGATTTCAATATCGGCCTGGAACTGAAGCTTAAGGCGCAGGGGATTAAGACGGTTCATTATGTCAGCCCTTCTGTGTGGGCCTGGCGCCCGAAGCGGATCTTCAAGATCGCCAAGGCGACCAACATGGTGCTGTCGCTACTGCCCTTCGAGAAGGCCTTCTACGACAAGCACGATGTGCCTTGTACCTTCGTCGGCCACACACTCGCGGACGATATTCCACTAGAGAGTGATAAGCTCAGCGCCCGCGAGACACTGGGGTTAGATCCCCACGCCGAATACCTCGCCATCTTACCCGGTTCACGGGGCGGCGAGCTCAAACAGCTGGCCGAGCCTTTCGTCCAGGCGGCGGTAAAGTTGCGCCAGCGCTACCCGGACCTTAAGTTTGTCACCCCGCTGGTGAATGCCAAGCGCCGGGCCCAGTTTGAACAGGCCCTCAAGACCCATGCGCCGGATCTCGACATACATCTGGTCGAGGGACAGTCTCGCACCGTGATGGCTGCGGCCGATGCTATCTTGCTGGCGTCCGGCACCGCGACCCTGGAGGCCATGTTGGTGAAACGCCCCATGGTGGTGGCCTACCGGGTATCGCCGATCACCTATCGTATCGCCAAGGGAATGATGCAGATTTCTCATTACTCCTTGCCTAATTTGCTGGCGGGCAGGGAGATCATCCCTGAGTTAATTCAGGCCGACTGTACCCCAGATAAGATAGTCGACGCCGTGTCCAATCAGCTCGATGGCGATCATAAGCCGTTGATGGAGACCTTTATGACGCTGCATCAACAGCTAAGGTGCGATGCCAGTGCGCGCGCGGCCCAGGCGGTTATTGAGCTAGTGGAGACAAAATAGTGGCTATCTATAAACAAATTACCGCCGAACAGGTCGAGGCACTCTGTAGCGGCTTCTACGCCGGCGTTGATGAAGTGGGCCGTGGCCCCTTGGTGGGCGATGTGGTGACCGCCGCCGTGGTGCTGGATCCGAACAATCCTATCGAAGGATTAAATGACTCCAAGAAGCTGTCGGAGAAGAAGCGCGACGCCCTCTATGAGGAGATCCTCGCCAAGGCGCTGGATGTCAGCGTCGGACGCTGCTCGCCGAGCGAAATTGACGAGCTCAACATCTTGCACGCGACCATGCTGGCGATGCAGCGCGCCGTCGCCGGACTGCGCGCCCGCCCTGACAGAGTATTGATCGACGGCAATCGGGTGCCTGCCTTCGTCGATGAGACCCTGGAGGGTCATGCGGTGATCAAGGGCGATGGCCTGATCCCGGCCATCAGCGCCGCCTCTATCGTTGCCAAGGTGGTGCGCGACAGAGAGATGGAAGCCCTGGATGAGCGTTATCCCGAGTATGGCTTCGCCAAGCACAAGGGCTATCCCACCAAGGCGCATTTTGAGGCGCTTGAGGCCCATGGCGTACTGGCCGAGCACCGCAAGAGTTTCAGGCCGGTCAAGGAGCGTCTGGAGGCCTGTTAAACCGCCCGCGCGGGGGCGCCTGTGACTGGTGCCCAGTGTGTGACTCTGGTACTCTTTCAAGGTTGCTCTTTAAAGGTGACTTTTCAAGGCGACTCCTTCAAGGCGACTCTTTCACGGGAATAGTTCGCCGCATAAATATTAGAAAATTTGCTAACTAAATCAGAATCTTCTTATGTCAGAACCTCGTTTCGTGCACCTGCGCGTACACAGTGATTTTTCCATGTCTGATGGCCTCGCCAAGGTCAAGCCCATTCTCGCCAAGGCCAGTGAAGATCAGATGGCCGCACTGGCCCTGACCGACAACACCAACCTCTGCGGCCTGGTGAAGTTTTATGGCGGCTGTCACGGCGCTGGGATCAAGCCCATCGTAGGTTGTGACTTCTTCATGCTGGTGCCGGGATTCGAGGATGAGTTCTGTTCCCTGACCGTGCTGGCGATGAATAACGAGGGGTATAAGAACCTGACCCTGCTGATCAGTGATGCCTATCTGCGTGGCCATGTAAAAGACAGGGCGGTGATCGACCAGGCTTGGCTGGAGCGCTACAGCGAAGGGCTGATCCTGCTCTCCGGAGCCAAAGATGGCGACGTGGGCAAGGCGCTGCTCAAGGGTAACCAGGGCCAGGTGGACTCACTGGTCGCCTTCTATCAGACCCATTTCCCCGACCGTTATTATCTCGAGCTCATCCGCACCGGGCGCCCCGACGAGGAGCGTTATCTGCATATGGCGGTGGAGCTGGCGGGCGAGAAAGACCTGCCCGTGGTCGCCACCAACCAGGTGGTATTTATACAGCCTGAGCAGTTTGAGGCCCACGAGATCCGCGTGGCCATCTCGGATGGTTTCACCCTGGCCGACCCAAGGCGGCCGCGCCGCTACAGCGAGCAGCAATATTTCCGCAGCCAGGATGAGATGTGTGAGCTGTTTGACGATATCCCCGAGGCGCTGCAAAACAGTGTGGAGATCGCCAAGCGCTGTAACGTCACGGTGAGACTCGGTGAATACTTCCTGCCTAACTTCCCCACCGGCGATCTCTCCATCGAAGATTTTCTGGTCGAGGTCTCCAAGAAGGGCCTAGAGGAGCGTCTAGAGTTCCTCTTCCCCGATGAGGCACAGCGCGCCGAGCGCCGCGGCGAGTATGACGAGCGTCTCGATGTTGAGCTGACGGTAATTAACAACATGGGATTCCCCGGCTACTTCCTCATCGTGATGGAGTTCATCCAGTGGGGTAAAGACAACGGTATCCCTATCGGTCCCGGCCGTGGTTCGGGAGCGGGTTCTCTGGTGGCCTATGCGCTTAAGATCACCGACCTCGACCCACTGGAATTCGACCTGCTGTTCGAACGTTTCCTTAACCCAGAACGTGTTTCCATGCCCGACTTCGACGTCGACTTCTGCATGGACAGACGCGATGAGGTGATCGATCACGTGGCCGAACTCTATGGCCGCGACGCCGTGTCTCAGATCATCACCTTCGGTACCATGGCGGCTAAGGCCGTGGTGCGTGACGTGGGCCGTGTGCTGGGCCACCCCTATGGCTTCGTCGACCGCATCTCTAAGATGATCCCGGCCGAGCCAGGCATGACACTGGCCAAAGCGTTCGAGGCCGAACCGGCGCTGCCCGAGGCCTATGACGCCGATGAAGAGGTGAAAGACCTCATCGACATGTGTCGGGTGCTGGAAGGGGTCACCCGTAACGCGGGTAAACACGCCGGGGGCGTGGTGATCGCGCCGACGGTGATCACTGACTTTGCGCCGCTCTACTGTGACGCCGAGGGTCACAACCCGGTTACCCAATTCGATAAGAACGACGTGGAAACCGCCGGTCTGGTGAAGTTCGACTTCCTGGGTCTGAGGACCCTGACCATCATCGACTGGGCGCTGCAGATGATCAATCCGCATCTGGCGAAGCAGGGCAAAGAGCCAGTGCGTATCGAGGCGATCGTTTTGGATGATCCTGCCTCCTTCCGTCTGCTGCAGCGCTATGAAACCACCGCCGTGTTCCAGCTGGAATCCCGCGGCATGAAAGATCTGATTAAGCGCCTACAGCCTGACTGTTTCGAAGATATGATCGCACTGGTGGCCCTGTTCCGTCCCGGGCCTCTACAGTCGGGCATGGTAGATAACTTCATCGAGCGTAAGCACGGCCGTGAAGAGGTTTCCTATCCGGACCAACAGTGGCAACACGAGAGCCTCAAGCCGATTCTGGAGCCCACCTACGGCATCATTCTCTACCAGGAACAGGTGATGCAGATCGCCCAGGTGCTGGCGGGCTATACCCTGGGCGGCGCGGACATGCTGCGCCGTGCTATGGGTAAGAAGAAACCCGAAGAGATGGCCAAGCAGCGTAGTGTCTTCGAAGAGGGCGCGGTCAAGAACGGCGTCGACGGCGAGCTGGCGATGAAGATCTTCGACTTGGTGGAGAAGTTCGCCGGTTACGGCTTCAACAAGTCGCACTCGGCCGCCTACGCCCTGGTGTCCTACCAGACCCTCTGGCTCAAGACCCACTTCCCGGCGCAGTTTATGGCGGCGGTGATGTCGGCGGATATGGACAACACAGACAAGATAGTGACCCTGGTGGACGAGTGTGAGCGCATGGGCTTGCCGCTGTTGCCGCCGGACGTCAACAAGGGCCTGTTCCGTTTCACCGTGGATGACGACCTCAATATCGTCTATGGCATCGGCGCCATCAAGGGCGTGGGTGAAGGCCCGGTGGAATCGATTCTGAAGGCGCGTGAGGATGGGCCATTCGTGGACCTGTTCGATTTCTGCGCCCGGGTCGATCTCAAGAAGCTTAATCGCAGAGTCATCGAGAAACTGATCTGCGCCGGCGCCCTGGATAACCTGGGACCGCACCGCGCTGCCATGATGGCGACTCTGCCAGAGGCAATTCGCGCCGCCGATCAGCATGCCAAGGCCGAGGCGATTGGTCAGCACGACATGTTTGGCCTGCTCAACAGCGAGCCGGAAGACAACAAGCAGCAGTTTGTGCACTGTACACCTTGGCCGGACAAGGTGTGGCTCGAGGGCGAACGGGAGACCTTAGGTCTGTATCTGACTGGTCATCCGATCAATCAGTACCTCAAGGAGCTCAAGCATTACACCTCGGGCAGGCTCAAGGATGTGCATCCCACCGAGCGGGGCAAGACCACCAAGGCCGCCGGGCTCGTGGTGGCGACCCGTGTGATGATGACCAAACGCGGCTCCAAGATGGGCCTGGTCACCCTGGACGATAAGAGTGCGCGTTTGGAGGTGATGCTGTTTACCGAGGCCTTTGAGAAATTTGGTGATCTGCTGGAGAAAGACAGGATCTTGATCGTCGAAGGGGAGGTGAGTTTCGATGACTTCTCCGGCGGCAATCGCATGACGGCCCGCAACATCATCGACATGGGTGAGGCGCGCAGTCACTTCGCCCACGCGGTCGAGGTGGACCTGGACGGCGCTAGTATCACACCAGAGTGGCTCGGGCAGTTCCAACAGGCGGTCGAGCCCTGGAAGGCGGGCAGTGTGCCCTTGGTGATCAACTATGCCCAGCCTACCGCCAAGGCCCAGTTCAGGCTGGGGGATGAGTGGCGGGTGAATCCGACCGACGAGCTGATGCTGGCGCTGGAGACACTGACCGGGTCTGATAAGGTAAGGATCCTCTTCTAGATGGCGCCCGACAACTTCTGTCCATTTGATGCCCTGACCCAGCTACTAGCGCGGGTGAAGCCTGCGGCTGGCATTAAGTCACGTACTAAGCCAGCTATGAAGTTAGTGCTGGCTTACAGTGGCGGCGTCGACTCAGAGGTGCTCGCCCATGGCCTGAGCCGTTTTGCTAAGGCGCATCCCGAGTATCAATATCTTTTGGTGCATGTGCATCATGGCCTCAGCGCCAATGCTGATAGCTGGCAGAGCCACTGTGAGCGCCGCGCCCGCGAGTATGGCTTGCCGATCAGCGTCAAGCGGGTGACAGTGGTTAGCGGCGCCCGTATCAGCCTCGAGGCCGCAGCCCGCGAGGCGAGATACGATGCGCTGCGAAGCGAGTTAGCCCCCGGCGATATCCTGCTCACTGCCCATCATCAGGACGATCAGTTAGAGACGCTATTACTGGCCCTCAAGCGTGGCCTCGGGCCCAAAGGGCTGGCGGCCATGGGAGAGGTGCAGTCCTTTACCCCTGATAATCCACTCCTCAGGCCTCTGCTGACCACATCCCGCGCCCAGATAGAAGCCTTCGCTAAGGCCGAGGGGCTTAGCCATATCGAGGATGAGAGTAATAAGGACAGTCGTTTCGACCGCAACTTTTTGCGCAATGAGGTGCTGCCGATCCTCACGGCGCGCTGGCCAGCCTTTGCCGCCACCGCCAGTCGCAGCGCTCAATTGTGCGCCGAGCAGCAGGCGCTGATCGACGAGGAGGTGAGTCTTCGTTTACCTGCCATGCTGCTAAGCGTGCCCCATAGCCAGGCGGCCGTGTTGGATCTGAAGGCGCTGGCAGAGCAGCCAGGGCGCTGGCGTCCCCATCTGCTGCGGGGCTTTATCGAGCATCGCGGCTTCCCTTTACCCTCGGCGGCGCAGCTGGGGGATATTTTGGCGCAGCTCGAGGCCAAGGCCGATGCTCAGGTGACGATCCGCATCAGATCTATGGTGCTGAGACGTTTTCAACACGCCCTCTACCTGGACTCAGTCGAGGTTGACCCCAGACATGAGCAAGTGCTGCAAGGCCTGGATGAGGATGTGAGCTCCCAAGGCTCGACGTTAAGCTGGCCTATGGATAGCCAAAGCCTGCTAGTGGCGAACTGGAGCATGACGGGCCCTAGGCTACGTCTAGAAAAGGCAGACGAGGTGACGCTTCGTTTTGGCGCCTCGGGTAGCCTGCGTTGTCATCCCCATGGTCGGGACAAGGGGCGGGAGCTTAAGAAATTGTGGCAAGAGTTTGCCGTGCCGCCTTGGGAGCGAGGGCGTATTCCGCTTATCTTTTCGGGCGAGCAATTAGTTGCGGCTGTGGGACTCTGGGTAGATAAACGCTACCTGGCCGCTGAAGGCGAGGGCGGCTGGCAGTTCAGCCTTGCCGAGATTAATGGCAATACCTAATAGCCAATATCTAATTCCTAACTTCTAATATCAATCACCCAATACCTAACATCTAGGCGGCAGGATGGCGCTATCCTGCCGGGCAATTTTTCAAATCGGCTATTCTCTAATCCTTCGCTAAACCTGTTCTAAAGCCCTTTTAAGCTCTACTCGATCTCGCCTTTGACTCGGATGCCACTCTAATCGACGCGGTAGCAGCGACGTCCGGCCGCCTTGGCGCGGTAGAGGGCCTTGTCGGCCCTGAGGTATAGGGTCTCAGCGTCATTGCCAAGCTGCCACTGGGCAAGGCCCATGCTGGTCTGCACCTGAAACTTGGTCAGCAGGCTATCGCCTTCCATCATGGCGAGGATCCGCTCACACAGCACGCTGGCCGCCTGGGTATCGCCTTCGATCAGCAGGGTAAACTCATCACCGCCGATACGAAACGCCTGGTCGCTGTCGCGAATCGCCTGCTCTAGGGTGTGGCCGAATTGACTCAGCACCTCATCGCCCACCAGGTGGCCATACTTGTCATTCAGGCTCTTGAAGTTATCGAGATCCAGTACCACTAAGGTGATCGCATCCCCATGGCGCTGGGCGCGGGCCAGTACCTGCTTAAGGCTCTGCTCATAGTAGCGACGGTTGCCCAGATGGGTGAGTGAGTCATGCATCGCCTGTTTCGCCATCTGCTGGTAGGCGATGGCGTTCACTAAAGGGCTCAGCAGCAGTGACTGCAACTGATACAGCAGCTCTGTCTGTGGCTTGATCAGCGGCGCCGACAGACGATAGGCGATGCTGATGCTCACCCCATCATGGCTAAGGTTTTGTTTTATTAGTAAACCTTGCTCACCGCCCCAGCTTAGCTGATACTCTTTATAGCACAGGGTGATCCCCAGCACTGGCAAGTGTTGTCCCATGAGTTTGCCGTAGCAGGCAAATACCGTCCGTGGATCTAGGCTCTCATGCAGCTGCTGCATGACGGTGACCAGATTAGGCGCACCGACTGTATTGTGATGGTGATCTGGCTGATAGCGATATTCGTCAAACGAAAATTCTGTCGCTAAGGCAAAGTCCATAATCTTTACTCCACAATGTAACGGACCCGAGATAGGTTATATAAAGCAAAAAACGTGCCTAATACTAAATGATGAGTTTGTCTATATATGTCATTGAGTTAGTCTGGGCAAGGGGGGCTTAGTCGGTGACAGTATTTTGACTCGGGCAAGAAACTTGACGCTAGAGTTCGTGTCCAGGCCCATTTGGGCACACCGTTTTGGGCACACAGTTTTGGGAAGAGCGTATTTGAGGGCAGGCAGAGGAGAGCGCAGCGGTAATGGAACACAGCATACTGATTAAGATCCTGTTGATGTTGATGATGGCCATAGTGGCGATCGCCCTCTTTAGGCGGGCGGGCCTGCCGGCTATCCTGGCCTATCTGATCACCGGGGTGATCAGCGGCCCTTCTGTGTTCAACTGGTTCACTCAGCAGCAGATCCACTCGGTGGCCGAGCTGGGGGTGGTCCTGCTGATGTTCTCCCTAGGTCTCGAATTCTCGCTGCCCAGGCTCTGGGCCATGCGCCGCACCGTATTTGGCCTGGGTAGCGCCCAGGTGTTTGTCACCGCCGTCCTCACCATGTGCATCAGCATGCTACTGGGGCTTAACCTGAGTGAGTCCATCGTGGTGGGCTCGGCCATCGCTCTCTCTTCTACCGCCATCGTACTCAAGCTGCTCAACGAGCGCGGCTGGCTCAGGCGGCGCCACGGTGAGCTGTCGGTGAGTGTCTTGCTGTTTCAGGACCTGGCCGTGGTGCCCCTGCTGATCCTCATGCCTCTGCTGGCCTCAGACGGTGAGATGCTGAGCTGGCACCAGATCTTGCTCGCCATGGGGGAGGGGGTATTAGCCTTCATCGCCCTGATGGCAGTGGGTAAGTGGGCGCTGCCTAAGGTGTTTGATGAGGTGGCGCGCTCGCGCTCCAACGAGCTGTTTGTGCTCTCTACTCTAGTAGTGGCGCTGGTCACAGGCGCCTTGACCCAGTGGCTGGGGCTCTCCATGGCGCTGGGGGCCTTTATCGCCGGTATGCTGCTGGGGGAGAGCCAATACAAACGCCAGCTGGAGGCGGACATTCGCCCCTTCAGGGATCTCTTGATGGGACTCTTCTTCATCTCTATCGGCATGCTGCTCGATTTTAGCCTGGTGATCACCTTCTGGTGGCAGGTACTGCTGCTGGTGGTGGCGGTGATTATCGCCAAGGCCTTGATAGTCTTTGGCCTGCTCAGGGCAGCCAAGGAGTCGTTTCGCACCTCTGTCGCTACCGCCATCAGCCTGGCGCAGGTGGGGGAGTTCAGTTTCGTGGTGCTGGCGTTGGCGGTCAACTATCAGCTGCTGGAGATCACCGTCAGTACTAAATTGGTGATGGTGGCTGTGCTGTCGATGGCGGTGGCTCCCTGGCTGGTGCGTCACAGCGTAGATATTGCAAGACGCCTGCATGGGGTCAAGTCGGTTAAGCAGGGCGGCCATGAGACTATTCCCATCCCGGAGCAGAGTAGTGACCTGGTGTTGATTCTAGGTTATGGCCGGGTGGGGCAGACCATAGCCCGCTTCATGAAGACGGAGGCGATCCCCTATCTGGTGCTCGACCGGGACCCCACCAGGGTGAGCGAGGCGCGCCGGGCGGGAGAGCCTGTCTATTTTGGCGATGTGGCCAAGCGGGCGATCCTCAAGCAGGCGCAGATCAAACATGCCAAGCTGATCGTGCTCACCTTTACCAGCAGTCATGTGCTCGATGAGGTCTTGCCCCTGTGCCGTCAGCTAGCACCCGAGGCCAAGATCTTGGTGAGAACCCGCGACGACGAGGGCATGGAGGCGCTGGAGGAGGCGGGGGCCAGTCAGGTGATCCCGGAAACTCTGGAGGGCAGCCTGATGTTGGTGTCTCAGGTGCTCTATCAGTGCGGCGTGCCCCTGACCCGGATCCTCAAGCGCCTCGAGTATGAACGGCGCAATCACTATCAATATCTGCATGGCTTCTTCTCCGGCGAGGAGACAGACTTTACCCTGGAGCTGCTGCACGCGGTCGCCCTGCCCAAAGGCGCCCAAGTGGTGGGCCAGCCGCTCTCGGCCATTCCCTGGGACAAGCTCAGGGTGGAGCTAAGGGCGGTGCGTCGCAGCGGCGCCGAGGTGGAAAGCCCTGAGCTTGACTGGCTGATCCGTCCCGGGGATATCCTCATCATCCTGGGTAAGCCGCGGCGCATCGAGAAGGCCGAGCATTACCTGCTTCAAGGCTAATCGGATAAGAGAGAGGAAAAGCGCTATGGTTCGACCAGCCCTGTTAATCGTGCTCTCTCCGCTGCTCTTGATGCAGGCGCTGTGGGTCAAGTGGCGCACGCCAAGGCTACCAGAGCCCGATGGTGAGCGCAGTGGCGAGATGGGTGAGGGGGAGCCGCTTAGGCTCTTGATTCTTGGGGACTCAGCAGCGGCGGGCGTCGGCGTCACCCACCAGAATGACGCCCTGAGCGGTCAGCTCACTCGTCTGCTGGCGCCTCACTATCGACTCAACTGGTGCTTACTTGCCAAGTCGGGCATGACCACGGCCCAGACGCTCAAGCTTATCCAGCAGGCACCAAATAGTGTCGATGTCATCCTTATCTCTTTGGGGGTCAACGATCTGCTCTCGCCCATAGGCGTGCAGCGCTGGCTTGCCTCGACTGGTGCGCTGATAGGCGGTTTACTTGAGGCCTCACCCGGCGCAAGGGTGCTGCTGACGCCGCTGCCACCCCTTGGGGACTTTCCGAGATTTTCTCAGCCTCTCGCCGGTGTGTTGCGGCGACGGGAGGCGTGCTTTAATCGGGCGCTAGAGCAGTTTTGCCAGGGCCAAGGGGCCTGTCAGCTTCTGTCCCTCATGCTACCTTTGACGCCAGAAGCCCTGGCCAGCGATGGCTTTCACCCCAGTGCGGCCAGTTATCGTCTGTGGGCGGAATGCGCCAGTCAGGCGATCCTAGCCCGCCTCGGTGCTGTCACCTTATAGGCGACCCATCCAGTCTACCTAACGTCTATTGATAGTCTTCTAGCGGATATTGAAGAAGGCCTTGATCTCATCTATCTGACACATGGCATCCTGATAACCCAGGTTGATCAGCGCGCTGCAGTATGACTGCTCGAACAGCAGGTAAGAGACGATACTCGAGTCAGATTGTTGGTTGATGCCGATTAGCCGCAGCAGGGCCTTCACCGCCATCGGCATATCCTGATAGTGCTGGGCGGCGATGAGACTCAGATCCTCGCTAGGTTTTATCACAAGTGTGTCTATGGTCTTGAGCGACGCCTCATGTCTGCGATCCTTGGGGATCAGATTGAGTGTGCTGTTGATCCGCTGAAGACGTTCGAGATCGCTGTTTAACGTATCGGAGAAGATGGTATCGAGCAGATGACCGGCGATAGTTGCCGTCTTGGGATGATGCTCGAACTCCTTATGCACCTGCTTATGGGGGCTCTCCAGGTTGATCACCATGATCTTCTCCGCCCCCAGATGAATCGGGCTGCTCAGGGGGGCCAGCTGATGCACAGAGCCGTCACCGTAATAGCCGCGATTGAGTTTCACCGAGGGAAACACCAGGGGAATGGCGGCGCTGGCCAGCAGATGTTCGGTATGCAGATGAGTGCGCTGGCCGCCACGACGGGCGCGGTTCCACTCATCAATCTCCTTGGCGGCTTGGAAGAAGCTCACCGAGCGTGACGAGTTGTAGCAGGAGGTGTCTACGCTCAGGGCATGCAGGGCGCCGTTGGCGATGTTGCGGTCGATCCGCTCGAAGTTAATCAGGTTGTTCAGCAGGTTTCTCAGGGGCTGGTTGTCAAACAGGCTGCCGGCTTCGGTGTTGATTTTCACATCCTGTAGCCCCATCAGCGCCATCTGCGCCAGGTGGGAGAAGATGCCGCCAAAAGAGGAGCGGTAGACCTTGTGGGTGCTAAAGTGGCGCCAGACCCACTCGAGCTTACGTACCCCGAGATGAAAACAGGAGGCATGGGTCGCGATAGAGGTGCCGTTGATGGCGCCGGCAGAGGTGCCGCAGATGATCTTAAAGGGCACGCCGTGGTTACGGGGATAGAATTGTACTATCGCCTTGAGTACCCCGACCTGGTAAGCGGCGCGCGCACCGCCGCCCCCTAACACCAATGCTGTCTTATCTGGCAACTGAGTTCCCTCTGAATGAATACTATTGTGTCGCGCCTGGCGGCAAGTCTTGAGATTGCGCTGGCCTGGACCAGCCTGTCTTTTTTATAGGTTTTTGCCTGGTAAGCAATGTCCTGCAATTGGATACGTCCCTTAGCGCTGTCTCGCTTGCAATGGCCGAGGCCGATATTGATTAGAATATGTGAGCCGTGAGCCATGTTCAAGCCAGTGTCCCTGGATGATTTTCTCGCCCCTGCGGCGCAGCTTCTAGGGCCTTTTGGGATTAACAAGCTGCGATTAGGCCTCGATACGTCATCTCTAGCACAAATAATAGGGTGATGACCTAGATAATAAGTCTATATTGACTCAAGCCTCTGTGGCCGCTTTTGACGTATCAATGCCGCTATCTACTTGTAATGTAAATGTTAACTGACAAGCTGTCCCTCGACCATGGGTTTTGGGCCTGTTTGATAATCTCTAAGGTTCGCGTAGACTGGAAATGAGTACATATGAGGGATCAAACATGTTACAGCCACTAAAAATAATAATAGCTGATGATCATCCACTGTTTCGGCAAGCACTCGTTAACACCCTAACCACTCAGTTCGATCAGCCTATGCTGTTTGAGGCGGAAACGGTGACGGCACTGGATGAGATCTTAACCCAGCATCAGGATGCAGACCTGCTCTTATTGGATCTGAATATTCCCAATGCCCATGGATTCAATACCTTAGTCAATATTCGTAACAGCTATCCCCACATAGGGATAGTGGTGATCTCCGGCCAGGAAGATAAAGTCACTGTGGGCAAGGCGATGTCCTTCGGCGCGGCGGGCTTTATTCCCAAGTCCTCGCCGGTCGAGCAGATGGTTAAGGCGATCAATGCCGTGATGGCCGGACGCCAGTGGATGCCGCCGGGGTGTGAGGACCTTAGCGCCGTGACCCTGGACAGCATGAGCAGCAAGATAGCGAGCCTGTCACCGCGTCAGCACAAGATCCTGATGATGTTTGCCGACGGCCTGCTCAACAAGCAGATCGCCTATGAGTTAGGTTTGTCAGAGGCCACCATCAAGGCCCACGCCAGCGCTATCTTCCTCAAGCTTGGGGTACATACCCGCACTCAGGCGGTGATCGCCATGAGTCAGCTCTATCTGGACAAGACGCCGCTGACCGCAGAGGTGGAAGAGGTCTAGTCGTAATCGGCTTTAGGTCGAACAAGGTTTCTCACATTTGATTAAAAACGCCCCGCAGCGGTTTATGTCCGCAGCGGGGCGTTTGCTTTTAATCGGTCAGCGGGTCCACCAGGTTAAAGTGGGGGCTCGGCTGGGCCGAATAGTTGTTGTGCAGGCTGTTGGCCAGGGTGGCGCTCATCACGGCGCGCAGGGCGATGGGCTTGATGATCTTACGCAGATAGCCATAACCCAGCTCCTTGGTGCGCTGCACCACCTCCTCGTCTATGGTGGCGGTGATCAGAATCGCCGGAATGGGGCGGCTGGAGAGGGCCTGTAGCTCGGCCATGAGATCCAGGCCGTTCTGATTGTTATCCAGCTGATAGTCCATAAGCACTATGTCCAGCTTGCCGGCAAACTGGCTGACACAGGCCTTGGCCTGCTGCGCCGAGGAGGCGGTATGCACCTGACACTTCCAGCCCTTCAATAGCTCCTCCATGCCCGCCAACACGTTGGGGTCGTCATCGACGCACAGCACCTTGACGCCGTTGAGGGTGAGGATATCCGGTTGGCTGGTCTGCTCCTCCACAAGTTTAGGTTGGGCGACATTCAGGCTCAGGCTGAAGATACTGCCCTGATTGACCTGTGATGAGAGGGTAAGCCGATGCTGCATCAGCTCCGCTAGGCCCTGGGCGATATTCAGCCCAAGTCCCAGGCCGTTGACGCCCTCATGGCCCGAGTGCTGCAGACGGGTAAACTGCTCGAAGATCACCGCCTGCTTATCGGCGGGGATCCCAGGGCCATCGTCCACCACCTGAATGGCGATGGTGTCGCCGTGGCGGCGACAACCCAGCAGGATACGGCCGCCACCGGCGTAACGAAACGCGTTGCTGATCAGGTTCTGCAGTATGCGTCTGAGCAGCACCTTGTCGCTGCACACCCAGAGCTTAGTCTTGATGCACTTAAACTCCGCCTGTGTGGTGCTGGCCATGGCGCTGAACTCCTCCACCAGGGAGTCGAGCACCTCCTGCAAGGCAAATTCAGTGATCTCGGGCACTACTGTGCCGCCCTCGATGCGCGACACCTCATTGAGATCCAGCAGCAGCTCGTTGGCCACCTGCAGGGCGTTGTCGATATAGCCTATCTGCTGTTTCTGTTTGTTGGATAGCTGACCGCCCTGGACGAAGGCGGAGGAGAAGAGGCGCGCCGCCGACAGTGGCTGCAGCAGATCATGGCTACAGGCCTTGAGATACTGGCTCTTCTTCTGGTGCGCCTGTTCTACCTTCTGTAGCGCCTCGGCCAGCTCTTCGTTGGACTTGGCCAGCTGCAGGTTGGCCTGCTCGAGTCGCTTGGTGCGCTCAAATACCCTGGCTTCCAAGTCTAAGTTTTTCTCTTTCAGCAGTTTCTCCGCCTCACGGTACATGCTGATGTCGGAGAAGATCATCACGAAGCCGCCGCCGGGTATGGGATTGCCCTGGATGCGAATCGTCTTGCCGTCTGGCTGAATGCGCTCGGTGGCGTGGCGGCTCCCTTGGCGCAGGAAGTTGAGGCGCCGCTCTACCTGTTCATCCAGGTTGGGAATATAGCCCTTGCCGAACTTGAGGTTGTACTCGATCAGCTGCCGCACCGGGCAGCCGATGTAGACCAGGTCATCCGGGTAGTTAAACAGGCTGAGATATTGCTGGTTCCAGGCCACCAGGTTGAGGTCTTTATCGATCACAGAGATCCCTTCGCTGGCGTTCTCGATGGCGCTGTGCAGCACGCTGCGGCTGAACTCCTTGCGATGGCTGGAGGCCTCCTCTACCAGCTGGGCCACATCCTCGATGGCGATGTCGCGGCCATGGAGGGCGCAGGAGAGCACCAGCCGCGCCGAGGCCGAGCCCATGACGCTGGCAAGCATGTTTTCGGTAAAGAAGATCAACGCCTGATTGTGGGCATTCTTGTCCTGAATTGGCTGGGGCTGACAGGAGAAGAAGGAGTAGAAGCCCTGGGCGGCCTTGTCCTTACCCACGAAGCGGGCGACTAGTAGCTCAAGCTCGGTCGGGTTCACATGCTTGGGTACCTCGGGCAGCGCCTTGTCGAGCTCTGGGCGCTCGATGAAGTGACCTATTTGCATCTGCTCGTGCACGCTCTGGCGGGTAAAGGAGGAGACCAGCCAGATGGCCATCACGTTGACAAACAGGCCCACCAGAGTCGACATAGTGGTCATCGAGTAACCGCTGCCCGCGAAGGGGTGGCCGTACAGGCCGAGCTGCGGTAACAGGTTAAGCACCAGCCAGAGGGCGAAGCCGCTGGAGATCCCAACCAATACGCCGATCAGTGTGACCCGGCGCCAGAGGAAGGCGGCAAACAGGGCGGGGCCTATCTGGGCGATGGCGCCGAAGGCCACCTCACCTAAAGATGCTAGGGTATCGGGCGGGGCGATCAGGAACATGCCATAGCTCATGAAGATCACCAGCAGCACCAGCGCCTTGCGGATATTAAGCAGGTGCGAGCGGAACTTGTGGAAGTCATTGCTCTGTATGTTGTTGATCTTAAATAGGGTTGGGAAGACGATCTCGTTACTCAGCATGGTACTCAGTGCGATGGTGGAGATGATCACCATGGAGCTGGCCGCCGAGATGGCGCCGAGAAAACTAAACAGCCCCAGCCAGATATCGCCGCTGAAGACCGGCAGAAACAGCACATAGGCGTCGCTCTGTAGCGAGTCGCCGTAGAGGATATTACCCGCCTGACCCAATGGCGTGGCGAAGAAGGCAAACACCAGTACATAGAGGGGGAAGGTCCAGCGGCTCCAGAGCACATGCTTTTGTGATTTCAGCTCGACGATCAGCACCTGGAACTGTCTAGGCAGACAGAGAAACGCCGACATCACGATAATCAAGAGGCCAAACAGCGAGATGAAGTTGGGGTAGTTAAACTCCGCCTCTAGGGGCTTGATCTCCGTCGCCTGGCGCCAGATATCCATGGGCGAGTCGAACAGGAAGAAGGAGACGAAGATGCCTATGGTGAGGTAGGCGATAAGCTTCACGAAGGACTCGAAGGCGATGGCCAGCATCATGCCCGGATGGCGCTCGGTCACGTCGATGGCGCGCACCCCGAAGACTATGGTGAAACCGGCGAGGATCAGACTCACCACCAGGCCCAGCTGCCAGGAGGAGAGCAGGTGATCTTGCCGTAAGATCTCATAGGAGTTAACGATAGCCTTCTGCTGCAACGCGATATAGGGCAGGGTGCCAAACAGGGCGACGAAGGTGACCACCACCGCTAGCAAGGGCGACTTACCGAAACGGGCCGCCAGCAGATCGGCAATCGAGGTGATGTTGAGCTTGAGACAGACGCGGATCACCCGCTGGATAAAGGGCCAGGCGAAGATAAACAGTAAGATAGGCGCGATATAAACCGGCAGATAGGCGAAGGAGTTGTTGGCGGCCTGTCCGGCGGTGCCGAGAAAGCCCCAGGAGGTACAGTAGACCCCCAGCGACAGGGAGTAGATGATGGTGTGCTGCCCGGCAAACCACTTGCCGCGGTACTTGTCACCCAGAAATGCCATTAAAAACAGCAGGCCGATATAGCTGATGCTGATGGCAACCAATAGCCAGTTTGGGAACATCTGTCACTTATCCTATCTTTTCAGGAGCTTATCTCGCCATCCCGGCTTGCTCCTTTTATTTTGTTATTCAAGCCAACATATCACAGTTAAGGTGAAAGTCGGCATTTACGGCCATCGACTTAAGTATTAGTGCTTACTGCCTAATCCTCGGGTATTGCGCCCTATGGCCTACTACCGCTGCATTACTACCTATTCCCAATTGAGGCCAAGGAGGCATTTCTCCATCTTGGAGGCAACCACAAAAGGGGATAATCAAGATGCTCACATCAACAATAAAAAAACTCACACTCGCAACTTCACTCGGTCTGATGGCCAGTTCTGCCATGGCAGGTTATGACTTTAACGTCGGCGACGACGGCAAGCTGTCTTTCGGCGGCTACCTCAAGGTCGATGCCCGCTATGTTAACGGCGATGTCGCCTATCGCGACTTCTGGATCGGTACCGGCACGCCGCTCGAAGAGAGCGCGTCACAGTTCCGTATCTTCGCCAACGAGTCTCGTTTCAATACCAAGTATGTTCACGGCGACGTGATGGGTTTCATCGAGATGGATTTCCTCGGCGGTGGCGGCAACCAGGTGGTGTCTAACTCGGCTCATCCGCGTCTGCGCCACGCCTTCATCAAGTACAAAGACTTAACCGTGGGTCAGACCTGGACCACCTTCATGAACACCAGTGCCATCCCGGAAACCGCCGATTTCGCCGGTGCCACGGTTGGTTTGGCCTTCGTGCGTCAGGGCCAGATCCGTTACGACATGGGCGGCTTCCAGGTCTCTATCGAGAACCCTGAGAGTGACGGCGGCGATACCGCCAACGACGATCTGCCGGATGTGGTAGCCCGTTATAACTTCAAGGGCGACTGGGGTAACGTTTCCATCTCGGCGCTGGGTCGCAGGCTCAACACCCTGGGCGGCAACAGCGAAACGGCCTTCGGTGGCTCGATTGCCGGTCGCATCAATACCTTCGGCAAAGATGACCTGCGCTTCCAGTTCCACCAAGGGGAAGTGGGCCGCTACGTGGGCCTGGGGGTGACTAAAGATCTTATCGGTGAAGAGGTGGAAACCAGTACCTCATACCTCGCCGCCTACCGCCACTACTGGACTGATACCCTGCGCAGCACCTTCCTCTATGGCCGCATCGAAACAGATAAGTCAGATGCCGATCGCAGCCAATGGAGCGTCAACCTGTTCCAGAATCTGACACCGGCTCTGGCCGTGGGCATCGAAGTGGGTAACTTCGCCCTGGACGACCAGAAAGTTGATTCTAACTACGCACAGTTCTCAATGCGTTACGCCTTGTAAGTGCTCTTGGGGGAGGGCTTCCTCCCCACTTTTTTTACCCGTTTAGTTTCGCCAGGGGCCGGGCCCCTGGCACTCACCGCCGAGACACCCAGGCAGAGCCGTTTAAAGGAGTAGGGTTGTGAAAGATACCATTTTAACTGTCGATCAGATCTCGCTCGCATTTGGTGGGGTAAAGGCCCTGACCGATGTGAGCTTCGAGGTCGAGCGCGGCGCCGTGTTTTCGATTATCGGTCCTAACGGGGCGGGTAAGACCTCAATGCTTAACAGCATCTCGGGTCGCTACCGTCCGCAGAAGGGGACAATTCATTTCGATAATCAGGATGTCACCCATCTCAGACCCAATGCCCGTGCCGATCTCGGCATAGGCCGTACCTTTCAAAACCTGGCCCTGTTTGGCCACATGTCGGTGCTGGACAACATCATGGTGGGTCGTCATCACCTGATGAAAAACAACTGGCTCACCGGCCCCCTCTACTGGGCCTCACCGGCGCAGAAAGAGGAGCTGGCCCATCGCCGTCAGGTGGAGGAGATCATCGACTTTCTCGACATCTCCCATGTGCGCAAATCCATCGCCGGCACTCTCTCTTACGGCTTGCGTAAGCGCGTCGAGCTGGCCCGCGCCATGGCGCTCAACCCTAAGCTAATTCTGCTCGACGAGCCGATGGCGGGGATGAACCTCGAAGAGAAGGAGGATATGGCCCGCTATATCCTGGATCTCAACGAAGAGTTCGGTATTACCGTGGTGATGATTGAACACGACATGGGGGTGGTGATGGATATCTCCCATAAGGTGATGGTGCTCGATTTCGGTAAGAAATTGATCTCTGGCCTGCCCGAAGCGGTGATGGCCGACGAGCACGTGAGACAGGCCTATCTCGGCCTTGAAGATGACGAGCAATTACAAGAGGTTGGCTAATGACTCAGGTAAATAATGCGTCGACGGCGCGGGCCTTCGACATGGGTTCACTCGATACCTTTCCCAAGATCCTGCGCCACAATGCGGCTAACTGGGGCAAAGAGATTGCCATGCGCGAGAAGGAGTTCGGCATCTGGACCGAATTCAGCTGGCAAGATTATCACAACCGGGTGAAGTGGATGGCGCTGGCCTTCGACCATCTGGGCATCAAGTCCAACAGCACCATAGCCCTGCTGGGCGAGAACCGCCCAGAGTGGGTCTGGGGCGAAGTGGCGGCCCATGCGCTGGCCTGCTTCTCACTGGGGATCTATCAAGACTCGCTGCACGAAGAGGTGGCCTACCTGCTTAACCGCAGCGAGGCCCAGGTGATCGTCGCCGAAGATGAGGAGCAGTGCGACAAGCTGCTGGAGCTGGGCGACAGTATCCCCTCGGTGAAATATATCGTCTATTGTGACCCGCGCGGCATGCGCAAGTACGACGACCCACGCCTTATCAGCGTCGAGGAGATCTATCGTCTCGGCCAGGAGGTGGATAACACCCAGCCGCGCCACTACGACAACCTGGTCGATGCGGGCAAGGCCGAGAACATCGCCATCTACTGCACCACCTCGGGCACCACCTCTAAGCCCAAGATTGTCTTGCTGCAGGGCAGCAAGTTTATCGATCACTGCTGCTCTTATCTGCGGGCCGATCCCCGCGCGCCGGGGGACAACTATGTCTCGGTACTGCCGCTGCCCTGGATCATGGAGCAGGTCTACGCCGTAGGTCAGGCGCTTATCGCTCGTCAGATCGTCAACTTCGTCGAAGAGCAGGAAACCATGATGGCGGATCTGCGCGAGATTGGCCCTAGCTTCGTCTTGCTGGCCCCAAGGGTGTGGGAAGGGATCCTCGCCGATGTGAAGGCGCGCATGATGGACTCGACCCCGCTCAAGCAGAAGTTATTCGACTTTGCCATGAAGCGCGCCGAGCAGCGGCTAGCCGAGGGCAGACGCTCTAAGCTGGCCGACATCATCTTGATGAAGGCGCTGCGCGACCGTCTAGGGTTTTCCTTCCTCAAGTCGGCGGCTACCGGCGGCGCGGCCATGGGGCCGGATACCTTCAAGTTCTTCCAGGCGATTGGCGTGCCTCTGCGTCAGCTCTATGGCCAGACCGAGATGTGCGGCGCCTACACCATACACGACGAACACGACGTGGATTACGACACGGTCGGTGTGGCCTTCGATACCGCCGAGCTGAAGGTGATCAACACCGACAGCGAAGGGGTAGGCGAGGTGATCGCCAGAACCGTAGGCATGTTCAACGGCTATCTGGGCGATCAGGCGGCTTTCGATGAAGATGTCAAAGATGGCTGGATGCATACGGGGGATGCCGGTTACTTCAAGCCCTCGGGCCACCTGGTGGTGATCGACCGCATCAAAGACCTGGCCAAGACCAGCCAGGGCATTCAGTACTCGCCGCAATATATCGAGAACAAGCTTAAGTTCTCCTCCTTCATCGGTGAGGCAGTGATCTTAGGTAAGGATAAGCCCTACCTGTCGGCCATCCTCTGTATTCGTTTCAGCATCGTCTCCAAGTGGGCCGAGCAGCAGGGACTGGCCTTCACCAACTACACCAACCTGTCGAGCCTGCCCGAGGTGTATCAGCAGCTACAGGCCGAGGTGGAGCGGGTGAACGAGACCCTGCCCGATGCGCAGAAGATCAACAAGTTTATCTTGCTTTACAAGGAGCTGGACGCCGATGACGGCGAGCTGACCCGTACCCGTAAGGTGAGGCGTGGGGTGATAGCCGACAAGTATGGCGAGATCATCGAGGCCATCTATGGCGACCAGTCCCATGTGGATATCGACACAGTGATCACCTTCCAGGATGGCACTAAGTCGCGCATCCAAACTCAAGTCAAGGTGGCGACCGTGATCGCCCCGCGTCAGTCCATCGAGGGCGAGGCGAGTCAAAGGAGAGCATCATGAATTTTGAACTCTTGATTCAATTAATTATCAACGGCCTGATCGTCGGCCTGCTGTATGGCGTGGTGGGCATGTGTTTCGTGCTGGTGTACAAGTCGACCCAGATCGTTAACTTTGCTCAGGGGGAGTTTCTGCTGGTAGGGGCCTGGGTCTGCTGGGCGTTCCTGACCTATTTCCAGCTGCCCTTTTTCGTCGGCTTCCTCTTCACCCTCTGTTTCATGGCGGTGTTTGGCGTGCTCTTACAGATGATAGTGCTGCGCCCCATGATAGGTGAGCCGATCATCTCGGTGATCATGGTGACCATAGGCCTGTCTATCTTCTTCCAGTCGCTGACCAAGTGGATATTCGGCGTGTCGCCCCAGAGCTACCCTCAGGTGTTCGACACCCAGTCCATCGCCATCTTCGGCCTGAACATAGAGCTGGCTTATTTGATGAGTACTGTGATCGCGATATTCATCATGGCGGGCTTCTTCCTCTTCTTTAAATACTCCAAGCACGGCCTGGCGATGCGCGCCACAGCGTTTGACCAGCAGGTGGCTCAGAGCCTGGGGATCTCGGTCAAGCAGGTGTTTGCCATGAGCTGGGGCATTGCCGCCACAGTATCGGCCACCGCAGGCGTGGTGATCGGCATGGTCAACGGCGTATCTGATTCGCTCTCCACCATAGGCATCAAGGTGTTCCCCGCGGTGATCCTAGGGGGGCTGGACTCCATCGTCGGTGCCATCGTCGGCGGCGTGGTGATAGGTGTGCTGGAAAACATCGCCGAGTTCTTCGACAGCCAGTGGCTGCATATCGGCAACATGTACGACATCGCGCCTTTCTATGTCTTGCTGGTGATCCTCTGGTTCAAGCCTTACGGCCTGTTCGGCACCCGTGATATCGAGCGAATTTAAGGAGCATTGCCATGACACAGCTAATTGCGTTCGACCCTATTGCAGTTCAAGGAGTTTTCTATGTCTAGTTTAGCGATGCGCCCGTGCGGGGATTTTCGCACCAGCTATAAGGCTGACAACACGATTTTTGAAACCAAGACCATACGCCTAGTGACCTGTCTGGTGATCGCGCTGGCCTGCGCCGCGCCCCTGGTATTGGATGGTTATTTTCTGACCCTGTTTATTCAGATCTCATACTTAGGCATCGCCGCCCTGGGGCTGAATATCCTGGTGGGCTTTACCGGGCAGATATCCTTAGGCCACGGCGCCTTCTTCGGCTTCGGCGCCTTCGCCTCGGCCTGGCTCAACACCAGCTTTAACATCCCTGTGGTGTTTTGTATTCCGCTGGCGGGCTTTCTCACTATGGGCGTGGGCATGATGTTTGGCATGCCGGCGGCAAGGATCAAGGGGCTCTATTTGGCGATTGCTACCCTGGCGGCCCAGTTCATCATTCAGGACTTCTTCGGCCGCGCCGAGTGGTTCTCGGGTGGTTCGTCTGGCGCGATGGCGGCGCCAGTGAGCCTGTTTGGTTTCGATTTCGATACCGACATGAGCTTCTACTTCATCGCCCTGTTTGCCCTGGTGTTCATGTATATCTGGGGCTGCAACCTGATGCGTAGCCGCGACGGCCGCGCCTTCGTGGCGGTGCGCGACCACTATCTGTCGGCCGAGATCATGGGGGTTAAGCTCAACAAGTATCGTTTGTTGTCCTTCGGCATCTCCTCCTTCTACGCCGGCATAGGTGGCGCCCTGTATGCCCACTACCTGGGGTATGTCTCTTCCGAGGGCTTCACCATCTTAATGTCGATTCAGTTCCTGGCCATGGTGATCATCGGCGGTCTGGGCTCTATCAAGGGCACCCTGATGGGCGTGGTCTTCATGGTGCTGTTGCCCGAGGTGTTAGAGGGCATGGTGGGACTGATGAAGTATACCGACTACGGCAACCTGCCTATGGTCACCGACGGTCTGGCCTATATCAAGGAGATGGCTATCGGCCTGGTGATTATCCTGTTCCTCATCTTCGAACCCGAGGGACTGGCCCATCGCTGGGGACAAATTAAGAACTATTGGAAGTGTTACCCCTTCGCCTATTAAGTCGAGGGCTAATGAAATTGATGTAAAACCGACACAGTTTGAATAGCAATGAGCGTTGATCCTGGCTGTAGCGCTGCGTTAACCGCATTCAATCTATCTGGATCATGTTGAAGGAAGATAACGATGACTAAAAAAATATTACTTAGCACCACGCTTGCTTGTTTCGCCTTCGCCTCGGGCGCTGCCCAGGCCGAAGACACGGTTTTTGTTGGCCACCTGGCCGACATGTCTGGCCCCACGGCCTTCGTGGGTAAGCCTTATGCCGATGGTGTGCGTGATGCCCTGGCCTATATCAATGCCCACGGCGGCATCGATGGCACTAAGCTGGAATATGAGACCATAGACTATGCCTACAAAGTGCCTCAGGCGATCGCCTCATACAAGAAATGGCTGTCGCGCAAGAACATGGTGGCCATGCAGGGTTGGGGCACGGCCGATACCGAAGCGCTGATCTCCTTTGCCGCCAAGGATAAGACGCCTATCTTCTCGGCCTCTTACTCTGGCCATTTGACCGATCCTCAGGGCAAGAACCCGAATACCACTAAACCGGCGCCATATAACTTCTTCTACGGCGCGTCTTACTCTGACGCCTGTCGCGGCCTGGTGCAGTGGGCGGCTGAAGATTGGAAGGCCAAGGGCGGACAGGGCAAGCCTAAGTTTACCCATATCGGCGCCAACCATCCTTTCCCTAACGCGCCGAAAGAGGCCTGCGCCGAGTACGCCACCGAGCTGGGCTTCGATGTGCAGCCATCTGTAGTGATCTCTATGAAGCCGGGTGACTTTAAGGCCCAGTGTTTGAGTCTAAAGAGTTCAGGCACCAACTATGGTTATATCGGCAACCTGGGGGGCTCGGTGCAGTCACTGATCAAGTCTTGCGATACTGTCGGCACCGATATCCAGTTCATGTCTAACATCTGGGGTGGCGACAAGCTGGTGTTCAAGGCCGCCGGTGAAGGGGTGAAGAACTACATCTTCCCGACCATGACGCCGTTCTGGACCGACGATGTGCCGGGCATGAAGCTAGTGCGCGAGATCTCTAAGATGTCTGACAGCACGGGCAAAGAGGAGCGTCTGCACCACTATATCCGCGGCGTCTGCTCGACCTACTTTATGAAGGAGTCGATGGAGTGGGCCAAGGCGCACGGCGGCATCACAGGTGAGAACGTCAAGAAGGGCATGTATGTGCACAAAGACTGGGTGCCTAAGGGGCTAGAGGGCGTCTGCCTGGCCGCCACCTGGACGCCGGAAGATCACCGCGGTATCAACCAGGTCAACATCTACAAGGGTAACTTTAACCATGGCGATATCAAGGTCGAGAAGGTCAGTCAGGTGACCCTCGAGCGCCGCGTCGACTGGTTAGGCTACTAATCTCTTTTCCCTGCGCCGGGTAAGCCCGTCTTGCCCGGCCCGCTTCTTGACCTTGGAGTTGTTATGACACAAGCAGTGCAGTTAAAGCCCGAGACACCACTTCTCGCTATCAACAATATCGAAGTGATCTATGACGATGTGATCCAGGTGCTACGCGGCGTGAGCATAGAGGTGCCACAGGGCGAGATAGTGACCCTGCTGGGCCCCAACGGCGCCGGTAAGTCCACCACCCTCAAGGCGATCTCCGGCTTGCTAAAGACAGAAAATGGCGAGGTGTCTCGCGGCGACATCCACTTCATGGGCGAGCGAATCGACGTGAAGAACGCCGATGACGTGGTGCGCTCCGGCCTGTTTCAGGTGATGGAGGGGCGCCGCATCGTCGAGGATATGACGGTGATCGAAAACCTGAAATTAGGGGCCTATACCCGCCGCGACGGTCAGGTGAATCAGGATATCGAGATGGTATTCAACTACTTCCCGCGCCTCAAGGAGCGTACCGGGCTGGCGGGTTACCTGTCGGGCGGTGAGCAGCAGATGCTGGCCATTGGCCGCGCCCTGATGGCCAGACCTAAGATGATCTGCCTGGATGAGCCCTCCATGGGGCTGTCGCCTCTGCTGGTGAAGGAGGTGTTTGGCATCATAGAGAAGATCAACCGCGAGCAGGGTATTACCATGCTGCTGGTGGAGCAGAACGCCAACTACGCCCTCAAGGCGGCCAACTATGGTTACATCATGGAGTCAGGCAAAATCGTACTCGACGGCACCAAGGCGCAGCTGCTCAACAACGAAGATGTGAAGGAGTTCTATCTGGGGGGCGGCAACGAAACCCGTAAGAGCTTCAAGAACCTAAAGTCGTACAAACGCCGTAAGCGTTGGCTGTAGAGAGGCAATATGGCCGAGTATTTTAAACCCGAAGAGGCGCTTGCGCCCGAGCAGCGCGAGCAGCAGCTGATGGGGGCGCTGCCCGAGCAGCTGAGCTACGCCAAGGCAAATTGTCGCTATTACGCCGAGCGACTGGCAGATATCGAGGTGAGCAGCGTCGATAGCCGAGAGGCGCTGGCGACCCTGCCTATCACCCGTAAGGCAGACCTTATCGCCCTGCAGGCCAAGCAGCCGCCCTTTGCCGGCATGACGCCAAGCAAGCCCAGCGGGCGTATCTTTCAGTCGCCCGGGCCCATCTATGATCCCGAATGTGACGGTCATGACTGGTGGCGCATGGGTCAGGCCTTCTTCGCCGCCGGATTTCGAGCAGGCGACCTGGTGCAGAACTGCCTGGCTTATCACCTGACGCCGGGGGGCTTTATTATGGACTCGGGCGCCAGGGCCTGCGGCTGCACCGTGATCCCGGCAGGGCCTGGGCAGAGCGAGATGCAGCTGGACCTTATCGCCTCGCTTAAGCCAAATGGTTACTGCGGCACCCCCTCGTTTCTTAATATCTTGCTGGAGAAGGGCAAGGCCCTGGGTAAGGACACCAGCTCCATCACTAAGGCGCTGGTGTCGGGCGAGGCGTTAACCCCCTCCCTCAAGGCCAGCTTCGAGGCGGCGGATATCGACGTCAAGCAGGCCTATGTCACCGCCGATATTGGCCTCATCGCCTTCGAGAGCGTCTCGGGTGAGGGCCTGGTGGTCGCCGAAGACATTATCGTCGAGATAGTGCGGCCCGGTACCTTAACCCCTGTGCCCGAAGGCGAGGTGGGTGAGGTGGTGGTCACCAGCTTTAACCGCGACTATCCCTTGGTACGCTTCGCCACCGGCGATCTGTCGGCCATTATGCCGGGCACGAGTTCTTGCGGTCGCACCAATGTGCGTATCAAGGGCTGGCTGGGACGCGCGGATCAGACCACTAAGGTGAAGGGATTGTTTGTCCATCCTGAGCAGGTGGAGCGAATTCGCCGCCGTCATCCCGGTATCGCTAAGGTGCGCTTGGTGGTCACCCGTCAGCAGGAAAACGATCTGATGCGTCTGCTGTGCGAGGTGGATGAGGCGATGCGGCCACAGGTGGATATCGCCGCGGTGCAGGCGTCGATCCGCGCCGAGACTCAATTGTCGGGCGAGGTGGCGCTGGTGGCGCCAGGCGCCCTGGCGGATGATGGGGTGGTGATTGAGGATCAAAGATAATGGTCTAGTCATTATCTAGCCTGACTTTGAGGGTAATGCCCGGCCTTGGATGAGGTTGGGTATTTTTGTTATTGGGGATTGATTTTGTATCCGTTGTTTAGCGTCTGCCGGAATTGTTGTTGGCAAGCTATCATGCGCTTTAACCCTTGCTGTTATTAATCGCCTGCCCGGCGAGGGATGTGCAGATACGCCTGTGAGACGCCGTGAATATATCCCTATAGGCTCTACCGAAACATCCCTGTTTCGGAAGCTCACCGGCGTATCTACACTCGGTATTCAACGTCTCTTCGATTTGGCGGTGTTGGTGTGTTTAGGGCGTGAAAGCTGACTTTGTTTACCCCAAAGTCTGTTAACGTAATTATGCTAATGGCGGCTTTGAGCGAGTAACGGATACTCACTCTTTAGCCAGTCTTGGTAGTGCTTTTCGACTGTCAGTAAGAATGTTGCTCCACTCAATAGGTTCTTTCTAAGGCTTGCCATCGGCTATCACTCTGTTCGCATTGCACTGAGATAGTATTTACTTTACTGTATGATTTACTGAATTTTTTCATGTCTTACTAGTGTGTCTATCCATGCAAGATCCCCTACCTTACAAGGTAGCGTACCTTGCAAGGTCTCACTAATAAGTTGTTATGTTTCAAGGAAGGTACGTGGATAATTCTAGAATGCTCAAATCATTAAAGTCGTTAGCTTTTGCCATCGAAAACCCTGATGAACATTTAGCTAAACTCACCAAGAAAAGTAGAGTTTTAACTGTAGTTGCTTGGTTAGGATTCGTTATAAGCTTTTTACTGTATTTTCAAAAGTTGCATGGTATTTATTTACCTGCAATTGCATCTTTCTCGGGAATTATTTACGGTTTATCTATGTATTTGGATTCCACAATTAAGCAGTGGCCAATAGTTGCAAAACACGTAAATATTGAGTCCGTTAAAAAAGAGATTGGTGAGTTAGAAACATAACAAGCCATTGTAGTGCGGGACTTTTACTTGTTTTCTGTTCTCACTGCGTTCGTTATTTTAGCCAACAATTAAAAGCCCCTGAATGGGGCGTTAACTGCTTTAGGATATTTCGGTGCGCGAAATTATAGAAGCAATAAAATCCAAAAAACTGAGGGAAGTTTTCTTTGGCTCTAATGGCTTTAATATTGCCGATGAAGAAAATATAAATGACTTTCAACTAGGTTACAGCGTGGATTCCGATGGCGGTGATATAAGTGGATCTCATGAAGGTGATTGGCAGAAAAACTGGATAGTTATTGGAACCGATACCGAAGTAGGCGACCCTTTCTTCGTAGATACAAGTGAAGCATCGCTACCTGTATATACTGCAATGCACGGTATGGGCGAATGGAGTGCGGAGTTGGTATCTAATTCGCTGGTCTCTTTCCTTGATGCTCTTTCTTATCTAAACGACATTAGTAAGCAGGATTTTGCACGAATAGACCCAGATGAGAATACAGTTACAGACCCTAAGGAGCTCGCCGCTATTGAGCGTAAATTGCAGGATATATCTGGCGAAAAGTATTATTGGCAAAATTTCATCGAGCAGCACCAAGAGTGGGTTGATGAATTCAGCAGTTAACAAGTTGCTCAAATTAATGCCTGGCGGCGCAATTTAGCAAAGTGTTGAGGTCTTTGCATCATGTCAATGTCTACGGCGTGATGAGGACTAGTGTTAAAAATCAGCGGATTATCAAGGAGTGATATCTATGTTTGAAGAAAGGGTTGCAGAGAGTACGATTTGGGTGGTCATGTTTTGGATCACTGCAGCGTATCTGTTGATTCCTTTTCCCTTTAAGGTCGGTGCCTTGGTGATGGGAAAGGATAAACGCCCCGTGGCTGCAGTCATCGAAGAGCAAGCCAATGCGATATTTCATTTTTTAGGGCTTATCGCATTTTGGGGATATGTTTATGCTGACAATAGTGTGGCGAATCCCATGCTTTGGTACGCCTGGTTAGTCATTGCCATTCTCTGGTCTGTCATCGCGCTATTTAAATCGGCAAAGGTCGATTATGCCGTGAGTCAAATAGGCCCTAAAGCCACTAAGGTACTTTGCTTGGTAGGGATGCTGCTCTTTCTGCCTATGTATATCGCCGTGTTTGAATATGCGGCCATTTCCTAGCGTCTCGCTGAGTGGCTCAACAGTATAAATAGATAATGGAAATGGACAATTGTCAGGGCTGATGATGGAGGGAACCTAATAATGTTAAGCGTGTCAGTAAAATCAAAAATACCTCTGCTGTTTCTTGTTTGTGTCTCTGTCTGGTGGGCGTTTTATTACCAGAGTAATGGCCCGTTCAATGACTATGGCAGGGCTAACTTCGAATGGTTTTATCTGCTTGATGCCTTAGTGGTCGCGCCGCTGTTGTGTTTCTTCTGTATTAAGGAGAGGAAGGATGCGCTCATTAAGGCGCTGGCGCTTATCTGTCTCGGGGTCTTGTTTGGCAGTTTTATCGTGCCTGAGCAGAACAAGTTCATCTGGCATCACCTGGAGCAGGGGCGTTATCTGATCGTCGCAGTGATGGTGCTTTTTGAGGTGGTGGCGATAGCCAGTGTTATCTTAGCCATCCGATCGGCGCTCGCTCAGGGTAGGGATCCTGATTTGGCGATCGATGAGCCAATAACAAAATTGCTTGGAGGCGGCGCTATTGCCTCTTTATTGCGTTTCGAGACCCGCACCTGGACCTATGCGCTGTTTGCCTCTCGCATCGATAGGCGGCAATTTAACGGCGCGCAGCACTTTAGTTATCATCAAAAGGATGGTGCTCAGAGCAACCTGCTGGGTTTTATCTTAGTGATTGCCTTTGAGGCGCCTCTGATGCACCTCCTGCTGCATTATCTCTGGTCGCCCATGGCGGCTAATGTTATTAGCCTACTTACGCTGTTGAGTTTAGTCTTCTTTGTTGCCGAATATCGCGCGCTGTCCAGACGGCCTATTTCACTTAGTCAAAATGATCTCGTGATCCGCTTCGGTCTCTATTCGCCCTTGGTGATCCCCCTTGGTAATATATCGCACGTGGTGTCAAACCAGGCCTTCGTTAAGCGAGCAACACAGATTAAACGTTATAACTTTGCTGGCATTCCCAACGTCGAAATTAGCTTAAGTGAGCCAATCGGTCAGCTAGAAAAGGTGTATCTCGGCGTGGATAACCCGGAGGCCTTTATTCGAGCTTTAATCGTTAACATATCTAAAATAGATAAATGATGAGTGCTGTAGGAGTTTAATCTGCCTGTAACTGTGTCATTGCTATTTGGGGATCAAAGCGTCTAGTATTGGCCGAAGTCATATGGTACTTAGGGAAAAGAAGATCACGAAACTGCGCTAAAGTTAAACAGGTGTAGTTGTAGTTCTTTGAGTTTAAAAGGAAGTAATATGCATTGCCCCGCTTGTAAAGGCACCATAAATTATTTTTCAAAAGTGAATCTTTCAATCAAGATGGTAAAGGAGTGCCCTCATTGCAGTGCAAAGATTAGACATTCTTTGAATTGGAAATATTTTTTAATTGGTTGGGTACCAGTTACTTTTCTTCAAATAAAAATATTTGCGCCTTTTTTAGCAAAGATGGGTGTTGTTGATTCCTCTGCTGTCGCCCAGTTGATAACTACCTTCGTGTTCTTATCCGCTATAACTAATTTTAAGCGGGTAGATGAATCCGATAATTCACCCTCATAGCTTTATGTCGCTATTCACAGATTGATAGATAGCTTAAGCCTGCAGTAAATCCGCTTCTCACATTGTTCCATTTGAGCTAAAACGGTATGCTTCGTGCGCTTATCGTTATGATTTCAGCGCAACAAAAACTACATCATAGATAGGGAATGAGTGAGTTAATGGACTACGCACCGGATTTTTCAACATACTCTTACAAGGAATTATTAGAGGCCAAAAGGTACATAAACCGAGAGGAGTATCCTGAACGTTACGATAGAGTCGTAGAGCTGCTCAAGGATCCCGACCGCTGGCAAAAAGAGCAGACCGAGGATGCAATTGGTGTTGAAGCTAATAAATACGCAACCTTTTGGCCGCGCTTCTGGGCGGCAGTCATAGATAGCCTGATTTTGGGCTTGATAGTGATCGTTGAACGCCTGGTCTTTGGCATTGATCTCACTAATGACGATAAATAGGTGCAGGCATTAAATGGGGTGTTATTTGCCGTTTATTCCCTGTTGATGCATGGCTATTTCGGGCAGACAATTGGCAAGATGGTCATGGGGGTTAAGGTATTAGATCATCAGAGTGAAACCGATATAGATTTATGGCAGGCGTTTAGAAGAGAGTCGGTAAACTTAGCGCTATGTATTTTATCGGTCTTGATATTGTTTGCCTATCAGCTTGTGATGACATCCAGCGGAAAGGTTAGCCTAGGCTTGTCATTCGTGGTGATTAGTTTTGCCCTTATCTCGGTGACGTGGGATCTGTCAGAGTTTGTCACCATGTTGTTTAACGATATGCGTCGTGCGGTGCACGATTTTATCGGTAAAACCGTCGTGGTACGTATCTAGATGGGGTGGCGAAGAAGTCTTTAGTCTATGAATATTCCCCTCGAATCTGCGCCGCGCGCGGGCGATAGCGTGATGCTAAACGGTCGACCGGTTTATTTTCTTTCGCCGCTGCCCGTGATGTCACTCCCCGATGACCCCTTGCTTCCCCCTGAGCTGATTCTGCAACACGATGAGGTGACACTGGATCTCGGCCAGGGTAAGGCCGACAGAGACCTTGCATTTCAGACGCGCTTCGTCATTTTTATCTTGTATCTCTTCGGCGTAATATTTATCGCGGCGGGCATGCAAGATGGTGAGCTGGACAGCTTAGCGCTCATGCTAACCCTGGCACTATTATCGATTGTAATGCTGTCGGCCCTTATGGGGTTTGGCTGGCAGGTGGTTCGCCGGCGACGTAGGCCAACGATACGTTTTAATCGTCAGCGGCGCGAGCTCTGCTATCGAGATGCTGTCAGTGGCGCGCCGCGTTTCGTGCCCTGGGAGTCTGTGGTGGCCTATGTTCATGGCGGCACGGCACTGGGCGCCACGGCCATTGGCCGACAGATAAAGATGGACGATCACAGCCTGCGCCTGGCGGAGTATCAGGTGCACGACGGGTCGCTGCATAATTTCTATCAGGGGGAGGGCTACATGGTAGTGAACTTCTCTCTGGAAAATTGGGAGGCGATCCGCCGGTTCATGGAGGAGCCAAAGGAGAATTGGCTAAGGGTGGACCCCTTACCCGATAGTCAGGGCTTTAGCCGCAGCCGTCGTGACCTGTGGCAGCGCTTTAAGGCCAATCCCAATAAGCGCTGGCTGCATATTAATCTGCGCGATTACAGCGAGTCCTGGTTGACTATGGGCGCCTATTATCTGTTTCATCTGCTGTCTTGGTGGCAGCTACCTTACTCAGTTTCAGCCTGGTATTTGCGCCTCGCCGTGGTGAGACCCTGGCCTGATGCGGTAGCAGAGTGGTCTCAGCCTCTGCCTCAATCGCAGTGGACCCAGCCCTGCGAGCAGTATCTCGAGGCACGCGCCGCATTTTTAAAGACGCAGCAGGCGGCATAATTGGTGAGATAGCATTATCAGATAGCACATACCACATATAAGCCCTTATAAGGGCAATAAAAACGCCCGGCATATGCCGGGCGTTTTATATTCGAGTTCTGTAAGCGTCTTACTTGGCAGACTTGATGAAGTCGACGATCTCCTCGAATGGGATCTCTTGCTTCTCGCCGGTACGACGGTTCTTGTATTCGAATACGCCGTTGTCTATGTTGCGCTCGCCAATCACGATAACGTGCGGCAGACCAATCAGCTCCATGTCGGCAAACATCACACCTGGACGCTCTTTACGGTCGTCGAACAGCACTTCGATGCCGGCATCACAAAGATCGCTATAGAGCTTCTCGGCCATATCTTTGATGCGATGTGACTTGTGCATGTTCATCGGCAGGATACCTACCTTGAACGGTGCGATGGCAGCTGGCCAGATGATGCCACGATCGTCGTGGTTCTGCTCGATGGCTGCGGCCACGATACGGCTCACGCCAACACCGTAACAACCCATCAGCAGTGTCTGTGCCTTGCCGTTCTCGTCCAGTACGCTGGCGCCCATGGCTTTCGAGTAGTTGGTGCCCAGCTGGAAGATGTGACCCACTTCGATGCCGCGTAGCAGGCCGATGGTGCCCTTGCCACATGGGCTAGGCTCACCTTCGATAACGTTACGCAGGTCGGCAACCTCTGCCTGTGGCAGGTCGCGTTCCCAGTTGATGCCCACATAGTGCTTACCGTCTTGGTTGGCACCGGCGGCAAAGTCGCTCATCACGTTAACGCTGTGATCCACATACACAGGGATGGTCATGCCAACTGGGCCGAGTGAGCCAGGGCCTGCACCCAGTGCGTCGCGGATCTCGGCTTCACCGGCCATCTCAAATGGTGCCAGTACGGCATCGAGCTTCTCGACTTTGACTTCGTTCAGCTCATGGTCGCCACGAACGATCACGGCTACCAGAGGTGCCTCTTCGGTGGCGCCCTTAACGATAATGGTCTTGATGGTTTTCTCGATGGCGATACCGTGCTGCTCAACCAACTCTTCGATGGTCTTGGCGTTTGGCGTGTCGATAACGCTCATTTCCATGGTGGCGGCGCCACGAGGCTCGGTAGGCATTGGCGCCTCGGCCTTCTCGATGTTGGCGGCGTAGTCGCTCTCGGTTGAGTAGGCGATCAGGTCTTCACCACTGTTGGCCAGCACGTGGAATTCGTGTGACATGCTGCCACCGATAGAACCAGTGTCGGCCAATACCGGGCGGAAGGCCAGACCCATACGGCCTAAGATGTTGCTGTAGGCGGTGTACATGGCCTGATAGGTATCATCCATGGTTTCCTGATCAAGATGGAAAGAGTAGGCATCTTTCATCAGGAACTCGCGTGAACGCATCACGCCGAAACGGGGACGTACCTCGTCGCGGAACTTGGTCTGGATCTGATACAGGATCAGCGGCAGCTGCTTGTAAGAGCTGACCTCTTTACGAATGATGTCGGTGATCACCTCTTCGTGGGTTGGGCCCAGTACGAAGTCGCGGTTGTGTCTGTCTTGGAAACGTAGCAGCTCTGGGCCAAATTTCTCCCAACGGCCGGTTTCAACCCAAAGGTCCGCCGGTTGTACCATGGGCATCAAGATCTCAACAGCACCTGCATTGTTCATCTCTTCGCGAACGATCGCTTCGACTTTGCGCAGCACACGTAAGCCTGACGGCAACCAGCTGTATAGGCCAGAAGCGTTACGACGTATCATGCCGGCGCGCAGCATTAATTGATGACTGACCACCTCAGCGTTTGCTGGGGTCTCTTTTTGTGTTGAAAGCAGGTACTTGCTAACTCGCATTCCCAATATCCAGTTGTGTGATGAAATAGGTCGACATTTTAGCACCCTGACGTTTGATGTCACCTAGTTTGTTGGCCAGTAGCCGCGGGAGATTTGTATCGGCAAGCAGGCGGCTTCAGACCTCTACTGTTTGCTTTTATGGCAAGGTGTTGGCGATTTATACAGGGTAGGGCTAGCGTGGTGCCGTTCTTCTGCCCAAACGAGTGATAAGCCCGAAGAAAGGACCGATAAAAGCGATCTCAAGGGGCAGGTAACGCGCGCAGGTTTATTGTGTGCAAGCGCGTGCAATAGACGTTACTCACTGTGCTCTGTTGGCTATCGCACTATTCACAACATTAGCCAGCTCACTGCTTGCTTCACTGGCCACTTCATTGCTCGGCTGGTGAGCAAATCGGGCTGAGATTAAACAGAATTTAACCTTAAACATAAACAACCCCTAGTGATCAACAGGGATAAATCGCGTAAAGTATTGGGTTTTTCGTAATAAGCTACTGTCAGCTTAAAGGTAAATATTTACATGGAAGTGATCGCACAGATCTATCCCGACCGTATCGTGATGAGTCATGGCGAGCGGCAAACGGCCCTGTCGCCGAGTACGCCATTTACTACTCGGCGTTTGCTGGTGGGCAATTTTTCCCCTGCCGAGCAGTGCTTCAAACAAGGCCTGAAAGAGCTGGGTTGCATTGGGCTGTTTAAGCGGCCAACACTGGTTATCCAGCCGATGGCCATGTGTGAGGGCGGCCTGTCTGAGGTCGAGGAGCGCTGCCTGATGGAGCTTGGCCTGAGCGCCGGTGCCCGTGATGTCAGGATACAGCTAGCGTGAGCCTAGTCCGGCCTATGGCGCCGGAAAGTGCAGGCGCTAGTCATCTGTCATTAAGGCCAGTTATTTTAAAAGTAGTTATTTAGGCCGTTGTTTTAAGCGCAGTTATTTAAGGATAGCCATGAAAGCAAAATTTATTATCGTCATCGGACTGACTCTAGGCGCCTTGTTTGTGGTGCCTAAGCTAGAGACCACCTATCAGAAGGCGACCCTGAGTAACGACAAGGGGGAGACGGTGCAGTGCGAGGTGAATTGGACCGGGCTTGGCTTTGGCGACTCCCTGTCGGACAGCAAATATCAAGCCTGTATCGACGACTATATCGACCAGGGCTATGTGATCAGCCGCAACGAGAAGCGGGTAGAGAAGGTGGGCGCCCAGCTGCTGAGTCTCTGATATCAGCATTTTAAATTGATGCTAGGCACCTGATGCCGGGCAAAAAAATGCCAGCCTGTTTAAGGAATAGGCTGGCGAAGGGCTAGCTGGGATCGCTAGTTGCAGTTGATCGCCTCATACAGTTCTTGATACATCATCTCGCGCATCTTGAACTTCTGGATCTTACCGGTCACCGTCATGGGATACTGCTCGACGAACTTGATATATCTCGGGACCTTAAAGTAGGCAAATTTCTCGGTGAGGAAGTGACGTATCTCCTCCTCGGTGACGCTGGCGCCTGGTTGCACCTTGATCCAGGCGCACACCTCTTCACCATATTTCTCGCTCTTCACACCGAAGATGGCCGCGTCCTGCACGTCCGGGTGGGTGTAGAGCTTCTCTTCGATCTCTCTCGGGTAGATGTTCTCGCCGCCGCGGATGATCATATCCTTGATGCGGCCGACGATTTTCACATAGCCTTCGCTGTCCATCTCACCCAGGTCGCCCGAGTGGAGCCAGCCTTCGCTGTCTATGGTGGCGGCTGTCTTCTCGGCATCGTTCCAGTAGAACTGCATCACGCAGTAGCCGCGGCTGCACACCTCACCGGGTTGGCCGACGGGGAGCACCTCGCCGAACTCATCGACTATCTTCACCTGGGTGTGAGCCAGGGCGCGGCCTACGGTGGTGACGCGTTTCTCCAGTGACGAGCCTATCTCCGTCATGTTGTTGATGGGGCTGCATTCCGTCTGGCCATAGCCGATCAACACCTCTTTCATATACATGAGATCTTGCACCCTGCGCATTACCTCTTCGGGGCAGGTGGCACCCGCCATCACGCCGGTACGCAGCGAGCTGAGATCGAAGCGCTTAAATTCGGGATGCTCCAGCTGGGCGATAAACATGGTCGGTACCCCATGCAGCGCGGTGCAGCGCTCGGCCTCGACGACTTCTAGGGTGGTCAGAGGATCGAAGGAGTCACTCGGATAGATAGCCGAGGCGCCCACAGAGATGCAGGAGAGGTTACCCAGCACCATGCCGAAGCAGTGATACAGGGGCACGGGAATACAGAGTCTATCTTCAAGCCCTAAGCGCATCGCCTTGGCGACCAGCAGGCCGTTGTTCAAGATGTTGTGATGGCTCAGGGTCGCGCCCTTGGGGCTGCCTGTGGTACCCGAAGTAAACTGGATATTGATGGCATCGAAGGGGGAGAGCTGAGCTGCCGTATCTTTGAGCGCCTTGCGATCGCTCTCGGTGAGCGGACGCTTGAGATGGTTGAAGTTGAGCATGCCGGGCGAGGCTTCATCGCCCATGCGGATCACAAACTCCAGGCTCGGCAGGTTGGCCGATTCAAGCTGTCCTGGTAGGCACTGCTTCAACTCGGGGGCCAGCTCGTTGAGCATGGAGAGGTAGTGGCTGGACTTAAATTTCTCGGCGCAGATGATGGCGCGGCATCCCACGTTGTTGAGGGCATATTGTAGCTCCTCTGGGCGATAGGCCGGGTTGATGCACACCATGATGGCGCCTATCTTGGCGGTGGCAAACTGGGTCAGACACCACTCGATATTGTTGGGCGACCAGATACCGACGCGATCGCCGGGCTTGATGCCGATGGCCAGCAGGCCGGCGGCCAGTTCGTCGATATGGGACTGGTACTCCTGGTAGCTCCAGCGGATCCCTTGATGATGCATGACGATGGCGAGTTGGTCGGGGTGGCTGGCGGCCATCTGATCCAGGTAGTCGCCTATGGTTTGTTCGATGAGCGGCGTGCTGGTGTCGCCGTCAAATTGGCTCAGTTGTAGGGGAAATTGGTTCTCAGTTGCAAATGTCGTTACAGCAGACATAGAGCCTCCGTGCATAGGGTGTGTCGATAGCGGTCTGAAGACACACTACTCAAAGTGTGAGGTTTCTCACAAGCAAAGAATGGCGTTTATAGACTAAAGAACTAAGGTGGCAATGGGGGATAGATAGAAAGGTGAAACTAGAGTTTTATTCAATAAAAACAATATGAAAAAGGAGGCGGTGGCCTCCTTTTGTCGGTAAGTATCACGGCTATGGCTAGCGGCCGTCCTGGGCGCGGCGGGTCTTAAAATCTGATGCCTCGAGCCACTTTGGCCAGTCGTTATTGTTGGCTAGTTTCTCTAGGATATCGCTGATGAGCGCCAAATCTTGCTCGACGCCACCGAGTGTCCAACTTGGATCATAATCATCGGCGCCCTGATGATACTTGTGGGCGATATAATCAGGGTCGGTATCTCCCAGGCTCATGAACATCAGGCCGGGGACTCCTTGCTTGGCCAGGGCGAAATGATCCGAGCGGAACATCAGGCCATTTTGCGGCCGCGGATCGGCCTTGACCCAGCGCCCTTGAGCTTTGGCAGCATTGTCCAGGTAGTTTTCCAGCTCAGAGACCCCTTCACCATAGCGAAGTATGTAATCTACTCCCTTGCCGACATTCATGCCGTCTATGTTGAGGAAGGCGACCAGCTGCTTGGTGGGCACAGGTGAATTCTCGGCGAAATACTGGGCGCCGATGAGGCCTGTTTCCTCGGCGGTGAAGGCGCTGAACAGCATGGAGCGTGCAGGCGGCTGAGTAGCGCTTAGGTCCTTGAAGTGACGCGCCAGCTGCAGTACACCGGCCACGCCCGAGGCGTTGTCTACCGCGCCGTTGTAGATGCGGGTCTGATCTTCATGGACCGTCTTACCCAGGTGATCCCAGTGGGCGTGCATCACCAGCCACTCGTCCGGGCGCGTCTTGCCCGGCAGCAGACCTGCAACGTTATAGGAGGTGGCCAGTTCGATATCGTTTTTCACCTCTAGGTTGGCCTTGAGTTTTAGCGATCGCGACTTAAAGCCTGGCTTGGCGGCGGTGAGCTTGAGCTTGTCGTAATCCAGGCCCGCGGCGCTGAAGATCTTCTGCGCCACCTCGTGTTGGATCCAGCCCATGACGCCTATGTGTGAGCGGTTCTTCTCCTTGTCCACCAGGGTGTATTTGGTATTGGTGTTGCTGTTTTGCACCACGTTCCAGCCATAGGCGGCGGGAGCGGTTTCATGGATGATAAATACCGCCTTGGCCCCTTGTCTGGCGGCCTCTTCATACTTATAGGTCCAGCGGCCATAGTAGGTCATGGCGTTGCCCTTGAACACCTCTGGGTCTTGGGTGGCAAAGCCTGGGTCATTAACCATGAGGATCACCGTCTTGCCTTTCACATCGATACCGGCGTAGTCGTTCCAGCCGTATTCGGGGGCGTTGATGCCATAGCCGACGAAGACGATTTCGCTGTTATCCAGCGTGATGCTCGGCTGGATCTGCTCGGTGCGGGCGGTGAAGTCGCTGCCATTGTTAAACACCAGCTCGCCTACTTTTAGCTGCATATTCTGATCGGCGGTGATCTTGGCCATGGGCACGCTCTGGCGATAGCTTTCGCCAAAACCTGGTGCTAACCCCATCTTCTTGAAGGCATTCTCAAGATATTCCACCGTGAGGGTCTCGCCCTGTGAGAGGGGGCCGCGGCCCTCAAACTCATCGCTGGCGAGGGTTTGCACATCCTGACGGTAGCTTTGTTGGTCAAAGACGAAGGGGGCGGCATTGGCGGCCGGTAGGAGCAACAGGCCGAGTAAGCCCAAGAGGCGTGGGGTATTCACAGACGACTTCCTTTTGTGATGTTTGTTTTATTATCTGGTGCTCGCTGCCATGGGTAATGGCAAACGATCAATACCAATCAGGGTAAGTAAGTGATCAGAAGTAGCCTAGGAAAAACGCTCGAGAACAAGGTATGATTTTTCGATAAGTAGTTATTCTACAATCAAAAATAGTAACGCCGTTATCGGACGTTTTAACAAGCTAGCATGTTCAGTTATTTACTACGATTGGTATTATCATCATATGTGCATCAGAAAGGCAGATGCAAGCGTGGCAGAGTGAGCGGGGCAAAGATCTGTTAAGTTTGTTTGCTTGTTAAAAAAATCTGCTTTAGCTTTAAGCTATTGGTGAATGTAAGTGTGCCATTGTTTGGCGCTATTCATGTTAGTGGATTCAGGGAATGACGATGAAAGTCACTTGGGGTAAGGAAAAGACGATGAAGGCTACAATAATCGTGCTGATGGCAAGTGTCAGCTTAGGATTTATGAGCGGCTGTGCCAGCAATAAATCTCTCGATCAGGCCTTTTACGATGGGGTTAAGAAAAGCGCCGAGTCACGGCCCAATAATCCGGATAATCGCGTGGAAGATAAGGACTTAGGCGGCGGAGTCGTCAACGTGATTTTCCATGGTACCGGTAAGCTGATCCACGGTGATGGTGCGACTAAATAGTGCGGCCGTTTATTTCTTATCGCGCCTGTCGCCTATGATGCGGGCCGGATTACCGGCGACGATGGCGTAGTCGGGGACATCCTTGGTGACGATACAGCCCATGCCGATCACGGCGCAGTCACCTATGGTCACCCCATCGACTATCCCCGCCTGGGCGCCGATCCACACATCTCTGCCTATGACGATCCCCTTCGACTGACTGCTCTGCTGATAGATAGGGGTGTCTGGGTGCATGCCGTGGTTGAAGGCGTAGATGGTGACATTGTTGGCGATGCGGGTCTGATCGCCAATCACTATCTTGCTGCGCCCGCCGTCCAGGGAGCAGCCATGATTGATAGCTACCTCGTTACCAATGACGATAGGGCCGTGCAGAAAGCTGTCGGCGGCGATCATACAGCGATCACCGATTAGAATATCTCGGCCCGGCTCGGCAAACAATTTCGCCTGGGGAGCAACAAAGCACTCGTCGCCTATGCTCACGGTTTCAACGGCCATCAACTGCGCTTGTATCTCCTCTTGCCAGGGCTTGGCCCAGAGAAGATGCTTGGGCTTCAAGGAGAAGTAGAGCCAGGGCATGTAGGCCAGGCGCTGCTTATGTTGCTCTCGGTAGTCTACTTGGTTAGCTAATGGGGTTTGCATGATTAATCTGCTTCCCTAAGGGCGTCTGGCTGCACCGGGCGCACCGCATCGACCAAGATCCCTGTCTCATCCACGTGCCAGAGGATATCCAGATCATAGAGGGCGACCTGATAATGCTTAGGATCTTCCTTGGCCTTCTTGTAGGCTGGGCGGGGATCCTGCGCCAGCACCCCTTCGATGATGGCCTTTAGGTTGGGGTACTTGTCCTTGGAAAGCTTGTCTAGCTGTCCCAGCACCGCATCGCTAAATCGCACATCGATCAGCACAGGCGCCTCATGGGCAATGCCGCCTATGGCTCCCTCGATGGCGTCGGAGAAGGGGATGTAAGGCTTGATATCCAGGATCGGCGTGCCGTCCAGCAGATCCATGGCGGAGATCTCGAGCTCCACCTTGCCCTTACGCTGGTGGATGGCGTGCAGCCTAACCACTGACTGACCTATGCCGTTGGGGCGGAAGGTGGAGCGGGTGGCAAATACCCCCAGCTTCTCGTTGCCGCCCAGGCGCGGCGGTCTGACCGTGGTCTTCCAGCCTTGGCTCAGGTTTTCATGGAAGGTAAACAGCAGCCAGATGTGCGAGTACTGGGACAGGCCGCGCACGGTATCGATATGGTTATAGGGAGGCTGCAGCTCGACGAAGCCGCGGGCGGCGGTGACCAGCCCCGGCTGTCTGGGAATACCAAATTTCTGCTTATAGGGAGTGCGGCAGATAGCCACCGCCTCAATTTCACGCTTGAGTGTCATGGTAAAGACTTATGTTCACGCTATTGCGCAGGGCGCTAAAACTACTTTTCTGTGGTGGGCAACAATATGGCCTGACCGACGCACAGGGCTTGGCTAACACAGGCCTTGCTCGGCTCCTCGATGAGGGCGCAGCGCTTGATGATCAGCCCGTTGGCGCCTTTATCTGCGGCGGCGCGGCGGGCCATGGTGCGGGCCTCGCTGATCGATGCCGGCACATCTTGGGCGCGCTCCTGACAAGATTCGCCCTCGACCATTCCCTTGAGCTCATAAGGACCCTTTGGCTGAGTCTCTTGAAACAGCTGGACCTCACCGGCCTTGAAGTAGTCGTCGATGGCCTGACCATCTAAATTGCTGTTGAAGGTGTATTCGCCCGCGCAGCCACCGAGCAGCAGGGCAGAGAGCAGCAGGATAGACTTAGGAGCCATTTTCAAAGCAGTGGTCAGGTCGGAATTAGTCATGATTTGGGCCTGTATTAGGAAGAGAGCTCAAAACTGGCCAATAACCGGCCAGTTTTGAGTCGTTTAGAAGCAAAAGTCTAACGCTTTAGGTACTTTTGATAAAGTTGTTGTTGGCGATTATTGAGATCTATTTGGCGACCGTCGATAAACACAGCATCTATCTTGCTCGTGGCGGGGTCGAGTATGTCGCCCTTGGAGAGCACCAGGTTGGCGCGGTAGCCCACGGCGATGGCACCCATGTCATCCACGCCTAAGATCTTGGCCGCATCCAGGGTGATGCTCTTAAGCGCCTCTTCCTTACTCAGGCCATAGGCCGCCGCCTGACCGGCCGCAAAGGGCAGGTTACGGGCGTTCCAGTCGCCGCTAAACCCGATGGCGAAGGGGACGCCCGCCTGTTTCAGCAGGGCTGGGATCTTAAAGCTCATCTCTACCGGCTCATCCTTGCGCAGCGGCAGGCTGAGGGTGCGATTGTAGATCACCGAGGCGCCGATCTCACCCAGTTGCTCCGCCAGGCGCCAGGCGTCATAGCCGCCGACAAACACCAGTTTGAAGCCGTAGGGGCGGGTCATGGCGATGGCGCGCTCTATCTCTTCGCTGCGATTGGCGTGGATAAACAGGCTCGCCTTGCCCTGATACAGGGGCAGCGCCGCCTGCCAGCGGTTATCCAGTTTCTGCACAGTTCCAGCCTTGTCCGCCAGATAGTAGCGATAGCCATCTTCGAGCTGCTCAGCTAATCGGGTCATCTGTTCATCCCGCGCCTTGAGCTGCTTGGCGGCGACCTCTTTATCTTTGGAGAGATAACGAATGGCGGGCCAGTAGAGATGGAACTGGGGCGCGGTAGCTACCAGAGCATCTTCTATCGTCCAGCTGTCGAGGGAGACCAGAGAGGATTGACCGGCCAGGGCATCGCCCTGGGGTACCACCTGGGCATGGGTGATACCGTTGACCCTGATGGTTGGGATAAGCTCTGAGTCGGGATTGAAGGCGCTGACGGCCAGCAGCTGCGGGTTGCTGTCACCCACCTCGAAGGCGTCGTTGCTGGCGCGCATCATCTCTACCTCGACGATGCCGATAGAGGTGTCTAGCGCGATAAGCCCAGGGTAGAGATCTTGCCCGCTGGCATCGATCACCTTGGCACCTGCTTGGGCAAGCTGTTGACCTATGGCGACTATCTTGCCCTTGTCGAACAGTACGTCGGTGGCATCCAGCACACCGTTAAGGGCGGTGTGCACGCGGGCGTTGTGGATCAGTATCGGTTGACTCTGGGTACTGGCGGGTACCATGTCGTGGGCAAGCGCAGCGCAGGAGAAGAGGCCTAGGCTAAGGGCAAAGAGTGTCTGCTTCATTAGAATGCCTCCATGAATGCGTGGTTGTGGGCGCTGTTTTTGGTTTTTGTTTCGCTTAGGGCTGTATTGCCCCAGGCATTGTAGTGGGTATCGCAGTGCCACTGGGGCTCGCTCTTCTCTTCTGGCGTCTCGCCGGGGACTTCGGGTTTATCCCGGGTCAACACCGCCTGGATCAGCGCGGCGCGCTCCTGCTCCACCTCATGTTGCGCCTGTTTATCCTGCTGGCGGTCGAAGTAGCGACGACCGCCCACCCAGGTGTTCTCCACCTTGGCATAGACGGAGAGGGGAGAGTCGCTCCAGAGCACCAGGTCGGCCTGCTTGCCTTCCTCCAATGAGCCGGTCAGCTGGTCGATCCCCAGCTGTTTGGCCGGGTTGATGGTGACCATGTTCCAGGCGTCTGTTGGCGACATGTCGCAATACATCATGGATTTTGCCGCCTCCTGGTTGAGGCGTCTCTGCATCTCATAGTCGTCCGAGTTGATGCTGGTGAGCACCCCCTTGTTGTGCATCAGACAGGTGTTTTGCGGAATAGCATCATAGACCTCGAACTTGTAGGCCCACCAGTCGGAGAAGGTGGAGGCGTAGGTGCCATGCTTAGCCATCTCCTCGGCCACCTTGTAGCCCTCTAGGATATGGGTGAAGGTGCCGACCTTAAACTTGTACGCCTCGGCGAGGCGCAGGAACATCAAGATCTCAGATTGCACATAGGAGTGAATGTGTACCTGACGATCGCCACGTAGCACCTCGGCTACCGCCTCGAGTCGATAGTTTGGCTTGGGCGCTACCTGCTTGCGTTGCTGACTGCTGCGTAGGCGATCATAGTCGACCAGGGCTTTCTCGTAGGCGAGCGCCTCGTTGAAGGCCTCCTCAAACAGCGACTTTACCCCGATGCGGCTCTGGGGGAAACGGCGGTTGTAGTTGTCGCCCCAGTTGGCCTGCTTGACGTTTTCCCCCAGGGCAAACTTGATGCTGGCGGGGGCCTGTTTGAGTTTCATCGCCTCGGCGCTCTCGCCCCAGCGCATCTGGATCACCTGGGCCTGACCACCTATAGGGTTGGCGCTGCCGTGGAGGATCTGCGCCGTGGTCACCCCGCCCGCCAGAGCGCGGTAGATGGCGATATCGTCTGGGTTGATCACATCGCCGATACGCACCTCGGCGGTGACGGCGTCGGTATCTTCGTTGGTACCGCCGTTAAGGGCGATATGGGAGTGCTCGTCGATAATACCCGCGCTCAGGTGTTTACCCCTGGCATCCAGGGTTTGGTAGCCAGATGGCGTCTTGAGGGATTGGCCTATCTTTTCGATACGGCCGTCGCGGATAAGCAGATCATAGCCTTCCAGTACCCCTTGCTCGCTCGAGGTCCATAGTGTGGCATTCTTGATATGCAGGCGCTCAGCATTGGGCTGCTTAGCGATGCCATAGGCGGTGTTGGGTTTGGTCAGCTTAGAGATAAGTTCTGGGGCTGGTGACTCGCTCTCTTTATCTTCTGGGGCTGTTTCTTTTGCTATCACCACACCAGCTATGGGGTGTTGGCGATTGCCCTTATCCAGCATGCGGCCGTGAATACCCTGGGTGTCGAACCAGAGGGTGAAACGGCTGATGCCAGGGTAACCCGCCTCGCCGAGATCGGCGTTGAAGGTGAGACGCTCCTTGGCATACTTAAGATCGCTAAGTTTGATCTCCTGCTCGCCGCTGGCCAGGGTGCCGCTCAGCTTGTCGTCATCGACCAAGTCCAGATCTAGGGTGAGTTCGCCCAGGGTCAGCTGATAGCCCTGGCTTAGCCAGTGTCTGTCGCGGGGTACCTTTTGGGTCTCGCTGCCTTGCAGCCAGACGCTGACTATCTTGCCTTGGGTAAAGATGTCACCGTCGGTGACCACAAGATCTGCCATGAAGCCGGGTTTCAGCTTGCCGCTGAAGGCTGAGATGCCGGCAATTTCTGCCGCCTCTGTGGTGAGCGCCGCCAATGCCGTCTCTTGGCTCAGCCCCTGCTTGACCGCCTGTCTGAGTCTAGGCCAGAAGGCGTCGGCCTTGATGCCATGTTGGGTAAAGGCAAAGGGAATACCGGCGCTTTCCAGTGCATGAGGATTACTCGGCGCGCGTTCCCAGTGGCGTAGATGAGCCAGGCTTATCTCTCTCTCTTTATCGCCATCTTTAATATTGGGCGCAGCAGGAAAATTGAGCGGCGCAATAATGCTAAAGCCGCTGGCTTTCACCTCATCGAGTCGCGCATATTCTCGGCCACTGCCGACCAGAGTCGCCGGCAATTTAAACTCGTTTAATAAGTGAGCGGCGCGCAGTAAGTTATTTAAATTCTTGGTTTCAAATACCGTAGGGCCCTTGCTTATATCACCCAGGCGTTCGAGCGCGATATTAAACTCTATGTTCTTCTCTTGGGTGGCCGAGTCGGCTTTATCGATATTGGCCTGATACCAGTTGGCATCGGCCAGAGTTTGCCGAATAAGGGCGATACTGCCCATCAAGGAGTTGGGATAATCCTGAATCGAACTGCCTTTATCGAAGGCGAGCAGGTGGCTGGATTTTGCGCGATAAATAATGTCATTGGCTTTTAACGGCGCCAGCGAGACAGTCGCCGCCCGGCCTCTGAATATCCCATCCAACATGCCGGTTTGTACGCTGGTAAATCCATTATCTATCCATTGCTTCGCCGCTTCCTGGTCGGGATAAATATAGTTAAACCACTCTTTCTCTGCGTGCACGGCACCATTATCGGCGTTGCCACCGATACGCTTAATTTCATATACCGGGCGAGCCACTTTCTGCTGGTCATATTTAAAGTCGATACCGTAATTGGTGTAGGGATCGATAAAGCCGGGATATATCAACTTACCCGTCATGTCGATGACATAGGCATCCTCGGGTATTTTGTCGCTGGGGATAATGGCTTTAATTTTATTATCTTCAATTAACAGTGTGGCATCCTGCCTGGTTTCGCCGGGGGCGATCATCAGGGTGGCGTGGGACAGCGCTGTTAATTTTGGCGTGTTATCAGTTAATTGAGAATTCGCTATCGCGGACGGACTCGCCAAGAGACAGGCCGCCAGATTCGCGCTCACAGAGAGAAAATGGATTCGCATAGAGTTTAATTATTATTGGCTGGGATCAAAAGTAGCCCAAGATTATCCCATATCATGAACAATTTCCAAGGGCGGAACTGTATCGGTTTATGTCAAACCATAGGGCAGGTGTTATCCGAAAGGATAGGCTATTGATTGGCTAACTTTGACGGAAATAGTTGCAAGGAATAATGGCCGGAAGCATGACCTAAATGAATGACCTAAATAAGGATAGATAAAATACTCTAGAGATGGCCAAGGCAAATGAGCGACATAAAGGGCAAAACGCGCTTAATCACAAATAAAGAGTAGAAATAAAAAAGCCAACCTTGAGGTTGGCTTTTGCTTGCGACGCCCTAAGTGGGGCGTTTAGGCTTAGATAAGGAAGTCTTCGAGTGAACGACCCTTATCTAATTCATTCTTAAATACGGTTGGTGTGCGACCCTGACCCGTCCAAGTGATCGTTTCGCCATTCACTTCAATTTTATATTTTGGTGGGCGTGGAGCACGTTTTTTAGGAGCTGGCTTAGCAGCCACTGTACCTAAATCGTCAATTGATAAACCAACAGCTTCCATTTGTTGGCGAATCTCTTCTATCTTTGCATTGCGCTCGGCCATAACCGCGCTTTCTTCTTCTGCTTGCTTCTCTTTCTCGGTGATGATTTTTTCAAGCTTAACCGCTACATCTTTTAAATCTTCTACCGACAAATCTTTAACAGCAGCTTTAAAGCGACGACCATGCGTCAATATATCTAGAAATTCGCTCATATTAATTATGTCCTGCTTAAAAATAAAATAGTAAATAGGATTACAGGGCTAATAATAGAAACTAAAAAAGGTTTTATCAAACGAATTAAATGAATATTTGACGCTTTAATGTAAATTTTATTTCAGCTTCTCTATTTTCGCCCCTTTTTGACCCTTTACTTCCCCCTAAACACGCTGTTTTTGATCTGATACAAAGATGCTGATGACTTCCTGTTGACGTTAACGTCAACAGCACGTAAAGTGGCATAAGTTGGTGATAGTTTCGCTATGCACTATTTGTTATCCAGAATAAAGACGTAAGAAGGAAGCCTTATGAAAGTATTGGTGCCAGTTAAACGCGTCGTCGATGCTAATGTGAAGGTCAGGGTTAACGCTGACAATACAAATGTCGATACCGCAAATCTGAAGATGGCCATTAACCCATTTTGTGAGATTGCTGTAGAAGAAGCGGTACGTTTGAAAGAAGCAGGTATTGCGACCGAGATTGTGGTAGCAACCATAGGGCCTAAGGCGTCGCAAGAGCAGCTACGCACGGCGATGGCGCTGGGCGCCGACCGCGGTATTCATGTTGAAACCGACGAAGAGCTTGCGCCGCTTTCTATTGCAAAGATCCTTAATGCGATTCAAGCCAATGAACAGGCTCAGCTGATCATGCTGGGTAAGCAATCAATCGATGGCGACAACAACCAGACTGGCCAGATGCTGGCGGCGTTGGCTGGACTGCCTCAGGCTACCTTTGCCTCTGAGGTGAAGGTTGAGGGCGAACAACTTGTGGTGACCCGTGAAATCGACGGCGGCCTGCAGACCCTTAAGATGCCACTGCCTGCGATTGTCACCACAGACCTGCGTCTGAACGAGCCTCGCTATGCCAAATTACCTAACATCATGAAGGCGAAACGTAAGCCGCTCGATACCGTGACGGTAGACAGCCTGGGCGTGACCCTGAAGCAGCACCAGAAGGTGCTCAAGGTGACACCGCCTGCCGAGCGTCAAGCGGGTATTATGGTGGCTTCTGTCGAGGAGCTGGTGGAAAAGCTAAAGAATGAAGCGAAGGTGATCTAAATGGCGATTCTAGTAATAGCAGAACATGATAATGCGACTTTAAAACTCGATACCGCCAAGGTTGTGGCTTGTGCCCAGGCTATCGGCAGCGAAGTCGATGTGCTGGTAGCCGGTCATAACTGTGGCGCCGCGGCCGAAAGCGCCAAGCAGCTTGCCGGTGTGCGTCAGGTACTGGTTGCCGATAGCGGCGTTTATGCCAATGCCATCGCCGAAAACCTGTCACAGCTGATCGTCTCAGTGGCCAGCGAGTATCAACACATCCTGGCTGCGGCTTCAAGCGTAGGTAAAGATGTGCTGCCTCGTGTGGCGGCGCTTCTGGATGTGGCGCAGCTTTCTGAAGTGGTCGAAGTGGTGAGCGAAGACACCTTCGTGCGTCCTATCTATGCCGGTAGCGCCATGGCGACGGTTCAGAGCCTTGACAACATCAAGGTGATGACGGTTCGCGCCAGCGCCTTCGATGCGGTAGCCCAGGACGGTAGCGCCTCGGTGCAGACCCTGGACAACGAATACAGCGGCGATGTTGAGTTTGTGACTCAGACCCTGTCAGTGTCAGAGCGTCCCGATCTAGGCGCCGCCTCTGTGGTGGTTTCAGGTGGCCGCGCCATGGGCAGCGCCGAGAACTTCGCGATTCTCGAGCAGTTGGCCGATAAGCTGGGCGGGGCACTGGGTGCATCGCGCGCCGCGGTTGATGCCGGTTACGTGCCAAACGATCTACAGGTGGGTCAGACGGGTAAGATTGTCGCGCCGGATCTCTATATCGCCGTGGGTATCTCGGGTGCCATCCAGCACCTTGCGGGGATGAAAGATTCTAAGGTGATCGTGGCGATCAACAAAGATCCAGAAGCGCCTATCTTCCAGGTAGCCGACTATGGTCTGGAAGCGGATCTGTTCGAGGCAGTGCCTAAGCTACTCGAACTTCTTTAATAAAATGTAAATGCTTGGTGAGCACTTTGGTGTTCATCTAAAATATAGTGTGATATAGATCACATGGAGCGGCTTTGAGGTAGCGTCCTTAAAGCCGCTTGTGTTTTTATGTGCCTCACGTTTGCCGATAGTGACATTGGCAGGCGTCCTGAGACGTAGAGGTGCATTAAATATCAGTAGTATTCGTTAGGGTGATGCCGTTAAGCGAATATGAAAGGATTTGGTGCCGAAGTGGTGGAGTTGATCAAGGCTTGCCGCTGGGGCTGTCATCGAATAGAGGCAGCACTGCCATAGTGCTTCTTATCTGGATTGATAAGTGGAAGGTATACCGAGAATGGGTATCACTATGGAGCGCTACTGATAGGACAGGTGTAATATCTCATGCTATATCCCACCAGTTCAGTTGCCCTCCATTCGTATTTTAACGAAGACAAAATTTTACAATGACAACTTTGAGTTATGCCGATTCGGCACTTTCTTTGCTGCCGCCCGTGGTAGCGATTCTGCTGGCGATCTTTACCCGCCGCGTCCTGCTCTCACTCGGTGTGGGGATCCTCCTGGGGGCACTGTTAATTGCCGATTTTTCACCGCTGGATATGGGTCAATACCTGGGACAGCAGGTGGTGGGCCTGTTTTGGGATGATGGCGCCCTAAACAGTTGGAACGTCTATCTGCTGGGCTTCTTGATTCTGCTTGGGATGATCACCGCCCTGATCACCGTCAGCGGCGCCGCCAAGGCCTTTGCCGATTGGGCGCGCCAGCATATTCGCAACAAGCGTGATGCCAAGCTACTCACCATGTTCCTGGGCTGCGTGGTCTTTATCGATGATTACTTCAATAGTCTGGTGGTGGGCAGTGTCGCCAGACCGCTCACCGACAGATACTATATCTCGCGCAGCAAACTGGCTTATCTGCTGGACTCAACCGCCGCGCCTATCTGTGTGATCTCGCCCGTCTCTAGCTGGGGCGCGTACATCATCGCGCTGATCGGCGGCATACTCACCGCCCACGGTTTCACCGACAGCGGTCATCTGAGCGTGTTTATTCAGATGATCCCGATGAACTTCTACGCCATCTTCGCCCTGGTTTTGCTGCTATGCGTCGCCTTCATGGGGCTGGATGTGGGACCCATGCGTCAGCATGAACTCAACGCCCAGAAGGGCAACCTGTATGACGAGGCCAAGGGCCTGCCGCCAGGGGCTAACAGCGACCTGCCTGAGGCCGATTCTGGCAAGATATTAGGCCTGTTCCTGCCTATTACTGTGCTGGTGTTTGCCACCATCTACTTCATGATAGGTAGTGGCGCCGACGCCCTGGCGGCAGAGAGTCTGCCCTTTAGCGTCATTGGTGCCTTCGAGAAGACAGACGTTGCCTCATCGCTCTTCTTCGGCGCCGTGGTTGGCCTGGCTGCGACCTTGGTATTGGTGGTCAGTCAGGGACTGGATAAGGCGCTTATCTTCAAAGGCGTGATTGCCGGTGCCCGCTCTATGCTGCCCGCCATCTATATTCTGCTGTTCGCCTGGACCATCGCCGGTGTGATAGGCCAGATGGAGACGGGTAAATATATGGCCAGCCTGGCGACCGGTAATATTCCGTTCGCGCTACTGCCAGCCGTACTGTTCGTGCTGGCGGGCCTGACCGCCTTCTCTACCGGCACCAGCTGGGGCACCTTCGGCATCATGCTGCCTATCGCCGCCGACATGGCCATGGGCACCCATACCAACATGATGTTGCCTATGCTGGCCTCAGTGCTGGCGGGCGCAGTGTTTGGCGATCACTGCTCGCCTATCTCGGACACCACCATCTTGTCCTCTACCGGCGCCAACTGTCACCACATAGACCATGTGCTGACTCAGCTGCCCTATGCCCTTATCGTGGCGGGGATCAGTTTGGTGGGCTATACCGTGCTGGGCTTCACCGAATCCGTAGGCGCCGGTCTGGCGGCCTGTAGTGCGCTGTTTGTGGTGAGCGTTTTGGTGCTGCGCCATAAGGCCAATCGCCCGGCTTAATTCAGCTACGCCAAATCAAGGTTCATTAGATATAAAAATGCCGCTCATAGAGCGGCATTTTTTTATGGGTGACTCCCCATTACTGGGGAGTGCGTTGAGGCAGGAATTAGTTGAGGCCACGGCGCTGAAGCAGGGCATCAGTGGTCGGTGCCTGACCACGGAAGGCCTTGTACGCTTCCATCGGCGGCACGCTGTTACCCACCTCGCGGATGGTCTTGCGATACTTCATGCCTATCTCGCGGTTGAGGCCGCCCTGGGTCTGCACATAGGCGAAAGCGTCGGCCGCCAGGATCTCGCTCCACATGTAGGCGTAGTAGCTGGCCGAATAGCCACCCGGGAAGGCGTGGGCAAAGTAGGTCGACTTGTAGCGTGGCGGCACGGCGGCGATATTGATGCCGTGTTTCTTAAGTGCCTTGGCTTCGAACTCGGCCACATCTTGCAGCGGAGTGTCGGCGCTCAGTGAGTGCCACTCGAGATCCACCAGGGCCGCCGCCATATATTCCAAGGTGTCGAAGCCTTGGTTGAAGCTGCGTGATTTCAGCAGTTTCTGTAGCAGCTCAGCGGGGATCACTTCGCCTGTCTCATAGTGCTTGGCGTAGTTGGCCAGTACCTCGGGGTGGGCGGCCCAATCTTCTTCGAAGGTCGAGGGGAACTCTACAAAGTCGCGGGAAACGGCCGTGCCCGACAGGCTAGGATAGGTCACCTTAGAGAACATGCCGTGGGTGCCATGGCCCATCTCGTGGAACATGGTGGTCACTTCGTCGTAGCTGACGAAGGTCGGCTCACCCTCTGGCGCCTTCTTGATGTTCATCACGTTGACCACTACAGGCTTCTGGTTTAGCAGCTTAGACTGGGTCACGAAGGAGCTCATCCAGGCGCCGCCGCGCTTGCCTTCGCGGGCAAAGTAGTCGGCGTAGAAGATCGCCATAGAGCTGCCGTCGGCGTCAAACATCTCGTAGGCCTTCACATCTTCATGGTAGACAGGCAAGTCCGGGCGCGGCTTGAGGGTCACACCATAGAGACGCTCCAGGGTGAAGAAAACGCCGTCTTGCAGCACGCGGTTGAATTCGAAGTAGGGCTTGATGGCGGCGCCGTCCAGGTCGAACTTATCTTTGCGCACCTTCTCGGCATAAAACGCCCAGTCCCATGGCGCCAGGGTGAAGTCGCCACCTGTCTTGTCGATCATCGCCTGGATATCATCGGCTTCTTTCTGGGTGTTGGCCACCACGGCGGGCACCATAGAGCCGAACATCTGGTAGACGGCATCCGGGGTCTTGGCCATCTGCGGTGTCAGGCGGTAGTCGGCCCAGCTCTTGTAACCCAGTAATTGGGCGCGCTCGGCGCGAAGCTGTGCCAGGCGGGCAACCAGTGAGGCGGTCTCGTTCTCACCGCTCATGCCGCGAGTCGACGAGGCTTGCCACACCTTCTGGCGCAGCTCACGGTTTTCAAGCTTGGCCAGGATAGGTTGGCGGGTGGTATTGGTGATATTGATGAGATACTTGCCTTCATGGCCAGCGGCACTGGCATCGGCCTTGGCGGCGCGGATCTCGCTGTCTGACAGTCCCTTTAGCTCATCGACGCTGTCGACCACGACGGCGATCTCCTTGGTGAGTCTCAGCAGACGCTGACCAAACTCATTGGTAAGCTTAGATTGCTCTTCGTTAAGCAGGCGTATCTGCGCTTTTTGCGCCTCGGTTAGCTTGGCACCGGCCATGACGAAGCGTTGGTGGTAGATCTCGATGAGGCGCACCTCTTCGGCGGTCAGCCCTAAGGTGTTTCGGCTCTGATACAGGCTGTCGATGCGGGCAAATAGCTTGCCGTTGAGGTGGATGTTGTCCGAGTGGGCGGCCATCTTAGGCGCCATCTCGCCCTGAAGCTTACGCAGCGCTGGGTTGCTGTTTGACCCTGTTAGGTTATAGAACACCTTGGAGGCGCGGGTCAGCAGCTCGCCGCTGGTCTCCAGTGCCACGATAGTGTTGGCAAAGGTGGCGGGTTCGCTGTTGTCGGCAATGGTCAGCACCTGGGCATAATGCTCATTGATGCCTTGCTCTAGGGCGCTCTTAAAATGCTCATCCTTGATCTGGCTAAAATCTGGGGCCTGATATTGCAGGGGGCTTGGTTGCATCAGCGGGTTTTGCGTCTCGATGCTGGCGGTGGCCTGTGTGGTAGAGCTGCTTGATTGACAACCACTGAGGAGCAGTGTGGTCGATAAGGCGCCGACGACGGCAAAGGCGATAAGATTCAATTTCATCTAGTACAACTTCCTTAGATTTGCGATTGTTATTTTTATGTGGGCGAGTTTGGCTTTAATGTAGCTTTTGTAAATTAACTCAGGCTGAAAATGGCCACTGGGGCCAAGAAAAAAGGAGCCTGGCGAAGGGCTCCTTTGGTTGGAACTAGGGATAGTGTTTAATTACCTTGCTGTCACCTCAGGCGTTAGCGGGTAAAGTTATGGTAATTTTCGATACCAAAACTGCTGCCTTCGGCGTGACAGGTTGCACAGGACTCGGTGGTGCTGAGCTTGTACCACTCGGTAGCAGGTACATCTTCCGTGGTGGTACCGCCGTTTTGCATCATGTGGTTCAGCGCGCTGTCATCGTTATGGCAGGCGTAACAGTTGGCCGTGATTGGGCTGGCCATCTTGTTGCTTACACCATAGGCACGTGCTTTGATGAACTGATTTGGTACGGCTTTCAGGTCAACCACACCGCTGTCGTGACAGGCCACACAGCCGGTCTGCGGTGCGATCACGCTGGCAGAGTTAGACACTTCCTTGCCATTCTCATCCAGGCTCTTGCTGCCCACACCCCAGTGCATGCTGTGCACCATAGGACCGAATCCTGGTGAAGAGTTGCCGGCGCGGCGATCCTGACCATTGTTGTGACAGGCCACACAGCCCAGACCACCTTCGGCGAAGTTACCATTCTTGTGGAAGTTGGCTTCGCTGTTGTGACAGGTAGTGCAAGACTCGCTGCCGACGTTGTGACGACGCTCGTAGGCTGTCACAGCGCCATCGGTTTGCGATGCCACATCTGTGTAGCCGTGGATAGTCACCACGTCAGATTCGGCGCCCATGTAGTCTTTGGCGGTGAAGCTGACACGTAGTGAGGCCATCAAGCCTGCATCAGCCCAAGCCGTTAGATCCGGCGTTGAGCCGACGACATGTGGGTTTCCGTGGCCAGCATCTTGCGCGAAACACATGGTCTTGCGACCCTCTGCGTCATAGCTGTAATCATAGGCACCAGTAACACGGCCAATCACGCTGTCGTTATACACACCGTGCAGATATGAGCCCACATAGTTAATTGGCTTGTCAGGGTTATGAATTGTCTGGGTATCATCAAACAGTTCATGTAGGTCGACTAAGGTTTCCTTGCCTTCGGCATCGACCTTAAACAGCGACAGTGTGGTACACCATTGACCCGCAGCACCCGAATCTGGGAACCAGGCTGGCGCCGTACCCGTCACCTTGTAGCTATCCTTGATCGCTTGGTTAGAGGTGATGGCGCTCTTGGCTTCGTGTAGCTTACGCAGATCTGAGCCATTGCCGAGAACGATATCGCCTGGGATGCCGCCAGTGTCATGACAGTCGATACAGCCTGGGCCGGCGACGTTGACGTTGACGGTTGGCTCGCTGTGACAAGAACTACAGTTCAAGGCGCTAAAGCCGGTCTCAAATTCCTGGTGGTTGATGTGACCTATCTTAGAGAGGGTGTTTCTGGCGTAGCCGCCAACTGAGAAGCCTTGTTCATTCACCACATTACGGCTCACCGAACCGTGACAGGCCATACAGCCCTCGACGAAGGTGACTTCGCCGTCCATGCCTTGAGACACATAGCTTGAGTGACGATTCGGGCTGGTCGAGTAGTCGACGTGACAGGAGAAACAGGCTTCCGTGGTGGTCGAGAAGGCGCCTTCTGGCTTGTTGACCACTATCTCATTTGAGCGGGCGATACCCGACTCGCTGTTACCGCCGACACGTAGCCAGACGATCCCTTCGGTACCGGCGTTGACCCCAGGCATAGGGGCATCGAAGCGGTAGTGACCGTCACCCAGAGCGGTCAGTGTCGCGCCCTCTGTGCTCATGGTTACCGCGCCACCGATGTGGACATTGTCTTCCACTTCGTTGATTGGGCTTTCGTTACGGTTGTTGATAAAGCCTTTGTCGGTCAGTGCGGCGACTTTACCTTCGGCGTTCATCAGGCCGTTGACCAGCTCTTCGTTTTCATTGGTAAGTTCGAATTCGAAGCTGATGGTGCCTTCGCCCAAGGTGTAGTCGATCACCTTAACGAAGCTCTCCAGAGAGCTGGTAGCTACCGGCGGTTTCCAAGATTCGCCTGGTGCGCCGGGTTGACCATCAACCCCATCTTTACCATCTTTACCGTCATCTCCACTGCATCCTACTAGCGCACCGGTCAGCACGGCGGCGACCAGGTAGGCGAGTCTTTTCGATGTGAATAATTTCATCATTCATCTCCGTTCGATCCAAAGTGCCAGATGTGATGCCTTAGGGCGACTGCTTGCAGGGGAGGGCATTCGTCTCAACACATACCCTGAGCCTTTTGGATACTGGTTATATTTATTATTTAAACCGACGCTAATGCATCTATCGATAAAGAAAATGGATGCTAAAGCTATCGATTCGAAAATGAGTGTATTGTTAAATCTCTGTTGGTTATTTGACCCAATTCACAGGAAGGTGTATCTCTTTGGAGGTAGATCTCATTTTTGTTAAATTTATTAAAAATCAATAACTTGCTTAATGTTTGTTAAGTTTGAATTAAGGTTAAATTAAGCCTGGGTTTGCATTTTCGTAACATCTTGGCCTGGGGCATAGTTAAAGGCCATTGGGGACATTAGAAGGGACACCTGAAGGGACACCTGAAGGGACATTAGTTGGGACATTAGGAGGAACATTTGAGGGAACAACTGAGTGGGCAAGGGGAATGTCGAAAAACCATAGGGAAGGACGAAGCGCCAAAAGCCACTAGCTAAGGGCTAGGAGCTGAGGGTCAAGAGGGGCGGCAAGCGAGTCTATTGCCGAGCAAGCGAGGGAATAGGCCTCTAGCTTGCCTATTCCTCCGTCTTGTTTTCCTGTTACTCTCTAATCACTTTCGCCTTTTCGCCTTTTCGCCTTTTAGGCTTAGTGGCTGGCTATTGGCGAGTGTCTGTCTTCTAAGCTTTCACCTTCCAACTATCCTTTGCCCTTCCACTCTTTTGTCTATGGCTTTGCTTCGAGCTTGTTAACCGTCAAGGATAAAGCGAGGGGAAAGCATGATAATGTGCGGCATCGCCCAATGCTAAGGCCTTTGGCGCTGCTAATTGGCGCAAGATGGTGATAGAATCGCTCGATAACAATAATCAGGGGACTACTCGCTTTGGCACAGCTCTATTTTTACTATTCGGCAATGAATGCCGGCAAATCTACCTCACTGCTTCAATCTTCCTATAACTATCGCGAACGTGGCATGAATACCTTGGTCATGACGGCGTCGATCGATGATCGCTACGGCGTGGGTAAGGTGGCGTCTCGTATCGGTATCGAGACAGATGCTCAGGTGTTTGCCAGCGACGATAACCTGATCGAGATGGTTAAAACCGCCTGTCAGGCGCAGACCCTGCACTGCATTTTGATCGATGAGTCGCAGTTTCTCAGCAAGGAGCAGGTGAGACAGCTGACCTATGTGGTCGATGTGATGGATATTCCCGTGCTCTGTTATGGCCTGAAGACAGATTTCCAGGGCGAGCTGTTTAGTGGCAGTCAGTACCTGTTAGCCTGGGCCGATAAGCTGGTGGAACTCAAGACCATATGCCACTGTGGTCGCAAGGCCAACATGGTGGTGAGACTCGATGGCGAAGGCCGCCCGATGAAAGAGGGTGAGCAGGTGGCCATCGGCGGCAACGAGAGTTACGAGTCAGTCTGCCGTAAGCATTTCCGCGAATTCCTGTGGGATTAATGCCCGCCATGGTGATCGCACTAGTAAAGAAGCCACCCCTGGGGTGGCTTTTTTAATGGCCTAATGTCTTGAGTATGCTCTGGTCGTCAGAGGCGCTAACCGCTGCATGGGTTTATGGGGTGTGTCAGAGCATTAGGTGAATAGGTTTAAGAGGTGAAAAGGTTTATGAGGTGAATAGATTTATGAGGCGAGTGGCACGCCCTGCACCTCATCGACTTTCTCGTCATGGCGCTGGGGATGTTCGGGGAACCATTTCTCATAGAGGCGCTGGATCTCGCCTTCGCTGATCAGCGCCTCTAGCGCCTCATCGATCTGTGTCAGCAGTTGATGATTACCGCGTTTGACGGCGAAAGCCACCGGCGAGCCCGGGTCCGGGTTGTCCAGTATCTTAACTTGTATCCCCATCTGCTGCGCCAGGTAGAGGCCGACTGCCTTGGGCATTATGGCCGCCTGGATCTTGCCCTCTTTTAACATCTGCATCGACCTCTCCTTGCTCGGGGTGGCGATGATGCGAAAATCGTACAGTGTGCCCAGCTCCTTCCAGTGGGTCTCTATGTAAGAGTGGCGATCGCCGCTGACAAACTGGTTATGAAGATCTTCTAGCTTAGTGATCTGCTGGTTGTCTTCTAGAATGAAGATCACGTCATATCGATAGTAATAGGGCCGGGTGAAGTCGAAAAACTTGGTCCTGAGGGCGTTGATCTCCATACCGGCAATCAGCTCAATATCACCAAACCTGAGTTCGTTGAACACCAGATCCCAGGCCTGCTGCCGAAACTGAAACGGCATGCCAAGACGCTTGAAGATCAGCCTGGCCACGTCGGCATCGAAGCCTGTGGTCTCACCGCCTGCGGAAAACTGATAGGGGGGAAATCCTGTGGCCACGCCGCAGCGCGCCGCTGGGGTATGCTGCGCCAGCGCTGGCAGGCTCAAAAAGAGGAGGAGGGCGACAAGGAGCTGCGTCTTGTAGGCAAAATAGTGCATCAGTTGAGGTGGCCTGCAAATTTCATCATTTCACTCTTACGGCTTTAGTTTAGTTGGTTTTGTCATCTTGATGGCGAACGCGCTATGGGCCACCCTGGCAGGCGCGTCGTCGCTAAAGGCCATGATAATAGTGTGGATTAGACGTAAATAGCAAACAAAAGCTGTTACAAGGTATTTTGTGGTCATAAATTCAACGAATTAGGTGAAAATAATCTTTATTATTAACGTCTTAATTAGTAGCTGTTGAAAGATGCCTCCTATGAGATCTGGCTCAAAAAATCAACAGTTGTAACCTTTCTTGATACAGAAACATTGCTTTAGATCAATTGCCAATGAATTGTCAGGCGTCAAAATTCAGTCACCGCTTGGATAACTAACTAAAATGCAATGCGAAACAATCAACCCGTGATAGACAACGAGGTCGTGCTGACCGACGATGATATTCTGCTGTCCACGACGGATCTCAAGGGCAACATAGGTTATGCCAACGAGGATTTTTGCCGTATCTGTGGGTTTTCCGAGGAGGAACTGGTTCGCCAGCCCCATAACATAGTGCGCCATCCCGACATGCCCAAGGCCGCCTTTGCCATCTTGTGGCAGCGCCTGGCGCAGAAGCAATCCTGGCTGGGGGTGGTGAAGAATCGCTGTAAAGATGGCTCCTACTATTGGGTCAATGCCTATGTGGCGCCCGTGATGGAGAATGGTCAAGTCAAGGAGTATCAATCGGTGCGCCGCCGGGCGAGTCAGGCCCAGGTAGAGCGTGCCAGCGATATCTATCAGAGCCTGAATAAGTCTGAGCAGCGCAGCGAAATCAAGGATGCCAAGCTCAGTTACGGCGGCAAGCTGACCCTGTTTGCTTTTCTTTGCCTTATGTTAGCCATCGGCCTGTGTAATATCTCGCCCTGGTTGGCGCTCGTCTGCGCGCCGCTGTTGGCGTTTGGCATGAGGCTCCTCTTGGCGCCGCTAAGGGCGCTGAATGAGCATGCGCTCACTATCGTGTCAGACCCGGTGGCCAGACACATCTACGCCGGGCGGCGGGACGAGCTTGGCAACATTCAATTTGCCATGGAGTTCACCACGGCGGAGATCGCCGGGGTGGTAGGGCGGATGACAGATGCCTCAAGCGTCATTGCCAGAGACAGCGACGCTCTACTCGGCTCCATCACGGCCACGGCCGATCGCGCTGATGGTCAGAATCAACAGACGGCACAGGCCGCGGCGGCGGTGGAAGAGCTGACCGCCAGCTTTAACGAGCTGGGTCAGCAGCTTAAGCAGGTCTCGGCGGATGTGGAGGCCAGCCAGGCGGCTGTGCTGCAGGGCTATGAGCAGCTCGACGCCGTGGTGGCCAGCATAGATGAGCTACACAATGAGGTGGGCAACTTTGCCCAGGTGGTCAGCGAGATAGAGCATGACAGCGTGGCCATCAATCAGGTGCTTGAGGTGATCACTAAGATTGCCGAGCAGACCAACCTGCTGGCGCTTAACGCCGCCATCGAGGCAGCAAGAGCAGGGGAGTCGGGCCGGGGCTTCGCCGTGGTGGCCGACGAGGTGCGCCAGCTGTCGGCGCGCACCGCAGATTCCACCAGTCAGATCGATGCCATCATCGCCAAGTTCCAGCAGAGCACGGCTAATGCCGCAAACACACTGACCGCGGGTCAGCGCCAGGCGACCCAGGCTGTGCAGCTGGTGAAACAAGCTGAGGCCGTGTTTGCCGAGCTGGTGACCCGTATCGATAAGATTAATCAGATGACGGAGCTGAGCGCCGATGCCATGCAGGAGCAGGGATTGGCAGCGGTAGATATCAGTGATTCGCTGCAGGCGATCAGCGAGCTGGCCAGCGAAGGTTTTGCCCAGTCCCAGGCCGATAGGCAGCTTGGCGAGCGCAGCTCACTCAAGTCGATGGAGTCTCGCCAGTTGGCGCGTCAGTTCTGGCGTCAGGCGGTGCACCGCGCCAATGCTTAATGAAAGTCCAGCGAATGTCTAAGCGTTAGTATTCGGTAATAAAAAAGCCCAGAGTTCACTCTGGGCTTTTTTGAGGGTTCGCGCTTAGTGATTAGAGCTGCATCTCAGGTACATGCTCAGGAACGATAAGCTTGCCGGCCGTCTTCTCGACAATCTCCTCGACGCTTACGCCAGGGGCACGTTCCAGCAGGTGGAAGGCGCCATCTTTGATCTCCAGGAAGGCAAGGTCAGTCAGCACGCGCTTGATGCAGCCATAGCCGGTCAGCGGCAGCTCGCATTTAGGTAGCAGCTTAGAGTTGCCGTGCTTATCGGCGTGCATCATGGTGACGATAATATTGTCGGCACCGGCCACCAGATCCATGGCACCGCCCATGCCTTTGATCAGCTTGCCGGGGATCATCCAGGAGGCGATTGAGCCCTCCACATCTACCTCGAAGGCGCCCAGCACGGTGAGATCCACATGACCACCACGGATCATGGCGAAGCTCTCGGCCGAGGAGAAGAAGGAGGCGCCGGGGACGGCGGTGACCGTCTGCTTACCCGCGTTGATCAAATCTGCGTCTATGGTCTCTTCGGTGGGGAACTCGCCCATGCCGAGCAGGCCGTTTTCCGACTGCAGCATCACCTGCATGCCTTCGGGTATATAGTTGGCGACCAGCGTCGGGATGCCAATGCCCAGGTTGACATAAAAACCATCCTGTAGCTCCTGGGAAACACGCTGTGCCAGTTGTTCTCTCGATAAAGCCATGGTGTCGCCTCCCTATTTACTCTTCACTGTGCGCTGCTCGATACGCTTCTCGAACGTACCTTGGATCAGGCGATCCACATAGATGCCTGGTGTATGGATGTGGTCGGGATCCAGCTCGCCCGGCTCGACGATATGCTCGGCTTCGACCACAGTGATCTTACCGGCCGTGGCCATCATAGGGTTGAAGTTAGCCGCCGTCTTGCGAAACACCAGGTTACCCATGGTATCGGCCTTCCAGGCGCGCACCAGGGCGAAATCTGCGGTCAGCGCAGGTTCGAGCACATAGTGACGACCGTCGATCTCACGGGTCTCCTTGCCTTCGGCCACTGGGGTGCCGTAACCGGTGGCGGTAAAGAAGGCGGGGATACCGGCGCCGCCGGCGCGGATCTTCTCGGCCAGGGTGCCTTGCGGGGTGAGGATCACGTTGAGTTCACCCGAGAGCATCTGCTGCTCGAAGGTGGCGTTCTCACCCACATAGGAGGCGATCATGGTGCTGATCTGACGGCTCTTGAGCAGCAGCCCAAGGCCGAAATCGTCTACCCCGGCGTTGTTCGAGATGGCGGTGAGCCCCTTGGCACCACTCTTAACCATCTGGGCGATCAAGCCTTCGGGAATACCGCAGAGGCCGAAACCACCGACCATGACGGTCATGTTGTCTGTCAGACCTTCCAATGCTTCTTCATAGCTGGCGACCAGCTTATTGAGTCCTGCCATTATCATTATCTCCTTTGAGCGTGAGTCGGGCCTGAGCCCAACCCTATTATTCTGTTAGCGCGCGTGCGACCTTGGCACCGCTGACTCTGCCAAGCGCCTGGCTGATGTTGTTGCCCGCGGTGATCAGGGCGTTAAGATCTATGCCGGTCTCTATGCCCATGCCGTGAAGCATGTAGACCAGATCTTCCGTGGCCAGGTTGCCCGATGCGCCTTTGGCATAAGGGCAGCCACCCAGTCCGGCCACCGAGCTGTCGATGACGCTGACGCCAGTCTCCAGGCAGGCAAGAATATTGGCTAATGCCTGACCATAGGTGTCATGAAAGTGTAGCGCCAGTTTCTCTACCGGCACCCTGCGCGCGACCGCTTCCACCATTCTACGGGCATTTAAGGGTGTGCCAACGCCTATGGTGTCACCCAGAGAGATCTCGTAGCAGCCCATTTTGTAAAGGATCTCTGCCACGCGAGCCACTTCCTCGACCTGGATCTCGCCCTCGTAGGGACAGCCCAGCACGCAAGACACATAGCCGCGCACGGGGATCTGTTTCGCCTGAGCCGCCTCCATCACAGGGATGAAGCGCTCGATCGACTCCTCGATAGAGCAGTTGATGTTACGCTGGCTAAAGCTCTGCGAGGCGGCGCCGAAGATGGCCACCTCGTCGGCCCCGGCGTCAAGCGCAAGTTCCAGCCCCTTGAGGTTAGGGGTAAGTGCGCTGTAGACCACGCCTGGGCGTTTGCTGAGCTGACGGAAGATATCGCCCGAGTCGGCCATCTGCGGCACCCACTTGGGGGAGACGAAACTGCCGGCCTCGATACGGGTGAGACCCGCCGCGCCCAGTTGATCGATAAGGGTCAGCTTGTCGGCGGTGGTGACCGCCTTCTCGTTCTGCAGGCCGTCGCGGGCGCCGACCTCGAAGATACTGACCCTGCTTGGATAGCTGTTAGTCGCGGACATGGTTAAGCGTCCTCTTTCGCAGTGACTTCGAGCAGCAGGGCGCCATCGCTCACCAACTCGCCTGGTTGGAAGAAGAAGGCCGCCACCTTGCCGTCAAACGGCGCCTCTATGGTGTATTCCATCTTCATCGCTTCCATCACCATTAGGCCTTGACCCGCCTCGACCTCATCGCCCACCTCGACCAGGTGAGTGACGATAGTGCCGTTCATCGGCGCCTTGAGCTTGTCTTCGCTGTTGGCCTGCTCTTCTACGACCTCTGTCTGCAGGGCGCGGAAGTGATAGCTGCCGCTTGGCAGGAAGAGGGTGAAGTCATCGCCTTCGCGGCTGACGGGGATCTTGCTCTTGTGACCGTTGATCTCGGCGTGCAGTAGATCTTGCTTCAGCTCGCCGCTCAGGGTCAATTGTTGATCGTTCAGGTTCAGGTAGTAGCAATCGCCCACCTGGCTCAGAGTCAGGTGCTGCACCTCATGCTCATCGTCCAGCAGGGAGAGCTGATGCATGCCGCTGCGGTTAAGCCTGAAGCCGCTCACCTGTCCCCAAGGCGAGTAGGGGTCGTGGCTGTTGGTGGCGGTAAGCTTGGCCTGTTCCTTCTGGGCGCACAGGTGATAGAGGGCGGCGAAGGCCAGGGCGCCATTCTGTTCATGGCTGTTGTCGCCATCCAGGTTGGCACCTATCAGGGTGTCGCCATAACGCTCGATAAAGTCTGTGCTGAAATCCGCCTGGCTGAAGGCTTTGTGCTCGGCGATGTTGGCCAGAAACTCTATGTTGTGCTTGAGGCCGCTGATCTGGTAAGACTCCAGGGCGTGCACCAAGCGCTGTAGGGCACGGGGGCGCGACTCGTCCCAGACGATCAGCTTGGCGATCATAGGGTCGTAGAAGTTACTGATCACATCGTTTTCGCGGATGCCGGAATCGATGCGCACATAGCGGTTCTGCTCCGGCTCACGCAGGAAGTTGAGCTTGCCGCTGGCGGGCAGGAACTCGTTCTGCGGGTCTTCGGCGTAGATACGTACCTCGAAGGAGTGGCCGTGGATGCGTACATCCTCCTGGCTCAGGGGCAGTTCGCTGCCGCTGGCGACCATCAGCTGCCACTTGACCAAGTCTTGGCCTGTGACCATCTCGGTGACAGGGTGTTCCACCTGTAGACGAGTGTTCATCTCCATGAAGTAGAAGCTGTTGCTCTCCTCGGTCGCATGGGTGTCCAGCAGAAACTCTACCGTGCCCGCGCCCACATAGTCGATCGCCTTGGCGGCGGCCACGGCGGCCTCGCCCATGGCGCGGCGCAGGCTGTCAGACAGGCCAGGCGCCGGGGCTTCTTCGACCACCTTCTGGTGACGACGCTGGATGGAGCAGTCGCGATCCGACAGATAGATGCAGTTGCCCTGTGTATCGGCAAACACCTGCACCTCGACATGGCGAGGCTGTCTCAGGTAGCGCTCGATCAGCAGCTTGTCGTTGCCAAAAGAGGAGGCGGCTTCACGGCGCGCCGAGTTGATCGCCTCCAGGGCTTCAGACTCGGACTCGACGATACGCATCCCCTTACCACCGCCGCCGTAGGCGGCCTTGATCAGCTGAGGGAAGCCAATTTCTTTAGAAGCCTTGAGCAGCACCTCGTCGCTCTGGTCGTCGCCGTGATAACCGGGTACCAGAGGCACATTGGCCTGTTCCATGATGATCTTGGCGGCGCTCTTGCTGCCCATGGCATCTATGGCATCGGCGCTCGGGCCGACGAAGGCGAGACCGGCCTGCTCACATTGGCGGGCAAAGTCGGCGTTTTCCGACAGGAAGCCGTAGCCAGGGTGAATAGCCTGGGCGCCACTGCGCTTGGCGATCTCCAGGATTAACTCGCCCTTGAGGTAAGACTCGCTCGGGGCGCTGCCGCCCAGGTAGAAGGACTCGTCGGCCATGGCCACATGGCGGGCGTCCTTGTCGGCGTCCGAGTAGAGGGCGACCGTCTTGATGCCCATGACCTGTGCGGTCTTGATGATTCTGCAGGCGATTTCGCCACGGTTGGCGATCAATAATTTGGTAAACATGTTAGCGTGCTCCCCGAACTGGTAGGGCAATAGGGTCTAAGATGATCTCTGGCTTCATTAGGCATTCCACCTTGGGCTTCTCTTCTCGAAGAAGGCGTTAAGCCCCTCCTGGCCCTCGTCTGAGACGCGAATGCGGGCGATACGCTCGCTGGTGTAGGCCAGGGTCTCCTGATCGATCACACCATCTTCCAAGCGTGACAGCAGGGTCTTGACCCAGGCCATGCCCTGAGGGCTGTTGCCCTTGAGCGCGGTGATGATGGGCGCGCTGGCACCCTCGAGATCATCGTTAATCTCATGGATCACATTGAGCTTGAGCGCGGTTTCGGCGTCGAAACGCTCGGCGGTCAGCATGTAGCGGCGCGAGGCGCGCTGGCCCATGGCGCGAACCACATAGGGGCTGATCACTGCCGGGATAAGCCCGAGTTTGACCTCGCTCAGACAGAAGCTGGCGCGGCTATCGGCGATGGCGATATCACTGGCGCAGATAAGCCCCAGGGCGCCGCCGAAGGCTGCTCCTTGTACCAAGGCCAGTGTCGGCTTGGGGAACTTGTCCAGCTTATGCATCAGGGTCGCCAGCTCGTTGGCGTCACTCAGGTTCTGCTCGAAATCCATCTTGGCCTGCTTGCGCATCCAGTTGAGATCGGCGCCAGCGCTGAAGTTACGGCCGTTGGCCTTAAGCACCAGCAGCTGACAGCTGTCGTCGGCCGCGAACAGATCTAGGGCGGCGATCATCTCAGCGATCATCACCTCATCGAAGGCGTTATGTTTGTCGGCGCGGTTAAGCACCATCTCGCCGACCCCATCGCTCAGGGCGCAGCTTAAGTATTCAAATTCTTGCGTAATCGTTTGGCTTGTCATGGTCTACTTCCTTGCCTCTGCGTTATCGATTGCTGACTTAGCGGCGCATTACATGCGGAACACGCCAAACTTGGTGTCTTCAATCGGCGCATTGAGGGCCGCAGAGAGGGCAAGGCCGACCACGTCACGGGTCTGGGCCGGGTCGATAATGCCATCGTCCCACAGGCGTGCGCTGGCATGATAAGGATGTCCCTCCTTGTCATACTGAGCCACGATCGGGGCGCGGAAGGCGGCCTCATCTTCGGCCGGCCAGTCCACCCCTTTACGGGCCAGACCATCGCGGCGTACGGTCGCCAGTACGCCGGCTGCTTGCTCGCCGCCCATGACCGAGATGCGGGCGTTAGGCCACATCCACATCATGGTGGGTTCGAAGGCGCGGCCACACATGCCGTAGTTACCGGCGCCGTATGAGCCGCCGATGATCACGGTGAATTTAGGCACGGTCGCACAGGAAACCGCGGTCACCATCTTGGCGCCATGCTTGGCGATCCCTTCGTGCTCATACTTCTTACCCACCATGAAACCTGTGATGTTTTGCAAAAACAGCAGCGGGATCTTGCGCTGACAGCAGAGCTCGATGAAGTGAGCGCCTTTCTGCGCCGACTCGGAGAAGAGGATGCCGTTGTTGGCGACGATACCAACTGGGTAGCCGTGGATGCGGGCGAAACCGCACACAAGAGTGGCGCCATAGTTGGCCTTGAATTCGTCGAAGTCTGAGTCGTCGACGATACGGGCGATCACCTCTTTGACATCGAATGGCTTCTTCAGATCGGTACCCACTATGCCGTAGAGCTCGTTGATATCGAACTTAGGCGGCTTGACTGGGCTCAGTTGGCTGGCGATCTGCTTGTTGTGATTGAGGCGAGTCACCGACTTGCGCGCCAGCTCCAGGGCGTGTTCATCGTTTTGCGCCATATGGTCGGCCACGCCCGAGATCTTAGTATGTACCTCGGCGCCGCCCAGCTCTTCGGCCGAGACTTCTTCGCCTGTAGCGGCCTTCACCAATGGTGGGCCCGCGAGGAAGATGGTGCCCTGTTCCTTGACGATGATCGACTCATCGGCCATGGCGGGCACATAGGCGCCGCCCGCGGTACACAGGCCCATCACCACGGCGATCTGTGGAATGCCCTTGGAAGACATCTTGGCCTGGTTATAGAAGATGCGACCGAAATGGTCTCTGTCGGGGAACACTTCGTCCTGGCGCGGCAGGTTAGCCCCGCCCGAGTCCACCAGATAGATGCAGGGCAGGTGACAGCGCTCGGCGATCTCCTGGGCGCGCAGGTGTTTCTTCACCGTTAGCGGATAATAGGTTCCGCCCTTCACCGTGGCGTCGTTGGCGATGATCATGCACTCGACACCGCTGACGCGGCCGATACCGGCGATGATGCCCGCGGCCGGCACCACGTCGTCATAGACCTGGTAGGCGGCAAACTGGGAGATCTCCAGAAACGGCGAGCCGGGATCCAGTAGCTTTTCGACACGCTGACGTGGTGACAGCTTGCCACGGGAGAGATGGCGCTCCATGGCGACGGCGCCACCGCCTTGTTCGATTTCAGACAGTTTTAATTTGAGATCGGCGACCACCTGGCTCATCTGTTGATGCTTGGCCTTAAACTCGTCGCTGCGGGGATTGATTTGACTGCTCAGTTGCGTCACGGCTTGGTTCCTTTTAAGACTGTGGTGAACGGGAAGTGGCGATTGCCCGCCCGAGGCCGGACGGGATCCGGCCTACTCTACGCATTCGACTATTTCGACTCGTTGAACAGCTCGCGGCCGATCAGCATGCGCCGGATCTCTGAGGTACCGGCGCCAATCTCATAGAGCTTGGCATCACGCAGCAGGCGACCCGTGGCGTATTCGTTGACATAACCGTTGCCGCCCAGCAGCTGGATGGCATCCAGTGCCATCTTGGTAGCCAGCTCCGCGCTATAAAGGATGGCGCCGGCGGCGTCTTTACGCGTGGTCTCGCCGCGATCGCATGACTTGGCCACGTTATAGACGTAAGACTTGGCGGCATTCATGCCGGTATACATGTCGGCAAGCTTGCCCTGTACCAGCTGGAACTGACCGATAGACTTGCCGAACTGCTCACGCTCGTGAATGTAAGGCACCACGATATCCATACAGGCAGTCATGATCCCAAGAGGGCCACCAGATAGCACCACGCGCTCATAGTCCAGACCGCTCATCAGCACCTTAACGCCGTTGTTGAGGCCGCCTAGAATGTTCTCTTCCGGCACTTCGCAATCTTCGAACACCAGTTCACAGGTGTTAGAGCCACGCATGCCCAGCTTATCCAGTTTCTGCGCCTGGCTGAAGCCCTTGAAGCCACGCTCGACGATGAAGGCTGTGATGCCGTGTGGACCCCTGTCCATGTCTGTCTTGGCATAGATCACATAGGTGTCGGCGTCTGGGCCGTTGGTGATCCACATCTTGTTGCCGTTGAGGATATAACGGTCACCCTCTTTACGGGCGCTCAGCTTCATAGAGACCACGTCTGAACCCGCGTTAGGCTCACTCATCGCCAGGGCGCCGATATGCTCGCCGCTCACCAGCTTAGGCAGGTACTTGGCTTTTTGTTCGGCATTACCGTTTCGGTTGATCTGGTTAACACACAGGTTTGAATGCGCGCCATAGCTCAGGCCGATAGAGGCCGAGGCGCGGGAGATCTCCTCCATGGCGACCACGTGGGCCAGGTAACCCATGTCTGCTCCGCCGTACTCTTCGGGCACTGTCACCCCAAGCAGGCCCATCTCGCCCAGCACGGGCCAAAGCTCGTTAGGGAAGGCGTTTTCCTGATCCACCTTAGCGGCGATAGGTGCGATTTCATTGGCGGCGAAGCTGCGTACTGCGTCACGCAGCATGTCGATATCTTCGCCGAGGCCGAAGTTGAGAGAGGAGTAGAGTTGAGTCATTGTTTTATCCTACAGGTCAGATGCTTTTATAATTTTTTATCAGGCCGGTTTACCCAGCCTTGCTTGTGTTCAATTTGTTGCTGCGTTAACTCGATATGGTCAGTGCCCGGCCTAGGCGCGTTCTTGCTGCTCCAGGGCGGCGCGGCACTGCTGCTCGGCGGAGTTGAGCTCCATCAAGACCACCTTGATGTCGTCCATCTGCTGCTGCAGGGCCGATTTCTTCTCTTCCACCAATTCCAGCATGGTGTGAAGCTGGGTACTGCTGTTCTTGTCGGCGTCGTAGAGCTCGAACAGACGGCGGGTTTCCGCGAGCGAAAAGCCCAGACGTTTACCCCTTAAGATCAGCTTGAGACGAACGCGATCTTTCAGGCCATAGATGCGAGTTTGCCCGCGGCGCTTAGGTTTAAGCAGCCCCTGGTCTTCGTAGAAACGGATACTACGGGTAGTAATATCGAACTCCTTCGACAGGTCGCTGATAGAGTAGGTGGTCTGTGGACTGTGTTTGTCACTCATCGAAAAAATACCATATTGATTAACTTTCCTAGCACGATATATGAAGTTTACGTAAAGGTAAAGATTTTAGGTGGCGCTAATGGTCCATTTGGACGTAAAAATCGCACGGCAAACTGGTGAAATAACCGCCAGTCGCGGGTTTGGGGTGAGGTTAGGCAAAGGTCTAATGGGAAAAGTGCAACTTGGCTCCATAATGTGATCTATGGCGCATAAGCCAAATCGTATGGAAGGGGAAGCCGATATGTCGACCGTGAGTGGCGGGCGCATGTCATTCGGAGAAGATCACATGAAGGATTTGCATAATCAGTTACACCAGGAATCTATCGATAATCCTAACGCCTTCTGGGGCGAGGCCGCCGGGGCCTTAGCCTGGGACAAGACGTTTGACAGGGTACTCGATGACAGTCAGGCACCTATGTATCGCTGGTTTAGCGGCGGGCAGCTCAATACCTGTTATAACGCGGTCGACAGACACGTAGAGGCCGGGCGCGGCGAGCAGGTGGCGATTCAATATGTGAGCCCGATTACGGGCACAGAATATGGGATCACCTACAACGAGCTGCAGGCCCAGGTGAGCCGACTGGCCGGCTACATGGCCAGCCAGGGCGTCGTCAAAGGCGACAGGGTGATCATCTATATGCCCATGGTGCCAGAGACCGCCTATGCCATGCTGGCCTGTGCGCGACTCGGCGCGATTCACTCTGTAGTATTCGGCGGTTTCGCCGCCAACGAGCTGGCGACCCGAATCGATGATGCCAAGCCTAAGATGATCCTCTCCGCCTCCTGCGGCGTCGAGCCCTCGGGCGTGGTGGCCTACAAGCCGCTGCTGGACGATGCGCTAGAGCAGGCGAGCCACAAGGTGGAGCAGTGTGTGATCCTCAACCGTCCTCAGCTGCAAGCTGAGTTGCTAGATGGCCGTGATGTCGACTGGCAGGGGGCCATGGCCGATGCGCCAAACATCGAGTGTCAGACGGTAGAGGCGACCGCTCCCCTTTATATCCTCTATACCTCGGGCACCACGGGTCAGCCCAAGGGAGTGGTGCGGGACAATGGCGGCCATGCCGTGGCGCTCGCCTGGTCGATGAAGCATATCTATGATATCGACCCGGGCGATGTCTTCTGGGCGGCCTCGGATGTGGGCTGGGTGGTTGGTCACTCTTACATCGTCTACGGCCCCTTACTCGTGGGCGCCACTACGGTACTGTTCGAGGGTAAGCCTGTGGGCACGCCGGATCCCGGAATCTTCTGGCGCACCATAGCCAAATATAATGTGAAGAGTTTCTTTACCGCACCGACGGCGATCCGCGCCATCAAACGCGACGATCCCGAGGGCGATTACCTTAAGAATGTGGACCTTAGCTGTCTCGGCACCCTGTTCCTCGCCGGCGAGCGCTGCGATCCCGATACGCTGCACTGGGCCGAGCAGCAGCTAGACAAGCCGGTGATCGACCACTGGTGGCAGACGGAAACCGGCTGGCCGGTAGCCGCCAACCTGATGGGCACAGCGCCTGTACCCGTCAAGGCGGGCTCTCCTGCCAAGGCGGTGCCTGGTTATGATGTGCAGGTGCTCGATGAGATGGGCGATGTTGTGGCGCCGGATCAGTCGGGCAACGTGGTGATCAAACTGCCACTGCCGCCGGGAACGCTGGCGACTCTGTGGCAAAACGAGGGACGCTACAAGGAGAGCTACCTCTCCATGTATCCGGGTTACTACCTCACAGGGGATGCCGGCTACATGGATGAAGAGGGCTATCTCTATATCATGAGCCGCATCGACGACATCATTAATGTGGCCGGTCACCGTTTGTCGACCGGACGCTTCGAAGAGGTGTTGTGTCAGCATGAGGCGGTGGCCGAGGCGGCGGTGATCGGGGTGGACGATAAGCTCAAGGGGCAGGTGCCTCTGGGTCTGGTGGTGCTCAAGAAAGGCTGCGATCTCAGCGACGAGCAGCTCTACAAGGAGCTGATCGCCCTGGTTCGTGAGCAGATTGGCCCGGTGGCCGCCTTTAAGCTGGTGAGCGCCGTGCCTAAGCTGCCTAAGACGCGCTCGGGCAAGATATTGCGCGGCACCATGCGTAAGATTGCCGACAATCAAGAGTTCAAGATGCCGGCAACCATAGAAGATCCTTACACGCTCGAGCTGGTGCGCAACGCCCTGACCCGTATGGGTTACGCGGACGCTCACGTCTAGCGCGTCTTCTACTCGTCATTAAAAAAGGGCCCTCGGGCCCTTTTTTGTTGCATGCTTCTCGCTACTTGCGGGCGTCTGGTCTGCGGCTATGTCTTTAAGTACTGTCTTAAAGAAATGGCTGAAAGTAATGGCTTAAAGTAATGACTTAGTCTCAGAGTCATAAGTTAGCGGCTTAAATATGATCACAAACTAATTAGCCAAACCGCTAATATTCATAGATTTATCCATGAAAACACTTGCCAAAATAGACTCATCTATCGAACATAGCGGGGTATTCGGCGCAGCCTATGAGTCGCGGCCTTCTGGTTTTGGGAAGGTTTAGGGAAAACCTGATTAAGCGCGAGTTGGTCAAGGAGTGAGGAAAAGGATCTTGGCAAGGGAAGTTGAGAGTAAGGGAAGTGGAGAGTAAGGGAAGTGGAGAGCAAGGGATGAAAACGAAAGGATTACCGGTGGGTTTAATGCTGATTGCGTTAGTGGTGCTGAGCGCTGTGGGGCTTAGCGTGAACATGGGCGCATTCACTAAAGACTATGTCGACTTCGAGAAGCTTGAAAGGATCGATGGCCGCTTTCATCTGCGCGGTGAGGCCGAGCCCTTTAGCGGCAAGGCGAAGTTTTTCGGCGATGACGGCTGGCTGAAGCAGCAAGCCATGCTCAGTCAAGGCAAGCTTAACGGCGAGCTGCAGGACTTCTATGAGAGCGGTGCCGTCCAGGCGGTCACGCATTATGTCGATGGTCAGATAACGGGCGTGACCCGTGTTTATCTGGAAGATGGCACCCTGAATAAGGAGATCCCCTATCAAGATGGGCTGAAACAGGGCACGGAAAAACACTATGGCTTCGAGGGCGGTCTGCTGTCTGAGTCCATCGAATATCGGCTGGGCAAGCGTAACGGTTGGAGCATGAGTTACTGGGATCCCGGCAGATTAAGGAATCGCATCCATTATGTGGATGACCTGCGGGACGGCCTGTGGCAGCAATACAGCTTCGGCAAGGTGGTGGTAGAAGGCACCATGGTCGAAGACAAGGAAGAGGGCGAGTGGCGCACCTATTTTCAGGATACCGACATCTTGCAGGGGATCGCCCACTTCAAGGCGGGTCAGCTTAACGGTGAGGTGACCGAGTTTTATGAGAATGGCGCCAAGGAGTGCATCGAATATTATGCGGCAGGCAGCAAGGTCGGCACCTGGACACGTTTTTATGATGATAGCAGCCTGGAGCAGGTAAAAAACTATCGCAACGACAAGCTAGAGGGCAGCTATCGCGAATATTTCCGCGGTGGTCTGCTCGCCGAAGAGGGGCAATACCGAGATGGCGAGAAGGTCGGCATATGGCGACGATTCAGCCCGAATGGTGAGCTAGTCTCCGAGCATGAGGAGCAGAGGGTCAGGCTGGAAGCGGACATAGCTGTGAGCGAGGAGTAAGGCGCTATTTTGTAAGGAATGAGTGAGGCATTAAATATGGAAGTGATTTTTATCAAGGGAGATGGCCGCTACGGCAGGCTCTGCTGCGTGCGAGAGGACGCCAGTCGCACCGAGACTCAGATGCCGGAGCAGGGGATCGCGCCCCATGACATGATCCATTACGTGGTGGAGAAGACCCTAGGCATAGGCGGCGCCTTTTATGGTCAGCTAAAGGCCGGCGCCAACATCAGCTTTACCCTGGAGCACAATCAGCTGTCGCGGCAGATAGCCGATAAGACCCAGGTGTGGCAGACAGAATCTATGGTGGAGGCGCTGCAGTCACTCTATTGGTCACAGGATCTCAACTACGAGGGCTTCTGTTATCTACTCACCCAGGGCTGTGAGCAGCGAGGGCTAACCGTGCCCGCAGTGAGTGAGCATGAGTTCAGGCAGATAATTGCCGAGATCACCGAGCTTACCCGCCAATGGCAGGCCCTAACACCGGGGCAGAGCATGACGTTAGTCTTCTAGTTGGCTCTTTTAGATGAAGGCTGGTTTACTAGCTGGCTCTTTTAGATGAAGGCTGCTAGCCCCTTGTGTTAGCCCCTTGTATTAGCTGGGGGCTATCTTGGGCGGTCGCCGAGAGATCAAAGCCTGCTCAGGGTTTCAGCCGTAGATGTTGCGGGATAAACCTTGAGGCGCAAATCCTGTCATTGAAATATGGCTTTAAGCTGTCGTATGCTGGGACCGAGATTGTTTTTCAAGAGGTTGGGGAAATGAAGAGTAAGTATTTAGGAATTGTCCTGTTGGTTATCGGCGTGGCCTTGGCATGGTGGGGCTACAACATCTACGATTCTACCAGTTCGCAGATCACCCGCGCGGTTAACGGCGACACCCCAATAGAGGCCTGGGCCGGCATGGTCGGCGGTGCCATCTGCGTGCTGGTTGGCCTGCTGAAATTGAAATAGCCCTTGGGTTCCAGATGACGCTTATCCAAACAGGGATAAAGCGCGTGTTAGATGAAAAGCCTGCTTGATGCAGGCTTTTTTCTTTTGCAGGGCGCTTATTTTACAGGAAGTCTCTTTCCAGGGAGTTTCTCTTGCTTCAAATAAGCTGGGCAGATCCTTTGCCCTTAGGCCGAGCGGGGTTTAGGCCTAATTTTTCCAATTTTTTAGAAACGGTAGCTCGCCATCAGGTTGGCCGACCACTGATTGCGTGAATCGGTAATGGGCGAGTCGGCAATCTCCTTGCTCAGGCGGGTGTAGCTGGTCTGCTGGGTAATGCGCCAGTTGCTCGAGAGCGGCAGTATCAGCTGGTAGCCGATGTCATAGTTAACGCCGGCCTTAGCCTCGTACTGCGTACGCTTAAGCAGAGCCTCTTTCTTGCTGACGCCAAAGTAGTGATCGTTAAACTTGGTGCTGTTGTAACTTACGCCCACAAACGGCACCAGATCCAGACGACCTAGGTTGAGGATTTGCTGATAGCGCACACCCGCCACATAGCCTTTATATTCGCCGCTGATGTCGTGCTGGACGTTGGTGGAGAGGACGCCGCGCGGCCCCACCTTGATATCCATGTTCAGGCCCAGATCCACGCTGATACGACGCTCTTCCATGCCGGCCAGCACCTTAGACACATCCTTGTCCAGCCAGAGGCCGTTACCTGTCAGGTAGGTGCTGAAGGTGATGGCGTCTCTGTCTTTGCCATAGAGGCGGTAGTTGATGCCCTTATCCAGATCCGCTTTGAAGCGATCGCCGTGGTAGCCCACATTCACGCGGGGGCCGAAGCGGTTGTGGTCGCCGAAGGCAAATTTGTAGTCGTTCTTCTGTTCTTTGATGATGTCTGAGTTATAGCCGGCGCCAAACTCGACCACCCAGCCTCTGCTGTGATAGACCTGACCATTGCTGATATAGGTGTCCGACTCGGCGGCCTGGGCTAGATTGATGCTGCCAAGGGCAACTAGGGCTAAGGGAAGGTAATTCATTGCTCACTCCACTTTGAAGGTTTTCATTGGTTGAGAGCAATGTACTCGCTGGGCACTTAGATAAGTATCATGAGTTTGTAAGCCTGTGTCGCCTTTATGTATGGCGGGCCGTGAATGCCCAAGACTTTGTTGTATAAAGGTAAAAAAAGACCCGCCCTATGGAGCCGGTCTTTGTGGCGTTATCTTGTGAGACGAATGCTTACAGCTTAACCACCATCTTACCGCGGTTCTTGCCTTCGAACAGGCCGATAAAGGCCGCCGGAGCGTTGTCGAGTCCCTCGTAGATGGTCTGCTCGGCCTTAACCTTACCGCTGGCCAGCCACTGACCCATCTGCTTGGCGAACTCGCCATAGTGTTGCCAGTGCTCGAACACGATAAAGCCTTCGACTCTGAGCTTCTTCATGATGATATAGGCCAGGTTGCTTGGGCCCGGGGTTGGCTTAGTGTCGTTGTACTGGGCGATCATGCCACATACGGCGATACGGCCATGGTCGTTCATGTTGTCCAGCGCCGCGGCCAGATGCTCGCCACCGACGTTTTCAAAGTAGACATCAACACCTTGCGGCGCGGCGTCCTTCAACGCCTGGCTCAGGTTAGCCGTGGTCTTGTAGTTGATCACCTGCTCGATTCCCATCGCCTTGAGGGCCTCGGCTTTTTCATCTGAGCCGACCGAGGCAACCACCTTGGCACCCATCAAGAGGCCTAGCTGACAGGCGACGCTGCCCACCGCGCCCGAGGCGGCTGAGACAAACAGGGTCTCACCTTCCTTCAGCTGGGCGATGCGGTTAAGGCCGGTCCAGGCGGTCATGCCAGGCATGCCCATGACGCCGAGGAAATGAGATTCTGACAAAGGAGTGTCTGGTAGCAGGGTATGATCTGCACCGTCGGTGACATAGTGGCTGCGCCAGCCCTTCATGCTGCTGACCTTGCTGCCTACAGGGAAGCCGTCGTGGTTCGACTCTATAACCTCACCAATGGCGCCGCCTTCCAGCACTTCACCTAGGGCGAAGGGGGCGATATAGCTTTCTCTGTCTATCATGCGGCCGCGCATGTAAGGGTCGACCGACATCCATAGGTTCTTGACCAGGAATTCGCCCGGCTTGAGGGCCGGAAGTTCCACCTGCTTAAGGCCAAAGTTGGCTTGGGTTGGCATGCCTTCAGGGCGGCTGGCCAGTGTTATCTCTTGTGCTTGCATGGAATTAACCTCTTTTTACTTTGCGCGCTAACTAATTGTGGTAGACTCTACAAACAAATTGAGCGCAATGCAAATACTTTGTGCGCAAAGTAATGTGTTTTTAATGTCCGCTCTTTGCCCCTGAATTCTGTTAAGATAGCCGCCCTAAAGCTTGAGGCCGCTGGCACAAGCGGGAAAGGTGATGAAATCTTAAGTCGTAACGCATTAAGTCATAAGGCGTTAAGTCATTAAGTTGCAGATTAAGCGGTAGCGCATTGAGCAAAAGTTGAGTAACAGTTAAGTCAGAAAAATGGGTAACACTATGAGTAAGCAGATGAGTGAAGCAGAGACTGCAGTAGTAACTGAAGAGGCGCAATGCCTGTCGGATAATGTCTGTTTCGCCCTCTATACCGCCGCCAATGCCCTGGTGCGCGCCTATCGTCCCTTGCTGCAGGAGTGCGATCTGACCTATCCACAATACCTGGCGATGCAGGCGCTCTGGCTCAAAGATAACGCCAGCCTGACAGATCTCTCCCAGGCGACACGGCTGGATCTCGGCACCTTAACCCCTATCGTCAAGCGCCTGGAGGCTAAGGGGCTGGTGGTGCGTCATGTGGACAGCCGGGATGAGCGTAAGAAGGTGATTCAGGTGACTCAGGCCGGCGAGGCCCTCAAGCAAGAGGCGCTGGCGCTGAAGCAGCAGCTGCTGGAGAAGGTGAGCGTGTCGGACATTGAGCTGGAACAGCTAAGGCAAGTTTGTCTGACCTTGACCCATGAGCTCAACCAGAAATAGTCGATTCAGCAAGCTATTCAGGTGCTTGATGGCGCTACCTTTTAAATGAGAAAACACTGTTCTGCACAGCGGCCAGTAAGCCTGGACTTTTCCTAGTAATTAACTTACCAACTTTTGTATAATCGCGACCAATTTCGTGCCTATCGACTATGTGGCTCGCAGTTGAAGCAATTGAGCGATTTAAGCTTATGATTTGACTCAGATAGTCCAGACTATAATAAAGGATAGGTGTAGACAATCTCAGTTTCCCATGGGGAAAAATCTCATGCAAAATCACTCAGACCTCCTCGACATAGGCGTGATAGGCCTAGGCGTTATGGGCAAAAACCTGGCGCTTAATATTGCCGACAATCGCTACCGCGTCGCCGCCTTCGATCTCGACTCAGCCAAGCGAGATGCCCTGCTTGAGCAGGAGCAAAAAGAGCGTCCCGCCTTGCAAGCGCAGCGCATTTTAGGATGTAGCAATCTTTCAGAAATGTTATCCAGTCTCGCAAAACCTCGGGTGTTGGTCCTGTCGGTACCTGCCGGTGCGCCAGTGGATGGCGTCTGTAATGCCCTGCTTGAGGCCGGGATAGAGCAGGACGATATCGTGGTGGATACGGGCAACAGCCTGTGGACAGATACAGTGGCCCGCGAAGCCCAATATCAGGACAAGTTTATCTTCTTTAGCTGCGCCATCTCAGGCGGCGAGATGGGTGCCCGCTTCGGACCCTCTCTGATGCCGAGCGGCGACATCAAGGCCTGGGACAGAATCAAGCCGATCTGGGAGGCGATTGCCGCCAAGGTAGACCCTAAGACCGGCCTGCCCATCGAGCGCCAAGAACCGGGTAACCCTGTGACCGAGGGCGAGCCATGCACCACCTACATAGGCCCGGCAGGCGCCGGTCACTATGTGAAGATGGTACATAACGGCATCGAATACGCCGACATGCAGCTGATCTGCGAGGCCTATCAACTGCTGAGCGACGGTCTTGGGCTGAGCGCCGCCGAGGTGGGTGAGATCTTTGCTCGCTGGAACCAGGGTAGCCTCAATAGCTACCTGATGGAGATCAGCGCCGATGTGCTGTCACAGGCCGACCCCCTAACCGGCAAGCCGCTGGTGGAGATGATTCTGGATAAGGCGGGTCAGAAGGGCACCGGCCTGTGGACCGCGGTAAGCAGCTTGCAGATTGGCTGCCCGGCGCCGACTATCGCCGAGGCTGTATACGCCAGGGCGGTGAGCACCCAGAAGCATCAGCGTCAGCAGCTGAGCCTGTTGCTGGCTGGCCCCGAGCCGCTGACATTGAGTGACGATGAGCGCGCCGCCTTTATCGATGAGCTGGAAAACGCCCTCTACTGCGCCAAGATCGCCTGTTATGCCCAGGGTTTCCAGCTGATGGCGATGAATGCTCAGGAGCGCGGCTGGCGGTTGGATTTTGCCGAAATCGCCAAGATCTGGCGCGCCGGTTGTATCATTCGCGCCACCTTCCTGCAATCGATCACTCAGGCCTATCAAGAGGCGCAGAAGGTGGGTGAGCCTCTCGACAACCTGCTGATGGCCGAGACCTTTAGCCTGGCCTTGTCGGCCAAGCAGCAAGACTGGCGCCGCGCGGTGGCAAGGGCCACCATGAGCGGCGTGCCCGTGCCTTGTATCGGCTCGGCGCTGGCCTACTACGACAGCTACCGCAGCGAGACCCTGCCGGCCAATCTGCTGCAAGGTCAGCGGGACTTCTTCGGCGCCCATACCTTCGAGCGTATCGACAAGCCCGCCGGTGAGAAGTATCACCTCAACTGGAGCCATAGCGAGCGCACGCTGGAGAAGCTCTAGTGCTTCATTAAGCTTCAATAGAAAAGAAAAACCGCTAGCGATTGACTAGCGGTTTTTTTATCTCGGCGTTGTGGCCGCCTAGCCCTGACAGCCACCGCTCTCGTAGCAGCTTGGCTTGCGCGGACAGCTGGCGCCGCGGGAACAGATGAGCCTAGCCTCGCTGTCGATGCCGCGCTCGACCCAATTGATGTTGAGGATCTTCGCCACACGCTTGATGTCTGTCTTGATGTTGCTGGGCAGGGGCGCCGAGCCGCCATTGTCCACACAGACCTCCTTGAGTTGTTGCGCCACCTGGTTGGCATCACCTCCCTGGGCCTCGATGGCCGGGTTAAGGTCGATACCGGCGCAGAGCACATGGGGATTGCCCGCCAGGTCTTTCACCCGAATCGATTCGCAGCAATAGATCTTGGGTTCGTTGGCCACATCCAGGATGGAGATCTGCGCCGAGGAGCCCTGGGTCGAGGCGTTGATCATCCTAAACACCGCCCAGTGTTGGCAGGGATCTTCCACCTTGCGCATGTTGCCCCAGGGCAGGGGAATACCGTTGCCGCGATACACGGCCTTGAGCTTACCGGGCGAGTAGGCATCGAAATAGTGCCAGTGGCTGTAGGGGGAGACCGCCGTCATGCGGCGCATGGCCACCGAGGGGGAGACATCCACTAACTTGGCCACATCAATCTCATAGCCGTGACGATCGAGCAGCTGCCTGAAGGGCACCTTAGGGCAGAGCAGGGCGCCGGCGAAGAAGCTGGACTCGAAGTCCCGCCAGGCATGCAGGATATCCTGGGCGTCCACTGTGGAGGATTGCCCACGATTGTCGGCCTCATCCACCAGGCTGGTGCCATGGCTGCGCCCGGCCACCATGATACTTTTTAAACCGTCTTTATTGTGCAGCACGCTATGGCCGATATGGACCGCTAGGTCGTACTTGAGGCGGCGGGTATGTTGGTTGAGCAGCTGGTTGAGGCAGATCTTGTTGGGCTGCTCGAAATAGGAGGTGATGATGTGCTGCTTGCCGGCCCCCGCCTCTTCGCGGATCGCCTTGGGCGCGCGGGTAAACCATTTCACCACCAGGCCGAGACGCTGGACTATGGCCAACAGATCCTCAAGGCTCAGGGGCATGCGTTTGAGCCCCACCTCTTCGGCCGCGCGCTCGAGATCGGGAAAATGATTCTGATGATGTTCCTGATGGGCGCGGATCAGCAGGTGCGCAAATTGACGGCCGCTGATCCCCGTCTGGGAGAGCATCTCTGGGATGGCGATCTGCAATATCTCGTTGGAAAACAGGAAGCTTGGCTCCAGCGCCATGCCACTGATCCCGCCGCGAGAGCCTTTGACTGGGGTGATGGCCTGCTCCTCGGGGGCGTCGTCGAGAAACCAATCTACCTCCTTTTGAAACACGGCGGCGATCACTGCCAACATGCCGGCACTGGGCACGCGCTTGCCGCGCTCTATCATGGAGAGGTAGGAGACTGAGGGCGCGGAATCCGCATCCACCCTGACACAGCGGGCCGATAGGTCTTCCATGGTTAGATTATTACGTTTCCTGAGATTGCGTATCTTAGTGCCCAGGAAATGCGATTTTCTCATCAAGCTGCTATTGGTCTTCATTTTGTAAAATTCACACTGTGAAATTTCTATTGTGAAATTGTAATGAAAAAGCCGCTAGACTACAAATTAAGCAATCGGGGAAGCGACAAATCCCTTAGAGCGCCACTTAAAGCTGTAGGGCAAAGATGTCATCAGCGAGTCAAACATAGCGATAGATAGCATAAGTGAGAGGGATGAGGCGATGAATATACAGACAGAACAACTAGACCAGAGTATTTACAACTTCATCAAGCAGGTAATGCCTATGACACAGATTAATGGAAACAATGCGCTGGCACCTCAGATGCAGCAAGATGGCCTGACCTATGCCAAGCAGATCTTGGATCAGTACTTTCCACTGAGTCAGGGGTCTCACCAGGATGTCTGCAGCTATGTGATCTACTACAAGCAGCTACTGGCCTTCTTCGCCGATGGCAGCCAGAGCGGTCTGGCACAGCCCAAGCAGTTTGTGGCCCTCTCTGGTCATAAGTGCGAGCCAAGCTCTCTGGTGCTGAAGAATAACGGCTTCCATATCGAGATTGCGCTGGATCGCCGCGGCGAGCAGGGACGTCACGATCTGGCCGGCATCAACGATGTGCAGGTCGAGGCGGCGCTGATGACTATCGTCAATAGCGCGCAGAGCCCTTGTCAGCGTACCTGGACCAGTCTGGTTACGGGTCAGGCAGATCAACACTGTAAAGAGTTCACCTCGAAAGACGGAACCGAATACTGCCTCTAAATTGTGTGATGACTCGCCATAAAAAATGCCAGCAATTGCTGGCATTTTTTATGGTCATGTCGATTTCCCGCTTTAGGCCAAGGCGAGTCCCAGGCTGAACAGGGCGCTGAAGATCACCGTGAGTTTCGCCGTGCGTCCCAGCAGCGGATTTAACGCCGCCCCCGAGGTTTGGCTAAATTCGCTGTTGAGTTTGCGCGCCAGGACTAGCGACAGGCCACCGAGCAGCACAGGCAGGCCGGGTAAAGTTCCAAGCAGAAAACCGCCGATGACGAGGGCGAAAGGCAGATAGACCAGCGCCTGATACAGGACTCTGGCCTGACCTTCACCTATCTTAACCGCCAGGGTGCGCTTGCCTGCCTTGGCATCCGTGGGGATGTCGCGGGTGTTATTCACCAGCATCACGGCGGCGTTAAACAGGCCGATGGCGCTGCCTAAGATCCAGGCGGCGACACTGGTGTCATGGGCCTGAAGGTAGTAGCTGCCCACCACGGCCACCAGGCCGAAGAAGATAAAGGCGGCGACTTCACCCAGACCATGGGAGGCCAGCGGGTAGGGGCCGCCACTGTAACCCAGTGCGCCCAGGATGGAAGCCGCGGCTAGGATGGCGATGGGCCAGCCACCATGATAGATGAGCAGCGAGCCCACCAGCAGCGCCAGCAGCAGACAGGCGATCATGGCGTTGCGTACCTTGCTTGGGTCGAGCAGGCCACTCTGGGTGACGCGCACCGGGCCGAGTCGCTCCTCGGTGTCGATACCGCTCTTAAAATCGAAGTAGTCGTTCGCCAGGTTAACGGCGATCTGCAGCAGCAGGGCGCACAACATTGAAGTTGCGGCGATAAGCCAACTAAATTGTGTCAATGACAGGGCAAGGGCATTACCGACTAAGATAGGGCCAATGGCTGCGGGAAGAGTACGTGGGCGTGTCGCCAGGATCCAGGGATTCATTATCTGCGTTCGTAATTATTAGGTAGGGACTGAGCTAGGCTCGAAAATATAGCCCAAGCATAGCAAAAAAGCCCAAGTCGATGAAGCGCTTGCATTAGCATTATGTGAACAGCCTCGTTTTATTTTTCAGGGAGCTTTAGCCTAATACTCAGAGCCTTTAATAAAGCTTAAACGTATTGTTAAAATTTTGTGTAATTTTGACGCGGCGCACATCTTTGCGGCGCCTTTCCTTCAAATCTGTTGCCAGCCTCAAAGAACTCTTGCCAGACATGTGCTGTTATAGCTGTCTGACTGTGAGATTCTGCTGGGAATGTTTTAAGCTTATCTAATTAATTTATATAGATTTTATAAATTTAGCACTTGGCTTAACTAGGGCGTTTCGGCGGCGAGAGACAAGGATCAGGATGATGCGTTTTGATGAACAGGTTGCTGTCGTCACAGGAGCGGGGGCTGGCTTAGGACGAGCCTACGCGATCGCCTTAGCCGAGCGCGGGGCGCGCTTGGCCATTATCGATTCGGGCTGCGGCGATAGTCGCTGCCAGAGTTATGCAGGCGCAGGGCTCAACAAGACCGCCCGTACCCTCGCCGAGCTGGGCGCCGACTGCCTGAGTTTCCAATTGGATGTCACCGACAGTCAGGCCCTAAAGAGTGCGATTGAGACTGTCCTCAAGCGCTGGGGTCGCATAGATATCGCCATCAATAACGCCGGCATCCACACGCCAGTCTCCTTCGATAGCCTGAGTTTCGAGCAATGGCAGCGGCAGCTGGATGTGGATCTCAACGGCAGTTTCCATCTGACCAAGTTGGTGTGGCCGCAGATGAAACGGCAAAATTATGGCCGTATCCTCATGACTGCGGGGGCCAGCGGCCTGTATGGTGACATGCATGAGACCCCCTACAGCACCAGCAAGATGGCGCTCGTCGGCTTGGTCAACAGCCTGGCCAAGGAGGGGCGCGACTACAATATCTCGGTCAATACCCTGGTGCCACAGGCCTTAACCGCCATGACGGCGCATCATCTCAGCCCTCTGGTGAAGCCGCTGTTCAGCACCTCTTCGGTCAATGCCACCCTGCTGTATCTCTGCTCATCGATGGCCTGCAGTGGTCAGCATCTGCTGGCCGCGGCCGGTAGCGTGAGCCACGGGATGTTTGTCGAATTTCAGCCGCTACGGATTGTGGAAGATGGCTGCAAGCCCGAGGTGATCGCCCAGCGCTGGGATGAGCTGTACCGGGCGCAGCCCTATCATTTTCATGAGTCCGGCGAAGAGCAGGTAACCGCCTGGGCGAGGCGCAGCGCCGCCGAGCACCACGTGGATATTGAGTAGGCCCAGATAACGAATAGATGACGAATAGGTGGCAGTAAGTGACAAATTGCTGCAGGAACCACCAGGAAAGTTTAACTGCCCTAGCAAGATAAGGGGAATCTAAGGTAAGCTTGACGACCAATATTGATGAGTTATCGGTGAGGTTGCATGAGTCAGGTGTTAGATGATCTGTTATCCCTTTTATCGCTGGAACAGATAGAGGTAGGCCTCTATCGGGGTCAGAGCCAAGATCTGGGCTTCGGCCATGTGTTTGGCGGACAGGTCATGGGCCAGGCCCTGAGCGCCGCGGCGCAAACCGTCGACAGCGAACGTCAGGTACACTCCTTCCACTCCTATTTCCTGCGCGCCGGTGATGAGAAACAACCCATAGTCTATGACGTGGAAAATATGCGCGATGGCGGCAGCTTTAGCGCCCGCCGGGTGAAGGCGATTCAGAAGGGCAGACCCATCTTCTACATGACTTGCTCCTTCCAGAAGCCGGAGCAAGGGCTAAATCACCAGAGCAAGATGCCGGATGTGCCGGGCCCTGAGGGCCTGCTGAATCAGCAGGAGCTGGCCTCGACCCTGAGGGACAAGGTGCCTCGCAAGGTGCTGGAGAAGTTTATGGCGGACTCGCCGCTTGAGATGCGCCTGGTTAACCCATGCAATCCTATGGAACCCAACCAGAGCGAGCCCATCAGGCATGTGTGGATCCGCGCCAATGGCGAGGTGCCCAAGGATCTCTCGGTGCATGAATATCTGCTGGCCTACGCCTCAGACTTTAATTTCCTGGTGACGGCGGCGCAGCCCCACGGCGTCTCATTCTTAACCCCGGGTATGCGCATGGCCACCATAGATCATGCCATGTGGTTCCACCGTCCGCTGGATCTTAGCCAGTGGCTGCTCTATAGCATAGATAGCCCCAATGCCGGTGGCGGCCGCGGCTTTGTACGTGGCGAGTTTTACACCCAGAGTGGTGAATTGGTGGCCTCGGCGACGCAGGAAGGCTTGATTCGATTAACACAGGGATAAACGAACAGTGAGTGAAAGGTTGAATGTGATGAAGATGAAAATGAAAGCCATATTGGCGTCTTTGCTGCTTATTCTGTTGGCAGGTTGTGTGACGGTAGAGCCTGAGCCTCCGATATTCGTCAACGGCGCCGCCGGTTATCTGGAGAAGATTAACCTGCCGCAAGGCAGTAGCATTACCATAGCGGTGATCGATCTCGACACCCCGGGCGCCATCATCGCCCAGAAGAGCTTCGATATCGCCAGGGCGCCTGTGCCATTCAAGTTTGCCTTTGCTCGCGAGACCATAGACAAGAGCGTCAACTATGGTGTGGTCGCCATGATCCAATATCAGGGCAAGGTGATCTTCCAGACCTACGATAGGTTCCCGGTGATCAACAACGGCAAATACACCACTGAAGTGGTGATGAAGCTGGTCAAATAAGCTGGTAAAATAAGCCAAGCAGTTAATGGATAGATAAGGGAGCCTCAGGGCTCCTTTTTTTATGCTCTATTTTCCACTATTTAATACTCCTATTGTTGCTCCAAGTTATCTCCACTTGTGGGGCGTCGTCTTTGTCCCGTGTGTATTAACTTGAGTAAATTTCAGCCAGGTGCCCTCATATGACCCTTGATTAAATATATTTTATCCAATAGGGTGAAATGATAACAATAACAAATCAAGGAAGAGCAGATGCAGTTTATCGGCAGTCATCATCTCATAGGTAGCTTGCCCGGCGCCGAAGAGCAGGGCACTGGATCTCAAGATCAGCGTGAGCAGCGTAATAGTTCGCAACATGCTAGTTGGCAGGAGCCTGAAGCGCAGGAGCCCCTGTTTGCCAGCCTGGTACTGCTCAGCCTGGCGATGCTGAGCCTCGCGCTTGCCATCTCTTCGGCGAGTTAGCCGAGCCTAACTACTTCAAGTTTGCCGTCTCAAGCCTGTTCTCTCAGGGGGCTCAGCTAGGGATTGTTATCTGAGGTTTGTTATCTTATGCGTGTCATCTAGATAGTGGCATCTCAAGCGTGGCATTTCGAGATTGGCTATTTGAGCTTGGCATCTAGAGTGTGTCATCTAATAAGTGTCACCTTAGCTTTGCCATCTCGGAGCTGCGAAAACAGGCGCCTCTTATTATTAGTGTCTTATTTCTAGCGCCGTATTCCTAACGTCATATTCCTTGCACGGTCCAGGCCTTGTCAAAGTTGTCCTAGGCTTATCAGAGTTGCCCGGTCAGCTTGATGCGCTAGCCCCAGCTCCCATATCGGCCAAGTGTGCGATTCTTCTCTAGGCCGGTATCGCTTGCTCACTTCCCTCAGTTAGTGGAGTTTCCATCAGCACTCTTTTTTGAGGTGTATGCTTAAATGCAGCGCCATTTCACATCGTGTTATCAGCTTGTTAGTTATCTAATTTGACCGAGATTGGTTTGGTTGATCAACAAGTGATCGATGCGGATGTGGGTCACGAAAATTAAAGGGGTATTGTCAATATTTGTTTATTTGCTGTGATCTGGATCGCGCCCAGCTATACAAAAAGGGGTATTACCTTAGCTTATTGATTTGGATCAAGAACTTCTTGATGTCTATCTGGCAGGATACGCGCAAATGTAAGGATTTTGATAATAAAAACAACGTTAACTGTTGTATTAATGGAGTAGTATGATGAAAAAAACTATCGTTTCAGGTCTGATCGCTGCCGCCCTACTGTCTACTGGATTTGCCGCTTCTGCTCACCAAGCTGGTGACATCATCGTTCGTGCCGGTGCTGTTACCGTTGCGCCAAATGAATCTAGCCAAGATGTGAATACACCTGACCTGGGTAACCTAGGTGAGTTCTCTGTAAGCAGCAATACACAAGTAGGTCTGAACTTCGGTTACATGCTGACCGATAACTTTGGTATCGAGCTGTTGGCCGCTACCCCTTTTAGCCATGACATTTCGCTAAAAGGCGTAGGTAAAGTAGCTGAAACCAAGCACCTGCCACCTACTTTAGTGGCTCAGTATTATTTTGGTTCGGCTGATTCTAAGCTGCGTCCTTATATCGGTGCCGGTGTGAACTTCACTAACTTCTTCGACAACAAGATCACTAATGATGCGGGCGGACGCCTGTCTGATCTGAGCCTGTCAAACTCTTGGGGTCTGGCGGCGCAAGTGGGTATCGACTACCAAGTGAACAAGAACTGGCTGGTTAACGCTTCTGTTTGGTATGCGCAAATCAGCACTGATGCCAAGTTTAACTATACCTTCGACAATGCAGGTACTGCGACAACCGTGCCTGTGACTATCGAAACAGATATAAACCCTTGGGTTTACATGGTGAGCGTAGGTTACACCTTCTAATCTCGCTAAATATCGAAATGAAAAAGGAGCCAATCGGCTCCTTTTTCATGTCTGCTTTTTAACTTTCTGCTTTCTTTGGCCTATTGCGCCTTCTTGGCCGCTCTGGCCGCCTTGCGCTCTTCCTTGGTGCGCCAGTGACGGGTGTTGTAGATAAATTCAGGCAGCAGCTTGGTTAACCAGGCCACCAGACGCCAACGCTTGGTTATGTAGGCGCGGCGTTTGCCTTTCTGCATCGCTTTGAGTGCCTGGCGCGCTACCTCATGGGGTGGTGATAGCCAGAGACGGCTCTGCTGCATGGCCGCCTTGTCCAGCAGGCCAAGCTGAAGATCACTAATGGTGATCGGCAGCTTGAGGCGCTGGGCATGCATGCTCAGTCCTTCGAGGTAGCTGCTGGCATAGGCCTTGGAGGCATGATAGGCCACGCAGGGGCCGCCCCTCAGTCCGGCGATGGAGTTAATGGCCGCGAGCTGGCCATAGCCCTGATCGACAAATAGTCTGAATGCCGTATTGCATATGGCGCTATAGCCCTGCACATTGACGGTAATGATATCCTGTTCCAGTTGCCAGGGAAGCGAGGCGTCGTAGCCATTGAGGCCGGTATTGACGATCACCAGATGGGCGCCGCCCAGTTGCTGCCAGACACTTTCCAGGGTGGCGATGATATCCTTTGGCCTCTCTATTGCCAGCTCATGTAGGCTGACCTGGGTGGGCAGAGACTGAGAAAATTCCGTAAGGGATTCGGTATCTTGTGCCAGCAGGGCCAGTTCGACGCCTTGCTCGGCAAGTTGTTTGGCAATTTCACGGCTAACGAGTGAGCTGGCGCCCACAATTATTGCAGTAGCTTGAGACATGAGGCTATTTCTCAATAAATGGTTCGCCTATGATATGAAGATCTCTGATAGAGAACAAGATTTATAGTATAGACATATGGACATCCAGAAGTCTTGATGTATGATTAGGAGCAAGAGTATGAACAGATGGTTAAAACCCCTAGCGGCAGTGGCGATGAGTGCGGGCCTGTTGACGGCTTGTGCAACCCCTAATGCCAGCGTGGAGATCCAGGGGGAGGTTTGGTTTAAGGAGCGAATTGCCTTACCACCCCAGGCTGTGCTGTCGGTGCAGATTCAGGACGTGTCTAAGATGGATGCGCCTGCCGTGGTGTTAGCGGCCTTCGAGCGCGACGACGTGACCACACCGGCACCCTTTGGTTTTGTCATCCCAAGGGATCAGTTCGAGGCGGGCCATACTTATAGTGTGGGCGCCAAGATCACCCTGGATGGCAAGCTGATGTTCATCAATACTCAATCCTACCCCATAGATTTAGGCGATAGTGCGCCTATCTCTGTGCTAGTGCAGCGCGTCGGCGGTTAAGGCGAGACACCGCGCCGCTTGCGACACCTAGCCTATTATGGGGCTCTGTTAACCAGGTCGAAAGAGGCGCGGTATGCCGGTAAAAATTCCCGATAATCTGCCAGCGGCGGAAATTCTCGAATCAGAAAATATCTTTGTCATGTCCGAGACCCGGGCGGCCAATCAGGATATCAGACCCATGAAGGTGCTGATCCTCAACCTGATGCCGAACAAGATAGAGACTGAGACTCAGCTGCTGCGCCTCTTGGGTAATACCCCCTTACAGGTGGATGTGGATCTGCTGCGCATCCACGACAAGGTCTCCAAGCACACCTCAATCGACCATATGAACAACTTCTATCGTGATTTCGAGGCGGTGCGCCATAAGAATTACGATGGCCTGATCATTACGGGCGCGCCGCTGGGGCAGATAGAGTTTGAAGAGGTAACCTACTGGGATCATATTCGCGAGATCATCGACTGGTCCCAGCACCATGTGACCTCTGTGTTGTTTCTCTGCTGGGCGGCCCACGCGGCCCTGTATCACCTCTATGGCCTGCAGCGTAAGCTGCTCTCGGCCAAGCGCTCCGGGGTGTTTAATCATCAGCGCACCCATAAACATTTCCCGCTGCTGCGGGGCTTTGACGATGAGTTCTTCGCGCCCCATTCTCGCTTTGCCGAGATGGAGGTGGCCGATCTCAAGGCTCACAAAGAGCTGCAGGTGCTGGCCGAGTCCGACGAGGCGGGCGCCTACCTGGTGCTGAGCCGCAACAATCGCAACCTGTTTGTGATGGGTCATCCCGAATATCAGAAATCCACCCTGAAGGATGAGTATCAGCGGGATCTCGCCGAAGGCCTTAACCCGAGTGTGCCGAAAAACTATTTTCGCGGCGATGATCCCAGCCAAGCGCCGGTCGCCCGCTGGCATGGTCACGGCAGCCTGCTGGTAAGCAACTGGCTCAACTACTATGTCTATCAGCTGACCCCATATGATCTCCATGATATGAGCGCCATCACCCCCTGGGAGCATGAGTACAAGGATACCGAGGACAATGATTAAAGCGGATGCGGGCGTATCGCCTACCCTGATTGAGACCCCCAGGCTCATCATGCGCCAGTTTGTGCTGCAAGATGCCGAGGCGGTGTACCGTTTCGCCTCGAACCCCGAGGTGGTGCGCTATACAGGAGATGGCGATGATATCAAGAGCTTGGATGATGCCAGGCATGTCATAGAGAACTACTGGCTCGCAGGTTATCGCGACCCAGGCTATGCCCGTTACGCGCTGATCCATAAGCAGAGCAATGAGCTTATCGGTTTCTGCGGCGTCAAGTATGAGCCGCTGCTCAACCGCGGGCAGGGCGGGGTGGATATCGGCTATCGCATGTTGCCCGAGTATTGGGGTAAGGGCTTGGCCACAGAAGCCGTGATTGCCAGTCTGAATTACGCCAGAGAGACATTAGGCATAGCCTGCGTATACGCCGAGGTGATGGTGGAAAACGTCGCTTCCAGCCGGGTGCTGGAGAAGGCGGGCATGGAGCGGATAGACTGCTACGAGGATGACGGGGTTCGTCTGTACCTCTATCGTACCCCCGAGTAGCCTTGCGAAGCCATCAAGGCGTAACGGCCCGTGTAAATAACAGACCTGGCACATAACGCACTGGCACATAACGCACTGGCACATAACAGCCCTGGTAAATAACTTCCCTGGCCATAACAGGTCAGACGGGAAAAATTGCCCAGACTGGCGCTGGCTGCGCTTGAAGAACAAGGTGTTAGGCGCTATTTTATCTAGACCTAGCGCCCGGTATTCACCCGACGCGTCACCCTCGAGAATGGATCCTCATGTCAGAGCCACAACAAGCCGTACTCCTGTTATTGGCGCATCCTTCCCAACATAGATCTGAAGTTAATCTGCCCCTGTTTGAACTGGCCAAGACGATACCCGGTGTCACCACTGTGGATCTCTATGGCGAGTATCCCGAGTTTGATATCGACATCGAGCGCGAGCAGCAGCGCCTGCTGGCCCATGATGTGGTGATCTTTCAGTTTCCCCTCTACTGGTATTCCACGCCCGCCATCCTAAAGGAGTGGCAAGATCTGGTGCTGGAATATGGCTTTGCCTATGGCACGGATGGCAATGCACTCAAGGGTAAGCGCTTCTTCTGCGCCATCACGGCCGGGGGCAAGGAGGAGGCCTATCAGGCCGAGGGCTATAATCATTTCACCCTGAGACAACTGCTGGCGCCGCTGGAGCAAACCGCCAGCCTTACCGGTATGCGTTATCTGCCGCCGTTCGCCCTGTTTGGTGCCCGCACCGCCGTCGAGGATGGCCTGATGGCGCAGCACCTCGAGGAGTGGCGCGAGCTGCTCACCGCACTGGTGGCGGGCAAGCTCAATCGCCGTCTGGCCGCCAAGCTTGAGAAACTAAACGGCCATCTTGATCAGATCATCACGGGGTAAGCGCCATGACCAACTATTTCCTGCAAGCCTTTATCTATCTGGTTGCCGCCGTGATCGCCGTGCCCCTGGCCAGGCGTTTTGGCCTGGGTTCGGTGCTTGGCTATCTAATCGCCGGGGTGGTGATAGGGCCGGTGATCGGTCTGGTGGGAGAGGAGACCTCAGTCATTCAGCACTTTGCCGAATTCGGCGTGGTGATGATGCTGTTTGTGGTGGGACTCGAGCTCGAACCTAAGATGCTGTGGGCCATGCGGAACCGCCTGATGGGGCTGGGTGGGCTGCAGCTGGGGCTGACCACGGCCGCCGTGGCGGCCATTGCCCTCTATTTCGAGGTGCAGTGGAGCATCGCCTTTACCATAGGCCTTATCTTCGCGCTCTCATCGACGGCGATCGTGTTACAGACCTTTAACGAGAAGGGACTCAATCGCACCGATGGTGGCCGCAACGCCTTCTCTGTGTTGCTGTTTCAAGATATCGCCGTGATCCCCATGCTGGCCTTTATCCCACTGTTGGCCCTGCCGGAGCTGGTGGAGCAGGCACTGCAGGCGGCGACTCAGGTGGCGACCCAGCATGAAGAGATAAGTCTGGTGGCCGGCTTGCCGCCTTGGGCCTATGCCATGGTTATTGTCGCGGCTATCGCCATCTTAGTGGTGGGCGGCCACTACCTGAGCCGCCCGCTGTTTCGTTTCGTGGCTTCATCCGGGGTGAGGGAAATTTTTACCGCCACCGCCCTGATGTTGGTGATAGGTATCGCGGCCCTGATGAGCCTGGTGGGGCTTTCGCCGGCCCTGGGCACCTTTTTAGCGGGCGTGGTGTTGGCCAACAGTGAGTTTCGCCATGAACTTGAGTCCAATATCGACCCCTTCAAGGGGCTGCTGCTGGGGCTCTTCTTCATTACGGTTGGTGCCGGTATCGATTTTGGCATACTGTGGCAGGATCTCGGCCTCATCTTGGGACTGACTCTGGGGATCATAGTGCTTAAGGCCTTGGTGCTCTTGCTGATCACTCCAGTTTTTAAGATAGGTAAAAGCGATCGCTGGCTGTTCGCCCTCAGTCTGGCCCAGGCGGGGGAGTTTGGTTTCGTGCTGCTGAGTTTCACCGTGCAAAATCATGTGCTGCCGAGCGAGTTGGCGCAGAAGCTCTCTCTGGTGGTGGCCCTGAGCATGATGCTGACCCCTGGGCTGTTTATTCTGTTCGAGCGTTTTATTGAGCCCAGGTATCGCAGCGCCAAGGCAGATCGAGAGGCAGACACCATAGATGAGCAGGGCAGCGTGATCATCGCGGGCGTCGGTCGTTTCGGACAGGTGATCAATCGTCTGCTGAGCGCCAATGGCATCAAGACTGTGGTGCTGGATCATCAGATTAGCCAGGTGGATATGCTGCGGCGCATCAATGTGAAGAGTTATTTTGGTGATGCGACCCGCCCGGACCTGCTGCATACGGCGGGGATAGAGGAAGCCTCCCTGCTGGTGGTGGCCATGGATAATCGCGACAGCGCGGTGGAGCTGGTGAAGTATGTCAAGCATACCTATCCCAAGGTCAAGGTGCTCGCCCGGGCGTTCGACCGCGGCCATGCCTATCTGCTGCGGGATGCCGGCGCCGACTTCATCCAGAAGGAGACCCTGCTCTCGGCCCTTGAGCTGGGCGCCGACGCCATGAAGTGTCTCGGCTTTCACCCCTTCCATGTGGAGCAGCAGAAGAACACCTTCAAGCGCATCGAGAAGCGCAGCTCCGACATGCTCTACGGCGCCTGGAAAGATGACAGCAGCGGTGAGCGATTCGACAACAACTACCGTAAGCTGTTTATCGAGCTGGAAGAGACCATCAAGGCCGCCATGGCCAGGGATAGAAACGATAAGTATGCCATGAGCGAGCGGGGCTGGACGCCGCCGCCCAAGGGCTATGATGAGCTACTGGATGGCGATGAGCCCCTGACCGTCAAGCGTGTCGATGAGCCTTTGCCATCGACGCCTGGTGACGAGCAGATCAAGCCTTAAGCGCTGCTAGGCTGGGCTGCAGCGCCTCGGGGAGCGCCACATGCAGCGGCTGCTTACCTATGGGGCAGGTGAAATCCAAAAAACAGGCGGTGAGCTGCAGATTCACATCGCCCGTCTCGGCGCCGCCATGTTGTCTGTCACCCACCACGGGAAAGCCTATGCTGGCCATGTGGATGCGGATCTGATGCTTGCGGCCCGTCTCTATCTTTACCTGCACCAGGGATATATCCAGCTCGCTGTCGTATTCCACCAGGCTGGCATGGGAACACGCCGGCTTGCCGTCCACCTCTGTGGTGATGGTGCGTGGTGTCTTGGGAAACTCCCCCTTGACGATCACCCGGTACTGTTTGTCCAGCTCGCGATGCTCGAACTGGGCTGCGAGCGCCGCCGTGGTGGTCTTGCTGTGCCCTATGATCACCAATCCCGTCGCCGCCCTGTCCAGACGGTGGATGATAAAGGCGGGGCGCTGCGGTGTGAGATGAGTCTCGACGAAGCGGTTGATGGTGGTGTGATCGCTCCATTTTGAGCCCTGACACAACATGGCGTAGGGCTTGTACCAGATACTGTATTCGCCCTTATCCAGAATCAGCTGTGCATCCTCTACCTGCTGAGCCAGTACCTTAGGGTTGTAGTAGAGGTGCAGTTGATCCCCAAGCTTAAGCTGTTTCTTGGCTCGGCGTAGACGCTGAGTGTATTTGCCCCTCGTGAGCCACACGGCGCCCTTGGCCATCGCCTGTTTAATCTCCTGCTTGGAAAGCTGGCTCGCCTCGGCCAGCAGGGTGCAGGCGTCCGTCTCTGTCTGGCTGACATTGAGGTGATGTTCGATAGGGCTTAGCTTGGAGTCTGGTTGCATGGCAGGCTTATCTTCTAGGTGCTTATCTTTTGCGGTTTATCTTTTACGGCTTAGCTTTACGTACTAGAGAGCTCTTGGGCGAAAAACCCCGTCAGTTTACACTATTTTTCCCCTTTTGCGGCGCCCGACGCTTGGCCTTGTTGTCATTGGTTAAGTTCTGCTCTTGGTTCTCTCCCTCTGCTCTCTCCCTCTGCTCTCTACCTCAGCATCGGCTGCTATACTCAAGGCAGTGGGATCAGGGAGGAGCGAGATGGTGCAAAGTGCGATGGTGTGCAAGACATTCGTTTGTCTGAGAAAGTCCTGCTTGTTTACTGCTTGTCTCATAACTACCTGTTTCATAATCGCCTGTCTCATAACGGCAGCTGTGGCGCGGGCCGAGGTGACCGAGGTGCGCTACAACCTGTCGACCCATTTCGTCGATCCTAAGCAGAGTTACTATATCGACCTGCTACGCCTGGCCATGGAGAAGAGCCAAGACCAATATGGCGACTATCGCCTGCTGCCGGTGGAGATGGATATGCCCCAGGGACGCACCATCAAGCTGGTGGAACAGGGCAAGCTGGATGTGGTGTGGACCATGACCAGCATCAGCCGGGAGCGGCAGCTGCGCGCGGTTTACTTTCCCCTGCTTAAGGGGCTGATGGGTCATCGTATCGCCATCATACGCACCGAAGATGAGGCCCGTTTCGCCAACATCACCCAGATAGAAGAGCTCCAGAGGATACCCGTAGGCCAGGGCAGCGACTGGCCAGATAGCGATATCTTGCAGCGTCAGGGCTTTACCTTGGTAAGGGGGGCGGCCCACAGCCTGTTGACCATGCTGGAGAAGGGTCGCTTCGACTATTTTCTGCGGGCGCTTCATGAGCCCTGGGACGAGATTGCCGACAGACCAAACCTGATGGTGGATACTCAGTTCGTCATCGTCTATCCCGCGCCCCTCTATTTCTTCGTTAGCCCTGATAATCTGGCGCTGGCGGAGCGGATCGAATATGGCCTGCGCGCGGCGTTGAGCGATGGCAGCTTCGATGAACTTTTTTATCATCATGCCATCACAGAAGGTATGCTGGGGCGGGCTAGGCTGACCGAGCGACGCGTGTTTCGCCTGGATAACCCATTCTTGTCGCAGACCAGTAAGAACCTGCTCAGCGAACCTGAATTGTGGTTCGATTAAGTATATTGATTTGTCTGGCTATTCTTGTCGATTTGGCGTCAAATAGGGTTTGATGAGAGTGAGTCAGGCTGCATTGATGGGGTGGTTATGATCGCAAATGAGCAGATGGTCGCCGTGCTTGAGGCACTGCCGGATCCCGCGTTTATTTTGTCCAGTAGCGGCAAATATGTGGCCGTCTTCGGCGGCAGCGATGCGCGCTACTATCACGATGGTCGTGGCCTCATAGGTGCCTACCTCCATGAGGTGATCAAGCCCGCCAAGGCCGCCTGGTTTCTGCAAACCATTGACAGGGCACTCTCAACCCGCCGCCTGTTGATCGAAGAGTATGAGCTGAGCAACAAGGATGTGAAGGGGCTGCCCGACGAGGGGCCGGTGGCGCCAATCTGGTTCGAGGGGCGAATTCAGGCGCTGGATTTTCGCGTCGATGGCGAAGAGGTGGTGCTCTGGGTCGCCAGTAATATCTCTAAGCGCCACGAGCTGGAGTTAAGGCTCAGGGAACTGAGCGATACGGACCAGCTGACCGGCCTTTATAATCGTCGCCGTCTCGAGCGTGACTTTGCCCTGCATTTCGACAACTTCAGCGAGCAGGGGATGCCAACCACCATATTGATGCTGGATATCGATAACCTGAAACAGATCAACGACGCCAAGGGCCACCACAAGGGGGATGAGAACATCTTAGCCGTAGCAGAGATCTGCCGCCGCGAGTTCCGTAAGACTGACTATGCCTACCGCTTCGGTGGTGATGAGTTTGTGGTGGTCTTGCCGGGTCTGCAGCCGACCCAGGCGATGGCCATGGTCGAGGCGCTGCATCAGAGCTTCAATCGTGCCTTATCTGCCCTGGCCGAGGATGAGCTGCTGGCCACCATCAGCCTGGGGATGACGGGGATAAAGGCGGGCGATACCTCCTACCAGGATACCCTAAGGCGCGCCGATATGGCCCTGTATCAGGCGAAAGAGCAGGGTAAGAATCAGCTGAGCTATATTCCTTAGGCTTTCGCTAAGCCGTTTTACCTTCTCTATCGACGCGCTCATTCTGGCGCCGGCGACCATCTAGGGGCGGCCGCCACTTTGATAGCTATTTAGCGCTTGAAACAGGTCACCTCAATTGGGGCATCCGGGTGTTTCTTCTATAGTTTATATAATGAATCTTTAATGCAAATTCACTTGTTAACCCCTTCAGGCAGACATACTGTTAAGGGAAACTGGTGCAGCGGAGGCATTATGCAAACACAGATACAGGCAAGGATAAAACATTGGTTGAGTCTCGATAGCGACGCCAAGAGTCGCGCCGAGATCCAGGCTCTGGTCGATCAGGGGGCGCAGGAGGAGCTGGCGGCGAGATTCGCCGGACGTCTCACCTTCGGTACCGCGGGCATTCGCGGCGTGGTGGGCGCAGGTCCCATGCGGATGAACCGTCTGGTGGTGCAGCAGACCTCCAAGGGGGTCGCCGAATACCTCAAGGCTCAGGTGGAAAATGCAGTGAGTCGCGGCGTTGTCATCGGCTACGATGGCCGTCACGACTCCAAGCAGTTTGCCGAGGACGCCGCCAGCGTGCTCACCGCTTCGGGTTTCAAGGTGTTCCTCACCAGCAAGGTGGCGCCGACCCCTCTGGTGGCCTTCGGCGTTCTGCATCTCGGGGCGGCTGCCGGCATAGTGGTGACCGCCAGTCATAACCCGCCGCAGTACAATGGCTATAAGGTTTACTGGGGTAATGGCGCGCAGATCATTCCGCCCCATGATACGGGCATCGCGGCCCGTATCGAGCTGGCGGCCAACTCGCCGGTGGATATGTTGCCGCTGGAAACGGCACTGGAGACTGGTAAGCTGGTAATGCTCGAGGAGGATTACTATCAGGCCTATCGTCAGGGCGTGTTAAACGCAGAGGTGCTGCAAAGCCCCGCCCGTCCCGAGCTGGTGAGCCTGGCCTACACCGCCATGCACGGGGTCGGCGCCGAGATGGCCGAGACCCTGCTGAAGGATATCGGGGTCACACAGGTCTATTCGGTGGCGGCCCAGCGTGAGCCAGACGGTGACTTCCCCACGGTGAACTTCCCCAACCCTGAAGAGGCTGGCGCCATGGATCTGGTGATGGCCGAGGCTCACAAGCATGGTGCCATGCTAGCCTGCGCCAACGATCCCGACGCCGACCGTTTCGCGGTGGCGGTGCGTAAACCCGCTGCCACGCCAGAGATGCTGGCCTCTGAGGCCTATCAGATGCTGACCGGGGATCAGGTGGGGGTCTTGCTGGGCCATTACCTGCTCTCCCACGCCAGTGATGATCAGCGACTGCTTTGCTGCACCATAGTCTCCTCCAGTCTGCTGACCCGCATCAGTGAGGCATGCGGCGCTCGCTGCGAGACCACACTCACAGGCTTCAAGTGGCTGACCAATGTCGGCATGAGCAAACAGACTCAGGAGAACCGCTTCCTGTTCGCCTACGAAGAGGCGCTCGGCTACACGGTTGGCAGCATGGTGTGGGACAAGGATGGTCTATCAGCCTTGGTTGCCTTCGTGCAGCTCACCGCCGAGCTGGCTGCCAAGGGGGAGACTCTGTGGGACAGGCTGGAGACCATTTATCGTCAATATGGCTATTATCTCAACCGTCAGGTGAGTATCGCCCTCAGCGGTGAGCCAGGTGCGCCCACCATAGGTGAGCAGCTAAGGGCGCTCAACCCCAGAGAGATTGCCGGACGGGCCCTGGTGTCTGTGGATGACATCAGCCTGGGGCTACGCCGCTTTGCCGATGGCCGTGAAGAGACGATCGACCTGCCTAGCAGCGACGTGCTCATCTATCGTCTGCAGGGCAACGCCAGGGTGATAGTGCGCCCCTCGGGCACAGAGCCTAAGGTGAAGTGCTACTACGAGGTGGTCGAGCCCTTTGGCGAGCATGAGGGGCTTGCGGATGTGCAGCGCCGCGCCGAGGCCGCCATGGCGGAGTTTGTCACCCGGCATCAGGCGGGCTTGCCTAATGCCTAACGCCTAACGCCTAACGCCTAACGCCTAACGCCTAATGCCTAATGCCTGGAGGCGAGTCATGGTTTGTTAACCGATTGACAGCCTACTGACACTAGGCTGTCAGCAGGGGGGCGTTAAGCTCTTCTTACTGGTCGAGTGAGGGAGACGCTCAGGGTTGAGCGTCGCATTCGGCCCATTAAGGAGAGCAAGATGCAAGAACAGCAAGTGTTACACCAGGCACCTTTACACCAGGCGCCTTTACAACAGGCACCTTTAGTCTGGGGCGAGATCGCCGTCGAGGATATGGCGCGTGCCAAGGCCTTCTACCAGACTCAGTTCGGGGTGCGTTTTCGCGATGAGCAGATGTTTGGCATGGAGATGGCCATACTAGAGACTGAGGCGCCCCAGGCGGCCAGCATCGCCCTGGTAAAACATGATATGATGCGCCCAAGTGGAGCCGGCAGCATCCTCTATCTGCACCTTAGCGATCACCTGGCACCCTTGGTGGAGAGGCTGGAGCGCAGTGGTGTCGAAATCGCTTTGCCTGCCGTGGCCATCAAGGAAGGGGAGTGCGGCTATAGCTGCGTCATCGTCGATAGCGAAGGCAATCGCGTCGGCCTCTGGGCACCGAGCCTGAAAGGCTAGTGGACTCATGTCCCAGCGCATTTAAAGTTCTGACTCATTAGCTACTGCTGATAGGGTTAACGCAAGCGCCGCGGCGCTTGCAAGCTATGTAATTCAAGCTATTAAAGCAAGCTATGCAAAGGATATAACAGAAGGAATTGAGATGAAGACGATAAACCTCGCCCCCAAGTCACTGGTCGGCATGAGTGTTCGTACCAACAATGGAGCCGAGTCTAAGGCGGCGACGCAACAAATCGCTCCCCTGTGGCAGGCCTTCATGGGGCAGTATGGCGAGCAGATCTTCGGTAAGTTGCCGGTGTATGGGGTCTATTACGACTATGCCAGCGACATGGATGGCGACTATAGCCTGATGACGGCGGTCGAGGCGGGCACCATAGAGCATGACGACAAGTTAACGCCGCTCACCTTAGAGGGCGGTAACTACCTCTGTTTCAGCGCCACAGGAGAGATGCCCCAGGCGGTTATTTCACTCTGGCAGCAGATCTGGGCCTATTTTCAGCGCCCCGATTGCCCCTATCGTCGCCAGTATCTGACCGATTTTGAGTGTTACGCCCAGCCTGACAGTGTCGATATCTATATCGGCGTCCATGTCGAGGTCTAGCCAAAGTCTAGTTAAGCCTGGATTTAGCAAGGTCCAGTCATAATCACCACGGGCCGTCCAAGGGGCGGCCAATTCAGGTAAGTCATGCGCCGCGCCGATCGCCTATTTCAAATCGTACAAATTCTCAGACACAGACGCCTCACCACGGCCAAACAGCTGGCGGAGCGACTCGAGGTCTCTAGCCGTACCATCTACCGGGATATTCAGGATCTCTGCCTGTCGGGGATCCCCATCGAAGGGGAGGCCGGCGTCGGCTATCTGCTGCGCCAGGAGGTGAATGTACCGCCACTGATGTTTAACGAGCAGGAGCTGGAGGCTATACAGGTGGGGATGCGTATGGTGCAGGCGCAGGGGGGCCACGAATTGGCAAGCGCCGCCAAGCAGGCGATGATCAAGGTCGAAGCCGTGTTGCCCGAGCGGCTCAAGGCCTATCAATCTTTGATGTTTGCCCCCGATTTTTACAGTGATGGGCAGCTGTTTTCCTTTCTCGACCTGCTGCGAAGGACATCCAGGGAGAGGGAATATATTCTGCTGAGCTATCAAGACGTGAAACAGAGCGCTAGCGAGCGCCAGATTCGCCCCTTGGCGCTCTATTACTGGCAAGGGGTCTGGACACTACTTGCCTGGTGCGAGCTGCGCGGTGATTTTCGTAACTTTCGTGTCGATCGCATCGTGGGCGTCTTGCCCCTTGGCAGCCATTTTCCGCACACGCCGGGCCAGGAGATGCCAGATTATATCGCCATGATGCAGGCGCAGCATGGCGAGTGTTAGCGGTCTTTCCATCGGTATCTTTAATTATTCTGGCAGCAGCGGGCGCATGAAGCTGCGCTCATAGCGGCGGATAAACTTGTGCTGCTTGGCGTACTCGAAGGCGGCGATACATTCTTTATCATGCACTGAGGCCTCGCGGTATTGCTCGTAGCTGGCTAGTGACGGAAAGCTAAATAGCGCCAGGGCGACATCGTTGGCCCCCTCGCTGGGCAGGAAGTAGCCGTGATGTTGCCCGCCAAACTTGGCCACCAAAGGCAGCCAGAGTCTGGCATAGTGCTCAAACTTATTCAGCTTATCCGGGTCGATGATGTATTTCACGTGACAGGTTACCGCCATTTGAAGCTCTCCCTAATGTATGATGAAAAACAGCGCCATGCTCACCAGCACGGTCAGCAGTGTGTTGCGGGTAAAGTAGGCCAGTAACACGGCTACCAAGCCGCAGATGAGGTAGCTGTTGTCGAATGTGATCGCCAGCTGCTGGTCGCGCACGAAGAGTATGGGGGCGGCGATGGCGGTTAGCACCGCAGGCGCCGAATACCCAAGAAACTGCAGGGTATTTTTACTCAGTCGCAGGGGCAGTTTTGGCTCGAGAAACAGGTAACGACTGAGGAAGATCACCGCCGTCATGGCGAGCATAGTAAGCCAGATCATCATGCCTGCCTCCAGGATTCACCGCTGAGTTTGGCATAGAGCTGGCCGCAAGCCATGCCGGTCAAAGAGGCGATAAGCAGTCCCGCCTGCAGATCCATGAGGGCGCACACCACACTGGCCACCATGGCGACCAGCACACACACCAGGATTGAGGGGCGTTTCACCGCTGGCACCACAATGGCGATGAAGGTGGCAGCGATGGCGAAATCCAGCCCCAAGGCGTCCAGATTCTCTATCTTATGGCCCAGGGTTATCCCCATTGCCGTGGCCAGATTCCACCCCAGATAGAAGCTAAAGCCGCCGCCGAAGGCGAACCAGGGATCCAGGCTGCGCTGTTTGCCCAGGTTGGCGATGGCAAACAGCTCGTCGGTGAGCAGAAAGCCCAGGGTGAGTCGCCACCTTAGCGGCAGTGGGCTGATCTGCGGGCGCATCGCCATGCCATAGAGCAGGTGGCGCGAGGTGATCAGCAAGGTGGTGATTAATATGCTGGCAAGGCCAATCCCCGCCTTAATCATCCCAAGCGCCACCAGCTGCGCCGCACCGGCGAAGACCAGCGCCGACATGGCCTGACTTTGCAATGGCGTGAGCCCGGCGTCTATGGCAAAAGAACCTGCGAGTATGCCCCAGGGAACGACTGCCAGTGTCAGGGGCGAGATGGCCAACGCCCCCTTGAGCGCCGCACGCATTGGTGATGCATTTTCAAGCCTTTCGTTGTCTAGGTTTTCGTTGTCGCACTTAGTTCTTTTGGCGTTTGCGCTGTAAGCATCTGCGTTTTTGGCATCTGGGTTTTCGGCGGCCGAGTCGGGCAAAGGCTTTTTCGAGTCTGGTTGAGATTCGCGTGTCATCTTAGCTGGTTTTGATTGAGGGATTATTAGACCTTACTAGAAAAGGACGTGGCTGGCTTGTACATTGTTGCGCTGTTTTTTGTCCAGACTTGCCTTACCGATTGAGCTATTAGCCTCTTGGCCTACTGGCTTCGACCTCTCTGGCATACTGGCCTGGGGTGACGCCCAGGGCACGTTTGAAGTGACGATTGAGGTGACTCTGATCGTGAAAGCCACAGGCCAGCGCCACCTCCAGCAGCTTGCATCCCTGGCGTATCATCTGTTTGGCCAATCGAATACGCCCCTGGATCTGGTAGGCGTGGGGGGGCAGACCATATTGGCGCTGGAACTGCTTGATCAGATAGAAGGGGCTGAGCCCCGCCAGCTTGGCCAGAGCATCGAGGGAGACATCGGCGGCCGGCATATCATCCAGAAATTGCTTTACCAGTGCCAGCTGCGCCGTTGGCCGCAGCGACTTATCGACTGGGCGGCTGGCGCCATGGCGGGACATCAGGCGTGCCAGGCTGGTGTAGATAAGACTCTCACGTAGCAGGGCATTATCAGAGCTACTTAATGTGTCGAATGTGAGGCGTAACAGCTCAGCTAATGGCTTGTCGTGCACCACAGGCTCAGGAAAATAGGGCGCGTCGCCAGCCTTACCGCCTAGTTCATCGTGGACCCTGGCAAATTGCTGCGGCAGGGGATACATGGCGCGATAGGACCAGCCAAAGTCTGTGGCCGAGCGGCCGTTATGCACCTCATCTGCGTTCACCAATATGATACTGTGCTGCGGCGCCGTGTGATCGCCGCCGGTGCGATAGAAACGCTGGGCGCCGGTTTCGATAACGCCCACCGTATAGCCCTCGTGGCTGTGGCGCGAGAAGTTTTGCTGATGGTAACTGGCATCCAGTAGCTCTATGCCGCCCAGCTCCTTTGCCAGGCTGAAGTTGGCCTGCTCTTTTGTCTGCTGCTTTTCTCGGGCTTTCGTTTGGGCCTTTGCCGATTTACGGCAGAAACGTTGGGGATCCGCAGCGGCATGCTTGGTTGTTGACTCAGTTGCTGGTGACTTCATGGGTGTTTGGGCAATCTCTTTATACTCGCGTCGAGAGGCCTATGCTCAGTGGTTACTACTCATTAGCTCTGATTCGTCACTGGTTTATATCGGCTCTTAGCCATCATAGCCTAAATGAGTTGACTGTTTTTGTACAAAATTGGCCTCTGTATGCAACCGTCTTAGGCTGACTATGGTGGCTTGGGTGGTACACTCAGGTGAGAGACGAGCGCAAAGGCTTTCCAAGCCCTAAGAACTGATAGCTGATAGCTTGGGAAGCGAGTCGAGAGCCGAGAACGTTATGAGTCGAAAGTCGAGAAAGTGGCAAAAATGAGGAGTCAGCGAATTAGCAATCAAACTACTGACATTGAGGATAGAGCCCCGCAGGGGGATCGCTATCCCTTAGTGATCTTCGATGGCAGCTGTAACCTGTGCCACGGCGCGGTGCGCTTTATCGTCAGGCGCGACAGGCGCGAGCATTTTAAATTCGCCTCAATTCAAAGCGAGACGGCCCAGCGGCTGCTGGCAGGTTGCGGGATAAACGTGGACCTTGAGGATCTCAGCAGCTTCTATCTGCTCGATGAGCAGGGCGTGTTAGCCCAGAGCGAGGCGGCGCTGGCGGTGGCAAGCAAGCTCGATGGCCTCTGGCCCCTGTTAAGGATATTGAAAGTGCTGCCCAGGGGCCTGCGAGACTGGGGCTATCGCCAGGTAGCCAATCGGCGTTATCGTCTGTTTGGCCGCAGAACTTGCGCCCTGCCATCCGAGGTAGACAGGGGCAGATTTGTAGAGTGAGCGTGCTCGATTGCACTTTCTAGATTGAGCTATTGAAAAACTAGAGGGCCAGCAGCTTAGGTAGGAAGCGGTCGTCTAGCTTGGCGATGTCGCGCTGCTCATCCAATACCTGCTGTAAGATCTCATTGCTGGTCAATGGGTTGGCCAGTACCACGCGGAACACCACAGAGGTCTGCTCCAGGTTATTGGCCGGAATGATGCGGGTACGGGAGACGAAGGATTTGCCCTGCTCACGTTGGCGCTTCTGGATAAACTTGGTCAGGCCGTCAAGCAATGCATTAATCTCGCTCACACGGGCCGGGTCACCGGCTGCGACCGCCTCATTGAGCAGCGCCTGTACCTTGGCGGGCACATAGCGGTAGGTCAGCAGGCAGAGCTCAGGCCTGGAGACTAGCTGAAAATCGTCCTGGGCGGCAATCAGCTCACCGAAGTAACGCGCCTTCTCCAGGCTGTTGTTGATTAAGATCTCGTAGCCGTCGCGGCCGATGATCTGTAAGCAGGCATGCACCAGCATGGCCATACCGGGGCGTGAGCCCTCCAGCGTCTGACTACCCAGATCTTTCGAGCCCTTACGCAGAATATATTCGGCGTGGTGTTTGATGGCGTTGGCAAATTCCGGGTCTTTAAACAGCACCATGCCGGCGCCCATGGGCACATACATCTGTTTGTGGGCATCGATCGTGACCGAATCGGCACGCTCTATGCCTGCTAACAGGTGGCGATACTTGTTAGACAGCAGGCTGGCACCACCCCAGGCGGCGTCCACATGGAAGTGGCAACCCAGCTGCTCGGCGAGATCCGCAAGTTCATCGAGCGGGTCGATATTACCTGTCTCCGTGGTGCCGGCCACGCCGACAATCGCCATCACCTTGATGTTCTGCTCGGCTAACTGCTCGGCCGCCTCGCGCATCTTGGCCACATCTACCTTGTTGTCGCTGGCGCAGGGCACGCTGATGATGTTGTCGCGGCCTATGCCTAACAGATCTGCGGCCTTGCCGAGGGAGTAGTGACCTCGGGTCGAGACCAGAATGGCTAGATCGTCATAGCCGTAGTGGCGCAGCGCCCGCATCAGGCCAGATTGCGCCACGCCCTTGAAGTCGCCGTCCGGCTTTAACAGACGGTTACGGGCGATCCACAGCGCCGTGATGTTGGCGACCGTGCCGCCGGAGCAGAAGGCGCCTAATGAGTGACTGGCGCTGTGCATCCAGCTCTGGTAGAACTCTTCTGTCTGGCCATAGACCATGTGGTGCATCATCCCCAGCACCTGGCGCTCCAGCGGCGTGAAGGCCTTGGAGGTCTCTATCTTCACCAAGTTTTGGTTGAGCCCCACCATCATCTTCGACAGCGGCAGCACGAAATAGGGCAGCGCAGAGGTCATATGACCTATGAAGCTGGGAGCCGAGGTGTGCACGCTGTGGGCGATCAGGGTCTGCATCATCTGCTCGGCATAGTCGGAGACGAAGCTGGGAGCTGTGGGGATTTTGTAGGCCTGGAAATCTTTTTCTATTTCGGTCAGCGGCTTCTCGACTGCGACTATGCTCTCTTTGAGGAAGCCCATCAGGTTCTCCGACAGGTTTTTCTCTATCTTACCCAGGGTCGAATTCGGTGCCTCGGGCAGAGTGAAAATACGCATCAAGGCCTCTTCAGAGGCGGTCGCTTGTCGTGTCTGTTTTGATGTCATCGAGGCGCGTCGCTTAACTTGTGTCTGTTTTGAAATAGAAAAAACAGGCGATCGAAAAAGGGAGCTAACTTTACTGTAAGCTTTATACCGCATCAAGGGGAAAAGTGAAATGGCTGGCGGGTGACAGGCTTATTAAAGACCGTTCTTGAGCTTATTATACGTACTGATAGTAAAAAGCCCTGAGCCAAGGTGGCGTCAGGGCATTTAGGTTAAATCAGAGTGGCGGCTAACGCCCCAGACGATAGAGGCGGGCGATATTGACTGCGCAGCTATAGAGGTTATGACGGGCGCCGGCCAGTACCTCCTCGAGCGGCAAGGCCCTGGGGGTCACGGAAAACAGGGCGTCTATACCGTGGTCCAGCAGCACATTGGCATCCTCGCTGACGCAGCCGGCGATGGCAATAACCGGGATACCCTGTTTATTGGCCTCGCGGGTGACGCCCATGGGGGTCTTGCCATGCAGGGTCTGGCTGTCGAGGCGGCCTTCACCCGTGATGACAAGATCCGCCCCCTTGAGGTGTTCGCTCAGCCTGACCGTCTCCATGACGATATCTATGCCGGGTCTTAACTTGGCGCCCAGATAGGCGAGCATGGCAAAGCCCATACCGCCCGCGGCGCCCGCCCCCGGCATGTCGCGGCACTCCTTGAGGCCAGCAGCATGGGTGATATCGGCGAAGTGGCTAAGGGCCTTGTCTAATCTGGCGACCATGATCTCATCGGCGCCTTTTTGCGGCCCGAAGATAGCCGAGGCCCCCTTGTCGCCGCACAGTGGATTATCTACATCGCAGGCGACCTCAATTGCTACCTGGGCAAGCCGTGGATGCAGCTCGCCGATATCGACGCTGGTGAGGTGCTCAAGCGCCGCGCCGCCGGGCCTTAGGGGCTTGCCGTCATTGTCCAGCAAGTGCGCGCCCAGGGCTTGTAGCATGCCGGCGCCGCCGTCGTTGGTGGCGCTGCCACCAAGGCCGAGGATCAGATGGGTGACGCCACTGTTGAGGGCATGACAGATAAGCTCGCCTGTGCCATAGCTGGTGGTGACTAAAGGGTCGCGCAAGAGGGTCGGCACATGGTGCAGCCCAGAGGCAGAGGCCATCTCAATCACCGCGGTGCGCTGCCCTGGTGCCTCCTGACCCAGCAGGCCATAGTGGGCATCGACCTGACTACCCAGGGGGCCGGTGACCTTAAGCGTAACCAGCTTGCCGCCAGTGGCATCCACCATAGATTGCACCGTGCCTTCGCCGCCGTCGGCGACCGGCAACTTGATATATTCGGCGTCGGGAAGCACCTCACAAAACCCCCGGGCTATCTCGGTGGCGACTTCCATGGCGCTCAAACTTTCTTTATATGAATCGGGCGCGATGACTATTTTCATGCAGGCTTCCTGTGTGAAGAGAGAAGGACGTTTCTGAAATAAACGAGTTGGGTTGTCCGGCGCCCAGGCTTAGGCCTATGGCGCCGGCTTGCTTAGCTTAGAGTAGGACGAGACTCAGCAGGTAGACAAGGATCATGGCGGTGACACCCTGGATAAGGGTCGCCATGGTTTGCGCCTTGTAGGCCTGCTTCACGCTCATGCGGCTAAACTGAGTCACCACCCAGAAGAAGCTATCGTTGGCGTGGGAAACTGTCATGGCGCCAGCACCTATGGCCATTACGGTGAGCACCCGGCCCATGTCGCTGGCAAGGCCGATATCGCCAAGCATAGGGGCTACCAGGGCAGAGGTGGCCACTAAGGCTACGGTCGATGAGCCTTGGGCCGATTTCAGCGCTGCGGCGACGATAAACGGCATGAAGATGCCTATGCCTAGGGCGGAGAGTGAGCTGCCGAGGAAGTTACCTATCTCGGTTGCCTTGAGCACGGCGCCGAAGGCACCGCCAGCACCCGTGATCAACAGGATAGGCGCTGCTACCACTAAGCCGTGGCTGATGCGATCGCTAAACTCTTTGATCTTATCCTGACTCTTGAGCAGGCTCAGTGACAGGAACAGGCCTATCATCAGGGCATTTACCGGTTGACCCAGGAAGGCCAGGGTATCGAACAGGGCGCCATCACCCAGTGGTTGTGAGGGGAACTTGGCAATTGAGCCCAGGCAGATCAGCAAGATTGGCACGAAGATAGGGGCAAACGCCTTGGCCGGACTAGGTAGCTCGCCATAGGCGGCCTTGAGCTGCTCGAAATCTTCCACATTGTTCTTTAGCTCCTCGGCGCCTTCACCGTCGGGCTCGACATCAGCGAAGCGGTTGGCCCATAACATGCCTGCCAGGGCGGCGACGGCGGCGACGAAGATGCCCACGCCTATGATCAGACCCAGGTTTGACTCCAGCCCCAGGTTACCCGCGGCGGCAATCGGGCCGGGCGTTGGCGGCACGAAGGTGTGGGTAGCATACAGGCCGGTAGCCAGGGCGACGCTCATGGAGACGCTTGATACCTTCATGCGGTTGGCCATGGACTGCTTGAGCGAGTTGAGGATCACGAAACCCGAGTCACAAAATACCGGGATGGAGACCAAGTAACCTATGATCGACATTGTCAGGGTTGGGAAGCGTTTCCCCAGCAGCTTTATCACCACATCGGCCATGGTGATGGCCGCGCCGCTCTTCTCCAATATGGTACCTATGATGGTACCCAGCACGATAACCAGGCCGATATAGCCCAGGATACCGCCGAAGCCGGAGGTGATGGTTTTTGCCACATCGGCGCTGGGTAGCCCGTAGGCAAAGGCGGCGATGAAAGAGGCGAGAATGAGGGTTAGGAAGGGGTGAAGCTTAAATTTGGATGTCGCGATAACGATGAAGGCTATCACGGCGATCAAGATCAGTACTAGGCTCATAGGGTGTCCCTGTATTGGGTTATATTTGTTGGCTATAGTTGTTGGTTTGATCTAGCGATGACCCGTTAACTCGCTCCAAGCGCGGGAGCAAAGGGTTTTCAGGCTGGCACTATTATCCGGAGAATCGGACAATCTGGCTTCGTGCCAGCTTCCTAATATTTAACTTATGTGCAACCGATATTTGTGCTTTTGCCCAAATATCGGTTGGAGGGAAGGAATAAAGTCGGTCTAGATCACAAAATGACCGACAGGGGGTGTTCGATTATGCGGTTAATTTAGCGTCGTTGGCCGATTGCCAGCTGGCCTCGCCGCGACAGGCGCTGCCGAAGGCCTGGAACAGCTTGATTGAATCCGGGTTGTCATTGGCCTGCCACTCGGGGTGCCACTGGACGCCGAGGATAAACTGACCATAGTCCGGGCCATGGATCGCCTCGATCAGGCCATCTTCGCCATAGGCCAAGGCCTCTAGCCCCTTACCCAGGGTACAGATCCCTTGGCCGTGGAGAGAGTTGACCATGGTCTTATCGCCAATCAGCTTGGCCAGCCAGCTGCCGGGCACAGTCTTGATGGCGTGTCTGGGGCCATATTGCACATGGTTTGGGGTCTGTGGATCTTCACGGTGATCATCGAAACCTGGCTCACTATAGACCTTCTGATACAGGGTGCCACCCAGTGCGATGTTGAGCTCCTGCATGCCGCGGCAGATCCCTAAGATAGGCAACTTACGCTTGAGGGCGCCGGCTATGATGGCCAGATCCACGGTATCGCGATTCACATCCTGACTTTTTTCCGGGGTGAGGTTTTCCTGGCCATAGAGGCTCGGGTCGATATTGGAGCCCGCGCCCGAGAGGTAGACGCCATCGACCATATCCAGGTAGCGGTCCACATCTTCTGTGCCGAAACAGGTGGGCATCAGCAGCGGGATGGCCCCGGCGATCTCCACAATCGGCTGCATATATTTGTGGGTCATCACCTGGTAGGGATGCTGGTTCCTGTCTTGCTGACCCATGGTCATCAAGATAATTGGTTTGGATTTCTTAGCACTTGTAGTCTGTGTTATTGGCATAGATCACCCGTTTGGTCGATTTGTATGTCACCCGATGCGTGACGTCTGTGTAGCCTCATGTGGCCGCTACTGGCCTTGGCTATCGCCTTTCTTAAGGATAGCAAAATGTGAAAAAGCACATTTGTTGACCACCAGTCTGCCTATTGGTGTTCATTATGTCAAACATGGTGGGTGTAATTAATTACATTTTGGTGCTGGTAGGAGGAGAGAGCGAAATCCCTGATTTCATTCTCAGGTCGTGTTTGTTTGAGTTGATCTTGTTTGCTTGCTTCGGGGAATTTTAAATGTTTGCGTCTACCTGGATTGTTCTTTGAAGGGGGATGTAAGGTCGAACCTTAGCTGCAACCTATCACCTGCGGTGGGCTGATGTGCAGATACGCCTGTGAGACGCCGTGAATATATCCCTATAGGCTCTACCGAAACATCCTTGTTTCGGAAGCTCACTGGCGTATCTTCACTGGGTATCTAACGCTTCTTCGATTTGATGTTATGGGGGGCTGGTGGGACTATTGGGGTTATCCTCCGAAGGGGATTTGAAGGTCGAACCCTAGTGGTTTATCAATTGCCTGTCGCAGGCTTTATAAGTCGGTACTGCTGAGGCACGCTGTGAACCCTCCAAGGGCGCTATACGAACTCATCTGACCTCCATGGATGGAGGGAATGCCAAATAATGTATGGAACAATTTTGGCCCTGAAACCGAAGGCCTCACCCGTACCTGCACCTGTATCTACCGTTTCTTCGATTAACCTTTATTTCCAACGGTAGATCTTAGGGCAACGGCACATCTATAAAGCGAATCTTTTCCCTCTAAGCAGCTAATAATGGATATTCGAAGAGGCGTTGGAGTAATTGTGTTTGCGCGTTCGTCGTTTCTTCACATCCCTGTGACCACCACATTGGTACATCCATGTACAGCACCCGCCAGACAGGTGTTAGGTTGCCATGAAGATAGCGGCCTTCAAGGACCTTTCAAAGAATCATCTTGTTAGAAGCTACAACAAAATAACCCTGGTAGACGCCACCATCATAATTCCCTGTCGGCTGATCATATCCTGACAACAAACCGACTTAGATCAAAACAAGCTCGCCAATATCCTCTTATTATTGGCGTGAACTGTCACCCTACAGCTGATGTTCCCGCTCCCAGTCATGACAGAAGGCGATAAAGGTTTTCAGCAGCGGGCTTAAGTACTTCTCCTTGTGGACCAGTAACCAGAAGCGGCGCTTCATGTTTAGCGACAGGCTGAGCACCTTGACCCGACCGTCGCGGATCGCCGGTTCTGCGGACAGGCGTGACAGACAGGCTAGGCCAAGGCCGGCCGAGACCGAGTTGATCAGGGCCTCTGTGTTGTTGAGCTGAAAGGCTTCCTGCCATTGCTCTAGCCTCGGAGCGACCACGCGCAGGAAAAATTCCCGGGAGCCTGAGCCGGCTTCGCGCAGGATCCAGTGGCTGGCCTCGAGTTGATGCAAGGGGATATCGCTATCTGTGGGCAGGGGATGATCTGGCGGGCAGATCACGCACATCTCATCTGAGCTGAAGGGGGTTGCGTCGAGTTCTGGGTGCTGGATCTTACCCTCGATCAGCGCAATATCCAGCTCGTAGGCGATCAGCATGTCGCAGATCTGCGTCGAGTTAGAGATAAACAGGCTCTGTAACTCGTGCTGGGTATGGCGGCGAAAGTCACTCAGCAGATAGGGGGCTACCTGATTGCCCAAGGTGTCACTGGCACCGATACGCAACTGACCCGATAGTGACTGTTCATCGTTAAACAGCTGCTCAATATCGCCGGCTCTGTGTAGAAGCTCATCGGCCAGAGGCTGCAACTTGTGTCCCTCCTGATTGAGGATGAGACGGTTGTTCACTCGGTCAAACAGGTGGTGGCCGAGCTGCTTTTCCAGCTCCGACAGCGCCATACTCACCGCCGCCTTGGAGAGAAACAGGCTGTCGGCCGCGGCCGTTAGGGTCTTGTGTTGGGTGAGAGTGCTAAAGACCTTGAGTTGCTTGAGCGAGATGTGGCTGGCCATAGATGATGTTTGTTTAGTTATTCTGAACATTAGTTATAAATAATTAGATATAACGAAACGAAAGGCAAGTATATTATTGCTTCACAGCAAGAAACCTGATTGAGATTGTGATGATTCATAAAACGAAAAAGGCAGTAATGGGCGTTCCTACACCTATGGCGGGCTTGGCGCTAGGCATTGCAAGCTTAGGATGGTGTTGGGAAAACTTCACTGAGCTTCATGGCTATGGTCAGTGGGCTGGCGCCGCCCTGGCCAGCGTCTTGTTAGCCGTCTTGAGCGTTAAGTTTTTCTTTCATAACCATCTTTTAAGGCAAGATCTCGCCCACCCTGTCGTCGGCAGCGTGGTCCCCACCTTCGCGATGGCGACCATGGTGGTGTCTAACTCATTGGGGCAATTCTTTCCGGTTGCGGGCGACGCCCTGTGGCTCGCGGCTGTGGCGCTGCATATCGTCTTCCTGGTGAGTTTTATCTATCACAGGGCGAAGGATTTTGAGCTGCACCACATGGTGCCCAGCTGGTTCGTGCCGCCGGTGGGCATAGTGGTCGCGGATGTGTCCTTCTCCGGCAATCCTGCGCTGGCGACTATTGCCCAGGGCACTCTGGTCTTCGGCATGCTGGCCTATGCCGTGATGCTGCCCATGATGATCTATCGCCTCATGTTCACCCATGAGGTGCCCGATGCGGCCAAGCCGACGTTGGCGATTCTGGCGGCGCCTGCCAGCCTCTCGCTGGCAGGTTACCTAACTGTGACAGCGACGCCATCGCCGGTGATCATCGCCCTGTTATTTGGTATCGCCGTGTTGATGACGGCCATCATCTACCTGGCGTTTTATAAGCTCCTGAGACTGCCCTTTAGCCCCGGCTATGCGGCGTTTACCTTCCCCATGGTGATAGGCAGCACGGCGCTGTTTAAGATGGCCAACTGGATGGTAGTAGAGGGGATAGAAGGCGAGTATGTGCAGCAGGTGCGAGATCTCGCGGCGCTGGAGTTGGTGGTGGCGACAATTGTGGTGGTCTATGTTGCGCTGCGTTACATCAACAGCCTCCTGATACAACCGCGGCTAGTGTCACGGACGGCCTAGTGTCACGGACGGCATAGTGTCACGAATAGCCTAGTGTTACGGATAGGCTAGTATCGTGTCCTCAAGGCGCAAATTATTACGTCAGTCCCATGACTTCAGCGGCGTGAGCGCGTAAAATCCCCGCTTTCAGTAAGGGTCCTAATGCCAAATGGGCCCACTTATCGCCTATTTACTCAAGATGTTAGACGCCATGTACTGTGCCCAACAATGTTTTACCCCTTTTAGCACCTCAATCGAGGGCATAGCGCTGCCTGAGCGGTTTACCTTTCCCTTTTATTATGAACCCCACAGGCTGTGTGAGCTGGCGGCCAGCGAGCTGCAAGCGCATTTAGAGCAGCAACAGAGCTGGCAACATAACTTCGGCCTGACGGGGCAGCGCGAAGGGGCCATAGGTAAGATGTTTGGCGTGCTGGTGGTGCAAAAAGCTGATGGCGAGCTTGGCTATCTCAAGGCGTTTTCAGGTAAGTTAGCCGAGCAGAATCTGCTGCCGGGCTTCGTGCCGCCGGTATTTGACATGCTGACTAAGGACAGCTTCTTCCACGGTGAGCAGCTGGCCATCAATCAGTTAACTGCTGAGCTTGAATCGCTGCAGCAGGCGCCAGAACTTGCATCGCTTGGAGATGAGCTAAACACATTAAACGCTGGTAAAGCCGCGGCGGAGGCCGAGCTGCGGGTTGAGATCATCGAAAATCGTAAGGCGCGTAAGGCCAGACGTGTGGCCGGTGAGCGGCTAGATGCCCAGGCATTCGAGGCGTTGCAGCAGCAACTTGGCCGCGAGAGCGTGGCCGAGAAGCACAGACTCAGGCTGGTAAATGAGCAGTGGGATAGTCAGATCGCCGAACGCGAGCATCGTCTTAGCGCACTGCAAGATGAGATTGAAGCGTTAAAGCAGCAGCGGGCCGCTCAGTCCAACGCGCTACAGCGCAAGCTGTTCGCCCAGTATTGCTTCTTGAATCAGGCGGGGGAGGTCAAAGATCTCAACACCCTATTTAGCCTGTCGCCAAAAGGATTACCTCCTGCGGGGGCGGGAGAGTGCGCCGCGCCTAAGCTGTTGCAGTTTGCATTCGCCAACGGCCTCAAGCCCATCGCTATGGCTGAGTTCTGGTGGGGGGCATCGCCCAAGTCGGAGGTGAAGCAGCACAAGCAGTTCTATGGCGCCTGTCACGGCAAGTGTGAGCCGATTTTGGCCCATATGTTGAGTGGCATAGCGCTGGATGACAACCCACTGCTGAACAATCCCGCCGAGGGCAAAGATCTCTCCATTATCTATCAGGATGAGGCGATCGCCGTGGTCAACAAGCCGGCGGAGTTTCTCTCTGTGCCGGGCAAGCACGTAACTGATAGCGTCTATAGCCGTATGCGACAGGCCTTTCCTAAGGCGACAGGTCCGCTGATCGTTCACCGTCTGGATATGTCCACCTCAGGCCTGATGGTGATCGCCCTGAGCAGTGAGGCCAATACCGCATTGGTGCAGCAGTTTATCGGCCGCACAGTGGAGAAGCGTTATCTGGCCAGGGTAGTGGGTGAGGTGCAGAGGGAAGAGGGCGAGATCAAGCTGCCGCTGCGGGTAGATCTCGACGACAGGCCGCGTCAGCTGGTGTGTTTCGAGCACGGTAAACACGCCCATACCTATTGGCAGGTAAAATCCAGAGGCGAGGGGACGACCTTGCTGTCACTGTTTCCCAAGACAGGACGTACCCATCAGCTCAGGGTGCACTGTGCCCATCAGGATGGCTTGGGCATGCCCATCATAGGCGATGATCTCTACGGGGCTAAGGCTAACCGCCTGCATCTGCACGCCCAGTATCTGGCCTTTAATCATCCCATCAGCGGTGAGCGAATCAGCTTTAGCTGCGATCCCGATTTCTAGGCCTGTTTGCCATAGCCATCATTTAGCCTTGGTCCTGGCCTCGGCTCAGCAGCACCTGACCCAGGTAGAGCTGTAGCAGGCCGTCGAGTTTTTGAATATCTACCTTAGTGATCTGGGCGATCTTATCCAGGCGATACCTCAGGGTGTTGCGGTGGATAAACAGCGCCTTGGCGCAGGCTTGCTGGTCGCCGAAATGGCCCAGATAGCTGGCCAGTGTCTTGCGCAGCAGGGCGTTTTTGTCCCTGTCGATGAGGCGCTGAAACGGCCTCAGCAGCTGCTCGCCGCGCCAGTCATGTTTAAGCCCCGAGAGCATCACCAACAGGGCATGATCTTCATACAGATACTTACTCTGCTCTGGGTGCAGCTGCTGGCCAAAATTGAGGGTTTCCAGCGCCGTCTGATAGGAGCGGTTGATATCCATGGTGGCGGGAAAGTAGTGGCCCAGGGAAATCTTTAATCTGGCGTTTAGCTCGCTGGGCAGACGCTTGAGCAGACGGTCGATACGCAGGCTCTCGGCCTCGGCGCTCCAGGCCTTGCCATCGAGGAAGGCGGGTTTGAGGATCACCAGCTCAGTCATGGAGGTCATGGCGATCAGGTTGCCGCGGGACGGCGTCTCTAACAGATGCAGTACCGTCTTGAGCTGGGAGTTGGCTAGCTCATCGCCGGCGTTGTCGCTGATACGCAGCACGGCCGCGACCCTTGGCATCTCGAGATCGATATCCAGGCGCTGGGCCCAGATCTTCAGGTGATTGAGGTCCCGCCCCTCGGGTTTTATCAGCTGCAGAATAAACTCCTCCTGCTGACGGGCGCGCCACTGGGCCACATCGAGCGAGTTGGCCTGCTCGACGATCATCTCGGCGGTCATCTTCAGCAGCTCACCGAAGGCCTTGAGGTGTTCGGGTTCTCCCGTGATGCCGATGACGCCTATGATCTCACCCTGGTAGTGCAGCGGCAGGTTGATGCCGGGCTTGACCCCCTGGAGGCTGGCGGCACTGGCGCTGTTGAGCTCGACGGTGCGGTTCTGACTGATGGCCAGCAGGGCGCCCTCGTGGGTGGAGCCGATGCGGTGGGGTTCGCCCGAGCCGAGGATCACTCCCTGGCTGTTCATCACATTGATGTTGTGTCCTATGATCGCCATGGTGCGATCGACTATCTGCTGGGCGAGTTGATTATCGAGAAAGTACAAGGCGCTGCGTCATATTGGAGGTGGTGTGTTGAGCTTACGGCAAAAGCCCGACGGGAAAAAGCCTGGGAGGCTGTTTTTGCGAGATGGCCATTAAGGATGGTGCATAAAAAACCCGCGACGGGCGCGGGTTTTTAGCTAGCTATAAATGCACGGTAATTACAGCTTGTAGCTCATGCTCAGCATGATCAGGTGAGCGTTGTAGTCATGGCTGTTGTAGCCAAAGCCGACCACGTTCCAGATCCCGTCTGGCGCTATGCTGTTACCTGGATCATTGTCCTTGTATTTCTCCATCTTGTAGTCAAGACGCAGTGCCATATTGTCTGTGGCCTGGTATTGACCGTAGACATTGACGTTATGGACCTTGGCATAGTAATCACCATAGTCGCCGCTGAGACCCTGTTTCACCTGGGTGTTGCTGCTCGAATCTGAGTAGGTGTAGTCCACGCCCAGGCGCAGTTTCTTCTCTAACAGATTGTTGTAGCTGAACCCGGCGCCGATCACATCGACCTGATCTTCCACCAGACCAAACCAGTTAGGCGAGCTGTAGTTGCTGCTGCCTGCCTGCTCTGAGTCTATGTTTTGACGATTGTAGAAGGCGTTGACCATCATGTCGTCGTTGATCAGGTAGCTGGCGTTAATGTCGTAGCTGACATCTTTCGACTCGGTCAGACCTATTTGGGTGTCGTTGTAGTCATCCAGGGCATAACGGCCACCGAAATCTATGGTCAGGGCATCGATTGGCGTGTGGCTGATACGGGCTTCAACCATGGTGCGCTGACGATCCGCCAGATTGTACTTGCGCAGCAGGCTGTTAGACTCGCTAGAGGTCCACTCAGAGGCCTGATATTCAGAGCCATCACGCTCGCCATAACTGCCCTTGATCCACATATCCCAGTTGTCGAACGCGCTGAGGTGGAACTTGGTCCATAGCGTGTTCTCATCTGTAGTTTCGCGGTCCTGGTAGCTACGCTCGTCGCGGCGGAAGTCGTAACCCGCTTCCAGCTTCATGCCACGGCTCAGACGGAAATCGGCGCCCAACTTAGCCCTTTGCGTCGTGAAGTCATAAGGGGTGTTGTAGGCCACCTTGCCTGTGGTGGAGTTGATGCTGATCTGGGTCCACTCTTCCACATTGGTCTTGTTATCGCGGTCGCTATAGTCATAGCTGGCGTTAACGCGAACCGTGCGGTTGATGCGAGACACCACCTTGAGGTTAGCGCCCTTCATGTCGACCTTGGCATCCAGCGCGTCCACAGGTGTCTGGTAACCATAACCTGAGGTGACCAGCGCCTGATCCTGGCTCATCTGACCATAATGCACGCGGCCGCTCATGATGGTGCTGCCCGCCGTGTATTGGCCCATTAGCGAGACTGTGTGCGCCTCGTTGTCTGGGTCTAAGGCCATGGTGCCCTGAGTCTGGGCGCCGAAGGTCGGATTAAAGGCGTTGTCGAAGGTGAGCTGGCTATACTGGTTCTTAAAGCTCGAGCCTGAGTAGGCCAGGGCGGTAAACCAGTTGTCGCCTTTAAGCTTGATACCCGCCTCAACTGTGTCCGTGGTGTAGTCCACAGGCTCTGCCAGCATCATAGACTGATTGAAGAAGCTGCCCGATGCCTGCTTGAGGCCGGTCTTATCTTCACGCTGGTAATTGACGTAGGTGCTCCACAGCTCTTCACCCTGATACTCGAAGCCGATGCCGGCGCGTTTGCGCTTGAGCGACAGCTCCAGTGGGTTTAGGCTGCTGTATAGCTCGCTCATATCCTGGCTCGAACCCGCCGTCTGCCAGTTGTCTGGCAGGGTCAGGTGGTCGCCGCCCACGCCTTGATAAGGACTCATCGCCTTGTCAGTCTTGTAGGTGGCTATCTGACGGTAGTTGAGGCTCAGCTTGTGCTGACCTACCTTGCCAGATTCGAGATCCAGGCGGCCGTTTTCCATGCCGAGGTTTTGCGCCTCTATACTGGCACGGTAGCCAGATTCGCTGATGTAGCTCACATCGGCGTCGACCTTGCCGACAAATTCATTTTCGGCGGCAAAGGCGTTGGCCGAGCGGATGTCGTCGCTGTCGTTGTAACCGACGCCAGCACCGATAGTGCCGCTGACGCCTGTCTCAATCTTACAGCGCTTACAGTCCCAGTTATCGAACTTCACCTTTTCTGTATTGGCGTTTTGAATGCCATAGCCGTCGGCCAGCGCCATGCCGGGAATGACGATACCGGCATTAGCGATAAGGGCGAGGGTGACTACATTGAGTTTGAATTTCATCTTCTCGTCTCCTTAGCGCTGGAACAGTTTGCCAGATGGATGGTTAGAACCATGGATCTGGTTGTGACAGTTCAGACAGCTGCGACCACCGGTAAAGGCATTGCCACCCACGGTAGAACCTTGGTCAGTGTTGCCCATGTAAGCATTGCTGGCATGGCCATCGCTAGCGTGGCACTGCTGACAAAGTTGCGGGGCGCGGGTCTTCAACATGCCCTCGTTAACACTGCCGTGCGGGTTGTGACAGGTAACGCAGTTTTCAGTTACGGGCGCATGTTCCCATAGCTTTGGGCCGCGTTTTTCTGCGTGGCACGAATAGCAGGTTTCGTTAACGCTGGGCTTGACCAGGTCCGAGTCCGACAGGGTACCGTGTGGATTGTGACAATCGCTACAGACCATCTGCGCCCACTTCATTGGGTGAGAAGAACGCTTGTTCATGTCGGCTTTTTGCTTGGTGTGACAGCTGGTACAGACTTCCATCTCTGTGTTCTTAGAGAGCACTGGATCTTTATCAGTGTGCACTGAGTGACAAGAGGCACAGGCCACATCGGCGTTGTCATGGTGACCGCCGTTCCAGGCCATGCGCTTGTCATCTTTGTGACAGCTCATACAGACGCTGTTTTGCTTCTCGGCAGACAGGGTAGAGTCGGGACCGAAGGCGATCATCGGCTCGTTACCGCCGCGGTTATGCTTACCCATAGGGCCGTGGCAGGCTTCACATTGCAGGCCGGCCATCGGGCTCTTGCTCGAGTCGGCAGCGCCGTGTACGCCCTTGAACAGGTCCATGACCTTTTCAGACTTGCCGTGACACATGAGACAAGAGTCGGCGCCCTTAGGCGAGTATTGGCCTTCGGCGAACTTCTTGTCCAGGGTGGCTTCCACCTCGTCCGGGGTCATCTTGGCATCCCACTTAGACGCCACCGCGCCTTGGCTTATGCCTAGGGTAAGTAGCGCTGCCGCCATCACCGCCGGAAACAGGCTTTTGAATTGATTTGTGATTTTCATAATAGGCATCCTAATTTGCACAAATGAGTCGTGAAAAGTGGGGGAGGTGACTCCCCCGGTTTTCAATTTGAGATGCGCAAATTACATCTTCACCGCAGTGTGATCTTCGATAACAGGTGCGTGGCAGAAGAAACAAGTTTCTAGCTGCGCCGCATCGTTAGCGACATCTTTAGCACCATTGATGATGGCACCTTGGCTTTCGGCGTGGGCCTTGACGCTATCGCTGGTGTGACAAGAAGTACAAGTCGCGGCGATAGGTGTGCTGTATTGGCTAGCAGCAGTTGCCAGGGCACCTTTAGCCTTGAAGGCGTCCAGGTTGAAGTCGTTGTGACACTGGGCACAATCTTTGATGATGCCTTGCTCGCCGTGTACCACGTGCAGCTTCATCTCCAGGGCACCCTTGTTCGCGCCGCCAGCGTATGTGCCGTCAGGTGTGTGACAGGCCACACAGGCGTCGACACCTATGATAGGCATGTCGTTGGCGTCTTTCGCGTGAGAGAGCTGCTCAGACAGGACGAAACCTGCATGGTGGCTACCCTTGTGCACTTCAAACTCTGTGGTGTGACAAGAGGCACAGGCGGTGAAGTTCACTGAGTCGACGTGACGCATGCTTGGCGCCTTGTCTGCTAGTGCGGCGAAGGCAAGGTCGGCTTTCATGCCGGTGTACTTGTCGGTGTCGCTACCGTCGAAGGCAGGATCGTCACAGTTGACGAACTCACCCTTGTCTGAGCACATTGCCCAGCCAACGAAGGTAAAGGCGGTCTCGCTGTCGATACCGTTGGCACCTAGCTTAAGATCTTTGCTAGTGGTGTAAACCAGTTTGCCATCTTCGACTAGCGCCTTGGCATCGACCACGCCATTCTTCACGGCGTTGATAGAGTCTTTACCGCCATAACCTAGGGTCACATTGTTAGGACCTACGTTAGTCACGATCTCGAAGCGCTGTACCATAGGCAGAATGGTGTTGATATCAACGGCGGCGCCGCTGGCATCGACCACTTGAACACTGATGGTGGCTGCAGTGCCTTCGGTGTTGATGGTTGACTCAACATTCAGGCCGTATTGGTCGATAAGGGCTTTCTTGTCGTTGCCAGCTTGGGTGTGCAGCTCGGCAGTCCAGCTCGCGTTATGACAGGCAACACAGTTGCTGTTGTCATTTTGCTGAGAGTGGCCTTTACCCGCCTTAAAGTCGATGTTGACGTGACAGCTAGTACAGGTTTCCATGGTTGGAATACGTGACCAGTTGCCCCACTCGGTGAGCTCGTCAGACTGAACGTGACAGGCTTGGCAGTTGTCCTGGACAATGTGGTGCGCAGTTTCGGCGCTCTGGTCCATGTTGCGGCCATACATCTTTGCGTCGTTATGGACGTTGTGGATCAGATGGTTAAAGGCAACTTGTGGCTTACCTTTCTCATCGGCCATCTCTTGGGTGTGACAAGAGACACAGGTCTCTACGCTGGTGTAGCTGTGGTAGATCTTCTGTCCTTCGGCGTGACAGCTATTACAGCTGGCGGTTGAGACCACATTCTTGGTGTAGAGTGGCTCATAACCTTCGCCAGAGAAGTCTTCGGCGATCTCGGTTTGCGGCACCAGGGTGACGCCGTCGAGCAGTGTCGAGGCCTTGGCGACGATATTGTATCTTTGGGTCAGTTCTGGGTTGTAGCCTTCCACTTCGATGGTGAAGCTGTAGTTACCATTCTTGTGGTCGGTGAAGGCTTTTTGTGAGCCGATATATTGCCATTCGGCGGCATTACCTGCACCGGTCGCGCCTTGTGGCAGTAGCTGAACCACTTTTTTCACTTCAAGATCTTTCAGACCGATAACAGGAAGATCTTCCTGGTTGGTCGCAAAGACTGTGATTGTGGGTGTGCCGTTGTCGTATTCAACCTTGGTGACATCAAGGTGAAGTACTTCAATGGCATCGGCTGCTGGGCCGCCTGGGTTGCCAGGATTACCATCACTACCGTCGCTGCCACCACAACCGGTAAGAGCCATGGAGACGGCACCTGCTGCGAGTAGCAGCTTAAATTTATTATTTTGTACGTTCATCATTTTTTCCCTGCATAGGTTTGGCATCGTCTTAAGTGCATGGCCATTGATTGCGCCGGTTCTCAGTTATAAGTTGTGCGACCTAAGTCAATGCTGGAAATAGAAATCCCCAAGGAAATGCTAACGTAACAAGCGGCTAAAATCTGCCTGACTGAGTCTAATGTGTGACCGAGATCTTTCTATTTCTAAAGGGGTAGCCCGGCGGGCGGAGAATGGGACGGATTGGGAGAAAAAATGTTGCAAAATGAAACAGTTTTGCGATTTTTGTTCTTATTTTAGCGTTCACTGTTCTACAGTAAAAACAAAGGGAGGCGAGTGCCTCCCTTCGAGGTAGATGTCGACCCACTAACCTTGAGAGTTAGTGGGTCAAACCTACTAGTGACCGTGCAGTTCCATCACCTTTTCAGGTGTGTGACAGGTCTTACAGGTTTCTGCTGCGCGAGTACGTACGTCATCGGCATCAACACCGTCTAAGATACCGCCGTTGGTCTCGATGTGAGACTTGGCTGCATCGCTCAGGTATTTCTGGTGACAGCTCATACAAGCACCTGCATCGGAAGATACCCAGATGTCCTCACCTGTTAACAGGTTGCCATAGCGCCATGTACGCTCAGGAGCGCGGCCCAGTTCGATACCGCCGTCTGTGTGACAGGTCATACAGTCGGTTTTCACAACAGTGCTAGAACCTACGCCAGCATACTTGAGGAAGTGACCCTCAGCTTCGTGTGCCTTGTAGGCGTAGCTGGTTGGTTTCTTCGCATTTGGATACTGCTCGCTGGCGTTAGCCTTAGTGGTCTTGTCAGAAGTGTGGCAAGTCTGACAGTTGTAACCATTGTTGTAGTGATGGTTTTCCTGGTTGTGACAGCCCTGACACTTAGTAGGGTCAATGATGTCACGACGCTCAGCAGGTGTTGCGCTGTCGTCGATGGCGCCATCTTTCCAGACGAAGTGCATCGCTTCTTGTTTAGCTTCTACCTTACGTACGCCTTCGGTCGCACAGGCGGTAGGCTTAATCTCGGCAACGCCATAGCCACCGTTGTTGAAGCAGACTTTCAGCGCTGACCAGAGCTCGAAGGTCTTGCCGTTGGCATCGGCAGGTAGATCAAACTTAGTACCGGTTAGGGTGTAAGCCTTAGTCTCGGCGTTGTAAACCCCTTCTTCTAGGGCGATACGACGATTGCTGTAGGAGGCATCGCTGTAGGCAGGGAAGTCTTTGTCGATATCCCAGGCCACAACCACACGTGATTTTGGATCTAATAGCTCGCCATCCAGGGCGGCGCCATCGGCACCCAGTACCTGTACGTCGAAGGCGAACTTACCATTAGCATCAACACCTATGTTGCTGAACTTAACGCTCATCGCTTCGGCATCTTGGTACGCTTTCAGTACGTCGCCATGACGCTTGAAGGCGCTACCTGTGCCGCCGTATGGTTCGGTGCTGTTGTGACAGGCCATACAGTCTGTGCTGCTGTGGTGAGAAGATGGTTTCTCGCTGTGACAGGCGATACAGGCTGTGTTGCTCAGATCTGCCTTGTAAAGGTCGGCATTTGCCGGTGCATTGCTGCCCTCTACGTGACAGGCGCTACAATCGGCCGCTGGCTTTTGTGGGAACATCACCTTGCCGTAGTCATGCACGCCGCCGCCATAGCCGATCACCTTGTAAGGTGCTGGCACCTGGTTGCCGTCGGCATCATAGGTGTGACGTTCTTCACCACGGTGAATGGCGTGGATCATGTAAGTGAAGTCGACGCTGTTGCCAGTTTCTGGATCGCCAGAGGTGGCGGTGTGGCAAGAGGCGCAGTTTTCGATGTTAATACGACGGCCACCATGCAGTGCCAGACTCTCTGGCTGGTGACAGGTGTAACAGGTCTCGATAGCAACCACGTTGCGGGTTTGAATGCCTTCGGTCGCGCCACTAGAAGGTTGGAAATCATAGTTGGCGTTAGCCGTGACACTAGGTTGTTCCAGCTCGAGCGTAATACGCTGAGTCGCATCGGCGTCATAGGTCACAGTGACTGGTGAGGTGACGTTGGCGATGTTGGTCTGGAAGGTATAGGTGTAGCTACCGTCTTCGTTGTCGACTAGGCAGTCGTCGCACTTGGCGGCCTGCTCTACGTTGGCTTGGAACTGGTTAGACGGATTGATGTCGGTATCGCCCTCTGGTACCCAGTCTGGGTTAGGCGCTTTCTCGCTATTGATGTAGGCCTGCCATTGGAAGCCGCGATCGGCGGTTTCGCCATCGGCTTTGGTTTCAACCACATGGGTCAGCTGCGCGACACCAAATCTCAGGTCGTGGTCTTTGGTGAGCCCAAGTACGGCAACGCCGTTTGCATCTTGAAGCTTGAAGTCGACCGTGACTTTACCCGCGTCGATTGTCGCGTTGGTAAAGGTTGCCTGAAGGGTAGGTGTAGTGTCGATGTTGACACCAATGACGCCGTCCTTACCATCTTCGCCATCTTTACCGTCGCTGCCGCAACCGGATAAGGCGAGAGAGAGAAGTCCGGCACCTAATACAGCTTTTGTCGCTGCATTAACATTGAACTTTTTCATCATGATTATTCCCTGCAATAGTTTTAATCATCACTAATTGATTGTTCTTCAATAAAAACAAGTACTGAAATTGAGAACAGTATTTATTTTGTTTACTGAAAACACCCGCTTAGTGTGTGGAATTAATTTCCACCTCTAAGGCTATCGAAATGGCAACTTTTTAGCAGGTGTTTCAGTCTGCTTATGTGATTGAGATCTGACTATTTCTTTAGAGGTAGGTAAAAAAGTGCATTTTTGGTGAAATTTTCATTTTCACTTAAGAAAGTCAGCCAGTTAAATCACATCCTGTTAATTTGCTGTAGCCGAAAATGTGGCGCCTTTGGGGGTATGTAGAGCCTGTGTTTCTTTGAGTTTGCTCCATGCGCACCCGTGGTCTTGCGGCAGATGGGAGAGAAAGTGGAACAGAAAGCGGCGATAAAAAAAGAGCGCCAGGCATGGCCTGACACTCTTAGCTTATTTTAAATGGGTCTTTAAAACAGTGGCGTCTGTTTTAGTTTTGCTTGTGCAGCTCGGCGACCTTCTCTGCGCTGTGGCAGGTGAGGCATGACTCGCTGTTTAGCATAGCCGCTTCATAGCTGCCGGCAACGACGCCGCCCATGCTCTCGATGTGAGACTTGGCCGCATCTTTACCACCGCCGATCTCATAGTTCGATGAGACGTGGCAAGAAGCGCACACACCGGCCTGTGGGCTGGAGTAGCTGGCATCGCCCTTGTTCCAGCGCATCGGGGTTGAGCGTGCATTCTCTAGACCGAAGTTGAGATCGCTGTGACAGGCTGAGCAGTTGGCACTGCTGACCAGTTGATGTACATCGGCGCGGCCATGGGCCTTACCGAAGGTGCCGTGAACGCGTACCACCAGGCTGTTGTAATCACCGGCTTCGTGACACTGGGCACAGGTGTGTACGTCGGCGTTGCGGTAGTGCGCCGCACCCTTACGGGCCACCATGTCGTTGTTGTGACAGCTTGCGCAGTTGTCATAGTCCACGGCGCTGGCACGCACTGCACCAGGCGTTCCGTCAAGCTTAACGAACACAGTTTTAGCTGCATTTGGGCTTAGGACATTTTCTCTACCACGACTATCTAATGGGCAAGCGCCATCAACTAAGGCTAGTAGATCTGAAGTTTTATTGGTGAAACAAGTCTTGAAACTCGATGTGATCGCCAGATCTGCCCCATTAGCAATAACCTCGGCCAGTGAAGGCAGGCCATAGGCAGGCTTAGACGCATCGACGGTCACCGTATAGCTGCCATCTGGGTTAGCTGTGGCTTTACCACTTGTGCGCGCCGCCAGGTAGGCGTCAGGTTTAACCGCATCGACGGCGTTAACATACACGGTAATGCCCGGTACATGTAGGCTGGTAACCGCCTCTTCACCCTTATTCAGGTTAAGAATAAAGCTTAGGGTCGCGCTGGTTTCATCCCAGGCGATCTGGCTGTAGCTAGCACTGACTAATAGCCCAGCCTGTGATGCGGCCTCACTGCTTTCTTGTTCATGACCAGCGAAGTGGCGGAAGGCGCCGCCGCGGGTATTGCCATCTTGGCTGCTGTGACAGGTGACACAACCTACCATTGTTGCGCCATCTTCACCCGGCGCCACCAGGCTGCTGCCCTTGTGGTATTCGCCATGACAGCTTTGACAGCTGGTCACATCTTTATCGCCAAACCAGGCGAGGGCGTGAGCGGTCAGGCCTTCGGGCAGCGTCTCTTCTGTGGTGGTGTAGCTTACGTGACAGCTTTGACAGTTGGCAGTCGAGGCCGGGAAGTTAAGCTCGGCCTTAGGATTGCCTTCGCTATCGAGCGCCGCACCATCAAACTCATAGGTAAAGGCTGGGTTGTTGGCATTGGCGATAACCGAGTTGAACTTGGCCAGCTCGCGGCGATCTCCCTCTGTAATGCCAGTGTGCACGGCGTGAACCAGTCCCTTGATGGAGCCATCAAAGTTAAATTCGACCGTGTTGCCTTCGCTATCAATACCTGAGCCGCTGTACTGTGTATAGTCTGTGTGGCAGAAACCACAGCCGTCGGCGGTATTACCATAGTTGCCGTGGCGGATATGATCCTGACCTACGTGACAGCTGATACAGGTATCCATCTCCAGCACTTTCTTAGGCGAAGAGACCGACTGCTCGGTTAAAGGATCCCAGTAGTAGGTTTCGACATTTTTCAGCTTGTTCTGTCCCACACCATAGGTGATCAGGTAGATACCATTGATACGGTTGGCATCATAGTCGTAGTCCAGGCCATTGGTGTCTATGATCTCTGGCGCCGTAACCCGATAACGGCCTTCGCCTAGGTAGCTCAGGCAGCTAAGTCCTTCAGGGCAGTCACGAGTTGGACGCCAGTTGTTGGTGCCCGTCATAGGTACGCCGTTCTTGCTGGCGTTGCGGTAAGAGAGCCAGATCTCCTCGTCGCCATCGGCGCGGCCGGTGACCTGGGTGCCATCTTCCAGGCTATAGGGTGTGAAGGCCTCGCTGCGGGTGCCCATACGACCGAAGGCGATGCGTAGTGGGTCGGTGAGCGCCTCTAATCCTGTGACGGCGACGCCATTAGGATTGGTCAGGCTAAATTCGAAGCTTAGGGTCTTGGCCGCCGCGTCATAGCTGGCGCTTTCTATCTTGGTTTGGACCGCAGTCGCGCTGTTGATATCGACCGCGATTTCACCAGGCTTGCCATCTTCACCATCTTTACCATCGCTGCCGCCACAGCCGACCAGCGCCAGAGATAAGGCTCCGACACCGAATGCTGTTTTGACTGCGGTACTGATTGAATACCGTTTCATCATTTTTCCCCTGCATGAGAATGAGAGTGATCTCAATTTTTTCTTTTTGGTATGAACAAGGTGGCCAGAGTTATTGCTATTGCCTCAACAACTTGGCGGCACCTTAGGGGCCATATTACTTAAAAGGGGGTAGGTGCAACGGCCCACTTGGCGCAAACGTGAAGCGGATCCATTAAGCTTGGTGGAAATTGATAAACTTGTTAAATTCAATACTTTACAATGACTTACAAATAACTAGTGTGGGCATTTTCTCTTGAGTGGCCTAAAAATAAGCCTTTTCTTAAATAAAGCTTAAGCGGCAGGGGATTTTTTCACCGCAGTTTTGATCTAACGCAAGCATAGGCGCTGGGAAACCGATCCATTTTGCCGGTGAAACTCCCGGGTTTGTGGGCCTGATGTTATTAATTTGTGAAATATGCGATTGAGTGGCGTGGCATATGGCGTCATGCATTGATGGCATGCTTCGGTGTTGGGCGATAAAAAAGGAGGCTGCAGCCTCCTTTTATCCAGTGTGTCGCTCACCATCTTTTATAGTAGCGATGCTATTCCTGGTGAATGCCTAACAGCTGAGTCGGCGTATGGCAGGTGGCGCAGGTCTCTGCCGCCCGGGCGCGCACATCGTCTGCGTCCATACCGTCTAAGATACCGCCGTTGGCCTGGATATGGGCCGCACCAGAATCCTTAAGGTATTTCTGGTGGCAGCTCAGGCAGGCGCCGGCATCGGATGAGACCCAGATATCGACGCCTGTGGTGGTATCGCCATAGCGCCAGACGCGATCGCTTGCGCGGCCAAGTGTGATGCCATCATCGGTATGACAGGTGAGGCAGTCTGTCTTGAGCACTGTGCCCGACTGCACGCCGGCATACTTGAGGTAGTGACCCTCTGCCTCGTGGGCCTTAAAGGCGAAACTGGTGGGGCGACGTCCGCCCGGATAGCTGTCATCACCACTGGTGGTCTTGTCTGAGGTATGACAGGTCTGACAGTTATAACCATTGTTGTAATGGTGATTCTCCTGGTTGTGACAGGTCTGACACTTGCTGGTATCGACGATGGCGCGGCGCATGGCCACCTGGCCATCTTCGGCAACGCCTGTGCCGGACCAGACGAAGCGATAAGGCGCCTCTTTAACGGCCACCGAGCGGGTATCATCGCTACAGGCGGTCATCACCACATCGGCAACGCCATAGCCGCCGTGGTTGAAGCACACCTCTACGGCAGACCAAAGCTCGAAGGTCTTGCCCGCTGCATCCATTGGCATGTCGAAGCTGCTGGCCACTATGGTGAAGGTCTTGCTGGCATTGTCATAGGTGCCTTGGGACAGTCTGAAGCGACGATTGCTGTAGGAGGCATCCGTGTAGGCCGGGTAGTCCTTGTCGACATCCCAGGCGACCACGACGCGGGTGCCAAGCTCGATAAACTCGCTGGCCACCGGATTACCGGCAGAGTCGGTTACCTGGAGATCAAATTTCAGCTTACCGTCGCCATCCAGGCCTATGTTGCTGAAGCTGACGCCCATGGCTTGGGCCTGCGAGTAGGCCTTTAGCACATCGCCATGGCGCTTCTCGGCGTTGCCTGTGCCCGGATAGGTATCCGTGGCGTTGTGGCAGGCGACGCAGTTGGTGCTAGAGTGATTCTGCGATGGTTTCTCGGTGTGACAGCTGATACAGGCAACGCTGGAGTTATCTGCCTTAAACAGGGCGGCGTCGCTTGGGGCGCCGTCCCCCTCTTTGTGACAGGCGGCGCAGTTAGCCGCCGGTTTCTGCGGGAACATCACCTTGCCATAGTCGTGCAGGCTGCCGCCAAAGCCCACTATCTTATAGGGGGCGGGTACAATCCCTTCTGGCGTGCTGGTGACCCTGTCCTGACCCTTGTGGATGGCATGGATCAGGTAGGTAAATTCGATGCTGTTGCCGCTCTCGGGATCGCCTGAGGTTGCGGTATGACAGCTGGCGCAGTTTTCGAGGCTGATGCGGCGGCCACCGTGCAGTGCTAGGCTCTCCTCCTGGTGACAGTTAAGACAGGTCTCCTTACTCACAACATTGCGGGTTTGAATTCCGTCGGTCGACCCCGAAGAGGGCTGCCAGTCATGGTGGGCGTTGGCGGTCGCCTGGGGCAGCTTAAGCTCCAGGGTGACCCTGTGGGTGTTATCGCCATTGTAGGTGATGGCTAAAGGCTCGGTGACATTGGCGATGTTTTGCTGAAACTTATAGGTGTAGCTGCCATCGAGATTATCCGTCAGGCAGTCTTCGCAGGCACTGGCGGCCTCGACATTGGCTTGATATTGAGGCGAGGGGTTAAGGCCAGAGGTGTCATCTGGCAATGAACCCGGCTGTCTGAGGCTATTGATGTAGGCCTGCCACTGGTAGCCGCGATCGAAGCTTTGGCCGTCAATCGTCTCTGTGACCTGGGCCAGCTGGGCGATACCGAATCTGAGGTCATAGTCTTTGGTCAGGCCGAGAACGGCCACGCCGTTGGCATTCTCAAGCTTAAAGGTCACGCTGACCTGACCATCTTCTATCGATGCCTGGGTAAACTGGGCCATCACGCTTGGGGTATCTGTGATGCTGACGCCTATGACACCGTCGGGGCCGTCTTTACCATCCTTGCCGTCGCTACCACAGCCCAGTAGCAGCGCGCTGCAACTCAGGGCGATGAGGCTCCATTGATTCACCTTCTTCTTCATATCCATCATAGTGCCTTCCATTTCAGTCAATCTCTCAATGCGTTGTCGAATCGGCGCCAGTGGCCTGGCGCCTTGTCCGGTTTATTTGATGGGATGCACGGTCAGCACATCGGCATCGGCGCCTTGTCGGTGACAAGTGCTGCAGCTCTCGGTGCCTGCGGTGGCATCGGACAGGGTGCCGCTGAATACTGCGCCTTGCTGGATCATATGGTTCTTGTTGGTCTCGCTGCTGTGGCAGTCGCTACAGATGGCGGCCGTCGGGCTGGTGTAGCTGCCATCGTCTATGGCCAGCGGTTTCACACCGGCATCCAGCGGCAGGGCGACCGAGAGCACGCCATCTCTGTCGGCGTGGCACTGGGCGCAGTTACCTATGTTGCCCGGGTAGTTGATCCCTTCGAAACCGGCGCGCTGGCCGCTATGAATGCCGTGGATGAGATGCTTGAAGTCCGCTGTGGTGAGGGACGGATTGTCCGCAGCCTCGGCTTGCATGTTGGGGTTGTGACATAGCTGACACTGACCCTCAAGATCGTTGCGCGAACCGTGGAAGTTCAGCTGTTGATCCCCGTGGCAGCTACCGCAGGTGTCGTTGTTAACCACCACGCGGCGGCCGCTATCGCTCAAGGCATCGGTGGCGAAGAAGCGATGGCTGGATTTGATCACCACTTCGCTGTTGGCCTCATCACTACAGGCGCCCAGCACGCCGTTGGCGGCGCAGACTCTGCCTTGAATCGCTAGCGTGCCTTTATCCATCTCGCTACCTGCGGGGACCGTCAGCCCGGCTATCTGATAGTCGAAGCTGCCGTTGCTGCCGGAGATAGGCGCGGTTTCATGCACGCGTATGGAGCGCGCCGAGCGGGTGGCATAGTCGAAGCTGGTGCCCCAGTTGGCGTATACGCGAAGGTCGGAGACGAAATCCAGTTGGTCGGCGCTGGCCGTGTAGGGCTGACCCGTCGCGGGGTTTTCCAGTGTCAGGGTGAATGAGACGGTATCGCCACTGCGCATGGCTTTGGTGATCACAGGCTTAAATTGTGCCAATGCCTGGGCGTTGCCGCCGTCGTTATGGACGCTGGCTGTCCAATCTGGGTTGTGACAGGCGACGCAGTTGGCGTTATTGAGCTGCGCCGGATGGCCTTCACCCTTCTTGAAGTCGATATAGGTATGACAGGCGCCACAGGCCTCCATGGTGGGCACCCGTGCCCAGTTCATCTGCTCGCTTAGGGTCTCATCTTCGGCATGACAGGTCTGGCAGTTTGCCAGCGAGCCGGGGAAGCCGGTCAGATGTTTGCCGTGGATCATCTGCGGGAAGATGTTGTCTGGATTGCTGACGCGATCGGCGTTGTGACAGGTCACGCAGGTCTCAATCTGGTTGTAGTTGCCGCGGTGAAAGGCCAGGTCGTTGTGACAGCTGTTGCAGGTTTCTATCTTGATCAGGTTGCGGGTGTAGACAGGATCGCTGCTGGCGCCGTCTTTGTCGCCCTGCCAGTCGAAGTGTTGGTTGGTGATGGGCAGGCTGGTGCCATCGGCCAGGCTGTCGCCCCCTAGCTTAACCACTATACGCTGGGTGGCGCCGGCCTGGTAACCGACATCATTCAAGCCGTCGAAACCTGCGCTGAAGGTGTAGCTGTAGCGGCCATTCTTATGATCCACATACTCCCCAGGGCAGCTGTCGTTGCAGCTCTCCGAGGTGAAGTATTGCCACTGGGAGGCGTTGCCCGCATTGGTATAGCCCTGGGGCAGCAGTTGAGCGGCAATAAAGGTGGCGCTTGGGATCCCCACTACAGGTTCGTCATCCTGATTGGTGACGCGGTAGTTCACTGTGGCGACGCCTGATTGCATCTGCACGGGATCGAAGCTGACCACTAAGGTGTCGATCACCATGGCTGGAGGGCCGCCGGGCTCGCCAGGATTACCGGGTTTACCATCATCGCCGCCACAGGCGGTGAGTAGCGAAACTAGCCCAAACAGGGCGGCATAATGGAAAGTTTTGTTCATCTTCATCATCGCTTCCTTGGCATAGGGGGCGCCTGAGTTACAGCTGGTAACTCAGGGTCACTCCAAAGTAGTGGGCGTTGTAATCATGGCTGAGGTCACCGAAGGTCAAGACGTTGGGGATGCTGTCTGGCATCAGCTTGTCGTTGGCCCAGTCGGCGTCTTGGTACTGCTCGAAGATCCAATCCAGCCGCAGCCCCAGGCTCTCGCTGAGATTAAAGTCGGCGAAGGCGTTGAGATTGTGCCTGGTGGCGTAATAGCTGCCGTATGGGCTGTGCAGACCCTGGCTGACCTCAGTGTCGCTCTGGCCGTCGCTATAGCTGTAGTTGAGGCCTAGTCGCAGACGGTTCTCCATCAGGGCGTCGTAATCGAACCCGGCACCGATAAGGGTCGCCTTATCCTTGGTGGTGGCAAACCAGTTGGGACTACCGAAGTTGTTGCTGCCCGCCTGATCGCTGTCGCGCCAGTCCTGATTGACGAAGGCGCTGAGGTTAATCTGCTCATTCAGGGCATAGTTGGCGGAGAGATCATAACCCTGGCTATCGACCTGGGTCAGGCCTATCTGGGTGTCTGTGTAGTCATCCTGCATCAGGTGCAGGTTGAGCATGGCGCTGAGCGACTCGCCGTTAAAACTGGTGTAGAGGCCATAACGCTGGCGCTCACGATCGGCCAGATAGCTGCGCCTTAAAAGCGGGCTGTTGGGGCGATTGCTTACGCTCGAGCCCAGATATTCGCTGCCGCCGCGATCCTCAAACTCGGCCTTGAGCCAGGCTTGCCATTGGGAGGAGAGTCGATAGTGGAGCTTGGCCGTAACATCTGATGTCTGAAGGCTGTCGCGGTCGAGGGCGTTGTAGTTGTTGTGCTCATACTGGTATTGCAGATCCAGATAGAGGCTGCGGGTAAAGCGGTACTTGGCCCCCAGATTCGCCTGTTGACGGGTTCGGTCATAGGCCTGATTAAGCTTATCGCCGCTGTAGTAGCTGTCGGTAATGATCTGCGGGTAACTCAAGATCTCAGACTTGTTGTCGCGATCGCGATAATCGTAGCCGGCCCTGAGGCTGAGCTCTGGGGTGAGACGCCCGAGATACTTAAGCTTCATCTCCAGCAGATCCACCTGGCCGTCGAGATTGGTCGCAGGCAGCATGGGGGAAGGGCCGTTGATGGTGGCCGGCAGATAGGCCTGATCTTGGGTCATGCGGCTAAAACCCAGATGCATCAGCACCTGCTGACTCGGGGCGGAGAATTGGCTGTGAGCCGCCACGCGATAGGCCTTGTTATCGGGCGCTACAGCGCTCTGGCCATAATAGGCGGCGCCAAAGGTGGGACTGAACGCCGATTGCCAGTGCAGGGCATTGATATCGTTCTTGTAATGACTGAGCTCGGCATCTATGCCGGTCAGCCACTGATCGCCGCGAAAGTAAAGTTTGCCTTCGATGCGATCGCTCTTGTCGTCGACGCGCTCGGCCAGCATGGTGCTATTGGTGAGCAGATTGGCGCTGGCACGGCGATTGCCCTGCCGCTGCTCATGTTGGTAGCCGAGGCTGGCTTCGTAGAAGCTGCCGGTATAGGCGGCGTCGAGACGGTAGCGGTCACGGGTGATCTTAAGCTCACTCGCCATCAGGCTATCGTTTAGGCTGCTCATCTGATCGGTTGTGGCGGCGCTCTGCCATTGGCTGGGGAGCTGCCAACTAGCGGCCGCTAGCCGATAGGGGGTTAGCGCCGCGTTGTTGTCGAAGCGGGCAAAGCCTTGATAACTGGCGGCTATCTCGTACTTGCCCTTGCGCCCCGTGGTTAGGCTGGCCGAGCCGGCGTCGTAGCCTAGGCGGTCTGACTTAAATTGGGTCTGGTAGCCAGAGGCCTTCTTGTGGGTCAGGTCTGCCTCCAGGCTCGCCACGGCGCCATCTGTGTCTGTGCCCGTGGTGTTGCCGAAACGGCTATCGCCGCCGTCGTTATAGGCGACGCCGACGCCTATCTCGCCAGTGGTTGCATCTTTGACCTCACAGCGTTGGCATTTCCAGGCATCCATCTTCACCGAGCTGCGGTTGGCGGAGGCGAGATCGTACCCCTGGGCCGATGCCAGGCTGCTGAGGATAGAGAGGGTCAGCAGGCTGAGTGGCCAAGCGCGTGTTTGAGTCCCTTTAAGTCTGTTCATCGCTATGCTCCCTCATTAACGTTGCAGTAGTTTGCCCGATGGATGGTTAGAGCCATGCACCTGGTTGTGGCAGTTGAGGCAGCTTTGGCCGCCGTTGAAGGCATTAGGGCTGTTGGCAAATACCGGATTGGCGGCGTGACCGTCGCTGGCGTGGCACTGCTGGCAAAGCTGAGGGGGCTTGGCGATCAACATGGCCTCGTTGACCGTGCCGTGGGGATTATGACAGTTGGCGCAGTTGTCGGTGACCGGTGCATGCTCCCACAGCTTAGGCCCACGTTTCTCGGCGTGGCAGGCGTAGCAGTTGTCGTTGATGCTCATCTGTTTTAGGCTGGCCTCGCCCAGACCACCGTGGGGATTGTGACAGTCGCTACAGACCATCTGTTGCCACTTGAGTGGGTGGCTGCTGCGCTTGTGCAGGTCGGCCTTTTGTTGGGTATGACATGTGGTGCAGACGGCGACCTCCTGGCTCTTATCGCTAATGGGGTCGTGACCCGTGTGTACCTGGTGACAATCGCTACAGGCGACATCGGCATTGTCGTGATGATTGCCGCTCCAGCCCATGCGCTGGTCGTCGTTATGGCAGCTCATGCAGACGCTGTTTTGTTTCTCTGCTGGCACGGGTGAGTTGGCGCCGAAGGTGATCATAGGCTCCTTGCCGCCACGATTATGTTTGCCCATGGGGCCGTGGCAGGCTTCGCACTGCAGGTCGGCCATGGGGGAGCCTTTTACCTGGGGATTGCCATGCACGCCGTCAAATAGCGCCATGACGGTTTGGTTCTTGCGATGGCACATGAGGCAGCTATCGGCGCCTTTGGGGGAGTATTGACCTTCGGCGAATTTGCTATCGAGGATCTTCTCCACCTCGTCGGCGGGCATCTCATCCCAGGGGGTTGCCTGAGCGAGCAAACTAAAGAGAGGGTATAGCGCGAGTAGGGCCGTTAGCCTAAGGGCACGCAGCCAAGTCGATTCCTTTTTCATCATCATCCATCCAAGCACAGTGTGGCGTTTAGTTGTTATCTTTATGAATTACTAATTTACCAAAGCTAAATAATAGGCAAGATTTGTGACGAATGTGTAAATTTTGTGGCGATAAATAATGGGTAAAAATGAAGTATTTGAGCGAATTAGCACTTTACGTGATCTGGATCACGTTGCGTTCGTAAGTTGGGACGTAGAATTGCTCGCTAATGAAAATGGTTCTCATTTGATAATCTCGTTTACTGATTGAGATATCTGTCACATAATATAAAATACAATTGAAAATTATTATCGTTTCCAATCATAAATATTGATCTAGATAAAGTTATTGGAAGCCTTGCTCCGTTAGAATCTGGTGTAGTTCAGATTTATCGAGACCTGAAAAGGTAGAGTTGCAATATGAAATTAAGCGAATTAAAGCCTGGCGATAGTGCAGTGATCTCCGAGGTTGGCCAGATTAGCCTGCCTGCGGTGGTGAAACGCAAGCTTTTATCCATGGGGATAACCCCCAACACCTCTCTGACCCTGTTACGACGTGCCCCACTGGGCTCGGGATTAGAGTTGGCCATTCGTGGCAGTAAGTTATGCATGCGTAAGGACCTGGCTGAAGTAATTGAGGTGGAGCTGGCTCATGGCTAAACAATTTCATTGTGTGACCGTTGGTAACCCTAACGCGGGCAAGTCAACACTCTTTAACGCGCTAACCGGTGCTAACCAGCAGGTGGGTAACTGGTCTGGAGTGACGGTAGAGAAGAAGACAGGGGCCTTTACCCTGAACGATACCCAGGTGCTGCTGACGGATCTGCCTGGTATTTACGACTTACTGCCAGCCGGTAGCAGCTGCGATTGCTCTCTCGACGAACAGATTGCCCAGCAATACCTGGCCGAGGCGCAGATGGATGGCATCATCAACCTGGTCGATGCCACCAACATCGAGCGTCACCTGTATCTGACGGTGCAGCTGCGCGAGCTTGGCATTCCTATGGTGGTAGTGATCAACAAGATTGATGCGGCCAAGGCCCATGGGATCGAGGTCGATGTCGACAAGATGAGTCAGCAGCTAGGCTGCCCAGTGATCGCCGTCTGCTCTCGCGATATGAATGATATCAAGCAGGTACAGGCCCAGGTGGTCGACCTGTTAGATGGTAAGGTGTCCGAGGCGCCTCTGGTTCTGGACTACGATGTTGAGATTGAGGCGGGTATCAAGGCGCTGTTTGAGCGTGATAGCCAGCTGAGTCGTGGCCGCGCCCTGGCGATGATGGGTAACGGTCTTGGCTGTGGCCAGTGCAAGAATGGTCAGATGTTGTCTGAGGTGTCCCAGTGCTCCGAGCGTTTAGCGGCCCAGGGCAAGGATATCGAGATCATGGTGGCCACCACACGTTTCGATTTCGTGCAGCAGGTCTTTAACCAATCGGTGAAAGACAGCGACCAGCTTACCCTGAGCGACCGTCTCGATAAGCTGGTGTTACATCCCATCGCAGGTGTCCCGGTATTCTTGTTTGTGATGTACCTGATGTTTATGTTCAGTATCAATGTCGGTAGCGCCTTTATCGACTTCTTCGACATCACGGCCGGCGCCCTGTTTGTCGATCATCTCGGCGCACTGATGACCAATATCGGTGCCCCAGCCTGGTTGGTGACCATAGTTGCCGGTGGTATGGGCCAGGGTATTCAAACTGTAGCCACCTTTATCCCCGTTATCGCCGCGCTATTCCTGGCACTCTCGGTGCTGGAAGGCTCGGGTTACATGGCGCGCGCCGCCTTCGTGGTCGATGGCCTGATGCGTCGTATCGGTCTGCCGGGTAAGGCGTTTGTGCCTATGATCGTCGGTTTTGGCTGCTCGGTACCTGCCATTATGGCGACCCGTACCTTAGGCAGCGAGCGTGAGCGTATCGTGACAGGTATGATGGCACCCTTCATGTCTTGTGGTGCACGTCTGCCGGTTTATGCCCTGTTTGCCGCGGCCTTCTTCCCCGAGTCGGGTCAGAACCTGGTATTCCTGCTCTATATCATAGGCGTGTTAGCCGCGGTAGGAACGGGCTTGTTGCTACGTTCAACCTTGCTTCCCGGCAGCAGCAGTGCCGTGGTGATGGAACTGCCTAACTACGAGAAGCCGAAGCTTAAGGCGGTGATGGCCAGAACCGGCAAGCGCACCAAGAGCTTTATTCTGGGCGCAGGCAAGACAATCGTTATCGTGGTGACCCTGCTTAACTTCATCAACGCTATCGGCGTCGATGGCAGCTTCGGCCACGAGGACAGCTCTGAGTCTGTGCTGAGTGTGGCGAGCCAGAAGGTCACGCCGCTCTTCTCGCCAATGGGCATAGAGCAGGATAACTGGCCGGCAACTGTGGGTATCATCACAGGTATCTTCGCCAAAGAAGCCGTAGTCGGCACCCTGAACAGCCTCTACTCGACCGCGAGCGGTGAAGATGAAGCCTTGGCGCCACTGTCTGAGAGCTTTAGCGAGGCCTTGGCGACCATCCCTGAGAACCTGTTTGGCATCGCACCTGAAGATCCGCTATCTATCTCGGTTGGTGATATTCAGACCATTGAGACGGCTTCGAGTGAGCTGGATGTCGATACCTCGACTTTCAGTGCGCTGCAGAGTGGTTTCAGTGGCGTGACGGCAGCCTTTGCCTACCTGCTGTTTATCCTGCTCTATACGCCGTGTGTGGCGGCCATGGGCGCTCTAGTGGGTGAGTTTGGCCCTCGCTGGGCAACCTTTGCGGCAACCTGGACCCTGGGCCTGGCCTATGGCACAGCGACCGTCTTCTATCAGGCGATGACCTTTGCGGCGCACCCGTTGCAGTCTGGCCTGTGGATTGCCTTCTTCCTAGTTGCGCTGGTGGTCTTCTACCTCTGGTTAAAGCGCAAGGGACAGCGTGCTCAGACTATCATTCCGGTGATCAATGTGGTGACCGAGTAGATTTAAGCCAGATGTAAAACAGCTTGTTAAACCGAGAAAAGCAGCGATAAGTCGCTGCTTTTCTGTTTTTGCGCTAAATCATGGCAGTTTTTGCGATTTGGCCGTTGTAACGAAGCGAAATCTGTAGGAATATGCAGGTTTTCTCCCATTAGTCTCGAGCGGCACCTGTGCGCCCGATGAAATAGAGTTCGCAAAGAGGATTTCCATGAGTCATGTGGACACCGAAGTACGTCCAAGTAACTTCATTCGTAACATCATAGATGAAGATTTAGAGAGCGGTAAGCACACCCGTGTGCACACTCGTTTTCCGCCCGAGCCAAACGGCTATCTTCATATCGGTCACGCAAAATCGATCTGTTTGAACTTCGGTTTGGCGCAGGACTACAAGGGGCTATGTAACTTACGTTTTGATGATACCAACCCTGAGAAAGAGGATATCGATTACGTTAACTCTATTCAGGCCGACGTACATTGGTTAGGTTTCCAATGGGATGGTGAGATCCGTTATTCGTCGAACTATTTCGATCAGCTGCACCAATACGCGGTAGAACTTATCAACAAGGGACTGGCTTATGTCTGTTTCCTCAATGGTGAGCAGACCCGTGAATACCGTGGCACCCTGAAAGAGCCGGGTAAGAACAGTCCATATCGCGATACCTCTGTCGAAGAAAACCTTGAGCTGTTCGAGAAGATGCGCAAGGGCGAATTCAAAGAGGGCGAATGTGCACTCAGGGCCAAGATCGATATGGCGTCACCTTTCATGTGTATGCGCGACCCTGTGATCTATCGTATCCGTTTCGCCCATCACCATCAGACAGGCGACAAGTGGTGCATCTACCCTATGTATGATTTCACCCACTGTATTTCCGATGCGCTGGAAGATATCACCCATTCGCTCTGTACGCTGGAGTTCCAGGATAACCGCCGTCTGTATGACTGGGTGCTGGATAACCTGGACGATTTCCAGGCGCCAAACCGTACCCGTCAATATGAGTTCTCTCGCCTGAATCTGGAATACACCCTGATGTCTAAGCGTAAGCTTAACGACCTTGTGGTGCGTGGTCTGGTATCAGGATGGGACGACCCGCGTATGCCGACCATCGCCGGTCTGCGTCGTCGTGGCTACACGCCAGCGGCGATTCGTGAGTTCTGCCGTCGTATCGGTGTGACTAAGCAAGAGAACATGGTCGAAGTGAGCATGCTTGACGCCTGTATCCGTGAAGAGCTGAACGAGCACGCGCCTCGCGCCATGGCGGTGATCAACCCGGTTAAGGTGATCATCGAAAACTACCCAGAAGGCCAGGTAGAGAAGCTATCTGCACCGGCGCACCCGACTATCGAGTCTATGGGCGAGCGCGAGCTGGTCTTCGGCCGCGAACTCTATATCGATGCCGACGATTTCCGTGAAGAGGCCAACAAGAAGTACAAGCGCCTTATTCAGGGCAAAGAGGTGCGTTTGCGTAACGCTTATGTGATCAAGGCCGAGCGCTGCGATAAAGATGAGGCGGGCAATGTGACCACCATCTATTGTACCTATGACGATCAGACCCTGGGTAAGAACCCAGCCGATGGTCGCAAGGTGAAAGGGGTGATCCACTGGGTTGAGGCCACAAGTGCCGTACCAGCAGAGTTCCGTCTATATGACAGACTCTTCAATCAGCCGAATCCGGCGGCCGCCGAGACGGTTGATGAGGTGCTAAACCCTGAGTCTCTGGTAGTTAAGCATGGTTTGGTCGAGCCTGGCCTGGTTAATGCTGAGGCCGAGAAGGCCTATCAGTTCGAGCGCGAAGGTTACTTCTGCGCCGATAGCAAAGACTCATCGCCTGAGCATCTGGTGTTTAACCTGACGGTTGCCCTGCGAGACTCTTCTAACTAAGTGAATGCTTGGTATTAAACTTGATATTAAAAAAAGGCTTTAGGTGAACCCTAAAGCCTTTTTTGTATCTTGCGTTAGCTAAGTCTTCTATTGGTACATGGGGCCTAGGCCGAAGCTCCAAAGGATGACGCTCGAGGCCATCAGCGCGACCAATAGCACCAGGCCTGCTGTGACTACCGAACTGGCATAGATGAAGCCTTTCTCTTCCGGGATATTCATGATGATTGGTACCCCGGTGTAGAGCAGGTACACAGAGTAGGTCAGTCCCACCAATCCAACGACCATCATGAACCAGAGCGCAGGATAGAGCGCCGCCAGGCCGACCATAAAGAGTGGCGTTGCGGTATAGGCTGCCAGCTCGATCGCCTGTGTGTAGCTAGGCTGAGCATCGAAGGTCTTTGCCATCCAATAGGCCAGATAGGCCAGGGCGAAGACGCCGGCAATCAGGCCGAAATACATGCTGATGGACATCATCATGGCGCTTTGCTTGGTGAGGAAGAGGGGATCGGATACCCCTAGGTTCCAGCCGAACATGGTGGAGGCAAGATAGGTACAGACGGCCGGTATGAGGGCGATTAGCATGACATGGCTAAGACTGCTTCTCAGCGCTTCGTGGTTTTTCTCAATTGTGTGCCACTCTTCTTTCGGATGAGTGTATAACCCCATTAAGTGATTCAATATCATTATAATTATCCTTGTTCAGCTTTCATATTGTGCTCGCCAAACTTCAGACGAACCCGCATTGCCTGTTGGTCTGCTACCCAATAGACCTCAGGCTCCCAAACAGCCCTGTGAGGACTGACATAGTTTATTTATTGAACATAAACTTAGACTAGTCAAGCTAACTTTCATCTGTTAGGCAGATGGACCTGCCTAAGGCCATCTTTTAAGGGTAGAATAGTCGGCGTCTGTCCGTTTAACCCTCGAGTGTGTGATGCAAGCCCTATTAGCCCCGATAAAGCAGTTCCTACAATGTGAAACCCCTGATGAGTGGATAGCGCTCGCTAGCCAGCCGGAGCAGCTTGCTGCGCTGCTTATCGATCACTGTAACTGTGAGCTGAAGGCGGCGCAGACGGCGATGTTCTTGATCCGTAAGTATGCGGTGGATAAGGCGAGTGGCGATCAGCTACTCCAGTGGGCCAAGCCTTATGAGGAGTTCGTCTATAACAAGTCGCGGGATATCGATGCCTTTCTGGCGCGGGATGTAAAAAAGAATGAGCTGGTGGGTGAGTTGACCGCGAAGGATGGGGTCGATTACGGCCCGGATCTTATCGCCAAGATGGTGCGCCTGATAAAAGAGGAGTTTCACCATTTTGAGCAGGTGCTGGAGATCATGCAGGCACGGGGCATACCCTATCAAAATCTCACGGCCGGCCGCTATGCCAAGGGGATGATGCGCGCGGTGCGCACCCATGAGCCGGCTACCCTGGTGGATAAGCTGATCGTAGGCGCCTTTATCGAGGCTCGCTCCTGTGAGCGTTTCGCCAAGCTGGCGCCTTATCTTGATGAGGGCCTGAGTAAGTTCTACGTGTCGCTGCTGCGCTCAGAGGCGCGTCACTATCAAGATTATCTGGTGCTGGCCCAGGCGATATCGCCTGAGAATATCGATGAACGTGTGACCCACTTTGCCAAGCTGGAGGCGGAACTAATCAGCGCGCCAGACACTGAATTTAAGTTTCACTCGGGAAGGCCTGAGACCTGTTGATACGGGAAAAGTTTAACAGACCTTAGTTAGTGCGTACTGTAAACTAACGGGGGATCAGGCTGTTTCGGCTGGCCTATGCCTCTGTTTCACCAAAGGGAAGGTTCTGCAGGTTCACTTCCTTGGGGCTGATCTTCAATACGCTGCCTTGCTCATACCAGTCGCCCACCACAATACGCTGAGTGTCGTTGGCGAGCCGATGAATGTCTGGTCTGTGGGTATGACCATGGATCATGCGCTTAGCCCCAGTCTCAGCCATCAATTGCTCAACCGCGCTCTGCTCCACATCCATGATGCTATAGCTTTTAAGCTGATTGCTCTGCTTACTCTTGCTGCGCAGCTTGTCGGCGATGGCGATGCGTTTCGACTTAGGCAGGTGATTGTAGATAAACTTGGCCCAGGCCATGTTTCTAAAGCGGCGGAATCTCTGATAGGCCTTATCCAGGGTGCACAGGCTATCGCCGTGGAGCAACACGCTGGGCTCACCATAGAGATCGATGCTATAAACCTCAGGCAGCAGCTTCATGCCTGAGCGCTTGGCGTACTCTTTACCCAGCAGGAAGTCGCGGTTGCCATGGATAAAATAGATGGGCGTATGGGTCGAGAATCGCTTTAAGCGCTCGGCAAGCTCCAGGGCAAAAGGCTCGGCGATATCATCGCCCACCCAGACTTCAAACAGATCACCCAGGATATAGAGGGCGTCGCAATGGTTGGCATCTTGGTCAAGAAATTGATGGAAGGCGTTTAGGATATCGGGGCGATCGGCACTGAGGTGCAGATCGCCCACAAACAGGGTGTAGTTCAACGAGTGTCGGCCCTGTGATTATGCTTCGACGGTTACGCTATCGATGACCACGGCTTCTAGCGGTACGTCTTGATGCATGCCGCGGTTGCCGGTGGCAACGGCCTTGATCTGGTTAACCACATCCATGCCTTCGGTGACTTTACCGAATACACAATAACCCCAGCCTTGTACCGACTCAGATTTGAAGTCGAGGAAGGTGTTGTCGTTGATATTGATGAAGAACTGCGCGGTGGCCGAATGTGGATCTGAGGTGCGGGCCATAGCTATAGTGCCGACCAGGTTAGACAGACCATTGTTGGCTTCGTTTTCGATCGCTTCGTTGCAACGCTTTTGCGACATATCTTCGGTGAATCCGCCGCCTTGGATCATGAAACCATCGATAACGCGGTGAAAGATGGTGCCATCATAAAAGCCGTCTTTCGCATACTTGATGAAGTTAGCGACGGTTGCAGGGGCTTTTTCGGCATCGAGTTCGAGTTTAATAACACCGTGGTTGGTTTGCATTGTGATCATATGACTGTATCTCATCATGGTTACTTATTCAGATAGCGCCAGATTCTAGCCTATTAACCAAGGCGCATAAAGGGATGACGTGACTTTTCTCCCCGGGAGCATGCTTAGCCGCGCGATAAACTCGCGCATTTTGCCCTGTCTGGCCCAGAGAATGTGCGGGGGCACAAAAAACGCTTTAGATTCACGCAATCACGCTGGAAGCGGCCGTTTGCAGGTGGTAGACTGAGCGGCCTATTTGTTGTCAATTATCTGTAGAGAATATCAATGTTGAAGCTATACAACAGTCTTACCCGCCAAAAAGAGGAATTTAAGCCAATACAGCCAGGTAAAGTCGGCATGTATGTCTGCGGGGTTACCATTTATGATTTGTGTCATATTGGTCATGGACGTACGTTTGTTGCTTTTGACATGATCGTCAGATACCTGAGATATATCGGCTACGATGTTAATTTCCACCGTAACATCACAGATGTCGACGATAAGATCATCAAGCGCGCCACCGAGAATGGCGAGAGCTGCGACGCCCTTACCGAGCGTCTGACCCAAGAGATGTATCACGACTTCGACGCGCTGAACATGAAGCGCCCCGATTTTGAGCCTCGTGCGACTCAGCATATGCCTGAGATCATCGAGATGGTCGAGCGCCTACTGGAGCGCGACCATGCCTATATCGCCGACAATGGCGATGTGCTCTTCAGCGTTGCGTCCTTCCCTGAATATGGTCGTCTGTCAGGTCAGAACCTGGATCAACTTCAGGCAGGTGCCCGCGTAGAAGTGGACGAGAACAAGCGCGATCCAATGGATTTCGTGCTGTGGAAGATGTCTAAGCCGGGCGAGCCAACGTGGGATTCGCCATGGGGCCCTGGTCGTCCAGGCTGGCATATCGAATGTTCGGCGATGAACAGCAAGCATCTGGGTGAGCATTTCGATATTCATGGCGGCGGTTCTGATCTGCAGTTCCCTCACCATGAAAATGAGATCGCTCAGTCATGCTGCGCCCACGACACCCCGTATGTGAACTACTGGATGCATACCGGCATGGTGATGGTGGACAAGGAGAAGATGTCCAAGTCGCTCAATAACTTTTTCACCATTCGCGACGTGCTCGCGCATTACGATGCCTCGACCGTGCGTTACTTCCTGCTGTCTGGTCACTACCGCAGCCAGCTAAACTACTCGGAAGATAACCTAAAGCAGGCTAAGGCGGCGCTCGAGCGTCTCTACACCGCGCTGAAGGGACTGGATCTGAGCGTCGAGGCTGCGCCAGCAAGCGAGTATGTGGCTAAGTTTAAAGAGGCTATGGACGATGACTTCAATACGCCTGAGGCCTACTCAGTGCTGTTTGACATGGCCCGTGAGATCAACCGTCTAAAAGTTGATGACCTGGTGGCGGCTTCCGCCCTGGGCGTTAGCATGAAGCAGTTGGGTGACGTGTTGGGGATCCTAGAGCAGGATGTCGATGGCTTCTTTAAGGGCGAGGGCAGCGATGATGAGGTGGCGCAGATCGAAGCCTTGATCGTCGAGCGTAACCGTGCCCGCGCCGAGAAGGATTGGGCCGCGGCCGATGTGGCGCGTGATGGCCTCAATGCCCTTGGGGTGATCCTTGAAGATGGCCCGGAAGGAACGACCTGGCGTAAGAAGTAAGGCGTTATGACGTTTTCCATCACTTAATAGAGTGACACGCGTAAAAAAGCCTGCATATTGCAGGCTTTTTTGTATCTGTCGCTAGCTAATCAAGTCAGACGGCTAATACTTGCGGGCATTTAGTCGTCGACGTTAGTCGAGATAGCTTAGTCAAGATAGCTAGTCGTGATAGTTTTCCGCGGCGTACAGGGTGTTTTCCAGCAGGCTGGCGATGGTCATAGGACCGACACCGCCCGGTACTGGCGTGATATGGCTGGCGTGCTCGGCGGCCACATCATATTGCACATCACCTACTAGCTGACCGCTCTCTAAGCGGTTGATGCCCACGTCGATAACGATGGCGCCCGGTTTAATCCATTCGCCAGGAATAAAGTTCGGCTTACCCACGGCGACGATCAGTAGATCGGCGCGGCGCACCTTGTCTTCAAGGTCGCGAGTGAAGCGATGGCAGGTAGTCGTGGTGCAGCCGGCTAATAGCAGCTCTAGCGTCATCGGGCGGCCGACGATATTAGAGGCGCCAACGACCACTGCGTCCAGACCATAGGTGTCTACGCCGGTGGACTTGATAAGTGTCATGATCCCCATTGGCGTGCAAGAGCGCAGTACCGGGATGCGCTGAGCCAGACGACCCACATTATAAGGATGGAAACCGTCGACATCTTTATCCGGGCGAATACGCTCGATCACCTTCGACTCTTCGATATGATCCGGTAGTGGCAGTTGAACCAAGATACCGTCGATGCTCGGGTCTTCGTTGCACTTGTCGATCAGGGCCAGCAGATCGGCTTCCGAGGTTTCGGTCGGCAGGTCAAACGACTGTGATAGGAAGCCAACCTCTTCACAGGCGCGGCGCTTACTGCCGACATAGACCTGAGAGGCGGGATCGGCTCCCACTAAGATAACGGCTAATCCCGGAACACGTTTTCCGGCCTCTTTGCGGGCGGTTACTTTGGCACTCAGTTGTTTTCGAATGGATTGAGCAATCGCTTTGCCATCGATTATTTGTGCTGTCATGGGGGGTGGATTTCCTTAATATGGCGCGATAATAAAAAATCGGCGACATTTTAACAGGGGGGGCGGAAACTGTCATTGACTTAGCTCGATAACAGTCAGTTCTAATATATGAATAATGTCGGCGAGGGCCACGATATGTCTAGCTAGTCTAAATAAGGCTATTTAGGGGAATGAAATTGATTAATTGCTTGGATATTTGCGCGAATTGCTTAATAAAGTTGCGGATAGCTGCTTAAATAGTCAGGCGCGTCGGCGTTGCAAAAAAATCGTTGACGCTAACCATATGAGGGGATAATATGCGCTCCGTTCTCGACGACACCCAGAGTATGGTCGAGCAGTAAAATTCTCGGTGATTAGCGCAGTCCGGTAGCGCATCTGGTTTGGGACCAGAGGGTCAGAGGTTCGAATCCTCTATCACCGACCAAATTTTTTAAATAACGTGGAGACGTTATTTGCCCTGTTAGGATATGAACCAAGTTCATAACGACGCGCCCGTAGCTCAGTTGGATAGAGCATCCGCCTTCTAAGCGGATGGCCGCAGGTTCGAATCCTGCCGGGCGTACCAAATCAGTGGTGATTGTAGCTCAGTTGGTAGAGCCCCGGATTGTGATTCCGGTTGTCGTGGGTTCAAGTCCCATCAGTCACCCCACTTCTTTCGAAGAAAATAAAAAAAGCGACCTCTGGTCGCTTTTTTTACGCCCGTAATTAGAGCTTTGAGGCTCGACTATGCCGAAAACCGTGGCTATAATGTCGCGTCTTGATAAATTTCAACTATGTGCGACGACTGCCAAACCCAGTTACCAAGGCATTTTAGTCGTTTTTTTAGATCAAGAAACGAATACCTTAATAGTTGATGATTCGGCTATTACAAAAGACGTTTGACATATTTCGAGGTAAAACAATGCAAGTTTCTGTAGAAACAACACAAGGTTTAGAGCGCCGCCTAACTATCTCTGTTCCTGCTGAGCAGATTGAAAAAGCCGTTTCTGATAGTTTGAAAAATGAAGCTAAGCGTGCACGTATTCCTGGTTTCCGTCCAGGCAAGGTACCTGTAAGCGTGATCAACAAGCGTTATGGTAAAGCGATTCGTCAAGAGATCACTGGCGAAGTGATGCAACGTAACTTCGTTGAAGCCATCATCGCAGAGAAATTGAACCCAGCCGGTGCACCAACTTTCGTTCCTGGTGAAACCGACGCTGAAAACTTCCAGTTTGTTGCTACCTTCGAAATCTACCCAGAAGTAGAACTAAAAGGCCTAGATGCGATTGAAGTTGAGCAACCAACTGCCGAAGTTACCGATGCAGACGTTGATGCAATGATCGAAACGCTGCGTAAGCAACACGCTACGTTCGAAGCAGTTGAGCGTGAAGCTGCCGAAGGCGACAAGGCGAAGATCGACTTCGTTGGTTCTATCGACGGTGAAGAGTTCGAAGGCGGCAAGGCTGAAGATTTCGAACTTCAACTAGGTAGCGGCCGTATGATCCCAGGTTTCGAGTCTGGTGTTGAAGGTCACAAAGCCGGTGAAGCATTCGATATCGACGTGACTTTCCCAGAAGACTACCACGCAGAAAACCTGAAGGGTAAAGTAGCCAAGTTCGCTATCACTCTGAAAGAAGTACAAGCGGCTAACCTGCCAGAAGTGAACGACGAGTTCGCTAAGCTGTTCGGCGTTGCCGATGGCGGCCTGGAAGCGCTGAAAGTTGAGATCCGTAAGAACATGAGCCGTGAGCTTGAGCAAGCGCTTAAAGCTAACGTCAAAGATCAGGTCCTAAACGGTCTGCTTGAGCAAAACGAAATCGACCTGCCTAAGGCACTAATCGATGGCGAAGTTAACGTCCTGCGTCAACAAGCTATGCAGCGTTTCGGCAACCAAGCCGCTAACATGCCTGAGCTACCAGCTGACCTGTTCACCGAGCAAGCCGAGCGCCGCGTAAAAGTGGGTCTGCTACTTGGCGAAGTGATCAAGACTAACGAGCTGAAAGCTGACGACGAGCGTGTTCAAGCGCTGATCGCTTCTATGGCTTCTGCCTACGAAGATCCACAGGAAGTTATTGAATATTACAATAACAACCAAGAGATGATGCAGAACATGCGTAACGTTGCGCTAGAAGAGCAAGCTGTTGAAGCACTGCTGAAAACTGCCAAGGTTACCGAGAAAGCAGTTCAATTCGAAGAATTTATGAACAAGGCTACCGGTCGCGCGTAACCTATGCTTGACTTAAATGGCTGTTAGCCATTTATAATGGCTCGTATGAGGCTCCTCATGCGGGCCGTTTTTATTTAGGGAAGTTAATAATGCAAAATGCGCCAGAATCAGTACTGAATGCACTTGTGCCTATGGTCGTTGAACAAACTGCCAAAGGGGAACGTTCATATGATATTTATTCTCGTCTGCTCAAAGAGAGGGTGATCTTTCTCGTTGGTCAGGTTGAAGAGCATATGGCTAACCTGATTGTGGCTCAGCTACTGTTCCTCGAGTCTGAGAGCCCAGATAAAGATATCTATCTTTATATTAACTCTCCTGGTGGCTCGGTCACTGCGGGGATGGCGATTTATGATACCATGCAGTTTATTAAGCCAAATGTCAGCACAGTCTGCATCGGTCAGGCCGCCAGTATGGGCGCCTTCCTGCTTGCCGGTGGTGCCAAGGGTAAGCGTCACTGTCTGCCTAACTCACGTGTGATGATCCATCAGCCATTGGGTGGCTTCCAGGGCCAGGCCTCTGATATCGCGATTCACGCGCAAGAGATCTTGGGCATTAAGAACAAGCTGAACCAGATGCTTGCCGACCATACAGGCCAGCCGCTGGAAGTGATCGAGCGCGATACGGATCGTGACAATTTCATGAGTGCAACCGAGGCCGCAGAGTACGGATTGGTTGACTCTGTGCTCGATAAACGAGGCTGATATTTGTCGCTTGCTGAGCTATGATCAGTAAAAGGCGTAAGAGAAGAATTGTGCAGTGAGTGAAACTGCAAAAGAGGTAAACTAATGGGCGACAACAAAAGTAACGGTGATAGCGGGAAACTGCTGTACTGCTCTTTTTGTGGAAAGAGTCAGCATGAGGTTCGTAAGCTCATCGCCGGCCCTTCTGTGTATGTATGTGACGAGTGTGTAGAGCTTTGCAACGATATTATCCGTGAAGAGATCCGTGAGATATCGCCAAAGCAAGATCAAGATAGATTACCTACGCCACATGAGCTCAGAGCGCATCTTGATGACTATGTCATAGGTCAAGAGAAGGCTAAGAAAGTCTTATCTGTTGCTGTATATAACCACTATAAGCGTTTAAAAAATGCCACCCCTAAAGATGGTGTCGAGCTGGGTAAGAGTAACATCTTGCTGATCGGCCCAACCGGTAGTGGTAAGACGCTGCTTGCCGAGACCTTAGCTCGGTTCTTGAATGTGCCTTTTACCATGGCCGATGCCACCACTCTGACCGAAGCCGGTTATGTGGGTGAGGATGTCGAGAACATCATTCAGAAGCTGCTGCAGAAGTGCGACTACGATGTCGAGAAGGCCCAGCGCGGTATCGTCTATATCGATGAGATCGATAAGATCAGCCGCAAGTCAGATAACCCATCGATCACCCGCGACGTGTCCGGTGAAGGCGTGCAGCAGGCGCTGCTTAAGCTGATCGAAGGCACTGTGGCTGCCGTACCGCCCCAAGGCGGACGTAAGCATCCTCAGCAGGAGTTCTTGCAGGTCGATACCTCTAAGATCCTCTTCATCTGTGGCGGCGCCTTTGCGGGCCTAGAGAAGGTGATCGAGCAGCGCTCTCATGTCGGTACCGGCATAGGTTTCGGCGCCGAGGTGAAAGGCGAGGCCGATAAGGCCACTATCTCTGACGTATTGCTGCAGGTTGAGCCTGAAGATCTGGTGAAATATGGTTTGATCCCTGAGTTCATCGGTCGTCTGCCTGTACTGGCTACCCTGGCCGAGCTGGATGAAGCGGCGCTGATTCAGATCCTGTCTGAGCCAAAGAATGCGCTGACTAAGCAGTTTGCCGCCCTGTTCGAGATGGAAGGGGTTGAGCTTGAGTTCAGAGAAGATGCGCTCAAGGCGATTGCCCTCAAGGCAATGGATCGTAAGACAGGTGCTCGCGGTCTGCGTTCAATCGTCGAAGGCATTCTACTGGACATCATGTATGACCTGCCATCAACCGAGAACGTGGCCAAGGTGGTTATCGATGAGTCAGTGGTTAAGGGCGAGTCCGCTCCTATCCTCATCTACGAAGCCAATGAGACGCAAGCCGCGGTGGCTGAACAATAATTCGGCTAACGTGAAGCGAAATAAACATAAAGGAGTCCACTGGGCTCCTTTTTTTATATTTGCCATTGAAACCCACTGAAACACCCCAATATACTCATTAATATTGTTACCAAACGGAATCGAGCTATGACCTTAGAGCGTGAAGCGCGAATCGAACTCCCGGTACTGCCATTGAGAGACGTGGTGGTTTACCCCCATATGGTTATTCCCCTGTTTGTCGGTCGGGAAAAATCTATTCGCTGCCTGGAAGCGGCGATGGAGCAAGATAAGCAGATTATATTAGTGGCCCAGCGCGATGCTGAATTAGATGAGCCGACCAGCGATGATATCTTCGAGGTCGGAACCGTTGCCTCTATCTTACAATTGCTCAAACTGCCTGACGGCACTGTGAAGGTGCTGGTCGAAGGTGGCCAACGTGCCCGTATCGACAAGTACACTCAAGAAACCGAATTTTTTGTGGCGACCGCCCAGTACCTCGAATCGGAAGAACTTGCCGATAAGGAAGAGGAAGTATTGGTGCGCTCGGCCATCGGTCAGTTCGAAGGTTATATCAAGCTAAACAAGAAGATCCCGCCCGAGGTACTGACCTCACTGTCGGGGATCGATGAAGCCGCGCGCCTTGCCGACACCATGGCGGCCCATATGCCACTTAAGCTTGAAGATAAGCAGGCGGTACTCGAGATGGTTAACGTCTCCGAGCGCCTTGAATATCTGATGGCCATGATGGAGTCGGAGATCGATCTGCTACAGGTGGAGAAGCGCATTCGCTCTCGCGTCAAGAAACAGATGGAGAAGAGCCAGCGCGAGTACTACCTCAACGAGCAGATGAAGGCGATTCAGAAGGAGCTTGGGGATATCGACGAGTCTCACGACGAGTTTGAGACCCTGACCCGTAAGATTGAAGAAGCCGGCATGCCGAGCGAGGCCAAAGAGAAGGCTACCGCCGAGCTCAACAAGCTGAAGATGATGTCGCCTATGTCCGCCGAGGCCACAGTAGTGCGCAGCTATGTGGATTGGATGATCTCTGTGCCCTGGAAGCAGCGCTCTAAGATCAAGCGCGACCTCGCCAAGGCCCAGGATGTGCTGGACACAGACCATTATGGTCTGGAAAAGGTTAAAGAGCGCATCTTAGAGTATCTGGCGGTCCAGAGCCGTGTTAAACAGCTCAAGGGACCTATCCTGTGTCTCGTGGGGCCACCGGGTGTGGGTAAGACCTCGCTGGGACAATCTATCGCCAAGGCAACCGGCCGTAAGTATGTGCGCGTAGCGCTTGGCGGCGTGCGAGATGAGGCGGAGATCCGTGGTCATCGCCGTACCTATATCGGCTCAATGCCGGGCAAGGTGATCCAGAAGATGTCTAAGGTTGGCGTGAAGAACCCGCTCTTCCTGCTTGATGAGATCGATAAGATGAGCAGCGACATGCGTGGTGACCCGGCGTCGGCGCTGCTTGAGGTGTTAGACCCTGAGCAGAATGCGACCTTTAGCGATCACTACCTGGAAGTCGATTACGATCTGAGCGATGTGATGTTCGTGGCGACCTCTAACTCGATGAACATTCCAGGCCCGCTACTTGACCGTATGGAAGTGATTCGTCTGTCGGGTTACACCGAAGATGAGAAGCTCAACATCGCTAAGCAGCATCTGTTGCCTAAACAGATAGAGCGTAACGGCCTCAAGGTCAGCGAAGTCAACGTCGATGAGAGCGCCATTATTGGCATCATTCGCTACTACACCCGCGAAGCAGGTGTGCGTGCGCTTGAGCGCGAACTGTCTAAGATCTGCCGTAAGGTCGTTAAACAAATCCTGCTGGACAAGTCGGTGAAGCATGTGGATGTCAATCAAGACAACCTCAAGTCTTTCCTCGGCGTGCAGCGCTTCGACTATGGCAAGGCCGAGTCGAACAACCAGATTGGCCAGGTGACAGGCCTAGCCTGGACCGAAGTAGGGGGCGATCTGTTGACCATAGAGGCCACCTCTGTGCCGGGTAAGGGCAAGCTGACCTACACTGGCTCATTAGGTGACGTGATGCAGGAGTCGATTCAGGCGGCCATGACAGTGGTACGTGCCCGGGCCGAGCAGCTGGGCATCAACCCAGATTTTTACGAGAAGCGTGACATTCACGTGCACGTGCCCGAGGGAGCTACACCGAAAGACGGTCCTTCTGCCGGCGCGGCCATGTGTACCGCCCTGGTCTCTAGCCTCACAGGTAACCCGGTGCGCGCCGATGTGGCCATGACGGGTGAGATCACCCTGCGCGGTGAGGTCTTGCCAATCGGCGGCCTGAAAGAGAAGCTGCTGGCGGCCCATCGCGGCGGTACTAAGCTTGTGCTGATCCCTAAGGAGAACGAGCGTGATCTTGAGGAAATTCCGGCCAATGTGGTGGCCGACCTTGAGATCAGACCCGTACGTTGGGTGGATGAGGTGCTTAAGCTGGCGCTAGAACGACCAATCGAAGGCTTTGAAGTTGTTAAAAATTTGGTCTAACGCAAGAAAATGCCTATTTGCATTAAAAAAAATGCAAAAAGGGGCTTTTTAAAATCTAAACCTGTGGTAGCCTAGGTCTGTGGATAGCATTTTAGCTGCAGCCCTTGGCGCTGCTGGTTTTTAGGCTTATTCCAATTTTATTTCTTAGGTTTTCCTATTTGGCTTGAACTTTAGTTTCAAGCTTGTTATAAAAAGCCTCCGCAGACCGCTCTAGAGAAGGATTTGGTTGCGGCGCAAAAATTAAATTCAAGGGGATGACATGAACAAATCTGAACTAATCGAGAAAATCGCTTCTGGTGCTGATATCTCTAAAGCGGCCGCTGGTCGTGCTCTAGATTCTTTTATTTCTGCTGTGACTGATGGCTTAAAAGATGGCGATAAAATCTCTCTAGTTGGTTTTGGTACTTTTGAAGTGCGTCAACGCGCAGAGCGTACTGGTCGCAACCCACAGACTGGTAAAGAGATCAAGATTGCTGCAGCAAACATTCCAGCATTCAAGGCCGGTAAAGCACTTAAAGACGCTGTAAACTAAGACACACTTAGTTAAGGTGGCCTTTGTAAACCTTACGAGTAGTTTGATAAGCACTGTTTAGACAGTGCTTTTTACGAGTAGGGGTTTTGATAATGTAACCCTCATTATCAAGCCGTTGGCCTAACATTACGCACTGTGTAAACTAGGTCTACAAATTACAAAAATGGCGCATCCTCCAATAGGTGATGCGCCTTTTTATTTTTATTGCAACGAGCGAGAAGTCTGATGTTAGAAAAGATTCGCGAAGGCTCACAGGGCGTGATTGCTAAAGGCATTCTCGTTCTTGTCATTTTGTCCTTTGCATTTACTGGCGTGAGTAGCTATTTGGGTTCATCTTCGGAGCCGAGCGCGGCTACGGTTAATGGTGAAGAGATCAGTAAATCTGCACTGGAGCAAGCCTATCAAAGCGAGCGTGCTCGATTAGAGCAGCAACTGGGTGATATGTACGACACCTTGGCCAGCAACGAAAGCTACCTGGCTAGCGTTAAGCAGAATGTATTAGAGCGCCTGATCGCCGACAAGTTGGTGGATCAAGCCGCTGCCGACTTAGGGCTTACAGTGTCTGATCAACAGATCAAGACGGCTATCATGAATGAGCCCGCCTTCCAAACCGATGGTAAGTTTGACAACGACCGTTACCTAGCCCTGATCCGCCAGCTTGGCTATCAAGCCAACAGCTTCCGCGACATGATGCGTGGTGACATGACTCGTCGTCAGCTAGTGGTGACCGTTGTCGGTTCTGAATTTGTGTTGCCTGGTGAAGCCGAGTATCTGGCCAAGATTCAGGGGCAAACCCGAGACATTCGTTACCATGTGGTCGATGCTGAGCCTATGCTGGCCACTGTAAGCGTAAGTGACGAAGAAGCGAATACCTACTATCAGCAAAATCAGTCGCTGTTTGTGCGTCCTGAAACCATTGCGCTGGATTATATCGAGCTAAGTGCCAATCAATTGGCCTCGGCGATTCAGGTAAGCGATGAAGAAGCTAAGACCTATTACGACGAGAACAAGGCGCAGTACCTGCAGCCTGAGAAGCGTCTGGCCGCCCATATCTTGGTGAGCCTGGGTGATGATGAAGATGCAGCTAAGGCTAAGGCCGAAGCTATCATGACTAAGCTCAAGGCGGGTGAAGATTTTGAGGCGCTGGCTAAGAGTGATTCAGATGACAGCTTCAGCGGTGAGCAGGGCGGTAAGCTGGATTGGTTCGAACAGGGCGTGATGGAAGCTCCTTTCGACCAGGCGCTATTCGCACTGGAAAAAGGTCAGTACTCAGACATAGTGAAGACCAGCTTCGGTTACCACATCATCAAGCTGCTCGATCTACAAGCGGCATCGACCTCGCCATTTGAGGCTGTAAAAGACAAGATCGTTGCCCAGATCCAGCAAGACAAGGCAGTTAACGAGTTTTATACCCTGCAACAGCGCCTGTCTGACGTGAGCTACGAAGTACCCGATACCCTAGCCGAAGCGGCTAAAGAAGTGGGCGTTGCGGTTAAGATCAGCCCTGTATTTACTCGTGACAATGCGCCAGAGCCACTAAACTCTGCCGATGTGCTTAAGGCGGCCTTCTCTAATACGGTTCTGCTCGATGGCATGAACAGTGATGTGATCGAGTTGGGTGATAACCATGTGGTCGTGGTGCGTGTGAACAAGCACGCTGCGGCGGGCACCATGGAGTTTGCCGACGTGAAGGCGACCATTGTCGAGCGTCTCAAGCAGGACAAGGCTAACGAGCTGGCACGCGACAAGGCACAAGAGATGATGGCAGCTATCAAGGGCGGTGAGATCCCGGCCGAGATGATCACGCGCACTCAGCTAAGCCGTGGTGAGCAAGGCATAGATACCTCTATCGTTAGCAAAGCGTTCGAGATGGCCCAGCCAGCCGAGCAGTTTGTGGTTGATACCGCAGCCCTGGCTAACGGTTATGCCGTGGTGATCCTCGATAAGGTGAATCAAGCCGAGAGCGTCGATGAGAGCCTAGTTACGGCCCTTAAGCAGCGTTTGAACTCTCAGTACAGTGAGAACGATTACCGCGCGCTTATCGCCGCGTTGAAGGCTCAGGCGGAAGTGGTTTACACGCCAGCCGAATAATTTATCTTGAGAATAAGATGAGTAGCCAAAAGCCAGTCCTAGTGACTGGCTTTTTTGTCGCTAAGATTCGGCCCGAGGACATGCAACTCGGTTTGCCAGTGAGTACAGAGCGACAATCCGACTAAGGGGGATATCTGCCTAAGTTGCTGCATAGAAGCCATTTCTGCCGTTTCATTAGGGGAAGGTGTGTGTCGATAACTGCCTTCTATCGAGTGTATGGCTGTGGCTTCTAGCTAGTAGCGGTTAGCATCTGCTTTTGCTGTTATCACTCTGGATTGTCTTCTATGGGGGATTGGTAGGGAGATTGTCTTTAGCCTACTCATGACGCCGCTTAGAAGAGATGAGTTGAATGCAACTTTTATTGGGGCTTATGGCAGGTTTCACCAATCGCGGCCTGATAGCGCCTCTGAGGCGCTTCAGGGAAAATAGCCTGAAAACAAAAAGCCACGGCTATGGCCGTGGCTTTTTATCGATGAGCGAGCGGTTTAGAACTGCTCGACGTCGAAGTTCACCTCTGGGTTCACATCGGCATCATAGTCTACAGACTCGATACCGAAACCGAATAGCTTGAGGAACTCTTCCTTGTACTCACGGTAGTCGGTGAGTTCGCTGAGGTTCTCTGTGGTGATGGTCGGCCATAGGTCGCGGCAGTGCTGCTGGATCTCGTCACGAAGTTCCCAGTCATCCAGACGCAGGCGGTTGGCATCATCGACTGCCGGTGCTGCACCATCGGCGCGGTAGAGGCGCTCGTGGAACATACGGTTGATCTGCTCCTGACAGCCCTCGTGCAGACCCTCTTCGCGCATCTTCTTAAATACCATGGCGATGTAGAGTGGCATTACAGGGATGGCCGAGCTGGCCTGAGTAACCACACTCTTGAGCACGGCGACGTTGGCGCTGCCACCTGTGGCCGATAGCTTGTCGTTGAGTGCGTGCGCGGCGCGGTCAAGGTCCATCTTGGCCTTGCCCAGGGCACCGTGCCAGTAGATAGGCCAGGTCAGCTCTGTGCCTATGTAGCTGTAGGCAACTGTCTTACAATCTGGAGTCAGTACGCCAGCCTCGGCCAGGGCATTGATCCACAGTTCCCAATCCTGACCGCCCATGACGGTAACAGTATCTTCAATCTCTTGCTCTGTGGCCGGCTCTACGCTGGTTTCGATGATCAGATCTTTGTTGGTATCAACCGCGGTAGACTTGTATGTCTCGCCAATCGGCTTCAGTGAAGAGCGAATCAGCTCGCCGCTGTCAGGCAGTTTTCTTACCGGAGAGGCCAGTGAGTAGACGACCATGTCTACCTGACCCAGATCTTGCTTGATCAGCTCGATAGCTTTCTGCTTGGCTTCATGGCTGAAGGCATCGCAGTTCAGGCTCTTAGAATAGAGACCGTCTTGCTTTGCAAATTTGTCGAAGGCCGCTGAGTTATACCAGCCAGCCGTACCAGGCTTAGTCTCGGTACCTGGTTTTTCAAAAAAGACGCCGAGGGTTGCCGCGCCGCTGCCAAAGGCTGCCGCAATGCGCGAAGATAGACCATAGCCACTTGAAGAGCCGATCACTAATACTTTCTTAGGGCCGTTGGCGACAGGGCCTTTTGCCTTAGTGATGTTGATTTGCTCTAGTACATTTGCTTCACAGCCAACCGGATGAGTGGTGGTACAAATAAAGCCACGTGTTTTGGGTTTGATTATCATGTTTCTGCTTCTCTTGAAAAAGTGCCATAAGGATAATTAAACCACGCTGAAATGGCACACCTTTTTTAATAATAAGACGTTAATGTTCCAGTGGTTGGAGCAGTTTAACGCTTGTAGGAAAACATGGTCTGTTCCTGAATAAGCCGCTGGGTGTATTCATGCTCGGGGGCGTTAAACAGCTTCTCTGTGGTGGCTTTTTCCACCATCTTGCCCTGGTGCAATACCATGATCTTATCGCTGAAATGACGAATGATGTTCATGTTATGGGACACGAAGATATAGGAGAGTCCCATCTCCTGCTGCAGCTTGAGCAGCAGGTTAAGAATTTGCGAGCGAACCGAGAGATCCAGCGCCGTCAATGCCTCGTCGGCGATGATGATTTTTGGGTTTAACATCAAGGCCCTGGCTACCGCTACCCGCTGTTTCATCCCCTCTGAGATCATGTGAGGGTAAAAGTCGGCGTGCTCTGGCAGCAGGCCGACCTTGCGCAGGGTATCCACTACCTGCGCGAAGCGTGCCTGCTTGTCCAGATCCGTATTGAACCTTAAGGGTTCATCCAGTAACTCACCCACAGTCAAGCGCGGGTTGAGCGAGGTGTTGGGGTCTTGGAAAATCATCCGAATGAGCCTGCAACGCTGCTTCAGGTTGCGGCTTTCCAGCGCTTCGCCCTCAAATAAGATCTCGCCATCGGTGCGCTGCTCGGCGCCTACCAAGATACGCGCCAGGGTGCTCTTGCCCGAGCCTGTCTCGCCCACTATCGCCAGCGTCTCGCCGCGATTAAGCTCGAAGGAGATAGGCTCGAGGGCATGATTATACTGGCGCTTAAACCCCTTATAGCCGGCGAAAAAGGTTTTACTGAGTCGATTAACTTTTAGTAAGGGGCTCTTCATGGCATGGCTCATTGTGATAAGGGAAATGACAGGCAAAATAGCGATCTTTCTGGTGACACAGGCTTGGCTGGTTGACGCAGAGCTTCTGTGCCTGGGGGCAACGGGGGCCGAGTCGGCAACCTATGGGCAGATGTTGTAGCGCAGGCGCCGAGCCTGGCAGGGTCTGCATCATGGTCTTGTGGTGCTCGGGATTGGAGTAATCGGGAATATTATCCAACAGCGCCTTGGTGTAAGGGTGATAGGGATTGGCGATAACATCGCTAGTCACTCCCGATTCCATCACCTGACCGCTGTACATCACGGTTAGGCGGTCGCACCACTGAGAAAGTGTCTCTAACTCGTGGCTAATCAATAGGATAGACACGTTTTGTAGCTGGTTGAGTTTACTCAGCAGACGGAAGATCTGTGCCTGGGTGCGTACCTCCATCGAGTTGGTGGGCTCGTCGGCAATCAGCAGCCTGGGCTGGTTGGCTACCGCGATGGCGATCATCACCTTTTGGCACTCACCGTCGGAGAGCTCCCAGGCGTAGCTGGACATGATCTTCTGGGTCTCTTTGATACCCACCTTATGCAGCCACTGCTGGGCCTTCTTGCGCTTGTCGCTGCCGCGCTTCCACCAAGGCAGTTCCTTGTTTTCCGGCATCGCCTCGATGATCTGGGTGCCGACGGCAATGGCCGGATCTAAGCTGCTGATGGGGTCTTGAAAGATCATCGCCATCTCGCTGCCCATGAGCACGCGGCGTTCGCTGGGGGACATGTCCATCAGGTTCTGTCCATCCCACATCATGCGATCCGCCTGTATGGTCCAGTTGTGACCCGGGATGCCAAGAATAGCCTTGGCCAGCAGGGTGCGGCCGGAGCCCGACTCGCCCACCAGGCCGTGGACCTCGCCCGGGTTAAGGGTGAGGCTCACGCGCTCCAGGGCCTTGACGCGGCCGTGGGGGGTGTCGAGTTCTATGGTGAGGTTTCTAATGTCCAGTAAAGGCATAGCTGCGTCTCGTTAGGAGCGAATCGGCGAGAGGGCAGAGCGCAGTCCGTCTCCCACCAGGTTAATGGCTAGCACGCTACAGAGGATGGCGACGCCGGGTATGGTAACCGTCCAGGGGGCGGTGAGCAGGTTATCTAAGCCTTGTGACACCATGGCGCCCCATTCTGGGCTAGGGGCCTGGGCCCCCAGGTTGAGGAAGCCCAGCGCGGCGATATCCAGGATGGCGGCTGAGATCCCTAAGGTGGTCTGAATGATCATGGTATCCATGATGTTGGGCAGGATCACATACCAGAAGATCTGCAAACTATTGGCACCGTCGAGTCTGGCGGCGGTGACATACTCTTTCTGTAACTCTTCGTGCACCGCTTGGTGAATGGCGCGGACAAACTGCGGCGTGAGCGCGATACCCACGGCCCAGAAGACGTTACCAAGCCCTGGTCCTGTGACAGCCACCACCAGAATCGCCATCAACAGCGAAGGGATCGACAGCAGCGCATCAAGCAGGTGGCTCAAGATACTCGACTTAAGACCCTTCATCATGCCCGAGATGGAGCCTATGATGAAGCCCAGCAGCAGGGCGGTGATAACGATTGCCAGCGCCATGCCGAAGGTGAGGTGAGCCCCATGAAGCAGGCGGCTGAAGATGTCTCGGCCCAGATCGTCTGTGCCGAGGAAGTGCTCCACAGTGCCTGTGGGCTCCCAGGAGGGCGCTAGCAGCAGCGCCAAGGGGTCTTGATGCTCAGGGCTATAGGGTGCGATAAGCGGGCCAAACAGGGCCAGAAGCAGCAGACAGCAGACGGCCCAGAGCCCGGCGAAGGCGAACGGGTTATCGGTAAAGGCGGACCAGATCCGGCTCAGGGGCGAGGGGATGTGATCTTCCTGATAGATTTTAATTTGCGGCATAGAGCTCTTTCCTGCTGAGGGGGTTCATTGCCGTATGGATCACCTCGATAAGGATACTTAAGAAGATGATGATTAAGGCGACGGCGAGGATCCCGCCCTGTATCACAGTATAATCCCGTTGATAGATCCCAGAGACCAGCCAGGCGCCCACGCCTGGCCAACTAAAGATCACCTCCACCACCATAGCATAGCTGGCAAAGGCGCCCAGCATAAGGCCGAGGTTTTTCAGCACGGGAATAAAGGCGTTTGGCAATGCGTGGCGCAGCACTATGATGCTGGTATGAAGGCCGCGGGCCTCGGCGGCTTTGATATAGGTCTGATCCATGATGGATATCATCGCCGCGCGGGTGATACGCACCACCACGGTAAAAGGCAGTACCGCCAGGGTCACCGCAGGCAAGATGATGTGCAGCAGGGCGTCGATAAAGGCCGAGGTGGCGTATTGGGAGTCCGACAGCAGGGTATCGATCAGTAGAAAGCCGGTAACCGGGCGTATGTCATACAGCAGATTAATCTGCCCCGAGATCGGCAGCCAGCCCAGCTGCACCCCAAACCAGAGCGACAACGACAGGCCGAGCCAGAATACGGGAATGGAGTAGCCGGTCAGAGTGATCGCCATGATGGTGTGCTGAGTGATCTTATGTTTGCTCAAGGAGGCCAGCACTCCCAGCGGCAGGCCCAATACCAGGGCAATCAGTCCGGCGACAATCCCCAGTTCGAAACTGGCGGGTAGCACGGCGGTGAGCTCGTCGATCACCGGGTTCTGTGAGGTGGCCGATATGCCCAGATTGCCCGACAGGCGCTGCTGTAGGTAGGCGAGAAACTGGTGTGCCTGCGAGCTATCGAGTTGATAATCTTGCGCTATTTGCGTCAGCTCCTGGGCAGTAGGCGATTGCAGGCCCGTTAATGCAAAGGTGTGGGCGACGGGAAACTTACCGGTGGCGATAAACATCACCAGGAAAAGCACCAGTGAGGTCGCCAGGAAAAGATTTAACCTACGGATCAGGTATCTGGCCATCAGTTACTCTCCTTGTTGTCGCTGGCAAGGCGAGGCTGGGCAGACGTCTTGGTGAAGGAGATGCCGCCAAAGGGGGTCAGCTTAGCTTCGGTCACCGATTTCTGTTTTACCACCATACGGGTAGCGTGGGCGAAGGGCAGCATAGGTACCTGCTCGGCCACATACTGCTCGGCCTCTTGATAGAGACGCGCCCGCTTCTCTCTGTCTGTGGTTGACTTGGCCGCGTTGAGGATATGGTCGAAGGCGGGGTCGCACCAGCGCGAACGGTTGCTGTTTGAGCCCACCGAGGCGCAGCTTAAAATGGGGGTAAAGAAGTTGTCGGGGTCGCTGTTGTCGGCGTTCCAGCCGATGAGCACCGAGTCGTAACCATGCTGACTCAGCTTCTGATTGAAGACGCTCCAGTCGTAGTTGACGATATTGACCTTGACGCCAATGTTGGCCAGATCGGCCTGGATAAGCTCGGCGGTCTTATGGGCGTTGGGGTTGTAGATGCGGGCGACCGGCATGGCCCAGATATCTATAGTGAGGTTTTTCACTCCAGCCTCGTCGAGTAGCTCGCGGGCTTTCTCTGGGTTGTAGTCGATCATCTTCTCGTTGGCCGAGTAGGCCCAGGAGAGTGGCGGCAGCAGACCCACCGCCTCTTCGGCCGTCTTCTGATACACGGCCCTGAGGATGTTCTCTTTGTCTATGGCGTGGGCCAGTGCGCGGCGCACCCTGACATCGTTAAAGGGGATCCGCTCGGTATTAAAGGCCCAGAAGGCGACGTTAAATCCGGGGAGCGACTCCACCTCGAGATCCTCTTTCTCGATCACCACCGGCAGTTCACCGGCCTTAGGCAGGGCCGAGACGTTGCAGTCGCCGGTGATAAGCTTAGCCAGGCGGGTAGTGCTCTTTGGCGTAATATCAAACACCAGCTGGTCGACCTCGGGGGTCAGGCGCCAATAGTAGGGGTTGCGGTAGTAACGAATAAAGTCGTTCTTGACGTAATCGATCAGCCTGAAGGGCCCTGTCCCTATGGCCAGTTTATCCAGCAACTCTTCCTGGCCCGTGCGCTGCAGTTGGTCGGCATACTCTTTAGAGAGGATCACCGCAAAGCCTGTCGCCAGGTTAGAGAGGAAAGAGGCATCTTTGTGCTTGAGATGAAAGGCGACATGGTAGTCATCTATCTTCTCTATGTCGTCGATAAGCTCGGCAAAGCCGATACTCTGGAAGAAGGGATAACCGCTTTTAGAGACAAAGTGATAGGGATTGTCGGTATCTATAATGCGGTTGAAAGAGAAGAGCACATCGTCGGCATTAAAGTTGCGACTCGGGGTAAAGATGTCGGAGCGATGAAATTGCACGCCCTGGCGTAGCTCGAAGGTGTAGACCTTCTCATCATCGCTCAGGTGCCAGGAGGTGGCGAGAGATGGGGTCATCTCACCAGTTCTGGCATCGTAATCCACCAGACCGTCGTATAGCTGCTGTGAGGTCGCATCGACTGTGGTCCCAGAGGTGACCAATTGGGGGTTGAAGGACTCAGGGTTGCCTTCAGAGCAATAGACCAATCCCGAGGGCACTCGCGTCGGTCCACAGGCCGACAGCAGTGGCACGATACAACAAAACGCCGAACCTAACGTGAGACGTTTGAGCAGCTCTTTCATCAGCAGATGTAATAGTTATTTGAATGAAGGGGTTTATTTTAACAGTGGTCTGGAGTTAGGGGCAAACATCATCTGCCCCTGGCGCGCTTATTTATCCAGTAAGTTGTACTTTTTTAAGATGCCTCTCAGCTGATGGTAGCTAAGCCCGAGCAGCTCCGCCGTCTTCTTCTGGTTGTATTGCCCCGATTCCAGCGCCTTCTTAAGCAGCATGATCTCCTGCTGCTCGCAGTGCTCTTTAAAGTCCAGCGGGAAGCTGATATCTAAGCCCTTAGCCTCGCTCCTTGATTCGGTAGCGGGCGTCGCAGGGCTCTCCTGTTCAGCGATCGGCTCACTCTGCACCTGGCGGGACTTGGTCTTGACGCGGTTGGTCGGCCTATAAGGGGAAGCAAAGGGATCTATGATAATGCTGTCGATCGGTTCTTCCAGATCCGTATTACGGTAGACGGCGCGCTCGACCACGTTCTTCAACTCACGGATATTGCCTGGCCAGTGATAATCCAGTAATTGGTCGATGGCATTGCGACTAAAGCCGTCAAATTGTGGCTGTTTCAGCTGGCGAGCCATGCCGATGGCGAAATATTCGGCCAGGGGCATAATATCTTCCGGGCGATGACGCAGCGGTGGCAGGGTGATCACATCAAATGCGAGGCGGTCGAGCAGGTCGGCCCTAAATTCGCCGGCTTCGGCCAGTGAGGGCAGATCTTCGTTGGCGGCGCACACCAGGCGCACATCTGTCTGTACCGTCTTGCTGCCCCCCACACGTTCAAACTCGCCATATTCGATGACGCGCAGCAGCTTCTCTTGGATCAACCCAGAGGTGTTGGCGAGCTCGTCTAAAAACAGAGTGCCACCATCGGCACGCTCGAACCGTCCTTCATGCTTCTTGTTGGCGCCGGTGAAGGCACCGGCATCGTGGCCAAAGAGCTCGCTCTCTAATAGATTTTCACTGAGGGATGAACAATTTAGCTTAATAAAGCTTTGATCCCAGCGCTTGGAGAGATAATGTAGGCGCTCGGCGATCAACTCTTTACCGGTTCCGCGCTCGCCAATAATTAAGACTGGCTTAGATAAGGGTGCAATTTTTGAAACGTGCTCAAGGACTTCCAGTAGAGCGTTCGACTGACCTATGAGGTTGTCTTGTTGAAATTGATTGGCCACTTTATTTTTTAGTCTTTCACGCTAATTATTGGTGAAAATTATAATATGTGCCCTGTGAATTAAAATAAAGAAAAAGTTATAAATATGTTTAACCGATTGTTTTTAATCGGTATAGTTAAGTTGGCACACTTAATGTATTAATCTAGGCGAAACCAACATAAATTTGAGGACAGTATTATGGGAATTTTCTCTCGCTTTGCAGATATTATTAACTCGAATATCAGCGCATTACTCGATAAAGCAGAAGATCCAGAAAAAATGGTTCGCCTGATCATCCAAGAGATGGAAGATACGTTAGTAGAAGTTCGTTCTACCTCAGCCAAGGTACTGGCAGAGAAGAAAGAGATCATTCGCCGTATCGCTAAGGTGCAGGAGCAGGTTCAGGATTGGCAGGACAAGGCGGAACTGGCACTGTCGAAAGACCGTGAAGATCTGGCCAAGGCCGCTCTGCTTGAAAAGCAAAAGGCCAGTGAGCTGGCAAGCACCCTAGAGCAGGAGCTAGTGGTTGTCGAAGAACAGATCGCACGCCTGAAAGAGGAAGTGAACCTGCTGCAAGAGAAATTGGCCGACGCCAAGGCACGTCAGAAGACTATCATTATGCGTAAGCAGACTGCGTCTTCTCGCCTTGAGGTGAAGCGTCAGTTGGATTCTAGCAAGATTGACAATGCCATGAGCCGATTCGAGCAGTATGAGCGTCGTGTCGAAGGTCTTGAATCTCAGGTGGAAGCCTATGATCTGGGTAACCAGAAGACACTGAACGATGAATTCGCCGCGCTGGAAGCTGAAGATGCCGTTAGTGCAGAGCTAGAAGCCCTGAAGGCTAAGGTAAAAGCAGCGAAAGCCAAGAAACAGACTAAATAACAACAATTCTGAGGTGAGTTATGGATTTGGATTTATTAATAGCCCCAATTATTATCTTTATGGTAGTGGTGGCGCCCATCTGGCTGATACTGCACTATCGTAGCAAACGCCAAGTGAGCCAGGGACTCACTGAAGAAGAGTATGCTCAGCTGAATGAGCTAATCGGCAAAGCTGATAAAATGGCCCAACGCATAGAGACATTGGAAGCGATTTTAGATAGCGAGGCCCCGCAGTGGAGGAATCGAGATGAGCGAATCTAAGGGACGACCCTTATATCGAATCCCCGAGTCAGGCAAGATAGCTGGAGTATGCGCAGGGATAGCGGACTACTTCAACTTTGAAACCTGGTTGGTCAGAGTGGTCGCCGCATCGATATTTTTGCTTGGGGGATCTGGGGTTATTCTTATCATCTACGTACTACTCTGGATGATCTTGGATATCAAACCCGGCAGCGCAAAGAACAAGCAACAACACAAGGAGATCGAGGTGAAGAAGAAGGTATGGCAGGCAGGAGAGCCGGCTAAGGCTGCCTTAAGAGACGTCAACAACCAGTTCCGCGATTTAGAACTCAGGTTGCAGCATCTTGAAAGGCACGTCACCTCAGATAGCTTCGATCTTAAACAACAGATCAACAATCTTTAAATCCTTTCAATGGGCGGTGTATACCGCCCTTAGCCGTATTAAAATCAAATGATGAATTCATTTAACCGCTCACTTCGTCAACTCGGCCATCACTCCAAGTCACTGGTTAAACGCACCACGGACAATCATGTTCGTCTGGCGGTGACAGGCTTATCGGGCGCAGGTAAGACCGCCTTCATTACCGGATTGGTCAATCAACTGCTGCATGCCGGTGTCGGTCAGCGCCACAATGCGTTGTCGCTGCTGCAGGTCTCCCGTGAGGGGCGCTTACACGGGGTGAAACGCGCCCTACAGCCGGATCTGACTATAGCGAGTTTCGATTATGAGGGCGCCATGAGCGCCTTGTGCGGCGAGACGCCTGCCTGGCCACAATCGACCCGTACCATCAGCGAGCTGCGCCTGGCCATTCGCTATCAGCCTTCGGCAGGCTTTAGGGCGAAATTTACCGACAGCGCGACGCTTTATTTGGACATAGTGGATTACCCCGGCGAGTGGCTGCTGGATCTGCCTATGCTCAAGCTGAGTTTCAAGGCCTGGTGCCAGGTGCAGGCGCGCCGTGATGCCGTGTTGTCTCAGAGCGCCCATTATCAGGCGTTCGTAGCGGCTTGTCGGGAGCTGGACCTCAAGCAAAGTGCCGACGAGTTAAAGTTAAAGCAGATCGCCAGCCTCTATCAGGCCTTGTTGGTAGATTTAGTGGAACAGCAAGGCTTCTACCATGCGCAGCCCGGGCGCATGTTGCTGCCGGGTGAGCTTGCAGATACCCCCATCCTGGCGTTTTTTCCGTTGCTGCATCTCAGTGAGACCGAGCTGGACGCCGCAGAACAGAGTCCAAAGCACTCCTACTATCAGGTATTGAAGCAGCGTTATCACAGCTATGTTAGCCAGGTGGTAAAGCCCTTCTATCGTGACTATTTTGCCAAGTTCGACCGCCAGCTGGTGTTGGTCGACTGTCTGACGCCGCTCAATCGCGGTAAGGCGCAGTTTGATGATATGACGGGAGCGCTCGATGCCATCATGGAGAGTTTCCATTTCGGGCAATCGAATCTGTTGAGACGCTTATTTGCCCCGCGGATAGACAAGCTGCTGTTTGCCGCCAGCAAGGTGGATCACATCACTCGGGATCAGCAGGGCAATGTGCTGTCGCTCTTGTCTCACCTGGTGAAACGCAGCCAGCAACATGCCCAGTTTGAAGGCTGTGAAGTCGAGGTGATGGCGATCAGTGCCATCAAGGCGACTCAGCACGGCATGGTGCAGAGCCAGGGGAAATCGGTCGAGGTGGTGAAGGGGATAGAGCTCGCCTCAAACCAAGAGGTGACCATGTTCCCGGGCGAAGTCCCCACTCACTTACCCGGTGGCGATTTCTGGCGAAGGCAAGGGTTCGAGTTTGTCGATTTCGCCCCGCCGCGACTGGCCGAGTCTGGCCATCAGGCGCAGTTTGAGCATATTCGCCTGGATCACCTGTTGCAATTTTTGCTCGGCGACAAGCTGAGTTAAATCGGGCACTTGGGTGTAGAGAGCTAGCAGTTAGAAAGCATGCATTTCAAAGAGGGCACCGAAAAGCGTTATGAGTAAAGCCGATATGCAGATAGAAAAGAAGCAAGTGTTCGAGCCAGAGCAGGCGTTAAGCGTCACCGAGCTCAAAGCGGCAGAGCGCTTCGATGACCAGGTGGTGTTTGAGGATGCCGAGAGAGGTGAACTCGACGAAGCGGCGCTCCAGGCACTGGTGCCTGAGCTTGACGGCATCGTTAGTCGGTCGCCATCTGGCGCGCGTCGGCGCTCATGGTCATGGCTTGCCAAGGCGTCCTTACTCGGGATTGGCTGTATCTTGCTGGTGGAGCTCGGGCTGACCCTAAAGGATGCGTGGGCGCAGAGCCCTTGGCTGTTTGGTCTCTATGGTAGCGTGACCGCCATCGTGAGTCTGTGGGCTATCACCCTAGGCGTGAAGGAGTGGCGCCAACTGCGCAGGCTAAGGGCGGTAGAAGAGGCCCAGGCGGTGAGTGAGCGCTTATCTCAGAGCGTGCAGAGGGGCGAGGCGGACAAGTTTATCGACAGACTCATCTCGAATCTGCCAGAAGATATTGACACCAATCGCTATTATCGCCTGGTGCACGAGGAGCATAACGACGCCGAACGCCTGATGCTGTTCGAGAGCAGCGTGCTGCCGCAGGTCGATGCCAAAGCGAAGAAACTGGTGCATCGCTATGCCAGCGAATCGGCACTCTTGCTGGCGGCCAGTCCTATCGCCGTGCTCGATATGGCGATCATCCTCTGGCGCAATCAGAAGATGATAGCTGAGCTGGCGCGCTGCTACGGCATTGAGCTGGGTTACTGGAGCCGCATCAAGCTTATCCGGTCGGTGATCACTAACATCATCTATGCCGGCACCAGCGAGATTGTCACCGATATCGGGACTCAGCTGTTTTCGCTGGAGATGTCAGGCAAGATCTCCGCGAGGCTGGCACAGGGGCTGGGTGGCGGCCTGCTCACGGCGCGCCTGGGCTATCAGACCATGCGGCTGTGTCGCCCCGTGGTGTTTACCCCTGACTCCCGACCTAAGCTGAGTAAGATACACACGGCCCTGCTGGGCGAGTTGAAAGACTTCTCTATTAGCGTCTTAGGTAAAACGCCTGTTCGTAACAAAGATTTTACATCCAAATAGGAGATAATTTCGCTAAGCAGGTTTACTCCGCATCCCGAAACTGGGCAAGTTAATGCATCGCTGCCACGCTAAACCAATAAATATAAGCCAACAATAATAGGCAGCGAGTATGACGGAGAAAGTCTATGCAAGATAAATGGAAACTTGCCACTCAGGTGATCCATGCTGGGCATGAGGCCAATCAGCATGGCGCCTTGGTATCCCCCTTGGTGCAAAGCGCCACTTTTACCTTTGAGACAGTCGAGCAGGGCGGTGATTGCTTTGCCGGCGAACAACAAGGCTATATCTACACTCGCCTTGGCAATCCCACCACGGCAGAGCTAGAACGTAAGATGGCGGTGCTGGAAGGCAGCGAAGCTGCTGCGGCGACCGCATCCGGCATGGCGGCGGTGTCTGCGGCCCTGCTGACCAATCTAAGTCAAGGCGATCACCTTGTCGCTTCCAAGGCTGTCTATGGCTGTACCTTTGCCCTGATGACGGAGCAGTTTAAGCGCTTCGGCATAGAGGTGACCCTGGTGGATTTCTGCGAGGTGGCCAACATAGCTCAGGCCATTCGCCCCAACACTAAGGCGTTGTTTTGCGAGACGCCTGTTAACCCACATCTGGATGTCTATGATCTTGAGGCTATCGCGGCGCTGGCCAAGAAGCATCAGCTGGTGAGCATAGTCGATAATACCTTCATGACGCCGCTGTTGCAGCGCCCGTTGAGCATGGGGATCGATATGGTGATCCACAGCGCGACCAAGTATCTCAACGGTCATGGTGACGTGATCGCGGGCATCGTCTGCGGGACTGAGGAGATGATCACTAAGGTGAAACTCGAAGTGCTTAAGGATATCGGCGGGGTGATCTCGCCCCACGATGCCTGGTTGATATTAAGAGGACTCAAGACCTTAGATGTGAGACTGGCGCGCCACTGCGATAACGCCGAGCGGGTCGCCGACTATCTCGAGCAACATCCTAAGGTGGCCAGAGTCTATTATCCTGGCCTCAAGGGGCATTCTGGGCATGCTTTGCTGGGCAAGCAGATGCGCCGTGCCGGCGGCGTGGTGGCCTTCGAACTTAAAGGCAGTTTCGACACTACCAAGGCGTTCGCTAATAGGCTCAAGCTGTTTAAAATCGCGGTCAGCCTGGGGGACGCTGAGTCTTTGATCCAGCATCCCGCCTCGATGACACATTCGCCCTATTCGCCAGAGGCGAGAATGGATGCCGGCATAGGCGATACCCTACTGAGGATCTCTCTGGGCCTTGAAGATAGTGAGGATATTATTGCCGATCTGGCCCAAGCCTTCGAGGCTTAGATCGACAGCTAATTTGACGACTAATTTGGAAAATAACGTCTTGATTGTTATGTAAGCCGTTAAATCGGACGAATAAAAAAGCCTGCAGTTGCAGGCTTTTGTGTTTTAGATGGTCCAGAACAGATGGGCGATCACATAGAGCGCCAACATACTGATGAAGTTGATGATCATCCCGGCGCGCATCATCTCAGATTGCTTGATAAAGCCAGAGCCGTAAACGATGGCGTTTGGCGGTGTGGCCACTGGCAACATGAAGGCGCAGGACGCGGCGATACCTATAAGCACAGAGAGCATCACAGGTGACAAGCCTAGCGCCTCGGCGATGGCGGCAAACACAGGCACCAGGAGGGCGGCGCTGGCGGTGTTACTGGCAAATTCGGTAAGCATCACCACGAAGAAGATCACCGCAAAGGTAAACAGGGCCATATGGGTGTTGCCGAAGATGTCGGTGACCCAGTGGGCAAGGAAGACGCTAGTGCCCGTGGTTTTGAGGATGGCGCTGAGCGTGAGGCCGCCACCGAAGAGGATCAACACGCCCCAGTCTGTGGTTTTCTCAATCTTCTTCCAGTCGACCAGGCCAAGCCCGGCTAGCATGACGACTGAACCCAGTGCCACTATGGTATCGAACTGTTTAATTCCCCCCAGTGCGGTGGAGATAGGCTTGCTGAAGATCCAGCAGCACACAGTGGTAAGGAAGATAAGCAAGGTGAGCTTGCCCTGCAGGGCGAGTTGTTCATTGCTCTTGGGGATCTCACACACCACATTTAGATTGGGCTTTAGGTAGATATAGAGCGCAATCAACATGCTAGGCAGCATAAGGGCCACGGTAAGCAGACCAAACTCTAGCCAGTCGGCAAAACTCAGGCCGACCTGGGCGGCGGCGATGGCGTTCGGCGGGCTGCCCACCAGGGTGCCTATGCCGCCAATATTAGCCGAATAGGCGATGCCCAGCAGCATGAAGAGATAGGTGCTTCTGTGCTCCTTGAAATCCAGTTGCCTGAGGATCCCAAGGGCCAGAGGCAGCATCATGGCCGCCGTGGCCGTGTTGCTGATCCACATGGAGAGTAGCGCCGTGATCCCAAACAGCAGCATGCAGGCGATGCTGAGTTTGCCCTTTGAGGCGGTCAATACCTTTTGGGCGATGCGTCTATCAATGCCCTGATGGTTAAGGGCCGCGGCCAGCACGAAGCCACCGAAGAAGAGATAGATTATGGGGTTGGCGAAATTGCTCATGGCTGCCTTGGTTTCAAAAACCCCCAGCAAGACGCCCATGATAGGGATCAGTATTGCGGTGACACTGATGTGAATCGCTTCGGTCAGCCAGAGTACGGCGGCGAAGACGAGAATAGCGATGCCGGTATTCACCCCTGGCTCGAAAGGCAGGAAGTTATAGAGCAAGGCGAACAGCACTATATCGCCAAACAGAATCGGCAAGTTGGTTTGGGCTGCCTGCTTTGGCGGCGCGGCGAGCGCCTCTTGTGTGGTGTCGAGGGACATAGGGGTTCCTTAATTATTATTTTGGCGCTCTACACTAGCCTAGCGGTTGCGGGGCGCAACTAAATTTTTTCTGTGGCAAAACTACATTTCACACCTTTTCGTGTGTGATTTAGATCGCTCTATTGGTGTGGTTTGCAGCGCAAGTCACGCAGTGGTGATGTCTGACGATCAATTTTTTTTACGGCGGCTGGGTAACGGGGCGCTAATTAATAACAGACTGAAATAAATTAATATAATTTATTTTGTGATCCATCTCTCGCCGCGGTTGTGGCTCCGTGTTCGTTGGTCACGAATTGGCGAAATTTTTGAAGCTGTTCTATGTTTTCGAGGTGGCCGAGGAAAATGGATTGTTGGCCATGAACAGCATAAGGATATTTAAGGAGAGCCCCAATGAAGAACCTACTTTTAGCTGCGTTCGTCGTAGCGTCATTTTCCCTCTTTCCCGCTCTGGCTGCCGAACAGGTTTCGATACCTGCCGACACGGCCCAGGCGAGCCTAAGCCAGGTTAATATCAATACCGCAAGCGCCCAGGAGCTGACTCAGCTCAAGGGGATTGGTGAAGCTAAGGCGTCGGCCATAGTCGAGTACCGAGATGCTTACGGTAAATTCAACAGCATTGAAGAATTAACCCAGGTAAAGGGTATCGGCCCTAAGGTGATCGAACAGAACAAGGCGATACTGGCCCTGTAGTCATCCTAGATGTCGATGGAATTTGGCCCGCACTCGCGGGCTTTTGTTTATAGAATGGGCAGTTGGGCCTATTCTGGCGATTACTCTTGGTTATTGACTTGATTGCCGGGCTGCCATAGTAGATAATGCACGCCGTCTTAAGAATTTAATTGCTTGAGAATCTATGGTGACCCTAGGGTCCCCCCGCAATGATAACTTGTGAACTCGGCCAGGCCCGGAAGGGAGCAACCGCAGCAGGCGACTCATGTGCCGGGGTGTTGGCTCTAGGGGAACCTCCAATCCTAACTATTATCAACGAGTTAACTCAGAAATACCTCAGGTGATACACTTGGTGGTACACTCGATGATAAATAGTCTATCTAAAAATTCTCCTTATCTGTTTCAATCTCGTCCATACATCAGTCATTTGGTTTGCGTGAGTGTCGTGCTCTAGGCACAGCTACTTTGGGCTTAGCTACCAATGGTTTAGCAAGGTATTCTGCCCATTTATTCTGGCTATTTCTTCTGGGGAAGTGTGATAGCAGAAAGTAGCTCACCACCAGAGAAAGTTTCCGGCGGTTGGTTTTGCTTATGACGGCAACCCACTAGGATTGTCTGGCTTTCCCCTGGGCTACTCTGCCTGAATCTGCTCTTCCGGTAGTTTTGACTTTAAGAAGGCGCGCGATTTTTCCAGTGCGGTCTGGATCTCTTCCTTCATCTGTTTGAGTTCGTTGTAGTCTTCGAAGAAGTAGGTATCCACCAGATGACGTATATAGCGCACCGGCAGTTGGTTCAGGGTCACGCAGCAGAGATCGGCAAGATAGTCTTCGGGTAGCTCGTCAAATAATCCTTCATCAGACAGTAACTCCATCAACAGTACTTCGTAATAATTGCGAATTTCCAGTTGCATAGGTCTCTCCCTCAGGCTCCATTATGGTTTAACTAAGCATAATCTAGTTTGCTACCATATGGCGTGAGCGGCAATAAAAACTTGCGCGTGGCGCTCGGCGAGCACCTCTATCTCCTTGCTGTAACCCCCGCCGACGACGCAGGCGATGGGAATGCCGGCTGCCTTGGCGTTTTCCAGCACCAGCCTGTCCCTTTGGTAGATCCCCTCGGTGGTGATATTGAGGTGGCCTAGCCTGTCGTCCTGATGCACATCGACCCCGGCGTCATAGATAATCAGGTCTGGTCGATAGAGGCGAATAGCGAGCGCCAAGGTTTGAGCGACAGCCTCGAGATATTCCTCATCACCGACACCGCGGCTCAACTCCATATCGATATCTGAGGTCTGTTTGCGGGCGGGGAAGTTTTCCTGGCAGTGAATGGAGCAGGTGTAGAGGTTGTCATAGGCCTGGCCCATGGCGGCAGTACCGTCGCCCTGATGTACGTCGCAGTCGAAGATGAGTACAGTCTCTATGCCCTCCAGACTCTGGGCGTGCAGGGCGGCGGAGATCAGGTCGTTAAATACGCAGTAGCCGCTGCCAAACTGATAGTGGGCGTGGTGATAACCGCCGCTCAGTTGCAGGGCAACGCCGTCTTTGACCGCCAGCTCACAGGCAAGATGGGTGCCGCCGACGGAGTAGAGTGTCCGCTGAGTTAAACGTTCGCTCAAGGGAAATCCCAGTCGACGCACCGCCTTATCGGGCAGACGCTGCTCGATAAACTGCATGACATAGTCGGGATAATGGATCGATTTCAGCCACTCAAGGCCAACTGCCTCGGGTGAGTGAAATGCAGCCGGGTCGACTATCTGTCTATCCAGCAGGTATTGGTAGAGCGCCTGGTATTTAGTTATGGGAAATCTGTGGTGGTGGGGTAACGCCAGCTGTGAATAGCTGGCGTGATAGACGAGTGGAACCATCTAAAAGTTACAGCTGTTTGATAGCCCAGCTCATAAACTCTTTACGTGTCTTGTCGTCGGCATGTAGCCACCAGTATTGCAACATCTGCTGAGCATGATCGGCATCGCTAGCCGTTGGATTGGCCGGTAGCGTAGCGGGTAGGGTGACGGCTTCGACAGTACCAGTTGGTTGTACTGGCGCAGTTGCATGGGCGGCGACGGCTGTACCTGTCGCGGCCGCGGCAGCGGTTTCGATATCCTGACCCGAGTTGCCGTTAAACAGCTTGCTGACGAAGCTGTCTTCAGTGAGCTCGGTGTGAGTCACCTTGTAGTTGACCGCGCCACCATCGATACGGCTGATCACTACCGCTGGTGATTTGGCGAATGACTTGGGCTTCTTGATGATCTCGCCTTCGGCAGGCTGCAGGCGGTAGTCATAGTCGCCGTCAACTGCAAGGGTTACGATGAAGGGAGATGATTTTACAAAGCTTTCGCTGTCGCTGAAGTCGTCTTGCACCATGTCGTGGTAACGGATAGCGATTTTGTGCGTGCCTTGGCTTAGCTCAAGATCAGATTTGTGATTAAACAGGCTGCCTTCTACCTTCTTGCCGTCTAGGGCAAGGTATTCGAATGCCATGGGGATGGAGAGGTTGGCAGCCATTGCCGATGAGGCACCAAGCAGAGCGATTAAAGCGGTGATTGGCTTGATTGATTTCATTGTTGCTCCTTAACGATTCTGATGCTTGTATGGGCGTTCGAACGCCTGAATACGATCTTCTATATAGCTGATAGCTTGTCGGCACTTGCCTAAGCGGCGATGGACCAAAAGTATTTCATTTTGCAGTGCAATTTTGTCAGCACTATGACAGTTTTCAAGCTTAGATTGCAAATGCGCAATTTTTTGTTCAAAGGTGTGAACCCAGTTCATATGTTTGTTCAATTCTTCATAGAGCTGGTGGCTGTTATTCATCACGCCGGCCGCGATCCAACTAAATCCGCTCTGGGCATGACTCTTCTGCCGCCGCTTGCGCGCATGGGCGATGCGTGATGCCTTCTGCTGCTCGGCCGACTTTACCCCAAGCGCCGTGGTATTCAACGCGCGTCTCAGGGCGGTAAACCTGTCCTGAATACCTTCGCAGGCCAGGGTGATGGTGGTCGCCGAAATATTGCCCTGGAGCAGCTTTTCGAGCTGAGCAATCTTCTTACTGAGCTGATCTATGCAGGGGCCAAGCTGAGCACCCGCCTGATTAAACAGATTGTCGTTAAATCGCTCTGTATCTTGCAGCAGCTTACGCTCGCCCTTAGGCAATTGGCTGTCGTGTTGCAGCACCTCTTGCTCTAACTGTTTCAGTTGGACTCGCAGGCGGTGGATAAGTTCATTTGTCTTCATGCCCAGGCTCCCCAGGCCAGATTAATGGCGATGAGTATCACTATGCTAATAAACAGGGGGCGAATAAAAGGCACGCCAAACTTGATGGCGGTGCGGGCGCCGATGAATGAGCCAAGCATCATACACAGCCCCATCGACAGTCCAACCATCAAGTTCACCTGGCCTAATGCAAGAAACACACTCAGTGAGGTGAGGTTGCTGATCAGCGTCATGGCTCTGGCAAGGCCGCAGCTATTGAGCACTGGCAGCTTATATTGAGACACGCTGCTGATGGTCCAGAAGGCGCCGGTCGCTGGGCCGGCAAATCCGTCGTAGAAGCCAAGCGGTAGCCCTTGGCGCCACTGCTTGAACTTCGAGGGCGGCTTTACCGGCGGCTCATAGGTGGGGCAGCCCATGGCATTGGGTTTTAGTAGCGTATAAAGTGCCACGGCGATGATAAATAGCGGTAGCCACTTCTCGAGCCATTGATTGTCGATGAGGTAGACCACAAAGGTGCCTATGACAGCGCCGATAAAGGTAGCAATGGAGGCGTGATACCAAAATCTGGGGGTGAAAAACTGCTTGCGATAGTAGGTGAAGGCCGCCATGGAGGAGCCGAAGCTGGCCGCCAACTTGTTAGTGCCCAGCGCCGTATGGGGTGGAATGCCTATGGTGAGCAGGGCCGGGATCGACAGCAGGCCACCGCCACCGGCGACGGCATCAATAAAACCTGCGATAAAGCCGGTCGCAGCCAGAATCGCCCAGCTACCTGGGTCGAGTAATAGATCCAATGGTTATCCTATTCGGTTGCTTTCTATTAGATTGCTTTCTATTCAATGACTTGACGAAAGGGAGGCAGGGCATCCAGTAGGGATTTGCCGTAGCGTTTGGTCACTAAACGGCGATCCAATATGGTGATTCTGCCATAATCCTCTTCTTTACGCAGTAATCTACCACAACTTTGGATCAGTTTACGCGAAGCATCTGGGATCGTCAGCTGCAAGAAGGGATTTCCTCCCTTTGCCTTAATGTATTCCGCGTGTGCCTGTTCCACCGGCGAGGTGGGCACGGCAAAGGGTAGTTTTGTGATGATCAGGTTCGTCAGGTAGTCGCCGGGAAGGTCGAGACCCTCAGAAAAACTGCCGGTACCGAAGATGATGCTGACCTCGCCGTTATCGCAGCGCTGCTTATGATCTTGCAGCAGCTGCTGACGGGAGGCTTCCCCTTGTATAAGCAGCGGCGACTTAATCTTGCTTCTGACCAGATCGGCCACCTTCTCCATCTGCCAGTAGGAGGCAAACAGCACTAGGGTCGCCATCTCACCGTCGATTAGGGTGAGGATCTGTTCCGCCAGCTCGTCGGTATAGCGATCGTCCGTGGGTTCGGTGCGCATCTTGGGCAGATACAGGGTGGCGTTCTGCTGGAAATCAAACGGACTGTCCATGGCCAGATAGCGACTGCCATCGTTGATGGAGAGTCCTACCTGATGGGTAAAGTGGTTGAAGTTATTCAGTGCCCTCAGTGTCGCGCTACAGAGTACCACGCCGGCGGCCTTCTCCCACAGCAGGGTTTCGAGCATATATCCCACCTCGATCGGCGAGACGTTAAACAGATAGTCGCTCTGTTTGCCCACCAGATGCTCGACCCAGCGGGCCATGGGCGCGCCTTTGGCGCTGTCTTCCTTGGCCATCATCTTCCACAGCTTCTGCAGATTCTCCAGGCGCTGTAACATGAAGCCCGTTTCACTCAGTAGCTGCTCAGATTGATGCTTAGGTAGCTCGCCATCCTTAATCGCCTCGTTGAGCAGCACCAGCATCTTGTTGAATTGCTTGAGCGCGCTGCTCGATGCCGTGGCCAGGTTTTCCGCCAGCATGGTCAAGGCCGCCGGCAGCTTGCCGTGTTCGAAGCGGATGCGCCGCTCCGGGTTATCAAATTTGGCCGCCTGGCCGTCGCAATATTGGGCGACGCTGGTGAGTAGGCTGGTGAGATCGTTGATGTGATCTAGCATGGCCTGGGCTGGGGCTATGATGTTGTTGCTCTTGAGCTGGTTCTGCAGCTTGGCGCTGGTCTTACCGACCTTTTCAAGCCAGTCGATGGCGCCCCTGAGGGTTGCCTGGGCGCTGGAGAAGTCTCTGGCCACTATCGGCAGGTGATGGGCCTCGTCAATCACATAATAGAGCTCTTCCGGATCTGGCAGAATCACCCCGCCGCCCAGTTCGAGATCGGCAAACAACAGGCTATGGTTGGCAATTAGCACATCCCAGGTGTCCACGTCTTCACGGGCCTTATGAAAGGGGCAGTGTCTGTGGCTGGCGAGCTGTCTGTGGCAGCTGTGTTTATCGCAGGCGATCTGCTGCCACAGGTGATCGGGCAGCTGCTGAGACAGTGTGTCTCGCTCGCCGTTCCAGCGTCCTTCGTGAAAGTGTTTCAGCAGGCCTTGTAAGAGCTCTACCTGGCTATGGTCGGGCTTTGTCTGCCACATGGCCATCTGAGTGCCGTCATCGCCGCCGATCAGCATCTCAAGCTTAGAGAGACAGACATAGCGCTGACGTCCCTTTACTAGGCCGAAGGTGAAATTAAGCCCTGATTGCTTGGAGAAGAAGGGTAAGTCCTTGTTGAGCAGCTGCTCCTGCAGGGCAACCGTGGCGGTGGCGATACAGACCTTCTTCTTACTCGCTAACGCCAATGGAATCGAACCTAAGATATAAGCCAGTGACTTGCCTATGCCTGTGCCTGCCTCGACCACTATGATGCGTCTATGCTTGTCATATTCACCGGCGAGTGTCTTGGAGATCTCGGCGACGATATAATTTTGTTCCCGACGCGATCTAAAGTTAGGCAGGGCGGCGGCAATCTCTTTGTAAATCGTTCGGATCTGGGTTTTAACGTCGGCAGATAACATGAAGGCTTAGTGCTGGCAAATAATGCTGTACATAATAACAGTGATTACATAGCCTAAGAAGAGTTGAAGCAAGGAATTCACGACTTATTTGTAGTCGTGTTACCTAATGTATTGAAATTAATTGGATAATAGCCAGGCTTGCATGATTTAAACATCCCGCTGGTGAGCGTAAAAGGGCGGATCTTAACCCGTCACCACCAAGGCAGCGAATTACATTATTATCTTAGTACGGCCGAAGGGCCGACTCGGGTCATTGTGCCCAATGGCGAGCGCATCTGTTTTTGTCGCACTCAGGATGAATTGAGCCTTCTCTGCGGCAACCAGGAGAGTGGGGTGCGTAGCGAAGCGCTTAACTTGACCACCTTCCAAGATGAGCCGGTCAGCGCACTCTATTTCGCCAATAATCAAAGCTTTCGTCATCTAAGCCGTATCGCCACCGATAAGGGGATCTCCCTTTATGAGTCTGAGCTCAGGGCCGAACAGCGTTATCTTATCGAGCGTTACATCGCCTTGGACGTAGAGTTTATCGGTCGCTGGCAAAACCAAGCACAAGACACGCCCACGCTCATCGCCGAGCGCGCCAGACGCAGTGAGCTAGATGTTAATCGAGAAGTTAAGCTGGCTGTGGTCTCGCTGGATTTCGAATGTGCCATGGATGGAGAGCTTTTTAGTGTCGGGCTGTACGGCCAATCGGCCAGCGGCGAGCCCTATCAACAGGTGATCATGGTGGGGGAGGCGTGTGACTCGCCGCCTGAGTATCTCGAGCTTGTGCCCAATGAGGCTGCGCTGATTAAGGCTTTGCTCGACTGGTTTAAGCTGCATGATCCCGACATCATCATAGGCTGGGCGGTTGTGACCTTCGATCTGGCGCTCTTGTATCGCAGGGCCAAGGCGCTCAATATCCCCCTTACGCTTGGCAGGCTAGGCACTCAGCTTTCTTGGCGTGTCGACAACAAATATCGCCCCGAGACCTTAATCTTGCCTGGGCGTGTGGTGCTCGATGGCATCGACTGGCTCAAGGCGGCCTTCTATCAGTTTGACAGTTTTAGTCTTGAGTCTGTCGCCAGAGAGTTACTCGGCGAGGGGAAGGCGATTCATAACGTCAGTCACCGCGCCGAGGAGATAGCGACTCTGTTTCGTGAGGATAAGGCGGCGCTGGCTCATTATAATATTACCGACTGTCGCCTGGTGTGGGAGATCTTTGCCAAAACCGATCTGCTGGCCTTTGTGATGGAGCGCTCGCGTCTAACCGGCTTGGAGCTTGGCCGGGTCGGCGCCTCGGTGGCGGCGTTTAATAATCTTTATCTGCCCCATCTGCACCGCGCCGGCTATGTGGCCCCCAGTGCGCCGGTCAGCGATGGCATAGAGAGTCCCGGCGGTTATGTGATGGATTCGAAACCCGGTCTCTATCAACATATATTGGTGCTCGATTTTAAGAGCCTTTATCCCTCGATTATCAGAACCTTCTTAATCGATCCCAAGGGGCTGGTGGAAGGATTAAAAGAAGTGGCGAATGCTGGGGCAAGGGGACTAAGAGAAGGCAATGATACCGTGCCTGGCTTTTTGGGCGCCCAGTTTAGCCGTAACTCGCCCATTCTGCCTGAGCTTATCGCCAGCCTGTCAGCCAAGCGCGAAGAAGCCAAGCGCGAAGCCAATGCCCCCCTGTCGCAGGCGATAAAGATCATCATGAACTCTCTCTACGGCGTGCTGGGGTCTCGCGGCTGCGTATTCCACGATGCTCGCCTGGCAAGCTCAATTACCCTTAGGGGTCATGAGATCATGAAGCAGACCAAGCAATGGATTGAGGCGCTAGGCTTGACCGTTATCTATGGTGATACGGACTCTACCTTCGTGCATATCTCCTCGCCCGAGCGCGTCGGTGATATCGATTCCTTTGCCAGGGAGTTAGTCGCATCGATCAACGAGAAATGGCGACTCAAGCTCAAGCAGGAGTTTCAGTTAGATTGTTACCTCGAGCTTGAATATGAGCGACATTTCGAGCAGTTCTTCATGCCGACACTGCGTGGCTCTACCGAAGGCTCCAAGAAGCGTTATGTGGGCGCCTATCGTCAGGAGGACCAAAGCCTCAAGCTGGTGTTCAAGGGGATGGAGCAGGTGAGGAGTGACTGGAGCCCCTTGGCGCGGGAGGTGCAGGCCGAGCTCTATTATCGACTGTTTGCCAAGCAGGATGTGCTCGGCTATTTAAAACAAATTGTGGATGCGCTGCAGCAGGGAGAGCTGGACGACAAGCTGATTTTTTCTAAACGCCTCAGGCGCAACATCGAAGACTATACCGCCAAGTCATCACCCCACGTGAAGGCGGCGACTCTCTGGTGTCAGCGAAGTGGGGATGACAGTCATGGCAAGCGGGGCGAAAAAATAAGCTATCTGATGACACAAAACGGCGCAGAACCTGTACAGCATCTACTCGGAAAGATCGATTATCAGTATTATCTGGATAAACAGATCGCCCCCATTTCTGATCCCATACTTTCAATTTTAAACACTAGTTTCAATAATCTTGTGGCCAAGCAAATGTCGTTAATTTAGTTGTTTTCTGGTTGTTGAGATAGTGATGAGTTGTTAACGTTTGGTGTAAAGTCTGAGTTTTCTGGAATTCTTTAGTTAACTTGGTGAAAAATAGCGCCGTTATTGTGATATTCGTCTTTGAGGGAATGCTAATCTTTTGCTAGTCTTTAGCTGAAATTGGAACGAAATAAAACAACGGAATGTCGCACAATAAGATAAAGCAAACTGAACATAACAAAAGGTTAGACTAACAGATGAAGAAGAGTGTAATAGCAACAGCGTTAGCGGCTGTCATTTTTGTCCCCGCTGCATCCGCTATCGAAATCTATAAAGACGATAAAAATGCGGTAGAAATTGGTGGTTTTATTGATGCCCGTGTTATTAACACTCAAGGTTCAACTGAAGTGGTTAACGGTGCGTCACGGATCAATTTTGGCTTCACCCGTGAGATGAGCGACGGCTGGAAGGCGTTCACTAAGCTGGAGTGGGGTGTTAACCCATTCGGTAACAGCGAAATCGTTTACAGCAGTGAGAGTAACTTCGAATCTAAGAGCGGTGACTTTCTTAACAATCGTCTAGGTTATGTCGGTATCGCCCACGATCTTTATGGTAGCCTGACCATAGGTAAGCAGTGGGGTGCTTGGTATGATGTGGTTTACAACACTAACTACGGTTTCGTATGGGACGGTAACGCTGCTGGTGTTTATACTTATAACAAGGCAGATGGTGCGGTAAACGGTGTGGGTCGTGGTGACAAGATCGTTCAGTACCGTAACAGCGTCGGCGATCTGAGCTTTGCGGTTCAGGCCCAGCTAAAGAACGATAAGTTCTATACCTGTGAATATGATCCTAACCTGTCCACCGACTGTAAAGAGCGTTGGGACAGCCAAGATCCTGTCTTAGATTCAGAAGAAGTTAAGTACAACTACACCTATGGTGCGTCTGCGACCTATCAGGTTAACGACAAGCTTGCTGTCTCTGCCGGTATCAACCGTGGTGAGTTTGATGTCACCTTCAGAAAGACCTCAGAGCAGATCACCGCAATCGACGTGATCTACGGTATGGGCGTGACCTGGGGTAACTGGGACGCCGACGGTTTCTACGGCGCGGCTAACTTCAACAAGAACGAGAACCACGATACCGATAACCTGGGTCGTCTGATCAAGGATTCATATGGTGTCGAAACGCTGTTCTCTTACAAGTTTGATAACGGTTTCCGTCCCTTTGTTTCTTACAACATCTTGGACGCGGGTAAGGACTATGTGATCCAGCCTAACAATGTTGACCCTAACTCGTCGTTCAAGCGTCAGTTCGTGGTTGTTGGTCTGCACTATGTGTGGGATGCCAACACAGTGCTTTATGTTGAAGGCCGTAAAGACTTCAGTAAGTTTGAAGGTGCCGATGCTGAAGCCCAGGCTAAATTCGAAGAAGACGGTATAGCCATAGGTATTCGTTACACTCTGTAATACGTCTTGTCATTACGAGTGAAAGTCTGATCAATGCAAAGAAAAGCGCCTAATAGGCGCTTTTTTATTACCTTTCTAAAATGCCAATTCTTATCTTTTGATGGCGAGTGATGACCCTGTCATAAGCTACTCTATTTATTCTGCTCGACTGGTTTTGCACACTAATATTTGAGTGTCTATCAAGAGTCGAAGCTAGGTCTCATTGCCTGACTCGAGACTAGTCTCTATCTGCGCTTAATCAAGTCTTAGTCGGGTCTCGGTTTAACCTTAGTCCTTACCTTATTTTATCTTAACTCCCCCTAATGCTGCCGAATTTGCCTTATGTGAGAGGTATTGCGATTTAATCGCTAACAGCAGCTTAATTTGTAATCAATTCTTTACGTACGGTTGCCGATTTTACCCAATTGCCAGCGTGATTTTACAATTAAGCCTCTTTGTTACAACTACTGATATTTAACAACTTGTCGATCATTAGTTTGATGAACCGCTAATTAATAGTCCTCCTAAATTAGTTTTATCTGTAATCAGTGTGCATATGCTAAAAAATTATATCCCATTGGTTTTATTTGATTTAATTGTAACTCATCTCTGTTCGCAATACTTTGTTACGGCAATTTTTGCCCTAAATCGTCGACTTGCTACAGCTAGCAAAAATCTGCCTTATTGTGACGGGCGTCTACAAATTGAGCGATCGCCAATTAAATCTGTGAAAATAGTGATGCGATTGTTGATTAAATGTTTCACATGTGGTTCTATTTGTTGGCGAATGTGCACAAGTGTAACGATTGGTGTTTATTTGTGTTTACTTTCACACAAAAATAAAAAATAAAGTCCAGGGAGAAACAACATGTATAAGAACAGCTTATTAGCTAATTCAGTGCGTTTCGCACTAGTTAGCGGTGCAGCTATGACAGCTTTTACTGCTCCAGCAGTATTCGCGGCAGACGAGCAAGCTGCAGATAAAGTTGAACGTATTGAAGTTACTGGTTCACGCATTAAGCGTAGTGATCTTGAAGGTGCTTCACCTGTAACAACGATCACTGCAGACGATATGAAAGTTGAAGGTAACTTTACAGTAGCCGATGCGCTACGTAACAGTAACTTAAACTCTTTTGGTTCATTCTCTGAGCGCTCTGGTAGCTCTGCTCAGTCTCAAGCGACAATCAACCTACGTGGTGCTGGTTCAAGCCGTACCCTAGTTCTGATCGATGGTAAGCGTTTCCCAGGTTCACCTACTCTAGGTGGTGCTTCTGCTAACCTTAACGCCATCCCAATGGCGGCAGTTGAGCGTATCGAAATTCTAACCGACGGTGCTTCTTCTACCTACGGTTCTGACGCGATTGCTGGTGTTGTTAACATCATCATGAAGAAGAACTTCCAAGGTATCGAATTCAACGTTGGTGGCGGTTCACGTGACCGTGACGGCGGTCTGACAAGTAAAGAATTCTCTGTGGTTGCTGGTTATGAAATGGACAAGGGTAACATTACCTTCGCATTCGACCACCAAGACCGTAAAGGTATCTCTGATGCAGATCGTGAGTTCACAGCTCCTTGGATGCGTGATCTAAACGGTGACGGTGTAATCCAGGCATACTCAGAAACAGATGGCTGGAGTTATTACGGCGCGAGCGTTAAGCATCCTGATACAGGTATTTACCAGCCTTCACCACTTTGTGACGACTTAGCGGCACAATACGGTGACAATGTATTTAAGAAAGTACGTGGTGATGACGTATTTGGTGCGGGTTCTGAGCTATGTATGTATGCATACGGTAATGTTTCATACAACAAGGCTTCTGTTGACCGTAACACCGTTTATGTAGATGCCAACTATGAAATCGCTGAAGATGTAGAATGGTTCGGTCGTGTAATGTTCACCCAGAACAACTCATTCGGTCGTTATGCGCCTCCAGCAGCTGCTTGGAATAACATGTCTGCCGATAACCCACATAACCCGTTTGATGTAGAAGCGAAAGGTTACTTCCGCTGGGTTGGTATCGGTACTCGTGACGGTAACGTAGATGACTACAACCAAGATTACCTGACTGGTCTTCGTGGTTCTATCAGCGCATGGAACGATGCGACTTGGGAATTCTACTACCACTACAACAAGGCCGATAACAAGTCTATCGGTGAGTACTACCTGAGCTACTCAGGTCTTGCTTACAACGAAGCTAACGGAATCGATCTGGGGTCTGAAGCCGGTGTAAACAACATGAAGGCCACTACTCTGACTCAAGACCGTGCGACCTTCCACCAGTACAACGCAGGTATAGGTTTCGATGCGTTTGAACTGCCAGGCGGTGCTGTTGCTCACTACTTTGGTATGGAATACTTCGATCAAGATTATAACTCTGTTTATGATGCACAATCTGAAGCGGGTCTGATCGGTGGTAGTGCTGGTAACTCTGCGGGTGGCGACCGTCAAGTATGGGCTGCATTCTATGAAGCGGCTATGCCTCTGACTGACACCATCGAACTGAACATCGCTGCTCGTTACGATGATTACAGCGATTTCGGTGATAACGTTGCACCTAAGGCCTCTATTCGTTGGCAAGCTCTGGACAACATTGTTGTTCGTGCTTCTTACTCTGAAGCCTTCCGTGCTCCAGCTCTGGATCAGTTATATGCTGCAACAACTTTCAGTGCTGAGGACGGTACCGACTATCCATACTGCGCTGCAACAGGTATTCCTCAAGATAAGTGTCCTGAAAAGCAGTATGATACATGGATCAGCGCTAACAAGAATCTAGGCCCTGAGACTTCTAAGTACATCAACTTCGGTGTCGCATGGGATGTGGTAGATAACTTTGGTATTAAGGTTGATTACTTCGACCTGAAGATCGACGATGTTATCAGCCAGCGTTCTATCACAAACGTGATGGAAGGTATTGCAAGTGGCTCATTGACTCCAACAGATACATTCTATGTTAAGCGCGATGCGACTGGTGCAGCTGAAGAGATTGGTACAGGTTACGGTAACGGCGACAAACTTCAAATCAGAGGTCTTGACGTTGCATTGAACGGTAACCTAGAAACTGATATCGGCGACTTCAGTCTAGCATGGACCAACAGCTTCGTTCTTGAATACACAGAGGAAGTTGAAGGTGGTGCTGGTGCCGTTGATACTAAGGGCTGGAATGGCCAACCAGAGTACAAGTCTGTATTTACTACAACTTACACAATGGGCGACCACCGCGTATCTTGGAACATGAACTACACAGATTCAACTTATGAAACTAAAGACACTGGTAAGCTTGATTCATGGTTAATCCATAACATCAACTATACCTATGATGCAGGTTCATTCGGTTCAATCATGCTAGGTGTTAACAACCTAACTGATGAAGATCCAGTTCTATCTTCAGACGGTAAGTTCGAAAACCCAGAGCTATACAACAACTACGGCCGCGAATACCGCGCAAGCTACACTCTGAAGTTCTAAGAGTAAGCTAATAGTTTTAGTATAAATATCTGATAAAAGGCCCTATTTAGGGCCTTTTTTTATGGTATTAATAAAAGCCGATAACAAAAACGACAAAAGGGCGAGCATTATGAGCCATCATTGGGACGAATACTGGCAACAGGGACATCTGACATCTTTTGGTGACAGTTTTTCTGGCAATTACTCAGGCGTACTAGAGACAAATTGGCACAAGGACTTTAATGCCTTAGCAGACAATTTTAAGGTGCTGGATCTGGCTACTGGTAACGGGGCACTACCGCTGCTGTTGAATCAATATTTCAAAGGCGATAATAAGAAAGGTGAAGTAATAGGTGTAGACCTTGCCCAAATTAATACCAAGTTGGACGAGTTGGCGTTAAGTGAGCAGGTGAGGGTATCACTGCTTTCCCACATAGATTGTTCAAGCTTGTCTTTTGAGGACAATAGTTTTGACCTGGTTATCTCCCAATATGGTCTAGAGTACTCTGATTTAGCCCTTTCTATTCCGGAGGCGATTCGTGTGCTTAAGCCCGGAGGCAGACTTAGCTTGGTGACTCACCATAGCCGTTCGATGATCATTAATCGTAACCGGCGAATTTTGAATGTCGTCAGTCAGCATTCGATAACCAAAGTATTCGAGACCATGGAAGCGCTCACTTTGAAGATGGGCACGCTCACCAACGCAGAAGATGTTCAGCGCATCAAGCAAGATATCGAGTGCGAGCGATTGCGCCACCAATTGAATCAAGAGATCTCAACCCTGGCTCAGTCCGATGAGGAAGGGCTGAAGGACAGTGAGTTGCTTACCTATGTGGCGAGCCTTTTTCAACAAGGCCTATTTTGGCCCTTGGCAAAGAAGCTGCAATATCTCTCTTTTGCACGGCAGCAGATTGAAACATTAAGAGATCGCCTCGGTGAGCTTGTCGAAGCATCTCTAGATGAATTGGCACTTTCAGCCATGTTAGCTAATCTAATTGAACTGGGTGCGAACTTAAGCAGCATTAATCAGATTGAAGATAATGACGGTCAGGTTTTGGGTTGGAAGATTGTCATAAATAAAACTATCTAGTATCTGCAGGCCCCAATTCGCGATATGTATAAAAGATGTTTCAGATAGACCACGTGGTAATACCAGCACAACATAATTTGATGCAAACGTTTGCGATAAAGTTATTTGGTTAATAGTTTGTTAATGGTATATTTGGTTTTTGTTGTTTGTTATATCTTATTAAAATCATGTGGTTAGATATGTATTGTTGTTTAAGTCGGCTCATGTGAATTAGATTTGTAAATATTGACTTGTTTGAAAAAACACCTCTTGTGTTATTTTCAGCCCCTAAGAGCTTTTTCTGCTAGTTTTAGCCGTTTCCAAATGTTGACACAGGTCAACATTTTGTGAAATGATGCCTGCGGGTCTACACCTTGATTGGTGTAGAAAAGGGAAGATAATAACTAACAATCACAAGAGAAATGCACACTTATGGTGGCGGAATTCATGCAAATATAAGCAGAAAACCCGTGTTACCAATAAGTTAAACCTTTTATTTTTCACTTCAAATTGGTTGGGAACTATGTCCAAGGTAAGCAATAGAACTAAAATCGCTACGGCGCTCATTGGCGCGCTGGCCTTAGCAGGCAGTAACTTAGTGGTTGCCGATCCACTTTCTGATGTTCAGAAAGCGGATGCGAAAATTCATGCAGATGCAGCCGCATCTCAAAAGAAAGTTGATAAGTATTACGATCAAGCGCAAGACATGGCGTTTGAATATGGCCAAGTTGCAGACACTCGTGAGTCAACTAAGTCATACAACGATTATGTAGCTGGCCTGGTAGCAGACCAAGAAGCCACCATGAAGCTTATCCAAGAAGACATCAACGGTGTTGATAAGCTACGTCAAGGCGTTGTACCGCTAATGTTCAAGATGGTTGATGCACTAGAGCAGTTTGTTGCTCTGGATCTGCCATTCAACAAAGAAACTCGTGAAGCCCGTATCAAGCGTCTTCGTGAAACCCTAGATACCGCTAACGTAACATTGGCTGAAAAATACCGTCTGATCCTTGATGCTTATAACATCGAGCGTGAATATGGTTCTAAGTTGAATGTTGAAACCGGTAAGCTGCAACTTGACGGTAAAGAGATCCTGGTTGATTTCATCAACTTCGGTCGCGTTGCCTACTACGCACAAAGCCTAGATCAAAAGTCTGCATGGATGTTCAATCCTGAGACAAAAGCATGGGATAAGCTAGAAGATAGCTATCTACGTAACATTACTAAAGCAATTCGCCAGGCTCGTGGCCAGGGTGCTCCAGATATGTTCGCGTTACCAATCCCAGCTGCGGAGGCTGCACAATAATGAAAAAGTTAATCTCTACAGCAATCGTTGCTGCAAGTCTGTCTTTAACTGCTGGCATGGTGAGCGCTGCTGATGCGCCTAAGAACATCGACCAGCTACTTAAGCAAGTTCAAACCGATCGTGCTAACGCTGCTAAAGTAAACAAGAAGCGTGAAGCCGAGTTCCAAGCCGAGCGTGGCGATAAGGCTGCACTGCTAAAGCGTGAAAAAGCGGCTCTAGCGGCTGAAGAACAACGCGGTAAAGATCTTTCTCAAGCATTTGCCGATAACGAGCGTAAAATCGCTCAGTTAGAAGAAGACCGTAAGATTGCTCAAGGTGACTTGGGTGAGATGTTCGGTGTTGTTAAAGGTGAAGCCGGTGATTTCGCTGGTAAGCTTGTTTCATCAAACGTTAGCGCTCAGTTCCCTGGTCGTGATGCTTTCATCGCCGAGCTAGGTGCACGTAAAGAGCTGCCAAAAATCGAAGAGCTAGAAAAGTTCTGGGAAGAGCAGCTATTCGAAATGGCTGAGTCTGGTAAAGTGGTTACTTTTGAAGGTGCCGTAACTGGTATCGACGGTAACGTTCACAACACCAAGATCACTCGTGTTGGTGCTTACAACCTGCTAGCCGATGGACAGTATGTTGTTTATAACGCCGATCTAGGTCTGGTTCAGCAGCTTTCACAACAGCCTGGTAGCGAGCAAGTTGCCAGCGTTAAAGACTTTGAAGGTCAAACTTCAGGCGTTCACAAGCTGTTTGTTGACCCTGCACGTGGTGTACTGCTAAACGTGTTCACTCAGAAGGCAACTATCGAAGAGCGTATCGAAGCCGGTGGTACTATCGGTTACATCATCATCGGTCTGCTTGTTCTTGGTGCCTTGATCTCTATCGAGCGTCTGGTGACTCTGTATGTTGTTGGCGCGAAAGTTAACGCACAACGTAAGAACATCGACAACCCTGGTAACAACCCACTGGGTCGCGTACTTAAGGCATACCACGATAACAAAGATGTTGACGTTGAAACGCTTGAGCTGAAACTTGACGAAGCGATTCTGAAAGAAACTCCAGCACTTGAGACTCGTATCTCTATCATCAAGGTTCTAGCGGCTATCGCACCTATGATGGGTCTACTGGGTACAGTAACAGGTATGATTGCAACCTTCCAAAGCATCCAGCTATTCGGTACTGGTGATCCTAAGCTAATGGCTGGTGGTATCTCTATGGCACTGATGACGACCGTACAAGGTCTGGTTGCTGCACTGCCACTAATGCTAATGCACGCTATCGTGATTGCACGTAGCAAGTCAGTTGTTCAAGTACTTGAAGAGCAAAGTGCAGGTATCGTTGCCGAGCACGCTGAGAAGAGGAACGCCTAATGATGCTATACCTGATGGACATCTGGGATTCCGTCAGGGGCTTCATGGCCTCCGGAGGCGACGTCCTCTGGTTGGTTGCGGCAGTGCTATTCCTCATGTGGGTGTTAATGCTTGAGCGCTATTGGTATCTCAATCTGATTGCGCCAAAAGAGCACAAAAACATTATCACCGCATGGGACAAGCGAGAGGATTCAACCTCTTGGCATGCACACCGTATCCGTGAAGCTTGGGTATCCCAAGCGAAACAAGATATGAATGCTCGTATGCTGATTATCAAAACCTTAGTAGCCATCTGTCCAATGATCGGTCTACTAGGTACCGTAACCGGTATGATACAGGTATTCGATGTGATGGCAGTTCATGGGACGAGTAATGCTCGTATGATGGCAGCTGGTATTTCAATGGCAACCATGCCGACAATGGCGGGAATGGTCGCAGCGTTATCGGGAGTATTCTTTAGTACTCGCCTAGACGCCAAGATGAAAATCAGTATGGAAAAGCTAAAAGATAGCCTGCCACACCACTAGAGAGAGATTGAACATGGCACGTAAAAAGCATTCAAGTATAGAAGAAGAAGCGCAAATTGATATGACACCGATGCTCGACATCGTGTTTATCATGTTGATCTTCTTTATCGTAACAACGTCGTTCATTAAGCCATCTGGTCTTGACTACAACAAGCCAGAGGCTTCTCAAGCGACAACTCAGAAGTCGGCAAACATCTTTATCGGTGTGAGCAAGACAGGCGTGATCAAGATGGAAAACCGTCAGGTTGACATCGAGCGTGTAACAGCAAACGTTGAGCGTATGCTGGCTGAATCACCAGAAGCGGCTGTATTGATCGAAGCAGATAAAGAAGCTGAACACGGCATTGTTGTTAAGGTTATGGACAATGTGAAGAAAGCTGGGATCAACAAGATTTCGGTATCAGCGGGGAAAGACTAATATGCTGAGAGGAATAGTATCATTATTAGTTGGTGGTGCTGTTACTTTCGCCCTGTTTGTTTTCATGGCCTTCTTGGTCGGTGGCGGCGCGAAACGCGCCGACACTGCCACTGATTCTCCGGTTATTGAGATCAGTATGGATAAACAGGATACGAAAGTGCAGGACAAGCCTAGGGTTAAACCTAAGCCACCTACACCGCCTGAGCAGCCACCTTTACCAGATACGCCACCGCCTGATAGCTCGTCAGACATCGACACTAACATGTCTTTCAACATGACTGGTGTAGTAGCAGGTGCAGCATCTACCGGCTTTAAGCTGGGTAACATGATGACTCGTGACGGTGATGCAACACCTATCGTTCGTATCGAGCCACAGTACCCGATTGCTGCAGCGCGTGACGGTAAGGAAGGTTGGGTTCAACTTAGCTTTACCATCAACGAACTTGGTGGTGTAGAAGATGTGCAAGTGATCAACGCCGATCCTAAGCGTATCTTCGACAAAGAAGCTAAGCGTGCACTGAAGAAGTGGAAGTACAAGCCAAAGATTGTTGACGGTAAAGCCCTTAAGCAACCTGGTATGACTGTACAACTAGACTTTAAACTTGATGGAGGCAAATAGAGATGCAAAAGGTTAATACACTTGCAGCCGCACTATTGCTTGCCATTGGTGGAAGCCTAGTCGTTGCACCAGCAGCAAACGCTGCCGAAAAATGCCCCATTGAGAAGCGCCAGTCTAAGGCTGTAGGCCAAAGCTCGGCAAAGAAAGTGCAAAAGTCTTTCGAAGCTTATCAAGAAGGCAATATCGACGAAGCGATTGCCGTGTTGCTTGAAGCCAGCCCACGCGATGCTTTTGATAAGGCCTATATTGCCCGTATGTTGGGTAACTTTTACGCCGAAAAGAATCAGATGGGTACGGCAATCAAGTACCTGAAGCAAGCCGTTGACGCTGATGTTCTTGGCGGTACAGACCATGGTGCAACCCTGCGTCTATATGCCGACCTGTTGATTCAGGAAAAGAAGTTTAAAGAGTCTATCCCTTACTACTACGAGTGGATGAAGTTTACCTGTAAAGAAGATCCACAAGTGTATCGTCGTATAGGTATCGCTTATTCAGAGCTCAAAGAGTGGGATAAGGTGCTCAGCGTTGTCGATAAGGGTCTGTCTATCAGTACTAAGCCAGATAAAGGCTTGTACCAGATGAAGCTGACGGCTTACTTCAACAAGAAAGATTATAAAAATGCGATTAAAGTCCTAGAGACTATGGTGCCTCTTTTCCAAGAAGATGGCCGTCTATGGGTACAGTTAGCGCAGTTTTATTTGATGACTGAAAGCTATGATAAGTCTTTAGCAACCTATGACTTAGCTTATAAGAATGGATTTTTAGAGACGTCGGGTAACATCACGCGTCTGTCTCAACTGCTGGCGCAAAATGGTTCACCCTATCGCGCGGCGAAAATCTATGAAAAGCATATGAAGAGCGGCCTGATTAAGGAAGATGAGAAGACTTTCTCTATCCTGGGTGGCTTCTATCACAATGCTAAAGAGCTAAAGGAAGCGGCGGATTATTATGGTAAGGCAGCTGCCATCAACAACGATGGTAAACTTTACCTTAAACAAGCCCGTCTGCTCACTCTGCAAGAGAAACACAAAGAGGCGATCCCTGTGCTGAAAAAAGCATTGGCTGCCGGCGGTGTGAGTGAAGGTGAAGTTGAGTTTGAGCTAACCTTGGCTTATCTAGGTACTAAGCAGATTAAAGCGGCATACAATGCCTGCTTGAAGGCTGCTAAGGATGAGAAGACTAAGCGTTCAGCGACAAGTTATCTCGCCTATATCAAGGAAAAGGCACGTATCTATAACGTCGCACTTTAAGCCTTAAAATAAAAAGCCCCGCAAGGGGCTTTTTTTATGCCTGTAGATAAGTAAACAAGTTAGTTCAGACAATGCATCGCCGTATGGTGTTCCTTCTGCCCCTCGAGGGTGTGGGTCAATGAGCGGACATCTTCAAACAGGTTTTCGATGTTGAGATCGCTCTCGGGTTGGCAGAGACACCCGGCCAGCTCATAGTCGATGCGGTTGCTGTGTTTGCGTTGATAGTCTTGATTGAAGTCCATTATTTTCTGTTCTATGCGGGCGATAACGATTTCGGTTCCTTCTCTATCTATGTTAAACAGCCCCAAGGCAAAGTTATCCTGATTCAGTCTGGCGACCATATCCGTTGTCCTAAGTATCGCTTCTTGAACCTGTTTCATGAATAATTCCAGTAAATGAGGTTGCTTTACTGTTTCATGAATGTGTGGGCAAAGATACAATAAGGCCAGCGTCTGGCGTTCGCGCATGTGGCGGTGCCACTCACGGTTAAACACCTCCATAAAATAGGTTTGGTTGTAGACGCCAGTTTCGGGATCTCTGAATCCAGAATTACTAAATGAGTAAATCATTAGCTCGCTCCTCAGATACACCTAAGGTAATTATAGAAAACAACACTCACTTGCACAGAATATGAAGGATATAACTCGAATGAACAAAACGCTTCTCGCATTGACGATATCAGCTTTAGTGGCCATGGTGGGCTGCTCAGACAAGGAAACCAGTGCAAGCCAGGCCAAGAGCAATGCGCCAACGCCAGAACAGACTGTGGCGCCTCAGGCACAAAGCGCAGAGCAGGAATACCTCGCCTTAGTGGATCGTTATTTCAACGACATGCTCAAGCTAGAGCCAATGTACGCCACCTTTGTCGGCGTCAATGACTACAACGACCAGTTTGGCGGCGATCTGACCGAGGAGTATCTCAAGGCGCGTCACGAGCTTAACAGTCGTTATCTGAAGGCGGTAAAGGCCATAGATCGCAGCGCCTTACCCGAGCCGCTGCAGCTGAGCTACGACATGTTTACCTATGATAGAAACATGGCGCTGGTGTCCGAAACCTTCCCGTCCTATTTCATGCCGATGAACCAGTTCTACAGCACAGTCATTACCATGGTGCAGCTGGGCAGCGGTGAGAGCGCGCAGCCATTTAAAACGGTTAAAGACTATGAAAACTGGCTATCGCGTCTATCGGGCTTCATCAACTGGACTAAGTTGGCCCAAGCGCGCATGGACGAAGGTATCGCCAGCAAGGTGGTGCTACCAAGAGTCTTGGTCGAGCGCATCATACCGCAGCTGGAGGCCCAACTGGTCGAGCAGCCGAGTGACAGCCTCTTCTATGCGCCTATCACTAATCTGCCGGAGAGCTTTAGTGAAGAGGAGAAGCAGAAGCTTACTCAGCAATATGACACTCTGATCGGCAAAGAGCTGATCCCAGCGCTGGCGTCGCTGAAGCAATATTTCCAGGAAACCTATCTGCCCGTGGCCAGAGCCAGCGATGGATGGTGGGGATTGCCTAACGGTAAACTTTGGTATCAGCATCTAGCCAATGCCCACACCACAACCACTATGCCGGTTGATGAGATCCATCAGATTGGCCTTAATGAGGTGGCGCGTATTCTCAGCGAGATGGATAAGGTGAGAGAGCAGGTGGGCTTCAAGGGCGATCTCAAGGACTTCTTTGCTTCACTGTCTTCTGAGCCGCAATACTTCTTTAGCGAGCGTCAGGGGCTGATCGACGGCTACATGGTACTGAAGGACAAGATCAACGCCGTATTGCCTAACTACTTCAATGTCATGCCTAAGGCCGACTATGTGGTTAAGCCGGTTGAGAGCTTCCGCGAGCAGTCTGCGGCCGGTGCATCTTATGAGGCACCTGCGGTCGATGGTTCACGTCCAGGTGTGTTTTATATCAACACTTATAACCTGAAGGCGCAGCCTAAGTGGGGCATGACGACACTATCACTGCACGAGGCCGCACCTGGGCATCACTTCCAGATCGCCATCAAGCAGGAGCTGATCGGTGTGCCTGAGTTCCAACGCTTTAGCGGCTATACCGCCTTCGAAGAGGGCTGGGCCCTGTACGCTGAGTATCTCGGCATCGAGATGGGCCTGTTCGAAGATCCTTACCAGTATTTCGGTAAGCTATCCGATGAGATGCTGCGCGCCATGCGTCTGGTGGTCGATACCGGCCTGCACGCCAAAGGTTGGAGCCGCGAACAGGCCATTCAGTATATGAAGGATAACTCGCCGATGGCCGAGACCGACATCATCGCCGAGGTAGAGCGTTACATGGCGATCCCCGGCCAAGCCCTCTCATACAAGGTGGGACAGCTGAAGATCTTGGCCCTGCGCGCCGAGGCGGAAAAGGCTTTGGGTGACAAGTTCGATCTCAAAGGCTTCCACGATCAGATCTTAACCTCAGGCTCGCTGCCGATGGCGGTAATGGAGCAAAAAATCCACCGCTGGATAAAAGCTCAGGGCGCTAAGGCATAATCTTAGCGTTATACCTTTTTAAACCCAGCAAATGTTTTATACTTGCTGGGTTTTATTTTATTCATTTTTAGGGAAATCAAAGGAGTGCCACATGGTACAAGCAACAGCACGTCATCTATTGGTTAGCAGCGAAGAAGAATGCGCAAAGATCAAGCAACAGATCCTGGATGGCGCAGATTTCGGCGAGATGGCCAAGGCGCATTCATCTTGTCCATCAGGGGCGCAGGGCGGCGACCTGGGGTCATTCGGTCCTGGCATGATGGTACGTGAGTTCGACGAGGTTGTCTTCAGTGCGCCGCTAAACGAGGTGCAAGGCCCGGTTAAGACCCAGTTCGGCTACCACCTGCTCGAAGTGACCAGCCGCGGTTAGTCTCTTGATCGTCGAGTTATATACAGACAACTTAAAGATCCGCTCGCTCATGCCTGAGGACTGGCCGCATTTCTTGTCGGTCCATCAGGATGAGCAGCAAAACCGCTATGTTAGAGCCCCCCAAACTGAAGGTGTTATCCGGGAGAAGTTCGAGCAGCGTCTCGCGCCCTGGGATTACGAGTCTGGTGCCTGGCTGACCCTGGTGATTGAAACCATAGAGGATGGTGAGTTTATCGGTTTCACCGGCTTCTATGGCGTCGATACCAGCCTGGGTCAGGTCGAGGTGGGCTATATGCTAAGCAATAGTGGCCAGGGGCGCGGTTATGCCACCGAGAGCCTCAGGGCGGTGATCGATTGGGCCTGTCTGCAGTTTAATGCCCATAAATTTATTGCGCTCTGTACCGACCAGAATCTGGCCTCGGCCCGGGTGCTTGAGAAGTGCGGCTTTATCCTTGAGGGCACCTTAAGGCATAACTTCAGGCTAAATAATGCCTGGGTGGACGATCGTTATTATGGATTGCTCGCCTCGGAGCGCAGTGATAGCCCGCAATAGGCCAGAGTGATATACTCCCGCCGACTCAGTTAAATAAAGGTAGTTAGTGTGACCACAGAATCTCAAACCTTGACCCTGTTACCGGGTGAAGAGTTTATTGAACTCTATAAAGTATTGAAGGTGCAATCAATGACCTCAGGTGGCGGCGAAGCCAAGATGGTGATCAGCGAAGGCCTGGTGACCGTCGATGGTGAGGTCGAGACCCGTAAACGTAAGAAGGTGATTGCCGGACAGGTGGTCAGCTACAACGGCGAAAGCGTGACAATTGTCGCTGAGTGATTCGTCGCGACAGATCCAGAAGGAGTCAAACAATGCAGTTTCCAGATGATGATAATGGCAAGATGTTAGCCGCCATGGCCGAGGCCGGTATCGATTTAACTAAGGCCTTGGATGTGGATTTTTTCCTGATCTTCGACGATCAGCGCGACGCCGAATCCGCGGTGGAAGAGCTTTCCCAGTCAGAGCTAGAAGGTGAGTTGGAGCTACAACTCAACGATGAGCTTGGTAAGTGGGAATTGATCGTCTGCATCAACATGGTGCCGGAATATCAGGCCATCGTCGAGCAGGAGGTTGAGCTCAACGAGTTTGCCGCCGAGTTCGGTGGGGCGACCGATGGCTGGGGCGTGATGCAGCATCAGGAAGGTGACGATGAGTTTGCCGACCATGACCATGAATGCGATGACGACTGCCATCATTAATCGCAGCTAATTCAAAATGCCACTAATTTAATAAGTCACTATTTATAGTGGCTTTTTTTTGCGGTAACGTTAGCAATAAGATAAGCGAGCCAAGGATTAAGGAGAGCAGATGGCGAAGCAGATCAGTTTTGGAACCCCGGTCAACGACGCCGAGCGCTGGGCATTTGCTATGCTGGCCGACGAGTTGCCCGACAACTACATACTGCTGACCAATGTGGAGATCCCCACCAAGTCGGGACAGGCGATGGAGGTCGATGCGCTGGTGATTGGCGAGTGGGGCGTTTATGTGGTCGACGTGAAGGGCTATATCGGTCGTCTGGACGCCGGCCTGCATGCCTGGTCGCTCGATGGCCGTCAGGTGGATAACAGCCTGGCCAAGGCCAACTATGTGGCCCGTGTATTGGCGGGCAATGTCAAACACAAGATCCCCGTGGGGGTCTATGCGCCCTGGTGTCAGGGGATGGTGTTTGTCACCGGCCGCAAAGGGGAGGAGATTGAGCTTGAGAAACAGCAGGGCTCTTTGAGTATCTATACTCCGAGCCAGATCGTTGCCGCGCTCACCAAAGAGTGGGGTCTGACGGCGCCGCGTAAGCATCAGGTGACCGACAAGCAGAAACAGATGGTGCTGGAGACCATAGGCCAGGTGGCCTTGGTGGAGCAGCGCAACAACAAGATCCAGGATTTCGTCAAACTCAAGTGTCTCTTCATCCAGAGCGGCCTCGAGGTGTGGCAGGCTGAGTACAGCCCCGGCGGTTGGACGGCGCCCTGGTTGCTCAAGGTGTTAGTGCCGACTCAGTTTGAGAACAGCGATGAGTCGCTGCAATATGAGCTGCGTCTGCGCGATGAGTTTAAACGGCTGCAGACCCTGGCGGGCTGTAGCGGCGTGCCGCAATGCGCGCCTCTTATTCAAGATGGCGAGCAGTTGGTGTTGCCGATCAGGATGCCACGGGGCGTGCCACTGGATGTGCTCGAGCATGAGCAACTGACCACCTATCAGCTGCTGGAGATCCTGCGCCGCGCCGTCTCCGGCTTGCAGCAGATCCATCGCCGTGGTGTCACGGTTGGCGGCTGGCAGAGCAACTGTCTGTTCGTCTCAGATCTCGGCGATGTCGAGTTTATCGATATCAAGGACAACCTCAATGCCAGCCAAGATATCACCGCCTTCGCCACCAGTTTTCTTTCCCTGGCGGAGCAGACACGTCAGCCGAGGATCTATCAATGGTTTCGCCAGGCCGCCAGTGGCAGTACCACAGACCTAGACATGATCCGCTGTGATATCGCGGCATTAATCGACAACGGCGTCTGCGACACCCTGCCGGAGCGCATCGAGATCGCCAGCGGCGCCATTATCGATCATCACTATCAGCTGGAGCAGTTCATCGCCGCCACCGAGCATAGCCAGTTCTGGCGCGCGCGTCATCTTCAGGGTAACTATCCCTGCGGCGTCTCCTTCTATGCCAAGGTGGAGACTGACTGGCTGATGCTCAGCAGCCTCTATCGCAGCCTGTCGAAACTCTATCATCCCCACGTGGAGCAGGTACTTAACTTTGGGCAGCTGCCCCAGAGCGATGAGCTGTTTATCAGCCGCGCCTGGGAGCGCGGCGTGTCGCTGGATGAGCTGAGCGACATTCAACTTGGGCAACCGGCGACCTGGTTTACTCAGTTGTTGTCGGCGCTGCAGTATCTGCATCAGATGGATATCTATCACGGCGCCATCTGCCCGAAAAACATCATCTGTAGCGACGATAAGGCCGTACTGGTGAACTTCGGCATAGGACTGGATATCGCCACCAGTCATTATGCTCGCCGTTACGCCGACCCTCAGCTATGGGCCGCCGAAGGGGAGGCCGAGAAGGACCTCTACGGTCTGGTGGCAAGTTTTATCGCCACCCTGACGCCGGTCAAGCTCCAGGGAGATGGCGGGCAGGCCGGGATCATCAAGGCGCTGCATGCCTTCGACCGAGAGTGGTTTGGCGAGAAGACCTTCGATACCTGCCTCAAGGTGCTCAACTTCGAGTTCGATGTGGGCCAGGGCGTTAACTATCTCGACGCCTTCGATGTGAGCGATCTGCTCGAGTAAGTTCTAGTTGAGATCGTGGCTTTGGTGGCGGTATGGGGCAAAGATCTCCAGCAGCCAGTCGATAAAGGCCTGGACCTTGAGTGGTCGCTCACTTTGCTTTGACGGCGGTAGATTCGGCGTCAACACATAGTAGGCGTAGGGGCTGGTAAATTGGGTCGCTAAGGGGATCACCAGGCTGCCCTCTGCCAGCTCCTTTTCGATGAAGAAGCGGGGGATCAGGGCAAGCCCCATGCCACTGACCGCCGCCTGGCTCAGCATATAGAAGTGCTCCATCCCAAGCATCTTGTCTGTAGTCAGCTTGAGCCCTACCTTCTCGGCCCACAGTGGCCAGAGCTCGGGGCGGGTGGTGTGTTTTAGTAACGTCTGACGGTTGATATCTTGAAGGCTGTCTATCTGCTTGGCCAGCTGCGGCGCGCAGACCAGGCAGAGATCTTCATCCATCAACTTGAGTACATGGCAATGGGTCGGGCGCACCGTGGCGCTGCGAATGGCCACATCATACTTATCCCGCTTGAAATCCACCTGAAAGTCGCCGATGGAGAGATCCACATAGAGGTGGGGATGGCGGGCCTTAAACTCCTCGAGTCTCGGGATCAACCAGTTGATGGTGAGGCTGGGCAAGACGTTGATCGACAGCGCCTGCGCGATACCCGGTTGTGACCTTAGCTCCTCTGTGGCCTGGCTGATACTTTGCAGTGCGCTGCTGATATGGCGCAGATAACGCTCGCCCTCAGGCGTGAGGCTGAGCTGTTTATGCTGGCGGCTGAACAGGCTGACATCTAAGTAAGACTCTAATAATTTTATCTGCTTACTGATGGCACCATGGGTGACAAAGAGTTCATTCCCAGCGCGGGTAAAGCTTAGATGTCTTGCCGCAGACTCGAAGGCGCGCAGGGCATTTAGGGGCGGGAGTGTCAGTTGGTTCATATTTTATCTGTGAGATTATTTCACGCTAAGGCGAGGATAACTCCTTTGCTAAATGTATGCAAAGCGCGTTTAATAGCGGCCAATTGTGAATAAACCTTTATAGAGTCCCTATGTCCCTCGAACTGAGTTATGAACTGATGGCACTGCTGTTTGCAGTGGCCGCCCTGGCCGGTTTTATCGACGCCATCGCCGGAGGCGGCGGCCTGATCACCATTCCTGCGCTCATGTGGGCGGGCCTGCCACCCACGGCGGCGCTGGCGACCAACAAGCTACAGGCCTGTGGCGGCAGTTTTTTTGCCAGTTTCTACTTCGTGCGTAAGGGGATGGTGGATCTCAGTAAGATGAAATTGGCCATCTGCTGCGCCTTTCTTGGCGCCGCGCTTGGGACGGTCGCGGTGCAGCTAATCGATGCCAGTGTGCTTAAGCTGCTGTTGCCTTTCTTGATCCTGGCGATCGGCTGCTATTTCCTGTTTTCCAAGTCCATCAGCGAAGAGGATAAGCATCAGGTGATGTCGCCAACCCTCTTTGGCCTGACGGCCGCCTTAGGCGTGGGCTTCTACGATGGTTTCTTCGGTCCGGGGACCGGCAGCTTCTTCGCACTGGCCTTCGTGTCGCTCGCCGGATATGGGCTGGCGAAGGCGACCGCCCATGCCAAGGTGCTCAATTTCTCTACCAACATTGCCTCACTGATCTTTTTCGCCTTGGGCGGCAAGGTGTTCTGGTTGCTGGGCGGCGTGATGCTGCTGGGTCAGGCGATTGGCGCTACCTTAGGTTCGCGCATGGTGGTGACCAAGGGCAGTAAGATCATCCGCCCGCTGGTGGTGACCATGTCGATCGCCATGAGCGGCAAGTTGCTGCTGGAGCATTACCTGTAGTACTTTCTCTGACATAAAAGAGCCGTAGTCTCTGTAAGTCAGTGACTTAGGGGATCTGACAGCGGAAATCGAATGCTGTGTATTTCACCTGAGTTTTGTGTAGAATGGCTGAAGGTTTAGTTTAATCTCATTACATTTCAGTAACATGCAAAGCCAGGGAAGTTAGGATGGCCTTTAGCCAAAACAGGATTGTTTGTACGGCATTGATGCTCTGTTTGAGTCTGTTCGCGTCTCAGAGTAATTATTGTGAGGCGAATAGCCGGGAAACGGATGCCCGCCCCCATGAATATCAAGTCACCATGAGTACCCTCTATGTTCATGGTGACAGCAAGCAAGTCGGCGTCCGGGCCCGGGCGCTCCTCAAGTATCAAGCAGATTCGACAACAAGTAGCGGCAGTGGCGTCAGCCTCTCTGTTATCCCGACTATGCTGCAGTATCAAGACCCTGCCTATCGACTCAATATCAATAGTTTCGATGATGCTGGCCGCGGCGCGGCGCTGGCCAAGATAGTGCGTCAGGGAGTGCTGTTAAGCGGTGATGACAAGGCCGCTACAAGTCAAAGCCAAGCGCGTTTCAAGGCTCAGAATTCGTGGGATGCCTATCTGGCGAAGCAGGGCAAAGAGGCTGTCAGGGCGCTGGCGCCGCTGAAATCCCTGTTCACGCTCAATCCGCTCATACCCTTAGCTCAGTGGCAAGCTAAGGCGCCTAGTGTGGGTGACACCCTTAAGTTCGGTAACCTGTTTCAAATCGCAGCGAGTGAGTCAGCACCCTGGCAGATAACCGCCATCGAGGGGCAATGGGTGACGGCGACGCTCGAGCAGAGCAGTGTGCAACAAGGAATAGAAAACCGACGCTATGGCCAGCTGAGGTTCAACAGGCATAGCGGCTGGCTAGATAGGATCTTGCTGGTGGAGCAGCAAGAGAAAGGCGATAGGAGGCAGACGCGCCGTTGGCTGCTGGCGCCTAAATCGACTCTCTATGTGAGCGACATGCTGTGGCAGGATGAGGGTGACTCGATCGATGACCTTGAGCACGACTTGTATGAGATCCCAACCTTGCCCATGACGCCAGACGACCCTGATGCTAGCCTCCCTATGATGGAGCCGGACCAAGGGATCATGTCAGCCGGTTGGGGCGGTGATGATATCGAGCTGCGCTATATTCATGGCCTAGTCGCGGGGGATTTTGCCACCTCGGTCGAGTACCAAAATATCCAGCTTATCGACTGGCGGGACAGGGAGATAGAGCTGCCATTGTGGCGTCATAGTGTCCGGGGCGCCAGCGCCCTAGAGGGTGTGGTTAGTTCAGGGGTTAATCTGCTGCCGCTCGGCTGGGGCGAGAGCCGGACCAAGTTGGAGGAACTCTATCAGATCCGCGCCGAGGTGAGTTTTACTCCGGTACGCACATACACTGAGCAAGTCTCCTGGCAGGCACTGCTGAAGCAGTCTTACCGCTTCGGCGAGGCGACGCTAACACTCAGCGCACTGAACAAACCCGGTCGTTATCGCCTAGTCGTGACTAATCGTGGAGTTAACAGCCTGTCGCCTGATTTCAACGGCCTAAACGGCAAGTTGGGCTTCGAAGCGCCAGTAGGTCAGGGGCCTAAGTGGCTGACGAGCACAGAGCAGCAACTGCTAGATGAGCTCTTTTTTCGCGAGCAGGCCTCCCGTGAAAAGGCTTCCGGCGAGCAGGCCTCCCGTGAGCAGACTAGTCATGTCTACATCTTGCAGTTAGCCCAGGTGCCCACATCACTCTCAATCCTCCACGGTGAGCAGCTAATAGATAGGGTGAGGACAAAAGCTATCACCTTTGTGACTCAGTCAGACTATGAGGCGAACCTCGCCAATCCACCGCTAACGCCAGCCTCAAGGGGCAGCCTTGACGGCGATGCATCTGCTAAGGCGAAAGATAGATGGCAGTTTACCGAGCTATCGGTCGTCTCTCGCACAGGGAACGATCTCTATATCCCAATGCCGACTGCCCTTGCCGAGGTGTGTCGGCCGCAGATAGATAAAGGGTTTAACGAGGCCGGTAAGTCGGTGCAGTGGCGCCTTATCGATAACGGTCGGGGGCAGAGCGCCTATGTGTTGGCTAGCCAAGATGGCAGTCGGCGCTATTTCTACGACAAAAGCATCCAGGGCAGCATTGTCTGTCAGGGGCGCCCCCAGTGGCAGAGTATTGGGCAGGGCGATAAGCGTCGCCCCTGGCTGGTGGACCTCACTCCCTGGCTATCTAATCTGGATAAGCACAAGGCTGAGGTGAGTCGTTTGTATCGTTCGCTGCTGATAACAGACGCCGAGGGACGGCCACTGTCGCCGCGTCTGCCTAAAGACGGCGAGGGGCAGGGGCTGGAGAAGGCCTTGGTTGAGGGACGATTTCTTAGCGTTGATGGCGCGGCGAGCAGCGCCGCCTATCTCGCCATCGGCGATGAGTCTATTAGCTTTCCCTATCAGTTTAAGCTCAAGCCTCTGCCCTAGGAGATGAGAATGCAGCGTATCTTACTGTTTCTGCTCGTCTTGTGTGTAAGTTCTGGCGCCGCCGAGGCGAGCATCTGGCTCGATAAGGACTGGCAACCGACCGAGCTTAAGAGCGAGGCCAAGTTTTACCTTAAGGGCCCACTCGAGACTCTGCCCGGCTCATCCTTGGGGCGGTTTCGCTTTGAGCCCTATTATCTCAGCACAAACATCAAGCAATTTAGTGGCGCCCTAAGCAGTGATCGACTGGGAGATAACGGCACTCATCCCGTCGGGCCTTATCGCTTCTTCGCCAGCGATGGCGCCTTGGTCGAGCAGGGCGAGTTTAATGACCTGGGTCAGCGCCAAGGCTTGGTGAGGATTTATGATGAGGATGGAAAGCTTAGCTGCGACTGCCAGTTCGATAGGGGCGAGAGAGAGGGACCGCAGAAAGAGTATTACCCAACAGGCGAGCTTAAGCGCGAGTCTATCTATCACCAGGGCAAGCCTGTGCAGCAGGAGATGGTCTACTCACCGACCGGTGCGCCGGTGCGAGTCCTCTGTCATACCGGGCAGTGCAGTGACCGCTTCTACAACCCACAGGGTCAGCTGACCATGGAAAGCCAGAAGCGAGATGGGCTTAAGCATGGCACCGAAACCTTCTGGCAGGATGGCAAGGTGGAGGTGACCCAGGCCTATCGTGATGGCAAGGAGGAGGGGGATTACTTTGCCTATTTTCAAAGTGGTCAGCTCAAGCAGCATCACAGATGGAAAAACGGCATCAAGACGGGCGAGCAGCTGAATTATTTCGAAGATGGTCGCCTGGCTAAACGCGAGCTCCTCGATGAGCGTGGCCGCACCGAGAGCGTGGTCGAGTATCGTGACAATGGTGAGCGCTACCTCGAGGTGGAATATCGCTACCTCGCCTATGGCGATCGCCAAGAGGTGAGGCGCTTCTATCAAAAAGAGGTTTTGGTCACGCAGATAGAAAAGCACAAGCTGAGGCAGTGGCGTCTGGTTAGCCAATACCTTGAGGGCGAGATGATAGGCCGCGAGGAGACTATAGCGGGTAAGCTCACCGGATTAAAAATTGAGGCAAAGCTTGGCGGGAGCAACAGGCTTAGCGATAACAATAAGCTTGGCGCAAACAATAGTCACGCAGCTAACAATAGCGAAGCTGCCAGCAATAAACAGGGCCGGAACAATCAAGTCGCCTGGATAGAGAAGAGCCACTATCACGACGGCGTGAAGCAGGGAAAGGCAGAGAAACGAAGCGGCGATGGCAAGCTCATCTATCAGGGAGAATATGCCGCCGACAAGCAGGTGGGCGACTGGGTGATGCAAAGCCGCGAGATGCGCACCCAGTGCCACTATAACCGCCATGGCCGGCTCGATGGCGAGTATTTATCCCTTGGAGAGGCGGGTCAGGTGTTGGAGCGAATTCACTATCGCGATGGCGAGCTCATCGGCAAATTTGAGCGCTACTATAGCGACGGCCAGATCTACGCGCGTGGCCAATATCTTAACGGTCAGCGTGACGGCGATTGGATAGTGCCGCCGAGCGAGGGGGATTATTCGCCGCGCCCCGTGACTCGGCGCGAAAATTGGCAAGGCCGATATCGGGCAGGCAAGCAGGTGGGGAAATGGCAGCGTTTCAGCGCCCAGGGCTATAGGCTGGCTATCGCGAAGTTTGATGAGCAGGGGCGCCTGCATGGCACTCAGTATGCGTTTTATGATGATGGCGCCCTGAGTAGGCGTAGCGAGTATCGCCACGGCGAGCCGATCGCGGCTGAACAAAGCTGGCCCTATCGCACTCAGCATGAGCTGATCTTTCGGCGATAGCAGCAGGGCCTGGCTGCACCCAACATTATTCAGTAAATATTAATTTTTAGACGTCTTTTAGAAACATATTGTTAGGAACATATCGTTCGGAACAGATAGTTAGGAACATGTTTTTAGGAACAAATGGTTAGGTACAAGGAAGCTTATATGCACTCTAATCGCGCTTATTCTGTGTTGTTGGCTGGGATCGGCCTGGGCGTGTCTAGCTTTATCGCCAGCCCCGTGGCGGCGAGTCAGAATATTTCCAGCCTGATGGTGGAGATCCGCCAGCAGGAAGGGATCGCCACCTACTACAACCTGGCCACCGGCATGGCGCTGAGTGGTCAGGTGACCCTGGTGCGGGATAATCAAGGCTATACCCTGGGGGAGTTTGCCCAGGGCGTGCCCAATGGTCGCTGGCAGGTCTATCTGCCCAACAATCAGAAGTTGGTGGACGGCGAGTATGTCAGCGGCCTGCAGTCGGGGCGCTGGCAGCTGTTTAGCCCAAATGGCGAGCTGAGTGAGGAGCAGTTCTATCTCAACGGCGTGCCAAGCGGCGAGTGGGCCGAATATGATGACTTGGGTAACCTTTATCAGAAGACGGTCTATGAGGCTGGGGCGAAGACCCAGGTGCTGCGCTATTTCGCCAGCGGTAAGCTTAAGGCCAAAGAGACTTATGTCGATAATCTGCGCCACGGAGTGTGGGAGATCTACCATGCAAACGGCGTGCTGGCTCAGCGACAGCAGTATGCCAACAACCAGTTGTCCGGCCCTTATCTTGCGCAAAACAGCGAGGGGCAGGTGATTGAGACAGGCACGCTAGATGCCAACGGCGAGCGTCAGGGGCGCTGGCAGACGTTCTATGATGATGGCACGCCCGAGCGTGACGAGCATTACGTCGCCGGTCGCCTCCACGGCGAGAGTCTAAGCTACTATCCCAATGGCCAGTTATCGCTGCAGGGTCAGTATAGTGAGGATCTGCGCCAGGGCACTCTGGTGCATTACAGCGACACAGGGGTCAAGCTCGAGGAGGAAAACTACCTCGATGGCGAACATGACGGCATTCAGCGCTATTTTAACCGCGCCGGCATCCTGGTGAGTGAGCTGAACTATAAGGCGGGCCTGCAGGCGGGTGAGCAGAAGACCTATTTTGACGATGGTAAACCCAAGAAGGTGATTCGCTACCAGGATCAAATTTTGGCCGACAACGGGCAGTATCCCTTGCATGGCCTGCAGCAGCGCTTCGACCCGGCGGGTAACCTGCTGGCCACTGAGCATTACGATCTGGGGCTGAAAGATGGCAAGTTCGAGACCTATCGTCAGGGCAAGTTGCAGCGTCAGGAGCAGTGGCGTCAGGGCGCGCGCCATGGGAATTTCATCGCCTATTACGATAACGGCCAGTTGCGCAGCCTGGATCAGTATCAGGACAATCGCCAGACAGGCAGGGCCGAGCGCTATTTCGACGACGGCACCCTCAAGGAGCGTGGCACCCGCATCGACGGGCAATGGGTCGGCAAATATGAATCCTTCTATGAGACGGGTAAACCCAGAGAGCTTATGCATTACAGCGATGAGAAAATCGCCGGCCGCAGCCGCTATCCGCTTCATGGCGCGTTTTCCCGCTGGTATGCCAACGGCGATCTCAACGAGGCTGGCGAGTACAAGAATGGCGAGAAACAGGGTACCTGGCGTCAGTATCGTCAGGGCATAGTGAGCCGCGAGATGACCTTTGAGGCGGGCAAGCTAAACGGGCCTTACAGCGAGTTGGATAACGGACGTCGCCGGGTGACAGGTCATTACCTTGAGGATCGCAAGGAGGGCGAGTGGACCGAGTATCGCTACCAGGAGAAGGATCCTAGCTTCGGCCCTATTCCCGAGGGCAACATCTATCGCGTCAGCCATTATCATCAGGACAAACTCGAGGGCGAGCGGGCCTATTACAGCTTCAAGCAGGTGCGTTATCGCAGCGAGCAATATCAGGCGGGTGAACTCAGCGGCCACTACAGCGAGTACTACGCCAATAACGGCCAACTCAAGCGTGAGGGCGAGATGCTTAAGGGGGAGCAGGTCGGACTCTGGCAAAGCTGGTTTGAGGACGGTGTGCTGTCGGAAAGCGGCGAGTATCTTGCGGGTAAACTTAACGGCGAGTACGCCAAATATTACCCCAATGGCCAGTTAAAGGTGCGCGCCCACTACCAGAAAGACAAGCTGAGCGGCGAGCAGCTGAGCTATTTCCAAACGGGTAAGCCACAGGCCAAGGAGCTGTGGCTGGACGGTCAGCGTGAAGGTGAGGCCAGCTATTTTCACGCTAATGGTAAGCAGGCCGAGCAGGGGGCCTTCCTGCGCTCTCGCAAGGAAGGCTTGTGGCGCGCCTACTGGCCAAGTGGTGAGCTGCGCAGCGAAGGCAGCTATATCGCTGATCGTCAGGCCGGCGACTGGGCCTTCTATGATCAATTCGGCAAGCTGATCAAGACGGAACATCACTAGATGAGAAGATACGTGCCACTTAGCCAAAGGACGCTGGAACAGGTCAAACTGAGCAAAGCTGGAACAAGATGGAGCCGGGATAAGATGAAGCCTGGCGTCAAGCTTATCTCTCCGGCGTTCTTGGCCTTCTTGCTGTTACCCGGCTGCCATCAGGCGCCTCAGTTGCCCATAGATGAGCAGTCGCTTGCGCCTATCGAGTGCAGCAAGCAGCAGGTTTACGGGATCTGGGTCGAGACCGACTGCCTAACAGGCTATCGCGGCAAGCCCTTTAGCGGCATAGCGACCCGAGGCGAGCCGGCGACTTACTTTGGCGCCACCCAGTACTACGAGGGGAAACGCCATGGATTTAGCTTCTCAGCCGAGGGCAGCCGGATCCTGTCCCAGGGTTGGTATCGCCAAGGGATAAGAGAGGGTGAGCACTTGGACTATCATGTGCAAAGCCAGCGACCGAAACGTCAGGCCATCTACAAGAATGGTGAGGAACAGGCGGTTGCCCTGTTCGATGAGGCTGGCATCATAGAAAGTTATCGCCGCCTGGAGGGCGATAAGACAGTCGAGTCCATCACCTATGAGCAGGGACGTCCCTGGACGCACCTATTCTTTCAGGACGGCGAACAGCGTGAGCGCCTGCGTCACTATTTCCCAGACGGCAGCTTGGCCAGCGACGCCCTGTTTCGTAAACAGGATCTTAAGCGGCTCAGCGAGATAACCTATTATGCCAGCGGCAAGGTAAAGACGCGCTATGCCTATGATAGGCAGAGCAATCTGGCTGCGCAGCAGACCTATTGGCCAAACGGTCGCCTTCAATCGCAGCAGCAATATGGCTTCGATCCGCTTATCGAGCGCCACGGTGAGCAGCGCAGTTTCTGTCAGTCTAGCGGCGCGCTGGAGGAGCTCGCTCACTATGAGATGGGTGTCGAGCAGGGGCGATTCGAGTCCTATCACTGCAATGGTCAGCTGATGAATGCCAAGGAGTATCGACAGGGGATCATGGTCGATACAGAGGTGAAGACCTTCGATGAATCGGGCAAACTGATTAAGCGTGAGCGCTTCGACGGCCAGGGGAAATTGCTCGAGGCGTTTTACTTTAACGCTGCGGGTCAGCAGACCTATTACGAGCGGCCATGAACCAAGACTATGACTCAGGGGGTTTGATCCGGGGGCTATGATCCAGGTCCTGTTTTGTTAGCTTAGGGAAAGGTAATATAGCCGTCTTATTTTTCGTCAGATTCGATGTGAGATTTCAACGCCCGTGACGCGCAAGCCAGATAGCACCACCGCCATGTTACAGCTGATCGATCAGGTCAAGCAGGCGATGCCGCTCAATGAGCCCGAGACCTTCGTCTGTGGCCCTCAGGGTTCCTGTATCGGTTGCCCCAAGAAGTTACTCGAGCTGGTCGACAGCGAGATGCGCTATTGGGAAAGCGCCATCGAGCAGGGAGGCACGCCATTACTCGGTGAGGTGAGCCGCTTCGCCAAGTTGTGCCGCAATGTGCATCGCGGACTTGCCCGCAGCGGGATCTTAGAAAGATACCAGGCCAAACAGGCCGACGAGTCGGATGCTGATGCGGATTCGGATTGAGTCATTCTGAAACGCCTTTTATTGAGCGAACGCCTGTCAGTTGTGGCCTTGCGGTGAATGGCGATTTTCTTTCATGCCAATTCAGTTGGCCCTATAGCCAAAGGTTCTATCCAATTGACCCCACAAGGGTTTAAATTGTCAGCATACGCCCCGAGATCACTCCAGGACAGAGTATGTCCCCAGCGGGCATGGCGCGACGACACTATTGATCGCGACACCAACTAATAAGATAAAGGAAGCAGTATGTCTGAAACCTATATTCCCCCGAAAGTGTGGACCATGGACAGCGAAAATGGCGGTACCTGGGCCAGCATCAATCGCCCCACGGCGGGCGCCCGTCATGAGGCCAAACTGCCCCAGGGCGAGCATGGCTTGCAGCTCTATTCCCTGGCGACGCCTAATGGCCAGAAGGTCACCATAATGCTCGAGGAGCTTCTCGCCATAGGCGCGGATGCCGAGTATGACGCGCATCTTATTCAGATAGGTGAGGGCGAGCAGTTCTCCAGCGGCTTCGTGGCGGTCAACCCCAACTCTAAGATCCCTGCCTTGCTGGATAAGACGGGTGATACTGAAGTTAACGTGTTCGAGTCCGGCGCAATCTTGCTTCACCTGGCTGAGAAGTTTGGCTATTTCCTGCCAGCGACTGGTCCTGAGCGCACTCAGGTGCTCAACTGGCTCTTCTGGCTGCAGGGCGCGGCGCCTTACCTCGGCGGTGGCTTCGGCCATTTCTACGCCTATGCGCCGGAAAAGTTTGAGTATCCCATCAACCGCTTCTCCATGGAGGTGAAGCGTCAGCTGGATCTGCTGGACAAGCAGCTTGCAGAGCACACTTATATCGCCGGGGACAACTACTCCATCGCCGACATGGCGATCTGGCCCTGGTATGGCAATCTGGTGCTGGGTCATGCCTATGACGCGGCTGAGTTCCTCGATGTCGACAGCTATGTGCATCTCAAGCGCTGGGCCGAGCAGATCGCCGCGCGGGATGCGGTGAAGCGCGGTCGCATCGTCAATCGCACCTGGGGCGAACCTTGGGAGCAGCTGGCCGAGCGTCATAGCGCTGCTGATGTCGACGCCGTGCTGGCATTGACGCCGGATAAATAGCTCGCGCGTACAAGCTTGGTAAACAGAGAAGGCCCACCCGTTATGGTGGGTCTTTTTTATTTAGAAGAAACGCTGGCCAAGAGTTTATTGCAGGGCAGGTTTGGGCCTAATACTGAGCAGCTGCTAAGCCGCTTTCACAAAGCCTTGGGCAGCGCATTGCCTAATGGGGTGACATTTCTTACTATAGCCTGCAGAGCTTCTCTTCCTATCCTCCTCATTTTTAAACGAGAAAAGATGAAATTTATCCATACCTCAGACTGGCATATTGGCCGTCAGCTGCACAATCAGAGCCTGCTGGACGATCAGCGTCATGTGCTGGATCAGATAGTCTCCCTGGCTAAAACCCATGAGGTCGATGCCCTGATTGTCGCCGGTGATATCTACGATCGCTCCGTGCCGCCGGCCAACGCTGTGGCTTTGCTCGATGAGGTGCTCAACGAATTTATCGCCCTTGGGATCGACGTCATCATGATCGCCGGTAACCATGACGGCCATGAAAGGCTGGGGTTTGCCGCGCGCCAGATGCAGGCCAGCGGCCTGCACATCATAGGCCCCTTGGCGCCCAAGGTGAGCCCCATAAGATTAAGCTCAGGCAGCGGTGATGCCATCTTCTATCCGCTGCCCTATGCCGAGCCCGCTACCGTCAGACAGCAATTGGAATGCGAGGCCAGCAGCCATGAGGAGGCGATGGTCGAGCTGCTCAAGCAGGTGCAGGATCATGACAGTCAGGGATTACCTAAGGTGGTGATAGGCCACTGTTTCCTCGATGGCGGCAGCGAATCGGACTCGGAGCGACCACTGAGTATCGGCGGTGCAGACAAGATCTCGCCTAAGCATTTCGCGCCCTTCGACTATACGGCCCTGGGTCATCTCCATGGCCCGCAATGCAAGGGGACGGAGCAGGTGCGCTACTCTGGCTCCATCCTCAAATACTCCTTTAGCGAGCAACATCAGAACAAGTCGGTAACCCTGGTGGAGCTCACGGCAGACAGCCAGGCTGTCATGACACTGCTGCCGCTCACGCCTCTGCGTGATGTGCGCATCATAGAGGGCGCGCTCGATGACTTATTGCAGCAAGGAGCGAAAGATCCCGGCCGTGAGGATTATCTGATGGTGCGACTGCTGGATAAACACGCCATCTTAGATGCCATGGGTAAGCTCAGAAGCGTCTATCCCAATGTGCTGCATCTTGAGCGCACCGGCCTGATGGCCAATAATGAGCAGCTGGCCATCGCCTCGGATCACATCAAGAAGGGTGAGCTCGAGATGTTCAAAGATTTCTTCACTCAGGTCTCCGGCGATCCACTTAACGAGGCGCAGCTTGAGCTGATCACCCAGACCCTGGATGAGCTGCACAAAGGGGAGGCGGCGCAATGAGACCACTGCGACTGACCATGACCGCCTTCGGCCCCTTCGCCGACGAGCAGACCATAGATTTTGCCGCCCTGGGCAGTAACCCGCTGTTTCTAATCAACGGCCCCACGGGGGCGGGTAAGACGACGATTCTCGATGCCATCTGTTTCGCCCTCTATGGCAAGACCACAGGAGATGAGCGCGAAGGCACCCAGATGCGCTGCGACATGGCCGATGAGCAGAGGCTGACTCAGGTCGGCTTCGAGTTTGAGCTCGGCAGCACGCGTTATCTTATTCGCCGCGTGCCCGAGCAGCCAAGGGCTAAGAAGAGTGGTGATGGGGTGACGCTGCAAAAGAGCGAGGCCCAGCTGTCTCGCTTCGACACAGATGGCAGCGAGACCCTGCTGGTGGCGGCCAAGGTGTCTGACGCCACAGCGCAGATAGAGCAGTTGACTGGCCTGGATGTGGATCAGTTCCGTCAGGTGATGGTGCTGCCCCAGGGCAAGTTTCGCGAGCTCTTGATGGCCGACTCTAAGGCCAGGGAGAAGATCTTCAGCCAGCTGTTTCAGACCCACATCTATCGTCGCATCGAGGAGCGCCTCAAGCAGCAGGCGGCCGGGATCCGCCGTGACGTAGAGGCGATGCGCAATCGCCGTGGTGGCATTCTGGAGGGCGCCGAGTTAGCAAGCGATCAGGCGCTTATCGAGGAACAGACGAATATAGCCCCCGAGCTGGAACTTGCCCAAGCGCAAAAGCAGCAAGCCGAGCAGGCACTGCTGACGGCCAATCAGAATCTGGACAAGGGCCAGAAGCTGCAGAGTGATTTCAATCGCCTGCAGGCGCTGCAAAGCGAGGGCGAGGGGCTTAAGGCCCGCCAGGTTGAGGCGACATTGTGGCAACAGAGACTGCAGGCGGCCGGTCGAGCCAATAGCCTGAGCCCCCTGTACCGGGCGATGCAGTCGCGCTTCGGCGAGCAGCGCTCGGCAAGCCAGCATTTAGATGAGTGTCAGCAGATTCAAGCTAGCGCCGAGCATGCATTGAATCAGAGCCAGCAGGCCTTCGAGCAGCTGGGCGCGCTCGAGCAAGAGCAACTGAGCCAGCAGCAGCGCCTGACCCAACTTGAGGCACTAGCGCCTCAGCTAGAGCAGCTTAATCAACTGAATCAGCGACTCGCCGATGGCCAGGCTAAGATGCAGGCGGCCGAGGCGAGTGGTAAGCAGAGCGCCAAGCAGCTAGACGAGCTTAATCAGGCTCGCCAGGAGATGGTGAGTCGCCGCGAGACTCTTAAACGTGACGCCGAGCCGCAGCTCGCGTTGCAACAATCTCTGAGCGACGGCCGTGCCCAGCTCAAGGTGTTTGAGCGCTGGCAGCAGCAGGGGCTGGAGATCGCAGCGCTCGAGCAGAAGTTAACGGCGGCTAAGACAGCAGGCAGTGAGCTTGCCGAAAAGCACAAGCAGGCGATCGATGCCCATAAGCGTCTGGAGCTTAGCTGGCATCGCGGTCAGGCGGCGCGCCTGGCGGCAGAGTTATCGCCGGGTGAGCCTTGCCCGGTCTGTGGCAGCCTAGAACACCCAGAGCCTGCCATGGGCGAATTTGACCTGCCGAGCGACGAGGCGCTGGCCCAGGCCAAGCAGCGAGAGAGCGACGCGCTTAATCTGCTGCATCAGGCCAGAAGCGAGTATAAGCTGCTCCAGCAATCCCTTTCGAGCCTGCAGCTAAGTGCATCTCAGCTACAAGAGGAGCTTGGCGAGGCGGCGGGTTTGTCGTTTGATGAGCATCAGGTGCGACTCGCAGCGCTTAGCGACGGGTTCGATCGGGCCAAGGCTGCGCAGCAATCACTTGCCCAGTTAGAGACTCAGCTTGAGCGCAGCGAGCACCAGGGACGAGAGCTACAAACCGCGCTGGATGAAGCGCGTGCCCACTACGGCAAACTGGCCGAGCAGCTGGCCAGCGACAAGGGGCAGTATCAGCAGATAAGCGCGGCCATACCACAGGGCCATAGCGACCTGGCGGCGCTCAGCACGGCCATTGCCGATCTTACCAAGACTATCGATGAGCTTAAGTCGCGCCAGCAATCGGTGAGGGCGGCCCATGCCAAGGCTGAGCAGGATAATGCGGCGGCCAAGGCTTCGCTGGAGGCGGCGAGCCGTCGTCTTGGTGAGGTGAATGCCCTAGCCGAGCAGGAGAGCCTGAGTTTCCAACAGGCGCTAGCGACTTCGGAATTTGAAAGTGTTGCCGCCTTCGAGAAGGCCTGCCTGACCGAGGCCGATCTGGCCGAGCTGTCCAATCAGATTAAGGCGTTCGAGCAGGCGCTTATCACTCATCAGGCCAACCTGTCTCAGCTCCAAGAGACCTTAGCCGGTTGTGAGGCGCCGGATATGAGTGCGCTCGAGCGGCAAAAAATGGACGCCGAGCAGGTGATGCAGCAGGCCTTGGCTCAGTGGCAGAAGGTGAGCGCCAGGGCGGCTCAGCTAAGTCAAACCCAGGAGCAGCTCAAGGCGCTGGATCTTAAGGCCGGCGCTCTCGAGCAGCAATACGCCGTGGTCGGCACCCTGGCCGATGTTGCCAATGGCAACACGGGTAACAAGATAAGCCTGCAACGCTTCGTGCTGAGCGTATTGCTGGACGATGTCTTGCTGGAAGCCAGCCACAGGTTGCAGCTGATGAGTAAGGGGCGCTATCGCTTGCTGCGCAAGGAGGAGAGGGCCAAGGGTAACAAGGCCTCTGGTTTGGAGCTGGAAGTGGAAGATGCTTACACCGCCAAGGTGCGCTCAGTGGCGACCCTGAGTGGCGGCGAGAGCTTTATGGCGGCTCTGTCTATGGCCCTTGGGTTATCGGATGTGGTGCAGGCCTATGCCGGCGGCATTAAGCTCGACACCCTGTTTATCGACGAGGGTTTCGGTAGCCTGGATCAGGACTCCCTCGAGCTGGCCATCAGAACCTTGATGGATCTTCAGTCTGCGGGTCGCATGGTGGGGGTGATCTCCCACGTGACCGAGATGAAAGAGCAGATCGCTAGCCGCATCGATATCCTTAAGAGTGCCGAGGGCAGCGAGATTAAATTAGTTTTACCTTAAGCTAGATTAAAAGGGTGCTGATATCAGTGGGATTTTCAGCACCTTTTTAGTTTTTTTGTCTGTTTGGTCGCCAAAAACCTCTGTTTATTCCATTAAATTGTGTTGTCGATCGGTTTGTAAATGCCGTTATTTTTGATATAACTTGGCATCGACCCCATGTTTTATGGGGTTTTGGGGTCTAATGATAAGCATAATAATGAAAAATGAGGCACAGGTTGCGCGCAGGTAAAATTTCTTTTTTGAGCATGTCTCAATCCCGTATCATGGCGTTACCCTCGCCCCACAAGAAGATCTTATTGGCGGCCGGGCTGGTCGTGGGCGCGGCACTGCTTTGGCCAAGCCAGAAACAGGCCCTGCCACAACGCATTCCGGTGGCGCTGGATATTGAGTCTCTGGTGACTAACCTGCACCTGGGCGACGAAGCGGTCGAAACCGTGTCTCATGCCGATTTTGTTGAGACCATAGTATCCGGCGATACCCTCAGTGGCCTGTTTGTCGAGGCCAATGTGGATCAGCAGACCATGTACAAGGTGTTGGAGGCGGATCTGAACATTCTGGCCCTCGATACCCTCAAACCCGGCAACATCATACGTTTCTGGCTCGATGACTCGGGTCAGCTCGAGAAACTCGAACTCTACTTCAATGCGGCGCGCCAGGTGGTGTTTAGCCGGTACGAGGAGGGGGGATTCAGTGTCGATGAGATCAATATCGAGGGGATCTGGCAGGACAGGGCCTTAAGCGGTGAGATCCAGGGCTCCTTCTATCTGTCGGCTCAGCGTATCGGCCTGAATGCCGGTGAGATCCAGCGCATCGAGTCCCTGCTGAAAGAGAAGCTGAATTTTGCCCGGGATCTGCGCGCGGGCGACCGATTCTCTGTGCTTAAGAGCGATCAATACATCGATGGTGAGGTGACGGGTAACAGCGACATTCTCGCCATCACCATAGAACGTGGCCGCAGCACGATCAACGCCTACCAGAATAGCGACGGCAACTTCTATGACGATCAGGGCCGCAGCCTGGCAAGGGCCTTCCAGCGTGTGCCGCTACAGAAGAACTACCGTGTCAGCTCGCGCTTTAATCGCCATCGTCACCATCCGGTTACGGGTCGCACCGCGCCCCATAACGGCACAGATTTCGCCACGCCGATCGGCACTAAGGTGGTAGCCCCTGGCGATGGCATCGTCTCTTTGGTGACCGACCATAGATATGCGGGTAAATATGTGGTGATCGACCACGGCAACAAGTATCGTACCCGTTATCTGCATCTCTCTAAGGCCCTGGTGCACAAGGGACAGAGGGTGTCTCGAGGCCAGGTGATCGCCCTGTCGGGTAAGACGGGCCGCATCACAGGGCCACATCTGCACTATGAGTTCCATATCAATGGCCGCCCCGTGGATCCTATGAAGGCGGATATCCCTATGGCGAGTAAGCTGTCGAAAAAGCAGATGGGCGAGTTTGCTCAGCTGGTCAAGGTGCGCCAGATGATGATGGGCCAGAGCTAAAAAGCTAATTAATACCGATTGATTTAACTGCTTATTGAATAGAAAAACGCCACATGATGTGGCGTTTTTTATGCTTAGCCTTTCTCTTGGGCCTCGAGATCCAGCATGGTGAGCCACAGCCGCAGGTCAAATTCAAGCTGATGGTAGTCGCCCTGCATATGGCAACAGAGCTGATAGAAGGCCTTGTTGTGATCCTTCTCTTTAAGATGTGCCAGCTCGTGTACCACCACCATGCGCAGCAGGGGCTCGGGCACCTCCTTGAGGCGCGCGGCGATGCGGATCTCATTCTTCGACTTGGTCTTGCCGCCGTGATTCTTGGCGACATAGCTGTGCAGGCCCAGCGCCTGCTTCTTGAGGGTGATCTTATCGTCAAAGATCACCTTACTCAGGGGCGAAGACTTCTTAAGATAACGGGTTTTCAGCGCCATGGTGTAGTCATACAGGGCCTTGTCGCTGCGGATCGTGTGACTATCAGGGTAGCGGCGTTCGAGGACGCTCCTCAATCGATTGGTCTCGATCAGTTCGTTGACCTGGCTGATAAGCTCGGGCCGATAGCCTTGCAGATAGGGCAGTGATGACATAAGCAAAAGCCTAGTGGATGACGGCTGAGGTGAAGCGATTAGATAATGCCGGGCGGGATGCGCCCGGCAACAGGCTTAATCTTTCTTGGCGAAGATGCACTTGTTTTGGTAGCAGTAGGCGACCTCGAAGGCGCTCTTTTGGAAACGCTTGAGATCCAGGCCTTCGAAATCCACCATAGGTGGATTGCGTTTGAGCTGCTCCTTGATGTTGACCGGTGAGATCAGCTGTACCGGCAGGCCGCAAAGCTGAATCGCCGCTTCCATCTTGAAGCTGGTGGCGCTGCCTGCCAGTTTACCTTTCTGCTCGCGCTCTATGATGGCGACCTGATCGACCTTGTAGTCTTGCATCAGCTTACTGAAGGCGAAGTGGAACTCTTTGATCGACTCAGTGCTGGCCGAATTAGAGATGGTCAGTGAGCGAGAACGGCAATCTGGGATGTTAAAGGTCTCACCCTCATAGCTCAACAAACAGATGATGGCTTCGCCACCTTTTAACTCAACGCCACAAACTCTCATGATAACCCTAATATAAAAAAATCAATGGCGGCTATTGTAACCTTAATTGGTCCGATTGAGCACTAGTTGTTAGGTGAAAATCGCCGCTATCGTCTGCCGCTTGATTTAAATAGGGTGGCATGTGCCATAGATAACCGCCCGACACGATTAGCGTCGGGCGATATTGAATAAATATAGAATAGATGCAGAACGGGTACAGAACAGTAGAGAGCAGATAGACAAGAGATAAAGCGGGCAATAAAAAGCGGCCCTCAGTAAATACTAAGTGACCGCTAAGTGACCGCTAATCATAGGTTTTTGGCTCGGGGCCAGGCGTTAATCTTCAGGGGTATCCTGCAGTTTCGCCTTGGGCTTTCTAAGCATAGGCGCATCGCCCACATCGACGCCTGTGATGAAGCGCTTATCCCGCGGCTTCGTCGGCTTGGCTCTGCTGGCGGCTTTAGCCTTCTTAGCCTTAGGTTTCGCCTGCTGCTTACCCAGGCGCTTCTCCTGGCTCGGCTTATCTTTTAGCCCCTTAAACTTAGGCGCCAACTCCTCCAGCTCGCTGAACTCAAAGCTTTTACGCAGGAAGTTTTGTACTTGCTTGAAGTTGACCCAGTCTTTCGGGCCTACCAGGGAGATAGCATCGCCCTTGGCGCCGGCGCGGCCGGTACGACCGATACGGTGAATGTACTCTTCGGCAAACTTTGGCATGTCGAAGTTGATCACCAAGGATACGTTAAGCAGATCCAAGCCGCGGGAGGCCACGTCTGTGGTGACCAATATCTGCTGCTGACCGCGGCTGAACTGGTCCATGATCTGGTTACGCGCCGCCTGTTTCAACTCGCCGCTGAGGGAGCTGGTGCTAAAGCCCTGTTCGGCCAGCACACCAGCCAGGCGGTCGGTATCGCCACGGGTGGCGGTGAAGATGATCACCTGCTTGTGGGGCTCAAGCTGTAGCAGACGGGTGAGCAGCTGCTCCTTGTGGCTCAGGTTGTCGCACAGGTAGATCTTCTGGGCGATATCCTGGTTTTCCACATGGGAGGCGCCTATGGCCACATGCTCCGGCTCCTTGAGCAGCTCGGCGGCAATCTCGTTGATCTGACCGTGATCTAAGGTTGCCGAGAACATCAGGGTCTGGCGACGCTTGTGATCTGCGGCCTGGTTGATCGCCCTGAGCTGCTCGGCGAAGCCAAGATCCAGCATGCGGTCGGCCTCATCCAGGATAAGCAGCTCGAGTCCGTTGAGGAACAGGTGACGCTGAGCCAAATGATCCGCCAGACGGCCAGGGGTTGCCACCACGAAGTGGGGGTCTCTCGCCAAGGCCTTGGCCTGATCGTTAAAGTTCTCGCCGCCGAGGATCTTGATCGCCTTGTATTGAGTATTGGCGACCAGTAGGCGCAGCTGACTGTAGACCTGGGTGGCCAGCTCTCGGGTCGGTAGCAGAATCAATACCCTGGGATCGCGCTTGCTTAGCGCCTTGGTGGCTATGACACGCTGCATTGCTGGCAACAGGAAGGCCAGGGTCTTGCCCGAGCCCGTCTTAGACGATGCCATAAGATCTCTTCCCGATAAGCCTACGGGTATCGATTGCGTTTGGATCTCGGTCGGCGTGTCGATGCCCATATGTTCAAGGCTGGTCAGTAGACGTTTATCGAGTGAAAAATCTGAAAATTGCAATGCTGTGCTCCGAAATATAGATAGGGGCGCATTATACATCGCCGTGAGCGATTCAGCCACGACTTGCGCGCTGGCCCGTCGCCAATCAATGCTACGGCGCAGCGCTTAGATTAATTTTTATCGCTATGGGCTGTGCGGCGTCATGGTTTGGCTTATGATGAAAACTAAAGACAATAAGACGCGACTTTCTCAAGCTATTTACTTAAGTGACTAGCTCAAGCGGCTCGCGTCCCAGGGAGAGTAACAGAGAAGATGGTGAATATCGGCATTGCACTGGGTAGTGGTGCGGCAAAGGGATGGGCCCATATAGGTGTGCTAAACGAGCTGGCGAACATGGGAGTCTTCCCCAACAAGGTGGCCGGCTGTTCTATCGGCGCCGTGGTGGGCGCCGCCTATGCACAAGATAACCTTAGCGATCTAGAGGCCTGGGTGACCAGCTTTTCCAGCTGGGATGTGTTGGGCCTGATGGATCTGAGCTGGCGCAAGGGGGGGCTGATTGGCGGTGAGAAGGTGTTCGACGTGATGCAGCAGCATATCGGCAACCTGGATATCGAGCAGATGCAGATGCCCTTTGCCGCGGTGGCGACCGACCTCTATACCGGCCAGGAGATCTGGTTCAAGCAGGGTAGCCTGCGTCATGCGGTGCGAGCCTCCTGCTCCATGCCGGGGATCTTACCACCGGCGCGAGTCGGCGAGCGTTGGCTGGTGGATGGTGCCGTGGTTAACCCTGTGCCCGTATCGGTAAGCCGGGCCATGGGCGTCGACTTGGTGATTGCCGTGGATCTTAACGCCCACAGGAAGACCCGCCATCAGCAGCTGCCTGTGGCCATCTCTTCCGACGTGAAGGCGAGCCAAGCAGAGCAGGTGAAAGCCGAGAAGGAGCTGGAGAGCGGTTTCATGGATCTCCTGGCCCGGGGCCGGGATTATGTCAGCGGCCTGACCGATAAGTTTTCCCTCGGCAATCGCAGCGAGCCAGGCATGTTGGCTGTGATGTCTCAGTCGATGGATATCCTGGAGCAGCGCCACAAGCGGGTGCGCCTGATGGGGGATCCGCCGGATATTCTGATCACCCCTAACGTGATGGAGATTGGCACCATGGAGTTCCACCGCGCGGGCGAGGCGATCGAGGCGGGGCAAGAGGCGGTGAAGCAGGTGGCCCATATCATCCGCGCCCGTATCGATGAGCTTGAGCGTCACTGATAGCCTGAGTAATAGTCTAAGTAATAGTCTTTAGGCGTGAGTGCGTAGTTGTTAGCCCTTAGGCGTCAGTCCTTATAAACAGGAGTTGTTTAAATAATCACCTAGCATTCCCTAAGGCTTGTCTCTTTAGGAGTTCTGGCTAGGAGCTTTGGCCTGGTTTTTGCTGCTTGTAGGGATATTTCTCTGCAGTAGTCGAAAAATTGACAATGAATTCAATTAGCCAGGCCATTAATGCTTCACAAGCCAATCTGATTGCCAACAGCTATGGCCTAGATTCACACGGCCAAGAAGCACATGGCCCTGATACACATGGTCAGGACACACGTGATGTCGACGGCTCATCGGCCAGCGACAAGGTGACCCTGTCAAATCAAGTCTCCAAGGCGCAAACGACAGGACCAGATATCCCACAGGAGGCGGTATTTCTCTCGCCAAGGGCCGAGCGGGCACAGAAGATAGAGGCGATGGCCAAAGACTTCTTCTCCAAAGGGCAGTTTAGTATCGGCGATATTCCCAAGTTAATTCAGCGTCTACATCAGGACGGCATCTTGTCGGAAAATCAGCTAAATCGCCTGAGTCAGGCGGGCTTTGAGATCCCAAGGGGCGATGGCTCGCAGCCGTCGCTGCTCGACTTCATTGCCAGCCAGCGCGAGCAGCTCAAGGAGAGTAAACCCGATAGCGTGATGATCGCCATGCTAGATGACGCCGAGTCTGTGCTCAAGCAGATGGACAGCCTCGACACTCAGGGTTTGAACCAGAAGGCGGCGCGGGTATCGGCCCAGCTGTCGGTGTTTGTTCAAGGAGATAACGGTCTGGCGAGCAGAGACAAGGAGATGTGGCAGGCGCTTAAATCCACCATGCAATTGGCGGTCGCGTCGGGAAGTTCGCAACAGGCTTCCGGGCAATTACAGCGTTATCTGGCACTATCTAAACGAATTACGTAATTTATTCACAGCTTGTCCCATTTTTATCCCGCATCTAGCTCCCTTTGCCGACTGGGTCAAGGCAAGTTTTAACGATAAGTGGCCCAGTTGGCAGTAATCTTGTGTCACAAAATTCCATCCGCAAATTAATGATCTGGATCAAGGTACTTGAGCCTAACTTGTAGCTTAATGCGCTACATATTGTGTTCATCGTCTATATTAACACTATATATGGTGTTAATTTGGCCGTTACTTGAGGAGATATTGAACAATGCCAGTGGTTATTAAGCGGGATGGTTACCGCACGCCTTTTGACGAAACAAGGATTCGAGATGCAGTGGTTGCTGCAGCAAGTTCGGCAGGTATTGATGATGTTGCCTATGCCACCGAGGTGGCCTTACAAGTACGCCATTCGGTGGCCGAGCTCGAGCAGGTGGATATTCACGACCTGCAAGATGCGGTAGAAAATCAGTTGATGGAAGGCCCCTATAAGCAACTCGCCAGGGTCTATATCGAGTATCGCCATGATAGGGATATCCATCGTGAGTTGAGCAGCCGTCTCAACCGCGAGATCCGTGGCTTGGTGGAGCAGAGCAATGCGGCGCTGCTGAACGAGAACGCCAACAAAGACTCTAAGGTGATCCCCACCCAGCGTGATCTGCTGGCGGGCATTGTGGCCAAACACTATGCCACACGCCATATTCTGCCTAAGGATGTGGTGGCGGCCCATGAGTCGGGTGAGATCCATTATCACGATCTCGACTATGCGCCTTTCTTCCCCATGTTTAATTGTATGCTGATCGATCTGGCCGGCATGTTGACCCATGGCTTCAAGATGGGCAACGCCGAGATCGAGACCCCTAAGTCTATCTCGACTGCGACTGCGGTTACGGCGCAGATCATCGCCCAGGTGGCCAGCCATATCTATGGCGGTACCACCATCAACCGTATCGACGAGGTGCTCGCGCCTTTCGTTGCCAAGAGTTATGACAAGCACTATCAGGTCGCGCTGACTTGGGGGATCACAGATGCCAAGGCTTTTGCCACGGCGCAGACAGAGAAAGAGTGTCACGACGCCTTCCAGTCGCTGGAGTATGAGGTCAACACCCTGCACACAGCCAACGGCCAGACACCTTTTGTCACCTTCGGCTTCGGCTTGGGCACCTCCTGGGAGTCGCGCCTCATCCAGTCATCCATGATGAAGGTGCGCATGACGGGCCTGGGTAAGAACCGTAAGACGGCGGTCTTCCCTAAGCTGGTCTTCGCCATTCGCGACGGCATCAACCACAAGGCGGGCGACTGCAACTATGATATCAAGCAGATGGCACTCAAGTGTGCGTCGATGCGCATGTACCCGGATATCCTCAACTATGAGCAGGTGGAAAAGGTCACAGGCTCCTTTAAGACGCCTATGGGTTGTCGCAGCTTCCTCGGCACCTACGAGGAGGAGGGCGAGCTGGTACATGAAGGGCGTAATAACCTTGGCGTGGTCAGCTTGAACCTGCCGCGTATCGCTATCGAGGCTAAGGGCGACGAGACGCGTTTCTATCAGCTGCTGGATGAGCGTTTGGCGGTGGCCCGCCGCGCCCTGGACACGCGCATCGAGCGTCTACAAGGCGTGAAGGCTAGGGTAGCGCCAATTCTTTATATGGAAGGCGCCTGTGGCGTGCGTCTGCGCGCGGATGATGAGATCAGCGGCATCTTTAAGAATGGTCGCGCCTCTATCTCCCTGGGTTATATCGGCCTGCATGAGACCATCAATGCCCTCTATGGCAGCGAGACCCATGTATATGACAGCGAGGCCCTGCGCGGCAAGGCGCTTGCCATTATCGAGCACCTCAAGGCGGCGACCGTGCGTTGGCGCGAGGAGTCGGGCTATGGCTTTAGCCTCTACAGCACGCCGAGCGAGAACCTGTGTAGCCGCTTCTGCAAGCTGGATACAGAGGCCTTTGGGGTGATCGACGGCGTTACGGATCGCGGCTATTACACCAACAGCTTCCACCTAGATGTGGAGAAGAAGGTGAATCCCTACGATAAGTTGGATTTCGAGCAGCCCTATCCCGCGCTCACCAGTGGCGGCTTCATCTGCTACGGTGAATACCCTAACATGCAGCACAATATCGAGGCGCTGGAAGATGTGTGGGATTATAGTTACAGCCGGGTGCCTTACTATGGTACCAACACGCCGATTGACGAGTGCTACGACTGTGGCTTCACCGGCGAGTTTAGCTGTACCAGCAAGGGCTTTACCTGTCCTAAGTGTGGCAACCATGAGCCGAGCCGGGTGTCTGTGACCCGCAGGGTGTGTGGCTACCTGGGCAGCCCGGATGCCAGACCCTTCAACTATGGTAAGCAGGAAGAAGTTAAACGCCGGGTGAAGCACCTCTAATGAGCTGAGCCAAGCAGCCCTAAGTTTCGGCTGCGGGCACAAAGTGAATATAGAAAGTGAAAGAAAAGATGAAGATAGCAAGGCGCCCCGGGGCACTTGCTATCTTTGTATGAGGGGCACATGAACTATCATCAATATTTTCCTATCGACGTGGTCAATGGACCCGGCACCAGGGCGACCCTGTTTGTCTCGGGCTGCGAGCATCAGTGCCGTGGCTGCTACAACCAGTCGACCTGGAATCCTGACTCGGGCCATCTGTTCGACGAGGCTATGCTTGAGCAAGTGATTAAGGATCTCAATGATACCCGCATTGTGCGCCGCGGCCTGTCGCTCTCTGGCGGCGACCCGCTGCATCCGGGTAATCTCGATGTCATCTTGGCCTTAGTTAAACGTGTAAGGCAGGAGTGCCGGGGCAAGGATATCTGGCTGTGGACTGGCTATAGACTCGATGAACTCAGCCCGGCCCAACAAGCGGTTATCGCCCATGTGGACGTGCTGGTGGATGGCAAGTTTGAGCAGTCGCTCGCCGATCCCAGTCTGGTGTTTCGCGGGAGCAGCAATCAGGTTATTCACTATCTCACCGAAAAACGCTGAAATTAGCGGCAGATACTGCTATGGCTTGGGTGCAGCCAATGCCGGATGACTTGTTCGTACCTTCCTCATTAGTGGTATAATGTTCGCCAAACTGGCAAATGCTGCCTATTTTTATCTGAGTGGCATTTGTATATTCGCGAGATTTTTAAGGCAAGTTAATGAATTTAAAGCAAGAGTTACAGCAGTTAAACGATCGTCTCGACAAGTATCGTCGTAAATTAGATGCGGCAGAGAAGCGTGGCGATCAGGCGGTGATTTTGCAATTTAAGCAAGAGATCAATGCGGTAACTAAGCAAATTACCCATGTTAAACAGCAGCAGAGCCGTCAGTTGAACAAACGCGGCACAGAGGTGAGCGAACTTGCCTTTAGCCGTGCGCTGACCAAGGCCGAGCAGGCGGATATGGGTAAGCTCAAGCGTTCGGTGAAGGGCTTGATCGTTGTGCATCCCATGACGGCCCTTGGGCGCCAGATGGGACTGACTCAGGTGACTGGATACGCGCCTAAGGCCTTCTAGGCCATAGAGGATTTTGATGGCGGCGTGAGCGACTTCATAGCCTTGCCGCCACTCAGGGCGTATCCTTATAAGCCAAAGCGGTTGCGGTGAAGCAATAACCGATTTCATCACTCGGGTATTTCACTGTTAGGCAAAAACACATAGAATGCTCGGTCTGAGAAAGGGGAGAGTCTCTCCTCCTGGTTTTCATTTTTCGTTCGCATCTCAGACAGAGCGAGTTGTAAAGGTTATTTCATGTCGATTAAGTATGTCGCCACCTCAAAGCTTCCCACCCCTTGGGGAGTGTTTGCCATGCATGGTTTCGAAGATACAGAGACGGGCAAAGAACATGTGGCGCTCACCTTTGGCGAGTTAGATGCGAGCCAGCCCATTCTGGGCAGAATTCACTCCGAGTGTCTGACTGGCGATGCCCTGTTCAGTCTGCGCTGCGATTGTGGTTTTCAGCTACAAACCGCGATGCAAAATATCGCCGAGGCGGGTCAGGGATTTATTCTCTATCTGCGTCAGGAAGGCCGTGGTATAGGCCTTCTCAATAAGATCCGTGCCTATGAGCTGCAGGATCAAGGCGCCAATACGGTGGAAGCCAACGAGCGTCTGGGTTTTGCCGCCGATATGCGCAAATATGACATGATCAAGCCCATGCTTGAGAAGATTGGTGTGCAGCAGGTGAAGCTGATGACCAATAATCCCCGCAAGGTGAAGGCGATGAAGGAACTTGGCATCGCGGTTATCGAGCGTGTGCCACTGCAGGTGGGTAAGAATCGTTATAACGAGGCCTATCTGAAGACCAAATCGACCGAGCTGGGTCACATGATGTCTGAATATCACTTCACCGAAGAGCATCAAGACTAATCCTGCTTTTGCCGTGGCTAAGTTCACGGTATAGGCTTTGGGATAACTTCTAAATATGAGTTAGCACCGTGGTGACCTTAATGTGTCGCCACGGCCTACATGCTGGCAACTCTTCCTCTATGGATTCTATTCTCTTGGCTGAACCTGCTTCTCTTTGGCTTTAAGCAGGGCCATCAGCTGGTTGGTGGTGATGGCTATCTGATCTTGTATCTGCTTGCGCTCCAGCTCCGCCGCCTCAGAATCGTCCCCCTGCAGGGCCTGAAGCTCCAGTTGTAGCTCTTCGAGTTTCTGTTTCAATTCTTTGATCTTCTTGTCGATCTCAGACAAGTTTTCATCGTCTTCTGCTTCCTCAGTCTTGCGCGCCTTGTCAGTCTTGGCGGCTTCGCTGTTGTGCAGCGCCTTGCCGGTTGCATCGGCGAGGGCCTGCTTGCCTGCCTCAGACAGGCTGACTCTGTCACTGCTGGACAGAGTTTGTTCACTCTGGTTTGGGTCATTTGGATTTTGAGCCGCCTCGGGCGCGTTGGGATCGCGCACATCGACTGAACTTAGGCTCTGAGGGCCCAGGCTTTGGGCGCCGAAGGCGTTTATACCGTTCACATTCATCTGCTTAACCTTCCTTGTTACTTCATTAAATAGATGCAATTAAAAGTATGCCTGACGTTAGTATCGGCAGGCAGGGCAGAAGCTTAAGCGGATTTTTATGGGATTAATCTGATGAGGCTCGATTTTTTGGTGAAATCACCTGGCTTAGTCGTCAGATTTGCCCCAAATATGTTGGTTGACACCGCTGGTGCCTGAGCTTTCCGCCTCATCGCCAGTGGTGCGTTTAGGCTTGGGGGCATCTATAGGACGACTGGCATCGCCGCGTAGATGCGCCGGGATAGGCTCGCCAATCATCTTGAGGTAGAGGCGCTCCACCTTTTCCCTGGCCCACTGGGTCTTACGCAGGAACTTGAGACTGGATTTGATGGATGGGTCGTGGTTAAAGCAGCGTATGTCGATGCGTCTGCCAAGCTCTTCCCAGCCGTAGTGGTCGACGAGGTCTGTGAGTAGGGCTTCGAGTTTGATGCCGTGTAGTGGGTTATTCGCCTGAGTCATGGTGATAGCTGAGTAAAAAATTTGGCCCATTATATCAGCTTATCCAAGGCGTTTTCGATAAAAAAGGGGACCCTGAGGTCCCCTATCTAGATGATGCAATTATTGGAAGCTTAGCTGCCACGCATCGATAGTGCCTGTGTCGCGACGGGCGCTATCAACTGCCTTCAGTGTCCAGGTGCCGGCAGATTCAACGCCAGACATGTCGACTGTGTAGCTCTTGATGATGTTGTCGGCACTGCCGCCGCTGTTGTCATGTAGCACGGCTACTTGACCGCTTGGGCTGTGCAGTTCAACCTGCAGATCGCCGATGTAGGTGTGGGTAATGTTAACCGTTACCGTTACCGTGCCAGAGTCGCCGCTGCGAGCCACATCGATTGGGCTGCTGATACCCGCAGTGTTGTTGTCAGGGATCGCATAGCTGGTGTTGTTGGTATAGGTGGCTGGGCCGCCTGTGTTACCGCCAGTGCTCTGCTCTGTGTAGCTGGCTGTCAGGCTAACACCGCTAAAGTCGCTATAACCTTGAACCATCACATAGTAGGTACCCGCCTGTGGTGTGCTCACTGGGCAAGACTCGCTGTTGCCGCCTTTCCATGGACGACAGTCGTAGCTGCTCAGCGTAGGTGCCGCGCCATACTGAACGTAAAGGTCAGCGTCGCCTGTACCACCGCTCATGGCGAAGTTCAGATCGCTGGCACCGGCTGGTACGTCGATAGAGAAGTGTAGCTCGTCGCCTTTCACGCCAGTCAGGTTGGTCTTAGCCACGCCATTTTCCAGTACGTTACCACCGGTGCCTGTACCTGGATCGGTTGGGCCGTTACAAGAGGCATCTAGGTACTCTTTGGCGGCAACCGCGTTAACCAGACCGTAACCAGTCTTGTCGTCGCGACCGGCAACATCGAGATCTTCAGCCGTTGCAGTTAGCGCAGCACGCACCTGAGCGGCGCTACACTCTGGGTGGTAGCTCCACACCAGGGTTGCAACACCCGATACGTGTGGTGTCGCCATAGAGGTACCATTGTAGTACTCGTAATCTTCACCACTAGTGTTGGCTACTGTAACGTTAGTGCCTAGGTGAGCACGTAGTGCCTGACCTGTGGCGCGATCGACAGACACAGAAACCATTGGGGCTTCGTTGTTGGTGTCAACCAGGAAGGGGTTTTGCAGACCTGGCAGCGCAGTGTTACTGAACACGATAGCTGCTTGGGCGCCGGCGTTATTACATGCCTTGACCGCATCGAACTCTGGGTAGCTTGCGCCTTGGTTGCCAACACGCTCAACCAGACAGACTTTGCCAGTCATGTCGCCACAGTTAAAGACACCGCCCGATACGCTACACTCGGCCAGCTCGGCAGTGACAGAACCTGTGATAGGCGTGCCAACATAGTTGCCGCTGCTGTCTTTCACATAGCGGTTGTGAGGCACTACGCCATTGTCGAAGTATGACTGACCACCGGCTGTGATGTTAGCCAGACGACCTTCACCGCGAGTAACGGTTGACAGGATCGCTTCACCTGGACCTGAAATCTCCACCTGGTTGGTGTACTGAGAGAAGGCCGCGTGATCTTTGTTGTTATCAACCGCAGCTACAGACATAACCGCATCGTATGATGCTGGGTAGCTGTGGGTGTTGTTACCGTCGTTACCGGCCGCTGCGATCAGCAGCACGCCGTTGTTGGCGTGAGCGGCTAGGGCGTTTTTCTCTGTGGTGGTTGACTGAGAGCCACCCAGAGACATGGTTACTACGTTCGCGCCGTTGGCCACACAAGTGTCAACCGCCGAAACCAATGATGATGAGTAGCCCCAACCATCTGAGTTAAATACTTTCACTACGTGGATGTTGGCGTTCTGGTTTGGCATCACACCGACCACACCATCGTTGTTGGCGATCGCGGCTATGGTGCCCGCTACGTGAGTACCGTGAGCGTTGTGGGCGCCTGGCTCATACCAGTTACCCGTACCTGAGTTGTTGGTACCTGTGACATTGTTGCCGCTTAGCTCGCTGTGGCTACGATCGTAACCCGAGTCGATGATACAGATGGTGCGGTTACCGGCCATGCTGTCGCTCAGGCTGGTGGCACCCACAAAGGTTTGACCCCAAGGTGTGGTTTCACTCAGCAGGTGGCGTGGCATATCTTCTTCAACATAATCAACGTCGGCGCGCAATTTCAGGGCCTTAACGCCATTGTTATCCAGCTGCGCCGAGTAAGCGTTTGAGCGACCGATGCGCTTCATCTGCTTAGCCTTAACGCTGTTCAGTGCTCTGTGCTGAGAGAAGACTTCGTTGGCTCTTGGTTGATAGTCGTTTAGGCTGTTGGCATCGGCCTGTGCGGCGGCCTGGGCATTCTTAAACTTGACGATATAGCGCTTAGGCAGGGGAGATGCTTGATTGATACGAGCATTATCTGCCTGAAGGTGGAGTCCTTTCGCAGGCGCCGCATTGACGTTTGCTGCAATTGCCAGGGCAAGCGCAGACAAAGACATAGCGACCGCAGTTGTCTTTTTAACTGTCATATTGTCTTCCATTTTAAAAGTTAGAATTAATAATTATTATTGGAGTGCATAGCAGCATGACTGCCATCATATGCGTTACTCGACAGTGAATTTATCTGCTGATGAAACATTTGTAAACAAGCTGTTAAGTCTGTGTTTGGGTAAAAGAAGCGATTTGTGCAAAGCATTTTTATGCAGAAAATATTCAGTGAATACGATTGTTTCGCCGATGGGATAGTGTGTTTTTGAGTATTTATTCGAATTTTTAGCCTGTTTATATGCTTGGTGTGTTGCCTGATTGCCTGCGACGTAAAATTGACCTTAATTTATAACTTATTGTAATTATGGGATAATCGTTATTCCACAAGTGTAATAACATATAGCGAATAGTTATATGCTGTTTCAATTGTTACAATTGGGCAGCGTCCTAATGTCGCGAGATCCCTAGCCTTCTAAAGGGGGAGGCATGCTTTAAGTGTAAAAAGGCGCAGTGTGAAGATGGCAGCTAATGAAGCAGTCCGCTTGTGAACACGCCTACTAGTAAATAATACTGGGAATAAAAAGGCTGCTAATGAAAAAGGCAGCTAAAGAAAAAGGCAGCTAATGAAAAAGGCAGCTAATGAAAAAGGCACCCAGGGGTGCCTTAGTCGGTTTAGGGATGTCTGAGCGTTAAGCTCATCTTCTCTTAGTGCTTAGCCAGGCTCTGATAGCCGCCACCATTATAGGTGTTGCTGTAGCCTAGTTTTACCAGACTCTCCTGAGCGATGCCGCTGCGGCGGCCACTGCGACAATAGAGCACCACAGACTGATCTTTGGCGATGCCGCGCTTGGTAAACTCTTCGGCAATGTTTTCAAAGGGAATATTAATCGCGTTCTCTAGATGTCCCTCGGCAAACTCCTCCGGGGTTCTGACATCAACGACCATGGCCCCTTGCTGTATATGCTCCCAGGCAACCTTAGGGTTTTTCTCTTCGCCATAGCTTGGCGCCGATACGCCCATGATGGCGACAAATAGCAGCGCCATCAGGCTGATGATTGATTTGGGTAGCATCTTATTGGCTTGTCTCACGTTGGCTCCTTGTGATCTGTGAGTTATTTCATGCGGGCCAATTCCGCTTCCGTCTTGATCCCCATCTTCTTCATTAACATGGCGGCCGGACAGAAGCCGGTAAAGGCGCTTTGAAATAGATTAGCGCCTACAAAAGCCGTTAGCCAGATAAAATTAGGGTGGACAAAGGTCGTGAGCAGTAAAGACAACATGACCATAAAGCCTGCAAAGGCGAAAATACTACGTTCGACAGACATACTGTATCTCCTTAAGATTGCGGATTAACCGCGGCAAAATATTCGGGGCGGTGACGCATCACGGCGTAATAGAGCACGGGGATCACCACCAGGGTTAACAGGGTTGATACCAAGATGCCGAAGATCAGGCTGATGGCTAGGCCGTTGAAGATCGGATCATCTAAGATGAACAGGGCACCTATCATGGCAGCCAGTCCCGTCAACATGATGGGCTTGGCCCTGACGGCGCCAGAATGGATCACCGCCTGCTCGAAGGGCACACCCGCGGCGGTTTCCTGATTAATAAAGTCCACCAAGAGGATGGAGTTACGCACGATAATGCCCGCCAGGGCGATCATGCCTATCATAGAGGTGGCGGTAAATTGTGCCCCCAGTAGGGCATGGCCCGGCATCACCCCTATGATGGTGAGCGGAATAGGCGCCATGATGATCAGCGGCACGCTGTAGGAGCGGAACTGACCCACCACCAGGAGGTAGATGGCGATCATGCCCACGCCATAGGCGATACCCATGTCTCTGAAGGTCTCATAGGTGATCTTCCACTCGCCGTCCCAGAGCACGGCTATGCTGTCCAGCCCTGAGGGTTGGTTGACATAGTGTTGATCGAAGCCCAGACCACCCTCTTGATTGATGCTGCCGGCGATCTCGAACATGCCATAGAGCGGGCTGTCCAGCGGGCCGGCCATGTCGGCGACCACCATGATCATTGGGATCATGTTCTTGCGTATGATAGGCGCGTCTATGGCTCGCTTGTGTATGGTGATCAGCTCAGAGACGGGCACAGAGTTACCCGAGGCATTGGTGAGCCTGAGGTTAAGCACCTGCTCGAGATCTACCTTGGCACCTTCTTCCAGCTGAAGCTTGATAGGTACAGGCGACTTTTGATTCGGCTTGTGCAGGTAGCTCACCGCCTTGCCGCCCACCGAGGTGGCCACCAGATCGACGATATTGCTGTAGGGCACGCCCATCAAGCTAGCCTTGGCGCGGTCTATATTGACCTGCCATTTCTGCTGCGCGGCGGGCAGGTAGATGTCGATATCCACCACATCCTGGGTATCGTGGAACAGCTGCTGCAGAGCATTGGCTGCTGTCTCGCGCATCTCTGCGTTAGGGCCATAGACCTCGGCTAGGATGGGCGACCACACGGGTGGGCCAGGGGGCACTTCGACCACCTTGACGTTGGCATTGTATTGCTTGGCGGTGGCCTGCAGCGCGCGGCGCACCTCGGAAGCTATGCTGTGGCTGTCTCTGTCGCGATCGCCTTTATCGACCAGATTGACCTGAATGTCGCCCAGCTCCTGACTCTGTCTGAGGAAGTAGTGACGCACCAGACCATTAAAGTTCATCGGCGCGGCGGTACCGGCGTAGAGCTGGTAGTTGTCCACCTCTTCGACCTTATCCAGCTCCATGGCCAGGGCTTTGAGTACGCGCTGGGTCTGTTCAACCGGCGTGCCTTCAGGCATATCCAGCATCACCTGAAACTCCGACTTGTTATCGAAGGGCAGCATCTTGAGTACCACTAACTGACCCACGGGCAGCGAGACGGCGATCATGATCAGCAGGGCGATGGCGGCGCCCAGTCCAATCCTCGCCTTACCGGCCTGTTTGCCTCTGACGAAGGGGGAGATCAGCCTAGTAAACAGCCTCAGCATGCGATCGTCCACGTCATGTTCACCATCACCACCTTGGTGTTGATGACCCTTGAGCAGCTTAGTGGCCAGCCAGGGGGTGACGATGAAGGCGATGGCCAGGGAGATCAGCATCCCCATGCTGGCGTTGATGGGGATAGGGCTCATGTAGGGGCCCATGAGGCCGGATACGAAGGCCATCGGCATCAGCGCGGCGATCACGGTAAAGGTCGCCAATATGGTGGGGCCGCCCACCTCATCGACGGCGACGGGGATCAGCTCCACGAAGGAGCGTTTGCCCAGCGCCATATGCCTGTGGATGTTCTCCACCACCACGATGGCGTCATCTACCAGTATGCCGATAGAGAAGATCAAGGCGAACAATGATATACGGTTAAGGGTAAAGCCCCAGGCCCAGGAGGCAAACAGGGTGATCGCCAGGGTGATGATGATGGCGATGCCCACCACCACAGACTCACGTAGCCCCATGGTGAGGAAGACCAAGATCACCACGGCCGAGGTGGCAAACACCAGCTTGAGGATCAGGGTGTTGGCCTTGTCGCCCGCCGTCTTACCATAGTTGCGCGAGACCGTGATGTTGACATCGTCGGGCACCAGTATGTTGTCTATCTTATCCAGGCGCTCGAGGATCACATTGGCGATATCCACGGCGTTCTCGCCGGGCTGCTTGCCGATGGCGATGGTGACCGCAGGATAGATGGCCGACTTATCGCCGTGCCAGGCGTGCTGGGTCGGGATGTCACTGTTGAGGCTAATCTTGGCGATATCGCCCAGGTACACGGGAGCGCTCTGGCCTGACTCGTCCTGATACACGGCGACAACCAGCTGCTCAACCTCTTGTTTAGATTTTAAAAACTGCCCAGTCTGTACCTTGATCTCCTGATTATCCTGCACCAGAGATACCGGCATGGAGACATGGTTATTGCTCGACAGGCTACGGTTGATATCGTCGTAGGTGAGGCCATAGAAGCTCATCTTGGCGGGATCGATCCGCACGTTGAGGCTGATCTCATGACTACCGACGCTGTAGATCTCGCGGGTGCCCGGAATGCGTTTTAGCTCGCTCTCCAGTCCCTTGGCGATATGGGTCAGCTGCTCGGCAGATTGCGCCTTGTCTTTTGACCATAGGGTCAGGCTGACGATGGGCACATCGTCGATGCCGCGGGGCTTGATCTGTGGCTCGCCCACGCCTGCCTGGCTGGCAACCTTGTCCTTGTTGGAATAGACCTGATTGTAGAGCTTGACGATCGCCTCGTTACGTGGGATCCCCACCTCGAAGATGGCGATGATCAGTGCGCCGTCTGGTTGTGAGAAGGAGTAGAGGGTGTCTATTCCCTTGATCTGCGAGATCACCTCCTCCATGGGCTGGGTCACCAGATGCTCGACCTCGCTCGGCGTGGCGCCGGGGAAGGGGATGTAGATGTCGGCAAAGGTGACATCTATCTGCGGCTCTTCCTCTTTTGGGGTCACCATGACGGCGAACAGACCCAGCAGCAGGCCGAGCAGGGCCAGCAAGGGGGTGATGGCGCTCAGCTGGAACATGGCCGCCAGGCGCCCGGAAAATCCCAGACGTTTTGGGCTGTGCGGATTATCTTGGTGTCGATCTTGCTGATTCATATCTATACGGCTCCTATTCGATCACCAGATCTATTGTTTCAACTTCAGCAGCACTTGATAGGCGTCGATGGCGATGGTGTCGCCATCACTCAGGCCCGACAGCACCTCGAAGCTATCGCCCTGCTTGTTGCCCAGGCGTACCTGATTAAGCATGAACTGATTGTTCTGCATCAGATAGACCGCGCTCAGTTCGTTGTTGTAGATCACCGCAGACTCGGGGATGGTCAGCGTATTGCGATCGCCGGCGTTGAAGCTGGCCTTGACCCACATGCCCGGCATCAGGTTGGGCTCCTGAGGCGGCAGGTCAATACGTGTCTTATAGCTGTGGCTCTTGGCATCGGCGAAAGAGAAGATGGTCAGGGCGTCCGATTCGAGCTCCTTGCCGTTGGTCAGTACTAGCTTCATCTTGGGATTGGCACGCAGCGCATCTATGTAACGCAGGGGCACATGGGTGACGGCGCGCATATGCTCGGTGGCAAAGCCGCTCAGCAGCGCCTGGCCGGGAGACACAGTTTCGCCCACTTCCACATGGCGCTTGGTGACCACGCCGGCAAAGGGGGCGCTGACCGTGGTGTACTGCAGAGACTCGTTGGCCTGAATGATACGGGCTCTGGCCGCGCTGACCGCCTGGGCCGAGGCGCGGGCGTTAGCGATGGCCTGATCCATATCGCCTTGGGAGATGGCGCCTTGGGGGAACAGCTGCTCATAACGCTTACGCTGCTTCTGCGCCTCTTCGTTTTGGGCCTGGGCGCGGGCAAAGTCGGCCTCGGCGGCCGCCAGCTCGGCGCCCTGGGCCTTGCTGGTGATCTCCAGCAGCGATGCGCCCTGGGGCACGATATCGTTGACGTCATAGTTGATCTTGATGATGCGGCCCGAGGTTTGCGCCGATACCGTCGCCGACTTTACCGCCTCAAGCTGTGCATCTAAGGTGATCCACTGGGGCTGAGAGTGTTTGGCCACCGTCATGGTGGGCAGTTCGCTGGCGCCAGATACCAGGCTGACGAGTGACAGCAAAATGCCGATGGAAAGTGTGTGTTGTACTTGCATGGAAGATCACCTCTTAAAACTTCATAAGAAAATTCTAATGGACTTTTTAAGCTTGTGCAATCTTTTATTAGAAAAATACGATTGAAGGGACGAAAATCCTTTGCCCCTTTAAAACTAATCGTTTAAGTAATAGGTCAGGGTCGAAACCACCCTGACTTTCTTGATACTCGGCGTGTTGCTGTCACGGTTGCTGATGGTAAATTGCCCCTGAGACGCCTGCTTTATCTTGCCAAGTTGGGAGGCGGAGTCTTTGGCAAACTTCTCGGCGGTTTGGCGGGCATTTTCCGTCGCCGTCTGCACCATCTGCGGCTTGAGCTCATTCAGGCCGGTGAAGAGAAACTCGGTGCGGCCGTTGTAATCCTGGTTGGAAATGGCAATCCCTTCCTTAGTAAGCTCGATAAGGTTGCGCTGGGTGCCCAGCAGCAGATCCACCCGCTTGGTGTAGAGGGATACTGTGACCTGGGCCGCGTAGCGATACTTGACGTTAGGGTCTACATAACCCTGGGCCTGTCTGTCTTCGATGGAGGGCAGGGAGCTTGAGATCTCATCTTGCGTAAAACCTTGTTTAATCAGGAAGGCGATCACCTTATCCGTCTTACTCTGCACCTCCTGATAGAGGGTATTGAGATCATTGTCGACCTGGGTGAAGCGGATGGGCCAGATGGCGGTATCGGCCTTTACCTCGACTTCGGCGAGGCCCTTGACCGTGACGGTTCTTTCCATGGCGCGCATCTTGATGATGCTGTCGCCAAGGCTAGTGCCTAACAGATAGAGACCGGCGCAGATGAAGCCGCCTAAGAGAATACTTGCCACTGATTTTTGCATGGATAAGCGTCCGAGTTGCTATGGGGTAAAGCCAGCATATGCTTGTTTCGTTTGGTTTTCCAGGGGAAACAGCGCTTAGGTTTGGGTGCTGGGTTGCCAGAGCTCGACCTTGTTGCCGTCGGGGTCGATAAACCAGCCGAATCGGCCAAATTCTGAGTCCTCGGTTTCGGCCAAAAGCTCGGCGCCGCCTTCGGCCACCTGAGACAGGGCCTCGTTGAGATCGTCGACGATCAGGTTAAACATAAACTCTTTGCTTGAGGGGTGAAGATAATCTGTGTCTCTCCCCATTGGCGTCCAGACGCTGTAGCCGGTGGCCGCCATAGGCATCAGGTTGTTGAGGTAGAAGGCCGCGCCGCCCCAGTTTTCTACCGGCACCTGCAGGTAGGTTTTGTACCACAGTGCGAGCCGCTGGGGATCGTCACTCTTGAAAAATATGCCACCTAAACCAATTACTTTTGCCATTGTCCATCTGTCGTCACGGGAGCTTTGTATTAACTGTAGAAAAGTTTTCCGATAACTACAAAAAAGCCGCAGTAGGCTGCGGCTTTTTGGGGACACTCGTACAAGTTAGAACTTGTAGTTGTACTGCATAGAGTAGTAAGTGGCGTTCGAGCGTGTGGTCGCGTGAACCATGCCAGTATCAGGACCGATAGGCAGGCCGCCTGTGATGGCGCTGTGCTCGATAAGGTCTACATCTTCACCGCGGATGAAGGCGACACCGAAGTCCAGGCTAGCGTGTTTGCCCAGGTTATAGGTGGCACCAGCGGTGAACCACTGACGGTCAGAGTCAGGGATGGAGATAGAGCTGACTTCGCCAACGACGCCTTGGTCAAACATGTAACCGGCGCGCACTGTCCAGTCCTGATTGAGGGTGTAGGTGCCGCCGACGCTGAACAGCCAAGAGTCATCCCAGGCGTAGGTCTTGAGGCTAGCCTCAGGTGCGACAGGCACGCCGCCTATGGTGCCGTCGGTCACAGTGATCTCTTTGAAATCGCCCCAAGTGGTCAGCTGCGCCGTGTAGTGCAGAGCAAACTTCTCGGTCAGCTGATGGAAACCCGCCACCTGGAAGATATCCGGCATAGGGATGTTGATCTCATCGAAGGACACGTTGGCACCGGCAACTGGGTTATACATGTTGATGTCGCCTGTTGCCTTGAAATCTGGGCTGAAACGGTAGCTCATACCGAATCGGTGATCGGCATTGATCTCATACACTGCGCCTATGATGCCGCCGAATGCTACGCCGTCGGCGTCAACATCCACAAGATCTTGCTGTACTGCACCGGCTTGAGTCGGTACCAAACCGCCGCGGGTCAGGGTGCCTTGGCCATAGATCACATCGACGCCGGCGCCGACGCTGAAGTGGTCGTTAAAGCGGTAAGAGGCGCTCAGGTTAAAGTTGAGCGTGGTCACTTCTGTCTTACCCAAAAGATCCAGCGGGGCAGGCAGGCCGTTAACCAGCTGCTGTGACATAGGGGTAGTGTCTGTGCCTGTGCCGAAGTTGCTGAACATGGCAACGCCATAGGCAAACTTGTCGTTTACCGGGCTGACATAGTAGAAGTTAGGGATGATCTTGGCTTCTGCGGCATCGTCCACATGACCATAGTGGATCGGGCCCACTAGCGAGTCGATGTAAACATCTTTCACGCTGACTTCGACATCGGCGTAGGTCAGGCCCATAGAAAGTTGCTTCTCGTCAAACAGGGCCATGGCCGCTGGGTTGCGAGACAGCACTGAGGCGTTGTCAGCGATGACGGCATCACCGGCAAATGCACGGCCGACACCAGTGGCTGACTGGCTGTTGAGTTGGAAACCGGCGGCCATCGCCTGTGAGCTAGCGAGTGTGACGGCTACTGCGAGTATTGTCTTGTTGAAACGCTTCATAGTTTGTTCTCGTTATTGTCGGCCCGGCTGCATACTGCGCTCATGCTTGTGCCTGAGTCATGGCGGCCAGGTCCATTTTATAATTCCCGTGCATAGTAGGGATGAGGTGTTACCTCAACAACTCCGACCAGATGCGACTTTTTGTTGATTTTGTGTTAAATGGATGGCCAGTTTTATGCAGGAAAGTTAGCTGTTGTTTGAAGAGGTGCTTGATGGCGCTATGCCACGTAGCTTCTGGGTTTGATTAAGGTTTTGCTAAAGGTTAACGGGTTGTGAAATGGCAAATTGTAAGTAAAATTTATGCGGTATAAAAAAAGCGTACACTTGTACGCTTTTTTGATCTTCCGCTCATTTTTACATCAGCGAAGTGGGAGCCTTGCCTCAGAGTTTCTGGCTAAATTGCTCAAATTGTTCGCGGGTGCTTTCTGCTGGCGCCGAGACCAGGCTGACTAAGACACCGGCCAGGGTGGCGAAGAGGAAGCCAGGTAGGATCTCGTACAGGTCGAAGATGCCGCCTGTACTCTGCTTCCAAAGTACCACTGTGATAGCGCCAACGACGATAGTGGCTACCGCGCCATTGCGGCTATAGCCACGCCAGAAGAGAGACAGGATCACCACAGGGCCAAACGCCGCGCCGAAACCTGCCCAGGCATAGCTCACCAGGCTCAGCACACTGCTCTCAGGGTTCAGGGCGATGACGCCAGAGATGACGGCTATGGTCAGCACGCCGATACGGCCAATCATCATCAGCTCCTTGCTGCTGGCATCGGGTCTGAGCCACTTCTTGTAGAAGTCTTCGGTGATCACACTAGAGCAGACCAGCAGCTGTGAGTCTATGGTGCTCATGATGGCCGAGAGGATCGCCGCCACCAGGAGGCCGCCGATCCACGGGTTAAAGGCGGCGTGGGCCAGGTGGATAAAGATGGTCTCTGGGTTGTCGATAGGCTGATCGGCAAAGTAGAGGGTGCCGGCAAGACCTGTTGCCAGCGCGCCCATCAGCGCCACTATCATCCAGCTCATGGCGATACGACGCGAGACCTTAAGGTCGTCGGCGCTGCCGATGGCCATGAAGCGCGACAGGATATGGGGCTGACCGAAATAACCAAGGCCCCAGGCAAGCAGAGATGCCAGGCCTATCATAGTGGTGTTGTCGCTCAGCAGTGATAGCATGGCAGGATCCAGGCTGTGGATGCCGTTCTGGGTCTCAGGCTGGCTGAAGATGGTGACCGGCACGATCAGCAGGGCGATCAGCATCAGACAGCCCTGGAAGAAATCGGTCCAGCTCACGGCGAAGAAGCCGCCGACGAAGGTGTAGGCCACTATGATGCCAGAGCCGATAAGCAGGGCCAGGTTGTAGTCCAGGCCAAACACCTTCTCGAACAGTATGGCGCCGCCCACCATGCCTGACGAGGTATAGAAGGTGAAGAAAACCAGAATGGTGATCGCCGAGACCAGCTTAAGCACGGACTGCTTGTCTTCGAAGCGTTTCTCGAAGAAGTCCGGCAGGGTGAGGGCATTGTCGGTAAACTGGGTGTAGATCCGCAGGCGTTTGGCCACGAACAGCCAGTTTAGCCAGGCGCCAAACACCAGGCCTATGCCGATCCAGGCTTCGCCCAAGCCGCCGAGATAGACGGCGCCGGGGAGTCCCAGCAGCAGCCAGCCGGACATGTCCGAGGCGCCCACGCTGAGTGCGGTGACGGCCGGTCCCATGGAGCGGCCACCCAAAATATAATCGTCGACAGAGTCGGTTGCTTTATATGCCCAAAGGCCAATGCCCATCATAAGGATGAGGTAGCCGAAAAAAGTGACTAATATCGGTAATTCAATATTCATGCTTTCGCCATATTGTTCTCATGCCAATGCCTTTTGTTAGCCGGGATCTGAGCCCAGCGTCAAAGTGCGATGACATGTCTGTTTTAAATGAGCCTGTATGCTAGCAGATGTTTGAGCGCTAGCCCAAATCTGCTGTGAAATGTGATCAAGATCTAGGCTTTATCGGTCGATTAATTGCCAAGTTATGCGGAAATGTTGTGGCTTTGTTGGTCATATTGGTAGGTTGCGGCTCGTATATGTTAGTGGCCGTGGGGTTAAATCACAGTGTGAAAGTTAACGGGAGCCAACCTGAGGTCGACTCCCTGTATTAGCTTACCTGATTAACTGGAATGTGCTTTGGACTCTGGTCTAACGGTAGGAGCCCTAGATGAAAGACTCTTTCACTTCGTCTCTGACAAAATCCAGATCTGTGGCATGCTCGCCGACCAAGAGGACGTAGGCGTTGTCAGACTTGAAGCCCATTCCCTGATAACGGTTGTCGGCAAAGGCCTCTTCGAGCACCATACGATCCTCCAGCGGCACGATAAACAGGGTGACCTTCCCCTGCTTGCCCTGCATCACCAGATGGATACTCTTCACTCCCTGGAAGTCACAGTAGGTGCTGTAGAGTACGCGACCGGGCTGCTCGGTAAAGTGGGCATGCTTCAGGCTGGTCAGCGAGGCCAGCTGAGTATTAACCTCATCGACGCTGATGTTCTCTTCACTCTTCATCGCCATCTCTTCATGATAGACATGGGCCAGGGCGTGCTGTCCCAGATCCACCGGGGCGAGACGCAGCAGGGTAAAGCTGATGCCGGCAATGAAGGCGATAGAGGCCACCAGGGCCAGGGTAAAGCCTGTCTTGCGGCGATCTACCTGATGCTGATGCAGCTGTTGGTTGAGCAGCAGCTTAGCCTCGAGATCCTCAGGCACCTCTATCTTAAGGGCGGCCTCGAGTTTCTTGTCTAATAGCTTGAGATCGTTGACAAAGGCAGTTCGCTCACTCGACTCGTGCATCGACGCAAGAAACTCGTCGTCTTGACGGTTTGGATTTTCATAGGCCTCGCGGCGGAATTTGAGCTCATCCATTAGAGCGCCCCCTGGTTTGCGTGTCATCGAGTATCTCTTTTAGCTGATTTCTGGCGCGAAATAAGCGAGTCATTACAGTATTACGATTCAGATCTAAGATATCGGCGATCTCTTCGCCGCTGAAGCCGCCGATCACCTGCAGGATCAAGGGCTCGCGGTATTCGGCTTCGAGCTTGGCAATCTGGCGCCTCAGCATATGCTGCTCCATGTTCTCCTCGCTGGAGGAAGAGATATGGTCGGCGATATCGGCCTGCTCCACATCCGAGTAGTCAAACTGCTTACGCTCGAACCGGCGGGCGTTTTCACGTCGTAATATGGTGATCAGCCAAGCCTTGGCGGCCTTGTCATCTTTGAGTGATTCCAAGGAGCGCCAGGCGCGTAAGAAGGTTTCTTGGGTGATATCTTCGGCGATATGTTTATCCCCGCACAACCAGAAGGCGTAGCGGAACAGATCGCCATGAAGTGCCCTGACAAGGCTATCGTATCGTCGTTGTTTATTCAGCATGTCTCTATTGACCGACTTTTTCGGTTTTTTATTTCGTATCACGCTAAACATTTTTTACTCGCAGCATAGAAAGGAGGGGAGGCGCGTCAATTGTTTCGACTACGTTAACGCCATTGGCGCGCCTGAGGCAAGTTGTTAGAGCGGATTTAGGGGCCTTAAAGCAGATTGTGTGCTGTGGGGCGCAGCTTTTGGGGCATTTTTCACCGCAGTGATCACTTTTTCAACCTCTAGCCCTTGGCCGTCTGGGCTGTATCCCTGACGCTGAATGGCTTGAATCGCTTGGTCGAGATCGCAGCTTACGGCCGCGATATCGGTCAGAGTCATTGGCACGCCGGCCTGCTGGCTCATGTGACGCTGCAGGGCGACCAGGGCGTCACCCGTCTTACCATCCCGGCAGGCGGTTTCAAATTGACGTAACGCATCCGTGGCTTTGGGCGCGTGACTCGTAGCACCTTCATCTGCACCGCTTGGCGCGGCGCGATAACGATTAGCTTGGTAGTGACGGTACCAGAGCAGGCTAGTCGCCAACCAGAGCAGGGCAAACAGCGCGCTGATGGCCGGCCAGAGGCCGCTCGAATCGGCTTGTGGTGTTACCGCGGTGAGCTGCGGACTCTCCTGGTTGGCGCTAGCCGGCGCGACGCTGATGTTGCGCGCGGGCAGGGTGGCGAACTCCTGCTTCTGGGTACGGCTGTTCCACCAGGGAATACGGATCTCGGGTAGGGTATAGCTGCCGGGCTGTGTCGGGACTATCGCCGTGGTCTGGTTGAGCTGGGCGACCACCTGCTTATCGCGCACATAGGTCTTGCGCTGGGGTTTTTCCGGATAGACCTTAAAGGAGTCAGGTAGACTCAGGCTGATGCTGGGCAGGCTGGTGTCGTCGGCGTTGGAGGCAAGCAGGCTGATGTTGCGCGTGATGGGCACGCCTACCTGATACTGGGCATCTTTTTTCCAGTCCTCTTTTAAGACCACGAGATCGCTGACCAGCCAGTCGCCCTGATAGCCTGCGGGGATCGGCAACACCTCTATCTCACTCGGGGCGGCCTTGGCCTGCATGGGACGGCTCTCGTTGAAGGAGAACATGCCGCCGCGACGGGAAGATTCCACTAAGACATCGCCGGAGAAGCTGGCGCCGGAGAGCGACAGCGTGCCGGGTTCGTCGGCGATCAGGCTATAGGTGCGTTCGATCACCCGGTAGCGGCGACCGTCGATGATCTCTGTTCCATCGACATCGTCCCCCAGTTGCTTAAGCTGCGCCCCTTCGACGTTGGGCGCGCTGAGTACGCCCCGTTGCAGCTCGACGCCCAGGTAGAGCTTGACCTTATAGGTGATCAGCTGACCCACATAGGCGGTCTCGGTTGAGACGCTACTGCGGATGAACAGATTCTTCATCTGCTCGGGTTGGCTGCCGGGGGCGGCCACCTTTAGCTCTATGGGATCTGAACTTATGTTGTCTATGGTCATGGCGGGGATGATCACAGTGCCGGTCTTCTTGGGCGCCAGCAGGATCTGCCAGCGGGTCTCTTTGCTGGCGTCGAAGTTCATGATCTGGGTGCTGCGACTGACACTGGTACGCCCGACGATAAAGTCTTTTAACAGGCCGCTGGTATCCAGGCTGGCGTTGTCTACATCGTCATCGGCTTTGATGCTGAGCACCAGATATTCCCCCTGGATGGCGGGGTTTCTGTCTACCGATGTTTCTACCTTGGTTAAGGCATAGGCCGGCGCCGATAGGCAGAGCGCCAAACAGGCTAAGGTCAAAAAGCGTCGTATTACCACTGTTGATTGTCCTTTATGGTCGCCCCCTGACGGCGGCGTTTTTGATATTCCAGCTGCATCTTGTTACGCAGCAAGACCTGAGGGTCGTCTATCACCCCGGTAAGGGCGCGCTGCATCTCGGGGGGCAGATCTTCTGGCGCAATGGCGTTGGTTGCGGCCGCGACCGGCTCGCCTTGCTCATCGCCCTCGCCGGGTTTGCCCTGCGTCATATTCGCGGCCTGGGCCTGAGCCTGGGCTTGAGCGCTCTCTTGTTCGTCTTGCGCCTGTTGGCCTTTTCCCATCTGCTGGCCAGCGTCAGATTGATTTGCGTTGCCATCCATTTGGTTTTTGGCGTCCTTGGCCGGATCGGCGCTCATCTGAGCGTCATTAGCGGCGCCTGTCTGCTGGTCTTGCGACTGACCATCCTGGCTGGCATCCTGCTCGGCAGAGGCTTGTTGCTCGGGAGTTTCTTGCTCAGGACTTTCTTGGCTAGCGCCTTGCTGGCCAGTGCTTTGTTGGTCAGTGCCTTGCCCATTTTCTTGTTGACCATTCTGGCCTTGAGACTGCTGGCCTCTCGAGCCCTGGCCCGATTGCTGATCGCCTTGGCCTTGTTGCTGACCTTGATTTTGCCCGGCGCCGTCTTGTTGGGACTTATCTTGCTTATTTGAGTCCTGATTCGACTGGTCTTGCTCAGATTGATTCTGCTCGGACTGTTTTTGATCCGATTGGCCTTGATCTTGGCTAGCTTGCTGTTGCTGCTTTAGCTGCTCGGCCAACTCAAGATTTTGCTCGGCCTGAGTAAGCTGAGGGTCTTTCTTGAGCGCCTGCTGATAACGCTCGATGGCCTTATCGAGGTCATTGAGTTGCATCAGGCTGTTGCCCTGATTAAACAGGCCTCCCGCCGAGTCATCCTGCTCGAAAAGCTCGAGCGCCTCTTGATAATCACCATTCTTGTACAGGGATGCGGCCTTCCACTGAGGCGAGGTAAACTGCTCGGCCGCACCTTGATAGTCTTGCGCCTGATAGGCCTGCATCGCCAGCTGATCGTCTGTGGAGAAGGGATGTTGCCAACTGGCGGCCTGGGCCTCTGGGCTTGGGGCGAGAATAGCTAAACAGGCAAGCGCGGCGAAGGCGTGTCTGAAACTCAGCAGCGCCGGCAGCAGCAGGAGCAGGGCCAGATAAGGGCCGAGATCTTGCCAGGCTTCTCCCTGGAGATCTGAGGTCTTGGCATCGCTCTCCTGACTTAAGCTCTGGGTCAGGGCCTCAAGATCTTTGCCATCGGCGCGGTAGGCAAATAACTTGCCACCGCTGTTGCCAATTAAACTATTAAGCTGAGCGAGGTCCGTTTGACTGACCACCACCTGATCGCTTTGGTCACGCATCAGTTGTCCATCCGGTAAGCGGATGGCGGCGCCCTGGTTTGTGCCCATGGCGATGATGGAGAGACGATACTGAGTATCGTCCAGTATCGATTTGACCTTGCTGATTTGGTCTGGGTTGACGCCATCGGCTAGCAAGATGATCTCGCCCTTAAGGTGACCGCCCTGGACAAGCAGCTGCTTGGCCTGCTCTAGCGCCGCTGGCAGGTTGGAGCCCAGCACAGGCATGATCTCCGGCGACAGGGTCGGCAGCAGGTTCAGTAGAGTTGATTTGTCCCGGGTCATTGGGCTGATGGTAAAGGCATCTCCAGCGTAGGCTACAAGGCCGGTCTCACCCTCTTTGAGGCTCTTAATCAGATCCGTTGCCTTAAACTTGGCCTGAGTCAGCCTGTTAGGTGCCAGATCGGTCGCGTACATGGAGAGCGACATATCCATCACTATCACCCGGCCAAGGTTGGCTTCAAATACCGGCAGCGTCTGCTTTGTCAGCGCCGGGCCAGAGAGCGCCAGGACGCTAACGAGCCAGATAAAGGCGATGAGGCCCAGGTGTTGTTTCTTGTTGCTTGCCTGACCGCTCACTAACACCTTAGCTAGGTGCGGCGCGATATAGCGATTCCAGCTAGAGGCCTGATGTCGCTGGCGCTTTCGCAGCCAGAGCAATAACGCCAGGGGGATGAGGGCCAGCAGCCATTCGGGACGGAGAAAATGGATCATGAGGCGCTCCGTGGTAAACGTTGAACTATGGCCTGCACGGCGACAAAGCCGCTTAACATCATGAGCACACTGACAAGCAGGGCAATGGCCAAGGGATAGTAGAAGAGCTCGGCCTGTGGTCGATAGCTGAGTTGGTCGCTATCGGTAGGCTCAAGCTTGTCTATCTCCTGATAGATCTGTTCCAGTTCATCTGAATTACGCGCCCTGAAGTAACGCCCCTTGGTCTTCTGGGCCAGCAGGGTGAGCTGCGTCTCGTCGAGATCCATCGACGGATTAACGCGCTCCTTGCCAAACAGGGTGCGGCGCTCCATCACTTCGGCGCCCACCCCTATGGTGTAAATGGTTACGCCTCGTTTGGCGGCGATATCGGCGGCCTGCTCCGGCGTGATGCTACCCGAGTTATTTGAGCCATCGGTGAGCAGGATAAGCACGCGGTTACTCTGCTCGGCCTTGTCGAAGCGTTTGACCGCCAGCGCGATAGCTTCGCCGATGGCGGTCTGTTTGCCCACCAGGCCGATTTGTGCCTCGGTGAGAAACTGGGCCACCGAGCGTCTGTCCTGGGTGAGCGGGGCCTGCAGATAGGCGTGATCGGCAAACAGTATCAGCCCCAGCTTGTCGCCCTTGCGGCGCTCGATAAACTCGCTCATTACCTGCTGTACCATGGCGAAACGATCGACCGTCTTACCATTTAGCACCATATCTTCTATCTGCATACTGCCCGACAGATCCACCGCCAGCATGAGGTCGCGTCCCTTGCTGGGCAGTTCTATGGCATCGCCAACCCATAGCGGGCGGGCAACGGCGAATACCAGCGCCGTCCAGATGAGCCAATAGGGCCAGCGGCTGCGGCGAGGGGAGTGATCGAATCTTGTCGTTGGCGCTTCAGCGACGCCGGGCATCTGTAGATGACCGCCGCCCGTCTGCGTGGCTTGTTTGCTGCCACTTGCTTTGCGAAGAGAAAAAATCAGCGGCAGCGGCAGCAAAATGAGTAGCCAGGGCCAGGCTAGTGTGAACATGACGCCTCCTTACCAGCCTTGAGCGGCAGCGCCTGCTGTAGCCAGGCTTTGGCGCCATCGAGGAGTTGCGTGGCCTCGCTTGATGAGAGCTTATTCGCTTGGAAACGCTTCTCCAACAGGCTTGGCAGCATAGGATCCATGGACGGCACCTGATCCTCTAGCCAGGCATACCAGGCATCGCCCTGTAGAGAGGCGACCTGCTCGCGAGGCAGATAACTCATGGCGCTGCGTTTTAGCAGGCTGTTGACCGCCAGCGGTAGTTGAGGGTCCTCTGGCGTCACCTTAGCGAGAAGATTAAGCGCCTCGCGTTTTGCCGCCAGCAGCTTGCCTCTGCGTTTGACATAGAAAAACAGGGCCGCTATCAGGATTAGCACTAGCAGCGCCAGCAGGTAATAACCATAGGCGAGGGGCCAGAAGCCGATAGGCTCAGGGGTAATGATATCCTGCAGATTGGCGAGCGCAGGTTGACTTGCCGCTTGCATCTACCTCAGGGCTCCAATTTGTTGGTTTAACGGCTGGGCCGCGTCGACGCGTCTTGGCCGGGCGCCTATCTGATCCATCATGGTGATAAATCCCTGTTGCTGTGTTTGTTGCTGAACCAGCCAGGCATCATAGCTGCGTCTGTCTAACATCAGCTCCTTATCACCATCCCTCACCGGAAATTGAAACTGGGGCGGCAGCTTTAGGGTGCCTTGCCTGAGGGGGTCTGTTACCAGAAAGGCGCCGATATCGCAATGGCGCTTAAGCTCGCTCAGCGGCCCCAGACACTGGGGGCCGAAATGGCTACCATCGCTGATGATCCAGATTAGCGAGCCAGGCTTGGCGATTCGCCTGAGGCGCTGACAGGCCTTGAATATATGCTCGGGCTGTTTCACCGGCTGATTCAGCTGATGAAGTTGCTGCTGGTGGACCTGCTCTATGGCAGAGATAAGCGCCAGCATGCCAGTTTGTCGACTGCGGGGTTTAAGCTCTAGGTGCTCGGCCTCGCTGGCGATCAGTGCGCCCAGGCGATCGCCGTGACCGACGGCGGCCCAGCCCAGGGTGGCTGCCAGATGCGCCGCCTGCACCGATTGTAGCATCAGACTCGAGCCGAAATAGAGGCTGTGGCTGAGATCCAGTAGCAGTAATACCGGGCGCTCACGCTCCTCGACAAACAGCTTGGTATGGGCCTTGCCGGTTCTGGCGGTTACTCGCCAGTCTATGGTACGCACATCATCGCCGGCTTGGTAATGGCGCACCTCGGCAAACTCCATTCCCCGTCCCTTGATGCTGCTGGCTCTTTGGCCGGCTAGTGCCGCGCGCGCCTTGCTCTTGCGCTCGGGCAGGGCCCGGGCAAGATTTTGGCAGGCTAACAGCTCTTTCTGATTGAGGGAGACGCCATCGGCAAATAGGGGTAAAGCATTCTGTCCCATTAAGGCACCGCTACCTGACTCAGAATATGGTTTATTACTTGATCGCTGCCCACGCCTTCGGCCTGGGCCTGATAGCTGAGTAGCAGGCGGTGACGCAGTACGTTGGGCACCACGGCCTGAATATCTTCCGGCGAGACAAAGTCGCGTTCCATCAGCCAGGCGCGGGCGCGGGCGCAGCGCTCGATGGAGATGGTCGCACGCGGGCTGACGCCATACTCCAGCCAGTTAGCCAGTTGATCGCTGTATTGCTGTGGCTGGCGGGTGGCCATCACGATGTTGACAATATACTGCTCCAGCGGCTCGGCGAGATAGATATCCAGCGCGGCCTTACGGGCGGCGAATACCTCTTCCTGGGCGATAGGCTCAACCTTTGGCAGCTCCTGGGTGAGGGCTTCGCTGCGGGACAGGCGCATGATCTCAAATTCGGTGGCGGCGCTGGGGTAGTCAAGATTCAGGTGCATCAGGAAGCGGTCAAGCTGCGCCTCGGGCAGGGGATAGGTGCCTTCGTTTTCCAGCGGGTTTTGTGTCGCCATCACCAGAAACAGTTTTGGCAGCTTGTAGCTCTGTTTACCCACGGTAACCTGGCCTTCGGCCATGGCTTCCAATAGCGCCGATTGCACCTTGGCCGGCGCTCGGTTGATCTCATCGGCCAGGATCAGGTTGTGAAAGATAGGGCCTGCCTCAAACTCGAAGGTGGCCGTCTGGGCGCGATAGATGTCGGTGCCGGTGAGATCCGCCGGGAGTAGGTCCGGGGTAAACTGAATACGGTGAAAGTCCCCCTCTACGCCATCGCTCAGCGCCTTGACCGCTCGCGTCTTGGCCAGGCCTGGTGGGCCCTCAACCAGTAAGTGACCATCGGCAATCAGTGCGATCAATAAGTTTTCGGTAAGAGTGGGTTGACCTAGGATCACTTTATCCAGGTATTCACGTAATGCATGAAATCGACTTAAGGGCATGATGCTACTCGGTATTATCTATTGTGTGAGCTGTAGACAGCGTATCGGGTAAAAAATTCAGTGATAAACGCCTTACCTCAGCCTCAGGTGAGTTGGATGACCTTGTGGGCTTGGCGGCGCCAAATTTCAATCAGCAAAATAAGTTAGCATGCTTAAACCGGGATTTAAACTGGCTTTAATGGCTAATTTTGCTTTTATTAAACATTGTTAATCAACATCTTTTTCGATATTTGTCGTTTAAAAACCAAACAGGTGTTTAAAACCTTGAAATAAGAAGTTAGAATCAGATCACACTTTGATGGTCTGACCTGTTGCGAGAGTGTAGCGAGATACCCGGCAACGGGGTAGGGAAGAATAATAACGGCGTTAGTAGAAGCGTTTCTATCAGACGCGTCACGAGGGCAAAAGATGAGTGAATTACAGCAAGTAAGGAACGCGAAGGGTGATCGCATCGCGATAGTGATGGGGCTTAGAACCCCCTTTGCTAAGCAGGCGACCGCGTTTCATGGGGTGTCGGCATTGGATATGGGCAAGATGGTGGTGAACGAACTCCTGTCTCGCTCGGAACTCGACCCGAAAGAGATTGAACAGCTCGTTTATGGTCAGGTAGTACAGATGCCAGCGGCGCCCAACATCGCCCGCGAGATAGTGCTCGGCACCGGCATGAATGTGTCCACCGACGCCTATAGTGTGACACGTGCCTGCGCCACCAGTTTCCAGTCGACAGTCAATGTGGCCGAGTCCATCATGACGGGCAATATCGAGATAGGGATTGCCGGCGGCGCCGATTCATCATCTGTACTGCCAATCGGCGTGTCGAAGAAACTGGCTCACGCCCTGGTGGATCTCAATAAGGCGCGCAGCTTTGGCCAAAAGTGGGCCATCATCCGCCGTCTTGGACTGAAAGATCTGCTTCCTGTGCCCCCTGCGGTTGCGGAATACTCAACCGGCCTTTCCATGGGACAGACCGCCGAGCAGATGGCCAAGACCTATAACATTAGCCGCGCCGATCAAGATGCCCTGGCGCATCGCTCACATACCCTGGCGACAGAAACCTGGGATTCGGGCCACCTGCGTGATGAGGTGATGGTGGCGCACGTGCCGCCATACAAATCCTTCATCGACAGAGATAACAACATTCGCGAAAACTCTTCGCTCGACTCTTACGCCAAGCTGCGTCCGGCGTTTGACCGCAAACATGGCTCTGTGACGGCGGCCAACAGTACGCCGCTGACCGATGGCGCCTCGGCGGTACTCCTGATGAGCGAGAGCCGTGCTAAGGCCCTGGGCTATGAGCCGATTGGTTACATTAAGAGTTACGCCTTTAGCGCCATCGACGTGTGGCAGGATATGTTGATGGGGCCTTCCTATGCGACGCCACTGGCACTGAAACGCGCCGGTATGGAGCTTGAGGATCTTACTCTTATCGAGATGCACGAAGCCTTTGCGGCGCAGACCCTGGCCAACATGCAGATGTTTGCCTCGAAGAAGTTTGCCAAAGAGAAGCTGGGCCGCGATCGCGCCATCGGCGAGATCGACATGACTAAGTTCAATGTCTTGGGCGGCTCCTTGGCCTATGGTCACCCCTTTGCGGCGACCGGGACGCGTTTGATCACTCAGGTGTGTCGCGAGCTCAAACGACGCGGCGGCGGTACCGGCCTGGCAACGGCCTGTGCGGCGGGTGGTTTAGGTGCAGCTATGATAGTAGAAGTGGAGTGATCTCATGGAAAAGAGTTTTACATTAAATCGTCTCGACAACGGCATCGCCGTGCTGACCATGGATGTACCTGGCGAGACCATGAATACCCTTAGAGCCGAGTTTGGCCCGGAGATCTGTGAGATGTTGGCCGAGATCAAGGCCGATACAGGGATTCGCGGTGTGGTGATCATCTCGGGTAAGAAGGACTCCTTCGTAGCGGGCGCCGATATCTCTATGCTGGATGCCTGCGCTACCGCCGAAGATGCCAGAGAGCTGTCTAAGCAGGGTCACGAGGTGTTTTTTGCGCTGGAGTCGCTCTCGATTCCCGTGGTAGCCGCTATCAATGGCGCCTGTCTCGGTGGGGGATTAGAACTGGCCCTGGCTTGTCATCAGCGTGTCTGTACCGACAGCAACAAGACCATGTTGGGGCTGCCCGAGGTGCAACTCGGCCTGCTGCCAGGTGGCGGCGGGACTCAGCGTCTGCCACGTTTAGTGGGTATTGCCAAGTCGCTGGATATGATGCTCACCGGCAAGCAGCTGCGCGCCAAGCAGGCATTGAAGATGGGGCTGGTTGACGATGTGGTGCCGGAATCGATTCTGCTGCAGACGGCGATAGAGATGGCACTGGCTGGCGCACGTCCGGCGAAGAAGCCAAAGCTGTCGACAGTAGAGAAGCTGCTTGAGGGTACGCCTGTTGGTCGTAACATCATCTTCGAACAGGCGCTTAAGCAGGTCAATAAGAAGACTCAGGGCAACTATCCTGCGCCAGAGAAGATCATTGATTGTGTGCGTCAGGGCGTGACCAAAGGCATAGTGAAAGGCCTCGAGGTTGAGGCGCAGCACTTTGGCGATCTTGTGGTCTCCAGTGAGTCAGAGGCCCTGCGCAGCATCTTCTTTGCAACCACAGAGATGAAGAAAGAGTCTGGTGCCGGTGATGTATCGCCAAAGGCCGTCAACAAGGTGATGGTACTGGGCGGTGGCCTGATGGGTGGCGGTATCGCCTCTGTGACCACCACCAAGGCGAAGATCCCGGTGCGGGTGAAAGATATCAGCGAGACAGGTTTAAGCAACGCACTGGCCTATGCCTATAAGTTGCTGGCCAAAGGGGTGAAACGTCGTCACATGACGCCTGCGGTGCGCGATAACCTGATGGCGCTGATGACCACCACCACCGAATATAAAGGGATCAAGGATGCGGACATGGTGGTGGAAGCCGTGTTTGAAGATCTAGACCTCAAGCATCAGATGGTGAAGGATGTCGAGCGTGAATGTGGCGAGCATACGATTTTTGCCTCGAATACCTCATCCCTGCCCATCAAGCAGATCGCCGAGGCTGCCGAGCGTCCTGAGAATGTGATTGGCCTGCACTACTTCTCGCCGGTTGAGAAGATGCCTCTGGTCGAGGTGATTGCCCATGATAAGACCTCACCACAGACTATCGCCACTACAGTTGCCTTTGCCCGCAAGCAGGGAAAGACGCCTATCGTGGTGAAAGATGGTGCTGGTTTCTATGTTAATCGTATTCTGGCGCTCTACATGAACGAGGCAGCCAATCTGCTGCTGGAAGGGCAGAGCGTAGATCACCTGGATAAAGCGCTGGTGAAGTTTGGTTTCCCGGTAGGTCCTATGACGCTGCTCGATGAGGTCGGCATAGATGTGGGCGCCAAGATCTCGCCGATTCTGGAGAAGGAGTTGGGTGAACGCTTCAAGGCACCCGCCGCCTTTGACAAGCTCTTGGCCGATGACCGTAAGGGCCGTAAGAATGGTAAGGGCTTCTACCAATATGGTGCTAAATCGAAGAAGAAGTTGGTGGATGAGAGCGTCTATGGTGTGCTTGGGTTAACACCTGGCGCCGACAGCGAGCCAAGAACGCTGGCCGAGCGATGTGTGGTGCAGATGCTCAATGAAGCGGTTCGTTGTCTGGAGGAGGGGATTATCGCCTCGCCACGAGACGGTGATATCGGCGCAATATTTGGCATCGGATTCCCGCCATTCTTGGGTGGGCCTTTCCGTTACATGGACTCCTTGGGTGCCAAGCACTTGGTCGAGACCTTGAAACGTTATCAAGATCAATTCGGGGATCGTTTCGCGCCATGTGATCGTCTAGTCGAGATGGCCGAATCGGGCAGCAAGTTCTACGAATAGCCTGCTCCATATTTAACAATGCGGCAACATAATGCCGCATTTTTTTTGCCTCAGGATTATTTTTGCCTGTTTTTTGTTCATTCAAGGCGTGGGTTCGGTTATCATGCTGGGCTCGTTTTGGCTGTTTTTAGCCTTATTGACGCCGTTGTTGTGAGGTAGTGTCTGTGGTGATTTACATTCTTGGTGTGTTGATGGTGAGTAGTGTGGCGATGGGCAGTATGGCATTTCGCGCTGGGCTAGGGGTGAAACGCTGGGCCATGCTAGGACTCATCATAGGGCCGGTCGCCTATCCGCTATTTAGCACTCACAAGCGATTCGCGCAGAAGCGGGCGCAGGGCAAGCAAAGCATGTCTATTAAGGTATAGAGCTATTAAGGTATAAAAGCCATAAGGGTGTAGCGCTATCAAGATGTAGAGCTGCGGTGAATATGAGTGACTTATTAGCAAGTTTGAAGTGCCAGTAGATGCCATCTTCTCTGCGCGTTTAGCGTGGCATGGGCGTTGGGCCAAGATATCTACATCTCGGACAATAGTCAGTTCATGTAAAGAAATAGATAAAAAAATCAGATAGATAAGTCAGATCAAAAAAGGAGCCTCTTGGAGCTCCTTTTTTATGTGTCTGGTTTTCGAAAGACGTTTGAAGTCAATTAGTTCCACCAACCTTTTGCTGGGATCACCTCTAAGTGATTCAGGCCTTCTGGAAGCTGTACTTTTTTGCGCTCTGGTTTGTGAGTAAGTCCTAGAGCTTTTTTCAATGAATCTAACATAATCATTCTCCTTAAGACTTAAGCAACGGCTGCGTTGATGAATTTGACGTGTGGGAACCCAGCGACTTCTACAGGCTTGAACTTAACATGAGGGAAGCCGGCTACTTCCATAGGTTTGAACTTGACATGCGGGAACCCGGCGACTTCCATAGGCTTGAACTTAACATGTGGGAACCCAGCGACTTCCATAGGCTTGAACTTAACATGCGGGAACCCAGTGACTTCCATAGGCTTGAATTTAACATGCGGGAATCCAGCTACTTCCATAGGCTTGAACTTAACATGCGGGAATCCAGCGACTTCCATAGGCTTGAACTTAACATGCGGGAATCCAGCGACTTCCATAGGCTTGAACTTAACATGCGGGAATCCAGCGACTTCCATAGGCTTGAACTTAACATGTGGGAATCCAGCGACTTCCACAGGCTTGAACTTAACATGCGGGAACCCAACGACTTCCATAGGCTTGAACTTAACATGTGGGAAACCAGTAACTTCCATAGGCTTTACTTTCACATGAGGAAAGCCTGCGGTGACTACCGTTTCCTTAGAAATTGTTTCAGCATTTACTGAAGAAATAGAAAGCGCTAAAGCGATGGCAGTAACTAGTCCGTTAATCATTGTCTTAATCTCTCAGGGTTATTGAAGTTATAGTGCCAACAATTTGTTGACGTCTGAGAGATGTACTGCAGGTGTTATGCCAATTTTTATTTTTAGCTTAATTTTAGTTAAACATATTCCTCTTTAAGTGTGTGATTTCCCATTCTATGACTAGGCTTTCTTGTGTTGTGAGACAGGTGTGTAGGTAAAACTCTCCTGTTTTAGTAGCTCGGTGAAGCTGGTTTCATTTACTGCCTTGCTGTAAATAAATCCTTGTATTTCTTCGCATTTTAATGCTTTCAAGATGCTAAGCTGAGAGGCTTCCTCGACGCCTTCACCGACCACAGATAGGCCCATGTTATGGGCAATAGTGATAATAGAGTCGACCATCTTTAGATCTCTGTCAGATTTATCTATGTCGTCAACAAAAGCCTTATCGATTTTTAGGGTGTCAATTGGGAAGCGCTTTAAATATGACAGTGACGAATATCCGGTGCCAAAGTCGTCTAACGCAAGGCTGACGCCCATCTTAGAGAGTTGCATCATCACCTTTATCGCTTTTTCTGGCTGTTTTATGACGGTGCCTTCGGTAATTTCAAGCTCAAGGTTGGCTGCGGGCAGTTGAGTTAGACGTAAAATTGACTCTATCCGTTGTTGTAGGTCCGGAAGAGCGAATTGTTGTGATGATAAATTGACGGCGACCCGGCCGTTGAACAAATTTTGACGACGCCAATTTTGTGCCGCAAAGCAGGCTTTACGTAGAACGACCTCGCCAATTTCGACGATGAGTCCATTCTCCTCGGCCAGTGGGATAAAGTCGCCCGGTGGAATGAGACCGTGTTCAGGATGATTTAATCTTACCAGGGCCTCCATACCGGCCATCTTGCTGGTTCTGAGGTCAATCTTAGGTTGATAGTAGACTTCGAAGAGATCGTCCCTTAAACCTTCGCGGATAAGGTTCTCCACTTCCAGCTGGCGAATGGCATTGCGGTTGAGAGACTCCGAATAGAATTGATAACGATTGCCACCGGCAGATTTTGCGTGATACATGGCAATGTCCGCCTTGCGCAGAAGTGCTTGTTCATTCTGATCGTCTTCTGGGTAGAGCACTATGCCTATACTCACCCCGACAACGACTCTGTCTTTGGTGAGCTCGAATGGGCTTGAGAAGGCATCGACTACATGATTGGCGATGACGGCGCTGGATCCGATATCTGGATTGTTATCGACCAGTATGGCGAACTCATCGCCGCCCAAACGATAGATACTCGTATGGTAAGGTACGGTGGATTCGATGCGTCTCGCTACTTTGATCAATAGCTCATCACCAACCTGGTGCCCAAGTGAATCATTGATCTTCTTAAAGTTATCTAAGTCCAAAACCATCAGGGTGTGATGGGTATCTTTCTTCACCAAGTTACCAAGGGTGACCATGAGGCTAGAGCGGTTTGGCAGACTGGTGAGTAGATCGTTGTTGGTTAGTTTACGTAACTCTTCTTCCTGCTGCTTACGACGGGAGATATCAGAGAACACCCCTACATAGTGGGAGAGGACACCTTGTTCATCGTAAATCGCATCGACGGTGAGCTCCATCAAGAAACTGCTGCCGTCGCCCTTGGCGGACTCAACTTCGTTACTCCAGCTACCTTGTTGTTGCAGAATATGGCGAATCTGCTCTGAGTAGCTCTCGGGATAAAGGTCAAACTTAAACAGTTCGCCAATAAAGTCATTGCGACTCTTCTCACACAGATCGCAGCAGGCTTCGTTGACTTCAACAAATTTAAATTTGTTGTCCAGGATGAACATGCCTTCTGAGATGTTCTCGATGGCGCGTTCGAACAGTCTGAGCTGTTCCTCGGCTTGCTTAAAGTTGCTGATGTTTTTGATTGTACCTGTCATACGCAGGGCTTTATCTTCTTCATCGCGTTCAACGATCTTTGCCCTGTCCAAGATCCAGATCCACTGGTCATCTTTGCCCTTAACGCGATAGGCTGCCTCGAAGTGATCGGTTTCACCGTAGAAGTGTTTATTCAGCGCCGTGTTTACACGTTCTTGATCCATAGGATGAATGTTACTCTCTTCACCTTCCTCACCGGAGCGCTGGCCATCCCGTGGAAACTCGAGAGACCCCCAGATGTTAGAGCGGTAGATTTGACCCGTCTCGATATCCCAGTCCCACATCTCATCACCACTCCCCCACAGGGAGAGTTTCAACCGTTCTTCAGACTTAGCGATCTGACGCTGTACCTCTCTTCTTCTAAGCGCTGCCTTGGCTATGGCACCCGTGATCAAAAGGGTAATAAGTAGGTAGACGAGCTTAGCTTGGATCGATAACCACCAAGGAGGGGTGATTTCTATTTGGATACTTTTAACTTCTCCTTTTTTGCCTGTCAGAGGATCAATTGCTTGGACTTTAAATGTATAGTCACCTGGAGATAGATTCGTATAGGTTGCTGAATTGATACCCTGAGATTCTAGCCAACTATCTGTTAAACCACTCATTTGGTATGAATACTGTAACTGATCATTCATATTTCCTGGTGATACAAATTTAAACGTAAATGGGTAGTCAGAATACTTTAGAGTTAGGTTTTTGGAAAAGTCTAGGCTTTTACTTAGTACTCCGTTACCAACGTTCTCTGGAACGTTGAATATTAAAAGTTGTTCCAAAGATACTTTGGGGGGGAGGAGCGTATTTAAATTATTTAATATTGTGTTAGCAGATATTTTTGTAATACCAGAAATTCCGCCGATATATATGTTGTCATTTATGTGTGCAATTGACTGTGTGTTGTACTCACCTTGGCTACCATATTCAGATGTTAAAGATGTTTTTTGTCCATTTTTTCTTACTAGTATTATTTCGGCATTTGAAGAGGCGAAAAGGTTATCATTGTAAGATGTAAGTGCATATATAGGTTTGGTCGTTTCAAATAGAGTGGATACTTTATCGGTGGCAAGGTTTACTTCTGATATGGATTTTCTGGTTCCAAAATATAATTTTCCATTTTTTGAATGGATATCGGTTACCATATCTTCAGTAAAAATCGGTGTTATAACACCATTTTTCAATTTAAAGAGTCCACCTTGTGTCGCTATCCATATTGATTTATTCAATGGTTCTATATCGAATATGGGGTTGCCAGCGTCGATAATTAACTCGCTCTGTTTCATCGAATCAATATCTATTGAAACTATTTTCCCGTCAAATGTACCTGCAAAAATACTATTTTCATTTATTGATTTTACGATGAAAAATCGTTCGTGGTTAATGACTCTTTTTCCATTTGATGATAAATCTATCGTAAGGAGTCCTTCAGATGTACCTACGTACAACGTGTTGTTTGCAACGACTGCCGATTTAGGGCCTTTTACATGAGAATCATAAGATGAGATTATGTTCAGATTATCATCATATATTCCAATAACCTCGGAGTCAGATGCGATAATTAGCCTGTTATCATCTAGAGTATTTATAGACCAAACATTTTCTGTAATATTATATGTATTGAGTATGTTTTTTTGTTTGTTAATTATTGCAAAGCCATTGTTTTGAGTTGCTAGGTATAAGTTTTTTTCTCCTACATATATATCTGGGGCGCTTATAGAGTTATTATTCGTTTTTCCTAGTTGCAAGAATGTTTTTTGTTTGCTTTGGAAGATTGATTTGTCGCTAAAAAAGTACAGTTCATTATTTTTTTCAGTAATGGATTCTGGAATTGTTGGTGTTTCTAACAAAGAATTATCTTTAATGTTAAAAACTCCGTCTACTGACACCCTATAAACTTCTTTTTCATAACTTATAATGTCGACGGTATTCGTGAATAGTAACTTTGCTTTACCTTCTGATATTGAATAAATATTGCCATTGTAAGCTCTAATGATAATGGATGATTTTGTTGTTATTATTTTTTTTATTCCGCTGGCGTTAATGTTGTTTGAGTTGATTTTTAGGGATAGATTTATATCCAGCTCATGAATAAAATTATCCGTTCCTATTAGGATGTTGTCTTTTTTTTCATGTATAGACCAGATCTGTTCATTACCGAGAATATCAATTTTTTTAAATATGTCGAGCTCACGGTTATACAGGGCTAATCCCTTATCTGTACCGATTAAAAGCCTTCCATTTTTGTCAATATATAAGCTACGGATAAATGAACTTGGGAGGGAGTTATTGTCGTTAACTGAAAAATAGTGTTTGAATGCTTTCCCATCGAATCGGTTAAGGCCATTAAGGGTTCCTATCCAAACATAACCATATTGATCTTCGACAATAGAAGTGACCGTACTCTGTGATAGCCCTTCGGGTACATTGTAATAATCAATATTCAGAAGTAATCCGCTTGATGTTGCATTTTCAACAGCTAAAGCCTGGCTAGAGAATGAGGCAGCCAGCAGGAAAGATAGTGCAAATCTTATAAGGTATTTAGGCATAATTATTAGTTTGATTATTAGCCAATAATGCATAGGCAACAGTTATTTAACCTACTTTATTCAGAAATAGGGGGATTTGTCAAAAGAACACTGAATTTTCTTGTTTGCAAATTACTTTCATTTTCATTGTCTTTTAGGGTTTTGTACTGCTAAATCTTCTTCGTGATCTGGCTTTGTCTGTTGTGTGGGAACCAATCAGGCGTTTGTACTATATCGCGTATTTTAGGGGTTGAAGCAAAAAAGACGCTAATAATCAGTGTCCTGGCGTTGCGACAATGTTGGGTCGGCGCAGTGAGGTAAAAACAGGTTCGATCTGTTAACGATTCTCACCGTAGTCTCGTAGTGGATCAGATAGGGGGTTTAAAACACAAGAACTAACCAATGGATTAAGATGAATGTATCAAGTACTGAGGCCAGCAACTCAATCTTAAACACCCAGAGTGAACTAGTATCCAGCAAGAAAAAGCTCTTTAGCACACTATTAGAAGAACGCTACCTCAAGTACAGTGCCTTAACACTGTGGCTATTTAGGTTCAAAGCCCAAAGCCCAAAGCCCAAAGCCCAAAGCCCAAAGCCCAAAGCCCAAAGCCCAAAGCCTTGGACACTAATGTGCCAGACTCTAGGGGAGGGCACTAGCCTAATAGCTAAACTTGGCGGCTCGCTGTTTAAAGCTTCTCAGATCTGTGATCATATTGTCTGAGGTCAGCTGTTCCTGATTTCTGTGTTGCTCTCCTGTTGTGAAGAGGATCAGGCGGTCGCCGTGTTTGGTGCGCATCTTCTGCATCATAAACTTAATCAGATCCGAACGGGTGAGTTCGCCAATTTGCTCGGCAACAAGTTCTCGCTGATTAAAGTCGTAGTCTTTGTTTCCTATGCTCGACCAATATCTCTGCCCCCGGGTCTTAAGGTTTGGATCGTGTTCCATGATCTGGTTGATCAGCCCTTGCTTGGTGAGTTCCCATTGATCATTGGTGATCTGCATGACGGCGTAGTTAAAGTCGGCAATAAACTCATCTATGGCCTCCAGTAGCTTTAAGGGGCCGGCGGTGGGCGATTGCACATAGAAGATCATCCCAGGATAACGATTCAGCGGCAGATAACCCGTGCCCACCATGTAACCTAGTTGACGCTTGGTTCTCAGTTCGTGGAAGAAGGTCGAGGACATGGTGTGATTTAACAGGCTAAACAGGGCCATTTTTAGGGGGGTTGCCTGGGACGACTGGTAGTAGACTATGATGCTGCTGTCCTGATGATTAACGCTGACCTCACGCATCAGGGTGCCGACATTCTCAAGTTTGATCAGCTCTCGCTCCGACTCACCGCTGGGTGAGGAGACCAAAGAGAGTATGTGATCCAATCGTTTACCCAGGGCCTGAGCCTCTTCGGTCAGCCAGTCGCCATAGACCAGACCCTCGAGATGGATCTTCTCATAGAAGGCCCGCACATGGTTGTGGAGATCGTCCAGGGTAATGTCTTCTAGCTCCTCAGCCATACGTTGCGGCTCGAAACTGCGTTTCTGCAGCGTTACCGTCAGGCTGGTAAATAGCTGAGAGATGGGCTTTGCGCGGCTCTGATTAAACCAGTTGCGTAGGATCTGCTTCTTTATCTGCTTAAACCTGTCCTGGGTAAAGTTGCGTTCCCTAGCTTTGTTGATCAGCAGTGACAGTAGGGCCTCTTGTTTACCGGTCAAGCCGGTTAGATGCAGAGTGATCCCCCCTTGGTGAGGGTAGATGTTGTAGCTGAGCCCGGCGACTTCGGCTGGATAGGTAAACTCGGTCAAATAATCGAGCAGCATCTCCACGTAGAGGCGGGTCAGCGCTGCATGTTTTGGGGTAGCGGCTGCCTGGTGCGAATCCAGGGACAAGTACATATGTCCCTTTGGCACGTTAAACTCGTCATCTTTCTTATGCCAAATTCGGTAGCCAGTTTCCTGACAGACGACAACGGGCACCGGATGGTCACTCTTAACGTCTCTGGCGATCGAGTCTTCGATGATAAAGGGGTTAGGCTCCGGCAGTTTCAGCGCCTCTCGAATCTCAGGCTCGCGCCAATGCTTGAGCCTCTGTGCATCTATGGGTTTCATCTGATAGGGCGAGTGATACCAGGCGGCCTGTTTCTCTGTGTCTAAGTCGGGTGAGATCAGCTGAATACGTAAGTTATCCGGGCTCATCAGATCCAGCAATTCGGTGACCTGAGCTACATCCAAACCATCCATGCGATAGTCGCCATAGATGAGATCAGATACCTCGTAGTGGTGCATGTTGATGCTGAGATGGCTGGCCAGATCCAGTGGTTTGATCTGTTCCTGATATTTGAAGGCAAGCTTGAGCAGGTTGGCTCGCTCTTGATAGCGCCATGCCTGCATGCCCTGGGTCTTGATCAGCTTCAGGTATTCGAAGCTCGCCTGAATCACATCGTCGAGCTGTAGCAGGCCTTTCTCGGTCAGCTGAATGCTGATGTTATAGTCTTTAAAGTTATAGCCATTGACGCCGCCACCGGCTGAGAGATTGATGGCCAGCCCCTGATCCTTTAGGTGACTCAGCAGGCTGCCCTTGCCCTCATAGCCCAATAGATGACTGATAAAGGTCAGCGGCTTGCGCTTATAGAAGCGGTCGATGGCGGGAAGGGGAAAGGTGATCGCCACGCGGCGCTGCTCTTTTAGCGGCACTATGTTGATCTGTTGGCCAAGCTGAGCGGCTTCATAGATGGCCACATTTGGGTATTGCTTTGCCAGCTTGCGGTTTTCAATCGGCGCAAAATAGCTCTCGGCCAATGCCAAGAGTTCTGCAAGTGGCAAGGGCGCTACCAGACACAGGGTCATCAGGTTGGCGCTGTAATGGGTCTGATAGAAATCCAGCAGCTCTTGCCTAAGGGCTTTCTCATCGCCGTCTAAGGTCTTGAGATTGCCAACCGAAAACTTTGAAAAGGGATGAGCCGGATTAACCGTTTCCTTCTGAACCTGATAGGTGCGGCGGATATCATCTTTGAGTTTTAGGCTGAATTCGGACTCGATGGCGTGGCGCTCTCTATCGACCAGCTCAAGATCGAAGCAGGGCGCGATAAAAAACTGGCTAAAGCGATCCAGCGACTCCTCGAACACCTCGGCGTCGATGGAGAAGAAGAAGTTGGTCTGCTCCGTGCCTGTCCAGGCGTTGTTACTGCCGCCGTGTTGATTGATGAAGGCATGATACTCGCCAGACTTGGGGTATTTTTCCGTGCCCAGAAACAACATATGCTCGAGAAAATGCGCCATGCCGGGACGCGAAGCGGGATCGTCAAAATGACCGACGTTGACCGCCATCGATGCCGCGGCCTGTTGCGCCTGGAGATCTTCCACTAGCAATACACGTAGCCCATTGTCCAGCTGCAGATACTGATACTGGCGATGATCGTTGGGGCTTTTAGTGATCGGCATAGATGTTTGCAATGGCTGGCTCCATCCTTATGCTGGACAAACGTATGATATTCATCGGAGTTTAGGCGACTAAAGCGGTAAGCCTACATATTGAGCCTCAAAAAAGACTTTGGCAAATATCTTATCCATTATTCGACTAATTAATAACAGGGTTAAGGTTTGTTGCGCTGCACTTTAACGCTACAATTCATAGTAGAACAAGAATAATCATAGCGAGAGTAGTATGAAGCTATATTTGATGCGACATGGCGAGGCGGGTTATCACGCCCACTCAGATCGAGAACGAGTACTGACAGAAATCGGCCGTTATCAGACTGAATTGATGAGTAATTGGTTGGCCCGTGATGTGACCGAGTTCGATCTCGTGTTGGTGAGTCCCTATCTGCGTGCGCAGCAAACATGGCAGGAAGTGAGTAAGCACTTCCCCGAACCGAGAAAGTGGCTGGTATTAGACGAGCTGACTCCATCGGCCGAGCCGACCCTAGCCGCCGATCTGACCCTGGCCTACGCCGAACAGTATAAGGCGGACAGTGTGTTAGTGATTGCCCACATGCCGCTGCTAGGTTATATGGTGAGCGAGTTGGTGCCTGGTATAGAGCCGCCGCTGTTTGCGACTTCTGGTGTGACCCTGATAGACCGTCACGGTGAGCGTGGTTCGCTCAGCTGGCAGCATACGCCGCACACGGTGAGCTAACTCATAGAAAAATGCATTAACGCATTTGCGTAACTGTTGACCACATAAACAAAACCACATAAACAAAAGGACGCCTCGGCGTCCTTTTTGATCTCTACTGAAATAAGAAGGCGGCTATTCAGTCCGCTCGTCAATCAAGCAGTGAGCTTTATCGTATCTGCTGGTCACATTCCCAAAAGACAAAGGACTAATCCCAGCTCGGCAACTCGCCAACGTCAATCAACACCAGGAGGGCCGCATCGCCGCCCCATTCCTTAGGCGCCTTGTGAAAGGCCTTAACCAGAGGGTGCTGGGCAAGCCACATGGGAAGATTCTGTTTTAAGATGCCGGTGCCGTGGCCATGCATGACGCAGCAGCAGTGGCTGTGCTGTTTAACGCAGGCCTGGATTAGGGCCGCAAGTTCGAGTTTGGCCTCGGTTTGGCGCATGCCGTGCAGGTCTAGCAGTAGGTCCGGCTGATAGTCGCCGCGTCTGAGCCGTTTGAGCTCGTGGCTGTCGACATCCTCTCGCGACCAGCGCATGGCGCCCTCTAGCGGCAACAGGGGCTGGTAGGTATCGGAAAAATAGCTGTCGGCGTGCAGCTGGGTGGTGGCAATCTCCAGCTCTCGCTTCGGTTTTTGCGGCGCGGCGAAATGACGCTTATCCTGTTTAAGCGGCTTTATCCCTTTGGTTAACGCTGAAAAAAGCGCCAATTCATCATCATTTTCTTTATTCATGGCGCTATTTTATTGAATCCGATGCCATATGAATAGAGTTCAGTTACAATGAGGCGGAACTATCTAGCGGGAGCCAGTTTTGGACAAGATTTTTGTTGATGAAGCCGTGACGGAATTACGTACAATCGGCGATATGTTACGTTGGGCGGTGAGCCGCTTTAACGATGCCAATATCTACTATGGTCATGGTACCGATAACGCTTGGGATGAAGCGATCGCTCTCGTATTCCATGCACTGCATCTGCCAGAAGAGATTGGTCAGCAGGTGATCCATAGCAATCTCACCAGCAGTGAAAAGCATAAGATTGTCGAGCTCATCATTCGCCGGGTACGCGAGCGTCTGCCCGTGCCGTATTTGACCAACCGCGCCTTCTTTGCCGGCCTGGAGTTCTATGTGGACGACAGGGTGTTGGTGCCGCGCTCGCCGATCGCCGAGATGATCGCTAACCGTTTCAGCCCTTGGCTCTATAACAAGCCGGTTAACCGTATTCTGGATCTCTGTACCGGCAGCGCCTGTATTGCCGTCGCCTGTGCCTATGAGTTTGAAGATGCCGAGGTCGATGCTATCGACATCAGCAGCGATGCGCTGGAAGTGGCGCAGATTAACATTGAATCATTAGGCGTGATGGACAGAGTATTCCCTATCGAGTCTGACATGTTTGCCGCCATTCCTAAGGGGCCGCAATACGATCTGATTGTCTCTAACCCACCTTATGTGGATGCCGAAGATATCGGTGACATGCCAGAGGAATATCATCACGAGCCAGAGCTAGGCTTAGCCTCGGGGCGCGATGGTTTGGATCTCACCAAGCGCATCCTTGCCAATGCGGCCGATTATCTGACTCAAGATGGCCTTTTGGTGGTCGAGGTGGGTAATTCTATGGTTCATCTTATGGAGCAGTTCCCCGAGGTGCCATTTACCTGGGTTAACTTCGAGCACGGTGGCGACGGCGTGTTCGTGCTGACTCGCGATCAGTTAGTTGAAAATGAATCACTTTTCGCCATCTACAAAGATAGTGAATAATGTGTGGTCGTCTAGAGTCTGATTGGCCAATGTTTTGTCGGCTTAGAATGACTAAGCCGATTTAGGAATATAGCCAGTGGCGGCTTTAGGTTATGCTGAGGCAAATAATCAAGTAGAGGTGAAGTAAGCGAATGTCGGGTAATAGTATCGGTCAAAATTTTGTGGTGACGACTTTTGGTGAAAGCCACGGTAAAGCCTTAGGTTGTATTATCGATGGCTGCCCTCCGGGTCTGGCTATCGATGAAGCCGATATGCAGCATGATCTCGACAGGCGCCGTCCGGGCACCTCGCGATACACCACAGCCAGACGCGAGCCGGATCAGGTGAAGATCCTCTCGGGTGTATTCGAGGGGCAAACTACCGGTACCTCTATAGGCTTAGTGATCGAGAATACCGATCAACGTAGCCAGGATTACTCCAACATCAAAGATCAGTTCCGTCCGGGCCACGCCGACTACACCTATCAGCAAAAATATGGCCTTAGGGATTATCGCGGTGGCGGGCGCTCATCGGCGCGGGAAACCGCCATGCGTGTGGCGGCCGGCGCTGTGGCCAAGAAGTATCTAAAACAGGTGCACGGCATAGAGATCAAGGGTTATCTGTCACAGCTTGGGCCTATCTGCGCCGAGACCCTGGATTTCGATCAGGTTGAGCACAACGCTTTCTTCTTTCCCGATGTTGCCAAGCTCGAGCAACTTGACGAGTATATGCGTGAGCTTAAAAAGAGCGGTGACTCCATAGGCGCTAAGGTGTCTGTGGTGGCGACCAATGTGCCTGTGGGACTGGGCGAGCCGGTGTTCGACCGTCTCGATGCCGATATCGCTCATGCCCTGATGGGGATCAACGCTGTCAAAGGGGTGGAGATTGGCGATGGCTTTGCCGTGGTAAACCAGAAGGGCTCAGAGCACAGAGATCTGATGTCGCCCGAGGGGTTCGCCTCTAACCATGCGGGCGGTATTCTCGGTGGGATCTCGTCGGGTCAGCCAATCGTCGCGCATATCGCCATGAAGCCGACTTCCAGCATCAGCGTGCCAGGAGAGAGCATGACGGTGCAGGGCGAGCGTGCCGAGGTGGTTACCAAGGGCCGTCACGATCCCTGTGTAGGGATTCGCGCCGTGCCGATCGCCGAGGCCATGTTGGCTATCGTCCTGATGGACCATCTCCTCAGGCACAGGGCGCAAAACATGAATGTCGAGAGCATCACCCCTGTGATTGGGATGAAGTAAGACGCAATTGAGCGAATTGGAGGGCACAGAAATGTGCCTTCTTTTATGGGAGCCATTAATGTTATGGGTTCCAGTCATTATAAGAATTCAGAATTAAAGTCATTATAAGAAGTCGCTCCGAGTCATATCGAGAGCAGATAATAACCCTGCTAGAAATCGCCCTACACATAGGAATCGCCCTACACAAATGTCGTCCAACGCCCAGTCATCCACTAGCATGTCGCCAAATGGCATGTCACAGCCTGATCCACAACACCAACTGCACTGGATTAGCGCCTGTTACTTTTTCTTCTTCGCGATCCTCGGCGTGCTGGTGCCTTATCTTGGGGTCTTCTTCGAGAACCGGGGCTTCGATGCCCAGCAGATCGGCTTTTTGCTCGCCATCTTGATGGCGACGCGCATCATAGCCCCGAATATCTGGGCCATGGTGGCCGATAAGACGGGCATGCGTGGCCAGCTGGTGAAGATGGGGGCGGCCTGCTCGGCGGTCACCTTTATGAGTTTCTTCTATCACGGTGGCTTTGTCTATCTGGCCATCAGCCTCAGCATCTATACCTTCTTCTGGAACGCTATCTTGGCCCAGCTCGAGGTGATTACCCTAGAGACCCTGGGGGAGAACACCGGGGGCTATGGTAAGATCCGCAGCTTCGGCAGCCTGGGTTATCTGGTGTTCGTGGTCAGCGTAGGCTTTGCCATCAGCCAGTTCGGCACAGAGATCTTGCCCTTCGTCGGTCTGGCCCTGTTCCTTGGCTTGCTGGGCTGCTCCCTGTCTCTGCCAAGTACCCGGGTGAAGGTCGACAAGAGCCAGGTACCCACGCCTCTGAAGCTAGATGCGGGTATCATCTGGTTCTTGCTATCGGCCATGTTGCTGCAGATGAGCGCCGGACCTTTCTACGGCTTTTTTGTGCTGTATCTGAAACAGGTGGGTTACAGCGAGTCTAGTGCCGGTATCTATGTCGCTCTTGGGGTGCTGGCCGAGATTGTCATGTTTATGTTTGCGCCGAGATTGTTGGGTCGATATGGGGTCAGTGCCTTGCTGGTTATCTCTATCGGCTTCACGGCGGTGCGGTGGCTACTCATGACCTTTTGTGCCAGCAACATGATCTGGCTCGGGGTTAGTCAGCTGCTGCATGCCTTTACCTTTGGTCTGGTGCATGCGGCCTCGATTCAGTTCGTTCATCAAAGATTCGACGTGCGTCACCGCAGTAAGGGGCAGGCGCTTTATGCCAGCCTGAGTTTTGGTGTCGGCGGCGCGCTGGGCACCTGGCTGTGCGGCTTCATCTGGGGGGACGGTTCCCAGGCTTGGCTGAGCTGGTTGGCGGCCGCCGTTTGTGCCCTACTGTCCATGCTTGCGGTACTGTTAATCCCTAAGGCGCGCGAAATCGCAAAATAATAAGAGATGATAAGGAAATATCCATGAAACAGACATTTCGCCTCGGCGTGATCATCAATCCTCTGGCAGGCCTTGGAGGGAGTGTGGCACTCAAGGGAAGCGATGGCGTGGCGGATGAGGCGATAGCCCGCGGCGCCGAGCCTAAGGCTCATCTGAGAATGGCCCAGGCGCTAGAGGTGATTAAACCTTATCTGGATAAGATCACTGTCGTTACCGCCTCCGGTGCCATGGGCGCCGATTTAGCCGCGAAGATGGGATTTAACCATCAGGTGGTTTATCAGGCGGGTGATACCACCGCGGCCAGCGATACCCAAGCCGCCGCCAAGGCGCTGCAGGCCGCAGGCGTGGATCTCTTGCTGTTTGCCGGTGGCGACGGCACGGCGCGTGATCTGTTTGAGGTGGTCGATGAGGCTCAGCCTGTGCTGGGCGTGCCGGCCGGGGTGAAGATTCATTCGGGCGTCTATGGTATTACGCCTCACGCCTCGGGCATGGTGGTCAAGTTGCTGCTAGAGGGCGCTTTGGTGAGCCTGATGTCGGCCGATGTGATGGATATCGACGAGGTGGCCTTCAGGCAAGGTGTGGTAAGGGCGCGCCGATTCGGCGAGATGCAGGTGCCTGCCGAACCGCGCTACATTCAGGCGGTCAAGATGGGCGGCAAAGAGGTCGATGAGTTGGTGCTGGCGGATATCGCCGCCGAGGCGATTGAGCAGATAGACGATGGGCTCGCCATCATGGGCTCGGGCAGCACAGTCGCCGCCGTGATGGAGGAACTTGGGCTGGATAACACCCTGCTCGGGGTGGATCTGATTGACGCGGGCGAGCTGCTTGCCAGCGATCTCAGCGCCCAGTCGCTGCTCGAGGCAACCACTGGTCGTGAGTGTAAGTTAGTGATCACCCTCATCGGCGGCCAGGGGCATATCCTGGGACGGGGCAACCAACAGTTGTCGCCGGCGCTTATTCGTCAGGTGGGCAAGGAGAATATTATCATCCTGGCGACAAAAACTAAGTTAAAAGCACTTGAAGGTCGGCCCTTAATTGTGGATAGTGGCGACCCAGAGTTAGACAGTGAATTATGTGGTTATTATAAAGTCGTGACCGGCTACCACGATTATGTGATGTATCAGGTGGCTAATCCTGACCTAATCAGCCTAGATTTAGTCAGCCCAGATGTGATCGGGCAGCCTGAATAGCAAGATGACAATTGGAGACACAATGTTAGAGCAGTATGAGCAAGCATTAGACGAGTGGATCGCCACCAAGGTAGCAGGCGGTGATGACGACCAACTCTTTGCCAGTGGTTACCTACAGGGGCATGTGGCTGTGGTGCTGTCAGAGCTCGAGCAGGAAACGGTGCAAGACAGCGAGGCGCTGGAGGCTAAGATGCAGACCTGTCTGGAAACGGCCAAGTCTGAGCTCGAGCCTGCCGATTATGCCCTGGTGGTTAATGCCTGGGCTGAGCTGCGCGAGAAGATGGCTCAGGTAGAAAACGCCTAGTCATGGCTAATGCAAGCAAGGTGATCATAGGGCTGCAAAACCCAAAGAGCCCGACGAACGTGGGCGGCGTGATGCGCGCCGCCGGCTGTTATCGCGCCGATGAGGTGCGTTATACGGGTAAACGTTATGCGCTGGCTGCCCTGCACAGGGGCGAGCAGTACAATACCGACACCAAGCGGGTGAGTCAGCATATTCCCCTCAATGGGGTAGAGTCGCTGCTTGACTCACTCGATGCCGATACCAAGGTGATCTGCGTCGATCTGGTGGAAGGTGCCACGCCGCTGCCGGCCTTTAGCCATCCGCAAAAGGCCATCTATCTCTTCGGTCCAGAAGATGGCACCCTAGATCAGGCGCTTATCGACTGCGCCGATGAGGTGGTCTATGTCCCGACCGTGGGTTGCATGAATCTGGCCTCCTCGGTCAATGTGCTGCTTTACGACAGACTGGCCAAGGGGGAGCATCTCTCGGGCGATGACCTCATTCGTGCAAGCCGTGACACTAACAACCGCGTCAAGGTCAAAGCCTAACTCATCAGGTGGATCATTTACCAAGGGCTTAACGACTCGCCCTTGGTTCTCATTGCTTACCCCTAATCTCTCAAATTAGCGCTTACAGCGCCTTACCCTTTATCAGCTTTCTCATCCACATACGGTTGGGGTTGAGCAGGGCTAATATATCCTGAGTGGCGGGCAGGAGCTCGCCGCAAAGCTGGGCGGCTAAGATCTCTGCCGCCAGTGGGCCAGAGGTGAGGCCCCGCGAGCCAAGTCCGCCGAGAATAAACAGTCCCTGATGAACGGGTGCTGGTGTCGTCTGCCAACACTTGGCGCTCTCCTTGGGGCTCTTCTTGCTTTGCTGATGGTTGATATAGGTAGCCGATATCGCCTCAAAGTCAGGGGCACAGCCCATCATGGGGGCATGATCCCGTGTGACCATGCGCACGCCTACGCGAGCGCTATGGCCTGTAATATCTACCGCCTTGGTCCACTCGCCGCCGTAGCTGGTGCGGATCTTGTCTAAATTCTCCACCTGCTCCACCGCGCTGTAATCGAGGTTACTGGCGTCTTTCACATAGCTGGCCCCTGTGCAGTGCAGCTTATCGTGGGCAGGGGTTAGGTAGCCGTGGGCGCAGAGTACCGTCTTAAGATCCTTAAGTGGCGCTCTTGCCGGTATATGGCTGACCTGACCACGAAAACCGCTGATGGGTAAGTGGTCGGTTTGGGCGAAATCAGTCAGGTGGCGGCCATTGGCCAGCACCAGATTGGCAAAGGGGCCAAATTCGACTTCTTGACTATCTTGAATGGCGCTGAGATACCATTGCTGGTTCTCAAATCTAATCGCCGTGACTTGGCATTGGTAGTGGCTGGTCTGTTTACCTAACTGCTCGGCTTGGCTGATGGCCGCGCGGGTAAAGGCCTGTGGCGATACCCAACCTGCGAGCGGATAGTAGATCCCCTGGTGCTCGATGCTGACTCCGGCGAGCGCCGTGGCCTGGAGGGCATCGACAGGGCGAGCGATAGATTCTGCCCAGGGCTGGGCGTTGATTATCTTGGCGAGGCGCTTATGGCTGCGCTCATCGTGGCCGGTCTGCAGCACGCCGCAAAAATCATGGGGGATCTCATGGCCCGCCTCAAGGAGCTGCTTAATCCTTTGACGGCTAAAGAGGTAACCCTGCAAAAAATAGTGACTCAGGCTGCCATGTTCTGGGGTGAGCAGGGGATAGATAGCGCCCTGTTTGTTGCCCGAGGCCTGCTCGCCCGGCGCCTTATCCATACAGAAGAAGCTAACCTTTTTGCCGCGCTCGGCCAGTGAGAGCGCCAGATTCGCGCTGGCGACCCCACCACCTATGATGGCGGTTTCTCCCTCACGACCTTGTGTTAAGGGGTTGAAGGCGAACTTATCTAATTGTTGGCGCCTGAGGGCGCGCCGCTCCTGCATGGCGATATCCTGAGACGCGATACTTGGTTTTTCGGCCAGGGTCACGAGTTGGTCATCTTTTAGGGGTAAGTTAAGGCGATAGCAGGTAAAACCCGCCTTAATGATCAACTGGGTCAGTAAGTTTGTACTGGCGTTATCTGAGGTCTTGTCTAGATTGACGTCGCTATTCTCTAGAAGGAGAAACTCGGCGTTATCTTGGCTGAGGCGCGCCATCTGCCAGATAAGCGCCTCATCGGTAGCCTGGGTATCCGCCAACCAGCCTTGGATTGCTTGACTTGCTAAGCTTGGGGCAACTAACGCCTTGAGCTGGGAAAGCGGATCGCCAAGATGGATGTCGATGATAAGCCGCGCGTTTGCCAGCTTGAGCCTGTGACAGCCCGATACCCGAGCATCGCAAATCGCCTTAATCTGTTCTTTGGCTGGTGACGCCAGGGTTTCACTCTCGGCTAGGGCCTTAAGCCAGCATGCCTGATGCTGGGCAAACAGGTGTAGATGCAATTGCTGCTTTTGAGGGGGCTGTTTTGAACCAGCTTGCGTTAGTCGCTCTGTTATAAGCGCGGCTGGCCAGTTGGCATCACTGCTTGGGAGTAGGGCGATAATTTGGTGAGAGTTTTGACTCTTTACCGCCGATAAATGGCTGAAAATTGCGTCGAATGTAGGCATTTTGTCATTATTTTGTGCGTTATTCGGGTGTTCGGTGGCCAATGAATTTACTCTCAAGGGGATATTAGGCATTATTTTACCTGCCTTTATGGAAAGCTGACCACTTAAATGCAGTAAAAGCGATACTATTGGCGCAGCTAAATTGGTACTAGACGTACGGAATGGATAGTAAATAATGAAAAGAGTCGTGATCACCGGCCTTGGCATAGTGTCAAGTATCGGTAACAACAAGCAAGAAGTCACCGAGTCACTCAAAGCGGGTCGCAGTGGTATTACCCACTCAGATCAGTTTGAAGAAATGAAGCTTCGTAGCCATGTTTGGGGCGACATTAAGTTAGACCCTAAAGAACATATCGACCGTAAAGCATTACGTTTTATGGGTGATGCAGCCGCATACGCTTATATTGCCATGGAGCAAGCGATAGCCGATGCTGGCCTCACCGAAGAACAATATTCAAATCACCGCGTCGGTATCATCGCCGGTACTGGCGGCGCGTCATCGGCTAACCAGGTTCAGGCTGCCGATACTCTGCGTGAGAAAGGTGTGAAGCGCGTTGGTCCTTATATCGTGCCACGCATCATGTCGAGCACGGCCAGTGCCTGTTTGGCCACGCCGTTTAAGATCAAGGGCATGAACTACTCAATCAGTTCGGCTTGTGCAACCAGTGCTCACTGTATCGGCCATGCAGTCGAATTGATTCAGATGGGTAAGCAAGACATGGTCTTCGCTGGTGGTGCAGAAGAGGTGGATTGGACCCTGACCATGGGCTTCGACGCCATGGGCGCACTGTCGACTAAGTATAACGACTGCCCTGAGAAGGCTTCTCGTACCTATGATGCAGACCGTGATGGTTTCGTTATCTCTGGTGGCGGCGGAATCGTGGTTGTCGAAGAGCTTGAGCATGCGCTCGCTCGCGGCGCTAAGATCTATGCCGAAGTGATCGGTTACGGCGCTTCTTCAGATGGTTACGACATGGTTGCACCATCGGGCGAAGGCGCGGTGCGTTGCATGAAGATGGCCCTCGAAGGTGTAGACACACCAATCGACTACATCAACACTCATGGTACTTCAACGCCAGTTGGCGACATGCGTGAGCTGGAAGCCTTGGCCGAAACCTTCGGTGACAACCTGCCAGCTATCGCATCGACCAAGTCTTTGACTGGTCATGCTCTGGGCGCCGCGGGTGTACATGAGGCGATCTACAGCCTGATCATGATGGAGAACAGCTTCATCGCGCCAAGCATCAACATAGATACTCTCGACGAGAAGGCTCAAGGTATGCCTATCGTGACCGAATATCGCGATGCCGAGCTTAACACTATCATGAGCAACAGCTTCGGCTTCGGTGGCACAAACGCTACTCTGGTTATGCGCAAGTACAAGTAATTGCTCAGCTGTTTTTGACAGTTATTAGAAAAGGGAAGCAGATGCTTCCCTTTTTTGTGTCTAGCGTCAGCTGGTCATCTTACTGATAAAAAGTGAAACACGCCCATCAAAGCGGGCGCGTGAGCTATGACTGACCCTTAAACTACTGGGCGTTAAACTGCTGGCCAGTGACGCCTTTAGCGTCGTCACCCATGAGGTAGAGATAGGTCGCCATGATTTCTTCTGGCGCCTTGAGATCCTGTGGGTTCTCTGCCGGGTAGGCATTGGCGCGCATCTTGGTGCGGGTGGCGCCAGGATTGATGCTGTTGACTCTCAGGTTGCTGTCTTCATATTCGTGGGCCAGAGACTGCATCATGCCTTCGGTGGCAAATTTCGAGATAGCATACTCGCCCCAGAAGGCGCGTCCCTGACGGCCAACACTGCTGGAGGTGAACAGGATAGACGCAGCAGGGGCTTTCTTCATCACGGGAAGCAGCGCCTTGGTCATCATGATCTCGGCGACCAAGTTAACTTGTAGCACTTCTTTTACCGAATCCATCGAGATATGTTCGAACGGGCCCAGTACACCCAAGAGGCTGGCGTTGTGCAGCAGGCCGTCGAGGTGACCAAACTGCTGCTCTATGGTTTCGGCCATGTCCTGGTAGTTTTGCTCTGTGGCGCCTTTGAGATCGAGTGGCACGATAGCAGGGGTAGGGTAGCCGGCCTGTTCTATCTCGTCATAGACGGCTTCCAGTTTCTTGACTGTCTTGCCCAGCAAGATCACCGTGGCACCATGTTCAGCGTAGGCCAGAGCAGCGGCGCGACCAATACCATCTCCGGCGCCTGTGACCAGTATCGTTTTATTTTTAAGTAAATCTTTTGCTGCCTGATATTCCAACATGAGTCAATTTTTCCTGTTAGCGGAATTCCCCGCCATTTCTATGATTTATTTGAGCCTGAAACGTATGTTTAAAACAAATGACTGATTAATGACCATCGTTCTGTTGTTTGTGTGTGACAAAATTGTAGCTAACTCAATAATTTTGCGTTAACTTGAGTAGCCATAAGGACACTAAAAGTCCTATTGGTCACACAAGGAAGACTATTGTGACCAATTTTTGGGGAAAACAAAATTATTACAACAAGATTTGGGGAAAAAAGATGAAAAGACTCTTTTTGGGTGTCGCAATTGCATCCGCATTGGGAATGGCTGGTTGTAGCGAAGATAGCGTCGATCAACTCGCAGAGAAGACTGAGCCGCTAATCCCTCTTTCACACATGGTATTCGATCCTGCTAACAGCAAGGTACCATTACCCAACGATCTACTCTTTAGTGGCACCACCGACGGTACCCTGACCATGCCGGGCGAAAAAGCTGACGGCTCAAGCGATTACACCGACCCTCAGATGGCGCTGGGCGCACTGGACGGTTGGTCTACCACCTCTCCCATCTCTATCACGGTTGAACCTGCTACCGACCATGACGGTACCATGCTGACGCTGGCGGCTGCCTCTGTGGCCCAGCCTGGCGCGGTGCGCATGTTCGAAGCCACTGTAGGTGGTCCGCTATCATCGGATCCCGAGTGTCAGTCTGCGCCATCTGTGTCAGCCTGTAAGATAGGCAACGAGCTTCAGTTTGGCGTTGATTTTGTTGCTAGCGCCTCGGGCAACACTATCGCTATCGTACCGCTTAAGCCACTTAAGGCGGGCCAATCTTATGTGTATGCGACCACAGACCTGATTCAAGACTCGGCAGGTCGTCCTATTGCGCCGTCGACCACCTATGCCACGCTGAAACTCGATATCGAGACCAAGCCGCTGCAGACACCCGATCAGCTGATGCTGCAAACGCTAGTGAACAGTTATGAGAAGGGCATGGCTGCTGCTCACGGTGTAGATAGCGCGACTATCAGTTATGCTGGTCTGTTTACTACCCAGTCGATCAGCGATGTCTATGAGACGACTAAGCTACTGATGCTGCAAGAGGGCACACCTTTTGCGCCGTCTATCTCAGTGCCTCAGCCGCATCCGCTGGGGATCACAGTTGCCCAGGCGGCTGGCCTGACACCTGCCGATGGCGTGGCCTATGTGGTCTCTAGTCTAGCCGATGTTTATGTTGCAGAGCTGACCCTGCCTACTTATGGCGCCTGTAACTCTGTGATGTGTAATGGCATCAATGGTAACTGGCATGCGCTGGGCGACAGCCCTGTAGCCGTATTGTTAGCCCTGCAATCGGGTACCCTGAGTCAGCAAAATTACGGCGCTCAGGCCGTGGCGCACGGTATCGACCCCGCGGCCGGTCTGGCAGATCCTGCCCTGTTGGCGGGTAAGACCTGGCTACTCGATGATGGTACGCCGGCCGATAAGGCCAAGCACCTGACTAAGTTCAACCCTATCCCTGCACCAACTGGCGCAGAGAAGGTTCCAGTGTTGATCTCTATGCCAAACGCCGAGCGTCTGGCGCAGTTCTACGCCTCTCAGGGACTACCTTTTACGCCGCCAACTGGTGGTTGGCCGACTACCATCGCCATGCATGGCCTGGGCGGCGGTAAAGAGATGTCACTGGCCTATGCCGGTAGTTATGCCGCAATGGGCGTTGCCACTATCGCCATCGATATGCCGCTGCACGGCGCTCGCTCATTCGATGCCAACGGTGACGGCATCTATGAGGTATCGGCTTCAGATCCAGCATTTGGCGCTGTGATAGGTAACCCTGATGCGTTTAAGAATGGTAACCCCTTGGTGTTTGTTAACATAGCGAGCACTCTGGCGGTACGTGATAACTTCAGACAGGCAACGGTTGACCATCTAGCGCTTCGCGCCGCCCTCACAGGGCTTGCCGGTGGCCTAGCCGCCGCGCAGATGCCGCAGATGTTCGATATCACTAAGATCAGTGCACAGGGTCTGAGCCTTGGCGCCATCGTCGGTACCGACTTTGCTACCTATGCTAACTCTGGCCTGAGCCATCCGGCTAACGGTGCGGATCTTAGCTATGTGCATAAGCTCAATGCGGTTTCTCTGGTTGCGCCAACTGGTGGCTTATCGGGCACCTTCATCGGCTCTGCCACCTTCGGCCCGCTGCTGTTTGAAAACGTGACCGCCAGCGATACCTTCAAGGCATTGATGGATGAGGCTAACGTTGCCGGTTATGAGCCTGGTACGCCAGAGTATGCGGCCCTGGTTCAGGCAGTGTATGCCGAGTTCATTCCAACCTTCGCCTTCGCGGTACAAACTGCGGTAGATGGTGCGGATCCTATCAACCATGCAGCAACGCTTAAATCGACTGGTCTGCCTGTACATCTGATTGAAGTCGTGGGAGATGGCAGCAACTTAGGGGATCAGGTACTACCTAATCGCGTAGACAAGTTCCCTGTGGCGGGTACCGAGCCGCTGATTGCCAACCTGGGTCTTGAGTGTATAGATACCACGACAGTTGGCTCTGGCGCCGTGCGCTTTAGCAAGGGTCATCACAGCTCGCTGATTAGCCCAAGTGAGGTTCCTGGTGTGACAGATGGTAGCGCCGCGGCGGCTACGGTTGAGATGCAGCAGCAAGTTGCCGCGTTTGCCCTGACTGCGGGTAAGGGCCAGGCAAGCGTACTGGTGCAGGATGATTCGGTGATTCAGCCTTGTGCGGTGCCAGCTAACTAAGCCTAAATCCAAAAAGGACTAAATAAAAACCCAGCCTGGCTGGGTTTTTTTATGGCTGGATTTGTTATTGCCCTCAGGGCTGATAGAATAGCGGCCAGATTTTAAAGGCCTGATCACGGAGCTGAATTTTGGAATTTTTGTACGAGTATGGACTCTTTCTGGCAAAAGCCGTCACCATAGTGGTGGCTATCGTCGCCGTCGTGGTGCTGGTGTTGGCCTCGGCGGTGAAGCAGAAGGCCGATAAGGGTGAGCTTAAGCTGACCAATGTGTCTGAGGACCTTAAGGCACTCAAACACGACTTAAAGGAAGAACTGCTGAGCAAGAAGCAGTTTAAGGCCTACGAGAAGGGCCTCAAGGCCGAGGCGAAGGCCAAGGAGAAGGCAGAGAAGGCCGATGGCGAAGCCGCGCCTACGCCTCGTGTATTTGTTATCGACTTCAAGGGCAGCATAGATGCCCATGAGGTGGCGTCACTGCGAGAGGAGATCAGCGCCATCCTGGCCATTGCCGAGCAAGGCGACGAAGTGGTGGTCAATGTCGAGAGTGGCGGCGGCATGGTCCATGGATATGGCTTGGCGGCGAGCCAGCTCGACAGACTGCGCAGCGCCGAGATCCCATTGACCATCTGTGTCGACAAGGTGGCCGCGAGCGGCGGCTATATGATGGCCTGTGTGGCCAATACCATCTATGCCGCGCCTTTTGCCATCGTAGGTTCTATCGGTGTGGTTGCGCAGATCCCTAACTTCAATCGTCTGCTGAAGAAGCATGATATAGATTATGAGCAGCACACCGCAGGTGACTTCAAGCGTACCCTGACCCTGTTTGGTGAAAATACCGACGAAGGAAGACAGAAGTTCCAGGAAGAGCTGGAAGAGACCCATGTATTGTTTAAAGCCTTCATCAGCAAGTACCGTCCTACGCTGGATATTGCCAAGGTGGCGACCGGTGAGCACTGGTATGGTCAGCAGGCGCTGGATCTTGGCTTGGTCGATGGCCTCTCTACCAGTGACGATGTGGTGATGAAGCTTGCCGAAGAGAAGACGGTGATCAAGGTTCGTTATCAGCTGAAGAAGAAGATAGCCGACAAGTTTGCCCACAGCGCCTCACTGGCGGTCAATGCCGTGTTCAATCGCTTGGCGGAAAAGAATCAACCTCTTAACTAAGGCTTGTGACTTTCACCGGATAAAAACCCGCCCTCGGCGGGTTTTTACATATTTGTAACTTTTTATCCCTGCTGGGCTTTTACTCGCCTCTAAAATCTTATACAAAATACTATTATCCTTGGATGTTGTAATGATGAGATGACGAGTAATACCCGCTATCAGGCGACATTAAAAGTTGGCGATCAATCTTATCCCGCCTATGAACTGAGAAGCCTGGTTCATTTCATGGCCGAGCGTTATGGCGAGCATCATGCCCAGCAGCTGTGTCAGGAGATAGGCCTGGGGCTTAACGAGCTGGCCAAGTTAAACTTTGTCTATGTCTGGCAGGTGGACTATGCCATGGCGTTTCTGGGGAACTTAGCTGAAGACCCTCAGATAGGCGCGCGGCTCGGCGAGACCTACAGGGTGGAAGAGCTGGCGCTTATCTGGCCCTATCTGGCCAAGTGTCAGACCTTAGGTGAATGCCTTGAGTTTGTTATCGCCCATCCCGAGCTGGTGGGCAGTGTCTCGGATACCCTAGTGAGCCATGGCGAGCGAAGCCTCTATTTTCGCTGGCTCAATACGGCGAAGATCTCGGCGCCCTATTTCAGCCTGCAGTTTCAAAACAGCGTCTGCTCCATGTTAGCCCTGGCGCGTCAGCTCACGGGGGAGATGGTGACACTCGAGCGGGTGCAGCTGGCCACCCCGGTTCACGACATTGAGTTCCTGGCGGCGTTCTGCCAGGCCGATATTGGTTTCGACGGCGAGTTCTTCGAGTGGGCCATCTCCCATGAAATGCTTTCGCTGCCTGTTGTGTATGACTTCTCTCTGCTACATCTTGATGAGCAGGCTCTGCATGACACCTCCTTGATCGAGAAGGTGTTGGCCATCCTAAACCAGGATTTTCCCAATAACCCTAAGCTGGAGTCGATGGCGCTGAGACTCAACATGAGTGATCGTACCCTGAGACGACACCTGGCGAGTGCAGGCACCAGCTATCAGAAGCTGGTGGATCAGGTGCGCTGCCAGACGGCTATCGGCCTCATCGTTCAGGGCGACAAGAGCATAGTGGATATCGCCGATATCATGGGGTTCGGCGATGTGAGCCATTTTCGTCAGAGCTTCAAACACTGGCTTGGCCTGCCGCCAGGCCAGTTTATTCGCAAGATCTAGCCCCCATGCTGGCAGTTGCCTAAACTGGGCGACAGGCCATCTATCCAGCTTTGTAGCACGGTCAATGCCTCCACATGGCTTAGGCTTCGGCCTATGGGCGGCATACGATCTTTGGGCGCATCTAGTATCTGGCGATAGAGCAAGATGGAGTGCTCACCATCGCCGGGGATGATGTCGTAGGAGAGCCCCTTCTCGCCGCCGTCCCAGCCCGGTGGCTGTTTACAGATCCCATATTGATAGCTGGTGTGATCCACATAGAAACCCAGGCGCAGCCCCGAGATGCTGGCAAAGCCTTCGGCCCTGTGACAGTGGGCGCAGTTGATATCCAAATATCCCTTGGCTCTAATGGTCAGATCGCTGCTCTCATCTGTGATCGCCGGCGCCGAATCTGGGGCGCCGCCCGCCGGCAGGCCGTTCAAGCGCCCCTGGTCGCGCCAATGTTCGAGCTGATTCACCGTCTGATTATCGACTAATACTTCATGGTTTAGCAGGTAGGGCTTGAGGCCTATGGGATAGATCTGGGCGCCACCGTCACCTGCGCGTTGATGGCACACCTTGCATTCCGCCCGGCTGGGCACATGGTAGGTGAATTCGAGCTGCTCGCCTTGACGCGTCAGGCTGTGGGCCTGATTGGCGCCAGCAACGGCGAGGCGCGCCTCGCCGCCTTGCCAGAGATAGGGTAGCGCCGTCCAGCCGCTCTCGCGGTGGATAAGCAGACGGGTCTCGACCAAGGTCTCGTTGGCTTCACCTGTGAGCTGGGTGTCGCTTGGCAAGGCAAAGGTTTTGACAAGCACGGCGCCTACCGGCAGGTCGAAGGTATCGCTCGGGTGATAGTCGATCTGGCTGCCATCGGGCAGGAAGATGTAACGGTATTTATGGGCGTAGTCGGTAAATAGTTGGCTGGAGAGTTCGTAGCTAAAACCTGGGCCATTAGGATCTGCTGTTGGTTTATCAGGCTGCTGAAATAGCCGGTATTGGGACAGAAGCTGACAGTCTTGTGTCATCAGCGCCTGCCAGTTGATCTCCCCCTCCTGGCTATCGCAGATATCCGATGAGGGATCTGTGCCGCCCGTCGGCGGGGTCACAGGTGTGCCAGGCTGGTTGGTGTCTGTGCCTGTTGGATTGGTCGAGGAGTCATCGCTGCCGCCGCAGGCCGTGAGGCATAGCAGCAAGAGAGCTAATAAAACTGGGCTCGAAAGCGGCAGCAAACCTTTTACTGGGCTGGTTAACATAGTTTCGACTCGTGAGAAAAAGGGCCGCCAGATGGCGGCCCTTGGGTTGGGATTATTGAGAGCAGGTGGCCAGCGGTAATCGCTTGATCCACTCGGCAATCAAGGCCGAGCCTTCGGTGTGGGACAAGCTGCGACCTATCTCAGGCATGCGATCGCCAGGTGTCGTGCTATCCATGCGGAAGTGCAGGATAGAGGTCTCGCTCGAGCCCGGCACCACGTCGTAGCTCAGCGAGCCACCGCCATAGGCGATTGGCGACTTACAGGTACCGTGAGAATAGCCGCTGTCCTCCTCGTAGGTACGCCAGTACTCCAGTTTCAGGCCTGTGTTAGAGGCGTTGCCTTCTGGGCGGTGACAGTGAGCGCAGTTGATATCCAGGTAGCCCTTGGCGGTTTGCATCAGCTCGGCATCTGTCATGGCTGCCACCTTGGCCTCATCGCCATCGTGGAAGGCGGGCACTGTGGGGATGCTTGCCGTGTCTGGCACGCCCTGCAAGATACCGGCGGCCTGCCACTTCATCAGCTGATTCATGGTGCCGTCGCTATAGGCATAGTCCTTGTTCAGATGGCGCGCCTTAGGGCCTATGGGCACGAATACCGCGTTACTTGCATCATCACTCTTAAACTGATGACACTGCTTACACTGGTTCATGCTGGGGACCACATAGTCGAAGTCCAGCGTCTTGCCGTTGTGAACCACCTGTTTGGCCTGGATAGCGCCGGCCTTGGCCAGCACGGCATCTGTCTGCTCTGCGTTAAACACATAGGGTAGGGCCGACCAGCCGGTGGCGCGCTTAATCAACAGTCGGGTCTCGACCAGTGTCTCGTTGGCCACGCCGCGCTTGCTGGTGTCGCTTGGTAGGGCGAAGGTCTTAGTGATCACAGTACCGACGGGGAAGTCCATGCTCTCGTTGGCCGAGTAGTTGGCCACCTTGCCCTCAGGCACGAAGACGAAGCGATACTTGCTGGCATAGTCGGTAAACAGCTGAGTGTTGAGATCGTAAGGAATACCGCCTGAGTTCGCCCCAGTGCTCGGATCTTTAGTATCGGCAAACAGCTGATAGTCTGAGAGGTTCGGGCAGTTGGCGCCCAGCAGGGCATCCCAATTTACGCCTGGTGTTGTGGTGCTACACAGGCTCAGGTCACCATCGCCCACCAGGCCGCCTTCACCTTCGCCTATGGTGCCGCCGCCACCGACCAGGTTGCCGCCGTCACAGCCCTCGACATCGTCATCCACGCCGCAGCCGAAGATCTGATCGCCAAAGGTGACAGTATGCACGGGCAAACTGACCTGGGCACAGTTCATGATCTTATCCTGGGTCTTCTCATAGAGGACGTCGGCGATGCTGATATCTGTGTTGTTGTTGGCATAGAGACGACCGAAGGAGACATCGCCGTTATCGCGGGCACAGATGTTGTCGCTGCCATCATCGGCAAAAGGCAACTCCTTAAGCCCCAGATAGGCGGCGGTGCCGTTGTTGGAGAGCATCTCGCCCAAGCCATCGTAGAGGATCCCAGGGAAGGCGCCGTGGCTCAGCAGGTAGGCCTTGATGATATCTTCAATCAGATAGCCATTAGGCTTCTTGCCATAGTCTGTGATGACGTTGTCATGCAGATAGATGTTGCGTGGTGTCGGGCGCCAGCCATCTTCTATGGGCTGGCCCGGCTGGCCATAGTTGCCTACAAAGCTGGTCATATCCGGTTCGGCGATGAAGAAGCTGGAGACGGTCACCCCTAATGTGTCGTGGCCGGTGATCTCGTTGTTGAAGATCTCCACATCGTTAGTGGAGAGGATGATCACCCCTGTGCCTGGCGGCACGATATGTACCCCGGCAGGGTTAGAGGAGGCGTTGGCGAAGTTAGGGGTGTTGTTGTTATACACCTTGTTGTTGAAGATACGCACGCTGGAGCCATATCTGTGGTTGTTGATCGGCAGATCGAATACCAGGATGCCGCCCGTGTTGCCCATGGCTTCGTTGTCGTAGACGTCGGCGTATTTAGAGTTTTCAATCTCGATACCGGCGACGTTTTCCTTGGCGATGTTACGGCGAACCACTATGTACTCAGACTGACCCACATAGATACCGGCATCGGCGCTGCCGCGCACATAGGTGTCTTCGATGAGGATGTTTTCACACTCCACCGGATAGAGGCCGTAGGCGCCGTTATCTTCATCCAGCGCACCTTCCCATACGGTGGCCAGGCGTCTCAAGATGATGCCGTTGGTGTTTTTCAGCTTGATGCCGTTGTTCTTGGCCTCATTGACCGAGAGGTCCTGGATAGTGATGTTAACGGCGTTCTGCACGAAGATACCATCGCCGGTGATCGACTCAGAGAAGTCCAGTACAGTCTCTTCCATGCCGTAGCCCATGATGGTGATGTTCTTGGCATAGGCACCGTCACCGTCCACGTCACCGTCAAACAGCAGGGTCGACTCTATCTTAAAGTGTCCCTTAGGCAGCACGATCACATCATTGCTCTGGGCGTTGATCAGGGCTTCCTGAATGCGGGTGGTCAGGTTCTCACCATCTTCGATGATGATGGCACCGACCGGAAAGCTTGGGCCGGGATCCGTTGGTGTTGTGGTAACAGGTGGTGTCTCGACGTTAGGGGTATCTTCATCATCTGAGGAACAGGCGGTGATGGACAGGGCCACTGCACTGGCCACTAGACTTGGGAGCAGCCACGAAGGCATCTTGTTGAACATAGTATCTCCTACTTATTGTTATTATTCCCACTCTAGATTGCACTGGCGTACTAGATAAGCAATGTGAAATCCGGCCAACAAACTTTTAACATCCGTAACAATCAGTGGCTTAGTACATTTATTAAACAGGTGTTTGAGATAAAATTGATGGAAAACAGTGAGGTGTGTAATTTATCAAACGGTAAAATTTGCCACACTCAACTGGTAGGAGGAGTTGATTTTAGCATTCAAGCCTGATAGGGAGCCTAAACCGTTAGCCTTGGGGCCGTTGTTTGGGGCTGTTGCTTGGGGCATCGGGCATGGGGCATGGGGCTTGGGGGCATAGGCGGAAGCCGCTTGCGGTAAATCGCGGCGAGGCACAGATAGGCAGAGGCGTAAGAATTAGAACGGGCTTGAGCAAGCATGGATTAGAGCAAGCAAGGCTTGGGGAGATATCTGGTTGCAGGTTGGTGCACAACAGGAAGGGGAAGGCCAAGTGTATAATTAGGGGGAGCTGTCAGCACTCGGCGTAATAGCTATGCCCCCAGGCGAACAGATCAGCATACCGGGATAGTCTGCCCAAATGCGTGCCCGAGGTGATCCTATTCACTCGGTTGCTGCGTATCGATAAGCCAGGGGCGGATAAAGCTGACGATCTGTGGCTGTGCCTGCTCGTTGGGGTGTATGCCGTCGGCCTGCATCAGCTCGGGATGAATGGCTATATTTGTCATAAAGAAGGGCACTAAGGTTACCCTTTGCTCGCTCGATAGCTCCTGATAGACCTGGGTAAATTGTTTGGCGTAACGAGGGCCATAGTTGGGCGGCACCATCACCTCGCTGAGCAGCACCTCGGCGCCTGAGTCCTTGGCGAGCAGTATCATTTTTGTAAGATTATTTTTCAATTGCTTAGGCGAAAATCCGCGCAGGCCATCGTTGCCGCCGAGCTCGATAAAGACCCGCTTGGCCTTGGTCGAGTCAAGCAGGGCGGGCAGTCGGCGCAGACCGCCCGCCGAGGTCTCGCCGCTCACCGAGCCGTTGATGATGGTGACCTCGGGGGATTGCTTCTGCAAAAGATGTACCCAGCCCTTGTCTTGTTCCATGCCGTAGCTTGCGCTTAGGCTATCACCTAAGATCAATATCGGGTTAGCATGGGCCTGGGGGATCAAGAATAAGACAAGCAGGCAAGTGGCTTGCACCAAACGGCTTAAGCGACGAAGCGAGAAGGAATTTATGTTAGAAAATAGTGCTATCAAGGTCAGTGATCTCTATAAATCGGTAACTACCCAAGAGGGAGAGCTTACTATCCTCAATGGCATCAATCTGGATGTCAAGTCGGGGGAGAGTGTGGCGATTCTTGGCCCCTCGGGTTCGGGTAAGTCGACCCTGCTCGGCCTGCTGGCCGCGCTCGATTCGCCCACCAAGGGGGAGATAGTCCTCGATGGCGTGACCCTCAATGGTTTGGATGAGGAAGGCAAGGCCGCGCTGCGTAAACAGAAAGTCAGCTTCATCTTTCAGTCTTTCATGCTGGTCGATACCCTCAACGCCCTGGAGAACGTCATGCTACCGGCCGAGCTGTCGGGGATCAGTAATGCCAAGCAGAAGGCGCAGCAGATGCTGGAGCGAGTGGGACTTAGCCACAGACTCAACCATTTCCCCAATCAGCTTTCTGGCGGCGAGCAGCAGCGCGTCGCCATCGCCAGGGCCTTCATCTGTGAGCCTAAGGTGCTGTTTGCCGACGAGCCGACGGGTAACCTGGATGGCGCCAACAGCGACCGGGTGGCGGACATGCTGTTTGAGCTCAACCGCGAGAGCGACACTACCTTGGTGCTGGTGACCCATGATCTCCAGCTGGCCAATCGTTGTCAGCGCCGCCTGAACATGCAGGCGGGGCAGTTGAGTGAGGTGATGAGAGAAACTGACAACAGCGGCGAGCAAGAGATGGCCCGTTCGAGCGCAGCGGAGGCGAGTTAATGGAGTCTCGCATCGCATGGAAGTTGTTTAAACGAGAGCTGTTGCAGGGACAGCTGTTACTCATCATATTGGCGATCACCCTGGCGGTCTTGTCGGTATCAGGCCTAGCGCGGGTGAGCGAGCGCCTGCAGCTGGCCATTAATGGCCAGGCCTCTAAATTTATCGCCGCCGATCGCATCATCAATTCGCCGGTTCCCCTGGATGACAAGATCTTAGCCAAGGCCGATGCGCTGGGGCTCAGACACGTTGCCAGCATGCAGTTTAACTCCATGGCTTATGCAGGTGATGCCTTTCAGCTGGTGACGGTAAGGGCGGTTGGCGACGATTACCCCTTAAAAGGCGTGATAGAGCTGAGTGATGGCCCGACCGATAAGCTGCCCAAAGCGGATCAGCTCTGGTACGAGACCCGCCTGGGTGGGATCTTGGGTTACCCTAAGCAGCTCGAGCTAGGCAATGCCAACTTCAGCCTCAGCGCCGAGATAGCCAGGCTGCCCGATGCGGGCTTTAACCCCTTCGCCTCATCGCCTGTGGTGCTGATGCGACTTAAAGATGTGCCCAAGACTGGGGTGATTCAACCTGGCAGTCGGGTGAGCTATATCCATCAGTTCGCTGGAGAGGCTGACCAGCTCAAGGCTTTCGAGGCCGAAGTTAAGCCGCTGCTTAACAACAGTCAGCGCTGGGTCGATGTGCAGTCGGGGGACTCTCCCATCGCCGGTGCGGTCAAACGGGCCGAGCGCTTCTTGCTGCTCGCCAGCCTGCTGGGGATAGCGCTTGCCTGCGCCGCCATAGGGATCGCCGCCCAGCGTTACTGTCAGCGCCATTTTGACGTGGTGGCTATGCTTAAGACCTTCGGCGCTTCCAGCCGTCAGATCCGTATTCTCTTTGGCCTGCATCTGCTGTTGGTCACCCTTGCGGGTATCGCGTTGGGGCTTATTGGTGGTTTTCTGCTCGATACGCTGATCAGCGCCTATCTGCCAGCCTCGATCTCGGCGTACTCGCCGCCGCTGTTTAGACCTATCGCCTTAGGGGTCGCCACCGGGCTTATCTCGGCCTTCATGTTCTCGGCCTACCCACTGATGAGGCTGTTGGCCATTCCGCCCCTTAGGGTGTTGCAGCGCCAGCTAGAGGGAATTCAGCTGGGGATGTGGCTGCACCTGGTGCTTAGTCTGTCGGCGATGGCACTGCTGGGGTATCTCTATTCACAGAGTCTGGTACTTACCTTGACTGTGGTTGCTGCCGTGATGCTGCTCGGCGTCTTGCTGAGTCTGTTTGGTTTCTTGTTGATCCGCGCCGGTCACAGCGTAGGCATGAAGACCACCAATCCTATGCAGCTGGCCTTGGCGGGGCTCAGACGCCGCGCCAGGCAAAACGCGGTGCAGCTGGTGGGCTTTAGCAGCGCCCTGGTGTTGCTGCTGACCATCATAGCGCTTAGGCAAGACCTGCTCGATGAGTGGCATAAACAGCTGCCCGAGCAGTCGCCCAACTATTTCCTGGTGAACATAGCGCCCGAGGAGCAGGCGCCGCTGGAGGCCTATTTTAGTGACAATCGCGTCAAGGCAACCGATATCTATCCAGTGATCCGCGGCCGTCTGGTGGCGATCAATGGCGAGAAGTTGATCTCTGCCGAGCAGGCAGATGAGGGGGCCCAAGGCCGAGTAGGGATTTCCCGTGAGCTGAATCTGACCTGGCGTACCTCGCTGCCACCCAATAACGAGCTGCTGTCGGGTCACTTTAACCAAAAGGCCGATGAGGTGTCGGTGGAGTCCGGCGTCGCCGAGCGCCTCGGTATCGGGCTCGGGGATGAGCTGAGCTATGTTATCGATAACCAGCCGCTGACCGTCAAGGTGGCCAGCATCCGCGCCGTACACTGGGAGACGATGCAGCCAAACTTCTTCATGATCTTCCACCCCGACGCCTTAGCGCCCTTTGCCTATACCTCAATGGCCAGCTTCTATCTGGACGACAGCAAGCGACCTATGGTGATCGAGTTGATCAAACGCTTCCCCACGGTATCCATCATAGATGTCGGCGCCATGGTGAAGCAGCTTAGGCAGATCATCGACCAGGTCTCTCTGTCGCTGACCCTGGTGCTGGTACTGGTCCTGCTGGCCAGCAGCCTGGTGATGATAGCGCAGACCGAGGCGGGGATGGCGACACGTCAGCGCGAGCTAGCGGTGCTGCGCACCTTCGGCGCCTCTGGCTGGTTGCTGCGCATGGCCACCGCACTGGAGTTTGCCCTGCTAGGGCTTATCGCCGGCCTGTTGGCCGCCATAGTCGCCGAGTTCACCATCTACCTGCTGAAGACCCAGGTGTTTGAGCTAGTGGTCTATATGCATTGGGACTGGTGGCTGTTGGCACCGCTTGCCGGCGCGGCCATCGTCGCCCTGCTGGGCACTTGGCGTTGTCGTCAGCTATTGCAGAAGTCCTGTCGACAACTCTTGCAAGGCTAACGGGAAGTAAAAGAGCAGAGCGGCGCGAGTGGTTAGCGCGCCGCTAGTTCAAAGTTCAAAGTTCAAGGCTCAAGGCTCAAGGCTCAAGGTTTAAGCCTTTAAGGCTCGAGGGGTAAGACTTTAGCTTGTGGAGGCGCCAAATAGATTTGTCAGCGCGTCATCCAGATGAGTGTAGTGAAAACTAAAGCCCGCCTGGGTTAGCCGATCGGGGTAGACATATTGGCCTTCCAGCAAGAGCTGGGACATCTCACCTAGGGCTAGGCTTAGGACAGGGGCAGGCATAGGCAGCAGGGTGGGGCGGCTCAGGGCTGTGCCCAAAGAGTTGGTAAATTCGCGATTGCTGACCGGGTTAGGAGCGGTGGCGTTATAGATCCCCTGGCACTGATCGTTATTTAACAGAAACAGTATGATGGCGATAAGATCTTCTCTGTGGAGCCAGCTCATCCCCTGTTTGCCGGACCCCACCACGCCGCCGGCGCCTAGTTTAAAGGGCAGCAACATCTTCTTCAGCGCGCCGCCGTTTAAACCGAGCACCAGGCCGATACGAATCACACAGACCCGGGTCAGCGCTTGGCATTGCAGGGCTAACTCTTCCCATTTGGCGCAGACGCTATGGGGGAATTTCTCCTCCTTGCCTGTGTCTTTGAAGTGGGCGAGGTCGAAACTTTCATCCAGATGAACCTGCTTGTCATGATCGCCATAGATGCCGATGGCAGAGCCACTGATGAAGACCTTAGGCGGCGTCTTGCTCGCCTCGAAGAGTTTGGCCAGACGCGCAGTGGTATCCCAGCGACTGTCGCAGATCTTCTGCTTTACCTCCAGGCTCCAGCGCTTATCGGCAATGGGTTCACCCGCCAGGTTGATGACGGCATCGAAGCCGTCGAGATTGGCTAGGGCGCCAAGGTTACCCAGTAACTTGTGTTGGTTACCAAGGGTGAGGTGGGCCTTACCGGCCGAACGGGTGAGTAAGGTGAGTTGATGTTCGCCTTCCAAGGCCTTCACTAAGGCCTTGCCTATGAATCCAGTTCCGCCGGTGATCAAAATCCGCATGCCGACTCCAATTTTTTAGGGGATATCAAAAATATACACCATAGCGAGGGATTCGGATCACTTTTAGGCTGCTGATATTGAGGGGATGGGTGAGGCTTAGCCCTTCTGGTAGCAGAGCTGCATCGAGACAGAATCGGCAAACCTCAGGGCATGGGGCTTGTCTATCTCGACCGAGGCAAAATCGACCCATTCATGATCGCTGGCAATGCTTAACACCTGATCCGTGAGGTGTTCGAGCAGTGAGAAGCGATTGTTTTCAACTAAAGCAATGATTTTTTTCGTTATCGTGCGATAATTCAGGGCGTCTTGCATGTTGTCGCTGTTACGGGCCTTAGCGGCGCAGTAATGGATTTCTGCGTTGATGGTGACGTCCTGTTTGTTGTTGATCTCATCTTCCTTGATGCCAATGTAAGTGCGAAGACGAAGATTTTTAATTCGAATGATGGCGATTTCTGGTTTCATGATCGTAATTTTTCTTGTGTAAGATTTAAGTTAAGCCTATCAATATTATGGGTAATTCAGAAGGACTTTATTTAGATGACTCGATTTGATAATCAGGGGGTCGCGTTTAAAGGCTTTGCCATCATGGCGTTTATCGTCGTGATTTTGGCAGGGATAAAAGCCGCCAGCCCTATCGTGGTTCCCTTTGTGTTGTCGGCCTTTATTGCGGTGATCTGCAACCCGGCCATCAACGGCATGACTCGGCTCAAGCTGCCCCGCGCATTGGCGGTGGCCATCATGATGGTGTTTATCGTGCTGATGGGGCTCTGGCTGGCCTCCTTGGTGGGGAGCTCAATCAACGAATTTTCCCGTCAGTTGCCCCTATATAGAGATCAGCTGGTGGAGCAGTTTGCCTGGGTGTTGACCAAGTTACAGGCGCTGAATATCGAGGTCTCCAAGGAGCAGATCTTGGCCTATTTCGACCCGGGTATTGCGCTGTCGATGACCACTAACATGTTGTCCAGTGTCGGCGGCGTGATGGCTAACCTGTTTCTGATCATACTAACCGTAGTGTTTATGTTGTTTGAGGCCCAGGACTTGCCCAAGAAGCTGCATTTCGCGCTGGACGATCCTGACATGCGCATCAAGCAGATAGACAAATTCCTGCAGTCGGTTAACCAATATATGGTGATCAAGACGTTGGTGAGCGTGGGGACCGGCGTGGTGGTCGGGACGGGGTTGGCGCTGATGGGCGTCGATTACGCCTTGCTCTGGGCCGTTGTCGCCTTCTTGTTTAATTATATTCCCAACATAGGCTCTATCATCGCCGCGATTCCGCCTGTGCTGCTGGCCTTTATTCAACTCGGCCCTGCGGGGGCGGGGGGCACGGCGCTGCTCTATCTGGCGACCAATACCGTGATGGGGAATATCGTCGAGCCTAAATATATGGGGCGCGGCCTGGGACTCTCGACCCTGGTGGTGTTCCTCTCCTTGATCTTCTGGGGCTGGCTGTTGGGCTCTGTGGGCATGTTGCTCTCTGTGCCGCTGACCATGATCGTCAAGATAGCGCTAGAGTCGAGTCAAAGTGGCGGTTGGCTGGCCATCTTACTGGCCGATCGCGTCGATGAGACTATGGTTAATGCCGAGGTACAGGTTAACGCCGATGCACAGGTTAACGCCGATGCTCAGGTAAGTGGCAAGGCCAGCAAGCAAACCGACGCCGGCGAACAAGCCGACGTGGAAAAGTAGTTCATTATTCGATAAAGCAAATAGCATTAGTTAAAGCATAAAGTAATAGGTAAATAGCGTTAGATGGAGTCATTTAAGCAAGCAATACAGCAGGTGCAATTCTCTGACGAGGCCGAGCGGCTGTTCCATGGCCGTGGTGGTCGTTATGAGGGCGCCGAGCATCTGTGTCTCGACTGGTTTCCCCCTGTGCTTCTGCTCACCAGTTTCAAAGAGATCGATGAGGCGGCGCTTGAGGAGTTGACTCAGGCGATTCAGGCGCGTTGGAGAGAAGAGCAGGGAGAGCAGGGCTTTAACCTGGTATTCCAGCACAGATGCGCTGGGCAGACCCAGACCCATCTGCTATATGGTGAGGTGCCCGAGCCACATCTGGTGAGTGAAAACGGGGCGCGTTTTCAGATCCATCTGCTGCGCGGGCAAAACCACGGCCTGTTTCTCGATATGCGCGCCGGGCGCGCCTGGGTGAAGGCTAATGCCGCCCAGGCCAATGTGCTCAACCTGTTTGCCTATACTTGCGGCTTCTCTGTGATGGCGCTGCAGGGCGGTGCGGATCAGGTGGTTAATATCGACATGAGCAAGGGGGCGTTAGCCATAGGCAAACAGAACCATCTGCTCAACGAGTTGCCCCATGGTGCACGCTTCCTGGGGCACGATATCTTCAAGTCTTGGGGCAAGCTAACCAAGATGGGGCCTTATGATCTCATCATCGCCGATCCGCCGAGTAATCAGCGCGGCAGCTTCGTGGCGACGAAGGATTATGCGCGCCTGCTGCGCCGCCTGCCTCAGTTATTGGCGCCGCAAGGCGAAGTCCTGCTGTGTCTCAATGCGCCGGAGCTGGATATCGATTTTCTCAAACAGCAGGTGGCAGAGCAGAGTCCGACGCTGGAGTTTGTCGAGCAGCTGGCTAATCCCGAGGTGTTTCTAGATAAAGATCCCGACAAGGCCTTGAAGGTGCTGCGCTATCGTCAGCGCCAAGCAGAATCAGAATAGGCTTTAAGGGCTAATGAGCCGTGCTCATGGCTAGCACCATTCAGCCATGAGCCTCTAGTTAGTAGGGGTTGATTTAGTAGCGTTAGAGTTAGTAGCGGTAGAGTTCCTGAATCAGGGATTGACCGTGAGATTCGATGACCTGGGCTATCTGTTGGTGGTCCAGGTTTTTTAACGCCGAAATTTCGTTGAACAGTTTCTCTTGTACGTCGAAGGGCATGGACATTGAGTCCATGAACAGGTGGATAGATAAGGTGTCTCCCTGCGTAAACAGGTCGGCTAGCCTTTGGGCCTCAAATTCGATCAGCGTGTTCATTGCATCACCTCACTCCTGCTTGCGCAAACGATTCGCTATTAATTAATTGATAGCAGTTCTCATTTGAGTCATTAGATCGTTTTATTGTAAAGAAAATGTTTTTTAGTTTTCGTAGCAGTAAAAAAATGAAAGACTTTCACCCTGATCATTGAATATTGACACTTTTAGGCATTTATTTGCTAAATGTGGCCACAATACTGAAAGTTTTCTGTAAGTCCCACTTTTTTAGTGTTACACTAGCGTCCATGAGTTAGCAGATAGTTGCAGCTTATACCCAAGGCAAAATGCACCAATAAAAAAGCATGCCTGTACCCTACACAAAAATCTGGAGTCGTTATGGAAGCCCGTGAATACGAAAGCGCTTATTACCAAGTACAAGATGAAGTAATTGAGTCATTACCCGTTGAGATGGATGACGAAGCGTTTTTGGATTAAGGAAATATCCAAACTGAATTTTCACTTAGGTGCCGAGTCTGACTAGGTGCGTTAAGGTGAGAGTCTTCAGACAGAAAGAGCAGCCCTAGGGCTGCTCTTTTTTGTGGTTGTGACGCTAATTGTTTTGCCGCTTTATGGACGACACCATAGGCCGTGTTTTTTGAAGGCTCGGCCTCTAAGCTCGATCTCTAAAGCTAGGCCTCCAAAGCTAGGCCTATATAGCTAGAACTCTGGTATCGGGCACTCCGATTGAGACAAGCGCTTATTGATATTAGCGCTTGAAGAGTCTAACGCATGAAGAGACTAACGCATGAAGAGTCCAGCGCTTAGTTGAGGTTGCCTTTCTCCGGCAGAATTTCCACTATCACCCAGCGTTTATTCACCTTGTGCAGGCGTATGGTGCGATCGTCTATCCAAGGTTGGCCACCCTTGAGCCCTGTCATCTTGACGATCACCGTGACATCTTTGGTAAATTTGCGGAAGAAGTCGATATCTATCTCTTCGATCTCCAGGGTCACATCGCGCATGGAGAGGTTTAACACGTGGCGCTGCACCGAGGCGGCGATATAGTAGTGCGACAACACCTTCTGCATCGGCTCATCGACAAACTGCTTGGCCTTCTCGACATCTCTGTCGACATAGATGGCACGAAAGAATCCTAATGAGACCTGCTCAGGTGTCATGACGCCCGACACGGTTTCCGAGTCTGGGCTGCAGGCCGTTAAGAATAAAATGAAGATAAAGAGTAATTTTTTCATAGGGTTTAATCGAAAGGCTTTGACCTAGTATCGCGATTCTCTAAAGTCTTGGCAAGCGGGGCGCGTCAGTCGAAAGTACTTGACTCTTAGGAGCTGGGCTGGCATATCTGAATGAACAAATTGTTACGGTTATCCACAGAATCTGTGGACAAGTATGTTGAAGAGTCGATGCATAACTCTTAAGTGACTGAACTTAATTGGTAAATTTTTGTGGTCATTTTTTGACGCATTGTGCATCTCTGAATATTTTTTAATCTTGCCAAACCGTTTGAGAATAAAAAAAGCCTGCCTCGTGACAGGCTTTTTCGATCTTATGGCGAGTACAGATTAGTTCTGTGAGGCTTGAATCGCCGTTAGGGCGATGGTGTAGACGATGTCGTCGACCAGGGCGCCACGAGACAGATCGTTAACCGGCTTACGCATACCCTGCAGCATAGGGCCGATACTGATCAAGTCCGCACTACGCTGAACCGCTTTGTAGGTGGTGTTACCTGTGTTCAGATCTGGGAAGACGAACACGGTTGCCTGACCGGCCACTGGGCTGTTAGGCGCCTTAGATTGAGCCACGTTTGGCATCACGGCGGCGTCGTATTGCAGTGGGCCGTCGATCACCAGCTCAGGGCGTTTTTCCTTGGCGATACGGGTTGCTTCACGCACCTTATCAACGTCCGAACCTGTGCCTGAGCTACCGGTTGAGTAGCTGATCATGGCAACCTTAGGCTCGATGCCGAAGGCCGCGGCGCTGTCGGCCGACTGAATGGCGATATCTGCCAGCTGCTCGGCGTTTGGATCTGGGTTGATGGCACAGTCACCATAAACCAGTACCTGATCCGGCATCAGCATGAAGAAGATAGAGGAAACTAGGCTAGAACCAGGCGCCGTCTTGATCAGCTGTAGTGGCGGACGTATGGTGTTGGCCGTGGTGTTTACCGCACCAGAGACGATACCGTCTACTTCACCCTGTGCCAGCATCATGGTACCCAGTACCATGTTGTCTTCCAGTTGCTCTCGGGCGACCACTTCTGTCATGCCTTTGTGGCGACGCAGTTCAACCATAGGTGCAACATAGCGCTCACGAGCGGTTTCAGGCTCGATGATTTCTACGCCTTCGCCCAGAGTTACCCCCTGCTGGCTGGCGATACGCTGGATCTCTTCAGGGTTACCAATCAGCACACAGCGGGCGATGCCACGTTCGGCGCAGATGGCGGCCGCTTCGATGGTTCTTGGTTCGTCACCCTCAGGCAGAACCACTGTCTTGGCCGCGGCGCGGGCAAGCTCGGTGAGCTTGTAGCGGAACGCTGGTGGCGACAGTCTGTGCTCACGCGGTGAGTTCATGGTGACGCTTTCTACCCAGCTTTGATCGATGTGGCTGGCAACATATTCCTGCACCTCTTCGATACGCACGGCATCATCCACAGGCACCTCATGGTCGAAGCGCTGGATGTTGAGCGAGGTCTGCCAGGTGTTGGTGTCGATCAAGAATACCGGTAGGCCTGTCTCGAAGGCTTGCTCACACAGGGCCATGATCTCAGGCTCTGGCTCGTAGCTACCTGTCAGCAGCAGTGCACCCACCTTAACGCCGTTCATCGCCGCCAGACAGGCAGAGACGATCACATCAGAGCGGTCGCCCGACGTAACCAGCAGAGAGTCTGTCTTGATGTGGGTCACCATGTTAGGAATACTGCGGGCGCAGAAGGTGACCTTGCGCAGACGACGGGTATTCATCTCACCGGCGTTGATGATGCGGGCACTCAAGTGCTTGGCCAAATCTGAGGCGCGTGGCGCGACCAGATTCAGGTTGTATGGCACGCTACCTAGGATACGCAGCTTGCTCTTGCCAGGAAGCTGGAACATGCTGGCGGCGTCTGGACGCTGTACATCCTGGTGATCGAACACTTCTGACAGATCCGGGCGGGCGCGGCCTTCATCGTCTACCGGGGCACCAATCTTATTGATGATGGCGCCGATGAGGCGTTTGTTCTTGCTGCCACCCCAGGCGTTATGGGCGATCTCGAGACGGTTCATCAAGGCGGTCGGGGTTTCGTTACCCGGCGCGGCGACGAAGATGATGTCAGCATCCAGTGCCTTGGCGATCTCATAGTTGATGTCGTCTGAGAAAGGGTGGTTGCGGGTCTGCACCAGACCTTCGACGATCAGGGTCTCGCTTGGATCGGCGCACTCGGTGGCGCGGGCAATGATCTGCTCCATCAGGACATCAGTCTGATCGGTGCGGATCAAGTGCTCGGCGTGAGCCATGTCGAAGGGCTCGAGCGGGTTTACCGTCGGCGACTTGCTAAGGATGGTGGTCGAACGCTCAGGACCCTTATCGGTTGGGCGCTGCTGGGCGATAGGCTTGAAGAATCTCACCTTTACCCCGTGGCGCTCCAGTGCGCGTACCATGCCTAGACTGATAGAGGTCAGGCCGACGCCGGTACCATTGGGGATGAGCATAATATTGCGAGACATAGTTACCTCTTATGCCCCGGCCAGACATACGGCCGGGTCTTGTCAAAATTGGTGGCGGCGTTTGGCGCCGCGATAGCATTTACTGCTTCGATAACATTACTTTAGCAGTGAAACGGCGTCTTCGGCGATCACCCACTCTTCGTTGGTTGGGATCACCATGGCAACTGGGCCATTATCTGTGGTGATCTGACCCTGGTTACCAAAGCGTGCCGCCTGGTTACGCGCTGGATCCACTTCGAAGTTGAAGATAGCGAGCAGGTTAAGCACCTTCTCACGGATAAGATCTGAGTTCTCACCGATACCGCCGGTGAATACCAAGGCGTCCAGACGACCCAGTGGCACAGTGTAAGAGGCGATATATTTGGCCAGACGGTAGCAGAAGATCTCAAGCGCCAGCGTCGCGCCCTTGTGGCCTTCGGCGTAGCCTTCTTCGATGCCGCGACAATCGTTAGTCAGCTCAGAGATGCCCAGCAGACCGCTCTGCTTGTTCATCAGGTTGTTGACTTCATCTAAGGTGTAACCCAGACGATCTACCAGGTGGTAGATGATAGATGGGTCGATGTCACCACAGCGGGTACCCATGACCAGACCTTCGAGCGGTGTCAGACCCATAGAGGTATCGACACTCTTACCGCCTTTAACCGCGGTGACAGACGCGCCGTTACCCAGGTGGGCACAGATGACGTTGGTGTCGGCTAACTCTTTACCCAGCGCCTTGGCGGCTTCGCGGCTCACAAACAGGTGGCTGGTACCATGCATGCCGTAGCGGCGAATGCCGTGCTCGCGATAGAGCTTGTAGGGCAGGGCATACACGAAGGCGCGCTCTGGCATGGTTTGGTGGAAGGCGGTGTCAAACACGGCTACCTGTGGCAGGTTAGGGAAAGAGGCCTGGGCGGCGCGAATACCGATAAGGTGCGCAGGGTTGTGTAGTGGTGCCAGGGCGGCACAATCTTCGATACCCGCGATCACGCTGTCATCGATCACCACAGAGTGGGTGAACTTCTCACCACCGTGAACAACGCGGTGACCGATTGCCTGGATCTGGGCGGCGACGTCAGGATACTGGCCCAGAATCTCTTTAACGATAAACTCGACCGCCTCGCGGTGAGCCGTGAAGGCGCCTAGCTTAGACTCGAATTTGTTGCCATCGACTTTCCACTTGATGCGTGAATCTTCCAGACCAAAGCACTCTGCTAGACCTGAGATCTGGTCGTCACCCGTAAGCGCGTCGATAATGGCGAACTTCAGTGATGAGCTGCCGCAGTTTAGTACCAAAACCAGTTTGTTAGACATGTTTAAAACCTTTTGCAAAGTGAGTGAATGACTGGCATTCACCAAAATTAAATGACCACAAAGCCTAGGGCCGGTGTCGCTTTAAATTCTCATTCCTGAGATTAAGATTCGGTCTTTGCCAAGGCGATGCCGCTTGGGGCTGACGCTCGCCTTGTGCTATGGTAAAGACAGTCTCTTAAGTGTTAGGTGTCATCATTGACTGTTCAAGTGTTAAAAACCTTAGGGGTCGGTCGTCGCTATATGAAGACCTGGCCTATGGTTAGACAACTTAGTTTTTATTTTCCAGAGTATCGCGTGATCCGCGCGACGGCTCTGGCGATTCGCTTGATGCCTCTGCTGGCCCTGCTGGCCGGCGGCAGTCAACTCTATCTGTATGGCTGGGCCTGGTTACCTCAGGCTATCACCATCGCCTTATTCTTTATCAGCTTGCCTATTCAAGGCTTGCTTTGGCTCGGTTGGCGCGCCAAGCATCCGCTGCCACTTTCTCTGCTGGATTGGGGCAATAATCTGTCCGCCAAGCTCCAGGGGATGGGGGTGGCCTGTCCCCCGCTAGGTGCCAGTGCCTGTTATCTTGACATGGCGGTCATCTTGAAGATGGCCTTCGAGCGTCTCGATAAGCACTACTGGGAAGCGCTCTAACCTTTGTTAGTACACGGCAGTTATGCCGGCTTCCACAAACACCTGTTTAATCTGTTCCATGGTTTCGCGAGATGGGGGAGAGATATCCTTGAGGGTGTACTCTTCGCCCATGGCTTCCCATTTGTGTTTTCCTAGCTCGTGGTAGGGCAGCAGTTCTACCTTCTCCACGTTGGTCATAGGTTTAATAAATTCTGCCAAGCCTTTTGCCGAAGCAATATCATCGGTATAGCCGCCCACGACCACATAGCGTATCCACACTTTTTGTTGGCGTTTTTGGAGATACTGGGCAAATTGCAGCGTGCGATGATTGCTGACATGGGTTAAGGCGATGTGTTGGTCGTCGTCGATATGTTTGATATCGAGCAGCACCAAGTCTGTGTTATCGAGGAGTTCATCGATAACTGGGGTGTATTTACGGACGAAGCCGTTGGTGTCTAGGCAGGTGTGTATCCCTTGCGCTTTGCAGGCCTTGAACAGGGCCGCGACAAATTCGGCTTGCAGTATGGCTTCGCCGCCACTGGCGGTGACGCCTCCGCCGCTGGACTCGAGAAAAGGTCGATAGCTGATGATCTGTTCCATCAGCTCGTCGACCTCGATTTCACGTCCACCGTGAAGATCCCAGGTATCACGATTATGGCAGTATTGGCAGCGCATCAAACAGCCTTGCATAAAGGTGATAAACCGAATGCCGGGACCGTCAACTGTGCCAAAGGATTCCAGTGAGTGAATCCGCCCTTTTACTGTCATTGTGACTCCGAAAACTTCAATTAAAGTAGGCTGTGCTAAATTAGTGCACAGCCTAGCTTATATTCACCAAAAATCTAGCGTTTGACCGCTCGATTGACGGAAATTACATCCCTTTGGTGAAAGTACGTGTAATGACGTCCTGTTGCTGCTCTGGTGTCAGTGCGTTGAAGCGCACGGCGTAACCAGATACACGGATAGTCAGCTGTGGATACTTGTCTGGGTTAACCACGGCATCTTCCAGCATTTCGCGGTTCATCACGTTCACGTTCAGGTGTTGACCACCTTCGCGGGTCTCGTTATGAGCGAAGTAACCATCCATCAGTGCAGCCAGGTTAGCGCGGCGGCCGTCGTCATCTTTACCCAGGGCATTTGGCACGATAGAGAAGGTATAAGAGATACCGTCCTGTGCGTGAGCAAATGGCAGTTTAGCAACAGAAGTTAGCGAGGCGATAGCGCCTTTCTCGTCACGGCCGTGCATTGGGTTTGCACCCGGTGCAAATGGCGCGCCTGCTGGACGACCGTCTGGTGTCGTACCCGTCTTCTTACCATAAACCACGTTTGAGGTGATGGTGAGGATAGACTGAGTCGGGATCGCGTTACGGTACATCTTCTTGTGACGGATCTTAGCCATGAAGCGCTCAACCAGCTCGGTGGCCAGGTCATCGACGCGTGCATCGTTGTTACCAAACTTAGGATATTCACCTTCGATGTCGAAATCGACGGCGATGCCGTTTTCGTCACGAATTGGCTTAACCTTGGCAAACTTGATGGCAGACAGTGAGTCGGCAGCAATAGACAGACCGGCGATACCACAAGCCATGGTGCGACGTACGTCTCTGTCATGTAGCGCCATCAGGGCCGCTTCGTAAGAGTACTTGTCGTGCATGTAGTGAATAGCGTTCAGCGCAGACACATATTGGGTGGCTAGCCACTCCATCATGGTGTCCAGGCGGCCCATCACATCGTCAAAGTCCAGGACTTCATCTTTGATTGGCTCAAACTTAGGACCTATCTGAGTCTTAAGCTTCTCATCCACACCGCCGTTGATGGCGTAAAGCATTGTCTTGGCCAGGTTGGCGCGGGCGCCGAAGAACTGCATGTGTTTACCAACAACCATAGGGCTCACACAACAGGCGATAGCGTAGTCGTCAGAGTCGAAATCTGGACGCATCAGGTCATCGTTTTCGTACTGAATAGAGCTGGTGTCGATAGAGACCTTAGCGCAGTACTTCTTGAAGTTCAGCGGCAGCTTCTCTGACCAAAGCACTGTGATGTTTGGCTCAGGGCTTGGACCCATGTTGTACAGTGTGTGCAGGAAGCGGAAGCTAGACTTAGTCACCAGAGTACGGCCATCAAGACCCATACCCGCGATAGACTCGGTAGCCCAGATTGGGTCGCCAGAGAATAGCTCGTCGTACTCAGGAGTACGTAGGAAGCGCACCATACGTAGCTTCATCACGAAATGGTCAACCATCTCCTGGGCTTGCTGCTCGGTCAACACGCCATTATTGATGTCGCGCTCGATGTAGATATCTAGGAAGCTAGAGGTACGGCCTAGAGACATAGCTGCACCGTTTTGGCTCTTCACTGCGGCCAGGTAGCCGAAGTAGGTCCACTGAATCGCTTCTTTAGCGTTGGTTGCAGGACCTGAGATGTCACAGCCGTAGCTGGCAGCCATCTGCTTCATTTGACCCAGGGCTTTGTGCTGCTCGGCGATCTCTTCGCGTAGCTGCATGGTGGCTGAAAGGTCTTCACCCGCTTCAAACTGCGCTTGCAGTGAGCTGAATTGAGCAAATTTTTCCTGCATCAGGTAGTCGATACCGTACAGGGCGATGCGGCGGTAGTCACCAATGATACGGCCACGGCCGTAGGCATCTGGCAGACCTGTCAGTACGCCAGACTTACGGCAGCGCATGATCTCAGGGGTGTAGATGTCGAACACGCCTTGGTTGTGGGTCTTGCGGAGCTCTGAGTAGACATACTTGATGTTTGGATCCAGTTCGCGACCATAGGCAGCGCATGAACCTTCGACCATGCGGATACCGCCATTGGGTAACATGGCACGCTTAAGTGGCGCGTCTGTTTGTAGACCGACAATGGTTTCAAGATCTTGGTCGATGTAACCTGCTGCATGAGAGGTAATGGTAGAGACTTTGTCGGTATCGAAATCAACCGGCGCGTGGGTGCGGTTTTCCTGTTTGATACCTTCCATCACTTTGTCCCAAAGCGCACTGGTCGCTTCGGTGGCGCCGGCTAGGAAAGATTCGTCTCCTTCATAGGGCTTGTAGTTCTTTTGAATAAAGTCGCGTACATTTACTTCAGACTTCCAATCACCAGGAGTAAAACCTTCCCACGCTTTGGTGAACAGCTCAGTTTTTTCGGTCATCGTACTAATACCTTCTGTTTGAGATAAAGGTTATTGGTTATCGAGAGGCTGTCACTGCAGACGTTGCGATACACCAATAGCTATTCTTCGCAGCTCCCTTCAATGTATTACCCGGATGATGGGAACTGAATTATCGAACCGGTAAACCGTGTCGATTTAAATCTGTTTTACGCGATATCCGAAGCCGTTTGACACTCACTGTCTAAATTGATTCGGTTATCGTTAAATTGGTAAGACCAATTAACCATGTGCATAGTACCATATCTCCCTAGGCGCTGCATCTGAATCGGTCCGCTTTTGCCCGAGTTAATGCCAAAATTGCTATCGGGTTATCATTTTTGGCGCAAAATTTCGTTTGCATCTCACCTAAGAGTCGGTTATTTGCGCGAGGTGGTTCACACCTTTGTCTGACTGTCCGTGACATTGAGGATAAGGGCGATTCCCCGGAGTTATGAGCACCATGCCCATAGGGCATATTGATGCCTGTTATCAGCAAGTTTGATGTAAGTATAGGGGAGATAAAAATGAAGAGGGCCTAAGCCCTCTTCGTCGTCGTTTGCGCGATTAAAGTAGCGCTGGGATCCCTTGAATCATCCCCACCGCGAGCATGGCGGCGAGACAGATAACAAAGGCCAGACCCGGAATGATCAGCCTGTCGGCCAGGCTTAGGCTGGCGGCACGTTCTTTATCACCAATCAAGCCGTTATTGTCTAACAGCATGGTGAGTGCCCAGGCCAGCACAGGGTTGGCGACGAATGAGGCGAAGATACAGATCCCCGCCGCCTGGCTGCTTTGGGTGTCTTTCACCATCTGCATGCCGGCTTCCAGTAGCGGCAGGAATACGCCTACCAGCAACGCGATTGACATAACAGGGCGCCATACGGTGACATCCATTGGGTAACCCAGTACCGCGACTATGATACACAGGCTGCCCAGTAAGATGGCGCCGGCAGGAATAGGACGCTTAGCGATCGCCGCCGGGATCATGTAGGTACCCCATGAAGAGGTGATGTTACCACCACCCACAGCCGTACCCACGATTTGACGTAGCGAGCAGGTGGTCATGGTGTCATCCACATCCATCAGCACTTTCTCTGTGCCTTTAGGGTAGTTCAGCTCCTGGAAGATACGGTGACCGAGGAAGTCTGGTGACCACATGGCAACCGCCAGGATGGCGAAAGGCAGTGATGCGATGAAGTGCTCGAAGTTAGGTAAGCCTAGCTGCCAGCCGTGTTCGGTAGAGCCCCACCAGTACACTGGGTTCAGGTTAGGGATGCCAGGGGCGGTAACAAACTGCAGATCTAAGCCGGCGCCGAGGGCGAAGGCCAGCGCAATTGCCGCGATTGAACAAAGCGGAATAGCCAGCCAGCGTTTACCCACCTTGGCCAGGTAGGCGTAGAGAACGACGTTCACCAAGAGGATGAAGAAGGCCACATAGCCCAGGCTATAGTCCAGGGCGTGCTTGGCCTGCAGGCCGCCGGCCCAGTCAAACAGCGAGGTGATCTGACTCTTAGCGCCCATGAAGCCCAGGAAGACTAAGAGTCCCCCCGCGACGCCGCTGGAGGTGAGGTTTACCAACCTGGAGCCCCCCTTAAAATAACTGAGTAGCAGACCAAAGATACCCAGAAGGATCGCAAGCGCTAACGGGTGCGCACCGGCTAAGGCGATGGTACCAATAAGTGGGATCATGGGGCCGTGGTTGCCGCCAAGGTTAGCGCGAGGGTTGATAAAGCCGGAACTGATGATACAGAAGAGCAGGGCGGGGATGAGCATTTCGACGCGAACCACCTGAATGGCGAATTCGGCGCCCAGGTTGATGTGTTCCCAGCGCTCACTCAGGCCCGACGCCCAGGCGGCCATTACGGCGGAATACATTACCGTGATGCCGATAGTACCAGCGATGGCGGGTACTAAGTCTTCCCACTCGAAGCGGAAGTCGCGTCCCGGCAGGTTGAGGCCCCAACGTCTGGGCTTCATGATCTGTAATTCGTGGTCTAAATATTCTTCACGAGTGGCAAACTCGCTGGCAGGACGGTGAAGCGCCTTGTAAGTCAGCTCAGAGGCTTCCATCTCTTCTTTTTTGACTGTTTCTGACATAATTTCTCATTCTCCGAAAAGAACTTATTGACTCATCAATTCGATGAAGACTTAGAGGTAATCCTTGCAAGTCAGCGAGTGTCGTTTGTTGAAAAACCCCCAGGTGCCACTCGAGTAACTTGTCCGCCCCCTAGAATGGATAAAACACCCTAAATCCGGCGAGCAGTTGCATCCCTAACGCTGTTTAAAATTGGTCTGACCAATTTACCTCATAAATCTTAACATAGTGAATTTCACCTGACATTAACTATCAATAAACTTGAAACTGGTGATTAGATGATTTGGGAGCTAGTTAACATCTTGTATCGCCATTTCAGATCAATTTTTACATTAGGCATATATATTGCGTTTGGATATGGATCGCGCCTTTTGTCACTTTTGGGAGCCACTCCCCCCATTCTCTGCAAATTAGAGATGCCTCGCACGGCTCACATTTTTGGCTGGGGCAGGCTTCACAAAAAGCCTGTGCGATGTGCGTCGCGTCTCGAAAATGCTCATCTGCGTCTGCCGCTTCGCCTCCAGCGCGCCCACACAAAGGATTCGCCAGGGATGTTAATCAAGATGCCTTATAGCTTAGGCAATAGGTGGTTAGTTGCCAGTTTGCTTGGTGAGCCGTACGCCTTTACACCTCATGGGCGCTTTTATCTCTATTTTCCTAAGTAACATATGTTTTCTTATAACTTATTGTATTTAATCGCTTTAAAGGTTATTTGTTGCTGACTTAACAACTTGCTTACCTCCAGGTTTGGTTATCAATTTTACTGATTGTCTCATTCATTATTATCAAATTTTATTTCGCCTTTTTAATGGCTAATCTCGGCATCAGAGAGTGAGGCAATAGGCTAACTCTTTGTAAAAACATTTATTAATCAATAGCCGTCTTTCGGGACTTGGCACTTGCGGAGATGATGTTAATGAAATTTCACCCCTGTTTTACGCTCGGCTGGAGATGGACGCGCCATGACGATACCTAATCTAGTGCCACTTGCAGCCAGGCGGGTCGAGCCAGCGCCTTCGATCGAGCCTAGTCTGTGTCAACGCGCCGCGACTTATGGTCAGGAGAAGGTAACTAAGCAGGCGATGCAGTCTATCGGCCAGGCGATGTTTGCCGGCGCCTTTATCGCGCTCGCCTTCGTGTTTTATCTCACCGTTACCACGGGGGCATCTGGCGATTGGGGCATGGTACGACTCGTTGGCGGCCTGGCCTTTAGCCTCGGGTTGATGTTGGTGGTGATCTGTGGTGGTGAGCTGTTTACCAGTAGCGTACTGAGCAGCGTCGCCTGGGCGCAGAAACGTGTCAGCACGCGGGAGCTGCTCGCCTGTTGGGGACGCGTCTATCTGGGTAACTTTTGCGGCGCCATGTTCATGCTGGCTTTGATCCTCAGTGCCAAGATGTATCTGTTAGACGGTGGACTCTGGGGCCTCAACGCCTTAAAGGTCGCCCAACATAAGCTGCACCACTCCTGGGGCCAGGCGTTCGCACTGGGCATCTTATGTAACATGCTGGTTTGTTTGGGGGTTTGGATGACCTTCGCCAGTAAGGAGGCGCTGACTAAGGCCATCTTGTTAATGCTACCCGTGGCGATGTTTGTCAGTAGTGGCTTCGAGCACAGCATAGCCAATCTCTTCATGGTGCCGCTGGGGATCGCCATTAAGCAGTTGGCCATCTGGGACTGGTATCAGATCCCCGGATTTACCGCCGAGCAGTTTAGTGATCTGACGCTGCTTCATTTTCTGACCAATAACCTGATCCCTGTGACCGCGGGCAATATCGTCGGCGGTGGCTTAGTGGTGGGGCTGGGTTACTGGTGGATAGATTCAAGTAAGGCACATGTTGGCCCACTCGCTCAGGTGACATCTATGACGGTGCATCTCGAGCCCGTGTTAAGCCGCAGTGATCAGAGTAACAGACAGGACAACGGCAGCGAGCTCGCTGCACATTCAATCTCAATATTATCTAGTAAAGCTTGTAGGGGAGAGACCCAAATGCCTAAATCGATTCAAAAATTAAATGTCAGCGCGCTGATGGAGCAGACACCTTTTACCCTAGCCCCCGAGCTGTCTGTATATGAGGGGCTTAAGCAGCTCAACGAGAAGCAGCTGCGCGGCGCGCCTGTTGTTGATGCTAAGCAACGCCTGCTGGGTTTTGTCTCTCAACAAGATCTGCTGCGTAGTCTCTGGTCAGAAGAGTTTGTCCGTGGCATTAGCTACAAGGTGGCCGATCTGATGCAGACCCGGGTGTTGACGGTAACCCCTGATGATGCGGTGGCCGATCTGATAGAGGTGATGGTGGTAGATCGTGACAAGCTGTTTCCCGTGAGTGACATGGGCGTTTTGACCGGTCATACCTATGCCAGTTACGAGGAGCGACTGCGCCACGCCAGCGCCAGTAAGCCCAGCTGTTTTCCTGTGGTCAGTGAAGGCAAGTTAGTTGGGGTGATTAACCGAGAGTCCATCGTAGCCAAGGTATGCGCCATCTACGAATAGTGGCCAAGACCAGCTGTAAACAACAAAAAAGGGGCGAATGCCCCTTTTTAATGTCTACTGAGTTGCTAGCTCAACTGTCTGTTCGATTTGCAGTTCAATTGCCTTTTCAATTGCCCGTTCAATTGTCTACTCATTTTACCTGTGAGTTAAGCCGTCAGTGAGTTGGGCAACTAATTCCTAATTGCTATTTAGTGCCTTTGGCGTGCTGGCGATGTTTGCTCAGGCGTCTGGCCTCGGTGATCACGCAGTCACGTAGCGGATTCTCGCCTGAATCGCAGCGCCATACGAAGGAGAGGTGCCTCTGCATATTGAGCTGCGGGGTCGGTAGGATAACCAACTCGCCGGCGGCGACCTCTTTCTCCACATCCAGGAAAGGTAGGCTACTCAGATAGGGGCCATTCTTTACCAGGGCCTTGAGCAGGGAGACATGCTCATACTCTTTCCATACGTGAAGCTTTTCGATGACGCCGTGTATGGCTCCCTCGAAGATGCGGCGGGTCCCGGCGCCTTGCTCGCGCAGCACCCATCTTGCCTGTTCAAGCTGCGCCAGGCTGATGTTGGTCTGCTTGGCATAGGGATGATGAGGCGAGGCGACTACCACCAGATGATCGTCTAACCATTGCTCCTGATAGAGACGGCTGTCGTCGTTGCGGCCTTCTATGATGCCAAAGTCATATTCGTAATTAAGTAAGCCCTCGACCACGTTCTCGGTATTCTCCACTGTGAGCTCGATCCTAAGTTCAGGAAAATCGGTATCGATTTTACTGATGAGCTCAGGCAGCAGATGTTCGGCGGCCGTCTGACTCGAGCATAAACGGAAACGACCACTTATAAGGTGTTGTTCGTGAAGGCCTAATTCGATCTGTTGAGCATCCTGTAGCAGGCGTCTTGCCCTTGGGCGTAACCAGTTTCCCCAGTGGCTGAGGGTGAGGCGATTGCCCTGTCTGATAAACAGCGGGCGGCCGAGCAGGTTCTCCAACTGGCCAAGGGACATGCTGACTGCAGACTGGGTCATCGACAGTTTTCGCGCCGCGGCACTCACACTCTCTAGGCTGGCTACGGCATCGAACACCATGATTTGTTTTAGTGAGTACTTCATCGAGCTTGTGGCGTCCTAACTGATTTAAACAATAAAGAAAACTATCAATAAAATTGATGCTTGTGTGATATTGATTGTATGAGCGCCCGAATGCTTTCACAAGTAAAGCGTTGATTTTATCTAAGTTACTCGACCTGCCTCACTCTTTGGCGACGTCTTGTGCGCCCCATGACAATTTTGACCAATACGTGAATCCTATCCAGGGATGCTTGAGCAATATGGCCGCCTGATCTGAGCGCTATCCCTTATTCGCTGGTAAGGGTGATTCTTGTGCAGTGAAAAGGGAATTGGTTTATATTGGCGGGCAATAACTTAGATTCCAAGAATAACCATGGAAAAACAATGGCAAATCAAGCGCCTTCCCCGGCGGTGAACCCGCAAAATAAAATCCCTTTACCCGATACTTTAGTGATCATCTTCTTCGTGGCTTTGGCTGCCATGTTGCTGACCTATCTGGTGCCAGTCGGCTCCTTCGAGACCCAGGAGATCCATTATCTTGCCGATGGCGTCGAAAAACAGCGCAGTGTCGTCGACCCTAACTCGTTTCGCTTTAGCCTGGATGAGGCCGGAGAGCATCTCAAGCAGCCGGTCGCCTTGTTTGAGGGAGGCGGAGGCGTAGGTTTCTTTAACTTTGCTTTCGAAGGCTTAACTTCGGGTTCTAAGTGGGGCACCGCCATCGGGGTGATCATGTTTATGCTGGTGATAGGCGGCGCCTTCGGCATAGTGATGGAAACCGGCACCATAGATAATGGCATCATAAGGCTTATTGATAAGACCCAGGGTAATGAGCGCCTCTTCATTCCCGTGCTCTTTATCCTGTTCTCCCTTGGCGGCGCCGTGTTTGGCATGGGGGAGGAGGCGATCGCCTTTGCCATCATTATCTGCCCTTTGATGATACGTTTAGGATTCGATGGTATCACCACTGTGATGGTGACTTATGTGGCGACTCAGGTGGGCTTTGCCAGCTCCTGGATGAATCCCTTCAGCGTGGCGATTGCCCAGGGCATCGCCGGCATTCCCGTGCTGTCGGGCGCTGGGGTAAGGGGCGTCATGTGGGCAGGCTTCACCCTGATGGGGGTGATCTTCACCATGCGCTACGGCGCCAAGATCCAGGCCAATCCCCAATGCTCACTCTGTTATGAGTCGGACAGATATTTTCGCGAGCATCATGCAGCGAGGGAGTTACAGAGCCGGTTTAATCTCGGCGATAGCCTGGTGCTGCTTACCATCTTGCTAACGGTTATCTGGGTGATTTGGGGCGTTGTCGCTAACGCCTGGTTTATTCCCGAAATCGCCAGTCAGTTCTTTGCCATGGGGATTGTCGTGGGGATGATTGCGGTGATCTTAAGGCTCAATGGTATGACGCTGAATCGTATGGCGACCAGCTTCAAACAAGGCGCTGGCACCATGCTTGAGCCAGCTCTGCTGGTAGGCTGCGCCTCGGGGATCTTGCTGCTTCTCGGTGGCGGTAAGCCTGATGAACCAAGCGTACTTAACACCTTACTCAACAGCGCAGGCAGCTTGATTGGCCAATTACCTGCGGTCGCCTCGGCCTGGTTTATGTTGCTGTTTCAGTCGGTGTTCAACTTCTTTGTGACTTCGGGGTCGGGTCAGGCTGCCTTGACCATGCCCTTGATGGCGCCCCTTGCCGATATCGTTGGTGTGTCCCGCCAGGTGGCCGTGTTGGCCTTTCAGTTGGGGGATGGTTTTACCAATGTGCTGGTGCCGACGTCGGCGTCATTGATGGCCACATTAGGTGTGTGTCGTGTCGATTGGGGCATTTGGGTCAAGTTTATCTGGCGTTTCATGCTAGCGCTGTTTTTGGTCTCTAGCCTAGTGGTAGTCGCCGCTCATTATCTCGGCTTTGTCTAAGAGCAAGTTTTTAATTTTGGCAATAAAAAACGGCATCCTAGGATGCCGTTTTTTCATTAAAGTTCAGTTAGATTAGAACTTCACTTCACCTTCTAGGAACCACTCACGACCACGTGCGTTGTACACTGAACGTGGGTAGTGCGGCCAAGAAGTATCGGTTGGGTCAAAGTTAGGACCTGCATCGAACAGGTTAACTACGCCAGCTTTCACCTTGATAGCATCAGTGATGTTGTAACCTGCAGTCAGGTTCCACTTAGTTTGTGATGCCACTTCGTGTGCGCTTTCGTCGAATGTTTCGTTGTTGTCGATAGCAGATTGCTTGAACGTCTTGTATTGAACACCGTGCATACGCGCAGTGTGGTAAGCACCTAAGGTTGCTTCGAAGTCATCGATGTAGTAACCCAGTACAACGTTTGCACGGTACTGTGGCAGACCACCGTTTTCTAGATCGTCTTCAACTGGATCAGTTGGTGACAGTTGGTACTCAGACAACAGGATGTAAGTACCGGTGAAGTTAAGCTTCAGCTCACCAATGTTGTCCAGATCCCAACTATAACCAGCAGTGATATCTAAACCACGTACTTTTTGGAATGCCAGGTTCTGTGCAACGGCGTTCACGTGAGTGATAGTGCCGCTTGCATCACGAGTCAGCATGCTTTCGTACTGTTCGTATTCACGAGCAGCCTTGCTAGCGCTGATGTCGCTAACCATGTCATCCAGTTTCCATTCCCATAGGTCGAATGATGCGTTGAGTGCATCACCGCCCCATACCGCGCCTATGTTAGCTGTGTAACCAGTTTCGGCTTCCAGATCTTTGTTAGCACCTGTTGTAGTGTCTACGTGAAGTTCCTTACAAACAGCATTCAGTGTTTCATCGCCTGGGTAGCCCTGACCTGGAATACCACCAAGTGCTTGACACTGTTTGAAATCGATAACAGTAGAGAAGCCCTTAGTCGCATCACCATATACACGATGCATGTCTGGTGCGCGGAATACTGAGCTGATAGAACCACGAACCAATAGTTCGCTTAGTGGACGGTATTCAATAGTCAACTGTGGAGACAGGTTGCCACCGAAATCATCGTAGCGGTCATAACGTAGTGCCGCGTCGACAGTCAGTACGTCAAGAACAGGTAGGCTCAATTCGGCATAAGTTGCCCAGAAAGAACGCTCACCGGCACCTGAAGAACCACCAGTGGTCAGGATGTTACCTTTCTTAGACTCTGAATCTGTGTTGGTTTCATAGTCTTGCTCTGTGTACTCAGCACCGAATGCAAACTGAGCGTCACCCGCTGGCATTTCGAACGCCATACCAGAGATGTTAGCCTGGATGTTCTTCTGAGTAGACTGAGCCTTCTCAAATGGTGAGTAAGAGGCTTGTTCTACATCTTCTGCGCTCATGTTCTTCAGCAGAGAGTTGCCGTTTTCACCGGCAGTGATGTAGTCGAACATGCCGCCAACAGTAGCATAGCCACTGCGGAACACGTCTACGTTAGTACGGCCGTAGTTAACTGATGCATCCCAGCTGTATTCATCAGCCAGTGTGCCTTCCAGACCAGCGGTGAAGAAGTAGTTACGCGTCTTAGTCTCGCCAGCACGGTTGCTGAACTCGTGTAGACGACGTAGGTAGTTGTAATCACCATCGGTTGCGTTGGCGAAGTCACCGCCTAGGGCAGTAGTCTTGTCGTTGAAAGTCTTGCTTAGATCGCCATTGCTTACGGTGACGCTGTTGCCTGCGACTTTGATGTCGTAGTCATTGATCGCCATAGGCTCGATGTTAGTGGTAGATTTCGCTTCGGCGAAATCTAAACGACCTACGAAGCTAATGTCATCGGCCAGCTCATAGTTGAAGTTGGTTGAGCTGATGAAACGTGAGCTCTTAGGTTGTAGGTCGCGCCATTCTGAACGGTCGAAACCACACAGAGAGCCAGTCCACAGGTAACCGCCAGCGGTACATTCTTCTTCAGTCAGTTGACGTGCGCCAGTACCAGAACCTACGATGCGAGCACCGTATGAGCTGTAAGCAGAAAATTCGCTGTATGGTACTTTGTCAGTGTGTAGACCGAAGTTTTCACGATCAGTCGCTTTTAGCTGCTCGTTATCGGTAAATTCGATGAAAGTCGATACGTTACCGCGATCAGATGAAGCACCTAGAGAAAGCGCGATACGGTCACTTCCGCCGCCACCGTTTGTGGTGTCACCGTGACGGTACTTAAGTGCTACACCTTCGAAGTCTTTTTTCAGGATGATGTTGATCACACCACCAACGGCGTCAGCACCGTAAATAGCAGAACCACCAGATTGCAGTACTTCGATACGTTGTACCGCTTCCATAGGCAGGTTAGCAGTATCTACGAAGTTATCGGTACCACCAGATGGCTTTGGATATTGGTTTAGACGCTTACCATTGATCAGTGTCAAAGTACGGTTAGCACCGGCGCCACGTAGACTGATAGATGAGGCGGCTGGTGTGAAACCATGAACTGACTGGGTGGTCATTGCACTGGTGGTTGAAGTTAGGCTTTCCAACGCATCTTGAACGTTAGTGAAACCCTGTTTCGCCATGTCTTCTGCGCTCATGACGGTAACAGGTGTAGCCGTTTCCATATCGGTACGCTTAATACGTGAACCTGTTACTTGAATACGTTCTACGCTGTCTTCGTCCGCCGAATAAACGGCAGGTACGCTTAGTGCTGCCGTCGCGGCACCACCAATTAATGCGAAACGAACAGCTTTAGCCAATATAGAATTAGGCTGCATTGTGTTTCTCCCTGAGACTTATTTTAATTTTTGATTTGAACACTTATGGACTGACCGCTTTTATTCGATCTAAGTGTCGATCTTTATTTAGTAAAAACTTTTCAAATATTTACTTATATTGATAAATCTTTACCTCGTGCTCGATATAATCATAGAGAGGTAACAACTGCAACAAGGCGGCTACAGCCGATACGTCTGCTTACGCACTTAGATTTTTATCTTTTTTTTAACAAATAAAAAACAATTAACATTGCAAAGTGGGTGTTAAATAAGCGATTTATTTCAAAATACTTCTAGATGTTATATTTTGGGGTTGTCTGTAGCGATGATGTGAAATCTCGTGGGGTTATTTGTTTTTCACTTGTTTTTATTTTTGTGGGTGGTTGTTTTTTACTTGTGTTGTTTGTTATTTAAAAAAAATACAAAAAATATGAAAAATATTGTGGAAATGATTTGTTTGTGACCAAAATCACCGCTATTCATGTCTGTTTAATTGTTTGTTTATTGTTAACGGCAAGGTGTGAGGGGATTAATTTCTAATACTAATGTGCGGTGCTTTTCTTAATTCATGGTCTATTTGGCGCCCATGATAAGTCATTATTATTAAGTTTGAGGGTTAGGCTTGTTAAATCTGTGTTGCTCTTTTCCGCTCGACTATTTGCACCAATGAGAGGGCAAAAGGAAGGAAAAGGGAAAGGGAAAGGGAAAGGGAAGTCACCTTGACGGGCGACGGTTTGTTGGCTGAGAAGGTGCTTAGCAACACATTTGGCCCAGCCGAGTTGGCTATTAAGCTTATTAATCTAGTGTCTATACATCTATTAACCCAAACCTAGCGCTATTTAACAGAGTACACATCGGTACTATAGAGACTAGAGAAAATAGAGAGCTAGGTAGACCGCAAGCGTGAGGTCATTGGTCTACCTAAGATTTTTAAGGTTAAAGATTTAAGATTAAAGATTTAAGAATTTAGGTTTAAGTTTTTAAGGCTTTCTACGACAGCGCAGCAAGGTATGACCTAGTCCTATGTTATCGATATCCTCGTCGACATAGAGGCCCGCCGATGAGATCAGCTTGAGCAGATCTTTGGAGTGGTACATGCGGCTATTGCCGTTTGCCATGGCAGTGAAGTAGAGCGAGGTGGCATTGACACAATAGGCACCGGCCTCACAGGGTTGTCTGTCCCAGAAGGTCTCTAAGATACAGAGTTCGCTATGGGAAGCCATATTGGCGGCGGCCAGTTTTAATATGGTCAGTATCTGCTCCTCGGAGAAGCAATCTAAGAACTGACTCATCCAGTAGAGATCCCCTCCCTTAAAGAAAGGCGTATCCGCCTTTAACAGATCACATTCGAAGCCATGGATACGTTCACTCAAGCCCTTGTCTTTGGCATTTTCCATGGCGACCTTCAGCTGACCCGGGAGATCCATGATGGTGACTTCGACGTCGGTATCGTAGCGGGTGCAGGCGAGAGCCCATTTTCCCGTGTTACCGCCGATATCCACCAGTGTCTTCGGCTTGGCTTTAAAGATCAGTGGCATCACAGTGCCAAAGGCGTGATCGGAATAGAAGTGGTCGAACTCGAACCAGCTCTGCTTGGCCGCCGGTGGCAGCTGGCTTAGGCCAGGATAGATGGTCTGCCAATCGCCAAACACCTTCAGACCACTGGCTTCGCCATTCTCCAATGCCTTGTCGAGCTCGAACATCCCTTGATAACAAACGTCATGGTTGAAGTTAAGGTTGACTCTGGACATCTCATCGTGAAGCAGGAAGTGGCCTATCTTGTCCAGGTGAAAGCCTTGATCATCTTGCCAGACGAGCCCCATGCTCAGGGCCATATCCAGCAGGACACCAACGCCATAGTCTGACAGCTCAACCAGACTGGCGAGCTGTGGGCGGCTCGAGCCAGGTTTAGCTTCGATTTGGGCTAATAGATTAAATTTCAGCAGGCAACGGGCAACCTGGAAGGTTATGGGAGCGAATGCGATTTTCTGTGCTTCAAATTTGGCATCAAATGCCGATATCTGTTTCGGCGATTGGTAAAAGTCCATCAGAGTCCTGACGCTTGAGTGAGTGCAATGTCATCCACTCTAGCCCGATCCTCAATTTAGGACATCAAGTCTATGTCGTTTTATCGACCTGGCTCGCGAAAACAGTCCCAAGATAGCCGAAATTATCTACGATACAAGGCGTTATTGATCGTTGAGAAGGGGCGTGTAACGACGCTGTGCTAGGTCAAGTGTTACTCAGGTGTTAACATAGCATCAGCTCTGTCGCCGACGGCTTAGATCGATAAGGATAGAATTAATGCAGCAACCTCTTAGTTATGTTGGACGTATCACCCACAGGGCCGATGGTGAGGCGCGGCGGGTGGCCATCTTAGAGGCGACTCTAAGCTTGATCGTCAAGGAGGGGGTTCGCGGCGTGCGTCATCGCGCCGTGGCAACAGAGGCGCAGGTACCGCTTGCCTCGACCACCTATTACTTTAAAGATATCAAAGATCTGATCAGCGACGCCTTAACCTACTTTGCCGAAAAGACCCTGTGGATGAACAACACTCTGGAGCAGAAGAGTTTTCAGTTGCTCGAGGCGCTTAAGGCAGACAGTCACCAGGTGGCGCCGGACAAGGTGGCGGCTCATCTGACCGATTTTCTTTGCGAGCATATTCAAACTCAGGTGAGTCACAGGGACGATCGTATTCTCGAGGTCGCGTTTCACGAAGAGGCGCTGCGCAATCCTGCGCTCGCCGAGGCGATTCAGCTGTTGGACAATGACTTTGTCAGCACTATCGAGCAGTTTTTTACCGCCTTAGGATCAACCACGGCCAATGCCGACGCCCATCAGCTGTTGGGGCTGATTCGTTGGGTGGAGTATCAGAGTATTATCAGTGGCAATCTAAACAGTGACTTTCTGCAGCGGACCCTTGGTGCCTGTATCGACAAGATCCTGCGTGCCATAAAATAAAGCCCCAATAGTTTAAAACTATCGGGGCCTCAAGTTAGTTAACCTGCCTTAGTAGGCGAGTCTTACTGAACGTTTTCCGCGTCACCAAATTGGCCTTGGAACAGGACTGAAGAGAGGTAACGCTCGGCCGCAGATGGCAGGATCACTACGATGTTCTTGCCTTCAAATTCTGGCAAGTCGGCGATACGGTTAGCCGCAACAACCGCTGCACCCGAAGAGATACCTACCAGGATACCTTCCTCTTTCATCAGACGCTGGGCCATCTCGATCGCTTCTTCGTTGGTCACGGCTTCTACGCGATCGATCACGTCAAGGTCTAGGTTGCCAGGGATGAAACCTGCGCCGATACCTTGGATCTTATGTGGACCAGGCTGCACAGGTTGACCAGCCATGGTCTGGCCAATGACAGGAGAGTCTGCAGGCTCAACGGCAACCGAGGTGATCGCCTTACCCTGAGTTTGCTTGATATAACGACTCACACCGGTAATGGTGCCGCCGGTACCCACGCCCGCCACAACCACATCGACTTCACCGTCTGTGTCGTTCCAGATCTCAGGGCCTGTGGTCTTCTCGTGGATCTCTGGGTTCGCTGGGTTATCGAATTGACCTAATATCAGGTATTTTTCTGGTGCAGATTGACGTAACTCTTCAGCCTTGTCGATGGCGCCCTTCATGCCCTTGGCACCTTCGGTCAGCACCAGATTGGCGCCCAAGGCTTTAAGCAGCTTGCGACGCTCGAGGCTCATGGTGTTTGGCATGGTCAGGGTTAGCTTATAACCACGGGCCGCGGCGACATAGGCCAGTGCGATACCTGTGTTACCTGAGGTCGGCTCAATCAATTCTTTGTCTTTAGTGAGCAAGCCCTTCTTTTCGGCGTCCCAAATCATATTCGCGCCAATACGACACTTTACACTAAAGCTAGGGTTACGGGCCTCAACCTTGGCGAGCACATTTCCCTTGCTGACGCGATTTAGGCGAACAAGAGGTGTATTACCTATGGTATATGAATTGTCTTCGAAAATTTTACTCATGGATTACTTGCTCCTTAATGTATACAGCTAAATCATAGTGTGGTTTGGGCGCATTAGAAATGATAGTTTCATCTTCGTTATTCTTTTCTGTTATAAAAGCTGTCACTTATATCATAATTACATCGCTAAGGGGGCTGGTCTAATGGGGATCCTATTGATAAGTTAGCGAAATGTATCAAGCCCGCTAGCCAAAATAAGCAGAATAAATCGCAGGGAGCAGATGAGTGAGCAGCACAAACGATAGCATAGGGGATGTGGCAAATATGCCGAGCACAGCGCATGGATCTGCGAGCCCTGAGTCAGTTAAAAAATCTAAGACAAAAGCTCCAAACTCCAAAGGTCCTAAGACCAAAGACCCTAGGATCAAGGACCCTAAGACAATAGTCACCCCCTTCGCCTTTCATGTGGCGCCAGAACTGCTCTATACCCCGCTGGCCTCGCCACTCAAGCGCGGCCTAGCGATGCTGATCGATGGTTTGCTGATTAGCGTGTTAGCAGAGCAGGCCGGCGCCCTGTTCATTCTCCTGGTCGGTTTAACCTTAGTCATTGAGCGTCGCAGCCATCAACTGGGCAAGGCGCTGAAGTGGGGCCTCTATCTTGCCATGCTCTTGATGACAATCTGGGTCACCAGCGACAACATCATCTCCTACGGCGATGCGGATAAAGGTAAAGACGTGGAGAAAGTGGCGCAAACCACAGGCCAGCAGGCGGAGTCCTTGAATGCACTTAAGGTCATGCCGCAGATCATAGCCCTTAGTCTGTGTGAGGAGGCAAGCTGCGCCGACGAGAAATTAATCAAGCTGCTTAGCGCGATGGACAGCTTAAAGGCAAGCGACAGGGAGAAGGTGGCGCTGGCATCTCAGCTGATCGACGAGCTGTCTCTGCCGAGTCAGGAAAAACAACTACTGATGAAGCGCCTAAAGCAGGCTTACCCTAATGGCTATGCTGTGAAGCACGGCGAGGATAAGCAAGACGTGGTTAAGCTAGAAGCATTGAAGCAAGAAGCACTGAAGCAAGAGGTGAGTAAGACAGGCCCGGCGCCTAAGGCGGAGCTAGATGGGACTGAAGCAGCGCTGGATAAGCAAGTGAGCAAGGTCGCCGAGCCAAGCCAACAAGCCTTAATGGATGAGCCAGCGGCGCTCGGGATTGACCCGGATAAATTTGATGAGGAGGAAGATAAGCCTTCGCCCTACAGCCTGCTGGAATGGGCCAAAGGTATCTTAAACGATCTCGGGCTCGGCTTTGGCTGGGCCGCCTTCTACTTTACTATCTTTACCGCCTGGTTCGATGGCCAGACGCTGGGTAAGAAATTGCTCAACATTCGGGTGGTGCCGCTGGATGCCTCATCTATCTCGCTATGGGATGCCTTTGGACGTTATGGCGGCTATGGCGCCGGTTTCGCCACAGGTTTACTCGGATTCCTACAGATATATTGGGATGCCAATCGTCAGGCGATTCAAGATAAAATCTCAGAAACTGTCGTTGTTGATCTCTCTAAGCCAAGAGAAATCCCAGCAGAGGAGAGCTCCCCTGAGGTATACGGTGGCGCCTGATTCGTAATAAAAAGGCCTGCAATTGCAGGCCTTTTCTTTTGAAGTGAGCTTTATTCAGGGGCAATCTGCTCATTGCGATAGGCGGCGCGGTATTTGTCGACCCACATAGAGGTGGCGCCACAGATGGCGACTGGCATCACGATAAAGTTGATGATGGGGATCATCGAAAACAGGGTGACCGCGGCGCCGAAGCTAAAGCTGCTGCCCTTGGTCTGATTGAGGGCAAACTTCATATCATTAAAAGGCACCTTGTGATTATCGAAGGGATAGTCACAGTATTGGATCGCCATCATCCAAGCGCTAAACAGAAACCAGAGTACAGGGGCGGCGGTCTGGCCGATGAAAGGCACCCAGAACAAAATGAGAAACAATATGGCTCTGGGCAGGTAATATTTCAGTTTCATCCACTCGCGCCCCAGGATACGCGGCAGATCTTTAATCAAATCTATAGTGCCACCGGTATTGAGGTCTTTGCCGGTGAGATACTGCTCAACCTTCTCCGCCAGCAGGCCGTTGAAGGGGGCGGCTATCCAGTTCATGACGGAGCTGAAGATAAAGGAGAGCACCACCAAGAGGGTGAGCACCGCCAGCGGCCAGAGCAGGAAGTTCAGCCAGCTCAGGTACTCCGGCAGTTGACCATTGATCCATTGAAACACCTGCTCCAGCTGGCCGATGGCGAAGTAGATCACCGCCGCAAACAGCACCAGGTTGACGCTCAGCGGGATGAAGACGAAGCGTCTCAGCCCCGGCTGTTTGATCAGCCGAAAGCCGTCGAGAAAATAGTTCACGCCACTCTTAGCGGGCTTGCTTGCTTTTTGATTCATAGTCTTATCTGAATATCCTTATGTCTTGCTTAAGGCCGATTGTGTGTCAGCCCTGTTGTAAAAACAAGGGTGAAATCACGCCGCTTAACAGAAAAAACGTTACAAAATGCGGCATGCTTTGATAAAGTGGCTAGCAATAATAACAGCGATACCAAGCGCGCCTCCCAATAGACGACCAAACTGGCACAATGAGACTCACACAGATAAAACTTGCTGGATTTAAGTCGTTTGTCGATGTCACTAAAATCCCTTTTAACCAACCGCTTACGGCAATTATTGGCCCTAATGGCTGTGGCAAGTCCAATGTGATTGATGCGGTGCGCTGGGTGCTGGGCGAAAGCTCTGCCAAACACCTGCGCGGCGACTCCATGGCTGACGTTATCTTTAACGGCTCCTCGGCCAGACGCCCGGTCTCCGTGGCCAGTGTCGAGCTCAGCTTCGACAATCAGCAGGGCCGTCTGGGCGGTCAGTACGCCAGCTATCAGGCGATTGCCGTGAAGCGTCAGGTGAGCCGGGACGGCGAATCCAGTTACTTCCTCAATGGCCAAAAGTGCCGCCGTAAGGACATTACCGATCTCTTCATGGGCACGGGACTTGGTCCGCGCAGCTACGCCATTATCGAGCAGGGCACCATCTCACGTCTCATCGAATCTAAGCCTCAGGAGCTGAGGGTCTTCATCGAAGAGGCGGCGGGGATCTCCCGCTATAAGGAGCGACGACGCGAAACGGAAAACCGTATCCGCCACACCCGCGAGAACCTCGAACGCCTAGGAGATATCCGTCAAGAGCTGGGCCGACAGATAGACAAGCTGGCCGAGCAGGCCGAGGCTGCGCGTCAATATCGTGCGCTGAAGCAGACGGAGCGGGATCAGCAGGCCCAACTCGAGGTGGCTAAATATCTGGAGCTGAGCGCCCAATCTGACAAGTTATCCCAGGAGATAGAAGCCAAGACGCTGACCCAGAGCGAGGGCGATGCTGGGCGAGAAGCTCTGTCGCGCAATTTGACCGAGCTTAAACTCAAACTCGATGAGCTTGAGCGCCAGGAGCAGCAACAGGTCGAGGCCTTCTATCTTAACGGTAATCAGATCGCCAAGCTCGAACAGGAGGTCAAGCATCGCCAGCAGCAAGATGCGCACCTCAAGCAGCGTATCAGGCAGGACCAAGAGAAGCTGGCGCTGTTAAAGGCGCAGGAGCAGGCGCTTATATTGGCGCGCGGCGATCTCGATGAACGTCAGCACGATGCCCGGCAGGCCCATCAGACCTTGCAGCTGCAGCTCGAGCTACTCGATGAGCAGCTTGGCGAGGTCGAGCTATCACTGGAGCAGGCACAGGAAGCCGAGAGTCAGGCCAAGCAGGCGGTTAACCAATGCCAGCTACGCCTGGAACTCACCAAGGGGGAGCTCAAGCATAAGCAGAGCGCCCTGGCTCAGCTTAAGTCGCAACATCAGAGCGCGTCACGCCAGCTCGAGCAGTTATCCCATCAGGATGAGAGCGCCAATCTTGCGCTGCAACATGCTCAGTGTGAACGGCTCGCCGAGCGGCTCGATGAGCTTAAGGGCGAGATCGAGCAGGGGGCTGGCACTCAGTCTCAGCGACAGGAGCAGGCGCGCCAGACCCAGGCGCAGGTCGATGCCCTGTCGCAGTCCCTGGCCGAGGAGAGAGGACGTCTGGCGGTGGTCAAGCGTATCTTACCTCAGGAAGACGCGCTTCAGGGCCGCGCCCTCTGGCAGGCGATTCAGGTCACGCCCGGCTGGGAAGCGGCGGTCGACCTGTTGCTCGACGGTCTGCTCACCCAGAAGGTGAGTGACAAGCCAAGAGCAGAGGAAACAGAGAATGAGAGCGGCTTTGAGTTAAGCAGATCTCAGCAGTGGACTGGGCTGAGCAGCGAGGTCAACCTGGCGCCCTGGCTGTCTAGGCTTAGCTGGGTCGATAGCCTGAGTCAGGCTAAGGCGATGCTGGATTCACTTGAGGATGACGAGCGCATCGTCACCGCCGATGGCTACATAGTGGGTAAAGGCTTTGTGCTGCAAAAGGCCGAGCAGGGCAGCCAGTTGGTGCAGCTCAAGGCCGAGCAGGAAGCATTGGAGCTCAGCATAGCGGCCAGTGTCGAGGCGATCGATGAGCGAAGGGCGGTGCTTGCCGAGGTCAATCAGGGCTTGGATGAGCAGCGTGAAGCAATGTTGCAGCTAAATACCAGCTTGCAGGGGACGCAGCTTGAGCGTGAACGTCTGATGGCGCAGGCTCAGGCGACCCAGGAGCGTATCGCCCAGCAAGGTGAGCAGCAAGCCAGGCTGAAGGCCTTGCTCGAAGAGCAGACCGGCGAGCTCACAGCCGTGGAGCAAAGCCTGAGTGAGCTGACAAGTCGCCGCGATCAAGACGAGGCGCAGCTGACTGAGCTGACGCGCTCAGCCGACAGTCAGGTGGCGGGACTTGCCGATCGCCGCGCCCAGCATAAGGCGCTGGGCCGCGAGCGTCAGGCGTTGGCGCAGCAGTCCCAGCAGCTACAGCAATCGCTGCAGGCGATCAATACCGAGCAGGCGCTTAGCCGCCAGCAGGGTGAGCAGCTCGAGCGGCAGATGAAGGAGCTGGCCCAAGAACTGAGCGAGCTTCAGGGGCAACTCGAGGGGCAGGATAAGCTAGATGGTAAGCTGCAAGCCGATGCCATGACGGCCCAGCTCAATGATGCCCTGGCGCGTCAGGGAGAGGCGCAGGCGGCGCTCGATGCCCTGCGCCTGCAGCAGGCTGAGCTGCAAAATCAAGCAGACGAGATCAGCGCCAAGCAAAAACAACAACTTGGCAAGTTAGATCACTTGACTCAAGCCATCAGCGCGTTAAAGTTACGTCGCGAAGGAATAAAAGGTCAAATTGACAGTCAGTTAGCCCAGATCAAGAGCCAAGAGGTGGATATCGCCGAGGTGCAGGCAACGCTGGATCTGACTGTATGCCTGAGCCATCGTCAGAAGGCGCTGGAGCGCACAAAGGCGCAGATCGAACATCTTGGCGCGATAAATTTGGCGGCGATTGAAGAGTTCGAGCAGCAGAGTCAACGCAAGGCCTATCTCGACAGTCAGGATGCGGACTTGGCCAAGGCCCTTGGCAGCCTGGAGGAGGCGATTCGCAAGATCGACCGCGAGACCAAGACGCGCTTTAAGGAGACCTTCGATAAGGTCAACCAAGATCTCGGAGTGCTGTTTCCTAAGGTGTTTGGCGGCGGCAGTGCCTATCTGGCGCTGACCGATGATGATCTGCTGGAGACTGGGGTCACCATTATGGCCAGACCGCCGGGGAAAAAGAATAGTACGATTCACCTGCTTTCGGGTGGAGAAAAAGCATTAACCGCTTTATCATTGGTATTTGCGATTTTCAGGCTGAATCCGGCGCCATTTTGTATGTTGGATGAGGTCGATGCGCCGCTCGATGATGCCAATGTCGACAGGTTCTGCCGACTGGTAAAAGAGATGTCTCAGAGCGTGCAATTTGTTTATATTAGTCACAATAAGATCACCATGGAATTGGCCGATCAACTAATAGGTGTCACTATGCACGAACCAGGGGTTTCACGCATAGTTGCCGTCGATATCGATGAGGCGGTGGCATTAGCCGACGCAGTATAATTTTGGGAAAAACAGGGTAATCAATGGAAAATTTGCAACTGGTATTGTTCGTGTTAGGCGCGGTAGCCATTATCGCGGTACTTGTGCATGGTTTTTGGTCCATTAGGCGGCAGCAACCTAAATCATTAAAAGAATCGCCCATGACAGGGCTATACACAGATAAGACACGTGACAGTGACGGTTTCGACGCAGATGGCGTTGGCCCTGTAAGAGTAATTAAAAATAACGGCGAAGATCGCAGCATTCCTAAGGCCACCTCGACCAGCCGTGCCACACCTGCAGGTGCTCGCGCGCAAGAGAGCGAGCCAGCAGAAGCCTCGCCCAGTTTCTCCCTGTCGGACGAGCCTAAGCAGAAGGCGCCGCGTTCGCGTCAAGAGCCAGTGATGTCGGCCACTCCTAACGAGGAAGTTAGCGACGCCCATCTCGAGCAGATGGAGCTTGGCCTGGGGCAGGCCCCCGCGCAGCCTTCGCTGTTTGAAGACCCTGTTACTGAGCGGAAGCATGAAGCAGTGCGCCCCGCGCCGAGAGTCGAAGCGACTCAGTCAGTAGCGCCTGCATCTGTAGAGCCAGTGCCTGTTGAACCAGAGCCAACGCCAGAAGTGGCCGAAGAGGCGCCGCTTGGCGAACCACAGGATGTACTGGTGCTGCACGTGGTGGCTAAAGAGGGCGAGGCCCTCAATGGCGCCGAGCTACTACCTAGCCTGTTGACCCTTAACTTCAAGTTTGGTGATATGGATATTTTCCATCGTCATGAGGATAATGCTGGCACAGGCAAGGTGCTGTTTTCATTGGCTAACATGGTTAAGCCTGGGGTATTCAACCCAGATGAGATGGAGCAGTTTACTACTCAGGGCATAGTGCTGTTTATGACGCTGCCTTGCTATGGCGATCCTCTGATGAATTTCTCAATCATGCTTAACTCGGCCCATCAGCTGGCCGACGATCTCGGCGGCGAAGTGCTCGACGGTGGTCGCGGCGCCTGGAGCGAGCAGACCAAGCAGTCTTACCTGCAGCGCATTCGCGCGCAGATGTGATCCCTAGACCAACATTGAAGTAGAGGCCGCATCAGCGGCCTCTGTTGCTTAAACTGGATAAGAAATCATGCAAGCCATACAAGACGAGATTAAACAGTTAACCGACGAGCTTAATCAGCACAACTATCGCTACTATGTCGATGACGCGCCCTCGATCCCCGACGCCGAATATGACCGTCTCATGCGTCGCCTGCAGGAGTTGGAGGTCGAGCATCCCGAGCTGGCGCTGGCCGACTCTCCAACCCAAAGAGTCGGCGGCGAGGCCCTGAGCAAGTTTAATCAGGTGACTCACCTCAAACCCATGTTGAGCCTGGATAACGTCTTCAGCGAAGAGGAGTTCAACGCCTTCTATAAGCGCGTCGGCGATAAGCTGCCGGAGGCGCCGGCATTTTGCTGTGAGCCTAAGTTAGACGGTTTGGCGGTGAGTATCCTCTATCGCGATGGCGTGTTTGAGCGCGCCGCCACCCGCGGCGATGGCTCTGTCGGTGAGGACATTACCGAGAATGTGCGCACCATCAAATCTGTGCCCTTAAGACTCAGGGGGAGCGGTTTCCCGCCACTGCTCGAGGTGCGCGGCGAAGTCTTTATGCCTAAGGCGGCCTTCGAGGCGGTCAACGACAAGGCCCGCGCCAAGGGCGAGAAGCTCTTCGTCAATCCGCGTAATGCCGCCGCCGGTAGCCTGCGTCAGTTAGACAGCAAGATCACCGCCAGCCGCTCCTTGGCATTCTATGCCTACGCCCTGGGCGTGGTGGAGCCAGAAACCTGGCCGCTGGCAGCCAGCCATTTCGAGCAGTTGATGCAGCTTAAAGAGTGGGGTTGTCCGGTGAGCAGTGAAGTCAAGGTATGTGCGGATATCCCGACCGTGCTGGCCTATTATCAGGACATACTGACCCGTCGCAGCGAGCTGGCCTATGAGATAGATGGCGTGGTGCTTAAGGTGAATGATATCGCTCAGCAGCAGACTCTTGGTTTCGTTGCTAAGGCGCCTCGCTGGGCCACCGCCTATAAGTTTCCGGCCCAGGAGGAGATCACTCTGCTCGAAGGGGTAGACTTCCAGGTGGGCCGTACCGGCGCCGTGACCCCGGTTGCGCGCCTGCAACCTGTCTTTGTCGGCGGGGTTACCGTCTCCAACGCCACCTTGCATAACGCCGATGAGATCGCCCGTCTCGGGGTGATGATAGGCGATAGCGTGATCATCCGCCGCGCCGGTGACGTGATCCCTCAGGTCGTTGCCGTGGTGCCCGAGAAGCGCCCGAGCGATGCCCAGGCGATCCAGTTTCCGCCACAATGCCCCGTGTGTGGCAGCGACGTGGAGCGCGTCGAGGGCGAAGCGGTTGCCCGTTGTACAGGCGGCCTCTACTGTGAGGCCCAGCGTAAGGAGGCGATCAAGCACTTCGCCTCGCGCAAGGCGTTAGATATCGATGGCATGGGCGACAAGGTGGTGGAGCAGCTGATCGATAAGGAGCTGGTGGCCAGCCCTGCGGATCTCTTCAAGCTTACCGCCTCGGCGATCACTATGCTGGATCGTATGGGGATGAAGTCGGCCACTAATTTGGTCAATGCCCTGGAAGCGGCCAAGCAAACTACCTTTGCCCGTTTCCTTTATTCGCTGGGGATCAGGGAAGTGGGCGAAGCCACCGCCGCCAACCTGGCTAATTATTTCAAGACCCTTGAGAAACTCAAGCAGGCGGACGCCGAGACCTTTATGAAGGTTGACGATGTGGGGGTGATCGTCGCTCAGCATCTGGTGCACTTCTTCGAGCAGCCCCATAACCTTGAGGTGATAGACGGCCTGCTGCAGGCCGGTGTGCACTGGCCCGACATCGAAGAGGTTGCCGAAGAGGCGCTCTCCCTGAAGGGGCAGACCTGGGTACTAACCGGCACTTTGACGCAACTCAATCGCAACGATGCCAAGGCTAAGCTGCAGGCATTAGGTGCCAAGGTGGCGGGCAGCGTCTCGAAAAATACCGATTGCTTGGTTGCCGGTGAGGCGGCCGGCTCAAAGTTGACCAAGGCGCAGGAGCTTGGAGTTAAGGTGATCGATGAGGCAGAGCTCTTGGCAATCCTAGGCTCTTAAATTGGCTGTGTGAATTAGCCTACTAAATTAGATCTAAGTTAAACGAGAGCGTCATCGAGGGATGGCGCTTTTTTTATCGTTCACCGCCTCCATTTGTTATCAGATGTTGAAATCCGCGACATCATCACCATATAGAGAGAAACGGGGGAGGGAGAACACTATTGAATTTTGGACATATTAATTGGTTAGACGATAAGGGACACTTTAAGCCGCCGCTTATGTTGTACCTGATGCTGGCCTTTATCGCCCGGGGATGGTGTGTGTTTATCGCCTCCCTGACTCAGGCCAGCGATCGAGCCGGTTTGGTCGCCCTCATCTATCCGCAAAAGTCTGACTTTCTGATGGCCTTGGCGGCCGGTGTCGGTGGCTTATTTCTCTATGGCTTAGTGATCGCCGAGCGCAAACGCGCTCCACTCTGGTTAAGACCCGCCTTTAATCAACTCAAACCTCTGCTGATCGTGTTCTTGATGCTGGATGCCGGCCTCTTGTTGCAGCGCCTGATTCATAACCATTTTCTCTATAGCTGGAGTTTTGGCCTGGACGCGCTGTTTCTCTTCTGGAGCCTGCTCTACATCGCCAAGTCGAAGCACCTCAAATACTACCTTCAGGATTGGCGCAATCAGACGGATTAGCGAATCCCGGCCAAAAAAAAGCGCTGCAAGATGCAGCGCCAAGCATATCTTTTCGAATGAAAATTCAGTCTCAAGATATCGGAATGTTACAAAATACCTTATAAATCAATGTGAAAAACAACAAATTCACAGGACTTATATTAAGGACAATTGACAGCAACACTCTTTAAAGAAACATAATCCGGGGTTGCTACGTATCTCTAAAGAACAGAAGCATACTAACACCAATTGAATATTGTATACAATAAATAATTTCAATCTTAGTTTAGATTTTTTGCATATCTTATAACCAGCAGCTAATCGTCTCTCGGTGCACTTTGGCGTCAATCTGTGCGTAAGTGGTCAATTTAATGACAGATTGTACAAATTGAGTTGCTATTGACTATAGTTATGTTATTAAAGTTAGGTTGCTTTTCATATTCTTAGGGGATCATCCCGCATCCAGATCTGGAGCAGGGGACCCAATGGGTATGGGGAAAATCAATGGAGTTGCTTCGAGTGGCCAGAACTGAGCCGATACAATTACCCCTGTCTAAGTTACAAACAGGTATCACTGTTAAGTTACCCTTGTCTTGGAAAAACCATCCTTTCCTTTTTAACCGCATCAAGATTGAAGAAGAGGCGCAGATAGAGCTGATCAAGAGTCTTGGCGTGCCCTACGTTCTGTTGGTGTCGGGCGAAGAACTGCTGGAAGAGGAGAGTGAGGAGGGGGATGAGCAGGCTGAAAAGGCAGAAGAGGTGGTGGATCCCATCGTAGAAGCCAAACGCAATGTGCGGAAGTCTCTGCGTCTGAGTCAGAAGCGATTCATCGATTGTGTCAACGAGTGTCGCTCGACCTTTAGCAAGATAGCCAGCGATCCCGAGGGTGCCTATCGCGAGGCTGCCTCGCTGGTGGAGTCCCTCATCGAGCATATGTTTGAGTATGAGCAGACCCACCTGGCGTTAGTGACCGCAGGTGAGAGTGACAATAGCGTAACTCAACACGGCATCTCGGTGGCGGTATTGGCGCTGATGATCGCCAGGGCCATGGAGCTGCCAAAATCAGATATGCGCGACATCGCCTTGGGCTGTCTGTTCCACGACATAGGCAAGCTCAAGGTACCCGAGTCTATCCGGCGCAAGAAGACACCGTTAACGGCCTCCGAAGCCAATTTCCTTAAGATGCACCCCAACTTTGGCTACGAGATGCTCAACAAGACGGGCCTGTTTAATAAGGCGGTGCTCAGTATTGTCTTGCATCATCACGAGTTTATCGATGGTTCTGGCTTTCCAGACGGCCTGACAGAGAAGAAGATCCCCATCATCACCCAGCTGGTGAGCCTGGCGAATGATTATGACGGTCAGCTGTGGGCCGAAGAGAGCCGCTCGCCTCAGATAGCTCTGGGTTATCTGTTTAAGAATCATGCGGGGAAACATTCGGAGACACTGATCGCCGTGTTGGTTAAATTGCTTGGGATCTATCCGCCGGGCACTCTGGTGCGTCTCAGCGATGGCGATGTCGGCAAGGTGATGGTCACCACTCAATCGGTGAAACAGCCTCAGGTGTGGGCCTGTCATCCCGACGGTAGCGAGCCCGGCCTGCGTTTCCTCAGTCAGGAGGAGGTGTTTGTCGATAGCGTGCTAAAGCTTGAAGAATTAACCGAAGGTGCAATGCGCGTGTTACAGGCCGACAGTGGAATTAGTTTTTATTTTGCTGGCACCCCCTAGTCCCGTTGCGTTATTTTAGAAGTCTGGTTTCAAGTCAAAATATTTTAATTTAGAGCATTCAAGATGATAACTTCTGTTGCCGTCGTCGGCTGCGGCTGGTTTGGTCTGCCTTTGGCCAAGGCCCTGTTAAGCCAAGGATTAAAGGTTACGGGCTCCAAGCGCTCGCCACAGGAGGCCGAGGCCTTATCAGCCGATGGAATCACTGGCTTTGCGCTGGATTTAGAAGCACTCGAGAGTGAAGGTTTGTCCTCTCAGACCCGCGAAGCGATAACCCAAGGCCTCGCCTGCGATGCCATAGTGATCAACATTCCCCCCGGACTTCGCCGTGGTGATAACGGCTATCTGGATCGTCTCAAGCGCCTCAAGGCGTTAATGGGGACTCACGAATATCAGCGTATCATTTTTATCAGCACGTCTGGTGTCTATCCTGCCGGTGGCGGTTGTTTTTCGAGCGAGAGTGCTGAGAGTGGTTGCGTCGAGAGCGATGCTAAGGTCCACAGCCCGGCGAGCGAGACCTTACTGGCCGCCGAGGCGCTCTTCTCTGGTGCTAACTCTGCCGTTGGCGAGTCTAACAATAACTGCGTCGTCGTGCGTTTTGCCGGTCTCATAGGTCCTAAACGGCATCCAGGGCGCTTCCTGGCGGGAAGAGAGGATGTGCCTGGTGGTAACCTTGCAGTGAATATGGTGCATCTCGATGATTGCATTGGTGCCGTGACCTCGCTGCTGAAAGCTGAGGGGCCTTTATCGCCAGCCTATAATCTCTGCGCGCCGCAGCATCCCACCAAGGCGGAATTTTATCAACAGGCGGCGACTCAGTTGGGGCTCACGCCGCCAAGCTTTATCGAGGGAGACTTAGCTGAAGATAAGCGCGTCGATGGAGGCCTTATCACCCGGGAGCTAAACTATCGGTATAAGTTTACCGATCCCTTAGCTATGTTGGCCCATTGCTAGGCTAATGCTTGTGAAAGCCAGTGTTCGTGAAGGCTAATGTTCCTGAAGCTTAGCGTTCAAAAGGCCGAAGCGTATTTGGTTGCGCTTTTGACTGAATTTATGAGTCCTTGTCTTGGTAAGAGAAGATAGTAAGAGAAGATTGTGAGAGAAGGTTGCAAGATAAATAAATAGCCTCAGCTAAGCTTGGGGTAGAAACATTTTTCAATAATAAGAAGAGTTGGTTATGAAAAGAGTCGTGAATCTATGTCGTTATGTGAGTCTGTTGTTTATCGCCCTGGCCGCCTTTCAGGTTAGTGCTGAGGCTAAGTATGTCGAAGGGGTCGACTATGTGAAGGTGGCGGGGATCCCTGAGGTGAATCAGCCTGTGGTACGCGAGTTCTTCTCCTATAACTGCCCCCACTGTTATCGTCAGGATGGCTTGATCACCTCGGCCGTGGCCAAGCTAAAGGCCGACTTGGGTGATAAGCTGGCATTTGAGCGCACGCCGGTGGCGGGTGGGCGTGCTGCCTGGCAGCTAAGCCAGGAAGCCTACTACCTAGCGAAGAAGTTTCATGTGACCGAGCAGACCCATGGCAATTTGTTTAAGCGGATCCATGAGGGGAACGGCGCCTTTAAGCGTCAGGAGGAGCTGAGTCAGTTCTTCGTCGAGCAGGGCTTGTCCAAGGCTGAGGTCGACAAGGCGCTGGCGTCGGTAGATAACAAGTTGGCGATCGCCGACTATGATACTCAGGCGCAATTATCTGGGATCCGCGGGGTGCCTTCGCTGCTGGTGAACGGCAAATATCTGGTGAGCAATAAGCAGCGCAGCGCCGAGGAGTTGGCCGATCTGCTTGCCTATCTTTCGACTCTGAAATAGGCCACTTCTTACTAGGAAGTCCCTCAATAGAGAGTCTCTTAATTGGAAGCCTCTCTAATCCATCAGCCGCCACTTGGCGGCTTTTTTGTACATTCCATTAACAATTCTGTTCGACCTTAGTCTAGTTTGCAAGCCTATGAAAATTATAGGTTTACGCTGGCGTCAACTTTGATCTTATTGTTTTGTAAAGAAAATGTTTTAATTCGCGCTCAGGTTGACGCTGGCGTTAGACCAAAGTCGCGATTGTCCTAATGACTGCGCTTGCTAGATTAATTCATGACTTAATAATAATCAGCACAGGGGAGTCGCAATGGCTTTTGAAAATAACGAAAAGGCAGAAGGTTACTGGCGTGAAAATTTACGTCTAGTGCTCGGACTGCTAGCAATTTGGGCTGCAGTGTCATTTGGCTGCGGTATTTTATTGGTCGATGTACTCAATGAGATCCATTTCATGGGCTTCAAACTGGGCTTCTGGTTTGCTCAGCAGGGGGCCATGTATGTATTCGTTGCACTGATTTTTGTCTACGTGGCGAAAGCCAATGCGCTGGACAAAAAATACAATGTTCATGAAGACTAAGGAGCAATGAGATGGATGTTCAAACGTTAACCTATTTGATAGTGGGCTTTACCTTTGCCCTCTATATTGGCATTGCGATCTGGTCTCGCGCCGGCTCAACCAAAGAGTTCTATGTTGCTGGCGGTGGCGTACACCCTGTGATGAACGGTATGGCCACGGCGGCAGACTGGATGTCGGCGGCGTCTTTCATTTCATTGGCGGGTATCGTCTCCTTCGTCGGTTATGACGGTTCCGTCTACCTGATGGGCTGGACAGGCGGCTATGTGCTGCTCGCGCTCTGTATGGCACCTTACCTGCGTAAGTTTGGCAAGTTTACCGTGCCTGACTTTATCGGCGATCGTTACTACTCCCAGGCGGCCCGTACCGTTGCGGTTGTCTGTGCCATCTTCATCTGTTTCACCTACATTGCCGGACAAATGCGCGGTGTGGGCGTGGTGTTCTCACGCTTCTTGGAAGTAGAGGTCGATACCGGTGTTTATATTGGTATGGCCGTGGTCTTCTTCTATGCAGTACTCGGTGGCATGAAGGGCATTACCTATACCCAGGTGGCTCAGTACTGTGTATTGATCTTCGCCTTCATGGTTCCTGCTATCTTCATCTCCGTGATGATGACAGGTCATATCCTACCGCAGCTTGGCTTCGGTGCCGAGTTGGTCGATGCCGCGGGCAACAACACGGGTGTCTACCTGCTTGAGAAACTCGACGGTCTGTCTGCTCAGCTTGGTTTCTCTCAGTATACTGAGGGCTCTAAGGGGATGATCGACGTCTTCTTCATCACGGGCGCACTCATGTTCGGTACTGCGGGTCTGCCACACGTTATCGTTCGCTTCTTCACCGTGCCTAAGGTGAAAGATGCACGTGTCTCAGCCGGTTGGGCATTGGTGTTTATCGCCATCATGTACACCACTATTCCTGCACTGGCTGCCTTCTCTCGCGTGAACATGATTGAGACAATCAATGGTCCAGAGTCAACGGGTGTGGCTTATGAAACGGCACCAGACTGGATCAAGAACTGGGAGAAGACAGGTCTGATCAAGTGGGACGATAAGAACAACGACGGCAAGATCTACTATGCCAAGGGCGAAACCAACGAGATGAAGATCGACCGCGACATCATGGTACTGGCTACCCCTGAGATCGCTAATCTTCCAGCATGGGTGATCGCACTGGTTGCGGCAGGTGGTCTGGCAGCGGCGCTGTCAACTTCTGCGGGTCTGCTACTGGTTATCTCGACGTCGGTATCGCACGACCTGTTGAAGAAGAACTTCATGCCGGATATCTCGGATAAGCAGGAGCTGCTCTATGCCCGTATCGCCGCGGCGCTGGGTATCGTTATGGCGGGTTACTTTGGTATCAATCCTCCAGGCTTCGTAGCGGCCGTGGTGGCAATCGCCTTCGGTCTGGCGGCATCGTCACTCTTCCCGGCGATCATCATGGGTATCTTCTCTCGTACCATGAATAAAGAGGGTGCCATTGCCGGTATGGTGATAGGTCTGCTGTTCTCGGCAAGCTACATTATCTACTTCAAGTTTGTGAACCCTGGTGATAACAACGCGGCGAACTGGTTGTTTGGCATCTCGCCAGAAGGCATAGGCATGCTGGGTATGATCATCAACTTTGCGGTAGCCTTTATCGTCAGCAAGGTAACGGCTGCGGTACCACAGAATGTGGTTGATATGGTTGAATCAATCCGCTTCCCTAAGGGAGCCGGTGAGGCCCACGACCACTAATCGATAGACTTATCGACCAAGGGAGCGCAGTGCGCTCCCTTTTTTTGTTTCATATCTTATTGATTTATCTTTAGCTTATCTGGCAGTCTCAGGGTTTGTGTTTAGAGTTTATGGTTGGGATTCATGTTTGGAGTTGTAGGGGAGTAGGGGTGAGTAACTATCAATTATCTGTGGCGACCTTTAATAAGCTGGCGCGCCAGTATCAGGATAAATATATGCAGATGCCACTCTACGAGCCCACCTATGCCCGCCTGAGTGAGTTACTCGGCGAGCAAGATAGGGTGCTGGAGCTTGCCTGCGGCCCGGGTAACATTGCCCGTTATCTGCTGGCGCGCCGTCCTCAGCTCGATTATTTGGGGACAGATCTGGCGCCGCAGATGGTGAGCCTGGCAAGAGAGAATAACCCCACCGCCCAGTTTGAGGTGATGGACTGCCTGGCTATCGACAGTTTAACTGAGATGTTTGATGCCATAGTGTGTGGTTTTTGCCTGCCTTATCTCAGTCGGGATGAAGCCAAGGCCTTGATCCAGGCGATGACAAGAAGGCTGAATGCTGGTGGCCTACTCTATTTGAGCACCATGGAGGGCGATTATGCCGCCTCTAAGCTGCAGACCTCCAGCAGCGGCGATCAGGCTTTCATCTATTATCACTGCGGCGTCTGGCTCAGCGCTGAGCTGAGCTCGGCAGGTTTTGAGCTGCTAAGCTGTCATCGTCAGGACTATCCTGAGCGGGGCGATGTGGATCTCTTCATCATTGCCAGGCGGCGTTAGGGAATCGGCTGGCCTTTAGTCGTATACAAGAGTTTGTTTGTTAAGGCTATAGTGAATAAAACGGCCGATGCTTGGCGAGAGTCTAGGGCGAGATGCCGACCATAACGTAAGAGGGAGATCATGGACGCGAGCGAACTGCAACCTATTACCCAATTTCTTGGCCAGCTGACGCCCTTTGACAGCCTCTCTGAGCAGACCCTGGAGCGTTGCTGCCGCGCCCTCACCGTCGGTTATTACAGCCGCTCCTCCGTCTATGTGCCGCTAGATGAGGAGCATCCTCAGCTCTATATCGTCCGCAGCGGCGCCTTCGAGGTGCGCGGCGAAGATGGCGACCTGATCGACAGGCTCGGCGACGGCGATTTCTTCGGCTTTCCCTCGCTGCTCTCCGGCGAGAAGGTGAGCAACAGAGTACAGATCCTCGAAGATGGTTTGGTATATCACTTAGACCCAGAAACTTTTAACCAGCTCAGAAGCGAGAGCCGCGAGTTCGATCGCTTCTTTAACCGCGCCTTCGCCAAGCGGCTGCGCCATCAGGGGCGCTTCAAGGCCAAGGAGCTAGGCTCCACCAACAGAGTCAGCAGCCTGATGTCTAAACAGCCCCTGTGTCTGGATATCAATGCCAGCGTCAGCGACGCAGCCCGCCTGATGCGGGATAACCGGGTCTCCTCGGTACTTATCATAGATAACCATAAGCTTGCGGGGATCCTCACCGACAGGGATCTGCGTAACCGCGTGCTGGCCGAGTCCCTCGACGGCAGCCTGCCTGTGCATCAGGCGATGACGGTTACCCCGATCACCCTGAGTGCCAATGCCCTGGTGTTCGAGGCCATGTTGCTGATGAGCCAGCACAACATTCACCATCTGCCCATCTTGGACGAGGGACACCCCATAGGGGTGATCACCAGCACAGATATTTTGCGGGGCCAGAGCTCGCAGCCCTTGCTGCTCATTGGCGAGATAGAGCGTCAGCATGATCTCGAGAGCTTGATCCATGTCTCTAAACAGATACCGCTGCTGCTGCAAAATCTCATCAGCGCCGATGCCAGGGCCGAGGAGATCGGCAGGGTGCTGACTTCGGTGACCGATGCCTTGACCCGGCGGCTGATCGTGCTCAATCAGCAGATCCTCGGTCAGGCGCCCATGCCATTTTGTTGGCTGGCGTTCGGCTCTCAGGGGCGCCAGGATCAGGCGGCCTGTTCGGATCAGGATAACGGCCTGCTGTTGGCACATGAGATGGATGAGCATGCCCAGGGGTATTTCGAGGCCCTGACCAAGGCGGTCTGCGCCGGGCTGGATCGCTGCGGTTATGTCTACTGCCCTGGGGACATCATGGCGCAGAACCCTAAATGGCGGATGACGCTAGCCCAGTGGCAACAGAAGTTTGCCAACTGGGTCGAGCACCCCGAGCCTAAGGCCTTGATGCATGCCAGCATCTTCTTCGATATGCGCTGCGTCTATGGCCCGTCGAGCCTGTTTGACGGGCTGCAGTCTCAGGTGCTGGAATCCACCAAAGATAACGATATCTTCCTCGCGGGGATGGCGGGCAACGCTTTGCAGGTATCACCACCGCTGGGCTTCTTCAAGAAGTTTGTCCTGGAGCGTGACGGCCAGGAGGTGAAAGGCATCGATCTTAAGCACAAGGGCAGTGCGCTCATTAACGATATCGCCAGAGTCTACGCCCTGTCGGCGGGCATTAGCGAGGTGAATACCGCCAAGCGCATTCGCCTGCTGATGGAGCAGAACATCATCAATCGCAAAGATGCCCTGAATCTAGCCGATGCCCACGAGTTTATCGCCCACATGCGCCTGTCGAATCAGGGTTATCAGTATACTCACAACCAACCCCTCACTAATTATCTGATGCCCCAGCAGCTCTCCTCGCTGGTACGTCATCAGCTGCGAGACGCCTTCAAGGTGGTGCATGACGCGCAGGCGGGCCTAAAACTTAAATTTACCCGGAGCTTCTAGGTGCTGGCAGGGATTAAGGTCAGGTCGCAGCTCTGTTGGCGAGCCCTGATGGCAAAAGATGCCGGGCTCAAGGCCTATCAGCAGGCGCTGATGCCGGTTATCGACAAGCCATTCGCGGAGGCGGAGCTGCTGGCAATAGATCTCGAGATGACAGGGCTCAATGCCAGCTTCGATCAGATCTTAAGTATCGGCGTGGTGCCTATCCGTCAGGGGCAGCTTATTCTCAGCGAGGCGCAGCACAAGTTGGTGCAGATAGAGGGCAGCGTCGGCCAGAGCGCCACCATACACGGCATCTTAGATACCCATCTGGATGCGGCCTTGACCCCGGAGCAGGCGATGGCCTGGTTTTTATCCGTGAGTGAGGGCAAGGTGTTGGTGGCCCACCATGCGCCGCTGGATCTCGCCTTCTTACAATCTGGCCTGCAGGCCTGTTTGGGAGAGAAGCCGCGCCTACTCGCCATAGATACTTTATTGCTGGAGAAGCAGCGACTACTGAGGCAACAGGAACATCTGCAAGAGGGCAGTCTGCGCCTGGGGCGAAGCCGCGCCCGTTACGGTCTGCCCGTGTATGCGGCTCATAACGCGCTCATCGACGCGCTGGCCTGCGGCGAGTTGCTGCTGGCACAGGTGGCGGCCATGGGCGGCGCAACTAAGGTAAAGATCGCCGAGCTGCTGCCTTAATACTCGGTTATACTTGGTTACATTTTGCGCCTTTATCTTTGGCGACTTTCCGCCATTATCTCAATAGAGACAGGAGCTTGGATGGAGCCATTTAGATGGTATTGTCCGGCTATGGCCTGAGTCATGGCATAAGTAATAAGCAAAGAGGTTAATCATGGCGCTTCCTTTACTCTGGCTCGGCGGGGCCGCCCTAGGGGCCGCCTTTATCGCCGACGCCAAACAGAAACAACGACAGTTGACCTTAGACAGGCGGTTAGGCCGTGCGCCCAAGGCGCCAGAGGGTAAGCGGGTGAGCCCGCTCGCCCCCAGTGTGTTGCACCTCGGCGAGGTCAAGGTCACGCCGCCGCCCGGTGCCCTGGTGTGCTGCTTCGTCTTCGGGGTGATAGAGCATACCGGGATCTGGTTAGGTGAGGATACCTTAGTAGAGTTACACGGCAGCGGGCTGATCCGGCCTGTGTCATCTAAGCGGTTCTTGGCGGGGCGCACCGGTAGCCGTATCTTCGTCGCCTGTGACCATCAACATAGGCCCTTAATTGGTGAATCCGTGCTGAAGAGGGCGCAGCAGGCCATCTATCAGTATCGCGACTATGATCTCTTCGATAACAACTGCCATCGCTTCGTCTGGTATTGTCTTACCGGCGAGGAGCTGAGTATCTCGAGTTTCGATAAGTTTAATCGCCTGCTGGCCAGCCATTTCGCCCAGGCGATCTATTGGGATGAGGCGGCTATAGTGAAACACGATTAAGAAAGGCTTAGCTTGTGCCTGGTTCGAAGGTCAATTCATTAAGTCTTACGCTAAAAAAAATGCCGACATCATGTCGGCATTTTCTGTTTCCAATTTGACGATTATTCGCCGCAGAAGTAGTTCACGGCGCGCTTGACCAGCTCGATACCTGTCTGATCGCATGGCGGTAGCTCGGCATCCGATTCGCTGATCGGTGTCACGCGCTCGCCCCACTTGAACAGCACTGCTGCCGAGGTCAGGCCGGCACCGAAGGCGCAAGACAAGATGGTTTGATTTGGCTTGATCAGACCCTTCTCCAGCGCATCGCAGATGGCGATAGGGATAGTGGCCGCCGAGGTGTTGCCGTAGTTGGCGATATTCACCACTGCCTTCTCTTTCGGGATCTTCATGCGGTTGATCAGGGTATCGATAATGCGCTCGTTCGCCTGATGCGGGATCACCAGATCCACTTCGTCTTTGTCGACGCCACATTTTTCCAGCACTGTGTTGCTGAGCTTACCCATACCCGCGATGGCGCGTTTGAAGATCTCCTGACCGTTGAATTCGATGTAGAAATCCAGTGAAGCGGCGTTGAATCTGTCCATGGCGGTACCAAAGCCCGCCTTGAGGATATCGCGACCGGCAGGGTCGTTGTTGAGCTCATAGCCCAATACGCCGCCAGGCTGATCTGTGGCTTCAACGACCACGGCGCCCGCGCCGTCACCGAAGAGGACCGCGGTTTCCCGGCGAGACCAGTCGAGGTAGAAGGAGAGACGCTCGGCGCCGATCACCAATACCTTCTTCGACTGACCGCTCTTGATCTGTGAGCTGGCCAAACCTAAGCCGTAGAGGAAACCACTACAGGCGGCGTTGATATCGAATGCACCGCAGCTGGCGCCGATGTTGGCCTGTACGGTTGATGCTATGTTTGGAATCAGCGTATCAGGGCTGGCGGTCGCCAGTATGATAAGATCTATCTCTTCGCCCTTAACACCGGCAGCGGCCAAGGCACGCTGGGCGGCAACGGTTGCCAGCTCAGAGGTGTTAACATGACTGATGTGTCGCTGACTGATCCCAGTACGCGGCTTAATCCATTCATCGGAAGTGTCGATAAAAGTGGCAAGATCATGGTTGGTAAGCGTTGCGGGGGGAACACACTTTCCCCAGCCGGTAATGGTGGCGTACTGCATCTGAATATTCTCTCAAAAATAAAAAGGCAGAGTACATCAGCTCTGCCTTATCAAACTAATCTAATAAGCCTAGCAATAAGTCAAGCAAGCTACAGTGATTTAGCTCACCTGTTGGGCAACCAGCTCACGTATGGCATTGGCTGCATGTAATATATGGTCTCTCAGAAGCGTTACTGCCTTGTCAATTTCTTGGTTACGACAGTAGGTGAGCAAGTCTCTGTGGTCTTGCGCCGCTCTGGGGATGCCGCCTGCCAGCAGAAGCTGTAGACGTATGTAGCGATCACAGTTGGTATTAAGACCGTGTACCACATCCATGGTGTGAGGGCGGTCGGCCGCCTGATACAGGCAGGTGTGGAACTTGGTATTGAGTTCACTCCAGCTGCTCACGGCATCTTCCTGTTGGAAAGCCGCCTCCAGTTCATCCAGGTAACCCTGGGCCTGAGCCAGCATCTCATCATCGAGATTCGGGATCGCCTTGGCAAGCAGATCGGTTTCGATAAGGGCTCTTAGCTCAAACAGCTCGGTAACCTGATCGACCGACAATTCGGTGGCGGTAGCGCCCTTATGGGCTTCAAACTTTACGAGTCCTTCGGCTTCGAGTTGCAGCAGGGCTTCTCTGACCGGGATGCGACTGACGTTCAGTGCCTCGGCTAAGGCGCTCTGGCGTAAAGGTTCGCCGGCGGCAATTTCGCCTGAAAGGATTTTCTCTCTTAAGACTTCCACCACGACCTGGGTGCGCGTTTTATGAACGATTGGAGTTGTTCGGCTCATAGTTCCCGTAATGTCTTTTCGTTATTATATGTGATCCGCATAAGATTACCGCTTATAGCACTATAAATAAAGGGAAACCGTGGTTTCCCTTTATTTAATATGCCTGTTAGAAGCGCTTTAGGAGACTTTGTCCATCTCGCAATGCTTCGGGCAGCAAAGCGGTTGGCATGTTTTGATAGCAGATGGGCCGCGTCCAGCGGTGTATCGCCATGCTGCCTACCGAAGTGCTACGGCTGTCGGTGCTGGCAGGATAAGGCCCGCCATGGTTCATCGAGTGACACACCTCGACACCTGTTGGCATCTGATTAAAGATAAGCCTGCCGACACGCTGGCCTATGGCATCCACCAGGCTATGGGCATTTGCCCAATCGCTCTCGTTGCCATGAAGCGTGGCGGTGAGCTGCCCCTCAAGCTGCTCGGCAACGGCTTGCATCTGCGCGCCGTCTTGGCACTCTACCACTATAGCGAAGGAACCAAAGACCTCCTCTTGTAGGGCGCTGTCGGCCAGATAGCCTGCCGCATCCACCTTTACCGCCGCCGGGCGGGTATGGTGGCTGGCCTCGGCCGCCTTGCCCTGGGCCAAAAGCGTCAGCTGCTGGTGTGCCAGCAGTGCCTCTGTCTGCTGCTGATAGGTGGCGGCGATGCCAGGGGTGAGCATGGCACTGGCGGCTTGTTCGGCCAGGGTCTGGCTGAGTCTATCGCAGTAGCGGGTCAGCGCCTCGCCCTTGATGGCGACAATCACCCCAGGGCTGGTGCAGAACTGACCATGGCCCATCATCATAGACTGCACCTGAGTCTCGGCCAGCGTCTCTGCCTGCTCGGCGAGTATCCCAGGTAGTAGGAATTGTGGGTTGGTAGAGCCCAGTTCACCATAGAAGGGAATAGGCTCGGGGCGCGCCGCGCAGCGATCGGCCAGGATGCGACCCACCTTTAGCGAACCTGTGAAACCCACCGCCTTGATCTCTGTCGCCTCGACCAAGCCAGTGGAAAGCGCCGGGGTGTGTCCCTGCAGCAGGCTAAATACGCCGGCTGGCATGTCGCAAGCTTTGATCGCCTTTTCTATGGCCTGGGTGACCAGCTCGCTCGTGGCCGGGTGCGCCGGGTGGCCCTTGACGATAACGGGGCAACCTGCGGCGAGCGCCGATGCGGTGTCGCCCCCCGCGGTGGAAAAGGCCAGCGGGAAGTTAGAGGCGCCGAAGACGGCCACTGGCCCTAAGGCAACTTTACCTAGACGGGTATCTGGCTTTGGCAGCGGCTGACGCTCAGGTTGAGCCATGTCGGCAATCGATTGCTCTATTGGGTTAACAAGATTTTGGGCAAACAGGCGCAGCTGACCACAGGTGCGCCCAGTTTCGCCCTGTAATCTGGCCAGAGGCAGGCCGGTTTCGAGGTGGGCGGCTTCTATGATTGCCTCTTTGTCGGCCTCGATATGCTCGGCAATGGCGCTCAGAAAAGCGGCGCGCTCGCTGTCGCTCTTGTTGCGATAGCTATTAAAGGCCTGCTCAGCCGCCTTGGTGGCCTGGGCGAGCTGCTCGTCGCTTGCGCTGGCAAAGTGCCAATCAATCTGAGTATTGGCGACTGGGTTAAAGCTTTTAAAGGCACAGGCTTCGCCCTGCCACTCGCCATTGATGTAATGCTGACCGGTTAATCTGTTGGTGATGCTTAGTGTCATTGCTATTGTCCTTTTGGGCTGGCCGGTTAGACCACCTGAAATCCGAAGGCATAGGGATCGTCATCGTCGACCGTGATGGCGTTGTGCCCGGTGATGCGTGCCCAGCCCTTGATACTTGGCATGATGGCGTCAAACTCGCCCACTTTGGTGGCGGCTTCGATGCGGCCGACAAACTGGCTGCCTATGATGCTTTCATGGGTGTACTCATCGCCGACCTTGAGTTCGCCGCGGCTATAGAGCTGAGCCAGACGGGCGCTGGTGCCTGTGCCACAGGGTGAACGGTCGATCGCCTTGTCGCCATAGAACACAGCATTCGCGCCGTTGGAGCCTTCGCTGATGGTGTCACCGGTCCAGAGCACGTGGGAGACGCCGTTGACCGTGGGGTCGTCTGGGTGCACGCAGTTTAGTTCTCTGTGGGCGATTTCGCGCACGATCGGGCTCCAGCGCAGGATATCGCCGGCGCTCCAGTGGCGCAGGCCAGGGAAGTTGGCCTGGGGATCGACGATGGCGTAGTAGTTACCGCCGTAGGAGACATCTAACTTGAGCGGCCCAAGGCCTGGGATATCCAGCACCACATCTTTATGGGCTAGATAGGCGGGCACGTTGAAGATCTTGACCCAATCTACCTTGGCGCCGGTTTGCTGATACTGCACCTTAATTTGCCCGGCGGGCACGTCTATGGTGAGCTGACCCGGCGTCTTAGGGGTTAACAGGCCAGACTCGAGCGCGGCTGTGATGGTGCCTATGGTGCCGTGGCCACACATGGGCAGGCAACCGCTGGTTTCGATAAACAGGATGGCGGCGTCGGCGTTGTCGCTGCAAGGGGGGTAGAGGAAGGCGCCGGACATCATGTCGTGGCCCCTGGGTTCAAACATCAGCGCCTTGCGGATCCAGTCATACTGCGCCAGGAAATCCTGGCGCTTCTCGCTCATAGTGCGACCCTTGAGGTCCGGATGGCCACTGGTGACCAAACGGACCGGGTTGCCGCAGGTATGAGCATCGACGCAAAAGAAGGTACCTTTTAACATCTATGCCATACTCCCTAGAATTAGTTGAGGTTGTACTTGTCGAGATCCAGGCGGGTAGCCAAGGCTTCGGCCATCACCTTTTCCACATAGGCACGCTCTTCACCGATCAAGGTCATTCGAGGCAGGCGCACATTTTCGCTGCCGCGGCCGACGATCTGCTCGGCAAACTTGATGCACTGTACCAGGGTCGGAATGGTGTCCAGGCGTAGCAGCGGCATGAACCAGCGGTAGATCTCACGGGCTTCTTCAATACGGCCGGCACGGGCCAGTTTAAACAGAGTAACAGATTCTCTTGGGAAGACATTGGTTAGGCCAGAGATCCAACCTGTGGCGCCCAGCAAAATGCTCTCCAGCGCAATATCGTCGACACCGCAGAGGATGTTGAAACGATCGCCGAAACGGCTCTGCAACTCGGTGAGGCGGCGGGTATCTGTGGTCGATTCCTTGATGGCCACTATGTTTGGCTCTTCGGCCAGCACTGCGGTCATCTCCAGGTTGATGTCGACGCCATAACCCACAGGGTTGTTGTAGATCATGATAGGCAGCTTGGTCGAGCGCGCCACATGTTGATAGTGGGCGATCACCTCGCGGTCAGTGCCGCGGTAGACCATGGCGGGCAGTAGCATCAGGCCATCGACACCGAGCGCCTCGACATCCTGGGCGTATTTCGCCGCCTGCTGGGCCGTGTTTTCGGTGCAGCCAGAGAGCACCAGGATGCGGCCATTGACCGTCTCGACCGTGTGCTTGATGAATTCACGTTTTTCTTCCGGAGAAAGGGAGGCGTTCTCGCCTATGGTACCCAGGGCGATCACCCCATCGATACCGTCACGAATGAGGTCTTCCAGCATTCTTGCGTTCGACTCATAGTTGATCGAACCATCGTCATTAAATTGGGTAGAAATTGCTGGGAATACACCTTGCCAGTTTACTTTCATGTTCAGACCTCTATAGATATTGCCGTGCAACGTGCGCGGCGAAAAAGTGATATCAAGTTTTGGCGTTTACCAAAAGCTATAGTATATTGTATACAATTTTAAGGGGAAGAAAAGCCCCTTGGTGAGATTGCCGCTATTTATGTTTTTATCTCTCACCGGTAAATACTATATATTGCATACAAACAATAACAAAGGAAGTCCCCATGCGCCTATTAGATTTAAGTCCTAGCTTTCTCGATGCTTGTACCCGATTTAAGACCCTCGACGCTCACACCGAAGGCGAGCCGTTGCGGATCCTGCTGGAGGGATATCCCGAGATCCCCGGGGATACCATTTTGGCCAAACGCAGATATCTCACGGCGCATCTGGATCATTATCGTAAGCTCTTGATGCATGAGCCCAGGGGCCATGCCGACATGTACGGCGCCATCATCACTGCGCCTATCACCCCGGGCGCTGATTTCGGCGTGCTGTTTCTCCATAACGAGGGATACAGCAGCATGTGCGGTCACGGCATCTTGGCCTTGGTAACAGTGGCGGTCGAGACGGGCACCCTAGCGCTAGGCGATACGCCAAGAGAGATAAAGATAGATGCGCCGGCTGGGCTTATCCATGCCAAGGCCTATCGTGATGAGAAGGGTGAACTCAAGGTGAGTTTTCGTAACGTGCCTTCCTGGGCCGAGGCGCTGGATTGTCGCGTAAACGTCGAGGGCATAGGTGAGGTGGCTTACGATATCGGCTTCGGCGGTGCCTATTACGCCTATGTCGATGCCGATGCGCTGGGATTGAGCTGCTTGCCGGATAATGTCGCCCAGCTGATCGATTGGGGTCGGCGCATCAAGCACGCCGTGATGGCTCAGCATCCGTTAGCTCATCCATTAGAAGCGGATTTGGGCTTTCTCTACGGCACCATCTTTACTTCAAATAAGACCAGCTCCAATGATGCCCACTCGCGACATGTGTGCGTGTTTGCCGATGGCGAAGTCGATCGCTCGCCAACGGGAACAGGGGTTGCCGGTCGAATAGCTTTGCTTCACGCTCGCGGCGAGGTCGCACTGGGTGAGCGCCTGAAGATTGAGAGTATCGTCGATGGCGCCATGCAGGTTTGCGCGCTGGATAACGCCGACTTTTATGGCAAGGCGGCGGTGATCCCAGAGGTGAGCGGCCGCGCCTTTATTACCGGGCGTCATGAGTTTATCTTAGATCCTAAGGATCAGTTTCAGCAGGGATTTATGCTCAGATGATCGAGGCTAATCATATGACAAACCATGAGTTAACGGGCCATGACAAAGAGTCTCGGGCCTGCGCTGCCTCTACCCGAAACGCGGATGTCACTGTTATAGGCGCTGGCGTTATAGGCCTTGCCAATGCCATCGCCCTGCAAAAGGCCGGCTTTAGCGTGCGCGTTATCGACAAGCAAGGAGTGGCGGCGGGCGCCTCCTTTGGAAACGCGGGCCACTTTGCCACCGAGCAGGTGTTCCCCCTGGCCGACCCGGCTATGTTACTCAAACTGCCTGGCATGTTGCTCGACCCATTAGGGCCGTTTCGCATTCAGCCGCGCTATTTTCTCAAGGCCTTGCCTTGGTTTATGCGCTTCTTAGTCAATATGTTGCCCGCAAGACGCGCCCATAACTCGGCGGCGATCAAGGCCTTAAATCAAAAGAGTATCCAAGCCTGGCAGCAACTGGTGAGCGATTGTGGCTGCTCCGAGCTACTCAAACTGCAGGGCAGTCTCTTGGTGTTTGAACAGACGCCTTTTATCGAGGTCGAGCGGGTATACAAGAGCTATCGCGATGCCGGCGTGGTGGTGAAGCTAATCAGTGGTGAGGAGGTGAGGGCGCTAGAGCCGGATCTAAGCCCCAATATCAACCACGGACTGTGGTTTACCCAGGTCGGCCATACACCGGACCCGGCCGAGTTGTGTCACCGCTTGGCAACGCAGTTTGAGAAGCTGGGCGGCAAGCTGGTGATCGGAGAGGTAATTCAGTTAGCTGCTGAATGTAAGGGAGATAATAATGAGAAAGGTGTTAATGTCAGTGTCGCTAGCGGAGTAACTTACCAAAGCGACAAGTTATTGCTTAGCGCCGGCGCCTGGTCAAAACCTTTGGCGCAGCAGCTTGGCTTTAAGGTGCCGCTGGAAACCGAGCGTGGTTATCATCTGATGATGCCACAGCAAAGCCGTCTGCAGCGGCCTGTGGCATCTTTCGAGCGCAAGTTCATCATTACCCCCATGAGTCGGGGCACCTGTCTGGCTGGTACGGTTGAATTTGGCGGTCTCAAGGCGCCACTGGTCGAGGCAAGGGCCGATTGTTTGCTGCCCCATGCCAAGGCGCTGCTGCCAGATGTGTTGGCCAGTGCTAAAACCTCCCAGGGAGAGCGCTGGATGGGCTTTAGACCCTCGCTGCCCGACTCCCTGCCTGTGCTGGGCGCTTCACCTAAGAGTGATAAGATCTTCTTTGCCTTTGGTCACCAGCACCTGGGACTCACCTGGGCCGCCTTTAGCGCACAGCTTATGGCGAAGACCATCAAGAGGGAGGAGGCTTTGGTCGATATGACCCCTTATCGCATCGACCGATTTTAGGTGGCGGACGATGAGGCATAGTAAGTGATTTAAGGATAACGAGATAAAAGAAAGGCGGGTATGCATGTCTGTAAGATCGCATCTCGGTGAAGATTCGATTGCGATTTAGCTTTGGCATTGCTGTAGCATTATATTGGTTAATAATATTTTGCCGGAGCCTTTATGGAATCCTTAGAACAACTACTAGAGCGTATAGCCCGCTGTCAGATCTGCCAGCCGCATCTTAGTCATAAGGTGCGGCCCGTGCTGCAGGCCGAATCAAGCGCCAAGGTGTTGATTGTCGGTCAGGCGCCGGGCACTAAGGCCGCGGCCAGCGGGCAGCCCTTTGATGATCCCAGCGGTGACAGGCTCAGGGAATGGCTCGGGGTGAGCCGTGAGCAGTTTTACGATCCAAATCTTTTTGCCATAGTCCCCATGGGTTTTTGCTATCCGGGGAAGGGACGCTCTGGGGATCTGCCGCCAAGGGCAGAATGTGCGCCCGCCTGGCGAGAGGCTCTGCTGGCACACCTAAAAAACATTCAACTCACCCTGGTGATTGGCCGATATGCCCAGGCCTATCATTTCGGTAAGCAGTGTGGTGGGGTGACCGAGTGCGTGCAAGGCTGGCAACTTTACGGCAATCAGATCATGCCGCTGCCTCATCCCAGCCCTCGCAACAATCTTTGGCTCAGGCGTAACCCTTGGTTTGAAACCGAATTATTGCCCGTACTCAAGGCTCGGGTGGCGAGCGCTATCGCGCAAAAGCGTCTTTAAAGTTCTAAACCCAAGAAACCTCGAGTCATTAGAACCCTAATGCTGTTATAGCGCTCACGTCATAAAAAACTAGCTTCGGCCCATGAATTCCTCGATCTCGGCAATTGACCTAGGTACTTTCTCTGACAGGTTTTCATGGCCGTCAGCAGTGACCAGGATATCATCTTCGATGCGGATCCCCATTCCGCGAAAAGCTTCGGGTACATCTGTGGCTGAGGCCGGAATATAGATGCCGGGCTCTATGGTAAAGATCATCCCTGGCTCAAGGCTGCGCCACTCGTCATTCTCATCGTGATAGGGGCCGACATCGTGGACATCCATCCCCAGCCAGTGCCCCGTCTTATGCACAGTGAAGCGTTTGTAACTTTCTCTGGCCATCACCTCCTCATAGCTCCCCTGTAATAGCCCGAGTTCGATGAGGCCGCGGGCCATCACCTGCATACAGGTCTCATAGAGGTGATTCCAGGGCGTGCCTGGTTTGACTTTGGCGATGGCGGCATCGAGGGCATCGAGTACGAGTTGGTAGATCGCTTCTTGTGCCTGAGTAAAGCGGCCATCTACCGGATAGCTGCGGGTGATATCTGCGGCGTAGTGATTGAGCTCGGCGCCGGCATCGATCAGTAGCATCTGACCGGATTGGGTCTGACAGCAGTTTTCTTCATAATGCAGGCAGCAGGCGTTGTCGCCCGCCGCCACTATGTTGGGGTAGGCCACTTCGTTAGCGCCGTGGGCGGCGATGGCAAAATTAAAGGTGGCGGCAAGCTGCGCCTCATTTATCCCTGCGCGGCAGGCTGTCATTACTGCTTTATGGCCGTCGATGGAAGCGTTAACTGCGGCGCGGATCGCCGCCTGCTCGCTCTCATCTTTGAGCACTCTCAGTGGATGTAGGTGCTTGGCCAGCGGCGTGATGCTCCGAAAGTATTTAGGCGTATCGAAGGCGCTGCCATGACGCTGGGCGTTGCACCACGCCAGCAATTTATGATTAAAGCGGCCCAGCTCGTCGCTGATAAATACCTGAGTCTGATGAGTGAGGCTGGAGGCGATGACGCTCTCTAGCTCGGCGATATCAAACGCCTGGGTGGCGCCAAAATGTTTGATGGCACCGGTAATGCCGGCTCTGGCGCCGAAGCTGACCTCCTGCTGAGGATCCTTTGGGCGGCAGAGCAAGGTGTAATTTATCTCGCCTTGCGGGCCACGATAGAGCAGGGCAACCGCATCAGGCTCGTTAAAACCTGTGAGGTAGAGAAAATCATTGTCTTGGCGAAAGTGATACTTGATGTTCTTGCTGCGTACCTTTTGCTGATAACCCACGAGGATCACAAAGCTGTCCTCGGGTAGGCTGTCCATGAGGCATTGGCGTCTAATGGCGTATTGGCTGTTTGCGGGCATCTCTATCCCTAATGCTGTGTAGTCATTTGCGAATGGCTTAACTATATTTGTATATTTTATTCATTTCTAGTCCTCGTCGACTTTATTCGTGATTGTTCGGTGCATTTTGTTGATTCAAGTGTGATAATAATGGCCAACTAATTTTTGGGTTCAGTCGGATTGGGGAAGTTTTCGTGAATCGTGCCGTTTTCCTGGATAGAGATGGAGTGATTAATATCGACCATGGTTATGTGCATCAGGTCGATGATTTCGAATATGTCGAGGGAGTATTCGATGCGTGCGCCGCGTTAAAGCAGCAAGGCTATAAGCTGGTGGTGGTGACCAATCAGTCGGGCATCGCCCGCGGACTCTACACTGAAGATCAGTTTCACAGCCTGACCGAATGGATGGACTGGAACTTCGCCGATAAGGGTGTCGACCTCGATGGCATCTATTACTGTCCTCATCACAGCGAAAAAGGCATTGGCGAGTATAAGCAGGACTGTGATTGTCGTAAGCCTAAACCCGGCATGCTCAAGAGTGCGGCGCAGTTTTTAAAGATAGACCTGAGCCGCTCTGTCATGGTGGGGGATAAGCGTGACGATATGCTGGCCGCCGAGGCCGCAGGGGTGCCGACCCGTATATTAGTGCGCACCGGCAAAACGGTAACAGATGAAGCCATAACCGCGGCGACCGTCGTTCTGGACTCTATCGCCGATGTGCCGGCTTACCTGGCGTCGCTAAACTAGTTACAAGTCTTTATAAGCTGTTGATGAATGTTTTATCTGATGAATGTGTTATCAATAGCTATTAAGTCGCCTTTTATATGCCTTTGATGGGCGAATCTAGTCAGAATCGCCTTTTTGCTCGTTTATTTCGACCAGATTAGACGAACCTAGTGACCGAAATTCACTTTATCATTTCTCAAAATGTGCCTTTTCTGATGGCTAATTCGTCATGTTGTTCGATGTTTGAGCATTTGAGCCGAATTTATAAAACAATCTGAGAAAAGGCCTTGACGCCTCGGTCGCCCTGAGTAGAATACGCAGCCCTAGCCACTTGGAACTGCCGAGATGTGCTAGCGCTCATGAGGTGTTTAAGGCACCATGAGCACGCTCTTTAACAATTTATCAAGTAATCTGTGTGGACACTCACAGGTATTGAGTTAATCGAAAACGATTTAAATCTCAATGCAACGATGAGTGTTCATAGCAATATGTACAAACATATAAATGATTCTTCCGAGTCATTTATGTGAATCAGAATTCATTGAGTCGCTTCCTTTTGAATAAAGAGTGGAGCAAAAAAACTTTTAATTGAAGAGTTTGATCATGGCTCAGATTGAACGCTGGCGGCAGGCCTAACACATGCAAGTCGAGCGGTAACAGGAAGAAAGCTTGCTTTCTTTGCTGACGAGCGGCGGACGGGTGAGTAATGCCTAGGGAACTGCCCAGTCGAGGGGGATAACAGTTGGAAACGACTGCTAATACCGCATACGCCCTACGGGGGAAAAGAGGGGATCTTCGGACCTTCTGCGATTGGATGTACCTAGGTGGGATTAGCTAGTAGGTGAGGTAATGGCTCACCTAGGCGACGATCCCTAGCTGTTCTGAGAGGATGATCAGCCACACTGGGACTGAGACACGGCCCAGACTCCTACGGGAGGCAGCAGTGGGGAATATTGCACAATGGGCGCAAGCCTGATGCAGCCATGCCGCGTGTGTGAAGAAGGCCTTCGGGTTGTAAAGCACTTTCAGCGAGGAGGAAAGGTTAACGGTTAATACCCGTTAGCTGTGACGTTACTCGCAGAAGAAGCACCGGCTAACTTCGTGCCAGCAGCCGCGGTAATACGAGGGGTGCAAGCGTTAATCGGAATTACTGGGCGTAAAGCGTACGCAGGCGGTTGATTAAGCGAGATGTGAAAGCCCCGGGCTTAACCTGGGAACTGCATTTCGAACTGGTCAACTAGAGTCTTGTAGAGGGGGGTAGAATTTCAGGTGTAGCGGTGAAATGCGTAGAGATCTGAAGGAATACCGGTGGCGAAGGCGGCCCCCTGGACAAAGACTGACGCTCAGGTACGAAAGCGTGGGGAGCAAACAGGATTAGATACCCTGGTAGTCCACGCCGTAAACGATGTCTACTCGGAATTTGGTGTCTTGAACACTGGGTTCTCAAGCTAACGCATTAAGTAGACCGCCTGGGGAGTACGGCCGCAAGGTTAAAACTCAAATGAATTGACGGGGGCCCGCACAAGCGGTGGAGCATGTGGTTTAATTCGATGCAACGCGAAGAACCTTACCTACTCTTGACATCCAGAGAACTTTTCAGAGATGAATTGGTGCCTTCGGGAACTCTGAGACAGGTGCTGCATGGCTGTCGTCAGCTCGTGTTGTGAAATGTTGGGTTAAGTCCCGCAACGAGCGCAACCCTTATCCTTACTTGCCAGCGGGTAATGCCGGGAACTTTAGGGAGACTGCCGGTGATAAACCGGAGGAAGGTGGGGACGACGTCAAGTCATCATGGCCCTTACGAGTAGGGCTACACACGTGCTACAATGGTCGGTACAGAGGGTTGCGAAGCCGCGAGGTGGAGCTAATCTCACAAAGCCGGTCGTAGTCCGGATTGGAGTCTGCAACTCGACTCCATGAAGTCGGAATCGCTAGTAATCGTGGATCAGAATGCCACGGTGAATACGTTCCCGGGCCTTGTACACACCGCCCGTCACACCATGGGAGTGGGCTGCACCAGAAGTAGATAGCTTAACCTTCGGGAGGGCGTTTACCACGGTGTGGTTCATGACTGGGGTGAAGTCGTAACAAGGTAGCCCTAGGGGAACCTGGGGCTGGATCACCTCCTTACCTATACGATTGACTGATATTTGTTGAGTGTTCACACAGATTACTTGATAGAAAGATAGAGCAAAGTATCGAAAGATATTTTTGAGGGTTTTGATTCTTAATCAAGGCACTTGATGAGTCTCGCAGGGAGTGTGCTTAAGCACATGACTGAGAAACGAAGAGAGTAACGCCGAGTAAGGATTAAAAATCCAAAAAGAAATGGGTCTGTAGCTCAGCTGGTTAGAGCGCACCCCTGATAAGGGTGAGGTCGGTGGTTCAAGTCCACTCTGACCCACCAATTCTTCGTTGATACTGCGTTATGTATTTCGTCGTTTAGCTGGCTAAACGTCCTCAATACATGCCTTGTTTCAACTCGAATTGGCAATGGTATACTTTGTTCGCTGCATGTAATGGGGCTATAGCTCAGCTGGGAGAGCGCCTGCCTTGCACGCAGGAGGTCTGCGGTTCGATCCCGCATAGCTCCACCATTTGCTCTTAAAGAGAGCATGCAGTTATGGTTAGAGATGCCAAAGATAAATGCAAAATTTATCTTTGGCTTTTTTAAGCCAGGTCGAAATCGTTCCATACGATTTTCGACACTTCCACCATCCGTGGAGGTCGCTCTTTAAAAATTTGGAAAGCTGATAGTAATAACCGAAAGGTTATTGCGAAAAATAATTGAGTTCTCAAAACACACTTTAATCAAGTGACTTGAGTATTCTTTTGGCGAAAGTAGAAACCGTTAGTTGCGATGCGACTCAGATGAAACTCATTTGGGTTGTATGGTTAAGTGACTAAGCGTATACGGTGGATGCCTTGGCAGTCAGAGGCGATGAAGGACGTAGTAACTTGCGAAAAGCGTTGGCGAGCTAGTAACAAGCATTTGAGCTAACGATGTCCGAATGGGGAAACCCGGCACCATAAGGTGTCATCACTAAGTGAATACATAGCTTAGTGAGGCGAACGAGGGGAACTGAAACATCTAAGTACCCTTAGGAAAAGAAATCAACCGAGATTCCCCTAGTAGCGGCGAGCGAACGGGGATTAGCCCTTAAGCCTAGAGGGTGTTAGTGGAATGTGTTGGAAAGCACAGCGATACAGGGTGATAGCCCCGTACATGAAAACTAACTTTAGGTGAAAACGAGTAGGACGGGACACGTGATATCTTGTTCGAATATGGGGGGACCATCCTCCAAGGCTAAATACTCCTGACTGACCGATAGTGAACCAGTACCGTGAGGGAAAGGCGAAAAGAACCCCTGTGAGGGGAGTGAAATAGAACCTGAAACCGTATACGTACAAGCAGTGGGAGCGGTTCTTGAGACCGTGACTGCGTACCTTTTGTATAATGGGTCAGCGACTTACATTTTGTAGCGAGGTTAAGCGAATAGCGGAGCCGTAGGGAAACCGAGTGTTAACTGCGCGTTTAGTTGCAAGGTGTAGACCCGAAACCCGGTGATCTAGCCATGGGCAGGTTGAAGGTTGAGTAACATCAACTGGAGGACCGAACACACGTATGTTGAAAAATGCGGTGATGACTTGTGGCTGGGGGTGAAAGGCCAATCAAACCGGGAGATATCTGGTTCTCCTCGAAAGCTATTTAGGTAGCGCCTCGAGCGAATACCATTGGGGGTAGAGCACTGTTAAGGCTAGGGGGTCATCCCGACTTACCAACCCTTTGCAAACTCCGAATACCAATGAGTACTACTCGGGAGACACACGGCGGGTGCTAACGTCCGTCGTGAAAAGGGAAACAACCCAGACCATCAGCTAAGGTCCCAAAGTTATTGCTAAGTGGGAAACGATGTGGGAAGGCTTAGACAGCTAGGATGTTGGCTTAGAAGCAGCCATCATTTAAAGAAAGCGTAATAGCTCACTAGTCGAGTCGGCCTGCGCGGAAGATATAACGGGGCTAAGCAATACACCGAAGCTATGGGTACTAGCGCTTGCGCTGGTGCGGTAGAGGAGCGTTCTGTAAGCCGTTGAAGGTGAAGGGGTAACCCACGCTGGAGGTATCAGAAGTGCGAATGCTGACATGAGTAACGATAAAGGGGGTGAAAAACCTCCTCGCCGAAAGACCAAGGGTTCCTGTCCAACGTTAATCGGGGCAGGGTGAGTCGACCCCTAAGGCGAGGCCGAAAGGCGTAGTCGATGGGAAACGGGTTAATATTCCCGTACTTCTGCTAACTGCGATGGAGAGACGGAGAAGGCTAGGCTAGCGCGGCGTTGGTTGTCCGCGTTTAAGGCTGTAGGTAGGGTACTTAGGCAAATCCGGGTACCTAATACTGAGAGTTGATGACGAGTCACTACGGTGATGAAGTAGTTGATGCCATGCTTCCAGGAAAATCTTCTAAGCTTCAGGTTAGTAGGAATCGTACCCCAAACCGACACAGGTGGTCGGGTAGAGAATACCAAGGCGCTTGAGAGAACTCGGCTGAAGGAACTAGGCAAAATGGTACCGTAACTTCGGGAGAAGGTACGCTCCTGTTGGTGATGAGACTTGCTCTCTAAGCTGACGGGAGTCGCAGATACCAGGTGGCTGCAACTGTTTATCAAAAACACAGCACTGTGCAAAATCGCAAGATGACGTATACGGTGTGACGCCTGCCCGGTGCCGGAAGGTTAATTGATTGGGTTATCTTCGGAGAAGCTCATGATCGAAGCCCCGGTAAACGGCGGCCGTAACTATAACGGTCCTAAGGTAGCGAAATTCCTTGTCGGGTAAGTTCCGACCTGCACGAATGGCGTAATGATGGCCACGCTGTCTCCAGCCGAGACTCAGTGAAGTTGAAATTGCGGTGAAGATGCCGTATACCCGCGGCTAGACGGAAAGACCCCGTGAACCTTTACTATAGCTTGGCACTGAACATTGACCCTACATGTGTAGGATAGGTGGGAGACTTTGAAGCGGGAACGCCAGTTCTCGTGGAGTCATCCTTGAAATACCACCCTTGTAGTGTTGATGTTCTAACTCTGGCCCCTGAATCGGGGTTGAGGACAGTGCCTGGTGGGTAGTTTGACTGGGGCGGTCTCCTCCCAAAGAGTAACGGAGGAGCACGAAGGTTGGCTAAGTACGGTCGGACATCGTACGGTTAGTGCAATGGCATAAGCCAGCTTAACTGCGAGACATACACGTCGAGCAGGTGCGAAAGCAGGTCATAGTGATCCGGTGGTTCTGAATGGAAGGGCCATCGCTCAACGGATAAAAGGTACTCCGGGGATAACAGGCTGATACCGCCCAAGAGTTCATATCGACGGCGGTGTTTGGCACCTCGATGTCGGCTCATCACATCCTGGGGCTGAAGTCGGTCCCAAGGGTATGGCTGTTCGCCATTTAAAGTGGTACGCGAGCTGGGTTCAGAACGTCGTGAGACAGTTCGGTCCCTATCTGCCGTGGGCGTTGGATGATTGAAGGGAGCTGCTCCTAGTACGAGAGGACCGGAGTGGACGAACCGCTGGTGTTCGGGTTGTCATGCCAATGGCATTGCCCGGTAGCTACGTTCGGAATCGATAACCGCTGAAAGCATCTAAGCGGGAAGCGAGCCCTAAGATGAGTCATCCCTAGACCTTTAAGGTCTCTAAAGAGCCGTCCGAGACTAGGACGTTGATAGGCAGGGTGTGTAAGCGTTGTGAGGCGTTGAGCTAACCTGTACTAATGACTCGTGAGGCTTAATCATACAACCCAAAAGGGTTTCGTACGATGGTTTTACGTAATCAAAAGAATACAAAAGTACTTGATTGAAGTGCGAACTCAAGCAGCTTTCCGAATTTCCAAATTTGTCTGGAAACCATAGCATTGTGGTCCCACCTGATCCCATCCCGAACTCAGAAGTGAAACGCAATCGCGCCGATGGTAGTGTGGGGTCTCCCCATGTGAGAGTAGGTCATTTCCAGGCGCCTAATAAAACAAAAAGCCCTAGCCTAAAACGCTAGGGCTTTTTGCTTTCTACGCTCCGCGAAAGTGCTACTTCACATGCAGCCCACAGCCACTTCGTGGGTGGGCCCCTCAGCTCGCAGCCTAGCTGCTTCGCGCTCCAGTCATCCATCAAGCTGCGCTTGATAAACGGATGCCTTACGCCCCCATGTGAGATTGACGGAGTTAGTATCTGATGTCTGGCTATAAGTTGGCCATGACAGGCGCCTTTTCTCTTTATTCATTAGACCCTCTGCTTAACTGCTTCGCGCTCCAGTCATCCATCAAGCTGCGCTTGATAAGCGGATGTCTTACACCTTCATGTGAGAGGCTCAAAATGTATTCCGTGTCCTCTTACTTGTTCTAATCGCCATCCGTTAATAAGCACTGAGTTAGCAGATCTCTAATGCCTCTTGGCGAGAGGCTCGGATAGGTTACTTTGAGAGTACTTGGGCGTTAATAGATGTTTTCTATCTGTGCGATTTGATCATTCAATTATACAGGGGAGCTAGGGGGATTTAGATTTAGGATATCAAGCTAATGGCTAACTGGGGCACTAAATCTGTGATGCATTCTCTTAATACTGGCTTTCCTAATGCTGGGTTTCCTACTGCCGGTTTTCCTAAGACTGGTTCTCAAAATTCTGATTCTACCGGCTCGCTTTCTCTGTTGGGCCCATCCTTGACTCCTAAGGAAGAGGACAGTCAGCTAGGGCAAGTGCTAACGCCCGTACAGGCCAATACGGCGTTGATCGCCGAAGGCGGTGGGCAGCGGGGGATATTTACTGCCGGCGTGTTAGATGCCTGGCTTGAGAGGGGATATAACCCTTTTGCGCTGCTTATCGGTACTTCGGCTGGAGCCCAAAATCTCTCGAGTTATCTCACGGGGCAGATTGGCTTTGCCAAGCAGGCGATTAAGGGCTTGTCCCGCGATCCACAATTTGTGAAGGTGAGTCGCGGTCTTGCCGGGAAGAGTACAGTGGATCTCGATTGGTACTTTAATCAGGTGCAAGGCGAGTCCTTAGGCCTAGATCTGTCTGCCGGGATGCGGGCATTGACCCATCGCCGACTGCTTTTTAGCATGACCAATGGTTCTAACTATCAGGCGATATTTCGTCAGCCCAATAAGCAGAACTGGCTGGAGTTACTCAAGGCGTCAAGCGCGCTCCCGTTTCTCTATCGCCAAGGGGTGCCTTTAGAGGACAGCTTTTATGTCGATGGTGGCCTGTCGGCGCCGCTGCCGGTGGAGGAGGCCCATCGGCGCGGGGCGACTAAGATAGTTGTGATACGTACCATGCCAGAGGAATACCAGGCTTATACGCCCTGGGTGAATCGTCTCAAGTCTTGGATCTGCAGCTCGAATCGCTGCCCTAGGGCGATTGAGTATTACCTGCACCATGAAGCCGAATATAAGCGCTCACTTTCCTTTATCGACAATCCACCTGAGGGCGTGGAGATCATTCAGTTATTTCCCCGCCGGGCACTAGCGAGCAAGTTACTCGGCAGTTCGACGGCAGAGCTTGATAGGGACTATCGACTTGGGCGGCGGGCGGGATTTAAGTTCCTGAAACAGGATAGCCTTTCCACCATGAAGCGTGCCGCATAACGTTATGCTGGCTAAAGCTATTTTACTTAAAGCTGTTTCACTGAAAGCTATTTCACTGAAAGTCATGCGCCTATCGGTACCGGAAGTATCCAACCGGCTGGCTTAGTGCCCGTCTCGCTGAGCCTGTTCGATGAGCCCTATACGCTTTTTAAAGGCTTCTCTGGTGGCTTCATCCGCTTGTTCGTACCAGAAATCTAGCATCTGGCCGACATTGATCTGATCGCGGCGTGGCGTGCCTGTTTGAGTTACAGGCTGAGTGCTTGGTTGACTAGTTGGCTGGCCTACCGGCTGAGCGCCTTGTTGCGCAGTGGTTTGCTGCGCTGCCAAGGCCGTTGAGGCTGCCGCAGGACTTGCTGCGCCGCTTGAGGCATTGCTCGAGGCACTGCTTGAGGTGCTAGTAGGCGCTACTTGGATTGCTTGATTAATTGCTATGGCCGCAACGCCTTGGCCCATGTTGTAGGCCTTTATCTCTTCGCTGTAATCGCGGCCTATCTGAATGCCATCCTTTAGCAACTTATCTATCTTGTAAGTGACATTATTGCCTTGGGTATCCGTGAGGCTAATTTGAGGAGCGTTGTTAAATTTCTCCGCCGATTTCGGTGAGTTGATCTTAGGGATGGCGACGCGATAGTGATTGTTTTCGCCAGAGAAGGTGACGATAAGGGTCTCTGAGACGAAGCGCTTCTGTTGGCCAAATTCGCGGTAGGTGGCGCGGGCATTAAAGACCAGTTGCTGCGGGCCATTTTGCGAGATCAGCTGATGGCCAGTGATATCCTTACCGTTAAGCAGCAATGGTTCTGCGCTATCTGGCAGTGTGATGGTGACTTCGGCGTGCGCTTGTACAAAAAAGAGTGGGATCAAGAATAGGCAATGGATTAAAGATTTCATGGTAAACCGGGAAAAGAATAATTTATCTGTGTTATAGCACCTCGTGGCCCAGTTGGACAACTTTACAAGCGGCCATTGGGCTTTTTGAGCATCCTGAGTGTTGGGTTACAGTAATTTGCTTGCTAAGACTCTATAATGGTGGGGATTAATTCCAGGAGCTTAGCGTGTTAACTAAAATTTTAGTGACTCTGTTAGTGATTGCCGCGGCGATCGCCTATCTTCGTAAGCCTAAGGTGTCCAGCCAACCGACGGCCAGTCAGTTGGGTCAGCGAATCGTATTTAAATACCTTGCCTTTGGTATCGCCGCCCTGGCACTGCTGGGGAGTGGTGGCTACTGGTATTGGTCCTGGCAAGAGGGCAATCAGCTGGTGTATGTCACCATAATCTCGCCGGCATCGGCCTCGAAAGAGGTCTATCAGGTACGTAAACGCGAGTTACAGAGCGATGCCTTCACCACTGTAGATGGCCTTAAGGTTCGCTTGTCGACTCAAGAGCGGATTGTGATAGCCGATACCCCGCCGAATATGAGGTAGGCTGGTTTTTAACACCGCTTCATTTTTATTTTGGTTATATTCCCTTCATTAGCAGTCGATTAGGCTGTTCAATGGCGCGTTATTCGGTAGAATAACGCCAAATTATACCCTGCGCTTGGATGTGGTGCGTTTTCATCTAAGTGTCTTTTTCAGGAGGTCCTATGATCACGGCTTATGTCTTTCAAGCGAATAAGTTATCCATTGTCGAGTTGAATATTCGAGACAGTGTTCCCGAGGGTACCTTATGGCTGGATCTCTATAAACCTGAAGATGACGAACGTGAATGGCTGAGGGGCTATTCGGTAGAGGAGCTACCGGACGAGGAAGATATTAACGAAATTGAGGCCTCGGCGCGTTTCTATCAAAACAAGGATGGTCTGCACATCAACTCATTGTTCCCCCAGCGTGTCGGACAGGATGTTAAAGGGGTGAACGTCTCCTTCAACCTGCGTCCACAGTTTCTGGTGACCCTGAGGGAAGATGATGTGGGGCTGATCCGCTTACTGCGTAACTATCTGCGTTTAGGCCGCTTAGAGGTACAGACGCCACAGGCGCTCTTCCTGGAGCTGTTTAACCTTAAGGTGGATTACCTCTCGGATCTGATCGAAGATGTCTATTCCGTGCTGGATAGTGTGGGTGAGCAGGTGTTTGAGAGCAGTGAACTCGACGATGTGTTTAAGCTGATCACCTTGCAGGAAGACTCCAACGGTAAGATCCGTCTGAGTTTGCTCGATACCCAGCGGTCCCTGCGTTATATGCAGCGTTATTATCGCGGCAAGTTGACCGATGAAGATCTGAAAGATCTGCGGGAGATGTTGTCGGATATCGAATCTCTAATGCCCCACAGTCAGTTCATCTTCGATAAGTTGAACTTCCTGCTCGATGCGGCCATGGGTTTCAGTGGGCTGCAACAAAACAAGATCATCAAGATCTTCTCGGTTGCGGCGGTGATCTTCCTGCCTCCTACCGTGATTGCCAGCGCCTATGGGATGAACTTCGCCAACATGCCAGAGCTTGAGTGGCAGTGGGGTTATCCTATGGCGATCATGATGATGATTGGCAGTGCGGCCTCGACCTATTTCTTCTTCAAGCGTAAAGGCTGGCTCTGATATTAGCCTGAGGTTGGTACCTGCCTGGTTTAAAGTTTTGGCCGGCAGTCAAACGCACATCTTAACGGCGTGAGTTATTTACCTGGATAACAGAGCACCTTGGCTCTGTTATCTGTGTAAAGGTCGGGCTGATTGATCACCTGATTTAAGGTGATGAACTTGTCATTCATCAGCCGCAGCGCCATATAGCAGCGGGCGTAAGGCGTGGTGCAGCGGGACAGCTTGAACTCGAGATGATGACGAATGGTTTCCAGCTGGGCGCGGTTATTGGCATGGGCCTCGCTGATTAAGGCCTGGTTAAGATTTTTCTGCAGGGTGGCCAGTTGCTGCGGCGCATGCTGCGCCAGCCATTTCAGGCTGTCGAAATCGGGTAGCTCTACCATACTCTTTCCCCTTAGCGCATAAACGCCATAATGCAAGGCCAGTACTCTAATTTTAGTCTGGCCCGCGGAGAAAGACAGTCAGGCGTACGTTACGCCTTCTTATCGCCTCCGAAGAAATAGCTGACCCGCTCTCTGGGACTCAGGTATTTGAAGATCTTTTCCGGCAGCGCCGAGGGGGCGATACACCTGACGATAGTTAGGCCTTCGCTCTCCAGATCCACGATAGGCGCCTGCTCTTTTGGCACGAGCGCATCGTAGACCAAGATCCTTGGGAAGAGGATTTTCTCGAGATTCACCGCCATCACCATGGCATATTGTCCGCTGGAAAGTTCCACCACACTGCCAGGCGGATAGACGCCGAGCATCTTGATGAGCTTACCAATAGCCTCTTGATTGAGCCGCTCCTTGTAGTTCTTATACAGGTAGCCCAGCGCCGCATAGGGGGTTCGCGCCTTAACTTGCCCTTCTGGGTGACAGAGCTGATCGTAGAGGTTGACCGCGGCGACTAGCTGGGTTGGCAGGCTGATCTGTTCCGCCTTCAAGCCTCTGGGATAGCCGCTGCCATCGAGAAACTCATGATGGTCTCTGACGATTGGCGCCGCATCTTCGGGGAAGTTATTGGCCAGCTTCAACAGTTCTATCCCCATGGCGGGGTGCTGCCGGATGAAGTTCAGCTCGGGTTGGGTGAGCGGCGTCTTCTTGCGAAGCAGCTGAGGCGGGATCTTGAGCTTGCCCGTATCGTGAAAGAGGGCGCCCATGCCGACGGCCTCGATATCTTCTCTTGGCCAGTCCAGTTCCTTGGCGATCATCATTGAGAGCACCGCCACGTTGAGGGAGTGATAGTAGATCCCGTCGCTGTCTTTGGCGTCGCTCATCAGGTGCAGCACCAGGTTGTCGGAGTTAAGCAGCTCTTCGGTGATGCTGTTGATCAGCTCCTTGGCGTCGGAAATGGCGTTAAGCGGGCGATTTCTCAGCTTGGCGATCAGGTTGCGCATCATGGCAACGGAGCGGTCAAATTCCTGCTCGGTTTTCTTGAGATCGCGCTTGAGTTTCTTGAGGTGCTCGATACGCTCCTGCTTGTTTTGATTCATCTGCTGACTGAGTTTGGTCAGGTCGCCGTCATCTCTAAAGCTTGGGGCATCGTAGGCATCTTCTTTGCCCAGCGGCGGCGCTGAGCTCTTATCCAGGTCGACAAACACATACTCGATACCGAGTTTTTTAATCAGTTCGATCTGAGCTTCTTGCTTGAGTCTAAAGGAATTAAATAGAAAGGGATGGTCTTTCCAGGAGACAGGTAATCTAACAAAATTGCCCACTTGTAGTTGGTTTGTGTTTACCTTACAGCTTCTGCTCATGTGTCTTTACGTTTGCCTTAAGTTGCGCGTTATTTTATCTGAACCAGCTGGCTTTACAATTACTTAAGCTATGTGTCAGCATAGTTGCATCACAAATTTGTCTAATTTAGCGAGTTGTACATGGATTTCATCGAAGTCTACCCCAATGCCATTCCAGATGAACTGTGCGATCGTCTCATCGAGACCGTCAACACACATCCTGGTGTCATTGATGGTATTACGGGTCATGGTGTTGACCTGGAAAAGAAAATTAGCCGTGACATAACCATGGATAACTTTCAGGAGTTACTGCCACTGAGAAACGAACTCCTTAATTATACGCTAAAACACAGCGCGCAATATTTTGAAAAATATGCCCTGGGTTTGATGGGGGCGGTGGCGGTCACTCTGGCGGACGAGCAGGGTAAGCCGCAGACGCTGACCCCGGACAACTTCGATACCCTGGGAAGGCACAGGGTACAGCCTTTGGTGCAGTACCTGTATCGCAGCGGCACCATTAATATTCAACACTACCAGCAGGGCAAGGGGGGCTATCCCCATTGGCACTCGGAGCAGTTTCCGCAGATGGGACACAATGAGGCGCTGCACAGGGTCGTGCTTTATATGTTTTATCTAAACGATGTGGAAGAGGGCGGTGAAACCGAGTTCTTTTATCAGCAGCGTAAGATTAAGCCGAAGAAGGGCACCATGGTGATTGCGCCGGCAGGCTTCACTCACAGTCACAGGGGCAATATGCCCATCAGTGGCGATAAGTATATCGCCACCTCCTGGGTGATGTTTAACCGCGCCGAGAAGCTTTACGCCCCTGTGGGTTAAAGCGGGATCTTGATGGTGAACCTCGCCCCCTCGAGGGATGAGGTATCTATGCTGAGGCTGCCGTTGTAACTGGAGACGATTTCGTTACAGACGGCAAGCCCTATGCCTTGGCCGGCCTTCTGAGTGTCGGCGCGCACGCCGCGCTCTATTATCCGTTGACGAATGGCCTCGGGAACCCCTGGGCCGTCATCCTCCACAATTAAGACAAACTCGCTGTTATCGCTGTAACGGGCGGTGACCGCTACCTTGCTGATACATAGCTTGAAGGCGTTCTCCATCAGGTTACCACACAGCTCCATCAGATCGCCTTTGTCGCCGGGGAACACCTGATCATCCGGAATATCGGCGCTAAATTGGATCTGCTTGTCACGGTAGACCTTAAACAACATCTGCGACAGCTGGTCGATCAGCGGCGCGACCAGGGTCTGCTCCTGCTTGAGTCCCTTACGACCGAGCATGGCGCGCTTGAGCTGATACTTGACCAACTGATCCATCTGACTGACTTGTTCCATGATCTTCTCGCTGGCACTCGACTTGCTCAGGGTCTGATCGTCCGTGATGGCGTGCACCGCCGCCAGACGCGTCTTTAGGCTGTGGGCAAGATCGTTCATCGCGTTCTGGTAGCGCTCCTGCTGGGCACTGGATTGTACCAGCAGCTGGTTGAGCGCCTGGGTGACCCCTTCGAGCTCCACAGGGTAATCCTCCGAGAGTGCCTTGGCCTTGCCGCTGCTGACCTGGTGCAGCTCGTTACGCATACGCACCAGGGGGCGCATTCCCCAGTAGCCGGCACTGATCAATAGCACCAAGGCTAGGGCCAAGATCATGCCCAGGCGCCAGTAGGTGCGGCGACTGAACTTGTCGAACTCCTGTTCCAGTTTCTGGGCATCTTTCATCACCAGCAGGTTGTATTTTTGCTTGGCGATCTCCACCGATAACAGGTAGACGAAGTAGTTTTTACTGTCGGCGAGGTTGAGGTAGTAGGGCGGCGAGTCGAAGCGTATCTCGTTGAAGCGCTCACAGGTGTCGAACAGACCACGATCTACGGCCAGAGAGGAGGTCCATACCTGCTTAAACTCCTCGTTGCAGCTGGCGATGATATATTTTTCCGGGGTGTTGTTCTCGTCGAGCCATTCTGAGGTCTCGGGGATCAGGTCGTGCTCCCTCAGCTCGGCGGCCACCTTGGGGATCTCGGCGATAAGCTCGGCGGTCTCCTCGTTGTAGCTATTCTGGGCGTACAACAGGTTGACCAGCCAGGCGAGACCGAAGCCCACCAAGGCGATGATGGAGAGCGAGGTGAGAAACATCCGCGTGAGCAGACGCTGTTTGGGTTTAAACCTTATTTGCATGGCAGATTAAACTTGTAGCCCTGACCGCGAATGGTGGCGATGGGGTTTTCCAGTCCCCCCTTGGTCAGTTTCTTGCGCAGACGGCTGACCATTACTTCAATGGTGTTGGGATCGCCTTCCTTATCGCCGTAGATCACATCCAGCAGTCGCTGTTTGGCCACCACCTCGTGACAGTGGCGCATCAGGTATTCGAGGATCTGATATTCGAACGCGGTCACTTCCATGGGGCTCTGATCCAGCGTGACTTGCTTGGCGGCCAAGTCCAGCTCCAGTGGTCCGCTGGTGATCTGCGGTTTGACGAAGCCCGCACTGCGACGCACCAGGGCGTCGAGTCTGGCGACCAGCTCCTCTTTCTGAAAGGGTTTCACCAAATAGTCGTCGGCGCCGGCGTTGAGCCCCTCGACCTTATCCTGCCAGTTAACCCGGGCGGTGAGGATAAGAATTGGCGCCTTGAGTTCGGCCTTGCGCAGAGACTGGATCAGCGAGATACCGTCTTGATCCGGCAGGCCAAGGTCTATGATGGCAATGTCTATGGGATAGTTAGTCGCCTGATAGAAGCCTTCTTTGGCGGTTTGGGCGACTTGAACCTGGTTGCCTAACTCGCTCAGTTGTACCTTGAGGTGGTGGGACAGTAGGGGATCATCTTCAACGACCAAAATTCTCATATGCTTTGCCTATGTTTATTTAAGTGCTCGCTCGGTGACCCGTTAGGGCAATTGTTAGCCAAGCGGAGGACGTTTTATAAAACATTAATTTATAATAGGTTAGCTTAACAGGGACTGACTCATCTTCAAACAAAGTTTAGTTGTTAGATTTTTGTGAGCAATAAGGTCATGTTCCGCCTGTTAATTTGCCTGTCAAATGGTTAGAATCCGGTAAATTTCTTACTCGTTTAGGCCTAGATATGTCCTTCGCTAAAATTCTACCCTTAATCTTTACCTGTTTGTTTGTGCCGGCGACGTTAGCCGAAACCTTTACCTTTACGGCCATCCCTGATGAAAACGAGAGTCAGCTAAAGACGCGTTTTAACAAGGTCGCAAAGTACCTGGAGACTGAGCTGGGCGTTAAGGTGAACTATGTGCCGGTCAAATCTTACTCGGCAGCCGTCACCGCGTTCCGTAACAATCAGGTGCAGCTTGCTTGGTTTGGTGGCCTCTCTGGCGTGCAGGCGAGACGTCTGGTGCCTGGCTCACAGGCCATTGCTCAGGGTTATGAAGACCAATACTTTAAGAGCTTCTTCATCGCCAATGCCTCGACTCCGCTCGAGCAGTCGACTAACTTCCCTAACCTGAACGGTTATACCTTCACCTTCGGTTCGAAAGGGTCGACCTCTGGCCGCCTGATGCCGCAATTTTACATCGAGCGCAACATGGGCAAGCAGGTGCAAGATATCTTTACCCGTATCGGTTTCTCTGGCGACCATAGCCGTACCATCGCCCAAGTCGAGGCCGGTGCCTATCAGGTAGGCGCGGTAAACTACAAGGTATGGGAAACGGCGGTGGCCAATGGCACAGTCGATACCAGCAAGGTGAAGGTGATCTGGGAAACCCCAGCCTATCCAGACTATCAGTGGACGGTACGTGCGGACGCCGATCAACGTTTCGGTGCAGGCTTTACTGAGAAGCTGACCAAGGCGCTACTGGAGATGAAAGATCCGGATCTGCTGGCCAGCTTCCCACGTCAGTCGTTTGTTGAGGCAGACAACGCAGATTATGAGCCTATCGAATCTGTGGCCACGGCGATCGGCCTGCTAGATTAATTCTGTGCTCCAAATAGAATCACTCTCCCTGAGTTATCGTGAGACTCGGGTCATCGACGATCTCGACTTGTCGATTAAACGGGGAGAGTCTTTAGCCATAGTCGGTCCCTCTGGGGCGGGTAAGTCGACGCTGCTGAGTTATATCTACGAGCAGCTTAAGCAAGACGCCGCCCTATGCAGTCAGTCCCAAGGTTTGGTTGATGCCCTGAGCGTGTTCCATAACGTCTATATGGGCGCGCTGGCCAGACACTCCTTTGCCTATAACCTGTTAAATCTCGCCTGGCCATTGGCGGCGAGGCGTGAAGAGGTGGCCAAGCTGTGCGCTGAGCTCTATCTTGAGGCGCCGCTGCAGAAGCCTGTCTCTTCGCTCTCTGGCGGCCAACGTCAACGGGTTGCCTTGGCGCGGGCGCTCTATCAGCAAAAACCTAGTTTCATCGGCGACGAGTCGTTTTCCGCCCTGGATCCCGTGATGGCTCAGCGCCTGCTGAGTCTGGTCAAGGCGCGTCATGAAACCGTGATCATGGTGCTGCATGACAGCGACCTTGCTTTGAGTCACTTCGATCGCATCATAGGCCTTAGCGAGGGCAAGTTGGTGCTCGATAAGCCGACGAGTCAACTCGATGGTGAGCAGCTGGCCTGCTTCTTCGATAACCAGATGGCGACGAGCTAGGGTTTGTAAAATTAGATGTTTAAAATTAGATGTTCACATTCGATGTTTAGATCAGATGTTTAAATTTGTCGGTCCCTGGCAGCGGCTGACATTGGGCCTCTGGCTGCTGGTGGCGATCAGTCTATTGTTTGTCGATATTGAGATCATCAGCCTGGATCCCTGGGGTGAACTGCTGCGCATGGGGCAGGGGCTGCTCACGCCAGATTTTTTCGCCACCGAGTCGCTGGTCAATGCCCTGTGGCAGACGGTGAGCTTTGCCCTGCTTGGGGTGAGTTTCGGCCTGCTGCTCGGCTCCCCCTTGGCGCTGATTTATCGCTCGCCCTGGGTCGCGGCCTGCTGCGCCATGGTGCGGGGGATCCATGAGATCTTCTGGGCGCTGCTCTTTCTGCAAGTCTTTGGCCTGTCGCCGGTGACGGGTGTGCTGGCGATCGCCTTACCCTATGGCGCCACCTTTGCCAGGGTATTTCATGACATACTGCAGCAGGCGCCCAGTAGCACCAATGATACCTTGCCTTTTGGTTGCGACAGGCTGAGTGCTTACTTCTACGGAAAGCTTGGTCATGTGCTGCCTTTGATGCTGGCCTATGTGCGCTACCGGTTCGAGTGTGCCCTGCGCAGCAGTGCCGTGCTGGGCTTTATCGGCATGCCTACTCTGGGTTTCTACTTAGAGACCGCCTTTCGTCAGGGTAAGTATCATGAGGGGGCGGCGCTGCTCATCCTCTTCGTGGTCCTGATTGGCACTATCCCGCTCTGGTCACGCAGGCGTCTGTTGCCGCTCTATCTGTTGGCGGCGCTGTTTACCCTGCCTAAGCTGACCAGCGTGGATCTGCAGCTGGTTTGGCAGTTCTTAACTGTAGATATTCTGCCTCCGGGGATCCGCGAGGTGCTCTATGGGCAGCAAGAGCTTGCTCAGGGACTGTCGCGATTTGCCTGCTGGTGGCAGCGTTTGACTGTTGAGCAGGCCTTACCCGGCGTGGGGGCCACCTTAGTGCTGGCGATAAGCGCACTTGGCTTGACCCATCTGCTGGCACTTTTCGGCCATCGTTTTGCCAGCATGCATAGCCGCGGCAAGTTTTCTATGCCTATAGGGCAGCTTCTGCTACTGATCATGCGCTCCATGCCTGAGTATATTCTGGCCTTCATCTTCATGATGCTCTGTGGCCCTTCCATGTTGCCCGCCATCTTGGCTCTGGGGCTGCACAACGGCGCCCTGATAGCCTACCTGCTGACGCGCCAGGACAGCCTGGTTAAACCCAGCGCCCTGTATCAGCGCTGCAGCGACCACTATGGTTATGAGGTGTTGCCGCGCATCTATCCCAACCTGATGTCGCTACTCTTCTATCGGTTCGAGGTGATACTGAGGGAGACCGCCATCTTTGGCGTGCTGGGGGTGATGACGTTAGGCTTCTATATCGATAGCGCCTTTAGCGAGATACGTTACAACAACGCCTTCTATCTACTTATCGTGACCGCGTTACTCAACGTGCTGGTGGATAGCCTGGCGCGGCGAATGCTGGCCAAGCGCCTGAATCAAGGGATGGCGGTCGGCCAGGTATCTTGCGTGGTCTAACTTTTTTGCGAAAGACAAGTTAACGAATGACTATAAAATGAGAGTCTAGCGCCTAGCCTGTCGCAGGCGCTGCACGCCTTGGCAGCAGAATGATGCCAGCAGGGTAAATAGGGTCACCGCCGACATTATGATGGCGAGTCTTAGCCAGGGGGCGTCCATCGAGATGCGCATCTGCACATAATCCAGGCCGCTCAGGCCCCAGACGAAGATGGCGCTTAAGAAAAGCACCAACTGTAGGGTGCGGGTGATGGCCACGTGGCGAATGAGTAACAGTAGTGGCGCTAAGATGAAGGCCGCGCTGATCAGCGTCTGGCCGAAGCGCATAAAGTGGGCACCGAGCAGTGCAAAAGCGAGAAAGATGATGAGAATGCGCCACCACATGATAATTGCCTCAAGTTGTCGGAGTGAGAGTAAACATCTTGGTGGCAGATTACCTTGGGGCAGCGGCGCATTCTATCGCATTGTTCACAATTTCATTTATTTGCGATTATCATTGTTTAGCGCCTGTTGAAGTTTGCGCCTTTGGTCATCGCTCAGCTTGCCGGTTTCGATAAGCTGGATCAGCTGCTCCACATCGGCCTCGTCGTCGCTTCTTATCACCACAAACTCTCGCTCACCGTCACCGTGGTATTTCATTTCGATCTCGGCTATCTCGGTGGCGATCTCGGCGATATCGTCCGACAACAGCTCAATGTTCTTATTAAATTCGCCGTCTTGCGTATCTATAATCACCTCAAACTCACGGGCCTTAGCCTCAAGCTCTGCGGCTTTACGTTCCATTTCGGCTCTTTTGGCCTCCATTTCAGCACTTTTGGCCGCAACTTTAACTTCTATCTTAGCGATGTGATTGGCTAGTTCGGCCTCTTTCTTGGCCATCTTCTTGGTGAGCGCGTCCATTCTGGCCTGATCGGCTTCAGATAGCTCACTGTGGCGCAGGTAATGGTAGTGAGACTCGTCACCGTCGATCTGCTTGAGCAGGCGGACCATCATATCTTGGGTCTCTTTAGGCAGCTTGGCGAGCTTCTGCCTAATGAGCTTCTCATCTTTTATCTCATCATTGCTGAAGCTGTAGTGGTGCTGCTTACCTTCAAGATCCAGAGTCAACTTAGTGTCCTTGTCGCCATCTTGAATCAAGTTGGCCTTGAGTTGGTTGTCATTAAAATCGATTTGACGCACGTCGGTAGGTGCCGCCGCCAGGGTAAATGACAACAGCGCAGAGCAGGCGATAAACGAAGTGAGTTTATTGAGTTTCATGGTGTTTCCTTCCGTAGTGATGAATTATGATTTCCCTATGTGTTGCTAGAGGCGTGCCAAACTAGCGAAATCCAGTCTGGATGGGCATTGGTGAGGCTCTGGTTGAAAAATAAGTTCTGTCGCCCCTGGCGATTCACCCCCATATGGGACATGGATTTCCCGATTTGGGGAAATTCATGGCTTAGTCTGGGCATGGCTAGAGACCCCCGGTGGCTAATCGGGTGATCCACAAGGGATTTTATCTTGGTACTGTTTTTGTATAACCTGAGAGGCGGGCGCTCTATTACTAATTTTCTCAAGCGCCGGCGTGGCATTGTTATTGAAACTAGAGGGCTCTATGTCGATTAAAGGTTATCTGTTTGTGCTATTTGGCGCGCTCATCCTGATATTGGGAGGCAGCCAGCTGCTGGTGTCGCATTTCTATAAGGCGCAGTTGCAGAGCGAGCTCAGTGAGCGCTCGCGGGATCTGTCGCAAAACCTGGTGAAGGTGCTGATCGACAACGTCGGCACAGAGCAAGAGTTTGTGGTGCAGTTCGATGAGCAGGCCCTGCAGGAATCGCTTCAAGATGCCGAGGCGCTCAGGCAGGAGTTTGAGCAGGATATTGAATCTGTCTCCCAGGCGATTGCCCAGCTCAGCGAAGAGGTGGTGCGCATGGAGATGGAGACGGATAATGCCTCTGCCGAGCAAAAAGCCTTCTTTCGCGCCAAGCTGGCGGCCAAGCAGCAGGAGCTTAGGGATCATCTCAACGCCATGATGTCCTACGAGAAGGAGCTTAAGCAGCGCCAGAGAGCCAGTATTGCCGAGGCCAAGCGCGAGGCCGCCGATGAGTATCGCCGGCGCCTGCATGACGCCGTGAGCCAGATTGAGATAGACACCAACAGCTGGCTCGACAAGGGTAACGTGGCCATCATAGACGCGCCCATTTCGCCCACCACGCCGGAGAAGGGTAAGGTTGCGGTGGAATTTGCCCATGATATCAACTTGCCTAATCAGGAGACTAACGAGCAATTGGAGCGTTTCAGCGAGTCCATGATAGGGGCGATTCTGATGAGCTCACTGGCTGGCCTCTTATTGGTCTATATGCTCAGCCATGTGATCAGCGCGCCGCTATCGGCCCTGGCGAAGGGCCATAAGAAGTTGGGGCAGGGGGATCTTGGTTATCAGGTGGATGAGCGTGGGGTCAAAGAGTTAAAGAGTATCCTCAACGGCTTTAATAAGATGAGCAGTCAGCTCGCCTCCCTAAGCGAGCAGAAGAAGCAGATGGCGCAGCAAAAGCAGCTGGCCGAACTGGGAGAGGTGACGCGTGGGATCGCCCATAGCCTGCGTAATCCGCTGCACACCCTGGGGCTCTTGTCTGAGGCGGTCGCCCAGTCAGCATCGATAGAGGATGCCAATAAGCTGCTTAGCCAGATGCAGCAGAAGATCGCCATGATGGATAAGAGCATTCAATCTCTGCTGACACTGTCGAGTACCCAGGTGAATCGCCAGTCTTGGGTACCACTGGCGGCCACAGTGCAGGATATCTTGCTGGAACTGTCTATCAACGGCAGCAAGCCCAGCATCGCCTTTCACTGTGAGGATCAAGGGGTTCAGGTGCAGGGCGCCGAATCGGAGATCCGCAGCATCTTGCATGCCGTGGTGATCAATGCGGTGGAGGCCACTCCGGACACAGGCCGTATCGACCTGACCCTGGCGGAAGATGATGAGAGTTATACCTTAGTGGTGGCCGATACCGGCAAGGGGATCAGCCCTGAGGTGCGTGATAAGCTGGCGCAGCCCCATGTGACCACCAAGGCTGAAGGTACTGGCATGGGGATCTATATCGCCGAGCGTTTGATTCAAGGGCACTACGGTGGGCGCATCACCTTTGCTGATAATCCCGGCGGCGGCACTCTGGTGACTCTTTATTTCGCCAAGCCCGATAGTAATAAAACACAGCAAGAAGATAAGCCCCGGACAGAGGAAGTATGATGGAGCAGCCTAAGTTGCATATTTTGGTGGTAGAGGATGAGCCGGATCAGAGAGCATTGATCGTGCAGATGTTGACGGCTAACCAGTATTTGGTGGAGAGCGCCGACAGCGTCGAACAGGCGATCGTGATGATAAAGGCATCGGCGCCGGATCTGGTGTTTTCCGACTGGAAGCTGGGGCAGTTAACCGGCATGGATCTGCTTAACTATGTGCGCCGCGAACATCCAGATATGGGCTTTATCATCGCCACCGCCTACGGCACCATCACCCACGCGGTGGATGCCATGCAGGCGGGAGCGGACGACTATCTGGCCAAACCCTATCAACGCCAGAGTCTGCTGTTGGCCATCGAGAAGGTGGCCAAATCTATCGCGCTGAAGCGGCAGAACCGTCGTCTCTCTTCCGAGCTGTCTCAGCAGCAGGAGCTGGTGGGGCTGGTGGGACGCTCTTCCCTGATGCAGAAGGTGTATCAGAGGGTGCAGCGGGTGAGCGCCACAGATGCAACCGTGCTCATTGGCGGCGAGAGTGGCACGGGCAAGGAGCTGGCGGCGCGGGCGCTGTATCAGCTGTCGGGCCGTAGCCATAAGCCCTTCGTCGCCATCAACTGCGGCGCTATCCCAGAGTCTCTGGCCGAGGCGGAGCTGTTCGGCGCCGAGAAGGGGGCCTACACGGGGGCTAATACCCAGAAGATAGGTAAGTTGGAGGCAGCCGATGGCGGCACCGTCTTTCTCGATGAAATAGGCGAGCTGCCCCTGCTGCAACAGACCAAGCTGCTGCGTTTCTTGCAGGAGGGGGTGATATCCCGCCTCGGGCAGAACAGCGAGATCAAGCTGGATGTCAGGGTGATCGCCGCGACCCATAGGGATCTGCAGCTGGAGGTGGCCGAGGGGCGTTTTCGCGAGGATCTCTATTACCGCCTCAACGTGGTGCCTATCCATATGCCGGCGCTTAGGGAGCGACCCGAGGATATCGGCCGACTGGTGGAGCACTTTCTTAAACTCCACGCCAATCAATATGGCATGGAGGTGCCCAAGCTAAGCCGGGATACCTTAAAGTCGCTGCTGGACCATAGCTGGCCGGGTAACGTGCGCGAGCTGGCGAATCGCATCGAACGTTTCGTGTTACTCGGCGATGAAGAGGAGATGGTGCAGGAACTCGGCACCACGCCGCAGCCGCTGGATACCAGGCGTTTTGTCTTGCCCGAGGCGGGTATCGAGTGGGAGAGTTTCGAGAAGGATTGCCTGCGTCAGGCTCTGGACCGTTTCGAAGGCAATCGTACCAAGGCCGCCAAGTGTTTAGGCCTGAGCTATAAGGCCTTCCTCTATCGGCTGGAGAAATATCAGCTGGTCTAGATTAGCTGTGTTGCCGCATTAGCGGCCTGCTGTCGCTCAAGGAGGCTATTGATGGCGTCTATGTCAATTAAAGCGATAGCTCACCAGGCCGCGAGCAACAGCCTGAGTCTCATGCCCCAGCTGCTGGTGGCACCAGAGGTCTTAAAACGAATTTGCCCTTGCGTGTCGACGATGTAGATGGCGGGGAAAACGCTTGCGCCCCAGGCTTGGTGCAGCATCTCCTCATCGCTGATGACGTCAAACTGATAGCCGTGCTCCGCCATGAATTGGTTGATCTCATCATCTGTGCCCGAGGCAACGGCTATGCTGATCACCTTGTGCTGCTCGGCCACGCTATTGACCATGGGCGAGGTGACGCGGCAGACCGGGCACCAGGTGCCCCAGAAATAGACCAGAGTAACTTCACCTTGCTTAAGTGCAATGGGCTGACCTTGGGTGGTGAAGCCTTTGAGGAGCGGCGCCTCGCCTGAGATCATGTTGCGCTGCTGATAGCTGAGCAGGGCAAAGGCAACCAGCACCATTAAAGCCGCATCTCTGAGAAAGCGATAGCGCTTGCGCCTAGGCTTAACGAACGGCTTTAACTTGCTTGCCAGGCTTTTGAAGGTCGATGACACAGAATTGAACTCTTAGGTTTAGCGCTTCACCGGCTAGAGAAACTCGGGCGGCGTCTGGCGGGTCCAGATGCGGCTGTAGGCCATCAGCTGGGGATAGAAGGTGCGAAAGGCTATCTCTATCTCGGTATCCATCCGCTTAACCGTGTCGATGGCGCCATCGAAAATTTCCGGCTTAGAAACCCTTTTGCTTACCGCCTTAATGGTCTGATTCAGCCCTTCACGGCTCTCATAGGCGATTAGCCAGTTTTCCTGGCGCATGCGAATGATGAGATCGCTCAGATTAACCGGCAGTTGCTCGGCGCTGCTGAGCGCTAGGTAAGCCTGCTGGGCAAAGTCGGGCAGTGGCAGGTGATGATACTCTTCCCAATATTTGGCCAGCATATGGTCGAAGGCCAGATCGATCAGTATCGGCGCGGCGCGTTGCAGCGTCTTGGGGAAGGCCGCCTTGAGCTCCTTGGTGAGTTCATGGCTATCGGTAAGCGAGTCTATCTGCCTGTGCAGCCAGATCCCCTGTTGCAGGGCCTTGGGGTGGTCGGCGATATTGCCCTTGGCGAAATCACCGGCAAGGTTGGCGGCAAGATCGGTTTTACTGTTATCTGCCAGGTGCAGATGAGCCAAAAAGTTCATTAGATAAAGTTAATTGCTTTGTTAAATCACGCTTTTCACGTTATCATGCCAGAAGGTGCGATGAAACCTTTATTCTACGCGACGTTATCTTTCACCGACGGCTTGCTTAGGTATTGGGATCGACAGGATGTGCACCTATGACTCCTCATATTAATTATCGGTTTAAAGGATCATGGATGATGTGGAACTGGTTAATGAAACGCCTAGGCAAAAAATCTTCCTCTCGACGGCGGCGGGTCGAGGTCGATATCCCCTTCGAACAGCACAGTTATCGAAAAGCTAGCTTAGATCTACAGGCCAATATTGTCGTGGCCGACAAGGAGAAGAAGGCCAGCTAAGCTGTGTGTCTTGATCTTATCATCATCAGCCAATAGACTAGCGGCCGATTTATGCTAAGCAGAGACAGACTATGCGCGTTGCCGACTTTTCTTTCGATCTTCCCGATGAGTTGATCGCCCGTTACCCCATGCCTAATCGCACGGCGTCCCGACTATTGACACTCGATGGTAATAGTGGCGCGGTGGCGGACAAGCAATTTACCGATATCCTGGAGATGGTTAACCCTGGCGATCTCATGGTGTTCAACAACACCCGAGTGATCCCGGCGCGCGTCTTCGGTCAGAAGCAAACCGGTGGCAAGCTGGAGATCTTGGTCGAGCGTATGCTGGACGACAAGCGTATTCTGGCTCATGTGCGTAGCTCCAAGTCACCTAAGCCCGGCACCATCATCTGCTTAGACGGCGGCTACGAGATGACCATGCTTGCCCGTCACGACACCCTGTTTGAGCTTGAGCTCAATAGCGAGTCCACCATACTCGAGGTGCTCGAAGAGGTTGGCCATATGCCGCTGCCGCCCTATATCGACCGTCCCGATGAGGATGCCGATAAAGAGCGTTATCAGACAGTCTACAATCAGAACCCTGGTGCAGTGGCCGCGCCAACGGCGGGTCTGCACTTTGACGATGCTCTGCTTGCCGCGCTGAAAGAGAAAGGGGTCAATGTTGCCTTCGTGACCCTGCATGTGGGCGCGGGCACCTTCCAGCCGGTTAGGGTCGACAGCATCTTAGATCATAAGATGCACTCAGAGTGGGCCGAGGTGCCTCAGGATGTGGTCGATAGTATTAAGGCCACCAAGGCGGCCGGTAAACGCGTCATCGCCGTAGGCACCACCTCGGTGCGATCATTAGAGAGTGCGGCCAAGGCCAGTGAAGGAGAGCTGCAGGCTTACAGCAACGACACCGACATCTTTATCTACCCTGGTTATGAGTTTCAAATTGTCGATGCCATGGTGACTAACTTCCACCTGCCGGAATCGACCCTTATCATGTTGATCAGCGCCTTTGCCGGCTTCGATGAGGTGAAAAACGCCTATCAGCACGCGATTGCGCAAAAATACCGCTTTTTCAGCTATGGCGATGCCATGTTTGTGACTAAAAAAGCGATCTAAGCGATGATTTTGCTTTAAAATACCCACCCACACTTGAGGTGGGTATTTTTTTAGAGATTTTTATTGATAAGGGTTGATACTGAGTTGTTTGCCCTTATCTCTATTGTTCAGCTGTGTCTGTTTTAATGGCACGAAGAGAGTCAGACTGTTTCTCTGGCGAGGTTAAAAATGAAATTTGAATTAGATACAACCGATGGTCGCGCGCGTCGCGGTCGCTTAGTGTTCGAACGCGGTACGGTAGAGACACCGGCATTCATGCCAGTGGGCACCTACGGTACGGTAAAAGGGATGACGCCTGAAGAAGTGCGCGCCACGGGCGCCGATATTCTGCTGGGGAACACCTTTCACCTTTGGTTACGTCCTGGTGAAGAGATCATGCGTAAGCATGGCGATCTGCATGACTTCATGAACTGGCAGCGTCCAATTCTGACCGATTCAGGCGGATTCCAGGTATTTAGCCTGGGTGACATTCGTAAGATCACCGAAGAGGGCGTGCATTTCCGCTCGCCAATCAACGGCGAGAAGATCTTCATGGACGCGGAAAAGTCGATGCAGATCCAATACTCGCTCGGCTCAGATGTGGTGATGATCTTCGACGAATGTACGCCATACCCGGCGACCCACGACGAGGCGCGCAAGTCGATGCAGATGTCGCTGCGTTGGGCACAGCGTTCACGCGATGAGTTCGACCGTCTGGAAAACCCTAACTCCTTGTTCGGGATCATTCAGGGCAGTGTGTATGAAGACCTGCGCGATGAGAGCCTTAAAGGCTTGTTAGAGATAGGATACGACGGTTATGCCGTCGGCGGTTTGGCGGTTGGGGAGCCTAAGGAAGATATGCACCGTATTCTTGAGCATGTCTGCCCACAGATCCCGGCCGATAAGCCGCGTTACTTGATGGGGGTAGGTAAACCGGAGGATCTCGTTGAGGGGGTACGTAGAGGTGTCGACATGTTCGATTGCGTCATGCCGACTCGTAACGCGCGCAACGGCCACCTGTTTACCAGTGAAGGGGTTATCAAGATCCGCAATGCGCGTCATCGTGATGATACTTCACCGCTCGATGCTAAGTGTGACTGCTACACCTGTAAGAACTACTCACGGGCGTATCTGTACCATTTAGATCGTTGTAATGAAATTTTAGGAGCACGTTTAAACACCATTCACAACTTGCGTTACTACCAAATGTTGATGGAAGGTTTGCGTGGCGCTATCGAGACAGGTACATTAGACGCCTTTGTTGAGGAGTTCTATACCAGTCAAGGTCGCGAAGTTCCTAAGTTATCCGATTAATTTTACTGCTAATAAGAAGAGAGAAATATGTTCATTTCAAATGCATACGCAGCCGATGCGCCAGTAGGTGGTGCGGGTGGTACCATGGAACTGGTTTTCATGCTGGTCATTTTCGGCCTGATCTTTTACTTCATGATTTTCCGTCCGCAATCTAAGCGTGTAAAAGAACATAAGAACCTGATGAGCTCGTTGAGCAAGGGTGATGAAGTGCTCACCAGTGGTGGGATCTTGGGTAAGATCGCTAAGATCAGCGATGACAACGATTATGTGTTGCTGACGATCAACGAAACCTCAGAAATCACAATCAAGAAGGATTACATAGCGGCTGTTTTGCCTAAAGGGTCTATTAAGTCACTTTAAGTTGAAAGTTAAGTCACTTTAAGCCAAGAGGGCGATGGTGTGTTAAATAAATACCCAATGTGGAAGAACCTGATGGTGGCGTTGATCATCGCCGTCGGTGCCTTCTACGCAATACCAAATTTATTTGGTGAAGATCACGCGGTGCAAGTCGTGGCCACACGTGGCGCGGAAGTTAATGCTTCGACTCAGAGTGAAGTCACTGACATCCTGTCGGCGAAAGGCATCGCGGTGAAGCGTTCAGAGTTGGAAAACGGTCAGCTATTGGTACGTGTTGCCGATGCAGACCAGCAACTGCTGGCGAAAGAAGCAATTGCCGAGGTACTCGGCGACAAATATATCGTGGCGCTTAACCTGGCACCGGCTACGCCTCAGTGGCTGGAGTCTATGGGTGGTAGCCCGATGAAGCTGGGTCTGGACCTTCGCGGTGGTGTGCACTTCCTGATGGAAGTGGACATGAGCGAGGCGATCCGCAAGATGACCGAGGCGAAAATTGCCGATTTCAGAACCGATCTTCGTGGTGAAAAAATTCGTTATGCGGGTATTCGCAATACCCCTAAAGGGATTGAGATCAAGTTTCGTGATGCCGAGAATTTAGCTAAGGCAGAACGATTCCTCAAGAGCCGCACTAACGAGATGGTGTTCGTCGATGCGTCGTCTGGTAGCGATTTCATGCTGCTGGCGAACATGAGCGAGATCTACCTCAAGCAAGTGAAAGAGGAAGCGCTGCAGCAGAACATCACCACCTTGCGTAATCGTGTAAACGAGTTGGGTGTTGCCGAGCCAGTGGTTCAGCGCCAAGGCGCGGAGCGCATCATCGTCGAACTACCGGGTGTTCAAGACACGGCCCGCGCCAAGGATATCCTGGGGGCTACCGCGTCTATCGAATTCCACATGGTAGACGAGAAGGCCGATGCGGCGGCGATTGCAGCCGGTCGCGTATCACCAGGTTCGCAGATCTATGATCGCCGTGAAGGCGGTAAAGTGGCTCTGCAAAAAGAGGTGATGCTGACAGGTGACCATATTCAGGGCGCACAGCCAAGTTTCGATGAATACAGCCGTCCTCAGGTGTCTATCAACCTGGATTCTAAGGGTGGTTCTATCTTCTCGAATGTGACCAAGGACAACATCGGCAAGCCGATGGCGACCCTGTTCATCGAGTATAAAGATAACGGTGCCAAGAACCCTGACGGCAGCGTGAAGATGGATAAGATCGAAGAGGTTATCTCGGTCGCGACTATCCAGGCGCGTCTGGGCCGCAACTTCGTGATCACCGGGCTTGATCACTCTGAAGCGCAAAACCTGGCTCTCTTGCTACGTGCCGGTGCTCTAATTGCACCTGTCTCTATTGTTGAAGAGCGCACCATTGGTCCTAGCCTGGGTGCGGAAAACATCGACAACGGTCTGCAGGCGATGATCTGGGGTATGGCTGTCGTATTGATCTTCATGCTGGTCTACTACCGCGGCTTTGGCCTTATCGCTAACCTGGCGCTGACGGCTAACTTGGTAATGGTAGTGGGCGTCATGTCTATGATCCCTGGCGCCGTGCTGACCCTGCCGGGTATTGCCGGTATGGTATTGACAGTCGGTATGGCGGTTGATGGTAACGTATTGATTTACGAGCGTATTCGTGAAGAGTTACGTGCAGGACGCAGCGTACAACAGGCGATCCATGAAGGTTATGGCAACGCGTTCTCAACCATTGCCGATGCCAACATCACCACCTTTATGACGGCCTTGATCCTGTTTGCCGTGGGTACCGGCGCCGTGAAAGGCTTCGCCGTGACCCTGATGATAGGTATCGCGACCTCTATGTTCACCGCCATCGTGGGTACTCGCTCGATAGTTAACGCTATCTGGGGCGGTAAACGCGTGAAGAAACTGTCTATTTAAGGGGACGTTGACCATGTTCGAGATTTTATCAATTAAAGGCACGATCAACTTCCTGCGTCACGCCGTGGCTATCAGTGCGCTATCACTCATCTTGGTGATCGGCTCTCTGGCTTCTCTGGCGGTTAATGGAATAAACTGGGGGCTGGATTTCACCGGCGGTACCGTCGTTGAGATGGAGTTTAAGAACCCTGTCGATCTAAATCAGCTGCGCGCAGCCCTGACCTCAGACGAGACAGATGGCGCCGTGGTGCAGAACTTTGGTTCAAGCCGTGACGTGCTGATCCGTCTGCCGGTAAAGGAAGGCGTGAAGAGCGACCTACAGGTTGCGCATGTGATGGAGGCTGCGGCCAAAGTCGATCCTGGTGTAAGCCAGAAGCGTGTCGAGTTTGTTGGTCCTCAGGTGGGTAAAGAGCTTGCCGAGCAGGGCGGCCTGGCCGTCTTGGTGGCGCTTATCTGTATCCTTATCTATGTCTCTTTCCGTTTCGAATGGCGTCTGGCGCTCGGTTCGGTGGCGGCATTGGCGCACGACGTGATCATCACGCTCGGTGTGTTCTCGCTGTTCCAGCTGGAGTTTGACCTGACGGTGCTGGCGGGTGTGCTCACGGTAGTAGGTTACTCGCTCAACGATACTATCGTTGTGTTTGACCGTATCCGTGAGAACTTCCTCAAGATGCGTAAGGGCACCCCAGAAGAGGTGGTGAACAACTCTATTACCCAAACAATGAGCCGTACCATCATCACCACAGGTACTACCCTGGTGGTAGTTGTGGCCCTGTTCCTCAAGGGCGGCACCATGATCCACGGCTTCGCGACAGCCTTGCTGATGGGGATCTTCGTGGGTACCTTCTCCTCTATCTATGTGGCGAGTTTCCTGGCGGTCAAGCTGGGGATCAACCGCGAGCATATGATGCCTGTGGAGATCGAAAAAGAGGGCGCGGATCAGGATGCATTGATGCCGTAGGCACAAGCTGTCCGACCAGTGTCATGAAAAAGCCACGATTTCGTGGCTTTTTTATTGCCAATTTGGCCGGATCCCGACTCGACAAAATGTAAGTTTTAAGGCTAGGATGTTCAGCGATTAATCAATACACCTGATAATTTGCCAAAAAGAGCAAGCGTTGTAGGGGATAAAGATGGAAGAGCGCAGTAAGTTGGTGGCCGGTGGTAACTTGTTACAGGCCCATGCTTGGAAAGGGATGTTGGAGGCCTGCGGTATCGGGGTCGAACTGCGAGGCGAGGCCTTGCTAGGTGGGATCGGTGAGTTGCCGGTGGATCTACAGGATGTCGAGCTGTGGGTGGCCGAGTCTCAGTATGAGGCGGCCAGGGCGCAGCTTGAGACCCTAAACAGCGAGAGTCCTAAGTGGCAGTGCGTCAAATGCCACGAGATGAATGAAGGTAACTTTGAGCTCTGCTGGCATTGCAGCGCCGAGCGCAGCGAGCAGCTCAGCTAGTAGTGCTTGCCGCTCGCAGAGGCTTACTTTACTCTTGTCTTATCCTTAGTCGAGACAAGTCATTTAATCGATGCAATATTTTCCCATTTTCGCCCAGGCCGATGGGCTGAAGATCCTGATGATAGGCGCAGGCGACGTCGCCAGCCGCAAACTTGAGTTGCTGAGCCGCACCCAGGCCCATATTCGGGTGATCGCCCCGGATGTCTGCGACGCCGTGATAGCCATGGCAAATCAGGGGCAGATCGCCCTGGAGCAGAGATTCGCCGAACTCGAGGACCTCGAAGGGGTAGATCTGCTTTATATGGCCACCAGTGACGAGCCTCTCAATCGTCAGTTTGCCCTGCAGGCCAAGGCGCTTGGGCTCTGGGTCAATGTGGTCGATGCCCCCAAGCTCTGTAACTTCATCACCCCCGCCATCGTCGACAGGGGCCGCTTACAGGTCGCTATCAGCACCAGTGGCGCCGCCCCCGTGTTTGCCCGCGAGCTTAGGGCTCGTTTGGAGACCTGGCTGCCGGCATCCTTGAGTGAACTGTTCGATTTCATCGCCGATAAACGCACCGAGGTGCAGAATCGCCTGCCGGCATTTGAGCAGCGTAAGTTGTTCTGGGAGCAGTTCTTTCGTCTTAATGGCGACAGATTCGACGAGCGCACGGATAGCTATTTCGAGCAGGCGTTCGGTACGCTTTCGGGCAGTGGCGAGCTCTTGCTGCTCGAGGCCCACACCCCAATCGATCTGTTGCCTCTGGCCGCCGTGCCTATGATGCAGCGTCTCGACTGGCTCTGTAGTGACTTAGCGCTGCCAGAGCGTCTGTCTGAGTTGGTGCGCCGCGACGCCGGGCGTCAGGCCATGTTACCGCTCAGTGAGTTATCAGCCAGGTTAGACAAGGGCGAGCGGGTGATGGTCTATGGTGAAACTGAGACCATAGCCCAGCTGGTGGCCCATTTCCCCATGGCGAAACACCTGCGCCCGGGCGCACTGTAACGCATCTCTTGCTCAAAGGGCGCCTATTTAGGGTAAACTAGGCGCTTTATTCTTAACGACTGAGCATTATGGCGCCCAAAGCAACCGTTTATAAAGTGCAGCTGCAGATTGCCGACATGGATCGTGGCTACTATCAAGATCATTCCCTCACGCTGTCACAACACCCATCGGAAACCGATGCCCGCATGATGGTCAGGCTGCTCGCCTTTGCCCTGAACGCCAGCGACACCCTGGCCTTTAGCAAGGGGCTGTGCGTCGAGGGCGAGCCCGAGTTGTGGCAGAAATCCTTAAGCGACGAGATAGAGCTGTGGATCGAGTTTGGTCAGAGCGATGAGAAGTGGCTGAGAAAGGCCAGCAGCCGCGCCGATAGGGTGTTGCTCTATACCTATGGCGGCCGCGCCGTGCCTATCTGGTGGCAGCAAAATGAGCAGGCTCTCAGCCGTTATCAGAACCTTGCTGTGTGGAACCTGCCCGAAGAGCAGGTGAAGGCGATGGGCGAGATGGTCAGTCGCAACATGAGCCTGCAATATAATATCAGCGAGGGCGAGGTGTGGCTCTCCAACGATAGCGGCAGTGTACATATTATCCCTGAGCAGCTAAAGGGATAAGACGCTCAGGCGTATAGCGCTAAAACGATTGGTGTTGTGAGCGACACCGACACAAACATAAAAAAACCAGTCTTGCGACTGGTTTTTTACTTTGGGGGATGTTACGGAGTGTTTAGGCTTCTTCGGGTAACTCTTCTTCGCCGCGACCCTTAGTCTTCACTATGATGAGTGCGGTAATGACCAAGGTCGATACCACACCGGCAATGGTAGAAACCGTCATAGGTAGGCCTGCACCTAAGGTGGCAGAGTTCAGCAGGAAGCTAATAACCACTGTGGTCATGAACATGGCCGGTATGGTACAGATCCAGTGCAGCTTGTTATGACGCAGCAGGTAGGCAGAAGCGGTCCAAAGCATCATCACGGCTGTGGTCTGGTTAGCCACACCGAAGTAACGCCAGATCACCCCGAAGTCAACCTGAGTCAGAATCGCACCAATCACAAACAGTGGAATAGCCAGGACCAGACGCTTAGGCAATGCAGTCTGTGGCATCTTGAAGAACTCAGACAAGATCAGACGTGCAGAGCGGAATGCGGTATCACCAGAGGTGATAGGGAGAACAATCACACCCAGGATAGCCATGAATCCACCCACAGCGCCAAGCAGGCCGGTAGAAGCTTCATACACAACGTTTGCAGGGTTGCCCGCCATGCCGGCATTCAGGCCTTCTACACCGCCGAAGAATGACAGGGCGATAGCACACCAGATCAGGGCGATAATACCTTCACCTATCATGGCGCCGTAGAACACGAAACGGCCGTTAGATTCATTCTCGACGCAGCGAGCCATCAGTGGTGACTGAGTGGCGTGGAAGCCAGATACGGCGCCACAGGCGATGGTGATGAACAGGGCAGGCCAGAGTGGCATGTCATTAGGGTTCAGGTTAGACAGGAAGTCACCGGCGCTGAAACCTGGCAGCAATGTGTGCTCGCTAGAGACGATCAATGCTATGGTCAGACCCACAGACATGAACAGCAGCAGGGCGCCGAAGAAGGGATAGAGGCGACCAATGATCTTGTCGACCGGCACGATGGTGGCGATCAGATAGTAGGTGAAGATGATGCCGAGGAACAGGCTAACGTCCCAACCGGTTAACTTGCCGAGCAGTCCTGCAGGCGCCGAGATGAAGACCACGCCCACGAGCAGTAGTAGTATGATGGCAAACACGTTCATGAAGTGCTTGGCGCTGTTGCCCAGGTATTTACCGGCAAGGTTTGGCACTGACTGGCCATTGTTGCGTACCGACAGCATGCCAGAGAAGTAGTCATGCACCGCACCGGCGAAGATACAGCCGATCACGATCCACAACATGGCGGCGGGACCATAGAGGGCACCTAAGATAGGGCCGAAGATGGGACCGACGCCAGCAATGTTCAGCAGCTGGATCAGATAGACCTTACCTTTTGACATAGGCACATAGTCGACGCCGTCTGTCTTGGTAAAGGCGGGGGTTTGGCGAGCGGTATTGATACCGAACACCTTCTCAACAAACTTACCGTAGATGAAGTATCCGCCGAGTAGCAGGCCGACACACATTAGAAACCACATCATAATTAGTACTCCCATTTAAAGTTAACAAGAGTGTAACCTGTCGGCAATTTAAGGAAACCGACATTTAGGTGAGTGGTCGAATAAGCAGATTAAGCGGTAAAATCGAGCCGGTAACTGTATTAGTGAAAGCCGAAGAGCTGTTTTATCGGTTTCAGGAAGCGGCGGGAGACGGGGACCGTCTTCCCCGAGTGGGTCAGGACCTCGGCGCCGTTTTCTAAGATAACTATCTCGCTGATCGCCTGGGGTGAAACCAGATACTGCTTGTGGCAGCGCACCAGATCTGTCTTCTCTTCCAGCACCTTGAGGGTCAGATGGGTGTGCACCTGTTCCTGCGCCGTGGTGACATGTATGCCGCTGAGATCGCTAAAGGCAAACTCCACCTCTTCGACGTTGATCACCTTGAGACGGTTACCGCAGTAACAGGGGACATGTTCGAGCATCGTTGGCAACACGGCGTCGAGTGGCACTTGGTGCAAGTCTCGGCGCACCCTGGATATGGTGGTGGCCAGGCGTGCCTCATCCACGGGTTTGAGCAGATAGTCGAAGGCATGATTATCGAAGGCCTTGATGGCGTATTCATCGAAGGCGGTGACAAACACCACCCTGGGCATGTTGTCGGGATCTAACATGGCCACCATCTCGAGCCCGCTTATCTTGGGCATCTGGATATCGACGAAGATCAGCTGCGGTTTGAGCTTGCCTATGGCCTGCATTCCCTCGATGGCGTTGCTGCATTGGCCTATCACTTCGAGATCGGGATAGGCTTGAAGTTGGTCGTTGAGGGCTTCGCGGGCAAAGGGTTCATCGTCGATAATTAAGCAAGTGATCACGCTGTGGGTTCCGTTTGTGCCACATCATTTAGCGGCAGGGTAATAATGACTTGAGTAAAACGGTCCTTCTCGCAGTTGATCTTAACGCCATAGTGGGGGCCAAACAGGCTCTGGATCCGCTTATGGACGATGGACATACCTAATCCTGAGGTGTCTGCATTGAGCTCTTCTCGATACAGACCTGCATTATCTTTTACTTCCAATATTAATAAATCTTGCTCGGCTCTGCCACTGACCCAGATTTCCCCGGGCTCCAGCAGGTGTGAGGTACCATGCTTCACCGCATTTTCTATGATGGGCTGCAGGGTAAAGGCCGGTAGGCGGTACTGGTGCAGCGTGGCGGGAATGTCGATATGCACGCTGAGCTTATCGATAAATCTTGCCTTCTCTATGGTGAGGTAGGCGTCGATATGTTCCAGCTCGTCGCTGAGGGTCACCAGGCCAGTGGTGCGCTTGAGGTTGATGCGCAGAAACTGCGACAGGTGTTGCAGCAGCTGCCGCGCCATCAGGGGATCTTTGCCTATGATGGCGGCGATGGTGTTGAGCGCGTTAAATAGGAAATGGGGATTGACCTGCGCCTGCAGCAGCTTGAGCTCCGCCTGAGTCAGCAGGCTCTGTTGTAGCTCGTAGCGGCCGTAGAGGATCTGGTTACTCATCAGCCTGGCGATCCCTTCGCCCAGCGTACGGTTGATGTTGAGAAACAGCTTATTCTTGGGCTCATAGAGCTTGATGGTGCCAATCACCTCAGACTCGCACCTCAGTGGGATCACCAGGCTTGAGCCGAGGCGACACTGGGGCGAGATGGAGCATGCATAGGGGGTCTCCACACCGTCGGCGAACATGACGCAGTTCTGCTCTATGGCATCTTGGGTGATCTTTGAGGAGATGGGGGTGCCGGGAATATGATGGTCATCACCGATGCCGATGAAGGCCAGCAGCTTCTCCCGGTCGGTGATCGCCACCGCACCGACATTAGTCTCCTCCAATATTATCTGTGCCACCTTAGTGCTGCCCTCCTGATCGAATCCCTTGGAGAGGATCCCCACGCTGCGCTCGGCAATCTTAAGCGCCTTGGTGGAGAAGGCGGAGGAAAGCTTGTCGAACATGGTCTTCTGATCCCGCACCATGCTCATGAAGAGAGCGGCGCCGATGGAGTTGACCGTCAACATGGGCAGGGCGATCTGTTTCACCAGGGCTAGGGCCTCGCCATAGGGTTTGGCGATGGCCAGGATCAGCGCCATCTGTAACATCTCGGCCGAGAAGGTGACCAGGGCGACCAGCAGCGGCGCATAGACCATCTCGCTGCGATTTTGCTTACGCAGGTAATAACCGACTATGCCCGCCGACAGGCCCTCTAACGTGGTGGAGATGGCACAGGCGAGATCGGTAAAGCCTCCCATGCTGTATCTGTGCAGGCCGCCGGTTAAGCCCACCAGAAAGCCGGTAACGGGTCCGCCTAACAGGCCGCCGAGCACGGCGCCCATGGCGCGGGTATTGGCGATGGCATCGTTGGTCTGCTCGCCAAAATAGGTGGCCATGATGCAGAAACCCGAGAAGATAAGATAGATGTAGATCTTATGGGGCAGACGGGTTGCCGTCTCGGCAAATAGTTTAAACAGCGGCGTCTTACTCAACAGGTACACTATGACCAGGTAGAGGCACATCTGTTGGGTGAGCAGGAGGATCAAAGGCATAGAAACTTGGGTACTCGTGTGGGAGAGGCCTTAGTGATCCTCAGCATAGCACTGGCGCTGGTTTTAGGACAAGGGCGGGCTTTGGGCTCGGGATCAAAGTTTCTGCCACCGAGATAGGTTATAAAGGGATATCTATTTTATATCTTTTAGGAAGAGTATGTCAGATTCAATTCATGGTCATCAGGTGATGGAACTTATGTTGTCCCTGGGCCGCGCCATATCTAAGGGGGAGCTGACTCAGCTCATGCATAAGGAGTTTGGTGAACAGGCTCGTTACCATACTTGCTCGGCCAGCGAGATGGACGCCCAGGAGCTGATCGCGTTTCTCGAGCGTAAGGGTAAGTTTACCGAGTCGGCCGAAGGGATTGCCACCGCAGCTGATCGTATCTGTAATCATTAACGACTAGTCATCAACGAATAGTCACTAACGAATGACTAGTCCTGGCTGAGCTCTATTAGCACCTCAAGCTCGGCCTTGGATTTGCTGGCGAACTCGGTGATCATCATACGGATCAGCCGTGACTTGGCGACCTTGCTCTCCTTCGCCAGGGTATTGAGCTGGGCTATGCAGGTCTCGGTCAAGGTGAAGGTTGCGTGGCGAAAGATGCGACTCGCCTGTTTCTTCTGATTGACCGTGGTGTTGGTTTTGCGCGATTTCTTGACGCGATTGGCAAGGCTCGGCTGACCAAACGCATAGTTGTTGGCATCCTCGATAAAATCTTCAACCGACAATTTCTTGCGAGGTTTGGATTTACGACGTTTAAGATCAGTTAAGCTCATAGGAATTTTCTGGTGGTATCGCAAACAGTTCATCGGCGATAGCACGTATCTCGGCGGCGGCTTTTCCATCCGGTTCGATTTCGATGACCGACGATCCCTGTTCTTCACTGTCATCGTAGACGTTGCGGCTAAAGGTTACCGCGTCCAATACCCTCAGCCCAAATGACTCAACCACCTCTTTGGCCTCCAATATGCGTTTATATTGGCTGGGCAGCGCTGGGCATTGTGTCATCACCACGGTAGCAACCATCTTAGGGTTAACCATCTTACAGGTGCTGAGCATGTCTTCCATATGGGGGAGGGTCTTGAGATCGCGCCGCTTGGGCCTGAGTGGCAGCACCACATAGGTGGCTACCGACATGGCCGCACGCATGGCCAGGTTGTCCTGACCGCCACAGTCGACAATCACATAGTCAAACCTTTGGTCCAACCCAAGCAGATCATTACGAATTTTACCGTACAGTTGGATACAGTTGATCGCGGGCAGGCTGGCATCTTCGTTACGGGCCTGGATCCAGTCTGAGGTGGTGCGCTGGGGATCGCAGTCGACCATCAATACGTTGGCATTGAATTTTTGAGTGATATGTACGGCGATATTCTGGGCCAGGCAACTCTTGCCCGCGCCGCCTTTCTCACCCCCAACAAGCAGAATCATAGCGTGTCTCCCTCAAGCATTGGCACTGATTTATGTCGCAGAACTTGTGCTGTTTAGTATAGAACAGAGTTATGGATACTGCCTGAACTCCCGTTTTTAGTTCACTGAAAAGCCTAAATAATTTGCATCGCAACCTGGAAACGGTGCGGGGCACATTCGCTGCAGCGACACACCTGAGCCTTGATGCTGTTTTGTTTATCTGTGTTGGGATTGAAGGTAACGGTGAGCAGCTCGCCCAGGGTAAATGCCTGCTTGTATTCAATCAGCACACCACGACGTGCCAGATCCATACAGATAGCATCATCTGTGTGCACCACGCCTAAGCCATCTGTCCATGAGATCAGTATGCGTTCGGCTTCCATGTCAACCCGCAGGGATTGACGGCGTTCTTCAAAATCTTCGTGGCTTTGATCCATCAGAATATTCCTTGCTGTTAGAGATAGGGGTAAAGCCCTTTAAACGTAGCACAGTTTATGAGTGAAATAATAGTTATAACAACATGAATAACGGTTAGTTATTTGCAGGCGAGCTAATGGGTACACCGGCTAGTGAGGAGCGATGAGGAGTGAATAGGTTCGCAGTGACGCTTGGGGTGTCTATGTCGGCTAAGTCAGGCATTTAATGATAAGAGGGGCGGCGTTTTCCGTTTTAGTAGCATACCGTCTTAATAGCTTACCGCCCCGTAACTTGTCTGTTATTGGTGGCCTAGAGCTCACTGGCTCATAAACAGGCTAGTGGTCGTCCTCTTTGCGCGGATAGGGAAGCTTTAGCTGACCCCAGCGGATCACGATAACCGTGCTGGCAAGCACCAGGGTAGATACTGAGATAGCCAGAATGCGCCAGTCTTCCATTCCCTTCATATCGAGAATCAGATAACGGGCCAGGGCGACGATAGCTATATAGAGCGGCATCCGCACCGGCAACTTACCGGACTCGGCGTAGTTGGCCACCATGGCCAGCACCTCGAGATAGATGAAGAGTAGCAGCAGATCCGCCAGCGCCACTTCTCCCATCTTGATGATGTGCGCTATCTCTTGCCCTATGGCCACTATGGTGGCGATGGCGATGATAATTAAAACAAAATGTTCTATTGCTTTGAGGCTTTTAGAGCCATATTGCGTGTAGAGTTTTCCCATAAATAGCGCTCAATTGTGTTTTTATAGATGGTAACAAGTATTGAGCGCTACGCCAGCGTCTGGGTGTGATGCTTTTCACAATCTGACGCTTTAGCCTCTGTTAGGCGCCTAGCCTGGTCTGCCATCTACCCTTGGCGTGAGCAAAATAGGGGCATAACAGATAACGAAGGTGCCAAAGGCAAAGATCCAGGCGACCAGTGCTATAGTCAGCCAGAGCATAAACTGCGTCGGGAACAGGCTGGCCAAGACTCGGGTGATGGTCGAGATGAGGATCAGCGCAAAAGCGCCCGTCATCACCTTAGGTGGCAAGAGGTTACGACCCGTGTGACCTAACGAGACCCTCGCCATCATCGCCAGGATCATGCCGCCGAGTCCCCCCACCGTCATGGCATGCAGACCGGCGGAGACGCTAGCGCCCACAGCGATCAGCAGTAGACCCACAGGAATACAGAGATAACTCAGATGTAGTGACCAGAGCAGTGGCACACCAAAGGTAGACTGCACGCCCCAACGGGACCAGCGCACCAGTAGGGTGATCCCGGCCACGGCGGCGCAGAGCATTATTGCAAGGGACTGACCGATAAGCATGGCGATAAAGAGCGCCATCAAGCTGACGAAGGTGAGCTTTTCCAGCCAGGAGATGTTGTCCAGTCGCTGCCACTGTGTGGCTCTGTCGGTGAAGAAGGGGATCACCCGACCGCCGATGAGGGCCACTATGGTCACCATTAAGATGGTGGCGCCGTGAAAGGCGTGGGATACCAGCAGACTGTTTTGGCTGCTGACGCCGTAGTAACTCAGGGCGTTGGCCACAGTAAGCAACAGCAGGATGGGGATGAAGGCAAAGTTGCGCCATTGTCTGACGGCGATCACTTGTCTCGCCAATACCAGCGCGGCCGCCGGAGCGAACAGCAGATCCAGCATGGCGACTACCTCAAATGTGCCCCATTGATTGTTTGCCAGCAAGATGCGCGGCGCCAGCCATAGCAGGAAGAGGGCGCCCAGAGGCCAGCCCTTGATGCTCTTCTGGCCGGTCCAGGTCTGGGAGGCGGTTAGCAGGAAGCCGGCGACAATCGCCATCACGAAGCCGAATAGCATCTCATGGCCGTGCCACCATAGCGGATTTCCATGGGGCGTGAAGCCGAGACGACCGGTGAGGAAGCTGCCCCACAGCGCCAGGGCGACTAGGCTGAACAGGGCGCCAAACAGGAAGAAGGGACGAAATCCCAAACGCAGCAGGGCGAGTTTGGGTTGGAGATGGGCGGGTTCGTCTATGTTAAGCATACGCGTCTCATTAAATATCCGAGTAATTATGTCGGATATTATAAGGTGTAATTTATATACATGTAAATAAGCACTGCTTGCTTTTAATGAATGTCGATTGAATCAGGGCACCGGCTTTGAATGAAGGCGGCTTCTTCATCTAGCATTTTTCGCGTGGCGGCTTTTAACAAGGGGCACTCTTGAGGAAAGCTTATGGCAACTGATGGTTGAATGCAGGATAGACTTAGAGAAAAGCGCTACTCGAAGACATAAACAAAATCGATTAACAGATGCCTTAAAATTCAGACATAAAAAAACCGCCTTGAAGGCGGTCTTTAGCGTGTGATGCTGTTTAATCCGGGGACTAACGCTTAAGGGCATCGCTCAGCAGAGGACGGAAGCTCTTCACCATGGCAACAGTCGCCTTAGGGCTACCTGCGATGATGTTGCCTGAACCCATGTAGCCATGGTTACCGGTAAAGTCGGTGACGGTACCGCCGGCTTCGCGGACGATCAGGTCGCCAGCAGCGATATCCCAAGGCTTGAGACCGATCTCGAAGAAGGCGTCCATACGACCCGCTGCTACATAAGCCAGATCCAGGGCGGCTGAACCTGCACGGCGCAGATCGGCACATTGGCTAAAGGTAGAAGCAAAAAGTTTCATGTAAGTTTCAGTGTGTTGCTTCGCCTTGAAGGGGAAACCTGTACCCACGATGGCCTCATCGAGATCGCTCGCCTTGCTTACGCGAATACGGAAATCGTTTAGCTTGGCGCCTTTACCGCGCACGGCAGTGAACAGCTCGTCACGAACAGGATCGTAGACGACGGCAACTTCGGTCTTGCCTTTGTGTTGTACGGCGATAGATACCGCGAAATGAGGGATGCCTCTAACAAAGTTGTTAGTGCCATCCAGAGGATCGACAATCCACATGTAGTCGCTGTTTTGACCCTTGTTCTCACCATTTTCTTCACCCACTATGGTGTGGTCCGGGTACGACTTGCGGATTTGATATGTAATGGCAGCTTCAGCTTCTTTATCTACGTTAGTCACGTAGTCATTGATACCTTTTGCGCTAACTTCTACACGGTCGAGTTCGGTATAGGCACGCATAATTGTTTGGCCGGCGGCGCGAGCGGCGCGCACGGCGATGGTCTGCATCGGATGCATTACAATCCCCTGGATGTTAAAGAACAGATATAAATAATCGGCGCGTATTATACGCTTTTCAAGCGTTATATCAAATATAGATTTTTATATTAAGGGATCCCCTTGCGCTGTGGTACCATCAATCCACTGTTCTATAGAAAGAAATCAAACTTGTTTCATGCTTAGCAATATTCGTGTCGTTCTCGTAGGAACCACTCATCCAGGTAATATAGGTTCAACCGCCCGTGCCATGAAAACCATGGGCCTTTCCACGCTTTATCTCGCCGAACCCAAGGTGGCACCCGATGGCCAGTCTGTGGCCCTTGCCGCCGGGGCGTCGGATATCCTTAAACATGCGGTCACCGTCGATTGTCTGGAAGATGCCATTGCAGACTGCAGCCTGGTGATCGCCACCAGTGCTCGTAGCCGCACCCTGGACTGGCCTATGCTGGATCCCCGTCAGGCGGGTGAGAAACTCGCCGGCGCCGCCGTTAACGGCCCAGTAGCCATCGTCTTTGGCCGCGAGAGTAACGGCCTGAGCAACGACGAACTGCAAAAGTGCAACTATCATGTGACCATACCGGCCAATCCTGAGTACACCTCGCTGAACCTGGCCCAGGCGGTGCAGATCATCTGTTATGAGGCGCGCGTGGCGCACCTCGCCATGGATCCCGAGACCGTAGAAGAGCAGGCCTATCCCCTGGCCAAGGAGCAGGAAAACTTCTTCGTTCATCTGGAGAAGACTCTACTGTCGACTGGATTTATCATCAAGCAACATCCGGGGCAGGTGATGACTAAGCTCAGACGTCTCTTTAGCCGGGCGAGAATCGAAAGTCAGGAGATGAACATCCTCCGCGGTATCCTGACCTCGGTGGATAAGAAGGTTGAATTGGCACAGCAGGCCACACAAGACGCACAGTCAACGAAGGAAGAATAGAGCCATGGGCGTGATTTCCAGAATTAAAGATGACATAGCCTCCATCTATCACAGAGACCCGGCGGCAAACGGTACACTAGAGATCCTGCTCAACTACCCTGGTATGCAGGCGATTTGGATCCACCGTGTCAGCCATAAGCTTTGGAAGGCCAAGTGGTGTCTCACCGCGCGCATGATCTCAACTTTCTCCCGTTGGCTGACCGGGGTGGAGATCCATCCTGGCGCCACCATAGGTGACCGTTTCTTCATCGACCACGGCATGGGCGTGGTGATAGGGGAGACCGCCGAGATAGGCAACGATTGTACCCTCTACCATGGCGTGACCCTGGGGGGAACGACCTGGCAGGCGGGCAAACGTCACCCGACCCTGGGCAACAATGTAGTAGTGGGCGCAGGCGCTAAGATCTTGGGGCCGATCACCATGCATGATGGGGCGCGTGTCGGCTCCAACTCTGTGGTGGTTAAAGAGGTGCCAAAAGATACCACTGTGGTGGGGATCCCTGCCCGTGAGGTGGCCAGGCCCAGCGAAGAGGCCAAGGAGCATGTTCAGCGCCGCACCGAGATGGCCAAGAAATATGGCTTCGATGCCTACGCGGTATCGCCCGATAATCCGGACCCTGTGGCCAATGCCATCGGCAAGATGCTGGATCATATGCACCTGATGGATTCTAAGGTGCAAGAGGTGTGTCAGGCCGTGCAGAGCATGGGCGGCAGCGTCTGTACCGAGCGCCTTCCCGAGCTTGAAGTGGGTGAATTTAGCGACGCCGAGCAGGCCGCGGCCGAGAAGCGCCAGCAGGCGATAGATGAGTTTGATCCCATTATTTAATAAAGAGTGAGATTTATTGCCCTCTGAGCGTTGAATCTTTGCCTTGAAACAGGTTAAATACCCCAGCAACGAAGCAGGGTATTTCCTGTTTCCGATAACGTCCTTAATACCTGACTAATCTGCTAGGTTTTATACTTGACTAAAACAGTCAAGTATGGTTGAATTGACCCAAGCATTTTAGAGAGCAGTGGTAGCTATGAAACTAACTTCAAAAGGTCGGTATGCGGTAACGGCAATGTTAGACGTTGCAATGCATTCTACTTCTGGCCCGGTCCCATTAGCTGACATCTCCGAGCGTCAGGGAATCTCCCTTTCCTATCTTGAACAACTCTTCGCTAAATTACGTAAGCACGGATTAGTCTCCAGCGTCAGAGGACCCGGCGGCGGTTATCGTCTCGGTTTCGACGCCAGCGATATTTCCGTGGGCATGGTGGTTAGGGCGGTAGATGAGTCGGTCGACGCCACACGTTGTCAAGGTTTGGGAAATTGTCAGAGCGGCACCCGATGTTTAACCCATTCGCTCTGGGGCGATTTGAGCAAACAGATTTCAGATTTTTTAAATGGCATTAGCCTTGCGGGTCTGATGAACAAGCGAGATGTGCAATTTATCTCAATCAAGCAAGACAAGATGCAACAGGAACAAAGGGTAACCCTGTAAGTTAACTTTGTTATTAATTATTACTATATGTACGTGGTTAAGTGGTCGCGCCATGACTACTCAGTACGGAGTGTGAGATGAAGCTTCCTATTTATTTAGATTATGCTGCTACGACGCCGGTCGATCCGCGCGTGGCAGAGAAAATGATGCAATACATGACGATGGACGGGATTTTTGGTAACCCCGCTTCACGTTCTCACCGTTACGGCTGGCAGGCCGAAGAGGCGGTGGATATCGCCCGTAACCAGGTCGCCGAGCTGATCAACGCCGATCCACGCGAGATCGTGTTCACCTCGGGTGCTACCGAGTCTGACAACCTGGCCATCAAGGGTGTTGCGCATTTTTATCATAAGAAAGGCAAGCACATCATCACCAGTAAGACAGAACATAAGGCCGTGCTGGACACCTGTCGTCAGCTAGAGCGTGAAGGCTTCGAGGTGACTTACCTTGAGCCTGAGTCAAACGGCATCATCCCTATCGAGAAGCTCGAAGCGGCGATGCGTGAAGACACCATACTGCTCAGCCTGATGCATGTTAACAATGAGATTGGCGTGATCCATGATATCGACGCCATCGGCGAGCTATGCCGTGCCAAGAAGGTGATCTTCCACGTGGATGCGGCACAGAGTGCCGGCAAGCTACCTATCGACCTGCAACAGAGCAAGGTCGACCTCATGTCTATCTCGGCTCACAAGATGTACGGCCCTAAAGGCATTGGCGCCCTGTATGTCCGTCGTAAGCCACGTATTCGTCTGGAAGCGACCATGCACGGTGGTGGACACGAGCGCGGCATGCGCAGTGGTACCCTGGCGACTCACCAAATTGTGGGCATGGGTGAAGCGGCGGCGATTGCCAAGGCCGACATGGAAAGCGATAACGCTCGTATCCGTCGTCTGCGCGACAGACTGTGGGACGGCATCAAGCATATCGAAGAAACCTATATCAACGGTGATGCAGAGCAAAGATACTGCGGCAGCCTGAACGTCAGCTTTAACTTCGTCGAAGGTGAGTCTTTGATGATGGCGCTGAAAGATCTGGCGGTCTCTTCTGGTTCTGCCTGTACCTCAGCAAGTTTAGAGCCTAGCTATGTGCTTCGTGCATTAGGATTAGACGATGAAATGGCGCACAGCTCAATCCGTTTCTCTATCGGTCGTTTCACGACTGAAGAGGAGATTGACCATGCGATCGAGACCATTACCAAGTCTATCGGTCAGTTGAGAGAGATGTCTCCATTGTGGGAGATGTTTAAAGATGGTGTTGACCTGTCAACAGTGCAGTGGGCACACCATTAATCCGGCCGATAAACGAATAGAGATTGGAGCAGAATCATGGCTTACAGTGAAAAAGTAATAGATCATTATGAGAACCCGCGTAACGTAGGTTCATTCGACAAGAACGACCCTTCAGTAGTTACCGGCATGGTAGGTGCGCCTGCCTGTGGTGACGTCATGAAGCTTCAGCTGAAGATCGACGACAACGGTATCATCGAAGATGCCAAGTTCAAGACTTACGGCTGTGGTAGCGCTATCGCGTCAAGCTCTCTGGTCACCGAGTGGGTGAAGGGCAAGACGATTGAAGAAGCGCAAGCGATTAAAAATACGGATATTGCTGAAGAGCTTGCCCTACCGCCTGTGAAAATTCACTGCTCAATCTTGGCTGAAGACGCCATCAAGGCAGCGTTAGACGAGTACAAGGCTAAGCACGAAAAGTAATAGTCGGAGTAATAATGGCAATAACGATGACACCGGCGGCGGCCGATCGAGTAAGAAGCTTCTTGGCCAACCGCGGTAAAGGTATCGGATTACGTTTGGGACTGAAGACGTCCGGCTGCTCCGGCATGGCATACGTGCTGGAGTTCGTCGACGAACTCAACGACGACGATGAAGTTTATGAGATCGATGGGGTGAAAATCATCATCGATGCCAAGAGTTTCATCTACCTGCAAGGGATCGAGTTAGATTTCGTCAAAGAGGGACTCAACGAGGGCTTCCAGTTCAACAACCCCAATGCGAAAGGGGAGTGTGGCTGCGGCGAGAGCTTCACCGTTTAGAGCGAATCGAGATACATGAACTATTTTGAGTTGTTTAGTTTATCGCCATCGTTTGAGCTAGATACCGCACTGCTTTCAGAGCGGTATCGCGAACTGCAGCGTGCGGTGCACCCTGACAAGTTTGCTAATGCCAGCGAGCAGGACAAGCGCCTGGCGGTGCAGCACACCGCTCAGGTTAACGATGGTTATAACACCCTGAAACATCCCATCTCGCGCGCCGAGCACATGCTCAGCCTTAAGGGAATCGACCTCAGCCACGAATCCACCACGGTTAAAGACACAATGTTTTTAATGCAGCAGATGGAGTGGCGCGAGGCGCTGGAGGAGATTAGCGATTGCGATGATCCCGATGAGGCTATCGAGCACCTGCATCAATCCTTTGGCGAGTATCGCAGCGATATCACGGCGCAGCTGGCGCAAAAGATAGGCAGTGAAGAGGCTTCAGTTCTGGAGCAGGCCGCGGATCTGGTGCGTAAACTCAAGTTTATGGATAAGTTGCAGGCGGAACTCGAGCGAGCCGAAGACGCTCTCTTTTAAGCGCGAATGTTTTTTATGGCTCTGTCGTCGATTGCGGTCGACTGAGCCTTTATTTTTTTAAGTTGGAAAGATATGGCACTTTTGCAGATCGCTGAACCCGGACAGAGCGCCGCGCCGCACCAGCACAGGCTGGCGGTAGGCATTGACTTAGGTACGACCAACTCACTGGTGGCGGCCGTGCGCAGCGGCGTAGCCGATACCCTGGCCGACGAATCTGGTCGTCATGCCCTGGCTTCCGTTGTGCGTTACAGCGAGGACGGAGTGCAGGTTGGCGTGGATGCCGAGCGTTTCTCCGCCCAGGACCCACTCAATACCGTGGTCTCGGTGAAGCGTTTCATGGGCCGCAGCCTGAGTGATATTCAGGCCAAGGATGCCTCGCTACCTTATCATTTCTCTGCCAGCGAAAATGGCCTGCCACTGTTCAATACTCAGGCGGGGCAATTTAATCCCATTCAGATCTCTGCCGACATCTTAAGGCCACTAGTGGATCGCGCCGAGAAGACCCTTGGCGGCGCTTTAGAAGGCGTGGTGATCACAGTGCCGGCCTATTTCGATGACGCCCAGCGTCAGGGCACCAAAGAGGCGGCAAACCTGCTTGGTGTCAAGGTGCTGCGTCTGCTCAATGAGCCGACGGCGGCCGCCATCGCCTATGGTCTGGACTCAGGCCAGGAAGGGGTGATTGCCATCTATGACCTGGGCGGCGGTACCTTCGATATCTCGATTCTGCGCCTGTACAAAGGCGTGTTTGAGGTACTGGCGACCGGCGGTGACTCGGCGCTGGGTGGCGATGACTTCGATCACGCCCTGGCCGAACATCTGCAGAGTAGCTGGCATCTCACCAGCCTTACAGCCAGTGAGCGCCGTGCGCTACTGATTGAGAGTCGCCGCGTGAAAGAGGCCCTGACCGAACAGGCTAGCGTGACCGCAAGTCTGACCCTGGAGCAGGGCAACGTTCATGAACAAGTTGTTGAGAAGGCGCAGTTTGACGCGCTTATCGAATCTCTGGTGAAGAAAACCATCGCCAGCTGTCGCCGCGCACTGCGCGATGCGGGGATCAGTAACGATGAAGTGCTGGAAACCGTGATGGTGGGCGGCTCGACCCGCGTGCCTCTGGTGCGTGAGCGCGTCGAAGGCTTCTTCGGCAAGGCGCCGCTGACCTCAATCGATCCCGATCGAGTGGTGGCTATCGGCGCCGCGATTCAGGCTGATATTCTGGTGGGTAACAAGCCAGAGTCTGATCTGCTACTGCTGGATGTTATCCCGCTGTCGCTGGGTATCGAAACCATGGGTGGCCTGGTGGAGAAGGTGGTGTCTCGTAACACCACGATTCCGGTCGCCCGCGCCCAGGAGTTCACCACCTTTAAAGATGGTCAGACGGCCATGGCATTTCATGTGGTGCAGGGTGAGCGTGAGCTGGTGGCCGATTGTCGCTCGTTGGCACGCTTTACCCTCAAGGGCATTCCGCCTATGGCAGCCGGCGCGGCGCATATTCGTGTCACCTTCCAGGTCGATGCCGATGGCTTGCTCAGCGTGACCGCCATGGAGAAATCTTCTGGCGTGCAGGCGAGCATTCAGGTGAAGCCTTCCTTCGGGCTGACCGACGAAGAGATCGGTACCATGCTCAAAGATTCTATGGCCCATGCCAAAGAGGATATCGAGCGCCGCATGTTAGCGGAGCAGCAGGTAGAAGCGGCAAGGGTATTAGAGTCCCTGTCGGCGGCGTTGGCCAAAGATGGCGATCTGCTGGACGAAGCGGAAGCGGCGACCATCCAGGCGGGCATGGCCAATTTGGCACAGGTGGCGAGCCAGTCGGATACTGACGCCATCGAGAAGGCAATTGCTGCGCTGGACGATGCCAGCCAGGACTTTGCCGCGAAACGTATGGATAATTCCATTCGATTGGCGCTCAAGGGCCAGTCGGTTGACAATATATAGGTAACAATATGCCTCAGATAGTTTTTTTACCCCATGAAGAGTTATGCCCGGACGGCGCGGTAGTCGAGGCCCAGGTGGGCGAGACTGTGCTGGATGTGGCGCTGCGTAACGGCATCACCATAGAGCACGCCTGTGAGAAATCCTGTGCCTGTACCACTTGTCATGTGATCATTCGTGAAGGCTTCGATGAGCTGGAAGAGAGCGATGAGCTGGAAGATGACATGCTGGATAAGGCTTGGGGCCTGGAGCCTGAGAGCCGTCTGTCGTGCCAGTCTAAGGTGCCTGACAGCGATCTCGTGGTCGAGATCCCTAAATACACCATCAACATGGTGAGTGAAGGCTAAGCCTGCTTAATGTATTAGCAATCTCAAAGAAAGCCGGTCTATCAGACCGGCTTTTTTGATCCTGCCAATTTTCTAGGGGCTAAACTTAAAGGATAAGCATTTGCGATAGAGGTAAGACAATGAAATGGATAGATTCTCTCGATGTGGCGCTCAGTCTGCTCGAGGCTCATCCCGATGTGGATCCCGCCAAGATCCGCTTCACCGATCTGCGGGAATGGATCCTGGCACTGGATGAGTTTGACGACGATCCCAACCATTGCAACGAGCGGATCCTGGAGGCGATTCAGGCCTGCTGGATCAACGAGTACTGAGCCGGTTTCGAGGTTTAAAGTCTCGCTCGCTTACTAGCTGGTTTCGATTTGCACATGCCAGTTTGCTAGCCGGATCGCGCCAGCCTAGATGACGGTTTGATGAATGTCTCATTCATCTCGCTATAAAGGTAGGTTTTTCGGATTTAATTTCGTATAATCCGCGCGAATTTTTAAAAACCTGTTTAATGAAGGAAGCTAGACATGGCTATCGAACGTACTTTTTCTATCATCAAGCCTGATGCCGTTGCTAAAAACCACATCGGTGCTATCTACAACCGTTTTGAAACCGCTGGCCTGAAAATCATCGCTTCTAAAATGGTTCACCTAAGCAAAGAACAAGCTGAAGGCTTCTACGCCGAGCACAGCGAGCGTCCTTTCTTCGGCGCACTGGTTGAGTTCATGACTTCTGGTCCTATCATGGTTCAAGTACTGGAAGGCGAAAACGCTGTTATGGCTAACCGTGAAATCATGGGTGCAACTAACCCAGCTGAAGCGGCTCGTGGCACTCTGCGTGCTGATTTCGCTGACAGCATCGACGAGAACGCCGTTCACGGTTCTGACGCCGTTGCTTCTGCAGAGCGTGAAATCGCTTACTTCTTCAGCGCTGAAGAACTTTGCCCACGTACTCGTTAATCCGAGTCCGATGCAAAACACTCGAAAAGGAGCCTTAGGGCTCCTTTTTTGTGCCCGAAATTTACTGCAAAAAAATAGTGCGGCAAAATAGTACGGCGAAATAATACGATAAAGTAGCCCCAAGTAAACTGTGAAGAGAAGTCGATGAAAATTGTAGCCGATGAAAACATGCCCTATGTCGAAGCCCTGTTTGCCGATCTTGGTGAGGTGGTGATGGTCGATGGCCGCACCCTGACCCAGGCTCAGGTAAAAGATGCCGATGTGCTGCTGGTGCGTTCTGTCACTAAGGTGAATAAGAGCCTACTGGATGGCTGCGACAGGCTCTCCTTCGTGGGTAGCGCCACCATAGGCATGGATCATCTGGACTTGGACTATCTTAAGCAGCGCGGCATCTTCTGCACCAATGCGCCGGGCTGTAACGCGGTGGCCGTCGGCGAATACGCCTTCAATGCCATGCTGGAGCTGGCCAGGCGCTTTCACAGTCCACTCAAGGGCAAGACGGTCGGCATAGTTGGTGCGGGTAACACGGGCACGGCGCTGCAAAAGTGCCTGCAGGCTTATGGCGTGAAGACCCTGCTCAACGATCCCTTGCTAGAAGAGGCGGGTGATGAGCGAGAGTTTGTCTCGTTAGATACGCTTATCGAGCGCTGCGATGTGATCTCCCTGCATGTGCCCCTGACTCGAGATGGCGAGCATCCCACCCACTATCTGTTTGATAAGAAGCGCCTGAACACACTTGCCGAAGACACCTGGCTGCTGAACTGCTGCCGCGGTGAGGTGATCGATAACCGAGCGCTTATCGAGGTGAAAAAGCAGCGCAGCGATCTTAAGCTGGTGCTGGATGTATGGGAGGGGGAGCCTCTGCCACTGCCCGAGCTGGTGCCACTGGTTGAGGTAGCCACCCCACACATCGCTGGCTATAGCCTGGAGGGCAAGGCCCGCGGCACCTTCATGCTGTATCAGGCCTTGATGGCGCAGCTGGGCAGGGAGGTCGACAAGTCGCTTGCCAGCCTGCTGCCACCGCTCTGGAGTCATCAGTTGTCACCCTTGTCTGTGCCCGATGAAAAGGCCTTGCTGAGCCTGGTGCGCCTGGTCTATGACCTGCGCGATGACGACGAACTGTTTCGCCAGCGCTTTCAAAATAACAAAGGCTTCGACCTGATGAGAAAAAATCATAAGCATCGACGTGAATTTAGCGCGTTAATGCTAGCCAATACCGCGGGTTCTGATGTAGATTGGTTGCTCGAATTAGGTTTTTCAGGAGTCGGTCTGTAATTATGTCGCAGGAATTTAACGTCGTCGTTTTAGGTGCATCGGGAGCCGTGGGTCAAACAATGATTGAGATCCTCGAAGAGCGCAACTTTCCCGTTGCCAACTTGTATCCTCTGGCCAGTAGTCGTAGTGCGGGCGACACGGTAACTTTCCATGGTAAACAGGTCGAAATTTTAGATGTGGAGACCTTCGATTGGTCTCAGGCGCAGATAGGTTTCTTCTCAGCGGGCGGTGACGTGTCGGCCAAGTGGGCGCCCATCGCCGCCGAGCACGGTTGTGTGGTGATCGATAACACCTCACACTTCCGTTACGACATCGATATCCCTCTGGTCGTTCCCGAGGTGAACCCACAGGCGATCGCCGATTTCCGTAATCGCAACATCATCGCCAACCCAAACTGTTCGACTATCCAGATGCTGGTTGCCCTTAAGCCTATCTATGATGCTTACGGGATCTCACGTATCAATGTGGCGACCTACCAGTCTGTATCTGGCTCGGGCAAGCAGGCCATCGAAGAGCTGGCTAATCAGTGTGCCAAGCTGCTTCAGGGACTACCGGTAGAGCCTAAGGCCTATCCAAAGCAGATCGCCTTTAACGTGTTGCCACAGATCGATAAGTTTATGGACAACGGCTACACCAAAGAAGAGATGAAGATGGTCTGGGAAACCCAGAAGATCTTCGGTGATGACCAGATAGTGGTTAACCCAACCGCGGTGCGTGTGCCGGTATTCTATGGTCACTCTGAGGCGGTGCATATCGAAACCGTGCAGCCGGTGAGCGCCGAGGATGTTAAGGCCGTGTTGCGTGATGCGCCTGGCGTGGAGCTGTTCGAGTCTAACGAAGAGTATCCAACGGCAGTAACCGAAGCGGCAGGAACCGATCCTGTATACGTGGGCCGCGTGCGCGAAGATATCTCTCATCCTAACGGCATTAACCTCTGGGTTGTGTCTGATAACATTAGAAAAGGCGCGGCGCTCAACAGCGTGCAGATCGCCGAAGTCTTGGTCAGAGACTACTACTGATCCCTGGCCCTAAGGGGCTAAGTAGCGCATAAGTGGAGAAAAAGCCTGCAGTTTGCAGGCTTTTTTTGTGTGATCACTTGTTTTTGAAATGTGAACAGTAGCAGGCCATCTAAAACTGGTTTATAGTAATCTCAATAAATACAATTGCCTAAAGCACACTGCCAAATGGCAGTCCATCATCGCTTGAAAGGGAAGAATTGATGAACTTTCGCACATCGCATCTTGCTGGTTTGCTAGCCAGCGCTCTGCTTGTTCTCTCGTCGACTTCGGGTCTTTTATCTGCCGCAGAACCTCTTAATATTACCGGTCCAGATGGTGAAAGTCGCCAGACCCTGCGCCAATATGGCCCTACTACGGCATCCGATACCTTCTGGAGTATTGCACAGAAAACCCGTCCCGATGCGAGTGTGACCATCTATCAGGTGATGGCAGCGATTTATGAAGCCAATCCTCATGCTTTTACCAGCGACAACTACAACAGCCTAGAGAAGGGGATGATCCTGCTGATCCCATCTAAAGAGGTGATGCTGGCTATTCCTAAGAGCCTGGCCAAACAGCAGGCAGAGAGTAACGATAAAGGCTGGCGTCAGAAGCCACAGACGGCAGCAAAGCCTAAGCCGGTAGTGACACCGACTAAACAGGCTCAGGCGTCAGAAGCTAGTCAGCCAGAGATGGTTCAGGCTGATAAGCCTAGCGCCGAGCAGCAGAAGCAGATCGAGGCGTTAACCGCCAAGCTTGAGGCCGAGCAGGCCAAGAACCTGTCGCTCACCGACGAGCTGGCCAGGGCACAAGATAAGTTAAACCTGGGCAACAACGACAGCGAGATGCTGCAGGCTAAGATAGACGAACAAAGCAGCCGCATCGCCGAGCTGGAAGAAGCGCTGCTGGTTCAAAAAGAGCAGAAGGCGCAGCTAAACAGTGAGGTCGAGCAGCTTCGTCAGCAGCTGGCCGCCGCGACCCAACCGGCTAAGCCTAAAGAGGTGGACGACAGCTGGCGCACCATGATGGACAATCCGCTTTATCTCGGTCTGTTTGCGGCCATTCCGGCGCTATTGCTGCTGGTATTGGTATGGCTCTTTATCAAGCGTCGCAACAACAAGAACGAGGCGGTCGAGTCGAGCGCGCCCGTAACGCCGCCGATGGACGACAAGCCAGTCGCGCCAGCGCCTGAGGACAGTGAAGAGATGATGGCGGTGCATCTGGATACAGATGATGAGGCCGATTCGCTGGATTCCTTGATGAAGGTCGATGAGACTCAGCTTAAGCCTGAGGCGGATCTGAGTGATGAGCTGCCCCAAGAAGCTGCCGAGATGGTAGTGGATGCGGGTGATGAGCAGGTGATGTCACCGATTGAGGATGAAGGTCAAACGCTGGACGATCTCTGGGCCGAGGCTATGGGTGAGCAGGAGCAGGAAGAAGCCAAGACAACTCAGGAAGATGATCTCGACAGCCTGCTTGCCGAACTGGATGCCCCGCAAGAAGCGCCAATCGAAGAGACGCATGCTGAAGAGAAGAGTATCGAAGAAACTGCCTTCGAGGCGCCAACTTTTGAAGAAGAGGCGACCGCAGAGACAGATCTCGACGAACTGCTAGCCGAATTTGAGCAAGAGACGCCAAGCGAAGAGGCTAAAGAGGAAGACTTGAATGCGCTGCTGGCGGAGTTTGACCTGCCGGCAGAAACTGCGAACGAAGAGACTAACGCAGAAGAGACTAACGCGGAAGAGACTCGCGCAGAAGAGACTAGCTTAGAAGAGATTAAGCCAGAAGAAGCCGCCGAGCCTGAAGCGACAGCAGCGTCCGAGGAAACCTTGGCCGATGAGATCGCTCAGGAACTCGAAGAGGCGATCGAGGCTAAGGGCGATGAGGGTGACGTCGATGAGACAGATCTCGATGCCTTGCTGGCTGGATTCGATGCCGAGCCGGCAGCCCAGGCGTCCGATAGCGAGGATGATGAGATAGCGCGTCAGATCGCCGCCGAGCTTGAGGAAGAAAACGATGAGGTTGAAGAGGCGGATCTCGATGCCTTACTGGCCGAGTTCGAACCTGCTGCGCCGACAAGCGAGCCAGAAGCCGACGTCGCCGATCTTGAGTTCGCCGAGGCTGAAGCTGAGGAGACTGCACCTGAGGAGACAGGGCCAGAACTTGACGTTGCAGCCGAGTTAGCCGCAGAGCTGGAAGCAGGCTCTCAGCAAGATAGCCAGAAAGAGAGTAAGCCGGCCGGTCATGCGCCGCTCGAGTTCGACCTAGGTGAAGATAAGCCGGCTGCAGAGGCAGAAGCTGAGGAAGAGATTAAGGCCGAAGATGACGGCGAGGTGGATCTCGACGCGCTGCTCGCCGATCTTGAATCGGTCGAAGAGGCTGAAGAGCCTAAGGTCGAAAAGGGTGAATCGGGTTTCTTCGGTGATCTCAAGGGGAACAAGCGTAGCAGCGATAATATGCTGGAGTGGGAATCAGCCTTGACCAGCGATGCGCCGAGCGTCGAAGATACGCCGGTTGAGGATGACGACGCTATCTCGCTGCAGCTGGACGATGATGATAATCTGACCGTAGATCAGGCCTTGGCTGCCCTGGATGCGGCGGAGAAGAAGCGTCCCGCCAGAGCCGTGCCCGAGCACGACCTGACCGCCTTCCAGCAAGACAACGGCTTTATCGATATCGATAGACTGCTCAATGAGGCCGACGAGGAGCAGCTGGATGTCGATAAGTACAAGGAGCTGGATGTAGACATGGGCGAGCTCGATAGCCTGATGGGCAACGCCTCCATGGTCGATGTGGACGACGAAGAGAATGCCGTCAACGCCAAGCTGGATCTGGCCCGCGCCTATATAGAAATAGACGATATGGACAGCGCCAAGGCGCTGCTTAAAGAGGTCGAACTGGACGGCAACGAGCGTCAGCAACAGGAAGCCAAGAAGCTGCTAGACGAACTCTAATCCTGACGAGCTCTAAATCAGAGAAGCGATTTGAAAAACGGTGCTTAGGCGCCGTTTTTTTATGGCGGCGAGCATATTTTTGATGGCGGCGAGTCTGGAGGTTGACTATCGGTGCAGTTAACTCTCCACTTAACTCTCTCCTTAACTATCCAGTTAACGCGCCATTTACTATCCAGTTAACACCTAGCTTGTGCTAGAATCCGCCGCCTAGCGAACAGATTTATTTAAACGTGAGTAATTAAACATGAGGACAGGTATTTCATGCGCGTAGCATTAGGTATCGAATATGATGGCAGCCGTTATTTTGGCTGGCAACGTCAGGCCGAGGTGGACTCGGTACAAGCCCAGCTCGAGAGAGCCCTATCTTTCGTTGCCAACGAACCTATTTCGATTCAGTGCGCCGGACGTACCGACGCAGGTGTTCATGCTACGGGCCAGGTGGTGCATTTCGAGACCAATGCCGTGCGTAAAGAGAGTGCCTGGACCCTAGGGGTCAATGTCAACCTGCCGGATGATATCGCCGTGCGCTGGGCCAAGGATGTGGATGACGAATTCCACGCCCGCTTTACCGCCACCGCCCGCCGTTATCGCTACATGATCTATAACCATCAGTTTAGACCCGGCATTCTCCGCTCTGGAGTGAGCCACTATCCGGGGCAGATCGATGAGGCCAAGATGCATGAGGCGGCCCAGTTCCTGCTGGGTGAGCAGGACTTTACCAGCTTCCGCGCCATTCAATGCCAGTCGAACACCCCGTTTCGCTGCGTTCACGAGGTCAATGTGACCCGCCAAGGCATGTATATCTGCGTCGACATCAAGGCCAACGCCTTCTTGCATCACATGGTGCGTAATATCGTCGGCTCCCTGCTCGAGGTGGGCTATGGCCGCCAACCCGTGAGCTGGATTAAGGATCTGCTGGCGCTAAAGGATCGCACTCAGGCAGCGGCGACAGCCAAACCTAACGGCCTTTACCTGGTGGATGTGACCTATCCCGAGCACTATGCCCTGCCTAAACTGGCCCTGGGGCCACTGTTTATGCTCGACTAACCCAAACTAAACATCTGATTAACAAAGGTTAAAAAGATTCTGATATGACGCCTGTACCCAACGCACAATCTGGCCTTAATGACTGGCTGAACCACCTGATGGCTATCCATCCCACAGAGATAGATATGGGTCTTGGCCGTGTCGCGGCCGTTGCCAAGGTCATGGCGCTCGACAGCCTCGAGGGCACCAAGGTGGTGACCGTCGCTGGCACCAATGGCAAGGGAACCACCTGCGCCATGATAGAAGCCATCATGAGAGAAGCCGGCCAGCGCGTCGGAGTCTACAGCTCGCCTCACATGCTCAAATACAATGAGCGGGTACGCATTGACGGGGTGGATGCCAGCGACGAGGCGCTTATCGAGGCGTTTTGTGCCATAGATGCCGCGCGCGGCGACATCTCGCTGACCTTCTTCGAATATGCCACCCTGGCCGGACTTTACCTGTTTAAGCAGACGAAACTGGATCTTGTGTTACTCGAGGTGGGGCTGGGTGGACGCCTGGATGCCACCAATATTATCGATGCCGATATCGCGGTGATCACCGCCATCGACATCGACCATCAGGAATACCTGGGCGATACCCGGGAGTTGGTGGGCCGCGAGAAGGCGGGGATCATGCGCGCAGGCCGTCCCGTGGTGATAGGCGACCCAGACTTGCCGGCAAGCGTTGTTGAATACGCCGAGTCCATAGGCGCCAAGATGGTAAGGGTAAATCACGAATTTAGCTACCAGGCGAGCGAGACTGACTGGTGTTTTGAGCTAGGTGATATGCCTCAATCGTCTGTGCCCCAATTTTCATTGTCTGGCTTGCCACTGCCAACCTTACCCTTGGCCAATGCGGCAACCGCCCTGGCTGTGGTGCAGCAATTGCTGGCAGAGCAGTTTGTGACAGAAGCGGCTCGCACATCTATCGATGCCGGGCTAAGCGGGGCTAAGTTGACCGGTCGTCTGGAGGTGGTCAGCGAGCAGCCTAAGATCATCTTAGATGTGGCCCATAACCCCCATGCGGCGGCCTATCTGGCCCAGCGACTCGAGGCTTACAAGGGTAAGCGTATCTTCGCCCTGTGTGGCATGTTAAAAGATAAGGATTGCCGCTCCGTGCTCGGCCTGCTCGAGGATCAGATCCACGCCTGGTATCTGACGGACCTTAACTGTGAGCGCAGTGCCAAGGCGCAGGACTTGCTCAGCTATCTGAGTGGCGACAAAGCTGCCTATAGCTTTGCCTCGGTTGAGCAGGCATACCAAGCGTTAAAGCCAGAGATTGGCCAATCCGATGTGGTAATTGTGTTTGGCTCCTTTTACACTGTGGCAGAGTTTAAGCAATTGGACCTAAGTTAAATGCAGGTGGATGAAGTAGAAGTCAAACAAGAGAAGGTATCGAGCCAGTTTCAAAACCGTCTGGTGGGCATCATAGTCTTGGTGGCCCTGGGGGTGATCTTTTTGCCCGATATCTTAGATGGTAAGAAGCAGCATCAGGAAGAGCAGTTTGCCGAGATCCCACTGCGGCCCCAGGCCGAGTCCCGCCTCGATGAGCAGGAAAGCATTACGGCCATTGACCTGAGTGAGCAGCAGGCTCAGTTCGACCAGCAGGTGAGCAGTCAAGCTGATAGTGCCGGCGAATCCTCTGCCGAGCAGCAGGGGGCCAATGATGGTAAGCAGGCCACGACAAGCGCGGCGAAAACGGACGCCTCTAATACTGACGTAGCTAAAAACAGCGAGCCTAAGAAAAGCCCAGCGAAAGTCACGCAAGCTAAGGCGGCTGAATCTAAGGTTGAGGTTGCAAGCTCGGCCTATACTCTGCAACTGGGTAGCTTTAAGAATGCCGAAAATGTGAACGCCCTGGTTAAACGTCTGCGAGGCGAGGGCTACCGCGCCTATACCGTGCCGCAAAAGCCGGTGGATGGTCAGCTGACTAAGGTGTTCGTCGGGCCGGATATCTCCAAGAGCAAGCTACAAAAGCTGCAGACCAAGCTGGATAAGTTTACCGGCCTCAAGTCCGCGGTGGTCGACTATAATCCGCTGCTCTAATTCACAGCTTTGCTCTACCGTTATCACTTCCAAACGCCCAGGCTTTGTCCTGGGCGTTTTTGTCTGCGCTACAGGGTGAAAATAGCCTCAAGCCAGAACTCAGTGTCCGTAATTGCGGATAAACTAAATCACTTTTAAATCAGGCTAGGGGGTGAGAATGTCTTCAGTCTCTGGTAAAATCCCGCCGTCTTAATGCTAATGCTGGATCACCTTATTCAATGGTTTGGATCGATTATGCCATTATTGCGGTCATCGCAATCTCGACTTTAATTAGTCTGCTTCGTGGTTTCGTTAAGGAAGCCATGTCACTCGTGGTCTGGTTTGCCGCCTTCTTCGTGGCGAGTCAATTTTATGAAGATCTCGCCGTCTACCTGACCCAGATGCAAGATGAAATGGTGCGTAACGGCATCGCCATCGCCATCCTATTTATCTCGACCCTTATTCTCGGTGCCTTAGTCAATTACCTTATCGGCCAACTTGTGGTCAAGACGGGCCTGTCTGGCACAGACAGGGTGCTGGGCCTCTGTTTTGGCGCCCTGCGCGGTGCACTCATCGTTAGCGCGATACTCTTTTTCCTGGATGCCTTTACCGGGGCGCCCAAGACAGACTGGTGGGCCAGCTCGCAACTGGTTCCCGAATTCGGAGTGGTTATCCAGTGGTTCTTTGATTACGTGGAAAACACCTCAAGCTTTGTACCTAAAATATAAGAATGCGTAAGCATAGGCGTGCCTTAACCTCAGGTCATGGCCGCAGATAATAATTATCAGAACATCTTAAAATGAGGAAACCTACCCATGTGTGGTATCGTCGGAATAGTTGGCCGAACATCGGTTAATCAGACAATCTATGATGCACTCACAGTGCTACAGCATCGTGGCCAAGACGCCGCGGGCATTGTCACCGTTGATGGCAATGCGTTTAGATTGCGTAAGGCCAATGGTCTGGTAAAAGACGTATTTGAACCTAAGCATATGCAGCGTCTGCAAGGCACCGCCGGCATAGGTCACGTGCGTTACCCAACTGCGGGTAGCTCGAGCGCGTCTGAGGCGCAACCTTTCTATGTTAACTCTCCTTTCGGGATCTCTCTGGCGCACAACGGCAACCTGACCAACACGGTCGAGCTGCACGAGCGCCTGGTAAAGCAACGTCGTCACGTTAACACCACCTCAGATTCTGAAGTCCTGCTTAACCTGTTGGCCGACGAGCTACAACACACCAAGAGCCAGTACCTCACTGCTGACGAGGTGTTTGAGGCGGTCACTAAGGTACATGAGCTGACACGCGGCGCCTACGCCGTGGCGGCGATGATCATCGGCCAGGGTCTGGTGGCGTTTCGTGACCCTTACGGTATTCGTCCACTGGTACTGGGTAAGAACGAGACAGAGCAGGGCACCGAATATATGGTGGCCTCTGAGAGCGTGGCCCTTGATGCCGTAGGTTTCGAGACGGTACGTGATGTCGCTCCAGGCGAGGCCATCTATATCTCGTTAGATGGTCAGCTCTATACCCGTCAGTGCGCCCAGTCGCCAAGCTATTCACCTTGTATCTTCGAATACGTTTACTTCGCCCGCCCAGACTCGACCATCGACAAGGTGTCTGTCTACGGCAGCCGCGTCAACATGGGTACCATGCTGGGTGAGAAGATTAAGAAAGAGTGGGAAGATCACGATATCGACGTGGTGATCCCGATCCCTGAAACCTCATGCGATATCGCCCTAGAGATCGCCCGTAACCTGGACTTGCCATACCGTCAGGGCTTCGTGAAGAACCGTTACATCGGCCGTACCTTCATCATGCCGGGTCAGCAGGAGCGTAAGAAATCGGTTCGCCGCAAGCTTAATGCCATCAACGCCGAGTTTAAGGGCAAGAATGTGCTGCTGGTGGATGACTCTATCGTGCGCGGTACTACCTCAGAGCAGATCATCGAGATGGCCCGTGAAGCCGGTGCCAAGAAGGTTTACTTCGCCTCGGCTGCTCCTGAGATCCGTTTCCCTAACGTCTATGGTATCGACATGCCAACCTCAAGCGAGCTGATCGCCCATGGTCGCGATGCGGAAGAGATCAACAAGCTGATTGGTGCCGATGGCATCATCTTCCAGGACCTGCAAGATCTTATTGAAGCCGTACGTCAGCAGAACCCGGATATCAAACGTTTCGAGACCTCGGTATTCGACGGCAACTATATTACCAACGATGTGGATCAGGCCTACCTGGATCACCTGACCCAGCTGCGTAACGACGATGCCAAGGCCAATCGCATCAAGGATATCGGCACTAACTTAGAGCTACATAACGTCTGTCATCCCTAAGGGATAGCGCATGCGTTAGCTAAAAACCGACCCCTAGTGGTCGGTTTTTTTATGGGAGTGGTCGGTATTTTTATAGAAGTGCTCGGTTTTTTATGGGGCATTTTGCTACATTACTTTTTCTGCAAGGGTAATTAAATACCTGATAGCATGGTGTTTTAATGCTTTAGTGCTATGTTTAATGAGTGAAAGTATTAAGCCTCGAGCCTGCCGTCATCCCTAGGAGTGATAAATGAAACACTTGTCCATCAGTACTAAGTTGCTTTGGATCACCTCAGCGCTGTTTTTGATTATAGTCGCAATCCTCTCCTTCAGCCTCTGGTGGTCGCTCAGCGATAAAAACGCGCAATTGGCAGGCCAGGTGCAAGGCGCGCTGCATGATGAAACTCGCCAGCGCCTCAGTGCCCGGGCCGGCGAGTACGGCGAGCGGGTGGCGGGTTTTATCAACGAGGCCTATCGGATCCCCTTTTCGTTTGCCGGCATGATAGAGCAGAGCGCCGCTAGCCAGCCGCTATCTCGGGAAGGGGTAGAGGAGTCGGTGGCCGGCGTGCTGCGAAAGAACAGTCAGCTCTCCTCCATGTATGCCCAGTTCGAGCCCAACGGCTACGATGGCCGCGATGGCGACTATACCCAGAAGATCAGTCATAGCGTGCCCGAGGTGGGTACCCTGGAGATCTATTACACCCGCAGCGACGATGGCAGCGTCGAGCATCAGCAGGTGGATGACGCCAGCGAGAAGTACGATGCCACCCTCAAGGAGTTTGGCGTGCGCGAGGCCGAATGGTACCTGTGCGCCAAGGACACTAAGCAGCCCTGTCTGATGGAGCCCTACCTGTATGAGATAAGCCCGGGCAACACGGCGCTGATGACCTCCTTAACCGTGCCTGTGGTGGTGGGCGGCAGCTTTCGCGGCGTAATTGGCGTGGATGTTAATCTGCCGGTGTTTCAGAAGCTGATCGACGAGCTCTCCGCCAGCCTGTATCAAGGTAAGGCCAAGGTGACCCTGCTGAGCCAGAAGGGTTTAGTGGTGGCGGCCAGCCACTATGATAAGAAGGCGCGGCCACTGGGCGAGTCTATCGCCCCGTCGCTCGCCAGTCAGTTGACCGGGCTGCATCGCCAAGGCGGTTATCTCGAGCAGGGCGATAACATCATAGTCGCCTATCCCATCGAAATCCCGCTCGCCAAAGCGCAGTGGTCGCTGGTGATTGAGGTGGCCAAGGTCGATGCCTATCAGGCGGCAAATGCCATGGATAAGGCGATGTCTGCCATGGCCAGCTCTCTGGGCAGCTTGCTGCTGATCGTAGGCGTCATCGTCTCGCTGATCGCCGTGGTTACCATTAGCCTGGTGATCCGCTCTATTGTCGCGCCGCTTAAGGTGATTCAGAGCCGGGTGGAAAATTTAGCCAGCGCCGAAGGGGATCTGACTCAGCAGGTCACGGTGGAATCCCACGCCGAACTCATCGCCCTGGGCGGTGGCATCAATGGCTTTATCAATAAGTTGAGGCTGCTGATCGGCGAGCTTAAGGAGCTGGCATCACGCTCGCAGGCCGAGAGTCAGGTGGCGGCGGAGATAGCTCAGCAGACTCACAACAGCGTCAATCGTCAGTACAGCGATATCGAGAGTGTGGTGACCGCGGTTAATGAGATGAGCGCCACCGCGCTCGAGGTGGCCAAGGCGTCTGAGCAGACGGCGTCGGAAACCGAGGCGATGACCCTCAACGTCAAGGCAGGTGAAGACAGCCTGAGCCAAGCCATGGGCTATGTGACTCATATGTCTCAGGAATCCCTGCTGGCTAAGGAGGCCGTGGGTAAGGTGGCGGAAAGCAGCACCAACATCAGCAAGATCCTCGAGGTGATCAGCGCCATCGCCGAGCAGACCAACCTGCTGGCGCTTAACGCCGCCATCGAGGCTGCCCGCGCCGGTGAACAAGGCCGGGGCTTCGCCGTGGTCGCCGATGAGGTGCGCGCGCTGGCCTCCAAGACCCAGAGTTCGACCGATGAGATAGGCAAGTTGATCGAGGCGCTACAGCGAGAAGTCAACAGCGCCTCGCAGATCATCGACCAAGGGGTGGATGGTGCCCAGCGCGCCGTGGCCCAGACAGAATCGGCTCTGAGTTCACTCAATACCATAGTGAATCAAATTCAGGAGGTCTCCAGTCAGGTGACCCATATCGCCACCGCCGCAGAGGAGCAGAGTGCAGTGACCGAAGAGGTCAGCCGTAACATCACAGGCATCTCTGATTCCGCCTCAGAGCTGGCGAGACTCGCCGACGAGGCTCAGCAGAGCAGTGCCAGCCTGGCGAGCCTGGTGGAGCAGCAACACCTGCAGCTGGGCAAGTTAAAGACCTAAAGCAGAGGTTTTCATATCTGTAATATAGGCGTCTCCTGGGAGGCGCCTTTTTTGTGGCCAGATGGCAACGGCATCGAATGCACGGCCGTGGCTGTGGCTGTGGCTGGGGCAGCGGCCGCGGCAGAGCTAAGTTTTAGCTTATAGAGGCAAGCGCAGGTTAGCGATCACACCGGCATTAGCAACCCCTGGCTTACCCACACCATTAGCCAGAGGCCGAAGAGTAGCCCAAGGGCCTGCCTATGGTGTGCGCCATGGCGTGCGAGGGCAAACAGGGTGCTGGCGCAGCTTAGCAACAGCAGCAGGCTAAATTGCACCAAGGGATCCAGGCGCCAGGGAAAGAGGGAGGATGACAGCGAGAGTAACAGCAGCGCCGTCGTCATCAGCGTGGCGTAAATCAGTAGGCGTTCGGGTCGGTAAGGGGTCTTGAGTTGTGTGTGCATATTTGCCTCCGTGAATTGCCCTTAGACTAGCCCTTAGATTAGCCATTAGTGAGAATTATTCTCAACTAAATTTACACGTAAGCATGCGATCGCCTTTCCTATTTGCGCCAAGGCCGCGAGTGGTTTAAAGTTACTGTTAATTTATACAGTAATTGATGTCAGTATGATCCTATACATAGCAGAGAAGCCCAGTCTCGGGCGGGCAATCGCCGATGTGTTACCTAAACCCCACAAGAAGGGTGAGGGTTATATCACGGCGGCCAATGGCGACACCGTCTCCTGGTGCATAGGGCACCTGCTGGAGCAGGCCGAGCCCGACAGCTATGATCCCGCCTTCAAGTCCTGGTCGTTCGACCATCTGCCCATAGTGCCGCAGCAGTGGAAGATGACCCCTAAGAGCAAGACACGGGGACAGCTCAGCGTACTGAGAAAATTGGTCAAGCAGGCCAGTCAGTTGGTGAACGCCGGGGACCCTGACCGTGAAGGTCAGCTGCTGGTGGATGAGGTGATCGCCTATCTGGGGGTCAAGGGCGACAAACTAGAACAGACCCGGCGCCTGCTGGTGAGCGACCTCAATCCCCAGGCCGTTAAACGTGCCTTGGGGCAGCTGCGTAGCAACCGAGAGTTTATCCCCCTGTCGACCTCGGCGCTGGCGCGCTCCCGCGCCGACTGGCTTTATGGCATGAACATGACCCGCGCCTATACGCTGCAGGGTCGCAAGGTGGGCTATCAGGGGGTGCTCTCTGTCGGTCGGGTGCAGACGCCACTCTTAGGCCTGGTGGTGAGCCGCGATGAGGCTATTGAGAATTTCGTCAGCAAGCCTTTCTATGAGGTGCTGGCCAATCTCTATACCCAAGAGCAGGCGCATTTTAAGGCTAAGTGGCAGCCCAGTGAGGCCTGTCAGCCCTACATGGATGAGGAGGGGCGGGTGCTGTCGCGCCGTCTGGCGGAAAACGTGGTGGGGCGGATCACAGAGCAGCCCGCTAAGGTGATGGATCTGCAGGCCAAAGATAAGCAGCAGGGGCAACCCTTACCCTATAACCTGTCGTCGCTGCAGATAGATGCGGCGAAGCGATTCGGCATGAGCGCCAAGACGGTGCTCGATACCTGTCAGTCACTGTATGAGAAACATAAGCTGATCACCTATCCGCGCTCCGATAGCCGTTATCTGCCCAAGGAGCAGCTGGCCCTGGCCCCCGTCGTGATCGGCGCCGTGCTCAAGGGGGCTGGCGAACTCACCGCCCAGTGCGCCGCGCCGGATCTTAAGATAGTCTCCAAGGCCTGGAACGATGCCAAGGTGGATGCCCACCACGCCATAGTGCCCACCGAGAAGGTAGCCACCATGAGCGCCCTGAGTCAGGCCGAGAAACAGATCTACCTGCAACTGGCCCGTCAGTATCTGGCGCAGTTTTACCCCGTCTATCGTTACCATGAGACTCAGGTTGAGGTGGAGATCGCCGGCGGCCATTTTCATACCAAGGCTAAGCAGGAGATCGCCCCCGGCTGGAAACAACTTTTCCCTAAGCGCAGCGATGACAAGGCCGACGGCGATGGCGACGAGGCTTTGGCCCTGCTGCCGCCGCTACAAAAGGGGCAAGAGCTGCACTCTGGCCTGGGAGAGCTTATCGAGAAGCAGACCCAGCCCCCCAAGGCCTTTACCGATGCCACCCTGCTCAGCGCCATGACGGGGATCAGCCGCTACGTGACCAACCCAGAGATCCGTAAGATCCTTAAAGAAACCGACGGCCTGGGCACAGAGGCGACCCGCGCCGGGATCATCGAGTTGCTGTTCAAGCGTGGCTTTCTTGAGCGCCAGGGGAAGTCTATCGTCTCGACCCCTGTCGGTCGCGGCCTCATCAACAGCCTGCCGGAATCTGCTACTACCCCGGATATGACGGCACTGTGGGAGAGTCACCTGGACGCCATCAGCCGTAAAGAGGCCAAGTACCTAAGCTTCATGGCGCCGCTAGTCGAGTCGCTCAATGGGCTTATCATGCAGGCCGGTGCCCAGCTGCCCAAGGCCTTGCAAGGGGTCGAGGCGCCTAAGCGTTCGTTTAAGAAGCGTGGCTACGGCAATCGACGCGGCGGTGCGACAGGCGCCAAAGGCAAGGCTAGCGGGGCGAAAAAGACTGGAACTAGAGCCGCGGTTAAAACAAAGGCTAAAACAAGCGCCTAATTAAGAGGCTAAGCAAGAATCTAAGCAAGAGCATAGGCAAGAGAAAAGGCAAGGGCCTGAACGCATGGAAGCTTAGGCGACTCAGACCCTTGGGGTGGGGCGTTTAACGCTTTATCAGCTGTATGGCATAGCCGCCGTTGGCCGCCATGTTGAGATCTAGGCTGTCGCCCTTGATAACGGTTTTCTTAATCAGCTTATAGTCTTCGGCGAAGTTACCCGCGTTGATGCCATCTTGCAGCAGCTGCATCTCATACTCACCATCTCCCAGAAAGTCCAGGTTGATCTGCTGGCTTCTCGCCTGGGTATTGGTCATGGCGCCGATATACCAGTCATCACCTGCGCGGCGCGCTATGGTGAAATACTCGCCTATGCTGGCATGCAGCACCTTGAAGTCATCCCACACCGTAGGAATGGCGGCGATGAAGCGCGGGATCTCAGGCTCGGAGCGGTAGCTGGTTGGGGTGTCGGCGAGCATCTGCAGCGGGCTCTCGTAGATCACATACATGGCGATCTGCTGCGCCCGGGTGGTCAGGCTCATGGGGCGAGACCAAACCTTGTTGAAGTTCTTCTGCTGGGCATTGGCCATGGCGCCCGGGGTGTAATCCAGCGGGCCAGCTATCATGCGGATGAAGGGCAGATGCAGGTTGTGGGTCGAGGTCACCTCAGACCATTTGTTGTTTTCCAGTCCTCTGACCCCCTCGCGGGTCATCACGTTGGGGTAGGTTCTGTGGATCCCCGCGGGCTTGTAGGCGCCGTGGAAGTTGACCATCAGCTTGTACTTGGCGGCCATGGCGGCGGCTCGCCAGTAGAAATCCACCCGCTTGATGCTGTCGCTGTCCATGAAGTCTATCTTGACGCCGTTGATCCCCCATTTGGCGTAGAGCTTAAACGCCTCTTCCAGATTCTTGTCCAGCGCCGAGTAGGGCACCCACAGCTGCACCCCGACGCCCTTTTCCTTGGCATGGGCGATGATCGCCTGCATGTCTATGCCTGGCAGCACGGTAAGCACATCTTCCTGTGATGACCAGCCATCGTCGATAAGGATGTTTTCGATACCAAAGTCGGCTGCGAAGTCGGCGTAGTATTGGTAGGTCTCTGTATTGATCCCCGCCTTGAAGTCGACCCCCTTGAGGTTGTTCTCGTTATACCAGTCCCAGGCGATCTTGCCTGGCTTGATCCAGGAGGTGTCCTGGATGCGTGACGGCTCGGCCAGGGTGTAGCTCATCTGATTGTCGAGCAGTTCACCGTCACTGCGGGCGATGGCCAGGATGCGCCAGGGATAGCTGCGAGACTTGCTGACCACGCCAAAGTCCTTTGTGTACTGCTCATCTTTATCTAGCTCGAATGGGTGCACGCCATAGACATTGCCATCGCCCTTGCCCCTTAGCCAGAGGCCGGGATAGCTCTGCAGATCTGTCTCTGTCAGCAACACATTGACGCCATTGACCACAAATAGGGCCGGCAGGCTACCCAGCTCATCCTTGTCTATCCCCTTGGCGGCGATGGGGGTGAATCTGGGCTGGGTGGCGCTGGCAAACTTCTTCTCGAAGGGGAAGTAGGCAAAGGCGCCTTTGGCGAAGTTAAACTCGGCCTGTTCAGAGGTGAGGGCGCTCTTACCAGATTGCTGGGCGCTGAAACGATAGGCGACCCCCTCATCGAAGGCGCGAAACTCCACCCTGTAGTTATCTTTGAAGCTCAGGCTCAACTGGTTGTAATGGTTGTCTATCTTGGCGGTACGCACCTTGATAACCGGGGTGAGCTGCTCTGAGATGGCGCTGCGCTTGACCTCAACCACTTGAGGCGACTTTCCGAGCGCCGTGCCATCGGCAAAGGTCATGGCGATGTGTGATGGGGCCAAGATGGTCTGGCCATCGACGCTGACGCGGTAGCTAAGTTGCTCCTCGGCGATGACATCGACCAAGATGCTGCCATCCGGGGAGCTGAGTTGATAGGTCTCGCCCATGGCCAGTGCGCAGGGAAGTGTTAGCACTCCGGCCAACATCAGCTGCTTATACGCCTGGGGCGCCGTCAAAAAACGCTGCAACATGTTTCATTACTCCTGATTCATACGGGGAAATTCCCGAAGGTAAGTCATTGAAGCATGTCGATTGACGCCTGGGCGCATGAAAACGGGGCTAATGTTTCCCGAAAAATAACCTCTGTTTCGCCCCGCCTGAAGCGTGTTAGATAGATAATTCTAGAGCGAGTGCGCCATCAGCTCCCTTAGCTCAATTAAGATCTTATCTAAGTCGAGGTGCTCACCTTCAATAAAGGTTTTTTTGCTGGTTAAAAGCCTGCTGGCTTGGTCAATGGGCAGCGTGATTGCACGCGACGACTGCTCCTCTGCAAGCCAAGGCGTAAAGCTGAGCCTGGCGCTGGAGGGCTCGCCGCAAAGGCTTTCGTCTAAGGTGAGCGCTAGGGCGGCATCGCCGAGCAGGTAGCTGACGGAGTGACGATTGAGACAGAGCTGCTCACCGGACGGGATCTGACCAAATGTGACCCGGCCATCTCGATAGGGTCGGATCACTGTCTGCCAGGGCACCAGTTGTCCGGCGCTCTTGTCATAGAGCAAGGATGTTTGAATCAAGGCCTCAGGCGCCGCTTGACTCGAGGCGTCTGATGCTGCTTGACTCGAGGCGCTCGGGCACAGGCCTAAGGCGTCTTCGCTGACGCTACAGCCGAGCAGGGCGTCCGGGCCTATGCCCACATAGCTTGCTTGTTGTTTCACCTGGCCGCGAATAAGGTCACGATACCAGCTCATCCAGGGCCAGCTGTAGCCGTATATCTCGGCGGCGTGGACCACCTGGCCGTCGCTGCTGGGCTGGGCATAGCCCTGATCGGGAAAGAACCACTCCGCCGTGGTGTGCAGCCACTCGTGGATGTACATGCCAGGGTCTCTGTCATTTGCCTTGGCCGCCTCGATCCGCCCGCTAACATCATCATAGAAGCGTATGGTGTAGTAGGAGGCATCGGCGTCAAGCACGCGATAGTCATACCAGGCGATGCCTTTGAAGTCGTCGATATAGCAGTCATCGCTGCCGGCGCCGCCGCGAAAGAAGCTGACGATAAGGTCATAGTCGCCCTTGTCGACGCTCGTCAGATAGGGCTCGATCTCCGCCGGGCCGATGAGCTTGTCATTGCTGAGAGTTACCACCTCATCCGTGATATCCAGGCGCTCAATCTGCCAATCCATGGTGTGGTAGCTGTAGGGCTCGACGCGCTCCTTAAAGCTCCAGCGAAAGAAGTCAAAGCCGGCGTCGAGCTGCTCGGTTTGGTATTGGCTGACACAGCCAGTACCCTGAGCCTGCACCTTGGCCACACCGATAAACAGCGCCTTCCAGGCCTTGGGCGCCTGGCGATCGCTCTCATCCAGCGCCAGGCTAATGGTCTGGTCGGCCTCTACCTGAACCGTGCGTCTAAGATACTGCTCACTCTGGTTGAGCCCCACGCCTATGGTGTATTCGCCGGGCTCGAGTGTAAGCTCGGCCGGGGTCAGCTTGCCAGTGAAGTGCCCATCTAGGTAGATGGCGCCGCCGCTTTCGCTGGCGGATACTGTGAGGCTCCCCTCTGGTGTCGGTGTGGCTACCGGTGGTGTAACCGCTGGCTCGCTAGTCTGGTCGTCATCGCCACCTGAGCCGCAGCCCGGCAGGCTAAGCCCTATGACACCTAAGAAGAGTAAGCTTAGTAAGGGGGATGCTCCGTGCTTGCTTAACTGCCTGTTTGGCTGTCTGTTTAGCTGTCTGCTTAATTGCCTGTTTGGCTTATTGCTTAAATGTCTTTCCATGTGAAGAATCTCCCTGTCGATGAAGAAGTAGTGATTGTGTTGGTGATGGATTGATATCCATGAGCGACTAAAAATTAAGCTATCCAGGCAGGGCCATTCAAGGGCTAATCAGCCCTAAAGTAGTTTTCGAGAAACACTATTAATTATTCAGGAATATCAGTTGGATAAGCTAAGTTTTGTGGCGGGAAATGGGGATGAAAAAAGCCCATCACCTAGTGGTAATGGGCGAACAAAACGATTGCTTAAATTGTCTTTGAGCGAATCATTTAACAAGGGAGATTAAAACTTGAAGCGAACCCCCGCACGATAACTACGGCCCCAGCTGGAGATATAGTCTACGTGGTTCTTGTCCCCGTTCAGGTACTGCACATAATCGGGGTCAAGCAGGTTGTTGGCCTCGAAGGTGAGGGTGATATTGTCTGTGACGTCATAGCCCACCTGCATATCCAGCTGGCCCCATTCGTCGACCTGTAGGGTCTCAGAGGTCCAGTCGTTGAGGGCATTTGACCAATACCACTGCTTGCCCAGGCTGTACTCGGAGCGATAGTTATAGGCCACATTGACCTTAAGCCCATGGTTCTCGTAGAAGGCGACCACATTGTACTGATGATCAGACAATCCCTTGAACGGTAACTGCTCGCCATCGTCCGTGTATTCACCCGACTCGCTGTTGTTATAGGTATAGTTGGCCTGCACACCGAAGCCCGCGAGGGCATCAGGCAGGAAATCGTCGAAGGTCTGTAGCCAGTTCAGCTCATAACCCCGGATACGCGACTGGTTTTCATCGTCGTTGTAGGGGCGGGTGACCTCGAAGCTGGCGCCATTGATGGTTTCCCGTGTCGGCTCGTAGATCACGAAGCCATGCAGCTCCTTGTAGTAGAAGGCCAGGTTAAGGGTGCCGCTGTCGCTGTAGTACCACTCCAGCGTGGTATCGAGCTGATCGGCATAGTAGGGCTCCAGGCCTGGATCATTCTCATAGATGAAGTTCTCCGGCGGCGTCTTCTCCTCGTTCTGCCAGATAGAGGTAACCGGCGACAGGTTGGTCAGCGGCGGACGTGATATCGCCTGTGACAGCGACAGACGCCAGACCAAATCATCGGTCAGCCCCAGCTTACCGTTGAAGCTCGGCAGCAGCTTGTTGTAGTTGCCTTCAAACTCCACCAGGCCGACGGTATCCACTGCGTCGGTAAACAGGCCGTTTTCATCGAAGGCGATGTTGGCGGGATCCTGAGAGTAGCCCCAGGAGGTGACGGTTGTGTCTATGTAGCGCAGACCGAAGTCGAGCATATAGGGCATGCCGGCAATCTCATCTTCGAGGATCAGCTCGGCGTAGGCGTGTATGGTCTCCTCTTTCACGCCATAGGTGTTGCCACCTGTGAGGTTAGGTCTGGGCACCAGATATTGGTCGAATGCCTCGCTGTCCAAGGATCGGTAGTAGTCGAACAGCCCGGGAATGTTGATCCCCGCCCAAGTGTTGGGCAGCATGGCGTTTGAGCTACCCATGAAGTCGTCGAAGTTGCCTGGATTGAGGGCTGTTGCCGGTAGCGGCCCCCAGAGGGTGTTGCCGGCGATATCCACCTTCTCGCTATCGGGGGCGTTGATCCACTCACTCTCTGTGACGCCGTTACGGAAGGTATAGGCGCTGGGGTTTTCCTGGCTCCAGTAGGTCTTGCCCTTGTCTTGCATGTTATAGCCGGTGCCGAACAGCACCTTGCTGATGATGCCATCGTCCGGCTCATAGGTGCCGTTGAAGTTGAAGTTACCCGTCTTGTCCTTCACCTTGTCGCCGTCGATGCGGGCATACCAGGCGCCATAGTCGATGTTCTCATCCAGCACGGTATCGCCGAAGGAGATGTCGGGCACTTGCTCGCCGTTGTCCCAGTTGACCGTGAGGGTGTCGATGGCGGTGCGCACCACCACCCAGCTGACCGCCGCCGAGGCATCTTCCGCCTCAGAGTAGGCCAGGTCGACGTTAAAGTTAAAGTTGTCCCAGATGTAGTTGAGGTTCAGCCCCACCTGCATGGCATCGCTGTCGCGGGGATTTTGCGATTCCAGCAGCTCGGCGATGGCCGGCGAGTCCATGTTGCCCGGTTCACCGATAGTGATGCTGTTGGTGTGACCGTCGGCGCCAAATTGCACATCCTGGATGTTGTCCAGGTTGGTGCCCTCAAACAGGGCCAGGGAGATCATGTTCCCCGTGGATTCAATCTCATACTTAGTGTAGAGGGCGTCGAAGTTGATATCCAGATTCGGGGTCGGGCGCCACTGCAGCGCCAGGGTGCCGCCGCTGCGCTCGCGCTGATCCGTGCTCACCATGATGTTAGGCCAGCTGGGGAAGCGGCCCGACACGTTAGGATCGCCGTTTGGCATCAGCTCCGCCTCGCTCCATTCATTCCAGCCCCACTGTGCGCTGTGGCTATCGAAGCGGGTGAAGGAGGAGGTGTGGTTGGCGGAGATCAAGATCCCCAGCTCGTCGTCGTTAAAGGTCTCGCTGATCAGCAGCGAGGCCTGGGGATCTGTCTCGCCGGCGCGCTCGTTATAGTATCCCTCGATAGAGCCTGCTACCTTGCTGCCCACGTTGAGGGGCTTGAGGGTGTCTATGTTGATGATGGCGCCTATGCCGCCCTCGGGCAGGGAGGCCTGCTGGGTCTTGTTGACCTGAATGCCGCCAATCAGCTCGGCGGCGATCAGATCATAGTTAAAGTCGCGCCCCACGGTTTCCGAGGCGATCTTTCTGCCGTTGAGCGTAGTGACGTTGTAGTCACCACTCAGACCGCGCACGGTCACGCTCTGCCCCTCGCCGCGCAGGCGGTTAACGCTCACCCCTGGGATACGCTGCATCGCCTCGGCGACGTTGCTGTCGGGGAATTTACCTATATCTTCGGCGACCAAAGCGTCGACCACGTTGTCGGCTTCCTTCTTGATCGACTGCGCCTCTTTCAGACTGCTTAAGATCCCCCGCACCTCGATGACTTCCATCTCGGTCTCATCATTTTGTTGCTTCTCTTCGTCGTCGGCCCCGTAGGCGGGAAGTGAAGAGGCCAATGCAAGGCTAATCGCAAAGGCAAGATAATTTCTTTTCATAGTGTTCCCTTCGTGTTTTCAGGCTTTTTGAGCTTTATTGTTTGGGCTGAATTAATTCTTATCAGGCTCAATAAACTAATTTTTGAAATCAGTTCACCCTGATATTTATATCCCCGAGACTGGAAGGGAAACTTCCCGAAATAGTGCCTATGATTTCCAGAAAATATCCTAACGAATATTTAACATCAGGTATTTTCATGCTCGCTACTTGAGTAAGTTTCACTCTGAACCTTCCTAAAAATCAGGTATAACTTCCCGAAAAATAACTTATGTTTGTTAATCAAATGTATTTGGGTTAGCTTCGCTTAAGGTGGGTTAACCGGGGTTATCCTTATGTTCGAATGGGTCGAGAAAATTTCGTTTAGTGAAGCCAGTCCGTTAACGGCGCAGGCGCAGGACAATAAGTTTGGTTTTCATCGCAAGCGGCCAGAGGTGATGGCGCACAGCCATTGGCATGGACACATAGAGATTAACTACCTCTTTGATTGTTCAGCGGATTATTTGATTAACGGTCAGGAGATCTCCGTGCCCGAGGGGCGGATGATCATCTTCTGGGCTTCGATCCCCCATCAGATGACCGCCTGTCATGGCGACGGTGAGATAGTCAATATCTACATTCCGCTGCAGGCCTTTCTCACCTGGATGCTGCCGGGGGAGTTTGTCAGCCAGCTGCTCCACGGTGAGGTGATGGTGTCGGACAGCCTCTATGTGTGCGATCGCCAGCTGACGCAGATCTGGGAGGCGGATATCGCCAGCCAGGAGCCTCTGCTCGCCAGTCAGGTGATCAACGAGATCCGCAACCGTATCCGCCGCATGGCGATAGAGCATTACAGCACCTTTAATCTGGCCCATCGTAGCGGCCATGGGGTCGACAAGCCGGTGTTTGGTGGGCTTAACCATATCCAGACCATGCTGCGTTATATCGCCGACCATTATGATCAGAAGATCACCATAGAGAACGTGGCCATGTCCACCGGCCTGCACAAAAACTATGCGATGAAGCTCTTCAACCGAGTAATGAAAGTCTCAATAAAACAATATATTAACCAGCTACGGCTGCAGCATGCCCAGGCGCTGCTTATCGATACTGAGAATCCTGTGCTGAACATAGCGCTGGAGGCGGGATTTGGCTCGGTGAGCCGTTTCTATGACATCTTTCAGCGTGAGTTCAACATGTCGCCGCTGGAGTTTCGTCGACGGGTGGGATGAGGGTTATTTTTCGAGAAAGTGTCATTGTTTTTTAGTAAGCCTGTTGCTGGCCTCGCGTGCTTCAATCTGTAAAGCGCTCGTGCTTAGCCCGTCCAGACTGGCTAATCAATAAAGGCGCAGCGAATAAAGGCTTGGCGGGTAAATAGAGAGGGCTATTTAACAAGAATCTCTATTTTCTTGGATATTTATCGGCATGAGCCACTTATAAAAAATAATACTGAATAGTAATAACCGAGTGTCTTTGATTATTGGGTTAAGCCTTGTCGGCTTATTTTATATTTTGACTTTATAAGCAGCCAAATATTCGAATGACACAAGATAAAAACGTTATTAATACCGAGAAGAGTATGAAAAAAAGCATTTTATTATCGGCATGCGCAATCTCCATCCTATCGGCCTGTTCTCACCAAGCACCCCGTTCAGGCGTGCAGCAAGTCGCCCCAGAAGCCCCTGAGGCCCAATTGCAGTTAAACGATCAGGTGCAGTTAAACGACTTGGCCAATACCCTAAATGATCGTTGGCAGTTAGGCGATGAGGGGATCACCTGGCAGGTACAGGACAAGCATGAGGATCATATCGAGATGAGCGGCGAGCAGATCTCGGCCATCATCTATTACGGCAGCGACGAGCAGGGACAGCTGACCCTGAAGCGTAAGCTGGTCTGGCCCATGCTGCGCACCATCCCTAACGACACCCATGCCAGCCTGATCCATGATTTTCCCCTCAGCATCTCGCCCGAGATCATGCTTGGTGGTAAGCCGCTTGTGAAAGAGTCGCTTGAGCGTGTGACCATCGACGGCACCCTGAATCTAACCAGCCAGCTATCTGATGGGCAGGGCAGCAAGGTCCGCCTCAGTCGCACCCTGTCACCCAGCACCGCTGGGCCTAAGATGATCGAGCGTCTGCGGTTTACTAACCAGGGCGAGCAGGCCGTCACGCTGGAGTTTAAGCCTTTAAATTATAAGGTCGAGACGGATGCGGATAAGGGGGTCTATGGCCGCTATCTTATCCAGGCTAGCAGCGATAAGGCGGGGCAGTATAGTCTGGCGCCCGGCAGCGACCTGGAGCTCTTCGTGACCTTCGAGGCCCACAGAGCCGACTGGCAAGTCGGTGAGGCGGGGCCTGGTCAGGCGCTAACTCAAGCGAACGTGCTAACGCCGGCACAAGAGCTAACGCCAGCACAGGAGCTCTCTCCAGCACAAGAGCTAACGCCAGCTCAGGAGATAAGCGCACGTAAGGATTATGTCGCCGAGCTGAATCAAAACCTTCGTCTGGAGACGCCAGATCCTGTGCTCAACAAGATGTTCGAGTTTGCCAAGCTGCGCAGCGCCGAGTCTATCTTCAGGACCAAGGGCGGCCTGATGCATGGCCCCGGCGGCGGTCGCTACTACGCGGCGATCTGGGCCAACGATCAGGCTGAATATATCAACCCTTTCTTCCCCTTCCTGGGGGATAAGCGCGGCAACGAGTCGGCCATCAACAGCTTCGCCCACTTTGCCCGTTACATGAACGATGAGGGCCGGGCGATCCCATCCTCTATCATCGCCGAGGGTGACGATTACTGGAACGGCGCCGGTGATAGGGGCGATTGTGCCATGATCGCCTATGGTGCCAGTCGTTTCGCCCTGGCCTATGGTGACAAGCAGCAGGCCCGCGAGCTACTGCCTCTCATCGACTGGTGTATCGACTTTAGCTACAAGAAGCAGACGAAAGAAGGTGTCATCGCCTCCGACAGCGATGAGCTGGAGGGACGTTTCCCCGCAGGAGAGGTGAACCTCAGCACCAACATGTTGACCTATGGCGCGCTGATCTCCTCGGCCTACCTGAATCAGGAGCTGGGCCGCACTGAATTGGCCAGCGACTATCGTCAGCGAGCCGAGGCGCTAAAGGCCGCCATCGAGGGTTATTTTGGCGCGAACGTGCAGGGTTTCGATACCTATCAGTATTATCAGGGCAACGACAAGCTGAGGGCCTGGATCGCCTTGCCGCTAACCTTCGGCATCTTCGACCGTAAGCAGGCGACCCTGGATGCCCTGCTGTCGGACTACCTGTGGAGCCCAGAGGGGATCTACAGCGAGGCGGGCAACAAAACCTTCTGGGACAGGGCAACCCTGTACGCCTTCAGGGGGATCTTCAGCGCCCAGGAGACAGACACCGCCATGCGCTACTTTAAGTATTATTCGCGCAAACGCCTGCTGGGTGAGCATGTGCCTTATGCGGTCGAGGCTTGGCCCGAGGGTAATCAGCGCCACCTCTCGGCCGAGAGCGCCCTTTACGCCCGGGTCGTGACCGAGGGGATCTTCGGCATGGAACCCATAGGCTTTAATCGCCTCAAGGTCGCCCCCTATCTGCCGACCGGTTGGAATAACATGTGTTTAAGGGGGATCCGCGCCTTCAACAGCAAGGTAGATCTCTGCGTCAATCGCACCCAGGCTAAGGGCGATGATGCCTACCAGATCAGCGTTAAGCAGCCGGATGGCAAGGAGCAGAAGTTCAGCTGGGACGGCCAGGGACCTGTGTCGCTCTCGCTCTAAGCTGTTATCGCTAACAAGCGCCTTTCTGGCCTTTAAGGGGGCGGAAGGGCGCGTCTTCAACTTGTTGCGAGTCAGGTCTGAATCGCCTTAGCCCATATCGGAGGCCCTAGCTGTGAGCATCTTATCCATTGCCATCGTCGGTGGCGGCGCCAGCGGTTGGCTGGCCGCCAACCATCTGGGCCTGGCGCTCAAGGGACGTAGCCCCAAGGTGAGCATTACCCTTATCGAGTCGCCCGATGTCCCCACCATAGGGGTGGGGGAAGGCACTGTGCCTATGATCCGTAAGTCCCTGCAGGCGTTCGGCATTGAGGAGACGGCGCTGTTCAGGCGCTGCGATGCCAGCTTTAAACAATCGATTAAGTTCATCAACTGGCGTCACCGCACGCCTGGCAGCGAGATGAGCGCCTTTCATCACCTGTTTGATCCACCCAGCCCCTTTGGTGTGGATCTCAGCGACTTCTGGCTCTGTGGGCTCGCAAAGGGTGAGAACCCCATGGGGTTCGATGAGGCCCTGTCGCCCCAGAGTTTTAGCTGCGAGGCGCAAAAGGCGCCCAAGACATTAGCCTCCGCACCCTATCAGGGGGCCCACGCCTATGCCTATCACTTCGACGCCGCCAAGTTTTCCGAGCTGCTCAGAGAGAACGCCATGGAGCGTTTCGGCGTCGAGCATATTCAGGATCATCTGCTCGAAGTAGAGACGGACAGGGCTGAAGTGGGCAATGATAGTAAAAATGATAAGAAGATAGTGGCCCTGCATCTCAGGGAGGGCGGTCGCCGTTGTTTCGACTTTTACCTAGACTGCTCAGGCTTTAGTGGCCTCTTGATGGAGAAAGCCCTCGGCGTCGAGTTTACCTCCCTTACAGATAAGCTCTGGATGAATAAGGCGTTAGTGACTCAGGTGGCCAGCGCGCCCGATGCGCCGCTGCCGCCCTATACCCAGGCGAGCGCCCATCAGGCCGGTTGGATCTGGGATATCGCCCTGCCCAAGCGGCGAGGCGTGGGTCTGGTCTATTGCGACCGCTACCTGAGCGACGATGAGGCGCGCCGAAAGCTCCAGCGGTATCTGGGTGACCAGCTGCTAAGTGCCGGCGAGTTTCGCAGCCTCACCATGCGGGTAGGGCATCTGCAAAAGTTCTGGCAGGGCAACTGCGTCGCGCTTGGGTTGGCCCAGGGTTTTCTCGAGCCCCTGGAGGCGACCTCTATCCTGCTGACTGATTTTGCCGCGTCACTACTTGCACGAAAATTCCCCACAGACAGTGAGACTTTGCCAGTGCTTGAGGCCAGGTTTAATCGAATCGTTGGTCACGCCTGGCAGGCGGTTATTGACTTCGTGGCGCTGCATTATCAGCTGTCGGACCGCAGTGATTCCGCCTTCTGGCGCGATTATCGTACTCATCTGGGCGCCCAGCCGACGTCCGAGGAGCTGGCGCGGCGACTCACCCTGTGGCAACACTTCACGCCCCATCCCGACGACTTCTTCTCTCAGTTCGAGGTGTTTGGCGTAGATAACTACCTCTATCTGCTCTATGGCATGGGCTTCAGTACCCAGCCAAAGGCCCTCGATGACGCGGCGCGCCAGCAGGCCAGGGCGCAGCTGGATAAGATAGCCCACGCCAAGGCTTTTCTGGCGCAGAAACTGCCGGATCACAGGGCCTTTATCCGGGCGTTAACTCAGGGCTAATCTCAGGGCTATTTTCAGGGGTACTCTCAGGCTTTATCTTTGGCCGAATATCTGGCTTAAGCGAGGTCAGGCCGATAAGTTCTTACCAGTTCGCCCCGCGTTCTGCCAACGCCTGCTTGAGAAAATCGATAAACACCCTGAGGCGGGCGGGTATATGTTGCCGCTCCGGAGTGAGGGCGTAAATGCCATGTGTCGGCGCCTGGTAATCGCTGAGCACTGGCACCAGAGTGCCCGCAGCCAACTCCTCTTCCACCAGATACCTGGGCATCAGGGCGATCCCCATGCCATCGAGCAGCAGGCGGCGGATCACCTCGCTGTTGTTAACTTTGATGTTTCCCCGGGGCTTGATTCGGCTCACCTCACCGCGCCGCTCAAAGCTCCACTCCAGTCCACCGCGAAAGTACGAGTAGAAGAGGCAGTTGTGTCCCCTGAGCTCAGCAAGGCTTCTGGGATCGCCCTGGCGCGTAAGATAGTCGGGGGAGGCGCACAGCAGGCTGTGGCAGGGGGCGAGTTTTACCGCTACCAGGCTGGAATCTGGCAGATCGCCTATTCGCACCACCATATCCAGGCCATCTTTAAGCAGATCCACCACGCGATCGTCCAGGCTCACCTCTAAGTTGATGGCCGGGTATTGGCGGCTAAATTCGCTCAGCAGCGGTGCGATATGGCGCTGACCGAAGACGTTGGGCAGGCTCACCTTTAGGTTGCCCTGTACTGCCCCCTGTTGGCTGGCCAGGGCATCCTGGGCCTGCTGCATCAGAGCGGCGGCCTGGTGCACATACTCATAGTACTGTCTGCCGGCATCTGTGAGGTGCAGTCTGCGGGTGGTGCGCTGGATAAGCTTGACCCCTAAGGCCTGCTCTAAGGCGCTGATGCGCTTACTCACCGCCGACTTGTTGATGCCTAAACGCCGCGCGGCCTCGGAGAAACTGCCCAGCTCGACGACTGAGACAAACAGGGGAATGTTGGCGTAGATGTCCAAATATAGTTTCCATTATGGCAACAAAGAGTTTCGAATATAACGGATTATCTATTTCATAGAAACAGATTAAAGTGGCGCCATCGAGATTAAGATGACTAATAAGACGCTATTTAGCGTGGAACGAGACGATGACGAAACAGCTAATCCCGCAACTTATGCCACAGCTTATGCCACAAGAAGCGGCACAACTAACGCCACAACTATTGCCACAAGAACCGACAAGCCAGGCTCACATTGACCTTAAGCCACAGGCAAGCACGCCACTGAACCTGATGCTTGGGCTGCTGGGCGGAGTGGCCCTGGCGGTGATGATCGCCCTAAACAGCGAGTTGGCCAAGTATGGCTCGCCGCTGCTGGCCTCCTGGGGCGCCCATGGGGTCGGCACCCTAGTCGCCCTCCTATTGCTGGGCGCGGTGCGCCTCAGACAAGGTGCCCTTACAAGGCGCAACGAGGCAGCGCCCTGGTGGGCCTATCTGGGCGGGCTGCCCGGCGCCTTCACCGTGGTGCTGGGAGCCATGACGGTCAACAGCGCATTGGGGCTAAGCGCCAGCATCGCCTTCATCATGGCGGGGCAGATCCTCTTCGGCCTAGTGTGCGATAGCCTGGGCTTGTTTGGCATGGCGAGGCGCCGCCTAAATTGGGGGCAGGGCGCATCTCTGGCCGTGATGGCCCTGGGCGCACTGATTGTCTTGCTGGCTCAGGAGGGCGCGTGATGCTAACGCTTGTTTTACTTGCGCTGCTTAACGGCATCTGTATCGGCCTTTGCCGCATCCTCAACGGTCGTCTGGGTCAGGCTAGCGATGCCTACTATGCCTCGCTCTGGAACCATGGCGTGGGCTTTGTCTTCTTAAGTCTGCTGCTGGTGTCTATGCCGACTCCGCCCATCGAGGGCCTGCTCGATGCCCCCCTCTATGCCTGGCTTGGCGGCGTCGTGGGCGCGGTATTTGTGGTGCTCAACACCCTGGTCATCTTAAGACTGGGCGCGACTCTCTGCAGCCTGCTGGTGATCTCGGGTCAGCTGCTGAGCGGCGTGCTGTTCGACCTAGTGGTCAAGGCGGTCAATCCGCTGCAGCTGCTTGGGGTGATCATCATCTTCGCCGGTGTGTTGGCTTTTCGCCGCATGGAGGCGCGTAGTAACAGTCCTGAGCAACTGCCGCCTCATACTCAGCAGCTGCATGCCCAGACGCTTAAGCCAGAAAAGATGTGATTGGAAATATTTTAGGCTTGGTAGGTGCTAGCTAAAGACTAATGGTCTTCAGCGCCGGCGAGTTTGAGAAAGCTTAAATTCGCGGCCAAGCAAGGAAATGGGAAATAAAAGCCCCTTTTCAGGAATGACTGTAAGGGGCAACTGGCCGAGCATAGCGATCACTTAAGAACCAAGGATGTAGATCGCTATTATGTTTCAAAAGACCCAGGCTAAGCCGCAGTTTTCAACCGATGAACACCCCCATCGCCGTTTCAATCCTCTCACCGGCGAGTGGGTGTTGCTGTCACCACATAGAAGCAAGCGGCCCTGGCAGGGACAGACCGAGGCGCTGGACATGACCACCGCGCCCAGCTACGACAGCGAGTGCTTCCTCTGCCCTGGCAATAAACGCATCAATGGCGAGCAAAACCCTAAGTACGACACCACCTTCGTGTTTCAAAACGACTTCGCGGCCCTCAATAGTGACGGCCCCAAGGCCCAGGGGGAGGACCCGCTGTTTCGCTTCGAGACGGTAGAGGGGGAGAGTCGCGTGCTCTGCTTCTCACCGGATCACAGCCTGACGCTGGCGCAGCTCAGCCCCGAGGCGATGCAGGCGGTGATCGCCGCCTGGCAGAGTCAGAGCGAGCTATTGGGGAAGAAGTATCTCTGGGTGCAGGTATTTGAAAACAAGGGCGCCGCCATGGGTTGCTCTAATCCCCATCCCCATGGGCAGATCTGGGCCCATAACCACCTTCCCACCTTGGTGGCGACTAAACAGCAGCGCCTAGGAGACTATTACCAGCAGCATCACGGCAATCTCCTGGGTGACTATGTCGAGCGCGAGCTACAGCAAGAAGTGCGCATTGTGGTGAGCAATGATGATTGGGTGGCGCTTGTGCCTTACTGGGCCAGCTGGCCTTTCGAGACTCTGATTCTGCCAAGGTTCGACATCCGTCGCATGACCGAGCTGACCGCCGAAACCCGTGAAAGCCTGGGGGAGATCATAGGGGCGCTTACCGTGCGTTACGACAACCTGTTCCAGTGCGCCTTTCCCTATTCCATGGGTTGGCACGGTGCGCCGTTTGATGGCCAGGACCACCCCGAGTGGTGCCTGCACGCTCATTTTTATCCGCCGCTGCTGCGTAGCGCCAGCGTGAAAAAATTCATGGTGGGGTACGAGCTGCTGGCCGAGATCCAGCGGGACATCACCCCAGAGCAGGCCGCCGCACGTCTGAGGGAACAATCCCCAATCCACTACAAGAGTAGCCATTACAAGAATAGCCACTACCAGAATTGCCACGGCTAGCAGAGCCAATAAAAACACAGATAAAGCCAGGCTAAATATAAAAGGACAGAAAGATGAAAAATGGCGAGTTAACTCAAGCCCTTACCCATGCCTTCACCCAGGCCTTCACTCAGGCCTTCACCCAGGCCTTCGGCCAAGAACCTGCGTTGGTGGCCTATGCCCCGGGGCGGGTCAATTTGATTGGCGATCATACCGACTATAACCTGGGCTGGGTTTTACCTGTGGCCCTCGATAAGGGCACCTCGGTGGCTGCATCACAGCGCGATGATAGCCAGATCCAAGTGGTGGCGAGAGACATGGACAACGAGCAGGTTAGCTTTTCGCTCGATGACCAGGCAATGGCGCTGATGCCCCTGGATAGCGTCTCGCCCTGGAGCAACTATGTGCGCGGCACGGTGAAGATGCTCAGCGCCTATCTGGCCGAGACGGGTCAGCCACCTCTCAGGGGCGCTAGCCTGATGATTAGCGGCAATCTGCCTAAAGGAGCGGGGCTTAGCTCATCGGCGTCCCTTGAGATGGCGATTATCAAGGCCTTCGCCGGGCTATTCGATCTCAAGGTCGACGGCATCAAGGCGGCGCAGCTGGGCCAGCAGGCGGAGAACGATTTTGTCGGCTGTAACTGCGGCATCATGGATCAGCTGATCTCGGCCATGGGAGAGGCGGAGCGCGCCATGCTGCTCGATTGCAGCGATCTCGCTATCAATCAGGTAGCCCTACCGCGCAGCCTAAGCCTGATGATCATCAACTCTAACGTGAAGCGGGCGCTGGTGGGCAGCGAATATAACCTGAGGCGCGAGCAGTGCCAACAGGTGGCGCAGCATTTCGGCGTGAGCTCGCTGCGGCAGGTGAGCTATGAGCAGCTGTGTCAGGCAGAAGCCTCGCTCGAACCGACCCTGTTTCGGCGTGCCCGCCATGTGGTGAGTGAAAACGCCCGGGTGCTTGAGATGGCTGAGGCGCTAAGCGCAGGTGACAGCGCCCGCATCGGCCGTCTGATGGCCGCCTCTCATCGCTCGCTGCGGGATGATTTTGCCGTGAGCACCCCAGAGGTGGATTGTCTGGTGGCGCTGGTTAGCGAGGTGCTGGGCATGGATGGCGGCGCGCGCATGACTGGCGGCGGCTTCGGTGGCTGCGTGGTCGCCCTGCTGCCGGAGCACAAGATAGCCGAGGTGCGCGAGACAATCGCCGTCGAGTATCAGGCAAGGACAGGGCTGACGGCGGATATCTATCTGTGCCAAAGCGGGGCGGGGGCCTTCGCCTAAGCGTCTAAGCGCCTAAAGGCCTAAGCGCTTAAGCCTGTTTGGGGGCGGGCCAGGGGCTCGCCATAGAAAAAGTCATAAGAATAAGAGAAGACGACTATGTTAGAGACACTGGATATTGGCATTTTGCTGGTCTACGCACTTGGGCTGCTGGGGCTGGCGCTGTGGATCTCCCGCCAGGACAAACGTCATGAGCGAGACACAAAGGACTACTTTCTGGCGGGCAAGGCCTTGCCCTGGTGGGCGATCGGCGCATCTTTAATCGCCTCTAACATCTCCGCCGAGCAGATCATCGGCATGTCGGGCTCTGGTTATGCTATCGGCCTGGCCATCGCCTCTTACGAGTGGATGGCGGCGATCACCCTGATCTTGGTGGGCAAGTATATGCTGCCCATCTTCATCAAGAACGAGATCTACACCATGCCCCAGTACCTGGAGCAGCGCTTTGACAAGCGGGTCAAGACCACGCTGGCGCTGTTCTGGTTGTCTGTCTACATCTTCGTCAACCTCACCGCCGTACTCTGGCTCGGCGGCCTGGCGATCGAGACGGTGGCGGGGATCGACTGGCTCTATGGCATGGTGTTGCTGGCGCTGTTTTCCCTGGCCTACTCCCTCTATGGCGGCCTCAAGGCGGTGGCCTACACGGATATTATTCAGGTGGTGCTGCTGATCTTCGGCGGCCTGCTGCTCAGCTATCTGGCGCTGGACAGGGTGGCCGACGGGCAGGGCGTCTGGGCAGGATTCGACAGGCTTTCCAGCGCCTTACCGGAGCATTTCGAGATGATCCTGAGTCAAAGTAACCCCCACTACATGAGCCTGCCGGGGATCTCTGTGCTGGTGGGCGGGTTGTGGATCATGAATATCAGCTACTGGGGCTTTAATCAGTACATCATACAGCGCGCCCTGGCGGCCAAGAGCGTGGCCGAGGCGCAGAAAGGGATCGCCTTCGCCGCCTACCTCAAGCTCTTGATGCCGCTCATCGTGGTGCTGCCGGGGATCGCCGCCGTGCTCCTCTATCCCGGGCTGGAGTCGCCGGATCAGGCCTATCCCTCCTTGATGGCCCTGATGCCCGCCGGGGTGAAGGGGCTGGTGTTTGCCGCGCTGGTGGCGGCCATCGTCTCCTCCCTGGCCTCCATGACCAACAGCATCTCGACCATTTTCACCATGGATATCTACGCCATGGTGCGCCCGGCCAAATCCGAGGGGCACTATGTGTTGGTGGGTAGGCTGTCTAGCCTGATAAGCCTAGTAATAGCCCTGGTGATGGCCCAACCGCTGCTGGGTGAGTTCGAGCAGGCCTTTCAATATATTCAGGAGTTTACCGGGGTATTCACCCCAGGGATCGTGGTGATCTTCCTAACGGGCATGTTCTGGCGCAGGGCGACCTCTCAAGGCGCGCTGGCGGCGGCGCTGGGCTCGGCCATCTTCTCCTTCGGCCTGAGGTTCTACTGGCCCGAGCTGCCCTTCATGGATCGCATCGGCCTGGTGTTCCTGCTCTGTCTGGTCCTTAGCGTGCTGGTCTCCGTCATGGGGCGCTCTCTCGAAGAGGGGGCGAGTGTGGGGCTAGGCGGCGTCAGCTTCAAGACGGGCAGAGCCTTCAACCTCAGCGCCTTGGGAGTAGTGGTGATCCTCAACTTCCTCTATGTCACCTGGTGGTAAGGAGGTGCGAGAGATGAAAAGGGAGAAGATGGGCATCTTAGTCACAGGGGGCGCCGGTTATATCGGCTCCCATGCCTGCGTCGAGCTGCTGAGCGCCGGGCATCAGTTGGTGGTGCTGGATAACCTGTCGCGGGCCAAATTCGAGTCCCTGGTGCGGGTCGAGCAGATCACTGCGGCCAAACTCACCTTCGTCGAGGGGGATATTCGCGATGAGCGGACGCTTGATGCCCTGTTTTCCCGTTATCATATCGATGCCGTGATGCACTTTGCCGGGCTCAAGGCGGTGGGGGAGTCGACCCGGCTGCCACTGGCATACTACGACAACAATGTGGTCGGCTCCATGCGCCTGCTTAGCGCCATGACGCGCCACGGCGTGAAGACTCTGGTCTTCTCCTCCTCGGCCACCGTCTATGGGGCCAACCCACCTCTGCCCATCACGGAAGCTACGCCCCGTTCCAGCACTAACCCCTACGGCCAGACCAAGCTGGTGGTAGAGCAGATGTGCGCTGAGTGGGCTAACGCAAAGCAAGATGTCAGCGTGATCCTGCTGCGCTACTTTAATCCTGTCGGCGCCCACGAGTCCGGGCTGATTGGCGAAGATCCCAAGGGGGAGCCCAATAATCTATTGCCCTATATCACCCAGGTCGCCATGGGGCGCCGCCCCTATCTGTCGGTATTTGGTAGCGACTATGCCACAACCGATGGCACAGGCGTGCGCGACTATATCCATGTGGTGGATCTGGTGCAGGGGCACCTGGCGGCCCTGACGCGGCTACATGGGGTGGCGGGCTGTCATACCTTTAATCTGGGTTCGGGGCAGGGCTATTCTGTGCTTGAGATGGTTAGGGCCTTCGAGCAGGCGAGCGGTAAAAATATTGCGCTACACATGGCGCCGCGCCGCCCAGGGGATATCGCCGCCAGCTATGCCTGTCCAGATAAGGCGGCCCGGGAGCTCGACTGGCGGGCGGCGAGAGATCTTACGCAGATGATGCAGGACAGCTGGCGCTGGCAGTGTCGTAATCCCCAGGGATATAGCTAAACAGCTTCTTAACTCGCTGGCAGGATAATCGCTATTTGCAGGCCTTGTATTGGTTGCTGATGGGGTCATATTCGAACCCAGAGGCGGCCAGCTTCTGCTCCAGCTGGGCACTGGGAATGTCCAGCTGGTAGAAGAGGTCCTGCCTGTCATGACAGTTCAGCCTGAGCTGCTCGTTGACTATGCCCACCAAAATATCGCCGCTTAGCTGGGTTAAGTGGTAATCCATCTCGTCCTCCTGCATCTGAGTATGCATCTGTTATAGGTTTAGCCCAGTTTTTATGGGCTGACAACGGCGCTGTTACCTGGCTCAGCCCTTTGATGACACCTCTTTCCATAGCTATTTACAACGATATTTAACTGTTAACACGATATTTAGTGATGACGTTTCACGATATTTCGTGAACGTTTGATCTTATTCTAACTTCCTGTCGATACAGCCCTTTTATCCAGTGCTGGCACGTTAGCTGCTGGTAGAGAGAGGTCATTGGGAATACCCAAGCTAACAAAAAAACAGCGTAAACACTGATAAAGGGAAAATGTGATGAATAAGAAGTTATTGGCTCTGTTGATCCCATCTGTATTGATGGCCAGCTCGGCGCAGGCTATCGAGTTGTACAAGGATCAAACCAATGCACTGAATATGATGGGCTGGCTAGGTTTCGCCGCGGTTAACGATGGTGACGACACCGCCGTGGTTGATAATTTTTCGCGTGTCGGCTTCCGATTCGACCGCCAGGAGAAGAACGGCTGGCGCAGCTTCGCTCACACCGAGTGGGGCATCAACATGGTCACCAGCGACGACTCGCTCAAATATGTGGGCGGCCAGCTGGGCGCGCAGAAGACCTCAGACTTCCTGTTTAACCGTCTGGGTTATGTCGGCCTGTCACACGCCAAGTGGGGTAGCCTGAGCTTTGGTAAGCAGTGGGGCGCCTACTATGACGTGGCCTACACCACCGACGTGCTCAACGTCTATACCGGCTACTCGGTCGGCGCCTATACCTTCGGTGACGGTGGCCTAACGGGCGCGGGTCGCGCCGATTCAGCCTTCATCTATCGTAACAGCTTCGGCGATCTGGATATCGCGCTGCAATACGCCGCCAAGCAAAATGGTGACGTCGCTCTGTTTGATAAGAATGGTCAGGCGGTGGACGATGGCTCTCACCTGAGCTTCGACACCAGCTATGGCGCCAACCTGACCTATCATGTGACCGATAAGTTCAAGGTACTTGCCGGCTTTAACCGCGGCGATTTCGAGGGTGAGTTGGCCGGAGTTAGCGTCGATGATACCAACGAGATCATAGGTATCGGCGCCCAGTATGGCTCCTTCTACCAGTATGCGCCGGGCCGCGACGCCAAGGGGCTCTATGTCGGTTTCAACGCCCATCAGAGCAAGCAAAACGAATTGGTGGCCGGTCAGCTTTATGACTCTACTGGCGCCGAGTTCCTGGTGGCCTACCACTATGACAATGGTTTCGTGCCTAGCTTCCTGATCTCTTATCAGGATCTGGATACCGACGAGACCACGGCCATCAAGGGTAACTGGACACGTCAGTTTGCCGTGCTAGGCCTGCACTATCGCTACAGCCGCGATACCGTGATGTTTGCCGAAGCTAAGTTCGACTTCAGCGACATGGATGACAAGGGTTTCGAAGCGGCACAAGACAACAGCTACGCCGTCGGTATCCGCTACTTCTTCTAGTTTGATTGTTCCCTGCAAAGTTCAAAGCACTCCTCGGAGTGCTTTTTTTTGGTCTCTGATATTTAAAAGCCTAGCGCCAGTTTCTAACGCTAAGCTCCTAATGCCAAAGCAATTAGCACAGCCCCAGCTTCTTCATCTTGCTGCGAAGGGTATTGGGGTTGATGTCCAGCATCTCGGCGGCGCCGCCCGGCCCATAGAGTTTACCGCCGGTGATCCGCATCGCATGGGCGATATACTTACTCACCATCACATCCAGGGGCACCAGTTTATCGCTGGCATGACTTGGATCTATGATGATGGTCTCATGTTTGCCGCTGGCCGCAGGTTCCACCTTGTCCACCTGGGTCAGGTTGAAGTTGAGCGGCCCCTCAGGGGTTTCGATCATGGCCCGCTCCAGCACGTTGATCAGCTCGCGCACGTTGCCCGGCCAATGGTAGTGATTCAGGCTGTCGAGTTGTTCACTGCTGACCCTGGGGAGCTTGTCCAGATTAAACTTGGCCGCCAGCACCTCGATAAAGTGCTGCACCAGCAGGGGAATGTCCGAGCGGCGCTGACGCAGCGAGGGGATCTCGATAGGAAAGACCGCCAGGCGGTACCAGAGATCCTCACGAAAGGTCTGCTTCTTCACCATGGCCTGCAGGTTTCTGTGGGTGGCGGCGATCACTCGAATATCCAGGTTGATGGCATCGAAACCGCCCACCCGGGTGATGGTGCCGTTCTGCAACACCCGCAGCAGGCGCACCTGTACCGACAGGGGCAGCTCGCCAATTTCGTCTAAGAAGATGGTGCCGCCGTTGGCCTGTTCGAAGAAACCTGCCTTACGCTGCTCGGCGCCGGTGAAGGCGCCTTTCTCATAGCCAAACAGCTCAGAGTCGATGAGGCTTTCTGGGATGGCGCCGCAGTTGACCTTGATGAAGGGCTTGTCGGCCCGCTGTGACTTGCAGTGAACGGCGTTGGCGATCACCTCCTTACCACAGCCGGTTTCCCCCAGGATCAACACGCTGGTATGCAGCTTGGCGATCGCCTCTACTTGGGTCATTACCCGCTTAAGGCCAGAGTCGGCGCCAATCACCCCGCAGGGGTTGAAGGCCTGTTTGAGTAGGCGGTTTTGTTGGGTGAGCGCCTGATTGGCCCTGAGCAGATTGCGCCCCTTGAGATTAAAGGCGGTGATCAGCGACAGGGTATCCTTGTGGGGCTCGATAAGCTCGGCGTGGCGATGACAAAACTGTGCCTTCTGCTTGGCATAGAAACCCACCACCCCCAGATGGGTGTTGCCGCTGAGCATGCGCAGCAGAATCACCGACTGGATATTGGGGATCACCTGAGGCGCGACAAAGCCTGTCACCTGATCGTGCTCGAGATCGTTGATGATGCGGATCACCGGACGGTCGGGCTGGCTCAGCAGGGCCTGCATCTCGGCGGAGATCTTCACCTGTTTATTCAGCGCCGTGGTCTGCGCCTCATCCACATGGGCCAGAAACTGGATGTCGCCATATTCGGGGCGGTAGATATTGAGGTAGATGCCGTCGATGGGCAGGTGTTGCCTGACATATTCGAAGTAGGCCCGCAGGGACTGCTCCAGCTCCAGGCTGCTGCACAGTCGCTGGGTGGCTTCGAAATAGAATTGTTTTTGCATTGAAATGTCACGGTGATCACGAAGTTTCGTGATTGTAGATCATCATATTTCGTGATTCTGTGCCCCCCTTCATAAATTGTTCCTTATCCCCCTCTTTTTAGGTAGTTGGCATGCCGGGTGCAATCTTATCTGCATGAAATCGAGGCGAATTCCCCCGATTCTACTTTGCTCAAATGGTCGAAAGGAAAATTAAAAATGAAACAGAAAGATCTGATAAGCCCGGGTCGTCGCCAGCTGTTAAAAGGCGGCGCCGCGATGGCCGTCAGTGTGGCGGGACTGGGCGCCGTGAGCGCCCAGGCGGCCGAGTGTAGTGGCGATAAACCGCCCAGGTTCGATGAGATAGTCGATGTCTTGGTGATCGGCAGCGGTTTCGCCGGTATGTCGGCGGCGCTGCAGGCCAAAGAGGCCGGTGCCAGCGTCATGGTGATCGACAAGATGCCCGTGTTTGGCGGCAACTCCACCATCAATGGCGGCGCCATGGCGGTGGCTGGTTCTAAGTTGCAGGCTAAGGAAGGGATCAAGGATTCGGTCGATACCATGGTGGCCGACATGCTCAAGGCGGGTCGCGGCATGAACGATGTCGGGATGCTCAAGCTGGTGTGTAACGGCACCGCCGAGTCTTGCCAGTGGCTGGAGGCCTATGGCGTCGAGTGGAAGCCTTTTGTGCAGCACTTCGGTGGCCACTCGCTGCCGCGCGTGTTACAGACGGTGCAGAGCTCAGGCGCCGGCATCATTCGCCCCCTGATCAAGGCGGCGAAGCAGCATGGTATCGAGATGCGAAATCAGACCAAGCTCGAATCTTTCGTGAAAGATCCGGCCGGTCGCGTGATCGGTGTCCAAGTTCGCGATGGCTATTATTTCCCGCAGGAGCGCACGGGTAAAATACATCTTATCGGCGCACGCAAGGGGGTGATCATGGCCACCGGCGGTTTCTCCCGGGATCTCGAGTATCGCCAGATGCAGCAGCCTGAATTAAATGGCGATCTCGACTCGACCAACCATCCCGGCGCGACCTCTGAGGCCCTCAAGCAGATGATGTTGATCGGCGCCAACCCGATCCATCTGGATCAGATCCAGCTCGGCCCCTGGGCATCACCGGACGAGAAGGGCTTCGGCACCGCCTCTCAGTTCAACACCATCGCCACCTATCCAAGCGGCATAGTGGTGGATGTGCGCACCGGCGAGCGTTTCTTCAACGAACTGGCCGACCGTAAGGCCCGCGCCGACGCCATCATGACCCGCCGTGACGAGCAGGGTAATCCCGTCTATCCCGTGGGCTTTACCAATGCCAAGGGCGCGGCCCAGGCTCAAACCTTGGAGTGGGGCCTCAAGTACAAGGTGATCCAGAAGGCGGACACCCTGGAAGAGTTAGCGGCCCTGTATCAGATCCCCGCCAAGGCATTGAAAGCCCAGGTGGCGCGCTGGAACGACGCGGTAAAAGCCGGCGAAGACAAGGAGTTTGGTCGTCCTATGCAGAAGGCCATGGCGCTGGAAGAGGGCCCTTGGTATGGCGTGCGTATGTGGCCCAAGGTGCACTACTGCATGGGCGGCGTGAAGGTGAATACCCAGTCTCAGGTGCTGCACCTGGTGAGCAACGAGCCGATCGACGGCCTGTATGCCGCCGGTGAGGCGACGGGTGGCATCCATGGGGCGAGCCGTCTTGGCGCTTGCGCCGTGGCAGAAGGTGTGGTGACGGGCAGAAACGCCGGTCGTATCTGCGCGGCGAGCGCGGCAATCGAATTAAAACAGGCTTAGCACAGGTGTGCAGCCGAGAAAAATATTAAGGAATTGATGATGAAAAAAGTAAATACTCTGTTGGCAACTACCGCCCTGGCCACCAGTGCCCTGGCGATGACCTCAGGCGCCGCCATGGCGAGTGATACCGTAGTGCTCGACGGTCAGCATCTGACTCAGGCCCAGGCCTGGGCGATCGCCGATGGTGCCAAGGTTGATATCGCGCCTCAGGCGGCCTCCTCTTTGGTGAAGGCTCACGATCTGCTGATGGAAGCGGCGCGTCTGGGTAAGCCTGTGTATGGTCTCACAGTAGGCGTTGGCCTGAACAAGGACCACAAGCTGTTCGATGCCAACGGCGAGCTAAGCGCCGAGGTGATGGCGGCCTCTAAATCCTTTAACTACAGCACCCTAAGAGCACACAGTGCAGGCGTTGGCGAGCCGATGCCGGTAAGACTCACCCGTGTCGCTCTGGCGGTTCGCCTGAACACCATCTTGTCTGGTCACACCGGCGTGCAGCCCTATGTGGCCGAGATCTACAAGGCCTACCTGAACCAGGGGATCACGCCTGTGATTCCATCGCTGGGCACAGTAGGCGAGGCGGACATTCTGCTGGCATCCCACGTGGGCCTGGCGATGATCGGCGAGTGGGATGTGTTCTATCAAGGCAAGCGCATGAGCAGTGTCGATGCGATGAGTAAGGCAGGCGTCAAGCCGCTTAAGCCTATCGGTAAAGATGCGCTCTCTATCCTGTCGAACAACTCTGTGGCCGTGGCCTACGCCATGCAAGGTTATCAGGACGCCGAGCATCTGCTGCAGGTCTCGCCAACCGTGTTTGGCCTGAGCCTGGAAGGGCTAAACGGTAACGTGGCGCCATTCTTGCCACAGACCAATGACATTCGTCCTTTCCCTTATCTGAAGGCGACCACAGAGGATATCTTGGGCTCACTCTCTGGCAGCTACCTGTGGGATCTCAACAGCGAGCGTCCGCTGCAAGACCCGCTGAGTTACCGCACCACCGCCTATACCTTGGCGAGTGCCCAGAAGGCGCTGTCTGATCTGGGCCAGGTGATCGACATTCAGATCAACCACTCAGACGATAATCCTGGGGTGATCCTGGGCGCGAGCAAGCAGTACGCCGAAAACTCTCAGGTGGCCAAGTATCTGGTCGAAGGCAAGGGCGGTGTGTTCCCAACCACCAACTTCGAGCCGCTCCCTGTGGCTCTGGCGGTGCAGCAGCTGAGCGTGGCCCTGACCCATGTGTCTCACAACAGCGCCATGCGCACCATTCACCTGTCGGACGATCACTTTACCCATCTGCCACGCTTCCTGAGCGCGCCGGGTAACAATGGTCACGCCTTCGGCGCCATTCAGAAGACCTTCGTGGACATGCAGGTGCGTAACAAGATGTTGGCGATGCCAGTGTCATTCGACGGCATCCAGATCGCCGGTAACATCGAAGACACCTTCACCAACCTTAAGCTGGCGAGCGATAACCTGATCCAAATAGTCGACAATATCAACACCATGTATGGCCTGGAGTTGTTGCACTCTACCCAGGCGATCGACCTGCGCAAGGCGGCCAATGCCGACCTTAAGCTAGGTAAGGCGACCCAGGCCATGTACCAGGCGTATCGTCAACAGGTGCCATTCGTCGAGCTTGACCGTCCGTTCACGCCAGACATTCAGGCGTCACACGACTTCATCGTCAAGTACTGATGGGTTGGGCTTTAGCCTAAGCAAGTTATTAGCTGGGGCGCTTGGCGCCCCACAATAAGGATTAAAGATGTTAAGAGTATTATCGGCCCTCTGTTTGGCGGCGCTACTGAGCGCGCCGGGTGCACAGGCCATGAAGTTAAAAGATTATCATAAAGAGATCATGACCAACGAGCAGGGCAAGGTGGAGTGCAGCGCCTGTCATGGCGAGGCGAAACGCAAGAGCATACCTAAGATGAGTGCCTGCGAGTCTTGCCACGGCACGGCGGCCGAGATGGCCGAGCTGACCAAGCGCCCCGAGGGGGCAGGCCACAGCGTAGAGCCAAACCCCCACGACAGCCTGCACTATGGCAGCGATCTTCCTTGTACCTACTGTCATCAGGAGCACAAGGAGAGCAAGGTGTACTGTAACCAGTGTCATGAGTTTAAGTACCCTAAGATGAAACGTTAGCCAAGTTCGGCTAGGGCGCCCAGTGCCGAGTCTGGGGATAAGGGCCACAGCGCACGCTCCCGCTGCTGTGGCTTTTTTCTCTGCTTTTTTCTTTGTCTCTTCCCCGCAATTTTCCAGCTATTACCTTCAGTTATTCTAGTAAATAGGCTACTTTGTCTTTGATTATCAATATCTGATGACTAATTTGGCGACTAATTAAGAACGAATAGGGGAGCTTATCTTGGATAGAATCGATACCATGAAAGCCTTTACGGCCGTGGTGCAGGAGGGCTCCTTCACCAAGGCGGCAGACAGGCTTGGGCTCTCCTCGCAGCTGGTCAGCAAGTATGTGTCTCAACTCGAGGAGCATCTCAAGGTGCGCCTGCTCAATCGCACCACACGGCGGGTCAACGTGACCGAGGCGGGCAGGGCCTACTTCGAGCGCTGCCTGCAGGTGCTTATCGATATCGAAGAGATGGATAACGCCCTGACCAACCTCAGCGAGACCGCCTCGGGTCTGCTTAAGGTCAGCGCCCCCATGTCTTTCGGCATTCACCATCTGCCCAGTGCCCTGGTGCAGTTTCAGCAGCAACACCCGGATGTCAGGCTAGATATTACCCTGACGGACAAGAAGGTGGATCTGCTGGAGGATGGCGTCGATGTGGCGCTGCGCATCGGTCAGCTCTCGAGTTCTTCGCTTATCGCCAAGAAGCTCACCCCGATAAAGCTTGTTGTCTGCGCCTCCCCCGAGTACCTGGCCGAGCGCGGCGAGCCCATGACTCCGGCGGATCTTATCCATCACAACTACCTGCACTTTAGCTACTCGGATCTGGGCGCGGCCTTCGGTCGTTTCGGCGAGCATTTCTCGGCGCTGAAGATCCCAAGCGATCTGGCCTGTAACAACGGCGACATGCTGGTGGAGGCCGCCATCGCCGGTCGTGGCATAGTGGTGCAGCCCACCTTTCTGGTGAGCAAGGCCCTGCGTAGTGGTAAGCTCAAAGCGATCCTCATCGACTACACGCCAGAGCCCTTCGGCCTGTACGCCGTCTATGTGCACCGTAAGTTTCTCGCCAGCAAGGTACGCTGTTTCGTCGACGCCCTGAGTCAACACTATGGCAAGACCCCCTACTGGGATGCGATAGACGACTAGTTGGCTTTGGCTAGCTTTATAGCTTTAGCCAGCTTTCTCGCTCTGGCCAGCTTTCTCGCGTTAGTTAGATTGCTCGCATTAGTCTGCTTTCTCGTCCTCAAGCTTTCCGCGCCCGAGCGCTAAGCCTTAAGAGCTAAGGCCTAAGCTGTAAGACTAATGCCCCAAGACGTAAGCCCCAAGACTAAAGCCTAAAGACGTAAGCCCCATCTGCCGTCTAGGTCTATTATCGCCATTTTGTTGCCAATCATTAAATGATAGTGATGTTTATCAATTTAACGTTGAGAGCTACATTTACCTCATCGGCAGCGAATGGCTAATGACTTATACCTAATCAAAGTCAAAGGCCAAAGGCTGCAAACCAAACATCTTTGAGGAGATCACTATGAACAAGCAAACGTTAATCAAACTACTTAACAGCGATGCAGGACTGGCCCCCTTGGTACTGCGTCTACCCCTAGGACTCATCTTCGCCGCCCACGGCGCCCAGAAGCTGTTCGGCTGGTTCGGCGGCTATGGCCTGGAAGGCACAGGGCAGTGGATGGCCAGCGTCGGTTTCGAACCCGGTTACCTGATGGCCCTGCTGGCCGGTAGCGCCGAGTTCTTCGGTGGTCTGGCACTGGTGCTGGGTCTGTTGACTCGTCCCGCCGCTGCGCTAACCGCCTTCACCATGGCGGTCGCCATGACGCTGCATGTGGGCAACGGCCTGTTTGTCTCTAACAACGGCTACGAGTTTGCCTTGATATTGCTGGCGGCCTCACTCTCTCTGGCGGTGCAGGGCGGTGGACGCTACTCGGTCGACAAGTTACTGGCCGGTCGTCTCTAAGGTTAGCCAATTTTACGGTAGGGGCGGGTGTAGGAGACTATGCCCCGCATCCTGTTACGGGTTTAGAAGGAGAAGCAGATGTTAGTCGATGGTCGTTGGAATGGAGATTGGCAGCCGGTGCAGGCGAAGGATGATGAGGGGCGTTTCGTGCGTCAGATCTCTAGCTTTCGCAACTGGATAACGCCGACAGGCGAGGCTGGTCCTACGGGTGAGGGCGGCTTTAAGGCGGAGTCTGGCCGCTATCATCTCTATGTCGCCTATATCTGCCCCTGGGCCTCACGTACCCTGATGGTGCGGGCGCTCAAGGGCCTTAGCGAGCATATCAGTGTCAGCGTGGTCAACCCCGTGCTTTCGGCGCAGGGCTGGCAGTTTGGCGGCGCGCAGGGTAGCAAGGTAGCTGGAGACAGCGACAGCCTCAATGGCCACAAGTATCTACATCAGCTCTATACCCAGGTGGATCCTCACTTTACCGGCAGGGCGACCGTGCCCGTGCTCTGGGATAAGCAGCGCCAGGCGATAGTGAACAACGAGTCGGCAGACATCATACGCATGTTAAACACCGCCTTCGATCACCTTACCGACTCGGCGCTTGATCTCTATCCAAAAGAGCAAAGCCAAGCTATCGATAGCCTGAATGAGCGTCTCTATCACCAGTTAAACAATGGCGTCTACAAGGCGGGCTTTGCCACCAGTCAGTTTGCCTACGAAGAGGCCTACCAAGGCGTCTTTGGCCTGCTCGATGAGCTGGAGCAGACCCTGAGCGATGGTCGCCCCTACTTGCTCGGCGAGCAGCTGACCGAGTCGGATATTTGTGCCTTCGTGACCCTGGTGCGCTTCGATGTCGCCTACTATGGCCTGTTTAAGTGTAACCGTGAGCTGATCGCCCAGAAGCCACAGCTACAGGCCTATTTGCAGCGCATCTATGCCCTCGATGGCATCGCAGCCACGGTCAACATCGAGCATATCAAGCAGGGCTACTATTCGATCAAGGCGCTGAATCCGACAGGCATAGTGCCTGTCGGCCCTCAGGTTAGCTTATGATTTCGAGAGTTAGTTCAAGCGTAAGTACAAACATGATTACCAATATGAGTGCAAGTAAGAGCTTAAGACAGATCTCCCCTGAGGTGAGTGAGCAGCTAAAGACTGCAACCAGTGCAGGTGTAATGCCGAGCCTGTTTGTCTCCCACGGCTCGCCCATGTTGGCCCTGGATGACAGCGACAACGCTGCGTTTCTCGCCGAGCTGGGCCAGGTGCTGCCAAGACCCAAGGCGATATTGGTGTTCTCGGCCCACACGGATTTAGCCGGCAAGGTGCGTATCGCATCTGGCGAGGCCCCGCGCACAGTGCACGACTTCTACGGCTTTCCCGACGCCCTCTACCGAGTCAACTATCCGGCCCCTGGCGCGCCTAAGCTGGCTGGCGAGGTCGCGGATCTTCTGCAAACCGCCGGGTTTGACGCCAAGTTAGATGAGCAGCTTGGCTGGGATCACGGCCTCTGGACGCCGCTCAGCCGTCTCTATCCCGAGGCGGATATCCCTCTGGTGCTGGTCTCTATCGACAGCCGTCAGGGCGCAAACTATCACTATCGCCTGGGACAGGCGGTAAAATCCCTGCGCGCCGACGGCGTGCTGGTACTGGGTTCGGGTGGCATCAGCCACAACCTGGGCGAGCTGTTTCGCCGCCCCGGCGACCCGCAGAAGGTAGAGAAGATGCAAAGCTTCGTCAATTGGATCGCCGATAAGCTTTCCCAAGGGGATCTACCATCACTGCTGGATGTCGAGCGCCAAGCCCCACACGCCAGGTTCAACCACCCCAGCATAGAACACCTGATGCCCTTCTACGTCGCCCTAGGCGCAGGGCAGGGTGAAGGGGTTAATGAGTCGGGCAAGCCGCCATTGCGACTCCACCAAAGCATCGAGTTACAAATCCTCGCCCTAGATACCTACTCCTGGCTCCAGTGAATTCCGGGCATAAATCTGCCGTAAGTTGTTTTTAAATAGAAAAAGCCTTCGAATGAAGGCTTTTTCTTTTTGGCTTGAAACATTTAGCCGTAAAGGTTTTTACTTCGCTGATGCTAGCCTTGACCCTCATGGTTCGGAATTGCCTGCGGCAGGCTTATGTGCAAACACATTTGTGACACGGTGAGTGAAGCCTAGCTTCGTGCATACGAACGAGAGGCATGGATGCCGAACTGGCCGTTAGACAAGGATGTTGTTCGAGCACTTCCATGTGAGCTCTACCTCGGCATCTGACCTCCACGGAAGGAGGGAATGCCAAAAATGTCGGGAACATTTTTGGCCATACATAGGAAGGTCACAAATGTGTTTACACCAGTATCTATCGTCTCTTCGATTTGACGTTACAGGACAGCCCAGCTTTAAAATATTCTTGGACATTTTCGAGTTAAAGCCTTAACTCTAACCTGTCAGTTTCGGATAAAAATTTCTATGGGATAACGCCCTGTTAAGGTGTGAGCAACGCAATACCGAAGCTACCGCAGAACACCTTAAACACTAAACGCAACGCATAGTAAAAATGCCACGCGTTGCGAATCACTCTTAAACAGTTTGTTATATTTTATTCTTTAGGTAGCTTGTAAAACATTTTATTATAATCAGGATTTGTATAAAAATTCTCCGTAACATATAAAACTTGTTGTTCTATTGGTTGTGGAATATTTTCATTCGAAACTAAAAAATCCTTCAATGTTTCCAGCAGTGGAATAGCTGCATAATATGGTTTAGTTTCATCGCTCTTAGGCTTTGATTTAATTGCAATTATTCTTGATTCCAAATATTTAAAATTACCATCTAATTTGTAGGCTCTTGTTGCTGCCACTACCTCTGTGAACGGCTCAATAACATAAGGTGTATTACCATTAGTTTCCCCAATACTATCTTTCAAAACTGAAGCTGCTTTTTCTCCTAAAACATTATACAGGATGAGATGAAAACAATGCCCTAGCTCGTGAGTCTTAGTTGTTGCAGTAGCTTCTTTTCTTAATACTACTACGCATTGCTTTTCACTACTGTCAGGAGTTTCGTAAACATTCGCGATACCATCTGCCGTACCTATTTTTGCTTTTAATGTAGAAAGGGCTTCTTCAGTGTCTTTTACATTTTTGTAATTACCTTGATAATCAATGTTATTTTTAGGAGCGTCTTTCGATTCAAGTTGATGTATTTCAAGCTCAGCATACCCATCTAAAAACCTCTCTTCATAACTTTTTTTGCAACCTGTAATTACTAACGACATAAACAACAATATTAATATTTTCATGATAATCCTTTTAAAATATAACGTTCTGGCTCAGGGGCGTGAAGCGGAGAGGAACGTCCCTTGGAGCCCATTGTTATGCATCAATGTAAACGAATGACACCTACAGATTTATCTATGCCATCAACTTTTATTTTATAGCTACCGCCTTGTTTATATATAAGTACTTTAGGCATAAAAGAATAATGATAGTGATACCAATACTCAGATTGTTGCCAAATTTGACCATTCATTAACTTTATAATTGTTTCACCCTCAAACCCTTCGAAATCACCATCTATCTGACTTTCAATTGTACTTGCACTGGAGGGGCTTCCATTCTCTTTCTGGCCTGCAGAAGAAATCATTTCAACATTTAGTGATTTATCACCAATAATCAATTTACCCTTGCCTGGACAGATTACAACGCTAGGATAGTATTCATATAAATACTCATACTCGTATTTAACCTCCCACATTGAACCGTCATCAAGTTTAAATATTTCTCCATCATTCCCCATAAATGGTGATGGACTGAGAATTGACGATTGAAAACATCCTTGAGCAAACGAATATATTGGCAATAGCAATAAAGCCACAAACAATATTTTCGATATTAGTAGCTTTTTAAGGCCCATGGGTTCTTCCTCTGGTGCATAACGCCCTGTTAAGGTGTGAGCAACGCAATACCGAAGCTCCCGCAGAACACCTTAAACACTTAAATCAACGCATAGTAAAAATGCCACGCGTTGCGAATCACTCTTAAACAGTTTGTTAAGTTTTTACTCTAAAGAACGCTAAAATTCATCGTGATACTCAGTATCAACTAAAATCTTCTCCTCGAGACAATGCCTTATCAAGGCTGCACCATCCTGAGTATAGTATTCATGACACTCGCCACCATATGCACGAAAGCTAGGTTTTGCAAAGTCATCACCATATATTTCAGCACCTTGGCGTATCATTTCTGTTGCAATTCCAGCTCTTCTATAACCCACCTCCACATTCATATGATACAACTTCATTCCACCATCATCGCAGTCAAACTGAACCCTACCAATTTCATTGTTATTGTGTTTTGCAACAATATCGGGGTCATAGTTTTCAGTGTCAATTTCTATACTTCGGTTGTATTTGTCTGTAAACAAAATCATGTTGATACTCCTTGAAACTTAACGCTTACAGCAGTTGCGCGCGTTTTTTCGCGTCGACTGCCTGTGATTGTTAGGTGGGATGACTACCCCACAGGGTTTAGTACTCTTCAAATTCAATGTCCGCACCCTGATATGACAAATATTCTGCAAGCGCTGAAACAGCATCTTCGGTGTTTTCGTACTGCACAAAGGAGAAACCAGAAGCAGTCTTAATAAACACGTATACCCCTCCAAGAGATTCATTTGCGATCGAAAGGTATTGTCTCCCTTCGATATCTTCAAAAAATACTCTAAGTAATCCCGTTTCGGAGCACGCCGAGTCAATGCAGGCCAATACTTCATTATCAACAATAAGATCCCAGGATAGATTTTCACCTTGTACTGGGAAGGTACAAACAAAAATTAATACTACGGCTAGTACTATCCTCATCAATAACACCTAACGCCTCAAGCAGCGGCGCGCGTTAGCGCGTCCAGCCCGCAGGGCGATGCTGCCTTGACTTGTTATACACCATTTTTGACTAAGTGCTCCGCTAACCTTGATTTAACTAATTCAGGCGAAGTGAATAAGTCCCCACCAAACAAAACTTGCTCACCAAAATTTTCTATGGCAATAGCAGCTTGGTAGCACGCATTAAGGTCGCTATTGATGAGCGCTCGAATGACCTTCAAATAAACGGGATGAAACTGTCGGTCATGTGACTTACCCAGCGCAAAAATCGCAGTTCCAAGAGCTTCAGTATCAGCGACCGTGTTCTTATTGATGTATTTCAGCGCTGCTTGTTCAAATTCTTCAGCAGAAAGCTGATTAAACAGCGTAACTTCATCAACCCGTAGTAATTCGGTGTTATCTACGTTGGTTCTGCAATGCTCAATCTTCAACATTGCAATTCTAAAAAAGTCTTCCGGCTTCATGTCGATACTCATGGTGTATAACGCCCTGTTAATGGGCAAAATTATGTTGGCTATAATGTGAAGCGGAGCGAAACCAAGCCAACTTAATTTTGTCCACTATTAAACAGTTTGTTAACTTCCGCTGAGTAGAAGCACTCTCCGTCTCTGCGAGCATATTCTCCAATAAACGGTTTATTGTTTATCTTCCAGATTACTGTTTCCCATGGGTCTTCTTCTTTATCTTTAATCTTAGTTATCCAAATTTCACCCGAACCAATCATTATCCCTTGATAGTTTGACTTTAAATTTTCATAGCTTGAACAGTACACTGCACGAAAAATTCTTTCGTTTATAATTTGATTACCAAACCTTATGAACTCTTCTTTAGAAACAACTTTCAGTTCATCACCTACGTAGAGTCTAGTGGGAAAGGACATCAAACTTGCAATCTTTTCGTAGTTACCAGTTAGAACGGATTCTCTAATTTTCGAGAGAAAAGTTCTAACTTCAAGCTCGGTATCAAAACCAGCTACGTAATGCTTAAATCTTTGTTCTTCCGCAAAGACATTCCAACTTAAAAATATAACGAAGATTAAAAGTTTACTCATGACTCACCGAGGAAGTTAACGCCCTGTTAAGGTGTGAGCAACGCAATACAGAAGCTGCAGCAAACCACCTTAAACACCAAAAACAACGCATAGTGAAAATGCCACGCATTGCGAATCACTCTTAAACAGTTTGTTAAGCCTCTTATTCAGGAGACAAATAACCTCTCAGCAACTCTTCCAATTGCTCTTTTAAAACCTTTGATTTGGTTACTGTAAACTCATAAAAGTTTTGCTGCTTGTCATATACCTGATCAACGTGTTTCCCCTGTAAACCAGGCAACTTTGAGACATTCATAGCTCCTTGGTATTGGCGAACTTGTTTATCGATTTCTATCGCAAACTCTTCAATTTCTTTACTGACCGATGCATCCAGCCAAAGCTTTTCAGCCTCAAAACTATTACGAAACTCCTCCACAGCATCGTTGAATTCATTAAATTTGTTTTCATCAGTCGCCAAGAGGATTTTTCTCGAGCAACTCAACAAGTCTGCCAATTTAGAGTAAATTTTCTCAATCGCGTCGATCTTTTTCTCATGATACTTAGACAGTTTAATTTGATACTCAATGGTGCCCTTTTCCAACTGACGTTTAATGCTTTCGGTCTCAGATGTAATCACTCGGTTCTGTTCTTTTATGTCTTCAAAAGCAAGTTTAATAGCTGTTAATTCACCCGATTTTTTGAATAGAGCTACACAATATACACAGACAACTGCAATCAAAAAGATAAAAAAATTGAGATATATGAGTTTATCGTTCGAATCTATAATTGCATTAGCTATAGCTTGTAATTCTTCGTATTTCATTATTTCTCCATTGAGGCTTAACATTTTATTAGTGCGCATGCGCGTTTACCTCGTTGGACCAGTGAAAACGCGCACAGTTAACTATCTGTATACAATGAACTTATCAGCATTTTGCTAAATATACCATCTGGAAAAACGCGCATGCGCGTTTTCCAAACCTATTACCTCAAGTCGTTAACACATAACTGATTGATAAAAATGAATTATATGAATTAGTACGTGTATAAACGCGCAAAATTATTTCACTATTTTCCTTGATATTCGGAAATACCAAATAATACTGTATAAATAAACAGTGCTTCAGGGTGAGGTTATCATGAGTCTAAAAAGCCCATTTCTAATCGGTGTTCAAGAAACAATGCGCATGCGTGGTTACAGTATTAGAACAGAAAAAACTTATCTGTATTGGATCAAGGCATTCATTAACTTTCACCACAAGCGTCACCCCGAAACAATGGGAACGGAAGAAGTTACACAATTTTTAACCTTCCTTGCCAACCAACGGAATGTGGCAATCAACACTCAAAAAATTGCACTTAATGCATTGGCCTATTTGTATCAGAAGCATTTGCACCATGAGCTTGGGGATTTAGGTTTTTGCTATGCCACTAAACAGCGACATTTACCGACAGTGTTATCCCCATTGGAAATATCATCGATATTAAATCAACTCTATGGCCGCGACAGGCTAATCATTGAGCTGCTCTATGGTAGTGGACTGAGAGTTTCAGAATGTCTCCGGTTACGTGTCCAAGACATTGATATGGAGCGGGCTACACTGACCATTAGAGACGGAAAAGGGCGAAAAGATAGGCAAATCATCCTCAGCCATAAATGCGCCGAAAAGCTTACAGCATATATTGAGAAAGCTACTAAGATCCAACAGTATGACAATCAGCGAGGGATAGGCCCTTCATTGCCAAATGCATTAGAACGTAAATACCCTAACGCTTTTAGGCAGCGCGGATGGATGTTTATTTTCCCTTCTAAAACGACCTGCATCCACCCGTATACTGGAATAGTTTGCAGGCATCATCTGCATCAGAGTGTTATTCGTAAAGCGCTCGGGAATGCCGTGCGTAGTATTCAAATAAATAAACGTGTCACCTGTCACACGTTTAGGCATAGTTTCGCAACTCATCTACTTCAAGCCGGTCGTGATATAAGAAGTGTTCAAGAATTACTTGGCCACAATGACGTGAGTACAACACAAATCTATACACATGTACTTGGCCAACATTTCGCGGGGACAACGAGTCCGTTAGACACACTGTAAAGTCGGAGTACTCTAGAAACCCTGTAGCATTACTAAAATTTGGTCAACTTATAGTTTGTAGAGTTAATTGTCAGCTGCCCCAATAACTCGCAATGGGGCAAAATCAAGTTAGCTTTTGATCACCTTTCTGCACCAAATACTACCCGCAGCAAATGAAGCTAAATCGAAGAGACGTTGGATACTCGGTGCAGATGCATTTGCGGACGTCGATGGCAGGGAAGCCATCGTCGAGCCTCCATGGACGGATTTACGGCGTGTAGCAAATGTATCTGCACATAAGCCTGCCGCAGGCAATTAACAGCATTGAAGGTTCGACCTTCAAATCACCTTAATTAATGACAATTTCATTCAACGATTAAAGTGAACCGTTACTATGAGCGAGCGGCCGAAAAGAGCAGGGAAAAGGGGCGAGCGATACGCCCCCGAGCAGATTTACCTAAGTCTCTCCCCACGATTAATCCCAATCAACCTATCCAAAATATGCTCACCATCCATACGGATGCCATTATGCTCATATTCTGAGGTGAGCCAGTACCTCAGGTTACCCACCTGAGCCGCTGTCTCCAGGCTGTAATTCATCTCCACAAACATATCTTCGCTGTAGATGGCCGCCGCTACCGGCACCTGGTTGTCGGCCAGCTTGGCGGGATCGTACAGCATGGGCCAGTCGGCCTTGTCTGCCAGCAGGTGCGCCGCGTGTTTCAGCGGCTTGAGGTTAGTGAACTGGTCGAAGAACCAGGGGTAGACCATCTCACCGGTAAACAGGAAGGGCTTGTCCGCCTGGTAGTTAAACTCGTTATAACTCTGTCTCACCCTGTGGGCTGCCCAGCTTGACGCCTCTTGCTGACAATAGATACTCTCGTGCAGCAGCGCGAAGATGGGGTTGGTATTAAAGTCCAGCAGTTGGCAGAAGTGGGCCAAAAACAGCGGGTTGACCTGAGTGCCCTGGGCCGTCTCTATCAATGCCTGCTCCAGCAGGTAATAGACGGGCTCGCCGCCTTGCTCCATGCCTATGTTGATCCCAAGTAGTTGCAGCATCTCCACAGTGAGTCGCTCGCCGGTGGCGATCCGCACCTCATTCTCTTGTAGGTAGCTGGCCAGGCGTTTAACCAGATCTTGCGCGTCTGGGAAACGGGTAAAGAAGTCCTGGTTCTTGGCCAGCACCCGCTTGTAGGTGGCCTGATAGACCTCATCGGCGCTGCGGGTTAGCGAAGGGATGCCGCCCGTGATATAGGCTTCATGCAGGCCATGGGGCGCATCGTTTAGGTATTTCAGCACGCAGAAGCCGCCGAAGCTCTGACCGAGTATGCTCCATTTCTCATCGCCAATCAGCTGTGCCCTGATAAGCTCTGCATCCTGAATAATGCTGTCGGCGCGAAAGTGGCTGAGGTAGTCGGCCTGGGCTTGTGAGTCCAGATGCGCCAGTGAAACATAGTTGATCGGGCTCGAGAGGCCGGTGCCGCGCTGATCCAGCAGCAAGACGCGATATTCCTGCAGGGCGCGCTTTATCCAGCCGCCGTTGGCCGCGGGTCTGATGGCGCCAAAGCCCGGACCACCCTGGAAGTAGACCAGATAAGGCAGATTGTGCTCAATGTGTTCAGGCGCCACTAACTCCCGGGCGAAGACTGTGATGCACTCGCCATCAGGGGCTTGATGATCCAATGGCAGGGAAAAAAAGTGTTTGCGGCAATGGATGCCGGCGAGGCGTTGTAGATCGGACATGATGAGCCTTTAATTGATTCTTGTTGGTAATGCTTTTTGATGAATAAATGTGCGCTAATGTCAGGCAACAGGGTACTAAATGACGCGGATAGGTTATCCTAGATCAATCTTTTTGTCAGTGCCGTTAGAGAATCCCAACCTGATGATTTAACCTATGCCGGGGTGGATGAAAGTGGAAAGAATAAGATGAAGTATCAAATTGTGCCTGTGACGCCATTTCAGCAAAATTGCAGCATCATCTGGTGTGAAAAAACCAAACAAGCTGCCGTAGTCGACCCGGGTGGCGACATAGAGCGGATCCAGCAGCAGTTGGCCCATCATGGCTTGACCCTGGAGAAAATCTTGCTCACCCATGGGCATATTGACCATGTGGGCGGCGCTAAGGCGCTGGCCGACGCGGCGGGTGTGCCCATCATAGGCCCCCATAAGGACGATGCCTTCTGGCTGGAGACCCTGCCGCAACAGAGCAAGCACTTTGGGTTTCTGCCCGTGGCCGCCTTCGAGCCGGCCCAGTATCTTGTTTCGGGCGATCGCGTCACCGTTGGCGAGCAGACCCTGGAAGTGCTGCATTGCCCCGGGCATACGCCGGGCCATATCGTGTTTTACAGTGAGGCCGACAAGCTGGCTTGGGTGGGTGATGTGCTGTTTAAGGGCTCTATCGGTCGCACCGATTTTCCTCAGTCGAGTCATACGGATCTGATAAACTCTATCACCCAGGTGCTCTGGCCTTTGGGCCGTGAGGTGAGCTTTATTCCCGGTCATGGCCCTATCTCGACCTTCGGCGCCGAGCGTCAGCAAAACCCCTTCGTGGCGGATCAACTGCTGAACTGATCTCACTAACTAATCTTGATAATCAGGATTCTAAATGCTTGTTTTAAGACGGCGGTTCATTCGAATCGCCGTTTTTTTGTTGTGAAATCTTTTGCAACGCTTTGAGTCTGTTTTTTATTTCTGTGTCTGCTAGGTTAAGGCATTAGCCCTTAATTTTGCCTAAGAGACACAGGGATATGTCACATCACATCGAAGATCTGCTCAACGCCTGGTCGGCGGCGCCCCAAGATGATTGGGTGCTGGCCCTGGTGACCCATGTGGAGGGCTCGGCCTATCGCAAGGTGGGCGCCATGATGCTGATCCACGGTATGGGTAAGAGTGTCGGCCTGGTGAGCGGCGGCTGCCTGGAGGCCGACCTGCGCCGCCGGGCCCAGAAGGTGATCCAGACCGGGCAGGCCGCCAGCGTCTGTTACGACGCCACCGACGAGGCCGATGCCAGCTATCAGCTGGGCTGTGGCGGACTCGTTCATCTCATGTTGGTGCCCCTGTGCGCTGCCAATCACTATCTACACTTTAAGGCGCTTAAGGCAGCGCTCGCCAGCCAGGGGCAATGCCATTATCAGTTAGATCTTGTCGATGCTTCGCTGTCGCTCGATTCGACTAGTGCCGCTGGCTCCTCAGATTCAGTTGACGCCCAGGTGTGGACCAGCCAGCAGGCCCTGGATGATGCCAAGTCGGGCTGGCAACTGAGCGACTTTCCCCGTCCCGGCGTCCTGCAGGGTGAGCTAGCCAGTCTCATCATTCCCCTGCGCGAACGGCATCGTATCGCCATCTTCGGCGGCGGCCTGGATGCCCAGCCCGTGTGTCAAATTGCCCAGCAGCTGGGTTGGCGAGTGGATGTGGTCGACCGTCGCACCAGTTATGCCAGGGAGTATGACTTTGTCGGCGCCAACATCATCAAGCTGCCGGTCAACGAGCTGCCACAGAATTTCTGGACCCGCCTCGATGGCGCCATCGTGATGCAACATAACCTGGAGCTGGACGCCCAGGCCCTTGCGGCAATTCATCAACACGCCCAGCAGCTTAGCTACCTGGCACTGCTGGGCCCTGGCCATAGGCGTGACAGGGTGCTGGCCCTTGCCGGGCTAGAGGTAGCAAGCTTTGGCGCCTATTTCTCTGCGCCGGCCGGCCTGGCGTTAGGGGGGGAGCTGCCATCCTCGATAGCCCTCTCCATATTGTCCGAATGCCACGGCGTGCTGCACGGCGCCAAGCGGGTCGCCCTCAAAGAGGTGATGGCGTGAAGCCTGATACCTGTATCCAAGGTAAAGTGATGATCGCCCTGCTGGCGGCGGGGGAGAGCCGACGTTTCGGCGGCGTGAAGCTGGCGCAGTCCCTAACAAATGATGATTTGGCGAGTGATGACTTAATCGCTAATGACCTAGCAAGCGCTTCGTCAGTACCTAATCCCACTGAATTTAAAAACATAGTGGCTCATTCCGTTGCCAGTCCATCCCCGACGACCCTGATAGGTCACCAATTTCATGCGCTAAGTGAGGTGGCAGCCAGATTGGGCGCGAGTCTTTGTGTGATCACCGGTGCCCACCATGAGGTGGTGGCAGCCTGCTTGCCGCCATCGGCCAAGCTAGTGCATAACTCTGATTGGCAAGGGGGGCTTGGTCACTCCATCGCCGCCGCGGCCAAAGAGGCCAGGGCGCTGCTGGCCGAGACGCTACTGATTGCCCTTGGGGATCAGCTGCTGCTGGGGGCTGATGATTACCTCGGGCTGTTTCGCGCCCGCGCCCGGGCAAACACCCGGGTTTGTGCCTATTATGAGTTAACTCTGGGGGCGCCGGCGCTGTTTCATTTTGACGATTATGAGGCGCTGTCTAACCTGAGCGGTGATCGCGGCGCCAAGGCCCTCTTGACCCGGCGCTACCAGGAGGGCAGTCTCATCGCCATGGCGATGGAGGCTGCCAGCGTCGATATCGATACCCGATCTCAGCTAATGGCGTACCTGGCGAGGAGCAAGGCGGGCGCCCAATGACACAACCGACACGAATTAACTAGATACTGGCTAAGTCGATTAAAGCTAAACCAAGCAAAGCCAAATCAAATAAAAGCGAAATCAAAACAAGCTGTTCAGATTAAAACTAAATCAAAGCAAGCTGTTCAAATTAAAACTATTCAAATTAAAGCAAGGCCGTTAACCATAGCCTATTGGTCAACAAGGAGAAACTGATGTCCCAATCGAAACTCGGACTCAAGATAAACGGAAAAGATTACACCTTAGATGCCGATCCCAATATGCCCGTGCTCTGGGCCATCAGAGATCTCCTGGGGCTGACGGGCACCAAGTATGGCTGCGGCGCCGGTCTCTGTGGCGCCTGTACCATACATGTCGATGGCGAGCCCGCCAGGGCCTGTCTGACCAGCCTAAAGCAGGTGCAGGGCAAGCAGGTGACCACCATAGAGGGGCTGGCGGCCGATGGCCTCAAGCAGGCCTGGCGCGACAATAACGTGCCTCAGTGCGGCTACTGTCAGGCGGGGCAGTTGATGTCGGCGGCGGCGCTGCTGAGTCAATATCCTCAGCCAAACGATGCCCAGATAGAGGAGGCCATGGTGGGCAACCTGTGTCGCTGCGGCACCTATACCCGCATCAAGGCGGCGATCAAACAGGCGAGTGGCACAGCGGCTCAGCTTGATCTGAGCGACAGGGATCTGAGTGCAAGGGAGGTCGAGGCATGAGTCAGTTCAGCGCGGTACAAAATTTCAGTCGCCGGGACGTATTAAAGCTGTTCGGCGCCGCCGGTGGCGGTCTGGCCCTGGGAGCCAGTGGCCTTGCCTGGAGCCCGATGGCGCTGGCCCAAAACGGCGAGGCGCGCCTCAACCTGTTTATCGCCATCGGCGAAGATGACAGGGTCTATCTCACCTGTCACCGCTCCGAGATGGGGCAGGGGATCCGCACCGGCATCCCTCAGGTGCTGGCGGACGAGCTGGGCGCGGACTGGGACAAGGTCGTAGTGGTGCAGGGGCTGGCGGACAAACGCTACGGCAGTCAGAACACTGATGGCTCCCGCAGCATACGCAAGGGGTTCGACAAGATGCGCGAGATGGGCGCCATGGCGCGTACCATGCTGGAGCAGGCCGCCGCCGGACGGCTCAAAGTGCCGGTGGCCGAATTGACCACAGCCGATAACAAGGTCACTCACTCGGCCTCTGGCCGCAGCCTCAGCTTCGGTGAGCTGGCCATGGCAGCCGCCAAGTTGCCGCTGCCCGAGGTGACCGGCCTTAAACTCAAGTTAGCGAAGGCCTTTACCCATATCGGCAAGGGCCACACCATAGTGGATATGGAGGCGATTTTAGACGGCAGCGCCGAGTATGGTTACGACATTCAACTGGAAAACATGCTCTATGCCAGCATAGTGCGCCCGCCGGTGCTCGGCAGCAAGGTGGACAAGCTCGATGATAAGGCGGCCCGCGCCGTCGCCGGTGTGGTGGATGTAATTACCCTGCCGGGACATCAAGGCGCACCAAGCTTTCAGCCGCTGGGCGGCGTCGCCGTGCTGGCCACTAACTCCTGGAGTGCGGCCCAGGGGCGTAAGGCGCTTAAGATTAGCTGGAGCGACTCACCAAACGCTGGTCATGATTCCAACGCCTATCTGGCGCAGCTGAAGCGCGCGGTGCAGAAGAGCGGCAAGCCCGTCAGGCAACTTGGCGAGCAGAGCCAGAGCTGGCCGGTGGACAAGACCATAGAGGCGGTCTACAGCGTGCCCTATCTGGCCCACGCCATGATGGAGCCACCGGCGGCGGCCGCCAGCGTGACCGACAAGGGCGCCGAAATCTGGGCATCGACCCAGACGCCACAGAGTGCCCAGGGCACAGTTGCCGCAGCCTTGGGGCTGCAGGCCGAGCAGGTGACAGTGCATGTGACCCTGCTGGGGGGCGGCTTTGGTCGCAAGTCTAAGCCTGATTTCTGTGTCGAGGCGGCGCTGCTGTCCCAAAAAACTGGGCGGCCGGTCAAGGTGTGCTGGAGCCGGGAAGATGAGCTGCAAAACGGTTACCTGCATGCCATCAGCGCCCAATATTTCAAGGCCAGAGTCGGTGACAAGGCGGTCGAGGCCATATTGCAGCGCACTGGCTTCCCCAGTATCAGTTCTACCTTCGCCGAGGGTGTGGATGAACCCAGCGCCTCCGAGCTGGATCTGGGCTTTGTGGATGTGCCCCTGGCCATTGACAGCCTGCGCTGCGAGTCGGTGAAGGCCAGCGCCCATACCCGTATCGGCTGGATGCGCTCTGTGTGCAACATTCAGCATGGCTTCGGCATAGGGGTGTTTGTCGATGAGCTGGCGAGCAAACGCGGCCTGGATACCTTTACCATGTGGCGCGAGTTGCTGGGTAAGGACAGGCAGGAGACCTTTAGCGACCAGCAGTTCAATTATGGCAACTATGGCGAGACGTTAGAGCGTCACCCAGTGGACACCGCCCGTTATAAGGGGGTGATCTCAGCGGTGGAGCAGAAGGTGAAGCAGATGGCTAAGCCTGAAGCAGGCCTGGGGTGGGGCTTTGCGGTGCACCGCAGCTTTACCGCCTATGTGGCGGCCGCGAGTCTAGTTGAGGTGACTCAGGATAAGCAGCTTAAGGTGCTTAAGACGGTTATCGCCATCGATGCCGGCACCCTGGTCAATCCCGACCGGGTGGCCTCTCAGCTCGAAGGCGCCGTGATGTTTGGCCTGAGCATCGCCCTGATGGGGCGCATTAGCTTTAAGGATGGACGGGTAGAGCAGTCTAACTTTCATGACTATCCGCTGCTGCGCCTGAGTCAATGCCCCGAGATAGAGACCATCTTGGTGCCATCTATGGCGCCGCCCGCCGGGGTGGGCGAGCCGGGTGTGCCGCCCATCGCACCCAGTATCGTCAACGCCATCTTTGCGGCCAGTGGCACGCGCATTCGCGATCTGCCCCTGAGCGATCATTTCAAGATCTAGCCGCTATCCATAGATACGCTGTAGACCATTAGAGCCAGTCGTTATATCGACTGGCTTTTTTATCACCACGCTTATGCCTTTGTTGCGTTAAATTTTGTTCTTTTACTACAAATGGTGCCGATTTTTCAATTCAATAACATTTAATCCGGTTTATTTGGCCTAGATCCTGTTTTTGTCATTCAATTTGGAGTAATTTAACCAAAAATAATATTCCAATGTAATGAGGGGTCATACATGGAAAATCGTATGCAGGTCGCATTATCTGCAGGGCTACTTGCTGCCGTTTGGGCAGGGGTCGCCGATGCATTTCACTTAGTCACTTGGGTTGGCTTTCTCGCGTGTAGCACTTTCTTCGCTCAGCCAAAGGCGGGTTTTCAAGGGGTGTTAATGACTTGGTTCACTAATCTCTCTGGCGTGTTCTGGGCCTGGGTGGTGATCTCTGGTGGTAGCTATTTCGATACGCCGCTCGTGGGTTATCTGCTGACGGGTATCGTCACCAGCCTGATGTGTCTGCAAGCCAGCTATCAACGACTCGCCTTTATTCCCGGCGCCTTCATCGGCTGCTGCATCACCTTCGCCTTGGGTGGCGATATGGCAAGCATACTGCCGCCACTCTTGATAGGTGCGCTGCTGGGTTATGCCATGACACTCCTGACGGGGCAGATGGTGGCTTTTACCGCCAAGACTATACCTGCCATAAAGTTACGTCTAATCAAGGCTCAACAATAAAAATTGTGCTTAACTTGATTCTGTAGGTCGAAAGAAATTGTCAATTTAGCCTGATAAACAAGTGGGTTTCCATGAAAGCTATCCAGTTTAGAAAGATAGATGCCTTGCTGATCAAACTCAGTCTTAACGGTAAATTTTGGGTGGTCTGCTCTATGGTGACGGCCATTACCCTGACCATCGCCTTGTTGAACTTAAATGCCGCCAACAATCAACTTCATGCCGGTTCGGCAGCCCGGGTACAGGCGAGCGTCGATGCCTATGCCAAGGTGGCGAGCCAGATGGGCTTAAGTGGTGAGGCGCTGGCGCGTTTTGCCCAAGATAATGGCCTGAGGCTGGCATCTCGCGATGAGCAGTCGCGCCGCGGTGACAGCGTGACCGTCAGCGCGCCGGTTGCGGGCCAATATCTGCAGCTGAGCCAGGAGGTGACCGCCTGGGAGGCCGAAGGCAAGAGCGATGCCTGGTGGATGCTGTGGGTCGCCCTTATCGCTCTCTATCCGCTGTATCAGCTAAGTTACTGGATCTCCACCTCCCTGGGCGGCGGCCTGTGGGACATGTATATCGCTATCAAGCGCTTAGCCGATGGCGATCTCTCCTTCAGACTCAATTTCTTCGGTAAGGATGACTTTAGCCTTATCGCCCGGGAGATCGACCGAAACGCGGACAACATGAGCGAGATGGTCAAGGCCATAGGCAACAATGCCAGGACGCTCGCTAATGCCTCCGATGAGTTTAATCTGCAGGCGAAACAGAACGATGAGCTGGCGCAGTTCCAGCATCAGTTTCTCGATACCGTCGCCGTGGCGATGGATCAGATGACCGCCGCCATCGAAGAGGTGTCCCATAACGCGGCCAACACCTCAGATCATACCAAGCATAATGCGACGGCCGCGGCCGACAGCAAGCAGCGTATCGCCGAGGCGGTGCGCCGTATCGGCCTGTTGACTGGCCAGATAGATGCGGCCTCCAGCGCGGTGGATCAGCTGTCGGGAAACGCCACAGAGATTGGCGCCGTGGTAACCACCATTAACGGCATCTCCGAGCAGACCAACCTGCTGGCGCTCAATGCGGCCATCGAGGCGGCGCGCGCCGGTGAGCAGGGCCGTGGCTTCGCCGTGGTGGCCGACGAGGTACGCACCCTGGCGGGACGTACCCAGCAGGCGACGGTGGAGATACAGTCGATGATCGAGGGCTTGCAGTCGGGCTCGGGTCAGCTGGCGGATATTACCCATGAGATCGTCGAGCAGGCCGAGCTTGGTCGCGCTGCCATAGAGTCTGTGGGCAGCGATGTGGATACCATGGCCGATTCCATCGATCAGGTGTTCGACATGAGCTCGCAGATCGCCGCCTCGGCGGAGGAGCAGAGCGTGTCGGCGCGGGATATTGCCTCCCAGCTCAACGAGATCCGTGACCAGTCGCAGACCATCAAGGAGACCGCCGAGCGTTCTGTGGTCTTGGCCAGCGAGCTGCAGCAGTCTTCCACTGAGCTGGATGGGATTTTGTCGCAATACCGCTTGCAGTAGCTAGATGAATCAATAGTCTATAAAAGTGACTCAATAAAAAAGGCGCCCTCGGCGCCTTTTTCGAACCATCAACTAATGATACCAATCGTAGTAAATAATTGATCATGCTAGCTGGTTAAAACCTCCGATAACGGCGTTACTATTTTTGATTGTAGAATAACTACTTATCGAAAAATACTGCCTTGTTCTCGACCGTTTTTCCTGTGCTATTTCTGATCACTTATTTACCGTGATTGGTATTAGTCTTTGAAGCAGCTCCAGATAGGGGCATGATCCGACGGCTTGTCGATACCGCGCAGATCATAATCTACGTCAGATTCGGTCAGACGTTCAGCCAGTGAAGGCGTTGCCAGGATCACGTCGATGCGCAGGCCGCGGTTATCATCGAACCCCTTGCTGCGATAGTCGAACCAGGAGTAGCGCTCACTGCGTGTCGGATGCAGCTGACGGAAGGTGTCGACTAATCCCCAGTCCAGCAGCGTCTGTAGCCACTGACGCTCTTCGGGCTGGAAGCTGCATTTACCCGTCTTCAACCAACGCTTGGCGTTGACTTCACCTATGCCGATATCCAAATCGATTGGCGAGATGTTGATGTCGCCTATGATGGCGATATCTTCATCTGGACTATGGTGCTGCTGCAGATAGTGCATCAGGTCCTGGTAGAACTTGCGCTTGGCCGGGTACTTGGTTTCATGGCTGATGTTCTCGCCCTGGGGGAAGTAACCGTTGAGCACCGTCAGTTGACGACCGTTGGCCTGAGTAAAGGTGCCCATGATCATTCGGCGCTGGGCCTCGTCATCATCTGTTGGGAAACCTTTCTGTACCTTGACCGGTGGCAGTTTGGAGAGCATGGCCACGCCATAGTGGGCCTTGCCACCATGGTAGTGCACCTGATAGCCCATGGCCTCGACCTCGGCTAGGGGGAAGGCCTCGTCGTGAACCTTGGTCTCCTGCAGGCCGATGATATCCGGGCTATGGCTGTCGATCAGCGCCTGTAGCTGGTGCAGTCTGGCTCTGAGACCATTGATGTTAAATGAAACAATTTTCAAGTGCTTGCTTCCTACTATTGAGGTTAAGGGAGTACGCGCTTAAAGGGTTTTACGATGACGCTTTGGTAGACGCCGGCGGCCACGTATGGGTCTTGGTCTGCCCAGGCCTGCGCCGCTTCCAGTGAGTCGAACTCGGCAACCACCAGAGAGCCGGTGAAGCCGGCTTCACCTGGGTTGTCGCTGTCGATAGCTGGGTGTGGACCTGCAATCATCAGGCGACCCTCGTCAGAGAGCTCCTGCAGGCGTGCCAGGTGGTCAGGACGGGCTTGAAGGCGTTTTTCTAAGCTGTTTTCAACATCTTGAGATGAGATCATGTACCACATTATTTGAGTTCCTTTTTATGTTCTTCAGGCATGTGTTTGTAGAGGTATACCACAGTGATCACTGTGTTGATCAGTGTCAGGGCCGTGAGGCCAAACACCTTGAAATTGACCCAGGTTTCCTGAGACAGGTTAAAGGCGACATAGATGTTAACTAGGCCACAGGCGAGGAAGAAGGCGACCCAATACCAGGTGACCCGCGACCAGATCTTGTCGGCGACGATAAGCTCCTTACCCAGCATACCCTTGAGGATCGGCTTCTTCAGATATTGGCTCAGGGCCAGCGCCAAGGCGAACAGGGCATAGACTACAGTGACCTTCCATTTGATAAAGGCATCGTCGTGAAAGACCAAGGTGAGGGTGCCGAAGAAGCTCACCATGGCGAAGGTGATCAGGTGCATCTTCTCTATCTTCTTATAGAGCAGATAGGTGACTACCAACTGCAGTGCGGTGGCCACGATCAGGGCGCCGCTGGCGATATAGATGTCGAAAAATTTATAGACGGCGAAAAAGATCACCAGAGGTAAAAAGTCGAGCAGTTGTTTCATGTAGGCTAGTTCACCAAACAAGGGATATAGATGGCTGGCAGTGTAACATGCCTCTTGAGTGGGGCAAACGTTGGGGCGCGGTGAAAGCGGCGCAATTGGGATGAAATTCCCTTAATCTGGGCTAGCGCACACCTGGTGTTTGATAATTAAGTGACCTGGCTGTTGCTCTTTTGCGCAGTCAGGCTAGGCTTAATGCACATTTGTTGTTTGTATGTTAATGATTATTGGTGAGATTTTTGATTTGTCTCAAATCTTGATGCTATTGAGGCGCAGTTTTTTGTTTAAGCTTGTGTTACATTTTTGCAGATGATGCCAAGTAGGTTTTTGAAAACCTTGGCGTCTCAGAGCAAGCAGCGAATTTCCTCCTGGGGGCAGGCGTACAGCATATGAAAGTGGAACTGGATGTTTCTGAACTGGCCGTTGGCATGTATGTGGTTGAGATCACTCAGCCCAAGAACAAGTTTCAACTGGCGGAGCAGGGATGGATCACTAAACAGCAGGTGATCGATGGCTTTAAGCGCAAAGGCATTGAGAAGCTGTTAGTCGACAGCAGCAAGCGACGCCCACAGCCTAGTGAGCCTGCCAAGGTTAAACAAGCCGCCCAGCCAACGAAAACGCCTGGACTGTTTAAACAGCGACTGAGTCAGGCCAAGCAGCTGTTTAACGAGTCGAAGGCGATACAGAGACGTCTGTTTGACGATGCCCAAGCTGGCGTGCCCCTGACGCTGGAACCGGTAAGGCGGGTCACGGATCAGTCTATCGAGGCGATATTCGATAATCCCGATGCGCTGGCCTGTGTGATCAACATACGCCATAAAGATCAGTACTTGCTGGAACATTCGGTGGCCGTCTCTGTGCTGATGACGATTTTTGCCTGCTATCTCAAGATAGATAAAGTGATAGTGAGTGAGCTGGCGATCGGCGCCTTCCTGCACGATGTGGGTAAGATCATGATCCCCCCAAGCATTCTCGACAAGCCGGGTCGGTTGACGACCGAGGAGTTTGAGGTGATGAAGACCCATGCCAATCACTCCATCCGCATCATAGAGAATACGCCCAACATCAGCCCGCTGAGCCTGGAGGTCGCCAGGCTTCACCATGAGAAGCTCAACGGCAAGGGCTATCCCTTTGGCGTCAGCGCCGAGGCGATCTCCCGTTATGGCCGGATGATCGCCATCTGTGACATCTTCGACGCCCTGACCGCCAATCGCTGTTATAAGGCAGGCTATCCTCAGGTGAAGGCCTTTAGCATACTGCGCGCCCTGGGGGAGAATAACGAGCTGGACGCCGAGTTAGTGGATCATTTCATCAAGTGCATGGGGGTCTATCCAGTGGGCTCTCTGGTGCAGCTGGAATCTAATCGTCTGGCGATCGTTGAGAGTCATAACCATCAAGACCCTATCCGCCCCAAGGTGAAGCCCTTCTATAGCCTGAATCCCAATCACTTCGAGATCTCCGCCAATATCGATCTGGCGGCGATGCGTGATGACATCATAGTCAAGAATGTGCGCGCCGATGATTTTGATCTCGACATGGATGAGATCATCGAGTTTCTCTCCCACGAGGGCTAGCGCTTTTTTGGTCAAGCGCTAGCTTATTAACGCCTTAGTTTTTTTAGCCCTTAGCTCATTTAACCCCTAGCTCACTTAACCCAGGCTCTATTACGGCCGGAGTTAATTGGGCTTTCCGGGATCACTGAGATTGCCGGGATGATTCAGATTGCTCGGATTACTCAGATTGCCCTGCTTACTGAGAGCCCTGTGTGTATTGAATGGCCAGCTCGGCGAGTTGCAGCTCAAAATCTCCCGCCTGACCATTACCAATCAAGAGACCAACGGCGACCAGTTGCGTCAGGTCTGGGTAGGGGCGCGTTGGATAATCCGCGCCGCGAAAGGTCTCGATAAACTCCCCTGGGGCAAAGGTCCACTGCTCGAGTCTGCCCGCCTGGGTATCGAAGTTTGCCTTGTAGCTGACCAGCTCGCCCTGTTTAAGCACTTTGAGCCTGAGCTGGTAGTGCTTGCCATCGCCTAAGGTGGTGAGGCGAATGCCGCCTGGATGAGCCTGTTGCAAAATCTGCTGCTCCTCCTGGCTCAGCGTGCGCGACACAGAGGCGAAGCCGCCGTTGTTCTCGAGGGAGACATTGCCGCTAAAGCGCAGTCGATATTGCTGATTGGCGTTGAGGAACTCACTCAGCTCACTCTGGGAGCGGCCTCCCATTACCCCATCGTTGACGATTTGCCAGTGACCTGGGTGAGTCAGTAAGGCTAATGTTTCCATCTTAGTATCGACTCCTTGGACTGTGAGAAGGTAAGGTCCTAGTAAGGTCAAGCCAAGTAGCATCTTCATGTGCGCTGCTTATTGATTGCAAGCTCAGGCGCAAAGGGAGATGGAGGGCAAGGCCCTGTGCAGCGCCATGAGTTCACTGAAGATGTAGCTGGCGCCATGCTGCTCGCCATAGGCTCTCTGCTCGCTGAGCAGTACAGATGGCATGCCCGCTCGTTTGGCCGCCTGGATATCATAGTGATGGTCGCCCACATAGGCTATCTGCGACGGCGGCAGCTGCCACAACTTTGCTAGCGCCAGCAGACAGCTGGGATCTGGCTTTGCCGGGCCATCGTCGCGACTGAGAATGAGATCGATCGGCAGGGCGCAGCGCTCTATCTTTAATTCGGCCGCCTGGCGGCTGTTGCGGGTGACTATGGCCGTTGGGATCTGTTGCAGCAACAAAAAATCCAGCAGGGCTAAGGCGCCACTCATCGCCCTGGCGCTCAGGGCATCTAAGTGCTCGGCCTGGGTGATGATGCTATGGGCCTTCTTGGCACGCTCTGTTGGCAGCTGCTGCACGAAGGCGAGAATATCCTGGTCTAATGGGCAGCCGACCGCTAGCTTGAGGGCCTTAAAGTCGAGGGAGCTGCTCACTAAGGTGCCGTCGAGGTCGAAGATCACTCCCTTAAACAAGTTATTAAAGCTCTGCATGGCGTGTCCTTATCTAGATTGAAGGTGAAGGCTGTTGTTAAGAAGGCTGTTGTTAAGAAAGCCGCTAGCTTAATAGCTATAAGTATAGCCAGTAGCTGCCTGTCACTCCTGTCAGGGCTGACATTAGCGAGCGTTTCAAGCGCCAGCTCCCTTTGGGTTTGATTGAGGTGATACGGCGCTGGGTGGTCAGTGGATCAGTAATGGGGAGTAGCGGATAAAAAAATCCCCGCTGGTGCGGGGATTTTAGATTGGATGAGAAGGGGGTTAGGCGTTAAGGCTTAGGTCGCCGCCTTCATCTCGCGGGTAAACTGACCCAGGGCGCTGAGCAGGGCCTGCTCGTCGTCTCGATGGGCCTCGATGATCTTCACCACGGCAGAACCCGAGATGGCGCCCGCCGCGCCCGAGTCGATGGCGGCCTTGACTTGAGCTGGCTCTGCGATGCCAAAGCCCAATAGGGGCGGCGGCGCGTCGAAGGCTTTGAGCTGGGCTAGGATCTCATCCAGCGGCATGCCTGCCTTAGACTCTGTGCCCGTGACGCCGGCGCGTGATAGCAGGTAGGTGTAGCCCTGGCCCTGCTCGGCCACCTGGCGCAGCGTCTCGGCATCGCCATTGGGCGGCGCGATAAAGATTGGCGCTACTTCGTGTGCCTTGGCGGCGGCGATAAAGGGGGCAGCCTCTTCCACCGGCACGTCGGCGATAAGCACAGAATCCACGCCGGCAGCCTTGGCCTTGGCGTAAAAGGCTTCGACGCCGTTGGCATAGACCAGGTTGGCGTATAGCAGCAGGCCGATGGGCAGCTCTGGGTACTTGGCGCGCACCGCAGTGATGATCTCGAAACAGCCACCCGGCGTGGTGCCCGCGGCTAAGGCGCGCAGGTTAGCGCCTTGGATCACCGGGCCGTCGGCGAGGGGATCGGAGAAGGGAAAGCCCAGCTCCAAGGCGTCGGCGCCGTTTTCCACTAAGGTTTCGATGATCTTCAGCGACAATTCTCTGTTGGGGTCGCCTATGGTGACGAAAGGCACGAAGGCGCCGCGCCCGCTTGCGTTAAGTGCGGCAAATGCTGCCTGATAACGGTTACTCATTGCCGCTCTCCTCGTTGTTTGCTTGTTGTTTCTCTAAGATGTCGGCGACGGTGAAGATATCCTTGTCGCCGCGGCCTGAGAGGTTGACCACCAATAGGGTCTCCTCGGTGGCGGCCTCGGCCAGCTTGATGGCATAGGCCAAGGCATGGGCCGATTCAAGCGCCGGGATGATCCCCTCGCTGCGGGCCAGCAGCTGGAAGGCGGCTAAGGCCTCGTCATCTGTGGCCGACTCATAGGTGGCGCGACCGGTCGCCGCCAGGTGGGCGTGCTGCGGGCCCACAGACGGGAAGTCCAAGCCTGCGGAGATGGAGTAAGACTCCTCAATTTGGCCCTCTTTATCTTGCATCAGCGGCGCCTTCATACCGAAGAAGATCCCCGTCTTGCCGTGCTTGAGCGGCGCGCCATGTTTAGGCGTGTCTATGCCGAGTCCTGCTGGCTCAACACCGATAAGCTTAACCGAAGGCTCGTCGATAAAGTCGGCAAACATGCCGATGGCGTTTGAACCGCCGCCGACACAGGCGATCACCGCATCGGGCAGGCGTCCTTCACGGTCGAGTATTTGCGCTTTGGTCTCTTCGCCAATCATGCGCTGAAACTCACGCACTATGGTGGGGAAGGGATGGGGGCCGGCGGCGGTGCCTAGCAGGTAGTGAGCCTTGTCGTAACTGGCGGACCAGTCGCGCATCGCCTCGTTACAGGCATCTTTCAAGGTGGCAGAACCTGAGGTGACCGGAATCACCTCGGCGCCCATCAAGCGCATGCGGAACACGTTGGGCGATTGACGCTCGACATCTTTGGCGCCCATGTAGACCTTACACTTGAGCCCCAATAGCGCGCAGGCAAGTGCAGTGGCCACGCCGTGCTGTCCGGCGCCGGTTTCGGCGATGATCTCTTTCTTGCCCATACGCTTGGCCAGCAGGGCCTGACCCAATACCTGGTTGGTCTTGTGGGCGCCGCCATGGAGCAGATCTTCACGCTTGAGGTAGATCTTCACCAGAGGATTGGGGCTGAGGTTACGGGTCAGCGTCAAGGCGGTCGGTCTGCCGGCGTAGTTTTTCAGCAGATCGGTAAATTCGGCTTGAAAGCTCGGATCGTTCTGCGCATCGACGAAGGCGGCTTCGAGCTGCTTGAGGGCGGGCATCAAAATCTGCGGTACAAACATACCGCCATATTCGCCGAAATAAGGGTCCAGCTTAGTCATCATAAAGCTCTCTCTGTATGGGGCGGCGCCGTTAAGGTGCGCCGCAAAACGTTAATATTCTCTAAGGGCGGTAAAGGCTTGCTTGATAAGCTCTGCATCCTTGATGCCCGGCGCCGATTCGAGGCCCGAGTTAAAGTCCAGGCCGAAGAAGCCCTGCCTGGCGGCGTCGAAGGCATTGCCTGCGTTAAGCCCACCGGCCAACATGGCATTAGCCTTGTGCGGCAGTTGCTGCTGCCAGTTAAAGGCATGGCCCGTGCCGCCAAACTGCACACCGTCAGTCGCCTTTGTCTTGCTGTCGTAGAGCAGGCGATCGGCATTGGCTGGCGTGGAGGGGGCCTGGCAATCGTCGCTGTCGACGCTGACGGCTACCGCCTTCCAGATCTGGGTCTGGCAATCAAGTTCATTTAGCTTAAGTCTGAGCTGATCGATATCGTATTCGCTCTCGCTGCCGTGAAGTTGCACGGCAAACAGGTTTAAACGTTTGGCCAGCTCGGCGATGATGGAGACCTCTTCGTTGACGAAGACGCCGACAAAATTCAGCCCCTTACCGCTGTTTCGCTGCTGCTCGACTAAGTCTAGTGCCTGTTCTGGGCTCACGTAGCGAGGCGATTTCTTGGCAAAGATTAGTCCGCCGTAGAGGGCGCCGGCGTCAATGACGGCGCGCACATCTTCACTGCGGGTCAGGCCGCAGACCTTGTTGTGGCCAAGGGTCAGGGCGCGGCAGGCGAGATCCAGATCGGCCTCGGCCATCAGCGAGCTGCCTACAAGGAAGCCATCCACTAGGGGGCTCAGGCGTCTTACCTGCTGCTGAGTGTAGATGCCTGATTCGCTCACTACCACGCGGTCTGCTGGGATATGCGGGGCTAAAGCCTCAGTGGTCGCCAGATCTGTGGTGAGATCTCTCAGGTTGCGGTTGTTGATCCCTATGATGGCGGCGTCAAGGGCGATGGCGCGCTTGAGCTCCTCTTCATTGCTGACCTCGGTCAGCACATCCAGCTGGTACTGGGCTGCCAGATTTGCCAACTGGCGATAATGGTCATCATCCAGTACCGACAGCATCAGTAGTATGGCATCTGCGCCCTGGTGGGCCGCTAGTTTGACCTGATAGGGATCGACGAAGAAATCTTTACATAGAATGGGCTGGCTCACCCGGGCGCGTACCTTGGGCAGGTAATCCATGTCACCCTGAAAGAACTGCTCGTCGGTCAGTACCGAGATGGCTGCGGCATAATGCTTGTAGACATCGGCGATAGCCTCGACATCGAACGCTTGCCTGATGAGCCCCTTAGAGGGGCTGGCCTTCTTGCACTCGAAGATGAAGCCGGCATTGGGCGCCTTGAGTGCCTGATACAGGCTGCGATCCGACACCTTGGGCGTTAGCGAGGCCTCGGGGAAGCGCTGTTTCAGGGCGGCGATATGAGCCGGTTTAGTGTCGACGATACGGGTCAGCACGTTGCTGCTTGTCTTGGATTCGCCAGTTTGACTGTTTACACTCGCTTGCATCAGTTTGTTCCTAGGTTGTCACTTTGGCTCGCGCTAGCAAGCTGCTCGAGTAGGGTGTATGCCTTGCCGCTGGCGAGGGTCTGTAGCGCCAGCGCCGTACCTTGCTGTGGACTGTCACAACAGCCGGATACATAGAGGGCGCAGCCTGCATTGGCGGCTACCGCCTCAGTGTGCGCCAACTCGCCATGGCCTTGCAATATGGCGCGGGTGATTTCGGCGTTTTCTGCAGGGCCAGCGCCGGCGAGATCGCATATCTCGGCGCGGCTGAGCCCCAGGGCCTCGGGTGAGAGGTAATATTCGACAATTTCGCCCTGTTTCAACTCACAGACTAAGGTTTCGCCGTGTACCGCTACCTCATCCAGGCCGCTGCCGTGGACCACCATGGCGCGTTTGACGTCCAGCGCCTTGAGCACGTCGCAGATAGGGCGCACCAGCATAGGGTCATAGACGCCCAGCAGCATGTAGTCGGGTCTGGCCGGATTGATCAATGGACCTAAGACGTTAAACAGGGTGCGGGTCTTCAGTGCCTGACGCACAGGCACCGCGTGGCGCACGCCGCCGTGATAGTGGGGCGCGAACAGGAAGCAGAGCCCCAGATTGTCGAGACAGTCCCTAGCTGTTTCGGGCGTCATGGTGAGATCGATACCAAACTGCGCCAGCAGATCCGAGGAGCCCGACTTGCTCGATACGCTGCGATTGCCGTGTTTGGCCACCTTAGCGCCCGCCGCCGCGGCCACGAAGGCAGAGGTGGTCGAGATGTTGATGGTGTTGTGACCGTCACCGCCCGTACCCACGATATCTACTATGCCCTGGGCACGTGTGGCCTCACTGGGGGCGGGAAACGCCTTGGCGGCCTGCAGCAGGGCGTCGGCGGCGCCGGAGATCTCATCTATGGTCTCGCCGCGCATCTTCATCGCGACCAACATGCCGGCCATGGCGACGGGATCCATCTTGCCCTCGACTATCTCGCTAAACAGCGCCTTGGTCTCCTCGCGGCTGATGGTTTGCCCCTGATAAAGCCTGTCGAAAATCGGCTGTAGTTCACTCATAACTATACTCCTTGGCCGCTGCTTAATTGGGCATCTTGGGTCAGGTAGGTCAATGTCTGGGTCAGCAGCTGGCTGCCGAGCGTGGTCAAGATAGACTCGGGATGGAACTGAAAGCCCACCGCCTTGACGCTCTTGTGGGAGATGGCCATGGGCATCTCCTCTGTGGTGGCGATCACCTCCAGGCAGTCGGGCACCTGTGTCGCTACTAAGCTGTGGTATCGGGCTACAGGTAGCGGCGAGGGCAGACCGGCGAAGATCCCCTGGCAGCTGTGTATCGTAGGGCTGGCCTTGCCATGAACCACCTGTTTGGCGCGCTCCACCTTGCCGCCGAAGTGTTCGATCATCGCCTGGTGGCCTAAACAGATCCCCAGCATGGGCACCTTGCCAGCCAACAGACCGATAAGCGCCATCAGGCAGCCCGCCTCATGGGGCGCTCCCGGGCCGGGGGATAATACCAGCGCCGCCTTGCCTTGCTCTTGCAGTAGCTTGTCGGCGATAAACTGGGCATCTAAGTCGTTGCGGTAGATCACCACCTCGAAGCCCAAGCTGCGGAACTGATCCACCAGGTTGTAGGTAAAAGAGTCGAAATTATCCAGTAGGTAGAGCTTCATTGTCCGCCTCCCATCTTGATGGCTGATATGACCGCTTGGGCCTTCTGGCGGGTCTCGTCGGCTTCTGCCTGGGGATCTGAGTCATACACCACGCCTGCACCGGCTTGAATATGGGCCGTGCCCTCTTTAACAAAGGCGGAGCGGATCACTATGCAGGTGTCCATGTCGCCAAGGCCGTTGAGATAGCCCACGGCGCCGCCGTAGCTGCCGCGGCGGGTCTTTTCGGCGCCGCGAATAAGCTGGGCTGCGCTTACCTTAGGGGCGCCGGTAAGTGTGCCCATGTTCATGCAGGCCTGATAGGCGTGGAGGGCATCGAGATCGCTTCTAAGCTGGCCAGTGACCCTACTGACCAGGTGCATTACATGGGAGTAGCGATCCACTTTCAGCAGCTCGGCCACCTTGCGGGTGCCGCTCTGGCTGATGCGGGCCACATCGTTTCGGGCCAAGTCCACCAACATCAGGTGCTCGGACAGCTCTTTCTTATCCAGGCGCAGTTCCAGTTCGATGCGGCTGTCGAGATCGAAATCTATCTCGCCGCTCGCCGTCTTGCCGCGCTTGCGGGTTCCGGCGATGGGGTAGATCTCCACCTGGTTGGTGCTGGCTTCATATTTGAGGGCGCTCTCTGGCGAGGCGCCAAACAGGGTAAAGTTATCGCCTCTGAAGTAGAACATGTAGGGGCTGGGATTGGTTAGTCTCAGGGCGCGGTATGCGCCCAGGGCATTCGGGCAAGGCAGGCTGAAGCTGCGTGATGGCACCACCTGAAAGATATCGCCGGCGACGATGTGAGACTTAAGATCTGTCACTATGGTCTTAAACTCATCATCAGAGACATTAACCTGGGTCTCGGCATCCACAGGGCAGAGCGGGGCGATATCGGGAAGGCTGCTACAGGCCTGGTGCAGCTGGGCGACTCGCTCGGCCAATGCCGCCTTAACATCTGCCTGTTGGGTAAAATCATGGCTGATGATATCGGCGCTGCGCGCTTGATGATCGACCAGGATCAGGGTTTCGGCCAGGTAGAAGAGGTAATCTGGGCAGGTATTGGCGCTTTGGCTCACCTTGGGGAGCGGCTCTACCGTGTCGATAAGATCGAACGCCAATACGCCGCCGAGGAACAGGCTTTCAAATTGGGCATCATCGCCCATGTCGATATGCTTTATCAGGCTGCGCAGGCCATCGAGCGGTGAGGTAGATTTTAATCTGGCATCTTCATCCAGGAGCGAGGTGTCTTTTTGCAGGACTAAGGTCAACGTCTTGCCATCGACCTGGCTTTCATCTTCGCCGAAGAAGCGGGCGATGGGGACCAGCAGCGCCTGACCATTGTCGCTCAGCGCGGTGAAGCTGAGTCGGTAACCTTCACAACGTATGGCCAGGGCGGCGTGGGTCATGATGATGCTTTTAAGGTGGTCCTTACTGTCGATCTCAGCCGACTCCAGCAACATGGTATGTGCCGCATCCTGCGTCAGGTGCTGATACAGCTGGAGAGGATCATCATGATAGGTGATCCGCTCCTTTATCGTGTTGACGCTGGCCAGAAACTCTTGCCCCATATTTGCGCTCCTACTTGCCGATAGTAGACTAACTTGTTTATGCGTTTGGGTTAGTCGTTTATAAATCTATTAATAAAATTAGGCGATTAAATGCAAAAAGCCCGCATCGAGTGCGGGCTTTTTGTTTAAATCTTGTCTCTTTTACATGAGCACAGAAATTCACACCACCCGCTATGTTGGGAAGTGCCACCACCAGTTGATGTTGTTGAATAGCTGCGTCGTCATTTCAGTGTCTATCTCATGTAAAGGTAAAATCTTGTTGATGACTATATAAAAACATCCCCTCCGCTGCCTTGTCAATTGAATATTTTTCTATTTGGCTGTTATTAAGGGCCTGTCGGACTTTGCTGTTTGTTTTTGCAGCAGTTTGAAGGTGATTAATACAAGGCAGAGCCTGTGTCTTGTAGTTGTTCTATACAAACAGGCGATAACGCAGTAGAAATTGCCTGCAAACGCTGCCCTATGGGTTCATCTAAACGCGCCCTGCACTTTGTTGCTCGCAATTCACATAGAGTAACTATGCTTCATTGCTGCCGCCTCGCGCAAAACGCGTTTAGATTGAACAAAAATCAAACTTGAAAGTTCTACAGGCCCTTACACCTTAAGATCACAATCTGCGGTGATTACCGAGGAGATTTAACGAATCTTATGCAATTTCGTCCATTTTCATCCAATTAGATGTTTCTAATAACAAAGTCGAGTAGAATAAAGGGATGACAGATGAAACGCGTTTAATCGATCTTCACAGCCACACCACGGCATCCGACGGCCAGTTAACCCCGTCAGAATTAGTGGCCCGCGCCCTGGACAATGGGGTGCAGATGCTGGCCATTACCGATCACGATACCTTAGCCGGTCTCAAGGAAGCCCACAGCTTCAACGATAGTCAAGCAGAGCCTCTAACTCTGATTAACGGCTGCGAGATCTCTACCCGTTGGAATAACTTCGATATTCATATCGTTGCCTTAAATATTGATCCTGAACATCAGGGGCTGGATGCCTTCTTGACCCAGCAGCGGGCCTTGCGTGAGGCGCGGGCGATGGAGATAGGCGTGCGCCTGGAGAAGGCGGGCATCAGCGGCGCCTATGAAGGGGCTAAGGCGTTAGCCGAAGGTGCGGCGCTGAGTCGTGGCCACTATGCGCGCTGGCTGGCGGACAACGGCTATGCCACCAATGCCGCTGCCGTGTTTAAGAAATACCTGGCCCGGGGCAAGACTGGCTATGTGCCGAACAATTGGTCTGACATGGAAACCGCTATCGCCATCATTCATGAGGCGGGCGGCGTCGCCGTGCTGGCACACCCCAGCGGCTACAAGTTGTCGGCCAAATGGCTAAAGCGTCTAGTGCGTGAATTTAAGGCCGCCGGTGGCGATGCCATGGAAGTGGTGCTGGGTCAGCAGACCTTGGACGATCGTAACAATTTAATAGCCTTGAGTCGGCTCAATGAACTGCATGCATCGCTGGGAAGCGATTTTCATTTTCCCGGTAGCTGGCTCGAGTTAGGTAGAAATATGTTCCAACCCCAAGGTGTCGATTGGGTGTGGCAAATGGATAATTGGATGGGAAACCCATGAGTCAATTTTTTTATGTACATGAGGAAAATCCTCAGGTTCGTCTGATTAATCAGGCGGTCAATGTGATTAAGCAGGGCGGCGTGGTGGTCTATCCCACAGACTCTGGCTATGCCCTAGGTTGTCTGCTGGGTGAGAAAGATGCGATGACCCGCATAGTGCGTATTCGTCAGATCGAGAACGATCACAACTTCTCCTTGATGGTGCGTGATCAGTCTGAGCTGGCGACCTATGCCAGGGTGGATAACCAGGCTTACCGCGTGCTCAAGCACAACACCCCTGGTCCTTTTACCTTCATCTTCAAGGCCACCAAAGAGGTGCCTAAGCGCCTACAGAACCCGAAGAAGAAGACTATCGGTATTCGCGTGCCAGACAATGTGATTGCCCTGGCGCTGCTGGAGGCGCTCGATGCACCGCTGATGTCTACCAGTCTTATCCTGCCGGGTGAAGAGTTTACCGAGTCAGATCCCGAGCATATCCGTGACATCCTCGAGCATCAGGTAGACGTGATTATTCATGGCGGTTATCTGGGTGAGAAGCCGACTACGGTTATCGATCTCTCCGAGGGCGATATTGAGATCTTACGTGAAGGTGCAGGGGATATTAGCCAGTTTGGCTAAAGCCCTGTCTATTGGTCAAATTTGCAGGTATAATCGCGCGTTTGGTGTCGATTAGCCTCGCCAGAAACGGGTGGTTATTCGCCCTAAATGGCGGTAATTTATCGTTATTATCTAACCTTTAGCCTGTGGCAGGAAATTGCCTGTCTGCTGACTTGGAGAGCGGATGCTGGGGACTCAGCAAAGTTTACCTTTGGCCGTGGTCAGGGGCGAGCCCGTTAAGGAGCTGCCGGCGGATCTCTTTATTCCGCCCGAGGCGTTAGAGGTGTTTCTCGAGTCTTTCGAAGGCCCGCTGGATCTGCTGCTCTATCTGATCCGTAAGCAGAAACTGGATGTGGTCGAGATGGCCATTGCGCCGGTGACGGATCAATATCTTGAGTATATCGAGCTGTTGCAGGGGGCGAGGGTGGAACTGGCCGCCGACTATCTGGTGATGGCCGCAACCCTGGCCGAGATCAAGTCGCGTCTCTTGCTGCCAAGACCCGAGCTTGCAGAGGAAGATGAGGCTGATCCCCGTGCCCAGCTGATTAGACAGCTTAAGGCCTACGAGGTGATTAAAGACGCGCAGCAAAGGCTAGATGCCTTGCCGCGACTCGAGCGAGATGTGTTTCAGGCTAAGGTGTTGCCCGCGCCTGATATCAAGCCGGTGTTAGTGCCGCCGTCGGTTTCCCTGGTGGAGTTGGCCGGTGCCTTCGCCGCCGTGTTAAAGCGGGTCGAGGCCACAGAGCATCACCATGTGCAGCGGGAACATCTGTCGACACGGGAACGCATGACGCAAATATTGGCTATGCTAGAAGGCAAGTCCTATGTGCCTTTCGAGCAGCTGTTTGATGTTTCTGAGGGGCGATCCGGCGTGGTAGTGAGCTTTCTTGCGCTGATGGAGCTGGTAAAAGAGCTTCTGGTCGACCTAATTCAGGCGCAGCCGCTGTCGACCATACATGTTAGGGCCTATTGATTGTCGAGTAAGAAACTGCAAATAAACCCGGATCAGCTCAAGCAGCTGATTGAAGCCAGTCTGTTTGTGATGGCTAGGACTGTCTCTATCAAGCACTTAAATGAAAGTGTGCTGGCAAACTTTAGCGTCTCCCGCGCCAAGGTTAAGGCCGCCATAGAGGAGTTGCAGCAGGATTATCAGGGGCGCGGCATAGAGTTAGTCAAGGTGGCGGGCGGATATCGTTTTCAGTCCATCGAAACCTTGAGTCCCTATCTGCAGCCACTGTGGCAGGAGAAGGCGCCGAGATATTCCCGGGCGACCCTGGAGACCCTGGCGGTGATCGCCTATCGTCAGCCGGTCACCCGCGCCGATATTGAGTTTGTACGTGGTGTGGCCGTGGGAAGCCATATCATCAAGAGTCTATCCGATAGACACTGGATTAAGATTGTCGGTCATAAAGAGGTGCCGGGCAGGCCCGCGCTCTATGCGACCACAAATGAATTTTTAGCCTATTTTGGCTTGGACAGGATAGCGGACCTTCCTCCCTTATCCGATGCCGAGTCACTAGCGGCGCTGTTTGGACAAACCCAGGCGGTCGAGTCGACCCCTGACAACACAGCGCCTCAAACCGATGAAGAGTCTACTAATGAGTGAAAAATTGCAGAAAGTCTTGGCCCGTGCAGGCCATGGCTCCCGTCGTGAGATGGAGGCATGGATTGCTGCAGGCCGAGTTAGTATAGACGGTGAAATTGCCAAATTGGGCGATCGTATCGAGGCCGATGCCAAGGTGCGTATCGATGGTCGTACTGTATCGATCAAGTCTGAGGATGACTTGGTTTGCCGCGTGATCGCCTATCACAAGCCTGAAGGGGAGATCTGCAGCCGCAAAGATCCCGAAGGGCGCCCGACGGTATTCGACCGTCTGCCTAAGACCCGAGATTCTCGCTGGGTGGCGGTAGGTCGTCTGGATATCAACACCTCAGGCTTGTTGCTGTTTACCTCTGACGGTGAGCTGGCCAACCGCTTGATGCACCCGTCTCATGAGGTGGAGCGTGAATATGCCGTGCGCACCTTTGGTGAGGTGACCGATGCCTGTATTCAACGTCTGCGCAGTGGCGTTACCTTGGAAGATGGCCCGGCCCATTTTGACAAGGTGAAGCCTGCCGGTGGCGAGGGCATGAATAAATGGTGGCATGTGTCGCTAGCAGAAGGCCGTAACCGTGAGGTTCGCCGCCTGTGGGAATCCCAGGAAGTGCAGGTGAGCCGCCTGATCCGCATTCGCTACGGCATGATAGATCTGCCTAAGTCGCTGCCTCGCGGTGGTTGGGTCGAGCTGCCAATCGAGCAGGTAAACTATCTGCGTAAGCTGGCCGGTATGGATGAGGAGACGCGCACCCTGCTGGGCACAGACAAACACAGTGTGGCCCGCGCCAAGGTGAAAAGCGCCAAGATCCGCCGCGCAGTGCGTAAGCACAAGACCACAGCGGGTAAAACGCCGCGTCAACGCAGCTAAAACAAAGCATAAAAAAAGCCGCCTCGTGCGGCTTTTTTTATGCTTTTTTCTAGTGTTGCCTAAGGAAGGTGCGAACAAGTCGTTGCATAGCTCTGGCTTTGATAGCAGAGGCATTTCAAGGCATTCAACTGAGGACATGCCGAGGCCTGCTGAAGTTGAATAACGCCGAAATGGTGTTGCTATCAAAGCCCCGCAGGGCGAGGCTTACAGTGGTATTTGCTGCGTTACAGTTCTTGCGAAGGACTAGGGCCATTCGCTGCAAACTGTGCCTTGTATCTACCCACTTTAAGCACACGCAGAGCAAGCACTGGAATTATTCGCACCTTCCCTAAGCCTCACAGACTTGAGTCATCTGTCATCGTCAGCCATGATGAAGCTTATTAGCAACAGGAAGCGCAAGATGAAATTATGCTCAGTCACCAAAATATGGGATAAGTCGGCTCACAATGCCTTTACCGATCTTGCTCTCTTTCGCGGCAAGCTCTATTGCGTATTCAGGGAAGCCAGTGCCCATGTCTCACCTGATGGTGCGCTGCGGATCCTATGCACCGATAATGATGGACAAGACTGGCATAGTGTTGCCCTCATCGAGGCCGATTTTGCCGACCTCAGGGACGGTAAGCTGGTGGTCGATGGGGATAGCCTATTCCTGTTTGGCGGCGCCGCTATGCATGAGGGCAAGGGTGAGGGCATGCGCTCTTACTGCTGGCAATCTGATGATGGGATACATTGGTCTGTGCCAAGGGCGCTGGTAAAAGAGAGAGAGTGGCTGTGGCGCATCACGCCCCATAAGGGCCACTTCTATGGGATTGCCTATTATTGTCATGAACATGATGGCTATGCGGCGCTGTATAAGAGCGACGCTAATACCGATTTTCATCCCTTAGTGGAGAAGCTTAGTCAGGCCGGTTATGTCAATGAGTCTGGTTTAGTGTTCGACGAGGCAGACAAAGCCATCTGTCTGCTACGCCGGGATCCACTGTGGCAGACCGATGAGCGTGCATTGCTGGGCGAGTCAGCGCCTCCATATACCCAGTGGCATTGGCAAACGGCGAATTGCCGCATAGGGGGACCCGTAACCTTTCTCTATCAAGGTCAGCTTTATGGCGTGGTGCGCCTCTATGATGGTCGTGTGCGTACCGCTCTGGTGGCGATCGACAGACAAAGCGCGCAAATAGCGGAGTTGCTCACCCTGCCTTCGGGCGGCGACACCAGTTATGCCGGTGTCGTGCTCTGTGACAATATCTTGATGGTCAGTTATTACTCCTCCCACGAAGGCGACTGCGCCATTTATTTCGCTAAAATTGCCCTTTAACCTATTTAAGACCGAGTGAGACATCATTTGGTCTTTATCACTTCTGTATTTTCGCATTTTGTTTAGTCAAATATCCTGAATGTCAATTCTTTCTAATTCTGTGAATTTTTAATTTATTTTTAAGGTAAAGGTTAAGGTGCGTAATAGATAAGTTTTAACGTTTTTGTTGTTAAAATTGTTATTTACCCTTTCTTACCGTCAAGATACATTATTTTACATTGTTACTTTTGTGGTTGTTTTTTATATTTAATTGATCTTTCGTTAAACTATTAAACATATTTAGCACAGACGTATTAATTTGTATCATCTGATTGTTTTTGTATTTTTACATTTTTCGATAATCTTGATTGCCACAAAAACCCTTTATAAATCAGGTGAATGGGTCACTCTTGCCGGGTGAGTGGTATCGTTTTTTATTATCGAGTTGTATCAATGTTTATCATTGTGGTTATTTTCATGTTAACTGCGTTGACTTATTTTATCTTTTTTCACAATATCTTCACCGAAGGACATTCTTCTTATTTTAAAAATAAAAAATAAATTAATGATCGAAACTCAGATTGTCTGGTTTCGTATTATGAGGGAAACATATGAACTCTTTGACCTTAACAGCAAAAGCGGTTCGCGTAGGCTTATTTGCCGCCGCGACATCTAGCATTGCATTTTCTGGTATCGCAATTGCTGAAGAGCAAAGCGATAAAGTTGAACGCATCGAAGTAACTGGTTCGCGTATTAAGCAAGTTGATATGGAGACTTCGTCTCCTGTGACTGTATTAAGTGCGGCAGATATCGCGTTGACCGGTGAAAAAACCGTTGCCGACGTCTTGAATAACTCTTCTATCAACGCCTTTGGTTCTTGGCGTGGTACTTCGGGTTATGGTTCGGGTGCGAGTGCGACTTCAACAGTCAACATGCGTGGTTTAGGTTCTCAGGCTACCTTGGTGTTGCTTGATGGCCGTCGTATGCCTGGTACCAGCTCTAGCTCGGGTGCCGAGGCAGATACATCTCAGATCCCACTAGCAATCGTTGAACGTATCGAGATCCTACGTGATGGTGCCTCTGCGGTTTATGGCTCAGACGCCGTAGCAGGTGTAATTAACATCATTACCAAGAAAGAGTTTGATGGATTCCAAGTCGACTTCAGCACAGAGCAGCCTAGCGTAGAAGGCGGTGATGCCAATCGTTTCTCTATTGCGGCTGGCTTCAACTCTGAGAAAGGTAATGTGACTTTTACCTATGAGTACTATGACACTAAGGCTGTGATGGACCGTGACATCTGGAACATGGATGATCCTAGCTATGGTGACTACAGCTCTTTCAGCTCTGTGCCGAATGGCTACTATAACACCGGTGAGAAAGATGCCGATGGTGATGATATCTATGCATTCTACTCAAACTCTGAGATGTGTGCCGATACCGATAACGTTGCCGATACCACAGATGGTCAGAACAATGGTCGCTGTCTATACAGCTATGGCGCGGTAACCAAGCTATTTGGTGACATGACCCGCAACTCTTTCATGACCAACTTTAACTATGACATCACAGATAACATTCGCTTCCGTGGTCGTGGTACCGCATCTTTGAGCGAAACCAACACACGTTATGCCGGTACACCAGTATCGACTAACTATCCTGTGATGAGTGCGGATAACCAATATAACCCAACGGGTAAGGACATGACGCTGTACATGCGCTCTGTTCAGATTGGTGAGCGCGACACCCTAACCGAAACAAACAGTTTCGATATCCTAGGTGGCTTCGTGGGTTATGCCGACGTGGGTAATGGTATCGATTGGGAGCTGAACGCGCAGCACTCTGCATCGACCACTAACGCCTTTAACTACAACCTGATCAACGACAACATCATTCAGAGCGAGATCGATACTGGCAACTATGATGTTTTCAATACCTCAGGTATGAGCTATGCAGAGTGGGAGCAGCAGATGACTGCACTGTATTCTGCCGCAAACCACACTGGTGTATACCAAGGTAAGTTCGACAGCACGCAGATCGACGGTCTTGCCAGCACCATGCTGTATGAACAAGGTGATTTCTCAGTGGCCATCGTAGGTGGTTTAGAGTATGAGATGATCAACTTCAAGCAAACCTCTGATCCAGAGTCGGCTTCTGGCATTATCTCTGGTGGTTCGGGCGGTGACGATGTTGATGCTGAGCGTACACGTCAGTCTGCCTATACCGAAATCCAGATGGCACTACCTGCCAACTTCGAACTGTCAGCGGCGCTACGTTATGAGCGTTATGAGCAGGAAGGTACCTTGACGGGTGCAGAAGGTCAGGTGACTAACTCTTCTACATTCGATGCCGTCGTACCTAAGTTTGGTTTGAGCTGGCGCCCTGTCGATTCGTTGCTGCTGCGTGCTAGCTACGGTGATTCATTCCGCGCACCAAACATGGGTGAGATGTTCTCGTCGCAATCTCTGAGCTTCGAGAAGGCCTATGATTCGGTTTGGTGTGAAGCCAACAACGATTCTGACGCCAATTACTGTGCTACAGGTAACCAGCACAAGACTTGGTTTGGTGGTAACCCGAATCTAGAAGCGGAAGAGGGTAACTCACTGACATTGGGTGGCGTCTGGAACGTGACCGATGCGTGGAGTGTTGAACTGTCATATTACTCAATCACTTATGACAACAAGATTGAAGCTGTTAGCGCATCAGACGTGATCCGTGATGAGAAGATCAACGGTGGCTCTGACTTCGTGACTCGTGGCCCAGATGGTAAGATTGAGTACCTTGAAAGTGGTTATGTGAACAAGGCATCGCTGGAAACGTCTGGTTTTGACTTTGCTTCTTCATACAACTTCGAGACAGGCTTCGGTGACTTCAACCTTAAGCTAGATGTTACTCACATCCTCGACTTTAAAGAGCAGGCCGATGCCGAATCTGAGAAGATCGATTACTCAGGTACCCAAGACTATCCTGATTGGCGTGGTAACTTCGCCGCGGCTTGGTACTACAACGATTTCAGCGCGGCTTGGACAACCGTGTATATCGGTAGTCAGTCAGGTGCAATGTGGCGCGACCTTGGTTACGACTACATCATCGACACACCAAGCTACTTCAAGCATAACTTCCAGGTGGGTTACACCCATGATTGGAACGGTACTATCACAGTGGGTGTGAACAACCTGTTCGACGAGAAAGCACCGACTTGGTATGACTATGCGGGTTATCGCGATGTGAACACCAACCTATACGATGTATTGGGTCGTACCTTCTATCTGCGTATTAACCAGAAGTTCTAAATCGTTATTCACCCTCCCTGTGACTTAACGATAAAAGCCTCCTGATTCAGGAGGCTTTTTTATGGGCGTTATTAAGTGGACTGTCTTTTAAATTAGTTGTCGACTGGCGCGGCTAGCGTGACTAACTCGATTGGCTCGACTGAGCGAACCGCTCGATTAGCAAGCAGCCCGCTTAGGGATGTGTGCTTAGTGGGTGAGCCTGAGCTCGTGCCTGTGTTCGTGGGCGTAATCGGCGGCGCACTGGGTGCAGCGCTGCTCGAGCGGATTGGCGTTGAGCCGCTCGGCTTCGATATCGGCCTCGCAGTCTGAGCACAAGCCGTAGAGACCCAGATCCAGCTGGCACAGCGCCGCATCGAGTTGGGTCAGCTTGATAAATAGGGGCTCGTCGGCCAGTTTGGCCGCGGTCATCTCGTCGATGAGGGAGGTCAGCGAGAGTTGCTGGGTATCGAGCGTTATTTGATGTAATGCCAGCAGGGTACCTAACTCTTTCCTGAGATTCGCTTCAAGCACCGACAGTTCATGTCTGATATGGGATCTGCTCACAAATCATTGCCTAGTTGATATTCTTAGATAATCAGTCTAAACCGCTTGGGCGTATTGGCTATGACTAAGATCAAAAGTCGGTGACTTTTATGGTGAATCGCGTTGAGGGATGTGAAGATCAGACCAGTTAAGGCGCGGCTAGGCTGGCTATTTGTCGCGCCTTGAGATAGGGAAGGCTTGAAGGTTAGCAGTGCCTGAAGCCCTGAAGCATCATAGAGCCTACAGATGCGACCGTCAGGCACAAGTATCTTGCTAGCAACTGCGTAGCAGGGACAAGATGCTCTGGGTATCTTTCAGTACGCGTAACTGGCGGAACAGGGCTTCGCCCTCCTCATAGTGGCGGGCGATAAACCTCAGCCACTGTTTGATGCGCGCCGGATAGTACTTCTCTTTCTCGCTGACGATCTCAAACTCTGAATATTGCAGCAGCAGCGCCAGCACCTCGGGCCAGGGCATAGGCGTCTGCTCGCCTTTAACGACGTGGGCTAGGTTGGGGATGGTCAGGGCGCCGCGGCCGAGCATGACGTCATCACAGCCGCTGGCCTCGAGGCATTTCAGGTAATCTTCTCTGCCCCAGATCTCGCCGTTGGCTATGATGGGCAGGCGAGTGACAGATTTTATCTGCGCGATATATTCCCAGTGCGCCGGCGGTCGGTAGGCTTCCTCTTTGGTGCGAGCGTGCACCGTGAGTTCGGTGGCGCCGGCCGCCTCGATAGCCTGGGCAATTTCAGTGCAGCGGCTCTTGTCATCCCACCCCAGGCGGATCTTGGCCGACACTGGCTTATCCTTGGGCACCGCCTGCCTCACGGCCTGGGTCACCCGGTAGATGGTTTCGGGCTCTTTTAACAGCGCCGCGCCGCCCTTGCTGCGATTAACCATAGGGGCAGGGCAGCCATAGTTAAGATCGACGCCGCGAGAACCGAGCTCGACGGCGCGAATGGCATTCTCGGCCATCCAGTTGGGCTCCTGCCCCAGCAATTGCAGGCGCACCGGGGTACCCGAGGCGGTTTTGCATTGGTACTTAAGCTCGGCGCAGAGTCGGTAGAAGACTTTTTCTGGCAGCAGCTGATCGACGACGCGAATAAACTCGCTGATCACCATGTCATAGCCACCAACGCTGGTTAGCAGGGCTCGCATCGGGGCGTCGGCAACGCCTTCCATCGGGGCTAAGATGACACGCATGATTCTCGTTTTCTCATTAATTCAAGGCGCAGAGCCTAAAAAGGTGAACCTGTCGGCCATGGTGTACGTACTGCTTGAGTACTGCATTGCCAGGCCGGGTAAAAGGGCGCTTATTCTACGTCAAGCGCCTAGCAGATACAAAGCCTGTGTGCGTGCGGGAAGGTGTGGGGATAACGGCTGTGCCCAGCCAAACTTATGAGTCAGATGCGAGTATCTTTTGTTATCTATGACTGGCTTATCGATTTTTAGTCAATAAAGACGTGAGATCAATCGATTACTGCTGTTTAGATGCTTGCGCTAACACATAATTTGGGTCATAAATGTGATGCCTGATAAGTTTTTTGAAATAAAAATCTAGGGGGCCGGGTCATATTATCCGAGCCAGCAACGCACTGATGTTGGCAAACCATTGCATATAAGAGATCAACAAAGGAAGAGATTATGAAATTAGTAAAGAATACTGCTGTTGCTGTAGCGTTAGGCACTGTGTTTGTTGGTAGCGCGTTTGCGGCGCAGGCTCAAGCTAATCCGTTTGGTTACAGTGAAATGCAAGCTGGTTACCAGATCGCCGATGGCGAAGGTAAGTGTGGCGAAGGCAAGTGTGGCGAGAACATGAAGAAAGGCGCCAAAGAAGGTAAGTGCGGCGAGAACATGAAAGCCAAAGAGGGTAAATGTGGCGAAGGCATGAAGAAAGGCGCCAAAGAAGGTAAGTGTGGCGAAGGTAAATGCGGCGCCCAGATGAAGGCCCATAAAGAGGGTAAGTGCGGCGAAAACATGAAAGCCAAAGAAGGTAAGTGTGGCGAAAACATGAAAGCCAAAGAAGGTAAGTGTGGCGAGAACATGAAGGCCAAAGAGGGCAAGTGTGGCGAAGATATGAAGAAGGGCAAAGAAGGCAAGTGTGGCGGCCATAAGTAATAGGCCTTAAGGCAATTGCCCATGTCGATTAGGCCAGTTTTCACTGGCCTAATTCTTTTTACATAAGGTAAATGCGTCAATTTGTTCACTAGAGGTGGAGTGATGATGACACAAGCTAAGGTGGGTCTCGGCCTGCGCCGCGAGATGCTAGATGAGTTTTGCCAGTCTGTCCCTGGTGCCATCGATTTTTTCGAGGTGGCGCCCGAGAACTGGATGACACTTGGTGGTAAGTTTGGCCGTCAATTTAGGCAGTTAACCGAGAAGCACAAGTTTTTCTGCCACGGACTGTCGCTCTCTATCGGTGGCCCAGAGCCCCTAGATACCCGTTTCGTTAAACAGGTGAAGCACTTTCTCGATCATCACGGCATAGATATCTATTCGGAGCACTTAAGTTACTGCTCGGGCAAGGGCCATCTGTATGACTTGATGCCAATCCCCTTTACTGATGAGGCGGTGCGCCACGTGGCAAGGCGTATTGAGCAGGTGCAGGATATCTTAGAGCGTCCCTTTATTCTGGAAAACGTATCCTTTTACGCCGCGCCCGCGAGCGAGATGAGTGAGTGCGAGTTTGTCAGCGCCGTGCTTGAAGAGGCAGATTGTCGCCTGCTGCTGGATGTGAACAACATCTATGTTAACTCGATCAATCATCAGTATGACGCCGAAGCCTTCTTAAGGGCCATGCCCAGTGAGCGTATCGCCTATCTGCATATTGCCGGTCATTATGATGAGGCAGAAGATCTTAAGGTTGATACCCATGGCAGCGAGGTGATCGACCCCGTGTGGCGGTTGTTAGCGATCTGTTATCAGACCCATGGTGTGTTTCCAACCTTGCTTGAGCGTGACTTTAACATTCCGGCTACTTCAGAGTTGCTCGAAGAGATCAACAAGATACATGACTATCAGACCAAGGCATTACAGCCCAGCCATCGGAGTGCCTAGATGAGTTTTACCCAAGTTCAGCAGTCGTTTATCGATTACATCAAAGACCCTTCATCGCCCCTGCCTCAGGGGACGGATGAAAGGCGTATGGGGATCTATCGCGAACTGTTTTTTAATAATGTGAAGGGGTTTGTCGCGAGCGGATTTCCCGTGCTCTGCTCCTTGTATGAAGAAGATGACTGGCAGGCGCTGGTGCAGCAGTTTTTTGTGACCCATGATTGTCAGACGCCGATTTTTATCGAAATCGCCCAAGAGTTTTTGCTGTTCTTACAAAACGAGTATCAGCTGAGCGAGCAAGATCCCGCCTTCATGCTAGAGTTGGCTCACTATGAATGGTTGGAGCTGGTGGTGGCCACGGCGCCCGATGACAGACAGTCGCAACGTATTGACGAGCAAAGCCTGGAAACCCAGCCCCTGGGGTTAAGCTTGGCCGCCAGGGTGGCCCAATACCATTTTGAGGTGCAGCGTATCAGCCCCGACTATCGCCCCGAGGCGCCTAGCGAGCAGCCTAACTTTTTCTGTATCTACCGGGATGCTGACGATGAAGTCTGTTTCTTGCAGCTTAATCCGCTTACGGCGCAGGTGCTGGCCTATATCGAGCAGCAAGATGGTGTGGAGTTTGCTGCGCTATGTGACTGGCTCGCATCACTTTATCAGCAGATGCCGAGGTCTCAGATAGTAGAGGGTTGTCGGCAGTTGCTGCTGGATATGGCTCAGCGGGGCATAGTGGTCGCCGCGAGATAAATTTTGTCCAATTAGGCCTTTCTATCGTGCTGGCTTGTCACTATAATGGCGGCGAAAATTGATCTAGATCAATAAAAGTTGTCAATCATGAGTGAGGAAAGTATGAGTCAGCCGTTTAAAGACCCGTTTAATTTTGTTTATTTTCTTGGTTTCTTGCTGGTAATGATGTTGCCTACGCTGCCAGCTACCCTATCATGGTTGAAACACCTAAACCTGATCTCTTAAGCATTAGCCTTAAGCGGTTAAGCAACTAGCTTAGCGGGCTAAGTCGGGTATACTAACCACTCATTCTTGAGTGGTTTTTTTATGCGAGGAATTCATGGTTATCAAGCGGGGCTTCTATCTACTCCTAGGCCTTAGCAGTCTGTTTCTAGGCCTGCTTGGCATCGCCCTTCCGCTGTTGCCGACCGTGCCTTTTATCTTGCTGGCGGCTTTTTGTTTCGCCCGCTCGAGTTCGCGCCTGCATGACTGGCTGATGACCCACCCTTGGTTTGCCGATGCGCTGCAGAACTGGCATAGCGAGCGCGCCATTCGCCGCGGCTTGAAGCGCAAGGCCTATATCGCTACCTGTTTAAGTTTTAGCGTGAGTATCATTTTGGTGCCGCTGCTGTGGGTGAAGTTGATGCTGCTGGCCATGCTGACAGGCTTGTTGCTTTATCTCAGGCAAATTCCCGAATTAGACGACTGATTGTGAACTTAGGTTGTGAACCTAGGCGGTGAGTTTGGTTAAGCTTTGTGACATTCGCTGTTGCAACCAATATCAAAGGAGCTTAAGCTTTAGCCGAAAATTCTAGTCAAAACTGGCCCTATGGCCAGTTTGTCCTTTTTAAGGGCTCAAACGAAAAAGATGGTAGTAATGAATACAGACAAGTTAGCCTTGATCAAGCAGAGCATTAAGACAATTCCAGATTATCCGAAACCAGGGATCATGTTTCGCGATGTAACCAGTTTAATGGAAGACCCAGCGGCCTATCAGGCGACGATTGCCCTGTTTGTTGAGCGCTATAAAGATCTTGGCGTGACCAAAGTGGTGGGCACTGAGGCGCGTGGCTTTCTTTTCGGCGCGCCGCTGGCGTTAGAGTTGGGCGTCGGTTTCGTGCCTGTGCGTAAGCCAGGTAAACTGCCGCGCGAAACTATCTCTGAGAGTTATGAGTTGGAATATGGCCATGACATGCTGGAGATCCATACCGATGCCATTAAGCCAGGCGATAAGGTATTGGTGGTCGACGATCTGCTGGCTACAGGCGGTACTATCGAAGCGACAGTAAAGCTTATCCGTCAGCTCGGTGGTGAGGTTGAGCATGCGGCGTTTGTGATCTCTCTGCCAGAGCTTGGCGGCGAGCATCGTCTAGCCGAGATGGGCCTCTCTCTGATGACCCTGTGTGAGTTTGAAGGCGAGTAATACCGTCTAATTGATCGCTCATGTCGATCATATAAGTGCCGTGGCTATGCCGCGGCATTTTGCTATCTGGCCCAGTGATTTCAGGCCGATGAGATATGTGGTCCTGTTGATTGCCCCATGGGCGTGGGGAGAAGGCGAGCATTGCGCCGTCAGCTCGCTAAAGACTGGCTAAAGGGGCGCTCAAGATGGCTTAGCATTAGGCCTCATTTGGGCGGGCAAAGCGGGTGATAGGTTAAACATGAAGCAAGCTGGCTTAACAAAGATAAATTAAGGCGCGCTAAGCGCTTAGCTTGCTAGCGAGATGGACCTTGGCATGTTATTGTTTGCTGATTAATGAAGTGTGCTTCGTAATAGTTACCAACCTTGGGGAGTTCCATGTCATATCAGGTGTTAGCCAGAAAATGGCGCCCTGCAACATTTGAGCAAGTCGTCGGTCAGTCACATGTGCTGCATGCCCTTACCAATGCCTTATCGCAAAACCGTCTACATCATGCCTATCTGTTTACCGGTACCCGAGGGGTAGGTAAGACGAGTCTGGCCAGGCTATTTGCCAAGGGACTGAACTGTGAGCATGGGGTAACGGCTACGCCCTGTGGCCAATGTGCCAGCTGCGTCGAGATCGCCCAGGGCCGTTTTGTCGATCTTATCGAGGTGGATGCGGCGTCGCGCACTAAGGTTGACGACACCCGCGAGTTGTTGGACAACGTTCAGTATCGCCCCACACGCGGCCGTTTCAAGGTGTATCTTATCGATGAGGTGCACATGCTCTCGCGCAGCAGCTTCAATGCGCTGTTGAAGACACTGGAAGAGCCCCCAGAGCATGTTAAGTTCTTGCTGGCGACCACAGATCCTCAGCGCCTGCCGGTCACCGTACTCTCCCGCTGTCTGCAATTTAACCTTAAGAGTCTGACACTCGATGAGATCTGCGTGCAGCTTGGCCACATCCTAGCGCAGGAGCAGGTTGGCTATGACGATGGCGCGGTAAAACTACTCGCCAAGGCAGCCAACGGCAGTATGCGTGACGCCTTGAGTCTGACAGATCAGGCCATCGCCTTCGGGGCTGGTCAGGTAAGGCTCACTCAGGTGCAGACCATGCTAGGCACCATAGATGAGCACCATGTGATTGTGTTGCTCAAAGCCCTGTGTGATGGCGACGTGGATCAGCTCATGAAGGTGACCGGGGATGTTTTATCCTTCGGCGCCGATCCCCATGAGGTTTTGCGCAGCCTGCTGGAACTGCTGCACCAGATCACCTTGACCCAGTTTGCGCCCAGCGCCGCTCAGTTGTCGCAATATGCCGAGCAGATCAAGGCATTCGCCAAGCAGTTAAGGCCCGAGCAGGTACAGCTATATTATCAACTATTGCTAAATGGTCGACAGGACCTGCCCCACGCGCCGGATCCTAAGTCTGGCCTGGAGATGGCGCTGTTGCGCGCCATCGCCTTTGTGCCCGAGGCACCCGTGCAGCGCTGGATGGGCGAGGCCGGCAGCGAGATCCTCTTACCTGACACACCCTTACCTGAACAGGGCAAGGGTGAAGATGTTGCGCCAATCTCTGCTAAGGCAGATGAAACAGTTAAGTCGGTGGAACCTGCTGCGTCTGTACCAAATAGTCAGGTCGAAGTGGAAGCCGAGGTTGAAGAAAAGGCTAAGGTTGAAGAAAAGGCTAAGGTCGAGGCCAGCAGTGAAGCAAGTGCGGCAGTGTTTTCTCAAGACGATGCGCAAGCGCCCACTGCTGAGCAGACGAAAAAGTTAAGCGATACTGACAGCCCAATTGAAGCGGACTTAGTCGAAGCGGATTCAGGTGAGCAGGATGCGCTTGAAGAGGATGAGGGCGCGCTCGATCTGTTTGCCGAGCAGCAGCTGATCTTGAGCCAGGCCCAAAGCCAAGGGCACAGCCCTGAGCTTAGTACTAAGTATAGTCCTGTGCCTAGCACTGAGCCTGTGTCTAGCCCTGAGCCGAGCGCGCAAGAAACAAGCTCGGCAAATAAAAGTCCCGTAAGCGATGCATCTGCCGATTCTAAAGTGGGTGCGTCGACGAGTGATGCGACAGCACAAGGCGATGAAGCGGCTCTGCCTAGCGAGATTCAAACGCCTGCAGAAAGCGTAGAGCAAACGGCTTCAATAGCCGAGCAAGCCAGTTCGTCAGCAGACGAGAGTGGCAGTTTTTACGATGATCTCTATTTCAGCTCAGGCGAAGATGAGTCTGGTGACCCAAGCGACTATGAAGCTTACCTTGCCTATCAGCAGGGACAGGATAATCCGGCGTCTGGCGATATCTCTTCCTCTGCGGCGACAACGCAGGTTGACAATAGTGTCCAGGCTAGCAGTGCTCCGGTAAATGAAGATGCCCCCCATGGCGGCTTGGCCACCGGTACAGCATCGGCGAGTGAAGAAACTACGCCCAACCTGTTAGAAGATGATCTGCTCGACGCCGTATTGAATGCGCGTCAGAGCCTGCTTAGCGATCTTGAGGAAGATGCGGCTAAGGAGGACGCGGCTAAGGAGAGCGCATCAAAAAAGCCCCTAGTCGGCGCTAAAAAGCCTGGGGCTAACCAGGCTCAGCCAAGTAGTGAACAGCAGGCGGGCGAAGATAATCAGTTTGGTGCAGCGCCTTATGTGCCGCCCAAACGGCCAGAGCAAGCAGCCTTGAGCGGGAATGACGAATCCCAGAGGGTCGGTGAAAAAGCCTTGAGCGTCGAAGCTGTCTCGAACATGACGGCGAGGATAGAGCAAGAGACTGAAGTGCCTGAGACGCAGAACAATAATTTGGCGCAGCAACCTACTGCGTACCTAAATGATGAAGACAGGCCGCCTTGGGTGTCGCCTGATCCAAGTCTGCAGGCGATGACCGCGCCAAGCGATGAAGCATCTAATCTTGTCGAGCAAGTCGATACAGAGACTGAATCACACGTCCGCGCCGCTGCAGCTGCTCAGACTGAACAAGGCTTGGATGAACTCAGCTTGGAGGACCAAAGCTCGGAGGGCCAAAGCCCAAATGAAAGCGGTGCTATAGGCAATGATCCCGTCCAGCGCCCAGCAGCGCAGGAATCTTCTGCATCGTCAGCCGTCACTCAGCCCGTCAGTCAGACGACCCGGGTGGCCTTTGTGACTGATGAGATCACAGGGCACGATACGGATCTTAAGTGGTACCGCTTGATGTCGGCGCTGGAGATCGGCGGCCGGGTAAGACAGCTGGCGGTCAACGCCGTATGTCAGGCCTTTAGTGAGCCGCTGCCTTTGGTGCTCAAACCCAATCAGAAGCACTTGGCGGCGCCAGGCGCCATCACGCAGCTCGAAGATGCCTTGTCTAAGGCCTTGGGCGGCAGTTGCCAGGTGGCGTTTAGTGTCGGCGTCGAGCCGGAGCGCGAGACGCCGCTAGAGATACGTCAGCGTTTTCATCGCGAGCTGCTCGAGCAGGCGCATCAGGGGTTATTACAAGATGAAAACATTCGATGGCTGACACAGATGATGCAGGCAGAGATGGAGCCAGACAGCTTAAGTTATCTGCCAGAGCTGCTGGGTAAGCGGGGCCAGACGATAGCACTTATCGATAAGTCGAACTTTGTGGCGACAGAGGAGTCTTAACTTTCGCGAGTTATCGCTTACATGAGTCATGCTTGAGTCATGCGTTAGTGCGACTAACTAATGTCGTGAGCAAGTGTCGTGAGCAAACGCAGTGAGCGAGTGCAGTAGGCTCGATAGAATGAATGGAGCGAGCAATGCGAAAGGGCTCGCAGGTCATAAGTTTTAAGATTGGTGATCAGCTTTGATTGCTTATTGGTGCTAATTCAGTAAGATTAGCCAGTTTTTTTAATATTGAAGAGAACTCGATATGTTTGGAAAAGGCGGTATGGGCAACCTGATGAAACAGGCCCAGATGATGCAAGACAAGATGGCCAAGGCGCAAGAAGAGATCGCGCGTATGGAAGTGACCGGTGAAGCCGGTGCGGGTCTTGTTAAGGTCACTATGACAGGCTCTCACAGCGTACGTAAGGTCGAGATCGACCCAAGCCTGCTAGAAGATGACAAAGAGATGCTCGAAGATCTGATCGCGGCGGCTTGTAACGATGCGGCGCGTCGTGTCGAAGAGAGCCAGAAAGAGAAGATGGCTGAAGTCACAGGCGGCATGCAGTTGCCACCTGGCATGAAGATGCCTTTCTAACGATGAAATTTAGTCCCCTGGTCGATGAGTTGATCCAGTCGCTGCGCTGCTTGCCCGGGGTTGGCCCCAAGTCGGCTCAGCGCATGGCGTTTCAGCTGCTCGAGCGCGATCGCAAGGCGGGTCACAAGCTGGCTCAGGCATTGTCGCGTGCCATGAGTGATGTGGGGCACTGCAGCAGTTGTCGCACCTTCACCGAGGAGAGCCTGTGCCCCATCTGCGCCAGTAGTCGCCGTGGCAGCTCAGATCTGATCTGTGTGGTCGAGACGCCTGCAGACGTGCTGGCGATTGAAGCCGGCGGTCACTTCTCGGGCCGTTATTTTGTGCTCTTAGGCCACCTGTCACCCCTCGATGGTGTGGGACCGGACGAGCTCGGGCTGAGCCTGCTGGAGACCCATCTTGCCAGTGGCGAGGTGAGCGAGCTCATCCTGGCGACCAACCCGACGGTAGAAGGGGACGCGACGGCGCACTTTATCGCCGATATGGCCAAGCAGCATGAGGTCAATGTGAGCCGAATCGCTCATGGTGTGCCCGTGGGCGGCGAGCTCGAGTATGTCGACAGCACCACGCTGGCGCTCTCCTTTAATGGACGCATTCCGTTATAAGGCTCTTTTAAGTCCTACAATAAAATCCAGTTCATCTTGAGCTGGATTTTTTTTGACCAATTAAAACCCTTTGTCTGTTTTTGGCTTGAAAAGCGAAAATCCAGCCCCATCTCTAAAGCCATAAGCGTTTTTGTGAAATAGAGAAGGAAACATCCATGTCACATCAAGAAACCCATGGCTTTCAAACAGAAGTCAAACAACTACTCAATTTGATGATCCACTCTTTATACTCCAATAAAGAGATTTTCTTGCGTGAATTGGTCTCTAACGCCGCCGATGCGGCCGATAAACTTCGTTACGAAGCCCTGACTAAAGATGAGCTTTACGAAGGCGATGGTGAGCTGCGCGTACGCGTCAGTGCCGATAGCGAGAAAGGTACAGTGACCATTGAAGATAATGGTATCGGTATGACCCGCGATGGCGTGATAGAGCATCTGGGTACCATCGCCAAGTCGGGCACCGCAGAATTTTTCAAGAATCTATCGGGCGATGAGTCTAAAGACTCACAGCTGATTGGTCAGTTTGGTGTGGGCTTCTATTCGGCCTTCATCGTTGCCGATAAGGTGACCGTACGCACCCGCGCCGCCGGTCACGCGGCAGATGAGGCGGTGCAGTGGGAATCAGCCGGTGAAGGTGAATTTACCGTCGAAAACATCGTTAAAGAGAGCCGTGGTACAGAGATCATCTTGCATCTTCGCGAAGAAGAGAAAGAGTTTGCGAGCGATTATCGTCTGCGCTCTATCATCACCAAATACTCAGATCATATCTCGGTACCGGTAGAGATGTGGCAAGAAGGCACGCCAGCCCAGGAAGCGACCGAGGAGGGCGGTGAAGCCATTCCTGCGACCGAAGGTCACTGGAAGGCGATGAACAAGGCGACCGCCCTGTGGACCCGTAACAAGAGTGATGTCACCGACGAAGAGTATCAAGAGTTCTACAAGCATATCTCTCATGATTTTACCGATCCTCTGCTGTGGAGCCACAACCGCGTCGAGGGTAAGCAGGAGTACACCAGTCTGCTTTACATCCCGTCGAAAGCCCCATGGGATCTGTGGAATCGCGACCGTAAACACGGCCTGAAACTCTTCGTTCAGCGCGTATTCGTGATGGATGATGCCGAGCAGTTTATGCCGAGCTACCTGCGTTTCGTGCAGGGTCTTATCGACTCAAACGATCTGCCGCTGAACGTTTCGCGTGAGATTTTGCAGGACAACAAGATCACCACGGCGCTGCGCACTGCGGTGACCAAGCGCGTGCTTGGCATGCTAGAGAAGCTGGCTAAGAACGATCCCGAGAAGTATCAAAGCTTCTGGGCCGAGTTTGGCCAGGTACTGAAAGAAGGTCCGGCGGAAGATTTCGCCAACAAGGAGAAGATCGCCGGGCTGCTACGCTTTGCCTCGACTCACACCAATGAAGCGGCTCATACCGTATCATTAAGCGACTATGTTGAGCGCATGAAGGAAGGTCAGAGCAAGATCTACTACATCGTTGCCGACAGTCATGAAGCGGCGGCCAACAGCCCACACCTTGAGCTGCTGCGTAAGAAGGGGATCGAGGTGCTGTTGATGTCAGAGCGTATCGACGAGTGGTTGATCAACCATCTCACCGAGTTTGACGGCAAGCAGCTGCACTCGGTGACTCGTGGTGACCTCGAACTGGGCGAGCTGGAAGATGCCGCCGAGAAAGAGGCCCAGGAGAAGCTGGAGACTGAATCTGAAGGTTTAGTGAAGCGCGTTAAAGAGGTGCTGGGCGACAAGGTGGCCGAGGTGAAGGTGACCAGTCGTCTAACCGACACCCCTGCCTGTGTGGTCGCTGGCGCCGGTGAGATGTCGTCGCAGATGATTAAATTGATGCAGGCCGCTGGCCAGGCTGTGCCCGAGAGCAAGCCTGTGTTTGAGCTTAACCCTGAGCATCCGCTGGTGAAACGTTTGGATACTGAGCAGGATGAAGAGGTGTTTGGTCAGTGGGCCGAGCTCTTGCTACAACAGGCGCAGCTGTCTGAGAAAGGCAGCCTGGCCGACCCATCAGCCTTCATCAAACTGATGAACAAGATGTTGTTAGCCAGCGTTAAGTAAATCTAAGCTAGAGTTAGTAAGAGGCAGTTTGACTGCCTCTTATGCTATCTACTTATCGCTAACTCATTAACAGAGACAAGCTCTCTCAAAAAAGAGACGCTCTCGATAAAAGAGATATTATGGATTCAGTATTGGATTTAACCAAAGAAAACATTCAGCAAGTGGTCGATGCCTCCATGCAGCAGGTGGTGGTCATGACGTTTTGGAGCCAGCAGAGCCCAGAGAGCCTGCAGCTGATGCAGATGCTGACCCAGATTGCCGCCCAGGGGCGTTTCCTGCTGGCTAAGGTCAACTGCGATCAGGAGATGGAGATAGCCAACTATTTTCAGATCCAGAGTCTGCCAACCACTTTGGTACTGAAAGAGGGTAAGCCTGTCGATGGCTTTGCCGGCCTGCAAGAGGCGGCGCAAATTGAGGCCTTACTCGACCAGCATCTGCCTAAGGCCTGGCAAGTCGCGCTTAATCAGGCCAAGGTGCAACTGGCACAGGGCGATGCCGAAGGGGCGCTGCCGCTGCTTAAGCAAGCCTATCAGGAGTGCCAGACGGCCGAGGTATCCTTGGTGTATGCCGATGCGCTGCTGGTCGTGTCAGACATCAATCAGGCTAAGGTGCTACTCGATGGTATCGGCCTTGCCGATCAAGACGCCTACTATCAGAGCCTCAAGGCCAAGCTCTCCCTGGCGCTGGACGCCGCCGATACGCCGGAGATCAGAAGTCTGCTGGATGATGTCGAACAAGACCCCAGCGATTATGCCAAGCTACTTTCCCTTGCCAAGGCGCTTCATGGCGCCAAGCGCGATGAAGAAGCCCTCGAGCGTCTCTATCTGATATTAAAGACAGATCTGCAGGCCCAGCAAGGCGAGATCAAGCAGCTTTTCATGGAGATCCTCACCGCCTTGGGTCAGGGACATGCCGTGGCCAATCAATATCGCCGCAAATTATACACTTTGCTCTACTAGGGTCTGTTGATCTTTGCTGTTTGTTTTTACAGCAGTTTGTAGGTGATTTATACAAGGCGGAGCCTGTGCGTGTAGTGTTTTTATAAACCAGAGTTACACAAACGGGCGATAACGCTGTAAAAATGGCCTACAAACACTGCCCAATGGGGTCAACTAAACACGCACTGCACTTTATGAAAGGCTTCCTGCCTTTCACCGTGGGCGGTCAGCAATGCTGTTAGAAATCGTTCCAGACGATTTCTTGGTTGTTCGCCATTCACATAGAGTAACTATGCTTCATGACTCTCGCCTCGTGCAAAACGCGTTTAGATTGAACAAAAATTAAACTTGAAAGAACAACAGGCCCTAATGAGTCTCTGCATCAGGTTATCATACCAGTGATATATGCTGACCCGGTCGCTTTATAAGGTGGTATCTGTGGTATCAGCCTAAAGTCGAATTAAAACTGGCCATGCGGCCCTTCAAATAGGCGCCCATTTGTGCGAAGATCGCCGCCCAGATAAAACTAATAATCAAATTTATGCGAAATAAGAGGACTCTCAGATGCGCATTATGCTATTAGGTGCCCCAGGTGCCGGTAAAGGTACTCAAGCCCAATTCATCATGGAAAAATACGGTGTGCCACAAATTTCTACGGGCGACATGCTCCGTGCAGCCGTTAAAGCGGGAACGCCTCTGGGTCTAGAAGCCAAAAAAGTGATGGATGCAGGACAGTTGGTTTCTGATGAGCTGATTATTGGACTGGTTAAAGAGCGTATCGCCCAAGACGATTGCGCCAAGGGCTTCCTGCTTGACGGTTTCCCACGCACCATTCCTCAGGCCGATGCCATGGCGGCTAGCGGTATCGATATCGATCACGTGATCGAAATCGACGTGCCAGACGAAGAGATCGTTAAGCGCATGAGCGGTCGTCGTGTACACCCAGGCTCTGGCCGTGTATACCACATTGTTTACAACCCGCCTAAGGTGGAAGGTAAAGACGATGTGACTGGCGAAGATCTGGCTATCCGCCCCGATGACGAAGAGAGTACAGTGCGTAAGCGCCTAGGTATCTACCATGAGCAAACTAAGCCGCTGGTTGAGTACTATGGTAACGTTGCCGAGCAAGGCAAGCTGACCTATAACAAGTTCGACGGCACCCAGAGTGTTGGCGCTGTGAGCGAAGCTATCGTTAAGGCGATTGGCTAATTCCGCTGCTATAAAGTAAAGCGCTATATGAGCTGCTTCTCATATTTGAAAAAGCCCACCTAGGTGGGCTTTTTTTATGCCAGGGTGGGTGCTAGCCTAGCGCTATCCTTGCCAGAGAATATGAGTAGAGTAATTCTTGAATAAAGTCGACAACTTATCTCCCGCTAAGCTTGGTGTCTTGCTGGTTAATCTCGGCACGCCCGATACGCCCACGCCTAAAGATGTAAAGCAGTTCTTAAAACAGTTTCTCAGCGATCCCCGTGTGGTCGACCTAAATCCTTGGATCTGGAAACCCATACTCAATGGCATCATCTTAAATACGCGTCCCAAGGCCGTAGCCAAGCTCTATGAGTCTATCTGGTGGCCCGAGGGCTCGCCTCTGATGGTGATCAGCGAGCGTCAGCGTGAGGCGCTGAGTGCGATTCTAGAAGCGCGTCATGGCAGTGATATTCCGGTGGAGTTGGGGATGAGTTACGGTAACCCCTCACTGTCGTCGGGAATAGACAAGCTGATAGCACAAGGCGTTGAGCGCCTGGTAGTGCTGCCGCTTTATCCCCAGTATTCCTGCTCGACCGTGGCACCGGTATTCGATGCCATCGCCAGTGACTATAAGGGCAGACGCAACTATCCCGAGACCCGCTTCAGTAAAGAATATTTCGAGCACCCGGCCTATATCGCGGCGCTGGCCGAGTCTGTAAGGCGTCATTGGCAAGATAAGGGCCAGGGCGATTGCCTCTTGATGTCTTTTCATGGTGTGCCACTGCGTTATGTCACCGAGGGTGACCCTTATCAGCGTCAATGTCATCGCACAGCCGAGCTGCTGGCCGAGGCCTTAGGGCTTACAGAGTCACAGTGGCGTCTGTGTTTTCAATCGAAATTTGGTAAGGAGGAGTGGCTGACACCGGCAACGGATGCGCTGCTTGAGAGCCTGCCGGGTCAAGGGGTCAAACGCGTGGATATTCTCTGTCCGGCCTTTGCCGTGGATTGTTTGGAGACGCTTGAAGAGATCTCCATTGGCGGCAAGGAGAGCTTTATCGAGGCGGGCGGGGAGGCCTACCATTTCATCCCTTGTCTGAACGAGGATGAAGCGCATATGCAGCTGCTCGCGGACTTGGTCGATGAGCAGGCGGCGGGCTGGCTTAAATCTTAAGCAAAGAATCTCGGGTAAACGGCATAAATCACTGCCCGATGCTATTTTATATGGTACGATCTGCCGCCGTTTTTTTGAGGCGATGGCGTCCGCGTGGCATTAACCATAACGCGGCCTGGTAGACAGCAGACTAAGGGGGTCTAGTATGCTGTTTATTCTTATTTGATTCTGCATGGATGCATTAGAGTGAGTTCTGTATGAAGTTTCCCGGTCAACGTAAGTCGAAACATTACTTTCCAGTTAAGAATCGCGATCCATTATTGGCGCAGTTAACCCTGCAGCCGCAGCATATTTCCACCCATATCAGCGGGATTGATCAGACACTGGTCGACATCGAGGCCAAAGTGGGGGACGAGCTGCTTAGCCGTTACGCCCTGCCGAAAGGAAACTCGACGCTGATCGATGACGAGAAGGCGCACCAGCTCTACACCGAACTGAAAGCTTCTGAGCTGATCAGCGATGAATTTGCCGGTGGCACCATAGGTAACACGGTACACAACTACTCTATTCTTGCCGACGATCGCTCTGTGTTGTTTGGGGTAATGAGCAACCACATCGAGGTGGGCAGCTACGCCTATCGTTACCTGTGCAACACCTCTTCTAAGGTGGATCTTAATTTTCTGCAGCCGGTCGATGGGCCTATCGGTCGTTGTTTCACCCTTATCTCAGAGTGCGGCGAGCGCACCTTTGCCATCAGCAAGGGCTCGATGGATAAACTTACGCCTGAATATATCGACCAGGAGATAGTGCAGACCTCGTCGGCACTAGTGCTTACCGCCTACCTGATGCGCGCGAGCGGTGGCGATAAGATCACAGATGCGGCGTTAAAAGCCATCGCGTATGCTAAGGCAGCAGATGTGCCTGTGGTACTTACCCTGGGGACACGATTCCTTATTGAGGAGGATCCACAGTGGTGGATCGAATTCATTAAGGAGAATGTCACCATACTGGCGATGAACGAAGATGAGGGCGAAGCCCTGACCGGGTTCAAAGATCCCTTGAGTGCCAGCAATGCGGCGCTTGAGTGGTGTGATATGGTGCTCACCACGGCAGGCCCGCTGGGGCTCTATACCGCAGGTTATACCGAGGACTCTGAGAAGCGCGAAACCAGCCATACGCTGCTACCTGGCGCAATTCCAGAGTTTAATCGCTATGAGTTCTCCAGACCTAAACTAAAGCGTGACTGTCAGACGCCGATCAAGGTATTTGCGCATATCTCGCCTTATATGGGCGGTCCTGAGATCATACGTAACACCAATGGCGCGGGAGATGGTGCGCTGGCGGCGCTGCTGCACGACCTTGCCTCTAACACCTATCATAAGGCCAATGTGCCCGGCTCAAGTAAGCACAAGCGCGATGGCCTGTGTTACTCCTCATTCTCGCAGATCTGTAAGTATGCCAACCGTGTAGCCTACGAGGTGTTGGCGCAGCACAGTCCACGCCTGTCTCGCGGCCTGCCTGAACGGGAAGACAGCCTGGAAGAAGCTTATTGGGAAAGATAGGCTATTGGGAAAGATAGGCTTTGGGAGTTTGAAACTGGCTTGTGCTATTTTAAAAAGGCTTGTGCTGATTTAGAAAGGCTCGATTAGGCGAATTCCTGTTCTACCGTATATCAATAGAAAAGGCGTCCGATGGACGCCTTTTCGTTTTTACAGATTAATGAAATCTAGCATATTTACTCTTTGAGCTCGGCGTTTACCTGATCGACGAAGCTTCCCGCTGTCTTACCTGCCTGAGGATCATCGAAAGTAGCCTGGTTAAAGGCATTTTCCGATTTGGCGATGATCACAGTTGCCACCGAGTCGCCGGTCACGTTGACTGCGGTGCGCACCATATCCAGCAGTCTATCGACCCCCATGATGAGGGCGATACCCTCGACAGGCAGACCCACCTGATTCAGTACCATTGCCAGCATAATAAGACCGACGCCTGGTACGCCTGCAGTGCCGATAGAGGCAAGGGTTGCAGTGACCACCACCATGGCATAGTCGGTGATGGTGAGGTCGATACCAAATACCTGGGCAATAAACACCGTGGCGACACCCTGCATAATTGCCGTGCCGTCCATGTTAATGGTGGCGCCAAGCGGCAGAGTGAAAGAGGCAACCTTGTTATCCACCCCTAGACGGTGTTCAGAGGTTTCTAGCGTCACCGGCAGCGTGGCATTTGAGCTGGCCGTACTAAAGGCGAACAGCTGCACATCACGCATCTTACGAATAAAGGTAAAGGGACTGAGTCCGGAGAAGAGTTTTAATAGCACAGGGTAGCTCACGAAGGCGTGGACTAATAACACCGCCAGTACTACCATGAAATATTTAACGACGCTTTCAAATGTCTCGAGACCTAAGGTTAAGGCGAGTTTACCCATGAGGGCAAATATACCGTAGGGGGCTAGTTGCATGATGAGGGTGACCACGCGCATGATCACTTCATTTAAGTCATTAAATAGTGCCGATACACGTTTACCGCGCTCGCCAATATGGGAAATAGCAAAGCCAAAGATCACTGCAAAGATGATGATCTGCAGCATATTGCCCTCTGTCATTGCCTGTATCGGGTTGCGGGGAACCAGGTTGATCAATACGTCCGAAAGGCTAGGGGCCTCTTTAACGCTGTACTGCATGTTCTCTGCCGCTAGCGAGGCGTTACCTGGATGAACGAGCAGCGCGACCAAGATGGCCATAGAAAGGGCAATCGCCGTGGTAAACAGATAAAAAGCGATGGTTTTTCCGCCGAGCCTGCCAAGGGATGATGGGTCACTCAGCGAGCAGGTACCACAGACCAGGGAGATGAAAACCAGAGGGACGACCAACATCTGTAAACTCGAGATAAAAATACTGCCGACCACGTTCAATAAGCCGTTAGTAATATACTCTTCGATAAACTCACTACCGGGGAAAAAACTGCGTAGCAGTAGCCCGGTTAAAATGCCTCCGGCCATACCTATGAGTATTTTTCCGGTGAGGCCTAATTTTTTGTTTTGCGTGCCAGCCATAGTGCTTCCTGTATTATTTTTATGCTTTTCAATTTGCACCTAAAGCCTAGCAAGAAACCCTAGGTGATGAAACGGCTAAATAGTTAAAGTTTTTGTCACTTTTACGCTCTTAATTGCGATTAGTGATGGAAAAGTTATGGGAAAATTGTGTAATGTTAGCCTATAAGTAATAAGCAGATGCTTTTAATGATAATCTGAGTAACAGGGAGTCTGACAATGAAGTCAGCGTTTAAAGTTTTTACCTCATATTTATTTTTGCTTTTTATTGTCGCCTGTAGCGGCGGGGGAAATGTCACAGACGGTGGATCCGGTGGTACACCGACGCCGCCAACTATCTCTATTGCTTTATCTATCGATAATACGCAGATCTCAGTAGCGGAACCTGCGATGATCACCGCTAAGGTGAAAGATTCAACCGGAGCCGCAGTCAGTACCCTAGTATCGTTTAGCTTGAACAATGATACCTACGGTACCTTCTCTCCAGGTACGGGGGAAGTGGCGACCGATGCTGATGGTATTGCTAAGGTGCGCTTGGATACGGCTGCTATCAATACTGGCGCGACTATTATTGCGACGACCAGCTCTGGCGAGAGTGCATCGCTCAATGTCACCATGGTGGGTGATGGCGGCGAAGCCGGCGGTGGAGCACAAGTTTCTGTATCACTTACCGACAGTACCGGTAATCCAATTCAATCGATCAGTATTCTTGAGCCCGGTAAGATCACCGCTACGGTAACCGGCATCACTAAGCCGACAATCGTGACCTTTGCGACGACGATTGGCGACCTACCTATCAAGACCGCGGTGACCGATTCTGAAGGTAAGGCTACGGTGGACATCTATGCTGGTAGCTCTTTAGGGGCGGGTGAAGTAACCGCGAGTCTATCTACCAATGAGGTGGGAAAGACTATCGTTGTGGTTGGTGCAACCAATGTAGTGATGGGAAGCGGCGATCCTTTTGTCCAAGGAAAAGCTGAGATCAGTACCGCAACTCTCTCAGCTGGTGGTACTGCAACGATTTCCGTGCTTATTCAAGATGATAAAGGTAATCCTTTCACTCAACCTGTAGATGTTAACTTCTCTTCAACCTGCGCGACTAAGAATCCTGCTCAGGCCGAGATTAGCTCGCCAGTCTCTTCGAGCAATGGTGTTGCTACTTCAACCTACCGTGCGCAAGGTTGTGTGGGTGAAGATCAGATTAACGTCACGGCCAACGCAGGTGGAATTAGTCTATCTTCAACGGGCACACTAACTGTCCTGCAAGCAGATGTTGGCAGTATCGTATTTGAATCGGCAACGCCGCAGAATATCGCAATTTTGGGTACGGGCGGCATAGAGTCTTCTGTCGTTAAATTTAAAGTGCTGGATAAGAACAGTAACCCTGTTCCAAATCAAAACGTTTTGTTTTCACTTAACACAAAAGTAGGCGGCGTAGATATCTCGCCTCTGCAGGCAACTACTAATAACGAGGGTATCGTTCAGACGGTCGTTACTACGGGTACGGTAGCCACTTCGCTACGCGTTACCGCGACCGTTGATAATGGTGCGGTACCGGCCATTTCGAGCCAGTCGAGCCAGTTGATTGTCTCTACCGGCATTCCTGATCAAGACAGTTTCTCACTGTCGGCATCTGTGCTCAATGCTGAAGGTTGGGACGAAGATGGTACTAAAGTAGTGGTTACGGCGCGTATGGCCGATGCCTTCAACAACCCTGTTCCCGATGGGACGACGGTTTCATTTACTACCGAAGGTGGTTCAATCGAAGATGCCTGTCAGACGGTCAATGGTGCCTGTTCGGTGACCTGGACCAGTCAGTTACCACGTCCTGAAGGTGAGACTATTATCTCTGGCGCAGGAGAGATGATTCGTAATCCAAGTGCGGCTTTGATCTATTATTCGACGCTTGGGGTATACGGTAACGTTTATGGTCAGAAGTATGGTGGTCGCGCCACAGTTACGGCTACGGCTATCGGTGAAGAGTCTTTCCCAGATCTCAACGGTAATGGTCGTTTCGATGCCTCGGAGATGGCAGAGTTTACCAATGGTAAAGATGTAACAGGTCAGTCATTCGATCTGACCGATGCCTATAACGATTACAACGAAGATGGTTTATTCAATCCGCAGCAATCAGGTGGGCAAATTGGCGGTACTCTCGAAGAGTTAATCGATTTTAATGCCAATGGTGTCTTCGAGGCTAAAGATGGTAAATACAACGGTGTATTGTGTTCAGACCCTGTCCATGCAGGCTGCGCAGATGGTGTAAATGATTCGAAATCTCTCTATGTGCGCCGTAGTTTGGTAATTGTCATGTCGGGTAGTACGGCTTATGGGACTGCACCTGACGACATCCTGATTAGCGATAAAGATGGCGATCATTACGGTGGCAGTATCAGTATAGTAGGAAAGGGGGCAGCAAATGTTTCCTTTACTATCTCGGATCTGCATAACCAGCAGATGCCTGCAGGTTCTAAGGTTCGCTTTAAGACGAGTGCCGGTTCTGTAGTAAGCAGTGCTGAATATGTTTGGCCTAGCTCCAACTATAATGGTGGCCGTGAGTTTACCGTCACGCTTAAGGGTGAAGATGAACCAAACACGGGTGTGTTTATCGTTGAAGTAGAAACGCCAGGTGGTCTAACTACACAAGTAGTTTCTATCGGTGTAAGTATTCTTTAGAATAATTGTCCTCCAATAAAAAAGACGCCTGATGGCGTCTTTTTTATTGGATTAACTACTTCGCGACTCAGTTATGAGAATTGTTAGTTGAAAACAAAAAGCCATCTTTTCAGATGGCTTTTTCAGCTTTAACTTTGTAGTTAAAATCTATTTCTGGAACTGATACACGCTGCCGAGCTTCATTAGCTGTGTCAGTTCGTCCAGCGCGGTGCGCGATTCGACGATGAGCTGAGGATCGGCGAGATCGTCGATGGCAAGCTCATCACGATAGTGTCTATCCACCCAGAGGTTAAGTCTGTTAAACAGCTTATCGTTCATCAGGGTGTTTGGGTTGACGGCAGCAAGTTCTGTTTCGTTCATGGCGACACGCAGTCGTAGACAGGCGGGGCCGCCGCCATTTTGCATGCTCTGTTTCACATCGAAATAGTGCACCTGTTTGACAGGTGTGCCCAAGGTCACAAGTTCGTTAAGGTAGGCATATACCGCCTCATTTTCCTGACAGTTTGTCGGCGCAATGATCGCCATCTCACCATTTGGTAGGGTGACTATCTGGGTGTTGAACAGGTAGCTCTTCACTGCATCCTGAATGCCGACTTTAGCGGTAGGAACTTCAATAAAATGCAGTTCATGACCGTTGAACTTACCTTGGAGCTCGGCCAGTTTCTTTTGCGTATCCACAAAGGCCTGCTCGTGGTAGAAGAGCACATTCTGGTTACCCACGGCGATCACATCGTTGTGGAAAACGCCTTGGTCAATGACATCAGGGTTTTGCTGGATAAAGACACTGCTCTCATCATCAAGCTGATGCAGACGGGCGATAGCCTGTGAGGCTTCTAGTGTCTGTCTTGCAGGGTACTTCTTTGGTTTTGGCGCGTTAGGGTTAGTCGCTTCCTGGCCGTAGACGAAGAGTTCGATACCGGCATGACCGTATTCGCTGCAAAGACGAGTGTGGTTAGCAGCACCTTCGTCGCCAAAACTTACGTGTTCGGGCAGATGCTGATGGTGATGGAAGTAGCGCGAATTATTAAAAGTGGCGGCCAGTATGTTACCTGTGGTCACAGGCTCTATGCTGCGATGGAGTTTGTCTACCAGGTTTGCCGGGGTGAAATGGATTTTGCCGTCATGGGTATCTGCACTTGGTGAGACGGTTGCGGCATTGGCCGTCCACATGCTAGAAGCACTGCAGCAGGCTCTGAGGAGCGCAGGGGCTTGTTTAGCGGCTTTATCTAGTACTTCAGCATCGGTACCAGAAAAACCAATTCGACGCAGTGTGTGAAGATCTGGGCGCTCCTGAGGGGCAAGCATCCCTTGGGCCAAGCCTAAATCGGCGAGGGCCTTGGCTTTCTTGAGGCCTTGTTTCGCAGCCGCCTTAGGGCTGGATATTGCGGCGGCGTTATTTAAAGAAGCCACATTACCGTATGACAGGCCCGCATAATTATGAGTCGGTCCGACGAGTCCATCAAAATTCGCTTCGTAATGCTTCATTGCATATCCTTCAAGTTATTATTGCTTTAATAGGGCGTCAACACTGGGCAGAGGTGGCGCCGTAATTCGTTGAATTTGTGCTCCAGTATACTTGAGCTTTGGGGCATAACAAGCTAGGAGGATGGGGCCTTATCTGTGATATTGGCTCAGAAATGCATAAGTATTACTTGCTAGTTGGGGAATAATGAAATATTAGTTTTTAATTACGCAATATTATTTTTCACATTTTTTCAAAAACGGTTAAAAATTGGCTCGCCGTAACAAATAAAACAGGGATTAGCTTGAAACTATTGATACAACCCTCTATATATGGAGCCAATTTACAGAATTTTGAGACTTTTTGGCGCAGATCATTCTATGGGTAAATCGCTAGTTATTGTCGAATCACCGGCCAAAGCCAAGACTATTAACAAATATCTCGGCAAAGATTACATCGTAAAATCGAGTGTGGGTCACATCCGTGATCTCCCTACCTCATCCTCCAGTGACGCCAGTTCGTCGACTAAATCGCCCGCCGAAGTGCGCAAGATGTCCCCCGAAGAGAAGGCTAAATATAAGGCAGAGAAAGCGAAGAAAGCCCTGGTTGCGCGGATGGGCGTCGATCCAGAGCGAGGCTGGAAGGCCAAGTATCAGACCTTGCCTGGCAAAGAAAAAGTCGTCAAAGAATTACAGTCACTTGCTGAAAATGCAGATCATATCTTCCTCGCAACCGATTTGGATAGAGAGGGGGAGGCAATTGCATGGCATCTTCAAGAAGTGATTGGTGGGGATCCTGAGCGCTACCAGCGCGTGGTCTTTAACGAGATCACCAAGAGCGCGATTCAAGAGGCGTTCAGCCATCCGTCGCAGCTCAACACCAATATGGTTAATGCCCAGCAGGCGAGACGTTTCCTCGACCGCGTGGTGGGTTTCATGGTATCCCCCCTGTTGTGGAAGAAAGTGGCCCGTGGCCTCTCCGCAGGGCGTGTGCAATCGGTAGCGACGCGTTTGGTGGTCGAGCGTGAAGGCGAGATCAAGGCGTTCGTACCAGAAGAGTTCTGGGACATTCATGCCGAGCTGACGACCCTCGCTAACGAAGGGCTCAAGATGCAGGTGGCTAAGTTTAAGGGGGATAACTTTAACCCTGTAAACGAAGCTCAGGCCATGGTGGCGGTTAACGCACTAAAAGACAGTAAGTACCAAGTTACTAGCCGTGAAGTCAAAGCGACTTCTAGTAAGCCATCGGCGCCCTTTATCACCTCGACCCTTCAGCAGGCGGCCAGTACCCGTCTTGGCTTTGGGGTGAAGAAGACCATGATGATGGCTCAGCGTCTCTATGAAGCGGGTCATATCACCTATATGCGTACCGACTCGACCAATTTGAGTCAGGAAGCCCTCGACAGTGTGCGTGACATGATCGGCAATGAGTATGGCGATAAGTACTTGCCCGATGCACCGATCCGTTATGGCAGCAAAGAGGGGGCCCAGGAGGCTCACGAAGCGATCCGTCCGTCCGATGTGAACGTCAGTGCCAGCAGCCTTAGCGATATGGAAAGAGATGCCCAGCGTCTCTATGAGTTGATCTGGCGCCAATTCGTTGCCTGTCAGATGACCCCAGCCAAATATGATGCGACGCGTCTGACTGTCACCGCAGGGGATTACGAACTCAAGGCCAGTGGCCGTACCCTTAAGTTTGATGGTTGGACTCGGGTTCAGACCGCGCTTAAGAAGAAAAACGAGGAAGACAACACCCTGCCGATGGTTGCCGAAGGTGATGTGCTCGCATTAGAAGAGTTGTTACCTAAGCAGCATTTCACTAAACCACCGGCGCGTTATAGCGAAGCATCACTGGTGAAAGAGCTTGAGAAGCGTGGCATTGGTCGCCCATCGACCTATGCGACCATTATCTCGACCATTCAAGACCGTGGCTATGTGAAGGTCGAGAATCGTCGTTTCTACGCCGAGAAGATGGGTGAGATTGTTAGCGAGAGCCTCATCGGCAGCTTCGAAGAGCTGATGAGTTACGACTTCACCGCCGGCATGGAACAGACCCTGGATAACGTGGCCCAGGGCCAGCTCGAATGGAAGAAGGTGCTGGATAACTTCTACAAAGGGCTGACCGCTCAGCTTGAAAAGGCCGAGCTACCGCCGGAAGAGGGCGGCATGCGCCCTAATGAGATGGTGCTGACCGATATCGCTTGCCCGACCTGTGGACGCCCAATGGGCATTCGCACCGGTACTACCGGCGTGTTCCTGGGTTGTTCAGGTTATGCCTTGCCGCCGAAAGAGCGCTGTAAGACGACCATGAACCTGACGCCGGGTGAAGAGGCCGTCAGCGAGAACAGCGAAGATGCCGAAACCGATGCACTGCGCGCCAAGCACAGATGTGATGTTTGCGGCACGGCGATGGATAGCTATCTTATCGATGAGAAACGCAAGCTGCATGTGTGTGGTAATAACCCCATCTGCGGTGGCTACGAGGTCGAGCAGGGGCAGTTTAAGATCAAGGGGTACGAAGGGCCGATTATCGAATGCGACCGCTGCGGCAACGATATGGAGCTGAAGAATGGCCGCTTCGGTAAGTATTTTGGTTGTACCAACAGCGAGTGTAAGAATACGCGTAAACTGTTGAAAAATGGTGAAGTGGCGCCGCCAAAGGAAGACCCGATCCACCTGCCAGAGCTGAAATGCACCAAGTCTGATGGCTATTTCGTGCTCAGAGACGGCGCCGCAGGCATCTTCCTGGCTGCGAGCACCTTCCCTAAATCCCGCGAAACCCGCGCGCCTTTAGTGGAAGAGTTGGTGAAGTACCGTGAGCTCTTATGGCCTAAGTATCAATATCTGGCCGATGCCCCTGTGACGGATGATGACGGTAATAAGGCAGTAGTGCGCTTTAGCCGTAAGACCAAGGAGCAGTATGTGGCAACCGAAATCGATGGTAAGGCGACCGGTTGGACGGCCAAGTTTGTCGGCGGTAAGTGGGTCAGCGAAGCCAAGACTAAGCCAAAAGCGAAGAAGAAAGCCTAACTGACAGACTGTCAATTATCTAAGAAGGGCCCTAACTGAGTTAGGGCTTTTTTATTGGGACAAATATTAGTGGTTCATAATCTGTTGTATTAGGCTAATATAGATAAGATTACCTTGCTAATCATTCAACTAGCTGGGTTTCACCGCAGAGGTTTCGACGGACTTAGGGTTATAAATGGAGCGTAAAATGAAAACACTGATCATGGCAGCAGGACTTGGGATCTTAAGCTTAAACGCCTATTCGGCCGATTGGCAGGTGAGTAACCAGGGCTCACGGGTTAACTTTATCTCAATCAAGAAGGGTGATATTGCTGAGGTGCATCATTTTACTCAGGTCTCGGGCCAGCTTAGCGACGCCGGGGCCTTTAGCCTGTTTATTCCGCTTAACAGTGTGGTCACCAATGTGGAGATCCGCGATCAGCGCATGAAAGAGATATTGTTCGAAACCGCTCAGTATCCGAGCGTCGAATTAACTGCCAGTCTCGACGGACAGGCGATCGACAAAGCCAGCGTCGGCACCATAATGTCGATGAGTGTCGATGCTAAGGTGAGTCTGCATGGTAAGACCCAGACTCTTCCTGTGATGGTGAGTGTGGCCAAGGTGGCCGGTAATAAGTTGATGGTGGCCAGTGAGGCGCCGCTGGTGGTCAATGCCGGTGACTTCGGCCTGACACCTGGGGTTGAGAAGCTCAGAGAAATAGCCGGTCTGCCAGCCATCAGCAAGGCGGTACCGGTTTCTTTCGTGTTAACCTTAATGCGATAGAAAAACGTGCACTAACAACAAGATTGGATACTCGATTTATATCATAATGGCGGTAGAAACTGGATATTGAGCATGGGCTATACCATGCTCATATATAAGTCGTGTGTTTAGGGTAAAAAATGGTTACTGATAAAGACGGATACATACATCTAATACAATATCTTACCGAGCATCTAGGCCTGTTTGAGGCCTCCGAAGCCGGTGGGGTAGCGGGTGACACCGTCATGGAGTTGTTTGAAGAGCAGTTGGCGGCGCAGATCATCATGGTGTGTGGCCAAAATCCTTCCTTAACCTTTGCCGAACGCAACATGGTGATCCGCGAAGTCGACGCCATCGTCTATGACTTAGAAGAGATCTTAGCCAAGGTGGCTAACCACAATGCCACCCAAGAGCAGACCCTGTTTATTACCGAGTTTTCGGGACTGATCAAAAATCTGTTCGATCAAGAAATTGCCAAGATGCAAGCTTAGGTTTTGCAATCCGAAACAGGTGTTTACAACTCACTTCTTGAGAATGTCAGCCTTTATTCCTACTGTTAGCATAAGTGCGAAATTGGGAAGTTTGTGTGCATGTCTGCAACCTCTATCAGTAAACAACATTTTGTTATCTATGCGGTACTCGTGTTGTTTTGGGTCATATTTCAGATCTTTAGTGCTAACGCCTTGGCGTTTGGCTGGGGGTTCATTCCGTTTGTCATCTCCTTGCCCTTTGTGCCCTTCATCTTGGTCTGGTTGGGAGTGCAGTTTGTGCGCCATTACAGGTACATACGATTAGGACCCAACATCAGCGAGCACCTGGTGCACTGTGTCTGTACCTGTACGCTATTTTGTCTCTTCGTCTATCATTTTGTTTATTAGTTCAAAAGGAGTGGTTGATGATAGAACTACTGTCGGGATTTCATCATGATACTGTGGCGGTCAAAGCCAGAGGCGTGCTCTCTCGAGCCGACTATGATCAGACCTTGGTTCCGGCGATAGAAACCAAGTTGCTAGATCACTCAACCATTAAGCTCTGGTATGAATTTAGTGAAGAATTTGAAGGGGTTTCTGTTGAAACCTTGTGGGATGATGCCAAATTAGGATTCTTTCATTTGACGGACTTTTCCAGAGTCGCCATCATCACAGATAGTGAGTGGGTGGCCAACACTGCCAAAGTGATGGCCTATATGGCGCCCTGTCCGGTGAAGGTATTTGCCCGGCAAGCGGCGGATGAGGCGCTGCGCTGGCTGGGTGAGAGTTCGCCGGATTAAGATTGTAGATAGGCCGACACTCAGTCGGCTTCGTTTCATTGGGTTTAGGATATTTTTTATGATTAGAATGTTGACCTTGAGCATGTTGACCTTGAGAATGTCGAGCCTTAAAGCGTTGACCAAAGCATTAACGTTAGTGGCGCTATTTCTGCTGGCGCCTGCCTATGGCGACGATAAAGCCGTCATTGGCCAGACGGCCATGATGACGGTCGATGAAGCCGGGCTCGTCTATCAGGCCCGCATCGATACCGGCGCAGGTAATACGTCTTTGCATGCCTTCGACCTTGAGATCCAAGGGGGCAGCGCCAAGAAGATGGCTGACAACGTGGGTAAGACCATCTGGTTTACCACAGAAAACGCCGCAGGTGAGCGTAAGCGCCTTAGCGCCAAGATAGTTAAAACCTCCACCGTCAGCAATTCTCAGGGTACTGAGACACGTTACATGGTGGAGATGCACGTCGGTTTTGCCGGTGAAACCCGCAAGGTCAAGGTAAACCTTAGAGACAGGGGCCACATGGATTATAAGCTGCTGATCGGCCGTAACTGGCTAAAAGGCAAGTATGTGGTGGATGTGTCTGAAAAGCGGGTGATAGGTGCTAGGGCCCCCATCAGCATTCTGGAAACTGGCCTGCTGTTTGATACCCGTATCGATACCGGCGCGGTAGAAAATTCGCTGCACGCGGTGGATCTCAAGGTGGAAAATGGCGTCGAAGATATGGAGCAGAATGTCGGTAAGATGCTCGCTTTCACCACGGAAAACGAGAAAGGTGAAACAAAACGTGTCCATGCCCGTATCGTCGAAACCTCGCTTATTCGCAATGCCCAGGGCAGTGAGGTGCGCTACATGGTGGAACTTAATGTGGGTGAGCCGGGCAGGGAGTATAAGGTCAAGGTGAACCTGAGAGACCGTACAAAGATGACCAACAAGCTCTTGATAGGCCGTAACTGGTTGCAGGGCCACTACCTGGTCGACGTCGCGAAGTAACCTGTCAGACACGGCAGACAAAAATTGTCCCCGGAAGTGGCTACCTCCGGGGATTTTTTTATGCCTTATCGAGATGTAACTCGCATACCAGCTCGGTAAACTGGGCGCTCTGGCTGGTGATGGTGAGTCTGCCGTTGAAGTGGGCCTTGAGCCACTGATTGATATGGATGAGGGAGCCTTGTCCCTTGCCATTGCTGTCAAGTGCTTGAGTGAGTTTCTCCAGCCGAGCTTGGCCAATTCCTAGGCCGTTGTCTCTCAGGGTCAGCGTGAGCACACCCTCTTGATAGTGAATACCTATGCTCAGCTGTTTCGGTCGATTGAGCGCCTGAGCGTCGGGAAAGGCATGTTGCAGGCTGTTGCCGAGCAATCTGTGGCAGAGCACCAGAAAATGCCAAGGTGAGATGGGCAGTGTCAGGTGATGGGGACAGTCTATCTCCACCGCTACGCCCTTGGCGTCGAGCTGAGGCCTTAACATCGCCACCAGGTCTTGTAAGAAGAGGTCGGCAACAGTGGCGCGAACATCTGTGATGTCTGCACTGATCAAGGTTTGACCATGACGTATGATGTCTATCTGGGAAGTCAGGGCCTCGGTAAATTTGGCAAGATGAGGCTCTTCGATATCGGCTGCATCTAACTGACGCAGCATGATAAAGATCTGCTCTAGCGCTTGCAGCTCCTGGCGGAGTAACTGATGAACTACTTGAGGCAAGATAGCCTGCTGGGCCAGCTCTATCTGTTTAAGCTGCGCCAGCCCCTTGGGATCTATCCCTTCTTTTACCACGGCTTGTGGCTTGGCATCTAAGGCCTGTTTTAGCTCTGTGTTTCTTGCCCCTTGTAGCTTGATGGTTTGCTCCAGCTCTGCCTGTTTGGCCTTGAGGCTGCTGATATCTACCGCCATGGCACCCAGGGCGATGATGTTGCCATCCTTGTCTTTGATTGGGTACTTAGTGATCAGGTAGATGCGCTCACCATGCACGGTCGGCATGGGCTGCTCGAAGCTCTGGGCCTGATCGCTATCTAAGATGATGTGGTCATGATGATTGATGATCTCGGCGATATGCGCCGGATAGAGGTCGATGTCGCGCATGCCGATGACCCGGGCTCGCTCTATGCCCATTACCTCGCAAAACTTATCGTTGACCAAGGAGTAACAGCCATGGGTGTCCTTGATGCAGATGAGGTTTTGTGAGGCGTTGAGCAGGGAGTTGATCAACTCCTTCTTATTTTCCAGCTCCTGCTGCGCCAGTTGTTGCATCGCCAGTTGCTGCTCCAGCGCTAGGTTGCTGGCATCGAGACTGGCATAGGCGATCTCCAGCTGATTGCTGCGGGCGATAAAGGCCTTGGCCAGTTGGCCCACCTCGTCGTGGCGCTTGTTGGCATCGAGCTCCAACCTGCCCAGGTTACCGCTTTGCAGCGCCGAGACGATCTGGAAGATTGGCCGGATAAAGAGCTTGTGCTGAAAGATAAACAGAATGAGCAGGGCGATAAGCTGCGCCAGTAACAGAAACGCGCCTATCTTCAGCGCGATGGCGTTGGCCTGGGATGCGAGGCTCGACAGCGGCGTTACCAGGATGATCTTCCACTGGGTCTGGGCCATGGTGAGGATCGACACCAGCACGGGCTCGTTAAATAGGGGATCGCTACTTAGCTCCAGGGTCACTATGGGCGTCTTGCCATGGCTTCCCCTGATTGAGGCATTGATGAGTGTGGTTAAGCGCTCTCGCTCCTCCCTAGGCGTCTGTACCAGCACTTTCTCGAGCTGTTCCGGGCGATAGGCCGGGCTGGTCATTATCTGCTGACTAAAGGTCTGGTCCATCGTCTCTATGCGTTTGGCGATGGGGGCGAGCTGCGGGTAGTGCTGAATAAGTCTAGAGAGCGGCTGACCGAGCATGGCGGTCTGCTGCTCATCAGACTCGTCGAAAGGATCTGCCAGCAGATTGTTGTAGCTGTCCAGCGCCAGTATATATCCCTTCGACAGGGGATTCTGATCGGAAAAATTAAAGCGTTTATCCAGGCCGCGCAGGGCGATGTCGACCGTGGCCACGCCGATAAAGCTGTGGTTGGCGCGCATGGGGACAGAGGCGGTGATCATCACCTCCTTGGTGTAGGGGTCGACATAGGACTTAGACCAGTGGGTATGGCCGTCTTGGAAATATTTCGCCGGCAGGTACCAGAAGGCCTGATGATAACCTGGGCCTTCCGCGCTGTTGTAGTTGTCCAAGTATTGAAACTCATCATGCTTGTCCCGCGCCCAGAAGAAGCTGTTACGCGTCTTCTGTTTACCAAACATGCCGGGCTCGGGCCAGATCCCGCCGCCAGCGATCAGCTGATGGCGCTCGCCAATATCCAGCAGGGAAGGGATCAGTTCTTTGACCACTTCATCCTGACCACGATAGGTTTCGCCCACTATGCCTATGGTGTTCGCTAGTGTCTCGATTTTGGAGGTGACCTGTTGCAGCTGTTCTATGACCGCCAGGCCATAGTTCTGGCTCAGCGAGAGCTGGGTGTCCATGTGATGTTTCTTCTCGGTTGAGAAGATCAACCAGATGCTTGAGGCGATGATCAGGACCGCGACCACAAATTGGACTATGGTGAATTTAAAGGTAAGGCTGTTTTTCCACTGGGTGTTTAATGAGCCGGCCTCGTCTTTCTCATTGGCGACCATAGGGGCTTGTGATCCATTCATGCATTAGTGATAGCTCAAGATTAAATCAAAATGCGACAGGATTAAACTCTTATGAAGTCGGCTTAGGGTGACGAGTTGCCTCCCTAAGCCGTTAAAGTGAATAGCTTTTAGTGACTAGAACATTAGTGACTAGACTTTCAGTCCAACCAATAGCTGATCCAACTGCTCGGCGGTGGCGTGCAGTTCGTCGCAGCCTGAGACAGACTGGTTGGCGGACTGTTCCACGTCATGAGACTGATTGCGGATCTCCATCAGGTTGGTGGCGATCTCGTTGGCGACCGCCGATTGCTCCTCGGCCGAGGTGGCGATCAGCACGCTCATCTCGTATACCCGCTCGCTGTGATGGGCGATGGCCTTGAGATCCTCACCTGTCTCCAGCACATGCTGCTTGCCGTCCTGGGCCTTCTCGACCGTGCGTTTCATCACCTGGGTGAGCGCCTGAGAGCCTGTCTGCAAGGCCTCGATCATCGACTTGATCTCGACCGTGGCGGCCTGGGTGCGTCCCGCTAGGGTTCTGACCTCATCGGCGACCACGGCAAAGCCGCGACCCTGTTCACCGGCGCGGGCTGCTTCGATGGCGGCGTTAAGCGCCAATAGGTTGGTCTGCTCTGAGATGGCGTTGATGGTGGTGACCACCTCGTCGATCTTGGCGGCGTTGTCGTTCAGGGTATTCACCGCCGTCGAGGCGTCGCCAATTTCGTTGGCAAGATCTCCAATCGCCTCGACCGTGATGGCGATATCTTTCGAGCCCGCCTCAACCTGTTGGTTGGCCTCTTGGGTCTCGTTAGAAGATTGCTCGGCGTTGCGGGCCACCTCTTTCACCGCGGCGGTCATCTCCTCCATTGCCGTGGCCAGTGAATCCAGATGCTGACGCTGCTCGGCGGCCAGAGTTTGTCCCTCTTGGGCCGTCTGTCTGAAGGCCTGCACTACGGTGCGGATCTGGCTGCTGGCCTGAGTCATGCGGCTCACCAGCTGATGCTGACGCTCGACGAGTGTGTCTATGCTCACCGCCAAGATGCTGAACTCATCTTTTACCTCGAAGAAGTTCAGTCGTCCGGTGAGATCGCCATCGGCCGCGCGTTTAAGTGCCATCACGTTGGTGTAGAGGGCGCCGCCGACGAAGGTGGAGATATAGTAACTGCTGATCAAGATGACAAAGATAAGCGCCACCAGGCTGATAATGACCACGCTCTGGGCAGAGCTCAGTACCTGGTCGAGATCTGTCACCTCTGTCTTGGCAACCAGGTTAGCGCTTGAGGCGCGGCTATGGGCAGTCAGACTATCACCTTGCATTAAGGTGCCACCACCGGCCTGTACCAGGCGGCTCGCCTTGGCGTTGAGGGACGATTGTGTATCGGCAAAGCCGGCACTGACCAGTTCCTGCTTAAAGCTCGCCGCCTTGTCATCAGGCACGTACTTAAGGCTCAGGTCGATAAGCTCCACCATCTTCTGGGCGTCAGCCAATGCACTCTGCTGGTGACTCTGCTTAATCTGGCTATTGAACTGCCCATAGAGGATATAGGAAAGCCCCATGAGGGTGATGATGGGGATGATGGCCAGAATGGTAAATTTGGTTTTCAGGGTCATATGGATAAGATACTGATCTATCCATCGAAACTTTACTTCTCTCATAGCTTTTCTCTGCCGCCTGGGGATGATCTCGTTATCGGATCGCAAAGTGATTACTTAACGAGAATTTTGCCTCAGGGCGTTTGTTTGTTGTTTATTTGTACTGGGATTTTATCGTTATTGTTAAATAAGGTACGGCTCAAGTGTACATGCTTGCTGTGATCGCGGCGAATCAAAATTACATTTTGGGATGGCTTTTTAGCCTATCTGAGTTTGATGCTTAGCCAGCTTGGCCTTTTCTCACGGATTTCGTTAGAAAAATACCAAATAAGCCCTAGTCAAACGTCTTATGGTCACGTAAAATTTGTCTCTTTTTCTAATTTCGTAAAGATTAAATAGTCAGCATATAGAAAGTCTTGGCTCTCAGCGTGAGGGCGGGCGTACTGGAAGAGATGATGTCAGAGTTAACAGAAATCGTAGAACAGGCCTTACAGGCAATCGAAGGGACAGATGATCTGAAAGCCCTCGATGACCTTCGTGTCGATTACCTGGGTAAGAAGGGTAAGATCACCGACATGATGAAGATGATGGGTAAGCTGAGTCCTGAGGAGAAGCCGGCCTTTGGTCAGGCGGTCAACCAGGCGAAGCAAGCGGTACAGCAAAAGCTGTCTGAGCGTATCGAAGGCTTAAAGGCTCAGGAGCTCGAAGCTAAGCTGAGCGCCGAAAGCATCGACGTGACCCTACCAGGCCGTCGCATCGACAATGGTGGCCTGCATCCTGTGACCCGTACCATCGAACGTATCGAAACCTTCTTTGGTGAGCTGGGATTCAGCGTAAAGCAGGGGCCAGAGATCGAGGACGATTTCCATAACTTCGATGCGCTCAACATTTCTGAGCATCATCCGGCACGTGCCGATCACGATACCTTCTACTTTAATCCTAAGCTGATGCTGCGTACCCAAACCTCGGGCGTGCAGATCCGCACCATGGAAACGGAAAAGCCGCCGCTGCGTATCATCTCTCCGGGCCGCGTTTACCGTAACGACTATGACCAGACCCACACGCCTATGTTCCATCAGGTTGAAGGTCTGTTTGTCGATGAAAATGTTAACTTCGCGGAGTTGAAAGGGATCTTGCATGATTTCCTACGTAACTTCTTCGAAGAAGATCTACAAGTACGCTTCCGTCCCTCTTACTTCCCATTTACAGAGCCTTCAGCCGAAGTGGATGTGATGGGTAAAAACGGCAAGTGGTTAGAAGTCTTGGGTTGCGGCATGGTTCACCCTAATGTCCTGCGCAGCGTTGGCATCGACCCTGAGAAGTACCAAGGTTTCGCCTTCGGTATGGGGGTAGAGCGTCTCTCTATGTTGCGTTATGGGGTTAATGACCTGCGTTCATTCTTCGAAAACGACCTACGTTTTCTTAAGCAATTCAAATAACGGAGCGAGTAAATAATGAAATTCAGTGAGTCTTGGCTTCGTGAGTGGGTCAATCCAAGTATTAGCCGTGACGATTTGTCACATCAGATCACCATGGCGGGCCTGGAAGTCGACGGTGTCGACCCGGTAGCCGGTGATTTTTCAGGCGTGATTGTGGGTGAGGTGGTCGAGTGTGGCCAGCACCCAGACGCCGACAAGCTACGTGTAACTAAGATTAATGTCGGTCAGGATGAGTTGATCGATATCGTCTGCGGCGCGCCAAACTGCCGTCTGGGCCTGAAAGTGGCCGTGGCCATGGTTGGCGCGGTATTGCCGGGCGACTTTAAGATCAAGAAGGCCAAGCTACGCGGTCAGCCATCATTTGGCATGCTCTGCTCCTACGGCGAACTGGGTATCGACATCGAGAGCGATGGCATTATCGAGCTGCCGCTCGATGCGCCTATCGGTCAAGACGTACGTGAGTATCTGGACCTTAATGATGCGGTGATCGATGTCGATCTGACCGCTAACCGCGCCGACTGTCTCGGTATGGTGGGTCTGGCCCGCGAAGTGGGTGTGCTTAACCGTCAAGCGGTTGTTGCCCCGACATGGGAAGCGGTCACCCCTAGCATCGAAGATGCTATCGAGATCGACAATCAGGCCCCTAACGCCTGTCCACGCTACCTGGGTCGTGTGGTGAAAAACGTTAACGTTAAGGCGCAGTCGCCACTCTGGATGCAGGAAAAACTGCGTCGCAGCGGCATTCGCTCTATCGATCCTATCGTCGACATCACCAACTATGTGTTGATCGAGTTCGGTCAGCCGATGCACGCCTTCGACTTGGCGAAAATCGACGGCAAGATCCAGATCCGTCTGGGTGATGGTGAGGAGAAGCTGACTCTGCTCGATGGCAACGAAATTACCGTACCAAACGATACTCTGGTTATCGCCGATAACAGCCAACCTCTGGCCTTGGCCGGTGTGTTCGGTGGCGAGTACTCGGGTGTGACCGGTGAGACACAAGATATCCTGCTGGAGTGCGCCTTCTTCGCGCCGCTGGCGATCATGGGTAAATCACGTCGTCTTGGCCTGCACACAGACTCGTCACATCGCTTCGAGCGTGGCGTCGACCCTGAGCTACAACATAAGGTGATCGACCGTGCGACGCGTTTGGTGCTAGAGATCTGTGGCGGCGAAGCCGGCCCTGTGGTTGAGTCTAAGGCCGACGAGCATCTGCCTCAGCCTGCCAACATACTGTTGCGTCGCAGCAAGCTAGATCGCGTGCTCGGCCATCATATTGCAGATGCCGATGTCACCGAGATCCTTGAGCGTCTTGGCTTTGGCGTGTCACGTGTGGATGACAACTGGCAGGTTGTTACTGCGACTTACCGTTTCGATATGGCGATCGAAGAAGATCTTATCGAAGAGGTTGCCCGTATCTATGGCTACAACAACATTCCGAATGTTGCCCCTGTAGCAGCCCTGAGCATGCCTCTACACAAAGAGTCAGATATCGACCTTAAGCGCGTACGCGCCATGATGGTAGCCCGTGGCTTCCAGGAAGCCGTGACCTACAGTTTCGTCGATCCTAAGCTGCAGCAGCTGGTGCATCCGGGCAGCGATGCCATGGTGCTGCCAAACCCTATCTCGGTAGAGATGTCGGCCATGCGCTTGTCTATGTTCACCGGTCTGTTGACTGCCGTGGGCTACAACCAGAGCCGCCAGCAAAACCGCGTTCGCCTGTTTGAAACCGGGTTGCGTTTCGTGCCAGATGCCGAGGCCGAATCGGGTGTGCGTCAGCAGGCTATGCTAGGTGCCGTCATTGCCGGTAACCAAAACGACGAACATTGGTCGATGGAATCAAAAACTGTAGACTTTTTCGACCTTAAGGGCGATCTGGAAGCCATTATCGGCTTGACAGTTTCAGAGGATGAATTTACTTTTAAAAAAGCATCTCATCCGGCGCTTCATCCGGGGCAATGTGCTGAAATCTTAAGAAATGATCGTGTGATTGGTGTCATTGGTGCCGTCCATCCGAGCCTGGAAAAGCCTTTCGGCTTAAATGGTAAAACCATCGTATTCGAGCTCGAATTAGACGCCTTATTGCACGCAAGTTTGCCGCAAGCCCAGACTGTGTCTAAGTTTCCAGCAAACCGACGTGACATTGCCATCCTGGTTGATGAAGATGTCTCGGCAGGAAATGTTGTAAATTTGATAAGAAAAGTTGGCGAAAATCAGTTGGTTGGCTTAAACTTGTTCGATGTATACCAAGGTAAAGGTGTTGAACCAGGTAAAAAGAGTCTGGCGATTGCACTTACACTACAAGACAACGCTCGTACACTTGAAGAGAAAGAAATTGCTGAAATGGTAGAAAAGGTAGTTTCTGAACTCAAGACCGAGTTCAACGCACTGTTGAGGGATTAAAAGTATGGCACTTACCAAAGCCGAAATGGCAGAACATCTTTTTGAAACGCTTGGCATTAACAAGCGAGTTGCGAAAGAGATGGTTGAGGCATTTTTCGAAGAAATTCGTCAAGCCCTCGAGAACGGTGAGCAGGTCAAGTTATCTGGCTTTGGCAACTTTGACCTAAGGGACAAAAATCAAAGACCGGGTCGCAACCCTAAAACAGGCGAGGATATCCCGATTTCTGCTCGCCGCGTGGTGACTTTCCGTCCAGGACAGAAACTTAAGAGTCGTGTTGAAGAGGCTAACGCCGGTAAATAATCCGACTTAATACATAAAGAAGGCCACTCCTTGAGTGGCTTTTTCTGTTTCTTCTGAACTGGTTATCTGTTGTTTATGCCTGTGTGGTCACAGGCGCTGGATGAGTAAGAGGTTGTACTCTTGTCTAGAAAACCTAAGTATTTCGATCGTCGCTTTCGCGCCGAGTTATTACATCCTAAGCATTGGCCCACCTGGTTTGCCATATGGCTGTTGGTGTTTTTCGGCCTTATGCCCGCCTGGCTGAGGGATCCGATAGCGCGCCTGCTAGCGCGTCTGGTGAAGAAGATCGCCAAGAAGCCCCTCAGGGTGGCCAGGGCAAACCTGGAGACCTGTTTCCCGGAGAAATCAAAGGCCGAGATCGATAAGCTACTCGATGAGAATATCGAGAATTTCGTGTTGATCCTGTTGGCGCAGTCAGAGCTGCTGCTGCGCTCAGATGCTAATCTGCGTCGCCGGGTTCAGCTTGAAGGCTTCGAGCATGTGCAGCGCGCCCGTGATGCAGGTCAGCCGGTGATCTTCATCATGCCCCATGTATGGGGCATAGAGTACGCCGGGCTCAGGTTGAACCTGGAGCTGCCCATGGTGACCATGGCCAAGGCCCATCGTAACAAGCTGTTTGACTGGTTCAATAACCGCATGCGCAGCTCCAAGGGCGGCAATGTTTATATGCGTGAGGCAGGTATACGTGCGCTCCTGTCTGAGCTGAAAAACGATAACAGCTTCTTCTATCTGCCAGACGAAGACCTAGGCCCTGAGAAGAGTGTCTTCGCGCCATTTCTAGGCACGGTTAAGGCCACTCTGCCCGTGGTGGGGCGCCTTGCCTCGGCCGGTAATGCTCAGGTGATGCCGGTGAAGATTGGCTATGATCAGCAAAAGCGTCAGTATCTGCTGACGGTACTGCCGCCCATCTCACCCGAAGAGATGCAGGGTAAGGAGAATGAGGCCTTAGCATTAAACCGCGCGGTGGAGCAGGTGATTAACGCCTATCCCGAGCAATATATGTGGTTCCTCAAACTCCTGCGTACCCGTCCGCCGGGCGAAGCCTCTATCTACTAGCTTTTAAAGTTAGCGCTTTAAAGTTAGCATTAGAGTTAGGGATAAGATTACGCTGAAGCAGATAGCGATAAAAAAAGCGGCTCATTGAGCCGCTTTTTAATGCCTGAAATCCAGACTTATTCCGTTAGGCCTCTGTGTTTTAACAGGGCATCCACGGTTGGCTTTCTGCCGGTGAACTTGATGTAGTCTTGCATCAGATCTTCACTGTTACCCTTAGAGAGCACGTTGTCGCGGAACTTGTTACCGTTCTCCAGTGACAGGCCGCCGTTGTGGCTCATGAAGTCGAAGGCGTCTGCCGCAAAGACCTCGGTCCACAGGTAGGCGTAGTAGCCCGCCGAATAGCCGCCGGCGAATGCATGGCTAAAGTAGGTTGACTTGTAGCGAGGTGGGATAGGCGCAAAGTCGATGCCGTGTTTCGCCAGTGCCTGCTGCTCAAACTTAGCCACGTCGTCGATCTTGGCATCGACACCAATTGAGTGCCACTCCATGTCCAGGATAGCCGCCGCCAGATACTCTGTAGTATCGAAGCCTTGTCCAAACTTACTCGCCGCCAAAACTTTCTTCAGCAGCTCGGCAGGGATAGGCTCGCCGGTCTGATAGTGCTTAGCGTAGTTGGCTAGGACTTCAGGATCGATCGACCAGTCTTCGTTCGCCTGTGATGGGAACTCGACGAAGTCTCTCGGGGTAGCGGTGCCGGCAACGCTTGGGTATTTCACCTGAGAGAAGAGACCATGCACGGCGTGACCGAACTCGTGGAACATGGTGCTGACTTCATCATAGGTCATTAGGGTTGGACCTGAGGCAGGCTTTGGAATATTCAACGCATTGTAGACCACAGGCTTAGTGCCTAGTAGGCCGCTTTGGGTTACGAACTCATCCATCCAGGCGCCACCGTTCTTACCTTCTCTGGCATAAGGGTCCAGATAGAAGATGCCGACTGAGCTCTTGTCTTTGTTAAAGATCTCATAGGCCAGCACATCCGGGTTCCATACAGGCAGATCTTTGCGCGCCTTGACCGTGATGCCGTAGAGTTTTTCCATGGCGAAGAAGAGACCGTCATTGAGGACGCGGTTAAACTCGAAGTAAGGCGTAACTTGGCTCTGATCCAGGTCGTACTTGGCTTTACGAACCTTCTCACTGTAATAGGCCCAGTCCCAAGGTGCCAGTTCGAAGTCTTGACCCGATGCCTTAATCTGCGCCTGTATGTCCGCCGCCTCTAGCTTGGCCTTGGCCACAGCCTTAGGGGCTAGGTCATCTAAGATCTCATACACGGCCGTCGGTGTCTTGGCCATCTGATCGGCTACCGTGTAGGCTGCCCAGGAGTCATAGCCAAGTAGCGCCGCCTTTTCGGCGTGCAGGTGTGACTGCTTGACGATATTCGGGCCGTTAAGCGCCATGGCGCGGTTTGCCGAGGTCTTCCACACTTTCTCTCTTAGCTCGCGATTGTTCAGGCTGGAGAGGATAGGTTGGCGAGTGGTGTTCACAAGAGTGATCAGATATCCCTCTTTGCCGGCATCTTTCGCGGCCTGGGCGAGGGTAGCGATTTCGGCGTCAGATAGGCCGTCGAGCTCCGCCTTGTCTTTAACTATGATCACTTCGTTTTTAAATGAATCGAGAACGTTCTTAGAAAACTCTGTGGTTAGGCTGGCGAGCTGACCGTTGAGATCGCGCATCTTCTCTTTATCTGCGTCAGAGAGTTTGGCACCGGCGCGCTCGAATGCCAGGTAGTAATACTCTACAAGGTGCTTGTCTTCGGCGCTCAGGCTGTCGCGGCTCTTGTAGACGCTTTCTACGCGGGCAAACAGCTCTGGGTTTAAGAAGATGTTGTCCCAGTGCGCAGACAGCTTAGGTGCTAGCTCGGCTTCCAGGGTTTGTACCTGGCTGTTAGAGTTAACGCTGGCCAGGTTAAAGAAGGTCTTGGCCACGCGGGTAAGTAGGCTACCAGACTTTTCCATGGCAACTATGGTGTTGTCAAAATCTGGGGCGGCCTGGTTGTCGATGATCGCCTGGATCTCTTTGTCGTGCTCTATGATCCCTTGGGTGAATGCTGGGGCATAATCGTCGAAGGTGATCTTATCAAACTCAGGCGCCTGATACTGTAACACGCTCTTCTTGAGCAGTACGTTGCTGGCATTGATTTGACCTTCACTCGCCTGTACGGCAGGCTTCGCCGCTTCGCTACTCGCTACTTCTGTATTGCTTGCTTCCTGACTCGCTGGTGTACAGCCAGTGAGGTATAGACCGGCTAAGATAGCCGTGGTGAGGATAGACTTGCGCATGGGTTCTCCCTGTTGCTGGCGCCCAATCGTTTTTTTGTTGCCTAACAGGCATGGGGGCGCTAAAGATGTGATTGCCGCCATACCTTATCAAGCGGGGCAGGGGCGCGGCAAATCAAAAGTTTAAGATTGGATTAATAAAGTTGTGAGAAAATATTAAGGCCATCTTTGTAACCGGGTTTTGAGCTGTGGTTTCAGTTGCCAGATCCCGTCTTGTCTGTCTCTCGTTAGTTAATGTTCATTTCATTGCCTTAGCTTTATGAAGTTGCGGCGAGCGGCGGTTTAGAGACGAATTGCAGCTTTTATCACCACCGAATACCCAGGCCTGAGTGGATTGAGGCTTGTTGGTATTCCTGTTTATCTTACTGATTATAATGATTATTACAAATAGAGCCATTTAACGGCATTCGCTTGTTGCTCTTTTATTCAAGTCACTTGGGCGAAAGCCTCTGAGGTTTCTCTCTTTGAGGAAAGTTGCCATTTTGCTCATGTTTGGGCAAAGCGAATTACTGGCGCAGATTAAGCGAGTTTTTAGTCGCCGTTCGATGGCGCGCCTATCTGCTTTAGCAGATTAATTTTCTTTCATCATCGTCTTATGAGCGAGCGGCGCCAGGTTTTAGCGTCATTGCTAGCGGCTTTTAGGGCTCAAGCTCAAGCATGATAAAACCACTTCTGGGTGACTTTCCAATAAAAAGGCCCAATCGAATCTCAGGTGAAACGCAGATAAACACGCATAAAAAGGCCAGCGTCTGTTGAACGCTGGCCTTCGTTTTCTAGTCAGCCCTGATTATCTCATCTTGCCCTGGCAAATTATGCCAGTTGAGCATCAGGAGCTTAGCGCCATTAGGCTTGGATCAGCTGATACTCATCGCGCAGGATGTCGATGATCTCCTGACGAGGATTCTCGCTCAGGTGTAGCTTATTACCTATGATGGTTTCGGCGATGCCTACGTAGGTGTTAGAGATATCCATCATCACCTCGGTTGGCAGCTTGTTGTCGCGCGCCAGGGCGAAACGCTCAGGCATGCGCTCCTTGTTGAGCAGAATATCGGGATCTGGGAAGTGGCTTAGCAGCCATTGTCTGAAGCCTTCTTTCGACTTCTCGACGATCTTGCCGTTACGGCGGGCTTCACCGTCCCAGATACGTGATGAGTCAGGGGTGCCGACTTCATCCATGTAGATCAGTTTTTCCTGACCGCTGGCATCTTTCACGTAACCAAACTCAAACTTGGTGTCGACGAAGATCTGATCCTGCTCGGCCAGGGCCTCGCTGATCACCGCAAAGCCCTCTTTAAGCAGCTTCTCGTAAAGGTCGATATCGCCCTTGCTGTGGAAGTTGAAATCTTCCAGGTGGCGCTCCAGATCCGCGCGAGAGACGTTAACATCATCGGCTTCGGGAACGCCCTCAAGACCCGTCAGTACGCCTTTGGTCGATGGGGTGATCAGCACCTCTTCCAGTTTCTGATCCTTCTCCAGTCCCTCGGGTAGTGTGATACCACAGAAGTCGCGCTCGCCCTTGCTGTAGGCACGCCACATAGAACCTGTGATGTACTGTCTGGCGATCGCTTCGACCATCACTGGCTGCGCCTTCTGCACGATCCACACGAAAGGATGTGGAACATCCAGAATATGGCTGTCTGCTAAGCCTTTCTCTTTAAATAGCTTGAACCAATGGTTAGAGATGGCATTAAGCGCCGCCCCTTTGCCAGGGACGCCGTTGAGGCCGTTTTCGCCTTGCCAGATGCAGTCGAAGGCAGAGATACGGTCACTGATCACCATGATCGCCAGCGGCGTGTCGGCGGGAACGTCATAATCTTTCTGCTCGATCAGGCGCGCACTGTCTTCGGCGGTTAACCAATAAACACTGCGGACTTTACCTGAATGTACTGGCTTGTCGGTGCGGATGGGCAGATCATCGTTAACGGCTAGAACTTTATTAGATTGATTCATAGGGTACTATTTTTATATGTAATGTTAGAGGAGGAAATTACGGCGAAATTGTAGCAGAACTGCTATGGGACAACAGCTTTTTCGCTTTAATTCTTTTGCGAAAACAGAGTGTTCTCATTGGAAGAAGGTGAATGTAAGATGCACGATAAAATTGGCGTTTTCTCGCGCGAAATGGCGGCTTTCTGGGCTAGGATTCTCGGGTGTTGGTCTGCCATGATTCAGCGCGCTTCTGGCTCATGTTACAGCATGGACTATGGACTATGGACTTTGGTCTATGGAGGACTAAGGACTAGCACTTATATCTTGTGGCTGGGCGGCCGAGTAACCCGAGATGAGGAGTTGCCAGCCCCTTAGCGTGCCTATGTCGCCTGCGGCCAGGTCACTCACCTTGAGGATCCAGTCGCCTCTTATCGCCTCGTGATTGAAGGCCTGGGTGCGATATTCCCGATACTGATTGTCTCTTCCAGCATGGCTTTCTTTTAACAAATTGCTCTCTCTTGCGGCTTGGCTTTCTTTTGACGAATTTGCAGCATGGCTTTCTTCTGACGAATCACTTGCTTTTGCAGAATGGCTTTCGCTCACCAACTGATAGCTTGTGCCCATGGGGGAGGTAAGGGTCATGCTAAGATCCCTGTGCCAGGTATGGGAGACATTAACTAAGACGCGCACGCCAAAGGCGGCAAGTTCATCTTCGACGGCGATGCGACTCACTGTTCCCTCAGGAGTATTGTCTATGATGGGATGCCAGGTGAAGTTGGCCTGCTTTATCTCGCGTATGTCGCCGGGAAGCAGGCTGAGATTGACGCTTTGCTGTTTGACCCAATTGCCGCCGTCGGATGAGGCGGTTACGGTAAACATATAGTCGCCCCATTGGGCGTCACTATTGGATGGCACCAAGAGGCTGAATGTGTCGCCGGGATGAAGCCTTTCCTTAGTGAGCCTGGCGCCGGGAAGGGAGGAGGCCAGGCTCAGGCATATCTGTCCCTCTAATTTCTCGCTAGCCAAACTTTTTCCCGTAAGGCTAGTGTCTACAAGAGTCCTGTCTTCAAGTGTCGAGAAGTGATAAATCGCGGTCTCACCCGCAGCTTTGCTTAAGCGTTTCTCTTTTACCGACAGCACGAAACCGGGCGTCAATTCAGTAGGCTTGTCCTCTGGAGTTGCTGAAGCCTCCTTTTGATCGCTCGCTATCGGCGTCTTGCTTTTTGTGTTCGTTTCGCTTATCCGTTTGGGTTTTATCTCTACCGAGCCGATAGTTGCCTTGCTCTGGGCGTTAAACTTTTCAAGCGTTTCCCTGTCCTCGGCAACCATATTGAGCAGTGGGTCGTTATAGCGGCTCTGGTAGGCGCGAAATTCGCTCGAGCCATGGGTGAAGGGTGTTAGCATAAATAGCAGGAGTATCGCGAATAGGGAGAGTCGGTTGTTGTTCACCGCTTGTGCCTCGGGTGTCTGCCCGGCCTGGATGTAGGTCAATCCAGCGGCGGAGTGATTGCTTTTCATAACGTTAGATAGCGTTAGCTAAAATTAGATATAGATAGAAAAAAAGGAAGGCTCTTGGCAGAGCCTTCCCTGGGTTACAACTTACTTGCCTTTACCTTTGGTCTTAGGCGTCGCCACTATGGTGACTTCGTAAGAGCAGTTGCTTGTGCCAGTTTCACATGCTTGGTAAGTGAAGCTAGTAGCGCTAGAGCTGAAGCGATCTGTGTAGCTTGTTTTTCTTACACCAGAGCTTACTAGGGCACCGTCGCGGTATACATCAACCAATACCTTGCTTGATGACGTCCAAGACAGGTTCGCTGTTACACGGTTACCGTCTGTGGTCGCGTTACCTTGTAGCGCCAGGCTTGGCTCTGTCACAGTGATCTCTTTAGTGACTGAGTGCTCGGCGCCATCATCATCGCTAACGGTCAGGGTGACAGTGTAGGTGCCTGCGGCGTCATAGCTGTGGCTTGGGTTTGCCAGCGTTGAGCTAGCACCGTCGCCGAAGTCCCAAGACCAGCTGCTTATTGCGCCGTCGCTGTCGCCTGAAAGGTCGCTAAACTGCACCGCTAAGAAGTTAGCCGCGAAGCTGAAGTCAGCTACTGGCGCTACGTTAGCAGGCGCATCTAGCACGGTAAAGCTTACCTGTGCCTGGTCGAATGCGTCTTCAGAGTCGTGAGCTACCGCTGTCACTATGTGGTCGCCTGCGACGAGTGAGCTCGTCGTGAATAAACCACCGGTACCAATCTTACCGCCGAAGTTTGAGTACCAGTCGATACCGGCACTTACGTCACCGTCTTCGGCGTCAATTGCGCTGCCTTCGAAGGTGATGCTGTCGCCCAGGTTGAAGCTAGTACCACCCATAGGTGCATTGATAGTCATCACAGGTGCTGTGTTTTCAGCAGGAGGCGGAAGTACCGCGTCGCCGTTTGAAACCGAGATGCTCCAGTTGTTCAGTACGCCATTCATGATGTAGCTAGAGGTATCTTCTACAAACAGACGCCATGTACCCATGCTCGACTCACCTGCGAATTCAACCGGGTTGAAGGTCTTAACCAGGTCTTTGTTCCAGAACTGACGCCAAGTCACCAGTTTAACCAGGGTGCCAGACGGAGACTGTAGCCACACGTTCAGGTATTGAACCGATTCGAACGAGATATCGACATTGACTTCGATTGCATCGATAGCAACGCCGGTAGGTAGGTCGATTTCAGTAAATACCTTGCCGCCCATCTCAGGCATCGCGATTGCCGTGTTATTAGCACCGCTTACTGTAGTGTTAGCATCGGCAACAGATAGCTCAACAGTTTCTGTGCTTGCCTGGCCTGCTGAATCAGTAGAGGTCGCAGTGATCACGTGGTCGCCTACCGACAGGTTAGACTTAGTGAACGATGCGCCGTTACCGATAACGCCGTCGATGCTTGAGGTCCAAACAATGCCAGACGTCAGGTCGCCGTCTTCGGTGTCGTTTGAGCTTGCGCTGAAGCTGACGGTTTCACCGGTTAGGTACGCGCCTTGGTTAGCAGGCGTCGCTATCTGTACGTTTGGCACGAAGTCCGTGCCTGCCGATGGTGCGCCAGTCAGTTTTAGCGACCAGCTGTTGATAGCGCCCGTGTCGCCCGCAACTTCGTCAACAACTTTCAGTGTCCACTCACCCAATGCGTTGTCCAGCTCGTATTCGGTAGGAATAAAGTTGCCAACAAGGCCAGTACCATTGCCGCCCGCACGGTCGTGCAGAATGACTTCTTCGCCGGCTGGTGAAATGACAGACACAAGCATGTCAGGTGCCCAGGCGTGGGTGATGTCAACAAACACTTCAACCTGAGTCAGCGTCATGTCATATGGAACATTGATGCTGCTGGTTGCAGGGAATGAAGGATCGTTATCGCTGATAGGCACGACTTGGTTGCTGGTCAACATAGTAGAAACAGTACCTTGAGGCCATACTTTCAGCTCTAGGTTGATGTTCTTAGAAACGGCTCCGTCGGTGGCGTTGACTGTCATGTTGTACGTACCAGGTGCAGTTTGCTCGGTCGTATTGATAGTCATGGTGTTAGTGGTGTCGCCCGCAACTGGGTTTTGTGCAAATACCACGTCAGCGTTGAGCTCAGGTACGCTGCTCAGACTCATAGTCGCTGTGCCATTGAAACCGCCCGCAGCCACCAGATCGATAGCATAAGCTTGGCTGTCGCCTTGGTTGACGGTCGATTTAGTTGGTGTTGCTTCCATGAAGAAAGAAGGTCCCGCTCCGCCTGAATCGATCAGGGCGTTGGCAAGGTTCAGGCGCTTACCTGAGATGGTTTTACCTTGCAGAGACGCAAGCGCATCACCAGTATTCATGAGTACACTTTTTAGCTGAGACGTGGTCAGGTTAGGGTTACCTGCCAGGATCAGGGCTGCGGCGCCGGCTACGTGCGGTGTCGCCATCGAGGTACCGCTGAAAGTGTCGTAGCTGTTATTAGGCGTCGTTGACAGGATGAATGAACCCGGTGCAGCCAGGTGAACCAGTTGATCGCCATAGTTAGAGAAACCAGACAGGTTGTCGGCGCTATCGGTAGAGGCTACCGCTACTACGTTAGGCACATCGTAACCGGCAGGGTAGAAACCACCGTTGTCTATGTCTGCAGAATCGTTACCCGCAGCCGCAACGAAGAGGATGTCGGCATTGTTGGCCGCCGAGATGGCATCCTTTAGGGTTTGGGTGAAGCCACCGCCACCCCAGCTGTTGTTCAGCACGCGGACGTTGTTGCCGGCGTTTTTAAGACCGATCATATAGTCGATACATTGAACGCCATCGGCTAGGGTACCGCCGCCTGTGCCGAGGAAGCTACAGCCGACCATGTTGGTTTGCCAGTTTACACCGACAACACCTAGAGCGTTGTTACCTTTGGCACCGATAGTGCCAGATACGTGAGTGCCATGAGCACCTGTATCAGACGGGTTACCGTTATCCAGGATGGCAGAGATACCGTGGATATCATCAATGTAACCGTTGCCGTCGTCATCGATACCGTTGCCCGCGATCTCATTTGGGTTGGTCCAGATGTTGTCAGCTAGATCTGGGTGGTTGAAGTCAAAGCCGGTGTCGATCACACCAACAACAACAGAAGAATCACCGATCACATAGTCCCAGGCAGTTTCAGCTTGGATCTTCTGCATGCCGTAAAGGCTTGCATATGAAGTATCGTTGGGCACTGCAGTGGTGTGTACTATGTAGTTAGGTTCTGCGTATTCAACTAGAGGGTGGTTTTTCAGGCTGTTGAGGACGGCCTCTACCTGGCGACCCTGGCCCAGATCCAGCACGGCCAGGCGACCATTGGCAATGTTACGCAGGCGGTCATCCACGCCGTCGTTATTCTTATCTTTGAAAGAGACGCCCAGGTTACGGGTTAGCGCCTTACGATCTTTCTTAGTGACTTTCTGTTTGAACTTGACTAGTACGCTTTGGTTATCGTACTGCGGCATTGCCTTCAGCGGCGCCTTGGTTACGGCCAGTGCTACAGGGCTCAAACCAGTTAAGAGTGAGGCACCTAATAGTGTTGTGAGCAGCTTGGAAGATGATTTCTTGGGTGTAGTCATCAACTGTTCTCCTGTTGTTATAAAATTTATAAGTACTCAGTGTTGTCGCACCCAGTTACTTGATGAGGTCTTCAATAGGGCTATATCACATACAAATGTATTCGATATGTATACATTTATATACCTCGATTTGGTTTTGATCAACATTTGTTTATCAAAAATGTCACAATTTCGTCTTAAATGTGAATTTATGTATATAGATGCTTGTGTGTTAATTTGACTGAGTGCTCGCAATGGACTGATATTTATAAATAAATAGCATTTGATTGGAGATAGACGCGATGGAGAAGGGGAGTGCTCTTTATATAGTGTGGAAGTGGTGAAGCAGTGTATGAGTTGGGGAAATGTACTAGGATCGACGAATCCCTAGACGACAAACACTGGGATTCTACTAACGTTGCTTAATCGGGCGCTGTTTAATCGAGCCCTGTCTAACTGAGATTTGACTAGTCGAGCTTTGTCTAATCTCGCCCTGTCGAATTGAGATATGTCTAATTGAGCTCTGTCCAATCAAGAATAAGGGCGGAGATCAAATGAGATGATCTCCGCCCTTCAATTTACTTACGCATAAGGCGCTCGTGTCTAACGAGCTTGTGCTGAATCAGCTTGTGCTGAATCAGCTTGTGCTTCACGAGCTTTTTCTTAGCGAGCCTTTTCTTAGCGAGCTTTTTCTTACCGAGACAGTGCCCAATGAGCTCACGCTTGATGAGCCATTGCTCAATGTCTAGCGTCAGCCGCAAGAACACTCATCTCTAAGGCTATCAGCACCTTACCAAATCGCCTTGATTAGCTGCAGCGACAAATCTCAGTGACTAGAAGTTGACGCTTTGGGTCTCAGTACAGATCTGGGTATTTTCTTCACAGGCCTTGTAGCTGAAGTTGCCGCTTGCCTTGCGACCAAAGCTATCGGTATAGAGGGTGTTTGCCGCTACCGTGGCGATGAGCTGCTCGTTACGGTAGATGTCAACCTTAGGGCTCGATGCCGCGACCGTCGTCAGGTTAACCCTGTGTTTGCCTCGCGCGTATTCATACTCGGCGTTTAGGCTAAAGGTGCCCGGCGTGCCGCCTTGACCGTTACAGCCACTGTTTTGTAGATAGTCGTAAGCCGCCTTGGCCTTGACTATGCCATAGCCAAAATACTCATCGTGTCCAGGTATGCCCTGATCTTCGGCGGTCGCCTTAAGTGCTTGACGGATCTCGCTACCAGTACATTCTGGGAAGTTTGACCACACCAGTGCCGCTACGCCCGACACGGCAGGGGTCGCCATCGAGGTGCCGCTCATATAACCGTAATCGCCACTCGCGATAGACACTGATGCCTGAGTCGCTGCCATTAAGGCTGTGCGGTCACTGAGCGCCGCACCCACGGCGGGAATCTGAGTGCTGTTGGCGTCACCCAGCGTGCCATATAGCATGCCGTCGACGTTATTGACTATGACGGCGCCGATACCGCCAGAGGCCTCACAGTTGGCGACCTTGTCATGGAAGGAGATGTTGCCGCGATCGATAACGCACACACTGCCCTGGGCTCGAGTATCTAAGGTTTCGGCCGTGCCCATGAAATAGGTGCTGCCACTGGCGCTGCCGATATTTTCCATGGCCGAGGCCTCGAAGAAAACATCATCCGCCGACATGGCGGCTATGGTGGCCATTTTGGCGGGATAGGTCGACAGCGTTTGTACGCCGCCGGCGGTGACTTCTACACAGGTCGTTTCGTCTTGGGTTGCATGTTTGCCTCGGCCACTGCTACAGCTAGGAAATTGCGAGAAACTGGCGATATTATTATCGGCGTCGTTGGCGCCAACCATCATGACGGCGGGGTAGGCGGCTGGGTAGGAGCGGGCGTTGTTACCATCGTTGCCCGCGGCGGCGACCACTAGGCCACCTGCCTGAGTAAAGGCTTCGAAGGCGTTAGATTCGATGCTGCTCGCACCGCCACCACCTAGGCTCATGCTGATGATGTTGGCGCCCGCCTGGCTACAGAGGTCGGTGGCATGAGCCAGATCTGAAGAGTAGGCCCAGCCGCTGGCGGTAAAGACCTTGATGATATGCATATCGACCCCAGGTGCCATACCAACGACACCTATGTCGTTGTCTGCCGCACCTATAGTACCGGCAACATGGGTGCCATGAGGTCCGCCGTTGACATCCCAATCACCTGTGCCGGAATCGTTATCGCCTGTGACGGCTCCCCAGTTAAAGTCAGGGTTGCTTCTATCCAGGCCCGAGTCGATCACGCACACCTTAATGCCGGCGCCCGGCACGAAATCAACTTGATCTGCCTGAGACTGATAGACGGCATAGGGGGTGAGTTGGCTCAACATAGGGTCGCCCGCATCATCCTGATAGAGTGACTGCAGGGTACGGCGTTGGTCTTCCTCGACCAGCTTCACATGGGGATTGTTTAACAGGCCTTTGACCTGGGCGAGATCTTGGGCGTTAAAGCTGGCGGCGAAGAAGCCATCACCGTCGAGTTCGATTGTCGCGCCCGACTTGACCGCCAGGGCCTTCACTATGCCCTTGTGTTGATTATCGACTTGAACCACATAGCGGTTGTCTGCTGCCTGACTCGAGGCGGCGATACCCAGTGTGATTAGGGAGATCATGCCTGCTAGTTTACTGATTTTCATCTTATATGCTCCACGATTTCCTGTTGCATTGGCAGCTTGCATATCCTGCTATACCGCTGCTGGCTCAGGTGCCTCGTTGTTATTGTGTGTGGTAGGGATGAGCTAGGCTCATGGCGCCGCTCTCCTTGCTGAGGGGGATTTCTCTGCAAGATTTACAGCTTTAAATATACATTTATATACAAAAATATTCATTTGATCAAATGTATTTAACAAATAACAAACATTTTTTAGGGTGGTTTAGTGCATTAGGCGGAAAATGTTGGGATGCAACCGGATGAATTCTCGTCGCTTGGGGGTGAAAAGTTGGCTTATCAGCAGGGAGATTAGCAGCGGCATTAGAAGAGGAAGGGGGATGAGCAGCGAACTGGCACTATTAGCGCATCGGTTTTATAGACCTGTTTCTACAGGCTTTACCGACTTTCTGTTTCTAGCTTATCTGTTTTCAGGGGCTTTGCTTGTGGCAGCTTGGTGAGCGGCCGCTTGATGTTCCGTTGCCTTATGTTCTAGCGCTTAGTGTTCAGCTGGCTTGGTTGAAGAATTTTTGTTATCAGACTCTCTGTTAACTAAAGGGCAGGCGAGCGACAACTTGGCGCCGCCGAGCTGGGACGAGGAGATGGTGAGGGCGCCACCATGGGCTTCGCATATCTTCTTGGCCAGCGCGAGACCCAGGCCGATACCGCCCGAATCCCGACAACGGCTTTGATCTAGCCTGACGAAGGGTTCAAATACCCTTTCTCTCTGCTCCGTGGGGATCCCTGGGCCATCATCTTCGATGATGACCAGGATACGGGACTTTTCTTGCTTGAGGCTAATGAGTACCTGAGAGCGGGCGAAGCGCGCCGCGTTGCGCAGTATATTGGAAAATGCCCGCGTAATCTGGGTGCTATCGGCCTTAACCAGGCAAGCTTCACTTGGGTTAACCTCCAGCTTAAAGGCCTTATCGGGATAGAGGACACTATTAGCGTCCATCAACTCACCCAGCAGTTTATTGAGATTGACCTGTGAGAGGTGCAACGGCCTGGATTTACTCTCTATCTGGATGAAATCCAGCGCCTCTTTGATCAGCTTCTCCAGTTCACTCAGGCCTTTGTTGATGGTGTCGATGAGGCGAGTGGGTTTGTCCTGCTCAAACTGTTCTTCCAGCATGTCGAAGGCCAGCTGAACCCGGGCAAGCGGGGATCTAAACTCGTGGGCAACGGCTTGAATTAACTCGCGTTGAGATTGAATGTTCTGATTGAGGGAGGCGTTGATCTTGCGCTGGTGATGACGATTCACCAGCAGGAGCAGGATGATAAACAAGACGCTCAGACCACCTAGCCATACGTTGCGCTGATAAGTATGTTGTGCAAGCTGGGTCTTCTGCAGCGCCTGATCGGCCTGCAGCAACTTTATCTGCTGCTCCTGCTGCTCGGCCTCGAAGTGGCTGAGGAGAAAGGCCATTCTCTGGTCGCTCTCAGAGTTAAACATCTCATCGTTCACCTGCTTAAAGGCTTCCAGACTCGCTAGCGCCTGTTCGGCCTGCCCGAGATGTTTGTAGAGCTGATAGCGAAACTCGTGTGCATCGCGCACGATACGCTTATCTTGCAGCTGCTGGGAGCTGTTTAACGCCGCCGCACTCAAGGTGAGGGCGCGTTCACTGTTGCCACGTAATTTTTCCACCTTAGCGAGGGTCAGCAGGCCATAGGCGCTGAGGGAGACGATACCCAGCTTATTGGCCTGATCTAAGCCCGTGGTGATCTGATTGAAGGCCTGCTCGGGGTCATCGAGTTCGATATAGGCATTGGCGAGATCTATGTTGATCCTGGCCTCGAGCGCCGTATCTGGGATCGCTTTTGCCAGCGCCAGGGCCTCTTGGTACTGCAACAGCGCCGACTCCAATTGATGCTCGTGCAGATGGACCATGCCGAGGTTGCCGTGGATCTCGGCGATGCCCTGTTGATCCTTGAGGGATTCGTAGTAACCCAGAGAGCGTTGCAGATAAGAGAGCGCCTGCTCGCTGTCCTTCAGATAGAAATAGGTGAGGCCGATATTACCCAGGATCTGGGCCAGGCCAGGCAGATCGTTCAGTTCCTCGCGAATCTTCCTCGACTGCAGTTGATAGTCCAGCGCCAGGCTATAGTTGCCGCTGGTGCCATACATGTTGGCGATGTTATTGAGGGAGACGGCAATGCTCTTCTCATCCCCCACCTCTTTTTGAATGTTGAAGGCGCGGATGAAATAGTCGAGCGCCTTCTCAGGTTGCCCCAGAGTCTGGTAGATGATCGCCATATAGTTGGTCGTGCTGGCGATGCCCCTGAGATTTTTCTCCTGCTTGGCTATTTCCTGGGCCTGTTCGAAGGTCTTGAGGGCGGTCTGATAGTCCGCCTTGCGCCAATAGATGATCCCCTGCATGGTCTGTGCTGTAAAGAGTCCATGTGGGTCATTGCTTGCCTTGGCCAGTTGTTTGGCTTGGTCGGTGCGCAGCTGGGCATTTTCATACTGACTCAGGGAGACATATATCCAGGCCATGTTGTTCAGCACAGTGACTTTACGGATATCGTCGGGGATCTTGGAGAAGAGGGTCAGCGCCTGTTCACCATAGGCCAGGCTCTTGAGGGGGTCGTTGTCGCGATAATGTTTGACCAGCGCGGTGAGCAGTTCACCCTGCTGGTTTTCCGGTAGCGTCGTCAGCTGCGCCTCTCGTTCTGTGATGTCGGCCCTTGCCTCGGGAGGATCCATACGTGCGGCGATACCGACCAGGCTTAGGCTGATCAGTATCGCGAGCAGTAGTAAGGCAATGGGCTTTTTTCGCATCTAGGTCAGTCTCCGACAAACAGATAACCCTTGCCGTGGATTGTCTTGATGCGGGTGGCGTGGCTGGGATCGTCGCCAAGCTTGCGGCGAATGCGTGACACCCTAAGATCTATGGTCCTATGGGAACTCTCGTATCCCAGGTCGCTGAAGTAATCAGAAATAGAGTCTCTGTCGCAGATCTCGCCGGGTCGGCTGGCCAGCAACCACAGCAGCTCAAATTCGGCGGTGGTGAGTTCGATATCCTGTCCATGTTGTTGGATGCGTTGATATTTCTTATCTATGCTGAGGCCGTCAAATTCGATGAGGCTTTCGTTATTGCTGTGCAGCTTACTGAGTTTCTCGGTGACAGGTGGCTCAGGCTTACGTCTCAGTAGGGCCCGGACTCTGGCGAGCAACACCCGGGAGCGCACGGGTTTGGCCAGGTAGTCGTCGGCGCCTGTCTCCAGGCCGGCAACTTCGTCGATATCGTTGTTCAGGGCGGTCAGCATCAGGATAGGGCCGTTGTAGCTCCCCTCGATCCCCGGATGGCCATGACGCACCGCGCGGCAGATGGACAAGCCGTCCATGTCGGGCAGCATCACATCTAAGATAACCAACATAGGTTGCTCGGCAATGATGCGCTCGACGGCCTTGGCACCGTTGTGTTCTATCTCGGTCTTGTAGCCGTTCATTTCGAGAAAATCGGCGACCAGGTTTGCCAGATCGGCATCGTCATCGACAATCAGTATCCAGTTATTATCCTTCACGATATCCCTCTGAAGTGTTGCAATACTGTAAAAGGTTTATTGCCAGTTATTATATATCACTTTTGTATTCTAATGTATGTTTATGTATATAAAACTTGTTGTGAAAGCAATAGTTAGCGCTAAATCGGTCCAACTTCGGGGCAAACAGGCTTATTTCCCAAGCCTGTTTTCGACGTTTATTTTCGAAGTTTAATTTCGAAGAGTGGCTAGAAACTATAGCCAGCGACATAAGTTAACCGAGTAATGGAAGGGTTAGAAGCTGAGGGGAGATAAAAAAGTTTAAGGCTTCCCTGCCTTAAACATAAAACTAGCACTTAGCACTTAGCACTTAGCACTTAGCACTCAGAACGAGATAAGGCTGTGGTTGGATGGCGAGAAGCTTTGCTTAAAGAGCGGCTTTCCTTAGATCGAGACTCTGGCTGGACAATGGCTTAGATGAAACCATAGCGATTCGAGGGATCTTGGCGGGGTCCAATTGCAGCTCATCCGGGATAGGCAGCTGGTTACTCCCCATGTAACTAACCCAGGTATTGCGCGAACTAGTCTTGGCTTGGTACAGCGCCATATCGGCAAGATGAACCACCTGCTCCCAGCGTAGCTTATCCGCCTGGGCTGTGGAGAAGGGGTAGGGGGCGGCGCCGACCGAGGCGGTGATCTTTATGGTGCGCTTAGCGTCGAGTTCGATCTCCATCGACTCGATGGCGTGACGGACTTTTTCCGCTAGCTGGTCTATCTCTTGGCGATCGATAAAGCGTGCCACCACCAGAAACTCCTCACCGCCCCAGCGCACCACATAATCATAGTTGCGAAACAGAGTCGTCAGTCGCTGACCCACCTGGCTCAGCACGCGATCGCCGGCCAGGTGACCATAGGTGTCATTAATGGGCTTAAAGTGATCGATATCTATGATGAGCGCCAACAAGTCGGCTTTGCTCGGCAGCTCTTCATTCCTTAGCTGCGTGACGTCATAGCTGCGGTCGACCCGATTCAGGTCTTGGGCAATCATCTCTTCGATGAAGCGGCGATTCTTAAGGCCGGTCAGGGGATCTCTGTGACTCATCTCCTGCAGGCGCAGGTTTTCAAGTTGCAGCGCCTGAGTGCGTTCATCGATCGCTTGTTCCAGTCGTGTTCTGGACAGGGCACTGGCCTGTCTGTAGACCCGCTGCATCACCAAGGCGATGGCAATAAGCGGCGCAAGATAGTGAAGCAGCAGATTCGAATAATGGGCTTTGAGATCGCCCAGCCATGAGGAGGCAATGCTGGCCTGGCGGCTTGGGTCGTGCAGCGGTGATGCAGAGGCCTTGGAAATTTGGGAAAGGCCTACGGAAGCCATGTTAGATGGCGCCGAAGCAAACTGGAATGGTTTGCCGCTCTGCTCAAGTCTAGGGCTTGCGGTGGCGACCATGCTATAGGGGGCGGCCAACGTACTAGGCATGAGTGCACTAGGCATAAGTGCGTGAGATGTGAGTGCATAAGGCATGAGCATAGGCTGAACCTGGCTAGTACTCGCCGCGACTTGGCTAGAGACTAGTAGCATCAAGCTACAGGCAAAGCATGTAGTTGTTTTGAGTGTGAGCTGTCGAAAACGCCTAGCCATAACCGGATACCTCTTGTTTGAACGCTAACATCAGTGGGCATTTCATCGGTGAATTTGTAATGAATTTGTTGCCAATAAGTCCGTTTGTTACACCATGTATTCTTTTGTATATGAATGTATATTATGTGGCAAAGTGGATTTTTGCAATAGCGGTGTGGATTTTTACGACAGGGACGTGGATTTTTGCGATAGCGTAGTGGATTTTAGAGATAGCGTAGTTGATTTTAGAGATAGTGGCTTAAGTCGCCCAGAGGAGTAAGAAAAGGGGGATAGCGTGGGGATGGCCATAAACCGTCATGGCAAGATATAGAGCAGGGCGCCGGCTTCTCCCGGACGCCCTTAATTGTATGGCTAATGCTAGCCTTGGCCTATTTGCTGGCGGCGCTGTGACGCGCTAGCAGGTTGGCGGTGATATCCTCCAGGCTAAGGTCTTGATCTTCTAGTAGCACCAGCAGGTGATAGATGAGATCTGAGGCCTCGTTGATCAGCTCCTCCTTGTCATGGGTGGCGGCTGCGAGGGCGGTCTCCAGTCCCTCTTCGCCGACCTTTTGGGCGATCCGTTTGGTGCCGCGCTCGAACAGGTGCGCCGTGTAGCTGCTCTTGGCATCTTGTCCCCTGCGCGAGGCGATGAGATTTGCCAGATTGTCAATAAAGGGATGTGCCTCGCCGTCGGGCCAACAGCTTTCCCGTTCCAGGTGGCAGGTGGGGCCGTTGGGGATCACCTGCAGCAGCAGGCTGTCGTTGTCACAGTCGCTGTCGATGGCGATAAGATCTAGGGTGTTGCCCGAGGTTTCGCCCTTGGTCCACAGCCGCTGCTTGCTGCGACTGAAGAAGGTGACCTTGCGGCTTGCCAGGGTCTGGGCCAGCGCCTCTTGATTCATATAGCCCAGCATCAACACCTTACCCGTGAGGTGGTTCTGGACCACGGCGGGCAGCAAACCCTGCTGTTTGTCCCAATCTAAGTTGTTAAAATCTTCTAGGTTTTTCATCTTTATTCCTTGAACAAATTTGGGGCGGTTACAGGCGCATCTGTACGCCGTTGTCGAGCAGGTATCGCTTAAGCGCCTCTATTTCTATGATCCCTTTGTGAAAGACGCTGGCCGCGAGGGCCGCATCCACACCCGCCTGGGTGAACACCTCGAGGAAGTGTTCCATGGTGCCGGCGCCGCCCGAGGCGATGAGGGGTACGTCGCAGATGGCGCGCACCATGGCGAGTTGCTTGATGTCATAGCCCTGGCGAACGCCATCCTGGTTCATCACGTTCAGCACTATCTCGCCGCAGCCGCGTCTCTGCACCTCTTCCACCCAGTCTTGGGTATACCACTGGGTATCTTTGGTGGCGGCCTCGTCACCGGTAAATTGCTTCACCTTGTAGCTGTTGGTATCGGCGTCATAGTAAGAGTCTATGCCTATCACGATACATTGACGGCCGAATTCATCTTGCAGGCGATCGATCAGGCTGGGATCGCTCAGCGCCGGCGAGTTTATCGAGATCTTATCGGCGCCGAACGCCAACTTTTCCCGCGCCTGCTCGATACTCTTGATGCCGCCGGCGACGCAGAAGGGGATATCTATCTGCTCGGCGACGCGGCTGACCCAGCTCTTGTCCACCACTCTGTCGTGGGCGCTGGCGGTGATGTCGTAAAATACCAGCTCGTCGGCGCCCTCAGCGGCATAGCGGGCGGCCAGGGGTACTATGTCGCCGACGATCTCATGGTTACGAAACTGAACCCCCTTGACCACCTTACCGTCACGGACATCCAGACAGGGAACTATGCGTTTGGCCAGCATGCGATCGCCTCCTTCACGGTAAAGTTGTTGATGAGTAGGGCCTTGCCTATGATGATGCCGCTGGCACCGCTATCACGCACGGCGCTCACATCGTCCAGGGTGGCGATGCCGCCTGAGGCCTGCCACTCAATGTCGGGATAACGCGCCGCGATCTCCTGATAGAGCTGGGTATTGCTGCCTTGCAGCGTGCCGTCGCGACTGATGTCGGTAACCAGGGCGTGCTTGAGTCCATAGGGGGCGAAAGTGGCCACCAGAGATTCCAGTGTCTTGCCGCCGCCGCTTTGCCAGCCCGACACGGCGACTATCTTCTCGCCCGCCTGGTTGATGTTCACGTCCAGCGCCAGGCAGATTGCATCGCTGCCATAGGTTTCGAGCCAGGATTGCACCAGCTCTGGCTGTTTGACGGCGAGGGAGCCTATCACCACCCGCTTGACCCCGAGCGCTAACAGCTCCTTGACCTGGGCCTCGCTGCGAATGCCGCCGCCGACCTGAATGTTGGCCTCGAGATTCTCAACCAGTTCACCTATGAGTCGGGTCTGGCGTCTGTCTGGGTCTTTTGCACCGGTCAGATCGACGATATGCAGCCAGGTCGCGCCTTGGGCCTGATAGGCCTGTAGCTGGGCGAGCGGACTCAGGTCGAAGGTGGTCTGCTGGGCATAATCGCCCTGGTAGAGACGCACCACTTGGCCCTCGATGAGATCGATTGCTGGGATGATCATTGGGCGCTCTCCTGTGTAGATTTGTGGTTGCAGGCAAAGCTGCTGGCATTCATTTTCATAAAGTTTTTTAATATGGTGGCCCCCACCGCGGCGCTTTTTTCCGGGTGGAACTGCACCCCCATAAAGTTGTCTTTGGCGATGGCGGCGCTAAAGCCCTCGCCATATTCGCACTTGGCGATGGTGAAATCGCCCAGCGGCGCCCGGTAGCTGTGAACGAAATAGACATAGCTGCCCTCGGCAACCCCGGCAAACAGCGGGTGATCGCCCGGGCTTATCTGATTCCAGCCCATGTGGGGCAGCGGCAGGCCCTTTGCGTCCAGCTGCTCGATATTAGTGTCGATCAGCCCAAGGCACTGACAGTCCTTGCTACTATTCTCGTAACTTAAGCCACCGCGCTCCTGTGACGCCTTGGTCAGCATCTGCATGCCGAGGCAGACGCCGAGCACCGGCTGGGTGAGGGAGCAGATGGTGTCGATAAGCTTCTTGTCCTTCAGCGCCTTCATGGCGGCCCTGGCGGTACCAACGCCTGGCAGCACCACGCGGGTGGCCGCCTTTATCTTGTCGATATCGTCACTCACCTCGACGTCGGCGCCGATCCGCTCGAAGGCGTAACGCACCGAGCTCAAATTAGCGCAGCCGGTATCTATGATGATGGTATCTGATTGGGTCATAGCACCCCCTTACTCGATGGCAGGGCGTCACCTTCGACCTTCACCGCCTGGCGCAGGGTGCGGCCAAAGACCTTAAACAGGCTCTCCACCTTGTGGTGATCGTTATCGCCCTGGGTCGAGAGGTGCAGGGTGCAGCGCAGGCCATCGGCAAGGGAGCGGAAGAAGTGGGGCACCATCTCTGTGGCCATCTCGCCCACCATCTCGCGCTCGAACTGCCCCTCAAACTTGATAAAGGGGCGACCCGAGAGATCCAGCAGACAGCTGGCGCTGGCTTCATCCATGGGGATGCTAAAGCCGAAGCGGGCGATGCCGCGTTTATCCCCAAGGGCCTGTCTGAGGGCATCGCCTATGGCAAGCGCCGTGTCTTCGACGCTGTGGTGATCGTCTATCTCCAGATCGCCATCGACGCTGACATCCAGCCTGAAGTTACCGTGGGTGGCTATCTGATCAAGCATGTGGTCGAAGAAGCCGATGCCGGTATTGATGCTGCTCTTTAGCTGGCTGTCGAGATCGACAGTGACCTTGATGTCGGTCTCCTTGGTGGTGCGCACCACAGTCGCCACACGATTACCGCCAAGCAGTTGCTCGGCGATGGCGTCCCAGTTCAAGGTCTCGCGATTGTACTGTATGCCTGTGATGCCCATGGCCTCGGCCAGGCCAAGGTCTGTCTCTCTGTCGCCGATCACCGCCGACTGGGTAAAGTCGACCCGACCCTCGGTGAGGTACGCCTTGACCAGACCCAGCTTAGGTTTGCGGCAGCTACAGTTTTCATCGTCAAAGTGTGGGCAGATGAGCACCTCATCGAACTTGACACCTTGGCTGTTGAAGATCTGCATCATCATATCCTGGGGCGCATCGAAGTCATCCTTGGGGAAGGAGGGGGTGCCCAGGCCATCTTGGTTGCTGACCATCACCAGGCGATAGCCGGCGCCCTGCAGCTTGAGCAGGGCCGGGATCACCTGAGGCTCAAATACCAGCTTGGCCAGGCTATCGACCTGCTTGTCGGTGACCGGCTCCTCGATCAGTGTGCCATCGCGGTCGATAAAGAGGATTTTCTGTTTCATCATGCTTCTACCTTAAATCTGCTTCTATCTTAAATTTGTCGTTATTGTCTGGCTGGGTGCGGCTCTATTAGTCGGCCTTGAGTATGGCAAGCAGCGTCTCGGTCTGGGCGTCGCTGGCAAAGCTAAAGCGTATCGCATCGGCAAGGGCCGGGTCTTTGTAGGCCCTGGCGACAACACCTGCCTGTTTTAGACGTGCCTGCATCTCACTGACTTTTATCTCATTTGCCTGGTCGAAATAGGCCAGCACGAAGTTGCCATAGGCAGGCAGCACTCTGGCGCCAGCTTCCCGCAAGGCGTCAGCGAGTCGTTGGCCGTTGGCCTTGAGCTGAGCGACCTGAGTCTGCATTCGGGCTATCCCTTCCTTACTTAGCGCATCTATCGCAAGCGTGGCGACCGGAAGCGGCACTGGATAGGGGGCGATCACCCGCATCACCATCTCGATGACCTCAGGGTTTGCCAGCATGAAGCCGCAGCGGGCACCGGCTAGGGCGAAGGCCTTGGACAGGGTGCGCAGCACCACCAGGTTGTCATACTTATCCAGCAGGCTTGCCACGCTGTAGTCTGGGCAAAACTCGATATAGGCTTCATCTACCACTACTAAGGTATTTGGCAGGCTGCGGATCACCGCCTCTATGGTGGCCTGGGCGATCACAGTGCCAGTTGGGTTGTTGGGATTGCAGATAAACACCAGCTTGGCATCGTCGACCTGACTGCAAAGTTCCTGCGGCAGCTGATACTCATCATCCAAGCGTAGCGCCTTGACGCCGACGTTGAAGGTTTTGGCGCTGATGGCGTACATGCCGTAGGTGGGGCCGAAGCAGGCAATGCTGTCCCGCCCCGGGATACAGAAGGTGCGGATAAGCAGCTCTATGGCTTCATCGGCGCCGCGACTGGTAAGCACCTGTTGATTGCTTACACCTGCATACTCGGCGTAGCGCGTAATAAGCTCGGGCGGCTGACACTCAGGGTAGCGGTTGAGGCCATCCAAGTCGCTGTTGTTAAAGGGCGACTCGTTGGCATTGATCCAAATTTGCCCCTCGCCGCCGATGCGACGCGCTGACTGATAGGGCTCCAGAGTCAGGAGCTCGGGTCTGGCGAGACGCTCGGCGAGCGATGTCGCGTTAACATTCATCTTAGCTTCTACACTCATCTTATTTCTCCTCGCCCGTTAGCGTGGCAAGGCGCAAGGCGCACGGCGACGGCATTTCTGTGGGCATCGAGCAGCTCGGCGCTGGCCAGAGTCATCACGCACTCGCCTAGGCCCTGCAAGCCTTCGGCGCTCAGCTCCTGCACGGTAAAGCGGCGGCTAAAGTCGGCCAGCGACAGGCTGGAGACGGCGCGGCTATAGCCATAGGTTGGCAACACGTGATTGGTGCCGCTGGCGTAATCGCCAACTGACTCAGGTGTGTAGGCGCCAAGAAATACCGAGCCGGCGGCGCGGATTTTACTCAGCAGTTCACGGGGCGCGCGGGTCTGAATGATCAGGTGCTCAGGGCCATAGCGGTTAGCAACCTCGGCGGCCTGGGCCATATCTTCGACAATCAGGGTGCGACTGGCGCTCAGGGCCTGCATGGCGATCTCGGCTCTGGGCAGTCTTGCCAGTTGCTCGCCAAGGCTCTGGTTGACCGCGTCTGCCAAGGTTTGGCTGTCGGTGACCAGCATCACCTGAGAGTCGGGGCCGTGCTCTGCCTGAGAGAGGAGATCGGCGGCGATGAAGTCGGGATTCGCCTCATTATCTGCGATCACCAACACCTCAGAAGGGCCGGCGGGCATGTCTATGCTGACCACGCAGCGGCTGTCCTGGGCCACCAGGCGCTTGGCCTCGGTGACATAGCGGTTGCCCGGGCCGAAGATTTTATCGACCGCTGGCACAGATTCAGTGCCCAGGGCCAGGGCGGCGATCGCCTGGGCGCCGCCTATCTGATAGATATCTGTGATGCCACAGGCTTTGGCGGCGTAGACGATAGCATCGTCGATCGGTGGCGGGCTGACCAACACCCGCTGCTCACAACCGGCTATTTTGGCCGGCAGGGCTAACATGAGCACGGTAGAGATGAGCGGCGCACTGCCACCGGGAATATAGAGGCCCACCTTTTCGATAGGTTCACTTCTAAGCTCGCAGCGTACTCCGGCTTGGGTCTCAAGGTCGATCCCCTTGAAGGCCTGGGCCTGGTGAAAGGTCTCGATGTTCTGTTTGGCCTGCTCGATAGCTGCCTTGATCTCGGGCGTCACTCGCTCGGTGGCGGCTGCTATAGCCGCTTCGCTAAGGCGCAGGGCGTCGAGTTCTACCTTATCGAATTTTTGTGAGAAGGCTTTTAGCGCTGCGTCGCCCTGGCTGGCCACCTGGTCGATGATCGCCTTGACCTGCTGCTCAAGGTTGGCATCGCCAATCAGGGGCGAGCGCGACAGCGCCTCTCGCCTTGCCTGGTCATCGAGCGCCTGCCAGTCGAGGCGCTGCATCTGTTTGGATGTCATGGTGTTTGTTGTCATGGCGTTATCCCATCATCTTTTCGATTGGCATCACCAGGATGGAGCTGGCACCTAGCTGGGTCAGGGCCTCCATGGTATCCCAGAAGAGATCTTCGCTGCTGACTGCGTGGATCGCCACGCGATTGGTGTCGTCGTTCAGCGGCAGTACGGTCGGGTTCTCGGCGCCGGGCAGTAGGGCGACGATCTGATCCAGTGTCTCGGTCGGGGCGTGTAGCAGGATATACTTGCTCTCCTTGGCGCGCACCACGCCGTTGACGCGGGAGAGGATCTTGTCGATCAGCGCCTGTTTGGCCTCGCTCTGCTCCTGAGTCGATTGGATGATGCAGGCCATGGAGCGGTAGATCACCTCAGTCTCGTACAGGCCGTTGGCCTCTAAAGTGGCGCCGGTGGAGACCAGATCGCAGATACCGTCGGCCAGGCCGGCGCGGGGGGCAACCTCCACCGAGCCCTTGAGCATACAGTCGCGATAGCTAATGCCTTTCTCCTGCATGTAACGACGTAGCAGGTTAGGGTAGGAGGTGGCGATGCGCAGGCCCTCGAGCGAGCTGGCGTCCTGATAGCGAAATTCTGTAGGTACCGCCAGCGACAGGCGACAGGCGCCGAAATCCAGTTGGCGCAGCTTGATGCACTCGCTCGGCTTGTCCAGAGTCTGACGCTCAATCTGCTCCTCTTCGAGCACGTTCTCGCCTATGATGCCAAGGTCGACCACGCCGTCCATCACCAGGCCGGGGATGTCGTCGTCACGAACCCGTAAAAGGTCGATAGGCATGTTGTCAGAGTGGGCGATGAGGCGCTGTTCGTTAACGTTAAACTTGATGCCGCAGCTCTTGAGCAGCTTCTGGGATTCCTTGGACAGGCGGCCGGACTTTTGAATGGCGATACGTAATCGGTTTGACTCTGACATAGGATGTTTCCTCATTTGTTGATTCAGTAAAATTGTTTAAATCGTTTTAAAACAAAATCTTAAGCTAAAAACTAAAAACCCCCGGAATTCCTTCCAGGGGTCTTAGATCGCTTTTGAATCAACCGCCAGAAGGAAATAGTCCTCCGGCAGTAAGCATCCGAAGGCTACCGCATATGATGGTGATGATGGATAGTATTCAAACGCTGTGTCATGTTCTGTCTTCTCTCGCTTAGTGCGTATCAATGGGCAGTGTCTGCCCTAAGTTGTATTTAAACTAATCAAGTTTTTCGGCGTATGCAAGCGCTAATTTGGGTCGATTGAAAATTATTCAACTAACACTGCAATATCCCCATGGGATCTCAATGATTTCCTGTTTATTTATCGCGGGTGCTTTGTGGCTTGTACTGGGTAAGAAAATCCGCATAATGCCAGCATGTCATTTTAAACATTAACTATCATCAGCCATTCATTGAATAAACGACTGACCCAGGATGTACAGCAGGTATTCGCCCCAGATGGCAGCTTAAGCCGTCATATCAAGGGCTATAGCTGTCGTGTCCAGCAGCAGACGATGGCGACTCGGGTGAGCGAGACCCTGCAAAAGGGCGACAACCTGGTGGTCGAGGCGGGCACGGGCGTGGGCAAGACCTACGCCTATCTGGTGCCGGCGCTGCTCAGCGGTAAGCAGATCATCGTCAGCACAGGCAGTAAAAACCTGCAGGAGCAGTTGTTTTTCAAAGATCTGCCCGCACTGCTCAACATCTTAGGGATCAGGCCAAAAGTGGCCCTGCTCAAGGGGCGCAGTAACTACCTGTGCCAATACCTGATGGAGAAGCAGCTCAGCGGCGTCGAGGTGAATGATGGCAAGATCCTCGACGACCTGCTGCGAATCGATCAGTGGGCCAGCCAGACGGTGGATGGCGACATCGGCAGCCTCTACGCCGTGCCGGAAAACTCCCCGGCGATCCCGCTGGTGGTGAGCAGTAAAGAGTCCTGCATAGGTAAGGCCTGCGATCACTATGAGGCCTGCTTTACCCGCAAGGCCCGCGCCAAGGCGCTCGATGCCAAAATCATAGTGGTCAACCATCACCTGTTTTTCGCCGATCGCATCCTAAAAGAGACGGGATTTGCCGAGCTGCTCCCCGACAGCGACGTGGTGATCTTCGATGAGGCGCATCTGCTGCCAGATATCGCCGTGACCTATTTCGGCCAGCAGCTCAGTATCAAGAGCCTCATCCGCCTGCTGGAACGTTTTAACGAACTCTATCGCACTCAGATGGCCGATTCGCCGCAAATTGGCGCCATGACGGCCCGCTGCCATACTCAGCTGATCCATTGGCAGGGGCTGTTGTTTGCCACCGAGGAGCGTGATTGGCGAAGGCTTATCGGCGACAAGGCCTTAATGGAGGCATCATGGGCACTGTTGTCTGAGCTGACCGCCTATCGCACCATGCTGCTGGGTTATCTTGGTCGCAATGAGGCATTTGATGATGGCGTCGAAAAAATCGATGGGCTGCTCAGCAAGTTAACCGTGTTCATTCAATGCGATAACCCTGATAGCGCCTACAGCATAGACTATGGTTATCAGCACCTGACCTTAAGGATCTCGCCCATCAAGGTGGCCAAGGAGTGTCAGTCGCTGTTTAGCCCGGATGTCAGCTGGATCTTTACCTCGGCTACCTTGCAGATCAATCGCGACCTGTCGCTGTTTTCCAAGGCGATGGGGCTGGAGAAGGCCAACACAAGTATATTGGACAGCCCCTTCGACTATCGGCGCCAATCTCTGTTCTGTGTGCCGCGCCATCTGGCGTCGGTCACCAGTCAGGAGCGCGCCGCCAGGCAGCTGGTGGAGGTGGCGGTGAAGGCGATAAACGCCGCCAAGGGCCGCACCTTCATGCTGTTCACCAGCCATCGCATGCTCAATCTGGTGGCGGTGATGTTACAGGGGCGGGTCGATTATCCGCTCCTGGTACAGGGGCAGGCGGGCAAGCAGACTTTGCTTAAGAAGTATCGACAGCTGGGCAACGCCGTGCTGCTGGGCACGGGCGCCTTCTGGGAGGGGGTAGATGTGCGCGGTAAGCTGCTGAGCTGTGTCATCATCGACAAGCTGCCCTTCGTCTCGCCGGATGATAACCTTTACAAGGCCAGGGCCGACGGGGTGCAGCGTGAGGGCAAAGATCCCTTCATGACCTTGTCGCTGCCCCAGGCGGTTATAGCGCTTAACCAGGGCGTCGGTCGCCTGATTCGGGATGAGAAAGACAGGGGCGTGTTGATCCTGTGCGATAATCGCATCGTCAATCGTCCCTATGGTCAGGCCTTTATCAACTCGCTGCCGCTCATGCATCGCACCCGGGATCTCGACAGTGCGGTGCGTTTCCTGCAAACCATAGACTAGCGCTAAGCCTGCTTAGTGCAGCTTCATCCGCGGGCGAACTACCCGCATCATCTTCTCCACCAACCAGAGGGCGATGGTCTTGGCCAGGCCGTGAATTGCTTTTTGGTGCATGCGGTAGAGGGAGATATACATGAAGCGGGCTATCTTTCCCTCGACAAACATGCTGTCTTTAGTGAGGTTACCCATCAGGCTACCGACGGTACTAAAACGTGACAGATTAACCAGGGAGCCGTGATCCACATACTCATATTCGGTGAGACCCAGGCCTCTGAGCTCATTGAGAATATTGTGCTCGACACACTGGGCCATCTGGTGCGCCGACTGCGCCCTTGGCGGCACGAAGCTGCCGTCGGCCTGCTCACAGGCGCAGCAATCGCCGATCACATAGAGATCGTCGTGCCCCTGGGCCTGCAGGGTAGGACGCACCAGGATCTGATTGGCGCGATTGAGGTTAAGTCCCTCTATCTGCTTGATAAAATCTGGCGCCTTAACCCCGGCCGCCCACAGCATCAGGTTGGCGGCGATCAACTCGCCGTCTGCAGTGACAAAGCCCTTAGAGGTCGCCTCTTCGATGCGGGTGCTCTGACGTACCGATACGCCCAGTTTAATCAGCTCACGGGTGGCCGAGGCGGCGATACGCTCGGGCAGGGCGGGTAGGATGCGCGGGCCCGCCTCGATCAGTGTGATACTCAGCCTGTCGGCGGTCATCTTGCTCAGGCCATAACTCTTGAGCAGATCGGTCACATGGTAGAGTTCGGCGGACAACTCCACCCCGGTGGCGCCACCGCCGACGATAGCGATATTGAGTTTTTGCTGCTCCTCCGATTGATGCATGCGGGTGAAGCTGTCGAGCAGGGCGTTGTGAAAGCGGTTCGCCTGGTGGTGGGAGTCGAGAAAGAAGCAGTGCTCCTTTACGCCCGGGGTGCCAAAGTCGTTGCTGACGCTGCCAACGGCCAGCACTAAGGTGTCGTACTCAAGTTCTCTGGCGGGCAGTAGCGCCTCGCCTTTATCGTTGCTGATGGCGCCGAGCTGCAGCCGTTTGCCTTGAAGATCCAGCCCGGTGAGTTCCCCCAATTGAAACTGGTAGCCATGTTTCACCGCATGGGCGGAGTAGACGACGCCGTCGAGGTCGGCGTCGAGTGAACCTGTGGCCACCTCATGGAGCAAGGGTTTCCAGATATGAGTGCGGTTTTTGTCTATCAGTAGTATCTCTGCCCGCTGCTTCTTGCCTAACTTGTGTCCCAGTTGGGTGGCCAGGCCGAGTCCGCCGGCACCGCCGCCCACTATCACGATTCTTGGGATCTTTGCACTCATCGACAACTCCTTCTATTGGGGATTAGGGGCCCGGCGCCGCTTGCGCGTTTGTATCAGTCCGGCGCAGATGATCAGGCCGCAGCCCATTAATTGTATCGGGGTGAGGTGCTCGGCAAACAGGCTCCAGCCGAGGATCACCACGGTCACAGGTTCGATATAGGCCAAGGTGCCGAAGGTAGCTGCGGGCAACACCCGTAGAGCCTTGACTGCGAATAAGATCGCCAGAAAGCCGGGAAATACGCCGATCAGCGCCAGCCAGAACCACTGGGTCAAGCTGGGCACCACGGCTTGATGCAGGGCGAAGGGCAGCAAGCAGAGGGCGCCGAAACTCAGTTGGATGAGCGTGCTCTGATAGGGGCTGGCACTGGCGGGGCGGCGATTGATTAACATGAAACCGCTGTAGCTCAGCAGCGCCAGCAGGGCAAAGCCATAGCCCTTGAGTTCGGCCGTGCTGCCCGTGAGGCTCTCAAGGCTCGGCAATATGGCTACGACGCCAATAAGGGCGATGCCTATGGCTAATAGGTCCTGGCGTGTCAGCCGCTCATGGAAAAGAAAGTGAGCGCCAATGGCACTGACCAAGGGGGCGAGGTAGATCAGCATCACCGCATTGGCCATGTTAATGTAACCTATGGATTGCACGTAAAACACCATGAAACCGGCGAGCATAGCGCCATTAAACAGATGGCGTTTCCCTGGACGATGCAGGATCTGCCGGGCCTTGCCTGTGGCAAGCATGTAGGCGATGAGACAGGAGGCGCCGATCAGAAGGCGATAGAAGGTGATGATACTGGCATCGAGGTTGGCGGTGCGGGCCAGTGCGCCGATTGTGCCCATTAAAATAGCCGAGCCAAGGGCCATCATCACGGCCTGGGAGGATAAATGCGATGGCGATTGTGACAGAGGTTGGGACTGTGCTCTTGATTGACTCATTACGTCATTAGCCTACATCTGAGTACGACTCTAGATCCTTGGGTTGAGTGTCTGTGCTAGCTCTTGTGTCGGCTTGCGTGCTGATTTAAGCGCTAATTTAAGCTAAGAAGCCGATAAGCGTGAGCCTATCCTATCGGGTTTATCTCAAAGAGAAAACGGATTTTTTGCCCTGGCGTCGATATCAACTCAATGGGCTATAGGGCCAAAGGGCAAGTGACGTCTAGCCGCCAAAATAGCTTGGTTTACAGCTTTGATGCGGGCAATTAAGGCTATACCTAAGCGGGTTTTACGTTATAATCGGCGCCATTCATCCTATGGTTTTGGCGATGAGGCATTAGCGCAGTTAGATTAGCAGCGCAGTGCCATGATATCGCGACAGATTTGGTTCGTTTTTGCATGCCGGAAAATAAAGATTTCTCAGCCCCATTAAGTTTACTCGCTCTGGACACCTGCACCGAGTTTTGTTCGGTCGCTCTGCAATATCAGGGACAGGTGTTTGCCCGTGAGGCCGACGCGCCGCGGGAACACAGCCAACGCCTGCTACCTATGGTGCAGGAGGTTCTGCAAGAGGCGGGGATCGCGCTGAGTCAGGTGGATGTGATCGCCTATGGCCGTGGGCCAGGCAGCTTCACCGGGATCCGCATCTGCACCTCTATGACCCAGGGGCTGGCCTTGGGCCAAGATCTTCCCGTGGTGGGCATCTCAACTCTGGCGGCCATGGCCCAGGCGGCTATCGAGATAAAGGGCGCGACTCAAGTAGCGACCGCCATCGATGCGCGCATGGGCGAGATCTACTACGGCGAGTACCTGTCTGTAGATGGCTTGGCCAGCCTAGTCGGTGAAGAGCAAGTCTGTGCGCCAGAGGAGTTATTGAGCCAGCTAGCTTTTGACACGCCGCTTGCTGCCTGTGGCACAGGCTTCGATGCCTATCCGGCGCTGGTGACTGAGGTGATGACCCTAGTCGAGGAAGCCAAATTCCCATTGGCGCGCCACATGTTGCCGCTGGCAGAAGCCGCGGTGAAGGCGGGGCAGGCGACCGATGTGGATAAGCTAAAGCCTGTTTATCTGCGTGATACCGTGACCTGGAAAAAACTGCCTGGTCGCGAGTAATTTAGTGTAGGCTTGAAGCATTATCGTGTAACTAGACTGTCAGGAGAGAAGGGGGAATAACTAGCATGCAAGTTTCGTCATCTTACCTGACGCCTGGGCTCTCTGCGGGCGCCTCTGCCATTAGCGATGCTATCGCCCCACAGCAGGATCTGCGGACCAATGTTATCGATGTGACGCCAGTGGGGCCGGCCGTGCCCGCAAGGGATAATATCGATCTCGCTAGCGTCGATACTAATGAAACTAGTGATGCCACTGGCGACGCCACTCAGTTGGTCGAGCGCAAGCAGGAATCCCTCGAAGAGCGGCTCAGCGCCAAGCTTGAATACGATCAACAAACCGGTGGCAGTCGCGGCGCCATAGGCCAATATCTGCTGCACCAACACGCCGCCCAGCGCGATGCCATCTCTCAGATGGTGGGCATAGACACCTATGTCTAGGTTCATGTTTAGCTAGGTTCATGTTTAGCTAGGTTCATGTTTAGTCTTCAATAAAGGAAGATGTTTCGGCGTAGCGCCAGCGTGTCTAAATTGCCGGCCATTAAGGCATCAACAACCTATAGGACGGGTTCTTCAGTATGGCTTTTTCTATCGATTCTCCCTCTTCTCGCGCCGGTATGCCGACTCGCAGTCTCTTCATGGTCGAGTTACTGCTGGCTTTAGTCGTCACCCGCATTCCCTATCTTAGTGTGCCCTTTAAGTGGCTGGAGAGTTATTTTCACGAGGCGTCTCACGCCCTGGCGACCCTGATTAGCGGCGGTATGGTGAGTCATATCGAGCTCTATCCCAATGGCGCCGGTCTGTGCGTGAGCCAGGGGGGCTGGCCTGTGTTGATTGGCTTTGCCGGTTATTTCGGCGCCGCGCTCTGGGGGCTACTCATCTTTCATCTGGCGACTTGGGCCAGGGGGATCCGCGTGAGTTTTAGCTGTCTCGGGCTGGTGGTATTGCTGAGTATCGTGCTCTGGGGGCGGGATCTGCTCACCGTCGCCATCTTGTTGATGCTCGCCTTGCTGTTTCTGCTGCCGTTAAAACTCAATCATAGTCCACTGCTGACCTTTGCCCTCAGGGTAATGGCGCTGATGGTGATGTTGAACGCGCTCGCCAGCCCCACAGTGCTGCTTGGCATGCCGGGGCGCGGCGATGCGGCCATGCTGGCGGAACAGACCTGGATCCCGGCCTGGATCTGGGTCGGTATTTGGCTGCTCACCAGTTTAACCATGCTCTGGCTCTGCTGGCGCCGGGTCGATAGTGCCAATCAGCTGAGCGCGCAAAAAGTGTAACCGACTGTATATCTAGTTTAATTTTCGTTATTAGCCTGATAGCTTAGGTGTTTTAGCCTTATCTAATATCTAGGGAGAGAATATGAAGAGTTTAACCTTAGCGGCCTCACTGGCATTAGCCATAGGCGTGGCGGCACCTAGCCTAGTCAGCCCAAACTATGCCCAGGCTAACGAGACACACCTGGTCAATCAGCAGGTCACAGATGCGCTCACCAATCCGCTGAGACAAGCGGCAAATATGGAGCGTGATCAGTACCGTCACCCGGGGGAGACCCTGAGCTTCTTCGGCGTTAAGCCAAGCGATACCCTGGTGGAACTCTGGCCGGGTGGTGGTTGGTACGCCGAGATCCTTGCCCCATACTTGGCAAAAGAGGGTCACTATATCGCCGCGAATTTCGATGCCAACCCGCCAGAGGGCCTAGAGGTGCCAGGCTATCGTATCCGCCTGGGCAAGGCGCTGGACAAGTGGCTCAAGGATCATGGCGATACCTTAGGCCAGGCATCGAGTATCAGTTTCGATCCCCCAAGGCTTGCGGAACTCGGCGCGCCTAACAGCGCAGATGTGGTGCTGACCTTCAGAAATCTGCACAACTGGGCCAAGTCCGGGGTATTGGAGCAGGTGTTCGACTCGGCCTACAAGGTGTTAAAGCCTGGTGGTACCTTTGGCGTGGTGGAGCACAGGGCAAACCCTGGCATGGATCTGAGCACAGGCTACATGGTGCAGGATGAGATGATCGCCTTAGCCGAGAAAGTCGGCTTTACCCTGGTGGCCAGCAGTGAGGTCAATGCCAACCCTAAGGACAGCAAAGATCATCCTAAGGGCGTCTGGACTCTGCCGCCAAGCCTGCGTCTGGGCGATCAGGATAAAGCCAAGTATCTTGCCATCGGCGAGAGCGATCGCATGACGCTTAAATTTGTGAAGAAGTCTTAATCATGAGCGATCCGCTAGCCCCTCTGTGTCAGCCCTCAACTGATGGCAATGAAGTGCTGCTATCACTGCCCCATATTCGTCTCTCTGGTCGGCTGTGGGGGGAGGCGGATAAGCCCCTGCTATTGGCGCTTCACGGTTGGCTGGATAATGCCAACAGCTTTGCGCCCTTGGCGGAGCACCTAAGCGAGTATCGACTGCTGGCGATCGATTGGCCCGGTCATGGCGCGTCACAGCACAGGCCCGGTGGCTATCCGCTGCACTGGATAGACTACCTCTATGATCTCGAGCTGCTTATCGATGCCATAGTTCGTCATCAGCCCCTGCATGGCGTGATAGGTCACTCGCTGGGCGGCATAGTGGCTTCGGCCTACAGCGCCGCCTTTGCCGAGAAGGCCAAGCATTGGATCGTTATCGAGGCGCTCGCGCCCCTGTTTGAGGCGCCCGCTAAGAGCAAGTTAAGGCTCAGGCGCAGCTTCGATGCCCATCAGCGGGCCGCCATGAGTCAGCTCGCGCCTAAGCCTGTGGTGCTGGATGCCGCCGTCAGGGCAAGGCATAAACTGACCGGGCTGGATATGCCCTGGTGTAGGCTAATCCTCGAGCGCAACCTGCAGCTAACAGACGGTCACTACTACTGGCGTAGCGATCCCAGACTCAAGTTAGATTCCCCCATGCGGCTCGATTTTGACCATGTCAGCGGCCTGATGCAGGGCCACGCTGGCAGGGTGCTGGTCATTAGAGGCAAAGAGGGTTATCCCCTGATGGGCTATCACCAGACAGAAAAGATGTCTGAAGCCCATGATACGGCTGGCGAAGATCTATGCGAAACCGCCGCCAGTTGGTATCAAGATCTCACCCAGGTGACCCTCGAAGGTGACCATCATCTCCATATGGGCAATAGCCTGGAGGTGGCCGCGGCAATTAAGGCATTTTTAGCGTGACAGCCCCTCGGGGAGGGATGGTAAAATTACACTAGGATTTTTACTCTAATTGTGTGATGATGTTCAAAATTAAAACGCCCGTATGATTTTTTGGGTGTTACCTACAATATTTATAAGTCAGTGTTTAGTTTCTGTTTTTGAAACCTTAAGTGAATGGCCTCATTCACCTAACTCTGCCTGGGGATTTAGGAGAGACTCGTGGAACAGCTTTGGACGAAAAATTTACCCCATGATGTGCCCGCTATTATCGATGCAAAGCAATACAGCTCGCTGATCGACCTGTTTGAAAGCTCGGTAGCCAAGTATGCCGATCAGCCCGCCTTTGTGAACATGGGCGCGACGCTGACCTATCGAAAACTCGAAGAGCGCAGCCGTGCCTTTGCGGCTTATCTGCAAAACGAACTCAAGCTGCAGAAGGGCGATCGCGTGGCGATTATGATGCCTAACCTGCTGCAGTATCCCATCGCCCTGTTCGGCATATTGCGTGCCGGTATGGTGGTGGTCAACGTGAACCCTCTGTATACCCCAAGAGAGTTGAAGCATCAGCTCAACGACTCGGGTGCCAAGGCGATCGTCGTGGTATCTAACTTTGCCAACACCCTGGAGCAGGTGGTGGATCAGACGCCGGTGAAGAGCGTGATCCTCACAGGTCTTGGCGACTTGCTCAGTGCGCCTAAGCGCACCCTGGTGAACTTTGTAGTCAAGTACATCAAGAAGATGGTGCCTAAGTACCATCTGCCACATGCCATCTCTATGCGTCAGTCGCTCTCTAAGGGACGCCGCCTGCAGTATGTGAAACCGACCATCAAGGGGGACGATATCGCCTTCTTGCAATATACCGGAGGCACAACCGGTGTGTCTAAGGGCGCCATGTTGACCCATGGTAATATCGTCAGCAACCTGCTGCAGGCGGACGCCGCCTATTCGCCGCTGCTGGCCGATGGAAAGGAGTTTGTGGTCACGGCGTTGCCGCTGTATCACATCTTCGCGCTGACGGTGAACTGCCTCTTGTTCCTGCATAAAGGCGCGAACAACCTGCTGATCACTAACCCAAGGGATATCCCGGCCTTCGTGTCTGAGCTTAAGAAGCATCCATTCACGGCGCTCACCGGGGTGAACACCTTGTTTAATGCTCTGGTGAGCTCGGAAGAGTTTAAGACCTTGGATTTCTCCAACCTTAAGCTCTCTATCGGTGGCGGTATGGCGGTGCAGCGCGCCGTGGCCGATAAGTGGCAGGGGATCACCAAGACGCGTCTGCTGGAAGGTTACGGCCTGACCGAGGCCTCGCCGCTGCTGACCTGTTGCCCCTATAACTTGGAGGGCTATAACGGCTCTATCGGCTTCCCGGTTGCCAATACCGACATGCAGGTGCGCGACGAAGAGGGCAATGTGCTGCCTCAGGGCGAGACCGGCGAGCTGTTTGCCAAGGGCCCTCAGGTGATGAAAGGCTACTGGCAGCGCCCGGAAGAGACGGCCAAGGTGATCGATAAGGATGGCTACCTGGCCACCGGCGATATCGGTTACATGGATGAGCAAGGTTTCTTCTTCATCGTGGATCGCAAGAAGGATATGATCTTGGTCTCTGGCTTTAACGTCTTCCCCAACGAGGTGGAAGAGGTGGTTGCCCTGCATCCTAAGGTGCTGGAAGTGGCCGCCGTCGGCGTTCCCCATGAGGTGAGCGGCGAGCTGGTGAAGGTATTTGTGGTACCAAAAGACAAATCTTTGACCGAAGAGCAGGTGATCAAGCACTGTCGTCATCATTTGACGGGATATAAAATTCCTAAGCTGGTAGAATTCAGGGATGAGCTACCTAAGAGCAACGTGGGCAAGATCTTACGCCGCGAGTTGCGTGACGAAGCCAAATCGGCCTAGTTATATAGGAAACCACCCGTTGTAGGTGACTCAAAGCCGGCATTATGCCGGCTTTTGTGTTCACCGAGCCATAGCATTTGGAGATGAGATTTGACCTTTCAATATGTAGAGGATGACGCCAGCCTAACAGAGCTGGTGGCTAAGTATCGTCAGGCTAAGGTCCTGATGTTGGATACCGAATTCGTTCGCACCCGCACCTATTACGCCAAGCTGGGACTGATCCAGGTCTATGACGGCGAGACCCTGGCGCTGATCGATCCTGTTGCGGTAAGCGACCTCTCTGCATTTTGGGCCCTGTTGGAGCGCGACGATATGATAAGCGTGCTGCACTCTTGCAGCGAAGATCTCGAAGTCTTGGCCCGTTACGGTCGCTGTCAGCCTAAGGTGCTGTTCGACAGCCAGATCGCCGCTGCCTTCTGTGGTTGGGGTCATGGCATGGGCTACGCTAAGCTGGTGGAGCACTGCCTGGGCGTGCAGCTGGATAAGGGCGAGTCGCGCACCGACTGGATGAAACGTCCGCTCAGCGATGCTCAGCTGCAGTATGCGGCCAACGATGTGGATTACCTCTATCGGCTCTATCCTCAGCTGCTAGAAAAGCTGCAAGAGTCTGGCAGAATGCCTTGGCTGCTGGAAGAGGGCGAGCGTATGACCCAGGGGCGTCTTGAGAGCCCGGATGGTGACACCGCCTACCTCAAGGTGAAGAACGCCTTCCAGCTAAGCCCTAAGCAGCTGGCCTATCTGAAGGTGCTGGCCAAGTGGCGCCTGCAAAAAGCGCTGGACAGAGACTTGGCCCTGGGCTTCGTCATCAAAGATCACGCGCTGCTGGCGCTGGCCAAGAAGCAGCCTAAGAGTACAGGTGAGATCTTCAGGATGACAGAGCTGACCGAGCAGGAGAAGCGTCTGCATGCCAAGGCGATTATCGCCGAGATGGCCAAGGCGGATCTGGATAACCTGCCCGAGGCTATCGATGTGATCGCCCTGAAACCCGGCTACAAGTCGGCCTTTAAGGCGATCAAACAGGCGCTAACCCAGGTGGCGGAAACCCATCAGGTGCCGATGGAGCTGCTGGGCTCTAAGCGTCATATCCATGAATACCTGCAGTGGCGCTGGAACGATGGCCAGGGCGAGACGCCCTTGGTGTTGCAGGGCTGGCGCGGTGAGCTGAGTAAGGACGCCATGGCTGAGATTAGCTGCTAAGGTAGGATTATCCAAGATGCTAAACGCCAAACGGCGCCAATGAAAAAGCCCTCAATTGAGGGCTTTTCTGTATGCATATTCAGGCTACTGAGTAAGACCTGCCAGTCGCCTAAGACTTTTCCGGCAGGGTCACGTTCAGTTCCAGTACTGACAGGTTGTCGTCGTTCTGATCCAGCTGCACCGATACCTGATCGCTGTCTATCTGCACATACTTGCGGATCACCTCGATGATCTCCTGCTTCATCGCCGGAAAGTAGTCTGGCGCATCACGCTCGCCGCGCTGATGGGCGACGATGATCTGCAATCTCTCCTTGGCGGTGGTTGCGGTCGTAGGCTCTTTTTTCGCTCTGAAGTAATCGAGTAAAGACATAATTAGCTACCAAATATCCTTTTCAAGAATCCTTTTTTCTCTTCGGTGACGAAACGCATCTCTACGTCTTCACCCGTTAGTCGTGCCACGGCGTCGCTGTATGCCTTACCGGCATCGCTCTCTTGGTCGATGATCACAGGTACGCCCGAGTTAGAGGCCTTGAGTACGGCTTGCGACTCGGGGATCACCCCAAGCAGCGGAATGGCCAAGATCTCTTCCACGTCGGCCACGCTGAGCATCTCGCCGGTGGCGACGCGGGTAGGGGAGTAACGGGTCAGTAGCAGCAACTCCTTGACCGGCTCCAGGCCCTCTTCGGCGCGCTTAGACTTGCTCTGCAACATGCCCAAGATACGGTCAGAGTCGCGCACCGAGCTAACCTCAGGGTTGGTGGTGACGATCGCCGTGTCGGCAAAATAGAGCGCCATCATGGCGCCGGTTTCGATACCCGCTGGTGAGTCGCAGATGATGTATTCGAAATCTTGCTTTAGCTCGTCCAGTACGCGGCCGACGCCTTCTTTGGTCAGGGCGTCTTTATCACGGGTCTGAGAGGCGGGCAGCACGAATAGGTTGCTGGTGCGCTTGTCTTTGATCAGCGCCTGATTCAGGTTAGCTTCGCCGTTGATCACGTTGACGAAGTCGTACACCACGCGGCGCTCACACCCCATGATGAGGTCCAGGTTACGCAGGCCGATATCGAAATCGACTACCACGGTTTTATGTCCTTTCAATGCCAGGCCGGTGGCAATGGCCGCACTCGAAGTGGTCTTGCCCACTCCACCCTTACCTGAGGTGACAACAATAATTTGTGCCATGTTTGTTTCTGTCCTTTTCTATTTCTATAGCGATAGTGCTTCGACGGTAAGGCTGTCGCCGTCTAGCCTGATGCAACCGCTCTTGATCGAGGCATGTGCCTGTAGATTCTCGGTTAACCAATATTGCCCGGCGATGGAGACCAGCTCGGCATCGATATTCTGGGCGATGATCACGGCATTCTTGTCGCCATTGGCACCCGCCATGGCCTTGCCTCTAAGACTACCGTATATGTGTATGCTGCCATCTGCAATCACTTCTGCGCCATTACCCACGGCGCCTATGATGATGAGATCGCCATTTTGCGCGTAAATCTGCTGCCCCGAGCGAATGTTCTGCTTCACTATCTTGGTGGTTTTCGGCAGCTGCGGCTGGGTCTGACTCTGTTTGCCAGACTTGATCAGCGCAAGCCCCAAGGCCTTGGCCTGATTGGCGATAGCACTCGGCGCGCCTGTGATCCCCACAATCACCAATTGCCTGGAGATCAAGAGATCTTTGAGGCCGGCGAGGTTGTAATCGGGGTCTGAGATGGCGCTGAGGTTAACCACCAGGGGCGCACCAAGAAAAAACTGCGGCGCGATGGCCAGTTTATCGTCGAGTTCGCGGACGATTCCGTCGAGATCTGCATCATTAATATGCAGCACTGAAAGCGTAAATGAAGAGCCTTTTAATTCGAGGCTAGGTTTCTGCATTCCTAAACTTGCTCTTGATAAAATTAACCGGCTCGCGCCGGCTAGATATTATTATAATCCTTGCGCTCCATGTTATAGTGTGCGCAATTTGCTGGCAAGTTGAATAAACTGGAAATTTCACCCTATATGATCTGTGCTGTATATAAGAGTCGCTTAAAACCCGATAGCTATCTTTTTGTGGAGAAACGCAACGATTTCGAGCGTGTGCCCGAGCCTCTGATGAAGATGTTTGGCACGCCAGAACTGGTGATGTTGCTGCCGCTAAACAAACGTGAACAGTTAGCCCTTGCCGATATCGAAAAAGTAAAAGTTGAACTAGCCGAGAAGGGGTATTATCTTCAATTACCACCACCGCCGGTTAACCTACTCGAAGAGTACAAGAAAGAGATAGGTTATAGCAGAGACTAGTTACCGATAGGAAAGTGCATGTTTTTGAAGAATGTTTTGCTAAGTGCTCTACTTGCAAATGGCTTGGTTTTGGCCAGTCCCTTGCAAGCCCAAGAGTCAGCGCTCAGTTACGATCAATATCTCTCTGAGTTAAAGCAGCAAGCAGTCGAGCAGGGGATCGCCCAAGGCACCATAGACGCGGTTTTCGATCAGATAAAGCTGTTCAAGAAGGCGGTGGTTAACGAACCCGCCGCCAATGGTCCGCAAAATGGCCCGCAAAATCTGGAAACCTATCTCCCAGAGCGGGTCAGCGAAGCCCTGGTAGAGCAGGCGAGAAGCCTGTATCGCGATAACAAGGCGCTTTTCGACCGTCTCGGTAAGGAATATGGCGTCCAGCCAAGGTTTGTACTGGCCTACTGGGGCATAGCCTCGGCCTTCGATGCCAGCGACTATCCGGCTCTGACGGTGATCGCCTCCAACGCCTATCATGGCGATGGCCAGGATGCGGCGTTTCTCGCGGCGCTCAAGCTGATGGAGCGTGACCAGCTTAGCTTCGACAGCCTCAAGAGCGATGCCACCGGCCTGATGGGCTACCCCCACTTTACCCCTAAGCAATTGGCCAAGTACGGCAAAGATGGTAATGGCGACGGTAAGGTGGATATCTGGCAGAACCTCGCCGATGCCTTCGCCACTACGGCAAACTATCTCAAGCAGCTTGGCTGGGATTATGATGGCACCTGGGGACGCCAGGTGAAATCCCCTAGCGAACTGCCCAAGGATCTGGTGGGGCTAGAGGTACACAAAGGCTTTGACCAGTGGCAGGCCCTCGGCGTAAGGCGCTTCAATGGCAGCGACCTGCCGTCACGCAAAGACATGCAGGTGTCGCTGATTAGGCCCGATGGCAAAGGCGGTCGCAGCTATCTGGTGTATGACAACTACCGGGTGCTGAGACAGACCCAGGCATCGGATCATCTGACCCTGGCTGTGACCTACCTGTCAGAAAGAATTAAGTATCCTGAGATAAAATAGGCTACTCGAGACGCCGAGCCGGTTTAAGCTGGCTCGGCGCCTAAGCACTCCGCCAACTCTTGAGCATTGAAATATATGGCGTTTAAAGAGTTGGCCCTTGAAAGAATTGTAAAGATGTCGTTTTGGAAAGAGAAAACCCTCGCAGAGTTGAGTGCCCAGGAATGGGAATCGCTATGCGATGGCTGTGGTAAGTGTTGCCTCAACAAGATCATCGACGATGAAACCGATGAGCTCTACTACACCAACGCCGCCTGTAAGCTACTCGATGCAAAGGCGTGTAATTGCATGCACTATGAGCAGCGTTTTACCTTCGTCCCCAGCTGCACCAAGGTGACGGTCGATAACATAGCCGAGCTCACCTGGCTGCCAGACAGCTGCGCCTACCGCCGCCTGTATCAGGGCAGGGACCTGCCTAGTTGGCACCCGCTGTTAACCGGCGACAAGACCAAGATGCATGAGTTGGGGATGTCTACCCGCAACAAGATAGTGAATGAGAACAAGGTGAGGTACCTTGAGGACCATATCGTTCTGTGGCCGCTGAAGGATTGTGACTAGTTCTTCACTTTCTCATTAAAGTGAGGGAAATGTGGTTGTAGTGCCTACCAGTTTGGGCATTTGATGGGATTTTGAAGTTCATAGCTTCATGGCAACCTAACGCCTGCCCGGCGGGGTAAATGTGGTTGTAGCGTCTACCTGTTTGGGCATTTGATGGGATTTTGAAGGTCGCACCTTCATTGCTATCTATCACCTGCGGTGGGCTTATGTGCAGATACATCTGCTACACGCCGTAAATCCATCCTTGGAGGCTCGACGATGGCTTCCCTGCCATCGACGTCCGCAGATGCATCTACACTCGGTATCTAACGTTTCTTCGATTTGGCTTCGTCTGTTGCTCATTGATACAAGCTATTATTCCTAAAGAAAAATTTCATGAAAGTGTGAAATGAGATGTTGAATATCAGCAACAAGATAGATTAAAGTATCACCAATCAAGGACAGAGCTAGGCACACTCGAATCAAACATCGACTACGCCATTCAGGGAATGAAAAAGCCAACCAATATGCTTCAATCTAATCCCTCAAAAAGTTAACTCTGACCCCATTTATTTGCATGCTTGGACTCCTACCTTGCAAGGTATCACTAATAAGTTGTTAGGCTAAAAACCAAAACACAAGGAGTAGAAAAATGGCTGAGAATCATCAAATAAAATGTATCAACAAAACCAATCGTCAAAGTGCCCATGAGCGTATTAGCCATGTTGGTGGTACTAACGGTGATGGAAGTCGTTGGAAACTAACTTTAGATCGAGCTATAGAAGGAATCGAGTCCGGTAAGTGGAAATTCTATGTGAGTGTAAACGGCCAATCAGTTTGGGTTGTCGTTTCAACCAGCGCAGCTGGAAATAAATACTTAAAAACGCAAAATGACGGCGAACAACCAAATAACTTGCTTAGTTTACCTGAATGCCCTTAAAGCCAGAGATTTCTCAATGACTTATAGAACTTTTACTAAACTTCAATGTAATTGTGGTCATGTTGGTCAAATTGTCGAAAGCGAGAACGACCAGCCATACTCTAAAGAGTGGTCGAAAACCAGCCTCAGAGATCTCGATGGAAAGGGGCAATATTCGGGCGCTCATCACCTTGTGGCAAAAATGAGACCGTCCTGCCCCATATGCGGTCGCTCATTAACACCTGAGCACATCGTCAATGAATAAGCCTAACAAACGGCAGCAATCGCTCCCTACGGGAGCTGGGACAGCCAAAACGCTGCGCTTATTTGTCTGCCCTTGTGCCGGGCGTTAACCTCATAAAGAAATATTCGTTATGAAAAAAGAAGATGGCAATCCTCATTCTCCAATTTGGCTTATTGGAGACTCAGAACCGCATAAATTAGCGTCGATACTCGAATTTCCTTTAGATTCAAGGCATCCGACAAGACATAACATTTGGACACCAATTCTTGATCAAATTCAAGAGGTTGTATTTACTCAAAAATTAAACAGATTATCTCAAAATGCTTTTTACATAAGAAATGCTGTATCCAATTCAGAGTTAAAGAAAAACCTTACTAGCAGCTCGAAAAACTTAGATCGTGAAATAAATGAGCTTAATGAGCTTTTTAATCGCTACAAACCAAAACTAATTTTTAGCTTTGGTTCATTTTCATTCGAATTTTGCAGGCGAGCATTAAATGAAACCGTTAAACATGCACCATCATATTGGTCAGTTGAACGATTGAATAATGAGTTTACTGCGAGAATCGCATCTACAACATCATTAATCCCTCTATTACATGCGGTGATTGCAAGAGGTCAATTTATGCTTTGCCATCAAACATTCTCTGGTAAAACTGGTAACTATTTTTCACATACAGGTTCATTGCTAGCAGAAAGAATTCTTTATGAATGCGGCGATAGAAGTGACGTGTGGATGCATAACGCTAATAAATAATTGGTGTGGGACAGCACGCTGCCCCACAATTAGAAGTTAATTGGAAGGGGCATGTACAAGCTTCTAGCCTAACCGAAAACGACATATCTTGGGCAGCGAGAATAAATGGGGGCAGAGTAAACTTTTTAAGAGAGTTGATTGGCACATGATTCTTGTTGAATTTTGTGTTTATCGTGAGATGGCTTAGGCGAGGTGCAAGAGTTGCTTACGCTGAATGTGGCGTTATGTGGAAATCGAGTTATGGAGTAGTCGATGAAGATAGAGAAATGGAAGCAAGTACGTGCCAAGGGTAAAGCTAGGTTTATCTGGATGAATGGCTTTCTACTGTGGGGCGTTTCTACTGCAGTGCTATGGTCAACTTTGATGCAGCTGTTTCAGCCACAAGAACCTATTTGGGTTAGACCGCTTGTCGCTATTATCGTTTTTCCCGTTGGCGGTTTAATTTGGGCCAATTGGCTTTGGTACTCCTCAGAGCGCAAGTATCGTAAAAATATATAACAAGTGAATGCGGCGTTTAGCCTATTTATCTTAGTTTTCACACATCGTAGCCCCTCATTCTTAAGTAGGGGCTCGTACCTCTAATCCCTGTCTTATCTTCTTTTCATTACCAATTTTTCATTACCAATGCCGTCAAATCGAAGAGACGTTAGATACCCAGTGTAAACACGATTTTGGCCCTCGGCGACAGGACGTCGCCGTGGAGCGTATAGGGACATATTCACAGCGTGCCAAAATTGTGTTTGCACATCCCCCGCCGGGCAGGCGTTAGGTTGCAGTGAGCGTACGCATTAAAGTATTCCAGATAAATAACCTTGTTGGTTGTCGTTACTCAAGCAAATTAAAGGGCCCATTGCAGGGCCACAAAAAAACGCCCATTAAGGGCGTTTCTTAAAAGCGCTACCTTGAGCGCACATCAAGCCTTCTTAGTTGGCATTAACGCCGGAACAATAAACACCACCAGGGCAATCAGGTAGGTGCTGAAAGCCACCACCATCCACTGTGACATAGTGATGCCAAACATCTCCCATGGTATGTCGGTGCACATGCCGGTGGGCAGGAAGACTGACGGGAACCACTCGTGTAGCGGCATCCATTCTGGAAATTCCGGCAGGAAGGAGCAGGTGGAGAAAGGCGATGGGTTGGTCTGCATCTCGACCAGTTCCAGTGCCAGCTTGAGGCCCCAGGCGGCGCTAACGCCCCACAGGAGCACGCCGAGGAAACGCAGCAGGCGGAATTGATGGCCAACCACGCCGATGAGGCCGGCGGTGAGTACGCCGAGTACCGCTAAGCGCTGATAGATACACATGACGCAGGGGTCGAGTTTCATCACGTGTTGAAAGAAGAGGGCACAAGCTTCCAGGCCTACGGCGGTCAGTAGCAGTAGGGTCCAGGCTAAACGAGACTGTGCAAATCGGGTCAGGGCACTCAACGATATTCTCCTATAAAAAAACGCCTCTAACTGCTAGAGGCGTTTTTAAGACTTTACGAAACTAGATAAGTTCAGTCAATCAACAAATTAGTGCCCGGTGACTGCGCCTTTGGCCGCTTCCGCCACCGAGTGGTGGATCAGCATATGGGAATCGTAGAAGTATTGGGTCATCTCGCCCAAGAATCCTGTCTCGATGGCCAGGATGCCCACGATAGACAATACGATAGTGTAGGGCAGCGCCATCCACACCATGCGGCCGTAGGAGAGTCTGATCAATGGGGCAATCGCCGAGGTCAGCAGGAACAGGAAGGCTGCCTGACCGTTAGGGGTTGCCACAGATGGCAGGTTAGTACCCGTGTTGATGGCAACCGCCAGCAGGTCGAACTGGTCGCGGGTGATCTGGCCATCTAACAGCGCGGCTTTCACCTCGTTGATATAGACGGTACCCACGAACACGTTATCACTCACCATAGAGAGCAGGCCGTTGGCGATATAGAAGATCACCAGCTGGGTGTTACCCTCGTAGCTCAGTGCCCACTGGATCACAGGTGCGAACAGTTGCTGGTCGATAATCACGCCCACGATGGCGAAAAAGACCGCCAGCAGCGCCGTGAAGGGCAGTGCCTCTTCGAAGGCCTTGCCAAGGGCGTGCTCGTTGGTGACGCCGTTAAAGGCGGTGGTTAGGATAATAACCGACAGACCGATAAGACCCACAGAGGCCAGGTGGAAGGCCAGGCCGACGATCAGCCATACACCCACAAACGCCTGGATAACCAGCTTGATCTTGTCATGCTTGGTGCGGTGCGCATCTTCATAGGAGGCGTAATCGGACAGAATTTTGTGTACTGCCTCTGGCAGCTGTTGGCCATAGCCAAACCACTTAAACTTCTCCACCAGGAAACAGGTGGCGATACCCGAGATGAACACAGGCACTGTGACCGGGCCCATGCGCAGGGCAAACTCACCGAACTGCCAGTTGGCCTGGGCGGCGATGATCAGGTTTTGCGGCTCACCCACCATGGTGCACACGCCACCCAATGCGGTACCAATACCGGCATGCATCAGCAGATTACGCAGGAAGCCACGAAACGCCTCTAGCTCATCTTCACACAGGGGATGCCCTTCACCATGGCTGTCCGAGGTGTGGTCGTGATCGTCGGTAAAACTCTTGCCAGAGGCTACCTTGTGATAGATGGAGTAGAAACCCACGGCCACGGCGATGATCACGGCGATTACCGTCAGCGCATCGAGGAAGGCAGACAGAAAGGCCGAGGCGATACAGAACATCAAGGAGACCACGACCTTAGAGCGGATCTTGGTGATCATCTTGGTGAACACGAACAGCAGCAGCTGTTTCATGAAGTAGATGCCAGCCACCATGAAGATTAATAGCAGCAGAACTTCCAGGTTGGCTTCTATCTCATGCAAGACCTGACTGGGCGAGGTCATGCCTATGATGACGGCTTCGATGGCCAGCAGACCACCGGGTTGTAGGGGATAACATTTCAGCGCCATTGCCAGCGTGAAGATGAACTCGACTACCAGTAACCATCCGGCGACGAATGGGTTGAGGTAGAAGACGATCGGGTTGATCACTAAGAATGATAAAATTGCGATTTTGAACCACTTAGGAGAATTTCCTAAGAAATTGTCAATAAACGCCTGACTCATGGTCACAGGCATGGCATCCTCTCATCTATATAATTATTTTTTGACAGAAAGTTAACGAACTGTCCGCTGTTCAATTCAGTGTATCCTAATGATATGTAGAATTTAATACCTTTATGGTCCCCATTGCCCAAAAACAGACATTAACTGCAATCTATATCACAAGCTTGTTGATGTGGTGTGTATTTTGCTCATTAATGAGATCTGAGTCCTTGATCTTATCCAGTAATGTTACGGATTAGGTTTCCATTTTTTACCGCTCTGGTATGATCAGTTCCCAAGATAACTTTGAATAAATTGGAATAGTGGCCTGATGACAACTGTCCCCCAAGTACCTGTAGCGCCTAAAGACAAAGATATTATTGAAGCGAAAGGTCCTGCGAGCTTTGCCGAAAAGTATATTGTTCGTTCGATTTGGGAGGGAAAGTTTCCACCCGGTTCCATTCTACCTGCCGAGCGTGAACTGTCTGAACTGATTGGCGTGACACGTACTACGCTGCGTGAAGTGCTGCAGCGCCTGGCCCGTGATGGCTGGTTGACCATTCAACACGGTAAGCCGACACGAGTAAACGATATCTGGGAAACCTCGGGTCTGAACGTGCTGGAAACCATCGCCGATCTTAACCCTGCCGGTGAACCTGTTCTGCTAGAGCAGCTGCTATCTGCCCGTACCAACATCAGCGCCATCTATTTTAAGGGCGCCGTGCGTTACAATCCAGACAAAGTGCTTGAGGCGTTAGCGCCACTGGCCACCCTGAAAGATGATGCCAAGGCCTTTATCGAGTTCGATTACCAACTGCATCACACCTTGGCCTATCACTCGGGTAACCCGCTTTATGTACTGATCCTCAACGGCTTCAAGGGCCTCTATAGTCGCGTGGGTGAAGAGTACTTTGCCATCGAGAAGGCGCGCGAGCTGGCGCTGGACTTCTACCAGGCGCTTGAAGCCCTGGCCAAAGATCATAACCACAATGACGTGCCTGTGCTGATGCGCAGCTATGGTATCAACAGTGGCAAGGTGTGGCAGCGTTACAAGGCCAACCTGATGCAATCGGCCGAGGCGAGCAAGGCTTAAGCGCCAGCTGCAAAACCCTTTGATAAAAAAGCCGCTCATTGAAGCGGCTTTTTTTATGGCGTCTTTTTATCTGATAGTTTCACGCGGCACTAATCGATATCGAAGTTGTAGTAGATATCCAGTGTCTTGGAGATGGTGCCCGAGACGCTCTCCAGATAGAGCTGGGACATCAGGTAGTAGCGCACCGTCATCTCATAGCCTGGGTTGAACACCCCCACACCATATTTGACCATGAGATCTTCGCCGATAAAGCCACTGATGGCGACCTTGCCTTCGTCGTTGGCGTCGAACTGCACGTTGGAGATGCCGAACTTCTCTATGATGCCGGAGGCTGAGCTGCCAAGATTGCTAAAGGCGTTATCCCCCAGCTGATTGCCCAGGGTGAGGGCGGCGCCCATCATCAGGGCATTGTTCTGATCTGAGCTTGAGTTATTTAGCCCTGTGCCCTTGATGATGTAGGAGAGGATCTCCGCCTGCTCCTTGGCAGGATTGGAGAAGAGGGTGACCACAGGTTTTAGCGGCGTGCCGGTAATGCGTACCCCGGCGACCACATCTTCATCCTTGATCTCGCGAATCGCCTCGATATTCAGGTTAGGCACCGCCATGGGGCCGATAAATTGCACCTCGCCCGCCTTGATCGACAGTGTCTGGCCCATAAATTTGTAGTTACCGTTAACCACCTTGATGTCGCCATAGAGTAGCGGCGGCTTAAAGGCGGCCTGGCGCAGCTCCAGGGTACCCACCAGCATGCCTCGCAGGCCCATGCCGTCAATGGTGAGCTTGTCGCCTACCTTGACCGCTATCTGGCTGGTGACGGCGATGGGATCTTTTACTTGGGCTTGGCTGGCCAGGCTGTCATTGAACACCACATCGCTGGATTCGGCCACGCCGCCCTCGGGCAGCTGGACGATCTTGATATGCCCAGAGGGCACATCCAGCTTGCCGCGAATATCCAGGTGTTTATCGCTAAAGCTGATGTCGAGATCCGGTGACACATCCAGTATCGCCAGTGGCGGCTGAATGATCGCCAGCTTGTCGCCGCTAAAATTAAGATCGCCCTTGAGTCCCTCTTGCCAGCCGAGCACACCATCTACCTTGGCCTTGCCATCGCCCATGGTCCACTGACCCTTCACCTGACCCGTCTGCCCCAGCAGGGTGAGCTTGAGGTTGATGTTATCTAAGAGGGTCGGGTTGGCGGCGGCCGCCAGTTGGCCGTCGATGAGATCTACCGTGCCGCTGAGATCAGGTTCATTCAGCGTACCGCCCAAGATGATGGCGCTTGAGACCTTACCGTCGAGCACCTCAAGCTGGGGCGTAAAGTCGGCCAGGGCATGCAGGTCGATATCTTTGAGATCTATCTTACCGCTCAGCCTGTGCTCGGGATCGGTACTTATGGTGAGCTGACTGTCTATCTTGGCGAAACGCTCAGATTCCAGCTGAGTGTTTATGGCAAGTTGTAGCTCATCCAGGCGGGCCGTGAGGTTGAGGTAATGGTACTGGGCCTCGATATGTCGCTTGGTGGTGGTGAGATCAAACTGTCCCGGTGCCATGGCCAGTGTCAGCTGACCCGTGGGCTTGGCGCCCTTGGCCCATTGCAGCTCGCCATCGAGCTGAGTCGGCCCCCTCCATTTGAGGTTTTCCGGCAGCACGGGTGCCAGCAGGGCGCCGAGATCGCCGGCAAATTGCAATCGGGTATCGCCCTTGTCGCCAAGTTCTGCTGTGTCGGTGAGGCACAGGCTGGCGGCGTCATGGCGCCAACAGAAGGGGGAGATCTCGCCCTTGGCGTGCTTGTTGTCCCAATATAGGTCGAAGGGTTCATCCAGCGCCATGGCACCGAGGCGAGAATTGAGGCTGATGCGCTTTATCTTGGCGTCGAAGCGCTGAGTTTTCTCGTCGAAGGTAGAGGCGATAGAGGTGTTGAGCTGCAGGTCACCATAGGTCTGTAGGCCCAGTTTTTGTTTGGCCATATCCCCCTTGAAACCCAAGGTGAGGTCGCTCAGCGCCATGCCTTGCCCCTTGATGCCCGAAGATTTTAGCGACAGCGCAAATTGGTGCGCATCCTGGGGGCGATAGAAGGCGATAAGCTTGGCCTTGTCTACCGTGATATCGGCGTACTTAAACTCTATGGTGTCGGCGTTGATGGCCACTTCCGGGTGCTCGTCATCGCCCGAGACATTGATCACCGCCTTGATGGCGCCGCTGGCGCTCGGATCCCACAGGCTCAGGGCGGGCACGCTTAGCTGGCCATCCAGCGCCCAGGCATCATCTACCCGTCCAGAGAGGGTAAGCTGTGACTCCAAGGCGTCGAGTTGCAGATGCTCGGCGTTAAGCTGGAACTTATCGTTCAGGGAGATATCCCCCTGAAGCCTCAGGGGATATTGATCCACATGGCCTTCGAGATCCGCTTGGCTGATGCCTACCGACCACTGCTTGTCGCTGAAGCGTCCCTGACTATGCAGGCTGCCGCTTATCTGAGTTTCAGGCAGGGGCTTGTCTGGCATCACATCCAGCTGGGCAAGATCTAAGCCTTGGGTGTCGGCCTCGAGCTGCCAGCTAATCGCCTCGCCGTAACCCAGCTTGCCCTTAAGATCCAACTTGCCCATCTCGCTGTCGACGGAAAGCGCAGCCACCTCGACGTTTTGGTCCTGATGGGTCAACTGGGTGTTCAGGCTTAACCAGGGATGATAAGGCGTCTTAAGCTCACCGGTAAGTTTGAGACTTTGGGACGCCAGGCTGCCGCTTGATTCAAGAGTTAATGCCTTGGCCTCATATTGAGCCTGGGCAAGTGGCCACATCAGGTGCGGGCTGTAAAGCGTCATCTCGTAGGGCATTGCAGGCGTGCTCAGATTCCCTTTGGCGTCGAGATCCAGCGCGAGGTGGCCTTCGCCCTTAAGCTTGACGGCAAGGGCCGAGAAACCGCCGTTGATCTCGGCGTTCAGGCGCTGGTGCTTGAGTTCCGGCAGCTCGCTGACCTTGTTGGCATTAAACTCCGCCTCGAGATGCAGCGCCATGGGATAGTCTTGAGTCAGGCTCATCTCGCCATCGAGGCGCGCCTTACCATAGTCATGGCTGAAGGCCAGGCTATCGACAGTGATCTTATAGCCAAGGTAACTGCCGGCCAGATCGATAGTGGCAAATTTGTCTATGCGCTCGCCAAGCCTGAGCTCACTACCGGCCAGATGCGCGCCATCGACGAAGATGGGCATGGGGATCTCGACCTCGGGTAGCTGACTTAAGGGCCAGCTCGCCCGCGCATCTTGAGGGGCATCTTTTACCTGCTTTTGAGCCTGGTTTTGAACATGAGTCTGATTTTGAACATGAGTCTGCTTTTGCTGAGTGCCATCATCGCTCTGCCCAAGGGGAATCGAGACCAAGAGTCCGCTGCTGTCGAGCCGGTTGACCCTAAGGCCTGTCTCTAACCAGCTGGCCTTGGCCGCGAGCTGCTCGGCATTAAACTGCATCTCATTGACCCGCACCCTAATCTGATTGAGGTCGCTCTGGTTGAGTATGATGCCGATAGGCAGGGTGAGCGGGCCATGCTCGCTTGTTTCGTCTGTCGGAGCTGTCTCCTCGAGAGGAGCCTCTGGTGATGATGCAGTGAGTAGGTCTGTGTCGATATCGACCCGCACGGCATCGGCGCCTAGCGAGTCGACACACACCTGGCGCTGCAACAGACACAGGGGGCGCCAGTTGAGGCTAAGCTCCTCTGTTTCAACCTCTATGCCCGTCATCTGCCACTTGGCATGTGCCAGTTGCAGCTGGCCATTGAGGGTACCGCCGCCATAGCTCAGGCTTAAGTCCGGCACCAAGAGATCGGCGAGGTTGACCGCGATGCGACTGCCAAAGGGGGTGCCTATCAAGATGGCCAGCAGGATGAGCAGGGCCAGTGGCAGATAGAGCAGCACCCGAACAAGGTTACGCAGCCAGCAGAGCAGGCGGTATAGCAAAGATCTTGGCGGCGCTTCGCCGCCCTGCGCCGATAGCGGCTGTTCCTGGGTCATCTGCCCTTGGTCGATTCCATCTGGCCGCTCTATCATAGCTCGGCCCCCATGGTGATATGGATGCGCCAGCTGCGATCAACTGTCTCTGTTTCCTTCAGGCCGACACCGAGATCCAGCTTGATGGGGCCGATAGGGGAGATCCAGTGGACACCGCCGCCCACAGAGACGATGGGCTCGAACTGCTGATTGTCGAAGGCGTTACCGGCATCGACGAAGGTGGCTAGACGCCAGGTGGGGGTGAGGTAGTACTGATACTCTAGGCTGCCGACCATCAGGTAGCGGCCACCCACTACCATGCGGGCGAGCTGATCTTGGCTGTTGGTATATTCGATATAGGGGCCTAGCTCCTGGTAGCTATAGCCGCGGATGCTCTGATCGCCGCCGGCAAAGTAGCGTAGCGAAGGGGGCACCATGGGCAGATCCTCTTCGCTCACCAGATTGGCGCCCAGATCCAGCCGGGAGACAAACCTGTGCTTGTCAAAGAAGGTGTCTATCCACTTAAACTTGGCCTGTAGCCGGGTCAGACGCAGATCTGAGCCAAGACTCGGGTCGGCATGCTCCAGGCTGTAATACTGGAAGAAGCCCGACTTGGGATCCAGACTCTTGTCGCCCCTGTTGGTCTTGGACAGGCTGGTGCCGAGCAGCAAGATGTCGGGATTATATTTGATATCCGACTGGGTATACTCTTCGTTGATGGCATCTAACGAATAGGTAAACAGCCATTGATTGCGCAGGCGTTTTTGCCTGACTACCCCCACGAGTTTCTTGACCGATTCCAGCTCACCCGTGTTGCGATAGTCGCGCTTATCGGGATCGTAGATCTGGGTCACCCCATATTTGTCCCTCAGCAGGCCGAGACGTAGCTTGAGCTGATCGTCCAGCGGATGGGTGAGGGGAATGGTATAGGTGGTCAGAAACTTAGGCCTGTCCGGCGACCATTCAAGGCTGGTCTCCTGGGAGTGGCCATAGCGATTGATCTGCGGCGTGCGCCAAGTGACCCTGACCCTAGGCTCTATGTTATTGTCGATGGAGTTGCCTATGTCGGCGCCCAGACCTAGCTCGATGGAGTGGCTGGGTTTAGGCGTCACCTCTACCCGAATCGGCACCCTGTCATCCTGCATCTTGTCCAGCTGTGGCAACACCTTGATATTGGTGAAGTAGCCGGTATCTACCAACTCACGGTTGAGGGCGCCTATCTTACCCGTGCTGTAGTGGGAATCTGGCTCAAAGGGGATCAACTTGTCGAGAAAGCCGGGCACCAGGTCGTGACCGTTGAAGCTGACCTCGCCGATGCGGTAGCGCGGACCGGAGTCGTAGTGCAGGCTGATCTGCGCGCTGTCCAGATCCCGGTTGACCACTATCTTATTGGTCAGATATTTGCCTTCGAAGTAACCCCTGGCCAGGGCGTAGGTGAGCAGCTGCGACTTGATCGCCTCATATTCGCCATGATTGAGCACATCACCGGGTTTGACCTTTATCTGCCTGAGCCAGGCGTTGATCACCTCATCATCGAGGATCTCGCCAGACAGCTGAATATCTATCCACTGGATCACCGTCGGGGCGCCCGGGGTGACGGTGAGTCGGAGCGTCCAGGGGCCGGATTCCGGGCTCTCCAGTTGCTGGTCTATCTTGCCCTTGTAGTAGCCCAGGGAGTGTAGTGCGGCCTCTATGTTCTCTTCGGCATTGAAGATATAGGCGCGGCGCTGCACCTCTGAGCCTGGCAGGGCGCCGAGGTGGGCGGTGATGTTGCGTTTAAGCGACTCATTCGCGCCGTCGACCTCGACCTTTAACCAGTCGTTTGCCCAGACAGGGGAGATACCCACGCTGAGGCTGAGTAGGGCGAGTATCGATAGCCGGGATAAGGTCGCAAAGATCCGCAAGAAAAAGGCTCTATCTAGTTGAAAAGTTTGTTGCTGTTTATTGTCGCAGATTATAGAGGCCAAGCAAGATGGTGATTGTAATTAATGATGAAAATCGGTACAAAGAAGGCAAACAATAATGAGGAAGCCTACCGTGAGAAGCACTATTACCCCCTCCCTACTGGCCGGCCTGATGGGCCTGTTGATCAGCACTAGCACTCTGGCCGAAACCCAGCCATTTTCCATCGCCATCCATGGCGGCGCCGGCACCATCTCTAAGGCCAATTTGACCGAGGCGCAGCAGCAAGCCTATCGCGACAAGCTAAAAGAGGCGGTAGACGCCGGCTATAAGGTGCTGGAGAAGGGGGGCGATAGCCTGACGGCGGTGACCACTGCCATCAATATTCTCGAAGACAGTCCGCTGTTTAATGCCGGTAAAGGCGCGGTATACACCTATGACGGCACCCATGAGATGGACGCCTCCATCATGGATGGCCGCAGCCTCAACGCCGGCGCCGTGGCCGGGGTGAAGCACATTAAGAACCCGATCAATCTGGCGCGCGCCGTGATGGACAAGTCGCCCCATGTGATGCTATCGGGCCAGGGGGCAGAAGAATTCGCCCTGAGCCAGGACTTTAGCCTGGTTCCTGTGACCTATTTTGATACCGACAGCCGCTATCAGCAGCTTATCGATGCTAAGGCCAAGCTGAAGGCGGCCGAGAGCAAGGAGCCGGGTAAGCCAGACTATCAAGCTTCGGTTAACTATCTGGATCTGGATTACAAATTTGGCACCGTGGGCGCCGTGGCGCTGGATAAGCAAGGCAACCTGGCGGCCGGCACCTCGACCGGTGGCATGACGGTCAAGCGTTTTGGCCGTATCGGCGATTCGCCGGTGATCGGTGCCGGCACCTACGCGGAAAACCAGGTGTGCGCCGTGTCGGCCACCGGCCATGGTGAATATTTCATTCGTTACCATGTGGCGGGGGATATCTGCGCCAAGGTGAAATATCAGCAAAAATCGATTCTGCAGGCGGCGGATGAGGTGATCAATCAGCGCCTGATCACCGCAGGTGGCACCGGCGGGGTGATCGCCATCGATCAGCGCGGCAACATCGCCACCCCATTTAATACCGAAGGCATGTACCGCGCGACCCGCAAGGGCGGCGAGCCGGCCAAGGTGATGATCTGGCAGGACAACTAATTACTTTCGACAAAAAGCACTTTTAACAATCAGCACATCCAACAATAAGCAATCCAAAGTATTGGTTTGTTTTTAGCCGGGCCTGGGCACTATGCTTGGGTCTGGCCTTGGGTCTGGCTTTCGCTTTAAACATCTCTTTTTGTCTCTTTACCTCTTTTCCTTCTTCTTTTTCAAACACATATCTCGTACTTCTTCACGTCAGATTCTAAATCCGTCTACCTCAGTAAGCCTCTGTCGACTGACCTCATCGAACCGCAGATAAGAGAGGATTGTGCTACAAAATCACCTCTAAGCTGTCAATTGTGCTTAACACCCTACGCATTAACTTTATGTAAAATTTGTAACCTCTTTGTCACTAAGCTGATTTATAGTGTGCGCTGGTCGAAGGATCAGCACCGCAGTAATTTGAGCGATAAGACTCGGATACTGTCTAGCACAGCACTAGTTAAACACTAGGTTAATGGATAATTTTAGGGGTTAATATGTTTACCAAAGCAAGCGCGCTTGCCTTGGCGATTGGTGGTGTCTCCACCTTTGCCCAGGCCGCAGACGATCTGATCATTTCAGAGTATGTAGAAGGCAGCAGCAACAACAAGGCCGTCGAATTCTACAATCCCACCGGCGCCGCCATCGATTTAAGTCAATATCAACTCGAGTTCTACTTTAACGGCAGCACCAGTGCCGGCTCTACCATAGCCCTTACCGGTAGCCTGGCCGCCGGCAAGACCTATGTTCTGGCCGACAACGATGCCGCCGCTGAGATCTTAGCGGTCGCCGACCAGCTAAGCACAGCCAGTTTCTTCAACGGTGACGACACCTTAGTGCTGCGCAAGCAGGGCCAGGAGATCGACAGCCTTGGCCAGTTGGGCACAGATCCGGGGTCTGAGTGGGGCAGCGGCGATCTGTCGACCCAGAATAACACCCTGCGCCGGGATCCTAACCAGCTGATCGCCGATACTCAGCTCGATGATGCCGTGACCCTGGCCACCTGGACAGGTCATGCACAGGATGATTTTAGCGATCTCGGCCAGTTTACCGGTCAGGGACCGACAGACCCAACCGACCCGACGGATCCTACCGAGCCGCCGGTGAGTCTGGTTTGTCATGATCCGGCCACCAAGATCTCAGAACTGCAGGGCAGTGGCGATGTCAGCCCGCTCAATGGTCAGAGCGTCACGGTCGAGGCGATCGTGACCAGCAACCAGGAAGCTGGGCTCAAGGGTCTGTTCCTGCAGATGGCCGATGCCGAGGCTGACGCTGACATCAACACCTCTGAGGGTGTCTTCGTTTATACAGGTGGTTCGCTGGGTTATCAGGCGGGCGATCGCGTGCGTCTGACCGCCACGGTCAAGGAGTACAACGGCCTGACCGAGTTGACCAATGTCAGCGAGCACGCCCTGTGTGACAGCGCTCAGGCTCTGCCGAGCGCCGCCGAGGTGAGCCTGCCACTGGCCCAGAGCAGCGACCTGGAAGCGGTCGAAGGCATGCGCGTACACTTTACCCAGAACCTGGTAGTGAACGAGGTCTATAACCTGGGACGCTACGGCGAGATCTTGCTCGGTAGCAAGCGTCACTTCATCGGGACTCAGGTGGCCGAGCCTGGCAGCGAGGCGCTGGCGGTGAGTCAGGCCAACGCCTTAGACTCAGTGCTGCTGGACGATGGATTAACCTCACAAAACCCAGATCCTGTGCGTTACCCTGCACCAGGCCTGAGCGCCGACAATACGGTACGTGTGGGCGACTCTATTACCCAGCTTAACGCCGTGATGCACTATGGCTTTGGCAAGTACCGTCTGATGCCAATCGATACGGTTAATTTCGTGGCGACCAACCCAAGAAGCAGCGAGCCAGCCTTGGCCACCGGCGGTAACCTCAAGGTCGCCAGCTTCAACGTGCTGAACTACTTCAACGGCGATGGCCAGGGCGGCGGCTTCCCGACGGCTCGCGGCGCCGATACGCCAAGCGAGTTTGCCCGTCAACGCGCCAAGATCATCAGCGCCATGGTCAGCATAGATGCCGATATCTTCGGCCTGATGGAGATAGAAAACGACGGCTTTGGTACTGAGTCGGCCATCAATGACCTGGTGAGCGGTCTGAACCAAGCGGTGGGCGAGGCAAGATACCAGTTTATCTCGGCGCCAACGCCAACCATAGGCACAGACGCCATTACCGTGGGCATGCTGTATCGTAGCGATCGCGTCACGCCCGTGGGCGCGGCTAAGGTGCTGTCTAGCGCCAACTCGCCGCTGGATGAGCAGGGTGAGGTGCTGTTCAACGATGGTAAGAACCGACCGAGTCTGACCCAGGCCTTCGAGGTCTTGGGTGAAGAGCAACAACTCGTGGTGGCGGTGAACCATCTTAAGTCTAAGGGCAGTGATTGTGTCAGTCTGGGCGACCCAGATCTCAACGACGGTCAGGGTAACTGTAACCTAACCCGTACCCGCGCGGCGACCGCCCTGGGGGCTTGGCTGGCCAGTGAGTATGGTGAGCTGCCAACCCTGGTGATTGGTGACATGAACGCCTATGCCAAGGAAGATCCAATCGATGCGCTACGCGGCGCCGGTTACCTCGAGCTGTTCGACCATCTGGGCAAGTCGGGTGCATACTCCTATGTCTTCTCCGGTGAGACGGGGCAGCTGGATCATGCTCTGGCCAATACCCAGTTGGCCGAAAAGGTTGTCGATGTGACCGAGTGGCATATCAATACCGACGAGCCAAGACTGCTGGACTACAACGAAGAGTTTAAGTCTGCCGGTCAGATTGAGTCGCTCTACAGCAGCGATGCCTATCGCTCTTCGGACCATGACCCTGTGGTGATCTCCCTGCTGCTGGAGCGTGAGACCATAGCGCCAGTTTCCAGCTTTAGCTATGAGCTGCAAGGCCGCACGCTGAGCCTGGTGAGCAGCGCCACGGATGAAGATGGCGAGATAGTCGATTATCAATGGGATCTTGGTAATGGTGAGACCGCCAGCGGCCAGCAGCTAAGCTATCGCTATGCCAAGGCCGGTGAATACCCTGTGACCCTGACGGTAACCGACAACGATGGTCTGAGCCATAGCGTGACCCAGGTGGTGAAGGTACAGGTGAAGCAGCAAAAGCCTGTTGCCGTTATTGAGCACCTGGATCTCTGGTTTATGCATCTGTTTGTCTCGCTAAGCTATGACACAGACGGTGAGATAGTGTCGCAGTCGTGGAAGTTTAACAACGGCAGCAAGCAGACGGGTCCTGTGGCAATCAGTTTCGGTCACCGCGCCAGTAAGGTGAAGCTGACCGTTGAGGATAACGACGGCCTTAAGGGTAAGGCTAAGTTAAACTTCTAATGTTTAGCTAATTAGCTTGAAAAGGCCGCCCTAGGGTGGCCTTTTTTATGCTTAATTTATATCAAATTCTATGTAATCTGATGATTTTAATGGTTAAAAAGCCATTTTGCGCTCAGCTAATAGCTAAAGGTTTCCATTGGGGCTGGGTTAGCTAAAAATGTTCTTAACAATAATCATTTCTATTATCATGACGTTGCCGCAAACCCACGCCAATAAAGGGCTAGCGCCATTTTGGCGCCTCTGGCTTGAGCTACAATTAGGTGCGAATCCTAGGTGAGAGCAAAGTTATGGATAGCTATCAGAGACTTTTAGTGGTTGTAGATGAACACGATTTCAGTTTAAAGGCCGTTTCCCGCGCCGTGTATCTGGCCAGTAAAACCCACGCGGCAATCATAGTGATGATGTTAGAGCACAGCCATTTCGTCAATCGTCTGGTGGACACCTTCGAGGCCGAAGGCAACGAGGGGCAGACCCACCCCCTGACCAAGGAGCGTAAGCTGAGCTGCTTAAACGCCTTTATCAGTCAGGCCGCCCAATCGGGTCTCTCTATCTCCAAGGCGTCTATCGCTTGTCATAGCAGCGACGATGTGCTGCAGTTTTGCGACGACTTCAAGGTGGATGCGGTGATCTTAGCCGCCTCGCGCCATAAGCTATGGAACTGGCTGACCATCAAACCGCTGGATGTGCGGCTGCTCCGCGAATCTTCCCGCCCCGTGGTGGTGGTTAAGGACCATCTGTGGCAACCTGGCGGGCACATTCTCTCCCTGGTTGAGCCCTGCGCCGATGATGTTACCCATAGGGCGCTCAATGACGCCGTGCTGCAGACCTCTGAGCATTTCTCTCAGCTGCTGGCGGGGGATTGTCATCTTATCGATTGCTACTATGGCGAGACGCCAAGCATCTCCTTCCATCAGGCGCTGGCTCCTGCCAATGATGAGAACTACCACCTGCAGAAGATGTCCAGTTATTCCAGCCGCTATCACCTGCAGCCAAAGGGGACGGCGGTGAGTAATCATCATCTTCATCTGGCCAAGTCACTGCCGGAAGATGCCATCGAGTCCTTAGCCAAGGAGGTGGACTCTGAGCTAGTGATCGTCGGCGATACCGGCAATGGCAGCATGTTCTCCAACATGTGTGGTCATGTGGGGGAGCAGGTGATCGACAGGATCCAGTGCGATCTCTTGGTGGTCAAACCCCAAAGCGCTCACGCCATCTAGCCCATGTATGTTTGAACGAGCCACAGTGAGAGTAGGTGGTTAGTCGGTTAAATAAATGAGAGTTAAAGATACCAATAAGCGACGCATTAGGCGTCGCTTATTGGTTAGACAGCTATCACAGATTGAGTGGGAACTAGCAGTTAGTCCTAAGAACTACGCCTTCTTGACCCCTCAATTTTTACCCCATCTATTCTTTACCCCATCTATTCTTTGCACCATTTATTTCTTGACCCATTTTCCTTGGGGAGTCTGAATATAATGGCCCTTGGCGGTGGCCGCTATCGCCTTCTCGGCGGCTAGCTTGGCCACATCATCTACGCTGATCTGGTTCTTGCGGGCGATCTTTTCGTAGTGCGCCTTACGCTTGGCGTTGACCGACTTGGCTAGGGCGCTGGCTTCACTATTGTTGACCACTACACCTAGATAGCCGTTGACCTGTTCGCCCACTAATCCTTGCGCTTTGGCGTCTTGCAACGAGATGGCGAAGGCATTGAGGCTGAGAAGAAGTCCGGCCATGAGGACGAGTATTTTGCTTTTCATTGGGATCACCTTATACCTTGATTAGAAGAGTTCATCGTTGTTAATCAGCTCATCGAGCTCTTTATCGACCTTAATCTTGATCTCATGTTCAATCTTAACGTTAAGGTTGATAACGATAGGCTTCTCAGGTGGCTCTATCTTGACCGTTGGCGTGCAGCCGCCCATGAGCAGCACGGCGGCCAGGCTCAGGGTTATCGTCGGCAAGGTTAGCAATTTCTTCACAGTGCTTCCTTAATCTGGTTGAAAATTCTATTGGCTATGGTCTTAGTGTAGATCCCTAAGATGACCATAGGCTGAACGTTTGCATTTGTCGCTGGCTATGACTCTTATGTCGATGCTTGTGCGAAATTAGTTGGCCATGGCCCGCTCGATTTCACTCTGCAGTCTATCACCGATTTGTAAACTCTTGAGTAACTGCAACATATTTTCTTCCTGAGCGTAGTTCAAATGGATAGGGCGTTCAATATCTTTGGCCCGTCCCTTCACCTGAACCTTTAGCAGCGCATCGCCGTTGGGAGCCATGTCGAAACTGCTCGACAGCTGGGTGTAGTGCAGCTCCTCCAGCGCCGAGAAGGCGAAATCGAGATAGGGTTGCGACAGGCGCATCTGCAGCACGGCCGGATTGTCATCCACCTTGATGAGGCCACCGGGGGCCCGCGCCGCGAGCTGCCCATTGGTGATGCTCACCTGGCCATGCTCGAGCTGCACCGGCAGCACGCCGTCGAAGATGCCGTCGGCATAGATGCCGGTTTGGGGCTGAGCGGCGAGCAGCTGTTCGAGATCTAACCCCTGCAGCACCAGATAGGCGGAGGAGGGGGCGCCGAGGTTCAGGTTAAAGATAGGCAGTAAGATCTCGCCCCCCAAGGTGTTGGCCCTGGCATCGAGCTTCACATCGGCGCCGCTCAGTGCCAATGCTGCACCTGTTTGAGCACCGAGTGCAGCTTCCGTTTCGCCTTGGGTCAGATCTAATTCGAGTTTGGCGTGGGCGATTATGTCGGTGATCAGCACCCCAGGATTGAAGGCGGCGACCTTGAGTGACAGCGGCTCACAGGCAAGCTTTGCCGTTTGAGAGTGAGGCGCTTTGACACCATCTAACTGGCATTGACCGGTAAACTCTGCCTGCTCGAACGGCAGGGCGTTATAGCTACCCTCACTGAGCTTAACCTCTGGGGTCAAGGCAAAGGCAAAGTCCATCTTATCGCCATGCCATTTGAGGTTATGCTGGCTGGTAAGATTGATATCACCGATTAAGGGATTTTCTAGGCTTGCCCCCTGCATACGCATCAATCGCTTCATCAGCTCGTTGGCATCACTTGTTAGCGTGAGTTCTCCGGTAAGCAGCCTGGGCTTAAGCGAGTGAGTCAGCGCAAGATGATGCTCGCTGTAAAATGGCAGGCCATCCAGGTTCCACTTTTCTTTGGTTGTCAGCCCGTAGTGCCCATTCAAATCGCTGGCTAATTGGATCAAAATTTTTGATGCCTCAGATACAGGCTTTGAATAGGACTTAGTGCCTGAGCTGCCAGAAGTTTGCAGGGCACCTTGCCATTGCAGCGACTGACTCAGGCTGGTGCTGGGCAGTTTAAGCAGCGTCTTGCGGCGCAATTTATTGAGGCGAACACTCTCCTCGCTCACCTTGAGATTGATCAGCTGGTAGTTCACCTCAGTCTGCCAGGGGAAGGCTAACAGGGCATCTGGCGACAGTGATAGCGTCGACTGTGATAGTGTCGCCGCTTTGTTTTGCGCATCTATCCCAGCCTTGGTGGCTTTTGGCGTTAGCGCTATGGTCTGGGTGGCAAGGCTTAATTCATCCAAGTTGACCCGAGTGGTTTTAACTTGAGTCGTTTTAACTTGAGTCGTTTTAACCTGAGTCTGAGTCTGTTCTTGGCCCTTTCCCTGAACGGCTTTTTGCTCGCTGGCGGCTAGCGCAATAACCTTTAACCCGACGGGCGGGATCACCAGTGCTTGCGCATTGAGGCGCAGTGGCTGCGCGGCTTCGAGTACAAATTCACTCGCGGTAAGTTCGCGCTCCAGCGGTTTTGCTGCTTTCTCTGTTTTTGAGGCCTCTGCCATTGAGGCGCCTGTCATTGAGGTGTTAGCCAATGAGACCTCAAGTATCGAGGCCTCTGGCAGCGTCAGATGAGGGGAGTGAGTGACACTCCTAAAGCTCACTAGCTCGGCCAGAAGCGGCTTACCTGGGCTAAAGGTAAAATGACCTGCGCCAAAAGTGGTGCGAGTCTGCTCGCTGGTTAGCTGTGCTTTTGGCTCTTTGTTAGCCATCTCCTGCATCGCTGGCCAGCTTAGATGATGCCCATCGATCGCGACTTTTAGTCTTTGCCAGTCGAGGTTTAGCTTAAGTTCTGGCCTGGTGTTGATGCTGAGATTAAGAGGCGCCGGAATTTCTGTGGTGATACTGCGCGCGCCCACCTTAAGGTCTCTATGATTAAATTCGGGTTGCGCTAGATTCAGCTCGCCCGCCAGGGTTAGATTGAGAGTGCTATTTTTTTGCGAATCATTTGTCGAATCATCTGTTGCATCTGCTTGTCTGGCATCCAGTTCGCCTTCAAGCTTCAAGTTTGCTTTAGCAAGCGTGAGGCTATTGTCTATGTCTGTTTCATTCTTAGCCCGATCCTGACAGCCGTTGCTTGTCTCTGGATAGGGCGGCAGGGTTAGGCACAGCGGCTGTTTAAGCGCTGCATCAAGTTGCCAGTTGCCGGTGAGCTGCCAGGCCGAAGTCGGCTTCGGTTCAGGACCGTTTTCGAGCTTGGTTTCTTCTAACCTAGCCTTTTCCAGCCTGGCTTTTTCAAGCTTAGCGGCGAGCACCAGGCCTTGAGTTTCAACCTTGGCGATCAGAGCTCCTAGCTGCACGTCTACATCTTGGAGCGAAAAATCGAGCGCATCTTCACCATTCATCTCTTGGCCAAGCTCCAGAGAAAGCTTAGTCGTGTGTTCATCGGCTGAGCGCTGGTTTGGAGCTCGTATATCTGGCGCCTGCTTATCATGTGCCTGCTTATCATGAGACTTTTTATCATGAGATTGAGCCTTAAGTGCCGTGAGCAGGGCGGTTATCGCCTCAGACTCACCTGCCAGTTCTCCAAGCTGCTCCAGCGATGTGCTGCTGGTGACTAAAGTTGGCGACAGCGTGAGATGCAGATCGTTTAGGGGGCCATTCAGTCCAAGTATCATGCTCTGACTGGACTGAGCCTGGATGGATTTAGAATAACTTGACTGAGCATGACTTGATTGAGTGAGATAAGCGCTTTCTTGTTTAGCTTGCGCCTGGCCCGTCACGGTAATGCTTAGCTCTGGCGATAGCGTCTGGCCACCTAGCCGTTTTAGCTGAATCTTGAGCCCATCAAATTCATGGCTAGAATGCAGTACGCCCTTGATAAGGTCTAATTCGCCGCGGGAGCTGAGGCTGCCACTTAGGGTAAACATTTCGGTTAAACGCTGGTTGACATCATGCAGGGCCGTGACTAATGCTGGCGCCTTAGAAAGGCTAGGCATCTCTGAAATGCCAGGCGCCTCTGAAACGCCAGACGCCTCTGAAACATTAGATGCCTGTTGCGCAGGAGACGTGTCTGGCTTTGGTTCGCTTTGGCCGGCAGAGGTGAGCGCACTAAGTTCGCCGATGAGGCGGCCGAAGGGCTCGAATTCGAGGCGGCTATCGAGTCGCCAGCGGGTCTTTTCGAGTGTCGCAGCTAAGCTCAGCAGTGGCGCCTGATAGAAGCTGAGGGCGCCGGTAAGCTGACCTTGATTATCCAGGTTAAGATAATCCAGCTTGAGGCCCAGGGGTTGCGCCTTTGAGGAGCTAGCTTGTGTGCCTAACAGGTTGAAGCTGACTTCGCCCAAGGCGATCTGCGGCAGGGCGCCCAGATTGAGGGCGCTGCTGGCGCCTGATTCTTGCTCACGGCCTAGATTATCGAAATAGTCCTGGCTCAGTGACACCTCGGCGCGGCGCACCGAAAGCGAATCTATCTGGGAGAGACCCATTGGTGCCGATAGCCAGTCTTCGGCGAGTGTGAGCTCAAGATCGTCGAGTCTGGCCAGGTTGCTATCGACCTTAAGCAGTGCCATGGGCAGCTTGAGCGCCATCAGATCGCTGGAGCTTAAGCGCAGACTTTCTATGCTAATGCCTGCATCAGCCAGATAGGGATTGGCGAGACGTTTAACCAGGTATTCCAATTGACTCGCTACTAGCACGAAGAGCAGCAGCAACAGCAGCAGGGACAGCGCCATTGCGCCGGCTATCCATTTTATGCTGCGGGAGGTAAAAAAGCGTCGCGACATCTGTCCCTGTCTCTGATTATTTAGCGTTAGCTGTTAGCGCTGCCTACTGAGGTCTCAATGATTGAAACTAACCTTTCCATTTTAGCGCTCTTGCCAGTAAAACCTATCCACTAAAACCTATGCAGTAAAACCTATGACCACCAGTAAAATTTTTGATCAATAGGAGAGAGCGGCTTCGATGCATCGCTAGTCTACCGGGCTAAAGAGGGCAACTTATTAATCTGGTGCCCAGAATCTCATGTTTAGCCCTGAGGTTGCCAGCGGATATGGGTGCTAAGGGCATGGGACTCACCCGGCGCCAGCTCGACCCTATCTTCTAATACATTGGCGGCCTCGAGGCAGACCATGGTGAGATAATCCTGATCGTTAAAGCGCGACAGACGCTTAGATTTTTCTATCCAAGGATTCCACAGCACCGCCGATCGACTGTTTTCGCGGCGCACCTCTATGATCCCCTGTGGCGTATGCAGTAACTGGCAGTCGCCAAGCTGGGTGTAGACACGGTCGGTTTCCCGGTCAAAGTGCACCTCATCTCCCTCCTGCTCGAAGGGGCCTTCGCCAAATTCGATATAGCGGGCATCACTAAAGCCACTGGCCTTAAGCTGATGAATATCCTCGATAGGGAAGTAGGTGTGCAGCGCCTGGGTCAGGTTGAACGGCGCATCACCCAGGTTGGTGTTGACCAGGCTGACGCTTAGGCTATCGCTTAAGGTAAAGATGAGCTCGACCCGACTTGGATGCGCCCAGTACTGTCTGTCTTCATCGCTTACCGTCAGGCTAAACCTGAGCTCCACCACCTGATCCTGCATCTGCACCGAATCTAAATTCCATAGGCGGGTACGGGCAAAACCGTGTTGCGGCCACTGAGGGTTCTCATGCATGCCAAACCAGGGCCAGCAGACAGGGATGCCGCCACGGATGCCGCTACCCGGCTGATAGTCGTCGGCGCTAGACACCCAGAGCAGCGGGGCTTGGCCCTTAGGCTGAAACCTGTCTATCTGGGCGCCTTGCATGAAGATGCGCGCCTGACAGAGATCGGTATCGACCTCGACATATTCGAGTCCCTGGGGATGTTTTTTTACGGTTACAGAACCCATAAATGCTCCTCACGAGTTAAGCCGGGCTGGTCATTTTAGCTGATGACCTAGCTTACAGAGTTTTCGCGCTAAGCTGTAGTATGACCTTGATTGTTTTTAGGCTTTTTGACGATTGAAATAAAACAGCCGAGTTTAAGGGCTGTATTTTTGAGCAGATTTGGGTAAAGTGGTCGGAGCACTATAGTTGAGCGAGCGCTAATGTCCCGGCTAGCGCCTGTTCGTTTTGGGTTTCGACAAAAGAAGGATTAAGGAATGCCAATCTATCAAGCTCCACTGCGCGACTATCAGTTTATTCTCTCCGAGCTACTTAACATCTATGGGCGCGATGACCTTCAGGGATTCGATGAGATTGACGCCGAGCTGACTGACGCCATTCTTCAAGGGGTCGCCGACTTCACCACAGAGATCATGCTGCCGCTCAACAGCCAGGGCGATACCCAGGGCTGCCGGTTGGTGGACGGTCAGGTGCGCACCCCCGAAGGCTTTAAAGACGCCTATCAGCAATATGTGGATAACGGCTGGGCGACACTCACCAGCGACCCAGAATATGGCGGTCAGGGTCTTCCCGAATGTATCGGGGTGTTTGCCACCGAGATGAAGACGGCGACCAACATGGCCTTTGCCATGTATCCAGGCTTAACCCACGGAGCCTATGCGGCGATCCGTGCCCATGGCAGCGACGCCCTCAAGGCCAAGTACCTCGAGAAGCTGGTGTCGGGCGAGTGGACCGGCACCATGAACCTGACAGAGGCCCATGCGGGCACGGATCTGGCGCTGCTGCGCACCAAGGCTAAGCCGGTGGGCGAAGACACCTATGCCATTAGCGGCGAGAAGATCTTTATCTCATCTGGCGATCACGACCTGGCCGACAACATAGTGCACCTGGTGCTGGCGCGTCTGCCCGATGCGCCCGATGGCGTGAAGGGGATCTCTCTGTTTGCCGTGCCCAAATACCTGGTGAACGATGATGGCACATTAGGTTGCCGTAACGGCGTCGAGGCCAGCGCTCTGGAGCATAAGATGGGGATCCACGGTAACTCTACCTGCGTCATGGTGTTCGATGGCGCCATCGGCGAGCTGGTGGGCGAACCCCATCAGGGGCTGAGGGCCATGTTTACCATGATGAACGAGGCCAGACTCGGCGTGGGCGTGCAGGGGCTCGGGGTCTCTGAGATCGCCTATCAAAATGCCCTGAGTTACGCCAGAGAACGTCTGCAGGGGCGCGCCTTAAGTGGCGTCAAGGCAAGCGAGTCTCCGGCCGATCCGATTCTGGTTCATGGCGATGTCAGACGCATGTTGATGGCTCAGAAGGCCTTCAACCAAGGCGCCAGAGCCTTGATGGGCCAGCAGGCACTCTGGCTCGACGAGTCTCACCGTCATCAGGACAAGGCCACGGCGACTATCGCGGCCAAGTTAGCGGCGCTTTTTACCCCAGTGGTGAAAGGCTTCGTGACCGATCAAGGCTTTAAGGCCTGTGTCGATGCCCAGCAGGTCTATGGAGGCCATGGGTATATTCACGAGTGGGGCATGGAGCAGTTTGTGCGCGATAGCCGCATCGCCATGATCTACGAAGGCACCAACGGCGTGCAGGCGCTGGACCTTGTTGGCCGTAAACTGCTTGCCGATAAAGGCGAAGCGCTGGGGCTCTGGTCTGAGATGGTTAAGCCGTTCGTGGCTAAACATCTCGAGGATGAGGCGCTGAAACCTTACCTGATGCCGTTGATGGAGGCCACCACAGATCTCGAGAAGGCGACCCAGTATATCGTCGCTAATGGGGTGAAGAATCCAGACATCATAGGCTCCGCCTCCATGGGGTATCTGCAGATCCTGGGTATAGTGGCCCTGGGCTGGATGTGGGCGCGGATGGCGGTTAAGGCTCATCAGGCCATGGCGGCGGGCGAAGAGGAGGCCTTCTACGCCAACAAGCTAGTGACGGCGAAATTCTACATGAGTTACTGGGCGCCTCAGACCAGGAGTATTCGCTACCAGATGGAGCGTAGCTGTGAGCTGCTGACTCAGTTACAAGACAGCGATTTCGACTAGGCCAGATTCGATTCGGCCAGATTCGAATGGGCAAGTTAGGATTGAGTCAGATTCGATCTAGCAAGAAGGGCCGCAAGGCCCTTTTTTAGTGCCCTTTCACTTGCCAATTTAAAAAGTAAGCGACAGGGGGATGTTGTTAGCGCATGAAATGCAGCAAACGATTGTTGGCGGGCATGGCATGGTCGGCTTCTAGGCTGAGGCCAGCCGTGTTGGCTAGATCCATTATCCATTCGATGTCGCGGATGCCACTGTGGATGTTGCGATGCTTGAGCCAGATATCGAACTGGCGATTGCTATCGCTGGTGTATTGGTTGTTGTAGTTGAAGGGGCCGTAGACGCAGAGGCTTCCAGTCTCGCTGAGGTGGCGATCAACACCCCTGAAGAAATCGGTTACCATGGCCTCACTCATGATGTGCAGCGTATTGGCGCTGAAGATGCCGTCAACCTCTCCCAAGTCCAGGGGCCAGGGGGCGGTGACATCTAAGCTAACGGGCTTAGCGATATTATCGCCGCCTTGCAGGACGATTCGCTGCTCGAGCGGCTCGATAAATTGGGGCTGATCGCTAGGGCACCAGGTGAGATGGGGCAGGTGCGCCGCAAAGAATACCGCGTGCTGGCCCGTGCCGCTGCCGACTTCAAGCACTCGCCGTGTGGTCCTAAAGCTCTGTTTCAGTACCGCCAGAATAGGCGCCTTGTTGTTTTCGCAGGATTGTGAAAAGGGCAGTTGGCTGAGAGACATAATGCATGTTAATTGTGGGCAGTGAGTGCCAATCTACGATATTTCAGCGCCTGTTCGCAAGCGAATAAAAAAGCGCCCGTAGGCGCTTTTAACTATGAGGCTTTTTACAGCGTGATCATTTCGCGACGGGATCGCTGGTCAGATCGATGCGGTAGATGGCAAAGCCAAGGGCATCTGGTTCGGCCAGCTTTTCCATCTTGCGCAGCTGGTTGTCGCTGATGAACTTGTCGGCCTTGTCGCTGTTCTGAGTCTCGAAGCGGATGTCCAGCGCCACCTGAGTGTTGATGGTCTTGAAGTCCCAGTTGTAGTCGGCTCTTGGGTCAACCATGGCATCATAACCACCCTGATCGTTTGGCTTGGATTGCGCCGTGATATAGGCGGCCAGCGCCTCACGGTTGGTGTCTGGCAGCTCCATCACCACATACTCTGAGCCCGTGCCGGCAAACTTGCCGCCAAAGGCGCGGTAGTTGTTAGAGGCTACGATAAACTCCTGGGCGCTTAGCGCATCACCGGTTAACACCTCGCCCGTTGGCGTGGTGTAGGCCAGATCGACGATACGCTGGGCGTTCTCGTTGCCAGCAATAACGGCGCAGTCACGGTCAAACTTGCTAGGCTGAGTGACATCTATCTTATAGGTTACGCCGTCGATCACATCGAAGTTGTAGGTCGGATGGCCATTCCAGTTGATCAGCGACTGAGGCTCGCTTGAGCTTGGATCGATCTGATTGAACTGGTTGGCGCTACATTCGAGCCAGTTTTTCAGCTCGACACCTGTGATCTTCACCGCCACCATGGTATTAGGGTAGAGATAGAGATCGGCGGCGTTCTTAAAGGTCAGATCGCCGGCATCCACCTGCACGAACTGCGAGGCATCGGCCTCGGTGGCGTGACGCCCACCCGCCTTGAAGGGGGCCGCTGCCGAGAGCACTGGGATCCCCTGCAGCGATTCGGGTAGCTTGGCGCTCACCTGGGCAATCTGTGCATCCGAGACGATTTGTACCGTAGGATCATCCTGTACCAGAGTCAGGAAGCTATACATATCGGCCGCGGCGACCCCTATGGGCTGATCAACGAAGGCCAGGGTGCCTTGATGCTCAATCTCGACCGCATCGTGAATATCCTTGTCGGCGTCCACCAGCGCAACCTTGTTGGCGCCATCATAGATGGGGCGTGCCTCGGTTTGGGCATCGGTTACCGACCAGGCGCCATCTTTGAGGGTCAGTTTAAGATCCACTACCCCTAAGTTGTCGCCCCAACGGCCCGGCATGACGGCGGCCACGCCGTTGAGCAGCCCCTTCTCCACATCGGTATTGGGCAGATCGGCATAGTTGGCGTGGGGGAAGATAGAGTGGCTATGGCCGAACATGATGGCGTCAATGCCTTCGACATTGGTGAGGGCGAAGGTGGCGTTCTCGGCCATGGCATCGCCTGGGTTTTCCGTCGAGCCAATGCCCGAGTGGGGGATGGCGATGATCACATCGGCGCCCTCGGCCTTCATCTTAGGCACGAACAGCTTGGCGGTCTCTATGATATCTTTGGCCTCGACCTTACCGGTCAGATGCTGCTTGTCCCACAACATGATCTGTGGCGGCACGAAGCCTATGTAACCTATCTTGATGGTGTGTTCACGGCCCTGAGTGTCGACGACCACTTTTTCCTTGATCAGGTAAGGGGTAAACAGGTTGTCGCCTTTCTTGATGTCATTCCAGCAGTCATCGGCCGCGCAGTAGACGTTGGCGTTGATATAGGGGAACTCGGCGCCGCTGAGGGCTTTCTCAAGGAAATCCAGGCCATAATTAAACTCGTGGTTGCCTATGTTGGCCACCTCATAGTCTAAGGTGTTCATCGCCTTGTAGGCTGGATGGACATCACCTTCATTTAGGCCGATCTTGGCCATGTAGTCGCCCATGGGACTGCCCTGCAACAGGTCACCGTTATCCACTAGCACGAAGTTAGCTGCCTCTTTACGGGCGGCGTGGATCAGGCTGGCGGTGCGCGCCAGGCCTATGGTGGGATCGACCTTAGACTGGTAGTAGTCATAGTCCATGATGTTAGTGTGCAGATCTGTGGTTTCCAGTACTCTGAGCTCCACGTTTGCCGAGGTGATCGTATCCTCATCATCATCGTTCCAGCTACAGGCGGTGAGTCCGATACTCGATGCGATAACCACGGCTAATAGTTTTTTATTAAACATATCCATCAATCTCTACTAATTATTGTTTGACCCCGAAGCCGCTGTTGATTTCAGTTAGGCTTCATTTGTGCAGCAAGGCCTTGGCCAGGCTTATCTTTCGCCTGCTTAACCCCGAGTGCCGCCTGGCGAATTATAGAGAGATGAAATGTAAAAACTGTGACAGTAAGCGACTGTTTATGTGACAGTTTGTATCGACTTGCTATGAATCGGTGAACCCTTGAGCAAGTTGCGCGGGAATTGCGCAATCTCGCAGTTTGACGGGATAAAAAAAGCACGCCGGAGCGTGCATTTTTTAGATTGACGAGTGCTGCTTACTTGGCGAGGAGGCCACGACTGCGAAGCAGCGGCTCAATGCCCGCTTCCTTGCCGCGGAACTGCTTGTAGAGCTGCATAGGATCTTCGCTGCCGCCTTGAGACAGTACGTTGTTTCTGAAGGCGTCGGCGGTTGCCTTGTCGAAGATACCGTTCTCTTTGAAGGCCTCGAAGGCATCGGCACCCAGGATGTCAGACCATAGGTAGCTGTAGTAACCGGCCGAGTAACCACCCGAGAAGATGTGTGAGAAGTAGGTGCTGCGATAGCGCGGCGCGATCTCCTCGATAAGGCCCATCTTGCTCAGGGAATCGGCTTCAAACTTGGCCGCATCCTTAGGTTCGAAGTCGCTCAGGGTGTGCCAGTCGAGATCCAGCTTGGTCGCCGCCATATATTCAACCGTGGCAAAGCCCTGGTTGAACTTGCTGGCTGCTTGGATCTTCTCAACCAGGGACTGAGGGATCACTTCGCCCGTCTTGTAGTGCTTGGCAAACTGCGCCAACACTTCAGGTTGGGTCATCCAGTTTTCCATCACCTGTGATGGGAACTCCACATAGTCACGTGGCACTGAGGTGCCGGCCTGTGAACGGTATTCGACGTCCGACAGCATGGCATGGAGGGCATGACCAAACTCGTGGAACAGAGTGCTTGCCTCATCGAAGGTGAGTAGCGCCGGCTCGTCGCCTACCGGACGTGGATAGTTGAGCACGTTAACGATAATCGGCTTAGACTCGACCCCATGCATTCTGTACTGCTTACGATAGGCGTTGGCCCAGGCACCCCCACGTTTGCTGTCGCGAACATAGTAGTCGCCCATGAAGATCGCCATCAGCGAGCCATCTTTGTCATACACTTCCCAGGTACGCACTTCGTCGTTGTACTTAGGCAGGTCGGTGCGCTCTTTAACTGTGATGCCGTAGAGACGGTTGGCGGTGTAGAACACGCCTTTCAGGGTGTTTTCCAGCGAGAAGTATGGGCGAGTTTCCTGCTCGTTGAAGCTGTACTTGGCCACACGGATCTTGTCGGCATAGTACCACCAGTCCCAGGCCGCCAGCTTGAAGTTACCGCCTTCGGCGTCGATCAGCTCCTGCATTACGGCGACTTCTGCCTTGGCTTGACCAAGGGCTGCCGGCCAGACCTTGTCTAACAGACCATAGACATTTTCAGGGGTCTTGGCGGTGCGCTCTTCCAGCACGAAGTGGGCGTGACTCTTATAGCCCATCAACTGGGCGCGCTCGGCGCGCAGGGCCGCCATTTGAGCCAAGATCTTCTTGTTGTCGTGGGCGTTGTTATTGTTGCCACGCTCAACGTATCCCTTGTAGATCTTCTCACGCAGCTCGCGGTTGTCAGCGTAGGTGAGGAAAGGGGTGATAGATGGACGCTGGGTGGTGAATACCCATTTGCCCGGATGACCCTTCTTCTCGGCGGTTTGCGCGGCGGTGTTGATCACATCCTGCGGCAGACCTTTGAGGTCGGCGGCGTTGTCGATCACCAGCTCGAAGGCGTTGGTTTCGGCCAGTAGGTTATCGCCAAATTCCAGGCTCAGCTTGCCGATCTTCTCGTTCAGGGCTCTAAGTTTAACCTTGTCGGCATCGCTCAGGTTAGCGCCGCCGCGGGTGAATGACTTGTAGGTATCTTCCAGTAGCTTCTGCTGGGCGGTATTGAGCGCCAGGCTATCGCGCTGGTCATATACGGCCTTGACGCGCTTGAACAGCTGGTCGTTAAGCAGGATGTCGTCACCGGCGGCAGACAACATAGGCGAGACCTCTTTAGAGATCGCCTGAAGCTGCTCGTTGGTGTCGGCACTGGTCAGGTTATAGAAGACGCTGGCCACCTTAGTGGTGAGATCGCCTGCAAATTCCATGGCTTCGATGGTATTGGCGAAAGTAGGGGCCGCCGGGTTATCGATAATGGCCTGGATCTCAGCCTTGTGCTGGGCGATACCCGCCTTGAAGGCCGGCAGGTAGTGCTCTGGCTTGATCTTGTCGAAATCTGGCATACCCAGGAAGGTATCGTAGGGCTTGAAGAAGGGGTTGCTGGCGTTGTTGTCTATGATGCGCTGCGCGACCACGTTGGGTGCGACTTCCGCTTGCTGGCTGCTACCTTGCTGGGCGCTACAGCCGCCTAAGGCGATGGCGAGTGCCATGGCCGACACGATTGGCTTGAGGGTCAATCCCTTCATAGTTAAATTCCCCGATGATTGGCTTGTTTTAGGCCGCGATCTGGCGTCACGACTCGTTAAGCGGCCAAATTGACCGCGAATATCTGCGCTTAAATTGGCTTAAGCGGCGACATTAAACTGCTCATTATCAGGTTTCTGACGGTTAAATCTATCGATTTTGTGTTTTGTTTGTAACAAATGTTTTGAGTTGGCTGTTTTTGCACCCTAGATGCACATAAATGTGGCAAAATGCGTCAATTCGACGTTAAAAATGATAATAACAGATGACTCTTAAACTCTCCCTTAAAGCCGCCAGCGCCCTAAGTCTATTGCTGAGCAGCGGCCTGGCTTTTGCCGCGCCTCAAGCCGATTCACAGCTTAGTGCTCAAGCCGATTCAGATGTAAGTGCTAAAGCCCCTCTACAAGCCGCGCCAAAGATCTCGGCCCTGGCCGACCGAGTGGCTAAATATGCGCTGGATACCTATGGCGATGAGACCATCTCCGCGCTGTCGACCCTGATCCCCTATAAGACGGTGGAAACAGAGGGGATGACCCCCTTGACCCATCCCGAATTTGTTGGTTTCAAGGCGCAGTTAAAGTCCCTGAGCCAGAGCCTGGGGCTGGATTACAGCGACCAAGGCTATGTGGTGCTCATCGGTCTGGGTGAAGGGGAGCAGAAACTTGGGGTGATCACACACGGCGATGTGCAGCCCGCCGATGGCAGTTTCTGGCAGCAAGACCCCTTTACTCTGGACAGTCAGTCACAGCCAGGCTTTCTGATTGGCCGCGGCACCGAAGATGACAAGGGGCCCATAGTTACCGCCATGTATGCCATGAAGGCGATCAAGGACAAGGGGCTAATTCTGAATAGGCGCATCGAGCTGCTGGTTTATCTGGCCGAAGAGTCAGATTGGGCGCCGCTGAAGGCCTTTTTGACCGAATTTACCCCCGCCGATATCAATATCACCATAGACGCCGAATATCCGGTCGTTACTGCCGAGAAGGGCTGGAGTGAAATTCGCCTGACTATTCCTAAGATGCCCAAGACGCCTAAGGATGGTATAGCAGCCTCTGGCGCGTCGGCCAGCCTAGATAGTTTTTCTGGCGGCGCCTTTGCCAGCCAGGTGCCCCAGCAGGCGGTGGCCAAGATCTCTGGGCTAGATATGAAGACAATCGCTGCGCTAAAGGAGAAGGCCAGCGCCCAGCAGGGGATGAAGTATCAATTTGAGCAGACCTCATCGGCAGGCCAGGTTAACGGACAGCTGATTATCACTGCCGAGGGCAAGTCGACCCACTCTTCTACGCCCGAGGCGGGCGTCAACGCCGTGACCCATCAGGCCGAGCTGTTGAAGGGGATTCATTTTGCGCGCAGCGAGGCGGCCCTCACGGCTGAGTTTATTCAGCAGATGGTGGGGTTAGGGCTCTATGGCGAGCAGTTTGGCGATATCGCCTATGAAGATGATTTTATGGGGCCCATGACCCTGGCCGCGACCTTGGTGAAGCCAAATGAGCAGGGCACAGAGATAGTGCTTAACCTGAGGCGCCCCGTGGGCAAGACGCCCGAGCAACTAGACCAAGAAACTCATCAGGCGCTGGAGAGCTGGCAGGCGCAGCAAAGTGTGTCGCTTAAGGGGGTCGAGACCTATTGGGGCGAGCCTAAATTGATGGATAAGGCGCCGCATCTGCAGACCCTGCTGTCGGTATTTGGTCACTTTACCGATACGCCATCGCCAAGGCCTGTGGCCATCGGCGGCTCGACCAACAGTAAGCTGTTTCCCAATGCACTAAGTTTTGGCCCCGCCATGCCCGGCGTCGAATATACCGGCCATAGCGAGCACGAATTCATCACCAAGGCGCAGTTTATGCTCAATCTACAGATGTATACCGCCGCCTTCGTCGAGCTGGCCGTATCGACAGAGGAGTTATCCGAGTAGGCTAAGCAAGGGACTAAGCAAAAGACTAAGCAAGCGGCTAAGACCGGGGCGCAGCGCACCAGCGATTAAAGCTTGCAAAATAACCTGACTGTTTTTAAGGTAATTTAGTCTTTGTTGATAATTATCAATGACTTTTTAATTGCGTTAGATAAGCATTGCTAACGTCTTTGTACCCAGAAGAACAATAATATGAAAAATAACCAACCTGTCACCCAGAAAGAGAAGGTGTTTGCCGCAGACACTATCTTGTTGTCGACCACAGACCTTAAGGGCAAGATCAAATACGCTAATGCTGGTTTTACTCAGGTGTCTGAGTTTACCCAGGATGAACTCTATCGCCAGCCCCACAATATTGTGCGCCACCCTGACATGCCGCCGGCGGCCTTCGAATCCATGTGGTCTCGCCTCAAGCAGGGCAAGCCCTGGATTGGCGTAGTGAAGAATCGCGCTAAGTCGGGAGATCACTACTGGGTCAACGCCTATGTGGCCCCAGTGCTGGAAGGCGGCCAGGTGCACGAATATCAATCGGTGCGCAGGAAGGCGACCCAGGCGCAGATAGATAACGCTCAGGCCCTCTATGGCGAGCTTAACGCCGGTAAACAGCCCCGTGCGCTAAAGGCGGCGCGCCTCGGTTTTGGCAAGCGTTTGGGCTTGGTCCTGCTGCTAAGCCTTGGCGTCGGCGTCGCGCTCGCCGGCTATTCGCCCCTGCTGGCACTGCTGCTGGCAGCGGGCCTGGGACTTGGCGGACTCTCTCTGATCCTCAAGCCCTTTAATGCCCTGGTGGAACAGGCGAGCGGCATCATAGACGATCCGCTGGCGACCGCCGTGTACTGTGGCCGTCAGGATGAGCTGGGCAAACTCAGCTTCGCCCTGCAGTATCTGCTGACAGAAACCGGCGGCGCCGTGGGACGCATGGCGGACTCGGCCGAGTCGATACAGGAACTCAGCGTCAGTCTGAATGAGACCATCAGTCATACCCGGGATCGCGCCGACAGTCAGAGCCAGCAGACCAGCCAGGCGGCTACCGCGGTGGAGGAGATGAGCGCCAGCTTTAACGAGGTGAGCCAGAATATCCAGCATGCGGCCGAAGAGATGTCGATGAGCCATGAGGCGGCCGAGAAGGGCCATGAGCTGCTAGTCGAGGTGATCCAGGCCATCAAGGGGCTGCATCAGGAGGTGAGCAACTTCTCCGCCGTGGTGGCCTCTATCGAGCAGGACAGTCAGGAGATCAATGAGGTACTGGAGGTGATACGGGGTATCGCCGAGCAGACCAACCTGTTGGCCCTCAATGCCGCCATCGAGGCGGCCCGCGCCGGTGAATCTGGCCGGGGTTTCGCCGTGGTTGCCGATGAGGTGCGCCAGCTCTCCAGCCGCACCAGCGAGTCGACCAGCCATATCGAGGCGATCGTCAGCAAGTTCAGAGACAGCACCTTAAAGGCGAGTCAGACCATGCAGGCGGGTCAGCGTCAGGCGCAGCACTCGGTAGGCTTGGCCCAGCAGGTGGATGCCTCTTTCGAGGAGCTGCGCGCCTCTATCGATAAGATCAATCAGATGAGCGATGCTAACGCCGCGGCCATGAGCCAGCAGACGGCGGTAGCCAGCGAGATCAGCCAGTCGATTCAGTTGATCAATGAGCTAGCCCTTGCCAGCCTGAGTCAGACTCAGGCCGCGGCAGAGCGGGGCGGTCAGGTGGCGCGCCTGTCGGCCAAGACTCATCATCTGTCTCAGCAGTTCTGGCGTCAGAGCCTGCGCATTAAGTAATAAAACATTGAGTAGCAATATTGAGTAAAGAAAAAGGGAAGCTTAGCTTCCCTTTTTCGTGGGTCATTCTAGTGCGAATGATACTAGTAACCCGCAGTCGCGCTGCCTGCGCGGCGAGGATCTGAGGCGCCAAACAGCCCTTCGTCTGTGATCATGATCGACTGAGTCGAGCCCATGGCATCTTTGACGCTGACCTTGTGACCTCTGGCTTCCAATAGCGAGATGGTGTCGCGATTGAGGCTCTTCTCCACTCTCAGCTCATCTGGCAGCCATTGGTGATGCACGCGGCTGGCGTAGCTGGCCTCGGCGATATTGAGTCCATGATCGATCACATTCATGATGATCTGTAGTGTGGTGTTGATGATGCGTGACCCACCTGGGCTGCCGGTGACGATGAAGGGCTTGCCATCTTTCATCACTATGGTGGGGCTCATAGAGCTGAGGGGGCGCTTGCCGCCTTCGACTGCATTGGCATCGCCGCCGATCAGGCCATAGCCGTTAGGCACGCCGGGTTTGGCTGAGAAATCGTCCATCTCGTTGTTGAGCAGAATGCCCGTGCCTTCGGCCACCAGGCCCGACCCATAACTGAAGTTCAGGGTGTAGGTGTTAGCCACCGCATTGCCCCACTTGTCGACCACAGAGTAGTGGGTGGTCTGTGGACTCTCGTAACCGGCGAGCTTGCCCGGAGCGATTTCGCTGCTTGGGGTGACGCGGTTGATGGCGATCCCCTTGGCGCGGGACTTGGCATAGTCTTTACTGATGAGCGCTTTCACCGGTACCTCAACAAAATCGGGATCCCCCAAATATTCACTGCGATCGGCATAGGCGCGTTTCATCACCTCGGCCATCAAATGCAGGGTATCGGCGGTATTGTGGCCTAACTTGGCGATGGGATAAGGCTCGAGCATGTTGAGCATTTCGATAATATGTATGCCACCGGATGAGGGGGGCGGCATGGAGATCACCTGGTAGCCGCGATACTCGCCCTGCACGGGTTGACGCTCGACCACACGATAGCCTTTAAGATCATCTAAGGTCATGATGCCGCCGGCCTGGGTGACGCTGGCGACTATCTTCTCGGCGGTCTCGCCCTCATAGAATCCCTTGCTGCCGTGCGTCTTGATCAGCTTGAGTGAGTGGGCCAGCGCTTTTTGGCTGAGGGTCTCGCCTATCTCGTAATTGCTGCCATCTGGGCGATAGAAGATCGCCTTGGAGCTTGGCCACTGGGAGATGCGGCGTTTAAGTCCGGCAAGGGAGGTCGCGAGATCCGGGGTGACTGTGATGCCTTGCTCGGCAAGCTTAATGGCGGGCTCGATCACCTGGGCCATGGTCATGGTGCCATATTTCTTAAGGGCCAGTTCCATTCCCATGACGGTGCCGGGTACGCCGACGGCCAGACCATGTTCGCGGCTGAGCTTGGCGACCGCATCACCTTGCTCGTTCAGGAAGATATCCTTGTGGGCGCGTTTAGGGGCAACCTCACGATAATCTATGGCGACCGTCTTATTCCCCTCTGCCAGATGCACCAGCATGAAACCGCCACCGCCTATGTTGCCGGCCCTTGGCAGGGTGACCGCCAGGGCAAAGCCGACGCCGACCGCCGCATCGACCGCGTTACCGCCTTGCTTGAGAATATCGACCCCGACTTGAGTGGCTACGGCCTCCTGGCTGGCCACCATGCCGTGTTTGGCCCAAACAGGTTGAACTGTGGCGCTGTGGCTATAGATGGAGGATTCGGTGGCCTGGGCAAATTGACCTGCGACGAGCGGCAGGCTGAGGCTGATGGCAAAGAGTAAGGTTTTTATTGGACGCACACGGGTTCCTTAATGATTAAAGTAATAAAAGTATTGCAATGAATACGCGCGTTAAGAGTAAGAAGAGTGATAAGAATATTAAGCGTGTTAAGCTACTGAGTCAGTTCTCTTGGTTTCAATGTGCCGATTATCACTGCTGAAATCAAGCCATCTTTTTAAGGAGCAGGTCTTGGCGGCATCATATTCTATTCAGTGTGTTAGTCAAATCGCTATCCTGGGAGCGCCTCTGTGGAATGCCCTGATGGCGATCGCGAATATGCAGGATCAGAACGGACCGGCTAACCCCTTTTGTCGTTATGAGTATCTACATGCCCTCGAGCTAAGCGGCTGCGTGGGGGAGCAGACGGGTTGGCGACCCATGCATCTTGTGGTCAGCGAGGCCGGGCAAATAGGGGAGAATAATCAGGCGAGTGCTCAGGGAGGTGACAGACAGATTGATCCCAGCAAGGTGCTCGCTGTGATGCCGCTCTATCTCAAGGGGCACTCCTATGGCGAGTATGTGTTCGATTGGGCCTGGGCCCAGGCCTATGAGCGCCACGGGCTCGAGTATTACCCTAAGCTGGTCAATGCTATCCCCTTTACCCCGGTGACGGGGTCGCGCATCGGCTTTAGAGGCGATCTGTCTGAGGCGCAAAAAGCTGAGCTGATTCGTAAAATTGGCGAGCATCTGGACTTGCTGGCCAAGTCCTGCTCGGCATCGAGCTGGCACAGCCTGTTTCTATTAGAAAGCGAGAGGCAGCCCTTGACGAGCCAAGGGCATCTTGAGCGCCTCGGCACTCAGTTTCACTGGTTTAATAAAGGTTATCAAAGCTTCGATGACTTTCTCTCTAGGCTTACCAGTCGCAGACGCAAGTCGATCCTCAAGGAGCGCCGGGCCATCACAAAAGCTGGGCTGAAATTTCGTTTCATCGACGGGGCCGAAATCACAGAGGATGAACTCACTCACTTTGTGCACTGCTATCAGCGCACCTATTACAAGCGCTCCGGCCATCAGGGCTATTTAAACGCCGCCTTTTTCAGCGCTGTCGTCAAAAACATGGCCGATAAGGTGCGCCTCTTAATGGTAGAGCGCCCGCAAGCTAGCAAGCTTGAAGCCCTGGCAGGGAGTGAGGCAGGGAGTGAGGCAAGGAGTGAGGCAAGGAGTGAGGTCGGGAGCAAGGCAGAGAAGGAGGCAGAGAGCGCGCAAGAAATCGAGCCCATCGCGGCGGCGCTCTATTTCGTCGGTAATGATTGCCTCTATGGCCGTTACTGGGGGGCTCTGGAGGAGATAGAGGGGCTGCATTTCGAGACCTGTTATTATCAGGGGATAGACTATGCCATCGCACAGGGCCTTAAGAAATTTGATGCCGGCGCCCAGGGAGAGCACAAGGTGCTCAGGGGCTTTGAGCCTATCCCTACCTATTCGGTGCATGAGATCTTACACAGTGATTTTCGCCGCGCCATAGCCGATTTCATCGAGCAGGAAGCGCAGGCGATGAAAATCTACATGAGTGAGCTTGAGGCCATTTTGCCCTTCAAGCGTGAGGGAGACTAGCTAAGTAAGCTAAGAAAGCTAAGAAAGCTAAGAAAGCTAAGAAAGCTAAGAAAGCTAAGAAAGCTAAGAAAGCTAAGAAAGCTAAGTAAGCTAAGTTAACTTAAGTTAAGCCTAGCCCAACGCCAGCCAGAAGCCGACCCCTATCATCAGGGAACCCGCGATGCGATTGAGCCACTTGATGTTATCGCCCTTCGCCAAAAACAACTTGAGCGACTTACCGCCGCTGGCGTAGGCCAGCATGCTGACAAATTCGGTCATCATGATGATCATCAGTAGCAGGCTCAGCTGCGGCGCCACCGCGCGCTCGACATCGATGAAGGGGGGCAGCAGAGAGATCATAAAGGCCCAACCCTTGGGGTTAGCGATGGCGGTGACAAAGCCCTGTGAGATCAAGGCCTGGTTGCTGATCTGTGTGTTTTGATCATCGAGACTCGCCATCTTGCCCTTGGCGCGCCACATCTGAATGCCGATATAGCCAAGATAGGCGCCGCCGACCCATTTGAGGACCTCGAAGATCTGCGGATAATTAAGCATCATGGCGGCGACTCCCATCACGGCGGCAATCGCCACCAGGGCCACACCGGCCAGCTCGCCTATCATCATCCACAGGGTGCGGCGCACCCCTATGCTCATGCCGAGGGTCATCGCCAGTGTCATGCACATCCCGGGTGTGATGGAGACGAAGAAGAAGGTGGGCAGAAAAACGGCAATAAGAATATGATCTGACATCTTGTGGTGCGATGAATGAGTGACTAGGCAGGCTAGTGTAGTGATTTATCGCCTCGCTGCAAAGCAAAAAACCAGCCGATGAGGCTGGTTTTTAGTGTCACATTGCTCTGTATGAGCCAGTGTTTAGAGTACGCCGCGACGCACCTGGTCACGCTCGATTGATTCGAACAGTGCCTTGAAGTTACCTTCGCCGAAGCCCAGGTTGTTCTTACGCTGGATGATCTCGATGAAGATAGGACCAAACAGGTTCTTGGTGAAGATCTGCAGCAGGTAGCCGTCCTCGTCACCGTCCACCAGGATCTGGTGATGTTTGATGCGCTCTCTGTCTTCGGTCACCTGTGGCAGCTTGTCGAAGATGGTGTCGTAGTATTCAGGGATGATATCCAGGGTCTGAATCGAGCTACCTTCCATCGCATCCAGTGAGGCTACGATGTCGCGGCTACGGAACGCCAGATGCTGCACGCCTGGGCCGTCGTATTCTCTCAGATACTCGTCGATCTGGTTTCTGTCATCGCCTTTACCTTCGTTGATTGGGATGCAGAAGCTGCCATCGGGAGAGCGAAGGGCATAAGAGATCAGTGCCGTCTGTGAACCCTTGATGTCGAAGTAGCGCACCTCGGTAAAGCCGAAGATATCTTTGTAGAAGTTTGACCAATGCTCCATGGTGCCTTTATAGACGTTGTTGGTCAGGTGGTCGACTTCGATAAAGCCTTTCTCTTGTACGATTTCTGGGTTTTCAAGATCGACAAAGTCGGTGGCGTAGATGTTGTTGTCGGCGCCGAAGGTGTCGATAAAGTAGATCAGGCTATCGCCGATGCCATAGATGGCCGGATAGGGCAGATCTTTCACTTCATCACCTGCAGGCTTGGCGCCACGGGCAACCGCACCCTCGAAAGCGAATTTGGCATCTTCTACGCGCCAGCCCATAGAGCTGATGGCAGCGCCGTGCTTCTTGGCAAACTCGGCAGAGAAGCCGCTCTTCTCGTTATTTAGCAGGAAGTTGATGTCGTTTTGCTTGTAGTAAACGATATCTTTTTGCTTATGCTTCTTCAGCTTAGAGAAGCCAAAGTCGATAAAGACCTTGTGCATAAAGTCGAGATCTGGGGTGCAAAACTCGGTAAATTCGATGCCCAGTAATCCCAGTGGATTTTGTTCGCTTGCCATGTGAGTATCCTCGTTCAATTTGTTACAACCACAGTCACTCTTTGGTGACTTGTCTGGCTATTCATTGTGATTCGGTGTGTACCGAACGGTATTAGTCTTCTAACCAAGAGCGGTTGTAGTCTTTACTCATGCAACCTTGTACATGTTGGGTTAGCTGCAGTGGAGCGAAGGTATCGACCATCACTGCGTATTCATAGGTCTCTTTCTTACCGACCGAAGCCTCGGTGCGGCCTGGTTGTGGTCCGTGTGGTACCCCTTTCTGATGTAGGGTCATGTAGCCGGCCTCGATGCCGGTGCGGCTCATGAAGTCGCCGTCGACATAGTAGAGCACTTCGTCGCTGTCGATATTGTTGTGGTAGTAAGGCGCCGGGATCGACTGCGGATGGAAGTCGTACGGGCGCGGCACAAAGTTACAGATAACGAAGTTGTGGGCGGTAAACACCAGATGATCCGACGGCGGCAGGTGGATCTGACCTACCTTAGGGGCGTAATCCTGAATGTTGAAAGCCCAAGGGTAGACACAGCCGTCCCAGCCCACGAGATCGAAGGGATGCCACTCAAGCTGTGTCAGCTGATACTTATCACCAAATTTACAGACCAAGGGGAAGGCGCCTTTCTCGACCACGGCTTCTTGCAGGCAAGGAACTCGGATGTCGCGCTCACAATAGGGAGCAGACTCAAGTAGCTGTCCGTACTCGTTTCTAAAATGCTTAGGCACTTCAACCATTGAGAAGGCTTCGATAACGAACAGGCGAACCTGGCTGTAATCGTCAAACTTAAGCTGATAGGTGGTGCCGCGCGGGATAACCAGGTAGTCCCACTTTTTCACCTCGAGCACACCATATTCACTGTAGAGCTTGCCCTGGCCTTCGTGGACGAAGATCACCTCGTCGGCGTAGGCATTGCGGTAAAACTCTTCGGTCGCCTCGGTGACCTTGGCGCTGTACATGGCCACGTCATTATTAAAGAAAATCTTGTTGCGCGCCGAGTAGAAGTTACCCTCGCGGTCGGCCAGCTTAGCGTCCAATTTATAGTTCTGAATCAAGGTGTCTTGCCAGGTTTGGCCGTGATTGACCTCGAACGGGCTCACTTCTAATGCCTTGGTCGGCATGTTGTGGTGATACTTGTTGGAGTAGATATTGGAGAAGCCATGGGTGGAGAAGAGTTCTTCCCGGTAGAGTTCACCATTCGCTTTCTTGAAGGTGATGTGGCGTTTATGGGGGATCTCCCCCTGTCTTACATAAAATGGCATGGCTTCTTTCCTTGGGTGCTTTAGCGGGCACACTTATGTTTATGTGATCTAAGTAACAATTTAGTTGCTGGCATGAACAAAAAAAAGAATAATAAATAGCTTAACACAATCTAAATTTTAGATGGTTGTCTTTTGTTTACGCTGAGGATGTGAGATGAAGATCGATGTGGAAGCCTTTAGGGTGTTGTCGATTCTGGTGGAAGAGGGCAGTTTCTCAAAGGCTGCCGAGCGATTGCACAAGGCGCAGTCGGCGGTAAGCTATCAGGTAAAGAAGCTTGAACAGCACCTGGGTGTAAAGCTTTTTTGTCGGGATCAGTATCGCGCGGAATTAACCCCAGAGGGTAAGGTGATCCTCGCCGAAGGTAAACGCTTGTTGCAATATCTTGGTAACATTGAACATTTAGCCAGCCGTTTCAGCGAAGGCTGGGAGCCTAAACTCGAGTTGGTGGTGGACGGTTCTCTGCCCATGGAGCCCATCATGCGGGCGCTGAAGCGGGTGTCTGAGCATAAGATCCCTACCAAGATCCAGCTCAACATGGAGTTTCTCGGTGGGGTACAACACAGGTTCGAGCGGGATAATGCCGATCTCATGTTGGTGAAAGACTATCGCACCGGGCCTAACTATCGGCCGCAGCCTCTGCCTGACATCAACAGCATACTGGTGGTGAGTCGCTCTCACCCCTTAGCCAAGGCCAAGGAGCTCAGCCTGTTTGAGTTGCTGCAGCATGTGGAGCTGACCATCGAGGATTCCTCCCCCGGCAAGATCCACAGCGATGAGCTGCAATTTGGCGGCGATAAGGTGTTTTACCTGTCTGGCTTTATTATGAAGAAGAATGCCCTGCTGATGGGACTGGGCTTTGGCTGGATGCCTGACTTTCTGATTAAAGAAGAGCTGGCCAGCGGTGAGTTACAGGAGCTGGATTTTCTCGGTGGCAGTCGTTACAGCTTTACCCCTCAGTTGGTATCGACCATGGAGCGCCCCTTAGGTCGCGCTGGGCGGCTCTTTACCAGCCTGATCCTGGAGGAGTTTAACCTTTACCAAGCCCAGGCCAGTCGTTAAAGCCGATATTTTTAGATCAAAAAAGCGAGCCGTTAAGCTCGCTTTTCTATATGGCTAGTCTTAATTGCAAGCCAGTCGTTAATAATAGCTAGTCGTTAATAATGTCTAGGATACGACGTGTCTTGTCGTGCAGTTTAATAAAGGTGCCATCGACATCTATGGTGATGTTGCCGTCACGGTCGATAGGCACATGGATCTTGCCGCGATCATAATAGTCATCAGACAGGTAATCGCCCCTGTGCAGTTTCTTCTGCCAGCCCGGTGGTAGCGGCTCGCCGCGGGCCACCTTCTTCTGCAATCCTGGTGGCAGGCTCTTTTCGTTATGGGCCTTGGCACCATGTTCATGCTTATCGTTTTTAGCCAGGGTTAGCGGCGAAAAACCGATAGACAGTCCCAGTAGGATAAGGCTAACGCCTGTGGTGTATTTCTTCATCTGAATTCTCCAGCGCAATCATTGCGTTCTCAGCTAGCATATGGTCTCGCCCTGTTAATGTCCAGCCAGTCAGGACCTTAACCATGTTCAGCTTGTATTCAGCATCTTCTCATTAACCTGGAGTTAAGTCATTGATAAAGCGCCGGGCGCACCAGGCTATTAGCCTCCTAGATAAGCTGTGGTACGGAGTATGCAAATTCTCTAGGTAAGAGGCTTAGCGAATGTCTCCTTTTAAGACTCAGCAAGCGTTTTATGAGATGTGAAGTCAGGTAGACGCCTAGAAAGTAAGGCGAAAGGCGTTAGGGCAATGGGGGCCGCTAAGGGCAACCAGTCCTTGGGACTAAGGAGTGCGATATGAAAAGTGTAATATCTTTGCAGATAGCAAATCTCTACTCTCAATATGCCACGCAGTTTGCCCGTGGCGATCAGGCCAGCAGTCAGCTGACGATGCAGGGCTTTGTCGAGCAGCTTGCTCAGCAGGGACTGTTACTCGATACCCTCAACTGGCAGGAGTGGTACCAAAATGCCCACCTTGTCGATAAGCCAGATTATATCCGCGAGGCGAGCTTCTATCAGTGCCGCTTGCTGTTAACCGCCATGAGCCGCTTGGAGCGTTTTAGCCGCGGCGTATTGGAAAACATGCGCAGGCAAGGGGTGTTGCTGGCGATACTGGAGCGGCTCAACGTACTTACCCACAAGAGCTGCGGGCGCGACCTCTTTGTGCTGGCCTAGCTTTGTGCTGGCCCAACTCTTTGTTTTGGCTTAGTTTTTGTTGGTTTGCCACCCTTTATTGGGCTAAGGCGCCTTAGCGCCCAAGCCATCATTGGTGGGGAATAAGCACTATTGGCGGGAAATAGCGCTAATGGTGGCAAATAGCCGCATATTAGCGGCTGTAACGCCAATCGCGCACCTTGGCGTCAAGCCAGGCGGCGCTGCGGGTCATCTGTTTCTGGCTCTTCTTTAGCCAGCCTCTGGCCCAGTGGTACTCCAGGCTTAATACGGCAAGTCCTATGGGGAGCAGTAACCAGGCCGGGCCAGGCAAGATAACCAGCGCCAACCCGAGTAGACAAAGTGCGCCGCCGATGACGGTGATCAAGGTTTTTCTCAGCATAAATACCTCATTTGACCTTCTCTCCTATACTTGTTTTGCATCATCTTGTTTATCCATGCCAGTGAAAATGTGTAACAAAAGGACATCTATGGCGCGATGGAGTGCGGCGAAACAGTGATTCGGGGGAAAGGTGTTGATGAGAACAGGCGGCTTTAACTTAAGCATAAAAAACGCGAATAGGCTGGCCTTGCTCTCTACGCCGCTATTGCCAGTACCGCTAATGCCAGTAAAGCTATGGCCAACGGTGCTACGACGCGTCCATTTACTGTTTGTCTCCATCTTCATCGCTACCTTGTTGTGTGTTGCTTCAGGCCCGAAGGCCGAGACCCTTAAGCTTTCCTCTTTAAATTGGCCACCCTATTCGGGGCCGACGCTGAAAGATGGCGGCGCCTGTGTCGTGGTGGCCAGAGCCGCGCTTGCCGCCATGGGCCATGAGCTTCAGGTGGACTATTTCCCTTGGAGCCGCACCGTGCGAGTAGTGACCCGGGACGACTCTGGCTATCAGGGCTATTTCCCCGAGTATCATCACCCAACCGATAAATTCATCTTCTCCGACTCCATGGGACAGAGTCCCCTTGGGATCTTGGAGCAGAGCCAGCACCCCATTACCTGGTCGCGGGTGCAGGATCTCAATGCCTACACCTTGGGCGTGGTCAGAGACTATGTGAACACCCAGGCGCTCGATGAGATGATTGCCATCGGTGCCCAGCCGGTAGAGCTGGTAAGCTCAGATGAACACAATATCCGCAAGGTGGCCACTGGAAGGGTTCAGGGCGCCGTCATGGATCTCTATGTCTATCAATTTCTCATCGAGCAGCCACACCTGAACGAACTCAAAACCAGGCTGCAATTTAACAAGCAGTTACTGGAGTCGAAACAGCTCTATATCGCCTTTAGAAACACCCCAGAGGGGCGCAGGTGGCGAGAGATCTATAACGCCGGCCTGGCCCGTATCCAAGTCGAGCAGCTCCTCAAAGATTACCTGCAAAGCCTCTAGTTCGCCGTCCCGTAGTAATCCTGATTCGCTTCTGCTGCCGAGGTTCGTGAACTCCCCTCCAGCCCCTAAATCAAGCCTTTAAGGTTTTTAAGCCTTGGCCGTGATCGTTTGACCTATAGGGGTCAGACTCAGCAGCGCCAGTTTAAGATGCTGAATACCAAAAGGGATCCCTATGATGGTGACGAAACAGGCCAGTGCGTGGGTGATATGGCCGATGGCGAGCCAGATCCCAAATAGGAGGAACCAGACGATGTTACCTACCATGCCGAGCGGGCCAGTACCTATATCATCGACCCCTTGCAGCGCGCGGCGATTAACGTTTTGCTGACCAAAGGGCCAGAAGGCCATCTCACCGATAACGAAACAGGCACGGCCGAAGGGGATGCCTATGATGCTGATAAAACAGAGCAGGCCCGCCAGCCACCAGGCCAGCCCCATCACGAAGCCGCCTAAAATAAACCATGCAATATTAAAGATTAAGCGCAGTAGTGCCATGAAGAGCTCCTTGTTGCAGTGCTTTTATTGTTGTTAAGGCATTGGCCTTAAATTAGATCTACTAGGGAATAAGCGAAAACCATGCCATGTTATATCTGTATGTTTTTATTGATTATTGTGTTGGTGTGATTCTGGAGTGTTGACATAATATGCCAAAAGTCGGTCAAATTACGCATTTGCCGTTAAAGGGTGTACACTCTGGCGCGTCATTTCATTCAGGCCCGATAACATGAAGCTTAGCCACACGCCCGTAGAGGCTGTCTGCCTTGGGGAGCACAAGGTTTATGTGAAGCGCGACGATCTGCTGCATCCCGAGTTTTCCGGTAATAAGGCGCGTAAGTTTGCCTATTTCCTCGAGAACGACTTCCCCTCTGTTAGGCAACTGATTGGCTATGGCTCGCCCCAGGCCAACTCCCTCTATTCGCTTTCGGCCCTGGCTAAGCTCAAGGGGTGGCGGCTGGATTTCTACGTGGACCATCTCCCCAGTTATCTGACGGAGCACCCCTGCGGCAACTACCTCGCCGCGTTAGATAACGGCGCCAACATAATAGATCTCTCGAGCAAGAGCGACAGAGATGGCCTGGATAGCGAAGCTTATATAAGGCAAAGGGTGTTGACGGGCAGCGATGAGCAGCTGTTTGTGCCAGAAGGCGGGCGCTGCGCCTTTGCCGAGCCGGGCGTCGCCCAGCTTGCCCGCGAGATAGCCAGCTGGAAAAGCGCGCAGCCCCTTAACGAGTTAGTGGTGTTTCTGCCATCCGGCACAGGCACCACGGCGCTCTATCTGCAGAAACAGTTCCTAGCTATAGATCCCAGCATAAGCGTCATGACCTGCGCCGTGGTGGGGGGCGATGAGTATCTTAAGAAGCAATTTTTAGCGCTTGAGCAAGACGAAGCGCTGCATCCTCAGATAGTCCCGGCCGCTAAGCGCTACCACTTTGGCAAGCTGTACCCTGAGTTTTACCAGATGTGGCATGAACTCGAGTCGACGGGGATAGCGTTTGAGCTGCTCTACGATCCTCTTGGCTGGCTTTGCCTCAAGCAGCTGTGGCAACAGGGGTTAGCTGCGCCCGTGCTCTATCTGCACCAAGGGGGCCTGCTGGGTAATCAATCTATGCTGCCTAGGTATAGGCGTAAGTTTGGTGAGCTAGAGAGATAAATGCCATTTGGCCAGGTCGGTACCTGTGAAAGGGGTACAACCTGAGCCAAATGTTACCTGCTGAGTCGTTGACGAATGGGGTCAATCCTACTTGTTGCCTGGGCAACCTTCGATACGTGTGAGAGGAGGTGTATCGAATAGCGTGGGGGTTATTTGTTGCTTGAGAGCAACCATTTCATAAATTGCAGGGCGTCGGTACGCTTAGCAAAAGTTTGTTTGTTTTTTCCTAGGCTATCGGTAAATGCGATAGAGGATTTGTTGACTGAAATTGAGTCCACCGGGAAGTTTACCGTGATCTCATGACCGTTAACTTTGTACGACATAGGCCATACTCCTTATTACTATAACTGCCTTGTGGCAGTAAAAATTTAACAAATAATAGATCCTTAGCTGTTGCGAAAGATGAATTAAATCCTTTCTGAGACTACCCAGCCTAATTTAAATAATCAAGTGATCTGCCTCGCTAAAGCCGTTGCTTGCGCCCTAAACAGGGGCTTTTCACCGGATTGGACACAGTAAATCATCAATAAATGACAATAGTGTGACGAGATAACTGCGAGTTGTTGAAGCGATGACTATGCGATGATTTAGAGTCTAGCGATGCAAAACTTGAAGGCAGAAAACTTAAAGCAGGGTACTGCAGAAGGAACGCATTATAATCTCGGCGGCGTACTTGTCAATATTTAATCAATTCTGTCGATTTGACCACGCCCATAGCGATGAAAAGGCCCGTTCCTGCTTAGCTTTCTACTGTGCAATTTAGGAATAAATGCTAATATTTCTAGGCGCTTGTTAACAATTAAGGGGACTGGGATGCGCTTTGTTGTTTGGCAGTTTATGTTGGTGATGAGTTTTTTTGTCGGCAGCGCCTGGAGCGCGGCGCCAAATAGTTTGGTGGGGGCCTTAAGCGATGCCGCCGCCGACAGTGGTCAGAGCCAATTTGTGCGCTCGGTTGAGCACTTCGATTATCAGGACAGCCTGCAGCGTGATACCCCAAGGGGCACGGTAGAAGGCTTTATGGCGGCGGTTTACGAGCAGGATTATGAGAAGGCAGCAGAATATCTGGATCTGCGTTACCTGCCCGAGGGGATGTCGGCCAGCAAAGGCGCCGAATATGCTAAGCAGCTACAGCTGATCATAGAGCGTAATCTCTGGCTCGACCTGGGACAGCTCAACGATACCCCACTTGGGCAGGATAACGATCAGCTTCCTGCCTATCGGGATCTCTTCGGCCGGGTCGCGCTGCAGAGCGATCAGATCGCCCTCTATCTACAGCGGGTGCCCAGCGAAGGCGGCACCATCTGGAAGGTCTCCAACGCTACCGTCGCCAAGGTGCCACAGCTCTATCAAAACCTGGGCTATGGACCCGTGGCAGAGTGGTTTGTCAATCATATCCCCGAGGGGCGCTGGTTTAACGTCAACCTGTGGGAGTGGACCCTGCTGCTGGCGTATCTGATCACCGCATTTCTGGTGATGGTGCCCATTACTTGGATCATCAAGCGCGTGATCTTGCTAACCCAATATGAGCTTAAAGAGGAACTGGCCTATATCGTCGCCGGGCCATTGCGTTTGCTGGCGGCCGTGTTACTGGTCAGAGCCTGGGTGTCTCACAGCAGCATCTCTCCGGCGGCAATCGAGATGATAGACACGGGATTCTTGTTAGTGTCGGCCATCATCTGGTTTGGCTGGAGCGCCATGGGGATCTTTCAGCAGGGCCTGAAGAAGCGTTGGAAAGAGCAGGGCAAAGATCAGGCCGCGTCTTTGCTCAGGCCGCTGACCAATTTCCTGCGGGTGATCTTCGTGATCATGGCGGTGCTGTTATGGCTCGAACACCTAGGCTTTAACGCCAGCGCCATCATCGCCGGCATGGGCATAGGGGGCATCGCCATTGCGCTCGCCTCCAAGCAGTCGATTGAGAATTTTATCGGCACCATTACCCTCTATTCCGCGGCGCCGATTAAGGTGGGCAACCTGTGTAAGTTTGGTAGCATCAGCGGCACGGTCGAGGAGATAGGCCTGCGCTGCACTCAGATCCGCACCTTGGACAGGACGCTTATCCATGTGCCTAACGCCAAGTTGGTGGAGATGGAGATCGAAAACATCTCCCAGCGCGAGAAGATCCGTTTCAAGGCGGATATTCGCCTCGATTATGCGGTGACCACCTCGGAGCAGCTCAAGGCGATTGTCGCCGAGATTAAAGCCATGCTCGAAGAGCATGAGCTGGTGCTCAAAGAGCCCCTTCGGGTCACCTTTAAGGGCTTCGGTCTCCATGGTCTACAGGTCAATGTGCTGGCCTATATCGGCACCAAGAGTTTTCCCACCTTTCAGTTGGCATCTGAAGAGTTACATTTAAAAATCATGGATATAGTGGTGAAGAATGGCTCTCGCATCGTGCCTGTGGCGCCCGTTGCCCTGAATAATGGATAAATGTTAAAGCTGTGATCTCTGGGTCTTGATGTAGGCTCGAAATCCGGGGATCATGGCTATAATTAATGGCGTATCGCGTCCATCACATCATGACGTAGTGAGAATTGTATGGCTAAAGTGCTAGAGAGTGTCGATCAGCGTACCCAGTTGGTTGGCGAAAACCGTCTCGAGCTGTTGCTGTTTCGTATCAATGCGACGCAGCTGTTTGCGATTAATGTGTTTAAGGTCAAAGAGGTGGTTAAGCTGCCAAAGCTGAGCGCCTTGCCCGGTAGCCATCCTAGCATCAAGGGGGTCGCCAACATTCGTGGCACCTCGATTCCCGTCATCGATCTTCGCGCGGCCATCGGTTTTCAGCCCATGAACAGCGACCAGGAAGCGAACCTGATTATCACCGAATATAACCGCAGCGTGCAGGGCTTCATGGTGGGCAAGGTCGACCATATCATTAATATGACCTGGAGCGACATCATGCCGCCGCCTAAGAGCACAGGCAGTCATAACTATCTGACCGCCATTACTAAGGTGGAGGTGGATGGCGCGACCCGTCTGGTCTCCATTATCGATGTGGAGAAGGTGCTGGCGGAAATCGTTCACTATGATATCGCCATCTCGGAAGGGGTGTTGGATGAGGCCTTGGTGGACAAGATGATAGGGCGTAAGATCTTGATCGCCGACGACTCTGCTACGGCCCGCCGTCAGGTGAAAGACACGCTCGCCCCGCTGGGGATCGAGGTGATAGAGACCTCTGATGGCCTGCAGGCGCTTAAGCTGTTGAAGCGCTGGTGCGATGAGGGGCGTGATATCAACCAAGAGATACTCATGCTGATCACCGACGCCGAGATGCCCGAAATGGACGGTTATCGTCTCACCTATGAGGTACGTAACGACAAGCGGATGGCCAATCTCTTTATTACCCTCAATACCTCGCTGAGTGGCAGCTTTAACAATGCCATGGTGGAGAAGGTGGGATGCGATCGCTTTATCTCAAAATTCCAGCCGGATCTGCTGGTGGATGTGGTGCAGGAGCGTCTACGTACTCAGTTGCCCGAACAGGTAAATTAAGCGGAAAGCTTTTAGTAGCATTGGCTTTTTATCGCCTAGTTAATCAAGGTCTAGCTATTCATCGTCTAACGAATCATGGTCGAGGGCCTGCTCGGCAAGGATATCTCGCAATACCTGACACTTGACCACGGCGGTGGAGACGATGTTGATCCTGGCGATGCGCACCGCGTAGCCGAAACGGTCGCGGCCGACGGCAGCCAGCAACTGATGCAGGAAGGCCTTATCAAGCCCCAGCATCTTGGCGTAATGTTCCACGGCCTTGGCCAGCGACGAGAATTGCACGCCATCGAACTCAAAACCGCCGCCATAACCTGCGGTGTCAAGTGGGATCCCCCTGAGGCTGAGGGGCCAGGGGGCAACGCTCACCCGCGCCTTGGCGACCTGATACATAAACCAGGCGCTCTTCTTAAAGCCTTCGAACACCTTACAGCTAAAGTCCGACTCTTCGAGCTCCTCTTGGGTCCAGTTTTCGCCTATTGCCAAGTGTTTGGCATAGCGGCGCATTAACTCATCTTTAACTGCGGCGTGGCAGTCCCAGATAGAGCTGAGCGGTGCCTTCTCGGCGATTTGCAGGCATTCTTTACAGGCGGGAACCGCTAGCGAGGGGTGAGGGCAATGGCCCAAGGCGTGATAGTCAAACTGATGAGCACAGGGCTCGGCGCAGAACCAGCAGGTGTGGCGTCTGTCGAAGGGGATGTCGACCAGGGGCAGGCTTGCAGACAAGGGCTATCCCCTGTCTGCTACTTGGCATAAGCGCATATTAAAGCGCAAGCTCTGGGCCTACTCTTGCTCTATGTCGACCAGGCTCTTGGCCAGGGTGATAGGATCTAACTCTAGGCATTCCTGCTCGGCGACCCAGTCGATACCCACTAATACGCCGTCATCGTGCAGATCTTGAATCCAGTATTCCAGCAGCTCTTCCAGTGGAATGGGAGCCGGCTGATAATCCTGCCATTCTTCAGTGCAGTGTACCTTGGCCTGTGCTTCGCTAGACCACAGCGGCATCACATCCGTCTCTTCATATTCTGACGAGTCACACACGACCCAACCTTCGCCAGTTTCATCTTGCAGGCCCCAAACGGCTTGCTGCTCTTTTACGTTGTCGATAAAGCTTGCTAAAACGGGACTATTGTCTGTCATTTGAGTGTCTGTCATGTGAGTTCTCTTAGAGTGGGTAAAATCGAGCCCATTATACGCGATGTGGCTAACGAGCCAAGCGCTAGGTGACCCGATCAGTCCACTATTTATCCGCTCACGGGGCAAACTGGTCTTAGTTCGAATAATTAATCATAAATCATTTAGTATAAGTGCCTCGAGTCGTTATCATGTCTGGGGAAGGTCTGGTTTCTCGCCGGCTGCAGATCATTAAGTTTCTTATTTTTTTAGCCGTTTTCTCTTGGAGTCTCTATTTTGAAAAAATTGCTCACCTTTGCATCCCTGATCCTGGCAACCGGCTTGCCAAGCCTTAGCGTGCTCGCCCAAGATTTTGATACCTGCGTCAGTGCACTCAAGCAAAAAGCGCTGGCCGCCGGGGTGTCGAGCAAGACGGTAGAAGAGGGTTTGGGTCAGGTGAAGTTTGTGACCAGGGTGATTGAGCTGGATAAGAAGCAGCCGGAATTTAGTCAGACCTTCGACAACTATTTCTCCAAGCGGGTTACCGACTGGCGGGTTCAGGAGGGCAGACGTCTGCTTAAGCAGCATGGCCCGCTGCTGCATAAGTTGCAGCAGGAATATGGCATTCCGCCCCAGTATCTGGTGGCCTTCTGGGGACTGGAAACCAATTTCGGTTCTTATAAAGGCAAGATGCCGGTGATTGACTCCCTGACAACCCTTGCCTGCGATCCGAGACGTAGCGATTATTTTACGGGTGAATTAATTCAGGCGTTGAAGCTTAAAGAGGCCTACCAATTTGATAACGCCCAGATGCAAGGCTCTTGGGCCGGCGCCATGGGGCACACTCAGTTTATGCCCTCGGCCTATGCCAAGTATGCGGTGGACGCCGATGGTGACGGCAAGGCCGATCTGTTTAACAGTACTCAGGATGCCCTGTCGAGTGCGGCTAACTTCCTGAATAATCTCGGTTGGATGCGCAACGAGCGCTGGGGCCGCGAGGTAAGCTTGCCTAAGGATTATGATTTTCGGCATCTTGGCCGTAACGATAAACAAAGTTTAACGACCTGGGCCGGTTTAGGGATCACTCAGGCCAATGGCCGCGCGCTGTCGACCCCCGACATGCAAGCCGCCCTCTATCTTCCGGCCGGGCATACGGGGCCTGCTTTCTTAGGTTATGCCAACTTCGATGTGATCATGCGCTGGAACCGCTCAGAGTTTTACGCCATCGCCGTCGGGCATCTGGCCGATCGTATCAATGGTGGCGCTCGCCTGCATGTGGCGCCGCCGAAACATGACAACATCAGCCGCGACAAGCTTAAGCAGTTGCAGGCCAAACTCAACGAGAAGGGTTATGAGGTGGGTAAGCCTGATGGCGTGCTCGGGGTCAACTCCCGCGCTGGCCTGCAGGCCTTTCAGCGAAGTATTGGCCTGGTGGCCGATGGTTTTCCAAGCGATGAGACCTTCAGCGCCCTGGGCATCAAATAGTGCTAACCATTATGATTGCATCTCGCTAAGAATTACATTAGCTTAAGATTTTGGCCGGGCAATTTGCTCGGCCATTTGTTAATGACAGCATTTTATACCAATCGTAGTAAATAACTGATCATGCTAGCTTGTTAAAACGTCCGATAACGGTGTTATTATTTTTGCTTGTAGAATAACTACTTATCAAAAAATTCTGCCTTGTTCTCGGCTGTTTTTCCTACGCTATTTCTGATCACTTATTTACCGTGATTGGTATTACGAGTGGCAATAAAGGTAGCAATATGGATGCGATGGAGAGTTTGTCATTTGCCCAGCGGCAACGTCTGGCGTTTATCGACTTTAGTTTGCAGTATTTTGGCCAGGTATCGCGCCAGGACTTGATCGCCAAATTCGCCACAGGCCTGGCGGCGGCGACCCGGGATTTCGCCAGCTACCGCGAGTTGGCGCCCCACAACATGGAGCTGGTGCATCAGACCAAGCGTTACCATAGGCGCGCCGAGTTTACCCCCCTGTTTGACCATGATCCCGAGGCGATCCTCCATGGATTGGCCAATGGCTTCGGCGACGGGCTATCCCATCCGGTGACGCCAAGTAGCGTCTGTCTGGATGCGGTGCAGCTTATTCATCCCGATACCAATATTATCGCCGCCGTGATGCGCGCCATCGCCCATAAGCAGGCGATCGCCGTGACCTATGTGTCGGTGTCATCGGGAGAGACTCAAAGAGAGCTGGTGCCGCACACCCTGGTGAATAACGGACAGCGCTGGCATGTGCGCTGTTTCGATCGCACCCATCAGGTGTTTACCGACTTTGTGGTGACCCGCTTCAAGGTGGTGGCTCAGAGCGCCACAGAGCCTTTCGATCATGAGCTGCAAGATAAGGATGGCTACTGGCAGAAGCTGGTCTCTCTGGTGTTGATCCCCCATCCCAGCCTGAAGCATCCCGAGGCGATTGCACTTGACTATCAGATGAGCGAGGGGGAGTTGGTGCTCAATTGCCGCGCCGCCCTGGCCGGTTATCTGCTGCGCCAGTGGAGCGTAGACTGCTCGGCCCAGCATCAGATCCGCAGCGGCGTGTGTCAGCTGGCGCTAAAGAACCATGCCATCTTAAGCGAGATAGAGCATCTGGCCATAGTGCCGGGCGCCAAGGCATAACAGGCGTAGCGCCCCGGGGGAAGTTTTGCTAAGCTTCGCCCACTTGATAAAAAGAGACTAACTAAGGACGCTTGATGAGCATTAAAGACGATATGGTCGTGCAGTTTAACTACACCTTACGCGATGAAGCAGGTGAAGTGCTCGAAACCAACGAAGGATTAGATCCTATTGCCTACCTACATGGGCATGACAACATGATGCCTGGCGTCGAGAAGGCGATGGAAGGTAAGGCTGTGGGCGAGAAGTTTTCTGTGACCCTGCCACCGGAAGAAACCTATGGCGTGCGTAACGAAAACGGCGAGCAGCGCGTGTCTATTAAGCATCTGCAAGGCGCGAAAGTGTGGAAGCCTGGCATGCGTGCCATCGTGAGCACAGACCAGGGGCAGCGCCAGGTGACCGTACTCAAGGTGGGTAAGTTTATGGCGACCGTGGATATCAACCATCCTCTGGCTGGCCGCGAACTGACCTTTGATCTTGAGGTTGTCGACGCGCGCGAGGCGACTGCCGAAGAGATCGCCCACGGTCACGCCCATGGGGTCGGCGGTCACCACCACTAGAATGGTCACGGCCATTAGACTAGTGGCGATTACCTGAATAACCATAGAGACCCGGGCGAACCTGGGTCTTTGCATATCTAACGGGGAAGTAAGCTGTGGTCATCGAATTTTCAGGGGGACGGATAATCGTCTCGCCCCAAGAGGTGCTGGTAAAACTCACCACAGGTGTCAGCCTCTATGCCATGGCCGATGATCTGCGTCTGCTCAGCGCCGGCAACATCATGGTGGCCGATGCGGGCGCGGTGCGTTGGCACCTCTCCTTAGACGATGCAAATCAGCTAGGCGATATCGCCGAGTGTCTCGGTGTCGATATCGCCTAGCTGCGTTTGATTTTTACTTCATCAGTTGCTGCCCATGCGCCCGTTAATGGCCATGCTTGTGGCGAATAAGCAAGTTGCGTCTAAGCAAGTCTCGTCTAAGCAAGTCTCGTCTAAGCACGGCTAGTTTTGGCTAAGCTAGTCGCGGCCGTGGGGCGAGTCGAGATCTAACCTGGGTCCTTTGGGAACCACGCGAGTCGGATTGATCTGGCCATGGCTGAAATAGTAATGCTGCTTGATATGCTCAAAGTTGACCGTCTTGGCGACCCCAGGGTGTTGGTATAACTCCTTCAGGTAGGCCTGGATTGCCGGCATGTCAGCGATGCGATTACGATTGGTCTTGAAGTGACCCACATAGACGGCATCGAAACGCACGAGTGTGGTAAACAGGCGCCAGTCGGCTTCGGTAATTTGGTCACCCACCAGATAGCGCTGCTGGCTAAGACGAGTCTCTAAGGTGTCTAAGGCGTCAAACAGTTCATCGAAAGCCTGCTCATAGGCCGCCTGTGTGGTGGCAAAACCGGCTCTGTACACACCATTATTGATCTTGTGGTAGATCCAGTGATTGATCTCATCTATCTCCTCTCTATAAGCGACGGGGTAGAAGTCGAGATGATTGCCGGTGATCTCGTTAAAGGCGCTGTTAAACATGCGGATGATCTCCGCCGACTCGTTACTGACTATGGTTCGGGTCTGCTTGTCCCACAGCACAGGTACAGTTACTCTGCCGCTATAGTCGGGTTTTGCTAACTGGTAGATCTGGTAGAGATAATCTTTGCCGTTGAGCCTGTCTATCTCGCTGCCCTCGACATGCCGGGCGCTCTCACTTTGCTTGGGTCCACTAAACTCCCAGCCGTTGCTCAGCATATGGGGCTCCACGGCGGTTACGCCGATATGGGCCTGCAAAGACTTCAGCTCGCGAAAGATCAGGGTTCTGTGTGCCCAGGGACAGGCGAGAGAGACATAGAGATGGTAGCGACCCGACTCGGCTTTAAATTCGGGCTCAGGCTCATCTGCGCTTGGCGCCTTTATCCAGCGGCGAAAGGCGGCGTCTTCCCGCTCAAATGCGCCCTTACTCTTGTCTGTGTCATACCATTTATCGACCCATTGGCCATCTTGAAGTAATCCCATCTGTGTCTGCCTCGCTTATCTAACTCATTAAGTGCAGTGTAACAGTCGAGTAAGCGGATAAAAAACGCGAAAACTGGCGTTTTTTATTCGACTTTATCGAATAGTTGGGTGGACTATAGTTGGGTGGATTTAGGCTTCCTGATATGATTGGCCGCACATAAACACCTAATGAAGAGTAATAAAGGAAACCCTATGTCTCAACAGCCGTTAGAGCGGATCACCATAGAACCTCAATCTCAGTGCCGCGCCTGCGTGATCTGGTTGCATGGTCTTGGCGATTCCGGTGCCGGTTTTGCCCCTGTGGTGCCACTTCTGGGTCTGCCCGATGATCTCGGCGTGCGCTTCATTTTTCCCCATGCGCCAAGCATGCCGGTGACCATCAACCAGGGGTATGTGATGCCCGCCTGGTATGACATCAAGGGGATGGATGTTGACAATCGTGCCGACATGGCTGGTGTCTTGGCCTCTGAGCTGGCGATTGCAGCGCTTATTGAGGAGCAGATCGCCTCTGGCGTGCCGAGCGATAAGATTGTCCTGGCCGGTTTCAGTCAAGGCGGGGTGATGAGCCTGTTTACCGGCTTGCGCTTCCCTAAGCGTCTGGCGGGGATCATGGCACTATCTTGCTATCTGCCGACGGGCCATGCCATGCCCGATAACTTGAGTGAGGCCAATCGTAATACGCCGCTGCTGCAACAACACGGTGAGCAGGATGAGGTGGTGCCACTGGCTCTTGGCCGCGCGGCCTATGATCTGATTTCTAAGGCGGGCTATTCCAGCGAGTGGCATACCTATCCGATGGGCCATAGCGTGTTGCCAAATCAGCTTCAGGAGATAGGTCTGTGGCTTAAGGCGCGACTGAGCCAATAGTGTTCCTGTTCACCTGCCTGTTACCTGCCTGAATTGGAACAGGATTATTACAATAAGCGAGGGGCGCCAGTTGGCGCCTCTTTTTTATGCTTGAAAGAGCGTGATGAACATCACGTCAATCAATTGGCGGGCACAGCCTGGTCATTTTATCGTAACCATAGGTTAACAATTGCCCATAAATGGCGACCTTTGCGGCTAAAAAATCATCGATTTGTGCTGTATTACGTTTTACTGCTTTAGATGAAGTTGATCTAGTGTGAAATTTTTACCGGTTTTGTGATCTAGGTACGCTAGAGCTTGTTTGATTAAAGGGAGTATCCTTATTTTTTAGAAAACAGGTGCAAGTTAATAAAATAGATGGGAAATCGATATCTATGGCCGTTTTAATTTATCGATAGGTCTCGCGATTCATTTTTACCTTGTTCTGCTGGTGAAACAATGAAAGGCGTAAAACGCTTTTAAAATAAACATTTGCCCTATGTTTGTTCATAAAAATGCCACATTTCCTAGATATTGTTTGCTATTATATTTCGCGGCGAGATTATGACGTTCGCTATCAAAAATTATGATGGTTAATAAAAAAGATAATCTAGGGGTTGATGTAATGACAAATAAGCTTTTAAAAGGATTAGTCGCTACCGCTGTATTGGCAGCACTTGCTGGTTGTAACAGCAGCGATGACGACAAGGCGCCAACAACATGTGCTGAAGCTGGCACTGCTTGCACCAAATTTACCGTACTGCACACCAATGATAACCATGGTCGTTTCTGGGAAAACAAAGACGGCGAATATGGTATGGCGGCACGTAAGACGCTGATCGAAAAGATCCGCGCCGAAGTGGCGGCCAATGGCGGCGAAACGCTGCTACTTTCTGGTGGTGATATCAACACAGGTGTACCTGAGTCTGATCTGCAAGACGCACTGCCAGATTTCCTTGGTATGAACGATATCGGTTATGACGCTATGGCGGTCGGTAACCACGAATTTGATAACCCATTGGCGGTACTGGATTCACAGCGTTCTATCGCTAACTTCCCAATGCTAGCGGCTAACATCTACAAAGAAGATGGCACTCGCTACTTCGAAGCCTACAAGGTATTCGATGTTAACGGCATCAAGATTGCTGTTATCGGTCTAACCACCGAAGACACGGCTAAGCTGGGTAACCCAGAATTTATCTCAGGTCTTAAGTTCACCGATCCTAAAGAAGAGATCGTTAAGGTGATCAAAGAGATCAAAGACGCTAAGGCAGCCGATCTTATCTTCGCAACGACTCACATGGGTCACTATGCGAACGGCGAACACGGCAGCAACGCACCTGGCGACGTGGCTTTGGCCAAGGCGCTTGAGCAAGGTCAACTTCAGGCTGTGATCGGTGGTCACTCACAAAACCCAGTTTGTATGGAAGGCGGCGAATATGCTGACTTCGCACCGGGCGACGAGTGTACACCTGATCAGCAAAACGGTACCTACATCATGCAAGCCCACGAGTGGGGTAAGTATGTTGGCCGCGCCGATTTCGAATACTTCAACGGTGAACTGCATCTGGCTAACTACAAGTTGGTTCCAGTTAACCTAGTGAAGAAAGTAAAAGATGAGCAAGGTAACGAGACTAAAGTACTGGTAGGTGAAGCGATCGAGGCAGATGCTGCACTGAAAGAGATGCTTTCTTACTATCAAGAGCGTGGTCAAGGCCAACTGGACGAAGTGATTGCTTCTACCGATGGTTTGCTAGACGGTGAGCGTGCAAACGTTCGTTACATGCAGACTAACCTGGGTCGTCTGATCGCCGATGCACAGCGTACCAAGGTTGCGGCCGATGTGGGCGTGATGAACTCTGGTGGTGTTCGTGCGTCAATCGAAGCCGGTGACATCTCTTACCGTGACGTTCTGACTGTACAGCCTTTCGGTAACATGGTGACTCTAAGCACTATGACAGGTGAAGAGCTTAGCGCTTACCTGGGTGAAGTGGCTAGCCTACAGATTGGTGCAGGCGCTTACGCTCAGATCACTGGCGTTAAGATGACGGTTGACTGTGCGGCTAAGACAGTGGCTATCAGCGAAGTTAACGGTAAAGAGTACAGCGCGACTGGCTCTTACACCATGACAGTACCTAGCTACAACGCGGCAGGTGGTGACGGCTATCCTAAGCTAAACCCAGTACAAACTGGTTATGTTGACGCCGAAGTGCTGTACACCTTCTTCAAGGATGCAGGCACTATCGTAGCGGCCGACTACAACCCAGTAGGCGATATCGTTTACGAAAACTCTGAAAGTGTTGAAGGTTGTCAGATCACTGCTCAATAAGCAGGATTAAGCGACACAAAGGGCAGCCTCAGGGCTGCCTTTTTTATGCCCGAGATTGCGCATTCACCGTATTGGGACCTAGTCAGTTTATGAGAGGAATTAGCCGGGTCATTCTCTTGGTGATTCTCTAGGCCATTCTCTGAGCCACGCTCTGGTTCAATTTCTGGGTCATCAACTTTTGCACAAGTGCATTCAAATGGCGCCGGAAAATTTTTTTAAATTTCTTCCTTGAAATCATAAAGGCCTAGCCACATATAGTGAGTATGGGGCGCTCATCGAGGCCCCTGATGTTACCCAAGATGTTGATCTTGTTATGGCAGTGCCTTTGGGCTGCCCGGTGATGTCACTAAAAGGCGCGGCGCAATTCATTCAAACATATCGTGTGAATTATTGTCGGCCACTAACTACTATATTGCTTAATACAAGGATATACCTATGCGTAATTATGATTTGACCCCTCTATACCGTAGTGCCATTGGATTCGATCGTTTAGCCCAGCTTGCCGAGCATGCTGCATCGAACAAGGGTAATTCGGGTTATCCCCCATACAACATCGAACTGCTGAGCGAAAATCGCTATCGCATCACCATGGCGGTGGCCGGCTTTGCGATGGAAGAATTAGACATCACTAGCGAAGGCGACAAGCTAGTGGTGAAAGGCACCAAGGCGGAGCAGGAGAGCGAGCGCAAATACCTGTACCAAGGCATCGCTGAGCGCGGTTTCGAGCGCACCTTCCAGCTGGCCGACTATGTGACAGTGATTGGCGCCGACCTCGAAAACGGCCTGCTCAATATCGATCTGCAGCGTGAGATCCCCGAGGCCCTAAAACCGCGCAAGATTGAGATCTCAACTTCAAGGCTGCTAGACGCCTAAAAGAATGGCTAAGTGCAGCGCTTTAGAGCGCTGCATCGAATAACAAAAGGGAGCCCAGGCTCCCTTTTTTGATGGCTAACGTTCACCTTTCAGGTTTAGCGATTAAGCCCGGTCAGAATGGCTTCGTTCAGGTATTGGCTAAAGTCATCGCCATGGTTGGCCAGCATCTTAGGGAACATAGATATCGGCGTCAGGCCCGGGAAGGTGTTGATCTCGTTGAGTAAGATCTCGCCCTCTGGCGTGAGGAAGAAATCGATGCGCGACAGGTGCCTGAGCTTCATGCCATCGAAAACCTTCACCGCGTAGGTGCGGATCTGCTCGGCTACCTCATCGCTGACCTCGGCTACCACCTTAGTGGTGGCCTTGCTGTCGGCGGCATACTTTTCATCATAGGTGTAGAAGGTGCCACCGGCGCAGATCACCTCGCCAGGCAGGGTGGCGACTGTCTCGCCGCGATATTGATAGACGGCGACTTCCAGCTCCCGCGCCTGAATGGTCTTCTCCACCACCACATAAGGAGAATAGCGAAACGCATCGGCCAGAATGGCCGGGATCTGCGCCGCGTCATCGACCCGGTAACAGCCCACAGAGGAGCCTTGTGAGGCGGCCTTTACGAATACTGAGCCCCACTTGGCCAGGGCATCTGTGGTCTGGGCAATTGCCTGCTCGTCCAGTTGGTTCAGGAAGAGGTAAGGGGTGTTAGGGATCCCCAGGGCGCTAAACCACATCTTGGCGGTGATCTTGTTGAAACAGTTGCGAGAGCCCTCGGCGTCACAGCCGAAATAGGGTAGGTTTATGAGTTCGAAATAGGACTGAATGTCGCCGGTCTCGCCAGGATAGCCGTGAATACAGGGGAGCACATAATCCACCGGCCAGGGGGCCAGGCTTTCGTCTTCGAAGCGGATCTCGCGGCGGTTGGTCAGCTCACAACGCTCACCTGATTTGGTCTGATATTGTCCCTTGGCATCGAGTTCGACCCGCAGCACATTCAGGTGGGGAAGTTTCGCCAGCGAGGTCTCGAAATAGTTGGCCGACAGCAGGGAGATGGCGTGTTCATCGCCGCCGCCACCGCATAAAAGTAAAAGGTTGATCGGATTCATCGGGTCTCCGTTTTCGACTCAGTATCGTTTTCCATGCTCACTATGACGTGCTGATTTTTTTATGCAAGTCCTGGATGCTGCTTAAAGAAAGCTTAATGTCTGACCGGGCAATTTGTGGCCGAAATCATTATTTATGCCGCCTTAACGCTCGGCCCAAGGCGCCTCATAGAGCGCATCATAATCGGTTTGCGCCAGCACAGTTACGCCTACCGCCTCAAGAAACAGCGCTTGTCCCTGGGAGATGGGCTCACCGGCGTAAACATAGTAGGCCGCGCGCCTGCGCTCGGGAAAGGCCTTATAGAGCTTAGCGCGTTCGATTAGCAACCAGCGCAGAAAGATCTCGTTACTCTCAAGCCCGAGTCCGATAAACACCAGTTCGTTATGCAGCATGATATTGAGCCAGGTGCTGTTACCGCGCCAATGTTCCTTTAGCGCCTTTTTAAAGCCGCCACCAAGATGGCCCTGATGCAAAATATCCCTGGCCCTGTCTACCGCCCCCATGTAATGGCTCAGTCCCAGGCGCACGCTACGGGCATACCTCTGCATGCCGTTGATGTGCCAGATGGCAAACTCCTCAGTGGGCGAGGCGATGGGCGACTTGGCAAAGTAGCTGGACCAGGGGTAGAAGTCGGTAAAATGTTTCGCCTGCAGGTGATGTAGTTTAAGTTGGTGACTTTTCGCCAGAGTCTGTTCGAAGTTGGTGGTCAGCACGGGCGTGTTGTTCGCCGCTGCCCAGGCAATCATTCGCTGGTGTTGACGCTGGGGTTGCCAGTTGGTCATCAGGTTACAGAACGCTTTCTGTAGCTGGGTGTTGGGCTGACTACTAATGAGATCCAGCGCATCATAAAACTCGGTTAGGGCGATGCCAGCAGGAATGCTTGCCACCTCATTGCCCTGATGTGCACGCCAAAGGCTGAGGAGCATCTCATCCCAGGCGTTGATGCTGGTTGCTTGCTTGGCGTGTTGACCGCTAGGGCGGTAGCGATTGATGCCGTTACCCACCACTAATGCCCTCGGATGGGCACTCGGGCGCTGGTTGAGCAGCTGGGACAAGGTTTGAGTCATGCTGGCCACAACCTCTGGGCCAGACCCGAGGCCCTAAGGGTCGCCTGGCTGCAGGCCGCCTCGAACACCGCCTGGCTGCCAAGACAGCTAAAGTGTCCCTTGGCGCGGGTGATGGCCGTGTAGACCAGCTCCTTGGTCAGTAGCTGGCGCTGGGCGACGCTAGGCCTTGGCGGTAAGACGAAGGCGACCTGCTGAAACTCACTGCCCTGACTCTTATGCACCGTCATGGCGTAACAGGTCTCGTGGCTGGGCAGGCGGGCGGGCAGCACCTTGAGCAGGCTGCCATCGGCCTGAACGAAATAGGCCATCAGGCGGTGGGTGGAGCCGTGAGCTGGCAAGATCACCCCGATATCACCGTTAAACAGCCCAAGGTTATAGTCGTTACTCTGAATGATGATAGGGCGTCCGGCGTAAAACTCGCTGGATGGCTGGATCAGCTGGGCATCCTTAAGCGCCTGGGTGACCGCCGCGTTGATCCCCTCGACGCCATATTCGCCGGCGCGCATGGCGCAGAGGATACGGTAGTCGTTGAAGCGAGTGATGATCTGGTTGGCGATTTTGTCCAGATCCAGTTGTTGATCTGCCTCTTTATCTACATCTTGAGCCTGCTCTTTGTTGGCCAGGTGACCGACCAAGTCCAGATAAGGACGATATTTGTCGACGCTCTGAGCCATCAAGGCCGTGAGTCCGGCATTGCCCTGGGGGGTGAGTTGATGCTCAAGCCAGCCAAGTTCTCCATAACCTTTCTGCCAGACACTTAATATGCCCGTCAGATCGCGGCGGTTGACGGCGCCGGCCAGCTGTCCTATACCGGCATCGCCCTTAAATCTGTGGCTGTGCATCAGCATGGCCAGACTATCGCCCAGTGCCGGGCGCGCATCGATATAGACGCTGAGATCTTCCTTGGTTAACTGACTCAGGAGTGCCGCCTTCTCTTGTGAGTAGCGCATGCGCCAGCCACTTTCCTGTGAGTCTGTCTGTTTTAGCCCGGCGCAGATATCAGCCAGCACGGCGCCGGCCTCGACCGAGGCGAGCTGGTCCTGATCGCCAAGCAATATGAGCCTGGCGTGCTCCGGCAGCGCGGCCAGCAGCTTGTGCATCATGGGCAGATCTACCATGGAGGCCTCATCGAGGATCAAGAGATCCAGCCTGAGAGGATTGTCCTTGTGGTGCCTGAATCGGTGGGAGCCGGGGATCACCCCCAGCAGACGGTGCAGGGTAGCTGCCTCTTCGGGGACCTGCTTAAGCTGCTCAAGATCTAACTCTTCACCATAGGGGGCCAGCTCCTGGGCAAGCCTCGCCTTGGAGGCCTTGATCGACTCGCTCAGGCGCGCGGCCGCCTTGCCCGTTGGCGCCACCAACTTGATGGTGAGTTGCTGTTCCAGACAGAGCAGCAGTAATAGCTTAGTTACTGTGGTGGTCTTGCCTGTACCGGGCCCGCCGGTGATCACCGCCAGTTTCTGGCTAAAGGCGGTGGCGGTGGCTACCCTCTGCCAATCAGGCTTCTCCGCCTGACCGGCAAACAGAATATTCAGTATGCTGGCTACCTTATCTGGCGCGGCAACTGTGATGGGCTGATTGAGGCGGGTAAGACGCTCGGCCACCTGAGTCTCAAACTGGTAGTAACGCTGCAGGTAGAGCCTGTCGCCATCGAGGATCAAGGGGGTGTTTAGCTCACCATCGGCCGGGCTAATGGCTTGATATTGAATCAACTGTTCGGCCAGCGCCTGGGGCGACAGTTCAAGTTGACACTGAGGCTGCTGTTCATGCAGCGGGTTATTCCTGTTTATCTGAGTCAGGGGCAGACAAGTGTGTTGCTGGGATAGCTGACGGCTGAGCAGGGCGCAGATCAGGGTAAAGAGATCGTCGCCATCGCTGTGCAGGGCTTGCATTTGCAGGGCAAAGTGGCGATCCAATGGGGTCAGTAGTCCCTCCTGCTGCCAGTGCTTAAGCAGCTGGCTAAGTGGCTGTGCTAGCTGGATCATAGGTCTAGCTCTCCTTGTGCTGGGCCTGATGGCATGTCAGATAGCCTGTCTGCTTGCGAGTGCGACTCAGGCTCAGCTTGGGGCTCAGCTTGGGACTCAGCTTGAGACTCAGCTTGAGATTCACTGGCCTCAGCCTCGCTAAGCAGGGTGTCCAGGGCCTGGATCAGCGCTAGGGGCGGTTTGTCGTAATAGACGCCGGTACTCGGTGAGTCGGCCGACATGCCCCTAAGGAAGAGGTAGTAGCAGCCGCCCACATGCTTCTCATACTGGTAGCCGGGCAGGCGCAGCTTGAGGTAGCGATGCAGTGCCAGGCTATAGATGATGTACTGCAGGTCATAGTGGTGACCGGCGATCGCCCGCTGCATGGCGGGTTTTTCATAGTGACTCAGGTGATCCCCCAGATGGTTGGACTTATAGTCGGCGATATAGAACTTGCCCTGATATTCGAAGGTTAAGTCGATAAAGCCCTTGAGCATCCCCTCTAGGGTCTCGAAGTTCAGTGCGGCGCTATAGCCATAATCACTGAGCAGCTGATTAAGCCCAGGTGCGTCGAGCTTGCCTATAGGCATGTAAAACTCCATCTCCACCAGTTTTTGTGCCTGGCTTAGGCTCGCAAGACGCAGCCCATCACCATCGAGGGGCGTATGCAGCAGATCCAGATACCAGGCATGCAGCATATCTTGCCACTCGCTATCGATACCGAAGCGCTCCATCGCCTTGGGCAGCTCATCGCCTAGGCTGGTATCGGCCTGGGTGAAGTCTATCTGCTCCAGCACCCAGTGGAGGAAACTCCCCGCGTTGGCGCCGCGCTCGAAGCTAAACCTGGACAGCTGCTCGCTATCGGGAGCTAATTGCTCAAGCTCGGGAAAGGCCTCATCGCCCATGCCTGGGCTGATCTGTTCGTGAGCCGAATGTTTCACCAGACCAGAATAGCTGCCCACCCGCCAGGGGATCTCGCGCCTGCGGCTAAGTGGCCGCGGCGCCAGCTTGACGGCATCGGCAGTGTCGATAGGGTCAAAGTCTAGTTTGGGTGCGTCGCTTTCCACCAGATCGACCGAGATCGCCTCGCTCGCCAGCGCCTGGGCGGCGGCCTGAATGTCGGCAAACTCGCAGGCCTTGGTCTCTATGCCCAAAAGGTAACCGATGGCGGTCTCGAATAACTGACTGCTGATCCCGTCACGCTTGGTGAAGCGCGAATGGTTGGCGACATAGCAGTAGCAGGCCAGTACGGGTCGGGTAAGCGCCACATAGAGCAGGCGCAGATCTTCGGCGAGATTTTCCGCCTTGTATTTGGCCCAGCCTTCGTCGCTCTGGTCGATATCCCACACTAGGGCATCTTGCTCGTGGTAGAGCATAGGTGCAGGCTTGCGGCGATTGTCTCTGGCCAGGCTGACGAAGGGCAGGAAACAGATGGGATATTCCAGTCCCTTACTCTTGTGTATGGTGACTATCTGTACCAGATTCTGCTCGCTCTCCAGCCTGAGCTGGGCCTCTTCCGTGCTACTCACCTCGATCAGCGTTTGCTGATACCAGTTGAGCAGGGCGCTGATGCCGTCGAGCTCCATCGCTTTTTGTTGCAGCAGTTCACCGAGGTGCCTGAAATCGGTCAGGCGGCGCTGCCCCTCATCTGCAGTCAACAGACGCTCGATGAGGCGGGTGTCGGCCGCCAAGGCCATCATGCAGGGCATGATCCCGCGCTTGAGCCAGGTCTGATGCAGGTTGTCGAAGGCCTCGAGCTGCTGCTGACGCACATCTTCATCCAGATTAAAGCCATGGATCGCCTGGGCATCATAGCCCAGCAGGGCGGTGGCCATGGCGCTGCGCAGCGCGCGCTCATCCTTGGGATTGGCGATGGCCAGTAGCACCAGGGCAAGTTCCTTGGCCACCAGGGTATCGAATACGCTGTCGCGGCTGAGAAAGACGGCGCCTATCCCCCGGCTACTCAGCGCCGATTTGATATAGGCGGCCTCGTTGCGATCCCTGACAAGCACCGCGATATCTTTTGCCTTGAGCGGCTTATTCTGCTTCAAGCACTCGCCTCGCTGGGCCTCGTTGAGTAGCCTGGCTATCTCGTTGGCGGCATCTTCGGCCAACTGGCTGCGGGCGCTGGCCTTATTGAGCCCGGCGTTGGGATCTTCGCCGAGTAGCTTAAGCCGCAGCGCGCTCGTTTGAGGGACCTTCTCGACAAGGCGCTTCTCTGCCGCCATGGGGGAGGGCTTGATGAGTTCAAAGGGGATCGCCTGGCTGATAAAAGGATCGTCACTTCTTGAGAACAGCTGATTGACCGCCTCGACCATGGCCTGACTGGAGCGGTAGTTGGTGTCCAGGCTGTAGTGGTTTTCCGTCTGGCCCCTGGCATGGATGTAGGTGTGGATATCGGCGCCGCGAAAGGCGTAGATCGCCTGTTTGGGGTCACCAATCATCAAGAGGCCGAGGTCGCTGTCTGTTGAGACCTGCTGGCCTTGATAGATGCGGCTGAAGATCTGATATTGCAGCGGATCTGTGTCCTGAAATTCATCGATAAGGGCGATGGGGAAACGCTTGGCGATGGCTCTTGCCAGCGCCTGCTCTTTGTCGGTTTCTTCGCTTAGGGCACCTGCCAGGGCGATCAGTAGATCGTCCGGTGTGCGCAGATTCTTAAGCTGTTTCTGCGCCGCAAAACGGCGCTTGATCCCATCGCGGGCGCCATAGAGGAAGCTGGGGACTAAGGTGTCAATTGTCTCTGTGACACGCTCGATATGAGCAAGTAGCGGCGCCTGCTCCGGCGTTGGGATCTCGCCGCCCTTGTTGAGCTTGAGGCCGCCTAAGGCCAGGGCCCCTAGCACCTTGTTGTCGGGCAGGGAGAGCGGCTGAGCCGCCCAGTTATCCATGGCGGCAAACAGGGTCTCGAGCTTGGGATAGCCTTGATCTTTCTTACCAAAGCGGGTGCCGTTGAGCGGCAGCGCCTTGAGCAGCTCAAGGGTGGCGTCTCGCTCGCGCGGCCAGATAAGCCTGAGTCTCGAAAGGCTCTGGCTCAGGCGCTCCGATACCTGACTAAAGGCTTCGGGTGTTGGCGAGACGCTGGCCTGATTGGCGCCGAGTAGCGGCCGTAACTGTTTGGTCAGGCCCTCGGGATCGCTAAACTTGTTGCAGATGATCTGCGCCAGATAACCGGGTAGCGGATAGCAGGCCTCACGCCAGAAGTCGCGCACCGCATGGTGCAGGTATTCGCTATCATCCAGGGTAAATTCAGACTCAAACAGCAGGGATGATTCGAACGCCATGTCCGACAGAATGCGCTGGCAGAAACCATGTATGGTAAAAATCGCCGCCTCATCCAGCGACTTGAGCGCGAGATCCAGCCTTTTCAGCGCCTGATTTCGCGCCTCGGGCTCGGCCTCAGAATAAAGTGTATTGATCAGCGGATCGTCCACCTCCATGCCGAGAAAGGCGCGGTAGGCCAGCTGGATCTTCTTGCGGATACGATCCCTAAGCTCCTGGGTGGCGGCGTTGGTAAAGGTCACCACCAGGATCTGCTCGCAGCTTAGCGGCGCACGCTGGCTATCGCCCAATAATAAACGCACATAGAGTCCGGCGATGGTGTAGGTCTTGCCGGTACCTGCGCTGGCCTCGATGAGACGAGTGCCCGATAGCGGCAGGCTTAGGGGATCCAGTGTCTGTGTCGTCATCTTATTGGCCCTCCACGAAATCGGCCAACTCGCTCAGCGGCGCCTTGTGATAGAGACTCAGCATAGGGGAGAGCAGTGTGCTGGCGATGGTGCCAAAACCTGCCTCGCTAAAGTCATCGGGGAAAGTAAACAGCCGCTGATAGTGAGCCTCCTGACCGTCGCCCAGATTAGATTGTTCATCCAGCCATTGGGGCTGGGCGGCGATCAGCTTCTCAATATGATCACCCTCGGCCTCGACATAGGCAAAGGCGGTTCTTGGCATGAAGGACAAGGGCTGGCTCTGCCCCTGATGATAATGCTCGGCCCAGAGCGAGAGCTGATTGAGTGCCTGCTCGGGCGTTATCGGCGCGAAGGCGTGGAAATGGCCGATATCGAGCAGAAAGCTGTGTCGCTGCCAAGGCGTGGCCTCATGGCTTTCCACGTTGTTATTGTCGCTGACGCTGGCGTTAAGACTAGCGTTAAGGCTAGCGTTAAGACTAGCGTTAAGACATAGGTGACGCAGATAGACACGGATCAGATCCCGCGCGTTCGCCGTACCAGGCCGATAGTTGACCAGCCCCTTGGCGCTGACGCCATCGATTCGCCCCACTAAAGCCGTGGCGGCGCTATCTCTCAACAGCAGGTCGATATCCTGGGTATGGCTGCTCTCTCCCTGTAGATACAGGGTGCGTCCGACCAGGGCACGAATATCGTGCTGATACTGTTTAAGCAGGAGGTCATCAAAGGGAGCAAGGGGCAACTGCCCCGAGAGCCGCAAGCGCTCTAACAGCTCACTCGATGGCCTCTCATCGCCGGATTTTACCGCATCTTCTATCAGGGTCGATTGAAGCTGATAGCGAGACAGGGGATTGAGGGCGAAGGGCTCATCGTTTTCATCCGCCTGTATGCTGAGATTAAGATCCAGCTTGAGGGTGCGATTGAAAAAATACTGCGCCGGATTACGGTAGAAACGGATCAGCGCCGAGAGCTCAAGTGGTTCACCCTTATCTTCATCGGCGACCAGACTCAGCGGCGCCTCGATGAAATGACCAGCACTTGCTGGCTTGGCACCCTGCTCCCCGTAGTGCTGCTTATCCTGCTCAGCAAGGGCGCTAGGGCACCACTGCTCGCTATAGCTCTGGCGAAGACGTCTTGGCTCACTATTTGCGCCTTCAGACTCTGCGCCTTCAGATTCGTCTGCCAGATAGAGGCGTTCATCGAAGGGCTGCAGCGGCATGGTGATGATTAGCTGGTCTAAGATGGCCTGCTCGATTTTTGCAATATCTGCCGTGCTTGTGTCATCTGCATTAGCCCCGTTCAGCAGGTGGGCACAATTTTCCGGCAAATAGCAGAGCTGACAGTATTCGATGAGCTCGGACACCAGCATAGAGGGGATGCGCTCACTGTTATCCCGCTCGCTATGGCCGATATAGCTGATGTAGAGCTGCTCCCTGGCAGAGAGCAGCGCCTCTAAGAACAGGTATCTGTCATCCAGCCTGCGAGAACGGTCGCCCTTACGTGGCCCTTCCTGAGCTACCAGGTCGAAGCCGACCGGGTGCTGTACCCTGGGGTAGACACCATCGTTCATCCCCAACAGACAGACCAGCTTAAAGGGGATGGAGCGCATCGGCATCAGGGTACAGAAGTTGACGCTACCGGCTAGATAACGCTGTCCCACCCGGGACTCGGTGAGGTGACGGGTAAACCAGTTCTGCATCACCTCGAGTTCGAGTTCGCTCTGATACTGTGTGGCGGTGAGCTCCTCACTCAGACGGGTGATCGCCTGTAAAAGCTCCTGTTTCTGACTCAGCTCCTCATCGATGCAGTCGTAGAAGGTCTCTACCAAGGTCTGCAGCTGAGTAATGCGCACGCTTAAGGGGCAATGCTCGCCAAGCGCCAGATTAAACTCGTCGATCGCCTCGATAAAGTTAAGCAGCTTACCCAGTGCCTGGGCCGATTGCCCTTCGACGCCGGGGAGCGCCAGGCTGTCATGGTAGATGGGCGCCTCATCGCTGAAGCTATAGCCTAAGATCAGCCGCTTGATGCCAAAGGCCCAGGAGTTGTGTTCGAAGGCGGGCAGCTGCTGCGCCTGACGGCTGTGCTGATCCCTTCCCCAGCGCACGCCCGCCTGCTCCAGCCAGCGGCGGATGAGCAGGAGGTCATCATCGTTCAGATCGAAACGGCGCATCACGGCGGGCACCTCGAGTATGCCTAAGATGTCCGTCAGGGCGAAGCGGCTCTTGTTGAGACCCAGCAGGTGCAGGAAGCTGTTGATCAGCGGGGATTCCTGGGCCGCGCCGCGATCGGCGATAGCGTAAGGGATAAAATGATCGCCGCGCTTGGAGGCAAATACCGCATCTATGTAGGGCGCGTAGGCCGCTACATCCGGCATCATCACCACGATATCTTTGGGGGCGAGACCATCCGATTGCGACAACTGCTCCAGCAGATGATCGTGCAGTGTCTCAAGCTCCCGCAGCGGGCTATGACAGCTCCTGAGGGTCAGGGAATCATCGTCAATCTTAAGTACTCGTCTGCCTTTAGTGGTGAGATAGAGTTCGGCGTCCGGTCCTAGGGTTTCGCCGCGGGTGCAAAGCTCTAGGATATCTTGCTGCACACCGTGGAGCAGGCTGTTTGAGCCCGGATCTTGATAGCACTCGAAGTTGAAGTTGGTGTCGTTTTCCGGCAGTTCCAGGATAAGGTCTAACAGCTCGCGGCCCATCTTGCCGTTGTTGGCCAGCAGGGGATTGCCCACCTCAAGCTTACTCTCCCAATCGATGGCGAGTTGCTGCTTGTCGCCATATTGCAGCGCCATTCTCGCCCTGAGTTTAGGATCTACTATGTCGCCCCAATAGTGTTGGCAGGGGCTTAGGTTGAGCATCACTACATCGATCCGTTTGGCCAAAAAGTAGAGTACTTCCAGGGTCTGCGGCGCCATGGAGGAGATACCAAAGACAAACAGGCGCGGCGGCAACTTGCTAAGATCGCACAGGGGATCGCTTAAGGCATCAAATAGCGCCTGGTGCAGGTTCGCCCTGTGATAGCGGCTCTGGTTCAGCGTGTGATGATTGTAGTGAATAAGTTCGCGCCACAGCAGGCTTTGCCACTGCTGGTTGGCAGCTAGCAAACGCTCGTTGGGGGGCAGTCTATCCTCACCCTGTTCCCAGGCCAAGATCCAGTCGGGGCGATAGACCAGGTATTGGTCGAAGATGTCGGCTATTTGGCTGCAAAGCTGAAACAGTTTTAACGAGTGCGGCGCCGCGCTATTTGTGAGTATGGCATCGTCTTTCAGATAGTTTGCCAGCGGGGCGAACACCTCCTGAGATAGCAGGCCTGGCAGCAGCTCCATCAGCTTCCAGGTCATGGCCGGTTTGGTAAAGGCGTTCTCCTTGGGCACATTCGGCAGCAGCTGGTGGCAGAGTTGCCAGATAAAACTCGACGGCAGGGGGAACTCCAGCGCCGCCGCGACCTGGTTTTGTTTGGCGATGGCGAGCCTGAGCCAGGTGGACATGCCGGGACTCTGGACCAAGATCTGCTCATTGCTTAGCGGCGACTGACCCGGCAGGGGCGTCTGTAGCTCGTTGGCGAGCAGCTCTGCCAAAGCTTCCATTCGATTCGATTGCACCAAATACAGCATGAGATCACTTATCCATTTCGTTGTTCTTTGGCCATTCTAGGGCATCTGGGGTATCCGGCCAATGCTCGCCGTACAATATCGGCGTAATTCGATATGTTAGTTCAGTTTATGCTTGTTTTTCACACATTTTCAATGGCTTTGCTTGAGGATTAGCCTGCAGCAAAAACACATAAATGAGTATCCTGACGCTATCGATCTAATTTGTATTTATGTGGCCACTAATCTGTGGTTTCGCTGCTAGCTAAGCTGCCTTTCAGCCTGAGGATAGCCAGGCGCAGGCGGCGCAGATCCTGTTTCAGCTGACGCTTAAGCTGTTTGCTGGCCTTTAGAGAGGGGGCGCGATATTTCAGCGTCATATAACTTGTGGTGTAGCGCGTCATTGGCTCGCTAAGCTCGGGCGCGGCGGCGAGTACCCGCGTTTGATAGGCATCGACCGATTCACCCTGAGCACGGGGCAGGCCGCGTTTGGCCAGCATGGCGCCTATCTGCTCAAAACCCGCGACGACGGGATCCGGATGGCGATTAAAACGTAGCAGGCCGACGCTGTAGGCGATAAACAGGGCGATGACGCTGAAGGAGGCGATGATGAAGATCGCCAGCTTGGTGGCGTTGATCTCGCCAAGTAGTTCCTTGAGCAGCTGGCTTTGTCTCTCTTCATCGAAGCCTAGTACCCACTTGCTCCAGTAGTAATCTATGCTGGCCAGGGACATGCGCAAATTATTGAGCAGGGGATACTGACGCAGCCTCAGGCTGCTAAAGGGGTTGTTGATCAGATAGCTCTGCTCGGGGGAGAACATGGCATCGAAGCCTGCCTCGACCCGCTCGGGGGCGATCATGGCGGTGGGGTCATAGCGGGTCCAGCCCTTGCCCTCGAGCCAGACCTCGACCCAGGCATGGGCCATATATTGATAGACGCTGAGGTAACCGCCGGCCTGATTCCACTCACCGCCCTGATAACCCGTGACCATGCGGGCTGGCAGGCCTGATTGGCGGGCGAGGAACACCATGGCACTGGCGTAGTGGGCGCAGAAACCGGCGCGATTCTCAAACAGAAAGTCATCGATCTGCTGTGGGCCGACCCTAGGCGGCTCCAGGGTATAGAAATAGGGCGACTTGTTAAACAATGTCATGATGGCATTTAGGCGACGCTCGGGATTTGGATAGTCGCGTTTCAGTTCAAGCCCTAGTGCCCGGGATCTTGGATTGGTATTTGGCGGTAACTGCAGGTTGCGGCGTCTAAGCTCGGGTGGCAGACGAGGATCCAGTTTCGCCTCAGGATAGGAGGAGACCCGATACTGGTATTTCTGACTCAGGGGCGCCTTGGCGTAGAGGCGGCCATCGGGCAGCTCAAGGATCTCCCGGGTATTGGTGTAGGCGAGATCCAGGCCGAAGAGCCAGTTTTGATAACTGGGCTCTGCGATCACCTCATAGTTTATCGAGGTGCCTTTGGGGCTAGGGCGAGCGTTTGATACTGTGAGCTGTCGTTGCAGCGTCTTGATGCCTGGGTCTTGGGTCCAGGTCCTGCCATCATAGTGATCTAGCACCAGGGCGCGCCAATAGAGCTGATTGTTGGCCGGACGGCTGTTATCGAAGGTGACGCGATAGGCCAGGGCGCTGGAGCGGGTCAGCTTGCCGATATCGCCGAAGGAGAGCTCGTCGCTGAGCCCTGTGGTGGCATTCTTGGGATTTGGCACCAGCCAGAGTGGTGGCAGTCTTGGCAGCACCATAAACAACACTATCGCCAATGGCAGGCTCTGCAGCATTATCTTGGCGCCAAGCTTGGCAGTGCGGCGAATGGAGCTGGCATTAAGATAGAGGCTGACCAGCACACAGATGTTAATGGTGGCGACCAGGGTCAGTTGCAGAGTAAACCAGAGGCTCTGCTTTTCGATTAGGGTGACGGCGATGAGGAAGAAGCCCACCAGTACTACGGCGCGCACGTCGCGTCGGTCGCGCATCTCGATATATTTGAGGGCATAGCCCAAGATCAGCAAATTGATCAAACCGTTAAGCAGGCCTATCTGCGCCGTGACTAAGGCGAGAGTGACAGCGGAGGCGATCGCCAGTGTGGTGACTAGGTATCTCGGCGGCTTGGCGACTTTACCGGCAAAGATCCCCACTCGCCACAGGAGGCAGATGGCGCAGATGGCCATGCTCCAGGGGGTCATCTTATCGTAGAGGGGCGCTAGCACGCTGAGGTTGATCAGTAGCAACCAGAGCAGGCTTTGACGGCCTATGTTTTCGCTCTTGCTATCGGCCATGGAGACTCTCCAGATGCTCAGGATAGACGGCGAGGGTGGCGAGCACTAAACGTCTGTGTTGCTCGCCGCTGGCGGGCGCTAAGGTTTTGTTCGGCAGCTTGAGGCCGAAGACCTGTCCCTTGGCAGCAAGCCTATCTGCTGCCCAGGTTAGTAGACTAAGTTGCTCCTCTAACGGTGCGTTAGTGTCTAAGGTCAGCCATTGGGGCGCACTCTGAGGCTGCTCAAACTCTTTGGTGAGCATGCCGCGGCCCTGGGCCAGCTGTTTCCAGGCGATCTGATTGAGCGACTCGCCAGTGACGAAGGGCTTGAGGCCGCGAAACTCCTCGACGCCTATGACGCTCTTACCCATATCTTTCGTCTGATGATCGTCGCCTTGCTGCTCGGCGCTGAGCTCATACTGGCCTGCCTTGGGCTGCGCAAAGGCGATCTGCGCATTGGCGAGATCCACATGAGACCAGGCCCGGCAAAGCCCCAGCGGATAGCGGCTTTCTACCTTGAGGCGGCCGGGAGCGATCCAGCCTCGCTGGTTGTTGCTCAGGGGGATCAGCGCTTCTTGGGGCTTATCATCTACCCTGTCTATGGTCTGTACCTGGGTCTTGTCATAGCTGAGTTCCACCTGATGTTGCACCTGTTTGGCTTGGAGGGAGATGCCATAGAGCAGAGTCTCGCCGGCATAGACCTCGGGCCCGGTTTTCGCCGCTAATGTCATGCCCGCCAGATTACGATAGCTGTAGATGATGCAGGTGTTGAACAGGCTGAGCAGCAAGATAGAAAGTCCGATCACCAAATTATTCTGATAGTTGGTGCCAAAAAGAAAAAGCAAGACCACAAACAGCAGCCAGAAGAGGCCAAACCCTGTCGGCAGGATAAAGATGCTGCGGTGCGCCAGGGTCACCTTATTACTGGCGGGCAGTCGTCTGGCGATCCAGGCCTGCCACCATGCTGTTAATCTACTGCTTTTCGTCTTCATCCTGGCCATGGGCTTAATAAGAGAGGCTTACAAGATAGGATTGGTGCTGGCGAGCAAACGCTGGGAGAGGGCTTCGCCCTGTTGCTGGCTGGTGTGTCTTAGCCTGTGTTCGGCCACGGCGGCAAATACCGCCTGCACATCGTCGGGCACCAGATAGTTGCGTCCCTGAATGAAGGCCCAGGCCTTGGCGGCATTGAGCAGCGCCTTGCTGGCCCTAGGCGATAGCCCGTAACCTTCGTTGAGCTGTCGTGATCCTTTTACCAGGGCGAGAATATAGTTGAGCAGCGCCTCAGAGGCCTTAACCTTAGTCACCTGAGACTGGAGCTCAATCAGGGTGAGTGGGTCGACACAGGCGGGCAGGTGTTGCAGTTGCGGCGAGATATCTTCCCCCTTCAGCATGGCCATCTCGGCGGTCTCGTCGGGATAGCCGATGGAAATCCGCATCATGAAGCGGTCGAGCTGGGATTCCGGCAGGGGAAAGGTACCCGACTGCTCGCTGGGGTTCTGGGTAGCGATCACGAAGAAGGGGCTGGGCAGGGCGTGGGTAACGCCATCGACCGAGATCTGCTGCTCGGCCATGGCTTCGAGCAGCGCGCTCTGGGTCTTTGGGCTGGCACGGTTGATCTCATCGGCCAGGATCATCTGCTTGAAGATGGGACCTGGATGGAACACAAACTGGGACTGCTCTTTGTCGAAGATGGAGACGCCGAGAATATCCGCCGGCAGCATATCGCTGGTAAATTGGATGCGTTGGTGGCTCAGCCCCAGACTCTGAGCCATCCCCTGGGAGAGACTGGTCTTACCCATGCCGGGCAGATCTTCGATCAATAGGTGTCCCTTAGCGAGGATGCAGGTGAGGGCCAATTTTATCTGATGGGGTTTACCCAGAAGCACTCGTTGTAGCTGGTTTAAGATCGCCGTGATGCTGGTATGAGACATGGAACTCCTTAATGGCGAGCAGGTATTAATCAAAGAAAAAGTCGAAAATCACCATGATGATGGCCTTTAACTATGAGGCAGAAGTCTATGATTGGCCAGATTTTTTCATCTTTTTCTTAAGAGAAATATTGCACTGAGTTTTGCCAGAATTTTGACATGTCCTCGGGTTTATAGCGGGGGCTTGTTGCGAGTGGCGAGGTGAGGCAAAGGTTTCATAATAAGTGCCAGCCTCTTGACGGCCAGTTGGACTTATCAAGAGGCTATCTAATACCGCTAACTAAGCAGCAAATAAAGCGACTATTGCAGGCGTTAATACTTGAACGCAAGCTCCTCGGCGGAGAAGAGGGCGACTGGCTTTTGCTGTCTCGCCTGGTAGATGGCGCGATAACTTAATACCGCCTGCACATACTCGCGGGTCTCGGTGAAGGGGATAGACTCGATAAAGGCATACACATCCAGTTTGCCCTGGCTCTGCTCCAGCCAGCGGGTCACCCTGTGGGGGCCGGCATTATAGGCTGCGGTAGCCAGCACGCGGTTACCGTCGAACTTGTCCAGTAGCGACTTGTAGTAGCGGCTCCCCAGAGCAGTATTGAGGGAGACATCGTAGAGGCTCTTGCTGCCGCTGTATTTCATGCCGTGCTTACGGGCGGTCTCCTTTGCCGTAGCCGGCATCAGCTGCATCAGGCCGCGGGCGCCCACGCCTGATGTGGCGTAGGGATAGAAGGCGGATTCTCTGCGGGCGATGGCGCGGATCTCATCGATATCGACCTTGGCGCTCTTGCTGGCGGCCTTGAAGGCCTCGTCGGCGGCGTAGGGAAAGCGCAGCGTCATGTCATTCCACAGCTGCCCCTGAATACTGGCCTGCACGGTCAGATCGTGCCACTGGTTGCGCTGAGCCAGCAGGGCATACTGCGCCTGTTTGTTCTGTGGATGGCGGCCAAGCAGCAACACCCATTCGGCGCGGGCATCGATTTTTTTATCCAGCGCCAACAGCTCTTCGACGCGGGCAAGTCCGGGATCTTGCTGTAACTGTGGCGTCAGGCTCTCGTCGAGCTGTGTGTCGATCTGTGCAAGGTTTATCGAGGTCGATATCAGATCGGCCGCGGTAAAGCCGTAGAAGTTACGCTGTTTACTTAAGCTGGGCAGCGCGGTCTCGGCCAGCTTTGCACCTGTTTCCATCTGACGCCTGGCTATCCAATATTGCCAGCGGGCCTTCTGCCGCTTAGCCTCGCTTAGCATGGGCAGGTAGTTGTCCAGACTCTGATTGTCCGCCTCTCGAATCGCCCAGCGCAGGCGCAGCGCCTTAAGATCGTCGCTGTCTGTCTTGGGCAGGCGACTGTCGACGAAGGCTTTGAGCTCTGTCTCCTGAGCCACTAGGGCCCGTTTCATCAGGTAGCGTGCCAGTTTCTGCCCCTGATAGTCGCTGAAGCGATGGGCCTTTTCATACTTAGTAAACAGGCTGACTGCCTTAACAAGATCTTTTCGGGCCAGACGTCTGAGACCTGCATCGACGATATCGCCATAGATGGTGGCCTTAACCTTGAAGCGTTTGGTGTGTCTCAGGCTGCGGGGATCTTGATAGACGGTCAGGAGTTGCTTGGCCTCTTTCTGGTGGGCGGTGACCTTACTGGCAAGATACTTGAGCAGGCCATACTCGCCACCGTTGAAGGCCAGTAACATGCGCGACCAGAGCAGCGATTGGCTGCGATTGCCAGCCTTTTCCCAGGCGTTAAACAGGGGGTCGCACTCCTTGGGGCGCGAATGACCGTGGAGCCAGAGCTTCTCGGCGCCTGCGAAGGCTGCTGCCTTGTCGCCCTGGTTTAGTTGGGCGCGGTAGTAATAGCACTGCAGGTTGATGCTGCGAGGCAGCTCAGGGCTCATGGCGAGAAAATCCTGCCAATGTTTTTGCTTACCGGCATTTTCCAGATAGCGGTGACGGGCGCTGTTATAGAGAGGTGTGCCATCGAAGCGCGTCATAGATTCCAGCGCCTTAGCACCCGGCGCGTCGAGAATGCTATCTATCTCGGCGTGGTAGTCGAGATATGGGGTGAGGGGATAGCCATTGAGCTGTTTTCTCAGCGCCTGATAGCTGTCTAGTTGGCCCTTATCCAGGGCCTCTCTGGCATCCAGGTAGCGCTGCTGGGGTGGGGTTAGGCCGGCGGCGGACAGCGTCATGGGGATGAGCGCCCCTAAACCCAAGAGGAGATAACGTTTTGCCTGAAAAAGTGTGCCTAACCGCTTTGGCATTGTCTTGCTATCCTTGTTTTCCTGCTGTGCTCGATTCGTCCAATGACGCAGATTTACCCATCTACTTACCCATTTACAGTGTAACGCTGGATCAATTCAGTTTTATGTCATGCTCCAGGTGGTCACTGAGGGCCTTGTCGAGCAACTGGTTATCTAGCTGCTTGTTGGTGGTGACCCCCATCTGCTGCATCTGATGGGCTTGGCGGATCAGGTTGCCCTTACCCGTGCTCAGCTTGCCCATGGCCGCCTGGTAGTGCTTGTCCAGCGACTCCACCGCGCGGCCAATCTTTTCCATGTCTTCGAGATAGCCGCATAATTTGTCGTAAATCTTACCCGCCTGCTTGGCAATCAGCTGGGCGTTCTGGTTCTGATATTCATAGCGCCAGATGTTGTTGATGGTACGTAGCGCCACCAGCAAGTTTGTTGGGCTCACCAGCATGATATTGTTCTCCAGCGCATAGTTGATCAGGCTGGGTTCATGCTCGAGCGCCAACAGGAACGCGGGTTCCAATGGAATAAACATTAGCACATAATCCAGGCTTGTTAAGCCGTGAAGCGCTTGATAATCCTTTTGACTGAGGCCCTTGATGTGGTTGCGGATAGACAGGCAGTGCTCCTTGATAGCGGCCGCCTTGACGGTCTCATCTTCGCTGTTGAAGTAACGCTCGTAGGCCACCAGCGACATCTTGGCGTCGATCACCACATCTTTGTTTTCCGGCAGATGCACAATCACGTCGGGCTTGAAGCGTTTACCGTTGTCGTGTTTGAGATCCTGCTGGGTCTCATACTCGTGACCCTCTCTGAGGCCGCTCTCTTGCAGCACCCGCTCGAGGATCACTTCCCCCCAGTTGCCTTGCTGTTTGTTGTCGCCCTTAAGTGCCTTGGTGAGGTTGATGGCATCCTGACTCATCTGCAGATTTAGCGCCTTGAGCGATTCCAGCTGATGCTTGAGGGCGCTACGTTCATTCTGCTCAACCGTGTAAGATTCCTGGACTTGCTTTCTAAAACCTTCAAGCTGCTGTTTGAAGGGAGACAGCACATTAGAGAGCTGTTGCTCGCTCTCATGCTGTATACGTTGCGCCTTAGCATCAAAAATTTTGTTGGCGAGATTTTCAAACTGTTGGGTCAGGCGGGTCTCTGATTCATGCAGGTGCTTAATCTTGTCTTCCAGTGCCTGCTGCTCTGTCTCAAATTTTACCGTCAGGGTCTGTTGAATAGCATTAGACTTGGACAGGGCCAGTTGCGTCTCCATCTGTTTACGTTGGCTCTGTTGGAGCTGCTGCTCGAGATCGTCTGCGCGCTGGGCCTGGGCCTGGCTCATGCCGAGTAGATTAATTTGGTGTTCAAGCTTCTGGTTGAGCTGGGCGATATCGCTACGCTTCTCTTCCAGCGAGGCTTCCAGCAGCGCGATGGCCATGGTGTGCTCCTGGACTAGCTCCTCTCTGACCCTCTGCCACTTACTGCGGGTGAGTCGCTGATTGAGCAGGGCACCGATCAGCACTGCTAACATGGCCACCGCGCCTAAGACGATGATTTGTGGGAGAGATAAAGGAAGTTCTGTCAACATAGTCGATACCCGTTATAAGCTTGGCGTTAAGCCTCTCATGAGGCCAGTGCAGGTTCAAGGGGAGATAGGGCAAATGACGAACACTTGTTCGTTAAATATTATTTAGGTGAAATTTTTTAAGGGTTTTGACTATCTAATTAAGCATGGGCTGAAACGCAATGGATAAAAGGTGGTAACAGATATGGCGAAGGGTATCAAGGGTACGGGGAAAAAAGCTTGGCAAGAGAAGAGTGCGCACGTCACGCCAGAGGTGGTATTTAACGATAGACGCAACATCATCAAGGCGCTCGGCCTCGGCGCGCTGGGAGCAAGCATACCCGGCCAGGTGCAGGCAGGCTTGTTTGATCTGTTCGGTAAGTCTGAGCCCCACGCCCCCTTTGTGACGCATCCGTTAGCCTTTAGCGGCAACAAGGCCTATGGCCAGCAGGAGATCCTCACTCCTGAGAAGAAGGTGACCACCCACAATAACTACTACGAGTTTGGTACCAGCAAGACAGATCCCTTCGAGAACGCTCAAGGCTTTAAGGTGGATCCCTGGACGCTGAGGGTAGAGGGTTTGGTGGATAATCCGCTGACACTGGATCTGGACGACCTGACTAAGTTGATTCCGCTGGAAGAGCGCATCTATCGTCTGCGCTGCGTCGAGGCCTGGTCTATGGTGATCCCTTGGGTGGGCTTTCCCCTGAAGGCGCTGCTGGCCAAGGCCGGGGTCAAGGCCGGCGCGACCCATGTTGCCTTTGAGACCCTGTTCGATCCTGATCAGATGCCGGGGCAGAAGAGTCGTTTGATGGGCGGCGGTATACATTACCCCTATGTCGAAGGCCTAAGGCTGGATGAGGCAACCAACGAGCTTGCCTTTATGGCAGTTGGTCTCTATGGCAAGACACTACCTCCGCAAAACGGCGCACCTATCCGTCTGGTGGTGCCATGGAAATATGGTTTCAAGAGCATCAAGTCAGTGGTGCGGATCCGTGTGATGGACAAGCAGCCGCCGACCAGCTGGAATCAGTTGGCGCCTCACGAATATGGCTTCTTTGCCAATGTGAACCCCGAGGTGGATCATCCAAGGTGGTCTCAGGCGACGGAGCGTCGAATAGGTGAGGGCGGGATCTTCTCGGCCCAGCGTATCGCAACCTTGCCCTTTAATGGTTATGGCGAGCAGGTAGCCCATCTCTATAAGGGGATGAACCTGCGCCAGTACTATTAAGCCTTCATTTATTAAAGTGACCCAGTAAGGAGAAGCCTTTGTTTCGATTGCAAGCCAGGCATCTGTTGCCCTTAAAGATAGCTTTTCATCTTATCGCCCTGGTGCCCTTGGTGGTGCTGGTGTGGCGCGTATTAAATGACCAGCTCGGGGGCGATCCCGTCCAGTACATCATCCACTACACCGGGATGGGGGCGATCAATTCACTGATCGCCGTGCTGCTGATCTCGCCGGTGGCGAAACATTTCAAGCTAGGGCTTTTGATGCAGACTCGCCGTTTAGTGGGCCTGTATGTGTTTGCCTATGCAAGCTTACATATATTGACCTTCTTGAGTCTGGATCTGCTGTTCGCCTGGCAACTGCTGCTGAGTGAGATTGTTAAGCGGCCCTATATTCTGGTAGGTGCCACCGCCTATCTTATTTTGTTGCTGCTGGCGATCACCTCCTTTGCCAGGGTTAAACGCGCCATGGGGCGTCGCTGGCAACAGCTGCATAACTGGGTCTATCTGGTGGCCTTGCTGGCACCTATTCATTTTTATTGGTCGGTGAAATCAGAGGTGATAGAGCCGAGTCTTTATCTTATCGGCTTGATTTGCTTGCTACTTATCCGGGTTAATCTCAAGCAGTTGCAGCGGCGCCTGTCGCTGCGGGCCAACTAGCCCACCTGGGTTTCATCTACTTGGCTTTCATCTACCTGGTGCTTGTCAACCTGGCGAGCTACCTGCTCGGTAAAGCGGTGGCTGTTCCCCTTAACCTGCTTGGCCTGGTACATGTTGTCGTCCGCGACTTTGATCAGGCTGAGGCGGCTGAGTTCGTCGCGCGGATACATGGCCACGCCTATGCTGACGGTGAGTGAAACCGTGGTGCGGCCACAGACGATAGGCGGTGAGATCTGACGTATGATCTTATCGATCACTATGGTCACCTCCTCGATGTCGTTGATGGGTTCGAGCCAGACCACGAACTCATCTCCCCCCAGGCGGCCACAGATGTCTGAGCTTCGCACCGCACTCTGTATACGTCTCGCCGCCGTCGACAGCACCTTGTCGCCATTGTCATGGCCCAGGCTGTCGTTAACCTGCTTAAATTTATCCAGATCGATGAATAACATGGCGGCGTGCATCTGGGTGCGCTGACAGCGAGCGATGGCGGTATCTATCTGGCGCTCGAAGGCGCTGCGGGAATAGAGGCCGGTGAGATCGTCGTGTTCCGCCACATACTTGAGCTTTTGAGTCTGGCGCTTGAGCTGTTTGGTCTGCGCTGCCACTTCGCCCTGGAGAGCTTCCTTGCGGATAGTGGTCTCCTTGAGCTTGTGGGTCATGGCATTAAATTTCTGCGCCAGTATCGCCAGCTCGTTCTGGTGGACTATCTCGATATGACTGTCCAGATCCCCCTGGCTGAGTTTGCTGATCCCCATCTTCATGCGGTGCAGGCTCTCTCTGAACGCCTTGAGAGTCGACATGGTAACCAGCAGTGAGATGACTGAACCTGCCAGCAGGAAGAGAATCGTGGATGAGAGGATCTGCGATTGCTGCTCGGCCAGGCTGTCGATCACCAGACGCTGTAGACTAGTGAGATCTTCACTCATCGACTGTATCGTGATGTTAAACCGGGTGGTTAACATGCCGCGGGCGGAGGTGATGCCACGTTGTGGGGGCGAGCTCATATGCTGCTGGGTGAGTTTGAGCAGTGCGGCCAGGCTGTCCGCCTGACGATTCAAATTGGTGGTTAATACTTTGGTTGCGGGCGCCAAGAACTGTGCCTCGGCAAGTTTGGCCTTGAGCTGTTGATGGGCGTTGAGGGTCTGGGTCAACACCTCCTCATCCTGAAACTCCTGCAGGGCCCAGAGCCGGCTTCTGAGCACGTCTATGCTGCTTTCCAGCTGCATGATATGGGAAAGCTGCTGCAGGTTCTCCTGCTGTATGTGTCTCAGCCCGGCAAAGGTTAACAATATGGTAGTTGTCAGAAAAAGGCTGATAAAGAGCAACAATTTCAACCGGGTATTGATCATCATTTGCTGTTAACGTCCTAGTTATCGAGCGCCTGCTTGAGTGCTGAATCATCCAGAAGCAGCCTAAAATCCGGGGTGGTCTGTGCATCGACGGCGCCGCTGGCAATGGCCCAGCGCGCCTGCGCATGTAAATTTGAGATCAGTGAGTTATTTAAAGATAGCCGAAATACGTAATCATTCCACGCCCACTCAAGCTCGGACAAAGAGATATCCAGATAGTCGCTGATGATCTGCTTGGCACTTTGAGGATGCTGATTAATAAAGTTTTGTGCACTCTTTAACGCCCGCAGAATATCGGCGTGCTGCTTCTCATGCAGCCTGGCGTTGACCGCCGAGGTGACCAGGTTGAAGGAGAGGTTGTAGATCCCTTTACCCGGGTATTGATAGATGGTATCGCCATGCTCTTCGATCAGCTTATAGCCGAAGGGTTCCCATACCGAGATGGCGTCGACGTCACCGGCCAGCAGCGCTGGCCCTAACGCCTGGGGGGACATGAAGACCTTCTGAAAATCCTGCTGTTGATGACCACTGATGATCAGGAAAGCATCGGCAAAGAACTCGCTGGAGCTGGCTTTGACCATGCCTATCTTCTTATCACTGAGCTGAGTGATACTCTTGGGATGTTCATCGTTGAGGGTGAGCAGCTTGAGATCGTTATCCGACTCGACGAAGCTTGCCAGCAATCGAAAGTCGCTGCGCTGAAAGCCGTTGAACATGATCACGGTTTCCGAGCTGGTCGCCAGATCCGCAACGCCCTGTATCATTGCCTGAAAACAGAGGTGACCACCGCGCAGCGGAATAAGTTCGATATCCAGGTTGTAGGGCTTAAACAGCTCAAGTTCCCTGGCGATGATCAGCGGGGCACTCAAGGGAGTGGTAGAGGTTGCTATTTTTAACTTAATGGGCGGCTCGGTAGCGGGCGCCTTGCCACCCCACCAGTTGATCGATAAGAGCCCCATAACGACTAAGACCAGAAGCACTATTCCCTTAGCTTTCATCGTGAAAGATTACCCTTATAAAAAGTACTGACACTTTAGTTTAGTTGTTATCGGCCGACAGAGATGAATAATTAACCAATAGGTATTATATCCTGCTTTTGACCCCTGTTTATTCCACTAAAGTATGCATTTATAGGTAGTTAGCGGCTTTGACAAAAGGTTTTGAATGGGCGAGATTTAAAGGGCTGTCCTATTTTTCCTGTCACTTGCCTGAAGGTGATCGCCATGAACGCCATTTACGCCCTGTTTCGCAAGTTTAAAATTGCCCATCGTTTACTGTTTATGTTGCTGCTTGCCATCGTCGCGACCGGCATCATGTTTGTGTTTGCGCTGGCAAATATAGAAGAGGTCTTGGTTAAGGAGAAACAGGCCAAGTTATCGGCGCTGTCCGACGTGGGCGAGAAGGTGATCAGCCAGTTTTATGAGGCGTCACAAGCAGGCACCATGAGTGAGGAAGAGGCCAAGCGCAACGCCATCGCCGCCCTGGATGCCCTGAGGTATGAGGGTAACGAATATTTCTGGACCATAGATAGACAGGGGATCATGGTGCAGCATGCGTTTGCCAAGAAGCTGGTGGGCACCAATGTGTTGGGGATGAAAGATCCCAATGGCGTCAGGCTATTTGAGAAGATGGTGACAGGTACGGCAAATAGCGATTATGCGCTGATCGAATATATGTGGAATCGCCCCAATGCTTCGGCGCCGAGCCCTAAGATGAGTGTGGTCAAACGCTTTACTCCCTGGGGATGGATAGTCGGGACCGGCATCTATGTAGATGATATCCAAGAGGAGATGCAGGCCTTCATCTACAAGTATCTGCTGATCTGCATTGCGGTGTGGCTGCCGGTGATCCTGATCTTAGGGGTGATTTCCCGTAGTATCTCGGCGCCCATGGCCGACACCATAGCCGCCTTCGAAAATATCGCACGCGGTGAAGGCGACCTCACCTTGAGGCTCGAAGAGTCGGGCCGGGATGAACTCAAGCAGGTGGCGGCGAGCTTTAATGAATTCGTTGCCAAGATACAGGCGTTGGTCAATTCGGTGAGCGCCTCAGTGACCCACAGCCGCGAACTGGCCGAAGGACTGGCGGATATCTCCGCCCAGGCCAGTATGGTGACGGCCAACATGCAGGCGGAGACCCAAAGTGTCGCCACCGCCATCAATGAGATGTCCATGGCTTCCTCCGAGGTGGCGTCCAATGCCCAGCTTGCTGCCGATAGTGCCGGCAGCGCCGATGGCGAAGCCGATGATACCGTGGCCGTGGTCGACGGCGCCGTAGCTAAGATAAAAGGCCTGTCTAACGAGTTAGAGGTTACCGCCGATGAGGCTCAGGCGCTGCAGATAAGTTCAGGCAAGATAGGCCAGATCTTGGATGTGATCGTTGGCATCGCCGAGCAGACTAATCTGTTGGCGCTAAACGCGGCCATCGAGGCGGCGAGGGCCGGTGAGGCGGGGCGCGGCTTTGCGGTGGTGGCCGATGAGGTGCGCACCCTGGCCAGTCGAACTCAGGAGTCGACCCAGGAGATTAATGCCATCATAGAGGCTATCCGCGCCTCGGTAGACAGTGTCAACGCCTCGGTGGCTAGGGCCAAGGCGCAGTCGGAGCAGACGGTGGGTGAAACCAGTCAGGTGGTGGAGGCGCTGCAGACCATCAAGTCTTCCATCAGACAGATCTCCGACATGAATATCCAGATCGCCACCGCGACCGAGGAGCAGAGCGCGGTGATCGCCGAGTTGAATATGAATGTGACCCGGATTAACGATATTTCACTGGAGAACCAGCAGAAGAGTGAAGAGATTGGCAGTACCAGTGAGCAGATAAAATCGGGCTCGGCGGATCTTGAATCCCTTATTTCGACCTTTAAGCTGTAATGGAAAATAACCTGCTATCTGGCAGGTTATTTGGATTACTTTGTTCCTTGCTGCATGATCTCAAGTACACGGTCGTAAGAGATACCATATTCGCGGGACAGGTTAATTACCTTGGTCTTATAGGTCTGAATGTTTTCCTGGCGAGCCAGATTGGCCTGCTCTTCGTCGACCAGCTTGCCAACGACCTCTTGCAAAATCAGCAATCTGCGCAGGTTGAAGTCTAACGATCTAAGATATTTATCCATCTGCGCATGGGTTCGGGCCTGACTCAATTCGCTGCTGTGTTTTTGCTCGTAGCCATATTCGTCGAGCGCAGCCATTGCATCATGTAAATTGAGATGATCTGTCATGTGATTCCATTATCGCTTGGTCGATATTGGTCAATATCGACGGGTCTATTAGCCAGGGTCTTGTGTTTATTATCTTGATGATTAAATCGCCAACCTATATTAGCGAAGGCACATTCTAAAACCGATCGAATTTAAATTCATCTAATTTTCATTTTATATTCGCCTTGTTATAGTAACTTAACTTTTCTCAGTTCTGCAGGGAGGCTGCAATGCAAGATCTACTGCCCGATCTCTTTGACCACTATGAGACTCAACTGTCGTTATTGGCGCCCTATTATCGACAATTTGGCCAGAAGCGAATCTTCTGGGGAGAGGTGGTCACGGTGAAGTGTTTCGAAGACAACTCCAAGGTCAAGCAACTGCTGGGAAAGCCTGGTGAAGGCAGAGTCCTGGTGGTGGACGGCGGCGGTTCGAATCGGCGCGCCCTGCTTGGCGATATGATTGCCCAGAGTGCGGTGGACAATGGCTGGAGCGGCATAGTGATCAATGGCTATGTGCGTGATGTCGGCGCCTTGGCGCAGATGCCCATTGGAATTCAAGCACTTGGCGCTAACCCCATCAAGACGGATAAACGGGATCTTGGCGATGTTAACGTTACGCTTGAGATAGATCGCGTTATAATAAAGCCAGGTATGATGCTTTATGCCGACGATAATGGCGTTGCCGTGTCGTCAGAGCAGTTGGATCTCTCGCAATTGGCCTAACGGGCCAATTGCTCACCCTTACCAGACGGAACCTGTTATGAAATTTGTAAAATGGCTACTCATAGTATTTGCCTCCCTTTTCCTATTACTGATCGCCTATCTCACCCTTATCTTCGATCCCAATGACTTTAAGCCGCAAATTGTCGAGGCGGTGAAAAAGCAAACCGGGCGCGATCTACTTATCAAGCAAGACCTCAGCTGGACCTTCTTCCCTAGCATAGGGATAGCCCTTGGTGACATCAGCCTGTCGAATCCTGAGGGGTTCAAACATGACACCATGCTTAAGGTCGACGGCATAGTGGCGGAGGTGGCGCTGATGCCATTGCTGAGCAAAGAAGTGGAGATCGCCCAGCTTAACTTAGATGGCCTCACCCTAAACTTCGACAGCTACAAGAATGGCCGTAGCAGCATGGATGGTTTGACGTCCGCTGGCGAAAAGGCCGAGAAGGATGGCGACAATGCCGGTGGCGATGGGGCCGCTCAGTGTAGCGTGCAGCTGAGTAGCCTGAATATTGGCGGCATAGCCATCACCAACACCCAGGTGAATCTTTATGATGAGGCGACGGGTAAGACCCAGGCGCTGACACTTGAGTCCTTAACCTTAGGCGAGTTCTCTCTGGGGCAGTTTGCCGATCTGGGTTACAAGTTCTCCATGACTCAGCCTGAGATGAAGGTCAGCAGCCAAGGTAAGGGACAGATCAAGGTCGACCCAAGTCTTGCGAAAATCGCCATCAAGGATTTTGAGATTGAGAACAGCCTGGAAGGGGATGCCATTCCCAATAAGCGCATGAACATCAATCTCACCACTCAACTCGAGCTGGACAACAACGCCAAGACCATGGCCTTGGTGCTCTCAAGCCTGAATATCGAGCAGATTAAGGCACAAGGCAAAATGTCGGTTAATTACGGCGCCAAGGTGCCAGATGTAGTGGCCTCTATGAGCTTTGGCGATGTCGATGTGACGCCATTTATGACCAAAGATGATGGTGCCATGGGCGAAGATAAGACGGCTAAAGGCGAGGGCGCGGCACCTGCCAAGGAACCTGACCTTAGCGGCATGAAGGCGGTTAACCTCAAGCTGGACCTCGATGCCAAGTCTGTGACTGCCGATAAGATCAAGACAGAGAACTGGTTGATGAAGCTGACCCTGAAAAATGGTGTGCTAGATGTCAGCCAGCTAAGCGCCGATCTCTATCAGGGTAAACTACTTGCCAGCGCTCAGCTAGATGGTCGTAAACCTGTGGCTAGCTACCGCTTCAACAAGAAGATCTCCGGCATTAAGGTGCGTCCTCTGCTGACCGATGCCGCCGAGGTCGACATGCTGGCCGGTACGACTAACTTCGAGGTGACAGGCAGCGGCCACAGCCTGATCCCGGACAACATCAAGCGTAACCTCGATGCCAAGGGACAGTTTGAGATCGCCGACGGTGCGCTTTATGGGGTGAACATTCCGCAGATGCTGCGTGATGCCAAGGCAAAACTCGGTGGTAACCTGAATGCGGCCTCCAGCGGTGAGAAGAAAACCGACTTCACCAGCCTGACTGGCAGCTTTACTATGGCCAAAGGGATAGTGAATAACCCGGATCTCAACATGGCATCACCTCTGATCCGTTTACAGGGTAAGGGCAATGTGAATCTGCTGTCCGAGGCGATCGACTATGCGCTGAAGACTTCGGTGGTTGGCTCGTTAGAGGGTCAGGGCGGCGCGGAGAAAGATGTGCTCTACGGCGTCGAGATCCCCTTTGCCATCGCCGGCACCATCAGTGAGCCTAAGTTCTCCCTCGATACTGCAGCCCTCTTCGAGTCCAAGTTGAAAAAGGAAACCGAGAAGGCGACCGACGAGCTAAAAGACAAGCTGTTTAAGAAGTTAGGCGGGCTGTAAGCGAGCGCGGTAACCGATAAACAAGCGCTAACAAAAGAGCACTAACAAAAAAGCACTAATAAAAAAGCGATGCCGAGGCATCGCTTTTTTGTGTGTGGTAATTGCTGCTTAAATTAAAGCTGTAATAAAGGTAAAGCTGTCATGAAGGTAAAGTTGTCATAGTGTGTGAGATTACCCCCGAGACTTTAGACCCGAACTTTAAACCCAGACTTTACACCCGAGATTTAGTCACATCCACATACAGGGTCAGCTTCTGGCCTGGGTGCAGGTACTTCTTGGTCGAGAGGCTGTTCCACTTCACCAACTGGCTCACGCTGACATTAAACTTAGTGGCTATCTTAGCCAGTGAGTCGCCCGAGCGTACCGTGTAGTTCACAGTGCGGGTCACCGCCTTGCTGTCGCCCTGTTGCCAGATCACCAGCTTCTGTCCGATAGAGAGGGGATCCTTTGGCGCCATGCCATTCCACTTGGCAAGCTTGGCAACGCTCACCTTGTGCTGCTTGGCGATCAACCAGAGTGAGTCGCCAGACTTCACCTTGTAGCTCAGCTTATAGCCGCTGCCGCCGGACTGACGCTTTTGCAGGCGCTGCTCGGCCGAGAGCAGATATTTTGCCGGATCCTTGGAGGAGACGGGGATCAACAGATGCTTACCTGCGATGATGCGGTTGTTCTTAATGTCATTTACCGCGCGAAGGGCCGACGGTGTAGTGTTAAAACGCTTGGCGATCAGCCCCAGGCTATCGCCGGACTTGATCTTGTAGCGCTGCCACTTGAGACGCTGGTCTTGGTCGCTGGCGGCCAACTTGGTCTCAAACAGCTCGGCGTGATCCAGGGGGACCACCAGACGATGTGGGCCTTCGGGCGCCGTCGCCCACTGGTTAAAGCCTGGGTTGAGCGAGTGCAGCTCGTTGAGCTTCATGCCGGCCATGTCGGCGGCCAGTGCCAGATCGATCTGACTGCCTACCTCGACAACCTTGAGCTGTGGCTCATTAGGAATGGGGTAGAGGGAGATGCCGTAATCATCGGCGTTGGCGATCACATCGGCCAGTGCCAGTAGCTGAGGCACGTAGCGCTCGGTTTCCCGCGGCAAGTCAAGTGCCCAGAAGTCGGTCGCCAGCCCCTTGGCCTCGTTGCGCTTAACCGCGTTGAGCACCCGGCCTTCGCCCGTGTTATAGGCGGCGATGGCGTACAGCCAGTTGTTGTGCGTCTTCTGGTAGAGGTATTCCATCATATCCAGCGCGGCAACGGTGGCGGCGGGCACATCGCGGCGACCGTCATACCACCAGTTCATCTCTAGGCCAAAGTGTTTAGCCATGGGGGCGGTAAACTGCCACAGGCCTGACGCGGCGCCGTGGGAATAGGCGAAGGGATCGAAGGCGCTCTCGACGATCGGCAGCAGCGCCAACTCTATCGGCAGGTTGCGCTTCTCAATTTCTTCGACGATCAGATACATGAAGGGCTCGGCGCGCTCCGATACCCTGGCCAGATGCTGAGGGTGTTTCAGATACCAATTACGGTATTGATTGACCAGTTTCTGATCCGGTACCGGGAGAGTGAGGCCCAGGCGGATACGTTGCCACACATCGGTGATCTGAATTGGCTCAGGCTCGACAGGAGCGATAACTTGAGGCTCGACGACCACGGGCGCTGTGGTGATCGCCGACGCAGCCGGTTCCGGCTGGGTAAAAGTTTGACAGCCTGTGAGCAGGGAGAATCCCCCTGCGACCAGGACAATGGGTAAGCGCATCGACAATAATTCCTTACTTTTGGGTCCCTCTCGGCGAGGCGATAACCCTTGGGCCGCCTCGGTGGGGACTTAATTAGCGCGCCATTGTATAGGAATTATCAGAAATTGTCCTTCCATTGACGTAGAAGCGTGAAACTGGTGGCGTCATGTGTCACATCCTGGGCGAAATGGCGACTGAGATTCTGTTTTATGCTTGCCTGCTCTGGGCGCAGGAAGGGGTTGATCTGCTTCTCCAGCCCTATGCTGGACGGCAGACTCGGAAGATTCTGATCACGAAGCCGTTTAACCTTGGCGGCGTGGGCGATGAGGGCCTCATTGTCATTTTCGACCGTCAGGGCAAACGCCAGATTGGCCTGGGTGTATTCGTGGGCGGGATAGACGAGGGTATTTTCATCGAGCTGCGCCAAGGTTTGCAGGGAATGGTGCATCTGAGCTGGGGTACCCTCAAACAGGCGGCCGCAGCCGGCGCTAAACAGGGTATCGCCGCAGAACAGATGAGCGTCAATCAGGTAGGCAATGTGCCCCAAGGTGTGGCCGGGAAGGTGAAAAATTCTGGCGTCACTATCAAGTTTTTCTGGTCTAACAGACTCAGTTTGCCCCGAGATAGGATGATTGATCCCCTTGATATTTTCGTTATCTGGGCCGTAGACAGTGAGTTTATGGTCATGGCTTGCCTGTAGCTCTTCGATGCCACCTGTGTGATCGCTGTGGTGGTGGGTGATCAAGATGCCATCGAGCACAATTTGATGTTGCTCGAGATAGTCGAGCACCGCCTGGGCGTCACCGGGATCGACCACATAATAGCCGCCGCTGTCTTTAGCATGAATGAGCCAGATATAGTTGTCGTTGAAGGCGGGGATGGGGGTAACAGTATGCATACTCGACTCTCACAGGGATTGGGTGACACGGATTTAGTTTACTGAGCAAAGCTATTGCGTGTATAGCGCTTTAAGGATTTAATACTAAAATAGTCAAATCATTAGGGAAACCGGAAAAGTGAGTCGCGGAGTGGCCAGTGTCCTTTAATGTGATAAAACCCCAGGCTTGGCAGGAGTTGCCCAACGGCTTGTGGCTGCAAGAGGCCATCGAGGATAAGCTGATGCCCTGGTGGCCCAAGGTGTTTGGCTATCATATGCTCTGCATGGGGCCCCTCAGTCATGCCCTAGAGAAGCCTAATCTGCCTATCGGACGTGAGTTTTCCCTGTGTGAGTCCGCCTTGTGCTGCCTACAGGGAGAGTATTCCCAACTGCCGATTCAGAATGGGGTGATCGATGCCGTGGTTTGTTCCATGTTGCTCGATTTCGAGGCCAATCCCTATAGCGTGCTGCGCGAAACCGACCGGGTGCTTATCTCCGGTGGCTATCTATTTATCATAGGTTTTAACCCTCTGAGCCCGGCTTTCTTCGGTAAGATGCTCCCCAGTCGTCAGGAAATGCTCCCCTGGAGCGGCCGTTTCTTTACCCCCGCCAGGGTCAAGGACTGGCTAGGCCTGCTGGGCTATCAGGTGGTGGGCGATGAGCGTCTGGTTTACCATCATCTGCTCAGTGAGATCCGCGGCGATTCCATCTGGCAGCATGCGCTGCAGGCCTGGCTGCCTGGCAGTGGCAGCGTCTATATTCTGGTGGCTCGCAAGTTAGACTCGCCCATGACGCCAATCCTGGACCGGCAGAAGGTGCGTCAGCCTAAATGGTCTACCGCGCCAACTGCGGGAAGGGTCAAGCAGTTTAAGCTTAAGTAATTAGGTGTTAAGTAATTAGGCGTTAATTAGTTAGGTGTTAAGCGCTAGCCTTTCGCCTGATAGCCTGTGTCTACCTCACTCGGGCCAGCCTCGGCGGCTTCTCGCGCCAGGGTATCGCAGCGCTCATTTTCGATATGACCCGCATGGCCCTTTACCCAGCGCCAGTCTATCTTATGTGCACCGATGGCGGCGTCCAGGCGCTGCCAGAGGTCGACATTTTTCACCGGTTCCTTGGCGGCGGTGAGCCAGCCGCGCTTCTTCCAGCCATGGATCCACTGGGTGATCCCCTGGCGCATATATTGGCTGTCGCTGGTGAGAATGATCTGACAGGGTTCCTTGAGCGACTCCAGCGCCATGATGGGGGCCAGGAGTTCCATGCGGTTGTTGGTGGTCAAGGCGAAGCCGCCACTGAGTTCCTTCACGTGGGCCTTATATTTCATCACCACGCCGTAGCCGCCGGGACCCGGATTGCCCAGGCAAGAACCATCGGTAAAGATTAAGAGTTGTTTCAGTCCGTGCATCAAGTTGCTACCATAGCCAAATAGGACTGCAGTATACCCAATATTTTTTTGTAAAAGCGTGTAATTATATGAATATTATCTCCAATGCTAAGCGCCAAGTGATTCTCGATACCGAAACCACGGGTATGAACCAGGGGGCCGGTGCCGTCTATTTTGGCCATCGTATTATCGAGATAGGCTGTGTCGAGGTGATTAACCGTAAGCTGACCGGCCGCCATTTTCACGAATATATCAACCCGATGCAGGCGATCGACGAAGAGGCGATCACAGTGCACGGTATCACCAACGAGTTTGTGGCCGATAAGCCTGTGTTTGCTCAGATAGCCCCAGCCTTTCTAGAGTTTATCGATGGCGCCGAGATTGTGGCACACAACGCGAACTTCGACGTGAGCTTCATGGATCACGAGTTTTCGCTGCTTACCCCCAGGGGACCTAAGACCACAGATATCTGTCAGGTACTGGACTCGCTGGAGATCGCCAAATTTCTTCATCCAGGCCAGAAGAATAACCTGGACGCCCTGTGTAAGCGCTACGGCATAGATAACTCGCGTCGCGAACTCCACGGTGCATTGTTGGATGCCGAGATCTTGGCCGATGTATACCTCATCATGACGGGGGGACAGACCAAGTTTGAACTCTCAAATGAGAAACCGGGGCAGGAGAGCGGTGGCATCATACGACTCGCAAATAATCGTCCAAGCCTTAAAGTGATCGGCGCTTCGGCCGATGAACTGAATATGCATGAGCAAAGATTAGATTTAGTTGAAAAATCAGGACAATGTATTTGGCGAGGATAAACGTCATCCTATGAGAAATTGGCTGCTACGCGCGATTTTCACCTCGGGATTATTGCTGCTTACTTTGAATGCCACGGCCCAGGTCGTGCCATCATCCCAGGCGAGCGAGCTTAAAAACCGTTTCAGGATCGATCATATGGTCGATGAGCTGACCCTGTTTGTGCAGCGCGACTATGGCAGCGCGCCTGTGATCATCGTGCTGCCCAACGGCAGCAAGTGGTATGTCTCGCGCCATCCAGAGTCGGTGCAGTGGGTCGATGGCTTAAGCGGCGACATCATCACCATCAAATCTCCCATGCCTGGGCCTTGGCAGCTGCTGGGTAAGGTCGCTAAGGGCTCTAAAATCGATAAGGTCTCCAAGCTGGGGATCGAGGTCGACCCCATGCCACAGCCGCTCTATCAGGGTGAGCGAATCAAGGTAACCGCCAAGCTGTTAGGCGACGAGCAGCGCATGCGCATGCCTGGACTGGACTATTTGGTGGACTGGACGGCGAAGTTTATCAGTGAGCACAGACCCGGGGACGAGAACTTTGCCGCCGGTACCCTAATCGTCGGCAGCTATAAGGATAACGGCGAAGGTTTGGATGGCGCCCCCGACGATGGCATCTTTACCGCCGATATCAACCTCAATCAGCCCTGGGGCCACTATCGTTTTCTGGTCAGCGCCAAGAACAATACCTTTAGCCGCGAGGTGGGCGGTGACATCGTTTTATTGCCTATGCCGGTTTCCCTCTCTGTCATCGCCCCGGAGGATCACCTTAAAGGCCGCTGGCAGGTGGAGGTGATTGTCGATGATGAGCAGTTGCAGCTGGCAAACACCCATTTCGAATTTGAATTAGTCGGCCCCGCCGGGCTGCAGCTGACCCTCCCTGTACAAAGTGTTACCGATAAGCGTATGCAGTTGACCCTGCCTCAGGTGTCTGAGTTCGGCAGTTATCGAATCAAGGGGATTGCCGCGGCCACCTCTGTCTCCGGGCGCGAGGTGCTGCTCACTCTGCCTGAGAAGTTCTTTAATCTGGTTCCACCACCCGAGCCACCGCCAACGGCTGAAGAGCTAGCGGCCATCGCGGCCAAGAAGGCGGCTATAGCCGAGGCCAAGGCAAAAGATGATGCTATGTTCTGGATAGTTACTGTGAACCTTAGCCTCTTGGTCTTGGGTACACTGGCGTTACTGGTGTGGCGTAAACGACAAAATCTTAAGCAGGCGCTGGCGGTGACCGCGGCGCGCCTCGAAGAGCAGCGGGCTAAGGAGATAGGACCGACTTTGGATGAGATCGACCTGACCATGCCGGAAGAGGGCGAGCTAAAAGGCGCCGAGGCGGAGAAAAGCTAGCCGCTTTTATCGATTAATCAGGCTTGGTTGGCGAATTTTTAACTGATTAGTTTGTTTCAGGAAAAAAGTTATTGACGGGACTAGGTGGCCTAAGTATTATCCTTCGCAACTTGATGTGGAGCGGTAGTTCAGTTGGTTAGAATACCGGCCTGTCACGCCGGGGGTCGCGGGTTCGAGTCCCGTCCGCTCCGCCAATCAAGTGCCTAATTTTGATAGAATGCTAAGGCGTTTTATCCGAGTTTAGGAGCGGTAGTTCAGTTGGTTAGAATACCGGCCTGTCACGCCGGGGGTCGCGGGTTCGAGTCCCGTCCGCTCCGCCAACTACATGGAAGCCTCGTCAGCAATGACGGGGCTTTTTTGTATCTGTTTTCTTTGAATTGCATAAGTCCCATATTGCCAGGGTTTTAGGATAAGAGCTGTAGTTCAGTTGGTTAGCGCTTTTGAAAGCATGGCGGCCTGTCACGTCGGTGGCGCCGATTCGAGTCCCGTCCGCTCCGCCAACTACATCGAAGCCTCGTCAGCAATGACGGGGCTTTTTTGCATCTGTTTTCTTTGATTTGCATAAGTCCCATATTGCCAGGGTTTTAGGATAGGCGCTGTAGTTCAGTTGGTTAGCGCTTTTGAAAGCATGGCGGCCTATAACGTCGATGGCGCTGATTCGAGTCCCGTCCGCTCCGCCTAATACATCGAAGCCTCGTCAGCAATGACGGGGCTTTTTTGTATCTGTTTTTCTTTGATTTACATAAGTCCCATATTGCCAGGGTTTTAGGGTAGGCGCGGTAGTTCAGTTGGTTAGCGCTTTTGAAAGCAAGGCGGCCTGTTACGACGGTGACGAAGGCTTAAGTCCCGTTTGCTCCGCCAACTACATGGAAGCCTCGTCAGTAATGACGGGGCTTTTTTGTATCTGTTTTTCTTTGATTTGCATAGGTCCCAGATTGCCAGGGTTTTAGGATAAGCGCTGTAGTTCAGTTGGTTAGCTCTTTTGAAACCATGGCGGCATGTCATACCGGAGAGCGCAATTTCGAGTCCTGTCCAACTCTCCGACAAGATTTAGGCCTCAATGGTGAAGGGACTATCAATCTTTCCAATATCTTGTTTCTGTAACGAGCAGACTCTCCAAACTGCCTTTTCGCTTCTAGTTGTCCTATACATTTGAGCTGACAGTGTTATCTTGCAAGCAAAGGGAAAGTAGGCGTGCTATTTAGTTGCCCGTCTTGGCTATACTCATGCTAGTTACTGGGGCGAGTCAGCCTTAGCGCATTAAGGATAAAAATAATGGTAGAAAAGATCACGGCCATGTTGGGGTTAGTGGGGATCTTGTCAATCGTGTGTCAGTGGCTTGGTTGGCGGCTGCGACTGCCGGCGATTCTCCCCTTGCTGCTCTGTGGTCTGTTGGTGGGGCCGGTTTTTAATTTGCTGGATCCCGATGCCATTTTTGGCGATCTGCTATTTCCTGTGATCTCACTCGGGGTGGCGGTGATCCTGTTTGAGGGCGCGCTCACGCTCAATTTCTCCGAGATCCGCGAACATGGCCGCATGGTGACCCATCTGGTGTCGCTCGGTACCTTAGTCACCTGGATCTGTATCGGTGTAGCGACGCACTTCATCATGGGGTTCTCTTGGGAGCTGGCCATGTTGTTTGGCGCGCTGGTGGTGGTGACCGGCCCTACGGTGATAGTGCCTATGCTGCGCAGCATTAAACCAAAATCCCAATTGGCCAGTATTTTGCGCTGGGAAGGGATAGTGATCGACCCCATCGGCGCCTTGCTGGCCGTCTTAGTGTTTGAATATCTAACTGTGGCCGCCGAACCCGCCAGTCATGTGTTGCTCTCGCTGTTTTCCATGCTGGGTGTCGGCCTGGGGCTTGGCGTCCTGTTTGGTTACGGCATAGGGGTGATGCTGCGCCGGGCCTGGGTGCCGCATTATCTTAAGAATACCGCCGTGCTCACCATCATGCTGGGGGCATTCGTGGCGTCTAACCTGCTGCAGGAAGAGTCTGGCCTGCTTACCGTGACCGTGATGGGGATCTGGTTGGCGAATATGCGCGGCGTGGATATCGGCGAGATCATCGAATTTAAGGAGACGCTCACCGTACTCTTCATCTCGGGCCTGTTTATACTGCTGGCGGCCAGATTGGACTCTACAGCCTTGATGCAACTGGGATGGCAGGGGCTGGCGCTTTTGTTGGTGGTGATGTTTATCGCCAGACCATTAAGTGTCTGGTGCTGCGCCGTGGGTACCTCGCTGCCTCGCGCCGATAAATGGTTTCTCAGCTGGGTGGCACCAAGGGGGATAGTCGCGGCGGCGGTGTCTTCGCTGTTTGCCATCAAGCTTGAGCGCCTCGGGGTGGCGGGCGCCGATAAGATAGTGCCGTTGGTGTTTTTGATCATCATAGGCACAGTGGTCTCCCAGAGCCTCACGGCCGGGGCCTGGGCGCGGTTCTTAGGGGTGAAGGCGGGTTCCGCTCAGGGGCTGCTGATTTTTGGCGCCTCTAAGTTTGCCAGGGAGCTTGCCAAGGTACTGCTTCAGAAGAATGTGTCCGTGGTCTTGGCAGATAACAACTGGGATAACATACGTTTATCGCGAATGGATAATATTCCCGTGTACTTTGGTAATCCCGCCTCCGAGCATGCCGATAATGCACTGGATATGACGGGATTGGGTCGCCTCCTGGTCTTGTCTCCCTATCGTCAGCTCAATCCGCTGGTGACTTTTCATTTTCAAGATATTCTTGGCAAGAATAAGGTGTTTGGCCTGGGAAGCGGCGAGGGTAACAGCGCCCGCCATCAGTTGTCCGAGTCCTATTTGGAGCGTCTTTGCCTGTTTGGTGACAATGTTACCTATGCACGGCTCGCCAGCACCATCGCCAAGGGTGGTAAGATCAAGAGTACCAGCCTGACGGAGAACTTTAGCTTTGCCGATTTTAAGCAGCGCTACGGCGAAGGCGCCTTGCCGCTCATCTATCTGCAAGAGGGTAAGGTGAAGCTTATTACCCAGGCGGTGGATGACTTGCCGGTGGGCATAGAGCTTATCAGCCTGTTATCCGAGGAGGCGCTCAATGAAGCGCTGCTGGCCGATGAGAAGAAGGCGGCAGCGTCCATTGAAGACGGTGAATGTGTGCCTTCTAGGTCAGTTGATGGCAGTCAGGAAAGTAAAAGCAGTCAGGAGAGTAAAGGCAGTCAGGTGCCATCAGCTGTGACGGCAGACGAGAAAGCGGCTGGTTAATGTATTAGCGTTAATCTTTACCTTTGAATAATTGCGTTGGCAGTTTTAGGAGATAAAAAAGGAGGCGATTGCCTCCTTTTTTTACGGATCAGTTATCGCCTCGAGTTCAGGCGGCCTGATGTTGAGTCTCATCGTCTAGCGTCTGCGCTCTGAGCTCGGCTGGGTCGAAGTCATCGACATTGATTGACTTCATGCGGCCAATCTCGGCGCGCTCGAGCAGTGCTACTTCCTCATCGCTCAAGATCCCCAGTGCCTTACCCTCGGCGGCTAGCTTATCCAGCCACATGAAGGGGTGGCGTTTACCGGTTGCCTTGCAGATCTTATCGTGCAGCGGTTCACAGGCCAGAATGTCTTTAAAGGTCTGCTCCTGAATACCGACGGCGTTGAATGGTGACGGTGTCCAGAACTGGCCTTTACCCAGACGGTCACGGCTGGCACAAGGGGTTTGCATGATCTTAGCCACCTTATGATCCAGCACATCGCTTGGACGCTTAAGTGGACGACCAAATGGGAAGAGGATGACTCTTAGCACGCGGCCCAGTCCCATCGGGAAGTTGTTGAGCAGATCGTCCAGCGAGTCTTGCAACTTGTAGAGGGCATCTTCAACCGCCCATTGTACCAGCACAAGATCTTCACTCTGACGGCCTTCGTCCTGATAGCGCTTCAGGGTCGCCGAGGCCAAATACAGCTGACTTAGCAGATCGCCAAGACGGGCGGAGACGCGCTCTTTACGCTTGAGGCCGCCACCAAGGGTTGCCATGGCCAGATCCGATAGAAGGGCCAAGTTGGCACTGAAGCGGTTCATGTGCTGATAGTAACGCTTAGTCTTGTCCTTGTACGGGCTGTTTGAGAAGTAGCTCGAGGTCAAGCCCAACCAGAAGCTACGCACCAGGTTGCTGGTGGTAAAGCCGATATGACCAAACAGGGCAGAGTCGAAGTCGTTAAGCGACTTGTGTATGTCCGGATCAAATGCCGCTTCCATCTCGGCCAGTACGTAAGGGTGGCAACGGATCGCCCCTTGACCATAGATGATCATCGAGCGGGTCAGAATGTTAGCCCCTTCAACGGTAATGGCAATAGGCGCCGCCTGATAGCCGCGGCCCAGGTAGTTGTTCTCGCCAAGACACACGCCTTTACCACCGTGAATGTCCATGGCGTCGATGACGCATTTCTGCATTCTGTCGGTCAGGTGATACTTAACGATGGCCGAGATCACCGATGGTTTCTCACCAAGATCGATACCTGTGGTGGTCAGGGTGGTGACCGCATCCATCAGATAGGCGTTGCCGCCGATGCGTGCCATTGGCTCTTCGATACCTTCCAGCTTACCGATAGGTAGCTTGAATTGACGACGAATGCGGGCGTAGGCACCTGTGGCCACCGCCGCGGTTTTGATGCCGCCGGCTGAGTTAGAAGGTAGTGTGATGCCGCGTCCAACCGAGAGACACTCGACCAGCATGCGCCAGCCCTGACCGGCCATCTCTGGACCACCGATGATAAAGTCCAGCGGAACGAACACTTCGTTACCGCGTGTCGGACCGTTTTGGAACATACAGTTCAGCGGGAAGTGACGACGACCGGTTTCGACGCCGGGCACATCCGTTGGGATCAGCGCACAGGTGATGCCTAGCTCTTCCTTGTCGCCCAACAGTTTGTCGGGATCTTGCAGCTTAAACGCCAGACCCAGGACGGTCGCAACCGGTGCCAGGGTGATATAGCGTTTGTTCCAGGTCAGTTTCATCCCCAGCACTTCTTCGCCTTGCCATTGGCCTTTACAGACGATACCAAAGTCAGGGATGGCGCCGGCATCCGAACCCGCTTCTGGGCTGGTGAGGGCGAAACAGGGAACTTCTAGGCCTTTGGCCAGGCGAGGTAGATAATGATCTTGCTGCGCCGGGGTACCATAGTGCTGTAGCAGCTCGCCGGGGCCGAGTGAGTTAGGCACGCCAACGGTTGAGGCCAGCTCGCTAGAGACGCCCGCTAGCTTTTGCAGTACGCGAGACTGGGCATAGGCAGAGAATTCCAGACCACCGTACTTCTTCTTGATGATCATGGCGAAGAAGCCGTTGTCTTTGAGGTATTGCCAGATAGATTCGGGCAGATCGCCGAGTTGGTGAGAAACCTGATGCTGGTTGAGCATCTTACACACTTCCTCAACCGGTCCTTCGAGGAAGGCCTGCTCTTCGGCGGTCAGACGGGCGACAGGGTAGTTATGCAGTTTCTTCCAGTTAGGCTTACCGGCAAAGAGATCCGCTTCCCACCAGGTGGTACCGGCTTCGATCGCTTCTTTTTCGGTGGAAGACATCTCCGGCATGATCCCTTTATAGAGTTTCAGCAGCGGACGGGTGATCACGCTTTTTCTGAAGGCGCCTATGTTAAGCGGTAGGGCGATGGCCAGGAAGACCAGCCAGGCAAGGGGGGAAATGCTCGCGGTTGCTGTACCCAGTGCCATCACGATAGCCGCGATGATGGTCGAGGTCAGCAGGGATACTCTAAGGTAGGCTAAGGCGCCTAACGCAAAGAGCATCACAAAAATCCAAAGTAAGCTAGTCACGGTAATTCTCCTTCAATAGCGACCGAAAGCTGCTCTATGTCAGCATTTTTTATATGACCATAATCACAATTATAGATGCTGGTCAGACCTGTGTCGCATAAAATCTAACCCTATGGCGGGTTTTATACAAGCATTTTTCAAACAATTGTTTAACTTTTTTGTTGAGGCGAGGATTCCACAAATTGGGTCAAGTCGTTAGAATTAAATAAGATAAGCAATTTAGAGTTAAGGTGTCTGTTTATGTGTGAGTTGCTGGCCATGAGCGCCAATGTGCCCACGGATATCGTGTTTAGTTTTACCGGGCTGGCAGAGCGTGGTGGCGTTACAGGTCCCCATGTAGATGGTTGGGGGATCACCTTCTATGAGGGTAAGGGGAGTCGCACCTTCAAGGATGCCTGCCCCAGCAGCGAGTCTCATGTGGCGCAATTGATCAAGTCTTACCCCATCAAGAGTGAAGTGGTGGTCAGTCATATCCGCCAGGCCAATCGCGGCTGTGTGTCGCTGGAAAATACCCATCCCTTCACCCGTGAGTTATGGGGACGCTACTGGACCTATGCCCATAATGGTCAGCTTAGCGATTATCAGCAAAAATTTGCGGTGCGCCGTTATCAGCCTGTGGGTGACACCGACAGCGAACTGGCGTTTTGCTGGATTCTAGAAAAGGTGGTGGAGCGCTTCGGCGACGAGGCGCCGGCGGATCTGCTGCCCGTTTATCGGTTTATCGCCACCCTGGCCGATGAGATCCGTGCCCTAGGTGTGTTTAACATGATCTTGAGTGATGGTGAGCACCTGATGAGCTATTGCAGCAATAACCTGTGTCACATCACCCGCCGAGCTCCCTTTGGTAAGGCCAAGCTTATCGATACCGACGTGGTGATCGATTTCGACAAGGAGACCACCCCCAACGATATCGTCACAGTTATCGCGACCAGGCCGCTGACCGATAACGAAGACTGGCATATTCTGAAGCCCGGAGAGTGGAAGCTGTTCGCCCGGGGTGAGCTTGTTTTAACTCAAGAAGGCTGAAGCCAAGAGAGCTTAGGTTAAAAGGGCTTAAGTTAAAGGGCTTAAGCTAAAGGGCTTAAGCCAAGCATACGACTAGTTGTAAACCTTGGAAAAAGAGAAGGGGCCTAAGGCCCCTTTTTAATGCTGATGTTGGTAATGCTAATCTTTCGGGCAGTATGTGCGAAGGATTCAGACAAGTAACTCAGTCTATGTCTGATTGTCTATGGTTGACTGTCATGGCCGATTTTTTAATGGTTGGCTTTCTACGGCTGACTTTCTACGGCTGACTTTCTATGGGTGAGATTGGTTTTGTCTATCTACGAGGGCCTTGGTCTGTTCACCTGTCTGTTGATTCGCCGGTTTATTGGTCTGCTCGTTGGTTTGCGCCATAGTCGGCTCACTGTACTGATAATTAAGCAGGGTGATATCTAGCTGTTTGCTGCCTTTCTCGAAGTGGGTCAGCCTGATAGGCAGATAGCCGAGCTCAGGCGACATCCAGAAAAAGGTCTGGCGTTTGTCGTTGTCCCGCACCACTTCTATCTTGACCGTCTCATAGGTGCCGCTGGAGATCACCATGCGCTCCTTGCCGACCACTTTAAAGTCATACTCATCTATCTCGCCGCTCTTGAGCATCTTGTAGTGCAGCTTATTGCTGCCCTTCATGATATCTAGCCTAAACTGCAACTGAACCATCAAGGGGTCGAAGAGATCCGGGGTATAGGGAAACTTTGCCCTTTCATCCTTATAGCGGCTGTGCACCAGTTTCTGATCCAGTACATAGGCGGATTGTTCCTGATAGTCGGAGCCGGTGCCGCTGCGGTTATGGGTAAAGCGCATGGGGATAAGCTGCTCTCCCTCCTTGCTGAAGGTGCTGATGACGGTGCGTTTATCCCACAGCATCAAGAGGCTGACGTCGCTGTCGAAACGATATTGGTACAAGTTGCCCTGAGGCGCCGGCAGCTGATAGCGCGCCTTACCCAGCTCTATGCTGCCGTAGTTCACCTGATACTCGGCCGTGTGGGGGGTCAAGGGGTATTCATCGGCCTGTGCGCTAAGAGCAATGGCACAGAAAGATGAAATCATGAATGCGGATTTGAATATCGACAAGGCCTTCTCCCGGTAACTATAGGTTAAAAGGGTAATGCAAACACTAGGGTCGCCAGATCCGGCTGCCACTCATACTTGGACAGCTTAACCCTACCTCGGTTCACTTCTATCGCTTCACTTCTTAATCTCTGCATCTGCTCGATAAAATGGGGACTGGTCTCGGGAAAGGCTATTTTGCCTTGGCTGTTGATCACCCTATGCCAGGGAAGCGCCAATGTATCGGGCGCCATCTTTAGGGCGCGGGAGACATAGCGCGCCCGCCCGGGTAGCCCCGCGAGATCGGCTATCTTGCCATAGGAGCTGACCTTCCCCTCGGGGATCAGGGCAATCACATGCCATATCTTGGCCATGGGTGATAACTGTGTCTGATCCACGCGTTCTCCGTTTGGGCCCTAAGGCCTCTGCTTATTTCGGTTAATGATCTATTGTTTAAGCCCAGAGTGCTTAACTCAAAGTGTTTAGCTCAATGCGCTTAATTCAGTGCGTTTAACTTAAGCACGCCTCTGTCCGGCTTAAGGCTATGTTCTGATAGTAAACCAGATTTTTTATAATTTCTAAGGTTAAAAGGAGAGTCAATCTATCCGAGAGCCTGAGCGGCGGAGAGGCGAGAGAGGCGAGAGAGGCGAGAGAGGCGAGATGAGGGAGATAGTCGCTGTAGTGCTTGGCCGCTTGGCAGTGAGTTGTCAGGGGAAAAAGAACAGACAGGTTCTTGTCGCTTGGCCTGTCTGTTCTACTCTCTGCTCGCTTGTCTGTGTGAAGCGAGGTGTATCGCTAGCCTTGCGCGCCCAAGGCGTTTGGCTGCGCCTGTGATAACGCCTGTTTGGCACCAAAGCGGTGAAACAGTACCAGGCCTATGGCGGCAAGCAGGCCGAAGCCGCCTATGATGTACCACATCAGGGCTGGCTGCCCGGCGCCCTTAGCCACTTCGGCGTAGAGGTAACCCGATAGTGGGCCCGCCAGCAGGAAGCCGATGGCCGATGAGACGAAATAGTAGCCCATAAACATCGCCTTCTTATCCTGGGGCGCGAAGCTGGCCACATATTCCTGGCTCTTAGGGGACGCCACCATCTCGCCGATAGAGAAGACTAAGATAGAGGTAAGCACCATGGCGCCGCCCATGAGGATGCCGTGGGCCAGTCCGCCCAGCGCCGTGCCCAGTGCCAGGATGAGGGTGCCGGCCACCAGTACGGGTAGTGGACTGAAGCGCTCGGCGATGCGGCTCACCATCACCTGCATCAGCACGATCGAGAGAAAGTTCAAGCCGATAAGGTACTCGGGGTTCACCTGACGATACTGCTGGGCGAACTGCTGGCTATATTGACTCGCCAGCTCTGGGCTTTGTGCGATGGCGCCAAGGGCTGTGCCCAGCTCCTCCTTTGGGATCATTACCTTGGCATGGACCAAGTCGAAGTAGGCCTCTGACAGGCTCAGGCTTCCTGCGGTGTAGGCTTTTGCCGCGTTCAGTAGCTCGTCGCTGAGCAGAGAGATATCCACGGGGGCGAAGAAGACGAGCAGTCCGGGCCAGGGGGCGAGCATGGCGACCAGATCTGAGGTATCGACAAAGTCACGGATATAGATGGGTAGGGTGATGAAGATCTGCTGGTAGACCATCCAGAAACCGGAGAGGATAAGCAGGTAGATCACGAAGGGTTTGTTGCCCAGGGCGATCTTCTGTTGATACCAGGGCAGTTGCTTATCTGACTTGGCCAGCGTGTTCCAGAGAAAATGCAGACTAAACCACACCAGATAGATGGTGAGGCACTGCTCGCCACTGATCCACTTGGCGCCGTAGGAGAGCAGGATCACTAAGGTGCCGAAAAACAGCAGGGCAAAACGGGCGTTGCCCAGCACCTCTTGGATGTCTCTCAATACCTGAGACAGCGGCTTGCCCCGCTGCTGGTGGGGATCCGTCGGCTCGCGATAGAAGAAGGTCGCCGGTATGAAGTTAATGCCTATCCAGATCGCCGACATGATGAAGACCCAGTCCCAGCTGATGGCGCGGACATAACCTGCGATGAAGGGGCCGAGGAAGCCGCCCACATTGACCATCATATAGAAGATGCCAAAACCCAGGCCGCGGTTGGTGTGATCTGTGGTGCGTGCCACAGTGCCCGTCACCACAGGTTTAAAGCAGGCCGCGCCTATGGCGACCCCCATGAAGGCGATGAAGAAGCCGCTAAAGCTGCTCACCTGTCCCAGGAGGAAATAGCTGGGACACATGATGGCGTAGGCGATCAGGAACATCTTACGGTAGCCATAGCGATCGGCCAGTGCGCCGGTAAGTACGGGAAACAGGTAGAGAAAGAAGGGGATCATCCCCTGCAACAGACCACGCTCCTGTTCGCTAAAGCCTAAGCCGCCTTGATGGGCGGGAGAGGTCATGTAGAGGGAGGAGAGGGTAAAAAAGCCATACCAGGCGAGACGCTCGAAGATCTCCATGGTATTGGCCACATAAAAGGTACTGGGCAATGGGGTACGTGTAGGGGTCGTCATTATTACTCTCGTATATTGTATACATTTGTTTAATTATGCTATCGGCTTGAGCGATGAAATACAAGTCGGCGGCATGGCCTGGCCTGAAGAGAAAACCCGATTGCGGTTGCCTTTAATGTGATTTCGGTCATAATGGCGCCACTTTATATGCCTAATTTGATTAACCAGAACCTGAGACTATGCCTGTACTCGATATATTGACCATTCCCGATGAGCGCCTGAAACGTAAGGCCAAGCCCGTAGAAGACATTGCCGCCGTGCAAGGTTTTATCGATGATCTGATCGAAACCATGTACCACACAGACGATGGCATAGGGCTCGCCGCTACTCAGGTGGGCAGCGAACACGCCATCTTAGTGATCGATCTGTCTGAGGATCGCGATCACCCCTTGGTGGTGATCAACCCTGAGTTCGTCGAGCGTTCGGGTGAGATCGTCGGCGAGGAGGGTTGTCTCTCAATTCCTGGCTACCGCGCCAAGGTGACACGTTTCGAGAAGGTGAAGGTCAAGGCGCTTAACCGTCAGGGGGAGGCTTTTGAGATCGAGAGCGATGACTTCCTAGCAATCGTCCTGCAACACGAGATGGATCATCTCGATGGCAAGGTCTTTATCGAGCATTTGTCGCCCCTCAAGCAGCAGATAGCGCTCAAGAAGGTAAAGAAATATCGCTAATCGATAGCGATAGCCGATAACCCATAACCGATAAAACCACCCTAGGGTGGTTTTTTTGTGTCTGTCTGCCGCTTACCGGCTCGATGCTTTGGGGTGATTTTCTACTCCAATCTCAGGTTTCTCTGCTTGCGATCTGTCAATTTATAAATATACTGTATTTATATACAGTATATGTGCGATATTTATGTTGAGTGTTGCTCGGACGTCAAGCATGGCGATAGCTTAAGTCAGGTCTAAGCCTATAGTCCGATTTCCGAGGGGGCGCTTAACCGAACCGAATGAAAGCGGGTGCATTATGGCCTTGGCAGATCTTCAACTTGAACGTTTACTCCAGCGCAGCGATCTCTGGCGCGGCGATGTCTATCATCCCCAGCAAATGGGGCTGGACAGCGGCTATCCCGAGCTTAATCGCCATCTGGGACAGAGAGGCTGGCCCAGTCAGGGGCTGTGTGAGATCTTCTGCTCCAGCGAAGGGATCGGCGAGTTGAGCCTGGCGCTGCCTCTGATGCGCCGTCTGATCCCTAGGCAATCGAGGGAGGGAAGTGCTGCCGGGTTGGTGAGTCTGGTGGCGCCGCCTCACGTGCCTTATCCCCAGTCGCTGGCGATGCAGGAGATAGATGTCAGCCGTCTCCTGTGGGTCGATACCCAGACGCCGAAGGAGCAGCTTTGGGCGCTTGAACAGATCTTAACCAGCGGCGCCTCGCCCCTGGTCTTATGTTGGCTCGAGGGTCTCAGTGTCAGTCAGGCCAGGCGCTTGCAGCTTGCCTGCGAGAAGGGCGAGAGCCTGTGTCTCTGTTATCTGCCAAGCAAGGTCAAGGATCAGGCTCATCCCGTGCCACTGCGGATCGCCTTGCAACCCAGCACTGAAAGCAACACAGGAACCAACATAGAAACCAATACAAAAACCAGTACCGAAACCAACACAAAAATGGGCAACGATAGGCTTCTCGAGACCCAGGTGGATATTCTAAAGCGCCGTGGGGGCTGGCCGGCGCCGCGCTTCTCCTTATCCCTGCTACCTGAGTTGCTGGCCCAGAGTCTGATGCTCGATGTGACTAAACAGCAGGAGCAGGATAAGAGATTGGAAAATGAGCTGGATAAGCAGCAGAGCGGTCAGATCTTACAAGGTCCCTGGAGTGCGTAGATGTTGTGGCTGGCGGTCTATTTTCCCCACTGGTTACTCCAGTATCAAAGCTATCATCAAGGCTTGCCCCAGGGCGGCGAGCTGGCCCTTTTTGAGCGTCAGTCGAGTCAGATCCTGATCGCATCGAGTGCTGCGGCTAAGCTGGGCGTGGAGCCGGGGCAGAGCCTGGCTACCGCCCAGACGCTCAGTCCATCGCTGCAACTGCTGGCCTATGACCCCTCCTTGAGTCAGGAGGCCAGCCATTGGTTGTGCCAGTGGAGCTATGGCTACAGTGCCAGGGTCGTGCCGCCTGTCTGCCCGTTTGAACAGGCCCAGCAGCATAGGCTAAATAAGCCGAGTAAGTCACATAAAGCAAGCAAATCGAGTCGATCCTATGATGTGCCCAGTGTGACAGACACCCTGCTGCTGGAGGTGGGCTCCATGGCAAAGATCTTCGGTGGTCTGGACAGGCTCATCTGTCAATATCAGAAGAGCGCCCAAGGCTATGGCCTCGAGTGTCAATTTGCCCTGGGGGAGAATGCCTTGCTGGCTCAGTTGGGAGCCAGGTATCTGCCGCTCACAGTGCCTGTTGAAGCTGGGTGTGATGAGCATAGGAATGCGGAACCAAGCCTTGAGCCTGAAAGAGGTGTCACGGCATCTACTCATCTTGCCAAACGAGAAGTGAGAGAATCGGCAAGAGAGGAGGAAGTCCAAGGAGAAGAAACCAAAGCCCAATCGATAGATGAGCAAGCGGGGGCATCTCTGGTGAGTTTACCTCAGATCAGTCTTAAGCAGATCGCGCCTCTGCCGCTCTCTATCTTGCCACTGCCAGGGCATGTGCTGCAGTCTTGCGAGAACATGGGGCTGACTCAGGTGCAGGCGCTGCTCGCCTTGCCTCTCAAGGAGCTTGGAGAGCGCTTTGGCGAGAGTGTCTTAACCCTGCTGGCTCAGCTCAAGGGGCAGCTGCCTCAGGTGCATGAGTTTTACCAGATGCCAGAGTCCTATCGTCATAAGCTTGAATTGCTCTATGAGGTGAGTCACCTCGAAGGCTTGGCCTTTCCCCTCGGGCGCATGCTAGCAACACTATCGGCCTATCTGGTGCAGCGCCAGCAGGCGGTGCTGGCCCTGTCATTAACCTTAGTGTTTCGCGACTTGAGTCTGGCGCCACAGCGCTGCGAGATCCGTTATCCATTCGCCGAGCATAGGGGGGATGCCTTGCTGAAACTCTGCCGTGTGCAGCTAGAGAGTCTCACCCTGGCGGCGCCTGTGATCAGCCTGGCTATTCAGGCCGATACTCTGGTGCCGCTATCGGTGCAGACATCCAATTGGTGGCAGGGCGAGGGTAAGAGCGATGCCAGCATGCGCCTGCTCTCACTGCTTGAGGCGCGTCTAGGTGCGGATAAGGTTAAGGGGCTTGAGCACTGCAGTCACCATCTGCCGGAGCTGAGCTGGCAGAGCCGCTCGCTTTCTCAGAGCCGAGTTTCTCAGAGCCAAGTATCTCAAAGCCAAGTATCTCAAAGCCAAGTATCTCAAAGTCAAGTATCTCAAAGCCGCTCGGGTGCCTTGGGGGGCAAGCGATCGAATCAAGCTGTTTCTCAAAGCACTTCCCGTCAAAACACTTCTCGTCAAAACACTTCTCGTCAAAGCCTTTCTACTCGAGGCGCTTCCAGCCAAAAGTTTGAGAGCCAAGCGCTTGAGCGCCAAGCGTATGATCTGTGCGCCGAGCCGAGGGCTTGCTATCAGGGCAAGACCCGTGCGCTGAGCGAGGAGGCGACCTTATTTGCAGATCTGTTTCATGGCCTGTGTGATGGCCGCATCCGCCCCAATTGGTTACTGCGCCAGCCCGAACCGTTGGCGCCGGAGTCGGTGAGCCTGCTCAAGGGGCCGGAGCGGCTGCACAGTCCCTGGTCGGCGGCCTCGCCGCGGGATTATTACCTTGCCCGCATGCATCAGGGGGGGCTCTGCTGGGTATTTCGCTCGCCTGAGGGACTATTCCTGCAGGGATGGTTTGGCTAATGTACAGCGAATTACAGTACGCCGAGTTGCACGTCCTCTCGAACTACAGCTTCTTGCGCGGGGCTTCCCATCCTCACGAGCTGGTGGAGCAGGCCAAGCGCCTTGGTTATCAGGCATTGGCGCTGACCGATGAGTGTTCCTTTGCCGGTGTGGTCAAGGCCCATGAGGCGGCCAAGCGCTGCGATCTTAAGCTGATCCTGGGCGCCGAGTTTCATCTCGACGAGGGACTGTTTGTGCTGCTGGCGCCTTGCCGTCTTGCCTATGGTGAGATCAGCGCCCTGATCACCAACGCTAGACGAAGCCAGGGCAAGGGGGAGTACAGGGTGAGCCTTGAGGCCATCTTGGCTCAGCAGCAGAGCCTGCTGTTGTGGCGCCCGCCCACACTGGCGCAGTTCAGGCAGGCTGGCGAGGCAAGGAGTGGCGAGGGAAGGAGAGATGAGGCAAGGAGTGACTTGACCGTAAACGGTACGGCAGAGAGTGAGATGGCTGGGGGCGATACGGCAAAGGGGAGTGCGGCACAGAGCGATGAGCCTAATCTGTTGTCCCGTTATCGTGAGCACATTGCTAGCATCGCTTCACGGTTGGTTCTAGCCTTTCCGGAGCGTCTGCATCTGCTGATGGAGCGGCTCTTACTGCCGGGAGAGGCCCTTAACTTGCAGCAGTGGCAATGGCTGAGTCAGGCTCAGAAGATCCCCTGCGTGGCGGCTGGTGGCGTGCGCATGCACGAGGCGGAGCGTCAGCCGCTGCTGGATATTTTAACCTGTATCGCCCATGGGCGGGATCTCGACAGCGGCGCGGCGCTATGCTCCATCAACGCCGAAGCCAGCCTCAAGCCGACTGCGGCGCAGCATAAACGTTATCCCCAAGAGTGGATCGATAACGGCCTGGCTCTGGCCCGTCGCTGCCATTTCTCTCTGGATGAGCTCAAGTATGAGTACCCGGCCGAGGTGGTACCTGCCGGCATGCAGGCCAGCGATTATCTGGCGCAGGCGGTGCGCGAAGGCGCTAAACGCCGTTTTCCCGACGGGGTGCCCGATAGGGTGAAGGCGCAGTATGAGAAGGAGCTAGAGCTGATCGCGGCGATGGCCTATGAGTATTTTTTTCTGACCATCTATGACATCGTCTGTTTCGCCAAGTCTCAGCAGATCCTCTATCAGGGAAGGGGGTCGGCGGCCAACTCTGTGGTCTGTTACTGCCTGGGGATCACAGAGGTGGATCCCACCAAGATCAACATGTTATTCGAGCGCTTCATCTCCAAGGAGCGTAACGAGCCGCCAGATATCGATGTGGACTTCGAGCATGAGCGGCGCGAGGAGGTGATTCAGTACATCTATCGCAAATATGGCCGTGAGCGTACGGCGCTGGCCGCGGCGGTGATCTGCTATCGCTTCAAGAGCGCCATGGGCGATGTGGGCAAGGCGTTGGGGATAGATGCCGAGCAGGTAGCCCTGATGATAAAGAATATCGATCGCCGGGATCCCAAGCATCACTGGACGACTCAGCTTGCCGCCATGCTACCAGAGGCTGGCCGCGGGCGCATGTTGCTGCCCCTGGTGCAGACGCTGATCGGTTTTCCCCGCCATCTGTCTCAGCACGTGGGAGGCTTTATCATCTCGGCAGGACCCCTGTCTGAGCTGGTACCCATTGAAAATGCGGCCATGGCGGATCGCACCGTGATCCAGTGGGATAAGGATGACTTAGAGAGCCTGGGGCTGTTAAAGGTGGATATCCTGGCCCTGGGGATGCTGACGGCGATCCGTAAGACCTTCGCCTTGCTGAGCGGCCCAGAGAAAGTCTTTTCCATGGCCGATGTGGTATGGGAGGAGGCCGAGGTCTATCGCATGTTGCAGGCGGGCGACAGCATAGGGGTGTTTCAGGTCGAGTCCCGGGCGCAGAGCGCCATGCTGCCAAGGCTTAAGCCAGCTTGTTACTACGATCTGGTGGTGCAGATCGCCATCGTTAGGCCAGGGCCTATTCAGGGGGATATGGTGCATCCCTATCTGAGGCGGCGGGATGGCCTGGAGGCGGTAGAATATCCCAGCCCGGCGGTTGAGTCCGTGCTGTCCCGTACCATGGGGGTTCCTATCTTTCAGGAGCAGGTGATCCAGCTGGCCATGGTGGCTGCGGGGTTCAGTGGCGGCGAGGCGGATCAGCTGCGCCGGGCGATGGCGAGCTGGAAGCGTACCGGTGAGCTTGAAAAGTTTGAGGCTAAACTGCTTCAGGGGATGGCGGCGCAGGGGTACAGCCAAACATTCGCCGAGCAGATCTACAGGCAGATCAAAGGCTTTGGCGAGTATGGCTTTCCCGAGTCTCACTCCGCCAGCTTTGCCCTGCTGGCCTATGTGTCGGCCTATCTTAAACATCATTATCCGGCGGCCTTCTGCTGCGCCTTGCTTAACAGTCAACCCATGGGCTTCTATAGCCCGTCGCAGCTTATTCAGGATGTGCAGCGCCACGATGTTATGGTACTGCCGGTATGTGTCAATCACAGTGACTGGGATAATAGCCTGGTGACCCTGCTGGAGGCTGAGCAGCCTGCGATACGTCTGGGCTTTAGGCAAGTGAAGGGACTCAGGCTGGAGGAGATCAAGATCCTTATCGCGGCGCGCCCCGAAGGCGGCTTTACCCGGGTCGAGCAGCTCTATGAGCTAGGTTTATCTCAGGGCTGTCTGACCCTGCTGGCCAGCGCCGATGCTCTGTTGACGCTGGCCGGGCATAGGTATCAGGCGCGCTGGCAACTCAGTGCCTATCAGCCGAGCCTTCCTCTGTTCGATGACTTGCCTGCTGTCGCCAGTGAGGTGGTGTTGCCGCCCCCAAGTGAGATGGCTGCCATGCAGAGCGACTATCGCCATCTGGGGCTCAGCCTGGGGCGCCATGTGATGGCTCAGCTTAGAGGGCTGGCGTCATTTGTGGGTTGTCGCCGCGCCTGTGAGTTAGTCGATTGTCGTCATGGGCAGCTTGTGCGTGTGGCGGGGGTGGTGGTGGGGCGCCAGCGTCCCGGTACCGCCTCTGGGGTCACCTTCGTGACCTTAGAAGATGAGACGGGCAACATCAATGTGATCGTCTGGAGCGCCACGGCCAGGGCGCAGCGTCAGCCATTTTTGACATCAAAAATTTTAAAGGTAACAGGGGTGCTTGAGACCCAGTCTGGCGTGTCACATGTTATCGCGGGTAGACTGGACGATCTATCGGCTCTGGTGAATGATTTTGAACTAAGTTCGCGGGATTTTCGTTAGTGGTCGCACGTTAATGATGCCACCCTGGCAAGCTACAACAGGCCGTCTAGGATTGTCCCTGTCATTGTGCTCGTCCTAGCCCTTTGAGGTATACTCATCGCCTTTGGTTTAACGATAGGCGTGAGTTTAGGCTCCAAATACCAGCAAAATGGCCGGGAGAGAAAGGGTGAAGTTTGTCTTGTTAACACACGAGCGGGAGTATGAGCGCCACAGTAACACAGGCCAGTTGGCGTTAGCCGCATTCCCTGAGCTGTGTCGCCGTGTGCCCTGGTCGCGGGTTACGCCCGATGAGGCGTTGAAGCAGGCCTGTGAATCGGGTGAAGCTCTGCTGCTCTTTCCAAAGGAGTACGATGCAGATGGGACGGACTCTGGTTCGAGAATGGGCTCGAGCGTGAACCAGGTTAGCACGCCCGAGCAACTTCAGCTTAAAAAGGATGGGGAGCAGGGCATGCGTCAGGTGATCATTCTTGATGCCACCTGGCAGGAGGCCAGAAAGATGATGCGTCAGAGCCCCTATCTGCAAGCGGCGAGAAGGCTGACGCTGCAGGAGAGCGAACCGTCACGCTATCGCCTAAGGCGGAATCAGTTATCTCAAGGTCTGTGCACCATAGAGTGCATCATTAGCCTGATGCACAGTTTAGGGATGAGCCAGGAGGCACAGCAGCTTGATGAGGCGTTTGATCTCTTTATGTTAGATCACCGTCAGGTAGACGCATAGGAAGTGGCTTAGGGCGCCGGCGAGGACAAACAGATGCCAGATGGCGTGATTATAGGGAATGCGTTTACCCACATAGAAGATCACCCCGGTGCTGTAGAAGATCCCGCCCGCCAGCAGTAGCTGAAAGCCCAGTGGCGTCATGGCTGCAAGCAGCTGCTTCATCACTATGACACACAACCAACCCATCACCAGATAAAGCACTAGGCTAAAGATCTTGAAGCGATGAATAAACAGCGTCTTGAACAGGATCCCGCCTAGGGCCAGACTCCAGATGGCGATGAGAATGGCATCGGCCTCGACACTGTCGAGCAGGATCTGCATCAGCGGCGTGTAGGTGCCGGCGATCAACAGATAGATGGCGCAGTGATCGGCTATCTTGAGTTTATGCTTTAACTTAGGTGCCGAGACGCTGTGATAGAGCGTTGAGCAGAGAAACAGGAGTATGATGCTCAAACAATAGAGTGCCAATCCTCCAAGTTGAAGATCGGTGAGCCTGTCCCATCCCTTATGCAGTGAAAACGCTAGCGCCAGAATACCTGCAATCACACCCAGGCCATGGCTGAGGGCGTTTGCCAGCTCTTCTGCGCGGCTATAGGGAGCGGCCGTAGCAGCAAAGCTGGGCTGACTATTCAGGCCGATCTCTTGGGGCTGTATGGTTTGTGGCGGCACGGACTGTGGTGGCATTAGACTCTCTAAAACTGGTTAGACCTCGTTAATGGTGAGTCTAACAGCATGCTGGTGCAAAAGAAATAATTAAGCGTACGTGTGTACGCTTAATTTTAATTTTGTTTTGTTAGTAATTGAATTTATTGTTTTTTGAATTTCACGCTGTTCACTATCTATCCTTGATTGAACTAAAGGCTTCTCTTCTTCTCTAAAATGCTAAGTTTTCTAAGGAAAGAATGAGTTGCTATTGCGAGTGCCCCCTAAGGATAGTCAATCTTCCTGGCTTGACCTCAATCTTAATCTAAACCTTAATGCTGATATTGATGTCGAGCAGTTAGCCTTCTGCCATCTCGTCAACGATCCATTAGCGAGAGAGCCTGTATCGAGTGAGGCATTAGTGAGTGAGCATGACCAGCAAGACGCTCAAGTTGAGATGCTTTTGGTTAAGGAGCTTTCGCTTAAGGAGCTTGTTCCTAACGCACCTCTTGAAGGCCCACTTTCTATTGCTATAGCTGCAAGGATTGGCTGGAAAGATCTGTCACTTTTCTTGGTCGTCTTGCTGGCGCATCTTGCATTGCTGGCTTTCTTGAGTTGGCAGTTTAAGGGGCCATATCTGGCTCAGGAATCAATTAAGCGAGACAAGCAGGCCATCAGCGCCTATATGCTGACTCAGGCAGAGTTTGATGCCATGAAGGCCAAATCTCGCCCTGCCGAGGTACCAGTAAACGCGCCGCTGACGAGCCAGCTAAATCACAGCCAACTAAGTCAAAGCCAGTTAGACCAAGGCGAGCCAAGGCAAGATACGCTTAATCAAAGGGGTGAAAGGACAGAGGACAATCTGGCGCCAGTTCCCGCTCAGCAAAGTGCCTCTCTGACTGAGTTAAATCCCGAGAAAGAGGCGTCAGCTACTCAAATTACTCGTTTCCAGCCCAATGTTGTCCAAACAAGGGTTGAGCCTTCCCTTGATTCAGCAGTTGATTCCTCTGAGTCTGGCATCGCGCCTAAAATCGAGGTGCCCGTTGACACTCAGAAAAAGAATGAAGCATTCTCCTTCGATGGTATGAAAGGTCTTAATCTGGAGAGGGGAGCAGCAGACTCGGGAGCGGTAAGCGCTGCAACTGGCGATTATATGGCGAGGCACAGACAGGCACAGCTGGACAAACTAGTTGAGCACGCCGCCGACAAGGCCACCCAGAAGCAGTCGATGAGCGAGATGGATGGCGAGATGAGGGTGTTAGCCTTGCCTAAGGAGAACGAGTATGAGACGGCAATCACCTTAGACAGCAAGTTGGACCCTAATCGCATCGTCAAGATAGGGGATACCTGTTATCGCGTGGTGAGTGTGGCGACACCAATTAACCCCCACGGGGAAAACTTAGGCTTCCCCTTTAAGTGTGGTGGCGACAAGGTGAAACAGGCGATTAAAGACTCCCTTGATAAGCATCTGAGTATGATGGGAGTAGAGATTAAAGATAAAAACTAGTGTGATATATTTTCAAGCTTAAATTAACATGATACTTTTATTTTATACAATTTATTGATTTTATTTTATTATTTGTTTCGATTAATTTGATTTCAGCTAGGGTTTAAAGGGGCTTGCCACCCTCAATCCCTTAGGTCTATACTGAGCCCCTCTTGTCGGAGTGCCATTAGGCTGAGACCGTTTATTCGGGATCCGTTGAACCTGATCAGGTTAGTCCCTGCGAAGGAAACAAGCATAATATGACCTTAGTGTCCCGCCGTTTTTTATCGGCCAATGGGATTAAAATCGCCGCAAATTTGGCGAGTGAAATCCCAGTGACACCCAGCATATTTTTGAATCAGGCCATTATCTGGCCCGGCTCAATGCCCTCAACGCCAAACTTCTCCAGACAAGCAACTTCATCTAACCCTATAGTGAGATTGCTTATGTCAACACGTCGTGAAATGCGAGCAGAGGCCCAGGCCTTTATCGATAACCTCAAACCCTTACAACACCCTAATTCGCAAAAATTTTATCTCAGCGGCAGCAGGCCGGATCTCAAGGTCGCTATGCGGCAGATCTTTCAGTCAGATACTCTGATTGGCGGCACGGCCGAGGCGCCTGTCTATGAGAAGAATCCCCCCATCACAGTCTATGACTGCGCCGGGCCCTATTCAGATCCCGAGGCTGATATCGATGTGCGCCAGGGGCTTGCAAAGCTGCGCAGCGAGTGGATTGCCGAGCGTGGCGATACCCAGGAACTCGAGCAAGTCAGCTCAGGTTTCACTCAGCAGCGTCTGGCCGATGAGGGGCTGGATCATCTGAGGTTTGAGCAGCTGCCCAAGCCAAGACGCGCCCTTGAAGGTAAGGTGGTGACTCAGATGCACTACGCCAGATGCGGCATCATCACCCCAGAGATGGAGTATGTTGCCCTGCGTGAGAATATGGCTCGCGAGAAAGTGACCGACGAGGTGCTCAATCAGCGGGCGCCGGGTGAGAGCTTCGGTGCCAAGCTAGGTGAGCCCATCACGCCGGAGTTTGTGCGTCAGGAGCTGGTGGCGGGCCGGGCAATTTTGCCGCTTAACATAAACCACCCTGAGGCCGAACCTATGATCATCGGCCGAAACTTCCTGGTGAAGGTCAACGCCAACATAGGTAATTCGGCGGTCACATCCTCCATCGAAGAGGAGGTGGAGAAGCTGGTGTGGGCCACCCGTTGGGGCGCAGATACTGTGATGGATCTCTCGACTGGTCGTTATATCCACGAGACCCGCGAGTGGATCATCCGCAACTCGCCGGTGCCCATCGGGACTGTGCCCATCTATCAGGCGCTGGAGAAGGTCAATGGCGTCGCCGAAGATCTCACCTGGGAGATCTTCAGAGATACCCTGATCGAGCAGGCGGAGCAGGGGGTGGATTATTTTACCATTCACGCCGGTGTGCTCCTGCGTTATGTGCCCATGACGGCCAAGCGCCTCACAGGCATAGTCTCTCGTGGCGGTTCCATCATGGCCAAGTGGTGCCTCTCTCACCACAAGGAAAACTTCCTCTATGAGCACTTCGATGAGATCTGTCAGCTGTGCGCCGCCTACGATGTCTCCCTCTCGTTGGGTGATGGCATGCGACCAGGCTCCATCGCCGATGCTAACGACGAGGCGCAGTTTGCCGAGTTGGAAACCTTAGGCGAGCTGGTTAAGAAGGCCTGGCAGTATGACGTGCAGACCATCATTGAAGGGCCGGGTCATATCCCGATGCAGCTTATCAAGGAGAACATGGATAAGCAGCTCAAGCTGTGTGACGAGGCGCCGTTTTATACCCTAGGCCCTCAGACCACCGACATTGCTCCAGGTTATGATCACTTCACCTCAGGCATAGGGGCGGCGATGATCGCCTGGTATGGCTGCGCCATGCTCTGCTACGTGACGCCCAAGGAGCATCTTGGTCTGCCAAACAAGGAAGATGTTAAGCAGGGGCTGATCGCCTATAAGATTGCCGCCCATGCTGGCGATGTGGCCAAGGGGCATCCCGGCGCGCAGATCCGCGACAACGCCTTGTCTAAGGCGAGGTTCGAGTTCCGCTGGGAAGATCAATACAACCTAGGATTGGATCCCGATACCGCCAGGGCGTATCACGACGAATCACTTCCGCAGGAGTCGGCCAAGGTCGCGCATTTCTGCTCCATGTGCGGTCCCAAGTTCTGCTCGATGAAGATCACCCAAGAGGTGCGCGAATACGCTGCGGCCCAAGCGATCGATGTAAGGGAGATTGAGGTGAGAGAGATTGAGGTTGAGCAGATTGACGTTACTGCTAGCGCGCCAAAGGCAGAGATCCAGCAAGGGATGGCGCAGATGTCGGCGCAGTTTAAGCAAAGTGGCAGCGAGCTCTATCACAGCGCGGTGAAGCAAAGCCCTGCCGTTGAAAGCGCCTCTCTTGAAAGTACCACTTTTGAAAGTACTGCTCTTGAAATTACGGCTCTCGAAAAAGCAGAAGAGGTGTAGCCATGTCCGCTAAAAAACCTATCGTCTGGACCATTGCCGGTTCAGACAGCGGGGGCGGTGCTGGCATTCAGGCAGATCTTGCGACCATGGCGGATCTGGACTGCCATGGTTGCAGCGTGATCACCTGCGTTACCGCGCAAAACTCGGTGGCGGTTAATGGTGTCGAGCCAGTGAGTGAGGCTATCTTGCTCGCTCAGCTCGATACCCTGCTGGCAGATCTGCCGCCAAGGGCGATCAAGATAGGGCTGCTTGCCAATCAGCGTCAGATTAATCTTATCGCCGATTGGCTGGCGACCCATATGGCGCCACTGAAAACGGATGATGGCCAGCCTATCCCGATTATTCTGGATCCCGTGATGGTAGCGTCCTGCGGCGATGCCTTGACTGGCGAATCTGCTGTTCAGGCCTCCGCTCAGCCCAAAACTAAACTCAAAACTAAGCCCAAAACTGAGCTCAAAACTGAGCCCAAGCACCTTGCCGGGTTGGATTTCACCCCCTTCGCTAAGCTGCTTACTCTTGTGACGCCGAACGCCAGCGAGTTTGGCAAGTTGGTGGGAAGCGAGGCGTCATCAAGTGATGAGATGCTAGCTCAGGCAAGCGCACTCTCAAGGCGCTTAGCCTGTAATCTGCTGATCACAGGCGGTGACAAGGGCTCGCTCTGGCATAGCGATAAGGCGGAAGATCTCTTTATCTGCAACGCGGTGGCGCATACCTCGCTGCTACATCAGCACACCAGCTTTTGCCTCAGCTGCGAGCGGGTGGATAACCCCAATCACCACGGTAGCGGCTGCACCTTGTCATCGGCGATCGCCAGCTTTCTGGCTCAGGGCTTGGTGCTACACGACGCCATCTTGCTCGCTAAAACCTATGTAGTCCAAGGCATAGCGTCGGCCAAGGCCTTGGGCGCCGGCGCCGGACCACTGGCGCGCACAGGTTGGCCCTCTGACCTGGCATCGCTTCCCCGTATCACAGAGTTGGCTGGCATCACTTCGTTAAGCTCTTCAGATCGTGCTTCAGATGCCTCCTCGATACTGAGTTTTCCAAGGCCTAGTTTCCCGGGGCTTAGTTTTCCAAGGCTTAAGCGTCCCATCGGGGTGTATCCTGTGGTGGATAATGTGAATACTTTGGAGCAGGTGCTGGCCGCCGGTGCCACCACGGCCCAGCTGAGGATCAAGCTGGAGGATGATGGCCAAGCAGCTAGCAATCAAGAAGAGAGCAAACAAGAAGAAAGCAAACAAGGGAAGGGCAAACAAGAAGAGGGCCAAGGTGCTGCCGCGTTAGAAGCGCAGATCCAAGCGGCAATCGCGCTGGGGCGCAAATATGATGCGCAGGTGTTTATCAACGATCACTGGCAGCTGGCGTTAAAGCATGGCGCCTTCGGTATCCATCTTGGGCAGGAAGATCTTTTTGAGGCGGATCTCGATAGGATCGCCGAGGCAGGGATCGCCCTGGGCGTCTCCAGCCATGGCGTGTTCGAGTTGGCGCTGGCCAGTCAGCTTAATCCATCCTATCTGGCCCTAGGGCATATCTTCCCCACATCGACGAAATCTATGCCTTCCAATCCTCAGGGGCTGAGTACGCTCGCGCGTATGGTTGCGCTTTGGACGCCCGATTGCCCCAGAGTTGCCATCGGCGGTATAGACGCTTCGCGTTTAGAGCTGGTTAAAGCAACAAACGTTGAGGCGGTGGCCGTGGTGCGCGCGGTGATTCAGGCTGACTCGCCGGGCGAGGCCTATACACAGCTGGCTAGGATGTGGGAGAAAGCCTATGTCACTCAATGATAAGGCATTTATTCAGTATTCACGGCAGATCATGTTGCCCGAGGTCGGCGAACTGGGCCAGCAAAGGCTGATGGAAGCAAGTGTCGCCATAGTCGGCGTCGGCGGCTTGGGCCAGCTCTGCGCCCAGTATCTGAGCGCGGCGGGGATCGGCCAATTGACCCTGATCGATGATGACAAGGTGGAGCTGAGTAACCTGCCCAGGCAGCTGCTGTTTTCCCATGCCGATTGCGGCCAGTACAAGGCGGAAGTCGCCAGAGACAGGCTGGTAGAAAAAGGTACGGCTCAAAACAGTCAGGTATCGGCTTTTAGTCAGATAGCGGCCAAGGTTGTGCGTCTGGATGGCGATAACGCCGAGTCGCTGCTCTCGGATGTGGATTTGGTGCTCGATTGCAGCGACAACTTCGCCACGCGCCAGCACGTCAATGCCGCCTGTGTGGCGCTGGGCACGCCAACAGTGGTGGCGGCTGCGGCCCGCTTTTCTGGTCAGTTGATGGCGTTCGATCTGAGCAAATCCCCGGACAATGGCTGCTATCACTGTCTGTTTCCGGCCGAACTAAGGGTGAGTGAGAGCTGCAGCACCATAGGCATACTTGGGCCCATGGTGGGCACCATGGCCTCGATGCAGGCGCTGCTGGCGATAAAGCTATTGCTGGGGTTACCGGCTCTAGGTGTGCTGCATAGGTTCGACGGATTAACTGGCGAGATGCGAAAGCTCACGCTGCGGCGGGATCCCAAGTGCTCGGTCTGTGTGGCAATTAAAGAATCGAATGAAAAGACTTATGCGATACATGGCGGGACTCCCTGTTCATCGGCCTTAGGAGAAAATGATGAGTGAGATCAGATTAAGTTTGAATGGTCAGTTAATACAGGTGCCAGATAACGCAAGTCTGCAGTCCATGTTGGAGAGCCAGCAGATAGCCCCGGATAGCGTGGCGCTGGTGCGGGCAGGCGAGGTGGTCCCCAAGTCGCAGTGGGCGTTGACCCTATGTGAGGCGGGCGATGTGATTGAACTCTTTGGCGTAGTGGCAGGAGGTTAATATGTTAACGATAGGCGATAGTCGGTTCTCTTCACGGCTGTTTACCGGCACGGGCAAGTTTGCCAGCTCTGATCAGATGTTGGCGGCCTTGGCGGCAAGCGGTTCGCAATTAGTGACACTGGCGATGAAGCGGCTCGATCTTAAGGCGGGCTTCGATGATATTCTGGCGCCCATACGTCAGAGCGGCGTTAAGCTGCTGCCCAACACCTCGGGGGCGCGCAATGCCAAGGAGGCGATCTTCGCCGCCGAGCTGGCCCGAGAGGTGCTGGGTACCTCTTGGATAAAGCTTGAGATCCATCCCGATCCTAAGTATCTGATGCCGGATCCAATAGAGACATTTAACGCCGCCAAGGTGCTGTGTGAGCGCGGCTTTACCGTATTGCCCTATGTGCATGCCGATCCTGTGCTCTGTCGTAATCTTGAGTCTGTGGGCTGCGCGGCCGTGATGCCGCTGGGTAGCCCAATAGGTTCTAATCGCGGGCTGGAGACGGCGGCATTTTTGAAGATCATCATAGAGCAGGCCAATGTGCCCGTGGTGGTCGATGCCGGGATCGGGTCACCCTCTCAGGCGATGGCGGCCATGGAGATGGGGGCGAGCGCCGTGCTGGTGAACACGGCAATTGCTGCCAGTCGCGATCCGGTGAGGATGGCGCTCTGTTTTGCCGACGCCGTCGCCACGGGGCGTAAGGCCTATGAGGCCGGCTTGGCTCAGGTGCACCAGAGGGCGATTGGCACCAGTCCCCAGCAGGCGCTCACCGCCTTCTTATCGGAGTAACCCAATGAGTTTCTTCGATACCTTGAGTGGACTCTCTCGCGAGCAGCTGCGTATGGCGCTCTATTCCACTACGCCGGCCCAGGTAGAAGCAGCGATCGAGGGTGAGCAGGGCAACTTGGGTCATCTGTTAGCCCTGTTATCGCCTGCCGCCGAGGAGTACCTTGAGCCTATGGCGCAGCGTGCTGCCGCCTTAACCCGGCGCCGTTTTGGTCATAACATCGGCCTCTATCTGCCGCTCTATCTCTCAAACCTCTGCGCCAACGAATGTGACTACTGTGGTTTCACCATGAGCAACAAGCTTAAGCGCAAGGTGCTCAGCCATGATGAGCTAGCGGCGGAGATGGCGGTGATCAAGCCTCAGGGATTTGATTCCATCTTGCTGGTTTCTGGCGAGCATGAAACTAAGGTCGGCATCGACTATTTTGCCGAGGTCTTACCCTTGGTGAAGGCGGAGTTTAGCCATGTGGCCATGGAGGTACAGCCGCTCAGCCGTGAACACTATGGGATTTTGGTGGAGAAGGGGCTGGATGCCGTGATGCTCTATCAGGAAACTTACGATCCTGAGACCTATCGCAGACATCACCTGAGGGGCAATAAGCAGGACTATGGCTATCGTCTCGAATCGCCGGAGCGGATCGCCCAGGCGGGCGTGGATAAGATAGGCCTAGGTGTGTTACTGGGTCTCGATGATTGGCGCATGGACGCGCTCTTGATGGGCTATCACCTGGATTATCTCGAGCGCCGCTTCTGGCGCAGTCGTTACAGCATATCCCTGCCTAGGCTCAGACCCTGCGTCGGCGGTATCACGCCCAAGGTGCAGTTGACCGACAAAGGTTTAGTACAACTTATCTGCGCCTTTCGTCTCTTCAACGAGCAGCTTGAGATCAGCCTCTCGACCCGAGAGACGCCTAGTTTGAGAGATAACCTGATAGGGCTCGGCATCACCCAGATGAGCGCCGGTAGTCGCACCGAACCGGGCGGCTATGTCAATCCGGCCGCTCAGTTAGATCAGTTTGAGATCAGCGATGAACGTAGCGCCGCCGAGGTTGCCAGTGTCCTTCGAAGCCGTGGCTTTACCCCAGTGTGGAAAGACTGGGAGGCTGGCTGGATAGGCGCAGGCTAACCAATTCAAGATGTTAGCCAAGCCCTCTGTAATGCTGTACTTTGCTTGGCTTTTGATTAATAATTAGCCATAACTGTGACTCATGAAAAAGGGCCATCAATTATGGAAATACCATCGAGCTTTTCTTCCGGTCTGGCCGGCTTGCAGAGCGCTCAGTCTGGCCTGACTCAGGCTACTGTGGATGTCGCCAAACCCAGCCAACCTCAGGTGAGTGAAGCTGGCGGCACAGAGACGACCAATCCGGTCAACGCCACAGATAAAACTGAGGCCCTGGTCTCGGCGATAGAATCGAAAAACCAAGGGGAAGCCGCGGTTGAAGTATTAGAGACCGCTAACGAGACCCTAGGTACAGTGATAGATATCAAGGTGTAGGCCGTGGCTGGCGCCATGACTACGCCCCCCTTAACGGCGATGCGCCTTAGCGCATTGCCGTCTTCTTCTGCTTCAACGTCTTCAATTTCCTCATCCTCTACAGCTTCTTTATCTTCTTCAAATAGAGCTTCAAGTTCTGTAAGTGCTGTTTCAACGCCAGCTTTCTCTCATCAAGCGTCGCATGCCAGCCTAAAGGCCAACACGGCGGTTTCTTCGACGCCTTCGGTAGCAAGCGGTGTACTGACCTCTGGTCACTTAAGTTCTAGCCTGTCAACGCAAAGCGGCTCAAGTATGAGCCGTCCTGTCTTCAATGGCAGTTCGTCGACTCAAGGGGGATATAGCCTCTCTAGTGGGCCGATCGGAATCGGCGGCCTACTCAATCAAGCGGCAAGCTCTGGTTTTAGCAATGGCTTGAGCAAAGGCGGCGGGACCGATGGCGTTTCTACACTACCGGATGGGGGAGGTAGCGCAGCAGGCTCTGGTTTACCCCCTGGTTCGGGAGGTAGCAATGGCAAGCCAAATGCGATTACAGCAGGGGGACAAGGCGGCGTTGACGTTAGTCGCGGTAGCGCAATTGAGGGCGAAAAGCCGGTAGTCGATATCTTTGGTGGGGCCGAGGAAACCCGCGGCGAGGCATACAACCCCTTCGCGGATAAGCAAGAGCGAAAGGACGCACCAGGTGATGAGAGCCGCTCACAAGACCCTGAACTTGCCCGTCAGGAAGCCGAGCTAAAAGAGCTGTCCAAGCGTGACGCCGAGGTGAGAGCCCATGAGCAGGCCCATGCCAGCGTTGGGGGCACCTTCGCGCGCAGCCCAAGTTTTAAGTATGAGCAGGGGAGCGATGGCAGGCGATATGCGGTAGATGGCGAGGTGGCGATCGATATCTCCTCGGTGCCAGGGGATCCCCTGGCTACCCTGAACAAGATGAAGCAGGTTTACGCGGCGGCGATGGCGCCCGCGACCCCTTCGATGGCGGATATCCGGGTGGCCAGCGAAGCCCTGCGTAAGATGAATTCGGCAAAGGCCGAGCTGGCTAAGACGCGTCAACAAAGCGGCATCACCCCTGAGCAGATGAAGCCGCTTATCGATGCCGGTAAGAGTGAGCAGCAGCGCCAGCTGCCAGAGCCTGTGACGCCTAAGGTGAGCGGTAGTGTGGATGATCAGGGCAAGATCTCTGCGGCCAGAATCGATTCCCCCTCACCGCTGGATGATGACAAGAGCCCTTCACAATCGTTCGAGCGGATCAGTCGCCAGCTCCTGGAGGGCAATGGCCTTCTGTTTAGCGCTGAAGTCCTGTCGATGCGTTACCAAGCAGGCGAGTCTGACTCTTCTTCAACATCTTCCTCATCCTTCGCCTTCTCCCTCTAAGACAGAGTGATTCTTGAGGATCAACTGCTCCAGCAACTGTGAGGCGGGTCCTTGCTTATCGCGGTTGGGGATAACCAGGCTGAGCGGCACCTGACGATGACTCGAGCCCTTGAGCGTCAAGCGGGTGAGCCGACCTTCCCTGATGGCATCGCAGATCAGATGACTGGGGATCCAGCAAAAACCGAGCCCCTTGGACAGCACCACCAGGGCCTCATGGAAATTGGCTACCGTCCAGCGCCGCTCCGCCTTGAGCCAACCCAGCTCGCCGCGGGCTATCTGACCCGTATCTTTGATCACTATCTGTAGCTGCTCTGCCAAGGTTTGGTCGTCCAGCGGCAACTCCATGCTCGCCAAGGGGTGAGAGGGATGGCAGACCAGGTGAAAATCGACGTTGCACAGGGGCTGAGCCAGGTGACCCTTCGGCGGCGCGCCGCCTATGATGGCGAGATCCACGGCTTCCGACTCGACCAGTTCGGCGCTGCCGCTGATCACCGAATCTAAGATGGTGATCCGGGTGCCGCGCCCCTGAGGCTCAAACTCGGCCAGGGCGTCGATGAGATGTTCCATGGGATAGATCATCTCGCGGGAGATCAACAGGCTCGGCTCCCAGCCTTTCTCCAGATTGCTGGCTAACTGCTCCAGCTCACTCACCGAGCGGGTGATGTGACGAGAGCGTCGCAGTAGCACCTCGCCGCTCTCGGTGAGATAAGCCTTGCGTCCCCTCACTTCCAGCAGGGCGACCCCCAACTGGGTCTGCAGTTTGGCCACCGCATGGTTAAGGGACGACTGGCTCTTGTTAAGCTTCTCTGCCGCCTGGGCGTAGCCACCACAGTCAACAACCGCCTGTAGGATGCGCCACTGCTCGAAGGTCGATTTTGCCTGACTCATACTGCTCCTGCGCTCCTAATGCTTTTCGGCTTTAGATTTTGCTTTATCGGTTTTTCCCTTTGCAGCATCGGTCTTGATGCTGACCAGCTTAGGTAGGTACTTCTTGGTCGCCTTTAGCTGATGGAAATAGGGGCCCTGATGCAGGCTCTTAGGCCAATCGAGCAGCATCATTGCTAACACGTTGCGGTGCTCGCCCAGGGCGAGATCTGGGTTGCCACGGGGTGAGGGTATGGTCTGCGCCTTAGGATCGAAGGCGGCCATGATGTGCGCCTGGGTCTTCTTCACCACAGGATTATCTGACATTCCCGCCAGATGGAAGCTGATGCCCACCTCGGCGATGATATCGTCTGTGGCGTCTTTCAGGATCCTGTCTATGTTGGCTTCGAAGTAATCTAAGATCCAGGAAAATTCCTTTCTATCGACCGGATGCTGATAATACTCACTGGCGGCAAAGATAAAGTGTGTCATGCCGTAGATTTTATTGCGAAACTGCTTCTTATCGAGTTTGGCGTCTCGACTTTGAGGATAGACGCGATTGAAGCCGTCCTTATACTCCTGCACATAATCACCCACACCAAGCTGCTTCGCCCAGTAAACATAGTTCACCAGCTGCGCCGCCCAGGCTTCGATCATCGCCTTGTCGGTGAGCCCGCGTTTAAGATCGGTGGCCTTTAGCGCCTTGACCAACTTGTCGTGGCAGGGACCTTGTAGACCAAACTCGTCGATGCGGCTTGAGAATCTTAGTAGCACGTCGGTATAGAAGAGAAACTCGGGGAAGGGAGCCAGCGCCTTCTTGCGTGCCTTGGCTCTTGGGCCCTTACCCAGCACGTCGATGGCGGCCTGAGCTTCTTGCTCGATAAAACCCGGTTTATCCAGCTGGCAGGCATAAAAGGCCTGAGACTCGGTGACGGCGTAGAGATCCACCAGGGCCGCATTGGCATACTTGTCATCGCCCGTCATGCGATAGAGGCGGATGCCGTAATGTCCCTGCACCCTTGGTGGCAGCTGGTAGAGGTTATCTTCCAGATTTTGTTGGATTACCTGTTTGACGCCCTGTGCGTCCAGTGATGCTGTCGCCTTAGCCGAGGCGGGCAGGCTAGGGAGCAGCAGGGCGGAGGTGAGTGCAAGTGCACCAAAGATTCTAGTGTACGGGCTTAGGTTGATCATATTGGCTCCTTTCTAGGATGGTGGCGACAGATTGCGCACTGCCAAAAATTGCGGTGAGTTGCTCATCAAGGGACTGTTGCTGCTCGTTGATGAGAAGGAGTTCAAAAACGCTTGTTGCCTCCAGCTGAGTGTCACTCAAGATCTGCTCCGCCAGGCGCTGATGCCACAGCGTAAGATAATAGAGTGGCCCTTGAGTCACCACACCGGTAAAACTGTAGAGGGCGTCATCGGCGTCTGGCCAGGGCGCGCCGAAACTGACTGCAAACTCCTGGCTGAGATCCCGGTAGAGTTGATTATCGAAGGTTTGATACGCAGACAAAGCCAGCTTGCTGCGAAATACCTTTAGCTGCTTGGAGAATGCCTTAAGCTCGGCTTCGCGGCTATTGGATGGCAACTCGGGTAGCAGCTGCTGGCTCAGATATTGACTCAGCCAGAGACTGGCGATCGCCTGACCATCGCCTAAGGTGTTGTTGAGATAGTAGCGCCCACCTGTGAGCAGGCGAGACACCATCTCGGCCACCGCTGCGATGAGCTGTTCCTGACTGCGATAATCATTTAACTGATCTGGCAGGGTCAGGGTCAGCTGACCAAATTGTTGCCCGACCACGGTTTGTCTCAGGGGGCTCAACTGGGCCTTATGTTCCTTATGCGCCTGCGTCTTAAGTGTTACCGCCTGCGCTTTCGCTGTTGGAGGGGGCTCTTGTTTTCCTAGCGGCGGATTAGCTCGCTGCGAACCTGTTAATTGGGGTTTGGGCGGGCGATCGAGAAAAACATCCCCCAGCAAACGCCCCTTATGCCAAAGCCGCAGCATATTGACGTTAACGGTTTCAAATTCAAGGCCAAAGGGCGCGAGCTCGGCTTGAATATCATCCAGCAGCTGCTCACCCGTGTGCGGTGTTACCTCGACCTTAGGCAGTTTGGCAAGTACGGCCCCGAGTGCCCAGGGGGCTGGGGCTAGCTGAGTCTGGCTGTCCAGAAAATGTTTGACCTGTGCGGGGTTGGCGAGCAGCTGATGGCTCAGCGCCCAGCTCGCATAGTCGTCGGCGCCATGTTCCAGCGCTATCGTCTGCTTGGTCGCCATGATGAGGGAGATGGCCGCCTGATTCTTCTGCTTTGCCCTGACCTGGTAGGCCTGCCACACCTGACGCTTACAGCTTTCATCTTGTTGATGAATAAGGTAGCTGGCTATCGAATTATCGAAGGCCTGCTCAGTTTGTTCAGTTTCTCCATCAGTAAGGCGACACTGACTCTGACCTATGATGAGCGACAGGTCTTTCTGCTTCAGACCGTGGGCGACGCTGGCCTGGGCGGTATGGATCTTCGCCTTCTGCTGCTGGTCAATCTGCTCGGCGATCTGCTGCGTTAGCAACTGACCAAACTGGCGCAGCCCTGGCGAGTCGCTTTGAGACCAGTTCTGGCTTTGCGACTTGAGCCAAGGCTCGTGTGCCAGGCGGTCAAACTCATCGGCCAGATGCAGCTGACATTGCAGCAGCGCCTCTTTATCTTCGGCATTTAAAGGATAGTGGCGATAGAAGCGCACGCTGTCTTTGAGGTTAAACAGGCCGATCAACTCGCGTTCGAGTCGTACGCTGGCATCGAGCGGCGTGCCGCTCTCCTGTGCCTGAGACAGGGAAACCTGATAGTCGATACACTGCTCGCTGAGCAGTGTGATAGGAGAGGCGGCCAGGGCCGCCGGACTGAAGTTAAGCGCTAGGGAGACTGCTAAAATGCGTTTTAGCATAGGCGACGCGCTCTTCCACTGACATAGATTTGTTCTTCATCTGCTCCACATGTTTGAGCCTTGGCAGCAGGCCCTGGCCGTTGGCGATTTGAATCGCCAGACCCGGACGGGCGTTGAGCTCAAGCAGCAGAGGGCCAAGCTTCTGATCCAGCACCATGTCGGTACCCAGATAACCCAGCTCACTCATCTCATAGGCCTTAGAGGCAGTATGCAGAAGCGTGTCCCAGTGGGGCACCTGGATCTCGGTGAGCTTCTTGTCGGTATCCGGATGCAGATCGAGCGGACGGTCAAACTGCACCGCATGCAGGCCTCGGCCGGTGCCGATATCCAGGCCGACGCCCACGGCGCCTTGGTGCAGGTTGGCCTTACCGTCGGACGCCGCCGTGGATAGCCTAAGCATGCCCATTACAGGGAAGCCCTTGAAAACGATCAAACGAATGTCGGGTACCCCTTCGAAGGAGTAGCCGTCGAATACGGGGTCGAACTCGATGAGTCCCTCGACGATGGCCACGTCTGGCTTGCCGCCCAGGGAGAAGAGGCCGCTCAAGATGTTAGAGATATGGCGGTCGATCTCGCTTGGGGTCACCTCGTGACCGTTGGGCTTGAAATAGTGGCCATTTTCCACCTTAGTGATCACCAAGATCCCTTTACCGCCCGAGCCCTGCGACGGCTTGATCACGAAACCGTCACGGTTGTTGACCATCTCGGGGATGTGCATGATCTCATGTTGCTGACAGACGGTGCCGATAAGCGCCGGCACGGCGATATCGTTCGCCAGGGCCAGCTGCTTAGTGGTGAGCTTGTCATCCACTCGCTTGTAGAACTTGCGCTGATTATAGCGACCTATGTAGTCGATGTTGCGCTTGTTCATGCCAAGTACGCCGTTTTCCTTCAGCTTTCGGGGCTTTGCAAACAGCATAGTTATTCTCCCGCTAAAGGTCTAAAGCGTCTAAGTTCCAATAACTTATAACCTGTATATTGGCCCATCAGGAGTACAGTTGCCAGGATCACCAGGTGGATACCCAGGAAGTTAAATACCCAGTGTTGTACCCAGGTAGCGCTCATGGCCAGGTAGGCTAAGGTGGCAACAAACAGGCTGCCGCCGCCCTGAACCATTACCTCTTTGGCGCCTTCCTCTTCCCAGAGAATCGACATACGCTCGATGGTCCATGCCAGGATGATCATAGGGAAGAAGGTGATGGTGAGGCCCTCGCTCAAACCGAACTTATAAGAGAGTAGGGTAAACAGGCCTATGATGCCGATCACCACTATGATCACCGCCGAGATCCGCGAGATCAGCAAGAGGTTGAGATCCGACAGATAGGAGCGGATCATTAAACCGAAGGCGACGATCAGCAGGAAGCCGACAAGGCCGGTCAGCAGGGTTGTCTGAATAAAGGCCAGGGCGATCAGCACGGGCATGAAGGTACCCGAGGTCTTGATGCCGATAATCACCCGCAGGAACACCACCACTAGCACGCCGATAGGGATCAGCAAGATACCCTTAAACAGGCTCTGCTCTTCTAGCGGTAGCTGATAGAGGGAGAAGTCCAAGGCATTCTTGTTCTTCAGCATGTCGATAGAGGTGGCGAGCGCCGAGCGGGTGTCTTGTAACATGGAGAAGTTAACCTGAGAGTTAACGCCGCCTACTACGTCCAGAGTCGACTTGGCGGTTCTGTCCCAGATGAGCAGGTTGTCAGGGCGTCCCTGAGTACCATCGTTGGGGTTGAAGATGATCCACTGACCCTGATGATAGACCTCAACATAGTTGGTCAGCTGCTGACGACGACGTTGATCTTCTAAAAACAGACCGCTGACTTTCTTCGCCGGGATCCCCTTGCTGTTGAGCATGCGGATAAACAGTTCGGCGCGGGAGTTACTGGTCAGCAGTAGCTCAAGGTTCTGGCTGCGCTCGGTGGCATTGAAGCTCTTGTTAAGCTGCTGAGCAAACGACAGGTTAGTGGCGCTGCGCGACCAGATCTCGCTCATTACCTGCTCGGCGGCGGCCTTCTCTGTGGCAGGCCAGTTGTAGGCCTGCGGCGCGTCGGGTTCTTTGTCTGCCGGGATCTCATTCTTGCCGGTCGGTACCAGGGTGACCTTATAGTAGAGATCTTGCTGACCGATCGCCTCGCGGGTCGACCAGGTGACCTGACGGCCTGTGTCATCCTCTGTGGCTGACAAGCCGTAGCCTGGAGAGGTCGCGTTTTCCGCTAAGATCTCAAAGGCAGGATCCTTGGGCAGCGAGAAGGTCACCTCGGCAGGCTCGCCTGTGCCCTGGAAGCTCACCTTGGCATCCACGGCCCAGCTCTGTACCTGCTCGCCCGGGAGGAAGGGGACATTATGTTCTATGCCGCGATAGACGCTAGCGGCGATGCCGGCGATAAACAGCAGGGCCACTAAGATATAAAAAGGTTTTTTAGAGTGCATCGCATTTACATCCTATTATTTGGCTGTCTTTGATGGATTGTTCTTACCGTGCACAAAAGTCTGTCCTACATCGACGACGGCAATGTCTTGCATAAACTTACGTCCCAGCAGCAGCTGATAGTCGAGGTGACTACGATCGACCAGGTTGAGATCGGTTTCCGCCTTGTAATTGCCAATCTGTAGATGGGCATGGATCACCGGGCGTCTGTCATTCTTATCTTCTGCATCTTGCTTGATGCGCACGAAGCGCTCGACCTTAGACTCGAAGGTCTGTGATGGCTTGTCTGCGCCTTGAGTGAACACATCGAAGCGCACCCACTGCTTGCCATTACGCTCGAACAGTATGATGTTGTGGGCATCTAGCGATGAGGATTCGGCGCCGGTATCGATACGGGTCTCGAAGCCTGCCTTGATCTCATCGACATAGACGTGTTCAACCGCGCCTAGGATAAACTTGTCACCGATAGGGGACGGGTCACACTGCATAGGAACCTGTACCACCTGCTTCTCGGGTTGGGTCTTAACGGCCGCCAATTGCTTGGACAGCTGCTCCAGCTGGGCAGACAGGGAAGTCAGCGCCGCCTGCTGCTCGCTTTGGCTGGTGCTGATCAGGGTGACTAGCTCGCTCTTCTGCTCGCTCAGGCTGGCATTGAAGGTGTCGACATCGACAGGCGCGGGCTGCTTAGGATCTTGGGTGGCTGCGCAGCCTACCAGGCTGGTTACCAGGGCGAGAGTGGTCATCTGTTTTAACATAGTGCTTCCCGTTTACTATTTTTGTTTAAACCAAATCTTTGTTGGGTTGATTCTTAACGGCGATAAAAGTGGCGCGTTTGGGCGCCGGATACCCCTCAACCGTCAGGCTGACATCGTTAGGATCCAGGTAGTCCACCAAGGACTCATTAGGCATCCATTCTGTGCTGCGCTGCTCTGCAAGTGAAGTCACATCGATATCGACGCAGCGAACATCGACAAAATCCGCCTTCTTTAGCCAGGCTTCCAGCGCCTTGGCCGACGGCAGGAACCAGACATTGTTCATCTTGCCGTAGCGCTCCCCTGGGACCAGTACGGTATTTTCATCGCCATCGACCACTAAGGTCTCGAGGACGAGTTCACCGCCGGTTCTCAGTTGATCCCTCAATTGCAGCAGGTGATCTATGGGGGAGCGTCTGTGATAGAGCACGCCCATGGAGAAGACGGTGTCGAAGGCATCCAGTGGCGGTAGCTGCTCTATGCCCAGAGGCAGCAGGTGCACTGGGTGGTCATTGCCCGCCAGGCGTTTTACCGTCTCAAATTGACACAGAAACAGCGGCGAGGGGTCGATACCCACGACGCGTTTAGCGCCGTCACCCAGCATACGCCACATGTGATAGCCGCTGCCACAGCCGACATCCAGCACGGTGCGATTCTTCAGTGGTGAGATATGGGGCTGAACTCGCTCCCACTTCCAATCTGAGCGCCACTCGGTGTCGATATGGATGCCGTGTAGATCGAAGGGGCCCTTGCGCCAGGGGCAGAAGAGTTTTAGTAGGTTCTTGAGTTTCTCCTGCTGGCCCTTGCTGAGCTGTTCGCCACTGCCCACCTCTACCTTAGTGGTGAAATCGATTCTGTCCGGCGCAGGATAGTGCAACTTATTGAGCACCTTCTCCCACTTGGGCAGGTTGCCATGCTTATGTTCACGTTGCCACTGGCCGAGGATCGCCGGCAGCTCTTCTAACCAATGTTGAAGATTGGAATCGGCGATTTGTTGATAAAAGGAGCTGAAGCTGATCACTTGATGGCCACCATAGATGCGAAATTAAAACATTGGAACCAGACGCTGAAATGGCTAAAGCCCTGGGCTTTAAGCCTTTGCTGATGCTGGGGCAGGGTGTCAGGTTTCATTACATGCTCGAGCGAGCTGCGCTTTTGGCTGATCTCAAGCTCGCTATAGCCGTTGGCGCGCTTAAAGTCGAGGTGTAGCTCGTCCAGCAGATGCTGCACCGGCTCGTCTTCGAACACTAATTTCTCTGACAGCACCAGAATTCCGCCGGGTTTGAGTCCCTGATAGATCTTGGCGATCAGCGTCTGTCTGTCTTCCGGGGCCAAAAACTGCATGGTGAAGTTTAAGATGACCATGGAGGCATCTTGGATCTCGATATCGCGTATATCGGCGCAGATAAGGTCGACTGGGGTTTCGCTGACATAGGCGCTGAGGTTCTGTTTACAGCGTTCGATCATAGACTCGCTGTTGTCGACGGCGATGATCTCACATCCGCGACCTTCGATACGGCGACGCACACTCAGGGTGGCCGCGCCCAAGGAGCAGCCTAAATCATATATCTTGCTATTGGGGGTGACACATTTGTCGGCGAAATCGCCCAAAGTGTTGATGATCTGTCCATAGCCGGGAACAGAACGGCGGATCATATCGCTAAAGACGCCTGCGACTCTATCGTCGAATTGAAAGTCACTGATATGTTCACAGGCCTGTGCGTAAATAGTATCTTGAGTTGAGTTCATCAGAGTTTTTTGAGTAAATTCAATATTTCATTCTAGCTAATGATAACAGTTCGCAGCAAGTCTGGTACTGGTAATTAGGAATAAAATTCTGTCTAATATCCTAATAACAACATATATTTTACAGCGTGGTGACTTTGCGCTCGACGCAGGGATGCTAAGGTTATTTTTTGTAGCCAGCTTGTAATATAAGCTGCCTTTTATAAGCCCTTTTTATAAGGGGCTGTTTTAGAACAAGTGATAGCTTGGCTTGATATAAAAATGATAATAGAAACTGGGACCTACCTTTGACATCACTACACACTTTTGCTTCGGCCTGTGTTGCCTGGCGACGTCTCCTGTCGGCGTGCATAGTCTTTGCGCCGCTCATGATGGCCCGTTTTGTGCTGGGAACTGCCGCGTTGGCGCTGAGCTTAATGCTTAGTTTTCAGGTGTCTGCACAAGAGCAGCAAGCCCCGCTAGTCTTGGTAATGGGGGAGGACAGCTACCCTTATCAGTTCGTCGATGAGAATGGCGATGTCAAGGGGGTCTTGGTGGATCTCTGGCGTGAGTGGTCGTCTCAGACTCAGGTGCCAGTGGTATTTGTTGCCCGTCATTGGCAGGACTCCTTGAAGCAGCTGGCGCTGGGGGATGCCGATATCCATATCGGCCTTGGGATCACCAAGGAGCGGGATAAAGATTTCGATTTCGCGGCGCCCATCGCCTATGTCAGTACCTATCTCTATGTGCGTAACACGCTAAAGGGTAAGAAGAGTTTTAGCGATCTCCAGCCCTATCGCATCGGCATAGTGACCGGCTCATCCCATGAATCCATTCTCAATCAGCAAGTTACTGGTTTGAGTTATCGCTACTATAATAGCCGCGCCGAACTGCTTCGTGGCGTGGTGGCCGGCGAGGTCGATGTCTTCGCCGGCATGGAAGGCTACTTAAAGGATAACGCCGTTAGCCGCGCCGTTCTGGAAGAGTTTCCCCTGGATAATCGTTTGCTTATCAAGAAGACGGCGCTGGTGCCCGCCGTCAGCAAGGGAAGGCTGGATCTTATCACAGAGATCAACCGCGGCTTTGACCGCTTGAGCCAAACCATCCGCGCCGAGATAGACAAGCGTTGGTTAGGTTTTAGCCATGATGCCAACACCTTAGTGATTGCCACCACGACAGGAATTCAACCCTTTGTCGATACCGGCGGCGACGGTGAGCCACACGGTCTCTATATCGATATCTGGAAGCTCTGGTCTAAGAAGACGGGCATAGAGGTGGAGTTTCGCCCCGCTGCTATGGAAGATGGCCTGGATGAACTCAAGTTTCACCGCGCCGATATCCATGTGGGGTATCCAGAGAGCGATACCATGAAGACTAATCTCACCCGTGCCTGGCGCACCTATCAGGTCAAGAGTCGTCTGTTCAGTTATGGTAAGGCGATCAATAGCCTGGATGAGCTAAAGGGTAAGCGTGTCGGCGCCGTGCCCACCGCGCCTTATCTGGATAAACTCAAGCAGGCGCTGCCAAACTCTGAGCTTAAGCTCTATACCGATGTGACTCAGATGATAGAGGCCGCCCAGCAGGGGCATATCGCCGCCTTCGTGGCCGCATCGGCTTGGACCCAACACTATTTGCTGCGCGCCGAATCCTGGTCTGACTTTCACCAGTATCGCAAGCTGGCCTTCACCACAGACATCTATGCCTTGACCCGCAACGAGGACAAGGGGCTGGCTCAGCGTATCGCGGCGGGCTTTCGTCTGATCAGCAATGCCGAGCTTGCCGCCATAGAGAATAAATGGATCTTGGATAGAGACGACAGGAGCGTGCAGTCTTTGCTTAATCCGCTTTCTATTACAGAGGAGCAGCGCCGTTATCTGGATAGTTTGGGTACGCTTAAAGTGGGCTACCTTGCTGCCTGGGCGCCCATGGAGTATCAGGGGCCGACCGGTGAGTTTATGGGGATCAACAGCGAGATCAGCCACTGGGTCGCCGAGCAGCTGGGTTTAACCATAGAGGGGGTGCCATTCGATCGCTGGAGCAGTCTGCTGGAGGCGCTTAAACAGGGTGACATCGATATGGTCGGTAGCGTCGCCCATACCCCTGAGCGGGAGCGGGAGATGATCTTTACCACCCCATATTGGCCATCCCCCTGGGGATTGGTGACTAACCTCAGTCAGGTGACTGTGTTTAACCTGAGTCAGATGAGTGGTAAGCGTCTGGCGATTGTCGAGGGGTATCATCTCATCGCCAATCTGATGAACAAGGCGCTGGGCATCGAGCTGGTGATTGTGCCCAACAGCCGCGCCGGTGTCGATGCGGTGGCCCAGGGCAAGGCCGATGCCTTCATCGAGAAGGTGATCAACATGGCCATGGTGCTTAAGGAGTCCGATTACAAAGCACTTAAGATGTCTGTGCTGGCGGACTTTTCCCAGCAGCAGAGCCATTTCGCCCTGAACCCCAAGTTTGATGCGCTGGTGCCCCTGTGGGATCAGGCCATCGCCCAGATCACGCCAGAGCGGCAAGAGGAAATTTATCAGCACTGGGTGAAAGATGAACCTAGCAGTTGGAAGGCTTGGGTGAACTATCAGAGCGCCTTCTATCTTCTGGCGCTACTCAGCTTTGTGGTGTTTGTCTATCTTATCTGGCGCGCTCAGCGTAGCCGCTTGGCGGCCGCCAAGGAGCTTGCCCATGAGCTGACCCGGGCAGGGCAGTTCGATGCACTCACCGGCTTGCCGAATCGCAGCCTGCTCGATGACAGATTGCAGCAGTCTGTGCTGTTACATCGCCGCGAGATGCAGCCCTTTGCCGTACTCTTTATCAGCTTCGACAACATGCGTGAGATCAACCAGACCTATGGCCATCAAGTAGGCGACAGGGTGCTGGCCAAGGGCGCGCAGCGCCTCAAATCGGCGGTGCGTAAGTCTGATACTCTGGCGCGTTTCGGTGGCAACGAATTTGTGATGGTGCTTAATCGCAGCAAAGATCTCGATACCGTGTGCCAGGTGGCCGACGGTATAGTAGGCGGCTTTAGCGCTCCCTTTGCGATCAACGGCCTGGATGTGGCACTATCGGTCAGCATAGGGGTGGCCATGTTCCCAAGCGATGGCGATACTGTGGTGGAGCTACTCAAGACCGCCGACAAGTTGATGTCGCGGGCGGTGAAACAGGGTGGGCGCTGTTACCAGAGCGCCTGATCTGTGACCCCAGTTCAGGATTTGATGGATATTTATCCAACCCAAAGGTTTACTTCATTTTAAGCGGATGAAGTTGTTTTGAAATCGGCAATATTTCACTATAATGCCGCTTTTGTCATGTATTGAATATCCTCAAGCACGGCCTTGACGGATGAAAGGAAAGTGTTAGATGCGCAGTCATTATTGTGGAGACGTTAATCGGTCTCATGTTGGGGAAGAAGTTACTCTCGTAGGTTGGGTTAACCGCAGTCGCGATCTCGGCGGCGTGGTTTTTCTGGATTTGCGCGACCGTGAAGGCGTGATTCAGGTAGTATATGATCCTGATCTGCCAGAGGTATTCGATGTCGCCAGCACACTGCGCAGTGAGTTCTGTGTTCAGGTCAAAGGCCTGGTGCGTGCACGTCCAGACAGCCAGATCAACGACCAGATGCGCACAGGTGAGATTGAGGTGCTGGGTAAGGCCCTGACCATACTCAATAGCGCACCGGCACTGCCGATCAACATGGACAAAAATCAACACAACACCGAAGAGCAGCGCCTTAAGTATCGCTACCTGGATCTGCGTCGCCCAGAGATGGCCGAGCGCATCATCTTCCGCTCTAAGGTGACCAGCGCCGTGCGTCGTTTCCTCGACGGCAATGGTTTCCTCGATATCGAGACACCAATTCTGACCAAGGCAACCCCAGAGGGTGCCAGGGACTATCTGGTGCCTAGCCGCACCTACAAGGGCCAGTTCTTCGCGCTGCCACAATCGCCACAGCTGTTTAAACAGCTGCTGATGATGTCTGGCTTCGACCGTTACTACCAGATCGTGAAATGTTTCCGCGACGAAGACTTACGCGCCGACCGTCAGCCTGAATTTACTCAGATCGATATCGAAACCTCTTTCATGACCTCAGCGCAGGTGATGGACAAGACTGAAGAGATGGTATGCGGCCTGTTTAAAGAGCTGCTAAACGTCGACCTGGGCGAGTTCCCTAAGATGACCTTCGCCGAAGCGATGCGTCGTTACGGCTCAGACAAGCCAGACCTGCGTAACCCGCTGGAGTTGGTCGATGTAGCCGATCTGGTTAAAGATGTCGACTTCAAGGTGTTCCAGGAGCCAGCCAACGACAGCGAAGGCCGTGTTGCCGTGCTGTGTGTGCCGGGCGGTGCTAGCCTGTCACGTAAGCAGCTCGATGAGTATGGCAAGTATGTCAACATCTATGGCGCCAAAGGCTTGGCATGGATGAAGGTCAACGAACTGGAGAAAGGCCTGGAAGGCATTCAGTCGCCAGTGCTTAAGTTCTTAAGCGAAGAGGTGGTTAAGGGGATCCTGGAGCGCACAGGCGCGGCCAACGGTGACCTAATCCTGTTTGGCGCCGACAAGGCGAACATAGTGGCCGAAGCCATGGGCGCGCTGCGTCTTAAGGTAGGTGAAGATTTCGACCTGCTACAAGGCGACTGGAAACCACTATGGGTGGTTGACTTCCCAATGTTCGAGCGCACCTCTGACGGTGGCCTGCACGCCATGCACCACCCGTTCACTGCGCCAAGTGGTATCACGCCAGCCGAGCTGGAAGCGGATCCAACGGCGGCTATCTCTGATGCCTATGACATGGTACTTAACGGTTGTGAACTGGGCGGTGGCTCGGTACGTATCTACGACGCCGAGATGCAGTCGGCCGTATTCAGAATCCTGGGGATCAACGACGAGGAAGCCCAAGAGAAGTTTGGCTTCCTGCTCGAAGCGCTCAAGTATGGTACGCCGCCACACGCAGGTTTGGCATTCGGCCTAGACCGTATGGTCATGCTGATGACTGGTGCCAGCTCGATTCGCGACGTGATGGCCTTCCCTAAGACCACCACGGCAGCCTGTCCGCTCACCAATGCCCCTGGCTTTGCCAACCCTGTACAGCTCGAGGAGCTTGGGGTCAGCGTAGTGGAAGCGAAAAAAGAGCAGGAATAAAACAAGATTGAACCAATAAGCCGAGCATCTTGCTCGGCTTTTTCGAGGCAAACTCGAATAAGGAGTCCCTATGGCCGGTCACAGTAAATGGGCCAACATCAAGCACCGCAAGGCGGCACAAGACGCCAAACGCGGTAAACTCTTCACCAAATTCATTCGCGAACTCACGGTAGCGGCCAGAGAAGGCGGCTCGGATCCCGATTCAAACCCGAGACTCAGGGCGGCAATCGATAAGGCGCTGTCAAATAACATGACCCGTGACACGGTCGAGCGCGCCATCAAGCGCGGCGCCGGTGAGCTCGATGGTCAGGTACTGGAAACCATCATGTACGAGGGCTATGGTCCTGGCGGCACCGCCGTGATGGTCGAGACCATGACAGACAACCGTAACCGCACCGTCTCTGGCGTACGTAACGCCTTTAGCAAGTCTGGCGGTAACCTGGGCACAGATGGTTCTGTGGCCTATCTGTTCGAGAAGCGTGGCGTGATCTCTTACGCCGAAGGCAGCGATGAAGACACCATCATGGATGCGGCGCTCGACGCCGGCGCCGAGGATGTGGTGACCAATGATGATACCTCTATCGATGTCTACACCACGCCAGAAGCCTTTGGTACGGTTAAGGATGCGCTGGATGCAGCTGGTCTTGAGGCGGTTAATGCCGAGGTGACCATGGTGCCATCGACTAAGGCGGAGCTGGATGCTGAGACGGCGCCTAAGTTCCTGCGCCTCATCGATAACCTTGAAGATCACGACGATGTGCAAGAGGTCTATCATAACGCCGAGATCTCAGATGAGATCTTAGCCAGCCTCGAATAGGCAGACTATGCCGATAATCTTGGGGGTGGATCCCGGCTCGCGGATCACAGGCTATGGGGTGATCCAGTGCCAGGGCAGGCAGCAGATCTACCTGGGCAGCGGCTGTATTCGTACCCAATCCGATGATCTGCCTTCCCGGCTCAAGGTGATTTTCGATGGGATAAGCGAGATCATTCGCCAATACCAGCCGGATGAATTTGCTATCGAGCGGGTGTTTCTGGCTAAGAATGCCGATTCGGCGTTAAAGCTCGGCCAGGCGCGCGGGGCGGCCATCGTCGCCGCCACCAATGCTCAATTGCCGGTGGCCGAATATTCGGCGACCCAGATCAAAAATGCCGTGGTCGGCACGGGACGGGCGCAGAAGAGTCAGGTACAGCACATGGTGCAACAGATCCTCAAGTTGCCGGCGGCACCACAGGCCGATGCAGCCGATGCGTTAGGCGTTGCCCTGTGCCATTTCCACACATATCAGAGCCTGATCGCCATGGGCGGTAAGGCTAGCGCGAGAACTTACGGAAGATATAGATGATAGGTCGTTTACGGGGATTACTCGTCGAGAAGCAAGCGCCCGAGGTGCTGATTGAAACTGGCGGTGTCGGCTATGAGGTGCAGATGCCGCTCACCAGTTTTTATGAACTGCCGGAATTAAACCAAGAGGCGGTGATCTACACCCACTTCGTGGTGCGTGAAGACGCCCAGCTGCTGTACGGTTTCATCACCAAGCAGGAGAGGGCGCTGTTCAGGCTGCTGATCAAGACCAATGGCGTCGGTCCTAAGCTGGCACTGACCATACTCTCTGGCATGACGGCGGGCGAATTCGTGAAATGCGTCGAGCATGACGATATCGCGACCCTGGTTAAGCTGCCGGGTGTCGGCAAGAAGACTGCGGAGCGTCTGTTGGTTGAGATGCGCGACAAGCTTAAGAGCCTGATGGAAGCGTCCCATGGCAACGAGCGCGAGTTTGTGTTGCAGTCTAACTATACTCCTGCGCCTGTGGTTAACACTGCCGAAGAAGATGCCATCTCGGCGCTTTTGGCGTTAGGATATAAGCCGGCACAGGCCAGTAAGGCGGTGTCCAGTGTCTTCGAAGAGGGCATGGATTCAGAAACCTTGATCAAGGCATCGCTGAAATCGATGCTCTAGCGCTCAGAGTGAGAAATAGATGATTGAAGCCGATAGGTTAGTTCACGCCCAGCCCCAAGGCACTGAGGAGCGGGACGAGCAGATAGATAGGGCGATGCGTCCTAAGCTGCTGGATGAATACACGGGCCAGGACGATGCCAGGGCCCAGCTCAAGGTGTTTATCGAGGCGGCGCAGAAGCGCGGCGAGGCCCTTGATCATATGTTGATCTACGGACCACCAGGTCTGGGCAAGACTACGCTCGCCATGATCGTCGCCAACGAGATGGGGGTTAACATCAAGTCCACCTCGGGCCCAGTGCTGGAGAAGGCGGGGGATCTCGCGGCCCTGCTGACCAATCTCGAGTCCGGTGATGTGCTCTTTATCGACGAGATCCACAGACTAAGTCCTGTGGTGGAGGAGATCCTCTACCCGGCGATGGAAGACTATCAGCTGGATATCATGATAGGCGAGGGTCCGGCGGCGCGCTCCATTAAGCTTGAGCTGCCTCCCTTCACCCTGATTGGCGCCACCACTCGTGCTGGCGCACTGACATCGCCGCTGCGTGCCCGTTTTGGCATCCCACTGCGTCTCGAGTTCTATAACGTCAAAGATCTTAGCAGCATCGTCACGCGCTCGGCCAAGGTGCTTGAGCTGCCGATCGATCAAGAAGGCGCGGTAGAGGTCGCCAGACGTTCTCGCGGCACGCCGCGTATCGCTAACCGTCTGCTTAGACGGGTACGTGACTACGCTGAGGTGAAGCACGATGGCGAGGTCAACAAGGTGGTCGCCGAGAGCGCTTTGGATATGCTGGATGTGGATGTCGAAGGCTTCGATTATATGGACCGTAAGCTGTTGCTGGCCATCATAGATAAGTTTATGGGCGGCCCTGTGGGTCTGGATAACCTGGCCGCGGCCATCGGCGAGGAGCGTGAGACTATCGAAGATGTGCTCGAACCCTTCCTGATCCAGCAAGGCTTCATCCAGCGCACCCCAAGAGGACGTATCGCGACGGCGAGAGCCTATCAGCACTTTAACCTGATCCAGCCGGAATAATCGCTAGGCGAACGGCTATTATCTTCACATTATTGAGTTGAGCGTTAAAAAGCGTGGTCGAAAGACTGCGCTTTTTTGTTGTCACCTACTTGCTCTAAATACGACGCCTTTGCTGTCTACCCAGTACCTCCCTGTCTGAGCATTTAATCAAAGCTTTCAATCAACGCCTTCAATCAAAGCCTTTAATCTAAGGCGCTAATATAACGTCTCCATGAGTGTGCTTTGAGTGTCATGATCTTGCGGCTGTCGCTCTGTCGTTGCTGGGGACGCACTCGAATTTCTATGCAATCAGGTCGATGATTCGAGTCGGTTGCTGTCTAGCTACTCCTGAATCCTATTTCAGAATCCTTTCGTTTAAAATTTAAGCTAAAAGAGTTCCTGTTAAGGGAATAAAAGATACAAAGCGTTACATTTATATAATTTAATAAGCCTACTTGTTAGTGGTTTTGTTAATTCTCCACAAAGATTGAGTGTATTTAAATTGAAGATTGATTCGTGTCCATTTTATTAATTTCGCACTTAGTTACTCCTTAAAATTAAATGCGTTAAGTCAGTAATTTCTTTAATTGGGCGGGGTGGAAGCTAGGTAGAGAGATAAGTTAACTAACGCTGAGTTTCTGCGCGTTTGTAAAATATTGTAACAAGCAAGTCTAATCATCGCTCAGCATCCTTATTCATTTAAGGCTCGGGTCGGCGGATTTGTTAATGGTGGCGTGTTTATGTGCCTGCGGCGTAAAAACGCCAGATTGAAACAAGTGTTTAGACTGTTTTTTTTGTGATGGAGGTCACACTTTTGTCTTTTGTGTGCGTTGTGATTGTGTTGCAACTCTTGCCGAGTAAAACACTGGCTCGAATCAAACATTCTAGTTAATTAAACCAGGTGAATGCTTATTCACTATCTGGGGTGAAATATTAAACTTGCGTTGTTACTTAAATGATACTTTGTATTAACTTTTATTTTTCATTGGTTAATGAATTGGTGGATTGACGCATTTGGGGTGAAAGGAGAGTATCGAATCGAGCGTTGAATAAATAAAAGAACGGCGCCGAATAAAAATTGAATTAGGGAGTAGACCTACATGATTAAAACAAGCAGATTAGCTGCGGCAGTTAAATTAAGTTTAATTGCGACAGTGTCGACCAGCGGATATTTTGTTGCCAACAATGCCGTTGCTGCCGAAGAAAGTGCCTCTTTTGAACGTATCGCGGTAACGGGTTCACGCATTCAACGTCAAGACATGGAAACGGCTTCACCTGTTACCGTTATCGACGCCAGTGCTATTCGCGCCGAGGGTTACAACTCGGTCGATGAGATCCTACAGGCGCAACCTGCCATGGCGGGTATGGCAGTAGGCTCTACCACTAACAATGGTGCCGACGGTGTCGCCCAGGTGGATCTACGTGGTATGGGCGCAAGCCGTACGCTAGTGCTGTTAAATGGCCGCCGCATGGTGAACTCAGGTTCGGGCGCCGACAGTGCAGTGGATCTGAACACTATCCCAGTGGCGATGATCGCCCGTGTGGAGATCCTGAAAGACGGTGCCTCAGCGGTTTATGGCTCTGACGCCATTGCCGGTGTTGTGAACATCATCACCAAGAAAGATTTTGAAGGCTTCCAGCTGGACATCAATGGCGGCGCGACCGACAAGGGTGATGGAGAAAACGTTGAGATCAGTGCGCTTTACGGCTTCAACACAGACGGTGGTAACTACACCTTTGGTGTGGCTTACTCAGACCGTGGTGGCGTGATGCAAAAAGATCGCGACTGGGTAGAGAAGGGTGCCAGTAGCTTCATCCCAACCGGCTCATTAGGCGGCAAGGTACAAGACGAGAACGGCAACTGGGTCGATCGCACCGAAGGGTATGACTTTACCCAGGACAGCTGGCTACAGACACCAAACGAGCGTTACAGCTTCTTCGCCAACGCGACCCAGGAGTTTGCGAACGAAATCGTCTTTACCGGCGACCTGCTTTATACCAAGCGTCAGTCTGAGCAGATGATGGCGGCTCAGCCAGCCTCTGTGATGTTAGATGTGTGCACGCCGACTTCTACAGGTAACTGCATTACGCTAACCGACGAGATGGTTGCCGGTGGCATCACGCCTGACGACCAAGGCCGCGTCGAATATCGCAGAAGAACCACAGATGCGGGTAACCGTATCTACGAGCAAGACACTGACACTCTGCGTGTCTCAGCGGGTCTGGCCGGTGAGTTCGATGTTCACACAGGCATCGCCTGGGATCTTTCTTACACCTATGGTAAGAACAAGGCAGAGACCTGGGTGCACAACTCAATCAACGCTAAGAACATGGCGCAGTCTGTCTATGACAACCAGGATGCCTGGTTCAGCGGTGACCCACTGTCTCAAGCCATCGTCGATGATATCAGCTACCTGGAAAGCACTACAGGTGGTAACGAGCAGCACATCGTCTCTGGCGTGATCAGCGGCGAAGCCTTCGACCTGGAGGCGGGCCCAGTGGCTTATGCGATTGGCGCCGAGTATCGCCATGACAGTGGTTACTACAATCCAGATCCAGTGATCGTCGCCGGTGAAGGCACCGCGGCCCAGCAAGATCCTACCGATGGTAGCTACAGCGTGGTGTCTGTCTATCAAGAGGTGAGCGTACCTTTTACCGACAAGCTGACCGGTGAATTTGCGCTGCGTTTCGATGACTACTCAACTTTTGGTAACGCATCGACTTGGAAGATAGGTTTGACCTATGAAGCGACCGATGACCTTATGCTTCGCGCCGTAGCGGCAACCGGTTTCCGCGCGCCAAACGTGAGCGAGCTGTTCGGTGGTAACGTGGGTTCATACGACTACCTGGACGATCCTTGGGGCAACGAGCAAGACCCACAGATCCTGGTGAACTACACCTCAGATCCCGATCTAAAGGCTGAGTCTTCAGAGTCTTACACAGCTGGTCTGGTGTACTCGCCAAGCTATATCGACGGCATGTCACTGACGCTGGACTACTGGCGCTTCAAGATCAAAGACGCCATCTCGCGTCTGGACGTTCAAGCGGGTCTGAATGCTTGCCACGCTGGTGATACTACAGCTTGTGAAACCTTCGGCATCACGCCTGACGGTAACCTGGAGAACTTGACTAACCCGTTAACCAACGTGGGTTATCAAGACACCAGTGGTATCGACTTTAACCTGGCTTACCGTTTCGAAGGCCTGGGTCTGGATTGGAGCATCAGCAACGATCTGACCTACCTGCTTGAGTTTGAACAGGATGGCATCGACTACACTGGCACCATCGGCGGTATGTTCGGTGGTTACGCTAAGGTGAAGAACAACTTCAGCGTTAAGGCTGGCCAGGGTGACTGGAGTCTGATGTACTCTAACCGCTTTATCGGTGAGATGGACGACATCAACTATGGTGACACAGTTGATTCAGTGCTGTACCACAATATCTCGGGTATGTACCACATCAACGACAGCATTACGGCAAGCCTGGGCGTGAAGAACTTCACCGATGAGAAGCCTGTGATGGTGGCAAGTGGTAACGAAGCAGGCACAGTGCCTGAGGTTTACGACACTATCGGTCGTCAGATCTACGGCGGTGTAACCGTTAAGTTCTAACGAGCAGTTGGAAATAAAAAAGCGCCCTAGGGCGCTTTTTTTATGCGAGTATCAAAATTAGCCTAAGCCGTGCTGGGCAGATCTCATCTGAATGAATTCAATCTTGTAGCCATCAGGGTCTTCTACGAAGGCTATCTCAGTGGTGCCACCGGCAACCGGGCCAGGCTGACGTGTCACCTTACCACCGGCGGCTTCAATGGCGGCGCAGCGACTGTAGATATCCTCTTCGCCGATCGCCAGATGGCCAAAACCGGTACCAAGGTCATACTTGTCCGTATCCCAGTTGTAGGTGAGCTCGACCACAGCGGCACCAGTTGCCTCTTCGTCGAAGCCAACGAAGGCCAGGGTATAGCGGTATTCTGGATTCTCGGACTTGCGCAGTAGCTTCATGCCCAGGATCTCGGTGTAAAAATGTATGCTACGATCGAGATCGCCGACCCTCAGCATGGTGTGTAAAAGTTGTGCCATAAGGACCTCTTTTTAGGGGAATGCTAGGCCCAAGTATACCTTATTTATCCACCATTTAAATCTGTGCTAGCGGTTTGCTTGTCCCCTGACAGTCTGGGAAATACAGGTGTAAATCGCCATGATCCCTGTCACAGAATGGGCCTATGTCACTGGTGTTAACCCGGGTGGCTGGGATAATTGAGCTTGGTTACTAGAGGAGTTGTCAATGCCAAACGAATTGAAAATGGCCCTTGGATTAACGGCCACCATAGCACTGTTTCTATCTGTGTTTTTTGTCTGTATGTTTTGATACCAATCTTAGTAAATAACTGATCACTCTAGCGTGTTAAAACGTCCGATAACGGTGTTACCATTTGTGATTGTAGAATAACTACTTATCAAAAAATGCTGCCTTGTTCTCGAACGTTTTTCCCGTGCTATTTCTGATCACTTACTTACCGTGATTGGTATAGCTCAGCAGCGAACCCTCGCTACTGAGTCTGAAAAAAGCCGCATCTGCGGCTTTTTATCTTTGAGAGCTTATTTTTATTCAAGAGTTTGCTTAAGTATTTGCTCAAGTATTAGTTCTAGAATCAGCGCAAGCCTGAACGCCTATTCGTCTGGATAGACCTTCTCTTTAAACTCGCAGTGCTCTTCAATCAAACAGCTGGCGCATCTTGGCTTACGGGCAACACAAGTATAACGCCCGTGAAGAATAAACCAGTGGTGCACATCTACCTTAAACTCGGCCGGTACCACCTTTAACATCTTCTGCTCCACCTGATCCACGTTCTTGCCCATGGCAAACTTGGTGCGGTTAGCGACGCGGAATATATGGGTATCGACGGCAATGGTCGGCCAGCCGAAGGCGGTGTTTAATACTACGTTGGCGGTCTTACGACCCACGCCAGGCAGGGCTTCGAGTGCCTCTCTATCTTCGGGCACCTCGCCGCCGTGCTTCTCCAGCAAGATCTTGCAGGCCTTGATAACGTTGATTGCCTTGTTGTTATACAGGCCTATGGTCTTGATATAGTCCTTGAGTCCCTCGACGCCTAGGTCATAGATGGCTTGGGCGGTATTGGCCACGGGAAATAACTTGTCGGTGGCCTTGTTAACGCTCACGTCCGTGGCCTGGGCCGACAGGGTGACGGCAACCAGCAGCTCGAAGGGAGAGGAGAAGTTAAGCTCGGTTTCTGGCTTAGGATTGTTATCGCGAAAGATCTCCAGGATCTTGCGGCGTTTCTCGGTATTCATAACTTAACTCACCTTGGTAATGCGTGCGCGGGTGACGGCTGGTGCGGCCTCTAAGACGGGTTTACGCGCCTCAAGCTGCTTGTCGATCATGTTCTTGATGGCAATGAGGAAACCCATGGCGATAAAGGCACCAGGCGGCAGCATGGCTAGCAGGAAGTTGGTATCCACCTGCCAGAGATGAATCGTTAGCCCTTTAGCCCAGTCGCCAAGCAGCAGATCGGCACCGTCAAACAGTGTGCCCTGGCCCAAAATCTCGCGGCAAGCGCCTAACAGCATGAGCACCAGGGTGAAGCCTAGTCCCATCATCAGGCCATCAAACGCCGCCTTAACCACGCTGTTGCGTGAGGCGAAGGCCTCGGCGCGGCCAATGATGACACAGTTGGTGACGATAAGCGGCAGGAAGATCCCCAATGACAGGTAGAGGCCATAGGCATAAGCGTTGATCAGCAACTGTACACAGGTCACCAGCGCGGCGATGATCATCACAAATACGGGTATGCGGATCTCTTTGGGCACAAACTCTCGCACCAGGGAGACAAGCACGTTGGAGCCCACCAGGACCACCAGTGTTGCTAAGCCGAGGCCTATGGCGTTGGTCAGGGTCGCGGTGACCGCCAGCAGCGGACACAGGCCCAGGAGCTGGACTAAGCCCGGATTATTCTTCCACAGCCCTTGCCAGGCGATATCACGATAGTTACTCATACTGGACCTCACAGTTGGCAGGGCGGTTTAACAGGGTCTGCTTGTTGGCATTGAAATAGGCCAGGGTGCGCTTAACGGCGCCGACATAGGCCCTTGGCGTGATGGTGGCGCCGGTAAACTGGTCAAACTGACCGCCATCTTTCTTCACCGCCCAGCGCTTGTCTTGCTCGCCCTGAATACTCTGTCCCTTAAAGCCCAGTACCCAGGAAGACTTACGCAGATCTATCTTATCCCCAAGGCCCGGCGTCTCGTTATGGTTAAGGGTTCGCACGCCTAAAACCTCGCCCTTGGCATCGATGGCGACGATCAGCTTAATCTGACCGTTGTAGCCGTCCGGTGCGACAGTTTCCATGGCGATGGCTACCGGCTCGCCTCCTTGGCTGGCGATGTAGGCGGGTAGGGGCTCATCTATACCCAGGACATCTGCGTCCTGGATCAGGATGCAGTGCTCAATAAGCGCGTTGTCATGCATCTCATCAGGGATGATCTGATGCAGGGTGCGCATCAGCTCGAGATCTTGCTGCTGCTTGATCCGCTCGAAGGTAAACTGGTTAACCAGGGCCACCAAGGCGGTACACAGGAGGGCGAATAATCCCAGTAAGCTAGCATTTTTGACGATAGAACGTTTCACTTCATACTCCTGCCGTGGGCTTAGCGGCTTGCTCTGTGGCCGTAGGCTCGGGGTTTGACATAATAATCGATAAAGGGCGCGCACAGGTTTGCCAGCAGCACGGCAAAGGCAAAGGCATCGGGATAGCCGCCGAAGCTACGGATCAGATAGACCAGGAGACCAATCAGGGCGCCGAAGATCAGTCGGCCGCGGGTGCTGGTCGCCGCGGTCACAGGATCGGTTGCTATAAAGAAGGCCGCCAACATGGTGGCGCCGGAAAACAGATGCAGCAAGGGGCCCATGTGGGTATCAGGGCTCAGCAAATAACCTATGCTGGCGCAGACAAACAAACTGGCCAAGATGGCGGTGCTTATCTGCCAGCGGATCAGCTTCAGCTTGAGCATCACCAGGCCGCCAGCCAGGTAGGCCAGGTTTATCACCGCCCAGCCTATGCCAAAGCCGTCGCTAAAGCTGGCCTTAGTTAAAATCTCATCCAGGGTCAGGCCGGTGGAGAGGCCTGTCTTGACCGCATCCAGAGGCGTGGCCATGGTCACGCCGTCTATGCCGGCGCGATAGGCGAGGATCTGCTCGGCGTCGGCGCCCTGAAAGATGACACTCAGGCTTTGCATCAGCCCCACGTCATGCAGGGCGGCGCCACTTGGGGCGACCCAAGTGGTCATCTGCACCGGGAAGGAGATCAGCAGCATCACATAGGCCGCCATGGCCGGGTTGAAGATGTTGTTGCCAAGGCCGCCGTAGAGCTGTTTGACCACTAAGATGGCAAATATTACGCCTATGGCCGCAATCCACCAAGGTGCCAGGGCTGGAATCGCCACTCCGATGAGCAGGCCAGTAAGGGCCGCGCTGTTGTCACTGATGGTCTTGCCCACGGGACGCGCACGTAACTTTAATACCGCCGCCTCTGTGGCCACTGCGATGGCAATAGCCAAGGCTATCTGGATCAGGGTTCCCCAACCGAAAAAGTAGCACTGGGCCAGCGCGCCGGGCAGAGCGCACAGCATGACCTTAAACATCAGGCCACGGGTTTGTGCCTTGGTGGATAGGTGTGGCGATGAGGCCAACTTAAATGCCATGATTAATCCTTGTGCTCATTGTTTGGGGTCTCTGCCTCGGGCTTAGCCAGCTTCTTCGCCTTGGCTTTGGCGACTGCGGCGGCTATTTTGGCCTTCTTGATCGCTTCAGGGCTGTTGGCCTCGGCATCGTCTATCGCCTCAACCTGTACAGATGCCGCTTTAGCTGGCTCTGCATCAGTTGCGGCTTCTGCTTTTGGCTCATCGCCTGATCCGGCCTGCAGTGCCTTCTTCGCCTTGGCCTTGGCGACTGCCGCGGCTATCTTTGCCTTCTTGATGGCCTCAGGACTGTCGGCTTCAATATCCTCAGCTGGGGTCATGACGTCTGGCTCATCGGAAGCCCCAGCGTCTTGCTGTGCCTTTTTTGCCTTGGCCTTAGCAATGGCGGCGGCAATTTTTGCCTTCTTAGCAGCCGCAGCATCTGCCTTTTCGGTGCCTTCGACATTGTCTGTGCTAGCACTCTGGTTTTCGCTTGGCTTAGCTGTCTCGCCGCTACGCTCAATTGGTTCGTCGCTGCGTTCAATTGGCTCGTCGCTGTGCTCAACAGTCGCGGTTTGCTGCTCATTTGAGCCTACCTGAGCGGCTTTCTTGGCCTTGGCGCGGGCGATTGCCGCCGCGACTTTCTCTTTCTGGCTTAATGGCGCAGTCTCAGCACCTTGCTGAGCGGGCACTTGGCTTGCTTCAGTGGTATCGGCCGTGTCTTGTGCGGCTTTCTTCGCCTTGGCTCTGGCGATGGCGGCGGCGACTTTATCTTTCTGACTCATAGCGGCCGATTCACTATTGTCGGCCCCCATGACTTGTGATGCTGGCTGCTCGCTCGTCTCAGTTTCTGTTTCGCTGGAAGCTTTCTGGGCGGCCTTCTTAGCCTTGGCCCTCGCGATAGCGGCGGCGACCTTGTCTTGTGGCTTCTCTGTCGTTGCGCCTGCTGAGCCTTGTGCCTCTGCGGCCTTCTTGGCCTGGATTCTTGCCATGGCGGCGGCAACGGCATCTTTATCAGAGCCTGTCATCTGCGCCTTGCGACGCTCGGCCGCCTGTTTGGCTTTCTCTTCACGCGCCTGTTTCTCCTGCTCGAGGCGCAGGGTGCGGGAATCGAATCTCTGCTTGGCAAGCTCCGCCTGTTTCTTCTCTTCCGCCTCTTGGCGCAGGGCAGATTTGGCGACGCGATAATATTCCACTAGTGGAATGTCGCTAGGGCAGACATAGCTGCAGCAGCCACACTCGATACAGTCACGCAGATTGTAGCTGGCAGCCTTGTCATATTCCTGGGCCTTGGCATGCCAGAACAGCTGCTGGGGCAGCAACTGCGCCGGACAGGCCTGGGCACACTCGCCGCAGCGGATGCAGGGCTGCTCCGGACTCTGTGGTGCAACTTCTTGTTCGCTCGGCATCAGGACACAGTTGGTGCCCTTGGTGATAGGCGCCGCGACATTCGGCAGCATGTAGCCCATCATGGGGCCGCCGATGATCACCGGGGCATTGACATCGCCCCTAAACTGACCCACCTCGAGCAGGTGCTCGACTGGCGTGCCGATAGGGACCCAGTAGTTGCCGGGCTTAGCGATATTTTGACCGGTCAGGGTGACCACGCGCTCGATGAGCGGCATATTGCGATAGACTGCCTGGGCTATGCTGTAGGCGGTGCCTACGTTTTGCACCAGAATGCCCAGGTTGGCCGGAATGGCGCCTGAGGGTACCTCTTGTCCTGTGAGGATCTGGATAAGTTGCTTCTCGCCGCCTGACGGATAGAGCGTGGGGATCTTGCTCACTCGCGCGCAGTGACTCGGCAGCTGGCTGCGGTTGAGCGCATGGCCCATCTGCTCGATGGCCTCTGGTTTATTGTCTTCGATGGCGACAACGATGCGTTTCGGGCTGAGTAATTGATGGACTATCTCTATGCCGCGGACGATCTCATCGCAGCTTTCCTGCATCAGCTTGTCGTCCGAGGTGATATAGGGTTCACACTCGACGCCGTTGATGATCAGCAGCTCAATCTCGCTAACCGGTTTGAGCTTGATATGGGTTGGGAAGGCGGCGCCGCCAAGGCCCGCAATGCCTGCCGCCTGAATCCGCCTGATGATGGCGTCGTTGTCCATCTCGGCCACTTGTTCAAGACTCAGTGGCGCATGAACGCTTTCGATCCACTTTTCCTGATGATCGTTTTCAATCACGCAGGTGAGCACAGGTAGCGCGGAGGCGTGGTTGCTGGCACGCTCCTCGATGGCGACGACTTTGCCTGAGACAGGGGCATGGACCGGCAGATGGCGAAAGCCTTCGCCCAGGGTCAGGGGCTGTCCCTTAGTGACAGTGTCGCCGACTTTCACTGCTAAGGTGCAGTTTTCGCCGACGCCCGGGACAGGAATGAGGTAGTGGTCCGCAAGGGGCAAGCGGCTTATCTTGCTCTGGTTGGAAAGCGTTTTATGTTCGGGTGGGTGAATACCGCCGGGGATACGCCAGAGTGTGCCTTTATCTATCTGTTCTAACAAGGTTAACACTTAGATTCCTCGCTAATATTGACCACGGGTATGGCATTGAGCTGCCAGCTCCAGTTTTGCAGTGTCTCGGCAACGGGGATCATGTCGATACAGTCTACAGGGCAAGGCTCGACACACAGATCGCAACCTGTGCAGTAGTCTGTGATAACCGTGTGCATCTGTTTGCCTGTGCCTAAGATGGCATCGACCGGACAGGCCTGAATACATTTAGTGCAGCCGATACATTCGGCCTCACGAATGAAGGCGACCTTTTTTACCTGGGTCTCGGCGCTGGCGGTGAGCGGCTCTGGGTCGACGCCCATCAGCTCGGCAAGCTTCTCCATGGTGGCGGTACCGCCCGGCGGACACTTGTTGATCTTCTCGCCGTTGGCGATCGCCTCGGCGTAGGGACGACAGCCTGGGTAGCCGCATTGGCCACATTGGGTTTGCGGCAGTAGTGCCTCGGCCTGGTCGATAATGGGATCGCCTTCGACCTTAAATTTTTCGGCGGCGTAACCCAGCAGCGCGCCGAAGGCGAGGGCGAGTAATCCTAATAGGATGATGGCAATAATAACTTGGCTCATGCTTAATTAACCAAACCTGTGAAGCCCATGAAGGCCAGAGACATCAGGCCTGCGGTGATCATGGCGATGGCGCCGCCCTTGAAAGGCGCTGGAACATCGGCTGCGGCGAGGCGCTCACGCATGGCGGAGAAGAGGATCAAGACGATGGAGAAACCGACCGCCGCGCCAAAACCATAGATGGCCGACTCGATAAAGTCGTGCTTCTCGTTGACGTTGAGCAGGGCTACACCCAATACGGCGCAGTTGGTGGTGATCAGCGGCAGATAGATACCCAGAGCCCTGTGCAGGGCGGCACTGGTCTTCTGTACCAGCATCTCGGTAAACTGCACCACGACGGCGATAACCAGGATAAAGGCCATGGTGCGCAGATAGCTGAGATCGAAAGGGGTCAACAGGTAGGTGTCGACCAAATAGCTTAAGATAGAGGCAAGGGTGAGCACGAAGGTGGTCGCCATCGACATGCCGATAGCCGATTCCAACTTACTCGAGACCCCCATGAAGGGGCAGAGGCCGAGAAATTTAACTAATACAAAGTTGTTGACCAGCACTGTGCCGACCAATAGGAGGAGATATTCGCTCATCTCAATGGGTTATCTATATCTAATTTACGGGCTATTATCGGCCTTTCGGCCGGGATAAACAACACAAAGAATGAAGGGATTATTTATCCCGCCGTCTGACTGCGCGCAGATTGTTCATCCTTTACGGTGAATGGTTTAGGCTTAGCGATGTAAAAGCCTTGTAAGCCGTCCACTAAAAGCTGCTCCAGGGCAAACTTCTCTTCTTGACGCTCGATACTGGAGGCGATCACCTTAACCGACTGCTTACGGGCCACATCGACTATCATCTTCACGAAGAAGCGATTGTTGCTATCAGTGTCTATTCCCTGAGAATAGCTGCCATCGAGCTTAATAAAGTCGGGCCTGACCTCTTTAAAGAACTTGAAAGAGGTGAATCCCATGCCAAAGTGCTCGACCGCCACCCGTGCGCCGACACTGTGCATGTCGCGCACAAACTTATGGGCCTGACGGATATTGGCCTGCATTCCTGCCTCATTCACCTCCAATACCAGGCGCGAGGCGATCTGGCGCTGACGTACGAAGATATCTTTCAGCCAGGCGGTAAAGGCGGGCTGGTTGACTGAGGCGGTACTGATGTTGATCCCCAAGGCGCCGGTGAAGGTTGGGGTGTCGAGCAACAGGCGCAGGGTGCTGAGTATGATGATCTTATCCAGCTCTACGCTGAGCCCATGACGCTCGGCCATGGCGATCACTGTGCCCGTGGGCAGAAACTTGCCCTCGCTGCTATAGAAGCGCGACAGCAGCTCGCGATAGACGTTGTCGGCGCCGCGACAGGGTTGAATATCTTGGGCGTGAAACTTGATGGCGCGGCGCTTAATAATATCTTCGATGGCCAGCTTCCAGTGAGAATCGCCAACCAGTTCCTCGTCGCTGAGCTTCTCCTGTACATGATAGCTGTTGGGGCCGAGTGTCTGGGCGATGCTGACGGCGGCGTCGGCAATATAGACAAGAGACAGGGCGTCGCCGCCTTGCTCATAGGGCACCATGCCGATATAGGCGACCGATTCGAGATCGCCGCCTTGCTGGTACTCATCGAACTGGGCTTTTAATTTCTCCAGCGGCAGCTGGGCATCCTTTAATACCAGATCCGGTATAAAGACGGCAAAATCTGCGCTGCTGATCCGAAATGCCTCGATATTTGGCATCCCTTGTAGGGCCTTGCGGATGCAGGTGGAGACGCCTGCCAGATAGTCATCGCCCGCCGCGCGGCCCTGGCTCTGGTTAACATGACCAAGTTCGGTGGCCTTGATCATCGCCATCAATCCGATGCGCGACTTGCCGGGCTTGGCGAGGGCGTCGAGCTTCTCGGTAAACTTAGGGCGGGTGCCAAACAGGGTGACGGGATCTTGATAGGCCTCACGATTAAGCTGCTCTGTCTGTTGCTGCAGCTGATCGAACTTGTCATGCAGGGCAACGCGGCAATGCTCCAGCGCCTTGCCTAAGGGTTTGAGTTCGCCGTGAAAACGTGAATGGGCAATGGCATCAAATTTAAGCTCGGCGAAACCGTCCAGGGCATTGACCGCATAGCCTATGGTCCGCTTCTGTCTGGCCATCAAGAGGGTAAAGAGTACCGCCAGGGCCAGATAGCCACCGACTATCCAGATAAGAGTCTGGATAAAATGAGTCAGCGCATCCTTGGCTATGGTGCGGCTGGAGAGTTTCACCTGCAAGCGGCCTAGGGGCAGTGCCTGGGTGTGTTCCCTTGGCTGATTAAAGAGGACTGTGGCCAGATCCGTACCTGAGGCGATAAGTTCGCCCTGGGTGTAGTTGAGGTTGCCATCTAATTGGTGAACATATTGGAAAAACTGAAATTCGTATTGCTTAGTCAGCAGGGTATAGAGTGCCTGGCCTTGCTCGGGCAGGGGCTGTTGCCAGATGGGATCGGCCTGATATTCCTTAAGTTGGAAGTCGGCTATTGCGGCGATCTCTTGTCGCTGGTTGAGATAGGCCAGCGCCGTCAAGGCAAGACAAGCCGTTATCAGCAATAGATGTATAGATTTTCCAACGCCCATAAGAAAGTAACCCAAATTGATCGACTGCTCATTCTAGCTAAATTTGAAACAGATAGTCTAACGCTTTATGGCCGATGAGTTTTTTAGGTTAACGCAGAGGATAAAACTTAAGAAGGTGGCTCCCCAGACTGGACTTGAACCAGTGACATACGGATTAACAGTCCGCCGTTCTACCGACTGAACTACTGGGGAATCGAGAGAGATATGATAGTGAAGTGGCTCCCCAGACTGGACTTGAACCAGTGACATACGGATTAACAGTCCGCCGTTCTACCGACTGAACTACAGGGGAGTAGATACTTCTCTATGCTATAAGTGGCTCCCCAGACTGGACTTGAACCAGTGACATACGGATTAACAGTCCGCCGTTCTACCGACTGAACTACTGGGGAATTGATACTTATATGGTTAACTAAATTGGCTCCCCTGACTGGACTCGAACCAGTGACATACGGATTAACAGTCCGCCGTTCTACCGACTGAACTACAGGGGAACATCTATATAGCTAACTCATCTTCTTCAATTTTACGCTTTGGCTCCCCAGACTGGACTTGAACCAGTGACATACGGATTAACAGTCCGCCGTTCTACCGACTGAACTACTGGGGAATCGTGTAAGCGACTCGTCGTTGAAGACGGAGCGCATATTAAATCGCTCTTACACATGAGTCAACTCGACTTGGCAAAAAAAGTGTAATTATGCTGTTAAGTGCTCATCTAATGCGCACAGTGATCGCTAAGTGCGCATTTTGCTGCTTTAACGGCCATATCTGGCTGAAATTTATCGGCTATTGGCATTTTATGCTGACGCTATATGACAGCCGACGACGCTCCTCTGATAGGCTGGGTTTTCAAATGTAGTAAAATTACATCCTTATAGCGAAAAGGGCGGCGATGTGTAAAAGGGGCTAAAGCCGCGATTATCCTGAGGTTGCGGGAGTTATCCACTAAATCTGTGGATAAGCCTGTGGGTTAGGCACTAAATCGCCGGGCAAACGCAGTGGCTCTGCGGGTTGTACTTAAAATGACAAGAATTAGCGCATCTTAATATTGGCACCAATTATCAACAACTTATGAAAATCAAGCCCCTTAATGCATTTATCTGCATGACGTTACAGATATGTAATGAGTTTTGGCCCTTCACTTGTGTATTAAATTGGCTACAGGCGTGAGTTTTAGCCTGTTTTTTGACCGTCGAGTACAAATTTGCCTCTTGTACAAAACTTACATGACAAACCGATGACATTTATGGGGTGTTTTGGTGAATTCTGCCTAATAAGAAAATGAACCGTCTCATTGGCTAATAGCTGTGGGTACTTTAAGATAGGTGCACAGCTATAAAGGAGTGCACCATTGAGTGAATCAGCATTTGATCTCGTTTCGCAATACGCGCCGGCCGGCGATCAGCCCGGCGCGATCAAGCAACTTGTCGACGGCCTGGATGCCGGGCTGGCAAGCCAGACACTGCTTGGGGTAACGGGATCCGGAAAAACCTTTACCATTGCCAATGTTATCAAGCAGATGCAGCGCCCAACTATCATCATGGCGCCCAACAAGACCCTGGCGGCCCAGCTCTATGGTGAGATGAAGGAGTTCTTTCCTAATAATGCCGTCGAGTATTTCGTCTCCTACTACGACTATTATCAGCCCGAAGCCTATGTGCCGTCGACCAATACCTTCATCGAGAAGGATGCCTCGGTCAACGCCCATATCGAGCAGATGCGACTCTCGGCCACCAAGGCGTTGCTTGAGCGGCGCGATGTGGTGCTGATCGCCTCTGTGTCGGCCATTTATGGTCTGGGCGACCCTGAGTCCTACATGAAGATGTTGCTGCATCTGCGTCAGGGCGATTTTATGGGCCAGAGGGAGATCCTGCAGCGCCTGAGTGAGCTGCAATATACCCGTAACGATATCGAGCTGGATCGCGGTACCTTCAGGGTGCGCGGTGAGGTGATCGATATCTTCCCAGCCGAATCTGACAAGCAGGCGATCCGTGTCGAGCTGTTCGACGATGAAATTGACCGCCTCAGCCTGTTCGATCCCTTGACCGGCCATATTCTGCAGCGCATCGCGCGCACCACTGTCTATCCTAAGACCCACTATGTGACGCCCAGAGAGAAGATCCTGGCGGCTACAGAGGATATCAAGCAGGAGCTCAGAGAGCGCAAGCAGTATCTGCTGGACAATAATAAGCTTATCGAGGCGCAGCGGATCTCTGAGCGGGTGCAATACGATATTGAGATGATGACAGAGCTGGGGTACTGTTCCGGCATCGAAAACTACTCCCGCTATCTCTCTGGCAGACGTCCGGGCGAGGGGCCGCCGACCCTGCTGGATTATCTGCCCGCCGACGGTCTGCTGATCCTCGATGAGTCTCACGTGACCGTGCCGCAGATCGGCGCCATGTATAAGGGCGACCGTTCGCGCAAGATGAATCTGGTGGAGTATGGTTTCCGTCTGCCCTCGGCGCTGGACAATCGTCCGCTCAAGTTCGAAGAGTTCGAATCCCTGATGCCACAGACCATCTTCGTGTCGGCGACCCCGGCGCAATATGAGTTAGATAAGAGTGACGGGGAGATCGCCGAGCAGGTGGTGCGACCGACAGGTCTGCTGGATCCCGAGATAGAGGTGCGCCCGGTCGCAATTCAGGTGGACGACCTCTTGTCTGAAGCCAACAAGCGAGTCGCCGTGAACGAGCGGGTGTTGGTGACCACGTTAACCAAACGTATGGCGGAAGATCTCACCGAGTATCTCGATGAGCATGGTGTCAAGGTACGTTATCTGCACTCAGACATAGATACGGTAGAGCGGGTGGAGATCATCCGCGACCTACGCCTGGGTGTATTTGATGTGCTGGTCGGCATCAACTTGCTCAGGGAGGGGCTGGATATGCCGGAGGTCTCCCTGGTGTGCATCTTAGATGCCGATAAGGAAGGCTTCCTGCGCTCAGAGCGCTCCCTCATTCAGACCATAGGTCGCGCCGCCCGTAATGTGAACGGTAAGGTGATCCTCTACGCCGACAATATGACTAAGTCGATGGCCAAGGCGATCGGCGAGACAGAGCGTCGCAGGGAGAAACAGCATGAGTTCAACCTGGCCAACGGCATCACACCGAAAGGGGTGTCGAAGAAGATCGCCGATGTGATGGATCTGGGGGATTACAACGAGCATACCGCCAAGGTGTTGCCGAAATACCAGAAGGTGGCCGAGTCCAGAACTACCTATGCCAAGCAAGATGCCTCTAGCCTCAGCCATCAAATCGATGAGCTGGAGAAGCGTATGCATCAGCATGCCAGAGACCTGGAGTTCGAGCAGGCTGCCGCGCTGCGTGATGAGGTGCTGGCCCTGCGCGAGGCGCTGATTAAGGCTTAGTACACCCGCATAAGCGATGCGACAAAGAAAAGGCTCACCTAGGTGAGCCTTTTTATCTTTTCAGGGCCAATGTAATAAGCAATGCCGTTAACTCGGTTATTAGCTTTAGGTCATTAGCGCGCCAGTCGCCTGATGAGACGATAGAGCAAAAAGACCAGCACGCCGCTGATCACGCCTACCAAATGTGCCTCTGTGGCGACCCTGGCATCGATCAGCTTAGTGATCTGATCCGTGGCACCGTAATATTGCTCATAAGCCACCTTAAAGCAGACGCCGGCAAATAGCAGGTAGCCGGAGCGGATCTTCATCTGAATATCTTTGAGGGCGCCGTAGGCAAACAAACCATGCAGCATGCCGCTGAGGCCCACATAGCCGCCTAAGGTTGGGAAAAACCAGTAGAGCCCCAGTCCCTGTAGTAGACAGAGCAGGACAAACAGCAGGGTGAAATTACCGGCGCGGTAGTGGTTCTCGTGCAGAAAACTGATCACCCACAGACCCGCTAGGTTCATCAGCAGGTGCCAATGATTGGTGTGCAGCAGGTTGCCGCTAACTAGGCGCCACCACTCTCCGTGCGCAATGGCGCTGCGGCGAAAGGCGAGTGTACCATCCAGATGGAGAAAGTAGAGCAGAGCGCAGAGTATGCTGATCCCCAGCACCACGCCATAGGGCGTAGCGTGCGACGTCAGCCGACCTAACATTTTGCGTCCAGTTCGGCCATGACGCCTGCTTTGTCATCCAGATAGTCATTCAGTCCCTTGGCTCTCAGTAGGCAGGCAGGGCAGGTGCCGCAGCCACTGCCGACGATACCGTTGTAGCAGGTAAGGGTCTGGTCTCTAACCAGCTCCAGGCTGTGATATTTGTCTGCCAGTGCCCAGGTCTGGGCCTTGTTAAGCCACATTAAGGGAGTGACAAGCTTAAGTTCACGATCCATTCCCTGCTCGAGCGCCGACTGCATTGCCTTGATAAACGAGTCGCGACAATCTGGATAGCCGGAGAAGTCGGTTTCACACACGCCGGTGATCACACTCTCGGCGCCCAGCTGATAGGCGTAGATCCCGGCCAAGGTGAGAAACAGTATGTTACGCCCAGGCACGAAGGTGTTGGGCAGGCCGTTTTCCATCAATTCATTCGATACAGGAATGGCATCACGGGTGAGGGCTGAGATAGCCAACTCGTTCAGCACGGTTACATCTAATATCTTATGGCTGGCGACTTTGAGGTCCTTGGCCAGCTTGGCGGCGGTGGCGATCTCTTCGCTGTGGCGCTGGCCATAATCGAAGGTAACCGCATGCACTTCATCATATTGATTCAGGGCTTGAATTAAACAGGTGGTGGAGTCTTGTCCGCCACTAAACACAACAACAGCTTTAGACATCTGATCTGTCCAGATTGAAAATTTGTCGATAGTTTAACTGACCATGAAGGCCTTGCAAATTTTCTTGTGACGATCCGCCTAAGCCATGGACAAATTGGTGAAACCTTGGGGAATTAATGGGGTTATACTTGCTTGTAGGGGCAAAATCTTCTATAAAAGCCGCCCGCAAGTGACGAGGTTTAAGATGAAGTATCCGGTTAATGAAGTTTTTGAAACCATCCAAGGTGAAGGGGTTTACACGGGCGTGCCGGCGATCTTCGTCCGTCTGCAGGGCTGCCCTGTGGGGTGTTCCTGGTGCGATACCAAACATACCTGGGAAACCTTAGCCGAGAATCGTGTCTCCTCGGAGCAAGTGATCCAGGTGGACGGCGCCATCGGTCGTTGGGCCGAGCTGGATGCCCGTGAGCTGCTGATGCACTTCAAGGTGCAGGGCTTTAGCGCCAAACATGTGGTGATCACCGGCGGCGAGCCTTGTATCTATGACCTTATCGCCTTGACTCAGGCCTTTGCCGATGCAGGCATGCAGTGTCAAATCGAGACCAGCGGGACCTTCGATGTGTTGGTGGACCCCCGCGCCTGGGTGACGGTATCGCCTAAGATCAACATGAAGGGCGGTTACAAGGTGTTAGAGCAGGCGCTGGAACGCGCCGATGAGATCAAACACCCGGTCGCCAAGGCTTCGCATATTGAGGAGCTTGATGAGCTGCTCAAAGGCATTGATACCCTGGGCAAGACCATCTGCCTGCAGCCGATTAGTCAGAAGCCCCGCGCCACCGAGCTGGCGATGAAGGTCTGCATCGAGCGCAACTGGCGCCTCTCTATTCAGACCCATAAATATCTGAATATCGATTAAGTATCAGGGACACATAAGTTCACACAATAAAACGGCGCCAACCGGGAGTAACCAGTTAAAGGCGCCATTTTTGTTGATGATTCATTAAGCTTGCTTATCTTCTCTATAGTCCCTGCTTGATAATTGGCTAGATAGGCAGGCTATTCCAAATGCCCCGACTCATTAAAGGCCGCTAGCTTGGCCTGATATTCACTGATGTCGCCAATATGCTCATCGACCCATTGCTTGTCGTAGTAAGTATCGAGATAACGATCTCCCGAGTCGCATAGCAGGGTCACGATGGAGCCAGTTTGGCCGTTGGCATGCATCTCGCTGGCCAGTTGCAGGGCGCCATAGAGGTTGGTGCCGGTCGAGGGGCCAGCCTTGCGGCCTATCAGCGTCTCTAACCAATAGATGGTGGCGATCGATGCGCTGTCATCAATCTTGACCATATGATCGACAACCCCTGGAATAAAGGAGGGCTCCGCCCGCGGCCGGCCTATCCCTTCGATACGGCTGGCGCCAGCGCAGCTGATGTTGGCGTCGCCACTATGGTAATAGTCGTAGAACACCGAATTTTCTGGGTCCACCACACAAAGCTTGGTCTTGGCACACTGGTAACGAATATAGCGGCCTATGGTGGCCGAGGTGCCACCCGTGCCAGGGCTCATTACGATCCAGCTGGGAACGGGATGCGGCTCTCTTTGCATCTGCTCGAAGATGGAGTTGGCGATATTATTATTACCGCGCCAGTCGGTAGCCCGCTCTGCGTAGGTAAACTGATCCATATAGTGGCCCGATAGCTCGTCGGCCAGGCGTTGTGACTCGGCGTAGATCTGACTCGAATGCTCGACGAAATGGCAGCGTCCACCATAAAACTCTATCTGTTGGATCTTCTTTTTGGCAGTAGAGGCCGGCATCACGGCGATAAATGGCAGCCCCAGCAAGCGCGCGAAGTAGGCCTCTGATACTGCGGTACTGCCAGATGAAGATTCGATGATGGGCGTATCTTGGGTGATCCAGCCATTACACAGGGCGTAGAGAAACAGGGATCGCGCCAGGCGATGCTTGAGGCTGCCTGTGGGATGGGTGCTTTCATCTTTTAGGTAGATATCGATGCCGGGCAGCATGAGCAGTTCTAGCTTGATCAGATGAGTGTCTGCACTGCGTTGATAATCAGCCTCGATCTTTGCGATGGCCTGGTTGACCCAAGATTGATCCATTGTGGCTCCTGAGGTTATTGAGCGGATAGACCTTATAGCTTAACGAAATAATTTATAACGAAAAGGAAAATCGAAAAGAAATGCGACCGAGCGTTGAGGGCGCGTGTTGTGATGATTGAAGGAGCGACTGGAAAATTACTCAAGCCCTAGGCTGCAGTGGGTAGCAAACGGGACGAAATTAGTCTTGCTTAAAAACAGATGCGCTTTAAAACAATAGGTAAACCAAACAGGGAAGCTAAGTCTTAAGATAGCTGAGGTTTAGGGTAAAGCTGAGATTTAGGGTAAAGCTGAGAGATGAGATAACGCGGGAGAAAAAATGGTGGAGGGAGAAGGATTCGAACCTTCGAAGGCTGAGCCGTCAGATTTACAGTCTGATCCCTTTGGCCACTCGGGAACCCCTCCATATTTTTTGGTACAGCAGCACAAGGTAATAACAAGATAAAGATGGTGGAGGGAGAAGGATTCGAACCTTCGAAGGCTGAGCCGTCAGATTTACAGTCTGATCCCTTTGGCCACTCGGGAACCCCTCCACGAGTATCTCTTTATTACATTGTAGGCAAATGGTGGAGGGAGAAGGATTCGAACCTTCGAAGGCTGAGCCGTCAGATTTACAGTCTGATCCCTTTGGCCACTCGGGAACCCCTCCTCAATTGCGGCGGCCATAGTAGTCAGAATCGTTGGCGCTGTAAAGCCCCAATTTAAAATAATTACTAAAGTTATGGCGCAAGCGGTCGATTAAATAGCAACGAGCTGTTTTATTGATGTTTTTTTATGCGAACTAGTCAGTTGATCATCAACGAAAATCAATTGGGGACCCGACTCAACCAGGCGATAGTCGATCATCGCCGGGGCGAATTTGGTCTGCTGCTGGCCATGTTGTCTAACGACGCCCGCGATATGGCGCAGTTTAACCTGGAGCAAACCCCCAGTGATCTTGAAGCGAAACTCAAGCGTCAGTTTGAGTTACCGGACGCTCAGCCCCTGACCAGCAAACTGCATCTTGGTGAAGACAGAGATAATCGTGAGCAGTTTCATCAAGCGGGTCTCTGTGGTTTTCATCTACAGCAATATTTAAACCCCGAGCCCTTGGTGCATAGAGGGCGAGACCCACTGGCGATGCAAGAGGTGTTGGCTAACTGCGATCCCGTTACCCTGGCACGTTTTCATAATGAACTCGATGCCGATGCACCTGTGATGGAGCTGCCCCATTTTACCGAGCAGATCGTCAGGCAACGTGCGTTAGGAGACATTTTGGCTTAGTTTTAAGTGCGAACGCTCGGGTTTTGCTATATATAGCTAAGAGCATTTTCAGTAAAAAGGTTAAGCGTCAAAATGAAGAAGATTCAAGAAGGTCAATCCGAGTTAGTCAACGATACCTGTAACGATTGTGGCAGCTATGCCGACATAGGTGCGGTGATCGATGAATTTGACACAGTACTGACTCTGGTTCGTGAGGGTGACAAGGCTCAGAGTGAGTTGCAAGCCTTGGCAGAGGCGGCCAAACAGCGTTTCGAGGGCGTAGAGAGTGAAATTAAAGCGGTTGAAGGCGGCCAGGAACTACGTCTGACCTTTGGTTACAGCGCCGAGAAGATGATATTTCAACTCGAGCATGGCCTCTAATAGGGGACAGCCATATTTGCTTGCTAATTAGCTAGTTATTCGTGTAATGTGCACAAATTGAACGTTAAATAATAACAATAACATCTATGTTGTACCGTCTTTGGCGGTTTTTATCTTGATAACCTTTTTATTGGCAAAGGTTATCGGCAGTAGGATTTTATGACCAAGCGACAATTTCAACATCTGCTTGAAACGATAGTCAATTCGACGCAGAAACAAGAAGGCCAGTTTAAAGAGACGGCCGAGCTTGCCTGTGATCTGCTCAGTCAATCCCTGAAGGTCGACAACATAGGTGTTTGCCTGTTTTCCGGTTGCGAAACCAGTGAGCTCATAGCTCTTTCGGGTTCTCAAAGCCAAGCTTCATTTAATCAGTCTGCTCAGAATCATGCGTCCCGTCCCGCACAGGGTCTCTGTCCTAACTATTTCGAACAACTCAAACGTGGTCGTATCATAGATGTGCTCGACGTGGAGCAGGACTGCCGCGTCGCCGAGATTCGTGAGCATCTAACGGCCAACGCCGTGGTGTCACATCTCGATGTGGCGATTCGTATCAATGGCCATCTTGAAGGTGTGCTCTATCTCGAATCTTTCAAGGCCCATGAATGGCCGGAAAGCGAAATCCATATCGTCTCTCAAGTCGCCGATCAGCTAGCGTTGACCCTGGCCACCCAGAGAGCCTACGACACAGACGAGCGCCTGAGCCTGTTCTTGAAGGCGATAGAGCAGTCTGAACAGATCAGCATGGTGGTCAATCTGGCCACGGATAAGATTGAATACGTCAACGGCGCCCATCACGCCATCTCTGGGGTGCCTAAGCAGCAGATCTTAGGCAAATCGCTCGCCTGCCTGGATTTCTTTAAGCAATCACCGGTGCAGGCCGATGCGGTACTGGCCCAAGTCAAGCAAGGCAAGATCACTAAGGGAAACACCCAGTTGACCCGCCGCGACGGCGAGAGTTACTGGCTGCGTTATCGAGTGCGTCCCTTCACCACGCCTAGAGGCAACCATTACGCCTTGGTGACCGCCGAAGATTGCTCGGAAGAGTTGGTGCAGCAGAATGAACTCGAGCGTCTAGCCTGGCGCTGTTCGCTGACAGGCCTCTATAACCGCAGCTATTTCAATCGCGCCTTGGAAAAACTGCGCAGCGGCCACCTGATGTTGATCGATCTCAGGGGCTTTAAGCGCTTCAACGATACCTATGGTCATGAGAAGGGCGATAGCCTGTTGATCGAGGTGGCGCGTCGTATCAAACATTTTGCCAGCGTCAAGAAGGCGGAGTTGATGGCCCGTGTGGGCAGCGATGAGTTTGCCTTGGTGCTTGAAGGGGTAGAGGATGAGCAGAACCTGGATTATGCCATCAAGCGCCTCTATCATCAGCTGAGCCTGCCTGTTCAGGTGGGCACCGAATCATTTGAGGCTAAACCTGCGCTCTCTGTGGTCGAGATAGATGCCCTGGAGGCTGGGTTTTCTGCGCTTACCTGCGCCGATATCGCAGTGCAATATGCCAAGAAGAAGCAGGGCAGCGCGATACAGATCTTTAACCACGCCCTGTTAAACACTTTCAAAGAGGATGCACAGATCGAGCGGGATCTGCAGGCGGCGCTTAAGAATCGCGAGTTTGAACTCTATTATCAGCCGCTTAAAGATCTCGGTCGTCAGGCCTATATCGGCGCCGAGGCCTTGATCCGTTGGCATCACCCCAAGAAAGGCGTGCTCTATCCCGGCGCCTTTATCGATATCGCCGAGCAAACCGGCATGATCGCCGCCATCGGCGAATGGGTGTTAGAGGCCGCCTGCCGTCAGCTCAACCTGTGGCAGCACCATAACATCAACATTTCCATGCATGTGAATGTATCGGCACGGCAGTTTTTCAGTACTCAGCTCTATGATCAGGTATGGCAACTGGTTACCCGTTACCGTATTCGCCCTAATACCCTGATCTTAGAGATCACCGAGACAGAGCTGATGGAAGATGTGGTCTATGCGACGCATCTTTGTAAGGAGCTGGCCGAGCTAGGGGTAGGGTTGGCGATCGACGATTTCGGCACGGGTTACAGCTCGATGCGTTATCTCAAGCAGTTCCCCATCTCTAAGCTTAAGATAGACAGATCCTTCATCTCAGATCTGAGTGTCAGTCGGGAGAGCCGCGAGATCGTCAGCGCCATCATCGCCATGGCTAAGGCGCTTAATCTGTCGTTGACGGCCGAAGGGGTCGAGACCGCCGAGCAAGAATCTTTCCTATCGGCATTGAGCTGTCATCAGGCCCAAGGTTTCCTCTACAGCCCGGCCCTTAGGGAGGCCGAATTCAGCCAGTTCCTGCGAGCCAATGCCGAGACGCCGCTACACTGACACAACTATAGCTATTCCTAACTAATCCGCCGCGGTAGTGGTTTAGAAGTGAAAGTTTGTGTGGGCGCTCAGCCTGTGGTGTATAAGCTGTCACAGCCAGTTTGGTAGCCTATCTATTAGTTTTCTCGGCTAAATAAATCCAATCTAACTATTTAAGACAGCACTGCTTAAATTTCTTGCCGCTCTGGCATACACAGGGATCGTTGCGTTTGGGGTATTTGGGCACAAGTTGCTCGCCCTGGGTGTACCACCAGCGACCATCTTGCTTCACAAAGTCTGAGATTTCATGAATGGCGTCCAGTCCGTTGCTGCCCTGGTACCAAGCGTGAAACTCTACCATTCCCGCATCTTGGGTACTGCTGCTTCGATTAACGCTCAGCCCCAGCCAACTCGTATGATTCTCTTCATCGAGGATCTCGACACTCAGTCCGTCCAGATGATCGGGATGATGGGTCGCTATCAGATACTTGTGCAACTTGAGCACGAAGGCAGAATAACGACTGCGCATCAAGGATTCGGGATCCGGTGCAATGACCCCGAGATGAAAAGGTTCACAACACTGGTTGTAGCTTAGGGGGTTATCTTTCACCGACCTGCCACAGGGGCATGGGAGGGAGGGGTTAATCATGATTGCTGCTTGACTCATTTAGGGTCGAAAACTGACGGCCATAATAGAGATTAGGTAACGGCTTGGCACTATAGTAAAACGACGGTTCCGAGCGATTGTTGGTATCTACCGTGAGGTACCACTTGCCATCTTCCTTCTTCTTGGAGACGGTGACAAACTTACCGGCGAACTCACTCACGGGTTCCTCGGTTTCTTTAGGCGGATAGAAGCGGATAAGATAGTAGCCCACATCGGTCGCCTGTTGTTTGTCTAGCTGGCGCTCGACCACGCGAAAATCCACCTCTATCTGAGCATTCTTATGTTTAATCTTGCCAAAGAAGCGTTTGTAGAGCTCGATAATGTTATCGCGCCCCATGGTGATCTCTTTGTTCTGTTGCTCGGGAATGTAGCAGGCATTCTCCGCATAGATATCTTGAATCACGGCCGCGTCTAGCTGTTCAAACGCGACGCTGAACTGCTTATAGAACTGATTTAAGGCATCATTGTCATTCTTTTGGGCAAAGGCTTGGAAATTGAGAGCACAGAGCCCCAAGACAAGGACAAATTTGAAGAGTTTCATTTAGCTATACGCTGCTGCTAATACTAGGGTCACTATAATCCATGGCCTTTTGATGCGAAAGATTTAGTTCTTAACAAATTGTGTCTCTCGCACTGGGCGTTGCTTTTTTCTGCAACTTTACCGCTAATCACCTCTTTCCTCGATGTTTACAAGCATCAAGGCTTCTGAGCTTTATAAGGCATGCAAAGCAAAACCTACCAGGTTGCTGACCATGCATTGGTGATTTTTGAGTCGCTTGAAGGGGCCCGCTCGATACCGCACTTGAGTTTTGCTTAGCCTAAACGGATACTTTTACCTGACCGGGTGCTTGTATGCTGCAATTGGTTTCCGATGGTTATTGTGATTGGTTTCGCGATGCTTGTAGCAAATTAACCCTGCGAATGACTCGCCGATTTGCTTATGCATTGAGTGAGCTTTTAGGCAGTGTCGCTCGTATGAGTATCACCCATAGTAGTTCCCGGTGTGATAGTGAAAGACAGAAGTGGAGGAGATAGGCATGAGTGAAGATGAAAGCGCTTTATTTCTCGCTTCTATGCAAGGTGTTAAGCCGTTAAAGACAAGTAATGCGGTCACGCCAATTCAGAGTGGTTTGAGCGCTGAGGGGCAGCAGCGTCACCATGATGCGCAGCGGCGCTTAGCGCTGGAGAAACTGTCCCTCGAACTGAATGATATTACGCCGCTGGACCCACATGCCGTGGTGAGCGTTAAGAAACAGGGCGTGCAGGGACAGGTGTTTAAGCTGTTTCGCCAGGGAAAATATGATGTGCAGGCGGATCTGGATGTAACCGGCCTGAGTCTAGCCAGGGCTAGAGAGCTGCTTTTCGATTTTGTGATAAACAGTCAGGCGTCAGGGTTAAGAAACCTTATCGTGATCCACGGCACTGGGGTGAATAGTCAGCCTATTCCCGCCAAACTTAAATCTTATGTCTCGGCCTGGCTTGCCGAGATAGAGGTGGTGCAGGCTTTTCACAGTGCGCCAGCTGCCTGGGGCGGTCCAGGTGCCATGATGGTGATGCTAACGAAATCGGAGCAAGATAAGTTAGACACCGCAGAGCAACATGCTAAAGGCACACACCGCTGGGCTTAACCTAGCAAGGCTCTTAATTTGTGAGAGCGCTTGTTGCTGCCTTAATAGTGTTTAGTTTAAAAAAATCACCTCCGAGGAGGTGATTTTTTGTTTCTACTGTCTCAAATCAGGCTATGTATTGGTTTAAGTGCGCCTGTTTGATGAGATTACCGCTTACCAGCCACACTGACGGTTAGCCTGCTTGTTCTGCTCATCCAGCCAGACTTTTAGCGGCGCAAAGTAATCGAGTACCGCAGAGGCATCCATGTTTTGCGAGCCCGTGACCACTTCAAGGGCTTCTGGCCAAGGCTTACTCTGACCCATCTCTAACATGGCGTTTAGCTTAGCGCCCGCGTCCTTGTTACCATAAATGCTGCAACGGTGAACCGGGCCCTTATCGCCGGCGATATCACACAGCGCCTTGTGGAACTGGAACTGGAGAATGTGCGCCAGGAAGTAGCGGGTGTAGGGCACGTTGCCGGGTACATGGTACTTGGCACCCGGGTCGAAGTCGGCTTCGCTACGGGCGATTGGCGCCTTAACGCCCTGATACTTCTCACGTAGCTCCCACCAGGCTTGGTTGTATTGCGCCGGGGTGATCTCGCCGCTAAATACCTTCCAGCGCCATTGATCTATCATGAGGCCGAAGGGCAGGAAGGCTACTTTATCCAGAGCCTGTCTAAGCAAGAGACCGATATCTTTAGAGGCATCTGGCACCTCTTCCAGTAAGCCTATCTGCTTCAGGTAGTTAGGCGTGATCGACAGGGCGACCGTGTCACCAATCGCCTCATGGAAGCCGTCGTTGGCGCTGTTCTTAAAGATGAAGGGCTGCTCTTTATAGGCGCGTTGGTAGAAGTTGTGGCCCAGTTCATGGTGAATCACGGTGAAATCTTCCGCCGTCTTCTGGATACACATCTTGATACGAATATCATCTAGGTTATCCAGATCCCAGGCCGAGGCGTGACAGACCACATCGCGATCCTTGGGCTGCAGGAATAGTGAACGGCTCCAGAAGGTTTCTGGTAGTGCGTCAAAACCGAGCGAGGTGAAGAAGCTCTCGGCCTGTTTAACCATCTGATGCTCATCGTAGCCCTGTTTTGCCAGCAGCTCGGTGACATCATAGCCAGGGTCCGCATCTTGCGGCGCCACCATGTCATAGACGTTACCCCATTGCTGCGCCCACATGTTGCCAAGCAGATGTGCTGGAATAGGGCCTTTGTTAGGTGCGACTTCATCACCATATTTTTCGTTCAGCTCGCCCCTGACATAACAGTGCAGCGATTCATACAGAGGCTCTACTTGGCCCCAGAGTCTGTCGAGCTCTGCAGAGAAGGCATCAGGCTGCATGTCGTACTGGCTACGCCAGAGTTCTGATAGGTTGGCATAACCGAGATCTTTAGCCCCTTCGTTGGCTAACTCCACCTCGCGCTCAAACAGCGGACGCATCGGCTTGGCTATTTCGCGCCAGCCTTTCCAGATCTCCTCAAGCTCTTTAGGATCGCGTGAGCTAGCCATGATGCCTGAAAGTTCTGGCTGAGTGAGACAGCGTCCATCGGCCAGACAGTATTTGCCTTTACCATAGAGGCCATTTAGCTCGGCGCTGATATTGGCAAGTTCGGCATTCTTCTTAGGATCCAGAGGGGCCGGCAGCACCAATGCGCTACGTAAGATGTTGAGTTTACGTGTGTTGACCTCATCCAGTGGCAGCTGGCTATAGTTGGCGGCTTGGGTGGCGAGTTGTACCGATAGGGCGGTTTGGCGTTCGCCGACAGAGGCGGCGAGGGCGGCCGTGTCTTCAGTGATGAAGTTGCTGTAGATCCACTCGGCGCGATTTTGTTCAATAGACAGATCGGCGAGTTGGCTCTCGGCATTGCTGATAAACTGTTTGGCTTCGGCCAGCTTATCTTGCTCAGAGGTTTGCTGTTTTAGAGCATCTTGCCCTGCTGCCTGCTGGGCTTTGCTTTCTGCAGTGGCCTTGCTTTCTGTATTAGCATTGTTCTCGTCGTTACAGCCGCCGATCCCTAGAGAGAGTGCGATGACCACGGCAACCGGGGTCAACTTGGCACAAATTGGTTTCATGAGTGCTTCCTTTGTTATTTTTGTGTGGCTTTTTGTGGGGCATAGTTTACTCAATTTCACCAAATTTTACAGTTGAACGCGCTTTTCCTTATCTGCCATAGCCATGAATGGTCCCCATGCCTGTGCAAGGCTGCGCAAAGCTTGTCGATTTCCATTTGACAATAGGTGAACCAGTGTTTAATTTAAACACACGTTTAAATCAGAGTTGTAGGTCACGGAATGGCAAATCGATCCGACACGAAAACAAGAATACTGGATGCGGCAGAAAAGCTATTCGCCGAGCGCGGCTTTTCAGAAACCTCCTTGCGGCTGATCACCAGCAAGGCAGAGGTTAACCTCGCCTCGGTAAACTATCATTTTGGCTCTAAGAAAGAGCTGATCCGCGCCGTACTCGCGCGCTATCTGGACCGTTTCATGCCAGAAGCCTCAGATGCCGTGGTGCAATTAAAACAGGCTAGCGAACCCAGCCTGAATGAGATCTTCTCGTCATTGGTTAAACCGCTCCTCGAGCTTAACAAGTTTAAGGCCGATGGCACCCGCACCTTTTTGCAGCTGCTGGGCCGTGGCTATATCGAGAGTCAGGGCCATTTAAGATGGTTTATCACCACGCATTATGGTGAGCATCTGAGCGAGTTTGTGAAGGCGGTTGCCGAAAGCGCGCCACATATTCCCCCCGCAGAGATGTTTTGGCGATTACACTTTACCTTGGGCACTGTGGTCTTCACCATGGCATCAGCCGATGCCTTGACCGAAATTGCCGAGGCAGATTTCAATGAGCACAATGATATCGAAGCCGTGATCCGCAAGGTCATACCATATCTGGCTGCCGGTGTGGCAGTGCCTGTGACAACGCAGTAGGGGGCAACATGACACTCTTTATCCTGGCACTATTGGTCATCATAGTGCTTTTTGGCGTGAAAAATATCCGTATGCAGTGTATCACGCGGCCCGTATTCGCCTTCTTTAAGAAGGTGTTGCCGCCGCTCTCAGATACTGAGAAAGAGGCGATGGAAGCCGGTGATGTGTGGTGGGAAGCCGAGCTGTTTCGTGGCAAACCAAATTGGGACACGCTGCACAGCTACGGCCGTCCAAGGCTGACCGAAGAGGAGAAAGCCTTTATCGATGAGCAGGTGATGACGGCCCTGACTATGATTGATGATTTCAACATAGTGCAGGAACGTAAAGATCTGCCGCCCGAGCTGTGGGACTACTTCAAGAAAGAGGGCTTCTTCGCCCTGATCATCCCCAAAGAGTATGGCGGTAAGGCCTTTTCTGCCTATGCCAACTCAACCATCGTCAGTAAGCTTGCCAGTCGTAGCGTCAGCGCGGCGGTGAGTGTGATGGTGCCAAACTCCCTAGGTCCCGGCGAACTGCTGACCCACTATGGCACCAAGGAGCAGCGCGACCACTGGTTGCCGAAACTGGCCAGCGGTGAAGCCGTGCCTTGTTTTGCCCTGACAGGCCCCGAAGCGGGTTCAGATGCGGGCGCCATTCCTGATACCGGCATAGTCTGCCGCGGTGAGTTCCAAGGCGAAGAGGTATTAGGCCTTAAGCTTAACTGGGACAAGCGTTATATCACCCTGGCTCCGGTATCGACGGTATTGGGCTTGGCCTTCCAAATGCGCGACCCTGAAGGTCTGCTGGGAGACAAAGAAGAGATAGGTATAACCTGCGCCCTTATTCCAACGGATCATCCCGGCGTTGAGATAGGTAATCGTCACAACCCGCTTAACATGGGCTTCATGAATGGTACCACTCGCGGCGAGGATGTCTTCATTCCGCTGGATTGGATCATTGGTGGGCCGCAATACGCAGGCCGTGGCTGGCGTATGCTGGTCGAGTGTCTCTCGGCCGGTCGCGGCATCTCGCTGCCCGCCTTGGCGACGGCATCTGGTCATGTCACCACGAAAACCACCACGGCTTACAGTTATGTACGCCATCAATTTGGCTTGTCGATCGGCCAGTTTGAAGGGGTGCAAGAGGCCCTGGCGCGTATCATCGCCAACACTTATCAGCTGGAGGCGGCGCGCCGCCTGACCACAACGGGGATCGATCTTAAAGTCAAGCCTTCTGTGGTCACCGCCATCGCCAAATATCATATGACAGAGATGGGCCGTGACGTGCTCAACGATGCCATGGATATTCAATCGGGCAAAGGGATCCAGCTTGGGCCTAAGAACTATCTAGGTCATGGCTATATGGCCACGCCGATATCGATAACGGTAGAAGGGGCGAATATTCTTACCCGCAGCCTGATGATCTTCGGTCAGGGGGCGACACGTTGTCATCCTTATGTACTGGCCGAGATGGAAGCCGCGGCCATGGAAGATACCGGCGAGGCGTTAGAGCGTTTCGATAGTCTACTGCTGGGCCACATGGGCTATGCAGCTCGTAATGCCCTGAGTTCACTATGGGGCGCCTTAACCGGTAGCAGATTCAACTCGGCGCCCGTGTCCGGCGAAACCAAGCAGTACTATAAGGATATGACTCGTCTGTCGGCGGCACTCGCCTTCGTCACCGATCTCTCCATGTTGGTGATGGGCGGCGATCTCAAGCGCAAGGAGATGTTGTCGGCGCGCCTTGGTGATGTGCTCAGTGAACTCTATCTTGGCTCGGCTACCCTCAAGCTGTTCGAAGACAATGGCCGTCAGCAGGATGATCTTCCGACTGTACACTATGTGATGCAGCTTAGGTTGCAAAGGGCGGCTAAGGCGCTTTATGGCGCGCTGCGTAACTTCCCTAATCGCCCACTGGCCTATGCGATGCGTGCGCTGGTGTTCCCGCTGGGAAACCATTTCAATGGTCCAGACGACAAGCTCACTATTGCCGTGTGTCAGAGCATGCTCAGACCCGGTCCAGCTCGCGATAGGTTGACCCATCTGTGCCCTGATTTCGAAGGCGACAATGGTGGTATTGCCGAGGTGGAAGATGCGTTTATTGCTCAGTACAAGGCAAAGCAGCTGTTTAAGACGCTGCGCAATGCCCAGAAGGAAGGCAAGCTTGAGCGTAAACAGGCTAACGACGCCCTGTATGCCCAAGCCTATGAGCTTAAGATCATCACTGAGGCAGAACGCGACACGCTACTCGAGGCCGACAGGCTACGTAAGATAGCGATCGCTGTGGATGAGTTTGAAAGCTTCTAACGGTCGGTGACGTTAAGCTTTCAGTTTTAATATACAGGCGCTGACATTTAGCCTGCCATAAAAAAAGGTACGCATAGCGTACCTTTTTCTTTTAGGGCGGTTCATCTAACTAAGCGAACCGCTTGATTGTTGCTGAAAGTCTTAGGCGACGATCAGAACCTTACAGGTGTTAGTGCCACCGATAGTTTCCATCGCGTCACCCTTGGTCATCAGTACCATGTCACCGGAGGTGAGGTAACCCGCTTCGGTCAGGGCTTCGAGTGCCTTCTTCGCTAGCTCGTCTGCGCCGTAGGCCGTTGAGTCGAAGTAGACAGGTTGTACGCCGCGATACAGTGCCATCTTAGCCAGAGTCACGTCGTGACGTGATAGGGCCAGGATAGGCAGGGCAGAGCTTATACGAGACATAAGCTGAGGCGTCGCACCAGATTCTGTCAGGGCAACGATAGCCTTAACGCCTTCCAGGTGGTTAGCCGCATACATGGTCGACAGGGCGATGGTTTCTTCAACAGAGGTGAAACGCTCGTCCATACGGTGCTTAGACACCTGAACGCTTGGGTGTGCTTCGGCGCCAAGACAAACATTAGCCATCGCCTTAACGGTTTCTTCTGGGAAGTCACCGGCAGCGGTTTCGGCTGAAAGCATGACGGCGTCAGTGCCATCAAGCACGGCGTTAGCCACGTCCATTACTTCGGCGCGGGTAGGCATTGGGCTGGTGATCATAGACTCCATCATCTGAGTCGCGGTGATCACGCTCTTGTTCAGCTGGCGAGAACGGCTGATCAGTTTCTTCTGCACCGCAACCAGGGCAGCGTCACCAATTTCAACACCCAGGTCACCACGGGCAACCATCACGGCGTCAGAGGCTAGGATCACATCGTCCATCGCTTCATCAGAGGCAACGGCTTCGGCGCGCTCTACTTTAGAGACGATCAGCGCATTGCTACCAGCCTTCTGAGCCAATTCACGAGCGTAGTTCAGATCGGCGCCGCTGCGTGGGAAAGAAACAGCTAGGTAGTCGACCTTGATGGCCGCGGCTGTGATGATGTCTTGCTTGTCTTTCTCGGTCAACGCCGCGGCAGACAAACCACCACCTTTCTTGTTGATGCCCTTGTTGTTAGACAGGGGACCGGCAACCGTCACTGTGGTGTGAACCTTATTACCTTCAACTTTTTCTACTTTAAGCTGAACACGACCATCGTCGAGCATCAGGATATCGCCGATGGTGACATCTTGCGGTAGCTCTTTATAGTCGATACCCACTTGGTGTTCATCACCTTGGCCTTTTTCGAGATCGGCATCTAAGATGAATGCCTGACCGATATCCAGTTGCACCTTCTTGTTGTCTTTGAAGGTTGATACACGGATTTTAGGGCCTTGTAGATCACCCAGTACGGCAACGTGAACACCAAGTTCTTTAGCGATATTTCGCACGTCGGTGGCACGTTTCAGGTGATCTTCAGGTGAACCATGAGAGAAGTTTAGGCGAACAACGTTTGCACCAGCTTTGATAATACGACGTAGATTGTCGTCACGATCGGTTGCTGGACCCAGAGTCGTTACAATTTTGGTTCTGCGGAACATGAGATACTCCGTTAAGTTTTAAATAATCTTACTCTATATTAACAGACAAAATGGAGTTTTGTAGGAAAATTACAAACAAAATGATCTATCTCAAATTATTAATTTTGTGAACTGCTGCGATTAAAAGTGAAAAAAAAGGCGGCCCCTTATACAAGGGCCGCCTAATATCCTTACAAAACTGGACTATAGTGTCGCTTCTTTGTCTATGCGAGACTCTTTCAACACCTCTTTTACCCGCTTCAAACTTTCTCTGAAACGTGGGCCGCGGCGCAGGGTAAAACCAGTTGCCAACACGTCGACAATGACCAGTTGAGCCAGGCGTGAAGCCATAGGTAGATACATGTCGGTATCTTCGGGGACTTCCATGGTCACTGGCAGGGTACATTCGGCGCTGAGCGGCGAGTTACGTGAGGTGATGGCGATCACCGCGGCGCCGTTCTCACGGGCCAGGCGGGCGATATCAATCAGTGACTTGGTACGGCCTGTGTGGCTGATCAACACCACCACGTCGCCTTCGCTGCTGTTGATACAGCTCATGCGTTGCATCAAGACATCGTCGAAGCAGATCACAGGGACATTGAAGCGGAAAAATTTGTTCTGCGCGTCATGGGCAACAGAGGCCGAGGCGCCAAGGCCAAAGAAGGAGATCTTCTTTGCCTGCGTAAGAATATCGACCGCCTTATTGATGGCTGCCGTATCCATGCTCTGTCTGGCGGTATCCAGTGCCGCCATGGAAGACTCGAAGATCTTAGTGGTGTAGGAGTCTGGGCTGTCGTCTTCTTCGACGTGGCGGCTGACATAAGGCGTACCGTTGGCCAGGCTCTGTGCTAAGTGCAGCTTAAAATCGGGGAAGCCTTTAGTGTCGAGACGACGGCAGAAGCGGTTCACAGTAGGCTCGCTCACGTCGGCCATCTTAGCCAAGGTGGCGATGCTGGAGTGAATCGCGGTTTGTGGTGACGCCAGGATCACCTCAGCCACTTTACGTTCCGACTTACTGAAATGTGTTAGGTTTTTCTGAACCTTTTCTAGGGTATTCATATGCGTACATCCACTGGATTGTAATGTAATTATATTTATTCTTTTATGTCATGATAGAACCAAACAAAAAGTGCTACAGTTTGGTTTATATGACGAATTATGATCTAACTACAGAGCAAACTTTCTACTATATATAGTAATTTAATCACAAAAAGCATATCAGATTTTGGTGTCTCGTTGCTAGTTTACTAATAGGTCATTTTTTGCAAAATTTAGATGCAATTAACAAATTCTGTTGTTATATTACAACAAACATGTGAGCTTCTCATCGAAACGATGGGACACAGTACATAGGAGATTTTTAAGCTATGGGCATGACATCACCAGAAGCCAAAGCTTGTGATTTTGTATTGTTCGGCACCAAAGGCGATCTCGCCAGACGTAAGTTACTCCCTTCTCTTTATCAACTGGATAAGGCAGGTCTGCTCAATGAGGAGACTAAGATAGTCGGGGTAGCCAAAGACGCCTTTAGCCATGATGAGTATCAGGAGCTGGTCGTCACGGCACTAAAGAGCTTCGTTAAAGAAGCCCTGTGTGATGAAACCCTCGAGCGATTCCTAAAGCGCTGTGTCTATATTGGGACTAACTTCACCGAAGCAGAAGGTTACAGTGCCTTCCATGAGATCCTCGAGCCCAAGAAGCGTGTCATGGTGAACTACTTCGCGACGCCGCCGGCCATCTTTGGCGATATCTGTCGCTGCCTGCATGAACAAAACCTTATCTATCCCGATACCCGTGTCGTCCTCGAAAAGCCCATCGGCTCAGATCTCGCTTCTTCTAAAGTCATTAACGATCAAGTCAGCGCCTACTTTAATGAAAACCAAGTCTACCGTATCGACCATTACCTAGGTAAAGAGACGGTACAGAACCTGATCGCGCTGCGATTCGCTAACTCCTTGTTTGCCTCTAAGTGGGATAACCGCACGATCGACCATGTGCAGATCACTGTGGCCGAAGAGGTGGGTATCGAAGGTCGCTGGGGCTATTTCGATAAGGCCGGTCAGATGCGCGATATGATCCAAAACCATCTGCTACAGGTTCTTACCTTGGTCGCCATGGATCCGCCAGTAAACCTGGACGCAGACAGCATTCGCGATGAGAAGGTCAAAGTGCTTAAGTCACTGCGTAAGATAGATGCCGATAACATCTATGAAAACACGGTGCGCGGCCAGTACTCAGCCGGTTTCCTCAAAGGGGCGCCAGTACCTGGCTACCTGGAAGAAGAGGGTGCTAATACTCAGTCTCACGCCGAGACCTTCGTCGCCCTGCGCGTCGATATCGACAACTGGCGTTGGGCCGGTGTGCCTTTCTATCTGCGTAGCGGTAAGCGTATGCCGACCAAGAGTTCTGAAATCGTCGTCTATTTCAAGAACCCACCCCATAACCTGTATCGTTCAAGCTACCGCAACCTGCCGCCAAACAAGCTGACTATTCGTCTGCAGCCTCACGAAGGGGTTGAGATCCAGATGATGAACAAGGTGCCGGGTCTTGAGCAGAAACAAAGACTACAAACCACAAAGCTGGATTTGAGTTTCTCCGATACCTTCAAGAACGACCGCATCGCCGATGCCTATGAGCGTCTGCTACTCGAAGCCATGCTGGGTAATCAGGCGCTATTCGTACGCCGAGATGAAGTTGAGCAGGCATGGACCTGGGTCGACGGCATCATTCAGGCGTGGGAAGAGAGCAATGAGACGCCTAAGCCATACCCAGCCGGTAGCTGGGGCCCTGTGGCATCAGTTGCTTTGATCGCTAAAGACGGCCGCTCTTGGGACGAATAAGGGGATTTTAAGATGATTAAAGAATCCGTATTCAAATCTTTTGATAGCAAAGCCAGCCTGGAGGAGCAACTTGCCGAGCGCATCGCCGAGCAGCTTCAGGCGGCTATAGATGCCCGTGGCAAGGCTAGCCTGGTAGTGTCTGGTGGCTCGACACCACTGGCACTGTTTAAGCTGCTGAGTCAGAAGGCGATCGAATGGAACGATGTCTATATCACCCTGGCCGATGAGCGCTGGGTCGATAGCGAGCACAGCGATTCCAACGAGCGTTTGGTGAGACAACACCTGCTGCAAAACCGCGCCGCGGGCGCTAAGTTTCGCGGCCTGAAGAACATGTTCACCACCCCAGAGGCTGGCGTCGACATGGCCATAGAGCAACTCGCCAACTTCCCGAGGCCCTTCGATGTGGTGGTGCTCGGCATGGGCAACGATGGCCATACCTGTTCATGGTTCCCGTGCGCTAAGGAGATTGAACAGGCGCTGAGCACCCAGGCGTTGTGCCTGGCGGTGAATCCGGGCGAGGCACCCCATGGTCGTATGACCATCTCCAAGCAGGGGATCTTAGCGTCACGCCAAATCTATTTACACATAGTCGGTGAACAGAAGCTCGCCGTTTACCGACAAGCGCTCGAGAATGACGATGCCAAGGTGATGCCGATACGTGCGGTACTTGCCCAGCACAAGACACCCGTCGATGTTTATTGGAGCGCTTAAGGAGCGATTATGCATTCAGTAGTACAGTCAGTTACCGACAGGATCATTGCCAGAAGCCAAGCGACTCGCGCAAAGTATCTTGCGGCGCTGGGCGAAGCAAAAGCCAATGGCGTTCATCGCAGCAGCCTGAGCTGTGGCAACCTAGCCCACGGTTTTGCCGCCTGTAGTCCGGCGGATAAGAATGCCATCAAGGCATTCAATAAAGCCAACATAGGTATTGTTACCGCGTTCAACGACATGTTGTCGGCCCATCAGCCATACGAGCATTACCCTCAGCTGTTGAAAGACGCCTGTCACGAGGTTGGCAGCGTTGCCCAGGTGGCCGCAGGCGTGCCCGCCATGTGTGACGGTGTGACCCAAGGGCAACCCGGCATGGAGCTCAGCCTGCTTAGCCGTGAGGTAATTGCCATGTCAACGGCTGTGGGTCTGTCTCACAACATGTTTGACGGCGCCTTGCTACTGGGGATCTGTGACAAGATAGTTCCTGGTCTGTTGATCGGCGCTCTGAGCTTCGGTCATCTGCCTATGTTGTTTGTGCCAGCCGGTCCGATGAAATCCGGTATTCCTAACAAGGAGAAGGCGCGGGTTCGACAAAAGTTTGCCCAGGGGCAGGTGGATCGCGCCGCGCTCTTGGAAGCCGAGTCTAAGTCTTATCACAGCGCGGGCACCTGTACCTTCTACGGTACGGCAAACAGCAATCAGCTGATGCTGGAAGTGATGGGCCTGCAACTACCAGGTTCCTCATTCGTGAATCCTGACGATCCGCTGCGTGAAGCCCTGAATAAGATGGCGGCTAAGCAGGTGTGTCGTCTCACCGAGATGGGTACCCAATACACACCAATCGGTGAGGTGGTTAACGAGAAATCTGTGGTCAATGGCATAGTTGCCTTGCTGGCAACGGGTGGCTCGACCAACCTGACCATGCATATCGTTGCCGCTGCCCGTGCTGCCGGCATTATCGTCAACTGGGATGATTTCTCTGAGCTGTCAGACGCCGTGCCGTTACTTGCTCGCGTCTATCCTAACGGTCACGCCGACATCAACCACTTCCACGCCGCTGGCGGTATGGCCTTCCTGATCAAGGAACTGCTCGATGCCGGACTGCTGCATGAAGATGTGTTGACGGTGGCCGGTCCTGGTCTGCGTCGTTACACCCAGGAGCCACGCCTTATCGACAATGAATTGGTTTGGGTCGAAGGCCCAAGTGACTCTCTGGATAAAGAGGTGCTGACGGCCGTGGCATCGCCATTCCAGGCCAACGGTGGATTGAAGCTGCTTAAGGGTAACCTGGGGCGTGCGGTGATCAAGGTATCAGCGGTTGCCGAATCGCACCGATTTGTCGAGGCGCCAGCCGTGGTGATCGACGATCAGAACAAACTCGAAGGCTTGTTCAAGGCCGGAGAGCTCGACAGAGACTGTGTCGTCGTGGTTAAAGGCCAAGGGCCCAAGGCGATCGGTATGCCTGAGCTGCATAAGTTAACGCCAATCCTGGGCTCGCTACAGGATAAAGGCTTTAAGGTTGCGCTGCTGACCGATGGCCGTATGTCTGGTGCATCCGGTAAGGTGCCTGCGGCGATCCATCTGACGCCAGAGGCATTAGACGGTGGTCTGATTGCCAAGGTTGAGAATGGTGACCTGATTCGTGTCGATGCTAATACAGGTGAGGTGAGCCTGCTGGTCGATGAGGCTGTACTGGCGAGTCGTGAAGCGGAAAAAGTCGATCTACGTAGTACCAGTTTCGGCATGGGCCGCGAACTGTTTGCGGCGCTGCGTTCCAATTTAAGTAGTCCAGAGACGGGTGCACGTTGCACCACGACCATAGACGAAAATTATTAATCATTGAGGAAGCTTTTAGCAATGGCTGAGAATAACTGGTCAATTCAACCCCAAGATATTTTTAAACGTAGCCCGATCGTTCCCGTCATGGTGATTAATAAGATTGAGGATGCGGTTCCACTCGCCAGAGCCCTGGTCGAAGGTGGCATCAGCGTATTGGAAGTGACGCTGCGTACCCCTTGTGCGCTGGAAGCGATCACCAAGATCGCCAAAGAGGTGCCCGAAGCCCTGGTCGGTGCGGGTACCGTGCTCAACGAAGCGCAGCTGCAGCAGGCTATCGATGCCGGCGCTCAGTTTGTGATCACCCCGGGGGCCACGCCTGAGCTGCTAAAGGCGGCGATGAAGGGTAGCGTGCCGTTAATCCCTGGCGTTGCTAGCATCTCTGAGGTGATGGCGGGTATGGCCTTGGGTTACACCAACTTTAAGTTCTTCCCAGCAGAGGCATCTGGCGGCGTGAATGCGCTGAAGGCCTTCTCAGGTCCGCTAGCCGACATACGTTTCTGCCCAACCGGCGGCATTACCCCGAGCAGCTACAAAGATTATTTGGCGCTTAAGAATGTCGATTGTATCGGCGGCAGCTGGATTGCCCCAACCGATGCTATGGAGCAGGGCGACTGGGCGCGTATCACCCAGTTGTGTAAAGACGCCATCAACGGCCTGTAATTACGCTAAGCAAATGCTGCGAGCGTTATAAAAAAACCTCTGCCTAGGCAGAGGTTTTTTTGTATCTGATTAATATGAGCAACAGGCCGTAAGGCTGAACACAACTACTTGGCTTCGCTGTACTGATAGTCGCTGCTGGCCTGCCAGATGCGGTATCTAAGCTGAGCACCTGCAGGCAAGTAAAACACCTTAGGTAAGCGACTGTCGTAGGCTAAGGTAAGCTTCTCAGGCAGGGTGAGGAATGCTGTCTTCTTTGCCTTATCGAAACAGGCCATCATGGTGCTAGGACCTTGATGTATGGCATCCACCTGATAATAGCTATAGCCCCAGCCTTTTACCGTATGCTGAGTTATCTCCCCCGACAGTCCATGCTTGTTGCAATCTACCTCTTCGCTGCGGCCGATGGCTATCTCCAGGCGATAGTCGCCCTCATTGGCAAGTTTTGGCAGGGTAAGAATATGTTGCACCAGGCCGTCAGTTGGCGCAGGAAACATCTTAGTAGCTTCTTCGGCTTGATAGTCGCTTGCAGAGTAGCTTATTGCGACGGGCATGGTTAACTGCTGTGGCTTGGCGGGACTGGTCGCCTGGGCACAGAAGGTGCTAAAGGAGAGACCTAGGCCGATTAATAGGGCAGATGTATATTTGTTCAATGGTAATTTCATGAAAGCTCCTAGCGTTAAATTGAACGGTTATACCTGGTATAAACGCTAGCATAGAGGAAAAGGGTTAAAAGCAAAGAAATAATTTTTAATTTATTGTTTTTAGTTAATTTTTAATATGGCTTGTGACGAGAATGGCAGTTTTCTATTCGAGCATCTCATATTTATTTACTTTGAAAATCAAACTAGTTAATATGCTGACTGTTTGGTTTTCAAAGTATTTGGGTTAAGCGTCTCGGGTACTGATAAACACAAACAGCTAGCTTCGAATCAATATACGAGCCGATGTACGAACCTATATACGAACCAGTAGAAGTTAAACAACCCAAGTTAACTAGCCAAAGTTAATTAACCAAAGTAAACAGCAAAAGCTAACCAATAAAAACGAATAGAGAAACATTCATGCCTAACGTAAAGGATCATCTAGCCCCCTGGCAGCACAGCCACCAGTTCGCTAATTTAAACAGTGATGGCGAGCGCAACACCCGTTATGTGTTACTGCTAACCCTATTTACCATGATCGCCGAGATTGGTGCAGGTACCGTATACGGTTCGATGGCCTTATTGGCCGACGGTTGGCATATGGGTACCCATGCCGCAGCGTTTCTCATTACCCTGTTTGCCTATCACTATGCGAAGAAACATGCTAACAGCCCTGATTTTGCCTTTGGTACAGGTAAGGTTAGCGTATTAGGGGGCTTTACCAGTGCCGTTGCACTCGGGCTCGTTGCGTTACTTATGGTGGTTGAGTCGGTGAGCCGCCTGTTTAACCCCGAGCAGATCCACTTTAACGAAGCCATCTTTGTGGCGGTGATCGGCCTGACGGTCAATGTAATTTCTGTCTTTTTGCTAAAAGACCACCATGGACATCACCACCACGGGCATCATCATAATCACCATCATGATCACAGTCATGACCACAGTCACGGGCATCATCACGATCACAGCCATGAGCACGATCATAGCCACGAGCATGACGCTCATCACCATGTTCATGAGCATAAACATGAAAAAGCGCATGCACACGGTGACAAGGGTCATCATGATCACAACCTGCGCGCTGCGTATTTCCATGTAATGGCCGACGCCTTGACCTCTCTGCTGGCCATTGGCGCCTTACTGTTCGGTAAGTATCTGGGACTGACCTGGTTAGATCCCTTAATGGGCGTGGTTGGCGCTGTGATTATCACCAGCTGGGCGTGGGGCTTGATGAAGCAAACTGGGCCGATTCTGCTCGATGCCAGCATAGAGAAACAATACGTGAAGCAGATGGTTGAGTTGATTGAGGCCGAGCAGGATCATCAGGTGAGCGACATTCACGTCTGGCGTGTTAGCGCCGATCATTATGCCGCCATGGTCTCTATCGTTAGCCATGCGCCGAAGGAGCTGGATTATTTCAAGCAGAAGTTGGCTAAATTTGAACGTATTGACCATCTGACGGTCGAACTCATCACTTGCCGTCAAACTGCTTGCCAAGGGGCAGAATAAGCTTAAATTTCGAACTCTTTAAAAAGGAATTGTGCGTTAACTATGAATAATGACCTATTGAGCCACACCATAGTCGAATTTTATGAAAAGCTCTCGTCTTGGGAGATGGCCGTAGTCAAGGATGCCGGCCACTCCTTGCCTCAGATCCATGCCGTAGAGATTTTGGGCGGCAATGGTGACATGCGTATGAAAGAGCTGGCGGAGAAGATGGGGATCACCACAGGTACTCTGACGGTGCAGATAGATAAGATGGAGCAGGCGGGCCTAGTTGCACGTAAGGCCCACCAGCAAGACAGACGCTCGATTCTGGTTGGATTAACCCAGCAGGGTCAGGCTGTCTACCGGGAGCATGACCAACTGCACCATGGCTTGTCCGATCAACTTACCGCTAAGTTCTCCGACAGCGAACGTGAGCTCTTGTTGAGTTTTTTCCAGCGCATGAACAGCGAGTTTTAACCCGCAACTCATGCACTGCGTCTGTAAAAACACTTTTTTTTCACCTCGGGTGTGTAAACTCCCGAGTGTTAATTCAAAACTTTCAAATATGCTGGTTAATAGGCTTACGCTATAAGCAAATAGCAGTTAACAAATGGCCTTTTACCTATTGCCCTTAAGTCATAGCTGTTAACAAAGGTGTTCTGTGCCTGTGTTGGTAGGCTGATAGCGATTACAATTGTGGCGCGGTGTGTTGATTGGTAATATTGCCGCAACATTTCTGCGCCACGGTTATCTGAAATTTGGCTAATGGCAAAATTTTGATAGCTAAGTGCTATGTGAGAAGTGCTATTAGCTAAGTGCTATTCGAGAATTGCTATTCGCTAAGTACTTTTAGCTAAGTGTTAAAAGTTAAGTGCTTAGAGCATGAATTGCTTCTGATTCGGGCCAGGTTTGGCCCTGATGTGAAAGATGATGCAGAAGATGAAAAAGAAGTCGTGGCGTTATTTGATTGGCAGGTCGTTATAATCGGCAGCTTGGCGATTTTTTGAACGTCATTTTAGGTTTATTTACAGAGAGAACACTCAGTGCTGTCACGCGTTAAAACCCTTTCGGTGAATCAGTTTACACTGATCACTGCGTTATTTTATGTAGGCGTATTTAATATTCCGCTGTTCCAGATCGTTCAGCAGGGTATAGAGAAGCAGGGCGAGGTTAACTACCTCTTCATCGCCACCATTCCGCTATTTCTTATCTTCGCGTTAAGCTTCATCTTTTCGCTTTTTTCGGTTAAGTATCTACTTAAACCGTTTTTCATCATCGTTACTCTGATCTCTTCCAGCGTGTTTTTCGCCGCGCTGCAATATGGCGTCGTGTTCGATTATGGCATGATCGAAAACACAGTGCAGACTAACAGCGCCGAGGCCTTAACCTATCTTAACTGGTCATCAATTTTAAACTTTACCCTGACCGGATTGCTGCCGGCGCTGCTGATCTTTAAGGCCGATATCGTCTACAAGCCTTTCGTGAAAGAGCTACTGCATAAGCTTGCCTTCATGTTCGCCATGCTTGCCGGTATCGCGGTGATCGGCTTCTTCTATTATCAAAACTATGTCGCCTTTGGCCGTAACAACGATCAGATGAAGCGCTACATAGTCCCGACCTATGCCATCGGATCTATGATCAAGTATGTCAAGGTTAACTACTTCCAGGAGCCGCTGGTCTATAAGGTGCAGGGCAAAGATGCCAAGAACCTGACCTTAGATCATAACGGCAAGCCTAACTTGGTGGTGGTTGTGGTCGGCGAGACCGCCAGGGCCCATAACTATGAGTACTATGGCTATGATAAGCCAACCAACGCCCATACCAAGGCGTATGACATGATCGCCTTTAAAAACACCGAGTCTTGCGGCACGGCAACGGCCGTGTCGCTGCCTTGTATGTTCTCTAGCATGGATAGAGAAGATTACGACGCGCGCCAGGCACAGGCCCAGGACACGGCCATGGACGTGCTGGATCACGCCGGTATCTCGCTGGACTGGCTGGATAACGACAGTGGCTGCAAGGGCGTGTGTGACCGCGTTAAACACATCAACATAGATCTCAATAGCGACCCAGAGCTCTGCGACGGTCACTACTGCTACGATCAGGTGCTGCTGAATGAACTCGATAAGCGCCTGGCCGAAGGTGTCAGCCAGGATACCCTTATCGTGCTGCACATCATAGGTTCACACGGCCCGACATACTATTTGCGCTATCCAGAAGCCCATCGCAAGTTTGTGCCCGATTGTCAGCGTAGCGACATCCAAAACTGCAGCGATGAAGAGTTGATGAATACCTATGACAACACCATCTTGTATTCCGACTATATTATCGCTCAGGTGATCTCACGTCTCAAGGCGCAGCAGAACAAGGCCGATACCGCCTTGCTCTATGTGTCCGACCACGGCGAGTCGCTGGGGGAGAGTGGCATGTACCTTCATGGTGCGCCTTATGCGATAGCGCCGGATGAGCAGATCAAGATCCCTATGCTGGCCTGGCTCTCAGCGGACTTCGCCTCCGACAATGGTTTAGACAAGCAGTGTCTGCGTGACCATGCCACCAAGGGCGGCTTCTCACACGATAACCTCTTCTCCAGCCTGCTTGGTCTGATGAACGTATCGACCGAGGTGTATCGCAAGGAAAAGGATCTGTTTGCGACTTGCCGGGTAAAATAGTGGTTTGTAACATAAAAACAACAAAAATAGCTGGTAAGGCTTAAAATTTTCGTTATTGTAGAGATTGCGCCTTCATTCATTAAATTACGCGGATGAAGGCGCCGAGTGTGCGCTAGTGTTCCTCTAATAATAAAATGGCGAAAATCTCTATGAATTTGGCTAAACAACTTACCGAGACCGAACTTTCCGCTAAAATTCTCCGACATGCCGTTCCGCGCATGTCAGAACTCAATATCCCAGTAACCCCAGATAATTATGCCGTGTGGTATGAGTATTTCCGTGGGGTCAATCTGGATCTTAAGCGCGCCATCGACACCCTGGTGGCCAGCCGCGCTCAGTTTACCTCTGAGGTCAATGCCGGCCTCTATAACAGCTTCATTCGCGAGCAGTCACCCGAGGTGATCGAGAATGTGCAGATAGAGACGCAGATCTTGATCAATAATTTTATGACCCGTTTATCCGAGGTCACCGCAGGTACGGCGCAATTTAATCTCAGCCTGACCACCTTTCAGCAGAACATCAGCCAGGACCCAGACCCTAAGACCCTCGAGCGCCTGGTCGATACCCTGGCCGAAGAGGTGTCTCAGGTGGTGATCAGCAATCGCCAGATGGAAGCGAATCTGAAGACGATGAATCAGGAGGTCGCCGCGCTGAAGGCCGAGATGGAAGATCTCAATATCGCCGTGATGACAGATCAGCTCACCTCGCTGCGTAACCGCCGTGCCTTCGATGAGGAGGTGCTGGGTCATATTCAAAGGTTCAGAAGAGAGCAGCGCCTTAGCAGCTTGCTCCTGGTCGATATCGACAACTTTAAGCAGTTTAATGATACCCATGGTCACCTGGTGGGCGATAAGGTACTCGCCTATATCGCACTAGCGTTAAAACAAGGGGTGAAGGGGGATGACTTTGTCGCGCGTTACGGCGGTGAAGAGTTTGTGATCCTGCTGCCCGATACCGAGCATTCAGGCGCCATGGTCGTGGCCGAGCAGCTTAGGGCACGTATCGCCGAGCGCCATCTAAGCATAGGCAAAGATAAGAAGCTATCACTTGGGGCGATCACCGTCTCCATCGGGGTGGCGACACTGCGCCACGATGACGACAGAGAGTCTTATCTGGTGCGCGCCGATGAAGCCCTATATAGAGCCAAGTCAGCGGGCCGTAACTGTGTGAAAGGCTAAGGGGCTCAATAAGTAACTGTTTCAAAGGCTAGCTCTGTTGTGAGCTAGCTTCTCTGTATGCAGGTGTGAAAGCAGATTTAGCAGCTAAACGTAAAATGGTTAACGCTTAGCAAACACGCTAAATAAGCACGGCTTACAAGCTGGGCGCACCAGCTAGTCTTGTTTCGGCTTGAGGGGCATGTCCATCTTGATCAGATGCTCCTCCATGTCGAAGGTAACGCTAAAGCCCAACTTCTTCGCCAAGCTTGCCATGTTGCGGTTTTCAAACATGGTGAAGCCGGTAAGCAGCTCGGTGTCATTGGCCTTGTAATAGGCGATCAATTTTTCCAGTAATAATTTACCTATGCCTATCCCCTGATGGTCGCTGCGCACCGCCATGGCAAACTCCGCCTCGGTATTGTCGGGGTCGATGGAGGCCCTCACGGCGCCCAGGGTAATATCATCGCCATCGGAGCCCTTTGTGGTGGCGATAAAGGCCATCTCCCTGGCATAGTCAATCTGCGTAAGCACCGCCATCTCCTCATGGGTCATCTTGGATCGCACACCAAAATAGCGTTTATACCTGTCTTCGTCCGAGAGGGAGTTGTCAAAGGCCAGATGCTTAGGCTCATCCTCAGGCAAAATTGGCCGTAGCATGATCTCAAGACCGTTTTTCAATACCGCATGCTCTTCAAGCTCCTTAGGGTAGGGGCAGATAGCCAGGCGGTTGGTATTGTCCTGGGCATTGGCATTGAGCTGAATATTTACATCTAACAGGGTGATCTGCTCCCCGGCGCACAGCACAGGGTTAAGATCTAAGCCTGATATCTCGGGGCAATCTATGATGAGGTGGGAGATCTGGGTCAGCATGACGCACAGGGCGTTCATGTCTAAGCCCAGCGGCAGATGCCTGTCTTTGAGCTTGTGGGTCTTCAGCGCCTGGATCACCATGTAGCGGGCCAGAGTCATATTCAGTGGTGGCAGAGCAACCGCGGCATCTGTGCTGGGTTGCCACTCGGAGCCGCCTTCGCCAAGCAGGATGGCCGGGCCAAACACGGGATCATTGGTCACCGCGACGCGGATCTCCTGAGTGCCGGCGGTGAGTGCCATCTTCTGCACTATCAGCCCCTGGATGTCGGCGTCCTGGTTGAGTGAATGTACCCGGCCGACCATGGCATCGGCGGCCTGTAACACCTCCTGATGGGAGGTGAGGTTGAGCATGACGCCGTGAACATCGGATTTATGGTGAATATCAGGTGACTGCACCTTGAGGGCGACGGGATAGCCTATCTGTTCGGCAATTTCGGCGGCGCGCTCGGCATTGGCGGCAAAGTGGGTCTCTATGGTGTTTAGCCCATAGGCCTTGAGGATGGCGCTTGCCTCATGGGTCTCGATCACCTGCTTGTTATCGGCAATCGCTCTTTGCAGCAAGGAGCGCGCAAGTTGGGCATCGGTGGGAATATTATCCGGGATAGATTGCGGCACTTCCTGTAGCAACTTTTGGTTGCGTCTGTATTCCACCATGTGCATGAAGGCGCCAACCGCACCTTCTGGTGTGCGATAGGTGGGCACACCGGCGCGGTTAAAGTGTTTACGGGCCTGATAGGCCGAGTCTTCTCCGCTCCAGTTGGTGAGCACATTGACCTTGTGACGCCTTGGATGTTTTGAGACGAGCTCTATGATGCTGTCGGCGATCTCTATGCTATCGCCGAGGGCGGAAGGTGAGTGCAACACCAAGATGGCATCGGCCACATCGGCGTTCATCAGAATGTCCAGGCTCTGGGTGTATCGCTTGGCATCGGCGTCGCCACCTATGTCCACCGGATTTTGCCCGGACCAGGTATCGGGCAGCAAGGCATTGAGTTTGTCGAAGGTATCATCGTCTAGGATGGCGGCTTTACCGCCGCCGAGAATTAGCTGATCTAGGCCTAGTACGGCGGGACCGCCGCCATTACTGAGAATTGCCAAACGCTCGCCCTGCAAGGGAGCAGAGTGGGCCAGGGTTTCTACTGCGGCAAACAGCTCTACCAGATCGTTAACCCTCAGCATACCCGCGCGTCTGAAGGCAGCCTCGTAGACGGCGTCGTTACCCACTTCCCCACCTGTGTGTAGCTTAGCTGCTGTGGTGCCCTCAATGCTGCGACCCGATTTGATCACTAATATCGGCTTGTTACGTGCGGCGGCGCGGGCTGCGGAGAGAAAATGGCGCTTCTCGTTGACCGAGTCTATGTAGAGCATGATCGCCGTGGTGCGCGAGTCTCGCCCGAGAAAGTCCAGCAGCTCGTCGAAATCGATATCTGTTGCATCGCCAAGTGAGATAAAGGAGGAGAAGCCGATCCCCTTGTTGTTGGCCCAGTCCAGCACAGTGGTGCAGATGGCGGCAGACTGGGACACAAAGGCGATTTTACCCGGTAGGGCGCTGGTGTGTGCCAGGCTGGCATTGAGCCCCAAATTTGGCAGCATCATCCCCAGGCTGTTGGGGCCGAGGATCCGCATCCCGTAGCGTTTGGCGTGGGCGCGGGTCAGCGTCAGTAAATTCTGCCCCTCTTCATCGAGCTGATTGGCCATGCCTGAAGCGTTGATAATCGCCACCTTGCAGCCAAATTGGGCGAGACGTTCGACGATGGCGGGGACGCGGCTGGCCGCGGTGCAGATGATGGCCAGATCGGGCTTAAGCGGCAGAGCTTCGATATTGGGGTAGGCTAGCACACCCATCACGGCATCGTATTTTGGGGTGACCGGCATGATAGGCCCGGAAAACCCGCTGGAGAGCAGGTTGCGCATTACGACATTGCCGGCGCGCTTGGCGCCGTTAGAGGCTCCAATGATGGCCACCGACTTAGGTTTAAAAAGGGTGTGTAATGTACGCTGGCTCATTCCCGGCTCCTGTTGTCACTCGCCAGCAAACAGTGTACCTCAGTTGTACTTTTTTTCTCTAGGATTTTAGTAGGATAAGCAGCGTTCACCATGCCCTTCATTTGGGCTACACAGCTTGCAACACTTTGACATCAAGGGTTAACAACCTTGACGCGGTTTTTGGGCTTTACTTGAGGAGATGTGATGCGCCGAGGCGACTGGCAATGCAATTTCGTGCAGGCCTAAGTGCCTTTGCGGATCGGCAATAAACAGGTATCGCGGCGCCGTTATCAATACGGCTTAAGGAGTTGAAGATGAAAACAGGGGCGTTTGTTTCTATCGGTGTAGCTGTTACGGCTCTAGGTTTAGGCTTGAGTACACAGGTGGCAGTGGCTGAAGAGGCGGCAGCCGCCGCTAATACCAGCACTAACACCAATGCCAATTATAGATTTGTGGCGCAGGACAGTAGCGTCGAGACCAAGATCTGTATTGCGGCGGGTAGCGATAACAGTTCGGCGTTAAAGCGTAAACTGGTTAACTATGACCATAACATGCGCTTCGGGGTCAACAGCATCTCCTGCAATGGCCTGAGTCTGGCGCAGTTTGCCTACCAATATCAGGCATCACAAAGCTTTCAGTTTCTTGAGCGTCACTCATCGAGCGCCAATCGAGTGAAAACCAAGGTTAGTATTACCGACCTTGCCAGCAATAGATCCGGCGGTGGTGAGCCGATTTTTGTTATGGTGAGTGCGAAGTAGGCTGAATAGCGAGTAACAGGCATAAAAAAACCAGCTTGCGCTGGCTGATATTTTTACAAGATGGTACAACCGAGTGGATTCGAACCACCGACCCCCACCATGTCAAGGTGGTGCTCTAACCAACTGAGCTACGGTTGTACTGTTATCTCTTGTAAAATTGGTACAACCGAGTGGATTCGAACCACCGACCCCCACCATGTCAAGGTGGTGCTCTAACCAACTGAGCTACGGTTGTACTGCTTTACCGTTCACGACCTCTCGGCCAGCGAACGAGCGCTATATTACGAGGGATGTGATGTGAGTTGCAAGTAAAAAATCGTAATTTTTCAATCAAGCGGTGATTTGCTGCGCAACTTGATCTTTTTAACGCCAAAGCGTCGTTATATTCGGCAAAGTGTTTACATAAAGATTCAGGCAAGATGATGATTATTTAGCTAAACATCAGCTAAACATCAGCTAAACATCAGCTTGCCTGTGTTGATCTTGGCTATAGGTCGGCGTGATTAATCGGCTGATCAACCAAGGCCAGTTGCTTTGGATGCTTTTGAATATACTGAAGTCTCAAGGCAAACAGCAGTGCGGCGCTGGTGAGGCCGGCGATCAAGCCAATCCAGAAACCGTGGGCGCCCATGGCAGGAACTAGTATGTCGGTTTCTGCCAGCAGATAGCCGAGCACCATGCCGATGGCCCAATAGGAGACAAGGGTAATGTAGAAGGCGCTGCGGGTGTCGTGATAGCCACGCAGGGCACCTGCAGTAACTACCTGCACCGAGTCAGACAACTGATACAGGGCGGCCAGGAACATCAGGCTGCTCGCCAGGGAGACCACCTCGGGGTTTTGGTTATAGAGCAGCGCTATCTGAGTGCGAAACACCACAGTGATGACGGCCGTGCAGGCCGCCAAGCTAAAGGCGATAGCCAGACCGACCTTAGTCACTAGCTTAGCCACGTCCGCCTTATCCTGTCCGAGGTAGTATCCAACCCTTATCGACACGGCGATGCCGATAGAGAGTGGCAGCATAAACACTATGGATGAAAAGTTAAGCGCGATCTGATGGCCTGCCACTACATCGGCGCCCAAAGGGGCGAGCAGCAGTGCTATGATGGCAAACAGGCTCACCTCGAAAAACAAGGCCATGGCGATGGGCATTCCGTGTTTGGTCATTCTCTTCATGGTCTTAAGATCCGGCAGGTGAAAGGCACCTAGCGGCTTGATAACGGCGAAGCGCTTATGCCACTGCATGTAAATGGTCATGGCGATAAACATGGCCCAGAACACCAGGGCCGTTGCGATACCACAGCCCGCACCGCCCAGCGCGGGCGCACCTAAGTGGCCATAGATGAAGATATAGTTGGCCGGGATGTTGACCGCCAGCCCGACAAACCCTATCACCATAGTCGGTAGTGTGTATGAGATCCCCTCGCTACATCCTCGCAAGACCTGATAGAGCACGAAGGCGGGGACGCCCCAGGCAAATCCATGGAGATAGCTGACACTCAGCTCGGCCAGCTCGGGGGACAAATTCATTAATTTGAAGATCTGCGGCGCAAAAAGCAGAAAGCTTATCACTACGGCCGCGCCGATTATGGCAATATAGGCAGCCTGAAAAGCCATCGGCCTGATAGCGTTTTGATTATCGGCGCCATGATGGCTGGCAAACACAGGGGTAAAGGCGACCAGCAAACCCTGTACAAACAGTAGCGCCGGCAGCCACAGACTGCCGCCGATGGCCACTGCGGCCATATCTAATGCGCTGACACGTCCGGCCATGACGGTATCGATAAAACCCATCATGGTTTGGGTGACCTGGGCGATCAGCACAGGCAACGCGAGATGGACGAGCTTTTTGGCTTGAAAGCCGAATTGATTCATGAAAACGCCTTAATGCAGAGAGTAAAAAATGTTTACAGGTATTGTTCAAGCCACATGTGAAGTGGTGGCTATTCATAAAAAAGATGGTCTTAATACAATCGAAATTGCGATGCCGTCACACCTGAAGGAAAACTTGCAGCGAGGTGCAAGTGTCGCCAATAACGGCGTCTGTCTGACCGTTACCGAGATGGCAGATGATAGGGTGTTTTTCGATGTAATGGAAGAGACATTGAGGCTGACTAATCTGGCCGGTCTGTCTGTGGGTAGCCAAGTTAATATCGAGCGTTCTTTGACCTATGGCAGCGAGATAGGTGGCCATGTGTTATCGGGTCATGTACACACTCAGGCCACTGTGGTCGAGGTGAGTCATACGCCTGCCCATTTTGATATCCGCCTCGAAGTCGACCCTAAATGGATGAACTACATTCTCTACAAAGGTTTCGTTGGCGTGAATGGTTGTAGCCTGACCGTAGGAGAGATCAGCGAAACTGGCTTTATGCTGCACCTCATTCCAGAAACCCTGGAGATCACCAACTTAGACGAGGTCGCTGTCGGCACTATGCTTAATATCGAGATAGACAGTCAGACTCAGGCTATCGTGGACACGGTTGAACGGGTATTGGCCAAGCGTTTGGGTTAAACGGCTTGGTTAAACGGCTTGGTTAACGGATAAGGATTGGCGTTGAGGCGTAGATTAAGGCGTGACCAGGTGTGGGTGACCTTAATCTTGCTGAATTTAACGCAGCAGTACATAGTCTAAGTTGGCCTACACTGAGTCTTAGTTGGCCTAATAGTACTGCTCATCGTCCGAGTCCACATAGACCTCTATTTTCTGTCTGGAATCGTCTATGTGGGTTCGAAAATGGATAGGGTTACAGCAGACACGACAATCGTCGTAATAGTCCTGATCGCCACAGCTGATATCTAAGTTGATATGTTGATGGTGCCCACAGTGGGGACAACAGATCACTTTATCAAAAATTTTCATCCGTCGGCTCCTGTATATCCGGTTGCGCTACGACCGCCATCGATAGCGATCACCTGACCATTAAGGTAGGGGCTCTCCAGGATAAAACATACGGTATCGGCGATATCCTCGGGGCTGCCGGCTCTAGCCAGAGGTATGGCCTGAGTGACGCTAGCGATAGCTGCTTGATCGCTCTGGGATGGCCAGAGTATCGCGCCTGGCGATATACCGTTGACCCTTACCTTAGGCGCTAACTCCTGGGCCAAGGCTCGGGTCGCCATGTTTAATCCTGCCTTAGATATTGAGTATAGCCCATGGTGTTTTAAGGGGCGGTCGCCGTGAATATCCACCAGGTTGATGACGCAGCCGTCATTGCTGGCGAGGTTTTCACTAAGCTTGGTGGCTAACAGGTAGGGCGCGAGCAGATTAAGGTTTAACAGCTGCTGGCTCGATTGCCAGTCTTCAATACTGCTGTCTGGTATAAACAGCGAGGCGTTATTGATAAGAGCCCCAAGCGGGAGTTGATGGTCATTAATGTGTTGGATAAGGCTAAGGGGCCCTTGTTCGGTGGCGAGGTCAGCCTGCACAGTCTGGCACGAGTTTACCCGGCTGAGGTTAAGCTTGCCTGCGAGCGCCATTGCTTCACTTTCAGATCCCTTATAGTGCAGCAGTATATTGAAACCTTTACTGTGCAAGGCTAATACGATCGCTTCACCAATACGTTTGGCGCCGCCGGTTACCAGTGCCCATTTATTCATTGTCATCTAAGTTGCTCATTATCTTTTGAGCACAATCTTGGATGACTTTCCTATTTATAGCAATAGGTTGCAATAGCATAGTAAGTGCTCGGACAATAGCAGGCACTATAGTGCAGTTGAAGTCCCGGACAACTGACGTCATCGGCTTCAACCGTTATCAGTTTTGGCTGGCGAGCAGCTCCTGATCGCCTCCTTGCAGTGGCAACTCGGCATGTAGCGCCTTGAGCTGCTGGTCGAGCTCAATAGCTATCTCACCTTCCAGTTGGCTCACATCCAGGCCAATAGTCGATGTTTGCAATTCGATACCTTTGGCTTCGAAAGCCTGCACTTGAGTTTGCTGCGTAGCAGTTTCCAGCATAGACGCGCCGCGAGTGCCGTCATTAGGGTACAAAGGCTGATAGAAGAGTGCGGTCAATAATATAAGCTTCATCATGGTCGGGCTCCTTAGCGAATTAGCCATAACGATATGGCGGCTAGAGTAGGGGCCGTCCATGACTTTTCGATGACATCCAGATGGACAATTGGTGACAGATTTAACTGGCAGCGACTAGCTAGTCAGTTAGTTGGTGATTTTAGGCTACAGCGGCGGCCTTAAACCTTGCGATTTGCCTGATGCGGCCCTAGAATGTCAGGCCTGCGCTGAAGTAGATCAAAACTCCGGTAATGTTTTGCGCTTCAGTTGCTTAAATTTTTCTCAATATGACCAAGTGGCCCTACGTAGGGGTCACCACTGGATAAGGATTATACATGCCTGTAATTACACTTCCCGATGGCAGCAAGCGCGAGTTTGCTAACGCCGTTTCTACCCTAGATGTCGCCGCGGACATAGGTCCTGGTCTCGCAAAAGCCTGTATCGCAGGTCGCGTCAATGGCGAGCTGAAAGATGCTTGTGACTTGATCGAGACAGATGCCGATCTCGCTATCATCACCGCAAAAGACGATGAAGGGGTAGAGATCTTACGTCACTCTTGTGCTCACCTATTGGGTCATGCCATCAAACAGATGTGGCCTGAAACCAAGATGGCCATCGGCCCGGTGATCGATAACGGTTTCTACTATGACGTGGATCTCGATCATAAGCTGACCGAGGAAGATGTAGTCGAGCTAGAAAAGCGTATGCTGGCACTGGCTAAGACAAACTATGATGTGGTGAAGCGCGTCGTCAGCTGGCAAGAAGCCCGTGACACTTTCGAGTCACGCGGCGAAAGCTACAAGATGGCTATCTTGGATGAGAACATCAGTAAAGATGACCAGCCTGCGCTCTATCATCACGAAGAATATACCGACATGTGTCGTGGCCCCCATGTGCCTAACATGAAGTTCTGTCATCACTTCAAACTGATGAGTGTTGCTGGTGCATACTGGCGCGGTAACTCAGACAACAAGATGCTGCAGCGTATCTATGGTACGGCCTGGGCAGACAAGAAGGCCCTTAAGGCGCATCTGACTCGCCTCGAAGAAGCGGCTAAGCGCGACCATCGTAAGATAGGTAAGCAGCTTGATCTGTACCATATGCAGGAAGAAGCCCCTGGCATGGTGTTCTGGCACAACGACGGTTGGAGCCTGTTCCTCGAACTTGAAAGATTCATTCGTCAGAAGCTTGGTCAGTACACCTATCAAGAGGTGAAAGGCCCCTTGATGATGGACCGTGTATTGTGGGAGCGCAGTGGTCACTGGGATAAGTATTCCGAAGCCATGTTCACTACTCACTCAGAAAACCGTGAGTACGCGGTGAAGCCGATGAACTGCCCAGGTCACGTGCAGATCTTCAACCAAGGTCTCAAGTCTTACCGCGATCTGCCACTGCGCATGGCTGAGTTTGGTTGTTGTCATCGTAACGAGCCATCGGGTTCTCTACATGGCTTGATGCGCGTTCGTGGCTTTACCCAGGATGATGCCCATATCTTCTGTACCGAAGAGCAGGTGCAGCAAGAGGTGAGTGGCTGTATCAAGATGGTCTACGACACCTACGCGACCTTTGGTTTCCACGATATCGTGGTAAAACTTTCTACCCGTCCAGAGAAGCGTATCGGTGACGATGCCATGTGGGACAGGGCAGAGCAGGCGCTGATGGATGCACTGAAAGCCAACGACATCGAGTATGAGATTCTGCCGGGCGAAGGTGCCTTCTATGGTCCTAAGATTGAATTTACGCTCCATGACTGCTTAGACAGGGCATGGCAGTGCGGTACAGTGCAGCTTGATTACGCCTTGCCTGGACGTCTAGGCGCGACTTATGTTGCCGAAGATAACAGCCGTCAGACGCCAGTGATGATCCACCGTGCGATTCTAGGCTCGCTGGAGCGTTTCCTAGGGATCCTGATCGAGGAATACGCAGGTAAGTTCCCAACCTGGTTGGCACCGGTTCAAGCCGTTGTGATGAATATTACTGACAAACAGTCTGAATATGTTGACGAAGTGGTCAAATTATTTAAAGATCAGGGAATTCGTGCCTCGAAAGACTTGAGGAATGAAAAGATTGGCTTTAAAATACGCGAACACACCCTAAGGCGTGTTCCCTATCTATTGGTCGTGGGCGATCAAGAGATGGAAAATAGGGAAGTCGCGGTGCGAACCAGAGATGGTGTTGACCTAGGTAAGATCAAAATCGATCAATTTGCTGCCATGGTTAAAGAACAGATTTCGCTCCGTAGTCTAAATTTGTTGGAGGAATAGGTCATAAAGATCAAGAAAACAGACGTGCGTAAAGCAGCGGCGAATAGAATTAACGAACTCATTGTTGGCGTATCAGAAGTACGCCTCAATGGATTAGACGGTGAAACTATCGGCATTGTAAGTCTTCGTGAAGCGCAAGAACTTGCAGATGAAGCGGGCGTAGATCTCGTAGAGATCAGCCCAAACGCTGAGCCGCCTGTATGTCGCATAATGGACTACGGAAAGTATCTTTTTGACAAGGCTAAGGCCCAAAAAGAGCAAAAGAAGAAGCAGAAACAGATACAGGTGAAGGAAATCAAATTCCGTCCCGGTACTGACGAAAACGACTATCAGGTAAAACTACGCAACCTGAAGCGTTTTCTAGAAGACGGCGACAAGGCGAAAGTTACGCTGCGTTTCCGTGGTCGCGAGATGGCTCACCAGAGTCTTGGTATGAATCTTTTGAATCGTATTAAAGACGACCTGGCTGAGATAGCAGTTGTGGAGGCTTTTCCAAAAATGGAAGGTCGCCAGGCTGTGATGGTACTCGCGCCGAAAAAGAAATAGTAAGGCAAATTTAAAAGTAGCAGAGACCTCTCTGAGGGCCTCTGCTCGCCTTGCGTTTTATTAATTTCCCAATGCGGAGTTTTAGCAATGCCTAAAATGAAAACAGACAAGGGTGTACAAAAGCGTTTTAAGAAAACCGCTAACGGTTTTAAGCGCAAGCAAGCCCATTTACGTCATATTTTGACCAAGAAGAGCACTAAGCGTAAACGTCACTTACGTGCTAAATGTTTAGTTGCGAAGTCTGATGTGCCAGCAATTGCACGTCAACTACCATACGCTTAATTAGAGGAGTAAAGAACAATGCCTAGAGTTAAGCGTGGTGTAACCGCTCGTGCTCGTCACAAGAAAGTATTAAAACTAGCTAAAGGTTATTACGGAGCTCGCTCACGTACTTACCGTGTTGCTAAGCAAGCAGTAACCAAAGCTGGCCAATATGCTTACCGTGACCGTCGTCAGAAGAAACGTCAATTCCGTCAACTGTGGATTGCACGTATCAACGCGGCTTCTCGTCAAAATGGTCTGTCTTACAGCCGTTTCATCAACGGTCTGAAAAAGGCGTCTATCGAAATCGATCGTAAGATTTTGGCAGACATCGCTGTATTCGACAAAGTGGTTTTCGCCACTCTAGTTGAAAAGGCAAAAGAAGCTCTAGCTAAGTAATTAGTGAGCTTTGCTTTGAAAGGGACCCCAGGGTCCCTTTTTTTGTGCCCGATCACCGCAAATTTATTTGGCTGAACTTATACCAATCGTAGTCAATAACTGGTCACTCTAGCTTGTTAAAACGTCCGATGACGGTGTTATCATTTTTGATTGTAGAATAACTGCTTATCAAAAACTCTGCCTTGTTCTCGAACGTTTTCCCCGTGCTATTTCTGAGTACTTATCTACCGTGATTGGTATTAAAGACAAAAAAAAGCAGGCACTCGGCCTGCTTTTTTATTAAGCGTAACGCTTACTGTGCATCTAAGAAACGCTCTGCGTCCAGGGCAGCCATACAGCCGGTGCCAGCAGAGGTGATCGCCTGACGGTAATGTTGATCCATCACGTCACCAGCGGCGAATACACCAGGAATACTGGTTTGGGTGGCATTACCGCCAAGACCGCTCTGCACCTTGATGTAGCCATTGTTCATTTCTAGCTGACCTTCAAACATCTGAGTGTTTGGCTTGTGGCCGATGGCGACGAACACGCCCATGACATCAAACTCTGTGATGGCGCCATCTTTGGTACTCTTGATCTTCACGCCGGTCACACCCATGTTGTCGCCAACGACTTCGTCTAGTGTGCTGTCGAGATGCAGAACTATGTTACCGTTCGCAACTTTGTCCATCAGACGCTTGGTCAGGATCTTCTCAGAGCGGAAGCTGTCACGGCGATGGATCAGGTGAACTTCTGATGCGATGTTACTTAGGTAAAGCGCTTCTTCAACGGCTGTGTTACCACCACCGATCACGGCAACCTTTTGGTTACGGTAGAAGAAACCATCACAGGTGGCACAGGCCGAAACACCTTTACCCTTGAAGGCTTCTTCAGATTCGAGGCCAAGGTACATGGCCGAGGCGCCGGTAGAGATGATCAAGGCATCACAAGTATATTCACCGCTGTCGCCTTTCAGTTGGAAAGGGCGCTCTTGCAGGTTAACTTCGTTGATGTGGTCGAAGATGATCTCTGTTTCGAATTTCTCGGCATGCTTCTGCATACGCTCCATCAAAGCCGGACCGGTTAGATCGTCGGCGTCGCCTGGCCAGTTTTCAACTTCGGTCGTGGTCGTCAACTGACCACCTTGCTGCATACCCGTGATCAATACAGGTTTTAGGTTTGCTCTGGCAGCATAAACAGCGGCGGTGTACCCAGCAGGGCCCGAACCCAAAATTAATAAGTTACAGTGTCTAGCTTGGCTCATCTTTTTCTCCGTGCCTTTAGCGAATTGCAGCGATTGTAGGGAATTTCCCCTAAGGGGTAAAGGCAATCTTTTAGATTGTTCTAATCGAAAAAGGGAGCCATTGGCTCCCTTTGTTTACACTCTTTACTTGATTAAGCGAGTAGTACGCTTGGATCAACAAACTCGAAGTTCAGGGCTTCGGCAACTTCTTTACAGGTTACCTTGCCATGCATTACGTTCAAGCCGTTTAGCAGGTGCTTGTCTTGACGCAGTGCTTCGCGGTAGCCCATATCGGCCAACTTGATGATGTAAGGCAGGGTCGCGTTGTTCAGCGCAAAGGTCGAGGTACGAGCCACTGCACCTGGCATGTTAGCCACACAGTAATGTACTACTTCATCAACGATATAAGTTGGGTCTTGGTGAGTCGTAGCATGAGAAGTCTCAACACAACCACCTTGGTCGATGGCGACGTCAACGATAGCGCTGCCTGGTTTCATACGCTTGATGTGATCTTTGGTCACTAGTTTAGGTGCAGCAGCACCAGGAACCAGTACGCCACCGATCACCAGGTCGGCTTCCAGTACGTGCTTTTCGATAGCGTCGGCAGTCGAGTAGATCGCCTTAACGCGGTTGTCGAACTGAGCATTCAGACGACGCAGCGCATCGATGCTGCGATCCAGGATAACCACGTCTGCGCCCAGGCCTACGGCCATCTGCGCTGCATTGGTACCAACCATACCGCCGCCGATGATAACGACTTTCGCTGGCTCAACACCAGGTACGCCGCCAAGTAGCATGCCGCGGCCACCCATAGATTTTTCCAGTGCCATGGCACCAGCCTGGATAGACATACGACCGGCAACTTCAGACATTGGCGCCAGTAGCGGCAGGCCGCCACGGGCATCGGTTACTGTTTCATAAGCGATACAGACGGCACCGCTCTTAATAAGATCTTCAGTTTGTGGCAGATCGGGAGCAAGATGAAGATAAGTGAACAGCAACTGATCTTCACGCAACATGGCACGTTCGACCGCTTGAGGTTCTTTTACCTTAACGATCATTTCTGCTTTCGCAAAAACTTCAGCTGCAGTGTCTAAGATTGACGCGCCTACATCGACATAGTCTTGGTCGCTAAAACCGATCCCAACACCTGCATTCTTCTCTACAAATACTTCATGACCTTTTAGGGTCAATTCGCGGACACTTGACGGCACCATACCAACACGATATTCGTGGTTTTTGATTTCTTTAGGTACACCAATTATCATCTTCGAGCCTCAAATTGAATAAAAACCCATTTATTCTGGGTTGAATTGTTATTTTATAGGTCCTGAACGTGATTGTTTCAGGGAAATCTAGTATAGTATCACTTCGGCAGTTAATGCTGCTGAACTTTTGACATACGTAGCAGTAAATGTTGTTTTAGTGATAAAGCAAGGTTAAAAATATGGTTAATAATAAAAAGAGTCCTATAAAAGACTTAGATCGGATCGATCGTAACATCCTTAACGAGTTGCAAATCGACGGCCGCATTTCCAATGTGGAGTTGTCAAAGCGTGTAGGGCTGAGCCCCACTCCCTGTTTAGAGAGAGTTAAAAGACTCGAAAAGCAAGGTTACATCAATGGATATACTGCGCTAGTAAATCCCCATTATCTTGGGGCCTCATTACTTGTGTTCGTAGAAATCACGCTAAATCGCGATACTGCAGAAGTATTTGATAAGTTTAATCGTGCCGTACAGCTGCTCGATGATATTCAAGAATGTCATCTGGTTTCTGGCGACTTCGACTATTTATTGAAGACCCGTGTTTCTGACATGTCTGCCTATCGTCGCTTGTTAGGTGAAACTCTACTTAAGTTGCCCGCTGTTTCTGATACTCGTACCTACGTTGTGATGGAAGAAGTCAAGCAGACCAATAGAGTTGCAATCAATGTAACGCTTGAGTCTTAAAAACGATTTATGTCGTAAAAAAGGAGCCGTCAGGGCTCCTTTTTTTTCACCTCGAATAGTTTTTCACCAATGAAGGCCTTTTGCCTTGCTATTGTGCTGTATAGGCAGGTAAAACGCTGCATAGCACGAATTATTTTGATATCTTAGGCTCACCTTTTCGTTTTTGCTTTGTGGGTTGTCTTTTGTCTAAGGGAAATAGTGTCAAAACACTCAGCGGTCTGCAGCGTCTGCTTGAAGGCGGACTCATCCTCTGCTGCATGGTCGCCACCTATATTCTGCTTGCACTAAGCAGCTTTCATTCGTCTGATCCAGGATGGAGTCAGTCTAATTTCGAAGGTGAGATTAAAAACGTTACCGGCGCCGTGGGAGCATGGCTTGCCGATGTTCTTTTCTATTTCTTCGGTTACACCGCTTACCTTATTCCTATCATAGTGGCGGTGACCGGTTGGCTGTTGTTCAAACGTATTCACCGACTGTTGGAGATCGATTATTTTTCGGTAGGGCTAAGGCTGATTGGTTTCTTGTTGATCACCTTCAGCCTTGCGTCTCTTGCCAGCATGAATGCCAATGACATCTACGAGTTCTCGGCTGGCGGTGTATCCGGTGATGTGATCGCCGATGCCATGTTGCCTTATTTTAATCAGTTGGGCACGACCTTGCTGCTGCTCTGTTTCGTCGGCGCCGGCTTTACCTTGCTGACCGGCATCAGCTGGCTAACCGTGGTCGAGGTGGTTGGTTTTGCCACCATCTGGTGCGTTAGGCAGCTGAAACATATCCCCGAGAAGTTCTCCAGCGCGCCCGAAACCGATGATACCAAGGGGTTCATGTCGGTATTTGACCGATATAAGGAGTCTCGTCGTCAAAAGGCTTTGGCTAAGGCCGAAGAAGAGGTCTATGAAGAAGAACAGGATGATTACGATGATGAATATGATGAAGATGAGGCTCAAGAAACTTCTTCTCGCGGCCGGGTTAAGGAGCCAAGCTTTAGCCTGCCAACGGCAAAACCCGCTGCCGAGGTAGAAGCGCAAGAGCCTGCTCTGAGCTTCAGTGCTCAGGATGATGAAGTCTCGATTGATTTCGATACCAAGCATTCAACCGGCGCCGTGCTGCCCAAGAAACTGCCCAAAAATCAGAAGGTCGAGCAGGCAAAAATTGTCGATGGCATAGTCGTCCTGCCGGGCGGGGAAGAGGCTCAGCCGAAGAAGCCTGTTACGCCGCTGCCGGATATTTCACTGCTCGATGTGCCAAATCGTAAGACAAACCCAATCAGTCAGGAAGAGCTGGATCAGGTGGCGCGTCTGGTCGAGGTCAAGCTTGCCGACTTTAACATTGTGGCCAAGGTGGTCGGCGTCTTCCCTGGTCCTGTGGTGACCCGTTTCGAGCTTGAGCTCGCGCCAGGTGTCAAAGCATCTAAGATCACTAACCTGTCGAAAGACCTCGCGCGCTCGCTGCTAGCCGAGAGTGTTCGTGTGGTCGAGGTGATCCCAGGTAAGGCCTATGTGGGTCTGGAGATCCCTAACAAGTTTCGCGAAACCGTATTTATGCGTGACGTGCTGGGCAGCGAAGCCTTTGAGCATAGCAAATCACACCTTAGCATGGTGCTGGGTCAGGATATCTCGGGTGAGCCTGTGGTGGTAGATCTTGGTAAGATGCCACACCTTCTGGTGGCCGGTACCACAGGTTCGGGTAAGTCTGTGGGGGTCAACGTGATGATCACCAGCTTGCTCTATAAGTCAGGGCCGGATGATGTACGCTTCATCATGATCGACCCTAAGATGCTGGAGCTTTCTGTGTATGAAGGCATCCCACATCTACTTTGTGAGGTAGTGACCGACATGAAAGAGGCGGCCAACTCCCTACGCTGGTGTGTAGGCGAGATGGAGCGTCGTTATAAGCTGATGTCGGCCCTCGGGGTACGTAACCTCAAGGGTTACAACGCCAAGATCAAGGAAGCCAAGGAGCGCGGCGAGGTGATCACAGATCCGCTGTGGCGCTCACAAGACAGTATGGAAGAGCAGGCGCCTGAGCTGGATAAGCTACCGTCTATCGTGGTGATCGTCGACGAATTTGCCGATATGATGATGATCGTCGGTAAGAAGGTGGAAGAATTGATCGCTCGTATCGCCCAGAAGGCCCGCGCCGCCGGTATCCACCTCATCCTGGCGACCCAGCGTCCATCGGTTGATGTGATCACGGGTTTGATTAAGGCCAACATCCCAACCCGTATGGCGTTTCAGGTGTCATCCCGTATCGATTCGCGCACTATCTTAGATCAGCAAGGTGCTGAAACTCTGCTGGGTATGGGTGACATGCTCTATCTACCACCCGGGACCAGTGTGCCTATCCGTGTTCACGGCGCCTTTATTGATGACCATGAAGTCCATGCTGTGGTGGCCGACTGGCATAGTCGCGGTAAGCCGCAATATATCGATGAGATCTTGCAGGGCTCGGCCGAAGGGGAGCAGGTGCTGCTTCCTGGTGAAGCCGCGGAGAATGATGAAGAGATGGACTCTCTCTACGATGAGGCGGTGGCCTTTGTTACCGAGACCCGTCGTGGTTCTATCTCCAGCGTGCAGCGTAAGTTTAAGATTGGCTATAACCGCGCCGCTCGCATCATAGAACAGATGGAGATGCAGGGCGTCGTCAGCTCTCAAGGCCATAACGGTAACCGTGAGGTGCTGGCGCCTCCGCCGCCGAAAGATTATTAAGCTCTCGTTAATATTTCTCGTGACAAACTCGTGTGACGCTCTCTGATAAAAAGTAGAGAGTTATAAGTCAGGACTTTAAACCTCCTGAGTTTATGGGGACAGTAACCCGAGTGAATAGCGAGCGCTTTTACATGAAAGGATTTGAAATGCTAAAACCCTTATTTCAATTAGTCTGTGCCATACCTTTAGTCGTGGCGGCATCGAGCTACGCCGATGATTCGGCAGCCCTAAAGGACAAACTTGCCAAGCTGGATAACCTCAAGGCCAATTTTAGCCAGCAGGTAACCGACGTTAACAACAAGGTGATCCAGCAGGGCACGGGCACCTTCGCCCTAGCGGTACCCAATCAGTTTTATTGGCATCTGACGCAGCCGGATGAATCCCTGATTGTCGCCGATGGCCGGGATGTGTGGATCTACAATCCCTTTGCCGAAGAGGTGTCTGTGTTGGATTTCAATCAGGCTATCGATGCCTCGCCGATCGCGCTCTTGGTACATCGCGACGAAGCGACCTGGCAGGCCTATCAGGTAAAGCGTCAGGATGATTGCTATCAGATCACCCCTAAGGCCGTCGATGCTAGCGTGACCGGCGTTGAGGTCTGCTTTAAGGATGAGCAACTCGAGGCGATGAAGCTGACAGATCAGCAGGGTAACCTCAGCGTCTTTAATCTGTCAGCCCAGGCGCCTTTGAAAGACGCCGATGCTAACCTGTTTCAGTTTACCGTCCCCGACGGCGTCGATATTGACGATCAGCGCCTCAAGGCATTGGATTAAGCCTTTGAATTAGCGATTAGAATAAGCCATTTGAATAAGTCATTAGATAAGGCCATTTGTGTCTAGCTTAAGTTTCGATTTCGCGCCAGATTTCCGCCCACTTGCCGCAAGAATGCGGCCGGAAACTCTGTCGCAATATATAGGGCAAGATCATCTGTTAGGTGAGGGTAAGCCGCTGCGTCAGGCCCTCGAGGCTGGCAGGGCTCACTCCATGATGTTCTGGGGACCGCCGGGTACCGGCAAGACCACACTCGCCGAGCTGGTTGCCCATTATGCCAATGCTCATGTCGAGCGCATCTCTGCGGTCACCTCAGGGGTGAAAGAGATCCGCGCCGCCATTGAGCACGCCAAGAGTGTGGCCCAGTCACGCGGGCAGCGCACCTTACTGTTTGTCGACGAGGTACACAGGTTCAACAAGAGCCAGCAAGATGCCTTTTTGCCTTTTATCGAAGATGGCACTGTGATTTTTATCGGTGCCACCACGGAAAACCCCTCGTTTGAGATCAATAACGCGCTGTTATCCCGCGCAAGGGTCTACCTGATCAAGCGGTTGCAAGACGCTGAGATCATCAAGATTGTCCGTCAGGCGCTGGAAGATGAGGAGCGTGGTCTGGGTAAGCGTCAGCTGACGATGCCAGATGCGGTCGCTGAGAAGTTGGCTAGTCTCTGTGATGGCGATGCCCGTAAGGCCCTTAATCTTATCGAGTTGATGAGCGACATGCTGCCCGATGGCGGCGAGTTTCATCCCCAGATGCTTATCGAGGTGGCCGGGCAACAGCTGGCCGGATTTGATAAGAATGGCGATCAATATTACGACCTTATCTCTGCGGTGCATAAGTCGATTAGGGGGTCCGCGCCGGATGCGGCGCTCTACTGGTATTGCCGCATGCTCGAAGGGGGCTGCGATCCGCTGTACGTTGCTCGCCGCCTACTGGCCATCGCCTCGGAAGATATAGGTAACGCCGATCCTGTGGCCATGTCGGTGGCGGTCAATGCCTGGGAATGTTTCCATCGGGTAGGGCCGGCCGAAGGGGAGCGGGCGATCGCCCAGGCCGTCGTTTATCTCGCGTGCGCGCCCAAGAGTAACGCCGTTTATACCGCCTTTAAGGCGGCGCGCCAGCTGGCGCGGGAGACCGGCAGTCAGCCTGTGCCTAACCATCTGCGCAACGCCCCGACTCAGTTGATGGCCGATATCGGCCTTGGCGAGGGGTATCGCTACGCCCATGATGAGCCCAATCATTATGCCAGCGGTGAGTGTTATTTCCCCGAGCCGCTCGCAGGGGCGCAGTTCTATTACCCTAGCGAACATGGTTTCGAGAAACGTATCAAGACCAAGCTGGCCACCTTGGCAGAAATGGACAGGGCAAGTGAGGTGAAACGCTATGAATAATCTCATTTTTGTGGCCCTGGGTGGTTCCATCGGCGCGGTATTTCGTTATCTTATTTCAATATTCATGATTCAGGTGTTTGGCTCTTCTTTTCCTTTTGGTACACTCATGGTCAATGTGATCGGCTCCTTCCTGATGGGCGTGATCTATGCCCTAGGTGAAGCGAGTCAGGTTAGTCCTGAAATCAAAGCATTAGTAGGTGTTGGGTTATTAGGAGCACTTACGACGTTTTCAACTTTTTCGAACGAAACCCTGTTATTGATGCAGCAGGGCGCCTGGTTGAAAGCATTTACAAATATCGCTCTGAACCTATGTCTATGTTTATTCATGGTTTACTTAGGACAGCAGTTGGTTTTTTCTCGCATTTAACTATTAAGAAACTAAAAACATGTTAGATCCCAAATTTTTACGTACTGAATTAGAAGCGACCGCCGAGCGTCTCGCCACCCGTGGTTTTATCCTGGATGTGGATCGTCTCAGCAAGTTAGAGGAAAAGCGTAAGTCACTACAGGTGGCGACAGAAGAGCTGCAAGCGTCCCGTAATGCGATCTCCAAGTCTATCGGTCAAGCCAAGGCAAAGGGCGAAGATGTTGCGCCTATCATGGCTAAGGTCGGCGATCTTGGCGCCGAGCTAAGCAGTAAAGAAGCCGAGTTAAAGCAGCTGCTGGAAGAGCTGAACGCCATCGCCATGAGCGTGCCTAACCTTCCGGACGAGTCGGCGCCTATTGGTGCGGACGAGAACGATAACGTTGAGATCCGTCGCTGGGGTGAACCTAAGCAGTTTGATTTCGAAGTGAAAGATCATGTTGATCTGGGCGAGCAACACGCAGGCCTGGATTTCAAGAGCGCCGTTAAGATCACTGGCTCTCGTTTCATCGTGATGAAGGGGCAGATCGCCCGCATGCACCGTGCGCTAACTCAGTTCATGCTGGATCTGCACACAACCGAGCATGGTTACACTGAAACCTATGTGCCACTGCTGGTTAACGAAGACAGTCTGCTGGGCACGGGTCAGCTGCCTAAGTTTGGTGAAGATCTGTTCCACACCAAGCCAGCGACCGAAGAAGGTCAGGGCCTGAGCCTGATCCCGACCGCCGAGGTGCCGCTGACTAACCTGGCTCGCGATACCATTATCGATGAAGATGAGCTGCCGATTAAGATGACTGCTCATACGGCTTGTTTCCGCAGCGAAGCCGGTTCATACGGCCGTGATACTCGTGGTCTTATCCGTCAGCACCAGTTCGACAAGGTAGAGTTGGTGCAGCTGGTGAAGCCAGAAGAATCTATGGCTGCGCTCGAGAGTCTGACTCAGCACGCCGAAACAGTGCTGCAACGCCTGGGTCTGCCATATCGCACCGTAGTACTCTGTACTGGCGACATGGGCTTTGGTGCGGCTAAGACCTTCGATATCGAAGTCTGGCTGCCGGCGCAGAACACCTACCGCGAGATCTCATCTTGCAGCAACATGCAGGATTTCCAGGCCCGTCGCATGCAAGCGCGCTACAAGGCCAAATCTGCCAAGAAGCCGGCATTGCTGCACACCCTGAACGGTTCAGGTCTTGCAGTCGGCCGTACCTTGGTGGCAGTGCTGGAAAACTATCAGAATGCCGATGGTTCAATCACAGTACCTGAGGCGCTACGTCCATACATGGGCGGCCTGACTCAAATAGGCTAACGCGATAAAGAGATAGTGTGAAACATGGATAACGGTGGGCGCTATTTTCAGTGGCTGACCTATGTCGTCATTATCTGTATCTTCGTCGCAGTAATGTTAGCAACATTTGGGAAAGCGATTATGTTAGTGATGAAAAATCTCTAACCACAAAAAAACCTTCGCGATTGCGAAGGTTTTTTATTATCTAAATACAATTAATTAGACGGTCATTAACGGCTTAAAGATTAGATACACTTGGCTGGCTTAGGTAGCCCAGCTATCTTTGTCGCCTGTTTCGCCGGGCCGAGGGGGAAGAGGGTATAGAGATATTTGGAGTTACCCTTTTCGGCGCCGAGTTTCTGGCCTATGGCCTTGACCAGCACCCGAATGGCCGGGCTAGTCTTAAATTCCATGTAGAAATCACGCACGAAATGCACCACTTCCCAGTGCGCTGGCGTTAGGGTTATCTCTTCTTCGGTGGCGATAAGTACTGCAAGTTCTTCATTCCAGTCACTGACATTTTTCAAATAGCCCTGTGGATCCGTGGGGATCTGACTATCGCCATACATAATAAAATTTACCAAGTGATCACCTTAGCGTGAGTTAACGAGTATTGGACAAATTCCGCCTGACTTAGCTGCTGGTATTGGCCTAACCTTGCTTGCAGGCCTCTGGCTTCAACATCTTGCTCAAGCAGGCAGATCTCGGTGTCAGCCAAGGCTTGTTGCCATTTTTGTAGCAGCAGAGAGTTTACGCCATCGCCGAGCAACAAGAGGGTGTCTTGGGGCTGAATGTAGCGAAGGCAGGTGGCAAGGGCGTTATCCTGAGTCGCCGAGTATTGAACGATATGTAGTATCATCAGTAGACAAAGACCTCATCGGCTTGGGTTAGCAGCTCACCTATATCGGCTGGGTTTTTGACCTCCAGCGGGATGGCCAGGGCCGATTCATCCAGTTGATAGTCTGCCAGACTCTGCCGACAGGCATAGACGCACTCGATATCATACAAAGGGAGCGCCTTGAAGGCTGCCAGGAAATCTTTGGCCCCTATGGCTTCCGGCGTCTGTTGCGGCACCAGATTAAGTACGCCTTCATCGACAAAGATCAGGCTGACCTCTTGCTCGAAACTGGCGCTGAGCAGCGCAAAATCCAGTCCTTCCCGACCTTTGGCACTGCCATGGGGCGCGTGTCTGAAGATAATGGTGATCTTTTTCATCATTTTTCCAAAAAGCGAATGCTTAACATCTGGCGTTTAAAAACAGATCACGCGATCGGCTTGCTCTATACCGGTCACGAGTTCGCCAAGGCCGCCCATCTGAAAGGGGGGCTCGAGATTCCAGTGCTGCAATTGGTTTTCAGCCGATTCGGCCGCAGACAACACGCCGCGGCGTAGCGCCGCCGATACGCAATTGACCATGGGTACCTGGTGTGTCTGTCCAAGCTCTCGCCAGGCCTGATAGAGGGCAAATTCATCGGAGGCAGGCGATTGCAGATGATTGGTCGATAATACGCCGTCTTGATAGAAGAAGACCTTAATCACCTCATGGCCGGCATCGATAGCCGCCTTAGTAAATTGCAGTGCCTGATAGCTGCTACCTTGGCCGTACCCAGCCTGATTGACTTGAATGATGAGCTTACTCATTAACCCTAACTTAATATTGCGCCGTAAGAGCTCGGCTTTGAGCCGCTATTCTATCTGTTTTTTAAATTGATCCCAAATGCCTGGTGGATACGCTGGCTGTTTTACACAAATAAAAGGCTAATTAGTCGAAGAAAAGGGCATAAAAAAGCCCGCCAATGGGGGCGGGCATTCTAAGCTTAGTTTGCTTAATCGTCGCTACCTGCACCAAGCAGGTGCAAAATAGAGATAAACAGGTTGAGGAAGTCCAAGTACAGCGATACGGTAGCGCGTATGTAGTTGGTCTCACCACCATTGACGATGCGGCTGGTGTCGAACAGGATAAAGCCTGTCATCAACAGGGCGATACCCGCGTTGAGGGCCATGAACACCGCGCCGCTACCGATAAAGATGTTGGCGATGCCGGCAACGATGGCAATGACCAGGCCAGCCAGCAGGAAGCCGCGCATGAAAGAGAAGTCTTTCTTGGTGGTGATGGCATAGCCACTCAGGGTAACAAACACCACTGCGGTTAGGCCTAAGGCCTGCATGATCAGCTGAGGACCGTTGGCCATGCCTGCATAGTGGTTAAGCATGTAGCCTAAAGAGGCACCTTCCATTCCGGTAAAGGCGAATACCCAAAACAGACCCGCGGCTGACTCGGCCTTTCTCAGGGTGACAAACAACAAAATGAAACCACCGATCGACAGACCGATAGACATCAGAGGACTGATTTGCAACACCATTGCCAATCCCGCACACAGCGCGGAGAAGCCCAGTGTCATCGAGAGCAGCAGATAGGTATTTTTAAGCAGCTTATTCACTTCTTGTGTCGAAGCATGGCTTGCATATAGTGTTTCTTGCGTCATCTTTATCTCCAGTGACTATCACTAACTTGATGGTTTATTTGAGTCAAATCGGTTGCAAGAGTTCCATTTCATGAACCGGATTTAACTTGTTTTTCAAAGCTATTATCATAACCGAGCCAAGGGGAAGGCGAAAGCCCATCTGCTCGATAAGCGGTTAATTAAGCCTGGTAAATTCAATGCGTTCAGTTAAGCGCGTAACTAAACATAACTCATTAAACGTGACTGATTTAAAGAGATTTAGTTAAACCAGTCTCGCTGCAGTTTTTCGCTATCGCCTAGATAATCCAGCACCCAGGCCATGGCGGGGGACATGTTGGCATCGTTCCAGGCCAGGCAACAGGGGCTTGGAGCCTTAGGGCGTTCCAGCTCTTTCTCTATCAGCGCGCCGGCCTGCACAAAGGGGGTGGCGAAGTGCTTGGGCATGTAACCTATGCCCAGGCCTTCGCGGAAACAGTTGATGGCGCGGATCCAGTCTGGGACGACTAAACGGCGCTGATTGTCTAATAGCCAGGTCATGCGTTTGGGGATCTCGCGAGAGGTGTCTTCCAAGCAGATAGAGGGGTAGCTGCGTAGCTCATCATCCAGCAGCGGTCTATCTATAGCGGCCAGGGGGTGATGCTTACTCACCAGGAAGGTCCATTCGATATCGCCCATATCCTTAAAGCGATAATCACCGCCCACAGGAATCGCGGTGGTGGCACCGATGGCGATGTCGCTGCGGCCGGTGGCTATTGCCTCCCAAACGCCGTTAAAGACCTCGATGCGTATGATCAGCTCGACATTGTCGAAATGGCGATAGAAATCGGCGATCAGGTTACTGATCTTATCGGCGCGCACTATGTTATCCAGGGCGATTGAGAGTGTGGGTTGCCAGCCGTTGGCCACGCGTTTGGTGTCTTCTTTTAGCGACGCCAAATGGGTAAGCATGGAGCGCACCTGCTTGACGAAATGTTCGCCTGCCGGGGTGAGGCTCACGCTTCTATGGTGGCGCTCAAACAACACGACCCCCAAATCTTCCTCAACCTGCTTCACGGCATAACTCACGGCAGAGGGCACCTTGTGTAACTTGTTGGCCGCCGCGGTAAAACTGCCGACTCGGGCCACCATATCAATTAATTGCATCGACTGTTCTGAAAGCATCTCGAATTTGCTCCTAAATTTGCCGTGAGAATATTTGAAGGCTGTAAGCAAAAATAAACGTTTCACAAGCAATTGGCAAGTCAATAGACTCACCGACTTCTTTGGTTAGTTAAAGTGAATCTTCTATTTTTATGAATAAAATCGCTAATTTTTCTTTTCTTATCTATCTAGCGCTACTCAGCATGTTGGGCTTTATTGCGACTGACATGTATTTACCTGCTTTCAAAGCAATTGAAACAAGTTTAGATGCAAGTGCCACTCAGGTGGCCAGCTCGCTGACTTTCTTCCTCGCTGGTTTGGCCTTGGGGCAGCTCTTGTATGGCCCCCTGGTACAGGCCGTAGGTAAACGTCTGAGTCTGGTATTGGGTCTTGCTCTGTTCGGCGCAGCCAGTTTGGTGATTGCCAATAGCGACTCAATCGCCATGTTTAATGTGGCGCGCTTCTTCCAAGCATTAGGTGCCTGTAGCGCCTCGGTGATCTGGCAGGCTATAGTGATCGATCGCTATAAAGCAGACGAGGCGCAGCAGGTATTTAGTAATATCATGCCGCTTGTGGCCCTGTCGCCGGCCTTAGCGCCTATCCTGGGCGCTTATCTGCTTGAGTGGCAGCAGTGGCACAGCATCTTCTTCATCCTGGGCGGCTTAAGCTTGCTGCTTATCCTAGCGACCCTTGCCTGGGTCGATAGCAAGGAAAGCCTTAATAGTAAGACCGACGAGGCAAGTAGCCAGCAAGGCTGTAAAGACACACTAGCTCAAAAGAGTGTTCGCGTGAGCTATTTGGCCATGTTGGCCAGCCCCAAATATCTGGGCAACGTGCTGGTCTTTGGCGCCTGCTCGGCGGCTTTTTTCTCTTACCTAACCCTCTGGCCGATAGTGATGGAACAACATGGGTATGGGGCTAAGGCGATCGGCCTGAGTTTCGTTCCGCAGACCGTGATGTTTATTCTCGGGGGCTATCTGAGCAAGTTGTTTATTCGTCGCTTAGGCGCCGAGGTGACGCTTACCTGGGTCTTGTTGCTGTTCGGCGCTTGTGTTGCTGGTATCGCCCTGGTCACCCTGTGTTATCCATCGAGCACTATCTGGCCTTTGTTGAGTATCTTCTCCGTGATGGCGGCGGCCAATGGCGCTTGTTATCCCATAGTGGTTAACTCAGCGCTGCAGGTGTTCAAGCAGGCGTCGGCCAAGGCGGCGGGCTTACAAAACTTCTTGCAGATCAGTATTGCTTTTGGCGCATCCTCACTTGTGGCGTTATGGGCAAGTAGCGGTGAGAAGGCGATTGGTGTCGGGATAGTCGTCAGCGCTATAGGTGTGCTAATCGGTTTCCAAGTGCGAGGTTACGATAGCTGGCGAGCCGTGTTCGGCGCCATCTCTACACCAGATCCGGCTAAAATTGCGCTGCATCAGGAGGAAGATTCGACAAAGTGAGCGTAAGTTCGCCAAATGCGCCTTTTCGTTATATTTTCCCTTTACAAGTGAAATAGGGCGCTATATTATTCGCGGCGTTCGGAGAGATGGCAGAGTGGTCGAATGCACCGGTCTTGAAAACCGGCACGGGTTTATAGCCCGTCTAGGGTTCAAATCCCTATCTCTCCGCCACATTAAGAAAAAAGGCTTCCAGAAATGGAAGCCTTTTTTCGTTATGGACTCGATAAGCGCTAACTAGTTACTAGGTAAACGGAAGTAAATTGAACCCAGGCTTCCAAATATTTCAGTCAGGCTATCTCTTCACCAAATTAACAAAGCCCGCTAACAAGCGGCTTTGTGCTATCTAGCATATCGGAAATGAGTAATAACCGGGTTCCTAACGTTTAAGCCCTGCTATCTTTCCTCCACATTAAGAGAAAAGGCTTCCAGAAACGGTGGCCTTTTTTCGTTCTGACTGGCAACTATCTAAATTCTGGCTATAGGAATTATTTGAACCCAGGGCTCCTAATGCTCACTCTTTTTTAGAGAACGCTGGCTATCTCTTCATCACATAAAGAATAACGCTTCCAGAAATGAAAGCCTTTTCTCGTTTCTTTGTTCATTTTCAGGGAATGTTTGAATCAAGGTACCAAAGCATTCTCGCGCTGGAGAAGATCTTGATTGTAAAAAAGCCCGCTCAAAAGCGGGCTTTTTCTGTTTAAGCGAGTGGCAATCAGACTACTGCTCTGAAACCACAGGCTGGTTCATCTTAACGCCGGTAATTCGGTTGTATATCCAACTAAACGCAGACTTGGTATCCTCGATCGCCACATAGAGACATGGAATGAGCACCAGAGTCACTATGGTGGCGAACAGTACGCCGAAGGCGAGCGATACCGCCATAGGGATCACCATCTGAGCCTGCATGCTGGTCTCGCTCATGATGGGCACCAGGCCGATAAAGGTGGTCAGCGAGGTTAGCAGGATCGCCCTGAAACGGCGACAACCTGCCTCAATCACGGCAACCTTCATGCTGATACCGGCCAGTCGGGCGCGGTTGATGTAATCCACCATCACCAAGGAGTCGTTCACCACCACCCCGGCGGCGGCAATGATGCCGAAGAGGGAGAGGGCGCTTAGGTCTATCCCAAGTAGCATGTGGCCGAGCACAGAGCCAATGATGCCAAAGGGGATCACTGACATGATCATCATTGGCTGCACATAGGACTTAAGCGGCACGGCCAACAGGCTGTAAATCACCAGCAGTGAGATGATGAAGTTACGCATCTGTGTATTGGCGCTGTCGATCTGCTCCTGAATGTTACCTGCCACCTCACTCTTCACCCTAGGATACTGACGCAGCAGCTCAGGGATAAAGTTATCACGAATGTCCTGGGCTAGCTTAAATGGCTCCGCCTGAGAGGCGTCCACCGAGGCCCAGACGTTGATGGTCCGGTTGCCGTTTTCACGCCGGATACCGCTGACCCCTTGCGTCACCTGGATCTCTGCGACCTCTGAGAGCGGGATCTCTGCGCCCTGTGGCGTGAGGATCATCACCTCGGTCACATGGGCGATGGAGTTACGCTGCTCCTCGGGATAGCGCAGCATCACCTTGATCTCTTCGCCGTTACGCAAAATACGCTGGGCCTCGAGACCGTAGAAGCTGGCGCTGACCTGAGAGGCCACATCGGCCAGGGTAAGGCCGACACTGTTAGCCAGAGGTTTGAGGCTAAATTGCACCTCTTTGGCGCTGGACTGGCGGCTGTCGTTGACGTCGCCAACGCCCTGCAGGCTGTTAAGCTTAGCCTTAAGCGCCTTCGCCGCGGCGATGAGTTGAGCCTCGTCTTTGCCTTCGAGACGGAAGCTGATGTCGCCATCGTCGCGGCCGCCACCGAAGAGGTTATCCTGAATATTGAAGGACTTCACCCCTGGGATCTGCGGCATGGCTGCACGCCAGCGCTCGGCGAGGGCAAAGGTATCTATGGGCCTTAGCTCTGGGGTCACTAGCTTAGTCATCACCTGGGCACGGGTTCTGCCTTGAAGATCGACTTGCATGTCGGCAATCATTCGTTGGCCAAACTCCTGTTCCAGCTGATCATCGACCTTATGCAGCGCCGCCTCGATCGCCAATGCGGCAGACAGGGTTGCTTGCTCTGATGAGTCCAGGTTCATCTCGACGCTGATGCGCGGGAAATCATGGGGGATCTTAGGTTGTCCCACGTAGCGTAGGATCCCGCCGGAGTATAGGCCGGCGCAGACCAGAATTAAGGAGATGAACAGGGCAATGATCATATATCTGTATTTCACCGACAATGTTAAAGACGGCTTGTACAGACGATAGATCACAAACTGCAGTCCATTGTCCACCTTGGCCTGTAAATAATTGACCCCGATACGCAGCAGGTTGATGGGATTCTTCGAGCCTGGCTTAACCTGGGTTTTATGTTTCATCTTGGCTAAGTGCGCCGGCAGGATGAGCTTAGATTCCACCAGCGAGAACAGTAGACACAAGATCACCACATAGCCGATCGACTGGCCGAAGGCCGAAGAGGGGCCATCGTCCATGGTGATGGGCAGGAAGGCGGCAATTGTGGTCAACACGCCGAAGGTGGCGGGCATGGCTACTTTCTTCACGCCGCGGATCACATTATCTATGCTCTGGCCTTTCTCTTCACATTCGGTATGGGCGCTCTCACCCATGACGATGGCATCGTCGACCACTATCCCCAGCACCAGAATGAAGGCAAACAGGCTGATCACGTTAATGGTGACATCTATCATGGCGGTCGGCATCAGTAGCAGCGTGCCTAAGAAACAGACCGGCAGCCCCATCATCACCCAAAAGGCCAGGCGAACCCGCAGGAAGAGGGCCAGCATGATAAATACCAAGATGGCGCCGCTCTTCATGCTGTCGAGCATAAGATCCAGACGGCCCTGCAGGTAATAGGTCATATCGACCCAGGTCTCCAGGTTCAAGCCCTGGGGCAGTGAGGCCTGTTTATCTTCGACGTATTGGTTAACCACCTTAGCCACATCCGTCATGCTCTGATCGTTTGATGCGCCCACGAAGAAAGTCACCGAGTTCTTACCGTTGAACTTGGAGTATTGAATACCCTCTTCGAAACCGTCGACCACATTGGCCACATCGCCAAGCAGCAACTTGGTGCCATCTTCTAGGGTGATCAGCGGCAGATTCTCAAATTCGTAACCGACATAGGCTTGATTTTGCACCCTCAGGCTGATGTAGCCGTTCTCGGCCTTGATTTGGCCGGCCGACATGTTGCGCGAATAACCGCGAACCGCCTTGGCGACATCGTTGAAGGAGAGGTTGTATTCGCGCAGCTTATCCTTGCTGACCTCGATAGACATCTCATAGTCCAGTCCGCCATAAAACTCAGTGATGTTCACCAGCGGCAACTGCATCAACTCATCGTGGATCTTCTCGCCGAACTCTTTGAGCTGCTTTGGCGGCAGGTCGCCATAGAGACTGATATAAAATACCTCCTGTCGATTCTTGATCCGCTCAACCCGCGGACGCTCCATGCCATCGGGGAAACTCGAGATAGAATCGATCTCAGACTTGATCTCGTCCAAGACCACCTGAGGGTCGTATGAGTCTTCGATACGAAAATAGCCCGATGCCGAGTTACGGTTCGAATAGGTGATAACACGCTTCAGGCCTTGTACCCGCTCCAGGGCTTCCTCGACCTTGATGGTGATCCCTTCCTCTACCTCTTGGGGCGCGGCGCCTGGATAGAAGGCACTAAACTCGACCCAGTTGGTTTCTGTCTGGGGAAAAAATTGTTTGCGTATGGTGCTGGCAGTGAGGAGGCCGCCGATAATGATGATGATCATCAGCAGGTTCGCCGCCACGCTGTTGCGGGCAAACCAGGCGATCATGCCTTTATTTGGATCTGGCATTCGCCCTTACTCCTTGTCTTCCATGGCCAGCTGATCGGCGACGGCTTCATCTTGTGTCGGCGTCTGTTTGTCATCGGCCAGGGCGAGTTTCATCCCTTCGATGGGATAATCCAGCGCCGAGGTGATGAGGCGCATGCCATCATCTAACCCGTCTCCGATAACTACCTGGGTGCCTTGCTGACGCAGTATATCTACCGATTTAAATGCGAGGGTGTTTTCCGGCGTCATGATGGCGACCTTGTCGTTAACCACAAGGTGTCTAGCGATGGTGGTGACATCCTGGGCCTGTGAGCCGTGGATCTGCGCCGTGATATAGCTGCCATATCTCAGCGGCTGTTTGTTGTCCTTCAGCCCATAGGGATCGATCACCTCGGCCACCAGATAGGTCATTCGGCTACGATTGTCGATAACGCCTTCGCTGCGCACTATCTGACCTTTCCAGGCGGTGTTCTCACCGGCAAAGTTTCCCTTGACCATGACTTGAGCACCCAGGCCCTTGTTGTCGAGGTAACGTATCTCCTTATCGGGCAGGGGAAGGCGGATCTCGGCTTTTTCCGTGCTAAGCAGCTTACCCACTTGGGTACCGGCGGAGACGTATGAGCCCAAACCTATATGGCGACTCTCGATCAAGGCATCATAGGGCGCCTTGATCACAGTGCGTTCGAGATTACGGGTCGCGCGCTTGAGGCCTGCTTCAGATGAATTGAGGCGGGCAACTTCTTGAGCCAGCTGGGGTTTACGCAGGCTCAGCTCGGTAGGGGTGCCGTTCTCGATTCGCTTCCACTCTTCGGCGGCCACCTTGCCATAGGCTTTTTCTTGTACCAGAGTCGCCTTTGCACTGGCCACTGTGGCCTTGGCATCGATAAGGGCGGCCTCGTAATCGCTGGGATCTATCTTTGCCAGTATCTGGCCTTTCTTCACGAAGCCACCGCGAACGAAAGCGTCGCTCAGGTAGACGATCTCACCGGTAACCTGAGACACAAGGTCAGTTTCATACTTGGCGTTGACGATACCGTAGGAGTTTACGGTAAAGGTCATGGGCTCCTTGTCGATAATCTCGACAGCCACGACGGGCGTATTGTCAACGACAGGTTTCTCTTCTGGTGGTTTTTTCATCGATGCTAGCACGGCAAAGGTGCCGCCCCCGAGCAATAGCACTGCGATGGGCAATACGAACTGTTTTACGGTAGCCACAAACACTTCCTCTTGTTGGAGCTAAGATAATAAATTTATTAATAAAAACGTTTTTATACTTAGGCGAAAGATTTTTTGCAGGGTAAATGTTATCGAAATAGGTAATTTGTTAAAGCGCTTAAATGTAAACAGGTATGTAATTTGCGTTGTATGGGCATTGGCAATTAGCGCCTGAGGCGCAAATGACCTGAACAAGGTCGAGTGAAAGGTAAAAGATTAGGCAAGATAGAGCCGAAAGAAACAGGCAAAAGAAAGAGAGTGTGATGCCGCGTTATTGGCTAACTTAGATAGCACATTTGGGTACTCACCCGTTTGCGTATATCGAGCACTCTCTTAGTATGATTGTAGCCCTTTTGGTGTGATTTGCCCCCTGTTTTCGGGCCTTTTGGACGCCTTGGGGATTCAGTCATTAGAGGCTAGCTTTGGGGTGTGGAGGCGCTTGCTGAAGCTGCCCAACATCAACTCAATGGCTCTATTAATAGTCGTAAATCAGTCGTCTTAAATCAGTCCTCTTAAATCAGTCGCCTTGAACCAGTAAACTTATACAACAATCTTAGACATTGGACTCAAGCATTGAACTTGGATAATGCACTCAAGCAATGAACTTGGATAATGCACTCAAGCAATAAACTTAGACAATAGGCTTAAACAATGGACTTAGCTATCACACTTAGCCGAGCGCATTTAGCGCTCTCTGAGTCATATCTTGGCTAAAGCCGTTGCGCTTATGATGCTCTGGCTGCCAGCCAGCAAGAAAGCGCTCAAAGTCGGCCCAGGCGAAGGGAAGTAGGTCATTCCACTCGTTTACCAAAGCCTCAATTTGCTCAGCCGCCCAACGACCAGAAAGCTGCTGTTTGAGGGCCTTAAAATAGTGGCTACAGGCAGCGTCATAATTAGTCACCAACTGAGCCTCGTCCAGGCAGCTACCCAGCAGATAGATAAAGTCTTTTACGCCAATGCCGGCGCCGACATATTGAAAATCTAACGCCGCCACACCGTCAACGCCTAAGCTTTCAACCTCTTTGTGAAAGCAGAAGTTGGCGACCTTAGCATCGCCATGAACTAAGGTTTGAAACCTGGCTTGATTGAGTCTAGCGTCGATCGCCTCTGCGGCATTTTTTAAAGGCGAATCCGCCATAATTTCAAGCTCATCGGGCCGGGTTGCCAGGTGCCAGTAGGTGCCTATTGGCCAAAGGCCAGCGTAGGGCGCTGCATTTGGAAACTCCTTTTCTGACGGATGGTCTTTTGTTGAAGCTTGAGAAGCTTCATAGGCAAATTTATTGGCAAGTTCATAGCCAAGTTCATAGCCAAGTTCATCGGCACATTCATAGGCAAACATGGCATGAAAACGGGCCAGCCATTCTATGCAGGCGTAAAGCTCGGCTTGGGTTAGGTTGATGCGGCGCTGATCGAACCCCTGTGCGTCGAGGTCGCTCATGACGAGCAACATCTCTTGGGTCTCAGTATCTTGATCTGCCACTAGAAGTTGGGGGAGGTTAAGCACGCCCTGACAACGGGGAGTGAAGTCGCGATACCAATTGAGCTCTACCTGATAAGAGCGCATCTTACGTTGGTGAGAGATCTCTGTGTCCCATTGGTGGGGATGGCTGCTCTGTGTTGGCGGCGCAATATGCTTAACGATGACAGTTTGCGAAGCAGACCTGTTAATTAAATCATCACGGGAGTTCTCATGCGGTCTTTCAGGCAGGTAATGCATCATAAAGCGAGCTATCTCGCCATAGCCACTCCAAAGGGTCTGCAGTTTACCTAGTTTTATGACTTTTTCGCATGAGAGTGTTTCGCAAAGCAGTTGCTCAATATTCAAGATAGAGGAATCCCAGCTAGTCACTGACATGACATAGGTTGTCATCAATTTGTCCCTATTGTCGCAGACAATAAAAACCGAGGAAAGGCGGCTTGCCGTCTTCCTCGGTTGGCCGTTTGCATATCCAGCGGTTATAGATGTGCAAAGATGGGTAAAACAGGCAAAACATCGAACCTTAGGTTATGATTCTTGTTGTTAACTATTGATGATGTAGGGAGTTGTTATGACAAAGCATGTGGTGATCACAGGGGCAAATCGCGGGATAGGCTTAGGCTTTGTCAGGCATTATCTGGCTAAAGGCGATAGAGTGAGTGCCTGTTGCCGGCAGCCCGCTCAAGCAAGTGCCTTGATCCAACTGGCGGAGATCCATGCCAACCTCAATATTATTCAGCTGGACGTCACCGATGATGTCTCGATGCACGCCTTACCCCAGCATTTAAATGATGCGGCCATCGATATCTTGATCAATAACGCCGGCTATTATGGCCCTAAGGGGATAGGTTTCGGTCAGCTTAGGGCGGCAGAGTGGCAGAAGGTGCTTGCGGTTAATACCATAGCACCCATCATGGTGACCCAGATCTGCTATCCCATGTTGCAAAAGGCGACTAATGCCAAGGTGATCTGTATCTCCTCGAAGATGGGGAGCATAGCGGATAACCAGAGTGGCGGCAGCTATCTCTATCGCTCATCAAAGGCGGGACTCAACGCGGCGCTTAAGAGCCTGGCTATCGACTTGAGCAGCGAGGAGATCTACTGCCTGGCATTTCATCCAGGTTGGGTACAGACAGACATGGGCGGGCCCAACGCGCTGATCACAGTAAATGAGGCTGTAGATCAGATGGCTAGATGTATCGAAAACCTGGACGCAACTCAGTCAGGCCAGTTTTTAAACTTCGATGGCCAGCTGATCCCTTGGTAGCGGTTAAGACAATTGGTTACAGGCTTGGGCGCTATGATTAACGGCCTATGGCTAACGCCCAAGCGAAGTATTTAGCTTATTTGGCCGGAAAGGCAGGTGAAATGCATTTTCTTACCGTAAAGCGATAACGGTATTTTGCCGTACTGTCTGGCACCACCTCGAGAATTTCATAGTCGTTGAGCTCGACCACGTTGGCATTCTCACTCTTTTCACAACGAGAACGGCTATCGGCCTCGAGGCGGTAGGCGAACTCGGCGATTAACTCGCGGATCTCACCCTGATAGGCGTGACGTAGTGAGGCATATTCTTTCGCTAACGATGCCTCGCTCTCTGCTTGGCGAGTTTGTTGATCATCTGTCTTTTCTTGGGCAGGTCCGGCGTTTGATAACGCTTCATCCTTCTCTGGCGCTTCAGCCCCGCGTTGCCTCTTTATTTCTAAATTGGCGGCCACCTCATCTGTTTTTGCGGTTAGCTGCTTGTCTTGACCTTTGTTCGACTCTCCCTTTACCGATTCCTCAATGGTCTTTAAATCGTTCAGCGCTGATTCCACTCTCTCCTCTACATCACCGATAAGCAAGATCAAATGGTAGAGCAAGACCAAGGAGAGGACGAATCTGACCATCAGGGTGGTGAAACGGTAATGACTGTTGCCGGTAAGGGAAAAGAGCTTGATACCAATGGGTTTTAACATCAGGGCTATCATGAGATAGAAAGGCATCAACAGCTGCACAAACAATAGCCCGATGGCGCTAATGCCCAGGATCCAGGCGGGCAGAAGCAGCAAGATGGCAAAGTTGTGGGTGTAGTTAAAATGCGTGGCCGGTACGCCCACCACCTCGTTAACAATGGCACCTGCCATTGCCAGAGCATAGTTGGCCACGATAGCGTAGAAGAGCAGCAATACCGCCTTACCGGCGAGCGAGTGCCAGATACGCTCAAACAGAGGCCAAAACTCCAGGGTGAGGGCAATTGTGGTAATGATGGCCACTAAGCCTAAATGTTCGCTCATCAACAGTGGCGCGGCCAGTAGGTAAAGCCTTTGTGGCAGCGTGAGGCGTTGCCACAGGTTCTTAAGGCCCTGGTTGAATCTTTGTGGTATCGAAGTGATCCGGTTGAGTTTGTCTTCCAGCGCAGGTTTTGAGAAATCTGTATTCACCCAATGACTCCATTATGATTTGGGATTGTTCAAGAAATATGCGCTTAATCGCATCCTTACTTCATTTAAGGGTTTTTATGTTACCTTGAGGTTAATTTAAGGTAAACAGACGAGTGAGGCGATGAGTAGCCAAGTAGAGATAAGACCCTTAGCGCAGGAAGATTTTGAGCGAGTCATCGCTCTTGGTAATCTGGTGCATGGCGATGGCTATCTCGATGAGCAGATGCTTAGCGAGATGCAGGATAAGGCTTTTAAATCTGGCCTCAATGCAAACTTTGTTGCCTACTTAGAGGGCGAATTAGTCGGCTTTCGGCTTACCTACGCGCCAGGCAATTGGTCGCTGGATCGCTGGTGCTCGCCAGCGCTTTGGCCTGTTGCACCCGAACATTGCTGTTATTTTAAATGTAACACGGTCGCCGAGGAGGCTAGGGGACTTGGCATAGGTAAGGCCCTGCTTGAAAGCTCGATTGAAACCTGTAAGGCCCAAGGCGCCTTGGCTGGCGTTAGCCACCTCTGGAAACAGAGCCCAGATAACTCAGCAGTGGGGTACTTTACCAAGGCTGGAGGCAAGCTTATCAAGGAACATCCTGAGCGCTGGAACAATAACCCAGATCATCCCGACTATATCTGCGTGCTGTGTGGCAGCGAATGTCATTGCGTCGCTTGCGAGATGATCCTGACTTTCTAGCTTAGGGAATCGACCAGCCACAACCTTATATCACTTTCTAAAAGTCCTAAACATTATGTCCTACGATCCTTTACTCAATGACTTTCCCGATGGTCAGCCCTGGCCAGACTCTTACTGGGCGAAGACCGTCTCTCGTCCTGCACTCTTGCCAGCTCTCAGCGGCCGGATGCAAACCGATGTAGCCATCGTCGGTGGAGGCTTTACTGGTTTGCTGACTGCCTATTATCTTGCCAGCGAGTTTAATATTGAGGCCAGGGTGTTAGAGGCGAATCAGATAGGCTTTGGCGCCAGCGGCCGCAATGCCGGTTTTGTGCTCAAAGGCTCTGGACGTATGGGCTATAGTCAGATGGCCAAGAAGTGGGGCATGGAGACCACCAAAGGGATCTATGGTGAGTTCACAAGCGCGGTGCGCCGCGTCGAGCAGTTGATTGAACAGCATGAGATCGCCTGCGATGCTCAGCCCAAGGGCTATCTTAAGATAGCGCACAACGCCAAGGCCTATAGCACATTAAAGGGAGCGGCCGACTTCATCGCCGAACATCTTGGCGATGATGCCCTGTTTCTCACACCCAGCGATCTTAAAGAGAGCTACATGGATAACCATCAAGCTTATGGCGCGCTGCGACTTAACGATGGTTTCGGTGTAAACCCCCTAAAACTCTGCTTGGGCTATAAGCGCGTGGTGCAATCCCTTGGCGTTCCCTTGCATGAAAATAGCTGCGTGCGGCAGTGGTTAAAGGAGGGACCTTACCATAGACTCATAACCGATAAGGGAGAACTGATCGCAAAGCAGGTTGTCAGTGCCGGTAACGCCTATACGCCTAAACGTTTTAATCAAGCGGTTGATAATCGCTACCTGCCCATACTGAGTAACATCATAGTGACTGCGCCTCTCACTGATGCGCAACTTGAGGCGACGGGCCTTAAGACACATCAGGTGGTGATGGATACCCGCAGGCTCAAGTACTACTATCGCCTACTAAGCGACAATCGCTTGCTGTTTGGTGGCCGCGGCGCAATAAGCGGCGCCGATGCCAGCGATCCTCGCTATGGAGAGCGATTAAAGAGCGCCATGGCAGATTGTTTTCCTGCGTTAGCCGATGTAACAGTTGATCATAACTGGACCGGATGGATCGCCGCCGCCTTAGACGATATGCCCCACGTCTTTAGTCAGGGAGATATGGGTTACAGTCTGGGCTATTGCGGTTCAGGCGTCGCTTTCTCAGCTCAGGCCGCCTATCGCCTGGCACAGCATATTGCCGGCGAGCGCTTGCCTGAGCTGCCGCTTTACCAATCACCACTGCCTAAGTTTCCCTTCGCGCGACTGCGACGCTTAGGACAAAGTGCCTATTATCAATATGCTTGGCTCAGGGACAGGTACAGTTAGGGTCGAATTTTTGATACCATAGCTCAACCACACGCAAAGCCGATGAGATGTTCTATAATTTTCTACTGTCGTTTTTTTAAACAGGTTAGAACTCATCGATAAAGGTTACCCGCTATGAAACATGTTGTAGATAAGATGCTCGATAAACATCAGAAACTGGTGCATTCAGAGGGCGTGAAAATTTTATCCCATACCCAGAGAGAGATTGATGAATGGGTGCAACATACGGTAACCATAGAAGGTTGTGACGCCCCCTTTAAGTTTCGCCGCACAAAGAAGTACCGCAGCCTACAGGGACACAAGGTAAATATGACCTATTACCCCGAGACTGAAACCGTTGCTGGCTTCGATTTTGAAGTGATGAAAGTGGTGCGTATCAAACGCTTCTAGCTTGATGCTATGTGCTATGTGCTATGTGCTATGCGCTTAGTGCAATTTGAGACGATAGCGCGCGATAGACGGCCAGGTCCGGCGGATTTAGTTTAAGATTTAGTGCCTGAATTGATTTAAAAGCTGATTAATCCATTTCGGGTAAGCCACTGTTCAGTTTGTGGCCAATATAATAGTGAAACGAAATAAGTGTTAGGCTTAAGAGGTTCACTATGCAAGCAAATGCCACCCCAAGACTCCAAGCACAGCTTAAACATATTCCAGCGGCGCAGGCCGGTGCACTTCACGCTGCCAATAGCCGAGCCTATTTTATCAAGCGTCTTATTCAGAGCGATTGCCAGCGGGTCACAGATTGCCTGGCGGAGCATTACTTCTTACCCGGCGCTATCGGTGTTAAGCAGCTCCTTTCCTATAAGAGTCGATTACTCGAACTCTATCGCTATGTGCTGTCGGCTGATCTTAGCTCTGCAGAGACAGACATTCTACTTGGGTATCTTTCGCAGGGGATCGCGAGCTTGGACGATGCCATGGCGCGCACTGTATAACGCGATTAAAAACCAACGCTAAGTCATACGACAGAACAGAAAAAGAAGTTGAAAGACGGATTCAAAAAAGGAGCCATTTAGGCTCCTTTTTTGTGAATGTAACTTAAATATAACTTTGCTTACTTGGCAGTCATCAGCGCAACTGCGTTGTCTAGCATACGGTTACTGAAGCCCCATTCGTTGTCGTACCATGCCATCACTTTAACCAGACGACCATTTACACGGGTCTGTGTCGCGTCGAAGTTAGAAGAGAATGGGTTGTGGTTGAAGTCGATAGAAACCAATGGCTCTTTGTTTACCGACAGCACTTCACTCATAGGTGCAACACTTGCCGCCTTCTCGATGATGGCGTTGATCTCTTCAACTGTGGTGTCGCGCGCGGCAACGAAAGAGAGATCCACCAGAGATACGTTTACTGTAGGTACACGTACTGCCATACCGTCGAACTTACCAGCCAGCTCGGGTACCACTAGACCAACGGCTGCAGCAGCACCGGTCTTAGTTGGGATCATAGACATAGCGGCGGCACGAGCGCGGCGTAGGTCTGTGTGATAAACGTCAGATAGACGCTGATCGTTAGTGTAAGCGTGGATAGTGGTCATCAGACCCGATTCGATACCAATCTCGTCGTTCAGCGGCTTAGCAAAAGGCGCCAGACAGTTAGTGGTACAAGAAGCGTTAGAGATCACTGTCATGTCAGAGGTGATCACATCGTTGTTTACGCCGTAAACAACCGTCGCGTCAACGTTCTTACCCGGTGCAGAGATGATCACTTTCTTCGCGCCAGCGTTTAGGTGTGGCTGAACCGCTTCTTTAGAAGTGAAGATACCGGTACATTCGAACACAACATCGACTTCAAGCTCGGCCCAAGGCAGTTTAGCTGGGTCACGCTCAGAGAAAGTTTGGATTTTGTCTTCGTTGACGTAGATAGCTTCGTCGTCGTGCTCAACTTTGGCGTTGAAGCGACCATGTACAGAGTCGTACTTAGTCAGGTGAGCGTTGATTGAAGCATCACCCAGGTCGTTGATGGCAACGATTTGGATGGGGTACTGCTTTTCGCTTTCATAAAGTGCGCGAAGTACGTTTCTACCGATACGGCCATAGCCGTTAATTGCTACGCGGATAGTCATCTCATATCCCTCAGGTAAATGTATAAAAATATCTGGTAGTAAAATTACCAAATTGACAGCTATCGTCAAGCAATATCGGGTTTTATTGGCTAGTTAGCTTAACAAATTTGCTGTTTTCTTTACAAAGATCAGATTTTTTACAAAAACCGAGCCGATTTCTGTAAAAAAAATACTAGTGGCAAACATTTTGCCAGCAAAGAGAATGGCTCAATTAAGACGAGGTATTTAACTGAGCGCGGATCTCACTAGAAGCGTAGTCACCGTTTTTCAGATGTTCCACTAAGGTATCGGCTTGTTCATCTAAAAAATGCGCCAGTTGCTGGTTGCCATTGATTAAGGCGTTCATTTTGGCATCGGATGCCGTGTTGCGCGTCATCAATACGTTGGCTTTTGAGAAGAGATAGGTTTTTTCCAGATCGTTTTGCTGGTGGTAGATGCTGGCAAGGCCTAATAGCCAGTCGGGATTAAAGCTGTCCGGATCGGCACTGTCTAACAGCTGCAGATATAGCGCCTTGGCTTTATCGAGATCCGACTTTTGGTAATAAGAGGCGAGACTGGCCAGTATCTCGAGATCTTTTATGCTGCCAGCCTGTTGTGCCTTAATCACGCGAGACAGGGCCGCCTGGTCATTTAGGCGGATCCAGTGATAGTAAGAGAGATAGAGATCCGGGTTGTCCTTGGTCGTCTCTCTCAGCTGCGCCAGGTTTTGGGCGCTGATGCCGAAGGCTCGCACCCTATCGTTGGTGCGCTCTGGGTGCATGATGTGCTGCACGCCAGCGGCCAGTTCGATGCATTTACTGTAATTTTCAAGATTGATTAGATGCTGATAAATCTGCTTGCCGGTGGGTGAGGGGGTGTTTTTAAGGGTATAACGCTTCTGGATCAGGTCGGCTCGCTCATATCGACACCAGCTATCACGATGTAGATCGTCGCAAAGCTCAGGATTATTTTTACAAATCGTGGCGGTATTAGCAGCATTATCACAGCCAAACAGGCTGAAAAGCGCCAAAAGAGACATAATTGGTGTAATGATTACAAAATTTAATCTCAAAAGCGTGTCTCCTTAGGATTTTATCTAATAAAATTACACGGTTAGAGAAAATATCTTACTAGATCGCAGGCTCACTTTTCATTACAATAGCGCCGACCAATAACAGGATTGACGTCCGATAATAATAGAGTATTGGTCTTTTCTTTTTGTTACTCAATCATTTCTACAATAAATGTAGTAAAAGTGAGATAAAGGATCTGTAAATGACCGCTGATAAACACCTACAAAGCTGGCAAGAACGTTTCGAAATGGCGGAGGCGATGCAGCCTCTACTTGGTAAGTTATATCGTAACCAAGGTGTAGAAGTCGTTCTATACGGTAAGCCACTTCTTAATGCTTCCACTATCGAGATCATTAAGTCACACCGTTTAGTGCGTCGTCATGTGGGTGACAAACTCAGATTACGCGAAAGTTTCCCGTTTGTTGAGGCACTTAGCAAACTAGCGGTGAAGCAATGTAAAGTTGATATCGGTAAATTAGCGGTTAACTACTGGCGCGAACATAAGGATGCGAGCCAGATCGAAGCCTACATGTCACAAGAGCTGGCTTCGGCAATCGATCATGAAGACAACCAAGAAGCACGCGATGTAGTGCTATACGGTTTCGGCCGTATCGGTCGTCTGCTTGCGCGTCTACTGATTGAAAGAACGGGTGTGAGCAACAAGCTGCGTCTTCGCGCTATCGTTCTGCGCGGCGGTCGTAAGGGCGATCTCGAGAAGCGCGCCAGCCTGCTGCGTCGTGATTCGGTACACGGTCCATTCAACGGCTCAGTAGAGGTCGATGAAGAAAACAACGCTATCATCGCCAACGGCACCTATATTCAGGTGATCTACGCCAACTCTCCAGATGAAGTCGATTACACGCGTTATGGCATCAACAATGCGCTGGTGGTCGATAACACAGGTATCTGGAAAGATGAAGATGGTCTGGGACTACACCTAAGATGTAACGGCGCCTCTAAGGTGCTGCTGACAGCACCGGCCAAGGGCGCAATTAAGAACATCGTTTACGGCGTTAACGAAAACGATATCCTGGATGAAGACACAATCGTCTCGGCGGCAAGTTGTACGACTAACGCCATCACGCCAGTGCTGAAGGCGGTCAACGACAAGTATGGCATCGTCAACGGTCACGTTGAAACGATTCACTCATACACTAACGATCAAAACCTGATCGATAACTACCACAAGGCCGATCGTCGTGGTCGCAGTGCACCGCTGAACATGGTGATCACCGAAACGGGTGCGGCCAAGGCTGTCGCCAAGGCACTGCCAGTGCTTGCTGGTAAGCTAACCGGTAATGCGATTCGCGTGCCTACACCAAATGTGTCTATGGCAATTATCAGCCTGAACCTGAATGGTGAAACCAGCAAAGAAGACATGAACGAGTACCTACGTAACGTCGCGCTATGTTCTGAGCTGCAAAACCAAGTTGACTTCACCGAGTCAACAGAGATCGTTTCTTCTGATCTGGTTGGTTCTCGCTACGCGGGTGTTGTCGACTCACAGGCGACCATCGCCGAGGGTAACCGCGCCATTCTTTATGTTTGGTACGACAACGAGTTCGGTTATAGCTGCCAGGTTGTTGGCGTAATGCAGAAGATGCTTGGTCTAAACTACCAGTCTCTGCCTGCTGCTTAAGCTTAGACGCTAGATAAATCTAAACGCCTCGGTAAGTACCGGGGCGTTTTTTTTATCCATAAGAAGTTGAATATGCTTAACAAAGAGTCACAAAGGTGATTAATGCAGCAGTTGATGCAACAAACCTTGTTTAAGCCATAAATAGACGTTGACACTTTTAGGTAAATCGGTAGAATTCCTTTCCGCAGTCAGGGGAAAGCTCGATAGGGCACTTGGCTGGCAAGCGTTTCAGATGCGACATTAGCTCAGTTGGTAGAGCGATACCTTGCCAAGGTATAGGTCATCGGTTCGAACCCGATATGTCGCTCCAAATTTACGGTCAAACCGTAAACCGCTTCACATAAAGGCGCGATGGCAGAATGGCTATGCTGCGGATTGCAAATCCGTCGATCTCGGTTCGACTCCGGGTCGCGCCTCCACTTTTCGTTTTAACGTAAATCACGATAAAACACACTTAGCCCGAGTGGTGGAATCGGTAGACACAAGGGATTTAAAATCCCTCGCTGGTAACAGCGTGACGGTTCAAGTCCGTCCTCGGGTACCACCTCCTGGGTCAAAATCAATAGCCCCAAATTTACGGTAATTGCTTTCCTAAAAGTTTCCCTTCAGCAACGTAAATCAGATAGTTTTAAAACATCTAGCTATCCCTCAAATCCTGTTTTTCGCCTACCTGATTAAATACTCGTAATTGTTACGTAAGCAATCAAAATTTGGCGTAAATTGCCTATCTGTTCTTGTCACTTTTTCTAAATCTCTCAGTTTTTCTGTCGTTTTACAGCAACCTATATTCACGGATTTTGGTGAGTCACAGAATTTAGAGGTGATGATAGTCTTGATTGAATCGGTCGATGAGGGGATTCAGCAAATCGATTTGACCCCGATGGCCCGACTATTATGATCAAAGCCATTAGAAATAAATATTTGCTCGGCCAAGCCTTATGCATGTTTAAGGTATTTGCTCCAGTTAACCTTGAGTGCTCAAAAGCCGGGAAGTTATCGAGAGGATCCTATGAGAAAAGATAGAAGTGATAAGTTAGGCTCAACAATGCATGAGTGGCTGTGGATGGGGGCGATTTGGACAGCTAGCGTACTGGTGCTCGCCGTGGTTGCTATGATAATGCGAGCCATGATGTTTGCGGCAGGCATGAGCAGTCATTGACCAGATAAAATTGTGCTCTATATACATTAGAGCCACTGGAATCCATAGAGGAACGAATTAAAGACAAATAGGCGTCTTGACGAGAACGGACTAGGACGATATCGAAAATCGGATTAGAGAATAATGGGCGAATGACTCTTGAGTTGTTCGCTTTTTTTTTGTAATCAGCTTTTGAAAACACTCTTCTATTGAGCCAGGACTGGCGGCAGCTTGGATATTCTCGAACAACACTTATGACAGTAATGTGAAGATTCTAACGATGCAGCGCCAGGACATTATTTCTCGTGGGGGCAGGGCTGTAAAGCCGAGGCGTACTCCTCTTGGGTAGATGAACAAGGTTGAGATTATGCCTTCGCGCCCATTCTACTGTTAATGCGGTTGGTGCTGAAAGCGTTACTAAGGTGGCTATCTTGGCGCGCACAGCTTTGTGGATCAACTCAAGGCTGCAACGGCTCGTCATTACAACAAACCCCTGCTGCGGTTCAGTTTTTGCCGTCACCATGGCACCTATGAGTTTATCTAACGCATTGTGCCGTCCAATATCTTCACGGCACAAGCTAATGTCGCCAAGTTCTTTGACGTAAAGGGCCGCGTGTAGCGCACCACTCTCTCGTGCGAGTATCTGCGCATCTTTAATACGTTCACGCAAACCAATAAATAACTGCGGATCAGGAGGTGTTGTGGGTGTCAGCGGGACGAGTTGCGGCAGGGCTTGCTCTAACGCTTCTACACCGCAGATGCCGCAACCGCTGGCACCAGCCATATGGCGACGCTGGGTCTTTAGTGACCAGAAGGCCCTATTGGAAATTTCGACCGCCGCATGGTGTGAATCTTTGCCAATGCTCAATTGCACCTCATATATTTCCCGCGACGACGCCACGATACCACTGCTGAGGCTAAAGCCTTTGACGAAGTCTTCGATATGGCCAGGCGTCACCATCATCACCGCATGGCTTATGCCGTTGTAGCTGATAGAGAGTGCCGTCTCGCTGGCTAACAGGTTTCTACCCATGGCCTGCTGCGGGTTCATCTCAAGGTATGAATATTGATTGGGCGACAGAGGAGAGAAGTTGGCCTCTGTTATCTCGCTCAGTTGGGGAAGTGTGCAGGGCATAGTGATCTCCCCGATTACTCAGATAACAGTTGGTCAGCGGCAAAGATCTCTTGCGCCTTAGCAAAACAGCGCTCTGCCAGGGCAGAACGAGGCTCGGATTTACGCATCAAGAGACCAATTCGCGAATGTACTTGCGCATCGATGATTGGCAAGATACGAAGATGTTCATTCATGCTTTCCATGCCGCTGTTGAGTGGCATGATTGCACAGCAGAGTCCGGCCGTCACTGCCTGTAGCAATTGAAAGGTGGAATCACTTTCAAGCTGAATATGAGGTGATATGCCCTTGCTGGCAAAGCTCATGTCTATCGATTGGCGGTAATGCATCCCTTTGGTCAAGAGGCCGAGTGGGATTTGGCTGAGACTTTGCCAATCGAGTTGAGCGTCTGCAATATCGAAATGGCGACTATCGAACAACAGCCCCATGGTGGTAGGCGATAGTTCGATGACCTCAAAATGTGTCGTATCGATTTGATCCAGGTAACACACCCCCAGGTCAAGTTGATTTCGATTAAGGCCGTCTATCACCTGCTCCGAGGTAATGGAGCAGAGTTGGTAACTTAACTCGGGATAGCAGTTTGACAGAGGTTCCAGCAAGGCCATGGGATTAAGGCTTGCCAGGGGAACCATGCCAAAACGAAGACTCCCCACTAACTGACCGCGACAGTTAGCCGCTTCAGCCTGCAGTCCGTCATGGGCAGACAATACACTGCGTGCCCAAGCAAGAATGCGCTCGCCAGCCTCAGTGAAGCCTTCAAATCGTTGACCGCGACTAATCAGCGTCAGCTGTAGCTCATCCTCTAGGTTTCTAATTCGCATCGACAGTGTCGGTTGGGTAATGTGACACATGGCTGCGGCCTGGCCGAAGTGTTGAGTTTCGTCGAGTGCAATAAGATACTTTAATTGCTTAATGTCCATCATTTTTCCTCAGGTGTTCCCTGTGCTGGAGACTAGTTAAGTACATAGTCGACTGGCTGCAACTTAGGTGGCAAAGTCTTTACCTTGAGCGCATCTAACACGTTACGTTCTATAGTACGTATCAAGGCATCTAAGGGGAGATCGTTTTCATCTCGGCCGAAGGGATCTTCTAGCTCATCGCCTATGGCATCCAGACCAAAAAAGGTGTAGCTAACAATAGTGGTAAAAATCGGTGCTATCCAACCCAAGGGCTCTGCCATGGCAAAGGGTAACAACATACAAAATATATAGTTAGTGCGGTGGAAGAGTAGGGTGTAAGGAAAAGGCAGTGGTGTATTCTTAATCCTTTCACAGGTCGCCTGGACCTCAGACAGCGATTGCAATCGCTCTTCCAGCATTACATAACGCCATTCACTTATCGAACCGGATTTGGCTAGCTTAGAATAGCCGGCACTGATGTGGCGTAAGATACCATCACTAACATTGTGTCCATAGGTATCGACCCTTTGGCTGAGCCAAGGCTTAGCGGCTTGATATTCCTCTTCACAGCGTAACCTAGCAGCTAAGGCATGGGTAAACCCGCATAATTCTCTCAGTAACGACCTTCTCAAATCTTCATCTTCAATGACTTGGCTGGCGCGAGTTAAAGAACGTACCTCTGTGATCACCTGTCCCCAGGCCTTGCGCCCCTCCCACCAACGTGTATAGCAGGCATTGTTACGAAAACTCATAAAAATGGATAGTGAAATACCTAACAAAGTAAAAGGTGTCGCATTTACGTGAGAAAATAATGAAGGTAACAAACCTTCCACAATTACAATTATTGAAGCCAAAACAGTTACCATTACACTGCGTTTGGCAATACGTTTCGCGATGGAACCTTTGAGCGAAAATAAAATGCTGGTTAATTTAGGCTTAGGATGGATAATCATAATCCCACCGTTCAAAGTAAATTAAAAATATTGACACGCTCATATTATTTTACCCATTATTCAAAATGGTTAATTCAAGAGAGATAAAAATAAATTTCTGTAATAAAATAAAGTTTGGCAGTCATTTAGTGGATAAAGTCCTTATGTCAAATTATCCAAAGCAACCGTTGGAAAAGCTCACCCTCTGTTCGCTTTTTGTTCACCCCTCTGTTCGCTTTTTGTTCACCCCTCTAGTGGTAAACCTCAGCTTCTTTGATCTGGATCAAGTGTACGATCGAAAAACAAAGGCTGCAAATTGGTTGTTTTTATCACGTGATAGAGCCTGTCTATCACGCCCCTAGCTTCTGTTGACCAATAATCGGAGCATAATAAATCAATAAATTACAGCCTATTAGGTTTTGTTTCCTTTCAATGAAGAACATCTAAATTCAATTGAAGCTTCTAACAAAACAAAGAACATCAATATGAACCAAAATATAAATCACTCACATATCTGCTGGAAGATTTGAAATTTCATTAATGATAGATGCCATCTATTATTAATTAAGTGTATTCAATTAGACGTTCAGGCTGCAAATTATTATCCTCAATAAAAATATGTAATGCAGTTGCTGGGTAACCAGTGAAAATATTTAACTGCTCGTCGTAAAACCTTATTCGTTTTTTAGTTTTTTATGTTTTACAGCATCTTTTATTGAAGCTCACATTAACAGATAGGCTGATAAAAGGTTGATTGTAATACCGAGAGAGGAGCGTCGTCATGAATCAAAAAGAACATATCAAAGCGTACCCTGGACCTGCAGCGGGTTGGGGCGCACTCAAGGCTGTCACCAAAAGCTGGTTAGGGAGCGAAAATGCCTTTCGTAACCTAAGAGCCATGTTGAAGACTAACCAGAACGGTGGTTTCGACTGTCCTGGGTGTGCCTGGGGTGAATCACCAGACAATCCCATGGTGAATTTTTGTGAGAACGGCGCGAAAGCCGTCAACTGGGAGGCGACCAGTCGCCTGGTCGATTCCAACTTTTTTCGCAAGTACAGTGTATCTGAGCTGGCTAAACAGACCGACTACTGGTTGGAATATCAGGGTCGGCTAAGTCAACCAATGCGATACGATGCTATGACGGATCATTATGTAGAGATCTCATGGGAAGAGGCATTTGCCTTGGTTGGCAGTCACCTTAATGCGCTGGCATCGCCGGATGAAGCGGAGTTTTACACCTCTGGACGTGCTAGCAACGAGGCGGCATACCTATATCAACTGTTTGTTCGGGCGTTTGGTACCAACAACTTTCCGGACTGTTCCAATATGTGTCACGAGGCCAGCGGTATCGGCATGTCAGATACTCTGGGCGTCGGTAAGGGCACAGTGGTATTTGAGGATCTGGAACTGGCCGATGCCATCTTTGTCATTGGGCAAAACCCAGGAACGAATCATCCTCGTATGTTGGAGCCCCTAAGAGAAGCAGTGAAACGCGGTGCTCAGGTGATCTGTCTCAACCCCCTAAAAGAACGTGGATTGGAGCGCTTTCAACATCCACAACATCCTCTGGAGATGTTGAGCAATGGCTCTGAACCTACCAGCAGCGCCTACTTCCATCCTGCTCTTGGAGGCGACATGGCCGTTTTTCGTGGCATGGCGAAGTTTCTACTGCAATGGGAGCGTGAAGCCCTTTCCGAGGGAAAGGAATCGGTGTTTGATCTCGAGTTTATTGCCAAACACACAATTGGCTTTGAGGATTACCTGCAGGCAGTAGATGACACCACCTGGCAGCAGGTCATCGATCAATCAGGGTTAACGTTAGAGGAAATTGAGGTGCTGGCTCGCATGTATCGCCGAGCAGAGCGTGTGATCATGTGCTGGGCCATGGGACTGACTCAGCATCGTCATTCGGTGCCTACCATTCAAGAGGTCGTCAATCTACAACTGCTCCGAGGGAATGTGGGGAAGCCGGGGGCGGGCCTCTCGCCAGTGCGCGGCCACAGTAACGTGCAGGGCGACCGTACTATGGGGATCGATGAGAAACCGCCAGGATTCTTGCTCGATGCGCTGGAAGAACGTTTTCAATTCAAGGTACCCAGAAGTCATGGTCACAACTCGGTGCAGGCTATCAAGGCGATGGAGGAGAAACGCGCTAAGGTGTTTATCGGTCTCGGCGGAAACTTTGCACAGGCAACGCCCGACACACCACGAACCCATGAGGCGATGCGCAACTGTGAACTCACGGTGCACATATCAACCAAGCTAAATCGCTCTCATTTAGTCACGGGTCGTGACGCGCTGATCTTACCCTGTTTAGGGCGCACCGAGATCGATCTTCAGGCCGATGGTCCTCAAGGTGTCACCGTAGAAGATACCTTCAGCATGGTACACATCTCCTATGGTCAGTTGAGTCCACGCTCGCCTCATTTGCGCTCAGAGCCGGCGATTCTGGCGGGAATTGCCAAAGCTACCTTAGGTAACTTTCCGATTGACTGGGATTGGGCGATTGCCGATTACGCTAATATTCGCGACTTGATCTCAGATACTATCCCTGGTTTTGAAGACTTCAATCAGCGTTTAGTGCATCCCGGCGGCTTTTATCTTGGTAATACGGCGGCGCGGCGAGAGTGGAGTACACCAAGCGGGAAAGCGCAATTTGCGGCACCGGAGTTGCCCGCACAGCTGGTAAATGAAAACGTTACTCAGCGGGGAGAATCGCCAGATCTTATTTTACAGACCCTACGCTCACACGATCAGTACAACACCACCCTGTACGGCCTGGACGATCGTTATCGCGGCGTGTTTGGCATGCGAGACGTGGTGTTTGTCAATGAACAAGAGATACGACGCCTCGGCTTTGAACCGGGCGATAAGGTGGACCTGGTTACCCTGTGGGACGATGGACTGGAACGCCGCGTCACAGGCTTCGAACTCGTGGCCTACGACATGCCGAAAGGCCAAGCTGCGGCCTACTACCCGGAAACCAATCCCTTGGTCCCGCTGGACAGCTATGGGGATCGCACCTTTACGCCAACCTCTAAGTTTGTCGCCATCAAGCTGGAGAAGGCCAAACCAAGCAGTCTGATCCCAACCAAGGCGGTCTAACTCGGGTTATTCCGTTTTATCCGATGGGCCTAGCACCGTTTTAACCGCAAGGCCTGTAACGTCCCGAAGATTTTAGGATACAAGTATGTTTCACTTAGAAGCACTCGACCTGGCGCGCCTGCAGTTTGCGTTTACCGTGTCGTTTCACATCATTTTTCCCGCAATTACCATAGGACTTGCGAGTTATCTCGCGGTGCTCGAATGGCGCTGGCTAAAAACCGGTGAGCAGGTTTATAAGAACCTGTATCACTTCTGGTGCAAGATTTTTGCAGTCAATTTCGGCATGGGGGTGGTCTCGGGCATAGTCATGTCCTATGAGTTCGGCATGAACTGGGCGCGCTTTTCCGATTTTGCAGGTAGCGTAACAGGGCCTCTGCTGACCTACGAGGTGTTAACTGCCTTTTTCCTCGAAGCCGGCTTTTTAGGCGTTATGCTTTTTGGTTGGCAGAAAGTTAGTCGCCGTATGCATTTCTTCGCTACCTTCATGGTGGCCATCGGCACCCTGATGTCTACCTTTTGGATTCTCTCATCCAACAGCTGGATGCAGACTCCCCAGGGGATTGAGATTGTCGATGGCCGTGTGATGCCTGTAGATTGGTTTGAAATCATCTTCAACCCGTCGTTCCCTTATCGTTTGATCCACATGTCACTGGCAGCTTTCCTTTCCACGGCCTTCTTTGTCGCTGCGTCCGCCGCATGGCATTTGCTGCGGGATAGAAAGAGTGAGGAAGTCAAAAAGATGTTCTCGATGGCGATGGGAATGATCTTGCTGGTTGCGCCTTTACAAGCGCTAGTCGGTGATGCCCACGGACTCAATACACTCGAATATCAGCCAGCCAAGATCGCGGCGATAGAAGGTCATTGGGACAATAAGCCTGGTGAGGCCACGCCGCTTATCTTGTTTGGCGTGCCGGATATGGACGCCGAAGCAACGCGGTTCAGTCTTGAAGTCCCTTATCTGGGCAGCCTGATTCTGACTCACAGCCTATACAAACAGATCCCAGCGTTGAAGAGCTTTCCAAAGGAAGACAGGCCCAACTCGACCTTAGTGTTCTGGAGCTTCCGTGTCATGGCAGGTCTGGGCATGCTAATGATTCTCGCTGCGCTGGCGGCGTTATGGCTGCGACGCAAGGGTAAACTGTACACCAACAAATCGTTTCACCGTTTCATATTGTTGATGGGGCCTTCTGGACTGATTGCGCTGCTGGCTGGTTGGTTTACGACTGAGGTTGGCCGTCAACCCTGGGTGGTATACGGCATGATGAGAACCCGTGATGCCGCGTCCAATCATGATGTGTTGCAGATGAGTATTAGCCTCGCGCTGTTTGTCGTCATCTATTTTTCCGTATTTACCGTAGGGATCACCTACATGATGCGTCTCGTGGGCAAGGGCCCTCAAGCGATCGATAAGACGCAAGACGTTGTTAATCTGCCATTAAGCCAGGCTAGATAGAGGAGCTTCATATGACGATTCAAGGCATAGATTTATCCATAATTTGGGCCGTGCTCATCGGCTTTGGCCTGCTAATGTATGTGATCTTGGATGGCTTTGACTTAGGCCTGGGGATCCTCTTTCCCTTGATTCAAGATCAGAAAGAGCGGGATGTAATGATGAACACCGTCGCGCCCGTGTGGGATGGTAACGAAACCTGGTTGGTGTTTGGTGGTGCAACCCTGTTTGCCGCGTTTCCATTAGCCTATTCAGTAATTTTGGAGGCCCTGTATCTACCGCTGGTGCTGGTGTTAGCCGGGCTGATCTTTAGAGGCGTCGCATTTGAATTTAGATTTAAGGCATCGGCGAAGTCACGTCATTGGTGGGACAAGGCCTTTATAGGTGGTTCATTTATGGCGTCCTTCTTCCAAGGCGTCGCTCTTGGTAGCTATGTGGCCGGTATACCAGTGGTTGACCGCCAATTTGCCGGTGGTGATTTCGACTGGTTCGCGCCATTTCCCTTGCTGTGTGGGTTAGGGCTGACCCTCACGTATGCGCTGCTGGGGAGTACCTGGTTGCTGATGAAAACCGATGGCATGCTCGAGAGTAAGATGCGCCATTATAGTCGTCCACTGGCCTATGGCTTGATCTTGATGATCGCTGTGGTAGCAGTCTGGACAGGCTGGACGAACCCCAAAATAGCCGCGCTTTGGTTAAATGGCAGTAACTGGATCATTACCGCCTGTGTCGAAGTGCTTGCTGTGATTGCGCTAGGGTTAATTCTGAGCCATCTTCGCAAGCGCCACCCGTACAAACCCTTTGTCGCCACGCTATTACTCATCATCCTTGGTTATTTTAGTCTGATGACCAGTATCTGGCCTAAGATAATTCCGCCATCGGTTGACTTCTGGCAGGCCGCATCACCGCTTTCAAGCCAACTCTTCACTTTGATGGGCGTACTGTTTATTTTACCTGTGATCTTAGGCTACACGGCATGGGGATATTATGTATTTCGCGGTAAGGTGCAGGTAGGCGAAGCCTATCACTAGTAAGCAGGTGCGAAAATCTGTCGCGAGAATGAGCCTCAATGATGAGGCTCATTAGCTTTACAGTGATAACTTGGTATCATCCACGGTTTTTAGGCAGCGCAACGCAGTGCTAAATTGGCGGAGGTTCAAACGAGTGGTGGTTCTTAAAAGGGAAGGTCTTAAATAAAGGAACCTCGAAGTCCATGTGATCCAGTTCTCATATTAAAGATTGTGCTATATCTAGCCAGATTAGCTAAATATTTAATAAAAATTTCACCGATCTGCTCGTTAATAATCAGGAAAGCTAGGGCGGCATAAGAAAAATATTGATATAGAAAAATATCCGCTTTGAAGGGCGATAAGACAGTGGTATAACTAGCCCCGAACCCCTTCTTATATCGACGTTTAGGAACACCACCATGATATTTAACCAGGTTGTACTGGCCCCCGCAGATCCCATTTTAGGTCTTACCGATGCTTTTAAGGCCGATCCTCGCGCAGATAAGGTTAATTTAGGTGTTGGCATCTATAAAGATGAGTCTGGCCAGACGCCGATACTTAAGTCAGTTAAGTTAGCCGAGAAAAAGCTACTGGAAACCGAAACCAGCAAGAGTTATCTGGGTATCGATGGTGTGATCGCCTATAACCAGGCGGTACAAGGCTTGTTGTTTGGTGCCGACCACGCCGTGATGAGTGAGAAGCGCGCGGTAACGGCGCAGGCGCCGGGCGGAACCGGTTCGCTTAGAATGGCGGCCGAGTTTGTTGTCCGTAATACCGATTCTCGCACCATTTGGGTGAGCAACCCAACCTGGGCAAACCACAACAACATTTTCCAGTCTGCCGGTCTAACCGTTAAGCGATATGGATACTACGATGCGGCCAGTCATGATATCGATTTCGACGCCATGCTTACCAGCCTGGAGCAGGCCGAAAGCGGCGATCTACTCCTGCTGCACGGTTGCTGCCATAACCCAACGGGTATCGATCTTAACATCAGTCAGTGGGAAGTGATTGCCCAGCTTTGTGTCGATAAAGGATTAATTCCTTTGTTTGACTTTGCCTATCAAGGTTTCGGTGCCGGCGTAGAAGAAGACGCGCAGGGCCTGCGTCTGGTGGCCAGCAAGGTGCCTGAACTCTTGGTGGCTAACTCATTTTCGAAAAACTTTGGTCTTTATAATGAGCGTATCGGCGCCGTGACCTTAGTCGCCGAAGATGAAGAGACGGCCAAGCGTGCCTTTAGCCAGATCAAGAGCACCATACGCAGCAGCTATTCTAATCCACCGGCACATGGTGCATTGATTGTGGCGACCATTCTCGGTGACGCTGAGCTTCGCAAGTTATGGGAAGAAGAGCTGACACAGATGCGCGAGCGTATCGCAGAGATGCGCGTACTGTTCGTTAAGACATTGTCTGAGCAGGGTGTCGAGCAAGATTTCAGCTTTATCTCGGCGCAAAACGGCATGTTTAGCTTCTCTGGCCTTAATAAAGAGCAGGTGGCTCGCCTGAAAGAGGAGTTTGGTGTCTATATCGTAGGTTCGGGCCGCATCAGCGTTGCCGGCATGACCCGCGCTAACATGGATACCATCTGCCGCGCGATCGCCCAGGTGCTGTAACCTTCATAATAGGTAAAACACTATTAATGAAGACGCCACGCTAGCAATAACGTGGCGTTTTTTTATGCCAGTGCGTCGAGCGCTTGCGGCTCAACGATGAGAGACAAAGCGTCTGCCAGCGCCGCTCTGTCGTGGAGGGCCAGATGGTGGCGACTACGTAGCGGGTAGTGAGTGACTATGCCTGTGGTGAGATATCTGTCACCGTGACAAAGCACATGATCGACAGCCTTATTGCCCATCACCTGTTTAAACCAGCCAAGGCGTTTTTCCAGGCTGAAGTTTGCCGCGGCCGAGGGCTCCTGGGTGAGATTGTCGATCAGAATCACTTTCGCCTTAGAGGCATGCAGCGCCTCAGCTAGCTTAGGCAGCAGGAGTGGCGGCATGATGCTGGTCAAAAAGCTTCCAGGGCCTAAGATGATGAGATCGGCTTGACGAACCGCCTCACAGGCCTCGAGGGTGGCATCCACCATAGGTTCCAGCGATAGGGCGATGGGATCTTCACACTTCTGGTCCACCTCGACTTCGCCAAAGATACGATTGCCACACGACTGAATCGCGACCAGATGGGTAGGCTGCTCCGACATGGGGATCACCTTGGTCTCAATGTTGAGCAGTTTGCGGATCAGATTGACCGCATCTAACGGTCGCACACAAAGATCGTCAAGCGCCATCAGCACCAGGTTACCCAGATTGTGATTAGCAAGTTCACTATTACCGCCGAATCGATATTCAAACAGCAGTGAGCCGACGGAAGGGCGGCTGGCGAGTTGGGACAGGCAATTACGCAGATCGCCCCAGGCGATGCAGTCTTGCTGCTGGCGTAGTCGTCCGGTAGAACCACCGTTATCTGTGGTCGCCACTATGCCTGTTAGTTTGGGGCCGAGAAATGAGAGAGAGGATAAGACTCGGCCCAGTCCGTGGCCTCCGCCGATGGCGACGACATGTTGATATTGATTGATGGCACAATCGCGCATTTCGGGTATTTCCTTCCTGAATCCCCATTTACCTGCCGGTCATTATAACCAATTCCCCCCCTAGGTATAGCGGTTTTGTTCATCGCGCAGATGACATATAATGCCGCCCATGAACTCATAATAAGAGCGAAGCATTTGAGAACAGGTCACATCAACAAGTTGATACTATCCCTAGGGATTGTTGCGCTGGCGGTATTGGCGGTAAAGTTATTCTTGATTGAGCGCAAAACCGAGCCAGACCAAGCGCCGGGGACGATTTTGAAAAACCGCAGTCAGTTTAGTGCCATCCCAGATTTTCAGGCGATCGGCGATGTCGGTATGAAAAAGCAGGCCTTCTTCGATTTCCTGCGCCCGGCCATCAGGCATCACAATGCGGTGATTAGCGATGAACGTAAGTTCCTGGAACAATCTCGCGCTCACCTAGCTAACCAACAGCCCCTGTCCGAGGCCGAAGACTATCGTATTTTGCAGCTCGCGAGCAAATATCAGTATTCGATGCGCACAGCTACCCTGGAGTCCCTGGATGAGCTATTAACGCGGGTCGATACCATTCCCGAAGACTTAGTACTCATTCAAGCGGCTAACGAGACAGGTTGGGGCAGTAGCCGTTTTGCCAGAGAAGGGATGAACTTCTTCGGCCAATGGTGTTTTAAGAAGGGCTGTGGTCTGGTGCCGCAATCGCGAAGCGAAGGGCTCAGCCATGAGGTGGCCGTCTTTAAGACCGTCGAAGATTCGGTGGGCTCCTATATGCGTAACCTCAACTCGAATGCGGCTTATTCGCTGCTGCGTGCCATTCGCGCCGATCTAAGAGCGCAGAATCAGCCGGTTAGTGCCGAGAAGTTGGTGTACGGCCTAATGAATTACTCAGAGCGTCAGGAAGCTTATGTTGAAGAGCTGCTTGATATGCTACGTCATAACAATCAATTTTTGGTGGAAAATCATGAACAAAGGCCTGCTGTGTAGTTGCCTGCTTCTCGCAACGAGTGTTGTTCAGGCAACGCCCATTTCTCTCGACTATCAGGGCTTCTATCAAAGAATGAAGCAGATGAACAAAGGTAACTATTCGCTTATCGATATCGCCTTTTCCGTCCCTATGGCGAACGGCTGTGTTATCGAGAGTGGCTCAATCACCACAGAGAAACGCGATTATCCGCTGACGATCTCCAATGACCAACGTCTCTATATTCCATTCGATGAGACCCTAAAGTCCGAGCGTGCCCTGATCAATCTGCAAATGAAAAATGATGCCACTCGCTGTGGTGTCGCCATGCAGATCCGCGCCAAATCACCATCGCGCGAATACAGCCAGTCAGCACTTAGCGAGCTGGCAACCCAGATGGATGAGTTGCTTAAGCAGATGCAGGGCTTTCCTATGAAATATTTCGCCGAGGATATTGCCGGTGTTAGCTTTGAGTTTGCGGGTAAGGCGCAGGTGACGATCGATGGTAAAGTGCAGCAGGTTGACGGCATCTATCGCTTAGCGAGTGATGAAATAAGCGCGCTAACTAAGATAAGTTTTAGCGAGACGCCTAAGGTGGTCAGTCCTTGGGTGAAAAACTCCTAATCTAAGCGCTTCATTGGTCACGATGACTGAATAATAAAAATGCCCTCAACTGAGGGCGTTTTTATATCTGAGATAAGCGCCTACGGCGTATAGGTGCTCACCACATCAATTTTGAGCAGGTCACTGCTGCGTTTAGCTGCATCGAGATCGATATGACCGCTGTTGGCAAGGTCTAGGAAATCGAATGCCGGCAGGTCCGACTCAGCAACATCACCTTTCATCGGTGCATCGGGATCTTGCTTCAAAGAGACGAAATCAAACTGGTCTCGGTCGACGCCCTGTGACGGGCTGGTATTTTGCATCGCGGTGAAGATGGTTTCGATACGGCCGGGGAACTGCTTATCCCAGCTCTTGAGCATCTCTTTTACCGCCGCACGCTTAAGGTTTTCCTGTGAGCCACATAGGTTACAAGGGATGATAGGAAACGCCTTTAACTCTGCATATTCGGCGATATCTTTTTCTCGACTGTAAGCGAGGGGACGGATCACTACGTTGGCGCCATCATCAGACAGCAGCTTAGGTGGCATCGCCTTGAGCTTGCCGGCGTAGAACATGTTGAGGAACATGGTTTCTATGATGTCGTCTCTGTGATGACCCAGGGCGATCTTAGTAGCGCCAATCTTCTGGGCAAAACCGTATAAGGTGCCGCGGCGCAGACGACTGCAGAGCGAGCAGGTGGTCTTGCCTTCTGGGATCTTATCTTTAACGATAGAGTAGGTGTCCTTCTCGAGGATATGGTAAGGCACCTTTAGGCTATCTAAGTAAGCCGGCAGAATATCTTCTGGGAAACCTGGCTGCTTCTGATCCAGGTTAACGGCTACCAGATTAAAGTTAACCGGCGCTCTCTGCTGCAGATTGACCAGGATATCGAGCATGGCATAACTGTCTTTGCCGCCGGAAAGACAGCACATGACGGTGTCGCCCTCTTCAATCATGTTGTAATCGGCGATGGCACTACCGACTTCGCGCCTAAGGCGCTTTTGTAGCTTGTTTAGCCGAGTTATCTGTTTCTTTGAGAGGCTTTCTTCAGACATAATAAAAAACGCGCCTAGTATCGTAAAATTCTGGGCGCGTAGTATAGCTTAAAAAATGGGGCTAAAGAAGATGGCCTAAGGCGATCATTCCTCTTCTAACGGTGACTTATAGCCGTCGGGCTTAATCGCCAGCAGGTCGCAGTTGATGCTATCGATCACATGCTCGGCGGTGTTACCGATAAGCGCCGCCGAGAAGCCGGTGCGACCCACGGTACCTAAGATCACCAGCTCGGCATCCAGTTGCTCGGCAAGCTCAGGGATCACATCCTCCGGCAGACCTTCCTTGATGTGGCAAAAGTCACTGGAGATACCATAGTTGCTGGCAAGGTAACAGACACGCTGCTCATGCTGCATGCGAATGGTTTCGCTATAGGTGTGCGCGTCAAAGTCAGGCAACTCAATAGCCAGGTTAACTGGGGTACCAGGGTAACCATTCACCAGATGTACCTGAGCATCGAATTTCTTGGCTAGATCTAGGGCATGCTCGATGATCTTACCGTTAAGGGTTTGATGATCGTCATCTTCCGAGGCCACGTTGATGGCGCACAGGATCTTACCGGCTACCGGCCAGTCATGTTCTTTCACCAAGAGCACTGGTACCGGCGCTTTACGCATCAGGTGCCAATCGGTCGGGGTAAAGATCACTGACTTGAGTTTGTCGTGTTCGTGTGTGCCTTTAACGATCAGATCATAGCCGCCTTCGATGGCGTGTAAGATGATGCTCTCGAAGGGACGATTGTGCCAGATCACTTCGCTGTCGATGGCGACGCCGCTATCTTTGTAACCGGCGAGGATATCGTCCAGCCAGGCTCTGCGCTGGGCAATCACGCCTTGGCGCATGGCTTCGCGTTCATGACCCGACAGGATAGAGGTCATCTCGTAGGAAAAATCGAAAATAGAGAGAAAAACGGTGATTGACGCTTGGTTTTTAGAGGCTAGTTCGACGGCTCTGGCGAGGGCAGATTGCTTGTCGCTTGTTGGATCCACTACAACAAGGATCTTATGATAGTCCTTCATAGATTCTTCCTTTAACTGAGGTGGTACTTAAATAATGAGCGATATAGGGCAAATTGCCTTGTTTTAGATCAAATTTGCCCAGAAAATCGGCTAATTAGCGTCCTATCTTGTTGTTACCGGCTAACTTGTTGAGCGAGTCAAAATCGACGATGGTAATGTACTTTCCTTTTACCTCGATCAATTCTGCTTTTTGGAAGCGTCCCAGGAGACGGCTGATGGTTTCAACAGTCAAACCAAGATAGTTACCAATATCACCGCGTGTCATGGTGAGACGGAACTCTTTGGGCGAGAAACCACGGCTGCCGAAACGGCTGGCCAAATTACTGATAAATGCCGCTAGACGCTCCTCGGCGTTCTTCTTGCTGAGTAGCAAGATCATCTCTTGGTCGCTTTGGATCTCGTTGCTCATCAGACGCATGATCTGTTGTCTGAGCTTAGGCATGGTGCCGGAGAGTTCGTCTAAGGTATCGAAAGGAATTTCACATACCATAGAGGTCTCTAATGCTTGGGCAAAACTCTGGTGGATCTGAGAGTGAATGCCATCGAAACCTATCACATCACCGGCCAGGTGAAAGCCTGTGATCTGCTCATCACCCTGTTCGGTAATGGTGTAGCTCTTGATGGTACCGGAGCGAATCGCATAGAGAGATTTTAACGAGTCGCCAGACTTAAAAATTTGCTCGCCTTTTTGTATCGGTTTCTTACGTTCAATAATGTCATCAAGCTGATCTAGCTCGTTGTTATTCAACGTGAAAGGGATACACAAAGTACCCATGCTGCAGTCATGACAATGAATGGCGCATCCGGGTACAGCCGAACGACGACTTTTAATATTATCTGTCATAATCTCTCTCGAATTTCACAATTAGGCTTATGTTAAACTAATTTAATAGTCACAGCTAGCCTAGCTGCGCAAATGCAATATACAAAGTGTGTATGCCAAAGCTTACTAAGATTAAGCCACTGATAAGCCTTACTTTTCGTGCCTGTACTAGCTGGGCAAAATAGCGTGCAGCGATGCCGACGCTGACCAGCGCCGGCAGGGTGCCCAGGCCAAAGGCGGCCATGATCATCGCCCCTTGCTGCGCCGAGTTTGCCGCGACCGCCCAGGTAAGTGTGCTATAGACCAAGCCACAGGGCAGCCAGCCCCATAGTAGACCTGCCGCAAAGGCTTGTTTTAAATCTGTTATCGGTAACAACTTATTCGCAATAGGACCGATGAATCGCCACAATAATTTCCCCACGCGCTCAATCTGCACCACTCCAGACCAGATCTGCGCGATATAGAGTCCGGTGACTATCATCATCACACCAGCAAATACACGCATGCCAATCAGGTAAGCATCGATACTGAAGAGGGTACTGAGCAGGCTGGCTGAACCGCCTACTAGCGCGCCTGCCAGGGTATAGCTGAGAATGCGGCCCAGGTTATAGCTGAGGATAAACTGCAGCTGACCCAGCAAGATATTGTCGCTGGCCTTTCTTGGGAGCTGCTGGGAGAAGGCGCCCACCAGGCCACCACACATGCCGATGCAATGGCCTGCGCCCATCAGGCCGACGAGGAAGGCGCCGGTAATGCTAAAGTCGATCAACGCGGCGTCGACTCATCGCTGGACTCACTTGGCTTCTGTTTGATGTCGTCATCGAACAGGATAGAGACGCTCTGCCTGTCGAGATCGTCAAATTGTTCAGATTTAACCGCCCAGAAGAAGATGCCTACGGCAACCAGCACGAACAGCATGGCGATAGGGATCAAGACATAGATAATACTCATAAACGAACCTTTAGTAGTCTGAGGCTATTGGCGACAACAATTAATGAGCTGGCCGACATACCTATGGCGGCAATGTAGGGTAACACGTGTCCAGTTACCGCTAAAGGAATGATTAGCAGGTTATAGCCAAGCGCCCAGATCAGGTTTTGTCTGATGATCTGCTCGGTCATCTTGGCGATGCGAACTGCTTGAGGAAAGCGTGATAGCTGATCGCCGAGCAGGATAAGATCGGCGCTGTTTTTGGCGATGTCCGCACCGCTGCCCATGGCTACCGAAAGGTTAGCACCGGCAAGTACCGGCGCATCGTTTACACCATCACCGAACATAACGACCTGCTTGCCCTCATCTTTTAGCTGATTGATAAGTTTAAGTTTATCTTGAGGCTTGAGGCCTTTGTGCAAGTTTTCTATACCCACTTCTCTGGCAACTTGTTCTACGTGTTCACTGGTATCACCACTGGCGATACAGGTAGCAAAGCCCATCTCTTTTAGGGTTGCCAGAGTAGCTTTTGCATCTTCTCGCCCCGTATCGCTCAGGGTAAAGCCGGCGAGTAGCGCATCGTTATCGGCGAGATAGACGCTGTGCTGGCCGTCGATAGTTATTACATTGGTGTTTTGGCGGATAAAATCCGCGCTGCCGAGGAAATAGCGAGTGCCGTTGACATTAGCCTGCACGCCCGCGCCGGCGACATACTGACTGTCATCCAAGCGATAGCCAGTCTGGTAATAAGGTGAAAACGCTTTAGCGATGGGATGAATCGAATGCGACTCCATGGCGGCGGCGATGGCCAGCACATCGAAAGAGGCATCCTGGTTAAAACGCTGAGTAAATTTCTGAGTCTCACGTAGGGTGAGGCTGCCGCAGGTGAGAGTACCCGTCTTATCAAACACCACCTGATCGACTTTGGGTAGCTTCTCAAACACACCCGGGCGGCGAGCAACCACCCCAAGCCTGGTAAAGAGGCCAGTAGCGCAGGTCACCGCCGTCGGGGTCGCCAATGCCAGCGCGCAGGGACAGGTAGCGACCAAGACAGAAAGCGTGACCCAAAAGGCATCTTCTGGCCAATAGTGCTTCCACACCAGATAGGTGAGGGCGGCAACCACTAAGATGGTCCAGGTAAAATAGTTGGAGATGGTATCGACGTAGAGCGCCACCTTTGGCTTGTTGTTCGATGCCGCCTCTTGTAGACGAATGATTTCGGCAACTAGCTGATCTTGCCCGGTCGCGGTGACTTGCACCTTTATCGGATGATCCACATTGATGGTGCCCGCATACACCTGGCTGGTGATATTCTTGGTCACCGGCATCTGCTCGCCAGTAAGCATGGCCTCATTGACGCTGCTCATGCCCTCGATGATATCGCCATCGGCGGCGATCACCTCACCGGGTTTAACCATGATGAGATCGCCAACCTTGAGACGCTTGGCGGGAACCTCGCTCTGGTTGCCGTCAACATCGAGCAAGTTGGCGGTGAGCGGGATCAGTTTGTGCAGGTTATTGGAGCTAATCGAGGCCTTCTGCCGCGCATTTTGCTCGAAATAGCGTCCCAACAGCAGGAAGAAGGTAAACATGCTGACGGATTCGAAATAGACTTCGCCCTGGCCAGATACCGTAGCGATACAGCTAGCGATATAGGCGCCGCAGATGGCGATGGACACAGACACGTCCATGTTGAGCCGGCCGGATAACATGGCGCGCACGGCGCTAAAATAGAAGGGCTGCGCCGAATAGAAGACCACGGGCGCGGCGAAGATCATGCTGACCCAGCGAAAATAGTCCCTGAACTCCACGTCGAGATCGGTAAAGTAATCAGAGTAGAGCGCTAGGGCAAACATCATCACCTGCATGGTGGCAAAGCCTGCCAGGCCGAGTCTAAGCAGGAATTTACGACTGTTCTTCTTGCTCTGGATCTCTTCGTCATCCACCTGATAGGGAGCCGCCTGATAGCCGATACGGCTGATCTGCGCCAGGATCTCTGACAGCTTGAGTTTTTCCGGATCCCAGCTGACCTGGGCCCGCTCTGTGGTGGTGTTGACCGCTATCTTATTGATGCCTTCGAGATGCTGCAGCTTATGTTCGATCAACCAGGCGCAGGCCGCGCAGGTAATGCCATCTATGGTTAGAGAGGTGCTGGCACTCTGTTTGTTTTTATGCAGGTCTTGATGGACAAAGTCCTGCTGCACCTCTTTAAGATCGAAGGCGGAAAAGGCGTTGAGGGCTTCGGGCACCAGCGCCGTCTGCTTGCTGCCGGGCTCGGTGCGATACTTATAATAGTTGGTCAGTCCTGCCTCTATGATGGCGGCAGATACCGCCTGGCATCCGGGGCAACACATGGGCTGAGGGACATTGTCGATAAGGGTCTCGAATTGGCGGCCGGTAGTTACCGGCTCGCCGCAATGAAAGCAGTTTAACGCATCCATACAAGATTAATTTAACCAGTATTGTTGATTATCTTTTAGCTCGAGACGTTTTTGGATGCGCCATGTGCCATCAAACCCTTCCAGTCTGACTTCCCAGCTGCCCTGAAGCGGCGAGTTGAGCGCGATATGGTAAACCTGATTACCGTCGGCGGTGGCAACCTCGGCGAAATCTTTCTCTTGTAGCGTTGGATGATAGAAGGATACGTTGAGCGCAGCTGTATAGGGCTCACCGCCATGCTGGGTGAGGGTGAGTTCATCTTGGGTTAGATGCAACTCAAACTGCAAGCCAAGTTGCTTGGCGTGTTTAATCTTACGCAGGTCCATGTTAATGGCCTTGCCGTCTTTGTAATAGTCTTCCGATACTAAGGAGTCTTTATTTTCGACTGCGAGCAACATCAAATTCACACTGGCAAATACGGCACACAGCGGCAAAATAATCAGAAACCAAGGCCAAAACTGTTTATACCAAGCTTGTGGTTTATTCATGGATACTACCTGTTATTTTTGTTGGCCATATCTTACCGTTAAAAGGCAGTGATAGCACTTAAAAAAAAGGCCTCGATCTGTTTCGAGGCCTTGGTGTTACTTATATGTAATTACTTGTTTGACAAGCTATAAACATAGGCAGCGATGACGTGAACTTTCTCTTCGCCCAAGACATCTTTCCAAGCAGGCATTACACCAGAACGACCGTTCTTAATGCTCTCTTGGATCACACCACGACTACCGCCGTACAACCAGGTGTTGTCGGTGAGGTTAGGTGCACCCATGAACTTGTTACCAGTACCGTCCATACCATGACAGGCGAAACAACCTTTCATGAATGATGCCTGACCTTGTGCGGCCAAGGCTTCATCGTGGTCGCGACCAGACAGTTTAACGACGTATTCAGCCAGGCCTTTCAGCTCGCTGTCTTCGATAGGTAGACCGCCTTTTGGTGGCATCATGCCGTTGCGACCGTTCATGATAGTGGTCTTGATGGTGGCAAGATCGCCGCCATATAGCCAGTCACCGTCAGTCAGGTTAGGGAAGCCCTTGCTACCACGCGCGTCACTACCGTGGCACTGAGCACAGTTTTGCAGGAACAGACGACCACCCACTTTTAGGGCTTCTTCGTTCTTCACTAGCTCTTCGAGCGGTGTTGCCAGGTAAGCCGCAAAGATCGGGCTGTACTTAGCATTGGCTTTCTCAACCTCTTGGTCATACTGAACCCAGCGATGTTCATTTGCAGCCAGTTCAACGGCAGCGGCAGAATCTTCCTTGATACCTTTGTCGGTACCAATGCTTTGGTTCGAGCTTGACCAGCCTAGGAAACCTTTATAGTTACCAAGACCTGGGTAGGCTGCCAGATAGACCACACCGAAGATGATGGTGATGTAGAACATATAACTCCACCACTTAGGCAGGGGGTTATTGATCTCTTCAATGCCATCAAAGCTGTGACCCATTGATTTGCCTTCTTCAACACCTGTGGTGTTTTTAGAGACAACAAACAGTAGGATGAAACATCCTGCGATTACCACAATTGTGAGTACGGTAATCCAAATACTCCAGAAGCTACTCATCATCACTTATGTTCTCCTGAGTCCTTGTGCTTCTCATCATCTGAGAAAACAAGGTTAGCGGCCTCGTCAAACTGCGCTTTACGGCGACCGCTATAAGCCCATGCAAAAATACCGACAAACGTCACCATGACAACAATGGTAATAATCCCTTGTACTGTGCCGTAATCCATATTTATGCCTCCAATTTATTTCAGTGCGTGACCTAGCGACTGCAGGTATGCAATTAGTGCCTGCATCTCAGTCTTACCTTCAACCGCTTTCTTAGCGTTGTCGATATCATCTTGAGAGTAAGGCACGCCGAAACCACGGAACACTTCCATCTTCTTAGCCGTTAGCTCGCCATCTAGGACGTTCTCGGCCAACCAAGGGAAGGCAGGCATGTTTGATTGTGGTACTACTGCGCGAGGATCAAGTAGGTGAACTTCATGCCACTTGTCGCTGTAACGACCGCCAACACGGGCCAAGTCTGGACCAGTACGCTTAGAACCCCATAGGAATGGGTGATCCCAAACTGATTCACCGGCAACAGAGTAGTGACCGTAACGCTCAGTTTCAGCACGTAGCGGACGAATCATCTGACTGTGACAACCAACACAACCCTCACGGATGTAGATGTCACGACCTTCGAGCTCAAGTGCTGAGTATGGACGTAGTCCGTTTACTGGCTCAGTAGTGTCTTTTTGGAAAAGCAGGGGAGTGATCTGTACCAGGCCACCAATACTGATAGCAATTACGGTAAAGATACCTAGCAGACCGATGTTTTTCTCGACTATCTCATGATTAAATTTCATCAAATCTACTCCTTATGCTTCAGCCAGCGCTGGCAAAGATTCTTTTGGCGCTTTTACTGTCTTAACCACGTTGTATGCCATTAGCAGCATACCAGTGACGAAGAACAGGCCACCTAAGAAGCGAACAAAGTAGAATGGGTATGATGCTTCCAGACCTTCAACGAAGCTGTAGGTTAGGGTGCCGTCAGAGTTAACTGCACGCCACATCAGACCTTGCATAACACCCGAGATCCACATTGAAACGATGTAAAGTACAGTACCGATAGTCGCTAACCAGAAGTGAACGTTAATCAGTTGTGTGCTGTACATACGACCGTGACCGTAGATAGCAGGGATCAGGTGGTATAGCGAACCGATAGATACCATAGCCACCCAGCCAAGTGCGCCTGAGTGAACGTGACCTATGGTCCAGTCGGTGTAGTGAGACAATGCGTTAACTGTCTTAATGGCCATCATTGGACCTTCGAAGGTCGACATACCATAGAAAGACAGAGAAACGATCAAGAAACGTAGAACAGGGTCAGTTCTTAGCTTATGCCAAGCGCCTGACAGGGTCATGATACCGTTGATCATACCGCCCCAAGAAGGTGCGAACAGGATCAGAGACATCACCATACCCAGTGACTGTGTCCAGTCTGGTAGCGCTGTGTAATGCAGGTGGTGAGGACCCGCCCAGATGTACAGTGCAATCAAAGCCCAGAAGTGAACGATAGACAGACGGTAAGAATAAACAGGACGACCTGCTTGCTTAGGTACGAAGTAGTACATCATACCCAGGAAACCGGCGGTCAGTAGGAAGCCAACGGCGTTGTGGCCATACCACCATTGCACCATGGCATCGACCGCGCCAGAGTATAATGAGTATGACTTGAACAGGCTGACAGGTACTGCCATAGAGTTCACGATGTGCAGAACTGCAACCGTGATGATGAAGGCGCCGAAGAACCAGTTTGCCACATAGATGTGTGACGTGGTTCGTTTCACAATTGTGCCAAAGAACACAACGGCATAGGCTACCCACACTATGGTAATAGCGATGTCGATAGGCCATTCAAGTTCAGCGTATTCTTTACTGCTGGTTAGACCAAGCGGCAGAGTAATAACGGCTGAAAGAATAATGGCTTGCCATCCCCAGAAGGTAAATGCAGCTAATTTAGGTGCAAATAGGCGGGTTTGGCAGGTACGCTGGACGATATAATAGGATGTTGCAAATAACGCTGAAGTACCAAACGCGAAAATCACGGCGTTGGTGTGCAGAGGTCTTAGACGACTGTACGTTAGCCATGGAGTTTCGAAGTTAAGTTGTGGCCAGATTAACTGGGCCGCGATCAATACACCTACTGTCATACCGATAATGCCCCACAAAACTGTGGTGAGGGCAAATTGGCGGACAACAGTGTAATTGTAATCAGCGCCTTGAGGCTGGGAATGGTTCATCATATTGCTTCCACTGCTTATTACTTATACTTATTGTTTGAGTAAAGCGGCACTTTACCCGGTAAAATGACATCAAAGGCTTGTTTCCCTACGAAACAAACAAGATTGTGTCAATGTGTCACGCAACATTAACGCAAATTAATGCCGAGTAACGCAATGATACTTGAGCAATATCAAAAAAGATAGGAATTATGCGGCCTAGGATATTGATCCAGATCAAACTACCTGGATAGAATGTAAACACTATGATTCAAAAGGTTAATAATTGTGCTACTGAATCGACAAATCTCCCTGATTACGCTGACTGCAAGCCTATTTTTAATGCCCCTGTTAACGGGCTGCGAAAAAGCGCCAAAAGCCCCTAAACAAGATGTAAAAGCGGCTAACGAAACCGCCTTTGAAATAGACCCGAGTCTGTGCGATTTTCATCAAAAAACCTGCGATAAAAAACTCGGTGAAACGCTTATTTCATTGGCAATTTCACCTGAAGACACCCCTAGCGAGAAGCCGTTAACGGTAACCTTTAGCAGTAGTGAACCAATGGAAAAACTCCAGGTTCGTGTTGAGGGTAGAGATATGTTTATGGGGGTTATTCCACTCATTTTAAGTGAAACTAGCAAAAACACCTATCAAGGAACGCTAATATACGGTTCTTGCAGCAGCAATTATATGGTGTGGCGTCTTATCGCCAGCTTCGAGATAGGCGGTCAATCTAAGACCATTATGTACGATTTTTTGGCCGATAATCCGGCTAAAAATGGCTAAAAGCTGTGCTAATCGACTCAAGCTGCCTTATATGGAACAAAGCCTTTTAGGCAGCTAGCTTCATCTATGCCATCGTACTCAAATATTTAGACTCAAATAATCAGACTCAAAAAATAGACACAACTCACTAGATCAATAAAACCCGCTCACGCCGACCGCTGATTGCTTAAACCTTAATTGCTGTCAGACAGGGCTAATCGCACCTTATTGAAGCGTTCTATGTTATCGATAAAGAGCGCGGTGAGATCGGGATCAAAGTGTGACCCTGCACCTTTTGCGATCTCGGCTATCACTTCATCCAACGGCCAGGCTGGTTTATAGCAGCGCTCGTGGGAGAGCGCATCGAACACATCTGCGATAGCAACAATGCGTGCAAATATATGAATTTCATCGCCTTTTAATCCGTCAGGATAACCACTGCCATCGTACTTCTCATGGTGTTGCAAGGCGATGATGGCGGCAGCGTTGAGAATAGGGCGCTCTGAGTTGCCCAGGATCTGGTGACCGATGGCGGGATGCTGACGCATGATCTGCCACTCTTCATCGTTTAGTTTGCCAGGTTTTAACAGCACGGCATCCGGCGTCGCAATCTTACCTATGTCGTGCATGGGTGATGCATGTTTAATGAGATCCGCCTGTTGATCATCAAGCCCGGCCAATTTTGCCAGGATATAACAGTACTCGGCCATACGCTTCACATGGTTGGCGGCTTCCTTCGAGCGGCTCTCGACCACATCTCCTAGGCGGAAGATCAATTCTGACTGGGTATCTTCGAGCTCTTTGTTCAGCAGCAGGTTCTCGAAGGCGACGCCGACATTGATGGCAAAGATATCGATAAGCTTCTTATCCAGATCGCCGATGGCATGTATGTTGTCCATATACAGCAGGTTGATCCAGCCACTCTTGGCCGGAAAGTAACCCACAAACAGGTTGTCTTCATACAGACATGTCTGTTCCTGTAGTGCCCGTTTAAGCAACTTCTCGATGGGCTCGGGGATGGCTTGTTCATGATGACGGGCAAATTGGCCGGTGCCGGCTAGGATATGGAGTTTGTCTGTACTTAAATCCTTGCTCATCGCATCGATGGCATTGCAGGTTAGCAGCAAGGTCTCGTTGTTGAGGTTAAGCAGGTTGGCGACCTGAGTCAGCAGGCCGTCGGCAAAATGATACAGAGTTCTGAGTTCAAACAGGCCTGATGTCGCCTTAACTACACGCTCTAGTCCTTCTCGATAGCGAATTTGCGTCTGTTTGGCCGCCTCGATCTCCATGATATCGCGGTAACTTCTCAGCGCAGAGTAGACGCTGGTGATCAGCTTACGTGAATCCAATTCAGCCTTTGCCTTGTAATCGTTGATGTCGTAATTGACAATCACATCTTCTTCGGGCGCTTGTCCCGGCTGACCGGTACGCAGGATTAATCTGATGCTGCGGTCGTTATGATCTTCACGGATCCATTTGACCAGCTCAAGCCCGGCGTGATCGCTCTCCATGACCACGTCGATAAACGCCATGGCCACGTCTTTTTCATCTTGTAACACCCGCTTTGCTTCTTCGCCGCTATAGGCATTAATGAACTCTATGCCGCGGTTATCTAGTTTAAACCGCGACAGTGCGAGTTTTGTTACTGTGTGTACATCGGGCTCATCGTCGACGATCAGTATGCGCCAGGCCGGTCCTGTTTCTGTTTCGGCTGCTTTCTTCTTACCTGAGAACAGTGGACTCTTTTTCGCCATATCAATTAGCATCCGTACCCCTCTTAGGTGAACTAAATTGACCTTATTTATTAGTGTAGTAACTCACGTGGCATTTAGCTGGAGAATTTAGAAGGTGAGAAATTGAAAATGCAGATTAAATGAGGCAGTTAGCCCTGTTTGTTGCGTATCGCGTGACGATAACAGGGCGGTGAACATAAGAGCGGTAAACATATACTTGTGTTTACGGAGCAAGCGCTCTTTAATTTAACCGATCAAATACTGATCTAACACTCCAATTTTATTAAATATTTTCCCGCTTTTGTTGCTATAGTGCGTAGGGCATCCCATAGCGCTTTTTTATTGGAGTCGACTCTTGCACGCCTTACCTCTATTTGAATCGATCGATTATATCGAAGCTGGCAATCCCATCATCAATCAGCACATTACGGCGATAGCCATGATTAGCGTCGAAGATGCAGGCCTGGTTTATGAGCTGGCATCCGATCTACTGTTCGCCCAGCGGGAAAATGAGAACAGTTATAAGAGTTTTCGTAGCGAAATCACCTGTTTTCTTAATTGGTGTTTCGATGTGGTGCAGCAGTCACCGGGGCAGATAAGTAGGCGTGACATGGATAAATTCGTGGCCTACTGTCAGTCACCACCAAAGGCGTTAATCGGCCAATTTAACGTTGCCCAGTTTAAACTCGACAAGGCGAGTCAGCTGCGCGTTCCCAATCCGTTATGGCGGCCCTTTGTGGGCAAACGAGGGGAAGAATACCGCCTTAGCGATAACGCCCTCAAGACTAAGATGGCGATACTCTCCTCATTTTATGGCTTCTTGATGGCGGAAGATTACTGTGAGCGTAATCCTGCACAGGCCTGGATGAACCATTCAAAGTTTGCCCATAAACGAAAGTTCGCCATGAGCGAAGAGGAGGGCAGTGGTCTCGCCTTTACCGAATTGCAATGGTCCTATGTGATCTCAAGTGTCGAACAACTTGCCATCGCGGAACCTGAAATCCATCAACGCAGTTTGTTTCTTATCAAGTTGATTTACGGTTGTTATTTGCGTGTATCTGATGTGAGTGCGCGAACCGGTTACAGTCCCATCATGGGACAATTTAAGCAAGACAAGCAGACAGGGATCTGGCGTTTTCATATTCCCAAGAGCAAAGGGGGCAAGCAGCGGCAAATCCCCTTGTCCAATGCATTAATAGAGGCACTCAAACAGTACCGCGAACATTTGGGGCTATCACCTTTACCCGGCTATCAGGAACAGACACCGATTTTTGTACGCCATAGGGCCGCTGGGCGAGGACGTGAAGTGGGATTGGTCGACGCAAATCTGGGCATTCGCCAGGTGAGGGAGGCGGTACAGTCGCTGATTAATCATGCCGCCGACAAAGCGGCAGCGGACGGGCTTTTGGAAGATGCAGAGGTGATGCGAAAACTGACAGTGCATAGCATCCGCCATACCGGGATCACCCATGACATTAACCTCAATGGTCGGCCCTTATCCCATGTTCAGGCGGATGCAGGGCATGAGAGCATCGATACCACGTCTCAGTATCTTCACACATCTCAGGCCGAAAGGCATCAGAGTGCAGCTAATAAGCCTATGGACAGATTAGCCGGCATCGAATGATCAAAAAAGCCCGTGTCCGGGAAGACACGGGTAGGGAGCCTAAAGCGGTCGCATCGCTTAAGTATCTCAACAAGAAAAGACTTAATAGACAGGGCTCTAATTTGAGTTGACGATAATAGTTTAAACAGGCTGTTTTGCGATTCCATGTCACTCATATGACGCTTTAGTTAATGCTTAACTAAAGGTTTCTGCCAACCTACAAACATTATGATGACCGGGCGCGTAAATTTTAACCAGACTTTTAACTATTAGAATGGCGTGCCATTTTTCAAATCGCTTAATGCCGATAAGTATCATTATCGGCATCTGACTAAAAGTTCGTTTTAGCAATTTTTCTGACTAGCAGCTCTCAGTCTATATGACGATTCCCAATATCAAGAGGTCTAAGTTACTTAGGTTACTTTTGAGCGTTTGCATCTGAGGGGCTAGATTGAATCATTTGGTGAGCTGCTAAGGCGTGCCGATTGCGTATTGGTAGCTAGGTTCTGAGCTGCAGTTAGGTTAGTCATACACTGAGTTTCGCATTACTCTTTTAAAAGCACTCAGTTTAAACATCTAAATGTCAGGCATTCCATTAATGCATTCAGAGTAACGCACCGAAACGATCAAACCGGCAAGCCTGGTTGGTTCCTAACTAACACCCGTAACACTAAGAGCATCTAAACTAACTTTAGCTTTCCAAGTGCTTGCTAATTGAAGGCTATGTCTGCACTAGCTTTAGTAGTTCGCAAAATTCTTGCGTAATTAAACAAATAGCTGACCCAGGGAAAATCCTACAAAATTTTCACGCGTCGCTACGTGCATGAAATGACTTAAACAAGGGGATTACCCGCCAGATTTCACGTAGCGACGCCTAATGATTGAGCAATCCATGGCAAGTAAAACCCTGGATGCTGATTAGAATGCTCCACAGAAAGAATACCTCAATGCGATAGATACCATTAAGGACTTTAGAAAAGCTAAGACGATTCTTTAACGGACTGCCTAAAGGCCAGTAGCTGAATTAAAATATCGACTCGGAGCACTTGTTGAGATGCCAGTCTTAGTAAGTTCGCTTTGTATGAAAAAGTATAGCGATATTGTAGCAACTGTAACTCAGCCAAATGAGTTGAATCTCTGTTGCCATAAAAAGAGCTAGCACTGATAAAAGAAAGAGAAAGGACTTAGTATTATTCAATGAGTTCATTCTATTGGGCGTATTCGAGACAGATAGCTTTCAAGCTATAAGCCGATAAGGCAAAATTAAAAGTGAAAGTAGAAATGGCATATAGGCTAGTCTTTGTAAGATTGATATCTGGCTCACTCTCCACCACAGTCTTAGATACATGATCATGCGCACAATGTATATTATGTTAAATAAGATGTGTGAGGTTAATTTATTTCCGGAAAATTCTAGGCATTTTCATTCAAACTGAGATTCTCGTTCACCGCATAGCTAATTTGATAATCCACCACTCTGCTACAGCGCTTCACAAGATTGCTGTGTTAGACATTGAGGATTTACGCTAGCAAGGCTGCTGCGACACAGTAAGAAAGCTTGATGATTTGGTTGGGATTTAATTGGCTCAGATTCTGAGTTTAAGTGAACATTTCCATGGAGGTTGTCATAAGCCTGCAGATGACCCTTTTCCGACACAAGTTACCCGCCGCAATGCCGTGCACCACTCTAGGACACAGCTTATTCATTACGCCTGACGTAATCGCTGGATATCCTTTTGTGGAGGAAGCCCAAATAGCCGACTGTATTCACGGCTAAATTGAGATGGGCTTTCATAGCCAACGACTCCGCTTGCTTGGCTGGCATCCAAACCATTTAACAGCATCTGGTCCCTCGCTTCCTGCAGGCGCAGATGCTTGAGATATTGCAATGGGCTGCTACCCGTCAATGCTTTAAAGTGTTGCCGAAAGGCAGATGCACTCATATGGGCTTTGTCGGCTAATTCATTGATGCCTATCGCTTGAGCGAAATTTTGCTTCATCCAAGCCACTATCTGTACGATTTGCCTGCTCGGCGAGCCAACCGACGCCAAATGTCGCAAGTGCATTCCGTGTGGGCCATGGAGCAATCGAATAACGATTTCCTTTTTATACAGTTGCGCCAAGCTTTCGATATATTCAGGCGTGTGATGTAACCCCAGCAAACGGCTCATCGCATCACACAATCCAGTATCGATATCTTGGGTAGAAATGGCTTGATATCTAATGTCTTTGGATGGTCTTTCCAGATTAAGTTCAGTGCAAGTCTGGGCAATTAATCCATAGTCCAACTTCAAGACTAAACCGATAAACGGATGATGCCTTGTCGCTTCAGTTACATGGGAAATGACAGGCAAATCAAATGTCGTCAGCATAGATTGTCCTGCTTTACAGACGCGCAAACGGTCGTCGATAGCGACTTGTTTACTGCCTTGCAAGATAAGCGACAGACTCAAGGTATAGATACAGTGCAGTGGCTCGGTCGGGTTGTTTCTGATGTGAAGCGTCAGGCCAGGGATGCTGGTGTCATGGTCACCTTCCCTTCTCCCGTAAGCAAATGCTTTATCTGCTAGAGATTGAATCATGCTGTTACCGCTAGTAATTAACATAGACATGCCCTACTTGCTTGACCTCGGTTGATTGCGCGTCAAATTCTTTCAGCATCCGCCGCTGTGAAATTTGGTCGCCCATACGTCCTCGTTTTACGTACCTGTGCTTGAATGATTTGGCGCCTTTAGCAAAAACCAATTTAGCAAAATCATCAATGTATTGCTGCTTAAACTTGCTGTTGAAGGTATTAAAGAGCAGGACGTTTTTGCCTGTAAAATCATTGTCTTTGACAAACTGCCAAATCGGTGGTGCCGGGCTATAGAGCCAGATAGGCGAACCTAGATAGACAGTTTCATAAGGCTCGAGATCAATATTCGATGGCGAAATGTCGGCGACATTGCTTCTTGCGTCTTTCAGCGCGTTAATCCAGCCCGGGATCCCAAGGTGGTAACTCTCGGCCGTGATCTCATACACATGACCCGCGGTTTGCTGCGCAATATGGTCCGAAAGGACGCCAGTATTGCCAGAGCGGGAGAACACCACAATAGCCGTATTGACCTCGGCCACTCGACTGGTCGGTGTGCTGGATAGATGCGATCTATTTTTGGCGTCCTGGGCGTTTTCAATCTGCGTCACGACTAAGGCAATTAATGTTACTAATGCGAGCACGATCAGCAAACCAATCAATATCCAACGACCCATAGTTGCTTCCTTTGTTACTTTTGGCTATTTATCGCTAAAGCCAATATGCCTTAGCGCAAACCCGCTGCCTTGTAAAAAGAGAACGTGCCCTCGTCAGTGTTCAGGACACGTTCACCTCTTTGGTTAGCGGCGTTGGTTAGAGGTGTTGGCTCAGGAAAGGACCAATTTTCTCTATTGCCAGACTCACCGCTTGCGGATGGTCATACAGATCGTAGTGGGACCAATCTTGCAATTCGACCAACTGGCGGTCTTTGGACACAATTGAGCGGCCATAGATCTCGTGTCCGTCACGATACGCGCCAAATGCACCTACTTTTTGACCGACAACTGCCATCATTGGTTGCGTCATCAGGGTTTCTACAAAGGCGAAAGCATCCCAACTCAGCGTTTTTTGCGCATGAGAGAACAACATACGCGTTGCCCCGCCCTCGGCCTGCCCTCTGGGTGTTTTATAGTAATCCGTGGCTTCGAACAGATCGCGTTCGGTCATTCCATTTTGTTTTGCAAAATCAGGACTCGGCGGCAGAAGCTCATTGACCTGTAGCTTCTCGCCCCTCGCTTCAGCAGTGCGCTGGGTGGCCATAGCTTCTAGTGCTCCGATTGGATTGTACTGGCTGAATCCTTCTCGGAATAGACGTCCCAAATTTACCGGGGTAATACCAACAACCGCCTTCAAACGCTTTTCTGTCAGAGCGGAACTGAAGATATAAGCGCCGCCACCACAGATACCAAGACCACCGATTCTGTCTTCGTCGACATAAGGTAAACTAACCGCATAGTCAATCACACGGCTGATGTCTTCGACCCGTTGGCTTGGGTCTTCGACGTAGCGAGGTGATCCGCCAGATTCGCCCTGAAAACTGGCGTCAAAAGCGATCACCACGTACCCCAGCTCAGCCAGCGCTTTACCGTACACGGCACTGGATGTTTGCTCTTTACAGCTACCAAATGGATGGACACTGACCATAGTTGGGTAGCGTTTTGACTCGTCAAAGCCTTCCGGCAACAGAATGAGTGCCGCCATATCCCAGGCCATATCTGCATTTCTGAATGTCACTTTTTGGATGTTCATAATGAAAGCCTTATCTGATAGAAAGGCCTAGTAGCACTAAGCCTTTCTATTGGTTAATACTTTGGCGCGTGGTTACAGCGTGCGCTGGAAGAATGGTGCTAGCACACCGATAGCTTCGGCAATTGGGGACTCACCATCATAGAGATCCATGTGATTCGCGCCGTCAACGACATACATTTGTTTGTCGCTACTGGCCGCGCGCGCCATCAAGTCTTCACTCATCCACTTACTGCCGGCATCACTACCGACAATGGTAAGCAGGGGTTGAGTCAAAAAGGCCTCTGCCTTGAAGAACGCATCGTAGGTAATGATTTGCGTCAGACTGCGTGCTGTCGCAAAGCCCGGTGCAGTGCAATAAGCCGCGCGATCGGTGTGGTAGTATTCCCACGCTTGGCGGAGTTCTTCGTTAGGTGCGTCTTCTTCTTTTAACGGTGCCATCGGAATGGTGGCAATTTCTGCGCCGCTAGCATCTGACGTTCTGGCACCAGAGCCTGCCTCTATGTATGGCAAAGCGTCGCTATCCTTAACATTGTTATCCCAGCCGTTGCGGAACATCTGACCGATATTAACCATACTCACGGTAACGACCGCTTTAATGCGGCGATCGTTTATCGCTGCATTGGCTGTGTAACCTGCGCCCGCACAGATGCCCATGGCTCCAATGCGATCGTTGTCTACATAGTTCAGCGTTGTAAGGTAATCAATCACAGCGCTAACATCTTCGGTGCGCACATGTGGGTTTTCCAGCTGACGGGGGTCACCTGTGCTTTCGCCCTGATAAGAAGCATCATATGCGATAGCGATAAAACCGTTTTCGGCCAGTTTCTTGGCGTAAGTGCCCGCAGTCTGTTCTTTTACACCGCCGCCAGGATGAGAAACGACGATCGCTGGGTAGATTTTGCTTTCATCAAAATCTGCAGGGAAGTTGATTAGCCCAGCTAGGGTGATATCTAGGCCATTGGTATTTGGAAAGGTAACTCGGTTCATCTGCTTTACTCCGTACTCGTTATCGGTAGCAGGAGAGAAATTACCTTCAAGTATCTGCCCTCCCGACTTACGATTCAGTATAGGAATCACAGCAGAGATGGGTTTGCACAAAGTGATTTATTGATTGCCTAAAATGACATATTCGCTCAAAGATAAAATAGGAGCTAGATAAACAATTGCGGTTAAGAAACAGAATTTTATCAGAAAATTAAATAAGCGTGACAGCCTGGGCAGGATAAAAACGCCAAAGTATCAGTGTTACCAAGAGAATCTTAAATTAGCGTCGTAGGATTTACAAGCCATGAGACGCTTAAATGGGGCAGAACGAGTATTAGCCTGAAGCAACGTTAGCAACTTAAATTTCCAAATAATAACGAACCAAGTTAGCCAGCTACCAACTTACATTATCGCGACCGGCATCCTTTGCCCTGTAAAGCGCAGCGTCTGCATCGTGTAGCATCTGCGTCAGGCTCTTACCCGGCTCAAACGAGCTTAGGCCACAGCTAAAAGTGATCTGCAGTGAGTCATCACCGATCTGAAAACGATTTTGTCTTATGGCGTCACAATAGACCTGCGCGCGGACCTCAAGATAAGTCTCGAAGTCTTGGTCCGTGCCAAAGGGACGATTAACCAAGACGACAAACTCTTCGCCGCCCCAGCGCATCAGCACATCTTCGGGATCCTGCTGTTGCTTTAAGGTCGCCGCAATATGGCGCAATGCATCATCGCCGACCATGTGGCCGTAGGTGTCATTGATCAACTTGAAATAATCGACATCGATAAGGATGACGCCCAGTTCTCCTTGCTGCTGACTACATGCGTGATATAGGCGCTCGCCAATGGCGATACCTTCGCGGCGGTTGTAAAACTGAGTGAGATCGTCATAGATAGCATGGTGTGTCAGCTGGGCTTCCAGGGCCTTTAACTCTGTGATATCGAATATCACACCGATTAGGCCGGCCACCTCACCACGATTGTCGTTAAAACTTGTCTTATGAAAACGCACAAAGACAGAATCACCTTCACGGGTCTTTATCTGTTTCTCATAGATCTGCACGCCAGGATTGTCGAATAACGCCTGATCGGCGCGTTGGTATACTTCGGCGAGCTCTTCGTCGAAAAGCTCATAGACGCTCTTACCAATTAATTCGTCCCGGGTGAGTTTAATGAAGGATTCAAATGCCTTGTTGCAGCCCAGATAGACGCCTGCCTTATCTTTATAGAAGATAGGCACAGGTAAGGTATCTAATGTCAGTTGCAACAGATAGCTGTCACTGGCCAGACATTGGAGCAGATCTGGGTGTAGATTGGGCGCATCATACGGCATATTTAGGGTCTCTTCTTGTTTAATTTGACGTTCCCTGTACCTAACAAGAGTATAGTTGTGTTAACTACGAGTGCTATATTAACAAGTTATCTCGGCGCTGCGGGATTTATCGGACCGTTTTTGTGGTCCTGAATCGTCAAAATAATCATCTTGAGCCGCTTTACTTCGAAAGCGTTAGCGATTTGTACAGATATTGAGCGAACAAATCAATTGGCGCGCCTAAATACCTCTTTCAACATAAAAAATGATTGTAAATTGAAAAATGAGCTGCCTACACTGGGGTTAACATTTGTCATATGAGGGCACTCGCCTATGTCCATTTCTCCTCTTGCCAGTGACAAGCTTTATCGTTCTTCTACACTTGCCCTACTCGATCCAAGCATTAAATCGACTAAACAGCTGACGCCGCTCAACGAAATTGTCGGTCAGGAACGCGCTCAACAGGCGGTAGAATTTGCCATGTCGATGAAAGATAAGGGCTACAACATCTACGCCATCGGCCGAAATGGTCTGGGTAAACGTACTATGGTAATGCGTTACCTGGACAGATATGACCCCAACGGGCATCATCAACTCTTTGATTGGTGCTATGTGGTGAATTTCGAAGATGCCCGTACGCCTAAGGTGCTTAAGCTACCTCGTGGACAGGCCCAGGCCTTCAAGGCTGATATCGAAAACTTGATGAAGCGCCTGGTTAAGGCCCTGCCCTTGGCCTTTGACAATGAGCTCTACTATTCGCGGGCCGAAAAACTAAAGACACAGCTGGCCGAGAAGCAAGAAGCGGCGCTGGGGCAGATCACCAAAGAAGCGGCCGCCAAGCAGATCAGCCTGTCCATCAATCCCCAAGGCAGCTACGAGCTGGTCGCCATGAATGGTGAGGAGCCGCACACCGAATCCAGTTTTGCCGAGCTAAGCAGCAAGGAACAGGCGAAGCTCGAGAAAAATATCGGGTCCCTTGAGTCTAAGCTTAGGGAAGTCGTGCGCAAGTTTACCGCCTGGGAAGAGAGTTATTCGGACAAGCAGCAGAAGCATGATGAGCAGGTGGCTCAGGAAGTTTTGGTGCATCTGCTTGACTCCCTAAAGGAGCGTTACGCGCAATATCCCGAGGTGAAGGCCCATCTTAATGAGATGCACAAAGATATCTTAGACAATCTGGATATCTTCCTCGAGCAAAATGAGGAGCAGATCGCCCTCTCCTACGCCTCCCTGGCTAAGAAGATGCCGAGGCGCTATCAGGTCAATGTGTTAGTTAATCATGCCGATATCCCTATGCCCATAGTGATTGAGGAGAGCCCTAACTATCACAACATCTTCGGCTACATAGAAAACGCCACCTATAAGGGCACCATCTTTTCTGATTTTTCCTTGATCCGCCCAGGCAGTCTGCATAAGGCCAACGGCGGCGTGCTGATGATTGACGCCATCAAGGTGTTGGAACAACCCTACGTATGGGACGGCTTGAAGCGCGCCCTGCGCTCTCGTAAGTTGAGTCTCAGCTCGTTAGAGCGTGAGGTGACGCTATCGGGTACCATCTCGCTGGACCCTGAGGCCATACCATTAGATGTGAAGATCATTTTGTTTGGCGATTATCAGACCTATCAACTGCTGCAACATTATGATCCTGAATTTAAAGAGCTATTTCGAGTCACCGCCGACTTTGAAGATGAGATGCCGCGTACCGATGCCTCCGAGGTGCAGTACGCGAAATTTATCTCTAGCATAGTGGTGGGCAACAAGATGCTGCACTGCGACCGCGGTGCCATAAAACGCGTCATAGAGTTCAGTGCGCGCCAGGCCGATGCGCAAAATAAGCTATCCCTGCACTCGGCCGATATTGCCAACCTGCTGCGGGAATCTAATTATGTGGCCAGGACGAGTAAGTCGAATATGATCCGCGCAGGCCATGTAGAGCAGGCACTGCATAATCATGAACTCAGGGTCTGTCGCCTGCGTGATCATGTGATGCAGAGCTTTATCAATGGCACCACGCTCATCGATACCCAAGACAGTGTGGTAGGTCAGATCAATGCCCTGTCTGTGGTGGCAACCTCGGATCATCAATTCGGCGCCCCAAGTCGTATCACCGCCAGTGTCTCACTCGGTGAAGGCGCCGTGTTCGATATCGAGCGCAAGGTAGAACTCGGCGGGCAGATCCACTCCAAGGGGGTGATGATTCTAACGGCGTATCTCGCGACGATTTTCGGTCAGACGGATAAGATACCGCTAACCACTCACCTCACCTTCGAACAAAACTATTCGGGTGTCGACGGTGATAGCGCCTCAATGGCGGAACTGTGCGCCATCGTATCTGCCTTTGCCAAGGTGCCACTGCGCCAGGATGTAGCCATCACAGGTTCGATGAACCAATTCGGTCAGGCACAGCCCATTGGCGGGGTAAATGAGAAGATCGAGGGCTTCTTCGATGTCTGTAAGATCAAGGGACGTCATAAGGGCCAAGGAGTGATCATTCCGCGCACCAATGTGCAAAATCTGATGCTTAGAGCCGATATCGTCGACGCCGTGAGCAAGGGAGAGTTCTCCATCTGGGCAATCGATCATGTTAATGATGCGCTTGAGATCTTAACGGGTATTTCGGCGGGTGAACGTGATTTTGAGTTCGAAGATTATCCGAAGGACAGCCTCTACGCCATGGCCGATGCCAGATTGCAGAAACTGAGGGACCATGTAAAGCGTACCCAAAAGGCTAAGGTTTAAGAACAAATACTTAAGGAATAAGAGTAAAAAGCTGATTTGAGACTAGAACCCAAATTGTTAGCCAATAAAAAAGCCGGTACTAGACCGGCTTTTTTAATTTTCTCAATCTCTTAGCCACTTAGCCACTTAGCCACTTAGCCACTTAGCCAATGCTAAGAGCATTGCCAATAAGCCTAAGCTATTAAGCGAAGGCTTCTTGCAGCGGAGGAACCACTTGCTTCTTACGGCTGAGTACGCCATCTAACCATACGCGGCCATTTTCAGTTGCTTTTCCATAGGCGCGCTCGGTGAGGTCAGCATCATCAGACACGACCAGCATCTCAGAGCCTTCTTTCATAATATCGGTCAGCAGCAAAAGCACGCTGTGGCGATTGCCTTCAGCCTTAAGCGCCGCGATATCGGCTTCGAGTTCAGCCTTAACCTTATCGAATACTGATAGATCGATAACTTCAAGCTGACCAATACCAACTAGGTTACCGTTCATGTTGAAGTCTTTAAAGTCACGCATCACAAGATCGCGAACCGGCGTGCCTTCGACGGCCGACTTAACCTTGAACATCTCCATGCCAAGCGCCTTGTAGTCTTCGATACCGGCGATCTCAGCCAGGGCTTCGACACACTTGATATCGGCCGTGGTGCAAGTTGGCGACTTGAAGATCACTGTATCGCTCAGGATGGCGCACATCATGATGCCGGCGATATCTTTCGGGATCTCGACATTGTAGAAGTCGTACATCATCTTGATCACTGTGTTACTACAGCCCACAGGACGGATCCAACACTCAAGCGGTGTAGAGGTCGTCAGGTCGCCCAGTTTGTGGTGATCGACGATGCCGACAATAGTCGCCTCGGCAATATCATCCGGTGCCTGGGTCAGCTCAGAGTGATCAACGATATAAACCTGCTCACCGGCGTAGTGCTCTTTATACAGCGGGGCTTCAAAACCAAAGCGTTCCAGGATAAAGGCGGTCTCTGGTGATGGCTCACCCAGTCTTGCGGCAATGGCTTCTTCACCGATCTGGTTTTTAAGGTAAGCCAGTGCAATCGCACCACAAATTGAATCTGAATCTGGGATCTTATGACCCACAACGTACATTGGCATAATTAACTCTCACAGTAAATTTTGCGGCATTTTACCAAAAGGAAAATCAATTTACATTACTCCCCTGCCTTTAATTGGTTAGACGCTAGTCTAATGCTGGGGTTCAAGATAAATGTAACGCCCCAATAGGGGCTAAATAAACGCTAATATGGATAGCCTAGCGGAAAATGCCCTTTATCTTAGGTTTATCGGCTAGATAAGGTGCTAGACCTTGGTGCCCAAAAGCTAGCTTGCTTTAAACCGCCATTCTGTATAACACCACCTCAACCTCGCCCTCCGGGGTGTCGACGCTAGTGTTTTTAATATACTCCATGCCAAGCTTGGTCATGATATTGATTGACCCCTTATTATCCGGGTCGGCAATGGCGCTGAAATGCCTAACAGGGTTGCCAGTAGACTGAGAGTGTTTTACCAAAGCCTGGCAAACGGTCTTAGCCGCTTCTGTGGCGTAGCCCTTACCCCAACTGGCCTGGGAAAATCGCCAACCCACCTCGAGATCCTCAAGTTTTGGCGTATCGGTATAGAAATCCATCGGCCGTACCAGGATCCAGCCGATAAAGGTATCGCCAAGGTCCGATTCGCTGGCTAACGTAGTAACTTTCCACAGACCCCATCCCGTGTCGCTATTGGAAAAGCCTTGGATACGCGGGATGAAATAGTCCTCAATCTCGGCCATGGTCGATGGCTTGCCACCATTGATGTATCGCATTACCTCGGGATCTAGATTTAAATCATAGAGTAACTGGGCGTCTTGCTCGGTGATCATCTCAAATCTTAATCTCTGGCTATCGGCTATCTTCATCTTTTACTCCCTTATTTCCAACAGATAACGAACCGAGCATCATAACCTTGGGATAACAAGCAGGTAAATAGAAACCTTACTTAGTGTCTAGTAGCGTTAGATTTCAAACCCTTGTCGCTTAACCTTAGCTTGCTAGCTGAATTTCCTTGCTGGGTTTGCCGAACAATTGCGCAGTTACCAGATTGTTACACCGCCACGACTTACATCTTCAACCACCTTTAGTTAGTATGGAGTGAACGTCAAAGTCATGACAGAGATTGTGATTTTGACGCGCCCTTTTTCTAAAGGGCATGATTTTTAAGATAATAACTAATACAAATGTACATAATTTACAGACGTTGATCGTTTCACTTTGTTTATTCGGGTAGCTTATTCATGTCTTTCAATACGGCCCTGTTGTCATTCGCCGTGTGCTGCTGCGCACTCCTTTTCAATGCCTCGACAATGGCCCAGTCTTATCAACACCTAGGCAAAAGTTTTCAGCAAAATTTTAAGAAGCAGCTAAAGGCGAACAAAGTGCCCGGCGGCGCCTTTGTGATAGTCCAGGGCGACAACATAGTTACTCTGGATACCTATGGTAAACGCCATCAAGGCGGTAGCAAGAAGATCAATGCCGACACTGTGTTTCGCCTGGCATCCGTCTCAAAAACCTTTGCCGGGGCGCTGGCGAGTCAACTGGTACACGAACATAAACTCAGCTGGCAACAACCTATCAATCAATACCTTCCTGACTTTTCCCTGGCTAAGCCTGCCGATAGTCAGGCGATCACCCTGGGGCATGTGATAGGTCAAAGCACGGGCCTGATGCCAAACAGCTATGATAACCTGGTTAATGCCAACGTTAAGTTGAATAAGATCATTCCCAAATTTGCCGAGCTGACCCCCATCTGCCCACCGGGCGTCTGTTACAGCTATCAAAACGTCGCCTTCTCTTTTATCGAGCAGGCGATCGAACAGGAAAGCGGCCAAGCTTATGAAGAGTTGATCGACAAGCGTATCTTCGCCCCACTTGCCATGGAGACGGCCTCTATCGGCTATGAGGCCTTTACGCATACCAGCAACCGGGCCGAGCCTCATATCAAAACGAAACATGGATTTAAACAGGTTAAGGTAAAACCTAACTACTATCAGCTAGCGCCAGCGGCTGGCGTCAATGCCAGTATCAAGGATATGGCTAAGTGGCTCATGGCCAACATGGGGCATGAACCTAAGGTGCTCTCGCCTCAGGTGCTTGAAGATATCACTACCCCAGGGGTTCGCACCACTAAGGAGCTGCGCCGCCGCGATTGGAAACCCTATCTTGACGATGCTCACTATGGCAAGGGCTGGCGCATCTACCAGTTTAACGGCCATCGGCTGATCTATCACGCCGGTTGGGTCGCAGGTTATGTGACCGAAGTGGCCTACTCACCTGAGCTGGACCTGGGGATCGCCATCTTACTCAACGGAGAGTCACGGATTATCAGCGCTCTCGGCGCAGAGTTTTGGCAACAAGTGTTCGCCACTAAGCAAAGTTAACGGCTAAGGACTGACGTTAAAACTTACTCGTCTATTCGACCCAATATGACTTAAGATGACTCTTGCGTTACCCATTAATAACAATAAGGAAAACCTATGATGTCGCAGCGCCCCTATGATGATTCTCAGCAAGGAGCATCTTTGTCCCTGCTTGCCCTAACCAAACCATTGAGCGCACTTGCGCTGGCCTTGGCGCTAGTACTGCCTAGCTTTGCTCAAGCTCAAGCCGAAAATCAAGCAGAGGCCCAAGTTCAGGCCCAAACTCAGCAACAAGAGCAAGATACCTTGCTACTTGCCAAAGGCTATGTGGACGTCGCTAAGGGAAAGACTATCGAAGATGTAGCCATAGTGGTGCGCGGCAATCAGATTGTCTCGGTCGGCCATCAAGGCAGTGTGGCTAAGCTAGGTAATGTGGCTATGCAAGGCGATTATCGAGTGGTCGACCTTAAGGACAAGTATCTGCTACCTGGGGTCATGGATATGCATGTGCATCTCTCAAGCGACGCCGAAGATAACTTTCTCGAATCGATGAATTACTCCATTCCGAGACAGACGGTGAAGGCCGTTAAGAATGCCCGCAGCACCCTGATGGCAGGTTTTACCACGGTTCGGGACTTAGGGGCATCAGGCTACTCGGTTATCGCAACGCGCGATGCCATCGACGCTGGTGAGATCCCCGGGCCCCGCATCTGGGCCGTTGGCCATGCGCTGAGTATCACTGGCGGCCATTGTGACGATAACTTTGCCGCGCCAGAGGCGCATAGTGTCGCAGCTGGTGTCGCCGATGGCCCCTGGGCTGTCAGGCAGAAGGTGCGCGAAAATATCAAATATGGTGCCAATGCTATAAAGATCTGCGCCACCGGCGGCGTTTTTTCAAAGGGAACCAAGGTCGGCGTGCAGCAATATAGCGAGCAAGAACTGGCCGCGGCGGCCGACGAAGCCCATCGCCGCGGTTTAGTCATTGCCGCCCATGCCCACGGCACCAGTGGCATCAAGGCCGCTATTCGCGCCGGCATAGATAGCATAGAGCACTGCAGCTTTATGGATGAGGAGGCGATTAAGATGGCGGTTAAAGCCGGAACCTACCTCTCCTGCGATATCTACAATACCGAATATACCCTGGCCTTTGGCGAAGCCAATGGCGTCCCTCAGGCCAACATAGAGAAAGAGAAACAGGTCTCTAAGGCCCAGCGTGATAGTTTCAGACGCGCCACCTTAGCCGGGGCCAAGATGGTGTTTGGCTCGGATGCGGCCATCTATCCCCATGGTGACAATGGCAAACAATTCTCGCGTATGGTTACCTTTGGGATGACGCCTGCCCAGGCGCTGCAAGCCGCGACGGTTAACAGTGCGGCGTTGATCCAGCAAGAAGATAATCTCGGCCAGCTCAAACCAGGCTTTTATGCCGACATCATCGCCGTGGATGGCGATCCGTTAGCGGATATATCACTGATGGAACGGGTAAGTTTCGTTATGAAGGATGGCGTGATCTACAAAGATTAGTCTTTAGGGGGCATTTGTCTGTTGGCTAGTTGTCTCAATAGTGAATAAGTCGGCAAGTTAATAGGTAAATGTCCCTATGCGTATCCTTGCTTCTCAGGCTCGGCCAGTAGATACAATAAGCGTGTCAGTAAGATGAATAAAGATAGCTTGAGATGCAAAACACCTATCTCGAACATCTAAGCTGCGCTAACTATAATTCAGGTCCCAAATCTCAGGCGAGCCGTGTAACACTCAGCTCGCCCCAACTTTGGCAAAACGCCCAACGATTTTGTTTGCAAAAATAGATGGCCTGATACCTGTTGTAGCTCACGGTATCGAGAGCAATAGCCTGATTTGAACTGTAATCAATTTGGCTTGGTGTCCCACAGCCCATTAAGAGGAAGAGAAAGAGCACGAGTGAGTAGCCGCCCGAAGAGAAACTATGCCTGCATATGCGCAAGTTTCTATGTAAAGGTATATTTAACATAGCTACTCCTTATTTTGTTTGATGCTACACCCCGTTGAGCAAGCCTATATCGAATAACCTCAACTCAAACACGCCCAACCTCTGGCATAGCCCCTTATTTCACTATATGAGAATATTCCCCTCGGCGCAAAAATCAGACAGGCTTGTGACTTTAAGGTCTACTTTAACGTTTACTTTAACGTCTCTAGGAATGCAGTTTTTAAACTGTCGAGCGACGCCAGATCTTTAGGGCTCTTACGGCTGCGGCTATAGAGGGATGATTCGATAAACAGCGAGAACCAGGCTGACAGACTGGCTGCATTCTCGGGCTCTGCGGCAGCGCTAAGTACCAGACTCGCTACCTCGGCGGTACCGAGTTGAAAATCTCGACTCCCCTTGCGCAGGCCATATCGCGCCGCGGCGTCCGGTGCAAACGACAGCATGGGCAGATGGTGCAGATAGTCACTCTTGTTAAACATCTTGATCGCCTCACGCCAGCTGCCATCGAGCAGCACAAACAGCGGGCGTTTGATTTCCGAGGCTAAGCGCGTTTTCAGCGCTACATCGGGTACCACGGCCTGAGATGGCATGGCATATTCGCTGGGGAAAACCAGATAAGGTTGATATTCGGGAGATTCGAGTAGCGCCAGGAGTTTGCGATTAGTCCGAGTGCGATCCCAGATATAGGCATGGGTATCGGGGATCAGATCGGCAATTAAGCGCCCAGAATTACTGGGTTTTAACACCTCATCGTCATACATCACCAACAAAAAACTAACCTCGGATTGCAACTGCGCGCGGGTATCGCAGGTGCAGTAGCGCTGAGCCAGCAGGCAGGCCTCACAGCGCTCAAGGTTTTTCCCCCGGGCATTATAGGGCCGAGTAGAGATCGCCTTTCGATATTGGTAGCGCTGATGTACCGCATGGGGAGGAAGTGTCATTGGGTAACCTATTAAAAACTTGGGGCTTACTCGTCATGGCTTGCCTGGTTAAGTATAACGCGGGCAACGCCATTTAACTCTCATTCATAAAAAAGGCGAACCATGATGTTCGCCTGTTTTTACGCTAACTCACTATCTATGCGCGACGACTACTATTCGCCTTCATGCTTTACAAGATACGGCGTAGCAGGAAATCGGCGCGCAAACGTCTGATACGATTCATGATCTTGCGTACCGGCTTAGGGTAGTTATTTAGGGTATCTATCTGGCTGTAATGATAGAGGCGCTCGGTATGCTCGAGGATGTGCGCCTGTTCCTGTTTAAACTCTTCGGTCCAGGCTTGGGTCTCATCTTGCAGCAATAAGCCGTTTTCTAAATCCAGCGCCCAAGCTCTTGGGTTAAGGTTAGAGCCAGTGATCAGATGCAGGCGATCATCGGCACTAATCCCTTTAAGGTGATAGCTGTTGCGATCATGCTTCCACAAATGAATGTTGAGTAGCCCGGCATCGATGGCCCATTGCTGGCGCTTGGCAAATTTACGCAGCGATTGCTCATACATGTAGGGCAAGGCACCGATAGTCGAAAACTTCTCTTCTGGCGGAATGTAAAAGTCATTAGCCGTCTTATCGCCAACTACAATGTCGATTCGTTTGCCTTTTCGCAGATGCTTAGCAAGCGCTCTGGAGAGAATATAAGGCGGATTAAAATAGGGGGTGCAGATAAACAGTGAGCGCTGAGACTGGGATACCAGATCGATCACTAGCTTGTTTAGCTTATTCTTCTTGCGCCCTAAACCAACCACAGGTGTGATGCGATTGCCCGTCTTGGTACTCGCAAAACGATATTTGGCCTTAGCCAGACGCTGTTTCAGGCTGCGAACATCATTTTTTTCCGGCAGCTTTTCGGTCGCCTTGTCTTGGGTGAGCGAAGTCACGGCTCTGTCACTGGCGATGTACTCCATCACCATGTTACGCATGGATTCAGCCAACGGCTTAGATTCGATTACATGGTAACGGTCGAAACGGTATTTCTCGCCCTGGTGAAGATAGATGTTATTCAGGCTGGCACCGCTGTAGATGACAGTGTCATCTATGATGAAGCCTTTAAGATGGAGTACGCCCATAAATTCACGGGACTTTACCGGTACGCCAAGAATATTGATCGGATGCTCTGCGGCGTTAACCACCTCTTGGTACATGAGGTAGTTGCCGCTGTCACCCTTATGGCCGATAAGCCCTCGTCTGGCACGATGAAAATCCACCAAAACGGTAATATCCAATTCGGGTCTGGCTGCCTTGGCCGCCATCAGGGCAGCCAATACTTCCCTGCCCGCCTCATCATCTTCAAGATAGAGTGCGGCAAGGGTGATCGCTCGTTTAGCGTTCGCGATCTGTTTGAGTAGTTCGGCTTTAAGCGCCGCAGGCGTTAGCAACCAACGTATGGCGTCGGCGGGTAACGCAATTCCACCTAGCTTATCCAGCAAGGTATCCTCCTTTAAAAATGCTGCCCATCACGGTAGTAGCATTGTGGCGTGAGCGCCATAAACATGATTGAGATATGTTTTGCAGGCGAATAGTGCGCTAATACGGCCTGACGAATGATCTGCTCTACTGCGTGACGAATTTCGGGATCTTTAGGAAACCAGAGCACCTCGACTTGCACGAATATCGTATCGACCTTGCCGGCGCGATAGCTGACGCTTGGCTCCCAGTCTAAGGTGAAGCTCTCAGCCTTGATTTGACAAAGGCTTGCGAGCTCATCGAGTAAGGTCTCACTGATTCGACATACCGCCTCTTGCGGTAAACCGCGCATACGAATGTGTGGCATACTGGTTCCATCCCAAATCTTAAGGGGTAGAAATTACCCATTTACCGGGTTTGGGGCAAGGGTTTTCTGTCGTTGTCAGTCGCACTTGAGACAAACCGGGTTAAAATTAAGCAGAATCAGCGGCTAAAGTGCTAAGTTTTGCATCCTTAGTCTTAATTCTCGTTTAACGCTCCGACATCGGACGTAAAACACCTTACAATAGGCTTATCCATCTTCGTTTAGGTTCCAGCATGAACAAAACCATTCTTCTTACCTTGGCATTAACCCTGTTAACCGCATGGGGCATCTTTCATTTTAAGGCGCAGCTCGGTTTTCTGGTGTTGCCGCTCTTTATTGTATTAGTGCTATTTGTGACCCTACGTTTATACCGTTTGATGGAAAAAGATGAGCCTTCAACGGACGATTAGCCAAAACCGAAAACAAGGACCTGTTTCGACGCTTATGTTTACAAGATTGACTAAAGGGCTAAGCGCCCTTCCCCTTAATTTCCCAAGCTTGCTGACTAAGGCGATTCCGGCTGCAAAACCATTCGCCTTGTCTCTAGCTGTCGCGGCTGCCTTAATACCTACAGTCAGCAATGCCGATGCCGACGTTAACACCTATCCCAATACCAAGCAGCTTGATAGCAAGGGTTATGAGAATCAAAGCTACTATGACAACCTCTTGTCGGTGATCGCGCCGCCTCACTCGCAACTGTCTATTTTGGCCCAGGATCTCTCCAATAATGAGATACTGTATCAGCACAACGCCGATACCCTAGTGCTGCCTGCCAGTACGCAAAAATTACTCACGGCCGTCGCCGCGATGCGGGTATTGGGTGAAGAGTTCAGCTTTGCTACTCAATTTTCAACCAAAGGGCGCTTGTCTCACGGTGTGTTGACGGGCGATCTCTATCTCTCCTTTAGTGGCGACCCCACCTTAACCACAGACGATCTACGAGCTATGTTAAAGAGCTTGAAAGATGCAGGCATTCATACCGTTAAGGGAAATCTCTTGCTTGTGGGTCAAGCCAAGGAGCAGACGCGAGCCCCCGGCTGGGTGTGGGACGATCTCGGGATCTGCTACGCTGCGCCGGTATCCAGCTTTATCGTCAATCAAAATTGTGTCAAGGGCCAGTTAAAGCCAAAGTTGGCAAGTAATGCCGGCCAACTCAACTTTCCGCGATATCTGCCCATCAAGGTATCGACAACGGCGGTGTTTGATAAGACGCAGCAAGAGCCCTTCTGTGAACTCAACTTAGCTAGGCTGCCCGATAACCATTACCACATCAGTGGCTGTTATCCGGGTGATAAGCCACTTAATCTGGCTATCGCCGTGGATGATCCAGCGCTCTACGCCAAAGAGATGCTAACGCGCATGTTAAAGAGCGCCCACATCAAAATGAGCGGGCAAGTGGCTATCGCCCACAGAACGCCAATAGGCCTTAAGCCCATAGTGGCCCACAAATCGGAAGGACTCGAGACGCTACTTCGCACCATGCTGCTGGATTCAGACAACTTGATTGCCGACAGCCTGTTTAAAGCCGTAGGCGCACACTATTACAATGTTCCAGAAAGCTTTCATGCCGGTGCCAGGGCCGTTAAGGCGATACTCGAGGCGGACGGGATAGATCTCAGCCACTCGCAGATCATCGATGGCTCGGGCCTTTCTCGCTATAACCTTATCTCGGCCAGGCAACTGGCTGAGGTCCTGGGCCTGATGGCGAAGGATGAAAAATTACGCCACCTCATTGAGCTGCTGCCGGTCGCCGGGGTTAGCGGTACCCTCAACTATAAGCGCGGCTTTCATCAAGCTCCCTTGATGAATAAGGTTTCTGCCAAGACAGGTTCGATGCAGGGTGTCGATAATTTAGCGGGCTACCTTCAACTCGATGCAAGTCACCAATTGCTCTTCGTGGTCATGGAAAATGGCCAGAGCCAGAAGAGTAAGAAGCAAAGTCCTGCCCCCTTTAGCGCCCTCTTCCTGCAAAGCCTGCTGGATAATCAAGGGCAGACAGTCAAAAGCCAAGGTAATGAAAACGAGGATAAGAAGAGCAACCCAAAAACGCTCAGTGCGAAATAACATGCACTTAGTAAAATATGCTTATAAACATGTGCTTAGTAAAATAGCTGAAATAAAAAACGCCCGGGCCTAATGAACCGGGCGTTTTCATTTTATTAAATCTAGCTGCTAAAACAGCTCTTCTGCCATCGCCATCACGCTGGCATCGCCGGCGTTGACCTGCGCCAGATGATAGTCGACCTTAGGTAGCAGCTTGGTCAGATAGAAGTCGGCCAGCTGTTGTTTCGCCGTGCTAAAGCTTGCATCTTGGTGATCGGCAGCCCTATCGGCCATCAATAACCAGAAATAGCCATAGACCAGATGACCAAAGGCATCGAGGAAATCGACGGCGCAGGCGTTGATCAAGGCCGGATTGCTTAGCTTGTTGGCGTTGATATATTCACCGCTTGCGAGCAAGGCATCGAAACGCGAAGTGATAAGCGCCTTTTGTTCATCACTCACATTGGTCATGGCTGTCAGCTGACTCTGGCACTCGGCAACAAACTCAGTCAATGTACGCAGATCGTCTCCCGTGGTCTTTCTACCCAGGAAATCGATGGCTTGAATACCGTTTGTACCCTCATAGATCTGGGCGATACGGGTGTCACGAACCAGCTGCTCGATACCTGTCTCGCGAATATAACCGTGACCACCAAACACCTGCTGGGCCATCACGGCGGCATCCAGGCCTCTGTCACTCAAGAACGCCTTGGCAACGGGTGTAAGCAGGCCGACATAGCGCGCCGCCTTCTCCTGCAACTCTCCCTCGGCATGTTTAGCGAGATCCAGTTGCTGACCGGTAAACACCGACAGTGCGCGCCCGGCTTCTGTATAACAGCGTATGGTCATTAGCATGCGGCGCACGTCACCGTGAACCAAGATAGGATCGCTGGCATTGTCGCTGCCACCTGCGGCCTGCCCCTGTAGACGCTCCTTGGCATAATCGCTGGCCATCTGGTACGCCGCCTGAGATGTGCCTAGACCTTGAATGCCAATCGCCAGACGCTCATAGTTCATCATGGTGAACATGCATACTAAGCCGCGGTTCGCCTTACCGATGAGATAACCCTGGGCATCGTCGAAGTTCATCACACAGGTTGCCGAGCCCTTAAGCCCCATCTTGTGCTCGATAGAGCCTACGGTAACGCCGTTGGTTTCACCTAGCTCGCCGTTATCATCTACCTTGATCTTAGGCACCAAGAAGAGTGAAATACCGTTCGAGTCTGGCAGCTTTGCCAGTACCAAGTGAATGACGTTTTCGGTGAGATCATGGTCGCCGCCGGTAATGAAAATCTTACTGCCAGAGATAAGATAGCTGCCATCATCCTGTGGCATCGCCTTGGTGCGAATGTTACGCAGATCTGAACCCGCCTGTGGCTCTGTCATGTCCATGGCCCCGGCCCATTGACCCGAATAGAGGTTAGGCAGGTACTTCTCTTTTAGCTCGTTACTGCCGTGGGCATTGATACAGAGGGCTGCACCCGCGGTGAGTGAACCATACAAGGTAAAAGCGTTACAGGCGCTATAGGCCATCTCATCGACCAGCACGCCAAGCATCTTAGGCATACCCATGCCGCCAAACTCAGGATCGCCGCATAGCCCTACCCAACCGCCTTCGGCATATTGGTCATAAACCTCACGATAGCCATCGGGTGTGATCACCTTAGCATCTTCAAAGCTTACGCCTTGCTCGTCACCGGGACGGTTAATAGGATGAATAAGATCCCGTGAGATCTTCTCGGCCTCATCGAGGATCGCCGTTGCCGTATCCATATCGACGGTCTCGGCCAAGGCCGCTAGTTCACCCCAAGTTTGTGGAGCATCGAACACGCGCTCCAACAGAAATTTCATGTCGGCCAATGGCGCCTGGTATGGATTCATCTCGCCTCTCTTAAACGTTAGATTAAAACAGCTGTTTTAATCTATCTCAGTTGCGGCTGAGAATAAAGCCCTTTAGTCAAATATTGTCCGCCAGCGCAAATAAAAAAGCCCCGCGTAGATTGCGAGGCTTCTTAAGTTACAGCTAGTTACCAAATGAGGGACTTACCACATCAGGTCGTCTGGGATCACATAATCTGCGTATGGGTCGTCTTCTTCCACCACTTGGGTGGCATCTTCTGCCTGCCACAGGTAACCGCACCAGTCGGGCACCAGCAGGTTAACCCGCTCGGCAAGCTTATGGGGAACCAGGTAGCTCACCTCTTCGTGGCGAACTATCCCTAACTGGCCGTTGAGTAGTTGGCTCTGCAGTTTTTCGCTCACGTACAGGCTAAAGATCTTAGTGCCTAGCGTGTAGTTAAACTTAACTTCGGCATCCTTTGGTGGTTCGATGGCGCAGCGCTTAAATTCGGTGATTAACCCGCGCACCTGGCCCTTCTCCATCGCCTCGGCGAAGCGTTGCTCGTTTAGCGCCTTATCCTTATCTATCTGGGCTTGTTTCTTTGCGGCTATCTCTTGTTTCAAGGCCTCTGAGCCATCATCGACCTTAGCTTTACGATCGCGACGCTTCTGGGTCTTGGCATCGCGAACCTTCTGTTTGCTGACCAGGCCAGCCTTGAGCAACTGCTCTTGAAATGGGTTTGCCATCTTTCTTCTCACTCATTGGGTAACACTATCTGCGCTACCTACTTCTCTTTAGGTTGTTGGGCCAATTTACCTAACTGACTCATGGCCATGCTGGCACCGCCGAGGGACCAACCGCCATCTACTGGCAACACGGTGCCGGTAATGTAACTGGCCATTTCTGATGCGATAAACATCACCGCATTGGCTATATCATCCGTGCTGCCGTTTCGCTTAAGGGGCACGCTTTGGGCAACGGCCTGCTGCAGTGCATCACTAGGTGCCAGGCGATTGAATCCTTCTGTGCCGCTGATTGGACCGGGTACTATGGAGTTAACCCTGATCCCCTCGACTCCCCACTCCAGTGCCAGACTCTTGGTCAGCATGTCGACGCCGGCCTTGGCCGCGCTCACATGGGACTGCATCGGCATGGCGATATAGGCCTGAGGCGCCGAGATCTGCACTATGGCGCCGCCGGGGCGACGCATCAAGGGGTAGGCCTGCTTGAGCACCTGAAAACTGCCCAACAGATCGATATCCATCACCGACTTAAAACCGTTTTCGGATAGTTCTGCCGCCGTCGCCGGGAAGTTTCCGGCCGCGCCACTGACCAGCACATCCAATTGGCCATAGGCATCGGCTATCTGCTTAAAACCAGTCTTAAGCGCCTCGAGATCCCGAACATCGAAGGCGACGCCAAGCATATTACCTTGACCATTAATCTCGCGCAGCGCCTCTACGGCCGCATCGACCTTTTCCTGACGTCGGCTGGCCACGGCAACATTAGCGCCCGCCTTTGAAAAAGCCTTGGCGATACCCAGGTTAATGCCACTGGTACCGCCCACTACAAAGACGTTTTTCCCTTGATAATCGAACATCTTCTTTCCCTGTCTAATAAAACCTTAAGAGTTAAATTAGGAGGCTCGAAGTGTCAGGTCAAGCTATTTAAGCGATGCATGGATCTCGGTCAATGCCGCGAGTGGATTAGCTGCCTTGGTGATAGGACGGCCAATCACCAGGTAATCGGAACCCGCTGCCAGCGCCTGCGTCGGGGTCATCACGCGATGTTGATCGCCCTTGTCGCTGCCGGCTGGGCGAATCCCCGGCGTAACCAACTTAAAGTCGGCGCCAAATTCGGCCTTTAGCATGCTGGCTTCCTGAGCCGAACAGACGATGCCGTTCAGTCCAGCCTGTTTGGTGAGGCTGGCCAGACGCTTAACATGCTCTGCAGCAGGTACATTGATGCCAAGCAGCGCCAGCTCTTCATCACTCATTGAGGTCAGTACCGTCACGGCGATCAGCAGCGGCGCCTTGTCGCCATAAGGAAGCAGCGCCTCGCGAGCCGCCTGCATCATGGCGAGGCCACCACTGGCATGCACGTTAGTCATCCACACCCCTAGCTCTGCCGCAGCGGCGACGGCCTTGGCTACGGTGTTCGGAATGTCATGGAATTTGAGATCCAGAAAGAGGTCAAAGTCGCGACTGTGGATCTCTTTAACCAACTCAGGACCAAAGAGGGTGAACATCTCTTTGCCTATCTTGAGCCGGCACATGTTGGGGTCGAGCTGATCGATGAGCTGCAAAGCTTCGGATTTATTATCGTAATCTAGCGCCACTATAATAGGTTTGTTACTCATGCTGTTCTCCTGTTGCTTTGCATTTTATTGTCTATTTACTCCCCGTCGAGTCCGCGGATCCGCTTGATGGTGCCCCAACTCTTACAGGAAGGACAATGCCAGTAGAGGGTGTGGGACGGGAAACCACACTCGATACAGCGGTAACTGGGACGGAATTTTATCTGCTGCTCGACCAGCTCGGCGAGCATGTTTAAACTCTGTTTTGCCTGACCATCTTCGGCGTGTTGGATCTGCATCTTCATCAGATGCTGGAAACTCTTCATGGTCGGATGGCGATAGAGGCCGTCGAGGATCAACTTCTCGGCATCTTGGGTTTCACCCTGAGTGATCATCTGCTGTGCCAAAGTGATGGCCACACTCGCACCAGCCCCCTGCTCTAACGCTTCGCGTAGCAGTTCGCGATAGGCGCCGAGATCCTCGGTCGATTGATAAACTTCTTTGGCGATGGCGAGCGCTTCGGGAAAGAGTTCGATATCGGCATCTTTCAGGCGGCAGAGCATCTCCTTGGCACGGCCAAATTCCTGCTGAGCGAGGAACAGCTTGGCGCTGGTTAACATGGCGCGGCCACATTGGGGATCTTGTTTTATCGCCTGTGACAGGTGTTTAAGCTTGAGCTCGCTGTCGCTGGCCTCATCAGCAAGCTCACAATAGAGATGGGCCTGCAGGTGTTTGAGCGATTGCTGACGCTTACGCTTGAGGCTCTTGATGATATCGATAGCCTTCTGCCAGTCTTTGGTCACTTGGTAGATGGCGATCAGCTGATCTTCGGCTTCTTCGCTGTGATCTTCCTGGCGAACCAGATTAAGGAAGATCTCCTCGGCCCTGTCGTAGAAGCCGGCGGCCAGATAGTCTTTGCCCAGCTCCATCATGGCGATGTCACGCTGCTCGGTTGTCAGTGTTGGGCGGGCAATCAGGTTTTGGTGAATACGGATCGAGCGATCTACCTCACCTCGCTTGCGAAACAAGGAGCCGAGGGAGAGATGGGTATCTATGGTGTCGTCATCCACGTCCAGCATGGAGATAAAAAGATCGACCGCCTTGTCAGATTCATTAGACAGAAGGAAATTAAGACCGGTAAAGTAATCGCGGCTTAACTGCTTACGTTTACTATTCTGCTTATGCCTGATACTACGGCGACCCATGTACCAACCGTAACCGGCGGCTATGGGTAACAACAGAAACAGAATCTCTAACATATTAAGCGTTTACTTCCTTCGCTTGATGTTCGATTTGGGTAGATGGTGGGAGTATCTCAACCGGTAACTTGGCTTCTAACTGCTCTAATTTTTTGTTGGCCTTGCGCAGTTGCAGCCTTACCTTAGTAATATGGTAAATGGCAAACAGCCAGCTAACCAGGAAGCCCGCCAGAAACACCACTCCGAGCACGACAGGCAGTCGATATTCACCCTGAGCGACAAAATAACTGATGGTCACCAGCTGTTCGTTGCGTGCACCAAACAATAAAGCCAAGACGAAAAACAGGGCGACAAGCACGGTCGCGATAAATGACTTCACGTTACTCTCCATAAACCCGTGGTGGTGGGTTGATTATCCAAGAAATTTAGCGAACTAGCTAGCCATACCTAGAATTTAGACATAAAAAAACCTCCTTTCGGAGGCTTTTAAAACAATGTCATTTACGAGTTGATAGCATCAACGCGCTCACGCAGTTCTTTGCCAGGCTTAAAGTGCGGTACATACTTGCCTTCCAGCTCAACTGAAGTGCCAGTCTTAGGATTACGGCCTGTACGTGGTGCACGATAATGAAGGGAAAAACTACCAAAGCCACGGATCTCGATACGGTCACCGCCTTCCAATGTCGTTGCCATCTGCTCCAACATCTCTTTAATAGCGCTTTCTACTTCTTTTGCCGACAGCTGCGACTGCCTAGTGGCAAGTTTTTCGATCAGTTCGGATTTAGTCATCCTGTACCCTCTATAATCAAGCCAAACACAGTCACCTAGCGGGGACGTTGCCATCCCCGAACTTCAGGCGAATTATTTGCGAGCCGCTTTGAACGCTTCAGCCATGGCATTGCTCATAGCAACGTCATCTTGCTTGTTCAAGTTAGCCATCGCTTCCTTCTCATCAGCTTCGTCTTTCGCGCGGATAGACAGGCTGATAGAACGGTTCTTGCGATCAACACCCATGAACTTAGATTCAACAGTGTCACCTACTGAGTATACAGTAGATGCATCTTCGATGCGCTCACGAGAGATGTCAGAAACACGTAGGTAACCTTCTACAGTTTCAGCCAACTCGATAGTAACGCCTTTCGCGTCTACTGCAGTAACAGTACCAGTTACGATAGCACCTTTCTTCTTATCTGCAAGATAAGCGTTGAATGGATCGTCTTCAGTCTGCTTAACGCCTAGGCTGATACGCTCACGCTCTGGGTCAACTGACAGTACAACTGCGCTGATTTCGTCGCCTTTCTTGTAGTCAGATACAGCTTCTTCGCCAGTACCGTTCCAAGAAATGTCAGACAGGTGAACCAGACCGTCGATGCCGCCGTCTAGACCGATGAAGATACCGAAGTCAGTGATAGACTTGATCTTACCAGTAACCTTGTCGCCTTTCGCGTAACGCTCTGCGAAATCATCCCATGGGTTAGTCTTACATTGCTTCAGACCTAGAGAAATACGACGACGCTCTTCATCGATGTCCAGAACTAGAACTTCAACTTCATCACCTAGGTTAACAACCTTAGATGGGTGGATGTTCTTGTTAGTCCAATCCATTTCAGACACGTGTACCAGACCTTCAACGCCTTCTTCGATTTCAACGAAGCAGCCGTAGTCAGTTAGGTTAGTTACGCGACCAGTCAACTTAGTGTTTTCTGGGTAGCGCTTGCTAATTTCTAACCATGGGTCTTCGCCAAGTTGCTTAAGACCTAGTGAAACACGAGTGCGCTCACGATCGTACTTAAGTACTTTAACGTTGATTTCGTCGCCAACGTTTACGATTTCAGATGGGTGCTTAACGCGCTTCCAAGCCATATCTGTGATATGTAGAAGACCGTCAACGCCACCTAGGTCAACGAATGCACCGTAGTCAGTCAGGTTCTTAACGATACCCTTAACTGCTTGACCTTCTTGTAGGTTTTCAAGTAGCGCATCACGCTCTGCACTGCTTTCAGATTCGATAACAGCACGACGAGAAACAACAACGTTGTTACGCTTCTGGTCTAGCTTGATAACCTTGAATTCTAGTTCTTTGTTTTCTAGGTGAGCAGTGTCGCGAACTGGGCGAACGTCAACTAGAGAACCTGGTAGGAATGCACGGATACCGTTTAGTTCAACGGTGAAACCGCCTTTAACCTTACCATTGATGACACCGATTACAGTTTCAGCATCTTCGTAAGCTTTTTCTAGAACGATCCAAGCTTCGTGGCGCTTAGCTTTCTCACGAGAAAGTTGAGTTTCACCGAAACCATCTTCAACAGAGTCAAGGGCTACGTCAACTTCATCACCAACAGCGATTTCTAGAACGCCTTGAGCGTTTTTGAATTGGTCAGCTGGGATTGGGCTTTCAGACTTAAGGCCAGCGTCAACCAGTACCATACCGTTCTGGATTGATACTACAGTACCACGAACGATAGAACCTGGACGGAACTCAAGTTGTTGAAGGGATTGTTCAAATAGATCAGCAAAAGATTCAGTCATGTTAATTTACTTTAAGTAATAAACCACGGCCCATCCTAGACGTGGAGTCAGATTAATCATTTGTCGCATCCATGTGACAAATCGTAACGACCCAGCTCCCTAGAGAACAAGATCAGGTAATTTTTCTTTGATGTGAGAGAGCGCAAGCTCAACTACTTCATCAATGCCTATGCCAGTCGTATCGATCACCAGCGCATCCTCGGCAGGAACCAGAGGAGCGACCGGGCGATTCATATCACGCTCATCGCGTTCAACGACCTCGGCCAAAAGACGGTCGATATTAACATCGAAGCCCTTGTCCTGCAACTGATTATAGCGCCTTTGGGCCCTTTCCTCAGCTGACGCGGTTAAATAAAGTTTAGCTGGAGTTGTGGGAAAAACGACCGTGCCCATGTCGCGACCATCAGCGATCAAACCTGGCGCCTCGGCAAAGGCGCGCTGACGACGAAGAAGCGCCTCACGAACGCGAGGGAAAGCCGCGACTTTTGAGGCTGCATTCGAGCACTCCTGGCTACGGATGGCGTGGGATACATCCTCGCCTTCCAGAACCACTTTAATGCCGTTGCCCTTAGCCGTAATGAATTGCACATCTAAATGCGCGGCTAACAGGGCCAGCGAGGCTTCGTTATCTAACTCAACGTTATGGTGAATTGCCGCTAGGGCCAAGACACGATATATGGCACCGCTATCAAGCAGCTTCCATCCTAAACGCGAAGCAAGTATCTGACTAATAGTGCCTTTACCTGCACCGCTTGGGCCGTCAATAGTGACGATGGGAGCCCGTTGTGACATATGATTCTCCAAATTAAATCTATCTTCCCTAAAGATCCTGAATGTCGTCCACGAAAAAACTGCGCGCGCATTATAAACTAAAAGCAATCATAAAGCGGCAAAAAGTTACGAATTAACATAATTGGATCACTTATTATCGCGGGTCAAAAACACTGACCCGCGATGAGACTGAGTCTACTGGGCAAGCGCCGCAAACTGGGCGAAGTAGTCGGGGAAGGTCTTAGAAGTACAATCGGGATCGTTGATGGTAATGCCACAATCGGCAAAGGCCATCAGCGAGAAACACATGGCCATGCGATGATCGTTGTAGGTATCGATATCGGCCGTATTTAACAGAGCCGGCGCCGTGACGCGAATATAATCATGGCCCTCTTCTACCTCGGCACCGACTTTTCGCAGCTCGGTGGCCATGGCAGCGAGACGGTCCGTCTCCTTGATGCGCCAGTTGTAGATATTACGCAGCGTCGTGGTGCCTGTGGCAAACAGCGCCGCAGTCGCTATGGTCATGGCTGCATCCGGGATATGATTCATGTCGAGATCCACCCCGTGTAGCGGCGCGCTTCTGGCGATGATGAAATCATCACCCCACTCTATCTCTGCGCCCATAGCCTCGAGCACATCGGCAAACTTCACGTCACCTTGAATGCTTTTCAGCCCAACGCCGGTGACCTTAACCTCGCCTCCCTGGATGGCTCCCGCCGCCAGGAAGTAAGACGCCGATGAGGCGTCTCCTTCAACCAACACAGTGCCGGGAGAGACATATTTCTGGCCTGCAGGGATCTCGAAGCGCTGATAGTCGTGATTAATAACCGTCACACCAAACTGCGCCATCAACGCGATAGTGATGTCGATATAAGGTTTGGAGACCAGCTCGCCTTTAATCTTGATATTCACCTGGGCCTTGGCAAGCGGTGTCACCATCAGCAGCGCGGTTAAAAACTGGCTGGACAGGTCACCAGCGATCTCAACATCGCCGCCATTGAGTCCGGTTGCATTGATGGTCAGCGGCGGAAAGCCGGGCTGTTTCAGGTAGCGTATATCGGCACCCAGTGTGTTTAGGGCATCGACCAGGTCGCCAATGGGACGCTCCTCCATTCGCGGCTCACCGGTTAAGGTAAACTCGCCGCTGCCTAATGTCAGCGCAGCACATAAGGGGCGCATCGCCGTACCGGCATTACCCAGAAACAGTGTCTGAGCTGCGTCGCTATTGATCGCGCCGCCCAGCCCCTCGAGTTCGCAAACCCGGTTATTGTCAGACAATTGATAATTAACCCCGAGCTGCTTGAGGGCAGTAAGCATGTGACGAATGTCGTCAGAATCGAGCAGATTGGTCAGTCGGGTTTTCCCTTCAGCTAAGGTCGCCAATAACAGGGCGCGATTAGAGATACTCTTAGAACCGGGAATATTCACGGTACCATGAACCTTAGATATGGGATCGAGTCGTAGTTGTTTCATTAATCACTTCTTAATTGGTTGCAGCCTGAATCGACCGCGGATTATTGATACTGTTAGATACTAAAAACTTGCCATCACGACAAAATGGCCATCTGCTCAATAGACCTGAGCCTCGTGGTTATAAAATTACTGATTGAGGCGGACTATTCAACCCTTTTTTACGATTTATGGCCTTTAATGAGTAATTTTCTTTCTTAGCACTTTGCATGCTCACAAAAAATCGCCAAAAGCAGACCCGTCTCCCGCCACTGGCATGAAAATTTGCCAAGTTTAAGTTTCGATAAAATCTCGCCTTGCGCTGTAAATTCCGCGCGAAATTAGTTTATCCTAAGGCTACGCACAGCGAAGGCCATTTAGGGCCTATAACAAGACATAAGGTAGTTGGAGCCATGTTCGAGAATCTTTCCCCTATGCCCGCCGATCCTATCCTAGGGCTAATGACTAAATTCCGTGAAGATCCACATTCAAATAAGGTGGATCTGGGTGTAGGTGTATACAAGGATGAAGCGGGAAACACCCCGATTTTAGCTTGTGTCAAACGCGCCGAGCAGCACCGTATCGACACAGAGGCAACCAAAGTTTACATTGGCCCAACAGGTTCTCCTGCCTTTAACCAGCTGATGGGAGAACTGGCGTTTGGCCAGGACAACCCTGCGCTGCTGGCCGATCGCATTCGCACCGTATCGACTCCGGGCGGTACGGGCGCCCTGCGCGTCGCGGCCGATTTCATTAAACGCGTTAATCCAAATAGTGTGATCTGGGTAAGCGACCCCACCTGGGCCAACCACACGGGTCTGTTTGAGGCGGCCGGTATTAAGGTTAAGACCTACCCTTACTACGACTATCAAAACAATACTCTTAAATTTGACGAGATGCTGGCGGCCCTTTCCCAGATTGGCGCCGATGATGTGGTTTTGTTCCACGCCTGCTGTCATAACCCAAGCGGCATGGACCTCACTAACGAGCAGTGGGATCAGGTGATCGCGCTGACCAAGCAACAGGGGTTCACACCGCTCATCGACATGGCCTACCAAGGCTTTGGCGATGGTGTCGATGAAGATGCCTACGGCGTGCGCCAGATGGCTGCTAACGTCGATGACATGATCCTGTGTAGCTCTTGCTCGAAAAACTTCGGCCTCTATCGTGAGCGTATCGGCGCCTGTTCTATCGTCGGCAAAGACAGCCATTCGGCCAATGTGGCCTATTCGGTGCTGCTCTATGTGGTGCGCTGCATCTACTCTATGCCGCCGGCTCATGGCGCCGCCATCGTCGAGACGATTCTGGGCTCCAGCGAGCTTAAACAGCAATGGCTAGATGAGTTGAAGATCATGCGCGATCGCATTAACGGCAACCGCGCCATGCTTGTAAATAAGCTGATCGAAAAAGGCGTCACCCGAGACTTTAGCTTTATCGCCAAGCAAAAAGGCATGTTCTCCTTCCTCGGTGTTACCCCAGAGCAAGTCGCTAAGCTTCAGGCGGGTCACAGCATATATATGGTCGATTCCAGCCGCATCAGCATCGCTGGTATTGGTGAAGGTAATGTGGACTATCTGGCGGAGTCTATCGCCAAGGTGTTGTAATACAGCCTGAAAACTCATAAAAAAGGGGACCATCTGGTCCCCTTTATGTTTTGATGTTTTTTTAAAGCTAAGCCGCGTGTTTTTCGGCGAAGGCTTTCATGAAGCTCACCAAGGCCTCGACACCCACTAATGGCATGGCGTTGTAGAGGCTGGCGCGCATACCGCCGACACTGCGATGACCTTTTAGCGCCACTAAGCCTGCGGCCTTAGCCTCGGCTAAAAACGCCTCGTTCAACGACTCATCTTTCAGATAGAAGGTCACGTTCATTTTCGAGCGGTTAGCAACCGCGACGCGGTTTTCATAGAAATCGCCGCTGTCGATATAGGCATAGAGCGTCTCTGCCTTACGATCATTGACCTTGGCAACCTCTGCCACCCCACCCTGTGCCTTGAGCCACTTAAAGACTTCGGCAGCCAGATACCAGGCAAAGGTCGGCGGTGTGTTGAACATGGAGTCATGTTTTACCGCTAGGCGATAGTCCATGATAGATGCCTGGGTGAGCTGCGGATACGCGAGTAAGTCGTCGCGAACGATGACGATGCTTAAGCCCGATGGTCCGATATTCTTCTGGGCGCCGGCATAGATGAGTCCATAACGGCTGACATCTATCTCGCGAGACATGATATTTGAGGACATGTCGGCAACAATCGGCCAGGGCGAATTAATCTCTTCAAAAATTTCGATACCATCTACCGTCTCATTTGGGCAGTAGTGCAGGTAACGATAATCTTGTTTGACCTCATTAAGATCTGGCACCACGATACGGCTGATACCATTGACTTTTTCGACAATGTTTAAGGTATCTATCTGGGCGTCGCCGGCCAACTTCTTGGCTTCTTCAACCGCCGCAGATGACCAGCTGCCATCAACAAGATAGAGGGCCTTACCCTGTTCACCCAATAAATTATTCACGACTGCGGCGAACTGTCCGCGACCGCCACCATGCATAAATAGCACATGGTAGTTGCTGGGAATATTCATCAAATCTCTGATGTCGGCCTCGGCCTGTTCGGTAAGCGCGATAAACTCTTTACTACGATGGCTTATCTCCATCACGGAGACACCCTGCCCATTCCAATCCAATAACTCCTCTTGTGCTTTTTGCATCACGGGCTGAGGTAACATGGCCGGCCCTGCACAGAAATTATATGTCGCGCTCACTGCTTTCTCCTTTGCTCTTCTTTCAACTGTGTTGCGTCAGATTAAATGCCATTGGCGTATTTTATTATCGGGTTTCACTTGCCAAAACAAAACGAGCGCCCATAAGGACGCCCGTTAATTTCGCTAAACGTTATTCATTTGGCTCAACGTCTGGCTCGGCCTCGGGCGCTTCGCCTTCGACTTGCTGCTCATCGACAGTATCCGTGATGATAGGGTTGCCCTCTTCGTCAAACTCCTGTTCATCTTGGATCTCATCGATACGCTGCAGCCCAACAACCGTCTCGTCGGTTGCCGTACGGATAATGGTCACACCTTGAGTGTTACGACCAATAGTCGATACGCCAGATGCTGGTGTACGAACCAGGGTACCCTTATCGCTGATCAACATGATCTCGTCGTTTTCGAGTACTTGTACCGCCCCGACGACGGCGCCGTTACGCTCGCTCACCTTGATCGAGACTACACCCTTGGTCGCGCGGCTCTTAGCTGGGTATTCATCCAGCTCGGTGCGCTTACCATAACCATTCTCGGTAACGGTCAGGATTGCACCGTCGTTCTTAGGTACGATGAGTGAGACTACGCTCTGGCCATCTTCGAGCTTGATACCGCGAACACCTGTTGCGGTGCGGCCCATGCCACGAACCTGATCTTCGCTAAAGCGAACGACCTTACCTTCGTTAGAGAAGAGCATCACCTCGTTATCACCGTTAGTGATATCGACGCCAATCAGCTGGTCGCCATCTTTCAGGTTAACGGCGATAATACCGTTGGCTCTCGGACGAGAGTATTGATCCAGCGAGGTCTTCTTCACGGTGCCGTGAGAGGTCGCCATGATCACATACTTGTCGGCATCGTAATCACGCACCGGCAAGATAGCGGTGATGCGCTCACCTTCCGCCAGCGGCAGCAGATTGATGATAGGGCGACCACGAGCCTGACGACTTGCCAGCGGAAGCTGGTACACCTTGAGCCAGTACATCTTACCGAAGTCAGAGAAGCACAAGATGGTGTCGTGGGTGTTGGCAACTAGCAGTTTCTCGACGAAATCTTCATCTTTCACCTTAGTCGCGGCTTTACCCTTACCACCACGGCGCTGAGCCTGGTAATCGCTCAAAGGCTGATACTTGGCGTAACCCAGATGCGACAGGGTCACGACCACATCTTCTTCGTTGATCAGATCTTCGAGGCTGATGTCGACCGCAGAGGCGTTAAGCTCGGTGCGACGCTCATCGCCAAACACTTCTAGCACTTCCTGAAGCTCTTCTTTAATCACTTCCATCAGACGCTCAGGGCTGCGGAGGATATATAGCAGGGCTGCGATTAGCTCTAGCAGCTCTTCATATTCGCTTAGGATCTTCTCATGTTCCAGACCGGTCAGCTTGTGCAGACGCAAGTCTAGAATCGCCTGAGCCTGTTGCTCGGTCAGGTAGTAGAGGCCATCACGAATACCGAACTCTGCCGACAGCCACTCAGGACGCGCCGCATCATCACCAGCCTTCTCCAGCATGCCTTGTACATTGCCAAGGGCCCAGCCTTGAGAAACCAGCTTAGTCTTGGCTTCGGCAGGGGTTGGTGACGCCTTGATCAGTGCGATGATAGGGTCGATGTTGGCCAGCGCAATCGCCAGTGCTTCAAGGATATGAGCACGTTCGCGAGCCTTACGCAGTTCGAATACGGTACGACGGGTCACCACTTCACGACGGTGAAGGATGAAGCACTCGAGCATCTCTTTAAGGTTAAACAGCTTAGGCTGACCATTGGTCAGGGCCACCATGTTGATACCGAAAGAGGTCTGCAGCTGAGTCTGGGCGTAGAGGTTGTTGAGGATCACCTCACCCACTTCGCCGCGTTTTACTTCGATAACGATACGCATACCGTCTTTGTCTGACTCGTCGCGCAGGCCGCTGATGCCTTCGATCTTCTTATCTTTTACCAGCTCGGCGATCTTTTCGATCAGACGTGCCTTGTTTACCTGATAAGGGATCTCGGTAACGATAATGCGCTCACGACCGTTGTCTTCAGTCTCAACGGTTGCGCGGGCACGCATGACCGCCTTACCACGACCCGTCTTATAGGCATCTTCGATACCCTTACGGCCGTTGACGATCGCCGCCGTTGGGAAGTCTGGCCCTGGAATATGTTCCATCAACTGCTCGATAGAGAGACTTGGCTCATCGATCAGTGCCAAACAGCCGGAGATCACTTCTGACAGGTTGTGAGGAGGAATGTTGGTCGCCATACCTACGGCGATGCCCGATGAACCATTCACCAGCAGGGCCGGAATACGGGTTGGCAGTACCGCTGGGATCTGCTCTGTACCATCATAGTTAGGTACATAATCTACGGTTTCTTTCTCTAGGTCAGCCAGCAGTTGATGCGCCAGCTTGTCCATACGAATTTCGGTATAACGCATGGCCGCCGCAGCGTCGCCATCGACCGAACCAAAGTTACCCTGGCCATCGACCAAGGTGTAGCGCATAGAGAAAGGCTGCGCCATACGAACGATGGTGTCGTAAACTGCAGAGTCACCGTGTGGGTGATATTTACCGATAACGTCACCGACGACACGCGCCGACTTCTTATAAGGTTTGTTCCAATCGTTCTTCAACTCGTTCATCGCGAATAATACGCGGCGATGAACCGGCTTTAGACCGTCACGTACATCGGGTAACGCACGGCCAACGATCACGCTCATAGCGTAATCCAAATATGAATTCTTTAATTCGTCTTCAATATTAATTGGTGTTATAGATGAAGCCAGATCAGTCATAAACTGCTCGATCCCTTGAAATTTAGCCGACAAAATACTGCTTAAAAACCAGGCAATATTTTACCAAGCCTGAAAACGTGATTTGGCATTCTAACACAGATATTTAAAGGCGCTAGACCCTATTGAAATTTCACGCCAAATATCTGTTTACCACCCAAAACCCCGCCTCGTTTTGACCAAGATGAGCGCTTTAACAGCAATCTGATGACTAAGCAGACATTTTCGCCGGGTTCTCCTTTGTTTATCTAAGGCGATGGGTATAATAGCTACATCATTTATTCCCTTCAGAGGACTCTCCGTGTCTAACCTTTCTGAGACAAATTTTTCTGAGACTAATAATGCCAATGTCGATCCACAAGAAATCGCTAAGTTTGAGAAGATGGCTGCCACTTGGTGGGACCCCGAAGGAGAATTTAAACCCATCCATAAGCTCAATCCCCTGAGACTTAACTATATCGACCAAGCTGTAAGCGGTCTGTTTGGTAAGCGTGTGCTAGATGTCGGCTGCGGCGGCGGTATTCTCTCTGAGAGCATGGCACGTCTGGGCGCCAAGGTAGATGGTCTGGACATGGGCGCCGAGCCCCTCGATGTCGCGAAACTGCACGCCTTAGAGATGGGCGTTGAGATCAACTATATCCAGGACACGGCGGAGCATCACAGAGATAGTCATCAGGGCCAGTATGATGTGGTCACCTGTATGGAGATGCTCGAGCATGTGCCCGACCCAGCCTCTGTTATCAAGGCCTGTAGCGACATGGTTAAGCCTGGCGGCTATGTGTTTTTCTCGACCATTAACCGCAACATCAGAGCCTATGTAGAGACAGTCATTGGCGCCGAGTACCTGCTTAAGATGCTACCGGTAGGCACCCATGACCATAAGAAGTACATCAAGCCTGCCGAACTTATTGGCATGGCGGATGCGGTAGATCTCGAGTGCGTCGATGCGACCGGCATCACCTACAATCCGCTAACGGAGATTTTCCGCTACACAAAGTCGTTGGATGTCAACTATATGATCGCCACGGTTAAGCAGGATGACTGATCAAATCCTGCCAGGTGCTAACGCTGAAACGATTGAAGGTAAGCGCACAGCTACTAGGCCAATAAAAGGTGTGCTGTTTGATCTCGATGGCACCCTAGTGGATACGGCGCCCGATCTCGTGCTGGCGCTTAACTTGGCGCTAAAAGACTTTGGGCTGCCGAGCCAACATCTTGAAGATATTCGCTTTGCCGCTTCCCATGGAAGCTTGGCGTTAGTTAGCGCCGCCCAGCCTCATCTTAATGATGAGGAAAAAGCGGCCATCCAGCAGGCGCTGCTTGAGCACTACCATAATGTTAACGGCCAAGAGGCCAAGCTGTTTGATGGCATGAGCGCCCTGCTCGAGCACCTTAGCGGCCAGCAGATCCCCTTCGGGGTGGTCACCAATAAGGCGGCGCGTTTCGCGAGGCCTTTGCTGCACAGGCTTGATTTAGCCAACAAGATGCCGGCCATCATCAGCGGCGACTCCACCACACAGAATAAACCCCATCCGGCGCCTATGCGTCTGGCAGCGTCGCAAATTGGCGTCAGCTGCCAGGGAGTTCTCTACCTAGGCGATGCCAAACGTGACCTCGAGGCTGCTCGCAATAGCGACATGCTGGGGGGCATCGCCCATTGGGGTTATATTGGAAACAATGATCAGGCGCACCTCTGGCCTCACGACTTTGGCTTCGACACCCCAGTCTCCGTGCTTGAACTCCTAAGACAGGGCTAAGTGGCGGTTAAGTCGTGCATAAGTCACGGTTAAGTCACAATTAAATGAGATGCATCACGCGCTCTGGTGCTAGAGCGTGTGACACGTCAGTAAAAAGTCGTCGAAGCTGAGATCGCGATCCTTTTTCGGCGTAAAAAGATCCTCAGGATCTGGCCAATATTTTAGCTTTCATGATAGGGCGAATCAGTCGCCTAAAACTTGACCCGCCGGTGCTATCGTAATTGAAAACAAGGGTTAAAGGTAAGCCGTTACTAACCCTTTGGTTTACCCCCAAGATATCCACAACTTGTCCCCTAAAAACCCGCTTGCAATATCCCACCAACCTCACTATCTTGTATCCTATAAAAGAAAAAACACCATATCTTGTGTATGGGCGGCGGTCGAAGCCACTAGAACTGCAGTAGTGCTCAGGTACTTTTTTTAACATCTTCGATTGTTTTTACATGGAAACGTAGGGCGGAGTTTTCCCTCCCAGCGATATTTAATTCAAGGCTTATCTTCAATGAACAGCAATATGCAAGTCACGAAGCGCAGTGGCGAACGTGAAACCATCGATCTCGATAAGATCCACCGAGTGATCACTTGGGCGGCCAAAGGACTGAATAACGTCTCAGTATCGGAAGTCGAATTACGTTCACACCTTCAGTTCTATGATGGAATCCCAACTGAAGCGATCCACGAAACCATTATTAAGGCCGCTGCCGACCTTATCTCGCCAGAGTCACCAGACTATCAGTTCCTTTCTGCACGTCTGGCCATTTTCCACCTGCGTAAGAAAGCCTTCGGTCAGTTTGAGCCGCCTTCGCTATACGACCATGTGGTGAAGTTGGTTGAGCTGGGTAAATATGACACGCATATTCTGAACGACTATAGCCGCGAGGAATTAGACACACTCGACAGCTATATCGACCACTGGCGCGACATGAACTTCTCCTATGCCGCGGTTAAGCAGTTGGAAGGTAAGTATCTGGTTCAAAACCGTGTGACTCACGAAGTCTACGAGAGTGCGCAGTTCCTCTATATTCTGGTAGCGGCTTGTCTGTTCGCCAACTACCCGAGAGAGACGCGTCTTCAGTACGTTAAAGATTTCTATGACGCGACCTCTACCTTTAAGATCTCGCTACCTACACCTATCATGTCTGGTGTGCGTACACCGACACGTCAGTTCAGCTCTTGCGTGCTGATCGAGTGTGGCGACAGCTTAGACTCAATTAATGCGACCGCCTCTTCTATCGTGAAGTATGTGTCGCAACGTGCAGGCATAGGGGTCAACGCTGGTCGTATCCGCGCGCTGGGTAGCCCAATTCGCGGCGGTGAGGCATTCCACACAGGTTGTCTGCCTTTCTATAAGTATTTCCAGACGGCGGTGAAGTCTTGCTCTCAAGGCGGCGTTCGCGGCGGCGCGGCGACCCTCTTCTACCCTATGTGGCACTTGGAAGTTGAGTCTCTGCTGGTACTTAAGAACAACCGCGGCGTCGAAGATAACCGTATCCGTCACCTGGACTACGGGGTGCAGCTGAACAAGCTGATGTACCAACGTCTTATTCAGGGCAGCATGATCACGCTATTCAGTCCATCAGACGTCCCAGGCCTGTACGATGCCTTCTTCGAAGATCAGGCAGAGTTCGAGCGTCTGTATGTGAAGTATGAGCAGGATGAGAGCATACGTAAGAAGCAGATCAAGGCGGTAGAACTCTTCTCCTTGATGATGCAGGAGCGTGCCTCAACCGGTCGTATCTATATCCAGAACGTCGATCACTGTAATACCCACAGCCCGTTTGACGCTAAGGTTGCCCCTGTACGTCAGTCGAACCTGTGCCTTGAGATCGCATTGCCGACCAAGCCGCTGAACAACATCGACGATCCCGATGGTGAGATCGCCCTGTGTACCCTATCTGCGTTGAACCTGGGCGCCATCAAGAAACTTGATGAGCTGGAAAGCCTGGCAGATTTGGCCGTTCGCGCGCTCGATAGCCTACTCGACTATCAAGACTACCCAATCGTCTCGGCACATAAGGGCTCGATGAACCGTCGTACCCTGGGTATAGGCGTGATCAACTTTGCTAACTACCTGGCTAAAGAAGGCGTGCGCTACTCAGACGGCAGCGCCAACGGCATCACTCACAAGACCTTCGAAGCGATCCAGTACTATCTGTTGAAGGCCTCGATGAATCTCGCGAAAGAGCAAGGCGCCTGCCCTGCCTTCCACGAGACCAATTACGCTAAGGGTATCCTGCCTATCGATACCTACAAGCGTGACCTCGATAAGATCTGTGACGAGCCACTACACATGGATTGGGAAACCCTGCGTGAGGAGATCAAGACTCACGGCCTGCGTAACTCGACCCTGTCTGCCCTGATGCCATCTGAGACCTCATCGCAGATCTCTAACGCGACTAACGGTATTGAGCCACCGCGAGGCCTGATCAGCGTTAAAGCGAGTAAGGATGGTCAGCTCAAGCAGGTGGTCCCTGATTTTGAAAAGTACCAATACAGCTATGAGCTGCTGTGGCAGATGCCTGGCAACGAAGGTTACCTGCAGCTGGTCGGTTTGATGCAGAAGTTTGTTGACCAATCTATCTCGGCCAACACCAACTATGACCCAAGCCGCTTCCCAGGTGCCAAGGTGCCTATGCAGGTGCTGCTGAAAGACCTGTTGACCGCATATAAATACGGTGTGAAGACACTTTACTATCACAACACGCGTGACGGTGCGTCAGACAAATATGACGATATCACCTCCATTGAGAAAGAAGACGATAGCTGCGCAGGCGGCGCATGTAAGATCTAACTCTACGTGTTTTAACCTTTTATCAGGGGGCTTTGCCCCCTTTATCGGAAGATAGAAAAATGGCCTATTCAACATTTTGTCAAACACCTAACAATGCCCTGCTGGAACCTATGTTCCTCGGTCAATCGGTTAACGTTGCCCGTTACGATGTTCAAAAATATGAAGTGTTCGAGAAACTGATCGAGAAGCAACTCTCCTTCTTCTGGCGTCCAGAAGAAGTTGACGTCAGCAAAGACAAGATCGATTACGCTGCGCTGCCAGATCACGAGAAGCATATCTTCATCTCTAACCTCAAGTACCAGACCCTGCTGGATTCGATTCAGGGGCGCTCGCCAAACGTTGCCTTCCTGCCGCTCGTGTCGCTGCCGGAACTTGAGACCTGGATCGAGACCTGGTCTTTCTCTGAGACAATTCACTCACGTTCTTACACCCACATCATTCGTAATATCGTTAACGATCCTTCAGTGGTATTTGACGATATCGTACAGAATGAAGAGATCCTCAAGCGCGCCAGCGATATCGCCGATTACTACGATAACCTGATCGAGCTGAGCCAAATCTATCACCTCATGGGTGAAGGCACCCACGAGATCAACGGCAAGACTGTAGAGGTCACCACCCGCGCGATAAAGAAAGCCCTCTACCTGTGCATGATGTCGGTTAACGTGCTCGAAGCGATCCGTTTTTACGTCAGCTTCGCCTGCTCATTTGCGTTCGCCGAGCGCAAGCTGATGGAAGGTAATGCTAAGATCATCCGCCTCATCGCCCGTGATGAAGCACTACACCTAAACAGCACTCAGCATATCCTTAAGCTGATGCAAGGTGGCAAGGATGACCCAGAGATGGCCGAGATCGCTAAAGAGTGCGAACAGACGGCGATCGACATCTTCGTGAAGGCGGCAGAGCAAGAAAAAGAGTGGGCCAAGTACCTGTTCAAAGACGGCTCTATGATCGGCCTGAACGAGCAGATCCTCTGCCAGTATGTCGAGTACATCACCAACGAGCGTATGAAGTCGGTTAACCTGGTAAGCCCTTATGCCGACCAGAGTAACCCGCTGCCGTGGATGAAGAACTGGCTCGAGAGTGATTCGGTACAGGTTGCGCCGCAGGAAGTTGAGGTGTCTTCTTACCTGGTTGGTCAAATTGACGCGTCTGTGGATGAGAGTGAGTTTGCCGACTTTGATCTCTAACAAGGCGGTCTTTAATCAGGCTGTTTTTAAGAAGGCTCCGATCGTGAGCCTTCATGGACAGCCTGTACTTCTCTATACCAATAACCACCAGAGCCTGTTGGCGGCACTCGAGCAGAAGAAGGTTCGTATCTTCTCTGAGTGTCGTAACGGCTTTTGTGGTGCCTGCAAGACCAAGATTAATCGCGGTAGCGTCGTCTACCACACAGAACCGCTGGTCGAACTGGAAGCCGATGAGTGTCTGCCCTGCTGCTGTCATCCCGACGGCGATCTCGACCTGGCACTTTCTGCTCAAGGCGCAGAGGTGGTCTCGACTCATGCATCTGAGCCCATTGCCTGCACCGTTGAATAGCGCTCTGAATCTAATTCAAATCTAGCCTCAGACAGGCACTAGGTAAAAGCAGTCAAGTTCCAAGTAAAATCCCTGGCAAAACGCTGATTACATCTGGCATTCCTTTGCAGATTCACCAAAAACTTGTCTCAAACAGAAGCATTAAACAGATAAGCTGACTGGGACATTGGACAGATGCAAAAGGCAAATTCGCGAGATAATCTGTTAGATCGCCTTCTTCGCTAGCTTATGGTGTAGCCGGTTCACCTCCATTAGGGCGGCGCTGCCATACCAGGGATGCAGCTCCATCACCAGACGTCCGGCCTTAATGGCGGGATCAGACTCGGTTAATGCCTTGGCCTCCTCGACACTGGTGACGTTAAAGATATAGATGCCTCTTAAGGCGCCCTCTTCTAAGAAGGGTCCAGCGAGCACCAGTTTACCCTCCTCGGCCAGTCGGCCGATATTATCCAGGTGTGCGCGTTGCAGTTTCTCTGCCTCTTCTTCGGATTGGCTGCGATTAGGGCCGCTCTTGAGCATGGCCATCACGTAGCGCTTCATGCCATACTCATCGGCGCCGACTCTTGCCGCAAGCTCGGCATCATAGCTTTCGGCTCTAAGCGGCAAACTCACCACCAGAGCCGCTACTGCGCCCAATAAGGTAACGAGCAAGCGATGGTTTTTGGTATTCGTTCTAGTATTCGCTTTTGTTCTAGTTTCGTTCATTATCTAATCCACCTTAGTAAGCATTAGCTTAAGTTATGCCAAGGTCATAAAAAAAGCTAACCCAAAGGATTAGCTTTTCACTTTTTATAACCGCAATCTAGTTTAATAACCACAAGCTAGCGGTAGCCGACTTTTTAATTTTTTAGATGCGTGCGGCCAGCTCTGCGCCTTGGCGGATCGCCCGTTTGGCATCTAGCTCGGCAGCAACATCCACACCGCCAATCAGATGTACCGGCAGGCCTGTGTTGTTCATCTCATCGACTAGGCTGCGATTAGACTCTTGTCCGGCACATAACACCACATTGTCTACCTCTAGTACCTGGGTCGCCTCACCGACCTTGATATGCAGGCCTTGCTCATCGAATTTCTGGTAGCTGACACCGTTTAGCATCTCGACATCATGGTGCTTAGCCACGGCGCGGTGGATCCAACCTGTTGTCTTGCCAAGTCCCTTGCCCATCTTGCTGGTTTTACGCTGCAATAGGTAAATTTTTCGGCTTGTGTGTTCTGGCTGAGGCGTGGTTAATCCGCCTCGCTCACCATAGGCTTTGTCTATGCCCCACTGCTTGAGCCAGGTATCAGGCTTGAGTGTGGTCGACTCCTGCTCTCCCAGATAGTGAGCCATATCGAAGCCGATACCACCGGCGCCGATCAGGGCAACCCGCTCGCCTACCTCGACCTCGCCGTTCAGCACCTGTTGGTAATTCACCACCTTGGGGCTATCGAAACCGGGCAGATCGAGCGCTCTTGGCACGACACCGGCGGCGATCACCACCTCATCGAAAGGCTCGTCTCTAACCACTGAGGCGTCCAGTCGGGTGTTGAGCCTTAGCTCGACCTTGTTGAGCTTCATCTGCTCGGTGAAATAGCGGATGGTCTCATCAAACTCCTCTTTACCCGGGATCTTACGGGCCAGGTTAAACTGACCACCAACCTCACCCTTGGCCTCAAACAGCACCACCTGATGGCCTCGGCTGGCGGCATAGATGGAAAACGCCATTCCGGCTGGGCCGGCGCCCATGACGGCGATGCGCTTCTTGTTTGTCGCCGGCACAAAATTAAGCTCTGTCTCGTAACAGGCTCTGGGGTTGACCAGACAGGTGGCGCGTTTCAGCGCGAAGGTATGATCCAAACAGGCCTGATTACACCCGATACAGGTGTTGATCAGCTGACTCTCCCCCGCGGCCGCCTTGTTGACGAAATCGGCATCGGCCAGGAAAGGACGCGCCATAGAGACCATATCCGCCTGACCCGAGGCAATGATCTGCTCGCCGATTTCAGGGGTATTGATACGGTTAGTGGCGATAAGCGGTACGCTCACCTCTTGCTTGAGGCGCTCAGTCACCCAGGCAAAGGCGCCGCGGGGCACGCTAGTCGCAATGGTGGGTACCCTGGCCTCATGCCAGCCTATGCCTGTGTTGATGATGGTCACGCCGGCGCTCTCCAGCCACTTAGCCAGCTGCACCACCTCCTCCCAGGAGGAGCCGTTATCCACCAGATCAAGCATAGAGAGGCGAAACACTATGATGAAATCGCTGCCGACCCTTTCACGGATCGCCTTGACGATCTCCACCGGGAACTTGGCTCTTTGGCTGAACTCACCGCCCCACTCGTCGCTGCGCTTATTGGTTCTGGCGCAAATAAACTGATTGATTAGGTAACCTTCAGATCCCATCACCTCCACGCCATCGTAGCCCGCCTTCTTGGCCAGCGCCGCCGTGGTGGCGTAATCTTTGATGGTGCTTCTTACCTGACGGGCCGACATGGCCGAGGGGGTAAAGGGGGTAATAGGCGACTTAATCTTGCTAGGCGCCTGTGAAAAAGGATGATAGCCGTAACGTCCGGCGTGCAGGATCTGCATACAGATCTTACCGCCCGCCTCATGCACCGCGCTGGTGACAATCTTATGCTTGGCGACCTGCCAGGGAAAGCTTAGCTGACAAGCATTGGGCGCCAAACGACCTCTGAGGTTAGGTGAGATCCCGCCAGTCACAATCAGGCCAACACCACCGGCGGCACGTTCTTGGTAGAATTTTGCCAGTTTCTCAAAACCGCCCTTTTCTTCTTCGAGCCCGGTGTGCATGGACCCCATGAGCACACGATTCTTCAGTTGTGTGAAGCCGAGATCTAAGGGTTCTAATAAATGCGGAAACGACATTTAAACATCCTTTTTAAACAAGTGATTTAAATCAGCATACCCGCTGTTTGGATTTAGCTCAATACTCAATGCGTGCCAAGCCTTAAGATTCATTTACAATTGTGTTTCGCCCCTATGGCCATTTTCAGTTAGCATAGAGGGATCAGAGTCATAAAGGAGTGGATAATGTCCGCTAAGCCCTCAATATTTAAACGGATCTTTTCCACCTTGTGGAAGGTGGTCAACACCACACGCAAGGTGATCTTAAATCTATTCTTCTTCGGTTTTATCGCCCTATTGTTCGTGATCCTCGCCGGTGAGGAGAGCCCAACAGTCGAAGAGGGTTCAGCATTAGTGCTGGATCTCTCGGGTAACGTGGTAGAACAGAAACGCCAGGTGGACCCCATAGAGGCCGCCATGAAGAGTGGTAAAGGGGGACAGAGCGATGGCGAGATCCTACTTGCCGATCTGCTAAACGCTATCGACAATGCGGCCAGCGACAAACGCATCTCCGCCTTAGTGCTCGACATAGGTCACCTAAGATGGACAGGGATCAGCAAGCTGCAGAGCATTGGTGACGCATTGACCCGCTTTAAGGCCTCAGGCAAGCCGATTATCGCCATGGGTAACTGGTATGGCCAAAACCAGTACTTCCTCGCCAGTTTCGCCGATACCATCTACCTCAACCCTCAGGGTTCGGTAGAGATAGAAGGCCTGAGCCGCTATCGCCAATATTTCAAGTCGGCGCTGGATAAGCTCAAGATCAAGGCGCACGTCTTCAGGGTGGGCACCTTCAAGTCGGCGGTCGAGCCCTTTATGCGCGACGACATGTCTGAGGCGGCGAAATCGGCCAACCGCGAGCTGCTGCAAGATATCTGGGACAGCTTCGAAGCCACGGTCAGTCAAAACCGCGGCATCAAACAAGACGACCTGATGCTGAGCGCCGAGCGTTATCTTGCTGAGCTTAATAAGGCCAACGGTCGCTCATCCGAGATGGCCATCAACCTTGGCTGGGTCGATAAGCTCGCCTCTGCCGAGCAGTTCCGCCTGGACATGGTCGAGCGTGTAGGAGAAGCCAAAGAAGGTCACAGCTTTAAGCAGATAAGCTTCTATGACTATCAGAGCGTGATCCAGCAGTTCCCACCAGTGTTGATGCACGACGCCGTCGGCATCATAGTCGCCAAGGGCAACATCCTTAATGGTCACCAGGCAGCGGGCCAGATCGGCGGCGAGAGCACCTCTGCCCTGCTGCGCAAGGCGAGATTCGATGACAAGGTAAAAGCTGTGGTCCTCAGAGTCGACAGCCCTGGCGGCAGCGCATTTGCCTCCGAGCAGATCCGCCAGGAAGTGTTGGCCCTCAAGGCGGCCAACAAGCCTGTGGTCGTTAGCATGGGCACCTACGCCGCCTCGGGTGGCTACTGGATCTCGGCAAGTGCCGACTATATCTACGCCACACCAACGACACTGACCGGCTCTATCGGTATCTTTGGCATGATGACCACCTTCGAAGACTCCTTGGCAGAGCTTGGGATCCACACAGACGGCGTCTCCACCTCAGGCTGGACCGCATTCTCCAGCACCCAGGGGATCAGCGAAGAGCTCAAGGAGATCATTCAGCGCCATATCGAGCGTGGCTACCAAGACTTCATCTCGCTCGTCTCAGAGGAGCGCGGCATGAAACCCGAAGAGGTGGATAAGATTGCCCAGGGCCGTGTCTGGTCTGGCAAACGCGCACTTGAGCTTGGCCTGGTCGATGATCTTGGCGATCTTGAGCAGGCGGTGACTAAGGCGGCCGAGCTGGCTAAGCTTGAGAAGTTCGATACCAAGCTGATCGAACAGGAGCTGTCGCCACAGGAGCAGTTCATCCAGCAGATGTTTGCCCAGGCTGTTAGCTATATGCCACAGAGTATGTCTCAGAGCAGCCTAATCGAACAACTGCTTGGTGAGGTGAGCAGCGTAGTCGAAGAATTTAACGCCTTTGACGATCCAAATGGCCTCTACCTCTACTGCGACAGCTGTAACTACTAATCGCTCTGCTGTACTCGCAGCAAAGACGCTATCACAGAAAAGCCCGCCGATGCGGGCTTTTTTATTGGCTCCATCCTAAGTATAATCGCGCCAATCCTGCATCAATAAAGCTATCACTATAATGAAAAAACCCTCCATCTATGTCGCCTACACCGGCGGCACCATAGGCATGCAAAAGACTGACAATGGTTTCGCGCCGGTACCGGGATTTCTTACCGACTGCGTCAAGGCCATGCCCGAGTTTTTTCACCAGGAGATGCCAGACTTTGTCATCAGTGAATATTGTCCACTGATCGACTCTTCAAACATGGCGCCGACGGATTGGCAGATGATCGCCGACGATATCAAGGCAAACTACGACAAGTATGATGGCTTCGTGATCCTCCATGGCACAGACACCATGGCTTTTACCGCCTCGGCCCTCTCCTTCATGCTGCAGGGACTGACCAAACCCGTTATCGTTACCGGCTCGCAGATCCCGCTGGCCCAGCTGCGCTCAGACGGCCAAACCAATCTGCTTAACGCCCTCTATATCGCCGCCAACTATCCGGTGGCCGAGGTATGCCTCTTCTTTAACAACAAGCTGTTTCGTGGCAATCGCACCACAAAGGCCCATGCAGATGGCTTCGATGCCTTCGCCTCGCCTAACTTTCCTATGCTGTTAGAAGCAGGCATTAAGATCCGCCTCAAGGCGGGCCGCATCAGCGAAAGCAAGGCCAATACCCTGACGGTCAACAAGATAAGCCCTCAGCCCATAGGCGTGGTTACCCTCTACCCTGGGATCACCACAGAGATCATCGATAACATCTTACAGCAGCCGGTAAAGGCGCTAATTTTGCTTACCTATGGTGTCGGCAACGCGCCGCAAAACCCCGAACTCCTAGAGTGTCTGCGAAAAGCCAACGAGCGCGGCATCATCTTAGTGAATCTAACCCAGTGTCTGCAGGGTAAGGTCAACATGGGCGGCTATGCCACGGGCAATGCACTGGCCAAAGCCGGGGTGATCAGTGGCTTCGACATGACCACGGAAGCGGCGCTGACCAAACTGCACTACCTGCTGTCTACCGAGCTTTCACCAAGCGATATTCGCGTGCAGATGCAGCAAGATCTCTGCGGTGAGCTCACCGAAGACTAATTGGTTTAAAACTAACAATGCGAAATAAAAAAGCCCCTGTCATCAGGGGCTTTTCACTCTTAGAGGTCTTGCTCTTTGAAGGCGGCGATACTCTCGCCCTTGAACTGACGTTTCAGCTCGGCCTTTGACAGTTCGTTCAATTCACCTTGATTATTAATGGTGAAATGATCTGTCTGGTTCAACCTGCGAGCCTGGTACAGCATTACCAGCTGCAGTGTCGAGTCTTTCTGCTCATCAGACAGCACTGTGCCATCTTCCCACTTGCCGAGTTCGGCGGCGCTGAGTAATCGCTCGTATACCTCTTGAGGCATATCGTCGATCACCTTATTGATATCACTCATATACTCTTCCGTTTATGTAACACTATGCGAACTCTGGCTATCAGATAGCCGACGAAGCCAAAGACGAAACAGATGCCGGCGATATTGGCTCTGAGCCCTTCCGCCGGCTCGCCGCCCCAAAACCAGATCACCACTCCGGCAATAAACAGCGTCATCGCCAGAAAGCTCTGGTTCATCAGCTGATTGGTACGCTTGATATGGCTAATCCGATTAAGCGACTCGTTATCCCCAGACAAGCCCGAGGAACAGTGCGGGCAGCTCTTAGCCAAACTCGATATGCGCTTTTGACAACTTGGGCATTCTACTAAGGCCATTGCGGACTCCTATCTTAGCTTATCGACCACGGCCAGCATGGCGAGCAGTGATGCCTCGCCCAGGTAGATACAACGCTCAGGCGACCAACCAGACATAGGATCTGGCATGTTGGCGTTATCTTTAAATGGCATCTCCAGGGTGTTAGAGAGACAGCCGAAGGTCTGCGCGACCCAGTTTGACGCAACGGTCAGGTTGGCCTGGCCTGGCTCGTCTTTATCATAACCGAACTCATCTTGGAAATCGGCGCTGGCCATCAGCAATGCCTTAACGAAATCGCCCTGCAGATCCGCCATCTTTTGATTGTAACCCGGCACGCCTTCACAGCCTGCGAGGAACACGTATGGCAGGCCTTCATCGCCATGCACATCATAATAGAGGTCGACGCCTGTTTCTTTCATGCGATTGACCACATGGTACACCTCAGGGCTCTTCTCCAGCGACGGACTCTGCCATTCGCGGTTAAGGTTAACGCCCTTGGCATTGGTTCTCAGGTGGCCACGTACGCCGCCGTCCGGGTTCATGTTAGGTACAATATAGAAGTTGGCCTTATCCAGTAGCGCCTTGGCCGTCGGACAATCGCCATCGAGAAGATTATTTAGGAGGCCTTCCACCAGCCACTCGGCCATGGTTTCGCCAGGATGTTGACGTGCGGTGATCCAGATCTTAGCTTTCTCTTCATCTTCATCACCCACCTTAACTAGGGTCATGTCGCGATCGTCTAATGTCTTACCAAGATGTTCGAGTGAGACAAGCGGATGCACCTGAACGGCGCTAAGCAGATCCTGATGACGCTCGTAGCTATAGGGCGCGAAGTAGGCGAGCTGGATCATTTCGCAATCCAGCTCGACCTCTATGGTGAGTTTGCCATCTTGATACTGAGTCGGCAGGCGGAACCATTGCTGTCTGTCGTAGGTGGCCGCAGCCTGATAGTCTTCCCAGCCCTTAGTGTAAGAGGCTTGGCCCGCGTTGATGATATTCAGGGTATAGCGCTGGCCTACTTCACCTTGCAGACGAAAATTGAACCACTGGAAAAACTCGCCCCCTTCATCGGGTCTAATGGCCAGTTGCACATTATTGATATCATCTTGGTTAATGACCTCAATATTACCGCCGTCAAAATTGGCACTGATTAGCATATCCATTCCTTCATTGAGTTAAGGCAGACATCTTGGGTCTGCTGATCCCCTAAGGATAAACTAATTCGCCCCATTTTCGCACCGCTAGCGCCAAATAAAAGCCAGTTTTTTTGTTGCCATTTTGACTAACACAGAAAGCTGTAACCTTGGCCACGAACGGTATTGATGATGGTTTTCGGCAGGCAGATCTTGGCAAGCTTACGCCGGGTATTACTGATGTGCATATCCAGATTACGATCGAACTGTCCCAGATCTTTCTTCAGCACACTTTTCTGCAGCTCCTGTTTGGTGATCACCTCTCCTTTGCGATCGAACAGGTATTTAAGCAGCTTAAACTCGGTCTGGGTCAGGGATACGCGCCGCTCAGCCACCTCTATGCTGAAATCATTCTGATTAAAATAGATCGCCTTGATCGGCAGCGGCAGAACCTCGGTCAGCTGCGCCTTGGTGATGGCTGCGCGGCGCCGCAGTGCATCGATACGCGCCACCAGCTCTCGTACACTTACAGGTTTAGAAAGAAAATCATCGGCACCGAGACGAAACCCTTTTACCCGCCGCTCCTCTTCATCGGTAGCCGAGATTAGGATCACCGGCAGGTTGTCGCTACGCGCCTCTAGAAACGCAAAACCATCCACAAGGGGCATCTCGATATCCAAGACAATGAGATCGATCGCCATTTTGCCTAAAATAAGCAGTGCTTCCTGGCCATTACTGGCACAATGCACCTGATACCCGCTGGCGACTAGGCCAAGATAGAGGACTTCGCGCGCAAAGGGATCATCATCAACGAGTAACACTCTTTCCATTTAAGAACCTTAATGATAATTGTTATCATTAAGGTTACATTAACTCATCGGGCCAATCCAGTCCTTTATACCTCTAAAGGATAAAACTTTGACCAGCATCCCACCCCATTGATACTCGCGACATAAAAAAGGCCCCTTTTGGGGCCTTAAAAACAAGTTGTCTCTATTTGAGCATCAACTGGCGAATGTATTTCACCGGTGCACTACCATAGCTTAAGAACTGTTCGTGGAAGCCTTTAAGGTTAAAGTCTTCTCCCTGCTTAGCCTTAAGTTCCTCACGGAAATCATAGATCTCACGATAACCCGCGTAGTAGCTGGTGAGTTGCACCTGGCTCAGAGTCGCGCGGCGCCATTTGCCTTCGGCCTCAGCCTGTTGCTGGAAGGCTTCCTGAGTCATCAGCGCAATCGCCTCCTCCTCTGTCATCCCCTTCACCTGAATGCTGTAGTCCAGAATGGTGTTGGCAATGACCCTTAGGTTCCACTTGTAATACATGAGCCACATCTCTGGCTCGAAGTTACCATAACCCTCTTCCAGCATCATACGCTCGGCGTAAACCGCCCAACCTTCAACCATGGCACCGTTACCAAATAGGCTCTTCACCAGGCTTGGCGACTCATTAGAGTAAACCAGTTGGGTGTAATGACCCGGGATCGCCTCGTGAATGTTAAGTACCTGCAAGATCCAATGGTTGTATTCTCTCAGGTAACTCTCTGCAGAAGCGTCGCTCATGCCATCTAGCGGTGTGACGTTGTAGTAAGTATTACCCGTCTTCTCATAGGGACCAGGTGCACTAATCGAAGCGCCGGCGAAACCACGCATATATTCTGGGGTTTCACGCACCACCAAAGGCTTTTTAGGATCTAACGTCACCAACTGCTTCTCGTTGACGAACTTGACCAACTCGGGGATCTGGGCGCGTACCTCGGCAACAAAGTCTTCGCGTTTCACATGGCGGGCCGACAGCTTGTCGATCAGCTGACGAGTCGCCACCTTAGTGTCGCTGGGCATCTCTGTCTTAAAATACTTGCTCCACAGCTGCGTGGTGATCTTAGCCATCTCGCCCTGAACTCTTGCTTTATCCGCCAGGGCCTTCTCATAGAGCTGCTTGGCCGACATGCCCGATTGAATATCGAAGGCAAACTTCTGCTCATAGAGCTCTTCACCAATTCTAAAGCTACGAGCGCCCTCTTTAGTCAGCTTGGCTTCCAGGCCAGTCAACCAGTCGATATGTTGATTAATGGCATCGACCGCGAGCTTGAAACGGGTAGTGAACAGGGTTTTCTCATCATCGCTGAGACCCGAGGCGGCAACCTGCTTCAATAAATCATCTGAGAAGACACTGAAGGCGCCGCGGTTTTGCATTATGGCTAATTGGGTATGCTCTAGGGTCGGCTTGTCGATATTCTCTTTTGCCGCGGCGTAGTAGGCAGGAACATTCTCCATGCGAGCCAGGAATGAGCGCAGACGCTCGTCCAGCGGCGCAAAGTCTTCGTTAACCAGCTGAGCAAATCCACCGGCTACATTGTAGTTCGCAGGGTTCCATTGCCAGGACTTGAAGGTGTCTATCTCCCAGCGGTCTTGCTTCAACAGGTTCTCGATAAGCTTGTAGTCAATAAGCTCACTCGGGGTTAGCTTATTCACATCAAAGCCATTTAACAGCTTAAGCTGGGCGTCGACGAAGGCTAAGCTCTCGATACGGCTTTGGGCATTAGGCACCTTAAGCACACCGTCATATTTGTGATAACCACTATAGAGCGCCCAGGTCGGCGACTGCTGCCACAAGGCATCGATAAATTGATTGGAAAACTCGGCAAAACTCAGTGCCTGTACCTCGGCAACGCTCGCCTTCTGAGTACTTGCAGTTTCGCTAGTGTGTGTCTGACAGGCGGTAAGACTACCTAGCCCCAGGACGATGGCGGCAGCGATGACGCTTTTCTTCATGATTCTTCTTCCCTTCATTCTTATTATTAACGGCTTTCTTTTAACGGCTTTCTAATAACGACTTCTTAGCTTGCAGCTTAAAACTTGCCTTTAACGGCCTTACTCGACGTTTTTAGCAGCAGTGAAACTTGAACCGATAGATGAGCCAATACATGAGCTTAGCCCAGTTGGCCCATAGTAAATCACGTTGCCACGAAAATTGCAGCTATCACACCATCTTAGACAAGCTTTGTTACAAAGGTCTTCGCCAGGCTTAACCCACTATCTGCCAAGCATTAAAAACTAACCTTGCACCAGAGTTAAGCGCTTAGCTCATCCACACAAGGTATAAAGTAGGCGGCTTTTGACACAGAGTTGACGGGCACTACACTGAATTTAGAGCCTCAAGAGGTAGTCATGCTTAATAACACCAAGTCCAAAGCCCAATTTAGCGCGCGCACAAACGCTCAGATGAGCACCCAATTAAAAAGCAGGAAAAGTGACCCTTCTAGGCAACTTTCTTTGCATTACTTAACCATGAAAATATTTTACGCTAGTCTATTGGTTTTAGGCGCCCTACTCTTCACGGCCGTTAATGTTAAAGCAACCGAGAATCAAAATAGTTCATCACAAAAAGAAGAGCCTAAACTTGTAACTCCTAAGCTAGTCACAATAGCAACGCAGGAATGGGCGCCCTATCATAGCCAGCAGAGAGACGCACAGGGCGTCGCGCATCAAGCCGGTTTTGGACTAACCGCGCTAGATTGTGTCATGACAAAAATCGATCAACCCTACAGGGTGATTTTCCTTCCCTGGGGCCGAGCACAAAACAGCGTCAAACAGGGAAAATATGATGGCTTCTTCTCCGCCTCTCGCAACGAATGGCGCGATCAATTTGCCGTGCAGAGTAATACCTTCATTCAGCAGGAGTGGAACTTCTATTACCACAACGAGTACCGGATCCCAACCAGCATGAATAGCCTGAAATCCGGTACCCTGTTTGGCGCGCGGATCCATTCCAATAGCGCCCATTGGTTAGCCAAGAATAAGTTCAAAAAGGTGAAGATCTTTCCCACCATCAACGAGCTGGTCAAGTTACTGGACGCCAGGCGCATTGATGGTGTGATGGAGAATGCACTGCTGTTTGAGGAGCAGGTACGTCAGTCGCACCTCTCAATGGACGCCTTCGTCAAACGCCCGAACATGCGCATCGATCTTGGGGTCTACTTTGGTAAAACCTTCCTGGCCAAGCATCCTGGCTTTCTCGCCAGGTTCAACCGTCATACGGAGGAGTGTCGTTTCGACTATCAATGAGCTTCAATTGGTGGTGAGGTATCGAGGGGCTAATGTGTCACTGGCTTTAACCTGAACTCGGCCCAGATGGGATTGTGATCCGATGCCTGGCTGGTAAAAGACTCGGCCGCAACCAGATTCAGGCCACGATAATAGAGATGATCCAGCGGCAAGCCGAACACCCGCTGACGCTTGTCTTCTTCGTATACCGCCTCCTTCAGCCTGAGCTGGTGGGCGAGCTGCTCGATATAGGCCATACGCTGCCCCCGCCAGGTATTAAAATCGCCGCCTAAGATCACAGGTCCCTGATGCAGATTGATTTTCTGTACTATCTGCTGCCACTGGGCGCGATAGCTCTTAAGCTGCCAGTCGAAGTTGATGCCGTGGAGATTGACCACTAGTAGGGTCTGTCCATTAGACAGGGGGTAACGAGAGATGAGGGTGGATTTGGCAAAACGGATCCAGGGCTCGACGGCATGATAGGCGCAAGCATCGCGTGCCTGTTCAGTGGCGAGGTTCATTACCCCTACGGGAGATTTCAGCAACGAGAACGCCTTAGCCATCACCAGATGCAGGCTAGAGCCGTTAAGGTACTGATTAAAGCCTGCGTTTAACTTAGCTTCTTGCAACAACATGAGCTCGCTACGTTCGGCGATCTTACTGAGATCCTGCTGCCAGCCACGCTTTTGCTGCTTATAGATGTTCCACACACCGACCCTGAGTTGACCATCATTATCCAGCGCCTGGCTAGTGTGCGCGGCGACACATTGGGAGACAAAAACCGGTTCAACCTCACTCATCATCACCTCTGGCTCGCCGTTAAGATAGGTCACCACGGCCACATAAGCAGCCGCACTTAGGAGTAATAATAGTAATGATTTTATCCCCCAGCGCAGTAAACGCGGCGAATTGGATCGGTTTTGGCTCACAGAGTTACTCTACAGTCGAAGTGGCTGGTATTACATCTAGACGATAAAAATAGTGCTTTAGCACCAGCAGCTTAGCCTATATGATAGCGATCAGGCTATATTTAGATTCACGCCATTATCGAATCATACTCGAGCGAGTGCAATTCAGGCTCAAACAGACATTATGGAAAATGTACATCAAATCCTCGCCATTGCCGGCGTATTCATCTATTGGTTGTTTCTAGGCGCCATCGCGCTGCGCTTGGTGATTAAACGCCGCACCATAGGGGTCTCCTTCTCCTGGATACTGGTGATCTATTTTCTCCCCCTCGTCGGTATCATCGCCTACATCCTGTTTGGCGAGCTGCACCTGGGGCAGACCCGAGCCAGTCGCTCCAAGGCAATGTTTAAACCTTACGGCCAGTGGTTTGCGGCCCTGTATCAGCATCCGCTGCACACACCAGAGCGCCAGAGCAAGCATGCCAGAGCCATCAGTCAGCTGTGCGATACTCAGCTCGGCATCCCCTCGCTCAGCGGCAACCAGCTCTGCTTGCAGCATACGCCATCGAGCATACTCAATTCCATCATCCAGGATATCGACGCGGCCACAGAGAACCTAGTGATGGAGTTCTACATCTGGCATCCTGGCGGGCTGGCCGATGATGTCGCCAGGGCCGTGATAAAAGCTTCAAAACGTGGTGTCACAGTAAAACTCCTGCTGGACGCTGCCGGGAGCCGCACCTTCTTTAACTCCCCCTGGCCGACACAGCTGCGCAAGGCCGGCATCGAGATATCTCAGGCCCTAAGCGTTAGCCCCTTAAGGATGTTCTTTAGGCGCTTAGATCTGCGCCTGCACCGTAAGATAGTGGTTATCGATAATCATATCGCCTACACAGGCTCGATGAACCTGGTGGATCCTAAGTACTTTAAGCAGGGAGAAGGCGTAGGCCAGTGGATCGACGTCATGGTGCGCATGGTGGGGCCGGCCGTACCGCTGGTCAACACTGTCGCCGCCTGGGATTGGGAGGTGGAAACCAGCGAGCGTTATTTGCCCGAGCCACCAGGTATTCCAGAAAAACCATATGCATCATCACACGAGATATCACACGCGATATCATATGAGCCATCATGTAAAGTGAGCGGTGAGGCGGATTCCCTGGTACAGGTGATCCCCTCAGGGCCCGGGATGCCTGAAGAGGTGATCCACCAGGTCCTACTACAGAGCCTCTACCAGGCGTGCCGTAAAATAGTGATCACCACCCCTTACTTTGTGCCCAGCGAGAACCTACTGGATGCTTTGGTAACAGCGGCGGCGCGGGGCGTCGATGTCAACATCATCATTCCCCAGAAGAATGACTCGACGATGGTCAAATGGGCCAGTCGCTCCTTCTTTGCCGAGCTGCTCAAGGCTGGGGTGAAGATCCACAGATTCAGGGGCGGCCTGCTGCATACCAAGTCTGTGTTGATCGATGATGAGCATTGCCTCATAGGCACGGTTAACATGGATATGCGCAGCCTTTGGCTTAACTTCGAACTGACTCTGGCGGTCGATGATAAGACATTTGCCGAGGAGTTAAGAGTGCTGCAGCAGGGCTATATCGACAATGCCGAGCAGCTCGAGTACAAGCGTTGGCAGAGCAGACCACTATATCAGCGGGTGATAGAACACCTCTTTTATCTCTTCAGTCCTTTGCTTTAATTGGCTCAAGGCTACAGCATGAAAACCTTGATTGGCATTCATAGCTAACGTTTACAAAGCTCAAACTTAGCTTAGATACAAAAAGACCCGCCAACTGGCAGGTCTTTTTATTGATTCTTTGAGCTTAGTCCAAAACTAGAACTTAGCCTAAGCCTAATCAGAGATCTTAGCTCTGCTTCTTCACGAACTTAGATTTCAGCATCATCTGGCCGTGACCATCAACCTTACAGTCGATATCGTGGTCGGCGTCGACGAAACGGTTGATCACTGCCTTGGTGCCCACTTTCAGCGTCAGTGAAGTGCCCTTCACCTTAAGATCTTTAATCAGGGTAACCTTGTCACCCTCTTCTAACAGGTTGCCTACCGCATCTTTCAGGATGATGGCATCGGGATCGACAGCCACTTCGTTAGGGTTCCATTCATGAGCACATTCTGGACAGATCAACAATGAGCCATCTTCATAGGCATAAGGTGACTCACATTTTGGGCATGGTGGAATTGTATCGCTCATAACTCTTTCTCTTTCATTAAAAAGGTAAGGATCGGTCTAAGTATCCGGCCTGTCATTTAGAATGACTTTCTTGCTTTCTACTAAAACCGCTCACAATGATAATAGTATTATAATAAAATTATCATACTCAGGCCAGCTAAGATTCTAGGCGCCGCACTTGGCTACACTCACCGTTAAAGTTGACCTTAAGATTTGACCTTAGGATTCTTGGTCGGCTCAGCCTGACCATAGCTCACCCCATGTTGCTCTAAGTAGCCGCGGATCAGCTGTCTGACGACCTGTGAGGGCGTCAAATCCTGAGAGGCGCACAACTGTTCGAATGCCTGTTTCTTACTGGGGTCGAGTAACACGGTAAAGCGTGCCGTCTTATTTTCCATTGCCAACTCCTCGCACTAAAAACATTATCATTTGATTATAATCATTAAGACGCCGCCTGCCTATAGCCTCCCCTAAGCGTTGAGAAAGAATAACCAAGCTATGAAGTTAGCCTTGTGTACCATGTTAGCTAGTGGGCTAAGGGTCTCGTCGGATGTCACGCGAATTTGCATGTTGGCTATAGCGGTTTGGAGGATAGACAGTTTTTATCAGAAATATGTTCTGGAGAGTGACAACTTGCGCCCTAAGCTAGTCATAAATAGGACTGGCGCCGAATGACAGGCATAAAAAAAGACGCCCTTAGGCGTCTTTCTTATTGAAAGTGGCGGTGAGTGAGAGATTCGAACTCTCGATACGTTGCCGTATACACACTTTCCAGGCGTGCTCCTTCAGCCACTCGGACAACTCACCGAAGCGTTGTGCAATGTCCAATAGGAATCGCATCAACGGAGCGGTACTTTACGCAAATCGCTAAACAGGGTCAAGCTAAAAAACTGTCCACTCAGGCATTTGCGTAATAGATCGCCAATTCGCTGCATATCCGCCCTATTTGAACTTGCTCACCAGTTCAGACATGGCGCTCACATCGTTAAGCAGTGACTCGTTGAGCTGGCTGAGACGATCGGACACCTCATGGGTATTACGATAGATGTCGCTGATCTTCATCGCATTTTGGTTCACCTCTTCGGACACCGCCGATTGCTCATGGGTCGCCGCCGCGATCTGCTCGTTCATGCTGTCGATGACGCTCACCTCGCTAACGATACGAATAAGCTCCTCACCGGCGCGCTTGGATTCAACCACGCTGATCTCCGCCTTGTTACGACCGCTTTCCATCGCCTTCACGGCGATCTTGGCGCCACGCTCCAGTCGTTCTGTCATGCTACGAATATCTTCGGTGGAAGTCTGTGCCCGCTGCGCCAGACTGCGCACCTCATCGGCGACCACGGCGAAGCCACGGCCCATCTCACCGGCCCGCGCAGCCTCGATCGCTGCGTTAAGCGCCAGCAGGTTGGTTTGCTCCGCGATACCGCTGATCACCCCAAGCACATCGACGATACCCTTAATGTCTTCATCCAAGTTATTGATGGCCTGCGCCGCATCGGCGATCTCCTGAGCCAGCTCATTGATAGAATCTGCGGTACGTTCAACCTCCAGGCTGCCCTCCTTCGCCTCCTTGTTGGCCTGGGCCGAGGCTTCAGAGGCCTGCACCGCATTTTGGGCGATCTCTTGTACCGTAGCGCTCATCTCTGTCATCGCCGAGGCAACCTGATCCACCTCGCTGTGACCCAAGGCCACATCTTCACGCATGATGCGGGCGCAGCCTTCCATCTCTTGAGACGCGGTAAGCAGTCCCTGGGTATTGGTCCTCACCATACCGATCACCTTCTCGAAATCAGCCATCATGTGGTTGAAGGCTGAGCCCAGCTGCCCTATCTCATCCTTACCCTTAAGGTCGACCCGCACGCTGAGATCGTAATGTTTCTGTGACTCTGTCACCTTGTGATACAGGTGTCTGAGAGAGGCATGCAGGTAACGTCCGATAAACAGAGATAGCAAGATCACCACGAGGCCTGACACCAACATCAAGACGATGACACTCACCATCAACGACTTGGCATTGGCGAGCGCGCTGCGAGTATCGGTTAACAGATGATGAGACAGTTGACGCTCGAATTGACGCAGGGCGTCGATACGGGCGGTAGATTTGGCAAACCAGTCGGTAGAGCTCTGACCGCTCAGGGCGCCAGCGTCCTGGCTCATCGCCTTGTCACGCAGTGCATTGACCGCCATAAAGGTGGGCGAAGAGGCGACCTGCTGATAATCGGCGTTTACCTTATCGGTCGCCAAGGCTAAGAAGCGCTCCTGATAGGTGTTCTGCTCTGAGACCAGATTGACAAACTTAAGGAACATGCCGGGTTTAAAGGAACTGTTACCAAAGGTGGAGCTCAGCACGGCGCGCTCGATACCGGCGCGCTCCTTCATCTGCAGATAGGCGGCAAAACTGGCCGACTCCACCGCGATCTGACGGCTAGCCCCCTGTTGACTGGTCTGATCCACAATCGCCAACAACAGGCCGTTAAGCTTGGTGTAATAGGCCACCTCCTCCGGCACAGAGATGCTTAAGCTGTCGACCCTGCTGCGGATATCGCCCAGCTGGTTAATCATCTGATTGACCTGGCTCATCTGCTGGGCAAACGCCTTAGGCAGCTCATGGCTGGCGGTAAAGGCCTTGAAGTTATTAAGCTGCTCGTCACTCAACTGACGCTGCGTTGGCAGCTTATCGCCAAAACTCTTGCCTTTTGAGCCGAGAAAGCCGGCGCTCATGCCTCGCTCTTTTTGCAGCTCATGCACAAAATCACTGTTCACCACAGCCAGCTCGGAAAGCGTCTCTACCTGACTCAGTCCCTGATGCAGCTGATATTGGCCATAGACCACGAACAGACCGAAGAAAGTGGCCCCCAGAATGGGCGGCACTATCACCAGCAAAAGCTTATTTTTTATATTGAGATCACTGATCCATTGCATATTCATCTTGCGTTATCCCTAACCATCGCGGGTTGATAGAGTGGCGTTGCGTCACTTCATAGACAAGCCCAGTTAAAGCCTTATCCATTACCGTATTAACACTAGCATAAAAATCTGACGTTAAAGTAAAACTCGCCTAAAAACATGCACTAAAGGCATCAATAAAATGACACTATTCACTTTTTAACATGCCTTAAGCAGCCTCACAATGCCCATAAAGTCTAGTATAGCCGCGGCACCGTCGGTCGACAGGCAACAAAAAAGCGCCCTAGAGGCGCTTTTAACGTTAGCAAAGTGTGCTGGCAGAAGCTGTTTAACGCCTAGGTGTTACCTTTAACCTGCATGTTCAGCGTCTTGGCAAAATCTAGCATACGATCGAGCGGCAACAGTGCACGCTCTCTGAGCGATTCATCGACGAAGATCTCGTGTTGCTCCGAACCGTCGTTAAGCAATGCCGCCTCGATTGCCTTAAGGCCGTTCATCGCCATCCAAGGACAGTGGGCACAGCTACGACAGGTCGCGCCGTTACCGCCGGTGGGCGCCTCGATCAGGGTCTTGTTCGGCGCCGCCTGTTGCATCTTGTAGAAGATCCCCTTATCGGTAGCCACGATAAAGGTGTCGTTCTCCAGGCTCTGCGCCGCCTTGATCAGCTGACTAGTGGAGCCAACGGCATCGGCCATCTCAACCACGCTCGCCGGTGATTCGGGATGCACCAACACAGCCGCATTAGGATACTGCTCTTTTAACTGACGCAGCGCCTTGGCCTTGAACTCATCGTGCACGATACACTCGCCCTGCCACATCAGCATGTCGGCGCCAGTCTGCTTGGCGATATAGCTTCCCAGGTGACGGTCAGGTCCCCAGATGATCTTCTTACCTTGGCTATCGAGATGCTCGACGATCTCAAGGGCGATGCTCGAGGTTACCACCCAATCGGCGCGTGCCTTAACGGCGGCCGAGGTGTTGGCATATACCACGACGGTATGATCTGGATGGGCGTCACAGAAGGCGCTAAAGGTGTCGATAGGACAGCCTACATCCAGTGAGCAGGTGGCATCCAAGGTTGGCATAAGCACAGTCTTTTCCGGGCTTAAGATCTTAGAGGTCTCGCCCATAAACTTAACCCCGGCCACGATCAGAGTCTTTGCAGGATGGTCACGGCCGAAGCGGGCCATCTCTAGAGAGTCTGATACACAACCGCCCGTCTCTTCCGCCAGAGCCTGGATCTCAGGATCTGTATAGTAGTGGGCCACCAAGACAGCCTCTTTCTCCTTCAACAGCTGCTTGATGCGCGCCTTGTAGGCCTGCTTCTCGCTATCGCTTAGGGGAATGGGCTTTGCTGGAAACGGATACTGAATATTTTCGATGCTTGGTGCTACTTGACTCATGCTCAAACCAAAGAGTGGGACTAATTAGCGGCATTATACTTAATCTGACGCCAAAGATTAACTCTGGATAAAAAAAAGAGCGCCAAATGGCGCTCTTATTAGTGAACTGCTACGTGCGATTAGTGCATCGCCAGTAACATCTCCTGTGGTGACTCAAGATACTGCTTCCACAGGTTACAGAAGCGCGCAATGGTGCCGCCGTCTATTACACGGTGATCGCCAGACCAGCTGATCTGCATGATCTTACGGGCCTCGACCTCACCCTTATCGTTGAAGCGTGGCAGGGTCTGCAACTTACCCAGGGCAACGATGGCCACCTCAGGCTTGTTGATAATAGGCGTTGCCACAGTGCCCCCCAGGGCGCCAATATTTGAGATGGAGATGCTGCCGCCCTTAAGGTCAGCCGGGCTGACACGCCCGCTGCGGGCATCCTTGGTCAGGCGGGTAATTTCGGCCGCGACCTCAAGAATAGATTTTTGCTGCACATCCTTCACGTTTGGCACCAATAGACCCACCTTAGAGTCTACTGCCATGCCTATGTTGTGTGACGCAAGGAAGGTCTGCTCGGTGCAATCGTCGTTCACACGGCTGTTGATGCCAGGGAACTGAGTCAGCGCCAGCGACATCGCCTTCATGAAGAAAGGCATCATGGTCAGCTTGAGATCGTCACTCGAGTAGCGCGCCTTCATCGATTCGCGAAGCGCAACCAGCTCGGTCAGATCCAGCTCTTCACAATAGGTGAAGTGCGGGATGGTAGAGACAGACTCTGTCATCATCTTGGCCATGACGGCCTTGACGCCGCGAATAGGCTCGACGCGATCGCCTGCTGAAACCGCTATAGGCGCAGCTGTTGGCTCGCTTTGGGCCTGTGCTTTCGCCGCCTTGGCCTTCACGGCTTCGCCGCTACGGAAGCGCTCGACATCTTCCTTATAGACTCGGCCATGTTTACCAGAACCCGGCACCAGGCTGAGATCGATATCATAGCTGCGCGCCAGACGACGCACGGCCGGGCTTGCCAGCGCCTTGCCATTACCAGCAGGGGCGTGAAGTTCAACCTCTTCGTGGTCAACCCCAGCTGGAGCGCTATCTGCTACCGGGGCAGCAACGGCGCCCTCTTCGCTCTCTACCTCGATAGAGAAAAGCGGGGTGTGCACCTGTGCCAGCTGACCCTTACGGTAATGGAGTTTAACCACCTTACCGCTCTTGATGGCCGGGATCTGCACCAGTGCCTTGTCGGTCATCACATCGGCGATAGGTTGGTCTTCCACCACCATGTCACCTTCGGCCACCAACCACTCCACCAACTCGCACTCGACAATCCCTTCACCGATATCCGGTAACAGGAACTCTTCGACACGTTTGCCGCCAACAACTGGCTGTGAATCAGATTGAACGACAGCTTCTTCAGCTGCTGATTCTGTGGTCGCATCGCCGTCTAGCTCACCATCGATTTCCACTGAATAGAGCGGCTCGTGAACGATAGCTATGTCACCTTTCTTATAGTGAAGTTTTTTGATGACACCACCGTGAACCGCCGGGATCTGCACCAGCGCCTTATCTGTCATCACGTCGGCAATGGGCTGATCTTCGGTGACGGTATCGCCTTCGGCAACCAACCACTCGACCAGCTCACACTCCACCACGCCCTCGCCAATATCGGGCAAAATAAAATCTTTAATCATGCCTGGGGCTCCTAGTATTTCATCGATGCTTTGATCGCTTCAAAGGTCTTGAGCGCATCAGGCATATATTCTTTCTCATGGATCAGCGGATATGGGGTATCCAGACCACATACGCGGCTAATTGGCGATTCCAGATAGAGGAAACACTCCTGCTGGATAGTCGCGGCGATCTCGCCGGCAAAGCCACCGGTCAGCGGCGCTTCATGGTTGATCACCAAGCGTCCGGTCTTCTTCACCGAGGCCGCAACGGTATCGACATCCCAAGGCGCGAGTGTGCGCAGGTCGATAACCTCACAAGAGATCCCCTTCTTGGCCGCCATCTTAGCCGCCTCTTCAACGATCTCCATCTGAGCGCCCCAGGCCAACACGGTAATGTCTGTACCTTCCTGAACCACTTCGGCCTTGCCTAGTTCAATCTCATAGGCTTCATCCGGCACCTCGCCCACGCTGGCGCGGTAGAGACGCTTAGGCTCGAAGAAGACCACAGGGTTCTTGTCACGAATCGAGGCAAGCAGCAGGCCCTTAGCCTGATAGGCGTTACGGGGCACGACCACCTTTAGACCCGGTGTCTGAGTGAAATACGCTTCTGGCGATTGCGAGTGGTAATGACCACCGGCGATGCCGCCACCATAAGGGGTACGGTAGGTGATACCACCCACATTAAACTCGTTACCGCTGCGGTATCTGAACTTGGCTGACTCGTTTACTATCTGATCGAACGCCGGGAAGATATAGTCGGCAAACTGGATCTCGGCAATGGCCGTCATGCCATTAGATGCCAGACCGTTGGCAAAACCAGCGATACCCTGCTCTGTCAGCGGGGTGTTGAAACAACGATCGCGACCAAACTTATCCTGCAGGCCAGAGGTGGCGCGGAATACGCCGCCAAAATGGCCAACGTCTTCGCCGAAGATCACCGCCTTGTCGTCGGTTTCCATCGCAATGGTCAAGGCATCGTTGATGGCTTGTAACATATTAATCTTTGCCACGATTTAATCTCTCCCTGCACTGCGTGGATAGGAATCAGGATATTTCTTGATGTGCTGCTTAAGCTCGGTCAGCTGCTGCTTGAGCCTAGGCGTCGGCTCATCGAGGACATCTTCGATGATCTCGTCAATCTTAGGTGCAGGTAGCTTCTCGGCAACCTTCACCGCGGCCAGTACCTCTTCACGGTACTTCTCATACAGGGCCGCATCGTCGCTCTCGGCAAGCCAGCCCTTGTTGATCAACCACAGCTTAAAACGCTTAACCGGATCATGCTGCTGCCACTTGGCCTCTTCATCCTTAGAACGGTAGCCAGATGGATCGTCCGAAGAGGAGTGAGCGCCAAGACGATAGGTCATGGCTTCAATCAGCACAGGCTTGTTGTGCTCCAGCGCATAGGCTCTCGCCTGCTGGGTCGCTGCCATCACTGCCAGCATGTCGTTACCGTCCACGCGAATGGTATGCATGCCATAGCCCACACCACGACTGGCGATACCGTTACCGGCAAACTGTTCGTTGGTTGGGGTCGAGATGGCGTAACCATTGTTACGACAGAAGAAGATAACTGGAGAGTTCAGCACGGCGGCCATGTTGAGACCGGCATGGAAATCGCCCTCTGAGGCTGCGCCTTCACCGAAGTAGCAGATGGCAACGTTACGTTTGCCCTGCATCTTGAGGCTATAGCCGACACCCGTCGCCTGTGGGATCTGAGTGGCCAACGGCGATGAGATGGTCTGGTAATTGAGCGCCTCACAGCCGTAGTGGATCGGCATCTGACGGCCCTTACCCAGATCTTTCTCGTTGCTAAACATCTGGTTCATAAACTGCTCAGTGGTGAAGCCACGATAGCGGATCGCCGCGTGTTCACGGTACTGGGCTAAAATGACATCGTCCTGATCCAAGGCGGCGACACTGCCGACCACGGCGGCTTCTTCACCGGTACAGGTCATGTAGAAGCTGATCCGTCCCTGACGCTGAGCGGCTAACATGCGCTCATCGAGTACTCGTGTGAACACACAAGTATCATAAATTTTGGCAGCCAAATCCTGATCGATCACGGGTAACACAGCATTTTCAAAGGTGGTACCGTCGGCTTGAAGGATCTTCAGGATCGGGATCGATAATGAATCCTTATCGAGAAAACTGACGCGATGGACAGTCTCTGTATTGCTCGTTGCGTTGCTCATACTATTCTCTTATCAGCTGAGTATTCTTGTTATCTGACTGCGAACAGCCTAAGTTGTTCACTATTCTCTATTATGACGCGGCCTTAAAGTTACGTTAACGTAAACTACCTAGCAAGCTATCACAGGGTGTGGCTAACAACTAGCTACCCTCCCCCATGTATCGCTAGCTTTACAAGCCAGAGCCTAAACCACGCGATAATCTTTGGCAGGCACTAAACACAGCACAGTGCGCTGGCCAACCGGCACATTGGCGTTGGGAAACACGATAGACTCAGATTCGGCCTCGACCTTAATCTCAGTCCCGCCATCCTTAGCCAATATATAACCTCTTGGAAACGCCGTAAAATTCTCTACGTCGTCGGCAAAGGTAAAGCTAAAGTCATCAAACTGCTTGTTGATTGAGCGATTAACCTGATACAGATTCACCTGGCTAGGATCAAACTCACCAAGCTCGAGATCGCGGCCGCTTACCAGACGGGTCAACATCTCTTTCACCACAATAAAACGCGTCATATCGTTCTGCCCCATGGGCATCACCTTGCCAAGCTCTATGGTAAAGGCATGGGCCTGATAGCCATGGGCGGAGAAATAACTAAAGGTGGTGGTAGGTTCGTGGTGAAACAGCACTGTGTTGATGCCGCAGGCGGCCAAGAACATGATCTGCTCGCCGCTGTAAGGTGCGCCGTGTGGATAAGGATAGATGGCAAACTTCTCATGCTTGGAGGCGCGTATTGCCGTGTGCAGGTCGTAGTGATAACGACTGCCGCCTTCGGGCGCCGCATTAAAGAAGCGATCCACATACTGCTCCAGCTTCTTAGCACGGAACCGCTCGGCATTGCTCTCACCCTTGGCATGGGCGCCGCTGAAGAGACGATTGAGGTTCTCTTCGACGAAACGGGTACCGTTTAGGATAGCTGGTGGGTTACCGATTAGAAACAGCAAGCGATGACGGGCGATCAGCGTCTCAGACAGCAGCGCGGTAATAAGCTGATCACACAGCTCGATTGGCGCCGTCTCGTTACCATGAACCGCCGACGAGAGCACTATGCTCTTAAGCGCATCTTCCTTTCCATCTTGCTCGCTCTCTTGATTAGCTTCATGCGTAACGAGCGGCTCAAATTGGATGACGCCGGTATCCCATACCGACACCTGGGTGTGTTGCCCCAGGGTAAATTCAAACGCCTCGAGGCCGACAGGATTGTCTAGTGTCAATTGCAAAAAGTCTTTCGACAACATCAGGGTGTCTTGCACTGCAAACTCCTTACTGCATCACTACCACAGCGCCCACCTTGTAGGCCTGAAAGATAGCGACTCCTTGGATTTATTAGCATTATTATCAGTTGGCCAGCATAGTAACACTTAAGCGAGTCGACGACCACGCGGGCCAGTCGATCGCCGCATATTTTCCCTGTTGCATTCGTTAATCAGATAATACAGAATAAAGCCGTCTAGCCATCTAAACGTATAAAATTAACTGCGCTAGACGATTCGTTAGATAATTTAGACACTAGATAATTGGCTATCTAGATGAACAAAAGATAGATAAGCGTTAATCGAGAAGAGGTCAACCATGGCATTAGCAACATTTGGCGCAGGCTGTTTCTGGGGCGTAGAGTATTTTTTCAAGCAGATAGACGGCGTTACCTCTGCCACCTGTGGCTATATGGGCGGTGATGACAAGGCCACCACCTATAAAGAGGTTAAGACTGGCACAACCGGGCACGCCGAGGTGGTACAGGTCGAGTTTGACGAGACCAAGGTGAGCTTCGACGATCTGCTGTCTGTGTTCTGGAGTAACCATAATCCCACCATGCTCAATATGCAGGGCGGCGATATCGGCAGCCAGTATCGCAGCGCCATCTTCTTCCACGACAAGACGCAGAAGGAACAGGCCGAAACCTCAAAGTTGGCCCTCGCCCGAAGCGGTAAATGGGGGCTTAGACCCATAGTGACTGAGATAGTCCCAGTGCTCACCTTCCATAAGGCGGAGGAGTACCATCAGAACTATCTGGAAAAGAACAACTTGCCTAGCTGTCACCTTACCTACTAGCGCTTGGTTATTCCAAGCAGCTCGATGCAAGTTACGCCCCCAAAAAAAGCCAGTGAATCACTGGCTTTTTTGATCTGTACTAAGAATTAAGATTCCAAGGAGTAACCGACTAAGGTTTATCCAAGAGCCTGTTAGTCTAACGAACTAGACCGACGAACTAGGCCAACTTCGATTAGACCAACAGCCGCTCTATCATCTGCTGGGCCTGCTCCAGCACCTGCTCGAGATGTGCCTCGCTGACAAAACTTTCGCCATAGAGCTTAAACAACGCCTCTGTGCCCGATGGGCGCGCGGCGAACCAGGCTTTTTCGGTCACTACCTTGATGCCGCCAATAGCCGCGCCATTACCCGGAGCATGGGTGAGTACCTCGAGGATCGCATCTCCAGCCATGGCTTCACAGCCAAGATCGCTGACATTCAAGGGCTCGCTCACCAACTGATTAAACTTAACCTTACGCTTAGGGTTAACCGGCGAGTCGATACGTTTGTAGAAGCTCTCGCCGTGACGCTCGACCATCTCGGCATAAAGCTTAGCAGGCGTCTTACCCGTTACCGCCAGTATCTCTGCCGCCAGCAGCGCCAGGATGAAACCATCTTTATCGGTACACCAACTGCCGCCGTCACGACGTAGGAAGGCGGCGCCGGCACTCTCTTCGCCGCCGAAGGCGAAACTGGCATCAGCTAGGCCATCGACAAACCATTTAAAGCCAACCGGCACTTCACAGAGGCTACGCGACTGCTCACTACACACCTTGTCTATCATGGCGCTGGAAACCAGGGTCTTACCTATCTTGAGATCGGCAGACCACTGCGGGCGATGGGACAAGAGGTACTCGATAGCCACCGCCAGATAATAGTTAGGGTTCATCAGGCCGCTGCCTGGGCAGACGATACCGTGCCTGTCGTAATCGGGATCGTTACCGACACAGATATCGAAGGCATCCTGATGGGCCAACAGTCCCGCCATGGCATAGGGCGATGAGCAGTCCATACGGATCTTGCCATCCTTATCCAGGGGCATAAAACCAAAGGCGGGATCGATGCGATCGTTCACCAGGGTAATATCCAGCCCATAGCGCTCGGCAATCTTGTCCCAATAGTGAATTCCTGAGCCGCCGAGGGGATCGACGCCGATACGAATACCGGCCTGCTTAATGGCCTGCATGTCGATCACCTGCTCGAGATCTTCAACATAAGCCGCCATCAGATCGCGCTCTTGAATAAGACTGGTCGTGACCGCTACTGAATAGGTGAGGCGCTTAACCCCTTCTAGCTGCTTGGCCAGATACTCGTTGGCGCGCTGCTCGACCCATGCCGTGATGCCGCCTTCGGCCGGACCACCATGGGGGGGATTATATTTGATGCCACCATCTTGAGGCGGATTGTGAGATGGCGTGATGATAAGGCCATCGGTAAGCCCATAGTTAAGCCCATAGGTAAGCCCTGCCCCCTGCGCTCTGTTGGCCGCTATGATGGCATGGGACACCACAGGGGTGGGCGTATACTCATCGTTCTTGGCGACAATCACCTGCACGCCATTGGCGGTCAGTACCTCAAGAGCGGTGACATAAGCCGCCTGAGACAGTGCATGGGTGTCGATACCGACGATCATAGGGCCCTTGATGCCCGCCTCGATGCGGTGATCCACCACAGCCTGAACAATCGCCAAGATGTGCTTCTCGTTGAAACTCTTATTAAAGGCACAGCCTCTGTGGCCCGAGGTGCCGAACGTGACCTTCTGCGCATCATTGGTCACATCCGGTGAGAGCCGATAGTAGTGGCTCATCAGTTTAGGAATATTAACCAAGTCCCTTTGTTGTGCCGGTTTACCGGCTCGCTCGTGTAGCGCCAAAATGTACTCCTAAGTGTCGGGTAGATTGAGCCTCAGTATCTCACTTAAATATGACCGATAATGGATTCAATCTGTTTTTCTTGCACGCCGAACTGACCTAATACTTCGCTTAGGATGGTGCGCTTCTTCGCCGTGTTGTTATTGGTGGTGACCCAGAAGCCACTGTTGCCAATCTCTTTCGGGTTGGCCGACTTACTGGCCTTGAGTAGCGACTCTTTCGAGGTCGCAAAATAGAGACGATCGCGCCCCTGGATCTGCAGCACCTGGTCAAACTGATTAGGCGTCGCTTTATAGATAGCCTCTAAGGTAAACAGGAAACGGCCAACGGCGCCTTTTTGCTGGGCCAGTGCCCCCTTGTCGATCAAGGTCTCGGGGTCGATACTCGCCGCCTGATGAGTTTGCGCCACCTCTTTATCAAGGCCTGGCTGGCTGATCTGCTTAGGCTGCTCCATGGCAACCGTCTCTACGTCTAGGCCGAGTAATCGTCGCAGGATCTCTGAAGCACTCTCTCCTATGCGCTCTGTCTTGCTGGCAATATGGCGATATAGCTCTTCATCAATCTCAATATATTTCATGACTAGAATCTTCCTTAGACGGTAAAGGTAATTAGGTTATTGTTATCGCGAACGCGATCCGCAGCAACTGATGCCAGATCCGTTCAAGTGTATGCTATCTTTCCCACAGGAATAAAGAGCGATCGCATTAAAAATCCACAACTTGGTTACAAGATCAATAAATTACGCCTCAAGTGCGCAAAAACCCGTCAGAGAATGGCGCGATCGCGCTTAATGCTGTCTTTTGCAGCGATTAACAGGCACAATTTGGGCAATTATTTTCACGCTTAACTTTCCAAGACCAGCCTTTCCATGACCAGCTTGAATTACACCCAATCGGGACAAGGTAGCCCGGTTATCCTTATCCACGGCCTGTTTGGCAACCTGGATAACCTAAAAACCTTAGGCAATGCACTCGAAGATCATCAGGTGATCCGCATCGACGTGCCAAACCATGGCCTCAGCCCACACTGGCCCAACATGGACTATCCCATGCTGGCCGAAGCCGTAATTGGTTTGATGGATGAACTCGAGCTGGAGTCAGCGCACCTGGTCGGCCACTCCATGGGCGGCAAGATCGCCATGGCGACGGCCCTGCTCTATGGCGATCGCGTCAAGAGTCTGGTGGCGGCAGACATTGCGCCCGTCGCCTATCAGCCCAGGCATCAAACCGTGTTTTCCGGCCTAAGCAACCTAGAGCTTAGCGCGCTGGCTAACCGCGCCGATGCGCAAAAGCAGCTGCTCGGTGCCGGTATCGACGAAGGTACGGCGCTGTTTCTGCTGAAAAACCTCACCAAGGATGAGCAAGGCTTTGCCTGGAAGATGAACCTGGCCGGACTGAAATCCAGCTATGAGCACCTCATTGGTTGGCCGCTGGCAGATAGAACCTACACTGGACCTAGCCTGTGCATTCGCGGCGCCGATTCAGATTATGTCACCGCGGCGCACCGCCAGGCGTTCTTGTCTCAGTTCCCTAAGATCCAGGCCAAGTCACTGGCTGGCACAGGTCATTGGTTACACGCACAAAAACCGGCTATTTTCAATCGCATCGTCGCCGAGTTTATCGCAGAAAATGACTGAATCTTGTCTGTAAAGCGTGTAGCAGATATCGCTTAACTATGGTATATTCGCGCCTCTTTTTTTAGCCTGAGGGAACGCAGCATGTTATCTCAGTATATGGAACAGATAGAGGCAGTTGGCTTAAACCTGTTCTTTGCGGCGATATTTTTCTTTATTGGTATGGCAATACATGACGTGCTCAAACAGGGAAATGTCCCTAAATTTGGCCGCTATATTGTTTGGTTAGTATTATTTCTCGGCTGTGCCGGGTTTATAGCTAAGGGCTTGATCCAACTCTCTTGGGAGAGCTCTGGCATAGGTTAAATGAACATTCGATGGCAAAAGAATCTTCAGACAGAACAACGATAGACCTGTTTGCAACGGAGAAACGCCGAGGACGCCCTCGCAGCAATCCCCTTCCCCGGGAGCAACAACTAAAGGTCAATAAGCGAAATCAGATCCAGCGCGACAGAGCCGCAGGATTAAAACGAATAGAGTTAAAGGTGTCACAAGATTTATACGACGCCTTGAATGAAAAGGCTTTGGCCAGTAACATCAGCCGCAGCCAATTAATCGAATCGATACTGCTTAAGCAGGTCAGAAGCTGATCTTAAGTGGTATTGAAACAAACGTCAGTGAACTAGATAAAGGAAAGACAATGGCAACTGTAGGTCTTTTTTTCGGCAGTGATACAGGTAATACCGAAGCCGTCGCCAAGATGATCCAGAAGAAACTGGGTAAGAAGATGGTCGACGTTAAGGATATCGCTAAGAGTACCAAAGAACAGATTGCAGAATATGATCTGCTGCTATTCGGTATCCCGACCTGGTATTACGGTGAAGCCCAATGCGATTGGGACGATTTCTTCCCTGAATTAGAACAGATCGATTTCGACGGTAAGCTAGTCGCTATCTTCGGATGTGGCGATCAGGAAGACTACGCCGAGTATTTCCTCGATGCCATGGGCATGGTTAACGAGATCGTTGAGGCGCGCGGCGCCGTGGTTATCGGCCACTGGCCAACCGACGGCTACGACTTCGAAGCTTCTAAAGGCATGGCCGACGATAAGCACTTCGTGGGTCTGGGTATCGACGAAGATCGTCAACCTGAGCTGACCGAAGAACGTGTCGATGCCTGGGTTAAGCAGATCTACGAAGAGATGTGCCTGGCAGAGCTGGAAGACTAATCTTTCGGCCACATCAGTATAAAAAGCGGCGAATAGCCGCTTTTTTTAGCCCTGATATATAAGCCCGAATGCAATACTTAACGCTCGCCTTTGCGAAGCAAGAATGGCGAAGGGATAATGGCAAAGGGATAGTGGCGAAGAAATAAGTCGCGTTAAACACTCCCCCGAGTAATAGAGAACCCAAATTAGCTAACCCCATGCAGAGTCAAACACACGCCAACCACTGGGATATCTTCTGCGCCGTCGTCGATAACTATGGCGATATTGGCGTCACCTGGCGTCTGGCCAAACAGCTGGCGAAGGAATATGGATTGGCCGTCACCCTATGGGTGGACGACTTAGCCAGCTTTGGCCATATCTTGCCAAAGCTGGACCCTTTATGTACTAACCAAAACTTCGAGGGCGTCTGCATCAAACAATGGGACGCGCCGCTAAGCCAGGAGTATTTGCCGGGAGAGGTGCTTATCGAGGCGTTTGCCTGTGAACTGCCCCCCGAGGTGCTCGGCAGGATAGCTGCGCTACATCAAGCCGGTGACAAGGTGCCCGTCTGGCTAAACCTTGAGTATCTGAGCGCAGAAGATTGGGTTGAAGGCTGCCATGGCCTCCCCTCATTGCAGCGCAGTGGCCTAAAAAAACAGTTTTATTTTCCTGGCTTTACAGAGAAGACTGGCGGCCTCATCTGCGAAGCGGATCTGCTGGAGCGTCGTCAAGCGTGGCAGGATAACAAAGAGCGACAGGCCTATTTTGAGGCACTGGGCCTAAGTGGCATCGATGAGCATGATACCGTCATCAGCCTGTTCAGCTATGAAACCGAAAGTCTCGAGGCCCTATGCCGCCATTGGCAAGATGGAGACAAGCAAGTGCATTTGTTAGTGCCTATCGGTCGCAGTCTCAATAGCCTGGGGGCCTTCATCGACCAGCAGCAGGCATTGACACCGGGGAGCCGTTTTCACCATGGCAAGCTGACCATACATCTGCTGCCGATGACAGATCAGCAGGGTTACGATCGCCTGCTATGGAGCTGTGACTTCAATATAGTGCGCGGTGAAGACTCCTTCCTGCGTGCCCAATGGGCGGCGAAACCCTTTATCTGGCATATCTATCCCCAGGAAGAAGACTATCACCTGATAAAATTAGAAGCCTTTATGGCACTTTATTGTCATAATCTGGCCCCAGAAATCGCCGACGCCTGGAAAAAGCTCAATATCTGCTTTAACCAAGGCGAGCGGGAAACTCTGCTTTCCCTGTGGCAACAAGTGGATCACGCGCATTTGGCCCTCACGCAACATGCACAAGATTGGCCGAATGAAGCATTAAATGATGCAGATCTTGCAACACGACTAGTTCAATTCGTTAAAAATAGCTAAGATACTGCGTTGAAATAGAAACACCCTAAAATATAGGAAATAGAGAAATGAAAACTGCTCATGAAATCCGTCCAGGTAACGTGATCATGTTAGATGGCAGCCCATGGGTTGTTCAAAAGACTGAAACAACTCGTTCAGGCCGTAACGCGGCTATCGTTAAGATGAAACTGAAGAACCTACTTCAAGAATCATCTACCGAAACCACCTTTAAGGGTGAAGACAAGATGGAAGATATCATTCTAGACCGTCTTGATTGTACTTATTCTTACTTCGCCGATCCTATGTATGTCTTCATGGATGCCGAATACAACCAGTACGACGTTGAAGCCGACAACCTAGGCGATGCAGCGGCTTACATCGTTGACGGTATGGAAGAACAGTGCCAGGTAACCTTCTATGAAGGTAAGGCTATCTCTGTTGAACTACCAACCACAGTTGTACGTGAAGTGACCTACACCGAGCCTTCAGCTCGTGGCGACACCTCAGGTAAAGTTATGAAGCCTGCTACTATCGCTGGTGGTGCAACCCTGAGCGTTGCAGACTTCGTTAAAACTGGCGACCTGATCGAGATCGACACTCGTACACACGAGTTCAAGAAGCGCGCTTAAACAAGCCGTTAACTCGATAATAAAAGCCAGCGTAATTCGCTGGCTTTTTTGTACCTAAAGCTGACAAAAGCAGTGATAACAACTGCCAATGGCAAGCAGGCCAGAACAAAACTCCGATTATATTTTTAACAAATAAGCTATTCAGCATTTTCCTCTAAAAATATTTCCTAAATTGCGGCAAAGCCCCTTTTAAACAATACTTTTTTTCGTTATTGTTCGATAACTTACGAGCTTTGACACAATCAGCTTTTTTCTTTACCGGCTATCACGAGGTTTCGATGCGCCCTATCATTAAATCCAATAAACTCGACACCGTCTGTTACGACATCCGCGGGCCTGTCCATAAGGAAGCCAGACGCTTGGAAGATGAAGGCCATCGCATCCTAAAGCTCAACATAGGTAACCCGGCCCCTTTCGGTTTCGAGGCCCCGGAAGAGATAGTGCGCGACGTGATCCTTAACCTACCCAGCGCCCAGGGCTACAGCGAGTCCAAGGGGCTGTTCTCGGCCCGCAAGGCGATCGTACAGCACTACCAGAGCCTGGGGCTATTTGGCGTCGATATCGAGGATATCTACATAGGCAACGGCGTATCGGAACTCATCGTGATGGCGATGCAGGGGCTGCTAAACAGCGACGATGAGGTGCTGGTGCCCTCACCCGACTATCCTCTGTGGACGGCGGCGGTACACCTCTCAGGCGGCAAGGCGCAGCACTATCGCTGCGATGAAGAATCAGACTGGTTTCCCGATCTCGACGATATTAAATCCAAGATTAGCAGCCGCACTCGCGGCATAGTACTGATCAATCCTAACAACCCCACCGGCGCCGTTTATTCCCGCGAGTTACTGCTGGAGATCATCGAGCTGTGCCGTCAGCACGACATCATTTTGTTTGCCGATGAGATATACGACAAGATCCTCTACGATGACGCGGTGCACATTCCAGCAGCGACACTGTCGGACGATATTCTGACCGTCACCTTCAATGGTCTCTCCAAGTCATACCGCGCCGCGGGCTTTCGCGTAGGCTGGATGATGCTCTCGGGTAACCTCAAGGCCGCTAAGAGCTATATCGAAGGCTTGGACATGCTCGCCTCCATGCGTCTGTGCTCCAACGTCCCCAATCAACACGCGATTCAGACCGCGCTGGGCGGCTATCAGAGCATCAACGAGCTTGTGGCCCCTGAAGGAAGACTCACGCTGCAGCGCAACACCTGCTATGAACTGCTCAATCAGATCCCAGGGGTAAGCTGTAAGAAACCTAAGGGTGCGCTGTACGCCTTCCCTAAGCTCGACGCCAAGAAGTTTAACCTGAGGGATGACGAGCGATTGGTGCTGGATCTACTCAAAGAGAAGAAGATCCTACTGGTACAAGGCACCGCCTTTAACTGGCCAGAGCCGGATCATCTCAGGGTGGTCTTCCTGCCCCACAAGGAAGATCTGCATAAGGCACTGGTGGAGTTCGGTGACTTCCTCACCAGCTATAGCCAATAAGTTTTCTGGCTGTAACTAAACAAAGAAAAGGCGATCTCAGGATCGCTTTTTTTTATTTTTAAGGCTCTGTTTCTATTTACTTGCCCTGTGTTACTGTTAAAGCAACTTAGCAACAGGGAAAGCAGTATGAGTCATTTGTTCGCCCACCTGGCCAGGATGAAGTTGATCCAACGCTGGCCGCTCATGTACAACGTCCGCCCGGAAAACGTACAGGAACATTCGCTTCAGGTCGCCATGGTGGCCCACGCTTTAGCCATCATAGCCAACAAGAAATTCAACAAGCAGCTCAGTCCGGAGCGCGCCGCCACCCTGGCGATATTTCACGACGCCAGCGAGATCCTCACCGGCGATCTGCCCACTCCAGTCAAATATTTCAACAAGGAGATCGAGGCCGAGTACAAGAAGATAGAGGCGATTGCCGAGCGCAGGCTGCTGGAGATGGTGCCCGAAGAGTTTCAAGAAGATTATCGGGACCTTTTACTAAGCGATCAGGCCGACGAGGAGTACAAGCAGCTGGTGAAATCCGCCGACACCCTGTGCGCCTACCTCAAATGCCTTGAGGAGCAGACGGCTGGCAACCACGAGTTCAATACCGCCAAGCGCCGCCTCACCGAATCCCTCGGCAAGAATCCGGATCCGGCGGTAAAATATTTTATCGATACCTTTATTCCCAGCTTCGAGTTAAATCTCGACGAGATCAATCGCCTGCTATAGTGCTAAAAGCTGGCAACGAGGAAAGCATATGACATCGGCCATCTGGCATGAAAGACGCTTGGGCGAAGAGAAACTCAGGCGCAACGACCACCGCAGCCCCTATCAGCGCGATCGCGCCCGCATTCTACACTCGGCCGCCTTCAGACGTCTACAGGCCAAGACCCAGGTGCTGGGTGTCGGCATGAATGACTTCTATCGCACCCGCCTCACCCACTCGCTGGAGGTTTCGCAGATAGGCACAGGGATCTGCGCCCAGCTCAAACAGAAATACCCGGACTTGCATCATCTGCTCGACTCCATGAGCCTGATAGAATCCCTCTGTCTGGCCCACGACATAGGCCATCCTCCCTTTGGTCACGGCGGTGAGGTCGCGCTCAATTATATGATGCGTAGCGACGGCGGCTTCGAGGGCAACGGACAAACCTTCAGGATCCTCACCGCGCTCGAGCCCTATACCCAACACTATGGCATGAACCTCACCCGGCGCACCTTGCTGGGGATCCTCAAATATCCCGCCAGCCACAACGAACTGTATCAGTCCCAGCCAAGGCCAGAGGTCGACAGCTATCGTCAGCTTAAGCCAAGCCAGTGGCGTCCGGTGAAAGGGATCTTCTTTGAGGACAAGCCTGTGCTCGACTGGGTACTCGAGCCGCTATCGCTCCAGGACAGAGAGCGATTCGTCTCGGCAGAGCCAGGAGAAAGAGATCAACACAGACGCACCCGGTATAAGTCACTCGATTGCTCCATCATGGAGCTCGCCGACGATACCGCCTATGCCATTCACGATCTCGAAGATGCCATCGTCATGGGCATCGTCACCCAGGCCATGTGGCAGCAAGATGTGGCCAGCCTGCTAGCGGGCAGCGACGATGAATGGATTGCCAAGGAGTTTTCCACCATAGGCGATAAGCTGTTTGCGCTGGAAAATCACCTGCGCAAAGACGCCATAGGTACCCTGGTTAACGGTTTCGTCACCGCCATCTTGATCGATGAAAACCCCAATTTTTGCGAGCCGCTACTCAGATATAACGCCCGCCTGGAGCCTCCCTTCGCCGGGGCGCTCCATGTGCTCAAGCAGTTTGTCTATAAGCGGGTGATCCGCAAACCCGAGATCCAGATGCTGGAATATAAGGGCCAGCAGATAGTGATGGAGCTGTTCGAGGCCTTCGCCTCGGATCCCGAGCGTCTATTACCCCTCAATACCCAGGAGCGCTGGCAACAGATGGCCCAGCAAGAAGGTAACTGCAACCGGGTGATCGCCGACTATATCTCGGGAATGACAGATGAGTTTGCCGCCCGCCTGCACCAACATCTGTTTAGTGCCAAGGCGGGATCGCTGATTGATCTGCAGTAAGCCCAACGCAAAGCACCAAGAGACACGAAGGAAATAGGCATAAAAAAACGCGCACCAAGCGCGTTTTTCTTATCCAGAGCCTTTTCAAAAACTGGCTAGCTGCCGATCAGGCTGGGAAACAAGCCCTTGAAACCGGCCGCCATCACCTCAATACCGATAGAGAGCATCAGCAGACCCATGAGACGGGTGATCACGTTAATACCCGTCTTACCCAGCAGCTTGAAGATCACCGGTGCCATACGGAACAGGGTAAAACTGGTGAGGCCGAAGATCACCACAGTGATCGACATGCCAATAAGGTCGCTAAAGGTGTTGTGCTGCGCGGCCGAGACAATCACCGAACTGATCGCACCAGGACCGGCCATCAGCGGCAAGGCCAGAGGCACCACAGCAACTGACTCCATGCCCGACGCCTCCCTGTCTTCTTCCTGGTTACGCTTCACCTCGCCCAGCTTACCTTGCAGCATGGACATGGCGATGATGGCGATCAGGGTGCCGCCGGCAATTCTGAACGCCGACAGCGAGATACTAAACATGTTGAGGATATGCTGGCCGGCGATGATGGTTACAAGCAAGATCACCACCACGGCAAAGTTGGCGACCTTACCCGTATGGTTACGCTCCGCTTCCGTCTGGTGACTGGTCAGACTCACAAACACGGGCAGCAAACCTATGGGGTTGATTATTGCTACCAAGCCAAGAAAAAATTTAACATAAAGTGTTAAATCCAATGTCATCTCCTCAAGTGACGCTATAGTCGGTTAAAAAGCAGTATGGTTGAAAAACGCCTACTGTACAGTATTGCTCCTCCGTGGAAAAACGAGATTTTCTATCACAATTCACAACTTTGACTTAAATATTCTATTTTTACCCGACTAAAATTAACCCAGTGAAAGCCGTCACATTGTGCTCACAATGTCATTTTATTACATTAACAGGCGGTTTTGCGGTGCCGATCACGGTTAACACCCCACCAAAGGTGTAATTTTCCTTCATAAAGAGAATTTAGCCAAAAACAATTTTCGCTAAATTTTTTTCCAAGGATCTTATTATGACTGTTAGCAACCAACAGGAACTCGACCAACTGGTCGAACGGGTCGCCAAGGCCCAGGCACAATTTGCCAACTTTAGTCAGGAGCAGGTCGATAAAATCTTCCGCGCCGCCGCCCTGGCCGCGGCCGATGCCCGTATCTCCCTGGCCAAGATGGCAGCCAACGAAACCGGTATGGGTGTACTGGAAGATAAGGTGATCAAGAACCACTTCGCCTCCGAATACATCTACAACAAGTATAAGGATGACAAGACCTGTGGCATCCTTGAGGAAGACCCAACCTTCGGCACCATCACCATCGCCGAGCCCGTTGGCCTCATCTGCGGCATAGTGCCGACAACCAACCCAACGTCTACCGCCATCTTCAAGGCGCTGATCAGCCTCAAGACTCGTAACGGCATCATCTTCTCACCGCACCCAAGAGCCAAGGTTTCAACCACTACCGCCGCTCGCCTGGTGCTTGAGGCCGCAGTTGAAGCCGGCGCGCCGAAAGATATCATCGGCTGGATCGATGAGCCCAGCGTGGCCCTGTCTAACCAACTGATGACCCATGACAAGATCAACCTGATCCTGGCCACTGGTGGCCCTGGTATGGTGAAGGCCGCCTACTCTTCAGGCAAGCCAGCAATCGGTGTCGGCGCAGGTAACACGCCTATCGTTATCGACGAGACTGCCGACATCAAGCGCGCGGTCAGCTCTATCTTGATGTCCAAGACCTTCGATAACGGCGTGGTGTGTGCGTCAGAGCAGGCCGTGGTGGTGGTCGATGCTGTCTATGACGCTGTCAAAGAGCGTTTTGCCAGCCATGGCGGCTATATGCTTTCAAGCAAAGAAGCCAAGGCGATGCAGAAGGTGATCCTTAAAAATGGTGCGCTCAACGCCGACATCGTAGGCCAGAGCGCGGCGACCATAGCGGCCATGGCCAACATCAAGGTGCCCGCCAGCACTAAGGTGCTGATTGGTCAGGCAACCGAGATCAGCGAGAGCGAGGCCTTCGCCCACGAGAAGCTCTCTCCGCTACTGGCCATGTACCGCGCCAGCGATTTCGACGACGCGCTAAACAAGGCCGAAGCCTTAGTGACACTGGGCGGCATAGGCCACACATCGGGCCTGTATACCGACCAGGATACTCAGACAGAGCGGGTAAGAACTTTCGGTTTTAGAATGAAAACCGCGCGTATTCTGATCAACACCCCGGCCTCTCAGGGCGGCATCGGCGATCTTTACAACTTCAAGTTGGCGCCATCGCTCACCCTGGGCTGTGGTTCATGGGGCGGTAACTCCATCTCAGAAAACGTAGGTCCTAGCCACCTGATCAATAAGAAAACTGTCGCTAAGCGAGCCGAAAATATGTTGTGGCATAAACTCCCCTCCTCTATCTATTTCCGCCGCGGCAGCTTGCCTATCGCCCTCGAAGAGCTAAGCGATAAGAGACGCGCGCTGATCGTGACAGACAAGTATCTGTTTAATAACGGCTACTGTGACGAGACCATCAAGATCTTGAAGTCTCAGGGCCTAGAAACCGAAGTCTTCTATGAAGTAGAGGCCGACCCAACCCTGGCGATCGTTAACCAGGGTGCCAGCGTGGCCAAGAGCTTCCAGCCCGACGTGATCATCGCCCTCGGCGGTGGCTCACCTATGGATGCGGCCAAGATCATCTGGGTCATGTATGAACACCCTGAAGTCGACTTTGCCGATCTGGCGCTGCGCTTCATGGATATTCGTAAGCGCATCTACAAGTTCCCGAAATTGGGCAAGAAGGCCAAGATGGTGGCGATTCCTACCACCTCGGGCACAGGTTCAGAGGTGACACCGTTTGCCGTAGTCACCGACGAGCAGACTGGCATGAAGTATCCGATTGCCGACTATGAGCTGACCCCTAACATGGCGATTGTCGACCCTAACCTGGTGATGGATATGCCAAAGTCGCTTACCGCCTTCGGAGGCATCGATGCCATTACCCATGCGCTGGAAGCCTATGTCAGCGTGATGGCTAACGAGTACAGCGACGGTCAGGCACTGCAGGCGCTGGATCTGTTAGTTAAGTATCTACCAGACTCATACGCACTGGGCGCTCAGGCTCCAGTTGCCCGTGAGAAGGTACATAACGGCGCCACCATTGCCGGCATCGCCTTCGCCAACGCCTTCCTGGGGATCTGTCACTCTATGGCACACAAGCTGGGCGCCGAGTTCCACCTGGCACACGGTTTGGCAAACGCCCTGCTGATCAGCAACGTGATCCGCTTTAACGCGACCGATCTACCGACTAAGCAGGCCGCATTCAGCCAGTACGACCGACCCAAGGCCCTTTGTCGTTACGCAAAGATAGCCGAACATCTAAAATTAAAAGGCGCGACAGGCGAAGGCATTAGCGATGAAGAAAAAGTGGAAGCGTTGCTCGAAAAAATCGATGAACTCAAGAAGACGATTGGCATTCCGGCTTCGATCCAAGAAGCCGGTGTCAACGAAGCCGACTTCTTCGCTAAACTCGACGAGCTTGCCGAAGACGCCTTCGACGATCAATGTACCGGGGCAAACCCAAGATACCCATTGATTGCCGAGCTCAAAGCGATACTCACCGCCAGCTTCTACGGCAAGAAGTATCAAGACGCCGTCTAATCGCTTGAGGGACTCACGCGAGCGCTAGTTTCGCGAATTACTCTCTTGTCCAAAATACAAAAGGTGCTCATAGAGCACCTTTTTTTATGCCTCTCATTCAGAGTTAACCATAGCCAGAAAAAAGCCCTATCCAATTGTTTTAAAAGATTAATAAATAAAGAAAAAGCTTTTTACCTTGACCACAAAAATTATTAGTTAGCAAGACTGTCAGCTTAGAGCTATAAGGCTCCACCCCATGTTAGGATCCTAAGCCATTGACAGCACATTTAGACTTAACGTCAGATACAACATCAGATTCAGAACTTAAAGATATCCTGTTTGCCGACATCTGCGATCGGCTTGCGACCCATGGCAATGTTGTGCTGCACAACGTCTTGGCTCAGCCTATGTTGCAACAACTGCTGGATGGCATCACAGGGATTGCCGAGGAAGACTTTAAGGCTGCCGCTATTGGTCGTCAGCAAGACCAACAGGTCGTCGAGTCGATACGCCGGGATAAGATCTGCTGGTTAAACGAGTCGGTGGAGTTCGCCAAAGCCTACTTCGATTGGTCTGAAGAGCTGCGCCTCGCCGTCAACCGCTATCTCTATCTGGGCCTGTTCGACCAGGAAGCCATGCTGGCCTATTACGCGCCAGGCGCCTTCTACAAACGCCACCTTGACGCCTTTAGGGGCCAGACCAACCGCAAGCTCACCAGCATCCTCTATCTCAACCCCGACTGGCAAGCCAGCCACGGCGGTGAGCTACTGATGTACGAAGGCGACGAAACCACCCCATTCCAAACTGTCGAGCCAAGGTTCGGTACCATGGTGATCTTCTTAAGCGAACTCTTCCCCCACGAGGTATCCCTGTCGCACCACGACAGATACAGCCTCACCTCTTGGTATCGCATCAACGACGGCATGCCGGGACACTAAGCGTCGCAGCATCGAAAGCAAGTCCCCAGAATTCCCTTAAGCATTGGCGAGCTCAGCAATATCTGAGCTCGCGGTGAATCACACAGCTAGCGACCCACCGGCAGTCTCGCTTAACAAATCTCCCACGCTCTCCCCAATTCAACCCATTGGCAACCAGCCAAAGACGGTGCTAAGTTATTGTAAAAATGCGTTATCACTTCTAGAGTTTGCAAACAAAACTGGCTAGGTGCGCAGTTCTTAAGAGGTGGTAGATGATAGGGAATTCCACATGAAAAGGATTCTTTGTTTACTCATTCTCAATGTAATGCCTGTTGCTTGTGGTGATCGTCGCTTGTGATGACTGTCGCTTGAAAGACTGTCGCTTGAGAAGCCGCTAATCGTGTAAAAGACAACAAGTCATAACTGACGCCGACACTGAGATTCAAACTCAATACTCCCATAGCATTACACTCTTTCCCTTAAGGAGTAATGCCATAGAAGGAAACGCCCATGAGCGCGATTAAGGACATAAGAATTAACAAGTTCAAACTAAAATTAGCTGACACGGATGACCCCGTTGCCGAAAAGACCAGCTGGGATGCGCTGAAATCTGGCGGCTCAAACTTTAAAACACAAGATATGGTCGAGACCCAAGGCCGGATTGTTATTAAGCACTCTGTCACGGCTATTATTTTATATTCGATGTTTTTGCTACCTGGTTTAGGGATATTTTTCATCGTCAGTCCCACCCTGTTTCTCGATGGTGAATCTGGTGGTGGCAGCGCCATGGCGTTACTTGGCGCCCTATTCATCGGGGTTAGTCTCTTGATGCTCTCCAGCAAGAAGCACATGACCTTCGATAAAGCCTTAGGCACCTATTTTTGCGGCAAAAGCTACGATGGCGCGAAAAGAGATGATCTCAGTCGCCAGGGACGACTCAGCGATATCTACGCATTACAAATCATCAGTGAGTCTATACGCTCTAACAATCGCACCTATCGCAGCTATGAGCTTAATCTGGTCTTTCGCAATGGTGAGCGAGCCAATGTGATGGATCACGGCAGCGAGTTAGAAATTGAAGCCAGCGCTAAACAGTTGGCCGCATATCTCGACCGACCGCTTTGGAAAGCGACATAGGTTTTTCAGGCCTCATCACAGGTTGCCACTAAGGGTGATAACACGCTTAAATTGATAGAGTCTTCCTGACAGATGATGAGCCTAAAGTGATCGTCAATTTGATCTTTGCAATGCGTTATTAAGGGTTTCCATGTCGGGCATCTCTTCAAATTGTGCTCCGCTGTCACCAATAATGTCCCAATTGGCTTTAGACTCAACAAACAGATGCGCCACGACACGGCTATCTTTCGCATCATCGAGTAATCCGGCTGGGATCCAATACTGCTTTTTATTACTCATCAGATGAGGGACTGTACTGCCGCACTTGCTACAGAAATCAGAACGATAACCGGTTTCAGTGATGTATGAATTAACAAGGGACTCCCCCTTAATCCATGTAAATTGCGCTTTATTAAGAAATGTGGCGGTATCTGACGAGGACGCAGACAACTTTCGGCATAAAGAACAATGGCACTGATAAAAGTGAGGCAGAGGTCCGTTTATGTAAAATTCGACATCTCCACACAGACATTTACCTTTCATCTTGACTAACTCTCCTGACACTAGGTGTGCTATTTAACGAAGTTTGCACATGCACAGTTTTGATTGTTCGAATGGAACGCGCAAAAGCTATTCGCCTCCCAGATGATGTATATATCTGCATCATACGCGACAGCCTTTGAAAATAGGAGGTTCACTGGCTATTAGTTGCCATGAGGCTAAGTCTATTAAATACCCATTACAGATACGTTAGAAAAAATATCATAAAATGAATCAACGAGATAAATCTTTAGCAAGATGAGGAAACACCACAAGGAGAAAGATGGAAGTGAGAATAAGCAACCGGGCACCTGATCTCGAAGAGTTCATGACTTTGCGAACTGCAGTTGGCTGGACGAACCCCAAGCCTGGACTGGTTCAACAAAGCCTGAATAACTCGCTTTTTCACGTTTGCGCCCATATCGATTCCAAGCTTGTGGGTTACGGCCGTATTGTGGGTGATGGCGCTATGTATTTTTATCTGCAAGACATGGTGATCTCACCCGAGTATCAAAACCAAGGTGTAGGCAGATCTATTATGCAGGAGATAGAGAGCTTTCTTGCAGACAACGCCCTGCCCGGCGCCACCATTGGGCTGTTGGCCGCGTGCGGTAAGGAAGCATTTTATTCTCGATTTGGCTACAGCCCCAGAACCGGGGAACCTCTTGGACTAGGCATGTGCAAATTTGTCGAATGAGGGCGCGATATAGGCAAACGATAGCTCACCCTGCCCGTTTATCATTGGAATCGCATGTGAACTAGACTAGGGCAAGCGCTAACCGCATACAAAAACACACAAAAAAAGCCAGAACTGAGTTCTGGCTTTTTATTTTCTATGATCGGGTGACTAAATTATCACCGGAAACTTGCGAGTCATAATCTCGGCTTACTTCTTGGTCCAGCGATCCATCCAGCCCAGTACGTTGGCGTACCATTGCTCCAGGTTGTCTGGGTTAAGGATCCAGTGGTTTTCATCTGGGTAGACAAGCAGCTCAGATGGGATCCCTTTGCGCTGCATGAAGCTAAACGCCGCCAGGCCCTGACCATAAGGCACACGGAAGTCCTTCTCTCCGTGGATCACCAGCATAGGCGTCTGCCAGTTATCGACATAGTTAACCGGGTTAAACTTCTCGAACAGTTCCTTGTTGTCCTGGTAGGTGCCACCGAACTCATATTCAGGGAACCACAGCTCTTCAGTCACATAGTACATAGAGCGCATGTCGAACAGACCCGCGTGGTTAACCAGACACTTGAAGCCGTCGTTCCAGTTACCTTGGATCCAGTTCATCATGTAGCCGCCGTATGAGCCACCCAGGGCGCAGGCGCGATCGCCATCTAGCCACTTCTGCTGAGCGGTCACCGCAGCCAGACCCTTCTGCAGATCTTCCAGCGGCTTGCCGCCCCAATCCTTAGAGATAGAGTCGGTGAAGGCCTGACCATAACCGGTAGACCCGTGGAAATCGATCATCACCACACCGTAACCGGCACCCGCCCATAGCTGAGCGTTCCAGCGGCTGCTGAATGAGTTGCCGAATGAGCCTTGTGGGCCGCCGTGTACCAAGAAGGCAACAGGATACTTCTTGCCTTGCTTGTAGTTAGCAGGCTTGATCCAGTAACCATAGACCTCTTCGTTGTTCCAGCCCTTGAAGCTGAACTGTTCAAACTCGCCAAACTTGATCTTGGCCAGGTTGTCTTTATTCACCTCGGTCAGGCGATTTACATTCTGACCGTCGAGAGACATGGTATAGAGATCGCCCGGCTCAACCAGACTCTTGTGGTTGAAGACGATCTTGTCGCCGGTCACACCCAGGATGCTGTTGCTGCCGTCGTTGTGTAGCGTCTTCACGTCACCAAATTGAGTGTTGACCTCGAAGATGCTCACCTGGCCCAGATCCTGCGCCGTCACGTAAAGTGTGCGGTTATCTGCGCCGAAAGTCAGCGAGCTTGGGCTGCGATCCCACAGCGGCGCCACTTCTTTCTCTTGGCCAGTCACAGTGTCACGCAGCATGACGCGGTAACGATCCGCCTCGAAGCCAGGCTTGCTCATGGCCAGATACGCTAGGTAACGGCCGTCGGCCGAGAAGGTTGGCTGGGCATCCCACGCCTTGTTGCTCTCGGTCAGGTTTTTCGCCTCACCGCCCAGCACTGAGACTTGCCACAGGTCATAGTTGGTTTCCCAAGCCTGTGACTTGCTCGGCGCCTTGGCGCTATACACCACATACTTACCGTCTGGGGTAAAGGTCACCTCTTCCATGCCTGAAAATGGCAGCGGCGGAGTTTCGGTGTCCAGGCCTTTCGTCACATCCATGGCAGTGTCGATCATCTTGCCGTCTAGTTTTGCCACAAACAGGTGGCTGCGGCTGTGGTCGCCCCAGGTATCCCAGTGACGTACCATCAGCTGCTTGTATTCGCGGCCAGTAGATTTACGCTCGGCTTCCTGCTCTCGCTTGTCGGCGGTGCACTTCAAGGTGTCACACTCAGGGTAGACACGCATGTTCATCACGACCTGAGCGCCATCTTGAGACAGCTTAAAGCCTTCAACGTCCAGCGGCAGATTAGAGATCTTAACCGCTTCGCCGCCATCGAGTGCCAGCTCATACAGCTGTGAGCTGCCATCGCGCGCTGCCAGGAAGTAGATCTTCTTATCGTCTGCGCTAAAAGCAACGCTATGCTCAGTGCCTTTGGCCGAGGTCAGGCGTTTTACCTTGCCATCGGTCAGCGACTGAAGATAAAGGTCAGACTGTGCCTCACCCTTATCATCAAATTTTTTAACTGCATACACGATTTTAGTGCCGTCATTAGACAGTGCACTGGAATGCAGCTTATTCATTTTAACGAGATGTTGTACCTTGAAAGGCTCTGGTGCTGCGGCGTGAGCGCCAGACACCAGACCGGCTGTCGCCAAGGCAAGTACGATTGCAGTTTTTTTCATTGTTATAGTCATCTTTATGGTTGAACGGCAAGGCGACAATGCTTAATGCTAAGAAAAGGCGCCTAAAGCCAAAAAGTGTCGCCAAAATACGCAACAGACACTAAACAAAAATGGGGGGTTAAGCAAGTCGCCTGACTCACCTAAAACCCACCCACTTCTTCATGCTTTACTCTGGGTTAGGCAAGTTTGACACGCCAGGTGGCAGGGCCGGTTTCGTGAGCATTGACCCCTTCGCTGTCTACGGCAACGGTAACCGGCATATCAGTCACGTCGAACTCGTAGATGGCTTCCATACCTAAGTCTTCGAAGGCCACTACCCGTGACTTCTTGATCGCCTTAGACACCAAGTAAGCGGCGCCGCCCACAGCCATCAGGTAAACCGCCTTGTGCTTCTTGATAGACTCGACAGTGGCCGGGCCACGCTCAGCCTTACCGATCATGCCCATCAGACCTGTCTTATCCAACATCAGGTCGGTGAACTTATCCATGCGAGTCGCCGTCGTTGGACCCGCAGGGCCAACCACTTCGTCTCCCACAGGATCGACTGGGCCAACATAGTAGATAAACTTACCGGTGAAATCGACACCCTCTGGCAGGCCTTCACCACTCTCGATAAGGGTTTGAATGCGCTTGTGCGCCGCGTCACGACCGGTCAACATCTTGCCGTTTAGCAGCAGCACGTCACCGCTCTTCCACTGTTCGATGTCAGCTTGGGTGACGGTATTAAGATCCACGCGGCGTACGCCCTCACCCGCTTCACGGGTGATCTCTGGCCAATCCTCCAGCTTAGGCGTCTCCAGCTCGGCTGGGCCTGAGCCGTCGAGGTGGAAGTGTACGTGGCGGGTCGCCGCGCAGTTAGGGATCATCACCACAGGCTTAGAGGCTGCGTGGGTTGGCGCCGATTTGATCTTGATATCTAGGACTGTAGTCAGACCGCCAAGGCCCTGGGCACCTATGCCTAGCTTGTTAGCACGTTCGAAGATATCCAGACGCAGCTTTTCTTCGGCGGTTTCGGCACCTTTGGCTTGTAACTCATGGATGTCGACAGGATCCATCAAGGCCTCTTTGGCCATCACGGCTGCTTTCTCTGCGGTGCCGCCGATGCCTATGCCCAGCATGCCTGGTGGACACCAGCCGGCGCCCATAGTCGGTAGTGTCTTCTCGACCCACTCGGCGATATCGTCCGATGGGTTAAGCATCACCATCTTAGATTTGTTTTCCGATCCACCGCCCTTAGCAGCGATGGCGACTTCAACATGGTTACCCGGCACCATCTCAACGTGTACCACAGATGGCGTGTTGTCTTTGGTGTTCTTACGGCCACCGGCAGGATCGGCAACGATAGAGGCGCGCAGCGGGTTATCTGGGTTGGTGTAGGCGCGTCTTACCCCTTCATCCACCATCTGCTGCACTGTCATGTCTGTCTTATCCCACTTGACACCCATACCGATCTTAACGAAACAGGTCACGATACCTGTGTCTTGGCACAGAGGGCGCTTGCCTTCGGCGGACATACGAGAGTTGATCAAGATCTGCGCGATAGCATCTTTTGCCGCCGCACTCTCTTCACGCTCATAGGCCTCGGCCATGGCATCAACGAAATCTTTAGGGTGGTAATAGGAGATATATTGTAGTGCGTCGGCGACACTCTCGATGAGGTCCGCTTGCTTGATGATGGGCTGTTCTATAGTCACAGACATTTCCTTACTCACGTTTTGGTTATTCACCGCCCTTTTGCAGGGTCGCGTATTTTTTTTGAATCCGTTCACAATATGATACTCTTTCGCGACTTTTAGGGGAACATCACATTTTAGATAAGGGTTATCGATGGATTTTTCGTCGACTCAAGGCGTTGCACTGCAAAAGTTAGACTGGCAACTCTCCACCATTGAGGTATTTGACTGCTTCGCTCACCTGCCCTGGGCCATACTGCTGGACTCCGCCGGCGCCGACCACATTGACGCTCGGTACGACATCATCAGCTTCGATCCTCTGGCCACCATCACCAGCCAGGATGGCGTGACCCAAACCAAGCATCTGCGTCCAACTGCGGCGACCGCTACTGGGAAAAACAACCCTAAAAACAGTGATGAAACTAGCCAGGACGATCCCTTTTCGATACTTCAGGCGGCAGTAGCCGACTACTTCCCAATTCAGCATGCCTGTGAGCTGCCCTTCAGCGGCGGCGCCCTTGGCACCTTTAGTTATGATCTGGGCAGACGCATCGAAAATCTCCCCGCCACCGCGGCCAAAGATATCGCGCTTCCCGAGATGAATGTCGGCCTCTATGACTGGGCGTTGCTGTTTTGCTACCAGAGTCAGACCTGGTCTCTGGTGCACTACCAAGGTGAAAAGGCGCTTAAAGAACGTCTAGCAGACTTAGAGGCGAGACTAGATTCGCGGTCAAGCAAAGCAGCCAATGGTGAGAAGTTTGCCCTGAGCCGTGACTGGCAGCCGCAGATCACTAAGGACGAATACAGAGACAAGTTTGATCGGGTGCAGGACTACCTACACAGCGGTGATTGCTATCAGATCAACCTGACACAGCGTTTCGAGGCCGAGTATCGCGGTGATGAGTGGCAGGCCTACCTGAAACTCAGGGCCAGTAACAAGGCGCCCTTCTCTGCCTTTATACGCCTGGATAAGCACGCCATCCTCTCCATCTCGCCGGAGCGCTTCATCAAGCTTAAGGGCGATGCCATAGAGACCAAGCCGATCAAAGGCACCATGGCGCGATCCATTGACGCCGATGCCGATAAGGCCGCCGCCCAAGCCCTGGCGGCATCGGAGAAAGATCGCGCCGAAAACCTGATGATCGTGGATCTGCTGCGAAACGATATCGGCAAGGTAGCAAGCCCTGGCAGCGTGCGGGTGCCCCATCTGTTTGCCATCGAAAGCTTCCCGGCGGTGCACCACCTGGTAAGCACAGTCACCGCCAACCTCGCTGCCCCCAACAGTCCCTGCGATCTATTAAGGGCCGCTTTTCCCGGTGGCTCCATTACGGGCGCACCTAAGATCCGCGCCATGGAGATCATCGAAGAGCTGGAGCCATCGCGCCGCAGCCTCTACTGTGGTTCCATCGGCTATATCAGCCAAGACAGACAGATGGACACCAGCATCACCATACGCACCCTGGTGGCCGAGCCACCACGTCTCTACTGCTGGGCGGGTGGCGGCATTGTGGCCGACTCACAGGTCGATGCCGAATATCAGGAGAGTTATGATAAGGTGAGTAAGATCCTCCCCGTGCTGAGTAACTGACAAGTAATTAGGCAAATATGACACTGGACGAGTTTAAACGGCGCTACGCTCTGCACCAACTGCCCACAGACACAGGGCCGCAGATCCATCGCACATTGCGACAGGCCGCCGTGCTCGTTCCCCTGATGGAAGCCAGTGGTCAGCTGGAACTGTTGCTCACTCGCCGGCCCACTCACCTAAGGGCCCATCCGGGGCAGATAAGCTTCCCCGGCGGCAAGGTTGAAGAGAGTGACGCCAGTTACGCTGACACCGCCCTGCGTGAGGCGTATGAGGAGATCGCCCTACCGCGAGACAATGTCGAGGTGCTGGGCCAATACCCCATGTTCAACACATTCACCGGCTTTGCCATCGCACCCATCATAGGGGTGGTAAGAGAAGCTTTTGAGCCAGTGCTCGATCCCGGCGAGGTGGATGAGCTGTTCAGCGTGCCGCTGAGTTTCCTGTTAAATCCTGCCAATCGCATTCAGAAGCAGTTTTCCCGCCGCGGCGTGAACTACCCCGTCTACTTCATCCCTTACGGCGACTATTTTATCTGGGGCGCCACCGCCGCCATGATAGACAGGCTCTGCCGCCAGATAGGCAATGAACAACCGCTCTAAACCCGATCGTTACAAAAATGGCTAAGCCCACTCCAAATAAGAGCTAAGCCCCAGCTAGCCCACGCTACGAAAGCCTCTTGGCGTACATGCGCCAGCAAATAGTGAATACAGCGAAAATAAATGTGCTGAAGCCCTAGACGAAGAACTAGACAAAAAACTTAAGATAAAGACCTGCCGCAGTAGAGGTTAACAAGAGCAGTGGAATATTAAACCAGTAGCCCATGCGGCTGTGGTGGGCCACATAGAAATTAAAGGCCAGGTTGATCAAACTGATGGCGGCGCAGCTCCAAATCACATACTCCAGCCTCAGGGTGATGGTGGGATCCCAGGTGAGGCGCACGCTGGCCCCTTTACTGAGAAAGTAACCCACGGCGCGATCCGGTCTGGCCTCACCAAATAGCAGTAATGCGTACACGGCCAAGGACCAACCTAAGATCGACAAGGTGCCTAAAAAAATCTGGAAAATTTTGACTTTTTTCATTTAGCCCCCTGATACCAATCACGGTAAGTAAGTGATCAGAAATAACGCAGGAAAAACGGTCGAGAACAAGGCAGAATTTTTCGATTAGTAGTTATTCTACAATCAAAAATTGTAACGCCGTTATCGGACGTTTTAACAAATTAGCATGATCAATTATTTACTACGATTGGTATACCATCTAGCCCACTGAATTAGCTGGCCATATTTTAAGCATAACAAGCTTTCCAGCCTAACACCATTAGCGGATAAGCAGCAGAATAAGGCCGCTTTTTCATGGCGCTTACGCCTGCCTTAGCTGAAATGCCCATTTTATTTGCCTTTAGGCCAATCTATCTGCTGTTTTTCCCTTGAGAAAAGCCACCAGCAAGGTAATATAAACCTCCAAAATTTTTAATAAAACGTTTCGTTGGAGAACTAAGCAACAATGAGCATTGCATCTGTCGCTTCTGTATTTAAGGGTGATTTTGCGGTTGGTTCGCAAGTTACCGTTCGCGGTTGGGTAAGAACTCGCCGAGATTCCAAGGCCGGCATCTCTTTTCTTGCCGTATATGATGGTTCCTGTTTTGATCCCATTCAGGGCGTTGTGCCAAATAGCTTAGACAATTATAACGACGAAATCTTACGCCTCACGGCCGGTTGCTCAGTCGTGATGACGGGTGAACTGGTAGAGAGCCCAGGTAAGGGTCAAGCATTTGAGATGCAAGTGACTAAGGTTGAGGTTACGGGTTGGGTTGAAGATCCTGATACCTACCCTATGGCGGCCAAGCGTCACTCAATCGAGCATCTGCGCGAACTGGCTCACCTGCGTCCACGCACCAACATCATTGGCGCCGTGGCCCGTGTTCGTAACTGTCTGTCTCACGCCATCCACAACTTCTACAACGAAGAAGGCTTCATCTGGGTATCTACCCCGCTGATCACCGCCTCTGACTGTGAAGGTGCCGGTGAGATGTTCCGCGTCTCGACACTGGATCTGGAAAACCTGCCACGCACCGACGAGGGTAAGGTCGATTTCAGCGAAGACTTCTTCGGTAAGGAATCTTTCCTGACGGTATCGGGTCAGCTCAACGGCGAAACCTACGCCTGTGCACTATCTAAGATCTACACCTTTGGCCCGACCTTCCGCGCCGAAAACTCAAACACCAGCCGTCACCTGGCGGAGTTCTGGATGGTTGAGCCAGAAGTGGCCTTCGCCGATCTGAACGATGTTGCCGGTCTGGCCGAGCGTATGCTGAAGTACTGTTTCCGCGCCGTACTTAAAGAGCGCCGCGACGATCTCGAGTTCTTCGCCCAACGCGTCGACAAGACAGTTATCGAGCGTCTAGAAAGCTTCGTTAACAGCGATTTTGCTCAGGTAGACTACACAGACGCCATCGAGATCCTCAAGGCCTGTGGCAAGAAGTTCGAGTTCGATGTCGAATGGGGTATCGATCTGCAGTCTGAGCACGAGCGCTACCTGGCGGAAGAGCACTTCAAGGCACCTGTGGTCGTGAAGAACTATCCAAAAGATATCAAGGCCTTCTACATGCGTCTCAACGAAGATGGCAAGACAGTAGCGGCCATGGACGTACTGGCACCTGGCATCGGTGAGATCATCGGTGGTGCCCAGCGTGAAGAGCGTCTGGACGTGCTAGATACCCGTCTGGACGAGATGGGTCTGAGCAAGGAAGATTACTGGTGGTATCGTGACCTGCGCCGTTACGGCACAGTGCCGCACTCAGGCTTCGGTCTGGGCTTCGAGCGTCTGGTCTCTTACGTGACCGGCGTATCGAACATCCGCGACGTGATCCCATTCCCACGCGCGCCTAAGTCAGCAAACTTCTAAAGCTAGCTGACTTTTACAAAAAAACGCCCTACGGGGCGTTTTTTTATGGGCGCAGGTTTCAGATAGCAATTTCAATGGACTAACGCCGAATTAAGTAGTGAGCAACGCAATACAAAAGCTGTCGTAGTGCACCTTAAACACCAAAAATCACTGCAAACCAAAATTGCCACGCGTTGCGAATCTGCTTAAATTGTTTGTTATACGCTTTTCTTGCGAGGATCAAAATTAACTTCAATTACCTGTAAGCAAGGTCTTAGCTCTGGGCGAAGTGTTATAGCTAGTTCATAACAGCATTCGGAACAAATAGGTGACATTACGTAGTTAACTGGAATACCTTTTTCCCCAAGCGTTCGATATGTATCTTCATACGTAGAGAGAATAGCTACATCTAGCTCAGCGAATTCCCAAGGGTAATGATACCTAAAAGACTCTTTTTTCTTGTCCTTGAACTCGCAACAAATACATAAAAGTCTACCAGGAACATGGTGAAAACCCTTATATTTACCCAGTTCAACTGTGTTCCAAATTTGCTCTTTTTTTAACTTTGGAGCATGACAAAGCTCTTTAAATTCTTCTTTGTCATTTAAGTTTATCGACGACTGCAATGAACACATGCTATCCGTTAACTTACAGTTCCAAATATCTGCAGGTAAGCTAATACAGCCTTCTGGACAATTTATGTGTTCACCTTTTGAAGAGCAAGACTCTATGTGAGGAATAGCTTCATATCGAATTTGGTCATTAAGAAACCTTTTCGCAACGGATATGGTATGTTCGTAGTTCATCCCAGCATAAAAAAGTGAAAAAGTAGGTCGAAAGAAAGTTAAATGAAAACCACCATCGTGATGCTCAGTAACTTTAACCAACGATTTTGATTTCATATCACCTCCTGCATATAACGCCCAACACACCAGCCGGCAAAAGTGGCGCGTAATTGCGACAGCAATTTAAGTGACACTTTTGACGGTCGGTTGCTGCTTGTTAGGCGCTGCCTGATACATTACTGAACCTACAATATTGTGATGGCATTAAAAGCCTTAAATCTAAACGAATTAGATCGCCTGCACTAGAATCTTTATAACTTGGAGCATGGTCGTGTGACTGGCTTTGAGGAAAGACAACAATTGATGCATATGGTGTATCTCTAACTTCCTTGTACATAAGAACATCACCCATATCATTTTTAGTCCATTGATTTGAGCCTTCTAAGATTTTACCGACAGCGTGGTAAACCACTCTGAGACTAGCTCCATTTTTTGATACTTCATACTGATATAGATCAGTAGGATGTTCAAGATCAACTCCAACCCTTATTAGTTCAGACATTAAGTCTTCAGGCAAAATCTCTTTGTATGAATTTCTCCAATCTTTACACGAATTGCATTCACAGCAATAAGCTGGATTTCCAGGTTGATTCTGGATGTCTCGTGTAGCCTCTAAATGGATAGCAAGCTTCCATTCATGAACTGAAATAGTTGGACGTAACTTCTTCATATTCAATCGCGCCTAACATTATTAGTGCGCATCCACATCTATTTGGCAAAACGCGCATACACATTTAACAAAACTATTATTGATGACTTACTAAACTAAAGTCATTGATTTATAAACACTCTACCAAAATCATACCGGATAAACGAGCATCAGAAAGGGCAAAGCGAGCATGAATATTGACTCGTTCTCCAACTTAAATACCTGAAGGCTAATCGTGAAAAACCTGTCATAAAAATCTAGTTATGAAAATCTAGTTATGAAAATCTAGCCATGAAAAGCTGGTCATGAAAGCTAGCCACGGATGATATGGTGCACGGCCCCCTGACAGCTTAGAAAGGCTTCTGCCTTCGTCCCCTGAAGCATGGCCAGGGTCGCCAGCATACCAGCGACGACACACTGAGGAGCAAACACACTGACCGATAGCGGCGCGCCGATGATGGGATACCCAGTGCTGGGGTCGATGATGTGGCCATAGCGTTTGCCTTGGTGCAGCAGATAACGCCGAGAGTGTCCGCTGGTGGCCAGCGCGCCAGATTTCAGCGTCACCACACGTGCGGGAGTATCTAGCTTGTGGGGATCTTCAATCCCTATCTGCCAGGGCCGCTCGCAGCCTGGAGAGGCAATCATATCGCCGCCAAGATTCACTAAGAGATCATATTCGGGCAGTTCACGTCGCAGCACCTCTATGGCCCTATCGGCGGCGTACTCCTTAGCGATCCCGCCGAGATCGATCCCCATGCCATCGGGTAGAAAGAGGCGCTGCTCCTCAATAATCAGCCGCTCAAAGCCGACGCATTCAAGCGCCGCCTCTATCTGGCTGTCACTCGGCGGGACTGCGCTCTCTCCAACGCCGAATGGCCAGAGGGCCAATACGGGCTCAGCGGTCACATCGAACTTTCCATGACTTAACCGGTAACAATGCTCCGCAAACCTGAGTAGCCCAAGGGTTTCATCGCCGATCGCTTGCCAGTCTCCGGCGCCGCGATTGATTTTAGCTAATACGCTGTTCTTGCTAAAACGGTTGTACTTAGCCTCGATGCGCCTAACCTCGGCCATGGCGCGCTCAAAGGCCTGAGTTATTCGCTCTTGGCCAGTCCTGTTACCTTGAGTCTTGTCACCTTGAGCCTTGCTTTCTGCTTGCTTAGGACGCGCCAAGAACTCACAGCGACTGGCCATGGCCATAAACTCGCCCCTGAGCCCCTTAAGGTTTTTGTGTCCATATTGGCTACCAGCGAACGCATGGTCGCTTTCAACTGAGGCGACCGCCTGTTGATCGTCTAGGTCAACAAGCGGCGACAGTTTGAGACCTTCACCTGTTGAGATCAAAATCGCATTCCAAACTGCAGCACGATCGCGTCGAGGCGCGGGAACTGATCGAAACTGGCGAGCTCACCGGGCAACTCGACCCCCGGGTTTTGTGGGCGCTGCTGATAGTAGGCCAGGCGCACACTGGCCAGCATCCCCTGCTCTAACTTCTGGCCATATTTGAAGCCTATCGTATAGGTCTGCATCTTACCCAGACGATGATCCGCCGAGGCGAACTCGGGCAAGGGCTCCCCCTCGGTGAGATAGAGGTGATAAAACTCTGCCGCATCCTGCAAATAAACTCTAAACTGCCATTGCCAATAGGCGGCGCCGCTGAGGTTGTAGCGATAACGGGCATCAAAGGTATGGGCCTGCAGCGACCAGTCATCATTACTGTAGCGATAGGAAAAGGTCAGCGTGCCGCTCTCTAAGGCGCCCTTGGTCATGAGATAGAGGTTGTGTTTGAGCCGCTCGTCGGGGCGCTGCTCATAGTGATAGCCAAGCGCCTGGCCTGCATTGTCGACCCGGCTAACCACCTTGTAGGCATCATTAAGATAGCCATTGACGGCCGAGAGGCCATAACTCAACTGCGCCTGCCAGCGACGATTCAGGGTTTGGGTGATGCCCACATTGAGATCTAAGGTGCGCTTGAGGGCACTGTCATAGAAACGGGTGGCATCGAATGCCTGCCTGAACTCGGCCTCGCTGGCAAAGTCATTACGAAACACCATCTCGCTCATCCCAACAGGCCGCCCGCCCACTGGATTGACGATATCGAAATAGTAGGCCGCGCCAGCAAACACCTGGGTATTGCTCTGATTGAAGGAGTGTTCGAGCCCAGCATTAACACCGAGTGAGGTGTAATCATATTCGCGAGAGAGATATCCGCCGAGACTGGCCTGCCACTTGGCAGAGAAGAGATGCTGCCAATTGGCGCTCAGCTGCAAGCGGGTATCTTTGAAGGTGTCATCCAGCGGCAGTTCTCCGGCTCTCGCCTGATAGACTCCGGTGCCCGAAGGCCGGGTAAAGCTTTGGGGGCTTGCCTGGATCACGGCGCCATTGGCCGAGGCGCCAGTTAGGGCGTCCAGTGCTATCTTGCCGCGAATAATATTGGCGTCATCCAGCGCCTGACGATAGTTGATGATCCCTTCTGCCGCCGTGACCCTGTCCTGCTCCTGATAGTAGACCAGGGCCGCATCTATGGTGGCGCCGGCGAGCGGATCGCTCGCTTGTTCCTCTTCTGCGGCATTATCACGCGACTCGGCGGCTCGTTCGCCCGCAAGCGCATTGTCACAGGACAGTGCCGCGCCGACACCGAGAAACAGACTGCTGGCCATCAGCAGAGATGCCATCACAGACTCGCTTTCTAGCGAGGCACTTTTTGCAGATGCGCTTGTTACCGAAGCGCTTTCTACTGTCCCGAGTTGATTTGGTGTCGGCCTGTCCTTCGTGTCGCTCAAGCGATCTTCCTTTTCCCTGTTAGCTCTTAAAACAACCTAGTTACAACCACAACCACCGCCGGCAAGAGTGCGGCCGCCGCTGGCGCCCTCCTTACTGAAATAGATATGATCTTCTATCGCCATATCCATCTCATCGGCCTCTAGCTGCATATCCTCCCGGGCAAACTGCCCTCGCTCCCAGGGCTTTACGCCGAGATTGGCGCAGCCAGACAGCAGCCCTACCAATATGAGCAGCAGCTTTAAATCAGTTCGCATCGGCTGACCTCTTCTTCAACAAAGATTGTATCTCCTGCTCGACGCCAACTTGCTTGGACTTGAAGAAGCCCAGGTGCTCGCTAACCAGATTTCCTTCGGCGTCAAACAGATAACTGCTGGGCATCCCCTGCAGATTGAAGTGGCCGGCCACCTCCCCCTTGGGATCGTAGAGGATATCGAAGCTAGTTTTGAAATCGGCCAGAAATGGCCCGGCCATCTCACTCTTTTCATCGAGATTGATCGCCACGATCGCTAGCCCCTTGTCGCCATAGCGTTGATGCATCAGCTCCATCCAGGGAAAGGAGTCACGACAGGGTGCGCACCAGGAAGCCCAAAAATCCACATAGACCACCTTGCCCTTATAAGACGCTAGAGACACCAGCTCGCCGCTTTGTGTCTTGGCGCTCAAGTCCAGACCCGGCGCAGCGTGACTCGGCAGCACCATAGATAAGCTAACGAGCATTGCCATCGACAGCCAAAGAAGCCTGGCCATCGTGGGGGATCTCATTCTCCCCTCTACCGACGGCAGAACGCCTTGCATCTTCTGTTCTCGTGACATCATTGATCCTTCACTGCTGGTTAAACACTTTCTTTATAGCTTGCACGGGGCGGACTTTACTAACAAAAGTCTCCTATCTTATTAACGAGGTTAGCAAAAAATCATGGTATTAGGACAGCGAAAGATATAGTTATACCACTTCGCAAGAAAGAGTATGCGTTATGAAAACGCCTGAACGAACACCCTTTTTTAGTCAAGGCTGCTCAATGTTAGTCGAGCCAAGAGAGATAGCAGACGCTGGCCTTAACGCCGTTGCGGTTAAACCAGTCCAGCCAGATTGTCTGATTATCTCTTAGGGCATCTCCCGGGCCCTTCACCTCGATAAGCTCGGCTGTGACTCTGTTATGAGCTAAGCTCGGCGCCCCGTCATCGGTTGCTTGATTCTCTGTTGCTAGAAGCTCAGTTGCTGGACGTTCGATTGCAAGATGCTCGGCAGTTAGATGAAAACAGATAAGATCGGGAAAGCCAGCACGATAGTAGCGGAGATCGAACAGCATCTGTCGAAATAGTTTCGCAAGAAAGGCGCCGCTGAATGCTGTCAGCGCCAGCTGCAGTAACAGGGGGGTCTGATCCTTGTCTCGGCTTTGGGCTGATTCCAACCCTAGGTCATCAAAGCTTAACTCCTCAAACAATGGCCAGTGCACCCAGTCGTTGGTGATGCCGCGTTTTTGATGAAAATGCTCCATGATCATCTGGGTGTCACCCGAGGCCAATGCCGCGAGTCTCTTATCTATCGCTTGTTTACGCCTTGGGTAGAATTCACTCTGGTACATGTCGCTCGGCCTGCTCTGATAGGGATTAGCGAAGGCGCCGCCGACATCGGAGAAGATGATGTCCCAGAAGGCCAGGCCAAACATGCTACAGAAGAGGCGATTTTCTACCTCGACACAAAGCCGCAGCTTATTACCCTGCGCAGTGCTCAGGTGTCTGGCGGCGCATTGCTCGACGCGCTCGGCGTTCAACTCTTCGCCTTCGATGCTTTCATCATTTACTGTGCGCTGACACTCAAGTTTGAAGGTATCAAACTCCCCTTGCCACGGCTTAGGCGCCGCCCGTCCCAGGCTGCGATGAAGGCTTTTCTGCAAACGCCTGGCGACCAGACGCTCACTCTCCTCCATAGGAGACGCTAACATCAGCTCTACAAATTCTAACGCCTCATCATCACGGCCAAGCTTATTCAGGCAGCGAGCCTGGCGCTCCCGGCTAGGCGGTCTCTTTGTGTTTCCATACAGGGCTAAGGCGCACTCAAAATGGCCTAAGCGCTCCAATTGGCGCGCCGCCATTAACCAGAGCCCCTGGGTCATGCGGTTAAGCTTTTCATTCCCAGCCTCTTTGGTGAAATCGGGCAGCTCGGTGAGTCTTTGACAAAATAAATCAAATTTTTCGATACTAATATCACTGGGCTTACCGCTCAGACCACCCTCTTCAAACTCTCTGTATAGTGTAGATAAGCTATACAAGCCCTCTATCTCGGCTCGCGTATTAAAGCTGCGACTGGCGATACTGGTCGAGTAGGCTTCAAAATTATGAATGCCAAGATCGGCCAAGATAAACTGACTCAAAGACTGACTCATGCGCTCGAAATAGAGTAATTCGAAGCGGCGATAGACGGCCTGAGGGCTAAGGCAGAACCAATGCTGTGCTGGTGCCAAACGCCTCAGCAGATGTGCTAACAAGCCTGTCTCTTGAGCATACTGGATAAGCTCACTCTTCTTTAACCGCTTGATATCCACCTGTCTTTGATCGGCGTGAAACCCCGTTTCGTTAGGCAATGCGCCTTCCCTTGCCGTCGCCCCCCTTGTTTCAACCAAGGCTTGGCTTATTTCAACCAAGGCCTGGATCAGCTCCGCTTTAGTACTCTTGTGCAGCAACCAGGTCATCTCGGGCTGCTCATAGCAGATAAGACTTTGCTCACCAAGCTCAGAGATAGCCCCTGGGATCGTTTCTATCTCACTGTAACTAAGCTGAGCCTCACAGAACCAGGGGCCCTTGCGGGAAATAAGTCTGACAAGCAGACACTGGGCATCACAGCTCAAGGCAGAGAAGGTATCGATGAAGCCAAGTTCGACCTCATCGAGGAGATCGCCATAGCGGCTAGCGACTCCCTCAAGCATTAACTGAAAATTGCTGAGGTAGTAATAGATCGGCAGCACCTTAGCCGTGCTTGATGCTGCTCCACTTATCCTTACCGGTTTTTTAACCGCTACTGGCTTTTCGTTCTCTCGCTGCGTCATTGAGATCAGCTCTCTATATCGTGTTCGCGCGGTCTTGGTCGCTCTGTCTTGGTCGCTCTGCCTTGCTCAATTCTCTTCCACTAAGCAGCGATTATACTCTTAGTGGTGATTCCTTTTATAACAGCCTCTACAAGCCTATTTACTCGCTTACTTAAAAGCCTATTTACAAGCATGAGAAGTTGAAGCACTCTTAGCAAAATAACAAAAAGTGCCGCAATTTGGCGATAAAAATAGCGTAGGAAAATTGATCATGTGGATTCAAGTCGAGATTAATCTGCCCCCGAGACAGCGCGGTTATCATCTGATCACCGAAGAGATCTATCGCGCCGCTCCCCAGCTTAGCGAGATAAAGATAGGTCTTGCCCATCTCCTGTTACAGCACACCTCGGCGGGACTCACGATCAACGAAAATGCCGACCCCAGCGTGCGGGAAGACTTCGAGCGCTTCTTTAACCGCCTGGTGCCGGAGAATGAGCCCTACTACACCCATACCTATGAGGGTGATGATGACATGCCGGCGCATCTCAAATCATCCCTGCTGGGCTGCGAGCTTACCCTGCCGATCACCAACGGCGACTTTAATCTGGGCACCTGGCAAGGGGTCTACCTGTGTGAGGCTCGCAACCGCGCCAGTGGCCGCACCTTAATACTCACCATTCAGGGCGAATAGCCCCCACCCATCTGTAACTGGCGATTCGATGATTGGCTGCTCAGTCCTTGGTTGCGCTTAGACAGGCTGCTCAGTAATGGGCTGTAGAAGGGCCAGCCAATCATCTCTGTCCATCTCGGCGGCCGTGAGACTCTCGGTCTGATACATGCTTTGGGCCAGCGCCTGCTTACTCTGCTGCAGCTGCTGAATCCGCTCCTCAACCGTGTTCTGACAGATAAGCTTATAGACAAATACCGGCTTATCCTGGCCGATACGATAGGCCCTGTCACTGGCCTGCTCTTCGGCGGCCGGATTCCACCAGGGATCCACATGGATCACCACATCAGCCTCGGTCAGATTGAGTCCAGAGCCGCCAGCCTTGAGGCTGATGAGGAACACATTAACCTCACCGCGACGAAAACGCTCTATGATGCGATCGCGATGACGACTGCGCCCGGTGAGCATCTCATAGCCTATCTGCTGGCGATCCAGCTGCTCGGCGATCAAATCCAGCATGCTGGTAAATGATGAGAAGATCAGTATGTTGCGGCCATCTTCTATCATGCTCGGCAACTTGTTCTCCAGCCAGGCAAGCTTGGAAGACTCGGCGTTAAGCTCATCCTGTGCGCCATCTAAGCCCGTCACGCCTTGGCGAGAGTCAACTTCGGGAGACATCGCCACTTTTGAACTCTCTGTCTCGCCAACCTGCCCCAACTGACCCAGGTTAAGCATTGCCGGATGACAACATACCTGACGCAGCTTAAGCAGCGCATTGCTGATCATCAGGCGGTTGGCCTTGGCGCCGGTTTGCCTCAGGGCCAGTTGCACCTGCTCGGCCACGGTGAGACGTATGGTCTCGTAGAGATCCGACTGACTCTGGCTGAGCTCGATCAGGGTATTGATCACCGTCTTGGTGGGCAATTCGGTTGCCACCTGACTCTTGGTACGCCTTAACATGAAAGGGGCCAGGCGCTGAGCCAGCCGCTGACGACTGGCATCGCAATGATCTTTCTCTATCGGCTGTTTAAACTGGCGTTGAAACTGAGTGGCCGTGCCGAGAAAGCCCGGCATCAGGAAATGAAACAGCGACCAGAGCTCTCCAAGATGGTTTTCCATCGGCGTGCCGGTGAGACAGAGACGATGCTGGGTCTGCAGCCGGTTCACCAGCTTAGTGATACGGCTACGACTGTTCTTGATGGTCTGGGCCTCATCTAAAATCACCTGGTGCCAATTGAGCTTGGTCAGCCGCTCTGCGTCTTGGGCCAGGATCCCATAGCTGGTGATCAGAATATCAACATCCGTTAGCGCCTGCTCGTTATCATGACGGGCGCGGCCGCTCCAGATGAAACTACTCAGGCTTGGGGTAAACTGGGCAATCTCCCGCTGCCAGTTGCTGAGCAAACTGGTTGGCGCGATAACCAACACAGGCGCCTTAGTCACCCCGGCCTGTTTATCCAGCAAGATGCTGCACAGGGTCTGCAGCGTCTTACCCAGCCCCATGTCATCGGCCAATATGGCACCAAAGCCGTGTCGCTTGATAAATTGTAGCCAGGCGACCCCCTCTACCTGATAGGGACGCAACTCGGCGTTAAGCCCATCGGGCGCTACAAAGTCCGCGGTACCTAGCCTGTCTGCGCGCCTGCTCTGCTGCTCATTGAGATAACGCCCGAGCGCCTTGGCATGTTGCCTCAGCTTGGCCTCACCCGACCAGGTCAGCGCCTGCTCAGATTGACTCAAGGCATCATCGAGCAGCGGAATGCGCCCGAGGTGATGGCGGGCCAGCACCAGCTTTTCCTGATCGTTTAGCGGCTGCTGCGCAAAGAGCTCGTCGAGCACCGCGAGTATGCGCTGAATACGCGCAGCCGGCAGGGTTAGTATGGCACCAGATTCCAGCTCAAGTGCCACCTCCTGCGGTTGAGCCGCACTACCGTTTGCGTCAGATTGATCGCCGCTCGTTACCTGATTGAAATCTCGGCTGAGCTTGCCCTGACGAATGAGGTTGACCAGCAATGGCAGGAGGTTAACCCGCTTTCCTTCCACCTCAACTCCAAGGCTGAGTTCGAACCAATCCTTGTCGGCGCTGTTCACCTCGCCATACCAGGCATTGGCCGCCACCTGAACGAAACGTTGCTTGGCCACCAGTTCAATCTGCCAGCCCTTAAGGGAAAGCGTGCGCAGCAAGACCACATGCTCACTCGCCTCCCCCGGTACCAGACGCATGCCCTCACCGAGTGATTCTGTCACGGCCGGCTCGAACTGACTGGTGAGTAGAGGCAAGGGATTGAGCAGCAGCTGACACTTGGCAAATTGCGCCATGAAGGCTTTGTGGCCAGCACCAAGATAACTGAGTGATTCGAAGTCATAACGCTGGCCGCGGTGAACCATGGAAAATTTGGCCACATCGATAGGCGCCAGCAGAGGTTCAAGCCAGTTTTGATCTAGGCTCTCACGGGCGATCTCTAGCCTTGGCAGCCAGTCGCCGTCCAGATCCACGCCTTCTAACAGGGTTTGATTCACCCGCACGTCACGGCGTTTATCTATGATCCCAGTGCCCGAGCAGGTATCTAGCCAGACACCGGGGCAAAGGGGCAGCATGAAGCTTTCATCCAGGTAGTCTTCATCATAGTGAGTCGCCAAACGCACCGGCTCCCCCGCCACCTTGCCAAAGAAACAGCGACCGCTGGCAAACAGCAGGCGATAGAAATCGCTGCCAAGCCGCACCGAACTGTCATTGGTTTTATCTGTATCGCTATTGGTTTCCGCAAAGGCGCAATCGAGTTCGATAATGATCGCCTGCTCGCTTGATGTTTCGGCCATTGACAGATCTTGCTGCGCCGTTTGAGCCTCCAAGCTAGAAGCCACAGAGGTTAAATAATCGGGTAGATGGGCTTGGCCTGTCTTTTCACTGCCGCTTTCGGCGATAAAGTTACTGCTGCTTTCGCTAACGCTACTACTGCCTTCCGTGCTACTGCCAAGAGCATTGCTGAGTTCACCGATATTGTGACTGCTAAAATCAGCGGCCAACGCCCTCAGTGTGTGCAGCAACTTGAGATCTGTCTGACTGACATACTTAGGCACAGGCTGGCTCTGCAGCAGCTCGAATCCTAACGGGCCCTTGAGCTGGTAGCGGCCATTCTTATTCAGATAGCCTTTTAATACCTTGAGCTGCAAGCCTGTCTCGCTCGGCACTAACAGATAGAGGATGCGATGGCGCGCCATGGTGGGGAAAGGATCGAAACGCTCCTTGAGATCGCTTCTAAACAGGCGAATGGCCGTATCTGAACGTCTGGAGCGCCCCTGCTCATCGAGGGCACGAAGCGCCGCCTGCTCGATCACTAACGCCGCCTGATGGGCACAACGAGGCTGACCACAGTCGCAGCGACCGCTTATCTTACCCTGATCGTTGAGGGAGACCTGGCAGGTTATTTGGGGCTCACCGGCAAAGACGCCGCGGATAATATGGGCCTGGCGCTGACACTCCAGCAGCCGACCGCCCAACAACGCTTGCAGCGCGGAAAACCTTTCTTGATGTGAAAACTCTTGTACAGCCGTTTGTAATAACATCGTCCGAGAAAAAGGCAGATAGACCAAGATCAGCAAATGAAAGGAGAGATGATATCACTATTTGTCAGGCTTGTTGTAGCCTACTAAGGTCAAGTGTCGGCTTACTGCGCAGTTACCCACGCCCTAAACCGACACCTGTGACTGAGATCAAAAAATTACGATCTCGAGAAAGGATTAGGCAGACTCGGCGGTACGCTTCATACGCGCCAGATAGAAGCCATCGAAGCCGGTATCGGCCACGCTCACGGTTTCATCGTCGATAAAACTAAAGTGTGGGTTGGTGGCCAGGAAGGCATCGACCTGCTGGCGATTTTCCTGAGGCATGATAGAGCAAGTGGCGTAGATCAAGATGCCATCGACCTTCACCATACGGCTGTAGCTCTGCAGGATCTCCTTTTGCAGCTCGACCAGCACAGGCAGACGATCCGGCGTATCGCGCCACTTTGCATCGGGATTACGCTTGAGAACCCCAAGGCCAGAACAAGGCACGTCCAGAAGTACCCGATCGGCACTCAGCTTAAGACGCTTAATGGTCTTGCTACTGGCGATGATACGGGTCTCGACATTGTGGGCACCGGCGCGGCGTGCACGCTGCTTAAGGTTATCCAGTTTCCACTGCTCCACATCCATGGCCAGCAAACGACCCTTGCCCTGCATCTGGGCGGCAATGGCCAACGTCTTACCACCTGCACCGGCGCAGGCATCGATCACCCGCATGCCTGGCTCTGCGCCGACGGCGGCGGCCACGTGCTGAGAACCGGCGTCTTGCTGCTCAAATAGCCCCTGCTTGAAGCACTCGGTACGAAACAGCGCCGCATCTGAGATCACCTCGAGCGCGCTTGCCACGCCTGGCACCTCGCGGGTCTCGACCCCTTCCTTGGCAAGACGCTTGGCGAGATCTTCGCTATTTGTCTTCAGCGGGTTAACGCGCAGGTAACGCTTTGGCGCCTGTGCCAGCGCGGCGCGCTCCTTGGCCCAATCATCGCCTAACTGCTCCTGACCCAAGGTATCGAGCCATTCGGGGCAACCATCGAACAGCGCCGCTTGCTGCTTGGCCGCTGCCAGGCGCTGATTAAAATCATCTTCTTCGATCGCCAAGGTGTACTGCAACTTAGGGATCGGCAGCTCGTTCGCCATGTGCCAGGCATTGAGCAGGCGTGAACCCATACGGGCAATCTCATCGGTTGAGATATCTGCCAGATAGCAGTAGAAGTTGAGGCGGCGCAGCAGATCACCTGTGACATAGGTGATGCGTGCCTGCTCTGACGGCGCTAACTTGAGTCCAGAGAAGTGATGTGAATAGGCTCTGTCCAGCGGTTTGCCCTCTTCGAGCACCATGGCCAGCACATTGATAACTAATTCGGTTGAACTTGGAGATAGCGACGCATTTAACATAGTAGAGCCTAAAGTAGCAGAGCCTAGATAATAAAAATCGCTGGCGATCATAGGAGTTAAGCCCCTAATAGGCAAGCGATAGCGGCCATTATGGCAATAAAAAAGGCAAGCATTGCTGCTTGCCTCTGAATTATAGGTTTAAAGACCCAAGCCTTAGAGCATAGCCCTTAGAGCTTAGACCCCTTCACACCATAGAACATAATGAACAGGTAACAGATGATCGGCAGGAAGAAGGCATGCTGAATACCTATGTTATCCGCCAGTACACCCTGCAGCAGAGGTAGAATCGCGCCACCGACGATGGCCAAGCAGAGTACGCCCGACCCTTGTGAGGTGTGCGGGCCGAGATCCCGCAGCGCCAGGCTGAAGATGGTCGGGAACATGATGGAGTTGAATAGGCCAACCGCCAGAATCGCCCACATAGCCACGGTGCCCGTGCTGGTCATCGCCAATGCAACCAGTAGCGCCGCCATCAAGGCGTTGAAACCGAGCACAGTACCGGCAGGCACCTTCTGCATTACGGCACTACCGATGAAACGACCTACCATGGCGCCGCCCCAGTAATAGGTGATGTAACTCGCGGCGCTGGCCTCACTTAGTCCGGCAATGTCATCCTGGGCCAGGAAGTTAACCAGGAAGCTGCCGATAGACACTTCAGCTCCCACGTAGACGAAGATCCCCACGGCGCCGAGCACCAGGTGCAGTGATTGCAGCGCGCTGGTCTTGCCATTATGCACCACCTCGCCCTGCTCGCCGCTCTGACAATGCTCTTTGATCTGCGGCAGATCCAGTTTGGCAAATACCAGCGCCAGGACGCCTAATGCAGTGGCCAAAATAAGATAAGGCAGTTTAACCACTTCCGCCTCGGCCTGTGCCTGAGTCAGGGTCTCGCTAGCTTCAACGGCGACTGAGAGGATCAACACGGCGCCAAAATATGGCGCAACCGTAGTACCCAGGGCGTTGAAAGCCTGAGTCAGGTTAAGACGGCTAGAGGCGGTCTCTACGCTACCCAATGCATTCACATAGGGGTTCGCCGCCACCTGCAAAATAGTGATCCCTGAGGCCAACACGAACAAGGCGCCGAGGAAGAGTCCGTAGGTGGCCAGCGCCGCCGCAGGATAAAAGAGTGCACAGCCCAGTGCCGCGATCAGCAGACCTGTCACTATCCCTTTCTGATAGCCGAGGGCCTTAACCAGCTTACCGGCCGGCATAGAGACCAGGAAGTAGGCGCCGAAGAAGCAGAACTGGATCAGCATCGCCTCGGCGTAGTTGAGCGAAAACGCTGCCTTGAGATGGGGGATCAAGATGTCGTTCAGACAGGTGATAAAGCCCCACATGAAAAATAGCGAGGTCAGGGAGACTAGCGCGAAACGATAGTTCTCCTGCTCACCGCCAACCCCGGTAGCCGTGCTACTTTGTTGCATCATTGCCATGGTGTAGTTCTCTTTTGTTATTGTATATTTTATTGGTGGTGTTAAATCTTTTCACGCAAATAGCTGGCTAACGAGAGCCAGCTACTTCCGATTAGCAATTTCCAAGTCGTTTACTTCCAAGAATAGAAGCAACCGAAACCGTCAAACTGAATCAAATCGCCATTCAGTTCTGCCTTAGGCAGACCATGACCTTCCAGTGGTGCCAGTGCTTTCTCGCCCAGACCTGCCAGGCTATAGCTCTGCGACTGACCACTCAGGTTAAAGGCAACCAGGAGAGTCTGCTCACCCAGGCGACGCTCAAACACCAAAAGTGAATCGTTTGACTCAATAAATTTGATATCACCCGTGACGAGTATGGGGTGCTGTTTACGCCAGGCCAACATGTGACGGTAATGGTTCAGAATCGACTCAGGGTTGGCCTCCTGCACATCGACCGCCACAGCCTTATGATCGGCCGGTAGCGGCAGCCAAGGCGTGTTGTCACTGAAGCCGCCATGGTTAGCGTCATGGCGCCAAGGCATAGGCGTGCGACAACCGTCCCGGCCCTTGAACATAGGCCAGAAGGTGATGCCGAACGGATCTTGCAGCTGCTCATAGGCGATCTCTACCTCACCAAGGCCCAGCTCCTCTCCTTGGTAGCTACAGACACTGCCCCGTAGCGAACAAAGCATGGCGTTAAGCATCTTGGCCATATCGCTATTGAAGGTGTCTCTGCCCCAACGTGTCGCGACCCGCTGCACGTCGTGGTTGCCTATCGCCCAGCAGGGCCAGCCATCACCAATGCTCTGCTCCAGCGCCTCTACCGTGTGCCGGATATACGCCGGGCTGAAATCGTCGGTCAGCAACTCGAAGCTGTAGGCCATATGTAGGCGGTCCTCGCCCTGGGTGTATTCGGCCATGGTCGCCAGCGAGTCTTCCGAAGAGACTTCCCCTAGGGTGACCACGCCAGGATATTGGTTGATCAGCGCGCGCAGCTCTTCGATGAAACCAACAGTCTGCGGGCGGGTGTTGTTATAGTAGTGATACTGATAGGCGTATGGGTTATCTTCGCTAAAGCCCCTGCCCTGACGCTTGTCTTCAGGCTTGGGCGGATTGTCTCTTAGCTGCTCATCGTGATAACAGAAGGTGATCGCATCGAGGCGGAAACCATCGACTCCCTTATCGAGCCAGAACTTAACATTATCCAGCACAGCTTGGCGCACATCAGGGTTATGGAAGTTCAAATCCGGCTGGCTGGTCAGGAAGTTATGCAGATAATATTGCTGACGACGTGGCTCCCACTCCCAGGCGCAGCCACCAAAGATAGCCAGCCAGTTGTTAGGCGCGGTGCCATCCGGCTTAGGATCGGCCCACACATACCAGTCCTGCTTGGCGTTGTCCCGGCTCTGGCGACTCTCGCTAAACCAGGCGTGTTGATCTGAGGTGTGGCTGAGCACCTGATCGATAATCACCTTGATGCCGAGTCCGTGCGCCTTGTCGATCAGCTCGTCGAAATCCGCCATGGTACCAAACAAAGGATCGATAGCGCGGTAGTCGCTGATGTCGTAACCAAAGTCTTTCATCGGCGACTTGAAGAAAGGCGAGATCCAGATGGCATCCACGTTCAGACTCGCAATGTAGTCGAGTTTACTTATGATGCCTTGTAGATCACCTACACCGTCGCCATTGGAATCCATTAAGCTGCGAGGATAGATCTGATAGATGACGGCGCCGCGCCACCAGGAGAGTTGGTTCATTATCGCCCCTAGGTCACCAACGACTATATTAAAGGCAGGTGCCTGCCCCTGGGTTGCATACCTGTTACCCAATCGTTGTCGACGAACAATTGTTATTAGAATGAAACGAGCATACGTCATCCGGGAAATCGGGTTCAACACCACTGCATACGTATGCAAAACAGACAGGCGTAAAGCACCTTCTGACCACCTAGAACAAAAGCAAATATAAACATGGGGTTAGACTGAGTTTTGCAGGCCATTTTGTGAGCTGGCGCACCCCGCTAGACGCCCTTTTTGAGGCCGAGGTCACTTTTGAATACGTATGCATAATATTGTGACCGCGACGAGTGCGAGAGTAGTATCGGTGCTGCTACATAACAACTTAGAAACAAGTACAATAACAAGCACTCTCATTCACCTATATAGCTGTGAACAAGGGTCCCCCCTTATTTCACACATAAGAAGTAATACAGAATGAATAGAGTGAAAAAAGGGGAAGATGGATGTTTCAATTTAAACCTAACCTACTCACGCTAGCCCTGCTCTCGGCCGGCGTTTGTATTAATGTCTATGCAGCTGATAACGAGGCGGCGAAGGCTGAGGCGGCAGCAACGACTCAAGACGAGTCGATTGAAGTGATCGAGGTACGTGGCTTCCGTACCAGTGTGATCAAGTCGCTCAACAACAAGCGTTTTGCCGATACCGTATCAGAAACCATTTCTGCAGATGACTTAGGCGCCCTGCCTGATCAATCAATTGCCGATGCCCTAACCCGCCTGCCAGGTGTTACCGCCGTACGTACCGGTGGCCAGGCAAGTGGTCTTAACATTCGTGGTCTGGACGGTGATTTCGTTGCCGCGACATTAAACGGCCGCGAACAGGTTACCACTGGTGGTAAACGTGCGATCGAATTCGATCAATACCCTTCTGAGCTGATCAACCAGGCGCAAGTTTATAAGTCGCCAAAGGCTTCGCTCATCGAAGGTGGTGTTGCCGGCACAGTCGAGCTTAAAACAGCCGACCCGCTGCAGGCACCAAAAGACCACAACTTTACCGTTAACGCTCGTGGTAGCTTTAACGACCGCGCCGGTGAAATTGCCGACGCAGAAGAATATGGCAACCGTCTAAGCTTCTCGTACCAAGGTAAGTTCCTCGATGAAACCCTTGGTGTTGCCGTGGGTTACGCACATCTCTATCAACCTTATGTAGCAAGCCAATTCATCGGCCTACGTTTCAACGATGAGAGACGCGATGTCAACGGTGATGGCAACCTTGAATCCATCAGCGAAGGCTTCGAGATGCAACAAAAAGGTGGTACCGACACCCGTGACGGTTACATGGGCGCCATCCACTGGCAACCCAATGACAACTGGAGCTTTAAGGGCGACATCTTCCACTCTAAGTTCGATTCAGAGAACTTTGCCCGCGGTTTCCGTGTGAAATCATTAAAGAACGGTCAGATCAGCGACGCCATTGTCGAAGACGGCTCTATGATCGGTGGTACAGTGTCTACCGATGGTACTGATAACTTTGCCGTTTTTGTGGTTAACGATAACGACTCAAAATACTCAGAGCTCACCTCTGGCGCAGTTAACATCGAATGGACCAATGGTGAAAACCTCACCATCGCCGCAGACATCAGCTACTCTTCTGCCGACGGTGAATTCGTCAACGGCGGTACCCGCGCCGTTATCTATGACGACATGGCTAACAATGTTAGATCGGCCGAGTCGATCACTTATAAGCTAAACAACCTCAATCCAGCCGACATCAGTTTCGCCAAGGATTACACAGATACTTCGACCCTAGGTCTGAGAGAAGTGGGTATGTGGCCTTATGATCAACAAAACGATCTGATCGCTTACAAACTCGACCTGAACTACCAGCTAGACAATAGCTTCGTGTCGTCTATCGACGTCGGCGTAAGATACTCTGAGCGTGAGTTCAACGCGCAGCGCTCTCAAGCAGGCTATGGTTTCGAATTTGGCACCAACCCAGACAATCAACCTGTGCTGGCCCTGACCGATGATATGACCCGTGTGGTTAACTTTGGCGGCGAGCTTTCAGGCTACCCAAGCTTCCTGGCGATCGACTTTGATAAGGCTGTGGATCTGGTTAATGCACAACTGGCGGCAACAGGACAAGATCCTTTCGTCCCTACCGCTAACTGGGCCAACAACTGGACCATGATCCAAAGCGGTACGGTAAATGAAGACGTGCTAGCCGGTTATGTGCAGGCTAACCTGGACTTCGAGATTGGTAGCATCCCTGTAACAGGTAACATCGGCCTGCGTGTGGTTAACACAGATCAGTCAAGTACAGGTCTACAGCAAGTAGGTTTCGGTCTGGGTGAAGAGATCGTCGATGAAAAAGGCGTGGTCAGCACCGACTATATCCACAATAAAGTGGGCAAGTCTTACACCGACTACCTACCTTCGGTTAACTTGAACTTCCACCTGACCCAAAACGATCAGATCCGTTTTGCCGCAGCATCGGTTATGGCTCGTCCACCAATCGACAAGCTGAAGTCTGGTATGGGTTCTTGGTATGACGACTCTGCAACGCCAGGTTACAAGAAGTACAACGCATGGGGTAACACCAGTCCGCTACTGGATCCTTTCTATGCCGATCAGTACGACCTGTCATATGAGCACTACTTTGAAGAGTCTGAAGGTGCGATCGTCTTTGCCGTGTTCTACAAAGACATCAAGTCATTCATCAACAACTTCACTATCCAGCCATTTGACTTCGAAGAAGCAGGCTTCATCGTGCCAGACACTATTGTCGACAACGGTGTAGAGTTCCCTGTCGTTAAGAATGAAGGTCAGTATCAGACGGCGGTTAACAACGATAACGGCGGTTATATTCGCGGTATCGAACTTGCCTACACTCAGGTATTCGACTTCCTACCGGGCGCACTGAGCGGCCTAGGTTTCACCGGCAGTTACGCATACTCTGACAGTGAAGTAGAGTTTGAAACCGACCTAAGTGGTGAAAGCTTAGCTATCCCGCTACCAGGCCTGTCTGAGCACGTGTTGAACACCACCCTATTCTACACCTTGGATGGTTTCGATACCCGTTTGAGCATGCGTTATCGTAGTGAGTACGTTTCTGAACAAGTTGCGGTTGAATCTCAGCTGGCCTTCTTCGATGCAGAAACCATTCTCGACTACCAGGCATCTTATGCGATGGACAATGGTCTTAAGTTCTTGTTCCAGGTTAATAACCTGACAGACGAAGCTAACAAGACCTACTTCGGTCAGACGCACCAAACTGGTACCATCCAGAGCTTTGGTCGCCAATACTTCCTAGGATTTAGCTACACTATGTAATCTTAGGTATTAGCCGAAAAACACCTGCTTCGATCCCTTGAAGCAGGTGTTTTCATATTAAGCTAACGAAAAACTGTGTCATACCCAGAAAGTTAACTCAGTCACACCTAACACCTTAATGTGTCATCACGCTAGACACAGCATTAAAAGGTCGAACGCCGAAAGGACTGCCCATGAGACGTACTAATAACAAGTTGAAACTCACCCTCATCGCCACCTCGTTACTTATGCTCGCCCCTTCCACCTTTCAAGTGACGGCATCTGTACAATCGGCAAGCAGCTCCTTTGCCAGTGACAGTGCTAATGCCAGCGCCAATATCAGTACCGAGAAACTGCGTATCGAGCCCCTCAACTGGTGGGCGGGCATGCAACATAGTCAGCTTCAGCTGATGGTTCATGGCGAAAACATCGCTAAGGCTAAGGTGACGGTTAAGGCCGATGGCGTAACCCTTAAAGGCGTTGAGACCACAGAGAACCCCAACTATCTGTTTGTTAACCTGGACACTCAAGGCGCCAAGGCGCAGACTTTTGAGCTGACATTCGGCCAAGTAGGCCAGGACCAAATTAGCGTGCCCTACGAGCTGCTCGAGCGCAATAAGGGCAGCGCGGCTCGCCAGGGCTTTAGCACCAAAGACGTTATCTATCTCATCACCCCAGATCGCTTCGCTAACGGCGACCCCACTAATGACAACCAGGCCGACATGATAGAGCAAGCCGATCGCAGCAATCCAGGTGGTCGTCACGGCGGTGATATTCAGGGGATCATCAACAGCCTGGACTATCTGGCAGATCTTGGCGTCACTCAGCTGTGGATCAACCCGCTTACCGAGAATAACCAGGCCGAATACTCCTACCACGGCTACTCGGTCACCAACCACTACCGCATCGACCCAAGATTCGGCAGCAACGACGATTACCGCCAGCTGGCCATCAAGGCGAAGGAGAAAGGCATAGGCATCATCGCCGATGTGGTAGTCAACCATATCGGCTCAAACCACTGGTGGATGGATGATCTGCCCAGCCAGGATTGGGTCAATCGTCCTGAGGGCGCATCAGCTCAAGATTCCTCGGCCATCGATTTCACCACCCACAGACGTACCACGCTGCAAGACCCCTACGCGGTTGCCAAAGACAAGCGCGACTTTAGCCACGGCTGGTTTGTCGAGTCCATGCCGGACCTTAACCAAGAGCAGCCACAGCTTGCCAACTACCTGATCCAAAACAGCATCTGGTGGGTAGAATACGTTCATCTGAGCGGCATACGTGAAGACACCTACTCCTACGCCGATAAGGATTTTCTGGTCGATTGGACCCGCGCCATCATGACTGAGTATCCCAAGTTCAACATCGTCGGCGAAGAGTGGACGGGCAACCCAATAACCGTCTCCTACTGGCAGAAGGGCAAGGTCAATCAAGATGGCTACCAGTCAGAATTGCCAAGCCTGATGGACTTCCCCCTCTATGAAACCCTTATCAAGGCGCTAAGCGAAGAGGAAGGCTGGAGCGAAGGCATGATGCGCCTGTATGAGTTTCTCGCCAACGATGTGGTCTATGCCGACCCGACGCAACTTGTGCTGTTCGAAGGCAACCACGACACCAACCGCCTCTACAGCCTGCTGGGTGATAACTTAGCCCTGACCAAGATGGCACTGGCCTATGTGCTTACCAGCAATCGCATTCCGCAGATCTTCTATGGCTCAGAAATTTTGATGCAAAGCCCGACCAAAGATCGTAATGATGGTGTCACCCGCTCAGATTTCCCCGGTGGCTGGCAGGGAGATGCCATCTCAGTTTTTGATAATAAAGGGCTGAATGAAGAACAGCAATCTATGCTGAGCTTCACCCGCAGCCTGCTTAACTTCCGCAAACAGGCAGACTTCATCCACAGCGGCGGCCTGCGCCACTATGTGCCTCAGGATGGCGTATATGTGCAGATGCGCTGCGCCAAACAAGATTGCAGCGACAAGGCGCGCCTCATGGTGATCTACAACAAGTTGGATAAGGCGGTCGAATTGCCTCTCGCTCGCTACCGGGATCTGCTAGGCAGTGCCCGCATGGCTCAAGATGTGATCAGCGGCGATACCGCCACGCTGGATAAGAGCCTCTCGATCAAGGGACAAGGCGTTACCCTGTTAGCCATAGAGGACGCCAAATAATGACTAAGGCGCGTCACGATTTGAATAGGCTCTTGAATAAGCCGTTGAACATTACTTTAAACATTCCATTCAATAAGTTAAGTGCTGCCCTGTGCAGCGCCGCGCTGATGATTTCAGCCCAGGCCTTCGCCCTGCCCCAGATGGAGGCAACGACTAACGCAAAAACTGCTAGCGTCCAATCAAGTGACGCTCAGTCTACAAGCAGCGAGCGGGTGACCAAGCCTGTCATCTATCAGGTATTCACCCGCCTCTTCGGTAATACCCAGACCGCCAACATCCCCTGGGGCACCAAGGCGCAAAATGGTGTGGGCAAGTTCAGCGACTTTACGCCCAAGGCGCTAGAGAGCATCAAATCCTTAGGCGTCAGCCATATCTGGTATACGGGGATCCCCCATCATGCCTTGGTCGGCGACTACAGCCAGTATGGCATCGGCACTGATGATCCCGATGTGGTCAAGGGCCGCGCCGGCTCCCCCTATGCGGTGAAAGACTACTATAACGTCAACCCGGATCTGGCAGACAACCCCGCCAAACGCCTTGAGGAATTCGAGGCGTTGATCGCCCGCACCCACAAAGCTGGCATGCAAGTGATCATCGACATAGTGCCTAACCATGTGGCGCGCGGCTATCACTCGCTGTCGGCGCCTAAAGGCGTCACTGACTTCGGCGCGAATGACAACACTCAGCTCAGTTACGCCAGAGACAACAACTTCTACTATGTAGTGGGCACGCCTTTCGAGGTGCCAAGCCTAAGCCCGGATTTAAAGCCCCTCGGCGGCGAGCCACATCCGCTAGTCGATGGCAAGTTTGACGAGTTTCCCGCCAAGTGGACCGGCAATGGCTCGCGCGCAGCCAAGCCAGATCAAAACGACTGGTATGAAACCGTTAAGATAAACTATGGCGTCACGCCAGATGGCAGCGAGGATTTTCCTCAGCTACCTGAGGACTATCGCAGTAAGACGGCCGCCGAGCATTACGCCTTCTGGCAACAGGTGCCAAAAGATAGCATCCCCAGCTCCTGGATTAAGTTCAACGAGATCGCCCAGTACTGGCTCGCCAAGGGCGTAGACGGATTTCGCTATGACATGGCCGAGATGGTGCCGGTTGCTTTCTGGAGCTATCTGAACAGCCACATCAAGCATACCAATCCCGATGCCCTGCTGCTCGCCGAGGTCTATACCCCGAGCCGTTACCGCGACTATATTCACCTTGGCAAGATGGACTACCTCTATGACAAGGTGGGGCTCTACGACAGCCTCAAGGCGATCATCCAGGGCAAGGCTGGCACCCAGGCGATCGAGCGCGATCGCAACAACGTTGAAGATATCGCCGCGCACATGCTGCATTTTCTCGAGAATCACGACGAGCAGCGCATCGCCAGCCCTGAGTTTGCCGGCGATCCGTTAAGCGCCCTGCCCGCCATGGTTGTCTCCACCACCTTAAGCCAGGCGCCCACCCTGATCTATTTCGGCCAGGAGGTCGGCGAAGATGGCAGCGAAGACGCAGGCTTTGGCAAACCCAGCCGCACCAGCATCTTCGACTATGTTGGCGTGCCGGCCCACCAGCGCTTTATGAACATGGGTAAATTTGACGGCGGTCATTCTTCAAAAGAGGAGCTGAGTCTGCGAGCTTACTACGCCAAGCTGTTAAATCTCAGCCACAGCCTGAGCGCCCTAAGCGGTGAATATGGCGATCTACACAGGGCGAATATCGATCAAGGCAAGGGCTATGATGCAGACCTATTCGCCTTCAGCCGCTTCGACGACGAGCAGAAGGTCATCATCGTCAGCAACTTCGCTAAAGACAAGGCAAAGCACCTCATTATCGATCTCCCCGCAGCCTTAGTTAAACGCTGGCAACTCGCGCCGGGCACCTACCCACTAAGAGAGATGCTAAGTGATAAAACACCCACGGCGCCATTGACGCTCACGACGAAGGGAGGCCAAGTCACATTAGATTTAGCACCACTTGAGTCAAAGGTGCTTGTTGTAGGAGAGAAATAAGCCCGGTCATTTCAAGACATCAAAGCGAGTAGATTGAGTATTAGCACCACACTCCGTCTACTCGCTTTTAATTTCGATACATTCCGTCAGATTTACCGATATGACGATTCTTTTGTTAACGCTCCGCTAACCTGTGAACATTAACGAGTCCAGTTCCGGCCACTCTTTTTGTGGCCGGAACATATTTGAGCGGTTTGTTATATATTATTTGGCACGTCATTTACTGTTCCGTCATCATGTAAATAATGGACGTTTTCATCAACAATATCTTCTATTGCAGCCATTGCAGAGTTAGGTGATTCTACAAACCCCTCGATAGATTGTGCTTCGTAGTGAATCATATCGACTTCAATGGAATCTAGTTGAACTAGGCCTAAACCTTCAACATCAAGGTAGTATTTTGAACAATCTAAGGTATTATGGCCCTCCACTAGATTACTCGTGTTTATTAGTTCATTTAACCTAACAGCAATCTCACCATGCTCATCGAGAAGTGGATAATATCCAGGATAAGTTAAGTTATTTTCATATTTATCTAGGCCATTTCTTATCAAAGCTTCTTTTGCACTATCTTGATTAAAGTTGAATTTAGTATTCTTAAAATCACTCATTATCGGTTGTATCGTATAATGAATTGATTTAATTAGATGATTAACTAAAACAAGCCGGATATTATTTTCTTTTGCCAACAATATTGCTCCTTTCTGATAGGAGCTTGTTGTTGCAATTATTCCATTGGCATTTCCTATGTCACGTAATATCTCTGCAAAAGAAGCTACATGAGATTTCTTTACTGCAGATTTATAGTTTTTGCATTCAACACAAGTTCTGTAAGTCGTTCCGGCGGCTTTAAATTCCCAATAAACATCAATTTGATGAGTGGCTCCACTTTTACCAGTTATGGTAACGTCATGTTCTACTCGCAGATTTTCGAATCCGTCAAAATCCAACATTCCTTGATGAATTTCGGCAACTAGCTTTTCATATTCCGTGTTTCTATCAGTCAAATCTTAATTTCCTAGTAGATGCATAACGCTTATTAGCGAGAATGCCGCCCATGTAAATCACCACGACCTAATATACATCGCGACAAAGCTTTTTAAACATCTGAAATTTATATCAATAATGGTATTACATAACAAGGAGAAAGTGAGCAGCCCTAAAACCAAACGAGAATCGCAAGATTACATAAAAGGAAGTGAAAGTTGGGCTTTTTGGCAATATCCCATTATACGTGTATAGATCCGCAGTATAGCGAGTAAAGGTTAGCAACCTTCTAAACTTTCAACTAGTCATCAAAAGTGGTCAAATCGGAGAGACGTTAGATATCGAGTGTAGATACGAATGTGACCTTCGGTTTCAGGGATGAAACCGTAGAGCGGCCAGGGATGGCGCATAGCGTGTCACAGGCGTATCTGCACATAAGCCCACCGCAGGTGATAGGTTGCCATGAAGGTACGACCTTCAAAATCCCATCAAATGCCCAAACTGGTAGACGCTACAACCCAAAAGCATTCCCACATTCCCCCGCAGGAGGCGTTAGGTTGCCATGAAGGTATGACCTTCAATTCCCTCTGCAACATCCAAGCAAGTCAAAGGACAACACCACCAGCCACAAAAAAGCCCTCAATCTGAGGGCTCTTGTTAAATCTTATTTCTTACCCGGCCGACTATCGGCCCAAGGATTAAAGGCTGGCTTTTGTTCAGTTTTACGCTCCGAGCTTTGATCTTTCCCACCGCGATCACCAGCCGCTGCTGATTTAGCTTTAGCAGGCCTAGCCTTCTTATCGGCGGAGTTACCTTTATAGGTTGATGCCTTTTCATGAGGCTTGGATTGACCTCTAGGCTTATCTTCTCTCCGCTTATCCTTAACTTCCTTAGGGCCCTTCTCACCTTGGCTAGCAGCGGCTTCGCTACCCTTCTCACCTTGAGCCTGCTCACGCTTTGCTTTAGGCACATAGTTGAGAATCGAGATAGGTACGGGCTTTCTTGGGGCGAAACCTTCTATCTCTCGACGCTCCAGTAGATGATCGAGGCGGCTCTCGATCATGCAGAGGTTCTTAAAGTCATCCTTAGACACCAGGGAGATCGCCTCGCCCTTGGCGCCGGCACGGCCGGTACGACCGATGCGATGCACATATTCATCGGCTGGAAACGGCAGGTCATAGTTGATCACCAGCGGCAAGTTGTCGATATCGATACCGCGCGCCGAGATGCCGGTGGAGATAAGGTAGGCAATCTTACCCGCCTTAAAGTCCGCCAGGATCTGCTCACGTACCGCCTGAGTTCGGCCGCTGTGAATACACTCGGCCTCAATGCCACGCTTTTCGAGCTGACTCACCAGCTTGGCGGCGCCATGTTTGGTCTCGATAAAAATAAGCGCTTGGGGCCAGGCATTATCTTTTATCAGCTGACTGAGCAGCGCCGACTTCTTATCCTTATCGACCGTGGTGATCCACTGCTCAATATCTGGCTGGCTATCTTGATTCTTAGTGACCGACAGGTGGATCGCCTTAGGTACCGCCTGTTTCGCCAGCTCGCGCACCGGGCGAGACAGGGTGGCGGAGAACAGCAGGTTCTGTCTCTCCTCGGGCAGGGTATCTAGGATCTTGGTGATATCCTCGATAAAGCCCATATCCAACATGCGATCGGCTTCATCGAGCACAAGTAGCTCCACCTCATCGAAGCGGATCGCTCTCTGGGTGTAGAGATCCCGCAGACGACCCGGGGTGGCCACCACGATATCGACGCCCTCGATCAACTGCTGCTTTTGCGCCTGCACATCGACGCCGCCGTAAACGGCCATGGATACCAGCCCTAAGCCTTTACCATATCCGCCAATGCGATCATTTACCTGCAGCACCAGCTCGCGTGTCGGCGCTAGTATGATTGCCCGCGCCCGCTTCTTGCGCTGTGTTTGGCCCTGCATCAGGGTCGTGAGCATAGGCAACACGAAAGTCGCCGTCTTACCGCTACCGGTTTGCGCCGCCGCGATCAGGTTTTTACCCTTGAGCGCCAGGGGAATGGCTTCTTGCTGAATTGGCGTTGGTTGGCTGTAACCAAGTTGCTCAAGGTTAGTGAGCACAGCATTTGGCAGGCCAAGGTTTGCAAAGGTCATGGATTCTCTCTTAGGGTCGCAAGGGCAAAAATCGTCAGCCAATCGAGCGGCTGGTATTTGAGGCGCGCTAGTATAACAGAGCCGTTTGCTAAGACTAGTCCAGTTTACCCAAAGTAAACCAATAATATAGGATGCTTTAGTGATCTGGCTTAAATCGCCTTTGCGCCTCTCAGCCAATCACTGTTAGCTATCTCTACCAGCTACCAGAGCCCGCTTTTTGCATGAATCTAGTCACCTATTCGTTTTCACTATAAAACCTAACTTAATCTATCGCGCATATCGAGTCACTATGGTCCTAACGACCTGTTAGCCGGCTAAGCAGCGACAGATAAAGCACTACTAGCACTCACAGATGGCCCAGCTAAGGATGAGGTTAAAACCGGCCAGTGACGCGATAAACATGAGCGATAAAAGGAGCGATTATGAAAACACTATATACCCTTGCCGCGATCTTATTGTTAAGCGCCTGTGCAAGCAGCGATCCTGGCTCGACCCACACCATACACAACACAGGCGGCTTTTGTGATTTTCACTGTCAGCGCCTCGAAGATGAGCTGATCCGCCGAGACATAGAAGATCGCATCATAGAACGCGAAATCGACAGAGAGATCATCGACGAGCTGACGCCGCCAGACGATGTCCCGGCTGAGCTTTATTAAGACGCAGAACTGAACTGCGAGCTCTGGCTTAGGACAAGCCAAGGCCTTTCCATACTGTCTTGGTCACATTTTCATACAAAAGAAACAGTTTAGAGAAAGGTAAATTAGCCCGCGAGCCGCGTTATGGGTAATAATGAAGGGGTGAACTAAGGCTCGGCAACTAAGAGTCAACGCAGTAAGGAATCAACGCAGTAAAGACTCAGCGCAATAAGGAATCGACACAGTAAGATTCTGCCCTTTGCGCGTCATTAAGTGCCGAACCCGGTTCACATTGCTAGTTTATAGAGCTTATATAGCTAGGTGCGCAGCAGTTAGGATCTCGCCAGAGAGGCTGCGCCGGTATTGAAATCCCTCTGGCAGTGCAAAGGATTGACTATGGATGCCCCTAATTTTGCCCAAACGGCCGCACACGAACTTCACGATACCTTGCCCATCTGGCGCGAACTGATCTTCAAGCGCCTGTTTGGCCTCCTCGCCATCTTATGTGTGCCCGTCTACATCACCAGTGTCTACCTCTGCATCCAGATGGGTCTGGTCGGCATGGCTGCCTTCGACACCTTGGCCTATCTGTTGCTGCTCTACATCTTACTGGCGAGAGGATTGAGGCAGACCTTACGCTACTGCATAGGCTGTTTGATGTTCTTCGCCATCGGCGTGGCCTTCCTTATCACAATAGGCCCAACGGGCGCCGGGTTCTTCTGGCTGTTTATCTTTCCACCACTCACCAGCATATTGATTGGCAAGCGGGCCAGCCTCTGCGCCCAGCTGCTTAACGCTGCGGCTCTGCTAGCCATAGGCTTGGTCTATCATACAAAAGGCTTCCAATGGCCTGAGACACAGGGCTATAGCAGCTTCATCTGGTTTGTGGTGGCGATAAACTTCGTTGTCACCAATGCCATAGTCACTCAATCCGCCGCCTTCCTGCTGGGTAAACTGACCCAGTCGCTGCGATCGACCATAGCATCGCGGCGCGCAACCGTGATGGGACTGGCAAAACTGGCCGAATACCGGGACAACGAGACCGGCGCGCACCTGATCCGCATGCAGCACTACGCCAAGATGCTTGCCACTCAGCGACAAACCGACATTGATGCCCCAGCAGAGTTAACCGACGATTTTATTCAAGAGATCACCCTCTCCTCGATTTTGCATGATATCGGTAAGGTGGGGATCGCCGATGCCATCTTGCTCAAGCCCGGGCGGCTGACAGAGGAGGAGTTTGAGCAGATCAAGGCGCACCCGGTTATCGGCGCTCAGGTGTTAGCGAGTCTGCTCAGTTACGCACCGGAGTGTCCTTACATAAAGATGGGGCGTGATATCGCCGGTGGGCACCATGAATGGTGGGACGGCAGCGGCTATCCGGCTGGGCTCCAGGGGGAAGCGATTCCCCTCTCGGCCCGTATCGTCGCCCTGGTAGATGTTTATGACGCCCTGACCTCGCCGCGCTGCTATAAACGCCCCTTTAGTCATCAGGAGGCGCTGGAATTAATCCATCAGGATAAGGGCACCCATTTCGACCCTAAGCTGGTTGAAAGCTTTATCGCCATCAATCACAGGTTCGAACTGCTGTCGAAGGCATCTCTGTTCGAGCGGCCATCCAAGCAACCACTCAGGGGCCAGGTCGCTGTCGCGAGCGAATCTGAGCTAGAAACCAGCCAGTAGCCTACTGATATTTGCGGCCGCCATGGCTTAACCAACCCGCCGGGTGACGCCCCCTTGGATCATGGTGTGTCCAGTGGATCACCCCGCCGCGAGCATTCCACTCATATTCGCCAAAGAAGCCCACACTGTCACCGACCTTAAGATCGGCAATGCGCGGCGCCAGATCAATATTGTGGGCCACCAGCAGCGTCTGACCGCTGGCCAGGCGCAAAATAAAGCGCTGATGACGACTGCCCTTGTTATCATCACTGAGCAGGCGAATAACCTCGCCTTTCCCCTGGATCTGAACGCCACTCTGTTTCTGTTCAAACACCTGGCCCAGCAAGCCGTCATCGGCCAGGAGTGGCAAACTAACGGCGAACGACAAGATGATGAGTAACAGCCCACGGCAGAATCTATTCATAGCCTGATTTCCTTAACTTGCATGGTTGAATGCTTGTTCGGCAAAAGCCTCAAGGGACATTTCAGGTTACTTGGACTGACCACTCGGACCAAGTACTTTAGCCCGAGAGCTTTAGACCAAGTACTTTAGCCCGAGAGCTTTAGACCAAGTGCTCTAGCCCGAGCATTAGAGCAAGGGCTTTCGAGACTAAGCATTTCAAACAGTGCATTTGAGACGGTCATTTGAGACAGAGTCTTTGTGACAGAGAGCTTTAGACTAAACAATGGAAATTAGACTTATTGCTGTTCGCTCTCTATGAGGTGACGAGGCATCACCTTTGAGGTCAACAACGCCTTTACGGGCAGATGCTCAGGGTTATCGTCACTGGCAAGATAACGGACCTTAGGCATCTTATTTAGTCTTGCTTGGGTCATCCAACCTTCGGGGCTGGAACTTACCAGAGTCTTACTAACCTCATTGCCCTCACTATCTATGACCACATGATAACTAAACTGGCCCATCCCTTTGGGAATCCACTTAGGGCGGGACTTCAGCATCACAGGTTTTTTCGACTTGGGCTGCCAATAATCACTTAGGTTGTCCCCGCTCACCTCAAGCAGATTGGCTGCCAATAAGGAGTTATTGACCGAATCCAAATTACCGGGAGTATTTTGGGTGGAACTGCAAGCAGTTAATGCGAGTGTCAGCAGGACACCAGCAAATAATTTTTTGGACATTTATCTTCCTTGAACAATGGATTAATTAAAGATTCGTCTCAACGAAACGCTTAGCGAGTCACACTATCACAATAGCGCTTGAACAGAAAATAGCGGGCGGGACTGGCTTCAAATGCAGGAATAACCCCAGCGACGCTAAAACCCAGCTTTTGATAGAAATCCGGCGCCTGAAAATCTAAGGTATCCACCTGAGCCTGCTGGCAACCACGGCTAATTGCCACGCGCTCCGCCTCTAGCATCAAGTCGCGTCCGAGCCCTGTACCACGGGCCGTTTCATCCACCCAGACCACATGGATGAGGAAGTTTTTATAGATGGTGCGACCATAGACGCCGCCAATCAGCTTACCGGTTTTGTCGTGCGCCAATACAGTCAGCGGCGCAGACGTCTCCTTGCCCATCTTGTCGAAGTTGTACTGGCGCACACCATCGACCAAGGCATCGACCAGTTCACTGTTTTCACCCTCAAGTTGGCTGATTGTGATACCTAGCCTAGATACCAACTCCTGTTTATCTGTCTCTTGTTTACCAGTCTCCTGTTTGGCTAAATCTGGTTTATCTGCCTCTGGTTTCTCTATCTCAGGTTTCTCAATCACGGGATCTCCTTTCATCTGCATCAGCTCTATTCGTTATTATTTTTAATTTGTTACCGCAATGACTCTAGTTGCATGACTTGCTGCATTAAGGCCAGGGTCATCTCGCCTGCGGAGATCTTTTTGCAGCTGCCGACATTTTGCCCACACCAGAGGGGTGAGAAATCACTCATGCCGCGGGCCTCACTCGCCTTGCGTAGCTGCGCCATAAGGTTAGTCGCATAGGGAAAGACCGGGGCCAGGTCATTGATCGGCCCAAGCTCTGACATGGCGCGGTTAACCAGGCCCCTTGCCGGTCTACCCGAGAAGAGATTAGTGAGCGCCGTACTCCCTTCTGTCCTAGTCGTACTCCCTTGAATAGTAGCCGCATGCTCTATGGCCGCTCGATGCAGGCTTGAGCTATTGGCCTCATCACACAAGAGATAGGCGCTGCCCACCTGCACGGCGCTGGCGCCCATTGCCAAGGCGGCTTTTACCCCGTGCCCATCGCCTATGCCGCCAGCGGCGATCAGCGGCGCATCGACTCGCGAGGCGATCTCAGTCAGCAGGGGTTCCAATTCCACCTGAGTGCTCACATCATCACTGAGAAACATGCCGCGATGACCACCCGCCTCGACGCCCTGAACGATAATGCCATCCACGCCTCGCGCCGCCAGGTACTCGGCCTCGGCTACTGTGGTGGCACTCGAGATCACCTTGCTTCCCCAGGATCTTACCCTCTCGAGCAGTTCCTCTTGTGGCAGGCCGAAATGAAAGCTAATCACCTCGGGCTTAAAGGCTTCTATGGCATCAGCGATCTCATGATTAAAAGGCATACGACTCGCGCCGCCTTGGCTGAGATCGGCCGCTATCTCAAGTTCATCAAAATATGGCGCTAATAGCTCATGCCAGCGCGCTTGGGGTCGATTGTCGAACGGCGGCATCTCATGGCAGAAGAAATTAAGGTTTAGTGGCGCGCTGGTTGCCGCCCGAAAACGTTTAATTTCATCGACTATCTGCGCCGAGCTCAACATGCCGCAGGGGATTGACCCAAGCCCACCGGCATTAGCCACGGCGATGGCGAGCCTGCTGTCTTGTACTCCAGCCATCGGCGCCTGAATAATAGGCAGCTCTGTACCCAGCAACGCCTTGAAGTTTTTACTATTCATGACCCTTCCTTAGTGAATCGATTCGAGCTTCATGTTCTGCATGATCGCATTGCTATGCTGACAGCTATCAACTAGTAGCTAATCACTGGCTCCAGAGAAACTACCTGCCGGGCTCGTGGCCCTCATACCAGGGTAATTTGGCATCCATCTCCTCCCAGTTCGCCTTGGAGGTGACAAAGTTATGAGACATGGGGCGCTCGTTGATTGGCGAGTCCAAGATGCCGAGTCTAAGGCGAATACGCTTACTATCCTGGTCGTTGGCGCTGTAGATAGGCGACGCACAGTGACGGCAGAAATAGCGTCGCTTTCCAGGAGAAAACTCAAAACTTGTGAGGAAATCGGCCTTATCCGATAGATTGAAGTCCACCAATTCGACAAAACCATTGGTGGCGAATGCCGTGCCGCTCGATTTACGACACAGGGAACAGTGGCAATGAATGATATGACTTATGGGTCCGCTGATGGCGACTTTAATGCCACCGCATAGACAACTTCCTTGATACATGGCTTTCCTGATCCGGCTGTAAGTGACAACGAAAAATAGCTGCAATAAAAGACGATGAAAAAGCTGCTGCAATAAATCGACTGCACAATTGTAATCGGGCCCTATGCTGCCACAACTTGCGACGTCAGATCAGCATAAATCTCTGCGCTAACCCCCTAAATTCCGTAACTAAATGTGGCAGAGCGATGAATTTATCTTTTGCTATTGTTTTTGCAAGTACTGACTGCCCAACCTTTTCACACACTTATGCCCTGTAAACCGAGCACTGAGTAATAAGTGAATGAGGCCGCCCTCATTGAGGGGAAATTCCTGCTGTCACCTGCTGGCTTATCGCGGAGATTGCCGCGAACTAACGACCTGGCAGGTGAATACGTATGCAGCGCATTGCTCCCCTCGCGCCTTCCCTTCTAACATGACTAACACTCATGGCTATCACTCATGGCTATCACTGATAGCAAGCAATCTTACCTGCAGCCATGAAGAGTAATAACCCTAACCCTAAAAACGACAATAAAAAGGTACACGGAATGTCTTGCACCTCGACTCACTTAACAAGCCGCCAAGCGAGCCCCCAATCCAGGTCCCGGCCCAGATCCCAGTCCAGATCGCCGTTTCGTCCCACGACCACCCTATCGGCACTTACCCTCGCCATAGCAGCAACGGGCATCATGCTACCAAGCACTAGCCTGGCCAAGACTGTCTCTCTGACCTCGCCTGACAAGCAGATAGTGGTCAGCCTGAGCGATGATGATCAAACGCCGCGCTACAGCGTCAGCTTTCATGGCAAGAAGGTGATCGAACCCTCCAAGCTTGGAATGGTGTTTGAGTCTCTTGGGGAGTTTGGCACTGACTTTAGCATTCAAGAGGTCAAGCGCAGCCAGGCCGATGAGCGCTGGCAACAGCCTTGGGGCGAACGTGAATGGGTTGTCGATAAACACAATGGCCTGACAGCCACCCTGAGTAATGGTCAATACCGCTTTGTCGTCCAGTTCAAGGTGTTCGATGATGGCCTAGGCTTTCGCTACCATATGCCGAAGCAAGGTGATTTAGATAAGCTAAACATCACTTCGGAGCTCACCGAATTCACCCTGCCACAACCCAAGAACGTCACCGCCTGGTGGATCCCGGCACGTGGCTGGAACCGCTACGAGTACCTCTATAAGAAGACACCGCTCAAACAGGTCGATAGGGTTCATACCCCCTTCACCTTCACCCTGGGCGATGGGGTGCACATGAGCATCCACGAGGCTGCGCTGGTGGACTACGCTGCCATGACGCTGGATCAGCGCAGAGACGGCACCCTGCGCGCCGATCTCACCCCTTGGTCCGATGGTACGCGCGTCAAGACCCAGGCGGGCTTCAGCACACCCTGGCGCACCATACAGATCGCCGACAAGGCCACCGGCCTGCTGAACTCAGATCTTATCCTCAATCTCAACGAGCCAAATAAGCTTGGGAATGTGGATTGGGTCGAGCCCGGTAAATATGTGGGGATCTGGTGGGGCATGCACCTCAACGAGAACACCTGGGGTTCAGGCGACAAACACGGCGCCACCACCTCCGAGACCAAACGCTACATGGATTTTGCCGCCGAGAACGGCTTCGCCGGCGTATTGGTAGAAGGCTGGAACATAGGTTGGGATGGCAGCTGGTTCCACAACGGCGACGTATTCAGCTTCACCCAGGCCTACCCAGACTTCGATCTCCCTGAGATCTCCGCCTATGGTGCCAGCAAGGGCGTTCGCCTGATTGGTCATCACGAGACCTCTGGTTCAGTTACCAACTATCGCAAGCAGATGAGCGATGCCTATGATCTCTATCAGAAATATGGCGTCACTCAGGTGAAGACCGGCTATGTGGCCGATGGCGGTGATATCAAGCGCGTGGATGAACAAGGCATAGTGCGCCACGAATGGCATGATGGCCAGTTTATGGTCAACGAATACCTGCATAGCGTCACCGAGGCGGCCAAGCGCCATATCAGCATCAATACCCATGAGCCGATTAAAGATACCGGCCTGCGCCGCACCTACCCAAACTGGATAAGCCGCGAAGGCGCCCGCGGTCAGGAATTTAACGCTTGGGGCACGCCGCCTAACAATCCGTCGCACACCACCACCCTGGCCTACACCCGCATGTTGGCAGGCCCCATGGACTTCACCCCGGGGATCTTCGACCTTGCCCCTAAAGGCCTGGACGCGATTAACCGGGTGCAGACTACACTGACCAAGCAGTTGGCCCTCTATGTGGTGCTATACAGCCCGATCCAGATGGCCGCCGATCTGCCCCGCAACTACAAGCAGCATCCCGATGCCTTTAAGTTTATTCAGGATGTGCCCACCGACTGGGCCCAGAGTATCGCCCTGGCCGGTGAGGTAGGTGAATATGTAGCCTTTGCCCGTCAGGAGCGTGGCGGCAAGAGTCAAGGCAAAGATTGGTATCTTGGCGCGATCACCGACGATGATGCCCGTGAGATCGCGATCAAGCTCGATTTCCTCGACCCAGCACTCAGTTATGAGGCGCAGATCTACCGAGACGGTCACAAGGCCGATTGGCGCACCAATCCCTATGACTATGTGATTGAGACCCAGAAGGTGAATAGCAAGCAGCAGCTGACGTTAAAACTTGCCAGCAGCGGCGGCGTCGCGATTCGCTTCAAGGCGCTCTAGGCCTCAGTTGTAGCACTAGCGATCTAGCGCTTAAACCACATTAGAGGATGCAAGTCTGCTCAGGCAGGCTTGCATCCTCTTTTTATTCTGGCAATGCCCTTCGCCCTCTCCTGCGTTGTCTGCCATATCGGGCCAAGGCCAATCATCTGCAACATTTGTTTACCTTTTTCCGGCGATTCCCCCCACATTTCTACGACTAAAGCCGCGATCCCTCATCCAAGCGCTAGCGTTATTCTGCTAAGGTGGTTTGTGCACTCCTAGCCCACGCAGAGCGAGCCAACGTTGGTCGCTTTCCGACTAGCCTAGCTGAGCGCATAACCAGTTCAATCCATAGTAAGTTGAGTGCAAAACAAGTTAAGTCCATAGAAAGCATCGAAAAATAACAAGAATGAAGAGCAGAACATGACAATCAAGGCATCTATCGGGAAGACCCTAGTATTCACGGCCATCTGTGCTGGCACCGCCCATGCAGCCCCTCCGGCCACACCACTGCATCATGCAGGAAGCAGCCATACACTATTAAGCCAAAGCGCTCTTAATAAAAACGCACTGGGCCAGAGTCCTTACACGGCACCCTCCCAGGAAGATCTGCGCCTGTATGAGATTGCTGGTGCGCCGCACCCAGCACGCATACTGCAAGATATACAAACCTTAGTGAATTTTGGCACCCGTCATACCCTATCGAGTCAGACGGATAAAGATCGCGGTATAGGCGCGGCCAGAAACTGGATCAAGGCCGAGTTTGAACGTATCTCCGCCGCCTGCGATCACTGCCTTGAGGTGATAGAGGTGGGCGACACAGTATCAGGCAAACGCATTCCCGAGCCGACACGGGTGGTGAATATTATCGCCATTCAACGTGGCACCTTAGATCCTAACCGCGTGGTGATGATGAGCGGCGATATCGACTCTCGGGTCAGCGACGTGATGGACGCCACCTCCTTCTCCCCCGGCGCCAACGATAACGCCTCGGGCGTCGCCGGTGCCTTAGAGGCCGCTCGCGTCCTCAGCCAGTATCAGTTTGGTGGCACCATAGTGTACGCGGCGCTATCGGGCGAAGAGCAAGGCCTTTATGGCGGCGCCGGACTGGCCGACTTTGCCAAGAAGCAGGGCTGGCAGGTCGAGGGCGTGCTCAACAACGACATGATAGGCAACATCGAGGGGATCAACGGCGTGGTGAGCAACCACACGGTGCGGGTGTTCTCCGAGGGCGTGCGTATCGCAGAAACCCAGGCAGAAGCTAAGGAGCGTTACTTCAGCGGCGGCGAGAACGACTCCGCCTCGCGTAACCTTGCCCGGCATATCAAGCAGCTGGCCGATCAGTATATGACTAACCTGGATGTGCAGCTCATCTATCGACTCGATCGCTTCGGTCGCGGCGGCCATCACCTGCCATTTAATAAGGCGGGCTTTCCCGCGGTGCGCGTGATGGAAACCAACGAGAACTACAACCGCCAGCATCAGGACATACGCACGGAGAACGGTATTGCCTATGGCGACGTGATTGAGGGGGTAGATGAAGCCTTCGCCGCCAAGCTCACCGCCCTCAACGCTATCAGCCTAGCGTCAATGGCCTGGGCACCAGCGCCGCCAACACAGGTGAGCATCTCGGGACAGGTCTCGGCCGATACCCAGCTTAGCTGGCAGGCGGATGCCACCGCCGAAGTCGCCGGTTATCGTATCTATTGGCGCAAGACCACAGAGGCAGAATGGAGCCATAGCCGTTATGTGGGCAAGGTAAACAGTTTCACCCTGAGCAACATGGTGATCGACAACTACCTGTACGGCGTTGCCGCCGTGGGCTTTAACGGTAACACCAGCCCTGTGGTGTTCCCTGGCGCGGCAGGTGCCTTCTTCCGCCCGGCAAGCGATGCAGATTCAAACGCAGCGAAATCGCACTAATGAATTTGTAAGCTGAATTCGTAAAATGCACTCGAAAAAGTCTCGAAATGATGCATCTAAAATTTTGAGTCAAATTTAGATAAAACTAAAATCAGGTCGCGATCGCGGCCTGTTTTTTTATCCCATACAATTTGACCTCAGTTAAACAAATTCAAACTTAATTAGGCAATACGGGAAACTCTTTGTGCGCACAGCAGTTCAATCAAATCAACAAAACCTATGCCTAGACCTATACTTAGACCTAAAGCAAAAATTTTCACCGTAAAATCGAGTTTCCCCCTAATGAGCACCAAGAATAGGTTAGAACACCTAGCCTAACTAGCCTTTCACAATGCCGCTTCTTTCCTGCTTTTTGCGTCATTATCGATAGGAGTTTGGCCATGTTGCCCATTGTTACAAAGCCCAACCCATGTATAACGGCTTGCCTACCACAGCCACTTTAACCAACTGTTTTTAAATGAGTATCCTTAACCAGCCCTAGGCGTCAGCAGGTTAACAACAGGCTACATAAAGGTTAATGCCTGATGATGAATACGTATGTAATCGGTTGTCGCCTGTTTCGGCTCAGGGTTAACATGCCTTGGTGTTTAATTTCATGTGTAACTTCCTATGAAATTGGCCAGGTCGACGCTCACCTCATCAGGCACTGAAGGCATGAGAGGTGAGCGCTAGAGTCTCTATCTACTCATCAAGGCTTAAACCTAGTGAATAAGCCTAGAGAAGTAGAACCCTAGCTTTTGGCGAATACCCGTTTGAGGGAAGCGTGTATTCGCCTCTTTTTTCACTCGACCGACTTCCATAAAATACAGATTGCACGCCCTTAGACGCTGTGCAGATCAATAATGAATAATAAAGAGAAGCATCGGATGTCACAAAACACCCTATTCGCCCAAGGCACCCCCAAGGTTAAACCTGCACTCAGCTTCTGGCAGATCTTCAACATGTGTTTCGGTTTCCTGGGGATCCAGTTTGGCTTCGCCCTGCAAAATGCCAACGTCAGCCGAATCTTTCAGACGCTCGGCGCGGCGATTGATGACATCCCTATCCTCTGGATCGCCGCGCCGCTCACCGGCCTGCTGGTGCAGCCGATCATCGGCTATATGAGTGACAACACCTGGGGCCGCCTGGGTCGTCGTCGCCCCTACTTTCTGATTGGCGCCATCTTCACCACACTCGCCATCTTCATCATGCCCCACTCGCCCGTGCTCTGGGTCGCTGCTGGCATGCTGTGGATCATGGACGCCTCGATCAACATCGCCATGGAGCCGTTTCGCGCCTTCGTGGGCGACAACCTGCCAAGCAAACAGCGCCCTTTGGGCTACGCCATGCAGAGTTTCTTCATCGGCGTCGGCGCAGTGGTGGCCTCGGCCTTGCCTTACCTGCTGACCAACTACTTCGATGTGGCTAACACGGCGCCCGAGGGCGAGATCGCAGACTCGGTGCGTTACGCCTTCTATTTCGGCGGCGCCGTGCTGCTGTTAGCCGTCAGCTGGACTGTGTTTACCACCAAAGAGTACTCGCCCGAGGAGTTGGCCCGCTTCGAACAGGAAACCGGCGAGCAGGTCACACTGCATCACGATCGCAGCTGGCAGGCCTATCAGAAAGGCGCCATGCTCTGGAGCCTGGTGGGCGCCATCTTAATCGCCGTCATCTTCTTGCAGTCCCTCGACAAGCAGCTCTATCTGTTGGCCATAGGGATATTCGCCTTCGGCCCACTGCAATGGTTCTGCGCTAACACCCTGAAGCATATCAAGGGCGAAGAGCGCCACCAGCAAGGCATGGTGTTTAGCGTAGTCGATGCCCTGTTTCATATGCCCAAGGCGATGCGCCAGCTGGCTGTGGTGCAGTTCTTCTCCTGGTTCGCCCTCTTCTCTATGTGGATCTACACCACGGCGGCGGTAACGGATCATCACTATGGCACCCAGGATGTGCTGTCTAAGGCCTACAACGATGGCGCCGACTGGGTGGGCATGCTGTTCGCCTCTTACAACGGCTTTGCCGCGGTGGCCGCCATCTTCATCCCACTGCTCGCCATGGCGGTTGGCCTCAAGATCACCCACCTGATCAACCTCTGCTGTGGCGGCATTGGCTTGATTAGCTTCTACTTTATTCAAGACCCAAACCTGTTATGGCTGCCCATGATAGGTGTGGGTATCGCCTGGGCCTCTATCCTCTCTATCCCCTATGCCCTGCTGTCCAACGCACTGCCCGCCGCCAAGATGGGGGTCTACATGGGGATCTTTAACTTCTTCATCGTGATCCCTCAGCTGCTGGCCGCCAGCGTGCTAGGCGTGCTGCTCAATGCCTTCTTCGATGGCAAGCCGATCTTCGCCCTGATCCTGGGTGGCAGCTTCATGATCCTGGCTGGAATTAGCGTGTTATTTGTCAGCAGCGAAGCGAGCAAAGCCGAGCGCTAATGCGTAAGGCTTGAGACTTAACAAACACACAGACTTAAACGACTTAACTGACTTAACCAAAATATAAACATAATAAACGAGACCCTGAATATGACGTCTAAGCCAGTACCTTTTACTCGCACACTGCTCGCCCTCTCCCTAGGCGCCCTGCTTAGCGCCTGTGGCGGCGCCAAGAGTGATATCGATGCCGCACCTGCACCAAGTGCCAGCGTATCTGAGACAATTTCAGTTGCACCGGGCGCGCCCGGCGCTTCCCCTACCTGGGCCTTCTCCGGCAAGACAGGGATTGGCACCTCTTTCGAGCCCTATGTGACCAATGCGCAGGGTGCCGATCAATACCTGAGCAGCCAGGCCAATCCCGTTAGCCGGGTATGGTTCTCTCTTGCGCAGGGGATCCTCACCGAGACCATGTATGGGCTTATCCATAACGCCCAGCTCAAAGAGGCGCAGTTCATCATCAGTGGCAATGGCTTCGTCGATACCGAGAAAGACAATACCGTCACCAACATAGATTACCTGCATAAGGATGAAGCTGGGCGACCATTGTCCCTCGCCTATAAGGTGATAAACAAAGATATCGAGGGCAAATATCAGATAGAGAAGCACTTCTTTACCGATCCCGATCGCGACAGCCTGGTGATGCAGGTGTTCTTTACCGCCTTCGAGCCGGGGATCACTCCTTATCTCTACGTCAATCCCCATATCGACAACAGCGGCGCCAACGATATCGCCAGCGTGAGCCAAGATGGCAACAGCCTCTACGCCTACACGGGCGATAAAGATTCCAGCGTGCTGACCGTGCGCGGTGACATTCCGTTTACAGCAAGTAGCGTGGGCTTTGTCGGCGAGTCTGATGGCCTGACCGATCTTAAGGCCAACGGCGAGCTAAACTGGCATTACGCCAGCACCAGCGCTGATAAGCAAAGCCTAGGTAATGTCGCCATGACGGCAGCGCTGCCTACTCTGGAAGTTGGCGATGCTAAGCGTCCAAGTCTTAGCACTACCTTGGTATTTGGCTTCGGGGCAGATAAGGCCAGCAGCGAGCAAAATGCCAAAGACACCCTTAAAGATGGTTATGACAAGGTGCTCGCCGCCTATAACGGTGAAGGTGATGCCATCGGCTGGCAGGACTATCTGCAGTCGCTCTCAAGTCTAAATGCCATGACGGCCAATACCGCCGATGAGGGTAAGCTACTCTATACCAGCGCCATGGTGCTCAAGGCCCAGGAAGATAAGACCCACGCCGGCGCCCTCATCGCCTCGCTCTCTAATCCCTGGGGCGACAGCGTCTCGGCCGTCACCGGCTCTACCGGCTACAAGGCAGTCTGGCCGAGAGACTTCTATCAATGCGCCATGGCGTTTCTGGCCATGGGTGATACCCAAACCCCTAAGGTGGCCTTCGAGTATCTAAAGAAGGTGCAGGTTACGGCTACGACACCCGGCTATAGCGGCGTGCCCGGCTGGTTCCTACAGAAGACCCATGTGGATGGCCAGATAGAATGGGTCGGCGTGCAGCTGGATCAGACCGCCATGCCTATCATGCTCGGCTGGAAGCTCTGGCAGGCGGGCGTGCTGAGCGACGATGAGATCGCCAGCTGGTATCAGACCATGTTGAAGCCGGCGGCCGATTTTCTGATAAGCGGCGGCGAGGTCAATCTAGATTGGAACCACACCCAGATCACACCGCTTAAGACACAGCAAGAACGCTGGGAAGAGCAGCAAGGCTACTCCCCCTCTACCGCAGCGGCGGTGATCACGGGCCTTATTACCGCCAGCGATATCGCCAAGCAGGCAGGCGATTTAAACTCAAGCGAGAAATATCTCGCCAGTGCCAAATCAATGGCCAAAAAACTCGACTCCTTGGTAGTGACCCAGCAAGGCCTGCTAAGCGCAGAGGAAGGCACCAAGGCGCCTTACTATCTGCGCCTTGCGCCCAAAGGTACGCCGGACAGTGCAGATAAACTTGCCGACAACAATGGCCGCGCAGGCTTAGATCAACGTGAGGTGTTAGACGGCGGCTTCCTAGAGCTGGTGCGTTACGGCGTGAAGAGCGCCAACGATAAGACCATCAACGACACCCTCAAGCTTATCGATAACACGGCGCTCGAGGATAATCTCAGGGTCAGGTATGAATTTACCGCCAAAGACGGCAGCACGTTCCCAGGCTTCAGACGCTACGGCAACGACGGCTATGGCGAAGACACCGCCACAGGCGCCAACTATGCCGAGAACGGCAGCAACACTCCAGGGCAACGCGGCAGAGTCTGGCCGTTCTTCACCGGCGAGCGCGCCCACTTTGAGCTGGCCAAGACGATCGCCGATGGCATGCTCAATGATGCAAGCAAGACGCAGCTGGTCCAGACCTATGTCAAGGGGATGGAGGCTTTTGCCAATGAGGGACTGATGCTACCCGAGCAGGTTTGGGATGGTGTCGGCGACAAGACCCGCTTCAACTATCAGCTTGGCCAAGGCACTAACTCGGCCACCCCGCTTGCCTGGACCCACGCCGAATACGTCAAGATGGTGCGTTCCATCACAGAGGCTAAGGTGTGGGACCACTATGAGGATGTGGCCAAGGCACTTAACAACTAAGCAGACATTAAGGCTCAGGCTTAACAATTAAATAGAAGCTATTTCCAAAGCCAGTCCACGCGACTGGCTTTTCTTTGCCTCGTCGTGACAGCTCTAGATGCATCACGATAAGCCTCAGCCTAAGATTCGCGTTGACACGCTTGCCTGCCCTAGCCGACCATAATTTTAACTCGCCGATCGAATCCTTAAAGAGCTCGCTTACCCAGTCGTTTTTACAGTCGCTTTTCAACGTTAATCTTTTTCGCCCGAGTTCCCCCTAAAATAGCCCTCTTCCATAAAGGCTGTAACCTGGCTGTGATACCCCACCACATCCCCATATAAAAAGATATAACGAAATTTCGGGTTATAACATCATGTTCTTTTTATGAGCGAAATCCGCATCGGCTATGGGTTTGCCCACTATATAGAGGAAGCTAGAGTGGGTAATTTCTCCCGATAAAGATGATATTTCAGCAAAATTGATAAAAATGAATAAAAAAATTTGAAAAGTATTGATATACTTCCCCCCGAATTTTAGAACGTAACTCCAATAGAGTAGAAAAATGACTGATTTATCAAAGTACAGAAACATTGGTATCTTCGCTCACGTTGATGCGGGTAAGACCACCACAACAGAGCGTATCCTAAAGCTAACCGGTAAGATTCATAAGATCGGTGAAGTTCATGATGGTGAATCTACAACCGACTTCATGGAACAGGAAGCTGAGCGTGGTATTACCATTCAGTCTGCTGCTGTAAGTTGCTTCTGGAACGATCACCGTTTCAACGTCATCGACACCCCTGGCCACGTTGACTTCACAGTTGAAGTTTATCGTTCTCTAAAAGTACTAGACGGTGGTATCGGTGTATTCTGTGGTTCTGGTGGTGTTGAGCCACAATCAGAAACCAACTGGCGTTATGCAAACGAATCTGAAGTTGCGCGTATCATCTTCGTAAACAAGTTGGACCGTATGGGTGCCGACTTCTTGCGCGTTGTTAAGCAAACTAAAGACGTTCTTGCGGCTAACCCACTCGTAATGGTACTGCCTATCGGTATCGAAGATGAGTTCAAGGGTGTTGTCGATCTACTAACCCGTAAAGCATGGGTTTGGGACGAATCTGGACAAGCTGAAAACTACAGCATCGAAGATGTACCTGCTGACATGGTTGACATGGTTGAAGAATACCGTGAGCAACTGATCGAGTCTGCCGTTGAGATGGACGACGATCTGATGGAAGCTTACATGGAAGGCGAAGAGCCAGCTATGGAAGACATCAAGCGTTGTATCCGTGAAGGTACTCGTACCATGCACTTCTTCCCAACATACTGTGGTTCTGCGTTTAAGAACAAAGGTATGCAGCTTCTACTAGACGCGGTAGTTGATTACCTACCTGCGCCACAAGAAGTTGATCCACAGCCTCTGACTGACGAAGAAGGTAACGAGACTGGCGAACACGCTATCGTTGACGCTGATGCACCTCTGAAAGCACTTGCGTTCAAGATCATGGATGACCGTTTCGGTGCCCTGACCTTCGTACGTATCTACTCAGGTCGTATCAACAAGGGTGACACCATCCTGAACTCTGCAACAGGTAAGACTGAGCGTATCGGTCGTATGTGTGAAATGCAGGCTGACGAGCGTAACGAACTTGAAACCGCACAAGCTGGTGACATCATCGCTATCGTGGGTATGAAGAACGTTCAGACTGGTCACACTCTATGTGATGTTAAGCACCCATGTACTCTGGAAGCCATGGTGTTCCCAGAGCCAGTAATCTCTATCGCAGTAGCCCCTAAAGACAAGGGCGGCAGCGAGAAGATGGGTATCGCTATCGGTAAGATGATCGCAGAAGATCCATCATTCCGCGTTGAAACTGACGAAGATTCAGGCGAAACCATCCTTAAGGGTATGGGTGAACTTCACCTAGACATTAAGGTAGACATCCTGAAGCGTACTTACGGCGTTGAGCTGATCGTAGGTGAGCCACAAGTGGCATACCGTGAAACTATCACTCAAGAAGTTGCTGATAGCTACACTCACAAGAAGCAATCTGGTGGTTCTGGTCAGTTCGGTAAGATCGACTATGTTATCCGTCCAGGTGAAGCAAACACTGGCTTCACATTCAAGTCTTCTGTTGTTGGTGGTAACGTACCTAAAGAATACTGGCCTGCTGTTGAGAAAGGTTTCGAGAGCATGATGCAGACTGGTACCGTTGCTGGCTTCCCAGTACTAGACGTTGAACTAGAACTGACTGACGGTGCTTTCCACGCAGTTGACTCATCAGCTATCGCGTTCGAAATCGCTGCTAAAGGCGCATTCCGTCAATCTATGCCAAAAGCTGGCGCGCAACTACTTGAGCCTATCATGAAAGTTGACGTATTCAGCCCAGAAGACAACGTAGGTGACGTAATTGGTGACCTTAACCGTCGTCGCGGCATGATCAAAGATCAGCAAGCTGGTGTGACTGGTGTTCGTATCAAGGCTGACGTACCGCTTTCAGAAATGTTCGGTTACATCGGTTCTCTACGTACAATGACTTCTGGTCGTGGTCAGTTCTCTATGGAGTTCTCACACTACTCACCATGTCCTAACAGCGTATCTGAAAAAGTTATCGCTGAAGTTAAAGAAAGAGAAGCTAAGAAGTAATCTTACTCCTTAACTGAAGTTTCTTTACTAAAAACCCTAACAATGTATGTTGTTAGGGTTTTTTCTTTTTTGCCTTTCCCCTTACAGGAGCCCTTATGTCCCAAGATGCCATAGTGGTATTGGATTTTGAAACCACAGGCCTCTCCCCCTTACAGGGCGATCGCGCCATCGAGATAGGGGCGGTTAAATTACAGCAAGGTGTAGTGGTCGATAGATTTCAGCAGCTGATGAATCCCGGCTTTGCCGTCAGTAGTTTCATCGCCGATTACACAGGGATCACCAATGCGATGCTCAGTGATGCGCCAGGTTGCGAGACCGTCATGGCTGACTTTGCCGACTTCATCCAGGGATGTCATCTGGTGGCTCACAACGCCAGTTTCGATCAGAAATTTTTAGCGGCGGAATTTGCGCGCATCAACCTGGAGCAATCCCAGCCCTTTGCCTGTTCGCTGCTGCTGGCAAGACGCCTGTTTCAGGCGGCGCCTAACCATCAGCTAGGCACCTTAGTGAATTATTTAGGTATCGCCAACGATGGCGTGTTTCACCGCGCGCTGAACGACGCAGAGGTCACCGGCGCCTTGTGGCTGGCGCTGAGCGATGCGGTATCACAAAGATGGGCCTGCCCTGCACCCAGTTTTGAATTGATGCTTAAGCTGCAACGTCAGCCCAAGCATCAGCTAGAGAAATTTATGCGGAGCCATTTAGGCTAACGCTTTTCGCCGCATGACTCGCGCTCGATCAGGCTGGTGGGGATCAACTGATTACTCACCTCCTGCCCCTTGATTTGCTTCAGCAGGCTCTCAACCAAGATCTCACCGGCGAGCTTAGTGTTCTGCTTAATGGTGGTCAGCGGCGGATTGGCGAAGCTTGCCACCGGAATGTCATCATAACCGACGATGGCCACATCCTCAGGCACCCTCAGTCCCTGCTCTTTCAACGCCCGCATGGCGCCGATGGCGATGAGATCGCTGGCGGCGAAGATGGCGTCGAAGGAACGTTTCTGCGCCAGCAGTTGATTGGCCGCCTCGAAGCCTGAGCTCTCCGTGCTGATGGCATCCACCTGCAGATTTTTCTGTAGCGGCACACCTGCCGCCTTGAGCGCCTGTTGATGACCCAAGTAGCGCGCCTGAAATTCAGGGCTATGGCTTGAGGCATCCCCGATAAAGGCGATATTACGCCGCCCCTTGGCCAGCAGATGCTCTGTGGCCAGCACGCCCCCTTGACGGTTATCACAGCCAATGGAGAGCACGGAGGACTTATGCTGCGCCGGTCCCCAAATCACTAGGTGGGTATTCTGCGCTGCCAGCTTATTGAGCTTTTCCTCGTAATCCATGTAGTCGCCGTAACCGAGCAAAATAATGCCATCGGCCTTATTGCTGTCTTCGTAGTCGGCGTGCCAATCGCTGCTAAGCTGCTGAAATGAGACCAGGAGATCATAGCCCTGCTGCGCCGTTGCCCGGGTGATAGAGCCTAACATGGAGAGGAAGAATGGATTGATCAGCGAATCGTCATTGGTGGGATCTTCACACAATAACAGCGCCAGGGTCAGACTGCTTTGGGTGCGCAGGTTGCTGGCGTTCTTGTCGACCTTGTAATTAAGTTCCTTGGCAATGGCCTGTACTCTCAAGCGCGTCTCTTCATTGACGAGCGGACTGTTTCGCAATGCCCGCGATACCGTGGATTGTGACACCCCGGCGCGGTAGGCGATATCGATAGAGGTAGCTTTCGTTGTCATAATTATGGGCGACCTTGTTATACACAAACAGGGCGAGCCAACGCCCGCCCCTTAAGAAGCTCGATTATATCCCAAGCTCCTTCATCAGATCATCTGAATCGTCGACCACAACGGCACTATTAACCGCCGCCGACCAGGAAGGGTCTGCCGACTGGCTCCCTTGACCGTGCTGGGCCAGCAAGGCATCGGGGTCATCCTCCTCATGCTCGAAATCCGCCAGCTTGATAAATTCAGTCTTATCCATGGCGTATTCCAGATAGAAGATATGGTTTCTGGCGGTCTTGAAGGCGACGCGGCGCGCCACCGCTTCATCCAGATTAGTATCGATAGAGATGGTCAGTTCTTTATTAATGGTCAGCATCTTAGGCTGGCTCTGATTAATCGAGGTCTGCAGCTCCTTGTTTACCTTGACGATAAAATCGCCCAGGATCTGATTCATCAACTCGCCCATCACATCCCCCACCTCATCCGAGGTATGGGAGAAGGCCAGCTCAGACTCGGGCATCCCCATCTGCTTCATATAGGCTTGGTAGATCTCCACCGCCGCCGGCGCAGAAAAGTTGATCACCACAAGACCGGAGAATCCACCATCGAAGATGGAGAAGCAGCCAAGATCCGGCTTGAGGCAGGTCTTAGTAATGCTCTGCACCATGGCCGCATGGCTCACCTGACTGCCCGTGGTACTGGTCAGCACTCGGCATACCGAATGGCAGAGTTTAAGCAAAATATCGTCGGAACTGATCACTTGCGAGGTCATAGTCTCATCACATGTCAAAAAAGAGTCATACTCCATTCTGCGCGCTATTACGATAAAAATCAAAATCAAAACAGGGGATTAGTCAATTCTCATTCAGCGGCGAAATAACAACCGGATCTGCGGTTCGTAAAATAGTGTCATCTTGCCCGGCGCTTCCCCACTCATTCCCTACCAAAGGCCTTTAAAAAACGCCGTTAACTGCCTCACAAAGGAGGTAACACACATTGTTCGGTTGCGTAAAAATGCCAAAAAGATCCAGAGTCAACGTGAGCCAGTTCAATTAATTAACAATAAACAGTCAATCGATTGACTATTCGTTGCCGCCGCATTCTCAACCCTTTCGTTAGCCTGTATATTAGCAACATTTAACCGGGCTATTGATAGGACATAACATGCTTGCGATCCTCAGAAGGTTCACCATTCTACAGCGCCTCATCTTAATGCTGGTGCTTGCCGCCATAGGCACCTTTGTCTTCGCCAGCTTTTCGATCAACGAGCAGCGCAACAACCTGATTAAGCAGAAATGGCTGCAAAACGACGCGCAGCTATCCACGCTCCTGAGTGTGATCGACACTCACTACCGCCAGAGCCAGCAAAATATCCTGACACCAGAAGACGCCCAGCGAGAGGCGGCGAATCTGGTCAATCAGATCCAATATGGCGAGAGCGGTTATTTCCTGCTGTTCGATGCAGATCATACCCTGCTGGCCAATGGCGCTTCGCCCGACCAGCTCGGCATTAAGGCATCTAAGCTCACCAGCCAGATGGGCGGCAACGCTTTAGATAAGTTACTGGACAAGGCCATGGCCTCCGGTATCGCCAAGGCCAGCATGGAGATGAGAAACCCCATCACAGGCGAGCAGGAAGAAGCCCTAATGGAGGCTCGTACCTTCCCCGCTTGGCAGTGGACACTGGTCACCACCTCTTACATGAGTGATGTCAACGACACCACCATCAGCGTGATGTACAACTACCTGGGGATCATGCTGCTGATCTCTGTGCCTATCTTTGCCTTCTTCCTGATCCTCAACCACTCCATCAGCTCACCGCTGAATCAGGCGATCGATGCGATGAAAGATATCGCCGAAGGTGAAGGCGATCTTACCAAGCGCCTGCCCACCCAGGGCAAGGATGAAGTGGTGGCTCTGGCCATCGCCTTCAACAGCTTTGTCGGTAAGATCAACAAGATGGTCGCCGATCTCCAGCCAGTGGGACACGCTCTCAACCAGGACGCCGACCGTTTATTTAATGCCGTTGCCGAGTCCAACGCCAGTGTCGATCACCTGCATCAGGAGACCAGCAGCGTCGCCACCGCCATTAATCAGATGCTCTCCACCACTCATGAGATGGCCAGCAGCACCCAGCAGGCAGCCGATGCCGCCAACAGCGTCAAGCAGCAAGCTCAGGACAGTAAGCAGCAGATGGACGGCACGGTCGAGAATACCCATAAGCTGGTTCAGGAGCTGAAGAATGCCGAAGGTATCACCCAGCACCTTGGAGTGTCTTCCGAGCAGATCGGTAGCATCTTGGATGTGATCCGCGGCATCGCCGATCAGACCAATCTGCTGGCGCTAAACGCCGCCATCGAGGCCGCCCGCGCCGGCGCCCATGGCCGCGGCTTCGCCGTGGTAGCCGATGAGGTGCGCGCCCTGGCCAATCGCACCCAAGACTCCACCAACGAGATCCAGAAGATCATCACTGATATTCAAAATGGCGTCGCCAACGTGATGCACAGCAACAGCGATACGCAGACCCAGTCGGTCGAGCTGCAGCAGCAAGCCCAGGCCGTGGGTGAATCCCTCAACACCATCCTAGAGCTGATCGCCCACATCAGCGACATGAACACCCAGCTGGCCAGCGCCACTGAGGAGCAGTCCCTGGTGACCGAAGAGATCAACCGCAACATCTGCAGTATCACTGAGCTGTCTGAGGTATCGGTCAAGGCCAACGAGAGCAATCGCATGGCCGCCGAGTCTCTGCGTCAAATAAGCCAGACCAGCGCCAAGATCTTGGGTCAGTTCAAGGTATAAAACTAATCTCTTAATTGGACAGCGTGAGCCAGACTAGAGATAAAGAAGGGAGCCAGACTAGAGATAAAGAAGGGAGCCAGGTGGCTCCCTTTTATTTTGCCGCAAAGCCGATGGGCAGTTAATTATCCCGACCAAAACTCAGGCACTAAAAATCCCGGCTCAAAGCTCGACAGCGGGCGTTAAATCTGTGATAAGCTTAACGACATCACATTTTTCAGCATCGATGGGATCACATAATCATGGCTCGAATGACGTTAGCGGTACATCCTCAGCTATACAGTATTCACAGCTTCAGCCCAGACAGTGAGTTAGTGCCCGAGGTGTTTCGTCAGCCCATGTTTTTTATCGGCAAGACCAAAGATGAACTCTCAGTGGTGGTTCCCGCCGAGCTGCAACTCGACAGCCTCGAAGAGGAGAGCGACTGGCGCTGCCTCGAGGTAGTCGGTCCGCTGGGGTTCTCCATGACGGGGATCCTCGCCAGCGTCTCAGGCACCTTGGCAGAAGCCAAGATCAGCATCTTTGCCATCTCCACCTTCGATACCGATTACATTCTGGTAAAGAAGGACAAGCTGCAACAGGCGATACAGGCGCTGAAGAAGACCAACTATCAAATCATTCATTACCAGGCCTAAGCGCCGCGCGTCATTTCCAAAGAGCGAGTTTATGTACCAAAAAACAGTCACCATCATGGCCGAGCACGGCATTCATACCCGGCCAGCCGCCCTGCTCGTTAAGGCTGCTAAGGCCTATGATTGTGACATCATAGTGGAATGTCAGGGTAAACAGGCCAGCGCCAAGAGCCTGTTTAAGCTGCAGACCCTGGGCCTTTACAAGGGCGTCGAGGTCAAGGTCAGCGCCGATGGCGAGCAGGCAAAGCCGGCGGTTGATACCGTTGCCGGACTGCTCATCACCTTAAGTTAACAGGAGTCAGGATGACGATGAGAGGCATAGCGGTATCGGCGGGCATCGCCTTCGGGCAGGCCAAGGTGCTACGTACCTATGAAAGCAAACTCGACTATCATCTATTGCCTCCCTCCCAGCTCGCCCGCGAGCAGCAAAGACTCAATCGCGCCCTCAAGACCCTCATCAAACAAAGCCAGGCCTGCGCCGCCAAGCTAGATCCAGAATCGGACAACTACCAGCTGATAGAAGCCGATCTCCTGCTGTTAGAGGATGAGGAGTTGCTGGCCGAACTTAGCGACACCATAGGCAAGCGCCAGTTTTCCGCGGCCCTTGCGGTGGAGCACAGCTTCGCCAAACAGGCCCAGGCGATGCAAGAGGCCGATTCCCCCTATCTCGCAAGGCGCGCCGAAGATGTGCTGAGTCTGGGACAGCGCCTGATCCGCACCCTGCTTACCGGACACTGCGACAACCTCAGCCGCCTGCCGGAAAATGCCATCGTCCTGGCCAAAGATATTACCCCGGCCGAGTTCGCCACCCTGCCACTTGAGCGCGTCAGCGCCTTGGTACTGCAGACCGGCGGCGTCACCAGCCATACCGCGATCCTGGCCCGCAGCGCGGGCATTCCCACTCTGATGAGCTGCCCCTGGCAGACATTAGAGGTGACAGATGGCATGACGTTGGCGGTGGATGCCATCAATGGCGAGCTCTATGTAGAGCCCGACGAGACGCAGATAAGCGATCTCAACGCCCAGAAACAGCAGGCAGACGAGCGCAAGTCGGCGCTACTGGCCTTAAAAGGCACCGTCACTCAGACAAAAGATGGCCGCTCCATTCCCCTGCTGGCAAATGTCGGCTGTATCAGCGAGATCAATCACCTGGCCGATGTGGGCGCCGAGGGGGTTGGCCTGTTTCGCACCGAATTTCTGTTTATGAACAACCACGAGCTGCCGGACGAGAACCGCCAGTATCAGCTCTACTGCGACGCCCTGCAGCTGCTCGACGGCAAACCGCTGACCATTCGCAGCATGGATCTCGGCGCCGACAAGGAGGTGCCCGCCCTCGCCATGGACAGCGAGGAGAATCCGGCACTGGGCCTCAGGGGCGTCAGGTACACGCTGGCCCATCCTAAACTGTTTAGCGCTCAGCTCAGGGCGATCCTCAGGGCCGCCAACCACGGCCCTATCCGCCTGATGTTTCCCATGGTCAATCAGGTGGAGGAGCTCGAAGCGGTACTTGCGCTGCTGGAGCAGTGCAAACAGGAGCTTGTGGAGGCCGAAAAAGGCTTTGGTGAACTCGAGCTTGGTATAGTGGTGGAAACCCCGGCGGCGGTGTTTAACCTCGCCTCCATGCTCCCGCTGCTGGATTTTGTCAGCATAGGCACCAACGATCTCACCCAATATACTATGGCCGCCGACCGCGCCAATCCGCTGCTGATCGACCAATATCCGGTGCTCTCGCCGGTGATCATCCGCCTGATCGCCCAGATTATCGAACAAGCCAAGGCCGCCAAGGTGCGAGTCTCCATGTGTGGCGAGCTGGCCAGTAACCCCAGCGCCACGGCGCTCCTGATCGGCCTTGGGCTAGAGGAGTTTAGCGTCAACCTGGCCTCGCTACTCGAGGTTAAACAGGCCCTCAGTCGTTGGTCTTACCCAGATTGTGTCGAACTTGCGCACAAGGCCTTGCAAATTTCGCGCATCGATGCGTTAAATCAATTATTAACACACTGTCACTCTTGATAATTTTTGAGTATGCTAGGCATAATTTATCACGACACTACAGCGTGCTAACACAGGGGCAATTTAATGGGATTTTTGAGCCGCATAAGACGTTTAATTTCTGGTCAGCCACCCATCACGGGCGGCATCGACGTGTACGCGCCAGTGTCGGGCGAGATAGTGGCTATCGAGAAAGTGCCTGATGTGGTGTTTGCCGAGAAGATAGTCGGCGACGGCATCGCCATCGCGCCCAAGGGCAAACAGATAGTGGCGCCGGTAGATGGCACCATAGGTAAGATTTTCGAAACCAATCACGCCTTCAGCATAGAGTCACCCCAGGGGCTCGAGCTGTTTGTGCATTTCGGCGTCGGCACGGTAGAACTCAGGGGCAACGGCTTTACCCGTCTGGCCGAAGAGGGTCAACAGGTTAAGGCTGGCGATCCCATACTCGAATTCGATCTCGACTACCTCAAGGCCCATGTTGAGAGCCTGCTCACCCCTGTGGTGCTGGCGAACATGGAAGATATTCAGGGACTCGACAAGCGTCACGGCAGTATCGAAGCCGGTAAAGATGTGATCTTCTCGGTTCAGCTTTAATCCCTATCACAGTAATTAGCAGCTCTCTTTCTGATTGATATACCTATCGTTTTCCCCCCGGTGCGTTAGCGCCGGGCAGCGGCTTCTCACCTTAACCTGGGTGATTTTTTTTCAAACAGACACTTGCGTCCTGCTTAGCCCTTGAGGCAGAGGCGACTCGGTGCCACAATAACCAAAAAAAGACCAGCAAGTAACAGCACTTGCCAGCAACGCTGACCGAAGTGACTGACACGAATAAGAGATCACAACGTTTCTGGTCAGACGTTACCTCATACGGAGAATCAGATTTTGACCCTATACGGTATTAAGAATTGCGACACTGTTAAGAAAGCCCTCAAATGGCTCGATGCCAACCAACAAGCTGTCACCTTTCACGACTTTCGCGTCGACGGTCTCACCGAAGCGCAGCTTAACACCTGGGTCGAGCAGATCGGCTGGGAAAGCCTGTTCAACAAACGCAGTACCAGTTTCCGTAACCTGAGCGACGCCGAGAAGGCCGACATAGACCAAGCCAAAGCCGTTGCCCTCATGCTCACCTATCCTACCCTGATCAAGCGTCCGGTGCTGGAACATCAGGGAGAGCTCAGCGTCGGTTTCAAGCCGGCACAATATGAGGAGATCTTCAACCGATGAGCCAGGATGTCCTCACGCTGGCACAGGATCTGATTGCCAGAGCCTCGGTCACCCCGCTAGACGAAGGTTGTCAGCCACTGATGGCCAAACGCCTCGCGGCCAAGGGATTTAATATCGAGCCTATGGTGTTCGAAGACACCACCAATATGTGGGCGCGACGTGGCGATCAAGGCCCGCTATTTTGCTTTGCCGGCCATACGGATGTGGTGCCAGTGGGCGATCTTAATCGCTGGCACACGCCCCCCTTCGAGCCCGTGGTGATCGACGGCTACCTTCACGGACGCGGCGCCGCCGACATGAAAGGCTCACTGGCCGCCATGGTGGTCGCCACCGAGCGTTTCGTCGACAAGCACCCGGACCACAAAGGTTCCATCGCCTTTCTGATCACCAGCGACGAGGAAGGCCCCTTCATCAACGGTACCACCCGGGTGATCGACACCCTGGAGGCCCGCAACGAGAAGATCACCTGGTCTCTTGTTGGCGAGCCATCATCTACCCATAAGCTGGGTGATATCGTCAAGAATGGCCGTCGCGGCAGCCTCACGGGTAACCTGACGGTCAAAGGGATTCAGGGCCATGTCGCCTATCCCCATCTGGCAGACAACCCCATCCACAAGGCCGCCCCCGCCCTGGATGAGTTGGCACGCATGAAGTGGGACAACGGCAACGAGTTTTTCCCACCCACCAGTTTCCAGATAGCCAATATCAATGGCGGCACCGGCGCCTCTAACGTGATCCCGGGTAGCCTGGAGGTGATGTTTAACTTCCGCTACTCCACCGAAGTTACCGCGGAGATCTTAATTCAGCGGGTGCTCAACATCTTAGATGCCCATGGGCTGGACTATGAGATCAGCTGGATCTTCAACGGCCTGCCGTTTCTCACCGACGCGGGGCCGCTGCTGGACGCCACCCGCGAAGCCATCTATGAGATCACGGGCACAGAGACAGACCCCCAAACCTCGGGCGGCACCTCGGATGGACGTTTCATCGCCCCGACTGGCGCCCAGGTGATCGAGCTGGGCCCGGTTAACGCCACCATTCACAAGGTAAACGAGTGCGTCAAGGTCGAGGATATCGAGCAGCTAGCCAAGGTGTATGAACGTATCCTGGAAAAACTGCTTTGCTAACCCCTGACGCCAATAGCCGTAAGGCCGCCGAAGCCCCTGCTAGCACTAGCGAGCAAATGGATTTTTACGGCGAAGGCTACTTGCCCCTGATGGAATGTCAGGGGCACAGATTGGCCCCCGAGTGCGCCGCCCAGTTCATTAAGATGCAGACAGCCGCCGCCAATGACGGCATAGAGATAGCCATCTGCTCCAGCTACCGCGATTTTGATCGCCAGTTAGGGATCTGGAATGCCAAGGCGAGTGGCAAACGGCCGGTATTGGACGCGGCGTCTCGGCCAATGGACATCAAGACGTTAAGTGACAACGAGTTGCTGGATGCCATCCTGCTCTGGTCGGCCCTTCCGGGCATGTCGCGACACCATTGGGGCACAGATCTCGACCTGTATGATGCCAAAAACATCAGCCGTGAGTCGTTACAGCTCATCGACAGCGAATATCAGCCGGGCGGCCCCTGTCATAAGCTGCATCTGTGGTTAATGGCAAATGCCGCCGAGTTCGGCTTCTATTTTCCCTATCAGTTAGGTCTCAGCGGCGTCAGCCCAGAGCCCTGGCACCTGAGCTATTATCCCCTCGCCGATACGTATCTGGCCGCCTTTGATACAGATAAGCTTAAGGCGCGGCTCGAGCAGGCGGATATTGAGCTTAAGGCCCCTATTCTCACCCGTCTGGAGGCGCTGGTTTCACGCTACGTCTATTTCGTCGCGCCCTCGCCAATCGGGCCGGTTAACCCCATTATCAAGAAGTGATTTCACATGAACCTCGACAGTTTTCGTCACAGTTTCAATCTAAACGGCCAGCAGATGAGCTATCTGGATATCGGTCAGGGGCCGGTGCTCCTGCTGGGCCACAGCTACCTTTGGGATAGCGCCATGTGGGCGCCGCAGCTCGCACACCTGAGCCAGCACTACCGCTGTATCGTGCCCGATCTCTGGGCGCATGGTCATTCAGATGTTCTGCCGAACGATTGCCGCTCACTCAAACATCTGGCCCAGCACTATCTGGCGCTGATGGACAACTTGGAGGTCGATGAGTTTTCCATTCTTGGCTTGTCAGTTGGCGGCATGTGGGGCGCCGAGTTGACCCTGATGGCGCCGCGCAGGGTGAAGAACCTGGTGATGATGGGATGTTTCCTCGGCTTCGAACCCGAAGTCAGCCGCGCCAAGTATTACGCCATGCTCGATGCCATGATAGCCGCAGGCCGGTTACCTGAGCCGCTGATTCAGCAGATAGCGCCGCTATTCTTTAGTGACAATGTCGAGCAGAAACAGCCTGAGCTTATCGCTTCCTTCAAGGCGTCGCTCGCTAGCATTGCGCCCGAGCGACTCGACAGCATATCGCGCCTTGGTCGCATCATCTTCGGTCGCCGCGACATCATGGAAGATATCGAACAGCTCACCCTGCCGACCCTTATCATGACAGGCACCCAGGACAAGCCCAGACCCGTGCTGGAGGCCTATCTGATGCACGATGCCATCGACGGCAGCGAGTTTTTGCATATCCCCGAGGCTGGGCATATCTCGACACTGGAACAGAGTGAGTGGATCAATCAGCATCTGAGTGACTTCTTCGGAAAGCACTTAGGATAAGGCGAACATTCAGGTCGACGGCTATCCGGATTAGCCCTAGTTAAGGGATAGCATCTAGACTGAGTAGACCAGCAGGGTAACTATTTGATGTTAGAATGCTGCCCTGCAAAATCTTCTTCATAGACATGATTTTAACTAAATGAAACTACTTAAACCTTTGTTCGACAACAACCGCCGCTGGGCCAACCGCATCCTGGAAGAGAATCCTAAGTTCTTTGAACAACTGGCCCAACAGCAAAATCCCGAATATCTGTGGATTGGCTGCTCGGACAGCCGGGTACCGTCGAACCAGATCATCGACCTCATGCCGGGCGAGGTGTTCGTTCACAGAAACATCGCCAACATGGTGATCCATACGGATCTCAACTGCCTCTCGGTACTGCAATATGCCGTTGAGGTGCTCCAGGTTAAACATATCATGGTAGTCGGCCACTACGGCTGCGGCGGCATCAAGGCCTCCATGGGCAATGATCGCCTCGGACTCATAGACAACTGGTTGGGTCATATCCGCGATATCCATCGCCTGCACGCCAAGGAACTGGCCGAGCTTGATGAGAAGACCCGCTTCGATCGCCTGTGTGAGCTCAACGTCATCGAACAGGTTGGCAATGTCGCCAGCACCACCATAGTGCAAGACGCTTGGGAACGCGGTCAGAAGGTGGCGGTACACGGCTGGATCTACAGCGTCGAAAACGGCCTGCTGTCGGATCTCGACGTCACGGTAGACAACGAGACCTTTGCCCGCCGCTAGGCTAAATTCTCCATCAGATACGGGCCATCTTGCTCTTTCGTACAGGCCTGCATCCCATTCAGAAGCGGCAATCTCAGCGCATGATGGTCAAATCATGCGCTATCGCTAAGTCCCCTCGCCTAAAAGCCAAAAAAAGCCGCTTATTTCAGTAAATATTCCTTAATAAACATCGCAGTTTTACACTCATCGCGTTTATAATTCGCTTTGATTTATTTTTCGCGCCGCGGGCGCAGCGAATGCTAAGGAACTATTCCATGCCTGGTTTTGAATTATTTGGTCCTGAAGAGAAGCAGGAAGTTGCTGACGTAATGGAAAACGGTTTTACCTTCCGTTACAACTTTGATCACATGCGTAATGACCGCTGGAAGACGCGTGAGATGGAGCAACTGCTCTGCGAAAAGATGAATGTCAAACACGCCCACCTGCTCTCGAGCGGTACCGCTGCCCTGCAGACGGCACTGGCCGCCGCAGGTATCGGCGCAGGCGATGAAGTGATCGTTCCTCCCTTTACCTTCGTGGCCTCTGTCGAAGCCGTGTTTATGGCCGGCGCCGTTCCCGTATTTGCCGAGATCGACGAGACCCTGTGTCTGTCACCAGAAGGCATTGAAGCCGCTATTACCCCACGCACCAAGGCAGTAAACCTGGTACACATGTGTGGCTCTATGGCCAAGATGGATGAGATCAAGGCTATCTGTGAAAAGCACAACCTGGTGCTGCTAGAAGATGCCTGTCAGGCCATCGGCGGTAGCTACAAGGGTCAAGCACTGGGCACTATCGGTGACGTAGGCTGCTACTCATTCGATTCTGTTAAGACCATCACCTGTGGTGAAGGCGGCGCGGTGATCACCAATGATGAGACCATCTATAACCACGCCCACATGTTCTCTGACCATGGCCACGACCATGTCGGTAACGATCGCGGCGCAGAGAGTCACCCTATCATGGGCCTGAACTTCCGTATCTCTGAGATGAACTCGGCGCTGGGTCTTGCACAGCTGCGTAAGCTAGACACCATCATCGACATCCAGCGCAAGAACAAGAAGCTGCTTAAAGATGCCATGGCCGAGCTGCCAGAGGTGAGCTTCCGCGAGATCCCGGATCCAGAAGGCGACTCTGCCGGTTTCCTAAGCTTCATGCTGCCTACCGAAGCGCGCACCCAAGAGATCAGCAAGAAACTGGCCGAAAACGGCGTTGACGGCTGCTTCTACTGGTATGTAAACAACTGGCACTACCTGTCAAACTGGAAACACATTCAAGAGCTTAAATCACCAGCCGCTCTGCCGATCACATTAATCGCCGACAAACCTGACTATACTCAGGTGTCTGTGCCTAAGTCTGATGCCATCATGAGCCGCACCATTTCGATGTTGATCAAGCTCTCTTGGACTGAAGAAGAGATCGCCCAGCGCATCGAGAACATCAAGCGCGCCTTCGCCGCTTAATTAGCGTCTCTCAAATTCCCTGTCGCAGCGGCCAACTCGGCCCTGCGACGTTACTTTTTACACTAGATGTCTCAATGGAGAATGCTGTAATGAGTTTTAAAAATTTCAAATGCGTACCAAAAATGATCTTTGGTCGTGGTTCTTTCGCGCAACTGGATACAGTGCTCGAGGAAGAGCGTAAGCAAGGCGACGATTTCGTGGTCTTCCTGATTGATGATGTGCATCAGGACAAGCCCCTCGCCCAGCGCGTACCCGCTAAGCCACAGGATCTCGTGATCTACGTGAATGTTGACGACGAGCCAACCACAGAGCAGGTAGACAACCTCACCGAGCAGGTGCAAGCCTTCAACAGCAAGCTACCTGTCAGCGTTATCGGTCTGGGCGGCGGTTCTACCATGGATCTGGCCAAGGCAGTATCACTCATGTTGACTAACCCAGGTGGCAGCGCCATGTATCAGGGTTGGGATCTGATCAAGAATCCAGCGGTTCACCATATCGGTATCCCAACGGTTTCTGGTACCGGCGCCGAGGCCTCTCGCACCGCGGTACTGTGTGGTCCTGTTCGTAAACTAGGTCTGAACTCTGACTACACGGTATTTGACCAGATCATCATGGACTCAGAGCTGATCGACGGCGTGCCGACAGACCAGTGGTTCTACACAGGTATGGATTGCTACATCCACTGTGTCGAGTCGCTACAAGGCACCTTCTTGAACGAATTTGCCAAGGCCTTCGCCGAGAAGTCGATGGATCTTTGCCGTGAAGTCTTCTTAGACGATCACCCAGAGAAAGACGACAAGCTGATGATGGCCTCTTACATGGGTGGCATGAGCATCGCCTACAGCCAGGTTGGTGCCTGTCATGCCGTTTCATACGGCCTTGGCTATGTACTGGGTTACCACCATGGTATCGGCAACTGCCTGGCGTTCGACGTGCTGGAAGAGTTCTACCCAGAGGGTGTGGCCGAGTTCCGTCAAATGATGGACAAGCACAACATCACACTGCCTAAGAACATCTGTAAAGATCTGCCAGATGAAACCATCGCTAAGATGGTTGCCGTCACCAAGAGCATGGGGCCACTATGGGCCAACGTCTATGGCGAAGGTTGGGAAGAGAAAGTCACAGACGAAATGTTGACTAAACTGTTCCGTCGAATCTAACCTGTAAGCTCAAGGTGTAAGGGGCTCCTAGTGAGCCCCTTCTCTTATGCACTGCGGCACACTGTAACTGATAGGTATATCCAAATGAATGTGACTCTGTTAATCCCAGCACGCTATGGCTCAAGCCGTTTTCCGGGTAAGCCATTGGCGCCGATTAACGGTAAGCCGATGATCCAGCACGTTTACGAGCGTGCGGCACTGGCAAAAGGCCTAACTGCCATCTATGTGGCCACCGACGATCTGCGCATCAAGGAGGCCGTTGAAGCCTTTGGCGGTAAGGTAGTCATGACAGATGCCAATGCTGCCTCCGGCACCGACAGAATCGAGGATGCCATCACCCAGCTTGGCTTGGCGGACGATGATCTGGTGATCAACCTCCAGGGCGATCAGCCGCTGATCGACCCTATCTCCATCGAACAGATCATCACACTGTTTGAGCGTCACCCTGGGGAGTTCGGCATGGCGACCCTAGGCTATGAGATCACCGAAGAGCATGAGCTTAACGATCCCAAGCACGTCAAGATGGTGTTCGACAACCAATTTAACGCCCTCTACTTCTCTCGCGCCCGTATCCCCTTCGGCCGTGACACAGACGACTATCCGGTTTACAAACACCTGGGCGTCTATGCCTACACCCGCGAGTTTGTCAGAACCTTCAATAAGCTGCCCCTTGGCCGTTTAGAAGATCTCGAGAAGCTTGAGCAGCTGCGCGCACTGGAACATGGCCACAGGATCAAGGTTGCCATCAGCGCCTTCGATTCGCCCGAGGTCGATACCCCAGAAGATATTCGCATCTGCGAAGCCCGTCTGGCGGTAGACTAGCCGTTACTGAATCAGGAGAGGGAAATAGCCATGTCGAGTCTCGAAGTCTGGCTCATCATCATCATAGTGCTTGGGGTGATTGCCAGTAACCTGGCGGTACTCAAATACAGCAACAAGTTTAAGATGACGCAATTTGGCAAGCCCCAGCATAAGCCTCAGGTAAAAAACCAAGGCGCTAATGACAAACATGGCAAAGATAGCGCAGGCAAAGATAGCCTAAACAAGGCTGACTCAGATAAAGCCAGCCCAGACAAAGCTATCGCAGATAAAGCTAGCGCAGATGAAAATAGTCGCTAGACTCAACAATTTCGTCTCGATACAGAAAAGGCTTACCCAGGTAAGCCTTTTTTATTGCCCATAATTTCTGAGCCTTATTTCGTCAGCTCAAACATTTCACTTTCCTATTGGAACAGCATAGCCCTGTGCCCCAATGGCTGGGTATCGTCCCGGCTCAGTACTAAGGTGTAATTGCCCGTCTGATCAATTGCCTGCGCATCCGACTGATACACTAAGGTCAGGGTGCCGTTATCCTCCTTGTGTACCAGGCTGATATCATAATCGCCCGTCGGCAGGTTGATCTGCGCCAGCTCGGTGAAGCTCAGGTAGGTCAGCTTATAGGCCGCCGTATCTATGGTCTCACCATCGCGCACTAAGTAGAGATCCAAGCTGTCGTAGGTGTCGATGAGATTGGCTACCGTCAGGGTATGCTCGAAGGCGTTCGGCCTGTGATCGTGGGCGATGGTCATACCCAGGGTTTCCCCAGCCTGATTATCATAGATAACTAAGGTCTTACTCTCATCCTGGTTGAAGGTCACCAGCAGGTTATTGGCCAGCAGATCAGCAGAACCTGTAGCGAACACGCTAACGCCATAGTCGTTATAATCTATCGCGCTGAAATCACTCAGGGTATGGGGCGAAAGCGCCTCCAGGTTAATATTCTGAGCATCGCTGCTCAGCTGAAGATCGAGCGATCGCGCCTGGTTCATGGCGTTGTAGACCCTGAACTCGGCGTCGGCATCTTGATTGACATACCCCACAGGCGTGCCGGTCGAATCGACATTATCCACAACTAACTTAGGCTCACCCGGACCGAAGCTGTTATGCAGCACCAGCTTATTGACCGTCTCGCTGGTTAACACCATGGTACTGGTGCGAAATACTGGCTGACTCTCGCCCGGCTCAGTCAGATAGAGCACATACTCCCCGGTATCCAGCATCACAGCCTCTGTGTTCTCTTTGTAGCTGAGGCTGCCCAGTAACTCAGCCTCGCTGAAGCTCGAACCGGCCTTGGCCAGGTACAGATCATAGGCCCCCTCGCCCATGGCCGCGTGCACCGCCAAGAGCTGCATCTTGCTCTCGTCGCTGTCGGCATCATCGTTGATCTCATCCATCTCGCTGCGTTCATAACGTATGTCTAAGTATTCGCTACTCTCATAGTCGCCGATAAGCACAAACAGGTGATTGTCGCCATCTTTGAGATCCAATGAGAGTTCATGCAGCTCGACCGTATCACCACCTACATCATAGCCGCGAATACTGACCTCGGCCTCTCCCAGCGCATACTGATAGCGAGGCAAGGCATCGCTAAACTCCACCGCGGTATAGGCATGATCATCCAGCACCAAGTGGGTCGCGACACTGTTGGGCGAGGCGTTATAGAACTGAATGTAGGCCGCGGCGTCACTGCTGGTCTCATCCGAGTCACAGGCGGCCGTCATCACAGCCACCCCAGCCAGCAGAACCAATTTCCAATTGCGTTGTTTAATTAACATAAATTTCCTTAACAGATTAATTACAAAGGCCTTACCTATGACAAACTTTTTGCGTCAAGAAACGTCAACCTGGGTAATAGACTGAAAAGGAGTGAATGCGCTGTGCATGCTTGGCTTTAGCTATGTCTAGCACCATGTCGGCTAGCGCTCTGGGCTTGCCTATCTGAAATGTAACTAAGCCTGAAAGTAAAGAACTCGCAAAGCAAAGAAACGGCTAGAAATACGGTGAAAACATAAAGGAGGTGGTGAAACAAAAAAGGCCAGCCCAGACAGGACTCGCCTTTTAGTTAGTGCTAATGAAATGCACAAGGTCCAGATATTAGCGTCACGTATTAGTCGCTATCGCCTGTTGCACTTACCATAAAAATAAGACCTTAAAATCAGGCCTTAAAGTCAGACCTTTAAACGAGCTGGCGACCAGCTAATACCTTGTGCACCTGGTTATGAAGAGAGACTCTTCACCCAGGCCTCGGGATCGGCGACGATAAACTGATAGCGATCACCATTGCTGAGGCTCACCTGGATCCCATCTGGCGTGATCGGTAAGATCCCGGCGCCCTTACCCCAACAGGTCTCCACCTTGACGATCTCTTTGAGTGGCAGGTGGTATGGGCCATAGAGGCAATTTGAGCTAAACGATTTGAAGTCGAGCGCCTCTCGACTCATGCTGAGGCGTCCATCGACTCGAATGGCGTTTTTCTGCAGTGTTGCAGGCGCCGACTTGGGTTGATGCTGCTTAGTCTCGATTGATAATGTCATCTGCATTCTCCCTGTTGCAACCAAGTTCTGTTGTCACTCTACTATATTCGCCGTCACTTGTTAATGAGACGTTAGTGGTCAAATTCCATTATTTAGCGATTTTGAATGAAGTTTTTTGCTTTAGTTTTTAAGAAGCTGTCAAGCTGACTATACAGTTCCAAAAACCATTGCAGCCGCTGAATCAAAACACAGATAGCCGTCTTACGGAGACAAAAAAGGCCAATCTTGTGATTGGCCTTTTAACTTATCTAGTCGGCATTTCTCAGGCCTGACTCGTGATGTTGATCTTGAGCAAGTTCGGCTTCCAATCGCTGACTGATCTCCTCCGGCGAACCGGTATTTCTGGCGATCAGGCCATAGGCCACCGGGATCACCAGCAGCGTAAAGAAGGTCGCCAGTATGATACCCGACAGGACCACCACGCCGATCACGAAGCGTGTCTCGGCGCCTGCGCCCTGGGCCAACACCAGCGGAATAGCACCGGCCGCCGTGGTGATCCCTGTCATCAGGATAGGACGAAGACGCTGGCTTGCAGCCTGGATGATCGCAGTATCGAATTCGATCCCTTTATCCCGCAGCTGGTTGGCAAATTCGACGATCAAGATACCATTCTTGGCCGCCAGCCCCACTAGCATGATGATGCCTATCTGGCTATAGATGTTCAGGCTCTGGCCTGTCACCCAGAGGCCGATTAGGGCACCCAAGGTGGCCAGAGGTACGGTCAGCATGATCACCATAGGGTGAATATAGCTCTCGAACTGGGCCGCGAGTACCAAGAAGACGATACCTAGGGCCAGCAGGAAGACGAAATACATCGAGCTGCCAGACTCCTGATAGTCCAGAGACTGCCCCTTATAGCTGATCACCGCCTCGGCCGGCAGATAGGTGTATGCCAGATTGTTGAGGTAATCTAGCGCTTCTCCCAGGCTATAACCATCGGCCAGGTTGGCCTCTATGGTTATGGCGCGCATACGGTTGTAGCGGTTTAGCTGACTGGCGTCGGCAAACTCCTCCACCGAGACCAGGTTCGCCAGCGGGATCAGCTCACGGCTGCGGTCCGAGCGTACATAGATGTTGCTCAAATCGCTGGCGGTATTCTGATTATCCCGGTTACCCTCGATGATCACGTCATACTCTTCGCCGTCACGCATGAAGGTGGTCACCAAACGCGAGCCCAGCATGGATTCGAGCGTGCGGCCTATATGCGAGATAGAGACCCCAAGGTCCGCCGCCCTGTCTTTGTCTATCACCACCCTCAGCTGAGGCTTGGTCTCCTGATAGTCGTGGTCCAGGCCGACCAGGTTAGGATTCTCCTTGGCCTTCTCCAACAAGATGTCGCGCCACTTGGCGAGCTCTTCATAGCTTGGGCCTCCCAGCACGAACTGCACCGGCTTACCCACGCCGCGGCCGAAGGCCTGACGCATCACGGGGAAGGCGCGCACACCGGCGAGATCCGACAGACGGGCACGAATGTCACCTATGATCTCAAAGGCGCTGCGACGATCCGCCCAATCTTCCAGCACGATAATCGCCATGCCGTTTGAGAAGTTGGCACTGCGACCAAAGCCGCGTGGCGCACGAATAAGCAGACGCTTGATGTCACCGCTGTCCACCAGGGGCATCAGGCGATTTTCAATTTCATCCATGTAGGGGCTGATATACTCGAAGCTTGCTCCCTGAGGACCGTTAACGATCAGGAACATCGAGCCTCTATCCTCCTGCGGCGCAAACTCCTGCGGCACCTTAGTCATCAGATAGCCGCTAAGCCCTAAGGCGATAACCACCAGCGAGCTGACGATAAAGGGGTGGACCATGGCGCGCTTAAGCGTCGCACGGTAACCGGCCGACAGCCAGTTCATGCCCGCATCTATCTTGCGCACCAGCCAAGGATCTTGCCCGGCAGGCTTAAGCAGCTTAGAGCACATCATGGGGCTCAGGGTCAGGGCCACCAGACTCGAGAAGATCACCGCGGCGCTCATGGCCACCGCAAACTCCTTAAAGAGTTTACCCAGATCTCCCTCAAGGAAGGTGATCGGCATAAACACGGCCACCAATACCAAGGTGGTCGCCACCACGGCAAAGGCCACCTCGCGAGAACCTAAGTAGGCCGCCTTGAGGGGCGAGTCGCCCTCCTCGATGCGTCTGTGAATGTTTTCCAGCACCACGATGGCATCATCCACCACCATGCCGATAGCCAGAATCATCGCCAGCAGGGTTAGCAGGTTAATGGTGTAACCCAGGGCGTAGAGCACGATAAAGGTCGCCATCAAAGAAACGGGTACCGTCAACGCCGGGATCAACATGGCGCGCACACTGCCCAGGAAGAGATAGATCACCACAATCACCAGAAACATGGCGATAAACAAGGTCTGATACACCTCTTTGATGGAGGCTTCAATAAACACCGAGCTGTCGTAGGAGCGTTTAATCTCCATGCCAGCAGGCAGTGTCGGATTGATCTTATCCACCAGGGCATTGGCGGCGCGGGCCACTTCCAGGGTGTTTGAGGTCGATTGCTTGGAGATCCCAAGGCCTATCATGGCCTCGCGGTTACCGCGGAAGGTAATACGCTCCTCTTCCGAATCAATCTCCACCCTGGCCACGTCACCCAGCTTGATGAGGTAACCATCTTCCCCTTCGGCCAGCACCAGATTGTTAAAATCTTCCGCCGTCTTGAAGGTACGCTCTAGACGCACGGTGAAATGTCTGTCCTGAGATTCCACCGAACCAGCCGGCAGTTCGACGTTTTCTGAGCGCAGCACAGATTCGATATCCGATACCGTCAGGTTACGGGCCGCCAGAGCCTGCCTGTCGATCCACACCCGCATGGCATACACCTTACCGCCACCGATACGAATATTTGCCACACCATCGATCACCGAGAAACGATCCACTAGGTAACGACGGGCATAGTCCGTGAGCTGCAGGGTATTCATCTGATCCGAGACCAGGTTGAGCCACATGATCACCTCATCGCCACCATTGGCCTTTTGCACCTCTGGGGGATCGGCCTCTTCCGGCAGGTTGTTGAGTAGACCCGAGATACGGTCACGCACATCGTTGGCCGCCGCCTCGATATCACGACCGACGTCGAACTCTAAGGTTACGGATGAGCGACCGTCGCTGCTGGAGGAGTTGATGTTGCGGATCCCCTCAACGCCACTGATCCTGTCTTCCACCAGCTGAGTGATGCGACTCTCCACCACGGCGGCACTGGCGCCGCGATAGTTGGTTTGTACCGAGACGATCGGCGGATCGATATTGGGATACTCCCTCAGTGGGAGTTTATCGAAGGAAACCAGACCGAAGGCGATTAATAACATGCTGATGACGGACGCAAAAACCGGTCGTTTTACCGACAAATCCGTCAAGATCATGCTAGCGGCTCCACCTTCGCTTGTTGGTTGAAACTGAAATGTTCGCTGTACTGCACCTTGACGGTATCGCCTGGGCGCACCTTGAGAATGCCGCGCACCATCACCTGCTCGCCAACATCGACGCCGCCGACAATCTCAACCCAGCCGCGTTTACGCAGACCTAGTTGCACCTGACGACGCTCGACCACGTTCTCATCATTCACCAGATAGACGAAGTGATCTTTCTGAATCGGGATAATCGCCGCCTCAGGGATGATGAGTGCTTCGCGGCTCTGCTTGATAAGCTTCACCTTCATCAACATGCCGGGTAGCAGACGCATTCCCTTGTTGGGGATCTCGGCTCGCACGGTCACGGCGCGGGTGGTCGGATTGATGCGGCTATCGACAGAGACCACCTTACCGGTGAAGAGCTCGCCTTCGAAGGCCACGGCGCTGGCCTCGACCGACTTACCTATCGCCAGAGACTGTAGGAAGCGCTCTGGCACGGAGAAATCCAGTTTGATGGTGGAGATATCATCTAAGGTGGTAATCACTGTACCTGGGGTTACCAGGCTGCCCTGACTCACCTGACGCAGGCCGAGGCGTCCGGAAAATGGCGCCAGAATGCGTCTGTCCTTGAGGGAAGATTCCGCCTGTTCCAGCTCGGCCTTGGCGGTATCGATAAGGGTCTGCAGCCTGTCGCGCTCCAGTGCCGCCACCGTCTGACTAGTGACCAGTGAGCTGATACGCGCCAGTTCGCGCTCATGATCTTTCATCTTCACTCGGGCCACTGTCACTCGGGCGATCTGCTCTCTGTCTTGCAAACGCACCAGAAGCTGGCCCTTATCGACCATCTGGCCGTCGTTGAAATTGATTTCGGTCACCATGTCGGTGACTTTTGGGGTCACTGTGATCGATTCGTTGGCCTTACCGGTTCCCAGGGCCTCGACCTCGTCACGAATCGGCTGCATTTCGGCCTTTGCCACTACCACATTAGGTGTAGGCCGCCCGCGTGGCCCCTTAGGCGTTTCGGTTTGCTGAGTGAAATAGTAGGTGGCGGCGCCCGCCGCTAAAAGCATTGAGATTATTATCGTTTTTTTCATCAATCTTCCGAAAGAATGCGCGTTATGTTATCGGTAGTTTACCTAGGAATATAAGTGCTTCAAGGCGTTTTACCTTTGCTTACAAACTTAACACACCATTTACATTTACGCCCGGCGAGAGCGACAAAAGAGTATGGTATCAATCACTAAATGATACGCGAGATCATCTATAGAGATGGGACTCTGTCAGCATAAGCAGTAGCTTTTCCTCGCTGACGGAGGGATTCATAAACTCCCCCTGTCCATAGTCGCATCCCAGGGCCCGCATCGTCTGATACTGCTCGCGGGTTTCAATTCCCTGCGCCAGGGTATCGATATTCAGCGTGCTGGCGAGATTGATGATGGTCTCCAAAATAACCTGGTTGTCATAAGCCATCTCCATGGGGCTGATGAGCCCCTGGGCTATCTTGAGGCGATCGAACCTGAACTCCTGCAGATATTTAAAACTGGCGTGGCTGGCACCTACATCATCCAGGCTCACCAGCACCCCGAGGGATTTTGCCCCGGCGATACAGCTAACGACCGCCTCAAACGAGGCGCCTAGGCTGGATTCAGGGATCTCTATGCCCATATAAGATGCCAGCTCAATGCCCTCCCCAGCCATTCTCTGCAGCTCATCAAACAGCGCACTACCGTCACCGGCGATGTTCACGCTGAGGCGAAATCCCTCGGGATAGGCGCCGTGATAACGCTTAAGATGAGCCAGGATAAGTTTAGCGACCACGGCATCCACCAGCTCGAGGGCGCCTTGACGGCGCAGCGGCGCCAGCAGTCGTCGTGGTGAGATGGTACCTAGTCTTGGATGCTGCCAACGTAGCAGCGCCTCTGCCCCTAGGAGTTTGCCATCCTTGAGCCGATATTGAGGTTGAAAACTGAAATAGAGCTCACCTTGATCTGCGGCCTGCTGAAACGCCTGACAAATCTGCGCCTCCTGCAGCTCTGCCTGCTCGCCACTTGTGAACACACAAAGCCTGTGCCGTCCCATCAGCTTGGCCCTTAACAGCGACTGATCACCCCGGCGCAGCAGATCCGTCACCTGCCTCCCGGGTGAGAAACAGGTCACCAGCCCCATGCTGACGGACAAGGTAAGCGAGATCCCGCCGAGATCTAACATGGCTTGCATCTGCTCTCGCAGCGCCTCTACCCGCTCCAGGCACTGCGCCTCTGAATTGATATCCACCAACAGCAGGCCAAACTGATCCCCCCCGAGTCGGCAAAAGGTATCCTTGCTCGCTATCGCGACATGGATGCGCTCGGCAAACACCCTGAGCAGCTCATCCCCCAGATGATGGCCATAGGTATCGTTAACCGCCTTAAAATGGTCGATATCGAGTAGCACCAGCCCAACGCCAGCAGCAGATGCTGCGTCGCCACAAGTATCATTCAGTTTGGCGATGGCCTGATTGAGCCGGTCGATAAACAGAGTGCGATTGGGCAGGCCAGTTAAGCCATCATAGAGGGCCATCTCGGTGAGATTAGCTTTGAATTTCATGCGACTGATGGCGTTACGTATATGCTTGGCGGTAAACACCAGCAGCTGTTGATCTGCTTCGCTATACCTATAATCACCATGATAACTCTGCACCACGACGATGCCGCGAAACGCCTCGTCGCCAAAGGGCACCCCGAGCCAAGCCGTTGGCATGGCACCATTGATCACTATCTCCCCCTGATCCACCAACGCCTGAATCTGCTCTTCATGGGCCAACAGCGGCCGATTCTTAAGCAGCGCATAGCCAGTGATCCCAAGACGGGTCGGTAACAGGGGCAACTCGGCATCTTCTACAAGCTGATCGTACTGATCTACATGGTAGGGAAAGTGCAAGGTTTGGCCATCATCGCTGAGCAGCGCCACATAAAAGTTGTCAGCCTTGAGCAGGCGGGCGATACAGGTGTGCAGCTTCTGGTAAAAGGCCTTGATGGAGTCGGTCTCGAAGATGATCTCGGCGATGGCAAACAGGGTATCTTGGATCTTGCTGGCATATTCCAGCTCGGCCACCCGTTTTTGCAGCGTCACCAGATTATTGGCTCTGTGTATCTTCAGCGCCGCGATAGAGGCCAGCGCAAACAAAATTCGCTCATGCTGGGGGGTATAGAAATTCTTCTTTGGATGTTCGGTATCTATCACTCCGATCACCTCACCCTCCATCAACATGGGCACGGCGAGCTCGGAGAGCCTTGGGGCATCATCGACGATATAGTTGGGGAACTGCCGGGTATCGGTAACATTTAGGGGCTGCTTGGTCTTGGCCACGGTACCAACCACCCCTTCCCCCAGCTTGAGCTCTATGGGCGCGAGGATCTCATGGCCGCTGGGATTCTTGTCGCCAAAGCTGGCCTTCTGCATCAATACGCCCCGGGCGGGATCCAGCAGATAGACGACCACATCATCGAACCCCAGCTGGGAGACCACATTTTGCGCCAGATGCCAGAGGATCTCATCCACGCCGCTCAGAGAGAGCATGTCGATGGCAAACTCACTGATGATCTTAAGATATTTTGCGTCTACATCCTGCAGCGGCACCTTAGCTGGCATCTCAACCTCGGCAGATATACTCCATCAAACTAATGACCAACAATCTCACTAACTATATGGCATAGAAGGCCTGCTCGCCATCTACAACCACACTAAAGTAGATGCACTAAATAAGACAGATCTAAGGCGGGCACCTTTGCTTTAAACACGTGGTTAAAGGAGAGAGAGCAAGGAAGAGGTACGGCCTGACAGGAATCCATACTCAGGCGTGATGGAGCTAAAAAATGCGCACAAAAAAAGAGGCCTTTTGGCCTCTTATTTCATCTAACCGTTTCTCTGACTGAGTCGAACTTATCTAACCTTGCGGTCTTCACTCATCAGCTCGGCCATGCCATCGTAGACAGCCTCAACCACTTCATTGCTCACAGGACTATCTTCCTTATCTTTGAGGTAGATGCGAGTCTTAGAAGTGTCGCTCTTGTCTTGCTCAATCTGCAGACGATAAGAGCCCTCTTCCATCGGCAGCTTCTTATCGCTCCACAATGAACTCCAGAAGCCAGAATCGTCGCTCACATTGATATAATAGAGTCCCTTGTTACTATCCATATCGACGATCTCAAAGCCCAGCTCAGGCAGTACGATACGCAGACGGTCCCAGGTGCGGCTGTAGCTGGCGTCCGCCAACCAGAAGCTCTGCTCTGGCGTCTCGTTTTCGGCAACGGCAGGCGCCTTAACCAGATCCACATCGATACCCAGGCTCTCACGCAGGCGCTTGGCCTTAATCGCCTTAGCACGCTTGACGCTCATGTAAGCGATGGTGTTGTTAAGCATATCTACCGTATAGCGGCGCTTGTCTTCACCGGTAAGCAGGATATCCTGGGCCTTACCATCGAAGCTCTCTTCGTGATCAATCAATTCGATAGCAAGGTTACCGCTGCGGCCGTGAGGACGCACGTTGACGCTGAAACGATAGCGTTGACGCACCGAATATACTTCATCGGAACCCCACAGAGATGAATCGATAACTTCTTGATTTTCAATCCAATCAGTTTCAATCACACCTGTATCTCTATCCTCTTTGAGGATCTTGATCTCGTGCTGACTAAAATATTCATCCAAGATGCTGAACAGCTCACTGCGCAGATCGATATCGTTATCGATAGACTCGACCACGATCTTGATGCTGTCGCTTGACTCCTCCACATGGGTACCTTCTGCCATCGGCAGTACCTGAAGCGGTGGACGAATATCAAGTTTCTTGCCAACCAAGGTCTTATCGACCTTACTGCCGACCTCTGGAATATCGAATTCGGTATTGTATTTCGGCTGATTCAATCCAGCTGGGATCACCAGTTTGGGCTGAGACGTCACATTGGCGTATTCGTCATCGCCGTTAGCCTGGCGTCTGTCGATAGGCGTGCTGCAGGCCGTAACGGCGGCAACCAGTAAGATTGGGGTGACTTGCTTTAGCATCTAATTATTGAACCTCTATTCCGGCATTCTTCATCGCTTCTAGCAACAGACCATGATATTGCTCGGAAAGTTCCGTTAATGGCAAGCGAATATGTCCTTGGCTGATCAGCCCCATACGATGCGCCGCCCATTTCACAGGAATCGGATTGGCCTCGCAAAATAGCGCGCTGAACAGATCTTTCATTGGCGCCTCGGCCTTAAGCGCACCCTCGAGATCGCCTTTAAGAGCCGCATCGCACATCAGCTTGAACTGCTTAGGCACTATGTTGTTGGCCACAGAGATCACGCCATTACCACCAAGAGTCAGGAACTCACGGGCCGTGGCATCATCACCGCTGTAGAGCATGAAGTCATCGCCACACAGCTCGCGCAGCTTAGCCACGCGGCTCAGATCGCCGGTCGCTTCCTTTACGCCTATGATGTTTGGCACGTCGACCAACTGGGCAACGGTTTCAGGCAACATGTCCACCGAAGTACGGCCGGGCACGTTGTAGAGAATTTGTGGGATATCGGTTGCGGCCGCAACGGCGCTGTAATGGGCAACCAAGCCTTTAGGTGTCGGTTTGTTGTAGTAAGGCGTTACACCTAGCATGGCGGCCACACCTAGGTTGGCCTGCGCCTTGGTCAGCTCGATCGCTTCGGCGGTGGCGTTTGCGCCATTACCACCTATCACAGGGACGCGTCCGGCGGCGAATTTTACCGTGTGGGCAACCACTTCAATATGTTCTGAAAGAGGTAAAGTGGCTGACTCGCCAGTCGTGCCGACGGCAACGATGGCGTCAGTACCCTGTTCAATATGGTACTCAACCAACTTCTCGAGACTTGCATAATCGACTGAGCCATCACGATTCATGGGTGTGATTAAGGCTACGATGCTTCCGTTTATCATGTGATTTCCCCAAGGATTCAGGACTGGCTATGGTACTGATGCTCACAGGTAAAAACAAGCATAAGTATCCCTAGATCACAGAGAATGATAACACCACTCCCCATAGGTCAAATGTTTGACTCTTTATCACGACAGGGATCTCAAAACTGATAACTTGTGATAGCATAAGCCACCTAAAAAACGCCGACATTATTCAATCGACGCTTATTTGTACAACGAGTTACCAATCAATGGGGGAATTTCATGTCCAATCATCTGGTCGTTACCGCACTGGGTTCTGATCGTCCTGGTATCGTCAGTAAATTTGCCAGACTCGCAAGCGAATGCGATTGCGATATCGTCGATAGCCGTATGGCCCTCTTTGGTGGTGAGTTTACCTTGATCATGATGATTTCAGGCGCCTGGGCATCGATCACTAAGATGGAAGCCAGTCTCCCTGCTCTGAGTGTCGAGCTTGGCCTGCTAACGGTAATGAAGCGCTGCTCACAGCACACGCCGCCAAACTATGTGTCTCGCCTCGAAGTGACCTTCAACGGAAAAGACCAGCGCGGCACCATGAAGCGTATCACCCAGTTCCTGGCTGATCGCTCGCTGGATCTCGCCGCCGTACGCTCCCATGCCGAGGAAACCCCAGACGGTGAGCCGGTGCAGAATGTCTTCCTAACCATCAACGTGCCCGAGAAGGTCGATATCGAAAAACTCGAACAAAATATCGCCGCACTCGCCGAAGAGATGAACCTAAGCTGCCATATCGAACGTATGCAGGGTATCGAAACACAACCTAAGGATGATCTATGAAAACCTTAACCCAGGGCGATAAGGCCCCCGACTTTACCCTACAAAACCAAAATGATGAATCAATTTCCCTGGCCGATTTTAAAGGCAAGAAAGTTCTCGTTTACTTTTATCCAAGAGCCTCTACACCAGGTTGTACTGTTCAAGCTTGTGGGCTAAGGGACACTAAATCAGAGCTTGATGAACTGAACGTTGTGATTATTGGAATTAGCCCTGATACACCGAAGAAGCTTACAAACTTCACAAATAAACAGGAGTTGAACTTCACCTTACTCGCGGACGAAGAGCATGCCGTATGCGAAGCTTATGGTGTTTGGCAACTCAAGAAATTCATGGGCCGTGAGAACATGGGCGTGGTACGCACCTCTTTCCTCATTGACGAAAGCGGCAACATCGAACATATCTTCAACAAGTTCAAAACCAAAGATCACCACGAAGTTGTCTTGAAATATATTCAAGAAAACAGCTAATGCTAGTTAGTAATTGACAAAAAAGCCGGCAATGCCGGCTTTTTTGTTACCTAAAGATTCGTCAACCACTAACCCAACAACCAATTAATCCACCAACCAATCAGCTTAACCACCAATTAGCCCATCATGGCCTTAACATAAGGCCAAAGCAGCGCCGCCGCGATACTCCACATAGTCACAAAAATGAATCTGTCTAAGTAGCACCAAGCCTTTGGTTTTTTAAACAGCGGACTTAAGTACCTGGCGCCCAGACTCAAGGCGAAGAACCACACAAATGATGCGAGCACGGCGCCGGCGCCAAACATATGCCTGTCTTGCTGCTCGAACTGAGTGCTGATGCTGCCGAGCAAGACAACAGTATCCAGATACAGATGGGGGTTAAGCAGGCTGATCCCCAGGGTCGTGAGCAGCGCGGCGCGCAGGGTGTCCGCCCCCTGGGTTGACTCAGTATCCAGCCCTTGGGCGTTAAATGAGGCATGCAGTGCCTGAGCACCATAGACCAGCAAGAAGGCTGCCCCCCCGAGGCTGGCGATATCCTTGATTAAAGGGTATGCCAGGATTAGATGGCCGAGGCCCGCCACGCCCGCGGTGATCATCACGGCATCGATAAAAGAACACAGGGCTGCGATGGGCAAGGAGTGGGCGCGCTTTAACCCCTGCTTTAATACGAAGGCGTTTTGCGCCCCAACGGCGATGATCAGGCTGCCACCAACACCTATCCCCTGAATGAATGCTTGCACGAGAAAACTCCAAAATAACCACGACTAGAAAGAGAGGTCGCAAGCATAGCGAGCTTCTAAAAATAAACCCAACTAATAAATTTAATGTATCATTAGCCAAGCTTATAACCATTAAAAGTAGGAGCCTGGAGAATAGCATGCTGGATTACGCCCACCTGAAAGCCTTGAGCGTGGTGATCGCCGAAGGCGGCTTCGAGCGCGCTGCCAAGGCACTGTTTATCACCCAATCAGCCGTGTCTCAACGCATCAAGGCGCTGGAGGAGAGAGTCGGTCAGACCCTGGTGATCCGCAGTAATCCGGTACAGGCGACCCCCATGGGCAAGCGTCTGCTCAGACACTACGCCCAGGTAAGCTTGCTGGAGAGCGAACTCAGCGCGGAGATCGACGCCGACGATCCTTCGCTGCCCACAGTGGTGAAGATAGCCGTGAATGCCGACAGCCTGGCCACCTGGTTTCTGCCCGCCCTCGCCGAGCTGTTTAAGCGCCACCGCTGGCTGCTGGAGCTGATTGTCGACGATGAGTCTTATACTCACCATCTGCTGAAAAGCGGCGAGGCTGTAGGCTGCGTGACCACCACAGAGGCGCCACTGGCGGGCTGCTCCAGCGAGTACCTTGGCCAGATGGCGTACCTTTGCGTCGCCACCCAGGACTTTATTCAGGAGTATTTTGCCGATGGTGTAACGCCTAGCCGCCTGCGTCAGGCGCCGGCTGTGGTGTTCTCCACCAAAGATAAGCTGCATGAAAAATTCTTAGGGGAGCATTTTGGCATTGAGCCTGAGCAATGGCGGGAGCATCAGATCCCCTCCTCCGAGAGCTTTCTGGAGGCGATATTGCTGGGCATGGGTTACGGCCTTGTGGGCCATCTTCAGGCCGAACCATTGCTGCAAAGCGGCGCGTTAAAACTAATCGCCCCAGATTGCACCATGAAGGTGCCCCTCTACTGGCAACACTGGAACATCAAGGCCAAGCAGACCACACTTGTCTACCGCGCCCTGGCGGCGACGGCCAAGCAGGCGTTGAGATAAGCCACAAACACTTTCTATGTATACTTGCCACAAAAAAGGAGCCTAGCGGCTCCTTTAACGTTTAAATACAGATCAGACGGCTTCCTGCTCAACTTCAGTCTTAGGCTTTTCCTGCTCAGGCTTATCGGCTTTAGGCCAGGCATTCACCACCGCCTTCACCAAGGAAGCGAGCGGAATGGCGAAGAAGACGCCCCAAACACCCCAGAGTCCACCGAAGACCAGCACGGCCGCGATAATAAACACAGGGTGAAGATCCACCGCATCTGAGAACAGAATTGGCACCAGCAGGTTACCATCCAGCGCCTGAATAATGCCGTAGCCCAGCATCAGATAGCCGAATTCCGGGCTTATGCCCCACTGAAAGAAGGCCACCAGGGCGATCGGCAGGGTCACCAGAGTCGCGCCCACATAGGGGATCAACACGGAGAAGCCTGTCAACACCCCAAGCAGGGCGGCGTAACGCAGATCCATGATGGCGAAGAAGATATAACTTGCGGCGCCTATGATGACTATCTCGATCACCTTGCCCCGAATGTAGTTAAAGATCTGCTGATTCATCTCCAGCCACACCTTACGGGCCAAGTCACGATTGGCGGGGATGAAACGCTTGCTGCCGCGAACCAGCTCATCTTTATCCTTGAGGAAGAAGAACACCAGCAGTGGCACTAAGATGGCGTAGACCATGAGCACCAAAAGTGATGCCGAGTAGCCGATCAACTGCTTACCCAGATCCAGTATGTGTTGGGTATCCAGCAGCTTCTTGAGCTCGCCCACCGAGGCATCGAGCTGCTCGACACTTAAAAACTGCGGATACTGCTCGACCAAGCCCTTGAGCGTGATAAAACCTTTATCCAGCATGGTGGGCAGATCCGTCACCAGTGCCACCCCCTGACGCCAGATACTGGGCACCAGACCGAAGGTGATCAGCAGCATCACACCAACAAACAGCACAAGCACCAGCGAGGCCCCCGTGGTGCGGTTGATACCTATCTTGACCATCTGCGCTACCGGCCATTCGAGCAAAAATGCCAGCACCAGGGCGACCAGCAGGGGCGCTAAGAGCCCCCCGGCAAAATAGATGATCAGGGCGATCCCGAGCAATATCAGCATCAGGGTCACCGCCTGGGGATCACTAAATCTCTCTTTATACCAATTGGTAATGATTGAAAACATCTACTCTTCCTATTTAGAAACCAAGACCCGCCGCTCTGTAAATTAAGCGTTTAGGTCTGCAACATCGAGCATCATGAAAAATAATTAATTGGCGCCTCTGAAGCTAAAGACTCATTTCTATCTAAAGGCGCGTTAGGGTCGATATCTAAAACTCCCCCAGGGCAAAATTTTAGTCGCCTCGGGTTATCGACAACACCAAGATCTCAGCATCGTTTTGTATTTCAACATATTGCCAGTTGGCCTTCTCAAGAAACCTGGGCACATCCTGGCGCGAACCACTGTCTTTAAGCTGTACCCGCAGCACGTCGCCACTGGGCAACTGCTTGAGCGCCATCTTTAGCTTAACTAAGGCCAGGGGACATCGGTAGTGGGTTAAGTCAATAAAAGTCATAATGATCTTGCTAAAGGCAAACTCGGGCTATTATCCTAAGTCTCCAGTGAAACCACAAGCGAACAATGATGGCGAGACGCTCGCCTCATGGGCCAGACAAACTGAACTAATTGGCTCGATTTGGTTCCAACAAAGCAGACCCTGTTATCTATAAACGCTAAGGATAAGTTTGAGTAAAGTTAACAAAGCAAAATCCCTGGTTGCCGGTGCCTTGTCGATGGCCCTGTTCTCTATCGCCCCCTTAGGCTTTGCCAATAACGATCTGCCTGATCTTGGCACTGCGGCGGTGAACACCTTCAGCCTGGAGAAAGAAAACAGCTACGGCGATGCCTATATGCGGGTGATCCGCTCTTCGGCGCCCATGCTTAACGATCCCGTACTCAATCAATATCTGACCGAACTGGGTAACCGCCTGGTGGCCCACGCGACAGGGGTAAAGACCCCCTTCTATTTCTTCCTGCTTAGAAACGATGAAATCAACGCCTTCGCCTTCTTCGGCGGCCATGTGGGGGTTCATACCGGCTTGTTCCTAAACGCCGATAACGAGAGCCAGCTGGCCTCGGTATTAGGCCACGAGATCACCCACGTGACCCAGCGGCACCTGGCGCGGTCTCTCGAGGCCCAGCAGAAGAGCTCTCCGGCAACAATTGCAGGGCTGCTCGGCGCTATCTTGCTCACCATTGCCGTGCCCCAGGTGGGCATGGCAGCCATGGCGACGACTCAGGCCTTAGCGACTCAGGCGCAGATCAACTACACCCGCCTGCACGAGAAAGAAGCGGACCGTATCGGCATGCAGATCTTGGTCGACGCCGGCTTCGATCCTAACGGCGCGGCGGACTTCTTCTCTAAGCTGGCCACACGCTATCGTTTTACCACTAAGCCGCCGCAGATGTTGCTGACGCACCCCTTGCCCGAATCGCGAATTGCCGAGGCAAGAAACCGGGCGGCGCAATATCCCCACAGGTATGTGGCCGATAATCTGGATTTTCAGCTGGCCAAGGCGCGTATTCAGGTGCGCTTCTCTAGCTACAGTGAAGAGGCAGCACTCGCCCTGTTTAACGACCAGATAAGAAAGAACAGCTACCAGTTTGAAGAGGCGGCCCTGTACGGTAAGGCACTTGCCCTACTGCGCGCCGAGAAGGCCAAGGAATCTGAGGTCATCATAGACAAGTTGCTCGCCAAAGATCCCAATAACCTCTTCTATATCGATACCAAGACAGATCTCCTGCTGGAGCGCCATGAACATCAACAGGCGATCGAGCTGCTGACCCGTGAGCGTAAGCTTAAGCCCACCTCTCAGGTGATCAACATCAACCTGGCCAACGCGTTTATCGAAAATGGTAAGGCCAAACAGGCCATTCCCCTGCTGGAAGATATGATCTTCCTCGATAAGCAGAATCAATTGCCGCTACAGCTGCTGAGCGATGCCTACAAGCAGACAGGCAACCGCGCCATGGAACATTTTGTCAAGGCGGAAACCATGGCGCTGGCGGCCGACTATGATGGCGCCATAGATCAACTCAACTTTGCCTACCGGCTGTCGGAGAAAAATCCGCTGCAGCTGGCTAAGATAGAGGCCAGGATCCGTCAGTTCAAACAATCTAAGAAACAGCTCGAACTGCTTTAAAGCAATCACAAACTGCTTTAAACCAATAAAGGTGAGCCAAGGCCCTGTGACTCGGCTCACCTTTTGCAGTAGAATGGCGGCAAATTTCTAGATATGGATAGAACTGCCATGACGCAAGTAAGCATAATTCATAACCCTCGTTGCTCTAAAAGCCGCCAGACCCTAGCGCTGCTGGAAGAGAAAGCCTGCGATATCCAAGTGATCGAATACCTCAAGACACCACTGACCAAGGTGGAGATCCGCAGCATCTTAGATAAGCTCGGCCTAGCGCCACGTGAGCTGATGCGCACCAAGGAAGAGGAATACAAGGCGTTGAACCTGGCCGACGTCACCGACGACGAGGCGCTTATCCAGGCCATGGTAGACACCCCTAAGCTGATCGAACGTCCCATCGTGCTGGCAAACGGTAAGGCGGCAATTGGTAGACCCCCAGAAAACGTACTGGCCATTCTGTAAGGCTGAGAGTCGAAATGAACTCAAAGACACTGTTTCAAATTAGCCGCGCCGCCTATGTGGCGCTGCTGCTGTTGATGACCGCCTGGTTTGGCAATCAGGGATTGACCGGACAATATTCGCTGATCTTCAGCCTGCTGTGGATCTTGCCCCTGCTGGCGCCGCTTAAGGGGATCTTAACCGGTCAGCCCTACACCTATGCCTGGGCAAGTTTCATCATCTGCCTTTATATGTTGCATGGCCTGACCCTGCTCTATGTCACCGAGACGGCGCTGGTCTTCGCCATCTGCGAGGTGGCGCTGCTGAGCCTCTTGATGGTGACCTTGCCCTTCTACGCGCGCATTCGCGGTCGCGAATTGGGCCTGGGACTGAAGAAGCGCAAGAAATAGCAGGCTAGATAAACAGGCATCTAACGCAAAGAGCATCTAGCAAAAAGGCATCTAACGCAAAAGGCACCGATAAGGTGCCTTTTTTGTGGTGAGTGTTTAACGACTTTATATCCTGAACGCTAAAATGCTGACCGTTAAAAGTGCTAGGAGACCTGCGCGATTAAGACGGACGCTACAGGCGCAGCATCTCTTTTACGAAGGGAATGGTGAGCTTACGCTGATGGACCAGTGATGCCTTGTCCAGGCGATCGAGCACATCAAACAGAGTACGCAGATCCCGCGCCAGACGATTGAGGAGGAAGCGTCCCACATCTTCCGGCAGCTGTAAACCGCGCATCGCCGCCCGGCGTTGTAGCGCCGCCAGCTTCTCCTCATCGGCCATAGGTTGTAGCTGATAGGTCAGCCCCCACTGCATACGAGACACCAGATCCGGCAGGGCAAATCCCGCGTCGCTGGCCGTTGCGCTGGCGCTCACCACCAGGGCGCAGCGTTTATGCTCCGCCACCCGGTTATAGAGATCGAACAGCGCCTCTTCCCACAGAGGATGCCCCGCAATGGCATCGATATCATCGATACAGACGAGATCTAACTGTTCCAGCCCCTCTAACAGTTCGGTAGAGATGCTGGCGTGTATGCCAAGCGGTAGATAGAAGCTGCTACGATTGAGCTCATTGGCCCTGGCACAGGTGGCGTGCATCAGATGGGTACGCCCAGCCTTGATCGGCCCCCAGAGATACACGGCCTTGTTGGCCCGCCCTTCGGCAGATGCCTGCAGGCTCTGGATCAGCTCGTCGTTACCGGCCGCAGGATAATAACTGTTAAAGGTCTCATCATCGGGCAGATAGACGGGTAAAGAAAGTTGTACCGGTGAATGGGGTGACACGTATAGGGATCTCGATCTTATCTTGTGACTGTATTACCTGGGCGGCCTAATTTAGTACTCAGCATATTACCATTAGACGCCCAGCTTACCTTAACGTCCTTGCCAAATATACTCGTGGCGTGGAGTCTGTGACGATGATAACGGATCCACACTCTCATCGACGCCCAATCCCGACTGCAGGTTGAGCTGATCCTGGCTATTTGACTGCTCCAGGCTGCGGATCTTAGGCTCCAGGCTGATCAAACGATATAGATCTTCTTCGCTGCCAAAGAGTTGCAAGGAAAATTCGGCGGTGATCCCCTGCAGCTTAGTCAGAGACACAGACTTAACCGCACTGAGCTGATGCAGGTATTTCTCAATCTCCAGCAGCTGCTGACGGTCGGTGATCTCGACGAATGTCAGCTGAGTGCTGTTCGCCTCGCCGCTATCGGCAATGGCGTAGCGCTCCACATAGTATTGGCTGATCGCCTCGAAAATTGCAGTTACCGCCGCGTCCATATCGGCAACCTGAGCCGATTGTGTGGTTAAGGGATTAAACAGCGGCTGCTCGCTATTTGCCGGGAAGAGGGACAACTGATAGCTCACCTGACCATCTGGCTGATTGTCCAGCGATACCATGGCAAAGTAATCACTGCCATAGCGCTGACTGGCCTTAGCCACGGTATCGGCAAACATGCCACGCACGTCGGTGACGCTGATGGCCATGGAATCATCGAGATCCATCATAGGCAGTAGCATGGGCACGCCGCGCGTCTGCGAGATCTTGGCGATCAGGCTACGGCTCTCCAGCACTGAGGAGTCGTTGAGTAGCTCACGCTTACCCTCATTCTCCTGAGCTAGCCACAACAGCGTCAGTGGGCGCTGCTTACCCCAAACCGGTAGCTGAGCCTGACGCAGTAGGCTGATGATTTTGCTGTGATCGAATGAAGCCTGCAGGAACTGCTCGCCGCCCTGTTCCTGGTAGCCAAACTGACGAATATAAGCGGTAGGTTCGGCAATGGCCTGGGCCACCAAAGGCGCGCTGAGGACGGCGCGATCGCCGGTATTTTTCAATACCACCTCTTGCATCGCCTGGCTTAGCGCCTGATTCTTTACCTGCTGGCTGCGATCGGCGATCTTAATCGCACTCCTGTCCAGCTCGGTCACCTCGACAGCGGCAACATTCAGACTCGCGGCGCAAAACGTACCGGCAAGCACCACAGAAAAAAGACTCTTAAACATCCGTATCTATATCTATTCACGAATACAATGGCGGCAGTGTAACACATAAGCCTTGGCCATGCCTGTCTGCAAACACCGTCAAATTCGCTTTTTTCTATGGCTTTAATTAGGCAAGCCGGAGAATGTGATCAAGTTAAGTGCAAATATGCTAGCAAGACGTTAACATTGTGCGGTTTAGCCATAAAAAGAGAATAACAATGAAACGTTTAGCAATCCCCCTACAGGGCGCGCAAATGCTGTTTGTCGCCTTTGGCGCCTTAGTATTGATGCCGCTGTTAACCGGGCTCGATACCAACGTCGCCCTCTTTACCGCCGGCATTGGCACCTTGCTCTTCCAGCTGGTGACCAAACGCCAAGTCCCCATCTTCCTCGCCTCCTCCTTCGCCTTCATCGCTCCCATCCTCTACGGTGTACAAACCTGGGGCATTCCCGCGACCATGGGCGGCCTGATGGCTGCAGGATGCGTATATCTGGTGCTGGCCACCCTAGTGAAATTCAGAGGTGATGCCTTCATCAAGAAACTGCTGCCACCAGTTGTTGTTGGCCCAGTGATCATCGTGATCGGTCTGGGTCTGGCGCCGGTTGCCGTTAACATGGCGCTCGGTAAGAGCGGCGATGGCGGACTGGTTCTGGTCGACCCGGAGCATGCCCTGATCATCTCCCTCGCCTCGCTACTGACCACCATAGCGGTGGCGATCTTTGCCAAGGGTATCGTTAAGCTGATGCCAATCTTGGCTGGCATCATAGTGGGTTATGGTCTCAGCCTCTTCTTCGGTGTGGTCGACTTTGCCCCGGTCGCCCAGGCAAGCTGGTTGGCCATGCCAAACTTTGTGGCGCCTGAATTTAACTGGCACGCCATCGCCTTCTTGATCCCCGTGGCCATCGCCCCGGCGGTCGAGCATATCGGCGACATACTAGCGATCTCAAACGTCACAGGTAAAGACTATATGAAGAAGCCTGGCCTGCACCGCACCCTGAGCGGTGACGGTATCGCGACCATAGCAGCATCGGCGCTCGGCGGCCCACCAAACACCACTTACTCTGAGGTAACTGGCGCGGTGACGCTGACCAAGGCCTTCAACCCAGCCATCATGACCTGGACCGCCATCACTGCCATTCTGCTGGCCTTTATCGGCAAGCTCGGCGCGCTTATGCAGACCATCCCCGTACCTGTTATGGGCGGCATCATGTGTTTGCTGTTCGGCTCAATCGCCGCCGTCGGTCTGAACTCACTGATCAAGAATCACGTGGATCTCAGCGAGCCAAGAAACCTCTGCATAGTCGGCGTGACTCTGGTCTTTGGTATCGGCGGCATGGCATTTGGTATCGGCTCATTCAGCCTCACGGGGATCAGCCTTTGCGGTATCGTGGCCATCACCATGAACCTCCTGTTGCCCGAAACCCACGCCCGTCAGGAGCAGGAGGCCGCCTAAGGAACTCAGGACAGTCAGCATGCTTGATGCATGGATTTTAGACACAAAAAAGCCCTTCATTTGAAGGGCTTTTTCTTATCGGATAGGAAGGATTAACCTTCGGCTTGGCTCAATTAAGATTAAGCCTCACCCTCTTGATCAGCATATTTGGCCGCAGTATCGGCGATCAGTGTCTGTAGCTCACCCTTCTGATACATCTCGGTCAGGATGTCACAACCACCAATCAGCTCGCCTTCAACCCAAAGCTGTGGGAAGGTTGGCCAGTTTGCGTATTTAGGCAGCTCGGCACGGATATCGGGATGCTGCAAAATATCAACATAGGCAAATTGAGCACCGCAGTTAATCATGATCTGCGCCACTTGCGAAGAAAATCCACAGCTAGGTAGCTTAGGAGACCCTTTCATGTAAACGATGATAGGATTTTCAGCAATTTGCTGTTTGATTTTTTCTACAGTTTCGTTTGTGTCCATCTTCTTTCCTAAATTTTGCAGCAAAGCTACGTCAACAAATTTAACCTATTGTACGCTAGGTTCACAGATAACGAAAACCTACTTTTTTCAGGGTTATTCACTGAGTTAGGTTATCGATTGAATTAATCTAAAAAATCAAACAAACAATGATTCACATCACAACTTTATCAGGTAGAATGTGCCTCTGTGAGCAAACCTAAAAAGACAATTGAATGTCAATGGAGAAAAAACATGGCTTTTGAATTACCAGCACTGCCTTATGCGAAGAACGCACTCGAGCCCCATATTTCCCAGGAAACCATCGAGTATCACTATGGTAAGCATCACAACACCTATGTAGTGAAACTAAATGGTCTTGTTGAAGGTACTGAACTTGCCGAAAAGAGCCTAGAAGAGATCGTTAAGACTTCTACTGGCGGCATCTTCAACAACGCAGCTCAAATCTGGAACCACACTTTCTACTGGAACTGTCTAGCACCTAACGCTGGCGGCGCAGCAACTGGCGACATCGCCGCAGCTATCGACGCAGCCTTCGGTTCTTTCGATGCATTCAAGGCACAGTTCACCGATGCAGCCGTTAACAACTTCGGTAGCGCTTGGACTTGGTTAGTGAAGAAAGCTGACGGTAGCCTGGCCATCGTTAACACTAGCAACGCTGCAACCCCACTGACTGACGAAGGTGTTACACCCCTTCTGACTGTTGACGTTTGGGAGCACGCTTACTACATCGATTACCGTAACGTACGTCCTGACTACATGGCGGCGTTCTGGAACCTGGTTAACTGGGAATTCGTTAACAGCAACTTCGCTGCTTAATCTAATTCAACCAGATTTGAAAAGGAGCCTCCCGGCTCCTTTTTTATTAGCTGGCAAAAACCTTAGCCCCTTACGCTAACGCAGGCTAGCAACACGTTTCGAGCTACTAGAACGAGTTAAGTTCATTGCTAAGTAACCGATTCCTCTCGCACATTCCCCCCTCAAGAATGCACTTAAATACACACTCAACTACTCTTGAAGATAGTCTCTCAAATTCGATGTCTCATGCCCTTGCTTACGCTCCTTTTCGCGATAACTAAGCAGCCCCAACGCCACGTAAGCAAACTCGCCTAATCAGGCAGCTACAGTTGCAACAATTGCATTTGCAACTGTTTGTCATTGTTTTTATTGTCTTTTTTGATACCCAGATCTCGTTTAAGGACTATTATTAGTAGTAGGTCACTGATTTTCAGTTGTCCCTTAAGACATATCGTTGGCTTTTCAGGGGGTGGAACATGGGCATTTTCGAGCATTATCAACAGCGCTATGAAAAAAAATTAGACGAAGAGTATTCACTGCAAGAGTTTCTGGCTATCTGTAAAGAAGACAGGATCGCCTACGCATCGGCGGCCGAGCGACTGCTTACGGCTATCGGTAAGCCCGAGGTCATAGACACCTCTAAGGATCCGATCCTTAGCCGCATCTTCTCCAACAGGCTTATCTCTCGCTATCCCGCCTTTAAAGATTTTTACGGCATGGAAGATTCTATCGAGCAGATCGTCGCCTACCTCAAGCATTCGGCCCAGGGACTGGAAGAGTCGAAACAGATCCTCTATCTCCTCGGCCCTGTGGGGGGCGGTAAGTCATCCCTGGCCGAGAAGCTCAAATCATTGATGCAGAGAGTGCCCATCTATGTGCTGAGCGCCAATGGCCAACGCAGCCCAGTCAACGATCACCCCTTCTGTCTTTTCAATCCAGAGGAGGATGGCGAGCTGCTTAAGAACGAATACAACATTCCCGAGCGCTACCTCAAGACCATAATGTCACCCTGGGCGGTGAAGCGCCTACATGAGTTTGGCGGCGATATCTCCCAGTTCAAGGTGGTCAAGGTGTTCCCCGCCATCCTGGATCAGATTGGGATAGCCAAGACAGAGCCAGGCGATGAGAACAATCAGGATATCTCATCGCTCGTCGGTAAGGTAGATATCCGTCAGCTGGAGCACTACGCCCAACATGACGCCGATGCCTACTCCTACTCGGGCGCCCTGTGCCGTGCCAACCAAGGCCTGATGGAATTCGTCGAGATGTTTAAGGCGCCGATTAAGGTGCTGCACCCCTTGCTGACCGCCACCCAGGAGGGTAACTATAACGGCACCGAAGGCCTGTCGGCCCTGCCCTTCAACGGCATCATTCTGGCGCACTCCAACGAGTCGGAGTGGACCAGCTTTAGAAACAACAAGACCAACGAGGCCTTCTTAGATAGGGTCTACATAGTCAAGGTGCCTTATTGCCTAAGGGTGTCAGAAGAGATCCAGATCTACGAGAAACTGCTCACCAACTCTGAGTTGGCTCAGGCGCCATGCGCGCCTTATACCCTAGAGACGCTGGCCCAGTTTAGCGTGTTGTCGCGCATCAAGGCGCCGGAAAACTCTTCCATCTACTCTAAGATGCGGGTCTATGATGGCGAGAGCCTAAAAGATACCGATCCTAAGGCCAAGTCTTATCAGGAGTATCGCGACTATGCCGGCGTGGATGAAGGGATGCAGGGGCTCTCCACCCGCTTCGCCTTTAAGATCCTCTCTAAGGTGTTTAACTTCGATCATAGCGAGATCGCCGCCAACCCTGTGCACCTCTTCTATGTGCTGGAACGCCAAATCGAGCAGGAACAGTTCCCCGCCGAGACGGCCGAGCGCTATATGGAGTTCCTAAAAGGCTATCTCACCCCTAAATATATCGAGTTCATCGGTAAAGAGATCCAGACCGCCTACCTGGAATCCTATTCGGAATATGGCCAGAACATCTTCGACCGCTATGTCACCTACGCCGATTTTTGGATCCAGGATCAGGAGTACCGGGACCCAGAGACAGGCCAGCTGTTCGATCGCGCCGCCCTCAACGCCGAGCTTGAGAAGATAGAGAAACCTGCGGGGATCAGTAACCCGAAAGACTTCCGCAACGAGATCGTTAACTTCGTACTGCGCGCCAGGGCCAACAACGAAGGCTCTAACCCGCTGTGGACCAGCTACGAGAAACTGCGTACCGTCATCGAGAAGAAGATGTTCTCCAACACGGAAGATCTGCTGCCGGTTATCTCATTCAATACTAAGACCTCGACAGACGATCAGCGTAAGCACGACGATTTCGTCAATCGCATGATGGAGAAAGGCTACACCAAGAAACAGGTCAGACTCCTGTCTGAGTGGTATTTACGGGTTCGTAAATCATCTTGATACCCGTACACGGGGAGCTTGCTCCCCGCTAGTCTTGGGAGGTGCGCATGGCTAATTTTATCGATAGAAGATTGAATACTAAGGGAAAGAGTACAGTCAATCGTCAACGTTTTATCAACCGCTATAAGCAACAGATCAAGAAGGCCGTCAGTGACGCCGTGACCCGGCGCAGCGTGACCGACATAGATAAAGGCGAGAAGATCAGCATCCCTACCCGGGATATCAGCGAGCCCACCTTTCATCAGGGACAAGGGGGCATGCGCGAGCGGGTGCATCCGGGTAACGATCAGTTCTCCCGCGGCGATAAGGTAGAGCGTCCGCCCCAGGGCGGTGGACAAGGCAGCGGCCAAGGGGATGCGTCTAACTCAGGCGAGGGCCAGGACGATTTCGTATTTCAGATCTCCAAAGATGAATATTTGGAGCTGCTGTTTGAAGATCTCGAACTCCCCAACCTGCAGCGCAATCGCCTCAACAAACTGGTGGAGTATCAAACCTATCGCGCCGGTTTTACCAATGATGGCGTGCCCGCCAACATTAACATCATTCGCTCGCTACGCTCATCCCTGGCACGGCGGATCGCCATGTCATCCTCGAAGAAGGCGCTGCTGAAAGAGCTAAAAGCAGAGCTGGAGGCCCTAGAGCAGACTCCCGGTTCGGAGGCGGAGAAGATCATCGCCCTGAAGGAGCAGATAGCAGAGCTTGAGGCCAAGATTGCCAAGGTGCCCTTTATCGACACCTTCGATCTCAGGTACAACAATTTCGCCAAACGTGAGGTACCCTCGAGCCAGGCAGTGATGTTCTGTCTCATGGATGTGTCGGGCTCTATGGATCAGGCCACCAAAGATATGGCCAAACGCTTCTATATCCTGCTCTATCTGTTTCTTACCCGCACCTATAAGAATCTGGAGGTGGTCTACATTCGGCACCACACCCAGGCCAAAGAGGTAGATGAGCACGAGTTTTTCTACTCCCAGGAAACTGGCGGCACCATAGTCTCCAGTGCGCTCAAGCTGATGCATGAGATCCAGCGTGAGCGCTATCCAGAGAGCGAGTGGAACATCTATGCGGCCCAGGCATCGGATGGCGACAACTGGGCCGATGACTCCCCTACCTGCCGCCAGATCCTCGAGCGTAAGTTGCTACCTGTGGTGCGTTACTTTAGCTATATCGAGATCACCAACCGCGCCCATCAAACCCTGTGGCGAGAATACGAAGGACTACAGAAGACTCACGATAATATTGCAGTTCAGCACATTAAACAGGCCGAGGACATTTACCCTGTATTTAGAGAACTGTTTAAGAAACAAGCTGTTTAGGGGGCCTTATGAGTTCAAAAAAGAAGCGCACTGTATTAAATGACGGCCCGGACTGGACCTTCGAGCTGTTGGAATCTTATCTCACCGAGATAGAGCGGGTGGCGGATCACTACCGTCTGGATACTTATAAGAACCAGATAGAGGTGATCACCGCCGAGCAGATGATGGATGCCTATGCGGGGATAGGCATGCCCATAGGCTATACCCATTGGTCCTTTGGTAAGAAGTTTATTGAAACCGAGCAAGGCTATAAGCGTGGCCAAATGGGGCTGGCCTACGAGATAGTGATCAACTCAGATCCTTGTATCGCCTACCTAATGGAGGAGAATACTATTACCATGCAGGCGCTGGTGATGGCGCACGCCTGTTTCGGCCACAACAGCTTTTTTAAGAGCAACTATCTGTTTAAAACCTGGACCGACGCCAGCTCGATAATCGATTATCTGGTGTTTGCCAAAAACTATGTCAGAGAGTGTGAAGAGCGCTATGGTGAGGAGCAGGTAGAGTTAGTACTGGACTCTTGCCACGCCCTGATGAACTACGGCGTCGATCGCTACAAGCGTCCTAGCGAGATCTCACTCAAAGAGGAAAAGGTACGCCAGAAAGAGCGTGAGGCCTACCTGCAGAGCCAGGTGAACGATCTTTGGCGCACCATCCCCCTGACGCCGGACACCCAAAAGCAGCAGAGCGCCCCCAATTTTCCCGCCGAGCCCCAGGAGAATATTCTCTACTTCATCGAGAAGAATGCCCCCCTACTCGAGCCCTGGCAGCGGGAGATAGTGCGGATCGTGCGTAAGATGGGACAGTATTTCTACCCACAGAGGCAGACCCAGGTGATGAACGAAGGCTGGGCCACCTTCTGGCACTACACGATTCTCAACCACCTCTACAACGAGGGGCTGGTCTCCGACCGCTTCATGATAGAGTTTTTGAAAAACCACACCAATGTGATCGCCCAGCCGAGCTATAACAGCCCCTACTACTCAGGCATCAACCCCTATGCCCTGGGCTTTAACATGTTTGTCGACATTCGCCGCATCTGCGAGTCGCCCACCGACGAGGATAAGCGTTGGTTTCCCGATATCGCCGGCAGCAACTGGCTCGATACCCTGCACTTCGCCATGGAAAACTTTAAAGACGAGAGCTTTATCAGCCAATATATGTCGCCTAACATCATTCGCCAGTTCAAGTTTTTCAGTATCCTGGACGATGACAAGAAAAACTATCTCAGCATTTCGGCGATCCATGACGACCTGGGTTACCAGGAGATCCGTCAGACACTGTCCCAGCAGTACAATCTGTCTAACCTTGAACCAAACATTCAGGTGCAGAGCGTTGCCATCTCAGGCGATCGCTCGTTGACGCTGCGCTACATCCCCATCAATCGCATTCCATTGGATAAGAGCTGCCAGCAGGTGGTCAAACACCTGCACAGGCTCTGGGGCTTCAATGTCACCTTGGAAGAGATTAACGATCAGGGCGAGCCTATAGTGATTGCCAGCTGCCCGGAAAAACTCTCGGAATCTGATCCTGCGGCATAGAGGGATAGGAAAAGAAGGGAATGGGTAAATAGGGATACAGGAAATAGAGGCATAAAAAAAGCGCCACTAAGGCGCTTTTTTTATTTCAGATCCGCTATTAAGCGAATTTGAAATCCACGTGCTCGATCATAGGCTTGAACGCGTGACGTTGCATAGCTTGAACACGAACTTTAACTTCTTTACCGTCTAGAACGATAGTGATGTCGCTGTTGTAGAAATCATCGTTAGTTTGAATGTTGATGATTGAACGGTGTTCGAATTCGATAGAAACGGCTTCTTTGCCCGCACCATAGATAACTGCAGGAACTTTACCAGCATGACGTAGGCGGCGGCTCGAACCTTTCCCAATTTCAGTGCGGGTTTGTGCGGTAATTGTGTAAGACATAATTTACTCACTTAAATCAATAGTAATATAGGTGACCATCGCTTTCGACCAACGATGACCTCATTTAAAGCGAGCGAATACTAGCACAGTGATCCGGCTTTAACAAACCTTAAGTGAGTCAAAGCCGGCATTTAGCTTACCAGGTACGGATAGGGCCGGTATCGACGTGCACAAAGCCTGAGCTTGGGTAATAACCAACACCGCCGAGTTTTAGGGAGATCGCCGCATCACGCAGATCTTTAAGATTGACGTCAGGCAACGCGATATCCATCGCCATCCCCTTCATATGATAACTCTTCTTCGCCACCCCAGAGCTGCGACTGGCCAGCATCTGATTGGTCTTAGGCGAGCGATACCCTGAGATCACATGAAAATCTTCGTCGACCTGTAGGGTCTGCTTCAGCGAGAAAAGCAGATCGAAAAGACGCTTATCCATGGGCGCCGTCTCGTTTTGGCGATGATCCCGCAACAGGTGATTAAAATCATTCAAGGTATTTGTTTGATAATCACCATCGATCCAATAGCTTCCCTGCCCCCGTTCTCCTGTATGCCTATTGTAAAACCCTAGGGATCTTACTCCTTGTGTCGAGCGACTCGCTCGCGCTTTAGACGGCACCATAGAAAACATTGCTACACCACCTAGGCCTAATAACAACTGCCTACGCGCAGGACAAACTATCGTCACATCAACACCACCGTTTACTTTTTAACCAAAACAGCGGACAAATTAACCTTAATTTAGGGGGAGATCAAGTGTTACTTTTTGCCAGAGGTCAGACAAACACTGGGCTAGCGGCTATTTAGCGGCGTGCAAACTCAGACTAATATTTTGATTCTTTTTGTATATGTCATCTCTAAACTGGGCAACATTGTCGCCATCCAGCCAAGAGGTCCAATACACCAGATGGATAGGCAGGCCCGCATCGAAGGCAAACCACTGGGTCTTATCACGCTCGATTTGCATACGTACCCAGGTCTGCTTATCACGCACCAGGTGGGAAGCCATCCAGTTGGCTAACTGCTCAACCTTCTCGATCCGAATACAACCCGATGAGAGCGCCCTGTCGCTGCGCTGGAACAACGCCTTCTCTGAGGTATCATGTAGATAAACGCTGTATTCGTTGGGAAAGAAGAACTTGTAGCGCCCCAGGGTATTTCCAACCCCAGGCTTTTGCACCAGGCGATAGGGAAACTTACCCTTGGCGATGTCGCGCCATTCATCGTCACTCTTGATAACCCGCTCTCCCTGATAGTCAAACACCTCGAAGTTGCGGCTGCTGATATAGCTGCCATCCTCTCTCACCTTGGGCAGGAGATCATGGGTCAACAAGCGGCGCGGCACCCGCCAACTGGGATTGAGCACCAGATTCTTTATCTCGCCGCTGATGATAGGCGTCTGGCGATAAGGCTTACCAACGATCACCTTAGACCTGAGCGCCACCTGGTTATCATCCACCAGCCACATCTCATAGGCAGGGATATTAATTAGCAGATAGCGCTCCCCTATGTCAGCCAGATATTCGGCCCGGCGGATAAAGTTGACCGCCAGGAGCTGAGCACGCTCTCTGGGAGTGCGATTAAGCCAACTAAGGGTTGCGGGGCCTATGATGGCATCAGGCTTGAGGCCATGACGGGTCTGGAATTTGATCATGGCCGCTTTCAATGTCTCATCGAAATAGAGGCCACTGGTATCCCCTTGGGGATAATCTCCCAAGGCCTGCAGGCGCACTCTTATTTCGGGAATGATTCTATGACTTTCGCCGGGCTTTAGCCAGCCCAGAGGCTCGAGTGGCAACCAGGACTCATGGCGCGCCAACCAAAGAAGATAGCGCACGCGATTACTCAGCATCAGATAATCGGCTACCTGGGGCTCGCTGGCGATCACACTGGTATAGGGATCGTCAGGCACTGAAGGAAACTCGCCGGTCGCTATGCCTTGGCGCTGCCAAAACTGAGCGGCGGCCTGGGCTATGGTATAGAGCCTTGCCGGAGAGAGCGCTCTTTCCTCACTGAGCTGCTCACGATAGCGCTCAAACTCGCTGGAGGCACTGGCAAGGTGGATCACTTCCACCTGATCGAGCAACGCCTGATTTGCCGCAGCGAGACGCTCATCGGCAACACCTAAGCATGACCAACACAGCAGAAGCAATATGAAAATGCGTCTCAAAGCCATAAAAACCTCCTTGGATAATTATGGCTCATAGTTGACAGGCCAACCTAGGCGACTAAAGACGGATTTTTTATAAGCTAATGCCCGGTCCAAACAAACCAGGCATGTTAAGAAAGAAGGCTAGGAGCCGAGTTAGCTGAGGGTCGAACGTGTAATTAAGGTTTTGCCCGTGCCCGGATAGTACCTTAATTGCCAGTTTTCACTGCCTTTTGCGCGATTATCGCGAATATAGTTAAAGTAACAATAGGTGTTACTATTACTGATCTCCCCACCAGAGTACCAGTAGATGATATCGTTACTGCCACCAAACGACGCATTATCATGTGGCGCCAGCTGGTAGTCGTTATTATCTAACAAGCCTTCCCAAAGTTGACGACAAAACTCCCCTTGCAGCAGGGTACCATTGTTTCCACTTGTCTGGGTTGTCTGCCCCAGCGGGTAGCCTGTGGTGGTCGAATCGATAGTACCGTCACCAAAACAGGCGAGATCCACCACATGACCACTCGCCCCTGAAGCCGCCCAGCAGCTGTGATAGAGGGACACACCCGAGGTAAAGGCGGCAAACGCTCCCTTCGCCGCGCTGTCGTGGGCATCCTGGCCCACAGAGATAAACCTTGGCAAGGCAACCACGGCCAGTATCGCCAACACGACAATCACCACCACCAACTCAATCAGGGTAAATCCGCTAGCTCTACGCATCTGAATTCAAGACCTTAATAAGCAATACATAAAAAAATGCAGTAAAACGATTCTTCAAATAATTGTATTACGCCTTTAGCAAAATCCCAGCCGGCAAATGTGCAAAATGCGATAGGCGCATGATTTTTATTAATTAAATAGAATATTTTTAGTGAACAAACAAAAAGGCCCCAACTTGCGTTGAGACCTTTTTGTCATCAATTGATGGTACCCGAGGCCGGACTTGAACCGGCACGCTGTTACCAGCGAGGGATTTTAAATCCCTCGAATAATTATTATATATCATAGGTTTACAAAAATCTTCCGAACATGAACTATAGTTTTTCACTCGTTAACCTGTTGTTATTCAAGAATATTAAAAACCATGTTCGGAAAGATTTTTGCCGTTAGCTGCGCTTTTAACCCAGAAAAGTCAACGGTAGTTAGTTTGGGCACCTGAAGGACATGAGCTAATATTGTTTAAAGGCACAAATCATGATTATCGCAGGCGCGTGGGTTACATTAACGTCAATACAAGACGATTTTGCCTTTTTGACCATGCCTAGCTAGCAAAAAGTATGGCTTCAGAGGCACAATCCGTCTTTATCACCCTGACCATCGGATTCGTGATGGCGATCGTTTTAGGATTTATGAATGGTTTCATCGCTGGCTTGGCGACTTTTGCCGTTGGTATATTACTCGCACGATTCGTTGGAAGAGTGCACAGCTTTTTTATCGATAAAAAACTATCAAAACTTGCCGAAGAAACCCTAAATTCCGCCTACTTGTTTAATTCGTTTATGCAAGAGTCTATTGAGAACTTGAGCGAATCTACTGCTAGAATTACGGGGCCGTAATTATTGACTGAAACGCGATACTATCGCGTTTCAGCGTTTTTTGTAGCTGATGTTTAATTAAGTCTGCATACACAAACCAAGCCTTAAAATTATAAATAACGGCGTAATATAGTTTTCAACACTCCATGAAAATAGTGAAATAAACAGGATTGTTATTAATAGAGGTAACCCATAAGTAAAAACCAAAGCTTACAATTACATCTTAAGTTATTACGTGACCTTAATGCGAACAATTACTTATTAGTGACTGCGTAAACGTCCACCTCTAACCTCAAACTCAACATCTCTGTACTTTAAAACTCTAAATGCAATCTTTGCAATTGTTCTACTCTGACCAATCCAATACATGTAAGCATCATCTTTTCTGTTGTTTCTATGTTCAACTATACCGCAGCCATAAACCCTAAGAATTCTAAACTTCTTCGCAATCTCCTCAGCATTAACCATAACAAAACCTCGTCGATTTATCTCATTTGCTAAATCAACCGAAGAATGTCTTGTTCTATTATTCTTTTGCAACATAATCAGACTCATCATTTCACCAACAACAGGATCATTCTTTGTTAAATCTATTAACTGTTTTTCGTAAAATACTGGCACTACTTTAATTGAACTTAATCTCATGGTTTTGCCTCTCCAGAAGTTTTATAAATTTGATTAAAACCTCCCAGCAACTTTTGCAAATATAAACTAAACATCTGACGAAAGCAATTTAATCAAAGCCTTGCGTAAGAACATTGTTTCTATTTGCGCCTGTTGGCTGAGAACAATTGAAAATATATACGAAGTAAAGAAAGTGTCAACAGATCAGAGATGGCGCATGGATTAAGAAACAAATTAAAAATAGACCAAGCTGTACATGGATGGACCAAAAAAACAATGTTATTTCTACAAAATAATATTTTATTGTATATTTCTCTAGAGCAAAATGTACATTTATCTCCAGAAACACCCCTCCCATTTAAACGCAAAATATTGATTTGGCGCATATTGTTCTTAGCACCATAAAAACACCAACCTTAATTAAAATGCGCACCAAGACTTACTGAAAACAATTATTCTTAACAAAATCAAATAAAAGCACATATATTAATGTTCTGTTTTGTATTTTAGTACCTAAAATATACGGTTAGCACTCAGCCAAAATTTTTTTCAAAGACCCACTCGAATGATTATTTTTTGTACTATTTGACATCAGATATCGACGTAGCCCTCCATCAAAGATACGGTAAGCAGTCCTGTATGATCGCTGAACTCCCGGAACAGCACCAAAAAACTCTTCTGCTAAATTTTGGGCGTCTTCCCCCCCACCCCAAACAAATCATTACTTGGCACTATAGGCGTCATCGGCAGGACCTCCTGCCAATATAACCAAACAAGGAGATAGAAGATGTCTAATACCAAGACCCCAATGACCCCTGAAGCCGCTGCTCGCATTCAAAGCTCTACCGCAAAACAGAACAGTGGTTCTGTACCTAAAGGCAGTTTTGCTGCCAGGGCACAAAGCGGCGCTGCAAAGAATTCAAATAACAAGGGAGGTAAGTAACATGGCTAAGCACGATGACGATAACCGTAGTTGCCAGCTAAACCCCGAGCATGATGCTTATTGGCAAAGCCGGGGTGAAGATGAGCGTCCTGAAGATTGGCAGGACCGCCTGGAGGACGAATGAAAGTTCACCCCAGGTGACGTAGTATGAGAACAATAGCCGGAGTATCACACTCCGGCTATTCTATTCATGTGCTTTTGTAAATGATGACGATAGTAGACTTCGTAACGCCCGATGGCGGCAAAGAGTCCATCGACTATAGGCTCTACAGTGTCTATTTCTTTAGACTTTAATAGAGTCTCGTGACATTTCATAATTTCCTTATCGAGCCAGATTGCCATCATGCATAAGAGCGTTATTTGGGTATTATTCGCCTGGCCAAGGTCTTTAGTAAGATTATCTAAAAATGTCTCGACCGATTGCATAGTTGGGAACTCCTTTCCGCTTTGCCAAGATTTAAACTTTTTGTAGTGCCTGTCAGCGTCAGACTCTTCTGATGGGTTAATTGGATCTAGCACCATAGGAAGGCTCATTGACATTTCCCGCTTACTAAGCTCTTTACAATTATTCTCTTTATTGATTTTCGAAATCACATCACGAATCTCTTCGAGTAATTCGCCAAAGCAGGTAAGATTGTACTTTTCCAGTTTAGATTTTTTAACAAAACGCGTTATTGACCGACACAAAATGCCATTTTTGGTTTTAAGTTCATCTCTATTCGGAGTGTACGTTATAACACAGCCAACCTCATAGCTTGAAAAAAGATTAAAAAAGAAATCGAAGTGGAGGTGAAAGTACGATTTAAAAAGCGATAGTTTGCATTCATCATCAAATCTTCCATCCTCATACAAAAATAGTGAGCGCTGATAATTTTCAAATGCTGAATCTGGTATTTCGGTACAATTATGCCAATAGGTTCTCATTGCAGAAAACACCTCAGCTGAACTTTCTGAACATATTGCTCCAGAATCAACCCTTCCTTTAATAACCTTAATCATTTCAATATTGATATCACACCTTTCTTCCAAAAATACAAAAAGTGGATAATACTCAGAAATAACATATGGGTCATGAAATGATTCACTTGTTCTTATACCTGCCATCAAACACAGCCAATCGCCAGATGTTGAAGTATCAACTGCACCTCTCTTGAATATTTCTGTTGTTCTTAAATCAATCTCTCGAGAAAATTTTGCTATTACAGGCTTAAGCCATTCGATAAACTTCTTGGCTGTTGGATTACCAACCCCTTTATTGAACATAGCAGAACGACTATTACGGCTTATTCTTAGCTTTCTGCCTTGTTGTTCTTCCATAAACTCGATCAGTTTGTTAAACGGCATGCCCATTATGCATTCACTACATTGGTAGAATGATGGTAAGAAGAAATTGTGAGTCTTAGGCTTGCCCAAACTAAACTTTTGAGTTTTTTCTCGAGGTTTCTGAATATGAGCCTCAAGCATGCTAAGAATATCGAAGCTAGTCTCGCCGAATTCCATCATAGCATCAGCAGATGCATCAATTTTAGCCTTGGTTTGGCATGGTTTCTTTGTATCGTTCGTATACCGAATCACAGACATTTAACTCCCTGTGTTGCTATGATATTTTTATAATGTCAACTTCCTTGGCTATTTCGAACTAATGAGAAAATCGTGTCAATTCATCCTCAAAGGTAGCTACAATACCTGAGTGTTGAGCCTTATCCCAAATAGCCATCTTATCAGCCATGCTAAGCCATAGCTCCAAAGCGGCACGATGACCAAAATTCTCTCGCTCTGGATCAACATCTTGCAGAAATGCTGCCGGACAACTGACAAGTTCTTCAATTGAGCAACGACCCTGAACTCTAATCGCGGAAGCCCGCTGAGAGGCGTATTCGTAAACCGGCAGACGAAGCCCCTGCGCGATTGGTTCGAGTAATTTTGGCGGCACGTAGCAGCCAAAAACAACCGAATATTTTCGTAGCATGTAGGCTAAATTTACCGCGAGATACCCCCGAGTTCGCCAGTAGAATGCCCCCTCGTAAAGTACCAGTTCGAAACGGTAAATAGTGCGCTGGTTTACCTCGCCAATGGGTACAGAGATCATCAAGAGTCCAGTATGATCTGGGTAGAATGGCTTACTGCGGGTAGGCAGATATAGCTCTGCCCTAACTGGCATGCTGCTGTTTGCACATAGGCTATCAATATAGGATTCAAAACCTTGGGGGTTCTTATAGAAACTCTGAGGCTCATATACCTGCTCACTCGCACAGTCTAACCAGTCTTTGTTGACGCTAAATAGCTTAGTAGCTTTCTCAATATGACCACTGGTTAGTACCTTAGTGAGCGATTCGGCGGATTGGCAATCGCCAATACTGAGGCCATGGCCAAAGAAATCGGGGATTTGGCTTGGTTTTACGCCGTGGGCATTAAACAAGGCAATAAAGCGACTGGCGGGTGTCTCTGGAACAGTTGCAAGCTGCTTTTTTATCCAATCGAATGGCAGTTTAGCCAATTGAATAAACGCTATAACTTCACTAAATATCATTCTCGTTCCCTTGTTGAATCAGACGAAAAAATCTTATAAATTTACGTTCATTCTTAGATAAAAACACTATTCTATATAGTTACACGAACTGAGTATCCCAAAGCCCTTAAAGCTTTATTTGTTCGCCCATTTCTTGGTGGGGTAATTTCTGGTTTAGCCCAACCAACAACTTCCGCAATAGAATTAATTCCATAATGCTCGAACCTATAATCATCGTGTTTTCCAGCAAGATATATTCGCTCCCACATATCCTCTATTCTTCCGCCGTATATAACAAAATCCAAAAGTTCAAAAATTGATTGCCCCTTATTATTACGGCTATTAAACAACCAATCCGTAAACAATGGCAGTCGCTCATCTCGTGATAATGATTTTTGCCCTGGTTTACCAAGTGTTGCCGTACTCATTTTAATCAAGTGGTCCATTGTCGCATGAGTCGAACTTACGAGCCCTTGTAAATCATCTCTTTTAAGTGTACGAATCGTATCACGCTGTAAACATCGTTTGATGAGAGGGGCTCGAACCAGCAGGGTGTGGTCTTCTTCAGAAGGCGGTTCCGGTAGCCTTTTCCACCAAGCCAACATTGACATGAGTGCAGATTGAGGATCTTTATGATTTTTTTGATAGTATTCTTCGTAAGGGTACGTGTTATTACTTTGCCTTACTTGATTGTAATAGTAGGCATGCAAAAATTGATCTGCCTGCCAAAATTCAGGGGTACTTGACTCTATCCAAACAGGTCTAAAATCATTGATTTGTGAAGCTATATTTCTAATTGAAGACAGGGCGTAATCCCATTCTTTTTTAAAATTATCTTTTTTCCTGTCTTTGACACTTTTATCATCAACAAAGCTAACCCCCTCCCAAACAGGTACTTTTCGTTTTCTCTCCAGTTTTCTCTCTTCAGCCATCTTTCGCGTTTTAATTTCGAAGAGAAGACTCTGCTCTTTTACAATCTCTTCAGTTAAGTCAACACAAGCATCCAAAGCCTCCAAATTATCGAAAAACTCTATAAGCTGCTCATACATTCCGCTTCCAATTAGGTCTGCTTCGGTAAAAAACACTCCAGCTTCAATGTTACTATTCCATGCTCTGTCGGTGAGATTTGCTGACCCTATATAGGCCCCATGGCCTTTCCACCAGATTACTTTACTATGCAACCTATCTGGTACCAGTTTGCAAAAAACATTATTTCTCGAATTTTTCAACAACTTAGACAAGAAAATTGGAGAAACCGGTACTTTATGGTCGTAACGCATCCAAATGTCTAATCGAAACTTATTACTCACACAATGCTCCAACAGTTCAGTCCTGTCATCACCATAGGCAATTGCAGCAACTACACCATCGAGCTCTGCTCCAGAAGGAGGGAGTAATGACCTAAAAAAATTCTTGTTTAAACCATTGGCAATTAACTTCATGATTACCACCATCCCTGTTCGCTAGAGATCCAATCCAGCTCCATTAAGCTTCAGCCAAGAAACCTGCTTCTGGTAGTCCGGCATAATTTTATCGACAAGATTCCAAAAAGCAGCACTATGATTACGCTCAATACGATGAGCTAATTCATGCACCACGATGTAATCCAGAACTGCGAGCGGTGCCATCAGGCAACGCCAATGAAAGTTGAGGTCGCCTTTTGGTGAGCAGGAGGCCCAGTGGTGCTGGAGCTCCATGACTCTGATTGCGCGGTAATCCACCCCTAGCTTTGGGGCGAAATGCTCTACCCGTTTACTAATACGAGATAACCCCTTGGTGCGATAGAAGTGTTTGAATAGCTCGCTACCGTATTCCGCTTTATCACGGCGCATGAGGAAGTAACCATTTTTCAGGATCAAGTCTTCTTTCTGCTCGTCCACCAGCTTTAAGCGATAATTGCAGCCCAGGTAGGGGAATCCCTCACCGCTCACGAACTCACGTTCGACTTTAGTGCGGTTAAGATCTTCCCACTCTGCAAGGTTACGATAAATCCAACTGCGTTTTTCCTCAATAATGCTCTCTACTTTTTCAATATCGTAACTTTCAGGCGCAAGCACAGTGACATTCCCATCCCGTTCGATAAGAATGCTGGTGGTCTTTCGCTTGCTTTGTTTCAAGCTGTATTTGATATCTTTGTATCGCATTAGTGATGTTTATTCTTATCTGGGTTGGGTAAATTGCGGTCACGCAGTTGTTTTAGTGCATCATCAACTAAGTTTCTTTCTTCGGTATAAGAAATCCGATAATTTGATTCATTAAGCCCGCGCTCTGCTCGATTTCGTTCAACCAATGCAGGTAACTCACTTTTAACTCGACCACCTTTTGAAACTATGTCTTTTATCGGTTGTCGTCCCTTCAAGGCAGTCGTTTTAATGACATCGTAGATAAAATTGGTCATTAACCCCACGACAACAGTTATAAACAAACTGCCTTTTGCTGTCTCTTTTAAGGCTACTATAGGCTTATGTCCAAAATCAGGGAAAGTTAGCTCTGATTGAATTGATAGAATTATATCGGCAAGAGCTTCTCGAACATCTTCAGCATTAAGTAAAAACTGCTTCCTGACTTCATACGGCAGCGATGAATGGTGTTCTGCGTCTTCAACATAGTGAATATCGGTTGCGACCTTAATCAACGCTAGTTCGTAGAAGCTCTCATATTGCTCCAGCTCTTGGGCCAGGAATAGATCAACACCATCCAAGTCATATTTCAACAATGAGAGGTCTGGTTGCTTGCTGATTTGTTTTTGTAACGCTTCAGGGTCAATAGCACGAAGCTTTTCGATAATTTCATCGATACGCTCATTCAACGCCTGTTCAGACAGAATTAACAATTCCCTCCTGCGCGCTAATGCCACTACTTCAGTTGTCAGTTGCTCACTTAGCTCACTCAATTGAGGGACGCCACTTAGTAAGAAGCGCATTTCAACTTTCCCTTCTAGCTCCGAAATCAAATCATCGCGTTCCCAGAAGTCTAAGCTACCAATATTCTCACCCAGCTCGTCAATAATGGCGTCGACACAGGCTTTGACCTTATCCATAGGCTTAACAGGCTCGCCATTTGGGAATGCAATGCTGACAATCAGATCAAAGAATGGATCGGCGATTTGAGCATTCGGGCCGCGTCCCGCATCGATTTCATCTCGTAAAGCACTCAGCTCTATGATCATCTTTTCCCAGTTGCCGGAGTGCTTTTTGATGATTTCATCCAGCTTCTCACTCATTTTTTTGTGGAAGACTGGGTCATCATCCGCATTGACTTTGCAGTGCTTACGAATGGCGTGTTCCATCTCACTCGCTTGCGCTTGTAAATCCGGCTCTTTACCCATGTGCGTCATGAACGCATCACTGAACAGATCAATCGGTTTAATTTTAGGGTTAATGCCCAAACTGATCAGATGCTCGTTCACAAGGTGGCGAATTTTTGCGCCAACGCCTTGGAAGCTCATGCTGTCATCTTGGTAACGCTGGCGTGCTTTGGCTTGAATGTGCACAAACTGGTACATCGGCGTTTTGTAAGGGTCCGCCAAAGAGTTAGGCATGATGATGTCCATGCTTTGAAGAAACTTCTTCAAGAACACATTGAAACTGTCACGCTGGCGAGGATCTTCTAAAACAGCAATCGCTTGCAGCTGAACTTGATAGTGCTCATCGACACTAAGCTTCTGGTTCACAAACGCTTCGATGTTATGAACCTTGAGTTCGGTAAACAGCTGAAGCAATCGGCGATATCGACTTTCCAAAACCGGCACTTCGCTATCAATATTTTGCAAACTTTCCAGAATGTCGTCTTGGTCATCCTGCGAGTACATCGATAATGCATCTCTCAGGTGATGAGCCAGACCAATATAATCGACGATATACCCACGCTGCTTTTCTTTCGCAGTGCGGTTTACACGGGCAATGGTTTGCAGCAAGTTATGCTCTCGCAGCTTTTTATCGAGGTACATCACCTGTTCAATAGGCGCATCGAAGCCCGTTAACAGCATGTCGCAGACAATCAAGAAAGCAACGCCGGTATTTGGCTTGCTGTGATCAAACTTCTTCTTGAAGCTCTCGACGGCTTTTAGCTCTTTGGCCTGCTTTCTGGCATAGGTGAATGACGCGGCTTCATTGGTGTCATCACTGGAGATCACGACTGCCGTTTTCAAAAACTCAAGGCGTTCAAGCCAAGCCTTATCAATGCATTGCTCTGGCTGCTTTTTGTATCGCTCGATTTCTTTCGCCAGCGCTTTTTCAATGTAGGTATGGTAATGAATAGCAGCTTGCTTGGAAGAGCACACCACCTGAGCTTTAAAACCTGCTGGCAAAATCTGCCGTATGTAGTGCTTTACTAGGTCCTCTGCGATTTCTTCAATGCGCTTCTCTGCTTCAAGAATATCCCCTTCCGCACCGTATTTTTTACGGATCTCTCTGAGCTCTTCTTCTGTTCTGTCCGCAAAGAGATCTTCAAACTTGGTATCAAACCCCGCTTTATCGTAGATCGCGCTGTCAGCAGTTTTACCTTCGTAAAGGATTTTTAACGTGGCACCATCATCGACAGCATCCTGAAGCTTATATTTGTCGATATAGGCTTTTTCTTGGCTAACGCCAAAACGCTTCCAGGTTGGATAAGTGTGGTGGTCAGCAATAAGCGGCGTTCCCGTGAACGCTACTCGGGTTGATTTTGGGAAAGCATCAAACAGATTGTCTGAAAGACTGGGACGGTCTTTGCCGCCTCGCTGGGTACGGTGCGCTTCATCTACCAAGATCAGCACCTTTTCACCGGCGTTGATCACGCCGAAAGGTCGATGCATGACGATTTCAGCGTCAAAATCAGCTTCCAGCTCCTCAATACGCTCAACATCGCCCGCTTCTTTTGCTTCTGCGAGGTGCTTAGATAACAGCTTACGAACAGATTCCGGCAGGAAACTGCTGTCTTGCTCGCGGAACTTATGCACCATCACCATATTGGTATTCGAGGTGTCGTTTGCCAGCTTCTCTTTTGCTTCCTTGGTGCTCTTGATCTCAACGACCGTATCACCAATTAACGCGGCGGTATTGGTCAATTGCTCTTCAAGATCACTCCGGTCGTTGACCATCAGTACCTTGTAACTTTTCAGCTCTGGATGGCGACGAAGCTTACGCACCAAGAACACCATGGTCAGGCTTTTTCCGCTTCCCTGGGTATGCCAAACCACGCCTGAACGTTGAATCCCCGTTTCGCCCTGCTCCATACGCTCAATGATTTTCTGCACCGCGCGAAATTGCTGGTAACGGCAAATCACTTTTACCCGAGGGCCATTGTCGGTATCCATAAACAGGGTAAAACAACGGATGATATCAAGCAGTCTTTGTGGGTGGAGCATGCCCTGAACGAGCTTTTCCTGACTGCGATGGGTGCCAATTTCCGGTGCGATATAGGGCTCTGTATCGGGGTAGATGGTTTTCCAGTTGAAGTAGTAATCTTCATTCGAGGTGATAGTGCCCACTTTACAATCATCACCGTAAGTGCTGATCATCAACTGGTTAGTAAAGAACAGAGCGGGTTCACCTTCGCGCAGTTTACTGTGTTCGGGCTCGCGCAAGTCTGCATAGCGACGCAATTGGTCAATGCCTGCTGCCATGGGGTTACAGCAATGCTGTGACTGCTCTTTACACTCAATCACCACCAACGGCAGGCCGTTGACGAACAATACAATGTCTGGGCGTATGTGCTCTTTACCTAGCCCTGGGGTATCAACGCGGAACTGGTTGATGGCGGTGAAAGTGTTGTTTTCCCAGTTATCAAAATCAATCAGCTTAACAACCGGATCTTCTTCGCCGGTCAGTTCGTTGCGGTCGAGCTGCCATTTGTGGAGACGACCAATAAACTCTTCATTGGCCGCCAGTAATTTGTGAGTACCAAAGTCGGTGACATCATCAAGCAAGACATCCAGTTGGCTATCCGTCAGCCAAGGCTTGCCGTCATCAGTGGTATTAATGCGGTGTACTGCGGTTTTAAAAATGTCTTTTAAGATGACTTCACGAAAAGAGCTGCGAAAGCTGGTGGTTGGGTCGGTCGGCACACCTTGCCCTAAATCCGTCACATCCCAGCCCATGCTTTTAAGCTGGTTTAGCAGCGGCTTTTCTACCAGTTGGTACTCTGACATTGTTTGATTTCCTTATTACTGGCAGCGAGGCATTTACCTGCTGCCACTTTTTATTATGCGGGGACTGAGACTTTGCCTGTTAAGAGGTCTTGCATTAGGCCGGATTTTTGGGCTTTTGTTTTTGCCAAAAAAGCCAACTCGGTATGAATTTTTTTATTAATTTGATTTAGACATTTGGCAATGTCTTGTTGTTCTTCAACTGAAGGAACAGCTACACGCACCCTTTTGATAACATCGACTCCAAGAGTTGGTACTCCGCTGTTACTATTCATCTCAAAATCAATGGCTTCTAGATATTGTGTACTTCTTGCTAGCCATAGTAAGAAATCTGGGAATACGCCAGCCTTGGCCTTCATCACAACAACAGTGTGTGAGAAAACCTTTTTAGCTTCACCATATTGGCGCGCAAAACCGATTCTTCCTTTGCGGGCAAAAATCACGTCATCTTTTTGGTACTTACATCGTTCAAATTGCTTTTCAAATTCACTATCAGGTACAAGCTTAGATTTGACGAGGTTAAACCCGTCAGTACCTTCAAAATTTTCAGTTGAAGCAATTGGAACTCCGCCAATTGAGACACTGTCTGGGTAGCGATGGCTTGGATTGGGGTCAATCACCTCACTTAATTGCTCAAAGGGGGCAATATCCCACCCCTTCGGCAACATCCCCAATGGCGTCTTGTAGTAAAGCTCTGGCGCTTCTCCAAACGTTGGGCGAAGGGCTTTGGTTTCTGGGTCGATACCTCGGCTAAACAAATCCGCCATCATGCCTTGCTTGATAGCAGTGTATTTTTCGATAAGGGCTTGTGTGGCGTCGAGTTCAGAGTTAAGGCATTGGATTATATCTGTGACTTTTGCGCCCACTCTACGACTCTTTGGCATAGGAATTTTCATTTCCGAAAGATCTTTTGCGCAAATAGCATCAAACGTTGAACCTTGAGCACGACGATGAAGAAAACTAGCCGATACAGTGAACGCCTCCCTCAAATATAACGCCGAGACAATATTGCTTTTAACCGCAGCTAACCCTCGCCCAATACAATAATCTTTGTCTGCAACATTGGTTGTGCCAACTGGCGCTCTTACACTAACTAATAAGCTACCTTCTTTAGCAACCTTTCCAGGAGACGTACAAAAAACATCAGTCTCAGGATAGCTACGTGTAAAGTCTCCACAACCTTGCAAGAAAGGGATGTACCTATCATCATCTGTATATGTTTCTGAATCTGGCGATTGCCCCAGCGTAATCGCAGCAATTTTCCCTAGTTGCACCCATTCAAAATCACTCATAGCCAAGCTCCTTCATAAAGCCAGCTAATTTGCTCGCTTCCTGCTCTCGCTTGGCAATGATGCTTTTGGCGGTAACTTGGTACTTACGATGTAGGTTCTCGATTGCAGCAATACGGTCAAGCAACAATGCACGGACATAACTTTGGTATTGGCGGTCTAACTCGGTTTTGAACCTGTCCAGAATCAACACTTTCGCCTGTTCTGGTGTAATTGCCGCTCGGGCAGCCTCAAGCAGTTCATCTCGGCGTTTTTCTGTTTCCTTGATTTCCGCTTTCAGCTGTTTCAACTCATCTTCTAACGCTTTGTGTGCTGCCAGCTTGGCTTCAATCTCTGTTGCTTCAGCCACAGCAACTGCACCTTTTCTCGCGTGCTCTTTGATCTGCTCAAGGTTATCTAACTGAACGCCGAGTTCTTCCGCTAAAGCAAGAATCTCGCTATGGACTGCGAAGTTCATTTCTTTGCCTGTCAGCCCTTTTGCAAAATCCCCTTGCTTAGTGCCTTTTGGCAGTTCGGCACTGTTTTTCAGCTGGGTGAATGCATCTTTGATTTGGGCTTTCAGCACTGCCAAGCTGGTTTTTATCGTCGCTTTGTGTTCTTTCAGCTCGCCTTTAAGCTGCTTAACATACTCAGACGGCAGCGCAGGGTTTTCACCAGTTGGCTCGTAGTCCTCTTCATCTGCTGCATCCAGAAAGGCTTGTAGTTCGCTGATACGCGCCTGTTTACCCTCCAGCTCTTCCACCACATCGGCGCACTGGCTGGCAAACAGCACTTCGTCAGGAATAAGCTCAGCATTCCAGCCGCTTGCAGCAACAGATTTGAAATCTGCTTCCAGGGTTTTAAACCAATCCGCCAATGCACCACGCACCTTGTATTGGTTCAGCAGTTTGATCGGCATTAGGTGCTTTTCGATGGTATTCAGAGATTCGCGGCGCAGTGCAAATACACCTTCATCACCGAGCTTTTTGTCGCCCAGAGTTTCAAAGCCCGCAAAGTCTTGTTTCCAATCATCCAACGCGGCTTGGAAATCCGCATGTTTTTTCAGCACTGCTGGGAAGTTTTCGATGTGCGGTTTGAGCGATGACAGCGCTTCAAACTCATCGGCAAAATCTTGAAACTCGTTGTTAGAACGTGGGACGAACAGGATTTCTTTCAAGCCTGGGTAATCATTCCAAGTGCTTTGCAGCGCATCAATTTCTTTGGTTGGAATACCACCGTTTAAGTGTGCTTTAACGTTTTGAGGCTCAGGTGCTGGGCTGTTATCGACATAGCGGCGAATATTGAAGTTGTAATCTTCACGCGCCAGTTCGTCTTTGTGAACCAAACGCGCATATTTTTCGACGCCAGGATGCTTATCATCTTCCAGCATGGCTTTATAGACGCTGGTGATTTTCTCAATATCTTCAGGGCGTAGGCTGTTTTGGTTTTTGCCTTCACGATATTCACGGTCAGCGTTAATAAACAGCACTGAGTCTCGGTTTTTACACCCTGCTTTATTCAACACCAACACACAGGCAGGAATGCCCGTACCGTAGAACAAACCTTGCGGCAGGCCAATCACGGCTTCAAGAATGCCGCGCTCAATGAAGTCTTGGCGGCAAGTACGCTCTTCAGCGCCACGGAACAATACGCCATGAGGCATCACCACGGCAGCTTTACCGTTGGCTTTGAGCGAGGCCACCATGTGCTGCACAAACATCAAGTCTGCTTTCTTACCAGACTCTGGCATAAAGGTGTTAAAGCGTTCTTTGAGCTGCATATCCGCTTTCTTATAGTTTTGTGAAAACGGAGGGTTGGCAATTACGCGATCGAAAGGACGCACTTCACCATCTTTGGTTCGGTGCAGTGGTGTGGCTAGCGTGTCACCATTTTCAATGTCTGCACCACCTGTTCCGTGCAAGATCATGTTCATCTTACAGATAGACCAGGTGCCACCATTGTCTTCTTGGCCGAACAGGTGAATTTTCTTAACGTTGCCGCCGGTTTCCTGCACGTAGTTGCGGCTTTGGATTAGCATACCGCCTGAACCACAGGTGGGGTCGTAAATCTCCATGCCTTCAGCAGGCTCAAGAATTTCTACCAGCAAGCGCACTACTTCAGCAGGGGTATAGAACTCACCACCTTTTTTGCCTGCACTGTCGGCGAAGTATTTGATCAAGTATTCGTAGGCTGCGCCCAATAGATCGGGGAATTCGAAATCGTCATTTGAGAGAGGGATGCTGTCAAAGTGCTGAATAAACTCAACCAGACGCTCATCAGGGATAGGCTTTTTACCCACCTTACGGTTGAAGTTAATGTGCTTGAGTACGCCTTCCAAGCCTTTCTTGGTATTGCTCTCTTCCAATGCTTCAAGCGCTTTGTTTAGCCCTGAACCAACGTTGGTTTTTAAATGACGCAGATTTTCCCAACGCGCTTTCTCTGGTACGAAAAAACTAAACTGAGACGCTTTAGCAACTACGGTTTGGATAGCTGCGTCACTATGACCTGCTTTTTTTAACTCTTTTACTTTGGTTTCATAGTCTTTATGAAACTGGTCAGACATACGTTTAAGGAATAGAATCCCGAAAATGTACTCTTTGTATTCAGAAGCATCCATCTTGCCCCGCAGAATGTCACAAGCTTCAAAAAGCTTACGGGACAGTTTGTTAAGCGTCAGTTTTTGCATTTTATTTCCAAAAGTTATTGAAGATCTATCTTAGTAATCAGTTTTATTGAGGGCCTAAATTCACTCAGACAAAAATAAATACAAAGTAAAAGTTGGCTAGTCTACCAAAAAATAATCTGAGTCTATCGCCTTTACGGCATATAGCTCGCGAGTCGAAACGCCAACATTGTGCTCTATCATCAGCGCCGCGAGTTCACGGCCATCGATGAGCACTATGCGCTTTTCAATCATTGAAACAAATTCGCGAGCATCTTTGCTGAAACTGGAGGTAGTAATAAACACCCCTTTGCGGGCACGGTGCATATCAAGTGCCCCGGCAAAGGCTTGAATGTCTGGCCTACCGACAGTGTTATCGCGATAGCGTTTGGCTTGCAGGTAGATGGAATCAAGCCCTAGCTTGTCTTCTTTGATGATGCCATCGATACCACCGTCATTGGTGTACTGAGTTGCCTGCCCTGCATCCTTTTGGCTACCGCCATAACCCATGGCCAGCATTAAATCGACCACCAGTTGCTCGAAGAACTTGGGCGACACGCTGTGGATTTGCCCCAACAGTTCATCTGCAAGCGCGGAGTTTAGTGCCGAGAAGGCTTTTGAGATTTGTTCAGAAGGCGTAAGACTTGAGTCGTCCACCGTTTCTGAAGACTTAGCCTTTGATGATTGAGATGTGGCCTGATTTGACATCTGTTTGTACTGAACAAACTCATCAAACTGACTCAGGTACTGGTTGTTGACCTTTTGATTAGAACGCAGCGCGGCTCGGCCACGCTCGGTAATGCTGCAAATGCCACGGCTTGGCTGCTCAAGAAGCCCGGCTTTAACCAAATATTCTTTGGCCCAACCCACACGGCTATAGACGTAGGTTTGCTTACCACTCGGAAGCGTCAGCGCCAACTGCTCGTTGGTGAAACCATAAGCTGCTGATGCTTCTTCTGTGATTTGACGCAACGATTTCAGTTGTCCATCAGCCAAAACCTTAAGAACCACAGGCATCATTTCTTCGTAGCTTGGAATTGTTTCAACCATCCTTGGGCCTCACCTTTAACCGGACGAATTATCTAGCGTACGCACCTAGCTCAAACGTAAACTTAAAATAGAGCAGTTACGAAGAATTTCTAATAAAAGCCAGACACTTACCAAACGGGCATAATCAAAGTCCGATATTGCCAGATACTTCAAACAATATCTAGAGTAAGCTTGCAAAGCTCAAACATTCTTAACAAAAAAAATCAACAAGTTACATAAAAATTTAAGACAAGGGTTACAACCCGGATAATGCTTAAAACTTAACCGACTAAAAGAAGCGACTGAATTAGTACCGAACTGTCATGACTTCACACGTATCTATCCGTTGCTGTATAGGGAACTTACGACTAAAGATCATGTTGTCGCTTCATTTCCATGCAAAACTCTCCGAAGGAAGAGATGCGTAAAAACAGTCTTTGTAATGCTACCATTTGATTGAAATAGGCTGCATCTTGCTCCTCAAAAATGTTTGCACCTTTCATAAAATGGGAAAGACTGCAATATACAATCAATGGATGCCACGGATTGGCTCTTTGTCCTTTGGTGGTTCTATCACTCACTTGCCAACTGCTAGGTAATTCTTTCTGTAGATCTTTCACGAAGCGGTCATAGTGTCCACCTGTTTTCAACTTTGATTGAAGTTTTTTATTCACACTTAATATAACGGTTGCAATCGGGCCGTCAGTAAGTAAATCGCTTGCTCTGTGATCCTCTCCGTCAATCATGAATCCACAAAATAATGCGGGCTTCCAACCAACTTCATCATTTTCAGTGCTGTTAGAGCAGAATTCCAATCCAATGCGTCCCCAGCAATCATATTTACCGCGAGAACAGCGATGCTTGGCAGAGTGATGGAAGTTAATATCACTATCATATACAGGCCATGGGCTTTCAATTGTACGCTGAACTATTTTATAGAGCTGAGCGTCAATATTTTTAGCATCGTTATAATAAGAAATAGCCAATGGGTTAATTGGTGTAAAGTTTAACAGCCCATTACTTTTAAGTAAGTGATTAAACTCACTACGCAGCCAACTTTCTCTCTCATCATTTCCCTCGAGCTCTTCAATAATTTTTGCAACTTCGTGCCAACACAATGCTATATCTGGAGACTGGCGATGCTGGCCTACATGTGCTGTAATTAAAACTATGACATAGGCATTGTTAAGATATTGCCTTGCATAGTCACGATAATTATTAAGTTGATTGGAATGCAGTTCCGACCAAATTTTATGCTCAAAAATAGCGCAAAAGTCATTATCCTCAGCAGTCCAAACTAAATCCGGAAACTTTCCAAAAAAATTAACTTGCGTTTCAATATCATTAGATCCACTGAGCGATTTAAATATGACATTATTTTGTTCTGCTTTCTTTTTTAATAAAGTTGAAAAAGCAGTTCTTACTGTCACGTCATACTTGAGAATCCATGAGAAGGCTTCAGTGATGAAGTTTTCAATTGGTGATGTTTGATGGCTAGCCGCATATTTGCTAACGTTCACCAGTAAGCTTTCCATATTGCCATTCCTTTGAAAAAACAAAAGTGTCTTTGTAAATGCACTTCGATAACTCAGAAACTCAAACAGCCTTTACGGTAAGCTTCCTAAATAACAATCATTCTTCGAAAAGCACCTAGCTGCCAGTATCTTAACCTAAAATACTATTTGGTGATCATGTCCTAAATCAATGAGAATATATACAAAAAGTTCATTTAGGCCATTGATTGCTTTGATTCTACCGCCACTATGCACTTCACATCCCCCCCTCACTTAAACGTAAGCTAACATCATAGCGCCCTTCAGGAGTTTCTCATAAAAGTTTTCATTTACGTTGCTGGAGTTACCAAAATATGATTTTGCTAGCGATTTGCAGGGTATCTAGCAACTTGGCGTACAATCTGTGCCTGTCGCGCTAAACCCACGACATGATAGCACTAAGTCAGGGTAGGTGTAGTTTTTCTGTAAGTCTGAAAGCATAACGGCACATCATCGCACAACCAACATTTGCTACTGAATTTTAAAAAGAACACAGATATTAGCTATTAGTTATATCTGATAATAAAATGCCTAAGCCTTCTAAACCAATTATTTAAAACCTAATTAATCCTTAGGTAACCCCATCTAATAACAACCATAATATACGACATCAAATAAAAGTTAATTGTTTTTATAAAAAATACACCTGCAAATGTTTGACAAAAATAAATAAATATGTTTGAAGCGTTGACATTATTAAAATGAATCGCTATAAATTCAGCACAAATAACAAACAAGAACATTTGGCATATAGACGGGAGAATATCATGAGTAACAAACCACCAGAAATGACACTATTAACAGAAAAAGAAATTGAATTAATAACAGGAGCTAAGAATCCCTCGAAACAAATTTTCATCCTAACTAAATACAAAATAAATCATATAGTCGATATACATGGGAGGCCGAGACTAACATGGCACCAGTTAAATCACCCCTTGACATCGCAATCATATAAAGAACTTCCAGATTATTCTAGCTTGCAATAAAAAACAGGAGAATTAATTATGAGTGGAGTACGAAAAAACAAAAGCGATTACTCACTGCCAAGACGAGTTTATCGTGGAAAAAGTGCTTATGAATGGAGACCAAAAGATGGAGGTGCTATTAGACTATGTAATCTTGACGCTTCAATTTCTGAAGTTTGGTATTGCTGGGAAAAAGCAGTCAATAGCGTAAATGAAGATTCTACTGTGGCGGGTTTAATCTCGCTATTCTTCCAAAGTGCGGATTTTGAAGCGCTAGGTCAAGAAACCCAAAGGGATTACCACAAATACTCAAAGAAAGTTTTAAAAGTATTTCGCAAAGTACACGTTGACGATGTAGAACCTCGCCACGTCAGGCTCTATATGGATAAACGCGGAATAGCTAGTCGAGTTCAAGCGAATAGAGAACATGCATTTTTGAGTCGCTGTTTCCGATATGGCTACGAGCGCGGGCTATGTAAGATAAATCCTTGTCAAGGCGTGCGTAAATTCAAGGAGACAAGCCGAAAACGTTATGTTACAGACGCAGAATACCAAGCGCTCTATAGTTATGCATCAGCAGTGGTCAAAGTTGCTATGGAATTGGCGTACTTATGCTGTGCAAGACAAGGCGACATCCTAAAGATGCGTACTTCTCAGCTGCTTGAAAACGGAATTTTCATTGCCCAGAGCAAAACTGGCACCGAGCAAATCAAACTCTGGTCACCACGGCTACGGGCTGCGATCGAACTGGCTAAATCTTTACCCCAACCAGGAGTTAGTTCCACTTTCGTTGTATGCAAAGAGGATGGCAGCGCCTGGTCAAGAGATGGCTTCATTAGCCGATGGGCAAGAGATAGAAATACAGCAAGGAAAGCTACCGGCCTTGCATTAGACTTTACCTTTCACGACCTTAAAGCCAAAGGCATATCCGACATCCCGGGTACACTGGAAGAAAAACAGGCGATCTCTGGACACAAATCAGTTGGACAAACGGCTCGGTATGACAGAAAAGTGAAGGAGGTTTCGAGCGTTGACAGCACACAAAAATAGCTGTGATGTTCGGAAATTATCTTCGGAAAATGTTCGGACCAGATAAAGTAGTATGCATCTACTCAACCTAAGCCATTGATTTAAATGGTACCCGAGGACGGACTTGAACCGTCACGCTGTTACCAGCGAGGGATTTTAAATCCCTTGTGTCTACCAATTCCACCACTCGGGCAAAGTGTGTTTTACCGCATATTTGCACTAAAACATAAAGTGGAGGCGCGACCCGGAGTCGAACCGAGATCGACGGATTTGCAATCCGCAGCATAGCCATTCTGCCATCGCGCCTTAGGTTAAGATTGGAGCGACATATCGGGTTCGAACCGATGACCTATACCTTGGCAAGGTATCGCTCTACCAACTGAGCTAATGTCGCTTACTTCATCTTATTCCGCGTCAGAGTCTTAACAAGCTTTCCCCTGACTGCGGATTGGCATTCTACCGATTTACCCTCAAGTGTCAACGCCCTATTTCACCTTAACGCACCGTTTGGACACTAAGTGATCGCATTGCATTTTAATTGTTCGATTCGTCTGTGAGATCCGCCCAGGCCGCCATAATGTAGCTCACCATGGACCAAAACGTCAGGATAGCCGCCACGTAAAACAGTGCCATCGCCGTGTAAGTTAGAAACTCGTTAGGCTTCCAGATAAGGCCTATGATGGCCACCATCTGCGCCGCCGTCTTATACTTGCCTATCCAGGACACGGCAACCGCGCCGCGCTTGCCGATCTCGGCCATCCATTCACGCAGTGCTGAGATCACTATCTCACGGCCAATCATAAACAGTGCCGGCAGGGTCAGCCAGATACTCTTATATTCTGCCACCAAGAGCACCAACGCCGTGGTCACCATGATCTTGTCGGCGACAGGATCTAAGAATGCACCGAAACGGGTCGATTGCTGTAATTTTCGCGCCGCGTAGCCATCTAATGCGTCGGTCACCGCCGCAAGCCAAAATACGAAGGCAGCCGCAAAGGGGGACCAAGTGTAAGGCACATAAAAAAGCACTACAAAAACAGGTAGTAATATTAATCTAAAAAATGTGAGAGCTATCGGTACATTAAACGGCATGTGAAAACCAATTATCTAAAAGCAGCGCCAATCTTGCCTTAATTTTCTCACCCTCGCAACGCATCATGTATTGTTTGTGCCATTTCTAGGCTAATGCCTGGCACTTTAGACAATTGCGCTACGCTGGCCCCCTTAACCTGCTGTAAACCACCTAAGTATTGCAGCAACGCCTTACGACGCTTTGGCCCCACCCCAGGGATAGACTCGAGCGTCGAGGTATTACGGGTCTTCTGACGTTTGTTACGGTGGCCGGTTATCGCGAAACGGTGTGACTCGTCGCGAATATGTTGGATCAGATGCAGCGCGCCGGAATCTGCCGGTAAGCTAAAGGCCACCTCGTTCTCGCCATAGATGAGGGTCTCGAGTCCGGGTTTACGCCCCTCCCCCTTTGCCACACCTATGAGCGTCGGCGCCACATCCAGGTGAGCAAATTTTTCATTAACCACCTTCTGGGCGATCCTCAACTGTCCCATGCCGCCATCGATAAAGAGGATGTCGGGGATCTTGCCGTCGGCCTCAATCTTATCGAAGCGCCTACCGATCGCCTGTTTCATCGCCGCGTAATCGTCCCCCGGGGTGATCTCTGAGATATTATAGCGGCGATATTCCCCCTTGCTCGGCCCTTCGCGATTAAACACCACACAGGAAGCCACAGTGCTCTCCCCCATGGTATGACTGATATCGAAGCATTCCATGCGATTGATCGCCTGAGTCTGCTCCAGCGCCTCCTCTAGCAACAGGAAACGCTCCTCGACGGTATTTTGGTGGGACAAACGTGTCTCTACCGCATTCTTGGCGTTAGCATCGGCGATACGCAGGAAACTGGCGCGCTCGCTACGGACCTTGGTCTTGATCAGCAGGCGTCTATTGGAGGCCTGGGCAATTGCCTCTTCCAGCTCATGAATATCTTCAAACTCGTGGCTAACCACTATCTCTCTCGGCAGGGTGCGCTGACTGTCGACATTCAGATAAAACTGCAACATGAAGGCGCGCAGCACCTCGCTGACCTCGGTCTCGTCCGGCACACTAGGATAATAACTGCGACTGCCGAAGATCTTACCGTTACGAATAAACAGCAGATGGAAACAGGCGATGCCCGAGGCGTAATAGGCGCCAATCACATCCATGTCGCCTGAGTCGCTGGACACCTCCTGTTGCTCGGCGACGCGTCGAAGCGCACTGATCTGGTCACGATAACGGGCGGCATCCTCATAATTAAGATCCATAGCCGCCTGCTCCATCTTGCCCACCAAGGTGGCGATCACCTGTTGATCCTTGCCCCGCAGAAACAGGCTCGCAAGCTTTACCTGCTCGGCGTAATCTTCATCGCTTATCTTACCCACACAGGGGGCGCTGCAGCGGGCGATCTGATACTGCAAACAGGGACGAGAGCGCGCCTTATAATAAAGATCGTCACACTGACGGATAGGAAACAGCTTCTGCATCAGATGCAGGCTTTCGCGCACCGCGCCGCCATTGGGATAGGGACCGAAATAGTGCCCCTTCTCCCGCTGAGGCCCGCGGTGATAGGCAAGCCTTGGATGGCGATGGCCGCTCAGGAAAATATAGGGATAAGACTTATCGTCTCGAAGCAGCACATTGTATCTGGGCATGTACTGCTTGATGTAATCATTTTCCAGAATCAGCGCGTCGGTCTCGCTGGGAGTCAGAGTCACATCGATATTGGCGATGTGAGACACCAAGGCCTGAGTCTTGACGTTGGGCAGATTACGTCTGAAATAGGAGCTGAGGCGCTTCTTGAGATCTTTGGCCTTGCCCACATAGATAACGACCCCCTGTGCATCGTACATGCGATAAACGCCGGCAGAGGAGGAAACGGTTTTTAAAAACTGGGTCGCATTAAAGCTATCTGTCACATCGAGGCCATAAAAGTCACGCGGGTTAACACTAGAACTGGCCGGTATCCAACATCTTGTAGCGGATCGCCAATCGGGTCAGCTCGACGTCGCCGCTGATCCCAAGCTTGGCAAATAAGCGATAACGATAGCTGTTAACTGTCTTGGGGCTCAGGTTGAGCTGCTCAGAGATATCGCTAACCCGCTCGCCATTGGTGATCATCATCATGATCTGCAATTCACGCTCAGACAGGGACTTAAACGGATTTTCTTCCGACTGGTTGAACTGACTCAGGGCCATCTGCTGAGCAATCTCCGGCGACAGATAACGCTGGCCGTGTGCCACCTGACGGATAGCCTGTATCACCTCGGGCGGCGTCGCTCCCTTGGTCAGATAACCAGAAGCGCCCGCCTGCATTACCTTGGTCGGGAAAGGATCTTCGGTATGTATGGTCAGGACGATGATCTTGGCATGGGACTGATAACGCAAGATCTTACGGGTCGCCTCGAGTCCGCCAATGCCAGGCATATTCATGTCCATCAGGATCACGTCAGCCTCGTTATTACGGCACCACTGCACGGCAGATTCGCCATCCCCTGCTTCGCCGACAACCTTGATACCGCGCTCATCCTCTAGGATGCGGCGGATTCCTGTTCTTACTAACTCATGGTCATCAACTAAAAATACAGAAATCAACTTCAATCTACCCTTCAGCTAATACTCGGCCCACATAGACGGCATGTCGGCAACAGATTGTAATTTATCCCAAATGGGATAAAGAAGAAAGCGGAAATTAAGTGCAACTAAGCATATGAATTATAAGTGAACTATTTTTATCCGCCGGCAAACTTATGGCGCAATTATAGCACTCAACCATAAGTCTCCAGTGCCCTTCATACTAAAGCACTAGCGGAAAAAAAGAAAAAGGATGCCGAGGCATCCTTTTTTATCGAGTGTGTATCGCCTTAACCCAAGGACTCGGGCACGCAGACCCAGCCTTGCATCAGCACGCGAGCACTGCGGCTCATGCTGACTTTTTCGACCTGCCAGCGACCCTCTTGCTCGCTCGCCTTGGCGCCCACCTTGAGGGTGCCAGAGGGATGACCAAAACGCACGCTCTCACGGGCCTGCCCGCCAGCCGCCTGATTGACTAAGGTGCCAGGAATCGATGCCGCCGTGCCAATGGCCACCGCCGCCGTTCCCATCATAGCGTGATGCAGCTTACCCATAGACAGCGCCCGCACATGCAGATCTATCTCATCTGCTGCGATCTGCTTACCGCTAGAAGAGGTATAGGCCTTAGCCGGAGCCACAAACGCAATCTTGGGCGTGTGTTGACGACCAGCGGCCTCATCCAGAGACTGAATCAGCCCCATCTGCAGGGCGCCGTGGGCGCGAATGGTTTCAAAGCGCTCAAGCGCGGCCGCATCGCCATTGATCGCCTCTTGCAGCTCAGTCCCCTGGTAGCCCAGCTGCTCTGCGTTGAGGAAGATAGTAGGGATCCCCGCATTGATAAAGGTGACATCGAAAACCGGCTCGCCCGGCACCTCCAGCTTGTCGACCAGATTGCCCGTAGGGAACATGTCGCCCTCGCCATCGGCCGGGTCGACAAACTCCACCAGCACTTCTGCCGCCGGAAAGGTCACACCGTCGAGCTCAAAATCCCCAAGCTCCTGCACTTCACCATCCACCATAGGCACATGGGCGATGATGGTCTTGTTGATATTGGCCTGCCAGATCTTCACCACGGCTATGCCGTTGTCTGGGATCTTAGCGCTATCCACCAAACCCTGGGTGATGGCAAAGGCGCCCACCGCCGCGGTCAGGTTACCGCAGTTACCACTCCAATCAACGAAAGGCTTGTCTATGGCCACCTGACCGAAGAGGTAATCCACGTCATGATCATCGCGTTGACTCTTATCCAGAATCACCGTCTTACTGGTGCTGGATGTAGCCCCGCCCATGCCGTCTGTCTGCTTGCCGTAGGGATCTGGACTGCCGATCACCCTAAGCAATAAGGCATCTCGGGCCGGGCCCGGCTGCTGGGCATTTAAAGGCAGATCCTTTAACGCAAAAAAGACACCCTTGCTGGTGCCACCGCGCATATAGGTTGCCGGAATTTTTATCTGTTTCATTGGCTTATCCTTTGAGAAGCGGGCAAGGCATAATCGCCCTACCCGCTTTTGACTGCCCTTAGGCGTTCGCTTCGAGGAAGTCCTGCGCGAAGCGCTGCAACACACCGCCTGCCTGATAGACAAGTACCTCATCGGCGGTATCCAGACGACAGGTCACAGGCACCTCGACACGCTCGCCATTTTGACGGGTGATCACCAGCGTCAGATCTGCCCTAGGTGTCGGCGAGCCAATCACATCGAAGGTCTCACTACCGTCGATGCCATAGGTATGACGGTTTTCACCGGCCTTGAACTCCAGCGGTAGTACACCCATGCCGACCAGGTTAGTACGGTGAATACGCTCGAAGCCTTCGGCGACAATCGCCTCAACCCCTGCCAGTCTCACCCCTTTGGCCGCCCAGTCGCGGGACGACCCCTGACCATAGTCGGCGCCGGCGATGATGATCAGCGGCTGCTTGCGATCCATATAGGTCTCGATCGCCTCCCACATACGCATCACCTCACCTTCTGGCTCTAGGCGCGTCAGTGAGCCTTGCTTGACTTCACCGTCCACCAACGCCATCTCATTGATCAGCTTAGGGTTAGCAAAGGTCGCGCGCTGGGCCGTCAGATGGTCACCCCTATGGGTCGCGTAGGAGTTAAAGTCCACCTCGGGTAGGCCCATCTTCGCCAGGTATTCGCCGGCGGCGCTGCTAGCCAAGATGGCGTTTGAAGGCGAGAGATGATCTGTGGTGATGTTATCCCCAAGTACCGCCAGCGGACGCATGCCCTTTAGAGTACGCTCACCGGCAAGCGCGCCTTCCCAGTAAGGAGGACGACGGATATAGGTACTCTGTGGACGCCAGTCATACAGAGGGTTCACATCCTCACCATAGTCAACCGCGAGGTCGAACATAGGGGTGTAGATATCCCTAAACTGCTGCGGCTTAACGCTCGCCTTGACGATTGCATCGATCTCTTCATCGCTCGGCCAGATATCCTTGAGGCGAATCGGCTCACCCTTGTCATCATGACCTAAGATATCTTTCTCGATATCGAATCTGATGGTACCCGCGATGGCATAGGCCACCACCAATGGGGGCGATGCCAGAAATGCCTGCTTGGCATAGGGGTGGATACGACCGTCGAAATTACGGTTACCCGACAATACGGCGGTAGCGTACAAGTCTCTGTCGATCACTTCTTGCTGGATCACAGGGTCAAGTGCCCCGCTCATGCCGTTACAGGTGGTGCAGGCAAAACCTACGATACCAAAGCCTAGTTGCTCAAGCTCAGGCAGAAGCCCCGCATCTTTCAGGTAAAGCTCGGCCACCTTAGAGCCTGGCGCGAAAGAGGTTTTCACCCAGGGCTTACGCACTAAGCCAAGCTCATTGGCCTTCTTGGCCAGCAAGCCCGCTGCTATTACGTTTCTTGGGTTACTTGTGTTGGTACAGCTGGTGATGGCGGCGATGATCACCGCGCCATCTGGCATCAGCTTGTCGTCCTGCTCGACCACGCCGGCGATGCCTTGACTGGCCAGCTCGCTGGTCGCTACGCGGCGATGCGGGTTAGAAGGACCGGCGATGTTACGCACGACGCTCGAGAGATCGAAGGTCAGTACCCTTTCATACTCAGCATCTTTCAGGCTATCGGCCCACAGACCCGTGGTCTTGGCGTAGTTTTCCACCAGCTTGACCTGCTCGCTGTCGCGACCCGTGATGGTGAGATAGTCGATGGTTTGCTGATCGATATAGAACATACCCGCCGAGGCGCCAAATTCAGGCGTCATGTTGGAGATGGTGGCGCGATCCCCAAGGGTGAGATCCGCAGCCCCTTCACCGAAGAACTCAAGATAGGCCGAAACCACCTTCTCTTGGCGTAAAAACTCGGTTAGTGCCAGCACGATATCCGTGGCCGTGATGCCGCTCTGACGCTTACCCGTCAGCTCAACACCGACGATGTCCGGCAGACGCATATAGGATGGGCGACCCAGCATGACGTTCTCGGCTTCGAGACCGCCCACGCCTATGGCGATAACCCCAAGGGCATCCACGTGTGGCGTATGGCTGTCGGTACCCACCAGCGTATCGGGGAAGGCCACGCCGTCACGAGCCTGGATCACCGGCGACATCTTCTCCAGGTTGATCTGATGCATGATGCCGTTGCCGGGCTGGATCACATCGACATTCTTAAAGGCTGTCTTGGTCCAGTTGATGAAGTGGAATCTGTCTTCGTTACGGCGATCTTCAATCGCGCGGTTCTTCTCGAAGGCATCTTTTTCAAAGCCCGCATGTTCAACCGCCAGCGAGTGATCCACGATCAGCTGAGTCGGCACCACAGGGTTAACCTTGGCCGGATCCCCGCCCTTCTCGGCGATGGCATCACGCAGACCAGCCAGGTCTACCAGTGCCGTCTGGCCGAGAATATCGTGGCACACGACGCGCGCCGGATACCAGGGGAAGTCGAGATCGCGCTTCCGCTCGATGAGCTGACTCAGGGCGTCGTTAAGCAGTTCGGGCTCGCAGCGTCTTACCAGGTTTTCTGCCAGCACCTTAGCGGTATAGGGCAGTTTGTCATAGGCGCCTGCGCTTAAGGCCTCGACGGCGGCGCGGGTATCAAAGTAATCGAGCGCGCTGCCGGGAAGCGGTTTACGATGTAAAGAGTTCATAAAATTATCCAAACGATTTAAGAGTTGAAGCAAGCAAACCAAAACAGCCCCTGAGCCTTGAAAGGCAGAGGGGCTGGTATCTAGGCTTATCTTTCGTTGATTGGCACCACTTTACGCGGCGCAGAGCCAATATAGTCGGCACTTGGTCTGATGATGCGGTTGTTGGCGCGCTGCTCCATCACGTGGGCCGCCCAGCCTGTAAGGCGCGAGCAGACGAAGATAGGGGTGAACAACTTAGTTGGGATCCCCATGAAGTGATAGGCTGACGCATGGAAGAAATCCGCGTTACAGAACAGCTTCTTGGTGTCCCACATATACTCTTCACAGGCCACAGAGATATCGTAGAGTGAGGTGTCGCCAAACTCTTTCGCCAGCTTCTCAGACCAGGCCTTGATGATCACGTTGCGCGGATCCGACTCACGGTAGATGGCGTGACCAAAGCCCATGATCTTCTCTTTACGCTCCAGCATGCCAGCCATCTGCACCTTGGCATCTTCTGGCGAGCTGAACTTTTGGATCATCTCCATCGCCGCCTCGTTGGCACCGCCATGCAGTGGGCCGCGCAGCGAACCGATAGCGCCAGTGATACAAGAGAACATGTCAGACAGGGTCGATGCACAGACGCGCGCGGTGAAGGTCGAGGCGTTGAATTCATGCTCTGCATAGAGGATCAGCGACACGTCCATCACGCGGCGATGTTGATCCGATGGCGTCTTGCCATTTAGCAGCTTAAGGAAGTGGCCGCCTAACGAGTCTTCATCGGTCACGCAGTCGATCTCGACGCCGTCATGGCTGAAACGGTACCAGTAGCACATGATGGCAGGAAACGCCGCTAGCAGACGGTTGGCCGCCTTGTTTTGCTGGCTGAAATCTATCTCAGGCTCAAGGTTACCCAGGAAAGAGCAGCCGGTGCGCATCACATCCATAGGATGGGCATCGGCAGGGATGCGCTGCAGCACCTCTTTGAGGGTCTGTGGCAGGTCGCGCATCGACATCAGCTCGCTCTTGTAGGCATCCAGCTGCGCCGCATTTGGCAACTCGCCATTAAATAGCAGGTAAGCAACCTCTTCGAAGGTGGCATTATCCGCAAGATCCGACACATCATAGCCACAATAGGTTAAACCTGAGCCTGATTTGCCCACTGTACATAACGCCGTTTCGCCAGCACTCTGTCCACGTAGTCCGGCGCCGCCTAATTTTTTATCTACCATAACGTCTTCCTATTATATTTTTGTCTATCCCTAGTACTGCATCATCTAGGTTGTAGGGGGTATGCTGTCAATCTGGCCCGCCCTTGGCGAGCCAAGCTGTGTTACTTGTTCTTACCTTCGGCAAACAGGCTGTCGAGCTTCTGCTCGTAGGCGTGGTAACCAAGATAGTCATAGAGCTCCATGCGGGTCTGCATGGTATCGAGTACCGCCTTCTGGTCGCCGTCGCGCAGAATGGTTTGATATACATTCTCTGCCGCCTTGTTCATGGCTCTGAAGGCACTCAATGGATAGAGCACCATGGCCGCGCCCCACTGACCCAGCTGCTCGCGATTCCACAACTCCGTCTGACCAAATTCTGTGATGTTGGCCAGAATAGGCACATCTAGGGCTTCGGCAAAAGCACGGTAATGCTCTTCTGTCTTCACTGCCTCGGCGAAGATACCATCGGCGCCAGCAGCCACATAGGCCTTGGCACGTTCGATGGCCGCTTCCAATCCTTCCTGAGCGAAGGCATCGGTACGGGCCATGATGAAGAAGTCTGGGTCTGTGCGCGCATCGACCGCCGCCTTGATACGATCTACCATCTCCTCAACAGAGACGATCTCCTTGTTAGGACGGTGACCACAACGCTTCTGAGCGACCTGGTCTTCCATGTGCACGGCCGCGGCGCCCGCCTTTTCCATGTCCTTGATGGTCTTGGCGATGTTAAATGCCCCGCCCCAACCTGTATCTATATCCACCAGCAGCGGCAGATCACAGGCGGAGGTGATGCGCTGCACGTCGACGATCACATCGTTTAGCGAGGTCATCCCAAGATCCGGCAGACCATAAGAGGCGTTGGCTACCCCGCCACCTGAGAGATAGATCGCCTTGTGACCGATCTGCTTGGCCATCATGGCCGTGTAGGCGTTAATGGTACCGACGATCTGCAATGGCTTGTTGTCGGCCAAGGCCTGACGGAATTTCTTTCCTGCGCTCATGCTCGCTTCCTCTTATGACTGAATTGATGAGAGTTTGTTTCTGATGTTGTTTCTTGAATAGGTGATATGTCTACGCATTAGCATCTCGGCCAGCTCCTGATCGCGATTGGCGATCGCCTGCACTATATGCCTGTGTTCGTCATAGGCTGTGGTGACTCTAGGCCCCGCCATGCCAAGCTGAACGCGGTACATACGCACCAGATGATAGATGCCGTCGAACAACATAGAGATAAGGTGCTTATTCTTGCTGCCCAATATGATGCGGTAATGAAAGTCCACATCGCCGGCCTCCTGGTAATAGGATTCACCCTGTTTGACGTCTTGAAAATGGCTGATCAGCAGGGCTTCGAGCTCCGCTATCTCTTCATCGCTCATGTTCTTCGCCGCCAGACGTGCGGCCATACCTTCGAGAGACTCACGGATCTCATACAGGGCCAGCAGCCCCTCTTCACTGAGCGCCACCACTCTGGCGCCCACGTTGGCACGACGCTCGACGATATGACAAGACTCGAGACGATTGATCGCCTCGCGGATCACTGCTCGGCTGACACCATAAGTTGTCGACAATTCTGTCTCACTTAGCTTAGCACCCGCAGCAATTACCCCTTCGACAATGTCTTGCCTGAGTTGATAAAAGGTTTTATCTGCCGTTGTCACGGGGGTTTGGCTGTATCGGGTCATGATGAATGTGATCGCCGTCAAACAATTAGTTGTCGACAATATAGCCTTCACAATCGACTTTCTCAAGCTAAAACCGGAAAATTGTCGACAAAAAGAGGTCTGTTTCGACTAAAGTCTTAATGCCTTGCATTTGAACGATTGACAAAACCCAACGAGAAAGCGGTCATTAAACAGGCAATTCGATTTGAATAAAGAGGGCTAATCGCTCTTATGAATCGGGCCGTTAATGCCTAGAAGATGTGACTTAGTGGTCAGTTCAAAGAGCAACTAAAAATGCTACCTGAACAACCTGATTGTCGACAAAATGTTTTATGAGAGGAAGTCATTAACCTCTATGGGAGTCGAATTCCAAGCTAAGCCTACATATTCTTCAGCACATAGGTCCACACATACGCCCACACTTACACCCACAAGAATGCGGACAGATAAACAGCCACATTTGACTATACGAAATTGAAACTCGCGCAAAACTATCGTGAAACTAGGTCAAAACTAACGCGAAAGTAAGTCGAGCCATCACCAAACTGTGCTAACATCAGTCCATGTTTCAATAATTCACCCCAGAAATGATCGCACATTCCATCGACGCTGCCGCTTTATCGCCCCAATTTAACTTACCTAAGGTTGACCAACTTAAGCCTAACTTACACAGTCGACTGCTTGGCCAGGAACGCACACTTGATGCCTTCAACCTATTAGCTAAGGCCTGCGGCCAGCATATGTATCTGGCCGATCAGAGTGGTATCGATAGACTCGCCCTCATTTCAGCCCTGGTCGACTATCAGGGACACAGACCGACCCACTATCTTAACCGACTGGCACCAGACGCCAGCCTGGCATGGCAGACCGAGGCGGGTGATGAGTGCCAATGCAGCGCGAGTAAACCCTATCGCTATCTGAGCGGCGCCATTAAACGCCGGGATCTCATAGGTCATCTCGATGCCCACAATCCTAATGTCTATCATCCGGGCGCCATGGCCGACTGTGATTACCTGTTTATCTGCGCCGAGTCGCTGTGGAAACGCGAAGCCCTGTGGGAACTGGTAATGGAAGCCGCCCATCGCGGTGAATACCAGCTGCACTCTGGCTGGCCAGCAATTCCCCTGCACAGCAAGATCATCCTGGTAGGCAGTAGCACCTTATATAGCGTCAGCTATCTGGAAGAGCGTAACTTTCCCGCGGCCTTTCCCCTACTGGGTGAGTTAGTGGATGAAATAGATCTCAACGAATTTAGCGAACTCGACTATGGCAACTATTTAGTTGAACTGGCAGAAGCCAACCAGCTCACGCTGGAACAGTCGGCGCTGGCGCCTTTGTTTAATTACAGTGCCCGCTTGGCAGAGCATCAGCGCCACCTGAGTCTTGAGACGCTGGGGATCAGTCAGCTCATGGTACAGGCAGCCCTTTACGGCAAGAGCAAGCAACTTACCGGCGAGAACATTGCCCTCGCCCTCGCCCGCCATCAGACGCGCCACAACGCTTCTCAGAGCCTGTCAGCCCAGAGCTTCGATGACAACTTCATCAACCTGCCAACCCAAGGTGCCATGATAGGCCAGATCAACGGCCTAACCGTATTGGATGCCGCCGAATACACCTATGGTGAGCCGGCGAGGATCACTGCCGCCGTGCACTATGGCGACGGCGAAGTGGCCGATATCGAACGTAAATCGGAACTTGGCGGCAACATACACGCCAAGGGCCTGATGATCCTCACCTCTTGCCTCTACCGTATCTTCGGTAAGGATGCGCCGCTGCATCTTAATGCCAACATAGTATTCGAACAGTCATACCAGGAGATCGATGGCGACAGCGCGTCACTGGCAGAGTACTGCGCTCTGATGTCGGCCATTGCCGAGCAGCCAATAGAGCAAGGTATCGCCGCCACCGGCGCCATAGACCAGTTTGGTCAGGTACAGGCCATTGGCGGTGTTAACGAGAAGATCGAAGGCTTCTTCGACCTCTGTCAACGTAGAGGACTCACGGGTACCCAGGGGGTGATCATCCCAGCCTCTAACGTGCAGCAACTCAACCTGGCTCCAGCCGTGATAGCCGCCGTCAAGGCAAAAGAGTTTCACCTGTACCAGGTCGAGCATACAGATCAAGCAGTAGCCATCTTGATGAACAAACCCGCAGGCAGCCGAGATGATAATGGCCAGTTCCCCGAGGAAAGCCTATATGGCATGGTACAGGCGCGATTAGAAGGACTCGCCGGTTATCCCGATGAAGAGCGATCTTTTTTTGCCAACTTGCTCCATAAACTGAAACTTTCTAGCTGATCGGAGTTGTTTGGCGTACACGTGTTAGCTAACCTTGGCGACTCAAATTGCTAGAGTGAAGTTAACAATGAATAAAGCAAACAGTTTCAGTAAAGAAGAATTAGTCGCCTGCGGGCACGGTAACCTATTTGGCGCCAACTCGCCTCGCCTACCTATCGACAACATGTTGATGATAGACCGCATCACTAAGATCAACGATGACGGCGGTGAGTTTGGTAAGGGTGAAATTGTTGCTGAGCTGGATATCGATCCATCACTCTGGTTCTTCGGCTGTCACTTCGAGAAAGATCCTGTGATGCCTGGTTGTCTGGGCCTAGACGCCATGTGGCAGCTGGTCGGTTTCTTCCTCGGCTGGGAAGGCGCCGAAGGTAAGGGTCGCGCGCTGGGCGTTGGTGAAGTGAAATTTACCGGCCAGGTGCTACCCGATGCGAAGAAGGTTACCTACAAGCTGACCATCAAGCGTAAGGTCTACAGAAAGCTGGTGATGGGTATTGCCGATGCGGTAATGGAAGTCGATGGACGTGAGATTTATTCGGCGACGGATTTAAAAGTCGGTATCTTTACCGATACCTCTAGCTTCTAAGCGATTTTTGCTAGCTCATTTATGAAAATGCCCTCTTAACAGAGGGCAAACAGCTAAATCACTTGTTGAACAGGCCGCTGAGACGGCCATCGACGCCTTCGCGCCACCCTCCGAGCCAGTGTGATTTAGAGTCTAAAGTAGAATAAGGACAGTTATCCTTCGAGCGGCCACCTATCCCGGCCTGGAATCCCTTTGAAAAAGCTCTATCGAGACGATCTCTTTTTTGTCTTTTCATGCAAGCATCCTCTGTTCTCAAATCCTAAAGGCCGAAGCCTCATCCATAGAAATAGAACTTTTTCATCACGAGATCAATCAAAAATTCGCCTTTCGATAGGGTTATTTTTTAAACGCATGAGTTCCTTATTAATAAAAAATCGGGGCATTGGCCCCGATTTTTAGTTCGATAAGTTCTAACAACCCTTAGGCCTGAACACGACGTCTCAACCAAACCAATGGCAGCAGGAACAACCAGGCAAAACTGGCGGCGCCTTTACGCTCATATTTACCATTGCCCGAGTTATCTGTCTCTTCCACTTCACAGGCCGTACCCGATGTGGTCGGCTTTAGCACCACCATACGTGGCAGATAGGCGGTTACCGGCTGACCATTGGCATTGAGTGAGAATAATGGCTTACCGTTCTCACCAATTATTAGATTACCCTTCTCATCATACTGATAAGAAGGCTTACGAATGAAGGCGGTGCCCACTATGGTGCCATCATCGTTAATGCTGTTGGCTTCTACGATACGGATCTCGCTATCATAGTAAAGGGTCTTGCCATCACCATCGACCACCTCGACCTGGTTACGGGTCCACTTGCCGGCATCGTCTTTAACATATCCCTTAGACTCACACACCAGGAGATCGTCGATAACGTTAAACTCGTCACTCGCCTTATCATACAGGAAGGCACCCTTCATACGTGGCTTCTCTTTCTCGCTGGTGACCTCGACGAAACCCACAACCTGATCTTTGTTGTTGATATCACGTGGACGCGAGCTGCGATCAGACATCACCTCATAAAAATCATTCGGCGTCACGAAGGTTGGATCTTCGGCGTTGGTATCCAGATAGAAGAACTTGTCACGCAGGTAGCCTTCGATGTAGCGGCGGTAGCTGCCCACCAGAATGCCATTGTCGTTGATGTCATAGGCAACAGATGACAGCTGATCGTTAGTCATCTTCACCCAGTGATATTGGTAATCACCTTGAGCATCTTTCTTCCAATAGGCGGCATCGAACGCCAGCTTATCCTTGTTATCGTTACGATATACATGAGAGCGACCAGCAATCACACCCTCACTGTTCAAACCAATCCCCTGAGCGGTGAACACACTGTCTGAAGTCGACTCAAGTCCCAGCGGTAACTCGGTCGGCGTCACGTCCGTACCATCGAACTGCCACACAAAGGCACGTGTCTGATAAAGAATACGGCGCGCATTGTTGCTATCTGGATATTGATCCCTCTGCACACAGACATCGATTGGATAGGTCTCACCGCTAATACAGTTATCGACACGGGTTTGGCTCGTCTTGGCCAGTTCTGTGGTCGCATAGCCTGTGATCAGGTTATTGTCATTGATGGCCGCCGCCACAGAGACACCGCCTACAACTACATCGGTATCGTCTTTACTGTAAACGGTATAAGGTGGTACCAAGGCAATATCTGTCCCTTCTGCAGTCTTGAGGAAGCCACGCTCCTCAAATTCACGGTAGTACCAATATTCCTGATCTTGGTTACTGTCGTTGCGCTCGCCGGTAAACTCGGTTTTCTGCTCAGGCGCGGTATAGGTACCTACCTTGATCCCATTATTGTTAATGCCATAGTAATAGGCATTGATCGAGTTAATGGTCTCCGGCTGGTCTTCATCGGTATCTTTCGGATGAGTAGTGCCGAAAACCGAATCGAAGGTTGGGATCCAGCTACCGCTCGCACCATTGCCATCGGCGGAAAAGGTAAAGTTATTAGCAATGATGGGCGCGTTAATGGAGTAAGACACTAGTTGCTCAGGCGGAATACCATCTTCGATATCGATGGCGCCACCAGTCTCGTCGTCAACCTCGAGCTTCTTCTTACCCTTAGAGATCCCCACCATCTTATCTTGCTGATTAACAAACATGCCGTAGCCGTTGATGGTCGACTCTAAGGTACCATTAAGATCATAGTCTTGAATATTCTGGATCTCATAGACAGGTGCAGCGTGAGCCGTCTGCAGCGCGGTGATCACTCCGGCGGCGACTAAAGAGATGGCTCTATCAAACTTCAACTTCATGTACTTTTCCTATTATTCTATCGTCTATTTGAGGGCTTCTAGCTCTTCCCAACGTTCGAAACACACTTCTAATTCCTGTTCCAGCTCTGCCAATTCATTTAATCGGCTACTGACCAGATCTTGTGCTTGAGTATAAAAATCGGGCTCATTGATAACTGCCTGCAAGCTTTCGATCTCAGCTTCGAGTTGCTCCATCTTGGCAGGCAAGGCATCGAGTTCTCTCTGTAATTTATAAGAAAGTTTCTTCTCTGCTTTAGCGGCCGCCTTGGTTTCGCGCTTAACAGGTTCGGCAACCTTGGGTTGGACAGCGTCCTTGGCAACTGGTTCCTCAGAATAAAATTTTGCCCCCTGTGACACGGCATCTTGATAACCGCCGACATATTCACTCCAGCCGCCGTTACCGGTAAACCACCAGGAGCTGGTAACCGTGTTATCGATAAAGGCACGATCGTGACTCACCAATAGCAAGGTGCCTTGATAATCGGTCAACAGCGACTCTAGCAACTCTAAGGTCTCGATATCAAGATCGTTTGTCGGTTCATCGAGAATGATCAGGTTTGCTGGCCTTAGCAGCAGACGCGCCAGCAACAATCTATTCTTCTCACCACCGGAAAGTGCCTTCACAGGCGTACGGGCGCGCATGGGTGAAAACAGAAAGTCCTGCAGGTAGCTTAAGATATGCCTGTCCTGACCATTGATGGTCACCGTCTTCTTGCCTTCACCTACGTTGTCTTCAACGGTTTTTTCCGGATCAAGCGCCTCACGATACTGGTCAAAATAGGCCACTTCTAACTTAGTGCCCACCTTCACCTCGCCGGACTGAGGCGCAAGCTGACCAATCAACAGCTTGATCAGGGTCGACTTACCACAGCCGTTAGGGCCAATAAGGGCGATACGGTCGCCGCGCATCACAGAGGTGGTGAAATTCTTCACCAGGTTCTTATCTGGCAGGTTGTAGTTGAGATCTTTGATATCAAATACCAGCTTACCCGAGCGCTCGGTATCGGCCACGGCCATCTTGGCACCACCCTGACGATTGATACGCTCCATACGCTCCATACGCAGCGCTTTAAGCGCGCGCACGCGGCCTTCGTTACGGGTACGGCGCGCCTTGATCCCTTGGCGGATCCAGGCCTCCTCTTCGGCCAGCTTCTTATCGAACTGAGCGTTCTTCTCCTCTTCAACCCTGAGCCATTCTGCCTTGCCGTCTAGGTAAGTCTGGTAATCACCGGGCCAGGAGGTCACCACACCCCGGTCGAGATCCACGATACGGGTCGCCATGCGCTGAATGAAGCCGCGGTCGTGACTAATAAAGACGATGGCGCCACGATAGTTAAGCAAAAACTCTTCCAGCCATTCGATAGTGTCGATATCCAGGTGGTTGGTCGGCTCGTCGAGCAGCAGCAGATCAGGCTCGCTCACCAAAGCGCGCGCCAGGGCCACCTTACGCTGCCAGCCGCCAGACAGGCTAGCCAGGCTCGCATCGGCGTCCAATCCCAGAAGTTCACAGGTCTGATTGATGCGGGTATCGAGCTGCCAGCCGTTGAGATGATCGAGATCCGATTGAAGACGTTCCATCTGCTTAAGCAGGCGCTCCATCTCCTTGGCGTCAACGTGGGCAACATCGTGAGACAGCTGATGATAACGCTCAAGCTTCTCGCCCACCTCCTGCAAACCAGCCGAAATATAGGCGTAAACCGTGCCCTGCTCCGCCTTGGGTGGGTCCTGTTGCAGGCGGCTGACCTTAACATCTGTGGCGATGTTAAACTCGCCATCGTCCAGTAACACCTCACCGCCAATCACCTTCATCAGGCTCGATTTACCGGCGCCATTACGGCCCACGATACAGACGCGCTCGCCCGGCTCTATGGTAAAGTCGGCGTTTTGCAATAAGGGGGTGTAGCCATAGGCCAATGAGCCGTTATTAATACGAACCAGACTCAATTTATGCTCCTGTAAATTGTTGCAACTGCTCGCTGTCGAAAGGCCAGCCTAACTCGGCGTCATCGGCCCTACGCAGCAGCACTGGGATACGCACGCCATAGCGCTGCGCCAGTTGCTCGTCATCGCAGATATCCTGCAAGACAAAATCGATATTCAGCGCCGTGATAAGCGCCTGGGCCTGCTCACACAGGTGGCAGGCATCGGTATGAAAAAGAATATAGCCGCTGGTCTTAGGCATGCTGAATCAACCAGGTATTATGAATATGCGGATTACGCTTGTAATCCAGTGGCAGCGTCTGCTTATCCAGGTTAGTGATCGACAAACCAAGGGCACTGAGCGCCTCGCTATCCATCTTAAATTTACGCTTGTTGTTGGAGAACAGTATCTCCCCGCCCGGACGCAGCAGCTTCACCAGCGCGCTCAACAGCTTGACGTGGTCGCGCTGCACATCGAAAGAATCTTCCATCCGCTTAGAGTTAGAAAAGGTCGGTGGATCGATGAAGATCAGATCATACTGCTGGTCACAATCATCTATCCACTGCAGGCAATCGCCCTGAATAAACTGATACTGCTTGCCTTTAAGGCCATTCAACTCGAAGTTGTCCTGCGCCCAGTTGAGATAGGTGTTAGACATATCGACCGTAGTCACCGACTTGGCTCCGCCCAGTGCGGCGTGCACCGAGGCGCTGCCGGTATAGGCAAACAGGTTAAGCACGTCTCTGTCTTTCGACTTCTCGCCCACTAGCTTACGGGTCAATCTGTGATCTAAGAAGAGACCCGTATCCAGGTAGTCCTTCAAGTTGAGCTTAAACTTGGCGCCGTACTCTGTGGTGACCAGCTCGAGCTTAGTGGCATCCAACTTCTGATATTGGTTGGTGCCCTTCTGACGCTCACGGGTCTTGAGAATAATCTTATCGGGGTCGACGCCGATGGCCTGCGGCAGCACCAGTAAGACATCGGTCAGACGACGCTTAGTCACCGCCTCGGGAATCGACTTAGGCGCCGAATACTCCTGGATCACCACATGATCCAGATAGATATCTACCGCCACATTGTACTCGGGAATATCGGCGTCGTAGAGGCGATAGCTGTCTATCCCCTCGCGCTGAGCCCATTTGCTTAGCTGCTTATGATTTTTCTTGATACGGTTACTAAATGCCGTGGCGACCTCGCTCACCTCACCGCCCTGGCTCAACACCTGGCTAGGGTCGAGACGACGGGTGCTGTTTGCATGCAGCGTATAGAGGTTAAAGGCACACTCAAGCGCGCCGTTATACATCTTCATCTGCTTGTCGGCTTTCAGCTTAAGGGCCGAGAGGAGTTCGATGTCGCTGTTGAGCACAGCTACCTGCCAGCCACCAAATTCGGCCTTGAGTTTATCACCCAGTTGATAGTAGAGCTGCAACAGCGAAGTGACATTGCCCAGACGCTCACCATAAGGCGGGTTGGTGATCAGATAGCCCTGCTCCACCGACGGCGTCACATTGAGGGCGTTAGATACTGAAAACTCGATAAGCTCTGCAACACCAGCGTTTTGCGCGTTACGCTTTGCCAAAGCGACCAGACGCGAATCGATATCCGATCCATAAAACTTGATCTCACAACGCTTGGTACCGATAGAGGCGCGGGCCTTGGCCTCAGCGAGCAGCTCCTGCCAGTCGGCCTCTTGATGGCGTAGCCAGTGCTCGAAACCGAAACGACGACGCTGCAACGCAGGTGCGATATCGCAGGCCATCATAGCCGCCTCAATTAAAATGGTGCCACTTCCGCAGAAAGGGTCGAGTAGATCTTTCGGCGACTGTTGCCAGCCGCTACGTACCAACATGTTGGCCGCCAGGTTTTCCTTTAGCGGTGCCTCCCCCGTGGTGGAGCGATAACCGCGCTGATGCAGAGCAGGCCCAGAGAAGTTAAGCCCCAGGGTAATTTGGCCACGGCGATAATGAGCATCTATCTTAAAGTCAGCATCGACACGGGCCACATCGGGACGTGGACAGCCATCGTCACGAAAACGGTCGACGACCGCATCTTTTATCTTAAGCGCGCCAAACTGTGAGTTCTTAATAAAGCCACCCACACCATGAAAATCTATGCTGAAGCTGCTCTTATTGGAGAAATGGGTCTGCCAGTCGATGCAGTAGGCCGCATTATAGAGCTGCTCGGGACTCTCACAGGGCCCCTTATAGATCACTAGAATGATACGGCTAGCGAGTCGCGACCATAGGGTTATACGGTAAGCCAGATTAAGGGGCGCAGAGAAATAGACGCCGGCAACGCTTTCCTTTATCTCGGCGGCGCCAAGCTCTGCCAGTTCCAACGACAGGGCGTACTCATAGCCTCTTGGGGCTGCGGCAAAAAAATTCAACATGGATAGATAGACACACTTCAAAAATCAATCCGTCATTATACCTTGTCCTCAGATTAAATGATAAAAAGTTCTGCCAAATGAAGGTTTAAAATTTCCCGGCTTGATCGATAAGGCAGCACATTGACGGATTAATAAACGCTTGACCCGAATTTCGTAATCGTTACTTGCATTGGCTCCGCCATGTCGATATAGTTCGCCCCGCTTTGACGCACTGAGCACTACACAGCAACTGAGCTGTTGGCTCAACAGAGGTTAGAGTAAACATCCGGACGCGGGATGGAGCAGCTTGGTAGCTCGTCGGGCTCATAACCCGAAGGTCGTCGGTTCAAATCCGGCTCCCGCAACCAATTTCTTTCGTAGCAAGAATCAAAACAACTACAGCGTTTCTTACGGACGCGGGATGGAGCAGCTTGGTAGCTCGTCGGGCTCATAACCCGAAGGTCGTCGGTTCAAATCCGGCTCCCGCAACCAATTTCTTTGTAGCAAGAATCAAAACAACTACAGCGTTTCTTACGGACGCGGGATGGAGCAGTTTGGTAGCTCGTCGGGCTCATAACCCGAAGGTCGTCGGTTCAAATCCGGCTCCCGCAACCAATTTCTTATGTAAAAACTCTCCATTATCATTAGCTCCCTAACCAAGAGAAAAACGGCTCGTCGGCCTCAACTCTCTATACAAGCTGCGAAGGTCCACGGTTCAAATCCGGCCCCCGCAACCAATTTCTTACGTAAACAATTCCCCTCTTTCCTAACTTAATCAATGAAAAAAAGCAGTTTGACTACTCGTCAGATTGAACTCTCTATACAATCAGTAATCACAGTAATCACAGTAATCAATGATCAGCATTCAGTAATCAACAAAGACTTGTAACCTACTTCGCCAAGCTTAAAGAGCCTTTCTAGAAATTCAAGTCAACAAATTCACTACAGCTGTGTTTATTCTCCCTTATTCACAAACTTCAATATGGAGCAATCTTGGAGCTTTACCCAATACTCCAATCTAAAGATGTGATCACAAAATAGACAACAAAGCATTATTGCTTAGCGAGCATTCATTCTCTCCATTGTTTTGTGCAGATGAATGAAATGAAGAGTGCCTATTTAATGAGCACTTAGCAGCTTAATCAAAGACGGGAAATCAAAGAAGAAAAAGAAAGAAGAAAAATAAAGAAAAAGAGATGAGAAAACATCATGGATCGAAAAAACGATTTAGATTTGATCATCGCAATAAAATAAATAGATCAAGCAGTAGGCATAAAAATGGGGAGCAGACGCTCCCCATCCAATGAATCTATTCTCGCATTTAGCGTTATTAAGCCGCGGCTATCTGACGATTGGCCTTTAGCGGATGCAATCTATCGTTCATCACCTTAATGCAGTCGAATTGGCGCATCGCCTTACTGTCGCTCAAATGCAATTCAGGCGATAACAACATAATCAGGGATGCCTGAATATTAGACTCGACCACTAGTACTTGCACCACCTCGCCTTGGCATTTCAATTGAAACACCTTGCCCAGTTCACTGTATACACAGACGGCAGATGTCTCAAAAAACCACGACTTAGGCATCTGAGGTTTTAATAGAAAATGGGCCGCCGTGGCATTAAGCGCCAGCTGTACCCTTACCGCGTCGGCTATATTTAATGACTTACCGATACGCTCAATAAACTCTATATAGAATTTGGCGTGCTCGACATTAAATTCCGTGGTGGCCAGGGCATCAGGAATAAGTGCTTTCGTTTTATAGGGAGTCAGAAATTCCATATCCGAACCTAACGAAACGCTTAAAACCCCATACGAATCGTTATATATCCATTGCCAATCCCTTTGTGGCATTAATAACATAACGTGTACCTATATACTTTAATACAGCTCGATAATAGATGATATTTCATCCAATATCAAAAAAAATATTATAAATATGATATAGATTACAACACGTTATCACGATCAAACGCGATCTAAATAAGATCGCGCGATCGTTTTAAGATCTAAAATAAGATCTTATTTACTTTGTACGCGATAAGCATCGACGATCTCTTTAATTAATTCTGGTCCGCGATAAATAAAACCAGAATAAATTTGTACCATGGTTGCACCCGCATCGAGTTTATCGAGCGCATCGGCAGCACTGTTAATACCACCAACCCCTATGATGGGCACCTGACCTTTCAAGCAATCAGCTAATTGCTTTATCACTTTTGTTGACAATGAATTCAATGGCTTACCGCTTAATCCACCGGCTTCATTAGAATTCACCAAGCCGCTGACACCGTCGCGCGTTAATGTGGTGTTGGTGGCGATAGCACCATCGAACTCGTTACGAATGAGCGACTCGGCAATCTTCTCAATCTCCTCAGGCTCAAGATCCGGCGCAATTTTCAGCGCGATCGGCACATACTTTCCATGACGCTCGGCAAGATCTTTTTGCTTAGCTTTTAGTGATCCCAATAGATCATCAAGCAGATCGCCATACTGCAAACTGCGCAGGCCTGGTGTGTTTGGCGATGAGATATTGACCGCAATATAGGCTGCATAAGGATAAACCTTATCCATACAGATGAGGTAATCCTCTTTGCCCTGCTCTACCGGCGTATCCTTGTTCTTACCGATATTCACCCCAACCATGGCCCCAGACTTGGCTGCCTTCAGGTTAGCGACCAGATTATCGACACCCTTATTGTTAAAGCCCATGCGATTGATAATCGCCTTAGCCGGCTTTAAACGAAACAGGCGCGGCTGATCATTACCAGGCTGTGGACGCGGCGTTACCGTACCCACTTCTACATGTCCAAATCCCATGGCGTGGAACGCATCGATACATTCACCGTCCTTGTCCATACCGGCAGCCAAGCCAACAGGATTAGGAAAGGTCAATCCCATAAACTCGACAGGGGCCGCTTGCAGCTTCTGTGCATAAAAGCAGTTTAATGGCGAATTCGCAGTTGACTTCAGACTGCCTATAGCAAGGTTATGGGCCTTCTCTGGATCCATCTGAAACATCACTTTCTGTGCGATTTTGTAAAACATGCATTCTCCTAGACCGAAAAAAGCCCCGGCGATTGCCAGGGCTCATGACTAATTTTTATTTTTTACGATTGACCTTCGCAATGAAGGATCAACAGATTCAGCTCACGTAGGGCGACTGAGAACTTCGCAAACTCGTGGGTCTGCGAGGTCTTAAAGTCTGCAAGCATGTGGAACCATCTCTCCAATAAGCCCTGATTGGATTCGACCCACTGATCGATAATGGCGTCAGCTTCGCAAACCGATGGGCAGGTACGTAACACCACTGAACTCAGTGAACGTTGCTGCCAATCGAGTTCTTCCCTAAATGCCGCTCTCGCCAGCGCCTGCCAGTGGTTAGCCACAGGCTGGGCACTGATCTGCTCGAGGAACCAGTGCAGGTCGATACGAGCACCTAACTTGTAGTAGGTCTCGGCAACCAAGGCCACAGGCTTGTCTTCCAGCTCGGCAATTTGTGAGATGTCCAGTGCAGAGAAGAGCGTGCTCATGTTGACGACATCGGTCGCCACCTGCTCTGGTACTCCTTCTTTCACCAGCGCTGCAATCTCGGCGCGGATGCCGTTAACTTCATCTTCCACCAGATACTGATGAACGTTCTGACGAAGTTCCTGGAACACTGGGCTAAAGAAGGCCACAACCTGCTCGATGCTTTGGTTACGGTTACGATGACGTAAGAACCAACGACACGCGCGGCGTAGATTACGACGCAACTGATGCAGCATCTCACCCTGAACCACAGCAGGTACCACACCGTTTAGCGCCGTGATCGATTTAGTTAATTCAGCTAAACCAAATACTTCACGAGCCATAGTGTAGCAGATTGCGGCTTCGGCGACTGAGGCACCTGTCTCATCTTGCATACGCTGAACGAAATTCAAGCCCATGTCGTTAACCAACTCGTTGGCCAAAGAGGTGGCAATGATTTCGGCGCGCAGCGGATGGGTAACCATACGCTCGCTGTACTTCTCCTGTAGCTGACGAGGGAAATATTCGATAAGCAGCTGACTCAGGAAAGAATCGTCGGTAATTTCCGGCGTGAGCAGTTGCTCTTTCAATACCATCTTGGCGTAGGCCACCAGTACCGAAAGCTCAGGGCGAGTCAGTGACTTACCGTTCGCTAAACGCTCTGCTAACTCATCATCACTCGGTAGGAACTCGAGTGCTCTGTCTAGCTTGTCTTCCTTCTCCAGGTAATGGATGAAGCGGATCTGCTCTTTCAACTGCTCGGCGCCGCGCACCTGAGTCACAGAGATGGTACGGGTCTGATCCTTACAGTCTTGCAGTACGATGCGGCTGACTTCGTCAGTCATCTCAACCAGCAGACGGTTACGCTGTTTCACCGTCATCTCACCTTCGGCCACCATGGCGTTCAGCAAGATCTTGATGTTAACTTCGTTGTCCGAACAATCCACACCACCCACGTTATCCACGAAGTCGGTGTTCATGCGGCCACCGTTAGCGGCATATTCGATACGACCTAACTGGGTACAACCTAGGTTGCCACCCTCACCTATGATGCGAGCCTGAACCTCGTTACCATTGACGCGCAGTGCGTCGTTGGCGCGGTCGCCCACTTCGGCGTGCGTCTCGCTGGTCGCCTTGATGTAGGTACCGATACCACCGTTCCAGATCAGATCCACCTTCATCTTCAGCAGCTCTTTAAGCAGCTCGTTTGGTGTCATAGATGCTTTCTTGGTGTCCAGCATCTTCTTCATTTCTGGCGTCAGTGTGATTGACTTGGCCGAGCGCAGGAATATTCCACCGCCCTTAGAGATCAAATCTTTATTGTAATCTTCCCAGCTTGAACGCGGCATCTCGAACAGACGCGCACGCTCTTTATAGCTGCTAGCCGCATCCGGATTCGGGTCGATGAAGATATGCATATGGTTAAATGCCGTCACCAGACGTGTGTGCTCAGAAAGCAGCATACCGTTACCGAATACGTCACCGGCCATATCACCGATCGCCAAACAGGTGAAATCTGTGGTCTGACAGTCAACGCCGATTTCGCGGAAGTGACGCTTAACCGATTCCCACGCGCCGCGCGCCGTGATACCCATCTTCTTATGGTCGTAACCGTTACTACCACCCGATGCGAAGGCGTCGCCTAGCCAGAAACCATACTCTTCAGAGATAGCGTTAGCGATATCAGAGAAGGTCGCGGTACCTTTGTCGGCCGCAACAACCAAATATGGGTCGTCTTCATCGTGACGAACCACGTTTGCCGGTGGCACGATTTCGCCTTCAACGATGTTGTCAGAGATATCCAGCAGACCGCGGATAAACAGGCGGTAACACTCTTGGCCTTCAGTGAAGAAGGCATCGCGGCCACCTTCGGTCGGCAGTTGCTTACAGACGAAGCCACCCTTGGCGCCCACAGGTACGATAACTGTGTTCTTCACCTGCTGTGCTTTCACGAGACCCAGTACCTCGGTACGGAAGTCTTCACGACGGTCAGACCAGCGCAGACCACCACGGGCAACCTTGCCACCACGCAGGTGAACACCCTCTACCCTTGGTGAGTAGACGAAGATCTCAAACTTAGGCAGCGGACGTGGCATCTCAGGGATCTCTTCAGGCGAGAACTTGAATGACACATATGGCTTGTTGTTACCGTCTGGCAGCACCTGGTAGAAGTTGGTACGCAGTGTGGCGTTGATCAGATCCAGGTAACGACGAATGATACGGTCGTCATCCAGGCTAGACACATCTTCCAGACGCATATCGATCTGTTCAACAAACTTAGCCAGAGTACGAGTCTTCAGCTTAGGGTTGAACTTACGGATAAACATCTTCACCAGCAGATCGGCGATCTGTGGATAGCTGCTAAAGGTCTCTTCGATGTAAGCCTGGCTGAAGGTGGCATCGATCTGACGCATATACTTAGCATAGGCACGCAGCACCGACACTTCGCGGCCAGACAGACCCGTCGCCAATACCAGACGGTTAAAGCCGTCATCTTCAAGCTCTTTACGCCATACCTGTGACAGGGCTGTCTGGAATCTATCTTGGCTGTCGGCCAGGTTATCAACCGCCGCGCCTTGTACCGTCATCAAGAAGTCTAGGATCCAGAAGGTAGAACCATCGGCGGTCATCACTTCATATGGACGCTCGTTGATCACGCGCAGGCCGAAGTTTTCCAGCATAGGCAATACATCAGACAGATGGATTGGCTCATCTTTATGGAAGAGTTTCAGGCGCACCTTGTTGTCTTTAAGCGCGGTTTCCTGTGGCTGATAGAAGAGCATGCCAAGCTTATGATCGTCATCCAGCGCTTCTAAGTGTTCGATATCCACCACGGCAGAGCTAGGCAATACATCTTCTTTGTAGCTGCGAGGGAACGCATTCACATAACGTTTGACCAAACGGTTGCCAGACTCTTCGCCTTGGGCAGTGATCAGCGCTGTGTTTAACTTGTCTTCCCATGAACGCGCAGCTTCAATTAGATTGTTTTCGATGGCAGCCACATCTACATCCGTAATATTATTATCGACTTTGACTATATAGTGAGTACGCGCGAGCGTAGACTCAGAGAAATAAGTTGTAAATTCAACATCTTCTTTAGTGTTGAAGTGCTGTGCCAGAATACGTTGAGTATCTTCACGCAGCTTAGTGTTGTATCTGTCTTTAGAGACGTAAACCAGGCAAGAGAGGAAACGACCAAAGCCATCCTTGCGCACAAACAGCTTGAGTTTGTCGCGATCTTGCATCTCGAGTACGCCATGAGCCATGCTGGCCAGTTCAGATTCCCGAGCCTGAACGATCTCGTCACGCGGCAAGGTTTCCAGAATGTGCATCAAAGCCTTGTAGTCGTGAGAATGCGGCGTCAGGCCAGAATCGTCCAGTACGCGCTGGATCTTCTCTGCCAGCAGCGGGATCTCACGTGGGCTACGGTTGTACAGGTTTGAGGCGTACAGACCGATGAATCTGTCTTCACCAATAACATTACCCTGCTCGTCGAAACGTTTGATGCCGATATAGTCGACATAGGCTGGGCGGTGAACGCGGCTCTTCTCAGTGCTCTTGGTCAGGATAAGCAGACTGCTGTCGAGTGCTTCTTTACGTGCGGTATCTGACAGACTGGAAAGCATGAGTCCCTTAGAACTCTTAGGCTTACCCGGTACATTCATCAAACCCAGGCTGGTCTCGTTAGCCGGCAGCAGCTCGAGATCGCCCTCGACTTTGTGCAGGTCGTAACGGCGGTAACCCAGCAGGGTGAAATGGTGATTGTTCAGATAGGTCAGGAAGTTGATGGCCTCATCCAGCTCACGCTTCTCACCCGGGAATGGACGGCTAGGCAGCTCGGCGATGGTCTCGCTCAGCTTGTTCGACATCGCCTGCCAGTCGTTGACCGAAGCAGCCACGTCACCCAATACAGATTGAATCTCTTTTTCCAGGCTCTTGATATCGGCGTCGCTGCTCAGTCTGTCGACTTCGATCAGGAATACGGCAACCTTGTCGTTGCTCTCATCCTTGTCATCGTTGTAGCTAACACCTGTGATCACGCCTTGGTCACGCTTCACGGTCAATGGCGTGTGCAGCATCATGTGAGTGGTGATGCCCATGCGGTTAAGCGCCATGCCTACAGAGTCAACAAGGAAAGGCATATCCGGTTGAATCACCTCGATAATTGAGTGGGATGATTTCCAACCATGCTTAGATTGACTCGGGTTAAACACGCGAATATGGGTCTCGCCAACAGGCGTCTTGTTCGCGGCATTCCAAAGGCTGAGGACGGCGCCGTAAAGATCACTGTCATTGCGGTGTTGCAAGTCATCTTTCGACATGTGGGCATAAATACAAGTTGCGAACTGTTCAACTTGCTTGGCTTGTGTATTGGGAACTTTCGAATGAATTAGGCTGACTACGTTCTCGAGTAGTACTGAAGGCATTGCATCTTTCAAGGCCATGTTGCTGTTTCCTTTAGGGTCTATGGCAGCGTTTTTGTAATTTTATGGATGCTTGAGCATATGACAGGCCAAATCTAATTATGTGACCTAAGTCATAGCGCGAAGTTTATTACTAAATGTGGCAATTTTCGAGAACTATTTTAGTGGTAGATCCTCATCCCCCGGGGTTTTGCGGCCATATTGATGTGCATGATGAAAAAACAATCGTAAAGTGAGCGTAACTATGCAAAAAAAGAGAGAGCTAATGCTCTCTCTTTCAGTTCACTATCGCGGCTTACGCCAGAAAACCGCGCCTATCGCAGGCAAAATAATTATTGCACCCAACATATTCACTAAAAACATGAAAGTTAACAGGATCCCCATGTCCATTTGGAACTTAAGTGCAGAGAAGAACCAGGTGCTCACGCCAATCGCCAGTGTCAGGCCGGTGAAGATCACCGCGCTGCCCCGCTCGATAAGGGCCTGATGATAAGCAGTTTGCACCGGCATGCCGTCTCTGAGTTTGACCGCCATGGTCGACAAGATGTAGATACCATAATCCACGCCTATGCCCACACCGAGCGCGATCACCGGCAGTGTACTCACCGCCAGACCGATATCGAGCTGAGTCATCAGCGCCTGCGCCAGGGTCGATACCACATAGAGCGGCAGGATCACCGCCACGGTCGCGCGAATCGATCTGAAGCTGATCAGACAGAGCACAAACACAGCGCCATAAACATAGAGCATCATAGGCAGTTGCGCCTCGGCCACCGCCTCGTTGGTCGCCGCCATCACACCAACCGGGCCTGAAGCCAGCTTAAACTTGAGCTTATCGCTGTCCATCTTGGCCGACAGTGTCTTGACCTTGTCGATCACCTGCTCGATGGTCTCCGCCTTATGATCTTTAAGGAACAGATACACAGGCATCACAGAGCAGTTACCATCCAGTAGGCCCGAGGTGGTCGGGATCTGCCCTACCGCCTGGACCAGACTCGCCGTGGTGCGAGGCAACACCTGCCACTTAGGGTTACCCTCGTTAAACCCTGCGTTGACCCGCTTGGCGATAGAGGCAAGACTCGCGGTCGACTCAACCCCCGGAGTATTAGCCACCAACCACTCAAACTCATCTATCTGGGTCAGCACATCATGATAGGTACAGGCCTCAGGAAACGCCTCGACAATCACCGTCATCACATCTGTGGTAATAGAGAAGTGATCGGTAATATAGAAGGTGTCCTGATTGTAGCGGCTGTCAAAATGCAGCGCCGGTGCGCCGCCCTGCAGGTCACCAATCTTCATCTTACTCGCCTGCTGCAGGCCCACACCATAAAGGGCGACGGTGGCCAGCAACACGATAATCGCATACTTGGGCGTCGCGAAATTAGAGAGCTTACGCCAGAGCGCATCCACCTTACCGTTAGACTTAGTCGGCAGCGCCTTGACCTCGGTAAAGGAGATCAGCAGTGGCAGTAGCACCAGGTTGGTCAGGATGATCACCGCCACACCCAAAGAGGCCGAGATCGCCAGCTCGCGAATGATACCGATATCGATGGCCAGTAGTGTCATGAAGCCTACGGTATCTGAGAGCAGTGCCACCCCGCCGGGGATCAGCAGGCTACGAAATGCCAGCGCGGCAGCGGCCTTAGTGGTTTCCCCCTCACCCACACGGCGCCTGACGGCGTTGATCATCTGCACCCCGTGACTCACCCCGATGGCAAATACCAGGAAGGGAATGAGAATCGACATAGGGTCGAGACCAAAGCCAACCACAGTAAGCAGACCCAGCTGCCAAACCACAGCTACCAGGCTACACACCAGCGGCAGCAGGGTCAGCTTGACCGAGTGGGAGAAGAGATACACCATCACGGCAGTTACTAAAATGGCGATGGCGAAGAAGAGCACCACGCCCTTGGCCCCCTCGGCCACATCGCCGGCCATCTTGGCAAAGCCAATAATATGAATCTTTATCTTGTCATTTTCATACTGGCCGCGCAGCTCCTTCTCGAGCTGACTGGCAAAGGCTAGGGTATCGAGTGGCTCGCCAGTCTGAGGATCGAAGTCCATCAACTGAGCTGTCACCATGGCCGCCGAATAATCTTCGGCGATGAGACGCCCGACGATACCCGCCTTCTCTATGTTGCTACGCACCACCTCAAGCCCGGCAGGGGTAGTCGAGAAATCCGCCGGGATCACTGGGCCGCCGGCAAAACCATCTTCCACCACCTCGGTAAAGCGGGTCGATGGAGAATAGAGCGACTTCACCTGGGCGCGATCGACGCCTGGGATGAAGAACAGCTGATCGTGTACCTGTTTTAGGGTATCGAAGAAGTTGGGGTTGAAGATGTTGCCACTGCTGTCTTCTACCGCCACCATGATGCTGTTGGCGCCACCAAACTGCTTCTGATGCTTCAGGTAGGTCTGCATATAGCTATGATTGAGCGGAATGTTCTTAACGAACGCCGCATCCATCTTCAGATGGCTGGCCTGGAAGCCAAGAAACAGGGTTGCCAGCAAGAAGGCGAATATCACATAGGCCCGTTGCCGAAACAGGAAGGATTCTAATCCATTAACTAATTTATCTAACATGCCTGGGCCTTATTATTTTTGTTGTAATGCAACTAAGCCTTTGGTACCGGCAATCCACAGTGTACCCGTCTTATCCTGACCGATGGCCACCAGGTTTTCCCCCTGACGCTGCGTCACCATAGTCACGCTATCATCGCTGGCCACGTCGATCACCACGCCGCCGTTGCCGACCAGCCTGACCTTGTCGTCACTTAGCACTAGTCCACCGTTGAGGGTCGATTTAGTGGTCAGCTCAATCTCTTGCCACTGCTCGAGATCCCCTTCACTCTTAAACAGGTGACCGCGAAGCCCGAGCACATAGATCCCCTGTTTAGCCACTAAGATGTTAAACAGCGAGCCCTCGTAGGGAAAATCGATGCGCTGCCAGGTGAGGCCCTTATCTTGTGACTGGGCCGCTAAACCGAGTTCGCCCACCATCAAGAGGCGATCATCGGCCAGGCGCACCACGCGATTAAAGTGCGGCAGTAAGGTGCTGCGCTCTTTCAAGTAAAGGCTTTCATCTTCCGCCTTTAACTCATCCAGATACGCCTGATCTTCTTCATATAAAAGTTCGGTGTGAAACTCTTGCTGCCACTGCTTACCGCCATCCTGGGTGCGGTAGAAGAGACCATAGGCGCCAATGGCGATACCATGCTCGGCATCGAAAAAGAGCACATCCAAAAACGGCTTTTCAATTTCAGGAGAGCGCATCTGCTCTACCCAGCTGTTACCGCCGTCTTGGGTATGCAAGATGGTGGCATCATGGCCCACAGCCCAGCCAAGCTCAGGCGTTAATAGGGTCGCCTTGGTCAGCAAGGCACGGCTCGGTGAACTCACCTGCTGCCAGCCATCGGTGAAACGGAATAGATGACCGCGATCGCCTACGGCAATCATGGTCTCGCCCTGCTTGGCAATATCCAATACCAAGGAGTGCGTCGCCAGCGGCTGAATATCGGAGCCTGTCACCTCGGTTGCCGCTTGGGCCCCGCCGAGAGTGACAAAACAGAGTGAAGATAAAGCGACAAGCCGAAGCATGCTAAACCACATACAAACTTCCTTTCGTGAAATGAGGGGCCAACAGGCCCCTCTACGCTAACTCTTTAAAGAATGAGTCCTTAATACACAAGTACCTAGGCTTAAATACTTAAATACTTAAATACTTAAATACTTAAATATAAGCCTAGGTATAAGCGCTTAACGAATACCAGCGCGTCTCAATGCCGCTGGGGTAAAGTTCGCTTCGCTCAACTTGGCGTCGAAGTTATACATACGACCCTCGTTGTCCAGACCCATGGCCAGGTAACGACGAGATTGTAGATCGTGGATCACTTCGAGTGTGGTCCAGTGAGTCGGCACTTCGTAGTAGTTAATGGCGTGCGCCACAGCTACGCGATAAAGCTCATCGCGGTTGTCGTACATGTCCGCCATAGACACTTGCCAAGAATCCTCATCCAGGTAGAAGACGCGAGTCTTGTAGATATGACGCATCCCTTCCTTTAGCTGAGCCTTGACCACCCATACGCGATGTTTCTCCCAACGCACATAATCTGGGTTGATGTGGCCAGGTTTCAAGATCTGCTCATACTTGAGCTTATCTGAGTGCAGCTTGTAGTCGTTGTATGGAATGTAGATCTCTTTCTTGCCTAGCAGTTCCCAGTTGTAACGCACTGGCGAGCCGTTGAACATATCGAAATCGTCTGTGGTGCGCAGACCATCAGACACAGTACCCGGAGTATCGAAGGCGACGTTTGGCGCCTTGCGCACACGGCGCTGCCCTGTGTTATAGGTCCAGGCCTGACGCGGTAGCGCCTCTTGATCCATGGTCTCCTTCACCAACAGTGCGGTACCCGCCAGACGCGCCGGCTGTGTCACCACCTGCTTAAAGTAGAACAGGGTGTTCGACTCTTTTAGTTTATCCAGGGTCATCTCGGGACGAGAGTACTCGAATCGGATCTCTTCGGCGGTTTCCACCAGGGTGTAGCTACCAGATGCTGTAGGCGCCGCCTGGCTACGGGCGGTTTCCACATCTACGCCACGGAAACGCAGCACGTGGTTCCAAATAGCCTCGAGACCATTTTGTGGGATGGGGAAAGGCACGCCAATTGAGGCGCCGGAGATACCGTTACCATCGGCCACCAATTCTGCGCGCGAAGCGTTGGCCTTAGTCGCATCGTAGACAAACTGCGGCACAGAGGCGGTGCGGCGTGTCTGATAAACATTCATCTTGAAGGTATCAGGATAAAGATCGAACAGCTTGAGCTGGCCTTCTGTCAGGTTATCCTTGTACTGCGCCTTGTTAGCATTGGTGATGGTAAATTCAATCTTATCGCCAGGGAAAGGATCTGGATGATGCATCCCCTTCTCGTAACCCGCAACAGGTTTGGTGATGCCGCCATCCCAGGCAGGAATAGAGCCATCTGCGTTACCCGCCTTTTCACCGCCGAGCGGCGTAAGTTCGGTGCCAAGCTTGGCCGCCTCGGCCTCTGATACTTTTGCAAAGGCTGTTGGCGCGGTTAGTGCGACGATCACAGCTGCCGACAATAGTGTTAGTTTTTTCATTCTTATTGTCCTTGTGAATTAGATTGAATACTTGATGTTAAACGACACGTAATCGCGATCTGACATCAGATTCGTGGTGCCGACACCACCGAAGAAGGAGTTGTAGGAGAAATCTGCGCCCCAACGACTCTGATAATCGAAATTCACGCCGATAGCGACGGACTTCTTACCTTCGGTGAACAGGAACATAGGATCGGGTGTGATCCCGTCAACATCATGTGAGAAGATGATGCGCGGCGCCATGTTGACCCCGGCAAACAGGTTGTTGTATTCGGCCTTGGCCACCAGACGATAACCCCAGGCAAAATCTGTTGGGAAAGGGTTAGTCTCAGGACCATTGTGAACAGCCTCTATGATGCCAGGCATATTTGGGTTGCCGCCAGAGCGCGCAGTACCTGGGCCATTGAGACGCAGCTCATCAAAGCTTGGCATGTCGTGGATCCACACACCACCAACCTCGGCCAGCATGACTAGGTTATCGGTACCCAGAGTTGGACCAAATAGATGGGTGAAGGTCACCTGTGCCTGAGTCGTATCACGGCGGATATAACCTTCGGCCGCTTCACCAGAACCAATTCCCTTCACCTGAGAGATGCCATCAAACTCTGGACGCAATCCCGCATTGGCCAGCTGCTGTGGCATGGCGGCAAACAGGAGTTCCACGTCGTCAATCTGTAGCGGCTCATCTTGACGGTGAGCTATCTCACCGGCCACAGAAGTGTCGCCAATCAGGGTGTTGAAACTAAAGCCATAGAGCTTGATATCTTCTGGGTATTCGATCTGTGCCTTAGAGAAGGTCTCTAGACCCAGCAGTGTCTGACGATCGACCGTACCACCGGTTGCCCCAAGGGCTGCTAGGGTCGCTAAGTCTTTACCAATCGCTTCCTGGGTAAAGTTAGCCGCGGTGCCGCTGATCAGCGGGCGACGACTATGGTAGTTCATGTAGTAGAAACCAAACTCAGTCTCGCCCAGCTCAGGTGCATAGTACCCTAGCTTGATACCGTACTGGCCCGAGTCGCTGGCGCTCGCCTGATCTTGCATCAGGGTCACCTTAGTCGGATAAGCCAGAGCCAATGAACCCAGTGTTGCCGCATCATATTGACCCGATGCCACCATGGCCGCCAGCTTCTGATACTCGCCAATCAGGAAGTCGAGATTGATATCCGGGTTAGCGTTGAAGCCCAGCTGCGCATTTTGCGAATAGCCGCCGTAGCCGGCGAAATCATTGGTTGAGAAGTAAGAGCCCGGAGTCGGCACCCAAACCGGTTCCCAATCGTACTGATAGAAGGCTTCAACCGAGAGCGATTCGGTCACACCCAATGACGCCCAGATCATCCCCTGAGGTCTGAAGGCTTCTTTAAGCTCGGCGCCTGGCGCATTGAGAATGTTAAGATCGACTGGGTTGATCACACCAATACCATGCGGGATCAGGGTGCTTTCACCCCAAGAGACCACCTGGTTACCGATACGAACGCTAAGTGGGTTGGCACCATCGTTAAGATCGAAATCGCCATAGATGAAGGCATCTAACAGGCGCACATCTTTACACTGTACCTTAGAAGCTTCGGAGTCGGCACAAGGGTCATACTCTTTGCCAGTTATCGGATCGCTATAACCATAGCTGCCGTTGTTGGCCTTCTGATCGTAGAAATACATGCCACGGGCAAACAGACCGAAATTCTTATATTTGAGTGACAGTTCATGCAATCCCTTGAACACCATAGAGGTTACGTCACCCTGAGAGTAGAGCATGTTACTCAAGTCACCATTACTCGAGTAGGAACCCGGCTGAGCCCAAATCTCGGCCGAAGTATATTTGGTGTTACCGAATGCGGTATAGTTTGACCAGTCAAAGCGCGGGTGATTCACCTTACCGATCTGATTATCCCAGTCTCGCTCCTCAACACGCCAACTTGCACCGGCACTGAATGTTGAATCGAACGAACCTTGAACTTCTCCCCAATCGAACGACACGGCTTGCACACCCGTAGTCGCTCCAATACTCAACGCTGCGACGATCCCCAAAGCTAGCGCTGACTTGTTAAAGCCATTTTTAACGTTTTTCATTTTAGCTCTTCTCCGTAACCTGCTGGATTCTTTGTTATAGGAATGGTGGCCAACATCTTGTTAGCGTACAGGTAACACCATTGTTACAGCATTTGGGGGTGATGAGCAAGGCGAAAAAACAGAAAATTACCTTGAGATTTGTGCACTTAAGCTAAAGGGCTTACGTAAATTCAAACACACGATTTAAATCTATTCTAACAAGTCGTACCAGATGAAAAACGCCCATTGAAAAAGCAAGCATAAACAGGCAATTAAACTTGTGTCATCGAAAGCTAAACCTTTGATGAATCAAAATCGCCCGTTTGAAGTATATACTCTAAAAATCTTAAGCTTGGGTCAGAGAAACCAGCTTACCTTGGTCATCGAGTTGCAAACGAAAGTAACCCCTGATACCTGAGGTGGTCAGAAAGGGTCTGAAGTGACGGGCGTGGATCCAGAGAGTCTTACCTGAGCTGTCTTTCACCTCAATCTTATCGATACTGCCTTGATAATAATTGAGAAACTCCTGGTAACTCACCTGCATGGGAAAGGTATATATCATCATAATTTGCTTTCTAAAATGGGGCGAGATGCTATGCACCTCGCCCTACTCTCTTAGACAATCTGTTTAAGGCTATTCAGCCTAACGATTCGCTAACGGCTAAGCCGATAACTAAACCAGAAACTGAGCCTGTAACTGAATCAGATCATAAGCCAGTAACTAAGCCAGCGCCTTAGAGACCTTCTCATACAGGTCTTTAGACAGATCCGGCAAGGCCAAAATCTCCTGCAGAGCACTACGCATAAATTGCTGGCGCTGTTCATCAAACTTCTTAAATTGGATCAGCGGCGTAATGATACGTGCAGCCACCTGAGGGTTTAAGGTATTAAGTTTAATGATAGCTTCAGTCAGGAAACGATAACCACTGCCGTCGATGCGGTGGAACACCTCAGGGTTTGCCGCCGCGAACGCGCCGATCAAGGAGCGTACCCGATTCGGATTGGCGAAGCTAAAGGCGCTATGCTGGGTAAGCTCACGCAGTGCATCACAGCGATCTTCACCCGGACAGCATGCCTCCAGCGTCAGCCATTTATCCATCACCAATGGCGTATCGGCCCACTTCTGCTGAAAGTCTTGCAGCAGACTGGCGCGCAGCTCAGACTGCTCAAGGTTGAGCGCGGCCAGAGCGCCCAGGCTATCTGTCATGTTGCCCGCCTGCTCATATTGGCGCTGAGCCAGGCCTTGATGAGCATCCGACGTTTGCAGCAGTAAACCGAGGCAGGCATTCTTCAGGGCTCTCGCCCCGGCATCGTCTAACAGACTCAGCTCACGATAACGCGCAAGCAGCTCATCTTCACAGCCTGCGGCGATCTCTTCGAGCATAAACTCGCGGGCCGAAGCCAGGGCATCGAGATCGACACGAGTCACCTGCTCTACCAAGGTATTCAGGCTTGGGAACCTAAGCACCTCTGCCAGCAATGCCTGATCCAGTTGCTCATCGAGAAGTAAGCCCTTCACCCCATCGACAAGACGAGGGTCGACATACATAGCCTTCTGAGCCTTTAGGTGGGCCACATTTTGCCAAACCGCCTGGCTAAAGAGTGCGGCCGAGGCCTCCCACTTGGCCACCTCACTGCTGGCATAACGCATCAGGTGGATAAGTTGCTCTACGCTATAGTCGAAGTTAAGTCTCACCGGCGCCGAGAAATTTTGCAGCAGCGAAGGCACTGGCTGCTCGCTCATGCCGTTAAACACCAACTCTTGCTCTGCCTCGGTGATGCTAAAGACCTGGCTGAGCAGCGAGCGGCCATCGCTGCCAAGCAGCTCGAGATCGAGTGGAATGTGCAGCGGTAACTTCTCACTCTGCTCCGGCGTCGGCGGCGTATGCTGGCGCAGGCTGAGACGGTATTCTTGTTTTTCGGCGTCATAGCGCTCGGCGACCGAGAGCTCAGGGGTACCCGACTGGCTATACCAACGTATGAACTGAGTCAGATCCACGCCGCTGGCATCTTCCATTGCCGCGACGAAATCATCGCAGGTCACGGCCTGACCGTCGTGGCGCTCAAAATAACACTTCATCCCCGCCTGGAAACCCTGTTCACCGAGCAGGGTGTGCATCATGCGGATCACCTCAGCGCCCTTGTTGTAGACGGTCACGGTATAGAAATTATTCATCTCGATCACAGACTCGGGACGAATGGCATGGGCCATTGGGCCGCTGTCTTCGGCGAACTGCTGATTCTTTATAACCTTGATGGCATGGATACGGTTGACCGCTCGGGAGCCCACATCTGAGCTGAATTCCTGATCGCGAAACACCGTCAGGCCCTCTTTCAGACTCAGCTGGAACCAGTCACGACAGGTAACACGGTTACCCGTCCAGTTATGGAAATACTCGTGACCCACTACAGACTCGATGCCGTGATAATCTTCATCGGTCGCCGAGTCTTTATCTGCCAACACATATTTAGTGTTGAACACGTTCAGACCCTTGTTCTCCATGGCACCCATGTTGAAGAAATCCACCGCGACTATCATGTAGATATCGAGATCATATTCGAGGTCGAAGCGGCTCTCATCCCAGGCCATCGACTTCTTCAGCGATGCCATGGCGTGGTGTGCCTTGTGCAGGTTGCCCTTGTCGACGAAGACCTGCAACGCAACCTCGCGTCCGCTTTTAGTGGTAAAGCTATCGTCCAGCAGATCGAAATCACCCGCGACTAAGGCAAACAGGTACGCAGGTTTCGGGAAAGGGTCTTCCCAACAGACGAAGTGGCGTCCGCCGTCAAGTTCGCCCGAATCGATACGGTTACCATTGCTCAGAAGGTAAGGAAACGCCGCCTTGTCGGCTTCGATGCGCACCTTGTAAATCGCCAGCACATCGGGGCGATCGAGGAAATAGGTGATGCGTCTAAAACCTTCTGCCTCACACTGAGTACAATAGGCGCCATCTGACATGTATAGGCCTTCCAGCGCCAGGTTGGCCTCGGGATCCAGCTTAGTCACTATGGTGAGTTCAAAGTCGGCTAAGTCGGTTTCGATACTCAGCTGCCCCTCGGTGACGCGATAATCATGAAGCTTACCATCGACCAGCAGCTGGCTAACGCTTAAGCCTTCACCGTCCAGTTCAAGGGTGTGTGCAGCATCGTTTAGACGCTTCACCTGGCTGACCGCAGTCACCTGAGTATTGGCACCATCGAGCACAAAGGAGAGGTCCACCTGAGTAATAGTAAAATCCGGTGCGCGATAGTCTTTTAAATATTTGGCCTTAACCTGTGCCATTAAGATTCCCTCATCTGAAAAGATTATAAAAAAACGCGCCAATAGCGCGTTTTTAAAAAATTTGGCTCAATATTATTTCGCCTGGTTTTTAGCCACTCTTTCCATATCCACTAGATCCAGTGTGATATAGACAGTCTCGTCGAGAAATGCATCTGGCGCCTTCACATCTTCTTCTGCGTCATCCAGAGACTTAAGTGCTTCAAGTCCATCCACGGCGCGGCGCTCGTTGAGACGCGCAAGTTGCTTCTCATCGTTGGCTTCACGCTCGGCCACACGCTCTTTCTCAACTAGAGAGACGCTGGTTTCTTTGTGGCTCTTCTTGAACTCGGCAATATCTTGATCGATATAGCCAAATTCAACGTCTTTCTTGATACGTTGCTGGTGACGCGAATCGAGATTAGTCACTAGCTCTGGAGTGATATCCCCAAGCGTACCGTACTGAGCCACGGGTACCTTATCCCAAGGCAGTGCGTTGGCTTCCTCGGCTTCGCCGTATTCACCTGGCTCTAGGGCACTCGGGAATGGAATGTCCGGCGTCACGCCCTTAAGCTGGGTGCTACCGCCATTGATGCGGTAAAACTTGGCGATGGTGTATTGCACATGGCCGATTGGCTTGTCGTACATATCATAGATACGGCCCAGGCTCTTATGCTGCTGCACTGTGCCCTTACCAAAGGTCGACTCACCTACGATAAGCGCGCGATCATAGTCTTGCAGTGCGGCGGCGAAGATCTCAGATGCCGAGGCACTGTAACGATCCACCATCACGGTGAGCGGTCCAGAATAGGTCACACGGCCGTCGTTATCGCGGTTTTGCGACACCTTACCGTTAGCATCGCGGATCTGTACCACAGGGCCCTGTTCGATAAACAGTCCGGTAAGCAGTGTCGCTTCGGTTAATGCGCCGCCACCATTACCTCTAAGGTCGATGACCACACCTTCAACCTTGGCATCTTTTAGCTTAACCAGCTCTTTGGTGACATCTTGAGACAGGTTCATGTAGAAACCTGGGATCTTAATCACCCCAACCTTGCGGCCGGCATAATCACCGATTTCCGGCTCTATTACCTCAGAAGTCGCGGCGCGATCCTCTAAGCGGATCTTGTCACGTACTATGGTCACGTCGATCGGTTTGGCAGAAGAGCCGCCCTTCTTAGGCAGGATCTGCAGCACAACCTTACTGCCCTTAGGCCCCTTGATCAGCTCGACCACGTCATCTAGTCGCCAGCCGATCACATCGACAATCTCTTTACCTTCCTGGCCAACACCCACGATGCGATCTTCCGGTGCCAGCTTTTCGCTGTTTGCCGCAGGGCCGCCAGCAACCAGGCTTTTTATCACTGTGTAGTCATCATCCATCTGCAAAACGGCACCTATGCCCTCAAGGCTCAGGTTCATCTCCATCTGGAAACGCTCGGCGTTGCGCGGTGACAGGTAGCTGGTGTGTGGCTCAACGCTGCGAGAGAAGGCGTTCATCACACCCTGGAAGACATCTTCACTCTTGGTCTGGCTCAAACGCTTGATGGCATTGTTGTAGCGCTTATCGAGCACCTTAACAATTTCATCCCAGTTCTTACCGGTCAGCTTGAGGTTTAACGCATCGTACTTGACCCGTTGACGCCACAGCTCGTTGAGCTCGGCTTCATCTTTTGGCCAGGCCGCATCGTCTCTATCGTATTGATAGCTGTCGCCTGGGACGTTAAAGTCCATCTCCTTGTCGAGCAGGGATAAGGCGTAGGCAAAACGGTCATAGCGGCGCTGCTGCACCAGATCGAACATCTTGTAGGCGGCAGTTAGATCGCCGCTCTTCAACATGTCGTCAAATTGAGTCGCATAAGGCTTGAAACTGTCGATATCACTCTGAAGCAAGACATTGCGGCGATAATCGAGCTGCTTAAGATAGCGGTCGAACACCTGCTCTGAGAAGGCGTCGTCCAGATCGAATCTATGATAATGGGCGCGAGTGAACAGACCCGTCACTCGCTTACTCGCTACTTTATGTTGCGGCTCTTGCGTTAGAGAGGGCAACTCGCTAGATGGAATACTGGGCGTCAGTGCCCATGCCGAGAATCCTACAAAGATGCTGGCAATGGATGCTGCCAGAGTGAGTTTTCGCATCAACAAGTTACTCCTTTTAAACGATGAACAGTTATAACAGGATATGCTCTACCGGGACTTTTACCGTTAATCCTGAATCTAACTGCACTTGAACATCTTCTTTCTTGATGTCCAGAACAACACCTGCAACAGGCGATTTACCTAGTTTGACACTCACGCGTTGATTTGGTTTCAACTCAGTCAGTGTTGCCGGGGTTAAATCCTTTGCTTCAACCTGTGGCTTAGCCGCTTTAGGCGCTGGTTTGCTACTACGCTTAGGCAGTGGCTTCTTGAAGGCTTTCTTCTCAGGCTTAGGACCAGACTTGTCAGTCTTCTCTGTTGCCGCTTTCGCCGCACGCTTTGCCTTCGCCTTCTCTTGGCTATCCTTCAGTGTAGCCTGTGCATGGTCGATATGCTCTTGTTCCAGCTCGCCACACTCGTTGCCGTCGAGATCGACACGCTGTGCCCCAGCCTTAACCCCTTTCAGGTAACGCCAGCTACTGGTGTAACGGCGTAAGGCGATTCTTAATTGCGTTTTACTGACTTTAGAATCATCAGCTAACCTTTCAGCCAAGTCTTGAAACAATCCTATTTTTAGAGGCTTAGTTTCACCTTCAGCGATAAAGCATAAAGGAAATGTTTCATATAAATACGCAAGAATTGCGTTGGTGTCGGTCAACTTTTCTGTTGATTCCATCATTACTTCCACAGTTTAAAAGGGACTATCACCTCGCCGGGTTAACGTCGGCACTGGCGTGTCGTTCATATTGGTTAGACATCGGGTCGCTTATTTGCCCCTGGGCGGCGACCACACAATCCAACATACCTTATCAATTACAGTCAATAAACGCCATGTATTCATTTCAACTAATGAAAAATGTCACGGCGTGTTTTTGAATTCATCAAGCGGCCTATTATAAGGGCGCGCCAGACGAAAGCGACCATCAATTGTGCAAAATTGGTTGTAGTTTAAGCAAATAAAGCCTTTTCCAGACTTTTTACGCAGGACTCTAGCCCCAATTGATCCGCCTCGTCGAAACGAGAGAATGAGGGGCTATCGATATCGAGCACGCCGATCACCTGACCATCGCGCCGCAGCGGGATAACAATTTCCGAGTTACTGGCGGCATCACAGGCGATATGGCCGTCGAAGGCATGGACATCGGCGATGCGCTGGGTGGTGTTACTCTGGGCCGCGGTGCCGCAAACCCCTTTCCCCATTGGAATACGGGTACAGGCCACTTTCCCCTGGAAGGGGCCCAGAACCAGTTGTTCACCTTGCAGCACATAAAAGCCAACCCAGTTAATATCATCCAGATGCTCGTTGAGCAGCGCAGAGAAATTCGCCATCGCAGTAACGAGATTATCTTCGCCGCTAAACAGGGCTTCAACTTGACGGGTAAGCGTCGTATAACAAGGTGTACTCATACAAATTTCCTAACAATTTATGTTTTCGTTTCAGCTTTTGATTCTGCTTTCTTCGCAGGTTTCTTAGCCGGTGTCGCCTTAGTCACTGCGCCACCTTTTAAGAGTCCCATGAGCTGATCTTTATGTTCTGCCATGTAGAAACAGAGTTTTTCCAATGCATTTTCATCTAAGCCTAAATCAACTTGCTCGATAAAAGGAAGAAGATTATCCGCGATATCGAGCATCTTATCGTAGGCATCCGCCTCCTTCTTAGATGTGAATGTCATCTTCTCCACCCCTTCTCTGACTACGACAAATTTCGTTATAACTGCCATATCTGCCCTCACACTGTTTTTATATACAGTTGTAGAATCTCATAAATACAACTTCTTATGCAAGTCTCAAACTTTATCTGTTAGAATCTGCGCAACTATTGGCTCCGGATTTGGGAGCCACCTTATTAGGTATTTCAATAGATTGACTATAGTAATATCTTATAGGCAATAGATTACTGGTCTATATCAAGAAATTTGCACTCTTGCTATGACCTTAGATGACAGGAAGCGCCCCAGAACAGATATGAAAACAGAGGTGTTAGATAAGAGTATCGTTCTCTGCCGTGCTTGCGATCTGGTCGTGAGAAAGCGCGCTTTGCCAACGGGTGTGCGGGCCCTCTGCCCTCGCTGCCACACCAACCTCTATGATACCCCTTACTGCTCGCTCAACGGAATGTTGGCCCTGTGTATCACGGCGCTGGTGCTCTATTTTCCCGCTAACTTTTTCCCAGTACTTGAGATGCACTTTCTGGGCAGTATTCGCACCACCACCATAGCCGGCGGCGCCATGGCCGTAGCCTCCCAGGGCTATTGGGTAGTGGGCATCGCCGTATTAGTGGCGGCGGTGATCGCTCCCGGCCTGCTTATTCTGTCAATTCTGACTCAGGTGCTGATCGTCAAATACCGACTCAAGGTGCCCTTCTTTCGCAATATCTATAAGAAGCTTCTGAAACAGCACAGCTTATTGGCCCAGCTCTCCATGCTGGAGATCTATATGATCAGCATCTTCGTCTCGGTATTTCAGCTCTCCGATTACACCGACCTCTACTTCGGCATCGGCACCTTCTGTTTCACCATGCTGTTTATCATGGTGATCTTCATGCAGCGGGAATATGACATAGAACATATGTGGGGCGTACTGGATGAGTAAGCTCAGCAAGCCTCCTCAAGGCGAATCATTGGGGCTGACCAACTGCCCTACCTGCAAGTTCCTCTGCCATCTCGAACAGGGCAACTGTCCACGCTGCGGGCAGGCGGTGCAGAGCCGGGATCGCACCAGTGTGCAGAAGAGCTGGGCGCTACTGATCACCGCCGCCATCTTGCTGTTTCCGGCCAACCTCTACCCCATCACCATCATGACCAGTCAGGGGCAGGTTCGCCAGGACACCATCTTCAGCGGCATCAATCATCTGGTGCATCTAGACCTATTACCTATTGCCATTATTCTGTTTACCGCCAGTATCTTAGTGCCCATGTTGAAGATTTTTGGGCTGGCGCTCTATCTGACGGCGATCAGCTATCGCCTGCCGATCTCGAAAAAGACACTCATGGCCGGCTTTCATATCATCGAATGGATAGGCCGCTGGTCCATGCTGGATCTGTTTGTGATCTCCATTACCGCGGCGCTCATAAACATGGGGCAGATTTGGGATGCCAAACCCGCGCCAGCAGCCACCGCCTTCGCCTTGGTGATCCTGCTGACACAGCTGGCGGCAAAAGTATTAGACACGCGTTTACTCTGGGACCGATTGGAATCGAAAGATGACACAAATTGAAACACCAAAAGTCGTTAAGAAAAAACTCTTCTCTCCCATCTGGCTACTTCCACTGATCGCCCTGGCACTCGGTGCCTGGCTGGGCATCAAGAGTATTCGCGAATCCGGCGTCGAGGTGCGCATTCATTTCCCAAGCGCCACGGGGATAGACGTGGGTAAGACGCTGGTCAGATACCAGGGCCTCACCGTGGGTAAGGTGGTTGATATCAGTATCGACGACCAGCTTCAGGGCGTATACGTAGATCTACTGATGGACTACCGCTCGACGCCTTTCCTGCGCGATGAAACCAAGTTTTGGCTGGTGACCCCTAAGGCCTCGATCACCGGCGTCGAGGGGCTGGACGCCCTCTTCTCGGGCAACTATATCGCCATCCAGCCAGGCGAGGGGGATTACAAGAACGAATTTACCGCCGAAGATCAGGCCCCGCCTGTGGCGCCGGGCTCAGACGGCTTGATGATAGAACTCACCAGCGCATCCCTCGGCTCATTAGATGTGGGCTCCCAGGTGTTTTACCGTCAGATCCCTGTTGGCAAAATAGTCAGCTACCGCCTGGTGAACGACGACAGCATCCTCTTCAATGCCTATATAGAGAAGAAATATGCCCATCTGGTGAAGCAAGACTCACGCTTCTGGAACGTCTCGGGCCTGGCGCTGGACGCCTCGCTCTCAGGCATCAAGGTCAAGACAGAGAGCCTGTCGGCTATCCTCGCCGGCGGCGTCAGCTTCTCATCCCAGGGCAGCAGCGAACAGGCTAGCGTCAATCAGACCTTCACCATCTTCGAAGATAAGGAACATGCCCTGGGCGGCATCACCTTTAGCCTCACGGCCAACGATGCCGATAGCCTGAGCACAGGCGCCGACATCGTCTATCGCGGCATCAGTATCGGGCAGATCACCCAGACTCATCTAACAGAAACGGGCGTCAGCTTTGATGCCAGCATCGCCACCCAATACGCCGAGCTGTTAGGCACAGACAGCCAATTCTGGCTCGAGGGCGCGGATCTTTCACTCAGCGGCATCAAGCATGCCAGCCGCCTGGTGACTGGCAATGTGGTAGCCTTCCTACCGGGCAGCGGCGAGCACCAGACCAGCTATCCGTTGCTGGCCAAGGCACCGCAACACTCGCAATCACCGCTCATGCTCAGCCTTAGCGCCGAGGAGAACCCGGGGATCAGGGCCGACGCCGAGGTGCGCTTTAAGCAGCTGCCCATAGGTCAGGTAGATAGCGTTGAGTTTAAGCCTGACTATTCGGGTCTTGCCTACCGCGTCCAGATCTGGCCAGAGTTTGCCAAGCTTATCCATCAGGGGAGCTACTTCGTTGCCGAATCGGCCCTGGCCATCGATGCGTCGCTTGACGGCGTGAGCGTAAACACAAGGGATCTGACCACGCTCACCAAGGGCGCCATCAGCCTGGTGCAGGGCCGCAGCAAGAAGACCGCTAATCCTAGCCAAACGCTGCCGCTGTTTGCCAACACCAAGCAGGCCGAAGGCTATCTCGCCAAGCAGAATCGTCTCAAGATAGTGCTTGGCAGCCCAGATGGTGCCGGGCTCGCCGCCCACTCCCCCATCTACTACAAGAAGATGCAGATCGGTGAGGTGCAGGGAGTCAACTGGCGCGCCAGCAGCGAAGACTTTGCTATCGAGCTGGGTATCGACAAGCAGTTCGCCTCTCTGGTTAAGCCAAGCACCATCTTCTGGCGTAACGGCGCGCTAAGCGTCGATGCCAGCCTCAACGGCGTCAAGCTGGATGTGGCGCCGCTGGAAGGCGCATTAAAGGGCAGCGTCTCCCTTGGACTGCTGGAACAAGACGATATCGACAATCAGAGCCACCTCTATGGCTCAGAGACTTTGGCCCGCGCCAAGGCCACCCCCATTAGCATAGTCTTCGATGCCAGCACCCGCCTGAGCAGTCACGCACCTATCCGCTATCAGGGCCACCAGATAGGCGAAGTGGAGCGGGTCAAGCTGTCACAGGACTTACACAGCGTCAACGTGGATGCCTACCTCTATGGCGACTATGCCGCGCCATTCCTGGCCGACGACGCCCAATATTTTATCGTCGATGCCAACATCTCGCTTTCCGGCGTCACCGCTGCCGAAACCCTGATAACCGGCCCCTATGTGTCTGTGCTACCGGGCCAGAGTGGCAATCAGGTGCATGACTTTATGGGCAGCGTCGAATCACCCACCCTGCTCAGTCAAGATGCCCTCACCTTCACCCTGGTGGATGACAACCTGGGCTCGGTCAAGATAGGCACGCCTATCATCTTTCGCGGCATTAAGATTGGTGAAGTCAAACAGGTGCAACTCTCGACCACGGGCACTCGGGTAGAGATGACGGCGCAGATTGCCAAGGGCTATAGCCATCTGGTGAATCAGAGCAGTCAGTTCTGGGATCTCTCCGGCATCAAGGTCGATCTCGGCCTCTTCTCCGGTGCGCAGATAGAAACCGGCTCCCTTGAGACCATTATCGCCGGCGGCATAGGCGTGGCGACTCAATCCCCCACCACAGCCAATAATCGTATCGGCCAGCATCAGGTCTTTAGTCTGCAAAGCAAACTGGATCCTAATTGGCTAAAATGGGCGCCAAATCAACAAAGTCTGAATTAAGGCTCTCTAGTATAGAAAGGCAGGGCGTCACTTTGGTGGCTATGCTTTAATTAGCGACCGCTTAAAGGGCGTCATCTGCCAACGACAAGACATTGCACCACTTAGCGCCCCTTGATCTACTTGGCGCAAACGAGACCACGTTTTTCTGGAGTCGATATGAGCAAAGATTTGCTGCGCGAAGCCGCAATCAATCTCAAAAGAGCCGTCCCCTTGATGTTAAAGCATCAGATCCCGACGACCCCCACCAACTATGCCCTCTGGTACGCCTACGTAGGTCAGCAAAATCCAGAACTCATCACCAAGATGGACAGAATAGTCAATGAGTACAACACCTGTCCGCCGGTCACCGCCGAGCTGCTCTACCGCGAACATATTGCCGATCCCAGCGAGGTTAATGTGCTTAACATGCGCCAGAACCTGGAGGCCATGACCATAGAGCTGTCGCAATCGATCAAGGATACCAATCAGGACGCCACCGTCTTTCAACAGCGGGTGGACAGTAACTTCAATCGCCTCAATCGCATCGAGGAGGAGGGTCTGAGCCTGGAGAAGGTATTGGGGCTGGTGCGGGATCTGGTGAAGGAGTCAGACGATATTCGCCAGAGTACCGAATATTTTACCGGTCGTCTCGACAAGGCCCAGGAAGAGATCGCCGCGCTTAGAGAAGCGCTGAAACGCTCCGAGCAAGACGTCTACCATGACGCCCTCACCGGCGCCCTAAACCGCCGCGCCTTCGACCAAGATCTCAAGGGCCTGCTGGCTCAATCTCCAGAAGGTACCTGCCTCATCTTGGCCGATGTGGATCATTTCAAGAGTTTTAACGACACCTATGGCCACCATCTCGGCGACAATGTGTTAAAGGCGGTGGCTAAGCGCCTCAACGAATCTTGCCGCGACGGAGTCAAGCTCTACCGCTATGGCGGCGAAGAGTTCGCCTTAATCGTGCCAAACAGCCATCAGCGCAAGGCGCGCCATCTGGCCGACGCCATGCGCCGCACACTTGAAAAGATCTCCCTCAAGGACAGACGCAAGAATCAGACGATCGATAAGATCAGCGCCTCGTTTGGGGTGAGCGAGTGGCAGGCGAAAGACACCTTCGAGTCACTCATCGAGCGCACAGATGGCTTTCTCTACGATGCCAAACGCCTGGGCCGAAATCGGGTGATGCCGCTCTGATCCCTATTCTATGAGCACTGATCCCTAATCTATGAGCGCAAATCGCTAATCTGTGAAAGCTAGACGCTAAGATTGAAGTCGCCCCGATTGCTGACGTAACTGAGGAGACTGATATCCCTGAGGCGACTTATATCCCTGGGGCGACTGAGGTACATTAGATAGCTCAGTTTCCTCAGAGATAGTCGGCGTATCGGGCGATGCGGGCAGACGCGTCGCTACTGCCTCCTCACCCCCATTCTCTCCCTCACTAAGTATGGGCTCGGCGATCACCACAAAGCGCTGACGACTCTGGCCGCCCAGGCTGTCGAAGGGATAACAGGTGACTAAGGTAAGACGCAGTGCATCTTCTTGGGCCAGCAGCGCCGTGTCTTGCTCATCCACCACCTTAGTGCCCAGCACCCGATAACTTATGGTCTCGGCCGAGGCATCCTGCAGGGTGATCACCTGACCCGGATAGATCCCCTCGAGCCTGGCGAAATGGGTATCCCTGTGACCGGCGATAACCGTGTTACCCCAATGATTGATCTGATTATCCGCCAGGATGGCGGCGGGTCCGAAGGCCAGATTGCGCCCGGAGGCGCCCGCCAGCACATACAGCGGCGCGCCGCGGCGCCTCCCCTGCTCGTCCTCAAAGTGCAGCTTGGCGATCGGGTAGGTATCGGCCCAGCTCCACGGCTTATGTTGCTGGCGATCCGCTAAGGTTCTGTCCCATGCCCGCTCGATCAGGAACTGGGCAAAATGTGCCTTGGCTTGCATATAGCCTCCTTTAAAGATCAGTGTCATCGCCGCCATCAAGGCGGTTAGAAGCAAAACATGCCTGAGTCCCAGGCGTCTGCGACGATTCATCATCAGGCCTCCAAGCGTCTGCGCCAAAGCCCGCGCAGACAAGGCAGATAACTCACCCAATAGGCGCCGATCAGGAGCAGCATCATGGCGCCCAGTGCCAAGTAGAGACGACTCTCGGTGGCGGTCTGCGGCCACTGATTTTGCATCGGCATAGGAGCCGGTTTAAACAGTTCCATGGCATCCATAGCCTCGGGGCGTGATGGCGTCCTATCCACCGCCACCAGGCTGGTGTATGGGCTGACCAAGTGGTAATACATCGCCAATCGGGTCACGCTCTCTTTTATCGCCGCCTGATTCTTAGCGTTTTTACTCAGCTGCAGGCTGGCTATCTGATTGCGCGCCCAGATAAGATCTATCCCCTTGGGCTTATCGCCCCCCGTCAAGGCCAGGCGGCGCTGCCAGTTCTTGCCATCGAGATCGCCCGAGATGATCAGGGCATCGCTGCGCGATCTCTGGGCGGGCGTGAGTCGCAGTGCCACCATGATCGGCTCATGGGCATAAAGATCGCCTATCTGCACCGGCCAGTAATCGGGAATCGAGCCATCGTCCAAGGTCAGAGTCACATCGCTGATCTGCGGCGATTCAATCTTCTCCAGCAGCTCACCTATCTTGGCATCCACCTCGCTTATCTTGCCCACATAGGTGTAAGTGCCCCGTCCCGCCCTGGCCGCGCGCTCCATAAAGTAGCCGTTAGGCGCCGCGCCTATACCCACGGTAAACAGCCGCTGGCGGCCGATATTGGCGGCGATCAGCGCAAACAGCGAGGCCTCGTTGCCCACGGCGCCGTCTGTGATAAACACCACCTGTTTCAAACGCTCGGGTTTTACGGCCGAAGAGATGGGCGACACGCCAGATTCTGGCTGACTCAAGGCCCGCAGCAGCGCCGGGGCCATCTCTGTGCCGCCATCGGCCTCCAGGCTCTGCACGAACAGGTTTGCTTTGCCCAAATTGGCCGCAGTGGCTGACAAGGCCACCGGCGACAGGCTGCGCACGCTGCTGTCAAATGCGATCACATTGAAGGTATCTTGGCTGCCAAGGCCGGCTAAGGCGTTTAAGATGGCCGACTTGGCCTGGGCGATAGAGTCCCCCGTCATTGAGCCAGAGGTGTCGATCACCAGGGTCAGCTCTCTTGGCAGGCGCACCCTCGCCTTATCCTGGGGCGGCATCAGCATCACCAGGGCATAACTGTCTTTCGCCTCTTTATCACTCGCTTGCACCTCGGCTGCGTGATTCGCTTTTGCTTCGATCACCACCTGATCATTGTGAGCCTGTGAAGATGCAAGAGATTCTTCATTCTTGAATTCATGGTTCTTGAATTCATGAGTCTTGCCTAATTGCGCAAACATCACGGCGCTTGGCTGCTCGGCGAGCAGCGGCCGCCACTTAAGCAGAAAGTCGCGATCGGGTCGCAGGTTGGCTGTGAGATTAAGCCCTATCTTAGTGCCGCCAAGCTGGGTCTGACGCATCTGATGATAGGGGGTCTCCAGTCGGCTGATGGCCATACCGGCGTCCAGTACCACATCCAGATAGAGCTTCTGCTCATCGCTCTGTGCGCCCTCATTCAGGGCGTTAAGTCCTTGTATATCGTTAACTGACACTTGTTCTAAGTCTGGAGCCTGCCCCTTGGGAAAGTATCTCGGGGTGATTGCCGTAGGAAAACGCAGACTGAACTCGCCATCTTGATAACGCACCTGCTGCTGATAGGCGATCTCCACCACCAGTTCCTCGCCCGGGCCCAGATTCGCCACCTCTGAGGTGAAGATGTTGGGTCTTTGCTGACTCACCAGGCTGGCCTTCTTGCCGCTGGCCTTGGCCTGTTCGAAGGTTTGCCTCGCCACTGCCTTGGGCTGGATCTCACCGATTATCACTCGCTGACCGATATGCAGCTTGAGGTTGTCGACCGCGGCATCGTGAGGCAGCGGAAATTGATAGCGACCATTGAGCCAATGCTCGCTGTCGTTCACAAACACCTGCTTTACCGACACCCGGTTGATCCAACCAGAGATATTCATCTGCACCTGGGTATCCACGGCAAGCGCCGTAGCGGGCAACTTGCTCGTTAGCTGAACGCCATCTAAGCGATACTCGAGCATACCCTGGCCTAAAATGGGCTCATCGGCGGCGGGCAGATCGAAATGGTGCAGTTGCTCTCCATATTTGGCAGCCGTCACATTGACACCGGCCGGTTGACCCATGCGCCCGAAGGCGGGCGTCGTCGAGCCAATCGCGCTGACGCTGAACACCAAGGCGGCGATCACCAGACGCTGGCGAGAAAAAAGCGCCCCCCTCGGGGGGCAAAGGTCGGTCTGGTTCATCCTGATACGCGGGCGTGGCAACATCTTACTTCTCCTTTTACGCGTTGCTTCATGGTGCGGGATCTAGTTAGATGCCAGGGCGGTATCGCCAGGCAGCAACTTGATGGTGACGCGGCGATCGAAGAAGTCATTTTCGAAGCTCTGTTCATCCTTCACCGGCGCGCTGGCGCCATAGGCCTTGGCATCCAGACGGGCCTCATCTACGCCTCTGGATACCAGGTAGCTTCTCACCTCGGCCACGCGCTGCTCTGACAGGGCCTGGTTGTAGCTGCTGTCGCCGCGGCGATCGGCGTAACCGGTGAGATCTAACTTAAGCTGCGGCGAGATCGCCATGGCATCGGCCACCTCGTTGAGCTGACTCTGAAAGTGCGGCTCGACGGTCGATGAGCCCGTCTTAAACTGGACGTTGAGCCCCAGGGCCAGCTCTTCCAAACGGGTGCCCTGATGCTGTCTAAGCTGTGCCAGTTCCACCTTGGCCTCTTGATACTCCTGCTGCACCGTCAGCAGCGCCTCATTTTGCTGCTTGAGCGCCATCATCCGGCTCTCCTGTTCGGCTAACGTGGCCTGCTGCTGTTTGATCTCGCTGTCGTTGGCCACCGTCTGGCCTATCATGCCGCCGGTGAAGGCGCCGATAATCGCCCCCACAGGGCCAGCAACCACTGCGCCCAGCACTATGCCTGAACCCACACCGATAAGTGTCTCTTCATCGGCCGAGCTATTGTTTGTACTTTGAGTCGCTTGAGTTGCGGGGGCAGCGAAAGCCATTGAGCTGCCAAATAACGAAACACTGATTAATGCGGCAATGATCTGCTTCTTCATGGGAAAATCCTCAAGTTGACATGGATTGGTGAATAAGAACCCTGTGGTTCCTGTCGATGAGGTCATTAAACCTGAGTGAAATGGCAAGTCCGGGGTGCAAAAATGACGATGCGCAGACCAAATGTGGCAAGAAAATGGCTTTTACCCCGGGCCACTTTTCTCCCGGGTATTTTGCTGTATAGTCACACTCCAGAAACCCTAAGCTGTAATGGATGGATCATGAAGCGTATTGCAATAGTGGAAGATGAGGCGGCTATCCGCGAAAACTACAAAGAGGTGCTGCAACAGCAAGGCTACTTTGTGCAGGCATACGCCAACCGCCCCAGCGCCATGGAGGCCTTCAACACGCGTCTGCCCGATTTAGCAATCATCGACATAGGCCTGGAAGATGAGATAGATGGTGGCTTTACCCTGTGCCAGTCACTCAGAGCCATGTCGAACACCCTGCCTATCATCTTTCTGACCGCCAGAGACAGTGACTTCGACACCGTCTGCGGCCTGAGACTGGGCGCCGACGACTATCTGAGCAAAGATGTCAGCTTCCCCCACCTGATCGCCCGCCTCGCGGCGCTATTTCGACGCTCGGACATCCAAAATGGTGCCAACCCACAAGATGGCATGATCGAGCACGGTAACCTGACCATAGATGTCAACCGCATCCAGGTCTACTGGAAGCAGCAGCCTATCGAGCTGACGGTGACCGAATTTTGGATGGTGCACGCCTTGGCCAAACGCCCAGGCCATGTACGTAGCCGTCAGGCGCTGATGCAGGACGCCAAGATCTATGTGGATGACAGCACCATCACCTCCCACGTGAAGCGGATCCGTAAGAAATTTATCAGCCAAGACCCAGAATTCGATTGCATCGATACCGTCTACGGCATGGGCTACCGCTGGGATACCCAAGACTAAGCATGTTTAATCTGCCCATCGGCCTGCGTACTAAGGTCGCAGTACTCTCTCTGTTCCTGCTCTGCCTGCCTTGGCTGGGCTATCAATATGTGTGGGAGATGGAAAAATACCTGCGCCACGGCCAGGAAAAGACTCTTGAAGGCACCACCCAGGCGTTAGCCACCGCCCTGCATGAACGCCCCAAGCTGTTCGACAAGCAGGCGAGCTTCTTGTCACAGGTAAAAAAGGGGCGGGATCTTTACGCCTATCCCTTAACCGGCCCTATCCATCTGGATGGCAAGCTGGGCGAATGGGCCTCTAACCGCCACCGCGCGGTGACCTACGGCGCCGATCACCAGCTGTTTAAGGCCGATGACGGCAAGCCCCTCAACGTCAGTTTCACCCATATGGTGGGCAAGTATGCCGGCTACCTCTATGGCTATTTCGAGGTGACAGATCCTAAGGTGATCTACCGCGGCACCAACAGCCTGCGCATCGACAACAACGATCATCTGGCCATCGCCACCCTGGCGCCCGACGGCCAGTTTCGCCGTTACATCGTCGCCACCATACGTGACGGCTGGATCAGCGCCTTCGAGCTGCCCGCCGATCCCCGCAAGTCACAACCCGTTACTCCAGAGGTACGCATTCAGGGCAAGTGGCTGAAGACAGATAAAGGCTACAACATTGAGCTGAGGATGCCGCTTGAGATGGTGGGCAGCAAGCTGGGCTTTGCCATCGTCGATGTTAACGACAGAAAGACGCGTAACGTCGAGGCGATCGTCGGCACCTCGGCCACGGATGATGTTACCAAGCTGGGGACTGTTTTGGTGCCTTCGCCAGAGATCGAAAGCATCATCAAGGGGATGAGTCACAACAGCTCACGGATCTGGGTGGTGGATCGCCACGGCCGGGTACTGGCAAAATCCGGCGATATCTACAGCAGCACCAATGTGTGGGCGCAGACGGCAACCGAGCAGACACCCGACACCTTCTGGGGCCGCTTCAAGCAGCAGTTCCTGCACCCGCTCTACTATCGCATTCTGACCACGCCGCCTAAGCATTTCGTCGACTCGCTCAAAGACTCTACCGTGCTGGAGGGTAGCCATATCCGTAAGGCCCTGGCAGGTCAGTTTGGCTCTACCTGGCGCCTCAGCCCAGATGGCAAGGCGGTGATCCTCGCCGCCGCCAGCCCCATCTGGATAGACGAAACCGTGATGGGCGTAGTGATCGCCGAGGAGACTACCCACGGCATTCGCACCCTGCGCAACAAGGCGCTGGAGAAGCTGTTTAACGTGATCCTGACCGTGATGAGCATGGGCACCCTGGCACTCTTCTTCTTCGCCTCCAGCATCTCCAGCCGCATCCGTAAGCTGAGGGACGATGCCGAGCAAGCGATCGACAGCCAGGGGCGGATCAGAAAGGCGATTGTCGGCTCTAAGGTGCGCGACGAGATAGGCGATCTCAGCCGTAGTTTTGCCAGCATAGTCGGCCGACTGAGCCAATATACCCACTATCTGGAGAACATGTCGTCGCGCCTCGGTCATGAGCTGCGCACCCCGGTCGCCGTGGTGCGCTCGTCCCTCGAGCACCTCAACAGTCAGGATCTGCCGCCGCAACATCAAAAATATGTTGATCGCGCCCACGAAGGGGTGAGCCGCCTCAACATGATCCTCAACAACATGAGCGAGGCGACCCGTCTCGAAGAGGCACTGACCGACGCCGAGGTGGACAACTTCCCCCTCTCCAAGGTGATCTCAGGTTGTATGCAGGGCTATCAGATGACCTATGCCAATCAGGTATTTGAGCTGGAGATAGACAAAGACCCCATGACCATGCGCGGGGTGCCCGAGTATATTGCCCAGTTGATGGACAAGCTGATCGCCAACGCCATCGAGTTCAGCCAGAGCGATACGCCGATTAAGGTGTCACTCAAGGCCAAGGGCCGTCAGGCGCTGCTGAGCGTGAGTAACCTGGGGCCTTCGCTGCCCGCCAACATGGGCGAGCAGATCTTCGAGTCCATGGTGTCTGTGCGCGCCCAGAAGGCGCAGGACAAGCCTCACCTGGGTCTCGGCCTCTACATCGCCCGCTTGATCACCGATTTTCATAAGGGCAGTATACGCGCCGAAAACTTGATGCAGGATGGTCAGGCCACCGGCGTGGTTATCCATATCCGTCTGCCGCTGGAGGCGCAATAGCCTCCACGCTAAAAGGGCAACCACTCCAATAAATCTCACTTTCATTTAGCCGTATAGATGTTAAGATGGCTGCATTGAGTTGCCAACACGAGAGTATGGGATGAAAAGAGAGACCAAGATAGTCAGCGTCGGCCGGGACAAGAAATGGAGCAAGGGAGTGATCAACCCGCCGGTATTTCGCGCCTCCACCGTGGTGTTCGACACCATAGAGGATATGCGTCATGCCACCAAGAACCGCGCCAACGGCGAGATGTTTTATGGTCGTCGCGGTACCCCAACCCACTTTGCCTTCCAGGCGGCCATCGCCGAACTCGAAGGCGGCGTAGGCACCGCCCTCTACCCTTCAGGTTCGGCGGCCATCTCAGGCGCCCTGCTCTCCTTCCTCAAGGCTGGCGATCATCTGCTGATGGTCGATACCGCCTATGAACCCACTCGGGATCTGTGCGACAAGCTGCTCAAGGGCTTCGGCATAGAGACCACTTACTATGATCCCCTCATAGGTGATGGCATAGAGGCGCTTATCCGCCCCAATACCAAGGTACTGTTTCTCGAATCTCCCGGCTCCATCACGCTAGAAGTGCAGGACGTGCCGACCCTGAGCGCCATCGCCCATCGCCACAATCTGGTGGTCATGCTGGATAACACCTGGGCCTCACCCATCAACTGCCGCCCCTTCGATCTGGGGGTGGATATTTCGATCCAGGCGGCGACCAAATATATCGTCGGTCACTCGGATGTGATGCTGGGAACCGCCACCGCCAACCAGGCTCATTGGGACCAGCTCAGGGAAAACAGCTACCTCATGGGCCAGTGTACCTCGGCGGATGATATCTATCTCGCCAGTCGCGGCCTGCGCACCCTGGGAGTACGCATGGCCCAGCATGAGAAGAATGGACTAGAGGTCGCCAACTGGCTGGCCACACGCCCAGAGGTGGATCATCTGCGCCACCCCGCCTTTGACTCCTGCCCAGGACATGAGTTCTTCAAGCGGGATTTCAGCGCCTCCAACGGCCTCTTCTCCTTCGTGCTCAAACGCGGCAATATCAAGGCGATCACCGCCTTCGTCGAAGGCATGGACCACTTCAAGATGGGCTTCTCCTGGGGTGGCTACGAGAGCCTGATCTTGGGGGTCTTCGGTATCGACAAACTGCGCACCGCCACCCAGTGGGACAGCAGCAAGCCGCTGATCCGCTTGCATGTGGGCCTGGAAAATCCTGAAGATCTCATCAAAGATCTCGAGGCCGGCTTCGCCCGCTACAACGCGGTATTGGATGGCCAGAGCGACTAGCGCCTCACCTGAATAAGCTTAAGGATCCCCCATAAAAAAAACGCCGTCAGATGACGGCGTTTTCTTTGTTTTAATTACCTGCAGGTTTTTCCGATTCACGCTAGTGAGTCGCTGGCGCTTCGTTTTGCGCCGCAGGCGCTTGCCAGGCCTGCGTGCCATACAGGGGCACGGTCGACAGGCTGTGCTTATGGCTGCCATCTGTCTCCTTGGTGGAGTATGAGAGATAGATCAGCGTCTGGCTGTCGGCGTCATAGATGCGTCTCACCTTGAGAGATTTGAACAAGATACTCAGTGAAGCCTTAAACACCACCTCGCCGCCGTGGCTCTTGTCGATATTGGCGAGATCCGCAGGCAAAATAGGCCCTGTCTGACGACAGGCGATCCCCATATCCGACGGATCGGCAAAGTCCAGATTCGCCTCGATACGACTGATGTGACAGGTCACGCCGGGGATCTTAGGATCTTGCCTGGCCTCGATGATCACATCCTTGGTGGTAAAGAGCCCCAGGCTCACCTTGCCCACATCATCACCGCAGCCGGTCAGCAGGCTTGTTGCTGCAACAAACATGATTCCAATCCAAGCTTTCATCTTCATTCCTTTTTGCCTTGTTGTCTCGTTGTTTTGTGGTCTTATTGCCTTGACGCCCTAACACCTTATTGCGTTAGCCAAATACCTTCTGCGCCCAGCGGGTTAGTCCGGCGGTCACACTGCCAAAGTGGTCACCGACCACTATCTCAGTCTCAGGATACATCTGGGCAATCTTTTGGTAAATCGCCGGGCTCTTGGCCGTACCGCCGGTGACATAGATAATATCGGCCTGTGCCTTATCCGTCGCTTTAGCCATTGCCTCAGCCATTAAGGACTGGATCAAGCCCACAGGCTGAGCGATTGCATCAACGAAACCTTGCTGATCGACTTCGGCAACCAGCACAGCATCGACATAATCCAGACTCGCCTGAGTGGCGGCATCATCTGACAGGGCAATTTTCGCGCCCTCGGCGCTGCGTACCAATCGATAGCCGAGCTGATCCCGTTGCACCTTGAGCAGGCGCGACAACAGATCCGCCCGCTCGGCATCCTTTATCAGCTCCTCAATCATCTTGCGGCTGGTCAGGCTGGCAAAGTCACGCTGGGCGCTGATGTCGTTGACCGCTACCGCATTCCAGAAGGGTTGGCTGGGCACTGGTAGGCCATTGACCATCTGAGACCCCAGCCCAAGGTGGGGCATGAAGGCCTTCATCGCCAGGGCGATATCCAGATCGTTACCGCCGATACGCTGGCCGCTGTGGCCGAGAAAATCCTCACTGCGATCCGCCTTAGCGATATGAGATGGCCCCATCTTCACCACAGAGCAGTCAGTGGTGCCGCCGCCCACATCGACCACCAGCACTGTCTTGTCCTGGGTCAGGCTAGCCTCGAAATCCATCCCCGCCGCCAAGGGCTCGAACAGGAAACTTACCTCGATGAAACCCGCGCGTTTAGCCGCCAGCGCCAGGATGGCTTCGGCCTGACGATTGCTCTCCTCGCCGCCTATCCCCTGAAAGTTGACCGGGCGACCGATCACCGCGTGGGTGGCTCTTCCCTTAGCGCCCAACTGCTTATCCGCTAAGGTCTTAATATGCATCATCATCAGGGTGACGATATCTTCAAACAGGGCTATTTGATCCGCTCGTAGACCGGTTGCGCCCAGGAAAGACTTGGGCGAGCGCACATAGAAGCCCTCTTCGGGCATCTCAAGATAATGGGCCACCGCCTGTTCACCGACAAACACCGCCTGCTCATCGCCGTCGAGATCCAGCGCCTGACGGGCATGACGGGCCCGGCTCAGCTGCGCCGAGCGTAGCTTGGCATAATCGGCCTTCAATTCACCAGCTAGCTGCTGATAGACGGCCTCGGCAATCAGCTCACGGTCGAAGGCATACAGGGTCGATACTAGGTAGTGAGAGTCCCCCGCCAGGGGCAACAGCTGCACCCTTTCCCCATCCATAATGCCGACGGCGCAGTTGGCGCTGCCATAATCGAATCCAACAAACATGCAAAGCGCTCCCGCCCATGAAAAAGCCGAGCAAAATAACACACTCACCATAAAAGACAAGCGGCCGACTCAAATACCCACCACCCAAGCGCCTACAAAAGCTCTTACAAATGCTCACACAAATATTGACTATGGGAAATCGACTAAACTTAAAGGGATATTGGGAGTCGTTATGCACTGCTTAAACCGACGTTCACTGAGTGTTATCCTCCTGCTCTTGCTAATCGCGCTGAGCCTGGGTAAGAGCGTGTCGGCCGCAGAGGAAAACAGTGAGTCCGCGCAGCAAACCACGCCCCAACCCATCCCCCTGCTGCAATTTAGCGGCGCCATAGGCCCTGCCATAGGCGAATACTTAAGTGAGGAGATAGAGCACGCCAATCGCCTGCCCGCTGAGCAGCGACCCGAGCTTATCATGATAGTGCTAGATACCCCCGGGGGGCTGGTCACGAGTCTCAGAAGCATCAATCAGGCGATCCTTGCATCCAAGATCCCAATCGCCTGTCTGGTAGCCCCGCCAGGCGCCAGGGCGATGAGCGCCGGCACCTATATGCTCTATGCCTGCCATATCGCCGCCATGGCCCCCACCACCACGCTAGGCGCGGCGACGCCAGTGCAGCTGGGCATGCCCTCATCACCTCAAGACTCTGGTTCTGGTTCCGGTTCAGGTTCTGGCTCTGATCCCAAAGAATCTGGCTCCCAGGATAAGGCAGCACAAAAGGATGGCATGGGTCAGTCTCCTCCCGAGTCAACGCCAAAGGACAACAAGGATGCCATGGCCCACAAGGTGCTCAACGATGCGGTGGCCTATATTCGCTCCCTGGCTAACCTGAGGGGGCGTAACGTCGAGTTTGCCGAGCGTGCGGTCATCGATGCCGCTACCCTCACCTCAGATGAGGCGCTGGCCCAGAATGTGATCGACCTGATAGCGGCCGATCCACAAGAGTTGGTTGCCAAGCTCGAAGGCTTCAGCGTGGTGGTGGATGGCAAGGCTAAGCGCCTGTCCCTGACAGGGGCGAATCTGGCTCCCCATCAGCAGAGCTGGCGCAATCGCGTTATCGCCACCATAACCGATCCCAATATCGCCTATATCCTGATGTTGATCGGTATCTATGGTCTGCTGCTTGAGTTTTACAGCCCTGGCATAGGCGTCGCCGGTGTCACCGGCGGTATCGCCCTCTTGGTCGCCCTCTACGCCTTTCAGCTGCTGCCGGTCAACTACGCCGGACTTGGACTTATCCTGCTGGGCATAGCCCTTATCGTCGCCGAGTCCATGGTGCCCAGCTTCGGCATTTTGGGCCTGGGTGGTATCGCGGCCTTCGCCCTGGGCTCGCTGTTTCTTATCGATGCCGAGGGCGGCGATCTCTCCATCTCACTGCCGCTGATTGCCGCGGTGACGGTTACCGCGTCGGGTTTCTCTCTCTGGGTGCTCTCCAGCCTGTGGAAGGCGCGCAAGGCTGCCAACGTCAGCGGCGACGATCTGCTCATCGGCGCCAGTGCTAAGGTGGTAAAAGGCTTCGAGAAGTACGGCCTGGTCACCCTGGGCGGCGAGTGTTGGCAGGCCAGATCCGATACCCAGACCCAGACGGGTGAGACGGTTATCGTACTTGGGCGCGACAAGCTTACCCTGATCGTCACCCCAGCGGAGACGCTGCCCGAATCAGACAATCCTTAGGAGGTTGATATGCAAGCCTTAGCCTACAATACCCAGCTGTTCTTCGTCGCCCTCGTCTTCCTGCTGGTGTCACTGCTGATCAGCACCTTCAAGATCCTGCGGGAATATGAACGCGGCGTGATCTTCATGCTGGGCCGCTTCTACCGGGTCAAGGGCCCTGGCCTCATCATAGTGATCCCCCTGGTGCAACAGATGGTGCGGGTGGATCTGCGCACCGTGGTGATGGATGTACCGACTCAGGATGTGATCAGCCGCGACAACGTCTCGGTGCAGGTCAATGCGGTGATCTATTTTCGGGTGATAGACGCCCAGAAGGCGATCATCAATGTGGAGGATTTTCTGCAGGCCACCTCACAGCTGGCGCAGACCACGCTGCGCTCGGTACTCGGGCAACATGAGCTGGATGAGATGCTAGCCAATCGCGACATGCTCAACACAGACATTCAGTCGATCCTCGACAGCCGCACCGACGGCTGGGGGATCAAGGTCTCTAACGTGGAGATAAAACATGTGGATCTCAACGAGACCATGGTGCGCGCCATCGCCAGACAGGCGGAAGCAGAGCGTATTCGTCGCGCCAAGGTGATCCACGCCTCGGGCGAGATGGAGGCCTCGGCCAAGCTGGTAGAAGCGGCGCAGAACCTGAAAAAATCGCCCAACGCCATCTTGCTGCGTTACCTGCAGACCCTGACAGAGATCGCCGGCGAGAAGAATTCGACCATCCTCTTCCCCCTGCCGATGGATCTCCTCAAGGGGGTGCTAAACCGGGTTAGCGACCAGGAGGAGACCCCGGCAAAGAAAACGGAAGACTAATGGCCGAAACGGGTGGCCTCGAAGCGGTTAAGCAGCAGATGCACCAGGTAACAGGCCATCAGAGTAAGCACTATGGCGCCTAAGATACTCGCGCCGCGATAGAGGCTGCTGTAGATGAGATCGTTCGCCGGCGTCAGGTTTTGCCCATAGAGGGCACCCATGGTGGTCATGGCGCCGAATCCCACCCCAGAGCCCATCGCCTCGGTCACATGAGCCTGACTAAACAGCAGGGTCACCAACCAGAACAGCGGCAGCAGGAGCATCAGCTCATGGGCCCAGGTATAGAGCAGCAGCTGCATCAAGAGGCCACAGGTCACCCCGAGTATGGTACCTACGGCGCGGCGTCTGGCATAACCCAGGGCGCCGTTCCAGTGCATGGGAAAGAGTAACAACAATGTCGTCGCCTGGGCCGCCAGAGAATCACGCAGATCAAACACCTGAAACACGGCGAAGGAGATGGTGGCGATAGTCGCCCCCATCAGCGCCTCGTGACGCATGCGATGGGGCGCCTTAGGCATAGCAGCCATAGGCGCCCGTGCATCGACGTCGGGAAACAGGTACATCATCAGATAGGCGATAAGCACGGAAAAGCCACAACCCATAAAGTTATTGATCGCCAGCTCTGTCACATCTGTATCCGGGTAGCTGGCAAAGTGCAGCATGATGCTTAGACTAATTACCCCGGTGGCGCCAAACAGAAACAGGCTGCCACGGGACATGCAGGCAAAGCGATAGAGAAACAGCAAAAAGGCGACGATAGACATCACTATCGGGTGCGAGCCCAAATACTCGGCCAGCAGCGCCACCTCTATGATGGCGATGGCGGATGAGGCCATTACCTGTCGCACCACATGCAGCGACATCTTAGGCAAGATCCCCAGCATCAACATGGGCAGAACGGTAAAGAAGACCCCGTAGTTAAATTCCAGCACCTTGCAGCTGAGAAAGCCCAAGGTGGCGCCAGTCGCGATACGCAGACACTGGCGCAGATCGTTGGCACTTAAGGGATGATGACGAATTAACACGCTTCGCCCCTAGTAGATGTAATGCAGCAGGCTGATGAACTTGATCTGCACCTTGGCAAACAGCTCATAGATAACATTCCTTGGCTGAAGCTGCACGGTTGCCTTGGCGCCGGCCGGCAGGGTTATGGCCACATCGGGGGCCAGCTCCAGGTGAAGACGGAAACGCTGGGCATCTCGCACCCAACGGTTTGACTCGGTTGGGGTCGCCAGACGTCCATTGGCATCGAACTGGGCCTGACTCACACCGGCATCGACACTGCTGACGCTCGCCTGAAACAGCTCGCCCGGGCGACCATCGAAGGCCACCAGCGCGGTCGCACCTGGGGCGATGTGGCGCAGGTTCTTCTCACGAAAATCGGCGATCACATCCACATTATCCAGCAGCAGCGCCATGACAGGCGTCGACTGATTCACCATGTTGCCCGAGGCCAGCTGCACGTTGGTGACCACACCATCGTGTTCGGCGCGGATCTGGGTATAACTCAGGGCAAGTCGCGCCTGAGACAGACGATTCTTGGCCTGACGCAGCTTGAGGTTATCCTCGCCCGGTAAGCCCCTCAGGGTCTGTACCTTAGCCAGCTGCGCCTTGGCGGCCAGCAACTGTGAGCGACTGGCTTTCACCTCAGTTTGGGCCTGATCGATCATCTGCTGCGACACGCTCTGATTGGCATAGAGTGATTGAATACGTTTGGCCTCACGCTGCTTGAGCGCGTAGGCGATCTCCTTGGCGTTCACCTCGGCAGTCGCGGCGGCAATCGCCGCATCTAACTCGGCGTTATCTTGTCTCGCCTGCTCCAGCGCCAACTCGGCCTGCTCCTGGGCCAGTAGGAAAGGGGTAGCATCTAGGCTAAACAGCAGATCGCCCTGCTTCACTTTCTGGTTGTTGGCGACCTGTACCGAGACGACTCGGCCACTCACCTGAGGCGCGACCTGGGTAATGGTGCGCGTTGCCATCGCCTGGGTGGTCAGCGGCATCTTAAGGTCGGCCACCAGGAAATAACCAAACAGCAGGATAAAGCCAATGCTGGCAAACTTAACTAAACGGGCAAATTGCTGATCCGGTGTCATGCTTTCTACTTTTCCTCTTTAACTGTGGCGGTGGGGTGTAATTTCTTTACGGCGTTTTCGCTGATGCGGTTGAGCACAAATTCGAACGCCTCGAGCTGCTCTGGGCTGACGCCCTGATAAAGCTCGGCGCGCAGATCGATAATGCGCTGACGGATGAAGGCCAGCAGATCCAGGCCGGCCTGGGTCAGGGAGACGCGCCGTACGCGTTTGTCATGCTCGCAGCAGTGACGCTCGATAAGGGCCTGCTGCTCCAGCTGACTCAGGGTGCGCATCAGGGACGCCAACTCTATCTCGAGTGCCTCGGCCAGATCTTTCTGACTGGTCTGCTGGCCCATGCGATAGAGTTTCCAAAGCACACTCCAGCGGCTATGGGTCAAGCCCAATGGGGCAAGCTCGGCATCGGCGACCATGCGCCATAGTCTTGCGAGCCTGGCGACTCGCTCCGCGTTGGACGATTCGGCCCAATCTCGATTTTCTGCAGTCATCTTGATCCTCATTGCTGGGTAGCGACACCCGACAAATTACTTAGCATGCTAAGCATTATATTTATTTAGCAGGCTAAGTAAATAGTGAAATGAAAATAAATTACATCCAGGGTCTGCATCGCCTGGCGCCCTCGCCCACTAAGAAATTTGAAAATAATGACTTAGGTGAGTTTTGGGTTATCCATAAAAACAGAATATGAGAGGTAGAGAAACTGAGGAGAAAAGGTAAAGGAAACTAATTTAAACAATTAAAAATTAAAGGTTATAACGAGTTTCTCGAGATATATAACCTAGATAAAAAGGACACTGGGTAAAGCGTAAAAAGACAATTTGGTCGGCGGTAGTCAAGACCTTACGTCTTAGCCTTCACGGCACTTGGTTCAAGGCAACTAGCTCAAACGCAGCTACTGACTTCTCTTCTACTCACCCAAATCAGTCAACCCAACGCAGCCAATAAAAAAGCGAGCATTGCATAACACAACACTCGCCTTTGCTTCTTACTCTGAATACATTGGCTCAGACTCTAAAAACTGAAAGGCTATCTACATCCTCGCCAATACTGCTCATCAAACAGACAGGTCGCCCGATGCAACTCATCTCTAGCAGCCCTTTAAGTATAGAAGCTGTTCTGGCTTTTCGCCCAAACAATCGTGCAGATATCAGAGCCGACCAGTTAGCCTTCCTGGTGCTGGCGCTGTTTGCGCTCGACCTTGTCCTGACGGCGCGCCTCGATCACTTGCTTCACATCGCTGCCGATATGGCTCTCGCCGCGTGACTTGGCCAGTTGCACCTGACGCTCACGCTCGACGAAACGCTTGCGCTGCTTGTCAGACAACTTGTCTATGCAGTGTGGGCAGCTTACGCCCTGCACATAATGCTCGCTTTGTTTGTCTTCTTCGGTAATAGGCAGACGACAGGCATTACACTGGTCGTACTGTCCCTTTTCCAGCTGATGGTTAACCGACACGCGATTATCGAACACGAAACACTCACCTTCCCAGAGGCTCTCTTCGGGCTTAACCTCTTCCAGATACTTAAGCACACCGCCCTCAAGGTGATACACCTCATCGAACCCCTGCTCTTTGAGGTAGGCAGTGGATTTCTCACAGCGAATGCCGCCGGTGCAGAACATGGCGACCTTCTTGTGTTGCTTAGGATCCAGATTCTGCTTCACATAATCGGGAAACTCTCTGAAGGTCTGGGTCTTAGGGTCGACCGCATTCTTGAAGGTGCCTATGTTGACCTCATAGTCGTTACGGGTGTCGATCAGCAGTACCTCGGGATCTGAGATCAGCTTGTTCCAGTCCTTAGGCTTCACATAGGTGCCCACCACCTTACGGGGATCTATGCCTTCGACCCCCATGGTGACTATCTCTTTCTTCAGCTTAACTTTAGTGCGATAGAAAGGCATCTCATGGTCAAATGACAGCTTGTAGACGATATTATCCAGCCCTGGCTGGGCGTCTAACCAGGCCAGCAGACTATCGATCCCCGCCTGACTGCCGGCAACCGTACCGTTGATCCCTTCACTGGCCAGCAGCAAAGTTCCCTTGATCTCTAAAGATTCCATCTCCTTCAGCAACGGCTGCTGCAGGGCTTCGAAGGCCGGCAGGGAGACAAACTTATATAACGCACAAACTACAAACTGAGACATATCAACCTCTTAAACTGCTCGCTGAGGCTTAATCCCCAGTGCATGGATAGGCGCGCTCACAAACTAAGAATAAACCCAAGCATGAAGCTGAGAATAAACCTAAGTATCAACCTAAGCATGACCATAAGTGACATGGCGCGCAAAATGGAGGCGAATTCTACCTAAATCACAGTTAAACAAACAGGCAGAAAAAGTAAGGGTATTTTATTACCCCTCGCACGGGCGCTTACTCATAACCACTAAACGCCATTCGGGGTTGCGATTTGGCGCAAAGCCATGAAGAATAGCGCCAGCAATCAAGGAGACCCCATGGCCTACCCCACATTATATTCGTTTCGTCGCTGCCCCTATGCCATGCGCGCCCGCCTGGGCCTCTTTCTCGCTGGCCAGGAGGTGGAGCTCAGAGAGATAGTGCTCAAACATAAGCCCGAGCCCATGTTAGCGGCAAGCCCCAAGGGCACTGTACCTGTGCTTATCCTAGAAGATGGCAGCGTCATCGACGAGAGCCTGTCGATCATGCTGTGGGCGCTCGGTAAGAAAGCCAAAGAGGGAGATGAGAAAACAGCGGCGCTGCTCCTCAGCCATGAGCCTGGCCAGCAACAAGCGGCCATGGCACTGATCGCTGAAAACGACAATGAATTTAAGCCCTGGCTGGATAAGTATAAGTACGCCGATCGTCATCCAGAGCAGACGCAAGAAGACTATCGCGCCCAGGGCGAGCGCTTTATCGCCAGGCTGGAAGCCAGGCTGAACGAACATGCCCAGCTGATGGCAGACCTTCCAACCCTCGCCGACTATGCCATCTTCCCCTTCGTGCGCCAGTTTGCTCACGTGGATAATAACTGGTGGCAACACGCTCCCTACCCTAAAGTACGCGCCTGGCTCGCCAATCATATCGATAGCCCAGTCTTTACCGCCATCATGAAGAAATACCCCACCTGGCTCGACAGTGGTGAGAGCTTCTCACTGCTAGAAAACTAACCGGGAGCATACAAAAAAGGCGCCCTCAGGCGCCTTTATCCTTCCTTAGCTGTCTATGCCGAATTTCACTGCAGCGACAGCTGATACACGCTGGTGCTGCCGCTCACCTCATTGCCTATGATCAGCAGCGGCTTACCGTTGGGGCTGTCGGCCGCGGCCACGAAGCTCATCCCCTCTGGGCCGAGATCCCCCGCCGCCCCAGGCGAACCTGTGATGTCGCTGCCATCGATCTCGAAGCCGACCTCGAAGTCACGATTAACCACATAGTCGACAAACTTCACCGCAAACGGGTTGGTGATCTCATAGATCATGAAGCCAGAGGTGCGCTCCAGGCCGATGAAGGCGTAGCGCTTACCCTCAATCTCACCAATCGCCAGCGCCTCGGGCTCGGCGCCCTTATCGTCGCTGCGGCTGTCGCCCTTGTTCTCTTCGTTATTGTTGTTGAAGTTCATCCCCAGCAGCGCTGCCGTGATGCGGGAGAAATCGCTGCCGCTGTCGAACACCTGCTGACCGTTTTGATCCCAGATAGAGAATGAGCGACCGCCGTAGGCCACTATCTTGTCGAAGTCGCCATCACCATCTTCATCTCCCATTGAGGTAGTTACCTTAAGGCGCGCCAGCTGCGTTTTGTCCTGGGCCGCGGCAAACTGCGGATGGTTAGCATCGAGCGTGAGGTCGTCGGCGCGGGCCTCTTCGGAGAAGCCGCCATAGTCACGAGAGTCCCCCTCGTTGGCCGTTACCACAAAGTCGCTGCCATGCCACTGGTAGCTGGCAATAGTATCGGGCTGATACAAGCCAACCACGCCCGGATAGGCCTGAATATTGACCCTGTCATCCTTGTCGCTGGCATCTATCGCGTTCTTCGCTAAGCCAAAATCCTTAAAGCCCAGAGGCCAGATGGCCTTGACCGCTTTGCTTGGAATGTCGATCACCGCGATGGCGTTGTTTTCCTGCAGGCTGACATAGGCGAGCTTATCGTCTGGCGATACGCTGATATATTCAGGCTCCAAGTCTTGCGCGCGGCTGGCACCCGGGCCGTTGATCTTGATATCGCTCGACAGCTCGGCTTCGCGCGCGCCGCCTAGATTAAAGTCGCTGAAATCCAGTAAGGTCGCGCTGGTCGCCGGCACGCCATCGGTCACAGCTATGATGGCCACCGTGCCTAGCGGATCGACGCTGTAGTCATCGCTCGGCTCACCTTCGCCGGCCACCAATACTTGCTTGCCATCATGGCTAAATACGACATTGTCTGGCAGTGCCCCGACCTCGACACCATGGATAAGGCTTGCTTCACCGGCGCTATCGATGTGATAGAAGGCGACATAGCCCATCCCCTGCTTGCCGTTGCCCGCCTCATCGCCGCGCTCTATGGCCACCGCCAGCAGATCGCCATAAATAGCTAGGCTATTTACGCCGCCAAGACGAGCCAGGCCAAGATCTTGCGCCACATCCAGCACAGCCTGCTTAGGCAGGTTATTGAGCACCAGGGCATCGCTGCCTGCTACCGGGATTGCGGCTAAGTTGGCCGCATCGACGATATCCACCATACCACTCTGGGCATTCACCACGAAGATACGTTTACTCGCCACATGAAAACCGACGATCTCCGCGGCGCTCTGACCATAGACGCCAGACTCATAACGCCCCACCAGCTCGGCGCTAAGCCCAGATACCGTCTCACGGCAAAGGTATTGAGTCTGCTCGGCGTTAACTTCATCGCTGTCCAGCACGCCATTGCCATTGAGATCCAGGCCTGTCTGTATCATCTGTCCACCGAGTGGACACTCAAGGTCGCCCGCAGGCAGCTGGGTAAATGCAACCAGGCTACTCGCGCCGTTTGTGCCATTGCTACCATTTGCACCATCTTTGCCGTCATCGCCGCTACAGGCCGTCAGACCCAAAGTTGCCACGACCACAGCTATCGCCGTTTTATTCATCTTGTTATTCATTGCCGAATCCTTTTGCTTGCCCTGAGTACGCCTAAGTAAGAACCGCCAAGCGGCGGATAAATAGGCTATAAATTGCGCTAAGCTAAGGCGGAGATAAGACGAATTCATGACGTGAAGGTGACAGTTTAACGACAGGCAAGGGGAAAATTAGCTTGAGGCGTAAATTTCCCTTTGTCGCCCGCGCGATTCGCGCTAAATTTTGAGTCGGTATGATTTCGGATAGATGAGTCCATGTGCAGATTTTTAACCTATAGCGGCCCCAAGGCGCTGATGTCCCCCCTGATCTTTAAGGCCTCCAACTCGCTGGTGATGCAGAGTAAATACGCCCAGAAACGTAAGGTGCCCACCAACGCCGACGGCTTTGGTCTGGGCTGGTATCCCACCCAGGATGACCCTATCCCGGCGACCTTCGTCAATGTGGATCCCGCCTGGAGCAACCGTAACCTCAAGATGATTGCCGAGAAGGTAGAGACCCAGCATTATTTTGCCCACGTGCGCGACGCCTCTAAGGGGATGCCGGTGAGTCAAGCCAACTGCCACCCCTTCTCCTGCATGCATTACCTATGGATGCACAACGGCCGCCTGGATCAGTTCGATAAGTTTCGTCGTCAGCTGCTCAATCAGCTCTCGGATCGCGCCTTTGCCTTAATTAAAGGTAACACGGACTCTGAATATGCCTTCGCCCTCTTCATGGACAAGCTGGAATTTGCCGAGCAGGCCAGTCTGAGTCAGCTGGAAAACGCGATGGAGGCGACCATCGCCTGCATCATGCGCCTACGCAAGGCAGCGGGTGCCGACACCAACGCCTTCATCAACTTTGCGGTGACTGATGGTAAACACACAGTAGTCACCCGTTTCGCCACGCTTGAGGGCGTCAAACCCGCCTCCCTCTTCTTCGGTCGCGGCAAGGTTAACGAATGCCTGGAGGGGATCGAATTTATCCCCCACACGGAAGCAGTTCAGGATACAGAACAGGCCAGCATCATCATCTGCTCGGAGCCACCAACGGATCAGAGCGAGCACTGGACCAAGGTGGAGCGCAACCACATGGTGAGCGCCATAGGCAACGAGCGGGTGAGTCAGCGCAAGCTGGACCTACCGTTTCAGTCCGAGCTTTAACCCAAGTTAGAGGACTCGCTAGCGGGCCTAGTCCGCCTAGCAAGGTTTTGTTACAAATCGGCTCGCCTTGCATTAGCCTAAGCGCAATAAAGCATTGGCCAAGGCGAGGCGAGATCCCGTACAATCATTCTTCTCCCAGATAACATCCCCATCACCTGTTATCACCCCCACAAATTGTCTTAAATTCGGTCACAAGAGGTATGAGTGAACAAAGCGTCGATCCCGTCATCTGAGCTTAGCCAACCCCAGGGCATCCCCAATCTGGCCCTGTTGATCCCCATGTTATCGGCCATCGTCGCCATCACGCCGCTGGCGATAGACATGTACCTGCCGGCCATGTCGACCCTGGCCGAAAGCTTCAACTCCAGCGTCACCACTGTGCAGCAGTCGCTGAGTCTCTATCTAGCGGGCTATGCCCTTGGCATGCTCACCTTCGGCCCCATCGCCGACCGCATCGGCCGCCGCCCCTTAGTATTACTTGGCTTAACCGGCTTTGGTTTAATCAGCCTGGCGCTGGCCTTCGTCACTAGCGTGGAGGTATTTCTGGGGCTGAGATTCCTGCAGGCCTTCATCGGCGCCGCCGCCACCGTAGTGGTGCCCGGCTACATCAAGGAGGTCTATGGCAAGAACACCGCCAAGGGGATGTCCTATGTCAGCCTGATCATGATGCTGGCCCCGCTCATCGCCCCCACCATGGGCAGCCTGATCCTCGAGCTGGGCGAATGGCACCTGATCTTCTTCATCTTGGCCTGTTACGCCAGCTTGCTGCTTATCCTGGTACTGACCAAGCTAAGAATGCCCAGCGACGCGCAAACAAGCGGCCGCAGTCAACGTTCCTTCTTCGGCGCCTATGCCGTGGTGTTTACCAAGCCTGGCGTCAAGCTACATATCGCCAGCGGCGTGATGACCTCGTTTGCCTTCTTCTGCTACCTCACCGCCTCACCGTTTGTCTACATGGAGGTGTTTGGTCTGGATAAGAGCCTGTTTGCCATCCTCTTTAGCACCAATGTCGGCGCCCTGATGCTGGCCAACGTGATCAACAGCCGCATCGTAGTCAAGTATGGCTCGCGCCGCATGCTAAAAGTAGCCACATTGCTGGCTGCCGTCGCCGGTATCGCTTTATTAAGCGTTAACCTGCTGGGACTCAGCTATCACTTTACCGTGGCGGCGCTCATCCCCTTCATGGGTTTCCTGGGCGTAATGTCTGTTAATGCCGACGCCATAGTGCTGATGAAGTTTCAGCAAGAAACCGGCACGGCGACGGCGGTGATCGGCACCCTGAGATTTGGCTTTGGCGCCCTGGCCGGCCCCCTGTTGGCGCTCTTCTACACTGGGACAGCCGTGCCCTTCTCGGCGCTCATGCTTGGCGCCGTGCTGCTGGTCGGCCTATGCCAATTCCTGGCGCATTCACAGCAAAGACAGGGCTAACGGTGCTGATACGTCAATTACCGCATTAACTTGCCACGCTTACGTTAGATTCACCGTCAAGCTCACCATTAACTTGAACTCTAAGATAACCGCCGCCCGATGACTCAATTGGGCGGCGATGCCATAAAATAACCTTCTGAGACTAAAGTCTACATCGCCCGATTAAAGATTAATGACGGCCCTCACCCCCCATCAAACCGCCACTTCGGCCAATGCCCATCTCACCTCGAACGTGAGTTTTGCTCAACTTGGCAAACTTTGCTGATAAAAGGCTTGAATTCATTCATCTATTGAATATGATGAAATTCTGTTCATTGGCAACAGTCACCCCAAGCCGACCGCTTTCGGGTGAAGCGCGAGTCTGGATTACCCTCCAGACTCTATGTTTAGAGCGATTACCGTCGCTGTATCAAGATACTGCATACCGTCGCGGTAACTTAAGAGGGATCACCAATGGAAAAACTTTCCGGCGCCAGCATGATCGTCCGATCATTAATCGATGAAGGCGTTAAACACATTTTCGGCTATCCAGGTGGCTCGGTACTCGATATTTACGATGCCCTGCACCAAAAATCCGGTATAGAACATATTCTCGTACGCCACGAGCAGGCGGCCGTTCACATGGCCGACGGCTATGCCCGCGCCACCGGCAAGGTGGGTGTGGTGCTGGTCACCTCGGGCCCTGGCGCCACCAACGCCATCACAGGGATCGCCACCGCCTACATGGACTCTATTCCGCTGGTCGTGCTCTCGGGACAGGTTCCCAGCAACTTAATTGGTAATGATGCCTTCCAGGAATGCGACATGATAGGCATCTCCCGTCCCGTGGTGAAGCACAGCTTCCTGGTGACAGACGCCAAGGATATTCCAGCCATCATCAAAAAGGCCTTCTATATCGCCTCCACAGGTCGCCCCGGCCCTGTGGTGGTTGACATTCCCAAGGATTGTCTCAATCCACAGATATTGCACGAATACCAATATCCGGATGAGATCAACATGCGTTCCTATAACCCGACAACGACGGGCCATAAGGGACAGATCCGCCGTGGCCTGCAGGCCCTGTTAAAGGCCAAGAAGCCGGTACTCTATGTGGGCGGCGGCGCGGTGATCTCGGGCGCAGACCAGCAGATCCTCAAACTGTCTGATAGACTCGGCCTGCCGGTCGTCAGCACCCTAATGGGGCTGGGCGCCTTTCCCGGCACTCACGCCAACAGCGTCGGCATGCTAGGCATGCATGGCTGTTATGAGGCCAACATGGCGATGCACAACGCCGACCTTATCTTCGGCATCGGGGTAAGATTCGACGATCGCACCACCAACAATGTGGAAAAATATTGCCCCAACGCCACGATATTGCATATCGATATCGACCCCTCCTCTATCTCCAAGACGGTCAGGGTGGATATCCCCATCGTGGGCTCGGCCGACAGCGTGCTCGATGACATGCTGGCCCTACTTGACGATGAGCCGTCGATGAAAAACGATGAAGGCGCCATCGACTACTGGTGGAGCGAGATCAATCAATGGCGCAGTCGCAACAGTCTGGCCTATGACAAGAGCAGCGAGCGGATCAAGCCACAGCAGGTGATCCAGACCCTGCACAAGCTGACTAATGGCGATGCCTACGTGGCCTCGGACGTGGGTCAGCATCAGATGTTTGCCGCCCTCTACTACCCCTTCAACAAGCCAAGACGCTGGATCAACTCGGGCGGCCTGGGCACCATGGGCTTTGGCTTGCCAGCCGCCATGGGGGTGAAGATGGCCAAGCCGGACGAGACGGTTATCTGCGTCACCGGCGATGGCTCAATCCAGATGAATATCCAGGAGTTGTCTACCGCGCTGCAATACGATACGCCGGTTAAAATTATCAACTTAAACAACCGTTTCCTCGGTATGGTGAAGCAGTGGCAGGATATGATCTACTCGGGTCGTCACTCCCACTCCTACATGGACTCAGTGCCTAACTTTGCCAAGATAGCCGAGGCCTACGGCCACGTGGGCATGACCATCAGCGACCCGGCCGAGCTGGAAGCCGAGCTCGAGAAGGCCCTTGCCATGAAGGACAAGCTGGTCTTCGTCGACATCAGCGTCGATGAGACAGAGCACGTCTACCCAATGCAGATCCGCGGTGGCGGGATGAATGAAATGTGGCTAAGCAAGACGGAGAAAAGCTAATGCGTCGAATTATTTCTGTATTACTCGAAAACCAACCCGGCGCCCTATCCCGTGTGGTAGGCCTTTTCTCCCAGCGCGGCTACAACATCGAGAGTCTGACGGTGGCACCCACAGATGATGTTACCCTCTCCAGGCTCAACATCACCCTAGTGGCCGACGAGGCAGTGCTGGAACAGATTGAGAAGCAGCTGCATAAGCTTATCGATATTCTCAAGGTGTCCAACATTACCGAGTCCAGCCATATCGAGCGAGAGCTGGCGCTGATCAAGGTGAAAGCCAAGGGCGCGGGTCGTGAGGAGGTGAAGCGCACCGCCGATATCTTCCGCGGTCAGATAGTGGATGTCACCTCTGAGCTCTATACCATTCAGATGGCCGGCACCTCGGATAAGCTCGATGCCTTCATCGCCGCCATCGGCGAGGTGACTAAGGTGATTGAGATCTCCCGCTCAGGTGTTGTCGGTCTGTGCCGCGGCGAGAAGGCGATGCGCGCCTAAGCGCATACCCAATCGTTAGCGACTAATCAATACTCACAAAAAACGCCAGCATTTGCTGGCGTTTTTACTTTCTTAATACAAGAGCTTTAAACCAAGAGTCTTAACACAAGAGCTTTAACCCAAGAGCCCTAACCCAAGGGTCCGACTTAAGTGCGTTAAACCAAGGGCCCTAATCCAAGTGTTCTAATTCAAAATAATCCTTGGATATTAAACAATTTATTTACCGCTTTCAGGATTAGCCGTTTCAGAATTAGCACTCTCGGCCAACTTAACCACCTCACCGGTCAGCGCCACACCCGCCATCAGGGCGCCGGCGCCACACTGGAAGGTCTCTTCGCTCGAGGTCAGGTTGTTCTTATAGTTAGACTTAATATTCACTATGGCGTTACCGCCCTGCTTCAGCGCGCTGTTTTTCAGGGCAATCATCGCCGACAGGAAGACCCATTCGCAGGCTTCCTGATCTGACTTATTAAACGCATTGGTCTTCTTGTTGGTCTTCAGCTCACCCAGTTTCTGCACAGGCTCACCATAGGCCTGCTCGCCAAAATAGAAGCTGACATCACTGCCCAGCTTGGCCTTGGCCGCCTCTGAATTAAGCACCGAGGCGATGTTATAGTTGCCGACATCATCTCTGGCAAAGGCCAGCGGAGAACATAGGGTCAGAGAGGTCAAACCTACAAGCAGTATCTTTTTCATCATTACAAATTCCGTTGATTTGGCATGAGTTAATCCTCACGCCGCGCACTAGTTCACACTAGCACTTCCATTAACATTACCAGACCGACAGTCCTGTCAGCGTCCAACTTGTTTCCCGGCGCGCTAGATTAACGCCAAGTTTGGCATAAACAGCCAAAGGCATACGCCGTGGGATTCGCCGAGCATAACCAACTCCATGGCTAAAGGTAAATAGCCAAAGGCAAACTTTGAGATAGGGCTACCTAAAAACCTGCCAGCTGGCTATCATGGCAGCAGTTAACGCCATCCCCTAACGGAATTCCCATTGAAAGCATTCGACTTTAACCTGCTTCCCCTGCTGGAGGTGTTGCTGGAGGAGCAGAGCGTCACGGCCGCCGCCGAGCGTCTGCATCTGAGCCAATCTGCGGTGAGCAAACAGCTCAATAAGCTCAGAGACTCCTTCGACGACCAGCTGTTCGAGCGCACCGCCCACGGCCTGCGTCCAACACCCAAGGCCAAGCAGCTGGGGCCGGAGATCCGTCAAATCTTGAGTCAGGTCTCCTCCCTCACCCGCCCCAGCGACTTCGATCCCTCCAAGAGCCATAGACGCTTTCGGCTCGAATTGGTAGAGACCGCCTACTCGCTGACCTACCCGCGCTTCATGCCCAAGCTGCTCAAGCAGGCACCTAAGATCACCTTAGACAGCCACACCTGGCATAGCGAGAGCATGGAGCGACTGCTGCGCTGCGATACCGATCTTGGCATCGCCTGCCGGGAATGGGACGAACGCTCGCTGCAGCATATCAACAACCTGCCCAGCGCCCTGCGCTTCGTCGAGCTGACCCGGGATCACTCCCTCTGTCTGGTGCGCGAAGGCCATCCCCTGCTACAAGAGGAGTGGAACCTGAGTACCTTTTTGAAGTATCGCCATCTGCAGGTCACCTTCGGTGGGATCTCCCACTGGCTGCTGGATGACGTGTTGCAGATGAAGCACCTCAAGCGGGACATCGCGGTCAACCTCACCGATTTTAACAGCGCCATGCAGCTCTGCGAGCAGAGCGACCTCATCCTCTGCTCGCCCGCCAAATACGCCAAGGTGATGATGGGGCAGTTTAAGCTGGTATCACTGCCGATCCCCACACAGATGGTACCCGGCACCTATGTGCTGCTCTGGCATAAACATTTCGATCTCGACCCCAGCCACCGCTGGCTCAGGGAGCTGATCATCGACTCGGTGCAATCCTAAGCTTCGAGAAAAAAAGATAAAAAAACGCCAGCGAGATGAATGCTGGCGTTTTTACTTGGAGATGGTGTCTTAAGCGCTAATGCCCAACTAGGAGCCTTAACTAGAAGCCTTCGACCCCTTTCATATCAGGTAAGTGGTGAGCAATACCCTTATGACAATCGATACAGGTCTTCTCGCCGCTGGCCAATGATGTGGAGTGCATATTGGCCGCACGTGTCGATTGACGAGTAAAGTCCATGTAGTCGAAATTGTGGCAGTTACGACATTCAAGCGAATCGTTGGCCTTGAGTCGTGCCCATTCATGCTCTGCCAGTTCGCGGCGCTTGGCCTCAAACTTGTCACGCGTGTTGATGGTGCCGAATACCTTGCCCCACACCTCTTTCGAGGCCTGCATCTTACGGGCAATCTTATCTGTCCAGTTGTGAGGCACGTGACAATCAGGACAGGTCGCACGCACACCACTGCGGTTGGTAAAGTGTATCGTCGACTTCAGCTCCTGATACACGTTATTTTCCATCTCGTGACAGCCGATACAGAAGGCTTCCTGGTTGGTGGCTTCCAGGGCGGTGTTGAATCCGCCCCAGAAGATCACCCCCGCGACGAAGCCGCCTAAGGTAAGAAAACCTAAGCTAAAATGCACGCTGGGTTTTCTTAACACCTGCCAGATTTTTTTCAACTTATCTAACATACGGCCGCTCCTAGTGCTTAGCTGCTTCAGCTTTAATCAAGTGGTCGATATCGATAAAGTCATTACCTACCAAGGTTTTTGCATCCAGCTGTGGCACATGGCACTGAGTACAGAAATAGCGACGTGGAGAAAGATCCGCTAAGAAGTTGTTTTCCCTGTCCATGTAGTGGGTCACACTCACCATAGGTGCCTGTGAGTCGCCAACACGCTTACGGGCGTGGCACGACATACACTTATTCACCTTCAGGTCTATCTGATAGCCGTCGATCTTATGGGGGATCACCGGCGGCTGCATCGGATAGTTACGCACCTGCTTAACGTCTGTGTTACGCACCTTCTGCATCACAGGCGGCGTCGGGTTAGTGTCGAGCGGCGCCTGCCTGAGGGTGGCAACCTTCTCATCGGGCACGCTGGCAGCCACGCTGCTAAAGGTCGCGCCGACAGAGAGAGTCACCAGAGTCGCCAAGGTTACAAGTTTCAATGATTTCATGGTGATTCTCCTTATGCCTTAACTACTTTAACTGCGCACTTCTTAAAGTCAGTCTGTTTAGACAAAGGATCCGTCGCATCTAGCGTCACCTTGTTAATCAGCTGGCTGGCGTCGAACCAAGGCACAAAGACCAGACCGACAGGCGGCTTGTTACGGCCACGGGTCTCGACACGTGTCTTGATCTCACCACGGCGAGAAACCACCTTCACCTCATCACCGCGACGCAGGCCGCGTTTCTTGGCGTCTTCTGGATGCATGAAGCAGACGGCATCCGGGAAGGCGCGGTACAGCTCGGGCACACGCTGGGTCATAGAACCTGAGTGCCAGTGCTCTAGCACACGACCGGTCGATAACCAGAGGTTAAACTCTTCATCTGGCGACTCGGCGGCAGGCTCATAAGGCAGCGCGTAGATAACCGCCTTACCATCTGGCTTACCGTAGAACTGGAAGCCTGTACCTGGTTTCACATAAGGGTCGCTGCCTTCGCGGAAGCGCCACTTGGTCTCTTTACCGTTAACCACAGGCCAGCGCAGACCGTGCACCTCATGGTAGGTATCGAAGTCAGCCAAGTCATGGCCATGACCGCGACCGAAGGTGGCGTACTCTTCAAACAGCCCCTTCTGAACATAGTAACCAAAGTGCTTGGCTTCATCGTTCATGTACTTAGGATCGGCTTGCTCCAGTGGGAACTTATCTACGTTACCGTTCTGGTAGAGTACCTGGAACAGCGTCTTGCCCTTGTACTCAGGGTTCGCCGCCAGCACCTCTTTTGGCCAAACTTCGTCTGTGGTGAAGCGCTTAGCAAACTCCATCAACTGCCAGAGATCTGAGCGAGACTCGCCCGGTGCCTTCACCATCTGATGCCAGAACTGGGTACGACGCTCGGCGTTACCATAGGCGCCCTCTTTCTCCACCCACATGGCAGTTGGCAAAATAAGGTCGGCAGCCTGAGTCGTCACCGTTGGGTAGGCATCAGACACTACGATGAAGTTTTCAGGGTTACGATAGCCAGGTAGACCTTCCTCGTTCATGTTAGGACCGGCCTGCATGTTGTTGTTCACCTGCACCCAGTAACAGTTCATGTCACCATCTTTGAGGCGACGGTTCTGCTCAACCGCATGGTAACCAGGCTTAGGCGGAATGATGCCATCTGGGATCTTCCAGATCTTTTCGGCAATCTTTCTGTGTTCTGGATTATTCACCACTAGGTCTGCGGGCAGACGATGCGAGAAGGTACCCACTTCACGGGCGGTACCACAGGCAGAGGGTTGACCGGTCAGCGAGAATGGGCTGTTACCCGGCGTCGAGATCTTACCTGTTAGCAGGTGAATGTTATAAATCAGGTTATTACACCATACACCACGGGTATGCTGGTTGAAGCCCATGGTCCAGAATGAGGTCACCTTGGTATTTGGATCGGCGTAGAGTTTCGCCAGTTCAATCAGCTTATCTTCCGGCACGCCAGAAAGCTTGCTGACAGAAGCCACGTCATAATCGGCAACGAAGGCCTTGAAGGCATCAAATTCGATTGGCGTAGACTTGCCGGCCGTCTTAACGTTCTTGGCTTTCTGCTGCAGCGGATGGCTTGGACGCAGGCCATAGCCGATGTCGGTTTCACCCTTGCGGAAGTTAACGTGCTTGTTGACGAAATCCCAGTTTACCGCATCGTTTTGAATGATGTAGTTGGCGATAAAGTTCAGAATAGCCAGGTCGGTCTGCGGCGTGAAGACGATACCGAGATCGGCCAGATCGAAAGATCTGTGGGTAAAGGTCGATAGCACAGACACCTTAACGTGTGGCGCGCTCAGACGACGGTCGGTGACACGGCTCCAGAGAATGGGGTGCATCTCAGCCATGTTAGAACCCCAGAGCACGAAGGCATCGGCGTTTTCCATGTCATCGTAACAACCCATAGGCTCATCGATACCAAAGGTACGCATGAAGCCACCTACCGCAGACGCCATACAATGACGGGCGTTAGGGTCGATGTTGTTTGAGCCAAAACCGGCCTTCATCAATTTAGAGGCGGCGTAGCCTTCCCATACTGTCCACTGGCCTGAGCCGAACATACCGATGGCGGTTGGGCCCTTCTTCTTGATGGTGGCTTTCCACTTCTCTGCCATGGTATCGAAGGCAGTGTCCCAGCTCACTGGGGTAAATTCGCCATGCTTGTCGTATTTGCCGTTGGTCATACGCAGCATAGGGCTCTGCAGTCTATCCTTGCCGTACATGATCTTAGACAGGAAGTAACCCTTGATACAGTTCAGGCCACGGTTTACCTCACTCTCGGCGTCGCCGTGAGTCGCAACCACCTTGCCGTCGCGTGTCGCGACAATGACCGAACAACCTGTACCGCAGAAACGACATGGCGCCTTGTTCCACTCAAGTTTAGTCTGCTCTGAACTGGTAATTAGGTTGCTTGCCGTTGCAGGCAAGGCCAAACCAGCCACTGAGGCAGCGGCCATGGCCGCATTTGCCTTCATAAATTCGCGTCGATTCATCTTCATTTTTCAACCTCTTCAAGCACTTCACTCTGGTGATACACCATGGCTGCGGACAGCACGCCCTCAATCTTGTTGATCGCCTCGATGTCAGCCATCAGGCCCTTCTGGGTCATGCCTTCCAGCACAACGACCAGCTTGACCTCATCGTTTACAGACAACTCAGCATTTTCCATCTTCATGATTGTCTGTCTGACACTCGACATAAATTCAGGCTTAACCTGAACCACTAAACTGGTGACGTGAAGTTCATTGCTCATTGACATTTACACTCTTAATAATTGTTCGAATACAGTGGGTTAACCTGCACCTGGCGGGCCGGTAAATATCTGGCTAAACCAGATAGCGAAGCCCAAACCAGAAACGAGTAACACTGACAGCAGGGGAGCAAGAAAAACGGTTAGAAACACAAATATTTTTAGCTCTAAACTTTTCTCTTCATTAGGTGTGGAACTCATGCATCCTCCAACGGGTCATGCCGGTTTTCATAGCAGATAAAGCAGGCTAGCCAGTGGTTGGTGTGGACCAATCAAACGATAAAACCATACTTTTCTTCCTGTTATTTATGGTATCAATAACTTCTTAACATTCTGTATACCCCTAAATCGGTAAATTCTATGCAGGTTTGATCTGGATCATCCTTTTGTCGCAGATAAAACCCAGATCACCTCTCCTAGACACGTATTTCGATTGAGAAAGCAACAAAATGAATAAATTAGCTATTCATAAACAACTAAAACATAGTCACAAAATGGCGATTTCGTAAGTCAAAATGTGATCTAAATCGTAAAAATATATCGATGGGGGTAGAGGGGGATTTAGTGGGGTAAAAAAAAGCACCCGTTGCGGGTGCTTCTCCAGTCTTTATGACAATAATCAGGCCTCGGCGATGCGGTTGAGGATGCGCTTCTCCGAGATGGGATAGGCGGTACCTAACACCTGGGCGAAACAGGAGACGCGATACTCCTCTATCATCCAGCGAGCCTCTTGCAGCGCCTCGGGCACAGCCGCGCTGCGGGGCACCTTGGCCAGCTGGGTTGCCAGGGTCTGTTGCACATTGTTGATGCTATGCAGATGCAGGCGGTCACGGTTAGGATCCACGGGAAGTTTATCTAAACGATTATCTATCGCCTTGATATACCTGATTAAATCAGAAAGTCGCTGCCAACCGCACTGCTCGACAAAGCCCTTGAATACCAGGTTATCCAACTGGGTCTGAATGTCACTCATGGCGAAGGCGATATCCAGGCTGATCTTGCCCTTGAGGCGCTTCTTCACCTTCTGATAAAGGGTCAAGATCTCCTCCACCTGCAGGGCGATCTTGGCCGCCGTGGGGTTGAGATCCTGACGCACCAGATCTTTGGCCTGGTCGAACTGCTCGGCGCTGCGCACATCTAAGCCCTTCTCATCCAGTAGCTGCTGCACCGCCGCCGACAGGATATCGTCGATCAGATACTGCACCTGGCCAAAGGGGTTGAAGTACATGGCCAACTTGGCCTTGTTGGGCAGGGTGTTCTGCAGGTGCTTCACCGGAGATGGCATGTTGAGCAGCAAGAGACGCTGCAGACCCGCCTTATGACAGCGGCCGGCCTCGTGCTCATCATCAAACAGCTTGATGGCCACGCTGTCTTTGTTGTCCACCAGCGCGGGGAAGGCCTTCACCTGGAAGTTACCCCGCTTCTTCTCATACTGTTTGGGCAGGTCGCCAAAGCTCCACTGAGTCAGCTCGCTTTGCTCTATACCGCTCTCGGCGACGTTGCGAATCGCCTGGGTTACCCTGCCCTGAAGCGTATCTTTTAGCTGCTCAAGCTCCCTGCCCTGTGCGATTAACTTGCCCTTGTCATCTTCCACCTTGAAGTTGATCAGCAGATGGGGGGCGAGCTGCGAGAGGTCGAAATCATCAACCGAGATACGCACGCCGCTCATGCGCAGCAGCTGCTTACACATGGCCTCCAGCAGACTCATCTCACTGCTGCTGTTCGTATTAGCCATCGCCTGTAAGCAGGCCCTGGCATAATCCGGCGCCGGTACGAAGTTACGTCTCAGCGTCTTAGGCAGGGACTTGATCAGCGCGGTGATCTTTTCTTCCCTGAGTCCAGGCACCAACCAGTCGAAGCCCTGGGCCTCTATCTGATTAAGCAGCGCGACGGGAAGATGCACAGAGACGCCGTCATCTACATCCGCCGGCTCGAAGTGATAACTCAGCGGCAGGTTAAAGTTGCCCTGATGCCAGCTGTCGGGGAAGTCCAGCGCCGAGACATGCTCGTCGCTGCGCTTCATCAGCTGCTCACGTTCAAAGTCCAGCAGATGCGGCTGGCGCTTCTTCTCCTGCTTCCACCAGGTCAGCAGCTTTGGCGCGTTGTAGATCCCTTCCGGGATGCGCGCCTCATAGAAATCCACCAGCGCCTGCTCGTCCACCAAGATGTCGCGGCGGCGGGACTTGTGCTCCAGCGCCTCGATATCGTCGATCAGGGCGCGGTTCTTAACAAAGAAGGCTTCCTTGGTGCGCAGCTCCCCTTCTGCCAGGGCGCTGCGAATGAAGATCTCGCGGGCCTCAACCGGCTCCACCGGGCCATATTGCACCCGGCGGCGATTGACTATGGTCAGGCCGTAGAGCAGTTGGTTCTCCAGCGCCACCACACTGCCCTGCTTGGCCTCGAAATGGGGCTCAACATAGCTTTTCTTCACCAGATGACCGGCCAGAGGCTCGACCCATTCCGGCTGGATCTTGGCGCAGCAGCGGGCAAACAGTCGCGAGGTCTCGGTCATCTCGGCGGCCATGATCCACTTAGGCCCCTTCTTGGCCAGCGGCGAGCCGGGGAAGACGAAGAACTTGCGGTTGCGCGCCCCCAGATACTCGTTGTCCTTATCCTTGAAGCCGATATGACTCAGCAGACCGGTCAGCAAAGATTTATGCAGCAGCTCATAGTCGGCGGGCTCGCTGTTGAGCTTCCACTTAAGGTCGTGCACCGCTTGTCGAAGCTGAGTATAGAGATCCTGCCATTCTCGCACCCGTAGGTACGCCAGAAACTCCTGCTTACACAGCTTGCGGAACTGACTGGCGGACAGAGCTTTCTGCTGCTCCTTGATGTGATCCCACAGCTTGACCCAGGCGATGAAATCAGAGTCCTTATCGTTGAAGCGTCTGTGTGCCTCATCGGCGGCCTGCTTCTTATCCATTGGGCGCTCGCGGGGATCTTGGATCGACAAGCCTGCGGTGATCACCAGAGTCTCATGCAGGCAGCCATATTCCTTGGCCTGCACCACCATGCGCGCCAGTCGCGGATCCACAGGGATACTCGCCAATTGACGTCCAAGTGGCGTGAGTTGCAACTGCCCCTTGTGTTTGCGCACCGACTGCAGCTCTTCCAGCAGCAGGAAACCATCACGGATATATCTGGCATCAGGCGGCTGGATAAAGGGGAAACCTTCGATGTCGCCAAGGCCGATGGAGAGCATCTGCAAAATGACAGAGGCCAGGTTGGTCCTTAGGATCTCGGGATCGGTAAACTCGGGGCGGTTGTTAAAGTCCGCCTCATCGTAGAGACGAATACAGATCCCCGGCGCCACACGGCCACAACGGCCCTGACGCTGGTTGGCGCTCGCCTGAGAGATAGGCTCAATAGGCAGACGCTGCACCTTAGTGCGATAGCTGTAACGGCTGATGCGAGCCGTGCCTGGGTCGATCACATACTTGATGCCGGGAACCGTCAAGGAGGTTTCCGCCACGTTGGTGGCTAGCACGATACGGCGTCCGCAATGACTCTTGAACACCTTGGACTGCTCACCATAAGAGAGACGCGCATACAGGGGTAACACCTCGGTATCTCGGTACTGCTGTTTGTTGAGCTGGTCCGCCAGGTCACGGATCTCGCGCTCGCCGTTGAGGAAGATGAGGATATCCCCCGGTCCCTCGGCCATCAGCTCCTCTACCGCAGCGAAGATGCCATCAGTGAGATCTAAGTCTTCATCCTGCTCGCCGACCAGCGGACGGTAGCGGGTCTCCACCGGATAGGTTCGACCCGACACCTCGATCACAGGCGCATTATTGAAATGCTTAGAGAAACGCTCCACGTCTATGGTGGCCGAGGTGATGATCACCTTAAGATCCGGACGGCGCTTGAGCACGCTCTTGAGGTAACCCAGGATGAAGTCGATATTCAGGCTTCGCTCGTGGGCCTCATCGATAATGATGGTGTCGTACTGATCCAGGTATTTGTCTGAACTCAGCTCTGCCAGCAAGATACCGTCTGTCATCAGCTTGATGTAAGAGGTCGGCTTGATGGCATCGGCGAAACGCACCTTAAAACCCACCACCTCGCCCAGTGGGCTATTGAGTTCCTCGGCCACACGGGTCGCCACGCTGCGAGCGGCCAGTCGTCTTGGCTGGGTGTGGCCTATCAGGCCGCGGGTGCCCAGGCCAAGCTCGAGACAGATCTTCGGCAGCTGAGTCGTCTTACCCGAGCCGGTTTCACCGGCCACTATCACCACCTGGTTATTGGCGATCGCCTCGGCTATCTCGCCGCGCTTTTGCGACACGGGCAAGGCGTCGGGATAGTTGATCTCGGGGCGATTCTGCCTGCGGCTCTCAACCTTAGCAGCGGCGGCAATGGCCTGCTCTTCTAGCTGGGCCAGCGCCTCATCTTTCTGCTCGCCGTCGGCTTGTTTTTTCAGTCTATGAAGGCGGCGCTTGATGCGAGAGGCATCGGCCTGAAAACACTGGTTGAGGAAGGCATGAGACAGGGGGTGACGTGGCGAATTCAAAGGAAAAACCCATATAGCAAAACACAAAGCAGGGATCCTACCAAGGAACGCGCCATTTTGATATGGAAAATCGCCTCTAGCGGGCGAATTTGTTCACCTGATTATCGGTTTTGCCGTGTGGTACTTGCCGATAAAAAGGTGAACATAAGCATCGACTTAGGCAGGTTTAAGATAACACTCCTGCATGGAGGTGTTGATCGCCCTCAATACGGCATTTCTGTCTATGATGCCGACCACCCTGCCCTGGTCGATCACAGGATAGATCTTAGGCTTGGGCAGCAGCATCTGCTCCGCCAAACTGATGATGGGCTCATCCTTGCTGACGGTAAGTACATCGGTGCGCATGCAGTCACTCACGTTCGCGGTGAGATCGCAGTGATAGGTACTCTTTAACATCACGGCTAAACAATCTTGTTGCGACAAAAACCCCACCAAATGACCCTGTGCATCGACCACGGCTGCGCCTAGTTTTTTTTGTGAGAGCAGCTTCTCGACCGCGGCCGCCAGTGTCATGTCTGCCTGTAATAACACCGGCTGGCGATCCATATAATCAACGACTTTCATCGATTCCATATTCTGACTCCTTAATCGTGTCCGCACCTTAAGTGTAATTAAGGTTGGTCTAAAAAGCCGAAGTTTTAACCAACTTTATTTATAAGCATACAAAACAAACATTTATGCAACAGGCATAAAGTTTGAAGCGGATCAAATGCCGCCAAAAAGTGGGACATTTTGACCCATGTTTTTAAATAAACTTGATCCAGCTCATAGCTATAGAAGGTGGAATGCCCTTGCGGATCACAAGGTTTATAAATGTTGACATACATCAACATTCGCACGGAATTTGAGGCCTAAACTAAGTTACTGAATCGTGCCACTACATTTTCGCATCAAAATGAAAACAAAGGGTTAACCATGGACACACATGCCGCCTTATATCAACAAGGCCAAGCACGCCTCGAAGAGTTACGTCGCTTGGCGCCTCGTCATGCTCAGACATTGCAAGACAAGATGGAAGAGCATGGAATCACCCGCCGAGACTTTATGAAATGGAGCGCCGCCGTCACCGCTATGCTGGCATTGCCGCTTCCCTTTAGCACACTGGTTGCTGAAGCCGCCGAGTTGGCGGACCGCGTACCACTGATCTGGTTGCACATGGCCGAATGTACCGGCTGCTCCGAATCTCTGGTGCGTGCAGACACCCCTAACCTCGACTCACTGATCTTCGACCATGTTTCATTGGAATACCATGAAACCCTGATGGCCGCCGCCGGTTGGCAAGCCGAAGAAAACCTGGAACACGCACTGGAAACCTACAAAGGTAACTACCTGCTGGCCGTCGAGGGGGCTATCCCTACCGCCAACAATGGTGCCTTCCTCACCGTTGGCTGTAAGGGTCACACCGGCCTTGAGATCATCAAGCATGCGGCCGAAGGCGCCGCGGCGATCATCTCTGTCGGTACCTGCGCCTCCTTCGGTGGCGTGCAGGCCGCAGCTCCTAACCCAACCGGTGCCAAGGGCGTCGATAAGGTAGTGAATAAGACAGTGGTTAACTTAGGTGGCTGCCCACCGAGTGAGAAGAACATTGTCGGCACCCTGATGTATTTCATCATGTTCGGCAAACTGCCTGCGCTGGATATGTTTAACCGTCCTAAGTGGGCCTACGGCGCACGGGTACACGATAACTGTGAACGTCGCGGCCGCTTCGATGCGGGCGAATTTGTCGAACAGTTCGGCGATGAAGGCGCGAAAGAGGGTTACTGCCTCTATAAAGTGGGATGTAAAGGGCCTTATACCTATAACAACTGCCCCACAGAAAGATTCAATCACCACACCAGTTGGCCGGTACTTGCGGGTCACGGATGTATGGGCTGCTCCGAGCCTAACTTCTGGGACGACATGGCCGACTTTGAAAAACCCCTTGGCAGACAGCTCCTTCACGGACTGGACGCAACGGCCGATACCGTCGGCGCAGTGATCTTGGGTGCCACAGCTGTAGGTATCGGCGCTCATGCTGTTGCCAGCGTATTTGCCAATTCGAAGGAGGACTAATTCAATGAGCAAACGTGTAGTTATCGACCCTATCACTCGAATCGAAGGCCATCTGCGCATCGAGGTCGAAGTCGACGAAAATAATGTTGTTCAAAAAGCCTGGTCCTCCTCCACCCTATGGCGTGGCATCGAAGTGATCCTCAAGGGACGCACTCCGATGGATGTGGGCCTTATCGTTCAACGTATCTGTGGTGTCTGTACCTATTCACACTATCGCTGTGGTACCGAGGCGGTGGAAAACGCCTTAGGGGTGAAGATTCCACTGAACGCCAAGTATCTGCGCTCGCTCATGCAGACCTCGCTCTATATGCATGACCACATAGTACACTTCTATCACCTCCACGGCCTGGACTGGGTGGATGTGGTCTCTGCGCTGAGTGCCGATCCGGCCGCCGCCGCACAGGTGGCCCTGAAATATACCCACAACCCAATCGCCGCCGGCGAAGGTGAGCTGCGCGCGGTACAAGAGCGCGTCAAGGGCTTCGTCGAAACCGGTAAACTTGGCCCCTTCGCCAACGCTTACTGGGGCAACGGCACCTATAAGTTTACCCCTGAGCAAAACCTAATCGCCCTGTCTCACTACCTCAAGGCACTGGAAGTACAGCGCGTTGCGGCCGAGATGCTGGCCATCTTCGGTGGTAAGCAGCCGCATCCTCAGTCACTGGTGGTCGGTGGTGTTACCTCGGTGCGTGACATGTTAAGCCCTGCCCGTCTGCAGGAGTGGAAACAGAAACACGCCATCGTGGCCGACTTTATCAACCGCGCCTATAAGGCGGATATCGTCATGGCGGCCGAAGCTTTCGGCGGCGAGCCTAGCGTGCTGGGCGGCGTCAACGTGAAGAACTTCCTGGCGACCAACGACTTTGTCCTCGCCGACGGTCAGTACATGTTCGACCAAGGTGTGATCATGAATGGCGATCTGGCTAATGTCACCGACATCAACCCAGATCTGATCAAGGAAGATGTGAGCCACGCCTGGTATGACGCAAGCGAACCACAGCATCCATATGACGGCACCACAATCCCAAACTACACAGGCTTCGTGGAGCGCGACACAGTCTACGGCAAACTGCCGACACTGGATGGCGACGGCAAGTACAGCTGGGTGAAATCACCCCGCTACCAGGGCGAGCCTGTCGAGGTAGGTCCACTCTCTAGCCTGCTGGTCAGCTATGCCCGCGGTAACAAGGTGGTGGTCGATGCGGTGAACGGTCTGCTGGAAGCCACTGGCCTGCCGGTTGAAGCCCTGTTTACCACGCTTGGCCGCACCGCGGCGCGCATGCTGCAAACCGTTATCGTGGCCGAGCAGGGTCTTAAGACCTTCGATGCCCTGATCAACAACCTGCTTGTGGATGAGGCGACCTATGTGAAGCCAGAGATCGACCCAAGCAAAGAGTATGTGGGTCACGCCATGATTGAGGCGCCGCGCGGCATGCTCAGCCACTGGATCCGCATCAAGAACGGTCTGGTGGAGAACTATCAGGCTGTGGTACCTACGACCTGGAACGCAGGCCCTGTGGACGCCGCCGGTAAGGTAGGTCCCTATGAGGCATCCCTATTGGGCCTCAAGCTGGAAGACCCAACCAAACCCCTGGAAGTGATACGTATCATTCACTCGTTCGACCCATGTATGGCCTGTTCGGTACACGTGATGGACTATAAGGGCCAAAATCTGGGTGAGTTCCGTATCGACCCAAACGGCAATAACTAAGGAGCAACTCATGGCTACAACCAATGTACCCTATGAGAGAGCCTTTATCTTCAGCGCCGCGATCAGGATTTTCCACTGGTTGCGAGCGCTCTCCATACTGGTTCTTGTCATAACAGGCTTCTATATTGCCTGGCCGTTTTTGGTGGCGCCGAGCAGCACGGATGTGTTGGTACAGGGATGGGTTAGATTTGCCCACCTGATCTTCGGCTTCGTGCTGTGTGCCATCACGCTTGCCAGGGCCTACCTGTTCTTCTTCAGCAAGAGCGACATAGAGCGGCGCTCCTTTAAGGATGTCGCCAGCGTCAACAGCTGGATAGTGCAGCTTAAGTCCTATCTCTGGATGGGACACCTGGATAAGAAAGGTGTGTATGGTCCCTTGCAATTTGTCACCTACTTTGCCGTGTCAGTGATCGCAGCGCTTATCTGCATCACAGGCCTGGCACTGTACGCCAACGTCTATCATCTCGGCCTTGGCGGCATGTTAGGCGACTTCGCGGCCTGGTTGACCGGCGCAATGGGCGGCCTGGCCCAGCTGAGGATCTGGCACCATTACTTTACTTGGGTGTTTATTATCTTTGTGGTGATCCACGTCTATATGGCGGTTTGGACCGGCATAAGATTTAAACATAATTCGGTAGATTCCATCGTCTCTGGCTATGACTACCATCCTAAGAAGCACTAAATAAGGGCGCCATGAAAATACTGTTACTCGGTATTGGTAATGTGCTGTACGCCGATGAAGGGATCGGCGTACATTTTGTCAATTACCTGCAAGAAAACTATCGCTTTAGCCATCCGTCGCATCAACTCGATGTGATGGATGGTGGCACCTTAGCCCAAGGGCTAATTCCCATTATCTGTAAATACGACTATCTTGTGGTGGTAGATACGGTCAACGCCCACGGCGTCGGACCAGGAGAGGTCTATTTTTTCGATTTCGACAAGGCTCCCAGCGAGATCGATTGGCAAGGAAGCGCACACGAGGTGGAGATGTTACAGACATTGACCATGATGGAGATGGTCGGAGACAGACCAAAAACTTTCGTACTTGGCTGCACGCCAACCGTACTCGAACCTATGACACTGGGGCTCACCCCGCGTGTCGCCGCCGCCGTTCCCCTGATGGAAACGACAATACTCACCCATTTCAAGTCCCTCGGATTCGAGATCGAACGGATCAACGACTTGGCTATTGAAACGCTCATTCCAGATTCTTATAAGCGCGGTGTAACCCTAGATGAAGACAATCAAATTTGAATTTACCTGCTCACGGCAGGTGCCGCTTTACGCGCATTTATGTAACCGATACCTAAATTATGGTGAACTAAATATCCATGTCGGTTACCAGGGCGGCGCCTATTTTATCGAGGCCGAGGGCAAACAGAGCGAGCTGGAAGCCCTGGCCGATGATATCGCCCAGGATTTTCTGATCTCCGTATGGCTCACCGATTCCCGCATCGCCCTGATCGACGCGCCGACCGGCAGCAAAGCCCCTTTGGCCACCCAGCCACTGGTGCAGGAGTTTTGTCAGCAGTGCGCGCCCCACTTTGGTGATAATCAGGCGCCAGAGTTTGGCCAGCTGGCTCTTGCCTGCGACTGTTGCCACGGCGAGCGCCGCATCCATCAGGATTATCGCGGCCTGACCGCTGGCGACATTCAGGCCATGTATCAGCGCCTGATGACCCAGGGCGAACTCGAGCTGGCAGGCGGCATTCGGCTAAGCCTGAGCCCGGTTGACAACAATCCCAATGGAAGTACCCATAAAAAGAGTCAGCGCCCTCGCCTGCTTATCTGTAATCCCAACACTTTAAATGCCCAGTTCCACCTCAGCGATCCTCAGGTGTTGGCGCTGTCGAGCATAGAGAAGCCACTCATCTGCGTACGGCCCATCAAAGATCATCCAAAGCTCGCCCAGCCGCTGTACGATCTCTGCTTCGCCTACAACCGCCTCTTGGTGATCCTGGCCGAGCATCTGCGCCAGCACGGCACAGACTGGGTCTATTTAACCGATCCCACCCAGGGCGAGGCACTTGCCTATATCGATGGCCAATGGGCCGAGATCCACACGAATGCGCCAAACGCCCTGCGCATCGACTCGCCCAAGCAGCCACTACATGACACTGTGCTGCTGGCGGGCAAGGACACCTATTACTACGCCAGCCACAGCGATAAACAGGGCGGCCACTACCTGCTGGAACAAGGCAGTGACGTCAAGAGCCGCCACGGCGCCATGACGCCTGCTATCTTGGGCGATGATGACCTTGCCCTGTGCGCCCTGCACAGCGTGAATCTCGAGCATGGCCTTGATAAGAACAGCGCCATCATCTACCTCAGCCGTGACCATGGCGGGCAGATCTACACCTTAGATGGCAAGTGCGAGGCCGAGCGTTTCTTTGCCCTGCCCGAGCTGCCGGAAAACGGCTATGAGATCTATCATCAATTGGAGCAGAGCCCCCAGCGCAAGGTGCTGGAGAAGTTTAAGCAGCGCTACCCCGAAGATTATCTCAGGCTACTGGACCTTAAGCTTCCCAATGAGCGCCACAGTTTAAGCGCCCTATGGGCGGTGGGCGCGGTGATCCTGGGTCTCGAGAGCCGTTCCTTGAGCGTTGGCGATCTCAACGACGCCCTGATGGCCGCTGCCATGGCCCATCGCGGCAGTAACTCGCCGCGCATCGACTACCCGCTCACCCGCGGCGAAGCCTATCGCAGCCTCAACTGGTGCAAGACGCTGGGCAGCCTGATCAGCTTCCGTCTGGCCGACGACAGAGACAGCCAGAAACTGGCCTTTGGCATGCACGACTCCTTCGCCGACTACCTGGCAAACTGGATTGAGCATCTGGATCTCAACCTTGGGGTCAAATCGGTGGCCCTGGCCGGCAGCGAGTGGGTAAACCCCCTGCTGTGTCAGCGGGTCGCCCTGCGGGTCGGCAAGAACTTCCCCCTCAAACACAACCAGCTGCTGGAGATCGATGGCAACAACCATGCTATCGGCGCCCTGCTGCTGAAGAAACGCAGGCTGTAGCATGTCGAGCGGGTTACAAAGGTCCATGGCATCGACCAAGCGCGTACGACTGGCGGTAACGGGTATCGTCCAAGGGGTTGGTTTTCGCCCCTTCGTCTACCGCTGGGCGACTGAGCTTGGTCTGCTGGGCCTGACCTTCAACCACAGTAAAGGCGTGACGGTGGAGCTGCAGGGCAGCGATGCTGCGATTAACGCCTTCGTCGAGGCCCTGACCCAGACGCCGCCGTCACTTGCCCGCATCGACAGCCTGAGTGAGACTGAGCTGCCGCTTGAAGAGTGCAACAGCTTCGAGATAGTGCACAGCCAGGCGGATGCCAAGGCGGTGGTGGCCGTCTCCAGCGACAAGAGCAGTTGCCAGGAGTGTCTCGATGAGATCATGGATCCCGGCAACCGTCACTATCAGTACCCTTTTACCAACTGCACTAACTGCGGCCCCAGGTATACCCTGATCCGCGCCCTGCCCTATGACAGGCCCAACACCGCCATGGCCGAGTTCGTCATGTGTGATGCCTGCGCGGCGGCCTATCAGAATCCGCTCGACAGGCGCTACCACGCCCAGCCGGTGAGCTGCCCCAAATGCGGCCCACAGCTCAGTCTGCTGGCACAAGATAAGCGTCTGCTTGGTGAGCGTAACGCCGCGCTGGACCTGGCCGTAGAGCTGCTGGCAAAGGGCAAGACCCTGGCCATCAAGGGACTAGGTGGTTTTCATCTGGTGTGCGATGCCACCAATGATGAGGCGGTGATGCAGCTGAGATCCCGTAAGCAGCGCCCGGCCAAGCCCTTCGCCGTGATGTGCGCCTCGCTCGACATGGCCAAGACACTGGCCTGCGGCAGCGATGCCGAGTGGCAACTACTGCAAAGCGCCGAGCGGCCCATCACCCTGCTGCAAAAGGCGCTCAACAAAGATGAATCCAGTAGCGATGCGCTGAGCAGCGACACCCTAAGTCCGGCCGTGGCCCCCGGCATCGACAGACTCGGGCTGTTTCTGCCCTACACGCCGCTGCATCAACTGCTGCTCAGCAGGCTAAACCGTCCGCTCGTGGCCACCAGTGCCAACCGCAGCGGCGAGCCCATCATCACGCACGGCGAGCAGATCTTCGAGCGTCTGGGTGAGGTGGTCGATGCCGTGCTGGATCATAACCGCGAGATCCTTAACGGCTGTGACGACAGCGTGGTGCAGATGGTGGATGACAAGTTGCAGGTGATCCGTCTGGCGCGGGGCTATGCGCCGCTGACCCTGGCGCTACCAGAGGAAGTCCCCCAAGAGACGCTGGCCGTGGGCGCCCAGCAGAAGAACAGCATCGCCTTCGGCTTCGATCACAACCTGGTGCTTAGCCCGCACATAGGTGACCTTTTCAGCCTGGAGGCGGAGCAATACTTCATCGACACCCTGGCGACCTTTAAGCGCCTGTATCAGTTCAGCCCCAAACACCTGGTGAGCGACAAGCACCCCGATTACGCCTCGACCATCTGGGCCCAGCGGCAAAAGGATGCGCAAGGCATAGCCTACACTCAGGTGCAGCACCACTACGCCCATATCCTCAGCGTCATGGCCGTCAATCAGAGAGTCGACAAGGTATTGGGTTTCAGCTTCGATGGCACGGGTCTCGGGGATGAACGCCAGCTCTGGGGCGGCGAAGCCATGCTAGCCGATATCTCAGGTTTCCAGCGCGTCGCCCACCTTAGCCCAATGGCGCTGATCGGCGGCGAGCAGGCGATTAAGGATCCCCGCCGCATCATGCTGGCGCTGCTGTTCGCGCGCTACTCGCCTGAACAGATAAAGGCGCTGCCACTGGCATCGCTTGAGGGACTGCCAGCCAGCCTCATCGGCAACCTGCATACCCTGTGGCAGAAAGGCGTCGCGACCCAGATGACCAGCTCCATCGGCCGTCTGTTTGATGCCACCGCCTGCCTGCTCGGCCTGATGCAGACCACCCAGTTTGAGGGTCAGGCCGGCATGTTGATCGAGGCCAAGGCCAATGAGGTCAGCGAGGCGCAGTTAGAAAGCGAGCTCGCGGCGGCGGATCTGGCCTTTGGCCTGAGTGAGAAAGATGGCGTATGGCAGCTAGAAGCCCTCTGGCCGCAGATGGTCAATGCCCTGCTCAAATGGCAGCACAAGCCCGAAGGCATAAGCCTTATCGCCCGCGGCTTCATGAACGCGCTGGCCCAGGCGGTCACCGACTGCGCCATCAAGCTTAGCGGCTTAGATGTGACGCTTTGCGGCGGCGTGTTTCAAAACCGCTATCTGCTCAGCGAGACACGTAAACGCCTAGAGATGGCTAAGATTAAGGTGCTCGATTCGCACCAGGTACCGGTTAACGATGGCGGCATTGCCCTGGGGCAACTCTGGTACGCCATACACAAACATTAACTCGGCTTAAGCCGCGCCCTAAATCGCCCTGCGATAAGCGCTTGAGCCAATTTGATTAACAGGATTTTGCCTAAAACTGACCCGGGTCAATGAAGTCACCGGGCCCCTAGCGCAAAATGGCATTAACGCCTTAGATTTTTTGGAGTTCATTATGTGTAAAGACTGCGGCTGCTCTATCACTCGGGATCATGATCACCATGATCATGACCATCACCACAGCCATGAGCATGATAATCATCACGAACACAGCCATGAGCACAGCCACGCGCACGGTCATGAGTACAGCCACGGGCATCATCACGACCACGGCACCCTGCGTAGCAATCCCCAGCTCAACGACAAGAAGACACTGTCTGTCATCCATAAGATCCTCGACAAGAACGACCACGAAGCGGCCCACAACCGTGCCCACTTCGAGGCCCACAATATTACCGCCTTCAACTTGATGAGCAGCCCGGGCAGCGGCAAGACCACACTGCTCGAGCACCTCAAGGAGTACACAGATCTTAACTATGGCGTGGTCGAAGGCGATCTTGAGACCTCCCGCGACGCCGACCGCCTCACCGCCAAGGGCATTCCCGCCTTCCAAATCCAGACCGGCTCCGCCTGTCACCTGGACGCTTTCATGGTGCACGATGCCCTGCATCATGTGGATCTGGCGGCCCTGGATATCTGCTTCGTGGAGAACGTCGGTAACCTGGTCTGCCCCGCCTCCTACGATGTAGGCACCCACTTCAACATAGTGCTGGTGTCTGTACCCGAAGGCGATGACAAGATAGAGAAATACCCTGTGATGTTCCGCAAGGCAGATCTGGTGTTGATCACCAAGGCCGACCTGCTGCCCCACTTCGATTTCAGCGTTGAGGAAGCCAAGGCCCAGGTGAAACGCCTCAACCCTGATGCCCAGGTGATCACCACCTCCATCAAGGATGGCGACAGCATGCGCGCCGTGGTCGACTGGCTAAACGCCCACAGGAGCCAGTAACCATGTGCCTATCCATCCCCTCAAGAATTGTAGCACTCCACCCCGAGGAGCAGGCCGTGACGGTCGAGACCCTGGGGGTGAAGCGCAAGGTCAGCAGCCATCTGATGGAGGAGCCACTGGCCCTCGACGACTATGTGCTGATCCATATCGGCTTCGTGATGAACAAGATAGACAAGGCAGACGCCGAGCAAAGCCTGGCCCTGTATCAGGAGATCGTCGCCAAGATGAATGAGCAGGAGGCCCAGGCATGATAGAGCTAAAACAGCTGTATCAGGGCTTTAGAGATCCTGAAACCATACACAATCTGGCTAAGGAGATCGCCCTGCACGCCGCCAAGCATGAGGGCAACATCTACATCATGGAGGTGTGCGGCGGTCATACCCACACCATCATGAAATATGGCCTAAATCAGCTGCTGCCTGACAACATCGAATTTGTCCACGGCCCTGGCTGCCCCGTGTGTGTCATGCCCAAGGAGCGCATCGATCACGCCGCCATCCTGGCCTCTCAGCCCGACGTGATTTTGGTGACCCTGGGGGATATGATCCGCGTGCCCGGCTCAAAAGGCAGCCTGGCCGAATTCAGGGCCAAGGGCTGCGATATCCGCCCGCTCTACGATCCCATGGACGCCCTGACCATTGCCAAGGAGAACCCAGATAAGCAGGTGATCTTCTTCGCCATAGGGTTCGAAACCTCAACCCCCATGACGGCGGTGCTTATCGAGCAGGCTGAGCAACAAGGGCTTGATAACCTGCTGTTCCACATCAACCATGTGCTGGTGCCACCGGCCATAGACGCCGTGATGGCCGATCCCCAAGCCAAGGTGAATGCCTTTATCGGCCCGGCTCACGTGAGCGTGATCGCCGGTGCCAAGCTCTACCGCCCCGCCGTGACTCAATACGGCACCCCAGTGGTGGTATCTGGGTTTGAGCCTGTGGATGTGATGGAATCTATCCTGCGCATCGTCAAGCAGAAGGTCGATGGCGTCGCCGAACTGGACGTGCAATATAGCCGCGCCGTGAGCGAGGAAGGTAACGTCCATGCCCAGCAGAAGGTCAATCAGTACCTCACCGTCAGGCCGCATTTCCGTTGGCGCGGTCTGGGACCGCTGAATGAGTCGGCGCTGATGCTAAGACCCGAATTTGCCCTCCGCGACGCCGAGGTGATCTATCGCGACAAGCTGAACGTGGCCGATATCGACGATCACAAGGCCTGCCAGTGCGGCGACATCTTAAGAGGCATCGCCAAGCCGAAAGACTGTAAGGTCTTTGGCCGCGGCTGCACCCCAGAGACGCCCCTCGGCAGCTGCATGGTCAGCTCGGAAGGCGCCTGCAACGCCTATTACCGCTATAACGGAGTCTAATCATGGCCGACAACGAAAAAACCGTACAACTCAGTCACGGCGGTGGCGGCAAGGAGATGAACCGACTGATCAAGTCGATCTTCTTCAAGGCCTTCAACAACCCGATTTTGGCAAGCGAAGAAGACGCCGCCCTGCTCCACTTCGAGGGTCAGGCCGCCTTTACCACAGACTCCTTCACCGTATCGCCGCTGTTTTTTGCCGGTGGCAACATAGGCAAGCTCGCCATCGCGGGCACGGTCAACGATCTGGCCATGATGGGCGCCGAACCCCAATACCTGAGCTGCAGCTTCATCATAGAAGAAGGCTTTGCCATCAGCGCCCTCAAGGAAATTGTCACCAGCATGGCCGAGGAGCTGCACAAGAGCGGCACCCGCATCGTCTGCGGCGATACCAAAGTCGTGCCTAAGGGCTGCGCCGATGGCCTGTTTATCAACACCTCCGGGGTCGGCCGTGTGTTGAAGCCACAGATCTCGGTGAAAAATCTGCAAGCCGGTGATGCCATCCTGGTCTCTGGCGATATCGGCCGTCACGGCGCCGCCATCCTGATGGCCCGCGAGGGACTCACCCTGGAATCTGAGCTGGTCAGCGACTGCGCCAACCTCTGGCCCGTGGTCGAACAGTTGATCGCCTGCAACATAGAGGTACACGCCATGCGCGACGCCACCCGTGGCGGTCTGGCGGCGGTACTCAACGAATGGGCCAGCGCCTCCAATGTCGGCATCAATGTCGAGGAGAGCAAGATCCCCGTATGTGACGAGGTAAAAGGCTTATGTGAGCTCTATGGCTTCGAGCCTCATGATCTTGCCAACGAAGGCACCTTCATCCTGGCGGTGCCGGGTGAAATCGCCGACGGCGCACTGGAGATCATCCAGCGCTACGGCCACTGCCAGCAGGCGGCCATCATAGGTCATGTGGAAGGGACTCATCCGGGTAAGGTGGTGCTCAAGACCCCATGGGGCAGCAGCCGCTACCTCGATCTGCCCCAGGGTGAACTGCTGCCAAGGATCTGTTAATGCACGAGTATTCGATTGTCACCGCCCTGCTGGAACAGTGTGAACAGCACGCCATCGCCAATCAGGCGAGCAGGATCACTAAGGTGGTGATAAAGATCGGCGTCCTTAGCGGCGTCGAGCCCGCCCTACTGGCGACCGCGTTTGAAACCTTCAAGCTGGAGGGGCGCGCCAGAGAGGCGGAGCTGGAGATTCTACATCAAGAATTGGTGCTCGAGTGCCAGGCTTGCCAAAGCACTCATACCATTAAAGAACGAAGTGTCATTTGTCCTAGTTGTCACAGCTATGAGACCCGCATCATCGAAGGGGAAGAATTGCTGCTGATGCAACTAGAGCTGGAAACCGATGAATATAACCAAACATATATGGAGTATTACAATGAAAAAAGCCTCACTACTACTCGCTAGCCTTCTTCCTGCGGCGGCCTGGGCACACCCAGGGCACAACGGCATAGGTCTGTTCCACCACCTAAACGACCTACTCCCCATCATAGCGCTAGTGATCATCGTCGCCGGCGTGATGCTGTGGAAGAAACGCTCTTAATCCAAGCGTTACCCTAAGCGTATCGACAGCGTTAGACTCCCCAGAGTCTAGCGCCGTCTCTATGCGTCTAGCCAAAGCTCACCTTAATTTCGCTAGGTTCAATAGGATTACTTTGGATTATCTCACTGAGACTTAGCCAGCAGTATTGAACAAACTATTATCTCTTCACTCCCCAGCAAATTGGCAACCTGCGCCTATCCTACTAATGACATGATTAAGGCTTAAACAACTCAAACACAAACCTTTTACATATCTATCATTCTAAACAGCGTGTAACTATGATCCTTTTGGATACCTTTGGACAGGAAGTCTTCTGGAAAAATTGGAATAGTAAACCAGACATCAAATAAAAAAGTATCTTTGCTACCTAAATTCGCAATGACCCCTTTTCTCCAAATTGCAGAATTTTAAACTAATCGAGCAAAAATCCTTTGATAGTAGTATCTATCTGAATTATCTAACTTGTTTCTACTTTCCTATGGACGTAAGTTAGTGAGTTAGTTACAATTTTTAAAAACTTTCATCTGGATCTGGCTATGGAAAGAAATCAGAAAGAAAAATACTTTGTGGCAATGCAGTCATACAAAGAAGATGACTTTACAAAAGAAGTTTTAGTTCCTTTATTTAAGTCCATGGGTTATGACCGCGTAGAGTTTCATGGAGGGCCCAGTGAGCGTGGTAGAGATTTGATTGCTACAGCTATATTACCGCCCCCAAAACGAGGTGAATATGTTGTCTACGTCCAAGCTAAAAAGTTAAACAAGAATAAAACCTTAGCTCAAAATGATTTGTCCCGGCTTTGTAGACAGTTACAACAAGCAAAATCAAAAGGTTTTACAAAAGGAACAGGAGAGCGAGTTAAACCCGATCACATCTATATGGCAACGCCGCATGAAATCACTCAACGGTTCATAGAAGATCTGGAAGATGAGCTTTTTGATGATGATTACAAGGGCTGGTTGGAGTTATACGATTGTGTACGGATTTTGAAAGATATTGAAGAGTTCAATCCAGACCTTTTAGAAAAGCTTGAACCATTTGAAGATAAAATTTGGAATACGAATAGTAAAAGTACTACCGATAGAAATCATGAACTATTAGGAGCACTTTGCTCTGTGCGTGACTCTATCGATATTAGTAATTTTTACAGTGACCTATCATTTTTTGTAGGTTCAATTGATAGTAGAGTACTTATTACATACAAAGCAAATGTAACGAAAAAACACTTTAAACTTATAAGTAGCGAACAATGGGAAAATCTCAAATTAGAACGTAAAAAAATTCTTAGCTTGGTTAATTTAGATATACTAAATGAAGATATACAAACTATCGAAGACAGATACAAGGAACACGATGTCAAATACAACTCAAAAAGTAACAAAGATAACCAATTAGCTTACCATTCATCAATTGAACATTTATCTTCTATCACTAAAGATTTTGAATCAAGGTCCTATCTACTTTTAGGCAGGCTAGAATCAGAAGTAAAAAAACAGTCTAGTCATAATAGAAAAATGCTTGAGATTGCAGCGATCAATTTAAAGAAAGTTCGTGCAAAATTAAAAATTGACGACATAAAGTCATGTGCATCAAATTATAAAATAGACTTTTCTCAACTAAACAGAGAATCAGCAGATTTAATTAAAAACACATATGACTTCATGCATGAGTCGTTAAAAAGCATTGTGGAACAAAAGGAATATGTAAAATCAATAGAAGGGAAGATCATACCTGAACCATACTACTATGTGTGTTTAAACTCATCTCAACTCGAAAATGAAATATCACAACGTGTAGATGAATATCGGCTTTGTGTCAGTTCTCTAAATAGTGAAATCCGCCCAAGCATGGCAGAGATTCGTCGACTACTTGACTCTGTTGAAATTAGCCTTAAATTTTTCGAATGCATTTATACGAAAGAATCAATTCTTAGCTCTATAATTTATCTAAAAGAGGTGGATAGTTATTCCGACAGGGTTTCAATATCTGCTCACGACATATTTTACACTGGAAAAGACGTTGCTATTTATGGTGGAGCAGGTGTCGGTAAGACTACAACACTTGAAATGTTTTTTAGATCTTACGAAGAAACCATCAATGGGAGAAAAATAATATTTTGTAGTTTGAACAGGGTTGTTCAAAGTTTATCCGATCTTGGTGTGGAAAGAAAAAAAACAAAATCAACCGATTCTAAATATTTAAATGAAGTAATTTATGCAATTATCCTGCTATCATATGGGCTAGGTGTTAACTCTGATAATGCCGACAGAATAAAACCATACTTAAACGATGGAGTTGCTCTTGTTTTTGATGGGTTAGATGAGATAGTTACTGACTACCCCATTGTTTTAGATGCCATGAATAGTTTCAAGAGCAAATATAAGAAAACACAATGGATTATTTCAAGCAGAGATTGCGTCAGCTATCTAAAGGAAATTGATTTCTTAGGGATCACGCTGTTACCATTCACACCTGAACAGCTGAAGAGTTTTATTTGCGGCTGGTTTAACAACAAAACCAAAGGATTAAATCTTTGGAATGAAATCTCAAAATCAAAACTTCATGAAAACTTATTAACACCTTTAGTTGCAACAATTCTTTGCGCATTGGTTGAAAAAGGAATAAAAGCACCTTCAAATGAATCTGAAATATACAATGAACGCTTAAGCCTTTTGCTTGGGAAGTACGATGCAAATAAAAAAATACGAAGACAAGAATTAGGTAGCGATGAGCTGCTCTCGTGCGCTAAAGCTCTTGCTTGGATAATGCATTCGCATGGTATTCGAACCATAAGCCAAGAGGAAGCCATTAAAAATCTAAAAGTTAAAATTGGTTCAAAATATACAACAGGGCTTATTTTAAAGTGTGTAAAAGAGTTAGAAGAACCATGTACAGTTTTAGTTAGAGATAAAGTTTCAGGAAAGCTATCATTTGGTCACTTTAGATTTCAAGAGCACCTTGCATCACTGGAATTGAGAGACAATAGAACAATTGACCTTAGTACGATTATTGTTCGAGATTGGTGGAGAGGAGCGTTCAGTTTATTTGCGCAAAGCGTTGATGATATTGAATCTACTATAGAGGAACTCACTAGAGCTGATAAAATCATCCCTGAAGAAGCATTTACAACATTATACGCAATGTGTGATGTTTTGAGTCCTAATAAGAAAGAGAACATGAAATATCTGCTTGACCATCTAAAGCAGGATAACACCCACTTTTATGAGGCGGAACATTACGATTCCTCAGATCACTTTGGTAGTGATCATTATGCTTACTCTACAGATTTTGGACTTGAGTGGTGAGATTAACAAATTAATTTTGTTTTCAGCCCTAAACCACCTACTTCAGTAGGTGGTTATCATCAGTTAGGCTTAGCCTGTAATTCGCATTGATGGATAGATGCAGTTACCCATCGAACGTTGCGGTGTAATCACTTTACTAATGCTATAAGCAGGCTAAATAGAGCCAAAAATAGATTGGGTAAATAAATAGACGCTTTTGGCCCCCTTTGAGGGGGCTAATACAAAGCCCCTTCTTCAGAAGGTGGCTTTTTACTCTAAAAGTTTCTTATCTTCTTTTTGGAAATAAATGGGGGTCAGAGTTAACTTTTTGAAATAAATGGGGTCAGAGTTAACTTGTTAAGGGATTCGAATGAAGCGTGTTGAATGGCTTTTTCATTCCCTGAATGGCGTAGTCGATCTTTGATTCGAGTTGGCCTAGCTCTGTCCTTAATTGGTGATACTTTAATCTATTTTATAGTTGGCATTCAACACGTATAGTCACATTTTAATGCGTTTCCTCCTTAAAAATAATGGCTTGTATCAGCGAGTAACAGATAAAGCCAAATCGAAGAGACGTTAGATACCGAGTGTAGATGCATCTGCGGACGTCGATGGCAGGGATGCCATCGTCGAGCCTCCAAGGATGGATTTACGGCGTGTAGCAGATGTATCTGCACATAAGCCCACCGCAGGTGATAGACTGCAATGGAGGTGCGACTTTCAAATTTCCTGTAAATACAAATGTGGCCATATGTTCCTCCCCAATGGGCACCCAATGACGCCAAATCAAAGAGACGTTAGATACCGAGTGTAGATGCATCTGCGGACGTCGATGGCTGGACCAAAAATGATCCCTACATTTATTGGCATTTCCTACATCCATGTAGGTCAGATGCCATCGTCGAGCCTACAAGGAAGTATTCACGGCGTGTAGCAGATGTATCTGCACATCCCCCCGCCGGGCAGGCGTTAGATAGCCATGAAGGTGCGACCTTCAAATCTCCTATAGTGCGCATCCGAGCAATTTACTTACTAAAGCGACGGGCTTGTTAAGCAGCCAAATAAAGTGTCGGCTAGGCGACACTTTATTTATTAGTTGCTTTTGACAAAAGACTCAAACGATTTGAGTCGACTTGCTAGTCTTGATGTCTTTTCAAGCCAAGCACCTATCTGGCACCTTCTATGAGGGATCGATGTTGAAGATGAAAAGGACTTCACCGTTTCCGGCGTTTCCTGCATAGGAAGTCGGGGCCTTGCTGTCCGTCCTGGTTGAAGGCATCGCGTAACTACCGCCACCGCCACCGCCATAGCATCGGTAATCGTCCCCACCAGAAGCGTCCGTACCATATACGGTACCGCTGCCGCCGCCACCATAGCCGCCGCCACCGCCGCCACCGCCGCAGGTGGCCGGGTTACCGCCCTCGCCACCTTTGCCGGCATTAACCGCCAGATTGGGGCCAGCGTTTATCCAGCCCTTTGAACCTTCAGAACCCGAACCTCCCGACGCTCCGCCGAATCCCTGATACCCGCCATTATGGCCATCGCCCCCGCAGGCCACGCCTTCCGTGCAATCGGTTCCGCCCCCGCCCATGCCGTTGGTATTGGTGAACCAAGACCCATCTAAAGAAGGCAGGCCATCGTAAAACGCGTTTGCGCCTACGCCGGTTGCCGATTTGCCAACCTGGCTTGAATACGCGAAGCCGCCGTTGCCACCGCCGCCGCCTTGCATAGAACCGCTGTAGAAGGCGCTGCCCTCGCCACCACCACCACCGCCGCCGGCGATCAGAACTATCTCGTTGTGCGGCAGGGAGCCGTTCGGCTCAAAGCTTGTCACGATCGTGGCAGCGCCTCCGGCCCCTCCGCTGCTATCGTGACTTCCCGCTTGCCCCAAGTAGTAGTAGAAAATCGCATTTCCGAAAATATTTCCATACTCTGTGCCTGTGGTTACCATCTGGGCAAAGCCTCCTTTGCCGCCTTCTCCCGACCCGCCGCCTACTGAATTGTTAGTGCCGTTACCTCCTCCGGCGCCGATTGCCTGTATCCATAAGGTTGTATTCTCGTCTATGGCGCTGTTGAGGGGACTTGCCTGGGTTGCAATGTTGGTCCAGAAAACCGCTTGATTACAGCTGGTATTTAGGCTGCAAATCACCTGGTTTGAATTGCCGGGGGCAACAGAACAGGTTGCATCACAGTCCTCGATAGCGTACGAAACCGCTCCACCCAGTTCGAAATTTGTCACTGCGGTGTGCATCTGGCCCACATCGTCCATGACGGTGAGCGTCGCCTGGTAGTTCCCCGAAACGTCTTTGACACCATTGGTTGAGGCGGTATCGGCGTAGGGGTGGACTTTCAGCGGCCCCCGGTTAGGCCCACCCTCAATGGTAACCGGCCCATAGACGGTTTCGCCCGTATCCAGGTTTTTTACTGTGTAAGTATGAGCAACCAGTTTTCTCTCACCGCCTGCAACGGAAAAACTTCCATCGAGTTCCATTCGACCGGGCACGTTAGACGATTCCATTGCCGTAAGTCGCGCAGTCGGAGCGTTTTCACTACCGTCACAGCCCTGCAGTGCGCCCATGGAGCAGGCCAGCACTATGAATGCCGGTTTCGATGAATGGGCGAAATTCCTCACCCCTGTGTACAGACGATGGATCCGGCTTAAAAAAGCTGGTGATAAAGACATTCGGTTTCCCCTTGATCTTCCTTTTTCCTGGGCGTTGTAACGATTCAGCATCCGCAAGGAAGGATTGATTTGATCATTTCATTTCCACAAATGGCTTTTTTGCCAAAATATGAGTCAATTCAAGTTCCTTTTGTGCGACTAACTAAAAAGCCCCAGTGTAAGTCAATAATTTGATTGATAATAAATGTGCGAAATACAGAGTTTTCCTTGGATTTCATCAAGGACGAACGCATAACCTTGGAGCACAGGCAAACTGAATACCACGAATTCACCGCCAATGAAAACAAAATTGCAACATATGTACACTTCTGCTCTTTCGCATTCCTATGTTCACATCCCTCTGATCAGGACATTAGTGCTTCCATGTACGACACCGGCCGACCAGGCGATTGATTACTATGAAGGTACGGCCTCCAACTCCAATGTGTAGACACGAATACAGGCATACGCTGGACTAACAACTAACGAAATGAGCGCCGAAATCGCTCACTAAATCACCACCTAAAAATCCCATCTCAGCCTCCCCCCCCCACGTCAAAAACAATGCCAACTCCCCCACTTCCCATTCAAACAGAGTCAAAAAATAGATCCTTTGCTAATAAAATGACAGCGTCATTTTTACATACATAAGCAAGCGCTTAATAAATTTTAAGCCATGTAATACAAATGGTTACACAGCAGAGTGATACACTGAAAAGCGGCAAAACATTGACAGTTTATTTCCTAAAAAAAGCGGCGTATAGTGCGTTTCTAATTTAGTGACACCAGGGTGAAAATCATGTTCCGCTTTACAATTTATTCCATCGTGGCCTATGCCTTCTGGCTGACCTTTGTCGACGTATCCAACTATTTGGGTGCGGAGGAAGAAGATGGCTGGCTGTCCACCATCAAGAGCGAGTGGGCCAGCTTTAAAAATGATGAGCCGCCACTGAACGCTAACTATCTCAGCAGCCAGGCTTCTGATTGTCAGGCCAGCAACTCTTGCTATGAGCCGAGTGAGCCACTGGGCGAATAAACTCAAGCGAAGAACTTAAAGCGACAAACCGGTGAACAACCTCAGCCTAACACGCACTAAGTTTCGCCTTGCCATTACATCTTGGGGTGACACTATTTCACCCTTTGGCTCATGCCAGAGTCACCCCAAGATGTCTGCTTTTGGATTATAAGCCAGATTCCCAGATTCATAGCCAGATTTAAAGCCCAGTTCATAACTTCAGCCACACCCAGTTCTAAATCCCAGTTCTAAATCTAAGTTTTAAACCTTAGCTCTAAACCTTAGCTCTAAACTCTAGTTCTAAACCTTAGCACTCTCCCAGAAGCACTCTCAGGATCAACCCAGAAAAATTCCCGCCAGGGTAAAGGCGCTCACTAGGGCGAAGAAGATCCACTGAAACAGGGAGCGAAATGCCCCCTTTATCTCGGCAAAGTATCCTATGTAGATCTGCCAGACCGCAAACAGCACGAAGTTCAGCGCGATAAACAGCAGCAGCCCATAACTTTGCATGTTTGACACCATGGAGAAGGAACAGGCCAACAACACCAGCGCCGAGAGCACCAGAAACACCGAGATGTAGTGAAACACGCAGTGCATGACAGATTTGGCGATGGGGTCGAAATCCGCCTCAAGCATAGGGGTTAAGAAACGTTTTTTCCCCAGGGTAAAATGGCCGACGCAGGTCAAGATGGCGATGATGCCGGCGATGAGAAAATAGATGTTCATCGAGTCTCCATGAAAACGGGCGAGTAAAGATCACCCTTATCTAGACCAGTCTAGTCGATTCCCTGTTTCATGCATGATCGAAAAAGAGTGCGCCAGCGCACTCTTTTCTTGAAATTTTGTCTGTGACAGAGGCGCTTACATGGTCGCCATGATCCAGTAGTCCAGACGCTCCTGCGGGTTGGCCATCAGCTTCTGACAAGGGCCTTTGTAGCGGTTCATCAGGCTACCCAGGTTGTGATTGCTCGGCAGGCTGGCCTTCTGCTCGGCGACGGTTGCCGCTAGCTGCTGCTCCACCTTATCGGCTTCCTGATACTTCTTCGCCAGTGTCACGGCATCTTCGCCAGATTGCTTAAGCCTTTCGCCCACTGGTTTCATCTGCGGCGCATTCATGCCTGAAATGGTCTCTGAGGCAATTTGGTAATAGGCGGCGCACTCCAGCACCTCTTTGTTAAATGCCAATTCGGCTTCTGATGGGGCGGCAACGGCGCTATTGGCCATGAGGGCGAATAGCGAAAGTGTGAGAGTCTTGCGCATCAATACTGTCCTTGAGCAATGAGTTTGAACCATTTCTACTTTAGATGTCACTGAATATCAAGGTTATAGCCTAAAAATTCTTGCTCCAGCTGGAAGCCGAGTGACTCATACAGGGCCTGGGCCTGATGGTTATCTTTATGGGTTTCGAGAAAGATCGAGGCGATCCCCTTGGCCTTGGCATAATCGATGGCGGTCGTCATCAATCGCCGCCCTACCCCGACACAGCGGGCATGCTGGGTGACATAGAGGTCACTCAGGATAAGGTTGGCGCGGGCATGGATAGAGCTGAAACTGGGATAAAGCTGACAAAAGCCCAGGCCATTGCCCTGAGCATCTAACATCAAGAAGATCACCGCATCCTTGCGAGCCAGTCGGGCATTGATAAACTTGTTGGCCAGGTCGATATCGCTTGCCTGACCATAGAACTGACGATATTCGTTAAACAGACCCGCGACAACGGCCGCATCTTCCAAACTAGCCCTGCGTAATTCTCCCGACATTTATCCTCCCTGATATTTTGGTTAACTTATTGGTTTTCTAGATACTGACGCATTCGAAACTTAAGGTTTTGCTTCACGCTTGGCCACTCTGAGGCGATGATGGAGTAGACCACAGTGTCTCTTATGGTGCCGTCTTTCAGAATGCGGTGATTGCGCAGCACGCCATCTTGCTTGGCCCCCAGGCGGGTGATCGCTTCGCGGGAACGCTGATTGTGCCAGTGGGTGCGAAATTCCACCGCAATCACATCTAAGGTCTCGAAGGCGTAGGTGAGCAGCAGGAGTTTACACTCGCTATTGACCCCAGTGCGCTGGGCGCTCTTGGCATACCAGGTATGGCCTATCTCTATGCGTCTGTGGGTCTGATCCCATGACATCAGGCGGGTACAGCCGACAATCTGCCCCGAGTGCCTATCTCTGACGGCAAAGGCCAAGGCCTCACCGCGTTGCTCGCTGGCCAGGGCCTGCTCGACATAGGTCTTCATCTCATCGGGATGGGGCGCCGAGGTGTACCAGAGGTTCCACAGCTCGCCGTCGCTGACCGCGATGGACAGGGCAGGAATATGCTCCTCCTGCAGCGGCTCTAACACCACACGCTCACCACTTAAACAGCCTCTCAATGCGTCCTGACTCATGTTGATGCTCCAATGGGTTTGTTATAACAAAGCCATATGACCGATAGATGAAATTGCCTGCCTAGCCTGTGGCCCTGTTTACTCGCGATGACTTTTGTACAAGACTGCTTTTTACAAGACTGTGACCAGGTAGTTTCTGAGTTTGGTTACAAGCTAGATCACAAGATTGCTAATACACACGCTAACAAAATAGCCAATTTAATTAAAGTGTTATCTTGTAAAGTAATACTTCGTCGCCCTCGCCCCAGGCGATAAGCTCCTGACACTCGAAGCCGAGCTTCTCAAGCAGCGCCCGTGAGGGACCATTGCGTTCTTTCACTATCGCCAGCAGGCTGCTGAGTCTGAGCGCCTTAGCATGGGCTAACACGGCGCGGCTGGCCTCGACCGCATAGCCCTTACCTAAAAATTCCGGCAACAGGGCATAGCCAAGGTCGATACCGGGCAGCTGCTCGCGGTTCACCAGGCCGGCCACGCCGACAGGCTCGCCACTTTGCCTGAGCTCGATGCAATACATGCCATAGCCATGTTCCTGATAGCTGTTGATCGGCCCTTCGATGAGGTGGTTTTCCGCCTGCGCCAGGGTGCGCACGCCGCGATCACCTATGTTGTCGAGAAAGCCCTGACTGTTGAGCAGGGTCAGCATAAAGGGGGCGTCTTTTACTGTCATTTCACGTAAGACGAGACGCTCTGTTTCTAGGGTAAGCAATTCATTCTCCTAGGTTACTTTCGCATTGGGTGATCTCGACTATACTGTGATTGGTTCTACATAGGAAGTGGTTCTAATGACACAACACGCGCCGAAAATCAGTCAATATCATGTCATTGCGGCAGTGGTCGCCGCCGAGCTCAATCAGACACTTAGCTACTGCAAACAGATAAATCTTACCGCCAGCAACGCCCAGGCAGCCTCGGCGCGGGTGGGCAATGCGGCGCTCGGTTTCAAGGCGTTAACCGGCTTCATCGACGATCTGGCCTCCTACACTATGAAAGCGGCCACCGACATCAATCAACTGGCCCACCAGGCCAGTCGTCTCGCCACAGAGACAGCCCGGGCGGCGGTTGCGCTGAATCATTTTCAGCAGGCAAAGCTCAAGGCCAATGGCGCGCCCTATGGCGACACCATCAACCCGGCCGTCGCCGCGACTCAGGCCCACCACAGCAAGTTACAACAGGAGTTTGATCGTCTCATCGACAAGATGGAAAACCAGCTGTTTGAGTTGAAACGTAACCTGCGCACCGCCAACATACTGGCCTCCATCTGCCGCATCGAGGCATGCCGGGTCGATACCGCCAACCAGACCATATTTAACGACGTGGCCAACCGGGTGGATGATGTGGCGCAGTTGATCCGTCGCCGGGTCGACCATGCCATTACCCTGTTTGGCAACACAGCCCCCTGATCCCCCTTTTACCGAAAAGCTAACGACAAGGAGTCGCACCATGAAGAGTGAGCTGATCATCGAAACCCCGACCCACAAATGGCTCTACTTCGGTCGCGACCCCGAGAAACCCGATAAGATCATCGACACCAACCAATACATGGTGGTGAGCGGCCATCACGCCCTGTTGATGGATCCCGGCGGCATAGAGCTGTTTGCGGCCATGCTGGCCAATATCGTCAAGCATATCCCCCTGAGCCAGCTGACCCATCTGTTTGCCTCCCACCAGGACCCAGACATCATCTCGTCACTCGGCCTGTGGGATCAGACCCTGCCCAAGGCCAAGCTCTACTCTCCCTGGCTATGGGAGGGGTTCATCCGCCACTTCGGCATGAATAACATCAGCTACGAACCCATCGCCGACAACGGCGGTAGCGTGAGCCTTGATCAAGTTGAGCTGCAATTTATTCCAGCTCACTACCTGCATGCCTCGGGTAACTTTCATGTTTACGACCCTGTGACTAAGGTCTTGATGAGCGGCGATATCGGCGCGGCGCTGGAGGATCCCCAGGCCGATATCTATGTGGACGATTTCGAGCAACACTGCGCCAAGATGGCCTACTTTCATCAGAGGTGGATGCCATCAAACCGTGCCAAGAATGATTGGATAAAGCGGGTACGCAAGCTGGATATTCAATACCTCTGCCCTCAGCACGGTCGGATCTTCCGCGGTCCCCAGGTAAAGCAGTTCCTCGACTGGTTCGAGAACCTGAATGTGGGTGTTGGGGTATAGATAAGAATATGGGTAAGAGTAGGATAAGAGTATAGAAAAGGCGTTCAGGATGGGGGTTAGCGGCAACATCTGGCTCCCCTCTTTTGACAGACAAAAAAATGCCCGCAGCAAGCGGGCAACACAATCACTTAGGGTGAAAACCTTGCATAGGTAGGATGCAGGCTCCCCTCACTTTGCCAGTTTTTACTGCCCTGTAAACCCGACCAAAGTCGAAGCTATAGTACCTGGCTTCACAATTTCGTTTGCTATCACCCTTATCAGAGGTAACGCACCGCAGAGTCGGCCGATTTCTGCGGCTTTAACGGCGCCTTCACCGCGGGCGTACCCAGGTAGAGGAAGCCCACTATCTGATCTTGCTCGCCCAGACCCAAGGCCTGATGCAGATGACGATTAAAGGCCAAGGGGCCGGTGCGCCAGATGCCGCCCAGTCCAAGAGCAAAGGCGGCCTGCTGCATCGCCATACAGGCGCAGCCCGCAGCGATATGCTGCTCGAGTACCGGCACCTTAGGATGCTCGGTTACCTTGGCCACTACCGTGACCACCATGGGGGCGCGCATCGGCATGTTGGCGGCCTTAGCGACCGCAGCCTCATCGCCACCCTCTTTTTCCATCGCCTCGACAAAATGGTCAGCCAGGCGCGTTAGGCCATCGCCCTCGGCGACGATAAATTCCCACGGGGTGAGGCCTGCATGGTCCGGCACTCGCACCGCGGCGTTTAAGATCTGTGTAAGCTGCGCCGCATCGGGCGCCGGGGCGACTAGTCTGGGGCAAGACTGCCGTGTCAACAGAAGTTCGATCGCATCCACAAAGATTATCCTGTCATTAATACCGAACTCGAGGGTAGCAAATTGGCAAAAAAAATCCCACTAAAACAGTGGGATTTACACTTGATGACGCCGGGTTAAACCTTGGGCTGATACTTGCGGGCAATCCAATAATCCAAGCTGGTATAGCGTCCGCCGCCGATGATCAACAAGGCAAACAGCATAAACAGATAGGTAACGGCAAACTCGATACCGTTGTTAAGGATCACAAAGTTACCCGAGGAGGTCAGCCACTCATAGTGACCATGTTCTTGTAGCAAAGATTTAGCCGCTGCGAGCTTCTCCGCCGAGGCCATCACCTGCTCGTTGGCCAGCCAGGAGCTGGGATCGGCGATGGCCAACCAGCCGTTTTTCCAATGCACGCTAAAGGCAGCCACCGCCATGGTGACCATTAAGGGAATAGAGATCAACCGGGTGGCCAAGCCCAGGATCAGCAAGAAGCCACCGACAAACTCGCTGCCGGCCGCCAGGGCCACCATCACCTCAGGCATGGGCAGACCCAGGCCCCACTCGGCGTTACCAAACCAGGCCGCCGTGTCGCTAAAGTGCGACAGCTTGTTGTAACCCGCCTGCATCAGCACGGGCGCCAAATAGAGCCTAAGTGCCAAGGCGGCGACACCGTCGAGCTGGGCGATCCCCTGGGTAAATTTAGCGTACAGTTTCTGCATAACCTCACTCTCTCATTATTTTGTCATTACCTAATAGACCCTTAGCTAATCATTTAAATTTCAGCAAGGATCAACAAAGGTAAAAAAAGCTATGTCCTGGAGGAGATGAACAGGCGAGATGAGACAAGCGAAACGAAACAGTTAACTTGAAATAAAGAAGGATAGAAGAGAGACAAAATTGTTGGAATGCGTTAACCCTGACGGATTAACAGACTCGGAAACAGAATCGGACGAAAAACGGCTCGTTAACCCACCAGCACCATGAAATCATCGAAACATTGCAGGTAGTCGCTCACGCTATGTGGCAGGCTGGCATCTGACTCGCCCTGCTTCTGCGGCTCTGCGTTCTCCACTGACTGCAGCACTGCCTTCTGCACTGTCTGCTTCAATATGCCCTCGCCCTGACTTGCCATCAACAGTGCCCAGCAGGCGGCGAAGTACCAGTAAAGCGCCAAGGCACTGGGAATGGCCGCGAGCGCCTTGTCGTTGAGCTTAGGATGGCCATTCAGGTAGCCGAGGATCAGCCAGTGGCGCTGCTCACTAGAGAGTCTGTGGGTTGCCAGCACACTGGCAAGATCCACCAAAGGGTGGGAGCTACAGGCGTATTCATAATCGATACACCAGAGCTTTCCCTGGCTCATCAGAAGGTTGTGGGGGTTAAGATCCCTATGGCTATACTGTGGCGCTAACTCACAGGCATTAAGTTGCTCTAGCACGGCATCGACTCGCTCCTGGTGCGCCTTAAGCGCTTGCCATCGCGTCTTCCAAGGCTCGAGATAGGATATGGGCAGATCCGTGCTCCCTACCGCATCAAGACTGGCTTTATCTGTGCTCGCCGCATCTAGGCTTTCGGCAATCATCTCTAGCTGGCCAATGTAGCTCTGCCACTGCTCTGTCACCGAAATGGGATTCTTGGGCAACGGCAATTGAGCTAGCCCCTTGAGCAGCTCGAGCAGCAACCCCTCGGCATCTGGCCGGGTGACGCACTCATCCTGCAGCGGATGGGCGGGGTTGGCCGTCATCAAACGGCTCCAATCTTCGCCTGTGTCGATAAAATGGCTGAGATAGCAACTGTTGCCCTGCGCCACATACAAGAGCGCTGGCGCTAGGCCTTGCTCTTCTGCTAGGCGCCAGTTGGCCACCTCATGGTCGCGGGCGCTGATCTGGCTGCTGGCCTGACTGTTGACCCGCAGCACCAGCTGCTGGTTATCGCGGCTTAGATGATAGTTTTGGTTGCTCAGTCCCCGCGAGAGCACCTGTATCTGTGTGCTCTCATTCAGTGGACAGCCAAGCTCGGAGAGCTGCAACTTAACCGCCTCGGGAAGGCTAACGCTCAGGCGCGCTAGCAAGGTGCTATTCGCGTCAGCACTACCGTCAGCCGACATCAGATCTCAGCCTCGACGAACAGAACGGCAAGACTCGCCCTAGTCATAGGAGTAGTCACCCTGACTTGGCTGCTGCATGCTGGTGCGCCATAGGAAATAGCCCCCTATCGCCATGCCCACATACAAGATGAACAGCATAGAGGTGAGCATCAGTCCCTTGTTAAGATAGAGGTAGATGGACACAAAATCGATAACCACCCAGTAGAGCCAGTTCTCCAGTACCTTGCGCGCCACCAGATAGGTGGTCATCACCGCAAAGCAGCTGGTTGCCGCGTCAAGATAGGGGTACGATGCCTGAGTGTGGGTTGCCATCAAATGGCCGACCACCAGGGAAACCACGGTTGTCGCGACGATCAGGTAGAGATGCCGCCCAAGCGACCAGCTGACCACCTCGACCCCGTGATCTTCACCGCCGCCATAGCGCCACAGCCAGAAACCGTAGCCAGCCATCGCCATGTAGTAGACGTTGAGCAGCGACTCCATCAGCAGGGAGACCTCCCAAAACAGCAAGGTGTAGATGGCGGTGCTGACAAAGGCAGCCGCCCAGCACCAGATGTTGCCGCGCATCGCCAGCGCCAGATAGGCCAGTGCCAAGACCACGGCAACAGCCTCCCACGCCGTCATGGCATTGGCCTGCTCGAAGGCCTGGGTCAAGGTGCTGACCAATGCGGACCAGAAATCTATCATAGGATGTGTGTCGCTCCCTAATTGCGCCTTAAGGCCCTATTCCTGATGGGACAGGTCCAGCTCGCCACCGATAAACTTGACCACGAAGACCGCCTTGCCCCACTTCTCGTGAGCGGCTTCCATCTCGGTGGCCAACATCTGCATCACTTCGCCATATTCGCCGCACACCTGAGTGGCCATGGCATTGGTGCGGCGCTCGATATTGGTGTAAGTGTCAACGCGGCCGATGAACCACTTGATGGGATCGATATAGCTATCCTTGAGGGGATACATGCTGATTTCAGCGGTTAATTTCATCTTAACTCCTTAAGGGGGCGAGCCCTGCCCGCCCCTACAACGATTAGCAACAGCAAAGCGCCAATTACATAAACTTGACGTTGACAGTGACACCTAACTGGCGAGGATCGCCGTAGCGGATATATTGCTTATCGGCCCAGCCATTATCCGGCTCGTTACCGAAATAGAAGCCGCGCACGCCATACTTCTCATCAAACAGGTTACGACCCCAGAGATAAGCCGACCAGGTCTCTGTCTCGTAGCCGACACGGGCATTGAAGATAGTATAGGGTTCTGACTTAGAGTCGTTGCTGTCTGAGTAGTAGAACTCGCTCTTACCACTGGTAGTCAGATTGGCAAACCAACCCAGATCGCTGCGATAGGTCGCCCCGGCGCTATAGGTAAGATTAGGTGAGTGAGCCAGTTCGCGGCCAGTGAGATCCACCAACCCACCGTATTTATCCTGATAGGCGTAATCGCCGTAGGCGGTCTCTAGCCAGCCTAGCGTGCCGTATAACTTAAGATTATCAGTGGCATACCAATTGGCTTCCAGCTCGGCGCCGTAGTTGTGTGAGCTACCGGCGTTTTCGACGTAGAGGATAAACTTCTGTGGTTCGTCAGGGTTTTGCTGCGAGGCAGAGACCTGCTGATCGCGTCTGTCCATGTAAAACAGCGAGAAGTGAGTGGTCGCGTCGCCATCTAGCCACTCCGACTTGAGGCCCAGCTCATAGTTGTACAGAGTCTCGGCCTGGAACTCCTTCTTATCGCTCAGGGAAGCCGGCAGCGACATGTTAAAGCCACCCGCCTTGTAGCCACGGGCGATACGGGCATAGGCTTGTTGGCCTGGACTGAGGGTCTTGCTCAGGGCAATATGACCGCCCCACATGTTCTCTGAGGGCTCGAAGGCATCTTTGTCCGAGTCGCTGTAATCGCTCTCGCGGCGCTCCAGACGGGCACCCACTGACAACGCGTAGCCATTGCCTAAGTCGCTGTCTAACTGGGCGAAAACTGCCAAGTTAGTCGCTTCATATTCGGCCAGAAGTCTGTCTTCCCAGCCGTTATAGACTTCGAGAGTGTCGTTGTCTTCTGTGAGTCTCAGACCATAGACGCCCACCAACCAATCGGTGCTGCCATTGAAGATACGTCCCGCCTCGGTAGAGCTCAGACGAAACTCCTGAGACAGCGTGGTTCTGTCACCCAGCTTGTTCCAGGTGTAGTCGTACTGACAAGGTTCACCTTCGCAGCTGCGGGCCGCCCAAAACTCTGGGTTGGCCCAGTCGCCGTCGTAGCCGTGGTGAGTATCACTCTGAGCCATTGAGCTTAGTGAGACCAGCTCGAAGCTGTCGGCGCCTGAGTAAGTCAACTTAAGCGAGCCACCCGTGGTGCGCTGCTTGTCGACACCCGGCTCATCTGTGAGGGTATCGAAACCGTTGTTGTCCAATGTCCAGGCATCGTAGCCGTTGTTAAAGTCGGCGTGCATCAGGCTGAGATCGGCCACCAAATCGTCAGTGGCATACCAGCGCAGCTTAATGCGACCGGTAAATTCATCTCTGCCGTTGGTGTCATCTCGGCCCAGGTAAAGGTTGTCGCGATAGCCGTTCTGCTCATGTTGCTGCAGCGATACGCGATACAAAAGCTTGCCCGAATCACTCAACGGACCTGAGCTGAAGCCGCTATAAGTGCGCAGGTTATCGTCACCCAGTTGCAGCTCGGCGCCATGCTCAAATACCGAGGTAGGATCGTTACTCTTAAGGTAGATAAGACCGGCTAAGGCGTTGGCGCCATAACGCGTGCCCTGTGGACCGCGAAGCACCTCGACCTGCTGCAGATCATACATGCTGGAGATCATCCCAAGGCCCGACATGTCGATGTCGTCTATGATGTAGCCAACCGAAGAGTTAGGTGCGCCCTGATACTCCTCCTGCTCGCCCACACCACGGATCTGGAAATATTTCGCCCGCGAGCTGCCGCCAGACCAGTTGAAGTTGGCGATGCCGTTGAGTACGTCTTCAAAGTGCTGGGCGCCCTCATCCTCAATTTGCTGTTGATCTATGACGCTGATGCTAGAGGGCATCTTGTCCAGGCTAGACTGGCGAAAATCGGAGGTGACGACAATCACTTCCATCTCGTCGTTGGCTGGCGGCGTATCGCTCGCCATCAGGCTGGTATGAGTTAACGCCGCCGCGACGGCAAGGGCGATGGGTGAATAAGATTTTAATGTAAACATAGGACCTCAAATCAATATTGAGATCCGGCACTTAAGAAAGCGAGAAAGAATGCACAGACAGATTGTGTTAAATCTAGTGATGTGGCCCATTCCTACGCCGGTATTAGCCGGATCAGGTTCTAAGGGTTCGTCCCGCGGACATCTCAGTCAATCGCTAAGCTATGGCTTGGCGTTAACACCCCTTGGCGAGGCCGATTATACATGACTCATACAAAGAGTTGACATTTTTAACGCAATATTTGCGCGTGATCCATAAAAAAACGCCAGCATTGCTGACGTTTTCATCAAATCATTCGCTCGACTCATTCCTGAAAGCGATTTTTAATTGGAAATGGCCTCTCGCACATAGAGTTCACAACGTACCGCGGTGGCATTGGGCGACAGCGCCGTCACTTGCATCTGCTGCTTGCCATGAAGCTTAAGGGACTTCCAACTCACCCCCTCATCCTCTACCGTCGCGCCATTGATATCGTACCAGGTGAACTTATATTGCAGGCGCTGATCCTTTGGCGACTTACTGATGATGGTGCCTCGTGCTCTCAAGAAACCCGCCTCGGCTTGGGCGGTCACCGCGCTGACATCCACATCTGACTGGAAGGAGCCGTTATCGACCCGAACCTCACCGGTGGAGCTGGTCATGATGCCGCCGGTATGGGGCGCACAGGCGCTCAGTCCCAGCAACAAGCAGCCTAACACTAATCCTTTGTTCATCACTATTCTCCTTACGCTACACCTTAACATCTATTCGATAAGAAAATGGGCACGGGCGGTGGCAATCAAGGCCTTACGGTTGGTTTGCCAGCAGTTGATGTTTACGTTCGCCACACGGCGTCCCTGACGGGTGATCTTACACTCGGCGAAGCTATCTCTGTGATGGCCCGCTCTCAGGTAATCGATTGAGAAATCGACGATTTTTGGCACCTTGGTGGTCTGCATAAACACCATAAGCTGCACGATCGCCGACATCTCCATGAATCCTGCGATCACACCGCCATGAATGGCTGGCAGGGTTGGATTACCGATATTTTCATCTTTCTTCGGCAAGTGAAACACCAGCTCGTCACCGAAGCGCGCCACCTGCATGCCGATAAACTTAGCATATGGAACATGCGCCAGCAGGTGACCAAAATCGTTCAGCTCCGTGGCCTTCTTGACGATATCTTTGACGTTTAATGCCTGATTGGCTTCTGGCGTGACCATAGTCATTTCCCCTCTCCCATCAAGGCCTGTCTGAAGGCGTCACCCACCATCTCGGGGCTGATACGCATGAAAGAACCCACCGCATGGGCAATAGGATCATCGATAGAATCCTGATAGGCGATGGCGCGGGTAAAGGCCACGCTCGAAGAGAGCTTGTAACACTCGGCAAAGCCATAGACGCTCTTGTTGGGTTCGGCAGGTTTCATATAGTCGACCCGCAGATCCAGCGTCGGCGACAACTCCAGCGACTTGTACTTATCGAAGATATTGCAGACCACGGCTGTGCCGCAGGCGGTGTCCATCAGGGTGGTGATCACCCCGCCATGTATCACGCCTGTGTCTGGGTAACCGATAAGCTCACTGCTGTAGGGCAGCTCGATCAGCACATGCTGCTCGCTGGCTTCGAGCACACTGAGCCCAAGTCTGCGACACTGCACTAGCTGACCGACGAAGCGGGTCGCCAAGTCGGTCAGCGGGAAAAAATCAGGGTTTGTCTTCATTACTCTACACAGTCCAAGAATAGTCTGGGATTAACGCGACACTAGCGGCCCCAGGAAATCACCGCCTAACAGGTGCATATGGATATGGAAGACTTCCTGGCCGCCATGCTTGTTGCAGTTCATGATGAGACGATACCCATCCTCTGCGATGCCGGCTTCATCGGCCAGCTTGGCCGCTACCGTCATCATGCGCCCCAGAGCCTTCTCGTCCGATGCCTTGACATCGTTAACCGTCGGGATCAGGTGATTGGGGATGATCAGAATATGGGTTGGCGCCTTAGGCTGAATGTCACGAAAGGCGGTGACCAATTCATCTTGGTACAGGATATCGGCGGGAATTTCGCGTCTAATAATTTTACTGAAAATGGTCTCTTCGGCCATTGCACTATCCTCGATATGACGTTAATCCTGTCAGTATACTCACAAATAAGCTGTTTGTGATCCATCATATAAATAAAGGAGTTAACTCAATCAACGAGTGATGATTTTTTAGCTCGGAGAATGGAAGAGCCCACCTGGATAACCAAGTGGACCCTATAAAAAGCGGGGCTATGAAAAGTGGGCGCTATGAAATTAGGCGGCAGCGTAATTAGCAGCACGGCGCTGAACACGGCCGACCACCCCATCGATGTTAGCGACTATTTAATCGAATGCTAATCTATCGCTGTTCATCTTATCTTGCTGTTTAAGCTGCTTGAGATCCTCGCGCTCGGCTTCGATCTGCAATAACTTGGGCGCCTTGAAGGTTAACTTTATATAGGCATCTTGGCGGGTCTTGGCCACCTGCTCCAATGACACATTGGTGCCATCGTCGGTAAAGCCATACCAGCGCTTGCCGTAGCAGCTTCCCTGCAACACACATCTGTAAGAACTCATCTCACTACCAATGAACTCTGTGGTTTGATAGCCGGTATCGAGCAGTGATTGCTTAATAAAATTGAAATCTTCTTTATAGTCATCATCATACAAGCCATACTTCTTACTCGTCATGGTGACTTTTAACAGCCCATGTTGCTTGTCGGCATAGAGCACATAGTCATTGGCTAGAGACAAAGACTTAGGTAATACATGGGTTTCAACCCGAAGCTCATCTCCCTGGCGTTTGACCTCGCCATACTGGCTGACGCCTTCACCCCAGTTCAGCCCAAAAGGCGCCATTCCATGTGCATAAAGCGGCGCTAACACTACTAACAATGCTAACTTCTTCATCGTACCTATTCAGCAAGTCAAAAACTTGACGAATTCTACCCTATTGGGCTGCGACACGAAACCAAACACAATTAAAAACCTATAAAAAATAAAAGGTTAACCAAAGTTAACCTTAGGTAATATAGATGTTAAATTTGAACTCGCCGGCATCATACAAAAGTGCTAAGCGCTATGCATACATGCATAGCAAAGTATGACACAAAGCAAAAACAGCCTTAGCTTTGATTGATTTTTGCTCGCACCCTGGCCTCGGAATGGGCTTCTAACCAATATTTTTGTAACACTGGACTGCGCAGACCACTGGGCTGATCGGCTAAATTCCAAGCACCTTTCCAGATCCCATCGGCAATCATATGCACTACGGCACTTTCGATGGCAGATGCTACACACAGACTCACGGGCTCATTTGAGGTATAGCCAAGCTCAGACTCAAGCAGCTCCTGGGCATCGATAAACTTAAACACCCCGGCGGTGATCTCTTTGGACAAGATAGACTTAGTAGTGGTCACGCTACTCAGTAAACGTCCGGTGCGAATATCCACCGCCCTCAGGTTGACTGTCACTGTATCGACACGAAACTGAGTTGCCGCCCCAATGCCCAGGTAGCGGGCACCGGCACCGCCGGTTCTGACATTGGTATCATAGGCGACTATGCCACCTTCCATCAGGATCTGCGCCGAATTGAGCTGAGGCAGCTTGTTGGCATCGCCGTTAAGGCCGGCCCTGACGATCTTACGTTCTGTAAGTAGATTCTGTAGCCCCTCACGCTCGACGGGAATAAACCAACTGGAATCATTCAACGCCTGAGCGAGAAAAGCTGTGCCACTCTGGGGCACGGCGGTAGAAAAGTTACTCGACGGAATTGGCTTATATTGACCTGTCTGATCGCGAAAATCATACACGGCTGCCAGCATCACCCCCTGGGGCGCAGGCAGATTAATGAGATCATAGTAGCTCTCGCCCTTAGGCATTAGACTCGAAGAGGCTTGTACCTGTTCGAGATCACTTGTGCTAGAACAGGCCGAGAGAAATAACAGGCCAGCGGCCATCAACAAAGGTTTCATCGTTAGCCACCCACACTCGAACTGTCGCTCAACCCACCAACTTCGATCACAGTGGTTTCGCCGGTTAACAGGTCGGTGATATGCACCAGCAGCATGCCATCTTCGTTGACCACTTGTATCTCAAAGTCCGTGGTCTTGAGATAGCCCTCACCGCCATTGGCCGCATCGTTAAAGAGTTGGCTCATCAGACGAGACTCAAGGGAACTAGCCATGCGCTCGAGGGCACTGGGGGGCGTATAACCTGATCCACCCTTGTGATCGTTCTGCGCCGAGGCGTTCGCCAACAGGTAGGAGCCATTGAGATAACTGCCACCAAAATTGGGATTCACTGGGGTATAGATAAGCTGCGTCGCCTGAGAGCTCAGGCTGAACGCACCTGCCAATAGCAGGGCTATCGGTCGAAAAGACTTAGCTTGATTCATTGAAAATGTCCCTATTAGAATTCATCAGGCGCTAAATCGGGATCCAACCACTGAGCCCAGCTAGCCTGTTTCTTGTTTTGCTTCAATATACTGTCGACGCGCCTGGCCACCTGCTCCGCCAGCTTATCCAACTGCCGGCTCGCCGGTGACACCACAGTCACAAAGATAGGTTTGCGATTGTGTAACACGCTGATCTTGCTACCACTTCGCGCAGTGGCCAGCTCGACAATACTCAGTCCACCGTGCTCCGTCATGCCGCCGATATCTCGATAGGCGGCGACAAATTCACGATAAAATCTGTGTCCGACGCGGGTCATCGCGCGGTTGAGGATCAGTCCATCGATGAGATCAGACTCCCGCCTAGGCGGTGCGTCACTCGTGCTCTGCGCCGCCAGCTTGCTGCCTTCATCGACATCGGGCCCCTGACAATAAACAGGAGCCGAAAAGGCCGCTAACAGGAGCAAGCGGCCCAGGTATTTCACTGCTGAACCTCATGCAGATGAGTCTGTGCCCAGGCAATAGCCTGTCCACGACTTGAGACACCAATCTTTCTAAACACACGATAGAGATGCGTCTTGATGGTGCTCTCGCTAACAAACAACTGATTGGCGATATCCACGTTGGTGCTACCCGAGAGTAATGCCTGCAGCACCTCTCGCTCACGAATCGTCAGGTTATCGGCGCCGTCGAGTTGCTCCTGATCCGCAGAAGCCGACAACAAAGCATGTGGGATCACCGTTTGGCCGCGTAGCACATTGGCTAAGGCCTTGCCTATATGCTCAAGGGAAGCATCGCCATAAAAGACGGCGGCGGTAATGGGGGAAATTAAGAATCTTGCATCTATCTGTTTCGGATAGTGCAAGAATACCACGCGGGCGCTGTGGCGCTTCTCGATCTGCTTTTGTACCTGGTAGGCACGCTGCACATCTATGGTGGCGAGATCGATAACGACCAAAGAGTAATTCCCTTCACTCATAGTCACTTCAACACTCTCGGGGGTGACCTTAGCCAGTTTAACCAGAAACTCCTGGGGCCAACGCGTCTCCAACAGATCAATCAACAGTTGCGATCGCGATACCACTACCCAATTTATCACTTTGAACATCCTGCTCACTCCATGTCGCTAGTTATAAGCGTATTCCATTAAACCGACACATATAATAACAACTATAGAATTAAAAATAACATCTTAATTGCGCCAATTTTATCAAGCCCTACCAGAATATCTGTTTGAGGCGAGCTCCCTTCACCTTATCTTTCATCGCCTTACTGCTAAGGAAGGTGCGAATAAGTCCCGTGCTTGCTCTGCGTGTGCTTAAAGTGGATAGATGCAAGGCACAGTTTGCAGCGAATGGCCCTAGTCCTTCGCATGAACTGTAACGCAGCAAATACCGCTGTAAGCCTCGCCCTGCGGGGCTTTGCGACGACTTGTTCGCACCTTCCCTAACGATATCCCTGAGTCACACTTGCCCGCTGTGCATTCCCCCATTGAGTCACAATCACCCCATGACCCGAACCGTTTTGATAGATGCTGACCTCATTGTCATAACCGCTCTGTTGCACATAGGCCTGGTTATCGCTGCCCCGCTGCTCTGCTACCAGAGACAGGTTCGCTCCAAGTTGACTGGCGATCAGGCTGTTGTTGACCCCCACCTGCAACAGTCTGGCCTCTATCGCCTCCCCCTGCTGTAGCAGATACGCCTGATTGCCGATCCCCTGCTGTTGCAACTCGGCGCTGTTGGCCACCCCAAATTGGGTAAACAAGGCGCGGTTCGCCTCGCCACTTTGGGTGATGTCGGCCTGCAGCGCATCCCCAAGCTGCATGATGCTAGCATTATCCCCCTGAGCCAACTCATCAAGACTACTGAGATCATCTGCCCACACAGGCAAGCCAGCAAAAAGCATCGCTAACAAGAACAATCGGCTGATTGCCCGGCGCCAGGCAACATGCCCGGCCTTAAAGACTGCTTGCATCAATTTTGTTTCCATCCATGGCGCACCTATCTGTTTTTATGGCCAAGATTATCTATCTAAGACGAAGGACTTACGTCCACAAAGAGTATGAAGTCCCGCTAGACAAAGTATCTATTCAGGACACAAGACTAATACTTTTCTACTAATGGAAAATCGAACAAAATTGGATCTAGAGATGAGGGCGGTGATAAAGCCCGCAGGCTAGTGAAGGCTTATCAGCCACCCGCCTTTTGGCAGAAACTGTGCACCGTTGGCATGGGCTAATGGAATCGATTAATGATAAATGGAGAGTTGAACTCGCAGATCTGGCTAATATTCCAGCCACGAGTGGTGGGACAGCTATAAGGTTGGCGATGACAGATACAAAAACACCAGCAAGCTGCCGGTGTTTGTCGATTATCCTGTAATGAAAATCTTATTTCTTCAATACAGAGTCTGCGGTACGGCCATCGTCGTGGCAGCTATCACAGGCTGGGCGATCGCCCACGTTTGAATCGTGCGGCGCGTGACAGTCGGCGCACATCAGATTACCGTCGTGTGGCTTATGCACTGCGTCCATCTCGGCTAGCGTACCGTGACAGCTTTGGCACTGCTCAAATTCGTGAGCACCATCGGCAGATGGTTCACCATTGGCGTGACACGCTTCACAGCCTTCCATCTCAGCATGCATCTCTGCAAGTTCTTGAGGCTCAGCCATTGCCGCTGGAGACAAGGCTAGCGCCGCCAAACCAGCACCAAATAACGCACTTAGAATTTTATTGCTCACGATAATTTCCTCTCTTATGTTTGGCGATGTGGGTGTAGTTGTTATATCCCATCGTGCCTTGTTCCTAATTGCACAACTTAGCTTAAAATAGCTAAGGTTTTGCAAATAGGCAAATTTCTCTTGCGGGCATACTAACAATAGCAACTGCTTAAAAATGTGCACTTAATCAAATATCTATGCCGCAAGCCTCATACTCACAGATAAACATGATCTGCATCACACTACTGCTATGCAAATGAGCATTTATCATTGCCACTCAGAAAAACAAAAATCGTAATTGCAAAGAAAAGATACAAAAAACGGGAGCCTAGGCTCCCGTTTTATCAATCGACAATCGATTATTGTGCGCGCAGTGCTTCGATACGCTTTTCAAGTGGTGGATGGCTCATCATCAGTTCGGCCATCGACTTCTTACCGTTGATACCGAAAGCCGCCATCTGTGCTGGCATGGCACCAGTTTCAGGGCCTTGACGCAATCTGTCGAGCGCCGCAATCATCTTATGCTTGCCTGCAAGCTGAGCGCCGCCGGCATCGGCCTTGAACTCACGAACACGTGAGAAGTAAGCCACTATCATAGACGCCAGGATACCAAACAGCATATCCAACACGAAGACCACAGCCATGTAGGCAAACATGCCCAGGCCTTCGCCATCTTCGTCGTTGCTGGCAACGAAGTTATTGATAATGCTCGCCACCACCCGGGCCGCAAAGATCACGAAGGTGTTCACCACGCCCTGGATCAGGGTCAGTGTCACCATGTCGCCGTTGGCCACATGGCTCACCTCGTGGGCCAATACGCCTTCGATCTCATCTTGCGTCATGCCGTAAAGCAGTCCGCTACTGACGGCGACCAGCGAGTTGTCCTTGCTGGGGCCTGTGGCAAAGGCGTTCAGCTCGGGTGACTGGTAAATGGCCACCTCAGGCATCTTGATACCTGCCTGCTCAGCCTGACGTGCAACGGTATCGACCAACCAACGCTCCATGTTGTCACGCGGTGTAGTGATCACTTCACAGCCCATGGTCTTCTTCGCCATCCACTTAGAGATCGCCAAGCTGATAAAGGCGCCGCCGAAACCGAAGATGGCGGCAAAGACCAATAGTCCGCCCATGGTCGAGGTGTTAACCCCTAAAATAGACATCACAATTGAAGCGACCAGCAAGATTGCCATGTTTGTCGCGATCAATAAGAAAATACGCTTCATGTAAGCTCCTATAAGCCCTGTATGAGACACCCTATGTGTCATCAGCCTCTCTTAACGACATAATATGTCCGATAAGTCAGAGTTCAAGGGTTGAACATAAAAATATTTTTGGTGGGTACGATTGAGTGCGCAGCCACGCCAAAAAGTGTAGACCTTGGCGTGGAGTCTAGAAGCCCTATATTAAGCCAATCTTAAATTTATCGGCTTTGGCGGGATAAGCCGTTAATCTTTATTAATAATTACTCCAGCAATCAGAGAGTGGCGTTTTGTTAATCAAAGGCTCTCATTCAACAGGCGCTATTGATGCGAGAGTTGACTAGCCTTGACCTGGTGCCAGCTTGGTAAGATCTAAGTATTGCGCGGCGTTTTGGCTAGAACATTCAGTAAGATGTGGGATGACCCCGAGACATGGGGCGTCCATCAAGGCAGTAAGCGTCAAGAGGTTCTCGTCAGTCACCTGCATATCGGGATCGACGCAGTTTGCTACCCAGCCAGCTATCTTTACCCCATCGGCCTGAATCGCCTCTTGAGTCAGCAGTGCGTGGTTGAGGCAACCGAGTTTAACCCCGACCACCAAGATCACCGGCAGCTGCAAATCGATTGCCACAGTGGACAGAAAGGCCTGTGGATTAAGCTTACCCTGAACGCGAAGCGCATGGTTAAGCGGCAGCCACCAGCCACCCGCCCCCTCTACCAAGGCAAAATCCACCTCATCGAATGGCAATGTCTTAAGGTGAGCCGTGACCAGATCAGCATTAAGAGTCATGCCTACCTGCTTGGCGGCGATATGCGGCGCGATGGCAGGCTTAAAAGCAAAGGGGTTCACTCTTTCATAGGCAAGCTTCACATTAGACTGGGCCATCAATGCCAGGGCGTCGCTGTTTCTCAGCCCTTCAGACGTCTGCTCGCAACCTGAGGCGATGGGTTTTACCCCTAAGGTACTACCTTGCTTGCTCGCCAGATAGAGGAGTGAGGAAGCCACCAGGGTCTTACCGCTGTCGGTATCTGTGCCGGCGATGAAATAACGCATGAACCCTTTCCTTAACTAGCCTCTGCGGCTCGCATGAATAAATAAGATTTGATAGGTCAAAGGAAGTCCCTCTGGCTGCCGCTGAGCCTCGGCGCGCTCACAGAGGGCCAACCAATCCTGACGCCCACGAAGCCTAGGTAGCGGCTTACTCACTGAGCCCTCTGTTCCATTTGAGCCCAGAGTTTCATCTGAGTCTTGATTGCCATCTGAGCCTTGGGAAACAGCCCTGCCCATGGCGGCAGAGGCGCCAACCCCCTTGATGGAATAGAGCAGCGTCTTAAGATCGTCGAAATGCACCCGCAGCGGTTCTACCGATTGGTGCTCAATTTGCCAATGGGAATCACTAAAGCCATCAAGCAGCGTCTGGGCTTGCTCGAATGCGTTGACCCTTAGCCCGAGCGCGTCGAGTTCAGAAAGACTGCCATCGACGACGATGGCGAGATGGCATTGACCGCCGGGCTTAAGCACCCTGGCAAGCTCACCTATGGCAGTATTAATATCGCTGCACCACTGTAGCGCTAGGTTTGAGTAGAGGGTGTCTATGCTGGCGTCGACAAGGGGCAACGCCTGGGCATCGCCGCACAGCGCCTTGTAGCTAGGAAAACTTGCGCGCATTTGCGATAGCATGCCGGGGGCAATATCCAGCCCCAGCACCTCATTAAGAGCCGGCGCTGCTAAAAAATCTGTACCCGGGCCACAACCTATATCTAACAAACGTCCAACGGGCGCCACTTTGGCCCTCAGCCTCTGCGCGCTAAGACGCTGCACCTTGTCATGCTCCTGATAGTGCTTAGCCGCCAGGGAGAACTGGCGCGCTATCTTGTCTGCACCAATCGCCTCGTTCATACAGTCTTTACCTTGCACTTTAGGCGCTTGTGTTGGCATTTGTCTTGGCTCTGAACTGGGCATTAGGCTTGGCATATTCGTAGGTACATCATGAGCTAATTCACTACACACAGAATCAGACTTCCTCTGGAAAAATAAAATGCTTTCTACCACTTAATCTTGCAAGGCTTGCTGCAGCTGATCGGCTAGGGCCTCGAGTTCTGCCTGGGTATGATTCACATTTAAGGTGATCCTGAGCCTGGCGCTTCCCTGTGGCACGGTCGGGGGCCGAATCGCTCCCACCCAGAAACCCGCGGCCTTTAGTTCACAATCGACCTTGGCAAGCTTATCGATATCCCCCACCACCAGCGGCTGTATCGGGGTATGACTGCCATGCAGCCTAAGCCCCCTCGCCTTCGCGGCCTGTTTAAATGTCTCAATCACCTGAGCCAATCTGGCTCTGCGATCACCGTTTTTAATCAAATTCACCGCCTTGAGGGCCACATGGGCACTGGCCGGCGACAAGGCAGTGGAATAGATATAATCCCTAGCATGGGCCACCAGAAAATCGATACAGGTATTTGAGCCTAAAATCGCCGCGCCTTGGCAGCCAAGGGCCTTACCGAAGGTAACGATTTGAATATCACAGCAGATGGCATCTACCTTTCTGTGCCCGCCCAGTGGCAGGACCCCGAAACCGTGGGCATCATCGACGATCAACCAGGCATCATTTGCCTGTGCAAGCGTATAGAGCTCATCTATGGGCGCCAGATCACCATCCATGCTGAAGACGCTCTCTGTCACCACCGTCAGCGGCTGATGCTTTTCCACCAGTCGCTTGGCCGCACCCAAATCGTTATGGGCAAAGCGTTTTAACTGTGCGCCGCTTTCCAGCAGACCGTCGATCAGGGAGGCGTGGATCAGCTTATCGGCCACCACCACACTCTCCTTGTCCAGCAAGGTCTTCATCAAGGCAGAGTTAGCGCTAAAGCCGCTGCTAAAGAGCAAGGCCGCCTCATGGCCGGTAGCCTCGCACAGTGCCTGCTCTAGCGCCGCATGAGCATCGCTATAGCCAGTGACCAAGGGCGAGGCCCCGCTGCCGACGCCGTATAATCTCGCACCCTCACCCAGCGCCTCGATAAGCTCAGGCGATTGACTCAGGCCCAGATAATCGTTGCTGGCAAAGTTATGCTTGATGCTTCCCTGATGTACTAAACGGTTAGCACCGCCAACCGTCTGCGTGAGCTGCTGACGACGTCTGAGCAGCCCGCTTTGTTCTGCGCGCTGCATCTTGTCATCGATTTTCTGCTGAAGCCGGCTCATATCAACTTACTCGCTGGACGAGTTAGAGCGCCGCCGCATCATAGAAAGGCTGCGAGGCCTTGTCTTTAACGGCCTGCGCCTTGGCAAATACCGCTTTATCCTCTTCGACCGTGCCCGCCTTACCCTGCTCGGGATGAAGCCCAAGGCGCTTAAACAGCGTCATGTCTTCATTCTCTTCCGGATTACTCGTGGTCAACAACTTGCAGCCGTAGAAGATAGAGTTCGCGCCGGCAAAGAAACACATGGCCTGTAGCTCATCTGTCATCTTCTCGCGTCCAGCCGACAGGCGGACCCGTGACAGTGGCATCACGATACGCGCCACGGCGATGGTGCGTACAAATTCCAGCGGATCCAGATCGTCTAAGTTTTCAAATGGGGTACCGGCAACCTTCACCAACATGTTGATGGGCACAGACTCGGGATGCTTGGCCATGTTGGCCAGCTGCTGCAACAGGCCGGCGCGATCGCTCGCCTGCTCACCCATGCCGACGATACCGCCCGAGCACACCTTCATGCCGGCGGCGCGCACGTTATCCAGGGTGTTGAGCCTGTCCTGATAGGTACGTGTGGAGATGATATCGCCATAGTATTCTGGCGAGGTATCCAGGTTGTGGTTGTAGTAATCCAGTCCTGCGTCGGCCAGATCTTTCGCCTGAGATTCGCTAAGCATCCCCAGGGTCATGCAGGTCTCCATGCCCATGGCCTTCACTTCGCTGACCATATCCTTCAGATACGGCATGTCACGCTCGTGAGGATTACGCCAGGCGGCGCCCATGCAGAAGCGTGACGCGCCGGCAGCCTTGGCGGCGCGGGCCTCGGTCAGCACCTTCTCAATCTCGATCAGTCGCTCTTTCTCAAGGCCGGTATCGTAGCGGGCACTCTGAGGACAGTACTTGCAATCCTCTGGGCAGGCACCGGTCTTGATCGACAATAGGCGTGAGATCTGCACCTCGTTAGGGTCGAAATGCTGGCGATGAATGCTATGGGCCTTAAACAGCAGGTCATTCATAGGTAGCGCAAAAAGCGCTTCAATTTCATCACGTTGCCAATCGTGACGTAAGGCTAATTCGGACATTGATTACCAACCTTCAAGTTGCTATTTTTAGCCGGAATGCTTGATTTCCGGCGACATTTATCTTGCTTAGCATACCCTTAGGCCTTAATCTGTCAACGCCAACCAGTTAAGCCGGTTTACTAGCGGTTAAAAATTAATCAGGATTTTTTATGTCTGCGATAACCCAGATCGACCATCAATTCGACCGACAACATATCTGGCACCCCTACACCTCCATGACCCAGGCCCTTCCGGCCTATGGGGTGGTGTCGGCCGACGGATGTGAGTTGATCCTGGAAGATGGCAGACGGCTGATCGATGGCACCAGCTCCTGGTGGGCCTGTGTGCACGGATACGGCCACCCCTATATCCTGGAGGCGATGCAGAAACAGCTCTCGACCCTCAGCCATGTGATGTTTGGCGGCATCACCCACCCTAGCGCCATCGCGGTGAGCAAGAAGTTAGTGGCCATGACCAGCGATAATCTTACCAAGGTGTTTTTGGCCGATTCTGGCTCGATTGCCGTCGAGGTGGCGATGAAGATGGCACTGCAATATTGGCAGGGACGCGGTGCGCCAAACAAGCAGCGAATACTCACGGTAAAGCACGGCTACCATGGCGATACGTTTGCCGCGATGAGCGTGTGCGATCCCGAAGGCGGCATGCACACCATGTTTGGCGAGGCGGTGACTCAACAGCTGTTTGCCCCCGCCCCCAAGACCCCCTTCGGCGAAACCTTGATCGCAGACGATCTCGAGGCGATGGAGGCCCTACTGGACGCCCATCACCAATCGATAGCGGCGGTTATCATAGAGCCTATCATGCAGGGCGCCGGCGCCATGCATTTCTACAGCGCCGACTATCTGAAAGGGCTACGTGCGCTGTGCGATCGCTACAAGGTGTTGTTGATCTTAGATGAGATAGCCACAGGCTTTGGCCGCACCGGTAAGCTGTTTGCCTACCAGCATGCAGGTATTGAGGCGGATATTCTCTGCTTGGGTAAGGCGCTCACCGGCGGTTATATCTCTCTGGCTGCGACCCTGTGCAGTGACGAGGTGGCCTTAGGGATCAGCGACTCCCCCTCCGGCGTCTTTATGCATGGCCCCACCTTTATGGGTAACCCGCTGGCCTGCGCCGCCGCCAGCGCCAGTCTGGATCTGATCAATCAACACCAGTGGCCCGAGCAGGTAGCCGCCATCGAACAGCAGATGAAGCTGGAGTTAGCGCCGGCCAGTTCAATCGAGGGGGTGAAAGCGGTGCGCTGTTTGGGCGCCGTTGGCGTGATAGAGATGACGCGCAGCGTCAATACCGCAGCATTGCAACAGGCGTTTGTGGATCGCGGCGTCTGGGTGCGCCCCTTCTCGAGCTATATCTATATCATGCCGCCTTACACCATTAGCGCGCCGCAGCTTAGCCGCCTAACCCAGGCGATGCTGGAGGTCGCCGCCATTGCGGGGGCTAATGCGAAAGCATCGAGCGACGATGAGGCGGGCTTTATCAGCCACGGATAATCCAGCCCCTATTCTTTTTTGCGGGCGCAAAATTGCGCCCTTGAACTCCCGCTGAGCTATAGTTAGCCAAGGCGCACTGATTCGCTTAAGTCTCAGCGCGCTGATTGGCGCTCCAGCGAATCGCACTCGACAGGCTCAACTCAGAAAACCGGGAAAGCTATGCCTCTCACCGACGAGCAAAAACAGCTTATTCAAAAATCCTTTGCCGAGATCAATCGGCAAAACAGTAACTTCGCTTCGCACTTCTACGATTGCCTGTTCGCCATGGCGCCCTTGATCCGTCCCATGTTCCAGAGCGAGCGGCCGGTATTCGAGTATCATTTCAACGAGCTCATCACCACGGCCGTCGCCAAGGTGCATCAATTTAACGAGGTCAAGCCTAAGCTAGAGGAGCTGGGACGAAAGCATTTGGATTACGGCGTCAATGTCAGCCAATTTGAGGTGGTGCGCGCCGCCTTGTTGCTGTCGATTCAGGATTGTCTGCGAGATGCATCCAGCCCGGCTATCGAGCAGGCCTGGTCATGCTATTACGATGAGATTGCCAAGGTGATGGTTGCCGCCATGCAGGAGGCGGCATCCTGATCAGGCTGCCAGCATCTCACCTATCTTAATCTTATACTTTTTCCCGCTTCAGCCAGTCGCTTAACTGTACCATTCCCTCATCGATCGATACCAAGGGGCGATAGTTGAGGTCACGCTTGGCCGCGGAGATGTCGAAATAGTGACTGGTAGAGAGCTGTCTGGCCACGAAGCGTGTCATGATGGGCTCATCGCGCTTACCCAGCAGGCCGTAGACCCCTTCTAACAGGGTGCCGGCCAGATAGGCGACGCTGGCGGGTACCCGCTTCTCGACCTTGGGCAGCTCGGCACAGGCCAAGATCTTGTTGAGCATGGCCTTCATGGTGATCGGCTCATCGTTACTCAAAAAGTAACACTTTCCGGCGCACTGCTGCGGGTTTTGCTTGAGGGTCAGGGCCGCCAGAATATGGGCATAGGCCGCGTTGCCGACATAGATGGTATCCACCAGCTTATCGACCTTACCCACCAACTTGAGCTTACCGGCTCGGGCGCGGGCGATCACCCTAGGCACCAGATGAGGATCTTCCGGCCCCCAGATGAGATGGGGCCTAAGGGATACGGTATTTAGCTTGCGGTTAGAGGGAGAAATTGCACTCGATAATGAGGTGCCGTTTGCGGCCGTCACTCTCTGCTCGGCGATCGCCTTGGACTCGCCATAATAGTTAAGGAAACGACTGGCATAGGGCGCGCGCTCGTCTATGCCAGATTCATCTTCACCTGCAAAGGTCACGCTCGGGGTACTGGTATAGACGAAACTGTCTATACCATGGGCGACAGCGGCCTTAAGCAGGTTGTCACAGCCCAGCACGTTAGGGGAAAAATAGCTCTCCTTGCTACCCCACACCCCGGCCTTAGAGGCCACATGGAACACCAGGTCGCAGCCCGCCATGGCATTGGTTACGGACTCGAGATCGCAGATATCGCCGCTCACCATGTTAACGCCCATGGCCTCGAGCTCGGGATAATGCCCCCTGGCAAAGCCTGTCACGGCGATGCCCGCCGCTATGAGTCGCTGACAAATCGCCTTACCCAGAAAGCCGCCGGCGCCGGTTACCAAGGCATGGCGGCTAAGGCCCGCCAGCTGAGTCAGCGTTTCAAGCTCTTCAGGGAGCAGATTTACGTTGTCTGTGTGATTAGAATGCTTGGTGATGCTCACGGACGATCACTCCTTATAGGTGGACTGCGCCCAGACCGCCAACTTCTCTCTGAAGATCTTAGCGTTATGGCGAATATCGACGGGAAAGCCCGGATGGATCAGAAAGCGGGTGATCCCCTGAGTCTGGCTATGGGCCTCGCCCAGCAGCCTAAGCTCGGTATAGAGGGCGGCGGCGTTGCTACAGCTCAGCCCCTGCTCCAGCTCGAGACAAATTAAGGGCTGCATCTCCCCTTTTACCTTTATGCCCACCAAGGCGGAACGCTTGATGTCGCTGTGAGTGTTGTAAATACGCTCGCAGGGGATAGAGAAATAACGCCGCGGCTGACCATCGACCCGGCAATCCACCCTGTGGGCCTTGCGACCGCACATCCACAGGCGTCCCTGATTATCGAGATAACCCAGATCCCCCATGCGGTGATAATGCTGACCCTGGTCATCGAAGATCTTCGCCTGGGCTGTAGCCTTATCGCGCCGATAATAGCTGGCACTCACCATGGGGCCCTGTACCACTATCTCGCCTATCTGCTCCCTTGGCAGGCAGAGAACCGCCGACCAAGTTGGGATCTCGGCCTCATCTATGTCGATGATATGCATGCTGACGCCGTCTATCGGCTTGCCGACACAGATGCCGCCGCCATTGTCTGTAACTTCGGTAGTATCAAACAGCTCGTGACTGGTTATCATGCTGAGCGGCAGAGACTCGGTGGCCCCGTAGGAGTTAAGCACCGGCGCATCACTCGTTAGCATCTCACTGAAACGCTTAATAGACGCTATGGTCGCCGGGGCGCCCGCCGAGATCACCCGTTTCAGGCTGCCAAGTTTTACCTTTTGCTCCCGTGAAGTGCCCGCCTGCCCCAAACGCTCGATAAGCGCCGGATTGACAAACATGTTAGTGCAGGCATAACGCTCGATGGCCGCAAAGATGTAATCTGGATTGGCGGTGATCGGCTTGCTGGCGTCCATATCAGGCACGATCGAGGCCATGCCCAGCGCCGGGCCAAACAGGGAAAACAGCGGGAAGGTGGCGAGATCCCGCTCACCGGGCGCTATCTGATAATCATGCTTGAGTGCGCTGATCTGCGCCTCGAACATGCGATGGGAATAGACTACGCCCTTAGGGGTGCCCGTGCTGCCACTGGTAAACAAGATGGCGCACATCTCGTCACAATCGAGCTGAGCCATAGAGAAAGGTCCCTTGCCTTGCCCCAGTTGCTTAAGCTGCTCCAGGCTCGCACCGCCCCACAATTTGCTGCCGCCGACGGTCACCAGGTGAGTCAGGCTTGACTTACCCCAGCCAAACAGGCGTCTGGCCAGGTGGGCCTTGGGGATCCCGATAAAGGCATCGGGCTCGGCCTCTTGAAAACATTGCTTGAGGTTTTTCACCCCCATGCCTGGATCCACCAAGATAGGGATTATCCCTGCCTTGAACAGAGCGAAGGTTAAGGCAAAAAACTCAAGGCTCGGCGTCACCATCAACACCGCCTTGGCGCCGCGTTTGATGCCATAGGCATACAGGCCGTGGGCCAGAGTGTCGCTCATGGCATCAAGCTCGGCAAAATTCAGCTCTTGGTACTCAAGCTGTTTGCTCAAGACGCCACTGGCCTTTTGCACCGCCACCGCCAGCTCATTGGGGGCCTCTTTGGCCGCCCGGTTGAGATGACGACACAAATTGGCGCCGACTTGAATCGTCTCTGACATCCGCCTTATCCCTTTATAACGTTAATGCGTGACCTTTTTTACGTTAGTACGTGAGTTAGCGCGCCATAAATTGCTGCACCTGGGCTACCACCTCATCGCTGGCATCTTCCAGGATATAGTGACCACAGTCGGCAAACTCATGCACCTCGGCCTCGGGGAATCGACGCTTCCACTCATCGAGGAAGTGTTTGTCAAATACAAAGTCTTTGAGTCCCCAGCAGATCATCATAGGCAGTTGGTTAAACTGGCTCAGCTTTTCACTGATCTCACTCACCAGTTCATAGTTGCGATCGCCAGGCTTGAGCGGAATATCCTGCACGAAGCGCAGGGTCGAGATACGATTCGCCCAAGAGTTAAAGGGCGCCACATAGGCCTCGCGTATCGCCTTTGGCATAGGCGCTCGCTTCACCCCTACATAGGAGGCGATAGAGGAGAAGGCATTAAAGCCGCGCACTAATACTGTGCCCAGTAGGGTGTTACGACAGATCCACAGCGCCCAAGGAAATGGCTTGGCCTCTGGCAGATGAAAGGCGCCAGTGTTGAGCACCACGATTTTCTTGATCCGCTCGGGATGACGGGCCGCATAGCCCATGCCTATCATTCCGCCCCAGTCGTGAACGATCAGGGTGATCTTCTCTTTCACCTCGAGGTGATCCAGCAAGGCTTCCAGATCGTCGATACGATTCTTCAGGGTATAGTCGTAACCGGCATCGTCTGGTTTATCCGACAGACCGCAGCCGATATGATCCGGCACTATGCACTGATGATTCGGGCTCAACGCCGTCACCAGATTTCGATAATAGAAAGACCAGCTCGGGTTGCCATGCACCATGACCACGGGCTCACCCTGGCCTTCATTCACATATTGCAACTTGTGACCATTACGATCTAAGTAATTGCGTTTAAAAGGAAATAACGAATCGAGCATGGGGGTACCTGTTATGATTATGCGTTAAGTGGGCGCCGCCCCTCGGCGTCGCCCCTATGCTGTGCTGTCAGTAAGAAGATGAAGGACGCTCTACCACTTGAGTCCGAGCATCATGCAGTTGAGGCCGCTGCCTATGCCGAGGAAACTGACCTGATCGCCCTTGCGCAGGAAACCTTGGTCGTGAGCCATAGCTGCCGTCACAGGCAGCGAGACTGTGCCCATGTTGCCGAGTAGCTGATAGGTAGGGAACTCTTTCTCCTGAGGGATATTGAGCGCGCTCAGCACCTGCTTACGGTTCGAGGCCCCCACCTGATGACAGATCACCTTATCGACCTGCTCCACCAGCCAGTTACGCTGCTCGAGGAAGTGCGCCCAGGTATGGCGAGCCAGCTCTACCCCTTCTTTAAGCAGGGCCACGCCGTCGGTGCGCATAAACTCGCGGTATAGCTGGGTGCCGGCTTCCTGTAATCCCCATTGACAGAGATTATGATGTTCGGGCGCCGAAAGGTGACTCGCCCCGAGCAGCTGATGCTGACGCTCACTCTTAAGCGGCAGGCTGCCATCGGTAAGCAGCACAGCCACGGCGCCAGAGCCACCGGTCAGGGTCGCCAGCGACTGGGCATAATTCTGCATGGTGGGCTCGGCCAGCATGTTATCTATGGTGATATCCACGATATGACGCGCCGACTCGCAGGAAACCACCAGGCCGGCCTTGATCTGACCCAGCTCGATACGGTTGGCGATATCCAGAATGCCGGACAGCACACCCAAGCAGGCGTTACTGATGTCATAGATGGCGGTGTCCTTAGACACCCCAAGCTCGGCGGCGATACGACAGGCGGTCGCTGGCTCGTGCTGATCGCGGCAGACACCGGTATAGATCACGGCGCCTAGATCGGCCACATCTATCCCCGTCTCCTCGATAGACTTGTGCGCCGCCGCCAAAGCGCCATCGGACAATCTATGCCCTTTCGGCCACCAGCGACGCTCGTGGATCCCTGTCAATGCGGCGAGCTGCCCCATAGGGATCCTGAATTTCTGATACAAGGGAGCTAATCGAGACTCTAACTCTGAAGTCGAAACCACTTCAGGTGCCAGCTCATAGGCCAGACTATTTATAAAAACGCGAGAATATTTCATGAAACCGTTCTGTTTCGCTCATTATATCGGCACTTATTCGGCCAATTTTTATCTTTCAGTGTTAACCCGCCATTTGAGCAAGAAACGGCGAATGATTCAATAAAAAACCGCCATAGGGCGGCTTTTTTCGACATCAATCGGCAAATTTATGACAGCGCCCGCTGGATTCTTCTCTAGGAGCTAATTGCCTGAAAAGCTTATCTGCCGATATTAGGCCCGTTAAGTGGCTAAAAAAGCGACTCTGCTGTACTAATCAGACAAGCACCAATCTTGCGGGCGTGAGTCTGATAGTCGCTAATCAGGCAAACTCTACTCTGGCAATGAACAGCTTGGCAGGCGAGCCAGGATCAATCCGTTTCTCGGCGTCACCTCGATATCGCAAAAGGCGCCGAGGCTCACCTCATAGCCCTGCTCCTGCAGGAAACAGACTCTGTCGAGCAGCAGCCAGAGCTCTAAGGCCTCACGAAACAGGTGCGCAGCCAGATCGATACGCCGGGTCAGGCGCTGACGCTCGAACCCTTTTGCCAAATAGCCTTGATCGTCCCACTGCTCGGGCAGTTTGACCTGTTTCTGCTCTGCTGCCCAGGCACAAAATTCCCTGAAGCTGCCGCTCAGTTGGCTCTGCTTCACCGCCGGTATCGGCAGGTAGTGTGAGCTGCCGGTCACATCCCGTTGCAGGCTATCGAACCCCAGGCGCCAGGCCACCTCTTTAAGGCGCAGCGCCCGCGCCTTAGCATTGGCGATGACAGAGCGTTGCAGGGGCAGCTGCAGGTCATGTTTACTCAGCAACAGCGGGCTCTTATGGGCGAGGCTCGACAGCGGCTGGTAATGACTGTCACTTATCAGATGATAACAACAGGGCGCCACCGCTAAGGCGCGGGTTCTCGCCTTGGCCGCGCCGCGCAGCAAACTGAGATGCAGCTCGCCGCAGGCATGGAGGGCGACCGCCTGCTGATCGCGTTTAAGCAGTTGCTGGGCAGATTCTGACAGGGCATCGCCGCAGACAAAACACTGGGGCAATTGCCACTGTTGGGCAAACTGCGAACCTGCCTCACACAACCCCTGCTGCCACTCGAGGCTCACAACAGTGCGCGACTGCCCCTTGGCCAACAAACGCCCCAGGTGCCCCTTACCGGCGCACCACTCCAAGATCTCATCATCGCCTGGTGTGACCCTCGCGGCAAAGGCGAGGATCTGCTGCCATTTGCGCCCCTTGATGTGGGCGCTAAAATGCCCAAGTTCACTCTCGGACAGCCCCGCACAGGCCTCATCGGCGCTATGCTCTGCTAAATTTGCAGGTGCTAGATCAGAGGGCGCGAGCCCTGCGACGAGGGTTTTAAGTAAAGACAAGGGCCAGATTATGCCCCTAGCGGCGAGATCCGCCTCGAGTGCGGGCGCGAGGCGCGCGTGCAGCACTATGCTGTCGCTATCCAGACTATCGAGTTCTTCGTCATCAAGCTGCCAGAGTAGCTCGGCGAGTCTTGGAAACTCCTCCTGCCAGGGCAAGGCCTCCGCCTCGAAGGCCTTAACCTGCCACAGCGCGCGGCTGCTACTTAGCAGGTCATCTAAGGAAGTAAACTGCTTGGCATAGGACATCTGGCTCCTCGACACTTTCTGCGGCACTCTTCAACAAAATATAAGGCTAAAAACAAACGCCGGCGATGATCGACCGCCGGGCGTTAATTGTCAACCAACTTAGGCTGCGACTTAGGTTGCGACTTAGGTTACAGCGATAGCGACATGCATCTTAAGCCTGCAACTTTTTAAGCGCCATGCGTTTACCCAGCCAGACCCCTAGCCCCAGGGGGGCGAAGAAGCAGACCACGAAAAAGAGCACCAGATAGAGGATCAGGCTCTTTAGGGTCTTGGTCAGCTCGCTAAAGGCGCGCTCGACCGCATGCTGGCTGATGGTATCGAGTTCCGCCGCGGCCGCTACTCGCTGCCGGTTCACCATCTCCTCCAGGGCCAGACGCTCCTGCTTCACCATCTGCTCCAGCGCCTCTCGCTCGACGGAGAGCTTGGCCAGCTTGTCATCGGTGGACTCGCTCAGCTGTGCCAGAAGCGGCGTCAGCTCGCGGCGCAGATCCACCGCCAGGGTCTGCATCATCTCTGGGCTCTGGGCCATCAACTGCTGAAACTTAGCCGAGGTATCGCTGATGCTCTGCAGTGTCTGCTGCACCGTCTCAGGGTTGATGTTGGCATGCAGGGCATACAGCTCCGCCTTCCATCCCAGGATCTTAGGCGTCTGCTCGGCGATCATCGCCATGCGATCGGACACGTCGCTCATCACCTCGGGGACGGTGCCAAAGGTAGTGACGGCCTCAAACTCGCTGATATTGCGATAGGCCAGCCAGTCGTTAAAGGCCGAGTGACGGGCGAAGCTGAGATCGGTAATGGGGTTCTTCGCCACATAATCTAAGATAAAGGCCTGATACTGGGTGAACTCGTTTGGCTTTACGAAGCCTTTTATGGAACGCTCGAAATCTGCCTGCAACACCTTGCTGACCTCAATGGCGATTCTTTGCTGCTCGCCAAAAAGCGTCTGACCGGCACCGCTCTCGAAAAACGCGCTCATCTGCGCCGTCAGCGTCCAGGTATCCACCATGGCCGCGACAGGGGATGCCTGAAAGATCGCCCTCTGCAGCGCCTGTTCGCTGTTGATCTTCCACATCAAGACGTTGGATTTAATCGCCAGATCATCGCCTTGGTTTAGTGCAATCTGATCCGCCCCCTGCTCCACCTTGGCATAGAAGGTGTGGCTAAAGTCGCGACTAAAGACACGCATGTTGAGCTGTGCCTGCGGCAGCGGCTCTATGCCGCTCTCGAGTTTAATTTCCAGTAACGAACAGGCAGACAAACTCAACATGCCGATCACCAAGAGGACAGATCTGTATTTCAGCCCCATAACAATACCCCGTTAAAATTCACAACCATTTGAATTTAAATGACTAATAACCAGATGCTAGCACCATTAACCAAGGCGCACCAGCATGCCCCCTGGTTGAACCCTCACCTTAGCTACTTTAGAATGCCGCCAAGATCACAACTTGAGTATAAACAGTTAAGATGCAATCACCCTGCGTAGCCCGCTGCGGCTTAAACGAAGCAGATATCTGTATGGGTTGTTTTCGCCATATTGACGAGATTGTCGGTTGGAGCCTGGCAGACGAGGCTCGGCAGGCAGAGATTTGGGACAATGTGAACAGGCGTAAACAGCAAGGAAGAAGCGGTGAAAACCAGCAGATCATCAGCCGTCAGAAGTGGCTAGAGGCGGAGCAGCGTCTCGCAGCGCAAGACGCCGATAATGAGTAGATCCTAAGACTTACTTCTTGTTCATCATATTCTTAAGATCGGCGAAGGGATTGTAGGTCGCCGCTTCAACCTGAGTCTCACTCGTCGGTCCGTACTGGATCAACTCTTCATACTTGGCATGTTCGTTGTCATGGCAATAGAGGCAGAGTAGCTCCCAGTTGGAACCGTCGCTGGGGTTATTGTCATGATTATGATCCCTGTGATGGACCGTCAGTTCCCTGAGATTGGAGTGGGTAAATTCGCGGGTACAACGTCCGCAGATCCAGGGATAAAGTTTAAGCGCCTTTTCGCGATAGCCAGACTCACGCTTGGCCTTATATTCGCGGGCCTCTGCCAGCACTTTATCTAATTTACTTTGACCTTGATGGGTAGACATAAGCTCGTCTCTGTTCTTGCCCCCATGGGGCGACTCGATTTACTGGCAATATACCCATAGTCGCCGCAAAAGGGAATCTAAGGCACAAATCGTACTAAGATGTGTTGCTTTACATCGTATATATCAATTTGAAGTAAAGAACAGCTTGAATAAAGATTAGACCTTGCCATACCAGCAAAGTGCCAAGGCCAGAGTCTCTTTCATAAACCCGGCCTTTGCCGCCATATAAGCCTCGCTGTCATGATGGCAGGCTTTCGCCGCAATACGCTTTAACTCGGCATATTCATCCGCCTTATCTGGATGCGCTATCAAATAGTCACGAAAGGCGCGGTGGGCGATCAGTTGCTGGCTGCCGCTTTGAAAAGCATGCAGATGATGGGTGCGTTGCGGGCCAACTTTGTATTCATCCCTTTTCCCTTCTTCACTCTTACCTTCATCACTCTTATCTTCTTCGCTTTTACTTTCTTCGCTTTTGCAAAAGTAGCGCCGCCCGATAATGCCATTTTCACCACGGGCGATATAGCTTAAGGCCCTTAGATGCTCGCCCTGTGCATCCAGCGCCGCCAAGCTGTCGACCTCTAGCAACATATCGATTATCGGCTTGGCCGCCAGCCCAGGCACAGAGGTACTACCGATATGCTCTAGGCTGACGACACACTTCCCCAGCGCCGTTAGCAGCTGCGCCTTCTCAACCTTAAACGCCTGGTGCCAACTCATCTGATGGTCGATCACCACTATGCTGCGCGCCATCTCTTCTCTCCTCTTTAATTGGGCTGATGGGCTAATAAACAAATGCAAGAGAGACAAATCAACTAACGCGTCACAAGATAGTCTCGCGCTAACCTTGCAAGGTTGGCCCTCCACTAACGTTTGCTACCCTCGCATGCTCTTACCAGGCTCGCCAGCATAAATAGAACAAATAAGCCGGATAACAGAAATAGAAATACCAGCGCCTGGGTCAGATCACCTTGTGTAACCTTAAGAAGCGCCCCAAATAGATCGTCGAAATTATGCCAGATATAACCTGCCAGCAACGCCAACAGCGCGAGGGAAAAGTAACGAATTAACCCGGCGCCCAACTTCTCATCATGTGGCCGATGCCAATTAATCAACGCCAGCCCAAAACCTAAAATAGGCATCAACAGCACCGTCCATACCGCAAGATAGTTAAGCCCAAGGGGCAAGATGCTGGCAAAGGCCAACAAGGGATAGGCGACATTGTAAAAAAGAATCCCCAATAGGAGTCGCCCGAGTAGGCTAAGCCAAATGGGTGTTTCAGCTCCAGCATCGAGATCTAGCCCCCGCCGATTAGCGACTCCCCCGGCAATAGGTAGATGCGCCATAGGTAAGATAACCGCCATCGCCAGACCACCAGAGAGAGTAACCAGCATGATGAAATAACGCAGATCGGAAAACTGAGCCAAGCGATTGGCAATGGTAAAAAAGTCCATCTGCGCCGCGAATGGGCCATAAGCTATGCTTAACAACCAATTACTCAGCTCTAACAGGCTGGGCACCTGACCACCTATGAGATAGGTGACAACAGGCCAATAACCAACAAAGAGCAAACACGCCGCATAGAGTGGCAGGGAAAAGAGCATTATCACACTCACCAGCAGATTCACACTGGGGCGGACACCCAATACCAGGATCAGCCAGAGCCCCCACGCGGGGTTGGTAAAAGTAAAAAACGGTTTGGTCAGGGCAATATCCTTGAGATACAGATAACCCCCCTTGGCAAGGGTTAACCCCAAGAGCAACAAAATCAATAGGCCAAGGCCCGCCCTCATCTTATTGCCTTCGCCCTTTTTTAATATCCCAAGCACTCAAAATCCCTCTCATAAATCGATATTCGGTCGCAGGCGCAAAGTATCCACAGTCATAACTGAGCCAGCCAGACATTGCCAGCTAGACATAACCCGCTAAATATTGCCTGCCAAATTAGAGACGCCCTAGTGTAGATCTCACCTAGAAAGATTGAAAGCTAACTAACTGAAAAATAATGGAACTCATCAACAAACTAGGCCCCAATGAGATACCTGCTCTGGGAACGGCCTAGATAATCGAGGCGAGGCCACTGCAGGATAAGGAGACCTTGACAGCGCCGGCTAGCTTCCAGAGTCGGCTAGTTATCGGCAGGATGGTTCACCCCGTCACTAGTAACCACCTCGCCGATATCATAAGGATTCACGCCTTCGAGACATCCCAAATTAACACCATACTCATTCGGGTTAGAACGGCGCTGATGATGGGTATAGATGCCGCAAATCCCGCAGAAATAATGCTTCGCGGTATGGATATTAAACTGGTACAGCTTAAGCTGCTCTTGCCCCTTAACGACGCTTAGTCCGTCTAGCGTCACCGAGACTACGATAGCCCCCTTGCGGCGACAGATAGAGCAATCACAGCGCCTGGGCTTCTGTATGCCATTGGGTAGACTCAAGGCCAACTCCACCGCGCCGCAATGACAACTCGCCTTGTGCACAGGCAAAATCTCGGTGTTACCGACTCGTTTCATCGTGTTCTCTCCTCGCTAACGCTTAGTTTGATAGCGCCTAGTTTCTAGTGCTTAAATTGCTAGCGCTTAAGTTGCTAGCCATCGTCTAAGCTTCCAAGACGTTTGTTCTCAATAAAAAATTAACGACCATGTTGTGATTGCACCACCGAGTCACTCTTCACCTTGGCGCCGCAATAGAGACAGGTAACATGGCGCGGCGCCAGTTTTCTACCACAACCTGAGCAATGAATGGCCGGGGTAAATTTTCCATCGAGCTTACCATCGCGCAGATCGATCTCCTGGATCTTGGCAACCAGCATCTCCTTGTTAAAGCCTATCTCCTCCAGTAACTCAGACATGGCCAGACAAACCATGGAGAGGTGATCGATCTGATCTTGAAGGCCCTGCAAGCTGACCTCATTGGCTCTGGCGTGAGACTTCGCCTGCCCCGCTTCCCTTGCTAAATCGTTGATTCTGAAGTTTTGAAAAATATCGTATATATCCATAACATCTCCCTGTTAAATAAAAAATAGCGCCAATATCAGCGCCGCTACCAGCACCAGCAGCAAAGGCGCGTAATAGCCAAGCACAAGGCCATAAATAGACCTACCTCGCTGCAGGCGTTGGCGAATCAATTCCCCGACCTTGGTGGCGATATAAGCATTGCTAAGCCATCCTGCGATGAATAAAAGCAGGCTTAACACTATGGCCGCAGTCCCGTGAACCCAAAAGAGAACGGTGACCGGCAACAGCATCACCAGGGGAATATAGGGTAAGGAGGCCAAGGGGCCATAGCCCATATAAGTATTTGAAAATGAGCCGATAATAAGGTCTCGCCATAGGCCTGGAAGTCTCTGCTTAAATGAGGGATTGCACACTTCACAGCTGGGCCGGGCCAAGCCTTTCGACGCATAATATTTGTGCTGACTGGATTTATCTTTCCAGCCGCATTGATGACAGGTCCATGCCATAACCGCTTAAACGCCTTTCGCTCTATTCATCGGCGCCTTTCTCTCGTTCGAAATCCGTTCTGGCTAAGGACACTAACGCAAATAAGAAAGCGCATCAAGCAGTTACGATAAAAGCGCTATCACTTCCACTAAATAGGCTTAAAGCAAGACACTAACAAGGCCACCGAAATCGAGACTCTGTTGCGCTTCGAGATAGGGCTTTCACATTCATGGCTGAGAGATTTACGAGGCAATGTCTTATCTAGAGACATTGCCTTATTCTTCTTACGAATCCCCGCAAAAATAAGCCGTGAAGCGATATTCGAGGGGTGAGCAACCGACACCACTCCCCCGATGTAGCAACGACCAAACGTGCTTAGACAAAATCGGTTAAATTGATAGTAGAATCGATACTATGCGATAAGCGGCGATAAGCTGCGATAAGATGAGAGTCTGCAATTATCGCGAAACCGAGCGAATAAATAACGTCTAGAGTGAGACACAATGAACAAACAGCGAGATCTGAAGCAGCAGTATAAACATCAACTAACACTTAGGCGTACATATGGTTATTCCGGATTGCTGCTATTTGTCATCTCCATAGCGTCATTAGCATTTATATCCGAACTAAGAACAGAGCCTTGGTTCTTCGTCGTGTTAGGAGCTGGTCTTGTCGGTTTTCTCGTGGGGCTTATTGGTATCAATTACTGGAGCCGTTGCCCTGCATGCAACAAGATCCCTCGCCAAAGAGATGGCGCCATTCCAATCGCCGCCATGAGCCAATGCCCCCACTGCTTTGTAAGCTTGAGTGAAAATTGACTCAATTAGTTGATAGAGAAACAGGTGATCACCAGACACAAAAAAAGCAGCCCTTAGGCTGCTTTTCTTTAATTAAGACTCAGTACAGAGCTTAGATCTGCTTCATCTCTTCATAAGAGGTGTGACGTACGTCCTTACCCTTAACATAGTAGATGATGTATTCGCAGATGTTCTGGCATCTGTCGCCCACGCGCTCGACCGCTCGCGCTGCCCAGAGTACGTCGAGCACTTCTGGGATAGAGCGAGGATCTTCCATCATGTAGGTCATCAGCTGGCGGATAATACCCTCGTATTCGCTATCTAGCTTGCTATCTTCTTTATGCAGCTCGATGGCCACGTCGGCGTCCATACGTGCCAGCGCATCCAGGGTCGAGTGCAGAGTGCGGGTCGCGTGACGGCCCATATGCTCTATGCTCACCAGCAGAGGCTGCTGGTTCTTAAGACGCTTGTCCAGCGCCGCGGCGGCGATCTTCACACAAGCATCACCGATACGTTCAAGGTCGGCAATCGTCTTAGAGATGGCGATGATCAGACGCAAGTCGCTGGCGGCAGGCTGACGCTTGGCGATGATACGGGTACACTCTTCATCGATAGAGACCTCCATACCATTGACGCTGTGGTCACCGTCAATCACCTTCTGTGCCAGATCGGCATCCAGGTTACCTAAGGCGTCCAGTGCCTGCTCCAGTTGACGCTCAACCAGGCCACCCATCGCCAATACGCGGTTACGAATATCGTCGAGCTCGGCATTAAACTGACCCGAGATATGTTTATTTAAGTTCATGTTTTCCATTGACATTCAACCTTATCAATTCTTGCAATTCAGTTGGCAGCGGCCCAATTAACCGTAACGACCCGTGATGTAATCTTCGGTCTTTTTCTTCTTCGGCGTGGTGAAGATGGTGTTAGTGTCGGCATATTCCACCAGCTCGCCCATGTACATGAAGGCGGTCTGATCCGACACACGCGCCGCCTGTTGCATGTTGTGGGTCACGATCACCACAGTATATTTAGACTTTAGCTCAGTGATCAGCTCTTCGATGGTCAGGGTCGAGATAGGATCCAGTGCCGAGGTCGGCTCATCGAGCAGCAAGACTTCGGGTTCGATGGCGATGGCGCGGGCAATCACCAGACGCTGTTGCTGACCACCTGACAGGCCGAAGGCGTTGTCATGCAGACGATCTTTCACTTCATCCCAAATCGCGGCGCCGCGTAGCGAGCGCTCGGCGGCTTCATCCAATTGACGACGGTTGTTGATGCCCTGCAGGCGCAGACCGTAAACCACGTTCTCATAGATTGACTTAGGGAAAGGGTTTGGACGCTGGAACACCATGCCGACGTTGCGGCGCAAGGATGCCACATCTACCTTCTTGTCGTAGATGTTTTGGCCGTGCAGCAAGATCTCACCGTCGATATTACAGTTATCGACCAGGTCGTTCATGCGGTTGATGCAGCGCAGCAAGGTTGACTTACCACAACCACTGGGGCCGATGAAGGCGGTCACCTTCTTCTTAGGGATCTTCATCGATACGTCAAACAGGGCCTGCTTGTCGCCATATTTTAGATCTAAGTTACGGATCTCAAGTGCGGTCTGCTCGCTGCTTAAATTATTTAAGTCTAAAGTCTCTGTTTTCATTACCGACTGATCTATCGAAATCATATCTGTTCCTAATCACTTCAGGATAAAGGTTATTCGCGCCCTAGCCTAGCCCAGGCGCGATTAATTCGGGTTTTAGGTTAGTGTTCCAGCGAGCGATACTTCTCACGCAGGTGATTACGCACGGCGATGGCGGTCAGGTTAAGACTCACGATCACAGACACTAACAGGAAGGAGGTCGCATAAACCAATGGACGCGCCGCCTCAACGTTGGGGCTCTGGAAGCCCACATCATAAATATGGAAACCTAGGTGCATGAACTTACGTTCCAGGTGCACGAAGGGGAAGTTCATATCGATCGGCAGGGTCGGTGCCAGCTTCACCACACCCACCAGCATCAGAGGCGCTACCTCACCGGCCGCGCGGGCAACCGCCAGGATAAGACCTGTCATGATCGCCGGGCTCGCCATAGGGATGATGATGCGCCACAGGGTCTCTGCCTTGGTCGCGCCCAGTGCCAAGCTGCCTTGACGGACAGAGCTAGGAATGCGGCTCAGGCCCTCTTCGGTCGAAACGATCACCACAGGCAGGGTCAGAATTGCCAGGGTCAATGCCGACCAGATCACCCCGGGCGAACCAAATGTCGGTGCCGGCAATGCTTCTGGGAAGAAGAGTTGGTCGATTGAGCCACCCAGCATGTAGACGAAGAAGCCAAGACCAAATACGCCGTACACGATTGACGGTACACCCGCTAGGTTGATCACCGCGATGCGGATCATCTTAGTAATTGGGCCTTTCTTCGCATATTCATGCAGATAGATAGCCGCGACCACGCCAAATGGGGTCACAATCACCGCCATCAGTAGCACCATGAAGACGGTACCGAAGATTGCCGGGAACACACCACCCTCTGTGTTGGCCTCACGGGGATCGGCGCTGACGAAGTTACCCACGCCGCTAAACCAGTGGCCAATCTTACCCATGATGCCAAGGCGATTAGAGTAAGTAACACCTAAGATGCTATCGAGCTTAAGGGTCACCTCTTCGCCGCGCATGTCACGGACGATCACCGCATCGCGGCCCGCCTCTTCACGCAGATCGAAGAAGGATTTTTCGAGTACCTTGTACTCGGCTTGCAGCTTGTCACGCTCCGCCGCCAGCTCTGCCTTGCGGCTGTCGGTCAGGGCGTTGTCCAGCTCATAGCGACGCTCTTTCAGACGCAGGTTTTCCAGCGCATAGTTCACCGCGCCAATTTCACGCTTTTGCAGCGTAGTGGCCTTGTCGCTCAGGGCGACTGCGCGCTCGATATGTTCTTCAAACGAGGCTTCCACATCGTCCAGCGCCAGGCGCTTACCGTCTTCTATGATGGCGATAGGATAGCCGAAGAAGTCACCGTTCTTGCTACGCTCAAGCTTTGCCAGATCGGTTGGCATGGTGCGTGACAGTATGTCTGTCTCCAGCACCCAGCGAAAATCCAGGCCGACGAACTCACGGTTACCCGTCTTAATAAGGTAGCGGGTCACCAGCTCACCTGGGTCTTCACTAAACTTGTGTCCGGCAGAGATCAGGCGCTCGGTTGGCACCTCTTCCTTATCGTAGATCTCACCGATAATGGTTGAGCGCTTGCCATGCTGATCCACCACTTCCCACTGGTAGATATCTGCTGGCCAGAAGTAGCTCAATCCTCGCCAGGCGATCAACAGCAACAAGCCCAACACGGCGATCAAACTGATACTCACGGCGCCACCTGTCATCCAGATCCAGGGGGAGCCCGACTTAAACCACTTACCCATTACATTGGCCTCTTAACGTCACAGGCGAAAAATTAAAAATCGATAACATGCCAGCCTCCCTTAGAGTGAACTGTAGCGTTCACGCAGACGCTGTCTCACCACCTCGGCGATGGTGTTAAACAGGAAGGTGAAGATAAACAGTACGAAGGCCGCCAAGAACAGCACGCGGTAGTGCGAGCTGCCGATAGCCGATTCAGGCATCTCCACGGCGATGTTGGCCGCCAGGGTACGCATCCCCTCGAACACGCTCCACTCCATGATGGCGGTGTTACCGGTAGCCATAAGCACGATCATAGTCTCACCCACGGCGCGGCCAAGGCCCATCATGACGGCAGAGAAGATCCCCGGGCTCGCGGTAAGCAGTACCACGCGGGTTAGCGTCTGCCAGTTAGTTGCGCCCAACGCCAGGCTGCCGTTGGACAGGTGACGCGGTACTGAGAACACGGCGTCTTCGGCGATAGAGAAGATGGTCGGAATAACCGCAAAGCCCATGGCGATGCCCACTACCAGCGCGTTACGTTGGTCGAAGGTGATCCCCAACTCGTTGGTGATAAACAGGCGGGTATCGCCGCCGAAGAAGGCCACTTCGATACTCGGGCTGATATAGAAGGCAAACCAGCCCACGAAACAGATAACAGGTACCAGCATCAGCTCTTGGTAAGTCTCAGGCAGGCGCTGCTTCCAGCGACCCGGCAGTTTGTACCAGCCCAGCGCCGTCAACAAAATACTGATAGGCAGGAGCACCAGCAACATGATGATCCCCGGCAGGTGATCCTCAATCAGAGGCGCCAACCAGAGACCGGCCAAGAAGCCGAGAATAACCGTCGGCAAGGCTTCCATGATCTCGATGGTCGGCTTCACCACGGCGCGCACTTTTGGCGACATGAAGTAGGCGGTATAGACGGCGCCAGCAATCGCCAAAGGCGTCGCGAATAGCATGGCGTACAGCGCAGCCTTCATAGTGCCGAAGGCCAGCGGCATCAGGCTGAGCTTGGCTTCGAAGTCATCCGACCCTGAGGTCGACTGCCACACATATTGCGGCTCAGGGTAACCTTCGTACCATACTTTGCTCCACATTGCGCTCCAAGAGACCTCTGGGTGGCTGTTTTCCACCGCAAACAGGTGAAGCTTGTTGCCCGCCTCGACCACCAGGGCGTTGGCGCGTGGGCTAAAGCCCATCTGAGTGGCATGGGCCAGATCGAAGGTTTCGGTGAAGAGTTTGCGTTGACTCGTGGTATAAAGCAGGTCCAGCTCGCCAGACTCGCTCACGGTGGCGAAGCTCTTACGGTAGAACTCACCGGCGATGCGCTTCACGCCCGCCTTGTTCTTAAAGTCGCGGATCTCCTGATACTGACGACCCTTATCGCCATTCACCTGGAAATATTGGAAGATTTGGCCATTGTCATAGCTCACCAGCAGAGAACTGGCGCCGGCCAGCAGGGCAACGTCTGTCACCTTGGTCTTGGCACGTTCAAGCTCGATCACCTGACTCAGGGCTATCTCATCCACATAGCGGATATCGTAAACGTACAGGCGATTGCCAGAGCGCAGCAGCAGCTGGCGCTGATCTGGGGTCATCAACTGCTGATCGACCTGAGCAGGCGCCTCCTGGATCTGACTGGTAGTGGCTTCCCACTCCACCTCTTCGGTCATCATGTTCTCTTCACCGTTGTGGCGGGTCAGGAACCAGCGACCATTGGCATCATGGTAGGCGAAGCTGAGCTTGTCAGAAGCCGAGGCGAAGGCCAGCTGATAAAGCGGCGTGCCCGACTCGGATACCTGTAGCGGCGATGCGCCCAGCGGATAACGCAGGCTTGGGGTGATCAGACGCTTGTTGCCAGGATAGGTCACGGCGAAGTTAACGCCACCTATGATCACCTGACCGTTAGAGAGGCCGAAGGCAAAGCGCTGCTCGCTCGGTACACCGGCGACGCTGCTGACGATCTCTGCGTCCTGAGGCACATTTATCTGCTCCTGCTTGACCAGGCTGGCACTCAGGGCGCTATAGAAGCTGACCCCGCCATCCTGCGACACGCGGTAGAGGATCTCATTTTGCTCGTCGCTGCCCACCATAAGTGCTGGCGATTTGGCATCTTGCAGTTCGACATTTATCACTGGCGTGACATCTGCCCCATCGAAAATCGGCTTTACAACATAGAGTAGGTAGAAAAAGATCAGCAAGAGCGCCACAAAGACCATGGTGCCGCCCATCGTCACCCCTATCTGGGTGAGCTTATCCTTAAATGCTCGCTTGCTGGAGCCCTTGCCCATCAACAAATCTGTTGCAGTAGAACCAGGTTGAATGACCTGAGTTTCCATTAAGAACCTCGTTAATTTTTGTTCAGTAGAGTTTTCGCTGGGATTGTCGTTTCTGCTATGTTAACTATAGTGAATCGAGGCAAGCCCTTTTCTGACAGTCGGGATTATATGACGCAAAGATGACACTAATGTTACAGCCAGAAAATGTCATCATTATAGGAGCTTGTTAAACTTTTTCAGCCGCTTTTCATATTGTTAATGCCGGAAATTGATTCAACCGCGCCCTGTTCGGGGTGCGTGGCGATACCGCACTCAACCAACTGATGGAGCCTATGCGAAATGTTACGATATTTAGTCACCCTGCAAGTCGCCGATAAACCAGGATTGGTCGAACAGATAGCCCACAGCGTCAGCCGCCACGGCGGTAACTGGCTCGACTCTGAGCTGCGCCACATCGACGGCATCTTCGCCGCCATCTTGCTACTGGAAGTCCCCGCCGCCAACTGGGACACACTGCTGGAAAATCTGGAATGCATCGAAGGCCTCACCCTCACCTACGCCAAGACCCGTAAGACTCAGGCGCCGCAGACCATACGTCGCTACTCTCTGGTCGCCTACGACAGACCCGGCCTGGTACATGATATCTCTAACAAGATCAATGAACTGGGCGCCAACATCGAGCGTCTGTCCACCCATTACGAGACGGCCAGTCACACGGGTGTTGCCCTGTTTCGCGCCAACTTTAGTCTGAGCGTTAAAGATGAGGCCGCCGAGCAGCGCCTCACCCAAGCCCTCTACACCATAGGTGACGACGTGGTGCTGGATATCGTCGATTAGTCAGAGTGTAATTGTTATTAGTGTAAGAATAGTTCAAGAAAAAAGCGGCAGTCATGCCGCTTTTTCGTGCCTGGATTTCACCAGATAGCGCAGCGGCAACTGGCTGATTAGCATGCCCAGCAGCATCAAGCCACAGCCAAACAGCGCCCGGCCGGAGAGGCTCTCCCCCAGAAACATCATGCCACCTATGGCGGCAAACACCGTCTCTAGACTCAAGATGATGGCCGCATGGGCTGGATGGGCGTGCTTTTGCGCCAGCACCTGCAGGGTATAGGCTACGCCGACCGAGACCAGCCCCGAGTAGGCCAGCGCCGCCCAAGCCTGCTGAACGCCTGCCACTGTGGTGGTTTCCAGCGCCAGCGACACCACAAAGCTTGCCAGGGCGCACACCAAAAACTGACCACAGGCCAGCACTACTGGCGCGACTTTATTGGTGAAATGGTCCACCGCCAGGATATGCATGGCCCAAAAGATGGCGCCAATCAGCTGTAAGCCATCGCCATAAGAGATGCTGAAATCATCGCCCACACTCAGGAAATAGAGTCCTACCGCCGCCACGGCGCAGCCAACCCAGGTATTGGTGCCAGTGCTGTGTTTCAGCAGCAGGCCGAGCACAGGCACCAACACGATATAGAGCCCGGTAATAAAACCCGCGTTAGCCGCCGTGGTGTGCAGCAAGCCCACCTGCTGAAAGGAAGCGGCGATAAACAAGATGCCACCACAAGCGAGGGAGCCAATCAGGACCCGGCGTAAAAAATCTTTATCGGCAACGCCCTTTAATCTGCCCTTACGTTTAATCATCCAGATGAGTGGCAGCAGACTCAGCGCGCCAATCACGAAGCGCAGGCCGTTGAAGGCAAATGGCTCGATATGATCCATCCCCAAACGCTGCGCGACAAAGCCTAGGCCCCAAATGGCTGCCGCCACCAATAACATCAAATTTGCCACACATCCCCCATTCCATTACGCCAAAGGCAATCCGTTATTCTGCCGAGCGGCCTAAACATTTACAACGCTTCGTTCAACATAAAAAACAGAACAGTCAAGACGCTAGAAAGGAAAGTGGGCCGTCAAGCCACGATTAGCAAGCGGTGCAGATAATAGAAAAGTGGATTCATGAGGCATAAAAAAAAGGCGCCACAATCAGACTGAGCGCCAAAAACACAAGTACAAAAGCCCCTCATCCTTGAGGTGAGACAGACAGAAAAATGATGGTCAGTTACGTAGTACTAACCTTACACAGACAAAGCCGCTTTCAGCTCGCCGCCAACGAGGGCAAGCGAGTATCTTCACCCGGCGCCCACAACCAGGCGGCGCCCCGAACCCCAGATGAGGCGCCATGGCGGTTTTTCACCACGGGCGTGGCGCACTCGCCGCCGAGCACATACTTGGGTAGTAGCGCTGGCAGGTACTCATAGATAAGGTCAATATTCGACACACCGCCCCCCAGCACGATCACATCGGGATCTAAGGCGTTGATCATATGCGCCAGTGCCCGAGCCAAACGATCGATGAAACGACCAAAGGCCGCCTCGGCGGCCGGATCGCCCTGCGCCATCAAGGAGACAATTTCGATACCGCTAGTCGCCTCACCGCCATGGGCGCGAAAATCCCGCACAAAGCCGGTGCCGGAGACGAAGGTCTCGATACAGTCGGCATTGCCGCAGAAGCATTGAGTGGAGTTGAACTCCTCTGGCGTCATCCAGGGTAAGGGGTTGTGGCCCCACTCACCGCCTATGCCATTACCGCCGCCGTGTACCTTGTGGTGGATGGCTATCCCGCCACCGCAGCCGGTGCCGAGAATGACGCCAAACACCACCGCCTTACCGACGCCGCCGCCATCTACCGCCTCGGAGAGCGCAAAACAGTTAGCATCGTTGGCGATACGCACCTCACGCTGTAGCATGGCCCCCAGATCCTTATCCATAGGCTGACCGTTGAGCCACACGGCGTTAGAGTTTTTTACCCGACCAGTAACCGAGGAGACCACACCCGGAATGCCTATACCTATGCTAGATACCTGGCCCGTCTCGATTTCAGAGGCGTGAACCAGAGCGGCGACCGCCTCCAAGGTAGCCAGATAGTCCTTGGGCGTGGGGACGCGCTGTCGAAACACCTCTTCGCCATTTTCGTTCAGGGTCACCAACTCTATCTTGGTGCCCCCCAGATCGATTCCGCTGCGATACATACCGCTCTCCCAATACAGATAACTTAGTTAGAATGCATCCTGACCGCAGTCAGACAGTAAAATGGATGATGGCGCAAGGTCGCTGCCTCGCTCCTGAACCTCTTCGATGGCCACGTTGGACAGCTCCAGGCTATCGCCAGCGCCCATGGCGAGCACCATGGGACTAAACACACGCCCAAGGGCGTTCACATCCAGTGCAAAACAGGCAATAGGCACCTGATAACGCCGCCACTGACCATCGGCCACCAGAGTGTCGGCAAGGTTCAATGTCTTACCACAGGCCCCCTCGCACTGCATCGACAGCTCGGCTTTCGCTGGTTTCTTCTCCAGCGCGACGTCAAACCCTATCACGGCGCTCTTGTGGTTAAACCGGCGAAGATCCATAGAGAAGTCGTCGCGAAAACTTAAACTCCCCGGCGCGCCGAAACTGAAGCGGCGTGCATCTTCCTGCACCTCACGGTTAATGCTTCTCACCGACCAGGCGCCCGCTTGCCACAGACCCGCCCCAACCCTGTGCATGCCGGTCTCATCGCCAACCGCCAGGTGCCAGGGCGCCTTGATCGCCTTATCGAAAATCGCCAGGCTCAGGGGAGCGTCATCCAGACCAATGGACTCATCGAGCTTGGCAAGCGCCTCGATGCGCTGGTAACTCATGCCTTGCCAGAGTGCAAACAGCGGCGTTTTTGACTGACCTACGGCGCCATTCTCACCGTCGTTAGCGAGCGGCCAGCCGTCATCGCCAGGCGCAGCCGGCCAAGGAAATGGCAGCCGACCCACAAAATCCTGCCTGGGTTTGGCATTCGTATCGCCTATCAGCACATCCGCCACGCCAGCCCCCTCGCTACCCGGCAACCAGGCGGCGACGAAGGCATCCGATGCGTTCAGCTCAGGATTGGTCCACAGCGGTCTCCCCGACAGAAACACAGACACCAGAGGTAGCCCCGCGGCCTTAACCCTTTTAAGCATGGCCAGGTCCTGCTTATCACCGCGCTGATACTCGAGATTGTCCAGATCGCCATTGCCCTCGGCGTAGGGCGACTCACCATATACTGCCAAAACAAGATCCGGCTCGAAATCATCGGGGACATGGCCATCGACACTGAGGCGCGCCTCACCGCCGGCTGCTTTGAGGGCGCTGGCGATGCCGGCAAAAATAGTGGTGGCGCCGGGGAAGTCGGCATTGGTGACTTCCGTGCCCTGCCAGGTCATGCTCCAGCCGCCGGCCTGCATGGAGATATCGTCGGCGCCCTCGCCTATCACCAGCAGCTTGGCCGATGCCTTGATGGGGAGCAAAGGCTTGCCATCTACGGGATTGTTCTTCAGCAGCACCAAAGACTCGGCCACCGCCTTTCTGGCAAGGGCCCTGTGATCCGGATGGCCAATCCAGCTGGCATCGCCGGCGAGTGGCCTCTTCGACGGTGATATGCCGTCAAACAGCCCTGCACGCAGCTTCACCCGCAAAATACGTTTCACCGCATCATCGAGACGGCTCTGCGGCAGGGCGCCCGATTTAACGTCGGCGATGGTGTTGGGATAGAGCGCCTTCCAGCTGTCACCGGGCGCCATCAAAATATCCACCCCGGCGTTGATGGCCGCGGCGCATTGCTCATAGCTGCATCCGGGCACGAAGCCATGGCCCAGCCAATCGCCGACCACCACACCATCGAAACCAAGGCGTTGTTTCAAAACCTCTGTGAGGAGGTAGTGACTGCCATGAAGCTTTTCCCCCTTCCAGCTGTTGAAAGAGGCCATCACCGTCTGTACTCCTTCAGCCAGCGCGCCCACATAGCCTTGGGCGTGACGCGTGATCAGGGTCTGTTCATCCACCTTGGTATCGCCCCTGTCATCGCCATTTTCTGTGCCGCCATCGCCAATGAAGTGTTTAGCGGTTGCCAGGGTATGGGCGCCATCAAGCCAGGCATCACCCTCCCCCTGCATGCCCGCAACAAACGCCTGGGCATAGCGCTCGATCAATTCTGGGTCCCTGGCATAGCCTTCATAGCTACGGCCCCAGCGCAGATTGTCCACCAGTGCCACCGTAGGGGCAAACACCCAGTCTATACCTGTGGCGCGCACCTCTTTGGCGGTCGCCGCGGCAATCGCTTTGATGAGCGCCGGATTGTGGGTCGCACCTAAGCCGATATTGTGGGGAAACAGGGTAGCCCCCAACACATTGCCATGGCCGTGCACCGCATCAGTGCCCCACAGTGGCGGGATAGCAATGCCATCTAATTGGGTATCCATGGCCGCCTGATACATGGCATCGGCAAGTGCTACCCAATCCCCCGCTGTCGCATGGCTGTTATTGGCGGGAAAAGAGCCGCCGCCATTTAAGTAGGAACCAAAGCCGACCCGACGCATATCCTCGACATTAAAATCGCGGATCTCGGGCTGAATCACCTGCGCCACCTTCTGCTCAAGACTCATCTTGGCCAGCAGCGCATCGACCCTGGCCTCCAGTGCGGCATCCACGGGCGCTCGATACACGCCCTGTGGCCAAAGGCTTATGTTTCTTGTTGCCGCTGATGCCTTATTGCCCGCAGTTTCAGCTTGATTGTTTGTGGAGGCGAGCAAATTTGGGGTAGCAACACTACTCAACCCCAGCACACCACAGATAAGAGCCGCGGTGCGTGATAACCTCAGTTTCATGGGCGCTCCTTAGAAGGATTAGAGCCACTCAGGCCATAGAAAAGAATGTAGGCGTAGCAGAGCACGGGCAGCAGGAAGGAGATAGACAGGCCAGCAACATCGGCGATCGCCCCCTGGGCCAGTGGCACCACGGCGCCGCCCACGATGGCGAGACACAGAATACCGCTCCCCTGAGCCGTCACAGGGCCAAGATTTTTCAGCGCCAGGCTAAAGATGGTCGGGAACATGATGGAATTAAATAGCCCCACCGCCAGAATCGCCCACATGGCCAAGGCGCCCTGACTCATCACGGCCACCACGACCAATATCGCCGCCATGGCCGCATTAAAACCTAACACCTTACCCGCCGGCACCTTCTGCATCACGGCCGCGCCGATGAAGCGCCCGACCATGGCACCGCCCCAGTAGAAGGCGATATAGTGGGCCGCCTCGGCTTCGGCCATGCCTGCCACATGAGTTTGCCCAAGAAAACTCACCAACAGACTGCCGATGGCCACCTCGCCGCCCACATAGACGAAGATCCCTATGGCGCCCAGCACCAGATGACGATGATGAAGAGCAGAGGCTGGCTTTGCATCTCCCCCAAGTGCTTCATCTTCCTGGTCATGAATATGAGGCAGCTTCAGCAGCGCAAACACCACTGCCAGTAGCAGCAACATGCCACAAAGCAGCAGATAAGGCAGTTTCACCGCTTCCGCCTCGGCTTCTACCGAGGCGCCGGCTGCAACCGACAGGATCAGCATGGCGCCAAAGGCTGGCGCGACTGTGGTACCCAGAGAGTTAAACGCCTGAGTCAAGGTCAGACGGCTCGACGCTGTCTCGGCAGCGCCGAGGGCCGTGACATAAGGATTTGCCGCCACCTGCAACAGGGTAATGCCACTGGCAAGCACAAAGAGTGCACCAAGAAATACCCCATAACTTGCCGAGACTGCCGCGGGATAAAAGAGACCGCAGCCGAGCGCCGCCGTCAGCAGCCCAACGACTATTCCCTTTTGATAACCCAGGCGTTTCACCAAGACTCCCGCGGGCACAGACACCAAGAAGTAGGCGCCGAAGAAGCAGAACTGGATCAGCATCGCCTGGGTGTAATTTAGACTAAAGACCGCCTTGAGATGCGGGATCAAAATGTCATTTAGGCAGGTAATAAAGCCCCACATAAAAAACAAGGTGGTTAATGAACCCAGAGCGAAACGGTAATTTGCCGCTCCACCGTCGGTCCCCGTGGCCGCAACGCTTTGGCTAGGTGTGGTTGCCATCTTCTCTCCCCTCTAAATTCTTGCTTTGAGCAGTGTGAACCTGATTGGTTGTTGACCTTTTTGGGTTCTGCCACTAGATTAATGTAAGCGCTTTCATTTTTAACATTACGTTAACCCTTGTCAACCTATTTTGCCCTCTCAATCATTGAATGCACTGACATCGATGGCGGGCAAGACGGTAAAAACAAGGGGTAGATTCAGGACAAGAACAACAATGACACAGATACCAGCTTTCACCCTGCCCGGTGATTCCGCCATGATGCAGCAGGATTTTTTGTTCGGGGTAGCAACCGCTTCTTTTCAAATTGAGGGCGACATCGCCCACCGTCAGCCCTGTATCTGGGACACCTTCTGTGCCCAGCCGGGTAAGATTGCCGATGGGTCCAATGGCGAGGTGGCCTGCGATCATGTCAACCTTTGGCGCGAAGATGTCAGCCTGATCGCCTCTCTCGGCGTGGATGCCTATCGCCTCTCTATCTCCTGGGGTCGGGTGCTGCACCCAAATGGCAGCGTCAATCGTGAAGGCATCGCCTTCTACACTGGCCTAATCGACGCGCTAAACCTTCGCAACATCAAGGTATTTGTGACCCTGTATCACTGGGATCTTCCCCAACACCTCGAAGACAAAGGTGGCTGGCTCAACCGGGAGACCGCCCTCGCCTTCGCCGATTACACCCGGGTGGTGGTGCAGGCATTCGGCGAGCGTGTCTATGCCTACTCGACCCTGAACGAGCCATTTTGCAGCGCCTATCTTGGCTATGAGGCTGGCATTCACGCCCCGGGGCATAACAGCCGCAAGCAAGGCCGGGCAGCCGCTCATCACTTGTTGCTGGCCCATGGCCTGGCCATGGCGGAGATCCGCCAAGGGGCGCCGCGTGCTAAAGCCGGCATAGTGCTGAACTTCAGTCCCGCCTACGCCAACAGCCCGAGCGAAGCGGACGTGCGCGCCGCGCAACTAGCCCATGAGTATCACAACCTCTGGTATCTGATGCCACTGATGCAGGGGCGTTATCCCGATATTCTGGCCGCGCTGGATGGCGACGAACACCCCCCCGTACAAGACGGTGACATGGCGATCATTCAGGCCAGCATGGATTACCTGGGCATCAACTATTACACCCGTAACGTCTATCAGGCCGGCGGTGAGCTGGGCTTTGAGGATGTGCGCATTGCCAACGTGCCCCGTACCGCCATGGACTGGGAGATCTGCCCCGGCGCCTTTACCGAGCTCCTGAAAGACCTGTCGCGCGAATTCGCCCTACCGCCCATCTACATCACAGAAAATGGCGCCGCCGAGGACGATTGCCTTCGCGATGGCGAGGTGCACGACCCGATGCGACTCGATTACCTGCAGTCTCACCTGCTGGCGGTACACAAGGCCATCGACGACGGCGCAGACGTTAGAGGCTATTTTGCCTGGAGTCTGATGGATAATTTTGAGTGGGCCGAAGGCTACCGCAAACGCTTCGGTCTGGTATATGTGGACTACGACACCCAGCAGCGCACCCTCAAATCCAGTGCCAAGGCATATCAGAGAATGCTTGCACACAGGCGCGCGATGAGCCAAAAATAATAAAGGAGGTCGCCATGTTGAGCGTCAGAGAAAAAATTGCCTATGGGCTCGGCGATACCGCCAGCAACATCGTATTTCAAACCGTCATGCTGTTTTTGACGTTTTTCTACACCGACATATTTGGGATCTCCGCCGCCTTCGTCGGCACCATGTTTTTGGCCGTGCGTATCATGGATGCGGTGACCGATCCCCTGATGGGCTATCTGGCGGATCGCACCAACACCCGCTGGGGGCGCTACCGCCCCTATTTGTTATGGTTTGCCTTTCCCTTCGCCGCCATCAGCGTGTTGGCTTTCACCACACCTGATCTGAGCGAGAGTGGCAAGGAGATCTACGCCCTCATCACCTATGCCCTGTTGATGCTGGCCTACACCGCCATCAATATCCCCTACTGCGCACTGGGCGCGGCGATGACCACCAATCCGGCCGAACGGGTGTCGGTACAATCCTATCGCTTCGTGTTCGCCATGTTGGGTGGACTCATGGTCAGCGCCCTCACCCTGCCTCTGGTGGACTTTTTTGGCGCGGGCGATAAGGCCAAGGGCTATCAGCTCACCATACTGGCCATGAGCATTCTAGGTACCCTGATGTTCTTACTCTGTTTTGCAGGCACCAAGGAGCGTGATTTCACCACAGATGACAACCGCGACAACCTAAAGGCCGCTACCAAGGCGCTATGGGCCAACGATCAGTGGCGGGTGCTCTCCGCCGCCGCCATCTTCCTGTTAACCGGCTTGGTGCTGAAATCCACCCTCGCCATCTACTACGTGAAATATGTGCTCGGCCGCGAAGAGATGATCAGCCTGTTCGTCACCAGTGGCGTGATAGGCAACATCTTCGGGGTTGGGCTGGCCAAGAAGCTCGCCGACAGGGTGTGTAAGGTCAAGGCCTATATCCGGCTGCAGCTGATTGCTGCGGCGCTGTGTCTGCTCGCCTGGTTTGTGCCCAGCGATCAGTACCTGCTGGCGCTGGTGCTCTATATCGCCTGGAACTTCACCATCAACATGGGCACGCCGCTGCTGTGGGCCAAGATGGCCGATACCGTGGATTATGGCCAGTATAAGACTGGAGTACGCACCACGGGCTTGGTCTACTCCTCGGTGATCTTCTTTATCAAGCTGGGGCTGGCCATAGGCGGCGCCTTAGCCGGTTGGCTGCTGGCCGCCTACGGTTATCAGGCCGATGCCGTTCAATCCCAGGAGACCCTGGATGGCATGGTGCTCTGCTTTACCCTGTATCCGGCGCTGGCGTCGATCGCGGTTGCCTTTATCATGCGACGCTATACACTAGACAGTCACCGGGTTGCACAGATCAGTCTGGCGCTGGAACAAAAACATTCAGGCACATAGCAGTTCAAGGAAAGCCAGCTCTTATGGCCACAATTTATGACGTTTCCATCCTGGCAGGCGTGTCACTAGCGACCGTCTCCCGGGTAGTCAACAACACAGGCAAGGTTAGCGAGAAGACCTGTCAGAAAGTCCACGATGCCATGGCGCAGCTGGGCTACCGCCCAAACAGCATCGCCCAGTCACTGGCATCTAATCGCTCTAACAGCGTCGGAGTGCTAGTGTCTCAGCTCGATGGTCCCTTCTATGGTCCCATGATGCGGGAAGTCGAATCGGCGCTGCGCTCGGCCAACAAGCATGTGATCATTGCCGCCGGCCACAGCGACGCCGCCCAGGAAAAAGACGCGGTTGAGTTTCTGCTCTCCCGTGGCTGTGATGCCCTGATCGTGGACGCCGAGATCCTCTCTAATGAGTACCTGCAGGAGCTCTGCCGCGGTTCGACTCCAGTGGTGCTGATCAACCGCCATGTGGACGGCATCGAAGATCGCTGCGTACACCTGAATAACCTCCAGGGCGGGCTGCTCGCCAGTCGTCATGTGGTCGAACATGGCCATAAACAGATCGCCTACATCTCGGGCCCACTATTTAAGCTCGATGCCAGGGAGCGCCTCGAGGGCCATAAGCAGGCGCTGGCAGAGCAAGGGCTGAGCTTCGACGATAGCCTGTTTTTCGAGGGCGACTTTACCGAAGAAGGCGGCTACGAGGGAATGGCGGCACTGCTCGAACGTGGCAGCTCATTCAGCGCCGTGGTGTGCGCCAACGATCAGATGGCATCGGGAGCCATCGCCCTCTGTCTGGAGCGCGGATTAAGGGTACCGCAGGATATCTCCTTCGTGGGATTCGATAATATCCCCTTCCCCCGTTACATCTCCCCCAAGCTCACCACAGTGTGCAACCCGATACAGGACATGGGTCGCATGGCCGCCAATTGGGTGTTAAAAGAGGTGTATGACAATCGCGAGGTCAGCTTCAGCCACCGTTTCGAACCCGAATTGGTTGTGCGTGAATCTGTTCAGCGCCTAGAGACAAGATAGATTTACGTCGTTAGCGAATTGATAGCTTAACCAGATAAAACCCAACACACAGAACTCTCCTCAGAAGGCTTACCTCACTAAGGTAAGCCTAAAGGCTAATCCCACTCGAAAGATTGGTCCTCAAGTCGACACACTCTAAATTAGCGCCAAACAAACACACCGAAAAAACGCCTTAACGGTAACAACAATGAAAGCGCTTACATTATTTTTAGTAAATCTTAACAACCGCCAAAAATGAAAGATTTTGATTAAAATACAGAGAGTTAAAATCCTCCATTCAAAGCATCTCAAACCGCCAATGTAAACATTTTTTAAACATTTACCCCACAAATGGTTGACATGAAAACGTCATCATCTTAATTTATGTAAGCGCTTACATTTATACTTGCAGGCGAAGTGGTATGCAAACCTGTAAGCTTTACAACAATAGCGTCCCGAGCTGCATCGCAGCCGAGGGTCTCTGGGAGAGGAACCTGATGCAACAATTAGAATTCAAAAAATCAAAGCTAGCCACCAGTGTATCCCTGGTGCTGGGCTTGCTGTCTGCCCTACCCGCCATTGCCGAAGAAGCCCCTGCGGTTGACGGCGATATTGAAGTTATCCAAGTCACCGGCGTACGCGGTTCACAGGCCAAGGCCATGGAACTTAAACGTCAATCCGCCGGTGTTGTGGATGCCATCTCCGCCGAAGATATCGGTAAATTCCCCGACACTAACCTGGCCGAATCGCTGCAACGTATCACGGGTGTGTCTATCGACCGTGTCAACGGCGAAGGCAGCAAGGTAACGGTACGCGGCTTTGGCCCCGACTTTAACCTGGTGTTGCTAAACAATCGCACCATGCCCACCGCTCAGGTGGCCGGTGAGTCTACCCGTTCATTCGAATTTGCCAACCTTGCCTCCGATGCGGTAAGCAGCGTAGAGATCTACAAGACTGGCAAAGCCGACATCAGCTCGGGTGGCATTGGCTCGACTATTAACATCCGCACCGCCCGCCCCTTCGATACGCGGGATCTGGTGGCCAGCGTTGGGGTTAAAGCCCATCATGACACCAGTGTGGAAGATGGCAGCTCTGTCACCCCTGAGATCTCAGGCATTTTCAGCAACACCTTTATGGATGACTCCCTGGGCCTGGGCTTAACGGCCTCTTATCAGAAGCGTGACAGCAACACCAAACGCGCCACCATAGATGGCTGGCGTCAGAACATAGATGGCGAGCTGAACCCTAACGCCGTGGTCGTTAACGAAAACCAAAATCCCTACGGCAACACCTTCTATGCCCGTAACATAGGCTTTGCCAGCCAGGATACCGAGCGAGAGCGTACCAATGCCCAGTTGGTATTCCAGTACGCCCCGAGCGATGACATAGAGATGACGCTGGATTACACCTACTCCAAGCTCTCAGATGTCTCCAATGCCGACACTTGGGGTCTGTGGTTCTCGGGTCCAGGCAATGCCACCTACGCCCATATCAATGAAAACGGCACCTTCGACTATGTGACCGAAGTGGGCGGCGACTACTCTGGCACCATGCAGCAAAACGCCTCGGACAACATCAACAAGTCCCTGGGCTTCAACATCAAGTGGCAAGCGAGCGACAACCTGACGCTGAGCTTCGATGCCCACGACTCTAACGCCACCGCCGAAGGCACCCTGGGTGACAACGCCGATAACAAGTTCTTCATCCTGGGCGCGCTAAACATCGCCGATAAGACCTATGATGCCACCAGCACAGAGATCCCGCTGCTTGGCGCCAACTACGGCACGCTGAATCCTAACGGCGAGCCGCACCTGCTGCCCGAGCACTATGCCTCCTTGTTTGCCGGAGTACGCGCCGGTCGCAATGAAACCGACGTCAATCAGTATCAGTTTGACGGCCGATGGGTAAATGAGAACAACGACGCCCTATCCTCCATTGACTTTGGTGTCTCTTTCACCTCGATGGAAACCCACGCCCAGGGCTCTTACACAGGCCCGATCAGCGCCGGCTGGTATGGCAACATGGGGCTGTGGAAAGACGATGTCAGCTACGTCGGCCTGGGCTCAGACTTCCTGTCTGACTTTAGCGGTGGCGGCAGCGATATGTTGATCCCCTACTACTACAGCTATGATCAGCAGGCAGCCATGGATAAGGCACAGGAACTGTACGATGTGGAGTATGTGTCAGCGCCGTGGCAAGATGACCACCTGATCAAGGAAGACACCACAGCTGCGTATATCCAGATCAACATCGACAGCGAATTTAACAACATGCCGCTGAATATCGTGGCGGGTCTACGCTACGAGCAAACCGATGTCACCGCCAGTTCGATGCAGCAAGAGGCGCAGCAGCTGGTGTGGCTCAACCCAACCGAGTGGCAGACCGTCTATGCCGACGACTTCTCTTACAGCCATGAATCCCATGACTACAAAGAGTTTCTGCCAAACCTGGATATCAACCTGGAGATGGTGGAAAACGTGATCGCGCGCTTCAGTTACAGCCGCACCATCACACGTCCTACCCTGGCCTCGATGCGCGCAACCACAGCCTTGACGCCTATTCCTAAGGTAGGTTCGCGTACCGGTTTTGCCGGTAACACGTCGCTTAAGCCGTTCAGCTCGCAAAACATCGATCTGTCACTGGAATACTACTATGACGATGCCAGCTATGTGTCTGTGGGTTACTTCAACAAGGAAGTGGAAAACTTCCTGATGAACACCATAGAGACGGTGGAATACGATCATCTGCGCGACCCATACATTGGTGCCGCCGCAGAGCAAGCCCGTGCAGAGCTCATTGCCAATAATGAGACCCCAAGCGATGAGGCCGTGTTCCAGTGGCTGATCGACAACGGTTATGGCGATGCCAACGGCCGCGTGCCTCAGTCAGGCAGCGATCCTGTGGCCGAGTGGAACATCAGCAAGCCCAACAACGTCGAAGATCTCAACATCAACGGCTTTGAGTTTGCGTGGCAGCACTGGTTCTGGGACACAGGCTTTGGCTTTGCCGCCAACTACACTCTGGTTGACGGTGATACAGAATACGACGTGGAGCGCGTCGATGAGCAGTTCGCTCTACCCGGACTATCGGACTCGGCCAACTTCTCGGTATTCTATGAGAACTACGGCGTGCAGGCACGTCTGGCTTACAACTGGCGTGACACCTTCCTCTCTGGTATGGGTCAGGCCGAAGCCGGTGGCCCAGCCCCTCAGTTCACCGAAGCTTATGGTCAGCTAGACATGAGCGTGAGCTATCAGCTCACCGACAACCTGTCTATCTTCGCCGAAGGCATCAATATTCTGGGTGAGGAGAAACGCGTCTACGGTCGTTACGAAGAGCAGATGCTGCTAGCACAGCAAAACGCCGCCCGTTACTCCATCGGCGCACGTTATAGCTTCTAAGGCTATCGATTGAGGTAAGAAGAAAGTCCCGGGCAAACGCCCCTGGATGAGGTCATTGCCGCGGCGCCCGCCGCGGCTTTTTTTATCTGCATCGACAGCAATCAAGTCTCGCATCCAAACTAGGCAGATGACTGACGCTAACGTCTCAAAATCGACATGACATGAGATAGAGCAGCGTTAAACACCTCATCAGCTTACACCAATCGAATGACAACTTAATGGTAAAGAACCACCCTCAACCGAACTCGTTTTTGGACATTTTCGAGTTAAAGCCTTAACTCTAACCTGTCAGTTTCGGATAAAAATTTCTATGGGATAACGCTTTGCTAAACGGCAATAAAATAGCTGGCTAAACTTAGCGAGGAACGAGCAAAATCCAGCTGTTTTTTGTCCGCTTGAGCAACTTGTTAACTCTTGTACCACGAATAATATTGAGTGACTACAACCAGTAGAATTAGCACAGCATTTAACGTATTTTTACCCCACATTTTTTCTAATGCATTACAAAATTTAAGAACGCCATAAGAAACTGAAAAAACAGGAATAAAATATAATGCCATTAACAAACTTGTGACTGCCCAAAATATCGTCATAGCAATGAGCATATAAACACTAATGATTACACCCATAATGATCACGTGAGGACTTTCTGGTAGTGGAAAACCCATCAGTGATGAGTGCATATAAATGTATTGATAAGGCAAGGCGGTATAATCAATGCCAAGAAAAATATCAATTAATGGCATAGCCAAGGCTAAAGCTGATATTTGAGCCATATCCTTTAGGAATGACAAGGAAAATTTATGTGGTTTTGTGTACCATTTTATTGAGAAAAACCCTATAAATGAATAAATAAAAGCTTTAGCAAACATAATGTTCTGAGCCAATTCATAGCTAAATACGTATTTCGAAATAATTGTGGCTGCGAGTAATATGACAGCCGTTATCCCTAAAAGGTTTGCTAAGTAATCAACCCCATCGATTGTTTTCAATCTGGTCAATTTCACAAATTGTTTGCTAAATGATTCATCAACAATCAGAATTTTTTCTTGGTACTGAGGTTTGAGCCCTAATGATGATCTTGCTAGAGCTAATGGGATTAATACATAAAGGGTTGCGAGAATAAAATCCATTTAGAAATTACACCTTACTTTGTCAAGAGAGTTAACGCCCCAATAAGGGGCTGATAATGCTTGGCTAAACTCGTGTAGCGGAGCGAAACTGAGCCAAGCTTTAGCAGTCCCGCACTTAATTGGCTTGTATGGTTAATCCTGTTCCATTTTAGGGTAAATTGGAGGCCCACCCTCAATGGCCGTTGAGGGTCTTTATGCAGTAGCTCGATTGAATGGCGGCTCCTCTTACGAGAGACCGGTAACAAGTGGGTAGCGCTGCATAACTCCTAGCAATAACTCGAACAGTCATTGGGGCCTCGAGCCCGTATAGCAAGGCAGAGTAAGCTTATAATGAACAACCATAAAAACCAAACTGAAATCAATGTCGGCGTTGATGTCGGTAAGTCACAGCTCGATATCGTTCTACATCCACTCGACCTACATTTATCTATCCCAAATGACCCTGAACATATCCAGAAAGTCATTCAGGTACTTAAGAAGCATCCGGTAAAACGTATCGTCACTGAGGCGACAGGTCGTTATGAGCATGCCTTTGTCTTTGCCTGCGATAAAGCTAATTTACCCGTTGTTATCGTCAATCCAATCAAAGTTCGTCGCTTTGCCCAAGCTATCGGTGTTATGGCGAAAACAGACAGAATTGATGCTTCAGTCATCGCTCAATTTGCGGCAATCATTAAACCTGAGATAAAGCAGCTTCCGGATGAACAGTCACAAATAATCAAAGACTTACTAATCAGACGAACTCAGCTACTTGAAATGGCAACGATGGAAAAAAATCGTCTCCAAATCATGCCTAAAGAGCTTCATAAATCAATTAATACTTTGCTTAAATCACTTAACCTGCAAATAGATAAACTTACGGAAAAACTCGATAAGCTCGTAGCCCAGGTCAAAGAATGGCGCGTCAAATCGGAAATATTGACGAGTGTTCCTGGGGTGGGGAAAGTGCTTTCCTACACTCTGCTTAGTGAAATGCCAGAGTTAGGAAAACTAAACCGAAAAGAAATTGCCGCCCTAGTTGGTGTCGCTCCCATGAACCGCGAAAGTGGTTCTTACAAGGGTAAACGCAGGATCCGTGGTGGTCGCCACAGGATACGTACAGTCATGTTTATGGCGATGATGTCAGCCATACAGTGTAATCCTGTCTTTAAGCGCTATTACCAGCATCTCAAAGCGGCTGGCAAAATGCCGAAAGTAGCACTGATCGCCTGCATGCGAAAGCTCATCGTGATCTTGAATACCATGCTTAAAAGCGAGGAGCTGTGGTGCGCAAAAAACGGATAAATATATTGACTAAACACCACAGTCACTTGTTATACAGCATTTTTACTGCGCAAACGTTGGAACTCTTCATATTGTTTACGAGCATCTTCCATCATTGCTTCATGTTTAGCTTTTTCTAAAGATGCTATTTTTTTCGCTCGCTGCATAAGGTAAGGCATCATCGCATTAATTTTATCGTTGAGATGATTATGCTTTGAGTGTGGACGTGTGATAATTATACCCTTTAACTCTTCGAGACTAATAACTGAACTTGGGAAAGATATTTCGATTCCAGTTTCTTTTATGATCTCTCTACCCCAGTTTAGTGCTGTATCAAGACAATCTGCACACATAGGTTCGGCCTGATGATTTACTTCAAAAGTAGCTTCTTGAAACATAGAGCCCGATTTTACTTCGAGAACCCACGGGTTCTTTTTAGAAGGACGGACACAAGTTAATTTATCTCTTGAACAGCAAGGACAACGCCAATTTTCATCATACCTGTTCCAATATTTACCTCTAGTCGAAGCAAGATGCTCTAATTGCTTGTTCGACGGCCTTGTACGAGTATGTGGATTAACTTTTTCACGCCAAGAAGAGTTCTTTCCTTTGAAAGGTTCTGGAGTATATAGCACTCTTTCTGGGTCATATTTATTAATTTCTGTAACCCCGTTCACTCCAAACTGCCACCGCGCCTTTCTTTCTATATTTCTCGCAGTATTGTCAGATGGCTGATACCAATCTTTTTTTTCGGCCGCAATCCGAGCAAAATTTTCAGCCATTTGCATACGTAGCTCAAAAATGGGCTTGGCCTCCTGCCACGTACACTGTGCTTTAAGTACGTCAATCTGGTGCTCTTTGTTCGCAGTAACTATTAAAAATTCACTGATCTGTTTTGGAGAGAAAGAAAAACTCTTATGGGCATTTACAATTTTCTTTGCTTCGGCATCAGCTTTATTGCAATCAAAGCACACAACTGTGTTGTCATAGGCCGAAAGTGAAAACGCTGTTTTAACGGCAAATTTTTCTGATAGCTCATCTGCAACGATGATGTTTTGCTTGATTGAAAAGCTCTCGAAGAGCTCTTTCACTACATCTTTCATATGATCATGATGTTCATGAAGCTGACAAGTTAAATAGTTATTTTTATTAAGTCGAACGATTTCACCCTTACTACGTTTACAGCAAGGACATTGCCAGCCTACAGGCGTCATTACCCACCATTTATTTAAATGCGCTCCGTCAGCATTAAAATCACGAACTAACTTTCGAGTTGAATATGTAAATTCAGAGTCTATTCCTATTAGATCTTTATCTTTTATAGACTCTCTAAATTCAGATTCTGTCATACTTCCTCCATAACTCTCCATGCTGTATAACGCCGGTTTAAGGGGCGGCACGCCACGCAGCGGTGGGATGTCCCAGTGAGCGAAGCGAACGACTTGAAACCTTTGTTATGTTCTTGAGAGCGGCAGTTCAAAAGTGGCCTCTTGAGTGGCGAGGGAATCACCCTCCAGTAACCGCTGCTCCCATTCTGTGATCAGCGACTCTGAAGTGTTAGTAGCGGCCTCGTTATGCATGCTACCTGAGCAATTGGATAGACCACTTTCAGTTAGGCGTACAGTTTCTGTCCGACCTCTCGGCTCGAGCCATCCTTGTTTCTTCCAATAACTCAATGCCGTCGGGCTGAGCAAGAATTTAAACGCATCCGTTCTCATCGCTCTGTTATCCAACTGCCTTGAATTTTGAATGATTCGCAAGCCCGCTAAGGTCATTGCGCGCAGATCGTCTTTGTGAGTTGGGTACCTTTCTGCTGCGTGTAGAGTTATTTGGGTTTCGTCGTCTTCGTAAAACGTGCCCATCGGCATCTCCTTGTGAACATAACGCCAAGCTCTGCTGCGTCCTTGCTTGAGCGCCTTGTTATGCGAGTTTACTCGGTGACTCGCAGTTGAACTTGTGCACCATCAGGTAGGTCCTTGATTTGTTTTGCAACATGACCCGAAAACCTAATAAGCTCATGCAACGGTGCGGTATTAATATTTGAATTTGCGTACTCACCACCAAGAGCACTAGGGGTGACTAAACAGTATTTTTGATCTTCGGTTAATGGCCCAAGATGCTCACTTGCTTGCTCAACTAAAGCTTGCATGTACCAATCTTCTAGGAACTCTTGATCGGTAGATAGGTTATCTAGTTCTTCGCGATTTGTTGCGACAATTTCGCAGTAAACATCTTCAGGGCATAGGCGCCAATAACAACCAGAAGAATCTTTGATCATTAGGTTACCGAAGTCATTTTCACCTACGACCTCAATAGGATCGATACCAACCCAACCCCAAGATTCTTTGATTTCTTGAATAATATTCATGACTTCCTTTTACGCATAACGCCGCATTCAACGGCTTGTTCGCTGCAATGCTTTGTTATATGTTACCTTATTATATCTTGATTGCTGAGCTTTGGAGCCAGCCGCTTAAATACAGAATTTTCAGTGTACGGCAAATACTCAGTATGCCTAGAATAAACAAATCCATTTTTTATTGATTTATCCGATAAATAGTTCATTATTGCGCTTTCAACCATTACACCAAAACACTTCTTTTTCGACCCCGCACTAAACCGATCCAACCTGGCTTTCACATAATTGTTTGAGACCCCCCTATGGATTGCTGTCGCTGCGAATTGTGAGTCAGGATAAAGCATATTTGTTTTAGGTAGTAAATCAGTGATGTTCACCGCCACCAACCCATGAACTTTGCTTGATTTTTCTGAGCTAATTCTTTTCAAAACTTGTTTGTTAGCCCTTTTTACATTCTTCTCTATCTGAGCTTCAGACTTAACTCGCTTGCACTCAACAAAAAGCATTCCATCATCAACCAAATCAACTACAACATCACAAATTCCATTGAGAGTTACGGAGTAACCTGCATGAATAAACCTACTAGCAATAGATAATTCGAAGAGAAAGTCTCTCGCTTGGTCGTTGTCAGTATTACCTCTGAACTCTTGCCCTGAAGTTACTTTTTTAACCTGATCAAGAAACTCTGATACCTCAACATTGCTTAGACAGTTTTTAATTCTAATTATTTCATTCACTTCAATATATGCATTATCAAAGGACCTTTTAAAGCCAACAAGATCATTTTCAACTATTTTCCCTTCTGCTACGTCAATAAACTTTTGAAAACATCTCTTATAAATACCATATCTGTTTTTTGAATATTCAAATCCTAACCCACTAAACCAATTACAAACTTCGTCATACATCAAAATAAGATTATCAAAATCGTGCTCATAGTATGTAGTGGTCATAGTTCCCTCAGAGACTTATAACGCCCGCATTTGCGGCGGTTTTGTAGCGAGGTACGAGCGGAAAAACCGTCCAAGCCACGCAGTGGCTGATGCAACATGCGCTTGTTATGAGTTGACACTTGCGACTTGCTCCATTGCATAGAAATAGTGGGTTTTATTTGCGGGACCGCGATAGACACCCTCGAAGCCAAGGAGGTTAAGCGACATCCCAGAAATTTCCCAAGCCATATCTTCATCAATTTCGGCCATATCATTGCCGAACATTTCGAAGCCAGTGATAGCTTCTAATTCTTTTAACTTTGCGGCTTTACCTCTAAGGCCTTGAGGAAAAGCTTCGTTGGCCCAGCCCCACATCCACGTTCCGTTTTCAGTGTTAAAGCTACCAATCGGGATAATCTTGGCTTTTACCAATACCTTATCGTTCTTTATGAGATATAACTCTTCTTTCTCGAAGTCGTGCTCGAACTTGTCGAAAGAGCCGAAGCCAAATGTATCGATAAGGTGCTGCTGCTTTCTTTCTAGCTCATCGAAGCAGGTGTCGATATATGTTTGGAATTCTTCGTCATTCATTTCTTGGTGACTCATAACATTTTATTAGTGCGCATGCGCATTTACCTCGTTGGACCAGTGAAAACGCGCACAGTTAACTATCTGTATACAATGAACTTATCAGCATTTTGCTAAATATACCATCTAGAAAAACGCGCATGCGCGTTTTCCAAACCTATTATCTCAAATCGTGAATACATAACTGATTGATAAAAATAAGTTATATGAAACATCAGGTGTACAAACGCGCGATGGGGCAAAATCAAATCAGCTTTTTCATTCCCTCTGCAACACCAAACACGGCCAAATCGAAGAGACATCGATACGGGTGTAGATGCATCTGCGGACGTCGATGGCAGGGATGCCATCGTCGAGCCTCCACGGACGGATGCACTGCGTGTAGCAGATGTATCTGCACATAAGCGAGCCGCAGGCTATTAGTAACAGTAATGGATTGACCATCAACAACCTATCAAACTCATTCCTAGGTTGGAATCATAACTATTTAGAATCTGCACCGTTGGTCGCTCTATCACATCTGACAACAACCTTGATTAACGGGCATTCAGTTAAGCCCCTCCCTTTTTATCTTCCCCCCGTTAACTGATACACTCGTCACAAATTCACGAAGAGTCGGCGCTGCGGCGTATGACTCCAACGCAATTGAGAGTGTCATGCAAGGAACCTTGAGAAAAATGCGCACCAGGCTCGATGAGCAGGGCCTGGCCAGTTATCACCTGCTAGTGGGCGACAATGAAGTCGAACTTAACCCTTTAATCGGTAGCAGTATCAAACTGGTCCATACCGGTAATATTTTCTGCTGTAATTGCGGCAAGAAGACCAAGAAGAGCTACTCCCAGGGCCACTGCTTCGTCTGTATGAAGAAGCTAGCGAGCTGTGACATGTGCATCATGAAACCCGAGACCTGCCATTTTGCCGAGGGCACCTGCCGCGAGCCAGAGTGGGGCGAGGCCAACTGTTTCGTGCCCCATTATGTCTACCTCTCCAACACCTCGGGACTCAAGGTGGGGATCACCCGTCATACCCAGCTGCCGACCCGCTGGATAGATCAGGGCGCCACCCAAGGCCTGCCTATCCTTAAGGTCTCCAGCCGTCAACTCTCAGGCCTTATCGAGGTAGAGCTGGCCAAGATGATCGCCGATAAGACCAACTGGCGCGCCATGCTGAAAGGTAATGCCGAGCCTTTACCGCTCAAGCAACACGCCCAAGAACTGCTGCCGCAGATTGAGCAGCACATTCACAGCCTGGCGATGGCCCATGGCGAATACGCCATCGAGCGGTTGAATGAAGAGATAGTCGCCATCGACTATCCGGTGAGCGAGTTCCCCACCAAGATAGCCTCTCACAACTTCGATAAGGATCCGGTTGTAAGCGGCACCCTCTTGGGGATCAAGGGACAATACCTGATCTTCGACACAGGAGTGATCAACCTGCGTAAATTTACCGCCTACGAGGTCAGCTTCGAGGCCGAATGACCTGAGATTTCGTGACTAAGATGCCCGCGCCAGCATATCCTCGCCTGCATATCTAAGTTATGCAGGCATTTTCATCGCCAACTAATGTAAATTTTGCTATAAGCTGTAATGCAGTTTCTTCACGCAAATTCAGGGGGTTAAAGCGCCGCTTGAAACAAAGTCATTTTGAGCACTGCCGTCCCCTTTCCCACAGCTAACACTTCCGCCAAAGCAACAGCAAACAGCCAAATCAAATCGCGACGGCAAACGTGATTCCAAACACGAGCCTAGCCGACACAAAAATGTAACATATGTAAATCCCGAGCAAACTTAAATGATAATCTATATCATTCGCATCAAATTATTGTTCAGCCTTTTTTCGTACTTAACCTTAGGATAATTTGATGCCCGCTCACCTTCCTTTAAAGAGATCACCTTTGGCCCTCTACACCAGCCTCTTCTGTCTAGGGCTGATGAGTCAAACGGCCGTTGCCGCCGATGCCAGCATAGAACGCATTATTGTCACGGGTAGCCGCAGCGCCGAAAGCATAGAGGAAGTACCCTCTTCGGTGACCCTGATCGACAACAAGACCCTGGCGCAGGATATGTTGATCACCTCTGAACTGCAGAACATGCTGGCGTTTCGCGTGCCGGGCATGGCCCCCAGCACAGGCACCTCGAGTAATGCCGGTCAGACACTGCGTGGCCGAAAGGCGCTGGTGATGATCGACGCCGTACCTCAGTCTACCCCGCTGAGAAACGGCAGCCTGGGCATTCGCTCTATCGATCCCAGCGCGATTGAGCGTATCGAGGTGATCAAGGGTGCAACTTCTATCTATGGCAACGGCGCCTCGGGCGGGATCATCAACTACATCACCAAGACCCCAAGCAGCGATGCCAAGGCCAGCGTAGAGCTGGGCGCCTCGAGTAAATTCAGTGCGGTCAAATTTGAAGACAGCGCAGGTTACCGCTACCACGCCAGCGTGGACGGTACCCTGGATAAGTTCAGCTATGTGGTCAGCGCCGCCGAGGAGGAGACAGGGCTCGAATATGACGCCGAGGGCGATATCATAGGCTTGATCTACGGCCTGTCGGAAACCAAGTCGCAAAACCTGTTCACTAAGCTGGCCTATGAGTTTGACAGCGAGAAGCAGGTGCAGCTGACCTACAACTACTATGAGGCGCAACAAAACGCAGATCTCATGGATGTTACCGGCAGCGTCAACAGCGGCGAGAAAACCTACGCCATCAAGAGCAGCGAGCCTAAGCCGGGCGTACCACAGGGGCCGCGAGGCAACCACAACCTGATGCTGAAATACACAGATCAGGAGATCTTCAACCAGACGCAGCTCACCTTGGACGCCTACTACCAGAAGATCGAAAACATGTTCTTCTACTCTGCCGCGCTGGCCAACCCCAGCGAAGGCTATGATGGCGGCCAATCGCTGATCCGCTCAGAGAAGCGCGGCCTGCGAGTTAACCTCAACAGCTACGCCGATTGGGACAATGTGTCGGCCAGCTTCATCTATGGTATCGATGCCCTGAACGATGTCAGCTCGCAGCCGCTAAACGATGGCCGCATCTGGGTGCCCGAGATGGACATGAGCAACCTGGCGGGTTATCTACAAACCAAGTTGACCATTCATGATGACTGGATTGTCAAAGCCGGCGTGCGCCACGACAGAGTCGATATCGCCATAGACGATTACAAGACCCTCAAGGTGTGCCGCAGCGCCGACACCTGCTCTGTGCCGTTCGACGTTAAGGGCGGCGAGCTTAACTTCACCTCCACCACCTATAACCTGGGCCTGCGCTATCAGCTAGATGAAGCCTTTAGCCCGTTTGCCAGCTTCTCGCAGGGGGCAGACATCTCAGATCTTGGCCGCCTGCTGCGTACCGCCACGGTTAATGATATCTCGCTGATCCAGACAGAGGCGTCGATCGTCGACAACTATGAGGTGGGCTTCTCGGGCCACTATGACAAGCTAAGCTATGAGCTGGCGGCGTATCGCAGCACCTCAGAGCTAGGCACCAGCAACGCCTATGACGCCGCGACCGGGGTTTACATGCCGGTGCGCGCGCCGCAGAAGATCTGGGGCTATGAGGCGCAGCTGGCCTACCAATGGCAGGATAATCTGGCCACAGACATGAGCTACAGCTGGGTCGAGGGTAAAGACACTGAGAAGGATATCTACCTGGATGGCCAGGTGATCTCGGCGCCTAAGTTTACCGCCTCTATCAACTGGCAGCCGATCGACGATGCCAACATCGCCATCAACTACCTGTATGTGGGCGATCGTAAGCGCTTCGAGACGGTCGATGGCCAGTATGTGGGCGCCCAAGGGCCGGTGAGTCACTACAACCTGGTGAACCTCAGCAGCAGCTATCAATTGGATAACTGGCAGTTCAGCCTAGGGGTCGAGAACCTGTTGAATGAAGATTACTACTCGGCGCGTTCACAGGCCTTTACCTATGCGGGCTACAACACCAAGGGCCTTGGCACCACCATCAACCTTGGCGTGAAGACACGTTTCTAACCGATACAAGAGCGCCGCCCAGTTACCCGGCGGCGCTTTTTTCCGACTCGTGCGTTAGAGAGTTAGTAAGAATGTGTTAGCAAGAGTGTGTTAGTGAACATATGAGAGCGTACGCTAATGTCTGTATTTCCTTACGTGTTAGTAGCTTAGTGTTAGTAGCTTAGCTTGCTCACAACACTAGTCTTTGTCGCTCGCTTGCTCTTTATCGCTCGCTTTTTCCTTGCCTAGCACAGTGATCTTGCCCTTCTTGGCAACCCCGGCCAACCCCAGCGCTTGACTGCCAACACTGTCATAAGCCAGCTCGATACGCTCAAGATGCCCCTCGCTCTTAGGCACTGTGATGGCGCGGCTCGACAGTCCTTTGGTCAAGACACCGAGATTATCCACCTTCTTCGACTCGCCATCGCTCATGAAGAGCTCGATCTGTTTTAGGTTAACCGTGCCCTGATCGCACCTGAGCTTGATACTGGCTAGGTTCTGCTCCTTGCGCCCCAGCTTCACCTTATCCACCTCGGCCTTATAATCGACCGTCTTCTGGGCTAACTCACGCCACTCGGACGCCAGCGCCCGGTTGGCCGTCAGCGGCGTTAGCAGCACCAGGCCCATCAAGAGCGAGCCTAGCAAGGGCAACGGCTTACTGCCGATAACCCGTGAGAGATGATGTTTAAAAGATGACGACATGGCGATACTCCTTATCTGATAAATGACCTGCTATGAGGCCTGGGACCAACTTCACCGCTGCTTGGTGCGTTCACGTTTACTGCACTCGATTTAGTGAACACGCAGGCCGGTAATAATCCAACTAACTTCGGGTAAAGCTTAATCTTCTAGTAAAGCTTAATCTTCTAGTAAAGCTTAATCCTTCCTACTAAGCCCCATTAACCCTAAAAAACCTTAGTAAATCCTATCGGCTTCGGCCAATCAGATGACTATAAGGGTGTGCGAACACTGCCTAACGAGCTTCTGGCTAACAAGATTCTGGCTAAGACTGATTAAGGGGTTTGCGGCAACTCGCTGAGCATCTTATTGATCACCCGAGTAAGCCTCTCGTCGGCCTGCTGCGCCGCCAGGGTGCTGTCTTGATTTAACGGGGTAAATCCCTGGGCTAACACCCGCCAGCTAGGCTCAATCAATCTAGGGTCGAACACCAGAAGCAACACAGAGCCTTTCTCGAAGCGGCGCATGTCCACCCCTTGGGCCGAGACACCCGGCACTAGCCCGACTTTCTGCAGGATCTCACCATCGCTCATGGTATCGCCGAGGGCCACGCCATAGCCGATCAAGAGATCTGGCGAATCCGATGCAGGCACCTGTCGATAGCCCTTGGCCTGCATCACGGCGGTGATTGCGCCGCGCATGCGGGATTTTAGCTGTTCAGGCTTCACCTCTTCCCCCACATTGAGTAGCTCGAAATCTGGGTGCAGGGCAAACGCCTGTCCATCTTGGGTAGCTTGCCCCTGGATGAAGCTTAAATCACCGCTGGCCACCAGGGTCAGACGATCCTCGGGCGCCATCGACAGTTGCAGCGGCTCCTCCTGAGTCACGCTGCAGGCGGTCACGCTGGTTAACAGCAACAGGCCCAAGCCCATTTTTAGCCCCAAGTTCAGGCCCAAGTTCAGCCTCAGTTTTAACAAGCTAGATTTCATTACGGCTCCTCGTCCTTATTAGGAATCGTCCTTCACAGAGATAGTCGGATTGGACCAAGTATCGGATTGGACAAAGTATAAGCGAAAGATCATGAACCTAGCCTGACAAAACCTTAACAATCATCTTGCTAGGTGATACGACGACGGCCAAAACCAATGACCAAAGCCCGCAGCCATAAGAAAAGATGAGAGATGATGAGAGAAGATGAGCGAATAAGAACCTGAGCGAGACAGATAAAAAAACGCCGGCAAGATACCGACGTTTTTAGCTTAAAGACACTGAGGGCAACTTAGTACAACTTAGTAAAACGCTAAGTGCCTAGTTGCTCTCCAGGGTAACCACCAAACTGGCGCCACTGCTTGAGGGCGCGCCATCGGCGCTGACATAGAACCAGCCTTCGGCAGGTGAAACGACGCGGATCTGCTCACCGTTACCGACGTTTTCCGACTTGAACTGATAAGCCGTCGGGCTCGCCCAAGTCACCGCGTTGGCGTAGAGATTCAGGTCACCGCTACCATGGGCCGTGTTGATCTCTATGGCCGCTGTATTGGCCGGCACATAGAAGTAGTAGCTGGAATGGCCGTCGGCCACACACACCGCCTGACCAAACTCCACCCCGCCATAGCTATAAGGGCTTTGGCTTAGGCAGGCATCCGCTACCTGAGGCGAACCGTTATCCGGCGCAGTGCCGGCGCTCTGGCTGATCTTGAGGCTCACGCCCTCAAATGGCGTCACGGCTACCGTCGAGAGATAGACCCAACCGCGGTTGGCGACCACGCTGATTGACTCCTCGTTACCGCTGTTTTGCGACTTCACCTCATAGTCGCTCGGGCTCGCCCAAGTCTGCTGGTTAAAGTAGATATCCAGATCGCCCTCACCGCCCGTAGTGGTGATATAGAGCTGAGTATTGTCCTGCTCGACATAGGTGTAGTAGTAGTTCAGCCCCGTGCCTGCCACACACTCGGCCTGCTCCTGGGTTATATTGCCGTCGCTGATGGTTGCGGCGCCGCAGTTCCCCGTCTGCCCACCACCATTGGCCGCATCGGCGTTATCGCCGATACCGTTACCATTCTCGTCCGCCCACTCGGTCGGATCGTTGGGGAAGGCATCTTCGCTGTCGATCACGCCGTCGCCATCGCTGTCGACCGGGGTGACTATGCCACCATCGAGCGGCGTATCGTTACTACTCACCGTCAGCAGCCAGCTGTTCCACTCTGCGTCATAGTTTGTGCCGATAGTGTTATTTATATAGCTGAGCCAGGCCGAGGTATCACCGGCGCGGGCGTGAACTAACAGCGCGTCCACATCGCTTCTGTGCTGCTCGAACAGGAAGCGCACCGCCAGATAGCCCCAGCGATAGACCCTGTCGGTACCGCTGTCATAGGTGTTAGACAAGATCTCGCTCAGGCTAAATTCCTGGCTGCGGCCGATATCGACCGCCTCATCGTAGCGATTCTGATGGGAGATATATTCGGCGAGGCCCTCGGCCCACCACACAGACTTACCCGTGTCGACATCGAAGTAGTTAAAGGCGCCGTAAAGATTGAAGCGACCATCTAAGTAGTGCACATATTCGTGTCTCAGGTTCCACACCAGGATGTCGTCGGTCCAAGTGGCCTCGTGGGCGATGAAACGTGCCTGGTTGTCGGGAGCCGACGGCGTGCCTTCCAGGTACATGCCGCCGTTGTCTGTGTTGATACCGAAGATGATACCGGCGTAGACGTCATAGTCGTCATAGCTATCGAAGATATTGACCTGCAGATCTTCGTTGTAGTCGTCCGCCACTGGCTCGCCGCCGGTTGCCAGTATCTGATGGAACAGCCCCTCTTCCTCACCCATGAGATCGCAAGAGGCCTGCAGCTCCTGATCCGTCAGCTGCTGAGCGCGGATCTTTATGGTGTCCGAGCAGCTGTAGTGAATAGCAAGCACGCTGGCTTCCACCTCATCTTCCCAGCCGCAGATGCCGAAGCTGTCGCACTGGCCAGGGTTGTAGTAATCCAGATAACCGGCCGCATCCACCCACTGCTTAGACAGACGGTTAAACTTGGCCATATATTGCTGCACGCCGCCGTTGAGGGCCGTTTTCAGGCTGTCCGGCAATTTCCAGTAGGCCTGATACTCGTAGAAACGGCCAAACTCGTGAAAGGCATCCGAGGACTCGAAGGCATACTCTGAGTTGATGATGTAGTCCGAGGTCGCCACCTTAAGCAAGGCGGCGCGCAGGGCATCATACTCCATCGACGCCTTGGTATATTTTTCATCCCAGTTGCCGCGATACAGGGTGGTCAGCGCCTTGGTCAGCGCACTTCTGTGGTACCAGGAGGACAGATGCTGCTCGCTAAACTGATTCAGATAATCGGTTATCACGGCCACCGAATCATAGTAGTTGTAGGAGCTGTCCCAGGCGATGAAATACTCCTGCAGTGTGTTGCCCTGCATGTCGCTCAGGCTGTTAAAGGTCGGGTTCTTGGCATATTCCAGTAGCAGCTCACGCATGGCATCGCTGGCACGGCTGTCACCATAGCTGAGATCATCGTTGTAATACTCTATGTAGAAGGCGCCGCGCAGGAAGTAGAACAGGTTAAACAGCTCGCCGCCGGTACTGCTGTCGTAACTTGCAGCCGTTGCCTTGGCCAGATTCGCCACGGCCACCACGTTGTCGGCCTGATACACCTTGACCGCGGTGGCATCGTTGCGAGAATAGAGCTCGGAGATACAGGAAAACTCAGCCTGGCGAACGAAATCGTACAGCGCCTGGCCACTGAGGCTGTCGAACTGGCTGTAACCGTTACAGGCATCCGCCTCGGCCGCAGGCCCGGTCGCACCTTGATTGCCCTTCATGCCCGGCAGCGCCGATTGCCCCTTGCTCCCCTTCTCCAATTTGCTACCACGCTTCTCAGGCCTCACGCCTTCGCCCTCTTGCGCATCACGTGCCCCTATGGGCTTGCGCGCAGACTTGTCGAATCGAGAACTCGCTGCGGCCTTGTCGGCAGACGGCTTCATCTTCTGGGCAGGTGCCAGCTGGGTTGGCGGCGCGGCTTTTAGCGAGAGTGGGCCCTTTACATCCTTTGCCGGCATGCCTTGTGCCTGAACAGCTTGAGCGTGCAGCACCAGCGGAGTGGCCAGTAGCGAGCAGGCCAGGGCCAGCACTGTTGGGGTGAAGCGGCGAGCGCCGCCTAATGTTTTATTTGTCATATTGGTCTCCAGACCGAACGACCATTAAAGGCCGCTCATTACTCAGGTTGAATTAGCCCGGTTCGCCTTCTCTGAGGCGTTATATCGAGCGTTTAGCACATCCTTGTTAACCCAGAGTTAACAATTTATGGCAACACTGTTATATTTTATACAATATATTATTGCAAGTGCTCGGCAGGAGATTTACATTAGGAATGTGCAAATTACCACAGAGATAATCTAACAAAATTAATTTTTACAGTAAGTTATAGCGAAGTTTTGGAAATGAAAAAATTTGCTGGTCAGCAGAGACAAGCCTTGAGATCATAGCACCTCGACTAAACACCTTAGAGACACGCCGTTCATGGAACTGGTTTTCGCCATCGCCCTATTTGCCTTTTCCTCGGGGATCACCCCCGGGCCCAACAACATCATGTTGATGACCTCTGGGGTAAACTTTGGCATCCGCCTGAGCCTGCCCCATCTGGCAGGGATCTGTATCGGCTTTCCCTGCATGGTACTGGCGATAGGACTTGGGCTGAGCGCCGTGTTTCAGGCCTATCCCCTGCTGCACCTTATCATCAAGTATGTCGGCATCGCCTACCTGCTCTACCTGGCCTGGTTGATTGCCAACAGCAGCAGCCGCATGGAGGGCAAACAGACGGCAAAACCTCTCTCCTTCCTACAGGCCGCGGCCTTTCAGTGGGTCAACCCTAAGGGCTGGATCATGGCCGTCGGCGCCATTGCCACCTTTACCGTGATGGACAAGCCGCTAACGCCTCAGGTGCTCACCATCGCCAGCGTCTTCTTCAGCGTCGCCCTGCCCTGCGCCCTAGTGTGGCTCGGCTTCGGCGTGGCGCTCAAGCGGCTACTTAAGCATCAGGGTCAGCAAAAAGCCTTTAACATCGCCATGGCGCTCTTGCTTGTGGCCTCCATCATCCCTATGATCGCTCCTCAATAACCCACACAAAAACCGCATCATAGGGAGCAGCCGTGGCAGCGACTGAGCGCAATCACAACGCCGAAGAAAGAGGCATCGCCTTAGCCACCCAGAATTGGGTCGAGAAGGTGATCATGAAGTACAACATCTGCCCCTTCGCCCGCCGGGAAGTGGAGCGCAACAGCATACGCTACAGGGTGGTGGAGCAACATCAGTTGGAAGCCGTATTAAACGCGCTGATCGACGAGTGCCACTACCTCGAGGAGCACCCGCAAACCGAGACTACCCTGTTTATCCTGCCGCGAGGTTTCGAAGGCTTTTATCACTATCTGGATCTGGTGGATATCGCCAACGCGCTGCTGATCGATCAAGGCTTTGAGGGGGTGTTTCAACTGGCCAGCTTCCACCCCGACTACTGCTTCGAGGGCGAGCCACAAGACAGCGCCGCCAACTACACCAATCGCGCCCCCTATCCCACCTTGCACATCATACGTGAAGCAAGCATGGAGCGCGCCTTAACCGACTATGAGGATCCCGAGTCGATCCCCGAGCGCAACATCGCCTTTGCCGAGCGTAAGGGTGAGGCCTTCTTCGTCAAGCTGTTGCAAAACTGCAAGCAAGACGACTGACCCAAGCGCAAAAAACAAGAGGGAGAGACAGATGGCAAGCAAATATTATGTGGTGTGGGCAGGACGCGAGACCGGCATCTTTACCAGTTGGCCCCAGACCAAGGCTCTGGTCGATGGCTTTGCCGGCGCGCGTTATAAATCGTTTAAGACCCAGGCCGAAGCCGAGGCCGCCTTTGGCGCTGGCAAAACAGGCAAAATCGCTAGCAGCAAGGCTAAGCCGGCGCCATCGAAGCCAAACAAGCCCGCCGTTAGTGAGCAGCCAGACAGCGATATCGATATCTATACCGATGGCGGCTGCGAGCCTAACCCAGGTGAGGCGGGTTCTGGCCTGGCGCTCTATAAAAGAGGCGAGTTGGCCGAGCTCTGGTACGGGCTCTACAACCCCAATGGCACCAACAACACAGCCGAGTTAAATGCCCTACATCAGGCGCTCTTGATGGCGGGGCAATACCTTGAGCAGGGGCTTAGCGTGCATATTCACAGCGACTCCCAATATGCCATCAAGTGTATCTCCCTATGGTCCTATGGATGGAAGGCTAATGGCTGGCGCCGTAAGACGGGGGAGATAGCGAACTTAAGCGTGATCCAGGAGGCCCATGAGCTGTACGATAGCCTGAAGGATAAGCTAAAACTCAGCCATGTGGCGGCGCATGTTGGAATTGAGGGCAACGAGCTGGCCGATCGCATGTCTATCTACACCATAGAGAGCAAGGAAACCCGCTTTAGCCGCTATCAGCAGCCGTTGGATGTTCCTGCCCTGTTGGCGATGCGGGCAGGATAAACTTTTACCATCACTTTTATACAGAGAGTTAGATTAGCCGCGTTAAATCACTATCACGCAGTCGCGGCCGCTCTCCTTGGCGCGGTAGAGGGCCTGATCGGCGTGGTTGAACAGGCAATCTTGCTTGTCGTCCTGACAATAGACTGACACACCGGCGCTTAAAGTTATGGCCACGGGGAAATCTATCCCTTGGCTGCGGCGCTTCACCTCTTGCCTCAGCTTGTCGGCAAAATGCTTGGCGCCCTCTTTGTCTGTATCTTCCAGGATGATCACAAACTCCTCGCCTCCCCAGCGGCCAACGAAGTCTGTCTTACGTATGGCGTCGCTGAAGATCTTAGCCACCCGCTGCAACACATCGTCGCCCACCAGATGGCCATGTTTATCGTTGACCGCCTTGAAGTGATCGATATCGAAGATACACACCGCAAGCGGGGTCTGCTGACGATTGCTGCGGCTGATGGCCGCCGCCAGCTGGCGGTTGATGGCGCGCCGGTTGGCGACCTTTGTCAGGGGATCGGTATTGGCCTGGGACTTGTACTGCATCTCGTCGCTGAGATCTTTGATCACCACTATGCTGTGCTTCTCATCCCCCACCCCATAGGTGGCAATAGAGATGCTGGCGGGAAACACGTCGCCGTTAAGCTTCTTGCCATAGAAGATGGTGTTGCGCTGAGACATGGGCTGCACCCGATCGGATTTTTGAAACTCGAGGCGCAGCTTCTTGTGCTTCTCCTTGGTGGCGCTGGGCACCAGGTCGTCGACATTGATCTTGTTGAGCGCCCGCTCGGAGAAGCCAAATAGGCGCATGGTCTCACGATTGGCGGAGATGATGGTGCCGTGTTCGTTCACCGAGAAGATGGCGTTGGGGGCGCAGCGGAAGATCACCTCGAGATCCTTAAGCTTGATCGCCAGGCGCTTATTCACATAACGGATAAAGCTAAATACTAAGATGCTGACCAGCACCAGGGCGCAGAGGATCACCAGCAGCATATGATTCACCCGCTGATGGGCGCTGCCTGCCTGCTCGAACAGGCTGTTAGGGCTCTGGGCATGGCTTGAAAGTATGGCCTCTATCGCCTCGATGGCTGGGGTATCATCGACGCGAACCACCCGGTCGATATCCGCCACCGACTGCTTCTCCTCCAGCATCTGCCTAAGCTTAGGCAGGTTATGGCGATATTGGCTGACCACAGACTGGATCGCACGCACCTCGGCGGTATGTTCGGGCGCTCGTTGCAGGTATTTCTGCAGCGAGTCCAACCCCAGCTCTATCTCGGTTTCCGCCCGCCTGAGATAGCTCAAATCCTGGCGGATCACCGCATTCTTAAAGTCGTGGATAAAGCCGCCGTAACCTAGGGCTACCATGGCGTCGTTGAAATAGGCGGTCTTCTCCAGCGCCTCATAGGTATGGCGTTTCCAGTCGCGCTGAGACTGATCTATGCTGGCCATCAGGATAGAGAAGGCCCCCACCAGAAAGACGACATATAAGATGGCCAGACTATAGATTTTGAACGGCTTAAATGGGTGGTGCATTCACTCTTCATCCTTTTGCCGAGCGGCCTGCGCTGACGAGCCCATGGGTAAGGGGCGACTTCAACCAAGTCCAGTTAAAGTCCAGCTATAGACCTTTATGCCAAATCGCTCACCCGTGACCAAATCAAAAGTATAGCCTATACCAATCTAGCCTACTGAAATTACGCACAAAAGTTGTATCTTGCCCTAGCCATAAAGGATGATCTAATCCAGCGCCGCGCGCTGCTGCCGCTCCAGGCGTTTGTGCATCAGGGCGATCAGTTTACCCACAAGCACTATGATCAGGGCGCCGGACAACACGGGGGAAACCAGAAAACTCCAATCCTGCCCCGTTAACATCACCAACAGCGGAGTGGCGCCCGCCGGTGGATGGGTCGTCTTGGTGAGCAGCATGCCGCTGACCGCGAGCCCGGTCGCAATCGCCAGGGTCAACGGGCTCACCCCGACATAGTGAACGAAATAGAGGCCGATCGCGCAGGTCAGCAGATGACCGAAGATCACGTTCTTCGGCTGGGCCAAGGGGCTGTCCGGGACCCCAAACACCAATACCGCGGTAGCGCCGAAAGGCACCATGAGCAGCACTATGTCCGACTGCAGGGTTTCTGCAAAGGATAACAGGCCGATGGCCAAGGCGGCCCCCAGGCCAGAGATTAACGCAAATGCCAGTTTATTCATCTTGATCTCTTAACTCCCTTTTATAGACAAGCCTGATGTTGGCAAGCCTTGTGTAGACAAGTCTGTCTACCCGCAAGAGTAGACAACTTGGTCTACCGATGTCAAGATATAAAAAAAGCGAGGCTAAGATGACAGATAAGAGACAGTTGCTAATCGATACCGCCCTCTCCCTCTTTACCGAGCGGGGCATCAATCTTGTGGGGATCAACGAGGTGCTTAAGGTCTCCGGAGTCGCCAAGAAGACCCTGTATCATCACTTCAGCAGCAAGGAAGCCCTGATAGTGGCGGTGCTCGAAACCCGTCACCAGATCTTCATCCACTGGCTGGAGGAGCGCCTTAAGCCAGCTCAGGACGATCTCGGCGTGATCGATGCACTGTTTAGCGCGCTGGATGACTGGTTTAACGACCGGGTACCCGAGCTGAGTCAGTTTCACGGTTGCCTGTTTATCAACTCCGCCATCGAATGTGGCGACTGCCGCTGTCAAGTATCGCGCTTCGCCAAGTTCCATAAACAGGCGGTTCGAGACTTGATTGGCAAGCACCTCCATCAGCCAAACGAAGCCCTGTTAGACCTTATCTGCCTGATGAAAGAGGGCGCCATCGTTTCGGCCATGGTGAGCCAGGATAAGGGCGCCGCCCTTCGCAGCCAGACCCTGCTGCAACGTCTTGCACCCAGCCTCATCTAAGGCAAAAAGAGTATCAGGAAAAGATAGGTCTTGCGCTGGGCTTATGAGACAATCGCGCCATGAAAATTTATCGTAAATTACATAAGGCCCCCTTCAGGGTGCTGCGCATCAGTCGTCGCCGCTTCGGTCTACGTTTAAAACGTGACATGTTGGTGCTCAAAGATGCCCTGGCCCAGGAGAAACAGGAGACCAAGGATATGCTGGTCGCCTATGGTCGTTACACCCGCAAGCAGGCCAGCAAGGAAGAGCTACGGCTGGCAAACCAGCAGCTGGCGGATCTGATCAAAGGCCTGGGCCTTGGGGTGTTTGCCGTGCTGCCCTTTGCCCCCATCACCATTCCTGTGGTGGTGAAACTGGGTAAGTTGGTCGGCGTCGAGGTGCTGCCCAGCTCCTTCAATAATCTCTCCGAGCGCAAGGCCCAGCTGAGCCGTGAAGCCCGTGCCAATAAGCGCGCCCTGGACGCTGTCGAAAAAGCCAGCAATGAATGATGCGCCGCTTTCACCCCGAGGGGCTGACATGCTAATCTAAGTTGAATTTTGACCTCAACAAGATGATGCCCAATGACTCAACTACTCCTCTCTGGTTCCGAAGGGATCCCACTGACGCTACTCGCGGCAAATGACTATAACGATTGGCTAAACGGCCAGGATAAACCGGTTCAAAACTGGCTAGGCAGCACCCAATACAAGGGCAAGGGCCTCAGCCTGATCCCAGGCACTGACGGCAGCCTCAGCCAGGTGCTTTATGTGAGCGACGACAAAGACTCCCACTGGGTGTGTGGCGATCTGGTTAACGAACTACCGGCCGGCCAATACCTGCTGGAGGCCGATGCCCAGACCTGTAAGCTGGCGGCCTTTAGCTGGGCCTTAGGTGCCTACAAGTTTGACCGTTATAAGGCCAATGACAAGGTCTACCCTCAGCTGGTGCTCCGCGATGCCGAGCTGGTTGAGCAGACTCTCAAGATGGCGCGCTCTGTCTCTATCGTGCGCGATCTGGTCAACACCCCTGCCGCTGACATGATGCCTCAGCACTTGGGCGAGACCATGGAGTCACTGGCAGTAGAATTCGGCGCCAAGGTCACTCAGATCGTCGGTGACGACCTGCTGACCCACAACTACCCCACTATTCACATGGTTGGCCGCGCCAGCCATAATGCGCCGCGCCTGATCGATCTCACCTGGGGCGATGAAGACGCGCCTAAGGTCACCCTGGTGGGTAAAGGGGTCTGTTTCGACTCGGGCGGACTGGATCTTAAGCCTGGCGCCGGCATGCGCCTGATGAAGAAAGATATGGGCGGCGCCGCTCATGTTATCGGCCTGGCCCATCAGATCATGGCCGCCGAGCTGCCGGTACGCCTGCGCGTATTGGTGCCAGCGGTGGAAAACGCCGTTTCGGCCAATGCCTTCCGCCCGGGTGATGTGATCACCACCCGCAAGGGCCTCACGGTTGAGATTGACAACACGGACGCCGAAGGCCGTCTGGTGCTGTGTGATGCCTTGGCCGAAGCCAACAGCGACAAGCCTGAGCTGCTGATCGATTTCGCTACCCTTACAGGTGCCATGCGCATCGCCCTGGGCACTGAGCTGCCAGGCTTCTTCAGCAACGACGACGAAGTTGCCGCGGGCATCACGGCTTCTGGCCTGAACGTTGAAGATCCCGTGTGGCGCATGCCACTGCACAAGCCTTACTTTGACCTGACCGGCAGCGATATCGCCGACTTAGCCAACTGTGGCAAGGTGCCCTTCGGCGGCGCCATCACGGCGGCCCTCTATCTGGAAGCCTTCGTCGATGAGGAGATCAGCTGGACCCACTTCGACGTCATGGCCTGGAATACCCGCAAGCTACCGGGTCGCCCTATCGGCGGCGAAGCCTTCGGCATTCGCGCCGTGTTCGACTATCTGGCAAATCGCTTCGCCAAGTAACGGCGGTTTCGTTAAACGAGAGTTAGACGTTAAAAAAGTCAGGCGATAAAAAAGTCAGGCGATAAAAAAAGCCCAAGTGTTTAAACACTTGGGCTTTTTATTAGGCAAGATACCTAATCGCTTATTCCTCTACGCCTTTGCTGCGTAGGAATTCATCATAGGTGCCCTTGAAGTCATTCACACCCTGTGGGGTGATCTCTATGATGCGGGTGGCCAGTGACGATACGAAGGCGCGGTCGTGACTGACGAAGATCAGGGTGCCTTCATACATCTCCAGCGCGTTGTTGAGCGACTCAATAGATTCCATATCCAAGTGGTTGGTCGGCTCATCCATCACCAGAATGTTAGGCTTTTGCATGATCAGCTTACCAAACAGCATACGGCCCTTCTCACCACCCGAGAGTACACGTACCGACTTTTTGATGTCGTCAGAGCTGAACAGCATACGACCGAGGTAACCACGCACGCTCTGATCGTCATCTTCAGGTTTACGCCACTGACTCATCCAATCAAACAGTGTCATGTCGTTTTCGAAATCTGATTCATGATCCTGTGCGTAGTAGCCGATGGCCGAGTTTTCAGACCACTGGATAGTCCCTGTATCTTGCGGGATATCGTGGATCAGGGTACGCAGCATGGTGGTCTTACCCACACCGTTCTCACCCAGTACCGCAATGCGCTCGCCCACTTCGGCGATCAGGTTAAAGTCTTTGAACAGTGGGCCGTCGTCATAACCCTTAGACAGCTCCTCAACCACCAAGGCGTTACGGAACAGCTTCTTCTCCTGCTCGAAACGGATGAAGGGGTTGACGCGGCTTGAGGCCTTAACCTCTTCCAGCTTGATCTTCTCGATCTGCTTGGCACGAGAGGTCGCCTGCTTCGCCTTAGAGGCGTTGGCCGAGAAACGCGCCACGAAGCCTTGTAGCTCGGCGATCTGCGCCTTCTTCTTGGCGTTATCAGACAGTAGACGCTCACGCGCCTGGCTCGCTGCCGTCATGTATTCATCATAGTTACCCGGATAAACACGCAGCTCACCATAGTCGAGATCCGCCATATGGGTACAGACAGAGTTGAGGAAGTATCTGTCGTGTGAGATGATGATCATTGTGCTGTTACGCTGGTTAAGCATCTCTTGCAACCAGCGGATGGTGTCGATATCCAAGTTGTTGGTGGGTTCGTCGAGCAACAGTACATCTGGATCGCTAAACAGCGCCTGGGCCAGCAGCACACGCAGCTTGAAACCTGGAGCGATTTCGCTCATCAGACCGAAGTGTTGCTCCAGTGGAATACCCACCCCCAGCAGCAGCTCGCCGGCGCGGCTTTCTGCGGTGTAACCGTCCATCTCGGCAAATTCCATCTCCAGCTCGGCCACCTTGATGCCATCTTCTTCGCTCATCTCAGGTAGCGAATAGATGCGGTCACGTTCTTGTTTCACCTTCCACAGCTCGGTGTGGCCCATGATCACGGTATCGACCACGTTAAACTCTTCGTAACCAAACTGGTTCTGGCTCAGCTTACCCAGACGCTCGTTCACATCCAGAGAGACGTTGCCCGATGTTGGCTCGAGTTCGCCGCCGAGGATCTTCATGAAGGTTGATTTACCACAACCGTTGGCACCGATAAGGCCGTAACGGTTACCGCCGCCAAATTTTACTGAGATGTTTTCAAACAGCGGCTTAGAGCCAAACTGCATGGTAATGTTAGCTGTCGTGATCAATGTGAAATTCCGAAAATAGTAGTTAAGCGAAGTGACGCCTGTTTGAGTCTAGTAGCTTACTCAACAAACACCCTATCGGCTGCCGATGACAAGCTGATGAAAAACTGCGCTAAAGGGATATTTTAAAGCGCGCTACTATAGCCACTTTGGGGGATTTTAGCAACTTAAGCGGGCGATTTTCCGCCGCTTTTCCGTCTAGATTCTGTGTAGTCTTTAATGGCCCAGGGCGAGCGCGTTATCTATGGCAAGTGGACTCAGCTTATCGGCTGGCGTAAAGCCAAACACCTGACCATAAAAGGATAATTCGGCGTTAAGCGCGGCAATGCGATTCAACGGCTTCTTCACCCCGTGGCCCTCATCGTCAAATTGCAAGTAGGCCACGGGTACGCCCCGGCGTTTCAGCGCGGCGTAGATGGCTTCTGACTGCCTCGCGGGCACGATAGGATCCTTGGCCCCCTGCACCAGCAGCAGCGGCGCCTTGAGATCGTCTAAGTGATACAGTGGCGAGCGCTGACGGTAGAGGGGCGAGTTAGGTTTGAGCTCGCCGACCAAGTGATGCAGATAGCCCTGTTCGAATCTATGGGTCTCTCGATCAAGGGCCTCGAGATCGCTGATCCCCGAGTAGACCACGCCGGCCTTGAAGGTGTGATAGAAGGCCATCGCCGAGAGCACACTGAAGCCGCCGGCGCTCATGCCGCGAATGGCTACCTTGTCGGCGTCGACCCAGCCTTTGTCCATCACATAATCGGCCGCCTCGATGGCATCTTCCACCTCGGCCCTGCCCCACAGGCCATAGAGGCTCTGACGATAGTCACGACCAAAGCCTGAGCTACCACGATAGTTGACATCCAGCACGGCGAAACCGCGACTGGTCCAAAACTGGATGTCCCGGCGAAAACTCAGGCTGGCTCGCCAGGTAGGCCCGCCATGTAGCATGACGATCAGCGGCGGGCGTTGATCGTCCGGCGCGATATAATCTGGGTTCATGGGGCCGTAGAAGTAGCCATAGACGGGCAGCCCACTGATGTCGGAGGTGAACTGGATAGGCTCGGCACGTGAGATGTAGCGAGGGTCGAGGGGCGTCACCCTGGGCCCATATACCCACTCGACGCCCCGACCCCGAATGCGATAGATCCCCTTCTCCGGAGTTATCTTACTGCCGATGAAATAGACGCCGTCCGGTCCCTTAACCACCTGTTTAACCTCGGCAAACTCGGCGGCAATCGACTCACTGATCCCAAGCTGGGTATGCAGCCTAAGCAGGTATGTCCTGCCCTCTGTCTGCACGCTGGCGATCAGCTGCTCCTCAGACTCGAAGGCATAGCTGTGGTTGCCCAGCAACCAGTCGGGCCGGGCAAACTCACCCGCCAATTCGAGCACAGGCTGAGCATCGCCCTCAGGCGTGATGCGATAGAGGTTCCACCAGTTGTTGAAATCGGCCACCACATAGAGCTCACCGCCGGGGCTGTAGAGCGGCTGAGTGATGGCGCCTTGAAGATTGGCTAGCAGGCGCCTTGGATTCTTAATGCCGCCCTTGGGATCGAGATCGGCCACCCAGAGCTCAGTATTGTCCCAGGGCATGTTAGGTTGCTGCCAGCTTATCCAGGCCAGCTGGCGATTATCTGGTGAGACGCGGGGCGCGGCGTAAAAATCACTACCGCTGACCAAAGTCTCACCTTCGTTTTCAAAATTAAGGTTTAACGCCACTATACTGGCGGTGGGATCCCCTGCCAGGCGGTGATCTTCGCGCACACAGATAATACGCGAACCTTTAGGGTAAGAGACGCAATCGGCATGACGCGTATCTGCTGGCGTTAGGGCCACGGGGGCCTGATTGGGGGCGATACGGTAGAAGCGCTGATCGTCACTTTTCACCGCAAACAGGCTGTTACCTATGGCCAGCACGGGGGCGCCGCCATACTCGTGCACCCGGCTCTTCACATCGAATTCGGGATCTATGATGCTCGCCACCTCACCCTTTGGTGTGATCTTATTGACCCCCACCTTGCCGCCGCGTTCTGCATCGGCCTGGGTGAAATAGAGCCCGCCCCCCATGGGCCTGAGGACGCCGAAGCTATCCGAGGGGGCGTAGACCTGCTTAGCGGAGAGCACCGAGTGCCAGCTGCCGTAGTCGGCGATCAGCCGACCACTACGCTTGTCGCGGGGCTGCTCGGGAGGCTCGACCTGAAAAAGGCGCATCGAGAGCACGGCGGCCACGGCCACCATGATCAGCACCAGAGTCAGGTTTTTGAACCGTCGCGCCATAGTCTTACTTCACTTGAATTTACGCCAAAAGAATAACTTACGTCGCAACCACAGGAGAGTGAGCCTCTGCTTCTCACCGCTCAGGCCAAAGTAGATGCAGAGCCAGGGGGAGATCAGAATATACCAGGGCAAGAAGCTGGCCGTAGACTGGGTTATCAGCAGAAAGAAGAAACCAGCATAGATCACCACCACCCCAATGACACCCACGATTAGCATCAGCGTCTTGGTTGCTTGTTCAAACCATATCATCTTTCTTTTATTACTCATAAGGTTATACCAATCGTGGTAAATAACTGATCATGCTAGCTTGTTAAAACCTCCGATAACGGCGTTACGCTTTTTGATTGTAGAATAACTACTTATCGAAAATCCTGCCTTGTTATCGACCGTTTTTCCCGCGCTATTTCTGATCACATACTTACCCTGATTGGTATTAGGGAAGGTGCGAACAAGTCGTCGCACAGCTCTGGCTTTGATAGCAGCGACAGTTCAAGGCATTCAACTGAGGGCATGCCGAGGCCTGCTGAAGTTGAATAACGCCGAAATGGTGTTGCTATCAAAGCCCCGCAGGGCGAGGCTTACAGCGGTATTTTCTGCGTTACAGTTCTTGCGAAGGACTAGGGCCATTCGCTGCAAACTGTGCCTTGCATCTATCCACTTTAAGCACACGCAGAGCAAGCACGGGACTTATTCGCACCTTCCTTAGATTACATCAAGTGGCACGCCTTAGAACATGGCGCCTTTACCAAGGATAGGCGTCGCCATAAAAAAACGGGCACTGGGCCCGTTTCGCACAACTAGAATGAACGACTTAGATGCGGATACCACCGTCTATTTCGAACACGCGACCGTTAACATAGTCGTTTTCGATGATGAACTTAACGGTAGCGGCGATTTCGCTTGCTTGGCCTAAGCGTCCAACCGGCACCATCTTCTCGAGACGCTCAAGTGCCTCAGGCTTCATGGCCGCCGTCATCTCAGTCTCGATAACACCCGGCGCCACCGCCGCGCTACGGATATTGTAGCGTGCCAGCTCTTTCGCCCAGCCCACAGACATGGCGGCAACGCCCGCCTTAGAGGCCGCGTAGTTGGTCTGGCCAATGTTACCGGCCTTCGCCAGGCTAGAGATGTTAACGATAACACCTTGCTGCTTAGAGGTGATCATCGCCGCGGCGGCTTCGCGTCCGCAGAGGAAAGAGCCGGTCAGGTTAACATTGATCACCGCCTGGAACTGCGCCAGCGACATACGATCTGTTACCTCACCCTCTTTGGCCTTCACCAGCATGCCGTCGAGCAAAATACCCGCGTTGTTGACCAGCACGTTGACCTGGCCGAAATCTTCGAGGATATAACCGAAACCGGCCACCACATCTTCTTCATCGGTAATATCGAAGGCGTAACCTTGCACCTCAGTGGTATCGCCGATATCGGCACAGGCGCGCTCTAGCTTCTCCTGATCCACATCGATAAGTGCCAGCTTGGCACCAGCAGCGGCAAGTTCTTGGGCCATCGCAAAACCTAAACCACCGGCACCACCTGTGATGACAACAACCTTATCTTTTAAATCCATCAACTTACCCTTTTTTATTAAACTGCTCAAAAATACTGGAGAAATCACGTTTACCATTGCCCTGGCGGGCATGATTCACGTACAGGCTACGGGCCAAGGCGCCCATTGGGGTGCTCGAGTTAGAGAGCAAGGCCGCCTCCTGCGACAGACCTAAGTCTTTCACCATAAGATCAACCATGAATCCACCCTGGTAACCATTTGATGATGGCACGTTTTCCATCACATCTGGACAAGGATTATATTTATCTAGCGTCCAATTACCACCACTACTGACCTTCATGATCTCTGAGAGCACCTTAGGATCCAGTCCGTGGTCGATCCCCATCTGAATCGACTCGCTGGTGCCAACCATCAAAACAGACAGCAGCATGTTGTTACAGATCTTGGCCACCTGACCGGCGCCCGGACCACCAGCGTGGAAGATATTGGCCCCCATCACATTCAGCACGCCCTGGGCCTGCTCGAATGCGGTATCGCTGCCGCCACAGATGAAGGTCAGGGTACCAGCCGCCGCACCGGCTGTGCCGCCCGATACCGGCGCGTCGATAAACTCGAGCCCCTTGGCCTTGGCCTGCTCGGCGACAAAGCGCGCGCTCTCGGCGTCTATGGTAGAACAGTCGATGAGCAGGGTGCCGTCGGCCACCACATCTATGATGCCTTTGTTCTGCTCGTCTCCCAGATAGAGACTGCGCACATGCTTGCCCGCAGGCAACATGGTGATCACCACATCGGCCGCCGCCGCTGCCGCGCAGGCACTCGGCGCCTGCATGGCGCCCTCCTCGACCACATGGCTCAGGGCCGCCTGCGAGAGATCGAAGGCCTTAACCGTGTAGCCAGCCTTCACCAGGTTGACCGCCATCGGGCCACCCATGTTACCTAATCCGATAAATGCAACTGTATTCATGTTTTGCTCCTTTTCCTCAGGCTTTGCCTGAAAAATTATTGGCCTAAGGTACGCAGTGGATCGTTTTGCGGATCCCATGGCGAGGTCATCAGTGACTTGACCATCTCTTGTGGAACCGCTTCGACGGTCTCATACAGCCACTTGGGCTGACGGTCCTTATCGATAAGCAGTGCCCTCACCCCTTCGGCAAAATCACCGATTGAGCAGCAGTTACAGCTCAGTCCCAGCTCCAGCTGGAATACCTGACTCAGGCTCAGCTCGGTGCCTAGCAGCGACTGCTGATAGACCAGGTGCAGGCTCAACGGGCTGCCGGCTAGCATGGTGCTTAGGGCGCGCGAAAGCCAAGGCTCGGCGTCTTCAACCGCCTTCACTCTGGTCATTATCTCATTGAGGTCACCGTCCATCAGGGCATCGATCTGTGCCTGATGCTGCTCTAGGATACTCTCGCCCATTGGCTGGGCGCAGCGGCTCGACATCGCCTCAAGCAGCGCATTGAGCTTGCCGTGGTTAGCGCAGACATCGCTTTCCCAATCGATGCTTGAAAGCGCATCGAACAGCGGCTGCTTGTCACTTGAATTCAGGTAGTGATTACCCAGGCCCACATAGAAGGCGTCGACGCCATCCATATTATAGGCGGTCATGCCCAGAAAACGGCCGACATGGCCCGGCATACGGTTGAGGAAATAGCTGCCACCCACATCGGGATAGAGGCCGATAGTCACCTCTGGCATGGCGATACGTGAACGCTCGGTCACCACGCGGTGGCTGGCGCCGGCCATCAGGCCGAGACCGCCGCCCATTACGATGCCATCACCCCACACAAGCACTGGCTTGTCGAAGGTGTGCAGTAGGTGATCGAGAAAATATTCTCGGGTGAAGAAGTCCTGAGTCACCTCGGGGATCTCGCCCGGCAACTCGCGGGCCGCCTGATAGAGGGCGCGTACGTCACCGCCGGCGCAGAAGGCCTTCTCGCCCGCGCCGTCCAGTACCACAATGGCGATGGCGTCATCGTCCGCCCAGGCGGTGAGCTGAGCAGTCAGCGCACGCACCATCTCCATGTTGAGGGCGTTAAGTGCCTTCTCCATGTTGAGGGTTGCAACGCCCACCAGCTTACCCGATAGCGTGCCTAGGGTCTGAAAGACCACACAATTAGTCTGCTCAGTCATTAGCGGTTCTTCCAGTTTGCTTTGCGCTTCTCCAGGAAGGCGTTAACCCCTTCGGCCTGATCTTCGGTATCGAACAGGCCCACAAACAGCTCACGCTCTAGTGGCAGCGCCTGAGTGCGCGGCATGGCGCGGCCCGATTGGATCAGCTGCTTACACACGGTCACGCTGCTTGGGCTCTGGTTAGCCACCTTCTCGGCCAGCGCCATGGCGGCATCAAGGGCTGCTCCCTTGTCGACCACCTCTTCGATAAGACCAATACTCAGCGCCTTGTCGGCGCCTACACGCTCGCCGCAGAGGATCATGCGCTTAGCCCAGCCCTCGCCCACCAGGGCCGTCAGGTTCTGGGTGCCGCCGGCACATGGCAGCAGGCCGACTGTGGCTTCTGGCAGTGCCATCACGGCCTGGGCCTCGGCGATACGGATATCACAGGCCAGCGCAACTTCCAGGCCACCGCCCATGGCGTAGCCGTTGATGGCGGCGATAGAGACGCCGCGAAAACCGCTCAGGGCCTCGAAGGCCTCGCCAAAGTGTTTTGCCATGGTGGCGGCGTTACCCTTGTCGCCATCGGCAAATAGCTTGAGGTCGGCGCCGGCGCTGAAAAATTTCTCGCCTTCGCCGGTCAGCACCAGGGCGTAGATCTCCTTGTTCGCGTTCAGCTCGGTCACCTTCTGCTTAAGCAGCGCCAGGCTGTCGGCCGTCCAAGTGTTGGCCGGTGGGTTGTTCATGGTCAGTACGGCAGTATGGCCGATGATCTGTTCAACTATCGCTGTCATCTCTCTTCTCCCTGACTATAAGATTTGGCTGGCGTTTTCGTCGAGTAGACGACGGGCAATGATGAGACGCATGATCTCGTTGGTGCCCTCTAGGATTTGGTGCACGCGTACGTCGCGGAAGTGGCGCTCCAAAGGATATTCGCGGATATAACCATAGCCGCCGTGTAGCTGCAGCGCGCTGTCACACACGTTAAAGCCCACGTCGGTAGCAAAGCGTTTCGCCATGGCGCAGTAGGCGGTCGCCTCTGGGTCGCCAGAGTCGAGTTTAAAGGCAGCCAGACGCACCATCTGACGGGCGGCCACCAATTCTGTCGCCATGTCGGCCAGCTTGAATTGCAGCGCCTGGAAGGCGGCAATCGGCTTACCAAACTGCTGACGCTCGTTCATATATTGCTGGGCGCGTTCCAGCGCCGCCTGGGCGGTACCCACTGAGCAGGTGGCGATGTTGATACGACCGCCGTCCAGGCCCTTCATGGCGAAGGTAAAACCCTGGCCCTCTTCACCCAGTAGGTTAGTCACAGGCACACGCACCTTGTCAAAGGTGATCTCGCGGGTCGGCTGGGCGTTCCAGCCCATCTTGTCTTCCGCCTTACCATAAGTGATCCCTGCGGCATCGGCCGGGATGGCGATGGCCGAGATCCCCTTAGGGCCGGCGTCGCCTGTGCGGCACATCACCACTAACAGCTCGGTAGAGCCTGCACCCGAGATAAACATCTTGGCGCCTGAGATCACATACTCATCGCCTTCACGTACCGCCTTGGTCTTGAGTGACGCCGCGTCACTACCCGCACCCGCCTCGGTCAGACAGTATGAGGCCAGCTTGTTACCTGTGGTCAGCGCCTCAGACCACTCATCGCGCAGGGTCTGAGAGCCAAAGCTGGTCACCATCCAGGTGGCCATGTTGTGAATGGTCAGCATGGCTGTGGTAGCGGTACAGCCCATAGCGAGCTGCTCGAAAATAATGGATGAATCCAGACGTGACAGGCCCATGCCGCCTTCCGACTCGGGCGAGTAGAGTGAGCAGAAACCCAGCTCACCGGCTTTTTGGATCACGTCTTTAGGGAAATGATGTTCTTCGTCCCACTTGGCGGCAAAGGGTGCCAGCTCTTCCTGGGCAAATTGAGTGGCCAGTTCGGCGAACTGACGTTGGTCTTCATTCAGATTAAAATCCATCTGATCTCTCCTTTCGCGCCTTTGTATTTGCCTTGGCCCTTTTTATTTGACTCCAGTACCCGGCTTATTTATGGCGGCGCTTAACTTGTTGAAGGCTAGTAATGATAAAAGCGATTCGGCCCCGGCCTTATCGCTTTTACCTTGCAAGGTCTCTTGCTATCCCTTATTTCAGGGCAATCGTCATGTTAGGCGCATGGTGCTCCGCCTCGACGATATCTGTCTCGAACCAACGAGCGGTAATCGTCTTGGTCTCTGTGTAGAAACGCACCGCCTGCTTACCATAGGCGTGTTGATCGCCGTAGAAGCTGCCCTTCCAACCAGTGAACGAGAAGAATGGCAGTGGCACAGGAATTGGCACGTTGATCCCTACCTGACCCACTTCGATGTTGTGCTGATACTTACGGGCCGCGGCGCCGCAAGCGGTAAAGATAGAGGTGCCGTTACCATATGGGCTGTTGTTCACCAGTTCGATCGCCTCTTCCAGCGACTCGACTTCCATGCAGCAGAGCACAGGGCCGAAGATCTCTTCCTTGTAGATGCTCATGTCTGTGGTCACATTGGTAAACATGGTTGGGCCAACCCAGTTGCCATTTTCATAGCCTTCGACGGTGAAGTCGCTACCGTCCAGCAGACACTCGGCGCCCTCTTCCTTACCCTGGGCAATCAACTTAAGCACACGCGCCTTGGCGGCCGGGCTGATAACCGGGCCATAAGCCGCGTCTTTATCGTCCCACACGCCGGGTCTCACCTTGGCGATGGCGTCACGCAGCTCAGGAATCCACTTCTTGGCTTCACCGACAAATACCGCTACCGACAGGGCCATACAGCGCTGACCGGCCGCGCCCACAGAGGCGCCCACCAGGTTGTTGATCACCTGCTGCTTGTTGGCATCTGGCATGATAACGCAGTGGTTCTTGGCACCTGCAAAGGCCTGAACGCGCTTGAGGTTGTCGGTACCTGTCTTATAGATGTACTGACCTACGCCCACAGAGCCGACGAAAGAGATCGCCTTGATATCCTGATGGCTAAGCAGCACGTCTACCGCCGTCTTATCGCCATGTACCAGCTGCAGTACGCCCTTAGGCGCGCCGGCTTCTTCAAACAGCTCAACCAGACGCTGTGGCGTCAGCGGATCTTGCTCAGATGGCTTCAGTACGAAGGTGTTACCACAGGCGATCGCCAGTGGGAACATCCACAGTGGGATCATCGCAGGGAAGTTAAACGGCGTAATACCGGCGCACACACCCAGCGGCTGGGTGTAGCTATAGGTGTCAATGCTTCGGGCCACGTTTTCAACGGTTTCGCCCATGATCAGGCTAGCGATATTACAGGCATGCTCAGCCACCTCGATACCGCGCCATACGTCGCCCTTGGCATCTTCGAAGGTCTTACCGGTTTCCTGGGCCAGGATGGTGGCGATCTCATCGTGATGCAGCTTTAGCAGGTGCTGGTAACGGAACATGACGCGCGCACGCTCAGACACAGGCACCTCTTTCCAGGTTTTGAAGGCTTGCTTGGCGCTGGCGATCGCGGTTTCAACTTCTTCTACCGTAGCGGCGTTGATGGTGGCAATCACTTCGTTGTTCGCCGGGTTGGTGACAGAGATCTGTTGCTGGCCGCTACCTAAAATAAACTGACCGTCGATGTAATGTTTTACTTGAGTTGTCATATCGCTTTCCTAAATACGTCTAACAGGCCTGGGCATCTGCCGCTGCCTGATGATCTGCTATGTAAGTGACAGCAAAAAACTCACATAATCATGGGTGAATGCATGGGCTCGCGGTAGCGAGCCCAAATAAGGGAATTACACTTCGATAGCCATGGCCGTGGCTTCACCACCACCGATACAAAGTGATGCCACGCCACGCTTAAGGCCTCTGGCCTTCAGGGCGTGAATCAGTGTGACCAGCACGCGGGCACCAGAGCAGCCGATAGGATGGCCAAGTGCACAGGCACCGCCATTGACGTTGACCTTAGCCTCATCCAGACCAAGTTCAGAGATGGCAAGCATGGTGACCATGGCGAAGGCTTCGTTGATCTCAAACAGATCCACCTCGTCTTTCGACCAGTTCACCTTATCCAGCAGCTTGTTCATGGCACCCACTGGCGCAGTGGTGAACATAGAAGGCTCTTGTGAATGGGTAGTATGGCCCTTGATAGTGGCCAGAACTTCTAGACCGCGCTTACTCGCCTCACCTGCACTCATCAGCATCAACACAGCAGCGCCATCTGATATAGAGCTTGAGTTTGCAGCCGTAATGGTGCCATCTTTGGCGAAAGCGGGACGCAGAGTTGGGATCTTCTCGGGTCTTGCGTTACCTGGCTGCTCATCGGTATCGACAACAAGATCGCCTTTGCGGCTCGCCACGGTAACAGGCACTATCTCTGCCTTGAATGCGCCAGATTCGATCGCAGCGTTAGCTTTTTGCAGCGAGCTCAGGGCGAAGTTATCCATCGCCTCACGGGTAATACCAAAATCATCGGCCGTCTTCTGGGCAAAGGTGCCCATGGCGCCGCCTGTGTAGGCATCTTCCAGTCCATCGAGGAACATGTGATCCAGCACCTTGCCATGGCCCATGCGCATGCCGCCACGAGCCTTATCCAGCAGGTAAGGCGCCTGGCTCATGCTCTCCATACCACCGGCGATCACGACATCTGCGCTACCGGCCTTGATCAGGTCGTGAGCCAGCATGACTGTCTTCATACCCGAACCACACACCTTGTTGACTGTAGTCGCGCCCACAGACAGGGGAAGATCCGCACCTAAGGTTGCCTGACGCGCCGGCGCCTGACCCAGGCCTGCCGGTAATACGCAGCCCATCAAGACTTCGTTGACATCGCCGCCCTGAACGCCTGCGGCGTCCATGAGTCCCTTGATCGCCGTGGCGGCGAGTGTCGGTGACGGCACGCTGGAAAGGGCTCCTTGGAATCCGCCCATTGGGGTGCGTTTTGCCGCGACAATCACGATTTCTTGGTTAGTTTGCTCTGTACTCATCTTCCGCTCCATTCAAGGTACTTATGCGCTCACATCACACGCCTCCCCTTGGGGAGTGTGATCATGTTCAAATAATATCACTGTGACGTTTACGCGAACGTAAAGCAAGCATTAACTGGTCGAATTTCACTAACTTTAGTCTAATGTCTTGTCAGGCTGAATTTACAGCTTGGCGACAAGATGCTGTTTTTGGTGGTGTGCGCAACAAGGGGAATAGGCTAGCCTGCTGCTGTAAAATATGAGTAAAGCGATTAAAAACAATAAGTAATGGATAGTAAAGGCAAGATGAAGCACTTTTTAGCAAGACATAAGTGACTATTTACTGGTAAAAATAAGGTTAAAAATATAAGGCTATCGGCCTACGAGTTTCACATGGACGGGACGACCTATGACTCCAATACCTAAGACATCACTACCTAAGACATCACTACCTAAGACATCAGTACCTAAGACATCAGTACCTACAACACCAGAACCAATAAGAACAAATATCCCTACAGCCCTGGGAAAATGCCTTTCCCTCTGCGTCTGCCTACTATTGACCCTCACCCAGGCATGGGCCGAGACGCCAGCTAATGCAGACGTCACAGCAAGTGGCAGTGCCATCATCGCGGGATACGAATATAGCCATGACTCGCGCGAGTTTAAGGCGCCAAGGCGCTACATGGTCTCCCTGCCCGAAGGCTACCATGGCAACGCGCGGCACTACCCCGTGCTCTATGTGGTGGACGCCGACTTTCAATTTCAACATGTATCGGCCCTGGCACTGCATCTCGCGCGCATGGGCAAGATAGCGCCCATGATAGTGGTGGGCATCGCCAATCAAGGCCAGAGCGATTATCTCTACACCACCACCTGGAAGAGCGACGAGGGCGAGGCCTTTGGCGGCGCAGACACCTTCTATCGCTATCTGACCAAGGAGCTAGTGCCCACTATTGACAAGCAGTTTCGCACTAATCCACACAAGGCGCTGGCCGGATACTCGCTAGGCGGCCTCTTCACCCTCTATGCCATGACACAAGTAAACAGCCCCTTCGATGCCTATCTGGCCATGAGCCCGAGCGTTTGGTATGACAAGATGCACTATATCGAATTACTCAAGCAGCGCTTGCAGAAAGCGCCCATCGAGGCGCCGCTATTCTTGACCCTGGCCAATGAGCAGGAGATGGGGGTCGATGAACTGGTAGGTTCACTCAAAGGCTATGACGAGCAAAAGATCCACTGGCAGTTTAAGCAGTACCCGGACGAAAATCACTTCACCACCGCCCTGCCCGCACTCAATGACGGCCTGCTGTTTTTATCACCAGACTACGGCCTGGATGGCGGTGATATGCTGGCCCTTGGCGACTACCGCGCCGTGCTGGATTATTTTGCCAAGCGCAAGGCAAACTGGGCCGGCTTTCACATCGAGTGGCTGCAGGCCTATCAGTTTGGCAAGTATCTGTTCTGGTCAAAGCAACTCGATAAACTCGATGGAATCTTAGCGGCGGTAAAGCAGGAATTTCCCGACTCGCTCACCATAGTGACTGTACAGGTGGCCAAGGGCTTTAACGTTAAGGGCGACGGTGCGCGGGCCAAGGCCCTGCTGGACAGCGTTGCTAAAGAGGGCGAAGCCTCACCCTACTGGCACAGGGAGATGAGTCTCTACTATCAATCTCAAGGCGATGAGGCAAACGCGCAGCGACACCAACAAAAAGCTTTGGCGCTGGCTAAGCAGTATTGCCTCAACACCTGGGAGTTATGGGAGTTGCAGTAGCGGCTTTGCCTTTAAACTAAGGACATAAGGCTCACACCATCGAACAGCAGTGGCTGGCCGAAACCGCGCAGCCCTGCCTTGGTGGCGACAACGGCATCCTCATCACCACAGAGGATCAGCGGATACTCGGCCAGAGAAGCTGCCTCGAGCAGGCAAGCGGCCCTGACACTGAGCGAAACCCCGCCATCGCTCAGATCGCTATGGGGCAGAAATTGATAGGGCAGCAGCCGCATACCATTCAAATCGCTCAGCCCCAGATGATTCTCATCGCCGCACAGGGGCGCACAAGCGATGCTTGGCGTCATCAGCATAGCGCCGGCGCTGAGCCCGATTAAGATCCCGCCGCGATTGAGATATTCGGCAAACTCGGCCATCAGGCCGCGTTTCTGCACCTGAGCCAGAAATTGAAAGGTATCGCCGCCAGCAAGGTGAATCGCCTGGCAATTGAGTAATCTATCCAGCCCTGCTTGGGTATAGCCCTGCTCGAGATCCAGATAATGGCTAAGCGCCATACCTAAGCGGGCATACTGCGCCTGAGTCCCTAGGTAGTAGCTTTGCTCCGGCTCATGACCCGAGGCCAGATAACCCAGGCTAGTGCTCTTATTAGCACCTTGGTTGAGCACTAAGGGACTAAGCACAGAGGTTATCGCCGCCTGACTTGCCGCGCTGTTAAGATCGCTGATCAGCACCATAGTCACTGTTTCGTCTCCTTGTGAGGCTTTCCTTCCCAGGCAAATGTTCTGCTTAATTCTCAATAAAGGCCTAGTTAAGTAATAGCCTTAGCCTTGATACTGACGCTTGATCTCCACCACCTCGACCTTATAACTCTCATACCAAGCCTCGCGGCCAAGTTGCTGGGCGATTCTATGTTCGCTGTCTTGTTTCCAGGCCAGAATATCGGCCTCGCTGCGCCAATAGGATATGGCGATCTCCAGCTCACCTTCGGTGACGGCAACGAAGTCCTGGCAGTGGTACTTGTCCATCGCCAACTGCCGCATCTTAGCGGCCATCTCGGCATATCTGGCATCTAAAGTGGCCACCTTGGCCCGAAAAATCACGGCAAACATCTTGCTTCCTCAAGAGAATAAATCGGAAAGATTGTGGTCTTTACAGCTGCTGGAATTGACGCGCCATCGCCTGGATCTGCTTAAGCCCCAGGCCGTGCTGGTTACGCTCGGCGCACAGCGTCTGATGCGCCGCATCCTGCGGATCACCAATCAGCAAAATACGCACCTGATAGCCCATCGCCTTGGCAGCGGCCTCATAGGCCATAAACTCCCAGTGGGCCATGTTGGTGTTATCGCAGATCACCACGGGTTCCTGGCGCGATAAGGCCTGAATGAAACCGGTTAAGTTAAGCTGATGAAACTCAGACAGCTTACTGGCATCGAAGCGATACTCGCCCGCGATGATAAAACGCTCGTCGGTAGAGAAATAGCCGCGGCGGCGAATCGCGTCACCGTCGGGGCGAGTGGCAATAAAGCCATCGACCCAGTGACTCTTTCCACTGCCCGGCAAACCGCGCATGATGATCGCCAGCCGGCTGTTGAGACTGTCCGTCGCAGTTACAGCGTCTTCGGTCAACACTTCTTCCCCAGCGTTACACTCAAATTGGCTCACGCCTTGACTCATGCCTTAACTCACACATTAGCGGCGCCAGATAAAGGCTGATCGCCAATCACCTCACCTGCGAGGATCTGCTCCACCAGTTGCGGCACTATCTCGCTGGCCTTGCCTTGCAGGTGATACTGGAACTGGCTGTGGCGATCCGCTGGCACCAGGTTGACCTCTACCGTCTGCGCACCATGATGATTGGCGGTGTCGACGAAGCCCGCCGCCGGATAGACGGTGCCCGAGGTGCCGATGGCGATAAAGAGATCGCAGGTATCCAGCGCATGCTGTATGCGATCTAAGCCTATGGGCATCTCGCCGAACCAGACTACGTGGGGGCGCAGTCGCTGGGCGGGAATGCAGCAGGTACAGGTATGATTGACCCCAAAGTGATCGGTCAGTAGAAAGGTCTGATGGGAGCGCGGACAGCGTCCCTTGGTTAGCTCACCATGCATATGCAGCAGGCGACGAGAACCTGCACGTTCATGCAGGTCGTCGATATTTTGCGTCACCACCAACAGCTGGCCATCGAACTCCTGCTCGAGCCTCGCCAGCGCCTTGTGGGCGGCATTGGGTTCGATCTTGCCATTGTGAAGCTGTTGCCAACGCTCGTTGTAGAAGCGCTCCACCATTTCCGGGTCACGGGCATAACCTTCGGGCGTCGCCACGTCCTCGATTTTATGCTCTTCCCAAAGCCCATCTTGATCCCTAAAGGTTCTCAAGCCAGATTCCGCTGAGATCCCCGCCCCAGTTAACACTACGATCTGCCGATACATCCCTCTTCCTTATTTTTATGCTTTTGCGGGTCGCTATCGCCCACAGGATACAGGTTGACCAGATTTCATCCTGCCAGAATTGCCGCCGTTAGGCTATTAGGCATTAGTCTCAATAACATTACAAAAAGTACGCGTTAAATTCAGCCTAAATCACACAGGTAGGGCCAATTTAGAACAAATTTCTGCCGATGCGAACAATATGCAAGATCAAAGGTTTAAGTTTTCAAATTCAACCCCTATAATGGTTCTCAACATCAACTACTGAACCACTATTGGCATTGCTAATGGTTCTTCAATCCAGAGATTAATAATGACAGATGGAAATCAAGCGCTAAAGAAAGCGGGATTAAAGGTCACCTTACCACGAGTCAAGATCCTCGAGCTGATGCAGGAGCCCGACAACCAGCATATCAGTGCAGAAGAACTATATAAGAAATTGCTCGATATTGGCGAAGAGATTGGACTGGCCACGGTTTACCGTGTACTGAACCAGTTCGATGACGCGGGTATCGTCACCCGTCACCATTTCGAAAGCGGCAAGGCTGTATTTGAGCTGGCCTCGACCCACCATCATGATCATCTGGTGTGTCTCTCGTGTGGTAAGGTGATCGAGTTCTCTGACGAAGTGATCGAGAGACGCCAAGACGAGATCGCCATGAAGCACAACATCAAGCTGACCAACCACAGCCTATATCTCTACGGTGTCTGCACCAACGACGAGTGCGACCACGGCGACGAATAATTCGCAGGCAAACAGCCTATAAAGAAAAACCAGCATCATGCTGGTTTTTTTGTATCTAAGGTTTATTCCTCAAGAGAGTTAATGCCTTCATCACAACACCTTGTGAAATACGTTCACCTTGTGGCCCATGAACTTGCTGCGTTCACGCTCAGCCATGCCCAGCTTACGCGCCACCCCCTCGGAGCCCTTGTTGCCTAGCAGTATGAGCGCTATGGCCTCATCTATGCCGTGGTCTTTAAAGCGTGACAGCGCCGCATGCCCTGCCTCGCTGCCAATACCGTTGCCCCAATACTCGGGCAGATAACGATAGCCCAGCTCCACCTCATCAAACTCCTTGATGTAAGTAGGGCCACAGAAGCCTATCACCTTATTGTCAGCCTTATGCTCTACCGCCCAGCGGCCAAAGCCACGCTCGCGATAGTTTTTCAGCAGCACATTTTCCAAAATATCCTCTGCCTGCGAGCGACAGGTCATGGGCGCGCCGGGAATATAAGTCAGCACCTCGGGAATGCTATTGAGCAGAAATAGACTCTCCACATCCTTGGCCTCGAATCGACGTAAAATCAGCCTCTCTGTTTCTGCGATGAACATCTGTCACTCCTTTCTTTTCCCCCATCCAGCCCATCAATATACCCACTACAGAGTAGATTAGAAAGTATTAATCTAGGCTTTTGTCGGCACAACTTTACACTAACCCCTGTTAAAATAAGCAAAATTCATCGATCGCCATAGAGATGGCCGATTGCCAAAGCCGCCGCAATGACGTTCAATAGACAGATAATGATAAGTGTCTGCAATACAGGAATGCGTTATGACAATCATGCAAAAGGTCTTTTGGCTTATCGCCACCTTAGGTAACGGGGCCGGACTCTATTTATATCTCACCTATGGCGGCACCGGCGCCGCATTCGTTCTCGGCTTTACCCTGCTTTACACCTTGGTCGGCGCCTACGATCTGCTCTTTAGCTCCCACACCCTTAACCGCCTCTACCCTGTGGTCGCCTACCTGCGCTACTTCCTCGAGTCTTACCGGGTAGAGATACAGCAGTACTTTATCGCCAACGACACAGAGGAAGCCCCCTTTAACCGCGAGCAGCGCTCCTTGGTCTATCAAAGGGCCAAGAACGTGCGCGATACCATAGCCTTCGGCACCCAGCGCGATCTGTTAGAGGAGAACTATCTGAGCCTGTGGCACTCGCTGTCGCCTAAACATATCGACGAGCAGGCCAAGCGGGTGCGCATCGGCGGCCCAGACTGCACTCAGCCCTATGATGCATCCTACTTTAATATCTCGGCCATGAGCTTTGGCTCCCTCAGCGCCAATGCCATCGAGGCACTCAACCTGGGCGCCAAGAAGGCGGGCTGCTATCACAACACGGGGGAAGGCGGCGCCAGTCCCTATCACCTCAAGCATGGCGGCGATCTAGTGTGGCAGATAGGCTCCGGCCTGTTTGGCTGCCGCGACGATGAGGGCAACTTCAACCCCGACAGCTTCGAGAAGATGGCCAAACGACCGCAGATCAAGATGATAGAGATAAAACTCAGCCAAGGGGCTAAGCCGGGTCACGGCGGCGTGCTGCCCAAGGCCAAGATCACCCCGGAGATCGCCCTCATTCGCCATATTCCCATGGATAAAGACTGTGTCTCGCCGGCGGTCAACCCTGAGTGCACCACGCCTATCGCCCTGCTCAACTTCGTCAAACGCCTGCGGGAGTTGAGTGGTGGCAAGCCGGTGGGCTTTAAGCTCTGCATAGGTAATCCGGCAGAGTTTCTCGCCATCTGCAAGGCGATGCTCAAGACAGGTATCACGCCCGACTTTATCACCATAGATGGCGCCGAAGGCGGCACGGGGGCGGCGCCGGTCGAGTTCAGTAACCGCCTGGGGATGATGTGTCTCGAAGGAGTCTACTTTGCCAACAACGCCCTAGTGGGCGTGGGCCTGAGGCACAAGATCACCCTGATCGCCTCGGGCAAGACGGCCTCCAGCTTCGATCTACTCACCAAGATCGCCATGGGCGCCGACTTAGTCAACGCCGCCCGCACCATGATGCTGTCGCTGGGCTGCATTCAGTCCAGAAGCTGTAACACCAACATGTGTCCCACGGGTATCGCGACTCAAGATCCCGCCCGCTCCAAGGCGCTGGATGTACAGGTGAAGAGCGAGCGGGTGAAGAACTTCCATCACAACACCCTGAAAGCCTTCTATGAACTGGTGGGCAGCATGGGGCTGGATAACCCCAACAAGTTAAAGCCTAGGATGATCAAGCGCCGCTCTCCCTATGGCCTACTGATCTCCACCGGCAGCCTGGTGGCCCCCCTCACCCACAACGCCATCATAGAAGAAAAGCTGCAAGGCACCGCCTGGGCATCCTGGTGGCAGCAGTGTACCGCCGAAGACTTCTACTGCGAAGATACCTATATCCTGACCCCTGCCGAGTTTGGTCTCTCCCGTCACAGGGAAAACGGCCACAGGAAAAATGCTTAAGCTTTAAAAGGTAACTGAGTTGATAGGTAACAAAAAAGGCGCCCTAAGGCGCCTTTTTAATTCATGCTACAGACTTGGGTGGATATTACCAGCCAGTCTTAGCACGCAGTGCACTGCCGATGTCGGCAAGTGAACGTACGGTAGTCACGCCTGCCGCTTCTAGTGCAGCAAACTTGTCTTCAGCCGTACCTTTACCGCCAGCGATGATCGCGCCAGCATGACCCATACGCTTACCAGCTGGTGCAGTTACACCGGCAATGTAAGAAACAACTGGCTTAGTCACGTTAGCCTTGATGTAAGCAGCAGCTTCTTCTTCAGCGGTACCACCGATCTCGCCGATCATAACGATAGCTTCGGTCTGTGGATCGTTTTGGAACATTTCCAATACGTCGATGAAGTTAGTACCTGGGATTGGGTCACCACCGATACCAACACAAGTTGATTGGCCGAAACCTTCGTCAGTCGTTTGCTTAACCGCTTCATAGGTCAGGGTACCAGAGCGAGACACGATGCCCACTTTACCTGGCTTGTGGATGTGACCTGGCATGATACCGATCTTACATTCGCCTGGAGTGATAACACCTGGGCAGTTTGGACCGATCATGCGAACGCCAGTCTCTTCCAGCTTAACCTTAACTTCCAGCATATCCAGAGTAGGAATACCTTCAGTAATACAAACGATTAGCTCGATGCCGCCGTCGATAGCTTCCAGGATAGCGTCTTTACAGAAAGGCGCAGGTACATAGATAACGGTAGCAGTCGCACCGGTTTCAGCCACAGCATCTTTTACTGTGTTGAATACAGGCAGACCCAGGTGAACCTGACCGCCCTTACCTGGCGAAACACCGCCAACCATTTGCGTGCCGTAAGCGATAGCTTGCTCAGAGTGGAAAGTACCTTGACCGCCAGTGAAACCCTGACAGATAACCTTGGTATCTTTGTTAATTAATACAGACATTATTTGCCCTCCGCAGCAGCAACAACTTTAACAGCAGCGTCGGTTAGCGACTCGGCTGCAATAATGTCAAGACCAGAGTTAGCCAATACTTCGCGACCTAGATCTGCGTTAGTACCTTCTAGACGAACAACCACTGGCACTTCAACACCCACTTCTTTAACGGCACCAATGATACCTTCTGCGATCATGTCACAACGTACGATACCACCGAAGATGTTAACCAGAACCGCTTTCACGTTAGCGTCAGACAAGATGATCTTGAATGCTTCAGCAACACGCTCTTTAGTCGCGCCGCCACCAACGTCAAGGAAGTTAGCTGGCTTGCCGCCATGCAGGTTAACGATGTCCATAGTACCCATTGCTAGGCCGGCACCGTTTACCATGCAACCTACGTTACCGTCTAGGGCAACATAGTTCAGCTCGAATTTCGCCGCGTGTGCTTCACGAGCGTCATCCTGTGATGGATCGTGCATGTCACGGATCTTTGGTTGACGGAACAGTGCGTTGCCATCGATACCAATCTTACCGTCTAGACAGTGGATGTTGCCTTCGGTAGTGATAACCAGAGGGTTGATCTCAAGCAGTGCGAAGTCATGGTCGGTGAACATAGTCGCCAGCCCCATGAAGACTTTAGTAAACTGCTTCATCTGAGTTGGGTTCAGACCCAACTTGAAGCCAAGATCACGTGCCTGGTAAGGCTGAGGACCAGTCAAAGGATCGATAATCGCCTTGTGGATCAGCTCAGGTGTCTCTTCGGCAACTGTTTCAATCTCAACGCCACCTTCGGTAGACGCCATGAAGACAACGCGACGAGTCGCACGGTCAACAACGGCACCTAGGTACAGCTCGTTTGCGATATCAGTGCAGCTTTCGACTAGGATCTTAGCAACTGGCTGACCTTTTTCGTCAGTCTGATAAGTTACTAGGTTCTTACCTAACCAATGCTCAGCAAATGCTCTGATCTCTTCTTTATCGCCGGTAACTTTAACGCCACCTGCTTTACCACGGCCGCCTGCGTGTACTTGACACTTAACAACCCACATATCTCCGCCAATATGGCCAGCCGCTTCTACCGCCTCTTGAGGGGTATCACAAGCATAACCTTCTGACACTGGTAAACCATATTCGGCAAATAGGGCTTTTGCCTGATACTCATGCAAATTCATGATGATCTATCCGTATACTTCTAATCTAATCCAACCGACTCAATAGAGCCGGTAGCGAGGGGTGATGCCTACCGTTGCCGACAGGCATCGAAACAACATCGTCTTACAGGTCTAATAGTAGACGAGTTGGGTCTTCCAGGAAGTCCTTAATGGCAACCAGGAAGCCAACAGACTCACGACCATCGATGATACGGTGGTCATAAGAGAGTGCTAGGTACATCATAGGTAGAATTTCTACCTGACCATTAACTGCCATTGGGCGATCTTTGATGGCATGCATGCCCAAGATAGCGCTTTGTGGCAGGTTAAGGATTGGGGTAGACATTAGCGAGCCAAATACGCCGCCGTTAGTCACGGTGAAGTTACCGCCGGTCATGTCGTCAACAGTCAGCTTACCGTCGCGGCCCTTGATAGCCAGGTCACGCACGTTACGCTCGATGTCAGCCAGGCTCATGGTGTCAGTGTCACGCAGAACTGGGGTTACTAGACCACGTGGCGTAGAAACCGCGATGCTCACGTCGAAGTAGTTGTGGTAAACGATATCATCACCGTCGATAGAGGCGTTAACTTCTGGGAAACGCTTCAGGGCTTCGGTCACGGCTTTCACGTAGAAAGACATGAAACCAAGACGGATGCCGTGCTTCTTCTCGAACAGCTCTTGATACTGCTTACGAATGTCCATGATAGGCTTCATGTTCACTTCGTTGAAGGTCGTCAACATAGCCGTTGAGTTCTTCGCTTCAAGCAGACGGTTAGCGATAGTCTTACGCAGACGCGTCATAGGTACACGCTTCTGGCTACGCTCACCTAGCGGCGCAACAACCGCTGGCGCCGCTGCTTTAGCAGCAGGCGCTGACTTGATGAAGGCTTCCACATCTTCTTTAGTGATACGACCGCCAACGCCAGTGCCCTTGATCTTAGCGGCATCCAGGTTGTGCTCGGCAATCAGACGACGTACAGATGGGCTCAGGGCATCGTTAGACTCTTCGCTAGTAGCTTCCGCCTGCGGTGCTGCCGCTTCGGCTTGCTCTTTAGAGACTTCCTGACCGGCGACCGCACCAGCAACAAACTTAGCAATAACGGCTTCGGCCAACACTGTGTCGCCCTCTTCCGCCAGGAACTCAACGATTGAACCATCTTCTGGTGCAACCACTTCTAGAACCACCTTGTCGGTTTCGATATCGACCAGGTTTTGATCACGAGACACTTGCTCGCCAGCTTTAACATGCCATGTGGCGATGGTTGCATCAGCAACTGATTCTGGCAGTACGGGTACCTTAATTTCGATACTCATGGAAAGCTATCCTTTTTATAAATTGTCTATTACTACAGTTTTAATGCGCTATTGATTAAAGATTCTTGCTGCTGGGTGTGCAGGGCCGGATAACCACATGCTGGTGCGGCCGAGGCTTCACGACCCGCATAGGTTAATTGAGCACCGGCAGGAATGGCGGCCCAGAAGTGGTGCTGGCTGCAATACCAAGCGCCCTGGTTCTGAGGTTCTTCCTGACACCAAACGAAATCTTTAACGTGCTGATACTGGGCGAGGATCTGTGCCATATCTTCGTGTGGGAACGGGTACAGTTGTTCTACACGGATCAGAGCAACATTGTCCAGGTTCTCTTTACGACGCTTCTCGAGCAGTTCGAAGTAAACCTTACCGCTACAGAAGACCACGCGATCGACCTTGCTGCTATCGAGCTCGTCAATCTCGGCTATCACATTCTGGAAGGTGCCTTCGGCCAGCTCTTCCAGGCTAGACACCGCCAGCGGATGACGCAGCAGTGACTTAGGTGACATCACCACCAGAGGACGACGCATAGGGCGCACTACCTGACGGCGTAGCATGTGGTAAACCTGTGCCGGTGTCGATGGGACACACACCTGCATATTGTGGTTAGCACAAAGCTGCAGGAAACGCTCCAGACGTGCACTCGAGTGCTCTGGGCCCTGACCTTCGTAGCCATGTGGCAACAGCATGGTCAAACCACACAGACGGCCCCACTTCTGCTCGCCAGAAGAGAGGAACTGATCGATCACCACCTGGGCACAGTTAGCGAAGTCACCGAACTGAGCTTCCCAAATGGTCAGACCGCCCGGCTCAGCCGTAGCATAACCATATTCGAACGCCAGTACTGAGGCTTCAGACAATACCGAGTCAGAGATATCGATAGGGCCTTGCATGTCAGACAGGTGACGCAGTGGCAGATAAGCCGTCGCATCATTTTGGTTGTGCAGCACGGCGTGACGGTGGAAGAAGGTACCACGGCCAGAGTCTTGACCTGTGATACGCACGCGCTTGTTGTCATCCAAAATCGAGGCGTAGGCGAGTGTTTCGGCAAAGCCCCAGTCCAGCAGCTTGTCACCCGCGGCCATGGCCACACGGTCTTTGTAGATCTTAGCAACACGCGACTGTAGCTTGTGGCTCTCTGGAACGTAGCTGATCTTGTCAGCCAACGCCTTAACGCGATCTAGCGGCAACTCGGCAGGATAAGCCTCGTCCCACTCGCGGTTTAGATAAGGTGTCCAGTCAACCGTGTGCAGCGTCATTGGACGCCACTCTTTAACTACGCAATCGCCTTTATCCAGCGCGTCGCGGTAGTCGTTGATCATAGCCGTCACATCATCTGCACCTAGGGTCTGCTCTTCGATCAGACGGTCGGCATAGATCTTACGTGGCGTTGGATGTTTCTTGATCTTGGCATACATCAGCGGCTGAGTTGCACTCGGCTCGTCGGCCTCGTTATGGCCGTGACGACGGTAACAGACCAGATCGATCACTACGTCACGCTTAAACTCGTTACGATAATCAACCGCTAGCTGAGCAACGAAGGCTACCGATTCTGGGTCATCTGCGTTCACGTGGAAGATAGGCGCCTGTACCATCTTGGCGATGTCGGTACAGTACTCGGTCGAACGGGTGTCTTCAGTCAGGTTGGTAGTAAAACCTACCTGGTTATTGACCACGATACGGATACTGCCGCCCACCTTGAAGGCACGGGTCTGAGACATGTTGAATGTCTCTTGGACAATACCTTGACCGGCAATCGCGCTGTCGCCGTGAATAGTGATAGGCATTACCTGAAGACCCGTCTTACAACCGCGGCGGTCCAGACGTGCTCTTACCGAGCCCATGACCACAGGGTTAACGATCTCAAGGTGTGATGGGTTAAACGCCAGTGCCAGGTGAACGTTGCCGCCCGGTGTTTCGAAATCTGATGAGAAACCTTGGTGATACTTAACGTCACCCGAACCGTTGAGCTCATCGCTGTGCTTACCGGCAAACTCGTCGAAGAGTTCTGATGGCTTCTTACCTAAGATGTTAACCAGCAGGTTTAGACGACCACGGTGAGCCATGCCCACGACGATCTCTTTAGTACCCGCTTCACCGCCACGGTAGATGATTTCACGCATCATAGGGACGAGCGCGTCACCACCTTCCAGTGAGAAACGTTTTGCGCCGGGGAACTTGGCGCCGAGATACTTCTCCATACCTTCGGCGGCGTTCAGGCCCTCGAGGATACGTGTCTTGGTGTTCTTATCGTAATTCGCTCTACCTAATGACGGCTCCAAGCGTTGTTGGATCCAACGCTTCTCATCGGTATCTGTGATGTGCATGTATTCCGCGCCGATAGCAGCACAATAGGTTGCTTTCAGTGCTTTAACCAGATCACCCAGCTTCATGGTGTCGCCACCGTGAGCAAATGAACCTGTATTGAATTCACGCTCCATATCTTCGCCGGTTAAGCCATGGAAGGCCGGGTCCAATTCAGAGACGGTATCGCGCTTCCATAGCCCGAGGGGATCCAGATTCGCATTCTGGTGGCCGCGGAAACGGTAGGCGTTAATCAACTGAAGAACTTTAACCTGTTTGGCATCGACTTCTGGATCTGTCACACGAGCAGCGCTCTTGTGACGACCGTCTAGCGCCAAACTACGGAAATATTCACGTACTTTAGAGTGGGCAGCTTCGGGCACATCTGCTGTTGCACCGTTGGCATATGGGAGGTTATCAAACACCGCTCGCCAGTCGTCTGATACTGACTGAGGGTCCTCTTGATAGGCTTCATACATCTCTTCTACATAGGTCGAATTAGCCCCGTTTAAATGAGACGATTCGAGCCAGGCTTTCATGATGCCTTGGTGCATTTCTATTCCTTTCAAACTTTATACACGTGTTTTTAGCCAAAGTATTGAAAATGCAATCCAGTCAAATGTACTGCAATTGCAAAATATCTGCCGCCCCTAGAGTCCAGATTTCACGGCATGTGTAGTTCCATTACATAAAAGAGCCACTTCTCACATAGAAGAAGTGACTCTCAAAAGAGCTATATAATTATTAAAATCAGCTCAGTGTGTTGCATTTAGACAGCTCGCTTAAGCAGCATAGACTTGATGTGTCCAATTGCTTTAGTCGGGTTGAGTCCTTTAGGACAAACGTCAACACAGTTCATGATGCCATGGCAACGGAATACGCTGTAAGCATCGTCGAGCTCAGACAGACGCTCTTCGGTGGCGGTATCGCGGCTATCGATAAGGAAACGATAGGCATGCAACAGGCCGCTTGGACCGATGAACTTGTCTGGGTTCCACCAGAATGATGGACAAGCCGTTGAACAACACGCACACATGATACACTCATACAGACCGTCCAGGTGCGCACGCTCTTCTGGCGATTGCAGATGTTCACGGGCCGGTGTCTTGTCGTCATTGATCAGGTAAGGCTTGATCTTCTCGTACTGCTTGTAGAACTGAGTCAGGTCAACAATCAGGTCACGAACCACAGGCATACCCGGTAGTGGACGTATCTCCAGCTTCTTACCCTTGAAGGTAGAAATTGGTGTGATACAGGCCAGACCGTTCTTGCCGTTCATGTTTACCCCATCACTACCACAAACACCTTCACGGCATGAGCGACGGAACGCCAGCGTTGGGTCTTGTACCTTCAGCTGCATCAGGACATCCAGCACCATCATATCGGTACCGTCAGCCACTTCTAGCGTGTAATCCTTCATGTAAGGCTTAGTGTCTACTTCAGGATTATAGCGATAAATAGCAATCTTCAAATTCATCTTATCTTCCTTAGTAGGTACGCTTGATCGGCGGGAAGGCTTCACGAAGCTTAGGCTCCATGTTTACCGCACGCTTGGTCATCTGTTCGGTCTGAGGATCGAACAAGCTATGACACAACCAGTTCTCATCATCACGCTCGAGGAAGTCTTCACGTGAATGCGCACCACGACTCTCTTGACGGAAGTTCGCCGCATAAGCAGTGGCAATCGCTGTCGCCATCAGGTTATCAAGCTCTAGACACTCGATACGCTGAGTGTTGAACTCTCTTGAATTGTCAGACAGCTTAGCATTAGCCAGACGCTCACGAATCGCCTTAAGCTCTTCAAGACCTTCTGCCATCGCCTCACCGGTACGGAATACCGAGAAGTTAAGCTGCATACAAAGCTGAAGATCTTTACGGATCTGCGCAGGATCTTCACCGTCTTTGTTGCTTTCCCAACGATTTAGACGCTCAAGAGACTTAGCAATCTCATCGGCGCTCGCTTCTTTAGGATCGGCAGTCTCATCCAGCGCCTTACCCAGGTGCTGACCCGCTGCGCGTCCAAAGACCACGAGGTCGAGTAGTGAGTTACCACCCAGGCGGTTTGCACCGTGTACCGATACACAGGCAATCTCACCCACGGCAAACAGACCTACGACATCGCTTTCGCTGCCATCTTCGTTCTTACGGATCACCTGACCGCTCACCTTAGCAGGCAGACCACCCATCATGTAGTGACAAGTTGGCAGTACAGGGATTGGGCCATCGGCTGGATCGATATGCGCGAAGGTACGAGACAGTTCACAAACGCCTGGTAGACGTGCTTCAAGCGTCTCTTTACCTAAGTGATCGAGTTTCAGTAGGCAGTGAGGACCTAGTGGACCGTCGAGACCACGACCTTCACGGATCTCAGTCATCATAGAACGTGCTACCACGTCACGAGATGCCAGGTCTTTCGCGTTTGGTGCGTAACGCTCCATGAAGCGCTCGCCGTCTTTGTTCAGCAGGTATCCGCCTTCACCACGACAACCTTCGGTTACCAGTACACCCGCGCCGGCGATACCGGTTGGGTGGAACTGCCACATCTCCATGTCTTGCATCTGCACGCCAGCGCGCATTGCCATGCCGACACCGTCACCGGTGTTGATGTGAGCGTTAGTGGTAGAAGCGTAGATACGACCCGCACCACCGGTAGCTAGAATAGTGGCCTTAGACTTGAAGTAAACGATCTCGCCGGTTTCGATTTCGATTGCAGTACAACCTACGATGGCACCGTCTTCGTTCTTAACCAGGTCAAGTGCATACCACTCAGAGAAGACTTCAGTCTTATGCTTAACGTTCTGCTGGTATAGACAGTGCAGCAGGGCGTGACCGGTACGGTCGGCCGCCGCAGCGGTACGTGCCGCCTGCTCACCACCGAAGTTCTTCGATTGGCCGCCGAAAGGACGCTGATAGATCTTACCGTTATCGAAACGAGAGAATGGCAGACCCATGTGCTCGAGTTCGATAATGGCTTCTGGACCGGTTTGACACATAAATTCGATAGCGTCTTGGTCACCGATGAAGTCGGAACCCTTAACGGTATCGTACATGTGCTGTTCCCAATGGTCTTCATGAGCGTTACCTAGGGCGACGGTAATACCCCCCTGGGCAGAAACGGTATGAGAACGCGTTGGGAATACTTTAGATAACAGCGCGCAGCTCTTACCTTCTTTAGAAATCTGTAGTGCAGCTCGCATACCCGCGCCACCGGCGCCAATTACGACTGCATCAAACTCACGAACTGGAATACTCACTTAAACACCCCACACAATAACAATGCCAGCAGCCAGGTAAGAAAGCGCTGCTACGACGAAGACGAATTGGAGTACGCCACGAACGGCTACCGGCTTAACATAGTCGGTGAGCACCTGCCAGATACCGATCCAGGCGTGAACCAGGATGGCGACCAGGGCAAGAAGCGTAAACACTTTCATCGGCAAAGCACTGAACAAACCGTGCCATACGTCATAAGTGAGAGGCGCACTAGCGGCGATGAATCCTACTAAGAAAATGGTGTAACAAGTAAGGATCACGGCACTAGCACGAAGAAGAATAAAATCATGAACGCCACTGCGTCCAAGACTCGCTGCATTTGTTACCATACCCAAATCCCCGCAATGATTGACCATGCCGCTGCAATAACGAAGGCGGCTTTCGCTGAAGCGTTACCCGATTCCAACTCTTCCCAACGACCGGTATCCATGATCAGGTGGCGTAGGCCAACAATCAGGTGATAACCAAGCGCGGTCAGAATTCCCCAGACAACAAACTTAACGATAAAGGTATCAAATAGAGATTGAATGCCTGCGAAACTCTCAGCAGATGCGAGTGACTCACTCAACAACCAGATAAGAATGCCGACGGCAAACAGCATGATGACACCGGAGACACGGTGTAGGATTGACGCAATCGCTGTTGCAGGAAAGCGAATGGTCTGCAGATCTAGATGGACAGGTCTTTGCTTTTTCACGTTCTGCTCACTCTGCTCCATTGAGCATTATTTTTGTTATTGAACCTCTTTCGAACGAAATTTGACCAGCAAGCAAACTTACCACCTCCTCTCGCCTCAAAAGGAAAGTTGAAACAAACAGTTAACTAATTCAAAAATCACTAAATAAGTATGTAAATAATGGTCTACGAATTGGTTTGTTTGTAGCTCTTTCGAGCCGAAGCAAGTATACGCCCCACAAATGTCAAATACAAACATCACATTATGCAAATTTTGTTTTTTTGGTAAAAAAATCTGCCAAGTTGCTGTATTGACGGGCACTTACGTCAAATTAAGACCATGGTCTAACGAATTTAAACACTTATTTAAATTGAAATGTGATCTAGATTCACTGTAAAGTATTGGCGTTTGACAAAGCCGCACTCACATAAGAATGAAGTAAGGAGAACGGGGTATGGCTGATAATATAGCCAAATTGGAACTACCAGGGAACGATTCGATTGACCTGCCTATTAAGAAAGGAACGGCGGGATTTGATGTTATCGACATCAGCAAACTCGGTAGCAAAGGTCATTTTACATTTGACCCAGGATTCCTAGCGACAGCATCCTGCGAATCAGCTATCACTTACATTGATGGCGCCCAAGGTATACTTTTACACCGTGGTTACGCGATCGACGAACTTGCCGTCGACTCAGACTATTTAGATCTTTGTTATCTACTGCTTTACGGTGAGTTACCTAACAAGGCTCAATACGACAAATTTGTTTACACGGTTAAGACCCACACTATGGTTAACGAGCAACTGGCTTCGTTCTTCCGTGGTTTCCGCCGTGACGCACACCCGATGGCCATGCTATGTGGCGTAACCGGTGCACTGTCTGCATTCTACCAAGACTCTCTCGATGTCAACGACGAACACCACCGCGAAATTGCGGCGTTCCGTTTAGTCTCTAAGATGCCGACTATCGCCGCTATGTGTTACAAGTATTCAATTGGTCAGCCATTTGTTTACCCACGTAACGACCTAAGCTATGCGGGCAACTTCCTAAGCATGATGTTTGCCGTTCCTTGTGAAGAGTACAAGGTTAACCCAATCATCGAACGCGCTATGGATCGTATCTTTATCCTGCACGCAGACCATGAGCAAAACGCCTCTACCTCTACCGTTCGTCTAGCCGGTTCATCGGGTGCTAACCCATTTGCGTGTATCGCAGCGGGTATCGCCTCACTTTGGGGTCCTGCACACGGCGGCGCAAACGAAGCGTGTCTGAACATGCTAGAAGAGATTGGCACTGTCGATCGCATTCCTGAGTTCATCGCTCGTGCGAAAGATAAAGAAGATCCATTCCGTCTGATGGGCTTCGGTCACCGCGTTTACAAGAACTTCGACCCTCGCGCCAAGGTTATGCGCGAAACCTGTCACGAAGTCCTTGCTGAGCTTAAGGTCAATGACCCGCTGCTCGACGTGGCGATGGAACTTGAGCGTATCGCGCTGGAAGATGAGTACTTCGTATCGAAGAAACTCTATCCAAACGTCGATTTCTACTCAGGCATCATCATGAAGGCTATCGGCATTCCAACCAGCATGTTCACCGTACTGTTCGCCCTGGCGCGAACCGTGGGTTGGATTGCACACTGGAAAGAGATGTTGGATCAGCCTGGTCACAAGATCAGCCGTCCACGCCAGCTCTACACAGGCTCACCAGAACGCGACTTCGTCAAACTGGACAAGCGTTAATCGCTGCCTGATTTTAAAAAGCACCCTTCGGGGTGCTTTTTTTATGCCTCTCTTCTGATAGCTTTGCTTTAATCGCTCTACTTTTATCTCTCTTCTTTAATCGCTCTTTTCTAATAGCTCTTCTTTAATAGCTCTTTTGGTCGCACTCTTTTAACGCCTCAGTTTTAGGCAAGGCTTTATGCCTGAGCTTTTCCGTGAGCCTTTTACATGCACCTTTTACATGCACCTTTACATGAGTAGTTATAGAGGAGCTTTTTTATTTGGATGTTGGTATCTGAGCCTTCACCGCAATGGGTTCAAGATTTAAAGCGATTGACTCCCTTTACCTTGCACACCTTTCCTCTTTAAGCCCTTTTCTTTCTGCCCTTTCCTTTCAGCCCTCCCCGCTCAGTCCTTTTCCTCTCAGCTTTTCACTTCTAAGCCCTTTTCCATTAAGTAATCAGCCTGACATCTTGCCAGCTTAAGCTCCCCCATGCAGCAGAGATACATTTTGTATCAAATCCAATTTGCACTGACCTTGGCAATGGGTCTTAACTGTTAATTAGTCAAAAGCATCACATGTTAAACATTTTCGCTACAAACCAGTTAACAAACTCACCAACACCTAACTGATTTTAGCGTAAGCAACTGATAAATAACTGTTTAACATTTTGGCACACCTTGTGCTTACTAAGGCTAATTGGATAAATAACATAGGTATCTTCACATGGAATCTTTTTCAAAGTTTAAGTTGGCACTTCCCCTACTATTTGTCGCCGTACTCAGTGCATGTGGTAATGAGGAAACAAAGAAAGAAGAAGAAAAGTACGCCGTTCCCGTTGAAACCACAACAGTCATACAAGGTGATGTCTCCTCTTTTTATAGCACTACCGCAACTCTGGAAGCTCCTCAGGAAGCCGACGTTGTTAGCCGCATCGCCGGTCTTATCGAATCCATTAAGGTTGAAGAAGGGGATCGCGTCTCCAAGGGTCAATTGCTGGCAGTAATCGATGCTAAGCGCCAGCGCTACGATCTGGCCCGCTCACAGGCCGAAGTGGAAATCATCGAGCAAGAGCTCAACCGTTTGAAGAAGATGAGCAATAAAGAGTTCATCAGCGCCGATTCCATGGCCAAACTCGAATACAACCTACAAGCCGCCATCGCCAAACGCGACTTAGCCGCCCTACAGGTACAAGAAAGCATGGTTCGCTCCCCTATCGACGGTGTAGTTGCCAAGCGTTACGTGAAGGCCGGTAACATGGCCAAAGAATTTGAGCAGCTTTTCTATGTGGTTAATCAAGATGAACTGTACGGCATAGTGCATCTGCCAGAGGCGCAGTTGCAGAGCCTGCGTCTAGGCCAGGAAGCCGAGCTTTACGCCAACAAGCACACCAAAGAAACTATTCACGCCAAGGTGCTGCGTATCAGCCCCATCGTCGATCCCCAAAGCGGTACCTTTAAGGTCACTCTTTCGGTGCCTAACCAAAATGCCCAGCTTAAGGCGGGGATGTTTACCCGAGTTGAGCTGAGATACGACACTCACAGCAATGTAATAACCGTTCCCTATAACGCCGTGGTCAATCAGGACAATCAATACGCCCTGTATGTCGTCCAAGGTGATAATGCCCTGCGCCGCGAAGTGGCTCTTGGCTATCGCGAGGCCGATACCGTAGAGGTGGTCTCAGGCCTGGAACCCGGCGAACAGATAGTGATCCGCGGACAACAAAACCTGAAAGATCAATCCTTAGTTGAAGTGATCAGCCAACTAGACGTTGCTCGCGCACAACAATAACGGGAACTTAGCTTATGTCGATAATTAATACTTCCGTTAAACGGCCGGTATCCGTGTGGATGTTTATGCTGGCGGTGATCCTGTTTGGCTTGGTGGGTTTCTCTCGCCTGGCGGTGAAACTCCTGCCGGATCTCAGCTACCCTACCATCACCATACGTACCCAATATGAAGGCGCCGCGCCGGTCGAGGTGGAGCAGCTTGTCTCTAAGCCCATCGAAGAGGCTGCCGGTATCGTTAAGGGGCTGCGTAAGATAAGCTCCATCTCCCGCTCTGGCATGTCTGATGTGGTGCTCGAATTTGAATGGGGCACAGACATGGACATGGCAAGCCTCGAGGTCAGGGAAAAGCTAGACACCATAGAGCTGCCCCTGGATGTGAAAAAGCCGCTGTTGCTGCGCTTTAACCCTAACCTAGATCCTATAGTGCGTCTGGCCCTCTCCCTGCCCGACGCCGACGCTCAGTCGCTCAAGCAGATGCGCACCTTTGCCGAGGAGGAGCTTAAGCGTCAACTGGAATCCCTCAGCGGCGTCGCGGCCGTCAGGCTCTCCGGTGGTCTCGAGCAAGAGGTACATATTCAGCTAAACCAGGAGAAGCTGACTCAGCTTAACCTGAACGCCGACAAGATCCGCGAGCGTATCGCCGCCGAGAACATCAACCTCTCTGCCGGTAAGGTGGTACAGGGCGAGAAAGAGTATCTGGTGCGTACCCTCAACCAGTTCAACTCCCTGGATGAGTTGGGTCAGATCATCGTCTATCGCGACAACCAGACTCTGGTGCGTCTGTTCGAGGTGGCCGACATCATCGACAGCCATAAGGAACGTAACGACATCACCCGCATCGGCTCTGCCGAGTCTATCGAGCTGGCCATCTATAAGGAAGGCGATGCCAACACGGTAGCCGTGGCCCGTAAAGTCACCGCTAAACTTAACGACCTCAAGAAGCTAAACGAGAAGGCTGAGCTTAAGGTTATCTATGATCAATCAGAGTTTATCGAGAGCGCAGTCAGCGAGGTCACCTCGGCGGCGCTGATCGGTAGCTTACTCTCCATGCTGGTGATCTACCTATTCCTTAGGGATATAGTGCCGACCCTGATCATCTCCATCTCGATTCCGTTTTCGGTGATCGCCACTTTTAACATGATGTATTTTGCCGACATCAGCCTCAACATCATGTCGCTAGGCGGTATCGCCCTGGCGGTGGGGCTCCTGGTAGACAATGCCATCGTGGTGCTGGAAAACATCGACCGCTGTCGCAAGCTGGGAATGAACAAGCTCGACGCCGCCGTGACAGGCACCAAAGAGGTAGCCGGCGCTATCTTCGCCTCTACCATGACCACCCTTGCGGTATTCGTGCCGCTGGTATTTGTCGATGGCGTGGCTGGTGCCCTGTTCTCGGATCAGGCGCTGACAGTCACCTTCGCCCTGTTGGCCTCGCTGCTGGTCGCGCTGACCACCATCCCTATGCTGGCATCGCGCGAAGGCTTCAAGGCTCTGCCGCACCTGGTGCAGAAACGTGAAAAGCCAGTGCTCGACACTAAACTGGCCAAGGTGAAGCATTACGGTGCCACCGTCTGCTCCTTCCCCTTTGTGCTGCTGTTTAGCTATCTGCCGTCACTGCTGCTGACCCTAGCATTGATGCTGAGCCGCGCCTTTTCATGGCTTGCGGGCCTCATCATGCGGCCCATCAGCCTGGCATTTAACTGGTGCTACAACCTGCTGGAAGGGGTTTATCACAAGCTGCTACGCAAGGCGCTTAAGTTTACCTGGGTGACACTGGCCATCGCCCTCACCCTCACTATAGGCACCATGAGCCTGATCCCAAGACTCGGCATGGAGCTGATCCCGCCGATGAATCAGGGCGAGTTCTATGTAGAAGTCCTGCTGCCGCCGGGCACAGAAGTCAGTGAGACAGACAGAGTGTTACAGAAGCTGGCCTTGTCTATCAAAGACAGGGAAGATGTAAAACATGCCTACAGCCAAGCCGGTAGCGGCGGTCTGATGACCTCAGACACCTCGCGCGGCGGCGAAAACTGGGGCCGTCTGCAGGTGGTGCTGGCCGATCATCAGGCCTTCGATGCAGTCACCCATGTGCTGCGCACCACAGCCATGCGTATTCCTGAGCTAGAGGCGAAGATCCAACATCCAGAGCTGTTTAGCTTCAAGACCCCGCTTGAGATCGAAGTGATAGGCTATGACTTAACTCAGCTAAAACAGACCGCCGATAACCTTATCAGCGCGCTGTCTGACTCAGATCGTTTCGCCGACCTCAACACCAGCCTGCGTGACGGTCAGCCAGAGCTGAGCATCCGTTTCGATCACGCCCGCCTTGCCGCCCTTGGCATGGACGCGCCAACCGTGGCGAATCGTATCGCCCAGCGCATCGGCGGCACAGTCGCCAGCCAATATACAGTGCGTGACAGAAAGATCGACATCTTGGTGCGCAGCGAACTCGAGGAGCGCGACCAGATAAGCGACATCGATTCGATGATCATTAACCCCAACAGCAACCAGCCTATCCCGCTGAGCGCCGTTGCCGATGTCTCCTTGAATCTGGGTCCTTCTGCCATCAACCGTATCAGCCAGCAGCGCGTTGCCATCGTCTCGGCCAACCTCGCCTATGGTGACCTCAACGATGCGGTGCTCGAGGCGAGAAGCATCATAGATCAGCAAAATCTGCCTAGCTCGATTCAGGTGCGCTTCGGCGGCCAGAACGAAGAGATGGAACACTCCTTCCAGTCGCTTCAGATCGCCCTGGTATTGGCCGTCTTCCTAGTATATCTGGTGATGGCCAGCCAGTTCGAGTCGCTGGTACATCCGCTGCTTATCCTGATCGCCGTACCCATGGCGGTTGGCGGCAGCATCTTCGGCTTGTTTATCACCCAGACTCACCTGAGCGTGGTGGTATTCATCGGCCTCATCATGCTGGCGGGTATCGTAGTGAACAACGCCATCGTCCTGGTGGATCGTATCAACCAGCTACGTGAGCAGGGTATGGCTAAACTGACGGCCATCGAAGAAGCCGCCAAGTCTCGTCTGCGACCCATCGTCATGACCACCATGACCACAGCTCTGGGTCTGGCGCCTATGGCACTGGGTTTAGGCGATGGCAGCGAGGTACGGGCGCCCATGGCGATCACAGTGATCTTCGGCTTGTCACTTGCAACACTACTGACGCTTGTGGTGATCCCTGCGCTCTACGCCCTGTTCGATCGCAAGGCGTTTGACGCACCTAGTCAAGAAGCTGCGCAACAGGGAGAATCAGTATGAATATCACTCGATTAGCCCTAACGAGACCCGTTACCACCAGTATGTTCTTCGTGGCCATACTCCTCTTTGGTCTGGCCTCGAGTCGCCTGCTGCCGCTGGAGATGTTTCCCGGCATCGAGATGCCCCAGGTGATGATTGAAGTCCCCTACAAGGGCTCAACCCCTGCCGAAGTGGAGCGTGAGATCACCAATGTATTGGAAGAGTCTCTCGCCACCATGGGGGGAATTGAGGAGCTGAGATCGCGCTCATCGCAAAATGGCGCCGAGATCGAACTCAGGATGAAGTGGGGCGAGAACGTCTCCACCAAGAGCCTGGAAGCCAGGGAAAAGGTGGATGCGGTGCGCCACCTCTTACCTAAGGATGTGGAGCGGGTCTTTATCCGCCAGTTCTCCACCGCCGACATGCCTGTGCTGACCATACGTATCTCGAGCGAACGCGAGCTGTCAGGCGCCTTCGATCTGCTGGACAAGCAGCTTAAGAAGCCACTGGAGCGTGTCGAAGGGGTGTCTCAGGTGAGCCTCTACGGCGTCGAGCAGAAGCAGATCGAGATCCGAATCGACGCCGACAAGCTCAGCGCTACTGGCATCAACAGCACCATGTTGCAACAACGACTGGGACAGGAGAATTTTATCGTCAGCGCTGGAACGCTCAGGGCGAACACCCGGGTATATCAGGTATCACCAAAGGGTGAGTTTCGCGATCTCGACGATATCGCCGCCCTGGTATTGATCCCAGGCGTCACCTTGGGCGATGTAGCCAGCATTCGCTACGCCCTGCCCGAGCGCCTCGATGGTCGTCATCTGGATCAGAAATATGCGGTCGGTCTCGACGTGTTCAAAGAATCCGGCGCTAACCTGGTAGACGTATCTGAGCGCGTGCTCAAGGTGATCGAGGCAGCTAAACAGGACCAGCAGTTCAACGGTATCAAGCTGTTTATCATGGAAGATCAGGCCTACGGGGTGAAATCCTCCCTGTCTGATCTGCTTGCCGCCGGCCTGATAGGTGCCCTGCTCTCGTTCGCCGTGCTCTATCTCTTCCTGCGCAACCTGAAGATGACACTGGTGGTGGTCTCCTCTGTGCCCATCTCTCTGTGTATGACGCTGGCCGGCATGTATTTCTTAGGCTACAGCCTGAATATTCTCTCTATGATGGGACTATTGCTGGCGGTCGGCATGCTTATCGATAACGCCGTGGTGGTCAGTGAGAGCGTGCTGCAAGAGAAGCAGCATCAAGGCACGGCAACCACCTCCCAGGCGGTACTCACGGGCGTCAATAAGGTTGCCCTGGCAGTGCTGGCCGGCACCCTGACCACGGCAATTGTGTTCTTGCCAAACATTTTCGGCGTAAAGGTAGAGCTGACCATCTTCTTGGAGCATGTGGCCATCGCCATCTGTATCTCGCTGGCAGCCTCGCTCTTGGTCGCCAAGACGCTAATCCCATTGATGTTAACTAAGCTGCATTTCGAGATTGAGACCAATCCCAAGCAGAGCAAGCTCGAGTCTTTCTACGAGCGTAGCCTGGCGTGGATCTTACACAGACCCAAGCGTTCAGGGCTGATCGCCGTGGTGATCCTTGCTTCAACGGCGCTGCCCCTGAGCATGGTGCAACAAGATCAAAACGACGGCGAAGGCAACAATCGCCTCTACATCAACTACCAGGTAGAGGGACGCCACAGCCTGGATGTCACCGAGGCGATGATCAACCGCATGGAAGATTACCTCTACGCTAATAAAGAAGCCTTCTATATCGACTCTGTCTACAGCTACTTCTCGGCCGACAGAGGTCAGTCGACCCTGCTGCTACAGGAAGATGCCGACATAGATATCAAGGCACTGAAGCGCAAGATACGTGAAGGCTTCCCTAAGTTCTCCATCGCCAAGCCGCAATTTGGCTGGGGTAACGACAACAACGGCATTCGCGTCACCCTCACGGGACGCTCCACCAGCGAACTGATCACCATCAGTGAACAGGTGGTGCCTATGCTGGCCAAGATAGACGGGCTCATCGATGTGCGCTCAGAGCTTAACAGCACACAGCAAGAAGTGATCATTGAGCTGGACCGCACCATGGCCGCGAGACTGGATCTAAGCCTGAGCGAACTTGCCCGCAGCGTGTCCATGGCTCTTCGTGGTTCGCCGCTACGCTCATTCAGACACGACCCAAGCGGTGAGCTGCGTATCGAGCTGGCTTATGACAAACAGTGGCGCGAATCGCTCGAAAGGCTAAAAGAGCTGCCTATCGTGCGTCAGGGTAATCGCGTCTACACCTTGCAGAGCCTGGCCGAGATCTCGATTCGTCCACGATTCGATACAATCCGCCACTATGATCGTCAAACCGCGCTCTCAATCGGCGCCAACCTGGATGAGATGACCACGGAAGAGGCCCAAAAGGCCATCAAACAAGTGATGGATGCGGTGCAATTTCCTGCGGGCTATGGATATTCGCTGCGAGGTGGTTTCCAGCGTCAGGATGAAGATCAGGCCATCATGGCGACCAACATGATCTTGGCAATCGCCATGATCTATATCGTCATGGCCGCCCTGTTCGAATCGCTACTGTTGCCGACGGCTATCATCACCTCGATACTCTTCTCCATCACGGGGGTGTTCTGGGCACTGCTACTGACAGGCACCAGCATGTCCATCATGGCCATGATTGGGATACTGATCTTGATGGGGATTGTGGTGAATAACGGCATCGTATTGGTGGATCAGATCAACCAGAAGACGCCGGAGCTCGACCGTCTCTCTGTCACCATCAAGGCAGTGTGTATCACCCGTCTGCGCCCGGTGCTCATGACTGTGGGCACCACGGTACTAGGCCTCATACCACTGGCCATGGGCGACACCCAGATTGGTGGCGGCGGACCACCCTATTCACCCATGGCGATCGCCATCATCGGCGGCTTGAGCTTCTCGACGCTGACCAGCCTCTATCTGGTACCGCTCTGCTATCAAGCCCTGTATCGCATGCGCCATCAGGCCGCCATCAAGCTGGGTAACGCCGACAGGTTCACCCGCCGCATCATGCCCTGGGCTCATTAAGGCCGATAGGAAAGGTGTATAAATAAGACAAACTAAAAAAGGCTGCTTCTTGCAGCCTTTTTATTATGCAACTATATAAATTGATTCGATAAGAGAGAAAAAAGGTCTTCCAATGAACAACATCTTACGCATTGCGCTGACAAGCCTGCTCATCGGCAGTTATGGCATCAGTATCAATAGCTTGGCCGACGAAGATAAGTTTGCCAAGGTCGAAATAGCGGCCACCAAACTTTCAGAACATGTCTATATGCTAACCGGCGCCGGCGGCAACATAGGCGTATCGGCGGGAGAAGATGGCCTGCTGATCATCGACGATCAGTTTGCCCCACTGGCAGACAAGATTAGCGCGGCGCTGGCCGACATCCAGGCGGGCAAACCTAAATATATCGTCAACACCCACTACCATGGCGATCATACCGGTGGCAACGGCATCTTTGGCCAAACCGGCACCATCTTCGCCCACGATAATGTACTCAAACGCTTGGCCAGTAACCAAGACTTCACTAAACAGGCCTTGCCCAGCATCACCTATGACCAGGGGATCAATATCCACTTCAATGGCGACACGCTCTCACTCGTGCACCTGGGCGCTGGCCATACAGATGGTGATAGTGTGATCTTCTGGCGTGATGCGCCTGTGGTACATATGGGGGATCTCTTCTTTAAAGACAGATTTCCCTATATCGATCTTAAAGGAGGTGGCTCGGTGCTTGGCTATCGCGACAGCGTCGCCACCATCTTGGCCAGGGTCGATGACAATACCAAAATCATTCCGGGACACGGCGAACTGGCCAACAAACAAGATCTGGTCAAGTTCAAGCAGATGTTAGACACCTCTATCGACTGGATGAACACCCAGCTCAAATCGGGCAAGTCGCTCGATGCCATCAAGCAGCAAGGCTTACCGGACGACTTACAGGGCTGGGGATGGAAATTTATCTCTCAGGAGACCTGGATAGAAACCCTCTATAACGGCCTTAAGAGTCAATAATCATCCCAAATATCAATGCTGCTAGCAGAGAATGAATAATATCAGCTTGGCAATCTGCCGATGAAATAGCCGTACGGCGCGATCAAATGATCGCGCCTTTCACCTCCAATCCAGTTTCCTCTATTAGCTAACACCAATGTCCTAGCAAATTTAAATCTTATGCTAAGGCGAGTGCTCAGCAAAATCCCCCATCAAAACAGAGATAAACTCAAACCAAGCGGAAACACATATTTGCCAAAAAAGCACCTTAAAACAGGCACACAGGAGAGCTATGACTAAACAGGCCAAAACACAGCTTAGCAATATAGGTAAAACCCAGGCACAACGGGCGATTGCAGTGCTAATGACCACACATAAAAAGAATCACAATTAGATACACTATCAACTTGCGTTAATACCAAGCTTTCCTAAAATTTAAGCATCCTGTCTAGCAAATGCATTGGCTGTCTTGGGGCCCCGGCTAAGGATCAAGTGTGAGTAACCGTAAGAGGAACTTAACTCACAAGGAACGTAACATATTGGTATTAAACCTCACGGATGAAGCGTGTCTTACAGATGAACATACCGATACTACACAATGGCATTTCAATCATGCAGGTACTCTTAGTGCGGCATATAAAGCCTTAGAGAGCGCTCCCTGTCAGATCGCCATCGCCATCATAGATCTCCCTCACCAGCAGGTGGTACTGCGCGCCATAGAACTTCTATCCGCGCGTCAACCCGGCTTACTCTGGCTGGCTATCTCCTTAGACAGCCCTAAAAACCTGGGGAACCTTTGCTTCTGCTTTACAGACTATTTCCTGGATTTTCATCACCTTCCCATTGATTGGCAGCGCCTCGATCACACCTTAGGGCACCTCTGTGGCATGGCCCAATTAAATGAGCAATGGAGTAAGGAGAAAACCACGCATCAACCAAGGTCCTTCTTCTTTGGTGAATCAAGCGTGATGCAGACCCTGCGCGATAATCTGTATAAGATCGCTAAGTCAGATGAAACCGTACTGATAGGCGGCGAAACCGGCACGGGTAAGGGTCTGTGCGCCAACTTGATCCATTCTCTATCGTCTCGCAAAAATGGCCCCTTTATCACGGTGAATTGCGGCGCCCTGCCCCCAACCCTCATTCATTCAGAGTTGTTCGGCCATGAGAAAGGCGCCTTCACCGGCGCCGACAGGCAATACATAGGTCGAATAGAGCGAGCTAACAAGGGCACCCTATTTTTAGATGAAATAGGCGATCTGTCACTCGAGTTACAGATCAATCTGCTGCAGTTTCTTGAAGAGCATTATATCGAACGTATCGGCGGCCAGAAGTCCACCGAGGTGGATTGTCGCATCATCTTCGCCACCCATGTCAATTTGGAAAACGCCGTCGAAGAGGGCAAATTCAGGGAAGATCTATTCTATCGAATCAATATCATACAAATAGAGCTACCCAGCTTAAGAGAACATAAGCAAGATATCCCTCTCTTGGCTCAAGATTACTTAACCAAACTCGCTCCACCCAATCGTCAATTTCAGTTTCACCAGGACGCGTTACATGCCATGACCAACTACCAGTGGCCAGGCAATGTGCGCGAACTTAAAAACCGCATTCAACGCGCCATCATCATGACCGAAAGCGACATCATCACCGAAGCCGACCTCGGCATTAAATTCGCTTGTTCGGCAAACGATGATCCCGATGTGGTCGATCTGGCTCAGCACAGAACCGAAATTGATACCGAACTTCTATTGGCCGCCATTAAGCGCAATAACCACAATATCTCGGCGGCGGCCCGTGAACTCAACATCTCACGAACGACTTTCTATCGCCTCATCAAGAAGTGCAAGATAACGCTATAGACAAGGTCAGTGGCACCAAACGAGGATCGACTTATGCCATCAACTCATTCGACAGTTATAGTCTGCCTATCTTTGCTGTTCTTTACTGCTGCCTGTCAGCAAAAAAATGACGACAAGTTAGAGAAGGAGCTCGCCTACCTGAAACAGGAGATGGGCCAATTAAAACAGCAAGTGGCCATCATGGGCAGCCAGGTGAAAGAGATACACACCATTGCCATGAAGAGTCAGGAACCGCAGCATAGAAGCCTACCAACGCAAATAAATCCGGGCGAAGATGGTAAGCTCCCGGCCTTAGGCGAAGCGACGGCACAGGTCGCCATCATAGAGTTTTCTGATTATCAATGTCCCTACTGCAAACGATACATGGACAACACCTTCACCAAGATCAAGAGCGACTATATCGACACCGGAAAGGTGAAATATATCGCCAGAGACTTCCCTTTAGGTTTTCACCCTAAGGCTAAAGGCGCCGCAGTCGCCGCCAACTGTAGCCTGCAACAGGACGCTTATTGGCCCATGCGTGAAGCCCTGTTTAAAAACATGAGGCAACTAGGGGACAAACTCTACCAAGATACGGCCACCCAGCTCTCGCTAGACATGACAAAATTCACCGCCTGCCTGGAAGATCAAGCCATCATGAGCAAGATAGAGCAGGATATTGGCTATGGCTCATCGATAGGCGTTCGTGGTACGCCAAGCTTCCTCATAGGTAAACTGGAAAACAATCGACTCATAGAGCCCAAGTTAGTGGTTGGAGCACAAAGTTATGATGCTTTTAAAGCCGTTATCGACGCCTTAGAAAAACCGACCCAGACCAATTAACGGAACTAACTCGACTAACTCAACTAACTTAACCCTTAATTAAGCTAACTAACTCAAATCTGGCGCCGTAAAGCACTTTATAAAGGCATTTATCTAGTATCACTTTGCGGCGTTTTACCTTCCTCATCCAGCACCATTTTTTCAACAACACCATAAGTTTGGCTATTCATTAAAATCTCATCTGTAGCAAGCGTCATGTCCAGGTTTCATTTGGACAACGCACAGTGTTACACATATGTAACACCCCACCTAATCCAATCGCCCCAAAATCAAAGTAATCCGCTATTTATCAAAAACTTATCTTTCTGGCCCAATGCTTGCTCTTATTAGGCCATCGATTTGGACGCTGCACCATGAGGCACCGTTTTATTCGCCATCAATGCAGCCACTAAAAGCGGCATACGCCGAAATAGTAGTAATAACCTAGCAACAACGAATAGGCACTTAGTCGAAATTGATCCCAATTTCAACGACGTAAAGTGATGAACTAACAAGACGTTTTATCCATATTAACTTGTTAATAAAGGTCAATATTATGAAACGATTTAAATCTAACCGGCTTGTCAGGGCGTTGGGTATCGTCCTCATAAGCGGCGCCAGCCTCTATGGCGCTACCATCACGACCGCTAACGCCTCCTTCTTCCCACAGAAGAAGGATCAGGCCTGTATGGCTGAGCAAGCGGGCTTTAACCTAAACTGTACCGCTAATGACGTTCGCGTCAGCAAAGTGGACAATATCCGTAACATAGACGGCAGTGGCGACAAGGTCGAATGTAACCTGGGTGAAGAAGTCACCTTTATCGCCGATGTAACCATTACCACCACGGCAAACGAACGTTACGACTACTCTGTCTACTTGCCCGAAGGTAACTGGAGTGCTCAAGACTCCAACCCCAACAATGAATGTTCCATCTTACTCGGTCGAACAGATGATCCAGGGGTGGATCTGGAAGAAGGTCTAGATGCCTGTGCCGATATCAGTAAAGCAGCCGGATACAGCCCAACCCACCTATATGCAGCTGAAGAGATCACTCTCTTCTGTCGCGACGATGATAATTCCGGTAAGGCGGAATTTAACTACTGTATGGCCTGGCATAACAAGACTGGCGAAGACTGTAGCGAAGATGATCCTGCGGCGCCCGGTACTCCATCTAAATGTCGCTGTGATTCTTTTGATATAGATGTATTTGTCAAACCTGAACCACCAGTTGTCACTAAAACTCTCAAAACTACGGATACTCATCCAGAACCTGGTGGAACATACGGTTTTGAGCTGAGTATTAAAAACCCCAATGACCCTGTCTATGGTTCATCACTGTTTATTACTAGTCTTTATGACTGGATAGATGAAGCCAATGACGGCAATTATGAGACTAAACTGAATCTTGCAACAAGTGGTGCACCAGCCCCAATGGCAGACGGCGTTTACCTTATCACCAGCAACTGTACTATCCCTATGGGTGGTTTAGAAATTCAACCTGGTGGAACATATACATGTCAGTTTACGGTACAAGTTAACGACAGAGATTTACCTGATAATACAAAACTAGCCTTATACAATGATGTCATTAAAGCACATGTTTTAGATAAAAATGACGACCCAGTAGTAGACGGTAATACCTGTGCTGCAGTCGGAGTTGATCAAGCAGATGGCGACCATTGTACCAACGAGCTACAGGTAAATGTTACTAACTTGCCTCCTAGTATTGAAGTTATAAAAACTGCTGATCCCGCAGAAGTATTGGAACCAGGCGATGATGTAACTTTCACCATTACAGTAAAAAATACTTCTAATACATGGGACTCACCTTTGACTCTTACAGCACTATCAGATTCTGTATATGGTGACCTGTTCAATAATGAATGTTCTGGCATGTTGACTCAAATCCCACAAAATGGAGAGGTAAGCTGTAGCTTTATGAAGTATATTAGTGGTAATGCTGGTGACAACCATATGAACACCGCTTATGCGACTGCTGTGGATGATGAGGCTGACGAAGCCACAGGTAACAATATGGCGAAAGTTGATATATTGGACGTTCCATCAATGATCACTTTGGTGAAATCAGCAGATCAGGCTACTGTATTTGAAACTGGCGATGATCCTACAGCATTTAGAAACGTTACATTTACTTTCCTGTTTACTAACACTTCAACCGTCGACTACGTGACATTTAACAAGCTGACAGACGTCCTACTTGATAGCAATGACAACCCAATTGGTATGGCTACAGATATTACCCTTGACTGTGATGTTAATGGTGTAAACCTATCCACTGGTATCGAGCTGGCTCCACAAGCATCTGCTAGCTGTGACATAGTGATGCCGTTGCAAGGTAACGCAGATGATGTCCACAAAAATTTGGCAACCATCTATGGTATTGACGATGATGGTAATATGCTTGACGCTGACGACCCTGAAGTAGTGACATTCCTACCCGCCAACCCGGCTGCAGACATGGCCTTTGCTACCAGCATGCTAGTGGTATTGGAACTACATAATGCAGGTCTAGAAAATGTCAATCTTACTGCGTTAACAGTGTTAGGCCAAAGTGTATTTGCCGAACCTAACCTTGCTGGTTTCCAAATACTCAATGAAGGTGGTACGTATGCAACTGAAGATTATGGCCCATGTAATGAAAATGCACTACTGGGTTATAATGGTTCGGTGTCACCTAGCGACACGTACAGTTGCGCTTTCACTATTGAGCTGAAACCTGGACTTGAAAATGCTATTGACATCAATTTCTTCGCTTCGTTAGCTAATGGTGTTACAGCAACCGTCACAGACGATGAAGGTACTAGTACTTCTAATTCTGTTTCAATTGCAGTACAGGTTGATGAACCTCCATTTAACTAAACTTTTGTGATGAGAAGTTTTGGAGATATAGTAAATGGCAAAATATAGGTAAAGTGAGACACTATACTATAAAAAAAACATTCACTTAGCTTGTTAATTAGTTCAAAAAGTAAAGCCAAGGGTATCCCCCTTGGCTTTTTATCATATGTATAGCTTACTTCTTACCGTTACCTTTGCCGCCAGTACCGCCGCCAGTACTGCCGCCGCTCTGACCTATGGTCACAGTCGCCGTCGCGGTTAGCTCACCGTCGCTAACGGTATAGCTAAAGCTATCGCTACCCTTAAAACGCTTACCCGGCGTATATTTTACGCTACCATCGGCCAGCAAGGTTACGCTACCTTTGCTACCTTGAGTCACGCTGACCACAGTTAAGGTATCACCTTCAGGGTCACTGTCATTGCTCAGCACCGCGATGATGACTGATGAACCGCTAGATACCGATGCACTGTCGTTTACCGCAACCGGTGCTGTATTTGCTTGCTGAGCCACCTTGTACTGTGCCTGTGCGCTTGCTTGATATTGGTTGTCGCTCTTGTCTGCCGCGCTAAAGCCCAGACCATAGGCACCTGCTGTCGCAGACTGCGCAGAGCTAACACTCACCACTACACTCGTACTTTGACCACTTGCCAGACTAACGCTCGCCCCGTTGGCGTTCCAGCCCTGAGGTACGGTTGCGCTGATCGCAAACACGGCATCGGCACAGCTGTCAGCATTCTGGTTTGTCACTGTCACTGTATAAGGAACGAGACTACCCGCATCATACTCGCCTGCGCCACCACTCACGCTAACACCTGGCTGAGCTAGAGTGCATTGCTTGGCAGGATCAAGAACCGTATAGCTGGCATTCGCACTGCTTTGTAGTCCCGCATTTTGACCATTGCTAGCAATCAGATTGAAATCAAATTGTCCATCGGCTGCGCTTAGGCTAGAAGTCACCTTTAGGCTGACGTTCTGGCTTTGGCCAGGAGCAAGATTCACCTTAGTCGCAGTTGCCGACCAACCCGCAGGCACATTGGCTACCAGATTAAAGTCGCTCGCATCGCAGCTATCACTGTCTAGGTTAGTCACTGTGCCTTGGTAAACCACGCCTGTACCAGGTGCAACCTCACCGCTGCTGTTGTTGGTCAGTACGAACTGAGGCGCTGCTAACACACACTGTGCAACTGGAGCCTGAACAACATAGCTAACCAGTCCAGTAGCCACTAGATTGCTATCTTGTGCATTGTGCGCGGTGACATCTAGGTCATAGAAACCGTCGTTGGCATCGCTGCTCGAAACGACGCTAAAGCTCACATTAGCTGTGGCGCCGGGTGCCAGACTTAGGCTTGCACTGCTGGCACTCCAATTAGCAGGTACCTGAACGCTAATACTAAACTGAGAATCACCGCACTCTAAGCTATCATTGTTGGTTACAGTTGCGCTGTAAGTAACGGCTGTACCTGGTGCAACCCAATCACTATATTGAGAAAGCGCAAGTGTAGGATTAGCCTGTACACATGTGCCACCTGAATAGGCCACGGTAACCTCAGCCCCAGAACTATCTGCTGATTCAGTGGTAATAGTAACACCTGCGTCACTATCGGTGTAACTGTAACCAGCATTTAGTGAAGCATCCTCAAGATCCTTAAAACTACTATTGGGAGTCATGTCGATTAACTGGCTGCTTTCAAGGTCTAAATCTTTGTTAACATGAAGCATAACTCCCTGAGTAATCGCTTTACCTTCTAAATATGCATCAAAACCGATTGGCTGACGATACTCTAAGTGGTACCACAAAGGTTCACCTGTCGTGGAATTGGTTCCACGACGAACTTTAATACCCTTGACAACACCAGAAACACTAGATTCAAGCGATTCTAACTGATATGTACCATCTTTATCTGCAATTAGAATCTCTCCGCGTTGTTCACTTAACCAACCGAGTCTTTCCTTGTTAAATACATTAAAATGCCCCTCTGACTTACCCATGACGTCGAAACTATCGCCATACTCCAACGAAATGCAAGAACCACTCACTAAACTTTCTGAACAGCTAAGAAATTTAGCGTGCTTGAGTCCCAGGTTATGACCCAGCTCGTGACCGATAGTCATCAGATTTAGCTCACCATTAATCCAAGCACGCGAAGGTGAACCACCCACTGTACCCTGACCACGCCAGCCACAGCTGCTGTTTTGAGGCATCATATAGACTAGGCGCTGATACTGGCTGACGTCGATACCGCTATCGCGGGCCGCCTGCTGCGCGTAGCTGTCCATGCCGAAATAGTCGCAAGTGCTGTTGATTGGCAGGGTTACATAACCTTTAACATCGCCACTTAACCAAGTTTGACCGTATGAGGCCTCGCGATAAAAATCATTGACCTTGCCAAATACCATCTGCTGTACTTCGGCCGTTGTCCAAGGCTGTTGAGGATTGTCTTGGAAATTAACCAGCAGTACTAAGGTGCGCTGTTCACCCGTGGTATTTGCAAGAGAAAGCGCAGCGCCGGTGCCCGAAGAGGAAACTGTGTTGCCATCGGTTAGAGCAAGCACTTCGAGATCGCCAATTAAGGCATCGCCAGCCTCATCGCCGCCAAATAGCCAACCTTCTACACGAACCTTTGCCCCGGGTTGTAATTGATTAGCCTGAGCTTTTGAACTACCCGAAGCCAAGAAAAATTTAACCAGACCAGTTTCGGTGCGCACCATGTACTGCAGACGATGTTCGCTGGCGTCACCAAAATCTTCATAGACCATTTCCAGCTCACCGCTGATCGCCTTTTGCTGGGCTAGTTTGGCCTGGATCTCAGCAGGCATGCCACGACGCTTTGCCATAGGCAATACAGAAGAGACGACGCTATGAGGATCGAGTGTTAGAAGAGCCTGCTGTTCTACTTGTCTAGCCGCCACCAGCGCTTCAAGTTGCTGGTAAAGCGCGGCGTCAGAGGCATGAGATGCACCATTAGACTTAGTGGCATCCAGGTATTGCGCTGCAACTGCTGAAAGTTGCAGTGTCTGAGTTTCAAGTTCCGCCTTATGAGTCAGACGCGCCTGTTGCTTGGCATCACGTTTAGCCTGGGCCGCCGCAGAGGTTTGTTCACCATGAGTGCCCGCATGTACAGGCATGATAGCCGACGCCGACAACAGGCCTGCGCCCAATAGGCCCAAACCAAAGGTTTTCAGGAAAGTAGAATCGGTACGCGCAGCTGCGCAATGAACTGAACTCATAGCTTGGACCTCTCAAAGTCAACATCACTTCGAAAGCTCCAAGTACAAGTACTAGGCTCTATCAACGCTCATTCGGTAACCCAGCCACCCTTTTGCTATGCAATTAGGGCCTGTGGCTTTGCGTACATTAATTACTTAATGCTTGCCGTTTCGAGAGTGCTTTCGAACTAAACCTCTAAGCTGCTACAGCCCAGAGAACACGGGCATTCTAGCAATTAATTTAAGCGAAGCTCAACCAAAAATTGATCATTTTTTAACCAATATTTAAAACCCTATGGAAATCAATACACAATGAGTGGATAAAATTCACCAAAACAGCGGTTGCTGGCGCAAAACTCGATGTCAGATCCACTAAATAGTCAAATCAACTACCATTCATGAAATTAATAGATAGAAATACCGCGATGTAACTTATGCAGCCATCAAGTGAAAGCGATAGCGTCGAAATGGCACAGAAATGACTGTATGAGATATGGCAAATAGGAGATAAATGGAAGATTAGAGGGTTTGTTTAAAGTGGCGCAGTAGCCAATAGACGGGGCGCAGATCTTTACCGCCGATAGATCTAAGCGGTGCGATTAGATAGTTTAGCCATTGCCATTTAGCCATCTCTTGCTTGGACGCCTGCCAGAGTGATTCTCCCCCCGCGGCGCGATAGGCTGCAATGACGGGCTCGGCGATCTCAGGATGGGGCCCTATGTAACGATACAGGCTGTGGATATAGACGAGGAGATCTCTGATCTGCTGCCTATGCATGTCACTGTCTTGCTGATTCGCCTCAAAATCGATAAAGGCAACATCTCCCTCTTCCCAGCAGATATCCCTAAGCGCAGGTCTGCCATGAGCCAAGCCTTTAAGATGCAGATGCGCTAACCCAGTGGCACTATCTTGCAATATCTTAAGCTTCTCGGCATCTGAGATATCGGCATTTAACCAACCATTGACGGGCATGCCCACATCGGCAACCACCAGAAAACCTTCGCCACTGGCAACCAGTTCTGGCACAGGCGCGCCTCGCTTGGCGAGTTGAGTGAGGGTTGAAATCTCGAGCTGCAACGCCGCTTGGGGCTGGGACTTTAGCCAACGCATGGCGCCGGTAAGGCGTTCTGACTGTTTAAGCCAATACTTGCGGCCTTGATGCTCGAAACTGACTATTCGTTCGCCCTGATTTTCGACAAGTAGTTTATCAATCACATGTTGAAGGCTAGAAACAGTCACACAAAGTACTCCGGTAAAAGTGAAAAGGGATTATGTGTGCAAGCTAAGACAAATGCAATCTTCGAGGACCTGAGCGGGGAAACTATGAGCGACAGCAACTTGGCTTGAAGATAAAAAAATGAAGATAAAAAGTGAAGATGAAACAGAAGACGTGCCGATCGGCACGTCTCTAGCTTGCCGCGCGATAAGCTACTACTTAAAGCAAAGCGCGACATTTAATAGAAAAAAAACGAGTTACGCTTCTTCGTTCCAAGGGGTTGCCTTGTTTTCAAGCAGTACAGGGATCCCTTCGTTAATGGCATAGGCCAAACGATCGGCCTTACAGATAAGCTGCTGATTAGCTTTGTCATATTCAAGCTTACCCTTACACACAGGGCAGGCAACTATCTCTAAAAGTTTCTTATCAAACGCCATGTTAATTTCCTTGTTGTACGTTTTCGCGCCGCTTTAGCAGCGTTAACAATTGCTGTTCAAATTCTGGTGCTATCTTGGCATCTACCGGCAAATACCACCAGTTAGACTTTGCAAATTCGCGACATTTAACCGCATCTTTCTCTGTCATTAGCACGCCCCGACCCGCCGCAACCGTCTCTATAGCCTCGAGACTGTAAGCCTGATGATCGTCAAAGGCATGTTGACCAATTGGATGAACCCCAATCTCGCTAAGGGTATCGAAGAATCGCTGCGGATTGCCTATGCCGGCGATAGCCACACTCTCATGACTCTTGTCCACATTAGCTGTAACGACCTCGCCATCAGCCACGCTGCGCCAATTGCCGGGCGCCAGCGCCATCTCAAACTCTTCAGGCCCGCCACACTCGCCATTGACTAAGGTAAAGTCGACGCAGCCTTGACGCCAGCGCCCTTCTCTCAATGGTCCGGCAGGCAACAGCAGACCATTGCCGAAGCGGCGCTTGCCATCGAGTACTAAGATCTCGATATCCCGTTCAAGGCGATAGTGCTGCAAACCATCGTCGCTGATGATCACATCCACCGCCTGCCAATCCATCAGGGCCTTACCCGCCGCCACGCGATCGCTACCTATCACCATAGGCACCTGGGTACGCGCCACTATCATGGTCGGTTCATCGCCTACTTCATTGGCTGGCATGCCAGCAATAACCCGCTTACAGCCGGAAAACTCGACGCCGTAGCCGCGGCTGATCACCCCAGGGCGATAGCCATTACGGCGAAGCAGTTCGATGAGATAGATAACCGTGGGGGTCTTGCCGCTGCCACCGACCGTGATGTTGCCCACCACAATCACAGGCACATCGAGCCGCGCGCTTGACTTAAGCCCCAAACGAAACAGCTGTCGCCTGAGACTCGTCAGCAGATAAAACAAGCCACTCAGGGGCAGAAGCAACAGTACAAGCAGCCAGTGAACACCGGCCTGCCTGTCATACCAGAGACGATTAACCAACGCCTGCATACTGCTTAACTACCAAACTGCATCTGGTACAGGTTGTAATAGATCCCCTGCTTAGCCAGTAGCTCGCTATGGGTGCCGCGCTCGACCACCTTGCCCTGATCCACCACCAAGATCTGGTTGGCATTTTCAACGGTCGACAGACGGTGAGCGATCACGATAGATGTGCGATTCTGTCTGAGGTTATCCAGACCCATCTGAATAGCCTTCTCCGACTCGGTATCCAGCGCCGAGGTCGCCTCATCGAGGATCAAGATAGGCGCATCGCGCAGTATCGCCCTGGCAATGGCGATACGCTGGCGCTGACCACCTGAGAGCATGACGCCGTTTTCGCCGACCTGGGTATAGATCCCCTCGGGCATGTTGCAGATAAACTCCCAGGCATTGGCGAGCTTAGCCGCATCGATGATCTGCTCCTCGGTGACCTCGCCCGGATAGGCATAGGCGATATTCGCGGCTATGGTATCGTTGATCAACGTCACCTGCTGTGACACCAATGCCACCTGACGGCGCAGCGCCGCCAGTTTGTAATCTCTCAGGCTCACATCATCCAAGCGAATATCACCGCTGTCGAGGTCCGAATAGAAGCGGGTGATCAGGCTGGCAATGGTCGACTTGCCCGAGCCACTGCGTCCCACCAGGGCCAAGGTTTCACCCGGATTAACCTGAAAATCCACCTCTTTTAACGCCAAGCCTTCCTGATTGTTGTAGCGGAAGTTGACCTTATCGAAGCTCAAGCGACCCTCGACTCTTTTGGTCTCGAAGGTGCCGTTATCCACCTCGGCCGGGGTATCTAACACGGCAAAGATGGTACTACAGGCGGCGATACCACGCTGAAACTCGGCGTTGACGCGGGTCAGACTCTTGATTGGCTGCAACATGGCGAGCATGGCCGCCAAGATAGTGGCGAAGGTACCCGCGGTGAGATCGGCGCGCATGCTCTCAAGGCTCGAGGCATAAAGCACGAAGGCCAGTGCCAGTGAGCCAATGACCATTACCAAAGGTTGACTGATCGCCTGGGCCAGAGCCAGCTTCATGGTGCGCGAACGGTTGTCGTCATTTACCTTAGCGAAACGTTGCGACTCGGCCTGTTGACCACCGAAGACCAACACGTTTTTATGGCCCTTGATCATCTGCTCGGTAACCGAGGTCACGCCGCCCATGGCGGTCTGGATCTGTTTAGAGACCTTGCGGAACTTACGGCTGACCACGGCAATCACCAAGCCGATAAGGGGCCCGACAATCAGGATACAGAGCGAGAGTTTCCAGGAGTTGTAGAACATCACCCCCAGCATGCCGATCACTGTGATGCCGTCACGCACTATGGTAATCAGCGCACTGCCCGATGCCCTGGCGATCTGCTCGGTATCGAAAGTCACCCGGGAGATCAAGTTACCGCTGCTTTCCGCATCGATATAGCTCACTGGCAATCTCAGGTAATGCTCAAACACCTGCTGACGCATATCCATGATCATGCGCGCACTGATATAAGAGATCCCATAGGTGGAGAGAAAGTTAGCCAGGCCCCTCAGGGTAAACAGGCCAATCACCACGAAAGGCGCGGTTTTGAGCACGTCGCTGTCGGAGTTAAAGCCGCCGCCCATGCCAAGGTCGACCCCTTCAACCAAGCCAGGCGTGGTCGGCACATTGCTGGCAAAACCTTGATCAATAAAAGGTTTAATTGAATAAATAAAGGTTGCGTCCACCAAGCCGTAAAGCACAAGGCCAAACACAGACAAAAATAACACCCCTTTGAGCGGGACAAGATAAGTGAGCAGTCTGAGAAAAACGCTGCCAACTTCACTTTTCGAAGAATTTGTCATTCAGGATTCTATCGTAGGTGCAAAAAAGCGTATTCTACTCTGGATTGCCAAACTCACCAAATTCAAAGCGTTGATTGTACCATAATGGCGCCAGATCCCGGCGATAACCTAGTACGGTAATGCCCTGCTCGTCCAGTTTTAAACTCAGCTGACCGTTATCGCCCGTGCTGTACTGAAGCGCCTTTTGGTCGCGAAAACGTCTCACCACCTCAGCCTTGGGAAAGCCGTAGCGATTGTTGAAACCGGCGGCGTAGAGCACGATACCGGGCGCGCTTTCCCGAATAAAAGCGCCGCTCGATGAGGTGTTACTGCCATGATGGGCCGCGATTAAGACAGTGCTACCAATCTCGGCGCTCTGGGTCAGGAGTGACTGCTCACCCTCACTCTCGATATCCCCAGGGATGAGCACACTTCGCCCGCCGTCGCTTATCCGCATGACACAGGAGCCATTATTGCCGGGCTGCGGCTCGCGCGGCCCCAAAAGCTCAAGGCTTAACCCCTGCCAGTTGAGGCGTTTAGGACGACAGTCGATGGCGCCAGGATAGCTGAGATCTGTCACCAGCTTCACTTTAGGGTAGCGACCTAACAGATAATCGGCGCCGCCGGCATGGTCGTTGTCACTATGGCTGAGCACCAGATAATCCAGCTCACCTATGCCGCGGTAGTGCAAGAAGGGCACTATGACCCTATCTGCATAACTAAAATGCTCACCAAACGCCGCGCCTGTGTCATAGATCAATGCCCGCCCCTGTTTCTCAACCACCAGGCTGAGCCCCTGCCCGACATCAAGCAGGTGCACCTGCCAGCTTTTAGGGTCCGTCAATCTCTGTGGTAAAAACCAGAGACACAGGGGCATGAACAACACAGGGATCATCCAGCGCCAGTTGCCTGAGGCGAGCCGCCAAAGGATAAGCCCGAGCAGCCCAAACACTAGGGCTGAGACCAGCTGCATCGAGGCTGGCAGCCAGTGAAGCGGCAGCTCCCCTAGCCAATCGTACGCGAGAGTCATGGGTGAAATGGCAAGATCCAAAAGATAAAGCGGCAGGCTAACGGACACGCCGAGATAAGTGCCGATTATCCAGGTTATCAGCGCCATAAAACTTAGGGGGATCACCACCAAACTAAACCAAGGCACGAAGATAAGGTTAAATATCAACGCGTAGGGCGCAAAACCGCCAAACAAGAGTCCTTGCAGCAAGCCAAGCGATAGACTCAAGCGCCACTGGATCTGCCACATCTGCTTAAGACGCCATTTCAGCCGTTGCCAGCTTGATAGACGCTCATCAGGCGCAGGCCATGATTGCGTAAACCAGAGAATGATGGCGAGCGCACCAAAAGAGAGCCAAAGCCCGGCACCGAGGATACTTAAAGGGTCCAACAGCAGTACAATGAAAAGTGCCCATACCAGCCGCTCGAAGGGCGATGCGTAACGGCGGATGAGACCAAGCAGGATCACCATCACCAACATGATGAGCGCCCGCTGGGTCGGCAGTCCAATTCCGGCGAGAAAGGCATAGAGACCACAGCAAATCAGCGCCACCAGGGCGATGGTCTGACGATTACCGAGTCCCAGACGGGGAGTGAGCCGCCCTAACAGATAGCCCCCCAGCCCCATCACGCAGATTGCCAGCACAGACAGATGCAGCCCAGAGATGGTCACCAGATGCCCTGTGCCGCTTTGCCTCAGGCCCTGCCAATGTGCATCGCTTATCTGCTGTTTATCGCCCAGCATGAGCGCCAGCATCAAATCGCCATTGGCCAGTGAGGCCAGATCTTGGCGCAACTTTGTCAGTAGCTTGGCCCGCATGCCCTGTGGTGGTGACAGGCGTTTGGCCGCAATGACTCTGCCCTTGCCTATGATGTGCTTCGAGAGCAGATAGGCCTGCTGATTAAATCCGCCTTGGTTGAGCACACTGGTGATGGGCTTTGGGGCAAGGGTGAATTGCCACACCTCACCTATGGCGACTTTTTGTTCGCTTTGCCAACGTAAGCGTAAATATTTGTCAGGAAAATGAAAGGGATGGTCCGTTAAAATACGAATATCGGCATTTATCCAGTCGCCGTTTCGATAAACTAGTGATATGATTTCGCCCCTTACTGATGGCGGCTCGCTCGATTTATCAGGCGTAAAAACCAAAAGTTGGTGGCAAAATAGACTCATCCAAGCTATAGCCAGAAGGCTACCGGCCAATAATTTTGACCTTTTCAGCATGATGACGGCGATAACCAAGACGGCACATGCAAGGGAAAAGGTTGGCAAGGCAGGCCAGAGCAGCGCGGAGATGAGCGTGGCACAATAGCCAAACATGAATCGATTCATAATGAATAATTTAAGACTGCAACACTAAGCTATGCCAAAAAAATTCATTCAACGATATATGCCCAAGCCTGAGACACTGCAGAATCATAAGCACCTGCAGATGTTCGGTAAGCTGCTGCACAAGCCTAACCTCTGGGCCCTGAATCGACGCTCCGCTCCCCTCGCCTTTGCGGTCGGCCTGTTTGTCGCCTGGATCCCCATGCCATTTCAGATGGTATTAGCCGCAGCGCTGGCGATCCTGTTCAACTGTAACTTACCTGTCGCCGTCGCCTTGGTGTGGGTCACCAACCCTGTCACCATGCCCTTTATGTTCTACGCCGCCTACCTCTTTGGCGCCAAACTGCTCAACCACCCTCCCCAAGAATTTGCCTTCGAAGCCAGCTGGCAATGGATCGAGGCCTCACTCTTCACCATAGGCCCGCCTTTCTTGCTCGGCTGTCTGGTGTTTGGGATCATCTTTTCCACCGTGGGTTACTTTGTCGTCCACAACCTGTGGAAGTACTCTATCCTGTTCAAGTGGAAAAATCGCACCAAGTAGCGAACACCTGCCCACCGCCTGCCGCCTTTGATCTGATCACAAGACCCAATGGATCTTGCTATCAAGCATTAAGCTGTGCCTGGCACTCAAACTTCGCCGGGCTGTGATACCAATAAGCTTTTGTTAACCAAATCATCGCGCTATTTTCGCCGATCACACCACGCATTGCGCCTACTGCAGCATGAGCTGCTGCAATTGCCACTTCGCATCTAAGAGAAACTTAAGATAGAATAAACAAATTGATCACAAAGCTGACGCTTTGTATCTATCTGAATGACATGCCTTGGATGAAGTCGCTCGTTAGAATAATCACAAAAAATGCAGGAAGGCCATGCACTTATATTCAAATAGAAAACATGTTGCGATCTTCGCACTGCTCTCCTGCTTGTTTCTGCTCGCCTCTGTGATCACCATCAGTGCGCTAACAAAATACTTTGTCGACAATGAGATCCAGCAAGAAGAGGAAAATCTGCGCAAGAACCTGGCGCTGATCCGCTTTAACTTCGAGGCCACCATCTACAAAGACACCTATCTGGCCGATAGCCTGGCCACTGTGGTGACCATAGATCCCGAATTTGCCATGAAAAACTGGCATGTGATCGCCGCTAAGTTACTCGACAAGGCGCAGTACGTGCGCAACGTCGCCATCGCGCCAAACAATGTTATCTCCTTAGTCTATCCCCTCAAAGGCAACGAAGCGGCAGTTGGATTCGACTTTCGCACCCAGCCAAACCAGCTAAAGACAGTGTTACTGGCCAAGGAGCAGCAGTCGGTGTATATCGCCGGCCCGGTAAATCTGGTCCAGGGTGGCTTGGGACTCATCGCACGCTACCCTATCTTCGCCGACTACCCTAAAAACACCCATTACTGGGGCGGGGTGAGCGTAGTGATGAACTATAACCAGTTACTCCATGACACAGGGATCACCCAGTTTCAGGGCGGCGATATCGCCATCAAGAAACAGATCACCGCCAACGAACCCGAACAGGTTTTCTACGGTGATGCCAGCATCTTCGACAATGCCGATGTGATCTACCCCATCAAGTTACCCAGTGCCACCTGGAATATGGCAGCAAGGTTTCATATCGAGAATCTCGAACGCATCGGCCAGCTGCGCCTGGGCATAGGCGGTATAGGTACGATTGCGGCCTTTACCTTGTATATGCTGATGCTACTCCTGTTTCGCAACTATCAGCACACCCACAGGGCGGCGCTGCACGATGAATTGACCCACCTACCTAATCGGCGCTTCATCATCAACGAACTCGACCGTCTGATGAACAAACCAAATCAGCCCCCTTTTACTCTGCTCAACATAGATCTCAACGACTTTAAAGGGGTTAACGACGAGCTGGGGCATGAGGCGGGCGATGAACTGCTAAAATATATCGCCAATCGTCTGGTCACTGAGGTTGGCATTAAGGGCTCGGTTGCTCGATTTGGCGGTGATGAATTTCTGATCTTGCTCTATGAGCTTACCGACATGCAGGAAATCGAGGAGATCATGGCGCATATCACCCAGGCGATAGAATCCCAGCCCTTTAGCTGGCAGTCACAACAACTGACGCCCTCACTCAGCATAGGCTATGCAATCTATGATGGTCAGAATGCCGACATCAAAGAGTTACTCTCAGATGCCGACAAGCGGATGTATCAACAAAAACGCGCCTACCGGGAAAGTCGCTAAAGACCCATCTCAATTTACGACCTAGTCTTATCGCCCAGCCAACGCCTCGGCGGGATGGATACGACTCGCCTTCCAGGCAGGGTATAGAGTAGCCAATAGGCTCATCACCAGGGCCAGAGACACCACCAGCGCCACATCCAGCAGATGAAACTGTGAGGGCAAGAAGTCGATGAAATAGACATCGGCCGATAAGAGCTGCACGCCAAACAGCTGCTCGATACCGCTGGCGATAGAACTTAGATTCAGCGCAAGGGTGATCCCCAGCCCCGCACCAATCAAGCAACCCAACAGGCCATTTAGCGCGCCCTGCACCACGAAGATCCCCATGATGGTGGCCTTGGCCATCCCCATGGTCAGCAAGATGGCGATCTCCGACTGTTTGTCACGTACCGCCATCACTAGGGTCGAGACGATATTGAAACAGGCCACGGCGATCACCAGCGCCAGCACTAGGTACATCACGGCGCGCACCAGCTGAATATCCTGATAAAGGTGGCCTTGGGTGCGGGTCCAATCGGAAAGGTACATATATTGCGACTGGCTGTAGCCCAAGGTGCGGATCAGCTGCGGCGCGGCAAAGACATCATCTACCTTGATACGGATCCCGCTCACGCCGTCCCCCAGCCCCAACAGCTCGGCGCCATAATCCAGCGAGATGTAGGCTGTAGTCAGATCTAGCTCGCCGCCAAGCGCAAAAATTCCCGCCACCTTAAACTGATGGCTCTTGGCCGAGCCAAGGCCGCGTCCCGTTGACTGACTGGCAAGGTTTGGCGTATAGAGGCTCAGGGTGTTACCCAGCGACAGCCCCAGCGCATCGGCCAGCCCCTTACCCAGGACAATATTGTTTTCTTTGCTGGCCAGTGCCTGCCAGGCCGTATCCGGCATGAAATCACGGATGTTGGAAACTTTTGCTTCTAATTCCGGCGTGATACCGATAACCGTTAGCCCCTGAAAACCACCGGGTTTCTGGATCAGGCCCTGAATACGCACAAAGGGTGCGCTGGCAACAATACCGGGGATCTTCTTGGCATCCTCGGCAATTTTAGGCCAGTCATGCAAAGGCTCATTCACCCCAGTCAGCTCACCATGGGGCACGACCCCCAGCAGGCGCTGCTCGAGCTCCTTCTCGAAGCCGTTCATGGCCGACAGCACAGTGATCAACACGGCGACCCCCAGGGCGATGCCCGCGGTAGAGGCAAAGGAGATGAAGCTGATGAAACGATTGGACTGACGCGCCATGTAAAAGCGCCAGCCTACCCAAAAGGCGAGTCTCTCTCTCATGCCATCTCCCAGGCGCTTAACTGACCATCTTGCATCTTCAGCTGTCTGTCCATGCGCGCGGCAAGCTTAGGATCATGGGTCACCACCACAAAGGCCGTGCCCAGCTGGCTACCCAGCTCTCGGATAAGCTCATAGACGGTATCGCCGCTGGCGGCGTCCAGGTTGCCCGTAGGCTCATCGGCCAACACCAACTTAGGACGATTGATCAGCGCCCTGGCTATCGCCGTACGTTGACGCTCACCACCAGACATCTCCGCCGGGGTATGATGTAGTCGGTGGCTAAGACCGACGCGGCTGAGCAGCTCTTTGGCCTCCTGCTCGACTTCCTGACGCGGGCGCTTCTGGATAAGCCCAGGCATGGCCACATTCTCAAGGGCGGTAAACTCGGGCAACAGATGATGGAACTGATAGATAAATCCCAGCTCCTGGTTGCGGATCGCCGCCTGACGCGATGGAGAAAGCTGGTAAAGATCTTCCCCGTCGAACATCACCTGACCGCTGCTGGGTTTGTCCAGCGTGCCCATGATGTGCAGCAAGGTACTCTTACCCGAGCCCGAACTGCCGATGATAGCCACCTGCTCGCCCTTGGCGATACTGAGACTAACGCCGCTCAGCACCTGAGTATCTATACTCCCCTCGTGGTAGCGTTTGCTGACGTTACTGACTTGAAGTAACAAAGAGTTGTCCTGTTGAGTCATAGATTATTCATACCTTAAAGCTGTGGCAGGTTGCACGCTTGCCGCCCGTAGTGCGGGATAAACGGTCGCTAAAAATGTGATAGCCAGGGTGCCTACAACGATCAGGGACAACTGGCCCCACTCGAGCTGCACCGGCAGACGTTGCCCCGCCCCAAGCACATGAATGCCGAGCATCGAGAAGAGTGTATTGATGTTCAATGTGGCCAGCACGCCGATAGCCAGACCGCCCACCAAGCCTAAGACGGCATTGAGTGAGCCCTGGATCATAAAGATCCCCATGATGCTCCCCGTGGTCAGGCCTTGGGTCTTGAGCACGGCAACGTCTGTGGTCTTATCCACCACCATCATCACCAGCGCTGATACTATGTTAAAGGCGGCCACGGCGATGATCAGGCTGAGCATCAACGACATCATGTTCTTCTCCATCTTTACCGCAGAGAAGAGATGACCATAGTTTTCGCGCCAATCACTGGTGGTCACACTGTCGCCCGCCGCCTCAAACGCGGCTTCAACCTTAGATGCCAACTTGCTCGCCTTGAAGGGATCGGCCAGATAAAGACGCAGCGACTTGATCTCATTGGGGGACTTGCGCATCAGACGCAGTGCATCCTCGTGATGCACGTAAGCCAGGCTCGCATCCACCTGAGAGCCCATCTCAAACACCCCGGCTACGATAAACTTACGCTGACTCGGCACAGGCCCCAGCGGCGAATAAACCACCCCATCGCCACTGAGTACACGTATCTTATCGCCGGGCTTCACATCCAGACGACGCGCCAACTCGGCGCCAATGATGATGCGGTATTTGCCCGCCTCGAGACTGTCGAGGGAGCCATTGAAGTGTCGGTTCAGACGGGCCAGATTGTCTTTTTCAAGCTCAGGATAGATGCCATAAACCTGCACTGCGCTGATGTTGCTCGGCGCCTGTAACATGGCCTGGGTGGCCACGCTCGGACTCACCGCCAGGATCTGCTTCCCATCGATTAAGGTATTGGCGACATCTTGCCAGTTGCCAAGGTGTTGCTCGCTGTGCACCGTCAGCTGCGGCACTGCGCCAAGAATACGCTGCTTGAGCTGCCCCTCGAGACCATTCATCACAGAACTGACGATGATCAGGGCCGCCACCCCCAGCAAGATCCCCGACACGGCAAACAGGGTAATAAATGAGGCAAATGGATTGGCCTTACGTGCTCGCCAATACCGATAACCTATGGTCCAAGATAACGCTAAATTCATTTTTGGCAGGGTCTCTTTGCGTCAGAGCCTTGATAAATCATTAAGATGGGCACGATAATAGGGGGAATAGCACCTTAAAAACAAGAGGCAATCCGTTGAACAGCCAATCAAACTCCTATTTTAGCGTCGCGCATGGGTTCGCCGCTTACCTATCGCCCTGGCCTAAGGAGCAGCCGCTGCCCAACGACTATGAGCTAAGAGGTATGCTACCGCTCGGCATGCAGCTTATCAGCCAAGTCAAGGCGATGGAAGCCGACTGTCTACTCCAGCTCAGGCACCTTGATGATGAAGCCCGCACCGTAGTCGATTACCTTAAGCTACAGTCTCGCAAGATAGACCTGGTGCTGCAGCATGTGCTCGAGCAACAGCCCCACGAGGGCGAGCGCTGCAGCGGCCTGCATTTTGGCGGTAGCGGCATACATCTCCTAAGCCCCACAAAATTGGTGCCCGGCGAGCGCTACCGCATCACACTGCATATCAGGGAGGCGCTTATCGCCATCCTCTGCATCGGTGAGTGCACCCGCTGTGACGATGAAGCCTCTGAAGGTGGTTTCGACTGCGAACTCAGCTTTATTCAAATTCTCGATGAGGATGTCGAGCAACTGGTCAAAGCCAGCCTGAATATTCAACAAAAACAATTACAACAACGCAAAAAACAGCAACAAGACCCGAGTTAGTTTTCACTGGCACTGACGGGGCTAAGTCTCTACAATGGCCGCATCATTGTCGATTGTTGGCCTTAGTCTGTTTTCATGAATGCTTTTTCCATCCTCACACCACCTAAAGTCAAAGGGGTTAAGTCGCCCCAAACCCTTAGCCAGTTAACCGGCGCCGCCCAGGCGATAAGCCTGGCTAAGCTGTGCGAGCAGTATAGCGGCATGACCTTAGTAGTGACGCCAGACACGCCAAGCGCGCTCAGGCTAGAGGCTGAGCTAGGCTACCTGTTAGCGCCAAAATCGATCCCCGTGATGCTGTTCCCCGACCGGGAGACCTTGCCTTACGACAGCTTCTCGCCCCATCAGGATCTGGTATCTCAACGGCTTGAGACCCTATCGCGGATCCCAAGCGCCGGCCATAGCCTGGTGATCGTGCCCATGAGCACCCTGATGGTTAAGTTGCCGCCACAATCATTCTTAACCGGCAACGTCTTGCTGCTCAGCAAGGGCGACAACTATCCCCTGGAAGCGGTGCGCAGCCAGCTGGTCAATACTGGCTATCATCACGTGGAGCAGGTGTATGAGCATGGCGAGTTTGCCGTGCGCGGCTCTATCATCGACCTCTTCCCCATGGGCGCCCAGAGCCCCTATCGCATCGAGCTGTTCGATGATGAGGTCGAATCGATCCGCGAATTTGACCCGGAAACCCAACGCTCCAGCGGCGAGATTGAATCGATTCGCCTGCTGCCGGCCAAGGAGTTCCCGACCAATGACGCCGCCATCGAAGGATTTCGCCAACGTTACCGCCGCCAGTTTGAGGTCGTGGTCAAGGAGCCAGAGTCCATCTATCAGATGGTGAGCCGCAAGGTGATGCCCGCCGGGATCGAGAGTTACCAGCCCCTCTTCTTCGACGAGACGGCGAGCCTGTTTGACTATCTGCCCGGCGAGTGCCAATTGGTGCAGGTGGGCGATCTAGAGAATGCTGCCAAACACCACCTGCAGGAGATCAACCAGCGCTATGAAAACCGCCGGGTCGATCCCCTGAGGCCACTGCTACCGCCAAAGGATCTCTACCTGCTGACCGAACAAGTCTTCGAGGCCTTTAAGCAGCTGCCGCGCTTCTTGGTCAAGGGCGATGAGGCCACAGGCACCAGCGTTGCGGCGCAGCTCGAGGCACTGCCTAACATCGCCGCCAACCATAAGCTGAAACAGCCGCTTGTTAACCTTAAAGAATTTGCCGATGGCGGCACGCCAATTCTATTCTGCGTCGAATCGGAAGGCCGCCGCGAGGCGCTGCTGGAACTACTGGCCAAGATAGAGATTAAACCTGCGCTGCTGGATCATCTGGAGAGCTTCAGCCAAAAACCTCAGCCCTTTGGCTTGATCGTCGCGCCGCTGTCTCAAGGCGCCATCTATCACCCTAAGAAGGGCCCTAGCTGGGCACTGGTGTGTGAAACCGAGCTGTTTGGCCAGCGCATCGCCCAGCAACGCCGTCGCGATAAACAGCGTCAGGTAAGCCAGGATGCGCTTATCAAGGATCTGGCCGAGCTCAAAGTCGGTCAACCCATAGTGCATTTGGATCACGGCGTCGCCCTCTACCAGGGACTGGAAACCCTGGACACGGGCGGCCTGGTCGCCGAGTACCTGAAACTGGAATACGCCGGTGGCGATAAACTCTATGTGCCTGTCGCCTCCCTCAACCTCATCAGCCAGTACAGCGTCGGCGCCGATGATGCACCGCAACTCAACAAGCTGGGCAACGAGAGTTGGACCAAGGCCAAACGCAAGGCGATCGAGAAGATCCGCGATGTGGCCGCCGAGCTGTTAGATGTCTACGCCCGCCGTCAGGCCCGCCCCGGCGAGGCCTGCCGATTAGATCGCGAAGAGTATGCCCAGTTTGCCGGCAGCTTCCCCTTCGAAGAGACGGTAGATCAGGAAACCGCCATCGATGCCGTGCTCACCGACATGTGCAGCCCCATTTCGATGGACCGCCTGGTGTGTGGCGACGTCGGCTTCGGTAAGACTGAGGTAGCGATGCGCGCCGCCTTCGTGGCGGTCAACGACGGCAAGCAGGTGGCTATCTTAGTACCTACCACGCTACTTGCTCAGCAGCACTATGAAAACTTCAAAGACAGGTTTGCCGACTGGCCGATCAAGATAGAGGTGATGTCACGCTTTAAGACTGCCAAGGAGCAACAGGCGGTGCTCAAGCAGCTGGAGCTTGGTCAGGTGGATATCGTTATCGGTACCCATAAGCTGCTGCAGTCTGAGGCTAAGTTTGAAAACCTAGGGCTACTTATCATCGATGAGGAGCACAGGTTCGGCGTGCGTCAGAAGGAGAAGATCAAGGCGCTTCGCGCCAACATCGACATTCTGACCCTAACGGCGACCCCTATTCCGCGTACCCTCAACATGGCGATGTCTGGCATGCGCGACCTCTCCATCATAGCTACGCCGCCGGCCAAGCGATTGGCGGTTAAGACCTTCGTGCGCGAATATGATGATGCCACGGTACGCGAGGCGCTGCTGCGTGAGATCTTAAGGGGCGGCCAGGTCTATTTTCTCCACAACAGTGTCGAGACCATAGAGAAGCGCGCCCGGGAGATAGAGGCGCTACTGCCCGAGGCGAGAGTTGTCACCGCCCATGGTCAAATGCGCGAGCGTGACCTGGAAAAGGTGATGTCTGACTTCTATCACCAGAAATACAATGTGCTGGTGTGCACCACCATCATAGAAACTGGCATCGATGTGCCCAGCGCCAACACCATCATCATAGAGCGAGCCGATAACTTCGGCCTGGCGCAGCTGCATCAGTTAAGAGGCCGTGTGGGACGCTCCCATCATCAAGCCTACGCCTATCTGATGACGCCCCATCCAAAACGCATGACCAAGGATGCCATCAAGCGTCTGGAGGCCATAGGTGCGCTGGAAGATCTCGGCGCAGGCTTCATGCTGGCGACTCAAGATCTCGAGATCCGCGGCGCGGGTGAACTCCTGGGCGATGAGCAGAGCGGTCATATCTCCAAAATAGGCTTTACCCTCTACATGGAGATGCTGGAAGATGCGGTGAAATCCCTCAAGGAGGGCAAGGAGCCTTCGCTGGATCAGATGCTCAGAGGACAGTGTGAAATTGACCTGCGGATCCCGGCGCTGCTGCCGGAAGATTATGTGGGCGATGTCAACATCCGCCTATCGCTCTATAAGCGTATCGCCAACTGCGCCACCGCCCAGGCACTGGACGAATTAAAGGTCGAGCTGATCGACCGCTTCGGCCTCCTGCCTCAGGCAACCAAGAACCTGATGGAAGTCTCCCTGTTTAAGCATCAGGCAACGGCGCTCGGCATCGCCAAGATAGAGATGCACGCCAAGGGCGGCAGCCTGGAATTTAATAACGATCACTGTGTAGATCCTGGCTTTATCATCGGACTATTACAGAGTCAGCCACAAAATTATCGTATGGACGGCCCAAGTAAGTTAAAATTCTTGATGCCGACAGAGACAGACAAGGATAGGTTAGCCCTGTTATCCCTGATCATCTCTCAACTCATGCAACATCGCCTTGGAGAACCGCGTGTTTAAAAAGAGTCTTTTATTGGTGACCACCCTTGCCTCACTATCCGGCGCCGCCTGGGCAGATAACGAGCGTTGGTTTGAGGTGGAAGTTTACCTGTTTGAGCGTCAGGGAAGTCAATTGGAAGAAACCTTGGCAAGCCCAGGCAATCGTCACACGCGTCAACCGATAGACATGATCTCGCCGCTGTTTGCCACGGATATTACCGGAGCTAGCCTGGGCCTCGAGGGCTGCAGCGCCCAGCAGTGGCTGGAAACGCCAGCAGATTGCGACAAGCAGCTGCAACAGGCGCAGGTGACTCACCCCAGCCAGATCCCTAGCACCATAGGCGCGCCAACCCCCCAATATGCCACCTTAGGGGCCGGCACCGTCTTATTGGCCGACTCCCAGTCGCAATTTAGCGAGATGATTACCACCTTAAAGCGAGAAGCCGGACACAAGAGCCTGCTGCACATGACCTGGCAACAATCTATGCTGCCCCGTCATCAGGCGAAGCCTGTGCGTCTCTACGGCGGTGAAGATTTCTCAGATCGATTCAATGAGAATGGCTACGCGGTAAATGCGGCGCCGCAAAGTGATACCAGCGGTATTCCGCAGTTTAACTTCGATCTGAATTTCGAGGAAAAGCAGGCGGCCCCTATCTGGGCACTGGATGGTACGCTCAACATCTATCTGAACCATTACCTCTATGTAGAAACGGCGTTAACCCTGCACAGGGCTGGCAGTAAATCACAGCCACAGCTTGAGGATGAGACGGTATTGAGCCAGGTGCCTTATCTGTACAACATCTATATGACGCAGAATAAGCGTGTGAAGAGTGACGAAATCCATTATTTCGATCACCCTAATATGGGAATGATCCTACAGATCAGAAAGATGGAACAACCCGGCGAGCGCACCCTCGAGGTGAGCCAGCCAAACGTGGTCCCGCAGAACTAAACTAAATAGCTAGCTAATCGCTAGTTAGAAAACAGATAGCTAATAGACAGAAAAATCGAGGTAGATCTCATCTGCCTCGTCTTCCTCCACCAGCACATTATCGACCACAGACTGAGGCGAACCCTGTTCACTCCAGGCGATGAAACGATCGACAGCTAAGCCGCCTCCCTGCAATAAAATCAGCACCCTGCCGTCTTCCAGGTTTTTGGCATACCCCGTCAGCCCCAATTCATTGGCTTTCAGCTGACTGTATCGCCTGAAACACACGCCCTGAACCTTTCCCGATATTGTCAATAATACCCGCTTCATCTGCGCCTCGTTATTCTTATCGATCTAACCTTTTGAAGATAACCTAAACTTGGGGGATGGGCAAAAAATAGACAAAAAAAACAGCTAACTAATAAAGTGGTTAGCTGCATCGGGCGACATACGCAAACTGGGAAAAGGTCTGTAAGACCATCATGTAGCAATATGTATCACTTTGTATCATAAAAGGGATAAGCTATGCTAGATTTGAATAACAAAAATTGCTAACCACTTACGCTCAGCTTCGACCTAAATTCAGGATATTCGACCACTTTTTATCGCTTACTCATCATAAGCCCCTGAAAAATGGCGATCAATACACTGCAGAAAAACGCCCTAATCGCCTCCTGTCGGCCAGCGAGGCTTCTATCCAAAGCAGCAAGGCTTTTCGTTAACGTCAATCCCGAGTCAAACCCGCTCGTTTTTAGTACATAAATAGGAATCAGGCGGCTTTATCAGACCACAGTATCGGGCCGCTTTGCCGTCACTAGTATCTGCACATAAAAAAAGGAGCCAGTTGGCTCCTTGTTAGGTTCGAATCGTGTTATTGCTGCTCTTTAAAGGCCTTTATCTCGGCGAGATGTGCGGCCAGCGAAGGAAACTTATGGCGCTGCTCCTCGTCCCAGACGATGGGATAGAAAGGCGCTAAGGTGCTGGCCACCGCCTGGTTGTCATGCACCTCATCCTGGCGAGACAGGATACACATGCCCCGTCCCTTATGTTTTTCCCTAAACTGACTGACACACTTGCTGGCGATGTCGGCATACTCTTCCGGTCTGTCTATCTTGCCGAGCATGTTGTCTTCCGGATGCAGATTGGGATTGATCATCACTGTCTTAAGGCCATTGAGAAAACCTATCCGCTCGGCCCAATAGCCGCCGAGGCCGACGCCTATCGCCAGAGGCGCGGGATCGTCACTCTGGGTTAACTGACGACTCACCTCGTTAAGCAGATACTGCATATCGTACTTGGGGTGAAGCGTGCTGTAGCTGATCAGCCGTACGTCGGGGTCGACAAACTGCAGCTGGCGCATTTTTTCATGATTACCTGGACTGGTGGCGTCAAAACCGTGGAAATAGAGGATCATCCTGTTACCTGCTAACTGTATGTGAATATTAACTTTAGCTAACTCATCATAGGCTGTTGTTGCGCTACATCAAATTTAGCCCATACAGATCTGCTCTGCTATGCTTCTTGCCGCCAGATAACGAGATTCATCCTCCAGCGCCTTGGCAACTTGAGGTCTGTTGGCCAGCAGTTTACGCGCCGGCACCTGTGGACCTTGCTCAGGCCACTCAAACGAGGTTAACAGCTCGCTGACGCCCTGGCTGTCATTACACAGCAAGATCATGTCACAGCCCGCCTTAATAGCGGCGCTGGCCCGCTCTGGGTAGCCACCCACCACGCCAGCCCCCTTCATGCCGAGATCGTCGGAGAATATCACCCCATCGAACTTAAGCTCTTCACGCAGCACCTGCTTAAGCCAATAGGAGGAGAAACCCGCCGGATTAGGATCGACTTTAGGATAGATCACGTGGGCTGGCATCACCCCTTGTAATCGCTTCGCCCCCATGAGATGCGCAAAGGGCACCATGTCCAGGGCACGGATCTCAGCTTCGCTACGCTCATCCATCGGCTTGGCAATATGGGAGTCCGCCGCCACGCTGCCATGACCGGGGAAATGCTTACCCACGGCGGCCATGCCTGCATCCTGCATCCCTTGAATAAAGGCTTCGGCCAGGGCTATCACCTCATCGGGCTTATCGCTAAAGGCGCGGGTGCCAATCACCTGACTGATGCCGTTCAGATCCAGCACAGGGGCAAAACTTAAGTCGATATCACAGGCCAGCAATTCAACGGCCATGAGAAAACCAAGCTCCCTCGCCCACTCCTTGGCCAATGGAAGATCTTGCTTTGCCGCTGGCAATATGTCGCCCATGGCGGGGATCTTACTAAAGCCGTCAATAAATCTTTGTACCCGCCCGCCTTCATGATCCACGGCGATAAGCAGATCGGGTCTAAGGGCACGCACCGAGGCCACCAAGGCGCAGAGCTGGTCACGATCTTGATAGTTGCGGGAAAACAATATCAGCCCGCCGACCATGGGATGCATCAACTGCGCTTGCTCCTGCGCATTCACCTCGGTGGATAACAAATCCATCATTAAATAACTCACAACTCCCCCTAGAAAAACTGTTAAATCAGTTTTATCGACGCCGATGATTAACAAATACTTAGCAAGGTAATGTTGTCTAAGCTTTTGTATACAATTGATAAAACCACAAACCTTTGGGCAGCTTTCCTCAGCCCTCTGCGATTAGCAATAGTATGCCTAATGCGAAACTCATTCTTGAAAAAAACTAATGCGAAAGCTGCGACTAAAGTATGGGATACTTAATAATTGACAATCTTAATGTGCTCGCAAGGTTAGCACAACGGGGCGACATTAACGCCCCTTCAGGCATGAATAATTAAATTGGCCTAAAATCACTGAGATTGAATAACGAAAATAATGATTACAACAGGGTTTTATAATGATTAGCGTTTTTGACATGTTTAAAATTGGTATCGGGCCCTCAAGCTCCCATACCGTAGGCCCGATGAAAGCGGGTAATATCTTCATTCAAGATTTAGAAAAACATGGTCATCTAGCAGAAACAGATGAGCTGAGATCTGAGCTGTTTGGCTCACTCGGCCAAACCGGTAAGGGCCACGGCACGGGTAAGGCCGTGATCTTAGGCCTGATGGGCGAAGCACCTGAAACCGTTGATACCGACAAGATCGATGCCACCCTGGCACAGGTTCATGACACACAAAGCTTAACAATGCCAAACAACAAGGTGGTGCGCTTCAGCCGTGAAGATGGCATCACCTACCACAGACGCAAGAGTCTGCCGGCCCACGCCAACGCCATGACCCTCTACGCCTATGCCAAGGGCAACTGCATCTATCAGCGTACCTATTACTCTGTCGGTGGCGGCTTCATCTTAGATGAAGATGAGATCCTGGCCCAAGATGCATCGCCTGCCTCCCCTATCGAAGCCGCGCCCTATGACTTTAACAGCGCCGCCGAACTGCTGGATATGTGTGTCGAGAATGGCCTGAGCATCTCTGCGCTAATGATGGAGAACGAACTCTCTATCGCCAGCGAGAAAGAGATTAAAGAACGCCTGTGGACCATATGGCAAACCATGAAGAGCTGCGTCGAGCGTGGCTATCAGAAGGAAGGCATACTCCCGGGCGGTCTGAAACTCAGACGCCGCGCCCCGGCGCTTTATCGTCGCCTCAAGGCCGAGAGCAAGACAGTGGTCGATCCGCTCACCGCCATGGACTGGGTCGATCTGTTTGCCCTGGCCGTGAACGAGCAAAACGCCGCCGGCGATCGCGTGGTGACTGCGCCGACTAACGGCGCCGCCGGCATCATCCCGGCCGTACTCTGCTACTACGACACCTTCGTTCAAGAGGTAGATCTGGATATCTGCTGTCAGTACCTGTTGACCGCAGCCGCCATCGGCATTCTCTACAAGAAGAACGCCTCTATCTCAGGCGCCGAGGTGGGCTGCCAGGGTGAAGTTGGTGTGGCCTGCTCTATGGCCGCCGCCGCACTCACCGAGATCATGGGCGGCACGGTTGAACATGTGGAGAACGCCGCCGAGATCGGCATGGAGCACAACCTGGGGCTGACCTGCGACCCAGTCGGAGGCCTGGTGCAGGTGCCTTGCATCGAGCGGAACGCCATGGGCGCGGTGAAGGCGATCAACGCCTCACGCCTGGCGATGCGCGGCGACGGCAACCATAAGGTCTCTCTGGATAAGGTGATCAAGACCATGATGGATACCGGCAAGGATATGCGCAGCAAGTACAAGGAAACCGCCAAGGGCGGCCTGGCGGTTAACATAGTCGAGTGTTAATCGGCAATGAATGAAACATAAAAAAACTCGCCCCAGGGCGAGTTTTTTTATGGCTACACATCAGCTTATCTTAGCTAAGCTCAAACGCTCGCCTTAACGGATCGGCAACTCCACATCCGCAAACAGGTTTTCAATCAGCTGAGGGTCCCTCAGTGCTACCGCCTTCTCGACAATATCCTTGGTCAAATGCGGCGCAAAATGCTCAATAAACTCATACATATAATTGCGCAGGAAGTTGCCCTTCCTAAAACCTATCTTAGTGGTGCTGTGGGCAAACAGATGGCTGGCATCTATGGCCACTAAATCTTTATCTATCACAGGGTCCACCGCCATGGAGGCGATCACCCCAACCCCTAGGCCCAATCTGACATAGGTCTTGAGCACATCGGCACTGGTCGCGGTAAACACCACTCTAGGGTCGATACCGGCGCGGTTAAAAGCCTTCTCGATTTCTGATTCTCTATCGAAGCCAAACACATAGGTCACCAGCGGGAAACGGCCTAAGTCTTCGATGCTGATCTGAGTCCGTGAAGCCAGCGGATGATCTTTGGTCACCACGATGGAGCGATTCCAGTGATAGCAAGGCAGCATGATGAGATCTGTATAGAGGTGCATCCCCTCGGTGGCAATGGCAAAGTCCGCATCGCCCCTTGCCGCCAACTCGCTGATCTGCGAAGGCGTGCCCTGATGCATGTGTAGATTCACCTTAGGGTAACGGTCGATAAAGGCACGGATGATCCCCGGCAAGGCATATCGCGCCTGGGTATCTGTGGTGGCAATATTCAGCTCACCCTGATCCGGCTTGGTATACTCCTCGGCAACCTTCTTGATGCTCTCAACCTTGCCCAAAATGTCGTTGGCGATATTGATCACCTGCTGACCGGCTGGCGTCACATGAGTCAGATGCTTACCGCTACGGCCGAAGATCTGAATGCCCAGCTCATCTTCGAGCATACGCACCTGTTTACTGATCCCAGGCTGAGAGGTGTAAAGATTCTCAGCGGTCGCCGACACGTTAAGGTTGTGATTCACCACTTCGGCAATGTATCTGAGTTGTTGCAGCTTCATCGTCTTTCCTTTGCAAAGGTCAGTGTCTCAAAGGGAGCCACGGCCTGAAATCGGTACCCTAACATAAGAGTTAGTATAAGAATTAGTTATAGTACAGGCGAAAAATTAAATCAAAGGGGAATATAGCATAGAGGTGAGATGAATCACACGACATAAAGAGAAAGCTAGTCTAAGATAACTATGCTAGCGTGTTGATTTATAGTAGCATTAATGGAATTGCATAAAAATTGGTAGATCTATGATATTTACTTTGGTTCTGATCCTCATCGGTGCATTGCTGCTATTGGTTATTGGCATCAATGTCATCCAACAACAAAAAGAACGTGCCGAGGCCGAGCGAAGAACAGAATTAGCCAGACAAAGAGCCATCATCGACGAAACCGAGAACGTGCTCTCTTGCACCGGGATGTTTCCCTGCTCGACCAATCTGGTATTGATCCTCTACAGAAGAGTGCAAGAAGCCTTAAGCCAATCTGTCAGCCTTGGTGGACCACAGACGGCGGATTATCAGCGTCGTCTCACTGACCTTACCGGTCAAGTCGAAAACCTGCAAAACGCCCAGAAACAGACGCCAGCCATCGAAAGCTTTCGCCTGCCCGATACCGACAAGCAGATCCTGGATCTGGTAAAGGTACTGAAAAAACTCAAGGCAATCCTGCGCGCAGAACACAACAAAGGCAAGGTCGACCCCAATATCTTTGCTCAGGAAGAGGCTCGCGTGGACAGCCTACAACTCAGAATCAATGTGGACTCTATGCTATCTCGCGCCCGCAGCGCCTGCTTCATGAAGCAATATGGCTCCGCCAAGCAGATGGTCACTAAGGCATTGGCGACTCTGCACACCATCAAGGGCCTGACCCCTAACGATCCCTTTATCGCCAAAAAGGTGGATGAAGCCAAGTTGCTTCTCGATGAGATCATGGGCGCCCAAAAGATGGCGCAGCCTAACGCGCCGCAGCAGAAGAGCGACGAGGACGATATCGACGTACTGTTCCAGCCAAAGAAGAAATGGTAACGGCCTCCGAAGACAAAAAACCACCGCATTGCGGTGGTTTTTTTATCGCTATTATCGGAACGCTTAAGGCGCCAGACGGTCGATATCCCAGCTAAGACTTGAATCTTTACGGCTGTAGAGGAAGCGGTCGTGCAGGCGATATTCACCGCCCTGCCAGAACTCTATGCTACTAGGACGCACCCGGTAACCGCCCCAAAACTTAGGCAGCGGCACCTCACCCTGGCTGAACTTGGCCTTCATCTCGGCAAACTTGCTCTCCAGCGCTTGGCGCGCCGAGATCTTGCTCGATTGCTTCGACACCCAGGCTGCGATCTGACTCTCTTTGGGCCGCGTCACGAAGTACTTAAGCACCTCAGTGGTCGAAAGCTGCTCCGCCACACCCGTCACCGCCACCTGACGCTCCAGGGCGTGCCAGGGAAACAGCAGACTCACCTTGTTGTTGTGGGCTATCTGCTCCGCCTTGCGACTAGCCAGGTTAGTGAAAAACACAAAGCCGTCGTCATCGAAACGTTTTAAGAGCACGATGCGCTGAAACGGCTGCCCCTCGGCATCGACGGTTGCCACCGACATGGCCGTGGGATCTGGCAGGATCTCCGAATCCCTAATCTGCTCTATCCACTTCTCAAACAGCACCATGGGGTTGTCGGGCAGCTCCTCTCGGTGCAGCCCGCCCAAGGTGTATTCTCGTCTAATATCACTTAAGTTCGACATCTGCTTCCTTACCCTGTCCCGTATTGCTTACTTCTTATGGGCGCAGGCCCAAACGTGTAGCATCTCAAGGCCTAAGGTGGCCCCGGCCAGTGCGGTGATCTCGGCGCTGTCGTAGGCTGGCGCCACTTCGACCACATCCATACCGACAACATTCATGCCGCGCAGGCCGCGAATGATCTTCATCGCCTTGTCGCTGGTGAGACCGCCACATACAGGCGTGCCTGTGCCCGGTGCGAAGGCTGGATCCAGACAGTCGATGTCGAAGGTGACATACAATGGCATATCACCGACACGATCTTTAATCTGAGCCACGATCTCATCGGCAGTCATCTCGTTAGCGGCGGCCGCATCGATCACCTTGAACAGATGGCTTGGCTTGTCATATTCGGTACGGATCCCCACCTGCACTGAGTGAGAAGCATCGATGATGCCCTCATTTGGCGCGTGGAAGAACATGGTGCCGTGGTCATACTTGCTGCCCTGGCTATAGGTGTCTGTGTGCGCATCGAAATGCAGCAGTGCCATCTTGCCATGCTTCTTGTAGTGAGCACGCAGCAGCGGCAGGGTCACGAAGTGATCGCCACCAAAGCTCATTAGCGCCTTGCCAGAGTCGAGCACGGCCGTCGCGAAGTCTTCGACACGTTGGGTGAAATCGGCGGCATCACCGCAATCGAACACCAGATCGCCCGCATCGACCATTTTTAGGTGATCGGACAACTTAAAATCCCATGGCCAGCGGCACTCTTCCCAGGCCAGATTGACCGACGCCTGACGGATAGCGCCAGGACCCATACGGCCGCCAGAGCGACCCGTAGTGGCCATATCAAACGGCAAACCAATTACCACCACATCGGCATCGCTCTCGAGTGGTTTGAAATCCAGTGGCTGTCTTAAATAACCAAATGCATTTGAGTAAAGCGAGTAATCAGGCTTATCTGCAATAGTGGTCATATTTGCTCCAAATCATAGAAGTAAAGATCACAACGCAACGGGCAACAATTGCTCACAATCGCGCTGTTTATAGTGTTTTATATACAGGCCCTGGCCTTCTGCCAAGGCAAGTTCGCCCCGGGCCTCTAGGCTATACTGCTCGGCGCAGTATGCTAACGTCTCGGCTTCATATCCTGCCAGGTCCCAGCTTACCGGATTTAGGCGGTTTAACAACTCACCTACTATATCGTTAAGCCCTGCGCCGAGCGACAAATTCGTTTCCAGGCTCACATAGGAGCTCGTCTCCTGCGGGGTGATGTGCACCGTGAAATAGTCTTCTCCCCTGAGGGCGTTGAGGGAATAACCCAGTGGCGAGAACAAGTGCGCGTCAATATCAAAACCGCTCAGCAGCTGAGATAAATTAAGCCGGCTGGCTATCCCCGCTATCGTTTGCCCATCGCTGAGCAGATAATCGGCCAGCTCACCGCGAATATGGTACATCTGCACCGTCTGCGCGGGTTTAAGCCTTACCTTACTGCCAGAGAAGAAAATGTGATGGTGATGACCATCTAAATGGCCTATGCGGTAGGCAGCGCCGCTTAGCATAGCGCCAAGCCGGACGATATCTTCTTCGAAGCGGCTAGTCTGTAAGGCGGGCAAGATTTCGCTCTTACGCTGATAACTCAGGCTGGCAATCTGATCGCGACCCAGTGACTCCACCAGGGAAAGTACGGTCTCGATAAGCCGGGTGTTGCCACAGGTGATCAGCACCAGACTATCGTGCCAGACAAACAGGCTGGATTCGCTGAGCAGGTAAGCATCGCACTGCTCACTGCTCAGCTTTGAGAGGATCTCTGTATCACTCTTGGCCAGGGCGCGGCGCCAATACTCATCCCCCAACGCCCTAAGCGACGGACAACCCGCCGCCAGCGCCAGCGATAAGCGCTTCTCCGCCCCTTCAAAATACATCGACCCGCTCCTCATCGTCTAATACCAATCCTAGTAAATAGCTGGTCATGGTAAATAACTGGTCATGCTAGCTTGTTAAAACGTCCGATAACGGCGTTACTACTTTTGATTGTAGAATAACTACTTATCGAAAAATTCCACCTTATTCTCGGCCGTTTTTCCTGGTCTATTTCTGATCACTTACTTGCCGTGATTGGTATAACAGGATCCCGGCAGCCTTAGCCGAGATCCCAGGCGAAACAGGCTAGCCTGCCAATCAGGAGAAATCTTCCAGATAGGTGTAGCCCTTCAGTCCAATCTGCAACTCTTCGAGAATATTGGCGCGCTCATCTTCCTGAATGTGCAAATTCACCAGCTCCTCATAGGTACGCATGAAAGAGACGGCGTCCAGGTTAACGTAACGCAGCACATCGGCAACCGTATCACCGGCCAGAACCGACTCGATATTCACCAGACCATCGTCGTCCAGTCGCACCACGGCAGAGTTAGTGTCGCCAAACAGGTTATGCATATCGCCGAGGATCTCCTGATAGGCTCCTACCAGGAAGAAACCGATAAGATATGGGCTCTCAGCGCTCCACGCAGGCACAGGCAGTGTGGTTTCGATACCCTGACCATCTACGTACTGATCCACAGTGCCGTCAGAGTCACAGGTGATGTCCAGCATCACGGCGCGGCGTTCAGGTTTCTTATCCAGACCACTTAGCGGCATCACTGGGAACACCTGATCGATACCCCAGGCATCTGGCAGCGACTGGAACAGCGAGAAGTTCACGAAGAACTTGTCGGCCAGCTTCTCGTTAAGCTCATCGATCACCGGGCGGTGGAAACGGTACTTACCGCTCATCACGCCCTTCAGCTCGTAACAGACACGCAGGTTCATCTGCTCAGCCCAGGCTCTGTCGGACAGGCTCATCTGACCCAGGGCAAACAGCGAGTGCACCTCGGCCAGATCGCTCTGCACATCATGGTAGATCTCGATAAGGGCGCGTTGATCGGCGCGGCCACTCACCTCACCCCATGAATCCCACATGTTTTTGAGCTGCTGCGGCGCCTCTTCATCCGGCGCCTGTAGATCTTCAGGCTTATAGGCCTCGGTGCCAATCACGTCGGTGATCAACACTGCATGGTGAGCCGTCAGGTAACGACCAGACTCAGAGATCAGACGTGGCATAGGCTGATCGTGTTCGCGGCACATGTCGTTCAGCACGCTGACAATGTTGTTGGCGTATTCGGTCAGGCCATAGTTCATCGAGTTGCTGCTCTGGCTACGGGTACCGTCATAGTCCACCGCCAGGCCACCACCCACGTCGAAACATTTAACGTTGGCGCCCATCTTCTGCAGTTCACAGTAGAAACGGCCCGCCTCGCTCACACCGCTGCGGATATCGCGGATGTTAGCGATTTGCGATCCCAGGTGGAAGTGCAGCAGCTGTAGGCTGTCGAGCATGTCTTCATCTTTCAGTGAGTTGATCACGTTCAGCACCTGCGCCGCAGACAGACCAAACTTAGACTTCTCACCGCCGCTGGCTTGCCACTTGCCCTTACCCTGGAAGGCCAGACGCACGCGCAGACCCAGGCGTGGAGTCACGCCCAGCTTCTTGGCTTCTTCGAGGACGACTTTCAGCTCAGACAGCTTCTCCAGCACGATATAGACCTGATGGCCAAGCTTCTCGCCGATCAGCGCCAGGCGGATATACTCCACATCTTTGTAGCCGTTACAGATGATCACCGAGCTGGCCTTCTGCGCCATGGCGAGAACCGCCATCAGCTCAGGCTTACTGCCGGCCTCAAGACCCAGCTGTGGCACCTCTTTAGACACCTGACTCGCCAAGATCTCTTCGACCACAGTTTGCTGTTGGTTCACCTTGATGGGGTAGACAAGCAGATAGTCTGACTGATAGTCGTAACGGGTGATCGCCTGATTGAAGGCGTTACACAGGCTGTTGACTCTGTGATGCAGGATCTGCGGGAAGCGCACCAACACAGGCAAGGCCACGCCGGATTTCACCATATCCTTAGCGAGTTCATTTAACCCTATAGTGTGCTCAGGATGATTAGGATCGGGGGACACCGTCACCTCACCGGCCTCGCTTATGCCGTAGAGCCCAGAGCTCCAGTAATTAACGTTATAACCAACATAAGCATCTTTAATAGACCAATTACTCATATTCTCTCAACCTGTCTATTTACATTCATATTCGGCAGCTGCTTTGTCTGCCAACACATTAATGTTACTTACTATCGCACCTATCAGGTAAATAAGCCGCAACATCAACACCGTTTTTGGGTGTCAGATATCGAAGTTATCCTTCGAGTCCCCGCCATATTAGTTAACTCAATTTATACTTGTCTAAAGTAAAAAAAGGCGCGCAATTAAACCCCTGAATTTAACTAAATGCAAGTATCATTATCACATTAATTTATTACAAGGTTTTTTGCACTCAAGCACGCGCCCAGACTGCCTTTTATCCCTTACGGGTGTTCAGCGTTTTTTTACAGTAAATTCGCTCAACAGCCGGGCATTAAACAGACAGTCGGCCCTATCGTTTACCGGGTTCCCACACTGCCAGCCGTTGGAGTCTATCTGACTCACTCACCCCTGGGCCGAAATTAATGTCATTCACTTCAGAATAAACTGCTTAGGCTAAAGCATCTTGGCAAGATTTCCACTATAATCGCCACATTTAACATCTAAGCCATTATCCATAGAGAACCACATGATAGAGATAGGAAAGCGCTGCACCTTAGAGATCGTCAAACGCGTCGATTTTGGGGTGTACTTAAATGCCCATGAATTCGGCCAGGTATTACTGCCAAATAAGGTTGCCCCTCAAGGCTGCGAAGTAGGCGATAGCGTCGAGGTCTTCCTCTATCTGGACTCAGAAGATATGGTGATCGCCACCACCAAGCGTCCCAAGGCGCAGGTAGGCCAATTTGCCTACCTTAAGGCAGTCGCGACCGGTCCTTACGGCGCCTTCTTGGATTGGGGCCTGGATAAAGATCTCATGTTGCCCTTCGGTGAGCAGCACAGGGAGATCGAGGTGGGACGCTCCTATCTGGTCTATGTCTATGTTAACAGCGCCGACGATCGCATCGTGGCCTCATCGAAGATAGACAAGTTCCTCGATCGCACGCCACCGCCCTATCGCAACGGCCAAGAGGTGAGCCTGATCATTGCCGGCACCACTGACCTTGGCTACAAGGCCATCGTCGACAATGGCCACTGGGGTGTGCTGTATAAGAATGAGGTCTATCAGCCCCTCAAGTTTGGCCAGCGCATCAAAGGCTTCATCAAGCGCGTCAGGAGTGACGACAAGATAGACCTGATTTTGCAGCGCGGCGCCAAAGAGGAGCTGGACAAACACGCCACCGCCATCTTGATGAAACTTAACCAGGCCGGCGGCTTCCTGCCCCTCACCGATAAGACAGATGCCGAGGTGATCTACGCCGAGCTTGCCATGAGTAAGAAGGCCTTCAAAAAAAGCATCGGCGGCCTCTACAAGCAGCAGAAGATCGCCATCGAGGCAGACGGTATCCGCCTGACTGAATAGAAGTTAGGCAGCGAAAGCGCCAAGCCTCTGATTGTCTTTGCATAAAAGCATGGCTCTGTTATAACAGGGCTATGCTTTTTTTATCTGGGTACCAAAATCATGAAACTCACCTCCCATGAAGCGCGTGTAATAGGTTGTCTACTGGAAAAAGAGAAGACGACACCAGAGCAATATCCCCTCTCCCTCAACGGCCTCACTTTGGCCTGTAACCAAAAATCGAGCCGCGAGCCTGTGATGAACCTGTCGGAAGCTGATACCCAGGCCGCGCTGGACTCTCTGGCGAAGAAACGCCTGGTGGCCGAACAGAGTGGTTTCGGCTCGCGCGTCGTCAAATACAAGCACAGATTCTGCAACACCGAATTTAGCGATCTCCAGCTGAGCGAAGACAAGGTCGCCATCATCTGTCTCTTGCTGTTAAGAGGACCGCAGACCGCAGGTGAGCTGAGAACCCGCAGCAATCGCCTATATGGCTTTAACGATGTCGCCCAGGTCGAGCAAGCCCTCAACAGCCTAGCGCAGATGGAGCCGGCGTTGGTTCGTCAGCTACCTAGAGAGCCGGGTAAGCGGGAGTCACGTTTTATCGAACTCATCAGCGAGGCCGAGGCGCAGCTCGATACTCAACTGGCAACGCAGCCAGCGCAAGCGAGTAACCAGGCATATGATGAGCTTGTGAAGCGCGTCGCGCTGCTCGAGCAGCAAGTCGCCGAGCTAAAACAGCAAGTTGCCGAGCTCTTAGGCAAAATTTAACAACAATCTGAAACATTTAGACAAACAGATGAATGTTAGGCTGAGCCTTCATTAACATGATAAAGGAATCATCTTTGGATAATCTTACTCCGCGCAGTTCATGGAACGCAGCCTTGGTGTTGGCCAGGTTCGAACTGAAAAAAATCCTCTTTAGCACAAGAGGCATGATAGGCCTGGCCACCTTCGCGCTAACCTGGTGCCTCATCCTCTGGTACCCCATAAGGCAGGCTTCTTTCTACCTGTTTTCGCCTGACTTTAAGCAGCTACTCGAGGGCGTATTTGGCGCCGCCAATGTGGGAGAGCTACTCTCGTGGGACGTGGCCGAGATGGCCATTTTATGGGTCGCTGCGCTCTATCTCTTCCCCATCTTCAGCCTGTTTGTGGGCGCCGATCAGTTTGCCTCTGACAAGGCCAGAGGCAGCTTTCGCTTCCTCACTCTGAGAGTCAGCCGCGACACCCTGTTTTTCGGTCGGGTCACTGGCTATCTGCTGATCCAGGCGATACTGCTGATACTCACTCTGGTGGCGACACTATTACTGGTGGCCTATCGCGACACGGCTTTGGTATGGGCCGCCATGGGCTCTGGGGTATTGGTGTTTATCAATATCATGATCGTCCTGGCCCCCTTTACCGCCATGATGGCAATCTTGTCACTGCACGCCAACTCGGCGAGACAGGCGAGCATCTATGCTGTGTTGTTCTTGGCGGGTAGCACCATAGCCAACGGCATCATCTCCTATTATCTACCTGGACTGAGCAACATACTGCAATGGCTGGTGCCCGGTGCCCAGCTGGATATGATGATTAATACCAAGGGCCTGAGCAGCCTTGCCATAGCAGCCATTCCGCTGCTTCAGGCCGGTGTACTCCTGCTATTAGGAAGAAGTTATATGGCGAGGATCGCACTATGAAGCTAATCACCTGTAAGGCGCTGAGCAAGCAGTTCGGCAGTAAACGCGCACTCAACGACATCAACCTAGAACTCAGCGCTGGCCAGCCAATCGCCCTGGTCGGCCCCAACGGTGCGGGCAAGACCACCCTGTTTTCGCTGCTGTGTGGCTATATTCGCCCAACAGAAGGAGCTGTGGAGATCTTAGGCCACGCTCCCGGCAGCACGGCGCTCCTGGGTAAGGTTGCCGCCCTGCCCCAGGATGCGCGGCTCGATCCTAACCTCACCATAGCGGCGCAGCTGGAGCTGTTTGCCCAGCTACAAGGCTTTAACGCTGCCGCGGCGCGCCAGGAATGCCAGCGGGTGTTGGCCTTGGTTGATCTGGCAGAGGTTGCTCCGCAAAAGCCCTCCTCTCTTAGCCATGGCATGAGCAAGCGGGTGTCGATTGCCCAGGCACTCATAGGTTCTCCCGAGTTGGTACTGCTCGATGAGCCGACCGCTGGGCTGGATCCCGCCAACGCCAAGGCGATACGCGAGTTAGTGCGCGCTCAGATAGGCAAGACTACCTTCGTCATCAGCTCACACAACCTGGCGGAGCTGGAGAAGCTGTGTGACAAGGTGCTCTATCTGGATAAAGGCGTGCTGAATCAATCTATTTCGATTCAGGACGAGCTGGCGGACGAATACCTGACCCTCACCATGCAGAGCTGCGATGACGAGGCGCTGATGGCGGCGCTAGAGTCGTTGCCTCAGGTCATGTCGGTGAAATCCAGTCAGAGCAAGGAGTTTGTGATCCACTATCAGGTCACGGCAGGCTTCGCACTGGAAACCGAGCTATTCGCCCTCTTCAATCGCCAGGACTGGCGCTACCGTGCCATTCAACGTGGCCGCACCCTGGAAGACAAGCTGTTCTCACAGGCTTAAGCCAGAATGTCACTGAGATAAAGTGACACTAATACAGAGTGTCACGCATATAAAGTGACACTTAAGCCAGAATGTCACTGAGATAAAGTGGCACTAATACAGAGTGTCACTTAAGGCACGGCGCCTATGCCGTGCCCGCTAACTAACTGCTGCGCTTAGGCTGACCGCCTCAACTCTTTCACTCTCAACTCTCTAACTCTTTACTCTTCGTCTCTCACTCGCTCTTTTGCCCTAGTCTCCCAATGCAGGAACCGGGGGCCGAAACTGGAAACTGGAAACTGGAAACTGGAAACTGGAAACTGGAAACTGGAAACTGGAAACTGGAAACTGGCACCATAGGCTGAAACCTGAGGCTGGCAACAAAAACTGGTAACGAATCTCGACTCGCATCGTAAATTCGCGGAAGCGAAAATCAAGCATGAAAGATAAGCCGTGGATTAGGCTTCAAGAATGGGCTTTGCAGGAAATTGCAGACAAAAAAAGAGCTGTGATACTCATCACAGCTCTTGGAATTCTGTTTTTAGGTAACCTTGGGTTACCCAAAGGTCAGCTTAGATAACAGTTACGTTCTCAGCTTGTGGACCTTTTTGACCTTGAGTCACAGTGAACTGCACTTTCTGACCTTCGTCTAGAGTTTTGAAACCGTCAGAGTTGATCGCACGGAAGTGTACGAAAACGTCTGGGCCAGACTCTTGCTCGATAAAACCAAAACCTTTGTCAGAGTTGAACCACTTAACAACGCCAGTAACTTGAGACATGATATAAATCCTGTAACTAAATAAAATAAAGCCTTAAACGGCAGTAGAGCTGGAAAATGCCGGTATTACTTATGTTAACAGGACGAACTGGTCGTATTGAACACATAAAGTTAAGCCCAACCTTCAAGCTGAGTTCACTATAAATCATTCTGACCGTATGTCAACAAACATTAAAAGGCGCAAATCCTATTTTTTACTTACATATCTGTCAGTTGTTACAAAAAAATCTTCTAAAACTTCGTGTAAAAACACTAAGTTTTTTTAAGCGGATAAAAAACACAAATTAAACAAGGATTAACCAGCTAGCAGGCCCGAAAGACCTCTAGCTTAAAATCCAGCTCACAGGTCAAGGGCTTGGATGTCAGCAAGGCGCGCTGCGCATCGGTAAATTTCCAATTGTAGGGGGTCATTGCCAGAAAATGGCCAATATCCACACTGTCGCTGATGGTCATAGATTGCGTCAGTCGCTCGCTATGCAGACGGTCGAACCCCGCTATTTGGCTGTCCACCTCGGGATTTGGCCTGGGCTGGTCATAGATCACCTGCTTAAGGGCAAAGTGATGCTGCGGGCCAGCCGAGACTGTGATCAGAATGGCGCCCGGTTTAGCAACGCGTCTAAGCTCGTCATCTTGCGACGGTGCGTAGATGCGCAACATGAAGTCGAAACTCTGATCGGCGAAGGGCATCTCGAAGCTGCTTGCCACACAAAACTGAATATCCGGATAGCGCTTGGCCGCATATTTAAGGGCCGACTTAGAGATATCCAAGCCACTGAGGCTAAACGCCTCGGCGCTTCCCATGGCCTGCAGCAGTCTGTGGCTGTAGTAACCCTCGCCGCAACCTATGTCCAACCCATGACGAGCCTCACCGGCATATTCCTGCGCCAGGGCATTTACCCTATCGCTCATCGACTCATAGTAGCCCTTATTGAGAAACTCCCGCCGGGCGAACATCATCTCTTTGTTGTCGCCAGGATCTTTAGAACGCTTCTTCTGCACCGGCAGCAGGTTGACGTAACCCTCTTTGGCACAGTCGAACCTATGATTTGCCTCACAGCACCAGGTGCGATCTATGAGTGACAGCGTGCGCTGACAGATAGGACAAAGGTAATTCATTGCAATATTCCAATACTAGTCGGGTCATAAACCGACTAGTCGTCTAAAAACATCTGCTCAACCATGAGATTAAGTTCGGGTGGTGCCAGCAGCTGATAGGACTCCAGCTTGCGCTGCAGCGCCTCGAGATCCTCATGCTGATTGGCGGCATTTTGCCAGTTAGGACGCTGCACCTTCTGGTAATAATGATGGGAGAACAACTGCTTCTTGCGTAGCAACTGTTCATCCACCTTGGTCACCTCGCTTAAGATCACCCCGTGCTGCTTCACATCGCCGTGGTTGGCAAAATGGGCCAGTTCCTGACGAACCAGCTCTATCTCACCTATCTCCAGCAGCAGCGCCTCGGCGTTCTGGCTGAGATCTTCCGCCCGGGCAAGTACCGCCTTGGCTCTTCGCAGCTCCAGGGGACCGCCGAAGAGTCTCAGGTCGCGCTCCAAGGTCACCAGCAACCATTTCTGATCAAACTGCGGCCTAAAGCACACGCTATCGCCCTGGGTCTCAACCGCTATCACCAGACCTTTACGTAGCCTTTCGGCGCACATCACGGGCGAGATCCCAAGTGCACTAAACAGGCGCCAGCCCTGGCCGTGGGAGCGGTGTAAGCTCTCCTCTTGAGGCATTGCTGCATCAAGCGCAGGCGCCTCCCCGGACACAAGCTCGCAGATGAGGTAAGGATGGGATCTTAAGATCAAGCCCTTGTCGCTACACGCCTGAGTCACCACGCACTCGAGCAGGTGTCCCCCCATGGTCTGCAGCAGGCTAAAATCGCTCACCGACTCGCGCAAACGCAGATGCAACTGACGCCTCTGGGTCAGTTCGATAAATTGTGGCTGAGTCAGTAAGGGTTCAAACATCGGGTTATTCCTCGTTAGCCGACCATTGTAACTGGCCAACTGAGCCGCTGCCAACTTCAAAATGACGCGATTTCAATCAAATAGGGAAAATAAACCGTTAAATTAGTGCAGGCGCAAACTAGGGTGCTATGATAAGTGCCACTATTCACACGCTACCTTACGCTATGCCTGCAAATAACCTTCCCAGCATCTTCTGGCACGACTACGAGACCTTCGGCGCAAACCCAGCCAAAGACAGGCCGTCTCAGTTTGCCGGTATTCGAACCGATATGGATCTCAACATCATCTCTGAGCCGGTGGCCTTTTACTGTAAGCTGGCCAGCGACTACCTGCCCTCGCCTGAGGCGATCCTTATTACCGGGATCACGCCCCAGCTCGCCAATCTCAAGGGGATGCCAGAAGCGGAGTTTATGGCCAGGATCAATAGCGAGTTTTCCCAGCCCAACACCTGTGTGGCAGGCTATAACTCACTGCGATTCGACGATGAGGTGACCCGTTACGGTTTCTACCGTAACTTTTTTGATCCCTACGCGCGGGAGTGGCAGGACGGCAACAGCCGTTGGGACATCATAGATCTGGTGCGCGCCTGTTATGCGCTAAGGCCCGAAGGCATCAACTGGCCCGAGAAAGAGGATGGCAGCCCGAGTTTTAAGCTTGAACACCTCACACAGGCCAACAACTTAAGCCATGACAAGGCTCACGACGCCATGTCAGATGTGTACGCTACCATCGCCATGGCCAAGTTGATCAAAGAGCGTCAACCTAAGCTATTCGACTACTACTTCAATCTGCGTAAGAAGAATGAAGTGAGCAAGCATATCGACGTGCTGAACATGCAGCCTCTGGTACATGTCAGCTCCAAGATCAGCGCCCTTCACGGCTGTACCACACTGATCGCGCCGGTGGCTCATCACAGCACCAATAAGAATGGGATCATCTGCGTCAATCTGGCCATGGATGTCACGCCGCTGATTGAACTAAGCGCCGATGAGATCCGCGAGCGCATGTATACCCCAAGGGCCGATCTCGCCAGCGACGAGCTGCCAATCGGTCTGAAGCAGCTACACATCAACAAGTGTCCCTTTATCGCAACCGCCAAGACACTCACAGACGGCAACGCCCAGCGTTTAGAGATAGACAAGGAATTTGCCCGCGCCCAATACAAGCGCCTGCGTCAACATCCTGAGATCAGAGAGAAACTGGTGGCCGTCTTCGATACCGAGCATGGCAATGAGATAAGCGATCCGGATCTGCAGCTCTACAGCGGTGGCTTCTTCAGCCACGCCGACAAGAGCAAGATGGAGATCATACGTCATACGGCGCCGCAACACTTAGCCGCGCTGGAGCTCGACTTTGACGACGAGCGTCTGCCGGAAATGCTGTTTCGCTACCGCGCCCGCAACTATCCGGAAACCCTGGATGATACCGAGCAGCAACGTTGGCGCAGCTTCTGTCAGGCACGCCTGAATGATCCTGACTATATGATCAATCTGGAAACCTTGGTCAACGACACAGAGGCTGACGAAGAAAAACAGAAGTTATTGACGGCTTTGTGTCATTATCTTAGCAACCTGTAGCCGAAATTGCGGTGATTTGGGGGAAATGGCGATCAAAATGGGCGTCAGATCCCGTTTTCATGGTAACTTAGTTACTAAAATGATTTTCCAATAGCTTAACAATTAAGGATCAAGCTCATGCAAGATAGATTTGTTCACTGCATAGCTCAACTGCCTCAACCTTTGGCAGATCAATTAGTCCCTTTATTGAACCAGGACTTTGTGGGGCATATGGACGCCCAGCAGGTAGCTGACTTAGCCGCTGCCACTCAGATGAGCCAGGATGAGTTGCTGTTAGCCCTGCTGCCTATCGCCGCCGCACTTGCCAAGCCGCCCATTAGCGAGTTTTATGTGGGCGCCATCGCCAAGGGCGCCAGCGGCGACATCTACATGGGGGCCAACCTGGAACTGGACGGCGAAGCCCTGTTCCATAGCGTCCATGCCGAGCAGAGCGCCATCAGCCACGCCTGGTTAAGCGGTGAGACTGGCATCGAAGATATCATAGTCAACGCCTCTCCCTGTGGTCACTGTCGCCAATTTATGAACGAGTTAGTCGAGGGCCAAGCCATCCGCATCCACCTGCCGGAGCAGGCGACTCAGCCCTTGTCTCACTATCTGCCCTATGCCTTCGGTCCGGCCGATCTGAATATCAAGACACCACTGCTCTCCAAACAGCAACACGAGTTTGCCCTGGAAAGCGCCGATCCTATGATCATCGAGGCGCTGGATCATCTCAGCCTGAGCTACGCGCCCTATAGTGAAAGCTATGCCGCCGTGGTGTTAGAGACCCGAGATGGCGCGACCTTCTGCGGCCGCTATGCGGAAAATGCCGCCTTCAACCCTTCCATGTTGCCGATGCAGATGGCATTGTCGGCCATGGCCAGGAATAACCGTGATTTCAGCGAGATCAATCGCGCCGTGTTGATCGAATCCAGCCAGGGCAAGATCTCCCTGGTAGGCGCCACCATGGATGCCCTGCACGCGGTTGCCGCCGTGGAACTTGAACACATCATGGTCGATCCGGTTTAAGGTCTGATTCCACACCTTAAGGATCAAAAAAGGACTGCTTGGCAGTCCTTTTTATTATCTAACAAGCAGGTTATAGATACCTGGATGCTGGCATTAGCCGCGACTCTTCTCCAGACGCGCTAACAGGCTTGAAGTATCCCAGCGCTGTCCACCTTGGGCCTGAACCTCGCTATAGAACTGATCCACCAATGCGGTTAACGGCAGGTGTGAGCCGTTACGGCGCGCCTCACCCAGGGCGATGCCTAAGTCTTTGCGCATCCAGTCGACGGCGAAACCAAAGTCATATTGACCCTGCCACATGGTTTGATAGCGATTCTCCATCTGCCAAGATTGTGCGGCGCCTTTGCTGATCACCTCAACCACCTTCTCGCCATCTAGGCCGGCGCTGCGAGCAAAATGCAAGCCTTCGGCCAGCCCCTGTACCACACCGGCGATACAGATCTGATTCACCATCTTAGTCAGCTGACCGCTGCCCACTTCACCCAGCAACTCGGCGCAGCGAGCATAGGCCTGCATCACCGGCTTCGCAGCCTCGAAGTTGGCCGTTTCGCCGCCCACCATGACGGTCAACACGCCGTTCTCGGCGCCGGCCTGTCCGCCAGAAACTGGCGCATCGATAAAACCAACCCCTTTGGCCTTAGCCGCGGCGCCAAGTTCGCGCGCCACATCTGCCGATGCCGTGGTGTGGTCGACCAGTATGCTACCCGGCGCCATGGCCGCCAGCGCGCCGGTATCACCCAGCACCACAGAGCGCAGATCGTCATCGTTACCGACACAGACAAACACAAAGTCTTGTCCCTTGGCGGCCTCATTTGGGGTGGCACACCAGTTACCGCCATAGGTATCACACCAGGCCTGTGCCTTGGCTTGAGTACGGTTGTAGACAGTTACCTCATGACCATGCTTCACCAGATGCCCCGCCATAGGGTATCCCATCACGCCTAATCCTAAAAATGCTACCTTTGCCATCTTCTGTCCTATCTCTTTGTTGTTTAATACTGCCTGTTCACCTTCTTGAAGAAAGGTTTTATTTGGGGGTACAAGGCCTCGAAGGCTGTAAATACGCGGGCATATTGTGCCACATGAGCAGCCTCGGGTTCGAATTTTTCACCAAGGCGGCACATCTGACCTCTGGCACTGGCGAGATCTGGGTAGAACCCAGCGCCCACAGCGCAGCACATGGCGGCGCCAAGTCCCGAAGCTTCATGCAGCGATAAACGCTCCACGCGGCGATTAAAAATATCGGCGCACATCTGCATCACCAGGTCGCTCTGGGCGCCGCCACCCGTGATGCGAACCACCTTGAAGGGTGAGCCCTTGAGTCTTTCCAGGCGAAGCAGCCCCTGTTTGAGGGTCATCAGGATCCCTTCGATGGCGGCGCGGTACAGATGCAGCCTGCCATGCTCTGGGGTAAAGCCGACTATGCTGCCTCTCGCCTCAGGGCCTGGATAGATAACGCCCTGGGCCCAGAGCGGGCTCAGCAAAAGACCATCTGCGCCCACAGGCACCTTGGCAATAGCCTGGGTGATATACTGCTCAGAGCTGATGCCAAGCCTGCAGGCCTCGGCCACATCCTTGGCGCCAAACTGCTCGATGAGCCAGCTCAGCAGCCAGAAGCCACGCTCTAGCTGGATCTCGGTAATATAGTCATTTGCTTCGATCGAGGGAAAAGCAGGAAGATAACGATAGGCCTCGCGGTAGCGCTCACCGCCCCAGGCGAGTATGGCCGCGCTGCCAAGGCTAATACAGGCAATCTCCTCTTCACCACAGCCTGCGGCGTAGACTTCGCAGGCCTTGTCGGCACCGGCGCCATAGACGGCAAGGCCCGGCGTTAAACCAGAATCCTTGGCGAAATGCTCACTCACCTGGCCCAACTGGTCGGTCGGGGCGGTCAAGGGCACCATCTGCGATGGACGGCAAGCAAGCGCCTGCCAACGCCAGCTGCGCGGATGCGCCCAGGCTTTGCGGCGATAATCGAAGGGAAGATAGGCGACCTGTGAGGCCTGACTATCAACTAGCCTGCCGGTGATCTGTCCGATGAGGTAGCCGCTAAGCAGCCCCACCTTATCGGCAGCAGCTAGCCTGTCTTTTTGATGCTCTAGAAGATAGTTCACCTTCGCCGCGCGGCGCAGATAGGCGATACGCCGACTGAGACCGATACAGAAAAACCCCAGACGATAGTACCAGGCCATGGGCGGCAGATTATCGCTCGCCAGGCGTCTGTCGGACCACATGTAGACAGGCGATATCGCCTGCCCCGCGTCATCGAGCAGCACAGTGCAGGCCCTTTGGGTGGTCAGCGCCATCCCCTTGATCTGACTTGGCAACACCTGAGTGTGCTCAAACAGGCCGCGGATCACATCCACCAGTTGGCGATAACAATAATCGGCCGATTGCTCACTCTCACCAGGTGCGCCGTCACGATAAGGCTGCACGGCATGCTGCCGTTTAGCCACTAGCTGTCCCTGGCGGTCGAACACTAAGGCCCTAACGCTCTGGGTGCCATAGTCCAGGGCGAGAAAATAGGGATTCTCGCCCGTGCTAGCAGTAGAAGCGGGAGTTGAAGTTAAGGTCATAGACAATAATAAAAGACCAAAGCCTAAGGCTTGAGGTGGGCCTCCATCTCGGCACCGATCTTCTTACGCATCTCCATCAGGCGGATGGCAGAGTCGCGCATCACCTTGTCCGACTCGGTGACTGGCACCCACTCGGGTACTGGAGAGGGTTGACCAGAATCGTCCACCGCCACCATGATCACGATACAGTGGGTGGTAAGATGTCGCTCTGGATGTTTGGGGTCGCCCGCCTTCACGTCTATCCCCAGGTGCATCGAGGTGCGACCTGTATAGATCACCTTGGCTCCCACCTCGACGATATTGCCCACATGAATGGGTTTGACGAAACGTATCCCCCCGGCGTAGGCGGTGATGCAGTACTTGCCACTCCACCCCGCCGCGCAGGCATAGGCGGCTAAATCGATCCATTTCATGACCGCGCCACCATGGACTTTGCCACCGAAGTTTACATCGGCCGGCTCGGCCAAAAATCGCAGGGTGATCTCTCTATCTTGTCCCGCCATCACAGCCACCTTATCTCATTGATTAAAACTAAAGTGTACTGCAAATACCTTGGCGATAGTAACTAAGAATCATGCGATTAGCGCAATTATCCCCAATTGATCACCGCAAGACAAGCCGCAAGGATCAGCGGTAGACTCAGGCGAAACAGCCAAAGCAGGGCTTGCTCGCCAAAAATGCTTGAAACCTTGACGAAACGATACAGGCCTATCCCCAGCAGGAACAGCACAAGTACCTCGACGCCGGCGGCCAGGTTGGTCTCTCCGCCGCTATAGATGGCGGTGACCAGCAGCGCAAACCACACAGTGGCAAAGGCCGCAGAGGCAAGGATAAAAGTCTTGAGGCCTACAGGCAGACTAAAGGAATGCTCACCACGAATGAGTCCATTGAGGTTAGCGATGAGTAGACCAACCAAGGGCATTAACGGAACAACGACAGGATTTAACACTTTGACACCATCAGAGTGAAGTTAACAGAGCCAGATTATCCGCCCAGATTTCGTCGCTGCCAAGAGAGATGAATTAAGCTTCATCCCGGCGCCATTTCGCCTTCATTCAAACATAAAAAAAGCACCATTAAGGTGCTTTTTTACTTTAAAACCGAGGCTTACTCGCCACGTTTAAACAACAATGAACCGTTAGTGCCACCAAAGCCGAACGAGTTACACAGGGCGTAATCGAACGCGTGACTACGTGCCGTGTGGGGCACGAAATCGAGATCGCAACCTTCGTCTGGGTTATCCAGGTTGATGGTCGGCGGGATCATCTGATCGCGCAGAGCAAGCAAGGTGATGATCGCCTCAACGGCACCGGCCGCACCTAGCAGGTGGCCTGTCATCGACTTGGTAGAGCTGACCAGCAGGTTGTAGGCATGGTCGCCAAACACACTCTTCACCGCAGAGGCCTCGGCCTTATCGCCTGCAGGTGTTGAGGTGCCGTGGGCATTAATGTAACCCACGAGCTGCTTGTCGATAGCCGCATCCTTGATGGCGTTTTCCATCGCCAGGGCTGCACCTGCACCATCGGCCGGCGGCGAGGTCATATGGAAGGCGTCGCCGCTCATACCAAAGCCAACTAGCTCACCATAGATGGTCGCGCCGCGCGCCTTAGCGTGCTCATACTCTTCCATCACCATGATGCCGGCGCCGTCACCTATGACAAAACCATCTCTGTCTTTGTCCCAAGGACGACTTGCAGCGACAGGATCTTCGTTACGAGTCGACAGCGCCTTGGCCGAACCGAAGCCACCGACGGCCAGCGGACAGGTCACATCTTCTGCGCCACCGGCAATCATCACGTCGGCATCGCCGTAGGCTATGGTGCGCGCGGCAAAGCCGATGTTGTGTACGCCCGTAGTACAGGCGGTGGTGACCGCAAAGTTAGGGCCTGTCATGCCGTACTTGATCGACAGGTGACCGGCAATCATGTTGATGATGGTGCTTGGCACGAAAAATGGCGAGATCTTGCGAGGACCGCCCTTCAACAAGGCTGTGTGGGCCGCCTCGATCAGTGGCATACCGCCCATACCGGCGCCGATGGCTGTACCGACACGTGTGGGATCTTCCACTTCCATATTCAAACCGGCATCTTCGATCGCCTGGATACCCGCCGCCATGCCGTATTGGATAAAGAGATCCATCTTGCGGGCTTCTTTCTTTGGCAGGTACTGCTCTACGTCAAAATCTTTGACCGAGCCGCTGAAACGAGTAGAGAACTCGCTGGCATCAAATTTGGTTATCGGTGCGATACCGCTCTGTCCCGCAAGCAGGGCTTTCCAGGACGCCTCTACGGTATTGCCCACAGGGGTAACAAGACCAATACCTGTGACGACTACACGACGTTTAGACACGTTTTCACCTTTCACTAGAATGAGATGGGAGGCCTCAAAGGAGACCGGAAAAACAAGGCTTATTAGGTTATAGCACAGGAAACTCAGGCGGGCATCTGCCCTCTCCTGCTACTAGCCCTCAAACAAAAACAGGCGGCATAATTGCCGCCTGTTTTAGAGAATTCAGTATTACTGATTCTTAGAAACGTAATCGATCGCTGCTTGAACAGTAGTGATCTTTTCAGCTTCTTCATCAGGGATCTCAGTGTCAAACTCTTCTTCTAGAGCCATTACCAACTCAACGGTGTCCAGAGAATCTGCACCTAGGTCGTCAACGAAAGATGCTGCTGGTTTTACGTCTTCTTCTTTAACGCCCAGTTGCTCGATAATGATTTTCTTTACACGTTCTTCGATGTTGCTCATTAGTTTTCTTTCCTATTCAAATTACGCACTTGCGTAAGATTGCGAGTAGTTTATTCAATTTGGCACACAATGCAAGCTTAACTTTTGTGGTCTAACCACAAAACCTACGTAAGTCTACGCCAAAAATCAATCAAAATCAGTCAGTTGTTATAACCGACGTTTAAACCATGTACATGCCGCCGTTTACATGCAGAGTTTCCCCTGTGATGTAAGCCGCTGAATCCGATGCTAAAAACAGTACAGCATTTGCAATCTCTTGCGGCTGTCCCAGTCTTTCCATAGGAACTTGTGACATAATACCTTTTTGCTGCTCTTCCGTCAGCTCATCCGTCATATCGGTCTGGATAAACCCAGGAGCAATAGCATTCACTGTTATTTGACGAGATGCAACCTCTCTTGCAAGAGATTTTGTAAATCCAATCAAACCAGCCTTAGCTGCGCAATAGTTTGTCTGACCTGCATTGCCCATTGTGCCTACAACAGAGCCAATGTTAATAATACGGCCACTGCGCTTCTTCATCATTGCACGTAACACCTGCTTAGAGGTGCGATAGAGAGAGGTCAGGTTGGTATCTATGATATCCGTCCACTCATCTTCCTTCATACGCATCAAGAGATTGTCGCGCGTGATACCCGCATTGTTTACCAGAATATCAACTTCACCGACTTTTTCTTTGATCGAGGCAAATAAATGGTCAATTGACTCACCGTCGGTGACATTTAATACTAATCCATGACCTTTATCACCCAGATATTCCTGGATAGCGGCTGCGCCGCGCTCGCTGGTCGCGGTGCCGATAACCAGCGCACCGGCCTCGACCAATGTTTCTGCAACCGCACGGCCAATACCGCGGCTAGCACCAGTGACCAGGGCAACCTTGCCGGTTAAATCTAGATTGAAACTCATCTATTACTCCTTATTCACTCAGCGCGGCAACAGAGGCGGGATCGTTCGCCACTTTCGCACTCAGCGATTTATTAATTCTTTTCGCTAACCCGGTAAGTACCTTACCAGGGCCCACTTCAACCAGCTGGCTAACGCCCTCAGCGGCCATCTTCTCAACGGTCTCGGACCATCTGACCGGGCAGTAAAGCTGACGCACTAGGGCATCTTTGATGGCTTCGACTGACTCAGGCATGGCGACATCAACGTTGTTGACAACAGGAATGCTAGGCGCACTGAAGCTTAGCGCGTCCAGCGCCTTGGCCAACTCATCCGCCGCAGGCTTCATCAATTGACAGTGAGACGGCACGCTCACAGGCAAGGCAACGGCCATCTTGGCACCGGCCGCCTTACAGGCATCTGCCGCACGCTCAACCGCCGCTTTCTCACCTGCGATGACCACTTGACCTGGGCTGTTAAAGTTAACCGGTGCAACCACCTCACCCTGGGCCGCCTCTTCACAGGCTTTAGCTATGCCGTCGTTATCCAGACCGATAATAGCAAACATGGCGCCGGTACCAGCAGGCACCGCCTGTTGCATCAGCTGACCACGAAGTTCAACCAATTTAACAGCGTCTTTAAAATCGATCACACCTGCGCACACCAGCGCCGAGTACTCACCTAGGCTGTGGCCGGCAAGCAAGGCTGGCTTAGACGCAGAAGTGGCTTGGATAGCGCGCCAGATGGCGACGCTTGCGGTAAGCAATGCAGGCTGGGTCTTATCGGTCTGATTCAGAGACTCGGCAGGTCCCTCTTGTACCAGTTGCCACAAATCATAGCCTAACACTTCGCTCGCTTCGGCGAAGGTTTGACCGACGACTTCATGTTCCCCCGCCAGGTCGGCCAACATGCCTACGGCCTGAGAACCTTGCCCAGGGAAGACATAAGCAATCTTTTCCATTTTTATATACCTTTACTAAATCAATGTATTCTAGTACTAAAATCGACTAAAAACGAACGAGCGCGCTGCCCCAGGCAAATCCGGCACCGAAGGCCTCGAGAAGCAGAAGCTGACCACGTTGGATACGTCCGTCGCGCACCGCCTCATCAAGGGCGATAGGCACAGAGGCGGCCGAGGTATTACCATGTTTGGCCAGGGTCAATACCACCTTGTCCAAGCTCATATCGAGCTTCTTGGCGGTCGCCTTGATGATGCGGAAATTCGCCTGATGAGGCACCAGCCAGTCGATCTCAGATTTATCAATCTGATTGATACGTAGCGTCTCAGTGACTACATGGGAAAGCTGAGTCACGGCGACCTTGAAGACGTCGTTACCCTTCATCGTCATATAACCGACGGCCTCTGAAGACTCACTGGCTCTTGGCGGGAAGGAACATTTCAGCAGATCACCTTGACGGCCATCGGCGTAGATATGGGTCGAGATGATGCCCGGCTCTTCTGATGCGCCCACAACGGCGGCGCCGGCGCCATCACCGAACAAAATGATGGTGGTGCGATCTTCAGGCTCACACAGACGTGACAGGACATCGGCGCCAATCACCAAGACTTTCTTGGCGGCGCCCGTCTTCACAAACTGATCGGCAACCGATAAGGCATAGACAAAGCCTGAGCAGGCGGCGGCGACATCGAAGGCCGGAATGGTGTGCACGCCCAGCATAGCCTGAATTTCACAGGCCGCGGCAGGAAAGGCGTTGTTGGCACTCGTGGTGCCACATACGATCATATCCAGCTCGCTAGGGTCTACCCCTGCCATTTCCAGGGCGCGCACGGCAGCGGCGTAGCCCATGGTTGATACTGATTCGTCTTCGGCGGCTATTCTGCGCTCTGAAATACCGGTACGTTCAACAATCCACTGGTCACTGGTATCCACCATCTTTTCCAGATCTTGATTGCTACGGACTTGCGCTGGCAAATAACTACCAGTTCCGAGAATTTTTGTATGCATAAGGAGATATCAGTTATTTATGTCTAAAAGGATCGACTCAAGACGCTCTTCGATCATCTTGGGGAGTCGACGTTGTGCTTCGGTCACTGCCAAACTAATTGCTTGTAAATAGGCAGATTCATCCGCACTTCCATGACTTTTTACTACAATTCCGCGCAATCCTATCAGACTTGCTCCGTTATAGTGGTCGGGGTTCATCTGATTTAAAACACTATTAATGCGCGGGGCGATTAACTTGGCCAGTAATCGTACGAAAAAGCCTTGAGTTAAGCCTTTCTTCAACTGATGGACGAGGAGCCTTGCAATCCCCTCTGAGGTTTTCAGGGTAATGTTGCCAACGAAACCATCACAGACGATGACGTCGACATTTCCCGAATAGATGTCATCGCCTTCGATAAATCCGGCGTAATTGAGCTGAGGACTTTGCTGCAGTAATTGTCCCGCCTGCTGTACCTGATCGTTACCCTTGATCTCTTCGATGCCCACGTTGAGCAGGGCCACCTTTGGGGCAGGATTCTTATCCACCGCCTCACACAGGACAGAGCCCATCACCGCAAACTGAAACAGGGTTTCCGAGCAGCAGGAGACGTTGGCACCGAGATCGAGCAGATACACGGGTTTATGATTGACTGCCGGTAAGCAGCTAACTAGGGCGGGTCTATCTATGCCGGGAAGCGTCTTGAGCAACACCTTGGAGATGGCCATCAGGGCCCCGGTATTACCCGCGCTTAAACAGGCCTGCGCCTTCTTGTCTCGTACCAGCTCGATCGCCAGACGCATAGAACTTTGCTTGCAGTTGCGCAGCGCATGCACGGGGCGATCGCACATCTTCACCACTTCTGTGGTGTGCACGAGTTCAATACGCGAGAGTAAATCAGATTCAAGGTGGCTTAGCAGAGGTTCGATTTGCGACCTGTCACCCACCATGATGACGTGTAAGAAGGGGTATAAGCGAAGTGCCTGCAGGGTTGCAGGCACTGTGATGCGGGGGCCAAAGTCGCCCCCCATCGCATCTAACGCAAGCGTCAGATTAGTCATCGGCAATCAACAGATTACTTGTTGATAACCTTTTGACCACGGTAGTAACCGTCTGCAGTCACGTTGTGACGACGGTGTAGTTCACCACTCGTTGCATCAACTGACAGTTGAGCAGTGCTCAACGCGTCGTGTGAACGGCGCATACCGCGCTTTGAACGAGATTTTTTATTCTGTTGTACAGCCATTTGACCTGTCTCCTAGATTACTTGCTCTTCAGTTTTTCTAACACTGCAAACGGATTTGGACGCTCCTCTTGAGCGGGTTCAATCTCGCCTACTACTACATCCTGATCGCCTTTGCTGCAGCTTTCTTCTGCATGCATCGGAATCAAAGGCATAGCTACTATCAATTCATCTTCAATCAATTGATGCAGACGAATCTCACCTATCTCATTGCACTCAATAGGGTCATACGCATCCGGGAGCTCATCGATTTCTGCCTCAGACCCGCAAGGGCTAAAACAAAAGTCGACCGTAACCTCAGTGGTAAAAAGCGTCATGCAACGTTGACATATCAGAGTGAGCTCCGTCACAGCCTTCCCTTTCAGGTAGACTATCCCCTGTATATCTACACCACATTCAAGCGACACTGCCACATCGGAACAGTCGCCGGCACATAATTCATTTAATCTTTTTAACTGCACACCGGGAACAATGCCTTCATAAGAAAGCTTGCTGGCCGCCGCGCGTATAGGATCAATTGAAACCGGTATCTTTACTGTTTGCATAAGGCGCGCATATTATAGTTTGAATTACCTTGAGTCAAAGGAAAATTTATCTCCTTTATCGATCCCCTTAACGAAAGCGATAAAACCCATCAATAATTCAAAAATTGTTGGAGTGAAAATTTTACCCAAGGGCCAATGGATACTCAAGCCCCGCACGCTTAAAATAGAAGCATTCGCGCGACCTTAGTCGCCCCTTTTTATTACCCTTGTCTAAATATAGTCCGCACCTTACTTGTCGGTCTAAGCATGCATTTATTTTTGTGTCGCTGCGTAAGAACTTTGCTCACCCATCTCATCTTCTACACGACGCAGTTCTACATTTTTACCCAAGATGGCTTATGATAGCCGCCACTTACATAAAGCTTTACTCCGCAATAGATAACAAGGTAAAACCATGACCCCGGCTATCATACTCGCCTCCACCTCGGTATTTCGTCAGTCTCTACTTCAAAAACTCGCTATCGAGTTTGATACCTGCGCCCCTGAGGTCGATGAGACCCCCATTGCGGGTGAATCGGCTCAGCAACTGGTAACGCGCCTGGCATTAGCCAAGGCCAAGGCGGGCGCAGTGGGCCGTCAGAGCGGGTTCATCATAGGCTCAGATCAAGTCGCCGTGGTCGATGGCGACATCATAGGTAAGCCGCTGACTCGTGCCAGCGCCGTTGCGCAGCTCGAGCGCGTCTCAGGTAAATCCATCACCTTCTATACCGGCCTAGCGCTGTTTAACGTGGCCGATGAGACGAGCGAGGTGATCTGCGAGCCCTTCACCGTACAGTTCAGGGCATTAACGACTGAGCAGATCCAGTACTATGTCGATACTGAGCAGCCGCTCTACTGCGCGGGCAGCTTCAAATCTGAAGGCCTGGGCATAGCTCTATTTGAACGCCTCGAGGGACGGGACCCTAACACTCTGGTTGGCTTGCCTCTGATCGCCCTCACCCAGATGTTACTTAAGCAAGGGGTGGACATCTTGGCGCCGGCGCAGAAATAAAGGTTATCCGCTAATAGCTGATAGTGAATCGTCAGACCTTAATCACTAGCACTATTCACCAACACTTGTTCACAAGTAGATATTCACCAGTACGTACTCACCAGAACATATGTGCCAGCCGGTTTCACCACGGTTGGCAGATTCGAATCCAGGACAAAGGCCTTCGCAAGTCCTTACCGCAGCCCACCGTTAGGCATTCGCTCCACACAATCAAGCATGTTTAGTTTTATTCACTAAATCCAGGCTTCACAAACGGATAAAAACTAGCTACTTTGAAGTTTAAGATTTTCATACGCCAATAACTTAGCGACAAGGAAGTCAATTGCATTTGGGTGGTTAGTTATTATGACCGATCTCGAAGAAGCGCTTGCCTTGCTCGCCGCCCCCTGTATCGACGAGCGATTTTTTCAGCGAGCCCTAAAAGCACTCGCGCTGGTGACTCAGTGTCGCTGGGCGGCCTTCGCCCGCCCCTCGATTCATCGCGGGAAAATAGAGGTGGTCGCTTTTTGCGACGTGAAACAAACCATTCCCGGATTTGAATTCGATCTTATGGGTTCCCCCTGTGAAGCCATCTATCAGATGCGCTATCCCAATACCCATCTCTTGTATGCAAATGATCTGCAGCAGCGCTTTCCCGACTTTCAGCTTATCAAAGATCTCGGCGCAGTCAGCTACCAGGCCGAGTTGATCCTGGACGACGAAGGCGGCCCGATTGGGCATATCTTAGTCATGGATACCCTCCCCCAGCGGGAAAACACTAAGTCACGGGAATTTTTCCGGCTACTCGCCCAGCGAATCGGTATCGAGTACAAGCGCCTGCTGATGTCTAGAGAATTGTCGGTGCACAAGGAGATGATTGCATCGACCCACCACATGATGTCCTTCGTCGGCCTCGACTATCGCTATCATGTGGTGTCTAAAGGCTATGAGCACCTGCTTAACTGTGATGCGAGTGAGATCATCGGTAAACATGCAAGCGAGATCCACGGCAAGACGATATTCGAGACTCACCTCAAGCCACTGCTAGACAGATCCTTCGCCGGGGAATCGATCAACACCCAGACCCGCATCCATCCCCCTTCGGTGTCCGAGCCGCAATACCTCAACGTCCATCACAACCCGCACCAGGATGAAAATGGCCAGATAAGCGGGGTCATAGTCTCGGCTCATAATATTACCGAGCTGCATAAGGCAAAAGAGCAAAGTGAATATCTGGCCTTTCATGACTCGCTGACCCAGCTGCCTAATCGTCTGGCGTTGTTTAATCACTTCGCCGAGTTGCTCTCTAGCCAGCCCAAAAGCCAAGCAGAACTCGCCGTGCTTTATCTGGATCTGGATGATTTCAAGCTGATCAACGACAACTACAACCACCTGGTTGGCGACAAGGTGCTGCAGAAAGTTGCCGAGATCTTAAGGAAGGTATGTCCCGAGGCTGAGATGGTGGCAAGGATCGGCGGCGACGAGTTCATCATATTGCATAGCTTCAATGCTTATGATGAGAGTGACAAACGGCTGGCTATCAACACACTCTGCCTAAGCCTGAATCAGATGCTCGACGAAGGCATTAGGCATGAGGGAGATCATCTTAGGCTCGCCGCCAGTATCGGCTGTCACTGGGTCGAGCCGGATCAAAGAGATGTCTCGGCGCTTATCTGTTTGGCGGACAAATCAATGTACCGCAACAAGCGCCGTAAGCGGCTTAACGAGGCTCGCCAGTGATGAGTGGTAGCAGCGCCAGCGGATGCTCGGCGATGGCGACAGGGTTGGCTTCTCGCAGCTTCAACGCCGAATGGGCGCCATAACTCACCCCTATACCATCTATTCCCGCATTGCTGGCCATGTTGAGATCGTGCACCGAGTCGCCAATCATCACCGCCTTCTCGGGAGCAACATCGAGCAGTGAGAGCAGCTCGTGCAGCATCTGCGGGTGAGGCTTACTCTTGGCTTCATCGGCGCAGCGACTGGCCACAAAGTGCTGATGAAAACCAGTCTCATTAAGCACCCTGTCTAACCCGGCGCGGGCCTTGCCGGTGGCCACCGCCAGTTGATGCCCGGACGCCTTGAGAGACAGGAGTAGCTGCTCTGCGCCGTCAAATACTGGGCTCGGAGTTTGATTAAGCTGCAGATACTGCTGGCGATACACGCTAACCATATTCTGACGGGTCTGCTCGCAGGCGCTCGGATGCAGAACATTTAGCGCTTCATTCATCGACAGACCTATGATGTCGCGAATTGCTTGCTCGCTCGGCACCATCATGCTCAGCTCCCTGGCGGTCTGCTGCATGCAGGCCACAATCTTGCTGACGGAGTCCATCAGGGTGCCATCCCAGTCGAATATCACTAAATCGTATCGTTTCATGCCTTATCCAATTTATTCAACAAGTCTTGTAGTGCCTTATCCAGTGGTGCCTTCACCTGCATCACCTCTTCCGATACCGGATGGGTAAATTTCAGCTGAGCGGCATGGAGAAAGAGACGATTAAGGCCCAACTCGCGCATTGCATCATCGAACTTCTGCTCGCTGTATTTCTCGTCACAGGCGATGGGGTGTCCGGCATACTGGCAATGCACACGGATCTGATGAGTACGTCCGGTAACCGGACTGGCCTGCACCAGGGTGGCACCTTGGTAACGCTGCACCACCTTAAAACGGGTTTCCGAGGGTTTACCCTCCTGGTTGACCCGCACAATACGCTCGCCCGATTTAAGGGTAAGTTTCAACAGCGGCGCATTGATCACCTTGTCATGGTTTTGCCACTCTCCACGAACCAAGGCCATGTAGTCCTTCTGCATCTTCTTGTAACGCAGCTGATCGTGCAGGTGTTTAAGCGCGCTACGCTTCTTGGCGATCAACAAGACGCCCGAAGTTTCCTTATCTAAGCGGTGGACCAGTTCGAGAAACTTCTGCTGGGGTCTGAGCGAGCGCATCGCCTCAATCACGCCAAAATCCACACCACTGCCACCGTGCACAGCAATGCCCGCGGGCTTATTAAGCACTATGATGGCCTTATCTTCAAACAGGATACGCCCCTCGAGTTGCGACACCTTGGTCAACTTGGCACTTGGGCCTGGCTTGTCCTCGCTGGCGGAGACGCGAACAGGTGGGATTCGCACTACATCACCGTCTTGCAGCTTATATTCGGGTTTGATCCGCTTCTTGTTGACGCGTACCTCACCCTTGCGCACGATACGGTAGATCATGCTCTTGGGGACGCCTTTCAGTTTAGTGACCAGAAAGTTATCGATTCGCTGGCCGAGGTTATCCTCGTCGATCGTCACCAGTTCGACTTTATTTAACGCTTGTTGATTGTTCATGCTACGCCTTGTCTCTTTCAAGCTGCACATTGTACATCAGATAACAAGTTTTGTGCCTTTCCATTTGCTGATTTTCAGGATTGTTGCTATATTTGCCACGCCAATGGGGATAAATAGTGAATAAAGTGTTCACAAATCCCCCAATGCAGGCGCGAAGAGCGGAGACTAAAAGCCATTTTTACTGAGTAGTAAGTGATTGACTTACAAGTCGTTGGATAAAAATAAACCGAGAAAACGAGTTTAAACGACTAAACACAGTATCAATGCCACATTTCAACGTGGTTTCTCTAAGAATAGCGCCCCCAAATTTCGAAGTTTACTATTAACTTGTCGTCAGACGAGCACTTATCGATTTTGGCATTACCGGAAAGTACATTAGAATTTATGGGGTTGGTTGACGTTTAACAACGAATTCCTTGTTTTTAGCGATTTTAAAAAATAAGCCATAAATAGGGTGCGACACGCAGCGATTGCGTCTTACAGAGATTGCGCACCCTAGCCCAGACCCAAGCCGTGAGGCTCCACTTACCATTCTGGGCCCGTAATGCATCGACAACAGCTACGTTTGATGACCTTATTTTAAGAAGAAATACGTCATCATGAAACGGATGTTAATTAATGCGACTCAATCTGAAGAGTTGCGCGTTGCCCTCGTTGATGGGCAACAACTGTACGATCTCGACATTGAGAGTCCTGGTCACGAGCAGAAGAAAGCCAACATCTACAAGGGTAAAATCACCCGCGTAGAACCCTCTCTCGAAGCGGCTTTCGTCGACTATGGCGCCGAGCGTCATGGTTTCCTTCCCCTCAAAGAAATTGCACGCGAATACTTCCCTAAAGGTTACTCTTTCCAAGGCCGTCCTAACATCAAAGAGGTGGTTAAAGAGGGCCAGGAAGTCATAGTACAGATTGACAAAGAAGAGCGTGGCAACAAGGGCGCGGCCCTGACCACCTTCATCAGTCTGGCAGGCTCTTACCTGGTGCTGATGCCAAACAACCCTCGCGCCGGCGGTATCTCTCGTCGAATCGAAGGCGATGAGCGTACCGAGCTAAAAGCAGCCATGTCAGAGCTGGAAGTGCCGCAAGGCATGGGGCTTATCGTGCGCACCGCCGGTGTAGGTAAAGACGCTGCCGAGCTGAAATGGGACCTTAAGGTTCTTCAGCACCACTGGGCTGCCATCGAAGAAGCGGCGCAAAACCGCCCTGCACCTTTCCTGATCCATCAGGAAAGTAACGTTATCGTTCGCGCCATCCGCGACTACCTACGCCGCGACGTTGGCGAAGTACTGATCGACCATCAGCGTATCTACGAACAGGCCAAACAACACGTGGCTTTGGTGCGTCCTGACTTTGTCGATCGTATCAAGCGCTACGAGGCGGAAGTACCGCTGTTTACCCATTTCCAGATTGAAACTCAGATCGAATCTGCCTTCCAGCGTGAAGTGCGTCTTCCTTCTGGTGGTTCTATCGTTATCGATCCAACCGAAGCATTGACCTCAATCGATATCAACTCGGCCCGTGCGACTAAGGGCGGCGATATCGAAGAAACTGCGCTCAATACCAACCTTGAAGCGGCCGACGAGATTGCCCGTCAGCTGCGTCTGCGTGACTTGGGCGGCCTGGTCGTTATCGATTTCATCGACATGACACCGGTCAGACATCAACGCGAAGTCGAAAACAGAATGCGCGACGCCGTGCATCACGACAGAGCCCGTGTTCAACTGGGCCGCATCTCTCGCTTCGGTCTGATGGAGATGTCGCGTCAGCGTCTGCGTCCGTCACTGGAAGAGTCTGCCGCGCACCTGTGTCCACGCTGTCATGGCCAGGGCACCATCCGTGGTACCGAATCACTGGCGCTCTCTATCCTGCGTCTGATGGAAGAGGAAGCGATCAAAGAGAACACCTCTCAGATTGAAGCGATCGTCCCTGTCGATGTCGCCGCCTTCCTGCTCAACGAAAAGCGTAAAGCCATTCGTATCACTGAGCAGCGTCATGATGTCGAAGTCTATGTGATCCCTGATCCAAACATGACGACACCTGACTACCGTGTGACCCGCCACCGCAAAGACGATCAGATCAGCGAGTCAAGCTACAAGTTGCTCGAGCAGCCTGAGTCTAAGCTCTACGAGCCGCGCAAACTAGAGCGCGCCGCATCACCTGAGCCAGCACTGAAAGGCTTCTCGACACCGGTTAAGGATGCCCCAACCCAGGCGGCTCCCGCGCCAGCCAAGCCAGCTGAAAAGGCTCAAGAGCCAGGTTTAATTGCCAAGCTATTTGCCGCCATCGGCAAGCTGTTTGGTGGTGAGCCAGAGCAGCCAAAGGAAGAGGTCAAGAAAGAGCAGCCTCGTCGCAACGCGCAAAACCGTAACAGTCGTCGCAACAACCGTCGCAACGATACACGTAAGGGCCGCGACGAAGGCAAAGAGACAGACAACAAGCGCAGCCGTAGTGCCAAGCCTGATGACGCGGATAGCCGCAGTGCGAAGAGCCGTAATGAGAAACGCCAAAAGCGTGACCGTGACGACAAGCCGCAGAGTCAGAACAAAGACACAGAAAGCCAAGCGCAACACCCAAAGCAAGAAGCCGCTCGCGAGCGTCGTCAACGCCGCAACATGCGCCGCAAGGTACGTGTGCAGTCTGAGCAGCAGCTTGCCGATGAGGCCGCACTCGCCGTCGAGGTTGCCGAGATGGCCAACGACGAGCAGGTACAAGTGCCAGCCGCAGAAGCCACTGCAGAGGATAAGCCACAGCGTCAGAAGCGTCAGCCACGTAAGAGCAAGCCTAAGCAGGAAAAAGTCGACAAGCTAGAAGACGAGACTCAAGCCGAGCAAGTCGCCGCTGAAGACACAGCCGGCGAACAGCCAGCTGTCGAGACTCAGGCAGCGAGCGAACCTCAAACAGCAGTCGATACCGAAGTGACAGCACAAGTCGAAGCGCATGCAGACGAAGCTCAAGCAGAAGAGGCTAGTGCTCAACAGCAAGAAGGCGAGTCAGAAGGCAAACGCGAGCCAAGAGAAGGCCAACGTCGTAGTCGTCGTAGCCCACGTCATCTGCGCGCCGCCGGTCAACGTCGTCGCCGCGATGAAGAAGGCAATGGTGAAGTTAACAATGGCGAGCCCGCCTTCATTCCAAACGAGGTGGAAACCGCGCCTCTGCTGGGTGAGCAACTTGACCTAGAAGGCAGCGTTGTTGAAGCCGCTAGCGAAGTACAGACACCTGTGACTGAGCAAGAAACGGTTAAACAAGAGGCTAACGAAGTAACTACAGTCGCCGAAACTACTGTGATCGAAACCACAGTCACCGAAACGACTGTCACCGAGGAAGCACCTGCTAAAGCGGCTGCCGAAGAAGCTTCTCAAGAAGAGAGCAAGCCTAAGTCAAGACGTCGTGCACCTAAGGCCAAAGTCGCTTCTGAAGAGGAAACCTCTGTAGAAGAAACTCAGCAGAGCCTACCACTGGCAGGCGAGGCGAAAGCCAGTCTGAAAGAGGAAGTTCAGGCGGAACTGGATCTAACCAGCACACCTGAAGAGGTTAAGGCCAGCCAGGAAGCGGCGCCTCAAGTTGATGACGTCGCAGCGCAGACCGAAGAGCCAGTGGCAGTAGAAACTGCGCCAGTCGAGACGCCTGAAGTCGAAGTTGAAGCTAAGACTGAAACTGAAGCGCCAGTTACTGAAGCGCCTGCAGCCAAAGAGAGCAGCGCCGCCTCTGCCCCTATGGCAAAGCCAGCAGCCGTACCAGCCCCAACCGCTAAGGTGAAACCTGCGGCTAAAGTTGAGGCAACGCCAGCAGAGGAAAAGCCAGAAGAGAAGGCTAGCGACGAGGCTGAGAAGCCTGCGCCTAAGGCCACCAGCCGCTTTGGTTCCATGGTGAGTTCTACCATGACCAAACCTGAGGTAGAAGCCAGGACGCTCGTCGACACCCCATCGGGACGTCAATATGAAGCCACGGCAAAAGAAGCGTCGGCCGAGCCAGTGAAACGCGGTAACAGCGCAAACTCGGAAATGGCACGCCCCTAAGGTATACTAAGCCTTAAGTCAAAAAAGCCATGCAATAATGCATGGCTTTTTATTTTATTGGCGCCACTATTTTGCTAGTATGCGCGACCGAAAATAACTCAACTAACATATTAATAACAGAGGCTAAATGTTCGATCTTATTCGTCACAAAACCAGCAGCCACAGAGCCGACCTGTTGTCGGGACTCACGGTTGCCTTGGCATTGGTCCCCGAAGCCGTTGCTTTTGCTTTCGTCGCCGGTGTCGAGCCTATGGTCGGCCTATACGCCGCCTTCATCATGGGACTGGTCACCGCCCTTATCGGCGGTCGTCCCGGCATGATCTCTGGCGCCACGGGTGCCATGGCGGTTGTCATGGTGGCACTGGTCAGCGAACATGGGGTGCAATACCTCTTTGCGGCGGTCGTGCTGGCTGGCCTGATACAGGTGACTTGTGGCCTGTTTAAGCTGGGAAAATTTATCCGTATCGTGCCCTATCCGGTAATGATAGGCTTCGTGAACGGTCTGGCCATAGTGATCTTTCTGGCGCAACTTGGCCAGTTTAAGGTCCCCGACGCTAACGGTGTGTTAACCTGGCTGCCACAGGATCAATTGATCCTCATGCTGGGTCTAGTGGCCCTCACCATGGCGATCATCCACTTCCTGCCTAAGCTTACCACGGCGTTTCCATCATCGCTGGCGGCGATCCTAACGGTGACCGCCATCGTGGTCTACTTCGAACTCGATACCCGCAACGTGTTGGATTTCTTGAAATCCATGTCTGGTGACGAGCATGCGACTATAGCCGGTAACCTGCCAAGCTTCGCCATTCCCTCTGTGCCCTTTAACCTGGAGACGCTGTCGATCATCCTGCCCTACTCCTTTATCTTGGCAGCCGTTGGTCTTATCGAGTCACTGCTGACCCTGACGGTGATCGATGAGATGACCAGCACCCGAGGCAAAGGCAACAAGGAATGTGTCGGCCAGGGCATAGGTAACATCACCAGTGGCTTCTTCGGCGCCATGGGTGGCTGCGCCATGATAGGTCAGTCGATGATCAACATTAACTCGGGTGGACGCGGCAGACTCTCGGGCATCACGGCGGCCATTGCCCTACTCACCTTTATCCTGTTCGGCTCGGCGCTGATCGAGATGATCCCACTGGCGGCGCTTGTGGGGGTGATGTTCATGGTGGTACTGGGCACATTCGAGTGGGCAAGCTTCAAGGTGATGCGTAAGGTGCCTAAGCATGATGCCTTCGTGATCCTACTGGTGACTGTGGTGACTGTGTTTACCGATCTCGCCTTTGCGGTATTTGTCGGCGTTATTGTCTCAGCGCTGGTCTTTGCTTGGGAGCACGCCAAACATATCAACGTCGATGTGAGCGAAGATGCCAACGGCTGGAAAGTCTATAAGCTAAACGGTCCGCTATTCTTCGGTTCAGTTGCCGAGTTCTTAGAGCTGTTCCACGCCAAGACAGATCCACAAGATGTGATTGTCGACTTCCAAAACTCTCGCGTGTGCGATCACTCGGCCCTCGAAGCCATAGACACCCTTGCCGAGCGCTATGTGAGTGCGGGTAAGCGACTGCATCTGCGTCACCTCAGCCACGACTGTAAGCAGCTGCTGCATAAGGCGGGCGACTTGGTGGAGGTCAACCTGATCGAAGATCCTCACTACAAGGTGGCCGACGACAAACTCGACTCTTAGGGCGTTCAGCGCCAGATAAGCTGGCTAACCCTTAACAACAAAAAAGGCGCATGATGCGCCTTTTTTTATTATCCGCCGCCCGACTTGAGCCGCTCCTTAAACAGGGCCTTTATCTTATCCACCTTGGGCTTGACTACCATCTGACAGTAGGGCTGTTGCCCATTCTGCTCGAAGTAGGCATCGTGATAAGGCTCGGCGGGATAGAAGTTATCCAGCGCCACCAGCTCTGTGACTATGGGCTTATCGAAGATGTTGGCCTCGGTCAGCCTGTCTATCATCTGACTTGCGGCCCTAATCTGCTCATCGTCATGTGCAAAGATCGCCGAGCGATACTGGGTACCGACGTCATTACCCTGCCGATTCAGGGTGGTGGGATCATGGCTCTGCCAGAAGACCTCCAGCAGCTCATCAAAGCTGATGATATGACTGTCGAACTCTATCTGCACCACCTCGGCATGGCCTGTATCACCGGCGCAGACCGCGCGGTAGTTAGCGCTGGAGGCATCCCCACCCGCATATCCAGACTTCACCGCTATCACGCCTCTTAGCTGACTAAACACCGCCTCGAGACACCAGAAGCAGCCACCGCCTAAGGTCGCCCATCGAATATGACTGTCATCGCTCTGCTGCGTCGCTTCGCCTTTGAAGACCATGGAGACAGAGTTCACGCAGTGGCGCAAATTCTTGTCTGTCAGGTATTCTCCCTCAAACACATGGCCTAAATGCGCGCCGCACTGAGCGCACACTATCTCCACCCTATGCCCATCGGCATCGGGCAATCGTTTGACCGCCCCAGGGATCTCATCATCGAAGGCAGGCCAGCCACAATGGGCGTTAAACTTATGCTCGGACAGATAGAGAGGCGCATCACAGCGCTTACAGTGATAGACACCAGGCGCATCGTGCTGGTTATACTCGCCACTAAAGGGGCGCTCGGTCCCCTTGCTCTCAATCACATACCGCTCAAATTCCGTTAGTTCACGCATAGTTAAAGACTCTTGCACTCCTGTACCGCTAATACGACCCTTAGGGTCAATAAGATCACACTACTCACAATAGCAGATAAAAGACCTAGTAAATAGGTAGGTTATTACATGATTATATCAATTATCGGCTGTTTATTAGCTAGCCTATGATTTTAATGATGAAAATATTAGCGGTGATCTAGCCTCTTCTTATGGCCAAACAATGAAAACGTGATTTTTATCACACCCAATTGCCCAAAGGCGATCCCAGGGGTACACTGCCTGCGGGGTTCAATAACAAGAAAACAAAATATGAAATTAGAAACAATAGATTACCGTGCTCAGGACAGCGCCCCGCGCTTCGTTGAGTCCTTGCGTGAAACTGGATTTGGCGTACTCTCAAATCACCCAATCGACAAGGCCTTAGTAGATACCATCTATGAAGAGTGGCAAGCCTTCTTCAATAGCGATGAGAAACATGACTACCTATTTAAGCCGGAGACCCACGATGGTTTCTTCCCGGCCGATGTTTCTGAAACCGCTAAGGGTCATACGGTTAAAGATATTAAAGAGTATTACCATGTTTACCCTTGGGGCCGTATCCCCGATTCCCTCAGGGAAAACATTCTGCGCTATTACCAGGAAGCCAATGCCCTTGCCGAAGAGCTGCTAGGTTGGGTGGAAGCTCATACACCGGCAGAAGTGGCGGTCAATTACTCTATCGCCCTGCCTAAGATGATCGAAAACAGCCACAAGACGCTGCTGCGTATCCTTCACTATCCACCGATGTCGGGCGACGAGGAGCTAGGCGCCATTCGCGCCGCGGCTCACGAAGATATTAACCTGCTTACCGTACTACCGGCCGCTAACGAGCCAGGCCTGCAGGTAAAAGCCAAATCGGGCGAATGGTTAGACGTACCGAGCGATTTCGGTAACCTGATCATCAACATAGGTGACATGCTCCAGGAAGCATCAGGCGGCTACTTCCCATCGACGACCCACAGGGTGGTTAACCCAGAGGGCGCCGACAAGACACGCTCGCGCATCTCTCTGCCCCTCTTCCTACATCCTAAGCCAGAGGTGGTCCTGTCAGAGCGTTACACCGCCGACAGCTATCTGATGGAGCGTCTGAGAGAATTAGGCGTTATCTAACCTCCTCGACTAAGATAAAAAGCGCCTCAGGGCGCTTTTTATTTATGATTTTTAAGCCATATCAAGGTAAAATCCCTCCCCAAATTTGCACAGAGACAGAGTACAGAGATGGCAATTCAGTGGTTTCCAGGCCATATGCACAAGGCGCGCAAAGAGATAGCAGAGGTGATGCCTCAGGTCGATCTGGTGATCGAGGTACTCGACGCCCGTATCCCCTACAGCAGCGAAAACCCTATGGTCACCAGTTTGCGCGGTGACAGACCCTGTATCAAACTGCTCAACAAGTCAGATCTGGCCGATCCCGAGATCACCCAGCGCTGGATTGACTATCTTGAGCAGGAGCAAGGGGTAAAGGCGATGGCCATCACCACCTTGCAGGCTGCCCAGGTGCGTAAGGTCCCTGAACTCTGCCGTAAGCTGGTGCCTAGTCGCGACAAGATAGAGAAAGATATCCGCACCATGATCATGGGGATCCCTAACGTAGGTAAATCAACCATTATCAATACCTTGGCGGGCAGAGTGATTGCCAAAACGGGTAATGAGCCTGCGGTGACCAAGACCCAGCAGCGTATCAATCTGAAAAATGGCATCGTACTGTCAGACACCCCGGGCATTCTCTGGCCTAAGGTGGACAACGAGGCCAGCGGCTATCGCCTTGCGGTAACCGGTGCCATCAAAGATACGGCAATGGAATATGAAGATGTAGCCATGTTTGCCGCCGAATACTTCCTCAAGGCCTATCCCGATGCCATGCTTGAGCGTTATAAGCTTAAAGAGTTACCCAATGACGATATCGGCCTGCTCGAAGCGATCGGCCGTAAGCGCGGCGCGCTGAGACCGGGTGGCAGAATCGATCTGCACAAGGCTTCTGAGCTTCTGCTGCATGAGTTCCGCTCGGGTAAGATAGGTCAGTTGTCACTGGAGACTCCAGAGATGGCCGAGGCCGAGAAGGCGGAAGTGGCTCGGATCCTGGCCGAAAAAGAGGCGGAGAAACAGGCCAAAATCGAGGCCGAGCGCCTGAAACGCTCCGGCGTTCGTCATAACGACTAATCTGTCTGATTGAAATACTGACATTTCACCGCTTGCAAGGTGATGCGCTTGGGACTATTCCAATAGGCGTCAGTTGCAAGCGGTTTTATCTTCTATAGCCTTACCTCATTACCGTCTCGCCCAACGCAGCCTTGCTTACTTAGCTCTACTTATTAAGCACTACTTGTTAGCCCAGCTTACCTTAGCTACTTAGCAATCTGTGACAGCAGCTCTTCACAGCTCTGTTGCAGTAAATCCAAAACCTGCTCGAAGCCATCATCGCCGCCATAGTAAGGATCTGGCACCTCCCGATCCCCCTCCCCAAGAAAAGAGAGCATTAAGGCCAGCTTATACTGATGGTGAGCCGGGCAGCGCGCACGCAGATCGCGAAGATTTGCCTTATCGGCCGCCAGGATAAGGTCGAAACGTTCAAAATCTTCATCTGTCACGCCTCTGGCGCGAATACCGCTAAAATCTAGTCCGCGGCGCTCGCCTGCCAAGCGCGCCCGTCTGTCAGGGCCCTCCCCCTCATGGTAGGCTGAGGTGCCCGCCGAATCGCAGCCGATAGACAAGCCGCGCTCGCTGAGCAGCCCCCTAAACACAGCCTCGGCCGTCGGTGAACGGCAGATATTCCCGAGACAGACAAATAGGACAGAGTTAACCTTAGACATAGCCTTCCTTTCTTACTTAATTAGCGTTCTTACAAGGGCTCCCGTACCCGCATAAAGCTGGCAAATCTGGGCACACCATTGTGGGTGAGGCCATAATACTTGTAGGTAACCGTGCTGCCAATGGCCGGAGGATGCCGGCGCTGCTCATCGCTGAATCCTGTGCCTAACTTAAAACGTATGCCTTCATTTGTTTCGACCTCTAGGGCGCCCATCATTCCTCTATACTTGCCCTTCCCCTCGAAGTAAGCGATAACCTTGGCCTCTGCATCTTGATAGCGTTTGAGTTTTACCAGGTCACCGTTACGCCCGGCCAGGTAGTGTGCAGCCTGGTGATGCAGCATCAGTCCTTCGGCGCCTTGAGCCACCCACTCATCCAAGGCGGCGTTCAGCGCCTGACTGTCTTGAATTCGCCACTGAGGAATAATTTGCAGGAAAGGTGACAAATTTGCGTAGCGTTTAATGGCGAGGGCATAGCGCTCAGCAAAGGGCTTATCAATAGTGGGGTAATCGAAGACCATAAATTGAACGGCGCGCCAACGCTCAGGGTCGGCGTCTTTATCACGCACCAGAGCTGAGATCGCCTCAAACTGCTGGCGAGCAATCCACAGCTCGCCATCTAAGGGCTCCGTGGGAAAGCCCTTGATAAACCAAGCCGGAAGCCTAATAACCTGTCCCGAGCGGGTTAGCATACGTTCTCCCGTCCAGCGACCTCTGACGCCATCGAACTTTTCGCTCACCAAATACTCTGATATAGGTCGGTCGGCCTCGAGACTCCCGGCCAACTGTATGCCCGGGAGTCGTTGTGCTGGCTCAAGCGGTTCTGTTTTTAGCTGTTCTGGCGTCAGCTGATTAGCCTCAACAACTACTGCCTTGGGCGGCTCAGCTGGCTTATTCGACTCGATTAACTCGAGCGACTCGGCGGCCGTTGCAGCAGGCGAGAGCCAACTCAGGAGTAGAGCAATACTCCCAATAACCATAGGGCGAGTAGAACACAACATAGCTCCTCCTTGAGCAACTGAATGATAGCTAAGCGTTAAGTTTAGCCCAAAGCCCCTCATGCAGATGTTATGGAGGTAACTAGAGTGTTATACTAGCGCCCAAATTGTAACTCGCCAGCCTGCATCAGAGAATGGCAGGCTGAGACAGTAAAACGACACAAACAAAATCGACCCTAACGAAATCGAACAAACGAAATGGACACCTATGAAACCGGAAAATAACCACGGCATTAAACGTATCTTCAGAGCGACAGGTTTCTCTATGCAAGGCCTTAAACTTGCTTGGCAATCTGAGGCGGCCTTTCGCCAAGAGTTGATCTTGGTCCTCTTCATGCTGCCCATCGCCCTGCTGGTAGACGTGCCTATGGTTGAGCGCATCCTGCTCATCATGACGCTGATGATAGTCTTGATCGTCGAGCTGCTTAATTCGGCCATCGAGGCGGTGGTCGACCGTATCGGTCACGAGATCCATCCCCTAAGCGGACAGGCAAAAGATATCGCCTCGGCGGCCGTCTTTATCGCCCTGGCCCTGTGTGGCATCACCTGGCTACTGATCCTCTGGCCACTGGTTTTCTAACCCGCTACCAGCTTGAATACCAGGCTCTCGATACACAATCGGGAGCCTTTTTATTTCTGTAATCCAGCTCCCAATATCAACAAAAACGCCGCAACCTTGACATTTTTTGATACAAATCATTCACAATTTTAAATATCCTGCTAGAATGATAACGTAGTAAAAAAGTCTTACTAAATAAATCAATAACTTATAATAATTATTAGTTGATAGAGGTTGTAGTTAGTGATTAAGTCGGTCGCCATATTTAGCTTGGGTCTCTTTAGTTCTTCGGTTTTCGCCGCTGGAGCTGCCAATTCCTATTCGGTGTCTGCACCGGTAGAACCCAGCGAGGTCATGCTAAAAATCGGCGGTTTCTACTCCAACTCTAACTCCAGCATGGATGTCACCAACCCGGTTCAGGGTAATAATTTCAGGCTTGATTTCGAAGAAGACTTGGCATTGGAAGAATCGCAGTTTCTGCCTTTTTTCGAGGCCAGCTACCACTTCAACTCGCGTCACAGCATCTATTTCGACTGGAAACAGCTGCACCGCAACGCCGAAGTACAAAAGCTTACCGTACCGTTTCAGGTCACCCTAGACGATCAGGTTTACGATATTCAATCAGGCGGTCGTCTGGAGACCACCCTCAATATCGACATAGCCCGTCTGGGCTATGGCTATAACTTCTATCAAGGGAATAACTTCAATCTTGGCCTGTCCCTGGGTGTACACACTATGTTTATCAAGACCGCGTTTGACGGTGACATAGGTGTCTGTGCTAAGGGCGAGACGCTACAGCAATGCGCACAAACCGCCACGCCAAGATTTGTCGATGAAGAGGTCACGGCGCCTCTGCCGGACGTCGGCCTGTATGGCGACTATGAGTTCAGCCCAGGCTTCAAGTTCAACGCTCACGCACAGTATTTCTACATCAAGCTCGATGATATCAAGGGCAGCCTGGTCGATATCCGCGCCGGTGTCGAAGCCGAGATCACCAAGAACTGGCACATGTCGGCCGCCTTTAACTACTACAAGGTCGACGTTGACTTTAAACACAGTGTCTCAGATCAGCTTAACGTGGCAGATTATAACCTGTATTACAGCTTTATCGGCCCTATGCTGTCGGTAAGCTATCGTTTCTAAGCTTCACAATTTCTTCCGTTGAAGGCCGTTAGGATATTCCCCCTAGCGGCCTACTTGTGTCACTAATTCCCGCTTGGCAAGTCGCCAGCCTTGCTGCCTGCATACGCCGATCAACCATAGAACTGATAACAGACCCAGATCGCGGCGCAGATCCCGGCAAAATCCGCGCTTAAGCCGCACACCAGGGCATGACGACCATTACGTATCCCCACGGCGCCGAAATAGACCGCCAGCACATAGAAGGTGGTCTCGGTACTCCCCTGCACCACGGCTGCTAAGCGACCGGCGAAGGAGTCGACCCCATAATGCTGCATCGTCTCCAGCATCATGGCGCGGGCGCCCGAGCCGCTGAAGGGCTTCATCAAGGCCGTTGGCAAGGCATCGACAAACCGGGTATCTCCCCCGACCAGATTCACCAGGGCGGCGATAACCCCTAGCAGATAGTCGAGCGCGCCCGAGGCGCGTAGCAAGGCGATGGCCAGTAGCATGGCAAGCAGATAAGGGATCAGCTGCACCGCCTGCGTAAAGCCCTCCTTGGCGCCGCCGACAAACTCATCATAAACAGCCACCTTACGCAATCCTGCCACCAGAATGAAGCTGAAGATCAGCAGCACCAAGATGCCGTTGCCAAGCGCCGTCGAAAACTCACCTATGGCAGAAACGGTTAAAGTGCCCAGATAAAATACTAGGGCAGATACCGCCGCCAGCATCAAGGCCGCATATCCCAGCAAAACACTATTGAGCAGTGAGATACGCTGATAGATGGCCACCACTAATACGCCCACCAGAGTCGAGGCCGTGGTCGCCAGCAAGATAGGCAGAAAGATATCCGCCGGCGACTCGGCGCCTTGCTGGGCGCGGTAGAGAAAGACGGTGACTGGCACTAAGGTGACCGAAGAGGTGTTGAGCACCAAAAAAAGGATCTGCGCATTGGTAGCCACACTCTTCACCGGATTCAGGCTCTGCAGATCCTGCATCGCCTTGAGCCCTAGCGGCGTGGCGGCATTATCTAACCCCAGCACATTGGCGGTCAGGTTCATGGTAACGCTGCCAAAGGCGGGGTGTCCCCGTGGCACCTCTGGCATCAAACGGCTGAGTAAAGGCTCAAACAGACGGGCAAAGAGGCCCACCACACCCGCCTTCTCTCCCACTCGCATCAAGCCCATCCATAGGGAAAGCACGCCTATCAGCCCCAAAGCAATTTCGGCGGCCAACTTGGCACTGGCAAACAGGGCATCGACCACGGCTGAGAGGATCTGCCACTGCCCCTGAAACAGACTGATGGCGATTGCGACTAAGGCGGTGACAAAAAAGGCAAACCAAACGCGATTTAACACCCGAGACTCCTTTCACCCCAAGCTTTGCTCAAGGCCCGATAATGGATGTGATATACTGGCGACTAACAATATCTCTATTCTGTTACCTATGGTTCAACTAAATCAAAATTTTATCAATAGCATAGCGAAAGATATGCCGGATCATCTCTCGATGGATGAATTTATCAGCTATTGTGCCAAGCCTTTACGCCCCTCCATCCGGGTCAACACCCTGAAGATAACGACCGCTGACTTTATCACCCTAATGAGTGCCAAAGGCTGGCAGTTTGAACCTGTGCCCTGGTGCGAGGACGGCTTCTGGGTCAAGATGGATGACTCGGTGCAACTGGGTAACACGGTAGAGCATATTCAGGGGCTGTTTTATATTCAGGAAGCCAGCTCCATGCTGCCGCCTAAGGCACTGTTTCCCGAGCCGATAGAAGATGCGACCTCCCTCACCTTGCTGGATATGGCCTCGGCGCCGGGCTCTAAGACCACTCAGCTTGCCGCCATGATGAACAACCAAGGCTTGTTGGTTGCCAACGAATATTCCTCCAGCCGGGTCAAGGTACTACACGCCAACGTGCAGCGCATGGGCGCCAGCAATCTCGCCCTCACCCACTTTGATGCCAGAGTGTTTGGCGAGTATCTGTTCGAGAGCTTCGATGCCATACTGCTCGACGCCCCCTGCGGCGGTGAAGGCACCGTACGTAAAGACCCCGACGCCCTCAAGCATTGGGACGAGGCTGAGATAGAGGCCATTGCCAGCGTACAGCGCGACCTGATTGAATCGGCCTTTCTCGCGTTAAAGCCGGGCGGCAGTTTGGTCTATTCCACCTGTACCCTCAATCGCCGCGAAAATCAGGACGTCTGCCTGCACCTCAAGGCTACCTATGGCGATGCAGTGCAGTTTGAATCCCTTGCCGAGCTCTTCCCCGGCTCCGAAAAGGCCTGCACCAGCGAAGGCTTCCTCCATGTCTGGCCACAGATCTTCGACAGCGAAGGCTTCTTCATCGCCAAGCTAACCAAGCTCGCCGCGGTGCCAAGAGACAGCGAAGAGCCACGCAAGCAGAAGAACTTCCCCTTTACCCCAATCAACAAGAAATCTCGCCAGGCCCTCTGCGACTACTTCGATACCAGCTTCGGCATCAATCTCGATGGTCAGGGGATTTTGATGCAAAGAGACGATGAGTATTGGCTGTTCCCGACTAATGTCGAGCCGCTTATCGGTAAGATCCGTTTTCAGCGGATCGGCCTCAAGCTGGCCGACGCCCTGAAGAAAGGCTTTAAGCCTAGACACGAGGCCGTAATGGCGCTGGCCGACAGGTCACGAGGCATCCCGCTTGATGAGGCTCAGGCAATTCAATACCTGATGGGACGTGACATCGGCTTAGCCACCAAAGAGAAGCCCCAAGGCGAGCGGCTGGTCAGCTACCAGGGCGCCCACTTAGGCCTAGTGAAACACCTGGGCAATAAGCTTAAAAACAGCCTGCCCAGAGACTTGGTGCGGGATAAAATCTGCTCTTCTTCGGCGATTGCAGTGGATCAGCAAGCTACGGGTGCAGACTAAAGCAAAAGCCACTGAATTAACGTCAGCGGCCACATATTAACATTTTGTTACATTTTAATCTGAGATTTGCCTAGACGAGCCCGGCAGTGAGGTGGAGTTTGACTACACTAAAAGCCTGAGATGAAATTCGAGGCAATCTCAAACAGTAGCGCACGGCTCTGCAAAGAGCCATTCCCCTAGACCCAGAACAATTGGAATAGTTTTGGGTCTTTTTTTATCTGCTTCTCTTGGCTTGTTGGATAAGCCTATTCTTCGCAGCATTACTTAAACGCTTTACTCAGCGGCATTTCTCAATGCCGCCAAATATGCTAATACGCTAAATATGCCAAGTACCGTGAACCTGTATCACTCAACAGCCTTTAGGCTTTCACTAACTTAGCCGCATCTTTGAACAGCCTGAAGAAGTTATCCCCGGTATACTCTGCCAGTTCTTCATACTTTTCGCCGCGCAGCTCGGCCACAAATTCCGCCACATCCCGAACAAACGCAGGTTGGTTCTCTTCGCCGCGATGAGGCACAGGCGCGAGATACGGCGCATCGGTTTCCACCAGTAGCCTGTCCTTTGGCACCTTGCGGATAACAGAGCGCAGCTCACCGGCATTCTTAAAGGTCACAATGCCAGACACAGAGATATAGAAGCCTAGGTCGATGGCGGCCTTGGCCATCTCCCAGTTCTCGGTGAAGCAGTGCAGCACACCGCCCACCTTGTCCGCGTTACCCGCTTTCAGCATGGCGATGGTATCTTCACGGGCATCACGGGTATGGACGATCAACGGCTTATCTACCTCGACCGCCAGGGCGATCTGCTGCTCGAAACATTGCTGTTGTAGCGTCTTGGTCTCGCCCGAGTAGTAATAATCCAGGCCTGTCTCACCGATGGCGACCACCTTAGGATCTTGCAGATAGCTGTGCAGCTGAGCTGTATCTAGCCCCTCCTGCACATCCAGCGGGTGTACGCCCGCCGACAGGAACACCTGGTCGAAGGCTGCCATTTTCGCCTGCATAGAGGCAAAACCTTGCTGGCGCACATTGACGCACAGGAAATACTCCACGCCGCGCTCCTTGGCTTGAGTCAGCAAGGTCTTCAATGAATCTTGATCGGGCGCCGCCTTGAGGCGATCGAGATGGCAATGGGAATCGATAAGCACGCAAAAATCCTAAGTCACAACAAAAGGAGCGAAAGGATAGCTATCTACATGGTACAGGTCAAATCGCCTGAGGCCAGTTCGCGGGAAAGTAGGTTTTCGATATGATGTTTGTGGGTCTGGGCGTCGGTGATTATCTTCACCCCAATCCCCGCCGGTCGGCCACCGGATGCCCCCAGAGGATTGATCCACACCACCAGGCCCTGAAACTCATGACGCACGGTCGAGCCCGGTAGTTGATAGGCGATGGTAAGCTCCTGCCCTAGATAATGGCTTTCGGTAGTCGCCACAAACAAGCCCGCGGGCTGTATGAAGGGCATGTAGGCTCTATATAGCTGATGTAATGTATCAAAATTAACCACGAGATCGACCATATTATTTTAACTTGTTGTTAGCGACTGATACTCTAAGATAAACGCCTGAAAAACGGCCATAAAATTCACATTAGGCATCATACTCAGGCTATGATACGTCTCCATAACCTTGGCTGCAAATTTTGTTATCTTGATGTTAATTAATGCATCAGCATTTTTCTGCTTCACCAGTTTTTGTCGCAGGACAACATACAAAACCTTAAGTGCATCAGAAACTTGCTTTTCATCTATATTAGTTAAGTTAGCACACAGGTGCCCAGACGACAAACTTTGCACCCAGGCTTTTCTGAGGCCGATCAAGCCCTCATAGCGACCGTCATTTAAGGCAGTGAGCAGATCGACAGGGCCGCCGACAACCGGCAGACACCAGGTCACGTCACTTGTTAGGTTAAACTGCGCCGCCAGCCATTCCTGCACCGCCTCGCGACTCGGCAGCTGGCAATGCAGGCGCTGACAACGACTGCTTATGGTAGCCATCAAACGACTGGGGGTATCACTCTGTAGCAACAAGAGGGTCTCTCTGCCCGGCTCTTCCAGGGTCTTCAACAGGGCGTTGGCCGCCGCGGTGTTGAGTCGCTCACAGTTTTTAATCACAGCGACCCGCCTGCCCCCTTGCTGGGCGGTGGCGGTCAACTTCTGACACAGCTCCCTGACTTGATCTACCTTGATCTGATTGCCGTCGGCCTCCAGCTGATAGCAATCTGGATGGTTACCGGCGATAAACAGCTGACAGCTCTTACAGACTCCGCAGGCGCCATTGGCCCTCGGCGCCATACACAGACTGGCCTGAGCCAAGGTATTGGCAAGTTGCATGCCGCCATAGCCTTGGTGGATCCCCAACAGATAGGCGTGGCCCTGCTGGCCAGATATCAGCTGACTACAGAAAGCCTCACGAGCCGGGGTTAACCAAGGTAGATCCATCATAGACTCCGCGATTGTCATGACCAGTCTTGTCGTTGCAAGACGGCCAAGATCTCTTTATGCACCTGCGCCATCGTCTGGCTGGCATCGATCACCACGATAGACTCGTCGCGCGCCGCCAGCTGCAGATAAGTTGCCCTGGCACGCTCGAAGAAACTCAACGCCTGCTGCTCGATTCTATCCAGGGCGCCCCTGTCTCTGGCGCGCTGCAAGCCAAGCTGAGGATCGATATCCAAGTATAGGGTCAGATCGGGTTTAAAATCTTTCAGGGTCGCGTTACTCACCGCCTCGACCAGCGGCATGAGTTGACGCCCGCCCCCCTGGTAGGCCAGAGATGAGAGGTTGTGACGATCGCCCAGCACCCAGTTACCCTGAGCCAAGGCAGGTTTTATCACGTTAGCCACCAGCTGCGCTCTGGCCGCATAGATGAGCAAACATTCGGACTCATCACACAGGGGATCGTTAGGGTCGGCAATCTTTACCAGATCCCTAATGCGCTCGGCCAGCGGCGTGCCGCCTGGTTCACGGGTGCACACGGGCGGAACGCCGTTATGTTTCTCGATAAAATCTCTCACCAGGGCGATGGCACTCGACTTGCCTGCCCCTTCCAATCCTTCGATAACGATAAATTTCGCGCTGTTTTGCTTCATCGATTTCTCTGATACTTGTCTACAGCACGGTTGTGCTCGGTTAATGTTTTAGAAAATATATGGCTGCCGTCATTCTTCGACACGAAGTAGAGGTAGTCGACATCGGCCGGACGCGCCGCCGCCATAAGGGATGCACCGCTCGGCGCGGCTATGGGCGTCGGCGTCAGGCCATGAATACGATAGGTGTTGTAGGGCGTCTGCTCACGCAGGTCTTTGCGGGTAATATTGCCCTGGTAACGCTCACCCATGCCATAGATCACAGTAGGATCTGTCTGCAGACGCATCCCCTTGCGCAATCTATTGGTAAAGACCGCCGAGATCCAGGGGCGCTCGCTGGCCTTGCCTGTCTCCTTCTCGATAATCGATGCCATGGTCAGCAGCTCATAGGGACTCTTGAGCGGTATGCTCTGGTCGCGCTCCCGCCAGGCCCTGTCTAGCTCCTGCTGCATCTTCTGATAGCTCTGCTGCAGAATCACCTTGACGGAATCGCCATTGCCATAATGGTAGGTGTCGGGATAGAACTTACCCTCGGGCAGCTTAGAGTCATCGCCATTGTCTTGAAGCACCTCCAGGAAGGCGCCCTCCTGCCACTTCAGGCGCGGTAATTGCCTGAGCTGCTCGCGCCACTCTTTGATGCTCTGCCCTTCGACCAGGGTCACGGTAAAGACCATCTCTTTTCCTTGACGTAGCTTTTCGAGCAGCTCGACCACAGTGTCATTGGGAGTGAGTTGATACAGACCGCTGCGGATCTTTGCAAGCTCGGGGCGCAGCTTAACCAGCAGCTTAAGCTTCCAAAGCTCATCCACGGCACCGGTTTGTGCCAAGGTGTTCGCCATCTGTGAAAAGGAGGTACCACGCGCCACCTCAAACTCGACGGGGGCATCGAGCTTAAGCGGCATCTGGCCGTAACTCACCACGCTCTGATAGACCCAATACAGGCCAATCGCGCTCAAGATTAATAGGCTAAAGAGTGCGGTCAGCACGCCTTTGATCAGTTTTTTCATAATATTATTTTTAGATCGTGTAGCAATTGGGTTAGCAGAGGGCTATGGCCGAATGAGTGCTTAGCTATGCCGTTCACGGGCACAGCGCCAAACAGGCTGTTGCTGGCCAGAACATGGTCAAAATGCGTGAGTTCATTGGGCGAGACGCGGCGCACCTCGAGAGTAAACCCAGCCTCGACAAACCAGAGCAGCAACTGCTCGCGCATCACACCAGCCACCCCAGCCTGATCCAGACTCGGCGTAACTAGGGTACGGCCCTTTATAAAGATGAGGTTGGCCATGGAGGCCTCGATAATGTTACCGGCCGTGTCGCAGACCAGCCAATCATCGAATCCGTCATCTAACTTGTGTGTGCGGATCAGCACCTGCTCGAGACGATTAAGGTGTTTCATTCCCGCCAACAGCGGCTGCTGGCCGAGCGTCACCGGACTTAGTTGCAACTTGATGCCAGCAGCTTGCCACTGACGGTAATGCGCCGGGATCTCATGCAGCGACAACGCACAAGTCTGCGTAGGTGTTTGCGGCGGCATATAACCGCGTCCGCCACTGCCGCGGCTTACTAGTAACTTAAGGCAATAATCTTGGGAAAACTGTTTGGCACCCAGCTCACAGGCCTCTGCCATTTGCTCGCTCAGCACAGCGGAATCTGGCAGCGGGAAGCCAAGGCGATGAGCCCCTTGAGCCAATCGAAGCAGGTGACTCTCGATGAAGAGTACCTCAGCGCCTCGACAGCGCATGGTGGCAAACAGGCCATCGCCGTAGGCCAGTCCCCTGTCGAATGCCGAAACACTTGCTGCTTGTTCACCATTTACCCAGATAGTCTGCGACATCATTTGTCCTGACTGATCCGACTGGCAACGGCTTCTTGTTGATCCCTGTACTTAGCACTCTTGCGCTGATTGTAGGGGCGCGCCACGGGCGAGCTTAGCCGCTCGAAGTTGAGGGCGCCTATGGTCATCATGGGCTTCAAGGCCAGGGGAAGCTTGCCGCTGTTGAAGAACTCGAGCACTATCTTTCCCTGCCAACCGGGATCGATGCGATGGGCCGTGACATGCACCATGAGCCCTAACCTTGCCAGAGAAGAACGGCCATCCAACCAGCCGACGATATCGGCCGGCAGGGTCAGACTCTCATGGGTGACGGCCAGTGCGAGCTCGCCGGGATGGAGGAAAAACGCTTCCCCTTCGGGGATCACTATCTTATCGCTCATCACACGATCCAGGGCCGCCTGCACCTCGCTGCTGGGGCCACTGAGATCGATATAGGGCGCCGTATGGTCTTGAAATACGCGGAACTGATTACCGAGTTTCACATCGACGCTGACGCCACTGATGGCCTCGGCATCGGGACGGGGATCGATGACAATACTCCCCTCCTCTAAACATGCTGCTATCTCTAAATCCGTTAAACGCATCCCAGCCTAACTCCCCATATCAAGCGACTATTTTGCTAAAAGGTGTTGAATTCTAGCCTTTAATATATCGGTTGCGATGCGGTTTTTACCACCACGCGGCACGATAATATCGGCATATTGCTTAGAAGGATCGATAAATTGCAGGAACATAGGACGCACTGTCTGAGTGTACTGCTGCATCACAGACTCCATGGTACGGCCACGCTCGGCCACATCGCGGGTCAGGCGGCGCATGAAGCAGATGTCCAGTGGCGTGTCCATGAAGACGCTCGCATCCATCTGCTCGCGCAGGTTAGGATCTGTCAGTAGCAAGATCCCCTCGAGGATGATCACCTTCTTAGGTGTCATGGTGACTGTCTCGGCCATACGGGTATGCTCGGTATAGCTGTATTGAGGGATCTCCACCGCTTCGCCATTTTTCAGGGCGCTGAGGTGTTCACACAGCAGCTGATGATCCAGCGCCTTTGGGTGATCGTAATTGGTTAGCACACGCTGATCCATCGACAGATGCCCCTGATCTTTATAGTAGGCATCCTCGGCGATAACCCCTATCTGATCTGTGCCCAGATCACGGCATAGCTCCTCGAAAATCGTCTTCGCGATTAGGCTCTTACCCGATGCCGATGCCCCTGCGATACCAATTATGACACATTGCGAATTCATGCTTTGTAAACCTTACTCATCATCTGAAATTGAAATAGATACGACACTCTGTGTCTGGCTCAGGGCAAGCTGCGCCCCCACCTTTCTGGCGATCTCCTTATACAACAAGGCCACCTGGCTCTCGCCATCCGCCACGACGGTCGGCGTGCCTTTATCCACATCCTCGCGGATATTCAGTTGCAGCGGTAGCTGCCCCAAAAGCGGTACATTGTAGCGCGCAGCCATCTTAAGGCCGCCATCTTCACCGAAAAGATGCTCCTTATGACCACAGTCGCTACAGATATGGAAACTCATGTTCTCGACGATACCCAGCACAGGAATGTTCACCTTCTGGAACATGCTGATCCCCTTCTTGGCATCGGCCAGGGCGATATCTTGCGGGGTGGTGACCACCACGGCGCCGCTTACCGGCACCTTCTGCGACAGGGTCAGCTGAATGTCGCCTGTGCCTGGTGGCATGTCGATCACCAGGTAATCCAGCTCGGGCCACAGGGTCTCATTTAACAGCTGCGCCAAAGCGCCAGCCGCCATAGGGCCGCGCCATACGGCAGCTTCGTCACCACTAACGATAAAACCGATAGACTGAGCGGCGATACCGTGAGCCTCGGCCGCGGTCATCATCTTGCCGTCCGGTGAGACAGGGTTAAAGTTGGGTACGCCCAGCATGAGCGGAATCGAGGGGCCGTAGATATCGGCATCGAGAATCCCCACCTTTGCGCCTTCGGCCGCTAATGCTAGCGCCAGGTTGACCGAGGTGGTCGACTTACCCACGCCGCCCTTACCCGAGGCAACGGCAATTACCTGTTTGACGTTTGGTAGCGGCTCGACCGCACCGGCCGAAATCACCGCAGGCTGGAAATCGATTTCGCACTCGACTTCATCTATGGCATCGAGCACCGCCAGCTTATTGGTGATCGCCATGACGGTATCGCGATACTGGCTCTGACAGGGGTAGGGATAACACAGCCCCAGCTGCAATCGCTTGCCTTCAATATCTAGCTTGGTCACGCAACCTGCGCTCACCAGACCTTGCATTAAATAGGGGTCTTGATGGGCATCTAAAATAGCCAAAACCGGACCGAGCAGATCATCATGAAGATGATAATTCTGAGACGCTGAAGACAAAACGACTACCTCCAAAAATAAATTTGGCTAAGTGTATCAGAAAAACTCCTCATATTCGGATAGATTTAGTTCACTTAAAGCAGCTTTTGATGAAACTTTAGCGATGATCGGTTAGTATCTATGCCATTCTTTTTGGGCACTTACTGATTTAGAGACAAGATGGCAACTTCACAACGTAAAATTCTCGTGACCAGCGCACTTCCGTACGCCAATGGCCCCATTCATTTAGGTCACATGCTTGAATATATTCAAACCGATATCTGGGCGCGTTTTCAAAAGCTACGCGGCCACGAATGTCACTATATCTGTGCAGACGATGCCCACGGCACGCCCATCATGCTTAAGGCGCAGCAGCTCGGCATGGCGCCAGAAGAGATGATCGCTCAGGTACAGAAAGAGCATCAGCAGGATTTTGCCGACTTTAATATTCAGTTCGATAATTTCCACAGCACCCACAGCGACGAAAACCGTGAGCTGGCGAGCGAGATCTATCTCAAGCTTCGCGATGGCGGCTATATCAAGTCTAAGACCATCTCTCAGCTGTTCGATCCAGAAAAGTCTATGTTCCTGCCAGATCGCTTCGTTAAGGGCACCTGTCCTAAGTGTAAGTCAGTGGATCAATATGGCGACAACTGCGACAGCTGCGGCGCGACCTACAGCCCGACGGATCTAATCGATCCTAAGTCGGCGGTATCCGGTGCCACACCTGTGATGAAGGAGACAGAACACTTCTTCTTCGACCTACCCGCCTTCGAAGAGATGTTGAAAGAGTGGACCCGTTCAGGTTCGCTACAACAAGAGATGGCCAACAAGCTGGGCGAGTGGTTCGAACAGGGCCTGCAGCAGTGGGACATTACCCGTGATGCGCCTTACTTCGGCTTCGAGATCCCTGATGCACCGGGTAAATTCTTCTACGTCTGGCTAGATGCGCCTATCGGCTACATGGGCTCGTTCAAGAACCTGTGCAACAAGCGCGGCGACCTTAACTTCGACGAGTTCTGGGCAAAAGACTCAACCGCCGAGGTATACCACTTCATCGGTAAAGATATCGTCTACTTCCATAGCCTGTTCTGGCCTGCCATGCTAGAAGGCGCGGGATTCCGTAAGCCAAACAGCGTCTATGCCCACGGCTATGTGACAGTAAATGGCGCCAAGATGTCAAAATCTAAAGGCACCTTCATCAAGGCCAGAACCTATCTGGATAACTTAAATCCTGAGTACCTGCGTTACTACTACGCGGCGAAGCTCAGCAGCCGTATCGACGATCTCGACCTTAACCTGGAAGACTTCGCCCAGCGCGTCAACTCAGATCTCGTGGGTAAACTGGTTAACCTCGCCTCTCGCACCGCAGGCTTCATCAGCAAGCGTTTCGACGGCAAGCTGGCCAAGGTTGCCGACACCAGCCTGGCCGAGACCTTCCTCGCCAAGGCAGATGCCATCGCCGAGTTTTACGAGACCCGTGAATTTGGTAAGGCGATGCGCGAGATCATGGCCCTGGCCGATATCGCCAACGCCTTTGTCGCCGATGCCGCCCCATGGCAGCTGGTGAAAGAGGAAGATAAGCAAGAGGAAGCCCATCAGGTATGTAGTAACGCGCTGAACCTGTTCCGCATCCTGGTGACCTACCTCAAGCCTGTCCTGCCTAAGCTGGCCCAGGATGTGGAGGCCTTCCTACAACTTGAGCTGACCTGGGATGACCTGGCAAAAGATCTAAGCGGTCACGAAATCGCACCGTTCAAGGCACTGATGCAACGTGTCGAGATGAAGAACATCGAAGCCATTATCGAAGCATCGACCGAGAACCTGCAGGTAGCCGAGGCGCCTAAGAGCCAGCTGGATCTCGATCCTATCAGCGAAGAGATCAGCTTCGACGACTTCGCCAAGTTAGATCTGCGTATCGCCCGTATCGCCAAGGCGGAACATGTGCCTGAAGCCAACAAGCTGCTTAAGCTGCAGCTGGACCTAGGTGGCGAGACTAAGCAGGTGTTTGCCGGCATCAAGTCTGCCTATGCCCCAGAAGATCTGGAAGGCAAGCTGACCGTAATGGTCGCTAACCTGGCACCGCGTAAGATGCGTTTCGGCATGTCTGAAGGCATGGTGCTTGCGGCCGGTCCTGGTAAAAAAGATCTGTGGATCCTAGAGCCACATGAAGGTGCCCAACCTGGCATGCGCGTGAAATAAACCGCTATGCTCGGCACTCAGCCGAGATGACACAAAAAAGGCCGCTAACTAGCGGCCTTTTCTTTTAGATACTCGAGTCAGCTTTAACAATCGATTCGTTACACCGGATTGTCGATATCCACGAAATGGTGAGTCAGACCAAACTCACTGGCCAAATGCTCGCCCAATGCCTTGATGCCAAATCTTTCCGTGGCGTGATGACCCGCAGCAAAGTAGTGAATATCCTGCTCGACTGCGCTATGGAAGGTACGCTCAGACACCTCGCCACTGATAAAGGCATCGACGCCCAAATCCACGGCAATATCTATGTAGTCTTGCGCCCCGCCGCTGCACCAGGCTAGGCGATGAATCGGCTTGTCGCTCTCACCTAGGTGTAATGCCTGACGGCCCAGAACGCCCGCCAAGTGCTCGGCAAACGCACTCGGCGCCATAGGCTCATCGAGACGCCCCTGCCACACCAGCCCCTGGGCAACCCCCTCCACCGACTCGGTATCTATGATCCCAAGCTCTCGCGCCAACTCGGCGTTGTTCCCCAGCATAGGATGACCATCGAGCGGCAGATGATAACCATAGAGGTTGATATCATTATTGATCAATGACTTGATGCGACGATACTTCATCCCTGTGATGGTCTCAGGCTCACCCTTCCAGAAGAAACCATGATGCACCAGCAAGGCATCGGCATCTAGCTCAACCGCCCTGTCGATCAATGCCTGACAGGCGGTCACCCCGGTGACAATCGTCTTAATTCGCTCCTTGCCCTCGACCTGTAACCCGTTGGGGGCATAATCCTTGTAGCTGCCTACCTGCAGAAATTCCGTGAGGTATCGAGTCAATGCTGTGCGATTCATCTAAGCTCCTCATATGAATCAGATAACTTTGGCCATTCCAGCGCTCAAGGGCTGAAAAAATGACCGTGACGATAGCGCCTAGTTTAGCCATATCTGGGCCTCAGTTCATAGAAATACGTTGAATTTCTGTGAAAATTGGACAATTCAGGCGTTTCAGCTATAAAATTAGGCCAAACCTTCAATTACACATTAAAAGAAATAGGTTAATACTATGTCAAAGTTGACCAAAGAAGAGGTGATCAGCACACTCGAGGCTGCATTGAGCAAGGCGCAGGGTAAGAGCGTTACCATCGAGCAAAAAGGAAGCTGGTACAAGATCGATGGTGGTAAATCTCTTCGTTTTAGTGATTTAGAAGCCATGTTGGCTGAACAAGGTGAGCAAGCACCTGCTGCTAAGGCTCCTGCAAAAGCGGAAAAACCTAAGGCAGCGCCTAAGAAAGCCGCACCTGCGAAAGTAGCCAAGCCTAAAGCAGAGGCGAAAGCCAGCAAATCAACCTCTGGTGGCATGACACCGAAAGAGCTTTGGCGTGCAAAGCTGGCGGGTAAAGGACAACTTCCCCGCGGCTTCTAATCAAGCCACTTATCGTTATAAGAACGTATCGTCATAAAAAAGGAGCCCCATGGTTCCTTTTTTGTTGAAAACGCTATATGTCGAGTTGCAGTACAATTATACCAATCACAGTAAGTAAGTGATCAGAAATAGCGCAGGAAAAACGTTCGAGAACAAGGCATGATTTTTGATAAGTAGTTATTCTACAGTCAAAAATAATAACACGGTTATCGGACGTTTTAACAAGCTAGCATGATCAGTTATTTACTACGATTGGTATTACTACATCGCCAGGTCGACTCGCACGCCCCCCTGCAGGTAGACCACGCGCACCTCATCATCGACGTTGAAAATCATGCCGGGATCCAGGTCTTGAATCACCATTACCTCCCGACCGTCTTCATAACGTATCATCAGCTCCACCAGCTTCAACTGCTGATAGTAATCGCCGCCCGCATTATGGCCTATGCCGCCACCAATGAGGGCCCCCAATACTGTGGCAACGTCCTGACCGCTACCGCCACCAAACTGATGCCCTATGACGCCACCTATCAAGGCGCCACCAAATGTGCGCCAGCCCTGGTTACGATCTTCCACTAACTGAGTCTGGGTAATGTTACGTACCGAGGTCACATAACCATACTCTACCTTCTCGACGGGAACGGCTTGATTGCGCTCGTAGGCGGCACTGACACCAGCACTCAGGCCCAGGCTGGAAAGCAAGATAAAAACTGACCAAATAAAGCGAAAGAGGCGGGGGGTAGGTTTCAACATAAGAGGTTTTCCGCTAACTTATAAAGAGGCCGATAACTAATTTTACTCAATTGTGAACTCACTGTCCTATTTAAATCATGAGCTGGCAAAGTTCCCTTCGCCGGAGTTTGCCCTAACCGATCCAAACGGACTCTTGGCCATCGGCGGCGATCTACACCCTAAGCGTCTGCTCAACGCTTATTATGAGGGGATCTTCCCCTGGTTTAATGAAAACGACCCAATCCTCTGGTGGTCCCCCGACCCCCGCGCCGTGTTTGTGCCCGGTTCACTCAAGGTCAGTCGCAGCCTGAAGCGCGATATCAAACGCCGTCAGTGGCGCTTCAGCGTCAATCGCGCCTTTAACAGCGTGATCGAGCACTGCGCCCTCACCCGCCAAAGCAAGGAGGGTACCTGGATCACCTTAGAGATACAGCAGGCCTATAAGGCACTACACCAGTACAACAAGGCCCACTCGATTGAGGTATGGGATGGCGATAAACTGATTGGCGGCCTCTATGGGGTGGCCATCGGCCAGGTATTTTGCGGCGAGTCCATGTTTCACCTCCAGAGCAATGCCTCCAAGGCAGCCATGGTCATGCTACACCAACACCTGCTATCACACAGATACCGGCTGATCGACGCCCAGGTCATGAATCCTCATCTGGCATCCCTGGGGGCCAAGGCATTAAAGCGAGCGGATTTCATCAAACTATTGAAGCGTTTTCGCGATATCGAGGTCGCCAGCGACGCCTGGCACCCACAAGAGGTGCAGATTGAACTCTAGATCCGACACCATACAGGTGGGTATGACACATACCTTCGACTGCAGCTACCTGCCGGGCAAGCAGGAACAACTGTTAGTGCTGCAGGAGGAGTCTCTCGACCTCACCCTGTTTGAGAAGCTCTTGGCCTTGGGTTTTCGCCGCAGCGGTGAGACCATCTATAAGCCACATTGCCCCCACTGCCAGGCCTGCCTGCCGATACGTATTCCGGTGGAACTATTTATGCCGTCACGACGGCAGAAACGCACCCTGAAACAGAATCAGGATGTTAGCTGGCGCCTGGTCGACAACTGCACCGACGAGCACTACGCGCTCTATGACAGGTACATCAAGGCGCGCCACCACGATGGTCCCATGTATCCCCCCTCACGAGAGCAATACGATCATTTCGTGCAGTGCAGCTGGCATCCACCGAAGCTGCTCGAACTGCGGCTCGAGGGTGAGCTAATAGGCGTAGCGGTCACTGACGTGTTGCCAAACAGCCTGTCGGCCATCTACAGCTTCTTTGCTCCCGAGCTGGATAAACGCTCTCTGGGCTCCTTTATGATTCTATTGCAGTGCGATCTCGCCAGGCAGATGCACAAGGCGCATGTCTATCTGGGCTATCAGATCCATGAGTCTCGTAAGATGAATTACAAGACCGCCTACCATCCCTACGAGATATTGACCGCAAATGGTTGGCAACGCAGTGAATAAGCACGCTTAATTAGAAAAAATAAAGCAAACAGATATTTGCCCAGATAACGAACACCTCTTTACAGAAGCGCTAATTTGCGGCATGATACGCCCGTTTTTAATATTTGAAGGCTAACAGGATAACTGATTAATGGCGAAAGAAGACAACATTGAGATGCAAGGCACTATTCTTGAAACCTTGCCAAATACAATGTTTCGAGTAGAGCTAGAGAATGGTCACGTAGTAATCGCCCATATCTCAGGCAAAATGCGTAAAAACTACATCCGTATTCTAACGGGTGATAAGGTCACAGTTCAGCTGACCCCTTATGATTTGAGCAAAGGGCGCATCGTCTTCCGTTCACGCTAATCGTTAGCTTGCGAATAATAAAAACCGGCAGTGCCGGTTTTTTTGTTCCTAATCGATAGCGACAATGGCAGAGACTGGCACCTACGCAGGATCTGACACATAGTCCAAATCATGAAAAAAGGCTGCATCTGCAGCCTTTTTTATTACGTCAGAGTATTACGCCTGTGTCAGCCGCTCAGACTGTTCAATCTTGATGGTCAGCTTATCACCGTCGACATCCACATGGGCAACACCGCCCTTCTCCAGCTTACCGAAGAGGATCTCATCGGCAAGTGGTCGTTTGATCATCTCGGTGACCACTCGGGCCATAGGCCTTGCCCCCATCGCCTTATCATAGCCCTTCTCGGCCAGTAAGGTTCTGGCGTCATCGCTCACATCCAGCACCACAGATTTCTCATCCAGTTGCGCCTGCAGCTCGACCAGGAACTTGTCGACCACCTTGGCAATGACCGTCATATCCAAATGGTTGAACCAGATGATCTCATCCAAGCGGTTTCTGAACTCGGGCGAGAAGACGCGGTTGATCTCAGACAAAGCGTCCTGGCTGTGATCTTGCTGCTTGAAGCCGATGGATTTACGCACCGTCTCCTGCACGCCCGCATTGGTGGTCATAACCAGGGTCACGTGCCTAAAGTCCGCCTTGCGACCATTGTTGTCGGTCAAGGTACCGTGGTCCATCACCTGCAGCAGCAGGTTATAGACATCGGGGTGGGCTTTTTCGATCTCATCGAGCAGCACCACGCAATGTGGGTTCTTGATCACCGCATCGGTTAACAGGCCCCCCTGATCGTAGCCAACATAGCCTGGCGGCGCACCGATAAGGCGAGACACAGTATGACTCTCCATATACTCGGACATATCGAAACGCACCAGCTTGAGGCTGAGACAAGATGCCAGCTGACTGGTGACCTCTGTCTTACCCACACCGGTCGGACCGGCAAACAGGAAGCTACCCACAGGCTTGTGGGCGCCGCTGAGGCCAGAGCGTGACAGGCGAATCGCCGAGCTTAGGGCTTCGATAGCCTTATCCTGGCCAAACACCACCATCTTGAGATTACGCTCGAGATTCTTCAGCATATCCTTATCGGTGGCCGATACCGTCTTCTCTGGGATCCGCGCCATCTTAGCTATGATAGACTCAATCTCCGCCTGACCTATGGTCTTCTTGCGCTTGCTCGCCGGCTGCATCGCCATGCGCGCGCCCGCCTCGTCGATCACATCGATCGCCTTGTCGGGAAGATGTCTGTCGTTGATATGCTTATCCGCCAGACGCGCCGCCACCGACAAGGCCGCCATGGTATAGCGCACGCCGTGGTGCTCCTCATACTTACTCTTGAGGCCCTGCAGGATCTTGGTGGTCTCCGCCACCGACGGCTCGTTGATATCCACCTTCTGGAAACGTCTGGCCAGGGCGCGATCTTTCTCGAAGATGCTCTGATACTCCTGGAAGGTGGTCGAGCCCATGCAGCGCAGGTGACCGCTAGAGAGCAGCGGTTTGAGCAAGTTAGACGCGTCCATCACGCCACCAGATGCCGCTCCCGCGCCAATAATGGTGTGGATCTCATCGATGAACAAGATGGCGTGTTTATCTTGCGAAAGCTCCTTGAGCAGACTCTTAAAGCGTTTCTCAAAGTCGCCACGATATTTGGTGCCCGCCAGCAAGGCGCCGAGATCCAGCGAGTAGACTGTGGCATCGGCCATCACCTCTGGAACCTCGTCGTTGACGATGCGATAGGCAAGCCCCTCAGCAATCGCCGTCTTACCGACGCCCGCCTCACCCACCAATAGCGGGTTATTCTTGCGGCGTCGGCAGAGGATCTGAATCGAGCGTTCTATCTCATCGGAGCGGCCGATCAGGGGATCGATATTGCCCTTACGGGCCTCTTCGTTGAGATTGGCGGTAAATTGCGACAGCTTGCTGCGCTCTTCCGATTCGCTGTGATCTTCAATCTGTTCGGGTTCCTGAGCATTATCCAGCTCATCACGTGACACGCCGTGGGAGATGTAGTTCACCACATCTAGGCGGGTGATCTCACCGTTACGCAGCAGATAAACCGCCTGAGACTCCTGCTCGCTGAAAATGGCCACCAAGACGTTGGCACCCGTCACCTCGTTGCGACCCGAGGATTGCACATGAAAGACGGCGCGCTGCAGCACGCGCTGAAAACCTAAGGTAGGCTGGGTTTCTCTGTCGTCGTTGGGATCGCTGATGATAGGTGTGGTCTGTTCGATGAAACTCGACACCTCTTCTCTTAACTTATCGAGGTTTGCACCGCAGGCGAGCAGCGCCTCTTGAGCCGCAGGATTATCGATTAACGCCAATAGCAGATGCTCTACGGTCATGTATTCGTGTCGCGCGTCTCTGGCTTGTTGGAACGCCAGATTCAAGGTGACCTCTAAATCTTTATTTAACATAAGCACCCCCTAAAATAATCACAAAACTTCGATATTCAGGCTTTCTCTAATGAACACAGTAACGGATGTTGGTTTTGTCTTGCAAACTGATTTACTTGTGCGACCTTGGTTTCTGCAATGCCGAAAGGGAAAACGCCGCAAATTCCCTTACCCTGGTGATGAATCGCCAACATGATATCTGTGGCTTCTTGTTCATTTTTATTAAAAAAGAGTTGTAACACCTCGATGACAAAGTCCATCGGGGTATAGTCATCGTTGTTTAAGATCACTTTGTACATCGAAGGCGGCATGAGTTCAGTTTCCGCGCGCTCTTCGATATGCTCAATATTACCTACTTTACCCATATTTCAATATTAGCCTCTAGTTTTGGCTTCTTCCAAAAGTTGCTGACCACCCGGGATAAACCTGTTACTCATCCGACCATTAGAACCAATTGCTGACGAATTTAGCGTAAATGTTGCCTTTTTGTTAAATTGGTCTTGACATCCGCTTTTACTGGTTTCATTCTGTTCATCGAGCGGTGAATTTACCCCGCCTCATAAGTTTTACTATCTTACTGGTCAGTAAACAACAGAAGGAAGTGGAAGTATGGCAAACGGAACTGTGAAATGGTTCAACAACGCCAAAGGATTCGGGTTTATCTGCCCTGAAGCTGGTGGTGAAGACGTTTTCGCACACTATTCTACCATTGAAATGGAAGGCTATCGAACTCTAAAAGCAGGCCAATCAGTCCAATTCGAGGTGGAACAGGGGCCTAAAGGGATGCACGCGTCAGCGATATCGCCCACTAAATAGTGGGTCAAAAAAACAAAAAAGGCAGGGTGATCCCTGCCTTTTTTATTGCTGATTTTTAATCGCTAACAGGTACCTTTAAAGCAATAAAAAAGGGCGCCGTGGCGCCCTCTTTCATTAGATGGCTAAATTAGCCAATCAGCTGGTTCAGCGTCGCACTTGGACGCATCGCCGCTTCCGCCTTAGCGGCATCCAGGCGATAGTAACCGCCTAAATCAACCGCAGGGCCCTGCGCACCATTTAACTCGGCAACAATATTGGCTTCGTTATTGGTTAGCGCTTCGGCAAGTGGCGCGAACTGCGCTTTTAGCTCAGCATCGCTATCCTGTGCGGCCAGAGCCTCTGCCCAGTACATCGCCAGGTAGAAATGGCTACCACGGTTATCCAGCTCTCCCACACGACGTGAAGGCGAACGGTTTTCATCGAGGAACTTACCGATAGCATTGTCCAGCGCATCGGCCAATACCTGCGCCTTAGGGTTGCCGTAGTTTTGGCTCAGGTGCTCGAGTGACGCGCCCAGTGCCAGGAACTCACCCAGAGAATCCCAACGTAGGTGACCCTCTTTCTCTACCTGTTGAACATGCTTAGGGGCACTACCACCGGCACCTGTCTCGAACAATCCACCACCACTCATCAAAGGCACGATTGACAGCATCTTTGCGCTGGTCCCCAGCTCAAGAATTGGGAAGAGATCGGTAAGGTAGTCACGTAGCACGTTACCGGTTACCGAGATGGTATCCAGACCTTGCTTGATGCGCTCCAGTGAGAAACGAGTCGCCGCCACAGGCGCCATGATGTGGATCTCGAGTCCATCGGTATCATGCTCAGGCAGATACTGCTTCACCTTGGCAATCAGCTGTGCGTCGTGGGCACGGTTCTCGTCTAACCAGAACACGGCTGGCGTAGATGACAGACGCGCACGATTAACGGCAAGCTTAACCCAGTCACGAATAGGCGCATCTTTAACCTGACACATTCTCCAGATATCACCGGCTTCGACGTCGTGAGACATCAAGAGGTTACCGGCGGCATCGACAACCTTGACCACACCGTCGGCGGCGATTTCGAAGGTCTTGTCATGGCTACCATATTCTTCGGCCTTCTGCGCCATCAGGCCCACGTTTGGCACGCTGCCCATGGTGGTTGGATCGAAGGCGCCATTTTCTTTACAGAATTGGATAGTTTCCTGGTAAACACCTGCATAGCAACGATCTGGGATCAGCGCCTTGGTGTCTTTTAGCTTGCCATCAGGGCCCCACATCTGACCTGATGAGCGGATCGCCGCAGGCATAGAAGCATCGATGATCACATCGCTTGGCACGTGCAGGTTGGTGATACCACGGTCTGAATCAACCATCGCCAGGGCTGGACGCTCGGCGTAGATAGCGGCGATGTCAGCTTCGATCTCGACCTTCTTGTCGGCTGGTAGGCTGGCTATCTTGGCATAGACGTCACCGAAACCGTTATTTACATCGACGCCCAGCTCTTCAAACAGCTGGCCATGCTTTTCAAACAGTGACTTGTAGAACACCTTAACCGCGTGACCGAACATGATAGGGTCAGAAACCTTCATCATGGTCGCTTTAAGGTGCAGAGACAGCAATACATCTTCGGCCTTAGCGGCCTCGATTTCGCGCTCCATGAAGGCAACCAGAGCTTTCTTGCTCATGGTCGAAGCGTCAATCACCTCACCAGCCAGTAACTTAAGGCCAGCTTTCAGTGTCTTGCTGCTACCATCTTTACCTTCAAACAGGATATCTATGCTGGTTGGCTCGGCAACCGTCACCGACTGCTCGCTACCGTAGAAATCGCCGGCTTCCATGTGCGCAACATGAGACTTAGAATCGCTGCTCCAGGCACCCATTGAGTGTGGGTTCTTCTTGGCGTAGTTTTTTACAGAAGTCGGCGCGCGGCGATCTGAGTTACCTTCACGCAGCACTGGGTTAACGGCACTCCCTTTGATCTTGTCATAACGCGACTTGATATCGGCTTCTGCATCATTTTGCGGCTCATCAGGGTAGTTAGGCAGTGCATAACCCTTATCTTGCAGCTCTTTGATACAAGCTTTTAGCTGTGGAATCGAGGCGCTGATGTTTGGCAGCTTGATGATATTTGCTTCTGGCTTAGTGGCCAGCTCACCCAGCTCGGCGAGCGCGTCAGAGATCTGCTGTTCTGGCTTTAAGAATTCAGGGAAATTGGCAATAACACGGCCAGATAAAGAGATGTCGCGTGTCTCAACGCCAACTCCGGCGGCTGCGGTAAAATGCTTGATAATAGGCAACAGAGATAGGGTCGCGAGAGCCGGAGCTTCATCTGTCTCCGTATAGATGATCGTTGGATTGTCGTTCATTATTACTTCCTACGTTTTTTTGTAAAATAAATCGTTTATTAATCAAACCACTATGATGTCATTATTATAATTTTACGATGGCGAATGCGAGGCATGAAAAGGATAAATCGTAAGGGTGAACGCCCTGGGGCTCTCCCCTGACACTTAAACCGATTTAATGCAAAACAAAGCGCGGTTAACATCTCAAAATCTGTTCACGTTTTGCTATCGATCACATTTAGTTGGCCGACATCATAAATCATTCACGCCAATATTCAAATTCCACTAATGGCGAATGCACAGTACAATGTCAGCATTAGCATACACTCAGCCAAAAGTTTGCCTTGTGAGTCCAAAAACACCCAGCGCCAATAAGCTAGCTTCTCGTCGTCAGGGAGCGAAAAACAACGCCCCAGCCACTAAATCCAAAGGCAATTCTTATCAGCCAAAACGAAGAGTGAGCGCCACCGCGGCAGAGGGTGTCAAACACAAAACTAAGCTTAAATCTAAACCTAAGTCCAAACCTAAGCCTAAGTCCAAACCTAAGCCAAAGCAAAGGCCGCAGAACCCCGTCATAGTGCTGTTTAACAAGCCCTTCGATGTCTTGTGTCAATTCACCGATGAGCAGGGCCGCCAGACCTTGAAGGATTTCATCCCGATTCAAGATGTCTACGCCGCTGGCAGGCTCGACAGAGACAGCGAAGGCTTACTGCTACTGACCAACGACGGCCAGCTACAATCACGTATCACAGAGCCCAAGAAGAAAACCGATAAGACCTACTGGGTGCAGGTCGAAGGCATTCCCAGCGACGAGGCAATTCAGGCACTAAGAGATGGCGTCAGCCTCAAAGATGGTCCGACCCTGCCGGCCAAGGTAGAACGTATCGCCGAGCCGGATGTCTGGCCCCGTAATCCACCGGTGAGAGAGCGCAAACAAATCCCCACCAGTTGGCTGGCGATCACCATCTGCGAGGGACGTAATCGTCAGGTCAGGCGCATGACCGCCCATGTGGGCTACCCAACGTTAAGACTGATTCGTTATAAAATAGGTCAATGGAGCCTGGATGGTATCGCAAATGGCGAATACAAGGTGTTGCCCCAATCCTAACGAGGTAATAGATGGAACGTTATAAACCCAATGTCACCGTCGCTTGCGTCATCAATTGTGACGACAAATACCTGATGGTCGAAGAGCTCATCGATGGCAAGCTCACCTACAACCAGCCCGCAGGTCACCTAGAAGCCTTTGAGAGCCTTAATCAGGCCTGCGAGCGCGAGGTATGGGAAGAGACAGGCCTTAGCATTAAGGCGCAGTCGCTGATCAACATCTATCAATTTCAGGCTAGAGACGATCTGGCTTTCCTGCGCTTCACCTATGCTTGTGTCCTAGATGAGCCGCTCACGCCCAAGCCCCAAGACAGCGCGATTCGCCGCGCCCTGTGGATGACGCTCGATGAGATAACCCAGCTCAAGAGCCAGCTCAGAAGCCCCCTGGTACTGCAATGTATTGACGACTTTCGTCAGGGAAAACTCTTTTCGACTGAGGTGGTCAATAGCCGCTTTCTCTAGTTAGCCCAAAGTCACAATGCATGATAGAATATGCCCCCGCATATTATGGTGATGATTTTCCAGGCCAGTGATGCGCGATCAACGCGCAATTAGACACAGGGCTAAGCAGGCAAACCTGCTTGCTCAACCGCCGAAAACAGCCACCATAGCTACACGAATTTAATGGTTTTTAGGATTTATGGCAGCAATCGAACCCAATCCAAACGGTAAAAAAGTGATCGTCGGTATGTCCGGCGGTGTCGACTCATCTGTTTCGGCGTATCTCCTCATGAAACAGGGCTATCAGGTTGAAGGCCTGTTCATGAAAAACTGGGAAGAGGACGATACCGACGAGTATTGCGCCGCCGCCGAAGATCTTAAAGATGCCCAAGCCGTTTGTGACAAACTGGGGATCAAGCTGCACACGGTTAACTTTGCCGCCGAATACTGGGACAACGTGTTCGAGTACTTCCTCGCCGAATACAAAGCGGGGCGCACACCTAACCCAGATATCATGTGCAACAAAGAGATCAAGTTTAAGGCGTTTCTCGAGTTTGCCGACGACATCCTGGACGCCGACTACATCGCCATGGGCCACTATGTGCGCCGAAGCGATGCCTCGGGTCAAAGCCAAATGCTACGTGGCGTCGACGGCAACAAAGATCAGAGCTACTTCCTCTACACCTTGAGCCATGAGCAGATCGCCCGCTCCCTGTTCCCCGTGGGTGAACTGGAGAAGAGCGAAGTGCGTGAAATCGCCAAGGAGATGGGGCTGATTACCCATGACAAGAAGGACAGCACAGGCATCTGCTTTATCGGCGAGCGTAAGTTCACCGATTTTCTGCGCACCTTCCTGCCCGCGCAGCCCGGCAAGATAGAGACCGCCGAAGGCGAAGTCATAGGTGAGCACCAAGGCTTGATGTACCACACCCTGGGCCAGCGCAAGGGGCTGGGGATCGGCGGCATGAAGAACAGCAACGACGATCCTTGGTATGTGGTCGATAAAGATCTCGAACGTAACGTGTTGGTTGTCGGTCAAGGTGGCAAGCACCCTCGCCTCATGTCGGTGGGTTTCTACGCCGATCAGCTACACTGGGTCGATAGAAAAGGGCCCGTTGATGGCGCCAAGATCACGGTCAAGACACGTTACCGTCAGCAGGACGTGGCCTGTACCCTCACCTATGAAGGGGACGATCGCATCAAGGTGATCTTCGACGAGCCAGTTGCCGCCGTAACTCCTGGTCAGTCTGCCGTGTTTTATGACGGCGAAGTCTGCCTTGGCGGCGGCATCATAGACAGTCTGATTAGAGAATAAGCCGTGAGCGAGCCGATTTTCGACAGAACCATGGCCTTTGCCGGTATATTGCAGGCGATAGGTCAGGTACAAAAGGTTGCCAGACACGGCCAGGCAGACGATGAGATGCTTGGCGCCTGTCTGGGTACCATAATGGTGACCAACCCAGACAGCACTGCCGATGTATATCAAGACAAGGTCGCGCTGAATCGCGGCTACCAACTGGTGTTGAACCAGCTGGGCGATGACAAGCAGAAAGATGTCGAGGTGACCCGCTACCTTATCGGTATCCTGGCCCTGGAACGCAAGCTGTCACGCAGCTCAAACGCCATGGGCATGCTGGCCGAGCGCATCAATCAAGTACACCGCCAGCTGCACCACTTTGCCATTACCGACGAGCAGGTGGTTGCCAACTTCGCCGGCATCTACAGCGATATAATCAGCACCTTAGGCCCCAAGATACAGATCTCGGGCAATCCCGAGTACCTGAAACAACCTATGGTGCAACATAAGATACGCGCCCTGCTGCTAGCTGCCATGCGCAGCGCAGTCCTGTGGCGCCAACTTGGAGGCAAGCGCAGGCACCTTGTCTTCTCGCGAAAAACAATAGTTGATACAGCTAAGAAAAGCCTCACCCTATAAATAATAAGTTAAGTTCATTAAAGGAGCTTCTAATGGAACTTTCCGCACTAACTGCTATCTCTCCGGTAGACGGTCGTTATGGTAGTAAAACCGCCTCATTGCGAGGGATTTTCAGCGAGTACGGCCTGACCAAATACCGTGTTCAAGTCGAAATAAACTGGCTAAAGCTGCTGTCCAGCTGCCCAGAAATTGAAGAAGTTCCTCCTTTTAGCGAAGCCGCACTGGCCTTGCTCGACCAGATCAAAGACAACTTCAGCGAAGAAGACGCGCTGCGCGTGAAGGCCATCGAGGCCACCACTAACCACGATGTGAAGGCCGTTGAATACTTCATCAAAGAGAAGATCGCAGACAACAGCGAACTTACCGCCATCGGCGAGTTTGTTCACTTCGCCTGTACCTCAGAAGATATCAACAACCTGTCTCATGGCCTGATGCTGAGCGAAGCTCGCGAGCAAGTACTGGTACCATACTGCCAGCAGATCGTCGATGGCGTGAAGAAACTGGCCCATGAATATCGCTCTGTACCACTGATGTCACGTACCCATGGCCAACCAGCCTCGCCTTCTACCCTAGGTAAAGAGATGGCCAACGTTGCCGTACGTCTAGAGCGTCAGCTTAAGCAGATCCAAGCGGTTGAGATCATGGGTAAGATCAATGGCGCCGTGGGCAACTACAACGCTCACCTGTCAGCCTACCCTGAAGTTGACTGGCATACACTGTCAGAGCGTTTCGTGACTAGCCTGGGCCTTAACTGGAACCCATACACCACTCAGATCGAGCCACACGATTACATCGCAGAGCTGTTCGATGCCGTCGCCCGTTTCAATACCGTACTGATCGATTTTGACCGTGACATCTGGGGTTATATCGCCCTGGGTCACTTCAAGCAGAAGACGATTGCCGGTGAAATCGGTTCATCGACCATGCCGCACAAGGTTAACCCTATCGATTTCGAAAACTCAGAGGGTAACCTGGGTATCGCTAACGCCCTGATGCAGCACCTGGCGGCTAAACTGCCTGTGTCTCGCTGGCAGCGCGACCTGACCGACTCAACCGTACTACGTAACCTGGGTGTGGGCATGGCGCACTCGCTGATCGCTTATCAGGCAACTCTGAAAGGCATCAGCAAGCTCGAAGTGAACGAGGCTCACCTGCATGAAGAGCTGGACCAAAACTGGGAAGTATTGGCCGAGCCTGTACAAACCGTTATGCGCCGCTACGGCATCGAGAAGCCTTACGAGAAGCTAAAAGAGCTGACTCGTGGTAAGCGTATCGATGGCGAGCAACTGGCACAGTTCATCGACACTCTCGAGCTACCAGATGATGTGAAACTTGAGCTGAAAAAGATGACGCCTGCCAACTACATTGGCCGCGCCGAAGCTTTTGTGGATGATCTCAAGTAATCATCCCTAACACCTTATGAAAGGCGGTAGGCAGCAGCTTACCGCCTTTTTATTTCTGGAATATCTAGTTTCCGCAATACCTAGTTTCAGGAAGATGCGATTTTCTGACTATATTATTTCCGGATTATGTGATTTCCGGATTATGTTATTTCGGCATATACTGCCCCCTATTATTCAGGCCTGATGACCGACGCAATGTATACTCCCAACTTCGATACCCAAGAGTTTTTAGCCCATCACTGGCAGAAGCAGCCTCTGGTGATCAAAGGCGCCTTCGCGCACTTTCAAGATCCTATCGCCCCCGATGAATTGGCGGGACTCGCCTGCGAAGAGGAGGTCGCCTCGCGCATCGTCCTGACCAAAAAAGATAACTGGGAGATCATCCAGGGCCCCATCCAAGATTACTCCCCCTTTGGCGATGCCAACTGGCAGCTACTGGTCCAGGCCGTCAACCACTGGTACCCGGATGTGGAGCCCCTGGTTAACGCCTTTCGTTTCATCCCCGACTGGCGCTTCGACGATCTTATGGTCTCCTACGCCACGCCCGGTGGTGGCGTAGGACCTCACATAGACAACTATGATGTCTTCTTGCTGCAGGGCGAAGGCAGACGCCGCTGGAAAGTCGGTCCCAAGGGACAATACTCGCCCCGCGGCGGCAATACCCACACGGCGCTGATCGATGATTTTGAGCCCATCCTGGATGTGGTACTCGAGGCCGGCGACATGCTCTATATCCCGCCAGGCTTCCCTCACCGAGGTGAGACATTGGAGACGGCGCTGAGTTACTCCATAGGTTTTCGCGCGCCGAGCCAGCAGGAGCTCTTTAGCAGCATCGCCGATCACTTGATCGACACCAACGGCGGCAATAAGCGCTTTATCTCGAATCAGGAACCCGCCAGCCCAGGGCTACTGAGCGTCGAGCAGCAAACGGGCATGCTAGCCTTGGTCTCAGAGATCTTATCGCAGCCGGATCACTATCAAACCGTACTGGGTCAGACCCTGAGTCAGAACCGCTTCGAACTTGATCTGGCAGAGCAAGGGGAAAGTTACAGCCAGGAAGAGCTGATGGAAGCCCTGGAAGATGGCGCCTGTCTACAACGCATCGGCGGGCTTAAGGTGATTCGTCTCGAAGGCGATAAACACGCTAGGCTCTTTATCAATGGTGAGATCTACGGCTTTGATGCTGTTGATGATGACGATGCAGATGAGCTAGATGACGAACTTATGCTGCTGGCTAATGCATTTAGCTTCGAGGGCGAGCAGGCACTGGACCTGTGTCAGCGTGAGGCCATAGGCCAATACTTTATCTGGCTGCTTAACTCTGGCTACGCCTACCTGGCATAAGCTGGCAGATGCGAGTCTCCAGTCACTGATGCCCTGTAGCTAATGCCAAGTAGCTGATATTCTGTATCTGGTTTCAAGAAAGCGTCGAAGCTGATAACACAAAAAAGCCGCCTCAGATGGGCGGCTTTTTATTGGGCTTTAGGCTCTCGTTCAAGCGCTTTTTAAAGACACTCCTAACAGCGGTGGCTGTTTAAAACGCTTAGCCTTCTTTCCACAATTTTTCGTCGTTGTGGATCTGATACAGGCTCTCGGCACGTGACACCAACAGCTGCGCAAACTGAGCCTGAGTCTTGTCTTTTACGGCGCCAGATTTCACCAGGTTTTCCGCCTTAAGCTGCCACATCATAGAGAAATGGCGAATCGCGTCGCGCGCGGTGGCGGCGACCTTAACATCCACATAGTCTGAAGGCAGATCGCCAGACATCACCCAGAAGGTCTGTGGCTTTGGCTGCTTAGACTCCATCTTCCATACCGCGAGGAAAGGCGCAAGGTAACGGCTCTCTTCGGCAATCACTTTACTTGGGATCACCCCTTTTTCCGCCAGAAAGCGGTTTGCCTTCTGAAAATGCTCTTTAACCCATTGTTGTGTGAGGGCTTCTTGTTCTTCTGGAGTGAGTGCTTTAGTGTTCTCGACTGCTTGTTCCGTCATACTGCTTCCTATTGTTATAGTTATGCTGTGAAGGGCGAAATGGAGCTGACAAACTGCATATTGCGTGAAAATTCACACACAACTTTACGTTAACGTAAAGTGGAAAGCAAAATTGCCACACCGATCACAATTAATCCCAATCTTTGCTTTGTTGAGAGTATCGCTAAATGCTATCGTTCTGCAATAAATATAACAAGCCGTCGAAGGCGCCTCTTTGGCATTCGGCGTTTTAATTCCCAAGCGGAGAACTCATAAAGTGGCAGTATTTAATCATATCTCATTTGATGACCACGAACAGGTCGTATTTTGTCATGATAAAGAAAGTGGCTTACGTGCAATCATAGCCATTCACAACACCAACCTGGGCCCAGCGGTCGGCGGTTGCAGAATGTGGAACTATGAGTCTGATGACGAAGCACTGACCGACGTATTACGTCTGTCTCGTGGCATGACCTACAAGAACGCCCTCGCCGGTCTGGCAATGGGTGGCGGTAAGTCGGTGATCATCGCCGATCCTAAAGTGGAAAACCGTGAAGCCCTGTTCCGCGCCTTCGGTCGTTGTATTCATACTCTGGGTGGTAAGTACTACTCTGCAGAAGATGTGGGCGTGTCTACCAGCGACATCATGATTGCTCACCAGGAAACCCCATACATGGCGGGTCTTGAAGGTCAGAGCGGTGACCCATCACCATTTACTGCGCTTGGCACCTACTTGGGTATCAAGGCTGCCGTTAAGCATCAACGTGGCCTGGACAGCCTCAAGGGCCTTAAGATTGCCGTTCAGGGCGTTGGCCACGTAGGTTACTACCTGTGTCGTCACCTGCACGAAGAAGGCGCCGAGCTGATCGTAACCGACATTCACCAGTCTTCACTGGACAAGGTCGCTACCGAGTTTGGTGCTACCGTGGTTGCGCCTCAAGATATCTATCATCAAGATGTCGATATCTACGCACCATGTGCCCTGGGTGCTACCATCAACGACACCACGATTCCGCTGTTGAAGGCTAAAATTGTGGCAGGTTGTGCCAACAACCAGCTTGCCGAACTGCGCCATGGCGAGAAGCTTAAAGAGCTGGGCATCCTGTACGCGCCAGACTATGTGATCAACGCCGGCGGTATCATCAACGTCTCGTTCGAAAAAGATTACGACGCACAAAAATCTACCGCCAAGGTAGAAGAGATCTACAACACACTGCTGAAGATCTTCGAGCAGTCTGACGCGCAAAACCGCACCACAGCGGATGTTGCCGACGAACTGGCTCGCGCCATCATCAACGGCGAAAAATAATTTCTGGTGCTAGCCGGATTGAAAAACCACCGACAAGTTCGGTGGTTTTTTTATTGCCTGCAACCCGAGTTTTTCACCAAGTCATAGCCTAATCAACCGATAAAAAACAGCACAAAAATTTTCTGATTCAATTTTTCTTTTAGCGCCAAAGAGATAATTTTCAGACACAGATTTTTCACAAAGGCGTACTGGAAAATGTCATATTCCTCTGCTTGACTTAGAGGCTCATCATCTTCGCTAGGATTGCATTATGATAAGTTTCAAGTACCACTTTAATCAGGATTTGGTGGAGTTACAGGCCAGTAACTGGATAGGTCTGGAGCAGGTATTTGTTAACGGCAAGCGGGTCTCGCGTAAGCTTAATTTCGGCCCCAAGAGCGAACATGAGGTGCAGCTGCACAGTGGTGCTCCCTGTAAGTTTCAACTGTTAATCGATCCCAACAGCGAGCAGATGATCTGCCGCATCTACAAGCAAAATCGCCTGATCACCAGCATCAAACAGGGAAAGGAAAACCTGATGCAGAGTCGTCTTTTGCTGCAATCTGTCATCATAGTGATGGCCGTCTCGAGCCTGGGCATGTTGCTGGTGGTGTAACTCAAAGTGACGACATCCCGAGCTTAATCGCCTATTCAAATAAAAAAACAGATCTAACTAGACAGACACAATAGCGCAGACAAGTATTCAAGATTCTGTGACCATCCGCGCCAAGACACCAAAATAAAGCTCAGCTTATTGGCAAAGCGTCAGGCTTTCCCCCACCACACAGACGGCTTGAGTGCTCTGATAGTTACCGCTGCCCGCCGTTACCATGGTAACCACAAGCTTCTGTTGCTTCTGGCTATTATCCACCAGCTCGGCCTTTAGGATGGTGCCGTCTCGCACGAAGGCCAGACTAGCGGCAAAATCCCCCACATCCAAGTTGCGATAAAGACTCACCTGCACGCTGCCGATAGATCTTGGCTCCAGCGCCCCCTCGACCACCACCAGGCTGTAGCCGTTTGCCAGCGTAAAGGCTTTGGCGTAGCTATCACTGCTCACACTCGATGCACCAACCGCTTCTGGCTCGGAGGCAGTAGCTTGAGATGTGGAAGAGTGAGTTGAGGATTGGGTTGAGGATTGGGTTGAAGACTTGGGCGATTTCTCGATATTGACCATACAAGCAGACAGGCTCATTACAAGCGCAGCAGTAAGCAGAGGTTTCAGCATTTTGATCATCCGTTGATTTAGGTGAGGTTTGATAATAGGTCAGATTGCCTAAGATAGGCCATTGATCTTATTGAGTAGATAGATAAATTGTTGCGATTCAAATTCAGACAGATTACCGAGAAACTGCTCGTTGACCCGCTCGGCCTCGCAGATAAGGTCTTGCTCCAACGCCTTGGCACTGTCGGTTAAGAAAATTTTAAAGGCGCGGCGATTGTCCGCCTCCTGATGACGGGTGATATAGCCCTGTACCTGCAGCTGATCTAACAGGCGGGTCATGGTGTAGTTAGCCACGTCACAGCGCTTAGACAACTCTGTCTGGGTGATCCCCTCCTCCTGCCACAGGGCAAACAGAACGGGCCAGAGCTTAATGTCTAGCTCATAGCGCTTTAGCCTCTCATCCAAGGCCTTCTGAAGCTCGATATTAAGATGAGACACCAAGTATCCCAAGCTTTCATAATGTTTCAATCAGCACCTCCAGATACAGCGGTCATGCATTAATACTAACATCTGGTCCTAAAGAAACTAGGGCTCGGCTAACGCTAATTCGTAACGAAAAACCAATTGCCTTATCTAATAAAGGCTTAACTCTTAATTCGCGTCGCCGTCTTGATTTAGCAGGTATTGCTCGATAAAACGATAATAACAGGCTCTTCCAAGTTTAGCCGATAATCCCCTGGCTAAGGAGACTGATATTACCGCCTCATCCACTACAAACATATCTCTGCTTGCCACCTGGAGCTGGGTACCTATCGAGCTGGTCAGGGTAAAATGTCCGTCTTGCGTCTCTTCATAATCATTGATAATAAAGGGAAACTCGGCAACCTCTACCCTCACCGTCTCCACCGGCGTCATCAGAAAATATCCCTCAGATTTATGGTGCAAAATGGTGGCAAACAGGCGGCAAAATTTATCGGGCAGAGGCTCGCCGCGATAAAACCAGCGTCCCTTGTTATCGATATGAAACAGCGGCGCCTCATCGCATAGCGGCGCCCCTTGAGTGATTTGCCGCAGCTGCGCGGCGGGCTCGAGGTCAGGCATAGTCTCTCGTTAGCTCATTAGCCATGCACTGATTAACCATGAACAGACTAGCCATGAACAGATTAGCCATGCATTTACTAACCATTGTCGATAAGACTCAGCAGCGCCTGCACCGGATGCTTAGGTTTGAAGCCACCGAAACGCTTCACCTGGCTTCGACAAGAATAACCTGAGATCAATATCTGCTCATGCGGCAGCGATTCTATGGCCTTCTCCCAGGACATCTCATACAGCGCCTTGGAGCGCTTTAGGTTATCACTCTCATGACCATAGGTGCCCGCCATGCCGCAGCAGCCAAGGCTGACTGTGCTCAGCTCGGCGCCAAATGCGCTAAAGATCGCCTGCCACTCTTTAGCCGTATTGGGCTTGGCCGTCGATTCGGTGCAGTGGCTGAACCAGGTAAACTGCCTATTCGCATTAGTCGCATTAGCTGACTTAGCTTTTGGCGCGACGGTCTCGATCACCTTGAGCAGCCATTCGTTGGCCAGCAGCACATTAAAGTCGCCACGATTTTCAGCCAAGATCTCTTTATATTCATCGCGATAGCAGAGCACCATGGCAGGATCTACCCCCACCATAGACATGCCAAGGGCGTGCACCTGATTCAAGAAATCGGCGCTGGACTGAGCCGTCTTGGCAAACTTATCCAGGAAACCTTTAATATGAATCGGCTTGCCATTTGGTTTAAAGGGAAGCAGCACTGGCTTGAAGCCCAGCTTCTCGATGAGCTTAATAAAGTGATAAACCGTCTCGGCCTCGTAGAAGCTGTTGAACGGGTCTTGCACTACCAGCACATATTGGTCACGCTCACTTTGTGGGATCTGCTGCAAGGCATTCAGGTCATAGCCACGGCAGGCGTGATTCTCCAGACGCTGCTTAAGCGTCGGTACTGACAGCGCCGGCGCATCCACATAGCCGATAGATTGTTTAATCACCCACTGACTCAGTTTGTTTTGTGAGGCAAAGTTGGTGATCTGAGGCACCTTGGCCATCAATGGCAGACTCTCTTCAATCCCCGCCACCAGATAGTCTTTCACAGGTCTAAGATAGCGCTGGTAATAGATGTTAAAGAACTGCGCCCTGAACTTGGGCACATCCACCTTCACAGGACACTGAGACGAGCACGCCTTACAGGCGAGACAGCCCTTCAACGACTCCATCACCTCGTGGGAGTAATCATATTCGCGCTCTTTCTTCAGGGTGTTCTGGGTGCGCTGCAGCCAGCCCAGAGGCTTGGCCTTTGCTAAGGCCTCGACATCCACGCCTTCGGCTTCTAATAAGCGCAGCCATTCGCGCATCAGACCCGCGCGCCCCTTCGGCGATTGTACCCTGTCTCCGGTCACCTTAAATGAGGGGCACATGGGCGAATAGACGCTGTAGTTGAAACAGAGGCCATTGCCGTTACAGTTCATCACATCGGGGAAGGCCTCGCGGGTGTTGACCGGGATCTGACGATCGAAGGCTCCGCGCTTAACGCTGTCGACATTATAGAGCAGAGGTCCGCTGCCCTTGGGCGCCACCAGCTTGCCGGGGTTAAGCTTGTTATTGGGGTCGAAATAACCTTTGACCTCTTCGAGCAGACCAAACAGAGTCTCGCCGAACACAGATGGGCCATACTCGCCACGCACCCCCTTACCATGCTCGCCCCACATCAGGCCGCCATACTTGAGGGTCAAGGCCGCCACCTGATCCGATACCGTCTTGAGCAGTCGCTCATCTTGCGGATCGCACATATCCAGCGCCGGACGCACATGCAGCACGCCGGCATCTACGTGACCGAACATGCCATATTGCAGCTCATGGCTGTCCAGCAGCGCCCTGAACTCCAAGATAAAGTCGGCCAGCTTCTCAGGCGGCACAGCGGTATCTTCGGCGAAGGCGATAGGTTTACGGCTTCCCTTGGTGGCGCCAAGCAGCCCCACCGCCTTCTTGCGCATGGCGTAGATGGTGTTGATGCTCGCCTTATCCGATGTGACCTGATAACCCAGCAGGCCAGCCTGCTTAGCGGCAAGCTGAGTATCGAGCATCGCCTCTAATTGTTTAACTTTGGCTTCCACCTCTTCTGGCTCACCGGCGAACTCCACCATGTTGAGGCCATCGATGGAGGCGCGCGGCACATCTTCAATCAGAGATGACACCGAATGCCAGATGATATCCTGCTTGGCCAGATTTAGAACCTTAGAGTCCACTGTTTCCACCACGGTCGCCTTGGCCTTAACCAAGTCCGGCGCGTGACGCAGCGCCGACTGGAAAGAGTCATACTTGATGTTGACCATCATACGGGTCTTGGGCAGTGGCGTTATATCCAGCTTGGCCTCGGTGACCACCGCCAGCGTGCCTTCGGAGCCGGTAAGAATGCGCGACAGGTTGAACTCATCGACAGCCTCGTTCCAGACATTTTTCAGATCATAACCCGTCAGGAAACGGTTGAGCTTGGGAAAACGGCTCTCCACCTCGCCTCTGTGCTCCCGTGTCATGCGAGCGATATCACGCTGCAGCGCCTGCCCCAGGCTTGGGGACTCCAGCGCATCTAAGGCTTCGAGCGCTTTTAAGTCCAGCGGCTTGGTCTCCAACACGCTACCGTCGTAAAGTACGCTGGTCAGCTCGAGCACATGATCAGAAGTCTTGCCATAGACCAGCGAGCCGGCGCCTGAGGCGTCTGTGTTGATCATGCCGCCCATGGTAGCGCGGTTAGAGGTTGAGAGATCTGGACTAAAGAAGAAACCATGGGGGCGCAGTGCATCGTTAAGTGCATCTTTGACCACACCGGCCTGCACCCTCACCCAGCGCTCCTTCTCGTTGATCTCAATCACCTGATTGAAATAACGCGACAGATCCAAAATGAGGCCATGGGTCAACGACTGACCGTTAGTGCCTGTGCCGCCCCCGCGCGCACTAAAGACTACCTGTTTAAACTCTGGCTTAGTCGCCAGGGTCATGATCAGCTTAACATCGGCCTGAGTCTTGGGATACAAGACCGCCTGAGGCAGAAACTGGTAGACAGAGTTATCCGTTGCCTGGGCGAGACGCGCGCTGTAACGCTTATCGATATCGCCACAATAATTGCTCTGGGCAAGGGCGTCGAGAAACGCCAAATAGACAGGCTCTAGGGTCTGTTGATGGGATAACTTAGGGAGCATGATGACTTCTTTTCAATTGGTGTTTATTAAAATAATGTTGCCATTATAAACAAAAAAAAGCCGCTAAAAAGCGGCTTTCGTCAATTAGCTTATTCTATCTAAAGAATAATTAAGCGTGAGCTTCACCCAGGTATAACCAGGTATCGATCACTGTATCTGGGTTAAGCGATACGGTATCGATGCCTTGCTCTACCAACCAAGCCGCAAAGTCGGCGTGGTCAGAAGGACCTTGACCACAGATACCCACGTAAGCGCCTTTCGCCTTAGCGGCCTTGATAGCCATTGCCAGCAGAGCCTTAACGGCTTCGTTACGCTCGTCGAACAGGTGACTGATGATGCCAGAGTCACGGTCCAGACCTAGGGTTAGCTGGGTCAAGTCGTTCGAACCGATTGAGAAACCGTCGAAGATCTCGAGGAACTGGTCGGCTAGCAGGGCGTTAGACGGCAGCTCACACATCATGATGACGCGTAGACCATCTTTACCACGCTCCAAGCCTTGCTCTTTCAGCAGTTCGATAACCTGACGGCCTTCTTCCAGTGTACGTACGAATGGGATCATGATCTCTACATTCGTCAGCCCCATCTCATTGCGTACACGCTTGATGGCTTCACACTCTAGGGCGAAACAGTCACGGAACGACTCAGAAATGTAACGGCTCGCACCGCGGAAGCCCAGCATTGGGTTCTCTTCTTCCGGCTCGTAACGGTCACCACCAACCAGGTTAGCGTACTCGTTAGACTTGAAGTCTGACATACGTACGATAACTTTCTTCGGATGGAAGGCAGATGCGATAGTCGCGATACCTTCAACCAGACGCGCCACGTAGTATTCTACTGGTGACTCGTAGCCGGCGATCATCTCGTGGATCTCTTGCTGCAGCTCGGCGCTTTGGTCGTTGAACTCAAGCAGCGCCTTAGGGTGAATACCGATCATACGGTTGATGATGAACTCGAGACGGGCCAGACCCACACCTTCGTTAGGCAGACGAGCGAAGTCGAACGCTCTATCTGGATTACCCACGTTCATCATGATCTTCATCGGTAGTTCAGGCATAGAATCGACGCGAGAAGACATGACGTCAAACTCTTGGATACCTTCGTAGATGTAACCTGTGTCGCCTTCGGCACAAGAAACAGTTACCTGCTGACCGTGCTTGATCTTGTCTGTGATGTCGCCACAACCTACTACCGCTGGTACACCGAGTTCACGGGCGATGATCGCCGCGTGACAAGTACGGCCACCACGGTTAGTAACGATAGCGCTGGCGCGCTTCATGATTGGCTCCCAATCTGGGTCAGTCATATCGGTAACCAGTACGTCACCTTCTTGGATCTGGTCCATATCTTCGATAGAAGCCAGTACCTTAGCGGTACCGTTACCGATCTTATGACCGATGGCACGACCTTCGCCAATCACTTCGCTCTTAGTCTTGAGGTGGAAACGTTCGATCAGCTGTACATCTTCACGTGAACGTACGGTTTCTGGACGCGCCTGTACGATATACAGTTTGCCGTCGTTACCATCTTTAGCCCACTCGATGTCCATTGGACGACCGTAGTGTTTCTCGATGATCATGGCTTGCTTAGCCAGCTCCATCACCTCTGCATCGCTGATAGAGAACTGACGACGCATGTCGGCAGGTACATCTTCAATCTTCACCTGCTTACCGTGGCTCAGGTCGTCAGAGTAAACCATCTGAATCAACTTGCTACCGATGTTGCGGCGAACAACGGCCTTGTGACCTGCGGTCAGGCTTGGCTTGTGAACATAGAACTCATCTGGGTTCACCGCGCCTTGTACGACCATCTCACCCAGGCCGAATGAAGAGGTCACGAAGACCACATCGTTGTTACCTGACTCGGTGTCCATGGTGAACATTACACCTGAAGCGGCGGTGTCTGAACGAACCATACGCTGTACGCCAGCTGAAAGCGCAACGCCTTTGTGGTCATAACCTTGGTGTACACGGTATGAGATAGCTCGGTCGTTAAAGAGAGAGGCGAATACGTGCTTGATAGCAACCAGTACTGCGTCGAAGCCTTTAACGTTCAGGAAAGTTTCCTGTTGGCCGGCAAATGAAGCATCTGGCATATCTTCAGCAGTCGCTGAAGAGCGTACTGCGAACGATGCATCCTTAGTTTCTGAGGAAAGCTTGTCGTACGACTCACGTACAACCTGCTCAAATTCGCTATGGAATGGGGTATCGATAACCCACTGTCGGATCTGTGCACCTGCGGTGGCGAGTGCATTCACGTCGTCGACGTCTAGAGCTTCTAGCGTCTCGTATATCTTCTGGTTAAGTCCGCTTTGTTCAAGAAATTCATTGAACGCAAAGGAAGTGGTCGCAAAGCCACCAGGCACTTGAACACCTGCATTAGCTAGATTGCTGATCATCTCCCCAAGAGAGGCATTTTTACCGCCTACCTTGTTGACGTCACCCATGCCTAATTCTTGATACCAGAGTACATATTGCTGCACAGTTCTATCTCCGCAAGTTTATTTCAGTGTGGCCCCTTCACACGAGGGCAGCGGCATTTTACACTCCACAGCAAGACGCGTAAATCTATAATTTTATTTGTAATTTTATTACTACAAGAGGTCAAAATGTCACGTAAAGTCTTTTATATCTCAGATGGGACGGCGATCACGGCCGAGGTTTTTGGCCATGCGGTACTGTCTCAATTTCCAGTTGAGTTTGAAGCACTTACTATTCCATTTGTCGAGACGACTCAGAAAGCCGAGGCGGTAAAAGCACAAATTAATGATTGTTTTATTACAACAGGCGAACGACCACTTGTGTTCCATTCTATCGTCAAAGCCGAGATCCGAGACATCATCTACAGCAGTGAGTGTATCGACTATGACTTCTTGAACACCTTCGTTGCCCCCCTGGAAGATCAGTTAGGCGTCAAGGCGGTTCCGGTCACCCACAGAACTCACGGCAAGGCAAACCACAGCTATGAGGCACGTATCGACGCCATCAATTACGCCATGGAAAACGATGACGGCCAGACCCTCAAACATATCGACAAGGCCGACATAGTGCTTCTGGGTGTTTCCCGTTGCGGCAAGACTCCCAGCAGCCTCTATCTGTCGATGCAGTTTGGCATCAAGGCGGCCAACTATCCCTTCATCGAAGATGACATGGACAACCTTAAGCTCCCCGAGGTGTTAAAGAAGAACAAACATAAGCTGTTTGGTCTGACTATCGACCCTGTGCGCCTGCATGAGATCCGTCAGAGCCGCATGGAAAACAGCCGTTACTCCTCGCTGAGACAGTGCCGTATCGAGGTGAAAGAGGTTGAGATGATGTATAAGCGCGAGCGCATTCCCTTCGTCAACACCACCAACCACTCGGTAGAAGAGATCGCCACCAAGATTCTGGATGTCACAGGTCTGGAACGTCATATGTTCTAAAACTGCGCTTACCTCTGCCTATATAGAGGCAAGTTAAGCGCCCCAAATGGCAAGCTAACTGCACAGATGTAGACAAATACCGGAAATTTTCATCTGTTTACCCCTGTGCAGCTAGCAACTATTGGTTATAATCCGAGGCAATCAGGCGAAAGCCAAGACAAACGCTCGGTATATTGAATGACCATTAAAACAGACGAACTACGCACCACATTACTATGTAAGGCCATTTCACCTGCTAAACTCGCATCTGAATACCCGCTTACTCAAGACGCCGCCGACTACCTGGTTCAACAGAGACGTGAAGTTGAAGCCATTCTCACAGGTGAAGACAAACGTCTTCTGGTGATCATCGGCCCCTGCTCTATCCACGACACCCAGGCTGCCATCGACTACGCTAAGCGTCTGGCCGTGCTACACAAAGAACTCAAAGACTCACTCTGCATCCTGATGCGCGTCTATTTCGAGAAACCTCGTACCACGGTTGGCTGGAAGGGACTGATCTCAGATCCGGATCTCGACGGTAGCTTTAATGCGAACAAGGGCCTGCGCCTGGCGCGTCACCTGCTGCAAGAGATCACCGAGCTAAACTTGCCTATCGCCACCGAATTTTTGGATATGGTTAACGGTCAGTATATTGCCGACCTCATCACTTGGGGCGCGGTTGGCGCCCGAACCACTGAGAGTCAGATCCACCGTGAAATGGCCTCGGCGCTCTCCTGCCCGGTCGGCTTTAAAAACGGTACCGACGGCAACATCAACATCGCCATCGACGCGGTCCGCGCCGCCAAGGAACCGCACATCTTCTACTCGCCAGATAAAGATGGCGCCATGGCCGTTTATCGCACCAGCGGTAACCCTTATGGCCACATCATACTGCGTGGCGGCAAGCAGCCGAACTACCATGAGGCCGACATTCAGGCTGCGGCGCAGAAGCTTAAAGAGGTGGGCCTGTCTCACCGCATGGTGGTGGATTTTAGCCACGGCAACAGCCAAAAGCAGCATAAGCGTCAACTCGAAGTCGCCAAAGATATCATGACGCAGGTCGCCTCAGGCTCGACCGCGATTGCCGGCATCATGGCAGAGAGCTTTATCGAAGAGGGCAACCAGAAGGTGGTTGCCGGTGAACCACTGGTTTACGGTAAGAGCATCACGGATGCCTGCCTCGACTGGGCCGACTCGGAAAAGCTACTGCGAGACCTTGCTGCAGCCTCTAAGGCGCGCATGGCAAAGCTTAGCTAATACCTAATATGCATATTTTAAAAAGGCTTCCTCGTGAAGCCTTTTTTAATGTCATGAAACCCACCACATTCCCGGGCTACAGCGCTGTCATTACGCCGCGATTATCAGTATAATCCGCCGGTTTTTTTTCAATGCATAACCTTAAGGTTGCCGTATGCCCCTAACCGATACAGAAACTCAGTATTCTGACGCCATTCGCGCGCGCATCGCGCAGTCAGAAGCCCGGGTGATCAAAGCGATTTTTCCCTCAATCACCAACCATCACAACACCCTCTTTGGTGGCGAGGCGCTGGCCTGGATGGATGAGACCGCCTTTATCGCCGCTACCCGCTTCTGCCGCAAGACACTAGTGACCGTCAGTTCAGACCGTATCGACTTCAATAAGTCGATTCCTGCCGGTACCCTGGCAGAGATCATCGCCAACGTGATCTATGTGGGTAACACCTCCCTCAAGGTTGAGGTCAACATCTTTGTCGAAGATATGTACCAAGATCATCGTGAGCATGCCATACGCGGCGTCTTTACCTTTGTGGCGCTGGATGAAGATCGTAAACCCACTAAGGTGTGGAGCGGCGACTGATTTTAAGAAGGTCTCCTGTCGGCGGGCGCACACCTGCCGACTTATCGCCTCTCACCTTCCCTAACCTCGCACCTCTCGCCTCTCGCCTCTTACCTTCCCTAACCTCGCACCTCGTATCTCCCGCTCTCAGCCGAAGACTCATTAGACTTAAGTCTAATAATTGTTTGTAAAAACGAAAAAATCCCGTCGCCCAGACACAAAAGCAATAGAATACTGAGTCATTTATCTGTTACATTGACTTTACCTTCAAGTGCAACAAAGATAATCAAAAAGCAATGAAGCTCGAAAACTTGCACATCATCATCGCAGATGATCATCCATTATTTAGGAATGCGCTGCGACAGGCATTGAGCGGCGCCTTTGCCGACACCCAATGGTTTGAGGCCGACAGCGCCGAAGCCCTACAAGGCCTATTGGAACAGGGCAACACCGCCTATGACTTAGTGTTGCTGGATCTACAGATGCCCGGCTCCCATGGTTACTCCACCTTAATACACCTAAGAACCCATTTCCCCGAACTGCCTGTGGTGGTGATCTCCGCTCACGAAGATGCCATGACCATCAGCCGCGCCGTTCACTATGGTAGCGCCGGGTTTATTCCCAAGTCTGCCTCCATGGAGACCCTCTCGGAGGCGCTCACGGCCGCGCTCTATGGCGATATCTGGCTACCAGACAACATAGAGCTGCAAGAGATCAACGAAGATGCTACGGATCAGATGGCGGCCAAGCTCGCCGATCTCACGCCGCAGCAATATAAGGTGCTGCAGATGTTTGCCGAAGGTCTGCTCAACAAGCAGATCGCCTATGACCTGGGCGTATCCGAGGCCACCATCAAGGCCCACGCCACCGCCATCTTTAGAAAACTCGGGGTGAGAAATCGCACCCAGGCAGTTATCGCCCTGCAGCAGCTGGAGATGGAAAAGGTCGAGCTATAGCAGAAAACAAGGATAAGCCAGCACAAAAAAGCCGAACTCTCGTTCGGCTTTTTTATTCCCGACTGTTTGTTTTCACAGCCCTTTTTGTTGCTCACTTAATGCCTGAAGCTGTCATAAAAGATGACTGGCGTGGAATCTCAGATGATCTTCGATAAAGGTGGCGATGAAATAATAGCTATGATCGTACCCCTCCTGCATACGCAGGATCAGCGGATACTCCTTCTCCTTGGCCACCGCAATCAAGGCCTCAGGCCTTAACTGCTCCTCGAGGAAGTTGTCACTACTGCCCTGATCGATAAAAATCGGCAGATCGCAGCTGGCCTGTTTCATCAGCTCACAGGCATCATAGGCCAGCCAAGCGTCACGGTTCTTACCCAGATACTCGCTAAAGGCCTTCTGCCCCCAAGGGCAGTTGATAGGATTGACGATAGGGCTAAAAGCCGAGACAGAGCGATAACGATCTGGATGCTTAAGGCCTATGGTCAAGGCGCCGTGGCCTCCCATGGAGTGACCGGCCAGTGAGCGCGCCTCGGTCACAGGAAAATGGGCCTCGATAAGCTCGGGGAGCTCCTCAACCACATAGTCATACATCTGATAGTGCGCCTGCCAGGGCTCCTGAGTCGCGTTGAGATAAAACCCCGCGCCTTGGCCCAGGTCGTAGGCAGCGTCATCGGCCACCTCCATCCCTCTTGGGCTAGTATCGGGCGCGACGATGGCTACTCCAAGTTCAGCCGCGATGCGCATGGCGCCAGCCTTTTGCATGAAGTTTTCATCCGTGCAGGTCAGACCCGATAGCCAGTAGAGCACTGGCACCTTCTGCTCGCTGGCCTGAGGCGGCAGGTAGATGGCGAAGCGCATGGCGCAATTTAGCACCCGAGACTGATGCTGATACTGCTTATGCCAACCACCGAAGCACTTGTTGCTGCTAATATTTTCTATGGTCATACTCTCATTCCTAAAGGGCGCAGACGCGGCGTCTGCGCCTAAGCTAAGCCAAATGATGCCTATCGGTTAAAGTGCACCACAGAGCGGATACTCTTACCCTCATGCATGAGGTCGAAGGCAGTGTTGATCTCCTCCAGCGCCATGGTGTGAGTGATAAAGTCGCTGAGCTTAAATTCGCCGCGCAGGTATTTCTCAACGATCTCAGGCAGCTCTGAGCGTCCCTTCACGCCGCCGAAGGCACTGCCGCGCCAGACTCGGCCGGTGACCAGCTGGAAGGGACGGGTCGAGATCTCCTGACCGGCACCGGCGACACCAATGATCACAGACTCGCCCCACCCCTTATGGCAGCACTCCAGCGCCGAGCGCATCACATCCACATTACCGATACACTCGAAAGAGTAATCCACGCCGCCATCGGTCAGCTCAACAATCACTTCCTGGATAGGCTTGTCATAGTTTTTAGGGTTGATGCAGTCGGTTGCCCCTAACTGACGGGCCAGCTCAAACTTGCTCTCGTTGATATCGATGGCGATGATGCGGCTAGCGCCCGCCATGGTCGCGCCTATGATGGCCGACAGGCCTATGCCGCCGATCCCGAAGATGGCGACGCTGGCACCCGGCTCAACCTTTGCCGTGTTGAGTACCGCGCCCATGCCTGTGGTCACACCGCAGCCCAGCAGACACACCTCTTCCAGCGGCGCCGCAGGATTGACTTTGGCCAGTGAGATCTCTGGCAGCACAGTATATTCAGAGAAAGTTGAGCAGCCCATGTAGTGGAAGATAGGCTGACCATCTTTGAAGAAGCGTGTGGTGCCATCTGGCATCAAGCCTTTGCCTTGAGTCTCGCGGATCTTCTGACACAGGTTAGTCTTACCCGACTTACAGAACTTACACTCGCCGCACTCAGGGGTATAAAGCGGGATCACGTGATCCCCCACCGCCACACTGGTGACACCTTCACCGACCGCCTCGACAATACCGCCGCCTTCGTGGCCCAGGATCGCCGGGAAGACACCTTCAGGATCGTCACCCGAGAGGGTAAAGGCATCGGTATGGCAGACGCCGGTTGCGACTATCTTCACCAACACCTCACCAGCCTTGGGATACATCACATCCACCTCTTCTACCGATAATGGCTGGCCCGGTCCCCAGGCGATGGCGGCCTTAGATTTAATAAACTTGTCTGTCATCTCGCTTGCTCCATTTAGTGTCTGTATCTGTGTATCTGTCTGCCCACTTCAATGTAGTCGCTGACCATTACCTTGTCTCGCCAGCAGTTACATCACGGTGGATTTGATCACTTGAGCCTATTTTATTTATTTCATATGAGATGATAATCTCCGTTTTATACAAATCATTTTTACCAAATAGTAATAATAGGTTTAAAGCCATGCAGGAATGGGAAGGGGTCAGCGAATTTGTCGCGGTGGCGGAGACAGAGAGTTTTACTAAAGCGGGCAAACGCTTAGGGATCTCTACCGCCCAGGTGAGTCGCCAGGTAGGCGCGCTGGAACAGAGGCTGGATACCAAGCTGCTCTATCGTACCACCCGCAAGGTCTCCATGACGGAGGAGGGACAGCTCTACTACCGGCATTGCCGTCAGGTGCTCGATGGCCTGGAAGAAGCCGAGCGCGCACTGAGCAGCTTAAGAGGCCTGCCCCAGGGGCTATTGAGGATGACGGCGCCGGTGGCCTATGGCGAGAAATATATCCTGCCTGTCGTCAACGACTTCCTGCTCACCTACCCTAACGTGGAGGTGGATATCGCCCTCACCAACCGTCAGGTGAGACTGGTAGATGCGGGCATAGACCTGGCCATTCGCATCGGCAAGTTGGCCGATTCGAGCCTGATCGCTAAACGGATCAGTCAGCGGATCAACTATGTGTGCGCCTCACCGGACTATCTCAAGCGGTTCGGCGAGCCACACAGCCTGTCTGAGCTGAGCCGGCACAACTGCCTGATCGGCAACCATGACTACTGGCGTTTCCTCGAACAGGGGCGCGAGCGACAGCTTAAGATAAAGGGCAATCTGAGGTGTAATACCGGCCACGGCCTGAGAGACGCGGCGCTCAAGGGACTGGGACTGGTGCAGCTGCCCAACTACTATATAGGCCAGGACCTTAAGGCGGGCCGTTTAGTGTCAGTGCTCAACGCCTATCAGGAGCCAAACGAAGGGGTCTGGGCCCTCTATCCCCAAAACCGTCACCTGTCACCTAAGGTGAAGTTAATGGTAGAGTTTCTCGACCGCGCCCTGCCCTAAACCTTTCAAGGTTTTAAGACAATAAAAAACGCCCCTTCATCTGGTATGAAGGCGCGTTTCTCTTTTTTAACGCTTAACGCCAGCTCTCCGGCTGCTGGCGTGTCAGTTACTGGCGTCGAGCAGACGTTGATAGAGGGCGTCTTTCAGCTCGGCTCTATCGTGCTTAAGCTGATGCATGGCGCTATCGTCGATAGGCGCATCGTTAAGCTCTAAGGTTCGGATCTCTTTGTCTAACGAACTGTACTTCTTGTTGTCTTGCGCGAACCCATCATCGGATTCGGTGAGTTTGAGGATCAGGTCTTGATAATCAGGAAAGTCGTTAATGAGCGAGTGGTTTTCACCTAGCATAAGGCCCCCTTTACTTGAGCAGATAAATGGATAAATTTTATGCCTTGTTCATAAATGTAGCACGCCATCACGCCCCTGATCAGCATCCACCTCACAAAATACTGCAAAGAGTTGATAATTTAAGTTTTAGTGCGCTGTTTACAAGCCTTTACACCTGAGATTTGCCCAGTCATTCGCTACCTAAAATGTTCCATCATGCGGTAATAGAGCATGCCCAGCGCCATCCCCTGATTACCGAGCCAATCACCCACCGGCAATCTTATCTGTTTCATCTGAGCAAAGAGGTCGAACTCCTCCAATTGCCCCTGCACCGCCTGACTCATGATCTCGCCCATGATATGCGAGGTGGCGACCCCATGACCCGAGTAGCCCTGGCAATAGAACAGATGCTCAGACACCTTGCCAAGTTGGGGGATACGGTTAACCACTATGCCCGCCATGCCGGTCCAATCGAACTCTATCTCCACCCCCTTGAGGCGGGGGAAGGTGCGCTCTATCGCCGGGCGCAGCTCGGCGGCCACATCCTTAGAATCACGGCCCGAATAGTTGGTACCACCGCCAAACATCAAGCGGTTATCGGCGGTCATGCGGTAATAGTCGAGCACGAAACGGCTATCATATACGGCTAAATCATGGGGGTTGAGCTGCTTGGCCAGTTGTGGGTCCAGTCTCACCGTGGCGCAGTTGCCCAAAGATGCGGGAAACAGCATGCCCCTTAACTTATGACGCGCCAACCTATGGTAGGCATTGCCCGCCAGAACGGCGCAGTTGGCGGTGATCCGCCCCTTGTCGGTTGTGACGGTAACCCGCTCATTATCAGAAATGTCCAAAACCTGTGAGCCCTCGAAGATCAAGGCGCCGTTTGCCTCGGCGGCCCGCGCCTCACCGATACAGAGATTGACCGAGTGCAGATGCATGTTGCGGCGATTCAATAAGCCACCGTGGTACAGCGGGGTGTCCAGATAGTCGGGAATGTCGGCCTTACTCAGCAAGGTTAGCTCATCGCCCATGCCGCGTCTTAGCCCCTCTTCATAGGTGGTCTGCATCTCGGCCATATGGGCCGGCTTATAGGCGGTGTGCAGATGACCGAATTTAAGGTCACAATCTATCTGATATTTTTCTACCCGCTTTTTGATGATCTCATGGCCGCGCCAGCGCAGGTTCCAGACAAACTCCTCTGCGTCATGGCCGATACGATTACGCAGCTGTTTCACCATGGCGTTATCGCCAGATAGACTGCCGGTCACCTGACCGCCGTTACGACCGGTTGCCCCCCAGCCCACCTTATTTGCCTCCACGACGGCCACCTTGACACCACGCTCGGCAAGTTCCAGTGCGGTCGCCACACCGGTAAAACCGGCACCTATAATCACTACATCAACATCCAACTCCCCCTCTAGGCTTGGGTAATGGGTCTCCTGCTTGATGGTGGCATTGTAATAAGAGTTACAGCGAGCGAGTGACATCCGGCTTTCCTTAATCGTTAGGTTGCGCCGCCATGATGCGGCTTTGTTTTATATTTTTTACAACACGTTTGATATTCGAGTATACCTAGGTGCAATGTCAGGTCAACTAGTTCACTAGGCTCGCGCACGTAAAAAACCAAGCTAAGAAAAAAGAGAATAAGAAAACAGGAGGTAAGAAAACAGGGCGTAAGAAAACAAGGAATAAGGAAGCAGGGAGTATGAAAGGGGCGTTACTGCTAGAGAGTAAAAATGATTATTGATATGAATTTACGGGTAAATATAAAAGCAGAGGCGCGCCGCTAACTGCGGCGCGCTGCAGACGTTAACGGGTCTGCTGCCAATAGGCGTAAAGGCCGGCAATATCCTTGCTACAGAGCAGATGCATCGCCGCTCTCACCTTGTCATCACTCCAGTGCCACCATTGCATCTCCATTAACATGGCTATCTCTCCATCCGAAAAACGATAGCGGATCAATTTCGCTGGGTTGGCGCCTACTATGGCGTAGGCTGGCACATCTTTGGTCACCACGGCGCGACTCGCAATAACGGCGCCATCCCCCACAGTGACTCCTGGCATGATCATCGCTTCGGAGCCTATCCAGACATCGTTGCCTATCAGGGTATCACCGGCGCGGACAAAACCATCCTGGGCGCCCGAGAAGCTATCACCCTGTTGATAGAAAAAGGGAAAGCTACTGACCCAGTCTGTTCTATGGCCCTGATTACCTGCCATCATGAACACGGCGCCAGAGCCAATGGAACAGTAGTTGCCTATGATAAGCCGGTCGACATCGTCCCTATCGGGCGCCAGGTAGCGGGCGCAGTCATCGAAACTGTGTTGATGATAATAGCCCGAATAGTAGCTATGCTCGCCCACGATAATATTGGGATTAGTGACCAGCTCCTTTAGCGATTGGCCGGCAAAAGGGCTATCGAAATAATTTTTCATCTTAAAACCTGTTGTTACTTGTCCTCACACCTTCCCAAGCTGGCGTGCATTAGCGTGTTCCAGAAGATGGCACTAGGGCATTCGCACTTTACTGTGCCACCCAGCTTTGGCTGACAAGCTGCTTTTCCCCTTGATAGAGCTCCAGGGTAAAGTGCTCACCCTTAACTATCTGCCCTACGCCCTTGGGCGTCCCCGTCATCAGGATGTCGCCATCTTCGAGGGTCATGAAGCTGGCTATCTCGGCCAACATGGCCTCGGGGCGATTAAGCATCAATGCTACATCCCCCTGCTGGCGCAGCTCACCGTCGATAATCAGGCGAAACGAGAGTGAGTCGAGTTCGCCATCAAAAGGCACAAACTCGCCAAACAGCGCGGCGCCATCGAAAGACTTGGCCCGCTCCCAGGGTAGTCCCTTGGCCTTAAGACGGCTCTGTAGCTGACGTTTGGTGAGATCTAAACCGACGCCCACAGCCTCAAACCCGCCCGCCTTCACAAGGAAACAGAGCTCGGCCTCATAGTGTAGCGGCTCTTGATCTGTGCTGAGTAACGTCTCGGATATTGCCGAGTTAGGCTTAACGAACAGCACCATCTCTTCGGGCATCTCATTGTTAAGCTCCTTGATATGCTCGGCATAGTTTCGCCCGACGCAGACTATCTTACTCGGCGTCACCTGTTGCTCTAGATATTTAACCAAGCGCAATCTTCACTCCTTCGCTGTTGATGTATTCTTACTTTACTAAACTGGATATCAGCGCTCGCAGCGCCGCGGGTTTAACCATCTTGGCCATGTAGTGATAGCCGCGCTGCTGCACATCTTCCACCAAGTCTTTACGGGTATTGGCGGTGATCAAGATCCCCGGCAGATGAGCGCCATAGAGGGCACGGATCCCGTCCATGGCATCGACGCCGTTTTGGCCATGATCCAGATGGTAGTCGGCCAGCACGATATCGGGTGCCACCCCCTTGAGCCCCAGCTTGATGCGGGCATCGGCCAGATCGCTGGCGCAGATAACCTCGCACTGCCAGCGGCTGAGCAGGCTCTCGAGTCCTGCCAGGATCGCCTCTTCGTTATCGATACAGAGTACCTTTACCCCGGCCAGCGGTTGCATGACGGGATTGGCCTTCTTAGGCAGGGCTACCTTAGCCTTCTCCCCTAGCGGCACTGTGATGGAAAACATCGAGCCTAACCCTAGCTTGGAGACCACCTTAATGTCATGGCCTAACACACGGGCGATGCGATCGGCGATGGCTAGCCCCAAGCCTAAACCGCTAACGCTCTTACTCTCAGGGTTTTCAAGGCGCTTGAACTCCTTAAAGATCTCTCCCAGCTCCTGCTCGTCGATGCCGCAACCTGTATCGATCACCTGGATCTCCAGCGCCCCGGCGCGGTGACGACAGCCCAGCAGTACCCGATTGCCCTTGGCATATCGATAGGCGTTGGTGAGAAAGTTCTGCAGCACCCGCCTGAGCAGGCTGAGATCTGAGCTGATAATACTTGAGCTGGCCACCATGGAAAACTTGATGCCGTAATCCTTAGCCATGGCATCGAACTCCACCGCTAAGCCTTCCAGTAGCTCGGCCACCGAGAAGTCGCGGCGGTTAACCTCCACCATGCCGGAATCCAGCTTAGAGATATCCAGTAGATCCGTCAGCAGCTCGCCGGCGATTTTGAGTGAGCTGTTGACGTGAGAGAGCGTGGTGCGCCCCTCCTGATCCAGATTTGGATATTGCGCCAAGGAGGCCGTAAACAGACGAGCGGCGTTAAGTGGCTGCATCAGGTCGTGGCCGACTGCGGCCAGGAAACGACTCTTGGAAGCGTTGGCTATCTCCTCCTGAGCCTTGGCCTCAAGTAGCTGACTGTTGAGCAGCGCCAGCTCATAGGTACGCTCCTTCACCCTGGCCTCCAGGGTTTCATTGACCTCCTGCAGCGCTCTGGCCTGCTCGCGGTACTGAGTAATGTCGGTAAAGGTCATCACGAAACCGCCGCTGGGCATAGGATTGCCCTGGATCTTAATTACCTTGCCATCCTGGCGCTCACGCTCGGACACATGTGGGGTGCCGTTACGCATATGCTGCACCCGCTTGCCCACCTGCTCCTCTACATCCCCGGGGCCGCAGTAGCCACGCTCGGCGTTGAAACGCACCACATCGGCGATGGGCATGCCGGCCTGCAGAAAATCTTCGGGATAGTCGTAGAGCTCCACATACTTGTAGTTCCACGCCACCAGATTCAGCTCCTTGTCCACCACGCTCATCCCCTCATAGGCGTGCTCTATGGCCCCCCTGAGCATATCCTGGCTGAGGATGATCTTCGATGAGGCCTCATCCACCAGGCTGAACACCTCATCCAAAGCGAGATCTCGCCCCTGCAGCACTGAGTCCATCACCAAGGAGGCGCTGGAGCCCCCCAGTACCCCAGCCAACATATGTTCGGTATGGGCAATCAGTTCCGGCGAGGCCACCTTATGCCAGCTGTCGCTGCGCACCGCCTCATCGGAGAAGCGGGAGAAACTCTCGTAGGCCCGGGTGGGACTGACGAAGCGGCTGGCCAGGATCAAGAGATCCTGCTGAGAGATGGGCGATGCCTTGCGGTTACTGGTGTTTTTCAGCTCGCCTGGCGTCACGAAGGCGCTGGCCTGGATGCGCTCGGCCACCCCGGCGCGAAACCAGATAGAGCCAAGCACATAACAGGCGAGATTTGCCAGCAGCGCGGTGAGAATGTCACGAATGTTGGGGTTGATACTGTCAAGCAGCGCCAGCTCGCCGCCGAATACTCCCTGACTGTCGCTCATCCCCTGCACTAGTATGTAACACCAAAGGCCGAAGCCGACGATAAGCCCCAGATACACCCCACCGCGGTTGCCGTGCTTCCAGTACATACCACCAATCAGCGCAGGCGCGAGCTGGGCAAAGGCACCGAAAGAGAGCATGCCCAGCGCCGAGAGCGAATCGCTGTTCATGAAGGAGAGGTAACTGAAATACCCCAGCCCCAAGATAAGGACAATAGCGATGCGACGGGCATTGAGCAGGAACTGCGAAAACTGGCTGAAGTTCTTCTGACGGATCTTGCCCGAGTGCAACATCAGAGGCACCAGCCACTCGTTGCTCACCATGACGCTGATGGTCACCACGGCAACGATCACCATGCCGGTGGCCGCCGACAGCGTTCCAAGCAGGGCAATCACCGCCAGCATGGGCTGATCCAGCGCCAAAGGTAGATTGATCACATAGGTATCGGCCGATACGCTATCCCCCAGCATCAGCTTACCCGCCAGGGCGAGCGGCGCCACAAACATGCCAAACAGAATCAGATAGAGGGGAAACAGGTATTTGGCCTTAACTAAAGTTCGCTCATCCTTGCACTCCACCATCATCACGTGGAACTGGCGCGGCATGCAGAGAAACGCCGCCATGCCCACCAACAGCTGAGGCATCAGGTTTTCCAGCCGCAGCTCGGGATTATTGATCAGCTGACGCTCGGTGGCCTGGGCCCAGATATCGCCGAAGCCATCGAAGAAGCCAAAGCTGATCACGCCCCCCACCAAGAGGAAGGCCGCCAGCTTCACCAATGACTCGAAGGCGATTGCCAGCATCATGCCCGGGTTGTGTTCGGTCGCATCCAGCTTGCGAGTACCAAACAGGATGGCAAACATCGCTAGTATGCCGGTGACGATCAGCGAGACCCAGGCGCCATCGTATTGGGCGTCTTCGGGCTGAAACAGGTTGAGGCTGAACACCATGGCCTTAAGCTGCAAAGCGATATAGGGCATGATGCCAAACAGGGCGATCAGGGTAACGATGGCGGCTATGGTCTGCGACTTGCCGTAACGGGCGGCGATAAAGTCGGCCACCGACGTGATGTTTTGCGCCTTGGAGACGATCACCATCTTGCGCAGCAAACCGAAGCCGAAGGTAAAGATGAGTATGGGACCGACGAAGATGGGCAGGAAGGACCAGAGATCCTGAGCCGACTGACCAACTGTACCGAGAAAGCTCCAGGAGGAGCAGTAAACCGCTAAACTTAAACCATAAATCCAGGTCTGTATCTTCTTGGTGATCCGCCCAAACCAGCGCTCTGCTCCCCAGGCCAACAGGAAGAGTAGCGACACGTATAACAGGGCGATCACGCCGACAACCAGAGTCAGATTCATAGTAATTCCAATTCTTTTAATTATTCTGCGCTAAATACTAGCTTAAATCTCGTGCAAATATAATCACAACAGACTAAAAATAAAGGATATTTTTTTACTAGACCAAGGTCTAATAGAGGTAAATAGCCTAAGCATTCCATACTTTATCTACGCACAATTAGAAATAAAAGGAAGTCAGATGAGCACCCAGTCTCTCTACAAAGTTCCAAGCGAAATCGCGGCGAATGCCCATATTAATGACGAGAAATATAAGAAGATGTATCAGGAATCTGTGGTTAACCCCGAAGGTTTCTGGAGAGAGCATGGCCAGCGCATCGATTGGATGAAGCCTTTTACTAAGGTCAAGAAAACCTCCTTCGACGATCACAACCTGTCGATCAACTGGTTCTATGACGGTACCCTAAACGCCTCGGTCAACTGTCTCGATAGACACCTGGCCGACAACGCAGACAAGCTGGCCATCATCTGGGAAGGTGATGACGCGGCCGATCAACGCACCCTCACCTATGGAGAGCTCCATACAGAGGTGTGTAAGTTTGCCAACGCCCTACGCAGCCAAGGCGTGCGTCGTGGTGACGTGGTCACCGTATACATGCCAATGGTGCCCGAGGCAGCCGTGGTCATGCTGGCCTGTGCCCGCATCGGCGCCATCCACTCTGTGGTGTTCGGCGGCTTCTCACCTGACTCTATCGCCTCACGGGTGATCGATGGCAAGTCCAAGGTCGTGATCACCGCCGACGAAGGCGTGCGCGGTGGCCGTACCATTCCATTAAAAGCTAACATAGATGCCGCCCTGTCTCACCCAGACGTAACCTGTGTCGAGAAGGTGATCGTGCTTGAGCGTACCGGCAATCCAGTCAACTGGGTTGAGGGACGCGACATCAAGTGGGATTCACTGATGGAAACAGCCTCTGAGCACTGCGTGGCCGAAGAGATGGGCGCCGAAGATCCCCTCTTCCTGCTCTATACATCTGGCTCTACCGGTAACCCTAAGGGCGTGCTGCACACCACGGGGGGTTACCTGGTCTATGCCTCGATGACTCACGAATATGTGTTTGATTATAAAGAGGGTGAGATCTACTGGTGTACCGCCGATGTGGGTTGGATCACCGGCCACTCCTACATGGTCTATGGCCCTCTGGCTAACGGCGCGACCATATTGATCCACGAAGGTATCCCTAACTACCCAAGCCCAGCCCGTCTGGGTGAGATGATCGACCGTCATAAGGTCAACATCCTCTACACGGCGCCGACGCTTATTCGCGCCCTGATGGCAGAAGGCAAGGAGCAGTTCGATGGCTTCGATGGCAGCTCGCTGCGCATCATGGGCTCTGTGGGTGAACCTATTAACCCAGAGGCCTGGCGCTGGTATCACGAGGTGATCGGCCATGAGAACTGCCCTATCGTCGATACCTGGTGGCAAACCGAAACCGGTGGCATCCTGATCTCGCCACTGCCGGGCGCCACAGATACTAAGCCAGGTTCAGCCACTCGCCCCTTCTTCGGCGTGCAGCCGGCCCTGGTGGACAACATGGGTAACATCATAGATGGCGCTGCCGAGGGTAACCTGGTGATCCTCGACTCCTGGCCAGGACAGATGCGCACCGTGTATGGCGACCATGACAGATTCGCCCTCACCTACTTTAAGACCTTCCGTGGCATGTACTTTACCGGAGACGGTGCTCGCCGCGATGAAGATGGCTACTACTGGATCACAGGCCGTGTCGATGACGTGATCAACGTATCGGGCCACCGACTGGGTACCGCCGAGGTCGAGAGCGCCCTGGTGGCTCATGAGCATGTCGCCGAGGCAGCCGTGGTGGGCTACCCTCACGACATCAAGGGCCAAGGCATCTATGCCTATGTCACCTTGACCAAGGGCACTCAGGAAAGCGAAGAGCTGCGTCAGGAGCTGCGTCAATGGGTCAGAAAAGAGATTGGCGCCCTGGCGACGCCGGATCTGATCCAGTGGGCCGGCGGTCTGCCTAAGACACGTTCGGGTAAGATCATGCGCCGCTTCCTGCGTAAGATCGCCGCCAACGAAGTGACCAACTTAGGTGATGCGTCGACACTCGCCGATCCAGCGGTGATCGACACCCTGATTGAGACGCGTCTCAACCGCAGCGAATAACCTTTTTGCTGAATTAGATTCTCTCTTCTAGCCCCTCTTCGAGGGGCTTTTTTTATATCTCCCCTAGCCGCTACCAAGCTGCGCTGCTATCCTGACTGCCCCAATCACAGACCATCAATTGCCTTGCAACTCAGAGATTATCAACGCCAAGCCGTCGATGCGGCCATCAACCACTTTAAGCGCAGCGATGACTCCGCCCTGCTCGTCCTCCCAACTGGGGCTGGCAAGAGTATCGTCATCGCAGAGCTTGCTCGCATCGCCAAGGGGCGCACCCTGGTGCTCACCCACGTAAAAGAACTGGTGGCGCAAAACGCCGAGAAGGTTGGATTACTGACAGATGAGGCCAGTATCTTTTCCGCCGGCCTGAAACAAAAATCGACCCGCAACAAGACGGTGGTGGCCAGCATTCAATCGGCGGTGCGTAACCCCAAGCAGTTTGATGAGCCCTATTCGCTGGTGATCATCGATGAGTGTCACCGGGTCTCCAATGAGAAAGAGAGCCAGTATCAGCAGCTCCTGAGCCATCTCAGGACCCAGAATCCAAAATTCAGGCTCCTGGGCCTGACGGCAACCCCCTACCGATTGGGCAGCGGTTGGATCTATCGCTATCACTACCATGGCAAGATTGGCAATACCGAGCAGCCGGTGTTCGAGCACTGCATCTTCGAGCTGCCGATGCGCCCGCTGATCAAACAGGGCTTTCTGACGCCGCCCAAGGTACTTGATGGCCTGTCGGCCCAGTATGATTTCAGCGATCTCTCACCCAATACCAACGGTGAATACAATGAGGCCGAAGTCGACTCTCTGCTGCATCACGCGGGCCGCGCCACCAAGGCAATTGTGGAGCAGATAAAACAGCTCACCAATACCCGCGCCGGCACTATCATCTTCGCGGCGACCGTGCGTCATGCCAAAGAGATCATGACCCTGCTGGACAGCCCCGAGGCGGGACTAATCACCGCAGATACACCAAGCCAGGAGCGCGATGCCATTATTGATGCCTTCAAACGCCGCGAGCTCAGCTACCTGGTCAATGTTGCAGTGCTCACCACAGGTTTCGACGCCCCCCATGTGGATCTTATCGCCATCTTGAGGCCCACGGCTTCAGTGAGTCTGTTCCAGCAGATGGTCGGCCGGGGCTTGAGGATCTGCGAAGGCAAGCGGGATTGCTTAGTGATCGACTACGCCGCCAACGGCTTTGACCTCTTCTTTCCCGAAGTTGGCCGTCCCAAACCCGACAGCAAGAGCGTGCCGGTGCAGGTGCCCTGCCCGGTCTGTGGCTTTGCCAACATCTTCTGGGGGCTGGTCGATGATGATGGCGATATTATCGAACACTTCGGACGACGCTGTAAGGCCGTGGTCGATGACGGCGACGGCAAGCACCAATGCGACTTTCGATTTCGCTCCAAGGCCTGCCCAAATTGCGGCGAAGAGAACGATATTGCCGCCAAAGTGTGCCAACATTGTCAGTCAACGCTTATAGACCCCGACAAGCGTCTTAAAGAGGTGCTACAACAGAAACATCATCACCTGTTCCGTTGCCAGGAGATGCTGTTTGAGGCCGACAACGACAGGCTCAGGGTGCGTTACCTGGATATCGAGGGCAACGATTTCTGCTGTTACTTCAATTTTGCCACCAAGGCGCAGATCCGCGCCTTCTATGGCGTCTTTGTGCATCAACACACACGCACACCAGGCCAGAAACAACCCACCTTTAGCAAGGTCGACCAGGTGATCGCCGCGCGGGACCATTTTCGTATGCCGGATCTGCTGCTCCTCAAGAAGGGCAAACGCGGCTGGGAACTTGTCGAGCGTTTCTTCGACTATCGGGGCCGATTCGATAGCCAGCATAAGTTTGTATGATCTGTCATATGCAAACCCAGCCGGCCTATGGTATAAAGTCACCAACATTTACTTCTGGAGCGAATATGTTTGTTGTAATTTTCGGCCGTCCAGGCTGCCCATACTGCGTTAGAGCCGTTCAACTGTCAGAGCAACTGGTTGAATCTCGCGATGATTTCAAATTTAAGTATGTCGATATTCATGCAGAGGGTATCACTAAGGCCGATCTGGAAAAGACGGTAGGCAAGCCAGTTGAAACCGTGCCACAGATCTTCATCGATCAAGAGCATATCGGTGGCTGCACCGAATTTGAACAATATGTTCGCGACAACAATTTGCTGTAATTGAGGCAAAGAAAAAGGAGGCTTAGCCTCCTTTTTTATGCTCACTTCACGCCCTAAAGCACATATTTCACCGAGAACATCACGCGATTCAACTCGCCCTTGTCCCCATTTTGTTTAGTGTTCTCAGCATACATATATTCCACCCCAACCGTCATAGGCTTCACTGGCGAATAGAGTAGGTTAATGTAGCCGGAGTAAGACTCTTCGTTCACCGCGCCGCCAGTCAAGGCCACATCGTTATCCGCCTTGAAGCCTGACAGGGTAAAACTTGAACGCCATTTATCGTTCCACCAATGGCGATAAGAGGCAAAGCCGCCGTAAGAGCTGATGCTCTTGATGTCGCCGTCGGCATCCAGCACACCGGCATTGGCATAGTTAAGCGCCATGTAACGCCCTAAGCCATCACCGGCAGTCGCCGATAGTTTAAGATCATCATCACCAACAGGGATCACCCCGGTAAAGTTCACGCCATAGCCCATGGTCTGAGAGTCTATACCGTTCTTCTCAAGGTTAAGTTGACGCGCAATACCAGCCAGCGTGAACTTTGCACCGCCTTGGGTCTTGAAGTTATAACGCGCCACGAAATCTGGCACTATGCCGCTACCGCTGGTGATACGTGAACCACCGCCATTAGGAGTTACCGTAGTTTCAGGATTTTCCAAGGCAAACTGGAAGCCGCCATTGGTGTACCTGACCTGCGTCTGGCGCACGAACGGCGTACCGTCGGCCGCCCCTACAAAATCGAGGTTCTCGGGCAAAGAGCCTGGATTCATGAAGGTACTCCAGGTCTGACCCACGGTCCAGTTGTCGTAACTCACGAATGCATGACGAATACGAGGAGAGTAACTGTTCGATACCCTTTCGTTGCCGTCTGTATGGGTCATGAAGTCCAACTCGATGAAACCAGTCAGCTTGTGACCGTCGAGATCTGTCGTTGTCTTAAAATTAAAGCGAGACTCTCTCGCTTGGAAATCTACGACTTGTTTGCCATTGCCCGGCGTACCATAAATGGTACCTGGAACATAAAACTGGCGAGAAAGATTGCCTGAGTCCGGTGCACCATTGCTGTAGTCACTGAACATGACATCGGCCTTCACATAGCCACCAAACTTGAACTCTGTCTCGGCCATAGCGGCACTGGAACCTAGCGCGAGTAAGGTCGCCGCAGCCAGCAAAGACACTTTTGCGTTTTTCATCTGTCCTCTCCCTTTTTCATTATTATCGCAACGAATATGACGGAGTTAACAAACAAGTAACATTAGCAAAACGTCTATAAGACCAAGGTCTAAAAGCCATGCCTAATATTTGAGAAGTAGCTAGTGAATTAGTCTAGGTTTGGGCAAATGCAATCTAATCATCAAGCCTAACTCACAGTTATGCAGCTGATAAAGGCAGTTAATGTTTAGCGACTTAGCACCAGATCAGAAACATATAAAATTAGAAATAAGAGAGAATAGATCAATATTTAAATAGCTTAGGAATTGAGTAACTTATTAATTGAACCACTTAGGATTGAATAGCAAGAGGAATACTAGGTAGTGAAGGAACTAAATATCAAGGGGAGTGGTGGGTCGTGAAGGATTCGAACCTTCGACCAATGTGGAGTTAAAAAGTAAAGCCAACTGCCTCTCTGCTTTAAAAGCATCGACTGACCTAACAACTTTCTAAATCCCTATCATGATTTAACCACCCAGAAAAAGTGATGGATCGCTAAGGATTCAAGCCTTAACCCCAAATAGAGGTAAAAAATAAAGTCAGCTGGCTGAATTCTAATCTCGAAGAACTAGATTCTGCTCAGTTAAAACTATATCAAATAGGAAAATGCAGTGAAGGAATTAAATGGCAAGAAAGTGGTGGGTCGTGAAGGATTCGAACCTTCGACCAATGTGGAGTTAAAAAGTAAAGCCAACTGCCTCTTCGCTTTAAAAGCATCGACTGAGCTAACAACTTTCTAAATTCCTATCATGATTTAACCACCCAGAAAAAGTGGTGGATCGCTAAGGATTCAAGTCTTAAATCAACATAGAGGTAAAAAGTAAAGTCAATTGACTGAATTCTAATCTCGAAGAACTAAAATCTACTCAGTTAAAACTATATCAAATAGGAAAATGCAGTGAAGGAATTAAATGGCAAGAGAGTGGTGGGTCGTGAAGGATTCGAACCTTCGACCAATTGGTTAAAAGCCAACTGCTCTACCGACTGAGCTAACGACCCATCTTAGGATGCCTAACTGTTTAACCACTGTCAGAAAAGTGGTGGGTCGTGAAGGATTCGAACCTTCGACCAATTGGTTAAAAGCCAACTGCTCTACCGACTGAGCTAACGACCCATCTTAGGATGCCTAACTGTTTAACCACTGCTAGAGAAGTGGTGGGTCGTGAAGGATTCGAACCTTCGACCAATTGGTTAAAAGCCAACTGCTCTACCGACTGAGCTAACGACCCATCTTGGATGCCTAACTGTTTAACCACTGTCAGAAAAGTGGTGGGTCGTGAAGGATTCGAACCTTCGACCAATTGGTTAAAAGCCAACTGCTCTACCGACTGAGCTAACGACCCATCTTAGATGCCTAACTGTTTAACCACTGCTAGAAAAGTGGTGGGTCGTGAAGGATTCGAACCTTCGACCAATTGGTTAAAAGCCAACTGCTCTACCGACTGAGCTAACGACCCATCTTAGGTGCCTAACTGTTTAACCACTGCCAGAAAAGTGGTGGGTCGTGAAGGATTCGAACCTTCGACCAATTGGTTAAAAGCCAACTGCTCTACCGACTGAGCTAACGACCCATCTTAGATGCCTAACTGTTTAACCACTGTCAGAAAAGTGGTGGGTCGTGAAGGATTCGAACCTTCGACCAATTGGTTAAAAGCCAACTGCTCTACCGACTGAGCTAACGACCCATTTCCAACTAAATCTCTTTGATTTAGCGCCCAAACGACTACGTCGCTTCGAGGGCGCCTATAATACCTTTTTCATCTTCTCATGCAAGTGCAAATTCCCCATTTTTTTTTGTTTGCATGAAAAACAGACTAAGAGTATGTTTTTTGGTTAAATAGAGATTAAAGCCCCACCATCTGCTGTTTGGCGATACGCGCCGCAGCGCTATTGGCATATTCGCTAACGACTTGCTGATAGTAACGTTTCGCAGCGGCGTTATCGTTACGCTTCTGGGCGATCATGCCAAGTTTAACCAAACTATCACCACGCTTATTCGACTCTTTAAACTGGTTCACTACAGTATTAAAAGCCTTGCCCGCCTCAGCAAGCTCACCCTTGTTATAGAGTAGCTGACCTAACCAATAGTTAGCATTCGCCGCATAGGTCGAATTGGGGTATTGCGCGATAAACTCACGAAACGCCGGGATCGCCTCATCGTACTGACGCTCTTTCAGCACCAGATTAACCGCGCGCTCATAGCTGGCGGTTTCTCCCAGAGAAGAGGTCTCTGAACTGGTCGCCACAGGGGTTGCGGCCACAGGCGTTGACTTAGCCTTACTCAGGTTAGCGATATCGTCATAGAGCTGGCGCTGGCGCTGCAGCATCTGATTGATTTGATAGCTTTGCTGCTCAGTCAGGCCACGCAGGTCAAGTACCTCCTGTTGGAGGGTGTCAAGGCGCTGTTGCATCTCAAACTCGGCCGCTTGTTTGGCCTTTATGATACGCTCAAGGCGCGCAACTCTATCTTCGGAGGAACCACCGACAACATCCTCAACGGGCGCAGGCGCCGCTACTGCGACGCCAACACTCATCAGAATTGCCGCGGTAAAAACGGCAGTCTTCATAGTTAACCCTATCTAACGCTTAGTAAACCAATACCGCACGACGGTTCTTAGCAAAGCCATCATCGGTGCGAGAGAAATCTTGTGGCTTCTCTTCACCATAGCTCACTATGCTCATCTGGCTCGGTAGCACGCCCATGCTTTGCAGGTACTTGGCAACGGCCTTAGCACGGCGCTCACCCAGCGCGATGTTGTACTCTGGCGTACCACGCTCATCGGCATGGCCTTCGATCATCACGCGAACATTTGGATGCTCGAGCAGGTATTCACCGTGGGCATTAAGCACTTCTGAGAAATCAGAGGATACCGAGCTGCGGTCGAAATCGAAGTAGATGATATGTTCCTTACGCAGTTCCTGGTACTTAATGCGTTGCTGCTCTTCTGGTGTCAGGATAGGAGCTACACCGCCCGTCTCAACGCCACCACCGGCATTCATTTCGCTGCTTTCGCTGCCGCTCATAGAGCTTGTCGCATCGGTTTGTGACTCAGAGGTTGAGCTACACGCGCTGATCGCCATAATCGGCAGGGCAACAACCATAGCTTTAAACAGCTTATTCAGATCCATTTTGTAATCCTTAATCTTGTTCTCAGTAGTAAATTTATAAGAAAGGTGACCAAGCAGGAGACTTCACTTCCCCTTGACCCACTGGCAATCTTGCCTTAAATCGTCCATCCATAGAGACAGCCGCCAACACCTGTTGGCCCTGATAGGTGGTGCCATAGATAACCATAGTACCGTTAGGCGCTATACTTGGCGACTCATCCAAACGTGTGGTCGTCAGCACCTGCATAAAACGCGTCTCAAGATCCATGCGGGCAATATTGAATTTGCCGTTGGTGCGATTCACAAACACCATGCTACGACCATCTGGCGAGATAGAGCCGCCCAGGTTCCATTCCCCTTCGAAGGTCAAGCGTGTAACCTTACCCGATGCCAATGCCACCTGATATATCTGCGGACGACCACCACGCTCTGAGGTGAAGATCAGCGACTTACCGTCGGGTGTCCATGAGGCCTCGGTGTCGATGGCATAATGGTTGGTAACACGTTTTATCGCCTTGGTGGCAATATCCGCCACATAGATCTCAGGCTGACCATCTTTCGACAGGGTTAGCGCTAACTTCTTGCCATCGGGCGAGAAGGAAGGCGCACCATTGATCCCAGGAAAGCTGGTCACTTTGGTTCTTTGCTGAGTATAGATATCCTGAACAAAAACCTCGGCCTGTTTGTTCTCAAAACTCACATAGGCCAAGCGGCGACCATCTGGTGACCAGGCCGGCGACATCAGCGGCTCGGGCGAGCGCAGCAACATCTGCTCGTTATAGCCATCGTAATCGGCAATCATCAACTTATAGGGTGATTTCGCCTTGTGATCCACCACCACGTAGGCGATGCGGGTCAAGAAGGCACCGCGAATACCGGTAAGCTTCTCATAGACGATATCGCTGATTCTGTGACCATACTGCCTGAACTGGGCGCTGCTGATCACTGTCTCGCGGCTATCGAGCAGGTATTCGCTGGCCGACTGAGGGCCCCCAGACTGCATCTGCGCCTTAACCAGATCGATAAGCTCGAAGTTAACCAGGTATTGATCTGGACCATAAGGCTTAACCGTGCCCATGACCACAGCCTCGGCGGCCACATTCGACCAGGCCTTCAAATCCATCTGCGCCAGCGAGCCTAAATTGCGCTGGGGCAGACCCAACTCGTCCATCGGCTTAAAGGTGCCGCTGCGGGTCAGATCCGACATCACCACATCAGAGATCTGTTGCGGCATAGGCGTGCTACCCTGCCACACAAAAGGCACCACGGCGATAGGACGCGCCGCATCGACACCTTCGGTGATCACTATATCCAATGCCGCCTTGGCCGGAATGGTTAAAAATGCCAGCCCCAAGATGAGCCATCTTCCCAAGTTTTTCATGGAACTCCTTTAATTAAACTCCGGTTGTACGGTGAGATTAATCTCTTTTAGCTTGTTATAAACATCGGCCTCGGGTGAAACAGGCAGACGTCCCGCCTTGTTAATCGCCGCCTTAGTCGCACGGCACACTACGGGATCGCCAGACACTATCTCGTTGCCAGTCACAAAGCCATCTTTAGCCAGACGAATAAAGACGCGGCAGCTCTTGCCTCGCATCGACTCATCTACCACCAGGTGGCGCTGAATCGTGGCGCGAATCATCGAGGTATAACGCTGCACCTCACTCATCACTTGCTTGTTGCGAGTCTGCGACAGCGCGGCCTGCTCGGCGGCTAAGGCCTCTTGCATCATACGTTCCTGCTCGCGGCGCGCGGCCTCTTCGGCCTTACGTTTCGCCTCGGCTTCTGCCTTACGCTTACGCTCTTCGGCGGCCTTCTTTGCAGCAGCCTCTTCAGCCTTACGCTTGGCTTCGGCTTTAGCTGCGGCTTCTTCGGCGGCCTTGCGCTCGGCCTCTTTCTGTTTACGCTGGGCCTCGGCCTTCGCGGCCTTCTCCTTCTCCTGCTGTTCTTTGAGCTTGGCAGCCTTTGCAGCCTTGGCCGCATTTTGCGTCTCTAGCTCTTTCTGCTTGCGCTCCTGCTCAAGCTTCTTGATACGCTCCTGCTCACGCTCGCGTGCCTGGCGAGCCTCTTTGGCCTTACGGTCCAGCTCCTCCTGACGCGCCTTCTCCTTGCGCTCGGCGGCCAGCTTCTCGGCTTTTAGCTTCTCAACCTGTTCGTTAACCCGCTTTTGATCCACCACCACGGCCTGCACCGCCGGGGCACTGGCCTGAGGCACCACCTTGGGCTTCTCACTAAAATCGACGCCCATGGCCAAAACAACTATCACGCCAACATGAATACTGGCTGAAATAATGAGTGGAACGGTAAATTCTGATTTCCCTGCCACCTGCTACTCCTCAGGCGAATCTGTCATCAGGCCTACCGAAGGTACGCCTGCTTTTTGTAACGTCACCATTAACTGGATCACCCGCTCATAGGGAATGCTTCTGTCGGCCTTAACCACCACTGGGCGCTCAGGCTCCAGCTGCACTATGGCACTGACTCTGACGGCGATCTCCTCGAGATCCAGCACCTCTTTGCTGCTGGCGCTGCCAATATCCAAGTAATAATCGCCGTCGGCATCGATAGAGGCCACCACGGGCGGCTTACTGTCGGCGGGCAGGCTCTCGGCCTCTCCCTGGGGCAGATCCACCTTAACGCCCTGGGTCACGATTGGCGCGGTCACCATGAAGATGATGAGCAGAACCAACATCACGTCGATATAGGGGACAACGTTGATCTCGGCAACCGGACGACGCCTCTTGCGTTGATAACCCTGCTGCATTAGCCGACTTCCTTCTCGCTATAGGCCTGACGGTGCAGGATGCTAGAGAACTCTTCCATGAAGTTAGCGTAAGACATCTCTATCTTCTCCACCTGAGTCGAGAAGCGGTTGTAGGCGATAACCGCTGGGATCGCTGCAAACAGGCCCATGGCCGTAGCGATAAGTGCCTCGGCGATACCCGGTGCCACCATGGCAAGTGTCGCGTTTTCAACGGCGCCCAACGCGATAAAGGAGTTCATGATCCCCCACACGGTACCAAACAGACCGATATAAGGGCTGGTCGAGCCAATCGTTGCCAGCAATGGCAGATGGGTTTCCAGCTTCTCAAGTTCTCTGGAGAGCGAGACGCGCATGGCGCGATAACATCCGTCCATCACTGCAGCTGGCACCTTGCCGTTAAGGTTACTCAGGCGGGCATACTCTTTAAAGCCGGCGTAAAACATCGCCTCTAAACCGGTATTGCTCTCTTGTCTGGCTGAGAGTTCCTTATAGAGTTTATTGAGATCGACACCGGACCAAAACTTGTCTTCGAATTTGAGCGAACGCTGACGAGCCGAGGTCAGCAGGCGTCTACGTTGAATAATCACCGCCCAGGACACCACGGACAATGCCAGTAGCGTCAACATGACGAATTTAACTAATAGACTGGCCTGTAAAAACAGCCCGATAAAAGAGATATCAGCTTCCACCCTTTAACTCCTGAACAATATGATGGGGAATGGCTTTTGGCCGCATGCGCGATAATGCCACACAGGCCACCTGAATGTGTGCTTCACAATAGAGGGTTCCATCTTGATCCAATAGACGCTGGCGGAACACCATAGAGGCCTTCTTCATCTCTATGACCTCAGACTCGACCAAAAGGTCCTGCTCGAAACGCGCGGCCACCTTAAAATCGATATCGGCGTGTTTGACCACGAAAGCGATATCGTCGGCCAACAGCTGCGTCTGTTTTACCCCTATCTGTTTCAACCACTCGGTGCGGGCACGCTCGAAGAAATTGAGGTAGTTAGAGTGATACACCACTCCACCGGCATCGGTATCTTCGTAGTAAACGGATATAGGCCAACGAAACATAGCTAGAAACGGCTCAACATTCAGATTAAATAGAGGCCTACTATACCGAGTGCCCAGGCAATTGTGAATGCTTGACGCCCCTGTTGCCGGGACTAAGTGCATAAAATTTTGTTAATAAAAAAGGGAAGTTATTCACTTCCCTTTTTAGGTTGGTTTACTTAACCGCCTATCTTGCTCGGCACCGCAAGGCCGAAGCTATGCATTAAGAAACTGTAAATGTCGGCAAATTCATCAATCTTCATCGCCGTCGGCTTACCGGCGCCATGACCAGCCTTTGACTCGATTCGCATGATGATAGGTGCATCTCCCGTCTGTCTGTCCTGCAGCAAGGCGCCAAACTTGAAGCTATGAAGCGGCACCACACGATCGTCATGATCCGCCGTCATCACCATGGTCGCCGGGTAATCGCGCTCACTAATGTTGTGATAAGGCGAGTAGGCCAATAGCGCTGGGAACTGCTCGGCATTGTCGGCGCTGCCATATTCGCTGGTCCAGGCCCAGCCTATGGTGAACTTATGGAAACGCAGCATATCCAGCACGCCTACCGCTGGCAGTATGGCGGCGAAAAGGTCCGGACGCTGAGTCACGGCCGCGCCCATCAGCAGGCCGCCGTTACTGCGACCATAGGCACCTAGCTTGCTCTGATTAGTGTACTTGTTATCGATCAGATACTCGGCCGCGGCAAAATAGTCATCGAACACGTTCTGCTTCTTGTCGAACATGCCTGCCTGGTGCCAGCTCTCACCATATTCTGCACCACCGCGCAGGTTTGGCACTGCGTATACGCCGCCCATATCCATCCAGGCGATGTTAGCCGGGCTGAATCTTGGCGTCAGCGAGATAGAGAATCCACCGTAGGCATACAAGAGGGTTGGGTTTTCACCGTTAAGGGTCAATCCCTTCTTGTACGAGATCATCATAGGTACGCGCGTGCCATCCTTGCTGGAGTAGAACACCTGCTCAGAGACATAGTTGTCCGGGTTAAAGGCGACCTTAGGCTTTGCGTACAGGCTCGACTGGCCCGTCTTAAAGTCAAACTTATAAGTAGTCTGTGGCTGCACATAGCTGTTGAAGGTGTAATAGAAGTAATCCTTGCTGCGCTTACCATATGGACCGGCAATCTTACCCTTACCCGGTAGCTCTACATCCTGACGCTTCACGCCATTCATGCTGAAGATAGTGAGCTTACCCAGCACGTCGTGCAGGTAGCTGACCACCAGGTGATCGTTGATGATGGCCACGCTGGCGATAGGGTCGCTCGACTCAGGGACCACCGTCTTCCAGTTTGCCTTGGCTGGACGATTAACATCCACCGCCACTATCTTGCCATTTGGCGCATCGAGATCTGTCTTGAAGTAGAAGACAGACTTGTCGTTACCCAGGAAGCTGTACTCGGCCTCAAGCTCGCTGATTAGCTCGACTACTGGTGCGTTGGCGTCGCTCAGTGACTTATAGAAGAAACGGTTACGGCTATCTGTGCCCTGCGAGATGGAGATCAACAGATAATCCCCTGCTTCCGACACCTCGGCACCGAAGCCCCAATCTTTATTCTGTGGACGCTCGTAGATCAGCTTGTCTTGCGACTGGTCTGTGCCCAGCTGGTGATAGTAGACCTTCTGGTTAAAGTTAACATCGGCCAGCAAGTTACCGCCTTCGGGCGCATCATAACGAGAATAGTAGACACCTTTGTTGTCTTTGCTCCACTCGGCGCTGGAGAACTTAATCCAGTTAAGCTCATCGCCTAGCTTGGCCCCGGTCGCCACATCGACAAACTGCCACTGCTGCCAATCTGAGCCCGACTTAGAGACGCCATAGGCGATGATCTTACCGTCGCCGCTGACAGAGACGCCGCTCAGGGCAACTGTGCCATCGGTTGAGAAGCTGTTAGGGTCAAGGGCGACCTTCTCTTCACCGGCCTTGTTCTTCACATAGAGGACAGATTGCGCCTGCAGACCGTCGTTGCGGTAATAGAAGGTGTTGTCGCCACGCTCGGTTGGGGCTGTGACCTTCTCGAAGTTCCACAACTCGGTGATGCGATCGACGATCGCCTGCTTGTTTTCCAGCTGCGCCAGAAAATCATGGCCAGCCTGTTGTTGCTGCTTCACCCATGCATGGGTTGCATCACTCTCTTCCTCAAGATAACGGTAAGGGTCGGCAACCTGTACGCCGTGAATTGTTTCGACCACGCCCTGGGGCTGAACCGCTGCCTGCGCCGCTGCCGTTTCATTGGCATGGTACTGGCAACCCATGAGTGTTAAACCTAATCCGGCAAGCAAAAGGGTTTGCTTGGATAAAATCGTCTTAAGAGCCATCTGTAGCCGTCCTGGATATCTCGTTATTATTAATGGTAAACCTGTGAGCTAGCGCCCAATAACCTCGTACTATACAAGTAAAAAAAAACCGTGCAATGGCTACAAATAAACGAATCCGGCATTTGCGAAATTGACTTGTTAATAAAAAAACAACATGGATGAATTATATAAATCGTGAAATTATGCAGCAATTTTGCGTAATCAAGCGCAAATACCCAAAATGTGTGAATTCGGCCCTTTAAACACTCTCTCCTGTCATTAGAAATACTAATCTAAGGCGGGAATTTTTCTAGTTTGTAGGACAAATGGTCTGACCCTATAATTCACCTCGTTTTCCGGAAGTGTCTACCCCGCTGGTAGATGGGAAACAAGAACTCCGAGTTCCCGTGCCAGTCACGTGAATTCATCCCTGGTTCTTATGCTTGACTTCCTTCCTTCAATTTGTTGATTGCAATGATTTATTTGCGGCCCACTTAAGATTAAGTGGGCTTTTTTTTGCCTGTTTTTTACCAGGCTTTTGCCACCGCTCTCTTTCTATCCCGGGCCGATAACAAAAAACCGGCCTTGTTGGCCGGTTTCCATAAATATTATTAACTCATTAAAGCTACTCTAATCCAGCGGCTTGCTGAGGCGGATCACCACGCGTCTGTTACGCGCCCGCTCATCTATGGTGTCGTTAGATGCTACGTGGCGACGCTCGCCGTGACCATAGGTATGGATACGCTCATTGGGGATACCCGCCGACAGGAAGAGCTGTTTGACCGAATTGGCGCGCTTCTCCGATACCTTCTTGTTCACCGAGCGACCACCGAAGCTGTCGGTATAGGCATCGATCAACACCAGCTCGACTTCAGGATCATAAGAGAGATACTCCTGCACCTTAGCGATCTGCGCCTTGGAGTAACGGGTCAGCTCTGAACCACCAAACTCATAGGTCAGCACGGTAAAGGCGATATCATCGAAACTATAGGGCAATAGATTAGCCAGACAGGATTTAAACTCGGCGTAGCGACGACCAAAATTGGCAGCCGACAACCCCACGGCTACCTTGCTGGAACGGTTATACCAGTCGGCATAATAGAAGGTCGGCTGCATGCCACGTTCGAGTTCATTGAGCATGGACCAGGCCGCCTTCTTAGGCACCTCGCCACTGAAATATTTCTGATAGGTGAGATCGGTTATCGGTCGGGATACCACACCAGGTCGCCAGGCGGGCGCCATGCTCATCAACTTGGCGCTGGTCACCTCGTCAGGCTTCACCCACATATCCAGGCTAAAGTTTAAATCATGATCTTTACCGGCGCGGCTGGTAAACACCGCCTTGCCATAGGATGGGATCTCATGTTCCAAGCGACAGATGATGGGGGTATTGCCGCTCAGGCGCCAGGAGGACTGTTCCAGGGAGGCCACATAGTGACGCAACTCGGCCTGCGCCGTCGTCGCCAGACTCAAGCCGATCCCGAATGTCATCGCACATAGCACCCTAACCCACATAGACAGTCACTCTTGTTAATTACGTTACTTATCCCTATCGGCCTAATTTAGCATTCCTTTAGCCCATATATTGACCAATCAAACATGACAAGCTCCCATCGGATACTTCATAATAGCCCCCCACTCTTCACTTTGGATATTTTAATGAGCGATATTTGCGACGCACACAAACTTAAGCATAGATTTCGTGGCTACTTTCCCGTCGTCATAGATGTTGAAACCGCGGGTTTTAATGCTCAAACCGATGCGTTGCTAGAGATCGCCGTCACCCTGCTGAAGATGAATGATAATGGCGACTTGGTACTGGACAAGACGCTACATTATCATATCGAGCCCTTCGAGGGCGCCAACCTAGAGCCAGAAGCCCTGGCCTTTAATGGCATAGACCCAAGCAATCCACTGCGCGGCGCCGTCAGCGAGAAGGAAGCCTTCTTAGAGATCTTTAAAGAGGTCAAGAAGCACCAGAAGGCATCAAATTGTCACCGCAGCATCATAGTGGCCCACAACGCCGCCTTCGACCACGGCTTCGTCACGCAGGCGATTGAGCGCAACGCCCTCAAGCGCACGCCATTTCACCCCTTTGCTACCTTCGACACCGCCGCCCTCTCGGGGCTGGCGCTGGGCCACACGGTTTTGGCCAAGGCCTGTGAGATTGCCGGTATCCCCTTCGACAACAAAGAGGCTCACTCCGCCCTCTATGATACCGAGCGCACCGCCGAGCTGTTTTGTCATATCGTCAACAAGTGGAAGGCCTTAGGCGGCTGGCCGGTGGCCACGCCTAGCGAAGAAACAGGTAGCGATGAAGCAGCCAGCGAGCCGGCTAGCGGGCAAGACACAGATACGAGTGCTAACGGCTAACAAATAGCGAGTATCAATCTTTACTCTTATGAGAGCTTGATAGTGAGAGCTTGATAGCTCGTAGCGGATGCGGCGAGCTATCAATAGATAAAGCGATATTTACAGCCCTGTACGACTGTCCAGATTCAGGGCTTTAATTAAGTCAAACACCTCATAGATCTCCTTAAACACCTGCTCTATGTCATCGACAAAATCCAGTGGCTTTAACAGATCCAGTTTAGGTTCAAAATAATTATGCTTGCAGGCGATCTTAATCAGCAGTCGTCCATCTTTAAAACTCGCCTCTAGTTCGCCACGATAGAAACGAGACAGTGAGAGCATACGCTCCATGGTCGCCGTATTTAGCAAATATCTCGCCTCGACTTGATCGTCGCTATACACCTGAAACTCTCGCTCAAAGGTTGGGTCTTCCAGCTTTACCCGTGTCAGCTTCTGTTTAAACTGCACTAAGCTGTTGCCAATAACCCCTTTATCCTGACGCACCAGGGTATTACCAGAGAATTTCTTTAATAGCGTAAACTCAATCAAAACCCCTTCGAACAGGGTCTTGTATTGGGGTTTATTGTCTTTAGTCCCTTTATACTCTAGTAGCGTCAGCTCTCTCATCAGGAAAGGCACATTGTGGTATTTGCCCTTAACCGAATCGTCAAAGTAGCCCTTGTCATATTTTGGAAAGAGACCATAGTCCTTATAAGCATCCAGTTCGGGTAAGTTCGACGGATTCAACTCAAAGCTCTTGCCAAAATAGCCGAGCAGCAGTGGATAGATCTCATCGACTATCTTAGTGCGCAATTGATTTATCTCGCTACTCGCCCAGATGATAACGCTTGCCACCGCGACGATAGATAAAAAGGCGCCGGCAAAGCCGATATAAAATACGCCATCTTCAAAATCGAGCACTATTGCGCCATAAAAACTCAGGGCAAAAAATGCCAAAAAGACAGGTAATCCTATCAGGGTGACGGGAGCGCTTATTTTTCTGCGGGCCAGATATTTAGCAGCCGCCGCCTGACGAGCCGACTCATAACGCCGACACCTAGGGGCTATCTGTTTCGCGTAATATTGACTAAAGGCCTGCTTGTCCTCGGCCGGAATCGCAAACTCCATTGGATTCATACATCTATCCTTGCTAATGTCCTTGAGCGACAATTAGCGGATATCTTGCGGCCCACGTCAAGAGATGATGATTCGATCGATTGAAAAACAATCGTTTAGTTTACTCGGTTTAATTTGCTTCGAGATAGAAAATCTTGATTTCGGCGAAAGATTATTTACTCAACCGGCTGGCCACAGACTGCCCCGAGGTATATTTAGCCAAAAGCGCATCTATGACGCCCTGGGATCTTAGCAGGCTGATCGCATGGTTAATCTGTCCAAGTAAGGCCTGATGCTCCTTACGCAGGCGGATCACCAACACGCCATCGGAATGCACCGCCGCCAGGGCGATGGGCACCTCCAGCTCCTTGGCCCAATATAACGCGGTAAGATCGCCTGCGATGGCCGCCTGAATTCGCCCCTTCTGCAAGGCGATGATCAGCTCACGTTCGGACTTGAAATCGATACGCGTATATTCACTGTCATCATGGTAGAGGTAGCCACGCACCGTGCCTATCTCCTGGCCGCGGATCTTGTTGATATCCATCCACTGCTCCTGGTTCCCGGCCAGAACTACCACATGCTCCTTTATGGCAAAAATCGGTTGCGACTGCACGAAGGCATCGCCAAGCTCCCCTCCCTCGAACCAGCTGGGGCTGACCACATCGAAATCCAGCCCGCCGGTTGCCAATGCTTGATTGGTCCGCTTAGGCGGATAATGTTTTGCATCTAACCTCACTGGGGTTAAGGCGAAGATCTGCGGCACCAACTCGGCCAGGATCCCTGGGTCTTTGGTGGTCTCGGGAATAAAGTAAGGGTACCAACTGCTAGATCCGTTGACGTCATAGGAGAGCACTGTCTCGGCGCGAAGCGGCGCCGCTAACATCAGGCAAGAGATAAAGGCTAGAGAGATTCGCATCGAGTTATACCGCACGTCTAATACCCTATGTTTAGTAGCTGACTTCTTACTCCCTGGATAAGCCACTTGGGCGATAATTCACAGGGAGTTGCTCTAGGTATATCAGTGGTAAACAAAATGATCAATTCATTAACATTTTTCCTTTGAAACTACCCGGATTAAATGGCCTAGATCAAATAGCCAAGAGTAAAAGAGCCAAAACCCGCCGCTCGCCTCACCCCGATGAGAAGGAAAGATGATATAGTCGGCCCAGCTTTTTAACCTAGGTTACAACAATTTCCATGAGCGAATCCCCCATGAGCCAATCCCATTTTGACGGCAAGTATGAAGTCGAGCATAAATACAGGCTCCAAGATAGAGACGCCTTCTTTAGCAGGCTAGAGAGTCTCCCCCACGAGACTATGCTAAAAGACAATGTCGAGTTTGATCGCTACTACGACACCCCTTCGGGGCAGTTGGCTCAGCAGAGCAAGCATCTGTGTATCAGGCAGATGCACCCATCAAACATCAAACTGTGGATAGTTAAAGGCCCTGGTGACAAGCAGTGTCAGGCGACTCGCATCGACAATATCGACAGCGCCGCCGATATGCTACAAACCTTAGGTTATAAGGTAGTGCTGCAGCTTACCAAGACTCGCAGCATCTATTTTATCGACCAGTACCATGTGACGGTCGACAATCTCGAAGGCCTGGGGGATTTTGCCGAGCTGGCGATCATGACAGACGATGAGACCCAGCTGGAATATCACGAACAAGGCCTGCTCAAGCTTGCCCAGCAGCTTGGTCTTACCCAGGATGACAGGGAAACCCGCTCCTATCGCGAGCTGATGCAGACACTCCAAACTGTGCCCTCGCCCGCTTAGAGGCAGACGGCAAGGAAGACGGTAAATGAGCCCTCACGGCATTAGGCTCATGAAAAATCAGCCATAAAAAAAGCTGCCTTAAGGCAGCTTTTTACTAACATTTGTACTAACGCTTTTACTAACGATATTAATCGCTTATAGTGAGTCAGCGTTGTCAGTCAGGTAAGAAGCAACGCCTTCTGGGCTTGCGTCCATACCCTTGTCACCTTTTTCCCAACCAGCTGGGCAAACGTCACCGTGCTCTTCGTGGAACTGAAGTGCGTCGATCATACGTAGCATCTCGTCAACGTTACGGCCTAGTGGCAGATCGTTAACAACTTGGTGACGAACCTGGCCTTCTTTGTCGATCAGGAAAGAACCACGGAAAGCCACACCGGCTTCTGGATGCTCAACATCGTAGGCTTTACAGATATCGTGCTTCACGTCAGCCACTAGCGTGTATTGCACCTGGCCGATACCACCCTTGTCTACTGGGGTGTTACGCCATGCGTTGTGAGTGAACTGAGAATCGATAGAAACACCGATAACTTCTACGCCACGCTTCTTGAACTCTTCCATGCGGTGGTCGAAAGCAATCAACTCAGATGGGCATACGAATGTGAAATCAAGTGGGTAGAAGAATACTACAGCTGGCTTTCCTTTAATCGCTTCGCTTAGGGTAAAGCTATCAACGATTTCGCCATTACCTAGCACTGCTGCAGCTGTAAAATCAGGAGCCGGACGGCCTACTAATACGCTCATTTTTTATCTCCATCTATGGATTGAAAAAGCTTTTAATTCTGAACTCAAAAGCATTATAGGCAGTCACCAGCGGGACACAAGTAATTTGGGATCATTGTCACTTTTTTTAATAAATATTCATCGAGTTGCCCAAGTTATCACCGTCTTCTTCCCGGCCGGTTAGGCTTATTTACACTTACGCAGTAAACTTGAATACAGTTCGGTTACATCTCTTGCAAAATTCTTAGATAAAACGCCATGGCGCTGGACAACACGGGCTATTGCTGGCAAAAATAGCTTCCCATTACAGATTAAAAAATCAGATTGAATCAATATGAATGCAGTTGTTATTGCCGTTTGCTTGATGTTGGGCCTTAGCCTTGCCCGGGTAAACGTCGTTATCGCACTCACTGTGAGTGCATTGGTCGCCGGACTCGTCGGCGGCATGAACCTAGATCAGACGGTCGATGCCTTTAATACCGGCCTTGGCGGCGGCGCGCAGATCGCCCTGAGCTATGCCCTGTTGGGGGCCTTTGCCGTGGCCCTTTCACACTCGGGACTCACCACGCTTATCTCCCGCAAGGTGATCGCCCAGTTAGGACAGGAAGAAAGCCCTGGCAACGTCAACAAGGTGCGCTGGTTCCTCTTGCTGGCTATCCTGGCCATGGCGGTATCGTCACAAAACATTCTGCCGATTCATATTGCCTTCATTCCGATCTTAATTCCGCCGCTGTTGCATGTGATGTCTAAGCTCAAGCTCGACCGACGTCTGGTGGCCTGTGTGCTCACCTTCGGCCTGGTGACCACCTATATGATCCTGCCTGTAGGCTTTGGTGGTATCTTCCTCAACGACATCTTGCTCTCTAACCTCACCAGCAACAACTTAGATGCGGTGCGCGAGCAGATCCCATCTGCCATGTTAATCCCGGCCCTAGGCATGGTGGTGGGGCTATTCATCGCCGTGTTCATCAGCTATCGCAAGCCAAGAGAGTATAAGGAGGAGTTGATCCTCGCCGCCGAGCCGGAGGAAACCCTCAACCGTCGTAACATCATCATCGCCCTGGTCGCTATTGCCTCTACCCTGGCGGTACAGCTCTATACCGGCTCGATGATCTTCGGCGCCCTCATCGGCTTTATCATCTTTAGCTTCTCTGGTGCCCTCAAGCATGTGGCCGATCAGGATATCTTTAACCAAGGCGTGCGCATGATGGCCAACATCGGCTTTATCATGATCTCGGCCGCCGGTTTTGCCGCCGTGGTCAAGGCCACAGGCGATGTGGGCACCCTGGTTGACTCTCTCAGCCATCTCATCGGTGACAACCGCGCCTTGGCGGCCTTCCTGATGTTGGTGGTCGGTCTGCTCATCACCATGGGAATCGGCTCATCGTTTTCGACCATCCCGATTATTGCCACCATCTATGTGCCGCTGGCCATCAGCTTTGGCTTCTCGGTACCGGCCACCATAGCGCTCGTCGGCACGGCCGCGGCGCTGGGGGATGCGGGCTCACCGGCATCGGATTCGACCCTGGGCCCAACGGCCGGTCTTAACGCCGATGGTCAGCATGATCACATCCGTGACAGCGTGATCCCAACCTTTATCCACTACAACATCCCCTTGTTGATCTCGGGTTGGATAGCGGCCATGGTGCTCTAACCAACACTGATAAAGATCCATAAAAAAAGGAGCCTTAAGGCTCCTTTTTTACTGCTCATCATATAACGATGGCGTCTTACAATCTTCGCGCGCGTTACTTAGTCCCGAAGATCTTATCGCCAGCATCACCCAGACCAGGCAGGATGTAACCGTTCTCGTTAAGGCACTTATCGATAGAGGCGGTGTAAAGCTCAATATCAGGATGGGCCTTCTCAAGTGCCGCGATGCCTTCAGGCGCCGCTACTAATACCAACGCCTTGATTGAGGTGCAACCACGCTCTTTAAGCAGATCGATAGTTGAGATCATAGAGCCGCCAGTTGCCAACATAGGGTCGACCACCAATGCGATACGCTCATGCATATTGCTGGCAAGCTTCTCAAAGTAAGGCACAGGTTCCAGCGTCTCTTCGTCGCGGTAGATACCAACAACAGAGATACGTGCACTCGGTACGTGCTCAAGCACGCCATCCATCATACCAAGACCCGCACGCAGGATAGGCACTACGGTAACCTTCTTACCCTTGATCTGCTCAACTTCTACTGGACCGTTCCATCCTTCGATAGTGACCTTCTCGGTTTCAAAGTCAGCGGTCGCTTCATAGGTCAACAGGCTACCCACTTCAGCCGCTAACTCACGGAAACGCTTAGTACTAATATCTCCTTCACGCATCAAGCCAATCTTATGACGTACCAGAGGATGCTTAACTTCGACCACTTTCATCGTTTTCTCCTGATCTATTCCAGTTTTTCCAGCAAATTGTACCGATTCTAGTAGATTTGTTCACAATCGAAAACATAAAGTTTTACAAACACGGTAAATCGTGACCTAAGTCCGTTTGAATATTCAAAATCATCCCTTTCGAGTGCCTACACAAGCTGATAGAATAGCGCCGCATAAAAATCCAATAACGATGTACCCGAGAGGATCCTCCGTGAGCACTCCTACCCAGCTAAGCTATAAAGATGCAGGTGTTGATATCGACGCAGGCAATGCCCTTGTAGACAATATTAAATCTGCCGTTAAACGTACCCACCGCCCCGAAGTCATGGGCAACCTAGGTGGTTTTGGCGCACTTTGCGAGCTGCCAACTAAGTACAAACATCCAGTTCTTGTGTCTGGCACCGATGGTGTTGGTACCAAGCTTAGACTGGCTATCGATTATCAGAAACATGACAGCGTAGGTATCGACCTGGTTGCCATGTGTGTCAACGATCTGATTGTTGCCGGTGCAGAGCCCCTGTTTTTCCTCGACTATTACGCCACTGGCAAGCTAGATGTTGCGACAGCGACCTCTGTGGTTAACGGCATTGCCGAAGGTTGTGCTCAATCAGGTTGCGCCCTGATCGGTGGTGAAACCGCCGAAATGCCTGGCATGTACGAAGGCGAAGACTACGACTTAGCAGGCTTCTGCGTCGGCGTGGTCGAAAAAGAAGATGTGCTCGATGGTTCTAAAGTAGTTGCCGGTGACGCGCTGATCGCCCTGGGCTCAAGCGGTCCACACTCAAACGGTTACTCGCTGATCCGCAAGGTACTGGAAGTGAGCAAGGCTGATCCTCAGCAAGACCTCGAAGGCAAGCCGCTGATCGATCACCTGCTGGAACCGACCAAGATTTATGTTAAGCCGCTGCTTAAGCTGCTTGAGAAGCATGACATCCATGCCATGGCGCATATCACTGGCGGCGGCTTCTGGGAAAACATCCCACGCGTGCTACCCGATGATGCCAAGGCCGTGGTAAAAGGCGACTCATGGCAATGGCCTACCGTTTTCAACTGGTTGATGGAAAACGGTAATATCGCCGAGTTTGAAATGTACCGTACCTTTAACTGTGGTGTTGGCATGATCATCGCCCTACCACAGGATCAGGTCGATGCGGCGCTAACCCTGCTTAAGGCCGAAGGTGAAAACGCTTGGCTCATCGGTGACATTGCCAGCCGCAATGGCGACGAAGAGCAAGTGGAGATTTGCTAATGTCCAACTGCTGTCGCGTTCTCGTCCTGGTCTCTGGTAATGGCAGCAATCTGCAAGCCATCATCGACGGTTGTGACGATAACTTGGACGCCGAAGTCGTTGGGGTAATCAGCAATAAGCCCGATGCCTATGGCCTGGTGCGCGCGCATCAGAGTGAGATCGATACCAGCTGCGTGATCCCCCATGAGGGCGAGTCTCGCAGCGACTATGATCTGCGACTCAAGGCGGCTATCGACAAGTACCAGCCAGATCTTATCGTGCTGGCGGGCTTTATGCGTATCCTGAGCGACGATTTCGTCAAGCAGTTCGAGGGACGAATGATCAACATTCATCCTTCGCTGCTGCCGAAATACACAGGCCTGCATACCCATCAGCGGGCGATCGACGCCGGTGACAGCGAGCATGGCGCCAGCGTACACTTCGTGACCCCAGAGCTGGATGCCGGCCCTGTGATCCTGCAGGCCAAGGTCCCGGTCTATCCTGAGGATGATGCCAGCCTGCTGGCAGAAAGGGTGCATGAGCAGGAACACGCCATCTATCCCCTGGTAGTGAAGTGGTTTAGCCAGCAGCGCCTGCGTATGACTGACGGCAAGGCCTTCCTTGACGATCAACTGCTAAGCCCCATGGGCTACGCCGCCGACTGACCCGGCCTATTGTCAGCTATCTAAAAAAGAGACCTCAGGGTCTCTTTTTTATTGGCGTAAGCGCATTCTTGAATAGCTGTTTCTTATGCCTTACCTCTTTGGCGACATACCTTGAGCCACAGCAGAACCTCCCGGCCAACTTAACCACTAAGCCCAAAGCATCCCTTTAATGCTGGTCAGACTAAATAATTCACCAAATTACGTTGTTTTTAAAACACAATTGGTTTTAGATGAAGGCAGTTGACTTTCTGCTAGCAAGATGAGACCTAAGATGAAAAACGTAATTTGTGATATTGATGGTGTACTGCTACATGACAATAAGTTGATCCCTGGCAGCGATAAGTTCATCCATCGCATTCTCGAGCAGGGAAACCCACTGGTCATATTGACCAACTACCCGGTACAGACGGGTAAAGATCTCCAAAACCGCCTCGGTGCCGCCGGGATTCAGGTACCAGAGGAGTGTTTCTACACCTCGGCCATGGCCACGGCAGACTTCCTCAAGCATCAGACGGGTGACAAGGCCTTTGTGATCGGCGAAGGCGCCCTCACTCACGAGCTCTACAAGGCCGGCTTTACCATTACCGACATCAACCCAGATTTTGTTATCGTCGGTGAGACCCGCTCCTACAACTGGGACATGATCCACAAGGCCGCCCAGTTTGTCGCCGCCGGCGCCCGCTTCATCGCCACCAACCCGGATACTCACGGCCCGGCCCACAGCCCTGCCTGTGGTGCCCTGTGCGCGCCTATCGAGCGCATCTCGGGTCGCATGCCCTTCTACGTGGGTAAGCCCAGCTCCTGGATCATCCGCAGCGCCCTGAACCATATCGGCGGCCACTCGGAAAATACCGTGATCATCGGCGACAACATGCGCACCGATATCCTGGCAGGATTCCAGGCGGGTCTGGAGACCATCTTAGTCACCAGCGGCGTCAGCCAGATAAAAGATATCGACAAGGAGCCATTCAGGCCCAACCATGTGTTCGACTGCGCCGGTGATATCGACGTCATCTAGCCTGTTTAGCCAACGAATTCACTAGCCAAGACGCGCGGTTCAGACCGCGCGTTTTTTTATCCTCTGCCTGCACAAGATTTATCCCTGTCATCCCAGGTGACATCAGCCTTTCACCAAACATAAAGCGTAACATTTAATCGCCCCGCCTCCCTTGATAATGCCGGTCATCTTATTCATCATGTGGTCGCGATTAATAAATAACAAAAACAAATAGGAAGTCCCATGCGTTTTGCCCTACCCACCTGTGCTCTGGTGCTCCTCAGTGCCTGTAGCCAGCATGCTCCCCAGCTAAGTAGCGAGGAGCAAGTTCCCGCCTTCAACGAAGCCAGATTCAGGCTAGATATTCAGACCCTCTCCTCAGATAAATTTGAGGGCCGCGCCCCCACGACCCAAGGTGAGACGCTAACGCTGGATTATCTCAGCAAGGCCTTTGCCGCCGCAGGACTGGTCGGTGCCAACGATGGCAGCTTCTTGCAGCCTGTGCCTATGGTCAGCTATACCGCCAGCGAGTCGCAAACCGTTACCTTGGGCGATCTGCCGATGCACTACCGTCAGGATATCGTCCTGGGCAGTCGCCACGACAATCAAGGGGTGGAGATTAAAGATGCGCCGCTGGTCTTCGTGGGCTATGGCATCAAGGCGCCTGAATATAATTGGGACGACTATCAAGGCCTGGATATGAAGGGCAAAATAGCCCTGATCCTGGTGAACGACCCCGGCTTTGCCCTGCCCGAGTCAGGCAAGTTTAATGGCAAAGCGATGACCTACTACGGCCGCTGGAGCTATAAGTTTGAGGAAGCCAGCCGCCAAGGCGCGCTCGGCGCCATCATCATCCACGATACCAAGCCGGCTTCCTATCCTTGGTCTGTCGTTGAAAACAGCTGGACAGGCGCTCAGCAAGATTTGGTACTGGATAAGGCCACACAGGACAGTCGTGTACAGGTCGAAGGCTGGATCACCAAGGAGAAAGCCAGCGAGTTGTTCGACAGCGCAGGCTTGTCGCTGGCGACCTTAAGCGATCGCGCCGCCAGCAGCCCGGTAAATGTCGCACTGCAAAAATCTGCCAACATCGCCTTCGCCAACAAGGCGGAATATGCCGACAGCTACAACGTAGTGGCCACTCTCCCCGGTCAAGGCGCCAGTGATGAACAGATCCTCTTTACCGCCCACTGGGACCATATCGGCCTGGACAGCAGCAAGCAGGGCGATCAGATCTATAACGGCGCCCTGGACAATGCCTCGGGCACCGCAGGGATCCTGGAGATCGCCCGCCAGTTCGCCGCCCAAGCCAAGCAAGGTAAGCCGCTCAAGCGCTCGCTCACCTTCGTCGCCACCACAGGTGAAGAGCAGGGATTGTTAGGTTCGCGCTACTACGCCGCCAACCCCGTCTATCCTTTGGACAAGACAGTGGCCGTCTTCAACCTAGACAGCACCAATATCTATGGCCGTACGTCGGATTACACTATCGTGGGCAAAGGCAAATCGCAGCTGGAAACCTATCTGGTCGAGGCGGCTAGCGGCCAGCAGCGCACCGCGGTGAGTGAGACACGTCCTGAATCTGGCGGCTTCTTCCGCTCAGACCACTTCAGTTTCGCCAAGTATGGTGTGCCTGCGGTATTTGCCGGTGGCGGCAACAACCCCGTCGATGACGCCACGGCCAAGTACAAAGCCGATATGAAAGCGCAGATGAAGGGCTGTTACCACAATGTCTGCGACGAATATCGCGCCGACTGGGATCTCTCCGGCGCATTGGAAGATCTTGGGGTCTACTATCAGGCCGCTCAACGCCTGGGTAACAACGGCGACTGGCCCGGCTATTTTGCCGGCACCGAGTTCCACCAACTGCGCCCGGCAACCACAAATGAGACCACTACCGCCGAGTAACTAAGGTTTTCGGCAACACATGGATAAAAGGCTTCCATCGGAAGCCTTTTTGTTTATTTATCCGCCAGTCACGCCATTTTTTACCTGCTCGACTAAAATCCAAACTGAGATTAAGAATGCATAATTCCAAACTCAGATAAGGGACTATAAATAGAGATTCCATAATTAAAACCGCAAACAGCAAAACAAACCTCAAAATCACCACCATTAAAACCACAAAAACAACACCAAAAAAGCGAATTTTATGATGTTTTGATAATTTTCAGACTTGGCAGATGAAGAAAATGCTGTCAAAGTGATTGGCAATTGAGATTTATACCGGTTTCTGGAGCTTTCATTATGTGTTCAATATTTGCGATTCTCGACATCCAAACCGATGCCACGCCGCTACGCCAGGTTGCCCTGGAGATGTCTAAGTTGCTGCGCCATCGCGGCCCCGACTGGTCAGGGATCTATGCCAGCGACAAGGCGATCCTCGCCCATGAGCGTCTGGCCATCGTCGATATCGAACATGGCGCCCAGCCACTGTTGTCAGAAGATGGAAGCCTGATCCTGGCGGTCAACGGTGAGATCTACAACCACAAGGAGCTCAAGGCCGAACTGGGTGACAAGTACAGCTACCAGACCAACTCAGACTGCGAGGTGATCCTCGCCCTGTATCAGGAATATGGCACCGAGTTTCTGGACAAGCTCAACGGTATCTTCGCCTTCGTCCTCTACGACAAGCGCAGCGACAGCTATCTAATTGGCCGGGATCACATGGGGATCATCCCCCTCTACACAGGCCATGATGCAGAAGGTAACTTCTATGTCGCCTCGGAGATGAAGGCGCTGATGCCCGTCTGTAAGACGGTCGAGACCTTCAAACCAGGCCACTACCTGACCAAGAGCGGTGAGAGCCACTACTACCAGCGCGACTGGCAGTCTTTCGAGGCGGTACAGGACAACGCGGCCAGCGTGGAAGAACTGCGCGAGGCACTAGAAGCCGCGGTCAAGCGTCAGCTGATGTCAGATGTGCCCTATGGCGTGCTGCTCTCCGGCGGACTGGACTCTTCCGTGGTATCGGCCATCACCCAGACTTTCGCCAAGCGCCGCATCGAAGATGACGGTGCCAGCGATGCCTGGTGGCCGCAGCTGCACTCCTTCGCCGTTGGCCTGACCGGCGCGCCGGATCTGGCGGCGGCGCAGAAGGTCGCCGATGCCATAGGCACCATACACCATGAGATCACCTTCAGCTTCCAGGAAGGCCTAGATGCGCTTAAGGATGTGATCTATCACCTAGAAACCTACGATGTCACCACCATACGTGCGGCAACCCCCATGTATCTGATGGCCCGTAAGATCAAGGCGATGGGGATCAAGATGGTGTTGTCTGGCGAAGGCGCCGACGAGCTGTTTGGTGGCTACCTCTATTTCCACAAGGCGCCAAACGCCCAGGCCTTCCACGAGGAGCTGGTGCGTAAACTAGATAAGCTGCACCTGTTCGACTGCCTACGCGCCAACAAGGCGATGGCGGCCTGGGGCTTAGAGGCGCGCGTGCCCTTCCTCGACAAGGCCTTTATCGACACGGCGATGCGTATCAACCCTGAGGCCAAGATGTCCAAAGATGGCCGTATCGAGAAGCATATCCTGCGTCAGGCCTTCGAACACAAGCTGCCGCAAGAGGTGGCATGGCGTCAGAAGGAGCAGTTTAGCGATGGCGTCGGCTACTCCTGGATCGATGGTCTAAAGGAACATGCCGCGGCCCAGGTGGACGATCTGCAACTGGCCAACGCCAAGTTCAGGTTCCCTTACAACACGCCGGAAACCAAGGAAGCCTACTTCTACCGCTGCTTCTTCGAAGAGCACTTCCCGCTGCCATCGGCCGCCGAGACAGTGCCAGGGGGCAAGTCGGTCGCCTGCTCTACCCCCGAGGCGCTAGCCTGGGATGAGAGCCTGCAAGGGATCATCGACCCCTCGGGCCGTGCGGTACAATCGGTGCACGAGAGCGCCTACTAGTCACTGCATATGAAAACCATAAAAAAGAGACCACAGGGTCTCTTTTTTAACGATCTGCGAATCAGTAATGCTCGAGATGATGTGTGGCAAACTCCTCAACCACTTGCATGAAGCGACCCTCTTCATAGGCCTGGCCGATAATCGCCTGCATCTCACTCAAGGGGATCGCCATCTGATGTCGTTTACTCACGCCGAAATAGACCAGGCGCTGCTCCTCGTGGGTATAGGGATGCACCTTAAGCTTGTCGTCGAAATCACTGAAACGGGCCCTCAGGCTAGGCAGTACCACCTCAGAAACAATAAGCAGATCGAAGCGCCCCTTGAGTAGCATGTTGGTCGCCGAGATCACATCATTGGTCTGCACCTTATTCAGCCCGGCATCGCTGTCGAAACGATCGAAATACTCTGTCTCCCGCGACACGCCGATAGAAAGCGCGCTGAGATCCTCATAGTCATTCACGTTCGCCAGCGTCTGCTGGCTGATGAAGACGAAGCGACCGTCATTGCGATAAGGTAGAAAATAGCTAAAGGCGGCCCGCTCAGGCTTGGCGTATATTCCGGCCAACACATCGACGCTACCCTGCTCTAGCATATGCAGGCAACGGGCGAAGTTGGGGCTGGCAATAAAGGTTAACTGGCGCTGTAACAGGCTGGCAAACAGCTCGAGCGCGGCGATATTCTCACCTATGGGTGGGTGCTCAGGCTGTAGGATCTGAAACGGCGGATAGTGGTCGACGCAGACCCGCATCACTCGCTCGTCTTTGATCTCGCCGGCGTAGATGGGCTGCGCGGCGAGCAAGCCCGCCGCCAACATCAAGGCCCTAATAAGCTGCATTCAAGAATGACTCCTGGGACTCCATCTCCCGTTGACCATACTGCTCCAGATAAAAGCCAGGCTTATCAGCCGATTAATCATTTAGCCGTTTAATCGTTTAACCTTTTAAAATAATGCTCTCGTTCGATATCCAGCACCTCCATGGTGATGCTGGATACAGAAGCACACAGCGGCGCGATAAGACGATCGACACACTGCATCAGGTGCAGTTTCTGCTCGCTGCTGCGCCCCGGCATAATTTTGAAGCTGATATGAATAAAGCTAGCAGCTTTTGCCTCGCCAACCCAGTAATGCTCGGCGCTATAGGCGCGAGACTTGATACTGGCAGGCTCAAACAGCTCACTCTCGATGGCGCCGCGATGCACCTGCTCAACCAGGTTATCGATGGCAATCTGCTGCGCCAGCGGCGCGCTATATTCGACGATACAATGAGGCATTCTTACTCAGACCATACCGCAAACTCGTTACCGTTTGGGTCCTTAAAATGAAAACGACGACCGCCAGGAAAGGAGAAGATCTCCTGGGTGATCACGGCGCCCGCATCGGCAACCGAGGTTAGGCATACCTCTAGCGCCTTGGCATAGAGGACGATCAAGGGTGAGCCAGAGGCAATATCGAATCCTTTATCCGACAGAAAAAATCCACCGGCAATACCGGCATTGGTAAAGCAGCTGTACTCTGGACCATAATCTTCAAACTGCCAGCCGAACACCTTGCCAAAGAAGGCCTTAGTCGCGGCAATATCCTTAACCGGGATCTCGATATAGTTAATGGTCTGGTCTTGATTCATTGCATTTCCTTGCAGGGATAATCGTTATTAGGTTTTGGCCCATAAACGTGAGCCAAGTATCACTTTTCAATCTACCCTCGTTCTAAAAGTAAAGCGAGTGTTAAATCTCCCCAGCCGCCGACATAGCCTAGATTTTAGCCAACAAAAAGGGACCAAAGGTCCCTTCTGAATCATCGCGGTTATAAAATACAGCTTATGAAACAAAGCTTATGAGCAGTAAGTCTTGAGAGCTTAGTCCAGCAAGGCCGCCAGCAGACCGATGAGGCCACCGAAGACGCCACCCCAAACCACCAGCCAACCAAGGTGCTGCTTGATCATCTCCTGCACTATCTCTTTCACCAATTGCGGCGTGAGTTCGGCCAGGCGCTGGTCTACTATGCTCTTTACCTTCGCCCTGAGATCGGCTAACACGTCCGGCTGCTCTATCTCATTCTTCAGCAGCTCATAGAAATCATCGCTCTGGGACAGCTCCACTAAGGAGGCCTTCATCTTATTGATAAATGGCTCTTTCAGTGGGGCTATCGCCTCTGTGCCGCCAAACATGGCCAGCATGCCGCCAAACGAAGACTGCTCCACCGTGGTCACCAGGGCATCGAAGGCCGGTGACATATCCACCTTCTCGATAACGGGCTCCAGGTTGATGTGCGCCACGCTGCCACCCTGCTGTGACAGGAACTTATCGATATTTTCGTTGGTGAAAAACTGCTCCATCATAAGATGGGCGATCCCCGCCTTAAACTCCTCGAAGCGGGCCGGCACCACGCCACTGCCATAGAGGCCGGGCACCTTCTCAAACAACATGTGGATCGCCAGCCAGTTGGTCACCGCCCCCGACAGGGCAAACAGGCCAATGCTAAACAGGATAGCGTGCTGAAAAAGATAGCCACAGACCACCAACGCGGCGGCCAGCAAATTAGTGATAAGACTCTTATTCACCGATTTATCTCCAAGGATAAGACAAAAAACCGCGCTATCTTACCACAAGCAAAAACCCTGAAGACAGCCTATCAGCTTTGGTTAACCGCCTGCTCGGCAAACAGGGCTCGGGTGTCGCAGTCATCGACGAAGATAAAGCCATCGCCGCCGAGGTGCTCGCGGCGCACCGCCATCACATTGGTCTCGTCTGCCAGCTCCCTGGCCTTCTCAACCAGACGAGTAGCGATGCCTTGATGGCGGAAGGCCTCTTCGACATAGAGGTCATCAAAATACCAGACGGGTTTTAGCAGACGCGAGGAGAAAGAGGGATAGAGCTGAATGAAACCGACAATCGCCTGGTCCAGCTGAGCAATGAAGATCACCGAATCATTCTCATGCAGACGAGCCTGCAGAAAGTCACCACTGTCGGACAGTGCGGAGGTTTGTCCCAGGCTCTGACGATAACGGTCAAACAGGGGGGCCAGCAGGGTCAAGTCATCTTCAATTGCAATTCGTATCAGCATATTCCGTCCTTGAAATCTGTATTGCCCTGGGAATGAGGGGCGACAAATACAGTTACATCCTTATGATTTAGTTGATGTTATCACACTAAGATTAAAATAACAGTCCATTGTGAATACTACATAAGTCTAGGCTAGCCCCTTGGACGTTTACGCAGATCTTTATACTCGAACGACAGGCTGTGGATCCGCTCGATGGGGAAACCGTTAAGAAAGGCGATCTCCCGGCTCTCGTTGACCAGGCCAGGTTCACCGCAGAGAAACAGGTGCTGTTGACGGTCGAATTGATGACACTTGAGCGCCTCGCTAAAAGGGTTGGCGTGGATCACCCGCCGCCCTTTGCTCTCACTCTGCCCCGTGATACAGGCCTGATAATGAAACTGTCGATGCTCCAGCATCATCTTGAGCAATTTAGGGTGCAGATAGAGGTCATTATCGTCCCGCGCGCCGACATAGAGGAAGATCTCTCCCTGATGACCCTGGGCCAACGCCTGCATCAACATGCCGTGGGCCACTCCCAGGCCGCTGCCGAAGGCGACGATGATCAGCTTGGCATCGCGATAGGCGGTGCGATAATAGCGACTGCCCAGCGGCCCCTGCACCAGCAGGCTCTCACCTATCCCCGCGTGGTGATACAGCCAGTCACTGAACTGGCCATTGTATTTGCGCCGCACATGCAGCTCGAGAAAGGGTTCCCCCGGCAGGCTGGTGGGTGAATAACTGCGGGTCAGGCCGTCGAAGCGACGTAAATTAATATACTGCCCCGGATGGTGCGCCAAAGGCTCATCGAGTGCCAAGCGAACACGCACCACGGCCTCATTGATAAACTGCTTCTCCTGGATCTTGGCGCCGATAAAGAGGTCCTGAGGCAAGATAGACTTGAGGCGCAAGGCTGGAGTGGGCTTACACTGACAGGAGCAGAGATAGTGACGCTGCTTTAGCCCCAAGGTCAGGCCGCGCTGGGCGCCGATCGCCATCTCGCCATCGACATGTTGTAGCAGACAGGTTTTGCACACCCCCTTCTTACAGGAGTAATTGACCCGCTGACCATGGCGTATCAGGGTGTCCAATACCGACTCACCGGCCTTGGCCTCAAATGCCTGACCGTCGAGGTAAAATGTTGTCATATATGTCGATTTATCTCGTAAAAATTTAAATAAATTTAATCTTTAGCCGTTCATTATCGATAATAAACCTACTAAAATTATAGCGACTGGTTCACAAACGTGCGGATTGGACTCGCCGTCCCCCCCTTCCTTGAATCTTTTCAGTTCGTCTACAACGTCATTAAGGTCATTATGTCTTCCGTCCCATCATTTTTCGCAAAACTCGGACAAAAATACAAACAGCTGCCCAAATATCAAAGATATATTGGTATCTCAATTACCCTGTATTTAACATGGACCCTGTTATTGGGTCTACTGCTTCCTTATCTGCTGACCCAGCAAATCCCTAAGCAGCTGTCGAACCAGATCCAAAGACCCGTCTCCCTCACCCAGGTGAAGATCAACCCCTTTACCCTCGAGATCGAGCTCACAGACTTTGCCATCAAAGAAAAAGACGACCAGCCCTTTGTCGGCTTTAAACGCCTCGGCCTGAACATCCAATTTTGGGACTCCCTGTTTCAGCAGGGGCTGAGTCTCACGGATATCACACTGGAAAATCCCCACGCCGAGGTAAAGCGCTTAGATAGCAAAGAGGCGCTAAGGTTTAACTTCTCCGACATCCTGGAGACCCTGGCGAAAAACAGCGAGGCGCAACCTGAGTCTGAACCCGAGCCGGAGGGCGCTAAGACTATTCCCCACTTTATCCTCAAGAATCTGGCGATCGTCGATGCCAATCTGCATCTGCTCGATGAGATCACTCAAGGGGAAGTCAGCTATCCCAAGGTTAACCTCAAGGTAGCCAGCTTCGACTCCCATAACCCCATAGTTGCCACTAAGGTAAGCAGCGATACCGCCGATGCGAAACATCAACAAGGCCAGAGTGTTGATGCCAAAAATGACGCGGCGCAGAAGGCCAACCGCTACCACATGGAGTTTCATAGCGATCGCGGCGGCAAAATCGCCCTCAAGGGCCAGGTACAGCTCACGCCCTTCGAGCTTGTCGGCGATGTCCGCCTGAGCCATATCGATCTGCCGCAGCTGTGGGCCTTTGTCGATAAGGTCTTCCATGTGTCTCTGGACAAGGGCTATGTGGATTTCGCCACCGAGTACCGCATCGCCATGGATGACGACCAGCTTGAGGCCAGCACCAACGCCGGCGAGCTGAGTTTCAGCGACCTACTGATCACCCACGAGCAGCGAGAGCTTATCTCCCTGGGACGTTTTGCCCTCTCGGGCATCGCAGCCGACCTGGGTCAGCAGCAGGTCGATGTGGCCGCCCTGACCTCGAGCGACCTCTTGGTTAACGCACGCCTAGATGGTAAAGGGGTCGATCTCGCCACCCTGCTGGCACCAAAGGCCAGTGGTGACAAGTCTCCGACCGAAGCAAAGACTGATAACGCAACATCGTCAGACGCTGCCGCCAATCAAAACGCAAATGAGCAAACCTCAAGCGAGCAAGCCTCAAGTGAGCCAACCGCTAGTGAACAGGTGACCAAGACAGATACTAGCACTGAGACTAATACCGACTCTAAAGCAGACCGTGAGACCGGCTCTAATACCGAAACAAAGACAGACAGTCAGGCACCGAGCTGGCACGCTAAGCTTGAGAAGATCAGCCTGAGCAACTATCAGCTAAACCTCACCGAGCAGCTGTTTAAAGAGGAGAACCTCTGGCAGATAGGCCAGCTGCAACTTACCACAGGCGCGGTAGATGAGAGCCTGAGTCAACCCATCGACTATCAGCTGGCATTAGCCATCAACCAAGGTGCCAAGGTGCAGAGTCAGGGGCAGATCGACGTCCTGGCCAAGCAGGTCAGCGCCGAGCTCTCACTCGAGGGGCTGAGCCTTAACTGGTTCCAGAACTACATTGCGCCTATTGTGAACATCAAGATTGACGATGGCCGCTTGGCGACATCGGGACAACTGCTTGCCGATGCCAACGGCAAACTAAATTATAAGGGCACACTTCAGGTTGACGATCTTCAGATCAAAGACCTTAAGGCCAACAAGACACTGGTGAAATGGCAGCAGCTGGATCTCAACCAGCTCGACTTCGATAAAGAGGCCAATAAACTGGCAATCGATCAAGTCACGTTAAACAAGCCATACGGACGCATTCTGATCAACGAAGATCGCACCACTAACTTCCAAGATCTACTTGTCGTTGCGACGGATGATGCTGTTGCAAACGAAGCGGCGGCCGATGCCGATCCATCAGGCGCAGCTAAGCCTGCCACCCGGAAAAATGACAAACAGGAAAATGACAAACAGGAACAACAAGCTGCCAAGAAAAAGGCCGTAGCGCAAACCGTCGATGCGGCCAAGCCGATGGCCCTTAGCATCAACAAGATAGTGTTTAAAGATGGCTCGACCTTCTTTGCCGATAACTCTCTCACCCCTAACTTTGCCGCCAGCATAGAGCAGCTCGAAGGCAATATCGCCAACCTCTCCTCCAGCAGCGAGAAGGCCGCCAAGGTCGATATCAAGGGCAAGATAGACAGATATGCCCCGGTCGTCCTCAAGGGTGAGATCAATCCCCTGCTAGAGCAGCCTTATCTGGACCTCGACCTCAGCTTCAAGCATGTGGAGCTGACCTCGGTGAACCCTTATTCTGGCACCTACGCGGGTTACTACATAGACAAAGGCTTGATGTCGCTGGATCTTAAGTATCAACTGGAGAACAACCAGTTGGTGGGCGACAACCATCTGGTGGTCGATCAGCTGCAGCTGGGTAAGAAGAGTAACTCCAGCCTGGCGACCTCTCTGCCTGTCACCCTGGCCATCGCCCTGTTACAAGACAGACACGGCGTGATCGACCTAGGCCTGCAGGTCTCTGGCGATCTCAACGAGCCAAGCTTTAGCTTCGGCAGCATCATCGCTACCGCCTTTACCAATGTGATCACTAAGGCGGTGACCGCGCCCTTCAGCCTGTTAGCCGGCCTCTTGGGCTCAGACGATGAGCTGGATAAGGTGGCCTTTACCCCAGGTCTGGCGACGCTGCCAGAGGAGAGCCAGTCACTACTGAGCAAGCTGGCCAAGGGCTTAGCCGACAGGCCTAAACTCACCGTCAGCGCCAAGGGCGCGGTGGATCCGGTAAGCGACAGTCAGGCCTTGATGACGGCCAAGTTACACCAGGCGCTGATTGCCCAGGCGCAGCTTGATGATGCCAAGTTCACCGAGGCGCAGATGCCGGCTGAACTCACCGCCAGCACCTTCCCGACCACGGGACTACTCTCCGATGCGCTTAAGTCCCTCTATGAGAAGACGCTGCAAAAAGATCCCGGCGAAGTGCTCAAGGAGATCAAACAGCAGCAATCCCAGCAGGACAATAGTGCCGGGAATAAGAGTGCCGAGAAGCTGAGCGACGAGGAGCTGCAGACCCGCTGGCATATTGCCTTGTACAACTATCTGGTCTCGGCCCAGCAGCTCGACGATAACGCCCTGGGTCAGCTGGCTCAGAGCCGGGCCCTGGCCGTGAAGCAGTACCTGATTGAAGAGGCCAAGATTGAACCTGGCCGGGTATTCGTGCTCGACAGCCAGGCCGCGCTCGACACCAGCGCCCCACAGGCCCTGCTGACCCTAAGCGCCGAATAGCCAAGGCGTTAACCTCATCAAGCGGCCAGGCTCCAGTTTATGGACAGCTTGGCCGCTTTTTTATTTGCCGCTACAGGCCATAGCGTCTTTACAACATACTTGGCGCCAAACAGGGCGAAATCCCGCTTACCAGCGCTCAGTTTGCACCGAGGCTTTGATCTCCATCACGCTTGCGTTAGAATCCGCCCCATCAAAATTATCTTGGAGTCGTTAATGTTTATTGTTCGCTGGGTATTAGGCCGCATTATCCTGTTTTTGAATTTTGTTTTTACCCCTAAGAAGCGTCAGCGTCCGCTGGCCGAGCAGGCAAAGGTCGACGAGCAGACACAAGGGCTCCAGCTTTATCAATACGCCGCCTGCCCCTTCTGCGTTAAGGTACGCCGCGCCATTCGTCGCCAAGGGCTAAATATCGTCACTGTCGACGCCAAACAAGCCGAGCATCAACAGATGCTGGTAGAACAGGGTGGACTGGCCAAGGTGCCTTGCCTGCGTATCGACCAGGCGGGAGAGACTCAGTGGATGTATGAGTCCTCAGATATCATAGATTATCTCAACAAGCGTTTCGCCTAAGGTGTAACCTAGGCACCTTAGCGATTGCTTAAGCGCAGTGGGCACCCTAGGGTGCCCTTTTTATTGCCTGGCTCAAGTCATTAGAGATGGGGCATCATCCCCTTGAGCACTATGTCATGATAGGTCACCACGCCTAAGATCTTACCCGCCTCGATCACCGGCGCCTTGTTGATGCCGAAGCGTTCGAACAGCCTGGCGGTATAGCGAATGTCCATGTCGGCATGCACAGAAAGCACAGGTTTTATCATGATCTCATAGACATTGACCCGCTCCGGCGACTTGTCTTTTGCCAGCACCTTTCGGGCGATATCGCTCATCAGCACCATGCCATATTCATCGTGTTCATGACGCTTGTTTACCAGCAACATGCTGACATCGTTACCCACAGCCAGCTTGATCGCCTCGGCCACGGTATGCAGACCATCGACCATCACATAGCTGTCTTTCATGACGTCGCTGTTCTTAATTAGCCTGCTTGGTTTCATAGTTGATCCTCAATCTCTTTGCTGAGTTTTTCCACCTGATGGGCGACGCCCACGGCGTCCTCCACATCTATCTGTATGGCAATCCCCTGCCCCGGGTTAGTGTCAAACTCCCCTACCCGGCAAATGGTTTCCAGAATGCTGCGACTCATGTGCTCCTCCACCAACCAGAGGATCACGTCGCGCTGTATATCCAGGCCCAGGCCCATGAAGGTCTTCTTCTTTTCCAGCCCCTCTCCGCGGGCATGGTTGATGACTGTCGCTCCCGTGGCGCCCGCCTCTCTCGCCGCATCGAGCACGGTATCGGTACAGGTTTCATCGACGAAGGCGACGATAAGTTTAAAGCGCATGGTCTCGCTCCTTAGCGGATTTTCGCTGACTTAAGAATTCGACTAACTGGGCATAGCCCATTACTGTGATCATAGGAAACAGGCTGGCAAAGGCAATCAAACCAAAGCCATCGATAAGCGGGTCGCGCCCCGCCACATTGGTTGCCAACCCCAACCCCAGCGCCGCCACCAGCGGCACAGTCACGGTCGAGGTGGTCACCCCACCCGAGTCATAGGCCAGTGGCACTATCATCTTAGGGGCATAATAGGTCTGGATCACCACCAGCACATAGCCGGCCATGATGTAGTAATGAATAGGGTCACCCACCACGATACGAAAACAGCCAAGCGCAATCCCCATGGCCACCCCGATCGCCACAGAGATCCTCAGCCCCTGAATACCGATGGCACCGCCCGAGACTTCGTTGGCCTTTATCGCCACGGCAATCAAGGAAGGCTCGGCAATCGTAGTGCTAAAACCAATAGCCGCGGCAAACAGGTAGACCCAAAGATAATCTTGCCAGATAAAGGGGGTATCGCCGCCCTCAGGGTGAAGAAAATCGGGTGAGGTGAGCTGACTGGCCATGCTCTGGCCGATGGGAAACAGCGTCAGCTCCAGCCCCACCAAAAACAGGCTGAGGCCGATGATCACATAGACAAAGCCCAGCAGCACCCGGCGCCAATTGGCAATGGCACGTTTAAGTACCCCGAGCTGAAAACCAAACAAGATGGCGGCGATGGGCACCACATCACGCATGGTCAATAAGAGGGTGTCTAGCATCTCACTCAGGTAAGTCATCACAACACCCACATGCCATAGAGTAATACGAAGATCATCGGCGTCAGGCTGGCAAAGGCGATCAAGCCAAAGCCATCCAACATGGGGTTACGTCCCTTGATCACGCTGGCCAAGCCGACTCCCAAGGCGGTCACCAGCGGCACGGTAATGGTGGAGGTGGTCACGCCGCCTGAGTCATAGGCGATCCCTATGATGTTCTCAGGCGCAAAGGCCGTGAGCACCATGACACACAGGTATCCGCCGATGATCAGATAATGAATGGGCCAGCCCTTAAGAATACGGATCACCCCGAGCAGAATCGCCAGCCCCACCGAGATGGCCACCGTCAGTCTGAGCCCCATGGCATAGCTATTCATGGCATCCTGGCTTGCTGCAATGGCCCCTGAATTTGCCGCGACCTCGGCCGCCTCGTTGGCCACCGCCGTCAGCGCGGGCTCCGCTAAAGTAGTGCCAAAACCCAAGGAGAAGGAGAAGACCACCAACCAGAAGACGCTGCCCTTACGCGCCAGCGCCTGGGCCAGAGATTCACCTATGGGAAACAGGCCCATCTCGAGCCCAAAGACGAAGAAGGTCAAACCGAAGACAATAAACACCAGCCCGAGCAGGATCTCGGCCAGATTAGCCGGGGCCTGATGCAGCACGAAGATCTCGAAGAAGGCGACCACACAGATGATGGGGATCAGATCCCGAAAACTGCCGAGTAATGAACGAAACAGGCTGATCAAGGCCGACATGCATACTCCTTAGCACTGGGGATCTCCTAACACATTTCCCCTTACCTTGAGTGTGCCAAGACGCTAACAAATAACAACAATTTTCTCACATCCCGCCCCATTTACGTGAGCCAGTTCAAGTTACTCGGCTAATGCAAGTTACTCAGCCCAAGTTACTCAGCCAGAGTCAATTAAGTAAAGTCAGGTTACCTAGGGTGATCTCCCCCGACGATTGGGTTATGCTGACCCTGCAACGAATGTTAACCTCGACGAAAAATAAAGATAACAACAAGATGCCGATACGCTCCCCACTGCTTACCACCACACTGCTGCTTACAGTAACCCTTGGCCTTGGCGGCTGCGCCAGAAAACGCGACGTCGATGATTTTAAGGTGCGCGTTGAAGATACCTTCCATACCTCGATCAAGGGCAACGGCATCAAGCTGTTTACCTACAGGGTGAAGTACGCCGATCTACCGACGCTTGAGCAGCCCCACATGCAGCGGGTACGCCAGATAGAGAAGATGAAACGCTCTGGCAGCAAGAAACGCTCTGTCTATGAGCCAGATCTGACCCGCTGGACACAGCAGATAGAGTTAGGCCTTGAGAAGACCATCGCCATGACAGGCTACTGCCGCGAAGGCTACCTGGAGCTGAGCCGTATCATAGAGGAAGGACGCGGTGAGATCCGCGGCGAGTGTAACGACGGCGCCACCGACGCCGACATCAGCAAGTTTGCCAACAAATAAGCGCCGAGTCACGTCTCAGCGCTGAAAGCGTCCATGGGCCAGGAAATGCGCCGTCTGGGCGATGACACTGGGGTTATTCATCATGAAGGGATGGGTGACCGCCAGGCTGATATGATCCCGCATCCCCTCCAGGCGGGTGCGGGCCACAGAGACCTTACCATCGTTGGGTCCCGGCAAAAGGGTCGAGAGCAGCAAATTCACGCTGCGACTGCCGGCAATGACTCCCACTTCAAAGTGCGCCTTGCCCAAGCGATTGGGCACGCTCTCTTCATCCGTGCCCAGCTGCAGACCCGCCGGGCCGTTTATCCACTTAAACCCGGGAAAATCTTTGAGGCTATCCACCACCTCGCTGCCGCGATTGGGCGGCCCAAGCATAACCACGCGCCCAAGTGCAGGCAAGGTATGCTGGCTCAGATACTGACGCACCAGGATGCCGCCCATGGAGTGGGTCACGAAGTGCACTCTCTCGCCCCGGCACTGTGACAGCGCCTTGTCGATATGCTCGCCGGCCAGGTTCTCGATATCGAACTGAGTCGAGGGGTACCCCAGATTCACACACTGATAGCCCTTAGCCGACAGAGCATGTTCCATCTTCTCCATCGAGCCTCGAGTGCGGGCCAAGCCATGGAGTAAGATCACTGACTCATTGTGGGGGGATGTCACTTGCTGGCTCCTTGTCATTCTGGCTTGTCCTTGTTATTCCAACTTGTCCTTATCCATCCTAGGTCAAACAAGCTAGAGCAGGCGATACTCGATAAGATAGAGAGTATCTATCTCGCCATATATCTCGGTGATCACCGCCTTTAACTGCTCAAGCGTCATGTTCTCCTGCGCGGCGTGCCGGGAGTTTAATGCCTCGAAGGCAAGCGTTTCGACCCGCACCACCTGAATATCGCAAAAGTGTCGCCCGGTTTCAAAGGTGGATACCGACAAGCGGTCGCCGACGCGAAAGTGTGACTCGCTCTCATCCCTGAGGGTGATGGTTTTCGCTCCGCTGAGGATATCGGCTTCGAATCGCTCGAAGAAGGTGATCTTGCCATCATAGGTTAACAGGGTCATATTTCCTCTATCTGCTATTTTTGCCTATAGCCGCTTGGCACAGATTAGGTTAAAATCCGCCCCCGGTTTAAGCTAACTAGGTTTAAGCCCTTATTTTATCTGAATCAAACACCCTGGTGGAAGTATGAACAAGAAACAAAAGATGCTGAAGAAGACGGCAAAGCGCGCCAAGGCCCGTCACAACAAACATACGCCGCCGACCGTAAAGAAATATATCTCTAAGGGCGATCGCGCCAAGATGCTGGCTCAGGAGCAGGCCGAGATGGCCGCCAAGGCTAATGCCGCCGAGAAGGCCGCTAAGGTCGAGGACGGGCAGGAAGTCGCTGTTGAAACAGCTGAGCAAGAAGAGGCGACCCAAGGCGCAGAGGCAAAAGCTTCTGACTAACAAGCGTCAGAGTAATAAGGCTCTCGGCTTTTGAATTAGGATTAAGCCCAACCCTTAGTCCTCCCCCAAGCGGCGCCATCATGGGCGCCGTTTTTGTATCTCACTATCAGAGCGGTTTTCATCAATTCTTGTTAAAAACCAAGTGTACCTAGTCGCGGCCCGGGCCTGTAACCAGCTCACTCACTCTATTACTCTCCTCGCAATCTTGCTCTTCGCTGATCTGCGCCATCTGAGCACAGGAGGATGACAGCGGATTAGGACTGCTGGGGCTAAGCTCCTCGTCCAGCGCCTCCTGACTGACCGCAGGTACGGCGCTCGCCTGCACCTTATCTACCAGACGATAAGCGGTTAACACCCCGAGTACGCCGAAGAGGATCGCCCCCAGCACCTGGCCAATCAACACACCTTCGACGCCTCCGAGCTGGCCGCCATAGTAGACGAAGGGAATGGTGCCCAGGGTTGCCTTACCCACGTTAAACAGGGTCGAGTACTTGGCCTTACCCAGGTTATTGAAGGAGGCGTTTGCCACAAACAGGGCGCCGGAGAAGACGAAGAAAACGGCGATGTAGCGACAGAAGAAGCGGATCAGCTCGGCGCTCTCCCCCTGCATGGCAAACAGGGCCACTATCTGCTCCTGCAGCAGCATCAGCAGCAGGGACACAGTCACCACATACAGGGCGCAGAATTGCAGCGCCTTGGTGAGACTCTGACGCACACGGGCAAACTCCCGCGCGCCGAAGTTCTGCCCGACTATCGGGCCTATGGCGCCGCTTAGCGCGAAGATCATGCCAAAGGCCACGGGCGTCAACCTGCCCAGCACGGCCCAGGCGGCCACATAGCTGTCACCAAACTCGGCGATGGCGCGGGTCACCACGGCGTTGCCTATGGGAGTGGCGATGTTGGTCATCATCGCGGGGCCCGCGATGGCAAAGATCGGCTTGATATCTTCCTTGAAGGCGGTCAAATCGAAACGGCCAAACAGCTTGTGCTTGACCACCACGCCCCTGGCGGCCACCAACAGCACGGCGAGACGCGCCAGCACAGAGGCGAGCGCCGCCCCTTCTATGCCCATTGCCAGCAGGAAGATGAAGATAGGATCGAACACCAAATTGACCCCGCCCCCCGTGAGGGTCGACACCATGGAGAGCTTGGCATCGCCCACCGCCCTGAGCGCGGCCCCCAGGGCCATCGCCAGACAGATGATGGGCATGGAGGGCACCAGAATATAGAGGTAACCGGCGGCCAGCTCACCTGTGCGGCCCGTGGCACCCACCAAGGTGAGTAACTCGGGGATAAAACAGGTGACTATGATGGCGACAACAGAGGCCACCAGCACGGTAACCACGGCGCTGTTGAGCAGCAAACGCTTGGCCAGCTCAAACTCTTTGGCCCCCACGGCGCGAGACACCAGGGCGCCGAGGGCGATAGAGAGGCCGATACCGATAGAGGTAGTAAAGAAGGAGATGGTGCCCGCGTAGCCCACGGCCGCGGCCAACTCCTGCTCCCCCAGCAGACTAAGGAAGAAGATGTCGATCAGATCCACCACAAACAGCGCCGAGATGCCGATGGCGGCGGTGGAGCTCATCACCAGTATGTGGCGCATGATGGAGCCCTGGACAAACTTAGCCGTGGTCATAGCGCTCCCTCACGGTCAATCACGCTTACTGCCGAATAGATTGCAAACATAAGGCTCCCTAGAGGTCGGTTTCCAGCTCGTTGCCGCATTTGTCACAGTAGAGCGCCGAGACTTCGTGACCCATCTTGAGACAGTTGCTGCAGCGGCGCAGATCTTTCTTGCGCACCATCTCCTGGGAGATCTCCGAGGTTAGGATGCCGGTCGGGATGGCGATGATGGAGTAACCGATCAGCATGGTCAGCGCGGCGATCCCCTGCCCTAAGGTGGTCTGCGGGGTGATATCGCCATAACCTACAGTGGTGATGGTCACGATTGTCCAGTAGATAGATTTCGGCATGGAGGTAAAGCCATGCTCGGGCCCTTCTACCACATACATGATAGCGCTAAGCACCATGACGATCAGGCTGACGGAGAAGAAGAACAGAAATACCTTACGGCTCGACTGCATCATGGCCCGCAGCAGTATGTTGCCCTCGCTGAGATAACGCAGCAACTTGAGCACCCTGAAGATACGGAACAGTCGCAGCACACGGATCACCAGCGTGAAGTTGGCACCCGGGAAGATGAGCGCCAGGTAACTGGGCAGAATGGAAAGCAGGTCCACCACGCCATAGAAGCTGCGGGCGTATTGCACCGGATGAGCTGAGCAATAGAGCCTAAGCAGATACTCCAGGGTAAAGATGCCGGTAAAGCCCCACTCGGCGATGCGGATCCAGTCGCCGTAGCGGTTATGCACGCTGTCTATGGTGTCGACAAATACCAGGGCGACACTCAACACGATACAGACGATCAGGCTAAGGTCGAAATAGCGACCGGCCGGCGTGTCTGTACCGAAGATAATCTCTCTGAGTTTCTGTTTACGTGCCTCTTGCGGGGTCTCATCCATCTAAATCAACAATCCTTATCGCTTGCTATATCTTTTGCCATCTCTCATACCATAAAAACGTGCCAACCCCATGCGCTTTGATGCAACATGGAATTAACCGATCCAGCTTAATCTAAAATAAGGTATGATGAACACCCAAGTAGTGGCTTTATTTTACCGAACCAAGACGATGCAGACATTTTTTAAACAACTCCTGCTACTCTGCCTGCTCGCCCCGTTAGGGGTTACCTGGGCGCAATCGAGTGGCCTCAGCTCGCCCCACAGTGCCAGTAAGAGCCAGATTGGCAAGGTAGATCTCGTGGTGGTTAATAAGTCTGAAGCCAGCATGTTGTTGATGCGTCAAGGTAAAGTGTTGAGACGCTACAAGATTGCCCTGGGGGATCGCCCGGTCGGCCACAAGCTGCAAGAGGGAGATCAACGCACCCCAGAGGGGCGCTACATTCTGGATTACAAGAAGGCCGACAGCGCCTACTACCGCGCTATCCATATCTCCTACCCCAACGACGAAGATAAACTCAGGGCCGCTGCGCTAGGGATCAACCCTGGCGGACAGATCATGATCCACGGCCAGAATCCTAACTCCTCGCTCACCCCGGATGAAGCCCAGCGCCTCAACTGGACCGACGGCTGTATCGCCATCAAGAACGAAGAGATAGACGAGTTGTGGCGCGCCGTCGATAGCGGCACCCCCATAGAGATCTGGCCATAAGACCAGTGCCGCCACCAGTGCCGAACTCGGTGCCAGCACCGCTAGCATGGCATCAATACCCAATTTTGAGTCCACACAAGATAAATATGATGACTGAATCTCAAGTTTCCGATGAGCTGACTTTTGACGCGCTCAAGCTGCAGTGGCCTACCTTCAGCCAAGCGATTTTAGATTTCATGAAGGAGCTAGGGCTGGATCGCTTAGGTCTCGAGTGCGACCATGCCGCCCTCAGAGTCAACACCAGCCAAGGCGCCGACAGCCTAAGAGAGGCCTTCTGCCGTCAGGGTGAGATCATCTCAGATAATATGATCAACGGCCGCCCCATTCTCATCATCGCCCTCGACACTCCCTTGATACTAGGCGAGCTGACGATAGAATGTATCGAGCTGCCCTACCCCGGCGATAAACGCTACCCGGTCGAGGGCTGGGAACATATCGAGTTGGTGCTGCCGGGCGGCGCTACCACCACAGAGACACTGAGCGAGCAGCTGCTCGAGCGGGTACCCACACTTGCCAGAGTGCTGGCTCAGGAAACGGATGTGAAGGTGAAGATGAGTTCGCCCCAGGGGGAACATGAGCGCCTGGCTAACCCCACCATCGCCTTCAAGCGGGGCAACCTTTGCATCAAGGTCCACCCCCACGGCATAAAGGCGGTTATCGCCTCAGAAGCTAAATAGCCAAATAGCCAAATAGCCAAATAGCCAAATAGCAAACTAATCCAGTAACCAAAGCCTGGCCACTGCCAGGTTATAGCCAAGTGACTGTTATCTTGCAAATAAACAGTCACTTGGTTACTGCTTCAAAGCAAAGCCCCAATCTAAGCGGGCTTAATGTTCTGATTTACCCTAAACAGGTTGTTCGGATCGTACTGCTTCTTCAGCTGACGTAATCGCCCGTAGGTTTCCCCATAGGCCGACTCGGTACGATCGGATTCATCATCGGTCAGGAAGTTGATATAGGCTCCGCCGCTGGCAAAAGGCTTGGTCTTATCGAAGAACTCCCGCGCCCAGGCGATACAGCGTTTATCATCGTCGGCAGACTCCCAGCGCACATGCACGTTCAATACGTACTGGGCATCCCGGGCTGAATAAGCCATGGCATCGGCGGCCGGAAGACAGGTGGCGCAACCGATTGAGGCGATAAAGATCTCACACTGCTCTGTGGGCAGGGTACCAGCATATTCGATGGCCGTATCGATAGCCGCTTCACTAAGCTGGGTAAAATTATGGGACTTCCAATAGTTACGCGAGCCGGGCGTCAACAGTGGATCGAAGGCCTGCTGCCATGCTGCAAAGGGTTGAACGCCCACATGCTCACCCACAGGCGTGCCAAATTGACGAAGCGGCGCGATCAGTTTCTCACCTTCGGCGGGATCGCCGGCATAACAGATCGCCAGCACTATCACCTCTTTGCCGTGAACCGACTCGGGGAGAAATGGCAATGGCGGCGCCTTACGAGCCACCATCCAGACACTTAACTCCTCGGGCGCATTAGCGGTAAAGTTAACGAACTGGCTGATAACAGACTTTGCCTGCTCGAAGGGGAAAACGATGAGGCCGCTAAGGACGTCGGGCCCGAGGGGATGCAGCTTAAACTCAAATTGAGTGACTATACCGAAGTTACCACCGCCGCCGCGCAGTCCCCAGAAGAGCTCTGGTTCGCTGGCCTGACTGGCAACGAGCTGCTTGCCTTCGGCGGTCACGACATTGGCCGACACCAGGTTATCGATTGTCATGCCCAATTTGCGACTTAACCAGCCAAAGCCACCACCTAAGGTTAATCCTGCGATCCCTGTGGTGGAGTTGATCCCCACGGGTACCGCCAGGCCATGTTTCTGGGTGGCGGCGTCCACATCCGCCAAGGTACAACCCGGCTCAACCAAAGCCAGTTGTTTGTCGGGGTCGACCTTGACCTGTTTCATCAAGGACAGATCGATCAACAGGCCATCGTCACAAAGGGCCTTACCCGCGATATTGTGGCCACCGCCGCGAACCGAGATGAGTAATTCATGTTCCCGGCCAAAGTTGACGGCCTTGACCACATCCTCCGCCGAGGTGCAACGGGCGATCATCCCCGGTTTTCGATCTATCATGGCATTCCAGATCTGTCGCACTTCGTCATAGTTGCTGTCTTCGGGCAAAATAACATCGCCACCAAATCCAACCTTAAAACTGTCCACCTGAGATTGTTGTAAATCTTTCATATAAGCTGCCTCTTAAGCGTCACATCGCCGCGCAAACAATGTATGTGCCAATAAGTGCTATGCTCATTCCCTCAAGTGTAACGTCAATAATGCTTGGTTCTAGTTGGAGTAATGGAATTCATTCACGGATATAAATACGGCGTATCAAAAGAGCATCAGTCTTTATGTTAGTAGAAACCATGGGGTTTGGATAACCAGACCCATGCTCAAACGCGATTTAAAATGACGACAGCAAACGGGTTGGCGGTTTAGCCCTAAATTTTCTCGATGTAGAGGATAACTTCCCCCACTTTAAAGCCAAACTTGCTCATCTCTGTCTTGTTGAACAGGCGCTTATCATCGAGCAGAAACATCCAATCATCTAAGGTCACCCGATAGATCTCTCCATCGACCGGGATCTCGAGTTCATACTGCCAGAACAGCGCCGCTCCTCGGGTTTGGCCAAGGGCTGTGCCTACCACGTCTTGGGCGCTGCCTTGATAGGAATTATCATCAAGCTTGGTGAGCTGCCAGGTGCGCTCGCTCTTCTCGCCGTCATCGAACACAAACCACTCCTGGATCTCGCCCCTATCCCCCTGCCAGTGAGCCAGCATATCCACCTCGAAGCGCCTTATCAGGGCGCCGGAGCGATCCAGCACTATGCCGTAGGCCTTTAGCTTACCGTCAAAAAAGCTGTCCAGATGCAGCTCTGGGTTGGTGTCGCTATAGTCCTCAAGTGAGGCGCTGCCACAGGCACTAAGCAGCAAGATAACTAAGGAGGTCACAAATGCTAAAACGAACTTTTTCATTGTCTTAATCCCAATAGGCCCTGCCTTAACTCAGGCTCTGAGGTGCGCTCAGATAACCAGATGGCCAGAAACGCCTCTCCGAAGGTGCGATCCTGGATCTGCCCAAGCGGCTTGTCACCGAAGTAAAAATAGCTGTCGCCCTGACTGTTCACCCATAGGGTCAGGCTGTCGCCCTCGCGCACATTGGGCCAGAGCCCCTGGATATGCCGCTGCCAAGAGGTTATCTGCTGGTCTGAGTACCCCAGGTGACGCCATTGTTCTAGCGTGGCCTCGATAAGCTGATCGCTTTCGATATCTCGATAGTAGTTTATCTTCAGCGCCTTATCAGCACTCGCCTCATAGTCAGGCTGAGCGCTATACAGCTCGGCGCGATACAAGGTCCAAAACAGATACTGCATCTCGGCGCTACCTATCTTATGTAGCCTGTCGAGATCCGCGGCCTGAGCACTCAGGCTTAAGAGTAATAGCAATAGATATTTACCCATGACTCACCTCACTTTCTTACCTGACTCACTTGCTGCGCCGATAACATCCCCTGCCCCCACACCAACAAGGGCAGGAGCACTGCCCAAACAGGTGCCGCGATCAACCAAAAACTGATAGCCGAGACTTGGGTCGTTAAGGCGCCCAGACTCACGCCGGCCCAATAGCTGCCCGCCCCGCCAAAGGCGCCGATGAGCATCAGCCAGGGAAGACTGAGCCCGGATAGCAGGCGTAAGCTGTGATTGAGGCTCATCAGGAAGATCACCCACAGCAGGGCTAGCCAGAGGGGAAACGCAGACTCGACACCGCGAAAGGTGCCGAGGGCGATGAGCGCCCCATCCACCAGCAGCCCGAGCGGTAAAAGCGCCATCAGCCTAAGATCCGCCTTCACGCAGGGGGACAGCAGACAGTGCAGCACGATCAGCCCAGAGATGATGTAGCTGGCCGAGTTTGTTAACCAGGCCGCCGACCACCAGGCCAGCTGAAACAGGCCAAGATTAATAAGCCAGAACGCTTTCATCCTGAGCACCAAAATACCTGGGCTTACGGGCGACCAGATGATGGGTGGCGATCAGTCGCTCCTTAAATGCCCCTTCGCAGTAGCAGAAGTAAAACAGCCAGAGACGCTTAAATTGCTCGTCATAGCCAAGCGCCTCCAGTTCCGGCCAGGCCTGCTCGAATGCCTGACGCCAGTCGTACAAGGTTCTGGCATAGTGCAGACCGATATCCTCCAGATCGCAGATCACCATGTCGGTTCGCTTGGCCAGCTGCTCACTCATCACGGCCACAGACGGCAGACAGCCACCGGGGAAGATATATTTCTGAATGAAGTCGACGCCTTTACGGTATTTATCGTAGCGGCCATCACTGATGGTGATCGCCTGCAGCAGCATCTTGCCATCATCCTTGAGCAGGCCCGAGCAGGTCTCAAAAAATGTCCCCAGATACTCGTGGCCCACCGCCTCAATCATCTCTATCGACACCAGCTTGTCGTACTGGCCTGTCAGGCGGCGATAGTCCTGCTTGAGCAGGGTTATCTGGTCGCTAAGGCCCGCCTGCTCAATGCGCTTCTTGGCATATTGATACTGGGCATCGGATATGGTGGTCGTGGTAACGCGGCAGCCATAGTGCTGCGCCATATAGATGGCCAGCGCCCCCCAGCCTGTGCCGATTTCCAGCACATGCTCGCCGGGCTTGAGTTCCAGCTTTTCGCAGATGGTACGCAGCTTATTTTGCTGCGCCTGGGCCAGGCTCTGCGCCGCTCCATCATAGAGGGCGCAGGAGTAGAGCATAGAGTCATCGAGAAAGCGCTCGTAGAGCTCGTTACCTATGTCGTAGTGGGCCAGGATGTTACGCTTGGCACCCTGCTCTGTGTTGCGTTGACTCAGCCTTAGCAGCAGATGCTTGATGCGAGTCAGCCAGGCCATCTTCTGCTCCAGCGCATCCAGCCGGGTTTGATTACGGGCCATCACCTGAATCAGGCGGGTGAGATCTGGAGTGCTCCACTTGCCATCGAGAAAGGCCTCTGCGGCGCCTATGCTGCCCCCCTGGATAAGGTCGCGATAGAAGCTGGGATCCAACACATTTATCTGGGCGCTGAGGCTTGCACTTCGCTCACCAAACTGCTGCTGCGTATCACCTTCGATAAGGGTGATAAAGCCGCCTTTGAGCTGGCCCAAGAGGCGAATGACCAGGGCGCGATACTTCTGCATTGTGCCCAGTTCCACTGCCACAGCGCGAGGCCTTACACCATTTACTTGTTTGATTGTCTGTTCCATCTCTACCTCGCTAAATGAAATACAGTCTGCATCCGGGTTGTCGCCATGCTCTGCTGCTGTCCGCCTGCGCTAATTTCATATTCAGCGTGACTGGCTACTGGTTTAACTCGCGCTATCGGCATCTGGGTGCGCGATAAAGGGCACCCGCTTGAGAAACAGCTTAAGCGCCTGCCAGTAGATCCCGAGCAGCATCTTCACCGTCATGGCAGGGATCCTGACCCAGGTGCTTAGCAGATTAGCCGGGGTTATCCCCTGCCTGTCGAGCGCCAGGGTGGCATCGAACACCTTAGCCTCCTGATGGTTCTCGATATGCACCAACGCCTTGGCCGCCGGCGGCGAAACTCGCCAATGATAGGTCATCTCCATCGCCATAAAGGGCGACACATGAAATGCCTTCTTGAGCTTCATCTCGCCCTCCAGGCTCAGCAGGTAGTAATGCCTCTGGTTCCAGGGGGTGTTACTCACCTCGGTCAACATGTAGCGGCAAACCTGCTGCGCGTCGTAACAGAAGTAGAAGTTGATGGGACTGAAATAAACCCCTAAGCAGCGGCACTGAGCCAGCATCACTACCCTGTTTTCTGTCTGCCAACTTCCACCGAGTGCGGCGACTTTCTGGGCAATACGCTGCTTAAGGCTGCCGGGTTCATTTTTGAGGTAATCTTTTTCATTAAAACGTATGGGGTTGAACCAACGCAGGCCAAACAGCCAGCTACGGGAGGTCACTGCCGAGAGCTCGTCGAGATCCAGCCCCATCATGTAGAGACGATAGCCAAAGGCGTGTGGGATCTCGCCAAACCTGCGATGGCGCACCTGTCCGGTATAGATACCGCTGTGCTCCACTGGCGCTTTTGGCTCCTGCTGCGCTCTACTCGCTTGAGAGACAGCAATTGTCTGGCGATTGACGCTCATAGGCTCATCCCGAAGCGCTTGGTCACATCCAGGGCGCTGCGCACCCCATCTTCATGGAAGCCGTTGTACCAGTAGGCGCCGACAAAGTGAGTGTGGGCCTTACCGCATATATCCAGGCGTCGCTGCTGGGCGCGGCAGCTGGCCTCGTTCAGTACCGGATGGTGATAGACGAAGCGGCGCAGTACCTTGTCTTCGGCTATCTCCTCACTCTGATTCAGGGTGACGCAGAAGGTGGTGTCGCTATCGATCCCTTGGAGGATATTCATGTTGTAGGTGACACAGGCGGCGCGCTCGAGATTATCATCCAGCATATAGTTCCAGCTCGCCCAGGCCAGTGGCCGCTTAGGCAACAGACTGATGTCTGTGTGCAGCACCACCTCGTTACGGCTATAGGGAATGCCGCCCAGCACTTCTTGCTCATCGACCGTGGCGTCTCCTAACAGGGCTAGGGCCTGGTCCGAATGACCGGCGAAGATCACCTCATCGAAAACCTGGGTCTCGCCCCCTTGCAGCACCAGCTTCACCTCACCCTCCTGGCGATACACGCCCTCAATCTGGCTACCTAAATGTACCGGACAAGAGAGGCCGGCGAGGATCGCCTCAACATACTGACGGGAGCCGCCGGGCACCACATACCACTGGGGCCTGTCGCTGATGTTGAGTAGGCCATGGTTGTAGAAGAAACGGATGAAGAACCTAAGCTCGAAGGCCTGCATCTCTTTCAGGCTGGTCGACCAGATGGCCGCCCCCATGGGCAGAATGTAGTGTTCGCTGAAAAAGCGAGAAAAACCATGTTGCTGCAGAAATTCCCCCAGGGTCATCCCATCAGGCACAGTATCCTGGCCGTAACACTCCTTGCAGAGACGATTGAAGCTTAAGATCTCACTCAGCAGACGCCAGAAACGGGGACGAAACAGGTTACGCCGCTGGGCAAACAGGCTATTGAGGCCGTGGCCGTTGTACTCGAAACCCGTCTGGCGGTTGTGCACGCTAAAGCTCATCTCGGTAGCCTGCCCTTCGATGCCGAGCATGGCCAGCAGACGATTGAAATTGGGATAGGTCCGGTCGTTGAACACGATAAAGCCGGTATCTATGGCATAGTCGCGCCCCTCATGGTGCACATCGACCGTGGCCGTGTGTCCGCCCACGTAATCATTTTGCTCAAACAGGGTCACCTCATAATGCTTGTCCAGCAGATAGGCGCAGGTCAGGCCCGAGATGCCCGAGCCAATAATGGCAATTTTTTTCATGGAGACACCATCCTCATGGCGAGACGGCGCCAAAGCGAAAAAGGTAACAGTGAGAGGCTCTGCATCAGCCAGATAAACAGGCGCGGGAAGCGAATATCGCGCTTGCCCTTGGCGATACCGCGCATTATGGTCGAGGCGGCCTCCTCGGCACCGATCATCATGGGCATGGCAAAGGTGTTTCTATCCGTTAGCGGCGTCTGCACGAAGCCTGGATGCACCAAGGTTACCTCTATCTGATGCTTAGCCAGATCGATCGCCAGCACCTTGGCCAGGTAGCTCAGCCCCGCCTTGGAGGCGCCGTAGGCCTCGGCTCGTGGCAGCGCCAAAAGCTGTGCGCTGGAACTGACCAACACCAGGCGACCACCAGGCTTCAAATTGGGTAACCAAGCCTGCAGGGCGTAGCCGATGGCGATAAGGTTGATATTGATAATTTTGTCGAAACGCTTGGCATCGAAATTAAGCGCATCGTCGATATATTCGCAGTCGCCGGCGTTAAGGATAAGCAGATCAAGCGGCCCATGGTCGGCAGCGAGCGCAGGATAGCTATCGTACTGCATCAGATCGAAACACAGGGTGCTGATGTTAGGCTGCGCCTCTGTTAGTGCATCTAGCTTTGTCTGGCTGCGACCGCAGGCCACTACCTGATGCCCGGCCTTGGCATAGCCAAGGGCCAGCTGCTTGCCTATCCCGGAGGTGGCGCCCGTTATCATGAGTTTCATCCCGGCCTCCTAGTTCACGGCGCGGCGTTTGACCGCGCGGATAAGGCCGCCGAGCAGCGGCAGCTGCTCATACAACATGGCGCCGACATCGAAATAATCCCTGTGATAGACAACCTTGTTGTCTTTGGCCTTCAGTCGAGAATGTCCCTCGACCACGATGGGCTGGCTGGCGTTGAGCTGCTTGTGCCTGAAGGTCATGGTCCAGTAGACGGCGGCTTCACCTTGATGCTCAAACACATGCTCAATAGTGAATTCACAGCTGATCACCTGGCGATAAAGGCCCTGAAAATAGCCCAGCAGGTTATCCAGCCCCTCGACGCGATGCAGAGGGTCGCAGAACACCACCTCGGGATGATAGATCTTGCGCAGCGCCTCCAGATTATCCGTACCCAGCTCGCGGTATACGGCCGTGAAGTTTTGTAACCACAGGGCGCTAGCCATCATCTTCGTCATCCTATTCCACCTTATAAAATGCCAGGGCCCTTTGGCGCGCCGCCTTATGGTCCACTATCGGCGCAGGGTAGATCTCAGCCTTGCCCTGACTCGCTAAGTAGTCGTGGGGGAAGTGGATCTGCTTGTCGGGCACCTCTCTCAACTCTGGTAGATACTTACGGATGAAGTCACCCCGAGGATCAAACTTTTGGCTCTGGGTGATGGGGTTAAAGATCCTAAAATAGGGCTGGGCATCGCAGCCCGTGCTGGCGGCCCACTGCCAGCCGCCGTTGTTAGCACTGAAATCACCGTCGATCAGCTGCTGCATGAAGAAGCGCTCGCCCTTGTGCCAGTCCACCAGCAAGTGCTTGGTGAGAAAACTCGCCACTATCATACGCAGGCGATTGTGCATCCAGCCGGTACGGCGGAGCTGTTTCATGGCCGCATCGACTATGGGGTAGCCGGTGCGCCCCTCACACCAGGCCTGAAAGTGTGCCTCGTTATTGGGCCAGGGCAGCGACTCGTACTTGGACTGAAAGCTTCTGCCCTTGATAAGCTCTGGATAGTGAAACAATAGATGTTTGTAAAAATCCCTCCAGATCAGCTCGTTGAGCCAGGTGAAGGCGCCGTGCAGAGTGTCGTAGATCACCTCGGGATGACGCTGCACCAATTGCAGCGCCAGCCAGCGCGAGCTAATCGCCCCTATGGCCAGATAAGGCGACAAGCCTGATGTTCCCTTGATGGCCGGAAAGTCGCGCCGCTCACCATAATTGAGCAGCTTGTCTTGCCAGAAATGGGGCAGCAGCTGGCTCATCACTTGCTCACTGTCGGGCCAGCGGCTGGAGTCCTCCAGGGGATAATCTAGGTTGATGCTTGATGATTGTAGTGTTGGCTGTTGGGGAAGCTGAGACGCTGCTTGAGCATCACCGACCAATTTAGCCGGCGTCGATTTTGCCGGCGTCGGCACACACTCTATGCCCTTCGCCGCCACACACTTGAGCCAGGCCTTCTTAAAGGGGGTAAAGACCTTAAACATCTCCCCCTGCTGGTTGAGCACGCTGCCCGGCGGCAAGATGGTATCGTTTTGCCACAGGCGCAGATCGATCCCCGCCGCCATCACCTGTTTGTCGCGCTCCTGCTCATCGAGCTCAGGCTCGCTGTTGGCCAGCAGCAGGTTGACGCCATGGTCGCGGCAGTGGTCGCATAACGCCCTCACCTGATCGCCAAAATCTGTGGCGGATAAGATGACCAGCTCGATTCCGTACTCAGCTAACCCACCTGCCATCAACTCGAGGTGACGACGAATGAGATCGACCTTTATCGGCGCCATCTCATGTTGCTGCCACTGGGCCGGGGTGGCGATAAAGAGCGCCTGTTTCACCCCGAGCCGCACCGCCTCACTCAAGGCGGGATTATCATGGAGACGGAAATCCCGTCTCAGCCACAAGAGTGCGCTCAATAGCCGTACCTCAATCTCAGCTCCTTAGGATGTGGGTTCAGATAGGCCTGCTGCAGCAGGTATTCGTTTGGAAACTCAATAAGATAATGTTTTATCAGGGTCAGCGGCACCAGGAGTGGGGACAGCCCCTCGCGATAGGCGGCGATCTCCTGGGTCAGCTCGCGGCGCTTATTCTCGTCAAGCTGACGCTTAAAGTAGCCCTGCAGATGTTGCAGCGTGTTGGTGTGACTGCGACGGGACGCCTTATATTTAAGCGCCTCCATCAGCCCCGAGATATAACGCTCACTCTGCTCCTCGAGGTCAATGTCGGCGCGGCCCAACAGACGGCCCAGCTCGCGATAGCTCTCGACATGATGGCTCATCACCAGATACTTGTGAGCGCTATGAAACTGGATCAACTTGTGCCGGGTCAGCCCCTCGGCCTTGAGATCCAGCCACTTCTGATAGGTGAAGATGCGGGTGGTGAAGTTTTCGCGAATGATGGGATCATTCAACCTGCCATTCTCCTCACAGGGCAAGAGCGGATTAGCCTTCATCACCTGCTCGGCGAAGATGCCGACACCGGTAGACTCTGAGCCCTTGCCGTGGTGATGATACACCTTGACCCGCTCCATGCCACAGCTTGGACTCTTGGCGCAAAACACGAAACCTGCCAGATCCTGATAGTTCTGGGCGACCTTGGCACCGAAGTCTTTAAGGGCCTGGGTCACATCGCCGCTGCCGTCGGGGCGGGACACGGTAATGATGTTATCCCGCACTATCTGCCTAATGGTCGGGCGCGGCACCGGCAGGCCGATCGCCATCTCGGGACACACAGGTTTAAACTCGGCAAACTCCGCCAGCTGCTCCATACAGAAGCCCGATTTCTTATGGCCTCTGTCGAAACGCACCGGCTCGCCCATCACACAGGCACTGATGCCAATCTTCAATTTCTTCTTCATGGCGCCTCCAGTTGGCAGACTCGGATTAGTACTCGAATTAGTACTCGAATTAGTACTCGGATTAATAGATAAAACGTCCGATTGGGTTAAGCAGCTGGCTCATCCCTTGGGTGAAACGAATGGCGTCACTCGATACCGTGAGACAGACACAGCCCTCCTCGGTCACCGGCTGATGGGTATGCTGACCGTCGAGCCAGATGAAATCGCCCTTGCGGTATTCGCCCATCTCATCGGTGAAGCTGCCCTGCAGCAGCAAAGTGATCTCGAAGCCTTTATGGGTGTGACAAGGCACGCTGCCACCCTTGTCTATGTGCAGCAGGCTCATCCTGAGATCGCCATCGTCCAGCGCCAGGCGCGAGCGGGATAGCTTGCCCATGCCCTGCCACTCCTTGAGGGCAATAGACTTAAGCGCCGTCGGCAGCGGGATGCGCTCACCGCCCACGGCAATCTCGGTGACGGTCTGCGGCAACTGCTGCGCATCGTCACGCTCCAGGGCCGTGATGGCGTTAATGCAATCAGCAAACTCGTCTGAGTCGCCGAACTGGTCGCAAGTATCAAAATCGTCCAAGCCATCAAAATCGTCCAAGGCAGAAATATCCGCTAAGCCAGCGGCCTGAGGCTCATCTCGTAAGCCTTGTTCTTTGATAGACTCGCCAAAGGCGTCGATGGCGGCCTGCTCGGTGAGGGCCTGCACCGCACGGGTACACTCACTGCAAAGCTCCACATGGCTGGCCACCACGACTGATACGGATGCTGGCAAGGTACCTGCGACAAACTGCGCCAGTACGTCAGAGTTGGGATGGTGATTAATCATGCTGCTGGTCTCCCATCTGCTGCTTGAGTTTTGCCAGGGCGAGCCTGAGTCTGGATTTGATGGTGCCGATTGGCACGCCAAATTGCTGGGCCAGCTGCTCCTGGGAGAGTTCCTGATAGTAGACACCCTTGACCACGGCGCGCTGGGCCTCTGGCAGGCTGTCGACATAGGCCAGCATCTGCTTCTCCATCAGATGATCGGCGAAATGCAGCGGATCTTCATCGCTCTGGACCTGCGCCTGTTCCAATGGCCAGATATCGTCACCCAGGTTCATCTCGGCCTTGGCCTTGACGCGCCTAAGCATATCGAAGGCGGCGTTGCGCATCACGGTATAGACCCAAGTGGTGGCCGCGCCTTTGTCGCCGTCATAGAGGTGCGCCTTGCGCCAGACGTTACTCATGGTCTCCTGCACCAACTCGTGTGCCTGAGCCTCGTTGCCTAGCTGCTTGATACCAAAGCGTTTGATCTTAGGTGCAAAGAATTGAAACAGGCGGGTAAACGCCTGCTTGTCCCTTGCATCGGCAACCCGCACCAGCCAGGTCGACAGCTCGGCGGGCACCTGCGTCTCTGGATGACTCTTGATATTCGCACTCCCTTTATCCGGGGCGCCTGCGCTAACAAATGTCTGCATCTGTACTCACGTATGACCCTAACATAAAGGCCTATACGCAGGTGTGCGCGGCGAGGATCAATTAATTTTATCCTGACCCAAAATGAATGTATCGAGAAACGATTTTGCCTGAGGAAAACTGCCGGGCAAGATGAATTTCTCCTTCTCATTCAAAGATAAAGGCAATATCTCTAAAAAGCGAGCGCAGACCCAATCCAGCCGATTAAATTCTGGTTGCAGGTAAAGTACGGCCAATTGTGGATGCTTGGCAAACAGGGCGCTCAGGGCGAGCCCCAGTTCGCCGCGCTTGGCACTGGCGGCAAGCGTCGGCCAGTGGTCGCGGTAATGACAGCGAGCCATCAAGAGCCCATCGCCACGCACATCGAAACAGTCCAGGCTCACCAGATGGCTAGCCCTAACATCTATCACCAGCAGGCCATCTTCGCCGTGGTGAAAATCGATTATCTGCACTTTAGTGCCCCAGTCGGGCACATTGAAGTCAAACGCCTTATCGTAGCGGGCGATCACAAAGCCTCTACCTGTTGACTCGGCCACCAAGGATTCTGAAACCATGGCAAGATAGCGCTGCTCGAAGATCCTCAGGCGCTGCACGCCCCCCGGCAGCACGAACAGCGGCAGGGGAAAGACCGCCAGGGTCTGCTCCGCTAGCCTAGTAGGCTGCTGTTGCCGCGACTCTGTATGATCCGCTTGCTGCGCCCCGGTAGCAGGGCTGGTTTCATGGGTGATCTTCATACTGACTTACACGACTCTTCTGCTTAAATGCTTTCCGACACAGAAATCAAAGCGCAGTAGCTTTGCTGCTTACGATATCTGCATAACCTATAACTTGATTACGCAGTGATACCAAGAATCGATCACCCAATCGCCAGATGAGTTAAGAAAGAGATAAATAAAGAAATGAGTTAATAGCAAGAGACATGAAAAAGGCGACCCTTGGCCGCCTTAACTGATATCTCGTTTCACTCTCCTTGTCAGAGAGCGCTTTTCCCTACTCGCCCTACTTCCCTACTTCCCTACTTCCCTACTTGTTGGCCTGTTTGGTCTGTTTGGCCTGGGTTTGACGCTCAAGCACACTCGCCATGGACGGTACCACAGTCACGGGATCCAGCCGCATCTGGAACCAGTTGAGACGCCAGTCAAGATGTGGCCCGGTGGCGCGTCCGGTGGCGCCCACCTCGGCAACCGGCTGGCCCTGTTTAATGGTCTCGCCCGGCTTCACATACAGCTTGCTCAGATGCAAAAAGCTGGAGCTCACCCCATAGCCGTGATCGATGATCATAGTGCCGCCAGAATAAAACATGTCGGGTACCGAGAGGGTCACCACGCCATCGGCGGGCGCCACCACCACAGTGCCCGTCTTGGCGGCGACATCCACGCCATAGTGGGGATTGCCCGGCTTGCCGTTATAGACGCGCTGGCTGCCATACACGCCCGAGATGCGCCCGGTCAGCGGCCAGATGAAGTCTTGAGCAAAGGCGGTCTGCCCCGAGAAGGTGGCTCTGGCCGCCTTGACCTGCTTGCTGTCTTTGGCCGCACGCTCTAGGCCCTTAGGATCCGGCTTCATGATCTTCTTGGCGATGCCGTTGACCTTGTCTATCTTGTACTGTTTCTCGCTAATCTTGAGGGGCATAAGCTGGGTCAGGCCATCTGGGTAGACAAGTTTAAGCTCTTGATTGAGCGTGGCTTCCCGCTCGAAGCCGAAGGCAAACAACCCCTCGGGACTGACTTTTACTGGCTCACCGTTGAGCCATACCTGGGTTCCCGCCTGAGCCTGGCCGCGGATCAGCGCGCCCTGCTCCATCTTGCCACTCAAGTTAACCTCGCTCAGGTTCATCTCGGCCTGAGCGCCCACGGCGCCACCAAGACTGAGTACAGCCACAACTAAGCGCAACAAGTTCAAATTCGACTCCTATCGATTCAGGCTAATAAAGGACTAAGGCTAACTAAAACGTCTGACACGCTGCTAAACGTTGCGCTCGCCTTTAGAGGCGATGGCACCCTTACCCACGCCTTCATAGGCGATCACCTTAAATTCGCTCTCTGGGTTTTCGCTCGCCAGGGTGGTGGCGATAAAGTCGGCCAGCAGCTCTACCGTGGTGTCGTGGGGGATGATCTCGCAGCGCTTCTTAGGCATGGCCAGCTGGAAATCCCCCTGTGGCGCCACATAGTGGAAACCGTAGTGGGTCTCATCGCTCACGCTTGTCTGCGGTGACAGGTCCAGCTCGTCCACCTCGACCAGATCATCTTCACTGCCGAGATAGATATCTTTCCAGCGGCGGGCCCAATACTCGTCCCACTTAGGCGCGGCGATACCATTTTCAAACACGTTGATCGGGCTGCGATGACCGTGAGCGATGCGCTGGCAGTTACCATCGTGCTTCTTCAGGCCATGTGAATAATGATAATAAGGCGTTTCATGCAGCTCGTTACGCAGTGTCAGCGCAATGCCTTGCACGTTGTCAGGCAGCACCTCTTTCAAGGCTTTCTGCAAGAAAGCATTAACACTGTCGAAATCGATAATTTCCGTTGGGATCAGGGCAAAGGCCTGGGCAGGACAGGCAAGATGGATATCTCCCTGTAGGCTGTTGAAATCCATCCAAACACGATCGCCCTGTTGCTGCCATCTCACCTCGGCGCAGGCGGTGGGGATCAGCAGGCGGTGATCGGCCACATCGTCAATGGTGTTCTTGATGGTGCGCTTCACCTTGGCAAAATCCAGCACCATGTTCTGATCGTCCAGGCCGCCATCGAGCAGCACATCGACGATCCAACTTTCTCCCACCATGCCACGGATAGGACACAGGTAAGAAAAATCGATTACGGTTAAATCTCTAACAAATAGTTGCATTTACGCTCCGTCGGCAGAAAAACAGTCCACCTTAATTGATCCCATCGGCAAACGGCCGGAGGACACTCTAGTTTCAACAGATAATTTCAACTCATCTGCGATATTTTAGCAAGTCGCACAGGGCCTAAGCGTTCGCCGCCTGACCATTACAAGCTATTTAAAGCATCATAAACGAAAAAAGCGTCTAACACAGACGCTTTTTTCTGGCGCTGAATAGCCCGTTAATAGGGTTATTGACCGCCCTTGAGGCGACGATCCAGCTGATCTTTCAGGTTAGCCGGCACGCCCTTGATCAAGATAGAATCTGAGATGGGGTCATAGATCACCCGCTCGCCCAGATGCTGACCGTCGAAGCTGATGGTCACGCCACCGCCGGTACCGGAGAACTTTTTCAGCTGACGCAAAGTCGGCTTGTCGCCGGGAAACTCCTCTTCCAGCTCATAGTCGCCGCCCTGGGCGAAATCGTAGAAGGAGTCCATGCCCGCATCGGCCAGTTCATCGGCCAGGTCTTTTAGCTGAATGTCGGCGCCGCTATCGACCCGCTCGGTGCAGTACTCGAACACCTTCTCGCGGCACTGCTGGCGCTCATCTTTGGTCAGCTCGCTGCTGGCCACAAAATCTTCTACCGCGTTCATCAGCGACTTGTTTTGCGCCTTGGTGTTTACCCCTTCGACACAGCCCATGAAATCGAGGAAGAAATCGGCCACCTTACGTCCGGCGCGGCCGCGCACGAAGGAGATATACTTGAGCGAGTCCGGATCGGCCTGCCACTCGGTCAGATCGATACGGGCTGCCAGCTGCACATTGTTGAGATCCAGGTGAGTGTTTTGCGACAGCTCCATATCATCCAATACCGTCATCGACGACTTGGCGTTGAGCAGAGAGACAAACAGGTAGTCGCTGGTCATATAGGTATAACAGGCCAGCAGCAGGAAGCCGCCCTGGCTGAAGTCATACTTGGCGAGCTCTTCCTGGAGAAGCTTACCCGCCATGCCTGAGAACTCGACGAACCCAAGCTCGCCACCCAGATACTGGCTCAGGGCCTCTTTAAACTGTGGGTTGGCTTCACCATCTTCGCCGTGGGTACCAAAATGACCAAACCCTTTCCCCGACTTACTGGTGTAGGTTTGATGCAGCTCTTCGAGCATGGCTTCGACGGCTTGACTATTTAGTAGCGGTTGTGGACGCAATCTACAGCTGAGCTGGCCTTCGCCATCTTGGGATATCGCGTGAATAATTGCTTGTTCGACGTTAATACTCATAAGCCTCGATAGTGATGTTGGTAGAAATCCGTTATTATATGCCGCTATTTCAAATTAAAGTGAAAAAATTTTTAAATATGGCTATCCAATCTAAATATTCAAACGCCCAGGTCGAAGCCGTTATCGCCGAGATCCTGGCAGTACTCGACAAGCACCAGGCGCCGACCGACCTCAGCCTCATGGTACTGGGCAACTGTGTCACAGATCTGCTGCTACGTAAGGTGCCTGAAGAAGCGCGCGCCCAAGTGGCCGAGCAGTTTGCCAAGGCGCTTACCCAGTCGGTAAAAAGCTAACACTAACGGCTATAAAGCGGTTTTTGTGCGCAAAAAACTGGCCAATCCGCCTTAAAAAAAATTAAGATAGACAAGTATTTCAACAAATAACGGATCCCTATGATCGAGCGTAAAAAAGAGATGGGCCGTGATCGTGTGTCACGCTTAGTCAGTTGGGGGCATTGGTTTGCCTTCTTCAACGGCTTCTTGGCGATGATAGTCGGCGTCCGTTATATTGAAACCGTGGGCGCGCCCGAGTCGTGGATTGGCTGGGGCTATCTGGCCATCAGCACCCTGGGCCACTTTAGCTTCCTCGCCTTCATCGTCTATCTGGTGGTGCTGTTTCCCATCACCCTACTGCTGCCCTACTCCAAGATATTGCGCGGGCTCGCGGCCTTTGCCGCCACCCTTGGCCTATGTATCTTGTTGTATGACACCCTGATTTACGACGACTATGGTCTGCACCTTAGTCCATTTGTGTTCGACATCGCCTGGGCCGATCTCAATGCCCTGCTGCAAGGCACCTCTTATATCGTCACGCCGCTGGGGATCATCATCCTGGAGCTGACCGCCGCCAACTACCTGTGGAAACGCATAGAGAAGATCCGCAAGTCTAACTACGGCCCTAAGGTGGTGTTGGTTATCGGCCTCTGTTTCGTCAGCAGCCACCTGATCCATATCTGGGCCGACGCCGCCGATATCACAGAGATCACTCGCCTGGATGACGCCTATCCGCTCTCCTATCCTGCCACCGCGCGCTCCTTTATGGAGAGCCACGGCATAGAGAAGAGCAGCAAGGCACAAGACCTGAGCAAGCTGCAACCGAGTCTCAACTACCCAATATCGCCACTGCAGTGTAGCGCCGACCCAGAGCTCAACATCTTGATGATCGCCATCGATGGCTTCAGGGCCGATCTGGTGGACAAAGAGACCATGCCGTTCCTGTACGAATACGGCAAACACAACCATGAATTTAAGCAGCACCTAAGTGGCGGCAATATGCACAACAGCGGCATGTTCTCCCTGCTCTATGGCCTGCAGGGCAGCTATATCGCCGCCAGCGACCTTAGCTATCGCTCGCCTGTGTTCACCCAGGAGCTGGCTAAACAAGGCTACATCCTGGCGCGTTTCGCCCCTGAAACCAGCAATATCGAGCCACAGGCCATCTATCAGGATATGACCTCGCACATTCAGCCCCTCACCAACGGCGTGGCCGATGCCGATATTCAATCCATCGACAGCTTTAACCAGTGGCGTATGCAGCAAGACAAGCCTTGGTTTGCCCTACTCAACCTGCAGAGCCCTGACAGCTACGACACACCTATCGGTTTCCTGGGTATCGAGACGGTGAAGCCGAGCACGCCGCTCAAGCCGGCGCAGAAGGTGCTGTTCAACCAATATCGTCAGTCGCTCAACTTTGTTGACAAGCAGCTGCAAAAGCTTATCGAAAGTCTGCCAGCCAGCACCTTCGTGATGGTCACCGGCGTGTCGGGCAAGGTGTTTACCGGCGACAACGACAACCAGCGCGGCAACCTGTCACCGGCCAACGTGCATGTGCCGCTGATCATCCACTGGCCCGGCATGGAGTATGACAAGACGGTCACCTACCCCAGCAGCCACTACGGCGTGGTGCCGACCCTGATGACTCAGCTGCTCGACTGCACCAATAAGCCAAGCGACTACAGCGCCGGGCGCAACATACTGCAACCCCAAAGCGAGAACTGGACCTATATCGGCGACAACCTGGTGTTTGGCATCTATCAGGAAGATGAGATCACAGTGATCGACAGACACGGCAAATACCGTATCTATAACCGTGACTATAGCCAGCGTCTGCGCAACAAGAAGATCAGCGCGCCCGAGCTGATCCAGGTGATGCGCGAAGGACGACGCTTCTACAATCACTAGAAACTTGAGTCATTAAGCACCAAGTACTTAGGTTGAGCCAACAGCGACTATAAACTAGCCAGTCGATCGGGCTCAACCGCCGAAACACTTGCACAGGGGCAAACGACTTGATAAAGTTCAGCCTGTTCGAAGCAGACCCCAAGTCTTTGCTGCTTTGGATAAAATCGGTATGTAGCGCAGCCCGGTAGCGCACTGTCATGGGGTGTCAGGGGTCGGAGGTTCGAATCCTCTCATACCGACCAAATACTAGAAAAGCCAGCTGACAAGCTGGCTTTTTGCTGTCTGAGATTTGTTGACCGAAAATACTTCTGCTTCAATTATTGCCTCCCAGGTTCGCAACCTAAAGACCAATCTCCAACCATCCCATAATTTTTCAGATTTTCTCGCCAACACCAAGTAGTACAAAAGCGTTCCCTAACGCGAACAAGCAGCATCTTCAACCACAAAAGAGTGATAAGAAACATTTGGTTAGCATTTAACTGGGGATTCCCTTACACTCCTATTTAAGCGTGTCAGTATCGATACAGGCCTTGAAAAAGGGTCAGAAGCAGCCGATGAAAGCCTATTCGGGTCGCGGACAGAGAGCATCCGCTGTCGCAGTTCTGGCTGCATTTTCTGCATCAACTGCGTCATCAATGAAAGATTAGGGAAGAAAGTAATTGATCAATAAGAATCACCTTGGGTTTGCCGTGCTACTGGGTTTACTGGGCTTGCTGGTCAACCTGGCACCTATTCCCCTGTTTGGAAACCAACAGCTGATCATTGGTAACCTCTTCTTCGTGATCGTGGCCATCTTCCTCGGCCCCTGGTATGCCCTGTTAACCTCGCTGCTTTGTGCCACCGGCCTCTATATCGCCTGGGACAGCTGGCACATGTTCCTGCTGTTTCCGTTAGAGGCGCTGTGGCTGGGCTATGCGCGGCGCAAAGAGTTCTACACCCTGTATGCGGACATCACCTTCTGGCTCTTGCTGGGCATGCCGCTCTTCTATCTGTACGCCAACCTGGTGTTTCAGATGCCCAACAGCTACATGACCTTTATCACTCTCAAGCAGGGAATTAACGGCATGCTCTATACGGCGCTCGGCGCCATCTGCGTCACCATGCTGCCCAGCCAGCTGCATATCGACGGCAAGCTGATGAATAAGAAGCGCAAGAGCTTCAACGCCCAGCTCACCTACACCTTTACCCAGGTGTTGACCTTGGCACTGTTGGTATCGGCGCTGATCTTCAACAACAACTCCATCGATCAGCAGCAGCGGGATGTGAAGCTCAACCTGGAAGACTCGGCCGCCCACCTTGGCAAGGCCACAGAGAGCTTTATCGAGGGGCACATCAGCGCCATAGACAACGCGGCGCGCTGGTTGAGCCTGTCTAACTATGATGCGGCCCAGTGGCAGAGCCTGTTATCTAAATTGCACCAGAGCTACCCGTTTTTTATCTCTATGCTGATAGCCGATGACAAGGGGCTTATCTCGGCGGCCAGCCCCATCTCACGCCTAGGTAAGGAGACAGTTAAAAACAAAGATCTCAGCATCAGCGACAGGCACTATTTTCAGGAGGCCTTCTACAATCAGCTGACCTTTATCTCCCCGGCCTTCCTCGGGCGGGGGTTTGGCACAGATCCCATAGTCGCCATCAGCGCGCCGCTCTATTCCAAGGACAACCCGGTCAGCCCCATAGGGATCATCGAAGGCTCGCTGAACCTTACAAAGTTCGCCAGTATCGATGAGCGCAACCGTGAGTTTCACGAGCAGGCCATGGTGCTCACCGACGAGAACGGCCTGGTGATCTACGCCTCTGAGATGCTCGACCTGGCGCCCTTGACCCCGCTTAAGGTCTCCACCTCGGGGCAACGCTATCGCACCAGCCTGAACATGATCAACTTTCGTAATCTCGACAGCTTTAACCCTGAGTTCGCCTACGCCAAATATGTGCTGAAAAATGGCTGGTCACTCTATGTGGTGATGCCCTTCTCGCCACTGGTGAAGCAGGTGGAGCAGCAGTACCTGACCACCTTCAGCCTGCTGTTTATTGCCTTTATCATCACCATATTACTGATCAAGGTGATCAGTAATCGCCTGACCCAACCGCTTGAGACCATCGCCAAGAAATTTAGCCAATGGGGCATGGCCGAACATCAGGATGAGGCGATGGCTGACACCACACCCCAGGAGATCTACGCCCTATCCAGCAGCATTCAGAAGAGTAAGCAGGAGCTGATCAGCTACCAGCTGGAGCTGGAGGAAAAGGTGGCGATGCGCACGGTTGAGTTGGAAGATGCCAACCTCAAGCTACAGGCGCTGGCGGAGCGCGATGAGCTGACCCAACTCTACAATCGTCGCTATGTGGAAAATCATTTCGGTAATATTCACGACATGTGCAAGCGCAGCTATGCGGCGCTGGCGTTCTGCATCATAGATATCGACCACTTTAAGAAGATCAACGACACCTATGGCCACCAGATAGGCGATAGCGCCCTCATCGCCCTGGCCGAACTAATGAAGCAGTTCTTTAAGCGGGACACGGATATTGTCTCTCGTTATGGCGGTGAAGAGTTTTTGGTGGTGCTGCCCCAGTGCAACGCCCTGCAGGTAGAGCAACATCTGAATCAGTTTAAGGAGCTGGTCGCGGAGCATCAGATAGAGGTGCCGGGCCAGGAAGCGATCAGCCTAACCGTGAGTATCGGCGCGGTGATCAGCAATGCCGGCTACATGAACGACATAGATCACTGGTTTAAGATGGCCGACCTTAACCTCTACGAGGCCAAGGAAAATGGTCGCAACCGGGTGATCTGCTCCCTGCTGTCGGCCGAAGATCAGCTAAGCTAACGCCGGTTTTCACTTATGCAGTTTTAATTCACTCAGTTTTAACTCACGCGCTTTTAGCTCCTAGGCTTTATTAACCTAGTTTCTCTTACCGAGCCAAGCCTTCTGTTAAAGACTCAAGCCTTGCCGCATTGGCAGCTGGCTCGTTTGAAGGCGTGACATTGTCCCCTTGGCGAACTTGGATAAAGCTATCCACCCGCGCTAACAGATAAGGGAAGAAAGGATTCCATTTCTGCCTGAGCACCTCTGCTGCCGACACGCCCAGCACGCCGCGCTCCCCGCGGGTAGCCGCCGCGCCAATCTGCACCCTGTGACTCCCCTTGACGAACGCAGTGCCGTACAGGTTATCGCTCGCGGGATAAGGCAGGGCCACATGGGAGAGCGAATAGATGCCCGCCGGCCAATTGAGCCCCAAGGGCTGATGAACAACCACTTTCCCAGGCCGATACCTGTTGGCCTCGACCTCGTCGAGGCTCTTTTGCAGCTCATTTTGAGACGGCTCGCTTTGCGCAATCAACTCCTGCTCTCTCTCCTGATTTCGCTCCGGAACAGTTTGGCGATTCTGCACCAGAGTCAGATCGAACCTGGGGGCATCGAGACTAAGGGAAGGCAACAAGGCGGTCAGCGGATCGCTCACCACCAGGGCCAGGCTCAGGGGTTGGCGATTGATATCAAACAGCACCAGCTGATGCTGTTTCGAAGGCAGACGCCCATAGAGATTACTCACCACTGCCGGGGTCGAGACAGTAGCGTCGGCCACCGACTGAAAGGTTAAGATGTCGGCCAGCTCGGCCAATTGCGCCTGGGGCATCGCCTGCATCAGCTGTTGATTGCGCTCTGCCAGCTGATAGACCACATCACCGGCATTGACAGCGAAGGAGTTGTATTTAAAGGGATCGTACTCGGTCTGAATCGAGTTCCAGCTCAGCTTCTCCAGCCCCAACAGCCGCCCTAACCTGTCCTGCCACTTGGCACCGGCCGCCACCGGCGACAGGCCTATGGCCGGCGAGAGGAAGATCATGCCGCGGTAACTCAGTGTCGAATTATGCGCGAGCCGCTCGAGCTCATGGTTTAACGCCAGCGCCGCACCGGTAGAGAAGGCCACCACATAGAGCGGCTTATCACCCAGCTGCTGCTTGAGATGCTGGGTCGCCAGCTCCACCGCCCTGGCCATCTCCTGCCACTTAAGCTCCACCAAGCCAGAGGGTATGGTGCCGTGGCCCGGCAATCTTAGCCCCAGCAAGTGGGCACGCCCCTTAAAATGCTCGGCAAAGTGCGACAAGGCATAGGGAGAGTCTGACATGCCGTGCAGCAACAGGACGCCAAATTCGGCACCAGGCTTGGCCCACTCATAGCTGCGATTCCAGGCCTTAGGCCAGTTGTCTGGGTCGGCAAAGCTGCCATGCCAATAGCGATTGAGGGGCTGATCCAGGTGTTGGGTGCGGCGGTAGATCTTACTCTCCACCTCCTCGAACAGCTTGGCCTCCAGCGCCTGATAGGCAGGGAAATCGTCTACCTCGCTATCGAGGCGAAATTGATGCTCGAGCATGGTCGAATGCCAGATGGACAGGTCTGGACGGGCATTTAAAAACCAGACCCCAAAGGCGAGCGCGGCCGCGACAATGCCGAGACAGGCATAGGTGACAGCGATGGAAAGATGTTTTGTCGAGTGAATGAGCAATGTTTTCATGAGAATGACCGCTAGGCTCCATGTGCGCGCGCACGCGCTGCAAGTCCGTTAACCATTAACATACACGGCTTTATTGCGTAAACTCCAGCCTCAAAGCCCAAGGAATGAATAATATGTCTAAGAATGTGAAGCCCTTAGGGCAGGAATGCGCCAAGCGCTGCTTTTATCTGCCAACGCCTCCCCTTCTGCCTGCCGACTGGCAGCATGCCCAGCCAGCCGACTTAAATAAAACTGACATAGAAAGCGCTAGCTTAAATATAGGCAGTTTAGAGAGTCTGATCGCCCTCAACGGCAATAACTGGCGCAAGATCTTAGTGATCATGGCCAAACTGAGCGCGCCGGACGACGACTGGCGCGGTTACATGGACAAGCTATTAAAAAATGACGAGCAGATACGTTTCGGCGCCGATACCCTCTCCCCCCAGGCCAAGGAACATTATGTCTGCGGCCAGCAGAGCGCCACCGCCCTAGGCTTAACGCCCTTGAGTGAGCCCAAGACCTTTACACAGCAGCAAGATAACGATAATCAAATCTACCTGCTGCCCTATCTTGATTATCGCCAGTGTCCCAACGCCCTGATAGCGGATTTGCGTAAGCTTCGCGAATCGCTCACCGACTAGCCGATTAGTCCTGAAGCCACCAGGCCTCACCAAAGAAAAAGGCGCCTAGGCGCCTTTATCGATTCTGTTTGCTATTTTACTTTGCTATGACAGATTCAGAGTCAGTCGTATAGCGTCGGAATAGGCTTCCGCTTGTGCTGGGTCGCGTTGTAGATGGCGATCAGGCGCGCCTCGACCGCGGCGTCTACCGGCTTACCTTCGAGGAAATCATCAATCTGATCATAGGTCAGCCCCAGGGCGACCTCATCTTCGAGCTGTGGCTTGTCACACTCGAGATCCGCCGTCGGCGCCTTATCGACCAGCACGCTAGGTGCGCCCAGTGCCGCCGCCAGCTGACGCACCTGACGCTTGCTCAGACCAAACAGCGGCGCCAGATCGCAGGCACCATCGCCCCACTTGGTATAGAAGCCGGTGATGTTCTCGGCGCTGTGGTCGGTGCCCACGACCAGGCCACCGGTCAGGCCGGCAATCTCATACTGGGCGATCATACGCATTCTGGCCTTCACGTTACCCTTCACGAAGTCGACATTACTGTGTGGATGAGAGATGACGCCTGCCACTTCGAGGCCCGCCAGGGTTTGATGATGGATCCCTTCGACCCCTTCACCTATATTAACCGTTACCAGCTTGCTAGGCTGAATGAACTGACAGGCCATCTGCGCCTCATCTTCATCCTTCTGCACCTTGAAGGGCAGACGCACCGCGATAAACTGATAACTGCCTTCATATTCGCCGTCGCTGTTCAGCTCATCCACCGCCAGCTGGCACAGACGGCCCGCCAGTGAGGAGTCTACCCCACCGCTGATCCCCAACACGAGACTGGTGGCACGCGCCTCTTTGAGTTTCGCTTTAATAAAGGCGATACGTCTTTGCACCTCATATTCCACCTCGATATGCGGCTGCACCTTCATTTCACGTATGATCTGTCCTTTCACTGGTCCGACTCCACTTAGGTTAACTGTCAGCATGATTCTAAGCTGACCATTATGAGCCAATTCCTCGGGAAATTCACGACCTAAGCTCACCCCAATCCAATAAATGGGTCGAGAGGCTGCAATTATTTACTAGTCAGGGGAAAACGCCCTGATCTACACTGGCTAATCAGACGATCGGAGGGTCCGATCAGGAGTCAAGCGAAGCGAGATGATGGCAACAAGCGCGGTAGAGAAGATAGATTATTGGCAGGCGAGCATCTTGAAAGAGATGGAGCTGAGCCGCGCGCAATTTACCCATTTTGCCTTCGAGAAACATGTGCATCTGGACTACCACATAGGCGTGGTCTGCCATGGCGGCCAACGCTATCACCACAGGGGCAGCGAGTATCGACTGACGCCGGGCAACATATCCACCCTCAACCCAGACGAGAGCCACAACGGCCAGAGTATCGCCGATGGCGGCTACGAGGCCTTGGTGATGTCACTGCCCACTAGCTATGTGCAGCAAGTGGGCGAGGCGCTCAACCAGGGCGAGCTCTATTTCAGCACGCCTATCCTAGACGACCCTAAGCTGAGGGCCTATTTCATCCGCCTGCACAGCCAGCTTACCCTGCATCAGGCCAACATCACGCCGCTGGAGGCGGAGACCTTGCTGCTTGGTTTTATCAGCGAGCTGTTTTATCGCCATGGCAAGCTGCGTAACCTGCCGAGCAGCCAGGCCAGGTTGAGCGGTGCCCAGCTGGACAATATCAAACAGCAGTTCCACCAAGGGCTGGATCAGGAGTTCGAGCTGGAGCAGCTGGCGCTCTCCGTCGGCTTGAGTAAGTTTCAATTCTTGCGTCAATTCAAGGCGGCCACCGGCATGACGCCCCACGCCTACCTGAAACGCCTGCGCCTGGAGTACGCCAAGAAGGCGCTGATGCGGGGCGACAGCGCCATCAGCACCGCCTATGACTTAGGTTTCTTCGATCAGAGCCATTTCAATAAGGCGTTCAAGCGAGCGTTTTTGATCACCCCGGCCCATTTTCAGAAACGGGTCACGCCCTGATAGGTTAGCCCACAGGCAAAAACATCTAACCTAAAAGCAAACGCGCAATATTTTACAATCCCGGCGCCGGGGATAGGCTTAATATGGCAACATCGATTTAAATTTAACGCGTGAGAGTTCAATTACTGATGGAATTACAGCTGCAACTGCTTTTCTCTTTGGCCGTCATACACACGGTCGCCCTGGCCAGCCCAGGCCCAGATTTCGCCTTGGTGGTCAGGCTCGCCGCTCAGGAGCACAGGCGCACGGCGGTCGCCGCCGCACTGGGCCTTGCTGTGGCCATCACGCTGCACACGCTACTGAGCCTTACCGGGGTTAGCCTGCTCATCAAGGGCTCACCCAACCTCTTCATGGCGGTGCAGTTGATTGGCGCCAGCTACCTGGGCTGGATGGGCATTGGCGCCATACGCGCCGCCATCGCCCATTGGCGAGATGAGGCCCATCTGAATGCGGCAAGCATCACGGGGCGCGGTCTCGGCGCGGCACAGGGCTTCATGCAGGGCGTCTCCACCAACCTGCTCAACCCCAAGGCGCTGGTGTTTTTTATCACACTGTTCTCGACCCTGATCACCCCAGAGGTAACCCTAAGCACTAAGGTGGCCGCCACCGCCATGATGTTCGCCCTCTCTTTGGGGTGGTTTAGCCTGATCGCCCTGGTGCTGTCTCATCCCAAGATGCAGCTCAAAATGAAAAGAGCAACCCCACTGATCAACCTATTGACCGGATTGCTCTTTATCTTCGTCGCCGGAGTGATCCTCACCGGCGCCCTTGGCCGCTAACACCTTGGCCGTGAAGCCCTCAACCGTCAATACAGCGGCGCTGGGGCTCACTCGGGTGAAGCTGATTGACTAGCTCAGCCCTGGCTGCGGATATAATCCAGCGCCGAGCTTACCGCCATCACCTGGGCCTGAATACAGTTTTCATCGTCCACCAACGGACTATCTGGATAGACCTCGGTTGTGGTGTTGTATCTGGCATCGCTAAAGCCGCTGCACAGGCCCAGCGCCTTGGTCGCATAGTTGATCACTCCAAACTGAGTGATAGGCTCGCCTATCAATCGTCCCTGGTCATCGGCGGGGGCGATATGGGTCACCTTGCCCACTGCTGCTATGATGGCCGCCTGCATCTCATCGTTGGGGTTCTCGCTATCACCCACCAGATAGAAACCGTCAGGAATATTCCAGTTGGTCTGCACCTTGGCATCTCTTGCAGCTAAAGCTGGACGAAACTCGCTGTTATCTGTGTCAGTGGTCTCATGCAGGTCGATATGCGCCATCAAGGGCAGGTTAAAGCTCGCTACCCACTGCATCAGTGCGCGGGACTCCTGAGCCGGACTGTCGGCATAGAAGGAACGGTTAGGGTCAATTGCCTCGGGATTCCAGCGATTGATGGTCTCATAGCCCCAAGGGCTGACACAGGGAGCCACTAGGATATTGAAATCCTGGCTGTACTCGGCGGCCTTAGCGATCAAAAAACGTAGCGCGCCCTGCACGCCACTGGTCTCGTAGCCGTGTACGCCGCCGGTAACTAAGATAGTGGGCTTGGCCTGGTCCCAGTCGCGGGATTTAAAGCCATAGAGCGGATACAGGCCCTCGGCATAGTTAAGCTCGCCATAGTGCTGCGCCTCAAAGCTCTCGCTCACCTGGTTGAATTTGCTCAGCACCTCCTGCTCATAGGAGCGCTTCTTCTGCTGCGCGGCGCGCCACTTTGCTTTTTCCGCATCGCCCCAGGGCTTACCCGCCTCACCAATCCAATAACCTTGTTGCTCTGTCATCTTATCTTCCATCTTGTTATCTGCCTCGGCCAAGCCGCCCTTTGTTGGCGGGACCACATTCCCCCATGATACCTAAACTCGGCGTGCCTGTGAGCAAGCTTAAGGAAATTCAACTCGCCAGGCTTTGTAAACCCAGCCGTAAAATCGCAGCCAAGGTGAAATGGAAGACGTCAACAGGGTCGCAAACAGATGCCCATAGGATAGGCAGAACCGGGATTCTTTGTTAGGATCGCCGCCGAGGAGAGACGATGAAAATTTTTAGTTACCAGCCCCCGGCTATTCCCTGGCTAGACATACGCTACCAAGATCGCGACATCATCATAATCAACAAGCCATCTGGCCTGTTGTCTAATCCCGGCCGCGCCGCGGAGACCCATGACTGCGCCATCAACCGTCTGTTGCAACGTTTTCCCGAAGCCATCCTGGTGCACAGGCTCGACTGCGCCACCTCAGGCATCATGGTGTTCGCCCTCAACAAGAAGGCCGAGTCTCACCTCAAGACCCAGTTTCAAAACCGCACCACAGAAAAATATTATGTGGCCGAGGTTGCGGGCCTGATGAGCCAGGACAGTGGCAAAATAGAGTTGGCGATGAAGCCCGATAGCGAGCAACCGCCACTACAGAAGATTGCCGAGGATGGCAAACCGGCGACCACCTATTTTGAGGTGCTGGAGCGACGTAGCAACAGCACTCTAGTGAAGCTCAAGCCGATCACGGGGCGAACCCACCAGCTCAGGCTACACATGAAGGCGCTGGGCCACACCATACTGGGTGACGATTTCTATGGCGACGAAGCCATTATTGCCGCCGCGCCGCGTCTGCACCTGCATGCCGAGCACCTGAGTATCACTCATCCCTACAAGCAGAGCAGACTGAGCTTCTCGAGTCTGCATCCCTTCTAAAGCCTTTGCTTTTCAGGAGGCGACTCTCAAGAGCGGTAAAGCTAGACACAAAAAAGGCGCCTATCTGGCGCCTTTCTTCTTAGCTTATGCCGCGCGTTTAGCGGTATAGAAGCATTCACTGCTGTTGCAGAATTGCAGGTTGTTGTCGTCGGAGAGCAGGAAATATTCGCCGAACAGGTTACCACCGAGATCTTCTAGCTTGAGACCGTTATCGAGCCTAGTTGCCTGCATCTCATCAAAACTATGGCAACCATCGTTATACCAGGTCTCTAGAAACAGCTTATCGCCTTGACGATAAAGGGTGATCTTGTCGCCCAGAGAGGGGCGCTCATCTATCCACTGGCCAATAATTTCGCGTGTTTCCATATCTTGCTCCTGCCAACGTAAACGTTTGCGCTTTTCGACAACCGACATTTCGATAACTTGAAGTAATGACTGTGAACCGTTAGCACTGGCATTGCCTAACATTACCCTAAGCTCAGAACTCATATTTATTTAACCTCTAAATTACCGCAAATGTTACAACATTGTGAAAAAGCAACCATAAACCAACAAGTTAAACCGACTTGTCGTCTCCTTTGTGTGAAATTGTAACCTAGAGCGGAAATAAAAACGCGATCTAAATCACTTTTAATGCATTATTTAAGTAAAGTGTAATACAAATTTTTTTCAACACGCCAAAGCCGTCACTCTCTAAACCTTATCGGCCGCATCGGCTCATGCCATGAGGCCAAAATCGGCCCAAACACAAATCTAGACAAACAATTCAGGCACGAAAACCAGTTAAAAAAGCCAGACACAAAAAAGGAGCCAAGCGGCTCCTTTTCAATTCGAAAACTTATTAATCAGGCTAACGCAGGCTTAAATCTCCGCCTGACGCTCGGCCGCCTCACAGGCCGCCGCGGTAAAGAGCACGTCGGTGGAGCTGTTAAGGGCGGTCTCCGCCGAGTCTTGAATCACCCCAATGATGAAGCCCACGGCCACCACCTGCATGGCGACATCGTTAGAGATACCAAACAGACTACAGGCCAGCGGGATAAGCAGCAGTGAGCCACCGGCAACCCCTGAGGCGCCACAGGCCGAAACCGCCGCTACGACGCTCAGCAGAATCGCAGTCAGGATATCGACCTGGATCCCTTCTGTATGCACCGCCGCCAGGGTCAATACGGTAATAGTGATCGCCGCGCCCGCCATGTTGATGGTCGCGCCCAGTGGGATAGATACCGAGAAAGTATCTTCATGCAGATCCAGTTTCTCGCACAGGGCCATGTTCACCGGGATGTTGGCCGCGCTCGAGCGGGTAAAGAAGGCGGTCACGCCGCTCTCTCTAAGGCAGGTAAATACCAGTGGATAAGGGTTACGACGGATCTTAAACCAGACGATAAGCGGGTTGATAATCAGCGCGATGATCAACATAGAACCCAGCAGCACGGCAAGCAGTTGAGCATAGCCAGCAATCGCCTCGAAACCGGTTGCGGCGAAGGTGTTAGCCACCAGGCCGAAGATACCGATAGGCGCCAGACGGATCACGAAACGCACCATCTGAGAGATGCCGTGGCTTACATCGGCAAATACCGTCTTAGTGTTCTCAGAGGCGTGATGCAGAGCGATGCCCAGGCCCACACCCCAGGCCAGGATGCCAATGTAGTTACCCGTCATCAGGGCGTTAACCGGATTATCGACCACCTTGAAGAGCAAGGTATTGAGGACTTCGCCAATCCCTTCCGGCGGCGTCGCACCTTGGGCGCCGCTCACCAGCACCAGAGAGGTGGGGAAGAGGAAGCTCATGGTCACTGCGGTGATCGCCGCGGCAAAGGTACCAAAGAGGTAGAGGACTATGATAGGTCGCATATTGGTCTTGGTGTTTTTCTTCTGATTGGCAATCGAGGCCGCCACCAGAATAAACACTAAGATCGGCGCAATCGCCTTTAGCGCGCCGACAAACAGATCACCTAGAAAGGCGACACTCTCTGCCGAAGAAGGTGAAAAACTCGCCAGGGCAACCCCGGCAATGATCCCCAAGATAATTTGCAGCACTAAGCTGCCATCTGCCAACTTGGCAAATAAGGAACGATTTTGATTCATTGATTGACCTATCATTATAATTAATTGAATTTAACCTTTGCTCATCGCCGTCAACGTTCGCTGAGCAGAACAGCTTTCTTTATGTTATTTATCGTCTCTCGCCTTGGTCACGTATGGCCGTTATGACCGAAACGTACTAAGGATGAGAGTAAAAGCTGGTGTCAAACACAGGATCTGGCCCAAGGTTAAACTTCCTTCATCCTGTGTTTTATAGAAACTCCCCCGTCTTGTCTAGCAAACCGCTCGATTTCGCTTTAGATATTACCCACTAGCATCATAAAGATAACAAAAATCTAATCTTTAACTGGCCTGATGCCGCTTAGCCCCCCTGAGCATGGCGTCGATCAGCTCATGGGCGTCAAACTTGGTCAGCGCCTCGTTGGCGCCCACCTGATGGGCCTGACTCACACTGATCTCACTCGAGAGCGAGGTGTGTAATATGATATAGGCGTCGGCCAAGGCAGGCGTGTTCTTCACCTCGAACGCCAACTCATAGCCGTCGAGTCCCGGCATCTCGATGTCGCTCACCAGCAGATCCACCGGCCTTCCCTCCTTGGCAGCCTCCTCCATGATGGAGAGCGCGTCCCTGCCATCTGAGGTCACCAGATAGGGAATATTGATGCTGTCCAGCGCGTCGCTAAGCTGCTTGCGCGCCACCATGGAATCGTCCACCAGCAAGATATTGAGCGGTTTTAGGATCTCCCGCTGCACATCTGTCAGTATTGCCCGGGTGGTTTCCGGGCTGGCAGGGAATATTTTGGACAATAACAGCTCCACATCCAGCAGCTGCACTAACTTGTCATCGACCCGGGTCACCCCGGTGAGAAAGGCGTTCTTGCCTAGGTTATCTGGCGGCGACTCTATATCCCGCCAGTTACACTCGATGATCTTATCTATGCTGCGCACCAGAAACCCCATCACCATGCGCTGACAATCTGTGATGATGATATAGGCGTTGGCGCACTCTTCGGGCGTGATGGGCGCATAGCCCACGGCCGCGGCCATGTCTATGATGGGAATGGTGTGGCCCCTGACGGTCGCGGCGCCCAAAATAGCGGGATGAGACTGAGGGATCGCGCTGAGTTTTGAGAAGGGAACCAGTTCACGGATCTTGAGCGTGCCGAGGGCAAACAACTGAGTATGGGACAAGCGGAACAATAATAGGCCTTGAGATTGGCTCGCCTTACTTTTCATATTCTTACCGACACGTAAATGCTTAATTAGCGATAAGTTTAACCCTAGCATAGCCAGATTAAATTGACGATGCTCAAGCCTTGATAAATTGGCCTTACAACTGTGACTCTATCGGCAGCAGACCGATAAAATCGGCCATGAAGCGACGCCAGAAGCTGGCATCGGGGTCGGCGTAATAGACCAGGCCCTTAAGATCGTCATGCCAGATCAGCTCGCCATCTTTGAGATCCAGGCGGTAGCTGCTGCGCTTGAGGGACTTTTGAATCTCATCCACTAATTCGCCGGCAAACTCACTCTGGTCGACAATCAGCCCCATCTCAGTGTTGATCCAGGCCGATCTGGGGTCGAAATTGAAGGAACCGACAAACACTGAGGCCCTGTCCAGCACAAAGGTCTTGGCATGCAAGCTGGTGCGCGAACTGCCCTTCCAGGCGCTGGGACGGTTGTTGATATCCACCTTCACCTCATACAGGGCGATGCCGTTTTCCAGCAACCGCTCGCGATAAGCCTTGTAGCCGGCATGCACTGCCAACACATCGGTGGCCGCCAGGCTATTGGTAATAATGGTGATCTTGATCCCCTGCTTAGCCGCGTCTATCAAGGCCTGACATCCGCCGTCGGTAGGCACAAAGTAAGGCGAGACGATTAGTACTTCCTTGCGCGCCTTGCCTAGGAATTGGCTAAGATCAGTTAGCAACCACTCCTGATGACCCTGTCTGCTCGCCTTTTGGGGCGGATCGTACAGCAGCTGCGCATCGCCCCAATACCAGACGAGCCCCTTGGAGGTGATCTGTGTCAGCAGCTCGCTCAACTCGAGGCGATTAAGGTACTCATCGTGGAGGAAGTTCTGCTTGTTTCTGGCCATGATCTTGGCCGCCTCTTTGTACATCTCACTGGTCGGTGGCGGCACCAGGTTGACCACACTCTCGACCTGCTCGCTGTTCCAGTAGCGGTCGAATTGATCCGATACCTCATCGACCACATCGCCTATGGTCAGGAGGTCGAAATCGCCAAAATCCACATCGTCATTCTTGGAGAAATATTCGTTGCCTATGTTGCGCCCACCCACAATGGTTATCTGGTTGTCCACGGTAAGGGATTTGTTGTGCATCCTATGGTTGAGGCGGGAGAAGCCGGTCAACATGGCGAAGCTGCGAAAGGTGCGCTCATAGGAGGGATTAAACAGGCGGATCTCGATATTGGGGTGACTGGCCAGCAGCACCAGGCCATCGTCTAGGGTCTTGGTGGTGAGGTCGTCGAGCAACACCCTCACCCGCACGCCGCGATCGGCGGCGTCGATCAGGTGCCAGATCAACAAGCGGCCGGTTTCATCGTCGTGATAAATGTAGTATTGCAGATCTATGCTCTGGCTGGCGGCATCGACTATCGCCAGGCGAGCCACGAAGGCATCGACACCGGATGAGAGTGGCAGAAAGCCCGTCTTGTTTGGATGCGCCTTGAGATCGCCTTCGAGGTAACGATACAGGCCAGAATCGGTCGGCGCAGCCAGCTTATGGCTGGGGGTAAGTTGCTGGGGCGGCGGTAAACTGCTGCAGGCCGACACTAGGCTCAGGGTCAAGGCTAGAGTCATCAACTTTGAAGGCAGAGTCATCAACTTTGAAGGCAGAGTCATCAACTTCGAGGGCAAAGTCATCAACTTCGAGGGCAAAGTCATCAACTTCGAGGGCAAAGCCATCAACTTCGAGGGCAAAGCCATCAACTTCGAGGCCAATCGCATCATGCTTTTACTTATCACAGAGAGGTTCATCACTTGCCCTAACACCATGAATTTATACGCCTAGTCACTAACATAGGCGTTAGCCTTACTCCTGTAAAGCGTATAAGACGTCGTAGACGAATTGATCCCAGCCCTCGGCGCTAAAGGCGATATCACGCACCGCCCTCACCTGGCTCACAGCATGTAGCGGCGCGGCGCCATTCTCCATCAGGTAGTAGGCCATCAAGAGCCCGGTCCTGTCTTTGCCAGAGCGGCAATGGATCATCACTGGCAGGCCATCGGCCTCACACTGACGAATAAAGGCCAGCGCCTTGGGCAGCTGGGCCACGCAGTGCGCCTCGTCGCCCTCCATGGGGGGAATATTGCCCGACAGCGGAATGCAGGCGTAGCGCAGCGCCAACCGCGCCATCTCATCAGGATCACAGAGATCGCCGCCATTGACCGAGAGTATAGCGCCGACGCCCTGCGCCTTGAGTTCACTCAGATCCCAAGGCACTAGGTTGGGGCCACAACGACCGGCAAGTTCGCCTTCGACTAACCAAAAAAGCTGCTGCATCTCTGTTTCACTCTGTTAGATAAACGCGCCCTACTATGAGGGACGCTTCCAGATCGCGTCATTGATCTTGGGTAACTTTTTACGTTTTTTCTTGCCCGTGCCCTCGGGTTTCGCCATAGGCTTCTCCTGACGCGAAGGACAATCCAGCGGCGCCTCAGCATCGGCCTCAAAGCCTGGATACTGCTCCCTTGGCAGACGCAGCTTGTTCTTCTTCTCGATCACCTTGAAATGATGATACTCGTCGTGGCTGATGAGAGAGATAGCCTCACCTGTCTCACCGGCGCGGCCACTACGACCGATACGGTGCAGATAGTCGGCGGGGCTTCTTGGCAATTCGAAGTTGATCACCACGGGTAGCTTGTCGATGTCGATGCCGCGGGCCGCGATGTCGGTGGCGATAAGTACGGTAATTTCACCGTTCTTTAAGCCATCGAGCACACGACTACGGGTACCCTGGGCCTTATCACCATGAAAGACCTGGGCGCTGATGCCACGCTTCTCAAGCTTCTGCGCCAGGTGATCGCAGCTACGCTTGGCGCTGGCAAATACCAGTACCTGACGCCACTGACCCGCCTTGATAAGCTCGGCAAGCAGCGCCGTCTTGTTGCTACGATTAACTGTGTAGACGCGCTGCTCGATATCTGCGCTCTGCGCTTCCTGCAGCTGGATCTCGACAGGGTCGGTCAGCAGCTTGGCGGTGAGGCTAAGCACCTCTTCGGGGAAGGTCGCGGAAAATAGCAGGGTCTGTTTCTGGTCGGGCAGTTGTTTGAGGATCTCGCCGAGCTCCTCGGTGAAGCCCAGATTCAACATGCGATCGGCTTCGTCGAGCACTAAGGCCTTAAGCTGAGAGAGCTTAACGGCATTACTGCCGAGCAGGTCCAGCAGGCGGCCCGGGGTCGCCACCAGAATATCGGCGCCGCCACGCAGGGCCAGCATCTGGCTGTTCGCCGAGACGCCACCGAATACGGCGACTACCTTGGCTCTTGGCGCCAGCTCGGCACCATAACTGATGAAGCTGTCGGCAACTTGCTGGGCAAGCTCACGAGTCGGCACCAATACCAGGGCGCCAACATGATTGCCGCCACCGGCTCTCTGTCCCACCAGCTTCTGCAGCAAGGGCAGCGCGAAGGCGGCGGTCTTACCCGAACCTGTCTTGGCACCGGCCAGCAGATCGCGACCGGCCAAGATGGCGGGGATCGCCTTGGCCTGAATCGGCGTGGCCTGCTGATAACCGAGGTGATGCAGTCTGGCCTGCAGCGCCTTGACCAGGTTTAACTGACTGAAATCGGTCGTCGACAGCGACAGGTCCGATGGCGCAGAGGGCTCAAGAGCAGATGGGTCGAGCGCATTAGTTGTCATGATAAGATTTAGCTAACCGTACAAAATAGAGCCGCGCATTGTACCTAAGTTTGCCGCCGAACACCTAATTTTTACTGCCTAATCGACTTAGGTGTCAATCTTATCTCTAATCGCTTAGAGGCTTTCGCCCACGGCCTCGGCTTCCAGGGCCAGTAGTTGCTGCTTAATCCCCAGGCCATAGGCGTAACCCGTCAGCGCCCCGCCCTTGCCTATGATGCGATGACAGGGAATGATAATGGCGATTCGGTTAGCGCCGTTGGCGCTGCCCACCGCCCGCACCGCCTTGGGGTTATCTATCGCGCTGGCGATATCGGAATAACTGGCCGCATCGCCAAAAGGGTGAGCGAGCAGCGCCTGCCACACCTGATGCTGAAACGGCGTGCCCACAGGGGCTAAGGCCAGGCTAAAGGTGGTCAGCTTACCGGCAAAATAGGCGGATAACTCGCGCTCTGCCTGGTCGAGATGCGCCTCGGCCTGCTCCAGCGCCTGCTGTTCGCGCGCGACCAGGGTCACCTCACGCGCAGCAAAGTCGTCATCTTGCCCGGGCAGAAAGCTCAGGTGCGACAGACCAAACTGATTGGCCGCCAGACTAACCTTTCCCAGCGGCGTGTCTATGACTCGCTCGGCAAGCGCCTGATAGCCGCTTAATCCGGCGTCCCGGCTTAGGGGAATGTACTGAAGATCTTTGGTCTTTTGGATCATTTTAAATTCCCTAGTTTACTTCTAGATTCATTAGGTTATTTCTAAATGCATTGTGGGCGGCTTTCTCCACTGCTGATTCCAGAGCTGCAGGGTGAGATAACTGCCCCAGGGGGCGACCTGCCGTAGCACCTCTTGGCTGAGCTCTTGATATTGTGCCTGCGCTCGCTTCTTCGCCGCCTTGGGATCTTCATCTTCAGCAGGCTCTCCATCACGACTGGACGGCTCGGGCGACAGGTTCACCAGCAGTTGCTGTTTAACCACGAGATCCCCAACCAGCAGAACGTCTGGCAGGCTCAGCCCCCGCAGGCGCACATAATCCAGGGTCCAGGGCCCTATCCCCTTGATCTGCAGCCAGTCGTCTATCTCCGCCGCGGGGTTAGCCATCACAAAGGCTGCCAGGGCGCGAATCGCCTCTTTTCTGATCCCCGGCATCTTAAGCCCATCCAGGCTGGCATTCACTAGCGCCGCAGGAGTCGGGAACAGACGCACCGTTTTTTCATTTAGGCTAATCGTCTCGCCATAATCGGCCACCAGTTGCCCCAAGAGCTTGATCGCCTGGGTCACGCTCACCTGCTGGCCTAAGATGGCACGGCAGGCCGCCTCGAAAGGTGACCAGACGCCGGGCAAACGTAGACCTGCCGAGACTTGGGGCAATGCCTGCCCAAGCGCTTGCAGCTTATCGCCTATGGTGAGCATGTCGGCGTCGAGATCCAGAATGCGACGAATATGGCTGATGATCCCCTTGAGCTGACTGAGTGAGTCCGCCTCGGCGAGATGAATGGTGACATGAAAGCAGGCCTCTTGCTCGCGATGGACAGCGCAGAAATAGCCCTTGGCGGCGCCGAGCACGAAGCTGCGGCCATAGCTCTGTTCATCTAGCCACTCCATCTCGGGCACGGCGCGCTGGGCAAAGAAGCTGCGCAGATGTTGCCAATCATAGGGCGGACGATAAGCAAGCTTGAGTGTCAGGCCCTGGACTGGCAGCGACGGCTGGCACGTGGCCTTACGGATCTCACTCGGGGTCAACTGCAGCTGCTGGCGAAAGATCTCGTTGAAGCGTCTCACGCTGTTAAACCCGGCGGCAAAGGCCACCTGAGTGATCGGCATCTTGGTCTGATGCAGCAACTGTTTGGCAAACATCAGCTGTTGATACAGGGCATATTGCTTGGGCGAAGTGCCCAGGCTGTCGTGAAACAGTTGCCTCAGATAACGCTCGCTGATCCCTAATCGCTCGGCAAGCCCAGTAATGGGGATCGCCTGGGGGCCGCACAAGACGCCGGCGTCGATGAGACTCATGGCGCGATTCAGGCTGGTCTGCTTACCAAGCCAGGGGTTTGATCCCGGCGCGCTGTCGGGGCGACAACGCAGACAGGGTCTAAGTCCCGCCTGAGCCGCCGACAGGGCATCGTCGAAATACCTGACATTGGCCTCCTTGGCAGGCACCGCCGGGCAGATAGGACGACAATAGATGCCGGTGGAGAAGACGCCGACGAAGAACAGGCCATCGAATCTGGCGTCCCGTGACAGACGCGCGGTGCGATACTGCTCCGCCTTGGGATGTTGCGCCTCGGCCTGGATGGCTTTGCACGCTTTTGCACTAGACTCTTGTGTTTGCTGACTCACTTGAAGATGACTCGTTTTGCTTTGATAAAGCCACTCTAATGCAGCCTGGGATTGGATACTAGCGGAAAACGGCACTCATGGTGAGAATAACTATCGACGCAACAATTCGTCGCACTCGGATGACGCCTGCTATATGATGAGTGATAGCAATCAGATCGACTATCATCCTAATAAGCCTAAATTTTATAAGGACTTAAATGTTTAAGCGTTTCGAATCATGGGTTTCCGCCCTACCCGACCAAGAAGCGGTACAGCCACCCCGTGGTATCTATCAGTTTTGCAGGCATTACACGCGCGGCTTCGAGTTGCCGCTCGCGTTAATGTCGATACTGACTGCGCTGCTGGCGATCCTCGAGGTCTCACTGTTTGCGTTTATGGGCGACCTGGTGGATCTGCTCGCCAGCCACAGCCCAGAGACCTTGTTTGCCGAGCAGGGTGACAAGTTACTGCTGATGGCCGTCTTGGTGCTCGTGGTGATCCCAGTGCTGGTGTTGCTGCACGCCCTGGTGATCTACCAGGGGCTTTTGGGTAACTACCCCATGTCGATCCGTTGGCTCGCCCACAGGTATCTGCTTAAACAGAGCATCGCCTTCTATCAGAACGATTTTGCCGGGCGCATCGCCACCAAGGTGATGCAGACCTCTCTGGCCGTGCGTGAGACGGTCACTAAACTGCTGGATGTCTTAGTCTATATTCTGGTCTATTTCCTCTCCATGCTGGTGATCATCGCCGATGCCGACCTGCGCCTCATGCTGCCCATGCTGGTCTGGCTGATGATCTATGTGGGGCTGCAATTTTACTACCTGCCTAAGCTGAAACAGGTCTCGACCGAACAGGCCGACGCCCGCTCCACCATGACGGGACGCATCGTCGACAGCTACACTAACATCGCTACTGTGAAGCTGTTTTCTCACACCCAGAAAGAGGCTCAGTATGCCAAGGAGAGCATGACAGGCTTCCTCGATACGGTTTATCGCCAGATGCGTCTGGTAACCGGCATCAACGTCAGCGTGCAGGTGATTAATTACTTACTCGCCTTCAGCGTTGCCGCCGTCTCCATCTGGCTGTGGCGCGACAACGCCATCACCATAGGCGCTATCGCAGTGGCGGTCAGTCTCTCTCTCAGGCTCAACGGCATGTCCCAATGGATCATGTGGGAGATCAGCTCACTGTTTGAAAATATCGGCACGGTCGCCGACGGCATGAATACCCTGTCGCGCCCCACCAGTGTGCAGGACAGCGACAACGCCAGCCAACTCACCGTATCAAAGGGCGAGATCGCCTTTAACCGGGTCAGCTTCCACTACGGCGAGGCCAGCGGCGTTATTGAAGATCTCCATCTCAAGATAAAACCCGGCGAGAAGGTCGGCCTGGTGGGCCGCTCGGGCGCCGGTAAGTCCACCCTGGTGAACCTGCTGATGCGTTTTCACGACGTGGAACAAGGCAGCATCACCATAGATGGGCAGAACATTCGCGAGGTGGAACAAGACTCGCTGCGGGCCAACATAGGCATGGTGACTCAGGATACCTCCCTGCTGCATCGTTCCATCCGCGACAACATACGCTACGGCAAGCCGGAAGCGAGCGAGGAAGAACTGGAAAATGCGATCCGCCAGGCCCAGGCCTACGAATTTATTCAAGGACTTAGCGATCCCGAGGGCAATCACGGGCTCGATGCTCAGGTGGGCGAGCGCGGTGTGAAACTCTCAGGCGGTCAACGCCAGCGTATCGCTATCGCACGGGTACTGCTAAAGAACGCCCCTATCCTCTTGCTGGATGAGGCAACCTCGGCGCTGGACTCTGAGATCGAGGCCGCCATTCAGGAGAGTCTCTATCAGCTGATGGAGGGCAAGACGGTGATCGCCATCGCCCATCGCCTGTCGACCATTGCCGCCATGGACAGGTTGATCGTCTTAGACCAGGGTAAAATCGTCGAGCAAGGCACACACCAGGAACTGATCAAACAGGGTGGGATATACGCCCAGCTCTGGGCCCATCAAACAGGTGGCTTCCTCGGCATAGAGTAAAAGAAGTCTACCAAGACACCAATCTATCGACTGGCACGGCCGCCATTTCTGCACGCTGCGCCAGTCGATACGCTTCTCAGGCTTACCACCAGATGCCTTTAATCCCACTATCAGCCTATAAAACGGCAACCTCTATCACTTATTCGGAAACCAGGCCGGTTCGGTAAAGACCCAGTCATTGTCTTTAACCGGTGTATGGCAGCTAATACAGACCTGCATACCGCCCTCGAAAGGGGTCTGCTCCTCCCCTACCCAACGCGCCCAGCCCCAGCCATAGGTGTCGGCGTACTTCACCGAGTCTTTAAACATAAACTCGGCATGAACGAAGGCCTTGGGGCCTATCGCCTGCGGCCAATGAGTTAATTCGCCCGCCTTCCACACTACCTTCGCAAAGATGGCGCCATCAGGCCAAGGCATATGGTTGCCACTACGGGCCGCATTGACCGCAATCTCGTTACCCAGGATCGCCCTGACCGTGTTGTTATCGGTGCGATGGGACACGGCAATGCTCGACCAGGTTTGCCAGCCTTGAGGATAGGCGATCTTATGGGACGGCAAAGGTGTCGTATCCTCTGCATAACTTACTGATGAAATTAATGAAATTACTGTTAACAGCAGAAAAAGGGATCTCTTCATGGTCTGACTCACTCTGTTGTCTAAATACACTAGCCACTCGCCTAGCAGTTAGTTTTGTCAGTGTAGACGCAATAGATGAGCTTTGCCGAAGGGTAGGATTTTCTCATCAATGAGGACTTAAGGATCTATGATGAAGAGATCTCCCTTGGTTGGAGAAAGCTGAGGTAAGACAAAAACTTAATGACAGAGAATCAAATGGGCGAACCTAAATTGAGAGCCCCAAATGAAACAGACAATACTGGAAACAAACTTAAGTGAGAACAGCCTGAAATGTGAATAAACTATAGATGAAAAAAAACCACCCTATTGGGTGGTTTTTTCCGCGTAACTAAACGCTTATTTGGTGGAGCCTAGCGGGATCGAACCGCTGACCTCAACACTGCCAGTGTTGCGCTCTCCCAGCTGAGCTAAGGCCCCGAAACTGATTGTGACTATACAGTAAAACCTGAACAAACACAACATCTTATTTCAAAATTTCTCAAAATAAGTTGTGGTATCCCATAGGGGATTCGAACCCCTGTTACCGCCGTGAAAGGGCGGTGTCCTAGGCCTCTAGACGAATGGGACGCCGGTCTTACATTTAGACTCCGTAAGGGAGTGAATACTCGTTGAAACCAGTAGGCCATCTCATAAGAGAAATGTTTCAACGCTATCGAATCGTCAACTTCGCAGTCAACCACTCAAAAAGTGGTATCCCATAGGGGATTCGAACCCCTGTTACCGCCGTGAAAGGGCGGTGTCCTAGGCCTCTAGACGAATGGGACACTGTTGATACGTTATACTCCGTATCGAGTGAATACTCGTTAAAGCCAGTAGGCTATTGCTTCAACGCTATCGAATCGTCAACTTTACAGTCAACCACTCAAGAAAGTGGTATCCCATAGGGGATTCGAACCCCTGTTACCGCCGTGAAAGGGCGGTGTCCTAGGCCTCTAGACGAATGGGACACTGTTGATACGTTAGACTCTGTATCGAGTGAATACTCGTCGAAGCCAGTAGGCTATTGCTTCAACGCTATCGAATCGTCAACTTCGCAGTCAACCACTCAAAAAAGTGGTATCCCATAGGGGATTCGAACCCCTGTTACCGCCGTGAAAGGGCGGTGTCCTAGGCCTCTAGACGAATGGGACACTGTTGATACGTTATACTCTGTATCGAGTGAATACTCGCTGAAACCAGTAGGCTATTGCTTCAACGCTATCGAATCGTCAACTTTACAGTCAACCACTCAAAAAAGTGGTATCCCATAGGGGATTCGAACCCCTGTTACCGCCGTGAAAGGGCGGTGTCCTAGGCCTCTAGACGAATGGGACACTGTTGATACGTTAGACTCTGTATCGAGTGAATACTCGTCGAAGCCAGTAGGCTATTGCTTCAACGCTATCGAATCGTCAACTTCGCAGTCAACCACTCAAAAAAGTGGTATCCCATAGGGGATTCGAACCCCTGTTACCGCCGTGAAAGGGCGGTGTCCTAGGCCTCTAGACGAATGGGACACTGTTGATACGTTATACTCCGTATCGAGTGAATACTCGTTAAAGCCAGTAGGCTATTGCTTCAACGCTATCGAATCGTCAACTTCGCAGTCAACCACTCAAGAAAGTGGTATCCCATAGGGGATTCGAACCCCTGTTACCGCCGTGAAAGGGCGGTGTCCTAGGCCTCTAGACGAATGGGACACTGTTGATACGTTATACTCTGTATCGAGTGAATACTCGTTAAAGCCAGTAGGCTATTGCTTCAACGCTTCCAAATTAGATGGTGGAGCCTAGCGGGATCGAACCGCTGACCTCAACACTGCCAGTGTTGCGCTCTCCCAGCTGAGCTAAGGCCCCTTACCTAACTTGTCACCTTTGAGTGCACTGCGAGCATCTGCCGGCTGTGTCTCAACTGCGAGGCGCATTCTATGCAGCACACCCAAAAGTGTCAACTCGTTTTTTAGGAATTTATTCTATTTGCTACAAATTCAATCGCTTTGGAGATTCTTTGCTCACAACGGGCCTTTCCGACGAGGAAAGCGGTTAAATCTACAGCAGGCGACATACCCGCACCGGTTACCGCAACACGCAGTGGCATACCGACCTTACCCATGCCCAGCTCTAAATCTGCAGCAGTCGCTTCGATAGCCTGGTGAATCGCTTCTACTTTCCACTCACTCAGCTCGGCAAATTTCTTCTGCAACAGTTGTAGCGGCTCTAAGGCAACCCCACGCAGATGTTTCTTAGCGGCGGTTTCATCGAACTCGGCAAAGTCTTCATAGAAGTAACGGCTAGAAGCAGCTAGCTCTTTTAGGGTCTTGGCGCGTTCGGCCAATGCTGAGACCACTTCTGCCAACGCAGGACCGTTTGCTGTATCTATGTTTTGATCTTGCATGTGCCACTCGAGGTGCTTGGCCACATATTCAGGCGCCAGCTCCTTCATATAGTGCTGATTCAACCAGATCAGTTTTTCGGTATTAAAGGCAGACGCCGCCTTGTTGATGTCGTCTAGCTTAAAGTACTGCTTCATCTCCTCGATAGAGAATACCTCCTGATCGCCATGTGACCAGCCTAGACGCACCAGGTAGTTAAGCAGCGCTTCAGGTAGATAACCGTCATCACGATACTGCATCACACCAACTGCGCCGTGACGCTTAGACAGCTTGGCACCATCGTCACCTAAGATCATCGCCACGTGGGCATACTCAGGTACAGGCGCATTGAGTGCCTTAAGGATGTTGATTTGGCGCGGAGTGTTGTTGATATGGTCTTCACCACGTACCACACAGGTAATGCCCATATCCCAATCGTCAACCACGACGCAGAAGTTATAAGTAGGCGTACCGTCGGTACGGGCGATGATTAGGTCGTCCAGCAACTCGTTTGAGATCTCGATACGGCCACGTACGTGATCGTCGAACACCACGCTACCTTCGGTTGGGTTTTTAAAACGCACCACGAAAGGCTCGTCGGTATCGCGCGGCGCCTTGTCACGGCAACAACCATCATACTTTTGTTGTTCGCCCTTGGCGGCCTGCTCTTCACGCATTGCCTCGATACGCTCGCGGCTGCAGTAACACTTATAAGCGGTACCCTGCTCTAGCATCTGCGCGATGATCTCGTTGTAGCGATCGAAACGCTTAGTCTGGTAGTACGGACCCTCATCCCAGTTCAGTCCAAGCCACTCCATACCTTCTAAGATAGCTGCGCAGGCTTCAGGAGTTGAACGTTCGAGATCCGTATCTTCGATACGCAAGACAAATTCACCTTGGTTAGCGCGGGCATAGAGCCATGAATAGAGTGCAGTACGAGCACCACCTACGTGAAGAAAACCGGTAGGACTTGGAGCAAAACGCGTCTTAATCGTCATAATGGGACAGTAACCTGTTATCGAATGGTCTAAATATAGACTGAGCTATTTAATGTGGCCGCTATTCTAACAGCCAAATGGGATAAGAGAAAATAGCCTGAACAACCGCAGCTTGCCCGACGCCCCGAAAAGGTGATCGCCCCATTACAGGATACGCGGCTTACCTCGGCAGATACTCAATAGATAAAAGCAACGCTAGGAATGTGCCGGCGCGAGATAGTCACCTGACCCACCTACCCGCTTCTCGATATAGATGACATCTTCCGGTATGAAAGTCTTCCTCTATTATATAGCTAAGGTCAATGAGGATAAAAGTGGGAATACTAGAAATAGAGGAAACATAGATAATAGAAGCGATGATTAAAAGAGGTTACATGATCAGATAGAGATGATCATAGGCATAAAGTGCTGCGCGCTTCAGGCTGCTGTTACACGGCACTCATAATAAGCTCCTTTATTTAAGCTCCCTTATTTAAGCTCCCTTATTTAAGGTTAAGGACCTATAGAAGAATAGATAGCAAGCAAAAAATAGAAAGCGGCTATTAGTCAGCAGCAATTAGAGAGCCCAAGTGATGAGGCCTAAATGATAAGATCCAAAGCAACCTGCTCCTCTTCTAATCATTTGCAGCGACTATATATGGTGCAGAATAAGATGGTGCAGAAAAAATGGCGAAAGACATAGCGAAGGATATTGTGCAGACAGTTAAGCCACCGAGCTTAACCAAGTACTACATTGATTTGCCAGCCTAGTGATAGAGAAAGGTGAATAACAACGCGTTAAAAACCAGCAAGCCCCCCTATGCTCGCCCCTTTTTACCGAATGTTTTTATCGGGCAGCCCAGTTTTACACCGCTTGTCGCTGCCAAGTCCTAACTCTGGTCGGCAAGCTAGAGCCCCCTTCTGCTCAGGCTTTCGCCAGGGCGACACCGGAAATCATCCTGATTTGTTTAACATTAAGACGATCCGAACAAATTTGAACCGGACTCATTATTTTCTCGAAAAAAGCGTTGACAGTAGATCGTTCCCCCCTATAATACGGCCCCACACAGCGAGGTCGATTAGCTCAGCTGGGAGAGCACCTCCCTTACAAGGAGGGGGTCACTGGTTCGAGCCCAGTATCGACCACCATACACTGTATGGCTGAAAAATTTGATGTGTCCCAGGTCGATTAGCTCAGCTGGGAGAGCACCTCCCTTACAAGGAGGGGGTCACTGGTTCGAGCCCAGTATCGACCACCATATTTTATCCTAGGTTGAAATATGTGGTGCATCGAGTTTAATGTTGTGAGATATTCCCAGGTCGATTAGCTCAGCTGGGAGAGCACCTCCCTTACAAGGAGGGGGTCACTGGTTCGAGCCCAGTATCGACCACCATCTCTTCACGAGAGAATATCGAATATAATAATGTCCCAGGTCGATTAGCTCAGCTGGGAGAGCACCTCCCTTACAAGGAGGGGGTCACTGGTTCGAGCCCAGTATCGACCACCATTGTTATCAAAATATGTAATATGCTGTATTTATCCCAGGTCGATTAGCTCAGCTGGGAGAGCACCTCCCTTACAAGGAGGGGGTCACTGGTTCGAGCCCAGTATCGACCACCATAGCATGGCTATGAAACGATAAATCACAGACAGTCCCAGGTCGATTAGCTCAGCTGGGAGAGCACCTCCCTTACAAGGAGGGGGTCACTGGTTCGAGCCCAGTATCGACCACCATATTTCCTCTTTATTGCTTCACTCCCCTATTTATAATCAAACAGCCTAGCAGCAAACCATTGCGCCCGGTTCTCGCTATTGCGAATCCCTTAGCCTCAACTATTCTTCATTAAGACTTTGCTCAAACCAAGTACGACTCAAGGTGGTTGAACATGGCCGATGTTACTCAATCTGCGTCGCTGGCAAGCATTGCCGCGTACCTCAAACTCACCCATGAATGCGATGAGCAGGAAGCGATGATCGAAGCCAAGGAGGTGATGCAAAACCTAGTCGCCATGCGACAAAAAGGTTTCATCACAGGTTGGTATTTCGATGCTCAGGGCCACCTGGAGCTGCTGCCCAGCGAAGCAATTCTAAAACGCATCAACCCGCCAAAATAATAATGCTGATGTTATTACCAATAAAATAAATAGCTTACCTAAATCTCTCTTTCCCTCCACTCAATTAAATAAACAAAACACTTTACTTAATTAATCGCTGAGGTAGAGTTGTCCTACCTATTGATTCTTTTGAAGGCTGTCATGAAGGCCACCGACTCCCTACAAGCCGCTCCGAAGCAGACGGCCCAGCGCATTCTCGGCGTCACCCTAATCGTTACCCTGATCAGTGTGGCGGGCATTGCACTGCCATATCCTGTGCTGGCACCACTATTTCACGACAACAGCTCTCCGCTTACCCATTTCATGGGCCTACCCAGCGAATTTTTAATGGGCATCGTCTTAGGCATCTATCCACTGGGGATCATCATAGGCGGCAGCTTCATCGGTAGCCTGTCTGACACCTATGGGCGCAAGCGTATGCTCAGCCTCACCCTACTCGGCAGCGCGATGGGTTATGGACTCACGGCCTTCGCGGCGCACTCGGAACAATTTGTGCTTTTCTGTCTCGCGCGTTTACTGACGGGGATCTGCGAGGGCAACATCGCCATCGCCAGGGCGATAGCGGCCGATCTCCATCCGCAAATCAATAAGACCCGCAGCTTCTCGCTGATCAGCGCCATGGGCTATGGCGGCTATCTGCTTGGGCCGTTAGCCGGCGGCTACCTCATCGACTGGGGGATGGAGACAGTGTTTGGCGCGGCGGCACTTGCCTGTATTCTGTGTGCCCTCTTGAGCCATCATCTCCTGCCCCGTCAGCTAGATGAAACCCAGGCCAACGCCGATAAAGGCTCCAGCCTGGTGCTGCTCAGAGAGCCGGCCCTGAGACGCTTCTTTCTGCTCTACCTGCTGCTGACCATGGGGGTTAACTTCTACTATGAGTTCTATCCGCTGCACCTGGTGCAACAGGCAGACTTCACCCCGGCGCAGATCAGCTGGGTAACCGTGCTGCTCACCGGCTGCATGATCGCCACCAGCATCTGGTTTACCCCTGTGCTTCAGCGCAGGCTCAACCACGCCAGCGCGAGTCTGGTGGGGATCTTGCTGTTTGGCGCCTCTTTGGCCTGCTTTCCCTATCTCACCAATGACAGCTATCTGCTCACCTTCATGACCATAGGCGCGGGCATCGCTATCTACAACAGCTTCCTGCCGACCTACCTGTCCCATGCCTATCAAGACAGACCCCAGGGACAGCTTATGGGCATGCTGGTAACCATTTTCTGCGTCGGCAACCTGCTCGCCGCCCTCTTCGGCGGCCTGTTAGCCGTGTTCGATGTCAAGATTGTGCTGTTAATCGGAGCCCTGTGCGCGGCGGCTGCCGGCGCCATCCTATATCACGGTCACTTCAAACGTGAATACTGGCCAGCGCACAATTAACCCGATAACGGGACTCAGCTCAAACTTTAACCCCGCAAAATGGGTGGATTCCCACCCATTGAAATAAGACCAATGGGCGATATCCTCCCCAAGCACAGCTGTTTACTAATCAACCAACAGGTCGCAACATGTTGATATAAGACAATTTACATAATTTAAACATCTTTGGCCTGGTCCTTGCCTATAATTTCTATGAGTTAAGCACACTGTGACCGGCAGTCGCCCTAAGGCACTGAAGGATTAACAATAATAGGGATAACAAAATGACCAGACTCAACACCTGTACCTTTATCAAACAGATCGTCAAGATGACCTCAATCGCGGCCCTTCTGGGTGCCAGCTTAAACAGCTGGGCGGCACCAACGGAAATTAAGTTTTCCCATGTGGTGGCCGAAAACACCCCTAAAGGCCAGATGGCATTGAAGTTCAAGCAACTAGTAGAAGAGCGTCTACCCGGTGAGTACCAGGTAAACGTGTTCCCAAACTCTCAGCTGTTTGGTGACAACAACGAGCTCTCCGCCCTGCTACTGAACGACGTGCAGTTTGTGGCACCATCACTCTCCAAGTTCGAGCGCTACACCAAGAAGCTGCAGCTATTCGATCTGCCTTTCCTCTTCAAAGACATGGACGCCGTTAACCGTTTCCAACAGAGCGACGCCGGCCAGCAACTGCTGAACTCGATGAAGCGTAAGGGCGTCGTCGGCCTGGGTTACCTGCACAATGGTATGAAGCAGTTCTCGGCCAGTAGCCCGCTTGTCCTGCCGGAAGATGCCCAGGGTAAGAAGTTCCGCATCATGGCCTCAGATGTGTTGGCGGCCCAGTTCCAAGCGGTCGAAGCTATTCCGGTGAAGAAGCCCTTCTCTGAGGTCTTCACCCTACTGCAAACCCGCGCCATCGATGGTCAGGAAAACACCTGGTCTAACATCTACTCGAAGAAGTTCTACGAAGTACAGAGCAACATCACAGAGAGTAACCACGGTGTGCTCGACTACATGGTGGTCACCTCAAACACCTTCTGGAAGTCGCTACCCGCCGACAAGCGCAAGGTGATCAAGGCGTCACTGGATGAAGCCATTGCCTATGGTAACGAGATCGCCGCGGCCAAGGTGAACAAAGACAAGCAGGCCATCATTGACTCTAAGCGTTCTGAGGTCACCTACCTGACGCCAGAGCAGCGCGCCGCCTGGGTCAACGCCATGAAACCAGTATGGGCACAGTTCGAAGATAAGATAGGTAAAGATCTTATCGATGCCGCCGTTGCCTCAAACGAATAATAAGCGCTAACCCACTAAACTTAATAGGAAAGCATTGAGGCCGTTTCCATGGCATTCGGCCTCTTTCCTATCTAAGGAGTCTTAGAGATGATGTCTCGCTTTTTTTCTCATATCGAAGAGGTGGTACTTAACGCCTTGATCACCGCCATGACCCTATTGGTCTTTGTCGAAGTGATCGCTCGTTTCTTCTTTAACACAGGTTTCCTGTGGATCCAGGAGCTAACGCTCACCATCTGCGGCTGGTTCGTGCTGTTTGGCATGTCCTATGGCGTCAAGGTCGGCGCCCACATAGGCGTCGATGCCTTCGTGAAAAAACTCCCCGCCCAGGGACGTAAGTACACAGCCATACTGGCCGTGGCCATCTGCCTTATCTACTGCGGCATGTTCCTGGTCGGCAGCTGGGATTACCTGGCCAAGATGTATCAAATTGGCGTGCCCATGGAAGATATCGACTTCCCTCATTTTCTGATTGGCGGACTGGACGGCGACTTTGCCTGGGAATACCTGCGCATCGACGTCGAAGAGCCTGCTGTGCCGCTGTGGATCTCTCAAAGCATACTGCTCATCGGCTTTATTCTGCTTACCTGGCGCTTCTTGCAGCTGGCTCTTGCCATCATCACCAATAAAACAGACGGCTTTGCCTTTGCCGATGAGGCCAAGGAGAGCATGCACCTTATCGATCAAGAGGCCCAGGCCGACGACAAGCAGCCGGGAGACCAAAAATAATGACTATAGCAACCCTCTTTATCAGCCTGTTTCTCTGTATGCTGCTGGGCATGCCGATCGCCATCGCCCTCGGCTTCTCCAGCATGTTGACCATATTGCTCTTCTCCGATGACTCACTGGCATCGGTTGCCTTGAAACTCTATGAGTCCACCTCGGAGCACTACACACTACTGGCGATCCCCTTCTTCATTCTGTCGTCGGCGTTTCTCTCCACCGGCGGCGTCGCCCGTCGTATTATCGACTTTGCCATGGACAGCGTAGGTCATATTCGCGGTGGTCTCGCCATGGCCTCTGTGATGGCCTGTATGTTGTTTGCCGCGGTATCTGGCTCATCCCCCGCCACGGTTGCCGCGATTGGCTCTATCGTTATCGTCGGCATGGTTCGTGCTGGTTATCCTGAGAAGTTTGCCGCAGGGGTGATCACCACCTCGGGCACCCTGGGAATTTTGATTCCGCCTTCTATCGTTATGCTGGTCTACGCGGCGGCAACGGAAGTCTCGGCGGCGCGTATGTTCATGGCGGGGCTTATCCCCGGCCTGATGATGGGACTCTTGTTGATGCTCGCCATCTATATCGTGGCCCGCATCAAGAAGCTGCCTTCCCGTCCCTTCCCTGGCTTTCGGCCCCTGGCCATATCGAGCGCCAAGGCGATGGGCGGCCTAGCACTTATCGTTATCGTGCTCGGCTCCATCTACGGCGGTATCGCCAGCCCGACCGAGGCGGCGGCCGTTGCCTGCGTCTACGCCTATTTCATCGCGGTATTTGGTTATCGTGATATCGGCCCGCTGAAAAATGTCAGCTGGCGCGACAGCGGTGAACCGCTGATCAGAGCCGTGCTGCGTAACCTTGGCTTCATGGTGCTGGCGGTTTTCAAGACCCCGGCCGACAAGGAGATCCGCCACGTGGTGCGCGATGGTGCCAAGGTCAGCATCATGCTGCTGTTCATCATAGCCAACGCCATGTTGTTCGCCCACGTGCTCACCACAGAGCGCATTCCGCATCTTATTGCCGAGACCATAGTGGGCATGGGACTGCCGGTATGGGGCTTCCTCATCATAGTCAACTTGCTGCTGCTAGCAGCGGGTAACTTTATGGAGCCATCGGCCATCTTGCTGATCATGGCGCCCATCCTGTTCCCTATCGCCACCCAGCTGGGAATAGACCCTATCCACCTGGGGATCATCATGGTGGTGAACATGGAGATAGGCATGTTGACGCCGCCTGTGGGGCTCAACCTGTTTGTGACCGCAGGGATCACCGGCCGCAGCATGGGATGGGTTATCCACTCCTGTATTCCTTGGCTGGCGCTGCTGCTCTTCTTCCTGGCGCTGATCACTTATATTCCGCAGATCTCTCTGTTCCTACCGGAATATATTGATAAGTTAAACGGTTATTAAATCACTTGATTTTGCTTAACAATTGGGCGAGTCTGAAACGGGATCTAATCGGTCCCCTTTCAGATTCGCTTTTTCAATTGGACATGCCTTATATGTCGAAAATTATAACAAGAAGAAAATACCTCGGCGTCGGCTTCATCATACTCCTGGGCCTCGCCTTTACCCTACGGGTCGCCTACTGGTTCCATCTGGAACATGGCTATGAGATGACGCGGCAACAATCCAACGCCCAGATGAAGGAGCTGCTGAGCTTCCTCTCGGGCTCCCTCAGTCGCTATGAGAGCATCCCCCATGTGCTCTCCACCAACCCGCTGCTGGCCAGTGCCCTGTTAAAACAGGACGATCCCGATACCATCACGCCACTCAACCGCTATCTGGAGGAGATCCAGAGCATCACAGAGGCGCTGGATATCTATCTGGTCAATATCGACGGCGATGCCATCGCCGCCAGCAACTGGCAGCAGAGCTACTCCTTTATCGGCAAGAATTACGCCTTCAGACCCTATTTCAAGGATGCCATCGAGGGCAAGATGGGCCGCTATTTCGCCGTCGGCACCAGCTCGAACAAACGCGGCTACTACTTCTCCTACCCCATCTACAGCCACGGCTATCCGGTCACCCCCAGCCAGGGCGAGGCCAAGGTGTTAGGGGCGATAGTGGTCAAGGTCGATGTTACCGAGATAGAGCAGCAGAGCACAGGCATGGCCAGGGGCAGCAACTATGAGTTCGCCATCAGCGACCCGGACCATATTATCTTCCTCTCCAGCCGACCTGAATGGCGCCTCACCGCGCTGACGCCTGTGACTCATCAGCTCAAGCAGCGCATCGAATCCTCGAGACGCTACGCCAACCGTGAGATCAGTCCGCTGGCGATCGAGCCCCCCTTCGCCCCATCCCTGGCGGCAGACTATCAGATCTATCAGATAGGCGATAACAAGCGCGGCGCCGAGTTTATGGATAACGCCGCCTACATGAGCGACGCGGGCTGGCAGGTGCATATCCTCTCGCCCATGACGCCCATCTACCGCTCGCTGCCGCCACTGCTGCTGCTCTATGGCGCCCTCTATCTGCTGTGCGCGCTGGCGCTGTTATTCGCCATCGAGAAGCGTAAGAACACCCGCCGCATGCAACAGGCCCATGAACAGTTAGAACAAAGGGTCAAGGAACGCACTCAGGCGCTGGAGACCAGCCATCAACAGCTCAAAGAGGCCCAGGATGAGTTGATCCAGGCCGCCAAGCTGACGGTGATCGGCAGCCTGTCGGCCAGCATCAACCATGAGATCAACCAGCCACTGGCGGCGATTCGCAGCTATGCACAGAACACCCAGACCCTGCTCTCCCGCGCCAAGTGGGACGATGTCTCCAGCAACATAATGACCATCATAGAGCTCACCGACCGTCTGGCAGCCATAGTTTCGCAGTTTAAGAGCTTTACCCGTAAGAGCCAGGGCAACGACAAGGCGATTAGCGTGGCGCAGTGCATCAGGGATGCGCTGACCATAGTCCAGCCCGAGGTGGACAAACAGGGGATAGATCTGGTGCTCAACAACACAGAGTGTCAGACGCTGCTCTGGGGCGACCCGATTAGGCTACAGCAGGTGCTGATCAACCTGATGAGCAATGCCATGGTAGCCATGCGCGCCAGCAACCCGAAACAGCTGATCATAGGTGTGGTGGTGAGCAATCGGCTGGAGATCACCATAGAAGATACAGGTACTGGCATAGACGAGAGCCAGATGCAGAAGATCTTCGACCCTTACTACACCAGCTCGCGCCAGGGGCTGGGCTTGGGGCTGTCGATCTCCCGGCGTATCGTCGAGGCGATGCAGGGTAAGATAAGCGTTGCCAACCGCAAACAGGGCGGCGCCATCTTCCAGATCACCTTGCCCATACATGCAGTAGGATAACGATGCAAAATCAAGTTTTTAATCAATACGACATCTTAATCGTCGATGACGAGCCCCTGATAGGCTCGGCGCTGGTACAGCTGTTTGAACTGGAATCCTACCGCGCCCTGGCCCTCACCGACGCCAAACAGATTGGCCTGGGCCTGCCCGACAACTGGCCGGGCATAGTGATCTCAGACGTGAACATGCCAGATATTGACGGCCTGTCGCTGATGCGCACCCTGCTGGCTCAGGACAAGGATATTCCCATCATACTGCTGACCGGCCACGGTGATATCGCCATGGCGGTGCAGGCGCTGAAACAGGGAGCCTATGATTTTATCGAGAAACCCTTTAACAATGAGCACATGCTGGATATCGCCAAGCGCGCGCTGGAGAAACGCGCCCTGACCCTGGAAAACCGCAGCCTGAAACGTGAGCTGGAATCCCAGAGCACCCCAGGGCCGCGCATTCTGGGCCACAGCCCGGGGATCAAGCAGATGCGCCACATCATCCATCAGGTGATCGACATGCCCGCCGATGTGTTAATTGAAGGCGAGACAGGCACGGGCAAGGAGCTGGTCGCCCGCTATCTGCATGACCATAGCCCTCGAGCCGAAGCCAACTTCGTTGCCATCAACTGCGGCGCCATCCCAGAGACCATCATAGAGAGCGAGCTGTTTGGCGCCGAATCTGGTGCCTTCACCGGCGCAGATAAGACACGTATCGGCAAGTTCGAGTATGCCAACGGCGGCACCCTGTTTCTCGACGAGATTGAGAGCACGCCGCTATCCTTGCAGGTTAAGCTGCTCAGGGTGTTGGAAGACAGGAAGGTGGAGCGCCTCGGCTCCAATAAGAGCATAGACCTGGATATTCGCATCATTGCCGCCACTAAGGTGGATCTCAAGAGTCTGTGCGACACCGGCGAGTTTCGCCAGGATCTCCTCTATCGCCTCAATCTGGTGACAGTGCCGATTCCGGCCCTCAGGGAGCGTCGCGAAGATATCGGTCTTCTGTTTCTGCATTTCGCCCGGGTCGCCTCGGCCCGTTATCACAAGGCGCTGATCCCCCTGACGGCCGAATACACGGCCCAGCTGGTCTCCCACGACTGGCCCGGTAATGTCAGGGAGCTACGCAATCTGGCCGAGCGTTATGTGCTCTTAGGGCCAGAGGCGGCCTTTGCCACCTCCCTAGGACAGAGCAGTCAACTCAACGCCAACATGTCGCTGCAGCAGCGGGTGGAGTTTTTCGAGCGCCTGCTAATCGAAGAGGCGCTAAGTAACAACAAGGGCAGCATCAAGCTCACCATGGAGCAGCTGGAACTTCCGCGCAAAACCCTCTATGACAAGATGCAGAAGTTCGGCCTCAACCGTAAGACCTTCATCAACTAATCGAAGCCTAGGCGTTAGCCCGCCGTTAAGCAGAAGTCCATTAACCCGCCGCATCTAACAGCGGCGTGCGCGGCCTATGGGTGCGCTGCAGCATCACCACCAAGAGGATCACGCCGCTAAGCAGGGTCAGGCTGCCAGCCACCACGCCGCTCCAGCCCCAATGCTGCCAGAAGGGCAAGAGGAAAGGCCCGCCCAGCGCCGCCCCCAGATAGTAGCTACACAGGTAGAGCGCCGTGGCCTTAGCCCTGTGCTGCTGGGCGCGCTGGGCTACCCAGGCATTACAGACGCTGTGGAAGGTGAAGAAACCAAAGCTCGACAGCAGGAAACCTATGACGATGGCGCTGCTGGTATCCCCAAGGGTCACCAGGCTACCGACGCACATCATCACCGCAGAGAGGATAAACAGCGGCTGACGTCCCAGGCGGGTCACCCACTTGGCGGAGCGGAACGAGGCGTAGGTGCCGCTTAGATAACAGAGGAAGATCAGGGTGACCTGAAACTTACCCCAGCCAAACGGCGCCTGCATCAGGTGCAGCTGGATATAGCTAAATTGATTGACCATCACCATGAAGGCCAACGCCCCCAGGAGGTAGAGCTTCACCAGGGTGGCATCGCCAAGGTGCAGGCCAAAGCCCTTGAGATCGGCGAGGCCAAAACCGCTCTTGTGTTGGCGGCGACGGATCCGCACCCGGTCGAGTCGCGGCAGTAAGATAAGTACACCGACCGCGCCCGCCAGGGTCAAGACACTCACCAGCCCCATGGCCTCTACCCAGGTCAGATACTCTGTCATCAAGCCGCCGAGCAGGCGCCCGGCGATGCCCCCCAGACTGTTGGCGCCGATATAGATGGCCCCCGCCTTAAGCAGCACGCTGGTATCGAGCAGATCCTTAAAATAAGCCATGGCGATGGCGGGCACCGCCGCCAGCAGTATCCCCTGAAACAAACGCACCGCCACCAACGCCGAGAAATCCTGCACCCAGATCAACATGAGATCCGCCACCACAAGCAGCGCCAGGCTCCAGAGCAGCGGCTTACGCCTGCCTAGCTTGTCAGACAGGGTGGCATAGAAGAGCAGCGCGAAGGCCATGGAGAAGCTGGTCACAGACAACAACAGGGTGGCGTGGGCCGGCGACACGCTAAAACTGGTCGCGATCAGCGGCAACATCCCCTGCACCATATACAGGTTGATGTAGATCACCACAGAGGCCAGAGAGAGGCCCCAGATCAGGCGAAGTTGTAGTGGACGGCTGGCGGTCATGTTGTCGCGCTCAATAGGATAGATAGACACAGGCTAGCACCGGCGCTAACATAACAAAAATAGATTATAACTATGATGTCGATAATAACTTGTTATAGATAATTCCGATGACTAATGCTTGAAAACAGTCTGCTAAAAAGCGCTTAAGACAATGGTGCTAACTCAGCGTGATAGATAAATGCAAGAAGGTGTGGTGAAAGATGGATATCAAACAGCTTAGGCAGTTCGAGGCGCTGGCGACCAAAGGCAGCTTTACCCTGGCGGCCAAGCAGCTCAACCTCGCCCAGCCCGCCCTGAGTCAGGGGATAAAACGCCTCGAAGAATCGCTCGGGGTCACACTCGTCAACCGCAACAAACACTATCGCGGTCAGGATGGCAGCCGCCTCACCCTCACCGCCGAGGGCGAGGCGCTGGCGCAACACGCCAGGCTGATCCTCAAGCAGGTCAAACAGGCCGAGGCCCATATTAAGTCCATGGCCAACCTCACCAAGGGCGAGGTGCGCATCGCTGTGCCCGGCATGCTGGGCTCCTACTACCTGCCCTCTCGCTTGATGGCCTTCAGGCACAGGTATCCGGATCTCAAGCTCTCCCTGTTCGAGGGCGGTACCCGCGACAGCCTGCGCATGTTGCAAAATGAAGAGGTGGATATCGCCATCATCACGGGCCAGGATCTGCAGCCTAATTTCGACAGTCATCTGCTGCTCAGAGAGCAGATGGTGGTGGCCGTGGGAGAAGATCACCCCTTGGCGGAGCACAAAGGAATCACCCTGGAGCAGTTTTTCGAGCAGGAGCTGGTGATGTTTAAACCCGGCTATTTCCACCGCGAGTGGATGCTGTCTCAGGCCAAGGCGCTGGATCTCGAGGTGAATATCGCCTTCGAGACTAACCTTATCAACCTGATCAAGCAGGTGGTCGCCCAAGGATTTGCCATCACCAGTGTGCTGGAGATGGTGATAGAGGCCAGGGATCCTATCCGCGCCATCCCCTTCTCACCTGCGGTGCATCTAGACCTACATATTGCCTGGAATAGAGAACGCCCCATCGGCCTTGCCGACAGGGCGTTCGTCGAGTTCTTGATGAATAACCCTTAGCGGGGTGCTAACGGCTTCATGAGACCAATCTAACTGGCATCGGCCTGACGCTCGGGCGCCGCCAGCACAAAGGCCTCGAGCTGATGGCAGTTATCCCAGATACGGCGAATGTTGGGATAAGCGCCTAAGTCGACCTTGAAACGATTGGCGTTATAAACCTGAGGGATAAGGCAGAGATCCGCCAGCGTCACCTCATCACCATAGCAGTAGGTGCCGGCGTGCTTTTCCAGTTGCTTCTCGAAGGCGCTAAAGCCTTGGTGGATCCAGTGATGATACCAGGCGTTCTTGGCGTCCTCATCCAGCTCAAGGGTGTTGGTGAGATACTGCAACACCTTGAGGTTATTCAGCGGATGCACCTCACAGGCGATAGAGAGTGCCATGGCGCGCACCTCGGCTCTCTCCTTGGGATCTTTTGGCAGCATCATGGCGCCGCCATACTGCTCGTCGAGATATTCGATGATCGCCAACGACTGAGACAAGACAAATTCGTTGTCGCCCTCGATCAGGGTTGGCACCAGCTCTTGGGGATTGAGCGCAGCGTACTCAGGCAAGTGCTGCTCGCCGCCATTCTTCACCAAATGCACGGATTCGAGCTCTGCATCCAGTCCCTTCAAATTCAATGCGATACGCACCCGATAAGCGGCGCTGGAGCGCCAGTAGCCCAATAATTTCATCACATGGCTCCTTTTCTCTCTCCGCCCATTGCCCGGCGGCTGTTACAAAAACGGGGCAACCTTGGTCGCCCCGAAGTCTCAAAAGTTTTTTAGAATTAACCTTTGTACTCAACAACCTGCTGATCGATGGCACCAAAGATAGATTGCTCATTTTCATCCAGCATCTCGATACGCACGCGATCGCCGAAACGCATGAATGAAGTCGATGGCTTACCGTCGCTGATGGTCTCCAGCATACGGGTCTCGGCCAGACAGCTAGAGCCTGCGCTACGATCATAGTTAGAGATGGTGCCAGAACCTATGATGGCGCCGGCGCCCAATGGACGAGTCTTGGTGAAATGGGCAATCAACTGACTGAAGTTAAAGGTCATGTCGATGCCACAGTTTGGCTTACCAAACAGCTCGTTGTTCAGATGGGTGATCAGCGGCAGATGCACCTTAGACTCATGCCACTTGTCACCCAGCTCATCAGGGGTGACGGCAACAGGTGAGAAGCTGCTGGACGGCTTAGACTGGAAGAAACCGAAGCCCTTGGCCAGCTCGGCTGGGATCAGGTTACGCAGCGACACATCGTTCACCAGCATCAGCAGCTTGATATGTTTCTCGGCCGACTCTGCGTCTATGCCCATAGGCACGTCGTCGGTGATCACCGCCACTTCAGATTCGAAGTCAATGCCCCACTCTTCGCTGGCCAGCTCGATATCCGCCTTAGGTGCGATAAAGCTGTCAGAACCGCCCTGATACACCAGAGGATCTGTCCAGAAGGTTTCTGGCATCTCGGCGCCGCGGGCCTTACGTACCAGCTCAACGTGGTTCACATAGGCGCTACCGTCCGCCCACTGATAGGCACGTGGCAGCGGTGACAGACACTTGTTCTCGTCGAAGTCGACCGTGTTGTCGAGCACGCCTTGGTTAAGGGCCTCATAAAGCTCTTGCAGTTGCGGCTGAAGCAGATCCCAGGCGTCGAGCAGCTGCTGCATGGTGTGCGCGATGGCCGGTACCGCAACAGCCTTGGTTAGATCTTTACTCACAAGCATCAGCTGACCGTCACGACGGCCGTTGTTATAACTTGCTAACTTCATACCCACTCCTTCCGAATTCTTCTCTTGCCAGACCTTAGGGGCGCGCCGCTAATGGGTCTGGGACTATCAATTTGGCATAGAAATACCCTATGCGCCTCAAGATAGGAATAGCGTGATACAAATCACACTCCTTCCCTTAACATTCAAATTTGTAAACAATTCATGACAGGCAGCGAGATCCCCAAATTCATGGGGTTTCGGCCTTGTCTCTGCCTAGAAAACCGCCAGCCAACTGGCAATAAGGTTTTACATCCCTTTTTGCTTGCTGATCTTATATTCTCTCAGCTTGTTGGCGATGGCCGTGTGCGACACCCCGAGTTTCTTCGCCAGCTGGCGGGTACTGGGGTACGCCGGATAGAGGCGTCTGAGCAGGCTCGCCTCAAACTGTTTCATCGCCTGATCCAGACTGCCCTCAAACTGATGATCGAAATAGCCAAATCCCTCGGCGTATGACGGTAGCTTGAGCTGATCCACAGTCAGCTCCGCCGAGCCATCCCACATGGATACCGCACGGAAGATGGCGTTTTTCAGCTGACGCACGTTACCCGGCCAGGCGTAGCCCAGCAGATGCTCGCGGCATGGGGCCGAGATACGACGAATAGGAATAGACAGCTGCTGACTGTAATGCTCGAGGAACATCTCGGTCAGGGGGATCACATCTACCTTGCGCTCTCTGAGCGAAGGCATATGGAAACTGAGCACATGGATGCGATAGTAGAGATCTTCGCGGAACTCTCCAGTCTGGCACAGCTCGGCCAGGTTCTTCTGGGTCGAGCAGATGATGCGCACGTCCGAGCGCACCTCCACATCGCCGCCCACCCGGCGGAAGGTGCCATCCTGCAGCAGACGCAGCAGTTTGACCTGGGCCGCCTTGGACATCTCCGCTATCTCGTCTAAGAAGACGGTGCCGCCCTTGGCCTCCTCGAAGAAGCCACGCTTGACCACCTCACCACCGCTGACATAACCGAAGAGCTCCTCTTCGGCGGCGCTGTCTGGCATGGCGGCGCAGTTAATCGCAATAAAAGGATGCTCACGACGCATGCTAGCATCGTGACAGGCTCTGGCCATCAGCTCCTTGCCTGTGCCCGTCTCACCAGTGATCAACAGAGGCGCATCGAGCTGGGCCATGCGTCTGGCCTGCACTAACACCTCTTTCATCTTGTCACTGACCGCCAGCACATTCTCAAACCCTGTGGTCTGATTCTGTAGGGCGTTAAACTGCTTGCCGACCCGTGCGGGCGACTTGAGGGAGACTACGGCGCCAGCCAAAATGGTCTTGTCGTTCTCGTCGGGCAGATAGATGGGCAGCATCTCGGCCAGGTATTCGCTCTGGCCTATGTTGACCCGGGTGGCCTGGGCCAACACCAGCGGCTCGCTGAGCCAGCGGTTGAAGTTAAAGCCCTGCACCCAATGATTGAGGGGTTCGTCGAGCACCTCGTGCTCACCCATGTTGACAGTCATTAGCGCCGACTCGTTGACGATACGGATCCGCCCCTTAACATCGATGGAGAAGACCGAATCCGGCAGCGTCTTCAACAAGGTCTTAAGTGCGTAATGCTCCTGCTCGGAAGGCATGAAAGAGACGGTGCGCACATCGTGCACCCCTTCCACCTTCCTGATTAACGGCAGCAGCTCGCTGAGCACATCAAAGTTGACCTCAGCAAACTGCAGATAGAGAAATCCCTGGTTACTGGCGTCGATAGCTATCAGGTTAATGCCATAGCCTTCGAGGATCACCAGAATGTCTTTTGCTAGACCCACGCGGTCGATGCAACTTACTTCTAAGCGCATACCCTTTCGTCCCTTTTTATATTTATTACTTCACGGTTTTTGGGATTATCGCGAGCATGGTTGCGTCTCATGCCAAAAAAAGTGTGACACGCCACGCAGAAATGCCGATAAAACGCCTATACGTTAGAGTGTAATGAGATTTGTGGCAAGAGTTGTTTACACCGGATTCGAAAAGCAACCAAAAAAACAGCGCCATAGCTAGGCTATGACGCTGTTTTTAAATAAATTTTAACTTAGTCCAATAACTGGTCTGTCTTGGCCGCCATGATGAAATCGTTGCGGTGCAGCCCCTTGATCGAGTGAGACCACCAGGTCACGGTGACCTTGCCCCATTCGGTTAGAATGCCGGGATGATGGAACTCTTCCTCGGCTAAGTCTGCTAATTTATTGGTAAATTCCATCGCCAGCTTAAAGTTTTTAAACTTATAGACACGCTCAAGCTGCATGATGCCGTCACGTACCTCGACGCCCCAGTCAGGGATCATGCGGATCAGCTCGGCCAACTCGGCATCGGTCACCTTAGGCGCGTCGGCCTGGCAGGCTTCGCATTTCATTTGGGCTAATTCAGTCATACTTCTTCCTTCTGATTTTCTTATCTGGCTCTATTAACTGGCTTGCTTAACTGGCTTTCGATTTGGGCTCAAACATGGGGGCATGTAGCCCTAACTGACGCGCCTTGGTCACGGCACCCATGATGTCCATTTTGACGATTTCGTCTAAATAATCAATTGAATCAATAGCGTAATAAATTGGCTGCATGATATCGATTCGATAAGGGGTTCTTAAGATATCCAACAGATCGAAAGGCTTCACCACCGGGGTGTCGCTCATGGCGTATAGCGTCTCACCTGGCGAGCTTAATATGCCGCCACCGTAGATCTTCAGCTCATCGTTGGCCTGACGGATCAAACCAAACTCCACGGTAAACCAGTAGAGTCTGGCGAGAAAGACACGCTCCTCTTTCGAGGCGGCCAGACCCAACTTACCGTATTCGTGAGAGAAACGGGCAAATGAGGGATTGGTCAGCAGCGGGCAGTGACCGAAGATCTCGTGAAAGATATCGGGCTCCTGCAGGTAGTCGAACTCCTCCTTGCTGCGGATAAAGGTGGCAACCGGAAACTCTTGGTTCGCCAGCAACTGGAAAAACTTCTCGAACGAGATCAGCGCCGGTACGGCGGCCGTCTTCCAGCCCGTGGCCTGTTGCAGCACAGCATCGATTTCGCCGAGCTGCGGGATGCGATCTGCAGGCAAGGCAAGATCTTCGAGCCCTTTCAGATAGGCATCACAGGCATAGTGGGGCAAATTGCCCTTCTGTCTGTCGTACAGCGCTTGCCAGATCTCATGTTCATTGTCAGGGTATTGGATGACCCCTTGGCTATCAGGCAGTCTGGCCTGATACGTAGTTTGTTTACTCATGATAAATACAACACAAATGACTGCTCCTGCCTCCATATTTGACTAAACGCCAGAGTTTGTTAACAGGATCACACTTTATAATTTGGCTGCCGCGCCGCTCAAGATGTAACCTCAAATTTACATCAGGCAGACTTTAAAAAATTAAATCGTTTTTATTTAAATACTTATAACAAATCAGACATGTAACACTCTTGACACAAATGCCGACTTTGACATCAATTTCATCTGCTTACCCCATGAGACAAATTTTTATGTAAAGGTATTTTGCTTACTCTGCTCAAACCAAGTTCTGGTATCCAGCACGCCTCTAATGGCGTCAGATTAGGGCTAAGGCCGACGCCGACTAGTTCGACGGATACCGAGAAGCTAGCGGCCAAAGCGCCTAAATCTCCTGGCTTTTCAGGGCGTTTTTATTAGAATAAAAGGGCATTTTGCGCAGCCAACTAGGATTAGGATGAAACAGCATAAAGTTCGCAAGGCCGTTATTCCCGTCGCGGGTCTCGGCACACGCATGCTTCCGGCAACCAAGGCGATCCCCAAGGAGATGTTGCCCATAGTCGATAGACCCTTGATCCAATACGTGGTCAACGAGGCGATAGCCGCCGGGATCAATGAGATAGTCCTGGTTACCCATGCCAGTAAGAACTCCATCGAAAACCATTTCGACTCCAGCTTCGAGCTCGAGGCCCAACTCGAACGCAGGGTAAAGCGTCAGCTACTGGCCGAGGTGCAGGCCATCTGCCCAAGCGACGTGACTGTGATCAGCGTGCGCCAATCTCAGGCCAAGGGGCTGGGCCACGCCATCCTATGTGCCCAAAAGGTCGTGGGCGACGAGCCCTTTGCGGTCCTACTGCCGGACGTCATCATAGACGATGCCAGCTGCGATCTCAGCCGGGATAACTTGGCCGAGATGGTCAAGCTGTTTGATGAAACCGAAGTGGGCCAGATCATGGTTGAGGGCGTACCAGAGAGCAGCGTCGACCAATATGGTATCGCCGATGTGAACGGCCATCAGTTGGAGGCCGGGCAATCTAAACCTATCAATGAGTTGGTGGAGAAACCTAAGGTGGGCCAGGCACCATCTAACTTAGCCGTGGTTGGCCGGTACGTGCTACCTAAGCAGATCTGGCAGCTGCTGGGCAAGACCCCTGCCGGCGCCGGCGATGAGATCCAACTGACAGATGCCATCGCCATGTTGATGAACACTCAAACCGTTAACGCCTATTACATGCATGGCAAGAGCCATGACTGTGGCAACAAACTCGGCTATATGCGCGCCAATGTCGAATACGCGCTGCGCCATCACGAAGTGGGCAGGGATTTTGCCGACTACCTCAAAACATTAGTTTCAGATTTACAACAGGATAAAGATTAATGACGATTTTAGTCACTGGTGGCGCAGGCTACATAGGTAGCCACACTGTCGTTGAGCTACTTAATGATGATCAACAGGTAGTGATCATAGACAATCTGAGCAACTCAAGCGTCGAGGCCCTCAAACGGGTCGAGCAGATCACCAATAAAGGGGTCACCTTCTATCAGGGCGACGTGCTCAACAAGGCCTTCCTGCAGAAGGTCTTTACCGACCATGATATCGATGCCGTGATCCATTTTGCCGGCCTCAAGGCGGTCGGCGAGTCTGTGGCCCAGCCGCTGCGTTACTATGAAAACAACGTCACCGGCACCTTAGTGCTGTGCGAGGTGATGGCCGAATTTAACGTGAAGAACCTGGTGTTTAGCTCATCGGCCACCGTCTATGGCGATCCCGCCTCACTGCCCATTACCGAAGATTTCCCCACGGGTGCCACCAACCCCTACGGCCAGTCTAAGCTGATGGTCGAGCATATCCTGAAAGATCTACACCACTCGGACTCGAGCTGGAACATCGCCAGACTGCGTTACTTCAACCCTGTGGGTGCCCACGAGAGCGGCCTCATAGGCGAAGATCCCAACGATATCCCCAATAACCTGATGCCCTTCATCGCTCAGGTTGCCGTGGGTCAGCGCGAGAAGCTTAGCGTCTTCGGCGACGACTACGACACCCATGATGGCACAGGGGTGCGCGACTATATCCATGTGGTTGATCTGGCAAAGGGGCACCTGAAGGCGCTTGCGAAACTCAACACCCAGCCAGGATTGGTCACCTATAACCTGGGCACAGGCCAAGGCTATAGCGTACTGGACATGGTCAAGGCGTTCGAGAAGGCCTGCGGCCATACTATCGCCTACCAGATCGCACCACGTCGTCCCGGCGATATCGCCGCCTGTTACGCCGATCCTCACAAGGCGCAATCAGAGCTGAACTGGCAGGCCACCCACACCATAGAAGATATGGCCAACAGCAGCTGGCACTGGCAGTCCTCTAATCCGAGCGGCTACAAGGCCTAAAGCAGACGGGGGCTTAGGCCCCCCATTTGATAGCAAGTGAATCTATGAGCAATCGCATCAACCAAAGCCGCCGCAACCTCTTCAGCCGCCGCAAGAGTCAGGTGATCCGCCCTCCCTGGAGCCGCACAGATGTCGAATTTACCGATATTTGCACCCGCTGCGATAAGTGTATCGATGCCTGTGAGACCAAGATCCTCTCCCGTGGCGACGGTGGCTTTCCCGAGGTCAGCTTCAGTCAGGATGAATGCACCTTCTGCGGCGCCTGTGCCAAGGTGTGTCCCGAGCCGCTGTTTACCGACATCGAAGAAACTCCCTGGCAGATCAAGGCCAGTATCGACCAGAGCTGTCTGGCCAACAGCGGCATCTGGTGTCAGACCTGTAAAGATGCCTGCGATCCCAGAGCCATCAGCTTTACCGCCAGCATAGGTCAGGCGCCCAAGCCTGTGATCGATACCGAGCTGTGTAACGGCTGCGGCGCCTGTGTAGCGCCCTGCCCTAATCAATCGATAAAACTAAGCTAATGTAGTGAAAAGCATTGCCAAAAAACTGACAGGCAGCGCCAAATATTAGTGGTTTTGTTACACAAAGTTTAAGGGTAATATTGGGCAAAACGGGCAAAAAGTTAATCATTATGTTTGGAAAGAAAAATAACAAAGCAGGTCTCACCTTTATCGCGCAAGGGACTAAATTATCAGGGGAAACTCATTTTGCCGGCGAAGCCCTCATCGGCGGCGAACTGCATGGCAAAATCAGCGCGACCGGTAAGCTGACAATCGAAGTCGATGGCTATATCGAAGGCGAGCTGCAGTGTAAGGAGATTAAGGTCTCTGGTGCGTTTAAGGGCAAGATGAAGTGTGAAAAACTAAACATCACCAGCACAGGTAGCGTCGAGGGTGAGATCGCCTGTAACTCGATGGAGATCTTCGAAGGGGGTCAGTTTATCGGGATGCGCGTACGCGAAGAGGTCGCCCTGCTCGCCAGCGAACCAGACGTCCAAGCGATTAACCCTGAAACCAAATCTGATGCCGAACCTGAGGCAGAGTCTCAGTTAGACAATTATTTTAAAGAACTCACTAAATCTGCCTAATCTAGGTAAGCTTGGCGAGAGCCCTATCGGGCTAAATTAAGTGGACAGCTTTAACAAATAAGGCCACAGGATTGTGTGGCCTTATTTATACCCGTCTTTTGTACCCATTTCTTGTACTCATAATAATGAGTATATGATCAGCAGTAACTTTTAACAGGCCAGGATGACCAACTATTGACTAAGGTTGCTTCTATATTCCCTAAGCAGCGCGAGAAACTCCCTCGGCGCCCTGTCTAAACAATCTTCCGGCAAGTAAACATGGTAACCCAGCTGAGTATTGAGCTGAGCGCAGCGCCGGGCAAACATCGCCTGCACGCCACTGAAATCTGTGCCTTCTAGTGTGATGGGGGTGAATTCAGAGTTGAGATAATGCTCGAGGTCCGCAAGTTCACCGTCTAGATTCAGGGAGGAGATCAGCAGCGGGCGCTGCTCGCTCAGGAGACCAGTCGCCAGCCTGGGCGGTATATCATCGATCAGCGGCAACAGGGATTTCAGCCTGACGCCAATGTAGGGCAGATCATGGCTATCAAACGTCTGAATGCTGCGAGGGATATCGACCCGTTGAATATTGTCCCATTCCAGATAGATGCTGCCCCTGTGATGGTGATACACCAGCCCCCTGGGCCTTAACTCTATGCTCACCTCGGGCTGCATCCACTTGGCTATCCCCAGCACGGTAAAGATCATGCCGAAGATGAAACAGACCATGCCCGGCCCCATCAGCGCCCGGGAGGCGATAAACATGCACAGGGCACTGATTAAGGCGATGCCGCCAATCAGGGTAAAGGTGCGCGCGTTACGCTTGGTCACCGCGCGAATGACAACTGCTTCTTGTTCCATAATCTCCAAACGCTAATCTGCCAAAGCAAATTTAATCTTAAGCCAAGTCTGCCCCACATATTCATGGATCGAACGCTGGGAGGCTAAAAGGTTGTGGGCATCTAGCTGCCACCAGTAGCCACCCCGGGCGATAAAGTCTGCCGGCGCCCCCTGAGGGTGCATGCCAGCCTGATGAAAGATCATCATGGCCCGTGGCAGATGGGTGGCCGAGGTCACCAGCCTGAAGGGGCTATCACCTATCTCCCACTTGAGAAATTGTGCCTCCTCCAGGGTATCTTTGGCCAGGGGAAACTGAATGATCCGCTCAGGGTTCACCCCGAGCTCGATGGCGGCATTGGCCATCACCTGCGCCTGAGGCACAGCGTCACTGCCACCCCAACCACTGACCACCAGTTGGCAATCCTGCCCTAGGCTAAGTTGTCTCACCCCTTCGGTAAGACGGGCCAGTGCGGTGGCAGAGAGCTGCAGGGTGGCGCGATCGGCGATAGTGGAATCGTGACCACTGCCCAGCACCATCACCACGCAGGCGTTTTCTATCGGGTCGTTGTTGACTGGGTATTGCCCCTCGAGCGGTGCGGTCAGTTGATGACTGCCCCATTGACTGCTCGTCAGCAATAAGATGGCAAAAGAGAGTGTGATCAGCGCCTTAACGAACTTGCGTCGCCGCAGGATCAGAATCGCGATAAACAGACACAATACCGATAATGGGATCGGCATTAAGAGTTGTGAAATTAGTTTTTTTACCCAGAACATGGCTATCCTTGCCCCTAAGTCTTGCCCCCATTGAAAAGTGGGGGCAAGTGTAACCTAGGGATGCAAGGAAGTCATTACCAGAGCCAGGCGGCGCCGCGCACCCCAGATGAGCCGCCATACATGTTCTGCACCACAGGGGTACGGCACTCACCACCAAGCACATACTTAGACAGTGCCTCGGGCAATCTTGGATAGATGGCCTCTATGTTGGATACGCCGCCACCCAGCACGATAATGTCGGGATCCAGCATATTTATCATATGGGCCAGCGAGCGGGCCAGACGGTCGATATAGCGCTCAAACGCCGCGGTCGCCAGCGCTTCACCCTGCTCCATACGACGGGCGATCTCGATACCGCTGGGCGCATCGCCACCGGCCGCCTTATAGTCGCGCACGAAGCCTGTGCCCGAGATAAAGGTTTCAATGCAGTCTTTGTTGCCGCAGAAACACTCGGTAGAGTTGAACTCTTCGGGTGTCATCCAGGGCAGCGGGTTATGGCCCCACTCGCCGCCGATACCGTTGCCGCCACCGTGGACCTTGCCGTTGATGGCAATACCGCCGCCACAGCCCGTGCCTATGATCACCCCAAATACCAGGCCTTTACCGGCCGCGGCGCCGTCTACCGCCTCGGACACGGCGAAACAGTTGGCATCGTTGGCCACCCGCACCTCACGCTCCAAACGCGCACCTAAGTCCAGATCTAAGGGATGGCCATTGATCCAGGTCGAGTTAGCGTTCTTCACCAGACCAGAGAAAGGAGAGATCACCCCTGGAATACCGACACCCACAGTGCCTTTTTGACCCAGAGTAGACTCTGCTTCATTGACGAGTGCCTCGATGGCATCTAGGGTGGCTTTGTATTCACGCGGCGTGGGGATACGTTTTCTAAACAGTTCCTTACCGGCCTCACTCAGGGCCACCAGCTCTATCTTAGTGCCCCCCAGGTCAACACCCATTCTCATCATACTCTGCTCCAATCTTATTCTCTTTTTCTTACTTATCGCGCCAATGCTTTGCGGTGGCGATAAAGTAGGGATTTAAAATATCTTCTTTCTGGTTGTAATCCAGCGGCTTGCCGTTATCGGCATTCACCACAAGACCGCCAACACTTTCCAATACCGCTTGCGCCGCCGCCGTGTCCCACTCGCTGGTCAGACCCAGGCGGGGATAGATATCCGCCTTGCCTTCGGCCAGCAGACAAAACTTCAGCGAGCTGCCGATACTGGTCATCTCATGCTCACCTATGGCCTCGAGATAGGCCGCAAGCCCAGGGCTCACATGGGAGCGGCTGCCGACAATCCTGGGCACACTCGGCGCCGCAACCGCCAGCTGGTTCAAATCTGTCACCCCATCGGCGCTGGCCAACCAGGCGCCATAATGCTGGGCGCCGTAATAACATTTATCCAACACGGGCGCGTAGACGACCCCAGCCAGGGCGCGCCCCTTGTCGATAAAGGCGATATTAACGGTGAACTCACCGTTACGCTTAATAAACTCTTTGGTGCCATCCAGTGGGTCGATAAGCCAATACTGCTGCCACTGCTTACGTGTCTCCCAGGGGATGTCGGCGGCCTCTTCAGACATCACGGGAATGTCTGGCGTCAAGCGCGCAAGCGCCTCGACGATCACCTTGTGGCTGGCCAGATCGGCTGCGGTCACCGGGCTATCGTCGGCCTTGGCCTGAATATCCATCTGGTCGCTGCCATAGACCTGCATGATGGCCTCGCCCGCCTTCTTGGCGATCTCGACCAACTCATCTAACCATTCTTGCTTAAATATATGACTCACAATATAAATTCTCTTCGTCCTAGATTGCCTTAGTATGCCATCTCCACGCCTAAGAATTTAATAACAATTTGATCATACTTTGCGTAAAAGATACTAAGCTAGGCGCGGGGCAGTGAAAAGCCTTTCGCCGCGCCTTGCATTCGTATTCAGCACCTTATCAGGCTTGCAGCCAACCGGTGAGCACCCCACAAGCTGTTAACCTTTCCCCCCTATCGCCAGTACAAAATCACCACCGAAATCCCACGCTTAATTCACCTAGAAATCACCTGGGCAACACAAAGCTACAAAGCCGGGTGACTAATCCGGCAATTATCGATATTTCCCTTGTTAATTAGCCAATTAATCATCATATTCGCGCAAAAATTCTGATCGAAAAGATGAGCCGATGAAACGATACCTAGCCGTTCCCCTCCTACTTTTAAGCAGCCATTCGGCATTTGCCGCCTGGTGGATAGAGCCGACCGACCTGCCGCTGCGAGCCGACATTCAACTGCTCGCCGACACTGGGATAATCAAACAGCCGGTCACCACCTATCCGTTGATGTGGGCCGGGCTCAAGCAAGATCTCGATGCAGCCGAATTGCCCGAGCTTTCTCCGGCCCAGGCCGCGGCCTACAACAGGGTGATGAGCGCCTATGCCAGAGACCATAGAGACCTTAGTAGCCGCGTTGGCCTGGGGGCGGCCACCGACAGCGCGCGCTTCCTGGGCTTTGGTCATGACTATAGAGACAAGGCCGAGGCCAAGGTGGACTTCGAGGTCACCAAGGAGTGGTTTAGCGGTCGCCTCTCGGCCAGCTATCATCAAGACCCGATTGATGGCAACAGCAGCCGACTAGACAACAGCTTCGCCGCCCTGAGCCTGGGCAACTGGATCCTCAGCGCCGGTGCTCAGCAAAGATATTGGGGGCCAGGATGGGATACCGGCCTTATTCAGACCACCAATGCCCGCCCCATGCCAGGCGTGACACTAAGCCGCAACAACAGCGCCGCATTCGAATCGCCCTGGCTTAACTGGATAGGCCCCTGGACCTTTACCACCAGCTTCAGCCAGATGGAGAGCGACCGCTATGTGCCCGACGCTAGACATTGGGGCGCCCGCGGCACCCTCAAACCTATCTCTAAACTAGAGGTCGGCTTCTCCTGGACCATGCAGTGGGGCGGCGAAGGCTATGGCAATAGCCTGAGTGACTGGTGGGATGGCCTGTTTAATGGTGGCCAGTCTGAGGGTGAAGTCACCAACGGCCAGGAAAACATGCTCGCCGGTTATGACTTTCGCTGGTCGGACACCGCCTTCGGCGTCCCCTATGGCATCTATTTCGAACGGATCCACGAAGACTACCACCACGGCAAAAACAAGCTGATCAATGCCGCTAACTTGGGCGGGGTAGACTTTATGCTAGATGCACTTAGCACCCGGGTTTTCATCGAATATGCCGATACCAAGGTAGCCTGCGGCATCGACCCAAACGCCTATAACTGTCTGTATGAGCATGGCTTTTACCAGAGTGGCTACCGCTACTACGGCAGGAGCCTGGGCAGCACCTATGATAACGACTCCGAGACCTTAGTCCTTGGTGGCATCACTCAGCTAGGCGATGGCCACAGCGTCACCAACAAGTTGCGCTGGCTCAGGCTCAACACCGACGGTATAGATACTGGCAATAGCGCAGGTGGTAACCCAGTGTCTCCTGGCGAATATGAGCGGGTCTATCAGTTCGATACCAGCTACCACAGACCTTGGTTTGAGGGTACCCTCAAACTGGGCGGCACCCTCAGCTATCGCCAGTTTGTCCATAGCGGCGGTCACGATTGGGATACCAGCCTGTATGCCCTGTGGGAAAGGAGCTTCTAGCCTAAGCTTGGGCAAATTCGATCTTGGCGCTCAGCTAGGCGTTTAAACTTTCGCGCTCCATCTCCTCCCAACTCTGACGCTTGCGATAGATGGTCGAGGCGCTGATATCCAGCAGCGCCGCTGCCTTAGGCACATTACCGTCACAGCGGGCGATAGCCGCCTCTATGGTCTGCTTCTCGGCGATCCACAGAGGCACTATCTCATCATTGCCCACGGCTAACGCCTTGTCAGCCCCCTCGCATGCTGCGACAGTTTCCTGGGCGAGAGTTTCATGGGCAATAGCTTCCTGGCCAATAGTGCTAGCTGCGCCAGACACTCTGCCATGGATAGCTTCTGCTGGCGCGGCGGCACCCGAGACGATCTGCATCGGCAGCATCTCCCTGGTGACACTCGGCCCCTCGTTAAGCACCACCACCTGACGAATGACGTTCTGTAGCTGACGCACATTACCGGGCCAAGGGTAGCTTATCAGCAGCTGGCGCACCTCATCGCTCAGCTCGGTAAACACCTTGCCCTCCTCGGCGGAGTACTCGGCCAGCAACTTGTTTGCCAGTAAGAGGATATCTTTGCCCCTGACCCTCAGTGGCGGCAGCTCTATGGGGATCACATGCAGGCGATAGAAGAGATCTTCGCGAAAACGCCCCGCCTTCACCTCCTCCCAAGGATCGCGATTGGTGGCGCTGACGAAGCGCACATCCACCTGCTCCTCCTTGGCGCTGCCGACCCGGTGAAACACACCCGTCTGAATGAATCGCAACAGCTTACTCTGCAACTCAAGGTCCATCTCACACAGCTCGTCGAGAAACAGGGTGCCGCCATGGGCGCGGCTGGCGGCGCCTTCACGGCTGGCATGTGCGCCGGTAAAGGCCCCCTTGGTGTGACCGAAGATCTCACTCTCTATCAGATCTTTCGGTATAGAGGCGCAGTTCAGCGCGATGAAGGGACCGTCGCGGCGCGTGCCCGCATGGTGCACCGCCTGGGCGCACACCTCCTTGCCGGTGCCGCTCTCGCCGACGATAAACACTGAGGCCTTACTGTTGGCCACACAGTCTATGGTCTTATACACAGTCTGCATCGCCAGGGATTCGCCGATAAAGCCCATGTAATTAGACTTAGGCAGGCTGTTTTCATACTTGCTGACCAGGCTCACCAGCTGGCGCTGTTTTCTGGCGTTGCGCAGGGTAATGCTGAGCCGCTTGGCATCGAAGGGTTTCACCAAAAAGTCGAAGGCGCCGGCGCGCATGGCATCCACCGCGATATCGATACTGCCATGGGCGGTGATCATGATCACCACAGTATCTGGGTACTGGGCCTGTGCCTGGGTTAAGATATCCATCCCCGACATGTCGGGTAGCTTGATATCCAGCACCAAGATGTCGGGCTGCCACTGCGCCAGTTCCCTCAGGGCGTCCTCGCCATAGTTGACTTGAGTCACCAGGGCACCCTCGCCGCGCAGATACTCGGTATACAGGGCGCCGAGAGACAGGCTGTCCTCCACCAGCAAGGCGGTAAATGTCTCCTTCATTTCCATATGCACTCCTTTGAACTCAGGCATCGGCAACGCGCCGCACCGCCTCATCTTGATTATGGGTTATCTTAGCCGCTATGGCCGCCATCGTCAGCTCGGCCACAGTAAAGAGTTCACTTAACAAAGTTTCGACCTGCGCCCGATCGCGCCACTGCGCCGCCTGCTCCAGCGCCTTGGCGACCTCGGCCAGCGCGCTGGCGCCGAAGCTGCCCGAGCTACTCTTGAGCGTATGGGCCTGGGTCTCCAGCTGCTCGAAACTATCTTCATCTAACTCATCTAACGCATCTAAGGGCAAGTCGCGCAAACAGCTAAGGCGCGACTCTGTCTCTTTGAGATAGACGCCATACATGTTATCCAGCGAGGCCTGACCTAAGGTCTGGGTCAGCTCAGCGATCACCTGACTATCCAGCAGCCTGTCCTGGTCTGCCAGCGAAATAACCGCCTGAGTCTCGAGACTCCGGTCACTGCTCTCTTCGTATCTATCTTCATAACTCTCTTCATGCCTCTCACCATATCTCTCATTTTCTGGCTCTCTATGGTTATCCAGCTCAGTCGAGTTCTCAGGCGCCTGACGACTCGCCTTATCGAGCCAATAGGCGACCTTTTGGAGCAGCTCGGCCCGGTTCACCGGCTTGGCGATGAAGTCTTGCATGCCGGCGTCGAAGCAGTCCTCGATATCCTCTTTCTGCACATTGGCAGTCATCGCCAATATGATGGTGTGCGGATGACTCGCCAGTATGCGCCGGGTGGCCTCAAGCCCATCCATCTCCGGCATGCGCATATCCATGAGCACCAGCCCATAGTCATGCTTGGCGACACACTCCACCGCCTCGACCCCATTGTTGGCAAACTCCACCCGGTAGCCCGCCTTGGTCAGCATGGCGCCGCCGATAAGCTGATTCGACTTGCTGTCTTCGGCCATCAAGATAGGCAGTTGGCTCTGACTCGAGGCTGTGGGCATCTCACTCTGACGGGCCGTATCTTGTGCTGGCGCGGCGCCATCTTGCAGCAGTTGCAGCATCTGCTGGCGCATGAGCGGTTTAGTCACATGGCCGCTTATGCCTAGCTCGGTGAGATTCGGTCTTAATTCACTCAGCTGGCTGTCGATCGGTGCCACTAGGCTATCCATCAGGGCCAACAGGCGACCCTGCTCGATCAGATAGCCTTGAGATAGGCGCTCACAGTCAGCTTGGCTCAAACTATGTAGGCAGGACTCATCGAGCAGGATCAGGTTGAAACGCCCCTTAACCAGATGGGGCTGAAACAGCTGCTCAGGTGAATCCACACAGACGCAACTTACCCCGTATTGGCTGTACTGCTTGCTCAGCACTCTGTGGAAGTGGCTATCTGGATGCAGCAGCAAGACTCTGGCGTGAGCGGGCAGATGGCGGGGCATTGTGGCTCCTTGGCTATTCAGTTTCACTCTGACATCGAACTTGAAGCAGCTGCCCTGCTCCGGCAGGCTCTCCAGGGTAAGCTCGCCCCCCATGAGACGAACCAGTTGGGCGGATATCGCCAGCCCCAGACCTGTGCCGCCATATTGAGTATTGCGCTGGTCATGTACCTGACTAAACTCCTTAAACAGCTTGCGCTGCGCCGACTGGCTGATCCCAATTCCCTGATCGGCCACACTAAAGCAGAGCGAGGCGTCGCTCTGGGCCGCATCGGGCACCCAGGCCTCCAGAGTGATGTAACCGCGATGGGAAAATTTGATGGCGTTATCCACCAGGTTTTGCAGCACCTGCCTGAGATGCTGCAGATCCCCCTCCACCTCATCGGGTACATTGCGATTGATAAAACAGGCGAAGGCTATCCCCTTCTCCCGCGCCTTGGGCTGCAAGATATTGATCACCTGCTCCAGCAGCTTCTGCACCGAGAAGGTCTCCAGCTCGACGCCTATCTCACCCGCCTCAATCTTAGAAAAGTCCAAGATATCGTTGATGGTAGAGAGTAGCGCGGTGCCCGCCTCCTTGGCGGTCTGGGCATAGAGGCGCTGCTCCTCATCCAGGCTCGAGCCTAAGATGAGGTCAACACTGCCCAGCACGGCGTTGAGTGGCGAGCGGATCTCATGGCTCATGGTCGCCAGGAAGCGCGACTTGGCCTGACTGCCCGCCTCGGCCTGCTCCTTGGCGCTCTGAAGCTCGCGCTCATAGGCCAGACGCCTGGAGATATCGTGCAAGAAGGCGGTGAGCAAGATCTCATCGCCCATCTGCACAGGTACCAACTTGAGCTCTACCGGCAGCGCCTCACCATCTTGCTTGCGGGCATGCAGGGTAATGTTAGATTTAATGCCAGGCCCGGCTCCGGTCTGGCGGAAAGTTTGCAGGCAGCGACTAAAGCGTTCATGCTGGCTGTCGACAAACAAGAGGTCGGCCATTTGAGCGCCGATGGCCTGTTTACGTCCATAGCCAAACAGGCTGCTGGCCGCGTCGTTAAAGGCCTGGATCTTGCCGGCGATATCTATGGTGATCAGCGCATCCGGGCTGGCCTCCAAGGTTGCCAGCAAGATAGCCTCGCTGCGGCGGATTCGCGCCTCTTTACGCTTGATCTCGGTGAGATCTTTCACCAAGCCCAGTAACATGGTCTGGTTGTTGATGATCATCTTAGAGATCGCCATGTCCACGGGGAAGCGCTCACCGTTGGCCCTAAGTGCCAGCAGCTCACGCTGCTTATGGCTCAACCGGCTGCGGTTAGAGGCGATAAACTGCATCAACTGTTGATGGTATTGCTCGCGATAATTTAGCGGCACCAGGTTAGCGATCGGCTGGCCTATCAGCGCCTGCGCCTCATAGCCAAACAGTGAGACGATGGCCGGATTCACCTCGACTATCTCTCCCTCGACGTTGAAGATGATGAAGCCATCGACCGCCGATTCTAAGATGGTCGACAGCTGGGTATTGGCCAGCTCCAACTCCTGGCGATTGCTCTCTACCTTGTCTAGCATGCGGTTGAAGGCCTTCGCCGTCTGCCCCAGCTCATCGTCACTATTCACCTGCACCTGTACCCCCGTCTCGCCGCCCAGGATCCGCTCCGAGGCTAGCTTTAACGAGTCCAGATTACGGGTCAGGTAGATACCAAGAAGCCATGAAAACAGCGCTACCAAGAGCATCTCCAGCCCGGCGATAGAGAGAAACTGCCGGGTCGCGCTGGAGACCAGCAGCTCATAATCTGTGGTATCCAGGCCAACTTCCACCCGACCGAAAGCGAATCCCGCCACCTCGATAGGCTGACTTACTGGCAACAGATGTGGATAGTCGGCCTCGCTGACCCCGGCGGCGCGCTCATCGATAAGCAGATTCTGCTGATCATAGACGCGCACATAACGCACATGATCTTTACTCAGCAGCTCCTGAGTCAGCTCCTCCAGGGTCGACAGATCTGTGCTGATCACCGCATCCTTGGTCGCCGCGGCAAACAGGCTGATGATGGAGCTGGCGCGGCGCTGGATCTCCGCCTCATTCGAGCTCTTGAGATAATCGATACTGGTGTAGACGAGCACCAGCAACAACACGCCCTCGATAAGCGCGATCCCCAGTACCGTCTTGAGGCGAAATGAGATCATGGCGCGCCTCCCTCAGTTGATTTCAGCGGCTGGGACAGCTCACCCAGTTGCAGCGCCCTCACATCGTCCCAGTCGCTGTCACTGGCCTCGACGAGCGGTCGAAAACCTATGGCGTCCAGCGCCGCCTGCCCCGCCTGGGTGCCCGGCAGGAAGACGAGCGCCGCTAATAGGCGCTGTCTCAAGGCTTCGTCGAGTCGCACATGGGTGGCAATCGCATGGGGCGTATAACCCGGGGTGCGCCACAGCACCCTGAGCTGCTCGCGGGTCTTGGGCGTCATGTTGGCGAAGGTGCGCTGCACCCCGCCGCCGGCATCGGCTAGGCCTCTGGCCACCGCCAGATAGACAGAGTCATGGGAGCCTATGTAGCGGATCTCGTTGCTCAGCCCGAGACGACTCAGATTGGCCCTGGGCAGCACGCTGGCCGCGAAGGCCGCCGGCGCGGGAAAGGCCAGGGTCTTACCATCGAGCTGGGTAATTTCGGTATAGGGCGCATCTTTTCTCACTACTATGATCCCCTGCAGCTGCTTGTCACGCTCGCGCGCCAACGCCTTGTAGTGATCCGCGCGGCTAAACACCGCATAGTGATAGGGGTTCATGTAGGCGATGTCATACTCCCCGGCGGCGAGTCTGGCTTCGAAGGTGGGAATATCCGGCGCGGTTGCAAATTGCACCTTGATATTTGCATTTTGCGACAGCAGCGCCAGCAGTGGCGACCAGCTTTGGGCCAACTTGGCCGAGGCTTGCTGGGGCACGACGCCGAAGATAAGGGTCGGCTTGACCTCCAAATCCTTTGCCAGCGCAGGGCTCAGCAGGATAAGGGTTAAACATAGGCTTATGAATCGAGGCAGAATGTTCATCTTATTTCCTTTACACCAATCACTGTCGAGGAGAGGGATAACCCCTGCTCAGCAATCGCTATGCCAAAGCTTTTTGCCTCTGTCCCTTTGAGCCCTTGCCCTCTTCAGTAAGTGACCTCTACCCAAGTGCGCCGCGCCTCCCTGCTGTCCGATGAAGATCAACACCTTAGGTCTCACTATGAATGCAAGCCTCGCATTTTGCAATTTAGCCAATGGTGTAAACCCCGTCATGATTAAGTTGCTACCCTCAAGCAAATAATCACTATTACATTGAATGAATTAATAAATAAGTAGATGAGCTGATGAAACCAAGGCGCGATGGCACAGAAGTTGTTAGTCAGCACTAAGCACTATCTCCACTTCACTATGTCTACTGCCCAAGGGCCAGGAGTCGCCATCATGAAACAGCCAAGCCAGCCGACCGCACTCTCGGTACTCGTCGTCGAAGACAGCAGCTGTGAGCGCCTGATGATAGTGAGTCTGGTGCGCCAGCTCGGCTTTGCGGTATCTAGCTGTGATAACGCGCAGCAGGCATTGGTAAAGCTGCAAGAGACAAGCGTGGATATCATGATCAGTGACTGGCGCATGCCGGGCATGAGCGGCATCACCCTGTGCCAAAGGGTCAAAGGGCTAAGTCAACCGCCGTTTATCATACTGCTCACGGGCAAGAACCGAACCGAGCATATGATCCAGGGCATTGAAGCCGGCGCCGATGACTTTATCGCCAAACCCTTTCAGGCCTCGGTGCTCAAGGTGCGCCTGCTGGCGGCCAAGCGTCTGGTGAGTCTGCAGCGCAGCCTGGCGGTGCAGAATCATAAGCTGCACAGGTCGATGCAGACCCAGGAGAGATACCTTGGGCAACTCAAGGAAGATCTCACCAGCGCGGCGCAGCTGCAACGGGCGCTCTTGCCGCCGCAGGATCAACACCTCAACCTTTGGCAGATAAGCTCTCACTTTCAACCCGCCACCAGCCTGGCCGGCGATATCTTTCAATGTTTCGCCATAGATGAAAGCCATCTGGGGTTCTATCTCTTGGATGTGGCCGGTCATGGTATCGCCGCCTCCATGCAGGGTTTCACCCTGGCACAGCAGCTGTCACGCCAGCGCGCCGACTGGGAGTCCCTGGACAGCGCCAGGCTCGTCACTCGGCTCAACCAGTTATTTGATGATCCCCAGCAGTGCGGCCGTTTCGCCACACTTATCTTAGGCATAGTCAATTGCCAGAGTGGCGAGCTAGACCTGACCAACGCCGGCCATCCCGCGCCGCTGCTGCTGGATAATCGAGGCAGCGACACGCTCGACGCCGAGCCTCAGCTCCCCATAGGCATAGACAGAAACTTCCAGTATCGCAGCAGCCGCTATTATCTGAGACCGGATCAGCGACTGCTACTCTACTCAGATGGTCTCTTTGAGAGTCGTCACCCCAAGTTTGGCGAGTTTGGTCAGGCCAGGCTCAAGCGGCTCTGTCATCGGGCGAGCGGCCTGAGCGCCGAGGCGTTGATCAGGCATCTCATCCATAAGGCCAAGCTGTGGCAGCAATCGAGTCCCCAGGACGATACCTCACTGCTACTACTCACCTTTCATCGCCGCGCCGCGGCGCCGGCAGTGTCATACACCCAAGGGAGGAAAAGCGCATGAACAGCCTAACATTCACCCTGACCGACAAGGCCTGGCAGCAAGATCTGCTCTGCCTGGAACTGGAACAATTCATGTTGCAAAACAGCGTCCTCAAGCAGGAACGCTTCAAGGTGGTCACCTGCATCCTGGAGGCGCTTGGCAACAGCATCAAACACGCCAGCAGCGAGCTGAGTGACATCACGTTGATCCTGCACTGCGACCACGACAAGATCACCGTAGATCTGCTGGACAGGCGCCCGCCCCATAAAGCGAGCGGCGAGCCAAACTGCCCTCAGCCCATGGCAGGCTCCGGCCGCGGCCTGTGGATAATGAACAGCTGGATGGATCAGGTGAGGTTTCAACCTTCGGTGCAGGGCAGTCACCTGCGTCTTAGCCTGCTGCGCCGCTGACTTTAGATCATGGTTTAGGCGCGCGAATAAGCGCGCGCCTAAACTAGGTCAATTCCCTCTTTTTTAAAGCCGCTCGGCTTGCCCCTCACCTCCCCCTTCACCTCCCGCTAGTCTCTAGCCCACTCCTCTGCAGCATCCCTAAGCGATACTTTGCCTTTAACTCGCCCTAAGCTCGACGCAAGATCGCTAATGCAAAAGCACGCAGGGGCGATGCAAATTGCAATGCACAATTCCAATGCCTGCGCTGACCGTCGGTATAATAAGAGCCAAAATAAGGCTAACCACATGTAATTAAAGACTTTTAAAACTTGGCCTGGCTTGTGCACTGTCTTAGTCGTCCACCACCGAAAAGGTGAGTGACCCTATCCACTAAGATGGCATCGCCAAGGAGTCGACTATGAAATTTATCCCCTTAGCCCATCACAACGCCGCCATGGTGGTGTTGCCGAGTCAGGTGATCATGTCCCAAACCGCCACCCTGCGCATGGCCATCATCCGCCAGCTGGAGAGTGGCAGCCACAGGCTGGTCATGGATCTGAGTCAGGTGGAATATATCGACTCCAGCGGCCTCTCTATCCTGATCTCTGTGCTGAAGAAGGCCAAGCAGCTGGGCGGTGATGTGGTGCTGCTCTCCCCAACCCCTGGGGTGCGCGCCCTGATCGAGCTGACCCGGCTGCACCAGATCTTCACCCTGTTCGAAAACCGTGAGGCGGCCTGCGAATATATCTGCTCGCCTGCCGCGGCCAAGGCTTCATAGGGAGACACGCCATGTTGTCATTTCAGTTCGGCGCCTATCGGCCAAAAAAGCAAGCGAGTAAGCAAGCTAGTGAGCAACAAAGCTGCTTTTCATTAAGAGGCCATGCCTATTCGCTCATCTTCTTGCTAACGCTCGCCTCGATCGGCGGCTGCGTCACCCCGGCCCAGCCCAAACAGCAGGCTTTGTGTCAGCGCCAGCTTGATAGCCAGCCCCAGGATTGCCACTACTATGATGACATGGTGCCCTACAGCCGCCGCTATAGTGAGCAGACAGAGCCAAGCAGCCCAAATCAAGACACCCTTATAGGTATGGAGGCCGCAGGCGGCTTGCCCCAATTCTATTCCTTAGACAGCCTAAGCGCTCCCAGACTGTCGGCCGGGGATCGTCTCAAGATCCAGATCCTTAACGGCGAGGAGTTTAGCGGCGATGTGGAGGTCAATGCCGACGGCTACATCTATCTGCCCTACCTCAACGCCATTCGGGCGGAAGGCGTTGCCATCCCTGAGCTGAAACAGGCCCTCAGCGACGAGCTGATAAAGGAGCAACTCATGCTGGCCGGCACGGTGCGGATCAGCATAATGCCGCTGCATTGGGGGGCGATTAATATTCGCGTCTCAGGCGCCGTCTATGAACCGGGGCAACACAAGATCAATCGTCACAGCGAGGTGGATATCGCCGAGCAGCACGCCAACTTTCATGGCGATAACGCCCAAGGTCGCAGCCTGACCAAGGCGCTGCGCTCCTCTGGCGGCGTGCGCCCCGACGCCGATATTCGCCAGGTGGTGCTTACCCGTCAGGGCAAACAGTATCGGCTGGATCTTAGCGGTATCCTCAGCGGCAAGGAGGTCGACAACCTCATCTTGATGTCCGGGGACCATATTTATGTGCCTGAGACCCACTATTTCGACGACAGCCTGGCGCGCCCGTCGCAGATCACCATTCCGGGGATCCGGGTGTTTATCTCTAACCTGACCCAACCGGCCAGCAGCAACTCTCAGTCGGCGGTGGATACCGAGGCGACCCGCTTTCCCTATGGCACCCGGCTGCTGAGCGGTGCCATCGCCGCCAACTGCATGGGCGGCGCCCAGAGCACCAATGCCTCACGCCACGTGATACTGATCACCAAGAATCCCATGAGCGAGCAGATAGATGTGGTGGAGCGCTCTCTGAGCAGCCTCATCAGCCACTCCTATCAACCCGAGATCAATCCCGTGTTGCTGCCGGGTGACGGCCTGGCCTGCTACGACTCCCGCGTCACCAATCTTCGCGAGGTCGCCCGCACCCTGACGGATCTCTTGGTACCCGTCAGCCTGTTAGGCCTGCTTTAACCGGTAAAGGATGACCATGATGACCACGCCAGCCGCCCCTTCCAGCCTTGCCAAACTAAAGCACTTCCTGGTGACTGGCAGCAAGATGCCCCTCAACCGACGTCGCTGGGTCTACATCAAGACGGCCCTGGGCGCACTGGCGCTGATCTGGGGTCTGGTAGGGCTGTTTCTGCTGTTGGCGCCGCCGCGTTACGTGAGCAAGTGGACCCTTATTCTCCCCGGCGCCGGCGCCGGGGCTCAGGTGAGCCTGGACAGCATAGGCCACGCCAGCAGCTCATCAAGCTCCCCCTATCTCAGCAGCGCCATAGATCCCAGAGAAAACTACAAGGCGCTGGCCAGCAGCGAGGTGCTGCTCGCCGCCGCAGCCAGCAGCCTGAGCCTCGCCCCCGGCGAGCTGGGCAAGCCTAAGCTTAAGCTGCCCAATCAGACAGGGCTGATGGAATTTAGTCTGGTCAGTCGCGACGCCGAAAGCGCCCAGCAGAAGGCCTGGGCCCACTACCATGCGCTGCAGCGCCTGCTCGAGACCCTGCGGGAAGATGAGATCAGCCAGCGGGAAAACGGCATCAAGCTGGGGATCGAGGGCTTTGCCCAGAAGGTGAGCCTGAGCCAGCAGAAGATCCTCGCCTTTCAGTCAGAGATAGGTTTGGTGTCGCTGGATCAATTCAAGGAGCTGGCGCTGACCATAGAGCGGCTGCGTCACAAGCGAGTGACCATGGTCGCCAAACAGCAGGGAATGCTCGCCAGCCGCGGCCAGCTGCAGGCCCATCTGGCGCTCTCGCCGGAGCAGGCGGCGGACTTACTCAAGCTTAAGAATGACCAGCTGTTTCAGCAGTTACTTGTGCTCTACACGGACGCCACCACTATGCTGGCCAAATTCGACGGTCAATACGGCAACAAGCACCCTCAGGTGGTCACCCAGCGCCACCAGCAACAGACACTGTTTGCCTCGCTGCAGCGTCGCTGCCAGCACCTGCTTGGCTACCGCGACGATGAGCTGATGCTCAAGCTGTCCGCCGACGATCTCGACAGCCGGGCGCAGCTGATGCAGCAGCTACTCAACCTCTCCACCGAAGTGCAGGGGCTGACCCAGGAGATCGCCACCTTAGATGAGCAGATCGCCAACTGGAACGATCGCCTAGCCCACAGCAACGACGATGCGGCTAAGCTCGAGGATCTCCACCGGGAACATCAGCTCGCCACGGCGGTGTTTACCTCGGCGCTTGCCAAGATGGATGTGGGCAAGGCCGACATCTACTCTGCCTATCCCTTGGTGCAGCTGCTGGCGGCCCCCAGCCTGCCCCTTAAGCAAGATCCCATGCACAAACTCCTGGCGCTGATCGGCGGCGCCCTCAGCTCTCTCATGGCAATCGGAGGCCTGGCGGTATTATGGATACGCAAACCTATCATGCAGCGAATAGTGACGAAAAGTTAGTCTACCGAGCGATCACCTGGACCTATGGCTTCTGGTTGCTGGGCGCCATGTATCTGGTCGCCCCTGTGGTTGGCTGGGTCTTGCTGCTACGCATGCTCAAACGTTACACCTTCGATGGCGCCCACTATCGCATCACCATGGCGCAGAAGGCCTGGCTGCTGGGGATGTTCGTCATGTTGCTGGTGCTGATCATAGGCCATCTGGAGCAGGCATTGGGGATCCCTAAGCTGATAAAATCTTCCATCGGCTGGGCCAAGGGCTGGGCGCTGATCGCCATCTTTCCCCTGTTGGGAGCGCTCGATATTCGCCCCAGTATTATCTATCGCGCCCTCTGTGTGGTAGGCAAACACACCCTAATGCTGCTACCGCTGTTTGTGATCGCCTGGCTGATAAAGCTCCCCAGCACCCTATACGTGTCGCCCCTGAGCATAGTCGGCGGCCCAGGGCCCGAATTTTTCAGCGTCAGCCTGTATGAGATAGACCCGGGTAGCGGCACCCCGCGCTGGCGCCTGTTCACCCCTTGGGCGCCTGCGCTCGGGCTGATGGGCAACCTGGTCAGCCTGGGGGCCTTACAGGAGTTAACCCCTAAGTTTCGCCGTTATGGCCTGGGCGGCGGCCTGGTGATGATCCTCATCTCCCAGTCGCGCCTCGCCATCATCTGTTATCTGTTTATCCTGGGCTTCTTTGCCCTGATCCGCTGGCATCGCTCCCCCTGGCTCTACCTGCTTGCCAGCCCAGTCACTCTGCTGGGCGGCATGGTGGGCACACAGGTTATCGAATCCATCGACAATACGATTCATGCGGTAAAGGCCGCCAGAGCGGGCTCCACCCGGGTCCGTCAGGAGCTGGCCAACATCGCCCTGGAGCGCTGGGCTAACGAGGCTGTGCTCTGGGGCCATGGCATCGTCGAGCGCGGCCCCCATCTGGTGGAATATATGCCCATCGGCTCCCACCACACCTGGTATGGTCTGCTGTTTGTCAAAGGCATAGTCGGCGCCACCGCCCTGGCCCTGCCCCTGGGTATCGGCATCTTAAGCCTGCTAAGACCCGCCCTTAACTGTCCCCTGTGCGCCACCGCCCTGGCGTTTCTGAGCATGTTGCTCCTCTATACCTTCGGCGAGAACCTGGAGATCTTGGCCTACCTCTTCTGGCCCGGCCTCATCTTGGTAGGGCTGGCCCACAAACAGGCCTCCAAGGACGATCAAATCGGCTCTCAGACAGAGGCGGCCACGCCTGCGACGGCTAGCCAGCCGACCTAGGCACTTATTGAAAAATTGAAAATGAAGACACAAGGCAAAATGCGAACGCTACGTCTGCTGCTTTGCAAAATGCCTCCCAGGGAGTATTGCCGCGATAGCGCCTCTTAGGTTGATAGGCAAATATCCATTTAAAAACAGCTGGTTAATGTTTTAAAAATGTAATTACACAACCTGGCACAGATAGTGAAGAGACTAGGAGAGATCTAAAGCTCGTAGCAAGGCAGGTCAACTCGACAACAGCAGCGGCGGAAATGGCGCAGGACGCACAAGGGGAAATCAGATGAACAACATAACCCACCTCTTTATCAGGCTCTCAGAGCAGCGCCTCGCCAACGCTCTCTTCTGGCTGGGCTCGGCGCAGATCTTGGGCCGTATCGTCAGACTGGGCGCCAGCATCATCATCGCCAGGCTGCTGACCCCAGAGGTGTTCGGTGAGGTCGCCATCATACTCACCTGCTTCGAGCTGCTGGTCACCCCAACGCGGCGCATCAGCTCGGCGGCCCTTATCAAGATGGATAGCTCAGACTATATTGCCAGCCTGGGCAGCGCCAACCGCCTCAATTGGTTCGCCTGCCTGAGCGCCTTAACCATCATGTGTCTGCTGAGTCTTCCCCTGAGCCTCTACTATCACAAACCCAGCCTCATCGCCCCCATGTTATTGATGGCCAGCAGCTATCTCTTGCTGCCCTTTGGCATGCTGTACGCCGCGCAGAACCTCAAACATAACCGCATGCGAATCGTCGGCCGCGCCGTGCTGTGGCAGACGTTGTTCGATGGCGCGCTCACCGCCCTGCTTGCCCTCTTCGGCCTAGGCATCTGGGCCATCATAATGCCTAAGGTGTTAGCCGTGCTCGTCTGGATCTGGGTGCACAGGCAAGACAACCCACTGCCATATCACAAAGGTATTAAAACCAGCTCGCTACCTGCGGGCATGACAACACCGCAGATGGCGCGCTTCGGCGTGCAGATAGGCCTTAGCGATCTGCTGCTCTTTTTGCGCCAGAACATAGACTATCTGTTGATCGGCTACCTGCTGGGCGTCGAGGCGCTGGGCATCTATTTCTTTGCCTTCAACGCCAGCCTAGGGATCAGCATGGGGCTTATCCAGAGCTACGGCACGGCGCTCTACTCACACCTGTGCGCCGGCGAGGATAAGGCCACTCACTACCTTAGATCCCTGAAATTAATCGCCGGGATCAGCCTGCCGATCATCACGCTGCAGGCGCTGCTGGCCCCCTGGTATCTGCCCCTGGTGTATGGCCAGCAATGGATAGATGCCGGCGCCCTGCCCATCTTCCTGCTGCTCTGCCTAAGCGGTCTCACCCGTCCCCTCGGTGAAGCCGCCAGCCAGCTGTTGATCGCCCTGGGCAAGAGCCGATTCAACCTCATCAGCAACGGCGTCTTTACCGCGCTGCTGATGCTGGCCATCTTGCTCGCCAGTCCGTGGGGGCTGGTCGGTATCGCCACGGCGGTGCTCGCCTTGCACCTCACATTGCTGCCCCTGTTTTCCCTCTATCTATACCTCAGCTTGCCCGCCTTCGCGCCGTCGAGCCCTAGCCTTCAAGGAGAGTCATTATGAGTCCTACCGTTTCCGTTGTGATGCCCGTCTACAATGTGCAGGCCTTCGTGGGTGAGGCGATCGAATCTGTGCTCGCACAGCGCTTTACCGACTTCGAGCTGATCTTGGTCAACGACTGCGCCACAGATAACAGCCTCAAGATCTGTCAGCAGGTGCAAGACAGACGGGTGCGCATAGTGCAGCACAAGATCAACAAGGGGCTGGCCGCCGCCCGCAACACGGGCGTGCGTCACGCCATCGGCAAGTATGTGGCCTTTCTCGATTCCGACGACAAGTGGCATCCCGACAAGCTGGCGCGCCATGTGGAGCATCTGGACAGACACCCCTTGGTAGGGATCAGTTTCTCCCGCTCCGCCTTCATGGAACATGACGGCACCCCGACAAACTTCTATCAGATGCCCCAGTTGAACGGCATAGACGCGGCCCACCTCCTGTGCCGTAACCCGGTCGGTAACGGCTCGGCGCCAGTGATCCGCCGCGAGACCCTGAATGCCATCCGCTTTCAAATCCGCGACGGCGAAGGCCTGCAGAGCTGCTATTTCGACGAGAGCTTTCGCCAGTCGGAAGATATCGAGTGCTGGCTGCGAATCGTTGCCACCACCAGCTGGCTGATGGCAGGGATCCCCGAGCCGCTCACCTACTATCGTCTCAACCCTACCGGGCTGTCGGCGGACGTCAACAAGCAGCTGGCCTCCTGGGAGAAGATGATCACCAAGGCGCGCCTGTTTGCCCCCAAGGTACTGAAACAGCACGAGCGTCACGCCCGCGGCTATCAGCTGCGCTACCTGGCGCGCCAATCGATCCGTAGCGGCAACGGCAAGATGGCGGTACACATGGTTAACCGCGCGCTGATCCACGCGCCACAGATCCTGCTAAAGGAGACGGGACGCACCCTCACCACCCTGGGCGCCGCCTACCTGTTATGGCTACTGCCTAAGCCCCTGTACCAGGCCTGCGAGCAGCTGGGGCAGGAGATCATCGGCAGGCGTCAGCGCCAGCGGATCGCCAAAGATGGGGTCAAGGGGTCGCTTATCTCCCAGTAACAGAGTTTTCACAGTAACTGTTTTCACAGTAAGCGCTTTTTCATCACCGCGCCGCCCACTGCCAGCATGAGTGGGCGGCTTCTTTTCAACTGAGCAAAGCAATATGGATTAGGCACAGTGATAAGTCTGCTAATGCCTGGCTATACCTCGCCAATGCCTCGCAAATTCCAAACAGAAAGAATTGCAATACGCGATGCAGGGCGCAATCCCGCCCACTTCAAGATGCGAAAAGACAGCAAGCAAAAAACACTAACCACCTGTTTTACAACAGATATTAAAGTTGGCACCCCTTGTGCTATCTAGCCTGTAGGCATGATTCATTTTTTAAATCGAATTAAGCCTAGCCCATTAACACGAGCCAAATAATAAGCGCCAGGCAAGTCCATCCAGCAAGAGGAGCTTCACCATGGGAAATGAGATGCGCGCCGCCCAGTCGGTCACCACCAGTAGCATTGCCAATGTGGACACGAATGCAACCAAAGCCGCTAAATCCACTGAGGCCAGCTCGACCAGAGTGCCTGCATCTATACCTAACATGGTGCGCGCCATAGACCTCATGCTGCTGATGCTAATTCTGCCCATCTGGGCGCCGCTCCTGTTATTCGCAATGGCCTATTGCAGACTCTTTCGTGGCCAGGCGCTGGAGACCATCTACTTCTTCGATGGCCAGAGCCGGGTTCGCCCACTCTATCGACTCTATCAGGGGAATCACCTCGCCGCCCTGCCGAGCATTTGGAACCTCATCAGAGGCGATGTCAGTCTAATAGGCGATCGCCTGCAGCTGGCATTGACTCAGGCACCAAACGCACCTTCACGCCCAGGCCTCATCAATTTTGAGCAGCTGTACCTGAGAATGGGGCTGAGTTTCGAATCACCAGAAGCGGCGATAGACGGCGCCTTTTCCACTCCTCAGGGCTATCTGCTGGCGCTAGTGCGCGCGCTAACCATGACGCTGCTGGCGCCAAGCCTGCCTGGCAGTCGCCACAGCCTCTCCCTGTTTGGGCTTAAGATTGCCAATATCAGCATGAATCAGCTGCTTGAGCGTATGCTTGCAGCCTGCGAGCGACAAGGCGCTATGGAGCGCTACTGCTTCGTCAACGCAGATTGTATGAACATCAGCCGCGATAATAAGGCCTATCATCACAACCTGACCCAAGCCGATCTAATCCTGGCCGATGGTTTGGGGCTAAGGCTCGCCAGTCGCCTCAAGGGCACACCGCTTGGGGATAACCTCAACGGCACCGACATGTTCCCGCTGTTGTGTGAGCGCCTGGCCAAGTCCGGCCACGCCATCTACCTGCTAGGTGGCCGCCCCGGCATCGCCCAGCTGACCGCCGACAAGATGCAGGCCAGATACCCGGCGCTCAATATCGCCGGTACCCATCATGGCTATTTAGATTCTGAGCAGGAGACGGCTAAGGTGATCGCGCAGATCAACGCCTCCAAGGCCAGCATACTCCTGGTGGCCATGGGCGCGCCCCAGCAAGAGTTGTGGCTGGCCAAACACCAGGCTCAGCTCAATGTCGCTGTGGGCATAGGCGTTGGCGGCTTGTTCGACTTCTACTCGGAGCGCATCATACGCGCCCCGCTTTGGGTCCGTCAGATAGGCATGGAGTGGATAGCCCGCCTGCTGGCTGAGCCCGCACGCATGTGGCGCCGCTACCTGTTGGGAAACCCCAGGTTTCTCTATCACGTACTCATTGAGACCATCTCAATCAAGCTACGCCGTGCTCCGCGCCCTGCTCAAGCTAGAGCTCAAACTCAAACTCAAATTCAAGCTAGAGCTCAAGCTGGCCAGGCGGCCTTGGCTCGCCAAATAAGCACGCCGAGACTTGATGGTCGCACTCAAGGTGCGCAGCTAAAACGCAGCACACACGCCCTGAGGCTCAGCCTAAACCGCGTCAGCAAGCGCCTGCTGGATATCCTGGGAGCAGGCATATTGCTTATTCTGCTCACGCCACTGCTGCTGCTCACCGCGCTGCTGATCCGCCTCGAATCACCTGGGGCCATCCTCTACAGCCAGCAGCGCGCGGGCCTCAACAACAAGCCCTTTACCATGTGGAAGTTTCGTTCCATGTACCAGGATGCCGAGGCGCGACTGGCGGCGCTCAAGGCCAGCAATGAGATGGATGGCGGCGTGCTGTTTAAGATGAAGCGCGATCCCCGCATCACACGTATCGGCAAGCTGATCCGCAAGGCCTCCATCGATGAGTTGCCGCAGCTGTGGAACGTGCTCAAGGGGGAGATGTCACTGGTCGGCCCGCGCCCGGCGCTGCCCAGCGAGGTGAGTCAGTACAGCCTTAGCGATCGCCGCCGTCTGTCGGTGAAGCCCGGCATCACCTGCATCTGGCAAGTCAGCGGCCGCTCTGACATCCCGTTTGACAAGCAGGTGCTGCTGGATGTGGATTACATCTATCAGCAATCCCTGTGGGCCGACATCCGCTTACTGCTTAAAACCATACCCGCCGTGCTGTTCGCCAGGGGCGCCTATTAATCTGTTGTGGAGAGCAACCTTATGCAAGCCATCATCTTAGCCAATCGTTCGGGTCATGAGTTAGCGCCGCTGGATCAATACTACTGCCCTGCGCTGCTGCCCGTGGGCAATCGCGCATTGATTGAGTACACCCTGGACGATCTCAGCAATGCAGGTATCACCCAAGTCAAACTGGTTCTGGGCCCTCAGGCCGGCGACATCGAAGCGCTGCTTGGCAAGGGTGAGCGCTGGGGACTCGATATCGACTACTTTCTCTGTAAGGCGGATGAGCCAGCATCCGAGGTGATCTCCCGTCTGCAATTAACCCCAGAGCAGCCTGCCTTGCTGCTTAGGGGCGATATACTGCGAACGCCTGTAATAAAGGCGTTCATCGACTTTGCCAAGCAGTTTCCCAAGGAACTGGTCAGCGCCAGAATAACCGGCATGCCAACCGGAATGCTCATGCTCCCTGGCGCCAGCGCCAATCTGGACCATCTCAATTGGCCGCTCATCGCCCATCCCAGCGCAACTGCCAGCAAGCCTCAGGGGGTCACCCTGGTACTCCATGGCCACCAGCACCACCTAGACAGCCTGAATGACTACCTAACCGCCAACCTCAACTTTGCCAGCAATCGCCTGGCGAGGCTCAAACCCCAACAGCGCTTTCAGGCCAACGAAAATGGCGGCGGGTGCTATCTGGCGCAGAAGGTGCAGTTTAACGGCGCGGCCAATGGCCAGGGCATGATAGGACAATGCAGCCAGCTCGATAACAACGTGCGCCTGGATGGCGACTTCGTGATTGGCGAGCACTGTCTCATCGACGCAGGCGTCCAGCTCAGTGACAGCCTGGTACTGCCTAACACCTATGTGGGACGCGACCTCAACCTTCATAGGGCGATCGTCTGCCAAAGCCTGCTGATCAATCTGGAGCACCAGGCCTATATCAGCATAGAAGATGAAAGCCTCATCGCCCCCAATCGTGCGGCGCAGCATCGCCAAGGCATGACTTTTAAAGCCAATGACATAAGCAGAGTAAGGCTGAGTGACAGACTGCTCGCCCTGGCACTCCTGCTACTGACGCTACCACTACAACTGGCCATAGGCGCCTACCTCACTATTCAGTCCAAGCGGCCACTGATTAGCAGCCAGCACCTGACCAGTGACAGAGGGTTAGGTTTCAGGCTCAAGCGCTGGCAAGTCACAAACCCACTGCTGGCCAGCCTGCCGGGCCTGACTCAAGTGCTTAAGGGTAAGCTCGCCCTCTTTGGTGACAGCCCTGATTGCAACGCCGATTGCAATCCTACCGACAATGGCAATTTACATGAACTCGGCGCGACCGTCGGGCTATGGGGACCCGTCCAGCTACTGCTCCCGAACGATGCACCGCTGGAAGAGAAGCGGCTGGTCGCCCTTAGCTTTAACGCCGAACCGGGCAAGCTGAAATACCTGAGGCTCATAGCGAGCTGCTTCGCCCAGCCGGCACGCTTGTCGCGCGCCAGCGCCTAGGGTGGGCTTACGAGTAACGATAGCAAAGCTGACCGATGCAAATACCGACACTATGACTCATTCAAAAAAACGTGAATATCTATAGGGATAAGGAGCGCAAGATGAAAACCATCATAACCTACGGCACCTTCGATCTGTTCCACTATGGCCATGTGCGGCTGCTTGCCAGGCTCAAGCAACTTGGCGACAAGCTGATCGTCTGCGTCTCTACCAACGAGTTTAATGCCCAAAAGGGCAAGGCCGCCTTCTTCAGCTACCAGCAGCGCGCCGAAATAGTGGCCGCCTGCCGCTATGTGGATCTCGTGCTGCCCGAGACCCACTGGGGCCAGAAAGTCACTGACATTGAAAAATATAATGTCGATATCTTCGCTATCGGCGATGACTGGCAGGGACATTTCGACCATCTTAAACACCTGTGTGAGGTGATCTACCTGCCCCGCACCGACGAGATCTCAACGACCGAAATAAAAAACGATCTCGCCTTTTTACGGCCCTTTCCCGACGCCTCAAACGATTAAAGCGGCTCAGACTAACGAGACTTAGGAGGCGGTATGAAGCGACTATTGGTTATCATGAGACTGTCTAGGGCCAAGCTAGTGTCACTGATAAAAGCGCTGTTCACCCAGGGCATCTATCAGCTGTCAGCCTTCGCCCCCCGCAGCCACAAGGCGGTCTTTGGCAGCTATAAGAATCGTTTCACCGACAATAGCAAGTACCTCTACCTTCACTGGCGCCGCGAGGCCTTTATCCGCTGCATCTGGATAAGCGGCGACAAAGCGCTCATTAAACGCCTCAGAGCCCAGGGCCATGAGGCCTACCCTCGCCGCTCCCTGCAAGGCATCTATCACTGCCTGACGGCAAAGTATTACTTTTACAGCAGCTATCTGGGGGATATTAATCAACATCTGGGGAAAGGTGCGGTAAAGGTGAACCTCTGGCACGGCTCGCCAATGAAAAAGATTGAGTTCGATATCGACTCGGGCCCGCTGGCCGAGATCTACCACGCCCCCAAGCCTGCCAGGCTCAATTACCGTCAGCAGCATATTCGCCCGGATCTGATGCTCAGCCCCAGCGTTCAGATGAGTCACTGCTTCCAGAGCGCCTTTCGGCTCAAGCCCGAGCAACTCCTCAGGGCCGGTTATCCACGTACCGATTATTTTAGCCGCTACCCAAGCGCGGCAACGCCTCTCAGCCAGCTGATTGGTCATCCCTTTAAACAGGCGATTCTCTACGCTCCCTCCTGGCGTGACACTGGCCTTAAAAAGCAGTCCAGCCAGACCAGTCCCTATGACCAGGCCTTTAACTGGGCCAAGCTTTCGGCGAGCCTGCGAGCCAAGGGGCAGGTGCTGCTGCTAAGGTTTCATCCCAACGAGGCCCATCTGGCCGGGCGCTTCAGCCATTTTGCCAACATCATAGATATCTCCCAAAGAGAGGATGTGTACGATATTCTTGGCCAGATAGACCTTTTGATCACTGACACCTCATCGCTCTTTATCGATGCCCTCTACCATGGCTTAACTTTTCGTCTGTACGACTTGGATAGCGGCAAACAGAGCCTGCATCAGCAACAAGAACAAGCGGTAACAGCCGAGCGCAGCCTGTATGACTACGCCGCATCACTCCCCCTGCTGGATAAGACGCGTGCCCGCCATTGGCATCTTAAGGATTTTGGCGAGCTACTGACATTTTTAGCCGCGGGAAACTTTAGCGTGAAGGCAGAAGAAATGGAGGATTATCGCCAGCTGGTCGAAACCTACTGGCAGGCCGATGCGCCGAGCAGTTTCGGCGCCTTGGAGCAATGGATGAGGCAAACGAGCGGCCAGACACACTGGGTCGGCGCTCAAGAGGCGTAGGCCTACTCGAGCCAAGTGCTCAGCCAGAGTTTTAGCTAGAGTTTTAGCTAGGCCAGCAGCCCCTGCCGGATTAAGTAATCTATCACCTGCTGTGCACATTCTTCTATTGTCTGCTCGGCGGTTTTTACATGCACCTCGGGGGAAATCGGTGCCTCGTAGGCAGAATCGATACCGGTAAAGTGTTTAATCTCACCGGCGCGCGCCTTCTTGTAGAGTCCCTTGGGGTCGCGCTGCTCACACACCTCAAGCGGCGTATCGATGAAGACCTCGATAAACTGATGAGCCGCCAGCAGATCTCTCACCAGCTGACGATCGGCGGCAAATGGCGAGATGAAGGCGGTCGATACCAGGGTGCCAGCATCGACAAACAGCTTGGCCACCTCGCCGATACGGCGGATATTCTCGACCCTGTCCTCATCGGAAAAGCCCAGGTCGCCGTTGAGCCCATGACGCACATTATCGCCATCGAGTACATAGGTATGACAGCCTCTGTCATGGAGCAAACGGTCGACCGCGTTGGCTACCGTCGACTTACCCGAGCCGCTCAGGCCGGTAAACCAGAGTACGGCGCCTTTGTGGCCGTTGGCCTGCTCGCGCTCCGCGTGAGTCACGCTGGCCTGATGCCACTGAACATCGCTGGATTTCACATTAACATCGAGTGTCTTATAGGGGGACATCGGCTTTCCTTAACGGGTTAACAGCAAAACAATTGGCATAGATTCGGTATCTCATCTATCGCCTAAAACGGGAAAAACAAGGGTACTGTCAGTAGGACTATGGCGCCATAGGTCAGACTCACTGGCACGCCCACCTTAACAAAATCCATCAGGCGATAGCGACCTGCGTTATACACCATGAGGTTGGTCTGATAGCCATAGGGACTGATGAAGCTGCCGCTGGCGGCAAAAGCAACCGTCATCACAAACGGCAGAAAATCGACCCCGAAACCCAGGGCAATGCTGTAGGCGATGGGAAACATCAGCGCCGCCGCCGCGTTATTGGTAATAAGCTCTGTCATCAGCCAGGTGGCGAGATAAACCAGCAATAACGCCAGCATCAGATGTTCTTTCTCCGCCGTCCCCTCTACCCAGCTGGCCACCAGCTCGGCCACACCGCTATTGACCAGGGAATGGGAGAGCAAGATGGCCGAGGCCACCACCAGCCAGATATCCACCGGGAAGCGGCGCACCACTTCATTGACGTTAAGGCACTGAGTGAAGATCAACACCCCCAGCAGCAGCAACATCCCTTGGAGCATCTCCACCACCCCTGTGGCGGCGAGGACCAGTGTCAGCACGAAGCCGCCGATAGAGATCCAAGCCTTCTTGCCGTTGTTGCGAGTCTCGGGCTCGACGCCGCTGATGACGATAAAGTTCTTGCTGATGTTGTGGCGGGTAAGGAAGTCCTTACCGACGGCCAGCACTAAGAAGTCGCCCGCCTTGATCTGCACCTCGCCGAGCTTGCCGGAGATCTCTTCGCCGTCACGGCGAATGGCCACGGCGGCGGCGTCAAACAGGGCGCGAAATCCTGCCTTCTTCATGGTCTTACCCACCAGCACGCTCTCCTGCTTTACCACCACTTCGGTGAGGTTGCTATCGAGCAGGCCATTTTTTTCAGCAAACATCTCAAGGCCAGAGAACTGGCTAAGCTGCATCACCTTGGCGATATCGCCGCTGAAGATCAGCCTGTCATCCTGCTGTAGCACCTCGGTGGGCGTCACTGGGCTGATGAGGCGGCCATTACGCACCACCTCGACCAGGAACAAGGATTCGAGGTGTCTCAGACCGTTATCTTCCACCGAACGACCAATCAGCTCAGAACCTGCCACCACCTTGGCATCGATAAAGTAGCCCTTGGAGCAGGTCTCCTGATGAGCGATATCCGGCAGCCATCTGGAGGCGATACGCAGCACCAGACCACAGCCCAGCACCAGCAAGGCACCGATGGCGGTGAAAGAGAAGAAAGAGAGCGACTGACCTGAGGCATCAATCACCATACTGTTGACGATAAGGTTGGTCGAAGTCCCCACCAGGGTCAGGGTACCGCCCAGTATCGCCGCATAAGACAGGGGGAGTAATAACTTACTCGCCACATGGTGCGGGTTATTGCGAATCGGCGACAACAGGGTGGCCACCACGGCGGTATTATTAAGCAGGGCCGAACTCAGCGCCGTCATGCCGTACAGGCGTAGCCAGGTGGTACGATAACCACTGATGATCACCTTGGCGGCGATGACCCGCAGCAGCCGGGTCTTCTCCAGCGCAAAGGAGCAGAGGATCAGCAGCACCAAGGTCACCAGGCCTGGGTTAGACATGCTGGAGAGCAGTTGCTCCTTAGTCACCAGGTTAAACGCCACCAACACCAGCAGGGTCACGCCAAACACCAGCGCCGGCCGGTTTTGGAAACGCACCAACCCCACGATGGTCGCGAGGAAGATGGCGATGGTGAGATAAGCGTTAAATGTCATAGTTTGCTTTCTTAAGCCTCAGGCTAACGCTTCTAAGTCGGTGTTCGCCATCAAAACGATATTAAACACCTTACTTAGTGCTAGCCCTTGGCCTCAAGTGTCCATAACTGATATCCGCGACTAATGTCTGTCACTAATATCTGCTACTAAGATATAAGTAATTAGGCCTTGGAAATATCCTTCACTCCCCAGTGCGGGAAATGCTTACGCACTAAGGCATTCATCTCCAGCTCGAAGGCCGAGATCTCACGTTGCTTGCCCTTGCCAGCGTCGATTGCCTTGCGGATCATGCCCGCCCCCACAGTCACATTGGTGAGTCTGTCGATGATGATAAAGGCGCCGGTGGCACGGTTATCTTCATAGGCGTCAAACTGTACTGGCTCGGTCACCGAGAAGTGACAGTTGCCCATCTCGTTCAGGGCCAGTTGCTGGGCGCTGTGTTGAGTCAGATGGTTGATATCCACCTTGTAGTTGATGGCATCGGCATAACCGTATACCGCCTTGCTGCCAAGTTTAAGCGCATATTCTCTATCGACACACAGAGGCTCTTCGGTCATCCACACCACGTCGGCCTCGAAATGAGTGGTCGAGTTCGGTTTATCGTGAGGGCGCACCAACATGTCGCCGCGGCTGACGTCTATCTCATCGGTAAGAGTGAGTGTCACCGCCTGCCCTGCCACTGCCTTTTCAAGCTCACCATCGAAAGTCACGATTGACTTGATGCGGCTCTCTTTGCCTGATGGTAAGGCGGCGATGGTGTCGCCGACACGGATCTCGCCCGATGACACCGTGCCGCAGAAACCCCGGAAGTCCAGGTTTGGACGATTGACATATTGCACCTGGAAGCGGAAGGATTCGCTCCTGTCCTGCTCCACAGAAACTGTGTTAAGCAGCTTGATAAGCGTCGAGCCTGGATACCAGGTCATGTTCTCGCTCTCGTTCACTACGTTATCGCCCTTGAGCGCCGAGATCGGCACGAAGCGCACGTCGGTAAAGGCAAGATCTTTGGCAAACTCGCGATAGGCCTTCTTGATCCCCTGATAGATCCCTTGGTCGTAGCCGACCGCATCCATCTTGTTGATGGCGATGATCACATGCTTGATGCCCAGTTGTGAGCAGATATAGCTGTGACGACGTGTCTGAACCTGCACCCCATGACGGGCGTCGATCAGGATAATCGCCAGATCGGATGTCGAGGCACCTGTGGCCATGTTGCGGGTGTACTGCTCGTGGCCCGGCGTATCCGCGATGATAAATTTACGCTGCTCGGTGGCGAAATAGCGGTAGGCCACATCGATAGTGATCCCCTGCTCGCGCTCCGACTGCAAACCATCGACCAGCAGCGCCAAGTCAAAGGCCTGATCTGTAGTGTTGAAACGCTTGGAATCTTTCTCGATAGCCGCCATCTGATCTTCGAAGATCATCTTGCTATCGAACAGCAAGCGGCCGATCAGGGTCGACTTACCATCATCCACGCTGCCACAGGTCAAGATACGCAACATATCTTTGTTTTCGTGAAGCTTTAGGTAACCTTCGATGTCGGTCTGCAATAATGTGTTTTCAGTCGTCATGGTATTTCTCGTATTCGTAATCTGCTGCGTACCTGGCCAATGGGCCATAAATGCGATGCCTTAAGTTAGAAGTAACCTTCCATCTTCTTCTTTTCCATCGAGCCGGCGGAGTCATTATCAATCACCCGTCCCTGACGCTCTGAGGTAGTACACAACAACATCTCCTGAATAATTTCCGGCAGGGTTGTCGCCTGAGATTCGACGGCGCCGGTCAGCGGATAACAGCCTAGGGTTCTGAAACGCACCATCTTCTGCTCTACGCTTTCACCTGGCTCAAGCTCCATGCGCTCATCGTCGACCATGATCAAGGTGCCATCACGCTTCACAACTGGGCGAGGCTCGGCGAGATACAGCGATGGGATCTCGATATTTTCCAGATAGATGTATTGCCAGATATCCAGCTCGGTCCAGTTAGACAGCGGGAACACCCGGATGCTCTCACCCTTGTCGACCTTGCCGTTATAGATGTTCCACAGCTCGGGGCGCTGATTCTTAGGATCCCAGCGATGCTTACTGTCGCGGAACGAGTAGACACGCTCCTTGGCGCGGGATTTTTCTTCGTCGCGGCGGGCACCACCGAAGGCAGCATCGAAACCATGCATGTCCAGCGCCTGCTTAAGGCCCTCTGTCTTCATGATATCCGTATGTTTGGCACTGCCATGGGTAAAGGGCGAGATGTTCATCTCCAGGCCACGGGGGTTCTTATGCACGATGAGATCGAAACCATACTGTTTAGCCATGCGATCGCGAAACTCGATCATCTCCTTGAACTTCCAGTTGGTGTCGACATGCAGCAAAGGAAACGGGATTTTGCCGGGATAAAAGGCCTTGCGCGCCAGATGCAGCAACACAGAAGAGTCTTTACCAACGGAATAGAGCATCACGGGATTTTCAAACTCTGCGGCAACTTCACGCATGATCTGAATCGATTCAGCCTCGAGTTGTTTAAGATGGGTTTGCTGTGTAGACATATGGCTTTCCGTTTTATTCCAATGTTATCAAATTGCTATTAACCAAGATGCCAACCTACTCTACATTTCATTCAACATAAAATCTAAGCATGGTTAACCAAAAATCGGCCTAAACAGGATAATACCAGCACGGAGTCGTTTTAGAAGTTATAAATATTAATTTATTTATACCAAAAAGAAATAACAAGTAATCGAAGAGAAGATGGAATAGAAGTCGAGATGCTTGGAGATTGGACATTAAGGAATGAGGGTCGAGGGTCGAGGGTCGAGGGTCGAGGGTCGAGGGTCGAGGGTCGAGGGTCGGCAGCCTCACTTAAACATGAGCAATCGTTCAACTGCTGTTTTACTCATTCGAGACTTTTCCTCATGATTGAAAAATCGCCCCTTAAACAATGCTCACATACTCCTCCAACCCTTTATGGCCCCTTGACGTTAAGAACTCCAGCAGGGCTTTGGGACTATGGTTAAGAATTCGCTCAATTGGGAAATCAACTTCTTGAATCAACTCAATCGCTTTGTCAAAGCCACCTAGACTAAAGGCAACGTGTGAGTCTGATCCCAAGACCAAATAGCCTCCAGCCTCCTTTACAGCACGGGCAATTGCCGTACAGTTTTTCAGGCTGCCTTGCCGCGAGGTCAAAAATGAGGAGTTATTTATCTCAAGGGCAACATTGTGGGTCGCGGCCGCTTCAGCGACACGCTTAATGTCGATGGGATAAGCAGGGTTGCCAGGATGACTGATGATATCGACATTGCCACTTTCAATGCAATTAACGAGAGCCTTAGTATGAGCAGCTTGAGTCGATGGCGGGAAAACAGGCTCATGAAACCCCGCTAGCACGATATCTAACTCATCGAGATAACTACCAAAGAAATCAATATCACCATTTTCGTTTTTGATATTGGCTTCAATGCCTCTCAGCACACCGATACCATCGACAATTCGAGGCAACACACGCATGTTCACGAAATGCCAAAAATGAGGCGCGTCAGCCATATCTGGCCCATGGTCAGTAATGGCAAACAGCCTAATGCCCTTCTCTTTCGCCACAGCTAGATAATCATGAACCGTACTATAGGCATGTGTCGAAGCTATAGTATGTGCATGTACATCAACAAGGAACTTCATCGGCGATTCCGTTAGCATGAGACCAGGTTAGAGAAGAATAACAATAGAGGGACTAGTCTACTCATTTCAACCGCATTACTCCATAACGCTGCGAGGCCTGCTACTTGTTCTTAGTCTTTTAGAATGCGGCTCACACATACAACTCTCCTAAAACAAAGTATCTAGCTCTTAATCCCCATTAACCGTTTGCATTTACTTCTTATAATAACCCTTAAACCATTCAGCAAAGGCTTTGACCCCTTCGCGTATATTCACTTGTGGCTTGTACCCCACAGCTTTAAAGAGATCCTCGGTATCTGCCCAGGTAGCTTGAACATCACCATCTTGCATGGGCATCATGAGCTTCTCAGCTTTTTGTCCTAATGCATCTTCAAGCTCACTGATGAAATCGAGCAATCGAACCGGTTGACCGTTGCCTATGTTATAAATGCGATAAGGAGCATTACTGGTAGCAGGAGAGCCCTTTTCTACGGTCCAATCAATCTGCTTCTGTGGCACTTTATCGACCACTCTAAGAATGCCTTCGACAATATCGTCAATAAAGGTAAAGTCTCGACTCATATCTCCTTGATTAAACACCTTAATAGGCTTACCAGTGGTTATAGCATCGGCAAACAGCATAGGGGCCATATCTGGACGTCCCCAAGGGCCATACACAGTAAAAAATCTCAGCCCTGTTGTAGGCAGGCCATAAAGATGGGCGTAACTATGGGCCATCATCTCGTTAGCTTTTTTAGTTGCAGCATAAAAAGAAACAGGATGATCGACAGAATCCGATGTTGCAAAGGGCATCTTCTTGTTGAGGCCATATACCGAGCTGGAAGAGGCAAAAACCAGATGTTCTATACCATGTAACCGACAGCCCTCCAGCACAGCAAGTGTACCGATAAGGTTACTGTCCGCGTATGCATATGGATTTTCAATCGAATAACGAACACCAGCCTGGGCACCTAAGTGAATGACCCTAGTGAAACTACCGTTAGCGAAAAGCTCAGCCATGGTATCCCTGTCAGCCAGATCAATACGCTTAAATGCAAAATGTTGATAACCAGCCAGCCTATCTAATCTAGCGCGCTTTAACTTCACATCGTAATAATCATTGAGGTTATCTATGCCCTGGACGCCAACCCCAGCCTCACATAAACGTTCACATACTCTAGCGCCGATAAAACCCGCCGCACCAGTAACCAAGTACTTCATATTATTCTTCTCACACTTCTTTGCCACTGCGCGCAACGCGCTTAATCTTGACCAAAAAGATCTCGGGTATATACTTTTTCGCTAACATCCTGTAACTCGTCAACCATTCGATTGGAAATAATAACATCAGACGTCGCTTTAAACTCTGCTAAATCATGTATAACTCGAGAGCGAAAAAACTCTTCTTCCTCAAGCACAGGCTCATAAACTACCACTTCGATCCCTTTGGCCTTAATTCGTTTCATCACGCCTTGCACTGCTGAGGCTCGAAAATTATCTGAGCCCACTTTCATAATCAACCGATATACGCCAACTACTCGAGGTTTTTTGGCAATAATGGCATCTGCAATAAAGTCTTTACGAGTTCGATTTGCATCAACAATAGCAGCAATCAAATTGTTGGGAACCTGATCATAGTTAGCTAAAAGCTGCTTAGTGTCTTTAGGCAAACAGTATCCACCATAACCAAATGAGGGGTTGTTATAATGATCTCCTATTCTTGGATCATGGCATACACCATCAATGATTTGTCGAGGATCTAAACCATGAGTTTCGGCATAGGTATCAAGCTCATTAAAATAAGCGACCCGCATAGCCAAATAAGTATTAGCAAATAACTTAATCGCCTCAGCCTCAGTACTTCCCGTAAAAAGAAGCGGAATATTAGGCTTAAGTGCAGCTTGAGTGAGTAACTGAGCAAAACGCTCGGCGCGCTCTGAACGTTCACCGACGACAATTCTTGATGGATAAAGGTTATCGTACAAGGCCTTACCCTCTCTTAAAAATTCGGGAGAGAATATGATATTAGCTGAGTTATATTTTTTCCTTAGCACTCTGGTAAACCCTACTGGTACAGTAGATTTTATGACGATACAAGCTGAAGGATTTACGGCAATAACGTTTTGTGTGACTTCATCGACCGTCGTCGTATCGAAGTGGTTGGTCTTGGGGTTATAGTCTGTTGGCGTAGCGATAATGACATAATCAGCCCCCCGATAGACGTCTTTGTCAGTGGTAGCCTTTAACTGTAATTTTTTGTTTTGCAGATATTCTTCAATAAGGTCATCGGCGATAGGTGAACGCCCGGCATTCACCATTGCCACCCGATGCGAAGATATGTCTAACGACCAAACCTGATTATGCTGCGCCAACAAAACGGCATTCGACAAACCAACATAACCCGTCCCTACAACCACTATCTTCATTTAAATTCCTAAGAAAGTTCTGACTCGAAGCAACATTAGCTCACTCGTAAATAAAACTCTACTGCAAAAAAATATAAACCAATGATTCAGATAGATTAACCAGGCAAACGCTCTAAAATCACTCTAAGAGGTAAAAGGTTATCCGTCAGCGCAGGGACTCACTCTAGCCATGAAATACACAAAGAGTTGGATACGGTGTTGAAAAATATCTATTCCCCAAAATTACTAAGCACAGATTCATGAGCCTCTATTTGTTTCGGGGCTATAGGCTATTGCTGCTTCGTGCTTTTTTTTCGAAGTGTTGAAGGTCAAAATGTGGTAAATCCCTAGCGCTAGACCGCCAATGACAACGGTAACTAGGGTAATAAATGGCATCATGCTACTTATTGTTTCCAACATCGCTCGCAACCTCTTTTCCAGATATGTCTTCCGACATTAACACTTTCCCCCACTGACTCCCCCCTACCAGATAAGCGGAAATGAATTTGATATCACGCGTTTGACCTAGCCCATGATGTCTATTCTGCCTGGCAGAAGGCTATCTGAGATTACTGGTTATTAATATAACTCTTGCGGTTCACTGCATCGATGACATAGCCACCCTCTACTAATGCATAAGAGCCAAAGCCTGCACGCGGTTCGGTAAAACGATATTCTCGATAATGCCGACCTTCATCAAAATATTCATAAACAGTATATTGCTGCGGACCCGCTGCTTTGAGCATCTGGCTCTCTGTCATGCAAGTCGTGAGACGCCGAAAGCGGATGGCATCTTTGTCGACTTTAACTCGTTTACAAGGGTGTTCATCGACAGCTACAACTTGGGGAGATTTCTCAGGCACTGGAGTGATGGGGTCTCAGGGGATTGGTACCACCATGTCGACCGTTGACCCTTTTTCCAATACTAAGGGTTTACTTTTTTCGTCACAGGGGTCGGCTTGATATACGCCATCGGTGCAGCGGTAGACCTCAGCACTTGTAGGAACCACATATAATAGTAAAGTGATGATACACAATCCAATAATGACTATGAACTTCATACAATCCCCGTTGATTATTTAATCAGCTTACTCTCCTTTAATAACCAAAGAAACATCATCACGGTACCTAGCGTTAAGCTACTCAATCTTAATTCTGTCTGTAGTGGCCAACTGAAATTATTCCTGTTGGTTCCCCTCTCCCATCAAACACTAGATGAGTGATTTGCACTTGGGTGGCGCAACTGACAAAGCTCGCTTTGCAACGAGTCCTATGCAAAACACTGAAGCAAACACTGATTTCCATTGCCAGTAGTCTTAACCAGTCTATTTCTCAGCTCCCTCATGACTGACACAAACCTCGCACAGGCTTGCTTTGCAAAGCCCTATGGGCTCACGAGAGAAAGTAAGTACTGACCATAGCTGTTATTCAGCATAGGTTTGGCAAGACGAAGGATATCCTCACTAGTCAGCCAGCCATTACGCCAGGCTATCTCTTCAAGACAAGCCACTTTTAGACCCTGCACAGTTTCTATGGTTTGAACAAAAGATGAAGCCTGCTGCAGACTGTCGAAGGTACCTGTATCAAGCCAGGCAAAGCCACGTCCCAACAGTTCGACCTTTAGCTGGCCGCGCTTTAAATAGGATTGATTAATTTCAGTAATTTCAAGCTCGCCACGTTTTGAGGGCGTTAATCCTTTAGCGATATCGATGACTTGATTGTCGTAAAAATAGAGTCCGGTTACCGCCCAGTTAGATTTGGGGGAAGCTGGTTTTTCATCAATTGCCAAGGGGGTGAAATCAGCGTCAAACTGCACCACGCCGAACCTTTCAGCATGGTCGACCTGATAGGCAAAGATAGTTGCTCCCATTGAATCTGCATTGCTGAGATCAGCTACAGTCTGTTTCAGCGTGAGACTGAAACCCTGCCCATAAAAAACATTATCTCCCAACACCAAACACACGCTGTCGGTACCAATAAACTCCTCAGCAATGATAAAAGCCTGCGCGATCCCTTCAGGCTTTGCCTGTACTTGATAGGAAAGCGAAATACCAAAATCACTGCCGTCTCCGAGTAAGCGTTGAAACAGCATCTGTTCATCAGGGGTCGTGATGATCAAAATATCGCGGATCCCCGCCAGCATAAGGACAGAGAGCGGATAATAGATCATTGGCTTGTCATACACAGGAAGCAGCTGCTTAGAAACGCCGCGTGTGATGGGATATAACCGCGTGCCAGTACCACCAGCTAATAAAATACCTTTCAAAGTACGCTCTCTTCAATAAGCTCTAAAACTGAATTTACCACGCTAATACAGACCAGCAGCCGTGTAAAAAATAAGTTTAAAATAAAAATGCCACTACCTGGAAGGATAGTGGCATCAATAGCTCTACAACTAGTAAAAATTAAACTTTAAACACCTGCCGTAGACACAGCCTTTGCAATCGCTTCAGCTTGCTTTTGACTCATTTCAACATCGGTGGACTCGACCATAACGAGAATTAATGCTCAGTGCCCGATTTTATAAACAATCCAATAATATAAAACCCAAAAAAATCCTCATGTGAGGATTTTCCCAACAACTCAACAACCTAAGCTTTACGAAGCCAAGTTAATATTTGCCAAATGTGTGCTAATGCCCAGTTATAAGCAACAAAAATGGCGACAAAACCCAAAAACATGATCCATTCAGGCAAATGCATCCATTCTCCGGAAATACCGATTGCAGCGAGCGCTATAGAAGCCAGAGAGATCCGTACCAGCGTTTGTTTTCGACTGTAACCCGCTCTTTCAAATATATGGTGAAGGTGATCCCGGTCAGGCTTAAAAGGTGACATCCCTTTTTTAACTCGGCGGTACATGATTGCAGCCATGTCCATTAACGGAATACCAATCAGATATAGCGCAGTAACGGGGGCAAATACCCGAACGTCAGCTTCAACACCCAATACGAGCAGCCATACTACTGTCAACCCAATCAACATGCTTCCTGCGTCGCCCATAAAGATTTTTTGAACGGTTTCAAAAGGCCATCTCAAATTGAATATCAAGTAACCAATGATTGCGCTAATGAAAAGCAGAGGAAGAATAAACCAATCATTACCGGCAGCGTAAAACAGCAATGCCAGAGAGGTAAAGGTGACAAGACTCAACATCCCGGCTAAGCCATCAATACCGTCCACCATATTAAAGGCATTAATTGCACCGATAACGGCCAGTATGGTGACAAAAACACCTAAATATCCGAGCTTTAACTCAAAGAAATAAGTGATATGACCCAGTGATGTAAGATAAAACCCTGCACCAAAGACCAGAATCGAAGCAGTGATCACTTGCGCAACGATTCTAACGCGGACAGACAGATCATATTTGTCGTCCAATACCCCCAAAAACAATATCAGTGCAGCAGAAATCAAGTAAAGGTTAAATACCTGATTTTGTTCAAACACAATACTGGAAACAAGCAGGACACTACAATAAATAGCCACCCCACCAATTAACGGTATGGCGCCAACATGTGTTTTCCTTTCATTTGGTAAATCTACTAAGCCGACTTTTTCCGCAATTGGGTGAAACAACTTAATCGCAGCACACGTTAAGCAAAACACCGTCACAAACGGTATAAAGTATTCCATAAACTCTCTTCCCTAAGCCAATATAGAATGACGAGGAACCATACCGATCCCTACCGCCAACAACTACCAGTCATACAGTATAACCTCTATATGACAAGGTAAAAACGGTTCAACATAAAACGCTGTAACTTTGTACCTGAAGCCTGGTATATTTTACGATGGCTTTGTGAATTTAAACCATCGATGCATGAATGCGGTAATGCGCCAGACATAACTTATCGCGAGATAGTACAAAGCAAACACCAACAAAAATGAGACAAACATCACGGTTTCATTAATCTCGAGATACTCAGACCAAACGCCTACAGCGGCCATCATGGTCGCAATCAAACAAATCACCAATAATGATACTCTCGGCGACATCCCGACACGTTGACAGATGTGATGCAAATGCTCTCTATCGGGCTTAAACGGTGATTGACCTTTCTTGATGCGGCGTGACATGATACACACCATATCCATTAACGGCAGCCCGATAAACCACAACGCAGTAACAGGGCGAATGACCACCTCTTGCTGATCCTGACTCGCATCAATCAACAACCAAATAACGGTAAAACCAATAAACATACTGCCGGCATCGCCCATAAACACTTTAAAACGACGACCAAAAGGAAAGCCTAAATTCAGCAAGATATAAGGCAGCATCGCCACCATGAGCAGCAAACAAAAATGTGCTAACTCTATCTGCCCTGCACCGTAAAACATATAACCCAGTGCAGCAAAGGTCACCAAGGCTAATCCACCTAACAAACCGTCAATGCCATCAACCATATTAAAGGCGTTAATGGCCCCGATCACGGCAAAAATGGTCACGACATAACTCACGAAGATCGGTAGGATCAGCGCCTCATCACCAGCAATAAAACCTAAGTAATATAGACTCTTATAACCGATCAAAATCATCGCCATCGAAATCGCTGCCTGCACCCACAAACGGGCTTTAAAGCTGAGATCAAAACGATCATCAAGCACACCTAGCACAATCAGTACCGTGGAGCAAACCATGTAAAGCATCACATTACTAGTAACATCGAACACCAAACAGATGTTAAGCATGATAGCGGTGAAGATGGAAATACCACCAATTAATGGCACTTGGCCTACATGTAACTTGCGCTCATTAGGCTTATCGACCAGGCCAATTTTTTTAGCTAACTTACGGTATACAAACAAAAAGACAAACGAACTTAAAAATACACTGACTACGGATAAACTGGTCGACATACTAGACTCGATGGTTTACTAAACCAAAATCATAATTAAAAGTAGGACTCATCAGGCTCAGTTAACAGAGCATGAACTGAACCAGTATAAAAAGCATACTAAACAAAACGTCCATGTCTTTAATTTCAATCAGTTAATCGATCCTGAGACAGCTTTACACCAAACAAAACAAGCGGTAACGCAATAACATCCCATTAGATCACTAGGCGATTATAACGTAAAAAGTCTAACAAAATAATCAAGTAACCGTGATTTGCACAAAAAATGAGACAGTCGTGAGATTATGTCTCAAAACCGTCTCATTCATAGGCATCCCCTTGATTATTGGTCACAAAACAGGCTAAATCGAATAGCCTTGACTATTTTAACTTATCAATGGCGCTTAGCACTAACTTCACTAGTAACTCTGCACGTTCAACTGAATCTGATTCAGCATAGCAGCGAAGCTCTGGAGCATTACCAGAAGGACGTAAATGTACAATTTCACCATTAGTAAAAGTCATACGCAAGCCATCAGTAGTATCTGTAGTTGCAAGCTTAAAACCAGTAATGCCTAATTGTGATAATAATTGCTGATTCTTCTTTAGGCCTTGTTCGATAATTTCCAAGCTTTTATTTCTCGGAAAATTCTGAATACGGTCACTAGCAGTATAGCTAGAAGGAAGACGGTCAACTAAAGAAGAAATAGTGCTTTTACTAGCCATAACTAGAACAGCTAAGACTGGTAGAACTGCATCTCGGGTTGGTAAGGCCGATAGCTGTGCGCCGTTAAGTGAGACGTCTGAACCTAATAAAAACCCACCGTTAGCTTCAAATCCCGCCACACGCTGATATGCATGATTCAATTCATCGAATGCAGCTATCACGTAAGGTGAACCAATTTTAGTCCGCTCAACTCTTTGAAAAGCTCCACTAGCTTCAATAGCTGTGTTACAGCTAACAGGAACAGCTACCGCTTCAATGTTTAAGTGCTTAGCCGCAAGCAAACACAATATATCACCACGTAAATAAGTACCTGTTTCATCTGAAAGTAATGGCCTGTCACCATCACCATCGGTAGAAAATATAGCATCTAATTGGTATTCATTCTGCCAATTTTTCGCCATTTCAATATCAGCTAATCCCACAGCCTCGGTGTCGATCGGCACAAAACAATCACTACGACCTAAGCTAACAACCGTGGCACCAAGCTGCTCAAACAAGTTTGCGTATAAATCCCGCCCTGCACTAGAGTGCTCATAAATACCGATTCGCTTACCTTTGAGCAAATCTGCACCAAAGACATTGAGATAACGTGCGAGGTAGTAATCTGCAGCTTTAGTTTGAACTCTAGGTAGATCTGATTCCTCAACTTTGGGCAGCTTAACGCCTACGGCTAAGATGTCTAATTCATCTTCTTTACTGATTTCTCCGTCAGGGCGGTAGAATTTAAGGCCATTTCTATCAAACGGGATATGACTGCCGGTAACCATGATCGCTGGAATTTTCTCTGCTAGCGAAGTGACAGCTAATGCTGGTGTTGGAATGACACCATAATAATCAACTTCTATGCCAACCGCTTTTGCTGCTGCAATACAAGCAGCTGCTATATCTGGACTACTTGGACGATTATCAATCGCAATGGCCAAACGCTTAAAACTAAAGCTTTGTTGCATGGCTTGAATAAACGCTAAAGTAAAGGCGGCGCATACTTCCGATTTAAAGTCTGTAACCAAACCACGAGCGCCACTAGTACCAAAAGCAACCCCACTTTCTTTTATGACTTGGGAAACACATACCTGCGTCATTAATTTGCCCTGCCATATCTGTCTTCAAAACGCACAATATCATCTTCGCCAAGGTAAGATCCTGACTGTACTTCGATTAACTCAAGCGGCACTTTACCTGGGTTTTCTAGAGCATGAATGACACCAACAGGGATATAAGTTGATTGATTTTCTGTCAGCAAAAGTTCTGTATTGCCATTGGTGACTTTAGCTGTACCAGTCACCACAATCCAATGCTCAGCACGATGATGATGCATCTGAATAGAAAGCTTCTCACCTGGCTTAACCGTAATGCGTTTGACTTGGAAGCGATCACCATCATCAATCGAATCGTATTTCCCCCAAGGACGGAAAACTTCACGGTGATGTTGCCACTCGCCACGATCTTCTGTTTTTAGCTGCTCCACGATCTTTTTTACTTGCTGTACTTCAGATTGTTTTGCCACCAAAATCGCATCTTTGGTTTCGACTATTACTACGTCGTTCAAACCAATTGTAGTAACGAGCTTTTCTGTCGCGTGAACATACGAATTACGAGTATTGAGATTAATAACATCACCTCGACAAGCATTACCATATTCGTCTTTATCTGATACTTCCCACAGTGCAGACCAACTTCCTACGTCACTCCAACCGCAGTTCATAGGCACAACTACACCTTGGCCAGTTTTTTCCATCACCGAGTAATCAATAGAATCATCAGGACACGCTTCAAATGCCTCTTTATTAACACGTATAAAGTCCAAATCGGCTTGTGTTGCCGCCATGGCTTGCTCACATGCACTAAATATATCCGGACGATGGGTTTTAAGTTCAGCCAAATACGCACTGGCTTTGAATAAAAACATACCACTGTTCCAGTAGTATTCACCTGACGAGAGATATTCCTGAGCAGTTTCTAGATTAGGTTTTTCAACAAACTGTGCCACGCTAAAACCAGCACTACCAACTTGCACGTTGCCACGCTTGATGTAGCCGTAACCTGTTTCAGGAACAGTAGGCACAATCCCAAAGGTTACTAACTTATCCGCTTGCGCAAACGGCAATGCTTGCTCTACCGATGAACAAAATGACTCTTCGTCCTTTATAACGTGATCAGCCGCTAACACAAGTAATAGCGGGTCATTACCATTTTTTAGAGCTTGCAGAGCTGCTAAAGCTATTGCTGGAGCGGTATTACGTCCGGCCGGTTCCAAGATAATACCGCTGGTTTGGATGGCGTTAGCTCGAAACTGCTCAGCGACCGAAAAACGGTGTTCTTCATTACAAATAACCAAAGCTGGTGCGTGCTGAATCCCTTTTAAACGCCGCGCTGTAGTTTGCAGCATGGAATCATTACCAAATAAGGTTAAAAACTGCTTAGGAAATTGTTGACGTGAAAGCGGCCATAAACGGGTTCCTGAACCTCCGGCCATTATAACAGGTAGAATCATAAAATCACCTTAATCTAAATCACTTCTTAAATATATATTTAAAAAAAACAAAGCTTTTAATCAACCGTCTAAATCGAAATAACTTTGGTTCTTTAACAAACCTAAAAAAACCTTCCAATCCCATACGTTGAATAATAACAGGCGCTCGCTTAATATTCTGACTCAAAAAGCCGAACGTCCCTCCACATCCCACAGCAGCTCTAATGCCTAAGGACTGGAGATAGTCGTAGTTATCACTCATCCAGAACTCTTGTTTTTTAGCCCCGAAGCCTACAAACAAATAATCTATATTTACTTTCTCGAGTTCACTTCTAATTTGCATATCATTCTGCTTAGAAAATGGGTACGGTTCAAAGGTGGGAGAAAAACCAACACAGTTAACTCCAAATTTTTCTTTTACATATTCTACAGCAGCTCGATTATTAACTCTGTTATCACCTAAAAGAAAAATAGTCTGACCAGTAGCCTTACATCTATCTATAACGTCATAAATAAAATCGGAACCACTAATTTTCTCCGCATCATGAGGACTTAGCAACTTAGAAAAAAAATAAGGAACCTGCCCGTCAAATGTCGAGTAATTATCATTAATTATCGCCATGAATTTCTTATCTTTATAAGCTTCAACTATAAACTCTGCATTTACAGTAATAATCAACTTAAGGTATTCAGACTCTCTCAGAAGAATACTTCGAGTAACACCTTTAAAAGATAAACCACAAAACTTTACTACATCAAAGCTCATTTAATACCGCCCCAAATTTGTTAAGCGTTGCTGCCCAAGAATATTGCGAACAACCAAGTTCTCTGGCATTATATGACATAGTTTCAAAAATAGACTGCGATTCTAATATTTCTAAAACACGATTGGCAAATAACTCTTCAGTATCAGCAATAAAACCTGTAAAACCATCTCTAATATTAATCCCCTCTGCCCCAACCGATGTTGTAACTATAGGAAACCCCCGGTATAGAGCCGTTATGTTTTTTACCTTCATTCCACTACCATACTTTAGAGGACATACAAAAGCTGTGCACTTTGATAAAACACTATCAATATCCGAAACAAAACCATGAGTAATAACATTGGGAAAAGTTTTTAGGTATTCATTTTGTTCTTTAGAAGCAGAACCAACAATGTGAAGAACAGTAGTTGGCAATCTTTCCAGAATCAAACTCCATGAACTGTCTAAAAACCATTTAATACCATCATAATTTGGATTCCAATTCAAACCACCAACAAAACATATTGCCGGCGAACTTGATGAATACTGTAAATCTGGTTTATTTAATAAAGAATCATCACCTAAATGATAAGTTTCACGAAATTTAAAGCCCAAATTCTCATCATCTAACTCTTTTATTACCTGAATGTCATTAGGAGCAGCGACAAAAAACCGCGTTCTTTTCAAAATGTCGAGCTCCATATTTCTCACCCTAATTGACTCAAAACCTAAAACAATCTTAGCAAAGAAGTTATTACTTAGTTTAGCGCGTCTAAGCCATATTAAAAACTCAGCATTATGAGCATGATATATAGTCTTATTGTCAAATCTTCTATCTATGTACTGATACATAAAGAAATGATCAACAACTATAACATCTACATTCTCAAGCAGTTCGGAAATCTCGCTTTTTAATCTAGAGTTGTAATTTCGTATTACAGATACTGGCTTACGTAATAAATAACTTTTCAACAAATTAAGTAATGAGGGTTTCTTATGTCGCTCACTAACATAAAACTTATTCCCGGAGACTAACTTTTTTTCTTGGGTCAAACTAACTAAAGTTACATCATGGTACTGTTTCAAATAGTGGATCAATTTTGATGTCTTAAGTAAACCACCACTAATTTCACACCCTTCAGGGTCTAGAGGTGTGACAAAACAAATTTTCATACTATGATTTAACCTTATTTTTATTTAGTGAAGAAAAACACCAGTAACTAACTAAGCAAACAAGAAGAAATTGAGGGGTTTTAAAACTACTTTCAGTCATTAAATATCCAAAAATAACTAAAAACCATGAAATATTAGTAAAATTATTAGGATAGTCTTTTAAAAACAATAAAAATAAAAATAAAACTAAAACTAATGGTCCGCCCTCAAAGAGTAAAACTAGAATAAAATTTTCTGACTCCCCAATATAATAATCTGCTGCATTGTACGTTGATTCAGGAACAAGTTTACTGTTAAAAAAAATCGCCTGATTCCTTGACTCTCCAGTACCTAAAGATCTGCCTAATAAACTTGGTTGCTGCTCCTCAATAGCTTTCACTGCTGACATCAACTTAACTTCTCTTACACTCAACGAAGTTTGCCCTTCACCGTCAAGCCTTTGCAGCATAGATTCAAAAATACCCATTGAAAATAACATTATAAGCCCAAAGATTAAACCGACTAAACCTTTCCGTGTAAAAATGGAGTTTAAAATAAGTTTAGGCTGAGCAACAAAGTACGCTAAGAAAAACAAAATCATTCCCGTTCGAGATAACGTTAAGCATACCAAAACAAATGAAATTAAATGAAAGGTAACATCTATTTTTTTTAATTTAATTTCATGTATTAAAATCCCTACAGAAATCAGGCAAACTAAGGTTCCTGTTGTATTTGCTGAGCCAATAAGGCTTTGCACTCTATAGATAATCCCACTGGACAAGTAATCTAGACTATAGCCAGAGCGAAGACTTAACAGTTCTGGAAAAAAAACACTTAGAAAATTTGGAATTAAAATCGCCGTCAACAACAAATAAATAAAATTTCCGTAGACCACTACTTTTAACGCTTTCACTATAAATACAGCCTCAATTTTTGCAGGCACCGTGAAAGTAAAACAAAATAAAAAAGCGATGAATGTCAGATTAGAGAAAATTACATCCAATAAAACGTAATCATATCTTGAAAAATTCAAAAACAAAAAAGATGCAACCAATGAACAAACAACAATCAAAATCAAAATAAAATTGAGCTTTTTTAATTCACATCGTAAACAAGCGTATCGTAAAAAGCAGCCAAAAATAATTAGCTCAATTATTGAAATATAAAAACCAGATATATTAAAGAAGAAAACACTTTCAAATGTACCAGGTAATAGTAATAAGAAAACTAAAAGAGCTGTTCCAAAAAGAATATAATTAAATCTTATTGTCATCAAAAAAGAAATTCCCAATCATTTTTTCAAAAAAATTGAACCCTCTAATCTCTGGAACTTGATATTTAACGGAGGTCAAGTTTTTTTGTACGCTTACTTTTTCTAAGAAATCATCTACATCGTTAGAATAACATATGCCAAACTCACGAACTTTTGGTGAACAATTCATTGTTACTATCGGAACACCAACATCCATTACCATTAAAAGTTTTTTAGTTAGTTCCAATAAACAATTAATTTTACCTTTATTTTCATATGGGACAATAAACACGCTAGCGGTCGAAACAACATCGTAAAATCTTGTATAATCTAAGTATCCCATATACTCAATGTTATTTATAACTCCGATCCTGAATGGACCATAAACTTTAATTTTATAATCTGGAAATCTTCTACTAAGTTTATTTAATGCAACTTTACACAATGGAAACGCACCAATATAAACAAACTCCTTATTAATAGTGCCTCTTGCAATATTCGAACGTTTAAAGTCTAGACAATTATACACAACCACAGATTCTTTGATATCATCAAAAGCATCCCTACAGCTTTCATTAACAAACGCTGTTTTGTATTTTGATACCAAAAGTTTTTCATAATCACAGGCCTCACTTTTGCTACTCCAAGCAAACAATGGATCTGAAGGCCTATAGATAACTTTGCATCCGTTTGAGATGAGTCTTTGTATTTTAGTGAATCTGAGCGCCTCGACAGACTCAACAATGATCAGATCATACTTATACTTATTTAGTTTTGGATGAAAGAAAAATAAATCTTTACCAAATAAATCGAACCTTTTAGGCAAACTCACTTCAATACAAGAGTAAATTGTAGTTTTATTTTCCTCAGAAATGCCATTTAACAATCGGATAGCTCTATTTAATGAAATCTTTCTCTCTTTTCCTAAAGCAAATCTAAAAAGATTCAAATCACAAACCAACCAATCAATTTTGCTCACATCATTTCGATTTAAAATTGCTTTGTAAATATCATGAAACCCTCCTTTAACTTTTTCACTTAAAGGATCGTGGTAACTAATAACTAAAGTTTTCATAAGCATTTACCACAGAGTTAAATATGAGTCTTTCTTTATTATTAGACAAGGAAGAGTTGTGCCATAGCAAATCAAAATCAGTATTGTAGTGTTTACAAAACCGTATTATATCTATAACTATTTCTACGCCAGCATTAACCCCATGCTCTTTAATATAGTTTATTAACGTCCCATCCATAACATGAATTGGATTTACTATCAACTCTGTTTTTATCCGCCTATCAATATTATAGTAATAGTAAGGTGAATTAACACCACTTCTAAAACCGATTTCATTGTGAAAGTAAAGAGTAGAGTCTTCAATCACGTTTAATTCACTTAAAATATCAAAGTGACATGGAAAATGCGCTCTTAAAAAATGGCTACGTACTCCATCAATATTACTAACTATATTTGAAATACCATCAACTAAACTCAACTCATATTTAAGTAATGTCGGATTAGCTAACGTTTTATAGGATGCATGTACACCATAGGTTAATTTCTCAGAGTTTAAGAGTTTCAACAGCGCGATAAAAATTTCATTATTTACGTCTGAATCACCGTCTATAGGCTTAATTGTTCGGTTAAGTATTAAGTAACACTTTAAAATATTATCATTTCTAATCGCAACATCCTTTAACAAATGTATACCATTGACATACTCATCAAATCTAAACGAACCAGTTAATTTATAGAAAACATAATGAAACAATGTTACAAAGGGCTTAATTGGGTTCCTACGCAAAATTAAGTCACCAGCTAAACGTCGAAACAAACGCGTTGAGCCATTTAAAGCTGGGCTAAATGGTATATCTAAATCAGCGGTTAAGCGTAATCCTTTTGTCACCTTCCTCTTAATATTAATAGGATTAGTGGAAAAAGAAAATTCAAGCTGCAGTATATAGCCAAACATTCTCAACAAATTATAAACCACAGGTTCTTTTATAACGTTTTTTATTGTAAGAATGCTAAATTTGGCATCAAACCTTTCGTGTGAATCTTGATAACACTTTTGGTTTCTATATTTTTCGTCTAAAATACAAAGTAAATACAGAATTAAAGAAAAAATTGGAGTATTGACAAATCCATCGTTCCAATAAGTAGAAGTTCTATCACTGACCAAAACTGAAAACGACTTTTCAACATCAAAATCCAAGTCATGTGAAACGACGACACTAGATATATCTTTTTTTACCAAAACCTCATGAAAATGACTAGAAATATCGTCACCAGCGACAATACTTTTTAGATATCTATCATCTAAAGCCAAGTTTAGCGTTTTGCCTGTTTTAATACAAAGAAAATAGCTATCTCCTTTAGTAAGTTTGAGTACAATACTAGAGTTGATAAATTCATCGAAGATATAAGAATATTCATTGAATAACTCATCACAGACATAAAACTCTATCATCTAATATAACCTTTGAAAGTACGTACTATAGAACCAATACCGCTACTTTTAAGTTCTTGTAACAAATGATACTTTATTCTTTCTCTTTTTGAATTGAACTTTTGGACAGAATAATAGATTTTTTGTTTAGCTCCGAAACTTCTTCTAACCTCTTCAACGCCCTTAATCATCGAGCCCTCGAAGTCAAATACATCAACGTCTAGCTTAGTAAAGACAAATAAAATGGCTTCCCATATAACCAGTATCCCCCCTCCCAAATGTCTGTATTCAGGGTCATCTCCTGCTAGATGTAGATAGGCAGATCGATCATCCCAAGTAACGTATGCAACTGAAACTACCTGTCCAGCCTTATCCACTGCAGCGAATGATTTGCCACATTTATAGTCACTAAAAGAACTGAAGAATTCCGTTAAATATTTTTTAGTATATGGAGTTTTAATCCCTTGCCGCTGGAAGGTTTTACTATTTACCTCATAAAAATCTTCTGCCGAAATATTTTCTATAGTAGTAAGATTCTTTCTAGCTTTTTTTATCTTACCTCTAACTGAGCTTTTCAACTTTCCCCAAAGCAAATCAGTATCATCTCGTTCTAATATATAGGTTATACGAGGTTTAACATCAAAACCTTCCCATATAAGCGGTAGGATATTCTGCAAGTCGTAATGAAAAGTAAATTCAATACTTCTAAAACCACTCAATTGTTCCAAAAATAAAGACAAATAACGATGCTGTTTAGACAATTGACTTGTGTAAGATGATTTCTCATTATCCTTTATATATATACCTGTATATTGAGAAAGCATAGGTATTACGACCGAGTTGCCTTTTATAAAAAGAGGACAGAAAAGCACAGGAGTCTCTTTGCAGCCATCATAAATCACTATTGAGTTAACTTCAAAATATTTACTTAGCACTGCAATTTTGGGCTCCCCGATATTAAACCGAAGCTCACCATTAAAATTACTCAACAGGCTTAGAGTATCAGGTTCACCTAATTTAAATACATTCATAATTACTTTTTAAAAACCTTATGAATAGACCATTGTGTATTTAGCTCTATTGAAATTTCTTTATATTGAATATAATACCTACCTAGGCGTTTAAATACTTCAAAGTTACTATGCTGCCTCGCATGATTGGAATTTTTGCTATAATAACCGACACTCCAATAAAACCCCAGCACAGATAGCGGATGCTTTGAAACTTGAAACCATTGTTCGGTACCGCGTAATAAATGCCATAGTTCTACAGCCGACATATTTTCCTTTCTAACAAGGGAGTTTAATTCAAAACGAGTAATTCTTGGCGCATAACTAATACCTATGGAAGGTTGAACTTTCGCGCTCTCAATGCTAGCTGAAATATTATCTAAAAATTTATCGATCATGGCTAAAGAGTGTTCATAAATCACCCTGTCAAGTATATCTTCCGACTTATCACCTTTATTAATCTGAAACTTTTCTTGAGAAATAATATTTCCGGTATCCGCTGCACTATCAATAAAATGTAGAGTAACCCCACCTACCTCATCCATATTCTTGTAATATTGAAATAGTGGGTTAGGACCTCGATAAGATGGCAAGTATGACGGGTGGATATTTACGATTCCATACTTAAAAGAGTCAATTACATCCTGCTTTATAAGTTGTGACATAGAGAAAACAATACCAACATCTGGATTTAACTTGTTAATCATATCAAGTAATTCATCGTTGTTATTCCCATTATAATCAAAATACTGTACGTTATTGTCTTTACAGTAACGTTGTATTTTTGTAGGAAATAAACTTTTAACAGCAGATTTAAGGAAACTTTTCAGAGGAGGTTCGCTATTTCTCGAGTTAACTAATAAACTCACCGAGTAATTATTGAACATGTGCTCTACTATACGACTCTTACCCTGCGTAAAAATAACAATTTTTAAAGTCATACTTTTTTCAAAAACCCTAAATATTCGAATCTATTAACGTGATTAACACACTTCTCTCTGTCCAAAAATTTAACTATCCTCGCAGGATTTCCCGCTAAAACACAAAAACCATGAGAAAAATCACCCTTGACAACAGAACAAGCAGCAACAATAGTTCGCTCTCCTAACCTGCTGCCAGGCAACACGACACTATTCATACCTATCCAACAATAGTCTCCTATTTGTACACTTTGACATTTGTGCTCCTCAAAGTTATATACGTCATGATTAGCGCTGATTATACCTACATTTGGCGCAATAATTGTGTAATCTCCAATTTTCACGCCTCCAATCCCTTGGATATAACAACCAGGTGACAAACCTGGCGCTGTACCAATCCCAATCTCAATATTTTGAGGTGAGCTTACCTTGCTGCTTACGTGCACAGGCCAGTATATTCCAGTTTTGTGTTTAAAAAAACGATAGCAAATTATATCCCAAATACCTACTGGTGCAGCCGTTCCCTGCGTTTCTTTACAGATATTAAAGTAGCTAAATTTATATAAAATTTTTCTAAGCAAACTTTTCATCATTATTCCTTGAAAGAGAATATGTACACCATACATTACCAAGATAGATACATGCCATCACAATGCTATAAATTAGTACCCACTGACTTGCAACTTCAATTGTAAATGCTAAAGATGCCGATAAAAGTGAACCAGCGAAAAAGACGCATTGGACTTTAAGATCTAAACTGTATTTTTTAACTACAATATACGATGAACTCAATGGTGAACTGACGAAGGAAATGATAAACAATGGGTATAGGGATAGTACATATACAACACTTCCAAACCACTCTTTACCAAGGACCAAAATCACTAAATGTTCATGGAGTAAATAGATGAAGCTGAAGCCTGATACTGATAGAACAGAAAGGATTTTTAAATATTTTTTATACGTACGCTCGAAATTTTTATGTTCAAGAAACTCCTTAGAAGCTTCACTCCTAAACAGCTCACCGAATGAATTACCTACAAAGATTGTTGGAACCCTTATGAGTTTATAGGCCATGGAATAAAAACCCAATGCTTCGTTACCATAAAAATGACTTATAACAAAGCTTGGTATTTGAATCACGAAGGAATTCATGCCGTGCGAGAAGGAAAGTGCTAATGTTTTTTTTGCCCTAGCGATTACGATTGTTAAAACTCTTTTATTTACTCTGATTACACAAAAAGACTTCCGAAACTTGCCAAGCAAATATAAGGAGCTCAAAAGATAGCCTAACAGCCAACCTATAAATATACCTGCCCCAGAAATATTAATTTGAAAAATAGAAAGAGAAAGCTGAATTATACTAACAATGGATACTGTAGCAATCCTTATTTTAACGATTTCATCAAGGCAATCTTTTCTGTTTAGGTAAACACACATCAAGTTATTAAAAGAAAAAACAACAATAGATGAGACCAAAAAAAACACATCTATCAACTCAAAAAAAAGGCTCAGCACAACAAATAGCATCACAGTATTAAACTGAAGAATCAGTAAACAATAATTAATTACCCTATCTACTGACTTTTCATTTTCAGAGAAGAACGAATACTCCAATCTGTAAGTAGAAAACATACTAGCTATAGAGATTACAGCTAGATTTAATGCAAACTCACCGAATACTTCAACACTATATAACCTAGCCAACACCGGCATCATCAACAACGGTATTATTTGAGCAAAAACATTGCCAGTTAAGAATTTTTTCAAAATAACCACACTTATTCTGACGTGGATGGTTTATATATCTTTATACACCAGCGTAATCGCAAAATAAAAGAACACAAACTCTATCGAGAAATTTACTCATAAATAACCATGCATTGGCAAACTAAATACTTGTTTTGCTAACCGCTCTGCAACAGGAAAATCACCGACTTTATAGTTCAGGTATTCAAATGCTGTCTGTTGATGCATACACGTCTTATAATAAACAAAAGTTGGAATCCCCTTATCTTTATATGCAGCCATAACGGTATCACGCTCTCCACTCATCAAAGTATACTGGGCCCAAGAGCTGACATAATGTTGAGGAACCTTAGGAGTAACATACATTGGAGACAGCTCTAATTCATAACATTTTGCAGCTCTATTTCTGTTTATCAACTCAATAGGGAACTCTGCTAGCTTTTCAATTAGAATAGCTGCCTGAATTGTATCTAAACGGCTATTCATCCCTATTCGAACATTGTCGTACTTATCATGACCTTTACCGTGTACTCGATAAGATTTTATCAATTCGGCATATTCATCATTATTGGTAAAAACTGCCCCACCATCTCCGTAGCAACCTAATGGTTTGGCAGGAAAGAAACTTGTTGTTGCCATATCGCCAAAGCTTCCTGCCCTTTTCCCTTTAATAGAACCGCCAAAACCTTGTGCGGCATCTTCAACTAACTTAAGACTATATTTTTTAGCAACCTTTTCAATTTCGGGGTAATTTGCGGGCAAACCAAACAAATCTACAGCAATGATAGCTTTAGGTGTTAATACACCATCTTCAATTACTTTTTGTATTCTTTTTTCTAAATCGATAGGACAAATATTAAAGGTGTCTGCATCAGAATCAACAAATACAGGAGTTGCGCCTTCGTAAGCAATTACCTCCGCTGTAGCGAAGAAGGTAAATGTTGGACAAAAAACAGCATCGCCCTCTTTTATGCCTAATACCATCATAGCTAGAGTCAAGGCATCAGTACCATTAGCACAAGTAATCGCGTGCTTTACTCCTACATATTCTGCTAGTTTTTGTTCTAGCTCTTGCACTTCAGGCCCCATAATGTACTGGCCATGATCTAGGACTTTTTGTATACGTGCGTTAATTTTATCTTTTAAGTGAAGATACTGTGCTTCAAGGTCAATAAACTGCATTTTCGGTACTCTATTCTATTTCAATACTTCACGAACAAGTTTGTTATTTATGAGTGTATAAATATCATTTGTATGTGGACATATAGCTCTTGCATTGCCACATAGTGGTAAATCTAGTTTCTCTCCATATGCACTCATCCATCCGATCTGTTTTGCAGGTACACCCACCATTAACGCATAGGGTTTAACATCCTTATTTACAACCGTTCCCGCTCCAATAAATGCAAACTCACCAATTGTAATGCCACAAACTACCGTGCAATTGGCACCTAAAGTAGCGCCTTTTTTAACAAAAGTATTCCGGTATTCATCCTTTCGTTCAACAAGTGAACGCGGATTATATACATTAGTAAAAACCATACTGGGTCCACAGAAAACACCATCTTCTAAGTGCACATTATCGTAAACTGATACATTGTTTTGAATCTTACATTTGTTACCGATAGTAACTCTGTTACCTACAAAAACGTTTTGACCTAACGAAACCCCTTGGCCAATTCTCGCACCACCACACACATGTGCCCAATGCCATACTCTTGAACCATCACCAATGACTGCGCCTTCATCAATAATCGCTGTTTCGTGTTTCATATAATTCATTTTTGTAGGCCCCAAGATGATTAGACTAACTTAGCCATTAATGGGTGATAGTGCCCTGGATTGGCAACCACTTTTTGATCTCGTATTTTTTCTACGGTCTCTATCGCTGTGCGGTTTTCCTCAAGGCCATAACCTTTGCCGGCTAAAACATTTTCATAACTTTGAGTATGTAAATCAGTAAACCCACCCGAAAACTCTAGTTCTTCGTCACCTATCATGATGCTTCGATAAGTTTTCTTTTCACCTTGAATAGCATTCTCAGGTAGATTATTTGCATCGATTGACAAGAACCACTTAACACGTGCACGCTCATACACTAAGTAACCCGCAACTGTTTGTTCATCTTTGTAATGAACTTCATTAAATTTTATATCTCCAAAAATAAAATGAAGCATATCAAAGAAGTGAACCCCGACGTTGGTTGCAACCCCCCCAGATTTTTCATCAACACCTTTCCATGACTTTAAATACCACTTCCCCCGAGATGTCATATAAGTAAGTTCAACATCAAAGATTTTATCTGAAGGACTATTATTCACCTTTTCACGTAAAGCAATAATCGACGGGTGCAAGCGTAACTGAAGAATACTGTTAACCTTAGCGCCATATTTTTCTTCATACACTTTTAATGTATCAATCTCTTTGGAGCTTAGAACTAGGGGTTTTTCACATATAACATCTATGCCATTCTTCAACGCAAATTTCATTTGCGGGGCATGCAAGTAATTCGGTGTACAAATAGAAATATAATCGAGTTTATTACCTTTTAATGCTTCATCCTCTACATATGCCGCAAAAGCTTCAAATTCAGTAAAAAACTCTGACTCAGGAAAATGCATATCCATAATGCCTACTGAGTCATTAACATCCATAGCAACAACTAAATTATTACCAGTGTCTTTGATGGCATTCAGATGACGAGGAGCGATATAACCACCGGCTCCAATTAAAGCAAACTTTTTCATTAATTTATTCCTTACAAACGGATATCGGCAGCATCGAGAGGAAATACATACTTTACATCATAAACAACATGATTTTGTTTGCCGAGTGCTCTTACCTTTTTGATTCCCATCTCTTTTAACTCACTATGGTCTACAGCTAGGATTATTCCATCATAATTGTTTTCTTTTAGTTCGCTTATTAGCTCAATGCCATACTCATGTTTCACTTCCGCTGGGTCAGCCCATGTGTCATAAACATCTACATTGATATTAAAACTTTGAAGTTCTTTAATGATCTCAATAACCTTGGTGTTTCGTACGTCAGGACAGTCACCTTTGAACGTAATTCCCATCACAAGCACATTTGCCTCATCAATATGAATTTTCTTGCTCGCAAGCTTCTTCACCATTTGGGTTGCAACATAACTTCCCATACCGTCATTTATGCGACGACCAGCCAAAATAACCTCGGGCATATACCCCACTTCTTTGGCTTTGTGAGTAAGATAGTAAGGGTCAACACTGATACAATGCCCGCCAACTAAACCTGGTTTGAAATGTAAGAAGTTCCACTTAGTACCAGCAGCCTTTAGTACTTCCTCTGTATCAATATTTAGCCGATTAAAAATTTTGGCAAACTCATTAATAATGGCAATATTTAAGTCTCGCTGGGTATTCTCGATGACTTTAGCAGCTTCTGCCACTTTGATAGATGACGCTTTATGGGTACCTGCAGTCACAACTGAGCGATAAACTAAATCGACAAAATCAGCAATTTCTGGCGTTGAACCTGACGTAATTTTAACAATTGTAGTTAAACGATTAACCTTATCACCTGGATTAATACGTTCAGGGCTATATCCGGCAAAAAAGTCTTTATTAAACTTTAGGCCAGATCCACGCTCAATAATCGGAATACAAACCTCTTCAGTTGCACCGGGATAAACTGTCGACTCAAATACAACTATATCATTTACAGAGATAACTTTACCTAATGCTTCAGAAGCCTTTTTCAACGGTGTCAAGTCTGGTGCATTACTACTATCAATAGGAGTCGGAACGGTTACAATATAAAAGTTGCAGTCTTTAATGTCTTCTAGATGTGAGGTGTACTTCAACAAATGTGCTTCAGACAGTTCTGAGGAGGTACACTCTAAGGTTGAATCTTTACCTGAACTCAACTCCGCAACTCTAGGTTCATTGATGTCAAAACCAATAGTATTATATTGCTTACCAAATTCGACTGCTAAAGGTAAACCTACATACCCTAAACCAATAATGCCAATGTTTAAATTTCCAAAACTGCTGTTCATATATCGAGTTCCAACTTGACTAAATACGTAAAAATTTATAAAACTAAAATCATTGTTTCATCTCAGCTTTTTAAGCCTAGCTGAGCCACTGTTCGTCCATTTTGAGACCATCTATTGTCGTAATCCTATAAAAAGTCTAGGTTTTACCGTTTTTCTGCTCTATATTTAACAGCAGTGGTTCCCATCGGCCCATAAAAATTTTGCTCTAACTTTCTTTTCTCACAAAATGTCTTATAAGAACCAGCATTACGGCTAACATTCCACCTAGCATGGTACCCAATACACAGATGAGTGCACGTTTTGGCTTCGCTTTTTCTTCAGGTACTAATGCAGGGTCTATCGTTTTAAATACGTATTCATCACGTACTTCTGCAAACATGATGGTTTTAGCTTGCTCTTCAATCAGCTTATATAAAATCGTGCGGATATCAGCAACATTTGTTTGTGCAATCTGCTTGTTTAAAAAGTCACTACTTCGGATAGCCTCTGCTACATCACGCTCTTTCATGACTTTGTTGATATCTTCAACTAGCCAATTGACCCATTGCTGAGCTATCGCTGGCGACAAGTGCTCCACAGATACGGTTACCATGCCAGTATCCTTTGCAGAATTCACGCTAACTATCTTGCTAAATTCTTTAAAAGCTTCCTGCATTGATGGTTCAGGCTTAAAAGGCGCATCTACTTCTCTTACCCATTTCTTGGCTTCAGCATTGTATAACTCAGCGTCATATACAATGCTGTTATCGGCCATGTTCCATTTTTCTGCGGCCATCAAATCAGGCAAAAGATGGTGCTTTTGAAAGAAATCACTCGCAAATTGACGCGATTTCATCACCTCAATAGCCATCTGGGTCTTGTCAACACCACCACCGCTACCTAAGTTAATGCCCGCCATACTCGCTAAGCCACCAAACTGAGAAGCTAATGCGCTTAAACCGCCTCCTTGCTCCTCACTTGCTGGAGCTAAAAGCGCCTCAGACTTATAGATATTGGGTTGCATAATGGCAAAAATAACCGAGCCAATGGCAAATACGGCTGTTATAGCAATAATTAGCCATTTGCCTTGCCAGATGACTGAAAAGAGTTCTCTAAGGTCTATTTCATCATTGGCTTGTTGTACTTGAGCGCGCATATCGGAAAATTGAACATCGCTATAGTTTTTTATCTCGGTGGACATAGAATTTGTGTCTCTGAGTCTCATTATCCTAAGAAGAAACAAAGCACTTCGATAACTAAGCTCATCAAAGTGCTCATAGTAAAGGCTATAGTTTGGCAATCGTGGCTAATGCAACTGCGCTGTTATAAATAATGCCGGTAACCTGAGTCCAGAGTGTCAGGTTATCTTTATACTCTGTATCCAGTGGTACGATAATGGTGTCACCTGGGTTTAGCTCGGTATTGCTGCTAAACCACATGGAGCGATTTGGAAGAATCACTGAACCATTAGCCTTTATAATATAAGTTCTATCTTCATCGGCGCGCTCTCTGGCTCCTCCGGACATTTCAAGATACTGGTCTAACGTTAAGCCCTCTTTAAACCTATGAGTTGCAGCATGCTGCACCTCACCCATTACCGCAATTGTCTGTTTAACCGAAGGCACATAGAGGATATCTTGATCTTCTAATTGAAGGTCAGCCTGTTCGATACCTATTGATATAGCAGATAAGTCAACAACCAAGCGACCTACCGCCTTGATGTTTTCTAGATCGGTTAGCATCATCTGAGCATCGCTGTAATTTACCACATTGCCATCTTTGGAAACGCCTCGTGTAGCAATATCACGGCGTAGTTGATCGGCAAGCTTCTTAATCTCAAGCTGCTCTTGCTGACGCACCGACTCGCGAACAAACACAGAGGACGGTAAATAAGCGTACTGGGTAAATCCACCCGCACGATCGATCACATCGGCAAGCGTCTCACCACGGCGAATGTTATACATTCCGGGGAACTTGACCTCACCACGAATTTCAACCGCCTTATTTTCCTGCCAATCTGGCGTTGTCATTACCGTCAAGATGTCTCTGGAACTTAACGTCACATTGGCACTATCAATACCTGCCAATGCGTCATCTAAATTAACGCTTGAATGATTAACGCTAGACTCTTCGCTTCCAATCACCGTTGTAGTCAACTCTGCTCGAGCTGTGTAAGCGCCTTCAACTAATCCACCGGCTGCCACGACTAAGTCTTCAACCTTAGCTCCTTGCGTTAGGGGATATACCCCTGGGTGACGCACCTTGCCACTGATGGCAACCACTTGCGTACCTTTATCTGAATTTCCTTGGCTGGCTAGCTGGGCAACGACTGGATAAAGCAGCTCACTGCGATTCATGGCACCACTAAGCTTAATGAGCTCCTTGTCCTCAAATAGGTTAGCCAGCATCTTGTTGACTTCACCCTTTACAAGCTGCTCTTTATCATCAGGCGCTTCTTTAGCTACAACTACACCACCAATTTGACTACGTTGTGAAAGTTGCATCTTATCGAGCTGAGAGAAGCCAGCCTTAAACAGATCGTTACCGACAAGGCTATCACCCGTAAGCGAGGTTACCTTCTCAACTCTTTGTTTCACCAACTTGTTTAGTTCATAACGATTTTGAGTGTCATCGCTATAGTTAAACAGCATGACCTTATCGCGAGGGGCTAATAACAAATCTTGCGCGACGTCTTTTTCTGCTATAGCACGGCTAGGTGAAAATTGAAGTACCTTGACCTTACCGTAGCGATTCACCTCTCTTACAATAATCGCATAATTGAGATCGGCTGTAATCGAAAGATCCCCCCACAGGGAAGGCAGAAGATCGCTAACTTTTTGGCCATCAAACCATTGGTATTTTCCTGGTCGAACGACAGCACCAACCACGGTAATGGCATCTTCAAACTGACCAGAGGCATTTTTTACACGAATAAAATCACCCGCTTGGGCCTTTGTTGATTTACCTTTCGCAGACGTTAAATCGACATTCACGATACTGCGAAGGCCATTACTGTTATATCGCTCTATACTGCTACTCTTAGGATAAGCGCCAGGCTTTACCCCTGCGGCCATAGCTACAATATCGGCAACTGTCTCATTACGTTTCAACTCATAGATTGCAGGGCGACGCACTTCGCCAGTAATACTTACGAGTCCACCTACTGGGGGAATAAACACTACATCGCCAGAGCGCAAACGTATGTCACCCGACGCATCACCTCGCATCAGTAGATCATACAGATCCATGCTGCCGACTAGCTTGCCATTACGCTTGACCTGAATGTTACGCAGTGAACCAATCTCGTTCACCCCGCCGGCGACAAACAATGCCTGGGTGATAGTAGACAGACTCGAGACGGTATAAGAACCTGGCTTATAGGCATCACCGGCTATAAAGATACGAATAGAGCGCAGCTCACCCATGGTGATATTCGACTCAATCCCTATCATCTGCTGAGAAATACGATGACTCAGAGACTCTCGAAGCTCGGCAAAACTTAAACCTGCTACCGAGATAGGACCGAGCTCGGGGAATTGAATGCTCCCCTCTCGATTAATCACCAGGTCATATTCTTTATTCTCTTTGCCAAAGAGCTGTACCTTAATTCTGTCACCAGGACCAACCAAATACTCACTAGGAACAGGCACATCAGAGACCGGCGCAAAGGTCGTTGGCTCGCCCTGAAACAACTCGTACCCAAAACGTGCTAGCTGATTCTTCTGTTTATCCTGTGAGAAGTTAAGCTCATTTGCCGCATCGCGGGAATGATCGACCACTTCATTAGTTGCACGAGGCTGACTAAATTGATCATTTACTCGAGGCTGAACGACTTGCGGATTATCGAGATTTTGCTGCGACGCACTCGCGCCTCCAAGCATGGCAGGATCAATACCGTACTGACGAGCTAATCTCTGCTGCTCAGAGGCTGGCAGATTTTTAAACTGCTCTATCATTTGCGGCGACGGCGTGATCGCCTGCGCCTGGGGCCCCACCAAAAATAGTGCGGCAACCGCTGTTATAATGACTTTTTTGGTTCGTTGTAACACCGATAATCTCCATTGATAAAGGCAAGGTCTAAATAAAACTTTCCGGATTAAGCAGATAAAATCTAAGCCAATTACTGGCATTCGGACACGCTAGCGACGTGGCGGCGACCTGACTCAGTACATCCTGTACTTCACTCTTCGAGCCAGCTAAAGCTGTTAATGATTGTTCCTGACAATCATTTTCGGCTATCGCTTAACGAATACTATCTCAAAATGCTTAGTGTTCATTCGATGCCCCGCGGGCACGCTACCGATCCGCGTGGCGGCCAGAGGCCTTCGGCTATCGCTAAAAGACAGAAACTGTTCTGTCTTTTGCCTTTCAGGCACGCTACCGCCCATAGGTTACGGCTCCCAACATGCCCTTCGCCACGCGAAATCTAACTTTTAAATCACTCTTTACTAAAACACTTTGGTTAATATGCACTACAAAATGACACATTAAATAAAGTACTTTTGCGCTATCTTGAAGAAAAGCGATTCATTGTACTGGAACAAAATGACAATTACTGCTCATATACTCGTCAATCGTTTAATACAATCGAATGCGGTAAGCACAATCAGCTTAAAATCACTCAATACAGGCCTTCAACGACCAAAATCTGTTACCGAATAACCAAAACACCAACAAAACGGGAAGATTAATCTAACAATGAATCGCGCGTTATAGCAGATCTCTTACAAAGATTAGCGCCAACGACCTACTTCTTATCCCTTATAAACGTCTACCTATTGCTTCAAAGTGCTATTTGAACAATATGAGGTTACCCAATCAGCAAGCTTCCTCAAACCCCCTTGATACTGGCCCTCGAGACCGACACCCTCTTTTGCTGCCCCATGATCTCAAAAAGAATGTGGCAGCGCTTATCGCCACTCTGCTCTTCAAAGATCCCTTCAAGCTCCTTAAATGGCCCTTCGACAAACTTCACCTTATCGCCGACAGACAACCTAGGCTCAGCGTTGCTACTCAACAAATCATCACTAGGTAATTGCAACGCATTAAGCAACTTGGCCTCACGCATCTTGATGGAATGTACTATGGCATCGTCGATCGCCGTCATCTCTTCACGGCACCCTATGATTCGAGACACGCCTCGTGTCGAGTGAATCTTGCTGACGCTGATCTCTAGCGGGTCGAAATAGATAAACAGGTAACAGGGAAACAGCGGCAGACGCTTAACACTGGTTTTGCCGGCCTTAGTGATCTGTTGCGGGAGAGTGGGCAGGTAGGTCTCTATCTGTTGCAATGCAAGATTTTGCTGCGCGCGCGTTTCGCCGCGAGGTTTGCAATACACAAGATACCAAGACTTCATAATTTCCTTAAGAACCTAGTTTTATCGTTAGCTAACACTTAATAACCGCTATGACAGAAACCACTGCGGACTTACTTTCACAATTGCTGTGTTTTGCAAGACGCTCAGAATAACGCGCAACGCAAAGATAACGAGATAATTCAGGTGACATCCAATTCACGGCCGAAATCATAGCAAATACTCTAGGTCAAAGAAAAGAGCGTTTTTCCTCTATTTTACCCACCCGCTTTGTTATCTCAGGTCAAATCTTTCCGCGGCATGTAACAGGCCATAAACAATCATGCCCTAGCCCCTCCAACCAGTGATGATTTGTTGGACAGTTAACCCAGGTAAATTGACTTTTAGGCGATGAAAAGGGTATATAAGATGGGTTTGATAAAATTTAATACCCTAAATATTAAAATATAATAAATCCTCGCAACAAGATTAGAACGCAGCAAGGAAGATTAGGTAACATTCTCAATAAGTTACACTAAACTGAGCGTCTCTATCCAACAAGCGAGCTATATTAGCAACAACCATTTTTCTACATAGTTTTTGTTATGTAGGCAATCACAAGCTGAAGGTGGAAGACTTACATGAGTGCAGCAAAACCCCAAGGTACGATGCTCGGCCATCCTAAGGGACTGTTCCTGTTGTTTACAACTGAGTTATGGGAACGTTTCAGTTACTATGCGATGCGAGCCATCCTGGTACTTTATCTCGTCGACGCAGTACAATCCCAAGGTGGTCACGGTCTAGGTTGGACCCAGGCAGACGCCCTAAATCTTTACGGTACATTCACAGGTCTTGTTTACCTAACTCCTCTCATCGGTGGCTGGCTCGCCGATACATTCCTAGGTCAACGTAAAGCCATCATGATAGGTGGCGCCCTGATGGCCGCCGGTCAATTTATTCTTGGTACCCCACATGCTTGGGTACAAGGCATGGAAACTGAAGTCTTCTATGTTGGTCTGGGCGTCCTAATCTTAGGTAACGGCCTATTCAAGCCAAACATCTCTACTATGGTGGGAGACCTCTATGAAGAAGGCGATCACCGCCGTGACGGTGCATTCACCATCTTCTACATGGGTATTAACGTAGGTGCCTTCCTATCGGGCATCATAGTTGGTTCTGTCGTGGCTTACTTCGATGGTAACTTCCAAGCAGGCTTCATCTGTGCCGGTATTGGTATGATCCTCTCACTGATCATCCAATTCCTGTTCGCACAAAAGCTGCTAGGCGATATCGGTCGTGTACCAGCCGCCCAACTTGAAAAGCAGAGAGCGGCAGAAAAAGGTGAAGTGCGCAAAGAGCCGCTAACCAAAGTTGAACGCGATCGCATCAAAGTGATCATGGTCATGGGTCTGTTTACCATTATCTTCTGGGCAGGCTTCGAGCAAGCCGGTGGCCTGATGAACCTCTTCACCAACGACTTCACCGACCGTATGATTGGCAGCTGGGAAGTCCCGACTACCTGGTTCCAATCACTGAACGCTATGTTCATCGTGATCTTCGCCCCTGTAGTCGCCTCTATCTGGGTTCGTTTGGGTGACAGAGAGCCAAACTCTCCGGTGAAATTCGCGCTAGGTCTGGTGCTGCTTGCAACAGGCTTCCTGTTCATGATCGGTGCGGTACTCGAGATGGGCGGCGACGCTAATGCTAAGTCAAGCATGTGGTGGTTGGTAGGTGCTTATTTCTTCCACACCATGGGTGAACTGTGTCTCTCTCCAATCGGCCTGTCTATGGTCACCAAGCTGGCTCCACTGCGTATCGCATCACTCATGATGGGTGCATGGTTCCTGTTTGTTGCCGCGGCTAACAAGATTGGCGGTATTATCGGTTCATTCATCGGCCACGGTGGTGCAAAAGAGGAGCAGCTAGCCAATGCTATGTCTATCTTTGCAGGCATCGCTATCACAGCCGCTCTGTCAGGCGTTATCCTCTACTTCATGGCGGATAAACTGGTTGACTGGATGCATGGCGCAGAAGACAGCCACCACACAGAAGAAGAAGCCTTAGAAGAAGAGATTGCTATCACTGCCGAGCATGAAGCAATTAAGCGCTAATGGCTTATCGCTAGATAACTAAAATTTAGCTCCATAAAAAACGCCACTCAATGTGGCGTTTTTTGTTTTTAGACTTGATAAAAATATAAAAATTTCTAGGAATAACTAGAAGCTCATCTGCACATAACCACCAGGGGCAACCTTAGGGCTATAGCTCAAACCGACAAACTCATCATTGAGTAACATCTCCCTATGCTCGGTATTGCTAGAAGCCACACACAGGCTCTCTCCCGGCATTAAATTGCGAAACTGAGTGCTCGGCTGGCCCCACTCTAAAATACCCAGCTGCAGGGCGTCAGGCATCGCAAGCGGCATCAAGCCTTCCTCATTGCGAATATAACACCTCAATCCCTTCCCCGCCTGGGCGATAGACGCCCGATAATGAGTCAGCTCAACCACGGCATAGACGATATCCACATAGATATCTAACCCCGACTTACTCATCCGCTCATTGAGGTAACTCAACATATTAAAGGGCTCGATGACAGTTTCGGTTTTGTCATTGCGAAACTGTTTAAGCTTCTGATTGACAAAGCTCTTCAGCAGTACACTCGCAAAGGCGCAGCGGTTATCTTGGGGATGAAAATGCGCCATATACATGATGAGATACCTTTCGCCCACATTGACGCTATCGATAAAGTAGGCGCTCACCTCATCATGCTTGAACAAGCTATAGTCGATCTTGGCCTTGGGATAATCGATGACAGAGGGAGGAAACAGCTGCTGCTGCACGCTCTTAGCTGCCTCGGCGTTCTGCTCCAGCAGATTAAGGTGCTCCTCTAACTCTTGATAGGATAATTCGTCGAGATCTTCCAGTTGCACATCTTGCTGACTGCTACCGCCCACACATTGACGGATCGCGTTCTCGATAAGGCAGAGGTCGTTAACCGGCTTAACCAGGTAATCACTCGCGCCCACTCTGAGCGCCTCGACCACATCGGCCATCACCTGGTTACCAGAAATGACGATTGAGAGGGTATCTGGCTTGCGCTTTATCATCTGCTTGAGCATATCCAGCCCACCCAGGATAGGCATGCTGAGATCCGCCAGTACGATGTCAAAATCGTGCTGACTAAACCGCTCTAACCCCTGCTGACCATCATCGGCCTCAATCACGGTCGCGCCGCGATTGGTCAAGAAGGCGGCCACAATACTGCGAAATACCGGGTCGTCTTCCACTAACAGTATCACTAGATCTTCTAACGCCATTTAGCTTCCCCAGGCTTGCACTCTGGCTAAGCCGCAAAATCTAGTACATCCATATACGCCTAGATAAGCAACATCTTATCGCTAGTTCCTTCGCCTATTATGAAACAATGGGTTATGCGGGACACTGATGTTAATCAAGCTCTGTCATGTATTCGTCGAGCAATTCGTCATCATCAGTCGACACGGGTATGTCGCCATCATAAACTTTATAGTCAAGATGCTGAAAATACGCTTCCTTAACAAAAGTGTAGGGGTCAAGTGCATTATCGACAAGTCTTTCTTGGTCAATTGCCGATGCGCGCCTGTGTAGGTTTTTCAGCCCCCACTTGGCCAAGGATTGCCACATAGTCAACTCAGACAGCGGAAAATAGAGACCGTCCACCCAATCAGAGGCCAATTCTCGAGTCACATAGGGGCCTAAAAACGGCGCCATAAAGTAAGGACCGTTAGGCACACCGTAGTAACCTAACACCTCATTAAACTCGTCCTGCTTACGCTGTAAACCCATCATGTCGGCAACATCGATCACCCCTAACAGGCCGATGGTGGTGTTAATGGTAAACCGCCCGCCGGCATTGGCCGCCCAACCCCACTTGCCCTGCAAAGCGTTATTCACCATGGAACTGGGTTCTTCGAAGTTAAGGACGAAGTTATTAACGCCTGTCTTCACCGGCCTGGGCAAGATATCATTGTAGCCATGAGCCACGGGGCGATAGAAATATTTGTCGAGAAACTGATAGTTGAAATCCCACATGGCGCGGTTAAAGCCTTCCAGGGGATCGCGCTCATCGTTATAGATAATGGTGACTTCTGCTGTGGTGCTATCCGTTGCACGCTCATCGCTTGTGTCTGTCTGTGCCATCGCCTGGGCACCAACCAATAGCAGACTCAACGCAATCCATTTACACTTCATATAAATTAGTTTCCTAATTAGTATTAACACGGCTAAAGTCACCAGCTATTGTTGACGATAAAGTGTTAATACTAGACTACACAGTTTGGTTTTCCTTTTCAGATCGCTAAGGATACTCAGCTAAAGCGATAGGTCAAATTGAATTTTGTAATAAGACATTCATGGAGCATCAATTTGAGGTTAACAATTGAGTAATTCCCGTATCGACATGCCCTCCCCAGCGGTATCTGGCGGTGAGCTTCTCAATCAAACAGACAAGGCTGCTCAGGCCAAAAATATTCCGGTTGAGGTAGCATCGACTCCTCAGGGCGATAAGCTCAGGCTCAATCATCGTGAGCTGGCGATCACCTATCAAGACAGCAAAGATCAGCAAAGCCTAAAACAAGATGCCGTTCGTCTTACAGTATTGACCCAATTGAGCGCCGCCGCGAATTCAAGCTCCATGTTAAGTGCTACCGTGCAGGCCCATGGAGAAACTATCGCCCTCCCCTTACCCAAGGGGCTGGTTGCCTATATCAATGCCAACCAAATAAGTCTGACCCAGCTTACTAACTTCGCCAATCGCCCACAGGGCTACCCCTTAGGTGAGGTGCAAATAACCGCAAACCAGCTGTTTTTTAGCGATCAACAGCTGGTTAGATTACCCAGCCCTCCCATCGCTGATGGCCAGTACCTAGCCAAAATTACCATGGATAATGGACAGTTAACCCTGACGCTCACTCCTAAATTGGCAGAAGTGAATCTGCTGCTGACGCCAATGGGTAAAGAGGCGCTGCTGAGCAATACCAGCTCTCCCGCACTCTATCTATCATCCCAAGCTTCACAAGCGCTTATCAGCAAACCTGAGTTAGCCAGCGCTTACCATCAGCTAATAAACAGCTTGGCAAAAACATCGTTAACCCCAGAATCGTTAAATGGTCTTATCAGAGAGTTAACCACACCAAAGGGGGTCGGTGAGCCCAGGCCTAGTCTTATGCCAAACAAGGCTGTTTCAAATCAAGTACCAGCAAATCAAACACCTTCAAATCTAGTTGCAGCAGTCAAGGCATCAACTAATCAGCAGATTAACCAGATACCGCTTCAAACAGCCAAAAACAATGACTTGGCAGCCGCGGCTATCAATTCGCTGAATGGTAAGTCGCTAACTTCAGCGCTAGGTTCGGTAACTACAACTGGGTTTAAAAATGCCCAGGCTCAGTTGCTGAAAAATATTGCCCAAATAAATCAGAGCAAACTCTTTCAGAGGGTCAGCACCATAATTACAGGACTTAGGCTCGAGGCTAACGCTCTGGTTATCCGCCATGCCATTCTCCAATCCATATCCCAAGCCACATCAGGTGAACAAGGAAACGCCAAGGCTAGCAACCAGTTGCCATCTAGCCCTGCCGCGCTCGCTCAGCTTGCCGCCTTGGGAAAACAAGACGGACAAATATCGCCAAGGGGCAAAGCACCGCAATCAACAGACGTGGGCCAAATATCGGCAGCATTAAACTCGAAAGAACTTAATGCAAAAGAGCTAAGTCATAGAGGGCTAAATCTCGCGCTCGGTCAACTCGCAGACAAGACGGTACCAACCGCAAAAGTCGCGCAGGGTCGAAACTTGCTACAGTTGATGCAACAGCTTCTGCCACTCGCCTTCCCCAAGCCACTTACTCAGTTAGCGAGTCCTAGCTCATTAAAACAAGAGCTTATCGATAGCTTCGCCGGCATCGCTGCGCCAGCAACGCCAGTATCAAGTCTTGCCAGCATCACCAGCCATGCCGGCACCATAGGGGTACTTTTCCAGCTGCTCCTTGGCAGACAGGTGAAATCCCAGGCCGGCGGTAAGGCCTCAAGCCAGGTACAAGCCCTCCAGCAGCTAGCATCAAACAGCCAGCTACTAGGCCTGCTCGAAAAAAGCGGCGGTCTCGAATCACTTGGCAAGCTAGTATCCAACCTCTCCCTCTATCAGCAGGCGAGCAGCGATACGCCGCAGTCAACGAACTGGTACTTTACCCTGCCCTACATGATAGAGCACAGACATGAAGAGCTTGAGGGACACTTTAGCCAGGAAGCGCAGGAAAAAAACGCACCCCCCCACTGGCGACTACAGCTTAAGTTTAATCTGAGTCAAGCGGGTCTATTGATCAACGCAGATGTTAAAGATGGGCGGCTAAATCTGGGCTTTACCTCAGAAGATCAAAACCTACTCGACAGTATCGAACAAAGACTCATGGGGTTGGAGCAGAAGATCCAGGCAATCGGCTTAACCCCAAACAAGATCCACACCCAAGTCTCTCAGGTACCCGCCTCCTTACTACCGGGCGAGCACTACTTGGTAAAAATTAAGGCCTAATGATGAGCACATACGACGAAAAACCTGATGACTTACAAGGTGGTTCAGACAACAAACCATGCAGGCCCACTCAAGCCGCGGCGCTGCGCTATGACGGAAAGTCGGCTCCGCAAATCACCGCCAAGGGGGAGGATTTAGTTGCCGAGGAGATCATCGCCATCGCCAAGGAGGCTGGCATCTATATTCATCAAGATGCCAACTTGAGTAACTTTCTGCAAAAACTCGAGATAGGTGAAGAGATCCCCAAAGAGCTATATTTGCTCATCGCCGAACTGATCGCCTTCGTCTATATGCTGGACGGTAAGTTTCCTGAGCGCTGGGACAATATGCACAAAAGGATCATGCAAGAGGTGTAGTGTTTAGACAACTAGCTCAATAAAGGCGCGCTATCGCCCCTTACCATGAAGGCGCAGTAATAGCTCGGCCTCGGCCTTAGGCAGCTCACACTCCTTAACCAGCTCATCGATATCGGCGCCGAGTTCGACCATCTTCATCGCTCGGGTATAGAGCCTTGCCTGAGGTTCATCCGCCACCGTCTCATCTATGCGCGCCTCCTGCTTGGTCACCCGTTTTTCCAGCTCAAGCATGCGGCGACCAACGCCTATGGTGCCCGATCTCAGCTCCTGTAGCTCCTGCTTAACTGCCTCGCGCTGCCTGTCGTTCTCTTTAACCAGCAGCGTCAGGGCGTCAATCTTGGCTCTGAGCTTATTGGTTTGTTTCTGCTGATACAGCACCAGTGCGAGACAGGCAACCACATACAGTAATGCCGCGATTAAGATCTCATCGCCTATCATAAATGCCTACTCCATTTACTTTCATTTCTACGCTCGACCTTTTACAACACGAAAAAAGCCATCGAACGAGGCGACGGCTTTTTATCGTCAATGGCTATATCGTCAATGCACTATCGTCGACGGCTAGGCCCTTAAAGCTGAGCCAACTCCATCCACTCTTCATCAGAGAGTAACTTATCGAGATCCACCAGAATGAGTAATTCGTTATCACGATTGCTCACGCCTTGAATGAACTTGGCGCTCTCTTCTGTGCCCACATTCGGCGCGTTATCTATCTCTGAGCCACGCAGATAGACCACTTCGGCGACACTGTCGACAAGAATACCTATCACCTGCTTCTCTGCTTCGATGATCACGATACGGGTAGAGTCATCCACCTCGGCAGAAGGCAAACCAAAACGAGAGCGGGTATCGATAACGGTAACCACGTTACCGCGCAGGTTAATGATCCCCAGCACATAATGAGGTGCCCCAGGTACAGGTGCTATCTCTGTGTAACGCAGCACCTCTTGCACCTGCATCACATTGATACCATAGGTTTCATTGTCTAAACGGAAGGTTACCCATTGCAACACTTCATCATCTTTACCTGCGGCAACTGCCGCGACGTTTTTTGCATCTGCCATATCAACCTCAGCCAATAGAGTCCTGACTACCTAAACCCAAATTTAATAATTCAATCAGTGCCTGCACATGTAAAATGCCGCACATCTGTTCTTTTACGACGCCAGCCAGCCAAGGGCGCTTACCCGCTTTGGTACGCCAATTAACTTCTGACTTTAAAATTCTGACGGAATTCACCAAAGACTCACAGGCCAGTCCCCAATTACTGTCCTCTAAGAGTACAATATATTGGTAATCAACGGATTGCGCCAGTTTATCATCATATTTTTCCGGCATCACCCAGGCACCCGAATCGACAATATTGAGTTGCGAATCCCTGTGGGTCTGAACCCCAAGATACCAGGCCGGTCGCCCCATAATATGATTGATCCGCTCCACCTTAACAATTCCGCCAAGGCTCACCAAGGGTACGGCCAACGTGAGCCCCGCCACCTTGAAAAACAGCACCTGAAACTCTTCGTCGAGCTGCTCGACTAGCGCCTCTGTCACCCCTGGTGGTGTCGCGCCGGTTTGCGTCTGCGGCGCCGCGGCCAAATCGACCTTGTCGCTAACGATTTCCTCTTGCTTAATACTAGCCGAAGTTTCTAATTTTTCTTCGATTTTTTGCTTAACTTGCGACTCAGATTTCGTTTGAACCGATACAGCTTGCGTCATCGTTTCGACGCTAGCAGGTTTGGTATCGAGCGTTTTGAGCTCCACCTTGCTTGCTATTTGAGTTTCTGTATTAGTTTCTGTCTGAGCATCTAACTCACTCACCGGCGCCAACAATTGCTCGAGCGCGAGCTTATTGAGCGGTGTCGGCGTAGCCTGAGTGACTACCGGGCGTGGTTTAGACTGTTCGCTAAGAGGCTGACGTTTTACTGCAGGTGAAGGGCCACTCATTTGACCATTTTGTGCTATCGCCTGCTCGCCCTTTACTTCAGGCTTGTCGGCCGTGACGCTCTCTTCACCGGGCTCGGAGAGCAGCAAGGAAAAATAATTAAAGACCGCTTCGTCAACCGAGTTTGACATGCGCAAACTCCTTGATCAGCAGGTGGTCGAGCAATCTCTCATAGGCCTTCACGCCGCGAGAGTGGCTGGCGTAGTGCGAGGCTGGCAGGTGCGCCAGGCTGGCATCACGAAACTTGGTATCCACAGGGATGACATCTGGCCAAAGCACATCGCCGTACTCTTCTCCCAGCTGCTGTAGGGCGGCAGGCGAGGCCTTAGTGCGTCTGTCGTACATGGTCGGAACGATTGTATAGCTGTAAGTGGTGCTCTTAGAGCGCCCCATGAGCGTCATGGTCTTGACCATGCGATCTAGCCCCTTGATCGCCAGGAACTCAGTCTGCACCGGGATAATGATGTGCTCGCTGGCCGCGAGGGCGTTGACCATCAACACACCTAATACTGGCGGGCAATCGATGAGGGCGACGTCATACTGGTCGGCAACTAAGGCAAGCAAGCGTTTAAGGATCAACCCCATCCCTTCCTGATGACCGAGCGAGCGATCCAGCGTTGCCAGCGCCATGGTGGCCGGCAAGAGATCTATCCCCTCCACCTTTGTGGGAACTATATGGGCAAGCACCTGATCTCTATTCAGGTTTTTGTGTTTTAGAAACAGATCATAGAGCGAGGCGGGCACCTCTTCGGAATCTATGCCCAGGTAATAGCCCAAAGACGCATGAGGGTCTGTGTCTATCATCAAGACTCGTTTGCCCCGCTTTGCCATGGCGCCAGCCAGGCTCGCCACTGTGGTCGTCTTACCCACGCCCCCTTTTTGATTTGCTATGGTCCAGATCTTCAAGTAAAACCCCTTAAATCGCCGCGCGTATCGCCATCAGGTTATCGTTTTAATTATCTTCGCGAGTCGTGACTCGAATGCCGCCATGGGGCAGGCTTATTACTTTAACACCATCTTTATCTTCTGACAGCTTAACCGGCTGCGATGGCGTTTTACCATCCTGTGTCGCCTTATCTGTGGCGCTGGCCACCTTTTGCTCGCTCTGATGCTCGCTCAGATGTGCACCCTGGCTTGATTCTTCAGCATCCGCCGCAGGCAACAAGGGCGTTAACCTGGTCTGCTCCTGCTGTTCATTTCGATTAACTGTCTGTTCATCGAGACTATCGGTTCGTTCACTAAGCCTGTCTGTAAGGCTAACTGCCTCTTGCCTTGCAATCGCCTCTGGCACCTCGGGACCAATCTCGACTCTCACCTGGCTGCCAGGCTCAGCCTGCTTGATGATAGACTGAGTAAACTCTGGATTATTCTCCATCCAATCGGCCAAGGCCTTTGCCTGCTCGTCAGGCACCATCAGCAGCACCTGACTCTTCTCAAGCTGGACAATTTTCTCCTCGAGCAAACCATTCTTATGCCTCAGGTCGAGATAGAGTGATCCGGTCACCAGGCAGCAAACTAACAATAGAAAAAACAGCAACAGCACAGTGGTGCTGAGGCCTTGTCGCTGCCTAGCCACGTCCGCTCTCGCGAATGATGGCCTCTGCCATATCATCGAGCGCTATCGACTGACTGGAGATCCCGGCGGCGGTCACCGCCTGTGGCATGCCATAAACGACGCAGCTGGCCTCATCTTGAGCCCAGATGGTCGCGCCGACATTCTTAAGCATCCTGGCCCCTTCGCGGCCATCGGCCCCCATGCCTGTCAATATCACGGCCAGAGTCTCACCGCCGCTCAGCTTTGAGGCCGAGGCAAAGGTAATGTCGACACAGGGCTTATAATTCATGTCGGCACTGCCCGCCACTATCTTGATGCGTCCATAGCTGCCGCCACGCTCTAACATCATCTGCATGCCACCGGGCGCCAAATAGGCGCACCCTGCCCTGAGCTGATCGCCATTTTGCGCCTCCTTCACCTCGATGGCACACAGGCCATTTAAGCGCGCGGCGAAGGCGGGCGTAAAGGCCGCCGGCATATGCTGGATAAGCAGAATAGGATGAGGATAGTTCGCTGGAAGCTTGGTTAATATCCGCTGCAGCGCAACAGGCCCACCGGTTGAGGTGCCGATCAGTAAAAGCTTATATCTCTTACCGCTGGCGCGGGGAACAGGCGCGCTCGGACGCGGTGCAGGACGCGGCGCCATCTCTCGTGCCGGCGCTGTCGAAGCAGTTGTTGTCGCAGGCCTTGGCGGCACACTTCTTGGCAATATGGGGCGGAACACGCGGCGGCGACCGAGTGCCTTGATGCGCTGCTGCAACAGAGCGATCGCCTCATCCTTGTTGGTGGCAATATCTTCAAATCGTTTAGGAAGAAAATCTAACGCACCCGCTTCCAGGGCGTCCAGGGTTGCCTTGGCGCCGTCGTGGGTAAGGGATGAGAACATCAAGATCGGGGTCGGACACTTCGCCATGATCTCACGCACGGCGCTGATGCCGTCCATCACTGGCATCTCGATATCCATGGTGATCACTTGTGGCTTTAATTGCTCAGCAAGCTTAACCGCCTCGGCACCATTAGACGCCGTTCCTATGACCTCTAACTCCGCATCCTTGGTGACAATCTCACTGACTCGGCGACGAAAAAAGCTTGAATCATCGACAACTAATACTTTTATGGCCATTCAAATTCCTATCTACAACAGGATCCCTGCCGAAACAAAGCGTGACGCCTCTAGGCATCACGCTGATCCTCTAGCTCGCTGTGCCGCTAGCTGTTATTTCTTGTTCTTGGCGTAATGTTTCAATAAGCCGGGTACATCTAATATCAATGCAATGCCACCGTCTGAGGTAATGGTCGCGCCAGCCATGCCAGGGGTACCGTGTAGTAGAGTCCCCAGAGGCTTAATCACTACCTCTTCCTGACCGATCAAGGAGTCAACCACGAAGCCTATCTGCATGGTACCCAGCTGGACTATCACCACGTGACCGTGCTGCTTGTCGCCATGCTTAAAGCTTACCGCCTTACGACTCAGCCAATGCTCGAGATAGAAGAGCGGCACCGCCTTTTCCCTCACTATGACGGTCAGCTGGCCATCGACAACATTGGTCTTGGTCAGATCCAGATGGAAGATCTCGCTAACGCTCGACAGCGGTAGGGCAAATACCTGCTGAGCCACTTCCACCATCAGAGTCGGCATAATCGCCAGGGTGAGCGGCACCTTGATCTCCAGGCAAGTTCCCTTACCTTTCAAGGAATCGATATGCACGGTACCGTTTAGCTGAGTGATGCGCGTCTTCACCACATCCATGCCGACGCCGCGGCCTGAGATGTCTGAGATCTCCACCTTGGTAGAGAAGCCCGGGGCGAAGATGAGGTTATAAGCCTCTTCGTCAGACATGCGCGCCGCCGCGTCTTCATCGAGCACGCCGCGCTTGATGGCGATCTGCTTAAGCTTCTCTGGGTCCATCCCCGCACCATCATCTTCAATCTTGAGCAGGATATGGTCACCTTCCTGACTGGCAGAAAGGGTAATAGTCCCGGTACGCGACTTACCATTGGCTTCACGCTCGTCAGGCATCTCGATACCATGGTCAACCGAGTTACGCACCAAGTGAACCAAAGGATCCGCAAGGGCTTCCACCAGGTTCTTATCCAGATCCGTATCTTCACCTATCATGCGAAGATCGATCTCTTTATTCAGGCTGCGCGCCAGATCCCGCACCACGCGAGGGAAACGGCCGAAGACCTTCTTGATCGGTTGCATGCGCGTCTTCATCACCGCGCCCTGCAGATCGGCGGTCACCAGATCCAGGTTCGCCAGCGCCTTAGACATATCCTCATCATCGCGGGAAATCCCTAGGCTAAGCAAGCGGTTACGCACCAATACCAGCTCACCGACCATGTTCATGATCTGATCCAGGCGCGCCGTATCGACGCGCACTGTAGTTTCCGCCTGAGGCATATTGGTCGCCGGCGCCTTGGCCGCGGCTTTCTCTTTCACCACAGGTTTAGGAGCTGGCGCCTCAACGGGCTGAGCCTTCACGCTCTGAGCCTTAACATTACTCGGCGCAGGTGTGGCCACCTTATTCGGCGCAGGGGCTGCTGGCGCCTTAGCGGCAGAAGCTACTGGTTTGCTTGTCTCACTGCCAGGGCCAGCACCGGCGCCATGCAGCTCATCGAGCAGCTTTTCAAATTCATCGTCGGTGATCTCATCGGCATCCACCGGCGGCGAGGTAGGCTCTGGCACCTTGGCAATAGGAGCCGAAGGGGCCTGAAATTTACCCGAGCCATGCAGTTCATCGAGCAGCGACTCGAACTCATCGTCTGTGATGTCGTCGCTATCGCTCGCCTGAATCGGCGCCGCACCGACAGGCGCCGTACTTGATGGGCCCTTACCGCTGCCATGAAGGGCATCGAGCAGGGCTTCGAATTCAGATTCATCGATCTCATCTATGTCGCCTTCACCGGCGATAGAGGTCACGGACGCATCGTTTACCGGCTCGTCGAACAGTTCGACACCGTCATCGAGCGGCATATCAAACAGCTCGATACCGTCATCTGCTGGTGTTTCGACAGCCGGTTCAACCGGCGTTTCAGCAACGGCTTCGGCTGACGCCCCGCCCTGCTCAGATGGCAATAAGCCACCAGAGCTCAATAATTTAAGGTTAGCTAACAGGCCTTCATCGGCAGGGCTTTGCTCGACACCCGCCTGGGTCTCGGCAAACATAGAGTTGATGGTGTCGACGGCCTGGAGGATGATATCCATTAGCTCGGCAGAGACACTACGTTTACCTGTACGCAACAGGTCGAAGGTGTTTTCCGCTTCGTGACAAACATCCACCATGGGGGTCAGGCTCAGGAAGCCGGCGCCGCCTTTAACGGTATGGAATCCACGGAAGATGGCATTGAGTAGTTCGGTGTCGTCGGGGTTATTCTCTAACGCCACCAGCTGTTCAGAGAGAAGCTCAAGGATCTCGCCCGCTTCAATCAAAAAGTCCTGCAGTATCTCTTCATCAACATCAAAGGACATTCATATGACTCCTACTTAGAAACCTAGACTCGACAGCAAGTCATCGACTTCATCTTGCCCTGTCACGACATCATCACGCTGATCAGCGTTCATAATAGGACCTTCAGCTTCGACGCACTTCTCTGATGCACGGGGTTTATCCGTGGGGGGCTGCTCGCCAAATACGGTCAACATAGAGACCAGGTTACTCTCAACCTCTCGCACCAGCTCGATCACCCGGCGGATCATCTGTCCGGTCAGATCTTGGAAGTCCTGGGCCAGCAATATGTTGTTGAGTAACTCTTTTAAACGATTGGAATCGGATTCGCTGCGCTCGATAAACTGCTGAACATCATGGCAAAGCGCCTTAAATTCGTGCAGCTGAATATCGCGACGCATCAGGCGATCCCAGGAAGGCTTAACGGCCTGTACGTTCATGGTAAGGGCATCTGCAAGGGGCAGAGACTCTTCGACGGCGTCCATGGTTTTATTAGCGGCCTGCTCCGTCATGTCGATGACATAATTGAGGCGCTCTTTAGCATCGGGAATTTCGCTATTAGCCAGCTCCACGAGGCGACCGTCCACCTGAAAGTCCACTATGGCACTGTGAAGCTGACGGGTTAGGCGACCCACCTCGTCAAACAGCTCTTTCTGAATCGGGCTGGCGATATCGCGAATTAGCTCATCGGCCATCTCTTGTTGACCCGCCTCTAGCAGATCAACGAGTTGCTTGGCCTGTGCTAGATTGATCAGCCCTGAAGTTTCTGCCTGCATAGCTCAACCTTGATTAACCGAGTCGTTCGAAAATTTTGTCTAACTTCTCTTTCAATGTCGCCGCAGTAAAAGGTTTCACCACATAGCCATTCACACCGGCCTGCGCCGCTGCAATGATCTGTTCCCTTTTTGCTTCCGCAGTCACCATCAACACAGGAATGTGCTTCAGGTTGTCATCAGCACGGATAGCCTTTAACAGGTCGATCCCCTGCATGCCAGGCATATTCCAATCGGTCACGACAAAGTCAAAATCGCCTTTTTGCAACATAGGCAAGGCTGTCGAACCGTCATCTGCTTCCTGAGTGTTATTAAAACCCAAGTCTCTCAACAAGTTCTTGATGATGCGTCTCATTGTTGAGAAGTCGTCAACAACGAGAATCTTCATATTCTTGTCCAAGGTTTCCTCCGCGGAGCTGTTTTTATATTGCTCATGTAATCGTTATATTTTGGTCCAATGCTTGAGTTTAGCTTTGAGTCTGAGCATCGCCTGGCTGTGTATCTGGCTTACCCGGGATTCGCTGACATCAAGTACGGCACCGATCTCTTTTAAATTTAATGCTTCGTCATAATATAACGACAAAACTAATCCATCTCTTTCTGGCAGTAATTTAATCGCCTCGACGAGGGCCTCGTGGAACTGTGTCTCTGCCAGTGACTCAAATGCGTCGTCCTGATGATCGTCTTCCTGTCTTACTACATCGACCGATACACCAAGATCTTCAATTCCAACTACTTTCCCGACGGAAACATCATTAAGAATATGATGGTACTCATCGAGCGTCATATCAAGTCGATCCGCAATTTCATTGTCTTTTGCGTCACGTCCAAGTTCTTGTTCTAGCTCATCAATCACCTGGGCGATGCGTCGCTGATTACGGTGAACCGACCTGGGTACCCAGTCTCCTCGCCTAATCTCGTCGAGCATTGAACCGCGAATTCGGATACCGGCGAAGGTTTCAAACTTGGCGCCCTTGCTGCCATCAAACTTGGCCGAGGCTTCAAGCAGGCCCATCATACCTGCTTGTAACAGATCATCCAATTGCACCGAGGCGGGTAGACGAGCGAGTAAATGGTGAGCAATCCTTTTTACCAACGGTGCATACTGTTCGACAATAGAAGCTTTGTTATCTAAACAAGTATACGCAGCGGCTTTACTCACTCGTACGATCCTCTTGATATTCGGGACGTTGAACCAATCGCTCTACAAAGAACTCCAGGTGTCCGCCCGGTTGTTGTGGCACTGGCCAGCTAATAATCTTATTCGCCAGACCGTGATAAGCAATTGACGCCGGCGACTTAGGAAATGCCTCGACGATCAACTTTTGTTTACGAACTGATTTGCGAAGGTTTTCATCGAAGGGGATAGTCGCAACCAGCTCCAGGGCCACGTCGAGAAAACGGTCGGTTACCTTGCTAAGTTTAGCAAACAACTCCATCCCTTCTCGCAAACTTCTGACCATGTTCGCCACAATCTTAAATCTGAATACACCGTGCTCACGGCTAAGAATCTTAATCAAAGCATAGGCATCGGTAATAGAGGTCGGCTCGTCGCACACCACAACCAACACATCTTGAGAGGCGCGAGAGAAGCTGAGCACCATGTCTGAGATTCCTGCCGCGGTATCGACCACCAGGATATCAAACTGGGTCTTCATCTCGCTGAAGGCACGGATCAGGCCCGCATGCTGCGCCGGTGTCAGCTCGACCATAGCCTGGGTTCCTGAGGTGGCTGGAATAATGCCAATCCCCTTTGGACCGCGTACGATAATATCGTCAAGGTCAGCGTCGCCAGATAATACGTGGGAGAGATTGCGCTCGGCTCTCAGGCCCAACATGACATCGACGTTGGCTAGCCCCAAGTCGGCATCGAGCACAAGCACACGCTTGCCCTTCTCGGCCAGGGAGACGGCGGTATTGATCGATACGCTGGTTTTACCTACGCCACCCTTACCACCGGTTACGGCAATTACTTTTACTTTTTCATTATATGGTTGATTCATCATACGTAAACCGCTTGCTTGATCCCGACTCATTATATTACTCAAATGCGTAGGCCTGTTCATATGACCTTTCGTTATTCTGTATTGGTTGCACTTTCTTTTCGAGTACCGACAGGGCCTTGTTGGCTAAGGCTAAGGTGTCGGCTACTTGCATATCTTCTGGCACTCTTTGTCCATCGGTGACATAACTCAAAGGTAATCCACTTTGAATCAACACACTCAACGCCGGTGCCAAGGCCACTGATTCATCTAATTTGGTCAAAATCGCGCCGGATAATGGAATCCGGGTAAACTGCGCGACGGCATCTTCAAGCACTCTTCTTTGACTTGTAGATGACAGTACCAGATAACTACGAATAGGTAATCTGCTATTTGCAGTTAAATTATCAAGTTGCTGGAACAATCTCACATCTCTCTGTCCCATGCCCGCCGTATCTATCAATACTAGCTTGCGATTGCGGAACTGATAAAGAATTTGTTCCAACTCATTGAGATCATGAGCTTGCTTGACCGGGCACCCCATTATTTTGCCATAGGTTGCCAGCTGCTCATAGGCTCCAATGCGATAATGATCGGTTGTAATTAATGCAACTTGATCTGAACCATGTTGCGCGGCGAATCGAGCGGCTAATTTTGCGACACTCGTCGTCTTGCCGACACCGGTCGGTCCGACAAAGGCAACCACTCCGCCCTGACGAACGATGTCGTCACCTTGGTTGTCGAGCATGTTCGCCAGGCTACGCGGCAGCGCCTTCACCAGATCCGCCGGTACATAGTGTTCGCTCAAGGCCGACAACTTAGCGGCAACCTCAGGACTAAATTCGGCTTCCAGAAGACGGCTCTCTAACATGGCACCCACAGGATCCAGGCGGCTCTTCTGCTCGGTCAGCAGTGAGGTCACCTGATGGGTCAGCAGGTTGCGAAGTGATGCCAACTCCTCACGCATAGACTCGAGTTCGCTGGCCGGCGCGCTCTTATCGCGCTTGGCACGGTTAAAATTCTGGCTCTCATGTGTGTTGGCATGGGGATTAGCCTGCATGCCGCCATGCATATTAGGCGCGGCCATCTCATCGCTTGGCGCCTTCAATCCCTGGGCCCAGGCAGGCATCTCGAGTGCTTCATTCGATTGGCTTAGCTGCTGACTGACGCGATTTTGTTGACGCTCAAGCAGGGCCTGCAGCGAATCGGCCACGGGTGATGGCTGTTTTTTTGACTCTGTCTTAATGGGCTGACGACCGATGGAAACCTTCTCCTCGGCCAGATCGAGAAAGCTGGGTGACAGAGGTGCTCCATCATTTTTCGCCACGCTCGGCTTAGGCTCATCGTAGTCTACCGCGGCGACGATCTCGATACCGCCGGTAACTTTCTTGTTCGACATGATCACCGCATCCGAACCTAATGTCTCTTTCACCTGGGCCAATGCAGAGCGCATATCTTTAGCCAAAAAACGTTTTATTTTCACTTAAATACCCTCTACTGGCCGACCGCTGATACGATGCGAATTTGTTTCTCATCGGGCACCTCTTGGTAAGAGATCACCCGCAGATTTGGAATCGTATGTTTAACAAAACGCGACAGCGTCGAACGTAACATACCCGATGTCAGTAGGATGGCTGGTTGGCCCACCATCTCCTGACGCTGGGATGCGTCGAGTAACGACTTTTGCATCCTCTCGGCAAGGCTAGGTTCGATATTCGGCCCCTCGCCTCCCGTTGCCTGCATAGACTGATGCAACATCTGTTCCAATTCAGGCGCCAAAGTAATGACAGGAATTTCCGGCTCTGGGCCGCTTATTTCTTGAACAATCATGCGTTTAAGCGCGATACGTACGGCGGCGGTAAGTACCTCGGTATCGTTACTCTTAGGCCCGTACTCGAGTAGCGTCTGAACTATGGTCTTCAGGTCGCGGATCGACACACCTTCGTTAAGCAGGTTCTGCATCACCTTGACCACAGTGCCTAACGGCAAGACATCGGGAATGAAACCACTGACCAGCTTAGGCGAATGCTTGGCCAGCATATCCATCAGCTGCTGCACCTCTTCGTAGCCCAGCAGCTTGGAGGCGTTGTTGGTTAACAGCTGACTCAGGTGAGTCGCCACTACGGTGGCGGCATCCACCACGGTATAACCTAGCGTCTGAGCATGTTCTCTGAGCTCAGGGGCTATCCACACGGCCTCTAAACCAAAGGCGGGATCTGTGGTCTCGACACCATCAAGCTTGCCGTAGACCTGGCCAGGGTTGATTGCCAGTTCACAATCGTGACGAATATCCGCCTCACCAGAGGCCACGCCCATCAGGGAGATACGATAGGTGTTTGGCGCCAGATCCAGGTTATCGCGAATATGGACGGCGGGCACCAAGAAGCCCAGCTCTTGAGAGAGCTTCTTACGCACGCCCTTGATACGTCCAAGCAGCTCACCACCCTGGCCCTTATCCACCAGCGGGATCAGACGATAGCCCACCTCCAGACCAATGGTGTCCACCTGCTGCACATCATCCCAGCTAAGCTCTTTAGGCTTGGCATCGCCGGGAGTCGCAGGTGAGGTCTTAGCGATCTCCAAGGCGCGTTGTCTGTCGAGATCTTTCTTACGATGCAGAAAATAGGCACCGCCTGCGGTGATCAGGCCAAAGCTGAGAAAAGCGAAATGCGGCATGCCAGGCACTATGCCCATGGTCAGCAGGACGCCCGCGGCGATGGCCAACGACTTAGGGTTATCGAACATCTGGCTCATCACCATCTGTCCCATGTCGCCAGATTCGTTTTGACGGGTCACCATCAAGGCCGCGGCGATAGAGAGCAAGAGGCCAGGGATCTGTGCCACCAGGCCGTCACCGATAGTCAACAGAGTGTAGATCTCGACCGCAGATGAGAAGTCCAGCCCATGCTGGGCCATACCTATGACGAAACCGCCCAGGATGTTGATCACCAGAATCATGATACCGGCGATGGCATCGCCTTTTACAAACTTAGAAGCACCATCCATCGCACCGTAGAAGTCGGCTTCCTTGGTCACTTCGGCGCGGCGAATACGAGCCTGATCCTGATTAAGGATCCCGGCGTTAAGGTCGGCGTCGATTGCCATCTGCTTACCAGGCATGGCATCCAGGGTAAAGCGAGCACTCACCTCAGAGATACGTCCGGCGCCCTTGGTTACCACGGCGAAGTTGATGATGATCAGGATAAGAAACACCACCAGACCCACGGCATAGTTACCGCCAATCACCACAGAGCCGAAGGCCTCAATCACCTTACCGGCGGCGTCGCCACCGTTGTGCCCCTCGAGCAAGACGATACGGGTCGAGGCGACGTTAAGCGCCAAACGCAGCAGGGTAGCAACCAGCAGCACAGTGGGAAAGGCAGCAAAATCCAGGGGGCGGTCGGTATAGATGGCCACTAGCAAGACCACCAGGGCCAAGGCGATATTAAAGGAGAACAGGATATCCAGCAGGAAGGCCGGCATGGGCAAGACGATCATCGCCAGCGCCGCAAGCACCAATATGGGCGTACCTATCCCTTTAAAATTGGCGGGTTTTACCTGTTTTATCTGACCGAGCGTTGCTTTCAAATCCATCAATCTAGCGCCTGAACTTTGACATCTAGCTAGGATTCAGCAAAAAGTACGCCAACTTAAGGCCGGCTTAGTTCGCAGCGACTCGAGCGGATAACAAACGAACAAATATCAGACAGTACAGACGCAAAATAAGAATTAACCAACTTAAAGCGTTAATATTTTAGCTCATCAGGGATCGGCTGATTGATAGGGATAGGCGTCGGACGCTTACCACCTTTTTGCTGATACTGACGCAGTTGGAACACATAAGCCAATACCTGGGCCAAGGCAGTAAACAGCCCCTCGGGGATCTCCTGATCTATCTTGGTGGTGTGATAGATGGCCCTGGCCAATGGCGGCGCCGAGACGATGGCGACATCATGCTCGCGGGCGATCTCACGGATCTTAAAGGCCACATCGTCTACCCCCTTGGCAAGCACATAGGGCGCGGCGGCCTTGGTCACATCATACTTCACCGCCACGGCATAATGCTCAGGGTTAACGACGATGACATCGGCGTTGGGCACCTCGGCCATCATGCGCCGCTGCGCCATCTCACGCTGCATCTGACGCACCCGGCCCTTCACCTCGGGCTGACCCTCGGTGTCCTTGTACTCGTCCTTGATCTCCTGCTTGGTCATCCGCAGCTGTTTATTGTGGTTCCAGATCTGAAACGGCACATCGATCACCACGATAATCACGGTAGAGGAGCAAAGCACTATAAACATCCACACCAGCAGATCCAGGGCGTTATAGACATTGCCCGGCAGATGCCCCTGGGACAGGGTAAGAATATCGGTGAAGTAATAACTCAGTAGCAGATAGGCCATCAGGGCCACCACGGAGAACTTGGCGATCCCCTTAGTCAGCTCCACCAAGGCCTGCACCCCGAACATGCGCTTAAAGCCACTGATGGGGTTCATCTTGTTGCCTTTAGGCATGAACGCCTTGGCGGAGAAGGTGATCCCGCCGAGCACGACATTCCCCAGGAAGGCGACAAAGGCGAGAAACAGCACGAAGCTGGCCATAGGGATCGCCAGCTCCTTGAAGACCATCATCCAGATATTGAACAGGCTATTGGTGTCGTAGATCTCCTGCCTGCTCATGGTAAACAGGTTGGTCATCACGCTCATCAACGACTGGCCCAGGCTCGGCCCTATGACGGCAAACCCTACCGCCGCCGACATCAACACAGCAGAGGTGCCCAGCTCCTTAGAACGGGCTACCTGACCCTTCTCCCTCGCTTGTTCGCGTCGCCTGGGGGTCGCCTCTTCGGTCTTCTCCTGACTGGTATCGTTATCGGCCATCAGAAGCTCCCAGCAGTGCTACATTGCAGCTGCACCAGATCGCACAGCAATAACTGGGCCGAACGCCAGACCTCGTCGAAATGCGCCATGATAGGCGTCAAGGTCAACCAGAGAATAATCAAACCACTCACCATGGTCACGGGGAAACCGATGGCGAAGATGTTAAGCTGCGGCGAGGCGCGGGTCATCACCCCGAAAGAGAGGTTGATCAGCAAGAGCGCCACAATCGCCGAAATAGACATGGTCAGCGCCGCACCGAACATATAGGCGCCCCAGTCCGCCAGACGCCGATAGCTGGCGATGCTTATTCCTTGCATAGACACAGGAATGGTATCGAAGCTGGCCACCAACATGCGGATCATCACCAGATGACCATCCACCGCCAGGAAGATCATGGTCGTCAGCAGCAAGAAGAAGTTACCGATAACCGGGGTCTGCTGGCCTGAGCCGGGGTCCACCATGGAGGCGAAACCTAAGCTGGTCTGCATGCCGATGATCTGCCCGGTCAACACGAAGGTCTGCATGATAAGCAAGGTGACAAACCCCATGGCAACGCCAATCAAGATCTGCTGCACGGTCACGAACACGGCGCCTAATGAAAATAGCTCGACCTCGGTATTGACCGGCAACATGGGGGCGATGGCGAAGGTGATCGCCACCGAAAGCAGCAGGCGCACACGGGTCGGTGTGGTATTGGCGCCAAATACCGCCATCACCATCAGCATGCTCGACACTCGAAACAGCGGCCACATGTAGGCCGACAGCGTCTGCATGATAGTCGATAGCAAGATCTCCATCTCAGCGACGCTCAATAGCCGGGCGGGCGCGGCGATTCATACCTAGCCCACCACCTGAGGGATGAGGTTCACCATCTGCAGGAAAAACTCCATCATGGTCTGCACCAGCAGATGGCCTAAGATCATCAGCGCAAAGAGTGTGGTCAGCAGACGCGGCAGGAAGCTCAGGGTCTGCTCGTTGATCGAGGTCGCCGCCTGAAACACCGCCACCACCAGACCGACCACCAACCCGGGCACGATGATCATCGACACTATGGTCACGATAACCGATAGGGCTTCACGAAAGATGTCGATGAGGGCTTCGGGTGTCATAACGGCTCCTAGATCCCAAAACTATTGGCCAGGGTGCCCATCACCAGGCTCCAGCCATCCACTAACACAAACAACATGATCTTAAAGGGCAAGGAGACGATCATGGGCGACAGCATCATCATACCCATGGCCATCAGGATACTGGCCACCACGAGGTCAAGCACCAAGAAAGGTACGAACAGCATGAAGCCTATCTGGAAGGCGGTCTTGAGTTCACTCGTAATGAACGCCGGGATCAGCACGCTCATGGGCGCATCTTCCGGAGATTGAATATTCTGATAGCCAGAGATCTCGACGAAGGTCTCCAAATCCGTGAGCCGGGTCTGGGCCAACATAAAGGCCCGCAGCGGCTCCTTGCCCTTGTCATAGGCCTGCTCTATGGTCATGGTCTCGTCGATATAGGGCTTGACCGCCTGGTCATAGATCTTGTCGAACACGGGCGCCATGATGAAGAAGGTCATAAACAGACTCATGCCGATCAGCACCTGATTCGACGGCGTCTGCTGCAAGCCAATCGCTTGGCGCAGAATCGACAGCACCACTATGATGCGGGTAAAAGAGGTTAGCATGATGACCATGGCGGGCAGAAAACTCAGCGCCGTCATCAGCAGCAATATCTGCATGGTCACCGAATATTGGGTCGAGCCATCGGCGCCTGTGGTGACAGTTACTGCGGGAAGAATTCCATCCTGGGCCAGCGCCAGTTGCGGCGCCATCACGGCTAGGAGTAACAAGAGAGGGGTCAAGATCCGTTTCATGATTTTTATTGGGTTCATGACTGTGATGACTTTGCCTGACGCAGACGGCTGGCAAAGGAGTCCTGTTCTATGGTGATTGGGGTATCGAGTTTATCGATAAGCGAAACCTGCTGCGACGTGACCCCCAGCAGGTATTGTTGGCCATCGACCTCGACCAACACCATCTTCTCTCTCTGCCCAAGCGGCGTGACTGCAAGGGTCTTAAGCACGCCGTGGGAGGTGGGCACAAGCTTGAGACGCTTGACCAGATAGGCGAGCAGGAAGATCAAGGCGATCACCACCAGCAAGCCACCCAGCATATTGGTCATGGTGGCCAATGCCGACTCTCGCTCACCGGTCACCTGAGTAGTCGTCGCGGCGGCCGCAACGGCCATCAAGGATGAGATCCCCATAGGCCTTCCTTATTTGAGTTTCTTAATACGCTCAGTTTGGCTGATAACGTCGGTGAGACGAATACCAAACTTGTCGTTGACCACCACCACTTCACCGTGGGCGATCAGGGTACCGTTTACCATCACATCCAGCGGCTCACCGGCCACCCGGTCAAGCTCCACCACTGAGCCCTGGTTGAGCTGCAGCAGGTTACGAATATTGATGAAGCTGCGGCCCACCTCCATGGAGATGGTCACAGGAATATCCATGATGGTATCGAGTTTGGCCGCTTCCTCTTCGGTCAGCGGCTTTGAGCTATCGGCCAGCTCGTCGAGTTCAACCGCCTGAGCCTCCTCCAGCGCCTGTTCGGCCATGGCTGCGGCCCAATCGTCACCTGTATCTTCTGTGCTCATTGATTTCTACCTTAAACGCATTCCATTAAATATTGTTGAGATCCCGAGACTTACTCTTCTTAGTCACGAGTTGTAGCTCGGTTTTTACCGTCTCGGGCCTTGGGATCTTCTCCCGGATATTCAGGGCCAGATTCTCGCGCGAACGCCCTAACTTACAGCGATAGGTGGGCAGGTCCTCGACCCGCAGCACGATATATTCGGGCATCTCCACCGGAATAATATCGCCAGCCTTAAAGCCCATCACATCCTTCAGCGAGATCTCTTTCTCGACTATGGTGGCATCCAGGCCCACCTCGACGTCCATGATCTCATCCTTCAGGGCCTGAGACCAACGCATGTCGGTATCTTGAGTATCACTCTGTACCCCGGCATCGAGCAGTTCACGAATCGGCTCGATCATCGAATATGGCATGGTGATGTGGAAATCACCGCCGCCGCCGTCCACCTCTATGTGGAAGGAGCTCACCACCACGACTTCTGTGGGGCTGACGATGTTAGCCATCGCCGGGTTCACCTCGGAGTCGAGATAATCGAACTCGACATCCATCACAGGTGCCCAGGCTTCCTTATAATCTTCGAAGATGATCTTCAAAAGCAGCTGCACGATGCGCCGCTCGGTGGGAGTAAATTCCCGCCCCTCGATCTTGGCGTGAAAACGGCCGTCGCCGCCGAAGAAGTTATCCACCAGGATAAACACCAGACGGGCCTCCATGGTGATCAACGCAGTCCCCTTCAAGGGACTGAAACGCACCATATTCAGGCTTGTCGGTACAAACAGGGTGTGGACATATTCGCCAAACTTGAGCATCTGCACGCCGTTGATCGACACCTCGGCCGCGCGGCGCATCATGTTAAACATGCTGATCCTCAGGTGGCGGGCAAAACGCTCGTTGACGATCTCCAGGGTCGGCATACGACCACGGACGATACGATCTTGTGATGAAAAGTCATAGGCGCGCGCATCGAGCGCGTCACTCACCTCTTCCTCTTCGACGTCGTCGACACCATGAAGTAGCGCATCAATTTCGTCTTGGCTTAATAGATCACTCACAATATCGTCCTATCATACTTGTTAGCTTAGGGATCATCGGCATTACTGCATCACGAAGCCGGTAAACAGCACCTTTTCAACCACTTTACGTCCGGTCACAGGTTGCAGGGTATTCTGTACATTCAGCAGTGCCAATTGGCGCAGCTCATCCTTACCGGCAAGGGAGCTGAGCTTCTGCACGTCGGCACTACTAAAGGTGGTCAGCAGCGCATCCTCGATAAGCGGAATATGCTTTTTAATTAAGACATCATCGTCAGAGCCACGCACCATGAGCTGCACCTTGATCTCCACCAAACGGGAGCGATTCTGCCCAGGCAGATTAAATAGGAAAGGTCTCGGCATCCCCACATAGAAGGCTTCACGGCTATTTGCCGGCTCACTCTGCTCGGTTTGCTCCCCTTCCGCCATGGTCTCATCGCTCGGCTCATCGCCCGACAAGAACAACCATGCGCCCACACCCAGCAAGACCACCAAGAGTGCCCCTATGGCCGCAAAGATAATGAGCTTCTTCTTACTCTTAGGCTCTACATTCTCTTCAAGTTCTAACGATTCTTCTTCCGCCATCTCTTATCCCTATCACACTCGGCTCACACTCAGCATCGTCATGATTTTTTAGCGCATATCAAACGATTGGGCAATCATACCAACCTATAGGTTACCTGCTTACGCGTAATAATCTATACCCGAACGATAACTTGTTGCGTTATTCGACACTAACAGGCTCTCTTCTGCCGAAATTTCATCCATCTCAGACAGACCATGGCCCAGTCCCTCGCCTTGCTCGCCGTTACCACCCTGCTCTTTACCGCCTTGAGAGACGTTGCTGTCGGTCAGCTGCATCCCCTGCTCGGCCAGTAGCTCCCGCAGACGTGGGATCGCCTGCTCAACCAGATCCCGCGTCTGGGTCTGGGTCACATGAAACTGCACCTGGGTCTGGTCACCCTGCACCTGAACCCGTACCATCATGTGGCCAAGCTCGGGCGGATCCAGGCGAATCTCCGCCTGCTGCACGCCTTGGCTCACCATGGCCACCAGCTGCTGACGCATCACGGGCGAGAACTTATGGATCATCTCCTGCATCTGCGTCACAGGTTCGCCCTGTGGCTTGATAGAGACTTGATATTGCGGGAGGGCCTCATTTCTTGCGCCTTGCAAACCCTGTAGCGATAATGCGTTAAGCTTGCTATCTGCCGCGGCATCTGGCATTTCACCGGCCTTTGGCGACATGGTCACGGCAAGGTTAGCGCCCTTCAGCAGCTCCTGCGCGGCTTTGCCATCGCGGCCCTCAGCAGCCGAGGTCATCTTCAGAGCACCATTTTGTGCCTGCTCGGCGGCAAGCTTGGCGTCAGCTAGCTTAGCTTCACCAAACTTAGACTCACCAACCTTGGATTCACCCAATATGGCTTTCACGCCTTTCTCATTAACGGCACTTTCCACGCCGCTCGCGTTATTGGCCGAGGTTAGGCCTACTTGACTAATCTCAATCTGATTTAACCCAACCTGATTTAGTCCCGGCTGATTGGCCACGCCTGCGCCTTGTGAAGGCTCAGTTTGAGTTGCTGCAAAGTTGGTTTGCGACTGACTCGCCATGGCCGAGAGATATTGCTTGGCGTCATGAATAAGTGCCGCCAGCTTGGCATTGGCAGCTTCACTCTCTAGCGCCTCGGCTTGACTGGGCTCACCATTTCCAGGCTTATTCTTACCCGCTATGCCATGAATGAGCCCTTCGAGCATCTGCGGCGGTAAGGCCGTCAGCTCATCCTTGGACAAACCTGTTTGCGCCATCACCTCATTTAAAGCATCTTCGGGAAGCTGAGCCAATATCGCCTCGCTCCCCAGGCCATTTGGATTGATGACGGGTAAGATATGATCTTCTCCGGCGCCGGGTTTAAGCAGCTCATCTATACCCTCTAAGTCCGCTTTTTCGGTATCGACCTTGTCCTTAGCCCCTTTTACAAAGGTAGGAAACAGCTCATTGTCGGCAGATGACTCACCATCAGCATCACCCGGCGGCAAAATGACGCCGTCAGCGGCAATCTCCACCTCATCCCCCAGCTTGTTCGCCAGATGGATCTGCGCCAGCACGTTGGAGACATCGTCACTGTCTTTGTCCTGCGCGGGCGCCTTCTCCTGCTTAGCATCGGCCTTAGCAGTGTTATCGCGTTGAGCCACGTTTTCGACCTGGGATTGCGGGCGCGGTTTTGCCTGTGAGTTCACCTCACCCTGGCCGCTCGCCTTAGCCAAAGCCTCTGAAAAACCTTTGTTTTCTGACTTAGACTCTGCGGTCGATTTCGCATCTGATACGCTGGGCAACACCCCGCCCTTCTCTTTGCCGGGCTCGACATTGGACAGGAGTATTTGGGTCATCTGTGGCATGCTTCCTCCAACACTCATCTTGGGCACGTCAATGTCACGTGCCACCCGAGCGTCAATTATTCGCTAAGCTTTGGACTCATTGGCCCTTACTAATCAATATCAAGCAATAAAAATGCCAAGTTAATCATACCAATCCTAGTAAATAACTGATCACGCTAGCTTGTTAAAATGCCCGAAAACGGCGTTATTATTTTTAATTGTAAAATAACTAGTTATCGAAAAATCATGCCTTGTTCTCGACCGTTTTTGTTTTTCCTACGCTACTTTTGATCACTTACTTACCGTGATTGGTATTACAATTTGCCTTGAAAAAGTGGCGAGACGGTAGAATGGTTTTGAGGACAATAAAGAGGCGCCAGCCTCTACTCATGTACCTATTAGGGGATTAACGGGTGGACTGACGGAAAAACTGCTGAGAGGCAAACTCGTCGATCATCTTCTGTTCCTGTTTGGCCTCAAACTTTTGTTTTGCTTCGGCTTTATTCGCGAGTAACAGCTCGACCGCCTTACGCTTCTGTTGCTTACCCTGCCAATACTGCTGAGCCTTCTGACGCTGCTTATCCGTCTCCGACACTGCGAAGACCTGCTTCTCGATCGCCTCGTCGATCTGACGGATAAACTGATGAAACTGATGGTAGCTGCTGGCGGCAATCACTTGCCCCTGTTGGGCCTCCATCTGTTTCATGTAATCGAGACGATACTGCTGCAAGGCATCGAGCTGCTGGCGACATTTATTCAGCGTCAACTGCACGCCTCTAAGCTGAGTCGCCGCGGCCTCCTCGGCGTCGAGGGCTAACTTGAGTACTGTCTCTAAGGGATCATGCTTTGCCATGGCCGTTATGCTCTCCGATAAAACTCAGGCTAGACCTGACACTGGGCGCTCAATTGACCCAGCATCAAGGCGCTGGAATCGAAGCTGATGGCTTCCTTCATGGTCTGGCGCAGGAAGGCGTTCATGGCTGGCTGTAGGCGTATGGCGTTATCGATACGAGGGTCGCTCCCCTGAGTATAGGCACCGATAGAGATGAGGTCGCGATTCTGTTGGTACAGAGAATACATCTGCTTCACCCGGCGCGTCGCCTCCAGATGAGCGTCGCTGATCACCATAGGCGCCACACGGCTGATAGAGGCCTCGACGTCGATGGCTGGGTAATGACCCGAATCGGCTAATGCCCGCGATAAGACGATATGACCATCGAGGATCGCCCGCGCCGCATCGGCGATCGGATCCTGCAGGTCATCGCCCTCGGTGAGCACGGTATAGAAGGCGGTAATTGAGCCCTGGCCGGCGCCGCCGTTACCGGCTCGCTCCACCAGTTTAGGCAGCTTGGCAAACACAGAGGGGGGATAGCCTTTGGTGGCCGGCGGCTCACCGACGGCCAGGGCGATCTCACGCTGGGCCTGGGCGTAACGGGTCAGGCTGTCCATCAGCAGCAATACGTTGTAACCCAGATCGCGAAAATACTCGGCGATACGGGTCGAGGTCTCACAGGCTCGAAGACGCATCAGTGGTGAGGTATCGGCGGGCGCCGCCACCACCACGCTGCGGGCACGTCCCTCGGCGCCCAAGATCTCCTCGATAAACTCTTTCACTTCGCGGCCACGTTCCCCGACCAGACCAACCACGATCACATCGGCCGTGGTTCCGCGGGTCATCATGCCCAGCAGCACACTCTTACCCACGCCAGAACCAGCGAACAGGCCCATACGTTGGCCCTTACCCACGGTCAACATGGCGTTGATGGCGCGCACCCCGACATCCAAAGGTTCACTGATGGCGCGGCGCGCCAAGGGGTTTAGCATGGTGGCATGACGGGTAGCTTTCTGATCGGTATGCAGCTGCCCCAAGCCGTCAATCGGCGCACCATTGCCGTCGAGCACTCGGCCAAGCAGGCCCATGCCGACATTCAGCCCTGTCTGCTCACCGAGCGGCGTCACCTTGGCACCAGGCATCACGCCGCTTAGCTCCTCGATCGGCATCAGATAGAGCAGCTTGTCATCGAAGCCTATCACCTCGGCGATCAGATCTCCTGCCATGGTGGCTATGCTACACAGGCTGCCCACGGGCGCCTTGCAGCCGGTGGCTTCCAGGGTGAGGCCCACCACACGTACCAGCTGGCCCGAGGCCTCCGGCATAAAAGACGCGACCGCCTGGGTATGCTGCCTTAACTTATCAAGAAGCCGGTTTTGACGTGTCTTCATCTGGGCTCGTCTCTTGCGGTGCTTCTGGTGCAATCTGTTCGCTCGGCGCGACTTGTGATGCGTCAACTACTTGCGTTTGTTGCGGATCGCTTGTCTGGCTATCTGTTTCGAGGCCCGCTTGCGCAGCGTCGCCGTCTAGGTCTTGGTTTTGGTTTTGGTTTTGGTTTTGATGCTCGGGGACCTTCTCCATGGCGGCGAGCTGTTGTAGCCTTTGCTGCTCGAGGCGCTGCTCACTGGCGATAAGCTTATCGAACACTGCCTTGATGCGATGCTCCAGCCCCATATCCACCCGGCTACGGCTGTTGCTTACGATACACTCGCCGCGGCTCAAGGTCGGGTCTGCCTCTAACTCCCAATGATTTTTTGTTAGCTGCGCGCTTTCATAGAGTCGCTCGACGATAGCGAGATCCTCCGGATGCAGACGCAGGTGCGCCCCCTGCTCTTTCAGCGGTAGGGCGTCGACCCCTTGACGCAGGGCGGCGAGAATATGTTCGGGATGTGTCTTAAGCTCATGGCCGATCACCGCCTTGGCCAGGGTCATGCTGAGTTGAACCAGGGCTTGTTCTATTTCGGTGTCGAGTAGGGAAAGCGGCATCGATAGCTGCTGCATCAGGGCTTCAAATTTCGCAATCGTCTGCTTGGCCTCGGCGAGGCCGGCCTCCATACCCTGAGCCTGGCCTTGACGATAGCCCTCTTCGTGGCCCTGCTCAAGGCCTTTCAGTCGCCCCTCTTCCAAGCCCTTGGCCATGCCGGCTTCCTGGCCCTGAGCGAAGCCTTCGGCCTCGGCCTCGGCGCGGATCGACTCGATCTCCTCCAGGGTGGGGGGCATCACCGGCTCATCGACCGCCTTAGCCGCCTTTTGCGGGGCGATGCGGCCGAACATGTTCTCCTTGGGCTCATGCACCACAGGAGTTACATCGGGCAGCTGCCAATGGCTAAAATCGGCTTGTGTGTGTACGCCTTGGCCCTCTTGGGGCTTCTTGTCGCCAGACATGGTCATTAGAGGAACTCTTCTCCGCCGCTACCACCAAGTATGATCTCACCGGCATCACTTAAGCGACGAGCAATAGAGAGGATCTCCTTCTGAGCCACTTCCACTTCGCTGATCCGTATTGGACCCATGGCCTCGAGATCGTCTTTAAGCAGCTCGGCGGCACGCTTGGACATGTTGCCGAGGATCTTCTCTTTGAGTTGATCGTCTGCCCCCTTGAGGGCCTTCATCAACACATCCTGCTGCACTTCACGCAGCAAGGTCTGAATACCCATGTCGTCGACATCTGCCAGGTTTTCGAAGACAAACATCAGATCTTGGATCTGCTGCGCCATCTCTTCGTCGGTCTCGCGCAACGTCTCCATCAGCTGGCTTTCGACGCCAGTATCCAGGTAGTTCATGATGTTGGCCGCCGCCTTCAGGCCGCCCATTTTCGCCGCCTGCGCGCCGCCCTGACCGGCAAACTGTTTCTCCATGATGTCGTTTAGCTCTTGCAGCGCCGCCGGTTGCACCTCTTCGAGGTTGGCGATACGCATCATCAAATCGAGACGGGTATTTTCCGGTGCCTGGGCAAAAATCTCGGCGGCCTGATCCGGCTCAAGATAGGAGAGCACAATCGTCTGGATCTGCGGGTGTTCGTTCTGAATGATGGTGGCCACCTGACGGGCGTCCATCCACTTGAGTGATTCTAGGCCCTTGGCACCACCGCCCATGATGATCTGCTCGATAAGATTACCCGCCTTATCTTCACCCAAGGCGGCGGTAAGGGCATTACGCACGAACTCTTCGCTGTTAAAGCCGATGGAGGAGTATTTCTGTACCTCCTCCAGAAACAGCTTATGTACACCTATCACCTTGTTTTGGCCGAAGTCTTTCATGGCCGCCATGGCCATACCCACCTTCTGCACCTGCTTAGGCTCGAGGTGTTTTAGGATTGAGGCGGCGTCGGCTTCGCTAAGGCTGAGTAGCAGGATGGCTGTCTTCTCGATACCGGTCAGATCTTTGGTATTGAACTCACCGTTAGCTGTGTCGATCTCTTTGTCTTTACTCATTTTCTTGTAACCATCCCTTGACGACTTGCGTAGACAACTCAGGCTCGTTGGCCACCAATGCACGTATGGCCTTTATCATATCATCGTCTTTATGCAGATCCGGTATCAAAATTGACCCATCGTCGGCATAGCTGTATTCCGCATCGGGACGATTGAGCATGCCAAGGGTATCGGCGGCATACTGATCCTCAATCTCCGCTAACTCGTCACCCAAAGATGGCGCATCTGGCATCTTCTGACCATCTGGGTAGATAAGGCGCTTGAGCATAGGGCGCACCACGAACAGAATAAGCACCAGGATGATTAGACCGCCCATCACCAGCTTGATGGCTCGCCAGAACCAAGGTTCCTCGTAGATGGCCAGTGCCGGCGCCTCTTCTACCAGTTGATCCATGAAGGGAACGGTGACCACCTCTATCATGTCGCCACGTTGGGTATTGAAACCTACGGCCCCTTCTAGCAGGCGGCGTATGTTGCTCAGCTCCTGCTCGGTGCGGGCAACGCGGGTCACCTGACCATCTTCACCGGCTGGCCCCGTCTTGAAATCGACCGCCACCGACACGCTAACCCGTCTGACCACCCCCACCTGCTGGCGGGTATGGCTGATGGTAGTGTCTAGCTCATAATTGCGGGTTGCCTCCTTGTGGCTAGAACCCGGCAGGGTCTGCTCCTGAGCACTAGTGCCGGTAGCCTGCTGAGGAATATTGGCTTCCATCGGTGGCTGGTTGCTCAGCGCGCCGGCGATGCCGCCAGTGCTGGCACCGGTAGAGTTATTCTCAACCGTCATCTCGCTGCGCACCGCCGGCAGATCCGGGTTATAACGCTTGGCAGTCTGCTCGACCGAGGTAAAGTCCATGTTCACGTCGACCTGGGCGGTAAAGTTCTCCGGTCCCAGAATCGGCATCAGAATCGATTCAATCTTGCTGCGGTATTCGGCTTCTTTCTGCTGCACCAGCTCAAGCTCGCGTCTGGCTCTAGCCGAACCTGCAGTTTGACTGCCTGAGTTTAGCAGGCGACCGTTAGCATCGGTGACGGTAACCCGAGTCGGCTCGAGACCGTGCACCGCCGAGGCAACGATATCTACGATGGAATCGACCTCCTCCTGACCCAGACCGCCACGGCGGGTATTAACCACCACGGTTGCACTTGGCTTGGAGCGATTACGGGCAAACACGTTCTCTTTAGGAATGGCCAGGATCACCTTGGCGCGGCTGACGCTCTTTAACTCTTCGATGGTGCGCGCCAGGTTTTGCTCCTGACTGTTTTTCAGTCTGGCGGCCTCCATGCGCTGGCTCACGCCAAAGCCGCTGTCTTTAGAGAGGTAATCGTCACGACTCGGCGAGTTATCGATACCGGCGCGGCTCAGCATCATCTTAACGTCTTGGTACTGATCTTCGGGCACCTTGAGCACATCGACATCGATCTGATAGTTGACCTTGTTCTTGTCCAGCACATCCAGGACCTGCACCATCTCCTGGGTATCCATCTTACCCAGAGGGCGGTATTCGGGCTCTTGGGCCCACAACATGACGAAGACGGCCAACGCCAGACAGATAGCCAGCGCCAGGATCATGGTGATCTGCCTGAGCATGTCGACACCGCCAAACATTCCGCCGCTTGGCTTATGTTCTTCTTGTACGCCGCCTGCCAACATGTCCTGCGTTGTGCCAGCGCCAGTTCCGACTACCATATCTGTGCTCACGATAAATACCTGCCGTTATCTTTCTTAATCTTTAGGGAGTCCATGCCTAGACAGGCATACTCATGATCTCTTTGTAGGCTTCCACCAGCTTGTTGCGCACCTGAACGGTGGCCTCGAATGCCACGCTGGCCTTCTCTCTGGCGATCACGGTATCTGACAGTGTCACCCGGGTGTCGCCCATATCCAGACGTGTCTGCAGCGAAGATGAGGTGGCCTGCAGCGCATTGACATTGCCCACGGCTTCAGACAAGAGGCTGCCAAAATCGCTACCACTGGTGTTCGCCACCTGCTGAGTGATATTAGGTGTTGTCCCATTAGGCTTGATTTCGCCCGTGAGTGTCTGCATCTCTTGCAGTAATGAATTGGCACCTATCTGCATCTTGGCCTCCGCTATCGTCGTGAAATTGACGAAATCTATTCTTATTCAGACCAATGCAATATGTTTGCCAAAAATAGAAAAAGCCGACAAACCCAGATTGGGTGTCGGCTTCGAAACGTTCAAATGGGCCGTAGAGACGCTAAAGCGGCGGTTTGCTTCCTTCACTAACGCATGTCGGCCAAAACGGCTACGCCTATCAGGCAGGGATCTGAATACCCATGTCGCGCATACGCGCCATCTTATATCTCAGGGTGCGGGCGCTGATCCCCAGCTTTTCGGCCACCTGCTTGCGACTGCCGTTACACTGATTAAGGGTCTCTAGGATGATCACATGCTCCTGTGCCTTAAGCTCATCCCCCAGCCCCTCGGGCTCGGCGCTCTTCTCACTCTCAAAGGTGGGCTCCAGCATCACATCCTGAGTATCGATAACGATATCCTTGGCGCAGATGGTGTCGCCTGTCTGTAAGATCAGGGCGCGCTGAACCACGTTATCCAGCTCTCGCACGTTACCCGGCCACCTGTGTCCCAATAGACGCCTGCTTGCCTGATCGTCTAGGCTTGGCGCCACGGCTAAACCGGCTGCCTTGGCATGACGCAACACCAGGTGCCTCGCCAGCGGCAAGATATCCGCCGGGCGTTGATGCAGCGCCGGCCAGGTCAGTGGAAACACATTGATACGGTAATAGAGATCTTCCCTAAAATCGCCTTTGGTCGCCATCGCCTTAAGGTCACGGTTAGAGGTCGCCAGCACGCGCACATCGAGTTTGATCGTCTTACGGCCGCCGAGTCGCTCGACTTCCCGTTCCTGCAATACCCTGAGTAGCTTGGCCTGCAGCCCGAGATCCATCTCGGAGATCTCATCGAGCAGCAAGGTGCCGCCCTGGGCCTGTTCAAACTTACCGGGACAGGCCTGATAGGCCCCGGTAAAGGCCCCCTTCTCGTAGCCAAACAGTGTGGCTTCGAGCATGTTTTCAGGAATTGCCGCGCAGTTGATTGCCACAAATGGCTCGCTGGCACGCTGGCTGTGTTGATGAATATAGCGGGCAAGCACCTCTTTACCCGAACCACTCGGCCCCATGATCATCACAGAGGCATCGGATTGGGCCACCTTCTGAGCCAGCGCCAAGAGTGCCAGGCTACGCTCGTCGGCCACCACAGGTTGATCTTCGATAAGCTTAGGTTTGAGATAACGAGACACCTGGTTGAGCAACACCTCAGGGGCGAAGGGTTTCGCCAGATAGTCCACCGCGCCGAGTTTAATGGCACTTACCGCACTGTCTATGGTGGCAAAAGCCGTCATCAATAAGATGGGCACCTGGGAATTATGCTGCTGAAGATAGTTCACCAGCCCGAGACCGCCTATCCCCTCCATCTGCACGTCGCTGATCACCATATCGAATTCCTGGCTCTTGAGCGCGACGATGGCCGCCTCGGCCGATTCCACATCGACACATTCATACTGCGCCAGCAACAAGGTATCGACCAAGGCTTCGCGCAGCGCCGCATCATCTTCAACGAGTAATATCTTGGCTTCAGCCATGGCTTACCTCCAGCCCAGAATCGGCCGAAACAGCCGGCAGGTTAAACGAGGCGCGACATCCCTTTCCCGCGATACAATTGAGTTGCAAGCGGCCCTGATGATTTGCCACAACCGTCTGCACGACCGCTAAGCCCAGACCTGTGCCTTGGGCCTTAGTGGTGAAGAAGGGCTCTAACACCTTCTCCTGCATGTTCGCATCTAGCCCCTTACCGTTGTCGACCACCTCGAAGGCGACAATTCCCGCCTCATCTTGGGCATTAAGCCAGATCTGACTGGCCCCGGCCTCGATACTGTTCATCACCAGATTGTTGATCGCCGAGCTGAGCGCCGCCGGATTAGCCTTAAAGCGCAAGTGAGTGTCTAGCTTAAGATGCAGCTGGCAGCCCTTACGCTCGGCGATAGGCTCGCAGTTGGCCATCACGCTAGTCATCACCTGCTGCATGTCGCAAACTTCGGTCAATTCCTGCTGACGCCCCTTGGCCATCAGCAACATGTCATCCACCTGTTGCGACAGTTCGTTGAGCCTGTCGATAAGCTTGCCCTGAAAACGCTCCCGAGAGGCTTGAGTCAGCTTAGGACTCCCCAGATTTGCGGCGTAGAGTAAGGCTGCCGACAAAGGTGTACGCACTTGATGGGCCAGGCTGGCTACCATCTTACCTAAGGCGGATAGGCGTTGCAGATGCGAGAGATTCTTCTGCAGCAGACGGGTTTCGGTCAAGTCGGTCAAGACGATCAGCTGACCAGGCTCGGGGGTTAGCGGCGTGATCGCCAGCTTCACCCGACGACCGTTCTTCAACGAGACCTCGTGACCGTCGTCATCTTGGGGCGAAAAGGCACGGTTAATCACCTGTAACCAGCGCATGCCAGCCAGGGGCTGCCCCAGCAATTGCACGGCAACCGGATTGGCATCTGTCACCACACCATCACCATTGAGGATCACCACGCCCGATGGCATGGCCTGGAGTATATGTTCCATGCGGCTGGAGATGGCATCGTTTGCCACCTCCCCCCCCATGACTTGGGAAGGAGCCAGTGTTACCTGCGCCTGCGCTGTATATGCCACCTTTGGATTCGCGGCCATAACCACTCCGTCAATAATTTGCTGCTAAACAGGCCGATGCAGGTAACATGCCAATTAAAAAACTAACAAAAAGTCAGAATTAACAGAGAATTATGAGTCAGATACGACAAAGGCCCAGAAATGGGCCCTTGTTTATTGAGTGCGGCGAGCAGGAGTTAATCTTTGCTCATGCCATACTTGCGCATCTTCTCAACCAGTGTGGTACGGCGGATGCCAAGCATTTCTGCGGCGCGTGCCACCACATTATCTTGTTGATCCAGTGCCTGGCGAATCATATCGATCTCAAGCTCGGCCAACAGGTCCTTGAGATTCACCCCTTCTGGTGGCAGTTCACTGGGGAAACGGCTCTCGGGAATATCGACCGCTACCTCATCGCTGAAGATAGAGGCCAACGCATCGCGTTCCAGCTCCTCTTCACTGACCTGCACCTGATATTCAGGCACATCGATATGGCGGTATTTAAGCGGCAGGTCATTAACGTCGACCAAGCCACCCGGATAGAGGATCGTCAGACGCTCGACCAGGTTAGAGAGTTCACGCACGTTACCCGACCAGCTATGCTCCTTGAGTGACTCAATCGCACGCTGGGTAAAACGCACCTTGCCACGCCCCTCGTTATAGACGCGGCTTACTAATTCTTGCAGCAAGAGTGGGATATCGTCTTTACGCTCGCAAAGGGCCGGCATCTCTACGGGAAACACATTGAGGCGATAGAAGAGATCTTCCCTAAACTCGCCATTGGCGATCATGGTTTCAAGCTCTCTGTGGGTCGCCGCGATGACACGCACATTGGTATGAATAGGCTTGCTGCCACCGACACGCTCGAAGACGCGCTCTTGCAATACACGCAGCAGTTTCACCTGCATCTGCAAAGGCATGTCGCCTATCTCATCGAGGAACAGGGTTCCCCCTTCGGCAAGTTCGAAACGTCCCTTACGGGCACTGATAGCACCAGTAAATGAGCCCTTCTCATGACCGAAAAGCTCACTCTCGAGTAGCTCTGGCGGGATGGCGCCACAGTTCACGGGGATGAAAGGTCCATCACGGCGATCAGAAATATAATGGATATTGCGCGCGACCACCTCTTTGCCGGTACCAGACTGGCCTAAGACCAAGACAGTAGCATCTGAGCCCGCGACCTGATTGATCAGGTGACGCACCTGGGCGATCCCTTCACTGCGGCCCACTAGGCTGCGAAACAGTTTTGTCTGGTTACCACTGGTAGGAATATCCGGACGCTTAGCCTGCACAAACACTTGGCAAAAATGCAGCAGCTCGGTCAACTGAGGATAATTTAACGGCTCTTCGATACACCCCAACACATTGCCTGCCGACACATCGCCATTAGAGCCCAACAGCAAGATTGGCTGCCAAGGCATAGAGGTGGCGATAGATTGCAACAGGGTCTTGTTTTGCGCCTCTTGTGCAATCACAAGTGCTCTATAGCGGGTATTCGACATTCGAGATTCGAGTTTATCGACGGCAAGCAACTCGACCTGCTCGCCAAGAAACTCAAAAACACAAGATAAGCGATTAATTCGCTCTGACTGATTACCGACAAGTAGAATTCGTTGATCTGTATGCATCATTTAAGAAGGCCGTAAAGCACTCAGTGTTATTCGCATTAATTATTAGTGTTAGTTGCTTCGAAAGCGAGATAATCGTTTTAATCCAGTTTTTCCAAAAAATGACTATCACACGGAATAGTGTATTATCAGCAGCACATTAGCAAGTATCAGATTCATTTTCTGACAAACTCATCTGATTTTAGAGCAAATTCTCAACGTATCAAGCATCAGGCGCCAATCGTTTGACGCCTGACAAAAAGTTGTTGTTCAGAAAGATAGTCGAGGCGATTAGATTGCCTCTGTGTGTGATGCTAAATGGTGTTCATTTTGGGGAATCGCGTCCCAGCCTTCCTTGATGGTTCGGATGATCTCGCTCACATCATCGATCGCCTTTACATCGTTATTCATGTTGGCCTCGGAGATCTTACGCAACATGAAATCATAGAGGTCGCTAAGATTACTGGCGATCTCGCCACCCGCTTCCATATTCAGGCTATTGTTAAGCCCTGTGATGATGCCGATTGCCTTGCCGATATAGATACCTTTATTTTCTATATCGTTGTTTTCTATTGCATAACGACTCTGGGCCAATCGTTGCAGCGCACCTTCAAACATCATTTGGATAATTCGGTGTGGCGAAGCGACTGAGATCTCGCTCTCTAATGACACCTTTCGATATGACTGCAGTGACTTTCTCATAAAAACCTACCTTTCTGCATCTATAGACTTATAAACATTAAGTTGGCGTTGACTCTTACGTCCGACATGCAGTAACTCCTGACGATGCTTTAACAGGCTTACCGCCTGCGTCGTAAAGCTACTGGTTAATTCCAGTTGAGCCTGCAATAGGGCTCTGTCTTCCTCTTTAGGTGAGGCGAGCACCTCGTCGAGCAAAAGTTGACGCTTCCCAACCAAGTCTAGCAAGTTCGATACCAACTCATCGGCGTCTTCCTGTTCGGCAGGTAACTGTTCCAGACGCCGCATAACTAAGGTAATTTGTTCGTTTAGCTTATCTAAAGGCTCCAATGCTCTTCCTTCTTACAGCACTCTCAACTAGGCTTTCTGAGATACGACGCCCGGTAGCGAGTTCAACCCATTAACGATACCGACAGATTGTTGATTCAGCTTGCCCACAACCAGATCCATCGCATTAAACTGCTTAAATAGACGGGATTCTAATTGCTCCATCTTCAAAGAAAATGCTTCGCGCTGCGCATCGAGTCGCTTCTTATCAGCGGTGTAGATATTATTACGAGAATCGATCAGGCCACCACTCTTAACGTAACCCTCAACTAAACTATCCAATCTGTTGGCCAAACCTGTGGTATCTGTTGCAAACAAACTCTCGATGCTACTCATATCGTCACTGATGGCTTTATCCAGCTTAGTGCTATTGACCGACAGTTTGCCGTAGCGATCCGCCTCTATGCCTATGTCATAGAGGGCGACCGACTGCCCACCACCAAGATCGACACGATTTGAAATCATATTACGCATCTGAGACTCGATTGAGCGTATCATCGAATCCCCTTGGAGTGCCGATGCCACTTCCTTTTCCGCATCATAGGAAGAGACCTTATCTATGGTGCTCATTAAGCTGTTATAGGCGTCGACGAAGCCCTGAACATTCTCTTTTACCGCATCTTCATCAAGTTCAATCTTAAGCACTGAGGTCTTATTTAGATCGGCGTCGGTGAGATTAAGGGTCACGCCGGCTATCGCATTTTTGATTTCGTTGGTTTGCGACTGTAGCTTCTGACCATCTATGTAGACGATTGACTCTTTGGCGGCCTGCACTTCGCTCAGATTTCCTACGCCAAACATGTCGCTAAGACCTGTACCAGACGTATCGGTTGCTGTTACGCTGATATTGTTATCCGGCCCTTCGGTATCTGAACTGATCACCAGACGGCTGCCACCATCGGTAGTGACTATCGTTGCGGTAACCCCGACATTGTCGTCGGCACTGTTAATCTTGTCGGCAATGGCTGACAGCGAGTCGCCTGCGGCCACATCGACCGAGAAACTCTGACCATTTACGGTAAAGCCGAGACTGCCCTCACCTACTGCTGCACTGGCATCGGCCGTGAAGGCCCCTGCCACCTTGTGACGCTGGGCGAGTTGCTCAACGACTATGTTATAGCTACCCGTCTGCGCATTCTTATCGGCCGTGGCCGTAAAGAAGCTGCTGTCACCGGTTGAAACCTGACGTTGATTTAGACTGCTGCCATCTTTGAGTTTTTCAAGAGCATCCTGAAACTTTGACAGAGCACTCTTTAGCGAGCCCATGGCTGAGACTTTCGCATCGATTGTGTCTTCTGTCTTATTAAAGATCGCTTCTTTAGGCACCTTCTCAGCATCAACCAGCACCCCCACAATCGTGTTGATATCAAGCCCTGAACCTATGCCTGTTGCCGTTAATGCCATAACTACCTCTACTCAAACGCCAGCTGAAACCTAGGCTTCAGTTTTCATTAATAATCCAGTGACTTCAGAAAGTTTCTGCGCCAACCTCAATGCTTCTTCGTTTGGAATTTGACGGATCACATCACCCGAATCAATGTCCATAACGCTAACAATATTTGTGCCAGAATCTTCGTCAATCTTAAAAGCCAAGCCTTTACGCATCACAGACATCATATTTGACATCTCTTCAACCAACTTCTGCATCGCTTCGGGCGATTGCTCTTCGGCCTGAGCCGCTTCGGCTTGATTGCTCTGTTCGACCGCCTTGATCGAACCTTTGGCTAATTCCACGTCCTCTGCCGCATTTGCTTTAACAGGCGTCATGCCTATATCAATTTTAGCAGCTGTAGCATTGGATGAATTAACAGTATTAATATCCATGACCTATACCTCTACTTCGTTAATTTATCCTTAAAATCACGAAAGGGAGATCCGTCGCCGAACCTCCCTTGTCTTCATCAAACTCGGTCTAACCCATTACTTTATTAGAGTAAAGATAGGGCAACCTGTGGCAGCTGGTTAGCTTGAGCTAGCATAGCTGAACCGGTTTGCTGAAGCACTTGGTTCTTAGTCATAGCAGAGGTTTCTTTCGCGAAATCCACGTCTACGATACGGCTCTTAGCGTCAGCGACGTTAGCCTGAGTGTTAGCGCTGTTGCTGATGTTGTGTGCCAGACGATTTTGCACAGCACCTAGTTTAGCGCGTGAAGTATCGATCTTCTTGATTGCAGCATCAATTTTAGTCAGAGCTGAAGCACGACCAGCAGAGGTCAATACTGTCAGTGAGTTAACTGAAAGTGCAGCTGCATCAGACTTACCGACAGAAACCTTAATGTCTTCGCCATCTTGGTGACCAACCTGGAAAGTCTTACCAGCAGAGAAATCACCGTTAAGCAGCTTAGTATCACCAAAAGCAGTGTTAGTACCAATTGCAGTGATCTCGGTCGCAAGTGCATCCATCTCATCTTTCAGAGCTTGAAGGTCTGCAGTGCTGTTCGCGCCGTTTTCAGCTTGAATAGACAGGTCACGCATACGTTGCAGCATGTTGGTCTGCTCTTGCATCGCACCTTCGGAGATCTGGGCGATAGAGATAGCGTCGTTAGCATTACGCATACCTACTTCAAGACCACGAACCTGAGAGTTCAGACGGTTAGAAATCGCAAGACCGGCTGCGTCATCTTTTGCACTGTTAATGCGAAGACCACTAGACAGACGTTCCATAGAAGTCGCTAAGTTGCTACCTGAAGCGTTTAGGTTTTTCTGTGCTTTTAGAGATGTTACGTTAGTGTTTACTGTAATAGCCATAATCGATTCCTCTTTATACCTGGCTTAAAACTAAGCCTGTCTACTTAAGCCAGGCCGGTCTTACTGGGTTACAGTATATTTAACGGCAGAGGGTTTTCGATCTTTAGAAAATTTTTTATAAAAAATAGGCTATTTTTTATAATACATATATATCATACGCTTACATCACGCAGAGACGAAAAAAACGGTGCAAAAAACTAATTTGCACCGTTTTATTGTGGGCCAAAACTGAGAGATTAACCCAGTAGTGACAGGGCAACCTGAGGTAACTGGTTAGCCTGTGCCAACATGGCAGAGCCTGTCTGCTGTAGCACCTGGTTTTTCGTCATAGTTGAGGTTTCTTTGGCAAAATCCACATCCACGATGCGGCTCTTGGCATCGGCAACGTTAGCCTGAGTATTGGCACTGTTACTGATGTTGTGCGCCAGACGGTTTTGCACCGCACCTAACTTGGCACGCTGGGTATCGATAACCTTAATAGCCGCATCAATTTTACCGATAGCGGAATCTCGGCCGGCAGACGTTAACACAGTAAGGCTATTTACTGACAGTACACCTGCGTTTAATGTGCCTACTGAGATAGTGACATCTTCACCGTCCTGGTGGCCCACTTGGAACAGCTTACCAGCAGAAAACTCACCCGTGAGCAACTTAGTGTTACCAAAGGCGGTACTGTTACCGATCGCCGTGATCTCTTCAGCAAGCTGGTCCATCTCGTCTTTCAATGCTTGTAAGTCAGCAGTGCTGTTGGCTCCGTTTTCAGATTGAATCGACAGATCACGCATACGCTGCAACATGTTGGTTTGCTCTTGCATCGCGCCTTCAGAGATCTGCGCGATAGAGATAGCATCATTCGCGTTGCGCATACCCACCTCAAGACCACGAACCTGAGAGTTCAGACGGTTTGAGATCGCAAGACCGGCGGCATCGTCTTTCGCACTGTTGATACGAAGGCCACTCGACAAGCGCTCCATAGAGGTTGCCAGATTTTGAGAAGAAGTATTTAGGTTCTTCTGCGCCTTCATCGATGTGACATTGGTATTAACATTAATAGCCATTGTGTTTTCCTCTTCTTGGTTGCACTGCCAAGACGTTGAGCTTGGCTAATAAATTAGAAGTTAAGTTTGTCAAAGGCCTGAGCCCGTTTAGATATAATCAAAAAGTGTCGTCGACCCGACTTTGCTAAACACACTCGATACGGCATTTAAGGCCAACTGTTGTTTCTCGAGCTCAGTTATCGCCGAGGCATAATCTAAATCTTCCAGCATTGAGAGCGCCGAACTGTTCACCAGTTTCTCTTCCACATGGGTCGAACTGTAACGCTCAATCTGCTTCAAGCTATTACCGGCTTCTCCCCGGGCAATGCTCAACTGATTGACACCACTATCGATATTATTCAACATCTGTGCCAACTCAGCTTTACCTTGGGGAGTATTCACCTTATTAGGATCTTCGAGCAGAGTGATCGCCTGGTTGATGGTATCGAATACGCTCACCTGAGATTGCGGCGTGATGCTAAAACTATCCCCTGGGGCAGGCTGACCATCGAGTTTCACCTCGATACCGTTGAAGTTAATGGAATTGGCGGCATCGAAATTAGGAACAGTCGTTACCAGAGTCGCGGACGAATCGCGGATCTCAAGATTGGCGCCATTCATGGTAAAGCTATAGGTATCATCAACATATGTGGCGGGATCGCTGATCGCGGCGCTTAGAACACGAAAATCCCCCGTCTGAGTCGACAAATAATTGGCGCTAAAGTCGCCAAGACCTGATGGCGCATTCATAAAGGCCTGATCGCCAGGCACATTGGTGCCCAGGGTGACACCTGAAGCCACTATGGCTTGGCGCACACCACTGTCACCGCTATAGACCACATTTCCCGCCGCATCGAAAGCAAAAGGCTGATTGCCAGTCTCATAGCCGGCAAACATATAGTTACCCGATTCATCTTTGGTGTTGGCCACAGAAACCAACTCTTCCAATGTGCCTTTCAGCTCACCGGCAATCATTTGCCGCTCAGAATCAGACAGGCTGCCATTCACTGCACGCAGGATCTGCTCTCTAACCGAGCCAGTCAGGGTTTCGGCTGTGCCTAGCTTGCTCTCGGTTAAAGCCAGGCGATTGGTCGCGTAGTCGATATTCTTCATAAACTGATCGACCAGTGCATTTTGCTGATTAAGGTTATCGATTCCGATAGCCGCCACAGGATCGTCGCCCGCAGTATTGACCCGCTTACCACTGGCGATCTGATCGATGATCTTGCTGGTCGCCGATTGCTTGTTAAGCACGCTATTAATGTTTTGATTAAACATCTGCGCCGTTGAGATCCGCATAATAAAGGCTCCTATCTCACCGAACTAAAGAGGGTGTCGAAAATTTCAGTGGCCGTGGTCATGATCCGCGCCGAGGCCTGATAAGACTGTTGGAAGCGCATCAAATTGGCGGCCTCTTCATCCAGGTTTACCCCTGACTCACTCTGCACCCGGGTATAGGCCTGAGAATAAACGGCTTCGGCCGACCCGAAGGCCACCTCGGCGGCTTTGGCCTTGCCACCCACCTGCAACTTGGTGCCTTCGTAAACATCGGCTAGGGTCGAGCTGCCATTGTTCATCAGTTTGGTTTCCGCGAGCTTAGCCATGGCTACTGCATTGGTGTTATCCCCTTCGGCGAAGCTGAGATCGAAGGTAAACCTGTCAGTGGCTGGCGCGCTGGTATCCACCTCGAAGGTGAAGCCATAGGCACTGATGGACGGCGGCGTAAAGGCTGTCGGCGCACCCAGCGAGTTGCCCGCCGCATCGAATACTTCGAAGGTATTTGCCGTGGTATCTATCTCGAAGGTCAACTCGCTGCCTGTTAAAGGGAAGTTAGCCGCACTGCGATTGTCGATACTCACCAATTTCACCTGGGTGTTGCCCGAGTTTGCTACATCTTCTGTGATTTTTGGCGCAGCGGCGGCAATCCCCTTTGGATCTGTCATCACCACCTTGATACCGGCCGCGGCGCCGGATGTTGGACGGATCTCAAACCTATCCCCCGAGGCCATGGCGCCGGAATCGATATTGATGCTAAAGCCGTCGCCACCGGTCAGCTGACTGCCATTAAGAGTCAATGGCGTCACGGTGCCGGTTTCTTGATCTCTTAGCTCATAAGTTGCTGGTGCGGTAAAGGTTAGCTCATAGCTACCACCGGACAGGGCATTGACATCATCAATGTTGACTCTTAGTGCCGCGTTACCCGTGTTGTTGCCATAAGCGCCGGCGCGGCCCACAGACATGGCTGGGTCATTAATATCCAAGAAGAGATCGCTGCCGACTTCACCATTAAGATCGAAGCCTTGGGACTGCGCCTGATTAAAACTGTCGGCAATACCCAGAGCCAACTGGCCCATCTCTAGCTGCGCCGGGATCAGTGTTTCGTCGCGAAATTGAAACAGAGCACCCAGGCTGCCGCCCATCTTGCTGGGGTCGACCACTAAGGTCTGATTGCCGGCCGTGGTGGTGATACGCAACTCACCAGGATATGGGTCCCCCGTGGTCGCGCCCATCTGCATAGAGACTTCGCCGGATACCAACATCACGGCGCCGCCAAGCATGATGCTCTTGGCGCCAGATTCGAGTGGGATCACATTAACCTGAGCGTATTCGCTGAGCTCCTGGATCAGGGCATCCTGCTTATCGAGCAGCTGCATGTCGGCGCCCTGAGACTTCATCAGTTCCTGATTGATATGGCCAAGTTCGGTACTGATCTCATTGATCCTATCTGTCATAGCCGAGATCTGATCGTTAGTCTGCTTCATCTGACCATCGAGCTGTGACTGCATCTGATTGAGCGCCTTGGCGATCTGGTCAGCATTACCCAGCAGACTGCCGCGAATGCCCATATCATCGGGCAGATCAGCCAGGCTGTTGAGCCCGGCAAAGAGATCGTTAAGGCTCTGCGGCACCGCCTTACCTATCTGAGAAAACAGCTGGTCGAGCTCATTCATCTTAGTCTGGGTGGTCTGCGCCTGGCTCAGCGCCGTCTGACCGATACGCAGCTCACGGGCGGCATATTCGTTATAGATACGTTTAACGTCGGTAATATAGGTACCGGCGCCATAGAAGCTGTTGCCCAGACGCTGGGACTCCAGGCTAGACTGCTCAGCCACCTGACGGTGGTAACCCTGTGTATTGGCATTAGTAATGTTGTTACTGGTCACCGCCAGCTGCGACTGAGAGGCAAGCACGCCGGTACGGGCGATATTCAGCAGATCCATCGACATTATGCTTTACCTCTTATTGCACCTGTTGCTAACTGAGCACTCATCACTTTTCACTCTCCACTTGTCACTTGCCAATGGCTGCGCCAAGCTGTTTGTTTACCGTCTGGGCGACTGTCTGAGTTACCGCCTGCATCACCTTGATCACCTTGTCGGCGTAATCTGGGTCTGTGGCATAACCGGCATCTTGTAGGCCACGGATGAAGGCGGCGGGATTAGCAGCCTTGTCCATCGCATCTTGATAACGCTCGCCTTCGGAGATGAAAGAGACGAAATCGTCAAAACTTTGTTTGATATCCTGATATACCCTGAAATCGGCACGTTGCTTCACCGCAACCCCATGTTCAAACTCCAGGGTACTGACGCCGGCTCGCTCACCATCCCAACGGCGATCGGCCTTGATGTTAAATAGGTTATTGCTAGGCTGACCATCGGCTCGGCGCACCATCTTCTGCCCCCAACCTGTCTCGAGTGCCGACTGGGCAATCAATACCTCTGGGCTGGTACCCAAGGCCTTAGCCGCCTGCTCTGCATGGGGATAGACAGCCTTGACGAACGCCTCACGGCTCTCGAAGCCCTTATTAGCCAAACCTGTTGGCGCCTGAGACGGCAAGACCTTGCCGCTCACTAGCTCATCAAATATCCGCGGCAAGGGCTTATCACCACTTGATACCTTGCTTTGAGCCTCTGATTGGGCCAGAGATTGTCTATCAACTTGTTGCCCGCTGTTGGCAACCGGACTCACCATGCTGCCCCGCAGCACGGAAGCCGGCGTCATCCGGCTGGTCTGCGGCGAGAGCTGCTGCACCATGAGATCTGCAAGGCCCAACATCCCCTTGTCCGACAGATTGACTGACATCTGCTGATCATGCATCTGCTCGTAAAACTTGGTGTACTGGCTGTTCATGGGGCTGTCTGACTCAAACACCGCATTGGCATCGCGCATGCTTTTCATCAACATCTGCACGAAGATACCTTCAAACTGCTGCGCCACCTCTTTGAGTGCCGCCTTGTCATCTTTTTGCGCCTTGGCACGTAGGGAGTCTAGGCCCCCTATGTCCAAGAAATGCGATGCGTTTGACAGCTTATCCATGTTGAGTTCCGATGCCTTGGCGACGACTGAATCGTCTGCGACAAAATTTAGATGATGATAAGCTCACCATGCAAAGCACCTGCCACCTTTAACGCTTCCAGTATGGCTAACACGTCAGATGGCGCGGCGCCGACCAGATTCACCGCCCGCACCAGCTCATCGAGGGTAGTACCAGGGTTAAACAGGAACATGCGATTATCCGCTTCGGACACATCTATGGTGCTGTCGCTGGTGACCACGGTATCGCCCCCCGCCAAGGGATTAGGCTGAGACACCTGGGTCGCCTCGGCGATAGTCACCGTCAGGCCGCCATGGGTCACCGCCGCCGGCAGCAGGCGCACATCTTTACCCACCACTATGGTGCCGGTGCGGGAATTGACGATCACCTTGGCCGACTCGGACGCTGGCTCGACTTCGATGTTTTCCAGCGTCGCCAGGAAAGAGACGCGCTGGGAGACATCCCGCGGCGCACTCACCTGCACCGAAGCCGCATCCAGTGGGCGGGCCATGCCAGGGCCTAAGAGATCGTTGATGGCATCTGCGAGGCGCTTGGCCGTCGAAAAATCGGCGCGGCGCAGGTTAAAGGTCAGGTGATCGCCGGTAGAAAATGGCGTCGCCACGGTGCGCTCGACGATGGCGCCATTGGGGATTCGCCCCACGGTCGGCGTATTCTGAATCACCTTAGAGCCATCGAGTCCTTCTGCGCTAAAGCCGCTGACCACCATGCTGCCCTGGGCGATGGCATACACGTTACCGTCGACGCCCTTGAGGAAGGTCTGCAGCAAAGTACCACCGCGCAGGCTCTTGGCCTCACCCAAGCTAGAGACGGTGACATCAAGCGTCTGACCGGGCTTGATGAAGGCCGGCATGTCGGCACTTACCGCCACCACGGCGACATTCTTGATCTTGGGGCGAAAGTTATCCGGCAGATTGATGCCGAAGTTTTTCAGCATTGTCTTAAAGGTCTGCTCGGTATAACGTGTCTTCTCGCCGGTGCCCGGCAGGCCGACCACCAGACCATAGCCGATCAGCTGGTTGCTACGCACCCCTTGTACGTTGGCGATATCTTTGATGCGCTGGGCCGAGCTGGCTGCGGAAATCACCATCAGGGCACAGGCCAGTATTAATTTCATCTTCATGGCATCGCTCCTTAGAAGGGCCACCAGTCGCTCATAAAGAACTGGCTTAACCAACCCACTTTCTGCGCGTCGGCAAAGGTGCCCGTGCCGCTATATTGAATACGGGCATTGGCCACACGCTGAGAGTCGATGGTGTTGTCGGGACGGATATCTTGCGAGCGTACTATGCCGGTGAGCCTGACAAACTCATCGCCGTTATTGATGGTGATCCACTTCTCGCCGCGGATCACCAGGTTGCCATTGTTGAGCACCTGCATCACATTGGCCGAGATGCTGCCCGACAGGCTGTTACTCTGATCGGCATCCGACTCACGCTTGGTGTTCATGCTGTCTTTATAGCGCAGGTCGATGGGCGAGCCGCTGATGGTGACGTTGCCACCACCGGCATAGATGGGATCGAGCGTCAGATCTGAGCCCTTCTTCAGCTCGTTGTTGGCACTCTTCTTCGCCTTGGTCGACTCTTGCAGGATCACGGTAATGATATCGCCGACCTTAAGCGCCTTGATGTCCGAATAGAGACTAGAGGCCTGGCTATCCTGATACATAGAGCCCGTGGCGGCGATCTTAGTCGGCGGCGCCTCGGGATAAACTGGTGCATAGTAAGGGTCATCGGCGATCGGCTTCTGGTTGGTTGAGGCACAGCCCACCAACGCCAGCGCAACCACTAAGACAGATGACTTAGCCATAACAAACTTAGTCATATCAAACCTCTACAAATTCTGATTGACGTAAGAGAGCATCTGGTCGACGGCCGAGATCACCTTAGAGTTCATCTCGTAGATACGTTGACTCTCGATCAGGTTCACCAGCTCCTCGGTCACGTTAACGTTAGAAGTTTCCAGCGCGCCCTGACGAATGGCGCCCATGCCATCCAGAGAGGCGGTGCCCTGAATAGGCGTGCCGCTGGCGCCGGTTTCCAGATACAGATTCTGCCCCATGGGATCCAGGCCGCTCGGATTGATAAAGTCTGACATGCTCAGCTGACCCACCACCTGGTTTTCCGCCGCGCCAGGGGTCTTCACCGAGACCTCCCCTTCGGCAGAAACGGTAATACTGGTCGCATCATCCGGGATGGTGATCGCAGGTTGCAGCACATAGCCAGAACCCGGGGTCACGATCTGCCCGGTATCATCTAAGGTAAATTGACCATTTCGGGTATAGGCGGTTGTGCCGTCTGGCAGCTGCACCTCGAAGAAACCCGGGCCTTCGATCATCAGATCCAATGAGTTATCAGTGGTAAGCATATTACCCTGGGTGAACATCTTCTGGGTCGCCACCACCTTGGTACCCGCGCCTATGTTTAAGCCGTTGGGTAACTTAGTGTTGGAGGCGCTGATACCACCCGCCTGATTGACGGTCTGATAGAGCAGATCTTCGAAAACGGCACGGCTCTTCTTGTATCCAACTGTGCTCGCGTTCGCCACATTGTTGGAGATCACCGAGATATCTGTTTGCTGGGCATCTAAGCCAGTCTTACTAATCCATAACGCCGGATGCATAATCTATCTCCTAACTAATGCGCATTAATGACGAAGAGGCTTGATCCATCTCTTCGGCGGTTTTCATCATCTTGACCTGCATCTCAAACTGGCGCTGCAGATCGATTAAAGAGACCATCTCGTCGACGGCGTTGACATTGCTGCCTTCGATGGCGCCACTCTCCACGGCAACATTGGGATCGGCCGGGGCATTAACGCCAGACAATTGACGGAACAGACCATCCTCGCCACGCATCAGGTTTTGATTACCAGGGTTAACCAACTTGATACGGCCGACCTCCTCGATCACCTCAGCGGTTGAGCCGAGCGGTCTGACCGAGATGGTGCCATCCTGGGCAATCTCGACCTTTTCGATAGGAAGGGGTAACACGATAGGACCGGCATCGCCCATCACAGGGTTGCCTCTGTCGTTACGCAGCAGGCCTGAAGTGTCGAAACTCAGGCTGCCAGAGCGGGTGTAGGCCTCACCGCCATCGACGGCCTGCACGGCTATCCAGCCGTCACCTTTCACCGCGATGTCGAGATCCCGTCCCGTGGTCTTTATGGGACCGGCGGCAAAGTTGGCCGACGGGTTCTCTGTCATCGAAAACACCCGTGTCGGCAACCCTTCGCCAAAGGCCTGCATAGATCTGGCCTGTTCCAGATCCGACTTAAAGCCGTCGGTATTGGCATTGGCAAGGTTGTTGGCACGCACTGCCAGCGAATTCATATTCTGCTTGGCGCCACTCATGGCGACATAGAGTAATTTATCCACTTGCTGCTCCGTCAATGTTTCAACTAAAACTGTCTAATAACAGAACAAAGCAAACATCATGCCAAGCAATAGATTTGGTTAAGCAGGTGAAATCAAGCAGATAGAAATGAAGCTAAGGAAGGAAAGGAGAAGCGGCAAGAGAAGCGGAAATGTGTTGCCGCCTGGGCAACACATTTCACTCGTCCCTATAAGCGGCAGCTTAACGGATCTGCAGTACCGTCTGCTGCAGGGTGTTGTTCACTTCCAAGGTACGCGAGTTCGCCTGGAAGTTACGCTGGGCAGAGATAAGATCTACCAGCTCTGTGGTCAGGTCGACGTTTGACTGCTCCAGTGCCGATGAGCGAATGCTACCGAAGGTGCCGCTGTTGGCCTCACCCGCCAGCGCCGGACCCGAGTCAAGGCTCTCCTTCCAGGAGGTGTTACCCACCTGAGTCAGGCCCTGCTCGTTGGAGAAACGTGCCAGGGCGACACGCGCCAGAGGCACGGTAGAGCCGTTACTGTAACTGGCGTTTATCAAGCCATCGGCGCCCACTTCCACGTTAGTCAGACGACCCACTGTGGTACCGTCCTGACTCAACTCGGTCACCTCAAATGGCGAGGCGTACTGAGTCGGGCTGTTGAAGTTAAGGGTGAGTGTCTGGCTACCATCTGTACCTGGGCCTAACACATTAGCGCCGCCAACACCGAGTGTCTCTGTGGTGATCACCGCAGGATCGCTGCCGGTATAGGCACCAGTATCGTTAAACGAGAGCACAGAGCCTTTCCAGCCACTGGCGTTAACCGCAGTGCCAGTCGAGTCGGCCACACCATCACCCGTAGTATCACGGCCATAGGTGCCCGCGGCGCCCGCCAAATCCACCTGCTTGCCGTCAACCGCATAGAAGGCCACCCAGTTACTGGTGCCTGTGTAAGCCGCCTCAGGTGGACGCACGAAATAGGTGGTCAGAATATGCGGCTCACCCAGTGAGTCGTACATGGTGACCGACGTCGAGTTGTTGTAGGTATCGGGGTCATTCGGATTAAAGTTCGCCGGATCCAGCGTGCCCTCACCCGCGTTGAGGTTCATCTGAATACCGATATTGTCGGTTTTCTGTGGGCTGCCGGCAGTGTCAGGGATCTTCACCGGTTGAGTAGTTGTCAGACTCACAGAGGTCGAGTTGCCATCTTTGTCCACCGGGAAGGTCTGCAGGTAGTTACCTGCAGAGTTCACCAGGTAACTGTCGGCATCGACCTTGAAGGCACCGGCGCGGGTGTAGGAGAGATCCTGTGAACCCACTTCCGATGAGGTCACAAAGAAACCGCCGCCATTGATCGCCATATCCAGCGCGTTGCTGGTAAATTGCAGACTGCCCTGTTGGAACTGCTGTGCCACCTGAGCCGTGGTAACACCGCCACCGACAGTAGTCTTGCTGTTGGCAAAGATAGAGCTGGCATACACGTCGGCGAACTCGGCGCGCGACTCTTTAAAGCCAGTGGTATTGACGTTGGCGATGTTATTCGCCGTGGTATTGAGATCTTTTTGCGCCGCCGCGATACCACTCAATGCAATGTTAAATGACATAAATCACCTCACTAAAAATTTGTTATCTGTTCTGGACCTAAGTGCCCTAACGCTCTGCTTTGTCTAGGTTTCAGACACGGCCAGAACATCACCGAGTTTGATACCGCCTATGCCTCTCAAGTTGAGAATTGCGCCGGTACTTGCCGTCCCCAGCGAAACACTCGTCACGTGAGCGTAGGTCGATACGGCTAAATCTTCACTCTTACCATCTACCTTGCCCGATGCCTTAATTGAATAGTTACCACTGGCAACGGGTTCCCCATCCTTATCCAGTCCATCCCAAGAGACATCTATATTGCCGCCGTCGCTACCATCGACGGTGAAGGTCTTCACCAGCTGCCCCTTCTCGTCTTCGATTCGCACGGTTATCGACTCGATGGGCTCAGGGGTACTGATCACCCCTTTGAGCACGGGATCTTCCGCCGAAATATGCCCGGTATCCGATGGGATCAATACCTTCTGCCCCACTAGCCCCGAGGCCTGCAGCGCCTGGCTCGAGGTCATCACGGTATTGAGGTTGACTATCTCCTCGTTAAGCTTAGTGATGCCATCCACGGTGGAGAAAGACGCCATCTGGGCAATCATCTGATCGTTATCCACCGGCTTAAAAGGATCCTGCATCGACAGCTGCTGACTGAGCAGGGAGAAGAAATCCTCCTGGGTCAGCTCCTGACTCTTGGCCTCAGGGATCGAGGACTCCTCCTGCAGGCGCATGCTGTCTAGAAACGGATTTCCCGTAGTCTGGGTGGTTGCCTGACTGCTCGACGCCTGAGGCGTCACCGACTTGGCGCTCTGGGTCGAACTGGTTTGCGCAACCTGAGTATTTAACGGATTAACTAGGCTCACGACTTACCCCCTAGGAATTGCCAATGCGTAAGGTTTGCTGAAGCATAGATTTTGCCGCGTCGGCAACCTGTACGTTCATCTGGTAGGAACGAGAGGCCGAGATCATGTTGGCCATCTCCTCCATCACATTGACATTTGGCTTATAAATAAACCCATCGGCATCCGCTAACGGATGATCGGGTGAATACTCTTTCTGTAACGGCTTATCGCTCTCGACGATACCGGCCACCTTGACCGCCTGGCTGGTATTCTGCTGATGACTGGCCTTGGCCAGCTCGGCCTCGAAAACCGGATGACGGGCACGATAGGTCTTATCCACACTGCTGGAAACTGAATCGGCATTGGCGATGTTACTGGCAGTGGTATTTAGCCTGACTGACTGGGCCGACATGCCAGAGCCTGCCACATTGAAGATATTAAAAAGGCTCATGATTACGTTCCTTTAAGGGCTTTTTTCAGGCCGGAAAACTTACCGTCAAGAAAACCTAACGACATCTGATACTCGAGCGCATTCTGCATAAACTCTGACTGCTCCTGCTGAATATCCACCGTATTGCCATCACCTGTATCAGGCTGATTGGGTACCCGATAGCTAATGTGTTGCTGGGAAAGCGCCGCCAAATCGAAGTGCTTCTCGTTGCTACGGCTCATCGCAAGCCCGCTTTGGGCCGTGCGCGCCGCCTGCAGCGCCTTATCAAAATCCAGGTCTTTCGCCTTGTAATGGGGAGTATCGGCATTGGCGATATTTGACGAGATCACCTCGGCCCGCGCCGAACGTATCCCCAAGGTATACTGATGTATCCCCAATGCCTTATCGAAACTAATCGCCATAAAATTGCCTCCACACACGAATGCCATAAACAAAGCAATACTTGTGCCAATAAAATCAGTTCTAGGTAACTTACTCAGGCAAAGCAGATATAGAAATGGCAGGCATAAAAAATGCCAGCGATTGCTGGCATTTGAAACTTGATTGCGAACTCAGAGGGTTAGCCCCTTGAAGGGCTAGGTTTGCGACCTTAGGTCCGCTTCTGGTAATAGATCCCAGGGTTACACCTCACCATATCAAACTCGTCGGTCAGGCCGGCAATCGACTCAGATGCCCCCAGAAAGAGTATCCCCTTGGGATTGAGGGCGGCAGCAAATTGCCGCAATATCTTGGCCTTTGCCTCTGGGGCAAAATAGATCAGCACGTTGCGGCAAAAGATGATGTCAAACTTGCCGAGTAAGGTGTAACTCTCAAGCAGGTTGTGTGCCCTGAAGTTCACCAAACGCTTGACGTTAGCCTTCACCACCATGGAGCCACTCCCCGTGGGTTCAAAAAACTGACGTTTGCGCTCCTCGGACAGACCGCGCCCCAAGGCAAGGTTGTCATATTCGGCCGCCTTACAGCGCTCTAGCATAGAAGGAGACAGATCCGTTGCCAGGATCGTCGCACTGCCGGGCAAAGCTCCTGGCTTGCGCTGCTGATATTCCAAGATGGTCATGGCTAGCGAATAGGGTTCCTGCCCCGACGAACAGGCAGCCGACCAGATCTTCAGCGGCCGTCCCAGGCGGGCATATTCGGGTAACAGGTTATTGCCTAACAACTCGAAGGGATAGCGATCGCGAAACCACAAGGTTTCATTGGTGGTCATGGCGTCGATCACCTCGGCACGAAGTTGCCGCTCGGTGGGCTTCATCGAATGTTTAACCACTTCAGATAATGAGGGAAGATTATATTTCCCCATCAGAGGCGCGAGTCGACTACGAACCAAATATTGCTTATTGTCGCCCAACACAATACCGCTGTGTTGTTCCAGAAATAATTTAAATTGGTTGTACTCGGCTTCGGCAAGTGATTTATTCGGCACCTTGATATCCCAATATCAAAAAAGAAAACAGGCTACAACATACACTATAGCAAGCGTTACAGAGGTCAGCGTTATACATTAGCTAACTCACTGATACAAGCCTAAACTTACCAAATTTAGGCTCAGGCCCAACTTAGTACAAATTACAAACTAAGATGCTTATTCACCGCCGCCGCTAATTCATCAGGATTAAATTTCGCGATAAAGTCATTAGCGCCCACCTTCTCCACCATGGCCTGGTTAAATACGCCGCTGAGCGAGGTATGCAGCACCACCTTAATGTCTTTCAATTTAGGATTGTCGCGGATCTCTGCCGTCAGGGTATAGCCGTCCATCTCCGGCATCTCGATATCGGAAATGATCAACGGGATCTCATGGGCCACGTTATCCATCTCGGCGGCGACGCTTACCAGCTTATCTAAGGCCTCGCGGCCATCTTTGGCGGTATCTATCTGCAGGCTCAGAGATTCCAGTGCGCGAATGATCTGCTTGCGTGCCACGGCCGAATCGTCGATCACCATGATGTGATAGTGACGGTCTCTGTCTATGGTCAACTGCTCGTCGACTTCCTGACTGATCTGAGTCTTCACCGGCGAGATCTCATCGAGGATCTTCTCGACATCGAGGATCTCCACCAGCTCACCCTCAATCTCGGTCACGGCGGTCAGGTAGGAGTATCGTCCCGCGCCTTGCGGCGGCGGCATGATCGCCTCCCAGTTCATGTTGATGATGCGCTCGACCGACTTAACCAGGAAACCCTGCACACTACGGTTGTACTCGGAGATGATGATGAAGCAACCTTCGGTATCTTCTATCGGTCTGCCGCCGGTGGCCGCGCTGAGATCGATCACCGAAATGGTCTGGCCGCGAATATGGGCCACGCCCCTCACATAGGGATTGAGCTTAGGCAGGCCTGTCAGTGGCGGGCACTGCAGCACCTCTTTCACCTTAAATACGTTAATGCCAAACCTTTGCCGCCCGTTTAACTTAAACAGCAATAGCTCTAAGCGGTTTTGTCCTACAAGTTGGGTGCGTTTGTTAACTGATTCAAGAATACTCGACATAATGCCTTTGCCCTGTTGTCGGGTGAATGCGAAGCCGTTCCCATGGTAAATATGAGTATAGGCATACTAATTGCTTTATCTAGTTATATGACAACCAGACCTTTACTTTGTCAAATTTATGACACTCATTTCTCACAAAAAATGGCAAAGCCTTGGCTCTTAAAACGAAGTATAGGTGTAATCTGGCTAATCAAGCTAGTCAATTCATTATGAAAGTAAATTTTGCATATTTTCTGTTTTTGCTACTCATCTCTCTGCCCTTAAAGGCGGCTGAGACCGCCAGCGTTCCCTCTGTATCGACCATAGCGCGATTAGCTACAGAGGCAGTGCAGGAAAAAATGGTCTTCCCCCAAGATGCCAAGGTCATCATTACCCCCCAAAGCCTGGACACCCGGCTAAACCCTCCCGCCTGTTGGGGTGAACCCAAGGCGGAAATTGCCAGCGATCGCGCCATCAGTAAAAACAACACGGTCAAGATCAGCTGCGCCAGTCCAGATCTCGATTACCCCTGGCAGATCTACATTTCGGTTCGCGTCGAGGTGCTCTTTCCTGTGGTAGTAGCCAATCAAACCTTGGGGCCCGGCGATCTCATCGAATCGGATCAGATTCGCCTCGACTATGTCGAGCAGAGCCAACTCAGAGGTCAACAATTTGATGACCCTACCGCCGTGACCGGCACCCGGGTAAAGCGCAGAATTCCCACCAATCAGCCGCTGTTTGCCAGCAACCTCTGCTTCGTCTGCAAGGGCGATATCGTGGCCATCTATGCACGGGCCGATAATTTTGTGATAAAAACCAACGGTGAAGCGTTAAAAGATGGTAACCTTGGCGATAAGATACAGGTGCGCAATAGCCGCTCCAACAAGACAGTTGATGCACATGTGACAGGCATTGGCGAGGTGGAAGTCAGGATGTGATCCTGATGATCTTATGACGCGCAAAAATTTATACTGTTTTTTGAAACTTTATTCTAAAGCTTTGACCATGAGTGCCGATAGACAAGTATGTTGATCTCATTTATGTAAGTTGGACCCCACAATGCCTATAGATATTAAGCACGTAAATACAAACACTAACAGTCGGGTTGGCAGCGCCAGCTCGAAAGCCTCGCAGCACAAAGGTAGCGCAGCGGCCACCAGCGCACCAGCGCAGACGGTGAAGAGCGATTCTGTCTCTATCACCTCTCAGGCGCAGCAGCTGCAAAGTGCCCAGGCCAAACTAAATGACATTCCTGAAATCGATATCAAGAAAGTCGAACAGATCAAGGCGGCCATCGCCGAGGGACGCTATAAGATAGATGCCGACAAACTCGCCAGCAACATAGCGCAGTTTGAAAAGGAACTTCAGGATCTTTAACTAATACGTTATGACGCAGATAACCGATATCATCGCCAATCAACACAAATTACTGGACAGTCTGAAGCAGACCATCACGGCAGAGAAGGATGCCCTGATCGCGCAAGATGCGGATCAATTGTTGCGTCTGGCCAATGAGAAGGCCCAGCTGTTAAATGAGATCAAACTAGGTGATACCGAATTAGCTGCGCATCCTGACCTAGGCAGGCTCACTCAGGAGCCTCAACTTATTGCCCAGGTCGACAATGCCAAGCAGGCATTGGCTGAGTGTAAACAGCTTAACGAGCAAAACGCCGCGCTTATCGAACACAGCATGGCCAGCGTCAATCGTTTCTCCCAGGCACTGCAGGCCAGTCGTAATGCCAGTAGCCTCACCTATGACGGCAAGGGCAAGACCTCGACTATCTCCACGCTCGGCAATAATCTGAAAGCTTAACCACTAATATAGAGTTACAGGCTCAAGCTGAAGACATTAAAAAAGCCTCTTTATAGAGGCTTTTTTATTTGCGGGCACTTAGAAATAGGTCACTTCCTTCACCGTCTGCGGCCTATTCTGCTGTTGGTATAAGGCCCACACCTGCTGGAAGTCGAGCTCCAGCTCAGTCACATAATGATCCCCGACCGGGTAGCTCTTCACCACTCTAGCGCCGCGGATAACCCCGCTCACCGAGGCCTGAATATTATCATCGGAAAGCATCCAATCTTTCACACTGCTAGACGCCGATAGCTGCTGGCCGTAAACCTGCTCGGCAAGCTCACGGTAGGCGGCGATCTTCGACGCCTGCATCGCCATCAACACCCGCTGAGATGCCTCTTTCGCCGGCTGAGTCGCCAGCGGCGCATAGCCGATTGCGGTTAACTTAGGAAAACTTTCCGGCGCCTGGGTTTCCCATTGAATGTATCTGTCTTGAGACGCACATCCACTCAGGACGAGCAGCAACACACTAATTAGATATCTCATTGCTTAACCCCTTTAATCTGGACATCTCCCTGACCTTGGCTGCTGTAACGAATAAGCTTGCCATCATGCGCGACCACCCTCTCAGACAGGCTAAGGTAGTCCGCCAGCTCGGCCTGACTCACACTCGCCGCAGCGACCGAAACCACACGGTTGTTAGTTACATTAACGATACGGCTGTTTACCACCACACCATCAGGCTTAAGGCTCATGGTTGACACCAATACGTGCTCTACCGGCAGATCCGCTGGTAGTTGGCGCCAGTCGCGGGTCAGCAGCAGCTCACCTTGATCTGTCACCCTAACGTTCTCGCCCACGTTCAGATCCACCAGATTAAACTGATGATCATGCATAGCCGCGATCAGCCCCTGTTGTATCTGTAACCCCAAGGCGTTAGTCGACTTGAGGTTATCCAGCAACACAGGCGTCGCCACCAGCAGGGGCTGCTTAGGCGTCAACTGATCGTTCTGGCGCACCAATTCATTTGCCAACTGCTGAGTCAGGTGCATCACAGATGAACTCGCTGGCAAACTATTGCCGGTCTGCAAGGTTGGCGTGGCGGGCTCATTTGCCGCGCAGGCCCCCAATAGCAACAGGGAAGATATTATCAAAGCATTTCGCATCATGATGTCCCATGGTTTTCGATATTGACCCAGGCCAATATACCCACTTGGCTGCGCCATAATTTCGGCCAACCAAACCTATTGGCAATTATGCAGCAATATATATGCCATAAGCTTAGCATTGTTCGATTTACACCTATTAGGGTTAACCTCAAGTATTGGGCTCACACTTGGCGAATCCTGAAGGACTGATTGGCGTTCGTCATCCTACTTTTCAGCAAATGACCTGACGGTGGCCAACTTTGGCTAACTTTGGCTAACTTTGGCTAACTTTGACTGACTTTAACCAACTCAGGCATAGATATTGCTTTGAGTCTAACTAATCAATGGGAACATGAGAATGGGCGCAAAAACTGTCAGCATTTTGGCACCAGCTACGCGCTAGATAAACCGGCTCAGTTGAGACAGATACAATGAAACGAATTCAATTACTATTGCTGTTACTCGCCGCCTTTAACACTCAGGTGATGGCTCAGTGGCTTGAGGCCCAGGGCGAAGCCAAGATCATCAACGGCAATATCACCCAGGCGCGAGAAGATGCCATAGCGCAGGCGCTGAGCTATGTCACTTTGCAATCGGGTGGCCAGTTTACCAGCATGCAGCAGACTCAGAACGGTCAGCTAACCCAGACCCAGTTCTCGATGTCGCAGCAGGCCGAGGCCGGCCGCGTCGAGCTTATCAGCGAGCGTATCCAGGGCGATACCCTCAGCGTCAACCTAAGAGTCGATGTACTGCAAAACGCTAAGGTGCAGACCTGTGGGATGAGTCAACTCAAGGCGGCCATCCTGGTTCCCCAGGCGCAAATTGCCGATCGTAGCCAACTCAGATATGGCAACCTTGGCAACTTCGAGAAAGCCCTGTCGGAGAAGCTCGGCAGCATCATCGCCCGCGAGGGTAAGGCGAGTTTCGCCCATGTTCATGCCAACGAACGACTCGATATCGAGCAGTCATTGATCGACATCCGCGGTTATCGCCTCCCCAGCTGGCTTAGCGAGATCACCGACAGCCAATACATTCTGCTGCCGGAGATTATCGACATCTCCACCGAGCCGGTCGAAGCCAGTCTGTTTGGCCTCTGGGATAGCTATCCTCAGCGCCAGTTTCAGCTACGTCTATCTCTGTATCATGGCATCAGCGGCGAGCAGATCTGGAGTGAGTACTACGACGCCCCTGCCCCATGGGAATTTGAACGCCAAGCGACGATACCGGCCCAAAGCAACCGTTTTTGGGCATCCAGCTATGGTAAGAACATCGAAATGCTGCTGACCCAGGCCAGCGAAGATATCGACAAAGTGCTCGACTGCCGCCCGTTACTTGGGCAGGTGGTCTCCCGCGTCGACAACCGGGTTATCATCAACCTGGGGCGCAATCATGGCGTGAAAGTTGGGGACCAATTCCAACTGGTGCTGCAGCAAAACCTGCCGGATCGACTGGATAATATGCGTGCAGTCGCCAGCGAATCGCGCGCCAAGATCACCATAGACCAGGTGACACAGGAAAGCGCCACCGCCATACTGCAAGGCGCTAACGGCGCGATCAACATACAAATTAACGACATCGCGATTAAAATCTAACTTAATTAGTGCACTAATTAAGCAACTAAATCTAAAGCCTTTTCATCGCGATGAAAAACAGTATAATCACTTGCGTCTCCCTATAGCTCAACAGGATAGAGCAGTCGCCTCCTAAGCGATCGATCGGGGTTCGAGTCCCTGTGGGGAGACCAGTTAGTGAACTAGCCTAATAGATGAAGCATGACTTCGAGGGACAGTGTCAATGACTGAGCTTTTTAATGCCAATCTCAACATCATCAGCCAGCGTTGGCCTATCATTGCCTCTGCACTTCAACACGCATCTTTCGATCATTTAGATGCCGCTCTTGTTACCGGCCAAACTCAAACCATTAGCGTTAATGGCATTCAACTAAGTAGCCGCCACGATAGAATGGCCGAAGCACGTCTATTTATCGAACAGCTTCCCAGCGGCTGCAAGCATGTCGCAGTGTACGGTATCGGTATGGGCGATGTACCTAGCTTGCTGATAGATAATCCTCAATTACAGCAAATACTTATCTGCCCACTAAATATCGCGCTGTTTGCTTTATTGCTTTCTTACACAGATCAGAGTGAATGGCTGAACGATAAAAGAGTCGTTTTGGTGCACCAACTCGAGCAGAACAAGCTGGCAACTCATTATATTGCCATTACGCCCGACCTACTCCTGATTGATGATGAAAATGCAAAGTTAAGAGACCTATTGGTCTTAGAAAATAATCGTGCATATGCCAACAAACACCACACGATAGACAATCCAGAAATTCAGCAACGTTTACTTGAAAACCTATCGGCAATTGAACAGGATCCAGATGCTGCAACGCTGAAAATGACTCACCATCAATCTCACGCTCATCTGATTGGAGCAGGCCCGACGCTAGAAACACATTACTCCTATCTGCTCAGGCAACGCGCTCTGCCGATTGGGCAACGCCCCTTGATGATTGCCGTTGATACATCATTAAAGGCGTTAACTGAAAATAAAATCATTCCAGACATAGTAGTTTCTATTGACAGTAAAATAACATTGGAACACTTCCCTGAAAACATACCGGAAGATATAACCCTAGTTTACTTTCCTACACTATCAAAAGAGGTGATATCTAATTGGCCAGGCCCCAAATTCAATGCCTACTCAACCAGCCCTATTTACGATCAATTAGCTAAGCACCACCAAAAAATCAGGCTATTTACCAACGGCAGCGTCATCCACCCCGCGATTGATCTGGCGGTAACATTGGGAATCAAAGAAATCACATTATTTGGCTGTGATTTTTGTTACCCCAATAATAAAACCCACGCCCATTGGGAAGACGGCATGTTAGGACCTTCGACTCAATTGCAGAAAAAACATTGGGTTCTCAATGGCCATGGCAAACGTGTCGCCACAGATCTCAACTTTAGAGCTTATCTTCGCAGTCTGGAACACTATATTCGCATTCATCCCAAAGTGAAATTCTACCAATCGAGTTTAGAAGGGGCCAGAATAATTGGCGCACAGTACAAGGAGTTAGTTTGAATATAAAAGAGACATATGCAGTAATTACAAGTGACTTTGTTGAAGCCGCTCACGCGTTTCGATTAGGCCAGGAAGCAGAAGGCTCTCAGCGGTTGCGCGAAGGACTAGATCTATTAGAACCCCTTCTCAGCTCACACCCAAAGGCACAAGTGATTTTTCAATTGATTCCTAATATGCTAGCAGCTCAGGAGCGCCATGACTGGTTAGGGCTTGCGGACTACTTAGAACACGAATTAAGCGCGCTATTGAGCCAGACTTAGATCTATAACCTGGCAAACTTTAAGCTTGGTTAGTGTTAAAGCAACCGTCCCCCAAGACCAACCAACGCCAAATCCAGACAATACCAAGTTTACGCTTCCCTTTAGCAGCGGTTCACTTAAACTTAACCCTAATGCCAAAGGTATGGATGCAGAGCTGGTATTACCGACTTCCCCCATAGATATAACTAGCTGTTCATATGTTAAACCTAACTTGTCTCCTAATCGCTTTAGCATCATTTCGTTTGCTTGATGCATTACACAATAATCGACATCAGCGTTTTGCCAGCCCTTAGCGGCTAAACAGGCTGTGATTGAAGAGGGAACTTCCCTTAGGGTGAACACAAATACCTGCATGCCATCCATAAAGAGTTCAGGGGATTCACCGGGACAGAGCGCTCCCCCTTTAGGTTGAATAAGATAAGGCGCTCCGGCACCATCGGTTCCTAGCGAGAACACCATCTCATCGCTTTCCATGCACTTTTCAATTGCGATAGCGCTAACCGCATCACCAAATAATGAGGATACCGCTCGATTATCCTGACGATATTGATGTGTCGTTGTATCCCCCACAACCAATAGCGCTTTACCCTTTGACAGTCCTGCTACTAGCTGCGCAACTTGCCATAAACCATAAACAAACCCTGAACATCCCAAGTTTACATCATAGGCGATAGTATCTTTGCTCAAGCCTAGCTGATGTTGCAACTGGACTGCATTCCCTGGCAAAGGGTAATCCGGGGTTTGGGTAACAAAGACGACGAGCGAAATCTCCTCCGGCTTCCAATCCATTGCATCTATCAATGATTCACATGCTACTTTACCAAGCGATAACGCGGTTTGGTCAGCTGAAGCAACACGTCTTGCGCGAATCCCGGTCGAGGCAACAATACGAGCCATCTCTTCTCTTGCACTACTCGAAGATTCATCAATATTTTCACAACTAATTTCAGGTAAGACGGAGACAATGCCTGTGATCGACACCTTGTTCACGGAAGTAATGGTCATTTCTTATCCCTGATTTTTCACTATATAGCAAAAGGTTAGTGCACTTTTGGCGCAAGCTCGGCACTTTCAAGCTATATTATTCAATGTTATAGTTAAAACCAACATTATTCGTTTAATTCAACAGGGTTATTTATGGAAGCTGTGATTAAGTCAGTTAAAATTGCAGGAATGCAAGCTGCTGTTCCCCCCCATAGACATTCATATGTAGAAACACCCGACATATTCACCCAAGAAGAAGCCGATAAGATTTATGCCAGTACTGGTATTCATAGCCGACGAATACTCCCCAAACACCTCTGTGCATCTGACATGTGTATCGCTGCGGCGCAAAGACTACTAGAAAGGCTTGATTGGGCCCCCGAATCAATAGATGTATTAATTTATGTATCTCAAGATGCAGATTATGCGCTACCGGCAACAGCTTGTTTAATGCAACACAGACTCGGGCTTCCGCAAACTGCTGCATGTTTAGATGTCAGTCTTGGCTGCTCTGGTTTTGTGTACGCCACATGGATAGCCAGTCAACTCCTCAATAGCTCAAGCGGTAAGAGAGCCTTGGTTCTATGCGGAGATACCTCTAGTCGTCACCTACTTCCTGATGACCGTGGAACCCTGCCACTGTTCGGCGATGCAGGCGTCGCTACCGCTTTAGAATATGATGAAAATTGGCCAGATTCTTATGCCGTCTATGGTACTGATGGCACCGGCGGCCAGCACATAGCGGTAAAAGCGGGTGGACGCCGCGTACCTACCATGCCAGAACGAGAACCGAGATCAACAGAGGAAGAAGAAAGGCTCTACAAAGATTCCAGACTCTACCTCAATGGAGCTGCGGTATTTTCATTTACCTTAAGAGTCGTTCCTAAACTCATCAAGGAAACCTTGTCCCTAGCCAATATTGAAGCCGATGATTTAGACATGGTTGTAATGCATCAGGCAAACCAGTTTATTCTTGAGCATCTACGTAAGAAAGCTAAAGTGGCCGAAGAAAAATACTTGATTGATATGGCCGACTTTGGGAACACTTCCAGCGCCTCGGTGCCACTTGCGATCTGTCATAAGCTCACCAATTTCTTCACCAATGAGACGAAAAAAGTGATGCTTGGCGGATTCGGAGTCGGATGGTCTTGGGGCGCCATTATCACAGATATTGGTCCCATCGTAGCCCCAGAATTAATTGAAATATCTGACGATTTTGAACCATTAACTTTAGTGCAATCATAATGGATCTCACCAACAAACTTTATATAGTCACAGGCGCTGCTGCGGACTCAGATATTGGCCTCGCAATTTGTCAAAAGCTTGATAATTGTGGGGCAAAATTAATTCTTGTGGGACGTCGAGAACACGCACTGCAGGAGACATTGAGTATGCTGAAGGGGAAAGAACACATAGTGTGCCCTTTTGACCTTAGTGAACTGCAAAATATTACGACTTGGGCAAAATCTATCGTCACGCAATATGGTGCGATAGATGGGCTAGTACATAGCGCGAGCTTTCAAGGGTACAGCCCACTAAGAGGTATTACTCCCAAGCAGATCCATCAATACCTAGATATAAACTTCTCTGCTGCTGTTATGCTTACCTCTGCCTTTTCCAAAGCCAGACACTTTAATCCAGGGGCAAGTTTTATCTTCATCGGCTCTGCGGCTGGACAGAGAGGGCTAAAAGCAAGAACGCTCTACGCCGCATCTAAGGCTGCACTCTCGTCTATGGTACAGTCGGCGGCCTTAGAGCTAGCCGCTAAACAGATTAGAGTAAATTGCGTCGCCCCGGCTCTGGTATCTGGTGCCAAGGCTGAACAACAATTTGCTACGCTCGGCGTGGAGCTAAGCCAACGATTAATCGAAGCCCATCCACTTGGACTAAGCACACCAGAAGATGTCGCAAACAGTGTTTACTTTTTATTAAGCGATCTAAGTCGCAATACTACTGGCATCACGCTCGCTGTAGATGGTGGATTCCTTGCCGGCTAAGCCTAAAGCCGCTTTTTACGGTAACAATTCCCACCGAATTGGCGCCGGACACATTATGCGCCTCTACGCCCTCGCTGAAGCTGCCGCAAATCAATTTGATATTTGGTTTGTCTATAAGACCTGCAGCGATGCGCTACTGAGTAAACTTAAACGGGCTAATTTTAATCTGCTCCAAATATCATCTAGCTTGACCGCTAGCGAATTAAAACAGCATAAATTCGACACAATAATAGTCGATGACTACGAGTTAACTGGCAACGAATGGCATCAACTTGTAAGTACTGGAAGCTACCTCGTTAAACTGGATGATGCCCTTGATGATGACCCAATACTAGCCGATTTAATTATCAACCCTGCACCTAACTGTACCCAAACGGATTATCAAAGCAGGGCACCGCATGCTAACTACTGCCTTGGGCCACATTTTACCTATTTAAGACGAGAGTTTACGACTTGCCATTTTACACCGTTAATGGCGCGCCCTAACCTTTTAATCTCGTTGGGTGGTACTGATACCAAATCATTAGCCCTACCGCTATCTAAAGCCCTACTAAAGACTTTAAACCAATGTCAGGTACAATTACTGTTGGGAAAACCTCATCAAGATCAAATTGCCCTAGAAGCTCTGACACGAGAACAGGTAAATTTTTCACTTATTTGCGACCCACAATCTGTTGCTGAAGTGATGACGCTATCAGGATTAGCCATATCGGCGGCAGGAGGAACCCTTGGAGAACTAGCCAGCCAAGGCGTACCAACTCTTGCCTTGGTAACCGTCGACAACCAGCTACCAGCCTTAACCTCGCCCTTGAATAATACCTGGTATCAGGCAATAGATTGCCGGCACTATGAACAATCTGAGCCGGAGAGTGAAAGTAACCTAGCGCTCATCAATGAAATAGCAACTCAGGCCTACGCACTTTGGCATAATAAATGCTGTCGACAACTAATGAGTGATAAGGCTCGTCAACTGATTGACGGCCAAGGCTGCCAAAGAGTAATAGATAGATTAGTTATTGGCCTAGAAGAGAAGTCGAAACACCAATGATTGCAAAACAATCCTTACATCCAGAACACTACTATGACGCGAAAACACTTGAGGTTGAACAGACCCAGGTATTCGAAAAGAGTTGGGTATTTGTCGGTTTTAAAGACCAGATCTCTCAAAATCATGATTTCATTACATTACAGGTAGGTAACACCCCTGTTGTGGTGCAGAACTTTAATGGCGAGCTCAGTGCACTACTCAACGTATGCAGCCATCGCAAGGCAAAACTTCAAACAGCACAACGTGGTAACAGACCACTGCTTTGCCCATACCATTGTTGGAGTTACAAGAGCGATGGCGCCCTTAGTGGGGTACCACAAAATCGTACCGACTTTGGCTTGGATGATTTAGCCAAAAAAAAACTCGCCCTAAAACAGTTTAATCTGGCTAGTTGCGGTAACATGTTGTTTGTTCGCGTTGCCAAAGAAGGTCCAAGATTAGATGAATTTTTAGGCCCTTATTTCAATATATTAGAAGAAATATCCAATGATTTCGTCGATCCAGTGCAACAAGGCAATTATCATTGGGAAACAAATTGGAAGCTAGCATGCGAGACGGTTCTCGAAGTCTATCATGTAGCCGGAACTCACCCCGAAACCTTTGCCAAATTTGCCAAACCTGAAGTTGAGGTTGCTCATTTTAATGGACATACGACAGGCAACACTCCATTGCAAGATGCACCAAAGAAATGGTGGGCCGGCGCCAGGAAGCATCTCAAACTCGAGCAAAGCACTTCCTATAGTGAATACAATCATTTTTTCATCTATCCCAATTTAGCTATTGGACTGACCAACGGTTCGCTCATGTCACTGCAAACTTATGAGCCCAAAGGAACCACTCAGTCTCAGCTGAATTTTCAATTACGTATGATGAGAAGAGTAGATGGAGGCGCTACCAGCGATGCGGTTAAGGCGGCGATCAAGGCAAACTTTACTGAATTCAATCATACCATCTTAGAAGAAGATAGATTGGTAGCAGAATCATGTCAGGCTAATATGCAGAGCATTGACTCTGCTGGGATACTGGGCAAATGCGAGGAGAGAATTCTGCATTTTCATGACGCCTGGCGTCACGATGTCCAGCCCCATTTACCATTGAGGGATTAAGATGTTTACGCCTAACATTTCTATAAATGGCCGGCAGATAGGTCCACAACATAAACCTTATGTGATAGCCGAACTGTCGGGGAATCACAAAGGTAGTCTGTCTAAAGCGCTTAGCATGATAGATGCTGCAGCAGCCACAGGGGTTGATGCCATCAAGATACAGACCTATAGCGCAGATACCATTACACTTGATCACGATAGCCCAGAATTCCTGCTACAGGGAGGCTTATGGGCGGGCAGAACCTTATATGACCTTTATCAAGAAGCACATACGCCATGGGAATGGCATGAGGCACTATTTGAACGAGCAAAACAAAATAACATAGCGCTGTTTTCATCTCCGTTCGATCTATCGGCAATTGAACTGCTTGAGTCTCTAAACTGCCCGGCCTATAAAATTGCTTCGTTTGAGATCAATGATATCGGCCTCATCACAGCCGCTGCGAAAACCGGTAAGCCACTCATCATCTCGACAGGTTTGGCGACACTCGCCGAAATTGAAGAAGCCGTTGAGGCAGTTGCCGATGCGGGCGGTAACCAACTGGCCCTGCTGCATTGTATTAGTGGTTATCCAACGCCTATTGAAGATTGCAATCTGCGCACGCTCACAGACCTATGTCAACGTTTCGATTTTCCTATCGGTCTAAGCGATCACACCTTAGAAACCACGGCAGCCATAACGGCGATTGCGCTAGGGGCTAGTATTATTGAAAAACACTTCACTCTCGATAGAAACGATGGCTCTGTTGATGCCGCCTTTTCTCTGGAACCCGATGCATTTGCGACATTGAAACAAGAGGTGGACAAAGCCCATCTCGCCCTAGGCCATGCCGGTTATGAGATTAAACCGAGTGAGGCGGGTGGTCGCGATTTTCGTCGTTCACTATACGTTAGCCAAGCTATCAAGAAGGGAGAGTCTTTCACTCGCGACAATGTACGTTCGGTAAGACCTGCACATGGATTGCACACTCGCTATCTGCCTCAAATACTGGGACAAAAGGCATCCCAAGATATTGCCTTTGGTGAACCAATGAGAGAGAGCTATCTCTCCAAGCCCTTGGTTAAACGAGAGGATTAAATGCGCGTAATCTGCATCACACAAGCGCGAATGGGATCAAGTCGGTTACCAGGTAAAGTACTGACTCCCATTGCCAATAAGCCTATGCTCGAATATCACATCGAGAGAGTTGCTCAATCACATCTCATTGATACCCATATTATCGCGACTACAATCGAAGATAATGACCAGGCTATCGCCGATTATTGCCATACCAAGCAACTGCAGTGTTTTAGAGGAGATGAGCAGGACGTTTTACAAAGGTTCTACGAGGCCGCACTTTCAGTGGGTGCAGAGCAAGAAGACATTATCATACGCCTTACAGGTGATTGTCCGTTGATCTGCCCAGAATTAATCGATCAAGCCATTCGTAAGCATCAAACGGGGGATCCCGCCCAATATACGCACATTAGCCTGACCTTTTTTCCTAGGGGATTTGATGTAGAAGTATTTAGTATGCATAGCCTTACTCTGGCATTTCAACATGCTCACACTCAGGCACAACGAGAACATGTAACACTATTTCTCTATACCCAACCAGACGCCCAAATAGTACCAATTGAAACAGGAAAGGCCTCTTGGGGTGAGTTTAGGCTTTGCGTAGACGAAATAGACGACCTACGTCAGGTCGAACAAATCATCCAATTATTAGGCGAAAATTGGCTCACAGCAGATCATAAAACAATTTGCAAACTGCTGACAGACAATCCGAAGCTCGCCCAAATCAACAAACATGTCGCGCAGCGCATTGCACATTAAGATAAATCATTCCTGTGCGCTGCCGATAAAGTAAATAACAATAGATTTAATATAAAGAACATAAATAACTCGAGGTAACATATTATGAACAAACAAGAATTTTTAAATGCACTAGAAGAGATCCTTGAACTGGACGAGAATACGCTTAAGGGAGATGAGGTCTTGATGGACATAGAGCAATGGGACTCTTTGGCATTTCTAAGCGTCATCGCCATGGCCGATGAGCACTTCGATATAGTGATTCAAGGTGACAAGTTAGAAGAGATCAAAACTGTCGGCGATCTTGTCGGTTTAGTAGAAGAACATCTAGCCGCCTAAGGCGATTACACTACCGTGATGAATGTCAATCCAATGGATTTCAGTGGCAAGCGAGTGCTTGTCACTGGCGCCTCCGCAGGCTTAGGAAAGGCTTGTGCCATATTGTTTTCCCAACTCGGTGCTAAGGTTATTCTCAATGGCCGTAACTCAAAAGCACTCGAACAAACGCTCACCGAATTAAGCGGTAATGGCCACGTTTGTGCACCTTTCGACATGGCCGACACAGATAAGCTTACCGACTGGGTGAAAATGCTGGTGAAAGAACATGGTTATTTAGACGGTTTTGTACACTGTGCAGGTATACAAATCACCAAACCGATCCGACTTTTCGACCAAGCCTTCTTTGACGAAACCATGCATGTCAACCTGGCTAGCGCCATGGCTATTAGCAAAGGCTTCAGACTAAAACGTGATCGTTCAAAACAAGGTGCGATAGTATTTGTCTCCTCCATCGCCGGATTAATAGGCCAAACAGGAAACACGCTTTATGGTGCAAGCAAGGCAGGACTGATGTCTCTAACCAGAGGTCTCGCCATGGAATTGCTTAGGGATAACATCAGGGTAAACTGTGTCGCACCAGCATTGGTCGCAACAGAAATGGCGACTCGTACTCAAGAGAGCATGACAGAAGCACAGTTTCAACATATGTTAGATCAGCATCCAATGGGCTTAGGCCAACCCGAAGATGTCGCTAATGCGGTTGCCTTTCTCCTGAGTGACGCCGCTAAATGGATCAATGCAGTGACCTTGCCCGTTGAAGGTGGATATTTAGCAAATTAAGAAGAAGATATGGCATTAAACTTTAAGCGTGTAGATGTAAACGATGCCGAGCTGTTGCTTAAGTGGCGTACGACTCCGGAAATCACTAAACACATGTTTACCGATCTCGAAAATCCGTCGGTAGACAAGCAGCGGGCTTGGATAGAATCTTTAGCGAAGCGAGATGATTACCGAGCCTACATGATACAAGATGATGGTGTCTCTATTGGCTTCTTATGTTTCTCTGATATAGACAGATTTCACCAACGTTGCAGCACAGGTTCCTATATTTATGAGCGTCAGGCTCGACTTAAATATGGCGTCACCATGCACACTTATATCTGCAACTACGTGTTTCACCAACTTAAGCTAAACAAAATAGTTAACTATGTGCTCGACGCCAATGAAAAAGTGGTCAAGCTACAAACGTTACACAAGACCAGGCTTGTCGGTCACCTTAAACAACATATCTACAAAAATGGTGAGTTTTTAGACGTCCATATCTTTGAACAATTGAGGCAAGATTGGCTCAGTCAGAAACAACATTTTAGCTTGGAAAAAATTTCAGCAGCCTTTAACGATTGGAATAATGCATGAGTAAAATTGCAGATATCATAATGAAAGAAACCAGACTGATCATTGAGAATAAGGGAGAAATCTGTCCTGACTTCGATCAACAAGCTGAATTTCTGTCCGACCTTCCTATGGACTCATTGGATCTGGCGACCCTAATTGTCAGCCTGGAGCTTAACACTGGGCTCGATCCATTTAGGGACGGTTTCAAGCAGTTCCATAGCATCGCCGAACTGATCACTCTATACGAAAATACGGCCGCTTAATGTTCACAATCCCCCGAGGTTTCACTCTACTTGAGCAAGGAAGTCAATTCGGTAGCGACTCATTTCAGCCTCAGCCCAACCTACAAGGACGAAAATTCATCGAAATTACGGCCGGTTCGACGACTAACGGTAAGCCGTTAGTCAAAGAGATGATACAAGCTATCATCGACGGCCAGACCGCTAACATTCCTGTCATCTTTAATCGCACTCAACAGGAGATCAATCTCGATGAACTGCCAGAACATTTTGCCGTTGGCTTACTAACCTCTGGGACAACGGGAAAGCCCAAATTAGTTTTTCATCGACTCGAAAAGCTTCTACCCAAGAATCTAAAAAGCCAAATAAGAGAGAACACTCGCTGGCTACTTTGTTATCATCCAATGAGCTTTGCCGGACTTCAGGTCATCTTACAAGCAATTGTAAGCCAAGATCTTTTAGTCGCATCAGTTGATACCAATCTACAAGCCAAGGCTCAACTGGCGATTAGTCAGGATATTAATGCAATAAGTGCGACCCCCTCCATGATGCGGGCCATGTTGCTTTGTTGGCATCTAACAAGGCCGCCACTAACCATCATCAGTCTTGGGGGAGAAATTGCCGATCAGCGTACTTTAGATAGCATTAGACAAAGTTTCCCTGAGGCCCAGCTAAGGCATATCTATGCTACGACAGAGGCTGGCGTGATCTTTTCAATAAAAGACGGCATAGAAGGATTCCCACTTAGCTGGTTACAGCAAACATTTAATGGCTGGCAAATTTCGGCTAACAACACACTGCACCTCGACAATGGCTTAGTCGAAATAGATACCGGCGATTGCATTAGATTAACCCAGGACAGAGTGATATTTGTCGGTAGAGAAGACAATCTAGTCAATGTCGGCGGTGTTAAAGTTAACCTTGAAACACTCGAGCAAGAGATCCTTGCTATTGAAGAAATTTTCGATGCCCGAGTATTTGCTAAGTCAAACCCAATCACGGGGGCACTAATCTGCCTGGAATGTTGTGCAACAGATGAAACCAAGGCCAGAGAAGCACTTAAAACCTGGTCACTTGGACGCGATCCTGCTGCAACGCCACGCATCATTCGCTTTAGCGAGCAGATCACCCTGTCTGCCAGTGGTAAAAAAGTGAGAACAAATTAATGAAACATATCATTGTGACGGGTGGCAGTAGAGGCCTAGGTTTGGCCATAGTGACTCACCTTTTAGCGCAAGGCTATAAAGTCTCAACTTGCAGCCGAACACCAACGTCAGCCATAGAGGCGCTGGAGCAGAATAATCCAAACTTTAAATGGTTTCCCTGTGAAATTGGAAACGCAGAGCAAACATCGCGATTTGTTAAAGAGGCCTGCATCTGGGCTAATGAATCGCCTCTTTGGGGGCTGATCAACAATGCGGGGATCGCCAAAGAAGGAGTACTAGCGACGTTTCCCAACATTGAGTCTGACGCACTGATACAAGTAAACCTAAACGGGGCGCTCTATACAGCCCGGGAAGTGCTGCGTGTATTCTTGCGCCAAAACAGTGCCGGTAGAATCATCAATATTAGCTCGATAATTGGTAGTAGAGGCTACACGGGGCTCGCCGCCTACTCTGCCTCAAAGGCAGGCTTAGACGGTCTAACTAGAGCACTAGCAAGAGAGAACGGACGCCGAAACATTACTGTCAACTCCATAGCACCTGGCTACCTGGATACTGAGATGTCATCAACGCTCTCAGATAAGAAACGAGACCAGATCATACGCCGCACTCCAATGCATAGGTTAGGTAAGGTCGACGATATCACTCCAGCGATCAGCTTTTTGCTATCCGATGGGGCCGCCTTTATTACCGGGCAGACACTCACCATTGATGGCGGAATCACTAACTAGGAACTGGGTTATGAAACAGGCGCATTGCCAACTTTGTAAACAACAGAATTGGCTAATATTTTCTGCAATTCCCTTTGGCATATGGGATAAGGACAGCAAACAGCTTTCACGACAAAACTCCAATTATCCCCTGGGGAAATGTCAATCCTGTGGACACGTGCAAGTGAGCCTGATTTACACCAAGGAATTATTTGAGAAACTCTACTTTCATTCATCCCAAGAAGCCGTAATGTGGCACGAATCATTGGTAGGCAGTGAACGTCCCTACGAGGAGATGATTGACTTTGCCTTCAATGGCCAATACCCAACAACCATAGTGGACTTTGGATGTGGTGAGGGAAAACTGTTAGCGGCAGCAAAAGATATAGCTAAGCAGAGCAAACTAATCGGTATCGATTTTAACGACAGATTCTCTCAGCAAGATATCACCTATATGGCCTTCGATCTCAATGATCTTAGCCAGCTTTCCAATCACCTTTGGCCTGACGGCATTGATCTTGCCATGGCATCACATGTACTCGAACATGTTATTGACCCTGTCAGCTTTTTAGCAGAACTGAAAGCCAGGCTCAGCCCTTGCGGAAAGATTTTCATAGAAGTACCAGACTTCACCCTTCGTCACGATGAAAAGTCTATTGGCATGAGTAATTTAGTTAATCTTCAACACATTCATTACTACACGCAAGATTCTCTGGCTTTTGCCGCTAAGCAGGCTGGATTGACCATTGTAAAGCAAGCTCAAATTACGACCGGCTATATCCCCAGGTTACAAATGCTACTTGAACCTCATAACGGGTCATTGGAGGAACAGGTTCCTTCTTTATTTAATGCCGCCGATGTCATCCTTCACTATCAATCATGCTGCCGTGATCTCAGAAATCGATTGGTAGGAAAGGTTAACGCAGCGCTCAATGAACAAAGTAAGGTAGGTCTCTGGGGGATCGGAGCTGACTTTTATAATATGCTAAACGAACACCCAGAGCTTACCGAACTCATAGCGAAAGGAGAGGTTGTATTATTTGATTACTCTCTCAAAGGTAAAGCATTACAACGCCAGCACATTCTAGGCAGCGACGAAATTCCCCAATTTAACCATCCTGTATTTATGACGCCTCAACTCGCTGAAACTAGAGTAAAAATGCACGTCATCAGCCGAGACTGGCCTAATGTAATTGACCCTTTTATCGACGGGAATGCCTAGATGCCAATCAATCAAGAACACCTGACTGACTGTAAACTGTGCAAAGCGCATTCGTGGGAGCTAGTAGCGACCTTAATTTCCGGCATTTGGGATAAACGCCATGATGAGCTAAACAGGGAAGAGTTACGTTTCCCTATTGGCCAATGTACCAAGTGCCATCATGTTCAGGTTGCAATCCCCTACACTCAGAGTATCTTCGATTCCCTCTATTTTTCTAACCAAGCCGAACCCGACATGTGGTGCGAAACGCCAAATGGTCAAAAATCTCCCTATGAAGAGATGCTCGAATTTATTGCCCCTTATATTCAAGATGGCGCGCATATCGTAGATTTTGGTGCGGGTGCAGGAACCACATTAAAGCATATTGAAAATACCCATAAAGAAAGGCAACTCACCCTAGCCAGTGTAGATTTTCACAATCATATTCAATCAGAAACCATCGAATACCTGAGTGCAGATCTTAATAAACTTGAGGCACTGCAAGCTGAATTTGTCACCCAGCCAATCTCTTTGGCGATTAGCACTCATGTGTTGGAACACCTAATTGATCCCATTCACTTTCTGACGCAGATAAGATCAATGTTAAGCGATGACGGGCATATTTTTATCGAAGTGCCTGATTGCAGCCCAGATGCCTTCATTGAACATCTGGCCTTTACCAATCTAGTTCATGGGCAACATATTCACTATTACAGCAAAGACTCATTAGCCCAAATAGCCCGCTTGGCAGGCCTAAAGATTGACGCTTTACAGCAACTGACAACTGGTGATATTCCACGGCTATTAATACTGCTAAGTAAGACGACGCAAGAAAGTTCTACCACAGTCCTTCCCGTGACCTCGGGGGCCGATGTCGCTGTGGTCAAGCGTTTTAACGATTATCATGCCTTTCAGGATTCGTTGTTTAAGCAGATACAGCAAGCATTGATGTTAAATGACACTATTGGTATATGGGGCATAGGAGGTGATTTTTACCAATTAACCCAGAGCTATCCCAAGCTTATCGACTTGATACAAGCTAATAGCATCATTCTTTATGACTATGAGCTGGCTGGACATACCTATGTTGGTTCATCTATTCGATGCAGTTCGGCAATCGCCTCAACAAGGTATCCGGTTTTCATGTTGCCTTTATATGCACCAACCAGAGAAAAAATGCATCAGGTTTCTCAAAGTTGGTCGGCACAAGTTATCGATCCCTTTTAACTTTATCGAGCACAGCGGCCAAAGTTTCAATAACATAGTCCTGCTCTGAGTCGGTTAATGTCGGATACAAAGGTAAAGTTAAACAGCTAGCATAATAAGATTCGGCCTCGGGACAGTGGCCTTGGTTGAAACCTAAGCCCGTATAATAAGGCTGTAGATATACAGGGATATAATGCACATGCACGCCAATCCCGGCGGCTCTCATGGCATTAAATACTAACTTTCGATCAAGCTCTTTTGGCAAGCGAATGATGAAGAGATGATAAGCACTCAAACACAGCTCACTCGGCCGAATAAACTCAATATCTAATGCAGACAGGAAGAGATGATATCGCTGCACTAGCTCATTACGTCGTTTGACAAATTCCTGCAATCGCTGGATCTGGCTATTGCCTAATCCTGCTTGTAAATCTGTCATACGATAATTAAAACCCAGTGTATCCTGTTCATAGTACCAGTCTCCCTCTTCAGGCCTAGTCAACTCTTGAGGTAACTTAGAGATTCCATGACTGCGAAGACTAGCCATAGTTTTTGCCAATGCAGGGTCATTTGTAGTCGCCACTCCGCCTTCGCCAGTAGTGATAATTTTCACAGGATGAAAACTGAAAACACATATATCACTATATTCACAGCAACCTATAGGACGTCCTTGGTAACGACCTCCAATAGCGTGAGCTGCATCTTCTATGATCTTAATGCCATATGGCCTTACCAGCTCAGATAGGGCCTGCATATCGCAGCTATGGCCAGCCATATGTACGGGGATTATCACCTTAGGCAATTGACCAGCCTTTTCTGCAGCAACCAGCTTCATCGCTAATGCATCAATACTCAAATTGGCGGTATGGGCATCCACATCGATAAAGTCAACATCTGCTCCGCAGTAACGAGCACAGTTTGCCGAAGCGACGAAGGTAATGGGGCTTGTCCAGACAAGATCTCCCTCTTTGACGCCTAAAGCCAAACATGCAAGATGCAACATAGAGGTTGCGCTGTTTCCTGCTACCGCAAAGGACGCATCAGTCGCCTTACAGATATTACTTTCAAATAATGGAACCTGGGGACCCTGAGTTAAAAAGTCGCTGAGCAGCACCTGCTTCAAGGTTTCGAGATCCGAAGACGAAATATCTTGGCGACCATAAGGAATCATTAGGCCTTATCTCCGTCTAATAGCTTAATCTCATCTACGGTAAGAAAATGTGGATTATTACCCGAATGATATTCAAAACCTTGCTCAACCAAACTCCCTTTCTCACCCAATTGGTTTAACGAATAATCATGCTCCCGACCGAAAAAGGAGATACTCGGCGTGATCACAAAATGATCATCAAACTCAATGGTGTGGTGGGAATCATCTGCAGGGCACATGATTTCATGCATTTTTTCGCCGGGCCTGATGCCAACAATATCGTGGCTCAACCCTGGGCCATATGCCTGAGCGAGATCCGTTATTCGAACCGATGGAATTTTGGGGACAAATATCTCCCCCCCCTGCATACGTGAAAAGTTCTTCAGAACAAAATCGACTCCATCTTGTAAGGTGATCCAGAAACGTGTCATATCTGGGTGAGTGATGGGTAAAGACTGAGCCCCTTCCTTAATTAACTTCTGAAAAAAAGGAACCACAGATCCCCGAGAGCCGACTACATTGCCATATCTCACCGCAGAAAAGCGCGTCTCGCCATCGCCAACAATGTTGTTCCCGGCCACAAACAGTTTGTCTGACGCTAATTTGGTTGCACCATAGAGGTTAATGGGATTTGCAGCCTTATCGGTTGATAAGGCGATCACTTTCTTTACCTTGTTAGCGATTGCAGCCTTAATCACATTCTCAGCACCATGAATGTTGGTTTTGATACACTCCATGGGGTTATATTCTGCGGCAGGCACTTGCTTGATGGCCGCGGCATGAATCACGTAATCCACATCCTTAAAGGCTTGCATCATACGGTCACCATCACGGACATCCCCCAAAAAATATCGCATACAAGGCGCATTATAAATTTGCTGCATCTCATACTGCTTGAGTTCATCTCGCGATAAGATGATCAATCGCTTTGGACTGTATCTCTCTAAAATCGTCTTAGTATATTTCTGGCCAAAGGAGCCCGTACCGCCAGTTATCAGGATCGATTTATTGTTAAACATGTACTCTCCAAAGTTGCCTCTTTTCGGCTTACATCATACGCCGTTTTAAACTTCGCACAGCCAAGAGGCCAAGTCATCTTATTCTTAGCAAGCTATACAGCAATTATTACACCACTTATTAAGATGCGGACAGAATAATCACCAAGAGGCTCACAAATGTGCAGTTTTTCGCTTGCAACATTTCATCTAACCTTTTGTAATCTTAGTAACTTCATATCAATTGTCTAACCTTATTTCATTTGTTTGCCATCTAAGTCTGCTATTTGAACAAATTTTCACAAAATTGTCCTAAGGATCTAATTTGTAAACCTAATGGCACAATTATCGCATTTTATCGAATAAGCAGAATTTGCGACTAAATTTGGTGAAAACATCGACTTTAGCTGACAATAATTTGACGAACACCTTGCTTTGAAGGCAAAGAGGCCAGAATGCTGAACACCCAATCAGAAATATCCAAAACGTTTGCAATCAGTCAGTTCAATGAGTACTACTTACCCAGTGTAAATAGACATACCTTTGAAAAGCTGGACTCCGCTTCTCTTTACAACAAGAAATATCAGGGCGCTTTAAAGCAAGAAGATACACTGCACATCATCATAGGCATGGATTCTGGCCTACTGGCAAACTATCTCATGTCGCAACCACAGGCAAAAGGCAGCAAATATCTGTTCGTCGAGCTGGCTGACGTACTTTCTCTGCTAACCATAGAGATTCCTGAACACCTCAAAGATGACATGCAAATCGTTTCAGCGAATGATTTTCAAGAGGCAATAACGGCCCATGACAACAATCTCTACATAGTTAAGAAGCAATTCAAAATTCACCGTTCCATTGCCGTAGAAGGCAACTATCTCGATGCATATTGCGCATTGAATGAACTAGTAGAAACGAGTGTCGATCACGAGTATTTTGAGCAAAGCATTGGTTTCACACAAAAAATATTCATCAAGGCGCAATTTAAAAACCTCGGTGAAAATCAAAAGCCTGTATCAATACTCAAACAAGCCTTTCGCGATAAAACCTGTATAGTGTTAGGGGGAGGTCCATCCCTAGATGAACATTTAGAATGGATTAAGCAAAACAACGACGACTTAGTCATCATCGCCGCATCGCGAGTCGTAGGCAAACTAGTCAAACAAGAGATCTCTGTCGACATAGTTGTCTCCGTCGATCCGCAAACCCACAGCTTTGATGTCAATAAAGAGTTTATGCAGTTGGAGCATAAGAGTTTATTGATCAACTCTTACCATGTGGTGCCACAAATTTTAGGTCAATGGCAAGGTACCTCTCTATATACGGGCAATCACCTTCCATGGCTGCACGAGAGAGATAACCACAACATAAGATCCATTGGGCCAACAGTTACCAACAGCGCCATAGAGATCGCCACGGAAATGGGCTTTAGCCAGGTACTGCTTTGCGGTGTAGATTTCTGTCATTCCCAGACAGGTGTCACCCATGCTCAAGGGACATATGGCGCCAGTCTGGGACCTAACATAGGAGTCATGTTCGAATGGGTTGAAACAAATGCCGGCGACATGGCTGAAACACCAATTCAATTGCTACACGCCATTACCTCCCTTGAAGAGGCAATAAGCAATACCCCAGATACCCAATACATCAACTTATCTCTTGATGCGGCGAAAGTTAAAGGGGTCAACTATCTCGCTACCGACCAAATCGAGATCCAGCCACTAACCACAAGCCAACGCGCTCTACTTTTACCGCAAAAGCACCGCACTACAACAAGCGAAAAGCAGCGCTATCTAGAAGACACCTTAACGGAAATTGAATCTCACCTTGAGAAACTCACCTTGCTTAATGCTGAATTAAAACAGGCTCATAGCATCATAGACAAACTGGAGATTGCCAAGACGCCTGAGCGTATAGCGATTCAAGCGGAGAAGCTCGAAAAACTCGAACAGAGAATCAATGAAAAATACCCAGATCTAGCCAACCTCATCAAATTCTATGGCTACTATGAATTTTCACATTTCTTCTCAACCAAAAAAGAGCAAGACTGGTCCCAGGAAGATGTCAACAAACATACCCGAATCTACTATTCGGCATTTGAAAGCATTGCCCAAGAAATAGCACTGCTAATTGATGATGCCATCATACGCCTCCACTCAAGACTCGAAGAGGAAAAACCAGACTGCGACATAAGTGCCTTATGTCAGCAATGGCACAATGATATGCAGTGGGGTCGGGCTATTATCTGGCAACAGCAACACCCCAAGGCTTATAAGGCCTTGTCTGCTGAGCAAAAATCGCTTCTTAAGAAGAGTGAAGAGATCTATCTTGAACAGTTTGTCGTTAAAGAGTTTATCGATGATACAGATGACGCCCCCGTCCCCTTTATCGAAAACGCCTTTAAAAAATTACAGATATTGCTGCACAACAAGCATCTGCTGGGTATCTCCAAAATTGCACAATACACGGCGCCTTTTATTCAAACGGATCCCGAGGTCAATCGCCTGCATTTTCTCGCTTTAAGCTATCAATACATGCTGGAAAACCAACCCGAGTTGGCACTAGAAACGCTACAGAAGATCCCTGAGAATGATTTTCAAGAGGCCGAGCGTAAACTCGCCATCCAGCTGACTCTGAATCTCAATAACCTCCCGCTGGCCCTAGAGCATTATGCCAAGATAGTTGAGTACAGCGACGAATATCTGCCCCAGTATGCCCATGCGCTGAACTTGAGTGGCGATCCGCAGGCGGCGTTGGGTGTCTACCTCGATTACTTGGATAAATATCCTCAGGACATTCCTGTGATGCTAAAATTGGGGATCTTTCTCGCCCAGGCGGGTCAGATTGACGGCGCCATCTCCTGTTTCGAAAACGTCCTCATGTTGGATGAAGATAATCAAGCGGCGCTCAACTATCTGAGGCAGCTCAGGCCCTAAGTTTTTCGGCGCCAAGGGCAAAATTATCCTGCGGCGCCGTTTCCCTTGTCCTGTGGCACGCCGTATAATGTCTGGCGTTAATAACTTACAGCCGATAGCGAGGCCCTGTGGCGCACACCTATATCCCACTCGAACAATACAAACGCAAATGGATCTTTAACCATAAAGATCTCCCCGTCACAGATGAAGACAAGGCCTGCATCAAGCCGCTGGATCAAAAATCATCCATGACGGTGTGGAACCAGTGGGTGAGTAACAAGAGCAGCCGCAGCGAGCAGTTTGCCAAGGGCGACTGGGCCGCGAAAGGCGATGCCTGGCAGGAAACCGATCACTGGCAGAGCGCCTGGGACAGCGACTCCCCCGCCCTGCCCGAGCTGTTTCAGGGCCACTTCGATTGGCAAGACGAGACGCAAGTCTACTTCTGCTACGACAAGTACCAGATCATCGAGACCCGCTGGGACGTCTTTGTGCGCAACTGGAAATGTTTTCTCTTCTTCGATGACGGCCCACTGCTGATCGCCCCCAAGAAGAAACAGGCTGCCTTCTTCCATCAAAGCGGTCAATATCAGCTGGGTAAACGCGGCTAACCGTTACTATCACAATATTTATAAGAGGTTATATGAAGTCCCTCCTACGCCACCTGCTCCTTATCAGCGCCGTGACCAGTACCATACTCAGCACTCCTCTGGCCGCTAAGACATTGGCAGATGTGCCCCTTGCCGATGAGATAGTCCTAAGCGAACAAGCCTTGCAGCTTAACGGCGCCGGCATTCGCAGCAAATTCTTTATGGATCTCTATGTGAGCAGCCTATACACCCAGAGCCCGAGCCAAACGCTCGACAGCGTACTCAACGCCCCTAGGGTCGCGATTCGCTTGAATATCGTCTCAGGCATGATCACCTCTGAGAAGATGCAAGATGCGATCATCGAAGGCTTTGACGATGCCACAGGTGGAGAGCCTGAGGCGATTCAGCCCCAGATAGATGCCTTTATGGCCCTCTTTTCGGCGCCGATTGCCGAGGGGGATCAATTTACCTTAGAGGCGATAAAAGATCTTGGCGTCACCGCCTATAAGAATGGTGAAAAACAGGCAACGGTCGAGGGTGAAGCCTTTCGCAAGGCGCTGCTGAAGATCTGGCTGGGCGACAAGCCGGCGCAGAAGAGTCTCAAGCGGGCTATGCTAGGCGAATAAACAATAGCTGAAGCTAGCCGGTAGCTAACTGAAAGCTAAATGACAGCTAAATGAAAAATCATAAAAAAATGGCCTGACGGTATGTTCAGGCCATTTTTGTATTCATCACATTCTCTTATTCATCGCGTTTTCTGATTCAACATTAGCACCCTAGAATCGATACTGGGCGGAAAACGCCAACGCCAGCTGATTCTCCAGCGACTCCTGGGTTTTCGGCGAAGAGAGCTCTATCTCACCACTGAAGAAATAGCCCAGATAGGCATCAAAATTGAGTGGCTCGCTCGCCTGCCAGCCGGCCCTGACAAAGCCAACCCACTCGTCTATCTCCAAAGTCACATCTTCATCTTTTACCAAAAATCTTTGAGTACGCTTCGAGCTGCCGACGCCAACATCAAGCGACTCATACCACTGATAGCTCAGCTCCAGGCCCGCGGGGCCGCTAAAGCCCGCCGAAAAGGGGTTGGCAAGCTTGAGCTTATCGGTTATCTGCCAGTTCACCGCCAGATAAGGCAAGGTTCTCACCTCTGAGATGTCATTAAGATAGGCGACCCCGAGGCCCAACATGTTACCACCATTGAAGCGATACATGCCTGAGGCGACCACCCCATAACTTTGGGCATTGGACGATGAGGTGCCCTCGCTATAGGCGTACTGCAGCTTAGGCGCCAGCATGAACAGCCAACGATTGTTGGGACGAAAGCTGACCCCCAGGCCAACCCCATACCTGTCCACATTGGACCAGGGCGCCAGATTACCACCCAGCAGTGAGGCGCCGCGGCCACTCCAGTCATAATCCAGCCTGTCGTAACTAATATTGGCACTGAGCGACCATTGCCTGTTTAGGGCAAAGCTGGTCTTGGCGCCGAACAGCCAGGTGTCGCGCTGCAATGCCAGGCCGCTGTCACCCACATCGGCCTCACCGACGCCGATGCGCGATACCGACAGGGTCAAGGGCGACGCCTGTCGCGCTCCCCCTTGGGCCGCCTGGGCGGAAACGGCCGTCAGACAGGTTAACCCTAAAACCAGGGCGTTGAACTTATTGCGAGATAATAGGCTTGGCTTCATACCCTCTCCCAGGGGCTACTCAGTTGGGCTTAAGGTTTGGCCGGCTGCGCGATTTCAATGTGGGCCCCCGTCCAAATTCCAATCATAAAGTTAGTACACTCAAGCTTAGTACGACCAGACTGGCGAAAAGATCACTTTCCCTTCAAAACGGCTAGCTTTGTTACTAAAAGCGCGGCTAAAACTCTGATTAAAGCCGCGATCTGAACTAAAATTGCCAGCGCCTAGACTCGATAGGCGCGCAGGAACATGCTCACCGTCTCTTTGATGTAGGCCGGGCGCTTAGCAACCAGATCCTCGATCGGTAAGCCTAGCTCTAACTTGAGGCGCATCTCACCAAACAGCATCATACACAGACGCACCGAGGCATGGCGCAGATCACCAAAATGATACTCGCCGAGTTTCTCCACCTGCTCAAAATAATTCTCCAGCAGATTGAGCAGGAATTCTGGGCCGGCATTAAAAAACAGCGCCGAAATTTCCGGGTGGGTATCGGCCTGGGCCACACAGGTCTTAAACACCTCTATCGCCTCGGGTGATACGATCATCTCGCCAAAATAGTTACCGAAATGCAGCAGCGCCTGCTCAGGGTCCTGGGGGCTGGTAAACAGCTCCGCCGTCACCTGATGCACAACACACTTAGATTCGATTGATGCAACGAACAGATCATCTTTGCTGCCAAAATGCGAATAGACGGTCTGTTTAGAGACGCCCGCCAACTTCGCGACCTCATCCATGCTGGTATTGGGAAATCCTTGCCCACAGAAGAGCTCAATCGCGGCGTGTAATATCTGCGCCTTCTTCTGTTCACTGCGGCTAAGGGGTGTTTGTACCATTGAAACGTCCTATAAGGTCTTCATTTTCATCACGACATATTTATACACAAACTAGACTAGACAGTCCAGTTTTTGCAAATTAGACTAACAAGTCTAGTTTAACGATTTATTCACCAACTGTTAACCACGGAAGTGTATCAGTATGACGATCTTTACCGCCAAGTCCCTCGCCAGAGTGTTGTTATGGAGCAGCCTTAGCCTCGCGGCCAGCGGCTGCCAACAGGATGAGTCCAGCAGCAGCGCCCTCGACAGCGAACATTTCCCCAAGGTCTCCAGTCAGCGGCTGATCCGCTCGATCAGCTATGACACGGAGCAGGTATTTACCGGCAGCATACGCGCGGGCAATACCACGGCTATAGGATTCGAACTGGCGGGTAAGATAAAACACCTGGCGGTCGACAGTGGTAATCATGTCAAACAGGGTGACCTACTGGCCCAGCTGGACACCTCCTTGCTTGAAGCCGAGAAGCGCGAGCTGCAGGCAAGCCTTGCGCAAAACCGCGCCGACAGAGAGCTGGCCCAGAGCACCCTCAAGCGCAGCCAGGCACTGAAACAACAGGGCTACGCCTCGGCCCAGCAACTGGACGAACTCAAGGGACAACTCAGCAGCCTGCAAGCCGCCGAGCAGCGCCTGCGCGCCGCCATAGAGGCCAACGCGCTGCGGATCGCCAAGTCCACCCTGGTCGCACCATTTGATGGTATTATCGCCAAACGTAACAACAACTTAGGCGAAGTTGTCGCCTTGGGCGCGCCGCTATTTACCCTGATCCAACACAACAATCCCCAGGCCATCGTCGGCGTGCCCGTAGGGCTCGCCCAAAGCTTGCAAGACAGCCAGCAGCTGACCCTGACGGTGAAAGAGACTCCCTATCTGGCCACCGTGGCCGGCATAGGCGCCGAGGTCAATCCTGTGACGCGTACCGTACCGGTGCGCCTGACCCTGCCTACCGATGCCAAGGTGATCAACGGCGAGCTGGCTTATCTGCATTACAACAAGACAGTCGATACCGCCGGTTTCTGGGTGCCCATCTCCTCGCTCACCGACGGCCTGCGCGGCCTGTGGAACCTGTATGTGCTGGTTGAACAAAATCCGGATCAATACCTTATCGAGCGGCGCGACATAGAGATCCTCTATACCCGTGGCGATCAGGCCTTCATTCAGGGAGCCATCAGCGAAGATGAGCGCTTCGTCACCCAGGGCCTGCACAAGGTGGTGGTAGGCGAGCGCGTCATGCTCAACACCCAAGTGGCGACGAGGTAAGTCATGATAAAAGCCTTAGTCGAAAATGGTCGTCTGGCCAGCCTGGTGATCGCCCTGCTGATCGTCGCCGGCCTTGGCGCCATCACCAGCCTGCCCCGCATGGAAGATCCCAGTATCACCAACCGCTTCGCCTCTGTGGTGACCCATTATCCGGGCGCCTCGGCGGAGCGGGTCGAAGCCCTAGTCACCGAGGTGCTGGAAAACCAGCTCAGACGCCTGGAAGAGCTGAAACTGGTGCAGTCCACTTCACGCCCTGGGATCTCCGTCATCCAGCTAGAGCTGAAAGACAGGATCACAGAGACAGACCCCGTCTGGTCAAGGGCCAGGGACCTCATCAACGATGCCAAGAACCTGCTCCCCCCCGCGGCGCAAAATGCCCTGCTAGATGATCAGCTGGGCTATGCCAACACCGCCATTCTGGGTCTGGTGTGGCAAGGCGCGGGCGAGCCGCGCCAGGATATCCTTAACCGCTACGCCAAGGAGCTACAGAGTCAGCTCAGGCTGATCCCGGGCACAGACTTCGTAAAACTCTATGGCGCCCCCACCGAAGAGATCCTGGTGCAGATCGACGCCCAGAACGTCAACCGCATCGGCCTCAGCGCCGCCGCCATCGCCCAGATCCTGGCTAATGCCGATACTAAAGTCTCGGCAGGCGAGATCACCAACGACGCCTTTCGCGCCCTGGTGGAGGTCTCCGGCGAGCTGGATTCAGTCACCCGCATCAGACAGGTGCCGCTCAAAGTGGATGAAAACGGTCAGATCATACGCCTGGGAGAGGTCGCCAGCGTGCAGCGCCAGCCCAAGACCCCCGCCGCCAGCATCGCCCTCATAGAGCAGGCCCAGGGGATCATGGTATCGGCGCGTATGCTCAACAACACCCGGGTCGACCTCTGGCTGCAGCAGGTGCATCGCGTGGTCGAGAAAGTGCAAGGGGATCTCTCCTCCAACGTGGAGATCCAGTGGCTGTTCGATCAAGAAGGCTATACCACCACCCGCCTGAGCGACCTTATCGCCAGCCTGCTGCTGGGTTTCATCATCATCCTGGTGGTGCTCATGTTGACTCTGGGGCTGCGCAACGCGGTGATCGTCTCCCTGTCGCTGCCGCTGACTGCCCTCTTCACCCTGGCCTGCATGAAATATGTCGGCCTGCCGATTCATCAGATGTCAGTGACCGGCTTAGTGGTAGCGCTGGGGATCATGGTGGATAACGCCATCGTCATTGTCGATGCCATCGCCCAGCGTCGCCGCCAGGGGCTGGATCGCCTCAGCGCCGTCGGCGAGACCCTCAAACACCTCTGGTTGCCACTGGCGGGTTCTACCATCACCACCATGCTGGCCTTCACCCCGATCATCCTCATGCCGGGGGCCGCGGGAGAATTTGTCGGCGGTATCGCTATCTCGGTGATCTTCGCCCTGCTAGGCTCCTACCTCATCTCCCATACGCTGATCGCCGGTTTCGCGGGCCGCTTCGGCGCCGAGGGCGATGCTACGCACTGGTATCAGCGTGGGGTCAACTTCCCCATCATCGCCCGCGCCTTTAGCGGCACCCTGCATATCGCCCTCAAGCGCCCCCTACTGGCCGGCGTGGTGATAGGCATATTGCCCATAAGCGGCTTCATTGCCTCAGGGCAGATGACGGAGCAATTCTTCCCGCCGTCAGACAGGGACATGTTCCAGATAGAGGTGCACCTGGCGCCCCAGTCCAGTATCGAAAACACTCGCGCCCTGGTGGAGCGTATCGATGCCAAGCTCAGGGCCACCGGCGAGATGCAGAGGCTCGACTGGGTGATTGGCGGCAATGCGCCTTCCTTCTACTACAACCTTCTGCAGCGTCAGCAAGGGGCGGCCAACTATGCCCAGGCGATGATCAAGGTTGCCGACTTCGAGCGCGCCAACCAGCTGATCCCAAGATTGCAGACACAGCTCGACACCGAGTTCCCCGAGGCGCAGATCCTGGTGCGTAAGCTAGAGCAGGGCCCGCCGTTCAATGCCCCCGTGGAGCTACGCATCTACGGCCACAACTTAGATACTTTAAGGGAGATTGGCGATGAGGTGCGGCGTATTCTGATCACCACAGATCACGTGCTGCACACCCGCGCCACCCTGAGCGCTGGCGCGCCTAAGGTATGGTTTCAGGTAAACGAAGATGCCAGCAAGATGAGCGGCCTGAGCCTGACGGATATCGCCAACCAGATCCAGATGGCCACTACCGGCATCAACGGCGGCAGCATACTGGAACAGACAGAATCCCTGCCGATCCGGGTACGCACCCAAGATCTGATGCGCGAGCAGCAGACCGAGCTGTCACAGATCAATCTGCTGTCAAGCAACGGCGTCGGCATCCCGCTCTCGGCACTGGCCAGCAGCCGTATCGACGTCAGCCTGGGCGCCATCCCCAGACGTGACGGCCAGCGGGTCAACACTATAGAGGCCTACCTGGAGAGCGATGTGCTGCCCCAACAGGTGCTCAATCAGGCCAAGACGCGCATCGACGCCCTCACCCTGCCCGCCGGTTATCGCATCGAGGTGGGCGGCGAGAGCGCCAAGCGTAACGAGGCCGTGGGTAACCTGTTGTCCAACATCGTCTTGGTGATCACCCTGCTGCTGGCGACCGTGGTGCTGTCGTTCAACTCCTTCCGCCTCACCGGCATCATACTGCTGAGCGCAGTGCAGTCGGCAGGACTTGGCCTACTCGCCGTCTACCTGTTTAGCTATCCCTTCGGTTTTACGGTGATCATCGGCCTGCTGGGCCTGATGGGCCTAGCGATCAACGCCGCCATCGTCATACTGGCGGAGCTTGAGGATATGCCAGATAAGCGTGAGGCGGGCATCCCAGCCATAGTGGCAGTGGTCAGCAGCTGCGGCCGCCACATAGGCTCAACCACCATCACCACCATAGGCGGCTTCCTGCCGCTTATCATCGCAGGTGGCGGCTTCTGGCCACCGTTTGCCATCGCCATCGCTGGCGGCACGGCGCTCACCACCCTGTTGTCACTGGTCTGGGTGCCGACCATGTACCAGCTGCTGATGACCAAGCGCCAGACGGCGCCCGTGCCCGCACTGCAGCCCAGCTAGAAAGCAGCCTTATCAGCTCGCTAATCACAAGATGCACTGGCTCGCCCGCCCAGGGTGATCCAGTGCATATTTAGACTAATTGCCGAGGCTTGGGGCAATTTTTCCTTTACCGAAATAGACCTGCGTCAAAACAATCTCGCACCACCTTAGTTACATTAGCGAAAGTCTAACCACAAGGTGGATTACCATAATGAACTATAAAAACTGGCCTATCGCCAAACAGATAGGCGCCCTTGCCCTGATCCTCACCGTCGTCGTATTTGCCATTCTCAGCAGCGTCTCCTACATCACAGCCGCCAACGTGCTGGAAGATAAAGGTAAGACGGCCGTAAAAGCGCAGATGCACAGCACCGCCGACCTGATTGAACTCGAATACAACAGCCTGCTGTCTCTCGCCAGACGCAACGCCGATGTGCTCAGAGCCATGTACCCAGGTCAATTCTTCAAGCCTGATAAGACCGTTATGGTCATGGGGAAACCTACCCCGGCGCTGGTACACGAGCGCGAACAGATCAATGCCTCCAAGAGTAAGGTGGATCGCTACTCCAACCTCACCGGCGGTAACGCCACCGTCTTCGTACGCGACGGCGACGACTTTATCCGCATCTCCACCTCGCTGAAAAAAGCCGACGGCAAACGCGCCCTGGGCACCTACCTGGGAAAGAAGCACCCAGGCTACGGCGCGCTGATGGCGGGCAAAGAGTATGAAGGCTACGCCAGACTGTTCGGCAAAGACTATATGACAGTCTATCGCCCCATAACGGGCCCACAGGGCGACATCATTGGCATACTCTATATCGGCTTCGATATCTCAGAGGCGCTGACCGAGCTGCAACGCTCCATGAACCAGCTCAAGCTGGAGGAGTCGGGTTTCTTCACCCTAATCCGCAACGTGGACAACGCCATCATCGCCCAGCCCAACCAAGAGTCGGGCACCATACTGACCGAGGCGATACTCGACGGCCTCTCTCTTGACGCGGCCAAACGCGGCGGCCAGGAGAGCGAATACCTCAATGGCAACAAGGAGCCCATGTACGCCTACGCCGTCACCATTCCCGGCTGGCAATGGACCCTGCTGGGTCAGGCCAAGAAGCGTGAGCTGAACGAAGAGAGCTTGAAACTGCTGAGCATCAATGCCGGCGTCGCCGCCGTAGGCGTGCTGCTGATCACCCTGCTGCTCTCCATGGTGCTGATTAAGACACTGCGCCCGCTGCGTCACCTGCAGCACCAGCTTACCGAGCTCGGCAAGGGTGACCTGACTCAAGAGTTCGACCAGGTCAGCCCAGACACAGACAACGAGGTCGACAGAATCACCCACGCCGCCCGCCAGATGGCACTGAGCCTGCGCGAACTGGTCGGCGCCCTGCGCGCCTCGGTCAACACGCTTGAGGAGCAGGCCAGCAGCGCCCAGGAAGTGGCCAGACTCAACGGCGAAGAGGCCCAGCAGCTGATGGCGCAGACCGACCAGATCGCCACCGCCATCGAAGAGATGTCCACCTCGGTACGCGACGTGGCCAACCACGCCAGCGAAGGTGCCAGCCAGAGCCAGCAGGTCGACAACGCCTCCCGCGATGGCCACCAGCAGCTCGCTCAGCTGGTGCAGGGCCTAGGCAAACTCAGCGAGCAGCTAGATGCCAGCCATATGAGCGTCGAGAATGTCAGCAAGGAGAGTGAGGCGATAAGCCAGGTCACCGAGGTGATCAACAGCATCGCCGAGCAGACCAACCTGCTGGCGCTCAACGCCGCCATCGAGGCCGCCCGCGCCGGTGAACAGGGCCGCGGTTTCGCCGTGGTGGCCGACGAGGTAAGAACTCTGGCCCAGCGCACTCAGACCTCGATCTCAGAGATCAGCCAGACCATCACTCAACTGCAGCAGCAGATCAAGCTCACCGCCGAGCAGATGGGCCAGAGCCACCAGCTGGGCACCGCCTCCGCCGCCCAGGGACAGGAGGCCGCGACTAACCTCAACCAGATCACCATCAGTATCGGGGAGCTGGCCATAGCGTCGAGCAGCATCGCCAGCGCCACCGAGCAACAGAGCGCCGTGGCCGACGAGATCACCCGCAACCTGCATGAGATCACTGAGCTCGCCCGCGACGGCGAACAGCGCGCCGGCGACACAGTCGACGCCGCCCAAAACCTCTCCCACATCGCCGCCGAGATCAAACAGAAGATCAGCGTGTTTAAGTCATAAGCTCTGCTTAACCGCTCATCTCAACGAAAAAAGCCGCTATCAAGCGGCTTTTTTATGTCTGTTAGGCTCAGCCATTTCGGCTATCTACAATTGGGCAGAAGTTAACTTCCGTAAAATTTTGAGAGCAAAAGCTATCTAACATTCGGCCAAATTCAGTATTGGCAATGCAAACCGTAACCATGGCTTTATGGTGCATCAATTGCCTGCCGCAGGCCTTATGTGCAAACACATTTGTGACACGCTGCAAGCACTTCCTTGTGAGCTCTACCTCGGCATCCATGCCTCGGAAGGTCACAAATGTGTTTACACCAGTATCTATCGTCTCTTCGATTTAACGTTATTGCACTGCCTAGCTTTAAAAACATTCTTGGAAATTTTCGAGTTAAAGCCTCAACTCTAACCTGTCAGTTTCGGATAAAAATTTCTATGGGATAACGCCGAGTTCAGCGGCTTGTCCGCTGCAATCCTTTGTTAGAAATCACGAGTTAAATGCTTTAGTGATATTTGAAAACAAAGGCTTAAACTCTTTTAGTTCAGAAGAAGAAATGTTTTTTGTCTTTTTAAACTCTTCGAGTAATTTATTTTTAAGCTCATTTTTAGCCGACTTCCTAGCCTGGGTATCTGTTGATGTCAATTTCATTACAATGTCAGTATTCTTTCCATAAACACTGCCAAGCACGGCTTGAGGTAAAAGCCCTTCGATACAGTCTTTACCTGCCTCATTCAACCCCACAGCCATATGATCATTTTCATTTTCCAAACTAAGCTGACTCATAATCTTTTGCAACTCATTTTTTGCGTCTAGATCGTATGTAATGTAAACACGGTTAAATTTTTCAATAACGAACTTCAGCATGATCGAGTTTTTTAGAGCATCCTTTCCACCATACGCAATAACCTCAACACCTTCCGGTATGGAAAAGCCTTTAATTCCTAATGATGAAATAAACTCTAGATATTCTTTATCTATTGGACCTTCAACTAATATCGCGTTGTCTCTTGATGCCTTTACGACATCACCCCATGGTTCAACAGACTCATGATTCAACCCTAATATTTCACCAAATGGCTCCATCCACTTATCGCATGAAACATCGACAACAACAGTTTCTTTTAATCTTTGTCTGAATAATTTTCTGTCGAGAAGCACGTTAGATTCGGGTTGCTCTTGACAAAGCATGTATGGGCTATGAGTTGTTATGATTATTTGTATCTCAAGTTCTCTTGAAAGCCCCCTAATTACTCTTCCAAACTCGGCTTGAGCAGAAGGATGAAGAAAACTTTCAGGCTCCTCTATGATAATAATTGGCGTGATTCTATTCTCATCGTTTATTTGTTGCTTAACTCGACTAGCGGAGAGGATAGACATCATAATTTGAGTTCGATTTTGAGTTCCTGCCCCCCAATCATCTAAAGGTACTTCCAAGCCTTTATCTTTTAGGTTTATTCCTAAAGGAATTGAGTTCCTGAAGAGTCCTTCGAAAACGGTTAGCTCGACTTCATATTTTTCTTCTAGTTTACCTAGAAGCCCAGACAATTCACCTCTATGCTCTGAAGCAAATTTCTTTACTTTTTTCCTAATTCTTTCTTGCTCTTTATTTAACTCTTCTTTCTCATCTTTTGAGAGCATCATCTCATGGAAACTTCTAGCTCCTGAGGGGTGGTAGATTTTATTACCCCCACCTGTTGAATTGTGGAGAAATACAATATTCGATGAAGATAACCTCTGATATATCTCACCCGTTTCATATTTTTCTAGTTCATTCCCGTTAACTAGTATGGATATTTCCTTTTCGTCTTTCTCTTTAATTTTTACTTTCACATCCAGCGTAAAATTATCATCTAGATCTTCTATTTCAGCGATCTTTTTAACGAAGCTATAAAGTCCTGGATCTGCTTCTCTAGAAGCGGTAATGAAATAGTTAAACTCTATTGCCACACCGCTGTTTGCCCATTGAGTTTTAGAAGTTATGTAAGATAAAGAATCTTCATCATCAAAAAACGAAAACTCCCTTTCTTTCCCTTTAAAAAGAGACCGAATACACTTAATAACAGATGTTTTACCAGCATTATTTTTACCGCTAATAGAAGCAAAGTACCCATCAAAGTTTAAAGTCACATTTTCAAGTGTTCTGAAATTTTTAATCTCTAATTTTTCGATCTTCATTAAATCTGTACTTCCTGATGTGTGGGATTTCGAAAATTTTATTATTGCGCATACGCGTTTTCAAACCTATTAATAAATAGGGTCAGAGTTAACTTTTTGAGGGAGTTGATTGGGGCATATTGATTGGCTTTATCGTTCCCTGAATGGCGTCGTCGATGTTTGATTCGAGTTGGCCTAACTCTGTCCTTGATCGGTGACACTTTAATCTATCTTGTAGTAAGCATTCAACATGTCACTTCACATTTAAATGCGCTTTTTCTCTAAAAATAATAACTTGTATCAGTGACAAACAAATGAAGTTAAATCGAAGAGACGTTTAGATGCCAGTGTAAACACGTTTTTGGCCCTCGGCGGCATGGACGCCGCCGTGGAGCGTATAGGGATATATTCACAGCATGCCAAAAACGTGTTTGCACATACCCCCGCCGGGCAGGCGTTAGGTTGCCATGAAGGTGCGACCCTCAAGTCCATAGCAAATACCAATACTGGTAGACGTAACGACCTTTAAGGGCTCTTAGCCCCCTTCGCCGCTAGCCCGTGCGCCCCAAACACGGGCAATAAAAAACCCCGCATTCTCATACGGGGTTTCTCACTTCAGAATTCATGGCTTAATCTTTAAGCTCTGAATCCCTATCCATGTTCTCAGTATTCTCTAACCACAAGGCGTTAATGATACCGAAAGAACACGCCAGCAAAATGCCTAATATCCAAGCAAAATACCACATAGTGTCGGCTCCTGTTAGTAAAGTGACGTCTTGTTGTCTTCGATGTAGCTACGGCTCAAGCGACCAAACATCTTGAAGTAAGTCCAGATGGTGTAGCTTAGCACGATAGGCACGAATATCGCGGCCGCCCAGGTCATCACAGTCAGTGTCATATGACTCGCAGTGGCATCCCACATGGTCAGGCTCACGTTTGGCTCAAGTGATGATGGCATCACGAATGGGAACATGGCCGCACCACAAGTAAGAATCACCATAGCCACCGCCAGCGAGCTGAACAGGAAGGCGAAACCAGAGCGGTTGAAACGACTCGCCAGCAGCGCCAGTACAGGCATGGCAATCCCCAAGATTGGGAACAGCATGGTCACTGGATACTTGTCGTAGTTGGCAAGCCAGGCACCCGCCTCTACCGCAACCGTCTTAAGGGCTGGGTTAGATGCGCCGTGGGTGTCGATAGTCGAGGTTACAACATAACCGTCGATACCATTGGCCAGCCATACACCGGCCAGGGTGAAGAGCACAGCAACCAGGGCCGCAGCCACCTGGGTCGCCGTCGCCGCACGTACGCGCAGCTCGCCTTCTGTCTTCATCTGTAGCCAAGAGGCACCCTGCATGATGATCATCGACACGCTCACCAGACCGGCCAGCAGGCCAAATGGGTTCAGCAGGCCAAACAGACCACCGTGGTAGGTTGCGCGCAGGTACTCGTCGAAGTTAAACGGTACACCTTGCAGCAAGTTACCAAAGGCAACGCCTATGATGAGCGGCGGTACGAAGCCACCGACAAACAGCGCCCAGTCCCAAGCCTTACGCCATCTTGGATCTTCGATCTTAGAGCGGTAATCGAAGCCCACGGGACGCAGGAACAGGGCAAACAGCACCAACATCATGGCCACATAGAAGCCAGAGAAAGAGACAGCATATACCATAGGCCAGGCGGCAAACAGGGCGCCACCGGCTGTGATTAACCATACCTGGTTGCCGTCCCAGTGGGGAGCAATCGAGTTGATCATAATACGGCGCTCGGTATCGTCCTTACCTATGATAGGCAGCAAGGCACCCACGCCCATGTCGAAACCGTCGGTGACGGCGAATCCGATGAACAGCACACCAATCAGCGCCCACCAGACAAATCTTAATATTTCATAATCAAACATAATGAGATCTCCGGTTTAAGCTTCTAGGTTTTCAAAGTGATAACGGCCCGTCTTGAGACTGCTAGGTCCCTTACGTGCGAACTTAATCATCAAGAACAGCTCAATCACCAGCAGGACCGTATAGAAGAGCGTGATAGAGATGATACTGAACCAGAGATCCGCAGCCGTTAGGCTAGACGCCGACATGAAGGTTGGCAGCACCTCAGAGATGGTCCAAGGCTGACGACCGTACTCGGCCACGAACCAACCACACTCGATGGCGATCCAAGGCAGTGGCAGGCTGTATAGCGCCGCCTTAAGTACCCAAGGCTTCTCTTCGATCTGATGACGTGTGCTCTGCCAGAAGGCCGCCGCAAACACGAACAGCATGATTACGCCCAGGCCAACCATCACACGGAAGCTCCAGAACATAGGCGCAACCGATGGGATAGAGTCTTTGGCCGCGGCCTTGATCTGCTCTTCTGTCGCATCGACCACATTGTCTGTGTAACGCTTCAGCAGCAGGCCATAACCCAGGTCGACTTTTGCCTCTTCGAAGGCGGCACGCAGCTCAGGGGTTTCCTTGCCGGCGCGCAGCTCGGTCAACATGGCATAAGCCTTCATACCGTTGCGAATACGCTCCTCGTGCTCGACGATAAGGTCGCGGATACCGGTAACCTCTTCATCGATAGAACGGGTGGCGATGATACCCATGGCATATGGGATCTTGATGGCGTAATCGGTGTGCATGGTTTCCTGATTCGGGAAACCCACAGCGGTAAAGGCTGCTGGTGCAGGTTCTGTGTGCCATTCGGCTTCGATGGCCGCAAGCTTAACGCGCTGGGCCTCACCCACCTTATAGCCTGACTCGTCACCCAGTACGATGACCGACAGGATAGACGCCATACCGAAGCTTGCCGCGATGGCAAATGAGCGACGGGCAAACGGCAAGTCACGCTTCTTTAGGATGTAGTAAGAACTGATGGCCAGAACAAACATGGCGCCGGCCACATAGCCAGAAGCCACGGTATGAACAAACTTCACCTGCGCAACCGGGTTGAACAGGACTTCGGCGAAGCTGGTCATCTCCATACGCATGGTTTCATAGTTGAATACACTACCGACTGGGTTCTGCATCCAGCCATTGGCAACCAGGATCCACAGAGCCGACATGTTCGAGCCCAGGGCCACCAACCAGGTCACCGCCAGGTGTTGACGCTTACTGAATCTGTCCCAACCGAAGAAGAACATACCCACCAGGGTAGATTCGAGGAAGAAGGCCATCAAGCCTTCGATAGCCAGTGGCGCACCGAAGATGTCACCCACATAGTGAGAATAGTATGACCAGTTAGTCCCGAACTGGAACTCCATCGCCAGACCTGTGGTTACGCCCAGGGCGAAGTTAATACCAAAAAGCTTACCCCAGAACTTGGTCATATCTTTATAGATCTGCTTATTGGTCATCACATAGAGTGATTCCATAATGGCCAGCAAGAACGCCAGCCCCAAGGTCAAAGGTACAAACAGGAAGTGATACATAGCTGTCAGCGCAAACTGTAAGCGCGAGAGCTCTACAACCTCTTCAACAATCATCAGTGACTCCTTAGGTGGTGCGATCATTCTTCAAGGTTAGATCCCCATCAACCCGGAAAAATGCCTATTTAGGAATTTTATTATTCAAGTAATTTGTCAGACCCGAGTCTCACAAACCGCCAAATTTTAACTTTTAGCCTCGCTCAAGCGTCGCTGACGCTCAAAAAGGCCTCTCACCCCAGCTTTTTGAGAGGCGGCTCACAAAACCTTTTGGTTTTTAAGCCCCCGTCGCAAAAAACGGCCGAGAAAATCAATTTAAATTATTTTTTTCAAAAACTTACAACAAGGCATATCAAACGTACCCTAAGCATTTTATACCATTCAAAATTGATTCAAATCAATCAAACACGGCGCGGATAGTGGGTTTTGCGGACGGCGCCACACTTCACCCGGCAACACGCTTGCCAAAACATTGCAAACGTGATAGGGAGCCATTAAATTTTGATAAAAAGGCTACTTTTAGCAAATTTCAGCCCACATCATACAAAACGCAATATTTAACAAGATTTAACAATTTATGAGTCAATATATATAACCCAAAACAATCACACAACGAACACCTTAAGGAAATAAAATCAAGTAATTATATAAATTCAAACATAGATACCATTCAAAACGAAACCTTTATAGATTAAAAATACTAATGCGAACTTGCAATTTTAATCGTTTGTTCCCTATGCGACATTTGCTTACTATATGCCTGTGTTAAGGAGACGGCTCAATCAACCCGGTGAAGTTGCCCGGCAAGCCACACTCCGCTCACATCATTAATCACTGTGTGGAGAATCCGTTATGAAAAACCTATTTGATCGTCTAGTTAACAGCTACAAGCGCACTTTTGTTGAACTCTATACTGCAAGAGAGCTGTAAATAGCACCTTAACCCGCAATTGCTTGAAGTTTTGTTAGCGCAAAACGGCCACCGTTTTCTCCTCGAAGACGGTGGCTTTTTACTTTCTAACGACTTGGTTTAGATGATTTTAGATTAGTTTAGCAGACGCTAAATAAATAATGTCGCCTTTTAGCGATTTTCCGGGCAGATCCCATTAAGCGTGATTTGCGCGAATTAAAGGAAAAAACCATCGATACCCCTACTTTATGGCTGTTTAGCAGTTCAGAATGTAATAAAGTAAGGCTAAGTGCATGTATCTGTGTGGGTTTAAACTAACTCTTTATGGGTATAAAAAAAGGGCCTCGAATTTTCGAGGCCCTTTTTGCATCAATTAAACCGCTAAGCTTAGGTTAACCTAATTTAGCGCGAACGTTTCTGAACATTCTCATCCATGGGCTATCTTCGCCCCACTCGTCAGGATGCCAAGAGTTCGCCACGGTTCTAAACACACGCTCTGGGTGCGGCATCATGATGGTGACGCGACCGTCTGTGCTACAGATACCGGTTAAGGCGTTTGGCGAGCCGTTAGGGTTCTCTGGGTATTGCGTCGCTACCTGGCCATGGCCATCGACGAAGCGCAGCGCGATAGTGCCAGACGCCTCTGCGGCGGCCAATGCCTCAGGCGATGCGAACTCGGCGCGCCCCTCACCGTGAGACACGGCGATCGGCATGCGTGAGCCTTCCATGCCTTCGAAGAAGAAGGATGGACTCTTCTGCACTTCCACCAGGCTGAAACGCGCCTCGAAACGCTCGGAGCGGTTACGCACGAAGTGTGGCCAATGCTCGGTACCCGGAATGATATCTTTGAGGTTAGAGAGCATCTGACAACCGTTACATACCCCGAGGGCGAAGCTGTCGTTACGCTCGAAGAAGCGGCTGAACTCTTCGCGGGCACGGCCGTTGAACAGAATCGACTTGGCCCAACCTTCACCGGCGCCCAGTACGTCACCGTAAGAGAAGCCACCACAGGCCGCCAGGCCCTGGAACTCTTCCAGGCTGATACGGCCCGAGAGGATGTCAGACATGTGAACGTCGCGGCTCTCGAAGCCGGCGCGGTCGAAGGCGGCGGCCATCTCGAGATGAGAGTTCACTCCCTGCTCACGCAGGATAGCCATCTTAGGCGCTGTGCCCTTGAGGATATAAGGCGCGGCGATATCTTCGCTCGGGTCGAATTTGAGATCCACGGTCAAGCCTGGGGCATCTGCCACCTGCTTGAGCTTGAACTCTTCCTCTGCACACTCAGGGTTGTCACGCATCGCCTGCATGCGATAGGTGGTCTCGGCCCAGATGGTACGCAGCTCGGTGCGTGATTCGGCCAATACCTCGGCCCCTGCATCGCGGATAATGATGCTGTCGCCAGCCACTGGCTTGGCAACCACATGGCAAGCCACACCGGCCGCCTGGTACTGCGCCTTGATAGCCTGGCTATCGGCTGCGCGCACCTGGATCACGGCGCCCAGCTCTTCGTTGAACAGACGCTCTAAATGAGTGCCCGTCAGCGCGCTGAGATCCACATCCAGACCCGTGTTGCCGGCGAACGCCATCTCAACCAGCGTCGTAAATAGACCACCGTCGCTACGGTCGTGATAGGCTAGCAGTGCCTTATCGGCCACCAGCGCCTGAGTCACCTCGAAGAAGCCGCGCAGCAATGCCGCATCGGCTAAGTCTGGTGCCTTATCGCCCAGCTGACCAAATACCTGCGCCAGACATGAACCACCTAGACGACGCTCGCCCTGGCTAAGGTCCACCAGCAGCAGCTCGGTATCACCCTTGTCGCTTCTCAGCTCTGGGGTTACCGTCTTACGAATATCTTGCACCGCACCGAAGGCTGTGATCACCAGCGACATAGGCGAGGTAACCGTCTTATCTTCACCGCCATCTTGCCAGGCGGTCTTCATCGACATCGAGTCTTTACCCACTGGGATGGTGAGATCCAGCTCAGGACACAGCTCTTCGCCCACGGCCTTGACCGCCTCGTACAGGCCTGCGTCTTCACCCGGGTGACCCGCGGCAGACATCCAGTTGGCTGACAGCTTAATACGCTTAAGTGAACCAATATCACTTCCGGCGATGTTCATGATAGATTCGGCTACCGCCATGCGCGCCGAGGCGCCAAAGTCCAGCAGTGCCAGCGGCGTGCGCTCGCCCATGGACATGGCTTCACCGCTGTAAGAATCAAAACTTGATGCGGTCACGGCGCAGTCGGCCACAGGCACCTGCCAAGGACCGACCATCTGGTCGCGATTCACCAGACCAGTAACCGTACGGTCACCGATAGTGATCAGGAAGGTCTTCTCGGCAACGGTTGGCAGACGCAGTACGCGGCGCACCGCATCTTTCAGCTCTATGGTCTCTTGTGCCAGCGCAGGCGAATCCGCCTTTTGCGATACCACATCACGGCTCATCTTAGGCGCCTTGCCTAGAAGAACCTCTAGCGGCAGATCGATAGGCTTGTTGTCGAAGTGTTCATCCGACAGGGTCAGGTGACGCTCCTCAGTCGCCTCACCCACCACGGCAAATGGCGCGCGCTCACGCTCACAGATGGCGGTGAATAGCTCCAGGTTTTCCGGCGCCACAGAAAGCACATAACGCTCCTGCGACTCGTTACACCAGATCTCCAGCGGGCTCATGCCCGGCTCGTCCGATGGCACGTTGCGCAGCTCGAAACGGCCGCCGCGTCCACCGTCGTCCACCAGCTCAGGGAAGGCGTTTGACAGACCGCCAGCGCCCACGTCGTGGATAAATTGAATCGGGTTGGCTTCGCCCATCTGCCAGCAGCGATCGATCACTTCCTGACAGCGACGCTCCATCTCTGGGTTGTCACGTTGTACCGAGGCAAAGTCGAGATCTTCACTCGATTGGCCTGAAGCCATTGAAGATGCCGCGCCGCCGCCCAGGCCGATGTTCATCGCAGGGCCACCCAGTACGATAAGCTTGGCGCCGACGGTGATCTCACCCTTCTGCACGTGCTCTTCACGGATATTACCCAGACCACCGGCAAGCATGATTGGCTTGTGATAGCCACGTACCTCGACGCCGTTGTGGCTCGAGACTTCCTGCTCATAGGTACGGAAGTAGCCCAGCAGTGCCGGACGACCAAATTCATTGTTAAAGGCCGCGCCACCCAGTGGACCTTCGGTCATGATATCCAGCGCGGTCACGATGCGATCTGGCTTACCATAATCGCCTTCCCATGGCTGTACGAAGCCTGGGATCTTAAGGTTTGATACGCTAAAGCCGGTGAGGCCAGCCTTTGGCTTAGAGCCACGACCGGTTGCGCCTTCGTCGCGGATCTCACCGCCAGAACCTGTGGCCGCACCCGGGTATGGGCTGATAGCCGTCGGGTGGTTGTGGGTCTCCACCTTCATCAGGATATGCATAGGCTCGGTATGATAGGCGTACACCCCGTTTGGCTCGGGGAAGAAACGACCGGCGACAGAACCTTCCATCACGGCGGCGTTATCTTTGTAGGCAGATAACACGTGATCTGGGGTCTTCTCGAAGGTGTTCTTGATCATCTTGAACAGCGACTTTGGCTGTACCTCGCCATCGATGGTCCAATCGGCGTTGAAGATCTTGTGACGGCAGTGCTCTGAGTTTGCCTGGGCAAACATCATCAACTCGACATCATTAGGGTTACGATTCAGACGCTGGAAGTTCTCTACCAGGTAGTCGATCTCATCCGGCGCCAGCGCCAGACCCAGTTTAACGTTAGCCGCTTCCAGTGCCGCCTTGCCTTCACCCAGCACATCGACGCTGGTAAAGACCGCAGGTTCGGTGCGGGCAAACAGGCTGCTCGCCTGCTCGAAATCTGGCAGAACCACTTCGACCATGCGGTCGTGCAGCAGGCCAAGCAGCTGCTTCTGCTGGGCGTCGTCCAGATTATCGGCCTGAACATAGTAGGCGATACCGCGCTCTAGGCGCTTGACCTTGTTCAGACCACAGTTATGAGCGATGTCGGTCGCTTTAGACGACCATGGAGAGATGGTGCCCGGACGCGGCGTTACGAAGTACAAGTTGCCTTGGGGCGCATGTGCTTCAATCGCAGGTCCATAGGTTAACAGTTTGGCTAGCTGCTGGGTTTCGCCAGCGTCCAACGCCTCTGTTAAATCGGCTAAATGAATGAACTCAGCATAGATATCTTGTACTGGAAGCGCCGCACTCTGACAGGCCTCCATTAGCTTTTGGACTCTAAACGCTGATAATGCAGGGGCTCCGCGGATGATCTCCATCACGTCTTTTCACCTTATTATTTATAATTGCAGGGTCAGATCTGGCGCTATTATAGGGAAATGTGGGGCACAAATCATCCGTAGCATGGCTTCAAAACAGCGTTTCCCTCGATTTATTATCACCATAGCGCGAAAACAGCTTTACGTAACAAAGAAACTGGCGCGGCGCCAAATTCATGCCCCATACTTAAGCTGGCAAAACGCTAAAATCATCCAACAAAAAACAACCAAACTCTGCCGACATAATCGCCATTATTGCCTTTGACCAGCTTGTGATATAATCATCGGCCGCGTTTTATAAAATGGATTAAAAAATAGTAACTTAATGAGAAGTTTCCTGCTGATTCTATTCTGTGTATCGCTACTGACTGGCTGTCAGGGCGAGCGCGTGGACGCAGCAAAAGCGGTTGAAACCCAGCCGAAAACCCAGCTCAACGTGGGCACCCTCTACGGCGCGCAGATCTATGTCACCACGGGTCAGGGCCTCGCCGGCTTTGACTATGAGATGGCCGAGCGTTTCGCCAAACATCAGGGGCTCACGCTCAACATGCAGCCCTACCCCACCATCAGCGATCTCTACCAGGCGATGCGAAATGGTGAGATAGACCTGATCGCCGCCGGGCTGGCCGACACCCAGAGCCGTCGTGAGCAGTTCAGGCTGGGGCCGCCGCTCTACTATGTTAATCAGGTGCTGGTCTACAAACAGGGCGCCAAGTACCCAACGGATGTGAGTCAGCTGGATGACAACATTACCGTGATCTCAGACTCCTCCTTTATAGAGACCCTGGCGGAGATGCAAAAACTCTACCCAGAGCTGGTTTGGGATCAACAGTGGGACAAGGACAGCGAAGAGCTGCTGGCGATGATCGCCCGCGACGAGATCAGCTACACCATAGCCGATTCGACCACCTTCGAGATCAACCGCCGCTACATGCCTGAGCTTAGGGCCGGTCCTGTGCTGCGTGAGGGACAGGCCGTGGTCTGGCTGCTGCCGCCCAATGGCAGCGATCAGCTGATGAGCGACCTGCTAAGCTTCTGGCACCAGGAAAAAAGAGCCGGCACCCTGGCCCACCTGAACGAGAAATATTTCGCCCATGTGAAGCGCTTCGACTATGTGGACACCCGCGCCTTCCTACGCGCCATAGATAGCCGGCTGCCCAAGTACCGCGACAACTTCGTCGAATATGCCGGCGATCTCGACTGGCGTAAGCTGGCGGCGACCGCCTATCAGGAGTCCCATTGGAACCCCAATGCCCGCTCGCCCACCGGCGTGCGCGGCATGATGATGCTCACCCTGCCCACCGCCAAGCAGATGGGGATCGACAACCGTCTCGACCCGGAGCAGAGCATCCGCGGCGGCGCCAAATACCTGAGCGACATTCTCAACCGCCTGCCTGAGTCGATTCCGGAGAATCAGCGCATGTGGTTTGCCCTGGCCTCCTACAACATAGGCTATGGCCATGTGGAAGATGCCCGCAAGCTGGCACAATCTATGGGGCTTAACCCCAGTGCCTGGCGAGATCTGAAGAAGGTATTGCCCCTGCTGCAGAAGCGTAAATACTACAAGCAGACCCGCTACGGCTATGCCCGCGGCAGCGAGGCGGTTCACTACGTGGATAACATCAGGCGTTACTACGACACCTTGGTATGGATTGACAATCAGAATCAACAACTACAAGATGAGGTGATGGAAGCGCAACAACAAACGGCCGAAAAACAATCACAAAGCGAGATTTCCGCCGCGCAGCCCAACTAGATATGACGCGGCCTGTGATTGTCTGGGTAACGGCCCTACGGAGGTTCATCATGAGAAAAAAAACCTTAAACAATCTGTCTTCACGGCGAAGAACCCTGCTTAAGATACGCCACCAGCACACCATCAACCGACAGAAGCAGTTCTTCACCTTCATCAAGCAAACTGGTAGCCTGAGTCCAATCGACTAATCAAGGCGACGCCAAACAAGCGAACAACTCATAAAAAAACAAGGGCCTAATGCCCTTGTTTTTTTTCTGCCATCTTAAGTGCCTTCTTCTCCTGACGCCGCCGGCGAAAGAAGGCGCTGAGCTGCTCACCGCAATCCTCGGCCAGCACCCCAGCGGTCACCTCGAGCTGATGATTAAAGGCGCTGCTGCGCACCAGATCCACCACGCTACCGGCCGCGCCCGTCTTGAGATCCGCCGCGCCAAACACCAATCGACCTATTCTGGCATGGACCATGGCGCCGGCGCACATGGCGCAGGGCTCTAGGGTCACGTAGAGGGTGGTATCCAGCAGACGATAGTTTTCCACCACCTGGCCCGCGGCGCGAATGCACTCCATCTCGGCGTGGGCACTGGCGTCATGGCGGCAGATGCTGAGGTTGTAGCCTGTCGCTATCACACTATCATCTTTCACCAACAGCGCGCCCACCGGCACCTCGCCCTGCAACTCGGCCTGGGCGGCCAGCGCCATGGCTTGGCGCATATAGGCTTCATCTTTTACCGCCTGCTCATCCAGGCAGGCTTGATTATCTATCAGCTTACTCATCTGCTCTCTATCGTTTCGGCCCTAAGGGCCGCTGCCTCGTCAGCGTTATCGGCTTACTCTTCTAGCTGGAACCTAATGCCACTGAAATAAAAAAGGGCATATCGCTATGCCCCCTTTCTATCTTTCAACGCATCTTATCCCGGGATTATTCCCACTCGATGGTTGCAGGTGGCTTACCTGAGATATCGTAAACCACACGAGAGATGCCGTCGATCTCATTGATGATGCGGTTTGAGACTCTGCCGAGGAAATCGTATGGCAGATGTGCCCAATGCGCCGTCATGAAGTCGATGGTTTCCACCGCACGCAGGGATACTACCCAGTCGTACTTACGGCCATCGCCCATCACGCCCACACTGCGAACCGGCAGGAAGACGGTAAAGGCCTGGCTCACCTTGTTGTACAGGTCGGCCTTGTGCAGCTCTTCGATGAAGATAGCATCGGCGCGGCGCAGCAGGTCACAGTACTCTTTCTTCACTTCGCCCAGTACACGTACCCCCAGGCCTGGGCCAGGGAATGGGTGACGGTAAAGCATGTTATACGGCAGACCCAGCTCCAGACCTATCTTACGCACTTCATCCTTAAACAGCTCGCGTAGCGGCTCGACCAGACCCAGCTCCATATCATCAGGCAGACCGCCAACGTTATGGTGTGACTTGATCACGTGAGCCTTACCGGTAGCACTGCCTGCAGACTCGATAACGTCTGGATAGATGGTGCCTTGGGCCAGCCACTTGGCGTTAACGCACTTGCGTGACTCTTCGTCGAAGATATCGACAAACACCTTACCGATGATCTTACGCTTGGCTTCTGGCTCGGCTTCACCTGCCAGCGCGTCGAGGAAACGTGATTCGGCGTCGACGTGAACGATATTCAGGCCGAAGTGGTCGCCGAACATCTCAAGTACCTGGTCGGCCTCGTTCAGACGCAGCAGACCGTTGTCTACAAATACACAGGTCAGCTTGCTGCCGATGGCGCGGTGTAGCAGCATGGCCACAACAGAGGAGTCCACACCACCTGACAGACCCAGGATAACCTCGTCATCGCCCACCTGCTCCTTGATACGAGCAACCGCATCTTCGATGATAGAAGAAGGTTTCCAGTTGGCCTCACACTGACAGATATCCAGTGCGAAATGCTCGAGCATACGCTTGCCCTGACGGGTGTGAGTCACTTCTGGGTGGAACTGAACGCCGTAGAAACGCTTCTCTTCGTTGGCCATTGCGGCGTAAGGACAGGTGTCTGTCTTAGCCACTGTCACGAAGCCTTCAGGGATCTCAGAAACCTTGTCACCATGGCTCATCCAGACGTCAAGCAGCGCCTTGCCGCTGTCGCTGACCGCATCTTCGATGCTCTTGAACAGTTCAGATGCTGCTTGAACTTCTACCTGGGCATAACCGAATTCACCTTCGCCTACGCCTTGGATCACCTTGCCGCCCAGCTGCTCTGACATGGTCTGCATGCCGTAGCAGATCCCGAGTAGTGGCACGCCGGCGTTAAACACATATTCAGGTGCACGAGGCGAGTTGTCGGCGGTGACGCTCTCAGGGCCACCGGCCAAGATGATGCCGTTAGGCGCAAAGGCTTTGATCTGCTCTTCAGACACATCCCAGGCCCAAAGCTCACAGTAGACACCGATCTCACGGATACGGCGGGCAATCAATTGCGTGTACTGAGATCCAAAATCGAGTATGAGGATCTTATGATCATGAATGTTACTCATGCTTTACCTTTTATCTTTCAGATTTTTCGCCAATGTCATTTATTAAGACCCGGCTTAAGAAAAGGCAGTGTATTTTTCAATGACACTGCCTGATTTCAATAATTACGAACGGCTACGATAGTTAGGCGCTTCTTTGCTGATGGTCACGTCGTGAACGTGGGACTCACCCATACCCGCCGAGGTTACCTTCACAAACTCCGCCTTCTCATTAAGATCTTTAATAGTAGGACAACCTGTGAGGCCCATGCATGAACGTAGGCCGCCCATGTACTGGTGGATGATCTCCTTGAGCTTACCCTTATAAGGCACGCGACCCTCAATACCCTCGGGTACCAGCTTGTCGGCAGCGTTATCGCTCTGGAAGTAACGGTCAGAAGAACCTTGTGTCATGGCGCCCAGAGAGCCCATGCCGCGGTATGACTTGTAAGCACGGCCGTTGTATAGCTCGGTCTCACCTGGTGCCTCGTCGGTACCGGCGAACATAGAGCCCGCCATGATGCATGATGCACCGGCGGCCAGTGCCTTAGCCAGGTCGCCCGAGAAGCGGATACCGCCATCGGCGATAACTGGAATATCTAAGTGCTTAACTGCGGCTGCAGCGTCAGATACTGCGGTGATCTGCGGCACACCTACACCGGTGACGATACGAGTGGTACAGATAGAGCCAGGGCCAATACCGACCTTAACGGCGTTAACACCGGCCTCGACCAGTGCCAGGGCACCTTCGGCCGTTGCTACGTTACCACCGACGATCTGTAGATCTGGGTACTTGGCGCGCGTGTCGCGAATACGCTGCAATACGCCTTCAGAATGGCCGTGAGATGAATCGATAAGCAGTACGTCGATACCGGCTTTCACCAGGGCGTCGACACGGGCTTCGTTTCCGGCACCGGCACCTACGGCGGCGCCGACACGTAGACGACCCAACTCATCTTTACAGGCGTTTGGCTTCTCTTCCGCTTTTTGGAAATCTTTAACTGTGATCAGGCCTTTGAGTCTGAAGTCACCGTCGACGACCAGTACCTTCTCGACGCGGTGAGCGTGCATCAGCTTCTGCACTTCATCCAGCGGCGTGCCTTCAGGTACAGTCACCAGACGCTCTTTAGGCGTCATCACCTGATCGACGGTGCGAGACCAGTCGGTGATGAAACGTACGTCACGGCCCGTGATGATGCCCACCAACTCATTGGCTTCGTCAACCACAGGATAGCCCGCAAAGCCGTTCTTCTCGGTCAGGACTTTCAGCTGCTCAAGTGTGGTATTAGGCGTGACCGTTACAGGCTGCTGAACGATACCGGCTTCATAGATCTTTACTTGGCGAACTTGCTCGGCCTGCTGCTCTATGCTCATATTTTTATGGATAAAACCAATACCACCTTCCTGTGCCATAGCGATGGCAAGGCGCGCTTCAGTCACGGTATCCATGGCTGCAGACACGATAGGCATATTGAGTTCGATCTTTTGGGTTAAGCGAGTCTTGAGAACGGCAGTGTTAGGGAGTACGGTCGAGTGTGCAGGAACAAGCAACACATCATCAAAGGTTAGTGCTTCTTTTTTTAAACGTAGCATGGCAACATCTCCCCATGTAGGTGATATAAGAGGTAAAATATTGCGGCGGGATTATACCTTGCATATTGGGTCTGGTAAATGGAAAATAGTAAAAAAGTCGCTTTAGTAGCAAAAAACCTATGAAAATGCCGAAAAATAATGTTTACACCGTGTCGCGCCTCAACGGAGAAGTGAGGCAATTACTCGAAGGTGAACTGGGTAAAGTCTGGCTCGAAGCAGAAATATCCAATTTTTCGGCGCCCAGCTCGGGCCACTGGTATCTCACCCTCAAAGACAATTACGCCCAGATCCGCGCCGCCATGTTTAAGGGCCGCAATCGCGCCGTCACCTTCCGTCCGGCCAATGGCCAGCAGGTGTTGGTCAAGGGCGCCATCAGCGTCTATGAGCCCAGGGGCGACTATCAGCTGATCATCGACTCCATGCTCCCCGCCGGCGATGGCCTGCTGGCTCAGCAATATGAAGCCCTCAAGATGAAGCTGGCCGCCGAAGGCCTGTTTGCCGCTGACACCAAGCGGCCGCTGCCGAGTAACATTCAACGCATAGGGGTGGTCACCTCGGCCACGGGCGCGGCCATCAGAGACGTGCTGCATGTACTTAAGAGACGCGACCCATCCATCGAGGTGATCATCTACCCTAGCCAGGTACAGGGGGAGCACGCCGATAAGTCATTGTGTCATGCCATCATGCAGGCCAACGACAGGATGGAAGTAGATGTGCTGCTGCTCACCCGCGGCGGCGGATCCTTAGAAGATCTCTGGTGTTTCAACAGCGAAGCCCTGGCCCATACCATCTATAACAGCGCCCTGCCCGTAGTCTCGGCGGTGGGCCACGAGGTGGATACCACCATCAGCGACTATGTGGCCGACCTGCGTGCCCCTACTCCTTCGGCCGCGGCCGAGCTGCTATCCCAGGATGCGCTCAGCAAGGCCGACAAACTCAGGATGGCCATGACACGCCTCAAGCAGGGCTGGCAACACTATGGCCTGAAACAGGCCCAGCGTTTCAGCCAACTGCACCACAGGTTAGAGCGTCAGGATCCCAAGCGCCGCCTGCAGCAATATGAGCAGCGCTTCGACGAGCTGCAACTCAGGCTCGGCGCCGCCTTAACCGGTAAGCTGCATCAGATGGAGCGCCGCCAGCAATCGCTGCACGCCAGATTAAACCAGGTCTCTCCCAGCCATCAGCTCGCCTTGGCCGCCAGCCGTCTGACCCATCAGAACCAAAGATTACACAGCGCCATGCAGGCGAGACTCAACTCGGCAGAAAAGTCGCTGCAATATGCCGCTCACCAGCTGGAGACCGTCAGCCCACTGGCGACCCTGAGCCGTGGCTATAGCATTACACTCGACACCGAAGGCAAGGTGCTGCACAACGCGCAAGATATTCGCACTGGCGATCGCCTCACCACTAAGCTGGTCGATGGCGAGGTGCAATCGACCGTGATTTAACCCCTTCGACAAAAAAACGCCCTGGCGGGCGTTAAATAGAAAACCTAATAAAATCTGCAAATAAGCGCTAAAGTTAGCCTGAGCCTGTACTTGCCGAAGCTAACATAAGCGCTTAACACTAGATGCTTGAAGCTAGGCGCTTTAAACCTGACACTTAAAACCTGACACTTAAAACCTGACACTTAGAATCAGCCACTAGAAACCAGGCTCTTGATATCAGGCACTAGCCGCCTAGCAATAAGACATTACTTTCTAGGCCCCACAGGCACCATGATGTGCGCGTAGGGAGTGCCCTTCCACATCACATAGGGACCACCGGCATAAGGGTCTGTAGGCAGGCTGTCGAGCAAGGTGGGATCCGGCATGATGATCATCAGGTGCGGCCCTTCGACGATCCACTGATTGTCTTTGGTTTCGCCCTCGGCGTAGGGATCGGTGTTGCTCGCGCCACCATCACCGGCAAGCATATAGGAAATACCCACAGCCTTGGCCTGAAACGGCTTCTTGTTCATCCAGGCGTCGGCCCATTCCATCCAGGGCCCATCCATACACATGGGCGCCGTGCCTTGCAGACTAGGCGGGGTCGGGAAACAGGTATAGTCGACACTACCTTTTTGCAGGACATTATTGTCCCAGTCCATCACTGTGACCTTATCCCTCAGGGTCGGCGGCGCGGCATTGAGCGCGTCTTCCAGTAAGGCCTGTTTATCTGCGGCCTGAGCGGCGCCGGCCAAGAGAGCCAGCGTGGCGGCAAGCAGCAGGGGTTGTTGGTGTTTCATAACACTATCCTCAGGTGAGTTAAACTACCTTAATTACTGCACTCTTGAGTATAGTCGGCATCACTATAAAGACTCGATTTGCTTGCAATAGGTAGCTTATAAGACCGAAGAAAAGGGAATGGGCAGGATAAAAAACCGAGATAACAAAAAGGCCAGCACTAGGCTGACCTTTTTTAGTGAGACAGAGAAAGTTACTTCTTCTTGTCCTTGATATGACTCATCATGCGCTTGCGGCGACGCTCCTGGCTCACGGTGAGCTTCTTGGTGTTCAGGCCTTCGAACGGGTTGCCCCCTTCCTGGAAGCGTACCTGAATCGGCGTACCCATCACCTTGAGTGAGCGACGGTAGTAGTTCATCATGAAGCGCTTGTAAGAATCCGGCAGCTTCTTCACCTGGTTACCATGGATCACCACGATTGGCGGGTTGTAACCACCGGCGTGGGCGTATTTGAGCTTAACGCGGCGACCGTTCACCAGAGGCGGCTGGTGATCGTCCTGAGCCATCTGCATGATGCGGGTCAGCATAGAGGTGCTCACGCGGCGCGTCGCGCTCTCGTAGGCTTCCTCTACCGACTCGAACAGGTGACCCACACCCGTGCCGTGCAGCGCCGAGATGAAGTGAATACGGGCAAAATCGATAAAGCCCAGACGACGGTCGAGCTCGCTCTTCACGCGCTCTTTCACATCCTGATCGATACCGTCCCACTTATTCACCGCAATCACCAGGGCGCGCCCCGCGTTCAGGGCGAAGCCCAGTAGACCTAAGTCCTGCTCGGCGATCCCCTCGCGGGCATCGACCACCAAGAGCACCACGTTGGCATCTTCTACCGCCTTGAGGGTCTTGATCACAGAGAATTTCTCAACTGTCTCGTGCACCTTACTGCGACGACGCACACCCGCGGTGTCGATGATCACATATTCCTGACCGTCGCGCTCCAGCGGAATATAGATACTGTCACGGGTCGTGCCCGGCTCATCGTAAACCACGACGCGCTCTTCACCCAGAATACGGTTCGTCAGGGTCGACTTACCCACGTTAGGCTTACCGATAATCGCCAGCTTAATTGGCAAGTCCTGCAGACGCTGCTGCTCGGCCTCGGCCTCTTCCTCTGTGTATTGACGCTCGTCGGCTTCCTCTTCATCTTCGCCGTCACGGGTCAGCCCCATGGCTTCGGCGTAAGGGGTCAGCGCGTATTCGATCATGTTGGTCACACCGCGCCCCTGGGCGGCTGCCATCTGGTAGACCTCACCCAGGCCCAGGGCCCAGAACTCGCCACAGGCAGAGTCGGCGTCGATACCATCGACCTTGTTGGCTACCACGAAGGTGGTCTTCTCGCGGCGGCGTAAGTGCTCGGCGATCGCCTCGTCGGCGGCCGTCAGACCCGCACGGGCGTCGGTGAGGAAGAGCACCACATCGGCTTCTTCGATCGCCGCCAGCGACTGCTCGGCCATGCGGGTCTCGATCCCCTCTTCGGTGCCGTCGATACCGCCGGTATCCACCACGATAAATTCGTAACCAGATAGATGTGCACGACCATACTTACGATCCCGAGTCAGACCTGGGTAGTCAGCTACCAAGGCGTCTCTGGTGCGCGTAAGACGATTGAACAGGGTCGACTTACCTACGTTTGGTCGGCCTACCAGGGCCACAACTGGAATCATTTTTTTGCCTCTAATCTACAAATCTATCTGAATATCTTAAATAAAAAGCCCCCAGCACAAGGTCCAGGGGCTTTAAAAACTGTTAAAGCTCGCCTTAGGGAAGCGTAATTCTTGCTACCTTGCCGCCGCGACTCTGGACGTAGATCTTATCATCTATTACCAGTGGCTGGCTAAATAAACCTGAACTATCCACTTCGACGCGGCCCACCAGCTTACCTGAGGCGCGATCGATGAAATGCAGATAGCCTTCGAAGTCGCCCACCACCAGGTAGTCTTTGAAGACCACTGGCGAGGTCAATTCGCGGTTTGTCAGCTCGCTGTTGCTCCAGCTTTCCAAGCCGTTACGCTTATCGACCGCATACACACGACCGTGGTCATCGACCAGGTAAAGGTTCAGACCGGCCGAAGCCAACTCGTTGAAGCTAGAATATTTACGGCTCCAGACCACACGGCCTGTACGCAGCTCCATGGAGACCAGGTTTCCGTTGTAGCTCACCGCGTAGATGTTCTCGCCCACGATAAGTGGCTTCATATCCACGTCGGCCATACGGGTAAACTCGTTACCCCCTTTTGGCGTATAGATAGGCTGCTCCCAGGCGGCCTGACCGTTGCTTTTCACCACAACCGCGACCTTGCCATCGGCGGTGCCGACGAAGAAGCCACCGGCCTCATAGGCGGCTGAACCTGTGCCCCTTAGGGTCAGGGTTGGCAACTTGCTCTCATAGACCCACAGCTGTTTGCCGTCATCGACGTTATAGGCTTCAAGGGCGCCTGTACTGGTGTGCACCACCACCACATCTTCGCCCACAGTTGGCGCCGACAGCAGCTCACCGCCTGCGGTCACATGCCAGACCATCTCGCCGGTTTCGGCATCGACGGCGCCCAGCAGGCCACTCTCACCACCGAAGAACACCTTGTTACGAGCAGCGGTAATGCCTGAGGAGAGACGCGCGCCCTTGTTCTTAGACAAGGCGCCCTCTTTGAACCAAGAGCTGATCTCCAGCGACCAAACCTGCTCGCCTGTGGCTTCGTCGTAGGCGGCAACTTCACCGTAACGATCCATAACGAATAGCTTGCCGTAGCGCACCGCCGGACGGATCTTAGAGTAGTAATCACCCACACCACTGCCGACAGAGGCACTCCAGCTCACCTCGGGGAAGACGCTCGCCTCGATCTGCGGCAGCGGGCTTACCGGCTCTTCCTCAACATCGTTAGAAGAACAGGCCGACAGCAACCCCAGGCTCAAGCTGCAAGCCAGTAATGTTTTGCACCAAGACTTCATGGGCAGCTTCCTTATGCCTTGTTCAGGTTATCTAGCTTCATCTGTAAGGCTGGGCTTGAAGTCGCTCCGCCATTGTCCAGTGCTGACTGATAGGCGCTCTTTGCCTTGTCGGTATCGCCTTGGCGTACCAGGAAATCACCTTTTAATTCATCACGCTGTACGGCAAACGAAGGCGTGTTAAGCTGCTCCAGAGTTGCCAGTGCCGTTGCCAGCTGACCTTGCTCTGCCTGCACGCGGGCAAGACGCAATGTCGCAACCGCAACCAGACCTTCTTCAGGCTTGCTGACCAAGATCTGCTTAAGGGCCTGCTCGGCCTTATCCAGCTCACCGGCTTCTACCGCGGCCTTGGCCACGATAAGTTGTAGTAGTGCCTGATAGCCCTGCTGACCGTCGTGGTCTTTAGCAAAGCTCTCTGCAGCCGCCAGCATGCTTGAATCGGTTTTGACCGAGTTGCTGATAGTTTGGAAGGCTTCAGAGGCTTCTTCTGCCTGAGCCACCTTATAATCTGAATAGTAGTTCCAGCTGTAAAGGCCACCCAGGCCTACCACTGCACCTATGACAATCGAGTTGCCATAGTCTTTCCAGAACTGTTTGATAGCATCGACTTGTTGTTCTTCTGTGCTATAAATTTCCACGTTTCTCTTCCTCTTTAAATCAGTTCTGCAACGTAAGCTGCTAACGAATCCTGTGCAACCAATTCTTGTTCTTTCTCTTCACGCAGATATTTAAGCGCCACCTGACCATTGGCCAGTTCAGTCTCGCCGATCACTATGGCAAGCTTGGCGCCGCTCTTATCGGCACGTTTCATCTGCTTCTTGAAGTTACCGCCTCCGCAGTGACTCATCACCTTAAGGCCGTCAACTTCACGTAACTGCTGCGCCACCTTGATGGCCGCCACACGGCAATCATCGCCCATGGCCGTAACATACACATCCACCGGACCCGATACATCGTCGGTCAGCGCCAGCGTCTCCAGCATCAATACGATGCGCTCGAGCCCCATGGCAAAACCTACCGCCGGGGTGTCTTTACCGCCAAGCTGACCGACCAGGCCGTCGTAACGACCACCGGCCAATACTGTGCCTTGGGCACCCAGGCTGTCGGTGACCCACTCGAATACGGTGCGGTTATAGTAATCTAAACCGCGCACCAGACGAGGGTTAATTTCGTATTGGATGCCAACAGCTTCAAGTAGTTCACACAAATGTGCAAAATGGCCGCGACTTTCTTCGCCAAGGTAATCCATCAGCGCCGGAGCATCACCCAGCAGCGCCTGCACATCTGGGTTCTTGCTGTCCAGTACGCGCAGCGGATTTGAATACATGCGGCGCTGGCTGTCTTCGTCCAGCTTCTCCTTGTGCTGCTCCAGGAAGGCGACTAGGGCGTCACGGTAGGCCGCACGCTCCTGTGCATCCCCAAGGGTGTTCAGCTCAAGCTTCACATGCTCGCTGATCCCCAGCTTCTGCCACAGGCGGTGGGACATCATCAGGACTTCGGCGTCGATATCTGCCGAGGCGATACCATAGACCTCGACACCGAACTGGTTAAATTGACGGTAGCGCCCCTTCTGTGGACGCTCGTGGCGGAACATGGGGCCCATGTACCACAGACGCTGCTCTTGATTGTAAAGCAGGCCGTGCTCGTTACCCGCACGCACGGTAGAGGCAGTGCCTTCAGGGCGCAGCGTCAGCAGATCGCCATTGCGATCGGCAAAGGTATACATCTCTTTCTCGACGATATCTGTCACTTCGCCGATGGAACGTTTGAACAGGTCGGTACTCTCCACGATAGGAGTGCGGATCTCGCTGTAACCATAGGCCGCAACGGTATCACGCAACACTGCTTCTAGTTTTTGCCATAGCGGGCTCTGGGTCGGCAGAATATCGTTCATTCCGCGAATCGCTTGAATCTGTTTTGCCACTGTATCAACTCGTCCGAAATTTAGCTGTAAAAAATAAAAAAGCGCCTCGCATTATAGGCGCATCAACAATAAACGCAAAACCGGCGCGGCGCGCCAGTGAGCTGCGCCACAAACGGGGCTAAAAGCCCCATCTTCTGCGCAGCAAGCAAAGGGTTATTCCGTGATATCGGTTGTCGGAATACGCGCGTCGACGCTGGCGACCTTGGCGCGGATCTTCGCCTCGAGCTGATCGACGATATGCTCGTTATCGAAACGCTCTTTTTGACGCACACCGTCGTCATAGTAACCGCTCTTACGATTACCGCCAGTCAGGCCAATATCGGATACCAGGGCTTCGCCCGGACCATTGACCACACAACCTATGATAGAGACATCCATAGGAGTCACCACATCTTCCAGGCGACGCTCGAGCTCATTCACCGTAGCTATCACATCGAACTCCTGGCGGGAGCAAGATGGGCAGGCGATGAAGTTGATTCCGCGTGAGCGAATACGCAGGGATTTGAGGATGTCGAAACCGACCTTGATCTCCTCAACGGGATCGGCGGCCAGCGAGATACGCAGGGTGTCGCCAATCCCTTCGGCCAGCAACATGCCAAGGCCAACGGCCGACTTCACGGCGCCGGCGCGGGCGCCACCGGCCTCGGTGATGCCAAGGTGCAGCGGCTGCTTGATCTGTTTGGCCAGCAGACGGTATGACTCCACCGCCAGGAAGACATCTGATGCCTTCACACTCACCTTAAACTGATCGAAATTGAGTCTGTCGAGAATATCCACATGGCGCATGGCCGATTCCAGCAAGGCCTGCGGCGTCGGCTCCTTGTACTTGTCCATCAGATCTTTCTCTAATGAACCACCGTTAACACCGATACGAATCGGGATATTCTTGTCGCGGGCACATTCCACCACGCTGCGAATGCGCTCTTCGTTGCCTATGTTGCCCGGATTGATACGCAGACAATCCACGCCGTATTCCGCCACTTTCAGGGCGATACGGTAATCGAAATGGATATCGGCAACCAAGGGGACCTTAGTCTGCTGCTTGATCACCTTGAACGCCTCGGCGGCATCCATGGTGGGCACAGAGACACGTACGATATCGGCGCCGACATTCTCCAGCGCGCGGATCTGAGCCACCGTGGCCTCCACATCTGTGGTGCGGGTGTTGGTCATAGATTGCACGGCGATTGGCGCGCCATCACCGATGGGCACATCGCCCACATAGATGCGTGTCGAAGGGCGGCGAATGATTGGGGACTCGTTGTACATCTTAATTCACTCTTTTACTTCAAAGATTGACGGCGCTACCGACCGTCAGTCTGGCAACTCGGCCACTGGGATACTTGGCCAAATCAACTTGTTCACCATTGAGACGCATGGTCAGCGACTGAGGCGCCCCCAATATAACCTTAAACGGCGCCTGACCAAAGACATTCATCTCTTTGCCTGCCAGCTTGAGGCCATTGACCAGCACCTTGCCGTCGGCATCGGTCACCTTGATCCAGCAATCACCACTCAGGCTCAGGGCCAACACGGCATCGTCTGCGCTCTTAAGGGGTTCATCTGCTTGGGAATTTGAGTTAGTCACTTCCAGCGCTACGCCAGTCTCAGGTGTCGAGCCAGCCTCGGATGGCAGGTCTTCAGCCTGTTCGCCTGTCAGCTGTGCATTGGTAGATTCCTCCGCCACTGCTCGATCAGGCACTGATTGCTCTCTTGGCATCTCGATACCTGTGCCCGCCTGTGGGTCTTGAGCTAGCATAGGCTCAGACGAGGCCGGCAGGGTCGAGAGCTCGGCGGTCTCTTCCACCGACGGCTTGGAAAGGTCCAGATCGGCCACCATGGCGGACTTTTGTACCCACCAGAGTACCAACAAGGCCAACAAGACGAAGATGATGAGATAAGTCACCAGCATCAGGCGGCCATCTCTGGCCTGGCGCGTGGTCTTGCGGGAGAAACTCTGCATGGTAGGCGCGCTGACCACAGGAAAGCTTTCGGCAAGGTAGGCGTCCACCTTGGCCATCTCCAGCCCCAGGATACGGGCATAATTCTTCACATAGCCTTTGACATAGGTCGCCGACGCTATGTTGTCATAGTTGTCCGCCTCGAGATCTTGAACAATCGATGGGCGCAGATTGAGTTGCTCGGCCACGCTGGCTAAAGTCATCTGGCGCGACTCACGCGCCGCCTTTAACCACTGGCCCAGTGTTTCACCGGCTTCCTTTGGTTTCTCAGCATCATCCTTGAGCATATCGATTTGATTATCAGTCATTAGTGCATGCTTGCTCTATACTGCTTGGCCTCATTGGAAGCGGGAAACTTAGCCAGGAGAAGAATGCCAAATTTTCTCATCGCTTCAGGGTCATTTAGGCCTTGCTCAATTTTAATTCCCAACGCCAGACTCTGAGCCGATTCGGGCACTACTCTATGGTAACGCGCCAAGCCTTTCTTGGCGGCGGAGTAGTTCCCCAGATCCAATTCGATCTCAGACAGTTCTAATAGGGAGTTGGCACGACGCGGGTCATAGTTGAGTGCCATCTCGAAGTAGCGTTGTGCTTTTTGCAGGTCACCCGACTTACGGCTACAGATCCCCAGGTTCTCATAGCTGGAGGCCGAACGGGTGTATTTGGGCATTTTTACCGCCCGAAGAAACATCTCTTCGGCTTGATCATACTTTGCCTGCTGGCAGAGAAACACGCCGAAGTTATTCATGGAGTCGCCGCTGGCATCGCTGGCGTTGATGGCGTTACGATACGCCTTCTCGGTCAGCTCTAATTCACCAACCGATTGATAGTAATAGGCTAATGCCACGTGTACATCTTCGATGTTAGGCGCAAACTCGAGCGCCTTATCCAGGTTGTACTTGGCTTGTTCGCTGTTGCCTTTCTGCAGATAGGTCAGACCCAGCTGCACCCGTTGGCGGGCGGCAGAAACATTGTCGAAGGTACGCTCTTGAACGGGCACATCTGTGCCACTGTAAGTTCTTTCAGTCACGCATCCTGACATCAGCGCCGAGGTCAGGATGACTAACAGGGTCAATGTTGGCTTTTTGCTTAACATTCGCAAGCCTATCTAGTAGCAGATACAATAAGTTAGTTTATTGTGACTGAAATCTGACTATCTTGCATGCGTTTTTTCGCTAAACGTTTGGTTCGGTCGCGAATATCACCGGCTAACTGGCCACAGGCCGCGTCAATATCGTCTCCGCGGGTCTTACGAACAATCACCGTCAGACCGTATTCCATCAACACCTTAGAGAATCTGTCGATACGTGAGTTCGATGAACGCCCGTATGGGGACCCAGGATAAGGGTTAAAAGGGATCAGGTTGATCTTACAAGGGGTATCCTTCATCAACTTGGCCAGCTCATGTGCCTGATCTGTGCTGTCGTTGATATGATCAAGCATCACATATTCCAGGGTCACGCGGCCACGGTTGGCATTGGACTTAGCCAGGTAACGACGGATCGCCGCCAGAAACTCCTGCAGCGGATACTTCTTGTTGACCGGTACCAGCACATCACGCAGCTCATCGTTTGGCGCGTGAATACTTACCGCCAGGGCCACATCCAGGTTATCACCCAAGATATCCAGCGCAGGCACCACGCCCGAGGTAGACACGGTCACGCGGCGCTTAGAAAGGCTAAAGCCGAAGTCATCCAGCATAATATCGATAGCCGGCATAACGTTTTTCAGGTTCAGCAGCGGCTCACCCATGCCCATCATCACCACATTGGAGATAGGACGCTCGCCGGTCTCTTTCTGGAAACCGAGGAAATGGGATACGCGCCAGATCTGGCCGACAATCTCAGACACGGTAAGGTTACGGTTAAAGCCCTGCTGGGCGGTCGAGCAGAAGGTACACTCAAGGGCGCAACCAACCTGAGAAGAGACACACAGGGTGGCACGGTCCTCTTCTGGGATGTAGACGGTTTCAACTTCTTGGCCATTTCCCACGTTGATGGCGAACTTGATGGTGCCATCGGCAGACTTCTGATAGCTGGAGATCTCAGGGGCCACCACCTCACAACGGGCGGCCAGTTTGGCACGTAACACCTTGTTGATGTTGGTCATCTGTTCGAAGTCACTGACGCCAAAATGGTAAAGCCACTTCATCAATTGATCGGCACGGAAAGGCTTTTCACCCATCTCGGTAAATAGCGCTCTCAATCCCTTACGATCGAGATCCAATAAATTGATCTTTTTTTCACTCATTTTGACTAACCTCAACACCAAAACCTGCCACAGGGCGGCGAATTATACAGATATCAATAAATTTTAGCCAGTAAGGAAATAGACTATGCTAGAATCCCTCCCAAGCTAATATTGGCTTGCTACTTGGAGTTGTTTTACCTCCCCCATGATAACCCTTATTGTTATTGTCTTTGTCGCTATCGGGATCTCTTTTCTCTGTAGTGTATTCGAAGCCGTGCTTCTGTCTGTTACCCCTAGCTTTATCGCGAACCTGAAAGAAACCCATCCCGCGGCGGCCGAGCGTTTGAGCCACCAAAAGGAGAATGTGGAATCGCCACTGGTCTCTATCTTGACCCTGAACACTATCGCCCATACCGTGGGTGCCGCTGTTGCCGGTGCGCAGGCCGCAAAGGTGTTTGGCGATGAGATGCTGGGTGTATTCTCGGGCGTGCTGACCTTCTTGATCCTCTTCTTCTCCGAGATCATCCCCAAGACACTGGGCGCAAACTACTGGCGCAGCCTGGCTCCGAGTGTGTCTCTGGTACTACTGTGGATGGAGCGCATCACTAGGCCGCTGATCTGGATGTCACAGCAGGTGACTCGCAAGCTGGGTAAAGGCGACGATGGCCAATACATTCGCCAGGAGATGAGCGCCATGGCCAAGATAGGCCATGAATCGGGTGAGCTGGATGAGCAGGAATCTATGATCCTGACGCAGATGCTGTCGGTCAAGGAGATGCCGGTTACCGCCATCATGACGCCGAGAACCGTGATGTTCAGCGTGCCAGCGTCAATGACTCAAACCGAGTTTGCCAAGCTGCATAAGAAGAGCCCCTTTACCCGTATTCCGGTTTTCGATGGCGATCGCGACAATATCGTGGGTTATGTCAACCGCAACACCATCCTGTTGTCGGAGCGGGACACGCCTCAGGCGCCTATTTCGGCGGTGCGTCGTAACTTGGTTATCGTGCCAGAAACGGCCAAGATATTGCCGCTGTTCCAGCTGATGATTAAGCGCAACACCAAGATCGCCATGGTGGTGGACGAGTACGGCAGTGGCCACGGTATAGTCACCCTGGAAGATATCATCGAGTCCCTGCTGGGCCTTGAGATTGTCGACAGCAACGACCCTGTGACCGACATGCAGCAGTTAGCGAGACGCCTGTGGAAACGCCGCATGACTCACAAGGGGATACGCATCTCGGATGAGGGCTCGTCGGAAGATGACGAAGCGCCGAAGAGCGAGCAACCAGAGGCCAGCGTCTCTGAGACAGAACCTCTGGGTAAGGTGAGCAAATAACCCAAATAACTTAAGTACTGAGCCGATATAAATTAGCAGCTCATTAAATACTTAAGAAAAGTTAACTAAGGGAAGCGAATGCTTCCCTTTTTCATTAACCCCTGCTGAGGTATACTTGCCCGCTTCACAGATGGAGCCTACATGACCAACAGATATTCGCTCAAGCTTGCACACATCAACGACACCCACTCTCACTTCGATCCTTCACGCGTTCAATTTCTGCTCACCCATGAGCAACAAAGTTATGAGGTCTATAGCCATAGCGGTGGCTATGCCAGGATCGGCTATCAGGTGCAGCAGGCGCGTCAGCAAGCGGTAGATGCCGGGCAAGATTTTCTGTTTCTGCATGGGGGCGACAGCTTTCAGGGCACTCTCTACTTCAATCAGTTTAAGGGGGTCGCCAACGCCGATCTGCTCAACCGTCTCGCGCCAGATGCCATGGTGCTGGGCAACCATGAGATAGACGCAGGCAATCAACCGGTAAAACGGTTTCTCGATACCATTAACTTCCCGCTACTCGCCGGCAACATGGATCTCAGCCAGGAAGATCCCCTAAAGCAAGATAGACTCGCCGGCCACCCCAAGCTATTTGACTATATTCCCGAGCGCCAGATGGCCAAGGTGCTGCTAAAGCCCCTGGGCAACAAGCAGATCGCCATCATAGGGATCACCCTAGATCAGATGAAAGAGATCGCCAGGCCAGATGAAGATACCCATTTTGCCAACGCCATCGCGACCACAGCCAATACGGTAGCCAAACTCAAGGCCGACGGCATAGATCATATCTTGGTGCTGAGCCATCTAGGTTGGGATAAGGATAAAGAATTAGCCAGAGAAGTCCCCGGCATCAGCCTGATCGTCGGCGGTCACTCACATACCCTACAGGGCGATTTCAGCGCTATCGGCATCAACGCCCTGCCCTATGGCTATCGCGTGGAAGACACTCCTATTTTGCATGCAGGCAAGTACGCCGAAACCCTGGGGCTGTGCGACATCGAATTTGACGACAAGGGGCGTGTTACAAAGCTTGCCGGACACAACTACTTCATGCTCGATGAACATCTGATCATCGAAGGGGAGCAAGAGGTCACCGCCGCGACCTACAACGCGCTGAAGCAGCAGCTCATGGCGCATCCAGGCGTGCTGTGGAATGAAGGATTGTGGGATGAAGAGCTAAGCGAGATCAATCAGGTGATCGCCCAGCGCTATCGCCCGGCCATCGACGCGCTGGAGCACCAGGTGCTGGGATTTGTGCCGAAAAACTTGATCCACACCCGCCTGCCGAGCAAGGCGCTGCCCCATGGTAGCGAGATCGCCCCCTGGGTCTGCAAGAGCATCTATCATGAGACCCGCAGACTCGAGCTTCAGGTGGATTTTGCCCTGCACAATGCCGGCGGCGTTAGACAGTCGCTCAATAAGGGCACAGTGACCATGGCCGACGTGCTAGGACGCCTGCTGCCCTTCGCCCTACCCCTGGTGAAATATCGCATCTTGGGTCGCTACCTTTATCAGACCCTGGAGTCGGCCATCAACTCGGCCACCAACAACAGCATTACCGGCACGGGCGCCGGCAGCTTCCCCTACACCTATGGCCTCAAATATTGTTATGACGGTAGGCAGCCGCTGGGCACCCGCATCCTCCAATTGGAGATCTTGACGGAAATTGCCGGCGAGATGCAGTGGCACAGCGTGATGCCTGACCGCATGTATAGCGGGGTATCCTCGGCCTATACGGCATCGGGCAAGGAAGGCTATCAGGACCTGCTCAGAGCCGAACAACAGGAATCGATTGAGGCGCTCACCCTGCCCCAGGCCTTCATCCGCTACATGCAGCGCGAAGAAGGGCTCCACGGCATCATGCCGCCCCATGTGTTGTATACCAGTCACCTGGAAGGCCTGTAGCTAGATCCAAATCAGAATTAAGTTAGGCCTGAAAACTCGGGGACGTTATAGGCTTGCTTAACAGGCTTGTCTGAGTGCATAGCAAGGCTAATGCAGAAAGGCCATATAGGGAGATTAAGTAGACAGACTTAAGTAGGGAGACCTAAATAGGAGAGCTATTTAGCTTGGCTAGGCCTGAGACTTCACCAGATAGTAGGCCATAAATATTTGGCCTGCCTTTTCCTGATATCGCTTGTGCCGCAGAGTAAACCCCTCGGCCAAAAACAGTGGCCGCGACAGGCTAGAGGCATCGACGCTCAGCTCGAGCATCCCCTGCGCCGCCGACCATGACACAAGCTGGCGTAGCAGTTGACGCGCGATCCCCTGCCCCCGATATTCAGGGTGCATATAGAGACTGTCGATATATCCTCGCGAGGCATAGTGAGTCTCCACATTGATGAAGCCGACGCAGCGCGGTAGCCCGCTAATTAGGCTTTCTGTGTCGACGGCTAACCAGGCCTGTGAGCGGGTCAGGCGTTTATGCCAGTGATAGCCAGAGCGCGGCGCCCTCGACCAGGCCCACTTCTGCGCCTCACTGTAATGGGTCTCGTCAATCGCCCGCACCGCCAGATGATAGACCTCACTGACCTGAGTGCTATATCCCTTACGGTAGGGAATTATCTTAATCATTGTGTAATCAAATCTCGCAGAGTGGCTTTTGCCAAGAGATACTGGCCGAGTAATACTGGCCGAATGACCCTGGCCGAATGACATTGGCCGAATGACGCTGGCCGCTACCAGTCCTTTGCCACGAAAAATAGCAAACTGACTTATCGTAAATTGCAGCTTATATTAGTCGTCCATCGGGCAAAAAAATAGTGCCGATAACATGTTAGCGGCACTATCTATTATGTTTAGCTCTTATGTTGGGTCAGGCCGCATGGCCATCCGAGTTACTTCTTGTCGATGCGACCCACAAATAGCAGTTCGTCGAAGGTGCGGTTAAGCGTCTTGCTGGTAAAGTCATTCATCCACATCTGCTCTTGAACGACAACTACGTCACCTTTTTTCACCTCGGCCTGAGGTCCGGCCGCCCAGAAGGTCTTGTCGGCTTCTTTGATCTGAACATAGGTATAACCGCCACCGTTCATGGTATCGATCACTGTGCCCTGATGCACTACACCAGCCGCCCAGGCACTCGAGATCCCCAGGGCTAAGGTGGCCGCAGCGGCTAAACGAACTAATTTAGTTATCATTGTCATTCCTTAAGTGTTTGCCTTTAACCCCTGCATTAAAACATGGCCTTTGCCATAAATCTCTACCCGGCGTACCTAAAACAGCATTCAATGAATCAGTTTTAGATCAAGCTCTCATTCCCGAGTTTTATCCTTGGTCGCGCGGAACTAATAACGGCTTGAGCATGCCCTCGAGGCCATTGAGCTTCACCTCGTAGATGAGTGCCAGCTGCTGCCCCAACTTGCCCTCGGGGAAGCCTTTACTGTGAAACCAGACTAAATAGGGCTCTGGCAGCTCGAGTAAGCGTAATCCCGCATATTTACCAAAGGGCATTTTTTGATTAATCGCCTCGATTAAGGCCTGTTGATCCATCTTAACTATCCTAACTTAACTATCCTAAATGGCTATCGGAAGGTGTGCAGGGCCCAGCTTACGTGACCTCTGGCGCCAAACCAAGTGCTCTGAATAAAAAGTGCTTTGGATAGAAAGGAGCTTAATATAACTAGCAGTAACACTTGTTCATTTCCCGCGCGCCGCCTTGAAACATAAGGTAAATTTCCTTAGAGGCAAGACAACCAAGTTCAAAGTTTTAGTCATTACACATATAACATTTAGAAATATAAAAATTAAATAATAGCAATTTTTGAAATAAAAGTAGGGTGAAAGTCTTACACTTTTAAGGCATAGGCATGACAAGCCAGGCAATAAAACCAACAAATTAAAAGTAACCTTATGTTTTAAAACATATTATCCGTAAGACCTTATCCCTCAAGCCCTTAGCGTCAAATATCTGCCAAACAAGTCAAAACGTCAACTTAATGACAAGCGCCATAATCAAAAAAAACGTCAATTTTCATGTAGTTGACCAACAATTAATTAACACCTAAATTGGACTCATGCCCAAACAGGTGAGGTCGCGAGACAGCAGTACATCACTTGGGAACCTAACAACAAACATCGGCAATCATTGGCAGTCGAGAGGAAATAGAATGATCATTTTAGTTGGCGGTGAAAAAGGCGGTAGCGGAAAGAGCTGTTTAGCCCAAAACATAGCGGTATTTCTCACGGTAGAATGCGGCGCGTCGGTCATCATGGTCGATTGTGATCCCCAGCGGACCACCTCAGACTGGATTCAAGCTCGTAACAACAATGGCACACTGGCCAGCATCAACTGCGTACAGCTCTACGGCAAGATACGCAACGATCTGCTCAGCCTGGAGCAACACTATGACTATGTCATCGTCGACTGTGGCGGTCAGGATAACCTGGCACTGCGCGCCACCATGTCGGTTGCGTCCCATGTGTTGATGCCACTGCGTCCTAAGCGCAGAGACTTGAAAACCGTCAGCCACATGGATGATATCGTCGCTACCTGTATGATGATTAACCCTAAGATGCGCGCATCTTTCGTGATCACTCAATGCCCTAGCCTACCAAACCAGGCTAACCGCATCTTTGAGGCGAAAGAGGTGTGTAAGACTTACGACATCAACGTGCTCGACGCCATCACCTACAGCCGAAACATTTATGATGACAGCGAAGAATCGGGTCTGTCTGTCATGGAAACTCAGCCAAAAGGCAAGGCCGCCGAGGAGATCCGCAGCATCGCCTGTGAAATGCTGCAAGCTTCGAGTGCTACAGAAATTCGCAATCGTCTCGCCGAAAAACAGATGGATAAGTTAAGGGGTAACTATGGGTCTGGCCGATCTCAAGAAAAGCTCTACGCAGTCTAGTGCCGCGAGACAAAACCGTAAGCTGCTGAATATTTCGCTCGATGCATTGATCGATGACTTCATCGAAGATGCGACACACTATGCCGCCGGGCAGCCGAGCAATGTGCAGCAGATGGCCGAGGTCATCGCCTTAGAGACGGGCTTCGATGGTGATTTTCTAAATCGCCACGCCTCTCAGGCGACACCTAAGGTGGTGCCTAAGGGCACTGGGCCCTATCGCAAGGCGACCTTTACCCTGAGCGAGTCTGCCATCGCGCACCTCGCCGAACTGGCCAGCGGCTGCGACGTGGCTAAGTCGAAATTGATCCGCTTTCTCATCGAGCACCATTACTCGTTATCGGAAAGCGAACGTCAACAAAAGGAACAATCCATCATAGTTGATTAAATTAGTCGACTAAAACTAGTCGATTGAGTGAGCGATAGTATTAATCGATTAGCTATATCCCCAGACGCGCTGGGCTCATCATCACCCAGCGCGTCGCCATTTTCGCCCCGTCTCCCTAACCTTTCTGGCAGCGACAAATTTCAGTTTCCGAACTTACGGGCTGCCAGCTTTTTTTCTCCACGCCTTTTTTCTCCACGCTTTTTCTGGCCCTAAGATTGAATTTGCGGCAAGCAGCACCATATCTTGCTATATCATAGGGAGATTTTTATGCTAGCCATCTTTATTCTTGCGCTGGTCAGTAGCGCCGCCATAGGGTACATACTGTTTAAGCCAAGGTATGTCAGGTATCGCCGCGCGCAGATCGCCAAGCGGCCCTTTCCCGCCAGTTGGCGTGCCATACTCAAGCGCCGCATGCCCTATTTTCGTGCTCTGCCAAGCGACCTGCAACTACAGCTCAAGCGTCACATCCAGATCTTCGTCGCCGAGAAGCAGTTCGTCGGCTGCCAGGGGATAGAGATTGATGATGAGATCCGGGTAACCATAGCCGCCCAGGCTTGCCTGTTACTGCTCAATCGCGACACCGACTACTACCCTAAGCTGAAACAGATCTTGGTCTACCCTAGCCTGTTTATCGTCAGCCAGACTCAGCAAAATGGCGATGGCACCTTTTGGGAGCGCAAAAACATACTCTCTGGCGAGTCCTGGGAATTTGGCAAGGTGGTGCTCTCCTGGCATACCACCAAGGAAGACGCTGCCCAGCCCTATGATGGCCACAACGTGGTGATCCACGAGTTTGCCCACCAGCTGGATCAGGAAGATGGCCACTCCAACGGCGCGCCCATCTTAGCCCATGTCAACGACTATCAATCTTGGTCGACCGTCATGGCGCAGGAGTTTACGCGGCTACGCGAAGATGCCAAGTGGCATCAACCAAGCCTGTTTAACTATTACGGCGCCACCAACGAGGCCGAGTTCTTCGCGGTGATCACCGAGACCTTCTTCGAACGCCCCCATGAGTTTTACCAGCAGCATCAGGCCCTCTATCAACAGATGAGTCATTTTTTCAAGCTAGATCCGGTAAACTGGCATTAACGAAACGAAAAAGGAGTTTTACCATGACAGTCAGACATCCCATGCTGACCTGGCTTTTGGCTGCCAGCGCCTTGCTGCTGAGCGGCATCTGCCTGGCCGAGATCCCGCTAGAGGCGACCCAGACCTTAGACAAGCTTCACGGCTACGCCGCGAGCGCCGATTGGGACAACTACTTCGATCTCTATACTGAGGATGCCCACTTTATCGGTACCGATGCCTCTGAAAACTGGAACATGCAGGAGTTTTCCGCCTATGCCCGTCCGACAAAGGGCTGGCACTACACCCTGGTTTCGAGGCAGCTTGAGCAACACGGCGACGTGATAGTCTTCGATGAACAATTAAGCAGTAAGTCCTACGGCAATTGCCGCGGCACAGGCACTCTGGTACTGACGCCGGAAGGCTGGAAGATATTGCAATACCACCTGAGTTTTCCTATCCCCAACGCTATGGCCAAGCGGATCACGGCGCAGATCAGCGCCGCGAGTCAAAAAGAGTAGTGCTAATGCACAGAGACAGATAGGCAGAGATTGGTCAGCTGCGCGAAGTGGGTAAAGCGCTCGAAATCCACTTCCGCCAGCTTGCGATCCGAGCTGTGTCTGTCGGCGTATAACAGGCCAATCACCTTGTTATCCACCAAGATCGGCGCCAACATGAAGCCCGTGGAAGAGGTGTGGCGCCTGAGTTCTTCGTCGGTATAGAGACGCCACTTTTCCGAGCTAGGGTTGTCGATAAACAGCGGTTTCTTGAGGTCGACACTCTCGGCAAACACATTCTTATCGTGATTAAGCTCGACGATAAACTCATTCTTCATCTTATCGCTGTTCTCGCCTAACACCACCCTAGGTTGCAGGCGTTTCCGGTTTGGTGAGAGCAGCATCACGGCGCAGCGATCCATGCCGATACCATCGAGCAGCCCACTCAGAGTAATGGTGATCACCTCATTAAAATTCGCCTTGTTGATGGCGCAATCTGTAAGCTCCCTTAATTTCTTCAGTTGCAGGTCGACATTAAACTCACGCACCTTAATGGGCTCGGCCTCAGGCTCCGCCGCCAGTGTCAGCTGATGAGTATCGGGCAAAAAGGCCACCAGCACCTTGGCACCATAGGTATCGGCCAGCTTTCGGGTGGCGTGGCTGCACTGGATCATCCGCCCCTTAAACTCATCCACCTCGAGATCCAGCATGTCTGCCGCCTGCTTGATTCGATGATTCAGCTCGGCAATATCTTTGCTGTCGCTGGCCATTAACTCGCTAATCTTGTTGGCAAGGTAGATGGAGCGGATCTCTGGCGTGCGCTCGTTGGGGTTAGACAGGGACTTCACCAACACCTCACCGAGGCCCCAGTTTTTGGCTATGCCCATGGAAAGCTGAGTAAAGGAGGTGCCCAGCACCTCTCTGACCACATTATTGGCTTCCTTCTCATCGACCTGATTGAGGCGCGCATCGAGCTGCTCTGTGGTGTCACCGCCCATGCTCCAGAAGGCACTCTCTCCCAGGTGATAGAGCAGCGCGGCGATAAACACCTCTTCTTGCAGCTCTTCATCATGATCTTTAAGCATCATCTTGGCCAGCATGGCAGCCTGAAAGGCTCTGGCCATCAGGGTGAGCAGTCTGTGATACACAGGCTCAGATAAGCCCTTGTTTTCTAAAAGGCTACTCAGGAGTTTGGCGGTAATACAGATGTTGCGTATGGTATCGAAGCCCAGTACCACGGCCGCGCGGCTTACTGTGGTGACGTGGGAGATCCCCTTGTTATAGATGGCGCTATTGGCCACCTTAAGAATTCGCGAGGTCAGCGCGTTGTCATGCATCACGCTGCGGCCGAGTATCGCCAGGGAGGAAACATCATCTTTGGCAAGTTTCTCTAGGGTTTTCACCGTCGAGCTAAGTGCCGGCATCTCTTGTTCGCTGATGCGTTTGGTCCAGTATTCTGCACCTTTACCTGACATGGCAGTGTTCAATGCGTATCTACTCTTTTATATGAAGAAATAAGGATAGCGCTCGCTTGCCGGCGCCGTCTTTGATGAATTATAGGCAGAAAAACTTATAACATAACAATTACATCAGTCGCCAGTGGCAATTGGGCTTTATCCTGCGCCAGCTACTCACTTGGCGAGGATTTCATCTCTTTATCGGCTGCGGGAGCGTATTGATAAGCACAAAATAAAAAAGGCGGCTCAAGAGGGACCGCCAAAGCAAGCAAAAATAAACAAGTAGAAAGGAAAGAAAAACCTCGCACTGCACGTAGGAACACAGTGCGAGGAACAACCGCTGCTAAAGGACAGCAAGTCGAAACTTTAGAACTGCTCCTCTTCGGTAGAACCAGTCAATGCCGTGACCGAAGACTCACCGCCCTGGATCACATTGGTCACCTTATCGAAGTAGCCTGTACCCACCTCTTGCTGGTGCGCTACGAAGGTGTAGCCTTTCTTCGCCGCGGCGAATTCGACTTCCTGTACCTTCTCGACATAGTGCTTCATGCCTTCACCACGCGCATAGTCATAGGCGAGGTCGAACATGTTGTACCACATGTTGTGGATACCGGCTAAGGTGATGAACTGGTACTTGTAGCCCATGTCCGACAGTTCCTGCTGGAAGCGGGCGATGGTGGCGTCATCCAGGTTCTTCTTCCAGTTGAAAGAAGGTGAACAGTTATAGGCCAGCAGCTGATCTGGGTATTGCGCATGGATAGCCTCGGCAAAGCGGCGCGCCTCTTCAAGATCAGGCTTGGCCGTCTCACACCAGATAAGATCTGCGTATGGGGCGTAGGCCAGACCGCGAGAGATAGCCTGGTCGATGCCAGCATTCACACGGTAGAAACCTTCTGAAGTGCGCTCGCCGGTGATGAAGTCGCGATCATAAGGGTCGCAATCAGAGGTCAGCAGATCCGCAGCGTTCGCATCGGTACGAGCGATAACCAGAGTTGGTACGCCGCTCACGTCGGCAGCCAAACGCGCCGAAACCAGCTTCTGTACCGCTTCTTGAGTTGGAACCAATACCTTACCGCCCATGTGGCCACACTTCTTCACCGAAGCCAGCTGATCTTCGAAGTGCACACCCGCCGCGCCGGCATCGATCATGTTCTTCATCAGCTCGTAGGCGTTAAGCACACCACCGAAACCGGCTTCGGCATCGGCCACGATAGGCAAGAAGTAATCTGTGTAGCGCTCATCTTGTGTGTCTATCTCGTTGCTCCACTGGATCTGGTCGGCGCGGCGGAACGAGTTGTTGATGCGCTGAACCACTGCAGGTACTGAGTTTGCCGGATAGAGCGACTGATCTGGGTACATGGTGCCCGCCAGGTTAGCATCGGCAGCCACCTGCCAGCCCGACAGGTAGATGGCCTCGATACCCGCCTTGGCCTGCTGTACCGCCTGACCACCGGTCAGGGCGCCGAGTGAGTTCACATAACCTTTCTTAGCGCCACCATTAACCAGCTGCCATAGCTTCTCGGCGCCGCGGGTTGCCAGGGTATTTTCCGGGACAATCGAACCGCGTAAGGCCACTACGTCCTCTGCTGAATAGGGGCGACGAACGCCGGCCCAACGTGGATTTTCAGCCCAATCTTGCTTAATCGCATCAATCTGTTGTTGACGTGAAATCTGTGTAGTTGCCTTAGTCATAATCTTCTCCATCTCAGGTGTTAGCATCCAGCTCCCTCAATACCACTCACATTCAAAGGCGCTAAATAGGTTTGGGTATTACCCTTTCATTTATAAAATCATCTCGTTAGGCGTTATCGCCCTGAGTCAAAATCTCGTAGCCCGGCAGGGTCAGGAAGTCCACCAACTCGTCGGCCGTGGTGATCTCTTCCAGCAAGACTGCCGCTTGAGTAAAACTGCCGTGGGTGAAACGGTCTGGGCCCACCTCAAGTTTGACGTTGGCCAACTCTTCGACCAGCATCTCTTTAAACAGCGCCTTGGTGACCAGCTTGCCGTTAGAGAGCTTCTGCTCATGCTGGATCCACTGCCAGATAGAGGTACGTGAGATCTCTGCCGTGGCGGCATCTTCCATCAAGCCGTAGATGGGCACACAGCCATTGCCGCGGATCCAGGCCTCGATATATTGCAGCGCAATTCGAATGTTGAGGCGCATGCCCGACTCGGTGCGCTCGCCTTCGCAGGGCATCAGGAGATCCCTGGCCAGAATCGGCGCATCGACATCGCGGGTGATATGCAGCTGGTTGACGTGATCTTCACCTATGTATTCGTTGAAGATCCCCATAGCGGTATCGGCCAGACCCGGATGGGCCACCCAGGTGCCGTCGTGACCATTACGCGCCTCTAACTCCTTATCGCCGCGCACCTTAACCAGTACCGCCTCGTTCTGCGCCTGATCCTTAGCCGGAATGAAGGCAGCCATGCCCCCCATCGCCAAGGCGCCTCGCTTGTGACAGGTCTTGATAAGCAGGCGTGAGTAGGCGCTCAGGAACGGCTTATCCATGGTGACCGCCTGACGGTCTGGCAAGATGCGGTCGCTATGCTTCTTCAACGTCTTGATGTAGCTGAAGATGTAGTCCCAGCGGCCACAGTTAAGCGCGACTATGTTAGAGCGCAGCTCATAGAGGATCTCCTCCATCTCGAACACCGCCGGTAGTGTCTCGATGAGACAGGTACACTTAATGGTGCCCGGCGTCAGACAGAAGCGCTCTTCGACATAGGCAAACACCTTGGCCCACCAGCGCGCCTCGACATGACTCTCGAGTTTAGGAATATAGAAGTAAGGTCCGCTGCCCTTCTCCAGCAGTTGGCGATAGTTGTGGTAGAAGTAGAGGCAGAAATCAAATAGTGCCCCAGGGATCGCCTCGCCATTGAAGGCGACATGCTTCTCTTTAAGGTGCAAACCGCGTACACGGGCGATAAGCACGGCAGGATCATCATCGAGCGTATAATGCTTACCTGTCTCCGGCGCCGTGTACTCTATCTCGCCGCGCACGGCATCACGCAGATTAATTTGACCTTGAATCACCTTGCTCCAGCTAGGCGCCAGAGAGTCTTCGAAGTCGGCCATAAAAACTTTAACGTTGGCATTGAGGGCGTTAATGATCATCTTGCGATCCACAGGCCCTGTGATCTCGACGCGTCTGTCTTGCAGGTCTTGTGGAATACCGCGGATCTGCCAGTCGCCGTCTCTGATGGCGCGGGTCTCGGGTAAGAAATCGGGCAGCGAGCCCTTATCGATCAGTTCCTGCTTCTGCCTGCGCATCTCGAGTAGCTTAGGTACCTCTGCCGCAAACTGATCACACAAGACCTCTAGCAAGCTCAGCGCACCTTCGTTAAGCACTATCTCTTGCCCCGGCACTGGCGTCCCCAGGATAGACAATCCCGTCTCTAGCTGATGTTTATTCATTACCTGTTCAGTCATCCCGATATCTCCCAAGCGCTCACTTACCGTTAATTTCAATTCTTCCAGCCTTTAACCTAAGGCCCGCCATACCTTGTAATGATGGCCATACAGCTTGAAACACCAGCAAGGGGTTACAAATGTACGTTTTGAACAAAACCTACTAACAAACTGTTGGGATTGCAACAATAATGGCGGTGAGAAAGGCAGCGAAAAAAGCTGCGTTACATCACAAAAAATTGGTAAGACCAAACAGATATTTCGAACCCAAAATATTGTTTTAAAACAACAAATACCAACAACAACAAATCAAGAAATGACTAGGTTTGAAAGTTGTCTGACAAATGAACCAAGCCCCATCACCTGAAAGTTATTACGAAAATTTATTACCAATAGTAATTTTATCGATACAGATATTTCACCTAGAAACCTGACAGATAAAAAGGCGGCACGTTTTGCTTTACTTGCAAGTAAGGCTATTAAAGTCAAATTATTTCAACACCTTACAAGCAACCCAAAAACACTCAAAATCAAACGCACGTTTTAATTTGACGTTTACGTAAACGATATAAGCAAGAAGCTAAATGGCTTGTCACAATTCGGTAACGTTTGTCGATCAACATCACGATTTTTTTTGGTTTGCTGCAAAAAAAATCAAAAAAAACCGAATAAATTGCATAGTTAACCCAGCAGAGACGCTTATCATGCTGCCAAGACAAGGCATCTAACTCGGCCATTCGACAAGCCTCGCTCTCCTTCTATCGCTCTCCTTCTATCGCTCTCCTTCTATCGCTCTCCTTCTATCGCTCTCCTTCTATCGCTCTCCTTCTATCGCTCTCCTTCTATCGCTCTCCTTCTATCGCTCTCCTTCTATCGCTCTCCTTCTATCGCTCTCCTTCTATCGCTCTCCCTCTGTCGCTAAGCAATCAGCGCAAAATGACTAACTCGCACGATCACTAGCCGCTCAGCTTTAATATCAGCAGTAATGAAAGACAGGAAACCTGAGTTCAAATAACAAAATACTGATGGCGAACCGCACAAATCCTAGAGATGAGCGACTGACAACATGGGACAGGAAGCTCTGTGCAAGACGGGAAAACTAACCAGAAGAGGTTAACTCACTCGGTAAATATCGAGTACCTGTATGGAGGAAGGCCTGATAGGCTCCCATCGATGCAACAGAGAACTGCTAAGTATGTATAAAGACAAAAGCTTCACTAGAAGAGAACAGCTTAGACAGCAAACATAGGCTAGAGGCACTAACACCAACGAGGAGCGCTAGCGCAGACAAGAAGGACTTTCGAAAACAAGAAGGACTAGCAGAGTTAAAGACAAGTGTCGGCAAGCCAGTGACTCGCCTATGGGTAACGAGTTTGAACTAAATACCGGCAAACCAGCAAGCTAAGGCTAGAGCTAAGCATTCACCGCATTAATGGGGGTGTCGGGCGTAGACTCCATGCTTGGGCGGTACATGACCACGCAGTTACGGCCATTGCCCTTGGCCTGATACATGGCGATATCGACCCGCTTCATGAGTGGATCCAGGCTAAGATCCTCCTCCACACTGGTGCAGACACCGAAACTGGCGGTAATGCTCAGGTCACTATAGTGAGGCCGTGTCTGAATCGCCTCTATCGCCACGCGACACTGCTTGGCTATCTTGAGGGCCGCCTGCTCATCCGTGTACGGCAAGAAGAGCGCAAACTCTTCACCGCCCATGCGCACAAACAGATCCCTGCTCTTGAGGCTTGGCGTCACGGCATCGACTACTCGCCGCAATGCCCAATCTCCGGCGCTATGGCCATAGGTATCGTTGATCGCCTTGAAGTGATCTAAGTCGAACATCACCACACTAAACACGCTGCGATGAGCCAAGACATCGACAAAGAGGTTTTCGGCAAAGTCTTGCCCCGTGCCTCGATTTAATACTCCGGTCAAAGGATCCCGCTGAGAGATGCGCTTATATTTGCGCTTCTGCACAAACATAGAAGCACCAAAAATAATGAGACAGATAGAGCAACCTATGGCAATCATCAGCGCCATACTCTCGTTGTATCTCTCCAGCTCAACTACCTTTTGCTGCGCCGTATAGAGCGCCCGATCCTGGTTGAGCATCTTAATTTCACGGGCCTTCTCGGCATTCTCAAACTTAGCCATCTGATACGCATAGGCCTTTGCCTTGGTCTCATCGATATCGGCCTCACTGAGCTGCATATACTCGTCCAGATAACGATAGGCCTCCTGGTAGCTTCCCTCTAAAGCCAAGGCATCGGCCATCATCTTATAGGCGCGTTTCTTGGCGTTGAGCACGCTTGGCTCGTCCTCAACATCTATGACTTGCTGGGCGTATTGCTTGGCGCTCTCAACCTCTTTCTTCATCAAGTAGGTTTCGGCCAGCAAGGCATTAACATCGTTAATCTCTAACTGAAACTTAAATGTCTTGTACTTTGCAAGCGCTGAAAGGAACAGCTTCTCCGCTTGCTCAAGCTCGCCTAGCTTAAGGTGTGAAGTGCCCTTGCCCTTGTCGGCCATGGCAACAATAAGCGGAATATTATGTTCACTACAGAAGGTGCGGGTATCGGCAAATAGCTGCTTAGCCTCATTGTAATGAGAGAGCTTTAACTCACCTGCCGCCAATAACACCTGGGCATAACACTGCTCTTTCGGCGATCTGTCGCGGCTAAGGCCATAGGCCAGCGAGGCATAGCGCTTCACCTCGTCATAGACTTCGAGATCAAGATAGAGGTTGGCCAACCTCAGATAAGAGGTCATCTTTATGGTCACATCATCTATCTGCTCGATACGATCGAGATTCTTAGCCATAGCATCCAAGGCGCCCTGATAGTTCTTCATGGCGATCAGCGCAGTGGCCTGATACAGATAGATGGAATTTTGAATCTCGGGAGAGTGGCTCAGCTGTTCGGCCTGAGTGAGAAGATTAAAGGCGCGCTCGTAGGCACCATTAAACATCTCCTTGTTACTCTCCAGGGTCAACACCCGAGCCCTCTGTTCGCGGCTCAAGTGCTGGGTATTCTCTTTAAGATAGGCAATTACCTCAGACGACTTGGCCGGCTCTGCAATTAACGATGCCTTTAGCTCATCGATAACCGCGTCATAATCGACATCGCTCGCAACGGCAGATCCGCAAAGCGCTATCGACAAGACACAAGCCAAAAATAGTCTGAGGTAATACATATAGTTTCTACGAGTTACTTACTGTCATCTGGGTTAGTGATGATCAAATAAGATTGTACTTCGCTGGTGTCACCTGAGAGCGAATCGAGCTGCGCTTTATCACCCGACAACACCGCCTGGATCTCTTCATCCGTTAGGCCATTGGCTTTCATCACACCTTCTGGATCAGCCTTGTAAGCCTCTAACAGCGCGGCATCCGAACCTAACTTCTGAAAAAAATCGCTTAGCTTAGACATATCATTCTCCATTGCTATGTAATAACACTAGTTGCTAGACAAAAGTTTGACCACTCTAGCTTTAATCAAACTCCGTCTCATTTTTAGCCCAATAAAGCTTCTGAAATACCGAGTTTTGCCAAAACCTTATGGTTCACCTTCAGCGGCGCCGCCGGTGGAATTAGCAAGGTAGTAATAGAAGTTAACTTGGCTTGGGGTAAAGCCTTGAGTAATAAGCGTTCAATTCGAGGCGCCTGAGTCGGTAAATTGGGCGCTTCATACAGAATGACCTCATGGTCTAACGGATACCACTCGCTAAGCTGCTCAACCAAGACCTGCAAACAATCCGAGTTAGTATGAAACTTGGTGAGCGTGTGCTCTCCAGCGATGGCTATCTGCCACAGCAGCAGATGGGTTGCAGGGTCCGGCGTATGACAGTAAAACATGAATTGACTGGCCTCGAAGCTCTGATGGCCAGACTGACCCGGATCTATTCCCACGTCGGCCCATAAGCAGGCTTCGGCTGAGATCCCCGGCTCCATCTTAGCCTCGAAACCTTCTTCGCGCGCCCGGCGAATGGCGATATGGGACACACAGGCAAACACACCAGGATGACCATACAGGGCGCACACGACCCGCTTACCCGCCCTAACCTCGGTCAATATCGCCTCGACCATCTGTTGATAGGTATCACGACGGCTCTTAACTTCTTCACCCTGGGCATAGTATCGATGCAATGAACGGACATCTTGATTCATGCTCTCAAGCCACTGGAGGGCAAAGGCATCGGGCACCAAAGAAAAAACCACGTCGGCCAGCTCGATATAACTCTTACTCAACACGGTTATCTGACCGCCCAGGTTAAGACCTGTGCCAACGCAAACCAAACTGCCTCTTGTATAGGCTTCACCCATTATCGATGCTTCCGTCCATTGTTCGGGTAATCAACCACCCTTCGCTCCTTGGCTAATTGCTACTTTTCAATCAAACAAATTAAGCCAATGCTGCAAAGGTGTAAATCAAATTAACTTACCACAATTCGGGATAAAACAAATACTAACAATTAATTAGTCTGGCATTTTCATCACGACTCAGGGATTCTCCCGCGCTACTTGGACAAAATTCACTCAAGCTAGTGAAACTAATCCTTAACACACCTGTCTGAACTATTCGCCCTCCCCTTGGGCGCCCCAAACACACAGGCCTAGGCTGATACGCAGGCGAGATCCAGAAAACGGCGATAGCGCTTGTCAGCATGGGGAATGCTTGGGTATCATGGCCGACAGATTTTTAGGGAAGTAGCGCATTCAATGACCATCAAAAAACATAGTATTACTCTATTAGGCGCAGCGGCGCTGTCTCTTTCATTAAGCGCATGTAGCGTATTTGACTGGCTGATCTATAAGCCAGATGTGCCGCAAGGCAACTACATGGAGACGCAACAGGTCGAGAAACTCAGAATCGAGATGACCAAAGAGCAGGTCGAATATATCCTGGGCCGTCCCGTACTGCGCGACAGCTTCTCTGACGATACCTGGTACTATGTTTATCACTACAAGAGTGGTCGTGACGCCAGCATCACCCATAAAGAGCTGGTGCTGCACTTTACCAATGACAAGCTTTCTAAGGTCGATGGCGACTATGAACTAGCCGCCGACTTTAACACCCCGCTGGATCAGAGCTCGCTACCAGAGCTAGGTGCCGCAAAGGGCGACCTGGTGCCGCTAAACCCAGAGCAGCGTCCAGATACCAAACCGCTCGTGGAAGAGAAGAAAGCACAAGAACTCAACGAAGTTAAAGAGTTTGAATAAACGCTTTAACTAACGCCAGGCCAGTTTTAAGCGCCTGGGTTTTAAAACGAAAAAAGGGTCCTAAGCATTGCTTAAGACCCTTTTTACTATCTAGCGGCTTTCTCTTAATTCTTAACTCTTTAATGCGCCTTGCAGCCTATCCTGTCTGACTGCTTATCTGGCCTTACTTAACACCCGATAATTTCCCAGAGGAAACTCAGACCTGACTAGCTCACCTTAGCGCCTGTGGTCTTGTTGGCGCGGCCCTCGCTCTTAGCCTTTTCGGCGCGTTGACGACGCACATCTTTGGGATCGGCAATCAAGGGGCGATAGATCTCCACTCGCTGCCCGGGTTCTAGCACCTCATCATGCTTCACTGCGCGGCTGAAGATACCTAGTTTTACCTTCTCCAGATCAATCTCAGGAAAGAACCGGCAGATTTCGCTCTGCTTCACCGCCTCGATACAACTAGTGCCCGGCGACACCATGACGCTAATGCGCTTCTGCTGGGTCGGCAGCGCATAAATCACTTCAACGGCAAACTTATCTTGATCGCTCATCTTACATCCTAGAAAGATTAAACAGCTGTTATTTGTAAATCACTTTGGCACGGCTGGTGAAAGCAGTCACCATGGAAGACATCAGCTCTTTGAAAACCTTGCCAAAGGCCATATCCGCTAGCGAACTGGAAAACTCGAAATTAAGCTCGAAATCCACCTTACAGGCATCTTCCGTCAGCTCGGTAAACTCCCATTGACCGTGCAGATGCTTAAAAGGGCCATTTTCCAGCGCCAGCTCAATCCGCTTACCAGGGATCACCTGATTGCGCGTTGTAAAGGTCTTGCTGATCCCCGCCTTGGAGACATCGACTGAGGCCACCATGGTCTTACCATCAAACTCAAGTACCTTACCGCCAACACAACCCGGCAGAAACTCCTTATAGGACTCCACATCGTTGACTAACTCGTACATCTGCATGGCACTAAAGCGCACTAATACGCTACGGGAAATCTTGGGCATATGACTGTTTAACCTGAAACCTTGGCCTGACACCATAAAGCAAAAAATTGATTTTAACATGCTAGGCAACACCGGTCACCTCACCCGGCAGTCAAGCCTAGCTCAAAAAAACACCATCTCGACCCATTTACGCAGGCAAATTAGACAAATAATCGCGCGAGCCAATTCCAAATTGGTTAACCGCGCGTATAATAGCCCATCTATGGCTAAGAAAAACGCAAAAAAATCAAAGAACCCACCGGCGACGATTGCACGCAATAAACGCGCAAACTTCGACTATAAATTTGAAGAGAAATTTGAAGCCGGCTTGTCCCTGATGGGATGGGAAGTGAAATCGATCCGAGTCGGTAAGGTAAACCTGTCTGAGAGCTATGTGTTCCTCAGAGACGGTGAGGCCTACCTGTTTGGATGCACCATCACGCCGCTCAATACCGCATCGACACACGTGGTATGCGACCCCATGCGCGATCGTAAGCTGCTGCTCAACCGCAGAGAGCTGGATAAGCTGCAGGGTCTGGTAGAACGCCAAGGTTACTCTATTGTGCCTATCTCCATGTATTGGCGCAAAAACGCCTGGGTAAAGCTCGAGATCGGCCTGGGTAAGGGTAAGAAAGAGCACGATAAGCGCGACGACACCAAAGAGCGCGAATGGAAGATTGAAAAATCTCGTACCATGAAACACGCCGCACGATAATAATCGCTGTGATTCAGCGACTTGTCTGGCATAAAACGTACGGATAACGAACAATCGATAGTAACCCCTATGATTAATCCTTGGTAATCGAGGACATCGCGGGTTACAATCGACCTTGTACTGGGGGCGATTCTGGATTCGACAAGATTCACGAAACCCTAGGAGCATGCCGAGGGGCGGTTGGCCTCGTAAAAAGCCGCACAGTTATAGTTGCAAACGACGATAACTACGCTCTAGCAGCTTAGGCTAGCTAGCCATCTTGCTCACGTTTCTCAAATGGGCAGAGTATTAAGATGGTCACCTTTACATTTGATAGCGAGGGAACCATGTTCAGGGGTGAACCGCGAAACAGTACTGAACTCGCCAATAACAATCCTGTCTTTCGGAGTGTTGTTGGTTAACCAATAGAAAGACTAAGCATGTAGCGCCGAGGATGTAGGCTTTTTGGACGCGGGTTCAAGTCCCGCCGCCTCCACCAACATCAGGTTAGCGATAACCTTCAAAGGCCGCTAAGCCCTTACCAGATGGGTTTAGCGGCTTTTTTGTATCTATCGCTTTTTAAGCGCGTGCAGTAAGTCGATTTAACGGATTAAAATCAAAGATAAAAAAGCCCCGGCATGTGTTGTCGGGGCTTTCTCGTTATTGGTTTAAGACGCTTAGAAGCTAGATCTTAGACACCAATCTCATACTTGCACATGAATCAATTAGCCTAGCACTTCACCAGCGACTGCTCGACGCTTTGCATCTGGCTGGCCAGCTGGGCGTAGTCATCCAGCATGAAGTTGATGTGTCCTAGCTTGCGGTTAGGCTTGGCAGCCTTGTTGTACCAGTGCAGGCTGGCATTGCTGCTTAGGGCGTCCATAGGTGGAGCAACTACGCCTAGTAGATTCAGCATGCCGGTCTTGCCTATGGCAGAGGTTGCGCCCAACGCGAGTCCGGCGACGGCGCGAATGTGGTTCTCAAACTGGCAGGTCTGGGCGCCAAGTTGAGTCCAGTGGCCACTGTTATGTACCCTCGGTGCCAGTTCGTTCACCAGCAGCTTATCGCTCACCACGAACAGTTCCATGGCGAGCACGCCCACATACTGCTGTGCTTCAAGCAGCTTGGTCATATAGCTTTGCGCCTGCTGCACCATCTCGGCACTTAATCCTCTGGCGGGCGCCATTGAGCGCACCAGAATACCGTTTTGATGTTGATTCTCGGTCAAGGGATAACAACTCACCTCACCGCTTGCACTACGCACACCGATAATCGACACCTCAGCATCGAAAGGAATCCATTGCTCGGCTAAGTAATGACCTTGTTTAAGATCAGGTGCAACGCTAGCAAGATCCTCATCACTGCGCACCACCCATTGGTTCTTACCGTCATAGCCTTCGTCGAGGGACTTTATCACCATAGGATAACCTAAGGTCTTGGCACTCTCCTCGAGGCTGACATCATAGGTAAAGGGCGCGCAGGGAATACCAAGCTCGGCTAATAGCTGCTTTTCATGAATACGGCTCTTGCACTTGGCGATGCTGTCGACATTCGGTCTGATGGTGCAGTGGGCTTCGAGGGCGCGAACAAGCTCGAGATCCACCTGCTCTTTTTCGACCGTGATCACCTCGGGTTTGCCCAAGGCTTCATAGAGTGCGCTGACACTCTGCCCTGGCTGCCATGGCGCCACAGGGCCTAGGCCCTCGACGCAGCTGAGATCCGTATCTGGGCCACCATCGGCGACGAAGCTAAATTTCAGCCCTAATGGAATGCCCGCCAGCGCCATCATGCGCGCTAGCTGACCACAACCGATAATGCCGATGCGCATTATTCCACCTCCAGCGGCACACCTGAGGTTTGGCTAGCACGCCAGTCACACAGACGCTGGGTCAGTTCGCTATCACCCAGGGCTAGAATTTGCGCCGCCATCAGGCCGGCGTTAAAGGCGCCTGAATCGCCAATCGCCTGAGTGGCTACCGCCACGCCTTTTGGCATCTGCACGATAGAAAGTAGGCTATCCATCCCTTTTAGCGCCTTGCTCATCACGGGCACGGCAATCACCGGCAGATGCGTCATGGCCGCCGTCATGCCCGGCAGATGCGCGGCGCCGCCGGCACCGGCGATGATCACCTCGATCCCTTCATCGGCCGCACCGTGGCTGAAGCTCACCAGACGCTCAGGGGTGCGGTGCGCCGAGACCACCTGTTTGCTGTAGGCGATCCCCAGGGCATCCAGGACTGTGGTGGCATTTTTCATGGTCGGCCAATCGCTCTGTGAACCCATGATGATTGCTACTCTTGCTTTATTCATACGTGCCTCTTAATTTGATAACCAATAGGTGAACAGCGCATAGGTAGGTATGCCCACCAATACGTTGAACGGAAATGTAATTGCCAGTGAATAGGTGATAGACAGGCTCTGGTTCGCCTCGGGAATCGCTACCCGCATGGCCGCCGGCACCGCTATGTATGAGGCGCTCGCTCCCAGTACCGCCAGCAGAGTGGCGCCGCCGCTCGACAGCCCCATCTGTAAGCCAAGAATACTGCCCAGCAAGCCACCAATTAGCGGCATGAAGACGCCGAATGCCAACATAAAGTTGCCCATCTGCTTCAGCTCTTTTAGACGGCTGGCGGCAAGCATCCCCATCTCCAGCAGGAAGAGGGCCAGCACACCATGGAACAGGTTGAAGAAGAGTGGGGTCACCCCCTCGATGCGCTCAGCCCAGAAGTAGCCGATGATCAGTGCGCCAACCAGCAGCACTAGGCTCTGGTTGCAGAACACCTCATGGATAAGCGTGCGCCACTTAAGGTTAGTCCCCGAGCGTCTGGCCAGGGCGATACCCACGGCGATGGCAGGGATCTCCAGCAATACCACAAACAGCGGGAAGTAGGCTTCGTAGCTTATGCCTTGCGCCTCGAGAAACGCCACGGCCACCGCATAGGTGCCTATGCTGACCGAGCCATAGTGGGCGGCAATTGAGGCCGCATCCTCAAGTTTGAGCTGACCGATATAGCGCAGTATGGGGAAGGCGATCAGCGGAATAATCAGACCCATGCCAATCACCAGCAAGGATTGTGGCAGCAGTGCCATGGAGCCATATTTTGACAGAGCCACGCCCCCTTTGAGGCCGATGGCCAACATGAGGAACAGGGTCAGACTCTGATAGAGCGCCTTGGGAAACTGAATGTCGGAGCGGATCAGGGTGGCTAGCGCCCCCAGGATAAAGAAGGCGATGGTGATATCTAACTGCATCTTAGGCGCCCTTTACTTGCAGGCGAGTGGTAGGCTTTACGACGCGGCGCTTATTCGAGAGCTTAGACGACAACTTGGCAGCAATGGAGACCAAGGTCAGTGAGATCAGGCCAAGACCGACAACCAGCAGCCCCATACCGTTGTGCCCTTCCCGCATGGTGGCAAACGCCAGCGTGGTCACCACAAGGCCGACGACTAGGCTAAAGAGTGATTGTTTTTCTGCCAGGACAAGCTGAGTTAACTGTTTCATAAGATCCCCCGTTTACGACTGATACCGCGAAAAATTCGGTGTTCTTTTAGCTGGAGCGATCTTGCCAAAAACAATTTATATATAAAAATAGATATTTTTATGTTTTTATATAGATAAAAATCTATACATGGAGCAACTATGTCCCTCAGACTACAGGCACATCTTGGTACCCTCAGGCAGATGGAGATCTTGCTGGCTGTCTATGATAGCGGCAGCGTCAGCGGCGCCGCCGAGACCCTGCACCTCACTCAACCCACCATCTCGATGCAGCTTAAGAAGCTCGCCGATGTGATAGGTTTCCCCCTGTATAACATAGTGGGTCGCAAGGTGGTGTTTACCGAGGCGGGGCTGGAGGTGGTTAAATCGGCCACAGAGATCCTCGACAGCTTTGCGAGGCTGGAGATGTCGCTCTCGGACATGGGGGAGCTCAAATCGGGTACCCTGCGCCTAGCTGTGGTGACCACCTCGAAATACTTTATTCCCCACCTGCTCGGCCCCTTCTGCGAGCGCTATCCCAATGTCGCAGTGCAGCTAAATGTCGGTAACCGCCAGCAGATCATTGAGCGCCTCAAACAGGGCATCGACGACTTCTACGTGTTTAGTCATCCACCGGCGGATCTCAACACAGAGAGTATCGAATTCTTCAATAATCCCCTGGTGGCTATTGCCCAGGAGAATCATCCCCTAGTCAGTCAGGATGGCGTCTCGTTAGCCGAGCTCTGTGAGGCGCCCTTCTTGATGCGTGAGAATGGCTCGGGCACCCGCTTGGCCATCGAGCGTTTCATGGCGAAACAGGGGGTGAAGCTTAACGTTAAGATGACCATAGAGAGCAACGAGGCAATCAAACACTCGGTCATGTCTGGACTGGGCGTCAGCATACTCTCGGCCCATACCCTCGCCTTTGGCGGCAATACCGGGCTGGCGCAGCTGAATGTGAAGGAGCTGCCGATCAACTCCAACTGGTATTTTCTCTGGCTTAAATCAAAACGTCCCTCGGCAATCGCTCAGGCCTTCTTGACCCATGTGGAAAGCGAGGGACGCGAGATGCTACTCACCGAGCTGGCAAAACACAGGCTTTAGTGTGTTAACTCCTTCACCTAGGGCTGCCAGCCTGGAACTCGCTAATAAGCTAGAGTAGCTAACAAGTTACACAAACTGACGAGTTACAGAGACTGGCCATTCACAGTTAGCGCAACATCTATGTTGTTGCGCACGGCGTTAGAGTATGGGCAGACCTGATGGGCCGTTCTTACCAGCTCCGCGGCTTGCTCCTGAGATAACTCATCAGATACCGCCAGCTCGACACTCAGGGCTACGGTTAGGCCGAAACCACCTTCTGCGCGAGCGCCTATGCCCACCTTAGCGGTAACCGGCGCCTGCGTCAGCTTCACCTTGGCTTCTCTGGCCACATGCAGAACGGCATTGGAGAAACACGCGCTGTAGCCCGCCGCAAATAGCTGCTCAGGGTTACTCGCCTCGCCGCTGCCGCCCATCTCTTTGGGATAGCTAAGGGCGATAGACAGCTTGCCGTCGTCTGTCGTCACCTGTCCGTTACGTCCGGCGCTCGCAGTGGCTTGAGTCTCATATAAAGTCTTCATGGTCTTTCCTCATTTCGAATAGGTTCATTGAAAGCAAAGCGCTTTTGCAATTTAGAGTGCACTCTTGAATACAACTCTTGAGTACGACTCTTGAATACGAATTAGAATGCAATTTAAATTGCGCGCAATTCATTTGCTGTAGTTATACCTAAAATTTAAATTGTGCACAACCTATTTTTCCGATTTTTCGAAAAGGGATTCGAATTAACGGCCATTCAAAGAGGCGTTAACCTCCTGTGACCGAAGCTGAGATGGGCAGTTAAGACTTAGAAAAATGCTAAGGAGAGGGTTAAAGCAACGCTTGGCCATGGCAGCTAAACCGCTGACGCTGGGGTAGCCAATTTCCTGTCGTTAGTCAGATAAAGTACATTGCACTAGCCAACTTTAGTTATTCAAAATAAAGCTCCAATAAATGCTTGCTATTCAAACCTTAATTTGATTAAACTCCAAAATGTAACAACTGAGTAACATTTGTTAACACTATAAAAATAACCTCAATCAAAAGGACAAATTGATGAGCAAGCTATTCAAATTATCAACACTCGCTATTGCCACCACCTTACTGAGTCAATCAGCCCTCGCCGAAGGGATCGCCGCTAAACTGCAGATGAGCCAAGACAGCTTCAGCAGCGATCAGGACGTGATGGTTACCCTAACCCTGACCAACGAAGCCAACGTTCCGGTGAAACTACTCAAGTGGTTTACCGCAGCAGACGGTGTTGAAGAGTCGCTATTTAAGGTTACCGCTGACGGTCAAGAGCGCCCTTACCTTGGCGCCCATTACAAGCGTCCAGCACCAAGCCATAAAGACTACATCAAGCTAAAATCCGGTGAGAGCATCTCTTATCAGGTAGAGCTATCGTCGCTGTATGACATGTCATCTACGGCTAACTATGAGATCAGCTATGATGTCAGCTCTATGCAGCTGTTTGCGCCAAACCCAGGCCAAGCCAAGAAACTGGCTCGCCTTGGCGTAGAAGGCATACACTCTGCCCCAGCGAGCTTCTACCTTGAAGGCCGCGAATTTAAAGGCGGCGCTAACAAGGGCAAGCCAGGCACCGGCGATGGTGGCGGCACCACACCTGACGGCATCTCTTTCACCGGTCGCTGCAGCAACTCACAGCAGAGTGATATCCTTGCCGGCCTAGCCGCGGCTAAGACAATGTCAGCCGACGCTAACCAGCACCTGGCTACGGCCAGCAGCAACTCACAGCGTTACAGCACCTGGTTCGGCGCCTACAGCTCGTCTCGCTGGAACACGGTAAGCAACAACTTCAGCAAGATCGATAGCACGCTCAACAACGAGCCACTGACCTTCGACTGTAGCTGTAAGAAGCAATACTACGCTTATGTTTACCCAACTCAGCCATACAAGATCTACATGTGTAATGCCTTCTGGACAGCCCCAACGTCGGGTACTGACTCTAAGGGCGGCACCATCATCCATGAGACCAGCCACTTCAACGTAGTAGCCGGTACAGATGATATTGTTTACGGTCAGAGCGGTGCGAAATCACTGGCAATCAGCGATCCTTCACAGGCGATTCAAAATGCTGACAGCCATGAATATTTTGCTGAAAACACGCCTAACTTAAACTAATCTATTTCTTATCTTTCTTGTCAATCTAAGGGCGGAATTATCCGCCCTTTTTTTGTTTAGCTGATGCCAAGGTTAACGCCTATGTTTACGCCTCTAAGGTTTCTGTCACTTAACCTCTTGCTACTTTGGACCATAAGTATGAATAGCCTCGCACATCAAGCGCTACCCACGTGTCGCCTCATAAAGGCAGAGCAAGACAATACCCTCATCTTCGAGATAACTGCGCCGGCAAACACCAACTGGTACCTGCTGAGCTGGCACAGCCCCTTCGATGCCTGGTTTAGCAAGTTTCTGACCCTGACCGACCTGAATAACCAACAGACGCTTGAATATCAGGGCGCACTCGCCAAGCGCGGCGAGCCGACTGATGAGGACTATCTGCTGCTGCCTGCGGGCGAGTCCTTAAGCGTCTCGCTGGAACTGGCCCAGGCATTTGTTATCCCACCGGGTCGTTACCAGGCTAAGCTTAGCACCTTAACCCTCTATCAAGACCTGAGTGACAAGGCGCAGAGCACAGCCCTTGAATGCCCGGCACTCGAGGTCGACCTGCCTTAGCCTCAGATACGCATAAGCCGATACTCGCAACGGCCCTTCACAAGAGCACTTACTCACAAAAGCACTTATTCACAAAAGCACTTATTCACAAAAGCACTTATTCAAAATAGCCCAGATGCAAAAAAGCCACCCTTAGGGTGGCTTTCTCGTCTATTATGCCTTGTAGGCTTAGACCAACTTCATCTCCTGGATGATCTCATGGGCAATCTCAGGTGTGGTACTTACCGGCTTTTGATGCAGATCTGCCTTCAAATGGCCTTTTCTGTGCTTTAACGCCGCATCCAGTTTTTTGGCGGCATTAGTGATAGCAGGATACATGATATCGTCACTCCCAGAGGCTGATATCCGGCTACCTTCGTAATTGGTACTGAGTTCGACCTGAAACTCTCCGTGCTCTTTAGCAATGATGACATCGAGTGAAATGAGCGTTGGGAAATGGGTCGCGATTTTGGAAAACTTTTGATTCACATGCTCTTTTATTGAATCGGTGATATCTACGTGATGACCAGAAAGATTTATTTTCATAGGTTTTCCTTTTTAGGATGACTTCAATAATGAACTTGGGATGAGTGAAAGAAAAAACAAGGGGCTAAAGCACTTTTTTTTCAATTGACGCCTATGTAAGCATGGGCGAAATCCGAGTAAATCTCCATTCAGTGTCTACTAATATGTACTCCCCATACTGGTTAAAAGCAAGCGGCGAAAACAGGATATCAGGCATAAACAGGCGGTTTTGGCCATAAATCCCACAAAGTAAACAAAATTTAATCAATCTGTCTTTATGACGTCATCTTCATGCTATCCCACAAACTAAGGAAGGGCCAAAGGGCAAACCTAAGAGTAATTTCAGAAAACAGCTTTACATGTAAATACGAATGAGAACTTATCTCAACAAGTGTAGAATGAGCTAACCCTTAGTTCATAAATTTATCCATAGTGAATACAAGCATTTCTCCACGTCTAACGTCATTCGAGCGAGACCTCTCTCCCAGAGCTTCGGTTGTCCTGCGCCTGTTGGCCTCCCTGCTGGGTGGTTACGGCGTGGCGGCACTCGCCTGTATGCTGCTGGCACAAACTCTGCCCCTGAGCCGTCTCGATGCGGTGCTTGTCGGCACTATGGTCTCCTTTAGCATCTTTGCCATGATGATCATCCGCCTCTTTAGCCTCAGGTCTCACCTGCGCGTGGTGCTGGAACCTGTGGCACTCTGCAGCCTGCTCTACGGCCTCACACTCGTTTTAGGTTAATCCCATGAAAGAGACTTTTTTCCGTTCAATGACCTGGCTGCACACCTGGGCTGGCCTAGCCGTTTGCTGGCTACTACTGCTTATCTTCTTCGCCGGCAGCCTGAGCTATTTTCGTCACGAGATCAGCCTGTGGAGCAAACCCGAGCTGCATCAATCTGTCTTTCAAGACTATGACCAGCAGCGAATTGGACAACAGATTGCCGAGGGCCAGGCCTATCTGGCCGACAAGGCCCCCTACGCTGCGAGCTGGACCATCTCCTTCCCGAGTGAGCGCAAGCCTTACCTCAGCTTCGGCTGGGCAGACGAGCCTAAGAAGGGCGAGCGGCGCGGCAAGATCCATGAGCATGTGGTCAGCCAGGATGGTCAGCAGATGATCACCGAGATCCGCGACTCCCGAGGTGGCAACTTCTTCTACCGCCTGCATTTTGATCTGCATTACCTGCCGGTGGTGGCGGCGCGTTGGATAGTGGGGCTGGCCACCATGGCGATGCTGATCGCCCTGATAAGCGGCGTGGTGATCCACAAACGGATCTTTAAAGACTTCTTCAGTTTTCGGCCGGCAAAGGGCAGTCGCTCCTGGCTCGACGCCCACAATGTCAGCGCCGTGATGGCTCTGCCCTATCACCTGATCATCACCTATACGGGTCTCATCACTCTGATGTTCATGTTCATGCCTTGGGGCGCATTGCAAGAATACGATGGCGACGTGCGCGCCTTCAGGGCCGACCTCAACCCTGCCCGTATTCAGACAAAGCCCGGCAAAGAAGCAGCGCCGCTCATCGAGGCCGCCAGACTGCTACCTCAAACAGAACAGCAGTGGGGCTCAGCACCACTGAAACAGGTAAGCATCAGCGCGCCAAGGAAAGATAGCAGCCGCATCAGCTTTACCCTCAACAGTGAGCAGACGGTGACAGATAGGCGTAATCTGTTGATTTTCGACGGAGTAACGGGTGAACTGATATCTAAGGCTAATCCGGACAGCGCCACCTACAAGACCTACGACACCCTGATGGCGCTGCATACAGCGCGCTTTGCCGGCTGGGCCTTACGAGGCTTCTTCTTCCTCTGCGGCCTGCTGGGCTGCGCCATGGTCGCCACAGGCACGCTGCTGTGGGCGGTAAAGATCGCCCAGAAACAACAAAAGGCGATTCAATCTGGCACCAAGCCGACAATCGGCCTCAGGCTAGTGGACGGGCTTAACATCAGCTTCATCTGCGGCCTTCCCCTCGCCACCGCTGGCTTTTTTTATGCCAACCGTCTATTGCCACTCGATATCGGCGACAGGGCGCAGCGTGAGGTGGACGTCTTCTTCATCACGCTGGCGATCATCGCCCTGGTCGCCCTATGGGATGGCCTTCGCGGCGCGCAGTCCTGGCGGCGCTGGCGTCAATGGCTGGTGCTGGGCACCCTGGCCTTTGCGGCGTTGCCGCTAGTGGGCGCCGTCACCTCGGGGCAGAGTCTGCTCGCTAACATGATTGATAATCAGTGGACTCTGGTAGGCTTCGATATGGTCAGCCTGCTGTTTGCCCTGGCACTGGGATTTGCCGCCAGGCAGGTAAGGCAGTCAAAGCTAATCAATCCGCGCCAAAGTGCCACCAGCCAGAGAACAGACACGGCAAGAGCTGGCAGGGCAAGCGTTGTAAGAGCTACCAGACCCAACACATCGGCTATGACTCGTGAGACAAGAGATAGTGATTTAGAGGAAGTGCGCCAATGAACCTATCCATCGGCCTAGCCCTTTGCCTATCCCTATGTTTGGCCTTTATCGCCTTTGGCGCCCTGGCACTGGCCATGTTCAGCCACTTCAAAAGCTGCTTCAAGCGGCCACCCACACAGAGGCAACAGAGGGCGCTTACCCTGACAGGCAGGGCCTCACTCGCCTTAAGCTTTCTCGCGCTGCTCGACCAGTATGAGGCCGCCTACGCGACGATTCTGCTGTTTGGCGTGATGAGCGCCGCGGCGCTGGCGGTTATCTTACTGCTTAGCTATCAGGCAAAACGCCTACCCGCTAGCATGGCCATCGCCGCCTTGCTGGCGCTGGTTGACTTTAGCCTGTTTGTTTAAATTTTATTCAGCCTGGATACAGCAGCATCTGTTTATTATCTGCTCAGCAAACACTATGGCGCCTGATAACACTCCTGATAGAGAGGCGCCAAACAGCAAGGGCAGATACCATGCGAATTTCACCTGCGGCGGCCTATCAGAGATGGACGCGCCAACTCCCCAGCGATAAAGCTGCGATGACCAAGAGTAGTGGTGACGAGCACCATAGACAACTAGCAAACGCCGCCGAACTAACTCAAGACAGGGTCACGCTATCGCCACTCGCGCTAAAGCTAAGTGCTCTCGACCAGAGCACTCTCGACCAAAGCGCTCTTAATCACAGTAGTCTTGACCAGAGCACACTTGAAAAAGCGGCGCAGCGGGATGCGGCATAGCGCCTTCTAAGGTTTTCAAGCTTTCCCCAAACATTTTCAAAGTTTGCTATAGTGGCCGCATTCTATTTTGCATTCCAGTGGGCCCGATAGCATGTCTTTTTCGGTTACCGTCTCTTGGCCACCAGCCACTCATGGTGGCCAATACCCAACACAAAACTCAAAGCCTCTGCAAAGAGAGCCTCTAGCTAATGACTCTGGTACAGGCGACGAGAAGATAAGCCGGGATCACCAGCTTAGCTTCGCCAGCGGCCAAGTCGTCGCCGGCTCGGCCGCGCCCGAGTATCAAGGTAGCCAGGATAGGGTCAACCCAGAAGAGAGCCTGCTGAGCGCGCTAGCAGCCTGCCACATGCTGAGTTTTCTCACCATAGTTGCGAAGAAGCGTCTGACGCTGCTGAATTATCGCGACGAGGCAAGGGCCGAGCTGGGAAGAAATGAAAAGGGGCAGATGGCTATCACCCACATAGCACTTACCCCTGAGGTTGAAATGGCGCCGCCACTGAGCGAAGAGCAGCTAGCTAAGCTGCATGCCCTCGCCCACAAACACTGCTTTATCGCCAACTCACTGGCCAAAGAGATAGCCATTGAGATAGCGCCGCGCCAAAGGCGCTAGCACTAATTTTTCTAAGGGCTAGTGTATCTAAGGGCTAGTATCGGTACGGGCTAGAACTGATAGGTCAGCGACAAAGCTGGGCCTTTGAAACCATAATAGATATCGAAATCGGCCAGATCTTTCTCGACCTCGACGTCTATCTTGTAATATTTGTAAGCCAACTCCACATCCAGAGAATCACTCAGCTGGTAATTGACCCCGGCGCTGAAATCGAACAATTGCCCCTTGGTATCCCCCAGGCTGACATAGAAATACTGCGCCCAACCAGAGAGACTCCAGCGGTCGTTGATACGGTAGCGCCCTTGCAGACCAAGATCGGGTAGCGGCGCCGTCACCTCGGTAAGGGCATTGCTCTTGGGGTTAACGTCCACCACCTGGCACTCGTCGTCGACGCAGGCACCAATTTCCCCCACAAACTGCAGCTTGAGCCACATAATATGCAGACCGGCAAGCAGGGTAAGATCGACATCCTCGCCACTGTAAAAGTTATAGCGATAGCCCAGGCGCAGAATATCCACGTTAAAGATGGTGCTGATATCCGCTCCCGCCTGCACCAGGTAGGTCTGGCCCGAGTTCACCTCGGTATACTCGTAGGGCTTAGAGATGGAGCGATTGCGGGCCTCGCGATCCAGTCGTTTCCAGTCAAGATAGACGCCGTGATCTTCATTGAACCAGTAGGCCAGTTCCAGCGTGGGCAGGAGCTTCTTCTCGACCAGGGCCAGATCGTTCTCGAAATCTAGGGTGAAATCTTTACCGAGATCTGGGTTTTGCACCACAATGCCTGAATCTGAGTTGGCGTAGAAACCACCGAGGGTAACGGAAAATCCCTGCTGCTCGGCATGGGCTAACTGTGCTGAACCTAAGGAAACCGTACTCAATAATACAGCGCCCAGTCGCAACAGGGCACCAGTGACGTTGCGACCTTTGCTAACTCCATAAGTGGTTTTCATGTTCACCTTCCTGATATTCCGATCTAGCAACCTAAACTATGGCAGCGACATACCTATAAGCTAATACAATTTTTACAGTTTGTATCTGATACAGCAGAAAAAAACAGCAACAGCCGCCCATAAAAATGGAGGTTACCGACCTGGGAACTGCTTGGTCGGTAACCCCCTAAAATGGTTTGGGTTAACTTAAGGGCAAATCAAAGTGTTATTTGACGTCTTGAGCCATCCCGCTGCTTGGCATAGGCTGCGCCTTAATGGGTAGCACAGGTTCTAACTCCAGCTTCTGCTTAAGGTAATTCAGCGCCTTATTCAACTGCGCATCCTCGCCCTTAAAGGTGGCATGTGGCAGGTTGTCGACCTCGATATCTGGGCTGATACCGCGGCCTTCCACTATCCAGCGTCCGTCCATGGCGTACTGAGGATACTCGGCAACACGCGCCATCCCTTTATCGGTCAGCGAGTTACGACCCGAGAGCCAGACACCGGCCCCGGCGGTCTGCTTACCGATGAGCGGTGCCAGACCTAACGCCTTGATACCGGCTGAGAAAGTCTCGCCATCGGAATAGGTCAGCTGATCGGTTAGCACCACCAGATGGCCACGGAAGGTCTGCTGCATGTTAGTGTTCGGCGTGCCTTGGGTCGGCTGCCAGAACATCCAGGCGCGGCGCAGCAGTTTCTCTATGATCCAGCTGTCGATATTGCCGCCACGGTTGCGGCGCACATCTATGATCAGACCCTTCTTCTCTATGTTGGCGTAGAACTCACGGGCAAAGTTGGCGATATCGCCCGAGCCCATGGCATACAGGTGCAGATAACCTATCTCACCGCCTGCCGCCTTAGTCACCTTCTGATTATTGTTGTTGACCCAGTCCAGGTATCTCAGTTTGGCATCGACACGGTTTGCCACAGGCAAGACTATGGTCTTGAGCGTCTTACCCTCGCGCTTGAGGGTTAGCAGCACCTGCTTGTCCGCCTGATTGCGCAGATGGCGGGCCACATCGGCAACATTTGCAACCGGCTTGCCATTGATCGCCAGGATGATGTCGCCCACCTTGGCATCAACATCGACTCTGGCCAGTGGCGAAGCCTGCTGCGGCAACTCGGCATCGTTTTGATAGATATGGGCTATCTCGACCCCTTGCTTGGTTTGTAACAGGCGGGCACCCAGGTTAGCGCCCTGGGGCTGATTAGGATCTAGCGGCAGATCGCCGCCGCGCACCTGAGAGTGCAAGGCATCAAGCTCGCCCATCATCTGCATGAAGATATCGTTCAGTTCCTGACGATCGGTCAGTCTGGCCAGCAGCGGCTGGTACTTGGCCTTGGTCGCCTGCCAGTCGAGGCCGCGCATCTTTTTGTCGAAGAAGGAATCTCTGTGCATCAGCCAGGCATCTTCAAACATCTGCTGCCACTCGAGCTGCGGCGAGATCGCCAGTTGCCACTGCTCTGTCTGTACCTTGGCATGGGCAAGATCTTTGGGCAGGGATTCGCCCGCATCGACGATTAGCATCTCTGCGCCGCCTTTACTGTGGCGACGCAGGAAGAGCTTGCTGCCATCGCCAGAGAGCGCATAGCTGGCGACATCTTCGCTGAAGGTTTCCACCTTAGGGCCGAGGGGGTCGAACTTGACCCACATCAGATTGGGAGCCTGGGCGCCATCGACAGAATTTGCCAGCATATAAAGCCCCTTCTCGGTCACCTGCAGCTGGCTGTAGTTGCCAGAGGCGACCGGCACCTGCCACAGACGCTTGCTGAGCCCCTGCCACTGAACCTGGATCTTAGCAGGCTTTTTAGCCGCTTCTTCCTCTTTGGCCGCTGGCTGATTTAACTCGTTAGGCTTGCTGAAGGGGAATACCGCCTTGGGCGTCAGCGCCAGGGCGAAGATCTGCCCGCGCTTGTCAAAAACCGGTCCCATGTTGCGATCGCCCCAGGGCGAGGTTGGGGTGGCATTAAACTCTCGGTTAGAGATGAAATAGAGCCACTGGCCATCATCGCTAAAGGCCGGCGAGAAAGATTCATACTTGTCGCTGGTCAGCGCCTCGGCTCTCTCCTCTTCCAGAGAATAGAGCACTATCTGTGGTCTTAGCTGACCTCGTTCATCCTTGGTGACGGCGATGAAGCGGCTATCGTTCGACCAGACCACATCGCCATAGGGGCCGAGTCCCTGACCATTGGTCAATATCTTGCTGTTGCGCCCCTTCTTGAGATCCAAGAGCCAGAGGTCGCCGTTGTAATCATCGTGGGCAATGTAGCGACCATCGGGTGAGAGGCTCAGCGCCATACGCAGGGCCTTGCCATCTTGGGTGAGCTGTTTGACCTCATCGCTGCCATCTGCGCTATAGCGCCAGATCTCCTGCTCGCCCGAGGCATCGCTGATCCCATAGACCCACTTGCCATCAGGGCTCATCACGGCGCCGCGAACCCGGTAGTCTCCCGGCAGCGCCAGCTCAACCAGACGCGAGCCATCTGTGCCCGCCAGTGCCACATGGCTGCGGGCGGTGATCACCACCTTGTCACCACTGGGCGCCAGGCTGGTGGAGGTGGCATATTTCATCGGCTTGTTGACCCAGTGCTCTCGGCGCTCAGGAAAATCCGAGGTCAGGTGAATATCTAGGGTCGACACCTGATTGCTGGCGATATCATAAAGCTTGATATCGGCGCCCTGCTGGAACACCACACGTCCCTGCTCGAGACGAGCACCGCGTACCTGCCAGTCACTAAACTGAGTAAGCTGACGCAGGTCTTTGCCATCTAAGCTCATGGACCAGATATTATCGTTACCGCTGCTGTCGCTGACGAAATAGAGACGATTTTGCCACAGCATTGGCTGGCGCACTGAGCCTTCATGCTCGGCGGTTAAAGGCATGGCCTCCTGGTCGCTGCCAAGCTTATAGCGCCACAGCTCTCCCTTGGCACCGCCGCGATAAACCTTAGCGTTATCGCCGGTGGCTTGCAGACCGAAGCGGGTAAAGTAGACATATTCACCGGCGTTATCCACCACGCCTTCGATGGCATCGGCTAGCGGCAGATCTTGCGTGGTCAGGCTCTTAGGGTCGACGCTGCGCAGCACCCAATAGTTGGCTGGGCCGAAGGCATTATCCGTGGCGTAGAGCACCTTGCCATCTGGCGTCCAGCCCTGCACCCGCACGCGGCTGTTTTCGAAACTGACTCGCTTGGCGACGCCGCCCTGTATGGGCATGACATAGACCTCGCTCGCCCCTTCATAGTTAGCGACAAAGGCAAGCTGCTTGCCATCGTTTGAGATAGCTGCCCCGAGCTCCTGCGCCGGCAGGCTGGTAAGCCTTCTCGCCTGAGCATCGCCTAATTGTTGAACCCAGAGATCCCCTTCTGCAGTAAACACCAAGGTATCGCCATGAATCGCAGGCGAGCGGTAGTAGCCGACGTTCTGCTCAGTAGCCTGGCTTTCTGCTTTTACATTTTCAGCTTGAGCGGCAAAAAGTGGTGCGGAAGAAGCGGTGCCCAAGGCGATCGCGCAGCAGGCAAACAGGTGAGAGAGTTTCATAAAGCGCCCATAATTAAGTCGGATTTATTCTTATGGGGCAACAAGGTAGCAAACTTTCCTTAAATCTACAGTAATTTGTGGCTAAAGAAGTATTAGCAAATGTGTACAACTATACTTAGGCCAAAATTCCTTCTATCTCGGGTGGCTATGGGACAGGATATCGACACTAAGGTAACAAAAAAGGCGCCAGCCTCTAGCGAACAGAGTCAGCGCATCGCCCAGTTTCTGGCGAGCCAACCCAAGGCGCTGGCGGCAAGCTATAGTCAGGCACAGCTCGAGGCGATAGATAACGCCTTGCAGGGACGCAGCTGGCAGCGACACGCCATAGACAGCCGAGGCACCTTTTCCATCCCCTTTATCCCCTGGCGTTTCTACTATGTGATGCTGCTGGGGCGCAACCGCCGGGCATTCACCCGGCGCGAGAAACGTCTCTCCAGCCTGGCGCTGTTTGGCGTCATCATCGCCCTTATCCTGATCAGCCTGAGCCTGGGGTTACTCCTCCTCTATCTGCTGAAATCCGCGTTGGGGATAGATCTGTTCGAAGGCCACTCGCTGGGAATTTGGGATGCGGTAAAATCTTGGTTTGAATAACAAAACGGGGCACTAAGGCCCCGTTTTCAATGCTATTGTTTCAGTTACTGTCACTCTTTACTCTGCGAGTGAGCCTTAATCTGCTTCACTAACGCTTGCCACTGCGCATGCTGGGGATGACTGTTATCCTCCAGCCTTGGACGCTCCTTGAGCAGTCTCTGGTACAGGGTATCGGCATCACTCCACAGCTTGCTATCGACCAGCTGCTGCAGATGGTTCACCGCCTGAATATCCGATATCACCGCCTTGGCCTGAGTCGTTGCCTTTGCATCTGTTGTGGTATCCAGATCAGCAGCACCGACTTGCTGCGCCGTTAACGATTCGAGCTCACCTTGGCCATCGGCCTGGTTCTCTGTTTTCAGATCAACAGGCGCTTTACGCGCCATCATAGGCACGGCTTGAGGGCTTGCCAGCTCGGTATCTGCTGCATCAGCCTGGGCACTCGGGCCCTGCTGCACTTTCGCCTCTTGCTGAACGATCGGCTCTTGCTGCACTTTCGGCTCTTGCTTCTCGGGCGGCGCTGCCATTCGCATCGCCTGAGGCTCGCTGGCTAGCATGGGCCGGACTTGATCGTTTATGGGCGTGGGCCCATTGAGATTCAACAGCAATAGACTAGATAACAGCAGCACCGAGGCGGCCGATGACAGCGGCCAGCGATAGCGACGCCAGAAGCTGACCTGAATAACATTGGCTGCCCCGCTCTGCTCGCTTTCGCCAGCATGTTCACTTAAGCGTTGCTGGGCCATCGCCAGGATACGGGCATCCAGCTCTGTTGATGGCTGCTCTGTGGCCTTAGCCAGATAGAGCGCCTTTAGCTCGGCATCCGAGAGCATTTTATCGTTTTCATCTGACATTAGACTGCTCCTGCCATTTTTTGTTGCACACAGGCCTTGAGCGCCTGATTAGCATAACGAATTCGACTCTTAGTGGCCTCCATGCCAACCCCGGCGATCTCTCCTATCGCCGCCGCGGAAAATCCCATCTCCACATTCAGCAGAAAGGCTTCTTTCTGCACATGGGGCAGAAGGCTGATGCAATGCTTTAAGATCAAGGCCTTCTGCTCATCCTCGAGCCGACCGTCCGGGCCGCTCTCATCGCTGGGGATGACAGCCTCCAAGGACTGCTCCTCGCCTGCAGGGGCGCTTAGACTGTCCACAGGTTTCAGCGCCCTGACATGATCGATCAGCAAGTTATGGGCGATGCGATAGAGCCAAGTGGTAAACTTGGCGCGCTGCTCATAGCCTGCGGCGGCCTTTATCACCCGGCTCCAGGTCTCTTGATAGAGATCTTCGGCCAAGGCACTGTCGCCTAGTTGACGCTTGAAATAGCGATACAGGCCACCCTTGTGTTTATGATAAAGCTGCTCAAAGGCGCCTTGATCTCCCTGGGCATATTGCGCCATCAGGATTTGATCACTATCTGCGGTTACTTCAGATACCTGTTCCACGCTGGGACTCCCTCATACCGACTCCTCGAGCGGCGTTAAACTCATGCAATAGCTGAGTCTGCATCCCTCGACGGGGTTTGTCCATGCTTTGGCAACAAGTTGCTTCGCTTTTCAGCAATTTACGGGTATCTATTCGGGCGAATCGAGCGCCTAGGACTAAATCTATCCCACGCCTCTGTCATCCTAGCCTTTCATCCGAGCTATTCTTCCTAGCCATTAGGTAAAAGCGCCCTTCACAGCTATAGACGTTGGGGAAATGAAAAAGGGTTAAGCCTCAGTTAAAAAAGTGACGAGAAAATTTAATCAGAGATGAGCGAGAGATAGACGAGAGGCGAGATAAAAAAACGCCACCCGAATGGGCGGCGTCTCAGGCTGATGAAGTCCCACAGGCATCAAACAGCCATTAAACAGGCATTAAGCGTTAGCCAGCTTCTCTTGTAGCTTGGCATCTTTTGCCTGTACGGCTTCAGCCGACTTGGCGCGCTCTTCTTTTACCGCTAGTGCCAGGGCGTCATCACCAACGGCCAGCATCTGCGCCGCCAGGTAACCCGCGTTCTTTGCACCCGCACTGCCGATAGCTACGGTAGCCACAGGCACGCCGCCAGGCATCATCACTGTCGATAGCAGAGCGTCGTGGCCCTGTAGTGGACCGCAATCTACTGGCACACCGATAACTGGACGTGTGGTGATACCGGCTACGGCACCTGCCAGGTGAGCCGCCAGACCCGCCGCGCAGATAAAGACCTTACAACCACGCTCTTCGGCATCGTGAACGTAAGCGTGGGTCGCCGCAGGCGTACGGTGCGCCGAGGTCACCTTGGCTTCGTATTGAATACCGAAAGTTTTAAGTACATCTAAGGTGGCTTGCATTGTTGGGAGATCAGAATCCGATCCCATGAGTACGGCAACAAATGGCTTAGTCATCTTTTATCCTTTTTGTAGGGTAAGGCTATTGTTTTGCGCGCATTATAGTCATTTTTAAATGCAGATAACAGTGATCGCCGGGATTAACCTAAGTAGAACAAAAAGGCTTAAGCAGCATTGACTTAGCCTCAAAATAACCGCTAGTTATTGTGCGCTGATAAAAACAGTGAGTTCTTGAGTTTAAGATAGGCAATATTTCGAGGAACAAAGAGGGAATAACGGCTCGAGTGAGCACCTGAACGAGACAACAAGCGCTTTATTTGGGCTTCGCGTGCAGCTTAAAAAGCTAACGAAACCCACATCTAGGGTTAACCGAAGAAGAGACGCCACAACCAGGAGGAGTCTAGGTCTTCCTGACAGCTGCGGTACTGGGCGGCATAACGCTTAGAGCGCTTGTCGACCTTATCGGCCACCTTGATCAGCCAAGGCTTCTGCCTGTAGGTACCACGCTTATAACCGCCCCACCCCTCGTGATAGTTGAGATATTGATTGCGGGCATCCCACTTGGAAACCCCATTGATCTTGTGGGTCTTGTAGATAAACCAGCCCATGAAATCCATGGCATCGTCAAAGTTGCTGCGGCTCGACCAGGAGTTGCCAGTCTCGCGCACATAGTCATCCCAGGTCAGCGTCTTAGCCTGGGCGTAGCCATAGGCGTCACTGGCACGGCCGATGGGGATAAAGCCCAAGAAGTACTCCATCGGCGGCGCCGCATTGTGTTTGAAGGAGCTCTCCTGATACATCATGGCCAGGGGCACATGTACCGGCACGCCCCACTTCTCGCGGGTATCGACCGCGGCCTCATACCAGTCTCGATTCTCTTGATAGATGGCGCAGAGGTTTTCAGGATCCTCTGGCGGTGAGGTGGCGCAGCCCCCCAATGACAGGAAGCTAACCGCAAGTAAAGTTAAGGAAATCTTTCTCATCAACAGACCGAAAACATTAAACACATTGGGCTAGTTTCACATCCTTGCTTTACAGAAGCAATCGCTAGGCGGCAAATTTACCCCATGCTATCAACCCATTAGTTTGATTCGTTGAGGAACTCACACTCATGAGACTCCTGGGCCCACACCACGGGTTGCCAGTAGTCGGTATCCAGGCCACGATAGATCTTGTCCTGATTAAACTGAGCCGCCAGGTGATAGCGCTGATTCGCCTCCAGATGCAGCGTCAGTGTCTTGGTCTGGCGCGCCGCAAGCTTCACCTTGAGTCGCGGCGAGTCGATGAGTTCGGCCAGGGTGAATTGATACTCCCCCGGCGCGAGGCGATAGTTGGGTCTTGAGATCACAGGCTTACCATTGAGATGGGTCACCACGGCACGGTACAAGCCCTGAGATTCATCCGGCATCTGATAGCCAGACACGGTCGCGCACAGTGACTCATTGTCGGGCCCGGAGGCGCAGCCCGACAACATAGACATTGTCAGCAGACCAATACCTGCACCAATAGCGCGAGCCTTCATGCTTATACCACTTGCTCTACCGGCGCGGGCGCCTCGGCAAAATAGTCGGCAAGATACTGCTCGAAATCCTGCACTGATTCCGCCTCGAGCTTGGCCTGGGCCGCCAAGGATTGCTCGGCCGCCGCCTCATAGGCCGCCTCAACCTCAGGCGTCAGCGGATACTCACGCAGCGCATGGTAATAGTCTTTCGCCAGGGATTTCACCCACTGGCTATGATCTATCCCCTCGGCCAATAGTGCCGACATCACGCGGCCAGATAGCGTCTTGGCCGGGTCCCGCACCGCCTCGAGCCAATGGGCTAGGCTGTCTTGATAATCCTGCCCCTCACCATCGAGCAGCTTAGCCAAAGTGTTTAGCTCTCCAAACAGAGACTCGAGCCAGGCCTGTAGCGTGACTTGCTCGCCCCCACGATTAAGGGTCAATCCAGGCTCACGGCCACGGGTGATCACCTTACTTAGGTTAGCGCCGATGGCGGCCTCATCTGTTGCATCGCTCTTTGGCGATGGCGTCAACAGGCAGTGCAGCAGGAAGAGGTCCAGGAAACGCACCTGATCGGCATCTATCCCCACAGGGCTGAAGGGGTTGACGTCCAGTGCACGCACCTCGATATATTCGACCCCGGCGCGGGCCAAGGCCTGAGAAGGCTTCTCGCCGGCGAGGGTTACCCGCTTAGCCCGAATGGGCGAGTAGAACTCGTTTTCAATTTGTAGCACGTTGGCATTTAACTGACGGAACTCGCCGTCGACCTTGACGCCGATCTTCTCGAAATGAGCCGATGGCATCTTGATCGCCGCATTGATCCCCTCGAGGTACTCAGCCAGAGAGTTGTAGCTGATGTTGAGTCGCTCCTGCTCCTTGTTGGTGTAACCCAGATCGCTCATGCGCAGCGAGGTGGCATAGGGCAGATAGAGGGTGCCTTTGCCTAATTTCTCGAAGGCGAGATCTGTCTGTTGATCTTTGATGAAGGAGCCACACAGCGCCGGTGAGGCGCCAAACAGATATGGCAATACCCATACCAGACGGCGGTAGTTACGGATCAATCCAAAATAGGATTCAGAGATGAAATCGCCTTTGCTCAGGCGTTTATCCGAGGCTTGGTAGAGTAACTCCCACAGGGCATCTGATACGGAAAAATTAAAGTGCACGCCAGAGATGATCTGCATCTGGGCGCCATAGCGATAGGTGAGGCCCTTGCGGTACAGACGCTTTAGCTGCCCGGTATTGGAGCTGCCATAATCGGCAATGGGGATATCGGCTACATCGCCGACATAACAGGGCATGCTCACAGGCCAAAGTTGCTGCTGACCCAGGTGCCTTACCGAAAAGGCATGGGTCTGAGTAAGATCCGTCAGCAAGGCTGAGATATCTTGATAGACGGGGGTGATAAACTCTAACAGGGATTCGCTGTAGTCAGTGGTGATCCGCGAATGGGTCAGTGCCGAACCGAGTGCCTTTGGATGTTTATCCATGGCCAGATGACCATTTGGCTCAATACGCAATGCTTCGCGCTCGATACCTCGTTGCATACCTGCCAGTGCGGCGCTTCCCTGCTCGTTGTCGAGTAGGCCTATCACTTCATCGAAAGAGTTCAAATTCTTCGTCTCTCATTGCTTCAACCGTTTGCCTTGCAAGTCAGACCTGCAAAAAGCGCGTTTGCTTTCGCCATCACCACAAAATAGCTGCTGTGCTAGATCCTTGGCAAGGGAAAAAATAAAGCGGTGAGCAGAGTTAATGCTCACCGCTAGGGCCTATATTGGGGCGCAACCTACAGATTACAACTGCAAATTTTTCACCCGGTAGCCCAGGGCTTTAATCTCTTGTTCGATCTTCGCCCTATCGCCGACAATCAGCACTATCATCTTGTCCAGGTTCAGCTTCTCCTTCGCCAGCTGATTCAGCTCATCCTTGCCAACGGCCTTGATGATATCGGCCTGCTGCTGGGTGTAATCGGCGGCAAGCTTGTAGCGCTGGATCTTACGCATGAAGCCTGCCTTCTGGTATGGCGTCTCATAATCCAGTGCCTGCCCCTGAGAGATAGAGCTGCGCAGGAAGGCCAGTTCTTTATCTGTCATTCCCTCTGCCTGATAGGCGTTGATCTCCTTGGCAAACTCAGTCAGCGCCTTGGCTGTGACATCGCTGCGCACGCTGGCCGAAGCCTCGAACAGGCCAAGCTCGCTGCCGCCGCTGAAGTAACTGCGGGCACCATAGGTGTAGCCCTTGTCTTCACGCAGGTTGAGGTTGATGCGACTGTTAAAGGCGCCGCCGAGCGGGTAGTTCATCAAGTAAGACTTGAAGAACTCACCGGTGGCGTCATAGGGCATGGCGCGCTTGCCAATTTTGATCACCGACTGGGCCGCGCCCGGCTTATCCAGGATATAGACGGTGCCAGCATCGAGGTTTGGCATGGCGGCCAGACTCGGCAGCGGTGTCGCCTCCCCTTGCCACTGAGCCAGCCCCTTCAGCTTAGGCATCAGCTGGGCCTTGGACAGGTTAGTCACGGCCACTATCTGGGCGTTTCCGGCGCGGAACTGCTTGTTGTAGAAGGCTTTGACATCATCCAGGGTCAACTGCGACACGCTAGCAGGCGTGCCCATCTCACTCACCCCAAGGGCGGTGTCTTTGCCGTAGAGCAAGGCATCGAACTGACTGTCGGCGACATAGTTAGGGTCCGACTGCATGTGCTGCAGGCTCTGCAGGTGTTGTTGCTGCACCCGGGCAAAATCGCTCTCTTTAAAGCCAGGATGGAACAGCTTCTCCTCGACGATCGCCAAGGTCTCATCCAGATGCGAGGTCAGGGCCGAGACCTTGATGTAGCTCTGATAGATGCTGCTGCCGAAACTGACGCTGCTGCCGAGCATCTCCAGCGCCTGGGCCAGCTCTTCAGTGCTGCGCTTGTCGCTGGATTCGTTCAGCATAGCCGCGGTCAGGCCGGCCAAACCCGCCTGCTTCACGTCAGCCAGGCGATGACCGCCGTTAAGATAGATGAGCAGCTCGACGGTTGGCGTCTCATCGCTCTCTGTGCCCATCACCTCTATGCCGTTAGCCAGCTTATCAGTCCACAGGCTTGGCGCCGTGATAACAGGTGCCTGTTGGGCACTCGGCATCACGCTGCGATCGAAGCTACTACCAGCCTTTGCCACATCAACCATGCCGGTCACGGCTTCGGCGGCCACCCGCGGCGCAGGCGCCACAAAGTTATCTTCGTGGGCGATCAGCTGCTGTTGTCCCTGAGGCACCACACTCATCACCACAGACGGCTTGCCCTTGATGTAAGTGTTAAACACCCGCATCACATCTTCCTTGGTGACGTTGGCGTAGCGCTTAAGATCGTGGGCTATCATATCGGGATTACCGAAGAAGGTCTGATTCAGGGCCAGGGTCGATACCTTGCCCTTGACGCTTTGCAAGCCGAAGATGGTGTTTGCCTCAAACTGCACCTTCACCTTCTGCAGGTCGTCATCTGTCACCCCGCGCTGTTCAAATTCGGCGATAGACTCGCGAATACGACGCTCGACATCCGCCAGTTGACCACCTCGGGCAGGGTTCGCTAGGGCATAGATAGAGAACTGACAGGCCAGCTCCTGACAAGGGTGGCTCACACCGGCCTGCACAGCATAGCCATCTTTAACTAAATTCTTGTACACCAGCGAGGTAGGTCCGCCGCCGATGATGTTGGCAAGCAGATCCAGCGCCGCTTCATCTTCGTGGCTGGCGTAGACGGTTGGAAATGCCATGCGCAGCAGCGGCAGGTGCACCCTGTCTTCCATGGAGATGTAGCGGGTCTTATCTAACGTGACCAGCGTCTTGGCCTCAGGCTTCACCTCTGGGCCTCTTGGGATCTCACCAAAATATTTGTTCACCCAGGCCAGGGTCTGCATCTCGTCGAAATCGCCGCCTATGGTGAGTGTGGCGTTGTTCGGGCCGTACCAACGCTGGAAGAAGTGTTTCACGTCATCGAGCTGGGCACGATTGAGATCATCTGGCCAGCCGATGACGGGCCAGGAATACTGATGTCCGCTGGGGTAGAAGGCCTGATTGAAGCGCTCGTTCATGCGGCCATAGGGCTGATTGTCGATACGCTGGGCGCGCTCGTTCTTCACCGTCTCGCGCTGCACCTCGAACTTGTTGTCGGTCAGCGCGGGCAAGAAGTACCCCATGCGATCCGACTCCAGCCAGAGCATCTTCTCTAGTTGATTGCTGGGCACAGTCTCGAAATAGTTGGTGCGGTCTGTGTTGGTGGTGCCGTTAAGTGTGCCACCGGCTTCAGTTACCGTCTTGAAGTGCTGCTCGTCGCCCACATGCTCTGAGCCCTGAAACATCATGTGTTCAAACAGGTGCGCAAATCCCGAGCGTCCTGGTAGCTCTCTTGCCGAGCCCACATGATAGGTGACATCCACATGCACCAGAGGATCGGAATGATCCTGATGCAGGATCACCGTCAGGCCGTTGGCCAGTTGATATTTCTTGTAGGGAATGCCGACGCCCGACTCGGCCAGGGCCACATTTTCGATCAGCGAAACGCCCTGAGGCAACGCCACGTTTGTCGGTGCGTTGGCACAGGCGCTTAGCGCGGCCGAGATCGCCGCAGCCAATATCCATTTTTTCATTCTTTGCTCCTAATTTGAAACAGTGAGGCCTGCCTTTATCGAGACAGCTTTTGACAAAATAAGTTCGTCCCAAAAGACCACACCGCTTACAACCAATGTAACGCCAACGCCGCAACCAGCAGATAGCGCACTCCTTTCCCTATAAAAATCATTATGCTGGACTTGACCAGTGGCATCCTTAGCCAGCCTGCCAGCAGGCATAAGATATCGCCGATGAGCGGCGCCCAGGCGAGCAGCAGGCTCCAGTAACCATAACGCTCGATGAGCTGTAGCCCATGGCGATAACGGCCGCTGGCCATCTCCTCGGGCGTCTTGGCGAAACGCCCCAGGGCGCCAAGATAGTAACTGGTCAGAGACCCTAAGGTGTTGCCCAGGGTCGCCATGACCACTAGGGAGACCCAGGTCTCGGGCGCCTGATTGATCAGCGCCGCCAGCAGTACCTCAGATCCACCCGGTAACAAGGTGGCGGCTAAAAAGGCGCCGCTAAAGATCAACCATAACGCCGTCATGATCCCTTACCTAATGAAAAAAAGTAAATTTTTATGTGTGCTGTTTTCAAGGTGATCATGTTACCTAAAAGTAAAAATTTAATCTTATTAAAACAAACTCTTATATCACAATAAGTTATAACAAAATCGCTTTGGTAAGCAAGGCATCAGCCAGATACAATATCTGGCTCACTCGCTAAGGTTGAAATACCTGGATGGCTCATGCTAGAACAAGCAATTCATTTTTGATTCGAAACGCCATCCACAATAACGACTTAATAAATTTGGAATAGATCCCATGTGGCAAACAATTAAACAGATCCCCTTTTGGCAGAAGGTTCTCGCCGGTTTCATCTTAGGGGTTGGCCTGGGCGTTGTCCTAGGCGAGCAGGCAACCCAACTCAAGCCGCTGGGCGACCTCTTTATCGCGGCAATCAAGATGTTGGTTGCGCCGCTAATCTTCTGCGCCATCGTCGTCAGCATCACCTCTCTGGGTAATGATGTTAGCCTCAAGCGCCTGAGTATCAAGACCCTGGCCATGTTCATGCTGACCGGCACCATAGCCTCGCTTATCGGCCTGGCGATCGGCTCGCTGATCGACATGGGCGGCTCGCTAGAACTCGCCACCACAGAGGTGCGCGAGCGTAACGTGCCAGGCTTTGCACAGGTACTGCTGGACATGATCCCGGTCAATCCTTTTGCCTCCCTGGCCGAAGGCAAGGTGCTACAGATCATCGTCTTCGCCGCCTTAGTCGGCATCGCCATCAACAAGATTGGTGAGAAGGCCGAGCCGCTCAAACGCACCATAGAAGCGGGCGCCGAAGTGATGTTCCAACTGACCCGCATGGTACTGCAACTGACCCCTATCGGTGTATTCGGCCTTATGGCCTGGGTAGTAGGTGAATATGGTCTCTCTACCCTGTTGCCGCTGGGCAAGTTTATCGGCGCCATCTATATCGCCGCGCTGATCCACATGATCTTCGTCTATGGCGGCCTGGTCAGATTTGGCGCCGGCCTGAGTGCGGTGCAGTTCTTCAGGAAGGCGATGCCAGCCCAGCTGGTTGCCTTCACCACGGCGTCTAGCTTCGGCACCCTGCCCGCCAGCACCCGTGCCACTGAGACCATGGGCGTATCGAAGAAATATGGCGCCTTCGTGCTGCCACTAGGCGCCACCATGAACATGGACGGCTGTGGCGGTATCTACCCGGCCATCGCGGCCATTTTCATCGCGCAGATCTATGGCATCCCGCTGGAGATGACCGACTACATGCTGATCGCCGTTACCGCCACTGTGGCCTCTGTGGGTACGGCAGGCGTGCCGGGTAGCGCCATGGTGATGCTCTCTGTCACCCTGGGCGTGGTAGGTTTGCCCCTCGAAGGCATCGCCTTTATCGCCTCAATCGACAGGGTGATCGACATGATACGTACCGCGACTAACGTGACCGGCGACATGATGACGGCCGTGGTGGTCGGCAAGTCTGAGGGTCAACTCGACCAGGAGCAGTTCTATCGCAATGAAGACGCTGACGCCCCTGAGGTTGCCAGCTAATCTCAGTTCCGCCCGATAAAAAAGAAGCCGCTTAATGCGGCTTTTTTATTGCTAATTGCTTGTTAAATCTGAAATAGTAAGTTTAAATCATATAATAACTGCACCCAGCAATAAGGTATCAATTAACCGCCATGGCTCGCCTGTTTTTACTGCCAATCATCTTAAGTTTGTTCTGGGCGCTGTTTCTCTATCTCAACGGCGTGCCACTGAAACAAGGCAAGAAGGGCTTTATCTACATCATAGCGATCAGCGCTACCCTCATGCTCTCACTCGGCTTTCTACTCTGGCTCACCGCCGGGCAAAACCTGCGCGGTTAACTCAATGTCTGTAACCCTGCAAAGTGAAATTACCCCTGCTGGGTGAAAGTCGCCAGATGTGCCTCGAGCTCGGCTTCAGTAGTCGGCAGCTCGCTCAACTCGAAGGTCAACGGATCGCCGCCGTTTAACATAAATACCGAATGATCGCCGTGGTCATAATGAAACCATTTACCGTTCACACAGATATCGGTATAGCAATTGGGTCGTAATTCCATCGTCTACTCCTCACTAATTGGGTCATGGCTCACCAAAACAGACGTATTGAGAGCTGTATCACACTATAAGACACTAAATCGGCAACCCAGGCGTTGATCTGCATCAAGCGCTTTAGCATTAGCTTGATTAAGGGAAGCCGAATGGATAGTTGTCTTTGAGAAAGCTGTCTTGCGGAGGAAACCCGTTGGCTCTTAATAAAGGCTGGCTTTACAACAGGAGTTAACGACAGGGCTCAGCAACTGAACCTAAAAACAGCACTTAAATACCGTCCTAGAATACCCAGCCAAATACTTAGTCAAAAAAACGGCCGACACAACTGTCGACCGCTTCATCAGCTCAACGTGCATGTAATCAGCTTTAACTAGCCACCCAGTACCGCAAGCAAGACACCGGCGGCGACCGCAGAGCCCAGCACACCAGCCACGTTCGGCCCCATGGCGTGCATCAAGAGGAAGTTTTGCTGATTGGCCTGCAGGCCCACCTTGTTAACCACGCGAGCGGCCATAGGCACGGCCGAGACGCCGGCGGCGCCTATCAGCGGATTGATCTTACCGCCAGACAGCTTGCTCATCAGCTTCGCCATCAGCACGCCGGCCGCGGTGCCAATACCAAAGGCCACCGCCCCCAGCACCAGGATGCCCAAAGTTTCCAGCTGCAGGAACTTATCGGCCGAGAGCTTAGAGCCCACCGCCAGACCCAAGAAGATAGTCACTATGTTGATCAGCTCATTTTGCGCCGTGTTGGAGAGTCTATCGACCACGCCTGATTCACGCATCAGGTTGCCCAGACAGAACATGCCCACCAGAGGCGTCGCCGCCGGCAGAAAGAGAATGGTCAGCCCCAGCACCGCCAGCGGGAAGATGATCTTCTCAAGCTTACTCACCTCACGCAGCTGCTCCATTTTGATCTGACGCTCGGCCTCAGTGGTCAGCAGCTTCATAATAGGCGGCTGAATGATGGGCACCAGCGCCATGTAGGAGTAGGCCGCGACCGCGATGGCACCGAGCAGCTCAGGCGCCAGCTTGGAGGCGAGGAAGATGGCCGTCGGGCCATCGGCGCCGCCAATGATGGCGATGGCCGCCGCATCCTTCATGGTGAACTCGAAGCCCGGCACGGCGTTAAGGGCGATGGCACCGATTAGGGTGGCGAAGATCCCAAACTGCGCCGCCGCCCCCAGCAACAACATCTTAGGGTTGGCAATAAGGGCCCCAAAATCGGTCAGGGCACCGACCCCCATGAAGATCAGCAAGGGGAAGACCCCGGTTTCTATCCCCACATGGTAGGCGTAATAGAGCATACCGCCCTCTTCGGTGAAGCCCCCGTTGGGAATGTTGGCCAGTATGGCGCCAAAACCAATAGGCAAGAGCAGCAGCGGCTCGAAACCTCTGGCGATGGCGAGATAGAGCAAGAGTGCCCCCACTGCCATCATCAACAATTGGCCGCCGGTAAAGTTAGCAATACCCGACTCGGCCCAAAAGGCGATTAATCCGTCCATCTTAGCTCCTATGCAATGGCAAGCAATTGATTGCCAACGGCAACAGAGTCGCCTTCTTTAACCCACACCTTGGCGACTACGCCATCGGATTCGGCGCGGATCTCTGTCTCCATCTTCATCGCCTCGAGGATGATCACCACATCTCCCGCCTTGACGGCATCCCCTGGCTGCACATTCACCTTGAAGATGTTGCCCGACAAGGGAGCGTTCATGGGAGAGCCTTCGCCGACCACAGGCGCGGCAGGCTCTGGCGCCGCAAAGGGCACCACATTCTCGCTCGGCACTATCTGACTGATATCGCCGCCGGGAGAGACCTCCACCACGAAACTCTGGCCCTGAACATTGACCGTATAGGTCTCCTTGCCCTGTGGCTGACGCGCGCTAGCTGGCTCGCTTGCAGTCGCTGCTTGAGTTTTGGCTTGAGGTGCCTCTGGCTTAGGCTCGAACGCATCCGGATTATCACGGTTCTTGAGGAACTTAAGGCCGATCTGCGGGAAGAGCGCGTAGGTCAAGACATCATCGTCCAGCTCAGCTGCCAGGCTTATCTGCTCACTGGCGGCCTTCTCGCTCAGCTCGGTCCTCAGGCTGTCCAGCTCGGCGGGCAGCAGGTCTGCGGGGCGACAGCAGATCGCCTCAGCGCCGGCCAGCACACGAGCCTGCAGCTCACTATTTACCGGCGCAGGCGTGGCGCCATACTCGCCCTTGAGCACACCTTCGGTTTCCTTGGTGAGCGACTTATAACGCTCACCTGTGAGCACGTTGATCACCGCCTGGGTACCGACGATCTGTGATGTCGGAGTAACCAGCGGAATAAAGCCAAGATCTTCACGCACCTTAGGGATCTCTTCGAGCACAAGATCCAACTTGTCGGCGGCGCCCTGCTCTCTTAGTTGATTCTCCATGTTAGTGAGCATGCCACCTGGTACCTGGGCGCGCAGAATACGCGAATCGATCCCCTTGAGCTCCCCCTCGAAGGCGACATATTTCTTACGCACCTCTCTGAAATAGGCGGCGATCTGCTCGAGCAGCGCCATGTCGTAACCCGTGGCCCTGTCGGTATCTTCCACCATGGCCACCAAGGTCTCGGTAGCGCTATGACCATAGGTTTGGCTCATCGAAGAGATAGCGGTGTCGAGCACGTCGATGCCAGCCTCAATCGCCTTTTGATAGGTCGCCGTACTCAGGCCCGTAGTGGCGTGGCACTGCATAGAGATGATCAGGTTGGTCTGCGCCTTGAGCTGGCTGATGAGATCGAAGGCATCGAAAGGCTTGAGCAGACCGGCCATATCTTTGATACAGAGCGAGTGACAGCCCATATCTTCAAGACGCTTAGCCATGTCCACCCAAGTCTCTAAGGTGTGTACCGGACTTATGGTGTAGGAGATAGTGCCCTGGGCGTGACCGCCCACCTCGACCACAGACTTAACCGCCGTCTCCAGGTTACGCACGTCATTCATGGCATCGAAGATACGGAACACATCCACACCATTTTGATGCGCACGCTCAACAAACCTGTGCACCAGGTCGTCACCATAGTGGCGATAGCCCAGCAGGTTCTGCCCTCTAAGCAGCATCTGCTGCGGCGTATTGGGCATGGCCTTCTTAAGCTCGCGAATGCGCTCCCAGGGATCCTCCCCCAGATAGCGAATACAGGCGTCAAAAGTAGCACCGCCCCAGGATTCCAGCGACCAGAAGCCCACCTTGTCGAGTAAGGGGGCGATAGGAAGCATGTCGTCGATACGAAGACGCGTGGCAAGAATCGATTGATGCGCGTCGCGCAGGACGACGTCGGTTAATGCAAGTGGCTTGCTCATAAAAACTCCCTACTTCTATTTATGCTTTGGCGCGATATTGATGGACGGCGGCGGTGATCACGGCGACCATCTTAGGGTCGACGCCAGGAAAGCGTGAAACTTGCGCTTCGCTCGCTTCGGCTAGTGGTGCGAGATTAGGTTTAGGCGCACATTTCCAGGCCACCAGATTAACGACCCCAATGAGTATAGTTAGGAAGATAAACACCAACCCCATACCCAGCACCATGATCATCAGTGCTTCCATTATCTGTTGAGCCATTGAATCCATACTATCCTCTCAGGTTAATCGAGCACATCAGACTTACGGCCTAGCCGCAGGACATGCTATTTATTCAGGTAATACGCATTAAAATCGACAGGTGACATGACAGGTGTCGTCGATTGAGGCGCAAAAAGATCGCCTTTAGCCAGGAAACCTTAACCAATCTATAACAAAAAGGCGAGCACCTTGTAAATTGGTCTTACCAAATTACGACTAATTGATAAGGGGCTTTCGGTTATTTCACAATAAATGGCGACTATTTTTGACGATCACATAAAAAATTAGCCATCAAATCTAGAATTAGATTAAAAAGCTCTAATCTGCTTGAAAATTGAATTCACGAAAACGAACGAGATCGAGAGTGATATGCAAGATTATGCAATCTGCCTAGGCAATAAGCGCGGTAATATTGAGAGATGAGCGGGATTGGCTTAGGCATGAGCCAGATGACGTTAAACTTTGAGTTTTTGAGCGTTGAACTTCGAACGACATGGGGAAACAGGCATAAAAAAACCCGCAACTTAGGTTGCGGGTTTTAATAATGGCGGAGAAGGAGGGATTCGAACCCTCGATGGGAGATAAAGCCCATACTCCCTTAGCAGGGGAGCGCCTTCGGCCACTCGGCCACCTCTCCGTCTAAAATGGTACGCGTGAGAGGATTCGAACCTCTGACCGCCTGGTTCGTAGCCAGGTACTCTATCCAGCTGAGCTACACGCGCAAAATTCTAGGCTTTCAAACAAAACGACGGCCAAAACCGTCGATTTTTAAATGTGGTACGCGTGAGAGGATTCGAACCTCTGACCGCCTGGTTCGTAGCCAGGTACTCTATCCAGCTGAGCTACACGCGCACAGAATTTTAGGTAAGTTAGGAGATGGTACGCGTGAGAGGATTCGAACCTCTGACCGCCTGGTTCGTAGCCAGGTACTCTATCCAGCTGAGCTACACGCGCATCTTATATCTATAACCTACTTTTACTGAAAAACAAATGGTACGCGTGAGAGGATTCGAACCTCTGACCGCCTGGTTCGTAGCCAGGTACTCTATCCAGCTGAGCTACACGCGCCCTGTTTTGTCAGTTAAGAAATGGCGGAGAAGGAGGGATTCGAACCCTCGATGGGAGATAAAGCCCATACTCCCTTAGCAGGGGAGCGCCTTCGGCCACTCGGCCACCTCTCCGTTTTCTTGGCGCACATATTACTGTTTGAAGAAAATAAGTCAAACCATTTCTCCTAAACAAATTCTGTTTGAGCTGTTTTTAAGCAGTTATCCCTATTTCCCCTAAGCGCCTGTATGCTATGTCGCCGTTATGGTTAAAAAGCTGTCAGCCAAAAACAAAAAAGCCAGCAAACTTGCTGACTCTTATAGTGTAACGCCGGTTAAATCTATCGCTTAAAAATTGCCGCCTTCAGAAGAGCTACCTGACTTTTCAGACTGAATACGCTGATAAATCTCTTCACGATGAACTGAAACTTCTTTTGGTGCATTAACACCAATACGAACTTGATTACCCTTTACGCCTAAAACGGTGACAGTAACTTCATCACCAATCATCAGTGTTTCACCAACACGACGAGTCAATATCAGCATTTTTTGCTCCTTTAGTTCCTAATTCTGCTTATACGGCATTATTCCGTTATGACCTTATTATACGGTCAGCTTAGTACAAATTAATAGTGTTCTGATAAAAAACACCCTTTTATTGCATGTTAATTCGTTTAAATGTGCCGCACATCGCTGATTTATCGGGATCAGGCATGACAGATAACCAAGATAGTAATGGCAGTCAGTTAAACCAGCATTAAATTTAACACTTTAAACTGTACCTCAGCTTAAGCTTCAATCAATATGGCACAAAAAAAGCGCTCATGGAGCGCTTTTTTCTATTGAGGTAACTTAGGCCAAACGTTCTGACAACCAAGGGATAACAGAATCTAGTGCGCCCGCTAACTTCTCTGGCTCGCTGCCACCGGCCTGGGCCATGTCTGGGCGTCCACCGCCCTTACCGCCCACCTGAGCAGCCACCATGGCCACCAGCTCACCGGCCTTGACCTTACCGGTCAAGTCTTTGGTGACGCCGGCAATCAGGTTCACCTTGGCATCTCCGGCGATGCCAAGCACAACTATGCCAGATTGCAGCTTCTGCTTCAGCTCATCCTGCAGGCCACGCAGTGCACCTGCTTCGACGCCTTCGAGCAACTTAACCAGTACCTTAACGCCAGCAAGCTCCTGAGCCTCACCAGCTAGGTCGGCGCTGGTCGCGGCCGCTAGCTTGTCTTTAAGCTGAGATAGCTCTTTCTCAAGCTGCTTAGTCTTATCCAACTGAGCCTTAAGCTTAGCCACTACCGAGGCGCTGTCGCCCTTAAGTAGCGCGGCGGCTTGTTCAAGCTGCGCCTGCTGCTCACCCACATAGGCAATTGCTGCGGCTCCTGTGACCGCCTCGATACGACGGATACCGGCTGCGATACCGCCTTCAGAGGTGATCTTAAACAGACCGATATCGCCAGTGCGACCCACATGAGTACCACCACACAGCTCGATAGAGAAGTCACCCATGGTCACCACGCGAACCTGTGAGTCATATTTCTCACCAAACAAGGCCATGGCGCCTTTCTCTTTCGCCTGGTCGATATCCATCACCTCGGCCTTCAGCTCGTGGTTGCGACGGATCTGAGTGTTAACCAGATCTTCGACCTGCTTAAGCTCTTCACGCTTAACCGCTTCGAAGTGAGAGAAGTCGAAACGCAGACGCTCAGGCTCAACCAGAGAGCCCTTCTGGCTCACGTGAGTACCCAGCACCTGACGCAGCGCGGCGTGTAGCAAGTGAGTCACAGAGTGGTTCAACTCGGTGCGATGTCTGAGCTTCTTGTCCACTGCCGCGTTAAGGGTTTGACCCATAGCGATACTGCCGGCCTTGACCAGACCGATATGGCCCATTGCCTGACCATATTTTTGCGTGTCCTTCACCTCGAACTCGACACCTTCTGCGCTCAGCTGGCCCTTGTCGCCACACTGGCCACCTGACTCACCGTAGAATGGCGTGCTATCGAGTACCACCACACCTTGGTCGCCTTCGGCTAGCGCGTCGACCGCCTGACCATCGACATAGAGGCCGATGACCTTGGCTTCGCCATTAAGGTCGCTATAACCGCAAAACTCGGTTTCGGCATCGATCTTCAGGCTATCGTTGTAATCGGTATCGAACTGCCCCGCCGCCTGGGCGCGACTGCGCTGCTCGGCCATGGCCGCCTCGAAGCCAGCTTCATCGACCGTGATATCACGCTCACGGCAGACGTCAGCCGTCAAATCAACCGGGAAACCATAGGTGTCGTACAGCTTAAAGGCGGTCTCACCGTCAAGCTCCTTACCCTCTAGCTGGCTCAGGGCATTATCGAGAATACCAAGACCACGCTCCAGAGTACGAGCAAACTGCTCCTCTTCCGCCTTAAGCGCCTTTTCGACGATCGCCTGGGTCGCCACCAGCTCTTTAGCCGCATCGCCCATCACTTCGATCAGTGTAGGCACCAGCTTGTAGAAGAAGGCCTCGGTAGCCCCTAGCTTATTACCATGACGCACGGCGCGGCGGATGATGCGGCGCAATACGTAACCACGGCCCTCGTTTGATGGCATCACACCATCGGCCACCAAGAAGGCGCAAGAACGGATATGGTCGGCGACTACGCGCAGCGACTTGTTCTCCAGATCGGTCACGCCGAGGATCTCGGCGGTCTTCTTGATCAGTGACTGGAAGATATCGATCTCATAGTTTGAGTGCACACCCTGCATGATAGCGGCGATACGCTCGATGCCCATACCGGTATCGACAGAAGGCTTAGGCAGTGGATCCATGGTGCCGTCGGCTTGACGGTTATACTGCATGAAGACTATGTTCCAGATCTCGATGAAGCGGTCACCATCTTCTTCCGGTGTGCCGGGACGGCCGCCCCAGATGTGCTCGCCGTGATCGTAGAAGATCTCGGTACAAGGGCCACAAGGACCGGTATCGCCCATCTGCCAGAAGTTATCAGAGGCGAATGCGGCGCCCTTATTATCGCCGATGCGGATGATGTTCTCGGCCGCGACGCCAATCTCTTTGTTCCAGATCTCGAAGGCTTCATCGTCTGTCTCATAGACGGTGACACACAGGCGCTCTTTTGGCAGCTTGAGTTCTTCGGTCAGGAAGGTCCAGGCGAAGCGAATCGCATCTTGCTTGAAATAATCACCGAAGCTGAAGTTACCCAGCATTTCGAAGAAGGTGTGGTGACGTGCGGTGTAACCGACATTATCCAGGTCGTTGTGCTTACCACCGGCGCGCACGCAGCGCTGTGCCGTGGTGGCGCGGCTGTAGTCGCGCTTGTCTTCCCCAAGGAAAACATCTTTAAATTGGTTCATCCCTGCGTTGGTAAATAGCAAGGTGGGATCATTGCCAGGTACCAGTGAACTGCTGTCCACAACCTGGTGACCGTTTCTGCGGAAAAACTCCAAGAAAGCACTTCTCAGCGCTGCAGTGGTTTGATACATGAAATCATCCTGAATTTGATTATTTTAGCGATGAAAGCAAAAGGCTCACCGACGATGCTCAGTTAGCCCAGCATTATAAGCAGTCTATAGATGAACAACCAGAGGTTTAGCCGAGGATCCCCAAAGAAAGCCTAAAAAGGCTAAGTTTCCATTGGGTCTTATAGCGGTAGCGCGCGGAAGAAGATAAAGCGAAATCAGGATAGTGGACTAGAACCCAGCATAAGCCCGAATATAGACGCGGTATTAATCTAAGTCTGGGTCGACCTCTAAGGCATAGGCGACCTGATCGAAGCCAAAGCCTTGGGAGAGAAGATAACGCACTCGTTTGGCGCGCTCTTTCTGATCTTGGATGGGGCCGCTAGTGGCATATTTCTTAGCAGCCTTCTGTCTTGCTAGCTCGAACCAGTCGCAGTCACTCTGATTGAGGCTAGACTCGATAATCTCTTTGGTCAGCCCCTTTTGGGACATAGATTGGCGTATCTTATTCTGACCATGGCCTTTAGCAATATGAGAGCGCAACAAGAGCCCGGCAAACCTGGCATCATCGAGATATCCTTGGCTTTCACATTGACCAAGAACAGCCTCTATCTCACCGTCAGCAAAGCCTTTCTGGTTCAGCTTACTCTTTATCTGATAGCGGGAATAATCGCGGCGAGCCAGCAGGCCCACCGCGACTTGCATCGCCGACATCGTCATTGAGAAACCATAGTCATTACAAAGCCAGAGCCATTACGAAACCTAGCCATTACAAAGCCAGAGTCTTAAGGAAAGGCTTAGTTGACTCGGCGAGCTTAAAATACTTCACCGGTTTCCAGGTCGACGTTCTCATCGCCTGTGGCCGACTGAGCCACCGCTTGACCACCGCCCAGCAACATGGCGCGTAACGCCTGGTCGATTTCGGCGCCAATCTCTGGGTTCTCTACCAGGTATTTACCGGCATTGGCACGGCCCTGGCCAATCTTGTCACCCTTGTAGCTATACCAGGCGCCTGACTTTTCAATCAGCTTGTGCATCACGCCAAGGTCTACCAACTCACCGGTACGGTTAATACCTTCACCATAAAGGATCTGGAACTCTGCCTGTTTGAATGGCGCGGCAATCTTGTTCTTCACCACCTTAACGCGAGTCTCGTTACCAATGACCTCTTCACGGTCCTTGATGGCGCCGGTGCGACGAATATCCAGACGAACAGAGGCGTAGAACTTAAGCGCGTTACCACCGGTAGTGGTCTCAGGGTTACCGAACATCACGCCTATCTTCATACGGATCTGGTTGATGAAGATCAGCAAGGTGTTAGATTGCTTCAGGTTACCCGCTAGCTTACGCATCGCCTGACTCATCATACGCGCCGCAAGACCCATGTGAGAATCACCGATCTCACCCTCAATTTCCGCCTTAGGCGTCAGGGCGGCAACCGAGTCGACGATGATCACGTCGACGGCACCAGAGCGAGTCAGAGCGTCACAGATCTCAAGCGCCTGCTCACCGGTATCTGGCTGAGAACACAGCAGGTTATCGATATCCACACCGAGTTTTTGTGCATAGATAGGATCCAGCGCGTGCTCGGCGTCGATGAATGCACAAACCTTACCTTCACGCTGGGCAGCAGCAATCACTTCCAGTGTCAGAGTGGTCTTACCCGAAGATTCAGGGCCATAGATCTCAACGATACGCCCCAGTGGCAGACCGCCTGCACCCAATGCAACGTCAAGCGACAGAGAACCCGTTGAGATAGTCTCAACATCCATAGAGCGGTTTTCACCTAGCTTCATGATAGAGCCTTTACCAAACTGCTTCTCAATCTGGCCAAGGACCGCGCTCAGGGCTTTCTCTTTATTCGCATCAATCTTCATTCTGCTTTCCTCTCAATCACAGACGCTGCGCTGTGGGGTATCCGTTAAGTTAAAGCCCGCAGACGGTTTCTGCATCGCTTTAGGCTGTCTCAATATGCAACCTAGTATACTGTACAATCATACAGTATCAAGTACTGTATGCGATTATTTTTATCCGGCCTTAACCAAAGCCGGTCAAATTTTCCCGGGCGCATTAGCACTAAATTTATCCAAACAGGCAGGATAAATGCGCAACCGCCATCAATTTATTGTTAGTATTGTGGCCATTCATTCTGTGCTAGCCGAAGGGCTATGACAGACATTTTTGTAGCAGGATACCTTGGTTAATTCATGAACGCCGTCGATACTCAACATCTTGAAAAGCACACCCCCATGATGCGTCAATACCTGACGCTGAAAGCCGAAACACCCGATATGTTGCTTTTTTATCGTATGGGAGATTTTTACGAGCTCTTCTACGACGATGCTAAGCGGGCCTCAGAGCTGCTGGGGATCTCCCTGACCGCTCGCGGCAAGAGTGGCGGCGATCCTATCCCCATGGCAGGCATCCCCTACCATGCGGTAGAAGGCTATCTTGCTAAGCTTGTGCAGCTCAGGGTATCTGTGGCTATCTGCGAGCAGATAGGCGATCCCGCCACGACCAAGGGGCCGGTAGAACGTAAGATTGTCCGCATCGTCACCCCGGGGACACTCACTGATGAGGCCCTGCTGCAGGAGCGGCAAGACAACCTGCTGGCCGCCGTCTATCACGGCAAGGTGGGTTTTGGTTACGCGACCCTGGATGTCTCATCCGGACGCTTCGTGGTCACCGAACTGGCCAGCAAAGAGGCGCTGGAAGCCGAGCTGCAACGCACCAATCCCGCAGAGCTGCTCTACAGCGAAGATTTCAGCGAGCCAGCTTTGATCGCCTCACTGTCGGGTAAGCGTCGCCGTCCCGAATGGGAGTTCGACTACGACACCAGCTATAAGCTACTGCTGGAACAGTTCGGCACCAAAGATCTCTATGGCTTTGGCCTGGGAGAAGTCAGGCTATCGCTACAGGCGGCCGGCTGTCTTATCCAGTATGTGAAAGATACCCAGCGGACCGCCCTGCCCCATATCAACGCTATCACCCGCTTCAATCAGTGCGACAGCATAGTGCTGGACGCTGCCACCCGTAAGAATCTGGAGCTGACCCGTAACCTGCAAGGCGGCAGCGACAACACCCTGGCCTCGGTACTGGATAACACGGCAACTCCCATGGGCAGCCGTATGTTGCAGCGCTGGATCCACGAGCCGCTGCGCAACCACAACATCATCCGCGCCCGTCATGATGCCATAGACGAGCTGCTGGACAATGGCTATCACGAGAGTCTACATGAGCAGCTAAAAGCCCTGGGCGACATAGAGCGTATTACCGCGCGTTTGGCCATCCGCAGCGCCCGCCCCCGTGACTTTGCCCGCCTGCGTCAGGCACTAGCCCTATTGCCAGAAATACAGCAACAGCTAGCCGATTGTCACAGCGCACATCTACGTACCCTGTCGCAATCTATCGGCGAGTTTCCCGAAGAGCATGCCCTTCTAAGCCGCGCCATCGTCGACAACCCGCCCATGCTGATCCGCGACGGTGGAGTGATTAAAGAGGGCTATCATGCAGAGCTGGATGAGTGGCGCAAACTCAGCCAGGGGGCAACCGACTACCTCGCCGAGCTGGAAGCTCGGGAGAAGGCTGCCACCGGCGCCTCGACCCTCAAGGTGGGCTACAACCGGGTGCACGGCTACTACATAGAGGTAAGCCGCCGCGAGTCGGATCTGGTGCCTATGAGCTACCAGCGCAGACAAACCCTTAAGAACACCGAGCGTTACATCGTCGCCGAGCTTAAAGAGCATGAGGAGAAGGTACTGTCCAGTCAGGGCAAGGCGCTGGCGTTAGAGAAACAGCTGTGGGAAGAACTGTTCGATCTATTAATGCCGCGCCTGCACGAGCTACAGGCCTTCGCCCGCGCCGCCGCGGAGCTTGATGTGATCACCAACTTCGCCGAGCGCGCCGAGCAGCTTGACTATCACAGACCAGAACTCACGGCCCAGAGCGGCATACATATCGAGGCGGGAAGACACCCAGTGGTCGAGCGCGTCAGTCAGACGCCGTTTATTGCCAACCCTGTCAGCCTCAACCCGGCAAGGCGCATGCTGATCGTTACCGGTCCTAACATGGGTGGTAAGTCGACCTATATGCGTCAGGTGGCTCTGATCACCCTTATGGCCCATATAGGTAGCTTCGTGCCGGCCCAGAAAGCCGCCATCGGCCCTGTGGATCGCATCTTTACCCGTATTGGCGCGGCGGACGATCTCGCCTCCGGCCGCTCGACCTTCATGGTGGAGATGACGGAAACCGCCAACATACTGCATAACGCGACGCCCGAGAGCCTGGTATTGATGGATGAGATTGGCCGTGGCACCTCGACCTATGATGGCTTATCCCTGGCCTGGTCCGCCGCTGAGCATCTGGCGCAGAACTTAAAGTCTATGACATTGTTTGCCACCCACTATTTTGAGCTAACCCAGCTGCCGGATCAGATGGAAAATGTGGCCAACGTGCACCTCGACGCCATAGAGCATGACGACACCATCGCCTTCATGCACGCGGTGCAGGAAGGTGCGGCGAGTAAGAGTTATGGCCTTCAAGTCGCGGCGCTGGCTGGTGTTCCGGCCAAGGTGGTGCAGGCAGCCAAGCACAAGCTGCATCATCTTGAGAGCCGGGATAGAGAGGAGGGGCTCCCTGAACTGAGACAGGCCCAGCTGAGCATGACCATGCCGGAGACCTCAAAGGCGCTGGACAGGTTAGATACCATAGATCCCGACAGCCTGACGCCGAGACAGGCGCTGGATCTTCTCTATGAGCTCAAGCAGCTACGCTAAACTTTTGAGCACTTAAAAGTAGCTAGAGCTAAAGCGAGTTACAAAATCTAGACAGCAAAAAAGCGCCCCCTTTGGGATGCGCTTTTTTTAATTCTGGGGTCGGCCCTTCAAGACACAGGTTTACACCTTAAGGTAACCACCGCTTGTTTCTCCATAAGACGCTAGCATTGCTTATCCACCTTTCAGTCTCTATCGACCGCTCACAAAGGCGATAACAAGAAAGCCGCGGTAACCCTTTAGCCTACACCCCGATACACTTTTACACTCTGAAGATAGCTTCTACCGATAGTCCTTGAGCACTGAGCAGATCTCTAAGCCGCTTCAGGGCTTCCACCTGGATCTGGCGTACTCTCTCTCGGGTGAGACCTATCTCTTTACCGACATTTTCCAGGGTCGATGGCTCATAGCCAAGCAGACCGAAACGACGGGCAAGTACTTCTCTCTGCTTACTGTTCAGCTCGTCGAGCCAGCGCACAACAGACTTAGACATATCGTCGTCTTGCACCTTGTAATCCGGGCCTACACAATCGTCATCGGCTAATACATCTAGCAGCGCCTTGTCGTTGTCGCCACCCAGTGGGGTATCGACCGAAGTGATACGCTCGTTAAGCTTGAGCATCTTACTGACATCGCTACTTGGCAGGTCTAACTGCTCGGCGATCTCTTCTGCGGTTGGCTCATGATCTAGCTTGTGCGCGAGTTCCCTGGCGGTACGAAGGTAAACATTCAGCTCCTTCACCACATGAATAGGCAGGCGAATGGTACGGGTTTGGTTCATGATGGCACGTTCTATGGTCTGGCGGATCCACCAAGTGGCATAGGTTGAGAAACGGAAGCCGCGTTCGGGATCGAACTTTTCGACGGCACGGATCAAACCTAAGTTACCTTCTTCAATCAGATCCAGTAAGGCTAAACCACGATTGTTATAACGACGTGCAATTTTTACGACGAGTCTGAGATTACTCTCAATCATACGGTTGCGAGATTTTTCACAGCCTTTTAGGGCCTTACGTGAGAAATAAACCTCCTCTTCCGCACTCAATAGGGGGGAAAATCCAATTTCACTTAAATACAGCTGAGTGGCATCTAAGTTCTTTTGTAAGTCATCTTGTACTTGCTGTTCTAGTTCTGCGTCTTTCAAAACCTCCTTGCTGTTGGTCACTGATAGATCAGACTCATTCTTAGACAAGTCCACTAAGGGCTCCGCCACGGCGGTAGATTGTTTACGACCCATAATATACTCTCCCAAATTTTACATGCTAATTTACTGCACTTTACTGTCCTCCAATTGCCAAAATGGCGCCTATAAAATTATGATTTAGGCAAAAATTTAAGTGGGTCGACGGATTTGCCGTGATACCGTATCTCGAAATGCAGCATCACCCTATTGGTACCCGTTTGTCCCATTTTCGCCACCGTTTGTCCCGCGGTAACGAACTGCTTCTCTTTTACTAAGATCTTATCGGCATGAGCATAAGCACTGAGATAGTCATCGCTATGCTTAATGATCACCAGATTGCCGTATCCCCTTAGCGCATTTCCCGCATACACCACTCGCCCATCGGCGGCGGCCTGAATGCGATCGCCTCGGGATCCTGCGATCTTAATCCCTTTATTACCTTGTTCCTTGGTAGAGAATGTGCCGATCAACTTGCCTTTAACGGGCCAATGCCAGCGCTGGACCTTCTTGGGTAGGGTGCTACTGGGCTTGTGGATAACGCCGTTAACATTTTGTTGACCAGTTGTTACAGCGTACGCAGATTTATCGCCCCGATCAAGCGATTTTTTCACCGGTGCCGTTTTACTGGCAGCAGCTTGCTGGCTAGATTTAACTGTTTGTTTAGGTTGATTTTTAGCTGTATTTTGTTGCGTTTTATTACTCGATACCTGAGTGCTACGCTGGGTTTTGCTATTTGTAACAGCGTTTGTCGATTTAAGCTTTAAAACCTGCCCTGGATAGATGGTATAGGGCTTGCGAAGCCCGTTATATCGGGCAATTTCGGCAAAATCTTTGTTGGCTGCCCAGGCGATCGAATAGAGGGTATCGCCGCGCTTGACCTTATAGTGGTCGGAGGTGAGGCCTCCCTTTTTATAGGCTTTCTTCACCGGCGAGTTGACGTTCACCACGGGAGCGGGAGAATGGGCCTGAAAACTACAGGCGCTCAGCAGACAGCTGAGCAGTAAGGCGCACAGTATGCCTAATGGCTTTTGACAAAACCTCAACCGACTCGGGACGCTTAGCATAGCGGCTCCCTTATTCCCTTAGCGTCGGCGCACCAGATGACAGCCACCACTAGGCGAGTTCACCGTTGACCAAAGGCACAAACTTTACCATCTCTATGGTCTGGGAATGAAATTGATCGCCCATGCGAACCACACGCATCAGTTGCTGTGTCTCCTCGCCGACAGGGATCACCAACACGCCACCGTCCGCCAGTTGCTGCAGCAATGCCTGCGGCACACTGCTGGCCGCCGCCGTCACCATGATGGCGTCGAAGGGGCCCTTGTTGGCCCAGCCCTGCCAGCCGTCGCCATACTTAAAGGAGACATTATGCAGATCGAGCCGCTTGAGACGCTGGCGCGCCTGGATCTGGAGACTCTTGATGCGCTCAACCGTGCAGAGTTCATCCACCAGTTGCGCCAGGATAGCCGCCTGATAGCCTGAGCCTGTGCCTATCTCCAGCACCCTTTTGGGACGCGACTCTAACAAAAGTTCAGTCATACGCGCCACGATATAGGGCTGAGAGATGGTTTGCCCCTGTCCTATGGGCAGAGCAGTATTTTCATAGGCCTTATGGCCTAGGGCCGCATCGAGAAACAATTCTCTTGGCGTTTTCGCCACCACAGCTAAGACGTCGGCATTAGTTATCCCCGCCCCCTGAAGGTGACGCGCCAGATTCAATGCCGCCGTAGTGGCTACCCCATTCATAATTGCTCTATCCATTGCTTTATCTTTGGTACTTGTTCAAACGCGGTCAGGTCCACAGTCAAGGGGGTGACCGACACGTAGCCGTTGGCCACGGCATGAAAATCTGTGCCTTCGCTGGCATCTTGCTCTTCACCCGGCGGGCCGAGCCAGAATATTTCCCGTCCGGCAGGGTCTTGCATGCGCACCATGCCTTCAGCTCTATGTCTGGCGCCCAGACGGGTAACTCTAATGCCCTTAATCTCATCGAGCGGCAGATCCGGCACATTCACATTTAAGATCTGATCCGACGCGATAGGGCTATCGATCAGACCCGCCACTATCTTACAGGCATAGTAAGCCGCCGTGTCATAGTGCTTCAGCTCTCGGCCCACCAGAGAGATGGCAATCGCTGGCAAGCCCAGAAAACGCCCCTCCATCGCCGCCGCGACGGTGCCGGAATAGAGGGTATCATCCCCCATGTTCGCCCCGGCGTTGATGCCAGAAACCACGATATCCGGTTCATGGGCATAAAACTCGCGAATCGCCAGATGCACGCAATCGGTCGGCGTGCCACTGACGGAAATATAACCATTATCTAACTTATTAATTCGCAAAGGGTTAGTCAAGGTTAACGAGTTACTGGCACCCGAACAGTTGCGATCAGGACCGACCGTCATCACCTCATAGTGCTTCGCCAGGGCATTGGACAGCGCCGCGATCCCCGGCGCCGTGATGCCATCGTCATTGCTTACCAATATCTTAATCATGGGCTTGCTCGCTCGCTGCGGCCTTTCTGGCCTGATATTCCCGCTCTTTGACATCTTGATAATTCACCAGTTCCCGCAGCACAGAGGTGGCAAAGCTGCCAGCCGGTAGGGCGAATTTTATCACTAAGGTGTCATCCTGAGTTTCATAGCTTAGCTGCTGCGGCGCGAGAAGCAGCGGGCGGCGCTCCTGATTGAGCCCCGCCTGCTCGAGGCCGGCAAGATCTTCAGGATACTGACCGCAAACGCCCTGCTCGAAGGCTAACGCCTCGGCCTCACTCAATGCCTGGCCCCGACCCCACATGGGCACCGAGAGTTGAATATCGTTTTCCGCCAGACGACCATAAAGCGCATCATCCCAGGGATTGGCCACGAAGTAGCTCTTGCTGCCGGCCAGCATCACACAGTCACCATCGAGTGTCTTGAGCTGGTGTAGGCGAAGCCGCTCACTCACCACCTGATTGAAGAGATGCGAGCGCACCGCCGAGAGATAGATGCTGCGCTTGTTTCTGTCTTTCACCTTCTTCTTGCCCGAGAACATCTGACGACCGAAAATCAGGTTCTTTCCGTCATGGCCGAAACGCTGCTCGCCAAAATAGTTAGGCACGCCTGTGGCTTTAATCAGCTCGATGCGCCGCACCAGTGCGTCCATGTCCGACACGGCCCTTAGGGTCAGGGTGAAGCGGTTACCCGCCAGGGCGCCAGTGCGCAGCTTCTTGCCGTGACGGGCGCTTGATAGCACGGTGAGCTGCTCGCTATTGAGCGACTGCCAGTCTGGCATGCTCTTGCCGGGAATACGCACCCCAAACCACTGTTCTGTGATGGCGTGTCTGTCTTTTTGGCCGGCGAAGGTCACCTCTTTTGGATGCACGCCGGCAAAGCTTGAGAGCATGCGCGCCACATCGGCGGTATTTAACCCCTCCTTGCGGATGTGCAGCATGTGATGCTCGCCCTCGCCCGTCGGAAGGAATGGCAAGATCTCCTGCACGATAAAATCGCTGTTGAAGGTTCTTAAGTCGGCGCTCGCCTCGGGCTGGCCATGCAAATAATGTAGTGGGGTCATAACTCTCTCTTATCTCGGGGCGGCGCACATCAGCACCACGGCTTCCACCGCTATCCCCTCTTTGCGTCCGGTAAAGCCAAGCTTCTCTGTGGTGGTGGCCTTGACGTTGATCGCCTCTATGTCGCTCTCAAGAACTGCGCTCAGACACTCGCGTATCGCCTGAATGTGCGGCAGCATCTTAGGCGCCTGGGCAATAATAGTGACATCCAGGTTCCCCAGTCTATAGCCCTTATCCAGCGCTAGCTGGTAGCAGTGACGTAGCAGCACGCGGCTGTCGGCCCCCTTAAAGTCTGGGTCGGTATCGGGGAAATGTTTACCTATATCCCCGAGCGCCATGGCGCCGAGAATCGCATCTGAGATGGCATGCAGCACCACATCGCCATCCGAATGGGCCACCAGGCCAGTGTCATAGGGGACTTCAACGCCCCCTAAGATCAGCGGCAACTCGCCGCCAAATTTATGCACATCGAAACCATGGCCGATACGTATATTCATCTGTTATTCACCTGTACTGGAATTAGGGTCACTGGCGGCCACCTGCAGATAGAGCGCCGCCAGTTGCAGATCCTCTGGATGGGTCACCTTGATGTTGTCGAATCGTCCGCTCACCAACAGCGGCTGGCCACCGGCCCACTCCATCGCCGAGGCCTCATCGGTAATGGCAACCTGCGCCGCCAGGGCATCAGCTAGATTCTGCTTGAGACTCATCACAGGAAAAAGTTGGGGGGTGAGCGCGTGCCAGAGATTCTCCCGGCATACCGTCTCTTGTATCGCGCCGCCTTTGCCCGAACGCTTCATGGTGTCGCGTACCGGCATGGCGAGGATGGCGCCCTGCTGATGGCCTGTTTCTGTCTGACAGGCGGCGATCAGCTTGTCGATATCGGCCGCACTTAAGCAGGGACGAGCCGCGTCATGCACAAGCGCCCAGGCAGATTGAGATGCGACCTTGAGGGCGCTCAGCACAGAATCGGCACGCTCTTTACCGCCGATAACTGTCATCAATTTAGGATGGCTCGCCTGGCTCAGCTTGGCGAAATGGGTATCTTCTGGGCTTAGGGCAATAATCACCTTGTCGATGCGTGGATGTTCCAGCAGGCGATCTAGGGTGTGTGCCAGGATAGGTTGATGATTTAACATCAGATATTGCTTGGGGATCTCGGCGCCCATTCGCGCGCCGATCCCGGCGGCAGGCACAATAGCAACCAGCTCTTGTATGCGACTAATCATAGATGTTAACTCGTGTCACTTTTTAGGCGAAACCGGCCGAGCCTACTGCTCGCCGATCTCGGCTTTACGCTGAGGCTCACCCACTACGCGAAAAAAGGTTTCTCCCTGTTTCACCATCCCCAGCTCGTTACGGGCGCGTTCTTCCAGCGCCTCGGTACCGCGTCTAAGGTCGAGAATCTCTTCTTTGAGTACCTGATTTCGTTCGATGAGTTTGGCGTTACTCTCGCGCTGCAACTTGATCTGTTCCTGCAGCTGAAAAGATTCGGGAAGGCTATTTTGTCCCCACCAGAGTCGATACTGGAGCAGACCAAGCAGCACAAACATGGCGATAAGAAGTCGCTTCATCCTTAATGGGCTTTATCTCTGTTAAAAGGCTGAACTGATATTACAACAAAAAAGGCCACCAAGTGGTGGCCTTTTACCAAATTAACCGTAAAAACTCGGTTATGCTTGGCCTTTGATCTCGCTACGACCCTTGTAAGGTGCTTTTTCACCTAACTGCTCTTCGATACGTAGCAGTTGGTTGTACTTAGCAACACGGTCACTACGACACAGAGAACCTGTCTTGATTTGACCAGCCGCAGTCGCTACCGCCAGATCTGCGATGGTCGCATCTTCGGTCTCACCGCTACGGTGAGAGATAACGACAGTGTAGCCTGCGTCTTTCGCCATGCGGATTGCTGCTAGAGTCTCGGTCAGAGAACCAATCTGGTTGAACTTGATCAGGATAGAGTTAGCGATCTTGTTCTCGATACCACGGCTGAGGATCTTAGTGTTGGTTACGAACAGATCGTCACCCACTAGTTGGATCTTGTCGCCCAGGATTTGAGTCTGGTATGCCCAACCATCCCAATCTGACTCGTCCAAGCCATCTTCGATAGACACGATTGGGTACTCTTCAGTCAGAGACTTCAGGAAGTCAGAGAAACCGTTTGAGTCAAATACCTTGCCTTCGCCAGACAGGTCATATTGACCGTCCTTGTAGAATTCAGAGGCTGCACAGTCAAGGGCCAGTGTCACGTCTTCACCCAGCTTGTAACCGGCTTTTTCTACCGCAACTTTGATAACCGCCAGTGCATCGGCGTTAGAGGCCAGGTTTGGCGCGAAACCACCTTCATCACCCACTGCAGTGTTAAGACCCTTCTCTTGCAGCACCTTCTTCAGGTTGTGGAAGATCTCGGCGCCCATGCGTAGCGCTTCACGGAAGCTCTTAGCACCAACAGGCTGAACCATGAACTCTTGGATATCAACGTTGTTGTCGGCGTGCTCACCACCGTTAAGGATGTTCATCATAGGCACAGGCATAGAGTACTGGCCAGGAGTGCCGTTTAGCTCGGCGATGTGCGCGTACAGCGGCATGCCTTTGAAAGCAGCAGCGGCTTTAGCGGCAGCCAGAGACACGGCCAAGATAGCGTTCGCGCCCAGCTTGTCTTTGTTTTCAGTGCCATCTAGGTCGATCATGATCTGATCCAGCTCGGCTTGTGCCGTCGCATCTTTACCCATTAGGGCATCACGGATCTGACCATTGATGTTAGCAACAGCAGTCAAAACGCCTTTACCCATGTAACGGCTCTTGTCACCATCACGCAGCTCTAGTGCTTCGCGGCTACCGGTAGATGCGCCAGATGGAGCAGCTGCCATGCCTACAAAACCGCCATCTAGATGCACTTCCGCTTCAACCGTTGGGTTACCGCGTGAATCCATGATCTCGCGACCAATGACATTGATAATTTTAGCCATAATTTCCTCGACTTTAAGTTTAAGATTTAAGTTTAAAAGTTAATGCAAAACTAAAATTCTTATCGCTAAATTTACATCATCTGAAACAAAAAAGCCGCCTCCGAGAGTCGGAAGCGGCCCTTGTATAAAGATTAGCCTAAATCGCGTTTTTGGTACGCAACGGCTGCAGCAACGAAACCTTGGAACAATGGCTGACCATCGCGAGGCGTTGATGTAAATTCAGGGTGGAACTGACCCGCCACGAACCATGGGTGGTTAGGGAGTTCAATCATTTCAACCAGCTGACGATCTGTCGACAGACCGCTGAATACCAAGCCGGCTTTCTCTAAACGTTCTCTGTATGTGTTGTTCACTTCGTAACGGTGACGGTGACGCTCTACACAGGTCAATCCCTTGTAGGCTTCTGCCGCCTTAGTACCTTCGATCAGATGACACAGCTGCGCGCCTAGACGCATGGTGCCACCGAGATCTGATTCTTCATGACGTTGCTCGATATTACCTTTTTCGTCAATCCATTCTGTGATCAAGCCCACAACTGGATGCGGCGTGTCTTTGTTGAACTCGGTTGAATGCGCATTTTCTAAACCAGCCACGTGGCGCGCAAACTCGATCAGTGCAACCTGCATACCCAGACAGATACCGAAATAAGGTAGGTTATTCTCACGGGCGTACTGCGCCGCCATGATCTTACCTTCGACGCCGCGCTCACCGAAACCGCCCGGTACCAGGATACCGTCAAGGCCTTCCAGTACTTCTGTGCCCTTGGCTTCGATGTTTTGTGAATCGATATACTTGATGTTGACCGACACGCGGTTAAACAGGCCGGCATGTTTCAGCGCTTCGTTCACCGACTTGTAAGCATCTGGCAGTTCGGTGTACTTGCCCACCATACCGATAGTGACTTCACCGGTTGGGTTGGCTTCTTGATAGATAACGTTTTCCCACTCAGACAGATCGGCCTCTCTGCACTCAAGGCCGAAACGCTTGGTAACCAAATCGTCCAGACCTTGTGCCTTCAGCAGTGCAGGGATCTTGTAGATGCTATCGACATCTTTCAGCGAGATCACGGCGCGCTCTTCAACGTTACAGAATAGCGAGATCTTCGCCTTCTCGTTAGACGGAATCGCACGGTCACCACGGCAAACCAGTACGTCTGGTGCGATACCGATTGAACGCAGCTCTTTCACCGAGTGTTGTGTCGGTTTGGTCTTCACTTCGCCCGCCGCGCCTAGGAAAGGCACCAGGGTCAAATGCATAAACAGGGTACGATCACGGCCTAGTTCTACGCCCAACTGACGAATAGACTCAAGGAAAGGCAATGACTCGATATCACCCACGGTACCGCCGATCTCAACGATCGCCACGTCGTGCCCTTCTCCGCCCTCAAGCACTTTCTCTTTAATCGCATTGGTGATGTGTGGGATCACCTGAATGGTAGCCCCTAGGTAGTCGCCGCGACGCTCTTTGCGCAGCACTTCCTCATAGATACGACCCGTAGTGAAGTTGTTACGACGGTTCATCTTGGTACGGATGAAACGTTCATAGTGACCCAGGTCGAGGTCAGTTTCAGCGCCATCTTCGGTGACGAATACTTCACCGTGCTGGGTTGGGCTCATGGTACCCGGATCCAAGTTAATATAAGGATCCAACTTCATAATGGTTACGTTAAGGCCCCGAGCCTCTAAAATTGCCGCCAATGATGCTGCTGCAATGCCTTTACCTAGTGATGAAACCACGCCACCAGTAACGAAGATATACCTTGTAGTCATGCTGAACCTGAGAAAATGAGTTGGAAATATGTGCTTGTAAGAAAGCACTAGGACGGGGCGTTATTATATCAAAGCCCTTTGGATTCGACAAATAGGTAACGGCAACTATTTTAGCCTTTTAGGGGATCATTTCGCTTGACTTGCTCCCAATAGGCGTCCAATTCAGTGAGGCTATGCTCCTGCATTGCTTTACCCGACTGGGCTGCTAAAGCCTCGACGCCACGAAAGCGATGTTCGAACTTATTGGTCGCCCGGCGCAGCGCCTGCTCTGGGTCCAGCTTGAGGTGTCTGGCCAGATTCACCACGGCAAACAGCAGGTCTCCCAGCTCATCTTCCATCTTGTCTCTGTCCTGGGCGGCAACCTCCACCATCACCTCGTCGATCTCCTCATGGATCTTGGCCACCACAGGCCCTAAGTCATTCCAGTCGAAGCCCACGGTCGCCACCCGACGCTGCACCTTGGCGGCGCGGGTCAGGGCCGGCAGCGAGCGCGGAATATCATCGAGCACCGAATGCAGCGAGCGCCCGGCGCGCTCCTTGGCCTTGATGCTCTCCCAGGTTTCACGCACCGAGTCGCTGGATGCCTGAGTCATCTCGCCAAACACGTGAGGATGACGCTCGGTGAGCTTAGTACAGATCTTCTCCACCACCAGGTCGAAGTCGAACCTGCCCTGCTCCTTGCCCAGCTGACAATAGAAGATCACCTGAAACAATAGATCCCCAAGCTCACCGGGGAGTTCATCGAGGGCGCCGCGCTCTATGGTATCGGCCACCTCGAAGGCTTCTTCCAGGGTGAAGGGCACTATGGTCTGATAGCTCTGAGCCTTGTCCCAGGGGCAACCCGTTTCTGGGTCCCTTAGCCGCTCCATGATGGTCAGCAGCCTTTGGATATCTGATTTACTCTGCATCGCTTACCTCATCAAAAAGGCGGCCTGGGCCGCCTCTTACTCTTATCATTTGTGAACTTTGTGCTTTCTATCTGCGCTGCGATAGACAGGCTTACCGCGCGGTTAGAGACGTCGCGCCTCGATGACGCCGGCCACCTGAGACAGCTTGGCGATCACCCGAGATAAACCTTCCAGGTTATACAGCTCAAGCTCCAGCTCGATAGCCGCCGTCTGAGTCTTCACATCCGACGATGAGCTCATGGCCAGCACGTTAGATTTCTCCGCCGCTAGCACAGAGGTAAGATCCCTCAGCAGACCGCTGCGATCGTTAGCCAGCACCTTGAGCTTAAGTTTATAGCCGCCCGAGTAGTTCTCGCCCCAGACCACATCCACGCTGCGCTCTGGGTGCACCCGCATCAGCTCTTTGACTTGCTCGCAGTCGGCCCTGTGCACAGAGATCCCCCTGCCCTTAGTGATGAAGCCGAAGATCTCATCCCCAGGCACCGGCTGACAACACTTGGCGATATGGCTGAGCAGATTACCGACGCCATCCACCTCGACCTGGCCCTTGCCCTTGCCTGTGGCACGCGCCTGGTTTTTCTTCAGCAGATCTTCAAGGGCTTCTTCTTCGGAGACCTCGTTGACCCGCATCCGGCTCTGCACATGGTTAACCACCTGGTTGAGGCGAACGTCCCCGCCGCCGATACCGGCCAGCAGGTCATCCATCCCCACCATGTTGAAACGCTCCACCGCGCTGTGGGCATCTTTCAGGGTCAATCCAGAACGTGCCAACTCGGCCTCGAGCATCTCGCGCCCGGCGACGATATTCTTGTCTCTGTCTTGCTGCTTGAACCAGTGCTGGATCTTAGAGCGGGTACGCGACGCCTTGATATATCCCAGGTTAGGATTAAGCCAATCCCGCTTAGGGTTAGGATGCTTGGAGGTGATGATCTCGACCCGCTCGCCGGTCTCCACCTGATAGGTGAAGGGCACGATGCGGCCATCGACCTTGGCGCCGATACACTTGTGGCCTACCTGTGAGTGAATATAGTAGGCGAAATCCAGCACTGTGGAGCCCATGGGCAGGTCCACCACGTCGCCATTCGGGGTGAAGACATAGGCTCTGTCTTCAAACACCTGACTGCGGACCTCATCCACCAAGTTGCCGCTCTCGGCCACATCTTCCTGCCACTGCAGGATCTTACGCAGCCAATTGATCTTCTCTTCGTAGCCGCTCTGCTTACCTGTAGTGCCCTCTTTATACTTCCAGTGGGCGGCCACCCCCAGCTCGGCATCTTCATGCATCTGCTCGGTGCGGATCTGGATCTCTACCGTCTTGCCCTCTGGGCCCACTACTATGGTGTGAATCGACTGATAGCCATTGGGCTTAGGGTTGGCGACATAGTCGTCGAACTCTTTGGGAATATGATGCCAAAGGGTATGCACTACACCCAGTGCGCCGTAACAGTCCTGCAGGCGCTCGGTGACGATACGCACGGCGCGCACGTCAAACAGCTCATCGAAAGTGAGATCTTTGCCACGCATCTTCTTCCAGATGCTGTAGATATGTTTGGGCCTGCCATAGACCTTGGCGCGGATCTGCTCCTCGTCTAGGCGCTGCTGCAACTGATTGACGAAGTTCTCTATGTAGATCTCACGATCCATCCGCTTGCCATCGAGCTGCTTGGCAATGTCTTTATAGGTATCAGGATGCAGATAACGGAAGGAGATATCTTCCAGCTCCCACTTGAGCTGGCCTATGCCCAGGCGGTTGGCCAACGGCGCATAGATGTCGGCAATCTCCCGCGCCAACAGCACACGGGTCTCCTCGTCGGCATTTTTCACTTCCCGCAGCAGGCAGATACGCTCGGCCAATTTAATCACCACGGCGCGCACATCTTCCACCATGGCCAGCAGCATCTTACGAATGTTGTCTATCTGGGGCTCGGCGTTGCGGCTCTGCTCGTTGACCTTGAGAGCGCCGATGGCATTCATGGTCACCACGCTATTCACTAGCGTGGTGAGCTTGTCGCCAAACAGCTCCAGCATCTGCTCCTCAGTCATGAGGCCAGCGTCGAACACCACGAAGATCACCGCCGCCTGCAGGGTCTCGATATCCATGTTGAGCGGTGCGAGGATCTCAATCAGCTCGCGAGCGCGGCCGATCAGCAAGGTATCGTTAGCATCATGTTTCGCCACCAGGGCCTCTACCTGCTTTATTAGCGCAAGTAAGGTGCTGGCGTCATCGGCGTCACTCAGATAACGATTAACCCATTCGGTCAATTGAAAATCTGTGTCTTTAAAATGTGCTTCTCTAACAGATACCATCTACTGCATGTCCTTAAACTTAAGTGCTTGCCCCTAAATATTGCTCGACCTGTTACGTCATCCAAACCTTGCTGGCTGACATCGCCAATACCAAACTCACTATCTTGGGGATTCCCCCGCCAATGTCAATTGATAGTCGGCGACTATTTGGCCGCTCGGCCTAACTATTTCTCCAACTCAAACAAGGCCATGGCCTCGATGTGATGGGTCTGAGGGAACATATCGATGAGGCCCAGGCGACTAAGCTGATAACCCTGTGCCAGTAGCGGCTCACAATCTCTGGCCAGACTCACAGGATTACAGGAGATATAGACGATCGCCTTGGGCTTCATCTTCTTTAACCATTGTAGACTCTCATAGGCGCCGGCTCTGGCAGGATCCAGCAGTAACTTGTCGATGCGGCCAAGCCAAGCGGCAGCGGAGAGATCTGCGCTCAGGTCGCCGTGGTAGAACTCGGCCCCCTCGACGCCGCTCATGGATGCATTGCGTCTCGCCTGCGCCACCATGGCCTCGACTCCTTCGACGCCCACTACCTGGGCACCGGCCTTGGCCAGCGGCAGGGTGAAGTTACCTACACCGCAGAAGAGATCCAGCACCCGCTCGCCCGGCTGAATCTGTAGCCAGTCGATCGCCTGAGTCACCATCTGTTGATTGATCTCACCATTGACCTGAATAAAGTTGCCCGGTGAGAAGCCAAGCGAACTGCCATCCTCCAGGGTATAGAAGGGCAGGCCCTCGTCCCCCCAGAGGGTCTCAAGCTTGCTGTCATCATCGAGCAAGACAAGCCTCACCTTATGCTGCTCGCCAAAGCTAGCTAGCAGAGCCTTATCTTTATCGTTCAGGGGGCTGGTGATACGCAGCACCACGCAAGGGCCAGAGTCCACAGACAACAGCTCCACATGGCCCAGGCTGCGTTTGGCACTGAGACGATTGAGGCATTGATTCAGCGGCGCGATAAGCTCAGACAAAGATTTTGCCAGCACAGGGCAGGCGTCGATATTGACCACCTCGCTACTGGCTAGGGCGCGAAAGCCCAGATTGAGCTGCTTTGTATCACGCAGATACTGAGTCGCCAGTCGGGCTCGGCGACGATAATGCCAGCCTTCGCCGCTTAGCGGCTCGCTCATGGCCTGAGGCTGGGTGCGGCCCATCTTGTTGATCAGGTTCTCCAGCGCCGCCTGCTTGATATGGCGCTGGGCAGAAAGCTCAAGATGCTGCAGGTCACAGCCGCCGCAGCGACCATAGTATGGGCAGCTTGGTTCTATTCGCGCGGCGCTGGCGGTCTCGACCTTAATCAGCTTGGCCTTGGCATGGCGCTTCTTCTGCTCGACTATCTGCGCGGTGACCGTTTCATCCGGCAGTGCGCCGGGAATGAAGACGATTTTTCCCTGATGTTCTGCTATCCCCGCCCCCAGATGATCCAGCTGGCTAACATGGAAACTTTGCTTGGCCTGGGTTTGTTGTGTCTTGCGGGGTTTAGCTTTATAAAATTGTGCCATTTAGGCCTCTAAAACAATAAAAATACTAGTAAAGACTGCACAAAGTCTGGCAGTCTAATGTAACCTATATCCATCGTAGATAAATAATACCAACTCAATGAATAGTGCAGACAATATGACTAAATACAGCCTGAGAGCCTGGGTTCTCGTGCTGGCCTTAGCGCCCACTATTTTGGTTGGTATTTTGCTTGGCAGCTATTTTACCATAAATCGTTTCTATGAGCTGGAAGAAAGCTTAATCGAACGTGGCGGCAACATTATCGAGCCGCTGGCCATCTCCGCCGAGATAGGCCTGGAAACCAAAAACTTCGAGACCACCAAACGCCTGATCACCTCGGTACAGCTCAATAAGTCCAACCTGGTGCAGTTTATTGCTATCTTCGACACTAACAACAGGGTGATAGTGACCTCACATCACTATAAGAGCCACGAGTTTATGCGCTACAACGAGCCCATCGACTCGCTGCAGACCACAGAGGTGGAGCAGTTTGGCGACAGCATCATCATGCGCAGCCCCATCTTCTCCAGCCAGCGCGAACTTGTGGTCAGCCCATACGACAGCAACTCCATGGCCCAGCAGGTCAACTCCGCCAAGCTCGGCTACATCGCCGTGCTGCTCAACAAAGAAAACGCCCTACTGGAGCAGCACAGGGCCGCGGTGGCCGCCTTCATCATTGTCCTGATCGGTGTGCAGCTGAACCTACTGTTTACCTTCCGCCTGGTGAAAAACGTCACCCACCCCATCACAGAGATGGTGCGCGTGGTGGCCAAGATCCGCGAAGGCAAGCTGGACACTAGGGTCGATGGCAACCTGATTGGTGAGCTTGACCTGCTTAAACGAGGCATCAACGCCATGGCGGGCTCCTTGTCGGAATACCATGAGGAGATGCAGCAGAATATCGATCAGGCTACTTCAGATCTGCGCGAGACCCTGGAGCAGATAGAGATCCAAAACGTCGAGCTGGATCTCGCCAAGAAGCGCGCCCTGGAGGCCAGCCGCATCAAGTCAGAGTTCTTGGCCAACATGTCCCACGAGCTGCGCACGCCCCTCAACGGGGTGATCGGCTTCGCCAAACAGCTATTGAAGACGCCGCTGCACGCCAGCCAACAGGACTACATCAAGACAATCGAGAAGAGCGCCACCAACCTCTTGGGGATCATCAACGACATCCTCGACTTCTCTAAGCTGGAGGCGGGCAAGATGGAGCTGGAGAACATGCCCTTTGCTCTGCGTGAGGTGATCGACGACACTATCTCTCTGCTGGCCAACAGCGCCAAGGAGAAAGATCTCGAACTGGTGGTAGATATCGAACCTAGCATCAACGACAACGTCTCCGGCGATGCCCTGCGGGTCAGCCAGGTGATCACAAACCTGGTGGGCAACGCCATCAAGTTTACCGACAGCGGCAGCGTGCACCTCAAGATGCGCCTGACCAGCGAAGAGGCCGAGAAGGTCAATGTGCGCTGCGAGATCACCGACACAGGCATAGGCATAGACAAGCCCCACCAGGCTCAGCTGTTCCAGGCCTTCGGCCAGGCAGACTCCTCTATCTCGCGTCGCTTCGGCGGCACAGGCCTTGGGCTTATCATCACAAAGCGTCTGATCAACCGCATGGGCGGCCAGATTGGCTGTATCTCGGCGCCGGGTAAAGGCTCGACCTTCTGGTTCACCCTGCCCCTCAAGCTGAGTCCCTACCCCATCAGCCAGCCGCTGGAAACCGACAACCTCATCGACAAGACGGTGCTCTTGTTCGAGCCGCGGGAGCTGTCGCGCAAGGTACATGAAAACCTGCTTAGCCACTGGGGCATGCAAAATATCAGTATCACCACTGCCGAAGATCTGGCCCGGGTGGCCGGCGAAGAGGGCCGCCACTTCGACTACGCCATCATCAGCTGCAACGATTTGGCCAGCAGTCCTAACCTGTTAAACGTGCTCAATAAGATAGCCAAGATCAGCGACTACACCCTTTACCTGTGTAGCAGCACAGACAGCGCCGCCAAGATGAGCCTGATCCAGCCCAACGTGGACAAGGTGATGCAGGCGCCGGTGGGTGAGCGCGCCCTGGCCGTTACCCTGATCAATCCCCACCGCGCCCAATATGAGGCCATGCCTTTCCAGGAAGCGGTCAAAGAAACCCAGGAGCGCGAACCCATGAGCGTGCTGGCGGTGGACGATAACCCCGCCAACCTCAAGCTGATTAAGACCCTGCTCAAGGAGCTGGTTACTCAGGTGACGGTCACAGACAACGGCCAAGAGGCGGTAGAGATCGCCAAGGCCAAGAGCTTCGATCTCATCTTCATGGATATTCAGATGCCTGGCACCGACGGCTTTAGCGCCACCAAGCAGATACGTGAGCATTCACTCAATCGCAATACGCCGATTGTCGCCGTGACCGCCCACGCCATCGCCGAGGAGCGCGAGCGCATCGATCAGAGCGGCATGGATGGTTACCTGCCCAAGCCAATCGATGAGGCGGCGCTGAAGAGTGTGATCAGCCGCTGGAAGACCCGGCCACAGTTTACCCACTTCGACCAGCACACCCTCAATTGGGATCTCTGCCTGACCCAAGCCAACCAGAAAACCAGTCTGGCGCTGGAGATGCTGCAGATGCTGGTCGACTCCCTGCCCGAGACCCGTGAGCACATCTCGGGCGCCCTCGAGCGTCAGGACAGCCAGGCCATGGTCAGCCATGTGCACAAGCTCCACGGCGCCAGCTGCTACTGCGGCGTGCCGACGACTCAGCGACTCTGTCGAGAGATTGAACAGTCACTCAAGCAAAATGCCAGCGTCGATCTGGTCGAGCCGGAAATACTTGAGTTACTTGACGAGCTTTCTAAGGTAGAATCGGCCGCAAATCAAGTAATAGCCCAGTTATCTATGGATGTGATCGATGAGTAATAAACCCGGGTTTTTCAAGCGCCTCAAGGCCCTCGAACCAGAACAGAAGAAGCTGTTCGCCATCGCCCTTTGCCAACGCATGTACCCTAACTATCAGTTGTTCAGCGAGGTCTGCGAGTTTGGCGACCCACAGGTGCTCGATACAGTACTCAACCTGCTATGGCAATCCATGTACGATCAGAAGCTTAAACTGAATATCGATCTCTACCTCGAGCGGCTGGATCTCAACACGCCCGAGCCGAGCGATTTCGATGTCTACGGCGTCTACCCAGCCATGGACGCAGCCGTCGCCCTCACCTCACTGCTTAGCGCCATTCAGAGCAAGGTGGAAGACGACATCACCAACATCAGCAAGCTCTCCTCCGCCACAGTGGCTAACTATATCGAGGCCACACTCGAGGAAGAGATGGAAGAAGAAGCACTGGATGATCATATCTTCAATCACGAGGTGATGCAGGAAGAGAAAGCGCTTCAGGCATCCTTGCTGGAGATCATCGAAGAGAACCCTAAGATCACCGCCGATTTCGTCAAGGCGTTGCGCAAGGAGTTAATGCAGGCAAGCGTATCTAACATAGGGATCTCAGTAGGCGCCTAACCCATGCGCAAACTTATCTACCAGGGATTTGTGCTCACCAACCCAGATGGGTTAACAAATACCTGGTGCCTCACCCTAGGGGAGCAGCGACGCGTCGGCTCCCTGTTTGAGCTCAGGCGCCAGATCCATTTCTACCAGGAGCTGGGGATATTGCCGCCACCTAAGCCACTCCATCGGCGCTCCGGCCCCAAGCATTAGACTTTAGCGTTATAGGGACGCGGCGGGCAAAGTGTTACCCTAACGGCGTATTCGGTTTATCACCGCTCGGATCCAAGCCAAGGAAGTCGTCTCCCTATGTTAACCACTCTCTCGCCACTCTTTGTCGTGTTTGGCATCATGGTCACCGGCTTTATCGTGCAAAAGGCGCGGCTACTGCCCGAGGGCAGCGACAACGTCCTCAATCAGTATGTCTATTACATCGCCTTTCCGGCGATCATGATGATAGTGCTGGCCGAGACCCCGATCGAAGAGATCGCCAACTGGGGATTTATTGGCGGCTACAGCCTGGCCATGACCCTCATCTATCTGCTCACCGGCCTGCTATCACTCTGGTTACAGCCCAAAGATAAACCCCTGGCGGCCATTCGCGCCCTCAACACCACCTTTGGTAACACCTCCTTTATCGGCATTCCGCTGATGATGATGCTGTTTCCCGGCGATCAGCTGGCGTTGGCCGCAGCCGCCTTGGCTAGCCTTTTATCGGTAACCGTATTTGCCATAGTGCTGGCCCAGCTGGCGCTGTTTCAGGGACAGACTGACAGCGCACTCAAGACGGTATTTTTCGCCCTCATTCAAAACCCCATCATACTGGGAAGCCTGGCCGGCGTAGCGATATCTGCCGCTCACATAGAGCTGTACCGCCCCATCGCCGAGATCATCAGGCAGTTCGGCATGACCTCCAGCCCCTGCGCCCTGTTCGCCATCGGCATGGTGCTGTGCAAGGCCAATCAGGGGGGCAGAAACGCCGCAGGCATTCAGTCACGCCTTGCCGAGCTGGCCATGCTTAACCTGAGTAAGCTGCTGCTACAGCCCCTGCTGGCCTATCTGCTACTGGGCGCCTTAGGGGTTAGCGGACAACTGCTACAGATGGGGGTGATTCTAGCCGCCCTGCCTACCGCCGCCAGCGTCTACCTATTGGCCCACAGATTCAACGTCGGCGCCACCAGTAGCGCCCAGACCATCAGCCTGGGGATAGTGATCAGCTTTGCCACCATTCCGCTACTGCACCATTGGCTGGACTCGGGCACCGGAAGCTTTTTATAACGGATAGGCTTGTTTTAACGGACAAGCTTGTTTTGTCGGACTACAGAGCCTAAAACTTATTTTCATGGGTAAAAAGCACACAGGTATTTACTGTATAAAAATTCAGTATATACTGTGCATGAATACAGTACTTTGTAAAAGGATGTCATCATGCTTTGTCAGCTCAGCATCAATAACTTTGCCATTGTCCGCTTTTTAGAACTCGACTTTAAGTCTGGGATGACCAGCATTACAGGCGAAACCGGCGCGGGGAAATCGATTGCCATCGATGCCTTAGGCTTATGTCTGGGCAATCGCGCCGACGCCAATACCGTCAGACCGGGCGCCAGTAAGGCCGAAGTCAGTGCCCGCTTCGCCCTCAACGATATCCCGCTGGCCAAACGTTGGTTAGAAGACAATGACCTTGAGCTAGACGACGAATGTATCCTGCGCCGCACCATAGGCAGCGACGGTCGCTCACGCGCCTACATCAACGGCAACCCTGTGCCCCTCAACCAGATGCGCGCCCTGGGCCAGCTGCTTATCGGCATTCACGGCCAACATGCCCACCACGCCATGTTAAAGAGTGAGCATCAACTTACTCTGCTCGACAGCTATGCCAACCACAAGATGCTGCTCGAGGCCTGCAGCGCCAGCTACCAGCGCTTCAAGCTGATCCAAAAGGAGCTGAGCCAGCTGCAACAGTCGCAACATGAGCGCATCGCCCGCAAGCAGCTGCTGCAATATCAGGTCGAAGAGTTGGACGAATTCGCCCTAGGCGAAGAAGAGTTCGATGAGATAGAGGCCGAGCATAAGAAGCTGGCCAACGGCACGGCGCTGATCCAGGCCTGCCAGCGCACCCTCTACCTGCTACAGGATAATGAAGAGGGCGCCATAGAATCGCTGCTCAACATGAGTCTGGATCAGGCCCAGGAGCTCGAAGGTTACGATCCTGAACTTAAAGGGGTGGGTGCCATGCTTAACGATGCCCTGATCCAGGTACAGGAGAGCAGCAGTGAGCTGCAACGCTACCTAGATAAGTTGGAGCTGGACCCGGATCATTTTGCCGCCCTGGAGCAGCGCCTGTCGAAGATCATGATGCTGGCACGTAAGCACCATGTGAACGCCAAAGATCTCTATCAGCATCACCAGGCGCTGAGCCAGGAGCTGAGTGAGCTGGACTCGGATGAGGAGAAGCTCGATGAGATAGCCCAGCAGCTCGAGAGCTGCCGCGAGAGCTTCATCGCCCATGCCCAGAAGCTCAGCCAGAGCCGTCAGCGTTACGCCAAGGAGCTGGACAAGCAGGTTACCCGCTCTATCCATGAACTCAGCATGCCCAAGGGCAAATTTATCATCGATGTGCAGTTCAACCCCGAGATGATGTCGCCCAACGGCTGCGATACGGTAGAGTTTCAGGTCACCACCAACCCGGGTCAGCCGCTGCAACCCATCGCTAAGGTAGCTTCGGGCGGCGAACTGTCGCGTATCGGTCTGGGCATCCAGGTGATCACCGCCAAGAAGGTCGCCACCCCGACCCTCATCTTCGACGAGGTCGACGTGGGGATCTCAGGCCCGACCGCCGCCGTGGTGGGCAAGATGCTGCGCGCGCTGGGCGAGTCCACCCAGGTGCTGTGTGTGACCCACCTACCCCAGGTCGCCGGCAATGGTCATCAACATATGTTCGTTAACAAGCAGAGCAAGGCAGGACAAACCGAGACCTCGATGGTGCCGCTTGATAAGGGACAGCGTATCGAAGAGCTGGCTCGCCTGCTTGGTGGCGATGTCATCACCAACAACACTCTGGCCAACGCCAAGGAGTTACTGCAGAGCTAAGCCAGATAGATCAAAAATTGGCGATCATTAGGCAGGTTAGCAAACAAAGCGCGGCAATATTTTAGCCGCGCTTTTCATTTCATAAGCACCTCTGAGACGCGCCTATTGCTCATCTAATGTAACGCTGTTGCACCGCTAAGAGACTCTGATAAACTGAGGCCTTTGCCGTCGACACTAAGTTAAAAGAAGTTAAAAGCCACAAGGATTTGAAATGCGACACTTTTTTCGTGCCCTGAAATGGATTTTATTTACCCTGCTATTCATTCCCGTCGGCGGCTATCTCATCTTGCTGCTGATCAATCTACAAGATAGCGCGCCATCAGCGCAGGCCAGCGCCTTTCTTGAGCAGGTGAATGCCGAAGAGGCCGCCTTGAGTCAGCACCTTGAAAACAACCCTTATCTTTATGCCATGGGTTTCGATGCGCCGGAAGATGATGACCCCATGGCGGTCGGACTTGAACGCTATCAGGTGCTCAGACAACTGGAGGCTATGCAAAGGCCATCACAGACGGCACATGAAAAATTCAAGCGCCCCGAATGGGCTATTCCCACTTGCCTCAAACAAGAAGGCTATCTCGACGAGTGTGCTGCCCTATTCGCCGAGCCAGAGCCCCTTAAGGCCACACTTGATGACTATGCCTGGCTAATTGAGCGCTATCGCACCCTGCTCTCCCTCGGTCAATGGCAGGATGATACCCGCTTCAACATGTATAGCGATCTGCTACCTATGCAACATCTGATCGCCGCACAGCAGCTGTTTCTTGTCGATGCCTACATCAATGGAACGGATTCAGCCTCCCTCATCACCGCCATAGACAAAGATATGCAGTTCTGGCAGCAGGCCGCGATGCGGATCAACATGCTGGGTAATAAATTCCTCGCCATCTCGGCGCTCAAACAACACATGAAGCTGGGTGAGCTGCTCGTCAGTCAAATGCGCACAGAGGGTGAAGATACTAGCTTACCTAGCCTCTGGCTGGCACCTATTCCAGGAGACGTGCTAGCCCTTGATCGAGCCAAACGAGGCGAGTGGCACTTCCTAACTAAGATGACACAAACTTTTGAGGCGGATGAAAAGGCCGATTTTACCACTAAGGTTATCGAAACCCTGCTCATGCCCCTGTTAAAGCAACAGGATACCGCTAACCGTTATGCAGATATCTTAACCGGCAAGGCAAGCATCAAGCAGTGCCCTAACGATCTCTCGCTATCGACCCTGCAAGAGTACGCCTACAATCCCATGGGGAAATTTATCCTCTGCTCTGGCATCTCCTCTTTCGAGAGTTACCAGGCAACGGCTAACAAGGTGGAATCGCTGCGCGCCGAGCTTGTTACCCGCTTAACGACTCCTGCTATCTCGGCAGGGATGGTGACTGAAGTTAATGAAGAAAAACCTAGGGAGAGCTCACCAGAATAACAAGCCTACAGTTTCTTTTTCCTTCATCACAGCTCATCCCCTGACCGGCTTCAGGGGATGTCTAACGCCAAAAATTTCAGCGCTAAAATGCTATTCCGGTAGACGTTCGAAACCGGGCACAGATGAGAGCTCCTTCCCCCAATTCGCCCGCTCTGCCATAAATAGCTTTGCCGTTGGCGCAATGGGCACCTCGACATCCAGACAGCCTGCAGGCACCACAACCAGATTTAACGCCTCCAGCCGATAAGGCATAGGCGAGCCGCACACCTTACAGAAACAACGCCGATGACGACTGTTCGGTACGTCAAAGGTTTGCAGCAAGGCCTCGCCACGCCGCCAGTCAAGGGCCAAATGATTGGAAAACAGGTTGGCCCCATGCAGCGAGCCGGTGCCCTTCTGACAGCGGTTACAGTGACACAAATAGAAAGCATCGAAACGACCCACTAAGCTAAAGGCCACGCCACCACAAAGACAACTACCACTAAACTCAACGTCCGATTTGTTTTGGTTAAGGCTCTCATCATCCATAACCTGTCTCCTCTTGCCTGAAAGCAACTAAAAGTTAAACTGAGCATGCAGTCAGCACAGCAACAAATCAATTTTTTGCTGCTGTGCTAAAAACAAAAATCCCGACTGTCTTGACGCTGTGGCCTTCGACACTCGGGACCTAATTTGAACTAAATTGAACTTAACTTGAACTCAATTTGAACTTAGTGACAATTGGACAAGCCAATCGCTATCCTACCAAATAGACAATTCCCTGCAGGCACAAAAACGCAAACACGCCGGCGAGCACGTCATCAATCATGATGCCGATACCACCATGCACCTTGGCATCCAGCACCTTGATGGGCCAGGGTTTGAGGATATCGAAGAAGCGAAAGAGCCCGAAGCCAACCGCCAACCAGAGCCAACCTGCGGGGGCGGCGATCAGGGTAATAAGCAGGCCCGCCACCTCGTCCCAGACGATGGCGCCATGGTCGTGCACCCCCATATCCTTAGAGGCTTTGTCGCAGATATAGAAACCGGCAAGCACGCTAAGGAGCGTCAGCCCCAGATACCAGCTTAGGGGCAATCCAGCCATGAGTAGATAAAGCGGAATTGCCGCCAGGGTGCCGAAGGTGCCAGGCGCCTTAGCGGCGAGGCCTGAGCCAAAGCCCAGGGCCAGGAAATGAACAGGGTTTACCAGAGAAAGCTTTTTAAGAACCGGATCGGTGGACCATAACTGCATGTTTAAAAGTGCTCGAAACCAAATTGAGACGGTGTGTAGGGCTCGCCATCCTTGATGAGACGTAGCTTATCACCGGTGGCGATCTGACCAACCTGTGTAAAACTGACCCCAGCATGGGCCAGGGCCGTCTCCAGCGCGCCACGTTGGGCCTCGGGGACGGTAAACAGCAGCTCGTAATCTTCACCACCCGTTAGGGCATAACCCAGCGCCTCGGTCTCAGCCAAAGATTCACGCATCTGCGCCGACAGGGGCAGACGATCCACATCCACCACGGCGCCGACCGCCGAGCGCTTGAGGATATGACCGATATCCGAGACAAAGCCATCGGAGAGATCGATGGCGCTCGAGGCCAATCCTCTAAGCGACTGACCCGCAAGCACTCTTGGGGTGGGGAAGTAGTGGCGCTGAATAAAATATTCCCTCGCCTCCCCGTCGATATTGAGCTTATCGCCCAGAATCGCCAAGCCCACGGCCGAATCGCCGAGGGAGCCGGTCACATAGATCCAGTCGCCATTCTTGGCGCCGCCCCTTGTATGGGCCTTGCCCTCTGGCACTTGGCCATTGATGGTGATGGTGATCGACTTGGGGCCGCGGGTAGTATCGCCGCCCACCAGGGCAACGCCGTAGTACTGCGCAGCCTCATTCAGCCCCTGACTAAATTCCTCCAGCCAGGCCTCATCCACCTCAGGTAGGGTAAGGGCAAGCGTCATCCAGGCGGGCTCTGCGCCCATGGCGGCGAGATCCGACAGGTTAACCGCCAGCGCCTTGTAACCCAGGGCCTTGGCCGGCATGTCGGCGTAGAAGTGTACATTTTCAACCAGGGTGTCGCAGGAGATGGCAATCACCTTGTTCTCGGCGGGCTGGACCAGGGCGCAGTCGTCGCCGATCCCCAGGTGCACATCGCGGCGAGTCTGGCCAAGGTTAGCAAAGAAATGATCGATTAATTTAAACTCTTTCACAGTCTTAAGAACCATAGTAAGGGTTAATCAGCTAGCACACTTTTTAGCGAAGGCAACATCGAGCGAACGAAGGCGACGTCGAGGCTAAACCTGAATATAAAAAACGGCATCCTGGGACGCCGTTAATTGTATCACTTTTTAGCGACTATCTTGTCGAGAATGCCGTTAACGAACTTGTGACCATCTTCGGCCCCGAAGGCCTTGGCCAGCTCGATAGCCTCGTTGATAGCTACCTTGTAAGGCACATCCTTACGGAAGGTCAGCTCGTAGGTCGCGATGCGCAGCACCGCCTTCTCGATAGGCGAAACCTCATCGAACGGGCGCTCGAGGTGAGGCATAATCAACTCATCCAACTGAGCCGACTTGGTCGTGGTGCCAGATAGCAATTCACGGAAATAGCTAACGTCGACGCCATCGATCTTCTGCTCGGTGAGAAATTCATGCTCCACGTCGGCAACATTATTGCCGCTTAGCTGCCATGAATAGATAGCTTGTACCGCTAGACGACGGGCTTTACGGCGCTCTGAAGGTTTCATCTTGGTTCCTAATCTTACAACTGCTGTTCTAGTTCTTGCAGAACATTGACCATCTCTAGCAGACCAAGTGCCGCTTCGCCGCCCTTGTTACCCGCCTTAGTACCAGAACGCTCGATAGCTTGTTCAATGGTATCTGTGGTCAATACACCGAATGACACAGGAAGGTCGAACTCAAGCGCTATTTGAGCCAGCCCCTTGTTACACTCGCCTGCAACAAAATCAAAGTGTGGCGTACCACCACGGATCACGGCGCCCAGCGCTATGATGCCGTCAAATTTACCACTTGCCGCCACACGACGGGCTGCCAGCGGCAGCTCTACGGCACCCGGTACGCGGACAACGGTAATGTTGTCGTCGGCGACCTGACCGAAGCGCTTCAATGTATCCACCGCGCCTTCTAGCAGACTTTCAACCACGAAGCTGTTAAAACGTGAAACCACTATGGCCACTTTGGCGTTTTTCGACTCGATATTACCTTGAACTACGTTCATTTATCTTACCTAAATTAGCTTAACAAACCCGGCACGGGAAAAAAGAGGCGGTATAATACCACAGCCCACCGCGTTGATCCCCATGCAATTTAACTCAATTCGATGAATTACAAGCAGACTAGCTTATTCTGCAATATATTCAGTCACTTCTAAACCGAAACCAGACAGCGAATGATAACGCTTAGGCGAGCTGAGCAGACGCATGCTGGTCACGCCCACATCGGCCAGGATCTGCGAGCCCACACCCACTTGACGTGAGGTGCCTTGCCACTGCGCCGGCGCACCGACTTCGCCCTTGTCTTCCGCCTCGAAAGCCTTCACCTTGGCCACCAACTCTTCGTTGCTCTGCTGATGACCCAACACTACCAAGACGCCGCCTTCATCGGCGATACGCGCCATGGCTTTTTCCAGCGGCCAGCTACGCTTCTCGTCGCGCTCAGAGTGCAACAGATCGTTGAAGGTGTTTTGCAGATGCACGCGCACTAGAGCGTTAGGCTGAACTTCCCCCTTCACCAGAACATAATGCAATTGGTTATCTATGGTGTCGCGGTAGGTGATCATGTCGAACTCGCCGAAACGGGTCGGCAGCTTGCACTTGGCCTCACGCACCACGGTCGTTTCCTTGGTGTTACGGTATTCGATAAGATCGGCGATGGTGCCTATTTTGAGGCCATGCTTCTCGGCAAACACCTCAAGATCTGGACGACGCGCCATGGTGCCATCTTCGTTAAGGATCTCAACAATCACCGCCGACGGCTCATGGCCAGCCAGACGGGCCAGGTCACAACCCGCCTCGGTATGACCGGCGCGGATAAGCACCCCGCCCTCTTGGGCCATCAATGGGAAGATATGGCCTGGCTGCACAATATCCGACGGCTTAGCGTCACGGGCCACGGCGGCCTGCACGGTAACGGCTCTGTCATAGGCAGAGATGCCTGTGGTCACCCCTTCGGCCGCCTCGATAGACACGGTAAAGTTGGTGGAGAACTGGGCATTGTTGTTGCTCACCATCAGCGGCAGGTTGAGCTGCTCGCAGCGCGCCTTGGTCATGGTCTGACAGATGAGGCCACGGCCATAGGTGGCCATGAAGTTGATCGCCTCGGGCGTCACCAGGTTAGCGGCCATGATCAGGTCGCCTTCATTCTCTCTGTCTTCGTCATCCATCAAGATAACCATCTTACCCAGACGGATATCTTCGATAATCGCTTCTATGCTGTGTAGTGCCATTGTTAGACCTTGATTTATTAGAGCTTGAAATATTCTTATAGTAAGAGTTATTTAATCTGCTATTGGCTGGGATTGCCAGCGTCTATCTTAAAAAGCCGGAGCGAGCTAACAGATCCATGGTGACCTCTGAGCCTTTGGCTGGATTTTCCTCTGCCGCCTGAAAACTCAGTAGGCGCTCCAGGTGCCGGGCGATGAGATCCACCTCGATATTGACCCTGTCGCCCGCCTTCAAATCGATAAGCGTGGTTTCGCTGGCGGTATGGGGCACTATGGTCAGACGAAAACGCTCGCCGTCCACCTCGTTCACCGTCAGGCTGACACCATCTATGGTGATAGAGCCTTTGTGGGCGATATAGCGCGCCAGCCCCTTGGGGGGCGTCAGCCAAAATTCGATCGCCTTGCCGCGATACTGTCTGTCATCCACGCTGGCCACACCGTCGACATGACCGCTCACCATATGACCGCCGAGGCGGGTCGTCGGCGTCACCGCCTTTTCCAGGTTGACCTTCTGCCCCACCTGATAATGGGCAAAGCCGGTAAGGGCCACGGTTTCGGCTGAGATGTCCGCCACATAGCCGTCGGCCATCTGCTCGACTACGGTCAGACACACGCCATTGGTGGCGATACTGTCACCGAGTTTAACGTCACTTAAATCCAGCTTGCCGCTAGCCACCGTCAAGCGAATATCATCGCCGCGACGCTCAATTTTTCTCAGGCTGCCAACAGCCTCGATGATCCCAGTAAACATGACTAACTACTCTTTATCGCTCGGTAAATGATTGTGACTCAATTGAAAGGTGAGGCGTCTGTCGGCCCCGATCGCACGCTCGTCGCAAAGCTTGAGCGCGGGCAGCTGTGCCATCTCAGTATAGTCCGGCAGTGCCAGCAGGTTACGGCCATGGCCGCCTAAGATTTTCGGTGCCTGATACAGCACCAGCTCGTCCGCCAGCCCCTGTGCCATGAAGGCGCCGGCCAGGGTCGCCCCGGCCTCCACCATCACGCTGTTAAGCTGAGATCCCAGATGTTCCAGCAGCGCCTTTAGCGGCACTTGTCCATTGTCGCTCGGCAGTTGCAATTGACTCACATGCTCAGGCCAGGCGCTCGCCACGGCCACGGGATAGGGCTGACAGCTCACCAGCAACACGGGGGATTGTGTCTCAAATAGTTTTGCCTTGGCACTTAGGCGCGCACGGGAGTCGAGTACCACGCGAAGTGGCTGACGAATGTCGGCCTCGGTTAACTGCCCGGCCAGGCTGCCTAGCTCCTGATGACGTACATTCAGGCTAGGATCGTCGGCCAGCACCGTCTCTATGCCGGTCACGACGGCATCGAAACGTGCGCGCATACGCTGCACGTCACGGCGCGCCTCTGGCCCTGTGATCCACTTAGAGACGCCGTTAGAGAGCGCCGTCTTACCATCCAAGCTCGCAGCCAGCTTAATACCGACCCAAGGCAGGCCGCTGCGCATCCGCTTCATGAAGCCAGGGTTGAGGGCTGCGGCCTCTTCCTGGTGCAGACCCACTTCAACTTCAATCCCCGCATCTTGGAGCATCTTGATGCCACGGCCAGACACCTGAGGATTAGGGTCGGTGACCGCCACCACCACGCGGGCCACCTCTGCCTTGATCAGCGCCTCGGCGCAGGGCGGCGTGCGGCCATAGTGGCTACAGGGCTCCAGGGTCACGTATGCGGTGGCGCCTTTGGCCTTATCGCCCGCCATGCGCAGGGCATGCACCTCGGCGTGAGGGCCGCCGGCGGCGATATGAAATCCTTCACCCACCAGGGTATCCCCTTGGACTAATACACAGCCGACATTAGGGTTGGGACTGGTGGTGTATTGCCCCTTGCGGGCCAACTTAATGGCGCGCGCCATCATCTGGGAATCAAATTTGGACCAGGCCATGCTCATCGCCATCTCTTGAGAATAATTGGGGAAGCCCGATACGCATCGATTACGACTTACCCGCCTTGCTCTTATCGTTTTGCAACTTGGCAATCGCCTCGCCGAACTCGGAGACATCTTCGAAGGCGCGGTAAACCGAGGCGAAACGGATATAGGCCACCTTGTCGAGATTAACCAGGTGATCCATCATCAGGTTACCTATCATCTTAGAGGTCACTTCGCGTTCACCCGTGGCTCTCAGGGTCGATTTTATCTTGCTTAGCGCCTGCTCTATTTGGTCCATCGATACGGGGCGTTTCTCTACCGCCCTCAGCATGCCGCCGCGCAGCTTGTCTTCGTCGAAGGGTTGGCGGCTACCATCTTGTTTAACCACACGCGGCATCACCAGCTCGGCGCCTTCGAAGGTGGTAAATCTCTCGTGGCAAAGCAGACACTCGCGGCGACGACGTACCTGATGACCATCGGCCACCAGACGAGAATCGATCACCTTAGTGTCGGTTGCGCTGCAAAACGGACAATGCATTGAGCCTCCAGCAAATGCTAATCGGTATCTTGGGGAGCTTTCCCTTGAAATAGATACAAAAATGGCCGCTACCAATATTAAATCAGTAGCGGCCATCGGAGTTTACCCGATTTACCCCTTAAGGTTAACCGTAAACAGGGAACTTAGCGCACAATTCAAGCACCTGGTTCTTCACGCGCTCGATAGTGGCTTCGTTGTTGATGTCATCTAACACATCACAGATCCAGTTGGTCAGCTCAACAGCTTCGGCTTCTTTGAAGCCACGACGTGTGATGGCTGGCGAACCGATACGCAGGCCCGAGGTCACGAAAGGTGAACGTGGGTCGTTAGGTACTGAGTTCTTGTTTACCGTGATGTTGGCACGGCCCAGCGCCGCATCGGCATCTTTACCTGTGATATCTTTAGCTATCAGATCCAGCAGGAACAGGTGGTTTTCGGTGCCGCCAGAAACCACATCGAAACCGCGCTCAATGAAGGTGTTAGCCATCGCCTTAGCGTTAACCACTACCTGCTGTTGATATTCCTTGAACTCAGGAGACAGCGCTTCCTTGAAGGCCACCGCCTTACCGGCGATAACGTGCATCAATGGGCCGCCCTGACCACCTGGGAATACCGCAGAGTTCAGCTTCTTGTACAGGTCTTCGTCATTCGCCGCAGACAGGATGATACCGCCGCGAGGACCGGCTAGGGTCTTGTGAGTAGTAGAAGTCACCACGTGTGCGTGTGGCACAGGGTTTGGATAGACACCGGCAGCGATAAGGCCTGCAACGTGCGCCATATCGACAAACAGGTAAGCGCCAATCTTGTCGGCGATTTCACGCATGCGCGCCCAGTCGACGATACCAGAATAGGCAGAGAAACCACCGATCATCATCTTAGGCTTGTGCTCTACAGCCAGACGCTCCATCTCGTCATAGTCGATCTTGCCAGACTCGTCGATGCCGTAAGGAACTATGTTGTACAGCTTACCAGAGAAGTTTACTGGAGAGCCGTGCGTCAGGTGACCGCCGTGAGCCAGGTTCATACCCAGGACGGTATCGCCTGGTTGCAGTAGCGCCATGTAGACTGCGCTGTTAGCCTGTGAGCCGGAGTGAGGCTGAACGTTAGCATAGGTCGCACCGAAAAGTTCCTTGGCGCGTTCGATGGCCAGGTTCTCAACGATGTCGACATGTTCACAACCACCGTAGTAACGCTTGCCAGGATAGCCTTCGGCGTACTTGTTAGTCAGCTGAGAACCTTGAGCCTCCATCACGCGAGGAGAGGTGTAGTTCTCCGAGGCGATTAGCTCGATGTGCTCTTCTTGACGACGAGTCTCTTCCTGGATCGCTTGAAACAGTTGCGGATCAAAGTCAGCGATGTTCATCTCTTTTTTCAGCATTGGTCACTCCAGCTGTGAAAGTCTTATAAGGTAGGGTTGCGCGGTATTCTACAGTGCATTCGATCACAATCCCAGCATTTGCGACATGAAATTAGTTGCGATTCAGGCTGAGAAATGTTCATCAAAATGCACCTTAGGACAAAAGTGGGGTTAAGGTGGCCTGATTTGCCAAGACTCCTTTTTTGCAAGGGACAAAATGGCTGGTTTACAGCCTTTTGAACGAAAACACTGTTTTAATTACCCAACAAAAATGACGGCTCTGGGCCGTCATTTTGCATTAGTAATGGTAATCAGCAATCGTAATCAGTAATGGTAATCAGCAATCGTGATCAGTCATGGTACTCAGTAGTCGTATTCGAGTTGCAGCCAGCTGCGCTGCTCGCTGTCATCGAGGCGGCTGTAGATCCCCGGATTGTCTATGCCATGGATCTCACCGCTGCGGTCGATCCGCTCGTGGTGTAGGCTTAGAGTCAGATCCTTACTGATACCATAGCTGAGATAGATCTCATATCTGTCTCTGGCATCGTCGAAGTCCAGATCGCTGTTGTTAGGGTTCCACTGGGGGGCGCGCTCGTTCTCTTTGTCGTCGATAGAGCTCCAGCGCTGGGACTTAAGCTTCATGCCTAGTAAGAGATTACGATAGCTGGCCTCCAGTGACAGGTTAAAGGTGTGGCCCCAGGCATAGCCATATTCCCCCTCCCAGAGCACAGACTTGGTGCCCCAAAAATGCCGTCCCTGGGAGAGATAATCTTTGGTGGCGAAAGGTTTCACCATGGCAAAGTCACCAAAAAGATCGCCGCGCAGATCGATGCTGATATCTTGATTGGACCAGTTGGCCCCCATCGACAGGCCCAGCAGGTTGACCACGGCGTAGAAGTCTTCATCCAGCTCCAGCCCCAGGCTGGTGTATTCCATGCCGGTCGACGGACCGACATAGAAACTATGGGACCAGTCACTGGCGAGCCCGCCGCCTTTATGCTTGCGGCCATAGCTTGCCAGCAGCAGTTGGGTGGCCATCTGCCACTCCTCCACACCTTCCTGGGAGACCGCGGTCTCCATCATCATCTCCACCCGGCTGGGGGTGCCGCTGAGGGTGTCATATTTCCCTTCGCGACTGTCGATGGCCGCCCGCATCCCCAGCATCGCCATGGTGCTGCTAACTTCCGCCTTGTCTTTGCTGGCGTAGCGCACGCCGGTATAGACGGAGAAGCTGTCTTGGGTCTGGCTACGATCGAATCGGTTGGGACTCGGGTAACCAAACCAGCCCCGCAGCGTGCGCGAGGGGTTAAACAGATAACTCAGGCCGGTTGGCAACCAGCCCTCTTTGGCGGCCAGCATCTCGGAAAACTGAAACAGGCTCTCCCCCAGCACGGCGCCGCCCCAGGTGGTGACTATCTGATCGTTGATACTCACCACTTCCTTATACTCGGCAAACACCTCCCAGATAGTGGAGGCGGCAAAGGTGCCCAGGGTCGACTCGTAGTAGTTGAAGCCATGGTTACGAAACGCCTGATAATAGAGGGCGCCGGCGTAGGCGTGGCCCCAATTCATGCCGATATCGTTATCGTCATACTTCCAGGAGGCCCCCGTAGTCAACCTGTCATAGAAAAACTCCGCCGCATTGCCGTCGATCTCATAATCGAAATCATCTTCCATGGCCTCTGAGCCCGTCTTGTACAGCAGCTCGCCAAGCACCAGCACGGTTGAGAGTTCCAGTGTCGCGCCCCACCAATCCTTCTCGCTGGGCGCTAGCGGCAAGTCTATGGCCTCTACCGGCGCTATCTGCGCCGGCTTATCCGCTGGCCGCTGCACTTGAGACGCAGAGGCTAAGGCATACGCCAATTGGCCTTGAGCTGGCGCTTTTTGAACAGGATAGGCCTGTGCTGGCTCGGCATGGGCGGTAAGTGGCAATAACAGGCTGGCACCACCTAACAGGGAGGCGGCAATAACAGGTGATGTGGCTTTCAAGATCAATCCCTTATCTTTATCGTTATTCTTATTCTTGTGTTCTTTCTTCAACCCTTAGGGTCAAAGCTTTTAATCGATGCTCTTTATCAGAAACTGTGTTCATCCGCCCAATTCATGGCGCCTAGCATTTAGCTGTGCCCCCTTGAGCGGCTCAGGATGTTAACAATTTTTACAAGATGTCACAAAACAAAAACTTCTCATCATAGAACATGGCGGCGAGGCCAGCGAAAAGGGACCGAAAATCCGATTTAAGTTCTAAGGCGATTACAGTAGAATTGCCCCCATTGTTTCGTCAGTGAGTAAACTTTTTTATGGCTCAGTTTGTATACAGCATGCTACGCGTGGGCAAGATAGTCCCGCCGAAGAAGCAGATCCTCAAAGATATTTCCTTAAGCTTTTTCCCCGGCGCCAAGATTGGCGTATTAGGTCTTAACGGTTCGGGTAAGTCCACCCTGCTGCGCATCATGGCCGGTATCGATACCGAGATCGAGGGTGAGGCGCGTCCGATGCAGGATCTTAAGATAGGTTACCTGCCCCAGGAGCCTAAACTAGATCCTCAGCAGACAGTGCGCGAAGCGATCGAAGAAGCGGTAAGTGAGGCCAAGAACGCCCTAACCCGTCTCGATGAGGTTTACGCCCTATACGCTGAACCAGATGCCGATTTCGACGCCCTTGCCAAGGAACAGGGTGAGCTGGAAGCCATCATCCAGGCCCAGGATGCCCACAACCTGGACAACATTCTCGAGCGCGCCGCCAACGCCCTGCGTCTGCCGGACTGGGACGAAAAGATTGAGGTATTATCAGGGGGTGAGCGTCGCCGTGTGGCCATCTGTCGCCTGCTGCTTGAAAAGCCAGACATGCTGCTGCTGGACGAACCGACCAACCACTTAGACGCCGAGTCTGTCGCCTGGTTAGAGCGCTTCCTGCAAGAATACACGGGTACCGTTGTGGCCATTACCCACGATAGATACTTCCTCGACAACGCCGCCGGTTGGATCTTAGAACTCGACCGTGGCGAGGGTATCCCATGGGAAGGCAACTACTCTTCTTGGCTAGAGCAGAAAGAGGCCCGTCTGAAGCAGGAATCGGCTGCCGAAAGTGCCCGTCAGAAGACCATCGCCAAGGAACTCGAGTGGGTTCGTCAAGGTGCCAAGGGCCGTCAGTCAAAGGGCAAGGCCCGTATGGCACGTTTCGAAGAGCTGAACACCAACGACTACCAGAAACGTAACGAGACCAACGAACTGTTTATTCCGCCAGGGCCACGCCTGGGTGACAAGGTGATCGAGGTGAACAACCTGACCAAGTCCTATGGCGACCGCGTGCTGATCGACAACCTGAGCTTCAGCGTACCTAAAGGCGCCATCGTCGGTATTATCGGTGCTAACGGTGCCGGTAAGTCGACCCTGTTTAAGATGATCAGCGGCGCCGAACAGCCAGACAGCGGCAGTATCGAAGTGGGTGATACGGTTCAGATCGCCTCGGTGGAGCAGTTCCGTGATGCCATGAACGACAAGGCGACCGTATGGGAGGAGATCTCCGGCGGTCAAGATATCATGCGTATCAACAACACTGAGATCCCGAGCCGCGCCTACGTGGGCCGCTTCAACTTCCGCGGCGGCGATCAGCAAAAGATCATCGGCACCCTGTCCGGTGGTGAGCGCAACCGTGTGCACCTTGCCAAGCTGCTCCAGGCAGGCGGTAACGTGCTGCTCCTCGATGAGCCCACCAACGATCTCGACGTCGAAACCCTGCGCGCCCTGGAAGAAGCCCTGCTTGAATTCCCTGGCTGTGCCATGGTGATCTCGCATGACCGTTGGTTCCTCGACAGAATCGCCACCCACATCCTGGATTACCGCGACGAGGGTCAGGTGAACTTCTACGAGGGTAACTACACAGAATACTCGACCTGGCTGAAAGAGACTCTGGGTACGGATGTGATTGAGCCGCACCGTCTCAAGTACAAGCGCATGAGCTAACGCGCGCACCTCGCACTCTCGAGCAATTTCAGTAGCGCAAAGCACATACAAACGGAGGCAGTAGCCTCCGTTTTTTTATCATATCTTCCCAAAACCAGCTCCCTCGTTAAAAGGGTCAAACATGGAAACAAAAGCGTGCTAGGATTGAACGCCTATCCGCCAACAACATCAGAATAATAAAAGGATTTGTCTTGAATAGATCACTCTGGCTAATGCCACTCGACTCAGCGCTAAAGGCGGCCAGCTTATGCCTGGCCGGTCTACTGCCCCTACAACCTTTAGCCGTTCAGGCGCAAACTCAGCAAGAGACTAAGGCAGTGACTCAAGCCAGTACTCATTCAGGCATGAGTGACGGCCCCTATCTATTTCTCAACCCCAAGGCCGAGATAGCCGATTGGATCTGCGAAGGCCAGCATAAACAGACCCGCGTCAACCAGGGACAGCTGAGCCGCCCAGAACATTGCGGCAAACTTCCCGAGCCCAGCCTGAATCCGCAGGCTAAAGAGGTGCTGGCAGACAGCTATCAAGGGGTGGATAAGATAGTGGCGCTCAGCGACGTTCATGGTCAATATGAGGTGCTGCGGCAGCTGCTGCGCCGCCATAAGATCATCGACCAGAATAACAACTGGGCCTTCGGCAGGGGTCATATGGTAATGACGGGCGATATGTTCGACCGCGGCCCTCAGGTTAACGAGGTGCTCTGGTTCATGTACAAACTCGATAAGCAGGCCAAGGCCGCCGGCGGCCAGCTGCACCTCTTGATGGGCAACCACGAACAGATGGTGATGCGCGGCGATCTACGCTACGTCAACGACAAGTACCAGACCGCCAGTAAGCTGCTTAATCGCAGCTATGAGGCGCTCTACGGTCAAGACAGCGAACTCGGCCAATGGCTCAGAAGCAAGCACACTATCGTTAAGATCAACGACGCCCTCTTCCTCCATGGCGGCATCAGTCAGGAGTGGGTCGACCGCGGCCTGACACTGGCTAGGGCCAACAGCCTCTACCGGGAAAATATCGACAAGAGTAAGGCCGAGCTGAAGCAAGATGAGCTTCTCAACTTTCTCTTCTTCGGCAACGGCCCCACCTGGTATCGAGGCTACTTTAAGCCCGACTTCGATACCCAGGAGCTGGCCAACATCCTGGACTACTTCAAGGTCAAGCGCATCGTTGTGGGCCATACCTCACAGACTCGGGTACTAGGCCTGTTCGACAACCGGGTTATCGCCATCGACAGCAGCATCAAAAAAGGCCTGTCTGGTGAACTGCTCCTCATAGAGAAAGACCGGCTGATCCGCGGTCAGTATGACGGCAGTCAAACACCGCTATGACATCCGCCGCCTAGCTAGGCGACTAATCGACTAGCTAGGCAACTTCTTAATTTAGCCATGCAGGGACTTGGCTAGGCTCTTGCCTTTCAGCAATCTCGACACAACCTCTGAAAGCGGCGCCTAAAAAAGAGCCTAAAAACATAGACTTAACTCGATAGCCTCACACCTTGGCATCCTTCCATTTCTAACTATTCCGCAGTCACTTCTTTCACCTTTCACCAGATGCTTTCACCAACTGTTTTTAGCCAACTGTTTTTAGCCAACTGTTTTTAGCCAAAGTGTGACCCATTTCCATATGCTACAAGTTGAGAATGAAATTAATTCTCATTAGTGTTAAGCTGCGATTTTTATTCTTCTGCCCTGCCGCTCACACAGCGTGGAGCATGGCAATGGCGCCATAACGAAAGGTAATAATCTAATGCGTCGTCTCCTATGGAAATGGCATGGCTGGCTCGGACTCTTCGCCGCCCTACCGCTATTTATCATCGCCCTGACCGGCAGTGTGTTGGTGTTTAAGAGCGAGCTCGAACACCTATTGATGCCCGAAAAGGTGCTCGCCGCCAGCGAGACCCGCCTGAGTTTCACTGAGCTACTGAGGTCGGCAGACGAGGCGTTGCCGCAACATGAAATTCTTGGCTGGCAGTTTGCGACTCACGCCGGCGAGGCAGACAAGCTCTATGTCGCCAAGCAAGGCACCTATGACTGGCAGCTCCTGTTTGTCGACCCAAGCCAAGGCAGCCTACTGAGCCAACCTGTCGGCCTGAGTCACTACCTGCTGGACTGGCTGCTGGAGCTGCACTACACCCTGCTTGCAGATCATCTGGGACTAGCGGTTACCGCATTAGTATCTATCTTGCTGATCTTGCTGTCCTTATCTGGATTTATACTACACCGTCAGTTTTGGCGAACCTTCTTCACCCTTAGATGGGGCAAGAGCCTGCGCCTGTTTCTCAGCGATAGTCACAAGATGCTGGGGATTATAGGCGCGCCACTGTTCCTGATCCTGGGTTTCACCGGTGCCTGGTGGAACATAGAGCACATCATCGAGGAATGGCACGAGCCCGACCCCAAGACCCTAATCATCACCCAGAGTTACTACAACAAGCAGCTGGATATGGATGCACTGCTGACACAGGCGACTCAGGTGATCCCAGGCTTTCAGACCCACTACGTGCGCTTCCCCGACAAAAGCTATGCCGGCATCCACCTTTTTGGCGCCGCCCAAGATCGCGGCGCGCTTCGCAGCGACTATGGCTCTATCGTCAGTTTCGATGATAAATCCGGTCAGCTCAGCGCCAGTGTCGATGCCACCAAGGCCGGCGCGCTTTATCAATTTGTCGATAGTTTTCGTCCCCTGCATTACGGCAACTTCGGCGGACTGGTCAGCAAAATCATCTGGTGTGTGGTGGGCTTCTTGCCTAGCCTGATGGCCCTTTCCGGTTACCTGATGTGGCGGGCGCGGCGTAAACCGCAAACACGGCGCCGCGCAAAACAGACTATCGAGAGTCCTAGCAAACGAGACGTTAAAGAAAGCTTGGCCAAGGCCTGATTATTGATAGATGTAAAAAGCCGGGTAATAACCCGGCTTTTTTATGACGCCTCGATGGCGCTCTCATTGGCACTATGGATGACACTCATGATGACACTCTTAGTGGCAACTAACCTTCCATGGGCCAATTGTGCTCTAACATACGGCCCTGACTGGTACTAAACGCCTCTTCTTTCTTGGCACACTCATAGACGCGCTTCACCGTCATTGGCTTGCCGTCCGTGTGCGGCAACGCGGGCAGCTGACTACCAACGAGCTGCTTTTTATATTGTGGCGCCTTGCTGGGCTGCCAGGAGAAACGCACCAGCACCTGCCCCTTATTGGTGTCGATGAAACACTTGTAGTCTTCTCTAGGCTCGGCCTTAAGCGGCCCGGCCATTGCACAACCAGCAACTAACGCCAGCAAAGTTAATTTATTCACGCTAATTCTCTCAATCATTCTCTTTATCATCTCGCGCCTCGGCATCTCTTGCTCGAACAGCATCACCTACTCGAACTGCATCCCTTACTCACCAACGGCATCAACTACTCGCTATAGTAGTAGAGCTTTTTGGCTCGCAGACGACCACCTATGCAGCGGTTATCCCCGGCAGGACAATCGTCATCGGGTGCAACCTTCTCCATCTTCTCGGCGGCGTTACCTATGCCGATCAGATACATGTAGGCATCACCATCCTTTCCTTGCCCCCCCTTATTGTCGGCAGGGATCACCAACTGAGGAGTGTCTAATACCAAGTTACCCGCTTCGAGCTTAGTTGAGGTGTAGGTACTGGTACCATATTGAAGATTAAAGCTTCTTAAATATCCCTTACCTGAGCTCAAACACTGATTAGTATTCTTGGAATTTCCTGGAACGAAAGTTGTGAACAACACCTTACCCTTGATAATGGTCGCCGGTGACAGGTTCTTCTCACCATCCTCGGGAAATTTGAAATACCAACCCAGTTTCTTACCGATAGCCAACTTATCGGGCGTGATCTCCGCTGCTGACTTGGTATTTTCATAGAGATCGCCGATAGTCAAAGCCGCTGGCGCCTTAGGCCTGCCTGTACCGCCAAAGGTCTGAGACACCACGTTTCTGTCTTGCAGAACGAAGAGGATATCCTCTCGGGAAGTATCCGACGGCGCCGCCCTGTGGCCACTGCCCACCACCACGGCATCGTAAGGCACATTCTGACTCGTGGTCACCTTTGTGGTCTTGCCATTGACCGTATGATCAACCACAGAGACGTTATTAATCAAGGTCTGCGCCACAGCAGGGGCCGAGTAGAAGCGACGATTCTGTGGCAGCGACTTTCCACCCAGATCGGCAAACTTAAAGGCAGACCAGCTGGCCTTATCCGCTTTTGGCATATCCATGCGCCAGACGCTACCGCCAGTATCGACTGCATAGATACGGTCGGTATTGCCATCTCCGTCGGCATCGAGTACCGCCACACCGCTGGGAATGCTGTCCTGTACCCCTGGCAATGCAGTACCGCCACCGGCGCCAAACTGATGGATAAGTTTGCCGGTATCGGCATCGACGATAAACACGCCGCGTCCCTTATTGTCCTTGGTTCCTACACTCTTGCTATCCTTACCTGCTGGCGAGTAACCGGCACCGAAGATGAGCACGGGCTTATCCGTGCCGCTGGCGCTACGAATCGTGGTCACTACCGGCGTCGACCAGGATTGTCCCAGCTCACTCAGGCCCGGAGAGCTCGCATCGATACGCCACTTGAAGCTTGGCGAATCAGGATTGCTGATATCCAGGGCATAGTAACTACCACCACCACGGCGCATGCCAAAATAGAGCCAGGCTTTTTCTATGCCTGAGGCGCCATTTTTCACATAGGCCACTGGTGACCCATCGACACCATAGACTGAGTGCACGCCCGTCGGCACATTGTTTCTCAGGGTCTGAATATTTGGCAGCAGTTCATAAGGCATGAAGGCCCAGCTCTCGCTAACCTCATTGGCAGTGGCGTCATCCTTGAACATATGCATGAAACCATGGTTGGTGCCAACCAGGATACGTATATCCGGGCTGGACTTACTGCCGAAGTTCAATGCCAGAGGCTTAGAGTGCAGGGCATCGCCCATGATGTCGCTGCGCCAATTCTTGGTAGGGTTGGCAATGCTAGACTGATTCTTCTCGTTGTCCACATCCAGTCCTTTGGCCCAGTCGAAGAGTTCCTTGAGCTGACTCTTATCCACCCCCATGAAATTGGCGAGGTCATCCTTACCACCAGCCTTACTGGCCGCCGCCGATAGACTGAGCTTGTCCATGCCGCCCACCAGATTACTGTAGAGGGTTCGGCTATCTGCGCTCTGCATGGCCGACAAAACACCGCCCTTGCGCACATCGTTGCCATCGCCGCAAAGCTTCTTGGGCGTCCAATAGGAGCAAGCGCTATCTTTAATATTACCGTCTTTACCGATCGCCAGATTCCCCTCGGCGTCGAGCACCTCGCCTTCGGAGTCGACTCTGAACTTCTTAATATTCCCCGTCCAACGCGGACCTCTGTCCGGCAGGAACATGGAGTAATAGGCATAGTTAAAGGTCTGGGTACGATTAAAGTTGTTGCTGGCCACAGAAGGCGAGGTAAAGCTGGCGCTGTTGGCCAACACCTCATTCACCGCCTGTTGAATCGAGCCCTGCAGTTTAGTCGCGTCGGTGGCATCGAAATAGCTTCCGCCCCCCTTGCTCGCCACCTTCTTCAGCAGATCTTCGGCCTTTTTCGCGCCCTCACTGAAGCCAATGGTGTGGGTGATCACATGCTGTTCGCCATCCACGTCAAGGTTGACATCTTTGCGATACATCCAACTCGACAGCGCGCTCATGTAACTGGTGCTGTGCTTGTCGACACCTCTGGTCAACGGCTTTACATATCCGTCAGCAGCACTGTCTAGGGTCGGTTCACCATCTGTAATATAGACAATATAAGCATTGTTCTGGCACTTCTTGAAAGGACTTTGATAGATATTCGTGTTCTCTTTGAGCGCATCGGAGTCAAAGCTAGGGTTGTCATTGACGTCATACCACCATTGGTAGTTTTTATCTTGATTGCCAAAGAGCATAGGCTTTCCGGCGAAGTAGAGATATGCCTCGTAGAGGGTTTCACACAGGGGGGTATTCCAGCCATACGCGATTTTCTTAACACCGTCTAACAGAGTCTTTTTTTCTGCGCTCGATAGGGTCTTAATCGCCTTGATAATACGGCCACCGTTACGGCCATTCAATAATGTATCGTCCGGGCCATTCATGTTAAAAATCGCCAGGCCGAAATCCACTCCTGGCGTGGTTAAGATAACGTTTTTTATTGCATTTTTGGCCAAATCCATTCGAGTCATATTTTTCGTTGCCTTCTTACTGTGATACCAACGAAGGTAATCCTCGGTATACACAGTCAGCACCCGCCCGGTACCAAAGCCTGTGAGCTGCGACAACTCTTTGGCTCTCTCCTTGACACTCTCATCAGAACCCTCGCTGGCTGGGGTATATATGATTGGCGTGGTGAGCGAGCCTTGACTATCGATCGGCAACCCTTTAATCAATCCACTGGCGTTGAGATACTTGCCATCTTGAATGTCTTCATAGCAATCCACCGCCTTGGCATTCAGGCCGTTATTGTCGCCAAACTCACGCCAGGCACCGTTGGCACCGCTAAAGGTATACTTGCGAAAGAAACCGGTAAAGATGCCATAGTCGTTGAGCAACTCCCAAGAGCTCTCGCAGCCGTTAATGGACGCGGAAAATTTACGGCGCTCGTTAGGATCATCGGGATTGGGCAACTTATTCTTACCCTGATCACCCTTAACATAATAGAGCATCCCTTGCTGGCCATTATTAACACTGGAACTACCACCAGCCCCTGACTTATAAGGCACATCCACATCATAGACTGTGGTGCCCATACTGCCTGAGTTATCGAAGATGATCAGGATCTGTGGCCTGGCCCCAGTACGGGCACTCGCCTCATAGACATATAACTCGGTATCGTCGGCCCACGAAGAAGCCGAGAGAAGACTCATGATAGCAGTCAACAGAGCAACAAAGCTTTTCACAAGCCCTCCCTTTCGCTGCATTATGATATTTGCCAGAGCAGACTGACCAGCGCGCAAAATATCCATTTCACTAAACCTACTACTTCAAATTCTTTTAATTTTTTAAATGACCCCCTACCTCACTCTTACGGCTCAACTCTCAATCCTAGATGACAAAGGCTATCAACCAAAGACAGACTTTCAGACAAGAGAAAACTAGCCGGAAGCATGAATTTGGCAATACAAGATGAGACAAAAGTGCGATAGAAAGCGGATTTAACACGCCATTGATACAAAATGCAACATTTTTAACCAAATTGAATCATGCAAACAGGAGGAACATCGAATTTTGAATGAATAGGGAACTTAGCCAACAGGAGTGCTATTTTATTGACACTGGCATGACCAGTTTAATAAACAAACAAACCCAGACTAAAGCAAAAACTCAAATACGAATTAAACAACTGAATAAAAAGGATTTATTTGAAAGTTGGTGGCGTTAATTAAACAACTAGCCAGATGAAAACAAGATAGAGTCAGCCGTCGTATTAATGACACTCGCGTCATCTCAGTTATGCTGATGAATATTTAATCAGCAAAGCCTGTGAAATATTCACTTTTTCTTTAAGATGTAAATTTTTCAACTTAATGGCTATTTAGGCCAAACATAGAAATATGAAATTAATCTAATGAATTGTTTGAGGTAATCATCGTTTATGACAATCACCTTTTATGACAATCATCTTTAAGACAACAAATCTAGAAACGATTATCGATGTGCAATAATAAGTAAAAGATAATCCAACGCCTCAATTTCATCGGCAGTTCGTCAGTTCCATCTTTAAATCTGCCCTTCCTAACTAATGCCTTTGAATAACACTCTCTGTATTTAAGAAAACAAGTTAACCAGCCAAGAGTTGGCAACTTATAGGGTCTACCGGCTCAATATCCACCTCAACAGCATTGGCACTGAGACAAGTTCTCTGTGAAAGGCATTTTACCTTTCCCCTTAAGGATCAGATGAAACACAGCGAAGGTCTTGTCTCTGTCTTTTCTCTGTCTTGCCCCTATCTCACACAGAGGCAAGACAGGAGCGTCACTCTTGCATCGAGTCATCTAGTCGAACATCCAGCCACTTAGGCGCCGCTTGCCTGCTGTTTGGCGATGGCGGTCTCAAGCTGGGCGGCGACGAAACCCGGTGAGCGGGTGCGACCCGAGATCAGCCGATACATGGCGGGGATCACCAACAGGGTCACCAGGGTGGCGAACGCCATGCCGAAGAACACCACAGTGCCCACCGCGATCCGGCTCTCAGAACCGGCGCCACTCGATAAAATCAAGGGCACGGCACCGACCAAGGTGGTGAAGGCCGTCATCAGAATGGGGCGCAGGCGACGCGCCGAGGCGTCCAGTATCGCCTGATCCAGCGAGGCGCCCCTGTCCCTGAGCTGATTGGCAAACTCGACGATCAGGATGCCATTCTTAGTCACCATGCCGATCAGCATGATCATCCCGATCTGGCTATAGATGTTGAGCCCGAGTCCCATCAGATAGAGACCGATGAATCCGCCGAAGATCCCCATGGGAACCGTCAGCATTACCACCAGCGGGTTGATGAAACTCTCGAACTGGGCCGCCAACACCAGGTAAGCCACCAGCAGCGCTAAGCCGAAGACCAGCATGACGCTGCTCTGATTTTCCTTAAACTCTTTCGACTCCCCCGTGTAGCTGATGCTGATATCGCCGGGTAAGATCTCGATAGCCTTGGCATCGAGGAAGTCCAGCGCCTCACCTAAGGTATAGCCCTCACCGAGGTTGGCCTTGAGGGTTATCGACTTCTGCTTATTGGTATGGCTCAGCTTATGGGCCGAGGCGACCTCTTCGATGTGGGTGATGGCATCTAGGGTGATCAGCTCACCGTTGGCGGCGCGCATATAGATCTGACTCAGGTCCGCCATGCTGTTAAAGCTCTCCTCCTTGCCCCGCAGATACACGTCATACTCTTCGCCGCGCTCGATAAAGCTGGTCTCGCTGCGTCCACCTAGCATTACCTCTAGCGTCTGGGACACCTGAGCCACGCTGATCCCCAACTCGGCGGCGCGCTGCCTGTCCACGCTCACCACCAGCTCTGGGGTAGTCTCGGCATAGTCAAGATCGGCCCCGGTGACGATTGGCGAGGCATCGGCGATCGCCTTAAGCTCGCTCGCCCACTTAAACAGCTCATCATAGTCGCTACCGCCCAGCACAAATTGCACCGGCTCGCTGGACTTGCCCCTAAAGCCGGGCAACATGGGCCGCACCATGACATCGGGGATCCCCTTAAGCGCCTTGGCCACCACGGCCAGCGCCTGCTGCGCGTTGATATCACGGGCCTGCCAATCCTCTAGCTGCATGATCACAAAGCCGGTTTGATCCCCGGCCCGCCCCCCGAACGCCGGCGCCTGTACGCTAAAGGATTTGATCACTCCCTGACTGAGAAGCGGCATCAGGCGCTGCTCAACGATATCCATATTGGCCGTCATCCGGTTGTAGCTGGTGCCCTCCGCGCCCTTGACGAAGGCGAAGATCACGCCTCTGTCTTCCTGGGGCGCCAGCTGCGCCGGCACCTGGTTCATCAGCAGACCGCTACCTATGACACAGGCGACAATCACCACTGGCGCCGCCAGGCGGTAACGCACCGCCCAGGCCACGGCGCGGCGATACCAGGCTTCGAGTCGAGCGAAACCGCTGTCCATCAGACGATTAAGGGCATTGGGCCTGTGTTTACGCTTGAGGAGCTTGCTGCCAAGCACTGGGGTCAGGGTTAGGGCGATAACCGATGAGAAGATCACCGCCATGGCCAGCATCACGGCAAACTCGGTAAAGAGGCGCCCCACCATGCCTTCCATGAAGGAGATAGGCAGAAACACCATCACCAGCACGGCGGTAGTCGCCACCACGGCAAATCCTACCTCTCTAGCCCCCTTATAGGCCGCCAGAATCGCAGGTTCACCCCGCTCGATATGGTGAAAGATGTTCTCAACAACCACGATGGCATCATCCACCACCAGGCCTATGGCTAAGATAAGCGCCATCAGGGTCAGGAGATTGATGGAGTAACCCAGGTAGTTGGCGGCGATGAAGGCCGAGATCAGCGACACAGGCACGGTCACCGCGGGGATCAGCGTTGCCCTCGCCTGACCGATAAACAGATAGAGCACCAAGACCACTAGGGCCCCGGTGATATAGAGGGTGTTGTACACCTCGCCAATAGACTGGTCGATAAAGACGGTCGAGTCATAATCCACAGACAGCTGAGTGCCCTCGGGCAGGAATTTCTGGAGCTTATCCACCTCCTCGCGCACCCGCTGCGCCACCTGCAGAGGATTGGCATCCGACTGGGCCACGATCCCTAAGCTGAGGTTAGGCACGCCGTCACTCTTGAAGGTGGAGTTTTCATTCTCGGCGCCGATAAACACCCGCGCCACGTCCTTGAGATAGATGGGGCTACCATCGCTTGCAGTTCGCACCACCAGGTAATCGAAGTCTTCGGGATGCAGATAGAGCCTGGCGGTGCGCACTGTCATTACAGTCGTGTCGTTGCGCACCTCACCGCCCGGGCTCTCCACGTTTTCGCTGCGCAGCGCATCGGTAATATCTGTGGTGGTCACCCCGCGGCCGGCCATCAACTTAGGATCCAGCTGCACATACATCACCTTATAGAGACCACCGGAGATATTTACCGAGCTCACCCCGGTGATCAGACTAAATCTGTCCTCTAACACCCGCTGGGCATAGTCGGTCAGCTGAGTCCTATCCATAGTGCTGGAGCTGAGGTTAATGTAAACGGAGGGTTCGCCCGATCCATTGTCTTTGGAGACGATGGGCTCATCGGCCTCGTCGGGCAGACGACGCTGGGCGCGGGCCACGGCGTCGCGCACATCGCTCACTCCTTCGGTCAGGTTCCAGTCCAGATCGAAGCTGATGGTGATGCGCGACATGCCGTTGCGGGTCACAGAGGTGATCTCGTCGATACCGCTGATCCCCGTCAGCTCATCCTCGAGCACTGTGGTGATCTGACTCTCCATGATGCTGGCCGAGGCGCCGCTGTAATTGGTCATCACAGTCACTACAGGGCTCTCCACGTCCGGCATCTCACGCACCGCCAGCTTGGAGAAACTCACCAGACCAAATACACACAGCAGCAAGCTTAAAACGATCGCCACCACGGGGCGTTTTACCGACACATCCGACAGCAACATTAGCTCTGCCCTCGCGCCATTTCAGTCTCGCCCGTCTGAGTCTGGGCCTGTGTCTGGGTCTGAGCCTGAGTCAAACGCCTGCCTCCCGGCCCCTCGGCGAGCTGGCCAGTTTCAACGTCTTCCACCTTGATGCCATCACGCATATTGACCAGCCCCTTGACCACGATTCTGTCGCCCAAAGATAAGCCATCATCGATCAGCACCTGATCATCGATACGTGCCCCCAGGGTCACCTGAGTGCGGCGGGCGATATTGTCGCTGTCGATCACATAGACGAAACGTTTGGTGCCTGAGTATTCCAGCGCCTGAACCGGCACTACCGCCTGAGTTACAGGGGCAAAATCAAGCCGCGCCGAGATCAACATGCCTGGCCTGAGCAGAAGGCTGGGATTGTCGAAATTCACCCTCACCTTAAGATTGAGGGTCTCGGAGTTGATCCGCGGCGCCATGGCCACCACCTGACCATGAAACTGCTCGCCTGGCCAGGCACTGCTGCTGGCCACCACAGGCATGCCCAAGTAGATCTGCGACAGATAACGCTCGGGGATCTGCAGATCCAGACGCATGCTGGAGAGATCGTCCAGGCTGACCAGCTCGCTGCCCACGCTCACCAGCTTGCCCAGACTAAAGTCCACCAGCCCGATCACACCGTCGAAGGGGGCCTTGAGGGTGTGATAATCCAGATCCGCCTGAGCGGCCTGGAGCCTGGCCTCGGCGATATCGACACTGGCCAGCTGAGCATCTATCTCGGTCTGGGTAATGGCGTGTTGTTCTATGAGCCGCTTGTACTCGCCTAACTTGCGCCGCTCATCGTTCAGATAGGCCTTGGCCTCTACAAGATTTGCCTTGGCCTTGGCATCTTCGAGATGCACCAATACCTGCCCCTGAGACACCGCCTGATTGTCGCTTAAGTTGATCGCCTGCACCTTACCCGATACCTCGGCAGCTATCTGCACCGAGCGATTGGCGGCAAGCTTGCCCACCAATGAGAGATGCTGAGCCACTTCATGGGCCTCGACCCGGGCACTGGCAATCGGCACGGCTCTGGCCCCAGCTTTGACATTAGCTGTGTTGGCATTAGCTGTATTGGCGTTAGCAGCTTTGCCGTTTACAACTTGGGGCTGAGATGTTGACGACTGATTCTTGGCCTGATTGGCAGCAACAGCAAAGGTGAGCAAGGCGGCTAGCGCCAGCACGCCAAGGGGAACGTACAGGTATTTTTTATCCATTGGGGCGGTATCTTATCCATGGGCTTTTCGACTGCCCCTATTGTAAAATGGCGCCGCCCTTAGGTGGGTAAAGCAATGTAAAGCTGCGCAAAGCGTCACATTCATTGAAGCGTTAGAGTGCAAGCAGATGTGTCGGCCCGCCGCTACCTATCGCCATAACTCATTCAGGCGCCCAGACTTCACTTTTGTTGAACCCTGCGCATCCCCTCTACCAGAGCCATAACTTGGAACGGCCAAACGAGCCGCCCACTTGAGTTTTTCTGCAATAACATTAAAGTAAAGCCACCATAACAATATCAAAACACCCTACAGAAGGTGGCGCTGTTGCATCAATCCTGTTTCGATAGACCCATTATCATCATCTCGGCGCCGCGATCCGGCAGCACCCTGCTTTTTGAACTCTTAAGCCATAGCGAATCACTCTGGACCATTGGTGGCGAGAGCCACGCAGTAATAGAAAAGCACAGGCAGCTCAATATCACCGCCAAGGGATTTGCCTCCAACGCGCTGGATATCAGCGACTGGGATGCGGATATTGACCAGCAGCTCAAGGCAGACTTCGAGGCCGCACTGAGGGATCATCAGGGTAAGGCCTACCAGAAAGGCTTGGGACCGATCCGCTTTCTGGAGAAAACCCCAAAAAACAGCCTGCGTATCGACTTTCTCGCTAAGCTCTTTCCCGACGCCCGCTTCATCTATCTGGTGCGGGATCCCAAGGAAAATGTTGCCAGCATAATGCAGGCCTGGCGCAGCGCCCGTTTTCGCACCTACCCTGGCCTGCCCGGCTGGGGCGGCGACTGGTCACTCCTGCTGCCACCGGGTTGGCAGGCGCTCAGAGGAAAGCCACTAGAACAGGTCGCCTGCTTCCAGTGGTGTCAGGCCAACGAGCACATCATGGCCTCGCTGGACAAGCTGCCGAAAGAGCGTTGGCACCTAGTCAGCTATCATGATCTGGTTGCCGATCCTAAGGGCACCACCCAGAAGATAGTCGAGTTCTGCCAGCTTCCTTTAGACGCCTCACTGGCCGAGCGCTGCGAAGCCAAGCTGCCTCACTCACGCTACACAGTCTCGGCCCCTAAGGCCGATAAATGGCTGGCCAACTATTCGGCCATCGCCACCATCTGGCCACAAACACAAGCTTGCCTGAATAAAGTAAATCAGCGACTGGCGTCACGAGATATCTTGCCTTTTGCAACAGATCTGCCCTCGCCACCAGAGGACCTACAAACGTCGGCGTCGGTTCCAGCGTCAACTCCCCCGAATAAGGTAGAGACCAAACCTGAGCAAGCTAATGCCCAGTCAACCGAGGGGTCGAGCACTCGCTACCCCAATACCGCTCGTAACGCCCCCTGCCCCTGCGGCTCTGCGCTGAAATACAAGGCCTGCCACGGCAAACTGCAATAGGGATACAAGAGAGATTATGAAGTTAGCAAAAGAGTTCTACCGCCTGCCCCTGAGTTTCGATGTCGAGCGCCTGCAACAGGAGCTGGCCGCCTTCGACGAAGATGATTGGCGCGCCCATCATGAGAGCTTTAAAGGCAACTCGGCCATCGCCCTCATCTCGGTCGGCGGCAGCTTTAACAACGAATTTAAGGGTCCCATGAGCCCCACTCCGGCGCTGCTGCAGAGTCCGTATCTCCAGCAGGTGATCGCCTCCTTCGGCGAGGTGATTGGCCGCTCTCGTCTGATGCGTCTAGCCCCCGGCTGCGAGGTGCCCCTGCACAGCGACATCAACTACCATTGGCACAACCGGGTGCGTATCCATATCCCCATAGTCACAGACGAGGCGGTGCAATTTCACTGCGACGATAAACAGGTACATATGGGCGAGGGAGAATGCTGGATTTTCGACTCCTGGAAATACCACAAGGTGGTGAACAAGAGTGACAAGATGCGGGTGCATCTGGTTATCGACACCATGGGCTCGAGTCGTTTTTGGCAAATGGTCAACGAGGCATCGCTGGCCTATGGCAACTTAGATGACCCAAGCTTTAAGCCTAAACACTTAAATTTCATCCCTGAAAAACCTGCAGAGATCATCACAGAGAAGGTGAACTTCCCCTTGGTAATGCCCCCCAGCGAGGTACGTCTGCTAACCCAGGAGCTGAGTGCTCAGATCCAAAGCGCGACGGGTAATGGCTCAGAGGCTAGTCAGGCCTTTATCAAGTTACTCAATGACTTCGCGCTAGATTGGCAGGCACTCTGGTCACAATTTGGCGATGATAAGGCTGGCTGGGACGCCTTCCATCGACTGCGGCAACAAACTTTGGCGCAGGCGGCGCCGCTAGAGCAGCTGGTGATGGTGGACAGTCAAACATCGGCGATGAAGATACTGGTGCATCTGATCATGGGGCCGGCCATGAGCCCTGAATTGGCTCAGGTAAATATAGCCGCGCCTCAACTTACGTCAACACCCAGCGCCCCCATATCTTCACAAACAAGACCCGCACCATCGTCGCCAGTCGCTAGCACGATGAAGAAACAGCAACCCGAGCCCGGACTGACTCGCAACAGTCCCTGCCCCTGCGGCTCTGGCAAGAAATATAAGCAGTGCCACGGTCAGCTTAACTAACCCCTAGCCGTTAGTAATGGCCGTTCGTAATGGCCGTTCGCGATGGCTGTTAACGTTAGCCAATCGGCTTCAGCCATACCACAAAGGGCGACACAAATGTGTCGCCCCTTTTACTGAGTCTGCGCTTACTTAAAACACTTTATTTAAGGCATCTTATTTAAGACACCTTATTTAACGCACCTTAGCTCATCGCCCCATCAACTCAAGAAGCTCTTGTGGGCCCTATCGGCAATCTCGGTCAGGGTACGATAGGCATTGGGAATGAATGCCGCGTAGGCCTCACTCTGACCTATCGCCTTTACATTCATCGGCCGCCTAACCTGGCTGGCACTAGGGGTCAGCACGCTGCGCTTCGACTCATAGAACTTAAGACAGGCAGGCTCGAGCGCCAGACCAACATAGTCCACCATGGCCGGGATCTGCTGATCCGGCGCCTTCACCAACTGCTCGAAACAGAGATGATAAAGGCTATCGCCATAGGCCTGCTGCCAATGGGCCATCAACTCCAGATATAGCTGCCAGTAGTGGCAGATATCATCCAGATGGTAGGAGTAGTCATGGCCATGGCTAAAGTGCTGCTTATAGACCCCCATGGCGTTGTCTCTGGCATCGCGGATCACATTGATGATCTTGGCCTCAGGAAACAGTGTCTTGATGAGACCAATATGGATGAAATTGTTGGGATTCTTGTCTATCACAAGGCTTGGCACTAGGCTTGGCGACGCTTCACCCTGAGCCTTTAGATACTGGTCCACCTGCTCGATATACTGCTGACGCATCAGGGCTATCTGCTCATCTGACAGCCGGGGCAGCATGGCGCCATAGCCTCCCTTCATCTCCAGACTCAATGCCAGACGCTCCATGAAGGGCAACTCATCTGTCGCGGCAACTTGAGAGTGGCTGGCAAGGATCTGCTCACACAGGGTGGTGCCCGAGCGCGGCATGCCGACGATAAAGATAGGTGTCCAAGGCCCGCTAGTCTCTGCACCACGCGGCTTCACCTCAGCCGACTTGAGACTATCGACCAAGCGGGTAAAGGCCTCTCTCTTAAAGGGGCGTAGTGGACGCATCAGCTGGTTGGCCATTCGCACCGCATCGAAGGCCTGCTCACCCTGCTTGCGCTGCTCATAGACACGATTCAGGGCAAAATGAAATAGCGACTGACTCGCCTGAGAGAACTCCTCGGCAGCAACATTGGCCTTTAGAGCAGTTTCATCTTGTTCGTTGAACCGATAGTTTTTCAGATCCGCCAGGCTCCAGTAGGCGGTCGCCTGCTGACTGGGCGCCAGACGAATGTAATCATGGTAGAAGGCTGCGGCCTTATCTGTGTCCCCCTTGGCCTTATAGACATGCCCAAGGTTCAGGCTTGCTTGCGCCGCCTGCTCATCACCCGCTAACGCAGCAAGTAGCGCCGACTCGGCCGTCGCCATATCGCCGGTGCGGCTGGCGTTTATCCCCAGGCGAAGCTGCAGGCTTAAATCTTGCGGCGTCTCTTTAACCAGCTCCTTGAGTAAGTTGACGGCATCGAAGAAGGCCTCGCGGCGCTCATGTAGGGTCGCCAGATTTAGGCGCAGTTCTTGATCTTGAAATCCAGCGGCTTGGGCCCTTAGGTAGCAGCTCAAGGCATCTTGATGCTCACCACTTCGAAAAGCGAGGTGACCCAATAGCGCCTGCGCCTCACCATTACTGGGTTCTCTGCGAATCACCTTACGGGCATAGATACCGGCAGAGGAGAATTTTCCACTCTGATAAAAGCCTCTGGCTTCTTCTAAATAGCGCGCTTCTCGACTCAAGTCATACTCCTGTTGTTATCGTTATTATTTAAGTGACTGCGACTGTGATCTTGGTTTGCAGGCCTATTCTAAACATCGCCCCCAGACAAAAGCAACGAAGTGTTAACAAAGTCAGTTTATTCCCCCAGACCCTTCCCCTCACCACGTCGCTAAGTTAAGGTCAAGCCATGACTCAACAAGCTAAGCTGTCAAATTGAAACGGATCGCCCTCTTTGTCGATGTACAAAACATCTATTACACCTGCCGCCAGGCCTATGGTCGTCAGTTTAACTACCACGCGCTGTGGCAGAGACTTAATGAGCAGGGGGAGATAGTTACGGCGTTAGCCTATGCCATCGACCGGGGTGATGATGGCCAGATAAAGTTTCAGGATGCGCTGAAACATATCGGCTTCGAGGTCAAGTTGAAGCCCTTTATCCAGCGCAGTGACGGCAGCGCCAAAGGAGACTGGGACGTGGGGATCACCATAGATATCATGGAGCACGCCCCTGAGGTGGATACTGTCATCTTGCTCTCGGGCGATGGCGACTTCGCGTTGCTGCTCGAACATATTGGCTACAAGTATTCCCTAGAAACTGAAGTTTACGGCGTGCCTGAGCTCAGTGCCAAGGCGCTGATGGACGCCGCCACCCAGTTTCATCCCATCGAAGGTGAGCTGCTGCGCTAGTCGAGCAGCTCGGGAGCTAGCCGCTCAAGCTAGCTCCTGGCGTTAACCCATCACGATAGCCCCTCACATTAGCCCCTGACGTTAACCACTCACGTTAGCCCCTCAAGGTCAGTCATTATCGCCAGAGACTTACAGGCAATAGAGGTGCTGACAGTAACGCTTTGCCGAGGCGCCCCAGCTGAAACGCTTCTGACTGGCATTATCACAGATAACGTGCCAGGCCTCCTTGCCGATGAGCGGCAGCGTCTGCGACAAGGTGTCCAACAAGGCCGCTGACTGCTCCACCGGACTGTCGCCATAGAAAACGAAGCCGTCTTCGCCATGACTCACCGTATCTTTGAGGCCCCCGACGCCATGAACCAGGCAGGGCTGACCGGCCCGCATCGCCAGCATCTGACTGATGCCGCAGGGCTCGAAGGAGCTGGGCATGATAAACAGGTTACCGCACTCGTACAGGGTGTCAGACAGAGGCAAGTCAAAGCCGTTGATAAAGAGCAGGTTCTGATAGCGCCCGGCAAGCTTTGCAAGCTCCGCCTCTATCGCCTGATCGCCGCTACCCAGGATAGCCATCAGGCCGTTAGGCGCATGCTCAGCCAAGAGCTTTAGCAGATGTTCTAGTGTGCTGATACCCTGCTGGTCGCGATAGCAGAGGATCGCCATCTTCTGATCCGTCAGGCGCCCCACAGAGGTCAGCAGCAGCCTGGGGGCATCCTGAAACTCCGACTGACGTCTCAGCCGGGCAAGTGTCATCAGCGCCTGCTGATCGACGCTGCGCACCCAAGGTGTCTGGCATAACCAGCCTTGTATCGCCCGCTCGGCGCTATCGATGAGCGGCAACAGCTTATCCGTGTTGCCCCTGAGCAGCGCCTGACGCTTGCTGAGCTGACCCGAACGTTTCAACTTACTCGGATACTCGCAGCCGTTTAAGATGCCATGCAACGCGCCCGCTTGCTGCTTCTGCTGAAGGTCCGCCTCCAGCCCTTCGCCGCCAATAAACCCCTTTTCGGGCGATGAGGGACGCAGCACCTCCTGGGCATAACTGGGGGACACCAGATGCACGCGATCGCTCAGCACAATGGCGGCGCGCAGCGGATTGAAACACTGGGGGTACCTGGGGTCGATCACCTGATTGAGCGCGTCACTGCCAAGCGAGGCAATCAGACTCGGCAGCCAGGCCTGTAGTGAGGAATGCTCCTGAGTTAAGGGCCGCGCCCCCTGAATCGCCAGATTGTGGATAGACAGCAAACAGGGGATCGCCTGCAGCGCTGCATATTCGGGGGCAAAGGCGCGCAGCAGCGCCAGCACGCCGCAGTGCCAGTCATGCAGATGTAGATAATCCGGCCTTGGCATCAAGCCGGACAACACCGCCTTGGCGACCCCGAGGCAGAACAGGGCGAACTTGTTGGCGTCCTCGGCGAAAGGGCGATCGCTCGCCCCCGGGGTGTAGATTTTACCGCCCTGATTAAACAGTGGATGATCCAACAAGAAAAGGTTCACCTCAGGCAGACTGGGATGCGCCGCGCGGTAGAGGGTCAGCCAGTGGGGCTGGCCATAGAAGTCGACCACCAGTTCACCCAGCGGCTCGGCCCCCTGCTGACGATGCAGAAAACCATAGCTTGGCATGATCACATCGCTACACACACCCAGCGGATAGAGGGCGCCCGGCAGGTCACGGATCACATCGGCCATGCCGCCCACCTTGGCGCCCTTGAGCGCGCCATTTTCGGCGGCGACCATCAACACGCGCTTCATGGCGCTCTCCCCTTGCGTCTTACTCATAACCCACCGGTAGCCCCAACATGTCACGGGTCACCAGGGTGATCCCACCTTCCGAGACCCTAAAGCCCCGCGCCCTGTCGTGATCATGGTCGTGGCCAATTACCGTGCCTTCTGGGATGATGCAGCCTCTGTCTAAGATGGCATTCTTTATCTGGCAGTGACGCAGCACCACAACATCGGGCAGCACCACAGCGTTTTCCACCGTGGAGTAGGAGCAGACCTGCACCTCGTTAAACAGCACGCTGCGTCTCACGGTCGAGCCTGAGATGATGCAGCCGCCGGAGACGATGGAGTCCACCGCCATGCCGCGGCGCTCGTCGTCATCGAAGACAAACTTGGCCGGCGGCAGCTGCTCCTGGAAGGTCCAGATGGGCCACTTGGCATCATAGAGATTCAGCGCCGGAGTGGGCGACAGCAGCTCCATGTTAGCCTGCCAGAAGGAGTCTAGGGTGCCCACGTCACGCCAGTAGGCCTCCTCATCGGTGAAGCCACTTCTAAACGGGTGGGCGTAGACCTCGTGCCCCTCGATAATCGACGGGATGATATCCTTGCCAAAGTCGCGATCCGAATTCTCGTTCATGGCATCTTTCTTGAGCTGCTCGAACAAAAACTCGGTGTTAAACACATAGTTACCCATAGATGCCAGACACATCTCGGGATTTTCCGGTAGATGCTTGGGCAGCTCAGGCTTCTCTTCGAAGCCCAAAATCTTGTTGCGCTCATCCACCTCGACCACCCCAAAGGCGCCCGCCGCCTCGGCCACCGGCACCTCGAGGCAGGAGACCGTCATATCGGCGCCCGACTCGGCATGGGCGGCCAGCAGGCCCGCATAGTCCATGCGATAGACGTGATCGCCAGAGAGGATCATCACATACTTGGGCAGCTCGTGGCGTATGATGTCGATATTCTGAAATACCGCATCGGCGGTGCCTTTATACCAGCTCTCGGAATAACGCTGAGAGGCAGGCAGGATCTCTACCGACTCCCCCAGCTCCTTCTTGAAGTGGCCCCAGCCGCGCATCACGTGGCGGATCAGCGAATGCGACTTGTACTGGGTCACCACACCGATGCGGCGAATGCCCGAGTTGATGCAGTTCGACAGCGGGAAGTCGATGATGCGGAACTTGCCACCGAAATAGAGCGATGGCTTGGCGCGCCAGTCGGTCAATTCATGCAGACGTGAACCTCGCCCCCCGGCCAAGATTAATGCATAGGTTTCTCGGGTTAAATTACTGATATAACGTGGGCTAGGATTCATGTTAGGCATAGGTACTCACTCCTTGAGATAAAAAACACACCAGTTGCTTGGGCGCCGCGGCGACCCGACTTAGCTCGATAAACGTCATTAGGCTATCCCCCAGATCTCGTCTCGATATTGACCAATGGTGACATCGCTGGAGAAGCGACCACTGGCGGCGGTATTGCGTATGCTCATCTGTGTCCAATGGTGGGGATCCCGGTAGGCCTTGGCCGCCTGTACCTGGGCGAGTCGGTAAGACTCGAAATCGGCGGCGGTCATCCAAGGATCCCGAGGACAACGTATGCTGTTGATGATGGGGTCGAAGATCCCCGGCTCCAGCAGGTTAAAGTGACCACTTTCCAGCAGGCTCATCACCTCGCTCAGCGCCTGTGACTTGGCGATAAAGTGCTGGGGATCGTAGTGGGGCCTCAACGCCTCCACCTCGTCGGCCCTCAGGCCGAAGAGGAAGAAGTTATCTTCGCCCACCTCTTCGAGCATCTCGATATTGGCGCCATCCAGGGTGCCTATGGTGAGGGCGCCGTTCATCATAAACTTCATGTTGCCGGTGCCCGAGGCCTCCTTGCCGGCGGTAGAGATCTGCTCGGAGAGATCCGTCGCCGGGCAGATCCGTTCCATGGCGCTGACGTTATAGTTGGGGTAGAAGGCGAAACGCAGATAAGGCGTCACCAGGGGATCCGAGTTGACCATGTGGGCCACATTGTTAGCGAGCTTAATCAACAGCTTGGCCATGGCATAGCCAGGGGCCGCCTTGCCGCCGATCAGCACGCACCTAGGGGTGATATCCGTCAGCTTACCCTGCTGGATCTGGTGATAAAGGTGGATCACATGCAGGATATTGAGCAGCTGACGCTTATATTCGTGAATGCGTTTCACCTGCACATCGAACATCATCTTAGGGTCGAAGCGAACGTCGCACTCCTGCTCCACCAGCTCGGCCAGCTGTTGCTTGTTGCCATGCTTGACCTCCTGCCAGGCCTTGAGCAGCCCCTCGTCATCGGTGAAGGCATTGAGCGCGCTGAGACGGCTAAGATCTTTCACCCAGCCTTCGCCCAATCGCTTGCCCAGCAGCTCGGCCAGCGCCGGGTTACTCTGAGCCAGCCAGCGTCTCGGGGTCACGCCGTTGGTCTTGTTGTTGAACTTCTCGGGCCACAAGGCATAGAAGTCCTTAAACAGGCCAGAGGTTAACAGCTGAGTATGCAGCCCGGCGACGCCGTTCACCGAGAAGCTGGCGACGATCGCCAGGTAAGCCATGCGGATATGGGGCTCATCGCCCTCTTCGATGATCGACATGGCTCGCAACTTGTCGCCATCCCCCGGCCAATGGTGAGCCACCATGTCTAGGTAGCGGGCGTTGATCTCATAGATGATATCCAGCAGCCTGGGCAGCATGTGGGCGAACATTCGCACCGGCCAACGCTCCAGCGCCTCGGGCAGCAGGGTGTGGTTGGTGTAGGCCATGGTCTGGCTGGTGATATCCCAGGCCTGATCCCAGGACAGACCATACTTGTCCATCAAGAGGCGCATCAACTCGGGGATCGCCACGCTGGGGTGAGTGTCGTTAAGCTGCATCACATGCTGGCGGGCAAAATCCCTAAAGTCGGGGCCGCGCTGGCTCACCCAGGTATTGAGCAGATCCTGCAGGCTGGCAGAGGAAAGAAAATATTGCTGGCGCAGCCTCAACTCCTTGCCGTTCTCGCTGGCGTCATTGGGATAGAGCACCATGGTGATCTGCTCCGCCAGGTTCTTGCGGGCCACCGCCTCGGTATAATCCCCCTGGTTAAACTCCTCGAGATCGAAATCGTCGGTGGCCTCAGACTTCCACAGTCTGAGGGTGTTTATCCGCTCGTTCCGATAGCCGGGCACAGGGATGTCGTAGGCCACCGCCAGCACATCCTGAGTCTCCACCCAGGTGTATTGGCGCTTACCGTCGCGGTCGATATAGGACTCGGTATGGCCGAAGAAAGGCACAGTTACGTTGTGGCTTGGCACCCTCACCTCCCAGGGATTACCGTCCCTGAGCCAGCGGTCGGGGCGCTCCACCTGATAGCCGTCGCACAGTTTCTGGGCGAACATGCCGTACTCATACCTTATGCCGTAGCCGGTGACATTGAGATCCAGGCTGGCGCAGCTGTCGAGGAAGCAAGCCGCCAGGCGTCCCAGGCCGCCGTTGCCCAGCCCGGCGTCATGCTCCTGGGCCTCCAGGGTCTCCAGCACCACCGCATAGTCTTTCAATACTTGGGTGCTCTCGTCGTTCATATCCAGATTCAGCAGCGCATTGCCAAGGGCCCGCCCCATGAGGAACTCCAGCGACAGATAGGCGACCTTCTTGTTGCCCGTGTCGCGATCCAGCTGGCGGGTGGCGCGCCACTTGGGCAGCATCTGATCTTTCACGCTCATGGCGAAGGCGTAGAATAGCGCCTGCTCGTCACGCTCCTTGGGGGTCAGGCTCTTGTCGATATGACGCTCGAAACAGGCCCCCAGGGTCTCACAGGGATCGCAGATAAGGCTGTCGGCCTTGGCTTCGACCTTTACCACAGGCTTGCTGCTAGTCTTACTCGTTTTAGTGGACTTCACCGGCTTAGCTGTCGAACTCATCTAGACTCTCCTTTTGCCGAGGGCATTTCTCTCGCTGAGGGCTCTCCTGCGGACGAGGTAAATTGGGCGTAATAGATCATCAGGCTACGGTCCTGTAGCACCAGACTGGCGCCTTGCAGCAAGGCCTGATAGCTGGCGGACTCGCCATACTGGGGGCTGTCTTGGGTACTGAGCAGACACTGCCACTGCACTATCCCCTCGAGGCTCGGCAGGGTGAACTGCTGAGTCCTGTTATCGGCATTAAACATCAGCAGCAGCGCCTGACGGCACCCGGCCTGGGCCTCCAACTCGCCGCTGATCACAAGGCTAAGGGTGCGGGTCTGCGCCTCGCCCCAGTGGGCCTTGGTCATGGGCTCGCCCTGCCTACAGAACCAGTCGAGGCCTGGGGAGGTATGGTTGGCGCTCTCGTGGATATAGTCTCTGTGGCACAGCATGGGGAAGCGGCGGCGCAGCTTGATGAGGTTAGTGGTGAAACTCAGCAGTTCGTCGCTGTCGATATCTATGCGCCAATCGAGCCAGCTGGCGGGGTTGTCCTGGCAATAGGCGTTGTTGTTGCCCAGCTGGCTATGACCCACCTCATCGCCGGCCAGCAGCATGGGCACCCCCTGAGACATAAACAGTGTGGTGAGCATGTTGCGGCTCTGGCGGGCACGCAGTGCGGTGAGCGCCAGCTCGTCGCTTTGGCCCTCGTGGCCATAGTTGTCGCTGTAGTTCTCATTGTGGCCGTCGCGATTCTGCTCGCCGTTAGCCTGATTGTGCTTGTGGCGATAGCTCACCAGATCCATCAGGGTAAAGCCGTCATGGCTGGTGATAAAATTGATGCTGGCGGCGGGCTTGCGCCCGGCGTGTTCGAACAGATCGCTGGATCCATGAAAACGGGTGGCGAACTCGGGCAACATGCCGGCATCGCCGCGCCAGAAGCGGCGCACCGTATCGCGATACCTGTCGTTCCACTCGCTCCAGCCGATGGGGAACTGCCCCAGCTGATAGCCACCAGGGCCTATGTCCCAGGGCTCGGCGATGAGACGCACCCGGCTGAGCACAGGATCCTGGCTGATGGCATCGAAGAAGCCGGAACCGACATCGAAGCCGTGGTCCTCCCGCCCCAGGGTGCTGGCCAGATCGAACCTGAAGCCGTCGACTCCCATTACCTCGACCCAGTAGCGCAGCGAGTCCATCACCAACTGCAACACTCTGGGATGGGACAAGTTGAGGGTGTTGCCACAGCCGGTATCATTGATGTAGTAGCGCGGCTCGCTGGGGTGGAGACGGTAGTAGCTGAGGTTGTCTATCCCCTTAAAGCTGTAGGTGGGCCCGAGACGATTGCCCTCGGCGCTATGGTTGTAGACCACATCCAGGATCACCTCTATGCCGGCGCCGTGCAGGGCGCTGACCATGTCGCGAAACTCCTCTATCGCTCCATCGCCCTCAGACTCGCTTATTGACTCGCTTAGGTAGGCCTGATGGGGCGCGAAATAGCCTATGGTGTTATAGCCCCAGTAGTTGGTCAGCCCCTTCTGTTGCAGGAAGGCCTCGGTAACAAACTGCTGCACGGGCAGAAGCTCGACGGCTGTGACCCCGAGGCTTTTCAGGTACTGCAGGCTAGCAGGGTCGCCAAGGCCAGCGAAGCGGCCACGACGCTCACTGGCCACCTCGGGATTTTGCTGGCTAAAGCCCTTCACATGCAGCTCGTAGATCACGCTGCGACGCAGGGACAGCGGGCTGTCACTCTGATCGAAGGGATTCACTAGGGGCGTTATGGGCCTAAGGTTGTCGAGATCCACCACCACACACTTGGGCATCCGCTCGGCGTTATCCAGCTCGCAAAAACTTAAGTCTTCCTGCTCGTGACCAAACTGATAGCCGTAGTGGGATTTATGATCTTCGATGGCGCCACTCAGGCGCCTGGCATAGGGGTCCAGCAGCAGCTTGTTGACATTAAATCTGTGGCCAATCAAGGGCTGATAGGGGCCATCGACCCGGTAGCCGTAGCGGCAACCCGCCCTGAGCCCAGACACATGGCCGTGCCAGATCTGCTGGGACTGACGCTCGAGGCGTAGCCTGGCCACCTCCCTATCCTCCTCGTCAAACAGACAGAGGTAGACGGCAGTGGCGTGGGCGGAAAACAGCGCGAAGTTCACCCCCTCGCTATCTAAGGTTGCCCCCAAGGGATAAGGCTTGCCGTGGGTCAGTCGCATGACACACTCTCATCCAGTTCCAGCACCAGACAGGCCAGCGGCGGCACGCTGATGCAGGCACTCTGAGCCTGGCCCTGATAGGCCTCTGGCTCGGTGTGGATAACCCCCTGATTGCCCACGTCGCTGCCGCCATAGTAGTGGCTGTCGCTGTTGAGGCGCTCATGGTAGCGGCCGGGCTGCGGCAGGCCGATGCGAAACTCGCGGTAGACCTCTGGGGTCATATTAACAATAAAGATCAGCTGCTTGTCGCCGCTCTGGCGGATAAAACTCAGCACGCCGGCGCTGGCATTATCGCAGTCGAGCCAACTAAAGCCCTCGCCGTGGTGATCGTCGCCATAGAGGGCAACGCTCTGACGATAGAGGCTGTTGAGATCTTTCACCCAGCGCTGCATCCCCTGGTGGGGCTCGAACGCCAGCAGGTGCCAGTCGAGGCTATGCTGATGATCCCACTCGTCGCGCTGGGCAAAATCTGCGCCCATGAAGAGCAGCTTCTTACCCGGATGCCCCCACATGAACCCCAGATAGGCCCGCAGGGTGGCAAACTTCTGCCAGTCGTCGCCGGGGATCTTATGCAGCAAGGAGCCCTTGCCATGCACCACCTCATCATGGCTCAACGACAGGATGAACTGCTCGGTGAAGCAGTACATCAGGCTGAAGGTCAACTCGTTATGATGATGGCTGCGATGGATGGGGTCCCGGCCGATATAGCTCAGGCTGTCGTTCATCCAACCCATGTTCCACTTAAAGCCGAAGCCCAGGCCGCCGTCATCGACCCGCTTGGTGACGCCGGGCCAGGCGGTGGACTCTTCGGCGATCATCATGATGCCGGGAAAGCCTTGGTAGAGGCGCGTGTTGAGATCCTGCAAGAAGGCGATGGCATCCAGATTCTCGCGCCCGCCATGGGCGTTAGGCAGCCACTGATGGGGCTCTCTGCTGTAGTCGAGATAGAGCATGGAAGAGACGGCGTCCAGGCGCAGGCCATCTAAATGAAACTCCTGCAGCCAGTAGTGGGCGTTGCTGAGCAGATAGCTCTGCACCTCGCCGCGGCCATAGTTGTAGATAAGGGTGTCCCAATCTGGATGCTCTCCCTGACGGGGATCCTCATGTTCATAGAGGCAGGAGCCGTCGAAGCGGGTCAGCCCATGGGGATCCTTGGGGAAATGCGCCGCGACCCAGTCGAGGATCACCCCTATGCCCGCCTGATGACAGGCATCGACGAAGGCCTTAAGCTCATGGGGCTGGCCGAATCTGTGGGTCGGTGCAAACAGACCCACAGGTTGATAACCCCAGGAGCCGTCGAAAGGATATTCGCACAGAGGCATCAGTTGCAGATGGGTGTAGCCCATCTCGACCACATAGGGGATCAGCTGATCGATGAGCTGACTATAGCTGAGGTACTGCTCGCCGTTTTCCCCCTGGCGACGCCAAGATCCAAGATGCACCTCATAGATGGAGATGGGCTGATCGTGCCAGCTCTGCTTGGCCCGTTTCGCCAGCCAGCGCTTATCCTGCCAGGCATAATCAAGTTGAGGCGGTACGATTGAGGCGTTACCCGGGGCGCCCTGCATGGCGCGGCCGAAGGGATCGGCCTTGAGCACTCGTTCTCCCTCCTGGGTGACAATCTCATATTTATAGTGGGTCAGCGCCTTCATCGAGGGAATGAAGATCTCCCACACGCCATTGGCCGGATGGTGGCGCATCACCTGTCGTCTGCCGTCCCAGTCGATAGCATCGTGCACCAAGGAGACCCGCTTGGCATTGGGCGCCCAGACACAAAACTGCACGCCGCTCACCCCATCGACCTCACGCCAGTTGGCCCCCATGAAACGATAGGCCTGCTCTTGACGCCCCTCGCTAAAGAGGTACAGCCCCTCATCACTCAGCAGGCTGGCATATTGGTAAGGATCGCTGCGCTCCTCGACGCTAAAGGGATAATGCACCCGCAGGCGATACTCGAAGGGGTTGATGCGCCGCCCGGCGAGTCCGGCGAAGATCCCCTCATCGTGGCACTTGTCCAACTCGGCCACCTTGCGGCCATCTTGCTTGGCGATCAGCTCGACACGCTCGGCCCCCGGCAGAAAACAGCGCACCACCAGGCGTTTAACCATGCTTACCGCCTTAGCCTCCTTGATGCCCTTACTAGACTTAGTGACCGGAGCCATCTCGATGGCATGCATACCGAGCAAGGCGAAGATATCCACGTAGTCGGCAGCCAGCAGGGCTTCAATTTCACTTGGCGCTATCAGTGGTGTCTGCGCAATCACTGATGTCTGCGCTGGTGTCTGCACTGGTATCTGCTTAGTCATCTGGTTATCCCTTTGCTTGTCTGTTTCATAGGAGTGTCATAGCTGTGTCATCGGCTGAAAACAGGCTGACGAAGACGCTCGTCTGCCCGGCAAAATTGATCGCTGGCCTCGGCCGAGCTGCGCCCCTCGACGATGCGACGTAGCAGGCGCTTGATCGAGGGCGACTGTCTCAGGCTGGTCAGGCTATAGGGCAGTCGTCGCTGCCAGTTGGCATATTCCTGCCAGGTGCCGGGGATGTTGACCCCGTGTCGCTCGCAGCAGAGATCCGCCAGCTGCACGCTAAATAGGCGCGAGTGGGAACGTGCCGCCACCGTCACCCAGGCGCTGAGCAGGAGCAGATAATCTTCCTCCAGCGAGGCGGTTTCGTCGTTGGCTTCGAGCCAGGCCAGCAACTGCTGGCGCTCGCCGTCACGTCGCTCCAGGGCTTGCTCTAGCGCCTGGTCACTTTCGAGAAGTTCCAGTTGACGCTTAAGATGCAGGTCACTCTGGGACCACCAGGCCAGTAGCGTAGGCACGTCATGGTTGGCCAGCATCATCAGGCTGTCGGCCCTGTGATCTTGTGGCGACTTGAAGGCCTCGCCCTGCTTGCAGAAATAGAAGAGTTCGTTGGCATAGATGCCGCCATCGCAGAGCTTGGCGCGCACCTCGTCCGGCACTATGCCGAGATCTTCGCCTATTACCACACAGTTGCTGCGCATGCTCTCAAGGCGCACGATCGCCAGCAGAGTATCTATGGGGTAGTACACATAGGCCCCGGGAGCCTCCTGGGGTTCACTCGGCCACCACCAGAGACGCAGCAGCGCCATCACATGATCTAGCCTGAGGGCGCCGTAGTAGCGCATGTTGCTGCGGATCAGGGCAATAAAATGGCTAAAGCCCGACTGGGCCATGGCGATAGGATCCGGCGGCGTCAGGCCCCAGTTCTGCCCCTTGGGGGCAAAATCATCCGGCGGCGCACCTATGCTGGCCTGCTGGCAATAGGCGTCTCGATTGTGGTGGACTTCGGCGCCATCGCCACGCACGCCAACCGCCATATCACCGATAAGGCCAATGCTCATGCCCGCCGCGAGCGCCTGATGCTGACAGGCGATCAGCTGCTCGTGGGCAACAAACTGCAAGTAACTATGCAACTGGGGATCTGCGGCCATTTGCTCTCCCTGAGCTTGGGCCTTGTCTGCCTCCAGCTGGCAGAAACTGCTCAGCGCCTCCCCTTCCTGGGCCACAAACTGCATGAAGGCCTGCTCGCGCGGCCCACCGCTACCCAGCACATCATGGCTAAACACCTGATAGAGGGCGACAAAGAGGCGATACTTGAGCTGGGTGAGCTTGGGATAATCGAGCCAGTTGTCGCGGTTGAGACGCTCGCGATCCAGGGCGAGGGTTTGCAGCAGCGGCGCTATCTCATTGGCCTCGGGCACAGACTCGATATGAATATAGAGGGGGTTGAGCCTGCGTCTGTCGCTCGGGCTGTAGGGACTGATATAAGCCTCTTCCAGATTGAAGGAGTCCCCCAGGGCATGGAGCGGATTGAGCTGAATAAAGTCGCAGCCATAACCCCCGAGCCAGGCGATCAAAGCCCCCAGATCGCCAAAGTCCCCTATGCCCCACTGACTGTCGCTGCGCAGGCTATAGAGGGCAATACTCACCCCCCAAGGTTTATCCGTCTCCCGTAGCTGTTTAGCCTTGGGCGGCGCCAGTAACCAGGTGCCGTGATGGCCCTCGGTTTGCCAATCTAAAACGCCGGCATCAACGGCGGCTTTACTGAAAATCACCGACAGCTTGTGATAGCCCATGGGGAGGGATTGGCCCTGAATCAGGTAAGGCGCGATGGATACCTTATAGCGGTAATAGAGGTGGGGCTCACAATAATAGTCGCCCACCCGCTCCAGCGCCGCAAAAGGTATACTCATCTCGAGCTGAGTGCCGCCTTCGGTGAGGATGCGCACGCTAAGGTCGGGCTGCATCTCGGCTGGCAGCGATAAGATAAAACTTGGCTCAGTCAGACAGGCAAATTGAAAGGTTGCCAACGGGCGTTGCCAGGGCGCGACATCGAGGTCGAAATTACGCTTTTCAATCGCCTCACCATTGGCGGCGACGAAACCATCTGGGCTGAGATCATCCAGATGAAACTTGGGCTGAGTGCAGTTAGCCAGCAGACAAGCGAGGAGCCCTAAGCGCTCGGCCTGGCTATGGTGCACCAGGCGTCCCGAGTAATCGCTATAGCTGGCGCCGACGCCCTGCAAATAGAGTAACTTTTCTAAGCCCATCGCCCATTTCCCTGCTAGTCAGTCAAACTGCCCTATTTCCTTGAGCAGTAAACATGCCAAGCACAGGTAACAGCTTGACGACAGATTTATGTCAATCAGATGAACCATTTTTAAGCTTAAAAATCAATAGCTTGCAAAGCAATCTTTTCGAGTAAGACAGACGAGCTGACTGGACGCTCAGGCGTTTGACGAAAATCACCCTGCACAAATATTGTGCAGACGACCTAATTCGATGCACAGAAAATAAACAGCTGATTGTCGGGTGATTTGGCCTCAACGAGTCAATTTCAACTTATGAAAGTTGCCGTGATAGATTTTCGAAATTGAAAATCAGTCAAATTTCGTATTTGTCATAAATTTACAAATTTAGTCGTATTGATCTAAGTTTTTGCCATGCTTTCGACTGGATAGCCGCTAATTATGAGGAAGATCACACCTTTGCGATAACCGCGTTGGTACTTTAGTTACCAGAAAAGATAACAACTTTTAACTTTAAGCATAAAAAAGGTGATTTTATGGCTGCTAAATTTTTTATCCCATCAGTCAACGTATTGGGACAAAATGCTGTTGACGACGCAATTGGTGATATTAAAACCTTAGGCTTTCAGCGCGCGCTGATCGTCACCGACAAGCCACTGGTAGAGATCGGCCTGGTTGGTCAGATCGTCGAGAAGTTTGGCGCGGCGGGCATCACATCGACTATCTTCGATGGCGTGCAACCTAACCCAACAGTAGGCAATGTCGAGGCGGGTCTGGCGCTGCTCAAGGCGAATGACTGTGACTTCGTGGTATCACTGGGCGGCGGCTCACCACACGACTGCGCCAAGGGTATCGCCCTAGTTGCCACCAACGGCGGCAACATCAAGGACTATGAAGGCCTGGATATGTCGGCTAAGCCACAACTGCCGCTGGTCGCCATCAACACCACAGCCGGTACTGCCAGTGAGATGACACGTTTCTGCATCATCACAGACGAAACCCGTCACATCAAGATGGCGATCGTCGACAAGCACACCACACCTATCCTGTCGGTGAACGATCCTGAGCTTATGCTGCTCAAGCCTGCCGGCCTGACCGCCGCGACCGGTATGGACGCCCTAACACACGCCATCGAGGCCTATGTCTCTATCGCAGCCAACCCTATCACAGATGCCTGCGCCATCAAGGCGATCGAGCTTATCAAGGGTAACCTGGTGGAAGCGGTTGAGAATGGTCAGAGCCTGGAGGCCCGCGATCAGATGGCTTACGCTCAGTTCCTGGCGGGTATGGCCTTTAACAACGCCAGCCTGGGTTATGTACACGCCATGGCGCACCAGTTAGGCGGTTTCTATGACCTGCCACACGGTGTCTGTAACGCTCTGCTACTGCCACACGTTCAGGCCTACAACGCACAGGTTGCCGCGCCGCGTCTTAAAGATGTTGCCAAGGCGATGGGGGTCGATGTCAGCGCCATGACTGACGAGCAAGGCGCAACGGCCGCAATCGATGCGATCAAGGCGCTGTCTGTCGCGGTGAAGATCCCAGAGAACCTCACCAAACTGGGCGTGAAGGCGGAAGATATTCCAACCCTTGCCGACAACGCACTGAAAGATGCCTGCGGCCTGACTAACCCTAAACAGGCGACCCACGAAGAGATCTGCCAGATCTTCACCAACGCGCTATAGGCTAACCTAGCAAGTTTCGAATTTCTCCCTGCAAGTAGAAATTCCAAGGCCCACCTCAGGTGGGCCTTTTTATTGCCAACCTTAAACCACCTCCAGTGGAGGTGATAATCGTAATTTGTCACGACTCGGCTCGAGCAGCTCCTTAAGCCCACACAGCTTTTTTTTCTGCCAGCTCTCGATTCATACGCTTTTTATTCGTCGCTTGTTACTAGTTGGCTTACTATTAGTTCGCTTGTTATTGGCTAGCGATTAGCCATTCGACATGCGAGCCAGTCGAGACTTACACTCAGTCGAGCAAGGCCACTTTTATCAAGCCTCCCGAATCAAAGCCTCGGCAAACGGCCGTGATACAAACAAAATCACTCATCTAACGGAGAAACACACAGCTTTTCGAAGTTTTTATCATAAAAATCCAGCACTAATAGCTAAATACTCTTTTCATGTCACACTTTTGGACTAGTCCCTTCGGATACATGTGTTATAAAATGGTGTCAGCTCGCTTTTTCCCTGCAAAGATTCAGCTAGCTAAAAGGCTCGTCGGCAACTATTGCCGGCGAGCCTTTTTCTTTTCAGCGGATAGAATGGTTTAAGTCAAAGAAAGTTAGGCTTATTTTTCTAATGTTGCGAACTTGTGATACTCTGCCAGCATCTATGGAAGGAGTATCACCACGTGAAACTTATTAAATTACTCATTGTTTGCTACCTATCCCTCATCTCTCTATACGGCGAAGCAAAAACAATAAGATCTGGGGACTATCAGATAGCCATTGCCCCGACCAGCCAATGGATCATCCCTCAGCCTCTCGCTTCGATTGGCCTCAATAAAGACAAGAGTCCAATTCATTATCGTATGGTTGGGCGACAAGAACGTTTTACGGCAAACAGTAACGAGTATTATCAAGACTTTGCCGCGACAGCCCTCAATCAGGAAGGGGTAAAGGAGCTATCGAAAATTGAGCTGACCTTTAATCCCGAATTCGAGAAGTTGACACTACATACACTCGAAGTGGAGCGAAAATCCTCCTGGCAGGATAGACTCGATAGCGCCAAAATAGACGTTATTCATCAAGAACAAGAGCTTAGCAGCGACCTTTTCAATGGCCTAGCAACGGCGGTTATCGTTTTAAAGGATGTGCGCGTCGGTGATACGGTACGTTATCAATACACTATCGAAGGAAGAAACCCCGTCTATGGCGAGGAATTTGGCAGCACCTACCCAATGGGATGGGAAATTGCGGTTGATAAACTTCACCTAAGGATAGTGAACGCCAGCGATAAACCCTTCTATATTCAAGAAAACAAGATTGGCAAGCCGACCACGAGTGATTCGGTTCATGGCCAAATCTACGAATGGAACCTCTCGAATGTCGGCAAATATAAATATGAAGAGGGTATTCCGGCCAGTTACCTCTGGGCGCCAGTGATCTTTGTCAGCAGCACAGGCTCCTGGGCAGAAGTTAATCGTTGGGCGTTAGCCCATTATCACTTTGCCGAGCAGCGATCCAAGCTACTACAAGATTATATCGATGAGGTCACCAAGGAGTATTCAACCAAGACCGAACAGATAGCCGAATTCATCCGCTTCGTTCAACAAGATGTTCGTTATTTTGGGATTGAAATCGGTCAGAATAGTCATATACCCCACAGCCCTAATACCGTCTTCGAACGTCGTTATGGAGACTGTAAAGACAAAGCCAGTCTGCTCATTGCCCTGTTCGATGCCATAGATGTGAAGAGCTCTCCCGCACTGGTCAATAGTGAGCGCGGTGAAGCGCTGAATGAGCGACAGGCATCACCAATGCTTTTCAATCACGTGATCAATTATTTTAGCTACGATGGAACACCATATTTCATCGACGCCACCAATAACCATCAGGCGGTTGGGTTGAATGCCATCACCCAACCCGACTTCGGTTTCGCCCTGGTGCTGGATGAAAAGACCCAATCCCTCACAGCTATGCCTAAGGCAGACATCAAGGTCGATAGGGTCGAAATAGAACAGCATTACGTCTCTTCAAATTATGAGTCGCCGGTGGATCTATACATCACCACCAAGTATTTGGGCCACGAAGCAGACTACATGCGTTACCAACTGGCTAGCGTGTCCCACAGTGAGATCGAGCAGCATTACCTGAACTATTACGCGAAATTCTATCGCGACATACAGCTCGCCACACCGACACAAGTTACTGATATCAAGAATGAGAGTAACGAACTCATCCTGTCTGAGCACTACCGTATCGGTGATTTTTGGCAGCCTCAAAATCAGACCCTCAATTTCGGCCTATTTGCCAGTTACGTTAAAAACTACGTCGAACTACCTAAAGTGATACATCGTAGCCAGCCATTGGCCCTACCTAGCATGGTGACGGTCGAACAGACACTCAAGGTCTCCATGCCTGAGAACATCGACTATCAGATAAGTGAACATGACAAGCAGATAAGCAGCAAAGGCATAGACTATCGTTCCACCGAAGCCTACATCAACGGACAATTTGTTCGCCGCCATAAGCTGGTTATCGATGAGAAAACCCTGAGCACTAAAGAGAGTAAAGATTTTATCGATGCGTTAAGAGAGATAGACGACGATCTCTATTACAGTGGCGGCGTCACGGGAGACTTTAGTCAGCCAATCAATCCAGGGATTGAATATCTTCAACAACAACTTGGCTCGGAGGGCGCACAATGATACATGCTAAGGTAATTGCTTTCTCGCTCTTCGCCTCCCTATTCTTACTCTGCGGATGTCAGTCGACGCCCAAGAGCCAAGGGAGTATCACGCCCAATAAGCAGGCAAAATCAGAACAATCTTCTCTGGCGTTTGTTCTTCAGCAGGGACAATTGATCGCCGAAGACATCACTAATAGCAATCCAGCACTGGCCGAAAAATGGTGGGATAAGAAGACCTTATTAGACTATGCACACCAGGCGTATCCAGACCTAAGCAACAAAGAAGAGGAACTATTCTATCGCTTTTTCACGACCAAGTTTATAAAGACCCTTAAATCGACTAAATACTGGCGTTTCGAAGGTGTCATTGCCGACAACTTAGTCTTTAGCACTTATCTTGACGAGCTCCCGACCGCGTTCCTAATGCAGTATCGTTACAATAAAAGCAATGACAAACATGAGCTTAAAATTGTTAACTGGCAACTAATCAATCACATAAGCTCGGGACTGGACGCTTATTTTGCATATACAAGAAATGTCGAGGCGCTACTCAAATCTGACTATGTGAAGGTGCTCAAGGCGGCGCAGACTGGTGGAAAAATGAGTGAGCAGGAGGTTATGGCGATTTTTGACAAGCTGCCGACCAAAATTAAACAACAGCCAACACTACTCAATGACTTTGTCTATGCGGCCATAGCATTAGTGGACAATCCATCCTCATCCACAATCGATAAACTGTACCAAGATGCACCGCCATTGGCCCCAAGAACAGGCGCCTTCTGGGGATACTATTATCTGCACAAGGATGAGTACCAAGGGTACCAACAGACTCGCCAACAAGAGTTGATCTATTTAAATAATCTACAAACCAGTTTCTCTCTAGAAGGGATACTTTACGCCTTAACTCAGAATGATTTGAGCTTCGCACGTCAAGAGTTTGTAAAATATATTCAAAGTAATCCTAGTGATGCCCTAGCCTATGCTATCTACCTAAACCGACTCATTGAGCTAGAACATCATCAGGAAGCCAGCCATATCTTTAGGGCCTTTCAGCTACAGTTCAAGGTTAAATTAACCCAGGAAGACTTTAGCGAAACGGATCCACAGAAGGTTGCTGCCTTCTTCGATAGCCAAAGCTACAAACAGATCTCTCGTCTCTAATCGACAGCACTCCCCAAACTCATTTGGGGAGTGCCCTCCGTTCAAGCTTCATATTGCAGTAAACGAAAAAGGCGGCCTAAGCCGCCTTTTTAATGGTATGAGTGCTACACGCCCTGTCCTTTCTCTCCCTTCATGCGCTCGCGCAGTTTCTGCATGATGACGTAAAACACAGGCACTAAGAGGGTGCCCACCAGGGTCGCCGCCATCATGCCGCCGAAGACGGAATAACCCAGGGCGCGACGACTTCCTGCGCCGGCGCCGGTGGCAATCACCAAGGGTAATACACCCAGCAGGAAGGAGAAGGCGGTCATGAGTACGGCGCGAAAACGCAGGCGCGCCGCGGTTTCTGCCGCATCCAGAACACTCTTACCCTCTTCCCTCAGCTGTTTAGCAAACTCGACGATCAGGATGGCGTTCTTACAGGCCAAACCGATCAAGAGCACCAGGCCTATCTGGGCATAGAGGTTGAGCTCGCTTCCCACCAACAAGATGTTGAGGAAGGCCCCCAGGATGGCGATGGGCACCGCCAGCATGACGGCGAAAGGAATACTCCAACTCTCGTATTGGGCCACCAGGAACAGATAGGTAAACACCAACGCCAGGGCGAAGATCAGCGGCGCTAAGTTACCCGCCTTGATCTCTTGATAGGTCTGCCCCGTCCACTCAAACTTGTAGCCCGCCGGCAGCGTCTCCTGAGCCGCCCTTTCCATGGCGGCGATGGCATCGCCCGAGCTAAAGCCTGGGGCCGGGAAGCCGTTGATGGTGGTCGAGCTGAACATGTTGTAGGCGTTCATCACGTCAGGCCCTAGGATAGGCGTCACCTTCACCAGTGTGCTCAGGGGCACCATCTCGCCGCTTGCCGAGCGCACATAGAAGCTGGCGATATCCTTATCGGAATTTCGAAACTCGCCTTCGGCCTGGAGTATCACCCTAAACACCTTACCGAAGCGGTTGAAATCATTGACATACATAGAGCCGAGCATGGTCTGCATGGTGGAGAAGATCTCATTTAAGGAGATCCCCAGTGCCTTGGCCTTGTCTCTGTCCACATCCACATACATCTGCGGCACATCGGCGCGGAAGTTACTAAAGGCCATGGCGATCTCAGGCTGTCCGTTGGCCTTCATGATAAGCGCCCGCATCACAGAGGCCAGCTCCTGGGGCGAACGCCCTTGGGTGTCCTGCAGCACAAACTCGAACCCGCCGACGCTCCCAACACCCGGGATAGGTGGCAGCGAGAAGGCCATCGCCTTCACCGACGGATTGGCGGCATACTTGGCCTGCAACTTGGCGACAATCGCCGCCTCCACCATATCGGGCGAATCACGCTCCTCCCAGCCCGACAGGGTCACGATCATCAGGCCGCCGTTAGAGGAGACTGAGCCGGTCAGGATACTGAAGCCACTGGCATGGATCACATTCTCCACCCCAGGCTCTTCCAGCGTCAGCTTGACCAGGTTACGCATCACCTCTTCGGTGCGGTTAAGCGAGGCACCATCGGGCAGCTGAATATCCACCATGAAGGCCTTCTTATCCTCCATGGGCACGAAACCCGATGGCAATACCTTGGCGATACCGCCGGTAACGCCGATCAGACAGGCATAGGCCACGCCCACCAACACCAGCTTACGCACCAGTGAGGAGACCAGCTTCATATAGCCGCCGGTAAAGCGCTCGAAGTAGGTGTTAAACAGGTAGTGGAAGCCATGGGTATGTTTCTTGGGTGGCTTCAACAGGGAAGCGCACAGGGCCGGACTCAGGGTCAGGGCGTTGACCGAGGAGATAAGCACTGAGATACAGATAGTCACAGAGAACTGGGCATACATCTGCCCTGTGATCCCCGGCATCACGGCCGTGGGGGCAAACACCGCCAGCAGCACCAGGGTGGTGGCGATAACGGGGCCCGTCACCTCCTTCATCGCCTTAGAGGTCGCCTCGGTGGGCGACAAGCCCTCATCCTCCATCAGGCGTGTGACGTTCTCCACCACCACAATGGCATCATCCACCACGATACCGATCGCCAAGATAAGCGCGAACAGGGAGACGGTATTGATGCTCATGCCGAAGGCCAGCAGGAAGGCGAAGGTACCTATCAAGGAGACGGGAATGGCAATCCCCGGCACTAGGGTCGAACGCGCATCCTGCAGGAAGATGTAGACCACAAACACCACAAGGGCGACCGAAATAAACAGGGTCTGCACCACCTCGGTGATCGAGGTCTCAACAAATTCTGTGGTGTCATAGAGCACCTTGTACTCGAGGTCGTCCGGGAAGCGGCTGGCGAGGGTATCCATCTCGGCCTTGATCGCCTTGGCGACTTCCAGGGCGTTGGCGTCCGGCGCCTGATAGATGGCGATGATGGCTGAGGGTTTGTTGTTCAGCTTACCCTGGGCATCATAGGTCTGAGAGCCCAGCTCGACCCGGGCGACATCTGAGACGATCACCTTAGAGCCATCGGGATTGGCGCGGATCATCACCCGGCCAAATTCCTCGGGGTCTTTCAGACGTCCCTTGGTCTGCAGGGTATATTGAAACTGCTGCTGAGGATCCACGGGCGCGGCGCCGATACGACCGGCGGCCACCTGAATATTCTGCTCTCTCAGGGCGGCGATCACATCACTGGCGGTCACGCCGAAGCTGGCCATCTGATTGGGATCCAGCCAGATACGAATGGCGTAATCCAGGGCGCCGATCACCTGCACCTTAGAGACACCATTCTGCCGCGCCAGGGCGTCTTTGACGTTAAGGCCAGCATAGTTGGTAATAAACAGGGAATCGAAGGTCTCGTTGGGGGAAACCAGGTTTACCACCATGAGGATATTGGGGCTCTGCTTCTCAACCTTCACACCCTGGCGTTTCACCTCCTCGGGTAGTCTGGGCATCGCCTGCTGCACCCGGTTTTGTACCTTCACCTGGGCCATGTCTGCGTCTGTGCCCACATCGAAGGTGACGTTGAGGGAGTAGCTGCCGTCGTTGGCGCTCTTGGACTGCATGTAGAGCATCCCCTCGACACCGTTAACCTCCGCCTCTATGGGCTGGGCTATGGTGTCTTTGACTATGTCGGCGCTGGCCCCGGAATAACTGGTGCTAACGCTCACCTGAGGCGGCGCAATTTCGGGAAACTCGGCCACCGACAAGATGGGGATGGAGATCGAGCCCACCAGGGTCAGCACGGTTGAGATCACGAAGGCAAATTTCGGCCTATGAATAAAAAACTCACTGATCATAATGACCCCCGATTAGGCATCGTTAGCTTCTTGGAAAGGCACCGCCTGCTGCTCGACGGCCTTCACCTCGATACCCGGACGGATCTTCTGCAGACCATCCACCACGATACGTTCACCCTCGTTGAGGCCACTGAGCACGCGCCAGTCGACGCCGAATCTGTCACCCAGTTCGACCACCCGCTTCTGCACCTTGTTGTCACCATCCAGCACCATGACGAAACGTCCCTGCTGATCTTCCTGCACCGCCGCCTGTGGAATTAAGATGGCCTGCTCGCTAATGGGGGACTCGATAACCAGAGTCACAAACAGCCCGGGCAGCATCAGCTTGCTCTCATTGTTGAAGGTGGCCCTGAGCTCCAGGGTGCCGGTGGCGGCATCGACCCTATTGCTGATAAAGTCGATATACCCTGTCTCGTCGAACATGGTGCCGTTGGGCAGGCGCAGGCGGATCACGATATCCGAGATCTTCACCTCATGTTTGGCGGCCTTGGAAAAGTTCTGTTTGGCGGAGATGATGGTCTTCTCGGCAACCTGGAAGTTAACCCACATGGGCTGCAACTGCACCAGGCTGGCCAGCTCAGACTGAGGCGTGATGATATCCCCCTGGCTCACCTTGGCGCCGCTGATACGGCCCGAGATAGGCGCGTAAACCTTGGTATAGCTGAGCTGCAACTCGGCGGCCTTCACCGCCGCTTCGGCCTGCACCACACCCGCTGCCGTGGTCAGCTTACGACTGGTAAGCTCATCCATGTCCTGGGCGCTGATCATGCCATCGGGTAGCAGGCGACGGCCACGCTCCCAGTTCATCACAGCAACATCGCGAGAGGCGATGGCCTGCTTGAGCACCGCCTGTTGCTGCGCCAGCTCGGCCTCGAAGGTGGAGGGGTCTATCTCAAACAGCAGCTCGCCGGCATCTATGTCTTCCCCCTCGACAAAGGTGCGCTTAAGGAGTTGTCCCTGGATCTGCGACTTGATCACCACATCTTCCGATGCCCGGGTGCGACCGACGATCTCCGTCTTGGCGCGGATCTCCTTAACCTGGGCGGTGTTAACTATCACGCTGGGCATAACGGCGGGCCCAGGGGCCGGCGCCTTGCCGCAAGCCGCGAGCAGCAGCGCCGCGCTAAACAGGGTGAGTCGAGCGAGAGGTGAAGCGTTTCTACCAAGCATTAGGGCCTCCAGAGCGCCAAGCGACAATTCATGGATAACTTTCATCAGACGGCAGACAGATGAGAATGACGGGCAGCGTCATTTACAACTGCTTATCATATTAGTAACAAGCTAATGCTTTCACCAGGAATAGCAAGGCCAATTAACTGACTCATTTGGCATTTTTTAAATTTTTCATCTTGGATTAGCAGCGCGGGTCAGTGGATTTTTCTGAGCGTGAGTTTGAACAAAATAGGCCGATTCGGGTTAAAAACGTCTATTAGCTGATGCTTTATTAAGCAGATGGCAAAATGGGCTTAAAAATGAGACACAGCACAAGGTTATGGCCAATCCTATCGTGCTACAACAGGTCAAGGGTCTTCTCCCATGGCCGGGTAAATCGGCAAATACAGGACGAATAGTTGTTGACCCTAAAGAAATGCAGTGCCTATGATGGCCCTTGTATCCATAATCAGGAAGGTAATTTATGACAGCCATTTCTCATGTCTATAACTATACAGTCAGATGCCCGCACATTAAGGATCCCGCTCACCCAACTACATGGCAAAACCATATTGAATTCAATCAGTCATGCGAAATCGGCCTGAATCGCATCACCAAGTGGCACGACAGATCCGGCCACCGTATCTTCGAACAAGATGGCTTTATCGTCAGAGAAGCCGATGGTGAGAGTGCCTACTTCTCGATGCAGAGCGACCGCCTGAAAAATGATGGCCATGTATTAGTGACCTTTAAGATCTTCATGGACGATGCCACCAAAGACAGCTCGGTACAGGAGATCATGGCGCATCTGATCAAAGACTATCACCAGAGATTATCTAAGCTCGACTCTGCCGCGTAGCCATCCCCCGGAGCCAGATCACACACTCGATCTGGCTCACATTTTTCTGCTCGCAAAACAATCTAGATCACATTTACACCGCACCAAAATGTGACCAACACTAGATAAAATCTCAAAAAGTAGAAACAACATCACTTGCAAAACAATAATTTATACACAAAACCGCTATTTTTACTCGCTTAATCACGCCAATTTAGGCTAATTGCCAAAATATCACCTCAAGCTTACACTTTTCTCGATTCGAGACAGTTTTGCTGGCAGAACAATGCCGGCCAATCATCAAGTTAAGCTGAATATAGGAGCAATAGCCTCATGGGTGCAGTGGCCAATATCGTCATCGTTGGCGGTGGTGCGGGTGGAATGGAGATAGCGACCAAGCTAGGTCGTAAACTGGGACGTAAGGGCAAGGCCAAGATCACCCTTATCGACTGCGCCGACAGCCATATCTGGAAACCCCTGCTGCACGAGGTCGCCACAGGGGCGCTGGATATCGGCATAGATGCCATCAGCTACCGAGGTCATGCCGCAGCTCACGGCTACCATTTTCAGCAGGGGGCGATGACAGATATCGACCGCGAACATAAGCAAGTGATCCTAGCCCCCATCTTAGATGATAAAGGTAATGAACTCCTGCCTGCCCGGCGCATAGATTACGACTATCTGGTGCTGGCCATCGGCAGTATCGCCAACGACTTCAACATCCCCGGCGTCAGGGAGCACTGCGTGTTTCTCGACAACACCCAACAGGCGATGCAGATCCGCACCATGCTGCTCAATAAATTTATGCGTTATGCCAGCCACCACCAGCTGGACGACAAGATCAAAATCGCCGTGGTCGGCGCCGGGGCGACTGGCGTCGAGATGTCCGCCGAGATGCATCATGCGGTCGAGCAGCTCAGCGGCTTCGGCTATAAGATAGACACCAGCCTGTTAGAGGTTACGCTGATCGAAGCCGACTCACGCATCCTGCCCAAGGTGGAGAAGCAGGAGATCTCCCAGGCGGTAACAAAGCAGCTTAATCAGATTGGCGTTCGAGTCATGACCAATACTCGTATCGACCGGGTGGATGAGAATGCGCTGCATACCTGCGACGGCCAGACCATCGCCAGCGACATGACCATCTGGTCCACCGGGGTCAAGGCGCCCGACTTCATGCGTGAAATAGGTGGCCTGGAGAGCAATCAGATCAATCAGGTGATGGTTAAGCCCAACATGCAGACCACCCGGGATCCCCACATCTTCGCCATCGGCGACTGCGCCGCCTGCCCACAGCCAGACGGCTCCTGGGTGCCGCCGAGAGGCCAGTCGGCACGGCAGATGGCGCTGATGACGGCCGACAACATCAGCCTGATGCTAGCCGGGCAGCCCCCCAGCAAGGAGTACCTCTATAAAGATCTCGGCTCCCTGGTAAACCTGTCCAAGTTCCATACCGTGGGCAACCTGATGTCCTTCATCGGCGGTGGCGTATTGGTGGAGGGCAAGATAGCCAGGTTCGTTTATACCTCGCTCTATCGGCGCCATCTAATTGAACTACATGGGATCTTTAAAGGTACCCTGCTGATGTTTGCCAAAGGGATCAGCCGCATCATCCACCCTCACCTCAAGCTGCACTAAGACGTTAACCAAGTAACAGTCGAGGCGCTAATCGAGTAACAGTCGAGGCGCTAATCGAGTGCCCAGCCCTAGCCATTATGAGCCTCCCTTTTGGGGAGGCTTTCGCTCGATGGGCTAACGGGTTAAAATGTGACAACTTTTGTCAACAAGAGATCATTATGAAAAAAATTATTAGCGCGGTTATGATCCTTGGCGCCCTTAGCGCCTGCGCCGACCTTAAGCATGCAGGTCGCTCAATAGGTAACACCACCAAAGAGGTGACCACAGATATCGGCCACGCCACCCGTGACACCACCAAGGCGATTGGTCATGCGTCCCGCGATGCGGTCAAATCGGTCAAAGAAGACCTGAGCAAAGAAAATTAAATCGGACCGGCCTAGTGGCCTTGTTCTGAAGATAAAGATAAAGAGGGCAAATCCGCCCTCTTTTTTATTGGCTAAATCTGGCGCCTGGCGCAGCTTTAGACTCTATTTAGCAGCTCTTAAGCAGCGGCTAAGCAGCTATTAGCCATCGACTAAGCAGCTATTAGGCAGCATTAGCCCGCATACCATGGGGCTTGGGCAGGCCGTTCTCATCCACGTTTACGAAGATCATCTTATCTATGGTCACCACCGGCAGGCGGGTCGCCTTGTTACGCACCTCGCAGCAGACGGTGATGGAACTCACCCCGGCACTGATGAGCGCTAAGCCGAACTCGATCACATCCCCCTGGCGCGCCGGGGTCATGAAGTTGATCTCTGAGATGATCTTGGTGACTATGCTCTGGCTATTCATCTGACAGGCCGCGAAGATGGCCGCCTCCTCATCTATCCAGCTTAATAACTGTCCGCCGAACAATGCATTAGCCGGATTTAAATGTTCGGGTTTAATAAAGCGTCGACTGTAATATTTCATTTGGGCTCTCCCTGATAGACTCAGACGAAAGCGTTACAAGAAACAGACCAAGAATTAAATGCACATAAAAACAATAACTTAAAGTTACACCTTCGACACTTATCTCACCGTTTTAGTGCCCTTTGCACCAAGTTAACTCAGGTATAAAAAGGGTTTCGACATCTTAGCTTCACATAACTGCAATCTTAATTCATCAATTCTGTCATCTGGATACCTGACAATCAGGCCGCTTTATCTCAAATAGCGAACAATTTACTTCAACCCAATACGGATGATGAAAGTGATGATGATAAAAAGATTAGCTGCGTTGATCTCTTGCAGCCTAGTAACCATGGCCGCCAACAGCGCCGTGTTACCCAGTGTTCAGACAGACAGCCATTGGTATAAGGAAAGTGCCCAACGGGTGTCAGACAAGGCCACACTAGAAACCAAAGCAAAGGCCAAAAACGTCATTCTATTTGTGGGCGATGGTATGGGGATCTCTACCCTGACCGCCGCGCGTATCTACCAAGGCCAACAGATGGCCGGTAACCAAGGCGGTGAAGAGAACTTCCTAAGCTTCGAGAAGTTCGACCATACCGCCCTGATCAAGACCTACAACACCAACCAACAGACTCCTGACAGCGCCGGCACCATGACAGCCATCGCCACGGGTGTTAAGTCTAAGGCGGGTGTTATCTCTGTTTCTGACCAGTCACTGCGTGGTAACTGTTTGTCATCTAAAGGCAACGAACTGGTCACCCTGGTTGACCTGGCCAACGCTAAGGGCCTGTCTACCGGCGTAGTTTCTACCGCCCGTATCACCCACGCCACGCCAGCGGCTACCTATGCCAACAGCCCTGAGCGCGACTGGGAATCTGACGCCAACCTGCCCGCCGAGGCTGTGGCTAACGAGTGTAAAGATATCGCCTACCAGATGGTCATGCGCGATAAAGACAATGCCCTGACAGTCGCCCTGGGGGGCGGTCGCCGCGCCTTCATCCCTAACACTGTTACCGACGGTGAAAACAAGAAGGGTCAGCGTAAGGATGGCATGGATCTGACCAAGGCTTGGGTTGAAAACTTCGATAACGCCGCCTATGTGTGGAACAGCGAAGAGTTCGACGCTATCGATGTTGCCACCACAGACCACCTGCTGGGCCTGTTCAACTCATCTCACATGGAATATGAAGCCGATCGCGCCGACGATGTAGGTGGCGAGCCTTCACTGACCGAAATGACTGAGAAGTCTATCGAGATGCTGAAGAAGAACGACAACGGCTACCTGCTGATCGTCGAGTCGGGTCGTATCGACCACGGTCACCACGCGGGCAACGCCAAGCGCGCCCTGGCTGACGCCGTCGAACTCTCTAACGCCGTTAAGGCCGCGGTAGAAAACACCAACCCAGATGAGACACTGATCCTGGTTACCGCCGACCACAGCCACGTGTTCACCATCGCAGGTTATCCAAAGCGTGGTAACCCTATCCTTGGTCTGGTACATGGCGTAGACGGCACTGTTTCAACCGCCCTAGATGGCAAGCCATACACCACCCTAGGTTACACCAATGGTCCTGGCGCCGTTGTGGGTAATCGTGACGACCTATCTTCTGTCGATACGCAAGACAAAGACTTTATGCAGCAATCACTCATCCCTATGGGTAGTGAGACGCACGCCGGTGAAGATATCAGTCTGCACGCCACAGGCCCAGGCTCAAACCTGGTACAGGGCGTGATGGAACAGAACGTCATTTTCCACATCATCAACCAAGCCCAAGCGCTTGGCGGTACTAAGTATTAATTGGGAGCAACAAAATGAATAAGAAACTACTAGTACTGTCTCTAGCAGCCATTCTCGGCCTAGCGGCTTGTGGTAGCGACGGTGATAACGGTAAAGATGGCACCGCGGGTACGCCAGGTACCGACGGTAGCAACGGCACTAACGGCAAAGACTGGACCGGCGTTAACCAATGGTATATCGATGGCCAAAACCGCGTCACTAAGGCGTCGGGTATGACCAACAACAATGAAGCTGGTGCCGCCAAGAACATCATTCTGTTTGTGGGCGACGGCATGGGTGTGTCAACCGTGACTGCGGCGCGCATCCTCGACGGTCAGCTAAAAGGTCAGACAGGTGAAGAGAACTCACTCTCTTTCGAGACCCTACCTCACCTCGGCCTGGCTAAGACCTATAACGTCGATGGCCAAACGCCAGACTCTGCCGGCACCATGACCGCAATGGTCACAGGTGTGAAGACAGACGTAGGCGTGATCTCTCAGGGTGAAGGCGTCGAGCGCGGTGTCTGTTCATCAACTACAGGCCAAGACCTGGTCACCTCACTGGAACTGGCCGCCATGGCGGGCATGTCTACCGGAGTGGTCTCTACCGCCCGTATCACTCACGCTACCCCTGCGGCGACCTATGCCCATGTGCCAGAGCGTGATTGGGAAGCAGATAGCAACCTGCCGGCCGAAGCCGTTACCAATGGCTGTAAAGACATTGCCGCCCAGATGCTGGACTTCAACGACGGCAAGGGGATCAACGTGGTCATGGGTGGTGGTCGACGCGCCTTCATCCCTAACACCACTGTCGATCCAGAAGGCAAGGCTGGTAAGCGTAAAGATGGTCGCGACCTGACCGCCGAGTGGATGGCGCAGTACCCTAACGCCGCCTATGTTACCGACCGTGACAGCTTCCTAGCCATGGACACAAGCACCACAGAGCACGCCCTGGGTCTGTTCAACTCGTCTCACATGGAATATGACTATGACAGAGTCGAAGATGGCGTAAACGGCGAGCCTTCACTGGCAGAGATGACGGCTAAGAGTATCGACATTCTGAGCAAGAACGACAAAGGCTTCGTGCTGATCGTCGAAGCCGGTCGTATCGACCACGCTCACCATGCCGGTAACGCGGCCCGTGCCCTGCACGACACCATCGCCTTGTCTGAGGCAGTACGTGTGGCCATGGAAAAGACCTCGGCTAATGACACCCTGTTGATGGTCACCGCCGACCACAGCCATGTGTTCACCATCGCAGGTTATCCAACCCGTGGTAACCCTATCCTGGGTCTGGTTAAGAGCAACGACGCAAACGGTCAGCCGTCTGTGACTAACTCTACCGATGCCAACGGCATGCCATACACCACTGTTGGCTATGCCAACGGTCTGGGCTTTGGCTCACTGGAAACTGGTGGCGACGAGCGTTACAACTACGCCGCAGAGCCTGGTCGTGTGGATCTGAACTACATCGACACCCAGAGTGCCGGTTTCCACCAGGAAGCCTTGGTACCGCTGGAAAGCGAAACCCATGCCGGTGAAGATGTGGCCATCTTCGCCCGTGGTCCAGGAGCAAGCCTGGTTGAGGGTACCGTAGAGCAGAATCACATCTTCCATGTGATGAACTATGCCGGTGACCTGGTCAAGAAGGCAGAAGCCGCCGCAGCGCAATAAGGCGCAGCGACCCGCAGCCTGACGCCCCTAGCAGCCCCTTAGTTTCGGGCAGGGTGCCAGGCTGCTTATTTGGTTAAAGAGAAACATCAGTAGGTCTATTATGTCTCGCTCAACATTCAAGTCAGTCTCACTCTTCTTAGGCGTCACCGGCAGCCTGCTAATGGGCAACCTGCTCCTTGGAAAACTAGCCATGGCTCACGCTCAGTCAGACAGCCAAGGACATCAGCATGCCGTCAGTACGCTGATCTGCGACAGCGCCGCTCAGCCGACGCGCTTTCAAGCCAGCTATCAAATAACCGCAGGAAATGATGATAAGGCGCAAGCCCACCAGCTGATCCTGACCCGCTTCGACGACACCATCATCTATCAGCGCGGCCCGGTAAGCTATGAGGCCTGGCAGAAGAATGGCGAGTATGTACGCTACTTCCCCGAGCAGAAACGCTCTATCAGCTATCGCCGTAGCGATCTGCTGGCCCTTAATATTCATACGGATATCGACAAGCAGTTTCATCTGATCGCCCCCGCCGCCTTGAACCAATTCGATAAAGGCGAGCAGCATCAAGATGCCTGTTTTACCCAGCAAAGCTACACTCACAACAGCGGCTCCCATAAGGGCAAAGCACAAGCCCAAGGCAAGCAGCAGTCTCTGGAACTTGACTGGATAAACGAACTCCAGCTACCCGCCAGCCTGACCATTACCCAGGGCGAGCAGCAGCTTCACTATCAACTCACCAAGCTGACCCCTATCAATCAGCAAGGTTTCGACCTGCTGACCTCGGGTTACCAAGACCTCGACTTTGCCGATGTGGGCGACAGCGAGTCTGACCCTTTCATCGCCAAGATGATCACCCAGGGCTTCATTCAGCACGGCAGCTCAGGCTTCTACTCGGCCGATGGCAAGCAGCTTGAAGGCGGCCACGACCACCATCACTAGGCCGTTTACCTGATAACAAAAAAGCCATCCTGAGGATGGCTTTTTGCTTTCACTATGGCTGTCTCGCTAGGCTAATCGCTCAGAGCAGCGACTTGAGCTTATCGATAAAGAGATCGATATCTTCGCGGAGGATATCGGCGTGAGTGACCAGCCGCAGCGTCTTGCCCGGGCTGATGAGGATACCAGATGCCTTCAGTGACGCGGCCAGCTTGTCGATGGCGACACCTTCTGCCACACGGGCAAACAGCATGTTAGTCTGCACCTCGGCGAGATCCACCTCGAACTCATCCAGGCTGCTTAACTGCTCAGCCAGATAGCGGGCGTTTTCATGATCCACGGCCAGGCGAGAGACCTGCTCGTTCAGGGCGATTTCACCGGCCACCGCCAAAATCCCCGCCTGACGCATACCGCCACCTAGCATCTTACGCCAGCGGCGAGCCTTGTTGATCAGCCGCTCATCACCGAGTAGCAGCGAGCCCACGGGGGCGCACAGTCCCTTAGAGAGACAGATAGAGACAGAGTCGAAATACTGGGTGATATCGGCGATATCCAGGTTCTGAGCCACCGCCGCATTGGCGATGCGGGCGCCATCTAAGTGGATCTTGAGCCGCTTGTTGAAGGCCAGCGCCTGAGCCTCGGCCAGATAGGACTGTGGTAACACCTTGCCGCCAATGGTGTTTTCCAGACTCAATAGACGAGTGCGGGCAAAATGGAAATCGTCCGGCTTGATGGCCGCCTCGATATCAGACAGCAAGATGCTGCCATCAGGCTGGTTGGTGAGCGGCTGAGGTTGAATGCTGCCCAGCACAGCCGCTCCGCCCCCTTCGAACTTATAGTTGTGGGCCTGTTGACCACAGAGATACTCGTCGCCACGATCACAATGGGACATCAGCGCCAGCAGGTTGGCCTGGGTGCCCGAGGAGGTAAACAGGGCACTGTCGAATCCAAAACGCTCGGCCGCCATCGCCTCCAGTCGGTTAACACTGGGATCGTCTCCATACACATCGTCGCCAACCTGGGCATCTGCCATGGCGCGGCGCATCGCCGCCGTGGGCTGAGTTACTGTGTCACTGCGAAAATCAATCATCTTCCCCGTCCTACTCATCTTAAAATGATACACCGAGCGCAAATAGTACTCCTCGTCGCCCGCCCTCGCTAGAGCCTGCCCTATCGCCAGCCGAGAAAATTATCATTAGGCGTCACTCACCCTTAGCTTTAACCTGAATAAACTAATAGGATGAAAACCACAATGAGCCATATTTAAGGCAACAAACTACTAACAAGCCAGAACCCACCAATAAATATAATTAAAAAATCTAATCCGAATTTTTCAAAAAATCTCGCTGTCATTTCCCGTGAGAGACTGGCAATATGCGCACTCTTTTTTCCCGACTGAATCAACAATGCAAGAAGCTGAATTTATCACCCTCCTCTGGCTCATCGGCATACTGGCCGAGGCCATGACAGGTGCGCTGTGCGCCGGCAGAAAACAGATGGATCTGTTTGGCGTGGTCATCATAGGCTGTGCCACCGCCATAGGCGGCGGTACCCTACGCGACATCCTCCTGGGCAACTATCCCCTCATCTGGGTAGAGAATATCCACTACCTGCTGGCCATCGCCTTCGCCTCGCTGCTGACGGTCATCATCTCACCCGTGATGCGCTATCTCTCCAAGCTATTTCTGGCCATAGACGCTTTGGGCCTGGCGGTATTTTCCATTGTCGGTGCCCAGAAGACCCTGCTGCTGGGCTTCAGCCCGACACTTGCCATCGTCATGGGGGTGGTCACCGGCGTCTTCGGCGGGGTGATCCGCGACATCCTCTGTAATCAGGTGCCGTTGATCTTCAAGAAGGAACTCTACGCCCTGGTCTCGCTGACCACCGCCAGCCTCTACATGCTGCTGCGCAGCTTTGAGGTGACCGAGTGGGTCAACCTGGCCATCAGCCTGAGTGTCGGCTTTAGCTTCCGCATGCTGGCCATTCGCTACCACTGGGGCATGCCCAAGTTCGACTATCAGCATGGCGATCACGGCAACCAGGACAGTCAGGCCCACTAAGCAGGATGGCCTTCAGCCCTGAATTCAGGCACAAAAAAAGGTCGGCAATTGCCGACCTTTTTACTGTCAATCGAGCCAAGGCTTAAGCCGCAGGCGTTTCTTTGACATAGATATCCATCTGTGGATATGGAATACCGATATTGTTCTCGTCCAGAGCCAGCTTGATCTGCTCTAGGATCTCGAAACGAGCCGGCCAGTAGTCGCTACCCTTAACCCAAGGACGTACCACGAAGTTAACTGAAGAATCCGCCAGTTCGGTCAGTGCCACTGTGTAGGCAGGATCTTTCAGAATGTAGGCGTTGTTGTCCAATACCTGCTTAAGTACTTCCTTGGTCTGCTTAAGGTCGGCATCATAAGACACGCCGATAACCAAGTCGATACGACGGGTTTCCATGGCTGAGTAGTTAGTGATGGTGCCGTTCATGATTGATGAGTTAGGCGCCACAATCACCTTGTTATCAGGGGTGCGCAGCTTAGTAGAGAAGATGGTGATCTCATCGACCGTACCCGCGATACCCGCCGCCTCGATGTAGTCACCTACGCGACAAGGACGGAAGAGCACCATAAGCACGCCAGAGGCGAAGTTAGACAGCGAGCCTTGCAGCGCCAGACCAACGGCCAAACCGGCGGCACCGATAACGGCAACCAGAGAAGCGGTCTGAACACCGATCTGCCCAAGCGTGGCGATCACTGTGAAGACAAACACCAAAGCCCAGGCCATGTTAGCCACGAAAGAAACCACAGTCTTGTCGATCTTACGCTTATTCATCAACTTAGTGGTAAGCTTCTTAGCCACATTGGCCAGGTACTTACCAATAATAAAGATGATAATAGCGAAGACCACCTGCAGACCATAGGTCAGGATCAGCTCAGGCGCTTGCTCGATATATTTATCCAAATTTTCCATGTAACGCTCCCTAATAAAATGGACCAGTATTACCTGGCCTCAACTATAAACTCGACTCTACGGTTCAAGGCCCGCTCGCCAGGACCAAAGTTATCGGTCACGGGCTGACTGGCACCTTTGGCGACTAAAGACAGTCGCTCCGCCTTAACACCATAATCTTGAACAAAAATCTGTTTTACCCGCTCGGCACGCTGGCGTGACAAACTCAGATTCACCGCCTCGCTGCCTATATTATCCGTGTGCCCGACCAAGGTGAGCCTTGCATCACTCGCGCTAAGAAAGTCGCGCACCTTGGCCAGTTGCGGCCACTGGTCGATACTCACCTCGGCACTGGCGAAGGCAAAGTAGACGCGCACGATATTGGACTCGCCTATCGACCTCATAACCTGCTCGCCTTGCTTGACTTGCTTATTCTGTCTGGCTTGCCCATTTTTGGCTGCCTGAGCGGCAGATTCACAAAAGCCCAGCAGCTGCCCCTCGGGCGCTAAGCAAGCAATCTCATCTCGCCTAATCTCGCAGCCCTTGGCATCGACTACGGCATTGGGGCGAGAGTGCGGGCAGGCATCTTTACTGTCTGGCACGCCATCTAAATCGCTATCGATCCAGCCAAGAGCCAGCGCGGCGCCACTGATGCATAAGCCGCAGACAACACAGATTAAGCCTAGGCTCAGCTTAGCGGCAAACGAACTGCTTCTAACCGGCATTTTGCGGGCATAGGCCCTTGGACCACTCATATCTGTCATATAATGCACTCATGCAGCTATCTCAAACAGAGCTATCTCAAAACGCATGAAAAACAATCAAATATAAAGATGCAGACAGGGATACATTTTATATCCTTCTGCCTGCATCTCCAATATAAGAATATCTATCTAGTGAAATTAATTCTCATTTTGGCCATCACCTAGCCGCCGCGTGCACTCACCTCGTTAAGCCTTCGCACGCTGCCCATAAAACTTAGATCTTGCCCAGTCAAAAAGCCAGTTAAAGATAATGGCATAGAAGAAAAACACCACTAAGAAAACCGCCTCCAGCATCAAAGATTGCCATATGGTGATCCCCAGAAACCAGGCCACCACAGGCACGGTCACTAAGACTAATCCACCTTCGAAGCCCAGGGCATGCACCACCCGCAGTTTAAGCGAGCGCTTGGTGCGATCTTCACCGAAATAGTTGTCGAACCCCAGGTTGTAGAAGTAGTTCCAGGTGACAGTATAGAGGCTAAGACCAATACCGACAGCGGCCATCTCACCCACACCGTGGCCGGTGAACCAGATGGCGATGGGCACCACTAAGGCCAGGGCAAAGATCTCAAAAAGCACCGAATGTAGGATTCTCTCTGTAGTAGACATGGTCGTCGCTCCGCAAAATTAACTTGCGACCATTTTTATCCATATTTATGATACATAAAAGTTAGATACCATCTCATTTTACGATATGCCGACACTCGAGCAGCTACAACTCTTTCTGGCCACGGTGGAAACCGGTTCCTTCTCGGCCGCCGCTAGGCGCCTCAACAAGGTGCAATCTGCGGTGAGCCAGCAGATCATCAACATGGAGATAGATTGCGACAAGCAGCTGTTCGACCGCAGCGGCCGCTATCCTGTGCTCACCCCGGCCGGTCAGACCCTGCTGCCCCAGGCCAAGGCGGTGATCGCCCAGCACCTAAGGCTGCAATCCCTCATAAGCTCGCTGGACGCCGGCCTGCCGCAACAGTTTCGCCTGGCGATCGATGAAGGGGTCCCCTTCTCCGAGCTCAGCCAGCACCTGAGCCTGTTTGCCGATAAATACCCCCTGATGCAGCTCGAGCTGCGCATGCTGCCCAGCAAGGAGATCATCGAACAGGTGAGGCAGCAAAACGTCGACATGGGGGTGATCTTCAGCGAGGAGATCTATCCCCAGCAGATAGACTTCGAATCTCTGGGGTCGGTGAAGTTTGAGCCTGTGGTCAGCCCTAATCACCCACTGGCCAAGGCGGAGACCAACAACCTCGACCAATTGAAGCTTCACCGTCAGCTCACCATAGGCAGCAAGCAGACTCAGCAATCTAGCTTTCAGGCGGAGCACTCGCCCCAGCTCTGGCTGGCCGACAGCTACTACGCCCTGTTGGATCTGGCTAAGTCAGGCTTCGGCTGGACACTACTGCCGGAGCACCTGGTACAGGACGCCTTGGCCCAGGGGCAGCTGTGCCCTATTCCGCTGAATATGGAGCAGATGGGCTGGATTGCCAACGTGGATCTGATCCAGCACAGCAGCGTCAACCAAGAAGTGAGTCAGGTATTCCGCCAAATCTTAAGCGCGGCCATCGCCTAGTCGGACTAAGGCGACCTATTAGCGGTGCAGCTAAGGTAGGAGAGCCGAGATAAGAGATAGTCGTAGCGAGCCGGATAACTCGCCAGCGATGGACTAGTTATTTGCAGCTGCGCTTGAGTCGCAATCTAATTAGCGAGCGAGGCCTGCTGATACCAGTGGCTCCAGGCTGGCCTAGCGGTGGTTGCCATGTGGGATTGCATCCCTTCAAGCAAGCGAACCAGCAGCGCCCTGTCTTCACTCTTGCTGGAATAGAACAGAGGATCGTAGAAGCAGCGACGCTGCAGGGGTTCAAGCTGAGTATCGAAGCCGCGATCCACACCGGAGACACAGAGATCCCGCGCCTTAAGCTGCAGCGCCAGGGCCGCCTCGTCTTCCAGCAGATGTGCCACCGGCCCCATGAGTAGAATAAGTGCCAGACGCCCCGGCGGATTCTTCTGCCAATGCTCCAGGTCACCCGACTTGGCGCCGCCCAGCAGCTGCTGCCAATGACTCAGGGTCTCCTGGCTAAGCTCCTTAGCCTCTACGCCTTCGCCCTTCTCATAGTGGTGAAACCACTGCTGTAAAAACTGTTCCACGCTGCCCCCTAGATACGATTAAATCATGAGTTTAAAAAATCCTGGTCGAGGCAGCATAACACCAGGCCAGCGGTGGAATAACTAGGACTTTGGTCGAAGGAAAGCGCAAATATGCCCCTGGCGGCGCCACCCGGGTCACACTTCTTACCGATGGGACAGATGCCAGGCTAGAAGTATTAGCCTCGAAATGCCGGCAAGAAACTACAGAGACTGACTGGAGAGAGAAATGATAGAAAGCAGGAGATTAAAAAAGCGGCCTCTTGGCCGCTTTCATATTAACTTTCAGCTCATAAAGAGAGGCTATTTCGCCTCTTTCTGTGGTGGGTAGTTGAGCATCATGGCCGCTACCGCCTTGTTGACCACCTCGACGCGCTCCTCTGGAGTGCTCTTGTCACGAATGGTATCGGCTACCGAGCCGCGCCAGATAAGCTTGCCCGTCTCTTTGTTGATCATGTCCAGCACCAGGGTGCCCACCTCATACTCACGTACCGTGGTCTGGGTGTGAACGCTACCGCCCCAGCCCCAACCCGGGCCATAGTAGTAAGGGTCGTAACCGAAGTTGGTATTAAAGGTATCGACATTGATCTTCTTGTCGACCTTAGTGAAGTAGTTCACCAGCACGTCGGCGTTGTCCGCCTCGACCTTGCTGATCCCCTTCATCTGCAGTTCACGGTCTACCGCCTCGCGAACGCGCTGATCCATCAAGCCATCTAAGTTGTAGGTGGTATCGTCAGTCTTCTTCACCACCCATGCATAGCTCTTCACATCATCGAAGTTGACCTTGGGATCATAATCAGAGCTGGTTTTCAGTGTGCTACAGGCCGACAGGGCAAGTGCAGCGGCTAAGATAATCACCTTTTTCATAGACTCTCCAGCATGTTTCAGGCATGACTTAAACAGGAATTTATCCTAAAGCTTACATAGCAAACCTCTGTTCTACAACTCTTCTTTATTGTAAATAGCGTTTCGTTCAGCTTGACTTCAGCAAAAGCCTAAATGATAATGATTATCAATTAGCATCATATGAGTTCTGTCCCATGACTTGGTTTATCACAGCATTTGTTATCGCCAGCGCCATCTTCATGTTTGCCCCTAAATCTTTGGCCACGCCCATGGCGGAGAGCCCTAAGGTAAAGACCTCCCAGTGGGTACTCTTTACCCTGCCCCTGCTGGCCTTGGTCATCATGATGATCGCCATGGCGAAGGGCTATTGCTCGAGTCATGCCAGCATCGCCATCGGCTTCGCCCTCACCGCCTGCAGCGTGGCCATCAGCCGTTTTCACCGATTCATTCTCCCCTGCGCCGCCTACACAGGCCTGTCGCTGCTGATGTTGGCGCTGCAGTACCTCTAGCCTCAAGGTTTCGCTCAAAGGGCTTTTGCTTAAAGAGTTTTGCTCACTGATTGCGCCAGCTCGCCCGGCGCCTTGGGATGTTAGGGTCTGTTGACCTTTCCTGTTTGTTTTTGCAGCATTTTGTAGGGCATTTATACCAGGCAGAGGCCTGTGTGGTGTAGTGGTTCTTATATACCAAAGTTACATAAACGGACGATAACGCCGTTGAAATGGCCTACAAAAGCTGCCCGAAGGGTTCATCTAAACGCGCCTTGCCCTGTGTTGCGTGCTACTTGCATAGAATACTATGCGGCACAGCACGCGCCTTGAGCAAAACGCGTTTAGATTGAACAAAAATTAAACCTGAAAGATAAACAGACCCTAGTACCGATACCTCCCTGCATTTGGTATCTATGCTTATCCATGACCACCCTAGGGTGGTCTTTTTTTCGTATCTAAGAATTACTCCTCCCACAAGGGAGTTTCAATTTGATAGACTCAGGGTATCTTAGTTAAGCATGTGACAGATGATGAGAATCGATCCCAATATTGCCCTGGTGTACAGCACAGACGGCGGCAAAATCGACCAGCCCAAGGAAACCAAGACCATCCCAGAAGGTGACGGCATAGTGCGCATTCATAAAGACAGCAAGGGCCGCAAAGGCAAAGGCGTCTCAGTGATCAAGGGTCTTGGCCTGGACGAGAAAGAACTCAAGGCACTGGCGCAGAAGCTGAAAAAACAGTGCGGCTGCGGCGGCACGGTAAAAGAGTTCAACATAGAGATCCAAACAGACAACAGAGAGCAGCTGAAGACACTGCTGGAAAAACTGAATTATCAGGTGAAACTGGCGGGTGGTTAACCCATTGGAGCGCTAGATGGATAGTTTGCAAAATCATTTACTCATTGCCATGCCCTCGCTTAAGGACACCTTCTTCGAGCGCAGCGTGATCTACCTGTGTGAGCATAACGAACAAGGCGCCATGGGGCTGATGATCAATCGCCCCATAGGGGTCGATGTCAATGAGCTGCTCAGGCAGATGGAGCTGGATGATTTTCACACTATAGAGAGCATCAACAGCAAAGTCTTGGTGGGCGGCCCCGTGGGGCAGGAGAAGGGCTTCGTGCTGCATACGCCGCAGCCACAATGGAGCAACAGCCAGCAGATCAGCGACGATCTCATGCTCACCACCTCAAGAGACGTGCTCACCTCCCTGGGTAGCAAAGAGGCGCCCGAGCAGTTTATCGTCGCCCTCGGCTACGCTGGCTGGGGCCGTCATCAGCTGGAACAGGAGCTGGCCGACAACACCTGGCTCTCCATCCCCGCTAATACCGACCTCATGTTCAACACAGATCATGAGAGCCGCTGGCAGAAGGCCACAGAATCATTGGGCTTCGACATCTGGCAACTCTCCTCCCAGGCCGGTCACGCCTAACAGTAAAGGATAAAATTCACTATGAGTTCAGCAAGCGTCTTGGGCTTCGACTTCGGCACCAAGAGCATAGGCGTCGCCATCGGCCAAGAGATCACCGGCAGCGCCACTCCCCTCGCCTCCCTCAAGGCAAACGACGGCATCCCCAGGTGGGAAGAGATAGAGGCGCTTATCAAGGAGTGGAAACCCGACCTTATCGTCGTCGGCCTGCCCCTCAACATGGATGGCACAGAGCAGGAGATGACCCAGAGAGCCCGCAAGTTTGCCAACCGCATCAGCGGCCGCTTCGGCGTCAAGACCGCCACCCAGGATGAACGCCTCACCACAGCCGACGCCAAGGCCAGGCTGTTCGAGATGGGGGGCTACAAGGCCCTGTCCAAGGGCCAGGTCGACTCCATGTCGGCGGTACTCATCATCGAGAGTTATTTCGAGAATCTCTACTAAGATTAGATCGTTACATGGCCGCCAAACAAGGCCGCCTTTTTGCTGCGCGGAAACTCGCTCTCTGAGTTTTTCTCTGATTGTAGCCCGTACCTTCCTGACAGTTTCGATGTCATTTGATGGCCAACCGTTACTGTTTTGAATTGCTTGGCAGCAGGTGCAGTGCAAGGACGCACCAATGTCGCGAACACAGGGATGTGTAAGAGCGACCTCTTTGTGTATCTGAGAATACACAACCAAACCTTAGTTTGTTCCTAAGCAAGGCTAATTGCAGCGTTAACCGTAACTATTTTGAATTGCTTGGCAGCAGGTGCAGTGCAAGGATGCACTAATGTTGCGAACACAGGGGTGTGTAATAGCGACTTTTTCGTGCAGGTACAGCTGCGGCACGCTGGCTCTCTGTTTACAAGAATCCTCCCTGGGCGCCCTACAATTTCATCTGACCTACATGGATGGAGGGAGTGCCAAAAAATGTAGGGAACATTTTTGGCCCTAAAATCAAAGGCCTCAGCCGTACCTACACCCCGTTTTCCATCTCTTTGATTTTAAGGTACGGGAAGGTTCAAGCAGAACAAGTTTGAGTTAGATTTTTGGCTCTGTCCCATCATCAAATTGAGACTAATCACTGTATGGATAACGTCTCAGTCACTTGTTAGTTTCCATTTTCAATAAAGTTTATTAGCTTGTTTTTATCTGTAATTCCAATTTGGCCACGATAAGCGTTGTAAGGAATAAAGCCAAAAATATATTTGGTGATTCTAAATTTGTACAAGTTATTTACGATTTTAATAAACTTCAACTCAAAAGAAAAAATGCCTGTCCCCCAAGTAAACCCGGCTTCAGTTCGTTGAAGCTCTTCAAGATTAAGTATATAGAACCAACCAGAGTCAGTACTATTCTCAAATTGAAGAGCCTCATATTTGAAACGAGGCTCACTACCATTAGGTTCTAATATTAAATGTGCTCCACCCAATTCAATATATTCGATGATTTCCTCCATGGGAAAACTAACGCCTCAATCAGCCGACACGTTAGTGCTCGGTTGTGTTGATTTATTAGTTTTCTCTTTCCAATACCCTAGCTTGTCTTTTTGCGCAGCAATCAGCAACCCCGGTTCAATTAGCGCTGTTATCAAAAAATGAGCAACAATACAGGGCGCTAAACTTCGGTCACTCGCCAAATAAACAACACCCAATGCAATACCCAACAAGAATGTTGATAATGCAGCATTAATACCTGCTTTAATATTCTTTAACCCCCAAATTAGGTGAGCTAACCCAAAGGTTAAACCAGATGCAAAAATTTGAAAAATGATAGAAAAACCTTCAGAGGCAAGGTAATCCATCACCCACTTTCTAAACAGGATTTCTTCTACAACCCCTGCACATATAGCCCCGACAACAGCAACAAACTTTAAAAAGTCGACTTTAAACATGTATTTCTTTACGTCAGAGATTGAAGAGGCGCTATAACAATAAAGAACAGTTACTATTAAAGCTAAACACCAGCTTAAAGGAGTACCATGTCCTTCGCTAGTGAATCCCAAGTAAGTAATAAAACCTGAAAAGTTTGATAATACATTTATAGCGATAAAGGATCCCATAGTTGAAATCAAGATGGCTAACATTAAATATACGGGTTTATGTTTCACAGTATTCCCTTTGAAAACTAACGCCCAATTAAGGTGTGAAGCACGCGACCACGGCACTTCATTTGACCACCGTAAACGCTGGACTAAACCCGAAACCAAAATGCCAAGCGTGCTGAATCACTCTTGAATGTTTGTTAGAAAAACTGATACGGATGACTAATTGGTTTCATCAGCACCCTTGTTCTGTTCCTCGATCTTTGCAATACCATTAGGTAAAGCAATATCACAAAGAGTATTAACCTCTTTGAAGTTTTCTTTATGCCGTTGTAATTTTTTTTGGGCGTCTGGAGTCACTTTTCCTTCCTGGTTTGTCATCACAATTAAGTTTACTTGGCAATCTGGACTACGGTTTGAATCAGAAGCATGTTTGTCGATGATGTCTCCGCTCACAGTTTTTACATTTTTGACATCAATACGCACTTTTAACTTACCTTTTTTAGCGCTTTGATCTAGAAAGTTCAAACTATCGACTGAATGCCCTGTTAGATCACTAACTAAACTTTTAATTTCTTCCGTAGTACCGGTAACACCAAGATCATGACCACCGTCAGGAGTATTAGTTGGTGTTGCCCTTGTGATTTCCAAGCTAGTAGTATTGCCAGCATGAGTCGATAATGCAGCTAAACAACGATGTTCAGCCTTTCTAGCTGCATCTGCGACTTTCATCGCGTTTTTTTTCTTATCATCACACATAGCTAATCACCCTAACTTAATGACTGCACCAACATCATCAGACAACCTTAGGTGTTTTTTTTCAAAAAGTTTGATTACACCAGTTAGGATATGAAAGCGTGCCACTGCCTTGTTTAGCGGGTCATCTGAAGTATTGATGGTATCATTTTCAACCAACTGAACTTCATTTTTGCTAGTTTTCCCTGCAACTAAAGCATCATGTTCATGCTTAATTAGTTCCAAAAAATCCTTTTTAAGCATGTCTAAAATTTCTTGAATTTGAGAGTTGTTAAAGCACTCTATTTCAAAATGTTCCTCTAGGTTTTCATCAAAGTAGACAGGCAACTCTTCAAGTGGAAAGGAATCTGTCAAACGTTTTAGTAGGACGGGAGACAACTCTTCAAACTGTACTGTCCTAACATCATCTTCAATTAACTTGTCTTCTTTTGTTTTATAAATTACAAGATTTAAGCTCATAGACATTCTATATCTCCCCCTGAACCACATAAGTTATATCTAACATTAACATCCTCGATTACAGTAGTCAGTTTTTGTTTTTCTAACAGCTTATTAGTGCGCATGCGCGTTTTCCAAACCTATTATCTACTTAATCAAAATCATAAGTGATTAATTTTAAAAGTGTTAATTTCGACAATAATGGAAAAACGCGCACAGATCTCGACCTAAAATCACCCAAAAGTCACACAATTTAAATACGACTGTATGCCTGTCCAGTTTCAACTACTCGTTATGAGTTGCTTCAAATGAGTATAAATGCGCTAAGTCTCCATCTATCAGCAACAAATGAAGTTAAATCGAAGAGACGTTTAGATACGGGTGTAAGCACGCTTTTGGCTCTCGGCGGCATGGACGCCGCCGTGAAGCCCACACGGACGTGCTTGCGGCGTGCCAAAAGAGTGCTTGCACATCCCTCGCCGGGCAGGCGTTAGGTCGCCATGAAAGTACGACCTTCAAATCCACTCAACCAATGACATTCTGCCAAACGCTACTCAAGCAAACTTTATGGCAAAACATCCCAACCATTGCTTCTCAACTCATACCGAGTCCACCAAATCGAAAAGTCAAAAACTAGCCTCCTCCAGAACAAGAAGAAACCTTGAAGATTCGATCTTCAAAAACAAAATTGCCGAGTCCTTCTAAAGACTCGGCATTTTCACCAATGGCCACCTTGGGGCAACCAAGCCCGCCCCCTTTAACCTAACCCAGTTAAAGATAAGGCCTCACCAGATTCACCATCATCTGGATATGGAGATCCTGGTCATTGAGACAGGGAATATAACGATACTTGCTGCCACCGGCCTGAGTGAACACATCCCGGTTCTCATGTTCAATCTCCTCGAGTGTCTCCAGACAGTCGGCGCTGAAGGCCGGGCAGACGATGGCCACATCATCCACGCCCTCTTTAGCTAGCGCCTCCAGGCTGGCATCCGTGTAGGGGCCGAGCCACTTGGCCTTGCCAAAGCGCGACTGGAAGGTGGTTATATAGTCATTCTCATGAAGTCCCAGACGCTCCACCACCAGGCGTGTAGTCTTCTGACACAGGCAGTAGTAGGGGTCGCCAAGGTGCAGGTTGCGCTCGGGCATGCCATGGTAAGAGAGTACTAACTTCTTCGGCTTGCCATGTTGCTCGAAGTCCTTGGCGATAGAGTCAGAGAGCGCCGCGATATAGTCGGGGTGATCATGATAGCTGTTGATAAAGTGCAGCGATGGCAGGTAGCGCCACGAAGTCAGCTCCTTGGTCAGGGCGTCGAAGGCCGAGGCCGTGGTGGGCGCGGCGTACTGAGGATAGAGGGGCAAGACGATAAGTTTGTCGGTTCCCTCGCTATGAAGCCTTCTCAGCGTCTCCTTGACGCTCGGCTTGCCGTAACGCATGCAGAAGTCCACATTGACGTCACTGCCGTTTTCACTCAGCCTTTGCGCGAGCTTGTCCCGCTGCGCCTGAGTGATCGCCATCAGGGGCGAGCCCTGCTCCGTCCAGATAGACTGATACAGGGCGGCAGACTTTGCCGGGCGGACGCGTAAAATGATGCCGTGCAGTATCAGCATCCATACCAGCTTAGGGATCTCCACCACGCGGGGATCCGAGAGAAACTCCGCCAGATAACGACGCACGGCGCCGGTGGTTGGCGCATCCGGTGTGCCTAGGTTCATCAACAGTACCGTCGTCTTGCCACGACCGCCATGGCCCTGCTGTTTATTCAATCCAAAGTATTTTGCCAAAGTGATTCCTTGTTTTTGTCTGTGTTGCCCAACGCGCTTTCTTTTTCTTTGCACCTGGGCACCTGGCCGAGGCTAATGATGCATGGGCATCAGTACGCGGTTCGGCCCCTTAGAGATCAATCGCCACACATAAAAAAACCGATAAAGGGATTATCGGTTTTTTCAAAGTGCAATAAGAGGCTAGTCGAGATCCAGCGTCACACCTTCCATGAAACCTGAGCTTGCCGATTCTGAGCTTTGCAGCTTGATCATCAAGCGCAGATCGTTTGGCGAGTCGGCGTGGTGCAGCGCATCCGAGTAGCTGATCTCACCTTCCACATAGAGCTTAAGCAGCGCCTGGTCGAAGGTTTGCATCCCCTGCTCGTTGGATTTGGCCATGGTTTCCTTAAGCAGATGCAGCTCGTTCTTCTGGATAATGCTGGCAACCCTTGGGGTGTTGATCAACACCTCGATGGCCGCCCGGCGACCCGTGCCATCTGCCTTAGGCACAAGTTGCTGCGCCACGATGCCGCGAAGGTTCAGCGACAAGTCGAACAGCAGCTGCTGGTGCTTACTCTCGGGCACCAGGTGCATGATGCGGTCCAGCGCCTGGTTAGCGTTGTTGGCGTGCAATGTAGCCATACAGAGGTGACCCGTCTCGGCGAACGACAGAGCAAACTCCATGGTCTCCTGGGTACGGATCTCACCGATCAGGATCACATCCGGCGCCTGACGCAGTGAACTCTTGAGCGCGGCATCGAAAGAGTCGGTATCTATGCCCACCTCACGCTGGGTGATGATGCTCTTACGATGGTCGTGGACAAATTCCACCGGATCTTCGATGGTGAGGATATGGCCGCGGGCGTGGGAGTTGCGGTAACCCACCAGCGCCGCCAGCGAGGTCGACTTACCTGTACCCGTACCACCCACCATGATGATAAGGCCACGCTTACTCATCACCAGGTCTTTCAGGATTGGTGGCAGCTTAAGATCTTCCACCAGCGGGATCTTGGTCTCGATGCGACGCATCACGCAGCCCGGCGACTCGCGCTGCCAGAAGGCGCTGACACGAAAACGTCCCAGGCCCTTCTCGCCATAGGCGAAGTTACACTCGCGGGTCTCGTGAAACTCTTTACGCTGGGCCTCTGTCATCAAGGCCTCAACAAACTCCAGCGACTGAGCCGGAGTAAAAGGGTTCTCGGCTAAGGGGCGCACCTCGCCATCAACCTTAGCGCTGGGGGGAAAGCCGGCGGTGATGAAGAGATCCGACGCCTTGCGCTCTACCATCACCTTTAAAAATGGACGAACTTCCATACTCAAACCTTACTAGAAACTAGCGTTTTTATTAGAACTCTTGGCCATCGCATCTTCACGGGTGATCAGGCCACGGTTGACCAGATTCTGCAGACACTGATCTAGGGTCTGCATGCCGTGGGCCATACCCGTTTGAATGGCCGAGTACATCTGTGCCACCTTATCTTCACGAATAAGGTTACGAATCGCCGGGGTGCCCATCATGATCTCGTGGGCCGCCACACGGCCGCCGCCGACCTTCTTGATCAGGGTCTGGGAGATAACCGCCTGCAGGGACTCAGACAACATGGTACGCACCATACTCTTCTCGCCCTCTGGGAATACGTCGACCACACGGTCGATGGTTTTCGCCGCCGAGGTGGTGTGCAAAGTACCAAATACCAAGTGACCGGTTTCCGCCGCCGTCATCGCCAGACGTATGGTTTCGAGGTCACGCATCTCACCCACCAGGATCACGTCCGGGTCTTCACGCAGTGCGCTACGCAGCGCGGCGTTGAAGCTGTGGGTGTGTCTGTGCACCTCACGTTGGTTGATCAGACACTGCTTGTTCTGGTGCACGAATTCGATAGGGTCTTCGATGGTCAGGATATGGTCGTGACGGTTCTCGTTCACATAATCTATCATGCCCGCCAGGGTGGTACTCTTACCCGAACCTGTCGGACCGGTTACCAACACCAGACCACGGGGAAAGCTGGCAATCTTCTTGAAAATCTCAGGGGCGCCCAATTTCTCCAGGCTTAAGATCTCGCTGGGAATGGTACGGAACACCGCCGCGGCGCCGCGGGACTGGTTAAAGGCGTTCACACGAAAACGGGCTAAGTTGGGCACTTCGAACGAGAAATCTATCTCTAAATGCTCTTCATAATCTTTACGCTGTTTGTCGTTCATGATGTCATAAACGAGGCTGTGTACGCCTTGATGATCCAGGGCCGGCAGATTAATCTTTCTGACCTCACCATCAACACGTATCATGGGAGAGACTCCCGCAGAAAGGTGTAGATCCGACGCGTTGTGTTTTACACTAAAGGCAAGTAACTCTGTGATTTCCATAGTATGGGATATCCATTCAACCAAAAACTTACAACATGACAACAATAGCAGACAGACTGGCCGACGCCCACCAAAGAATCGCTCAAGCGGCGCAAAATTCATCACGTGATAGCAGGGAGATACAGCTGCTGGCAGTCAGTAAAACCAAGCCGATAGATCAGATAGTAGCGGCATATGATGCCGGGCAGCGGCTTTTTGGTGAAAACTATGTTCAGGAAGGTGAAGAGAAGATAAATGCCCTGCGCGAAAGCCATGGCGACATCGAATGGCACTTCATCGGCCCGCTACAGTCGAACAAGACCAAGAGCATCGCCGAGCACTTCGACTGGATGCACACACTGAGCCGAGAGAAGATCGCCAAACGCCTGAGCGAGCAGCGCCCCAGCCATCTTGCGCCGTTGCAGGTCTGCATCCAGGTGAATGTCAGCCAGGAGCAGAGCAAGTCGGGCGTTAATCCAGATGAGGTCGCTCACCTGGCCGAAATCATCGCCTCCCTGCCCAGGCTGACCCTGAGAGGGCTTATGGCCATTCCCACCGCCACAGACGATGTTGCGCTGCAGCAGGCCGAGTTTAGCCAGATGCAGGCCCTGTTCGAGGCGCTGAAACAGCAACACCCGAGCCTGGATACCCTCTCCATGGGGATGAGCCAAGATCTTGAGCAGGCGATCGCCGCAGGCTCGACCATGGTGCGGATCGGCAGCGCCATCTTCGGCGCCCGGGACTATGCCAAAGCCTAGAATATCGCGCCTAAGGCTTAGCCCTTGTAATTAGCCTAAGCGCCCAAATATAGATAGTTAGACGAATAAATAGAGACCCTTATGACACAGAAGAAGATTTGTTTTATCGGCGCGGGCAACATGACCCGCAGTATCACCAGCGGCCTAGTCAAGGGCGGCTATGCGCCAGAGCTTATTCACGCCACTAACCCCAGCGAAGGCAAACTCATCGCCCTTAAGCAGGATTTAGGCATTCGAGTCTCCCACGACAACCTGCAGGCTGCCGATGAGGCCGACGTTATAGTACTGGCGGTGAAACCTCAGCTGATGCAGCAGGTGTGCGAGGCGATGAGCGGACTCAAGCTGAAAGACAAGCTTATCGTTACCATAGCCGCCGGGGTCACGGCCGAGCGCTACCACGCCTTCTTCAAACAGCCGATTCAGCTTATCCGCACCATGCCCAATACCCCGACACAGATAGGCCTTGGCATGACCGGGCTCTACGCCGAGCAGGGCGTGAGCGCGCAAGACCGCGAGCTGTGTGAGCAGCTGATGCGAACCGGCGGCGAAACCGTCTGGGTCGAAAAGGAAGAGGATCTCAACCAGGTGATCGCCCTGGCGGGCAGCTCTCCGGCCTATTTTTTCCTCATGATGGAGGCTATGATTGACAGTGCCAAACAAGATGGCGTCGACGAGCAGACCGCCCGAGAGATGGTGCAGCAGGCAGCATTAGGTGCGGCCGCTATGGTGAAGCAGAACCCACAACTTTCACCGGCGCAATTAAGGGAAAATGTCACCTCTAAGGGCGGCACCACGGCTCAGGCCCTAGCGGCGTTCGAGCGCGCCGGCCTCAGGGAGATAGTGCGCACCGCCATGCACGACTGCATGGACAGGGCTCAGGAGATGGCGAAGCAGTTTTAGGGCTGGCCTTATATAGGTTTAACCCTAGTTTTATTCGATACAGCACAGTAGAGAAACACAATGGATGCATTAAGTTTTTTAGTGAACACCCTGTTTGACCTGTACCTCATGGTGGTCATCATTCGTATCTGGTTGCAGCTGGCCCGCGCCGATTTTTACAACCCCTTCAGCCAGTTTGTGGTCAAGGCGACCCATCCAGTGGTAGGCCCCATGCGCCGCTTCCTGCCGCCACTGGGCGGGCTTGATACCGCTTCAGTGGTACTCGCCCTGGCGGTGGTGGTGATCAAGTTTGTGATCCTCAGCCTGATGGCGGGCGCTGCCATTAACCTGCCTATCATACTCCTGGTGGCGCTGGTCTCTGTGGTGAAACAGGCGGGCGTGTTGCTGTTCTGGATGCTTATCCTGCGCGCCATCCTCAGCTGGGTCAGCCAGGGCCACAACCCCATCGAGATGGTGATGGCGCAGCTGACCGAGCCGCTGGTCGCCCCTATTCGCCGGATCATCCCTCCCATGGGTGGCCTGGATTTCTCTGTGATGATCTTCATGTTCGGTCTGATCTTCATCAACAAGCTCTTATCTCAGTACATTCCCTTCTGGGCCAACGTCTAGATGGCGGTTGTCACCAAAGAAGAGGACGACCTCGTCATCAGGCTCTATATCCAGCCTAAAGCCAGCCGGGACCAGATTATTGGTCCCCACGGCGACGAGCTTAAGGTGGCCATTACCGCCCCGCCCATCGACGGCAAGGCCAATGCCCACCTGTGTAAGTTTCTGGCGAAGCAGTTTAAGACGGCCAAGGGCAATATCCTTATCGAGAAGGGGGAACTTGGGCGCCACAAGCAGATCCGCGTGGTGATGCCAAAGGAGATCCCCGAGGCTATATCTGTCTTAATCCCATGAAATGTGTAAGCAAATAAACTAAGGCACCGCAGCCTAAGACTTTAATAGCTATACTAGAATCAATTATCCCGTGACAGGAGTTCACCATGATACGTACCCTTTTTTGTGCCCTGGCGCTTACCCTGCTTAGCATGGGCAATGCCGCGGCGGAGCAGAAGCAGAGCGTCGGCAATTTCGATATCCACTATGTTGCCCTGGGCAGCACCTTTATCACCCCCTCTATCGCCAAGACCTACGGCATCAAGCGCAGCAGCTATACCGGCCTTATCAATATTTCTGTGCTCGACACCAGCGCCGAAGGCACGCCGGCCATTCCGGTAGAGATCTCGGGGATCGCCAACAACCTGCTCGATGCCAGGGTTGAGCTGACCTTCAAGGAGATCCGCGAAGGCGAAGCCATCTATTACATCGCCGAAGTGCCCTACCGGGACGATCAGGAGATCAACTTTCAGATAGCCATCAAGTATGGCAACAAGCTCAACACCCAGCTGAAGTTTAAGCAGAAGTTTTACGTCGATTAAGCGGCACCATTAAGCCACTTCAAACCCAGTTGAAGCCGCGCCTAGCGCGGCTTGTTGTTATTTAAGCAGATGCCCTATCGTTTCCCCGCCAGCTTGGGTATGATTGCGGCCATTGAAACCTGCCACCATGAGTCAGCGAAAATGAATCAAATCGTATTAGCCAGCGGCAACAAGGGAAAACTGAAAGAGTTTGCCGAGATCCTTGCAGAATTTGGCATCGAAGTCCTGCCACAGAGCCAATTTAATGTTCAAGAAGTCCCGGAAACCGGCACCACCTTCGTCGAGAACGCCATCATCAAGGCTCGCCACGCCGCACAGGTAACCGGCCTTGCGGCCATCGCCGACGATTCCGGCCTGGAAGTAGACGCCTTAGAGGGTGCCCCCGGCATCTACTCGGCCCGCTACGGCGGCGAAGGCGCGAGCGATAGCGACAACTACACTAAGCTGCTCGGCGCCCTGACTGACAACGACAAGCGCAGCGCGCGTTTTCAGTGCATCCTGGTCTATATGCGCCACGCCAAAGACCCGACCCCCATCATCTGCCAGGCCTCTTGGGAGGGCAGCATAGGCTTCGAGCCTAAGGGCGATAACGGCCATGGCTACGATCCTGTCTTTATTCCGGCCGAGCATGAATGCAGCGCCGCCGAGCTGAGCAGCGATGAGAAGAATGCCCTCAGCCACAGGGGCAAGGCGATGCAACTGCTGCTGAGCGAACTCAAGGCCAAGGGTGTACTCGGCTAATGCTTACGCTTCCTCCGCTCAGTCTCTATATTCACATTCCCTGGTGCGTGCAGAAATGTCCCTACTGCGATTTCAACTCCCATGGCCAACATGGTGAGCTGCCGCAGCAGGAATATGTTGACGACCTGCTCAATGACCTGAAAAACGATGCGGCCTATGTACAGGGACGCAGCCTGCACTCCATCTTTATCGGGGGCGGCACGCCGTCCCTGTTCGATGCAAGCCAGATAGAGCGACTGCTCGATGGCGTAAGGGCACAGCTCCCTTTTGCGCCGGATATAGAGATCACCATGGAGGCCAACCCTGGCACACTAGAGCACGATGACTTTAGCGCCTACTGCGCCGCCGGGGTGACTCGCCTCTCCATCGGCGTGCAGAGTTTTTCCAGCGATAAGCTGAATCTGCTAGGGCGAATTCACGACAAGCATGAGGCGGAGGTTGCGGCCACCAAGGCGGCCCAGGCCGGTTATCAGAGTTTTAACCTGGATCTCATGCACGGCCTGCCCAATCAGAGCTTCGAGGAGGCGATGCGGGATATCGATAAGGCGGCGGCCCTCAATCCGCCCCACTTGTCTTGGTATCAGCTCACCATAGAGCCTAATACCCTGTTTCACTCAAAACCGCCCCAGCTGCCGGATGATGAGGCACTGTGGCAGATCTATGAGCAGGGCCAGCAGCGCCTGGCGGCGCTCGGCTATAAGCAGTATGAGATCTCCGCCTACGCCAAGCCCGGCTACCAGTGTCGTCACAACCTCAACTACTGGCAGTTTGGTGACTATCTGGGGATCGGCTGTGGTGCCCACGGCAAGATCACCATGGCAGACGAGCAGCGCATCTACCGCACGGTGAAGATAAAGCATCCCAAGGGTTATCTGGGCGCCGGTGACTATCTATTCGATAAGAGCGAGGTGCAGCCGGAAGACAGGGCGCTGGAATACCTAATGAACCGCCTGAGACTGATGTCGCCCATCCCTAAGCACGAGTTTGAAAGCCGCACCGGCCTCTCGGCAGAGGTGCTGGATGAAGGCATGGCGCGGGGCGCGGCCAAGGGGCTGGTCATCATACAAGATGAACATTGGCAGCTCACGACCAAGGGGCAGATGTTTGTCAACGAACTACTTGGGCTATTTTGCGAATAATCTTTCCCCTCGTTCGAGGGGAACAGAAACATTTTCTAACACTTAGTTTGCATATTTAATCGTGGGCTTTATTAGGATAACAGGCACTAATCAACAAACGCCAAGTTTGGCCAATAAAGTCATGCCAATAAAAACAAAAACAACTATGCTCGCCATCTCACTGGCGACACTCCTTTCTGGCGCAGTGCACGCCGCGCCAGTTTCACTCCCCCTACTTAGCGCCAGCGAACCGGTACAGAAGATCAGCGCCCAGGAATCGGAGAAGGCCAACCAACTGTTCGAAACCATCTTCATGGAAAATGTGATGGCCAGCCCCATCAGCCAGACCCATCTTGGGATCAAGACAGACTATGGCAAGTGGGATGAGCGAGGGGAAGCTGCCGACAAGAAGAGCCTTGCAAGAGATAAGCAGCATCTGGCCCAGCTTAAGCAGATAGATAAAAGCAAGTTAGATGCCCAGACCTTGCTTAGCTACGACCTGCTGACTCAGAAACTCGAGCAGAGCATCAGCGACTACAAATGGCGCCTGTATACCTACCCGGTTAACCAGATGTATGGCGGCCACTCCATGGTGGCATCATTCCTGATCAACCAACATCAGATAGACAGCGTCTCGGACGCCGAGGCCTATATCAGCCGCCTCAAGGGTGTGCCCCACTACATGCAGCAGTTGGAAGAGGCCCTAGAAGAGCGCGCCAAGGCGGGCATCATAGCGCCTAAGTTTGTGTTTGCCTATGTGCTGTCAGACAGCCGCAACATCATCAGCGGCGCCCCCTTCGATCAAAATGATGACAGCGCCATCTGGGCAGATTTTCAGCGCAAGGTGGCTAAGCTTGCGATAGACGATGTGCAGCGCAATAAGCTGCTCGATGAGGCCAAACAGGCGCTGACAGCTCAGGTCAAGCCCGCCTATGACAAGCTTATCGCCTATGTCGAAACCCTGGAAAAGCGCGCCGACACCAAAGATGGTGTATGGAAGTTTAGAGATGGTGAGGCGTTTTACAACAACTCCCTGGCACGCACCACGACTACCCATATGACCGCCGATGAGATCCACCAGCTGGGGCTCGCCGAGGTGGATCGTATCCATCAGGAGATGCGCGCCATCATGAAGAAGGTCGGCTTCGAGGGCGATCTTAAGGCCTTCTTCAAGTTTATGCGTGAAGATAAGCAGTTCTACTATCCCGACACAGAAGAAGGCCGCACCGCCTATCTAGACGATGCCAAGGCATTGATAGATAACATCTCCTCTCGTTTGGATGAGGTATTTTTTGTTAAGCCTAAGGCGCCCATGATAGTAAAACGGGTCGAGGCGTTCAGAGAAAAATCTGCCGGTAAGGCCTTCTATAATCAACCGACCCCGGATGGCAGCCGCCCAGGCACCTACTACGCCAACCTCTATGACATGGAGGCCATGCCCAAGTATCAGATGGAGGCGCTGGCCTACCACGAGGGTACTCCTGGCCATCATATGCAGATCGCCATCGCCCAGGAGCTACAGGGGATCCCTAAATTCAGAAAGTTTGGCGGCTACACCGCCTACATAGAGGGCTGGGGCCTGTACAGCGAGTTCTTCCCTAAGGAGATGGGCCTGTATAAAGACCCCTACTCTGATTTTGGCCGCCTGGCCATGGAGCTATGGCGCTCATGCCGCCTGGTGGTGGATACCGGCATCCACGCCAAGCGTTGGACCCGCGAGCAAGGGATCCAATACTATGTCAACAACACCCCTAATGCCGAGTCAGACGCCATCAAGATGGTGGAGCGTCATATCGTGATGCCATCACAAGCAACCGCCTACAAGATAGGCATGCTCAAGATTGTCGATATTCGCGAGAAGGCCAAGGCGATCATGGGCGATAAGTTCGATATTCGCGAGTTCCACACCCTGGTACTGAAGAACGGACCGCTGCCGCTGGATGTGCTGGAGGCTAAGGTGATGAACTGGGCTCACAAGGCCTAACCCATCACTAGAGCCAGTATTTAAGACATAGTTAGCCATAAGAAAGGCCGCTCTCAACCAGGGCGGCCTTTTTAGTTTTTTCGGCTAATGCTGTTCTCAATCAAGGCTAACGCCTCTTAACTGAGGATTAAGGCTTACTCGCTAAAGCCCTCAGGGGTCACCTTGATAAGCTTGGTCACCTTGTTGGTGGGCGCCTCGGCCATCGCCTGCTGATCGCCATGGGTGATATAGCTCAGCGACACACTCGAGGTCAGATCAAACGGCTCCTCGGTCTGCAGGGCGCTTATCTCAACCCTGTCTCCGATGAAGTAGCTGTCTAACTGCTCGATATCACCAAGCTTATGATTGATGCTAAACAGCCCCAGATAGGCGAACACGCCGCTGCCCTGATTGGAGACGAAGAAAGGCGCCACAAACAGCATCTCGTCGCTGTTTGAATCCGACACGCGCTCTTCTTCTCCATCGGCGACATGGTTTAGCGTCACTATCTTCATATAGTCCAGGTGCACACTGCCCCGCTCTGGGCCATCCTGGTAATCGCCGCTGGCAAAGCGTCTGTCGCCGCTCAGGCTGATACTGGTGAGTCTCGCCTCAGCCTGAGACTCGGGCAGCTTGATAGACCAAGCCTTATGGGTCTTGATGCTAAAGAGGGTAAGCATCACCTTATCGACATCCTCATCTAAGGGGATGACACTGCCATCTTCCTTAACCACATAGAGATCGTCATTAGTAAAGTTAAAACGATAGACACCCGCCAGCACCACTAGAACCAGCAACCCCACAATCAACAATAAGATCTTACGCGCCATAGACTTCCCTTTATCTCGCTTCGCACTCATCGTGCCATGCCTTTTATGCAATGGCCTTTATGCAATGCCTCATACACCAATGCCTCATACACGAAACGAGCCGAATTAAACAATATCAGCACGATACCCTGAGTAACACCCAGATTCCATGCACGGCGCATTAAACTATCTTTATTTTTCAGTCATAAAAAACTAAAAGATGAAGATGCTTGGTCAAAGCCAGAGCGCAATGACAGAAGGAGGACGCTACAGGAAAAGATTGGGCGGAGATCTGGACGCTTAATAATCCAAGGCCCTAAAAGAAAAATACCCCAGCAATCTTTGCTGGGGTAAACCAAAACTAGGATGATGGTTTTAAGGCTAGCATTGTTTTAGTTCTTAAACCGCTGCCAGCATTGATTCAAGATTGCAGTAACGCCGACCTGTGTAACCAAACGAGAGAGGGGTCATTCTCTGGCTCGGCTAACTGATTCAGGTCATCCCGATATCAACTGCCACCATTGTATTAAATTAAGAACAGACTGCAACGTGAATTCCTCTCAAGCTTTAGCTTGAGCTAAATAAGCCATCGCAAAATAGAGAGGTAATACCAGTGCAACTATATGATTATAAAAAGATAACCCCCGACATCAAAAATACCGGGGGTTATCGTCTTGTTACCAGAACAATGTTTTTAAGTTATTGATAACTGAAAATCGTAAAGACCTTAACAGCAACATGGATAAAATGCTGTTTTTTCAGCCACATCCTGCTATTTACGCTGAGCATACAGGGCGGCGTATGGCTCATCCCAATATGGTGGTGAACCGATATGATCCTTAATGAAGTCGATAAAGGCGCTCACCTTAGGTGCCAGGTGCTTACGTCTTGGGTAAACGGCCTGCAATGGCAGATGGTGAGTCAACTGCCATTCTGGCAATAAGGGAACCAAGGTGCCCTTCTCTATCTCATTCTCAAGCAGGTAACTGGCGAGATACACCACACCCAGACCACTCACGGCTGCAGACTTAAGCGCCGGCGCGTTGTCGACCCTGAAGTTACCCGATACGCCAATCTCACAATAGTCATCACCCTTCTTAAACTGCCACACGCTGTGCTCATGCCACTCACCGTGATACACGAGACAGTTATGGTCCACCAGCTGCTCTGGACGCTCAGGATAACCGTGCTTGGCCACATACTCGGGAGATGCCGCCAGTAGAAACTGACACTTCATCAGCGGTCTGGCCACCATGCCAAGCGGCAGCTGCTCAGACATGGTCAACAGGAGATCTAAGCCCTCACTGACCACGTCAACCTTATGGTCCAACAGGCTAACCTGTAGCTCCAACTCAGGGTGTCTGGCCATAAAATCTGGTAAGGCTGGAATGATGTGCATGGTACCGAAGGATTGGGAGATCCCCACCTTGAGTACGCCGCGCGTGGCATCGTTGAGATTGTGTACGCTGGCAACCGCCTGATCGGCATCGCGAAGCAACTCTTCACCCTGGGCATAAAGCAGCTGTCCCGCCTCGGTTAGACTCAAGCTACGAGTGGTACGCTGTATCAGCTGAACACCTAATTTATGCTCAAGGTCGGCAACCTGAGTACTGACCTTTGATTTAGAAATCCCCAATTTTCGCGCGGCAGAGCTAAAGCTCCCGGCGCGAGCAACATGAGTAAAAATTGCAATAGGTTCTAAAAGTTCTAACATTTAAATAGCCTTAAGGTGTTTGCGACCCTATAAATACCAATTATAAATCATAGAGATACCTCCTAAGCGCGAAGTTATCCCTTTGACTATGCAGATTATTTTAAGAGTAGAGTCAGACTGTTAGCCATTTCGTTATCGAAATTTCGCCAGCATTGTTATTATTTTTTACAAGTATACCAAAGATTTGCTCTTTGATTCTAATACCTATTTTCTAGCCACTATACACCCAGTTAGGAGTGTAGGAAAAGTCATAACAAAGGCAGGCCCAGAATAAAAAAAGCCCTGCACCCAAGGTTAGTGCAGGGAAATGTGGATCTTGCTATGCCAGAGGAAATCGTTTGCGGGCTATTCCCGCAGGGTTTGTTGCTTAGCGCTCACCAGTGGGTAGTCACGTAGGGCCGGTACTTCGCTACGCATCTGAGACTCTAGGGCCACCAGCTGCTGGAAGTTGTCACACAGCTTGTCGGCGCGCGCCTCGAGATCTGTGGCCTGCTGTTCAATCTGGGCTTCGATATCGTCGCCCACCTTGTCCATCTTGGCTGAGAAGGCGTTCATCTTCTCCTCGAAGCTCTCACCGTCGCCCTTCATCATCTCGCTGCCCAGGGTCATCATCATGCTACCGATAGAGCTCTGCACCAGCTGCTCCATCTCTTGCTCGAACTCTTTACCGAAGGTGTCTTCGATAGAAGATTCGGTGGCCCCCAGGTAGAACTTGTCGCCATTTTGATAGGCAACCGTGTCGATGCGCTTCGACAGGCCGTCCATCATCTCATCAATCTTGGCACCGGCGGCATCGCCCAGCAGCGGCGTGAGCGCCATGCTCACTGCGGTAGACGCGATATCGACGGCGTCATGCACCACGTCGATCACCTCGGGAAGCTGCTTAGATACCTCGCCGGCATATTGATTAACCAGTGCCTGCTGCTTGTCGTTTAGCTCAACCTTGTTACCATTAACATAGAGACGTCCAAGTTCGATGCGATACACCTCTTTCTTTGCCTCACTGACCACCAACTTGCTCGGCTCGACGGAAACATCATAGTTGAGGCTCACCTCGCACTGTTTGTCATCCCGTCCGAACGAGATATGGTTGTCCTTATCTTCACCGGCCCAGGCGGCGCTGGTGGTGGCAAGTACGAAAGCTGTCAGTCCAAGAGATGCGGTCAATTTCTTCATATTCTTATTCCTTAAGTCATCGAAAATCACATGATGAGAAGCTTAAGGTGCACCATGTGTCGTTGATGACTAACAATACAGGTATCGTGCCAATTTTGACTAATTAAATATAATCAATGGATTAGCTAGAAATTACGATGTAGACCAAGGCTGTAAGTCGGCGATGGGCTAACAAAAGTAAAGCCTTCAACCAGTTTTTAGTAAATTTCACCATCGACGCGAATACAGCTAAGAGATGAAAAGTAAAATGCAGAGAAAGATAAAGACAGAGCAAAGAATAAAATGGAAGAGCGCGCCTAATCTGGCGCTCTGTTAGAAGATAGAACGGCCCAGGGCTTGGGAGAGCTTCTCGAGTGCGGCTGTGCCCGCTAGAGAGTTACCGTTCTTATCCAGCTCGGGCGACCAGACACAGATGCTCATATCGCCCGGGATCACGGCTATGATGCCGCCGCCCACGCCGCTCTTACCCGGCATGCCGACGCGATAGGCAAACTCACCCGCACCGTCGTACAGACCAGAAGTCGCCAACAGGGCGTTAAGCTTACGTGTCTGTATGGGCGAAACCACCTGCTCTGCCGAGAGGCTCTGGCCTCGATTGGCCAGATAGAGCATGGCTTTGGATAGATCGGCGCAGCTCATCTTCAGCGCGCAGTAGTGAAAGTAGTTTCTCAGCACCCTATCGACGTCGTTATTAAAGTTGCCGAAGGACTTCATCAGGTAAGCGATGGCCGCGTTGCGGGCGCTATGCTCATATTCAGAGGCCGCGACACGCTTATCATAAATCACATGGGGGTTGGCGCTGAGCTTTCTGACCACCTCGAGCATACGATGCTTAGGCGCGCCGAGGCGGCTCTGCAATAGATCGGCTATGATCAGAGCGCCGGCGTTAATGAAGGGGTTTCTCGGTACTCCGCGCTCGAGCTCTATCTGCACCAGGGAGTTAAAGGACTGCCCCGAGGGCTCCTTACCGACGCGAGACCAGATCTCGGCCTCCTCGTACAGGGTCAGGGCGACCGTGAGGCTAAAGACCTTAGAGATACTCTGGATCGAAAAGGGCTCGAGATAGTCTCCAGCCCCTATGGTTTGACCATCGATTGTGGTCACGGCGATCCCAAGCTTGGTAGGATCCACCTCGGCCAGGGCAGGAATATAGTCGGCGACCTTGCCCTTTCCCAGCAGAGGACGCACCTGCTCGATAATAGTCTCGAGCAGGTCCTTCTGTGGCATTAGTTCCACCAGATGTCGTACAGCTCGCTGACCACGACGTCTTTTACCGGCTGACTCTTCCAGAAGTCACTCACGGCCTGCCTGTCTTCTTCGGTGCACTTGCCGATAGTTTGAGTGGCGATGATGCCTTCCCACTCTTTATGGCCGCCACCGTGGAAACCCAGCTTTCTCACCTCGATCACCTGGTCGATAAACTGATCGACGATAGCATCGATCTGCTCTTCGCTTACCGAATCATCGAAGGTCCAATTCACATCGAAGCCGAACTCTTGAAACTCATCAATGCGTAATTTTTTACGTAAACGACGACTACGTGTTGCCATGTGTATTCCCTCTTTTTATAGAAATTAAGCTTACTCGGTACGCTCGAACATCAGATCCCAGACGCCATGTCCCAGACGATGGCCCCTGGCCTCAAACTTGGTCAGCGGTCGATGATCTGGACGGGGCACGAAGTCGCCATCCTGCGCCTGGTTCTTATAGCCAGGCGCCGCGCTCATCACCTCTAACATGTGCTCGCTGTAGTTTTCCCAATCGGTCGCCAGGTGGAACACACCACCTATCTTAAGGCTGCGGCGGATAAGCTCGGCAAATTCCGGCTGAACGATACGGCGCTTATGATGACGCTTCTTGTGCCAAGGATCTGGGAAGAATAGCTGTACTCTAGCTAGGCTTCCGTTTTGGATGCTGTTTTCCAACACCTCGATGGCGTCGTGGTGGAACACGCGCAGGTTGGTGACGCCGGCCTCAGCCGCATCAGCAAGACAGGCACCCACGCCAGGCTTGTGAACTTCGATACCGATAAAGTTAAGCTCGGGAGCCGCCTTAGCCATCTCAACCAGCGAGGCACCCATGCCGAACCCAATTTCCAGCACTGTATCGGCCTCGCGGCCAAACACCTTGACCAGATCCAGTGGCTCGGGCGAGTAGTCCAATCCCATCACAGGCCATTGCTGCTCCATCGCCTGCGCCTGGCCCTTGGTCAAACGTCCTTCACGTAAAACAAAGCTTCTCACTTTGCGAAGGTATTTACCCTCTTCGTTAAACTCTGCGGTGGTCACTTCGCTCATTATTTTTCAGCCTCAGATCTGCCATTGGTTGGCCATATAGCGCCGAGAAAAAGTCAGCGTCAAGCGACTCTAGGCTCGACTCACAAACTCATATGATCCCACGGGATCCTGACACTTATATGATTGGAAAATTATAAAAAGAAGGGCATTATCCAAAGTTACTGCGCTAAGGCAAGCCCTATGTTGCCAAAGTATACCAATTATCCCACGGCGTGCGAGCCATGGCGTCCTTGAGATGCCATTTTGGTTGAGAAAAACCTTACCCCTCTATAGACTGAGCGCCATGAAAACAGAGCAATTTCACCAGCGCATCGTCACCTGGTACGACAAACACGGACGCAAGCATCTTCCCTGGCAACAAGATAAGACCCCTTATAAGGTATGGGTGTCCGAGATCATGTTGCAGCAGACTCAGGTTGCCACCGTTATCCCCTACTTTGAAGCCTTTATGGCGCGTTTCCCCACTATCTTGGACTTGGCAAATGCCGATCAGGATGAGGTACTGCACCACTGGACCGGCCTTGGCTATTACGCTAGGGCGCGTAACCTACATAAGAGCGCCCAGCTGATCGCCAGCGACTATGATGGTATGTTCCCCACCCAATTCGAGCAAGTACTCGCCCTGCCGGGCATTGGCCGCTCGACCGCAGGGGCGGTACTCTCACTCTCCCTTGGACAACATCACCCCATATTAGATGGCAACGTCAAGCGAGTGCTTGCCAGACACGGCGCCATAGCAGGCTGGCCCGGTAAGCGCGAGGTGGAGCAGCAGCTATGGCAGCTCACCAACAGCCTGACTCCAAAAGCAGGTGTGACCAAATACAATCAGGCGATGATGGATATTGGCGCCAGCATCTGCACCCGTTCTAAGCCCAAGTGCGAGCAGTGCCCCGTCGCCATCGACTGTAAGGCGCAGCTGATGGGCCGCCAGACTGAGTTTCCCGGCAAGAAGCCGAAGAAGACTATTCCGGAAAAGCTCGGCTATATGTTAGTGATTAAAGATGATGATAGAGTGCTGATGAGCAAACGCCCACCTGCGGGGATCTGGGGCGGCCTCTGGTGCTTTCCGCAGTTTGACAGCCTGGAAGCGCTCGAGGAGTTTGCCGAAACAAAAGGGCTGACACTCGAAAGTCAGGAGCCGATAGACAGTTTTCGTCACACCTTCAGCCATTTCCATCTGGATATCAGCGCCTTTGTGGCACACCAGGCCACAAGCGCACATGAGATCATGGAAGAGAGCGCCTCTCTCTGGTATAACATAGCCAAGCCACCCAAGGTTGGTCTGGCCGCCGCCACAGAGCGGATCCTCGCCAGCTTAGGTTCAGTATCAAATAAGGAGTAATCATGGCGCGTACAGTGAACTGCCAGTATCTTAAGAAAGAGGCAGACGGCCTAGCCTTTCAGCTCTACCCGGGTGAACTCGGTAAGCGAATTTTTGACAACATCAGCCAGGAAGCCTGGTCGCTCTGGCAGGCCAAGCAGACCATGCTGATCAATGAGAAGAAACTCAACATGATGAATGTTGACGATCGCAAGTTCCTCGAAGAGCAGATGGTTAACTTCCTGTTTGAGGGCAAAGAGGTCGAGATTGAAGGCTATGTGCCGCAAAAAGATGACGAGTAATAAATTACTCGCTCTATAAAAATAAAAAGCGCCAATAGGCGCTTTTTCTATAATGGGGGTTTGTTTAAGTAGTCACTACTGACGAATGCCTTCGACCACGAGATCTAAGGTCACATGGCTGGACGCTGGGCCCAGATCCATCTTGATATCATAGTCCTTCAGAGCAAATTCAGTCTGGCCGACGAAACCGGCGCGGTAGCCACCCCAAGGGTCTTGCCCTTCACCAATAAATTTGGCATCGATTGCCACAGGCTTAGTCACCCCGTTAAGGGTCAGCATGCCATTGAGCACAAACTTGCCGTCACCCAGCTCTTTGACCGAGGTCGACTTAAAGCTAGCCTCGGGATGCTTAGCCACATTAAGGAAGTCTTCGCTTCTCAGGTGCTTGTCACGCTCGGCGTGGTTAGAGTCGAGGCTCGCCGTGTTGATCGTTACATGTACCTTGGCATCAGCCATATGCTTGCTATCGAAACTAAAGTCGCCAGCAAACTCGTTAAAGCGTCCCACCACGAAGCTATAACCTAAGTGGCTCACCTTAAACTGCACCGAGGCGTGGGCACCTTGGGTATCTATCACATAATCGGCGGCGTTAGCGGTAGCCGGTAACATGAATGCACCCGCGCCTAATGTGCTAATAAGTGCGGCGCTCAATATAGCCTTCTTCATTGTGTCTCCTTAATGTTTAACATGCGTTTCAAGCTTGCGTCTTTGTCGATGAAGTGGTGTTTAAGTGCCCCAAGGCCATGCAGAGTTACCAGTGCGATAAAGCCATAGGCCAGATATTGGTGTACTTTGCCGGCTATATCCGCTTGCCCCTCAAACAATAGCCCCAGGCTTGGCAGCTCGATGAGTGAGAAAACGCCAATGGCCCTGCCGTCGGCGGTAGAGATAAGATACCCAGATAGCAAGATGCCAAGCAGCATCAGATACAGCAGGCGATGCACCAGGCCCGCGGCCAGCTTCTCCCACCTTTGATGCCCGGGGAGCGCCTTAGGCGCCGGGTTTAACCAACGCCACAGCAGACGGCACAGGGTTAACACCATCAGCAGCACGCCTATGCTCTTATGCAGATCCGGGGCTCGCTTATACCAGGCGCTGTAATAGGTCAGCTCGACCATCCACACGCCCAGGGCGAACAGCGTTAATACGGCAATCGCCGTCAGCCAATGCAGGCCTATGCTCACCAAGCCGTAGCGGCTCTGGGTATTTTTAAACACGATTCATCCTCATTTATCACTTAACACCATATTAACTTCGATTTATATCGACGAATATCGCGTAATTTCGCCAATAAACTTCTAATTTTTAGAAAGGTAGTGCTAAGACAAACGTTACAAGTGGGGAGTTGGGAAATAAGAGGCCTAAAAACGCGCCTTTAAAAACAAATAGTGGCTAAAACCTGGATTTTAACCACAGCCACTGTGCTAAAAAACGGCACAAATGCCAAAAAGCCAGCACTTTGCACATTAACTAGCCATGCAGTTAAATTTCTCCAAAAAAGCGCTTGCAGGATAAATATCAGCGCTATATTATACGCGCACTCCAAACGGCAAGGGTCACAGAGACCTGGTTTGAAGTAGTTAACTAGACACTTAGTTTAGTTGCCCGAATAGCTCAGTCGGTAGAGCAGAGGATTGAAAATCCTCGTGTCCCTGGTTCGATTCCGGGTTCGGGCACCACAATTTAGCCGGCATAGCTCAGTTGGTAGAGCAACTGACTTGTAATCAGTAGGTCCCGAGTTCGACTCTTGGTGCCGGCACCATATAAAACAGCCTCGACAATGTCGGGGCTTTTTTATATCTGAAATTTACCGCCTCTTGATGGGATTCATGTCACTCCTGATACAAACATCCCCTCTCCTAATAAAGCCGTCATTAACGAGTTGCCCCTTTTGATACTAGGCAACAAAAAAGGAGCACTAGGCTCCTTTTAATTCGATAAACTCTCTCGGCTATTTCCAGCTACGCATCTTATAGCCTTTCACGGCATAGAAGAGGATAAACAGGTAACAAGGCAACATCACCATATAGCCGCCCTGCTGACCAAGCGATGTGGCCGAGCTGGTTAATCCCCAAAACAGCGGACCGAATGCGCCACCTGCAATGCCCATCACCAATAGCGCAGAGCCTGTGCTGGTCAGTTTGCCCATGCCAGATAGCGCCAGCGGCCATACTGCTGGCCAGACGATGGCGTTAGCCAAGCCTAAGAAGGCGATCATCAACAGGGTATCTGGCAACATGGCGCCGCCGAAGGGAACCAGCAACGCATTGGCGATAGCATAGGACTCGTTGTCACCAAATAGGATCCCCAGCGTCAGCATTAGGCCTAGTATCGCCGAGATCATCAGCGCCTTAGGCTGAGAGATGAAACGGGGAATGGTCAGGATACCCAGGGAGTAGCCGATGACCATGCAGATCATGGTATAGGAAGTCATCACACCATAGTTTTCGACTCCGAGAGAGAGGGCGAAGGTGCCTATGGTATCGCCGGCGATCACTTCTACCGCCACATAGAAAAACAGTGCTACTACACCTAATGCCAGATTAGGATGAGACAGCGCCTCACGGGTATGGCCCTTGGTACCCTGCCCTTGCTCGTCTTCATTTTCAAGCTCTGGCAGAGGCGACTTCTTCACCAGTAGCGCCAGCACACCGATAAAGATAGCCATGCCCAGATATGGGAACACCAGGCCATTGGCCATCTCGTCGATCTGCGCCTGGGTCAGCTCAACGCCGACTCTGTCCTTAAAGCTGTCGAGGATCAGGGCAGTAAACACCAGCGGCGCGATCACCCCTGCGCCCTTGTTGAGGATCCCCATGACACTCACGCGAGCGGCGGCCGACTCCTCGGGGCCGATTCTGACCACATAGGGATTCACCGCCGTCTGTAGCAGGGTCTGCCCCGTGCCCATCACCAGCTGCGCAAATAGAAATAGCGCAAATACCTGCGTCTTGGCCGCGGGGATGAATAGCAGGCCGGCAATCATCATGATCCCCATGCCCATCGCCATGCCCGTCTTGTAACCGACCTTACGTATCACCCATGCCGAGGGCAATGCGGTAAAGGTCACGGCGATATAGAAGGAGAAGAGAATGAGAGAGGCTTGAAGCGGGGTGAGTTGCAGGATCTGCTTGAGGTAAGGCATCAAGGACCCGTTTAGCCAGGTCGCAAAACCCAGAATAAAGAAGAGTCCGGCAACGATCGCCATGGGGATCACGCTGCTGCGCTTACTTTCACTATTTAATGTCATTTCCATAAGCCTGTTTTCTTATAGTAATTAATCTTCGGATATCAGCTCAGTGATATCGGCTTGGTACATTACAGCTTGGGCGCAAGTTGCCCCCTTGTTTCATCGATGTTAAAACATAAACAGAAAAAAGACAACGCTGTCATTTTGGCTTTTTAGCCTTTACAGGCTAACACAGCGTTTTCCTTATTAAATTGCCCAGCCATTATCTTCTATAAGACTTAAACCTTGATGAAGATGCCGCGCTTATACATCCAATAGAGCAGCAACCATTGCACCAAGAGCAAGGCGCAGGCTGACGCCAGAGGCTGCATCTCAATCGGCAGCGCCTGTATCGCGCCGCCAAATAGGCTGCTGGCAAGGTAGTCCCATTTAACCAGGCTTGATGCCAAATAGATGATGATGGCATTGCAGCCTATGACCACAAAGGCAAATGCCAATCTGTGCAGCTTTACCACATCCACCAGCGCATAGAAGATGGCGAGTAAGATAAGGCTCCAGCCCAAAGTGACCATGACAAAGCTGCTGGTCCAGAGATCTTTATTCACCGGAATATAAGGGTTCATCAACCAGCCGAGCCCCAGGCTGAGCAAACCGGCAAGTAACAAGATGCCAACCTTGACCCATTCTCCCTTTGCCCCTCCCCACTTGGGATGAGGCTTAACGATGAAGCGACCAGTAAAGACGCCGGCCAAGGCATTGACTATGGCAGGAAGGGTCGAGAGGATCCCCTCGGGGTCTGTCGCCCTACCCTGATAGCTAATACCGGGCAGAAACTTACCATCCACATAGGCGTTGATCGAGCCAGACATTGAGAAGTCCCCCGCCACACCGCCGGGAACCGGCAGCCACAGCTGCACCGCGGCGTATCCGAAGAGTATACCGATGGCGACCAATACCTGCGTCTTCAGCCCGGTATGCCACACCAGTAAGGCGGCGAAGAACCAGGCAAAGGCGATGCGTCCAAGCACACTGGCATACCTTATCTCATCAGCCGCCATGGGCATGCCCGTGCCCCAGCCGTGGTTATAGAGCACGCCAAATAGGAGCAGCAGCATCAGACGTTTTATCGCGTGGCGATAGAGGGGAAGGCGCTCGGGCCAGGGCATTGAATCCAGGCGTTTGGGCGATAGGCCCAAGGCGACGCCAGAGAGGAAGATAAATAAGGGGAAGATAAGATCATAGAAGGTAAAGCCGTGCCACTGACTGTGGTGCATCTGGGCATCGGCGATACGCCAGCCCTGCCAGCCGGTCCAGACGAGCAGCGCCGCAAACAATGCTTCGCCTCCCAGGATCCAGAACATATCGAAGCCCCTTAGGGCATCGAGCGACATCAGCCTGGGTTTCGCGGTCGGTTTTGGATGGGTATCTGTTTTAGGTTCCATCAGGAGCCTCTCTCTTATCGTTATTATTATAAATCAAACACTAGGCTTAACCCGATAGGCACGAGCACTGAGCCTAATTAGCGCCTCAATTACGAGCACAAATAGAGCGCTTGTTTCAGCGCCTTTTGCAATTCTCTATCGCGACGGCTATGCATCTAATGTGGTCGCTATGCCTGATAAACCAACTGGCCATCTATGTAGGTGCGCGCCACTTGATTATCGCTGCCTAGCAACACCATATCCGCTCTGGCGCCTATGGTAAACACGCCGCGCTGACGATGACCGATAAACTCGGCGGGATATCTAGCCGCCATCCGCAGCGCCTCTTCGTGGGCCACACCTAGCATGCTAACGCTGTTGTTGACCGCGCCGATCATATCCAGCACACATCCGGCAAGCTCACCGGTTACGGCATTTAACCTGTCACCGCGGCGCACCACTTGGGTGCCAAACAGCTCGAAGCTTGCGTTATCATCCATGCCCACAGGCGGCATGGCGTCTGTCACCAGCATCACCTTGCCCCTTGGCTTAGCGGCAATAGCTACCTTAGCCGAGGCCGGATGCACGTGGTGACCATCGACAATCAGGCCGCACCAGGCATTCTGGCTCTCCAGCGCCGCGCCCACCATACCCGGCGCCCTGGAATCCATGGGTGACATGGCGTTAAACAGGTGGGTGAAACCGGTAGCTCCCGCCTCAAGCGCCTTAATAACGGTATCGTAGTCGGCATTAGAATGACCGAGACAGACTCTGACGCCGCACTCGGCCAGGGCGTGAATCACCTCTGACGCGACATTCTCCGGCGCCAGTGTCACCACCTTAGTCCCTAGATCATTGCGGGCAAAAACCGCCAGCTCTTCATCAGAGATACGACGAATATAATTGGCCGGATGGACGCCCTTCTTGGGCACGCTGAGATGTGGCCCCTCGAAATGGATCCCCAGCACGCCTGGCGTATTCAGCGCCAGCGCCTCGGCCACGGCATCGGCGGCGGCGCGCATCACCTCGATATCGTCGGTGATCAGGGTCGGCAAGAAGCCCGTGGTGCCAAATCTGGCATGGGCCTGGCCTATGGTCTTTATCTTCTCGAGGCTGGGCGCGTCGTTAAACAGGGCACCGCCGCCGCCATTGACCTGAACATCGATAAAGCCAGGCACCAGGGTACCGGCCAGCAGAATCGGCTCGACATCGCTAGCCCTATCGAAAGAAACGATACGCCCGTCCTCTATGGTGATGGCCTGGTTAAGGTGGAAGTGTTCGCCGTCAAATACCCGCTCGGCAATCAGTGTCTGTTTCATCGATTCAATTCCTGGCAAAACATCATCTACAACTCGTTACGCTTGGCTCAAGCCTGACTGCTAAAGCTTAACTGCAAGAGCCTAGCTGCTGACGCGCAAAATAGGCGGCGCCTAATTCGGGCGGGGCAAGAATTGGCGAGATCTTGTCAACTACCCGCCTATCCAACCAGGGGGCTAGAGGCTCGGCGAGGCCACCTATCATGGAAAAACGCGGCGGGTGGATCTCAAATAACTTGTGGGCCAAGGCGCTGATATACTCGGCGCCCTCGACCACTATCGCCTTAGCCACCTCATCCTGGGCCTGTGCACAAGATAACACCGTGCGCGCCAGGGTGGCATAACAACCGGATGATTTGCCTGCCAGGTGCTCGACTATGCCCATGGCATCGTTCACCTTAAAGTGCTCCAATAGACGCTCTGTTAGCTGGGTAGCCGGGCCGAAGCCATCGAGATCTAACAGTACCTGCTGCGCGGCCTGTAAGCCAAGCCAGGCGCCACTGCCCTTATCGCCCAGAGCAAAGCCATGCCCACCTAGGCTCAAGGACTGCTCGCCCACGTGGGCATAACCGCAGGAGCCGGTACCTGTGATGATCACCGCGCCATCGCCACCTTTATGGGCGCCGATGCAGGCGGTGTGCAGATCTGTGGTGACATACATCTCTGCGAAGGGATGCTGCCATGCTTTGATCGCCTGATAAAGATGCGCGACATTGACTCCAGCCAGGCCTACGCCCGCTACCAGTGTCTTGCTGTCGCCAGCTTTTAGCCCGGCGTCTTGTAGAGCGAGTTCGGTCGCGCGCGAGATAGAGTCGAAGGTATGTGTCAGGCCGTAAAGCGGATTCGCACGCCCGGCCACACCAGTGCCGATCACACTGTCATCGGTGGCGTAGATAGTCGCGCGGCACTTGCTGCCACCACCATCTATGCCTATGACGAGGGCCTGTTCCTCTGTCTGGTTAAATCCCATTACCAACCTCTTTCACAGTTTTATTATCCAGGGCATCTAGCTTCGCCCGCCCTGCCCACTGACTAAGTTAATGTCATGTTACAACAAAAATGACAACGCTGTCATTTAAAATTATCACTAAATTTGTGACAGCAAGCTTCTCCGTCACTGCCCGGTTAACGCCTCTAAGGCGCCCAGATTTTTTTTGCTATTTACAGGGAGGAAAGCGGTTATCGGCTCTTAGATAACCGCGCTAGCTTACATTGCATTTTCATTAGCTGGCTTAAATGACCTATTTTTCGGTCAGTAAACTAGTGCTAATAGCGAAATGTTAATTGACCTTGAGTGTGCGCCCCTTACGGATACCATCGGCGGCGACGCCTCTGACCTCGACTCTACCTGAGACGCTAACCGCCTCTGTATATTGCTGCCACTGGCCGCCATCGACTCGATACTCTAATCCGAGCCCGGGATAGATGCTGTTTGCCTGCAGGTAACCTTCCTTGATCTTGGCACCTAGGGTTGGCACACGATAGGCTATCCCTGCCCTATCCAGCTTAGCCAGCTCCTTATAGCCTAAGGTGTTGGCAAAGGTCTGCCACTGCACGCGCTGCTTCTCACGCATCTCGGCCGTGAAGTAGTTTGTCTCTGGGCCATATTTAGCCCCCTGATATTGATATGGCACCTCCCAATCGGCCTTGTGCCATGCCCTTTCAGCCAGCACTAACAGGCGAGGAAACACCATATATTCCACCACTTGATCTGAGCGTATGGTCTCGCTCCAGAGCTGGCCCTGGATCCCTTTGAATCTAACTCCTTGATTAAGCGGCCCACTGAGGCGTTTGCCCTCTTCATCCAGCTTAAGAGTATCGTCGGCCTCAAATGGTTTACCTTCGATATCCGTCCACTGCTCGGCGTTGGCCGGTAGGTTATCTGGCATGAAACTAAAGAGTTTGCGCTCGTTGGTACTGCGACTCGCCCAGTAATAGCCATGCTCTTTGGGATCGGCCTCGTAGGGGAAATCGAAATAGAGCACCTCGGGATTACTCAATACCGTATCCCAGCCCAAGTTGGCCTGTGCATGGGCGCGCTGATAACCGCCGTGGGCAACCACATCCCAGATGTTAGTTTGATTCCTTGCCGGCATACGCTCGGGGCGAGTATGGCTAATGCCATCGCTCCAGCCCGCGGTTTCAATCCCTTTATCGGCCAGCATATTGGCCACCCGCTCGATGAAGTAAGCCCCAAAATGTGCCTCGCTATCTAGGCCGCTGTCTTTGTCTGCAAGCAGCGTCTGACAGACGGGTGAGTCGATCCATGCGCCGGCGGTCTCATCGGCGCCGATATGATAAAGCTCTAGGCTCTGACCCGCTGCCTGGTGAAGCTTGGCTATCTCGCTCACCACCTTGTCGACAAAGTGATAGCTGGAATCCATACAGACGTTGAGCGTGTTGTCGTCGTAATATTGAATCGAGGCGTAGCGAGTCTTGTCCAGCGGGTCGATGAGGCGATACTCGTTAGCGGCGGCTTCATTGCCTTCAGCCATCAGACGGCGATACCTGGCCTCCATCGACTTGATGGCGGCGCGCGAGTGACCCGGCATATCCATGGACGGAATCACCTGAATTTGGCGCGCGCTGGCATACTTGAGGATTTCGATATAATCAGCCTTAGAGTAGAAACCATTAACCTTGCTATCGCCATCTGGGCCGCTGCCCAGTTGTGGCAATAAGCAGGTATCCTCCTGCAGGTCGTGACAGCGACGACTGCCCACCTGGGTCAGCTCGGGCAGGCCGTCTATCTCCAGGCGCCAGCCCTCATCATCGGCCATATGCAGGTGTAGCTTGTTTAGCTTATAGGCCGCCATCTGATCCAGCAGATCTAAGATAAACTGCTTGCTGTGAAAATTACGCGCCACGTCCACATGCATGCCGCGAAAGCCATATCTAGGCTCATCTTCAATCTCCATGGCATTGAGCGATAGGGTGTCGAGAGAGATAAGACTTGTTAGCGACGCCAAGCCATAGGAGAAACCTGCATCGTCGCTGGCGCCTATGGTGATGCCATCAGAGGTAATATCGAGGCGATAGCCCCCTTCGGCGAGTTTAGTCGTCGACGGCTCTAACTTGAGTGGGATACCTTGAGGCGATGGCTTAACGCCAAGGCGGGCCAGGCGAGCCAAGGCCGCCTCGACAGACGCCTTAGCTACGCTGCCAGCATCCAGATGATAGCCTGAGGCCAGGGATAACACTGGGCTCTGACTATTGATTACTTGCAGCTTGGGCGTTGGGATGATCGCGTTAACAGCAAGCTCAGGGCGACTCTCGATATCCTGGTTTGCATCAAACAAGACTTGAGGCGTCGCCCACTTAAGCTTATCCGTATCGCTGCGCTTATATTGGCTCTCGGCGCTGACATAAGTCTCGACATAGGGCCGCTGCTCCATGCCGGTACTGGCATCGACAGTCAGCTGGGTGCTGCTAATGATCTCGGGCTTAAGGCCGGGCACGACAATATAGTAGTTGGGCATGGCATCGGTTTCCGACAGCTGCCACAACTCACCGAGAAAGGCGATGTCGACCGGCTGACCTTTCTTGAAACCGCTAAATTTATCCGTGGGCGTGATGCGATGCAGATCCCCTTTAACCTGAGTCAACTCAAAGGCATCGGTTAACACCTTTTTCACCGGCCGCATCTGGCTGTAGTAGATAGCCCAATCCTTACGGTCAAAATCGACACCCGGGACTAATTCTATCTGGGCGGCAAAACAGCGGCCATCGACACCTGTTGAGGTGCACTGCTGAGGATAATTGGTCAAGGTGTGATAATTAACGGCAAGGCTGGTAGCAAACTGATGCAGTGCCTGCTGAGCAGAACTTTCGCTGACCTGCTGCGGCGCGACGCCTTCATCCTTGGCAATTTGGTTAGTGGTTGGCTGACTGCACCCAAATAGTCCCAGGCTCATGAGTAATGTTATTGGAATGAGCTTATTATTCATTGTTATCCTCACTTTTCTCGACTTGAACTATCAAGTCTCATTGCAGCCACCCTTCCCCGTCAGCATAGGCAATTAGCTTCCTGCTATTGCGATATCTGAGATAGCCACCACTTTATGCCAATCCTAATAAATAACTGTTCAAGCTAACTTGTTAAAACGTTCGATAACTGCATTACTTTTTTGATTGTAGAATAACAATTTACCTAAAAATCCAGCCTTGCTCTCAAACGTTTTCCCTACGCTATTGCTGATCATTTACTTACTACGCTTGGTCTTATTTGCCGCCGCATCTTGGCCTATTTGCAAATAGATGCAACGGCGAAAACAGATCATAGTCAGACTTTTATAAACCTTGCGGCTCCCCGAAACCCACCTGGCAATTACAGGCAATCTAGAATTGGCATGTAATCAGGCTATAGAAAGCGTTCTGGCTTTAGAAACCACTCAGGCTTTGGAAAGCCATCTGACAATGACAGAAATATTTTTTTAATCTGAACCTCTGCAAGACAACGAACGCCCTGCTGTGCCGCGCTGTGCTGTGCTTTGCTCGCTCTTACGCATTTCCCTAGATCCCACTCATCAGGCGTCACTCTAATCCAGAAAAAAGCGCTAGATGCATCATGTATCAAGGGCCGCCGATAAAGGCGCCAATTGAGACATAACACATCTAGCCATCTCTAGTATCTGGGGAGAGACTATAGGAAAAAACAAACACAATAACCATTGCTACAAACTTAATAGCTACTGCCAATGCACAAGTTAGGAGACCTCTTCCTAACAATGCAAACCTTACAAAACGAACGTGTCACACAAGCAAATGACAACGCTGTCATTCATTAATCTACCTAAGAAAGAACAGAATTTCTACATTTTTTTGACATTCTGAGGCAATTTTTTATCTGCCCGTTGAAAACCGCCAGTCACAGACACAGCTACAAAGGCTGTGCCCAGCATTAGTCACCACATAAATATGACAACGCTGTCAACTATTGATAACATCCAGAAGATACTCAACGCCGAAAACGAGCACCAATGCTAACGAAAAGGGCCTATGAGTATAAGTGTGGCGCCAGATGATTTCTTAAAGAAAATAGAAGGTCCTATGAGAAAGGTATTAAGAAGAGCAAACTCATCCCCTACCAGCGATAAATTTAATTCTAAGCGCCGAACAGTGAAAGTTGCTCAACTTAACGCCTTTATCGCACCACTTTAGCGCCTGCTTGATCTATTAGTGCTTGCACTATGGCCGCCACTAGCGGTAAAAGATTAACCCAGCGTTTCCCAGCCTAACGAACAGTGGGCAGGGAACAAACACCACAAACTAAAATTAACTAAGGTAAAAACATGGCAAAGATTGTCCCCCTATCGACAGAAAAACATCTCAACATCAAGCTGACTCATTCAAACGATTTCAGCCGTTTCAACAAGGAACACCTGATCCCAGTGCTGGCCAGGGAGATCCCTAGTCTGGCAGCCGAATTTCCCATCGTCTTTGTGAAGAATGGTGAGACCGGCCAGTTTATTCCGGTGGCCATCATGGGGATCGAGCCCGAAGTTAACCTCTACTGCCAGAGCAATCAATGGGATGCGCCAATCAGCCCAATCGGCTTTAGCAATGCGCCGCTGTCCATCGCCAGAACTTCGGAAGAAGGCGACAACGTGATCGTCTGCATCGATGAGGAGAGCCCTATGGTGTCAGAAGAAGCTGGCAATCGACTCTTCACCGACGAGGGTGAGCGCAGTGAATACCTGACGGCGCGAACCAATGCCCTGCTGGATGTTGCCGCCATGCATCAACAGACACAGGCCGTTTGCCAATACCTGGCAGATAAGAACCTACTGGTTTCTCAGCAGCTAACGATTAAGCTGGAAAGATCTGAGCAGAAGATCAACATCAATGGTGTCTACCTGATCGACGATAAGGTGCTGAACGAGCTAAGCGATGAGGATTTCCTCGAACTTAGAAAGAAAGGCTTGCTGCCTATCGTTTATGCTCACAGAGCCTCGCTCAACCAGCTGTCTCGCCTTATCGCCAAGCAAAATGAGTTCGATAAGCTGCAATAAGCATCCACTACAAGCTAATGGCGGGACGTTGGAATAAGCAGCGCCCCGCCAAAACGATTGTGCCCATTCAAAAATCAAACATCATAGCGCTTTGAGCTCAACATTTTTGTAAGCCATATACCGCGATCTTCTCTAGCAACTCCCTGTGTTCTGGCAGCTCCTTCATCAGGTGCTCACCCACACTCGCTATCTGCCGCGCCTGGGCCTGCCAAGCTTCTCTGCGGTCTTTAGCTGCAACTTGAGGTACCGTTGGATAATGCATGCCATAGAGGACATAGAGATAGTTTTCTAAGTCGAACACCTCAAACTTACTGAAGAAGTCTTGCCTTATGGGGGAATGGTTTTTCCACAGCTTGAGTCGAGTGGCGAGCTCACTCGGAATCGTTGCCGGATCGCGATTATCGGCCCAAAACGGCGAATCACTCCTGTCTGACAGGCAGTAGTGCATCTTGATAAATTCGACGACTCGCTCCCAGGCATAGGTCATCACCTGATTAAATTGTTCAGAGAGCAAGGCAAGCGCCTCACTATCCTTAGGCATGCGATTGGCCACGAAGCCTGCGGCAAAATCGGTCAGCAGGATAGAGGTGGCTTCTAAGGGCTCGAGGAAACCCTGAGCCAACCCCAAGGAGAGGCAATTCTTATGCAAGAACTCCCTGCGATAGCCAAGCTTCATCGGCAAGACCCGATACTGATACTGGGCGACATCCTGCCCCAGATATCGGGAGAGCTTGTTAAGCGCCGTGTCATCATCCATATGTTTAGAGGAGTAGACAAAGCCGACACCACGCCTATGGGTCAAGGCGATATCCCATATCCAGCCTGCCTGATGCGCCGTCGCCAGAGTATAAGGCGGGATCGCCTCATTCTCATCGATAGGTACCTGCACTGCTATCGCCTTGTCGGCAAACAGCTGATGAGACTTATCGACAAAGGGCACCTTGAGCGTCTTGTCGATAAGCAAGGACTCAAAGCCACTGCAATCGATAAAAAAGTCGGCGCCGATACTGCCCCGGCAATCGGTTTCCAGAGAGGCGATCTCGCCATTTTCCCTTAACGTGACCTCTTGCACATTGGCCATGATATGTTCGACGTTGAAACGCCTGATGGCATTGTCGGCAAGCAGCTTGGCAAACTTAGCCGCATTGAGGTGATAGGCGTAACCCAGCGCTCCCTCATATTCGCTGTGGGTGATCCGCTTTGGCGCACGCCCGGCTTCACACACCTTGTGCTGAGGCGAGACCACGTCGCCGTATGCAGTATTAGTATTATCTAGCCAATGCTGGGTCAGGTCCTCCCCCAGAGGGCTCGGCATATCGAACAGGTGATGATAAAAGTTCCCAGCCCCGTGACCGTCCTTATCCATCCAGTTGACGAACTTGATTGACTGTTTGAAGGTGACGTCACACCGACGAATAAACTCAGATTCACTTATCCCAAAGCGCTTCAAGCTCTGACGAATGGCGGGTACTGTACCTTCGCCAACCCCTATGATGGGAATATCGGGAGATTCCACCAGCGTGATGGTCACGTCCTGGCGATGCTCAAGGGCCTTGCCCAGGTGATTGGCCGCCAACCATCCTGCCGTGCCGCCCCCCAATACAAGGATTCGCTTAATGTCCATGGTTTCACCTCTGCCCTACTCTTGGTCTAATTAAAGGTCGGTGCTAATAACAAGTCGCTGATAAAAAGTTGGTGCTAATAAAAAGCCCAGCTTAAGCCGGGCTTTGTACACTCATGTGTCGATTAGAATCGCAGTGCGACACCCACCTTGTATCTTGCTTCGCCTTCGAAGCTCCACACTGGGTAGTTATCTTTAAACTCAGCGATCACATCTGGGTTGTCGACTGGCGAGACACCTATCTGAATGCTGTCTTCCTCTGTGAGGTTAACGGCTTCGAAGGTCAGATCCATCCAATCAGTAACGCTGTAGTTCATGCTCAGATCCAGCGAGCCATAGTCTTGGTGTTGACGGTTACCATAGAAACCTGGTAGCTCACGCATCATATACTCGCTGCGCCAGTTGTAGGCCAGACGCGCTGAGAAGCTTTCCATCTCATAGTAGCCCACAAGGTTAACCGTGTGCTTAGAAGAGTCAGAGAAGACACCCACTTTATCTGGGTAGTTCTCGGCTGGAGAGCCGGCGTCGGCGAAGGTATAGTTAACCGAGTAGCCCAGGCCGTTTTCAAACGAGTCTTGCAGCTGTAGCTCAACCCCTTCGATATGACCACCGTTAGCATTGTACTTCTCGCTGACTGTCCAGCAGTCATAGACGCCAACACCACAGGCGCTGTAGCCTTGATCTCTGAGGTTATCGTCTTCGATGCCAATCTGCTGGTTAAGCTTCTGACGAGTGGTAATAAAAGAACTCACATCTTTGATGAAGTAGGTCAAAGAGGCCAGCCCCTCACCGCCGAAGTACCATTCCAAGCTCACATCGGCCTGGGTCGCCTTAAATGGATCCAGGGCAACAGAACCACGGTTAAGCTTCTCGTTGCCTGGCGTGCCATCATTCAGACCTGGAAGAGTCGAAGTGGCAAACAAATCTGCGTAGTTAGGACGAGACATCACCTGAGCCGCCGTGGTACGTAGCAAGAGATCCGGTGCTAAATCGAACGTCACGTTGATGCTTGGCAATACGTCGCTATAGCTCGACTTGTCAGTGCTCAACTCATCGGCGAACTGACCGCTTGAACTCAGCGCATAGTAATCAGATTCGATATCGGTCGAGATGAAGCGTAGACCGAAGTTGCCGCGGATCCCTTCCGCCTCGAAGTTAGCCATGGCGTAGGCGGCCAGGTTCTTCTCATTCAGGGTACCGTAACCGGACTTATCGCGGGTAAAGCCATCAACTGAGGCTTTAGCGTCACGGATCATGGCATCGAAATTCGGCTTAGGCAGGGTAAAACCTGCGCCAGATGAGATGGTGCCAGAGTAGTATTCAGAGGCATCTTTAGCCACAATGTCACCCACGATTGCCGCGTCAGTTTGCTGTGTCACGTCATGGTCTGCATAGCGCACACCGGCTTTGATCGAGGTGATGGCACCAAAATCTACCGGGAAGGTCAGGTCGAACTGAGCATAGGTCTCTTCGTCGGTGTTAGGCTGCTTCTTCAGCGCCCAACCAGCAGTTTCTAGCTGACCGTTAAAGTCGCCCGCATCGAAAGACTTGTTGGCGATGTCGATAATGATCTTCTCACCAGTAGCGTCATAGTGACCGGCGAAGTCACCAGGCTGACCGATAGAGTTACCATAGTTAGAGGTTAGGCTAGTACCACCATCTGCCTTGGTGTTACCGACGCGGCCTTCAAGGGTGAAACCTTCACCCTCATATTTGAAGTCCAGGTCATAGGTATCTGACGACATCTCGGCTTCACGAGCCCAAGTCTGTGCCCAGGCAAATCCACCCTCGCCCGTATGGGTAATGTCGGTACAAACACCCGCAGCATTGGTTTTGTTACAAGTGCTTACGCCTTGCTGTGTAGGGAAGAGGAAGATAGAGGTGTTGGCGTTGTTTGCCTTAAGATCCAGGCTAGTAACCGTTAGGCCGAACTCTAAGTTGTCGGTTGGACGATACTGAGCGGCAATGTTGTAGGCGGTACGCTCACGATCTTGTTGGAAGGTTGTCGGCACAATTTCGCCCCAACCCAACAAGGTTTCGATACCGTTACGCTGATAGTCGGTTTGAGAGCCCGCAGCAGAAACCAGAACACCGAAGGTTTCGGCCTCGTTTGCCCAGCTATACAAGCCAGAGACAGCAGGATCTGTCGCCTCAGAGACAGTACCATAATCGCCCTTGGCGCTTAAAAATAGGGTATTGGCATCTAAGTCCAGCGGCTTACGGGTCTTAACAACCACGGTACCACCAATACCACCTTCTGTGATGTCGGCCTGAGAAGACTTAAAGACTTCGATGCCACTGATCATCTCGGGTGGCAGCAGAGAATAGTTAAAGCTACGGTCGATAGCCTGTTGGTCAAACCAACCGGTCGAGGCAACCGAGTGACCATTTAACAGGGTGCGAGTTAGCTGAGCAGAGGCACCACGAATCGACACCTGCTGGCCTTGGCCAAACTGGCGGTTAACGGTAACACCAGGAATACGACCCAGTGACTCACCTACGTCGCCATCGGGGAATTTACCAATGTCTTCGGCCGTAACGGCATCGACAACGGCATCAGAAAATCTTTTGGCGTTAATTGACGCCTTCATCGAAGCACGCAGACCACGTACTTCAATTTTTTCAATATTATCAGTATTAACCGCTTCTGCATCGGCCTCTGCCGCTAGAGCAGAAACAGACACTGCACCGCTCAGCAGCAGCGCAATATTTGTAGCTAGTACACTTTTCTTAAAAGTAGATGGTCGCATCTCGTTTCCCTTCCATAACTTTATTATCTTTTTTCGTATTCATAACCATCCCCGAAGGAATGACAACGCTGTCATGTGAGTACAAAGATTACACAACAATTAACAGATGCGCCACAACAAAATAACCAAAAGCGGGAATTTCTTTGGATTTATACATTTATCAAACAAAACACGCTCTTTGCATCTTGTTGCAATGTACTGATAAACAAGGATAAAAATCACTAGTTTTCGAAACGGGACAAATGTAATTCGGGATAGAAATCAATTTGATGATTGCTTAATAGCGTAAAACTCAGCAATATTGTCGCCAGGGGAAGTGAGATCTGCTGTGTAACCATACAGTACATTGTTTGAGACATATTTGAATTCTGAAGCAGCTAGACGCTGTGCAGACACAAAGAGTATCCGCTAGATGAAAGTCACCATTAATGACGTCGCCAAATATGCCGGCGTCTCCATAAAAACGGTTTCACGGGTCACAAATAACGAGCCTTCGGTTCGTCAGGCGACGATTGATAAAGTGAATCAGGCGATTACCGCACTTAATTACCAGCCTAATGTCGCTGCCCGTAATCTAGCCGGCACAAAATCCTATGTGATCGCCTTTGTCTACGACAACCCTAATGCCTACTATGTCATTGATATGCAAAATGGTATTTTGTCATCTTGTAAGCAAAGAGGCTATGAGCTACTCATCCATCCCTGCGATGCAAAGTCAGATAATATCTGTCAGGAGCTGGTCGATATGGTGCGCCATGCCAGGCTATCAGGCTTGGTATTAACCCCGCCGCTATCGGAAGACCCAAAAGTCTTGGCTGCCCTAGATCAGATTAACGCCAATTATGTACGTATTATTGCAGGGGAAGAGGTGAGCCCAACCGATGGCTTATCGATCCTGGTCAACGATAAACATGGCGCGGTTTCCATCACCCAGCACCTTATCGATCTCGGCCATAAAAATATCGCCTTTCTGAGCGGTGACCACCAACACGAATCCACCAAGGAACGCCTCGCCGGTTTTAAGGCCGCCTTACAAAGCAATCATCTATCCCTTGACGAGTCCAACATCATCAATGGTCAGTATTCTTTTGAATCGGGTGTAGAAGGCGCTAAAACACTGCTGGCGAAAGCCAATCGACCGACGGCCATAGTCGCCTGTAACGATGAAATTGCCGCGGGGGCACTCTTCGCGGCCAGATTAGCTGGAGTTGCGATACCCGAGGAACTCTCGATCGTGGGATTCGAAGATAGCCCCTTCTCGAGACAGACCTGGCCTAAGCTAACCACAGTCCATCAACCAAATAAGTTGATAGCACAGACGGCAACCGAGTTACTTATCGAGAATCAGGGCAACAAGCAGAGTGAGACGACTCATCAGGTCTTTATTCCCGAGCCGGTACTGAGAGACTCATCGGCAAGCCCAAAGGCCTAGGAATCGGCATCAAACTTTGATTAATGATTTTCTACAGGCAATAAAAAACCGCTGATATGTCAGCGGTTTTTTTATAACTTTAGACTTAGACGGCTTCTTCGTTCTCTTCGCCGGTACGAATTCGAATCACGCGTTCAACTTCGGTAACGAATATCTTACCGTCACCTATCTTACCCGTTCTCGCAGTATCGACGATGACTTCGAGCGCCTGATCTAGCTGCTCATCTTGAATAACCAGCTCAATTTTTACTTTAGGCAGGAAATCCACCATATACTCGGCGCCGCGGTAGAGCTCCGTGTGCCCTTTCTGGCGTCCAAAACCTTTGACTTCAGAAACCGTCATGCCGGTAATACCGATCTCCGCCAGAGATTCGCGTACATCATCTAACTTAAACGGCTTAATAATGGCCTCGACCTTCTTCATCAAACGCTCCCTAAAATTCTGCTAACCCAATTCGACAAAACCTAAGTTTATTAGGCACTAGCTTACCACGTCCACCCAAACCACCAAAGATGATTATATCGAGAGATAAAATGATTCAATATTCATAGAGCAGAACAATATATGCCCATCGCCTAAACTTGAGCTAACTCTTCTATACTCAATTAACTCGCCCCAAAAACGAGTTCAGGTCATTGCAGGAAGCATAGACTACATACAGCAAGGAATAGCCATGAAACATCATAATGGATTTACACTCGTAGAGTTAATGGTCACACTCGCCGTTGCGACCATACTCCTCTCGGTTGGCCTACCAAGTCTTACAGATCTCTATCAGGCTTACCGAGCCGACGCCGCGATAAAGATGATTCAACAGACTCTTCAGTTCGCCAGAAATACTGCCATCAACTACGGGCTTAGGGTAACGGTTTGCCCAATAAAAGATAACCAATGTACCAATGACTGGCACCTTGGCCTGGGTGTATTTACCGATTCGGGGACCAGCAACCAGCTCGATGGCACAGACAAATTGTTGATGCAAACAGGTTCATTTGATAGTGGTGACTTTGTCTACTACAACCGCGCCTCTGCTCGTTTTCAACCCGATGGACTTGCATCAGGCAGCAACGGAACTTTAAGGTACTGTCCTGGCTCGGCCAACAGTCCTTATTCCAAAGCCGTTATAGTCAATCAAGCCGGTAGGATACGCTTTTCAAAGGAGAAAAATATCAGCTGCAACCAATAACAGATCCAAAGCTAACGACTCACGCCAATTTTAATCAAGCCGACAAATTATTGGCATTAAAAAGAATAGCTTATATATACTGAAATCCTAAAACTTCTCGCTTATACTAGTGTTAAGTGAATAGAGGATTTTACTCATGATGAAGAATAAAAATGGGTTCACACTGGTTGAGCTCATGGTGACTATTGTTGTTGCAGCCATACTATTGGCTATTGGCGTTCCTGCTCTAACAACAGTTTATGAACAAGTTCGAGTAAACAATAATATTGAGAAAATCCATGACTTGTTTGCTTTCGCTCGCAATCAGGCTGTGAGCTATGGTGCAACAGTCAATGTCTGCCCCTTTGCTTCGGCTACATCCTGCGGAACATCAACAGACTGGAGTGGAGGCATTAGGGTCTATATTACAGATGCCACCAATACAGACCATGAGTTGAGAGCTATCGACAGTTTTAATGGCCAAGACAAAGTTAAGGCCTCCGCCATTTCGATGACTTTTTCAGCTGATGGACTAGCTTCCGGAGGTAATATTATCTATTGCCCAAACGGTAAAGCCAGTAACTCGCAGAGCGTTCTCATCAGCACAAGCGGCCTAGTCTCTTATGGCTCCAACGGCAATGCCTGCTAATAATGCTGGTGAAAAAGCCCCATTGTGGGGCTTTTTGAATAAATTAAGATCAACCTACGCCAAATCTAAAAATGCTATCTCAATGTTTGCCTATCAAGCTTCTGAGCTTTCCCACTCGAAAACTCTTCACTTAGCGGTACGCATTCCGCAACACTCTTAATAAAATACTTCTTTCCATGACTGTCACTCAATCGTTTTCCCACCAAACTATTAGCACGCAATTTAGCGTCTTTAACATCCCATCGATAGAAAACAACTTGCTCGCCTTTCTTAGAACTTTGAATAAAACACTTATAATCCTGTTTCTCTGCAAACGCCGATGATGATACACATGAAAGTAATCCACTCATCAATAACAGGCTAATTAACTTATTCATTTCCAACACTCCGCTGAAGGCCCTTTAACACCTGCAGATGTCATAGTAATAGTGTCACATGTCGAGTCTCTGCTAGCCTGTGCACCTTGTGCAGTTGCAGTAATAGTAAACGAGCTAGTCCCCGATGAAGCCACACTATAATGCCCATGTTCGGTTACAAATGGACTCGCTCCCAATCCGAGCTTCGTCATATCCGTCGCATAGGCACGATTATCGAGATAATACTGCTCCTGCAAATTAGCGACTCGCATTACCGCCGCAACCCCTTCTGAGCGGCCACTCTTAGTCACATAATTAATATAAGATGGGTAAGCTATTGCTGACAAAATTCCAACAATAGCTACCGTTATCATCACTTCGATAAGGGTAAAACCAACTAATCGACTCTTCATCATCAAACACTACTCATCTATATGGTAATAAATTTTATTAGTAGTCAAACCTGACTCTAATCCTACGGTTCCTGTACAGTTCTCCCCATCTTCATCACACTTGCCCTTACCAATAATAAGAACCGGCTCTGACTCAGAACCAGGATTATCGGGGTCAACAGGCGGGGTTATTATCTTTGGAGGTTGAGGAATACAATTATCACAAACATCAATAACATACTCCTCAGTGAAACGTCCTCCTTTGTGTAGATCAAGTGTATATAAACGACCAACCGAAGATACACTACATACGTTCTGGTCTGCAGCAGGTTGAGTTGGAATAAAGGATGTAAAATATACCTTTCCTTTAATGACAACAGATGGAGACAGGCTCTTCTCGCCTGTCACAGAAAAATTAAAATACCAGCCTTTTTTAGTACCAAATTCAATGTTTTCTGTCTCGGTTGAAGGTGATGCCGAAGTGACGTCATAAAGATTCGCAAATGTTATCGGTGCAGGTACTGTCGTACCACCATTTCCAAACTGCTGTGAAATCACATATCTATCCTGCAACACAAAAAACATATCTTCCGTACTTAAACTCAATGGATCTGCCCTGTTACCAGATCCCAAAGTCACAGCATCATAAGGAACATTTTGATAGGCGACGGTTGTCGTCGTTCCTGAACCATCAGTCACAGTAACTTTAGTCGTATTGGTAAAATAGGTTTGTGCGACAGTCGGTTCATAAAAGAAGCGACGATCACTTGTTGCGACACTCCCCCCCAGCTCAGCAAACTTAAACCCACTCCAAGTACTCTTATCAGCAGAAGGCAAATCCATACGCCATACATTTCCGCCTAAATCAGCCGCATAGAGTCGGTCGGTGTAGCCATCACTATTACTATCTAAGGTCGCGATTGAACCAACAATCGAGTCCTCAATGCCTGCAAGAGAAGTATTACCATTAGCACCGAAACTATGAATTAAGTTACCCGTTTCTGCATCGACAAGATAAACCAAACGACCAACAGAATTAGAACCAGCCCCCGAATCATAACCTTGATTATATCCACCGCCAAAAATCACTATAGGTTTATCTGAGCCAGGTAATTTAGTCACAACAGGTGTAGACCAAGTCTGTCCCATATCGGTAAAACCATTTGTATTATTAGATACTTGCCACATCAAAGATGGAGAGTCAGGGTCAGTAATATTAATCGCGTAATAGGATTGTCCTCCCCTACGCATTCCGACAAACAACCATGCTTTCGTTATTGAACCTGATGCATTTCGCTCAATATAAGCAACAGGAGAGCCATCCATGCCATAAACACTATGTCCGGCTAAATAGCTGTCACGACGTATAGTGGCTAGATTAGGTAGAAGCTGATACGGCATAAATGCCCAGCTCTCGTTCACGGATGGGCCATAGTCTCTAAACGCATGTAACGCACCATGGTTTGTACCCACAAAAATACGAACATTGGAGCCATCACCGCCATAATCAATAGCCAATGGTTGAGAGTGAAGTGGATCCCCCATAATATCTCCTCTCACGCCGGAGAAATCCTCAGAGGTCAAGACTCCTTCTGAATCTCTATCAACATTCTTTCCCTTTATCCAATCAAATGTTGCAATTAATTCCGCGTTAACATCTAATTTCGGTAGGCCAAGATAAGTAGCTAAGGCATCGTCCCCTCCCGCATAAGTAGAAGCATTCGTTCGGGTAAGTCTCGCAAATTTTCCAGCGCCGCCGATATCACTCAAAATAACTCGACTATCGGGCTCTATGGTACGAGCAGCGCCACCTAATACGACATCATTGCCGTCATTACCACCGGTACAGGAACTCCACAGACTACAAGAGCTTTCGGCAATACCGCCTGAACTGTCAATAGCAGGCTTACCAGTAGCGTCAACTAGCGTCCCAGAAGAATTAACTTTAAGTTTCTTCAGATTTCCTGCCCACTTAGGACTCTGCTGAGGACGAAATAGCGCATAATAGGCAGAGTCTAAGGTCCTCGTTGGATCCGCGTTACTAAATGCCACACCGGGGGCCGAAAAACGTTGTCCCGTCTGTGGAATAGAATCAATAATATTACTAACAGCCGCCTGCAATCCCCTTACATCATTGGCACTTCTGTAAGTACCAAAAACCTTCTTACCTTCAGAAGTCATCAAATATGAACGAGCAGCAGTTTCCACCAATAATGGTTCTGCATCAGAGTCATCAGCTAGACTAAACCCTATGGTATGCGTCACGACACGCTGCTTATTTTCTACATCTGGCAACAAATCGTTGGCAAACATATATTCAGCTAATGCCGGCAGATAACTCACTTTGGCAGGTTGATCTCCACTGGCTTCTTTGTAGACAAATGGGTCATCATTTAGCGCTTTAATAAAATCATTAGCGCTATCATCTAATACTGGAGCACCATCTGTGATGTAAATAATATGTGCAACCTTATTACACTCTGATAATGGCGTTATATAGTTCGCCCCATTTTCTACACTCGTATCGTACATTGGACTATTAGCTGTGTACTTAATATCTTTCCCGTTATAATCGGCATCAGCGTGCCCAAATGTAATAGGGCCACCTGAAAAGTAGCGATACGCTTCAAATAAGGTTTCACAAAGTGGCGTGTTAGTTTGCGCCGGTAAGTTGTTAATAGTACCAAGTAAAGCATCCTTTTCTGAAGATGTTCTCGAACGAATACCTGCTACAATACGACCACCGTCGCTATCTCCTTCATCGGGGAAATTCAGGTTATAGACAGCGAGACCAAAATCAACCGATGGAATCGAACTGATAACGCCTGAAATTGCCTTTTTGGCTATTTCTAAACGTGTAAACCCTTCCCCATCAGGGGGCACAGGTAATAAATCATTCTTGTAAAGGGTATACCAACGTAAATAATTATCGGTATAGAGGGTCACTAACTCTCCATTATTCCAACCTAATTTTTTCGCGTTATCTTGTGCATTACCTGAATTATCCCACGGAGCGTTCACATCCCCATCTTTTGGAAAACCAGCAGGGAACCCCGTCTTATAAGTACTGCCATCATCATTATTGCTGTTGTAACCTAACTCAATATCCTCCCAGCAATCTATGGGATTATTCGTTTCAGCGCCGCTATTCTCTTTGATAGGCTGCCAGGTTGCTTTACCCTTACCTTTTTTAATAAACTCTCTGATATAACCTGTGAAACGGCCATACTGATTCAGTGCATCTCTAGCCGCTTTACAGCCATTTAATAAGTCATTAAAACGTCTCGATTCTGAAGGACTATCGGGTACAGGCAACGAAGATTCATCCATCCCTGTACCGACTGTAAAATAGATCATCCTACCCTGATACGAGTTGGCACTCCCAACGGCTTCGTAAGTCTCCTCTGGATCATAACCACCGGCAACACCATCAACTATCGTGTCCATACTTCCAGAGTTATCAAAAATAATCAGTACTTGTGGACGAACATTGTTCTGCGCCGGATTTAAATAAAGATCGGTATCGTCAGCAAAGGACTGAACAGGCAAAACCAGCGCTGCAACTAGGCTTACAAAGAAAATTTTATTAAACTTCATGATCCGCTCCCACTAAGCACTTCCTGCTCAATACCTGTTACGACCAAAACTTGCCCTAGATTATCTCGACCAAAACTAACCTGACTCGAGATTTCGATTCTGCGACATTTAAATAGATCCGTTCCACTAGCTGCAGCACTTCTCTGACAAGACACGTTTTTCGGCTGCACTATTAAGTTCCCCGCACCGTCATCAACCAATGGCAAAGGCGTTAATACCTGTTTTCCTCCGGAAAAAGAGTTCTGGCTATCAATCGCAGTCATGGTTGCCAAAAAAGCCTGTGTCTTATTTAGAAGCACAGCGGCAACCCCCCCATCAGCCAATGCTTTTGCCTCAATGCGTTCGGCTCCAGCCCCAGCCATTCGGAGTGATTGAGTAGAGTTAACAGCCAATGCAACGCCTATAACCGTCATAAGAATCAAAACGATTAAGGCAAAAAATAGCACTACACCCTTCTGTTTATTCATTTGCAACCTCATTTAATTCCTAATCAGCACGGGGTTTTCAAGCATGACGGTAGTTGACATAACCTTACGCCTAAAATGATCCTGAGGAGCTAATATCGTTTTATCACCGAGCTGATACTGAGTTTCATTAGTATAGCTAGGATCTTGATCCACTGACCGAACCAGCAAAAACACCTTTAGTGCCACGATCCGTTGAAATGATTGGTTATCCCACATCACGGTATTCACACTGCCAACAGGTACGTATCGGTTAGGGATATCATCACCATCATCATCAACCCCATACAAGACCCTTAAGTTTTCTATTCCTTCAACGAGTTGTTCCTCGTTATTCATTCCGTTTGCAACGGAAAGTGTCCTTCTTCTTAAGACAGGAACTGTTCCATCATTTTTTACGAAATAGATATGATGCTGATATTCCCAAAAGCGACTATTGGTGAGCACTGGAGTGACTTGATTGCCGGTAAAAAAAATCGCTTGACTCGAGGTCGTTGCAACATAATGACTAGACGCAATATTGGGGGCTAATGTATTAGGCCCAATCAAGCGCTTAATTTGTAAAACATCTGTATTTGCATTCACACCGGTAAGACAATTAAAGCTTGTGCCACTTACACCAGCCTCATAGCCCCAAATCCGCCTAAAATGCGATGCGGTACCATTAGGAAGAGTCGCATTATTTACTCCACCACCAATACAGTCATTCGGTACGGCAGCAGAGGATATCGTAGTATTCGTTCCCACGACAAAATCTGTTCCTGTCATATCCCCCATGAAAGCAAGCTGACTAATATCTCGCTCCATAATCGCTAAGGCGATACGACCATTCTCTTGCAACTGATTAAACTGACTTGTAGTCGTTACATTAGAGGATGACATACTAAACATAGTGAAAATGCCGGCCGATAAAAACAGACTAATAACGAGTGCTACCATTAACTCAACGAGAGACATCCCTGACTGAGTGCGCATAATTAAAATCTTCATCCCGTTTAAATCACCGTTTGAACTGAATAGAGTCGTCGATTAGCAGTTGAAGAACCACAATCAGAAGTAGCGGAAGCAATTTTAGTTTCGCGAATACCTTTCCAGGCCATGGTAACTGAGACATTATTACCGTTTATCACAATGCAGGCTGTTGGCGTATCCAGACCACCGACACTCTGAGTACCTACTTTCTCCGAAGTACCATTAAATAATGTTTGCCACTCATATAGATCCCAAGCAGCCATTTCCGAAGAGGAACAAATAGCAGCTCCCTGACATTGTTTACTTACCGAACTTGGTGTCCCGCTATATGTCCCCGCATAGGTTGCTAACTGGCTAGGATTTAACTTCATGCGATTGATAATATCGTTGGCGTAGTAGGAAGCCTGGGTCTGTTGAAAAGACTCGAAGCTGCCTCGCTTAGAAACAACGTGTAGATTAAATATGCCGATCAGGCCAATAACAAGAATGACGAGCGAAACCATCACCTCTATTAGGGAAAACCCTTTCCCACGTTTTACCATGATGTCAAATCTCCGATATTAGCCATACTTTTGACAGTCGTTTCAGTCGTTTAGTCTTTTAAAATCTGAAAGTTAGCATAACTTTAAACTATACTAGTTAATCATAGATTAGTCGAATGTTACTCGCTAGTAATATTAGGTCTAAAAAGGAAATTCGATATGCCACAGGAAATTTTCAGGCAATAAAAAAGGAGGCCTTAGCCTCCTTTTCTCATCAAAACAGCAAGATACCTAGCGAAGTTCAGCCGGTACGGCAAATACGGTATCTTCTTTACGCCCTTCCACCTCAGTGATCACGCTAGGTGCCAACTTGGCGATAGCATCGATAACCTGTTGTACCAACACCTCCGGCGCCGATGCGCCAGCGGTAACGGCAACCTTCTCGATATCGTTAAACCACTCAGGTTTAATGTCGTCGGCATTATCCACAAGATAAGACTGTGTGCCCTTCTTAATGGCCAGTTCCATCAAACGATTCGAGTTGGAGCTATTCTTAGAACCCACCACAATGAAGAGGTCGACGTCATCGGCGACGTTACGCACCGCATCTTGTCGGTTCTGGGTCGCGTAGCAGATATCGTCCTTACGTGGTCCCTGGATTGACGGGAAACGCTTCTGCAAAGCAGCTATCACGTCTGCAGTATCGTCCATAGACAGAGTTGTCTGCGTCACGAAGCAGAGGTTTTCCGGGTCTTTCACCACTAAGGCTTCAACATCGGCCGGCGACTCCACCAACAACACGCCGCCCTCAGGGTTGTCGTATTGTCCCATGGTGCCTTCAACCTCTGGATGGCCCGCATGGCCGATAAGGATGCATTCAATACCCTTACGGCTGGCACGAGTGACCTGCAGATGCACCTTGGTCACCAATGGGCAGGTGGCATCGAATACTCGCAGGCCACGTTTTTTCGCCTCGGCACGAACCGCCTGGGATACACCGTGAGCACTGAAGATAACTATGCTGTCATCCGGCACTTGGTCTAGTTCGTCGACAAATACCGCGCCCCTGTCTTTGAGGTTTTGCACAACATATCGATTATGCACCACTTCATGACGTACATAAATTGGCGGCGAGAACAGCTCTAGCGCCCTCTCGACGATGCTGATGGCCCGATCGACACCGGCACAAAAACCTCGCGGGTTGGCCAGTTTAATCTGCAGACTTTGAGGAGGTTGCGTCATGATTAGAGCTCCTGAACCACTTCCAATTCAAATGTCACTGCCCGGCCCGCCAATGGATGATTAAGATCGACGGTTACCGAATCCCCAACTACCTCTCGGACGATACCTGGGATCTCACTGCCACCAGGACCAGCGAAACTTACGATAACGCCCGTTTCGAGCTGCATATCGGCAGGAAACTTACTTCTGTCCATATGGTGAATAGCATCCGGGTTTGACTCACCAAAGGCATCGGCTGCAGCCAGGGTAAAACTATGCTTATCGCCTTGTTTCAAACTCTCAAGCTCGGCCTCAAATGCCGGACTCAGACTCTGGTCGCCAATGTTTAACTTGGCCGGTTTACCAGAGGCCTTAGTGCTATCTGCGGTCGAACCATCTTCCAGCAGTATATTCATATGGCACAATAATGAACGTGTAACAGTCACTTCTTACCCCTTTGCAACGTCTTCGCCATTTGGCTTATGCTCTGAAATAAACGAATCCAAGATGATAAGTCCGGCGCCAATACAGATCGCCGAATCGGCAATGTTGAAGGCGGGGAAATGGCTCGTCTTCCAATAGAAATCGAGGAAATCGACCACGAAGCCATGTTGCAAGCGATCAATTAAATTCCCCAATGCCCCACCAATGACTAAGGTATAGGCCAGATTCAACCGCCATAATCCTTTCGATTGCTTACGCAGCCAGACGGTCAGCAAGGTACTAAAACCGACGGCTACCAGGGTAAACAACCAACGCTGCCACCCACCGGCATCATTTAAAAAGCTAAAAGCGGCGCCATAATTTCTCACATAGGTGAAATTAAAAAATGGCAATAAGTTAATTGACTCTCTCAGGTCAAAATTGGCTAGTACCCATTGTTTGGATAGTTGATCGGCAACGAACACCAATACAACTACCCAATACCAACGTAAGCCACTCTCTTTCCAGCTAGATGGCATTCGATTCCCTTATGCGAACTGGCGAACTTCGCCTTCACCTTCGATGTTGGTCACACAGCGTGTACAAAGCAGTGGATGCGCTTCAACCTGTCCCACGTCTTCTCTGTGATGCCAGCAGCGATCGCACTTGGCCGCCTCAGTCTTAGCCACTAATAGCTTAAGACCAGCCAGCTCTGTCTCAACCGCATCGTCACCGGCACTCGCCAGCGGGGCAATCTGAGTATTAGAGGTCAGCAGCACGAAACGCAGCTCATCACCCAGCAGTGCCAGAGACTCTGTTAAGGCCTCATCGGCATAGAGAGTCACTTCGGCTTCTAACGAGCCGCCGACACGCTGCTCGCGGCGCGCCTGCTCGATGGCCTTGTTCACCTCATCACGTACTGTGATGAGATTTGCCCAATACTCGTCGCTCAGGTCACTATCTAGGGTCACAGAGACCAGGCCTTCGAACCAAGTCTGAGTAAAGACAAACTCTTCACGCTCACCCGGCAGCGATTGCCATACCTCATCGGCGGTAAAGCTCAGGATTGGCGCGATCCAGCGCACCATGGCTTCTGCGATCAGGAACAGCGCGCTCTGACAGCTACGACGTGCCAGGCTGTCGCGCTTAGCCGTGTACTGTCTGTCTTTAATGATATCCAGGTAGAAGCTGCCAAGCTCAACAGAGCAGAACTGCATTAGCTTCTGGGTCACTAGGTGGAAGTTATATTGCTCGTAAGCCTCTAAGATCTCGGCCTGCAAGGCGGCAGCGCGGCGCACCACCCAGCGATCCAGCGCAACCATATCTTCGACGGCAACTGTGTCGTTTACCGGTTCAAAACCGTTCAGGTTAGCCAGCAGGAAACGCGCCGTGTTACGAATACGACGGTAAGCATCGGCGCTACGCTTAAGGATCTCATCAGATACTGTCATCTCACCGCTATAATCGGTCGCCGCCACCCATAGACGCAGAATGTCGGCGCCTAGCTTGTTAGTGACTTGGAGCGGGGCGATCACGTTACCGATCGACTTAGACATCTTACGGCCCTGACCGTCCACGGTGAAACCATGGGTCAATACCTGCTTGTAAGGCGCCTTGCCATTCATGGCGGTAGAAATCATCAGTGATGACATGAACCAACCACGGTGCTGGTCGCTACCTTCCAGGTAAAGGTCAACAGGATGACCATTGTATTCAGGACGCGCGGCAACCACAGAAGAGAAGGTAGAACCTGAGTCATACCATACATCTAAGGTATCGGTAACCTTACGGTATTGGTCGGCTTCTTCGCCTAACAGCTCTGCGGCGTCGAGATCCCACCAAGCCTGTATGCCTTCTTGTTCGATGCGATGGGCAACTCGCTCCATCAGGGCAACGCTGTCAGGATGTAACTCTTCGGTATCACGGTGTACAAACAGGGTAATAGGCACGCCCCAGGTACGTTGACGTGAGATACACCAGTCTGGACGATTCTCGACCATCTTCTCGATGCGGCTCTGACCCCAGTCAGGGATCCATTGCGTCTTCTCGATCTCGCTCAGCGACTGAGTACGCAAGCCTTTTTGGTCCATAGAGATGAACCACTGCGGCGTCGCGCGGAAGATAATAGGTGTCTTGTGGCGCCAGCAGTGTGGGTAGCTGTGACGATAAGCCACATGATTCAGCAGTGCGCCCTTCTCTTCGAGCAGTGCAACCACATTATTGTTGGCTTTAAAGACATGTTGTCCGGCGAAGAACTCGGTATCAGGCTTGTAGACACCGTTATCCCCTACAGGGTTAGCCACTTCCAGACCATATTTTTGACCGATAACAAAGTCGTCCTGACCGTGGCCAGGCGCCGTGTGTACCACACCGGTACCCGAATCGACAGTGACGTGGTCGCCAATGATGACAGGCACATCGAAATTATAGAATGGATGCTTAAAGCGCAGCAGTTCCAGCGCCTGACCTTTCACTGTGCCCAGCACGCTATGCGACTCGGCGCCGTAACGCTCGATGCAAGACTCAACCAGCTCCTGCGCCACAATAATCGCGCGCTTGCTGCCATCTTTAGTGAACTCAACCAGATCGTAATCGATATCACCGGCCATTGAGAGCCCGCGGTTAGCAGGCAGTGTCCAAGGCGTTGTGGTCCAGATAACGGTCGCCACTTCGGCGTCAGATTGCTCTAATCCGAATTTAGCCAGCACAGCTGCTTGATCGACAGCCACGAAGGCAACATCGATTGCAGGTGAAGTCTTATCTTCATATTCAACTTCCGCTTCAGCCAGTGCAGAACCACAATCGGTACACCAGTGCACCGGCTTAACACCTTTATGCAGGTGGCCGTTGTCGATCACTTTAGCCAAAGAGCGAACTATGTTGGCCTCGGTATCGAAGTTCATGGTGAGGTAAGGATTTTGCCAGTCGCCCAGCACGCCAAGACGGATAAAGTCTTCACGCTGACCATCTACCTGAGCAGCAGCGTATTCGCGACACTTCTGACGGAACTCGGCCGCAGACACCTTCTGGCCAGGCTTACCCACTTTCTGCTCGACCTTAAGCTCGATTGGCAGACCGTGACAGTCCCAACCTGGAATATAAGGCGCGTCAAAACCCGACAGGGTCTTAGACTTGATAATAATGTCTTTAAGGATCTTATTTACTGAGTGACCAATATGAATGCTACCGTTAGCGTACGGTGGGCCATCATGCAAAATGAATGGCTTGGCACCTGTGCGGCTTTCACGAATCTTTTGGTACAGTTTCTTCTCTGTCCAAGATTTCAACATCTCTGGCTCACGTTGTGCCAGATTACCACGCATCGGAAACTCAGTTTCCGGCAAGTTTAAAGTAGATTTATAGTCGCTCATTGATCCTATACCGTTAATTTAGCTGATTGCTCTCAGCCTGCATCGCAGCCAAGCAGGGCCTTGGCCCTGTCAGCATCATCTTTAATTTGTAGCTTCAGCGCATCTAAAGACTTAAATGGCTGTTCATCCCTAATCTTTGCCACCAGTTCGACTTCGACGGTGCGACCATAAAGGTCTCCTTCAAAATCAAACAGATGGACTTCTAACTGACAATTTTGTCCGTTGACCGTGGGCCTAAAGCCGACGTTGGCCACCCCTTCATAGATATCGCTACCGTCCCAATACAGCTTGACGGCAAAGACGCCCCTGACTGGCGACACCTTACGTTTCAAGGCGATATTGGCGGTAGGAAAACCTATGGTGCGGCCGATTTTCTCGCCGTGGGCAACTTTACCGCTCAGGGCATATGGATGGCCCAGCAGACGTCTGGCTTGCTCCAGGTTCCCCTTGGCGAGCAGCCCACGAATCTCGGTCGAGCTCACCCGCTTATCCCCTAAGATAAAGCTATGGGTATTGACCACGGCAAAACCATATTTTTCACCGGCGGCCTTTAACATCTCAAAATTACCGCGACGCTGCTTGCCAAAACAGAAGTCATCCCCCACCACCAGGTATTTCACCCCTAGCTGTTTTACCAGGAGATCCTCGATAAAGGCTTCGGCCGGCATGGCGGCAAACTTCTGATTAAAATTGACGCACAGCAGACGATCTATGCCCAGCTCATCGAGCAAGACGATCTTATCGCGCAGCAGGCTCAGCCTAGCCGGGGCATTATCCCCCTTAAACAACTCTTGCGGCTGAGGTTCAAATGTCATGAGTGTTGCAGGAACCCCATGTTGCTTGGCTTTTTTTACAAGGGCAGCAATGACTTCGGCATGCCCACGATGCACGCCGTCAAAGTTCCCAATAGTCAGCACGCAACCCTGGTGTCTGGGTAAAATATTATGTATACCGCGGATCAGTTCCATTACATTCAATAACTAGCAAGCATAAGTTCGCGGATTATATACCAGCTGAGAAGGATAATCAGCAATCAAAAGCCAGCTTTCATCCTCCAGGGGCGAATTCCTAACAATAACATAGCCAGCAGGTAGACCACAGCCCCTGCACCGATCAAATAGGCCAGCTGAGTTGCCCTGCCCATAAATGAAAGCGCTAGCCAGGTATCAATGCTAGGTAACAATAGATAAAGCACGGCGATCATCAACGCGGCGGCAACCAAGGTTTTGCCCATAAACACAAAGGTCTGACGAGGAATTTGATACACCCCGGCGCGATGTAGGCCGCGGTAAAGCAAACTTGCATTGAGCAACGCCGATAACGAGGTGGCAATCGCCAAGCCCACATAACCGAATGGAAACACAAAAATCAGGTTAAACACCATGTTACTCACCATGGCGACTATGCCGTAACGCACAGGGGTTTTGGTATCCTGACGGGAGTAATAGCCAGGCGCCAGCACCTTGATCAGCATGAAGCTCAGCAACCCCGAACCATAGGCCATTAAACTATAAGAGGCCATATCCACATCACCTAGCGTGAAGGCCCCGCGCATGAAGAGCACCATCAACATGGGCTTAGCCAGGACGATCAGGCCACACATGGCTGGCACCCCCATCAGCAGAATTGCCTTGATCCCCCAATCCATCGTCTTGGCAAACCCATCCCCCTCGGCATTAACATGCTTCTTCGACAGCGCCGGCAAGATAACGGTAGCTATCGCGATACCAAACAGACCTAAGGGGAACTCCAACAGTCGATCTGAGTAGTAGAGCCAACTGATCGACCCCGTCACCAAGAAACTGGCGATGAAGGTATCGAGCAGCAGATTGATCTGCGACACAGACACGCCAAACAGCGCGGGAAGCATCAGGGTGCGGATCTTAACGACGCCCGGGTGATGCCAGCCCCATGACGGCTTAACCAGAGCCTTCTCTCTGAACAGAAAAGGAATTTGGAATAAAAACTGGATCAGGCCACCGGCGAAAACGCCCCAAGCAAGGCCTATCTCCGGCTGATCGAGCTTAGGCGCCAGAAACAGCGCCGCACTGATGATGGCAACGTTTAAAAACACCGGGGTAAAGGCAGATACCGCAAATCGGCCACGAGTGTTGAGTATCGATCCCGCCAAGGCGGTAAAGGTAATAAACCAGAGATAGGGAAAGGTGATCTTCAGCATTAGTGATGCAAGTTCAAACTTCTGACCATTTGGCTCATCGTTTAGCCAGGCCAGGAACCAGCCGCCACCAAACAGGGCCGTTAATAGTGGCGAGGCGATCACCCCCACCAGAGTCACCAAGGTCACCACCAGCCCGAGCGTACCGGCCACCTTGGCCAGCAACTCGCGAACCGCCTGGTCGTCATGTTTCTCTTGATATTCGGTCAAGACAGGCACGAAGGCCTGGGCGAAGGCACCTTCGGCAAATAATCGGCGTAAAAAATTTGGGATCTTGTTGGCAAAAAAGAAGACGTCGGCGCTACTCCCGGCCCCCATCAAATTGGCGATAACCACGTCTCGCACTAAGCCTAAAACACGAGAAATCAGCGTCATAGCACTCACGATCATGCCTGACTTAAATAGTTTCTTGCTCAAAGTTCCCCCTGAAACGAGCACTACAGGCGTATCGAGCAAGTTAAAAAGTCGACTACCCCCTGTCACCAAGCAGCAAATACTGCTAGAATAGCGCACCATATTACACGAGTTAGGTTGAAGAACGCCAAGTCTGCTCTGATTAATTTATCTTTAGGATAAAGATCCGATCATTGTCATTGACAAACTGACGAAAAAAAGGCATATTCCTCGACCTTTAAAAATATCTAACCCTTTTAGGAGTTGCACCTTGGCTAATAGCAAGTCTGCAAAGAAGCGCGCGCTTCAATCTGAAAAACGTCGTCAGCACAACGCTAGCCGTCGTTCTATGCTACGTTCTTACGTTAAGAAAGTAATCGCTGCGATCAACACTGGCGATCACAAAGCGGCAACTGAAGCATTCAATGCTGCACAACCAATTGTTGACCGTATGGCGACTAAAGGTCTTATTCACAAGAATAAAGCTGCCCGTCATAAGGCTCGTCTAAACGCTAAGATCAAAGCACTAGCTGCTTAATCTTTTAGCGATATAAAAAAACCGGCTTAGGCCGGTTTTTTTGTGCCTGTCGTTCGAGCACCAATTCAATCTCGCCACTTTTCACGCCTAGATTAGAGTCACTTTAAAATTCACGAACACTCTATACTGGCAAAATCCCAGAGCCAAAAAACAAAAAAGCTGACGGCCTGTCGCCCATCAGCTTTCTATCTGCGCTATTCTCAAGCCGTTTAGTGACAATAGATAGTGTTAAGTAACTTAATAATTTCAGATACTTCCTTGCTTTTCAGCGAATAAAATACCGTTTGCGCTTCTTTTCGCGTTTCGACCAAATTGTCTTTACGAAGCCATGCTAAGTGTTGCGACAGCGCAGATTGGCTAAGCCCCAGCTTTTTATTCATCTCACCGACGCACATCTCACCTTCGCTCAACAAGTAGCATAAGATGAACAGCCGGCGTTCATTTGCTAAAGCCTTTAGCAATACAACAGCATTATCCGCTCGTTGCTGCATCAATTCTATATTCATTACGAGCAATTTCTCCTAAAACAAACCCCGGCACTAATATAGCGTTGACTTAAAGATATAGTCGGGACATAAAGCACACTTTTTGCTAGATTGTTTTCAAAAATGGGACATACGTAATAAAAATAAAGGAAACTCATGAAAAGCTCCCCTCTCATCCTCCTATCCACACTCTTTTTCGGCGGCCTATTTGCCTGTCAAGATGCGGCAGCAACAGACACAAATCAAAGCGTTAGTGCCAAGCTACAGCAGCAAGCACTCTCTTCGAGTCTGGCCTATGATATTGTCGAATCACTCACGGTTGAAGTAGGCCCTAGACTCGCGGGCAGCGACAAAGACTTGGTCGCCGTAGAGTGGGCCGAGAAGAAGCTCGGCTCCCTCGGTTTTGATAAGGTCTATAAAGAAGCCGTGCAGGTGCCCGTATGGCAACGAGGCGAGGCCAAGGCCAATATAGTCTCCCCTTACGCCCAACCTTTGGTGATCACCGCCCTAGGTGGCAGCGTCGGCACGCCGGAAGAAGGGATCAGTGCGCCAATCGTCCGCTTCGAGACCCTAGACGAACTAAAACAAGCCGATCCAAGCCTGGTTGCGGGCAAGATCGTCTTTATCGACCACATCACCCCTAGATTTAAGACGGGTAAAGGCTATGGCATGACGGTTGGCGGACGCTCACGGGGCGCCATCGCCGCTGCAGAGAAAGGCGCGCTAGCCATAGTGATCCGCTCCATCGGCACAGACCATGACAGAATGGCCCATACCGGCATGATGCGCTATCAAGAAGGGGTAGATAAGATCCCGGCTGCGGCCATGTCCAATCCCGATGCAGACTTGGTCACCCTGATGCTTAAGCGCGATCCCAACGTCGTGCTGCATCTCGAGATGAGCCCTAAGAACCTTGGCTACGCCACATCCTATAATGTCATTGCCGAGGTTACCGGCAGCAGCAAACCCGATGAGATAGTGCTTATCGGCGCGCACCTGGATTCTTGGGATGAAGGCACTGGCGCCATCGATGACGGAGCAGGCGTGGCCATTGTGACCGCCGCAGGCCACTACATCTCTCAGCTACCCGTTAAACCTGCCCGCACGGTTCGCGTGGTGCTCTACGCCGCCGAAGAGCTGGGGTTAATTGGCGGCAAGAGCTACGCCAAAGACCATCAAGCGGAGCTGGCCAAACACTATATAGCCGCCGAATCCGACTTTGGCGCCGGGCGTATCTACCAGATCGACTTTAACGTTGCCGATAAGGCCTTTGCCGCCGTGCAGGCTCATACCGGCTCGATGCAGGATAATGGTGTTGCGCCAGGCAATAACAAGGCCTCTGGTGGCCCTGACGTCTCCATGCTGCCAGGCTATGGCGTACCCGTGGCGTCACTCAGACAAGATGGCAGCGACTATTTCGACTATCACCACACGCCAAACGATACCTTGGATAAGATCGATCCTGAGGCGCTGGCACAAAATGCGGCGGCCTACGCCCAGTTTGCTTACCTCATGGCGCAATCTGATATTGAGTTAAGACCGCTAACCCCTAAGGCCAAATAGCCAGAGAAAGATCTAGAGTCTTTGATAATCGGCCTCAGATGATAGCCAACGAGAGTTCATGGCCAACGAGAGCTCATTGCCAACGAAAGTTAAGTTGGCTTAAGACTAAAAAAAGCAGCCTATGGCTGCTTTTTTTATCGCGTTGACAGAGTCTTTGACTCTGCAAATTAGTTCTTGAGCTTAGGCTTGCTCTTCTCTTAGGAACACAGGCTCGTTAACACTGGAGTCTGCCTCACTGTAGTAATAACCCGCGGTGTCGAACTTAAGCAGCTCTTCATAGCGACTCACCTTGTTATCAAGCATGTAGCGCACCATCATGCCGCGGGCCTTCTTGGCGAAGAAACTAATCACCTTATACTGACCATTCTTCTTATCCTTAAAGATAGGCGTGATCACCTGTCCCAGGATCTGCTTTGGCTTCACCGACTTAAAGTACTCGTTCGATGCCAGATTCACCAGGATATCATCGCCCTGTTCGGCCAACGCCTTGTTGACCTCTTGAGTGACGATATCACTCCAAAACTGGTATAGGTTCGCCCCGCGATCATTAGCCAGCTTGGTGCCCATCTCCAAACGGTAGGCCTGCATCAGGTCCAGTGGGCGCAGCAAGCCATAGAGGCCTGACAGGATACGTAGGTGCTGCTGAGCGCGCGCTAGGCTCTCCTGAGACAGGGTATCGGCATCCAGCCCGGTATAGACGTCGCCACGAAAGGCAAACAGCGCCTGCTTGGCATTGTCCAGATTAAAATCGCGATGCCACTCGGCGAAACGCGCGGCATTAAGTCCGGCAATCTTGTCGCTAACCTTCATCAAGGAGGCGATATCGGCTGGTGTTAGCTCTCGACACACCTTTATCAAGGCTTCACTGTGTTCGAGCAGTGCAGGCATAGTAAAGGTTTGGGTACTTGCTGGCGTTTCATAATCCAGGGTTTTAGCCGGAGAGACTAAGATCAGCATAAATTATCCTTTGTATCTAACATTAAGCGAGGTGACTATCATACTGACGCAGACAGTAAAAAACCACGCCCTTGGAGCGTGGTTTTTTAGATGGAACTAATAGAGAGGCGCGATTAACCCGCTTGGGTTACACCTCGGGGACGGCAATCGACTTACCTTCCTCTTTAGCCAAGGCATCGGCACTGGGCTTGCCCTTCCAGATCTTCTCATCCAGACCGTTAAGCTCAGGGAAATGCGCCGCATCAAAGGTCGGCACCTTACCAGCCTTTAGCTGCACTTCGTAATCTTTGATCACCGCAAAGGCCACCTTAGAGAGCATGACGATGGCGGCAATATTCACCAGCGCCATCAAGCCCATCGAGACATCGGCAAAGTTCCACACCAACTGCAGCGAGGCCACTGAACCCGCCATCACCATGGCCAAAACCAAGGCGCGGAAGATATAGAGCACCTTCTTGCTCCGACTCAGGAACATGATATTGCTCTCTGCATAGCTGTAGTTAGCGATGATCGAAGAGAAGCAGAAGAGAATGATAGCGAAGGCGACAAAATAGGCAGCCCATCCACCCACCTCGTTGGTGAGCGCTAACTGCAACAGGCCTATGCCCTTCTGCTCACCCGGCGCATCCAGTACGCCCGATAACAAGATGATGGCCGCGGTAGCGCTACAGATCACTATGGTATCGACAAACACGCCAATCATCTGCACGAAGCCCTGAGAAGCGGGGTGGTTAGGGTTTGGTGATGCTGACGCCGCAATATTGGCCGCACTGCCCATACCCGCTTCGTTAGAGAATAATCCTCTTGCGATCCCCGCCATCATGGCGCCCATGGCGCCGCCGGCGGCTTCTTCCCAACCGAAGGCGCTCTTGACGATATAAGCCAGCGCCGCAGGCACCTGCTCCAGGTTCATTACCAGAACGATCAGGGCAATCGCCAGATAAGCCACCGCCATCACAGGCACGATAAGCTCAGAGGCCTTGGCCACTTTCTTCAGGCCGCCGCTGATGATATAGGCCGCAACAGCAACGATCACCAGACCCACCATAGTCTTATCTAACCCAAAGGCATTGTTGAGTGCATCAGTCATAGTGTTGGCCTGGGCCGCATTGAAGGCGAAACCGAAGGCGATGATCAGTAAGACAGAGAACAAAGAGCCCATCCAACGCTTACCTAACCCTTGCTCCATATAATAGGCAGGGCCACCACGGTACTGACCGTCGCTGTCTTTAACCTTGTATACCTGCGCCAGGGTCGACTCGATGAAGGCGGTTGCCATCCCCAGCAGGGCGATGAGCCACATCCAGAACACCGCGCCGGCGCCACCGACTGTGATTGCTACCGCAACACCAGCCATGTTACCCGTGCCCACGCGGGCCGCCATAGAGGTACAAAATACCTGGAACGACGAAATACCATTGGTTTTCTCACGGCCTTGTAGCACTAACTTGCTACCATGACCAAACATACGTAATTGGATAAAGCCCAATCTCAATGTAAACAACACGCCCGCAGCGACCAGCACGTAAATCAACACACTGCCCCACAGCATGCCGTTTACCGCGTTGATAGTCGAATCGACTAAATTTAATACAGATTCAAACATAGAACTTCTATAACCCTTAGGACGTTTATGGTGACCTTGCCGAGCAAGCCGCCACCTTTGTTGAATTTCCTTCCCAATTTGATCGAATATTTCCGGCAGGATTATCTTTTCGAATTATCCTTTCATGATGCCAAAACAACATGCCTGCCGAATTCGACACGCCAAAATAGCATACCATCAAAAAAGCACCATGTGATACAGATCACAGTTACCCATTTACATGACATTGCCATCACGCAATCAGACATAAATAAGCTACTGTATTAACGTAACTAACATGGTGTTTACCACCAAAAATTTAACATTCGGCAAATTTAATGACTTTGCAAAAATAAGATATTGAACACATTTTTGTAATAAAATTACAAATATAGTGCCTCACATGAGCTTTGATTAACTTATTGCTTACTATAAATGGGGTTATTTATGTCACAACAGCAAGAGATCACCGCACTAAAGAAATTTGTAAGAGCGACCAACTTCCTGGCCACCTCGCAAATCTACCTGAAGCAGAACGTACTGCACAAGCGTCCGCTAGAACATAGCGACATCAAACCCAGACTGCTAGGGCACTGGGGTACTTGTCCAGGTATCAACTTCGTCTACGCTAACGTCAACCGTCTCATCAAGAAAACCAACCGTCCTTTCCTCTACCTTGTCGGCCCAGGCCATGGCTTCCCAGCCGTACAAGCTAACCTATTTATGGAAGGATCGCTGAGTCATTTCTATCCAGAGACGATTCCATACAACGAGACAGGTATCGAAGATATCTGTAAGAAATTTTCAGCCGCCTATGGCTACCCTTCTCACGCTAACCCAGAAGCACCGGGTCAGATCCTCGAAGGTGGTGAGCTAGGTTACTCACTCTCAGTTGCCTGGGGTGCCGTGCTGGATAACCCTAACCTGATCGCTACCGTACTTATCGGTGACGGCGAATCAGAAACCGGCCCACTAGCAGCCTCTTGGTATGCAAACCGTCTGGTATCTCCAGCCAACAACGGTGCCGTACTGCCAATCGTTCACATCAACGGCTACAAGATCTCTGGCCCAACCCGTATGGGACGCATGAGCCACGAAGAACTTGAACTTGAATTTAAAGGCCTTGGCTACCACCCAATCATTGTCGACAGCGACCTTGAAGAAGATGTCTACGTACAGATGACCAAGGCGATGGATGAATCCTATGCCATGATCGAAGCCATTCAGACCAAGGCTCGTAGCGGCGAAGATGTCGTTAAGCCTCGCTGGCCAGTGATTCTGATGCGCACCGCAAAAGGTTGGACAGGCGTTGCCGAAGACAATGGTAAGAAGCTAGAAGGCAACTGTGAATCTCACCAGGTTATCGTTAACAAGTGTGCGAAAGACAAACAACACCTTGAAGCCTTAGATCAATGGCTTGCCAGCTACAAGTTCAACGAACTCTATAGCATTAACGAGCAAAACCAGATCGTGTTCGACAAAGACATTCAATCATTGCTCCCACCAAAAGAGCTTTGCTGTGGCCGTCAACACCTAAGCTACGGCGGCGAAGTGGTACGTTCACTCAACAATCCTAAGCTGGAAGATCTGGCCTACGGTGCAGAAACGCCTAGAGGACAACGTGGTTACTCTATGCTCAAGATGGGTCAATGGATGCGCGATGCATTCAAGCTCAACAGAGACCAGCGCAACCTGCGTATCTTCAGCCCTGACGAAACCTACTCTAACCAGCTACAAGCAGTGTTTGAAGAGACAGATCGTGCATGGCAATGGCCTATCGAGAGCTGGGACGAAGATATGTCTCGCGACGGTCGCGTACTCGAGCTGCTATCTGAGAACCTGCTGTTCGGTATGCTACATGGCTACACAGTAACGGGTCGTCACGGCATGTTCCCAACTTATGAGTCATTCTCACAGGTGGTCTCCTCTATGGCCGACCAATACTGTAAGTATGTCTATGCAAGCCAAGGCGTACACTTCCGTAAGCCTGTTCCAGCTTGTAACGTAGTGCTCTCTTCACTGCTCGAGCGCCAAGACCACAATGGTTATTCTCACCAGAACCCTTCTTTCTTGGGGGCCATGCTTGAGAAACACCCAGAGATCATCTCAGCTTATCTGCCAGCAGATGCTAACTCTACCCTGGTTTACACAGAGCGTGCCTTCGCCGATCGCGATAAACTCAACATCATCGCCGCCGGTAAGAAAGAGTTGCCACAATGGCTAACACTGGACGAAGCCCGTCAACAGGCTAAAGATGGTGTCATGGTGTGGGACTTCGCCTCAGATGAAAACCCAGACGTAGTACTGGCAGGCTGTGGTGACTATGTGACCCAAGAATGTATGGCCTCTCTGGTCATCCTGCGTGAGCTGCTACCAAGAGTCCGCGTCCGCTTCGTCAGCGTAACCGAGCTAACCAGCAGCGGTCTGGGTAGCCGTAAGTTCCAAAGCAAGCCTTGGATGATGGATGAGATCTTCACCGCCGATAAGGGTGTGGTCTTCAACTACCACGGTTATCCGAACACCATCAAGAAACTGGTATTCGATTACAAGGGTAGCCACAGATTCCGCATCAAGGGCTATGAAGAGGAAGGTTCAACCACTACACCATTCGATATGGGTGTGCGTAACGGTACTTCTCGCTACCACCTGGTTATCGATATGGCTTACAAGCTATTCCAACAAGGTGTGATTGACGAGACACAACACGTTGCCATCACCACAGACATGCTACAGCGTCTGGTTGACCACCGTAACTACATCAAGGCAAACGGTGTCGACCCAGAAAGCATCGAAAACTGGATCTGGACACGTTAAGAATAGATTAACGCCACGTTAATTATTCTACTAGAAAAAAGGCGATTCCTAGCGGAAACGCCTTTTTTATTATCAAGTGACCAATGATCCTAAAAAAAATGCCTGTTTATCATGGCAATTTCTATATTCACGTAAGATAATACAGAGGCTAGCGATAATATCTAAGGAGTCCCCCCACAAAGTGCTGGCATGTTTTTACAGGATAAAAACAGCATGGGGGAAGATAGTAAAACAAAGGAATTGGAAAATGATGAACAATACATTGAAAGCTATTCTGCTTACATCAATGCTCCCATTTGCAGCCAATGCAGCACAAGAACTCACCCCTTGGTATGTCGGTGGCGGTTTAGGCGTTAACAACTACGAGCCTAACTGCGATCAGAAGACCATGAAGCAGTGTGGTGAAGACGATCCTTATGCTTGGGACGTATTTGGTGGTTACCTCTTTAACGACTATTTCGGTGTCGAGCTAGGCTATCGTGACCTAGGCCGTGCCGAGTGGGTCGACTATGCCAACAATCTTAACGACGTCGGTGCTCGCGGTATGACACTCGGCCTGGTAGGTTTCTGGCCATTTGCCGACCGTTGGAGCCTGTCTGCCGAAGCGGGTGCAATGAACTACCTACTGTCGAACAACAAACAGTGGGGTAGCGAGTACTACAGCGACAGCGGTGTTGCACCATACTTTGGTGCGGGTATCGGCTACAACTTCACCGACAACCTCAAGCTGCAAGCCAAGTATCGTCGTTATGAAAATCTCGACGAAGACAAGTGGAACACACTTGAGATGGAAAGCAACTACTGGGGTCTTGAGCTGAGCTACCGCTTCGGTCGCGCAGCACCAGCCGCTGTAGCAGCACCTGTGGTTGTTGCACCAAAAGATTCAGACAACGACGGTGTAACCGACGACAAAGACCAATGTGCCAACACGCCAAGCAACCACAAGGTTGATGCCAATGGTTGTACGGTTTACCGCGAAGTCACCGAAAAGCATGAACTAGGTTCAATTCGCTTTGCCAACAACTCAGCCGTGGTTAACTCTGCATCTTACGGTCAAATCGAAAAGTTGGCCAACTACATGAACCAAAACCCACGCGCAACCGTGTTGATCGGTGGTCACGCCTCTAACGTAGGTAACCCAGACTACAACATGGATCTGTCTGAGCGTCGTGCCAATGCCGTTGCCGAGCTGCTGGTTAGCAAGTACGGTATCAGCCAAGATCGCGTCAGCGCTAAAGGTTACGGTATCACTCAGCCTCTGATCGAAGGCAAAAGCGCCGAAGCCAACAAGGCTAACCGCCGCATCGAAGCCCACGTCACAGGCGTGCGTAAAGAGCCGGTTCTAAAGTAAGTCTTTACGATTAACTTAATGATCGACCTCACTAAAAATCGCTGCTTAGGCAGCGATTTTTTTTCCTGTCATAATTTAATGGTTATACTCTAAGTCCGTTTAGCACAAGCGTCAGTCAACTGAACGGCAACGGCTAAAATGCCTTTTACTGATATTTAGCAACTTTTCTGTAATTTTTTTTCATTCACGGTTGGAAATATCGGCAAAATCGCGTCTAATAGCCGTTAGTAAACCACACACTTAAGCTGCTTCTTAAGAAGGATGTAATTTTCATGGCTAATACACTAGAGCAATTCAAATCTATCACCACCATAGTCGCCGATACCGGTGACATCGAAGCCATCAAGCGTTATCAACCACAAGACGCTACCACCAACCCCTCTCTTATCCTGAAAGCAGCCCAAATTCCTGAATACAAGCACCTGATTGCCAATGCCATCGAATGGGCCAAGGCGCAGAGTGACGATCTGGCCCAGCAGGTCGAAGATGCCGGTGACAAGCTGGCGGTCAATATAGGCCTGGAGATCCTAAAGATTGTTCCTGGTCGCATCTCTACCGAGGTAGACGCTCGCCTATCCTTCGACAAGGCAGGCTCTATCGAGAAGGCACACAAGCTGATCAAGCTCTATGAAGAAGCCGGCATAGACAAGTCTCGTATCCTGATCAAACTCGCCTCAACCTGGGAAGGGATCTGCGCCGCCAAAGAGCTGGAAAAAGAAGGCATCAACTGTAACCTAACGCTACTCTTCTGTTTTGCCCAGGCCAGAGCCTGTGCCGAAGCCGGTGTTTACCTGATCTCGCCTTTCGTCGGCCGTATTCTCGACTGGTACAAGAAAGACACCGGCCTAGAGTACAGCGCCGCAGAAGACCCAGGCGTTGTCTCTGTCACCAACATCTACAACTACTACAAGCGTCACGGCTACAAGACGGTTGTGATGGGCGCCAGCTTCCGTAATACGGGAGAAATCATCGAACTGGCAGGCTGTGACCGCCTAACTATCGGTCCTGCGCTGCTTGAAGAGATGGCCAACAGCGACACGCCAGTCGTGCAAAAACTACAGGCCGCCAGCGAAGTGATTGCCCCTGGTGCGGCGCTGAGCGAAGCCGAATTCCGTTGGGAGTTCAACCAAGATGCGATGGCGGTCGAGAAGCTGGCCGAAGGTATCCGCAACTTTGCCATCGATCAGGGCAAACTTGAAACCATGCTAAAAGCAGAACTCGAAGCCTAAGGGAATAGACGTCATGACTAAGCTTACTCAGCAAGACGCATGGGCCCATCTCGAGGCACAAGCCGCGAAGCTGCCACACATGCGCGAGCTATTTGAGGCCGATCCCCAGCGCTTTGACAAGATGTCACTGTCCGCCTGCGGCCTGCTGCTGGACTACTCCAAGAACCGGGCGGATGAGCAGACGCTTGAGCAGCTGTTTAAACTGGCTAAATCCACCGGTCTAAGCGATAAGATCCGCGCCATGTTCAATGGCGAGATCATCAACAACACCGAAAAGCGCGCCGTGCTACACACGGCCCTCAGAGCCGAGGCCGACGAGATTATTTTGGTCGATGGCCAGAATATCGTTCCCGAGGTAAAACAGACTCAGGCCAAGATGGCCAAGTTTGTCGAGGCTGTCACCTCAGGCGAGTGGAAAGGCTACACGGGCAAGGCGATCACAGATATCGTGAGCATCGGCATTGGTGGCTCCTTCTTGGGACCTAAGATAGTCACTCAGGCCCTGCGCCCATACTGGAATCCGGCGCTCAAGTGTCACTTTGTCGCCAACGTCGATGCCACCTCACTGTGTGAGAAGCTGCGTCTGGTGGATCCGGAAACCACACTATTCGTGATGTCGTCTAAGTCTTTTGGCACCCAAGAGACGCTGACCAACACCCTGAGTGCCAAGGCCTGGTTCCTGGAAAATGGCGGTACCCAAGCGGATATCGCCAAGCATTTCGTCGCCGTCACCTCAAACGTGGCCAAGGCAACCGAATTTGGCATGGATGCGGACAACATCTTCCCTATGTGGGATTGGGTGGGCGGCCGCTATTCACTCTGGTCGGCCATAGGTCTGCCTATCGCCCTGTTGATCGGCATGGACAACTTCTACCAGCTGCTGGCTGGCGCCAAGTCGATGGACAAGCATTTTTTCGAGGCGCCGCTCGAACAGAGTATGCCGGTGATCATGGGGCTATTTTCCCTGCTCTATGGCAACTTCTACCAGGCACAATCCCATGTGGTATTGACCTATGATCATTACCTCAGAGGCCTGCCGGCTTACTTCCAACAGCTGGACATGGAGAGTAACGGTAAATCTGTCACCCTCAATGGCGACAACGTCGACCATGCAACCGGCCCTGTGATCTGGGGCGGCGAAGGCACCAATGGTCAACACGCCTATCACCAGTTGTTACACCAAGGCACGGCACTGATCCCGGCAGACTTTATTCTGCCACTGCAGAGCCATAACCCGCTCGGCGAACACCATGTGCAGCTGGCCTCCAACTGTTTTGGCCAGACTCAGGCGCTGATGCAAGGCAGAACCTTCGATGAGGCACTCGCCGAACTCGACGGCAGCTCACTGAGCCAGGAAGAGAAGGCATTGATTGCTAAGCACAAGGTGATGGAAGGTAATAAGCCAAGCAACACCCTGCTGATGAATAAGCTAACCCCGGAAACACTGGGTGCCTTGATCGCCCTGTACGAGCATAGAACCTTCGTTCAAGGCGCGTTATGGGATATCAACTCCTTCGACCAATGGGGCGTCGAACTGGGCAAGACCCTAGGCAACGATGTACTCGCACGTCTGCAGAGCGATGAAGAGGCTAAGGCGCTAGATGCCTCCAGCAATGCCCTCATCAATCTCTTTAGACGCGGCCACCTCTAAGCCTACAACCTTAGCCGATTAAAAAAGCCAGTTTTCACTGGCTTTTTTGTTATCTGCAGTAATATCCACCAGCAAACCTGCGCGACTTCCCATCCTACGGGCAAAAAACCGCCCGTTGCGCCATAAATGATTCACCCAGACTTAACATTATTGAAACATTTTTCTTGCACCATAAATTGGAAGTGTGATATTTAATTGTTGAGAAAAAATACAACAACAGGAGGTTGCCATGAATCGCTTAGATTATGGTAGTGCGCTAGATGATACCGTCATTGAAAGACCCAACAGTCGTTCGCGAAGCTCCAATAAGAAGCGAAAATGGCGTGAAATAGAGGCTATCAAAGAGAAACAGCGTTTGATTAAAGAGCTTCAGGATATCGACAGCAGTTTCGAATACGACTTAGATAACCTTCTGATGTAAATAAACAATAAAAATAGCGCCTTAGGCGCTATTTTTGTATCTATAGGTTGAATGTTATTAGCTGTTAATCGTCGGCCTTGGCCAGATACTCTTTTAACTCTTCGAAGAGTAGGTTGTCGTCATCGCTAAATAATGGGTCGCAGATCAACTTCTCCTGGCATCTGTCTGCCACCTCCTGCCACTGGGCCTCTGTCATCCCCGCCTCCCAGATGGGGAACAACTTACCCTCTTCATACATCATGTGATTGCGCTGCGCCTCGACATACTCCTTCAGGGCCTGACTCAAGGTTTCATTCTGTACCGGGACGTCACTTAAGATAAGGTTTAGGGTAGACATCAGACTGGTTGAGCTTTCGATAAGGTTATGGTGCTCTTCCCCCAACTGCTTCTCCAAGGCCTCCTCGGGATGGGTCTGAATATAGAATTCGTTGATCAGATCCTCGAGCGGGTGATGGCTATGCTCGGCATAGCTCTGCATATATTCGACGATATCTCGGATCAGATTAAAGTTGACGGCCTCGCCATGTTGCAGCCGCTGCTGCTTATTTTTAAGAATATTTAACAGTATCGCGATATGTTTATGGTCATTATGAAGTCTCGCTAACATCGTCACCTCCAACCTTCTAGACGCCTTTAGTTACTATAGTAAATTGTTGAACTTTTACTCACACTAATATGTAAGCCGTCATGATGACGTGACTCAGATCAAGAAAAACGAACATAAAATAATCACTTAAGATACGCTTCCCCCGAGCACGTCCATCACCTTGCCCAGCGCAGATTGCAGACGGGTAAAGGCCTCGGAGGCCGATTTCACCTCCTTCAGATTACGCTCGATAAGCGTCGTAAAATAATCTTCCTGCTCTATGGTCATGTCCAGCACATGGAAGCTGCCACGGATCTCTGTGGTCATGTTAATGAGCGCCGCACTAAATTTCTCATCATGCTCTAGGGTCGCGACGTTGATATCGCCGATAAGCGATTCGATGTCGAGAAACACCTGTGTCAGCGTCTGCTGGCGACTGATATCCAAGACGCGTGCCTCCAGTCCTTCGACCACCACGGCGATGATATCCCTCAGCCTGCCGTAGAGGATCTCGTCGTTTATCGGCATATTCTTGATCAAGAAGGAGACATGCTTGTCGTTGCAGATGGTGCGGCAGCCAAAATCATACAGGCGGCCATGTTTATCCAGCAGCTCGAGAATATTCGACTCGATGGGGCTGATGGCCGCATGCCTGGGAGCAAAATACTCCACGTTTTCCCCACGTATCTCCAGGCAGGTGTTGAGATTAAGCTGCTGCATCAGATCAAAAAAGGCATCCGCCAGAGTCTGATGATCGTTACAGAGAAAACATTGACGGAAGAACTGCAGCACACAACCATACTGTGACGACTCAGTCATCGACTGAAAGGCCATGTTGCGTGAGACAGATTCCGCCTGGATCAGCTCCCGCTGCTTCATCACATAGTGGGCGACGCTGTGCACCTTGGCCAGCAACTCCTTGAGCTCAAACGGCTTGGCGATGAAATCCACCGCATTCACCTCATAGGCCTTGAGGCGCTCCTCCAGGGTATTCATCCCAGAGACAAACAGCACGGCCACCTCTTGGTTGCTGGCCTGTAGCTCACGGCATAGGGTAATGCCATCGGTATCGGGCAGGTTGATATCCATCAGCAGCAGATCCGGCTTCTTGGTTTGCAGGGCGGCGCGAAAATCCGCCGCACCATAGAAGGGGCTCACCTTGAACTCATCTTGCAACATCTCGACGATCAACTCGCAATAATCCCTGTCATCGTCTACAACCCAAATCTCCATGTTGTTCATCGCAATTCTCCTTGTACAAACTCAATCCCTATCTCTTCTAGGCCGCGTACGAAGGCGCGGATATCGAAGGGTTTCTGCAGCACCTGAAACGGCAGATCTTCCCGACTGCTGATGCCGACATCACCGACATAGCCTGAGATCAGCAGCACAGGAATCGTTCGGTGCACGCTCAGGTCGGTCACCAGCTCATAACCGTTAATGCCCCCCGGCATCAAGAGATCTGAGATGATGAGGTCTATGTTATCTATGCCATCCTTAAACTGCTCCTTGACCAGCAGAGGATCCGTATAGGCCAGCACCTCCATCCCCATCATCTGACAGTAATCGCACAGCACCTCGAGCAGATCCGGCTCATCATCGACGATGAGCACCTTGATGGGGTGCGCGACCTTGGGATACTCAAGCGGACTGTGCTGGCGCTCAATTTGCCGCTCGACCGGCTTGATGGCCGGAAACCAGAGGCGGATCTCAGTGCCATCAGTACCCGTGCGCATGATGCTCATGTAACCGTTGGAGCGTTTAACGAAGCCATACACCATGGAGAGCCCGAGCCCAGTCCCCTTGCTTTTGTCTTTGGTGGTAAAAAATGGCTCGAAGATCTTATCCAACAAGTTATCTGGGATCCCCCCGCCCTGATCGATCACCGACACCCAGACATAATCCCGGTTATCTGTGCTGACGGTATTGCCCACGCCGGGAAGATAGCCAGACAGATACTGCTCGCCGGTCACTATGGTGATCTGCCCTTCCCCATGCATGGCATCTTTGGCATTCAACACCAGATTGATCAGCGCATCTTCGAGGTCGCCGCGATCGACGCAGATGTCCCGCATCGATGGCTGGGGCTGAATGTTGAGGCTCACCTGAGTGGTTAAGGATTTTTCCAGCAGCTCCTCCAAGCTCTGCAGCACCTCGTTGACCTGCACTGGCTGAGCACTGAACTGCTCCTGCCGGGAAAACTGCAGCAGACGCCGGGTCAGGTCGGTTCCGCGCTGACAGGCCTTGAGCGCCGTGGCCAGATAGCGGGTGATAGACTCATCCTTGCCCTTAAGTTCCATCAACTCCAGATTGCCCTTGAGCACACCTAAGATGTTGTTGAAATCGTGGGCCACGCCCCCTACCAGCTGGCCCATGGCCTGCATTTTCTGGGTGCGGGCCATGGTATTTTGCATCAGCTTCTGCTCCGTAATGTCCCGGCCCACAAGGGTAAACAGGCTGCCATCTTCATACTGCTCGTTGAGGGCAATTAGATGGGTATGCAGGATCACCTTCTCCCCCGTGGCGGTAGAGCAGACCAGCTCGCCGGTAAACTCCAGGCGCAGCTCAATCGCCTCCAGCAGTTCCAGCGCCTTATCGTCCTGATCGCCGAAGAAGAGCTCGATCGACTTGCCAATAAGCTGACTGCGCGGATATTGGCTGATGGCGGTCGCCGCCGCATTGGCATACATGATCACCGGTGCCATCCCCTTCTGACGCGACGCAACTACTATCATATCTTCGCTATTACTGACGATAGACTGGTACATCTGGGTGTCGATAGACTTGATGATCTGCGCGTTACGGCTCTGCTGCCAATCCTGGCTCTGCTGCAGCAACATGCCGCTGATGCTGTCGGCAATGAAGGTCTGATAGGAGGTGAGAAACGACAGCCAACCCTTGCCCGGGCGATAGAAGAAGATATTGACGTCGAGCCCCTCTATGGGCCAAACCACAAAGCGTTGCCACTGGTGTGCCCCCCGCTGGCCATCCAGCAGAGGCCAGTCCTTCACCTGTCGCCACAGAGTGATATAACGCATGGAATCCCGACACCAGCAGGTCACATCGGCCGGCATCTCGTCGCTGGCCAGAAGGCGACGGGAGAGAATCATCACAGATTCGGCGCCGCTGCTATCGGCCAAGATACGACACAGGGGCAGGAGCACATCGTCACCGCGAATAAACTGTCCCTGTAACTTCCCCAGTTGGGCGATCAAGGCCGGGCCAAAGTCCATAAATTCAGATTGAGAGAGATCCTTAAACACGCTAGAGTCCATTCCACTATTGAAAAATGAAGAAGTCGGGCGAAATGCCTTTCATTGAGCATAGTCCAGCTTAGGAAAATCGCTCAAAATACCGATAAAATTTATAAACTTGATTAAAGTTAGTGAGGAAAAATGCCAGACACTCATTGGGTCGGTGCCCATGTTAGCGCCGCCGGCGGTATCGCCAACGCGCCGCTGAACGCACAGAAGATAGGTGCCAATGCCTTTGCCCTGTTCACCAAGAATCAGAGACGCTGGCAGGCGGCGCCGCTCTGCCCTTCGCAGATTGACGCCTTCAAGGCCAACTGCGAACAGGCCAATATTCGACCCGATGCCATTCTGCCCCACGACAGCTACCTGATTAATCTTGGCCACCCAGATGAGGAGCAGCTAGCGCGCTCGCGAGAAGCCTTTCTCGACGAGATGCAGCGCTGCGAACAGATGGGATTGACCCTGCTCAACTTTCATCCCGGTAGTCATCTCAACAAGATAGGCATAGACGAGTGCCTGGCCCGCATCAGCGAATCGATCAACCTAGCACTGGATAAGACGCAAGGCGTCAGCGCCATCATAGAAAACACTGCAGGCCAGGGCTCAAACCTGGGCCATAGCTTCGAGCAGCTGGCGCAGATCATCGACAAGGTAGAAGATAAGAGCCGGGTCGGTATCTGTATCGACACCTGCCACATGTTTGCCGCCGGCTACGACTTAACCACTCTCGAGGCCTGTGAGGCGAGCTTCGGCCAATTTGATGCCATAGTGGGCAACCATTATCTTAAGGCGATGCACCTCAACGATAGCAAGACACCGCTTAATAGCCGGGTCGACAGGCACCACTCCCTCGGCGCCGGTTATATAGGTATGGACGCCTTTAGCTATATCATGAAACACCCGGCAACCAGGCAGATCCCCCTCATATTAGAAACGATAGAACCTGAGATCTGGCAGCAAGAGATCAACTGGCTACGTAGCCAGACACGCTAAAGCAGGCACTTGTAAACCACAGCAATCACCCTGACCTGATTATCCCTGTCGAAGTGATCTTCTTGTAGCCAGACAATATGAGTGCCCTGCAGAGCCTCGCCTTGCTGCTTGGCATTATCCTGCGCCGCCCTTAGCGGCGCCTCTCCTCTGCCTATCCCAGTCACCATGGCGAAGCTATCGCAATGGGTCACCTCGAAATCATAGGCCTCATTGATTCGAGAATAGAGCTGTGGCTCATTTGAGGCGCAGGCTGTCAGTAAACAAAGGCCAGGTAAAATCACTCTAAGATGCAACACGTCACGGCTCTATCAAATAATGGCTAAAGAAAAAGGCCTGTAAGATAAGTGATTTAGCAGAGCTTGGTTGTGATAATCATCACGCCGGTCTCAAGGTCATTGATACATTTGGCAACCTAGGTAATTGGCGCGATTCGATGCAAACGCCTTGCTGATAAAATACGGCGCGGAGGTTAGCAGCTGCCCCATCTAAACAACCGAATTGAAACAACTGGATTAAAACAACTGGATTGACAGAGCCTAATTGAACTAAAAAGCTGTGCTAAAAGATAAAGCAGACAGAAGCGGGTAGAAAAAAGCCAAGGCACTATCGCCTTGGCTTTAAGCATGAATAACCAGGTAGAAGCTAAGCCAAGGTCTCAAACAAGTGAGCCTTGAGGCGGGCAAAATCGGCAGGCAGTTCGGCCGACAGGATAGGCTTATCCTTCACCGCTTGTAGCTCAGGCGGCAACTCAAGTTCGATAGCTAGCGCCTCTTCCACCACCTCTTTAAACTTGGCGGGATGCGCCGTACCGAGGAAGATCCCCTGCTCATCGGCAGACATGGTTAATGACAGCGCCTTAGCCGCGATGGCCGCGTGAGGCTCGGATAGATAACCGGCGCGATAGAGCTCATCGAGTGCCTCCACGGTATCTTGCTCGGAGAGACCAACGCCCACCAGTTCGCTCAGTGGCCAGTTCATCACCTCCATGATGGTCTCAACCCTGGGCCAGTTGCTCGGCTCGGCCACGTCCATGGCATTAGAGAGGGTCGCGACGGTTGCCTTAGGCGACCACTGACCATCGGCCAGATAGCGCGGCACAGTATCGTTACTGTTGGTGGCCGCCACGAAACGCTTCACCGGCAGTCCCATCGCCTTGGCAAATAGGCCAGCCGTCAGGTTGCCGAAATTACCGCTGGGCACGGCGATCACAGGATCGCCTTGATTGGTCTGTTTAAACTGGGCCACCGCCTCGAAGTAGTAGCAGATCTGCGCCAGCAAGCGGCTGATGTTGATAGAGTTTGCCGAGTTAAGATGCAGGCCGTCACGCACATCGCTGTCTTCGAAGGCGGCCTTAACCATCTCCTGACAGGCATCGAAATCACTCTCCACCGCCACGGTATGAATATTATCGCCCAGGGTGGTAAACATCTTCTCCTGTAGCAGGCTGATCTTGCCCTTTGGATAGAGTACCACCACCTGCACCTTATCCAGCCCATAGAAGGCATCGGCCACGGCGGCGCCCGTATCCCCCGAGGTGGCGGTCAATATGGTGAGTTTATCTTCCTGGGCCAGGCTATTGAGGCACTGGGCCATGAAGCGGGCGCCGAAGTCTTTAAATGCCAGGGTCGGGCCATGGAAAAGCTCCAGGCAGAAACGTCTGTCATCGGCCTTGGTCAGCGGCAGCTCAAAATTAAAGGCGCGGTCCACCAGGCCATCTACCATCTCCTGACCCAGCTCGTCGGCCAACCAGGCTCCTAAGATCGCCTTAGAGCGCTCGACAAAGTCCATCGCCAACAGCGCATCGACATTATCTAACTTGGGGATAGAGACAGGAAAAAACAGGCCACGATCTTTCCCCAGGCCCAGCTTGACCGCCTGAGTGAAACTAACCTTCTGTGAAGGGTGCTTTAAGTTATAGAGTTCCATCTTGATCCGCCTATTAATCTAAAATTGCTGCATCTACACGGCGCGTGCCGAGCATATCGATTTGACATATATGGGAAAAACCCGCGCCGGAGGTGACATAGTTTGCATCCAGCCAGGCCTTGGCCTTGTTAGCCGTCTCCAGGTTATCGGTCACTGAGAACAGCGTGGGGCCACTGCCCGAGATCCCCGTGGTGGCCATGCCAAGCTCAGCCAGCGCGGCACGCGCCTGCTCATAGCCGGGAATTTCCGAGGCGCGGTAAGGTTCGGCCAGCACATCTTTTAATACCTCTATGGCCAGCTTGGCATCCTGACGGTAACTGGCGTGTACGAATGCGCTCAAATAACGGCCAAAATCGATCGCCACCGACTTATCATACTGCGCCGGCAGCAGTGCCCGCATCTTAGCGGTCGACAGGGAGATCCCCGGATAGGCCACGACCCAATACCAGTCTTTAAACACGGGCAGGCCCTGACACACGGCGCTAGGGGTATCCAGCATCAACTGCATGCCACCAAGGTAACAGGGCGCCACATTATCATAGTGGACCGAGCCGCTGATCTTGCCCTCAAACTCCCCCATCAGCCTTAGCAAGGCGTCGCTATCATAGGGGCGGTCGAAGTGCTCGTTCAGGGCGTACAGGGCAGCGACCACTGAGCTGGCGCTGGAGCCAAGGCCGCTACCCACCGGCAGGTTCTTCTCTAAGGTCATGGCTACACCAGCGCGACTCCCTAGCTGCTCGAGAAAGAAGGTCGCACATTGGTAGACGATATTCTCTTCGCAGGCCGCCGGTAGCTTGTCGGCCCAATGACCGGCGAGACTGAGCGAGACACCATGGGGCGCAGATTCAATGGCGACGCGATCACCGAGCAGGCTGCCATCAACAGGTGCCAAGGCGGCGCCCAACAGATCGAATCCGACTCCGACGTTACCCATGGAGGCCGGCGCATAAACCGTTAAACTCATACGCCCATCTCCCGTGTCCAGTTAAGGGTTCTCAGCAGGTCGGCGAAGACTCCCGCCGCCGTCACCTCTGTGCCCGCGCCATAGCCGCGCAGCACAAATGGGATCGGCTGATAGTAACGGCTGTAGAAGGCCAACGCATTCTCACCACCCTTAACGCTGTAGAGGGGATCCATCGCGTCCACCTCGGCTATCTTCACCCGGCAGCCCTCTTCGTCTATCTGTCCCACATAACGCAGCACCTTACCGGCCGCCTTGGCGCTATTTACGCGCTCGGCAAGTTCACCATCTAATGCGCTCAGGTTCGCCATAAAGGTCTCGACATCACCAGAGGCGTCAAAATGACCCGGCAGCACAGACTCCACCTGGATATCGCTCAGCTCTATCTGCATGCCGACCTCACGGGCAAGGATCAGCACCTTTCGGGCCACGTCCATACCGCTGAGATCGTCTCTTGGGTCAGGCTCGGTAAAGCATTTCTCACGGGCGATACCTGTCGCCTCCGACAAACTCATCCCCTCATCGAGCATACCGAAGATGTAAGAGAGTGAACCCGAGAGAATGCCGTTGAATTTCTGCAGCTTATCACCGGCGAACAACAGCTTCTTCAGGTTGTCGATAACCGGCAGGCCTGCACCAACCGTGGTTTCATAGAGGAACTGGCGACGCTGATGCAAAGCAGTCTGTCTCAGGGCGCGGTAGTAGTCATAGTCACGGGTGTTGGCCTTCTTGTTAGGAGTAACCACATGCAGGCCGGCATTCATTACCGCAACATATTGGTCAGATACCGCTTCATTAGAGGTACAATCCACCAGCACAGGGTTAAGTAGCTGCTGATCTTTGGCCCAGGCGAGCATCTTATCTAGGTCGCAGGCCTGCTGGCTGTCGGCCAGGAGTCCCTGCCAATGGTTGAGATCTATCCCCTTGGCATCGAGCAGCATGTGGCGAGAGTTGGCCACGCCGCAGACGCGCACCGTAATGTGCTGGGCCTTCAACATCTCTGTCTGCTGCTTGATCTGCTCGAGCAGGCCGGCGCCCACGTTACCGCAGCCCACCAGGAAGACATCCAGATAGTGCTGCACATCGAAGAAACTCTGATGGCAGGCGGCGATAGCATGCTTGGTCTTACGCAGCTCAATAACCGCCGAGATGGAGCGCTCTGAGGAGCCCTGGGCGATAGCCACTATGTTGACATTGGCCTGGGCCAAGGCCTGGAAGAATTTACCGGCAACTCCCTTGTGAGTGCGCATGCCGTCACCGATCAGGGATACGATGGCCAGATTGTGGCGCATGGCGATCTGCTCGAGGATCTCGCTCTTAAGCTCCAGCTCAAACTCCTGCTCCAGCGCCAGGCGCACCCGCTCGGCATCCTGGGTCGCCACGCAGAAGCTGATGCTGTATTCCGAAGAGCTTTGAGTGATGAGGGAGACTGATACCCCAGAGCGGGAGATGGCCCCCAGGGTACGACTCGCCATGCCCACCATGCCCTTCATGCCGGGACCGGCGATATCAAACATGGTCTGCTCGTCGAGATTAGAGATAGCCTTAACGTTCAGCCCTGTCTCGTCCACTTGATTCGATACTAAGGTGCCGGGCGCCTGAGGGTTGAAGCTGTTACGTATATAGCAAGGGATATGGTACTGGGCGATTGGGGCGATTGTCTTAGGGTGTAGCACCTTGGCGCCGAAATAAGACAGCTCCATCGCCTCTTGATAACTGAGCTGAGTCAAAAGCTTGGCATCGGCGACGACACGCGGGTCAGTGTTATAGACGCCATCCACGTCGGTCCAGATCTCGCAGCAGCTGGCATCGATACAGGCCGACAGCACCGCCGCCGAATAGTCTGAGCCGTTACGGCCCAAGGTGACCACACGACCATCCTTATCGCCGGCGGTAAAGCCAGGCATCACCCACACCTGATGGGCATCGAGAGAAAGCTCGGCAAAACGCTGCTTGCTGGCAGCGATATCGACAACCGATTCGAGCGCCGGCCCGTGGGCCACAAACAGCTGCTGTGGCACTAGCTGATTGGCCGACACGCCCGCCGCCAACATCAACTGCTCCATCAGCGCCGCCGAGAGGCGCTCGCCACCGACCACTATCTCGGCGCGAACAGAGTCTGGGCACTCACCCAGCAAGACCACGCCTTGTAGCTTGTCTTGCCAGTGCTTAAGCTGCACCGCCAGAACGACTTCTAGGCTATCGGATTGCTCTGCGCTCAGCACCTCGCTGGCCGCCTGGCCATAGAGGGTCTTAAAGACCTCATGCACCTGACTCAAGACGGGAGAGAAATCATCCCCGGCCACCGCCAGGTCGACCATCTCCAGCAAACCGTTGGTCACGGTTGCCGGGGCGCTTAACACCACTGCCGTCGGCCGCTCTGCGGCCGAAGCCAAGACGATTTGCGCCGCACTATTAAACCTCTGCCAGTTGGCCAGCGAGGTACCACCGAACTTCATTACCTTCATCTTCTCTCCTTAGTACCGCGCCCCAGAAACAAAAAAACCCGCTCCTTGATGGGGAGCGGGCTTAGTCATTTCAAATCATTTCTTTCGAGTATGCTTAGCCGGCCCCCACGCTGGTAATCGTGGTGGTTGTAATAATGGTGGTTACTACGAGATTAAGGCTAAACATTTAAATTCTTTTCGTTGTATCAAAACATATTCGTTGAAGTCTCTACAGAATTGCCTTTTTTGCCCCAAGGTGTCAACCCCTGAAATGAAACTTTATAAAAATACACTTTTGGCACCGGGCGTACCGGGGGCCTTAAAATCATATGACAAGAGATAGATCCCCAGTCATTTGAGGGTGAATTAGACTTGGCTTCACTGTCAAAACACCTTCATCGATTTGACGCATAAATCATTATTAAACAGCAGCATACAGACATACAAACAACCTAGCCCAGTATAAAACCTAGCTTTAATACAACTAACTCGCCTACCGAAATGAGAGACCCAAAACCCACTGTTAACCCACTAATTTGGTCACCAGCAGAATAAAATATTTTCCCACAAATAATGAATAACCACTCAAAAGGACAATGTTTAGCTTGCCCGACGTCTCCCAAGGCCTAGGCGAATGAAAAAAAATTTACCGATTTTCCCTCAAGAAGCTGCGCTAGGTCATCGCCAAGGCCAACAAAGCGAGCTAAAATGCCGCCACATTCTGAATTGGAGGCGATATGATAATCACCCAACACAAAGCTGTTAGCATCCATTACCGCTTAACGAACCAGCAAGGTGAGTTGATCGAGAGTTCATTTGAAGGTGAGCCAATGCTTTACCTTCACGGTGCAGAAAACATGATCCCAGGCCTTGAGCAGGCGCTCGAAGGCAAAAGTGTTGGCGACAAGCTCGACGTTACCGTAGAAGCCGAGCAGGCTTACGGTCCTTACCACGATGGTTTACGCCAAGATGTCCCATTAGCAGCCTTCGGCGATATCGAAGATATCGTGCCAGGCATGCGTTTTATCGCCGAAACAGAGATGGGCCAACGTCCGGTACAAGTCACCGAAGTGAAAGACGATGTGGTCGTGGTTGACGGTAACCACCCACTCGCGGGTCAAACCCTTAACTTCAGCGTTGAAGTACTGTCAGTACGCGACGCCAGCGCCGAAGAGATCGCCCATGGCCATATCCATGCGGCCGGCGGCTGTGGTAGCCACGAGCATAGCCATGAGGGTGGTTGCTGTGGCGGCGAAGGTCATGGTCACCATGGCGGTTGCTGTAGCGAAGATCCTGAGAAGCCAGCCAAAGAAGGTTGTGACGGCAACGGCGGTTGCGGCTGCCAGCACTAAGCTCTAAAGGCATTAGTTAATAGAGATATTAGTAACTAGAGGCATTAGCCACTCAATCTAAAGCCTTAATTTGACGCTGGGGCGTCAATCTCAGGTAGGATTCTGAACAGAGTCGGCCACCTTTTATTAGGTGAAGCCGACTCTTTTATTTTATGCTTCAAGACAGAATCAGCTCGCTGCGTATTAACGATAAGGATATCGACATGATAGCTCAGCCCGTCTATGAAAAACTCCCCGCCATCTACCTGCTCATCGCAGCAAGTACCATATTGCTGAGCCCGGCGCCCCTTCCTGTGCTCCTAGCCGTGATAATCTTCCTGCTCGGCGCGCGTATCTTTAACATGCGCTCGCAAAACCGGCGGAGCGACAATCCCAAGCGTCGCAGGCGCGGAATTTTGCCCGAAGCCCTCTACAATATGCTGCCCTATGCATACCTGCTAGGCGCCCTATTTGTCTTTCGCCATGGCGACTCAAATTATCTGATGTTTGCCGGCGCAGGATTAGCCAGTTTCGCGCTGTTTCGTCTGGCGCAGCGCCGCAGCTATCGTCAGCACCAACTACCCGTGACTATTCGGGTGATCTAGTTAGAGAGCTTCCGGATAGAACTGCTAGTTACCAACCTGAATAGTTAACAGACTGAGTAGTGTAAAAGTTTGCCGTTAGAGAATGAGCACCTTGATGCGCTCGCGCTGCTCTACTGGCATATGTTTGAGGTAATTTGAACAACGAGTGATGGTGGCGATACTGATCTCGAACTCGGCGGCAATCTGTCGCTGGCTCATCTCTCCCAGCAGCAAGGCCTGAAACACCTTCAGCCGCCCGGCGATGGCGCTGCGCTCCTCTTCGGTGAGCAGCAAATCGAACAGATCCATCAAGGCGTCGGTGTCTTGATGGTTGACCACTTTTTCTAAAACCAGATCCCAATTTGCGCGCACTTTGGCTCCTAAGCTGTCATTGCCTACCAGTACAAGCAAGTGTACCAAGAAACCTGTCGCGCTGGCTATCTGGGCCATCGATGCTGTTAGTCGAGCGCCTAAGGGTTAGACACATTCGGACACATTTTGGCCGGTGTTTTACAGAAAAATCTATAGTATCTGATAGTTAATTAAGATTAGAATGTTTGCGTTAGATCACATAAAACCACAAAGTAGTGAGAATGATTGCCATGAAAAAACAGATTAAATTAAGCCTGCTAGCCCTAGCCGGCAGTGCCTTACTGGCCTCAGCGGTACAAGCCAATAACTTCAAAGAGACAGACGATGCGATCCACTATCGTCAATCTGCTTTTGGCCTGATCGCTCACAACTTTGGCGACATGGGCGCCATGCTTAAGGGCAAGAAGCCGTTCGATGCCGAAGTCTTTGCCATGCGTGCACAAAACGTTGCCGCACTGAGCAAACTACCAGCCGAAGGATTCGTTGCCGGTTCTGACAAGGGCCACACAGATGCGCTGGCAAAGATCTGGAGCGACAAGGCCGATTTCGACGCTAAGATGAGCGCTTTCCAAGACAACGCCGCTAAACTCGCCGTTGCCGCACAATCAAGCGATCAGAACGCTATCAAGCAAGCCTTTATGAACACAGGCAAGAGCTGTAAGGGCTGCCACGACGTCTACAAGAAAGACTAATTCAAACTCGACTATTGCAGACGACTAGTCAGACGACCCGCAAGAGCACTCGTTAGACGAATAAAAAAGGGAGCAGTTAAGCTCCCTTTTTTATCCTTTGCTTCAGCGCGGCCAATTACGCTTCAATTTAATATCGCTTCAACCTAACAGCACTAAGACCTAATAAAGCTACGATCTAACAACACTAAGATCTAATAGCGCTAAAGCATGGCCGCTATTGGCCAAATCAGATAGTTCACCACTAGGCCCGCTAACACACCAACCAGGGTCAGGGCCATCAGGCCTGAGCGAAACTTAAACTCGGTAACGCTCTCGCGGCTGACACTCTTATAGCCGGTGATCATGGCGCCCACCAACTTGTCACCTTTAATACCGTGCCAGATCACTGCAAGAATATGCAAAAGCGCCAGCAGCAGGAGTAAATTAAAATTTTGCTTATGCAGCCAGGTCAGGGTCCCGGCAAGATCGCTGCTCACATAACTGTATAGCGGCCCTTCGGTAAAGACTTCGTCTGTGGCAAACAGGCCTGTGGTGAGCTGCGCCAACAGCACCAAGATCATCGCCACCACCATATAACCACCGAGCGGATTATGGCCTATGCTACGACCCTGTGGCTGTTTGACATAGGCCAGCACCTGAGTCGGCGACTTAACGAAATGACTAAAGCGCGAGGTCTCGCTGCCCACTATGCCCCAGAGAATACGAAAGCCAATCAAGATCAATAGGCCATAGGCAAATACCTGATGCCATTGCATCTCCCCCACCTCGGCGCTCCACCATAGACCACCGAGCAGCGCTATCATGGACCAATGAAACAGGCGCGTAGGCAGATCCCATACCTTAATTTTTACCTGGCCAGACTGAGGGTTTTCTACTGAGGACATCTTATAACTCATCGCTTTAGAAAATAATGAAATTGATGATATTTGAAGCGATAGGGAGAGGCAAATAGATTTATGTAAGCAGTGTTATCCAGTCAAATATGCAGCCTAAAACAGAGAAATACAAGCCATTCCTAATGTTTATTTTGCAATTTTGTCTAAGGGCTCAAATAACCAACGAACGGAAAATAATGGCAGTAAAAAGTTGATCTAGATCACGTTTTGTAAGAGCTAAATTGGTAATCTGAAGTCAAGGAAACAACGAAAGGTTCGACATATGATAAAGATTACAAGTAAAGATTTCGAAGTCACCACTCCTATCCGTGAACGTATCGAGAGCCGTTTAGAAAAACTAAGTAGACACGATGTACAGCTCATAAATCCACATGTAATCATAGGTCAAGAGAAGCAAGGGTTTAAGATAGAAGCTTCAGTCGGTATACCAAGCAACACCTTATTTGCTCAGGCGAAAGACAAAGATCTCTATGCAGCAATCAATGCAATGGGTCAGAAATTGGAGAAACAGCTCAATCGCCTCAGCCACAAACCGGAAGGAGCTCGCTACACAGCTCCAGCAACAAGCCCAACGCCAGAAAGCGCCGAATTAGACGACGAGTATGACGAGACAATAGATAAGGAATACGCGGCGTAACAGATTTAACGGTAAGTGGCGAAACATCGCCTCAGGCATAGACCGAGGAACGAACACTAACGAACTGGCACAAAAGCCACTTACCCAAACTTGGTGGATAATCAAATCGCCACCTAAATAAAGGTACAGCGACAGGCAAAAGACGAGGACGGACATTCAAACCAGCCACAGGCCTTCAGTAAGAAGCCGTGGAACTCAGCTAACGAACTAGCTATGTTGTCCGCCCTTGTTATACTTACTATTAAGTGCCGTCTCTGATGTCACATAAAAGCCAACACAGGAGTAAGAGGTCACATTAGCCAAACGCAAGACGTTAATCTTTCACGTTTGATTTATTGTAGGCGACTCACACAACCTAAGGCTTAAGATGAGCCCAAATAGGAACCAGGCATAGCGCCAAACAAGTCGTCCCCGAGAGCCATAGGGTGGCCGCTGAGATAATCTCAAACTATTGCCCCCTAAGTAGTGAGAAAGGAGCGCAGTCCCATTTTAATATTGAGTGCTTTTTCCCTAACTGAGGCAGCCAGATAACCAATCAAGGCAAACCAACGTAGTAGACGTTAACAGGCCATTGGATCACCGCTAGTCGATTAGCCCGCTGCCTCTCCCTTATCACCTGCCGCAGTGCTTTCATCTGCAGGCGACAAGCAAAGGAGGATGCCCCATCTTAAATTCTGATCTTTTACTCTCCCGGCGCACCTCAATAGGTGCGCTTTCTATTGATGGCATTCCCCCAGTCAGAGCCGGCGGCTTATTCCCAAAGGGATAAATTCTCACTTTGTCCCTTTTTTGATTGACAGGGTATTGAGCAGGGCTTAATTTGAAGGCTATGAAAATGAACACCCAAGCTTTTTTTACTTTCTTTTTTATTCCACCCTTCTAGGGAGGCGGAATTTCGGTGTAAAAACGAAAGTAAAAATTCCAAGGCCTCCCATTATGGGGGGCTTTTTTATTTGTAGTTATTTGTATTAGTAATCGAGAAGCGTTCAACGACAGAGGACAGCATGACCAAACCACATCCCCTTAGCCATACCCGGGAACAGATCACCGCACTCGACAATGAACTGCTGGCACTGCTGGCCAAACGACGGGCACTGAGTCTTGATGTCGCCCGCAGCAAAGAGGTCGATATTCGCCCGATACGCGACACCCAGAGAGAGAAAGAGCTGCTGGCCCGCCTGGTTAAGCAGGGACGCGAACAGGGACTCGACGCCCACTATGTCCTCTCTCTCTATCAGAGCATCATCGAAGACTCGGTATTGAACCAGCAGGCCTACCTACAGGGCCGTGCCAATCCAGACTTTCAGAAGCAGCAATACAACATCGCCTATCTGGGCGCCCGCGGCTCCTACTCCTATCTCGCAGCCACCCGCTACTGCGAGCGCCGTCAGGTGGGCATGCAGGATCTGGGTTGCAAGAGCTTCGATGAGATAGTGCAGGCGGTGGAATCCGGTCATGCGGATTATGGCTTCCTGCCGATCGAGAACACCTCCTCAGGCTCGATCAACGAAGTCTATGACGTGCTGCAGCACACCAGCCTGGCCATCGTCGGCGAGACCACCATAGAGGTAGGCCATTGCCTGCTGGCCAAGCCGGGTACCAACGTCAAGCAGATCAAGACCATCTATGCCCATCCGCAACCCATTAGCCAGTGCAGTCGCTACCTGAGCCAACATGGCGAGTTCAAACTGGAATACTGCTCCAGCAGCGCCGAGGCCATGGAGCGGGTACTCGAGGCCGACGATAACAGCGTCGCCGCCATCGGCAGCGTCGAAGGAGGCGCCCTGTATCAACTCGAGGCTGTCGAGCGCGAGCTGGCCAACCAAAAGATTAACCAGAGCCGCTTCATAGTGGTGGCCAGGAAGGCGATTGCGGTGCCAGAGCAGCTGCCAGCCAAGACAACCCTCATCATGGCCACGGGACAGAAGCCCGGCGCCCTGGTGGAAGCCCTGCTGATCCTAAAGGCCCATGATCTCAACATGAGCAAGCTCGAATCCCGCCCTATTCCAGGCACGCCATGGGAAGAGATGTTCTATCTGGATCTCGACGCGAATCTTGCCAGTGACGAGATGCAGCAGGCATTGAAGGAGCTGGAGCGCATCACCCGCTTCATCAAGGTGCTGGGGTGCTACCCTTGCGAAACCGTCAACCCCACCCAGCTAAGCAACAGTCAGCTGATGATAGAACCCACCACCAGCCGCGAGGCGGACCAACAGGCCAAAGAGAAGCAGGATGCCATACACCAGCGTCATAGCCTGGCCGAACATCCACAGGTCACCAGCGTCACCTGCAGACAGCTACAGATAGGCGACGGTCAGTTCGGCGCCATCGCTCAATTGGCGCTGAGCCAAGAGTCTGGCCACTACGGCCAGCTGGCGAAACAGATAAAGGAAGCGGGTTTCCAGGCGGTGACCGTCAGCGAGCTAAATACCAACCCCATGGCCAATCGCCAACTGAGTGAGATGCGCAGAGCCCTGAACCAGTTTGATCTCGCCTGTATCGTCGCCATCGAACATGAGAGCGAGCTGACCCTCGCCAGCGATCACGCCGACATGCTGCTGATCAGCGGCAAGCAGATGCACAATCGCGATCTGCTTGAACAAATTGGCGCGCTGCACATGCCGGTGATCTTAGAGCGCAACACCATGGCCAGCCTGGACGAGTGGCTCGGCGCCGCCGAGGTCATCTTGGCCGCGGGCAATCAACAGTTGATCCTGAGTGAAGCCGGCATCAGAACCTTCAACGAGCAGCAGCGACCCACCTTAGATCTCTCGGGACTGATCAGCCTCAAGGAGAGAAGCCACTTACCGGTACTGCTCAACACCCGCTATGCCTGTCAGCAAGAGGAGCTTGCCAGCCAAGCGGGCGCAGCTAAGGCGCTCAAGGCCGATGGCCTGGTGCTGGGCATGAGTGACCCACAGCAACTTAAGGGGCATAGCGACATCCTGGCCCGTCTCTACCGTGGCTAGTCATTCAGACTGCTGTATCGGCAACTGATTATCTAAACCATAAAAAAGAGGACCCCAGGCCCTCTTTTTTATTTGTTCTTCATTTCTAACGGGAATTAGATCGCCAAGCCATCCACCAGATTCATCCAACCTTTGATGGTGCGATGACAAAACCACAAGAGCGCCAGCAGTGACAGACTCACGGCCATCCAGCCTTGGGGCACTAAATAGGCCAGCAATAATAGCGAAAACAAGGAGATAATCGACCAACGCTGCCAACGTATGTGGGAATAAAGCAGGCTGCTCATCTTATCCCCCTTCTGCCCGAGACTGATCATCAGGGCAAACAGAGGCGGCAGCAACAGCAGCGGAAAGGCCGACATCAAGGCATACAGGAGATGGCCAAGGCTATGGTCGTCTAAAACGACAGGCTGTGACGTAGTCGATACCATAAGGGGCGCTCCACACAAATTCCACACAGGGGACAAGAAATGAACCAGATGCCATTCTGCGCCTAGTCCTATCATTAACCATACTGTGTCATCGTCTTTAGCGCAAATCTTGCGATCGATTTATCCCAGCGCGACAATTCTGCTGGCAGAGTCCAAGCTGTCTGCGCTGGCAATGGCGCCTCTGCTAAAAGAGATGCCGTAAGAGCTGGCAATATCCTTGCTGAAAATCCTCGCCTTTGCCGACTAATACCTCTTATCCAGCCCACACCTCTTATGCCAAGGAGAGGGTCACATCAGACTTTAATCGCGTCGAGCAGGCGAGAATAAAGCCCTGCGCTACCTCGGCCGGCGTCAGCGTCATCTCGCTGCTGGACTCTGTCTCGCCGCTTAGCACCTGACACTTACAGGCGCCGCAGACGCCCGAGCGGCAGGCCGCGATAATGGGCAATCCTTTCGCCTCTATCCCCTCCAGTACCGTCTGCTCTCCAGTGAGGGGCGTAGACAGATCACCGATCTGCAGCATGAAGGGAGTAGAACCGGCAAGCTCGTCCTGCCCTTCTACTTGCTGTGAAGACGCGGTGGACGGCGCGCCGAAACTCTCCTGATGATAACGACTCATGTCGAAACCGGCATCTTGCAACATTGCCTTCACCGCCTGCATATAGGGCTCTGGGCCACAAACGAACACGGTGCGCTCAAGATAATCGGGCACGGCCTTCGCGAGCATCTCCAAGTTTAATCTGCCCTCGAAACTAGCACAGGCCTCAAGCGCCTCGCCCGATTCCAAGCAGTAGTGCAGCGCCATATTGGGATGACGCTGGGCCATCTTAAGCAGCGCCTCATGGAAAATAAGATCTTCCTTCGCCTTGGCGCTGTGCACGAAGGCGATATCACTGCCCACCTGAGTGTCCGTCAACCAGCGCGACATGGAATACATGGGGGTAATCCCACTGCCGGCGCTTAAGAAAAGAAAGCGACTGGCGGGAATGTCGATCAGATTAAAGGCGCCGGCCGGGCCGCTGACGTTGACGCTGTGCCCCGCCTTGAGGTTATCGACCAGATAGTTGGACACCCGCCCACCAGGAATACGCTTGACGGTCACCACCAGGGAGTAAGGACGCGAGGGTGACGACGAGATGGTATAGCTGCGGGCGACCCGCTCCCCCTCAATATCCAGCAGGAAGGTGATGAACTGACCCGGCTTAAAATGAAACTTAACGGGCTGGGCGCCTTGAAAGCGAAAGCTGGTCACATCATGGGTTTCCTGCCAGCGCTCGACACAGACAAGCCTAGTCTCGCCTGCTTGCCAGTTGGGTGATAGATAGTCTTGTTGATTCATGGGTGACTTACCAAAAAAGAAAAAACGCCCACGGCAGTACCGTGGACGTTTGGGGGCGTTTTAGGCAACGTTTAAGATGGCGTTAAGATCTTGCTCCACCGTGGTGGTAGAACGCAGGCCAAACTTGTCTTCCAGCACCTTAAGCAGATTTGGCGTCAAGAAGGCCGGCGCGCTAGGGCCTGTGCGTATGTTCTTCACACCAAGCGACAGTAGAGTCAGCAGGATAACGATCGCCTTCTGCTCAAACCAGGAGAGCACTAGGCTCAGCGGCAGCTCGTTGATCTCGCACTCGAACACCTCAGACAGGGCGATCGCCAGCTGAATCGCCGAGTAGGCATCGTTGCACTGACCGATATCCAGCAAGCGGGGAATGCCGTTGATATCACCGAATGCCAACTTGTTGAACTTATACTTACCACAGCCTAAGGTCATGATAATGGAGTCCTTAGGCGCCGCCTTGGCGATGTCGGTAAAGTAGCTGCGCTCGGCCTTGTCGCCGTCACAACCACCGACCAGGAAGAAGTGCTTGATGGAACCGTTTTTCACATTTTCCACAACGGCAGGCGCGGCGGCCATTAACGCATTGCGAGCAAAACCTATGGTGATGTGATGGGGGATCTCATCATAGGTGAAGCCCTCAAGGGATAAGGCCTTATCGATCACCGCAGAGAAGTCATCTCCAACGATGTGGGTAACGCCCGGCCATCCCACTATGCTGCGGGTAAAGATACGGTCGGCATAGTCGCCCACATTAGGATCGATAATACAGTTAGAGGTCATCACCACCGCACCAGGGAAGTTGGCGAACTCTTTCTGTTGGTTTTGCCACGCACTGCCGTAGTTACCGACCAGGTGTGGATACTTCTTCAATTCGGGATAGGCCAGCGCCGGTAGCATCTCGCCGTGGGTGAAGACGTTGATCCCCTTACCCTCGGTCTGCTGAAGAATAAGCTCCAGATCTTTCATGTCATGACCTGAAACCAGAATCGCCTTGCCCTTCACCGCAACTGTGTTGACCTGAGTCGGCTCCGGATGACCGAAGGCCTGTGTCTCCCCCTCATCGAGCATGGCCATCACGCGATAGTTCAGCTGACCTATCTCCATCGCGGTGGCAAACAGCTTGTCGGCATCGACAGAGTCTGAGCCCAGGAAGGCCATGATCTCATGAAACTTGGCCGCGACATCGCTATCGGTCTGATCCAGCACACGGGCATGCTCCATGTAGGCGGCCGCGCCTTTAAGACCATAGAGACAAAGCAGACGCAGGCCCATGATATCTTCGTTGACCTCCTCTTTACCGCGATTAGGCAGCGCCTGAGCGGCCTGGGCCAGCATCTCTTCTTTCACACTGGCAAGTACCAGGTTGGCGGCGGGGATCAATGTCTCGACTGGCAGACCTTGCTCCTTACAAGCCGCCTCATAGGCCGCCTGAAGCTGAGCACGGTAGGCATAGGCCTGCTGGGTGTAGGCCATGATGCGCTCGTCGTCGAAGTTCACATTGGTCAGGGTAGCGAAAAATGCCTTAGGCACGAAGGTGTCGATGGCCGGGTCAATGATGCCGAAAGCGCGCGCCTTCTCGGCATAGGCAGATACGCCTTGTAAGATATAAATTAGCAGATCTTGCAGATCTGAGGTGGCCGCTAGTTTGCCACACATGCCTTGGGAATAACTACAACCATTGCCGGCAGGGGTACGAATGGTTTGCTCACACTGAATACAAAACACAATACTGCTCCTTTATTTAATCATGCTTTTTCTTTACATGTTTTAAGCGGAGTCTACTGTGGTAAACACAGGCACAAAAGTGAAACTTGCGAGCAATGTGAGAAACTATGAAGCGGATCAAATTAGCTTATGCGAAACTAAGTTGTTAAAAAATATCGTAAAACAATTTAAAACAGCGAGTTATCCTTTAAAGGGGCCCAAAAGAAAGACGGCGCCCTGAGTGTCAATCACTCGGACGCCGCCAGGGAGTTTTAATCTAGGGAAGGTGCGAACAAGTCGTCGCACAGCTCTGGCTTTGATAGCAGCGACAGTTCAAGGCATTCAACTGAAGGCATGCCGAGGCCTGCTGAAGTTGAATAACGCCGAAATGGTGTTGCTATCAAAGCCCCGCAGGGCGAGGCTTACAGCGGTATTTGCTGCGTTACAGTTCTTGCGAAGGACTAGGGCCATTCGCTGCAAACTGTGCCTTGCATCTATCCACTTTAAGCACACGCAGAGCAAGCACGGGACTTATTCACACCCTCCCTAGGTTATCGATTAGCCTGTCTTCATATCATTAACCGACTGCAACATCGCCCGGCTCTCGCGCTGGAACTGAGGTGCGAAATCCCCAAACCAGGCCGCCACTTCCTCGAATTCGCGAATGAAACCTTGCCTGTCGCCACGCTTCAGGAGTTCGAGCGCCTGGGCATAGTTATCTAGGTAATCCCCTATTGCGGTCATGCTCTCCTGTTGGGCGAAGATGATATCGGCATAGAGTTCGGGACTCTGGGCAAACAGGCGCCCGACCATCGCCAGCTCCAGCCGGTAGATAGGCGAGCTGAACTGCAACAGGTTGTCGATATCCGCCGCCTCGCGATAGAGGTTGAGACCATAGACGAAGGAGGAGAAGTGGCGCATCGCCTGCACCAACTGCATCGCCTTGTCGTGCTGCTGAGCATCGGCCTCGACGAGACGCGCCCCCCAGATCCCTATCTGTTCCAGCAGCCATTCGTACTGCTCGCGGCCGCGGCCATGACACACCACCACCACCTGCTTGGCCAGGCTGCCCACATCCGGGCCGAACATGGGGTGCAGACCTACTACCGGGCCTTGATGGCTGGCGAGCATCGCCTCAAGCGGCTTCTCCTTGATGGAGGTGAGATCGGCCAGGATGCAGCTGCTCGGCAGGCTGGTAAGCCTGTCGCGAATCAGCTCGCAGGTGATGCTAATAGGCACAGTGACTATCACCATCCCTGCCCCGTCGAATATCGCCTCGGCCTGCTGCCAGTCGTCTTTATCAAGAGATTTCACCTGATAGCCGGACAGGCTCAGCATCTGCGCAAACAGGCCGCCTAGCTTGCCCTGACCACCGACGATCACCACATGGCCCAGATCTGTCTTCACCTGCTTGAAACCGACGTCCTTCTCGTTGAGATAGGACTCGCGCATCAGGCGGCGCAGAATATCTTCGATCAGCTGGGGCGAGACATTCATCTTGGCCGCCTCTTCCCGGCGTTTGGCCAGCATGGAGGCCTCACGTTGAGGCGCGTAGATGGGCACGCCGGCCGCATGCTTGACCCCGCCCACCTGGGCCACGAGATCCAGGCGCTTACGCAGCAGATGCAGTAGCTGTTGATCGACGCTGTCGATATGCTCTCTCAGTTTTTCCAGTTCGTTAGTGGTTTTCTCACTCATTTGCGCGTGTTCCATCAGGCATTGACCGCCTTGAGCATAGCAAATCTGCCTGGTAAAACCGATGCCAATTGTGCCGCCCCCTGACGTAGGAGATCTTCTGTGGTCTGCCAGTCGATGCAGGCATCGGTTACCGACACCCCGTAGGCCAACTCACTCATCGGCTTGTCGCTGCTCTGATTGCCTTCGTTCAGATGACTCTCCAGCATGACACCTATGATTGACTTGTTGCCGTTGGCTATCTGATCGAACACATCCTGACAGACGCTCGGCTGGCGGGTGTGATCTTTACTCGAGTTGCCGTGGCTGCAATCCACCACCAGGCGGGCGTTGAGCTTGGCCGCATGCAGCTGCTGCTCACACTCGGCCACGCTCGAAGCGTCATAGTTAGGCGTCTTGCCACCGCGCAGGATCACGTGGCCATCTGGGTTACCCGCAGTCTGCAGCAGCGCCACCTGACCCGCCTGGTTGATCCCCATAAATCTATGGCTGCTGGCCGCCGATTGCAGCGCGTTGATCGCCACCCCCAGCTTGCCGTCGGTACCATTCTTGAAGCCGACAGGCATGGAGAGACCGGACGCCATCTCCCTGTGGGTCTGAGATTCTGTGGTGCGCGCGCCGATGGCCGACCAGGTGACCAGCTCGGAGATGTATTGCGGGCTGATAGGATCCAGCGCCTCGGTCGCCACCGGCAGTCCCAGCTCCGCCAGCCAGATCATCAACTCGCGCGCCTGACGCAGCCCCTTCTCCACATCGAAAGACTCATCCATATCGGGATCGTTGATCATCCCCTTCCAGCCCACGGTTGTACGTGGCTTCTCGAAGTAGACCCGCATCAGGATGTAGAACTCATCTTTAAGCTCATCGTGTAGCGTCTTGAGGCGCAGTGCGTACTCCTTAGCAGAGGCGATATCGTGGATAGAACAGGGGCCGCTGACCACCAGCACGCGGTTGTCACGCTTATGGACGATATCCGATACGGTGCGGCGCGCGTTAAGCACATAGTGATAGGCGGCAGTCGACAGGGGCAGTTGTTGTTTTAACTCTTCCGGGGTCACCAGCACCTTCTCCGAGCTGATGTGAACATTATTTATCGTGTCTTGCTGCATACCTGTCACCAACCTAATCTGTTTTCTCATACCTAAACGCAATATCGTAATGGTACACCATTACATCTGTGAGCTAACTATGCCTGCTGCATAAATTTAGATCAAGCAGAAATTTGCTTTTCAAGCAGAATTCACGATCGAAGCGGTAAAAGCCTCATTGAGCGCTGGCTAAAGAGAGAGATTTTGCCACTAGAGTGGATTTACCAAGAGAGGTTTAGCCAAGTGGGGTCAGCCAGGCAAGAGAATAGGAAAAGGGAAAATGCACAAGGCTATGCTAAGGATGACAGCGCCCCAATTAGTGAACGCCTAAAAACAAAAACCCGCCATAAGGCGGGTCATTGTGCGAACACTGCATCTTTTTTTACGTTTTAGCGAGTGCTTACTTAGCAAGCTTCTCGCGGATACGTGCAGACTTACCTGAACGCTCACGTAGGTAGTAAAGCTTAGCACGACGAACACGGCCGCGACGCTTAACTTCGATGCTAGAGATGAGCGGGCTGTGAGTTTGGAACGCACGCTCAACACCTTCGCCATTAGAGATCTTACGTACAGTGAATGCAGAGTGCAGACCACGGTTACGCTTAGCGATAACAACGCCTTCGAACGCCTGTAGACGCTCTTTACCGCCTTCAACAACACGTACTTTTACAACTACTGTGTCACCTGCACCAAATTCTGGTACGTCTTGCTTCATTTGCTCATCGTTGAGCATTTTAATGATGTTATTCATGAATAAACTCCATACTAGTAATAACTGACCATTTTTACTCGCCTGCTTGGGCGGTATTAACAAACTCGGCTAATAGCTTGGTTTGTTCATCAGTCAGAGCTAGATTTTCAAATAATTCTGGTCGCCGCAGTAAAGTTCTTCCGAGACTCTGCTGCAATCGCCAGCGTCTAATATTTTCGTGGTTGCCGCTAAGCAATACCGCCGGTACATCGATACCATCTAGACTTTCGGGGCGAGTATAGTGGGGACAATCCAGTAATCCGTCAGAGAAGGAATCCTGCTCTGCCGACGCTTGTTTACCTAGCACGCCAGGAACCAAACGAGACACCGAATCAATCAGGGTCATCGCTGGGAGTTCACCGCCCGAGAGCACGTAATCTCCAATCGACCACTCTTCATCCACTTCCGTTTGAATAATGCGTTCATCGATACCTTCGTAGCGACCACACACTAAAATCAAACGCTCCGATTTAGCTAACTCTTCAACGCCCTGCTGTGTCAGCTTGCGTCCCTGAGGAGAAAGATAAATCACCTTAGCCTTATCACCCGCAGCGGCTTTCGCTGCATGGATGGCATCACGTAGAGGCTGCACCATCATCAACATGCCAGGTCCGCCGCCGTAAGGCCTGTCGTCCACTGTTCTATGTTTATCATGGGTGAAATCTCTGGGATTCCACGTTTGCAACTCTAACAAACCGTTACTTACGGCCCGACCCGTTACACCAAAGTCTGTTACGGCACGAAACATCTCTGGAAACAGGGTTACTACCCCTAACCACATCTGTTGTCCCTCGACTTAGAAGTCCGGATCCCAATCCACTAAAATTTGTTTTTCCGCCAGATTCACCTCAAGGATGAACTGCTCGGTAACAAAAGGAATCATACGTTCCGTTTTGCCAAAGCCATCTTTCGCGTTGGCCTTCACAAGCAGCACGTCGTTCGATCCTGTTTCCACGATCTGGTCGACCTTGCCCATCTTGTAGCCTTTAGTATTCACCACCTCACAGCCGATAAGATCACGCCAGTAGAATTCATCTTCCGGCAGTGCCTTCATCGCCTCGGCGGGAATGGCAATCTCACAGTTAGTGAGCATTTGCGCTTGGTCTCGAGTGGTTACGCCTTCCAGGGCGGCGATAATCGCCTTGCCTTGGTAGCGCCACTGTGCAACCTTGACTTCGCGCCATTCGCCTTGCTCTTTAATCAACCAAGGTGAATAGTCAAAAATATCTTCGACAGAATCGGTATAGCTAGTGATCTTCAACCAACCTTTAATGCCGTGACTAGCGCCTAATTTGCCTAGTACGACAGGTTCTTGGTGACTACTCATCAATCTATACCTAAACGCTATTAAGCAGCAGCTTTACGAGCGTCTTTGATCAGTTTCGCTACACGATCAGTAGTAGCAGCACCGTTAGCAACCCAGTGATCTACACGATCAAGATCTAAGCGAAGAGCTTCTTCTTGACCACGAGCAACAGGGTTGAAGAAGCCAACACGTTCGATGAAACGACCGTCACGAGCGTTACGGCTGTCAGCAACAACGATGTTATAGAATGGACGCTTTTTTGCGCCGCCTCGAGCTAAACGAATGGTAACCATGCGTCTTTTATCCTCTAATGATTTGCTTCGTTCTGAAGCAAAAATAAAAACTGGAACCCCGTGTTCGCGAAGAGTCCCAGATAGAAAGCCGCACGATTCTACCTGAACCGGCGACAAATGCAACGTTTTTCACGCAAAAATAGCAAGCCCACTAAGGGCTGAAAACCCTTAATGGACTTAGCTAAATCTATACAAAGTCAGACGATTAACGTCCCGGCATCTTCATCCCGGGAGGCAGCATTCCACTCATGCCGCGCATCATCTTCTTCATGCCGCCTTTACCGGACATCTTCTTCATCATCTTCTGCATCTGAGTGAACTGCTTGAGCAGACGATTGACGTCCTGGATCTGGGTACCTGAACCCATGGCGATACGACGCTTACGAGAACCCTTGATGATCTCTGGGCGCTTACGCTCGCCTGGGGTCATGGAGTTAATAATAGCCTCCATTTGTCCCGTTAGCTTGCCGTCTTGCACCTGAGCCAGGGCTTCTGGAGGGAGTTGACCGACACCGGGCAGCTTCTCGAGCATGCTCATCATGCCGCCCATGTTCTTCATCTGTTGTAGCTGCTCACGGAAGTCTTCTAAATCGAAGCTACCGCCTTGCTTGACCTTAGAGGCCAGCTTCATCGCCTTCTCTTTATCGACGCCGCGCTCAACCTCTTCGATCAGGGAAAGCACATCGCCCATGCCCAGAATGCGCGAGGCAACACGGTCCGGATGGAAAGGCTCGAGCGCATCTGTCTTCTCGCCCACACCCAGGAACTTAATCGGCTTACCGGTAATATGGCGAATCGACAGCGCCGCACCACCACGGGCGTCACCATCGACCTTAGTCAGTACCACACCGGTCAGCGGCAGGGCTTCGTTGAAGGCCTTGGCGGTGTTAGCCGCATCCTGACCCGTCATGGCATCGACCACAAACAGGGTTTCTACCGGTTTGACCGCGGCGTGCAGCGCCTTGATCTCATCCATCATGCTCTCGTCGACATGCAGACGACCCGCGGTATCGACGATCACCACGTCGATAAACTTAAGCTTGGCGTGGGCCATGGCCGCATCGACGATGTCGATAGGCTTTTGCGATACATCCGATGGGAAGAACTCGACCTCGACCTCATTGGCCAAGGTTTCCAGCTGCTTGATCGCCGCCGGACGATAGACGTCGGCGCTGACCACCAATACAGATTTCTTCTGTCTTTCACGCAGGAACTTAGACAGCTTGGCGACACTTGTGGTCTTACCCGCACCTTGCAGACCGGCCATCATGATCACCGCTGGCGGCTGCGCCGAGAGGTTTAGCGCCTCGTTGGCCTCGCCCATGGCATTTTCGAGCTCACTCTGGACGATCTTAATGAAGGCCTGGCCTGGGCTCAGGCTCTTGGTGACCTCTTGGCCTACGGCGCGCTCTTTAACGCTGTTAACGAAGGCGCGAACAACGGGCAAGGCGACGTCGGCTTCCAGCAGCGCCATGCGCACTTCGCGTAACGTTTCTTTAATATTGTCTTCTGTAAGGCGACCACGACCGCTAATATTTTTCAGGGTGCGTGATAATCTGTCGGTGAGGTTCTCAAACATTATCGCGTTCTTTACCGTTTAGAATTTACATGATTGGGGCAGTATTATAGCGATGCACAGATATTATGCTACCGCGCAGCGTAAGTTATGGCTTAGGCAAGTTATCTGCTGTAGGGTAAAAATGTCAAAACTTAGGAGTAACGCTCAGAAAGTGCTAATTTTTGTGTGTAAAGCCTCTGCCCAAAATAGCATCCATCGTGTTATTCTAACGATCAACTAAGGATAAAAACTCGACCGCCTCGCGCAGGTCGATGACCACAAGAAAGCTCACATAACGATAGGTTAATTTTCGATGGTGATTTTTTCGGCTTCAGCCATTTTCTTCTACAGTATCGCACTCGTCTTGGTCGTCAGCCGACTGTTTCATGCCGATGGCCCTAACCGTAAAGCCGTAGCCGCCTTCGCCGCCGTGGCCGTGGTACTTCATGCCGCCGCCCTGTCTCAGGCCATCTTCACCGGTGACGGTCAAAACTTCAGCCTGACCAATGTGATCTCCATGGTGAACTGGATCATCGCCTTCACCTTCACCATCTTGATGTTCCGTCTAAAGGTGATCGTCGTCGTGCCCGTGGTCTACGCCTGCTCCGTCATCTCTGTGGCGCTGCTGTGGCTATTACCACCTAAATATATCACCCACTTCGAACTTTACCCCGAGGTGCTGGCCCACGTGGTCCTGTCGCTGATGGCCTATAGCGCCCTGATGATCGCCGCGCTTTATGCCATCCAACTGGCGATGATTCAAAACAAGCTGAAGAAGAAGCAGCTGATGCTGAGCCCGGCGATTCCACCGCTGATGACGGTAGAGAAGCAGCTATATCATCTGGTGATTATCGGCGTGGTACTCCTGAGTCTGTCGCTGGCGACCGGCTTTATCTTCCTCGATGATATGTTTGCCGACGGCCAGGGCCATAAGGCGATCCTCTCTATCATGGCTTGGTTTACCTATATCGCCATGCTGGCACAGCAGTACTGGGTGGGTTGTAAGATCCGCACCGCCGTGGCCTACACCCTGACTGGCGCAACCCTGCTGTCACTGGCCTACTTCGGTGCCCGCATCGTCAAAGAACTGATCCTGCAATAGGCCAGACACGCTAAATTCCGCACACTTCACCTAGGTCAAGATGGACGAAAGTGCGACCTAGGTGAACTTGACTCACAGCCCAAATCGCTGTATTTACTAAATCTTAACGCTATTCTTACTCATCAACGCCAAAGTGGGGCCACTGATTGGAAGCTATATCCACCAGCGTACTTGTCATCATCCTGTTCGTACTCATCATCATCTCCGCCTATTTCTCCGGCTCAGAAACCGCCATGATGTCGCTCAATCGCTATCGCTTGCGTCATCTGGCCAACAATGGCCATAAGGGCGCTAAGCGTGCCATTAGATTGCTGGAGCGCCCAGACAGACTGATCGGCTTGATTCTAATCGGCAACAACCTGGTGAACATCCTCGCCTCGGCCATCGCCACCATATTGGGGATTCGCTTGTTTGGTGACGTCGGGGTCGCCATCGCCACGGGTGTGCTCACTCTGGTGGTATTAGTCTTTGCCGAGGTGACGCCAAAAACCGTCGCCGCCCTGCACCCTGAGCGTATCGCCTTTCCGTCCAGCGTACTGCTCAAAGCCCTGTTGGTGGTGCTCTCACCCCTGGTGAAGATAGTTAACTTTATCACCTCGACTTTCCTGCGCCTGCTGGGTATCCGCTCGGTGAAGGCCGATGATGCCTTGAGTCAGGAGGAGCTGCGCACAGTTGTGCACGAGGCCGGCGCCCTGATCCCCCAGCGTCACCAGGAGATGCTGCTCTCTATCATGGATCTGGAGAAGGTCACGGTCGAAGACATAATGATCCCGCGCTCGGATCTCTACGCTATCAACGTCAACGACGACTTTAGCCGCATCAATAAGCAGGTGATTCAGAGCCCACACACCCGGGTCCTGCTCTACCGCGATAACATAGACGATGCCGTCGGCTTCGTTCACCTAAGAGACGCCCTGCGCCTGCAATCCAAGCAACAGTTTAGTAAGTCCTCCCTGCTGCGGGCGGTAAAAGAGATCTACTTCATCCCCGAGGGCACGCCCCTCAACGTGCAACTGGCCAACTTCCAGCAGAACAAGGAACGTATCGGCCTAGTAGTAGACGAGTATGGGGATATTCAAGGGCTGGTAACGCTGGAAGATATTCTCGAGGAGATAGTCGGCGACTTTACCACCTCGATGATCACCACGCCTAGCGAAGATATCAACCAGCAGCAAGATGGCAGCTTCCTCATCGACGCCACCATCAACATCCGCGATCTTAACAAGGAGATGGACTGGCACTTCCCCATCGATGGACCTAAGACGCTCAACGGCCTGATCCTTGAGTATCTCGAGGAGATCCCCGAGCCTAACACCTCGATGCGTCTCTCGGGCTACCCGCTTGAGGTGGTCGAGGTGGCCGACAACATGGTGAAGACGGTGCGGGTCATGCCCCAGCACTACAAGGCGCCTAAGGGCAGTCGCAACTAGTCCTCACAATTCACCAAAAAAGGCGCCCTAAGGCGCCTTTTTGTTATCCCATAGCGACCACAATTTCTAATTGTCATGCTTACTGGCATGGGTTAAGGCCCGGCGCTTATCTCTCGCCAATGGGGTTATCGCTTCGTCTAAGTCGCGCTCCAGCCCCAGCATAAAATAGAGCTCGGCCATCAGGAAGAAGGGGCCGATCAACAGCTGATTAAGATCGTCGATAAAGGCCGGCTTGGCCTTCTCATACTTGTGGCCGATGAGCTGGAAGATCCAGCCAATCACGAACACGCCGATGGCGATGGTCCAGGCCTGCTCCATCCTTGACACCAAGAAGGAGGTGTAGAGCACAGGCAGGATAAATAGCACCAGCCCCAGCGCCAGTTTGGCATGCAGCGCAAAGTAATAAATCAATACAGCGCAGGCAAACAACACAGCTACGTTCAGCTCCAGCCCTATAGAATCGAAGCTGTACAGGCTAAAGGGGATGGTGTTTAACATCACGAAGGCCGACCAGATGATCAGCGGGATACCGACAAAGTGGGTCTTGATGTTAGTGGGGTTGAGGTGAACACTCTTGTAGGTGGATAACTGCTCGATCGCAGATTTCATGGCTCGGCTCCATCGTCTTTTAATCTTGCGAAACCAAAGCCAGCCCTATCCTGGCTACCGCCATTTTAGACTGTCAGGCTAAGTGTGACGCTCGTCTCAGTTAGCCTAACCTAAAACATTTTATTAACAGATGCCAGTGTGATGCGTCGACACAAAGCGCCGAAAACGAAATTAAAACAGCCAGTATTTCTAAACCTTAGCCCAGATGAGGCTAATGCACAGCCAGTTAAACAGCAGTTGCATTAACCCATCTATCAAGGCCAATAGCTAGTTTGACTCGAGGATCACGGTCGCCGTGGCGTAGTGTTTCTCATCGGCGATAGAGAGATGGGCACGGCTGCCGCCCAACAGACTCAGCCGCTCGGCCGCACCGCCTTGAAAGGCGATAAGCGGCGCACCGTTAGCATCGTTACTGATCTCGATATGCTGGAAGGAGACGCCGCGGCCTATGCCTGTACCCAGTGCCTTGGCGGCCGCCTCTTTGGCGGCAAAACGCTTCGCCAAATAGCGACCGGGCTGGGAGGAAGCCAAGAATATTGCCATCTCGGCCTGGGTCAACACCCGCTTGGCGAGCGGACACTTGACCAGCGACGCCTCGTCTCCCGCCGCAGGCACCTTGTCGGCGATACGCGCGATCTCGACAATATCTGTCCCTAAACCAACAATCATAAGCTCTTCCCTACCCGCCACGACATGATATTAATGCTAACGATAAGACGATTACTGACCGCTGCGACCTTCGACCATCAGCTGCTTCATGTCACGCACCGCCTTGTCCAAGCCATCGATAGCTGCGCGGGCGATGATGGCATGACCGATATTAAGCTCATACAGCTCAGGAATGGCCGCGATGGGCTTCACATTGTGATAATGAAGACCATGGCCCGCGTTGACCACCAGCCCCTTACCGTGGGCGTAAGTTGCCATCTCGGTAATACGTGCCAGCTCCTTGGCCTGCTCTGCATCTGTCTCGGCGTCGGCATAACAGCCTGTGTGTAGCTCGATAACCGGCGCGCCTACGGCGACGGTGGCGTCGATCTGCACAGGGTCGGCATCGATAAATAGCGACACCTTGATGCCCAGGGCAGTCAAACGCTCGACCGCGGCGCGGATCTTCTCCTGCTGGCCTGCCACATCCAGGCCGCCTTCTGTGGTCAGCTCTTCACGCTTCTCAGGTACCAAACAGACATATGCAGGCTTTACCTCACAGGCGATATCCAGCATCTCGTCGGTCACCGCCATCTCGAAGTTCATACGCGTCTTGATGGTCTTGGCCAGTAGGTAGATGTCTCTGTCGCAGATATGACGTCTGTCTTCACGCAGATGCACGGTAATACCTTCGGCGCCGGCATGCTCGGCAACGGCTGCAGCGTGGACAGGATCCGGGTAACTGGTCCCACGGGCCTGACGTAAGGTGGCAATGTGATCGATATTAACGCCTAGATGAATACGGCTCATGGAAAGTCCTTAAGTGTAGAGTGTCGCGATTGGAATTTTGTGCCTATTTTACTAAAGCTTGAGGGAAGGCCACAAGGGAAACCCCCGATGAATATGCGCAGCGCACTGCTGCAAACATAGACGAGGAGCTACTTGCTGTAACTCGATGGCCTATTGCCCTTTAAAAACAGCGCCCGCGACTTAAGCGGCTTGTCCCCCAGCAACGGCGACAGTAACTGCCTCATCAGCAGCTTAGCCTGTTTAAAGTCGGCCTCTGCCAGCCTGTCTTCCTCCAGAGCGCGCAGCATCTCGCCACTAAAATGGTTTGGCTTGGGGCCGAGAGCAGTGCTAAAGCCCTCTTCAGATAACAGGCGGTAGTAGAAGTCGGTCTCGATAGGGCTGCCTTCGATATCCAGATTCAGCGATGGCATCACCCCAAGCTCCTTGAGCAGCGAAAGCTCAAACTGTCTGAGCTGCGCCTCGCTAAAGGCGGCGGCCATGGCCATCAGTGTCTTATGATAGGTAAAGAAGAACTGCTCGGCGCCATGCTCTACCGACAAGCAGCGCACCAAGAGCTCGTTAAGATAGAGGCCAGCAAAGCTATCGCTGCCGCTCAGGGGCACAGCCGGGCTGGCGGCCTCCACCTGATACAGGCTCTTGAGGCTGCTTCGCCCAGACAGCTGAAACAACAAGGGCTGAAAGGGTTGCAGTATGCTCTTAATTGAGCTCTTGCCACTGCCCAGGCGCGCGACGGCATCGACCCTGCCCAGGCCGTCGACCAACAGATTGACCAGCACGCTCGACTCCCGATAGGGACGGGTGTGCAGTACATATCCCCTGTGCATTGCCCTCTTCCTTAATCCCTGTTTACCAAAAACAATGCTGACAAAAAAGCCGAGATAAACACGACTCTTGTGTGACTACCTCGGCTTACCTTTATTCTTACTGGCTTAGCTCTCGCCGTAGCCTAATGAACGCAGGGCGCGCTCATCGTCGGCCCAGCCAGACTTGACCTTGACCCAGACCTCGAGGAAGACCTTGTTATCGAACAGGACCTCCATATCTTGACGGGCCTGGGTGGCAATGGTGCGGATACGCTCGCCCTTGTTGCCGATCACCATACGCTTCTGGGTCTCGCGCTCCACCAAGATCAAGGCATTGATCTGATAGACGCCATTTTCCATCATCTTAAACTGCTCTATCTCTACCGTGGCATCGTAGGGTAGCTCGTCGCCGAGGAAACGCATCAGCTTCTCGCGCACTATCTCAGAGGCCATAAACTTCTGAGAACGGTCGGTGACATAATCTTCAGGGAAATAATGCGGCGACTCAGGTACCGACTCCAGCGCCAGCTCCATGATGCGCTGCACATTGGTGCCATGGGTTGCCGAGATAGGCAAGATCTCATCAAATTCAAACTTGGCCGCCAGATTCTGCAGATGCGGGAACAGCGCCTCTTTGTCCTTGATGTTATCCACCTTGTTGATGGCCAGAATCGTCTTGCGGCCATCGTCACGGCTGTGAAGCTTCTTCAGCACCATCTCATCGTCGGCGGTCCAGTTAAGACCATCGACCACGAATACCACCAGGCTAACCTCGGCGAGAGAGCTGGACGCCGCGCGATTCATCAGACGGTTGATGGCACGCTTCTCTTCGATATGCAGACCAGGGGTATCGATAAACACCACCTGACGCGGGCCATCGGTGTGAATGCCCATGATGCGGTGACGCGTGGTCTGCGGCTTCTTAGAGGTGATAGAGATCTTCTGACCCAGTAGCTTATTCAGCAGGGTCGACTTGCCGACGTTAGGGCGGCCGACGATGGCCACCATGCCGCAGTAGGTCACCTCATATTGGCTACCACTGCGGCCGCTGTTCATCCTCGCCAGCAGCTCGTCTAGACTCGGCTCTTGTGCGCCTTCAGGCTGCTCGGGTTTGTTACTCATTTCTTAATACGCTCCAACACTTCTGCTGCGGCAATCTGCTCCGCCTTTCTGCGGGAATTGGCCACGCCGATAACGGCTTCTTTTAGCTGCTCCACCTTACACTCCACGGTGAAGGTTTGCGCATGGGCTTCGCCGCTGATGTTCACCACAGTATAGACAGGGAGCGGCTGCTTAAATCCCTGCAGGTGCTCCTGCAGCAGGGTCTTGGGATCTTTCTGATTGACCGGCTCGATCACCGCAAGACGGCTCTTATACCAGTTTAGTACTAAAGTGCGACAGGTCTCGATATCGGCGTCCAGATAGATGGCGCCTATGATCGCCTCCATGGCGTCGGCCAGGATAGACTCGCGGCGAAAACCACCGCTTTTGAGCTCACCAGGGCCCAGCTTAAGATAATCGCCAAGCTTAAACTCCTTGGCGATCTCGGCTAGCATCTTGCCACACACTAGGGTGGCGCGCATCCGGCTCAGGTCACCCTCGGTCGCCTTGGGAAACTGATGATACAAGGCGTCAGAGATGACGATAGAGAGAATAGAGTCGCCTAAAAACTCCAGTCTTTCGTTATGCTTGCTCGCCGCACTGCGGTGAGTTAACGCCTGCTCCAGCAGCGCGATCTGCTGAAATTGATAACCTAATATTCTACCCAAACGCGGTAGATTCTTAATGGGTTCCATCTACACAATTCCGCCTACACGGTTAAAGCGTACGCCTGTCGGTACCCAAGTCGGTAAAAAGTCCGACGGCTTACGCTCAAATTCAAAACTAATCCAGATCGCTACCGCCTTGCCGACCAGATTGGCCTCGGGCACGAAGCCCCAGAAGCGTGAGTCTGTGCTGTTGTCGCGGTTGTCACCCATCATGAAATACTGACCTTCAGGCACAACAAACTCGCCCACCGCCAGGTTACCCTCACGGAAATAGTAAGAGGTCGGCTCGCCGCGTCCTGGGTTGATCAGGATATCGTGGGTCACATCGCCCAGCTGCTCCTTGTAGCGCAGCAATGGGATATTATCCTGGGTATATTCGCCCTGGTTGACACCGGCGCGCTCTATCTTCTCAAGCTTAGGACACTCGCTCTGCCCCTCAGGACAGGCCTTCTGAATATAGAGGTCCTTGTTACGATAGACGATGCGATCCCCCGGTAGGCCGATGACACGCTTGATGTAGTCGATCTGCGGGTTTTCTGGGTATTTAAATACCGCCACGTCACCGCGCTGTGGCTTGCCCGTTTCGATAAGCTTGCTACGCCACACAGGATCTTTCAGCCCATAGCTAAATTTTTCCACCAGGATGAAGTCGCCCACCAGCAGGGTTGGCATCATAGATCCCGAAGGAATTTGGAAAGGCTCATAGATAAAAGAGCGTAGGATCAACACGAAAGCGATAACCGGAAAAATAGAACGCGAGGTCTCCACTATGGCGGACTCACGCACGATTTTTTCGGCGCTCTCTTCGCTAATCTCCTGGTTGGCCGCCTGGGCCATGGCCAGCTTCTGCTGACGCTTAGGCGCTAAGACTAAGGCATCGAACATCCAGATCAGGCCGCTGCCTAGGGTCACCAAGACCAGAATAAGGGAAAAATAAGCTGCCATACGCTAACTAACTCCTGAAAAATGCTCCAGCAAAATAAGGGATTTATCGCCTGCCTAGCAGGCCATTAGCCCATTTATACTGTAACAAACAAAGCGCCGCAAACCGCGGCGCTCATTATCAATCACTATTAACAATTATTAACTAAAAAGTGATTACTCATTGATCTTCAGCACGGCGAGGAAGGCCTCTTGTGGAACTTCGACGTTGCCCACCTGCTTCATGCGCTTCTTACCCTCTTTCTGCTTCTGCAGCAGCTTCTTCTTACGGGAGACGTCGCCGCCGTAACACTTAGCGGTTACGTCTTTACGCAGGGCCTTGACCGATGAACGGGCGATGATCTGGCTGCCGACGGCCGCCTGAATCGCGATATCGAACATCTGTCTTGGGATCAGTTCCTTCATCTTGTTTACCAAGGCTAGGCCTTGGTAACGCACGTTGGCCTTGTGCAGGATCATCGCTAGGGCATCGACGCGATCGCCGTTGATCAGTACATCCAGACGCACCATGTCTGCCGCCTCGAAGCGTTTGAAGTTATATTCCAGCGACGCATAACCGCGGCTGGTCGACTTCAAGCGGTCGAAGAAGTCCATCACCACCTCGGCCATCGGCATATCATAGGTGATCGCCACTTGGTTGCCGTGGTAGACCATGTTGGTCTGCACGCCGCGCTTCTCGATACACAGGGTGATCACGTTACCCAGGTACTCTTTAGGTACCAGGATGTTGGTCTCAACGATAGGCTCACGCATCTCTTCGATGTTGTTCATCGGCGGAAGATCCGATGGGTTATCGACGTAGATGGTCTCGCCCTTGGTGGTCACCACCTCGTAGACTACGGTCGGTGCCGTGGTGATCAGATCCAGGTTATATTCACGCTCGAGACGCTCCTGAATGATCTCCATGTGCAGCAGACCCAGGTATCCGATACGGAAACCAAAGCCCAGTGCCGAAGAGGTTTCCGGCTCGAAGAAGAGCGAAGCATCGTTCAGGCTCAGCTTGTTGAGCGCGTCACGGAAGTTCTCATAGTCGTCGGTCGAGATAGGGAATACACCGGCATAAACCTGTGGCTTCACCTTCTTAAAACCAGGCAGCGGCTTGTCGGCGCCATTCTTGGCCAGTGTCAAAGTATCGCCCACAGGCGCGCCGTGGATCTCTTTGATACCCGCAATCACGAAGCCCACTTCACCTGTACTCAGCTGAGCCGTGTCTGTCTGCTTAGGCGTGAAGATACCGACGCGATCGGCCGTATGGGTCTGGCCGGTCGACATCACCTTGAACTTGTCACCCTTCTTGAGCACACCGTTCTTGATACGCACCAAGGAAACGACGCCCAGGTAGCTGTCGAACCAAGAGTCGATGATCAACGCCTGCAGCGGCGCTTCAGGGTCACCTTCTGGTGGCGGGATCTGAGCCACGATAGTTTCTAGCACGTCGCTGATACCTAAACCTGTCTTGGCCGAGCAGCGCACCGCATCAGCAGCCTCGATACCCACGATATCCTCGATCTCCTCGGCGACACGCTCTGGGTCAGCCTGGGGAAGGTCTATCTTGTTCAGTACAGGCACCACGTCCAGATCCATATCCAGCGCGGTATAACAGTTTGCCAGGGTCTGAGCCTCAACGCCTTGACCGGCATCGACCACCAAGAGGGCGCCTTCACAGGCAGCCAGCGAGCGTGATACTTCATAGGAGAAGTCCACGTGACCTGGGGTATCGATGAAGTTCAGCTGGTAGGTTTCACCATCTTTAGCTTTGTAATCGAGAGTCACACTCTGGGCTTTAATGGTAATGCCGCGCTCACGCTCGAGATCCATTGAGTCCAATACCTGCGCCGCCATCTCACGGTCAGACAGGCCGCCGCACTCTTGAATAAGACGGTCAGAAAGGGTTGATTTGCCATGGTCAATATGGGCAATAATCGAAAAGTTTCTAATATGCTTCATTGTGCGAAATGACTAAACTCGAAATTGAAATTGATCTAAAAGTGCCGAATTGTACCCGATCGCTAAACTAATACCAATTGGAATCCATCGAGCAATGAAAATAATAGACTAGTTAGCGGGGGAAATGCCGTCTATGGCCCGGCCAAGGCGGGAGAGGATCACCGGCTGACTGTTGATCTCCAGCGTTTTTGCCCAGCGCCGACCCAGCCACCAGGCGCTTGCCGCGCCGCTCAGACCAAGGGCGATAGTCAGCAGATCGCTGCTCACCAGTCCTGCCAGATCAGCGAGGAAATGTCCTAATGTGGCACCAATAAACAGGCCAGCCAGCGGCATGAGGTAGACGATGGCGGCCGCCTTTAAGATCACGCTTTCGGGCAGGCCAAGCTTTAACAGTTCACCGGGTTCATACTGGGTGTCGCTAGGCAGCGAGAAGCGCTGCACCTTGGGCGAGAACGCCTTAGACACGGCAGAGGTGCCGCAGGTGTCATTGTTATCGCAATGATTACAGGCATTTTTAACTTTCACTTCGACCGTGACCCAGCCATCGCCCGGGCACCTGATCACTGTGGCGGTTTCTTCCATCATAGCGGGATCACTCTATGGTGATGCTTTTGGCGATGCGGCTGAGTGTCTCGGCCGGAACCTTGCCCACGGCAACCACCTCGGCATTGCCTACACGCTCGGCGGCCAAAGAGAGACCGTTGCGTGTCATCAGCTCGTCGGGCAGCGCCGTCTCGCCGGCTCTGGCCACATACACAGAGATGTTCACCAGGCCATCGCTCAGGGCGATATACTCGACCGCCTCGTGGCTGCCGATGAGTCTGTGATTATCCTTGACCAAGATCTTAAAACCTTGAGGTAACCATTTGAATTGCCAGTTATCTGCCTGCTCACGCTGGGGCTGTGGCATGATCTCGGGCCAATCCTGCTTATAGGCTTCACGCAGAATCGCCGGCGCATCTTCAAGAACGATAAGCTCTACCACCAGCACCTGCTCCAGCAGCTGCTTCTCAAGGTTCAGCATGTCGTAACGCAGCGGCAGATAGGTATCCATATCCAGCCAAACCTGATAGCTATAGCGGTTGTCATCGTTGGGGATGATGCGCACTAACTGACTGGGACGCCCGGCCAGACGCGAACGTCCACCCAGGACAAACTGATAACCCGACTCCAGATCTGAGATAACCCCGGCAAACGCAGGTGGCAACACCCCCTGAATACGCTCGGCGCGCACGCTGTAGGCGGGTTGGTCGTGTTCGATAAAGGTAACTGTATTGCCCACGCGCACGGCATTTTTCGGCGGTCCATTGAGATGCTCGAGAAAAGCGACTTCATGGTCGTCGACCTTACCGTGAAGATAAACCAGGGGGCGTATGTGGTCCGCTTGCAGATGGATCAGGGACATCTTGAATTCTTGCCCTTTCAAGGCGAGGCTCATATTTTCGAGCCAAGCCTTAGCGGACAACTCTTCCTGCGCGCTGGCAGGGAAGACGAGGACTAACAGGGCCAACCAAATAAGACGCAAGCTAACTCCTTAATAATACCAATCGACACAAAGAGTATAGTCAGTGTGACCAGTATAAATAGCTTTTAGTGATTCACCGGGATAGGCGTAAGCTCACCATTGTCGTCTATATTGGCACTGTTATTCAATCTTTGCTGCAGCATATGATCTTGAATATAGGTGTTGATGCGATGACGCTGCTCCATCACACGCTCATTGGTATAACTTTGATTCTGTTGTACCGGGCCAGTCTGTAGGCTCACAGGCGACGCGCTGCCAATCAGCGGACGGGTATTGAGCACTGGCATAGGCGCATCTTCGACGCCACCCTGATTATAATTCTGCACGCCAATCACGGCGACCAAGGCGACACTGGCGGCGATGGCATATTGACCAAACTGCTTAAATAGCGGAACCACACTCGCAAGTTGACGTTGAGGCGCCACCTCAGGCGTTTCGACACGCTTAGGCACAAGGATACTAGGCTCAAGCTCAATCGCTGCGGCAATGTTGGCACTGAGATCGAGATTGATCGCAGCGGGCAACTCACCACGCATAGCATCACCTATCATGTGATAATCACGCCACTTCTCATGTGAATCCGTATCGGCGGCGAGTTGCGCCAACTCCTGCTCGTCGATTTCACCATCAACGGCAGCGGAAACCCATTCCTGACCTAACTTATCCATTTATCACCCATATAAATTTAGTGTATCGAATAAAATGCTTCATCGTTCCAGCAAAGGCTGCAACTTCTTATCGATGGCTTCACGTGCCCTAAAGATACGTGAACGCACTGTGCCCACAGGACACTCCATCACATTGGCAATCTCTTCATAACTCATGCCATCGAGCTCACGCAGAGAGATAGCCATCTTCAATTCTTCCGGCAAGGTATCGAGCGTATCGAAGACCACTTTCTGAATCTCATCTGACAACATGAGACGCTCTGGGGAGGCAAACTCCTTTAGCGCATCACTGCCGTCGTAATATTCGGCCTCTTCCGCATCGACATCGTTGGCAGGCGCTCGCCTGCCCTGTGCCACTAAATGATTTTTCGCGGTATTGACCGCGATGCGATACAACCAAGTATAAAACGCACTCTCACCCCTAAAGTTAGGCAACGCACGATAAGCTTTGATAAAGGCTTCCTGTGCCACATCTGCCACGTCGGCCTGATTACGCACATAACGGGCAATCAGATTAATCACTTTGCTCTGGTATTTATGTACCAGCAGGTTAAAAGCGTTTTTATCTCCTTGTTGCACTCGCTCAACGAGTTGTTGATCACTTATCTGTCCACTCATCCGAGCCGACTACTCCTAAATCTAAAATGCTGATTTCTCAGTCGCTCGAATCATATTCACATATGTAGACTAGCCCACATCGAAAAAGTTCTAAAAAAAATTGCGATATCCGCATTTATTTTCTACGGCGAGATCAGTATCCATAAATGGCGTCTTGGTTTACCATAGACAATACTCGCATAACTTACCATGATACCTGATGAAACAAGTAGTTGAACATCAATCTGACGTTTTGGTTATCGGCAGCGGGGCTGCTGGTCTGACTTTAGCGCTACATCTGGCTGAAAAATCAAACGTTATCTTACTCTCCAAAGGCCCACTCAGCGAAGGCTCAACCTACTACGCCCAGGGCGGTATCGCGTCAGTGTTCGATGAAGAGGATACCATCGAATCTCACGTCACCGATACCTTGATCGCCGGGGCCGGGTTATGCGATGAAGAAGTTGTGACCTTTACCGCCGAAAACGCCAAAAGCGCCATGGAATGGTTGATTCACTGCGGCGTCGCCTTCGATAAAGAAGAAACCGCCGACGGTGACGAGAGCAAGGCCCCCTATCATCTGACCCGCGAAGGTGGCCATAGCCACAGACGTATCCTGCACGCGGCCGATGCCACAGGTAAAGAGGTGCAGGTGACGCTACAGGAGCGCGCCCTGAGTCACCCCAATATCAAGGTACTTGAGCGCTACAACGCCATCGACCTTATCACCACACGTAAGCTCAAGCGCCCGGGCAACCGCGTCCTCGGCGCCTATGTGTGGAACCGTAACGAAGAGCATGTGGAAACCGTTAAGGCTCGCTTCGTCGCCCTGGCAACGGGCGGCAGCTCTAAGGTGTACCAATATACCTCGAACCCAGATATCGCCTCGGGTGATGGCATCGCCATGGCCTGGCGCTCGGGCTGCCGGGTGGCCAACATGGAGTTCAACCAGTTCCACCCTACCTGCCTCTACCACGCCGATGCCCGCAACTTTTTGTTGACCGAGGCCCTACGCGGTGAAGGCGCCTACCTTAAGCGTCCCGATGGCAGCCGCTTCATGCCAGACTTCGACGAGCGCGGCGAACTCGCCCCCCGCGACATCGTGGCCCGCGCCATCGACTATGAGATGAAACGCTTAGGGGTCGACTGCGTCTACCTGGATATCAGCCACAAGCCGGCCGACTTTGTCATCAAGCACTTCCCCACTATCTATAGACGCTGTCTGGAACTGGGAATAGATATCACCAAAGATGCTATCCCTGTGGTACCCGCAGCCCACTATACCTGCGGCGGCGTGATGACAGACCTGCATGGTCAGACGGATCTCAATGGGCTCTACGCCATAGGTGAAGTGGCCTATACCGGCCTGCACGGCGCCAACCGTCTGGCCAGCAACTCACTGCTTGAGTGTCTGGTGTTTGCCCGCGCGGCAGCCGAGGATATCGAGAGCCAGCTGGCCAAGATCCCTATGCCGGGTACTCTGCCCGCCTGGGATGAGAGTAAGGTATCGAACTCGGATGAAGAGGTAGTGATCGCCCACAACTGGCACGAGCTACGTCTGTTCATGTGGGACTATGTGGGAATTGTACGTTCAGACAAGCGCCTCGAGCGCGCCCTGCGCCGCTGTGCAATGCTGCAGCAGGAGATCCAGGAGTACTACAGCAACTTCCGCGTGAGTAATAACTTACTCGAGCTGCGTAACCTGGTCCAGGTCGCCGAGCTTATCATCCGCTGCGCCATGGAGCGTAAGGAAAGCCGCGGCCTGCATTACAATATCGACCATCCCAACAAGAGTAATAACCCGCTACCAACCATATTGCATCCAGAGCAATAGGAAGGGCGTTAGCCAAACCTTAGTAGCAGGCGACACAGGTGCCGATAACCTGTGTCGTCAAACATATCTCGCCATAAGATAACCAGGCGTTTCCGCTCTCCCTCGTATAACCAGAACAGCACCACCAAGGGACTGACCCAGATCCTGCGATAACTAAGCTGTTGCTCGATTGCTTCCTCAACCTGCTGCACTTGCGTATGCGAATCTAACTCGTCGCGGATAAGACCAATTCTGCCCGACTCGTCCAGCCAGAAGGCAAGAGACCAACGTCTTAGCGCAATAAACTGATAGAGAAAGAAACTAATTGTGGCCAGTAAGAGGCCATACTTGAGGGTGAGAAACCAGAAAGAGGTGATTGGCGGCCAGACCAGAAAAGCACTCAGGCACAGGGCCGCGAAACAGACCAGCGAGAGTCGCTGGTCGAAGGAGGCTGTCAGGTGAAAGTTATGGCGCCGCCCGGCCACGAACTTTGACCACCATCTCGGCGAGCTGCGGATCTGGACAGGCCTCATGGCCCATAAACCAGGCAAACAACTCAGGATCTTCACACTCTAACAGACGAACGAAAACCGCCTTATCATCTATAGACAGCTGTTCATATTGGGTCTCAACAAAGGGTTGAAACAATACATCAAGCTCTAACATGCCCCGTCGGCACGCCCATCTTACTCTGGCTATGTTCATTGGCTCTGACACACAACTACTCCCTTATTTTCGATTGGCGATAGTGTACCAGTTAGGCCACCGGCTTCACACCGTTTTATAGCCGCTCCACCTCGAGATCCTTACCGGCGAAGAGATCGCTAAAGTCGGTTTCCAGCAGGGATTTTACCGCCGGATGTTGGATCATCCGCTCGGCAAACATCACATGGTAGACCTCCTTGATGTCGTCAGTCTCACCCAGAATCTGCATGTCGTGGGCGAGAATATCCTGCTTATAGATAGAGGGCGCCACGAAGATCCCCTGCTTGAAGAAGCCAAACGCCTTCATCATGGCCGCATCATCGAACTCACCTAGTATGGTGACATCTAGGCCATTCTCATCGAACCAGTGATGTAACTGCTGACCGAGCGAGGTACGTTTCCCCGGGATCAACAACTTGCCCTCCTCCAGACAGGCGGGAAAGGGTTTGTCATAGGTGGTCGAGGAGAAAAACGCCACGCCGCACTCGCCGAGCTTCTTCGATAGGATCTCCGGATACTTGAGCGACTCACCGGCGCAGTCGGATAAGATCATATCCAGCTTATGGGCCCTTAAGCGCTCCATCAGGCTCTCGTGGGTCGCCTCATAACAGGCTAGATGCATGGAGCCATCGCTGGGCACAACCGAAAGCAGCACCCGACTGGCCAGGGCCTTAGAGAGCGCATCGGCGATACCCACCTCGAACAAGATATTGTTATCCTTTTGATAATTCAGGATATCTAACATCTCATAGCTGAGGCTGAACATCTTATCGGCGTAGCGAAACACCAGTTCACCCAGCTCGGTGGGCTCGAGATTACGCCCCACCCGCTTGAACAGGGTACCGTTGAGGCGCTGCTCGAGTACGCGGATCTGCCCGGTTACCGTTTGCGGGGTCAAACATAAAGTTTCGGCGGCCTTGGCCACCGAGCCCTTCTTATGCACCATCCAGAAATAATAGAGATGGTTATAGTTCAGATGCGACATCAAGGCTCGCGTCTCTCCTGCTATTTAAGACGTTGGCAATCCATCATGCTGTACATGACTTCGCTTAGCGTCTCTATCGAATCTAGCTTACCGGCCTCGACGGCCTCGGAGAGTCCCTGCACCAGGCTATCTCGATCCGGCAGCCGTCCCTCGCAATAGGTGCGGTTGGCCTCTTCGAAGCGTTTGCCGCTACGGTACTTGAGCGCGCGGGACTCATACCCATTGGTCTCGACCCGCTTACCCATAGACTTGGGCTTAAACATGAGGGCACCGTCGACAACCCCCTCCAAGTAATGCTGACAGGCGACGCTGTTGACATCTTTATCGCACGCCTCTAGCTGGCTGGCATAGGCGCCCCCGGTCAAGCCGAATGAGAGCATGAGTGTCACGACGAGTTTTTTCATGATTTTTCTCCTTTCTCTGGAAGCACCTTAGATAACCAAAAATAACCTATCACCGCCGACATGATCGACCCGGTCAGAATGCCGAGCCTTGCCAGATCGCCGTAAGCCTCGCCATCGCCGATAAAGGCCAGGGATGAGATGAACATCGACATGGTAAAGCCGATACCACACATCACTGCCACGGGGGCGATATGACGCCAGCCCATGCCTTCGGGCAATGCAGCCAGCTTAAGCTTGACCGCCACGAAGCTAAACAGCAGTACTCCAAGCGGTTTACCCAGCAGTAGGCCAAGTGCGATACCCACAGGCACAGGCGATAACAGATCCCCAAGGCTCATGCCCGACAGGTCGACCCCGGCATTGGCAAAGGCAAAGATAGGCAATATGACAAAGGTGCTCCATGGGTGCAGGCTATGCTCCAGATGCTCTGACGGTGAGCTACCATCTTTGGCCCGCAGCGGAATACAGAACGCGATGATCACACCAGCCAGGGTAGCGTGTACCCCAGATTTGAGCACGGCTATCCAGAGGATCAGGCCCACCACCCCATAAGGAGCCAGCGCGGTCACGCCCTTACGATTTAGCCCCACCAAGATCACTATCGCCAGCGCGGCAACGACTAAGCTGATCGCCGAGAGATCTGTGCTATAGAACATGGCGATGATCACCACTACACCAAGGTCATCTATGATGGCCAGCGCCAGCAGGAACACCTTAAGCGCCACCGGCACTCGGCTACCCAGTAGCGCCATGATACCCAGCGCGAAGGCGATATCGGTAGCGGCAGGAATTGCCCAGCCCACCTGAGTAATAGGGTCGGCATAGTTAAAGATCAGGTAGATCGCCGCGGGGAAGATCATGCCACCTATAGCAGCAAAGGTTGGCAAGGATGCCTGCTCGCGGCTCGACAATGCGCCTTCCAGCAGCTCACGCTTCACTTCCAGGCCGATCAACATGAAAAACAACGCCATCAGGCCGTCGTTAATCCAGTGGATCAGCGTCTTATCAATATCCAGACTGCCCACGCGCACCTGCATCTCTGTGTGCAGGAAGCCTTGATACAGGCCTGATAGCGGGGAGTTCGCCATTATCATCGCCAAGATAACGGCCGCCATCAATAAGATGCCACCGGCCGATTCCTGGCTCAGAAAATTTCTAATCGCCTTTTCCATAAATAAACTCCAAAAACACTTAATGTATTGAGTCTAGCGGAATGCAACCTAGCTGAATAATCGTTTGCATCGGCATTAAACATCGGTAATTCCGAGGTGTTAAGTGTAGTCAGTCACCACGGACTAATCAATAGCATGCAGTTTTACTTAGCGGGAGTGCCGATTAAAGCCGTCTGTGACGGGGATCACAGGAAGATTAAGATTGAAAGGGGGATTTTTTATGCAGAATAAATTAATAAAGCGCGCCGACTCACAAAGAGTCTACCGCGCCTTACCTCAGAAATTCCTCAGTCTTAAGATTGACTCTTAGACAGAGAAGGGATACTGAATCGCCTCGTGGTGCTGATAACCAGTCACCTCGAAATCGTCCATGGTGACCCAGGTCTCGAGATCTTCCAGCGACTTGATATCCGGATTGATGCTTAGCTTAGGTGACGGGAAGGGCTCGCGCTTAAGCTGCACCTCCTGCATCAGGGGTAACTGGTCTTCATAGATGTGCGCATTGACTATCTTATGGTAGGCCTTGCCCGCTTTGTGACCTGTGATCTGCGCCACAATCGCCAGCAGGGCAAACACCTGCACCTGATTGAAGTTTAGCCCTAGGGGAACATCGCAGGAGCGCTGGAAACTGTTGAGGTATAAGGTATCGCCCAGCAAAGAGAAGTTATGGGTGTGCATGCAGGGACGCAGACAGCCCATATGAAATTCACCTGGATTGTAGAAGCTTAAGATCTCGCCGCGATCATCGACCCCCTTTGACAGGTTATCGATTATCTTTCTCAGCTGATCTACTGCGCCGCCATCTGGCTTTGCCCAGGCTCTGCCCTGCACCCCGTATACCCGGCCCATATCGTCATGGCCCTTACGGTGAGGGTTATTCAGCCAGGCACTGTTTTCATTGGCGTTGGCATCCCAGGTCTTGGCACCCAGCTTTCTGAAGTCGGCGGCATTGTCATAGCCCCTGAGGTAACCCAGCAGCTCGGCAATCGCCCCCTTCCAGAAACTCTTGCGGGTGGTGATCAGGGGAAACTCGTTGGCGGCCACATCGTATTCCAGATCGGCATTGATCACGGTTAAGCAGCGCTTTCCCGTGCGCTCGTTTTCAACCCAGACGCCCTCATTGATGATTCGTTCACATAATGCCAAATACTGTTTCATCTTATCCTACTTATCATTGTTGCTTGGATGGGGACTTTAGCGCCCTTCCCTAATCGAGTCTTAATCTAGCTTTAGCCGAGCCTTTGTTCTATCAACCGCTTTTTTACGGCCATCTCTAGCTGAGGGCTAACTTGATCCCGGTAAAAAATAACATGGCGGCAAATATTTTCTTCAGCCTTGCCGTCGGCCAGACACTTGCCGCCTTCGCCCCCAGTGGTGCCGTCAGCATAGAGGTGCAGACGATGCCGAACAAGGCTGGCAGATAGATATAACCCAGGGTGTATTCTGGCAGCCCTTGAGTCGCCCAGCCAGCAAATACATAGCTGAGGCTACCAAACAAGGCGATCATCAGCCCTGTTACCGAGGAGAAACCTATGGCGTGACGCATCTGCACGCCGCACCAGCTCAAGAATGGGATAAACAAGATGCCGCCGCCTATGCCCATTAATGCAGCTATGATGGCGACAAACATTGCGGTAACAAACAGATAGGGACTCGCGGGCAAGCTACGCTCGCCCTCTGCCGCCTTAAAGGGAAACACCATCTGCAACGCCATCAACACCAAGAAGCCGGCAAATACCTGCTTGAGTAGCTGAGCAGAAAACAGTGAGGAGATAAAGCCTGCCGACAGGGCGCCGACTATCAATCCCGGCAGCATGATGGTAAGTAGATGCCAGGGAATATTACCTCGGGCGTGATGGGCCCTAGCCGATGAGGCCCCGGTTAGGATGATCGCCGCCAACGAGGTGGCAATAGCCACATGGGTCAAATGCTCTGGCACTACGCCCGCCATGGGCAGAAGAAACAGCAATACAGGTACGGCTATCACGCCACCACCGATGCCTAACAGGCCCGCCATAAAACCGATGAAGGCCCCCAGGGCAATACAACTGACAACTATGGTGAACATGTAACCTCGACGGCAGTGGCGAAAGGAGGCATTAGCTTAAAGGAATTACCGACAGATTGAAATTGCCTAGCGCTCACAGTCGAGACTCAATTACAGAAACTCACTTATAGGAATTCGTCCAGGCCTTTCTCTTTCAGATAGAGCGTGAGCAGCTCCCTCACCTCGAAGCCGTTGGTGAGTGACAGCGCCTGGGCAAGCAGCTCGCTCAAGTCCTGATAGGACACCCTGCGGATCAGATAATTGATCTTGGCCAGGCTGCCCTGATTCATACTCAACTGGGTATAGCCCATGGCGACCAGCAGCAGTACGCCCATGGGTTCGCCAGCCAGCTCACCACAGACGCTTATTGGTAGTCTGTATTCTCGGCACGCCAGCCTCGCCTGGGTCAGCGCCCGTAAGATCCCTGGATGATAGGAATCATATAGCGTGCTGACTCTTGGGTTGTTCCTATCGACCGCCAGCAGGTATTGGGTCAGGTCGTTCGAGCCGACAGAGATAAAGTCGACCCGTTTGGCCACCTCTTCGAGCTGGAACAGCAGCGCAGGCACCTCCAGCATTATGCCTATCTTAGGCCGCTGCAGGTCTGGATGAACGTCTTGCTTCACCTCGAGATAAGCCTGCTCCAGGTAGGCGATGGCCTGATCTATCTCGTCTAAACAGCAGACCATGGGCAGCAGAATATGCAGCTGCTCACCGCCGCCCGAAGCATTGAGCATGGCTCTGAGCTGCACCAGAAACAGCTCGGGATGATCCAGCGTCAGACGGATCCCGCGCCAGCCAAGGAAAGGATTTTCCTCGATAATAGGCAGATAAGACAATGGCTTGTCGCCGCCCACATCCAGGGTGCGCATCACCACGGGACGCCCAAGCGCTGCATTCAACACCTGACGATAGACCTCGACCTGTTCGGCCTCGCTGGGGAAGCGGGTCTGCAGCATGAAGGGGATCTCGGTGCGATACAGGCCGACGCCGTCGGCGCCCTCGGCGATCTCTGAGGCCAGACTGCTTAACAGCCCGGCATTGAGATAGAGATGAATTCGCCGCTCATCTAAGGTCATGGCAGGCTTAGACAGCTCCTGGGCATAGCGTTTCTGCAACGCCTTCTCCGCCGAGATCAGGCTGCGATACTCACCGATCAGCGTCGGTGTAGGCGAGATCAGCACCTGTCCGCGATTAGCGTTCAGGATCAGCTGCTTGCCATCGATACCGGCATTGAGGATCCCCTCGACACCAATCACCGCCGGGACGCCGAAGGCGCGCGCTAAGATAGCCGCGTGGGAGTTCACCCCACCAAGCTCTGTGACTATACCCACCAGCTTGTGCTGGGGGAACTCGGCGAGCATGGTCGCCGTGGCTTCCTTGGTCACCAAAATCACGGGCACATCCAGTTCCAGCTGCATCTTCTGCGGCTCGATCAGCTCTCGCAGCACCCTCTGGCCCAGATCGCGGATATCCGTCGCCCGCTCCTGCATATAAGGATCTTGCATCTGCTGGAAATGATCTATGTAGCGCAGCGACACCCGGCTCACCGCCGAGATAGCCGTCCAGCCCGCCTGGATCTCCCGCCCATATTCACCGCCAAGGCTGGTATCATCCAGCAGCAGTTGCAGGGCGGAGAAGATAGACTGCACCTCTTTCTCATTCTCGCCATCGAAGCGCTGGGACAGGGCGCTTAGGGTGTTGCGACAGGCATCCAGCGCCTGACTCAGGGCTAGCAGTTCTTCGTCGACCTGCTTAGTGCGACGCCCCTGCTGCTCTAGGGGGATCTCGCCCCCCAGCACCATGGCGTGGGCGATCACTACGCCACTGGCGGCCGAGGTACCGGTATAGACACACTTATCCGGCGCCGATTTCACCTCGGCCTTCTTACGCTGCTCACGCACCGCCACCGCCAACTGGGCGGCGAGCGTCATCAGAAAGGCCTCTTCGGCCTCGCTAAACTGGCGTGCGTCGGCCTGCTGCACCACCAACACGCCTAGGATTAATTTCTGATAGATGATGGGGACGGCGAGAAAGGCACGAAAATCTTCCTCGTCGACTTCGGTGAATAGCTTAAATCTGGGATGTTGCTGGGCATCGGCCAAGTTGACCGGCTCTTCGCGTTCGGCTACCAGGCCGACCAGGCCCTGGCTCATGGGCATCTTGACCTTGCCCACGGCTCTGGGGTCTAGGCCATCGGTGGCCGATAACACCAGCTCCTGCTCTTCCAGGATATAGATGGAGCAACACTGGGTCTCCATCGCCGACTTGGTCTGGCGGACTAGCAACGAGAGGGCTGATTGAAGATCATCGGCTGCGGCTACTGCCTGAGTGATGTCTCTGAGCGTCTTTAACACAGCCTACCTCTCCCTCTATTGCTTGCCATCTTAGCTACCTGCGGCGACCTCTTCTTCTGCCGCCTTGAGTATTTTCCTGAGCCTGAAACGGCAAAGCCGTCGGCGCAAACTCTTTCATTACCTTGCGGTACACGTCTCGTTTAAAGGATACCACCTGTCTGACCGGATACCAGTAACTGACCCAACGCCAGTCATCAAACTCCGGGTGGCCGCTGGCCGCCAGATCGATGGCAGACTCCTGACTCTTCAATTGTAATAGAAACCACTTCTGTTTCTGTCCGATACATAAGGGTTTACTGTCTTGCCTAATTAACCGTTTAGGTAATCTATAACGCAACCAGGAACGAGTTGAGGTTAACACTTGCACATGTTCAGGCCTTAACCCAACTTCTTCATACAACTCCCGATACATGGCTTGCTCGGCGCTTTCGCCTTCATCTACGCCACCTTGCGGAAATTGCCAGGAATGTTGACCAAATCTTCTGGCCCACATCACCTGCCCAAAGCGATTACAGATAATGATGCCTACATTTGCACGAAAGCCGTCACTATCAATCACATGGACTCCAAAATGAAATAATCTAATGAATCGATTGTTTCACAAAGCGGCGTCGGCGGCAATTCCCCATTAACAGATATTGTTTGGATAAAAAACTAAAATTTTTACTTTTATCAACAGAGCCTGGCGAGCAAACCGGAGGATATCCACAAAATCTGTGGATATCTCTGTTTGAAACTCAGTTAAAATTGTCAATTCAGCCAAATCTCGGAGCAATACCCAAGCAGACGCCAGCCGAGATTTAATCAATAAGCAACTGTAATTAAATAAAAATAAATTGTTCACACTGTGAGATCATTTGTTCACACTCAGAGATCGCACAAAAAACACCCAAAGCCTATGTCAAGTAAAAAACCACATAAAGTCCCCAAAGGTTATTCACAGATAAATAGATTTATCGACTCTGACAGCGGAAAAATGTCATCAAAATCCCCTTGACAAGGGTTTTTTTATTCTGACCTGTGACAGACTTATTCAGTTATCCAATAAATCTGTGGATAAGTGTGTTGGAAAGGGTGGGGAAATCACAGAGTAACTTAAATAACTCGCGATGAGGTTAAATGGACAACATGGCTAAAACGATGTTTTTCAGTCACTTAATTTAAAAAGGCTCAAGGATCTCCCTGTCCTAAAAAGATCGCACAATTTTTAACCTCGATTGATTAAGTGCATAACTCGGGTAAAATCCCTCCCCATGAAAAGTAAAATTCTTCCCCCCGAATCCCTCGACGAGCTGATGCAGCGCGCCCAGGAGATGGCCGGACTCTCTCTGGGGCAGCTGGCCGAGCTTCACCATGTCGCCGTGCCGAGCAACCTGAAACGAGACAAAGGCTGGATAGGCCAGCTTATCGAACTCGAACTGGGGGCCACCGCCGGCTCTAAGCCGGAGCAGGACTTTCTCCATCTCGGCGTCGAGCTCAAAACCATTCCTGTGGATGAATCGGGTAAGCCGCTAGAGACCACCTATGTCACCGTCGCCCCGCTAATGAATATCAACGGCCTAAGATGGCAAGAGAGTCTGGTATATCATAAGTTACAGCGGGTGCTGTGGATCCCGGTGGAAGGCATTCGCCACAAGCCGATTGGCGAGCGGCGTATCGGCAGTCCCATCCTCTGGACCCCGAGCGAAGAAGAGATGGCGCAGATACGTCAGGACTGGGAAGAGATCATGGAGCTTATCGCCTTAGGCAAGGTCGAGCAGATCACCGCCCGTCACGGCGAGGTGCTGCAGCTCAGGCCCAAAGGCGCCAACAGCCGCGCGCTCACCCAGAGTATAGCGCAAGATGGTCAGGTTAAACTCACCAACCCGCGGGGCTTCTATCTTAAGATCCCCTTCACTCAGCAGATCTTGAGCCGCTATTTCTAGGCGATTTGAGCTGGCCAGTCGTGGCTATTCGAATCGCTATTTAAAGGTGATTCGAACCGCAATTTTCCTTCTAGTTAAAAGGGGTGACAGAGAAGGGTCATTTCTCACACTTTAGACTTTTAGATAATCGACAAAGTGCGCCACTTTCTGTCAGCATCCCCCAAGAAAAAAACAATCACCACGGTAACTTAACACTTGTTCAACATAAATTTGTCGCTTTTTTGGCACATCTAGACTTCATTTGACTTAGATCACAAATATCACTGGAAATTGTAGGGGTGTTTTCTATACACTAGCGCATCCTGAGATTTGTGCAGCATTTAGGAATTTTCTGTCACTGTGAGAGCACGCATTCAAGCAAAGAAGCTCATATTTGCCATTTTCGCTTGGGCTATTGCCATGGCGGCCTTTGTGTTTTTCCGCTATGCGCAAACACCAGAGCTGCCCCAATGGGCGGTAGGCACTGCCGATCTCGCGACCCTGGCGATCTATATGGGGATCATCTTTGGTAGTCTGCACTGGATGTCGAACCTGATCGCCGACTTTAGCGCCATCAATCGCCTGCCCTATCTGTTTTCGGTGATCTTCAAGGGACTCTTCCTCTTGCTTGGGGCGACCACACTCGCCTACATGACCCAATTCCTCAACATGTGGGCCATCGAGAACCATATGTCGACCCTCAGGCAGATGTTGACCGCACATATTCTCTACAGCCCCTCGTTCCAGGCCCTGATCATCTATCTGGTGGTGGTGCGTGTCGGCCTGGCCTTCATCGAGCAGATGGCTCTGCTCGTCGGCCCACGTATTCTGTTTAATATCGGCCTGGGTAAATACCACAGACCCAGATACGAACAGCGCCTGTTTCTCTATCTGGACATGGTGGCCTCGACCACCCACGCGGAATCTCTGGGTGACTATCGCTTCAGCCGCCTGATCCAGGACTGCTTTAGCCTGTTATCGGACACTGTGGTCAACAACGACGCCGAGATCTATCGCTACATGGGCGATGCCGTGCTGATCCACTGGCCGCTGGAAAACGGCATCATAGAAGATCGCAGCTTCAATATTTATTATGAGTTCAGCCAGCAACTTAACTGGCAGCGCAAGTACTTCGAAGAGCAGTATGGTTTCGTGCCTAAGTTCAAGGCGGCGGCCCACTGTGGTCAGGTGGTGGCGGCTGTGGTTGGGGTGCAGAAGCAGGAGATCAGCTTCTTCAGCGACGTGCTCAATACCTTGGCGAGACTTCAAGATCAGTGTAACCCACTGGGGCAGCGCATGCTGATCTCAGGCTCACTGCAGTCGCTTATTGACACTGGCGACAGTCACTACGACTTTACCAACCTTGGTCCAATCAAACTCAAGGGGAAACAACACTCTATCGAGGTGTATGGCGTTTCCCCCAAGGGTAGCAATAGTTAAAACTAACTCTCCGCCTCCGCCTGTTCCAACAAGCTTTGAATCGCCTTACCTAAGGTTCTGAAGGTCATGATACGGCTGGAGGTCTGACGCCAGACCAGACCGATATCCCGGTAAGGCGCCTCACCCGGCGGCGTCAGGGCGGTGAGATCCGTATCGTTCAATATCCCCGCATCGATCGCCATCTGTGGCAGGAAGGTAGTTCCCAGCTTGCTGTTTACCATCTGCACCAGTGTGTGCAGACTCGTCGCCGCGAAGGGGTTGATCTTGTCGCTATCGGCCAGACTGCAGGCGCTGATGGCATGACCGGTAATACAGTGCTCTGACTGCAACAGGAAGATGCTCTCATCGGGCAGCGCCTTGTAATCTATCGGCTGATGCACCTCACTGCTCAGCTCCTTATGCATCACCAGCTTAAAGGGATCTATCCCCACCTTCATGCTGTGATAGCCACTGGTGTCAGCCGGCAGGGCCAGCAGCAACAGATCCAGCTCACCCTTACCCAAGGCGTCCAATAGTCGCTCCGTGGTGTCTTCCTTCAAAAACAGCGTCAGCTCGGGATATTCCTGTTGGCAATGTTTCACCACCCGGCTAAGCAGAAACGGCGCGATGGTGGGAATGCAGCCCAGGCGAATATCCCCTGTCATCGGCTGGCCCTGGTGCTTCACCAGCTCCACCAGATCGTCGACGTCGGTCAGCAGCTTGCGGGAGCGCTGCACCACCTCCTCGCCGATGGCGGTGAAGATGAAGGACTTGTGATCGCGCTCGATCAGTTGATGACCAAGCTGCTCCTCCAGGTTTTGAATCCCACTCGACAGGGTCGACTGGCTCACGTGGCACAGCTTGGCCGCGCGATTAAAGTTCTGTTCCTGATAGAGATTGACCAGATAGTAAAGGTTTTTCAGGCTCGGCAGATGTTTCATAAAATCGATTACCAACTTCCATTTACATTCAATTACTCAATCTAACTCTAGCACAAGCGGCTCCGGGATTAACCCTCTCTTTTGCCAGAAGTGTGAAGCGCTGCCCAAAAGCGGCCAAAGAATGCACAAACAAAAACGCCCCCGATGATCTCTCATCGAGGGCGCTATCAAATTTGGCTAGCTCTGATTTACAGGCTTTGACCTATTAGGCCTTAGATTCCAGATAAGCCTTCAGCTCGGCCAGATCCTGGCTGGCGTTGTCCACGATCACCTGCAGCCAGGTGCCGTGCTCGGCTGGCCACTCGGCCGCCTCACCGTGTTGCAATAGCTGAGCATACTGCTGGATGCGTTTCAGTCCCACAGAACCGGCAGCGCCTTTGAACTTGTGCGCCTCAGAACATAAGGTATCTTTGTCTTGTGCTTCCTTAGCGTTGACCAGGTTGCCAACATACTCGGGCATCAACTGTTCAAACAAGACGACACTCTTTAGCAAAGTGCCCGCACCGATAGCGCTGCAGTACTGCTCAAGTGTGTTGAGATCCAATATTGATTCTAACTCGGCTGTTGCCATCTTAAGGCACCTCTCGAAAAAAGCTGACGGGACAAGAATAAAATTCACCCCATAATAGCGCCTAGAATGACGGGCGCAACTAATTGAAGCATATGCAAGTTAAATAGCTCCTTATTTAACCTTTCATTAACCATGCGTTAAATTAATTGCTCAATTATTCACGTTTTTTGCGCCTAAACCGACAATTGATCACCTGCCGAATCGGTCAAATAATGACCCTGACCGCCCAGGCGTTCCAGGTTCTTGACGATGGCCACTAACCCCTCCCAGCGATAGGCACACCAGTCGGGTGCCAGCAGCATAGGTTTCTTGGCGTAGGCGGTAACACGATGAAAAATCACCTCTTTAGGCGTGAGACGAATCAGCTCGCCGACGCTCTCTGCGTAGGCTTCCTGGGTCAATAAACTCATGCGCCCGGCCCGCCAGGCCTTGGCCATGGTGCTGCCCTCGACGATATGCAGTGGATGAATTTTGAGCCCATCGACTCCGGCGTCCAGCACCGCCCTGTGACTGGCTAAAAAGTCCTCATGGCTCTCACCTGGCAGCCCTAAGATCAGGTGGGTACACACCTTTAATCCCGCCTTTCTCGCCCGGATGACAGTATCACGATACTCCTCAAAACCATGTCCACGATTGATCCGCTTAAGCGTCTCAAGGTTGGCGCTTTGCAGCCCGAGCTCCAGCCACACCTCCAGGCCACGGGCCTGATAACCGGCCAGCAGGGCGATCACCTCGTCGCTGACACAATCGGGACGGGTGCCGACACACAGGCCGACGATATCGCTGTCGGCCACCGCCTCATCATAGCGCTGCTTGAGCAACTGATACTCGTCATAGGTGCTGGTATAGGCCTGAAAATAGGCGATGAACTTGCTGGATTTGCCCTGGGCGCGCTCGCGGCCATTGGCCAGCTGCACGGCGATGCTGTCTACCGAGCCATGCTCATGGCTGAAGGAGGCCACATTACAGAAGGTACAGCCACCCCGTCCCAGGCTGCCGTCACGATTGGGGCAGGTAAACTTGGCATCCAGGGTCAGCTTCTTGAGGCGCTGACCATACTGACGCTTGCAATGCAGGCCAAAGGTGTTGACATGGCTATCCAGTCCCACGGGGTATTCTCTCGATCGATAAAAGGGCGGCGATTGTAACTGGCTTGCTGGCGCTATTCTTGGTGCTACATCAATTTTTGGCGCCTTTCCCGGTGCGCCAGCTCACAAAGCCGGTGCAAACTTAGGGGCGCAGCACAGTATTGGCTAATACATTGGTCTAAGATTTGTTAAATAATTCACTGTATATGCAATAAAAATCACTTTTTTAGATTAAAAGACAATAATCCTTTTTGTTACATTTTAGTAAAAAAGATTCGAAGCTACACCCAAAATTCTTTTTATTCATAATGTTATACAGCAACTTTTACAGTTGACGTTAACGTAAGGTTAAAATATAAACCGTATTAAACGCCCCACCCTAGTCATACTTTATGCACAAATTTGAATTGACCTTTTACTAGGCAAAAGTTAATTTGGATGGTTCGGGTGCACATCAATCGCTTGAATTTCCCCGACGTAGTATTGGTTAGTATTAGGGAGTTTTTATATGAGCTTGTATCACCCCAGTTTTGAACGAGATAACTGTGGTTTTGGCTTAATCGCCCAGATGGATGGCGAAGCCAGCCATAGAATTGTACGTACAGCCATTCATGGCCTGGATCGCATGAAACACCGTGGTGGTATTGCCGCCGACGGTCGTACCGGCGATGGTTGTGGCCTACTTATGCAACTCCCCATTAAATTCTTCGAAGCCGTGGCCAGCGAGAACGACTGGCACCTGAGCCGTAAGTTTGCCGTGGGCATGCTGTTCCTAAGCCAAGATGAGGAAAAGGCCAACTACACCAAACGCACCCTGGAACGTGAGCTGGAGAAAGAGACACTGAGTGTGGCCGGTTGGCGTGAAGTCCCGGTCAACCCTGAGGTATTAGGCCCCATAGGCCAGGCCAGCCAGCCCAAGATCTGGCAGGTGCTGATCAACTCACCCATAGGTTGGCGTGAGAAAGATCTCGAGCGTCGCCTCTATATGGCCCGTCGCCGCCTTGAGCAGCAGATAACTGACTGCGAAGACTTCTATGTTGCCAGCCTCTCTGGTCAGGTGATCGTCTACAAGGGGCTGATGATGCCCGCCGATCTGCCGGCCTTCTATCCGGATCTGGCCGACATACGTCTGCAAAGCGCCATCTGCCTGTTCCATCAGCGCTTCTCAACCAATACCTCGCCCAAGTGGCCGCTGGCACAGCCGTTCCGCTATCTTGCCCACAACGGCGAGATCAACACCATCACGGGTAACCGTCAGTGGGCCCGCGCCCGCGCCTACAAGTTTAATGCCCCACTGCTGCCGGATCTGCAGCAGGCGGCGCCCTTCGTCAACGAGAGCGGCTCCGACTCCTCCTCATTAGATAACATGCTGGAGATGCTGCTTGCCGGCGGCATGGACCTCTACCGCGCCATGCGCTTACTTATTCCGCCCGCGTGGCAGAGTAACCCAGAGATGGACGATGAGCTGAAGGCCTTCTACGACTTCAACTCCATGCATATGGAGCCCTGGGACGGTCCAGCCGGTATCGTCATGACCAACGGCCGCCACGTGGCCTGTGCGGTAGACCGTAACGGCCTGCGCCCATCACGCTATGTGATCACCAAAGACCGTATCCTGACCCTGGCCTCCGAGATCGGCATCTGGGACTATGCCCCGGACGAAGTGGTCGAGAAGGGCCGTGTCGGCCCGGGTGAACTGTTGGTGCTCGACACCCTCAACGGTCAGCTCTACTCCTCGTTTGAGATCGATAACGACCTTAAGCGCCGCCACCCCTACAAGGAGTGGATGGCCAAGAACAGTCAGACCCTGATCCCCGCCGAGCAGATGCCGAGCGAGGCCCAAGGCGTATGCGAGTTCTCCGCCGACACCCTGTTGCAATACCAGAAGCAGTTCGGCTACTCCCGCGAGGAACTGGAGCAAGTGATCTGGGTACTGGCCGAGAAAGGCGAAGAAGCCACGGGCTCCATGGGCGACGATACGCCTATGGCCGTGCTGTCAAAGAAGTCCCGTACCCTATACGACTACTTCCGCCAGAAATTCGCCCAGGTGACCAACCCGCCAATCGATCCGCTGCGTGAAAAGCATGTGATGTCTTTGGCCACCTGTGTCGGCCGTGAGCAGAACCTGTTTAACGAGACCACGGGCCACGCCTACCGCGTGATGTTCAGCTCGCCTATCTTGCTCTACAGCGACTTCAACCAGCTGCTGGCACTGGATTCGACCTACTACCGCGCCAACACTGTCGATCTTAACTATGACCTCAGTGAAGGCTTAGAGGCAGCCATTCGCCGTGTCTGCGACGAGGCCGAGCGCCTGGCACGTACCGGCACCACACTGCTGATCCTCTCCGACAGGGCGACCGACAAGAGTAAGCAGGTGATCCCCGCCGCCATGGCCGTGGGCGCCGTGCAGCGCGTACTGGTCGACAAGAGCCTGAGATGCGACACCAACATCATAGTCGAGACCGCCTCGGCCAGAGATCCGCACCACTTCGCCGTACTGCTGGGCTTTGGCGCCACCGCCATCTACCCTTACCTGGCCTACGAGAGTATCTCGGCGCTGGCCAGCCGTCATGGCGTGCGCGAGACCCAACAGCTGATGCTCAATTTCCGTCAGGGCATCGACAAGGGACTGCGTAAGATCATGTCCAAGATGGGGATCAGTACCGTGGCCTCCTACCGCTGTAGCCAGCAGTTCGAAGCTATCGGCCTGTCATCTGAGGTGGTTGAGCTCTGCTTCAAGGGTGTGGTCAGCCGCATCGAAGGCGCGAACTTTGCCCTGCTGGAGAAAGATCAACAAACGTTGCAGAAACTTGCCTTCCAGGCTCATCAGCCCCTGCCTCAGGGCGGCCTGCTGAAATATGTAGAAGGCGGTGAATACCACTGCTTCAACCCGGATGTGGTCAACACACTGCAGCAGAGCCTGCGTGACCAAGACTATGACGTCTACAAGCGCTTCACCGAGTTGGTGGACGACAGACCCGTGGCGACCCTGAGGGATCTCTTCACCGTCAAGGGTGACAAACAGGCTGTCGAGCTCGACAAGGTCGAAGCCGCAGCCACTCTCTATCCAAGATTCGACAGCGCCGCCATGAGTATCGGCGCCCTCAGCCCAGAGGCCCACGAGGCACTGGCCGTGGCCATGAACCGCCTCGGCGGTCGCTCTAACTCGGGCGAAGGCGGGGAAGATCCGCGCCGCTTCAACTCTGAGCGTAATTCGGCCATCAAGCAGATCGCCTCGGGCCGTTTCGGCGTCACGGCGCACTATCTGGTGAACGCCGAGGTGCTGCAGATCAAGGTCGCCCAGGGCGCCAAGCCAGGCGAAGGCGGTCAGCTGCCCGGTGACAAGGTGAGTGTAGAGATCGCCGCGCTGCGTAACGCGCGCCCAGGCGTCACCCTGATCTCGCCGCCGCCGCACCATGATATCTACTCCATCGAAGACTTGGCTCAGCTGATCTTCGACCTCAAGCAGATAAATCCCAAGGCGATGATCTCGGTCAAGCTGGTATCCGAGCCAGGCGTTGGCACCATCGCCACAGGCGTGGCCAAGGCCTATGCCGACATGATCACCATCTCAGGTTACGACGGCGGCACGGGCGCCAGCCCTATCACCTCGGTGAAATATGCCGGTAGCCCGTGGGAACTGGGTTTGGCCGAAGTGCATCAGTCGCTGGTCGCCAACGGCCTGCGCCACAAGATCCGCCTGCAGGTGGACGGTGGCCTCAAGACGGGTACAGACGTGATCAAGGCGGCCCTGCTGGGCGCCGAGAGCTTCGGCTTCGGTACCGTGCCTATGATCGCCCTGGGTTGTAAGTACCTGCGTATCTGCCATCTGAACAACTGCGCCACCGGCGTGGCGACCCAGAACAAGCAGCTGAGGGACAATCACTACCACGGCCTGCCCGAGCGTGTGATGACCTACTTCGAGTTTATGGCCCGTGAGATCCGCGAGTGGATGGCCGCCCTCGGCGTCACCGAGTTCGAACAGCTCGTAGGGCGCAGCGACTGGCTCGAGGCGCTTGAAGGCGCCACAGACAAGCAGCAACAGCTGGATCTGTCCGCCATCCTCTACAAGCCAGAGGTGCCAGAGGGCTGCGCCCTCACCTGGCGTGAGACCAACCCAACCGACGACAAGGGCGAGCTTAACCAGAAAATTTTGAGCCACAGCCAAACGGCCGTCGATCAGGGCGAGCCACTGACCGCACGCTTTGAGATCAACAACACCGACCGCTCGGTAGGCGCGGCGCTGTCTGGCTACATTGCCACCAAAGTCGGTCGTCAGGGAGCCAAGGCGCCGATACAGCTTAACTTCAGCGGCAGCGCGGGCCAGAGCTTCGGCGTTTGGAACGCCCCTGGCCTATCACTGGATCTGTGCGGCGATGCCAACGACTATGTGGGTAAAGGCATGTCGGGCGGCAAGATCACCCTCTATCCACCTGTGGGCAGCATGTTCCAGAGCGAAAAAAGCGTCATCCTTGGCAACACCTGCCTCTACGGCGCCAGCGGCGGTAAGCTGTTTGCGGCCGGTCAGGCGGGCGAACGTTTCGCAGTGCGTAACTCTGGCGCCATCGCCGTGGTCGAAGGCCTGGGCGATAACGGCTGTGAGTACATGACTGGCGGCATCGTGGTAGTGCTGGGTAAGACGGGTGTTAACTTCGGCGCCGGCATGACGGGCGGCTTCGCCTATGTATTCGACCGCTTCGGCCACTTCAACCGTCGTCTCAACACCGAGATGGTGGATATGCAGAAGGTGACGGCACCGATTCAGCAACAGCACCTCAAGGGACTGATCGAAGAGCACGTGGCCGAGACCGGCAGCGAGCACGCCAAGATGTTGTTAAACGATTTTGAAAACTGGATCGATTGTTTCGTCCTGGTCAAGCCTAAGAATGTGGCGCTCGATGATCTCCTGCGTCTGGAACAAACTGAACCTGCATTAGCAGTGGTAGCGGGGTAATGGCCATGAGTAACGATTTTCAATTTATCGAAGTAGGCCGTAAGGATCCGACCAAGCATGACGCCAAGCATCGCGCCACGCAGTTTATCGAGATCTATCAGCCCTTTGCACAGCCTCAGGTCAACGAGCAGGCAGACCGCTGCCTCGACTGTGGTAACCCATATTGTGAGTGGAAGTGTCCGCTGCACAACTATATCCCCAACTGGCTGAAGCTGGCCAAACAGGGACGCATACTCGAGGCGGCCGAGCTGGTGCATGAGACCAACACACTGCCAGAGATCTGTGGCCGCGTCTGTCCCCAGGACAGGCTATGTGAAGGCGCCTGCACCCTCAACGACGACTTTGGCGCCGTCACCATAGGCAACGTGGAGAAATACATTACCGACACCGCCATCGCCCAGGGCTGGCGCCCAGACATGAGCAAGGTGGTCAAGCGTCAGGAACGCGTCGCCATCATAGGCGCGGGCCCAGCCGGCCTTGGCTGCGCCGACATCCTCGCCCGCAACGGCGTCAAGGCGGTGGTGTTCGACAAGCATCCTCAGATAGGCGGCCTGCTCACCTACGGCATTCCCGCCTTCAAGCTGGATAAGTCTGTCATGGAGATCCGCCGCACCGTCATGGAAGGGATGGGCATAGAGTTTAAGCTGGGCATCACCGTGGGCCAAGATATCGGCTTCGACACCCTACTGGCCGACTATGACGCCGTCTTCCTCGGCATGGGTACCTACACCCCGATGAAGGCCGGACTGGAAAACGAAGATGCCAAGGGCGTCTACCAGGCCCTGCCCTACCTGATTGGTAACACCCACAACGTCATGGGCACCACAGACGAAGAGACGCCTTACCTGAGCCTGGCCGGTCAGAAGGTAGTAGTACTCGGTGGCGGCGATACCGCCATGGACTGTGTGCGCACCGCCGTCAGACAGGGCGCCAGCGAGGTAACCTGTGTCTACCGCCGCGACGAAGAGAACATGCCGGGCTCACGCCGCGAGGTGCAAAACGCCCGCGAGGAAGGAGTCAACTTCCTGTTTAACCGTCAGCCGACGGCCATCAAGACCAGCGACGGCGCGGTTAGCGGCATCGAATGTGTCGAGACCGCCTTGGGTGCACCGGACGACTCGGGTCGTCGTCGCCCTGAGCCGATTGAGGGCAGCGAGCAGCTGATCGAGGCCGATGCCATCATCATCGCCTTCGGCTTCCAGCCGAGCCCCGCCAAGTGGTTTGGCGACTATGGCATAGAGTTAGACCAATGGGGCCGCGTGGTGGCACCTAAGGTGGCCGATAACCCCTTCCAGACCAGTAACCCTAAGGTGTTCGCCGGTGGCGACATGGTGCGCGGCTCAGACCTTGTGGTCACCGCCATCGCCGAGGGCCGCGATGCCGCGCTCGGGATATTAAACAGCTTCGAGGCTTAAACCTGGAACGGCTCAGTCTCTGAGCCGCACTATTTGGCTTGTGATTGGCGCTTTAACTTTGAGTGAGAGTTAAAGCGCTTTTTTTTTGCCTGGGGAAAACCAGGCTGGTTTTTTGGTTTTGGATTTTGTAGCGTCTGGCTGTATTGGGGTTTAAAGGGGGTTTGAAAGTCACACCTTCATGGCTACCTATCGCCTGCCCGGCGGGGGTTGTGCAAACACTTTTTTGGCACGCCGCGAGCACATCCCTGTGGGCTCTGTGCCAGCATCCATGCTGGCGAAGGCCAAAAACGTGTTCACACTGGGAAATTATCTCTCTTCGATTTAGCGTTACTCAATCCCAAGATATGTAAGATTTCGTAAATCGTTCAAACTTCCATAAAATCATGTTGATGTAGGAGAAATAAATTATTAAATAATTTATTATGGTGGCTAAATTATTTTAATCATCAGATTCCGACGCGATAGAGTCCATCACCGACAAGGTAAAAAAATGAATTGAATCCATTCCACACAAGATTCACTTTAATACAAAACAAGTTCATTCAACATACATAACACTTAGTCTAAGCCAAATGAGTATAATCAAGTATGAAAAAGATATACAAATATATGCCTTATAGAGAAGATTTCTTCCTGAAGTTTAGGCTTAGAGCTAGTCAACGAGGTGTACTAAATGATCCATTTGAATTAAGTCCAGCTCAAGACCTTGTCGATAAAGTTCTACGCGACGGACTAAGTAAAGATTTTTTTGAGCAAGCAGAACAGTTTTCTACGGACGGTAACTTCAATGAAGTAGGTGTCATTTCATTCACGGAAAATTACAACAACTTACTTATGTGGTCGCACTATGCAAATGAGCACAAAGGAATAGTCATTGAATTTGATTACGAAAAACTAAACTACTACTTTAACTACAAACTGTCATCATCAAATACAATAGAACGAGTATTATATAATCGAGAGCGATTCTCTCCCCTACAAAATGAAATTTGCGTTAAAGACCTACTTCTGACTAAAAGTGACGACTGGATTTATGAGAAAGAGCATAGAATTTTACCTAAATTAATGGTTGCTGACTATGTTCAAGTTGATAAACTTTTATTCGAACAGCTTCATGACTTTTATGACAACATATACATAAAACTGTTCGATATTGTAGAAAGAAACAAACAATCAATTACTTTTAAAGTTAACCCAGAAGAGTATGAAAGATTCAACAACCAAGACAGGGATGGGAATTCCACTGATGACTATGAAGAGATGAAGTATAGCGCTAGCGAAACAATACTAAACGAAATATTCAGTTCGTTAGCAGTATTACCATCTTCAGTTTTTCTGTTTCAACTTCCTCCTGATTGCATATCTGCTGTATTTGTCGGTTGCAGAGCTTCTGACCAAGATATCAAGAAGATCAGCAAGCTTATTCGAGGTAAACAAATTCCTATCTATAAGGCAGAATTAAGTAAAACCCACTTCACGCTAAGCTTTGAAGAATTGCCCTATGAATAGAGCCTCAATAGCCAACTCAACAGTATCGTCAAATCGAAGAGATAGATAGCCGGGTGTAAACACGCTTTTGGCCTTCGAAATCATGGATGATTTCGCAGAGCATCCAGGGATGGACTCGCTGCGTGCCAAAAGCGTGTTTGCACATAAAGCCTGCCGCAGGCAATAGGTCAACCATGAGGTCATGGTTATCGCTACCCTTTCAAACACCAAATCAGTTCAACACGCAATTAGCGAAATCGAATTGCTGCAAGCAATTGAAAATAACGCCTGATGTCTCGGCGTGAGTCCCCCTATCTCGCCACCGAACCACTTTATTGCTATATTAGCGGCCATTATCTAAGACAGGCTGCGCCTTGGCGCGGCCAGATCCACCTAGACCATAAAGGGTATTCAATGAAAATTGGTATTATCGGCGCCATGGAGCCAGAAGTCGCTCATCTTATAGCGTCTATGACAGACACTCAGACCCAAACCATCGCCGGCATAGAGTTCGTCGCCGGACAGCTTGAGGGCAAAGAGGTGATCGTCACCCGCTCTGGCATCGGCAAAGTCACCGCCAGTGTCGCCACCACACTACTGATTGAGAAATATGCCCCAGATTATGTGATCAACACAGGCTCGGCTGGCGGTTTCGTCGACAGCCTGGCCATCGGCGATATCGTTATCTCCTCTGAGGTGCGTCACCACGACGTGGACGTGACCGCCTTTGGCTATGAGATTGGCCAGATGGCGCAGCAACCTGCGGCCTTTATGCCAGACAGAACACTGGTCGAGGCGGCCAAGAAGGCGGTAGCGGATCTGGGCGAGGTGAAGGCTATCGAAGGGCTTATCTGCACCGGCGACAGCTTTATCTGCGACCCTGAGCGCACTAAGGTGATGCTAAGTAACTTCCCGACCATGGCGGCCTGTGAGATGGAGGGCGCGGCGATTGCCCAGGTGTGTCACCAGTTCAAGGTGCCTTTCGTGGTGATCCGCTCGCTGTCTGACAACGCCAACAACGACTCGCCGGTAGATTTTGACAGCTACCTGGTGAAGGCGGGGCATCATTCGGCGCTGATGGTGATCTCGCTGCTGAAACACCTGTAACTGTCAGACTCAGGGACGGCACACAGACCACGACGCGATGCACGATCTCATCCAACAGCTACTGCTCGACAGCCCCTTCTATCAAGGGGCTGCTATCTTGTTGGTGGCCATCTTCATGGCGCTACTGGCACCGCTACCCAGGGAATACCAGGCCTTCTACTGGTTTTCTCAGCTGGCGCGCAGCCTGTCGGCCAAGGTGGCGAGAGCTGATCGCTCCGCAAATCAGCAGCGAGTGGCGGGCAGCCTCTCTGTGCTGCTCCTGGTGCTGCCCTTCTGGCTGATCCTGAGCTTCCTTTTGGAGCTGGCGGCCTTCCCCTGGTTCTTCGAGTGTCTGTTTCTCTATCTCTGCCTGTGCGACGAGCAGTTTCACAAGGTGGCGGAGGAGACGGGTCAGGCGCTTGCACGTCAAGACAAGCAGCGCGCCCGTCGCCTGCTGAGCCAGTGGGTCTATCGCGATACCCGCGAGCTTTCCGAGGTGGGCATGAGCAAGACGGTGATCGAGAAGTTGATGACCACCTCCATCTACGGCACGGTCGCCACCATACTCTTCTTCGCTGTCGGCGGCGCCCCGCTGGTGCTGGGCGCAAGGATGATAAAGCAGCTGGAATACACCTGGCCGGCGCTCAACCCGCAATATCGCGAGTTTGGTCGCCCCGTCTATCTGCTCAGTTCCCTGCTCTACTGGCTGCCGACCCAGGCCTGGAACTTCACCCTGGCGATCCAGGGCGGCCCCGGCGCCCTAGTGCAACTGTTGAGGCCCGCCAAGAGCCCGCTGCCGATAAACAATCATCTGGCCACCTGCGCCCTAGCGGCCAGGGTGCTCAACACAGAGCTTGGCGGCCCACAGAAGTTTGCCGGTCAGAGGGTCGATATCGCACGAATCGGCACTGGCCCCAAGCCCACGCCCCACACCATCACGGCGGCGCTCAGGCTGCTGCGTCTGAGCAAGGGACTCTGGGTGCTCTCCGTGCTGCTTATCCCCTGTCTGTGGGCCACGCTGCGGCTGCTGGCGCACGCTTAATCGCCACTCTGTTCTACGTCGCCTCTCCCCCGGCGTCTTTTGACTAGACAAGCCAAAAACCCTTGGTATTATTCCCCTCTAGCGGCAACATATTGACACAATAGGCATAACGACTTTGTTTGAGAATCTTCACATTTCCCTGACCACACCGGCGTTGCTGTTTCCGGCGATCTCACTGTTACTCCTGGCCTATACCAACCGCTTCTTTTCGCTGGCGGCGCTGATCCGCAGCCTGAGCGCCGAGGGCAAACCTGTGCACTCTGGCCAGCTGAAAAACCTGCGCCGCCGCATCGTCATCATTCGCCGCATGCAAGAAGCAGGCGTCTCCAGCTTTGCCCTGTGCGTCCTGTGTATGATCTTCATCTATGTGGGCTTTAACAAAACCGGCTCTATCATCTTCGGCTCCAGCCTGCTGCTCCTGCTCTACTCCCTGTTGCTCTCAGTGCTGGAGATCCGCATCTCGGTCGATGCCCTTAACTACCACCTGCAAGAGCTAGATCAATGAAGGAGTGGATCTACTTTTTCGACCTCTGCGGTACCGCCGTATTCGCCCTCTCCGGCGCCTTAGCCGCCGGGCGTCATCGCATGGATCCCTTTGGGGTGATAGTGCTTGCCTCGGTCACCGCCATTGGCGGCGGCAGCATACGTGACGCCTTGCTGGGCACCACGCCGGTATTTTGGATCCGCGACCCCAACTACATCATAGTGATCCTGGCAACCGTGTTGCTGGCCCTGCTGTTTATTCGCAAGCCCAAGAAGGTGCCCCAGTACACTCTGCCGGTGGCCGATGCCTTCGGATTAGCCTTGTTTACCGTGATCGGGGCGGAAAAGGCGCTCAATCTTGGCCTCAGTGGCATGATTGCCGTGGTGATGGGCTTGATAACTGGCGTCGGAGGCGGCATTATTCGAGACATACTCTGTCGCCAGATCCCCATGATATTGCGCACCGAAATCTATGCGACCGCCTCCATCTTCGGCGGAATAAGCTATACCTGTGCCATCACCTGGGGTTTGGCCGATAAGGTGGCCCTGGCCATCGCCATGATAAGTGCGCTCGTCATTCGCTTGGCGGCCATCAAGTGGCACCTGAGACTACCGGCGTTTGAATTAAAGAAAACATAAGATGATCAAGCAGTTTTTAGTTAGCATTCTAATGATATTGCCCCTGGCTGCCCAGGCGGCTCCCGGTGATATGCCCGCCGAGCAGCAGATGGCGATCAAGTATATTCAAGCGCTGACGGATCATGACTACCGCACCCTGGCCTCCTTCTACAACCGCGACAGCGTGTTTAAGGATCGCACCGCCAGCAAGACCTACACGGGAAGACGCGATATCATAGAGTTTTTCGAGCGTGCCCATCGCGGCGTGCTGGAATACGATTTCAACATAGAGCACATGTACAACTCGGGCTCACTGGTGGTGATGATAGGCAACTACCACTATCGCGGCCCCGGCAGCCTGTTTGGCAAGCCGGGCAAGGTGATCGAACTGGCGATTCCCGGGGTGACCACGGTCAAGCTGGATCTGGCCAACCACAGGGTGAAGGAGCATGAAGATCTGATGGACTATCAGACCATGCAGGATCAGCTCGCCACTCAGTAAGCGGGTCTAGCCTTGCGCTAGCCACTTTCAAGCTCTCCAAGTTTCAAGCTTTCCACCTCGCCAGCAGCATAACTCTTTAACTTTTCGCCAAACATAAAAAAGGCCTGCATTAAGCAGGCCTCTTGAAATGATTCGACGTTAAATCTTTAAACCAGGGTGATCTTGGCAAACTTGCGCTTACCTACCTGGAACACGCCCATCATGCCGGCGTTAAGCACTAGACGGCTGTCTTCAATCTTGTCGCCATCCAGCTTAGCCGCGCCCTGCTTGATCATACGCATCGCCTCAGAGGTCGAGCTGACCAGGCCTGCATCTTTAAGTACGTTGGCGATACCGATACCGTCACCGGCGGCAATCTCGATCTCCTGAATATCATCTGGGATCGCGCCCTTCTGGAAGCGGTTGATAAACTCCTGATGCGCCGCCTCGGCTGCCGCCTCGTCGTGGAAACGGGCGATGATCTCTTTCGCCAGGGCGATCTTCACATCTCTTGGGTTGGTGCCGTTGTCGACGTCGCTCTTAAGCTGGGCAATCTCTTCCAGTGGACGGAAAGAGAGCAGCTCAAAGTAGCGCCACATCAGGTCATCAGAGATAGACATGATCTTGCCAAACATCTCACCGGCAGGCTCGCTGACGCCGATATAGTTGTTGGCCGACTTAGACATCTTCTTCACGCCGTCCAGACCTTCCAGCAGTGGCATCATGATCACCGCCTGTGGCTTCTGACCCGCGGCCTTTTGTAGCTCACGGCCCATCAGCAGGTTGAACTTCTGATCCGTACCGCCAAGCTCGACGTCGGCTTCCAGCGCGACAGAGTCATAGCCCTGTAGCAGTGGGTACATAAATTCGTGGATGGCGATCGACTGACCCGAGGCATAACGCTTCTTAAAGTCGTCACGTTCCATCATGCGCGCAACTGTCTGCTGTGATGCCAAGCGGATCATGCCCGCCGCACCCAGCTCCTCTAGCCAGCTCGAGTTGAACTCGATGCGGGTCTTGGCCGGATCCAGGATCTTGTACACCTGTTCCTTATAGGTTTCGGCGTTCGCCAGCACCTGCTCGCGGGTCAGCGGCGGACGCGTGCTGTTCTTACCACTCGGGTCACCCACCATGCCGGTGAAGTCGCCGATCAGGAAGATCACCTCGTGTCCCAGCTCCTGGAAGGCACGCATCTTATTGAGGATCACAGTATGGCCAAGATGAATATCCGGCGCGGTTGGGTCGGCCCCCAACTTGATGCGCAGAGGACGTCCCTCTTTTAATTTTTCCAGCAGATCCGATTCGAGCAAGATCTCGTCGGTACCACGTTTAATTTCTGCTAATGCTTGGTCTAAATTAGCCATCTTGGCAGCTACTCCTAAGAGCCGATAGGTAAATAATGGGGACTAATGTTACTTGTTAGCCAGCACAAATGAAAGAGTGTACACTAACAGGATCGGCTTAAGTGTTAGAAATTGGTATCGGAGTCAATGGGAAAGATCATCACACTCTTAAAACTATTACCCAGATTGCATCAAATCATATTGAGTGTCTTAGTGATGATCACCATAGGCGTGATATTTATCCCCTCCGACGATGCCGAGGCCTCCCGTTCAACCAATACCTCGCTAACGGGCAAGATTCGCCTTGGCGAACAAGCAGCTAGCGGCGCATCAGGCGAAAACGCTACTAACGACACCAAGACAAACGGCTACGCCTATCCCGTGCCCCTCGCCTTTCGTACGCCCGAGCCCCCCAGCGCCGATGAGATCGCCCGCAATACCCAGGAGAGCGGCAGCCTAGACCTTAATGGCAGCCTAGACCTAAATGAGAGCGCTCTGACCCAGGTTACCGATAACCCAGTCGTCGCCGAGCCAGAAGAGGAAAAGGAGAGCAGCGAGGAGTTTACCGTGCGCAGCGGCGACACTCTGGCCGCCCTATTTAAGCGCGCCGGACTCACGGCCCGCGACGTGTATGAGATCACTCAGCTCCCCAAGGCCAAGAAGAACCTGTTAAAGATCCTGCCCGGCGAAGAGATCAGTATCGTCAAGGACGATGCCGGCCAGCTCAAGCGAGTGGTCTACCACTTGGACCCCATCTCAACCCTAAAGATCTGCAAGGATGACAAGGGCTACAGCGAAGAGATCATCAAGAAGACGGTGGAAAGCCGCACCAAGTTTGCCAGCGCCACCATCAGCAGCAACTTCTGGAACGCCGGTGTCGGTGCGGGCTTAACCCCAAACCAGATCATGCAGCTGGCCACCATCTTCGGCTGGGATATCGACTTTGCCCTGGATCTACGCCAGGGCGACAACTTCGCCATCCTGTTCGAAGAGGAGTACGCCGACGGCGAGTTCCTGCGTAACGGCAATATCCTGGCCGCCGAGTTCTACAACCAGGGCGATCGTTACACGGCGGTGCGCTACAAGGACGGCAACTACTATTCCGACGAGGGGCGCAGCATGCGCAAGGCTTTCCTGCGCTCGCCGGTGGACTTCAAGTATGTCAGCTCCAGCTTCAACCCGCGCCGCCTGCACCCGGTCACGGGTCAGGTCAAGGCCCACCGCGGCGTAGACTATGTGGCCGCCGTCGGCACCCCCATCAAGGCCGCGGGTAAGGGACGGGTGATCAAGTCCGGCTACAACCAATACAATGGTAACTATGTCTTCATCAAGCATAATGAGACCTATACCACCAAGTATCTCCACCTCAAGAAACGTAAGGTCAAGCAGGGCCAGACGGTGAAACAGGGGCAGATCATCGGCACTCTGGGCTCGACCGGCCGCGTCACAGGCGCCCACCTGCACTACGAATTTATCGTTAACGGCGTGCACCGTAATCCGCGTACGGTCAAGCTGCCGCAATCTCTGCCCATAGACAGCAAGGAAAAATCCAGCTTCCTCGCCCTGAGTAAGCAATTGATGGCTAAACTTGAACAGAACAAGCAAGTGCAATTGGCCTCCCAGTGAGTCTCTCTTTTGGGTCAACAGACCCCAGGACACCTTGATGAGCAAACATTACTATATCGGCCTGATGTCGGGCACTAGCATGGATGGTGTCGACGCGGTATTGGTCGACTTCACCGACGATAAGATCACCCTGGTCGACACCCATACCGAGCCACTGCCCAGCCATCTGCTGAGCGGCCTACAGCGCTTGTGTCAGTCGGGATCTGACGAGATCAACCGCATGGGCATACTGGACCGCAGCGTCGGTAAGCTGTTTGCCCAGGCGGTCGAGGGGCTGCTGACCAAGAGCGGCGTCGACAGACATCAGATAATGGCCATCGGCAGCCACGGCCAGACGGTGCGCCACATGCCCAACCTGGAACTGGGCTTTACTTTGCAGATTGGCGACCCCAACACCATCGCCGCCCTCACGGGCATAGATGTCATAGCCGACTTTCGCCGCAAAGATATCGCCCTGGGCGGTCAGGGTGCGCCTTTGGTACCCGCCTTTCACCAGCAGCTGTTTGCCAGAGCCGGCCACCAGCGGATGATCCTCAACATAGGCGGCATCTCCAACATCACCTATCTGCCTGGGGATGCCAGCGCTGTAATTGGTTTCGATAACGGTCCGGGCAATACCCTGATAGACACCTGGATCAAGCAGGTTCAGGGTGAGGCTTACGATAAGGACGGCGCCTGGGCGGCCAGCGGCAAGACAGATGAGCAACTGCTAAAGCAGATGTTGTCCCACTCCTATTTCTCCCTCAGCGCCCCCAAGAGCACGGGACGCGAGCTGTTTAACCAGGCCTGGCTGGAGCAGCAGACCGCCGATTTCGGCTATCTGCACGAGGCGGATATTCAGTCCACCCTGTTGGATCTCACCTGCCACAGCATCGCCAACGACTGCCTCAAGCTCACCGATAAGGCCGAGCTGTATGTGTGCGGTGGCGGCGCCTTTAACACAGAGCTGCTAACACGCCTGGCGGCATTGCTACCCGGCTATCAGGTGCATACCACCGCCAGCCTAGGGGTCGATCCTCAGTGGGTGGAAGGCATCGCCTTCGCTTGGCTCGCCATGCGCCACAAGCTGGGGCTGCCGGGTAACCTGCCAGCCGTCACGGGCGCCAGCCGGGAAACCGTCCTCGGCGGCCTCTTCCCAGGCAACTGAAATAGTCAACTGAAACAGGCAACTGATCACAACAACTAACACTATCCACGGCGCTCTGCACCGCCCGGCCCAAGGACAAAACTGTTAGCCTAGGGCGGCGCAGATTGCTATCATGGCGGCCAATCGGCCCAGCCACTAATTGATGAAAGAGACCGCAATGACCAAGAGTGCACAACAAGCCAGCCAGATGACCCCAGAGGCCCGTTACGACTACCTCGTCGAGCAAGCCAAGGCCACCAAGACCCTATGGACCCTACAGGATGTCGATGGCTGCGTCATGCTGACCACAGAAGATGAAGACTGCATCCCTATGTGGCCATGTGAAGAATCCGCCAAGCAGTGGGCCGTCGACGACTGGGCCGACTGCATCCCACTGGCCATCCCGCTGGACGAGTGGCTGGAGCGCTGGGTGCCTGGCATGCAGGACGATGACCTGTTTGTCGCCGTCTTCCCGGTACAGGACGATCTAGGCGTGGTGATCCCGCCCTATGAGCTTGAGCAGCGTCTGACGCCTAAGCCGCGTCACTGATCGGCCAACGTTAACGCTATCGGTTCAGATAATGGAAGAGAATAAGGTGTCGATGCCAGAGATGACTGAGACAAACGGCCAGGCTGACAAGGCACAAGCCGCTGAACTCACAAAAGCCGCTAGTCAGCAGCAGGTGAAGGCTAAGCTGCCCAAGCGCCTGCTGGCCCTGCTGAGTCTGCTGACCCTAGCCTCAGTCAGTGGCCTAATGGCCAAGCAAGGCGTGCTGTTTTGCATGCTGACCCTGCTGATGGTGATTGCCGTGCTGGGCCGCCAGAAGGCCGGACTCTATATGCTCAGGGGCTACACCATTATCCAGCTCGGTCTTGTGAGCCTGCTGCCGGTGATCTTATATGACCCTGACAACCTGGTGGCCGGTCCCTCGACCTTTCACCTGGGCGATTGGCAGGGCAAGCTGCCAGATTGGTTAGTGTTCACTGTGCTGATACTGCTGGCCGTGGTGCAGGTATGGATTGCCTTCACTCCTAAGGTAAAGGCCTACTGCCATATCAAGAACAGCATGAATATCATGAAATAAGCCGGTGACCTACCAGCCTAGAGTTATTAGAGTCATAAAGAACACAGATACAAAAAAGCCAGCAATAGCTGGCTTTTTCTTTATGCGCTCAATGGCGTCACCGCGGCTTTCGGTTTAAGAGATTAGACCTAAACCGAGAAGCTAGCACCACAGCCACATGTGGTGGTGGCGTTAGGGTTCTTAACGAAGAAACGAGAGCCTTCCAGGCCCGAGGTGTAATCCACTTCACCGCCTACCAGGTATTGCAGGCTCATAGGATCGACAACTAATTGAACCCCTTGCTTCTCAACGGTAAAGTCACCTTCGTTGACCTTCTCATCGAATGTAAAGCCATACTGAAAACCTGAACACCCGCCGCCTGTCACGTACACACGTAACTTAAGCGCGTCGTTTTGCTCTTCCTCCAATAGGGTTTTTACCTTGGCCGCTGCCGCGTCGGTAAAACGAATTGGCATTGTATCTTCAGCTTGTTCAGTCATTACTACCTCTTACATCGGTTTGCTGAGCGGAATTATCCGATACCTGACTATTTTGTTCAAGTAATAGTCGTGGCTCTGTTGAAATCTGTGAACCTTCGCCCTCCTCGGCGGGGGCATAGCCCTCCTCCCCATGGGGCTCCTCTACCGCGTTGGGCTCGCCCCCTGAACGGGCGCCTACGTCAGTGTCGCCCTCTGGCGTGGCCAGCAGCTCCTGGGCGCTGAAGCTCTGCTGCGCCTTGGCTCCCTTACTCCAGCGACTGGCGGGCACTATGACCTCAGTCTCGACCCGAGACAGCTCGAAATCGCTTGGCAGGGTGATCTGCGCCTCGAGGGTCTGAAAATAACGGAAGCTAAAGGCAAACTTGGCATCGGTAAGCGATGAAAGTGGCAGAGTCACTATCTTGCCCTGCTGCACGCCGACGAAGGCAAGCTTAGCCTGTCCCTTCAACGCCTGCTTGCGTTTTTGCAGCTGAGTAAGCACTAACTTGATCTGATACTGATGGGTCAGTGGGCCCGGCGTCATCTCCAGCCCGTGAATGGCGACGCCATCGGCCTGATGCTCTGGCGCCATGATGCTGCGATAGAAGGCCAGCTCTCTGTCGAGCGACTTCTGTTTCTGATGCTGCTCGAGAAACATCTTCTGCATGTTACTGTTGGCTTCGCGCTCCAGCGACAGCTCCAGATTACGCGAGGCCAGCACCTCGGCCTGCTCCTTGAGCGCCTGACGTAGCTCGGCCTCACGGCCATTGGATTGGGTCGGTGTCACCGAATGATTGGCGGACCAGAGGTCCCAGGTCAACACGCCGAGTAAGAAGGCCACGATCACTAAACAAAACAGATAAACGCTCGAAGGTCTAATTTTTCGTTCGAGCACTTGCATGCGATCGACCCAGCGATGATAATTTGGCATTAAGTACTAGCCCCTTATGATAATTTCTTCATTCGCCCCGCGAAGCGTTACTAACGATTGATCCGGAAGGTTACTGTGCAGCTCAGAATAAACAGCGCCATACAGCAATGCCAGAAATACCTGAATACCGACCTCAAAGACAAATTGGCCCAGGCCAAGATCAGCGTGCAGCTTTGTGGCCTCGCCCTCGCCTTCGCCCTGGTGGCCTCTGGCGTGATCATTCTGTTTCGACTTCTGCTGCTGTGGCTCAACCAGCTCACCCAGACCCAAGAGTGGCAGTTTACTGGCAACTTAGGTGACTGGCGAGTCCTATTGCCACTTTTAGGGGCGATCTTAATCTGGTTTGTGGCCGTTTTGGGATCCAAGCGCTATAAACGCATGGGGATCGCCTATGTGATGCAGCGGATGAAATTGCACTACGGCAAGATCCCTCTGCAGTCCGCGCCGGGACAGTTCTTTCAGGCACTGTTTGCCCTGGCGACCAACTTCTCCGTAGGCCGTGAGGGCCCGGCCATTCACCTCGGCGCGGTGAGCGCCAGCGTGATGGCAGAGAAGTTTAAACTGCCCGACAACAGCGTGCGCATCATGTGCGCCAGTGGCATCGCCGCCGGAATTGCCGCCACCTTCAACGCCCCGCTGGCTGCGGTTATCTTCGTCTTCGAGGTGATACTGAGGGAATACAAGGTGCATTACTTCTTCCCCATCATGCTCTCGGCCATCTGCGGCGCCCTCTCCAGCCAGCTGGTGTTTGGCAACATCCATGAATATGACCAGATAGGAGTGAGCCACATTCCCCTGTCGCAATATCCCGTGCTGGCGCTGTGCGGCGTCACCCTGGGCTGTATCGCCGCCCTGTTTAATCACACCCTGCTGAAAGTCACCGCCAAGGGGCAGCAGCATCCCCTGATCCTGCGCCTGCTCATCGCCGGGCTTATCACCACCATCATAGGTTTCTTCCTGCCCCAGGCGCTGGGCAGCGGCGACCTTGCCATCAGCCACGCCATCAGCGAACATCCCAGCCTTGCGCTACTGGTCGGCCTGTTGCTGGGCAAAATCATCGCCACCATCGCCGCCATCGGCCTTGGGATCCCAGGCGGCATCATAGGCCCGCTGTTTGGCATAGGCGCGTTAATTGGCGCCATCCTCGCCGTGGTCAGTGCCATGTTGTTTCCTACCATCACCCCCTATGTGGGCCTCTACACCATCATAGGCATGACGGCCATGATGGGGGTCTGCCTCAGCGCGCCCCTGGCGGCCCTGGTCGCCCTGTTGGAGCTGACCAATAACGCCGCCATCATCTTACCCTCCATGTTCGTGACCATACCGGCGTTCCTGATCGCTCATCAGGCGTTCAATACCAAGTCTCTGTTTTACAAGCAGATAGAGCTGATGGGACTGGACTACAAGGTCTCCTCGGTCAAACTTGGTCTGCAGAAACAGGGGGTGCGCGCCGTGATGGACAAACGCTTCGTTATCGTGAAAGACAACGACGAGCTGCTGCTGGAGGTGCTTAAGCGCGCCGAGGGACGATCTGTGTTGATGCAGAACAATCAGGGCCAGATGGAGATGCTGCAGATAGAGCTGCAGGTCACAGAGGAGATGAGTACCCTGACCCGTCACCCCATAGAGGGCCTAGTGGATACCGCCACCCTGAAGGAGGTCTACGATATTCTCTCCAAGGAGCGTCGCGGCGAGGTGTTTATCTATCAGGATAAGCGCGACAATGTGGTCGGAGTGATCAGCTGGGTGATGCTGCAAAAAGAGATCAACCAGGGGCAGATCTAACAGGCGCCAGCCTAAAGCCAATGAGCCTAGTGGCGCCTGTATCTGATATTAACGCTAGAGCCTACGCTTGAGCCGCTTCTCTATCTGGCGTTTCTCCCAGCTCGCCCCAAACAGGCTGAAGGGCTCGAATACTGAGATGGCGTGCAGCACCAGGCCGCCACCCCATCCCAGTACCACCCACCAGACCCACATGTAGCCAGGGCTTATCATCAGATTCAGCAGGTAGAGTAGCGGCAAGACGATCGCCATGGTCACTAGGTTACTGTAGAAGCCTTTCAGCTCTTTGACATATTCGATGGCGGCGCGCTCATCATTGCTCACCGGCGCCAGGCTCTCATTAACAGCTTCATCGGTTTGCTTGTCCATTGTCATACTCATATCCATCTCCTGTTGCAGCGCCTCCAAGGGCACCTCAAATACCGAAGCTAAAGATTTCAATGACTCGAGACTCGCCTTCTGTCCCCGCTCCAGGCGCTGTATAGTGCGCACATTAAGCCCTGAATGCTGCGCCAGTTGCTCCTGCGACCAGGCCCGTTGAAGACGTAGTTTACGAATAATCATTGTTTTCCTTAACCCTCTGTTTAATTGGAGATGTCAGCTTAGCCCCGGGTAGCTTGCCCCACCACGGCGTTTAGCCGACTTATGCGTGACTTAAGCATGACTTTGATAAAACATCAGCACGACTTATACACGACTCGAGCACGACACGCCTGCCGACTCAGACAAGAGAATAGCGCGACACGCGCATGACTCGCCTTTAGTTTCAATAGGTTAACCTGAGATGCGAACTAATCCACCCTAAGTCGCTCGACGCACCTACCCGCTTCTTGTCCCGACTACTTACCCCGACTACTTATCCCTGTTACTCGCCCCTAAATTCGGCGCCAATCTGGCTCACAGGATCTAGCCAAACAAAGCTTGTGCCAACACGCAAATTTGCTAGGCGGGTTATTCCACCGCCTCGCTATGTCTGGTATAGTGTCGCCTCAGCCACCCTACATAACTTAGGGCGAAATGACCATCTGCTTCGGCCATTTTGCTCCCCGAAATTGGAAATAAAGGCTGATGACTCAGTTTCAAGGTTCACACATCCTCTCGGTAAACCAACTCAATCTAGATGCCGTACAAGAGATCTTTAGCGTTGCATCGCGAATGACTCCCTATGCCCTCAGACGCAAACGTACCACGGTACTCGACGGCGCGATTCTGGGTAATCTGTTTTTCGAACCCAGCACCCGTACCCGGGTCAGCTTCGGCAGTGCCTTCAACCTGCTGGGCGGCAAGGTCAACGAAACCGTCGGCATAGGCACCTCATCCCTCTCTAAGGGTGAGTCCCTGTACGACACCGCCCGCGTGCTATCTAGCTACTCGGATGTGATCGCCATGCGTCATCCCGATGCCTATTCGGTACGTGAGTTTGCCGAGGGCAGCCGAGTACCAGTGATCAACGGTGGCGACGGCCCGAACGAGCACCCGACCCAGGCGCTGCTGGATCTGTTCACCATTCAGAAAGAGCTGGCCGCCGGTGGCCGCAATATCAGCGGCATGCACATCGCCATGGTGGGCGACCTCAAGTTTGGCCGCACGGTACATTCGCTGTCGCGCCTACTATGCATGTACAAGGATGTGAGCTTTACCCTGATCTCACCAAAAGAGCTGGCAATGCCAGACTATGTGATCGATGACATTGAAAATGCTGGGCATAAGATCACAATAACAGATCAACTTGAAGGCAATTTAGATCAGGCTGATATACTCTACCTGACGCGTATTCAAGAAGAGCGTTTTCCTTCGCAGGAAGAGGCCAACAAGTATCGTGGCAAGTTCCGCTTAAACCACAATATTTACACACAGCATTGCAAATCGAATACAGTGATCATGCATCCGCTGCCCCGCGATTCGAGAGAGCAGGCCAACGAGCTGGACAATGACCTCAACAGTCATCCAAACTTGGCCATCTTCAGACAGGCAGACAACGGATTGCTTATCCGCATGGCGCTGTTTGCGTTGACATTAGGTGTTGATTCACAGCTTGAACAGCACGAATGTCCGGTAAATTGGTATTCACAAAAAGCCGATTTTTAATCTGGCGACGACTTTAAAGGATCTAGAATGACCCGTTCTGAAACCCTATTTGAGCAGGCTAAGAAAACTATCCCAGGTGGCGTTAACTCACCCGTGCGTGCCTTCAACGGCGTTGGTGGTTCACCACGTTTCATCGAAAAAGCCGACGGCGCTTACATCTATGATGCCGACGGCAAGGCCTATATCGACTATGTTGGCTCTTGGGGCCCGATGATCTTGGGTCATAATCATCCAAAGATCCGTCAAGCCGTACTGGACGCAGTAGAGAATGGTCTCTCTTTCGGCGCGCCAACCGAGCTTGAAGTGCGCATGGCCGAGAAGGTGATCGAGATGGTCCCTTCGATGGAGCAGGTTCGTATGGTCAGCTCAGGCACAGAAGCCACCATGAGCGCCATCCGTCTGGCACGCGGCTTTACCAATCGCGACAAGATCCTCAAGTTTGAAGGCTGCTACCATGGCCATGCCGACTGTCTGCTGGTAAAAGCAGGCTCTGGCGCCCTGACCCTAGGTCAGCCAAGCTCTCCGGGTATCCCAGAAGATTTCGCCAAGCACACACTGACCGCGGTTTACAACGAGCTGGAATCGGTGAAGGCGCTGTTTGAACAGTACCCAGAAGAGATCGCCTGTATCATCCTTGAGCCAGTTGCCGGCAACATGAACTGCATCCCGCCAATTCCAGGCTTCCTGGAAGGCTTGCGCGCCCTGTGTGACCAGTATGGCGCCCTGCTGATCATCGACGAGGTGATGACAGGTTTCCGCGTTTCTAAGAGCGGTGCACAAGGCCACTACGGCATCACGCCTGACCTGACCACACTGGGTAAGGTTATCGGCGGCGGTATGCCAGTAGGCGCCTTCGGTGGCCGTAAAGAGGTGATGCAGTTCATCGCCCCTACCGGTCCCGTGTATCAGGCAGGTACCCTGTCGGGTAACCCTATCGCCATGTCGGCGGGTCTGGCGCAGATGGAAGAGCTGTGCGCCGAAGGCCTGTATGAAGAGCTGGCCGCCAAGACCAAGCGTATCGCCGAAGGCTTCAAGGCCGCGGCCAACAAGCATGGTATCCCGCTGAGCATCAACTATGTGGGCGGCATGTTCGGTTTCTTCTTTACCGAGCTGGAGCAGGTGACTCGCTTCGATCAGGTCACCCAGTGTGACGCTGAAGCCTTCCGCACCTTCTACCACGGCATGCTGGACGAAGGCGTTTACCTGGCGCCTAGCGCCTATGAAGCTGGCTTCCTCTCTATGGCGCACGGCGAGAAGGAACTGGAAGAGACGCTGGCCGCAGCCGACCGCGTCTTCGCCCGCATGGCTAAGTAATAGCTAGCGCCAGTCATTCGAACGCGCATTCGTAACGAAAGCAGAAAGGACGCCCAGGCGTCCTTTTTTATTGCCCTGCTTTACCCAAAGCCTAGGCCTTTACTCCTTGCCTCAGTCTTTGGCTTAAAGCCTATGCCTTCGTCTCAATGCCAGTGCTCGCCCCACGCTTTGTCACTCAAATCGGCTCGCCTCAGCTCCGCTCGATTCAAGATACTAAACATCGATTCACCTGGCAGGTCGTCAAACGTAAACAATTTATTCCAACTTGACAGCCGCAACCAGTAGAGACTCTTGTGTATATGACAATCTTTAGTAGGATGCACTGAATTAAGTAAAGCCAAAAGCGAGAATTCAGCAGCTTTCACCACAGATTCAAGGAATCAAAAAATATTCCGCTATTTCAAAAGCCTCGATGTGCGCGAGATCGCATTTTTCGGTGAAATTAGACTAAGGTAACACTTGCGTATTATCCCATCCTATGGTCAGATCGCCGCCTAACACAACAACCTTAACCAAACCTTGATGTAAATCATGCCGTCTCACCTCTGCCGGACGGGATTTACTATCAGCCGTAGGAACAAATGTATGCTCAACATTTTCCTGATCACACTTGCTGTGCTAGCGCTATTAAGCATTATTTTTGAAGAAGTTACCCACATTAATAAGGCTAAAACCACCCTCTTCTTCGGCTGTGTTGCCTGGATCACCCTGTTTGTTGCGGCGCGGGATCCCAGCCACCAGCACCTAGTGGCAGAGGAACTGGACCACAACCTGTTGGAAATCGCCACCCTCTGGCTCTTCCTGATGTCCACCATGACCTTCGTGGCCTATCTGAACGCCAAGGGCATGATTCAGATCCTGGTGCAGAAGCTGTTCCCCCAGAAGGTCTCTGTGCGCATGCTGATGATACAAGTGGCGCTCTTCTCCCTGGTACTGTCGGCCATCTGTGATAACGTCACCGCGACCCTGGTTTCCCTGGGCTTGTTGACCACCTTCCAACTCGAGAGCCAGATGAAGCGCCGCATGTCGGTACTCATCATCTTCGCCGTAAACTCGGGCGGTGTGGCGCTGATCACCGGTGATGTGACAACCCTGATGATCTTCCTCGGCGGCCATGTCCATATCTCGCAGCTGCTTATGCTATTTATCCCGGCGGCGGCCAGTGTGATGCTACTGGCAGTACTCTTCTCGCTGAAGGCGGAAGGCTATGTAAGCACCACCCCCATCAAGCGCCAATACAGCAAGCTGGATGTGTTTATCGCCCTCATCTTCCTGATCACCATCATAATGACCATGGTGCTCAACATCTTCTTCGGTATTCCGCCTGTGCTGACCTTCCTGTCGGGTCTGTCGGTAATGTTCCTGATGGGCACGCTGCAGCGTAGCAACAAAGAAGAGCTACAGATCCTCGAATATATCCGTCAGGTAGAGTTCGAAACCCTGCTCTTCTTCCTGGGGATCTTGCTGCTCGTGGGCATGCTAAAAGAGATTGGCACCCTGCATCTGCTGACCGAGGTCTATGCCAAGTTTGACCCTAACATCTCTAACTTCGTGACGGGTATCGGCTCGGCAATTCTGGATAACGTACCGCTCACCGCGGCGCTATTGAAGGCCGAACCTGTGCTTAACACCCCTGAGTGGCTGGGCCTCACCTACTCTGTAGGCGTGGGCGGCTCTCTGCTGGTGATTGGTAGTGCGGCGGGTATCATCGCCATGAGTAAGGTGAAAGAGCTCACCTTCGTCACCTACCTCAAGTATGTGCCTGCGCTGGCCCTGTGTTATACCTGTGGTTATGGTCTGACCCTGCTACTGGCCTACGAATTCTTTGGCTAGGCACTCTTTGGCTAGACGTTCTTTGTCTAGCTACTGAAACCAAACAAGACTCAAACGAAAAAGGCGATGAATGATTCATCGCCTTTTTTACATCTGCTAAGTTTACGTCTACTGACTTTGCCTCAGCTGAATTTATATCAGCTATACGACTAGATAGCGGGCACCTTAAACTCGGTACCGGCCACCTCTAACACCACATCCCTCGGGCGTATCTCGACTATCTTCAGCTTGCCGCCAATCATGTCACCCTGTTGCAGCTCGGCGCCATCCACATTCAGCCAGCGGTTCTTAGGATCGTTGGCATAGACATGGGCCAGAATATTAAACTCGGGCACCTGCAGCTGAATCCCCGCCGGTAGCTGGCCATACTTGGGCAGCTCGTCGGGCTGGGCCGCCGGAATAGGATCCAGCTTAGGCTGAGTCACGGGCGTGGCGACGGCGTTCTCCTTCTCCACCTCCTTGAGCGCCGCCTCGAAGGCAGCCACTAGCTTGCTGGTATCCTTAACTATCGGGCGCTGCTGGGCTACTGGCTCGGGGGCCGGCTCGCTTGCTTGATCGAAAGCCTGCTCCAATCCCTGATTTGCGCGCTGCTCCTCAACGTAAGCAGCGTCCAGGCCGACATCGGCCGCCGCCTCATCCACCTGCGCCTTGAGAGAGCTGAGCAGCTCTCGCCCACGCTGGTTAGCGTTGGCGCCTAAGACGATCGGCTCCTCGGCACTCTGGTTGTTCGAAAAGCTCTGGTTATTCAAATTGCTAGTATTCGCAAGGCTAGTGTTTACACCGCTTTGCGCGGCCTGCTGACGCCTTGGCTGAGTGGTAGATGCCGTCAAGGGTTCACTCGTCCGGGTTTGAACGCTGGGGCGCTCCACCGGCAATGGCAGGGCAACCTTACCCGCCAGTTTGATGCCTGTCTGAGGATTCTGATCCAGAGTCGGCTGAGCAGCCTGCTGTTCAGCCACGCGCTGTTGCTGGGGCTGGGGCTGGGCTTGTGTCTGCACCCCAGTGGTTTGTTGGCTAGATATGCTAGACACGTTAGATACTGATGCGGCCTGCTTTTGCGCGCCCAGCTCTCCCTGCCCACTGAGCACCCAGGCGAGGGCGATGGCTCCGCCAAGACCAGTACCTAACAAGCCTAATTTGACGACCAGAGGCCACTTGGGCTGCATCGCTTCATACTGGGCCCTTGGGGTGATCACAGGGTCTAGCTGTTGATCTTGCTGTTTCGCGCGGGTCACCGCATCGAGAAGGATAGACATCAGTAGCGTCCCTCGCCTTGCACTCTTCCCTGCAATCCTACTTGCTGCTCCTGCAATCTCGGCCCCTTATCGCTGAGGTAGAGATTGAGCTGTACTAAGGTCTGGCTACCGGCAATGGCATCGGCGCGCAGGCCATGCTGACGCTGGAAGTCCATTAGGGATTGCTCCAGCTCGGCATCGAAATAGTCGACCAGACGCGCGGGCTTGTTCTGGATCTGCGCCAGGGCATTCTCCAGCCACTGGATCTGCGCCGGCGCCGAGCCTCGGCCTATCTCCTTAGGCTGATAGCTTGGTGCCTGCCACAAGAGCTCGAAGGTACCGGCAAAGTGGCGGGTAAACCAGTCTCTGTCTACCCACAGCTGCTGCTCCGCCAGTTGCAGCAACAGCTGCTCGCCCTGGCGGGACACGACGGTTCCGTAGAAGGGCTCGCCGCGCTCATCCTGTAGATAGACCACTGCCGGATAGTTGAGGCGTACCAAAGAGTGCCAGTTACCCTGCTGCTGGAAGCAATCCAGCCCCTGCTGCTTGGCCGACTGACAGGCGGTCAGGCCAACATAAGGTGCCTTATCCCACAGGCCGAGTATGGCGGCATAGGCGGTGTCTATACTGCGGCTCTGATTGATCGCCTGACGTAATATGCGCTGATCCGCGCTCAGGCTGGCATTGCTCTCTTCGACTTGGCGGCTTGCCAGATTAGTCTGAGTTTGTGGCTGAGTTTGTGTCTGGACGGCTTGTGAATGGTTCTGATTAGCCTGCTGTGCACCGGTGGCACTCGGCTCATTGGCCTGCACTGCGCCAGTCTGGGCCATATTTGCCTGAGCTGTGTTTGCCTGAGCTATGCCGCCCTGCCCCTGCAGGTTAAAGAAGTAGAAGGCGCCGGCAAAGGTCGCCAGGATCAGGGTCGCGGCCGTCGCCGGCCACAGCAGTTTGCGCTGCTTAATCTCCTCGCCCAGGACTTCGCTGGCGGCGGTTCTCACCATGTTGGCGTCGATAGGCACCTTAGACTGGGCATAACCTGCCATCAGGGCACGTTCACACAAGAGGTTAATCAAACGCGGAATACCACCGCTGTATTGGTGGAGCGTCTTGATGGCGCTGCGGTGAAACAGCGGCTCGTGACGTCCGGCCACCTGTAGCCTGTGCTGCACATAGAGGGCAATCTCCTGCTGAGTCAATGGCAGCAGGTGATAACGTGCCGTGATGCGCTGGGCCAGCTGTCTGAGCTCCTGACGCTTAAGCAGCTGTTGTAGCTCCGGCTGACCGATGAGGATCACCTGCAGCAGTTTCTTAGTATCAGTCTCCAGGTTGGTCAGCAGCCTGAGCTGCTCCAGCACTTCGGCCCGCAGATGCTGCGCCTCGTCGATGATCAGGACGGTATTGCGCCCCTTCTCATGGTTGGCCAGCAGGAACTGACTCAGCTTATCGGTGAGTTGTTTCAGGGTGGGCGACTCGCCATAATGCACCCCCAGCTCGTCACACAGGGTGGCCAGCAACTCAAGCTCGGTCAGCGAGGGGTTGAGGATAAAGGCGGTATCGGTATTTTCGGGCAGTTGGTTGAGCAGGCAGCGCGACACTGTGGTCTTTCCCGTGCCCACCTCGCCGGTTAACAAGACAAAACCACCGGTTTCACCCAATCCATAGGTTAAATGAGCCAACGCCTCACGATGCCTGTCACTCAGGAACAGATAATGAGGGTTGGGTGCGATCGAAAACGGGTTATCGCTAAGTCCGTAAAACGCCTTGTACATGCCGTCTCAGTCCCAAAATAATAATGACGGTTCAAATTAATCCCTAGGGGAGACGTTGTCAAAAATTCCCCCCAAATAATTGCGCCAAAGCAGCGCCTCGAGCCTGCTATCTAAGCCGCGAAAGGGTGCGGTTTAACAACTTGCCATGATAAGCTTAGGCCAATACAAAGATTTCCCTTGGTGAGACGTGAAGATCTATTTAGTTGGCGGCGCCGTCCGCGACCAGTTACTCAATATTCCCATTAAAGATCGTGACTACATGGTGGTGGGTGCGACAGTGCAAGAGATGCTCGACAAAGGCTATCGCCAGGTGGGTAAAGACTTCCCCGTATTTCTCCACCCCAAGACACAGCAGGAATATGCCCTGGCGCGCACCGAGCGTAAGATAGGCGTCGGCTATGGCGGCTTTAGCGTCTACGCGGCGCCCGATGTCACCCTGGAGGAAGACTTGCTGAGGCGGGATCTCACCATCAACGCCATCGCCCAGGATGAAACAGGACGAGTCTTCGACCCCTATGGCGGTCAGGCCGATATCGAGCAGCGCCTGCTCAGGCATGTATCGGAGGCCTTCGTCGAAGATCCGCTACGAGTGCTCAGGGTCGCCCGCTTCGCCGCCCGTTTTCAGCCCCTGGGCTTCAAGGTCGCCCCAGAGACCATAGCACTTATGCAACGCATCGCCGCAAGCGGTGAGCTAGAGGCGCTAACGCCTGAGCGGGTATTTCAGGAGCTGGATAAGGCGCTAACCACAGAGGCGCCCCAGGTGTTCTTCGAGGTGCTCAGAGAAGCTGGCGGCCTGGCGATACTCTTTCCCGAGATAGAAGCCCTGTTTGGTATCCCTCAGCCAGAGCAGTGGCACCCAGAGATAGATACCGGCATACACACCCTCATGGCGCTTGAGCAAGCCGCCAGACTCAGCCAGGACAAGCAGGTGCGCTTCGCCGCCCTGGTGCACGACCTTGGCAAGGCGCTATCGCCTAAGGAGCATCTGCCGAAACATCACGGCCATGGCCAAAAGGGCCTGCCGCTCATTCGTGCCCTGTGCGAGCGCTTTCGCGTCCCAAACGACTACCGGGATCTGGCTCTCTTGGTGAGCGACCAGCATCAGAACATCCACAATGCCTTCGAACTGCGAGCCGAGACCATAGTCAAGCTGTTCGACAAGGCCGATCTCTGGCGTAAGCCCGAGAGACTGCCGCAACTCCTGCTGGCCTGCGAAGCCGACAGCAAGGGACGCACAGGCCTGGAGGAGCGTCCCTACCCCCAAGGGGCCTATGTGCAGCACTGTTTTGAGCTTGCGCGCGACGTGGCGATAAAACCTATCATAGAGGCGGGATTTAAGGGCGCTGATATCAAGGCGGAATTACACAAGCAAAGGGTCGAGGTCATCGAACAGTACAAGCGAAAAACCGCCGTAAATGCAAAGCCATAGCTAATCGAAGGTTAAGTTTTAGTGATCATTAGCCAAAATTTGAGCAAAAACCCTCGACAAGCTTGATTTTGCACAATCATGAGATATTGTATTACGACCTTAGGGTGAAAATTCATAGCAAAATAAAATGGCTATGACATAATTAACCAGTTGCAGTTGTACTTTTCGGCTGCTCCAACTCAATCCAACTTATTTAAAGGGATTTCCCAATGAACAAAAAAGTACTGATGATTGCTGGCGTAGCAATGACTGCCCTTCTTGGTGGTTGCGCAAACACTACTGCTCTAGAAGAAAGCGTTGCTAACCTAGGCAACAAAGTTGATCAATTATCAGCTGAAGTTAGCTCTCTGAAGTCTGAGCAAGGTGCTCTTGCTGCTGACGTTAAAGATGCAAAAGCTGCTGCGATGGACGCACAAGCTGAAGCTAAGCGTGCTAACGACCGCATCGACAACATCGCTTCTTCTTACAAGAAGTAATTTGTCTGTATCGGCAACACGTCTGTGTTGCCGATATGTTTTCCCCCACAGCGTTAACTTTCAATTCTCTCCTAAGCTCGTCATCCCCCACTCTTCAGCTCAAATTTCTCTGACTCAGCTCATCCTCTAAGCTTTCTAAACCGACTGTATCTTAGTTTTCGTCTTAGCCTATAGCACCTAGTCACGCGCGTCTTTTCGCGATACTCACTCCCGACCTCCGCTAAAAAACGCCCACAAAAAAGGCGCCCTATGGACGCCTTAATGGTTTAACACGAATCACTCAAACCTAAGCTTCTTAAATCTAGGGAGTGATCTTTAAATCCTGAGCCGCCGTCAGCGGTGGATGTGAGATCACCATAGGGATGCCGTTCTGGGTCAGCAGGGCATCGTTTGCCTTGGTGTTATCGACGCTTTGCTGGCTGATAAATTTCACCACCTTGCTGCTCAGACTGATCACCTTCTCACGGGGTTGGTCTTCCGTCTTAGACAGGGGCGAATGCACCTCGATGATCTGACGGCCATCGGGCTCGGTAGCAATCTTTACCGTCTGATTGATCACCCGCACGCTGTCGCCATATTTGGCCTGATGGAACAACCACTCGATATCATCTGGGTTGAGTCTGATACAACCTGCACTGACGCGCATGCCGATACCGAAATCCTTGTTGGTGCCGTGGATCAGGTAGCTGCCATCACCATAGGAGAGCTGCATGGCGTATTTACCCAGTGGGTTATCCGGGCCAGCAGGCACCACTGGCGGCAACACCTCGCCACGCTCACGCAGATGCTCGGCGCGCAGACTTGCCGGCGGTGTCCAGCTCGGATTAGGGATACGCGCCTTGATCTTAGTGGTCATCTCTGGGGTTTCACGGCCGATACGGCCAATGCCCACAGGAAAGACATGCACCTCGCGGCCATTTTTAGGGAAATAGTAGAGACGCAGCTCCGGCAGGTTGATCACTATACCCTTGCGCGGCACGTCCGGCAGCAACATCTGGGTGGGGATCACCAACTGGGTACCCGGAGTCGGCAGGAAAGGATCCACCCCAGGATTGGTTTCCATCAACTCCAAGATACCGATATTGTATTTATCGGCGATGGTTTTGAAGTAGTCGCCCTTCTCGACCACGTGGGTCTGCAGCTCGCCGATGAGGCGGCCGCCGTTGGCCGGCAGGGAATAGACATTAGCAAGTAACTGCAGTGGTGCGAGACTCAAGATGAGCAACAGCAATTTACGCATCATCAAAACGGTTTTCCAAAAATCGAGTTAAAGGTTTGGCTCAAAGGGTAACCCGAGCCGCCGGGATTTTCTAGTGGTGAATAAATGTACTTTCACCTAAGCATCTTTCGTTGCCAGGGTAAGGTAGAGATCTATCTCCAGCGCCGCAAAATTCTGCTGGGCGATCTGCCGCTTTATCTTATCGTTGGCCCGCCAGGCAAAGGGGGTCATCTCCAGCAGCGTCAGCGCCTGCTCGCCGCTGAGCGCCAAGGAATAAGTAATATGCTCGCTCGCCACCAGGGTAACGCCTTTTGGTTGCTGCGGCTCTCCGCCTTTCTCGGTTAAGTTAGGATAGATAAATTCTCTAATCTGCCACAAGTGACGTGGGCCTGCCGATAACCAGATAAAGGTACCGCCAGACTTAAGCACCCGCAGGGGCTCCTTGCCTTTGAGCGGCTTATCGAACAGGCTCACCAGATCGAAGCTGGCATCGGCGAAAGGCAGAACCTTGAGCTGGCTCTGAATCAGATTGGCCTCAGGCTGCGCCTTCGCCGCCACAAACAGGGCGTTCTCCGCCTCGGCGACACCTGTCTGTTCAACGGCTTGGCCAAGCGCGTTAAACACGCCTGCCAACGCCCTCAGGTAATAACCCTCGCCGCTGTCGACATCCAGATGCGACAGCGTGGCATCACTCGGCAATAGCTCACTTAGCTGACGCTGAATGGCCTCGACCACGGGGGCGAAGATACCCGATTCCAACAGGAAGTGTTTGGCACGCATCAACTGCCGCGAATCGATATGGGGCTTCTTGGGCTGACTGAACACCCAGTACCCCTGCGTCCCCTTATCGAAATGGTGTTTATTGGCGCAGTGCAGCCCCTGGCTGCCTTGGTGAACCATCAGCGGCGCTTGGCAGAGGGGACACAAGTAATGACTATTCATAGGGCTCTCTCAATAACTTAACTTCGCGGCCATCAGGCAAAAATCACTACACACAGGATAGCCCCTAAGGCGAGGCGATAGATAACGAAAGGCGTCATCCCCATGCGGCTGATGATCTTCAGGAAGTAATGGATACAGAGATAGGCGGCCACAAACGACAGTGCCGTGCCCAGGATCAGCGCCTGATAATCGATCGCCTCCTGGCTGGAGAGCAGATCTTTCACCACTAATATGGCCGCGCCCAGGCTGACGGGCACAGACATGAGAAACGAGAAACGCGCCGCCGCCTCGCGGCTCAGGCCCAGCGCCAAGGCTGCGGTAATGGTTGCCCCTGAACGTGAGGTACCTGGGATAAGCGCCATCGCCTGAGCGAAACCGATCAGTAGCGCCTTCTTCCAGCCCACCTGAAACTCACTAAAGCCTTCACGGTTTAACTTATCCGCCCACCACAGCAGCAGACCGAAGACGATAGTCGTGGTGGCGATCACCTCGATATTTCTCAGATGAGTCGAGATGAAGTCTTTGGCGGTAAAACCAAAGATCACCGCAGGAATGGTTGCCAGAATGATCCACCAGGCCAGCTTGCTCTCCTGGGTCTGCTGACGTGTCACCAGGCTGCCGGTCCAGGCGGTAAACATGGAGAAGAGCTCACGGCGAAAATAGATCACCACGGCCAATAAGGATCCGGTATTCACCGCCACGTCGAAGGTTAGCCCCTGATCCTGCCAGCCAAGCAGCTGGGCGGGTAAGATGAGGTGGGCAGAGCTAGAGATAGGTAAAAACTCAGTCAGGCCTTGGATAAGGGCCAAGACTATTACCTGAAAAATATCCATGATTATCCTTTACGATTTGGGTCGGCTAATGAAATTAATAAGACCATTGAAATTCGACAGGCCACAGCTTCTGCTGCAACTTATCATAATTGTCCCATAGGGTCTGATAAGAAAGCTGCGCCACGGGATGGATCCGCTCGGGAGCGATCTCCGCCAGCGGCCAGAGCACGAAGGCGTTGGTGGTGATCTCGGCGCGCGGCAGCACTATGGGCGTCTCGGTCACCAAGTCGTCATAGAGCAACAGGTCGAGATCTAGGGTGCGAGGGCTAAACTTCTTTGCCCCCGGCAGCCGGCCATTATCCGACTCTATCTGCTTAAACAGCGCCACCACCTCGGCGATACCAAGCTGGGTATCGGCGGCGACCACCATGTTGAGAAAATTGCTGCCATCGAAACCGACCGCCTCGCTCTCAAAGACGCTGGAGAGGCACAGGTTATCAAAGTGAGTGCTTAATGCCTTGAGGGCGGCGTTAAAGTAGCCCTCAGGGCGAATATTACTGCCAATGCTGATGAAGATGCGTGCCATAAGGTTACAGATGACCTCGCTCTATCTCGACACCCACGGCCTGCGCACTGGGCACGGCGCCGGGCTTCATCACCCTCACCTTCACCCAAGGCACGTCAAACTCATCCATCACACAGTCGGCGCAGATCTGCGCCACCGTCTCGATGAGTTCTATTGGCTTCTCGGTGATCAGGGCCGTGAGCCGGTTTGAGACGGTCTCGTAACACAGAGCATGTTGGTAGTCGTCATTGGCGGCCGCCAGGCTGTTGTCCCAGGCCATCTCGAGGTCAATCAGCAGGTTTTGATGGATCTGCTTTTCCCACTCGTAAATACCGATCACGGTTTCGACTTTCAGCTGTGAAATAAGTACCTTGTCCATGATGCCTCCCGATAGGCAAAAAATTAGGTAATAGAAGAGGTCTAATAAGCTACAAGGACCAATATGGTTATAATGCCCCGGATCACACAGATATCTGTGATTTCCCCTTTCGTGCAGCCGAAAACCCAAGTAGGATAAGCGACTGTAATGACAACGAATCAGGGATAGGAATACGGATGCCAAAATCGCCCGTTATCATTACATGGCCAATCAACCAGTGCGTAAAATACAAGGTTTAGTCAGCCGCCTCAACAACTAGGGCGGGATAATACCTTAAGAAGGATAAGGAAACCAATTTGAGCTTAACGCTGCTGACTCTAGCGATGATATTGACCGCCTATCTGGCAGGTTCGATATCCAGTGCCGTGCTAGTTTGTCGACTCAGAGGATTACCCGATCCTCGTAGCCAAGGCTCAGGCAATCCAGGCGCAACCAATGTGCTGCGTATCGGTGGCGCCAGCGCCGCCGCCATGGTGTTGCTGTTCGATATGCTCAAGGGCGCGGTGCCCGCCTATGTCGCCTTCCGTCTCGGCGTCGATGCAGTCTCCCTCGGGGTGATCGCCATCGCCGCCTGTCTGGGGCATATCTTCCCCATCTTCTTTAAGTTTAAGGGCGGCAAGGGGGTTGCGACCGCCTTCGGCGCCATGGCGCCCATAGGTGCCGATCTGTCTCTGGCACTGATCGCCACCTGGGTCATAGTGGTACTGATCTGCCGCTACTCCTCACTGGCCGCCATAGTCACCGCCCTACTGGCCCCCGCCTATACCTGGTATTTCGACGAGCGCTTTACCGTGCCCGTGGCCATGCTCTCCTTGCTGATCATCATACGCCACAAGGAAAACATTCATCGCCTGCTCAAGGGCGAAGAGTCTAAGGTATCCCGCAAGAAGCGCACCGACGGCAACTAAGTCTTATCCCAATTAACCCAAACAATAACTAACCCGCATAGTTAGCTACCCCATACAATAGCTCAGCAGTTATCTCAGCCTTTCGCTTAAGCAAAAGTCATAGGATCGCTGATAACAAAAAGCCCTTCGTAGGAAGGGCTTTTGGCGCAACGATAAAGAGCAAGTTGATTAGACCGGCGGTAGCGAGTCCAGCGGCCAGCGAGGCATCCCCTTAACGGAAAGCGGCTCTAGCTGGTCGGCCTTGAGTCGCTGCATGCCGGCATAGGCGATCATGGCGCCGTTATCGGTACAAAACTCGCCTCTGGGGTAATAGACCCTACCACCGAGTCCCTGCATCATCTCCGCCAGGCTCTCGCGCAGACGACTGTTGGCGCTCACGCCACCGGCGATCACCAGACGGTTATAGCCGGTCTGTTTCAGGGCGCGTTTACACTTGATGGCCAGGGTGTCGACCACGGCTTCTTCGAAGGCGCGGGCGATGTTGGCGCGGGTCTGCTCATCATCCGGTTCATCGGCGATGGTATTGGCGGCAAAGGTCTTAAGGCCAGAGAAGCTAAAGTCCAGCCCTGGACGGTCTGTCATCGGACGCGGGAAACGGTAGCAGTTGGGCTCGCCTTGGGCGGCCAGCTTAGCGAGTCTTGGTCCACCAGGATAATCCAGCCCCATCAGCTTAGCCGTCTTATCGAAGGCTTCACCGGCGGCGTCATCCACAGATTCGCCCAGCACCTGATAGCGACCTATCCCCTCGACCGCCACCATCATAGAGTGACCGCCTGAGACCAGCAGCGCCAGGAATGGAAATTCCGGCACATCCTCTTCCAGCATAGGCGCCAGCAGGTGGCCTTCCATATGATGCACGCCCACCGCGGGTTTGCCCCAGGCAAAGGCCAGCGAGCGGCCGACACAGGCCCCCACTAACAGGGCGCCCACCAGGCCAGGGCCCTTGGTATAGGCGATGGCATCGATATCATCTTGAGTGCAGTTAGCCTCTTTCAGGGCTTGCCTTATCAGCGGAATGATCTTGCGCACATGGTCGCGCGATGCGAGCTCAGGCACTACCCCGCCGTAATCGGCGTGTAGTTTAACTTGACTGTAAAGCGCATGAGATAACAGGCCTTTTTCGTCATCATAGACGGCGATACCTGTCTCATCACAAGATGTCTCTATACCTAAAACTCGCATTTTTCCTCATCACGCTAAATAAAGTGGCGGCCAATTTTACCTGCTTGCCCGCGGAAATACCAATGGATTGCACACTCACCTAGTATCGCCCGACGATCCCGGCTGAGCCCAGACTTGATGGGGCATGCACCAGGCGCCCTCAACTGGCCTGTCATGATGTCTGCCACGATATAGACACAAGGAAATGCTAGACTTAAGGACGTTGCCCCGAAAAAGGATCCCGAAAGGATCGCCACAAGGGGGTTTACAAAAGGTCGACAGTCGGTATAGAATTCCGCACCATTTTTAAATTAACTTGGGTTAAGAAATTAACTCAATACAAACTACACCTAAGGGGTGATGGCGTATGCCAATTATTAAAGTACGTGAGAATGAACCATTTGACGTAGCTCTACGTCGTTTCAAGCGCTCTTGTGAAAAAGCTGGTATCTTAGCCGACGTTCGTGCTCGTGAATTCTACGAGAAGCCAACTACTGCACGTAAGCGCGCTAAAGCTGCTGCAGTTAAGCGTCTTGCTAAGAAGCTTTCTCGCGAAAACGCGCGTCGCGTACGTTTATACTAATCTCTTATGAGCCTAGTTGATCAGCTAAAAGACCAGATGAAAGAAGCCATGCGCGCCAAAGATAAGGTGCGTCTGGGTACGATTCGTATGGCGCTGGCTGCCATCAAACAGATCGAAGTGGATAACCGCGAGACGCTGAATGATGATCAAGCCATAGCTGTCTTAACCAAAATGGTTAAACAACGTCGCGACTCTATCGCTCAATATGAAGCGGCAGGTCGTGACGAACTAGCCCAAGCAGAAGCCGGAGAGATTCGAGTTCTCGAGACTTTCCTGCCTAAGCCTCTTTCTGAAGAAGAGGTTGCCGAGCTAGTCGATGCCACTATCCAAGAGGTAGGCGCATCATCCATGGCGGATATGGGCAAAGTAATGGGAGCATTGAAACCTAAGGTACAAGGGCGAGCCGACATGGCGTCAATTGGCGCTCTGATCAAGGCAAAACTCAAGTAATCTTAAGTTCAATGTATGAATGAGCCGTGCCTACGCACGGCTTGTTTGTTTCTACTCTTTCGGTTTAATTTCGCGAAAAGGCGGCATTTATACAGCAATGGCGATACCTCGTGAGTTTATCAATGAGCTTGTAGCTCGCACCGATATAGTCGATCTCATCGACGCCAAGGTCCCCCTGAAAAAGGCGGGCAAAAATCATTCTGCCTGTTGCCCCTTCCATAGCGAAAAGTCACCCTCTTTTACCGTCAGCAGAGACAAACAGTTTTATCACTGCTTCGGCTGTGGCGCCCATGGCAATGCCATCGATTTCGTCATGGAATATGACAGGCTCGACTTTGTCGATGCCATCGAGGAACTCGCCGGCCGTTTAGGCCTTGAAGTCCCCAGAGAGCAAGGCACAGGCAAACGCCGCGACGAAGGCCTAAGCCGCGACCTCTACCAACTGATGGAAGAGGCCAGCCGCTACTTTCAAAGCCAGCTGAAACAGCACACGGACAAGCAGAAGGTGCTCGACTACCTCGCCCACCGAGGCCTCTCCGATGAGGTGATCGAGCACTTCAACATCGGCTTCGCCCCCGATGGTTGGGATGGCCTTTTAGGCCGTTATCGTCAAAACCAGGATGCCCAGGACAAGCTGCTCACCGCTGGCATGGTGATCGAGAACGACAGCGGCAAGCGTTACGACAGGTTCCGCGACCGTCTCATGTTCCCCATTCGCGATCGCCGCGGCCGAGTAATTGGCTTTGGCGGCCGAGTCTTAGGTGAAGGCACGCCGAAATACTTGAATTCGCCGGAAACGCCCATATTTCATAAGGGCTATGAACTCTATGGCCTGTATGAACTCAAACAGAGACACAGGGATCCCAGTCAGATCCTGATTGTCGAAGGCTATATGGACGTGGTGGCCCTGGCGCAATTTGGCGTCGACTATGCTGTAGCATCACTCGGCACCTCGACCACGGCGGATCAATTTCAGTTGTTGCTGCGCAGCGCCAAAGAGGTGATCTGCTGTTACGACGGCGACAAGGCAGGTACCGAGGCGGCCTGGCGGGCACTTGAAACCGCCCTGCCACTGCTCAAGCCCGGCGACCAGGTAAAATTTATGTTCTTGCCTCAGGGGGAAGATCCCGACTCGCTGGTGCGTCAGATAGGCAAACCGGCCTTCGAGCAGCTGATTGCCGAGGCCAAACTACTACCGGAATTTCTGTTCGATACCTTAGCCAGCCGCTATGGCACAGACAAGGGCACCCTGGCCAAACAGGCCATGAGCCTGATAGAGAAAGTACAAGACACAGTTCTGCAGAGCCTTTTACTTGAGAATCTCGCCTATAAGCTCGGCATGAACAGTGCAGAAGAATTGCAGCGTAAGCTCGGCTTTAAACGCATTGATGCAAATAAGCCCCTGCAAAACAAAGCGCTTAAGGGACGCGGTACCCCACTGCGATTAGCCATCGCCCTGTTGGTACAGCACCCGCACCTAGGCAATAACCTGCCTGTGCAGCCTGCGCTAAAACATATCAAGATGGCTGGCATAGATTTGCTCAGCCTCTTACTCGACAGAACTCGCGCCGAGAAGGTCAACAGCGCACAACTACTTGAACAGTTCAGGGGTGACGAACAGCTAGACACCCTGAAGAAATTAGCCCAATGGGAGCATCAAGTGGCGGATGAAAACCTTCAGCAAGAGTTCAAAAAAGCCCTGATTTGGTTGAACAATCAATATATTGAGCAACGTTATCAGGAATTGAGCTTAAAACAGCACCATACTAAAGAAGAGCGGATGCAACTTAAAAAGCTCATCGCAGTAATCCAAGGGCAAGCTTAGAGCAAAATTTGTCTCACAAAGTAAACACTTGGACTAGCACAGCACAGTGCACACGGCTATAATTGACGATTTGCGCGGCACACAATGCCCGTCGTTGTAACAGTTACCCAACTTGGATGATATCTATGGAGCAAACTCCGCAGTCGCAACTTAAATTGTTGCTTGCCAAAGGTAAAGAGCAAGGTTATTTAACCTATGCAGAAGTGAACGATCACTTGCCTGCAGATATGGTCGACTCAGACCAGATCGAAGATATTATCCAGATGATTAATGACATGGGTATTCGCGTCTATGAGCAGGCGCCGGATGCCGATGAGATCATGATGTCTGAAGACAGCACCGATGAAGATGCTGCCGAAGAAGCTGCCGCGGCTCTGGCTACGGTTGAAGCTGAACTGGGTCGTACCACAGATCCCGTACGTATGTACATGCGCGAGATGGGTACGGTAGAACTTCTGACCCGCGAAGGCGAAATCGTAATCGCCAAGCGTATCGAAGAAGGTATCAACACGGTTCAGGCGTCTGTAGCCGAATATCCTCAAGCGATCGCCATGATCCTTGAGCAGTACGACCGCTACGAAGCTGAAGAAGTCAGACTATCAGACATTATCTCTGGATTTGTTGACCCTAATGCCGAAGACATGGCGCCGACGGCGACCCATATCGGCTCTGAATTGTCGGACGATGATCTCGACGACGAAGATGACGAGGGCGATGACGAGGACGAAGACGGCGATGAAGAAGATTCGCCAAAAGGCCCGGATCCGGAAGAAGCGCGCGAGCGTTTCACCCAGCTGCGTGAAGCACACGAAAAAGCCCTAAAAGTAATTGAGCTTAAAGGTCGTGAACACCCTGAAGCGACTGCCGCCCTGTTTGAAATTGGCGAGATCTTCAAAGAGTTCCGTCTGGTACCTAAGCAGTTCGACCGCCTGGTGAAGAACATGCGCGAAATGATGGACAAGGTGCGTATTCAAGAGCGCCTCATCATGAAGCTGTGTGTCGAGCAGGCCAAGATGCCGAAGAAGAACTTCGTTAAGGTCTACACCTCTAACGAGAGCAGCATCGAATGGTTCAACGAAGAGATTGCCGCCAAGAAGCCTTATGCCGAAGGGCTGGAGATGGTTGCCGAAGACGTTCAGCGTTGCCGCGCCAAGCTCGACGCCATCGAGAATGAAACCGGTCTGGCCATTGCCGCCATCAAGGATATCAACCGTCGCATGTCTATCGGTGAAGCCAAGGCTCGCCGCGCTAAGAAAGAGATGGTTGAGGCTAACCTGCGTCTGGTAATTTCTATCGCGAAGAAATACACCAACCGTGGCCTACAGTTCCTGGATCTGATCCAGGAAGGTAACATCGGCCTGATGAAGGCGGTAGACAAGTTTGAATACCGTCGTGGTTACAAGTTCTCGACCTATGCAACCTGGTGGATCCGTCAGGCGATCACGCGTTCGATTGCCGACCAGGCGCGTACCATTCGTATTCCGGTGCATATGATTGAGACCATCAACAAGCTCAACCGTATCAGCCGCCAGATGCTTCAAGAGATGGGACGCGAGCCGTCACCGGAAGAGCTGGCTGAGCGCATGTTGATGCCAGAAGATAAGATCCGCAAGGTACTCAAGATTGCCAAAGAGCCTATCTCAATGGAAACGCCTATCGGTGATGATGAAGATTCACATTTAGGTGATTTCATCGAGGATACTACCCTCGAGTTGCCATTGGACAGCGCCACAGGTGAGAGCCTGAAGAACGCCACCCACGAAGTGCTCGCCGGCCTGACCGCCCGTGAAGCCAAAGTACTGCGTATGCGTTTCGGTATCGATATGAACACCGACCACACCCTAGAGGAAGTGGGCAAGCAGTTTGACGTGACCCGTGAGCGTATTCGTCAGATCGAGGCTAAGGCACTGCGTAAGCTGCGTCACCCGTCTCGCTCAGAGATCTTGAAATCCTTCCTGGATGAATAGACTCGCTAGCAGCGTCTAAAACAGAGCAGAAAAGCCAGCCACAGTGCTGGCTTTTCTATTTTATGCCCCTGCTTATAAGCCGATTGAACAACAGATAAGCAGTTGAATTCAAAGTTCAGAATTCTTGCCAGATCGGTGGTGACAAGCGCTTTTAAACCTCGTATACTTCTTTGCGCTTTCGATAGTGACGACTATCTTAAGTCGGCCCCTTAGCTCAGTTGGTTAGAGCACACGACTCATAATCGTTAGGTCCACAGTTCAAGTCTGTGAGGGGCCACCAATTCAAACAAAAAAGCCTGCATCTTGCAGGCTTTTTTGTTATTCGGGCTCTCTCAGCCTATTCTCACTAAAACTAGCTCGACATACCCAGCTCGACACGCTTAGCTTGAAACATCGCGAATCGCCTCCTGTTTGAGCATGAAGCGCAGCAGATCCGATTGGCGTTTCAACAGCATCTGATTCTTTACCCTGGCCTGGGTGACCACGGCATTGAGCGGCTTATGGATAAAGTCCACCGCGCCCAACACAAAGCCGCTCACCTCCTGCTCCTCGTCATGATGAGCCGAGACAAAGATCACCGCAATCTCCTGGGTGCCAGGTTCAGATTTCAAACGGCGACAGACCTCGAAGCCGGACATCCCCGGCATCTCGATATCCAGGAGCAAGAGATCCGGCTTGAAGCTATGGCACAGGGCCAGCGCCTCCTGACCACTCAGGGCCGTGGCTATCTCATATTCCTGGCTCAGGAGCTGTCTGAGTATGATGATATTGACCTGCATATCATCGACGATCAGAATTCTCCCCTTACGAGAAAAAACTAATGGAGACATATCGTTATTCTGTTCCATTATCTACCTATCGACATTTTTTATTGAAACTCCTTAAGTCTGGGCAGAGGCGTTTTGTACCTCTTCCTTGGGCTCGAGCGTCTCCTGCAGCCGCTCCATTAGCTTGGCATAGCAAGGTTTTATCACCCCGAAGAGTAGGTTCAACTTATCACAGTTCTTCATCTTCGCCTCCATCTCCAGGCTTAAAAACTGCTCCTGTAGCTGGATGGCACCTATGCTGCTGGATAACCCCTTAAGGCCATGACTGAGCTGACGCACCTTCTCATAATCCTTAGCCGCGATCGCCTCCTCCAGCTCACCAACTTGTGCCGGCGACGTGTCGTGATACATCTGGCAGATCTCGGCGAACAGCACCTCATTGTTCATCAACCGGCTCAGCGCCAGTTGACGGTTCCAGACATAGTCCTCATCCTTCACCTGGATCTCCTCATGGGGCGCAGCCTCAACTAAAGTAGGCAAGTCACCAAACTCACAGACAGAGATCAGCCAATCGACCACCTTCTCCTGCAGACGCTCGGCCACGATAGGCTTGGTGATGTAGTCATTCATGCCCGCCTCGATGCACTTGTCACGCTCGCCCATCATGGCACTGGCTGTCATGGCAATAATGGGCGTATCGACAAACGCCTCGCCCGCCTCTCCGGCACGGATCGCCCGGGTGCAGTCATAGCCATTGAGGATCGGCATCTGACAGTCCATCAAGATGCAATGCACGCCCAGCCCCTCTTGCTCGCACTCCCTCAGCCTGGTCAACGCCTCCTGACCATTGATGGCCCTGACAAATTCCAGTGGCAGCTCGGACAAGATCCCCAGGGCAACCTCTATGTTGATCTCATTATCATCGACTACCAGCACCCGAGCACCTTTGATGCGATGGGCCTCCTCCTCAGAGATTATCTGAGTCACTTGGGGATGAACTTGTTCGACGCCAGAACTCACTTTGGGCGCGCCAAACTTCTGCATAAATTCGGAGAAGAGTAGCGGATTATTGAGATACTCAAGCTCAATATTTCTCAGCGCCTTATTGCCATCGGCGCTCTTTTGAAACGCCAACACTCTCGGCAGTCGCTTATGAGTCGCCGTCAGTGTCGGCCAGAGGCTGTCGAGATCGGTAAGCAGGGAGTGACGCTGCTCGACGATTAACACATGGGGCAGAATATCGGGCACAGGAGCATCCTGATTGAGCCAGTCGCGTATGGGCGAGCCCGGTAGCAGCTTACCACCGAGCCGGGCAATTGCCGCCTCGACGCAGGCCTGCTGCGCCTCATTCACCAGCAAGACGCTACAGGTCATCTCGTGCAGCAGCGCCTCGGGCGCCATCAGCTTAAACTCGCCCTGATGCAACACCATGGTGAAGATGAAGCAGCTCCCCTGCCCTTTGTGGGACTCGAAACTCATCTTGCCGTTGAGTAATTCGCTGAGTTCCTTACAGATAGAGAGTCCCAGCCCTGTGCCACCATACTGGGCCGCAATACTCGAGGTGGCTTGAGAGAAAGCGGTAAACAGCTTGGCCTGATTCTCCTCGGCGATCCCTATCCCTGTGTCAGACACCTCACAGATAAACTCTAGCTCCCCCGTCTCTCGCAGGCGGCTGTGGGCCCTGACCTTGATATAGCCATGGTCGGTAAACTTGATGGCGTTGTTTATCAGATTGGTAAGGATCTGAGTGATCCTGTGGGGGTCGCTGTCTACGCTCTGGCAGCGAAGGTCGACCACGTCGATGACAAACTCTATCCCCTTCTCCTGTGCCTTCACCGCCATGCTGCTGCAGACACTCTCGATCAGGTTGAGGGGATTAAAGCTGCTCATGTCTAAATCCAGCTTGCCCGCCTCTATTTTGGAGAGATCCAGCACATCGTTAATCAGCGCAGAAAGCGTATTAACGCTCACCTCGGCCATCTCGAGATACCTCGCCTGGCGCTCGGTAAGCGAGTCTTTACGCACCAGATTCAAAGTGCCCACTATGCCATTTAGCGGCGTACGCATCTCATGGCTGATGTTGGAGATGAAGCTGCTCTTGACTAGGCTGGCCTTCTGCAGCTCCTGGGTTCTTATCGCCACCTTCTTCTCGAGCTCGGCGTTCACCAGCTGGATCTTCTTGGCGGCCTGCTTCTCGATGGAGACATCGCGTATGATTATGGCCACCCCCAGGGCATGCTTGTTCTCACCTAGGATGGGGGAAACCGACACATAGAGATCGACGATGCGCCCCTCGTTCAGCGGCAGCTCGGCGTCCAGATTAAGCGTCTTGTTACCCTGATTGGCCTTTGAGACCAAGGCCGCCAGGTCGACCTCGGGCAAAAGCGCCAGCTGATTGATAAAGTGGCCCTTGGCATAGTCGGCGTCATAGCCAAACAGTAACTCGGCGGCGCGGTTCCAGTTGTTGACCACGCCGCTGGTGCCTACTCCTATGATGGCATCCTTGGAGCCATCGATGATCGCCGCCGACTGCGCCTTCTCCTTGGCCAGTGCCTGACTGCTACGGGCACTGCGCCCCAGTATGATGACCACAAACAGAAACAACACCCCCACGGCCAACATGAAGCTGTAGACACTAATGCGCCGGGAGACCGCGAGTTCCTGCACATATTGCTTGGGCGCCATTAGGGTCGCGGTAAGCCGACCGCTCTGGGCATCGTTAGAGAGCGTAATGGCGCGGCGATAGGCATAATAGGGCTTATTATCGTGATAGCTATCGAGCACCAACTCGAAGTTACGTTTAAGTGTCTTGCTCTGCTGATAATGTTTATCCCATACCAGGTCTGGATGCAGGTCGCGGCTAAAACGCATCTCCTCATCGGGATGCACCAAGAAATAGCCATCGCTGTCGGTCAGCACAAGCTCTATGGGCGCAGGCACCAAGCGCTTGAAAGAGGCGAGTAAGTCATTGGCATTGATGTTGACGATAAGCAGGCCGAAGCGACCGCCATTATCATCGAAGATCGGCGTCGCCAGGCGCAACATGGGGCGGTAGGGATAATCTATCTTGCCAAACTCACGGTTTAAGTTGATGGGCGAGGTATAGATCTCCCCCTGCTGCAGATCTTTACTGGCCTGAAAATAATCCCGCCCCTGCTTATTCTGCAAGTTGTTATCATCTATCACCTGCACGGCGCCGCCGCGCCTGTCTACCCGGATAAGCTCCATGCCATCACTGCTCAATATGCGCAGTTGTTCATACTCGCGATTGTTCTGCAAGAAGGCAACAAAGATGGTTTCCAGTCGGTGACGCCACTGGTCGTAGCGGGTCTCGTCCACAGGGTCGATCCCCTGATTATTTCTGGCCCGGGAGAGGCCGGAGATAGGCGGGGTCTCAAACAGAAAACGTAGGTTGTTGAAGTAGCGGTTAAGCCTGTCCTGGGCCTGGTTGTTGACCTGCTCACTCTGGGCCTCGAGATCCGAATGCAGATTGCCAACAATATTCTGATTTAATTGAGATTCGAAGCTGGCGATGATAACAAGCGCCACCACAAGCACCAGCATGGAGGCGGCCAGCAGCAGTGAGCGTCCGCCAAAGAGAGAAGATAAGCGTGAAATCTGTCGCACCATGGACTATAACTCCTTTTACTATCCAGCCTCAGTAACACACTGTTATTCAATCAATACGCTTTCAGCATAGGCGATAAACTGCGCGGTGTTCTATCGGAGAATATGGTCAATTACCCGCAGCTAACTAACTAAAAAGTAGTATTTAATCTGGTTTTCAGCATTAAGCGCGAAAAACCTTAAGCAAACTGATTATAGTCGGCTAAGCTGAATATAGACGGCAGATTTGAAAAGGAATTCTTCTATGCTTTTCGGCAACGATGTAGAGACTCGACAAAAAATATTAGTTGTCGACGATGAGAGCGCCAACCTACATCTGCTGGAGCAATCCCTCACAGATCTGGCCGAGATCATCTGTAGTACGGGTGGTCAGGACGCGCTGGATAAGGCCGAGCAACACCAACCCGCCATCATATTGCTGGATATCGAGATGCCACAGATGAATGGCTTCGAGATGTGTAAGCGCCTGAAGAATAACCCCAAGACCTGCAACAGCGCGGTGATCTTCGTGACCGCCCACAGCGAGAGCAGCTTCGAATATAAATCCCTCAGTTCGGGCGGCATAGACTTCATCCATAAGCCTATCGATCTCGCCACCTGTCGCCTGCGGGTCAAGAATCATCTGCTGCTCAAACGTCAGGAGCAGACCATCATAGAGGCGCGCCAGGATATGCAGGCCCTGGTCAATCAGATCCCCTCTTACATCTCCTATTGGTCCAAGGATCTGCTCAACCGCTTTCATAACGACTATAACGGCAGATGGTTCGGCACTATCCCCCAAGATGCACTGGGTAAGCCCGCCTCTAGCCTGCTCCCTAAGGCCCTGTATGAGGAGATACTGGCCCGTATTGCAAGCAATAAACCTAAGCATCAGTTCGAGGTTGCCCTGGAAGATACCCCGGGCAAGATAGATTATGCCCAGGCCCATCTCACCATCAGGAAACAAGATGGACACGTGGCAGGCATGCTGCTGACCCTGACGGATATCACCTCCATCAAGCGGGCCAAGAGCCAACTGGATACCGAGAATCGGCGCCTGAAGATCATGCTCAACGCCATCGGCGACGCCGTCATCGCCACCAATAGCGAGGCGATGATCACCTTCATGAATCCCATCGCAGAACGCCTCACCGGCTGGGTGTGTCGCGACGCCATCGGCCTGCATATCGAACAGGTGATGGATCTGTGCGATGCCAAGACCAAATACCGCAGCCCCAATCCGGTCACCATCGCCATCAAGGAGAAACGCAACGTCGCCATGGCCCTCAACTGTCAGCTCAACAGCTTGGATGGCACCATCTTCCAGATTGAAGACTCCGCCGCCCCCATCACAGACAGTGAAGGCAAGGTCACAGGCGGCATCATAGTCTTTCACGACTGCAGTGAGTCTGTGGCCATGTCGCTGAAGATGAGCCACCTGGCCAACCATGATCAGCTGACCGACCTGCCTAATCGCATCTTGCTCCATGACAGAATCAACCACGCCTGCGCCGTGGCCGACTCCTATGACAAGAGCGTCGCCCTGATGCTGATCGACATAGATCACTTCAAATACCTCAACGACTCCCTGGGCCACAGCTATGGGGATCAGGTGATCAAGCAGGTGGCGAAACGACTGCAGTCCCTCATCGACCCCAACGCCACCCTGGGGCGCATCGGCGGCGACGAGTTTGTCCTGCTGCTGCCTTCGCTCACCGCCACCAGCCAGGTGGACTCTATCGCCACAGATATCGTCCGCAGCCTCAACACGCCGTTTCGTATCGACGGCCAGGAATATACCCTGTCGGTTAGCGTCGGGATCAGCATCTACCCCTCGGACGCCCTCAGGGCCGAGGAGCTGATGACCCATGTGGATGCAGCCATGTACCGCGCCAAAGATCTGGGGCGCAACCGCTTCTGTTACTTCTCCGAGGATCTCGAGCAAGAGCTAACGAAACGCCACGAGCTGGTCACCCTGCTGCGCACCGCCATCGACACGGAAGCGATAGAGGTCTACTACCAACCAAAAGTGGATCTGAAGACCAAGGAGATCATAGGCGCGGAGGCACTGGCCCGATTACACGACCCTAGCGGCAAGCTGATCTCACCGCTGGACTTTATTCCCCTTGCCGAGGAGACAGGCCTCATCCATCAGCTGGGTGAAATTATCCTCAAACAAAGCTGCATGGCGGCTAAGGCCTGGCAGAAAAGAGGTCGGCCGCTGCAGATCGCCGTCAACATCGCCGCCAAACAGTTCACCAACCCCGAGTTTTGCGACTCGGTGGCCAAGGTGCTGGAGCTCACCGGGCTCGACAGCAGCTTCCTCGAGCTCGAGGTGACAGAGAGTTCTCTCATGTATGATTTCGACGAGGCGTTAAATGTGCTCAATACCCTCTCCTCACTGGGACTGAGCATCGCCATCGACGACTTCGGCACAGGTTACTCCAGCCTCAGCTATCTCAAGTTCTTCCCGGTCAACACCCTCAAGATAGATCAATCCTTCGTCAAGGATATGCTGGGGGATGAGCAGAGCCTGGATATCGTCAAGGCGGTGATCCATCTGGCCAAGTCCCTCAAGCTCAAGCTTATCGCCGAAGGCATAGAAGATGCCGACCAGCTGCAAAAACTGGTGGCGCTGGAATGCGAGCAGGGCCAGGGTTATATGTTCAGCAAGCCTCTGCCCCTCAAAGAGTTCGACCAACTCCTCAGCCACTAACGCTCCTCTCCCTTGACTCAAAGGGTAAATAACGTAATATCCTCAGCGCATTAACCCAGGCATAACCTTGGCGTAACACCTATCGCCAACCCAAGGTTGCCGCCAAGAGACACAGTCACAAGGAGAGAGAATGACCACACTACCTAAGGATATCGCCAACCTATCGACGATAAAGACCAAAGGCAAAGGCGCCCTGGTGTTAATCGCCGGCCTGCTTTTCGCCCTCGTCCTATTCAGCCAGACCATGTACACGGTCGATGAGGGCCATGTGGGCATCATCAAGCGTTTCGGCCAGGCCACAGAACAGGTTAATCCCGGCCTACACGTGAAGATCCCCTTCGTCGACAAGGTCGAGGTCTTAGAGATACGTACCCGCAAGAACGTCGAGAAACTCAACGCCTCGACCCACGAGCAGATGCCGGTCACCGCCGAGGTGTCTATCAACTGGACGGTCAATCGTGATCAGGCATTCGACCTGTTCAAGAGCTATGGTGGCCTGAGCCAGTTCGAGTCGCGCATCCTGGACCCTAAGCTGAGATCCGCCGCCAAGGACGCCCTGGCGCGTTACAAGGCCGAGGAGATCATCCAAAACCGCAGCCGGGTGATCGCCCAGATAGAAGATTTTCTTGTCGAGGAGATGAAGGAATATCCGGTCAAGCTGGACTCGGCCCAGCTGGAAAACCTCGGCCTGCCGCAGAAATATATCCAGTCTATCGAGACCAAACAGACAGAGAAAAACCTGGCGGCCGCCGAGAAGCATCGTCTTGAAAGGCAGAACCTGGAGGCCCAGCGTGAGGTGAACACGGCCAACGCCAAGCGTGACGCCGCCAAGGCCACCGCCGACGGTAAGGCTTACGCCATTCAGACCGAGGCAATTGCCGAAGCCGAAGCGATTCGCCTGAAGGGTATCGCCGAAGCAGAGGCGATCAAGAAGAAGGCCGAGGCGCTGAGAGAGTCTCAGACTCTGGTGGATTATGTGCGCGCTCAGCAGTGGAATGGCCAGATGCCGACCACCATCATGGGCAGCGACCAGAGCGTGCTGTGGAACATGACCAGCAAGAAACAGTAACTAGAAACAGTCATCGACACTCTGATTGCGCTTGCAAGCATGAACCAACACAAAAAAGCCCGCATCGAGCGGGCTTTTTTATTGGCAATAACTTGGCTAGACGCCCAACTTGTCGCGCATTGTGTAGTACCAGGCACCGATCGCCGAGAAAGGCACCTGTAGCAGATGACCGCCCGGGAAGGGGTAATGGGGCAACTGGGCGAAGGCATCGAAGCGTTTCGCCTGGCCATTGATGGTCTCGGCCAGTATCTGCCCCGCCAGATGGGTATAGGTCACCCCATGGCCGCTACAACCCTGAGAGTAATAGATGTTACCACCGATACGCCCCACCTGCGGCAGGCGCGACAGGGTCAGCAGGAAGTTGCCCGTCCAGGTAAAGTCTATCTTCACATCCTTAAGCTGCGGGAAGGTCGCCAGCATCTTGGGACGGATGATCGCCTCTATGTTGGCAGGATCCCGAGCACCGTAGACCACGCCGCCGCCATAGATGAGGCGCTTGTCACCCGAGAGCCTGAAGTAATCCAGCAGATAGTTACAATCTTCGACACAGTAGTCCTGGGGCAGCAGCGAGTGAGCCAGCTCCTCACCCAGGGGCTCTGTGGTGATCACCTGAGTACCACAGGGCATAGACTTGGCCTGCAGCTCAGGCAGCAGTCCCTTGAGGTAGGCGTTACCGGCGACGATGACAAACTTACACTTCACCGAGCCTTCCTGAGTATGCACCACAGGGCTCTCACCCTGATCGACACGAACAACGGCCGAATCTTCGAAGATCTGTCCGCCCAAGGATTCCACCGCATCGGCCTCACCCAGCGCCAGGTTAAGCGGATGAATATGGCCGCCGCTCTTATCAAGCAAACCACCGACATAACGCTCGGTATCCACCACGTCGCGAATGCCCTGCTCATCCAGCAGCTCTAAGTGCCCCAGATGACCATGCTTCTCCCACAGCGCCTTTTGCGCCTCGAGATGGCCCATCTGTTTCTTGTTTAGCGCCGCAAACACGCCGCCATCTTTCAGATCGCACTGGATCTTGTATTTAGCCACCAGCCCCTTGAGGATGCGGCCACCTTCGAAGGCCATCTGACCAAACAACTTGGCCTGCTCTGTGCCCACAACCTTTTCTATGGTGTCGATATCCCGGCTGAAGCTGTTGACTATCTGACCGCCGTTACGCCCTGAGGCGCCGAAGCCAACCCTGGCGGCTTCCAGTATCGTCACCTTAAAGCCCGCCTCCAGCAGGTGGATCGCAGAAGACAGCCCGGTATAGCCGGCGCCTATGATACAGACGTCGGTCTCTATGTTATCGCTTAACTTGTCGCGCAGCGCCTTGGTATTGGCAGATGCCGCATAATAGGAATTTGCATGAGGTGTACAGGTCATATCATTCACCCTGAATCGTTATAATAATGGCTTGGGTAGACAGGCGCCGCGGCGCGGTCGCCTGTCGTCTTGAGCTAACGCTGCGATCCTAGTCGCTGACCATACGGCTGCGTTTGTCTGCGCGGCGGGCCAGATACCAGGAGATGAAGGCGATCAGCGAGACGATCAGAATGATCAGTGTCGCTAAAGCGTTGATCTTAGGCGAGACCCCCATGCGCACCGAGGAGAAGACCACCATAGGCAGGGTCGTCGCGCCCGGTCCCGAGGCGAAGCTGGCAATCACCAGGTCATCCAGCGACAGGCTGAAGGAGAGCAGCCAACCCGCGATCAGCGCCGGCGAGATCATAGGCACTGTGATGTGGAAGAAGGTCTTGAGCGGCGTCGCCCCCAGATCCTGGGCCGCCTCCTCGATAGACATATCCAGCTCACGCAACCTGGATGAGACCACCACGGCCACATAGGCCGCGCAGAAGGTCGAGTGGGCGATCCACACGGTCAACATGCCACGCTCCGCGGGCCAGCCCAGTAGATCCGCCATGTGCACGAATAGCAGCAACAGCGACAGACCCGTGATCACCTCTGGCATAACCAGGGGTGCGGTGATCATGTTCGACAGCGTCATCTTGCCCCAGGAGCGAGCGAAGCGCGTCATCACGAAGGCCGCCATGGTGCCGAGGATCACCGCCATGGTGGAGGCGAAGAACGCCACCTTTAAGCTGGTCGCCACCGCATCGAGGATCTGGTCGTCGCGGAAAAGCTCGCCATACCACTTGGCCGAGAAGCCGCCCCAAACCGTCACCAGCTTAGACTCGTTGAACGAGTAGAACACCAGGATGAACATGGGTGCGTAGAGGAAAAACATCCCGCCCCAGAGCATCAGGGTGGAGAAACTCAATTTTCTTAGTCTGTTGCTCATATCGTCTTCTCCATACTTCTGGACTGATAACGATGGAATAGGGTGATAGGGATGATCAGAAGTGCCAACATCACGATGGCGAGCGACGAAGCGACCGGCCAATCACGGTTGTTGAAGAACTCCTGCCATAGCACCTTACCTATCATGAGCGAATCAGGACCGCCCAATAGCTCAGGGATCACAAACTCCCCGACCACAGGAATAAACACCAGCATAGACCCGGCAATCACACCACCTTTCGACAGCGGCAGCGTCACCTTCCAGAAGGTATTGAGGCTGCGTGAGCCAAGATCCGCCGCGGCCTCGAGCAGGCTGCCATCGAGCTGCGACAGGTTGGCGTACAGCGGCAAGATCATAAAGGGCAGATAGGTGTAGATGATACCGATATAGACGGCGAAATTAGTGTTAAGCATCTGAATCGGCTCGGAGATCACCCCCAGCCACATCAACAGGTTATTGATCACCCCGTTGTTACTCAAGATGCCCATCCAGGCATACACCCGGATAAGAAACGAGGTCCAGGATGGCAACATCACCAAGAGAATCAACACAGTCTGATGCTGCTTAGGCGCCCTGGCAATGGCATAGGCCATGGGGTAACCGATAAGCAGACAGCCGATGGTGGTAACACAGGCCATCTTGAGCGAGCCCAGATAGGCATTGATATAGAGATGATCTTCGAAGATCAGAATATAGTTGCCCAGATTGAGCATGATCTGCAGCGACTCGTCGGCATACTGATACAAGGCCTCATAGGGCGGAATCGCCACGGCCGGGGTCGACAGACTGATCTTCAATACGATGGCAAACGGCAAGGCAAAGAACATCAGCAGCCAGAAATAGGGCACGCCTATCGTCCAGCACTGCCCCTTGGGCAAACGAAACTTCAATGACTTCTTCATAACGCCCCCGTTAAGATCTCAGTACAACGGCACTGGTCGCTTCCCAACTGACGAAGACATCCTCTTCCCAGGTGGGCGAGTCGGCGCGGCGGTCACTGTTGGTCATCACAGACTGAATGAGCTGTCCGTTACACAGGCGTATGTAGTAAACCGAGATGCCGCCCAGATAGGCGATATCTTCTACCTTACCCGCACACCAGTTGCGTGCATCCTCTGGCTGCTCGCGGCTGATATGGGTCTTCTCGGGACGAATCGCCACCCACACCTGGGTAGTATCCACACTGGTCGACACCCCGTAACCCACGTAGAAGGGCTGAGGAATGTTGGCCACATTGATCACAACGTGATCCACCTCATCCTCGACAATATCGCCCTCGAACAGGTTAACGCTGCCGATAAACTCGGCCACCATGCGGTTAGCCGGGCTCTCGTAGATATCCATTGGCGAACCGGTTTGGGCTATCCAGCCATCGTTCATGATGGCGATACGCTCGGCCATGGTCATGGCCTCTTCCTGGTCATGGGTTACCATCACACAGGTCACCCCAACCGCCTCGAGAATGTCCACCACCTCGAGCTGCATCTGAGTACGGAGTTTCTTATCCAGCGCCCCCATGGGCTCGTCCAGTAGCAAAAGCTTTGGACGCTTGGCCAGTGAACGGGCCAGGGCCACACGCTGACGCTGACCGCCTGAGAGTTGGTTCGGCTTACGCTTGGCATAAGGCTCCATGTGAACCAGCTTGAGCATCTCCTTCACCCGCTGCTCAATCTCGGCCTTGGGCATCTTGTCCTGCTTGAGGCCGAAGGCGATATTCTGCGCCACCGTCATGTGTGGAAACAGGGCGTAAGATTGGAACATCATATTAATAGGACGCTCATAGGGCGGCATGTCGGTGATGTCTTGCCCATCGAGATAGATGCGTCCCTCGGTCGGCTTCTCAAAGCCGGCCAGCATGCGAAGCAGCGTCGATTTCCCCGAACCTGAGCCGCCAAGCAGTGCAAAAATTTCCCCACGATTAATATTTAGCGAGACGTCGTCCACTGCACGAACATCGTCAAATAGCTTGCTGACTCTCTCTATCTTCAGCAACACCTCTCCTTGCGTCTTTGTTGTCGGTTTGTTGGTGACGCCCGAATTGCTAGCCATAATACTTCTCCACAAAAAGCACCGCTAAGGCACCTACTGCAATAGTTAAGATGATCTAAGAAATGGAGGGCAAGCGAACTTGCCCTCGAGTGTAGGCATTACATGCCAGATTTGACTTTGGTCCATACGCGAGTCATGGCGCGCTGGGCCTTCATCGGACGTACATCGGCCACATAGAGACGTGACAGCACTTCAGGGGTTGGATAGATAGCCGCGTCGTTACGGATCTCTTCATCCACCAGCTCCTGGGCCGGCACGTTAGGGTTAGCGTACGCCACATAGTTAGTGATAGGGGCAATCACCTCTGGGCGCAGCAGGTAATTGATAAAGGTGTGAGCGTTCTTCACGTTCTTGGCATCGGCAGGAATCGCCAACATATCGAACCAAAGGTTAGAACCCTCTTTCGGGATGGCATAGCCGATCACATTACCATTCTCAGCCTCTTCGGCGCGCGCGGCGGCCTGGAAGACGTCACCCGAGTAACCGAATGCCACACAGATGTCACCGTTGGCCAGATCGGTAATGTAACGTGATGAGTGGAAATAGGTCACGAAGGGACGGATCTTCGCCATCACTTCGCCAGCCTTGGCGTAGTCTTCGCTCTTAGTGCTGTTAGGATCCAGCCCCAGGTAGATCATCGCCATCGGCAGCATCTCGTCGGCGCTGTCCAGCAGTGAGAAACCACACTTAGCAATCTTTTCGGCATACTTAGGATTGAAGATCAGCTCCAAAGAATCGACCGGCGCGTCTTCACCCAGCACCTGCTTCACCTTAGCCTCGTTGTAACCTATGCCAGTGGTGCCCCACAGATAAGGCACGGCGTGCTCGTTACGTGGATCGGCGGTTTCCAGCTGCTTCATCAGCTCTGGATTGAGGTTCTTATGATTGGTCAGCTGTGACTGATCCAACTTCTGGAAGGCGCCCGCCTTGATCTGCTTAGCCAGGAAGTTGTTTGACGGCACCACGATATCATAGCCTGAACGACCCGATAGCAACTTGGCCTCGACCACTTCGTTGCTGTCAAACACATCGTAGATCACCTTGATGCCTGTCTCTTTCTCGAAATTAGCCAAGGTGTCTTCGGCGATATAATCAGACCAGTTATAGACCCTAACCACCTCTTCAGCACTGGCGACAGAGCTTGCAAATACCCCGGCGGTGACCAGAGCGAGTGTTGTCATTTTCTTTAAAAGCTTCATGCTATCTCCTTGTTAGCTTGCCAGTAGTCTGATGATTACTGCCATTGCATTGCCGCTTGTGACGGCTTTCATTGTTATTATTGCCAATGCTACAGCTTACAACTGCATCGAACCTGTTTAACATTCATCGCTAGTGTAAAATCGAATAATTTCACCATCAATATGAATTTATATCTAATTACACCGGTTAGTTACCCATGACTCCACCAGGGGGTTAATCCCCCGGCAATCTTGCTTCATTTTGTCGCCGGCCCTGCCCCAATCTGGTGCAAAGAGGCTAAACGGTCAGCAGCAGGAACTCACGCTCCCATGAGCTGATCACCCGGCGGAAGTTTTCCAGATCCGCCTGCTTCACCGCGATATAGCCTGAGGTGAAGGTGTCACCCAGATATTCCCTCACCGCCGAACTTTCCGACATCACCGCCAGCGCCTCTTCCAGCGTGAGCGGCAGGCTGATCCCCTGACGATTCTCGTTAGCGCGTCCCTGTACCGGCGTCGATGGCTTCACATCTTCCACCATGCCCATGTAACCACACAACAGAGTAGCGGCGATGGCCAGGTAGCTGTTGGCATCGGCACCGGCGATACGGTTCTCGATACGACGGTTCTGAGGTGACGACTCGGGGATCCGCAGACCACAGGTGCGGTTCTCATCGCCCCACTCCAGGTTAACCGGCGCAGAGGTGCCCGGCAGGAATCGTCTGAAGGAGTTGACGTTCGGGGCCATCAGCGGTAACAACTCGGGAATATACTTCTGCAGACCGCCTATGTAGCACAGGAACTTAGCACTTTTCGTGCCGTCCTCATTGGTAAAGATGTTCTTGCCCGTCTTGATATCCACCACACTCTGGTGAATATGCATGGCGCTGCCCGGCTCGTCGGTGACTGGCTTGGCCATAAAGGTGGCGCAAACGTCATGCTTGAGCGCCGCCTCACGCAGGGTACGCTTAAACACAAACACCTGATCCGCCAGCGACAGGGCGTCGCCATGGCTGAAGTTGATCTCCATCTGGGCCGTGCCCTCTTCGTGGATCAGGGTATCGATATCCAGTCCCTGGGCCTCGCACCAGTCATACATATCTTCGAACAGCGGGTCATACTCGTTTGCGGCGTCGATAGAGAACGACTGACGGCCCGACTCCTTGCGGCCACTGCGGCCAACAGGTGGAATCAATGGCATATCGGGATCTGAGTTTCTGTGGGTCAGATAGAACTCCATCTCGGGGGCGATCACCGGCTTCCAGCCCTTATCTTCATAGAGCTTGAGCACCTTCTTGAGCAGGTTACGGGGCGACAACTCTATCGGGTTACCCATCTTATCGAAGGTGTCATGGATCACCTGGGCGGTAGCTTCGACCGTCCAAGGCAACATGAATACTGCATTTTCATCGGGCACACAGACAAAGTCGATATCCGCCTTGTCCAGCAGGCTGTCGTACAGGTCGTCATCCACATAGTCGCCGGTCACGGTCTGCAGCAGCACACTCTCGGGCAGACGCATCCCCTTCTCGTCGATAAACTTATCCACCGGGGCGATTTTACCGCGGGCGATCCCCGTCATATCGCTGATGACACACTCCACCTCGGTGATCTTATTGGCTTTCAAATAATCGATTAACTTCTTCATGCTTCACTATCTCTTGCGTTGAGCTGCTCTGGCTTGGCAGGCTTGACTAAAGGCGCTAAAAATCGAGCGGTAGAAAGGGTTCTCTAACACCTTCCATTCGGGGTGGAACTGCACCCCCAGCGCAAAATTTTTCGCATCTTTGACCGAAAACGCCTCGATTAATCCATCGGGGGCATAGGCTTCTGGCCGCAATCCAACACCCAAACGGTCAACACCTTGAGTGTGCACAGAGTTCACCTCTGCCAAATTGCGGCCCCAAGCCTCGTGGAGCAATCCCCCCGGTTCTATCTTCAACGGATGAGACAGGCCATATTGCACCTCGACGTCAGCCGTCTTGTCTTCTCTGTGTTCAATATAATCGCCAACTTCATGCAATTTCTGATGCAGGCTGCCGCCGTACACCACATTCATCTCCTGAAATCCCCGGCAGATGGCCAGCACAGGCACGCCGGCGTCAATCGCCGCCTTCAGCAGTGGCAGATTGGTCGCGTCGCGCTTGGGATCGTGTAGGGTATCTGGGTCACTCGCCACACCGTCGTAGTGGTGGGGCTCGATATTGGAGGGCGAACCGGTGAACAGCAGGCCATCGAGTCTGGGCAATATCGTCTCGGCCGGGCAATGGCCAAGCGCGGGGATCACCAAGGGCCAACCTTGGGTGGCATCGGCAATACCCAGCAGGTATTTCTCGCCAACGATATTGAATGGGTGCAGGCCTATCTGTTGATTACAGGCCGTGACACCGATAACAGCAAGTCCTTCATCGGACATAGTTCACCTTTAGCTTTGTTGCGTCTTCTTATAGTTATAGCAATGAACAGACTTCAATCAATGTTCATTTTTTCACACACTACACTGAAATAATGAACGAGGCAATAGGCCGCTGAAAACAAAATATACAATAGAACAACAATTAGAATAAAAGCCAATTAAAACAACATCAAAAGGCAATTAAAATTAATGTAAAGCCAAAAATAGGCGAAAATCAGGTCACGGCTTTTGTGAACCAGCTCCCACGGAAAAGTCCGTTTGAGATTTTGGCTTGGCGGCCTTAATGGACAAAATTATTTACAAAAAGGCGCAGGGGTGACTCAGCCTCACGGCATGGGAAAAGGCACACACGCGGCGGCGCAGGCAGTGTCACGGGAGTTTCAATAAAGAGGAAGGGGTTTGCAGAGGCCGGGCGACGCCCAGCCTAACAGGAATGTTTAGTTAGAAGTTTGCCGGCGTGGTGGCGCTGACGATACGACACGGCTTGTCGAAGGGGTTGCGGAATCTGTGGGGCAGTTCGCTGTTGAAGTAGTAGCTGTCGCCCTCGCTGAGCACATAGACCTCATCGCCTATGGTGATCTCCAGCTGCCCCTCGATCACCATGGCCGCCTCTTCACCCTCGTGCTGCAGCATCTCTTCACCGGTATCCGACCCAGGTGGATAGACCTCATTCATCACAGACATGGCGCGGTTGGGGTAATCTCTGCCGATCAACTTGTAGTCTAGGTTGCCATCGCCGATATCCAGCAGCTCGCCGGAGCGGTAGACCACCTTCTGCTCAGTAGGCATGCTCTCCTCGATAGAGAAGAAATCCACCAGTGACATAGGTAAACCCGACAAGACTTTCTTCAGGGAACTCACCGAAGGACTGACGCTGTTCTTCTCGATCATGGAGATGGTGCTGTTGGTCACGCCGGCACGCTTGGCCAACTCGCGTTGCGATAACCCTTTCATTTTACGAACAGCTTTGAGATTTGCGCCTATATCCAAAAAACATCTCCTATCCAACAAGACTCAGGAAGAAACAATTTTCCATACTAGTTTGTATCAAACTAAAAAGCATGTTAAATATAATCAACAGGTGTGAATTATAACCAACTCAAGGGTCAAAAGTATACTTACTCTGGCCAATATAGTCGAATAACAAGAATAAAACCCTCACTCGGAGCCCAAATGACCACCAAGCGCCCTGTCCACAGTGACCAATATCCCGACTCTTTCTATCATGCCACCGCCAATGCCCTGGAAGCGCTGCCGCAACTCACAGAGCGGATCAGCGCCGATGTCTGCATCGTCGGCGGCGGTTTCAGCGGCATCAACACCGCCATCGAGTTGGCCGAGAGAGGCTTCGAGGTGGTATTGCTGGAGGCGAAACGGATCGGCTGGGGCGCGTCGGGCCGTAACGGCGGCGAGCTGATCCGCGGCATAGGCCATAATGTCGAACAGTTTCGCAACGAGATAGGCTCAGAAGGCGTCGCGGCCATCGAGCAGATGGGCTTCGAGGCGGTTGAGATAGTGCGTAACCGCGTCGCCAAGCACAATATCGACTGTAACCTGCAGATGGGCTACTGCGATCTGGCTACCAAGCCGAGACACATGAAGGAGCTCGCCGCCGACTATCAGGAGATGCTCCATCAGGGGCGTGAGGGCTTTAAGCTGCTGGAGAAGCACCAGCTTGGCGAGGTGATCGGCTCAGATCTCTACTGCGGCGCCCTGGTCGACATGAACAGCGGCCACCTGCATCCCCTCAATCTGGCACTGGGCGAGGCCAAGGTGGCTCGCAGCCTGGGGGTCAAGATGTTCGAATACAGCGCCGCCACCAAAATCGTCAAGGGCGAGCGCCCCTGCGTACATACGGAGCATGGCCGCGTCGACTGTCGCTACCTGGTGCTCGCTGGTAACGCCTATATCGGCCATGAGCTCAACGGCTATATAGGTGGTAAGGTGCTGCCCGCGGGCAGTTATCTGCTGGCCACCGAGCCTTTGTCCCAGGAGATGTGCGATGAGATTATCCCGCAAAACATGGCCTTCGCCGACATGCGTATCGATCTCGACTACTTCCACCTCTCCCAGGACAATCGCCTGCTGTTTGGCGGCCTGTGCACCTATTCGGGTAAAGATCCCAAAGATATCGACGCGGCCCTGCGCCCCAACCTGGAGAAGGTGTTCCCCCAGCTCAAGGGGGTGAAGATAGAGTATGAATGGGGCGGCATGATAGGCATAGGTGCCAACCGCCTGCCACAGATAGGTCGGCTGCCGGACTGTCCCAACATCCTCTACGCCCAGGCCTATGCCGGTCACGGCGTCAATGCCACCCATATGGCCGCCAGGCTCATCGGCGAAGCCCTGACGGCTCAGGCCGAAAGGTTCGATATCTTCGACAGGGTACAACACATGACCTTCCCCGGCGGGCCGAGATTCCGCTCCCCCATGTTGGCGGCGGGCATGCTGTATCACAGGCTGAAAGACCTGTTTTAGCCTAAAAACTAAAATAAAACAGTCAGCATAAAAAAAGGTGCCCTAGGCACCTTTTCTGTTAGTAACGATTACGCCCCCTGCTCAATAGGCAAGTCGGCATTGCTGCCCCAGTCCGCCCAGGAGCCATCATAGAGCATCGCCTTGTCATGGCCCGAGGCCACAGAGGCTAAGATCAGGATACAGGCGGTGATGCCTGAGCCGCAGCTGAAGATCCGCTCTGCTTCCTGCTCACCCACCTGCTCTCCTACCAACTGCTCAAACATGGCCTGCAGGTCCTCGACCCGCTTCATCCTATGTTCGCGCAGCAGCTCACCAAAGGGCAGATTTACCGAGCCGGGAATATGACCGCAGCGCACGCCGGGTCGAGGCTCGCTTACCTCGCCTGCGAAACGCCCCGCTGCCCGCGCATCCAAGATAACGCTGTCGCCTCCCAGGGATTCGAGCACATAGTTGGCGTCACAGATAAGGCCCGGCTGGAAATCCGCCACATAGGGCACAGACTCTTCATCTATTACCGTGGGCTGATAGCTCTCGCTGGTCATGCGCTCCTCGCTGAGCCACTGGGGCAGGCCACCATCGAGCACATAGACATTCTCGTGGCCCATCAGCTTAAACATCCACCAGGCACGCGGCGCGCTGTAGATCCCCTGGTTATCGTAGATCACCACCAGGCTGTCTCTGTCTATGCCAAGGGCCGTGGCCCCTTGCTCAAACTGCTCAGGGGTCGGCATGGCGTGCAGCTGCGATGAAGTGGTATCGCAAAATACCTGCTCGATATCAAACTTTTGCGACCGGGGAATACAGACAAACTCATCGTAGAGTATGGGTTCTTTGCCCACCACACTCTGCATACTGGCGTCGAGCAACACCAGATTACCCTCAAACAGATTCGCCTCAAGCCAGGCGGTGGTAACTAACGGGTATTCCAATTCCATAGTGACTCCCAATGTGGGGGCTAATCAGCATCTGCCCGCCCCTCTTATCAATAGTATGACGCTTATCTGTAAAGACAATATACGATGGGAGGGGCCAAGGACAAGTGACTTATTCTAACCCTGCTAACAAACTGGCATAAAAAAAGCCCTTTATCGCTAAAGGGCTGTGATTAAAGCGTTTTGTATAGCGGGTTGCTTGCCACTAAGACAGGGGCTTTCCCAGAAAGGCTTTCCTAAAGCGCAATCCAGGTCGCCTTGATCTCGGTATACTTGTCGAAGGCATGCAAGGACTTGTCGCGGCCGTTACCCGACTGCTTATAGCCACCAAACGGCGCCGTCATGTCACCACCGTCATAGTGGTTGATCCACACCATGCCGCTACGCAGCGCCTTGGCGGTCTTGTGTGCCTTGCTGATATCAGAGGTCCAGACACCGGCCGCCAGGCCATAGATGGTATCGTTACCGATACGAATCGCCTCCTCCATGCCGTCGAAGGTGATCACCGACAGCACGGGGCCAAAGATCTCTTCCTTGGCGATGGTCATCTCATTCTTCACGTTGGCGAAGATGGTCGGTGCCACATACACACCACCGGTCTCGGCCAGCACCTGCTGACCACCTTGACGCAGCTGCGCCCCTTCAGCCACCCCGGCGCGAATGTAGCGCAGCACATTCTCCAGCTGCTGCTGGTCCACCACGGCGCCACAGGTGGTGGCAGGATCCAGCGGGTGTCCCGGCTGCCAGGCCTGCATCTCGGCTTCGATAAGGTTAATGAGTTCTTCCTTCACCCCCGACTCCACTAGCAGACGTGAGCCTGCGGTGCAGACCTCGCCCTGGTTGAAGGCAATGGCCGAGGCTGCGGCGATGGCCGCCTCTTTGAGATTCGGCGCGTCGTTGAAGACGATGTTCGGGCTCTTGCCCCCGGCCTCCAGCCAGACACGCTTCATGTTGGACTCGCCGGCATAGATCATCAGCTGCTTGGCAATCTTGGTCGAGCCGGTAAACACCAGAGTGTCGACATCCATATGCAGCGCCAGCGCCTTACCCACGGTATGGCCGTATCCAGGGAGCACGTTAAGCACCCCTTTAGGGATCCCCGCCTCTATCGCCAGCTGCGCCATGCGGATGGCGGTCAGCGGTGACTTCTCTGAGGGCTTTAATACGACGCTATTGCCTGTGGCCAGCGCAGGGCCCAGCTTCCAGCAGGCCATCAAAAGTGGGAAGTTCCAGGGCACGATAGCCGCCACTACCCCCACGGGCTCGCGGGTGATCATGCCGATCTCATTGTGGGCCGTTGGGGCAATTTCATCGTAAATCTTGTCCACCGCCTCGCCCGACCAGCGTATGGCACGGGCCGCGCCCGCCACATCGACGGCGCCGGAATAACGGATAGGCTTACCCATATCCAAGGTTTCCAGCAGGGCCAGCTCATCCCTGTTTGCCTCGAGCAGATCGGCGAAGCGAATCATCACCTGCTTGCGTTTTACCGGCGGCAGCTGCGACCAGTCGCCGCGCTCAAACACCTCGCGGGCATTGGCAACGGCACGGTTGGCATCCACCAGATCGCAACTGGCCACCTGGGTCAGCACCCTGCCATCGATAGGGCTGATACAGTCGAAGGTGTCATTCGAATCGGCGGCGCAGTATTCGCCATTGATAAATGCCTGGCCCTGAATCACCAGGTTGTCCGCCATCTCTTGCCATTGTTCGCGATTTTGTGGAGTACTCATTCTGACCTCTTAACGGGTGATAATTGCTCTAGCGTCAATGCTAATGCACGTCCACGCCCTCTCTGGCGCGACTGTGCATGCCCTAGATTACGCTCAACCCTCAATCAATTTCAATATTTTTTACAAAAAGTTATTTTTTGCTATAAATAATGAACAAAAAGCTTTCATGTTCATTATTTCTGACATAGCATAGCGAATATCAACCACTCAATAAAACAACAATTACACAGAACCAGGGTAGATGATATGGAAGATTTTAATAAAGCTGACCAGGTAGCAACAGGCACGCTGGAACACTATTGGATGCCTTTTACCGCCAATAGACAGTTTAAACAAAGTCCCCGCCTCCTCGCGCAGGCAGAGGGGATGTACTACAAGGATGTAAACGGCCGTCCGGTACTCGACGGCACTGCCGGTCTCTGGTGCTGTAATGCCGGACACGGTCGCAAGGCGATCTCCGAAGCGGTCAGCAAACAGATCCACGAGATGGACTACGCACCCTCGTTCCAGATGGGCCACCCACTGGCCTTCGAGCTGGCCGAGCGTCTCGCCGCCATCGCCCCTAAAGGGATCAACAAGGTATTTTTCACCAACTCTGGTTCTGAGTCTGTCGACACGGCGCTGAAGATCGCCCTCAACTACCACAGGGCCCGTGGTGAGGCGACCCGTACCCGTTTCATCGGTCGTGAACTTGGCTACCATGGCGTCGGCTTCGGCGGCATCTCGGTTGGTGGCATAGGCGGTAACCGCCGTACCTTCAGCCAGCAGCTACTGCAGGGGGTCGACCACCTGCCCCATACTCTGGATATCCAGCAAAACGCCTTCTGTAAGGGGCTGCCGGAAACCGGTGCAGAGAAGGCCGAGGTGCTGGAGCAGCTCGTTACCCTACATGGCGCCGAAAATATCGCCGCGGTGATCGTCGAGCCCATGTCGGGTTCGGCCGGGGTCATACTCCCACCTCAGGGCTACCTCAAGCGCCTGCGAGAGATCACCCGCAAGTACGGCATCCTATTGATCTTCGATGAGGTGATCACCGGCTTTGGCCGTGTGGGCGACGCCTTCGCCAGCCAGCGCTGGGGCGTCACACCGGATATGATCACCACAGCCAAGGCGCTCAACAACGGTACCATCCCCATGGGCGCCGTGCTGATCGACGATGCCATCTATGATGCCAGCATGGATGCCCCAGAGGGCGCCATCGAGCTCTACCATGGCTACACCTATTCGGGCCATCCGGTAGCCGCAGCTGCCGCCATCGCCACCTTAGATATCTATCAGGAGGAGCAGCTGTTCGAGCGCACCAAGTCGCTGGAAGGCTACTTCGAAAAAGCAGTGCACAGCCTCAAGGGACTGCCGAATCTTATCGACATTCGTAACACTGGCCTGGTGGCCGGTATCCAGTTTAGTCCGAGCGATAAAGGCATAGGCAAGCGTGGCTTCGGCATCTTCGAGACCTGTTTCAAGAACGGCACCCTGGTCAGGGCAACAGCCGACACCATCGCCCTGTCGCCGCCACTGATCGTCGACGAGACCCAGATAGACCAGATGGTCAACACACTAAGCGATGCCATCACCACAGTTGGCTAACCCAGAATAAACAAGACACATTAGAGATTTTTGCAGGGAAATTACGCGCTATGCAGCAGATAAACCACTACATCAACGGCCAGCACACACAGCCCAGCGCCCGCAGCGCCGCCGTCTTCGAACCCGCCACCGGCGAGCACAAGGCCAACGTCTCCCTGGCCAGCGCGCTCGAGGTAGATGCGGCCATCGAGCTGGCCAAGAAGGCCCACGGCCCCTGGTCAGAGATGACCCCCCTTAACCGCGCACGCATTCTGTTTAAGTTTAAGGCACTGGTCGAAGCCAACATGGATGAGCTGGCGGCCATGATCACCCGCGAACACGGCAAGGTACTCGACGATGCCAAGGGCGAGATCATCCGCGGCCTCGAGGTGGTGGAGTTTGCCTGTGGCATCCCTCATCTACTCAAGGGCGAACACACAGAGCAGGTCGGTGGTGGCGTCGATGCCTGGACACTCAACCAATCCCTGGGCGTAGTGGCCGGCATCGCCCCCTTTAACTTCCCTGTGATGGTGCCTATGTGGATGTTCCCCATCGCCATCGCCGCGGGCAATACCTTTATCATGAAGCCATCGGAGAAGGATCCGACCTCTGTGATGCGCATGGCCGAACTTCTCACCGAGGCAGGCCTGCCGGATGGCGTGTTTAACGTGGTCAACGGCGACAAGGAAGCGGTCGACACCCTGCTGACCCACAAGGACATTCAGGCGGTGAGCTTCGTTGGCTCCACGCCAATTGCCGAGTATATCTATCAGACGGCGGCGGCCCACGGCAAACGCGTACAGGCCTTGGGCGGCGCGAAGAACCACATGCTGTTGATGCCAGATGCGGATCTCGACCAGGCGGTCAGCGCCCTGATGGGCGCCGCCTATGGCAGCGCCGGCGAGCGTTGCATGGCGATCTCTGTCGTGCTGGCCGTCGGCGAAGTGGGTGATGCCTTGGTAGAGAAACTGCTGCCACAGATCCAGGCGCTCAAGGTTGGGAACGGCCTGGAAGGCGAGATGGAGATGGGGCCGCTAATCTCGGCGCAGCATCTCGCGAAAGTGCGCGGCTATGTGGACACAGGCGTGAGCGAAGGGGCAATCCTGCTGGCCGATGGTCGTCAACTCACGGTCGCCGATCATGAGCAGGGCTACTTCCTCGGCGGCTGCCTGTTCGACCACGTCACACCAGAGATGACCATCTACAAGGAAGAGATCTTCGGCCCTGTGCTGGCTATCGTCCGGGTGAAGGATTATGCCGAGGCGCTGACCCTGATCAACGAGCACGAGTTTGGTAACGGCACCGCCATCTTTACCCAGAGCGGCGAGGCAGCGAGACACTTCTGCCACCATGTGCAGGTCGGCATGGTTGGGGTCAATGTGCCCATCCCTGTGCCTATGGCCTTCCATAGCTTTGGCGGCTGGAAACGCTCCCTCTTCGGCCCGCTGCACATGCATGGCCCAGACGGCGTACGCTTCTATACCAAGCGTAAGGCGATCACCGCCCGCTGGCCCAAGGGCAAAGGCAGTCAGGCAGAATTTGTCATGCCGACCATGAAATAAACTAAGCTTAAGGCGCCGCGCTGCGCCTTAAGTCTATCTGTAAATTGGAGCAGAAATGACACAGACTATTGATGCCATCATCAACTTTGGCCAGCATAAGGTTAAGACGGAACACTATGAGGTGGCACCGGAAAAGGTATTAAGCGGGGAGCCTAAGCAGCAACTGGAGAACCATTACTCCAGCCCCTGCGATCAATTTCACGCCGGGATCTGGCAGGGCCAGGTCGGCAGTTGGAAGGTCAACTACAGCGAACATGAGTATTGCGAGATCCTATCGGGCAGCAGCGAGATCATTGATGAAGCAGGCAACAGCCTGACGGTCAGCAAGGGCGATCGCTTCGTCATCCCCGCCGGTTTTAAGGGCGTATGGCGAGTGCTGCAGGAGTGTCGCAAGATTTACGTCGTATTTGAGCAAAAATAACTAAAATCATTGCCATGTAGTCTCAGCGAACTAGCTGTTGTTTGGCTTAATCTGATCCGGATAGCTTGCTAACCGGATCGGTGTCAACAAAGTGAAATGGAGAAACCACCGTGTATAAAAAATTTAATAAGAAACGGATAGCCCAGCTAGCTGGCTTAACCTTGGCAACCGCGCTAATCACACCTTTGGCACAGGCTGAAGTCTCGGGAGAAATTGGCGTCACCAACGATTACCGCTTCCGCGGTATCTCACAAACCGCAGGCGATTTTGCCGTTCAAGCCAGCATAGATTACAGTATGGAAAGTGGTTTCTTCATCGGTGCCTGGGGCAGTAATGTCGATGATGAAAGTTATGATGCCGATGTCGAAGTCGACTTCTATGCCGGTTACGCCGGTGCCTTCGGCGAAGACGACGCGGTGGAATATGACTTCACCCTGACCTACTACACCTATCCGGGACAGGATGAGAGCACTAAGTATCTCGAGGCCTCACTGGGCTTCTACTTTGCCGACTTCCACTTCGCCCAGTGGTACACCAACGACTACGCCAATGCCGATGTGTCTCTGCACTACAGCGAGCTGAACTACTCCTACGAGTTTATCGAGAACTGGAGCATAGATGCTCACGTGGGCTACAACTATGGCGACGGTGCGGACCTAGACTGGGGTGAGAACTATGTCGATTACTCCATCGGCGTCTCCACCGAGATCGGCGGTGTCGGCCTGTCGCTGGCCTGGTTAGACACTAACCTGAGCAGCGACAACGAGATCAAGGACGGTCCATGGAAGAACGAAGGCACTATTCTGGCCACCGCCAGCTACGCCTTCTAACTCCCTTCCTCCCCAACCAAGTGATTGTAAAAAAACCGCCTTCATTGGCGGTTTTTTATTAGGGGTATATTTACGAATTTAAGGACAATCTACTCCTAACTCGACAATCTCTAACATTACAGCTTCAGGCTCTCCCCCCGGCGGACTCGCTCAGCCAAGGCGCGCCAGTAATTCACTAGCTCCTGATGCGCCTGTGCGCGTTCGGGAAAGGTTTGCGATAACCCTTGCAAAATATTGGCTTGCTGATGACAGAGTTTTTCCCAGCGGCGGGCATTAGACAGGTGCATAGTGTTTTCCTTAACGTATTAAACTCCTTCGAAGAGTATAGCCAGTTTATTAAAAATTTGATCTAAGCCGCTAGGAAAAAACCTTAGCCGGGAGTATCTTCAAACTATAACGCTAAGGAGTGACTATGACTGAAACCCTATTGAAAATCGCCTTTATCCTGGTGGGCCTCTTTCTAATCTACAAGCTGATCTTCTCAGGCAAACGTGGCGTAAGCCTTTTTGAGATGCATTTTAAAGATGGCCGTCTCATCTCCCACAAGGGCAAGATCCCGGAGAAGTTTCAGCGGGAATGTAAAGCCATCGCCAAGAGTGAGAAACTGACCTGTGTGGTACGCGCCGAGAAGAGTGGCGGCGTCAGGCTGCATGTATCGGCCAACGTCAGCGATGCCATCATTCAGCGCATCCGCAACCAATTTCCGTTCGAATACTACGACAAGAAAACCGTCGATAATTCGCGTCAGGCAGGCTAGGCCCGCCCTAAGCTAAACCTAGCCTAAGCTAAACCTAGCCTAAGCAGAGGCCGCCCCGAGTTACGGATTCAGATACTGATCCAGGCGGCCATCTTGCTTAGCATCGTCTATGATGCGTTGATTATCCTGTGACATGGGGTCCTTGACCTCCAGCGGATCCCCTTGAGGCTCTGGCTCAGCCGTCACACTCATGTTTATCCCGGTCGAACAGGCGCTTAAACCAAGCGCCACCAGCAGTATCCATTTATTCATCTCTCGCCCCCACTCCTAGTTATTAGCAGTATTCTTACTTTTAGTGCTAGCAGCATTGTCGCCAGCAAAATATTCCAGTGCCCATACCAGGGCGATACCCGCCAACATGGCGCAGATGGCCAGCCCAAGCTGCGCCGGTTGCCCGGTCAGTTGCTCAAAATTCATAGGCGACAAGTTCTGTTCCAGCAGAGGCACCTGCTCGCCCGCCGAGTTTTCTCGCCAGGTGAGCACCTGCTTCCAGGGCCAGATCTTACCTAGGGTGCCGAGCATCAAGCCGGTGAGGAAGATCAGCGTGGCGTCATGGTATTTACGCAGCAGCGCCGACAGCAGATGACTGAATGAGAGCAAGCCTGCCACACAGCCACTGGCGAACGTCAGTAACACGGGGATATCCAGGCTCTTGGCGGCGCCCAGCACCGAGGTGTAGAGGCCGAGTAGCAGCAGGATAAAACTGCCAGAGATCCCCGGCAGCAACATGGCGCAGATGGCGATACTGCCACCGATGAAGACATTTAGATAGGTCATCTGCATATCGATTGGATGCAGCACAGTGATCCCCCAGGCAAAGGCCACGCCCAGGGCAAACAGGGCCAGGCGTCCCACAGAAAAGCCCTTCACCTGCTTGAGCATGTGCACCACAGAGATGATGATGAGACCGAAGAAGAAGGACCACACGGGGATCGGATGACTATGCAGCAGATAGGTGATCAGCTTGGCCAGGGTAAAGATGCTGGTGAGGATACCGCCGAACACGGCGATCAGGAAGGGGCCGTTAATATGCATAAAGGCGGCCTTCAGCCCCTGCTGGCGGATCACCCCGATGAGGTTAGGGTTAACCTTACGTATGCTGTTGAGCAGGGGGGCGAGGATCCCCGTGATAAAGGCAATGGTGCCACCGGAAACGCCGGGCACCACATCGGCGGCCCCCATGGCCATCCCTTTGAAATAAGTCAGCAGATATTTCACTCAAGATCCTTAAGTTAATGATTTTCTTTAAGCCAAAAGCCTTAGCGCCCGATTATACGCGCCCGGTGCAGCCAAAGGAAAATGAAGTTTGGTTTAGGCGGCCAAATCACGGGCCTATTGTTAACCACTTGTTATTCGGCTAGTCTAAAAACTCATCTGACCAGACAAGCTTTTTCTTAAACCAGCAAAGCATTTTAATAACGAGTAAGCCAATGAATAACAAACCGACACGAGTGATGGCCCTCTACCACCGCCTAACCAAGTGGCCTCTGGGCCATAAGTTTTTCTCCCTCATGGTGTCACGCATGGCGCCCTACTTCGCCACCGTTAAGCCCCTGGTCACAGAGCTGAGACCCAACTACTGCCAGGTGCTGGTGCGAAAGCGCAAGGCGGTGCAGAACCACATAGGCACAGTGCATGTCATCGCCATCTGTAATGGCCTGGAGATGGCCATGGGCACCATGGCCGAGGCGTCAATTCCCGCCCACCTACGCTGGATCCCCAAGGGAATGAGCGTCGACTATACCGCCAAGGCAGGCAGCGACATCCGCTGCATCGCCGAGGTCACGCCCGAACAGTGGGTCGAGGGCGACATGCTGGTCAATGTTACCGCCTTGGATGAGAATGATGTGGTGGTGGTCAAGGGCCACATCAAGCTGTGGATATCCCTCAAGCCACCCAAGAAATGATCTCAATTCTAAGAGGCCGCAGTACGACCAAAGTGCAACCTTAATGCGGCCTTAAGTATTTGTATCGACCCTGATGTGCATTGCTCAGACAATGCAGTAAGATGCAGGCTTTACTCGATGCAAGGAACTCGCATGAGCAGCAAAATTTTTACCGGCACCTTAAGCCAATGGCACGACGACAAGGGATATGGCTTTATCAAGCCTAATGGCTCAGGCGCCGAACTATTTGTCCACATCAGCAGCTTCAAAGGCCATGTGCCACAGAAGGGGCAGGCCCTCAAATATCACCTCAGTCAGGACAAGCAAGGCCGTCCCTGCGCCGAACTTATCCTTTCAAAGGCAAGGCGGGTATCGAACAAGACAGCTTCTTCCCGGCTCGGCCTAAAGTTTGCCCTGCGCCTGCTACTCACAGCCGCCATGTTTATCGGCCTCTTCTTCGCAGCCGCAATGCAGCGACTCCCCATGGCAAGTCTGCTCTACTTCGCCGTCTTGAGTCTCATCACCTATATGGCCTATGCCGTGGATAAGAGCGCCGCCCAGAAAGGCAACTGGCGCGTGCAGGAAAGCAGCTTACATCTCCTCTCTCTGCTCGGCGGCTGGCCGGGGGCCATGCTGGGCCAGCAGCACCTGAGACACAAGTCCAGTAAGCGTGCTTTTCGTGTTGTGCTCTGGCTGACGGTGATCATCAATCTCAGCCTGTTAGGCGCTCTGGTATCACCAAAGGGGCAAGCCCTGCTGACACAGCTAGGGGTTAACTAGCCTATTGATCCAGATGAGCCCTCCTCGTTTACCCACAGGGCACAATTGGCTATGATGAAGGCCGCACTTTTATAGGAAAATCAAAGATGAGAATGATATTAGCAGTCGTGGTGATCGCCGGCGTCTTGTTTTACTTCTTTACCAGCATGAACAATCAGAAGGCGGCTAAGGAGAATATCGCCAAGAGCGAAGCTTTTCTAGCCCAGAACAAGACAGAGGAAGGGGTTATCGAGACCGCTTCGGGGCTCCAGTACAAGATTTTGGCAAAGGGTGACGGCAGTGTCCATCCCAAGGCCAGCGATACAGTGACGGTTCACTACCACGGCACACTGATCGACGGCACAGTGTTCGACAGCTCGGTCGAGCGCGGCGAGCCTATCGCCTTCCCGCTTAATCGCGTCATCAAGGGCTGGACCGAGGGGGTACAGCTGATGGTCGAAGGGGAAAAGACCCGCTTCTTTATTCCTAGCAGCCTGGCCTATGGCAACCGCAACGCCGGCAAGATCCCCGGCGGTTCTGTGCTTATCTTCGATGTTGAGTTGATTAGCATAGATAGGTAGAGACAGTGACTTACGACATGAAAAACGCGCCCTAAGGCGCGTTTTTTGTATCATACCAATCACGGAAATGAGTGATCAGAAATAGCGCAGGAAAAACGTTCGAGAACAAGGCGAAATTTTTCGATAAGTAGTTATTCTACAATCAAAAATAGTAACGCAGTTATCGAACGTTTTAACAAGCTAGCATGCTCAGTTATTTACTACGATTGGTATCAGTACCCGAAGGGGTTATCGATAGAGTGAGCCGGTTGGGTAAACCATTTCGGACCGCTCTGTGTCATATAGAAGTGATCCTCGTGGCGCACTCCAAACTCGCCCGGCACACACAGCATGGGCTCGTTACTAAAACACATGCCTGGAGCTAGCGGCGTATGGTCATTCAGCACCAAGTAGGGCCACTCATGGATATCCAGGCCTATGCCATGTCCCGTCCTATGGGGCAGACCCGGCAGGTCATAGCCAGGGCCGAAACCTGCCTGCTCGAGTACGTCGCGGGCGGCGCGATCTACGCTTGAACAAGGTGCCCCCACCTTAGCGGCCTCGAAGGCGGCTAGCTGAGCATCCTGCTCCAGTTGCCACAGCTGACGCTGACGCTCGCTCGGCGTGCCGTAGACATAGGTGCGGGTAATGTCTGAGTTATAACCGTGTAGCTGACAGCCGGTGTCGATCAGCACGGTATCATTAAGCTGGAGCGCCTTAGGCGACTTGACCCCATGGGGATAGGCCGAGTCTTCACCAAAGAGCACGATACAGAAATAGGAGCCCGCCGGGGCGCCTACGGCTTTGTGGGCCTGGTTAATAAAGCTCTCCACCTCGCCGACTGTGATCCCTTCATGCAGGATGCGTGCGGCGGCCTTGTGCACCTCAAGGGTCATATCCTTGGCGCGCTGCAACAGGGCTAGCTCTGTCTCAGACTTGATCATGCGACAGGCGGCGGTAACCGTCTTACCGTTAACGAATTCAAATGCCGGCGCCAGTTGACGCACGCCATCGAAGATGAAAAACGCCGCCGACTCATCCATCGCCAGCTTGCCTTGGCTTATGCCAAGTTCACCGAGTCGCTGAACGAACAAGCCATAGGGACTCTCATCCTCATGCCAGCAGTTCACCCGCCCCTCGATAACCATGTAGCCCTTAAGTGTGTCGAGTTCGAACGCGGGAGCGATATATTCAAGCTCACCCTCGGCGGGCAGTATGGCACCCACCATACGCTCACTGGCGTACCAGCGCGTGCCGGTAAAGTAGTAGAGGTTAGTGCCGGCGTTGAGATAGATGGCCGCAATGCCCTGCTGACGCATCAGCTGCTGCGCCTTGTCGATACGCGCCCGGTACTCCTGCGCCGAGATCCCTTCGACCCCTTGGGTCATATCAGACAACTTGGCCAGCTCCTGCTCGGGCGTCGAGCCGCCAACACCCATCGTAGAAATTAAGCCTGTGGTATTTACACTCATAGTTAACACCTTTGATGGCAGTCGCGGGGCCAACCCGCAACCACCATGGAAAAGAAGAATGATAGGTAGCCTTTTTAGCATAATGTATACAAAAAAGCAGTAGCTAACAGAAAGAAAAATCTTCAAGGTAGGCAAGCAAGGCTTAAGGGGGAACTCAAGAGCTAACGCAATCTAATCGACAAATGTAAAAGCTGAATAACGACTAAATCGGATTAGTACATTTTGATTTTGCTCGCAATGCTTTTACTCGCAATGACTCTACAAGTTATTGCTTTACAAGTAATAGCTTCACTCGGCGTGCTGGGCTAGCAGTACCTTGAGGCCGCGGCACACCAGGGTCTCCATATCATCGACCCGGGCGATGTTCACATCCCCCAGCGGCGCCGTTAGCGCCAGTTGTCTCAGGGACTCGACACAGCCCTTGTAATAGTCCGGCTGATTCATCATAGGGCCCGCAAGCCAGATACGATTAGGGTTCAGTAGGTTGATGGCCCAGGCGATCCCCATCCCCAGGTAACTACCGGCGCGGTAGAGTTCTTGCGGACTCTTGAGGCCGCGAATGCGAATCGACTCGCCACTGGCCAGCTGCTCCAGACTGTACTCGCCTCCTTCACTCATCACCCGGCAATGACCCAGCTCGCCGGCTACCCCGCCGGCGCCAAGAAACGGCTCGCCCTTGATGGCGATCGCCATGCCGATGCCGGCGCCGCTCATCAGCAGCAATTCGCAGGCATTTTTAGGGTCGCAGACCGCCAGCATGCCGGCATCGATATCGTTGTGGAGCAGGCTAAAGCGGGCCTGAGTCTTGAGCTTAGCCAGCGACAGACCGTTGAGCTTGGGTGCCACCTTGCAGGCGATCAAGGTATCTTGCTTCACCAGTCCGGGCACCGCCACCCCTAAGGCATAGTCACTCAGGCCATAGTCGGCTTCGATGTCGGCGATGTGACGGTTGAGGTCGGCCAGGGTGAAGTGCTCGCCGGTGGCGATTTTATATTGCTCGGTGCGCCCCTGAGTCTCAATTTCGAACAGGGCGGTAGTCGCGCCAATATCTATGGTCAGGGATTGCATAACGAGCTCCGTAGCCGACTAGCTCATCACGGCGAGAGCCTCTCGGCGCGATGAGTAGAAGAGTTGTGTATCGCTAAATTTTATCACAAAAACCATCTACTAAGGCTATATAAAATGCGACTAACACCTTGCTTTGATTGAATTTCCATCAAGGCCTATCAGGTTTCATCTATTTTCTGCTCATTTGCCAGCCTCAGGGGCACCCGTCCCCAGGCCATCAAGAGTAGATGAATGGCCAGCAGCGTGATACAGGTGAGCAGCATCACCTCCCAGCCTAGCCAGTGCAGCACCCAGCCGGCGCTTAAGGAGGCTAGGGCCTGGGAACCGAAGACGAAGGCATCGTTAAAGGCCTGAACCTTAAAGCGTTCTTCACTGTGGTAATAACGTGGCAACAAGACGGTTCCGGCCACAAACAGCAGGTTCCAGCCGACGCCTAACAGCACCAGGGCCACCCAGTAGTTCAGCAGCTCCCGCCCGAGCAAGGCAACCGTGATGGTCACTCCATAGGCCGCCAGGCCCACCAGCATCATGCGGCTGGTGCCAAACTTGGCCACCAGGTAGCCGCTAAACAGCGATGGAAAATACATGGCGATGATGTGACTCTGGATCACCCACTTGGTATCGGCCAGGGAATAGTGCTCCATGTGATGCATATGCAGGGGCGTGGCCGTCATGATGAAGCTCATCATGCCATAGCCTATGGTCGCGGCGCCGATGGCGGTCCAGATAGAAGGCTGCAACAAGATGTTCCCAAGGGGACGCACGGCCTGATGGGATGCCGCATGGGCCGGTTTGTCCTGGCGATTTTCCTGATAGAAACAGAGCACCAGCCCCGCCATCAGGCAGACGCAGATCAGAAACAGGAAGGCGCCCACATGAGGCGTGGCAAACAGGTTTTCACCCAGCACCGCAAGTTCTGGCCCCATGATGGCGGCCACCAAACCACCTACCAAGACCCGGGAGGCCGCCTTGGCACTATCTAGTGCCGCCACCGACTCCATGGCCGCGAAGCGGTATTGCTGCACTATCGCCCCGGCAGAGCCCAAGAGCAAGCCACTGAGACAGAAAGGCACAAATAGCTGTGCCTGGGTGGCGAAGGCCGCCAGGAGCCCCCCGCTTGCCCCCAAGCCACTGCCCAGCAGAAAGATCTTCTTGCGGCCGAAGCGACGCATCAAACGACTAACAGGCACCACAGAGATGGCCACGCCTATTACCATGATGGCAATCGGCAGGGTGGCCAGCGCCGGGGTTGGCGCTAATTCGGCGCCAATCAGGCCGCCGAGCAACATCATCATGGGGGTGGCACTCATGGCAAAGGCCTGAGCCAGGGTTAATACCCATACATTTCTTGGCATAAAGGTAGGATCTACTGATCTTCTGCGTTCATTTTGCAGCATTCTGTATTCATTCTAGGCAAGGCAGAGCACTTGCAATCTAGTACGCTAGATAAATAAGCGATAACCCAGTAGAAAAATGATACAGACGCTGCCCCTAGGCTTCATCTTGAAAACAAAATTTGTGCTCAAAAGGTCAACTGCCCCTAATCACAAATCGTTCACTTATAAGCAAAATACTGACTCGCGACTAACTTTACCAGCCTAGAAAGCGGATATTGGCGGATATTGCGCGCTGTATCTCTGCCCCTCAGCGCTATCTGATTCAATATCCACAGGAAACCTAGCGACTCACACCAGGCTTTACGCCGTCCTCGATCAGCTTTTTCGCCCCTCCCTTCCAACTCACCCGCTGAGCTGCGATAATCGGCGGCAACTCAGCCAATATCTCACCTCTGGAGATAAGGCCAAGCCTATTCGCTCAAGCCCAGAAGGCCACGCTTAGATGGCCCCGCAATTGGGTACTAAAGGAGACTTCATGATATCTGTAACCGCACAACGTCTGGACGCCGTAAGAAGTGACATGCTCAGCCAAACCCTCGATGCCTTCATCGTGCCCCGGGCCGACGAATATCTGGGCGAGTATGTCCCCGAGCGTAACGAAAGACTGCACTGGCTCACCGGCTTTACCGGTTCGGCGGGCATGGCCATAGTGCTCAAAGAAAGGGCCGCCATTTTCGTCGATGGCCGTTACACGGTTCAGGTCAAGCAGCAGGTAAACAGTGCTCAGTTCGATTATCAGAGTCTCACTGACACGCCGCAGATCCCTTGGCTCATCGCCCAGCTAAGCGAAGGCGCTCGCATCGGCTACGACCCGCGCCTGCATACCCTGAGCTGGCAGCAACAGGCCGAGGCCCAGTGTCAGCGCGCCGGTATCGAACTCATTGCGGTGAAAGACAACCCTATCGATCACCACTGGCAAGAGCGTCCCGCCGCCTCCAACGCCGCCATCAGCCTGTTTAGCGAGCAGAGCGCCGGCGTCAGCAGCGCCGTGAAGCGTGAGCAGATAGGTAAGGCCGTGGCCGCAGCCGGCGCCGATGTGGCGCTCATCAGCGCGCTGGACTCCTTCTGCTGGCTGCTGAACATTCGCGGCAACGACGTACCTCGTCTGCCCGTGGTCTTAGGCACGGCCCTGCTGTATAAGAATGGCGAAATGACACTCTTTACCGATCTCGCCAAACTGCCAGAGGGGATCCAGGCCCATGTGGGAGCAGGTGTGAGCTTCATGGCCGAGACCGAACTCGAAGGCGTGTTATCTAAGTTCGATGGCGTCAAGCTGCTGGCCGACCCAGACAGCGCCAACGCCTGGATGCAGCTCACAGCTAAGCAAGCCGGCGCCAGGTTGATCGCCGGACAAGATCCAGTTGCCCTGCCCAAGGCGCAGAAGAATCCGGCCGAACTCGCCGGCCTTAGCGCCTGTCATATTCGCGACGGCGTGGCCGTGAGCCGTTTCCTCGCCTGGCTCGACGCCGAGGTGGCCGCCCAGCGTCTCTATGACGAAGGCACCCTGGCCGATAAACTAGAGAGCTTCCGCCTGGAAGATCCCCAGTATCGCGAGCCAAGCTTCGATACCATCTCGGCCGCCGGTGCTAACGCCGCCATGTGCCACTACAACCACAACAATGGCACCCCCGCCATGATGACCATGGACAGCATCTATCTGGTGGACTCGGGCGCCCAGTATCTGGATGGCACCACAGATGTTACCCGCACCATCGCCATCGGCGAGGTCACCGACGAGCAGCGTAAGATGGTCACCCTGGTACTCAAGGGGCATATCGCTTTGGATCAGGCCAGATTCCCTAAGGGCACTACGGGCCAGCAACTCGACGGCTTCGCCCGTCAATACCTGTGGCAGCACGGCTTCGATTACGACCACGGCACTGGCCACGGCGTGGGCCACTTCCTCAGCGTCCATGAGGGGCCGCAGCGCATCGCCAAGAACAGCAATGCCGTCGTCCTGCTGCCGGGCATGGTGGTGTCGAACGAGCCGGGCTACTACCGCGCCGATGCCTTCGGTATTCGTATCGAAAACCTCATCACAGTGCAGGCCTGCGAGGCTCTCGCCGGTGCCGAACGTGAGATGTATGAGTTCCATGCCCTCACCCTGATCCCGATCGACACACGTCTTATCGATAAGCAGCTGCTGAATGACGCCGAGATCAACTGGCTCAATGGCTACCATCAGAGAGTCAGAGAGACCCTGAGCCCGCTGATGCAGGGCGCTGAGCTCGACTGGCTACTCGAGGCGACCGAGGCTATATAAGACTTTGGCTATATAAAGCTTTAGCTATTTAAAGCTTTGGCCATTTAAAGCCTTGGCCTTTTAAGACTGGGGAATTTGCCCCATAAAAAACAGCACCCTAGGGTGCTGTTTCTGTTTAGGCCTGAACCAGGCGCTCGCGGGCCTTTAGCCAGCGCACCAACTCGCTGTAGGGTTTAGGACGGCAGATGAGATAGCCCTGCAAGGAGATATCCTCTATCTGCTCCAGGTAGTTGAGATCATGGATATCCTCTACTCCCTCGGCCACCAGATGAATCCCGAGCTTGCCACTAATCGCCTGCATAGATTTCAGTATAGTCTGGGAGACAGGGTCTTTATGTATGCCATGAACCAAGCTGCGATCCAGCTTCAACTCGCTGATAGGCAGGGTGCACAGCTGGGAGAGATTGGTATAACCTGTACCGAAGTCGTCTATGGCCACGCCAATACGGTTCATCCTCAGCTGGCTGATGGTAGAGTGCTGACGCTGCTTATCCAGCACCTGATTTTCGGTGATCTCCACCGTAAGGCGCGACGGCGACAACAGATTTTGCTCGCAATACTGCATCAGGCGGGTATGCCAGCCGCTCTGATTGAGCTGCTTGGGAGTCAGGTTGATCGACAGGTGGCACTGTTTGCAAGATTCGAACTGGCTGATCAGCGCCCACTCAGGGATGGCATTGTTCAGCAGCTTAGTGGTCAGGCTATTAAGGGCGTTGTTGCACTCGGCCACATCGATAAACTTATCTGGGGTGATCAACTGCAAGCGAGTGCCCTGCTGCAGGCGACACAGCACCTCGAACCCCTTTATCTTGCCGCTGGCGATATCCACCTGCGCCTGATAATAGGGAATGATCTTATTGGAGTTGATGGCGCGGCGGATCTCGTCGATACTCATCAATCCCTTGTGGCGCACACCGTTGCCCTGAAAGGCCATCAGGCGATAACGCTCGACACAGACCCTGAGCTGCTCTGTGGTGACCGGTTTCATCAGGGCGCCCAGCAGCCTGAGCTTAGAAGCCTCCACCAGCTGAGAGGCGGCTTCGACGATACGCGACTCCATGCCAGAGGCGATGATGATCCCCCCCTTAAACTCCATCTTGCTCAGACGCATCAGAAACTCTATGCCGTCGACTTCGGGCATATGCAGGTCCACCACCACTATCTGGTAGTCATCGCTATATTTGCTTAAGGTACGAATGGCGCTGCGGGCGTCGCGGCAGAACTCTACCTTGTCCACATCCAGCAGCAAAAAGTGACGACTGAGCACGCGACAGGCGCTCAGTGAATCATCGACGATCAAGACATTTATCGACATGACATCCCCTCATCCAAAGCAGGATGCTGCCTCGCAGTTGGGGCATACCAAATATACACCTAAGCCTCCATGCCTGTGACAACCTCCAAACGTTAACTTAATAAGGTTAGTTCAGCGCGCTTAAGTGTCAAATTGACCCAAATTGTCGGCATCGGCGATAATTGCGGCAGATAAAAGTGCAGGTTTTAACCGAAAATTTTGCTATACTCCGCGGCCGCCTTTGTGGCCCAGGGTGGTAATGGGTTAAGGTACAGCTCGAGTCTGGACTAAACTCAATTTGATATGTCGTTATTTTAAAAGGTAAACAACAGGATATCCCATGAGATTTGAATCTTTCAGTTTTGCTCCCGAGATTTTGCACGCCATCTCAGAATGTGGGTACCAAAAAATGACGCCCATTCAAAAAGAGGCCATCCCGGCGATCCGTCGCGGACAGGATGTGCTGGCCAGCGCCCAGACGGGTACCGGCAAGACGGCGGCCTTCGCCCTGCCTATCCTGCAGAAGATGTTCGATAGCCCAAGCGACACTCAGCGCTCCAACACCCGTGCGCTAATCCTAGCCCCTACCCGCGAACTGGTGGCTCAGGTGGCCGACAACATCAAGCAGTACAGCCGTTACCTGCCCATCTCAGTGCTGACCGTCTATGGCGGCGTCAAGATGGATACCCAGGCGGCTAAGGTAAAAAAAGGCGCCGACATCATAGTCGCCACCCCGGGTCGTCTGCTGGAGCACCTGCAAGCCTGTAACCTCAACCTGTCTAACGTCGACTTTCTGGTGCTGGATGAGGCCGACCGCATGTTGGACATGGGCTTCATCACAGACATTCAGAAGATACTGCAGCAGGTTAATCGCGACCGTCAGAACCTGCTGTTTTCTGCCACCTTCTCGAGCGCCGTCAAGCAGCTGGCCAACGAGATGCTGGTCAAACCTAAGCTGATCGCCGTCGACAAGCAAAACACCACGGCGGTGACCGTCAGCCAGGTGGTCTACCCTGTGGAGCAGCGCCGCAAGCGTGAACTCCTCTCAGAGCTAATCGGCAAGAAGAACTGGCAACAGGTGCTGGTATTTACGGCCACCCGTGAGGCCGCTGATGTCCTGGTGAAAGAACTCAACCTGGACGGCATCCCATCGGCTGTAGTTCACAGCGAGAAGGCCCAGGGCAATCGTCGCCGTGCGCTGCGAGAATTTAAAGAGGGTAAGGTACGCGCCCTGGTGGCCACCGAGGTCGCCGCCCGCGGCCTGGACATCCCCGAGCTGGAATATGTGGTCAACTTCGACCTGCCCTTCCTAGCTGAGGACTATGTCCACCGTATCGGTCGTACCGGCCGCGCCGGTCGCACTGGCGTCGCCATCTCGCTGGTGAGCCGTGAGGAAGAGCGCACCTTAGCCGACATCGAGAAATTGATCGGTAATAAGATCCGCCGCATCACCATCCCAGGCTATGAGGTGGGCAGCCGCGATCTCTTGATCAAACAGCTGCAGAAGCGTCGCAGCTTCGCCAAGAAACAGCAGCGCAGCGACAACGTGGGCGCTCAGGTGATAGCCGAGAAGAACATGGGGTCTCGCCGGGTGAAGGTGAAGAACTCATCCAACGCGAAAATAAAGAAGCAAAAATAATCGACGTACGGTCACAAAATTATTATCTAATCAAATAAGGCACTTAACAGTGCCTTTTTTGTTCGCATCGATTAATTCCACATCAGGGTGAAAGTTTACGGCCGCCGCCTGGGTCTGTTCGACAGATAAAACAATCACGAGAAGGCCACCCTATGACCAATACACTAAATTCACGCGCTGGCGCCCTGCCGAGCGCCCTACTTTTTACACTGATGACTCTGGCGCTCATCACCCCCTCAGTATCAGCTAAGCCAATAGCTGAAAGCCCGACATCTATCTCGCCGCTACTGAATGGACAGTCGGTGCCCTCGATTCAGGTAAAGGATCTTAAGGGCAAGTCTGTGGATCTGCAGCAACTTATCCAGGGCAAACCCAGTGTGCTCTTCTTCTACCGCGGTGGTTGGTGCCCCTTCTGTAACGCCCAGATGGGTCAGCTGCTGGCGATCGAAGGCGATCTCCTCAAGATGGGCTTTCAACTAATCGGCATCTCGCCCGATGCACCAGAGGAGCTGCGCGCCTCCATGACCAAGAACGATCTCAACTACACCCTGGTCTCGGATGCAGACCTCAATGCCATGCGCGCCTTCGGCCTGGCCTATTTCACCAGTCAGACCATCTCGGATAGATACATGGCCAAGATGCAGCTAAAAAACAAGCTGTGGAGGAACGCCGCCGGCGAGTCCCGCCTGGTGCTGCCGGTGCCCGCCGTCTATATCACAGACAAGACGGGACTGGTGCACTTTCAATACATAAACCCTAACTACAAGGTGCGCGCCGAGCCTAAGCTTATCCTCACCGCGGCGAGCCTCATCCGCCAGTAGGCAAAAGTGCCGACAGCGACTGCGCCACCTGCCCTAGTAAATAATAGAGCTTGTATATAGACAAACCGCCGCGTAGCCAAAGCGCGGCGGTTTTCTTTATCCTGCCGATATTGATAAGCGCGCCGATAGGGTATACTTGGCGCCGCATCCCTTTTTTCTTTTGCGTGGAGACGCAATGACAGAGCAAAGCTACAACCAGGCCCTAGTTGCATTAGCCCAGGCGGGCCTCGCCGACCTGGCGGCGCGTAACGCCAATCCAGGCAGCATCAAGACCCCGGCGGCAGAGAGCCATTTCCTCTGCAACTGGATGGTGCAATCACTCAAGGAGCGACGCTTCTCCAAGTTAGTGGCCGATGACCTGACCCGCTGGATCCGAGAAGGGCGCAGCAAGGGCGCCGGTGCCCAGCTCCCCCAGCTGCTGCAACGAATCGAAAACCAATACCTGCCGGCCATGGAAAATGCCGAGGTAGGTCAGTCGCTACAGGCGCTGATTGCCGACCTCGAGGCCCAGGGTTGGCTGGTCATCCTCGACTGTGAGGTGAGTGGCAAGCTCAGGCTCGACAGCGACGGGCAAAACAGCCTGGTGATCTCGGTCGAGCAGTATGAGCAGCATCTGGTCGAGGGTAAGCTTATCAAGTCCATCACCCTCTATATGCGCGCCGACGAGCAGCTGATCGCCCAGTATGCAGTTAAGCACGCGCTGCTGCTGAGCCAGGGCGACAAGAAAGCCAGCTGCATCAAACACCATAAGGCCTATCGCCTCTATCCGGGCAACCGCCAGCCCGCATTGGCACTGCTGAAAGCCTAAACACGCTTTAGCTCGCCTTCTGTTACAAGCCGTCTTAACTAAGACGGCCCTGCTTATCGACACTCGCATATCAACACTCGTTTTCGGCCATTCTCGTGTTAGCATGTCTGCCAGGTTAACTTAAGGTCGACAGCCACTATGACAGCAAACAAGCAAGATTCGGCGACGCCGCACTACGACACCCTGTGCGCCGCCTTTAAACAGATCCATCACTTCCAGCACCTGCAAGCCCTGGGCGACTGGGATCAGGCCACCATGATGCCAAGTGGCGGCAGCCAAGGAAGGGGCGAGGCGATGGCCGAGCTGGCTCTGCATATTCACACACTCAAGACCGCCCCCACTCTGGTGGATGGATTAGCCGCGGCAGGCGAAGAGGCCTTAACCGCGCAGCAGAAGGCCAACCTGAGAGAGATGCGTTATCACACGCTACAGGCCACCGCCCTACCCGGCGAGCTGGTGCAGCAGAAGACGGCGCTCACCTACGCCTGCGAGCATGCCTGGCGTCAGCAACGCAAAGACAACGACTGGCAGGGCTTTCGGCCAAACCTTGAGAAGGTGATCGCCCTGGTGCGCGAAGAGGCGCAGATCCTCGGCGAGGTGCAGGGACTCTCCCCCTATGACGCCCTGCTCAATAAGTTTGAGCCAGGTTGTCGAACGGCGGCGCTGGATAAGGTATTTGGCGAGCTAAGGACCTGGCTGCCAGAGATGATCCAGCAAGTACAAGCCAAGCAGCAGAGCTGGCAGAAGGTGGTCATCCCCCACAGCAGCGCGGCGTCTCAGCAGGCGCTCAACCTGGATGTGATGAAGCTGCTTGGCTTCGATTTCAATCAGGGGCGCCTGGACACCAGCAGCCACCCCTTCTCGGGCGGCGTACCCGGCGATGTGCGCATCACCACCCGCTATGATGAAGCCGATTTTATCACCTCCCTCTACAGCACCATCCACGAGGTAGGCCATGCCCGCTACGAGCAGGGCCTGCCCATCGACTGGCGCGGCCAACCTGTGGGGCTGGCGCGCTCCATGGCGCTTCACGAGAGTCAGAGCCTGTTCTTCGAGATGCAGCTCGCCCGAAGCCCGGCGATGATCGCCCTGCTTGCCGATAAGATCAACCAGCACTTGGGCGCTAATCTGAACACAGCCCTGAGCAGTGAATCCCTGACACACCTGGTGCAGCGAGTGACGCCTGGCCTTATCCGAGTCGATGCCGACGAGGTGACTTACCCTTGCCATATCATGCTGAGATATGAGGTGGAGAAAGGTCTGATCGACAACAGCCTGCAAGTCGCCGACCTTCCCGAGTTTTGGGACCAGCAGATGCAGAGCCTTTTGGGGCTATCCACTAAGGGAGATTATCGCAACGGCTGCATGCAGGATATCCACTGGCCTGTAGGCGAGCTGGGGTACTTCCCAAGTTACAGCCTGGGCGCCATGTACGCGGCCCAGTTTAAGGCGAGCATGGTCCAGGCGCTGGGCGATATCGACAGCCTGATTGAACAGGAGAATATCACCCAAGTTATGGATTGGCTCAACCAAAACATCTGGTCTCAAGGATCGCTTCTGACCACAGATGAGCTGGTGACGCAAGTGACCGGCGAGGTGCTTAACCCTATTCACTTCAAGCGTCATCTGGAGCAGCGCTACTTAAGTTAAGTTCGGTTAAGTTAGGTTAAACTCGCAATAAGGCAAACAAAAAGGCTAGCGCAATGCGCTAGCCTTTTTCCTTCTATTACCGACAGCTATTTCTTGCTGACAGCTAACTTTTCTAACAGCTAAATATCGTCAGCCCCATTCGCCTAGTTGGCGGCATCGCCCTCGCGCGGCGTCTTACCGTTCAAGGGAGAGTGCGCCCCTTGACTCTCGTCGCTAATCTCGCCGGCGCCCAGCATCTCCTGGGTGATCATGTTGTGGCCTTTAAGCAGGTCGTTGAGTCCGCCATGCTTACCATCCACCATGCCCAGCTCTCTGAGCATGGCATCGACGATAGGCGCGTTGGCGCGGTAATTCAGCGCCGCAGAGGTCACCTGCTCGGCGATACCGCCCTGGCTAAGTACAGCCTCGCCATTGCCCTGAGTCGCTCCCGAGGTGCCGTACCCCTGGAGGATCTTGATCCCTTCGATGTTCTCCAGCGGCTTGACCGCCTGAGCCACCACTTCCGGCAGGGCTTTGAGCATGGCCAGCGCTTTTTGCAGTTCGATCTGCTCGCTGCTGAGCACGTTTTCCGCCTCGTGCAATGCCTGCTTACCGGCCGCCTCGACGGCGTATACCTTCTCGTCTGCCTCGGCCTTGAGCTTCTTAGCATCCGCCGCCGCCTTCGCCTCGGTAAGGATCGCACTCGCCTTATCTTCAGCGGCGCGTTTCTCGGCTTCCGCCTCGACCGTCACGCCCACCGCATCACGCTCGGCTTCCTTACGGGCATCGATCACCTCGATCTCCTTGCGACGGTTAGCCTCGGCCACCTGACGCACGGTAATAACCGCTTCCTCTTTCTCTACCTTGAGCTTCTCTGCCTCGGCCGCCTTGGCACGAGCGGCAGATTCCTCTTCCGACTTCTGCGCTACCGCGATCTGCTTGTCCTGCTCGGCCACCTCGATATCGCGCTGCTGCTGAATGCGTGACTGCTCGATCGCCTTACGTTTCTCGATCTCGCGGGTCTCGATATCTTTGGTCTTCTCAATTTGCGCCGTCTCTACCGCGCGCTCCTTGGCGATCTCCGCCTCACGCTCTTCGCGGCTCTTCTGCTCCTGCTTCTTGAGGATCTCCGCCTTCTGTTCGGCGCGCTTAAATTCCAGTGCCTGTTGCTGCACCAGACGCGCTTCCTCTTCCGCCTTCTCGATCTCCAACGACTCCTTCTCTGCTTCCAGATTACGCTGCTCTATCTTGATACGGTTTTCCTGTTCGATGTCGTTGGTTTCTTTGCGCTTCTCTTCGATGATCTTAGCAAGACGTGCGCGCCCCTCGGCATCGAAGGCGTTATTTTCATTGAAGAATTGCAGGTCTGTCTGGTCGAAACCTGTCAGAGACACAGATTCGAGCTCGAGACCGTTCTTCTCCAGATCGTTGGCGACGTTGTTCTGCACCCGCTGCACGAAGTCGGCGCGCTGCTCATGCATCTCTGTCATGGTCATCTCGGCCGCCACCGCACGCAGCACGTCGACAAACTTAGACTCCATCAACTTCTTCACCTCTTCGACCCGTGTGGTACGGGTACCTAAGGTCTGCGCCGCCATGGAGATCCCCTCGACACTCGGCGCCACGCGCAGATAGAAGTCGGCTCGCACATCCACCCGCATGCGATCTTTGGTGATCAGCGCATCTTTCTGCATCTTCTCCACCTCGATACGCAGGGTGTTCATGTTAACAGCTATGGTTTCGTGCAGCACAGGTAGCACTATGGCGCCGCCATCTTTGATGATCTTCTCTCCGCCAAAACCTGTCCTCACAAAGGCGGTCTCTTTCGAGGCTCGTCGATACAACTTGGCGAAGATCAGGCCGATCACCAAGATACCAATTAACGCCGCGCCAGCGGCAATAAACACAAAGCTGCCCCCAAAAGACAGGCCTATTCCTTCAACTTCATTCATGTTTCATCCTTAATCTAAGCTTGTTGTAAGCAGGTTTCCGGCAGCGAGGCTGCCTAAATTTCATCGTTAAATTGCACCACAGACCAGACCTGGCCATTGCGATTGAGCAGCACCACAGAGGTACCCTGAGAGAAGGCCTCACCCGCCAGCTCGGGTTCCACCAGCACATAATGCTTCTGCTGATAGGCATCTTTCACCACGGCCTCACTGGGAAATCCCTTGCGGGCACAGCCTAAGGTCACCACGCCTACAAGACCGCTGAGTTCGTCGACCGAGACAGCCGAGGTTTCGTTCTTGGGCAGCAGATTGGCGAGACGGGCGCCGAGGATACGACAGGAGAGCGCTCCGAGCACTATGGCGAGCGGAATACTCAAGGGCGCCGGCAAGGCACCATGAAAGGAGATCGCCAGATAGTTGATCGCAAAGCCGGCGATGGCGAAGCTGGTCAGGGCCAGCACCAGCCAGATAAGCAGCGGCAGGCGATCCAGGCAGAGCCAACCGGCCACACCTGTGACCCCAGACACGCCGGTATCGACGTCGGCGTCCATCTCCATGGGCGTCAGATCATCCAGCAGGCCAAACAGGCTAAGGCCGAAGACCATAGAGAAGCCTTCGACCAGGCCCAAGAGGATCACCAAGGCCAGCGCCAGGCTGTAGGGTAAGTTATCGGTAAGCAGTAAAAAATCCACTGTCTCTCTCCATGAGATAATGCCAAAACCCCTAGTGGGGATTTAAGGCCCGCTTAATATCGCGCACGTATATTGCTATACGTCGATTGTTAAACTGATAGTCCTAAACGAATAGTTCTTAACTGATAGTCCTTGCTAGTATTCCTATTGGCGGCTCAGACAAGATACGACTTGCCAAGGCAGGCGAGCCACCGAGGTTAGAGAATAACAGACTGAATAATTGAGTAAATAGCCAATATTCACATTTGTTTTTACTAATCTTAATCCCCTTACCTGTGCCATTGATAAGGCCTAAAAGCTGTGCGAACATCTAACCTTTGCCCCAAAGCGCCCTTAAAGGCTCCAGCCCCTCGAAACTAGAAACATTAGTAATGCAAATACGAGAGATACAGGCCCAGGATTGGCCAGCCATTTTACGCATTCAAGATGAGTGCTATCCCAATATCGAGCCCGAGTCCCTCGCCGCCCTGCAGAGTAAGGCTAGGCTCTCCACTCAGACCTGTTTTGTAGTCACGCAAGATGATGCCGTCATAGGCTATTGCCTGGCGCACCCCTGGCAGCGCGACCTGCCACCGAGCCTGGAGCAGGTGCTGGATGAAGCGCCCAAACAGGAGACCCTCTACCTGCACGATATCGCCTTTTCCGCCAAGGCCCGAGGCCTGGGAGCCGGCGCGGCGGTATTTAATCGCCTCATCGAACAGGCCAGAAACAAGGCACTGGATAGCATCTCGCTAGTGGCCGTGGGCGGCGCCCACACATATTGGCAACGTTTGGGCTTTAAATCGCGTATAATCGACAAATCCTTGGATAGCTACCCGGAAGATGCCTGCTACATGGTGTATGCCATCGATGCGTAGCGCTCCATATCTCGAAGCAAAATTAAGAGAAACCTAATTTAAGAGGACACTATGGCCCGCAGAGTCGGTTATACCTTTAAGAGTCAATACAAAGAGATCAACTTCGTCTACGACAAGTTTCACGACATCTACGAAGCCGTAGCCGCGGCCGAGGGAATCGATCTGACCCGCTACCTCGCCATGGAGGCGCAGGTAGCCATGACCTCCAAGGGCTCCCAGGCGGTGAAAGACTATCGCCAGAAGGAGTTCGCCCGCTTCGGCTTTAGCGACATCCACTTTATTCGAGATGAAAACGCTCAGGATGAAAGCTAAGGCCAAGTTCGCTAGAATAAGCCACCCATTTTCGCCTTTTACCAGATGATGTAGGCCCTGAATGTCTAATATTGAACATGCCAATTTTCCCAGAGCCGGCTTCTTTCGCCGCCTGGGCGCGATAGTGTACGACCTGCTGCTGGCGGTTGCCGTCTACATGGTGGCCGGAGCCATAGGCTTCGGTATCTTTACCGCCCTTACCAGCAGTGGCCTGCTGGCCATGAATGGCTTCGAACATGTCTCAGATCTGCTGAACGGCACACCGCTATACAAGGGTGTTTATCAGCTGTGGATCGCCTTCTGCGTCGGCCTCTTCTATGTGCTGTTTTGGAGCTATGGCGGCCAGACCCTGGGCATGCGCGCCTGGCGTTTGAAGATCCAACATCCCAACGGGCAAAGCCTGAGCATGATCACCGCCACCGCACGTCTCGTCTGGTCGCTACTTGGCATAGGTAACCTGTGGATCTTGATCAACGGCGACAAGCTGGCGCTGCAGGATATGATGACCCGCTCGGAAGTGGTGGTGCTCTCCAAAGAAGCCAACCAGATGCGTAACTGGCACGGCGTGTAAGCTAAACTCAGACAAGAAAAAAGGACCCTAGGGGTCCTTTTTTTAATGAGCTCATCTTTAGTAGAAATAGCCTAGCGGCGAATATAGTAGATGGCCGCGCTACTGAAGATGAGCGGCGGCATCACGGCGCCCAGCACGGCCGGCAGACCATAAACCAGGGTCATGGGGCCGAAGATCTCGTTACAGATGTAGAAGCTGAAACCAGCGACGACACCCAGCAGCACCCGCGCCCCCATGGTCACGGTACGCAGCGGACCAAACACGAATGACAGGGCCACCAGCATCATCACGGCCACAGTGATCGGCTGCATGATCTTACGCCACAGCGCCAGCTCATAACGGCCCGAATCCTGGTTATTGACCCTCAGGTACTCGAGGTAATCCACCAGCCCCTGAATCGACAGGGCCTCGGGTTTTACCGACACTACACTCAGCTTATCCGGGGTCAGGGTCGACTCCCAGCGATACAGAGTAAGATCCGTAAGGCTCACCTGCTCTGGGGTGATCTTGGTCTGGCGCACATCTAACAGGCGCCAATGGTCCTTAGAGTAAACGCCACGGCGCGCCTCTATGGTGCCCACCAGATTCAGCTTATCGTCGAACTCATAGAGCACGATATTGTGCAGGCTGTTGATATCCTCTATCTCGCCAATGTTGACGAACAGGTCGCCATCTTTGGCCCAGATCCCCCGGCTCGACTTAAACAGGCTACCGCCGGAGAGTTTGACCGCCTGCAGCTCCTTGCCGTGACGTTCGGCCACCGGCGCGCCCCATTCCCCCAGGGCCATCACCAAGAGCATCAGCGGCACCGCCGTCTTCATCGCCGACAGGGTGATCTGAAAGCGAGATAAGCCCGCCGACTGCATCACCACCAGCTCTGAGTTCGACGCCAGCATGCCCATGCCGATCAGCGCCCCGAGGAGCACCGCCATGGGGAAAAACATCTCGATATCCCGCGGGATCAGAAACAGCACATAGATGCCGGCATCCACCATGGTGTAGGTACCGCGTCCCACCAAACGAATCTGATCCACCCACTTGATGATGCCTGACAGGCCAGTTAACACCAGCAGACACAGGGCCGAAGTGCTCAGCAGAACACGGGCGATATATAAATCTAGAATTCTCATACCGCCACCTTCTTACGCTTTAGCAAGCCAGAAAGCTTAGCCCCAGCGGGGCGCTCCTTGCTCAGCAGCAACATCCCTAAAAACAGCGCGGAGGCATGAATCCACCACATACCGAGATAGGCAGGGATCACCTCATCTTCGAGCGCCTTACGTCCGGCGATCATCAAGCCGAAATACCCCAGATAGAGCAAGATCGCCGGGAACATCTTGGCAAACTTACCCTGGCGCACATTCACCCGCGCCATGGGCACGGCGATCAGCGTCATGAAAGGGATCGCCAGCGGGATGGCCAGACGCCAGTGGAACTCGGCCACGGCCTCGGGTCCCTCGGTATCCAGCAGCTGGTCGATTGGCAAGGCCGACAGTTTGCGGCGACGCTGATCCACCTCCTGCTCCTTGATCTGCATCTCGTAGCCGGCAAACTGCACCACCTGATAATCGAGCTGGTTCTGCTTGCTCTGGTACTGGATACCATCGTTGAGCTTGAGGCGCTGCTCGCCGCTTTCATCCTCTATCACGCTGCCCCCTTGGGCCACCACGATATTGGACTGGCTGGCGCCATCTTCCGGGTCTGGCAGCTGGGCCACGAACACCTTATCCAGTTGATTGTCACGGCCGATCCGCTCGACGAAGAGTACCGCGCGGCCGTTAGGACTGGTCTGGAAACGCCCCTGGGTCAATGCCGCCAGGCCTGCCTCAGACTGGGCATTTTCCAGCACACGGTTTTGGGTCTCTTCGGCCCAGGGGGTGACATAGATGGCTAAAAAGCCGGTAAACAGCATGTTGGCGACGGCGAGTAGCAGGGTCACCCGAGTGACATACCATTCACTCACGCCGACGCTGTGGAAGACCACCATCTCGCTTTCGGCGTACATACGGCCATGGGCCACCAGGATCCCCAAAAACAGACTCAGAGGCACCACAAGCACGGCAAGATAGGGAAGATTAAGGCCTAGGAGGGTCATCACCAGAGAGGCGGGAAACTCGCCATCGGATGCATCAGCGAGTACACGAACAAAATGTTGGCTAATAAAAATAGCTAACAGTACTAAAAGCACTGCCATCTGCGCTTTTAAAACTTCACGAATCAAGTATCTAAATACAATCACAGGCAGGATCCAGTCCCTAAACTTATATTTATGCTGGTATCAGCCCACTTTTCATGTAGACTGTCTACTTTTGGTAGTTTTGTGACCAGCCTTTAACTAAAAATGGCAGAAAAACACCTGAAAAATTAACATTGGTGTACCAATTTTAGGTCCGTTTTGGACACAAGCAGACATTATCTAATAAATAATAATATTTGTCTTTAAGAATCTAGGAGAGCTCATGGAGTTTAGCGTTAAGAGCGGCAGCCCGGAAAAACAACGTTCGGCCTGTATTGTCGTTGGTGTCTATGAACCTAGACGCCTCTCTGGTATTGCTGAGCAACTGGATAAAATCAGTGAAGGCTACATTAGCAACTTACTTCGCCGCGGCGACTTAGAGGGTAAGCCGGGTCAGATGCTACTTTTGCATCATGTGCCCAACGTGTTGAGTGAACGCGTCCTTCTTGTAGGTTGTGGCAAAGAACGAGAACTAGACGAACGCCAGTACAAGCAGATCATCACTAAAACCATCAACACCCTAAACGATACAGGTTCAATGGAGGCCGTTTGCTTCCTGACCGAACTGCACGTTAAGGGCCGTGACACCTATTGGAAAGTACGCGAAGCCGTTGAATCGACTCAAAATAGTCTGTACAGCTTCGACGCACTCAAGACCCGTAAGGGCGAGACCCGTCGTCCACTGCGCAAGCTGGTCTTCAATGTACCGACCCGCCGCGAACTCACTGTGGGTGAGCGCGCCATCGAGCACGGCATGGCCGTATCGACCGGTACCCAGCTATGTCGTGACGTGGCCAACATGCCACCAAACATCTGTAACCCTGCTTACCTTGCCTCTCAGGCGCGTCAGATTGCCGAGAACCATGAAAACCTCACCGTCACCACGGTAGGCGAAGAGCAGATGGCTAAGCTGGGCATGAACTCTTACCTGGCCGTCGGCCGCGGCAGCCATAACGAGTCAGTCATGACCGTCATGGAATACAAGGGCGCGGTAGACAGCACAGAGAAGCCAATCGTGCTCGTGGGTAAGGGTCTTACCTTCGACTCAGGCGGTATCTCACTCAAGCCTGGCGAAGCCATGGATGAGATGAAATATGACATGGGCGGCGCCGCAGGCGTTATCGGTACCATGCTGGCCCTGTGTGAGCTGAAGCTGCCAATCAACGTAGTGGGCATCCTGGCGGGCTGTGAAAACATGCCGTCGAGCAACGCCTACCGTCCAGGGGATATCCTGACCACTATGTCGGGCCAGACAGTCGAGGTACTCAACACCGACGCCGAAGGCCGTCTGGTACTGTGTGACGTACTCACCTATGTAGAGCGTTTCGACCCTGAGCTGGTCGTTGACACGGCAACCCTTACCGGTGCCTGTGTGATCGCCTTGGGTAAACACGCCTCGGGTCTATTCTCTTCACACAACCCGCTGGCCCACGAGCTACTGAACGCCGGAGAGCAGAGTGGCGACCGCGCATGGCGCATGCCGCTGTGGGACGAGTACCAGGAGCATCTGGAAAGTCCATTTGCCGACATGACCAACCTGGGTGGTCGTCCTGCCGGTGCCATCACAGCTGCCTGCTTCCTGTCGCGCTTCGCCAAGAAGTACAACTGGGCACATCTTGATGTAGCCGGTACCGCATGGAACAGTGGCGCCAACAAGGGCTCAACCGGTCGTCCCGTGCCGCTACTGACTCAGTTCCTGATCAACCGTGCAGGCGTTGAACAGGGCGAGTAATCCACTCCCCTTAAACACTGCCTCATGGCGTGTTTAACACAAAAAAGGTGAAGCAATTGCTTCACCTTTTTTTATGGGATTGACTCTTCCTAAATCGGTTTATTTAGAAACCTAGCCCCCTGCTTAGCCTGCCTGCCTAGTCCGCCGACTTAACCTGCCTGCATAGCCCGCTGATTAACCCGAATGCTTGGCCTTGAGCAGCTGCACCATCATCAGCAAAACGCCGCCGAACACGCTAAAGGAGGCGATCGCCAGGAAAGGGTCAACCACTTCCAGCGCCACAAACTCGCCGTAGAGCAGGAACAGGCCAATGGCGACCCCTATGGTGCCCAGCTGATGCAACCAGAACTGCGCCGTGACCAGCTTACCCGAGTGCGCCCCCGTAGAAGCCTCTAGCCAGAGGCGATAACAGAGGGCATAACTGAAGGAGATCAGAAAGCCTATCATCATGATGTGGGCATGGGTCACCAGCTGCCCATGGTCATGGGAGGCCGCCATGTAGAGGCCCAAGGCTAGCCCGAGCAGGGCGTAGCTAAAGGCCGTTAAAAGATATCGTCTATCCATCTCTGTCACTCCGTTGGGGCCCAAATGCCCAGCAAACCTATCTACTCAGTGTAGGTCAGCCTGGCTCTGAGATGGCGACTGGCGGCCGCTTTAGCGCTTTGTAGCAAATTGTAACCTTTTAAACTATTTGAGAAACAGTATGTTAGAAGATGCTGTAATAATAACTATTCAAGGACTCTTGAGCCAAACTCGACTCTCCCCCTATGATGTTCACATAAGAATAACAATAATGTACGGACCCTCATTTAATGACCAAGCTCAACTACCAGATAGGCGGATGCGAATTAGACTGCAAGTTAATGTCATTAAAACACGCAGACAGCAGCATAAAACTCTCCTCCAAAGTCTTCGAACTCTTGATGCTCTTCATCGACAGTCCAGACAATGTCGTCTCACGCCAACAGGCGATCGACACCATCTGGCTAGGCAACGAAGGGGTCGGCAAGAAGGGCTTCACCAACGGCATCTGGGTACTGAGAAAAACCTTTAAGGATCTGGGGGTCGAGGAGGAGGTGTTTAATACCCTGCCTAAACTCGGCTATCAACTCACCCTGACGGTGCAGCCTATCGACAGCCAAACGACCTCAGGCCCGACTCGCTCCTACACCCGTTATGCCGCCCTTGTCGCGATCTCGATCGTTGCTGCTCTGCTCCTTTGGCTAACCTGGAGCGACATTTCCGACGAGCAACCCGTGCAGATCAGCCAGCTACGGCCTGTCACTACTCCCACCAAGCTAAAGGTGACCAACTATGGCGGGGTCGAGGAGCATATCGCCGTGTCCCATGACGGCCAGCGACTGGCCATGCAGTGGCGCGACAACTCCCTGAGCGGCAAGATCTATATCAAGGAGCTGAGTCAGGTCGATGCGCCGCTGACCCTGATCTCCTTCGAGAACAACGAAGAGGCCTCCCCCGCCTGGTCACGCTCCGATGAGAAGCTGGCCTATGTGCGTCTCGACCCGGCCGGAGGCTGTCAGGTCAGGGTACGAAACCTTTTGGATAACACAGACCAGCTCATCGCCTCCGACTGTTTCTATATCCCCTATAAGCGCATCGTCTCCTGGTCTGGGGTCGATGACAAACGCCTGCTCTACGCCAAGAAGATGCAGGACCGCGTGGCCCTGATGGCCTACAACTTCGATACGGCCGAGCATCAGCAGGTGAGTTTTCCCGACAAGAACGAGATAGACTACGCCCCCAAATGGCTGGACCAGGACACCCAGCTGGCCTTTATTCGCGAGCGGGCGGCCTCCAACTTGCTCAGCCTGATCCTACAGACGGGGGACGGCAGTGAACGAGAGCTTATCCAAAACAGTCCCAGCATAGTCGATTTCGACTACTCGGCCCGCGAGCAGCTGTTTTACGTCAACAATCTCGACGGCGCGGCGGCCATCATCTCCCGTATTCGTCAGGACGGCAGCCAACTGGCACCGCTGGCGCAATCTGGCTTACCCAGCAGCATCAGCCTGTCTGACACACAAGCCATGCTCTATGTGACCGAACATATCTCCAAGGAGTACATCACCCAGCAGGCCTATAATGATGGCAAGCAGCTCAGGCGCATCTCCTCCTCCTCCCGTGACATGTATGGCAAGTATGCCAATGCCACTGGCGATATCCTGTTCCTCTCCAACCGCTCCGCCCTCTGGTCGATTTGGCGCAATAACAAGGTGAGCAGCAAGAACATCACTCACTCTCTCGGTAATGTCGGCGTGCCGGCCATCTCCCCCGTGAGCAGCGACTTTGCGGTCAATATCATCTCCGACACGGGCCGCACCCTCTACATAGGCAACATAGAATCTGAGAGCTTTCGCGCCATCGATATCCAGGGGATCGAGGCCGATAACTTGAGCTGGTCGGCGGATGGCGAAGCCCTCTACTTCAAGGGCTTCGCCAAGGAAAAAAACGGCATCTATAAGCTGAATGTCAAATCTGGCGAACTTGTAAAGATCACCCAGCAGCAAGGTGTCTACGCCATCGAGGGACAAGACGCCGACCATCTCTACCTGTCCAAGTTCGATCAGAACGGCATCTGGCATCTGGATCGCACCACGAACCAGATGACGCTGATCACCGACAAGTTAGCCAAGTATGACTATGGCGCCTTCTATTATGAGCAGGGCTATCTCTATTTCTTGAGTCGCGATGCCGAGCGCGACGCCATCATGCGTATCTCACTTGCCGACAAGGAGCACAAGCCTGAGTTAGTGCAAAGTTTTGCCCCAGATGCGGTGCGCAAGTTTTTCGGCCTCTCGCCGGCGGATGGCCACTCCTTCCTGGTCACCCTAAAACTGGCCAACGAGGCCGATGTCTTCGGTTATAAGCTAGTGACAGAATAGCTTTAACTAATTGATCTAATTTGAATTAGATATTTTAAAGAGATAAAAAATGCCCTCATAGAGCAAAAAACGGCGAATAATCGAGACGCCCTTCGTTGTGCGCTTATTACCTTCACGTTATTAAATTGTGACAGTCAAAATCCATTGACTCGACAGCACACAATAACAAGAAGGAAAGGACATGAAATTTACCAAATGCACCCTAGCATTGTGCGTCTCGACCGCCATTCTCTCCAGCGCCCTACAGGCCAAGACTGAATCGATCTCAGCCTTTGGCGTGGATCAGGCACAGACCAGAGCGACCTACACTTTCTCACTGGCGCAGACAGAAAAAGCCGCTGGCCAACTTAGCGCCAAGGAAGTACTCGGCCAACAGGCGCAGCTGCTTAAGCAGATCCAGGCCATAGACCCACAGGCACGCCTGGTGGGCAGCAGCCATCTGCTGGCCAATACGGTCACCGTCGAGGTGCAGCAAGATGCACTGGCCAAGATCCGTGCGCTGGATGCCATCGCCCAAACCTTCCACGGCGAGCAGCTCTTTAGCGAGCAGGCCTCGACAGCCCAGGCTCGCACACGCACCGCCAGCCAAGACGCCAGCAGTCTCAGCGAACAAGATATCGAGCTGATGAGCCCCTACACAGGTAAAGAGACCGCAGGCACAGGCGTCAGCATCGCCATCATCTCTACCGGTATCGACTATACCCTGCCAATCTTCGGCGGCTCTGGCGTCTATGGTGAAGACAATGACCCCGAAACGCCGCCACCGGCTGGCAGCTACCTTGAAGCCCTTGAAAATGGGGCCATCGAATACGCAGGTTTCCCCACTGAGGTGGTGGCCGGGGGCTGGGACTTTGTCAGCGAAAACTATGGCAACGATGCCAACCCAATCGATCAAAACCTAGAATATGAAGCCTATAATGGCTGGGTCTACCCCACAGGCACGGGCACAGAGATCGCCAGCATAGTGCATCAGCTCGCGCCGGGCGCCAAGCTACACGCCTACAAGGTGTATAACGTGATGGAGAAGAACGGCAGGGTATCGGCCTCTGGCCCCAGCCTTAACTCCATTGTCTCGGCCTTTGAACACGCCATGGATCCTAACCAGGATGGTGACACCAGCGATCATCTGGATATCGTCTTGATCGACGCGGCGGGCGCGGGCGCCTTCTTCGACATCGACGGCAACGCCTCCCCTAGCCTGCTGCAGATGCTGATCGAACGCGTCTCGGCTCAAGGCATGACAGTGGTGACCCACGCAGGAAACCTTGGCCTCTACTCGCTATTTGGCGATGCAGAGGCGAAACATCGCAACTGGATCTCCAGCGAAGGTAGCGCCACCTCGGCCATTACCGTCGGCGCCGTCAACCATGGCGAAGATGGCGTGAGCAAGGTCATTCCCGACTGGGCACCTATGGGCCCGGTGCGCGGCTCCCAGGCCCTTAAGCCTGAGATAGTTACCTTTACCGATGAGCAGCCAGTCGCCAAGATCTCTAACCCAGATGAGACCGCCGCCAAGCTGGGGAGTCGTAGCGGCGCCTTCACAGGTGCGGCGCGCATCGCGGCGGCGGCAGCCGTGATCAAGAGCCAGCACCCAGACTTCGGCCCCGCCGAGATCAAGGCCCTGCTGGCCAATACCGCCGACATCTCTTCAATCCTGGAGAGTGACGGTGCGACCCCAGCAGAGCTTTATGCCATGGGCCATGGTGTCGAAAACCTCACCAACGCCATCGCCTCGCCTATCGTTGCCTGGGAAACCAGCAGCAACCAGCCCTATGTGCAGTTCGGCATGCATGAGGTCGCCCAAAGCAAGACGCTGCATAAGCGCATCACCCTGAGAAACCTCTCAGATACGGCGCAAACCTATCAACTCTCCTACAAGATGACCGGGGACAAGGCCGGCTACCAGGCGCTGATCCTGAGCCTGCCCGAGAGCGTGAACATTCCGGCGCACTCGAGCGTGATCCTTCCGCTCACCCTAACCATAGCGGGCGACAAGCTGCCCCAGTGGCCACTGATGGGTACAGGCGACCATGTGGATGCCAACCTCAAGGCCACCGAGCTTAACGGCTACATCAGTCTGAGCGCCGATGATCAGCCCGAGATCAACCTGGGCTGGATGGTGAAGGCACGCAGCAACACCAGCATCACCAAGAAACCCAACGCCATCGAGTACCCCAACTACCTGGGCTACAACCCAGATCTGGGACAGACAGAATGGGAGCACCTGAATTGGGGCCGCGAACTCTATCCAGATACCGAATCTGGCTCACTGAACTATCAGGGCTATGTGGCGTCGTTCGTTAACGAGTCGAACACGCCAACCACCTACCAGGCCTACCCATTGCTGCAGCAAAACCCGACCCTGCCCGAGAAGCTACAGGGGCTGAAGGGGCACATGATAAAGGCGGTCGGTGGCGCTGTCTATGATGACGCCCAGTGCAGCGTGACCGGTAAGAAACTCAATATTGCCGTCAGCCTGTTTCAACCAGCGGATGTGGCTCTGCCCAACTTCTTCGAGCGTGGACCGCGCCTGTTTACCTATGACCTCTTCTATGAAGCCACGGTCAAGGAGAACGGCTGGGACAAGAGCTTCGAAGGCGCCTACATCTATGATGACGCACAGAAGGTGAACCAACCCTTTGTCGCCCTCAACGACAAGGGACAACCCACTACCTATGTGATCGATCTCAACCTGCCTTACGACTATACAAACCCAACGGGCCGCTATAAGGAATCGACACTGCCGACCTTCTTTGCCAACAACGGGAGAAATATCGTGTCGCAGGTCTGTCTGGAAGATATGTTCCACCACGAGCTGGATAGCGTCGAAGATTTCGACCAAAACTTTGGCTTCCATATCGAAACCGACCGTCACACAGGCAAGGCGCAATATGAGCCTATCACTCAGTTCAACCCCATCAAGGGCGGCAGCTACACCACGGAAGAATCTTGCTACCTTGACTGGTTCAGTGGCGAAGAGGTGTGCTCTGAAACCGTATTCGATCGCTCGCTCAAGATAGGTTTCGCCGGTAAGGCGGACGACCAGGTGGTCGGCGATCTGGCCTTCGAGCAGACCTATACGGCTCAGCCTGGTGAGGAAGTCTATATCGCCTCTGTGGGTACCTCTGAGCTAGGTGGTTTTGGCAGGCTGCCCGAGCCTAAGGGTTTCATGGTGGTGAGCCTTAACGACGACTTCATGCAGATAGGCTACAACGCCCTGGTGGACGATGACGGTTCGGCAATTGCAAAAGCCAAAGCCGGACAGGTGTTTAGCGTAGAGGAAAATGCTGAGGTTGGCACAGTCGTCGGCGAGATAGCCCTCGATACCCAGGGTTTCTTTACCTCGGGCTCGAGTTCATATACGGCCTTCGAACTACATATTACCAATACCCTTGTCGGTACACCGTTTGCCATCAATCAGGAGACCTTCGAGCTCTATGTGGCCAATCCTGAGGCCTTGGATTTCGAGAACAACCGCGAGTTCGAAGTCAAGGTCACCTCTCAGCGCGGGAACAGCATAGGCGAAACCGAGACCCTGACCGTCATGGTACAGGACATCAATGACATGGCACCCGAGCTGAATGAAGCAGTTGCAGCGTCACTGAAAGTCGCACCACTGAGCTTCAACTCTGGCTCATCAGCCAGCTTCAATCTGGATGTGAGCGGCCTGTTCACCGACATGGAAGGCAACGGCCTCAGCTACCAGGTCGAAGGCAGCAGCTTCGCCGCCCTGAGCATCTCTGGCACCCAGATAACCGGCCAGGTCGACAGCGAAGGCAGTCATCCTCTGACCATCATCGCCTCCGACGGTGCGCATGAGGTTAGCCACACGCTGCAGATTGAGGCGAGCCAGGCACAGGAAAGCGACGATGGTGGCGCCCTGGGCTGGCTATCGCTACTGCTGGGACTGACGGCCATGGTTCGTCGCCGCCGCTAGGCAGCTCCTGAGTCTTCACATGATTGGGATAGCCAATGTTGGCTATCCCGCTTCTCGCCACTATTAAGGTATTCAAATGAAATCAAGTCGTAGAAATTTGTTACTGAGTGCACTCTCGGTTGCCATCGCCAGCGCTTGCTATGCCAACCCTGGCGCCGCAAGCTTTAGCGATGATACCAAGCCACTGCAGACCATTATTCCCGGCCAAGAAAAACTCAAACTCGAACGCGCCGATAAACAACGCAGCGACGGCATGTACTTCGTCCGCTTCAAAGAGGCCCCGGTCGCCAGCTATGATGGCTCGCTGGCGGGCTTTGCCGCCACCAATATTCAAGTCAACCAGTCAAACAAGCAGGCATCTGGTCTGCTGAACAGCCAATCCAAGGCCAGCCTGCAATACAGAGGCTACCTGAAGCAGCAACAAGCCAAGGTCAAGCAGAGACTAAACGGCAAACTCAAACGTATTCTGACCCCGACCCAGGAATACCAGCTGGTCGTCAACGCCATGGCGGTAAAGCTTAAGCCGGGTGAGGCCGACATCATAGCCAAAGACCCTGAGGTTTTGAGCGTAGAGCCCATAGGCCTGCACTTTATTCAAACCTCCACCGGGCCCGAGTTCATCGGCGCCAAGCAGGTCTGGCAGGGCGATGAAATCGTCGAGGCTACAAAAGGGGAAGGGGTAATCGTCGGCGTGATGGACACAGGGATCAACGCCAATCACCCCTCCTTTGCTGAGGTGGGCGCCGATGGCTACCAGCACAAGAACCCGCTAGGCGACGGCCAGTACCTGGGGGATTGCCAGCAGTATAGCCAGTTTTGTAACGGCAAACTCATAGGCATCATCAGCTATCCCGAGCTTATCCAATATCGTCAGGACACGGCCGATAGCCTGGACGATCCCGCCTATGACGATCTCGCCAACAAGGTCAAGGTGGGCTATGACTTCAACGGCCATGGCTCCCATGTGGCCTCTACCGCGTCGGGCAATATACTGCACGACGTCAACTTCTACCTGCAGGTGCAGGAGGAAGATGGCACAGTCATCGCCGAAAAGAGCGCCTTCGAATTTGACGCCATCAGCGGCGTGGCCCCCCATGCCAACCTAGTGTCCTACCAGGTGTGTGACGATGCCGGCTCCTGTTATCCAGAATTTACCCTCAAGGCGATTGAACATGCCATAGAGAACGGGGTACAGGTGCTTAACTACTCTGTGGGCGGCTCGGCCAAAGACCCTTGGTCCTCCATCGACGCCGAAGCCTTCCTCAACGCCCGCGAGGCGGGTATTCATGTGGCGGTGGCCGCGGGTAATGCGGGCCCAAGCGCCAGCACCATAGGCTCGCCGGGCAACGCCCCCTGGGTGACGACGGTCGCCGCCTATACCCACGATCTCGAGTTTAAACAGAAATCCCTCACCAACATGAGCGGCGGCGAGACGCCGCCAGGCGACTTGATGGGTTTTGGCGTGACCAAAGGGGTGAGCGGCAAGGTGGTTCTGGCGGCTAGCGTCGATTCTGACAACGCCCAGTGCACCGACCCTTTCGAGGCCGGCAGCTTCGATGGTGAGATCGTCGTCTGTGAACGCGGAACCAACGCGCGGGTGCGCAAGGGGATCAATGTAAAAGAAGGCGGCGCCGGCGGCATGATCTTGATAAACATGTCTGATGGCGTAGATTCGCTGCACAATGACAACCATGTTCTGCCTGCCATTCAGCTTAATGCCGCCGATGGCGAGCGTCTGACCCAGTGGCTGGCCAGCGGTGAAGGTCACCAGGCGACAATTGGAGCCACAGAAACCACGAGAAACGCCAGCCTGGGGGATATCGCTGGGGTCTTCACCTCTCGCGGGCCTAACCTGCCCTATCCCAACATCTTCTCGCCGGATATCGCCGCGCCCGGGGTCGATATCTACGCCGCCAACGCCGAAGACAGGCTGTTCGAGGGGCAGATTGGCCATATTCCATTCGCCAGCTTGTCCGGCACCTCTATGGCCACGCCCCATGTGACCGGCGCCTATGCCCTGCTCAAGGCCGCGCATCCAGACTGGACACCGGCTCAGGCACAATCGGCCTTCATGAGCACCGCCCATCAGACCACCTACAAGGACGATGACTATGATGGCACCTTAGAACGCTCCGACTTCTTCGACCAGGGCGCGGGCAGCCTCCGTATCAACCAGGCGCTGAAGGCAGGCCTGCTGCTGGATATCGACAAGGCTGGATACCTGGCGGCCAACCCTGAGATGGGCGGCGATCCCAGTGCGCTCAACACCAGCTCCATGGTGCAAAACCAGTGTATCTCCAACTGCAGCTGGACCCGCACCGTCACCGCGCCCCAGGCCAGCAGCTGGAGCGCCGAGTATGAGTATCTCAATCCAGGCTTCACCCTGGAGGTGATCCCATCGAGCTTCTCCCTCAACGCGGGGGAATCTCAGGTGCTCACCATCAAGGCGACCGCCAACATCAACCTAGTGGATGAGTGGGTGCACGGCTACATCAAGCTTAACAATGCCGACACCAGCATGAGCGACACCCACCTGCAGGCCACCATAGGCTTCAAGGCCGGCCAGGTGGCCGAGGAGGTCTCTGCCGAGATGAACAATGTCGATAACCAGCTGGTGATCGAAGATATCTTCACCTCGGGCAGTAACGCACTCCAGGTCAAGGGCTTCGGCCTGTATAAGGCGCAGTCCTTCACCGGCAGCGCGATTGGTTCCTCTAACGATGCCGAGCGTGGCAGCCCGCACTCGAATCCTGAGGTGATCTTCAGCGTGCCCACCGTGGTCAAGCCCTACACCAAACGCCTGGTGGTAGAGATAACCGACACCACCTCACCCGACATGGATCTCTATGTCGGCATAGATGAAAACGGTGACGGCATGCCAGATGCCTATGAGATGTACTATTCACTGCTCTGTCTGAGCGGCGAGATAGACTCTAAGGAGCGCTGCGTCCTGGAAAATCCGCCAACCGGCAACTATTGGATATTTGCCCACAACTATGAGGGCAGGGTCGAAGATGAGGCCGACGAGGTGACCCTGGAGATCACCCATGTGAACTACAGCAACCAGGCAAGTTTCGACATCACGGCCCCAAGCCAGGTGGCGCAGGATGAGCGCTTCGACGTGAGCCTGTCGGTCAACGGCTATCTGGATGACAGCCTGAGTCTGCAGCCGCTTGAAGCCGGCGAGACCTACTATGGCCTGCTCGAGATGGGCACCACAAGCGAGCTTAAGCGCAACATAGGCACCACCCTGATCAAGGTAAAAGGCCTAGAGCCGGTTGAGGTGCCGCAAAACACCGCGCCCGTGCTGGCCAATCCGATTGCCGACCTTCAGACCCAGCTAAGCGAACAGGGAAGCGCAGTGGTCAGCCTAGATCTCAGCCAGGTCTTTAGCGACGCCGAGGGCGATACCCTCACGCTATCGGCGACGGGTGTCGAAGGTATAACCTTAGATGGCACTCAGCTTGAGATGAGCTTTACCGCCAGCGGCGAGTACCTAATAGTCATCTCTGCCAGCGATGGAGAATTGGTTACAGAGACGCAATTTACCGTCACTGTGACAGCGGCGCCGATAGTACCTGTCGAGCCACCGAGTGAATCGAGTGGTGGCGGCAGCCTGGGTTACTTCGCCCTGCTACTACTTGGTCTCTCAGGCCTTAGACGCCGCCAGTGCTAATGGCGAGTGGTGACTAACGCAATCGTTTAACCAACCACCGGCAACAGGGACGTTTGCCGGTTTTTTTAGCTCATCCTATTTCCCCAACACCGAATCTCCTCTCCCATCCTCTCGGCGTTCAACATCGACAGTCATCGGCAAATTCGGTGGCTAATTCATCCAGTCGCTCAGCGACTAAATCACCAGCAAATTCACCAGCTAATTCACCAGCTAATTCACCAACTAATTCACCAACTAATTCTCCACCAAGTTCGGCAACTAATTCGGCTACAGATTCGCATAGCCATCGATATCTTGTTAGTGTGGTAGCGCGGCCTAAGTGCCGGATTAGATATGATTACTGCCAAAGGACTCTGTTATGTTACGTTCGTTGACCGTTTGCCTGCTGTTACTCCTCGCCCCCGCCTTCCATCTCGCCGCCGCTCAAGCGACTGCGGCTCAACAAGAGCCTGCGGCCAAGCAACAAGCGCCCTTAACCCAACAAGAGGCCATGCCCCACTCCCAGACGCCTATCCTCGACCGTCCCCTGGTGGAGCGTTACATACTGGATGAGCTCAAGGCATTGAGGATGGAGCAGCAAGATCTCGAGCGCCGCCTGACGGTGGAGATCACCGACCGTGAGCTGGCGGTGGCTGACAAGTCGCTGAACTATGCCAACGTGACGGTAACCTACTTCTTCTACATCATCGCGGGTGTCGCATCCTTGATCGCCTTCATCGGCTGGCAGTCGCTTAGAGAGATCAAGACCAACACCGCCAAGCTGGCGGCCGAGCAGCTGCAATCCATCACAGAGCAATACGAAGAGAAGTTTAAGGTGCTGGAGCAAGACCTTAAGCGTAAGAGCCGCATCATCACCAAGAACAACCGCGAGATCGAGATCATCAACGAGATCCACACCCTCTGGCTACACGCCCAAAGTGCCCAGACCCCAGAGCAGAAGATCGCCGTCTATAACGAGATCCTCACCATACGCCCGGGTGACCTCGAGGCGATGACCTACAAGGCCGATGCCGCCATGGAGATGCGCGAGTTTAACTGGGCGCTAAGCCTGTGTAACCGGGTGCTCGAGGTCGACGGCAGCAACGCCCACGCCCTCTACCAGCGCGCCTGCGCCTTCGCCTGTCTGGGCCAGGAGGAGCGCGCCCTGTCGGATTTGGAGCAGGCTATAGAGAACAGCGTCTCCTTCAAGGAGGTGGCCGCCAACGAGGATGACTTCAGCAACCTGAGAAGCAACCCCAGGTTCGACATACTGATCTCCTCCAGCGAGAGCTAACAATTAGACGCTACTAGGCAACAAACCTCTCCCTAAGCTAAGCGGCGCGGGTGTCCCTTTTCGCCGCTAACGCCCATACTTAAATAAGCCATTCATCATATGCCGCCGTGAGCCTGTGGGCGCGGCGTGTGAACGGGAGGCCGATATGTCACGTATCATCGCCTATTGTTACGACAGCTTCATGCGCGGGCCCGAGCAGGCCTGTCTCATCGACTGGCGCCGTAACTTACTTAGCCAGGTCAGCGGCCGGGTGCTGGAAATTGGCGCCGGTACCGGTGCCAGCCTACCCCTCTATCCGAAAGGCGCAGATCTGGAGCTGGTGCTGACCGAGCCCGACATCGACATGATGCGCCTCTTGGAGAAAGCCGTCGCCGAGCGCCCGGGTAGCCATATCACCCTGCTGGACTGCCCGGCAGAGTCCATCGACAGTGAGGATTCGAGCTTCGACTGGGTGTTTGTCTCCCTGGTGTGCTGCACGGTCCAGGACCTGCCCGGGACTCTGGCGGAGATCTGGCGGGTACTCAAACCCGGTGGTCGCCTGCTGTTTCTCGAGCATGTCGCGGCCGAACCTGGGACTCGCAGGCGCCGCTGGCAAGACAGACTCAACTTCATCTGGCGCCGTATCGCCGGCAATTGCCACCTCAACCGCGAGACGGAGGCGCAGATCCGCCGCGCGGGCTTCGAGATAGAGTCGATCACCCGAGAGAGCATGCGCAAGGCGATGCCCCTGGCCAGGCCGACGATTCGCGGTGTGGCGCGAAAGCCCCTAGCCCCATCTGAGCTCTAAGCCCCAGCTAAGCCGCAAGCATCGTCTCAACCATTCACCTCAGTCGCGATGGATCCGCACCGCGATCCGCCGTGCGCCAAAGTCTTCCCGCACCTTGGCGAAGCGTCCCGGCAGCGGCGCGCCGCAGTATCGGCAGGCACCCTGCTCATCCAGCGCATATTGCCCGAGCTGATACCAGTCACGCTCGATCAGGCGTTTGTGACAGCTGGCGCAGTAGGTGGCGTCGGAATCTGGGTCATGCACATTGCCGCAATAGACATAATGCAGGCCGTGGTTGAGGGCGATACGCCGCGCCCTTTGTAGCGTACTGAGCGGTGTCGGCGGCCTGTCCAGCAGCTTAAAGTCGGGATGAAAGGCGCTGAAATGCAGCGGTACATCTGGCCCCAGGTTTTCCACTAGCCACTGACACATGGCATTGAGCTCCTCATCGCTATCGTTCTCGCCGGGGATCAACAATGTAGTTATCTCAAACCATACCTGGGTCTCATGCTTGAGATAGAGCAGGGTCTCAAGCACAGGTTGCAGCTGGCCGTGGCAGATCTTGTGATAAAACGACTCACTAAAGGCCTTGAGATCGATATTGGCCGCGTCCATATAGCGATAAAACTCAATCCTCGGTGCCTCACAGATATAGCCCGCGCTCACCGCCACGCTCTTAAGCCCAAGTTCATGGGCCGCCTGGGCGGCATCTATGGCGTACTCCATAAACACCACAGGGTCGTTATAGGTAAAGGCGATGCTCTTGCAGCCGTGACGACGGGCGGTGGCCGCCAGCTCGTCTGGCATGGCACTGTCGCACAGGGTATCCATCTGCCGCGACTTACTCATGTCCCAGTTTTGACAGAAGAGACAGCTCAGGTTGCATCCGGCGGTGCCGAAACTCAGCACGCTTGAGCCGGGGTAGAAATGGTTCAGCGGCTTCTTCTCGATAGGGTCGATACAGAAACCCGAGGAGCGACCATAGCTGGTCAGCACTATCTCGCCTTGATGGTGCATGCGCACGAAGCAGGCACCGCGTTTACCCTCGCGCAATGTACACTTGCGCGGGCAGACGTCGCAGCACACCCGCCCGTCATCCAGGGCATGCCAATATTGGGTCGGAAAGTATGCCGGTGGTGCAGTTAACATGGGAGTTTGCCTGTCGTTGACCTACACTGAAAGTATAGTTGACGCCCTGCTAGGGGAGAGAGATGAAGTACCGACAAGCCGCCGTCGCCGGGCGATTCTATCCGGCCGAACCAGGACTACTCACACAGCAACTTACCCACTATTTCGGCCAGGCTCCCAGCGTTCACATTATCCCTAAGGCCCTCATTCTGCCCCACGCCGGTTATCTCTATTCCGGCGAGGTGGCCGCCAAGGCGGTAAACCTGCTGCGCAACCGCCCAGACGGCTATCGGCGCGTCGTCCTGTTAGGCCCCAGCCACTATGTGGGCCTCAACGGCTGCGCCCTGCCCCGCAGCGACAGCTTCATCACCCCCATGGGTGAGATCCCCATCGACAGAGTAGGCATAGAGCTGCTGCTCAACCGCCGACTCGCTATCGCCTCCGACATGGCCCATCAGAGAGAACACGCCCTGGAGGTGGAACTGCCGCTACTGCAATTCTGCCTGGACGACTTCATCCTGCTGCCCGTGGTGGTGGGCGGCGCCAGCCCAGAGTCGGTGTGCCAGCTGATCCAGGCGGTCGCCGATAGCAATACCCTGATCGTGGTCAGCAGCGATCTCAGCCACTATCACCCCTATCTGGATGCCAACCGGATAGACACTGACACCCGCAGCCACATACTGGCGCTCGACCCACACCTGGCGCCGGAACAGGCCTGCGGCTGTCATGCCCTCAACGGCCTGCTGGCCTATGCCAGGCTAATGAATTGGCAGATAAAATGCGTCACTCACACCAACTCGGGTGACGTGACCGCGCGCGCCCAGGCCCGCCGCCCGCGGGATGATGAGGAGGTGGTCGGCTATGCCAGCTTCGCCCTCTATTGAACTGACCACCAGCGACAAGGCCTGCCTGCTGGATCTGGTGTGGCAGGTGATAGATGCCGGGTTAACACAGGGAGGATTGACGCTACCAGAGGCTCCCGAGAGTGAGGCCCTACTCACCCCGGCCGCCTGTTTCGTCACTCTGCACCAGGGCGGTGAACTCAGGGGCTGTATCGGCCGGGTAGATGCCTGCGAGCCCCTGTGGCTATGCGCCTGCGAAAACGCCTATGGCGCCGCCTTTAAGGATCGCCGCTTCGCCCGGCTGCGAAGTGAAGAGCGCGAGTCGCTCACCTTAGATATCTCTATCCTCTCGCCGCTCACTCCTATGGAAAACCAGGGGGAAGCGGCCTTGTGCTCCAGCCTGCGTCCCAACATCGACGGCCTACTCATGGATGACGGCCACCGCCGCGCCCTGTTTCTGCCCTCGGTATGGCAGAGCCTGCCAGATCCCAAAGACTTCGTTTCCGCCCTCAAACAGAAAGGCGGCTGGCCCCAAGATTATTGGCGTGACACCATCACGCTGCAGAGGTTTACCACTCAGGTAGTGAAGGATTGAATGCTCTCCAATGTTTAGTTTTCACACCTTTCAGACTTTCTCGACTTTCCTTATTACTTATAAATTTCTACCCCTCTTTGGCATGTACAAAATTCAACCAATCAGAGCGATGATAATTTAATAAGTTCGATTGCAGATGCAGCAACAAGGGCATTTGGCACATATCGAACTCACCTTCGAATACAATTAAGCCAATACTAAAGTTAACAAGTTTATTTAAAAATGTTGCACTTTTGTTTATAAGCCTGTATTTTTCTCGCTCAATTATTCTGTTCATTTCCTCAACTAATTCAATAAAGCGAAATGCTCAAAATAATCGCTAACGCTAATATAAGCGGCGAATAAATAGCACACTGACTTTGGGTGTGCTTTAGGAATTTTTACTTTAAATGGATGTTGCCCCATATGATCACCACTAAACCTCTCTGTTGGTTGGCTGCTCTCGGCCTACTGTCTTCATTTCAATCTTACGGCGTTGTCTATAGCGAAGCTCAAACGGCGGCTATCACCGAAAATATGCAGCATGCATTGGCCGTTGAAAATACAGGCATAGTTAATGAAGGTCATATTCATGACATTTATCAATTCTATGCATCGAATAAGCTAGCAGTAGGCATAGACGATCATTACTTGCATACTTTTTTTGCAAAGGATGACAACACCATAAGCTATATGGGTAAGCAAAGCATCGGTGAAGAGGACTACTATAGCAACCGCGACAATATCTCTTTGAGTCCTGATGCTAAGTTCATGTATTTAAAGAAAAGCAAAGACAATATCTATCAGATCGAGGTGATGACCTTAGATTCTGAAAATAAAGAGTGGGAAACCAAGTTTACCTATACCAGCATAGGGACTCAGTCTATCGATTATGGCACCCAGAGCCAGATCTCTGACGATGGAAACTATCTCTTTATGTGGAGTAGTTATCAAAGAAATCTATCTATTGCGAAGAGAGATAAAGTTACTGGCGAGCTTAGCCCTTTAATACTGGTCAAAAGCGATAAACTCCCCTCAAGAGTGGAAGGAGTTGAATATGATGAAGCCAACCAGACTTTGCTCATTTTTGGCCAAGGCAGTCCCTATGACTCGACCTCGGCATTAATTGCACTCAAAATCGACTCAATAAATGGATCGGCAACCGAAATTGCCCGACTCCCACTGAGCGGCACCTACCAAAATATTGATTACATCCAATTCGATCCTAATACCAAGAATATATTTATCATTGAGAGTGGTAATATTAACGTCTACCACTTAGATGAAACCAATAACACGTTAACGACCAGCTACAGTGATTCTACCTACAATACTTTCAATACCTATGTAAGCAGTAAGTCAGTCAGGTTAATTGACGGCAAGTTATTTGTTCAGCAAAGTAATAATCTTGCCAAAATTTATCGCTTTAATGACGGTACTTCACCTTCTTTTTCACTGGAAGACACAGTCACCACCAGTGTCTATTTGAATCAACTGGCAATCGCAGATGGACTCGGCTGGAGAATGATGAATGAAAAGGCCGAACTCTTTGCCAACAGCTCCACGGCTTATGACTTTGTCAAAAAAGATACCCTCGCCGATGGTCAACAAAATATGCCAATATTTGGTAATTCAAGAACCCAAATCGCCTTTATCGAGTCACTCGATATCATTGTTGCTATTGATAGACAAGGCATCTATTCAATGCTCGCCGACGCAAGCGCTCAAACCCCACTCTATTCTACGACATGGGAACAATTGGGTTTCGATATTAATGCATCGCCGTTCATAGATAGGGTCGTCGTTAAAGGGAATAACATACTCCTCGCGGGGAGATATTTTAACTTTACACCGAGTTCGCAAAATGACCGCTTTATGGCCCTTAAGGTCGATGATAAAGGGGTCATTTCGACAGAGGTGAAACCACTGACCGTATCGGGAAATCCATTTTACTACCAAAGTAACAACAATTCTGCCCAGTTTGACCCGAGCAGCGGAGTCGCGGCATTTCTGTCACAAGATGGCGGCTATGCATTCTTTAGCCTGGATGCGGACAATAATCCAACTTTTATCGACACCTTAGACTCAGCCCTCTTTAACACTTATTACTACTATAGGAGCTTAGGCTTCGTCGACGGAAAACCCTATGTCTGGGACAGAGAAAACGCTAAATTCTATTTCGTCGATGTCGATGTTGCTAACAAGGACGTCGATCTTGGAGATGGCATAGATCTTTCGGGTTCGGTCCCCAATGACGCAGTAAGCATCACAAATGGCAAGAACATCTATTTTATAAACGACTCCGCAGTATCGAGTTATAAGATCAATGACGATCTCAGCCTGTCATTTATGTCGACCTCTTTTGTTTCAGGGCTTTATTCCAATGACTTAACCTTCATATCTGAAGATTACGTCGTAAACGCCAATTATAATAGTCTGAACAGCTATGCTATCGACAGACAGAGCGGCGCCTGGAAAAAGCTAGAGAGCATCATGGCTGAGGATTTAGGTGTGTCAGGCTTAAATACCAGCAAGATAGCCTATGGCGACTCGGTAAAACAAAACCTGATCTTTAACGCGAACATTAATTACTCCACCAACATACTAATGCGTGCCGATCTCGCGACCAGCCCCGTTTTGACCTCTGCGCTCTTGCCCCTACTAGCGAATGAAGGTGAGAAAGTCGAACGTAATATCAGCGAGTTTGTATTTGACGCCGACAATGATGATCAACTCATCTTTAGTTCTGCCAACCTGCCTTCTGATGCCGAGCTAACTGAGTCGGGCGTGCTCACCTATGACACGACAAGCCATGACTCGGGTGAACTCGATATCCTGGTGACCGACAGTAATGACATGACACTCAGCATAAGCTTGCCTTTCTTGGCTAACAGGGCACCAGTCGTTGAAGCCATAGACACCTATTGGATCAATCCAGGAGAGAACATCACCTTTAACCTCGCCGATGCGGTAAGCGATTCAGAGGGCCAAGACTTCAGCTTTACAAAGGATGAAGGCTCGGCGCTTGAGGTGAATGCCCTCGGCATGGCTTACGGGCAACTCACCCAAGCAGGTGAACATCAGGTACTCGCCACAGTTACAGACACCTTAGGTGCCAAAGCCTCTGTGTCTGCTACCGTCCAGGTGAATTCAGCCCCAGCAGCTTCTGGCCTTGGTGCGGTGTCACTCAAAGCTGGCGAAGCAGTCACTCGCGATTTAGCCAGCGCATTTACCGATGCAGATGGTCATGCCCTTAGCTTCTCAGCCGTTGGCCTACCATCGGGTATCAGTCTGAGTGCACAAGGCCAACTTAGCGGTAGCAGCAAGGTCACGGGTAAATCAAGCGTAGTGGTCACGGCTACCGACACCATGGGACTGAGCACTAGCGCAAACCTCTCTGTCGATATCAAAGAAGAGAGTTCAGGTGGCGGTAGCTTGGGATACCTGGTCTTGCTGCTCCTCCCATTGGCTATCCGCAGAAAATTCCATTAATGGTTAACCTTGGCCTTTAGCTCGATGGCAAGACGCTCATCAGGTTAGAGGCGCTCCCTTTGCCTAGATTGAATGGCACTCAAATCCCCCTCACCTTGGGGGATTTTTTTGCTGCAACACACGGCAGGGGATTTGCACCTAGCGGCGCTGCTTTGGCCAAGTAGCAGTTGGCGTCGGCGGGAGGTTAGCTTCTGGTGAATTGCCTATTCGGGAAGGGAGGCACATTGTAATTAATGTGCGAAAAACTGAGTGTTGGCAGTTAACGTCGCGGTCGTTGGCTAAGTGGATTTGAAGGTCGTACCTTCATTGTTACCTAACGCCTGCCCGGCGGGGGAATATGGAGACACGCTGTAATTAGTGTCCGAATAATTGAATGCGGGCGCATAGCTTCGCAGCCGTTAATTAAGTGAGTTTGAAGGTCGCACCTTCGCTGCAATTTATAGCCTGCGGCTCGCTTATGTGCAGATACATCTGCTACACGCCAACTCTTTATATCGAGAGTCTTCCCTGTAGGCTCGTCGATGGCATCTGACCTCCATGGATGGAGGGAATGCCGAAAAATGTAGGGAACATTTTCGGCCCCGCTTTCGAAGCTCACCGGCGTATCTACACTCGGTATCCAACGTCTCTTCGATTTGGCTTCATTGTTGTCGATTGGGAAGCAGCATTTGGCTGCATTGATATTGGCGGGAGATTTGAAGGTCGCACCTTCATTTGTGACTTATCGCCTGCCCGCCGGGGGATGTGCAGATACTCCTGTGACGCGCCTTGAATAAGTCCCTTTAGGCTCTGCGAAATCATCTGACCCCATGGATGGAGGGAATGCCGAAGAATGTCGGGAACATTTTCGGCCCAGCTTTCGAAGCTCACCGGCGTATCTACACTCGGTATCTAACGTCTCTTCGATTTTGCTTCATTAGTTATCGATAAAAGAAACCAAACACACTGCTGGCACGGCGGTACTGATCTCCATGGTTGTAGGGAATGTCAAAAATATAGATAAAATTTTTGGCCCTGCCGCCGAGAGCCAAAAGTGTGCTTACACTCGGTATCCAACACCTCTTCGATTTGGCTTCATTGTTGTCGATTGATAAGGAGCATTTCGCCACATCTGTATTTGCAGGAGATTTGAAGGTCGCTGCTTCACTGTAAATTAACGCCTGCCTGGAGTTAGCTATCTAATGGGTAGACGTCATTTGTTATCGTCAACTGCCACTGGCTTGTGAAACTTTGTCATAGTTTCAATCGCTTCCTATACTTCGCCAGTGCCCTCTTATTCCACTTAATAGGGGGCACACCATATCAAGGTTTAGACGCAGAAGATTTCCCCTCTCTAAGGTTACTGCACAAGGGAGCACGACACGCATGATTTTAACGCCACGACTTCTCATCACACTCATCTTACTATTGCCAGGGTTAGCACTGGCAGAAAATGCCACAAAGCTTAATGGCCAAGCAGATTACGCACTTATTAATGCTAAGGTTTACACGGTTAACAAGGCACAGCCATGGGCCGACGCGATAGCCGTTCAAGGTAACAAAATTACTTATGTTGGTAACGCAGAAGGGCTCAAAGATCGGCTCGGAACGACCACAGAAGTGCTAGACCTTAAGGGTAAGATGGTACTTCCCGGTTTTGTCGAAGGCCACTTTCACACGGTTGCCGGGGCAATGATGGCCAGGGGGCTAGATCTACAGTCCGACGACAAACAGGAGATTTTTGACCGTATCCGTAAGTATGTTAAAGACAATCCAGATCTTGACGTTATTGTAGGCTATGGCGTGCGCTACAGTACCTTTGGTAAAGAGCTCCCCACGGCTGCCATGCTTGATGAGATCGAATCTGACCGGCCAATGTATTTCTGGGCAATCGATGTCCATGCGGCCTGGGTAAATTCTAAGGCATTAGAATTGGCAAAGGTCGACAAAACGACGCCAGAGCCTGCCCCCGGTTATTCTTATTTTGTCCGAGATGATGACGGCAATCCTTCCGGTTGGGCGTTTGAATTTCCGGCACAGTTGAAAGTGCTTTCAGCACTGGTCGATTTCAACATCGATTACAGTCGAAGTGGCGTTGAAGAGTGGCTCCCACGCTTTTCTGCGGCTGGAATTACTAGCGTATTCGATTACGGAGTACTGGGTTTAACAACCGAAGAAGGCTTCCAGCTGCTAAGCGACCTCGCTGGCGAAGGTAAGCTGCCAATACGCGTGCAGGGTTCCTATTTCTGGAACGATCCTAAGATCGATCCTATTCCAATCGTGCAGAAGCTAAGCAAACAGTTCAATACGGATCATGTTAGCGTCAAGGCACTCAAGATTAACATGGATGGTGGTGACGAAAAATGGAACGCCCTCTTCACTAAACCTTGGGAAGACAAACCTGAAATAGTAGTAGAGCCGATTATCCCATACGAAGTGTTAAACCAAGTGGTCATTAGGGCCGATAAATTGGGCATTAATGTTACTTGCCACTGTTTTGGCGACCTCGCCGTGCGCAAATTGCTCGATGCGATTGAGGGGGCAATCAAGGTAAACCCAAATCGGGAGCGCCACCATGTGGCCAGCCATGCCGTTCTCGTCGATGAGGCAGATATTCCACGCTTTGGCAAACTGGGCGTGACATATGACTCTACAGGCGCCTGGATGAGCTTTGATCCCCTGTTACAGTCAATCACTACAGATCGCGTTGGCTCAAAACGAGTACAAGCCATGTTTCCGATGCGAAAAATCGCCGAAACGGGTGGCAATATTTCACTCGGCGCAGACTGGCCTGCTGCGGGCTATATTTCCGAATATCGCCCCCTATATGCTATACGCACAGCGGTCACCCGCCAGTTACCGGGTCGCGATGATGTGCCGCCACTAGGTGGAGAAGAGGCAAGACTGCCACTTGAATTGGCGATTTATGCCCAGACACTGGGGTCTGCCTATGGCATGGGCCTGAACGACAAAATTGGTTCTCTGGAGGTCGGCAAATATGCAGACCTCATAGTGCTTGATAAAAACTTGTTCGACATTGAGCCACACTCGATTCACGATGCTAAGGTGTTGTTTACCATGATGGATGGTAAGACAGTGTTCGATGCACTGAAACACCAGAAATAGCGCTAAGGAACATCATTGAAACTTCTTACTTTCACGGCCGAGGACCCAACTTAAACCTCGGCCGTACACTATCGCCTGCCTGCCGGTGCACTATAGGGAGGTATCGATATCGATATCGTGATCGCTGGAGTCTGTGATCTTCCCTACATCACGCCTACATTTCTCCTATCCCTATGGGTCAAATGTCAAAGAGCGGCCCTGATTCACAGGCTAACCAGCCTATCTACACTGGGTATCGACACTCGGTATCTAACGTCTCTTCGATTTGACGGCATTAGTGTGAATATGGACATGAAACACTAACCGACTTATATCACTAATGGGTTAGTTACCAGTCAGTAAGTCGCAATCCAATAACACACTAATGCAGATCCAACCATCTTTTACGCAGAGGGGCTTGTCCTACTCTGCCGCCTCCTAGCAAGCAGGTTTTGCACGAAACAGAGATTGAGTAGCCACAGTTAAGTGATGATTTCCAACGCTAAAATGAAAATAACCTATTATATATAGACCGCATCGCGCCTTCCCTATTCATTCCCGGGCGCTTGGCATAACGACACGCTGGAGAATTGCACTATGAATCCTATCCGCTCGCTTATTCTATTAATGACTTCTGTGCTGGTATACGTCGGCGGCGCAGTCGCTCAGACGCCCCCCGCACCAGAAAACGGATTGGCATACGATTCGGGTATATCGAACCGAAACTACCCGCATTCGGACTGGGCGTTGATTAATGGCAAGATCTACACGGTGAACCCAGACCAACCCTGGGCCTCGGCGATTGTGGTCGAGGACAACAAGATCACCTATGTCGGCGATGCGGCAGGCCTCAAGAATCATATCGGTATCACAACCGAAGTCGTGGACCTGGAGGGTAAGATGGTGGTCCCCGGCTTCGTCGAAGGGCATTTTCACGTGGTTGCCGGTGGAATTGTCGCCCAGGGGGTCGACCTGCAAACCGACAACAAGGATGAGGTGTTTGAAAAACTCCGCCAGCATGTGAAGGCCAATCCGGATCTCAAGGTTATTGAGGGATATGGGGTGCGCCTAAGCACGTTCGCAGATGGTTTGCCAACCAAGGCTATGTTCGACAAGATAGATTCCAAGCGTCCTATCTATCTTTGGACAGTCGACGGCCACAGTGCCTTTGTGAATTCCAAGGCACTCGAGATTGCTGGCGTAGACAAGGATACGCCCGACACGGTTCCCGGCTATTCCTCCTTCGATAGGGATTCGAATGGTGATCCAACGGGCTTCATCATCGAAGTCCCCGCGCAGTTGCAGGTACTCTCCAAGCTCAGAACATTCGACGCAGACACAGTCCTGGAAGGTGTTAATGAGTGGCTGCCAAGGTTCTCGGCCGCAGGCATCACCACGGTTTTTGACTATGGCGTGCAAGGCGTAAGCAACGAGGAAGCCTTCGACTGGTTACAGCAGCGCGAGAAAGAAGGGGCGCTTCCTATTCGCTTACAAGGCTCCTTTTACTGGAACGATCCCAAGAGCGATCCTATCCCCCCACTGCTCGAGCTAAAACAGAAGTACAATTCAGAGCTGGTTAAAGTCGATACGCTCAAGATCAACCTCGACGGCGGCGATGAGAAATGGAGCGCGCTCCTAACAGCCCCTTACGCCGACAAGCCGGACGTCAAGGCCGAACCTATTATCCCCTACGACATCCTCAACAAGGTGGTACAGGAGGCCGATGCCAAGGGGCTCAATATCACCTGCCATTGCTTTGGCGATCTTGCCGTACGCAAGCTGCTCGACGCGGTCGAAGGTGCAATTAAGGCCAACCCGGCAAGAGAACGCCACCACACAGTCTCACATGCCGTGTTAGTGCATCCAGACGACATTCCACGCTTCGGCCCGCTTAGTATGACCTACGACACCACAGGTTTTTGGATGAGTTTAGATCCGCTGCTTCAGAGTATTACCACTGAACGTTTTGGCGCAGATCGTGTTCAGACCATGTTTCCGATGAAGCAAATAAGAGAAGCAGGTGGAAACATATCCTTAGGTTCAGACTGGCCTGCATCCGGATATCTTTCCGAATATCGCCCTCTTCTTTCCATCCGCACAGCGGTCACCCGTCAGTTGCCGGGACGCGACGATATTCCGCCCCTTGGCGGTGATGATGCACGAGTTCCCTTAGAGATGGCGATCTACGCGCAGACTCTGGGCGCGGCTACGGGCAGAGGCATGAACGACAAGATAGGATCTCTGGAGGTTGGCAAGATGGCCGACATGGTCGTGCTGGATCAAAATCTGTTCGATATCGATCCGCACGAAATCGACAAAACGAAGGTCCTGTTCACCATCATGAACGGCAAGGTGACCTATGACCACCTTGGCGTAACCAAGTAGGGAAGCAAGTAGCAAAAAGAGTCATTAAATAAGGATTTAGCCTGCCCGGCGGGGATGGAGGACATTGTGGTTAATGTCAGAAAAACTGAAGGTTAGTACATAGCGTTGTGGCCGTTTGCTAGATGAAATTGAAGGTCGTACCTTCATGGCAATCTATCGCCTGCCCGGCGGGGGTTGTGCAGATACACCTGTGAGACGCCGTGAATAAATCCCTTTAGGCTCTGCCGAAACATCCCTGTTTCGGAAGCTCACCGGCGTATCTACACCCGGTATCCAACGTCTCTTCGATTTAGCGTCATGGGGTGCCCATTGGTGAGAAACATTTGGCCAAATTTGTATTTGCTGGGGATTTGAAGGTCGCACCTTCACTGTAACCTAACGCCTGCCCGGCGGGGGATGTGCAAGCACTCTTTTGGCACGCCGAGGTTCCGTCCCTGGAGGCTTCACGGCGGCGTCCATGCCGCCGAGAGCCAAAAGTGTGCTTACACTCAGTATCTAACGTCCCTTCGATTTAGCTTCATTGGGTGGCATTGAGACAAGTTATTATTTTTAAGAAAAAAACGAACAAAAATGTGACCGAAGATGTTGATTACTACCTGACCAATAGCTTGATGTGTAACCAATCAAGGACAGAGCTAGGCCAATTCGAATCAAACATCGACTACGCCTTTCAGGGAATGAAGAAGCCAACCACCATGCGCCGATCACCTCCCATAAAAGTAAACTCTGACCCCGTTTATTTACATGCTTGGTCTCCTACCTTACAAGGTAGCGTGCCTTGCAAGCTCTCACTAATAAGTTGTTATGCAATCAAAGATTAAACAAAGGAGATGCGAATGAGCACAAAACAAATTCACGTTTTTATAAGCCATGCTTGGAAGCATTCAGGACATTATCAAACTCTTGCGGATTGGATATTTAATGAGAATTGGAGTGTCGGACAAGCATCTCTCGTTTTTAGGAATTATTCCGTACCCAAAGATAACCCTATCCATGACGCTGATAACGATAAGCAACTCAAAGAAGCAATTTTAAAACAAATTGCCATGAGTCACGTGATAGTGATCCCAACTGGAATGTATGCCAACTACAGCAAGTGGATTCAAAAAGAAATTGATGGTTCATCGGGTTACAGTAAGCCAATATTGGCGGTTAACCCATGGGGACAGCAACGCGCATCAGGTATTGTTGTCGACTCAGCATCAAAGTTGGTTGGATGGAACAAAAAATCAGTTGTTAATGGAATATGGGAGCTCTACAAGTAGTGAGTAAATTAGAAATTACTTCTGAGGATCTTCCGGGTTTGTATCAATCTGCAAATCAAGCTTCGCTGAATGCTCAAGAAAGCTATTTTAGAGGGCTCCGGTGGTACTTAATACTATTAGTCTGTGCTGCGTTTGTATCATATGCAAGGCCAAGCGACATAGTTGGGGCACTTCTCTCTGCTGGCTTATTCTTGGTTACTTTGGGAATTCTTATTTTTATCCGAGTACAACGCCCTGATGATACTTGGTATAACGGTAGGGCAGTTTCTGAGTCAGTCAAAACCAGAAGTTGGCGCTGGATGATGAGAGCTGAGCCATATGAAGATTGTGAGAATGTTGAAATTATTTCAAAGCAATTTATTAATGATCTTAAAGCGATACTTGATCAGAACAAAAGCCTTTCACAATATCTTCAATCAACTAGTGCTGCAGAAGATCCAATATCAAAAACAATGAAACAAGTTCGTTCTTGTTCGGTAGAAGAACGTTTATCTGTTTACGTTGATCAACGAGTCCAAAATCAAATTGAATGGTATTGGCATAAGGCAAACTTTAATAAGCGACGGGCGAAACAGTGGTTTTGGGTATCTGTATTTTTACATGCTGCGGCAATTGCTATGCTGCTGTATCGCATAAAAGATCCAACATTAGCTCTTCCTGTGGAAGTTATAGCGACAGCTGCAGGCGCAGCTCTTACTTGGCTTCAAGCTAAAAAACACAATGAGTTAAATTCTGCATATGCGCTCACTGCACATGAGATCGTTTTAATTAAAGGTGAGTCAGATGCCGTTCACGATGAAAAACAATTGTCAGAATATGTTTTAAATAGTGAAACTGCATTTTCTCGGGAGCATACGCAATGGGTAGCCCGTAAAGGTGACTAATGCATAACAAAGCGCTGCTGCCGGACAAATTTTACGCTGCGCTCCAAATTTGCCGCAGAGCGCGGCGTTAGCATATATGAATATTAACATTAACTAACGTATAGAGCTAAAGTTCTAACACGAAAATGTCCAAAAATTTGGTGCATCCATGCACTGCACCAGCCGCCAAGCAATTCAAAACTATGTAGCATTGGTCTTCAGCAAGCTTGACTCTATTCCAACTCAAATACCTATTGCTTACCAAACGCGGGCAAATCGAAGAGACAGATAACCAGGTGTATGCGCGCTTTTGGCCCTCGGCGGCATGGATGCCGCCGTGGAGCGTATAGGGACATATCCACAGCGTGCCAAAAGAGTGCATGCACATTCCCCGCCGGACAGGCGATTGATAAACCATAAGGCTATGGTTCAAAACCGCCCATCCAAGTACCTGAATCGGGTAGATGCTTAACCAACAAAATGAAGTAACTCATTCTCTAACCGCGCCAAAAGAGTTGCCTACACATGAGCCCACCGCAGGTGATAGGTTGCCATGAAGGTTAGACCTTCAAACAAACCCAATAAATGCCAATGCAGCCAAACGCTGCAAGCAACAAAAATATTCCCCAATTTGTTATTCGACAAATCCCCTCCCCCTCTGGTTTAACAACTCACTTTTAGTGTAAAATCCTCTCTTTCGTCAACGCCTAGCCAGACACGAGCGACATAGAGCCAAATAATGCCTAACGCCTTGTTTTACTTGATGCCACAAGCCAGTTCTGCCGCAACCAATGTTGCCAAGGCGGAGCAAGAGAGTGTCTATCTTTTCGCCTGCCGACTCGCCAAGCAGGCGTATCGTGGTCAACAGCTGGTGTATATCCACTGCAATGACCAGCAGCAGGCCTATGAAGTTGACGAAATTTTATGGCAATTTGAACCCAGCGCATTTGTGCCCCATAACCTCAAGGGCGAAGGGCCGACGGGTGGCGCGCCGGTGGAGATAGGCTTCGATAAACTGGGCCCAAATAAAAATCGTCACCTTCTGATTAATCTTGCAGACCAAGCGCCGCAATTTGCGGTAAACTTTGGCCAGATTATCGACTTCGTTGCCAACGATGCTGCCATGAAAGCGACCGCGCGCGATCGTTATCGCCAGTATCGCGAGTTAGGGATCCCCCTGACGACCCAACAACCAAATTAATTAGTTTGAGAAGCACACGCTCCTATGGAAAAGACATACAACCCACAGTCAATCGAACAGGCTCTGTACCAGAACTGGGAAGAGAAAGGATACTTTAAGCCCCACGGCGATGAGTCGAACGGCAATTACTGCATCATGATCCCGCCGCCAAACGTGACCGGTAGCCTGCACATGGGTCATGCCTTCCAAGACACCATCATGGATACCCTGATCCGTTACCAACGCATGAAGGGCAAGAACACCCTGTGGCAGGTAGGTACCGACCACGCGGGTATCGCCACCCAGATGTTGGTGGAGCGCAAGGTAGAGGCCGAAGAGGGCAAGAGCCGTCACGACCTGGGCCGTGAGACCTTTATCGACCGTATCTGGGACTGGAAAAACCAGTCTGGTGGCACCATCACCAAGCAGCTGCGCCGCCTGGGCGCCTCGGTCGATTGGGATCGCGAGCGTTTCACCATGGATGAAGGCATGTCGGCCGCGGTACAAGAGGTGTTTGTGCGCCTGTACAACGACGACCTCATCTACCGTGGTAAGCGCCTGGTCAACTGGGATCCTAAGCTACACACAGCTATCTCAGACCTCGAAGTCGAAAACAAAGAGAAGCAGGGCAGCATGTGGCACTTCCGCTACCCGCTCGCCGACGGCGCACTGACCGCCGACGGTAAAGACTACCTAGAAGTGGCTACCACGCGTCCAGAAACCATGCTGGGCGACAGCGCGGTTGCGGTGCACCCAGACGACGAGCGCTACCAGTCGCTGATCGGCAAGTTCATCCTGCTGCCTATCGTTAACCGTCGTATCCCTATCGTCGCCGACGACTATGTGGACATGGAGTTCGGTACCGGCTGTGTGAAGATCACCCCGGCCCACGACTTCAACGACTATGAGGTGGGTAAGCGTCATAACCTGCCTATGTTCAACATTCTGACCATAGATGCGGCGATCCGCAGCCAGGCAGAGGTGGTTAACTCAGACGGCACCGCCAACGACGAGCTAGATGGTAACCTGCCAGAGCGCTTTGCCGGCATGGACCGTTTCAAGGCCCGTACCGCTATCGTCGACGAGTTCGAGTCACTCGGCCTGCTTGGCAAGATTGACCCACACGCCCTCAAGGTGCCTTATGGCGACCGCTCTGGCGTGGTGATCGAGCCGCTACTGACTGACCAGTGGTATGTTGCCGTGGCCCCTATGGCCAAGACCGCCATCGAAGCGGTTGAGAACGGCGACATCAAGTTTGTGCCGCAGCAGTATGAGAACATGTACTTCTCTTGGATGCGTGACATTCAAGACTGGTGTATCTCGCGTCAGCTGTGGTGGGGTCACCGTATCCCGGCATGGTACGACGAAGCCGGTAAGGTATATGTGGGCCGCGACGAAGCCGAAGTACGCGCCAAGCACAACCTGGATGATTCTGTCGTGCTGCGCCAAGACCCAGACGTACTGGATACCTGGTTCAGCTCTGCGCTGTGGACCTTCTCAACCCTAGGCTGGCCAGACGATACCGAGGCGCTCAAGACCTTCCACCCAACCGATGTGTTGGTGACAGGTTTCGACATCATCTTCTTCTGGGTGGCGCGCATGATCATGATGACCATGCACTTCATCAAGGATGAAGACGGCAAGCCGCAGGTGCCGTTCAAGACTGTCTATGTGACAGGTCTTATCCGTGACGAGCAGGGCAACAAGATGTCCAAGTCTAAGGGTAACGTACTGGATCCGCTGGATATGATCGACGGTATCGATCTCGAAGCCTTAGTTGAGAAGCGCACCGGCAACATGATGCAGCCACAGCTGGCCGCTAAGATCGAGAAGAGCACCCGCAAAGAGTTTGCCGATGGCATCGAGGCCCACGGCACCGACGCCCTGCGTTTCACCCTGGCAGCCATGGCCTCTACCGGCCGTGACATCAACTGGGACATGAAGCGTCTAGACGGTTACCGCAGCTTCTGTAACAAGATCTGGAACGCGTCGCGCTATGTGTTGATGAACACCGAAGAGCAAGATTGTGGCCCGCAATCTCCAAACGGAAAAGCTGACGGCGAGATGCAGCTGTCGCTGGCGGATCGCTGGATCGTCGGCCTGTTTAACCAGACGGTTAAGGCGTTTGACGAGCACATGGAAAACTACCGTTTCGACCTAGCGGCCAACACGCTATACGAGTTCACCTGGAACCAGTTCTGTGACTGGTATCTGGAGCTGACCAAGCCGGTACTGCAAAACGGCACCGAGGCCGAGCAGCGCGGTACCCGTCACACCCTAGTGACGGTACTGGAAGCCATGCAACGTCTGCTGCATCCTATGATGCCATACCTGACAGAGACCATCTGGCAGCGCGTTAAGCCGCTGGCAGGCGTCGAGGGTGACACCCTGATGCTGGCCGAGTTCCCTGTATATCAGGCAAGCAAGGTAGATGAAGCCGCCATGGCGGATCTCGAGTGGGTTAAGCAGGTGATCGTTGCCGTGCGTAACATCCGCGCCGAGCTGAATATCGCCCCAAGCAAGCCGCTCAATGCCCTGCTGCGCAGCGTCAGCGCACAAGACAAGGCACGCGTCGAAGCTAACCAGACCTTCTTCGCCACCCTGGCCAAGCTGGAATCGATGACGATTCTGGCCGACGGTGAAACCGCGCCTATGTCGACCACTCAGTTGGTTGGCGAGATGGAGCTGTTGATCCCTATGGCTGGCCTTATCGATGTGGCCGCCGAGATGGCCCGTATCGACAAGCAGCTTGAGAAACTGGTTGGTGAAGCCAAGCGTATCGAAGGCAAGCTCAATAACCAGGGCTTCGTGGCCAAGGCGCCGGAAGCGGTTATCGAGAAGGAGCGCGCCAAGCTGGCCGAGTTCCAACGCGATATGGACAAGCTAGGCGAGCAGAAAGCCGAACTGGCTAAGCTCGAAGGCTAAGCTCGAAAATTAGTCACACCAGCTTAAGCCAAACCCGGCTTAAGACACTAAAAAGGCAGTCAATTGACTGCCTTTTTTCTTACCCGCGATTTTCTTCCGGGCGATTAACGCCTCAAACTCCTACCTCAGTCAAATAGTTACCTCAGCTACACCTTATAGTGGGCGATATCCGCCTCCATGGATTCTGCCAGCCTGGCCAGGTCCTCGGTGGCATCGCTACTCTGTCTCGCACCCTCGGCGGTCTGATCCGAGATCTCGCTGATGTTGGTGATATTGATGTTGATCTCCTCGGTGACCGAACTTTGCTCCTCCGAGGCAGCGGCTATCTGGGCGTTGAGGGCGTTGATCTCTTCGATGCTGTTTAAGATCTGCTGCAGGGCATCACGCACCATCAAGGATTTATCCACGCTGAGTTTCACCTGCTCTGTGCCGCTCTGCATCATCTGCATCGAGTCCCGCGCCCCCTGTTGCAGGCGCTGGATCATCTTCTGAATCTCCTCGGTGGAGTCCTGGGTACGTTTCGCCAGAGAGCGCACCTCGTCGGCCACCACGGCAAAGCCCCTGCCCTGTTCCCCCGCCCGCGCCGCCTCGATGGCCGCGTTGAGCGCCAGCAGGTTGGTCTGCTCGGAGATCGCCTGAATGACGTCCACCACAGTGCCTATCTCATCCGAATGCTGGGCTAGTAGTGTCATCGCCTCGCTGGCTCGGCTCAGCTTCTGGGCCAGCGCCTCAATCACGGCGATACTCTCATCCACCACGCCCTGGGCACCGTGGGCGGCGCCGTTGGCATCCTGGGAGGCGGTAGCGGCCGAGGCGGCGCTCTGGGCAACCTCACGTACCGTCGCGGTAAACTCATGGATGGCGGTGGCGATCAGCTGGGTCTGCTGCTGTTGATCCAGCACGTTGCGCTGGGTCTGAGTCGATACCACGGCATTCTCTTCCGCCGCACTGGCCAGGCGTGAAGTGGAGGCGTGGGTGTTGGTCACCGCCTGCTGGAAATCGCTTGCGATGCGATTCACATGCTCGGCGATATGGGCAAATTCATCGTGGCCGCCGAGGCGAATACGCTTAGTGAGATCGCCGGCGGCAATATCCACCGCCGTCTCTTCCAGCTGCACCACAGACAGGCTCACTCGGCGAATGATAAATACCGAGCTGACGCTGATGGCAAGCATGGCGACGCCAGAGAAGATGGCCACCAGCCAGATGTAGAGGGAAACGGTCTCCTGTGAGGCCTGATAGCTAGTCTTAGCCTCGGCGATCTGCATATCCAGGAAGGCCTGAGCCTGGTCGGTGATATCCTTAAACAGGGGGTTGATCTTCTCGAGCAGCAACTGATTGGAGTGTTTGTATTCCCCCTGACTCAAGGCCTGGATGGCGGGGTTAAAGCCCTCCTGAGTCACCTTGTCCAATAGCGACACCAGGCGATTGACCTCGGCGCGCTCATCATCGGCAAGATCCGACGCCAAAATCTGATTATCTATGATGTCGTGCAGGGTCTTAATCGAGGCGCGGCTGGCATCGATATGGAAGCTCAGGGGGTGGTTGTGCATGTCGGCAAAGGCGTTGGCAGGATCATGTTGAAAGCCGAGCAGCAATCCGCTGCGGGCCTTCTCCAGCTCGTTGAGCACCTTGCCCGCCCGGATGCTGTGCTGCATTCCCTGACCGTAGAGGTCCCCTATGGCATCACCCGCGTCCAACATGCCGGTGATCCCCTTATAGCCGAGGAAGATGAAGGCGAAGATGATTAAGAAGATATTGAGTTTTAATTGAAATCTTACCGACTTGATCCGCTCCATCAAGCCTGCTCCCTGGGTGGACGCTGCCGTCATCTCATGTGCCTCCTGGCGTTTGTGTTCAGACATAATCGCTTCCTTTTATTGCCAATTCATTGCACCTAGGCCAGGCGGCATCACGACTGCTAAAGCCATGGCACCTAAAATCACAGCCCCTAAAATCACAGGCCTAATTTCAGGCCACCCCAAATTGCGCCCCAGGCTTACGCCGGATGAATCAGGCAAAGATAGTTAACTTAATAATACTTAAACTAATAACCCTTATTGTCGCAGAGTGCCAGCAGATACCTTTACCTAATTAGTGGTAGATCACATTTGCCCCATCTTTTTGGCCAATCTGCTCGCTAACGCCCGACTTATGCCTCACTTATGCAGCAGGGTATAAACAGAAAACGATGGCGGAAAACGGGTATAGCTTTAGCTGCTCGCTTGATATAACGTTCGCCTCGCTTGCGCTTTTATCGTCTTGGCGTCAAAAAAACGCAGACGTCAAAATATCGACTTAACCATTGTTTTTATTGAATAATTTTTCATTACCATTTGATTTCGGCGACGTTTGCTATCAGAATGTCGCAAATTGAAAATGAGGTGTAACAATGAAACCATGGATACTCCCCGTCGCAATAGCCCTGGGGCTGACGGCCTGCGGCGGTTCAGAGGATAGCAACACGGATGCGGGTAACGGCGGCGCAGTCACGCCCCCCTTGGCCCAGGCCCCGAGTGTCGAGCTCGGCCCGGATCAACAAACCTGGAATCATGAAACCCTCTCCCTCACGGCAAGCGTTACCCTGTTTAATCCAGGCACGGCCAGCTACCAGTGGCAGCAGACCAGTGGGCCGAGCGTCAAACTCAGCGGCCTAAGCAGCGACACCCTCACCCTGGATGCCAGTGACCTGCTGCAGGATGAAGATATTGTCCTCTCGCTCAAGGTCACGGACGCTGCCGGCCTAAGCAGTGAGGACAGCCTCACCCTCAAGCTCAAGGACAAGATAAGCGCCGCCAGCCAGAGCGGCGATGCCAGTCTCATCGAGGGGCTGGAGCCTAAGGTGATCGCCCGCGGCCTCAAGCTCATTCAAGACTATCGCGGCGCCCAGAAAAGCTTCTTAAACACCATCTATCAGGCGGACAGAGTCAGCTACGATTCGGGTCAACACTCGCAGATGATCCAGATGCCGCTAGCCAGCAAGGGCTTCCCCCTCAAGCAGAGTTTCGAGCTGGTACGGGGCAATCAGGGACGCCTGTTTGCCGCGGCGAGCGACCTAAGTGGTCAGCGCAACGCCGCCTTCGGCACAGACATCATCTCTAGCATGCAGGGCGGCAACAACCTGGGCTTCGAGCCTAGCATGATGCGTCTGCTTTCCTGGCTGACGGGTGAAGCCCAAGCAAACCTGGCGGCGACCAAGCAGGTGCGTCTGTTCCTCATCAGCGACTGGAGCAAGAGCCGGGTGACAAATTGGCTCACCAGCCACTACCCCAACTGGCAGGTGAGCCGCTGTGATGTTGCCAGCGAGCTGGCAAGCTGCCTGGGCGAGGCCGAGCTGGTGATCACAGGCTCCATCGAGGCGTTCGATGAAACCGAGGTGTCGACCAGACTCGAGGCGCTACAGCAGGCCAAGATCCCACTGCTCTATCTGCACATGCACGCCTGGAACAGCGTGCCGCTGACTCAAACCGTGCTGGGGGCCATGGGCTTTGCCATGCAGGGCCCTGGCGGCCCGGGCAACTACTTCAGCCCAGACAAGGCGGATTGGAGCGACTATCTCGCCATGCAGGCGGCTAACCCGGCGCTGAACCAAGAAGCCCTCTGGCTCGAACTGCTGCAGAGCGAAAATCCAAGCTTTAATCTGGCCAACTGCGCGGACACCTGCGACAGCCAATTTAGCGAGGAGTACCGCAGCGCCCTGGCGCATATTCGCAGCAGCATCAACCGCCTGGACACGGAGAAGACGGCAATCTTCGACAGCCCAGAGTATCAGCTATACAAGTACCTGATCTTGCTTGGCGATCGTTATCGCAGCGAGATTGACTACCCCATGGATGTCAGCACCACGGCGCCGATGAGCTACCTTAAGGCGCTCTTTGCCGACAGCAGCGTATACAACAGCCGCCGCATCAATCCTGTACCTGCGGATCTGGGTAACTTCAGCCGCACCGACTTCTCCCATGTGACGCCGGTGGATAAGACAGTCGCACTAAGCAGCAAGGCGCCGTTTCGCGCCGCAGGCGTCTACGCCCTGCCGGGACAGACCTTTAGCGTGACACGCACAGACAACAGCCAGGTAGAGACCAAGGTGTTTATCAATACCCAACGCTCAGGCTCTACCCAGGAATATGCCAGCAAGGGCTATAACCGCCCCAAGTATCTGCAATCGCCAGCCATAGCGATAAAACCGGGGGAAACTATCACCCTCACCTCTCCCTATGGCGGCCCGGTGCAGATAAGATTTAACGCCAACGACCTGCCGGTTGAATTTACCTTTAGCCATGTGGGGCTGCACCCCTTCTGGCGCAGCGACAAGGACGATCAGGCCTTCATTCAGGGACTCGCCAAGGGCGACTACGACTGGGCCGAGCTAGCAACCGAGCACTTCGAGGTCCACTCGCGGCTCAATAAAATGCAAGAGACCATGAGCCATGAGCCCAGATGGGACACGCCGCAGAAGATGAGCGAGGCCATCAGCACCTTTGTCCACAACTATCCGCACCTGCTGGCAGGCTTTAAGGGGCCGGGGATCGACAGTGTCGATGAGATAACCAACTTTGCCGCCAGCAAGGGCTGGCAGCTGGATCAACTCGACATGGTCAAACATATGAACGCCGACCAACCCACCTGTGGGTCCGGCTGCTCGGGCAACCCCTACGATGCCTCCTGGTCATTCAGCCCAACCGGCCATGGCGACATCCACGAACTGGGCCACGGCCTGGAGCGGGGACGCCTGAGATTCGACGGTCACGAGGGCCACGCCTCCACCAACCCTTACTCCTATTACACTAAGTCCCGCGCCTATCTGGAAACCGGCAAGCTGCCCGAGTGCCAGGGGCTGTCGATTCAGGATGAGTTCGATGTACTGCAGGCCAGTCAGCGCCAGGCCGATCCCTTCGCCTATGTGCAGGCGGCTAACCTCACCAGCTGGTCGAGCGGCATGGCCACCATGCTACAGACCATGATTGCCGCCCAGAAACAAGGCGCGCTGCAAAACGGCTGGCATCTTCTGGCCAGGCTGCACATATTGCTGCGCGAATTCGAGCGCGCCCAGGCCGACGAGGCCAGCTGGCTGGCCAAGCGCGACCAACTGGGCTTTGGCAGTTTCGACCTTGCATCGGCCAAGGCGCTAAGCAACAACGACTTTCTGATGATCGCCATGAGCTTCTCTACCGGGCTCGACTATCGCGACTTCTATCAGATGTGGGGACTGGCCACCTCGGATGCCGCCAAGGCCCAGGTCGCCAGCTTCGCCTACCCAGCGGTGCCAAAGAGCATCTATGTCTACGCCCCTGGAGATTACTGTTATGGTCTGGATCTGCAAGCGGTTGCCGTCGATGGCGAGCAGGCCTGGCCACTCTAGCCTTGTTAAACGAAATATAACCACAGAAGCTAACGATAAAAACAACACCACTAAAGCCTAACCCAGAACTAAATCCATAGTTGTCACACCCTTTTTGGCGAGCCGGAGTGCTCGCCTTTTTTTTACCTGCTGCTCACACCAGTGTGACCCGCTGTGAATGATTTTGGTCTTTAAGGTCATTTTTAGGTAAAGTGTGCTGTCAAATGACGAGCTATCACCCCAATAGCGAGTGCTTGTCACAAACCAACACGAGATGTTGCAGCCAAGCAGCACAACAAAAAAGATAAATTAAGGAAGGGTATGAGCGACGCCAATGATGCTTACGCTGATAATGATCTGCGTGAAGTTAAGCAGCTGGGAATGTGGGCCTCCATTGCTAGCCTAAGTTATATTTTCTGGATCGTCGGCGGCATGGAGCTGGTCGAACGTATCGCCTACTACGGTGTGAAAGCCAGTGCCGGCCTCTACGCCAAGGCGCCCGTCTCTCAGGGCGGCCTGGGGATCAGCCTGCACGACTATGGTGTCATCATCTCGGTGTGGGCCCTGATGCAGACCTTTATTCCTGTGTTTACCGGCGGCATCTCTGATCGTGTCGGTTACAAGGAAACCATCTTCGCCTCGACACTGATCAAGATCTCTGGCTACCTGGTGATGGCCTTCTTCCCTAACTTCTGGGGCTTCCTCTTCGGCGCCATACTGCTGGCAGGCGGCACGGGTATCTTCAAGCCTGGCATTCAGGGCACCTTGGTGCTCTCTACCGGCCGACAAAACACCTCTATGGCCTGGGGGATCTTCTATCAGGTGGTCAACATAGGCGGCTTCCTCGGTCCTCTGGTGGCCGTGCATATGCGCCAGCTCTCCTGGGACAATGTCTTCTACGCCTGCGCCGCCATCATCTCGCTCAACTTCCTCTTCCTGCTCGCCTATAAAGAGCCGGGAAAGGAGGAGCGCATCGAGCGCATCCGTAAGATCAAGAGCGGTGAGATCACCCAAGAAGCCCTATGGAAAGATGCCCTACACGAGCTGAAGAAGCCTGTGGTGATCTACTACATGCTGGTGTTTGCCGGTTTCTGGTTCCTGTTTAATTCTCTGTTCGACGTCTTGCCGATTCATATCGCCGAGTGGGTCGATACCAGCGTGATCGTCACCAGCCTGTTTGGCAGTGAGGGCACCTCAAACGGTATCTTGCAGTTCTGGCTCGGCCTGGATAACTCGGGCACTAAGGTGATGCCAGAGGGGATGCTAAACCTCAACGCCGGCATGATCATGACCAGCTGCTTCCTAGTTGCCGCGCTCACCGCCAAATACCGCATCACCACCGCCATGCTGGCGGGCTGTCTGCTGAGTATCATCGCCTTCGTGCTTATCGGCGCCACCAACGCCGCCTGGATGATAGTGCTGGCGATTGCCATGTTCTCCTTCGGCGAGATGATGATCAGCCCCAAGAAGAACGAGTTTATGGGTAACATCGCCCCTAAGGGTAAGAAGGCCATGTACCTGGGCTTCGTGATGCTGCCACAAGGGATAGGCTGGGGATTGGAAGGCTACTTCGGTCCTAAGCTGTATGAGATGTACGCCTCGAAAGAGATCTTCTCTCGCGAGCTGCTGCTCGATCGTGGCATGAGCGCCAGCGATATCGCCGCCATTCCTCAGGGTGAAGCCTTTACTACTCTGGTGAGCTACACGGGTGAGTCGGCGCAGTCCTTGACGACCCTGCTCTACAACAGCCACAACATAGGCATGGCCTGGTATATCATCGCCGCTATCGGCACCATCTCGGCCGTGGGGATCTTCATCTACGGCAAGTGGTTGCTGACGTTGCAGCGCGCCCGCGCCTAATAAAGAGAGGGAGCCTAAGGCTCCCTTTTTATTGGCTGCTCGGCGTCAGGCTCAGTCTTTTGTTCAATCTTTTATTCAGCCTTTGGCTCAATCTTTTATTCAATCTTTGGCTCAGGCTTTAACCCTGCCTTTACATCTGTCTTTACCTCTGTCTTTAACTCAGCCTTCGACTCTCCCCTTGAATCAACTGTCTGCTCGCTGAAACTCTCCTGCAGCAGGGCGTAGCGCTTGGCCTCGGCGGCCGGCATCGCCTTGGCATACAGCCAACCCTGTACCGTCGAGACCCCGGCTGAGGCGACGAAGGCCTCCTCGGCCTTGGTCTCCACCCCCTCGGCCACCAGATTAAAACCCAGGCTGCGACACAACATGCAGGTATGGCGATAGAGCACCTGCCCCTTGTGATTCCCGGTATTTTCCAATATCGACCTGTCTAGCTTGACTCCATCTATGGTGATCTTGCTCAGCAGGCTGATGCTGGAAAACCCCGTGCCGAAATCATCGAGCACGAAGGAGAATCCATATTGGCGCAGGTGGGCCATGCTGGCCTCGACGGCATTGAGGTCCGCCACAAACATAGACTCGAGCACCTCGATATCGACTCTGTCCGCCATGTCGCCAAGCAGCTCGATCAGCATAGACTGCACATCCTGACTCAGGACACTGTTGGGATTGAGGTTGATGCTGACTCTGGGGTAGAAGCCCTGCTTGGCCCAGGCCTGCAGGTCATCCCGTAGGCGCCGGATGACGAAGCTGTCGATCAGGTTAGAGTAGCCGGCCTGATCGAAGGCGGGAATAAAATAGGGGCCCTCTACCTGACCACGCTCGTTTCTCAGCCTCAGCAGCGCCTCATAGCCGACCACTCGCCTGTCACTCAGGCTGATCTTAGGTTGGTAATAGAGCAGCAACTCACCGTTGAGCACCGCCTTAATGGTCTTCTCCAGGTTTAGGTTGGCAGCGAGATCCTCGGACTGTTGACGGGCATAGTTTCGCTCGCTGATCTTCTCGATATCCTGCTGCAGCTGCACCCGCTTGATAAGGTCCCGCTCGAATCCCTTATTGCCCACCAGCAGGCTATAGCGGCGCACGAAAGGCAGATAGATAAAGACCCCGGCGCACACCAACAAGAGCTGTACCAGGGGCAGCGCTAGGGTGCCGCCCGCCACATAGCCATTGAGAAAGATGGGGGTGATCCAGGCAAAGTCGTTACCGGCAAAGCTCACCCAGCCGCTGACGATCAACAGGGAGCCTATCAGGGTATTAAACAGGGGCACCAACACGAAGGGTAGCATCAACCTGGGGTTAAAGATGATTGGCAGGCCGTAGATGAGGATCTCGTTGATGTTAAACAGGGCGAAGGGCAACGCCAACTTGGCCACATTGACGGCGTTCTTATCCTTGGAGGCGATAAACAGGGCGATCAGCAGTGAGTGAGTGGCGCCGCTACCGCCGAGCAACACGAAGAGATCGGTAAACTGGGACAGCGTCAGATTCGGCGCGACCTGTTGCAATCCATTGTCGACCCCAAGCACCAACATATAGGCGATATCCCCATGGACACCGAAGCACCAAAGCACATGGGTGGCTAGCACTCTAACAAACAACTGAAACAGGGTGCTGCTGGCGGCAAGGGAATCCACCAGCGGGCTCAATACCATGCCCAACAGCTCCCCCACCCAGTAGATGCCGGTGGTCACCAGCACGAAACAGAGGATCAAGGGAATAAACAGGTTAAGGTGCAGCTTAAGGTAGCTGCTCAGGCTGGTACTTTGCAGCAAGTTCAGCGCCTTAATCGCCATGAGGCGTTGCAGCAAGTAGGCAACCAGAATCGGCGTAATAATCGCCCTGGCATCGCCAAACAGAAAGTCGAAGCCATTGCTGAGGTCGATAGCCTCGCTGCCGTGGATATGCAGGGCGATCTGACTGCCGATGGAGAGTGACGCCACCACCACAGCCGAGACATGGAGATACTTGGCAAAATGAAATGACAAGGAGAGCAGCGCCATCAAGGGAAAGAAGCTAAACAGGAGACGGCCAAACTGACTCAGCCAGGCGTAGGCGGCACTGCCCTGCCAGCTGGGCTGCCACACATCCACCAAGGCGACAATCAGTGCCAGCAGCGAGTTGACGAAGATAAAGGGCAAGAGGGCAATAAAAGACTCTTTTATCGCAATGAGAAACAGGCTGGAAGAGGTATCTTTGACCGCCAAATTACGGCCCCCGAGATCTGCTGATGGACTCTATTTAAGTTAGTCCAAGATGCTGAATAGACCAAGATGCTGACATTAGACAATCCAGCAAGCGGGCGACTGAGAAAGCCAACACAAAACCAATACAAAACGGATACAAAACATGACAGCAAAAGCCGGGCATAAAAAAGGGGAACCTAAATCAGGTTCCCCAAGATTACTGCTATCTCATTGGGCATTTAGCAGGGGTATGCCCAATTAGCGAGAATTATTATTGTTGGCGTCTAGTGAGCACCACCGGCGTGAACTTTATCAACACCGTATGTCTTACCTTCGGCGTGACAGGTTGCACAAGACTCAACTGGCAGGTCAGCAGTTGTATCTGGCTTACCATGTACAGTCGCACCATTGCTCTCGAAGTGAGCGAGTGCAGAGGCACTGATGTGACATGTACGGCAAGTTTCAGCCACTGGAGAGATGTACTCTGTCGCAGTCACTTGAATTGAACGCTTACCAGAAGTTAAACCACCGTCGGCCGCGAAGAAGGTTGCACCATCTTTGTGACAAGCTTGACAGTCTGTCGCAAGGGCTGGGTAACCAACTGTTTCCAGGTTCTTATCTAGGTAGATACCACCACCGAAAGTACCAGTATGGAAACGGTGAGCAACAGTCATCAGGTCACGGTTAGCGAAGGTTAGGCCTTCAACTGGCGCCATGATTGGGTTGCCGTCTGCATCGACTTCACCTGTGTCATATTCAACAGCACCATGGTAAGAACCTGGGTATCTGTTGTTGTGACAATCCATACACTGAGTAAACTCGCTCACACCATGGCGTGGCGCCTTGATATGAGTCAGGTTGCCGTGACAGCTATTACACTTAGCTTCGCTCACAGTGACGCGATCTGCATCGCTCATGCGGGCTTGCATAGGTGCAACGGCTGGGTCGTCCAGGTTGTAGTACTTAACAGGTGCGCTGGCAGATACTTCTGTGTAATCGCCATCTGCACACATTGCAGCCTTACCACCCGCGCCACAGATCATCACTTCTGCAGTCACGTAGATAGAACCAGTCAGACGCGCTGAATCAAAGTTCTTAGTCGTGGTCAGAATGCCACCTGTGATAGCCACACCGTTAACTGGCATACCTAATCCGCGGATTGGCGCACCACCTTGTTCAACATTACCAATCAGCAGACCGGTAGATAGACGTGGCATGTAAGGATCCAGCATAGAGCCATCGGCTGGTGCTGCACCATTGACTGTCACCTTAGTGGTTACTGTCAATGCGCTGGTACCGTCGCCGTTGTCAGTCACTGTCACACCTTGGAAATCAAGGACGACTTGTTCCTGCTCAACCGCTCTGTTACCTACCTTATGCACCACTTCTGGGCTCAGATTACCAATGTGACAGTTCATACATTGAGAATCATCAGCCTGTGGTAGCTGGAAGTCAGAGTGACCTTCACCGGTTTCGAAGTTAACGGTTACGTGACAACCTACACAAGCTTCACGGTAAACGTTTTCTTTCCACTGGTTGCCATTGTCATGACAGGTAGTACATTCGTTTAGCTCAGCTGGGAAGTGAACGCCAGCAAACTCTTCTGCATCACCTTTTAACACGCCCCACTCGGCAAGATGACCACCGGCGTGGATGGTGTGGATCATTGCGTTGAAGTTAGGGTTAAAGCCTTTTTCTGGATCGTTCTGATCGGCGGCATAAGCAGGGTTATGACACGCGATACAGTTTTCAACTTTCTGATAGTTATGGTGAGCACCGATGTTAGCAATACGCTTGTCGCCATCATCATAGCCCATCAACTCGCTGTGACATTGAATACAGGCAGCACTTGATACCGAATCTTTAGCCGATACGGCCATCTCACCAGTCGCAGGAATGAAATCGAGCGGAGTAGAGAGTAGTTTGTCGGAAATCGATACGCCAGTTGCGTCGGTCACATCATAGGTACGGATCATGACACGGAACATGCTGTTAGGATCGCCATCGGCTACCACGACAGGCGCGTTACCATCATGTTCCCAAGTACCTGTGTAAGTACCAGGATTTTCAGCATCTTCTACCAAGGTACATGCATCGACTTCGGCGCCGCCACGCGCTGCGGCCTTACCAGTAGGCGTACAGTACATGCTAGAACCGAATTCGTTAGCCAGGGCATTGTTCGACCAGAGCATAGGAGCGCCACTACTAGTGGTGTTAGCCACTTGGTTAGTCACATATAGGGCAACTTTCTCTAGGCCAGTAAACGGAACATCATCTCCTTTACTATTTTTACCCGTCGCGGTGAACTTAATAGAGAAGTCATCAGCTCCTACTACTACGATGTCGGCAGGTTGTAGAGTTAGTTTGAAGTCTGCGGCAGTGGCTACTGTATCAACGGTAGATCCCGCTGGTGCACCAGGTGTACCTGGAGTACCAGGAACGCCAGGCTCACCTGGCGCTCCATCTTTACCATCTTTACCATCACTACACGCGCTCACACCAATGGCACACATAAGTGCCATGGCTAATAAGGTAATTTTATTTTTTTTCATCGCCATATCCCTTTATAGGTATTTCTGCTATTGCAGTACCTCAAATATAAGGGAGTGACGATAAATTGTTAGATAATTGAGTCTAAGTTGTGACTGCAATTTAAAGATTCATTAACAGAAATTTCAAAATTTGAAAGCGTAAATTTCAAATTTTGAAATTAACATTTAACGAGTAGCTGTTTGATAAGCTGGATAATTAATTCTCTCTGTTCCAGCGAGTAGCGTCGATACTCGGCCGGATTCTCCAACAACAGGTATTGAGGCGACATGCTTTCACCGTGAAGGCGCCCCACCTCCTCGTCAGACAGGCGCACCACGCGGATCCCCGGCAGGGCGCCGCAGATCTCGGCCTCAGAGCAAGGCAGGAAAGCCACAGAGTTCATGGTCAGCAGATGGCTGTACCACTCGTCTCGCGAACTGACTCTTTCTATGCTGTCGATGTCGGCACCGTTTTGACGAGCGAACACCTCCAAAGGGTCAATCTTATCGTTAAAGCCCTTGCCATCCAGGCAGAGAAAGTGGTGACGACAGACGGTTTCCAGGGTCAAAGGCTCGCTCTGGGACCAGATGGCATGCTCCTCATTGGCGGCCAGACAGACACCGCTTAAACACCCCAAGGCCTCGACCGATAACGGATGCTCATTGCAGGCGTCGAACGTCACTCCCATATCCAGTTCACCGTTATGGATATGATCGGCAGAATCGTCGCCCCAGATCACAAACTGTAACTGACTAAAGGCGTCTCTGGCATTGCTGCGGGAAAAAGCCAGGGAGAGGCTGGCCATGATACTCGGGGTAACAGCAATTCTCAGGCGTTCACTGGCCAGCTCGCTGCTCTTTTCGCTGATAGACTGTTCTATTTTCAGGACGGCTTCACAGAACTGACACACGGGCTCGTAGAGAAACTCCGCCATAGGCGTCGGCTTGAGCCCGAGCTGACGACGGTAGAAGAGTTCGTCGTCGAAGGTGGCACGTAACATATTCAAACAGCGGCTAATTTTAGGGGCTGACACATTAAGTTGCTTAGCCGCTATGTTGGCATGTCCGGTTTGAAAAATGACTTTAAACACCATCAAACAAAACACATCGAGTTCGCTGATTTTCTTAAGTGTTTGATTGCTCATCGATACTATTGTTTATATTAGTAATCTAATATTTATAACACATGATTTGCATCAAACGATATAGCCATTAGTCACACATTTGCACTTGGCTTGTTGAACTCAGAAATTAGTGCTAGGTGAAGCGGCAAACCCAAAATCTTGTACTGAGCATGGCTGGCTTTTAGCCGAATATGCTAGCCAGCTCCAGTGGCGTCAGCGGACGATACTCCCCTACAGCCAAGGTTTCATCCAGGATTAGGTTACCCACGGAGAGCCTGTGCAGCGCCATCACCTGATTGCGTAAGCGGCCAAACATGCGCTTAATTTGATGGTAGCGTCCCTCATGCAGGGTGACCCTGGCCAGATGGGGTTCGAGGATCTCAAGCAAGGCCGGCTGAGTGGTAATATTCTCAAAAGCAAAGTAAAAGCCCTCGGCAAAGGCCTTCACATAGGCCTGAGTGAGAGGAGCCTTGAGGGTGACCAGATACTGCTTGGCCACCTTATGCTCCGGCGACATGATACGCTTCGACCAGCGACTGTCGTTGGTAAGTAGCAGCAAACCCGAGGTGTTGAGATCCAGCCGTCCGACGATATGTAGCCCCTTGTCCTTATAGTCGGGCAAGAGATCCATCACCGTCCTGTGCTCATCGTCCTTGGTCGCACTCACCACACCAACCGGCTTATGCAGCATGAGATATATGGGCTGCTCATGCCTCAACGCCTGGCCATCGAGCATCACTTGAGAGAATTGATCTATCTGACAGTCTGCATCCCGTACCACCTGACCGTCGACACTCACCCGGCCCTTTGCCAGGATGAGGCGCACCTGCTTGCGGGGGATCTGACAATGCTGACTGATAAAACGATCCAGCCTGGCGCGTTTAGCGGACATCTTGTTGTGTCGGTGCGTGAGAGGCGAGCGGCACCAGCTTGTAGGCGCAGCGTCTGGCGCCGGCAATGATATGCTCCTCGCGGCTGACGCTCGCCAGCTCGCTAAACAGTTCTTGAAACAGCTGCAGCTCTGAGCGGCAGAAGTTGGCGCAGCGACTCGCGGCGGCGCAGATGGGGCAGTGATTTTCCAGCAGCCAAAAGACGCCATCTTGCTCCTCGACAGAGGCGACATAGCCCTCCTGGGTCCTGAGCCTGGCCAGCGCGGCTAACTTATCCGCCAGACCCGTCGCTTGCGACAGCGCCTCCTGATACAGACGCCGACTCGCCTGCTCTCGGTGATCGATCAACTGATCCAGCCCCTGGTCACCAAAGACTACGCGCACCGAGTCGATCAGTTGACTGGTGAGATCGTCGTGTCGGTCTGGGAACAGCTTGTAGCTCTTCTCGGTAAGCCCCCAGTAACGGGTGGGACGACCGCGACTCGCCTTTCTGTCTTCGAAACTCAAGATCCCCTCCTCTTCCAAGGCCTGCAGATGTTGCCTGACCCCCATGGTGGTCAACGCAAACAGCTCGGCCAATACCTTGGCGGTACTGGGGCCGTGGATCTTGATATGGTCGATGATCTTGTCGCTGGTCTTCATACTCACCCGCCGTCTCCTCTGGACTTCTATGGGACCATTATTACCGATCCAGAGATTAAGTAAACTTTTATATTTACTTTAGTCTTTACAAAATTAAATAAAGCAATTAGTGTATAAAACATTAAATAAATAAAAAGGTTTACATAATGAAGCTTCTTATCGTCAGTGCCAGTCAACGTCCAGGTTCTCAGAGCGCCAGAGTCGCCGGTTACCTTAGCGAACATGCCAGCCAATTCAGTGAGATACAACATATTGAGCTGTGCCGCTACGACCTGCCCTTCTGGGATGGCGACAGAAATGGCGCTGCGCTTCAGGCGAGCGACTGGCACAAGATAAGCCCGCTGGTAAAGCAAGCCGATGCTCTGGTTCTAATCACCCCAGAATGGGGCGGGATGGCCTCACCCATGTTGAAAAACTTCCTGCTGCTGTGTGACAACCAGGATACGGCCCACAAGCCAGCCCTCTTGGTCGCGGTTACCAGCGGCATTAGCGGCGCCTACCCTATCGCCGAATTAAAGATGAATGCCTTGAAGAACAACAAGCTGGTGCCCATTCCCGATCATCTGATCATTCGTAACGTGGAGCAGGTACTGGGAGAGGGTGAGATAGATGCCAGAGAGCAAGGGTTAAGAGCGCGCATCGGCTACAGCCTGCATATGCTCGGCCAGTATGCAGATGCCCTCGGCGCCATACGCCAGCGCCATAGGGATCAGCCTTACCCCAAACAGCAGGAATATGTATACGGCATGTAGTGCCGCCTAAGTGCTCACTCCAAGTCATGCGCCAGCCCCAAGTCATGCGCTAGCCCCAGATAGGCACTAGATTGAGCGTATTAACGGAATAACACCAAGCCAGCAGAGAAGGAATTGCATCATGATCCATTTAGAACACATAAATCTCGTCGTCACCGACATAGAAACGGCCCTTAATTTCTACCGTGCCGCCTTCCCCCATTGGTCGGTGCGTGGCGGCGGTCAGGGAACCTGGTATGGCAAGCCACGCAACTGGGTTCACTTCGGCGATGACTATCAATACCTGGCCTTCAACGATGATGGCGAAGGCGAAAACCGCGACTTAAGCGGACACCAGGTCGGCCTGGCTCACTTTGCTTTCGTGACCCAAGATCTCGATGGCGTGATCGCCAGACTCGGTAAGGCGGGCTTCGAGGTGGACAAAGCCGGACAAGAAGATCCCTTCCGCCGCAACGTCTACTTTATCGACCCTAACGGCTATGAGGTGGAGTTTGTGCAGTATCTCAGTGACCTGCCAGAGCAGCGTAACCGCTACGACACTTGATAGCGGCAGCCAAGCATTAGCAAAAATACGAGGGGATAGATCTATCTGTCTTTGATATCCGGGCCTATCCCAGGTAGACCAGCAGGGTAAACAGCAAGAGATAGAAGAAAAAGCCTGCCATATAGACGGCGTAAAAATCATTTTTCGCCAGACGTTTCTCTTGATGAAACAAGGCAGGCCAATACAAGGGCTTCTGCACCCGGCCAAAGGTCACCAGCCCAATCACCACGGCGCCCGTGGTATAGAGAACAAACGAGAGTAAGATCTCCCAGATAAACCAGATAAAGAGTTCGGTGAGACTTGCCACTAACATGAGTATTACCCCGCCATCTTGCTAAGAAACAACGCAAAACCCGCGCCTGCGAGCAGAAAGATGATCACCATAATGGTGAGCGTCTTGGAGCGTGCCATGGATTGCAGCAGGGCGAAACCCGTGTCCATCTCGGCCAGCTCTTGCAACAAGGAGGAGCTAGCAGGCGTTTTGGCTGTCTTCGCTGTCTTGGATGTCTCGGCACTTGTATGCACTAGCTTACCTGGCTTAGTCTTTGCCAAGTTTTCCATAGACGCCTGAGACTTGCGGGTAGAGTCTGGGGAGGTCATCATCAGCTTTCCTTAGCTAAAGGCTTTATTGGACTCTAAAGCCTGGCCGAAGGAAAGTCAGGTTAACTTTTATTCACTTCACTTATTCACTTCTTATTGGTGTTAGCGAAATATTAAGCCAAATCAACACTTTAGCTAGCTTACCACTCTAGCTTGCACGTCACTTTAGCTAGTTCGTCACTAAGGTTTTTCGATAGTTTAAGACAAAAAATGATTTGGCTAGGCCTGCTCTACCGGCCCCTCAGGTTTGATGAAGAAGTGAATTTCGAAACGGGTATCTGGTGTAAGCGGCTTGATGCTGTGCCAGTAGCCGGGATGAGAAATCGCCGTCTCATTGGCCCCTAGGCGTACCTCGCGATTGACCTCGCCCAACTTATCTAGGTAGCCGAAAAACATCAGCTCCCCCTGTATCACATGGATCTGCTCATACACCCCGGGCCGGGTAAAATGCCGCTCACGGTAGATGGCGGGCATATCCTGCTCGCTAAACACAGGTGTCTTCTTGCACTTCACATATCCCTTAGGCACAAATGACATCTTGAGGCTCCCATTTTCAAGGCCGATTGCCGACGTTCAGAAAGCTAAACTTAGTCTAATTCTGGCTAAAGATCTAAGACAAGCTCACGGCAAGATTGCACTTCACTCACAAGGGATTACACTGTGTCCCAAATTCAGCTATCTCTACTTGTATGACAGCTTCATCTCACTCTCCATCAAACGCTTCGTTTAGCTACAGCACCCACTTTACCTTGGACAGAGCCTATTATGCTGAATGCTTCGATGCCTCTGTGACTCAGCCCGCTCCCCGCGCCGAATACACTAAAGCGCTCTGCTTTCTGCTGATCGGCCTGGCCCTGCTGTTGACCGGCGTCAACGCCTACGCCTCCTGGTTTATCATCGCCCTCGGTGTATTGGAGGGATTAAGTATCAAGTTTAAGCGCCCCTGGTACCTGACCCGCCAGATGATGAGTAAGGCCGCCGGCAACGAGGCCAACCTCACCCTGAACGAACAAGGGATCAGCATCGAATCCCTCTATGTTAAACAGCAGCTAAGCTGGGACAGTATCGACGACATACAGGAGACCAGCGTAGGCTTCCTGCTGCTGACAGGCGGCCAGAAACACTACCTTTCCAAACGTTTTCTCGATGAAGCCTGCTGCCAGTTTATACGCGGCAAGGACGCCAAACAGGGCTAAATTTGCCGCAGTTTTATTAAACTTTGTATAGATTCAGGCAAAAGTGCCTCGCTTTGTTATTATGCAAACAAAATGCGACAATAGCGCACATAACAACAAGCCCTAAGGACGATCTCCGCCCTAAGGCAAACCTGATAATGGAGTAACGATGATCAGTAACCAGAAACTCGTCGCGGCAATCTTGGCCGGTTCGACACTATTTATTTCGGCTTGTCAGACAACTAATCCTTATACCAACGAAAGCCAAAACGCCAAGGCGACTAACGGCGCCATCATAGGTGCCATCGCCGGTGCTGCTATCGGTGTGGCCTCGTCAAGCAAGAGCGACCGGGGTAAGGGCGCACTTATCGGTGCCGCCTCAGGCGCAGCCGTCGGTGGTGGTATCGGCTATTACATGGACGTGCAAGAAGCCGAGCTACGTAAGCAGCTACAATCGACTGGCGTGAGCGTGACCCGTAACGGCGACAACATCATCCTCAACATGCCAAACGAAGTGACCTTCGGCGTCGATCAATCAGTGCTGAGCAGCCGTGCCAAGAACGTGCTGGACAGCGTTGCCCTAGTCGCCAAAGAGTACGATGAAACCATGCTGAATGTCATGGGCTTCACCGATAGCTCTGGCAGCGAGTCATACAACCTGCGCCTATCTCAAGTTCGTGCGGCAGAAGTCGCCAACTACCTGATGTCTCGTGAAATCAAGAGCCAACGCATCAGCTCTGTGGGCATGGGCGAGTCTCGTCCTATCGCCGACAACTCGACACAACAAGGCCGCGCGCAAAACCGCCGTGTCGAGATCGTGCTAAGCCCAATGCCACAAGGCTAAGCACCTAATCCTATCGTGTCCCTCGCGCCCTGTTGCTTGAGGGACACGCTTTTAAACCCTCTCCCGCAAAAAAGATTCACAAATCCCCTCCCCTAAATCGCCTCCATAGGTCTAGACTTATTCTCAAGGGATAACAAGGATGTGGATGCCATGGCGCCAGCAGGGAATAGCATAGACGACTCGCCGTTTGCGCAGCTTATCTGTGACAAGCAAGGAGTGATCATTGAGGCCAACGACGCCTTGTATGAGCTATTTGAGCTCAACCATAAAGCCATCATCAAGCGCCCACTCCAGCAGTTACTCACGCTAAATCAGGCCGACTCAAACGATTCGTTAATTGATGTCATCACTCATGCCTTGGCGCTTGCCCAAACAGATAGGCAATCGCTCAATGTGCGTCTTCATCGCCAATCCAAGACGCCTTGGTATCAGCTGTTTCCCCAAGCGCTTAGCAAGAATCGCTTCCTACTGCTGTTTGTCCCACAGCGTGACGATCCCAACATCAATCAGGCATACCTCAAGCGTTTCGAGGCCTTTCTCTGCTCCGCCGATATCGGCATCTGGCATTACGACTCCGCCACCGGCGAGACACGTTTCTCCAACCGGGTGAAGGAGTTGCTGCAACTTAACCATCACAGCCCCCTGAGCTGGCAGAGTCTACAGCAGATGGTCAAGGTGAAAGATCGCCATAAGTTCGACCCCTTCCTCGCCCCCTCGCCCTCGGGGAAACATAAGCTAGCGTTTCGTTTTCGTATCGATTCGAACGATGTCGCCAGGGTGTACGAACTGTTCGCCGAGCATATCTACCTGGAAAATGGCCACTTCAAGCTGCTCGGCCTTATTAAAGATCAGACAGAGTCCAAGGCGATGCTCGACGCCCTCAACGAGGCCAACGAGTCGAAGAAGCTGGCGCTCGAGGCCGGTAACATAGGCAACTGGCGGGCACAGATAGATGAACAGGGGCAGTGGATCTGGCAGTGGGATCAGAGGGCCAACGAAATGTTTTGCCTCAACATCGAAGATATTGGCGTATTGGAGAAGTGGGCCGAGCGGATCCACCCGGAAGACTTCCCCGCCGTGATGGCCGCGGTGGAAGACTCGCTGGCCAATGGCAATCCGTTTCATCAGGAGTATCGCGCCATTCTGCCTAATCAGGAGATTATCTACATACTGGCCAAGGGCAAGGTGAGCCAGGGGCAGAACCAGCAAAACAGCCGCATCGATGGCATCTGCATCGATCAAACTCCCATCTACCAGGCGCGCCTGGCGCTGCAGGAAAGCTACCGCTCACTCGAGAGCCGGGTAAAGCAGCGCACCACAGAATTGCAGCTCGCCAAGGAGCGGGCCGAAATCGCCAGTCAAGCCAAGAGCGAATTTCTCTCTATGATCAGCCACGAACTGCGCACCCCAATGAACGCGGTGATCGGCGCACTGGAGCTGCTCTCCCTGGCCGACAAGTCGGGCGAGGAGAGAGATCTTATCGAGACGGCGTCGACCTCGGCCAATAATCTCATCTATATCCTCAACGACATCCTAGACATCAACAAAATAGAGTCGGGCAAGATGCAGCTGGAGCAGCAAGACTTCCACCTCGCTGGGGTGATCGCCGATCTGATCAAGAGCTTCTCGCCGGTGGCCAGCCGTCAGGGGTTACGCTTTGCCGTGCAGGAGGCCTTGGAGCTGCCCGACTGGGTCGAGGGAGATATCGTCAAGGTGCGGCAGATCCTCAGCAACCTGCTCAGCAACGCGATGAAGTTCACCCACAGCACACAGGAGCAGACCGGCTGTGTGTCGCTGAGCATCACGGTAGGTGAGCAGAATGACATAGTGACCCGGGTACGCTTTACCGTGACAGACAATGGCATAGGCATAGACAAGGCGACCCAGAAACGTCTGTTTACCCCCTTCGTGCAGGCCCAGCGCTCGACCACGCGCAACTATGGCGGCACGGGCCTGGGCCTGGCTATCTGTGGCAAGCTCACCAACCTGATGGGCGGCAGCATCAGCCTTAAAAGCGAACTCGGCCAGGGGGCCCAGTTCTGTGTCGAGCTTCCCTTCTGGCGCGCCCATCACCACGAACAAACTCAAGAACTTAGCGAACACACCATAGGGGTGGTGAACCTGGGCCAGTCCCAGGCCACACTTGACTGGATAAAACAGTGTTTGACCGACAAGGGGGGCAGGGTCAAATGCTACCAGGCCGAGCAACTGGGTATCGATACCCAGGCTCTGCCTCTGGTGATCATTCTCGCCACTGGCGAGGCTGACGAGCTGCGCTTTCTCGCCAACCAGGCGGCGAGTCCAAAGGGCCACAGCAACTGGCTTGTGGCTCTGCCCCAACATCAACGCAAGGCGCTGACACAGACGATTCCCCAGATAGACAGCCTGGACAGCTACCTGTTATCCAAGGCCTTGCTGCTCAAGGCGGTGCACAAACGCCTAGACACAGGCCTTGCCATCGACCTCGATGAGATGGAGCTGGATCTCTGCGACCCGCTGACGCAGGAGCCAATGCCAGGGCTTAAGGGAGACGCCGACATACTGGTGGTCGAAGATAACCCGTTAAATCAAAAGCTGATTCTTAAACAGCTGGACATGCTCGGCTATCGCTGCAACCTCGCCGAAGATGGTCTGGCCGGGGTGCACCTCTGGCAGTCGGCAGACTATAAGCTGATCCTTACCGACTGCCACATGCCCAACCTAGACGGCTATGACATGTCCAAACAGATCCGCCAGATAGAGAACAGCACCCAACGTAAATCTGTGCCCATAGTGGCCATCACAGGAGCCGCCATGGCCACCGAGCTAGATGACTGCTACCGCTCGGGCATGAACGACTTTGTCAGTAAACCTGTGCAGCTTAGAGACCTGAAGAAGGTCATCCAGAAATGGTATCGCCATGAAGAATAGTCCCCAGATCCTCAACCCCAAGATCATGCGTGATCTCATAGGCAATGATCCCGGGCTCATCGCCCAGTTTAAGCAGGACTTCGTCGCCCAGGCCCGCACCAGCCTGCGCGAGTTGGCCACCCACTACAACAACCGTGAATTTGCCGGCCTCAAGCAGGGGGCGCATTTTCTCAAGACCTCTGCCAAGGCGATCGGCGCCGAAGAGGTTGCCGACAAGTTGCAACAACTGGAATATGCCGCCCTGGGGGAAGATATGCCCCAATGCAAGCAGCTCATCATCCAGCTCAAAAATGCCCTGCAGTCCCTGATAGAGGTGATCAACTCATGACTCGAAAACCCAGCGTTGCCTGTCGCCACCCCGAAGTGATCATGCTCTATGAGAAGGAGGAGGATATCTCGGGCGCCGCCAACATCATTGCCGAGCAGGTCGACGAATACCGCACTGTGCCCGTGACCCGGCTAGTGGGCGAGCAGATAAAAGAGCATAAGCCCTCGGTGATCCTCTTTGCCATGAGCTCGGTGAAGCTCAGCATAGAACTCTATACCAAACTCCTGAAAAACCAGCAGATCGCCTACAGGCATTACGCCATAGTGCTGTGCAAGAACAAGGAGTCCGCCCTCGCCTTTCGCAGCTGCATCAAGGGGGTGTTCGACAACTACTTCGTCTACCTGCCCCTGTATGAGAAGTTTCGCCTCAAGATGATCGTCCACAACGGACTGAGACAGAGCCAGGGGGATGATCACTATGCAGGTCTGGATGACGACCAGCTGGAACGTATCGATACCAATCTCGCCTCGCTCATCGAACTCAGCAGCCAGTGTAAGCGCCAGCTTCTGGATTCGGTCGACTCCTGCAAGGCGTCAGTCGAACAGTCGACCGAGCAGCTCCCCCATGGCAGTGAGGGCATGAGTCACGACAAGGCGCTGGTCAAGTCGCTGGCCAAACAGCATATCGAGCCCCTACTGACTCAGCTGGAGCTGGAGATCAAAGATGGGCTGGATCTCATTCTGGCGCAGCTCACCAGTCGCCATAGCGAGATCAAAGACATTAAGCAGCAGGTGATCGCCAAACAGCAAGCCAAGATCCCCACCCAGGCCCTGGTCAGCTCGCTGCTGGATGAACAGGAAGCCAAGCCACCCAAGAAGAAGATCTTGGTGGTCGAGGATAATCAGATCTACCGTGAGATGATAGTCAAGGTGCTGGAGCAGGATGAGTATGATACCGAGCAGGCCTGCGACGGTCTTACGGCCCTCAAGATGATCAAGGGTAACGATTACGCCCTGATCCTGATGGATCTCTACATGCCTCACCTGGATGGCATCAACACCACCAAGCAACTCAAGGCAGATAACGACGGCAAGGATATTCCCGTGGTGGCGCTGACCAGCAACAACAATCGAGAGCTGATCAAGCGTTGGGCCCAGGTGGGACTGAAGGGCTATATTCTTAAGCCCTCCAATCGCACCGAGATCCTTCAGGCGGTCAAGACCGCCATCGAATATGGCTAGGCCTTAACCTCGCCAATGGGCAGGATCACCCGGCCATACTCCTGGTTAAGCACCTGAGCCATGGCAAAGTAGATGGCGCTAGCGCCACAGAAGATCCCTTCGAACCCGGCGATCACGCCGATCAACTCGCTACCTGTGAAGTCGCGAGCCGCCAGCAGGAAGAAGAGTATCGTCAAGGAGCCGAACACCACCTGCTTGGCGCGTGGGTAACGCAAAGAACCGACAAACATAAAAGCAGTAAATAGGCCCCAGAGGCTTAAGTACCAGCCCATGAAGTGACTCGGACTGGCAGCGGCGAGGCCAAGCTTAGGCAGCATGATTAGCCCCACTAAGGTTAGCCAGAACAGACCATAGGAGGTAAATGCCGTAGTGCCGAAGGTATCTCCCCGTTTAAAGCACATCATGCCCACCAGCACCTGGCCCAAACCACCGTAGAAGATCCCCATCGCCAAGATCATGGCATCGATGGCAAAGAAGCCCGCGTTGTGTATGTTCAATAGCACGGTCGTCATACCAAATCCCATCAGACCCAGAGGCGCTGGATTGGCCAATTTTGTCGACATTTAATTCCCCTCGTTATCGCTCGCATGAATGATGCGCCCCTTTGGCGCGGTCAAAATCGCGGCGGATTCTAGAGAAGTCTTAAGGGCATCACAATGCCTGGCCAAATGGCCCAAACGCCATAATTAAAATCGATATAAAACAAGATGATAACTAAAGGCTGTCGAGAAGGGACATTGACAGGCAAGAAAAATCGCTAATGAATTCATTAAGATAAACAAGGACAGCAGACCGCGAGAGACCAATATCGCAAAAAATGAGATTTCAAGAGATTCATCACAAAGGGAGTTTCGGGCCGCTCCCGGATAAACATCGAATGCTAAAGAAAAGCGGGCTAGACAAGATGAGCCTCACACTTCCCCGCTTGTCGCGATCCAACTCACAAAAAAATCAGCAGAGGGGCTTAGTTAACCATCTGCTGATCTAGATCAGTTTTGCACCTCAATCAAAAGCTAATTATGGCGCTTAGCTTGTGTGACTGGCTTAAGCGCTTAGCTCGAGCCAAAGCTCTTAGCCAAATTTTTTAAAGGGCTTAGCAGCATCTGGCCATCAGGAAAGCATTCACATAGCTGCCATCCCGAAAGGCGTAATCTTTGGCCTCGCCTTCGATCTCAAAGCCATGGGACTTATAGAGGGCGACGGCGGCCTCGTTATCGGTATAGACCTCGAGCTCGATGCGCCGTACCGCCAGCCAGTTGGTCGCCAGATCTATCATGGCCCCCAGCAAGGCACTGCCAATCCCCTGCCCTCGGGCCGACTCGCATACCGCCATGCCAAAGTTGGCCACGTGCTTGCGTCTGGCATTGCTATAGACCTCCATGCCGAGCTGGCCCACTATCTTGCCCTCGCGCACGGCCACCAGGCTGTAACAGTTCTCCGGCAGATCCTTCAGCCGCTTCTGCCAGAAGGCCAGTGACGGATAGGGACGCTGCAGGGTGCTGGCATAACAGCTGCGCTGGCCATAGAGGGCAAAAATTCCCTCTATGTCGCCATCTGTGCTGTGACGTATGCTGATCTCGGAAGGATGGGGGGAATCAAACTGATGCTCTGCCATAAACGTCCTTTATTTCCTTATAAAAGAAGGCAATATGCCATAGGGACAGCAAGTTTAGCAATGACAGTATGAGCAAGGCCGCCGCTCCCCCTGCTATAGGTTTAACCCTAGCACTAATCCACAACTCTAATCCGTAACACTAATCGGTAACACTAATCGGTAACACTAACCCGTAACACTAATTCGCAACCTTAAGCCTTACCCGTCGCAAGCGCCCGCTGCGCCGGATTCCCCATGGCGATAAGCTTAGGCGCCTGTTTTTGCGCCTCGCTGAAATCCTGCTTGCTCTGCCAACCGAACCACTGGTTGGCGATCAGCGTCTGCGCCACTGGGCCACCTAAAGTGTTGCCCGGGCCGAGTACTATCACACAGTCCGGGGCAAACTCCTTCACCCCAACCGCCATCGCCTGACTGAAGTCATAGGGCGCCACCACCTGATGATCTAAGGTGTAGTTGTGCAGCCTTTCGATGTCGCTTGAGAAGCGTCCCCAGATCTGTCCCCGACCATCCACCATGGACAGCTTAGGCCGATGAAACAGCGACGCGGGCAGTGCCTGCTGACCTCGGCGGGCAATCTCTTGCAGCAGCGGCGAATGGAAGGCGCCGTGGTTATAGAGGCGCATAGGGTAGCGATCTTCCAGCTTGGGCAGACGGGCCTCGGCCTGGGTAAGACCCGCCTCGTTACCCGCCAGCACGCGATAGCCACCGAGATGAATAGAGGTGTAGAGCTCGCAGCCCGCCTCCTGGTTCACCTCATCGATGACCTTATCCAGCAGTGCTGTCTTGGCATTGTCCCGGCGCCAGTTCTCATCCATCTCGGGATAGATCATCTGCCCACCGATCAGGCCATCACTCATCATGCTACCCATTGTGTTGATCACCTCGATAGCGCCGCGCTCATCCAGAGCGCCGGCCAGTGCCAAGGCGATATACCAGCCCATGGAATTGCCGGTCACTGCCACTATCTCAAAGCGCTCGCGGTCGATATCCATGAAGTCGGCCATGGCGCAGGCATAGATGAGGGCGGAGGCATTCTCCCCCGGCGTATGTAGCTTGAAGGAGTACTTCCCCTGGCTATCGAGCTCGGCGATGGCCTTCTGCCCCAGGTCGCGTCGATAGGCATCGATCGCCTCGATAAAGTCAGGCTTTTCGCCGTGATATCTGGCAAGATAGCCGAGCTCCTCTTTGTTGTAGCATCCTCTTCCCGGCGCCACCACCAAGGCCCTTAGCTTACCTGTCGCACTACCCGCTTGGTCGCTCTTCATCATCTTGGCTTCCTGTGTCATAAGACTTGTCTCACTCCCGCATCCTGGATAGATTCATTGCCCTCATCGTCGATGGTGTGCTCGCCAAGCTGGGCCTGCTCACCAACCAGGGCCTGCTCACCAACCAAGGCCAGGGCGGCCTCGACAATTTGCGAGCGACTCGGCAGCGGCAGGGTCGCCGCCTCGGCCAGCGGAATAAAGCAATCCTCGGCGGTGAGCCTCGCCATCTGCGGCGCGAGATCCCCCAAACGTTCATGGACACAGGTCACTATCGCCTCGCTCACCGAGCCACTGCGGCGGCACTCATCGACGATCAGCAGGTGTTCGCACTCGCTCACCGCCGCGATAATCGCCTCCTCGTTGAGGGGGATGAGATAACGCAGGTCGATCACCCGACAGTCGATGCCGAGCCCAGACAGCTCGCGCTCGGCCTGACGGCTGAGATAATAACCGTTGCCATAGCTGAGGATGGCCAGCGTCTTACCCTTGCCATAGACCCCCAGCTCACCATAGGGCAGGGCTTTAGCTTTTTCCTGAGGACAATAGTCATGACTCCAGAGGCCATCGCCCTCCTCATGGAGATCCCGCGTCATGTAGAGTGCAATAGGCTCTAAGAAGATCACCAGTCGCTGCTCCTGCTCGGCCAGGCGCACGCATTCCCGCAGCATCCCCATGGCATCGGCGCCGTTGGAGGGACAGGCCAGTATGAGGCCGGGAATGTCGCGAAACACAGCCAATGAGTTGTCGTTATGGAAGTGGCCGCCGAAACCCTTCTGATAACCCAGGCCGGCGATGCGGATCACCATGGGATTAGTAAATTGACCGTTGGAGAAAAACGGCAGGGTCGCCGCCTCACCACGGATCTGATCCTCGGCGTTATGGACATAGGCGAGAAACTGGATCTCGGGAATCGGCAGCAGGCCGTTGTGGGCCATACCTATGGCCAGGCCTAAGATAGAGGTCTCGTCCAACAGGGTATTGATCACCCGGTTGGGGCCGAAACGCTCCACCAGGCGCGAGGTCACATGATAGACACCGCCCTTCTTGCCCACATCCTCACCGCATACCACTATGTTCTGTTGGCGCGCCATCAACTCCGTGAGTGTCATGTTGATAAGCTTACCCATGTGTAGCGGCTTACCCAGAGAATTTTTGTCCGCACTAAAGAGCTGAGCGAAGGCCTCATCGGTCAGGTTATGGTGAATCAGCGGTTTGTCATTGACGGGCGGAATCACCGCCGCCATCGCCGCCTTGGCGCTGGTCAGTTTTGGCCGCTCAACCGCCACCCTGGCGATGGCGGCGATGCGCGATTTGAGCGTCTGATACTGGTTGACTATCTCGTCCGGAGTCATCAGCTTAGCTTCGATGATCTGCTTGGCACTGAGCAGCAATGGGTCCTGGGCCTCGTTATCGAAGATCTTCTGTTTGCTGAGGTAGGCGATTTCGGCGTCGCTGCCGGCATGGCCCATCAGACGCACGGTTCTGACATGCAAGAAGGCGGGCCTTCGCTTGACCCTGGCATACTCGGCCGCCTGACGGCTGACCCGGTAACAGTCCAGCAGGTCCCGCCCATCACAGTAGAAATACTTGATGCCGGCGCGGTCTTTAAAGTTGGCGGCTATCCAGCCGTTTGGGGTCGCGGTAGAAATACCTATGCCATTGTCTTCACAGACAAACAGCAGCGGCAGCGGCACCTGCTGGTACGCGGCCCAGCCGGCGGCATTGATCGCCGTCTGCGCGCTGGCATGGTTAGCCGAGGCGTCGCCGAAGTTACAGAACACCAGGCTGTCTTCGGGCAAGACGCTGTCGATATCTAGCCTATGCGTCAGCGGAATGCTCAGGGCCGCTCCCACCGCCTTGGGCAGATGTGAGGCTATGGTGGAGGTCTGCGGCGGTATCATCAGCCGCTTACTGCCGAGCACCTTGTGACGGCCGCCGGAGATAGGGTCTTCGCTGGAGGCGGCAAAGGAGAGCAGCATGTCCCAAAGGGAGGTCTCGCCGGGCACCTGGCGCGCCCTCTCTATCATAAAGGCCGCACTGCGATAGTGCAGAAATGCCATATCGGTCGGGCGCAGGGCCGCGGCGCAGGCGGCGTTGCCTTCGTGACCCGAGCTGCCTATGGTGTAGAAGCCCTGATTACGGGCGCGCATCTTACGGGACTCGAGATCCAGCAGACGGCTCTTCATCTGTGACTCGAAGATGCCGACGAAATCGGCGTCACTGAGCCCCAGGCGGGTATGGCACCAGCCCTGCTCTATCTCTAGGAAATCTTGCTGGGATACACGTTCGACAAATTGCCTGTCGAGGGCAATAGCTCTATCTTCCAAGTTGATCTACCTCAATTGGGCGCAACAAGGCCTATACCACAGGCGTTCACTCGGCCGCTGCGACGAGAAGGCGGAGCGACGCCGTCGCTCCGAGCTGAAGGAGAAGGATTACCCGAAGGCCTGAATGCCGGTCTGCGCGCGGCCCAGGATGAGCGCATGAATATCATGGGTGCCCTCGTAGGTGTTGACGGCCTCGAGGTTCATCACATGGCGGATCACATGGAACTCGTCGCTGATGCCGTTGCCGCCATGCATATCGCGGGAGGTACGGGCGATCTCCAGCGCCTTACCGCAGGAGTTACGCTTGATGAGTGAGATGGCCTCGACAGGCAGCGCGTCCTGATCCATCAGGCGACCGGCCTGCAGGCAGGCAAACAAGCCTGTGGTGATCTCTGTCTGCATATCCGCCAGCTTCTTCTGGATCAGCTGAGTGGCCGCCAACGGGCGGTTAAACTGGATACGGTCCAGGCTGTATTGACGCGCCGCGTGCCAGCAGAACTCTGCCGCCCCCAGTGCGCCCCAGGCGATGCCGTAGCGGGCCTTGTTGAGACAGCCAAACGGCCCCTTGAGTCCCTCGACGTTAGGCAGCAGCGCCTCTTCACCCACCTCGACATTGTCCATCACTATCTCGCCGGTGATAGAAGCTCTAAGGCTGAACTTACCCTCAATCTTAGGTGCGCTCAGCCCTTTCATGCCTTTCTCGAGGATGAAGCCACGGATCACACCATCGAGCTTGGCCCACACCACAAACACATCGGCGATAGGCGAGTTAGTGATCCACATCTTGGCGCCATTGAGACGATAGCCGCCGTCGATACGCTCGGCGCGGGTCTTCATTCCGCCGGGATCTGAGCCCACATCCGGCTCCGTCAGACCGAAACAGCCCACCCACTCGCCGGTTGCCAGCTTAGGCAGGTATTTCTGACGCTGCGCCTCGCTGCCATAGGCATAGATGGGGTGCATCACCAGGGAAGACTGCACGCTCATGGCGCTGCGATAGCCGCTATCGACCCGTTCAATCTCACGGGCCACCAGGCCATAACTGACATAGTTGGCGTTGGCGCAGCCATAGGCCTCGGGCAGGGTCGCCCCTAGGAGCCCGAGCTCGCCCAGTTCATTCATGATCTCACGGTCGAAATGCTCATTGCGATTGGCCATCAATACCCGGGTCATCAACTTCTCTTGGGCATAGTCGTGCACCATGTCGCGGATCATGCGTTCATCTTCGCTAAGCAACGCATCGAATTGCAGTGGATCTTGCCAATCAAATTTCACTCGAGCCATGAATCTGTTCCTTGCTGTCATTTATTGTTGTGTTGCAACTGGTGACTAATTCACCACTTGCTAATTCGACTAGCATAGGCATAATTTATCCGTAGGAAAAATATTCTTTTTGTTTAGCTTACATAGTTATTTTCTATATCTTACGTAAGCGTAAAGATGAGTCCCGACCACCAACCTAAGAGCCTAGCCATGAACCTCAGAGCCCTGAGCTACTTTGTCGCCGTCTATGATAAGGGCACCATCAGCGCCGCCGCCAAGCAGTGCTATATCGCCCAACCCTCTATCTCCTCGGCCATCAGCCAGCTCGAAGACGAGCTCAACACTCAGCTGTTTCAGCGCCACGGCAGGGGAGTGAGCCCCACGGAGTCGGCAGAGCGCCTCTATCCCTTGGCTCAGCGGCTGCTAAACGAGTCCAAGGCGATCGCTTCGCTGTTTAATACACCAGAGCAGCGCCAACCCTTCAAGCTTGGGCTAATCAACTCCCTCGGGGTGCAGCGCATGAGCATGCTGCTCAAAGACTTCAGCCAGGCCTGCCATGATATGGAGCTCACCCTGGTAGAGGCCAACGAGCCCTGCGACGCCCGCATCATCACCACCAGTCAGCTAAAGTCGGACGAAGTGTTTCAGCCCATCTGGCATGACGACTACCTACTGGCGATCCCCTCGACCATGAGCCTGGCCCTGAAGAAGGAGATCCGCCTGCAGGATCTCAGCGGCCAGCCCTTCATTCATCGTGCCCCCTGCGAAGCCTTGGCGGATCTGCAGCAGCTGATGGATCTGGAGGGGATAAAGATGCAGATCCGCGCGCGGATCCAGACGGTAGAGTACGCGGTAGGCTTGGTGGCGGCCGGGGTCGGCATCGCCCTGGTGCCCGCCCTGCCGGTATTGATGGAGCAGAGCAACATCATCTATAAGGCGATTGGCGATCTGCAGCTCAGGCGCACGGTCGGCCTGGCCATGCAAAGAGAGGGTGAGCGCACCGAGCAGCAGAAACAGTTGCAACAAGTCAGCAAACTCTATAGCTAAAAGGGATCACAGCGGCGTACTCGCCAGGCAACATCTCGCCAAAACTTAACCAACACTAGGCATGAAGCTGTATCATTTTGCATCAGCAGCAGCGAAAACGCTGTGCATATATGACGTAAATGGTAATCTTTTGCTTAGACTCCTGTTTGACCCGATTTAGTGTATCTATACCCATGAAAAACAAGCTGCTGACAAGCCTACTTACCTCTTTGCTCCTCTGCTTTGCCGTGCAGGCCGAAGAGCAGAAGGTTTGTCATATGGATGATGAATGTGTCGAAGTTGGTCAGTGGCAACTTGGTCTGGCGCTGGGCTATGGCGAGCGAAGCAATCCTGTTCGCGACTACGACGATATCCCCATCTACCTGGCGCCTACCCTGGCCTACTATGGCGACAGGTGGTTTTTCGACAATGGCAATCTGGGTTACACACTGGCGGATGAGGAGATGTTCAGCGTCAACCTGACCACCAGCTTCAGCAGCGACAGCGCCTACTTCTACCGTTGGGACCCGTCGAACATCTTTATTTCTGGCACCAGTCAGCTCAGTTCGTCACCAACCTTTACCTCGCGTTTTCAAGCCTTTGGCGCCGAGCCCGAGCCGGTATTTAATGAGCTGGAAGACAGAAAATTTACACTTCTTGGCGGAGCAGAAGCGTTTATTTACACACCAATGGGTATAATCAACCTCGCCCTGGCCCACGATCTTTTCGACGTGCACTCCGGTATGGAGGCCAAGGTGAAGTGGCTATACAACCTATCATGGACCGACTGGAAATTTGAATTCGCCGCAGTGGCTAACTGGAAGAGCGAAGAGATCATCAACTACTATTACGGCGTACGTCCAAGTGAGAACACCTATTGGAGTGAACGCTACCGTGCCGGTTCTGGCACTAATTTAGGATTAGAATTGACGACACAATACATAATGAGTGAGCACTGGGAGTTGCTCTTCCTGGTACGCTATACCGACTTGGCCGATGAAATCACCGCCAGTCCGCTCGTCACTGAAAGTTACACCAACACCTACTTTATCGGCACTGCCTATAGGTTCTAAGGTTAGTGTTTTCAATGACTTTCAAGCTGATACAGGCAACTCTTGTCATCATTTTACTGTGTAACATTACCTATGCCGCGGGCCAAGAGTCTACGGCCAGCTTGTCGTTGTCACCCCAATTTTGCATCACGGCCGATGTCGAGCAGAGCTGTGAAATCGAGTTGGTACTGAACTGGGAGACCCCCTATCCCCAGGTAGTTTGCATCATGTCGGATCATAACGAGCTGGAGAAGTGGTGCGCCGACTCGCCCAATACCCATTCACTCACCCTGAAGGTTGAGACACAAAAAGATATTCAATTTGTCATGATAGACAAAGAAAGCCACCAAACCTTGGCAGGCGTAAAATTAAAAGTTACCCCTACTTCGGCGCCTCAGGTGAGACGTCGTTATCGCAACCCCTGGAGTCTATTCTAATGACAGAATCTCAATCGACCCATAGAGTCTTGCTCGTCGAAGACGATATTCGTCTGGCAAACCTGATTGTGGATTATTTAAAGTCGCATGGAATGCACGTGGAAGTTGAGCGTCGCGGTGATACCGTATTGACCCGACTGATCAACTACAAACCAGATATCATCTTGCTCGATATCATGCTGCCAGGGATGGATGGCCTTACCCTTTGTGAAAAACTGCCCGACTACTTCGCCGGCCCTATCCTGCTGATGAGCGCATTGGGTTCCAACGAAGATCAGATCAAGGGACTAGAGCTGGGCGCCGACGACTATGTGGTCAAGCCGGTGGATCCTGCGCTGCTTATCGCCCGCATCAACAATCTGCTGCGCCGCACCGCCAAGCCACCACAGGCGGAGTCTCACTGCCTGAGCTTCGGCAAGCTGAGCATAGATCCCCACACTCAGGCGATTCGCCTTGGCGATCTCGAGGTGGATCTCACCAGCCATGAGTTCGAACTCCTCTGGTTGCTGGCCTCACAGGCTGGCCAGGTACTGAGCCGCCAATATATCTATCAATACCTGCTCAACATAGATTTCGACGGTAAGGACAGGAAGATCGACGTGCGTATCTCACGGCTACGTAAGAAGTTAGGTGACAATATCGAAACCCCATTTAGAATTAAGACGGTATGGGGTCAGGGATATCTGTTCGCCCCAGAAGCCTGGAACAACTAACGGAGCTGCGTTGAAACGACTCTTCATCAGCCTATACCTGCTACTAAGCCTCAGTTTTCTCGGTATAGGCTGGACCTTAGACAGCATCTGGCAAAACAATGTCGACGATAGCGGTGTGCAGGACGCGCCGCTCATCGCCTTAGCCCAGCTGCTCGGCAAACTGCCAGAGAACCAGCGCGAGGCGTTTCTCACCGAACTTAGCACCCAACAAAGCTATCCCCTCAGGCTACTGCCTAAGGCTCTGGTAGCGGTCAACCTGGATGATTCCCTCGCGCGCGACAGCGTCTTGGTCACGGCGCCGGACGAGCAACACGAGCTGCATTTTATCCAGGTTGATGACCAACAGATCCTGATGGCCGGCCCCATAGAGATAGATCCCAGAGAGCAGCTACGCGGCCTGTTTACCCTCTTCTTCTACCTCTCCCTGGCACTGGTCGCGCTGATCTGGGTCTGGCCCCTGTCACGGGACCTCAAGACCTTGCGCCTGGCGACCAAGGCATTCGGCCAGGCCAAGTGGGACACCCAGATTCAACTCTCCAGCCGCTCTCAGGTGCAGCCGCTGGCCAGCACCTTCAACGAGATGGCGCGCCACATCAGCGCCCTGATAGAGAACCAGAAGCATCTCTCCAACGCCGTCTCCCACGAGATCAGAACGCCCCTGGCCCGGCTCAAATTTGCCCTGGCCCTGGTGCCCCAATACTGCGCGCCGGACTCTGATCCCGCCCAGCGACAGGCGTTTCTCGACGAGATGCAGCAGGATGTCAAAGAGATGGAGACCCTGCTACAGGAGCTGCTGACCTATGCCAGCCTGGAGTCTCAGCAGCAAGATCTGGAGTTTGAGTGCTGCGAGCTGACCCGGCTCACCCAACAGACCATCAGCCGGCTGCAAAACCGCCACAGCATTCCCATCTATTTCGACGAGCAGACGCCTGAGCTGAAGGTGATGGGCGACCCGTCACTCATCGAGCGGGCGCTGCAAAACCTGATCATCAACGCCCAGCGTTTCGCCCAAAGTCATATCACCATCGCCATCCGTCAGGACAACAAGTCGGTGCAGCTAGAGGTGATGGACGACGGCCCGGGCATCGCCGCCGTGGATCAGGAGAAGATCTTCGAGCCCTTCTATCGCAGCAAAGTAGTGCAGAACGGCAACAAGGGGCATGGCCTGGGACTGGCCATCATCAAGCGGATCATGCACAAACACAATGGCCGGGTGTCGCTGGCCAGCGAACCTGGCAATACGGTATTTACCCTGAGCTGGCCCAGGGTGAGTACCAACAGACTAAGAAAATAGCTTGCCGGACGCGGGTTTAAACGAGTAAGTGGTGTGTTGAAGAGGGCGAACTCGACGTTGAGTTAACGCCCGCCGAGATCATTCGGCATCGATGTCAAAGTCCAGCGATTGGGTCGCGGCGGCGCGCTCCTCCAGGATAGCCGTCTTCTTCGCCTTTAACAGGGCCAGGCGACGACGGCGATGGCGCTGCTTACACAGGCGGATCACCTCATTTTTCTGGGCGTCAGAGAAGTTCAGCCAGTTAAAGCGCTCGTCTCTGCTACGCAGGCAGCCCTTGCAATGGCCCCTGGCGTCTGTCTGACAGACACCAATACAGGGACTGGGGATCTCGAAAAACTCTAACTGTTCCATGGGGGCTAGCCGCACCTAATTATCTATGTCATCTTGAATTCGGGCTCACATAAGGGGACGCTAAATGAGCCTATAGTTAAAACATAACCTAATTCTCGACAACTGGCTAAACTTTATTCATATCGCTACACTAAAAACTCTTGTATAAATAAGCTGATAGCTGAATTTATGATTATTTCACAGGAAGCCCTATGAACTCACTACGCCTGCTCATCCTCACAATCGCCGCCTTGCTACTGGGCGCCTGTGCCAGCAAGCCCACCACAGATTACGATACCCAATATGATTTTGATTCGCTCAAGCGTTTCACCCTACAGAGACCGGCCAATATCGGCGATCCCCTCAGCACTGAGCGGATCGATAGTGCCATCGTCGACAGCCTGACACAGCGCGGCTACAGTCAGGTCGCCGACCAGTCTCAGTTTATGGTGACCTATGGCTTTAAGGTGGTGGACAAGCCAAAGAGCTCTGGTCTCTCAATAGGCTTAGGCACGGGCAGCTGGGGCAGCTCTGGCGGCGTAGGTGTAGGCACCAGCGTCGGCGTGCCTCTGGGTAGCGACAGCGCCAAGATGCAGATCATCCAGATAGATATCGTCGACAGCGCCAGCAACAAGCTTATTTGGCGCGGCAGCGACAAGTTTGATTACGATGACGGCGGCGAGAAGAAGGCCAAAGAGACCCGGGAAACCGTGAACAAGATTCTCTCTCAGTTTCCCCCTAAGGCCCAATAATCACCCCGGGCGCTATTGATGGGCGTTGACCGTGCGCCCCTTTGCCCAATCACGCAGTGCGGCCAGCTTTTCCCGCATCACCACGGACAGGGGTCGCGTCTTCATCAACTCACCCAACAGCAGCTGCTGTGATACGTTCTGCTCCAGCGCCCGCGCCGTGTAACGGGCCGAGATGATCGCCTGCTCTATCTCTGCGCCGGAGAAGCCTTGACTGGCCTGTGACAGCTTGGCCAGATCGAAGTTAAGCGGGTCCAGCTGACGACGCTGCAGATGGATCAGGAAGATCGCCTGGCGCACGCTGTCGTCGGGCAGATCCACAAAGAAGATCTCATCCATCCTCCCCTTACGCATCAGCTCGGGTGGCAAGGCGCTGATATCGTTGGCCGTGGCCACCAGAAACACCTCAGATTTACGCTCGGCCATCCAGGTGAGCAGCGCGCCGAGTATCCGCTTAGAGGTGCCATCATCGCTGCTGCCGCTGCTGAGCCCCTTCTCTATCTCGTCTATCCACAAGACACAGGGGGCCATGAGATCGGCCAGCGCCAGGGCGTTGCGCAGATTCTTCTCTGTCTCGCCAATATACTTGTTATACAGCGCCGACATATCCAGACGCAGCAGGGGCCGCTGCCACATACCCGCCACTGCCTTGGCCGCCAGGCTCTTGCCGCTGCCCTGCACCCCCAGCAGCAGAATCCCCTTGGGATGATCGACCCGTCCCTCCGCACTCGATGCAGGGCTACGCTGGGAGAGCCATTTCTTCAGGTTATGCAGGCCAGCCACCTGAGAGAAGTCGCTGGTGTCATATTCGAACTGTAATACGCCTTCCATATCCAGCAGCTTAAACTTACCCTGGTTGATCCTATCGACATCCGAGTGGGTGATCGCCCCGTCATCCACTATCGCCTTATGGGCCAGGCGACGGGCATCGTCGAAGGTCAGCCCCCTGAGGTTCTCCGCCAGCTTGATCACCGCATCTTCATCGACACTCTGCAGCAGACCATCGGCACGGGCCCTGTCTATCTGCTCATAGATGAGATTTTGCAGCTGCGCCGTATCCGGCAGCGAGATGGAGAAATGGGCGCAGTAGCGTTTAATCTCAGGCGGAATATCGAAGGCATGGCTCACCAGGACTATGGTATGTTTCAGCGCCTCATACTCCAGCGCGATCTCCTTGAGCAGGCGCACATTCTTGGGGGCGTTGTCGACGAAGGGATGAAAGTCACACAACACATAGATCCCCTGCTGACTGGTAGACTTGATCTGCCCCAGGATCTCGGTGGGATCTGTGTTGAACTTCTGAGTTCCCATCTTCACATCGGCGCGGGTCAGCCCCTGGGTAATGCTCCAGGTGAACAGCGGCTGATATAAGATGGTCGACACCCGCTTTAGCAGCTCGATCACCCGGTACTCTTCATAGGTTTCGATCACCACTATGGGGGTGTTTGAGCGCAGGACGGCGGTGAGGTCCCTGATATCTTGCATAATCATCCTTAAAAAAATAGTGGGTCGCCAGGCGCTATACTCGCTTAATCAGCCTGGGGACGGCATCAGCTATTGATACCCCACAAGCCGGGTAAATTCAATCTCAGAGGTAATGGGCGGCACATTTCGCTCCCGGACTGATCCCGAGAGGAGTTGCTGGCGTACAGACAGATCGACATGGCAAAATGTCTCTAAGCGTATCAATTCAGGCTATAGTCCTAGGTAATTGGTTGGCAACAAAATAATTATCAGCCCCTGTCGCCGATTAGTGCCTTGTTAATCTATGTACCGCAATCCAAAGGTGTCCAGATGTTTGGTTTTAATCGAAAAAAAGCGCTAATCCCACAGGATGAGGAATATCAGGCCCTGTGTGACGATAGTCAGATGCTTAGGGCGATTCGCCAGAGCGCGCCTTTTATCGAGTTCACCATAGAGGGGAAAATATTATCGGCCAATCAGCAGTTTCTCTCCGCCATCGGCTATAGACTCGAAGAGATACAGGGCCAGCACCATAGGCTGCTCTGCAGCCCGTCACTGGCCAGCAGCGCCGCCTATCGCACCTTCTGGCAAAACCTCGCTAGGGGCGAGGCCAATCACGGCACCTTTCAGCGCCAACACAAGGATGGCTCACCAATCTGGATCGAGGCCACCTATGTGCCGGTTGCCGACGACACGGGGCGCATCACTAAGGTAGTCAAGATCGCCAGCGACGTTACCCAGGAGAAACAGCAGGCAGAGCGGCAAGAAGCGATATTCGATGCCTTAAATAAATCTTTAGCTTATATCGAGTTTACCCCGCAAGGGGAGATCATCGACGCCAACGCCAACTTCTGTAGCGCCATGGGCTACTCGCTCGAGCAATTAAAGGGGCAACACCACCGCCTCTTCTGCACCGAGGCCTTCATGCGCCAGCACCCCGACTTCTGGGCCGATCTCGCCAAGGGGCGTTTTCAGTCCGGCCTGTTTGAGCGCGTCACCAAGCAGGGGCAAGCCATCTGGTTAGAGGCTACCTATAACCCGGTATTCGATGATGCAGGCCGGGTCGTGCGAGTAGTGAAACTGGCCAGCGACATCACCCCTCGCATCTTGCATCAGCAGGCGGTGCAGGAGGCGTCACAACTCGCCCACCAAAGCGCAGTAGAAACCGTAGAGATCACCGGCCAGGGGGCGAGCACCCTGAGCACCGCCACCAGCTTGGCCAATGAGATCGATGGTGCGGTTGCCGATGCCACAAGGCTGATGGGCGAACTGGCGCAGCAGTCACAGCAGATCAGCCAGATAGTGCACACCATTGCCAAGGTAGCAGATCAGACTAACCTGCTGGCGCTGAACGCCGCCATCGAGGCGGCCCGCGCCGGCGAACAGGGCCGTGGTTTCGCCGTAGTCGCCGACGAGGTGCGCAACCTCGCCGCCAACACCTCCAATGCCACCCAGGATATCGAGCGCATCGTCGCCCGCAACAGCGAGCTGACACAGGTATCTGAACAGGGGATGCAGTCGATTCAGCAGAAGGTCTCCCTCTCCAATCAACAGCTGGCGGCCACCCAGGCCTTGATCGACGAGATCCGCCGCGGGGCGCAGCAGGTAGCAGATACCGTCAATGGCATGGTCAGCAAAGACTAATCTCTTACGATTTACATTGAATTGATAGCTAAGCCCAAGAAAACAAAGCACCAGTAAAACAAAAGGCCCACCATGGGGCCTTTTAATGACGATTTATAATCTAGCAAGTAAGAGTTAGTGGAACAGGTAGTTCAACCAGCCCTGCATCCGCAGTAACACCTTACGCATCACAGCCACATGGGAGAAGTGCTCGGTATAGACAGCCGCCTGACCCGAGACCCCAGCAGGGAAATTACGTTTCGCCTCGTGATCATCGAGCTCTATCAAGACGATGGCACGCCCCCTAGGCAGCAGCGCCATGGAAGAGATGAGCGAACCCTGAGACTGAAACTCGCCCTCGGCCATGGCAGGCAACACCTTGGCCACCCGCCCCTTAAACACCTGACCCGGCGCGGCGTCCAAGATCATCTCGGCTTCATCTCCCTCCTTGAGTCGCAACAGAGAGTTTTGCCAGAAGGCGCCGGCAAAGTAGCGATCCTCATCGGGAATAAAACTCACCAGAGAGCGCAGCGGCATAGGCACGGCAATCACCCCGGGGCGCAGTGCCATCTGAGTCACTATGCCGTCGGCAGGTGCCCGCACCACAGTGTGCTCGAGATCGTACAGCGCCTTATCCAGCTCGGCCCGAATTCCGGCCACTTTGGTATTGACGCCATCGACGTTGGATTCATAGGCGAGCCTGACTCTGAGCTCCTCGGATCGCGCCGCGGTGAGCTGCGCCTCTGAGGCCATGTAGAGTTGGCGCTTGTTATCCAGCTCAAGCTCGGTGAAGGGCGAATTGGCCCCGCCGCGCTTACGCCCCTTCTCATACCGCTCGAACGCCGACTTGGTGCGGTCTCTGTCCGCCGTGGCGCGCTCCACACTGGCCTGTGCCGTCTGCCAGGCCGCCTCCAGCTGAGGCACCTCAAGCTCGGCCGCCGCCAGCGCCGCGCGCTTCTGCATCACCACTGCCTCGAAGGGGGCAGGATCGATACGAAATAGCACGTCCCCTTTCTTCAGGGGCACATTGGGTTTCGCCTCGACACTGGTCACCAGGCCGCGCACCGCAGGGTTAATGGGCACGGTCGCAAACACCTGACGGGCATAGGGGGTATAGGGATGGTTGTAGTTCATCAAGAGCACCAGGGCGCCGACAATCACTATGCCGCCGAGAATCGCCGTGGGCACAGTCCATTTGTTTAAGGGTATCTTGAAGATCTTAAAGATGGCGATGCAGATGGCGGTATAGGTCAGAATGAGTAGCAGATCCATCTTATGACTCCTTCTCTTGATCGTTGGACGGCGTCGCGACCACATGCAGGGCCGTTTGCCCGCCCTCGACCGCGCTGAGTCGCTGCTCAAGCTGGGCTATGGTCTGATTGAGCTGTTTCACCTCATCTTCCAGCGCCAGCTCGCGCTCGACCACCTTGTTGAAACCCCAGCCCCTGTCCTCGCGATACAGGGTCGCCCAGATCCACAGGAAGGGCCAGATGGCATGCAGGGTAAACAGACTCACCCAACCGGCAACATGCAGGGCATCTTGCTGGGGATGATTACGCTTCTTGGCTATCTCATAGGGAATGTCGTGGATGACGATCACCCCATAAAACAGGAAAACGGCGACAAAGATGATGACGCCTAACGCAAAGTAATCCAGAAACACGGCTCGCTCCTTACTCTTATTTAATCCATTTAACAGGCGGCGCACCACCCCATTGAGACTGGCGCAAACGGGTAAACCTCGCAACATTACTTTAACTATACTAGTCATAAATTGCTGATATTTCTTTTCTAATTCGCGTCAGAATCTTGATCCAGTACACACTTGTCGGCGCAAAGGGTCTGCTTATTCCAGTGGACGGGGTAAGATAATCGCCAAATAACCTAAGTTGGGCGAACGACCCACTCAAGATAAAAAGGTACCCACACCATGATAGGCACACCCTATTCACGCGGCGCGCTGCGCGCCATGCTGCTTGGCTGCGGCGAACTCGGCAAAGAAGTTGCCATCGAATTACAACGTCTGGGAGTCGAAGTGATAGGCGTCGACCGCTATCCCAACGCCCCGGCGATGCAGGTCAGTCACAGATTTCATGTGATCAACATGCTGGACGGCGAGGCCCTGCGCGCCATCATAGAGCAGGAACAGCCCCACCTGGTGATCCCCGAGATCGAAGCGATCGCCACCCAGACTCTGGTTGAGATGGAGGCCCAAGGCCTTAAGGTGATCCCAACGGCCAAGGCCGCCCAGCTCACCATGGATCGCGAGGGTATACGCCGCCTGGCCGCCGAAACGCTGGGGCTGCCCACCTCACCCTATTTCTTCTGTGACACCCAGGCAGAATTTGAGCAGGCTGTCACCGACATAGGTCTGCCCTGCGTCGTCAAGCCTGTGATGAGCTCGTCGGGTAAGGGCCAGAGCATCATTCGCAGCGAGGAGCAGATCCTCGCGGCATGGCGTTATGCCCAGGAAGGTGGCCGCGCCGGTGGTGGCCGGGTAATCGTCGAAGGCTTCGTGCCCTTCGACTATGAGATCACCCTGCTCACCGTCAGCGCCGTCAATGGCATCCACTTCTGCAACCCCATAGGCCACCGTCAGGAAGATGGTGACTACCGCGAGTCCTGGCAGCCTCAGGCCATGTCTGATGCCGTACTCGCCAAGGCGCAGGAGATAGGCCGCAAGGTGGTCGAGGCGCTGGGCGGCTATGGTCTGTTCGGCGTCGAGCTGTTTATCAAGGGAGAGGAGGTTTACTTCTCTGAGGTATCACCTCGCCCCCACGATACCGGCCTGGTGACACTCATCAGCCAAGATCTGTCTGAGTTCGCCCTGCATGTGCGCGCCATCTTAGGCCTGCCGATCGCCAACATAGTGCAGCACGGCCCATCGGCCTCGGCGGTGATCCTGGCAGAAGGCAGCAGCCACAACATAGGCTATCAGGGGATGGCACAGGCACTCGTTGAGCCCAACACTCAGCTACGCCTGTTCGGCAAGCCGGATATCGACGGTCGCCGCCGTCTCGGTGTCGGCCTGGCCCGTGGCAATACCATTGATGAGGCGATCGACAAGGCGCTTAACGTGGCTAAACAGGTCGAGGTGATTCTGGATTAATCCACTAAAACCAGCGCCTTGCTGGATTAAACCAGCAAAGCGATGACAAAAAGGGCGCCTCTTCTCACGGATCAGGCGCCCTTTGTCTATCTAGATTTAACTTATTATCAGAGCTTAATTAACCAGGTTCACCGGCTGACCCGCCAGATAACCCTTGAAGTTATCGACCGCTATCGTCAGCAATTGCTGGCGCGCCTCCCTGGTCGCCCAGGAGTTATGCGGGCTGATGCTGATATGAGGCGCGCTCAGCAGCGGATTGTCAGCCTGTGGTGGCTCGCTAGAGAGCACATCCACCCCTGCGGCGGCAATCTTCCCCTGCGCCAGGGCATCGGCCAGTGCCTGCTCATCCACCAGACCGCCTCTGGCCGTGTTGATTAAGATGGCATTTGGCTTCATGGCGCTGAGCCGCTCTCGATTAATCAACTTCTCGGTGTCCGACGTTAGCGGACAGTGCAGTGAGATGATATCGGCGCAGGCAAAGAGCGCCTCACGCTCGCACCAGCTGACACCTTCTGGGAGGTCGTGCTTAATGGAGGGCGTGTTGACCAGCACCCGCATCTGAAATGCCTTCGCAATATTGGCTACCTGCCGACCTATGTCGCCAAACCCCACCAAGCCGAGGATTTTACCCTTTAGGGACTGTAACGGCGCCAGGGTAAAGCAGAAATCTGGCGCCTGAGACCAGACCCCGGCCACCACGGAGTTGTGATGGGCCGACAAACGCTGGGTGTGATGAAGAATATGGGCAAACACCATCTGGGCTACCGCATCCGGGCCATAGCCTGGCACATTGGTCACCTTGATCCCAAGCTCGCTGGCAGCGTTGAGGTCCACCACGTTGGTGCCAGTGGCGAGCACGCCGATATACTCAAGATCTGGCAGCTCCCTGAGCGCATCGGCGTCGAGCAGCGTCTTGTTGGTCAGCAGCACCTGCGCCCCCTGAGCACGATCCAGGAGTTCGTCCGGGGAGGTTCTGTCAAAGCAATGAAACTCGCCCAGCGCCGCAAGGGGCTGCCAGTCGAGATCGCCAGGGTTGAGGGTGTAACCATCGAGTACCACTATCTTCATTAAGACTGCTCTCTTATGGGTTAAAAAGTGTATTTAAATCCGGCGTTCACCTGCCCCTGCCACATGACATCGGCGCGGATATTCCAGATACAGCGATTGGCATCGCAAAACAGCGCATTGTCGCTGTTGATAAAGGTGGCGTAGCCGCGGCCATCGGCAAACAGGCTGAAGTTATCGCCGAGCAGGTACTCCACCCCGCCCCCAAATCCCATGGAGAAGCGTGACTCGTCGGAGAAATCCCCCGACGGGCGCATCTGGGTCATGCCGACACTAACGGTAACATAGGGACGCAGGTTGCCATTGGGGAAATAAAGCGAGCCCCCCAGGTGAGCGTAATCCAGCTCAAGCTTTGCCAAACGATTGGGGTTGAACATGCCCGCGGCGTGCATATCTGTGCTCTGGTGGCTATAGAGCAGGTAGACATCGCCGGGATCCCGGGTCTTCATCCCCAATATGATGCCATAGTGGCTGGAATCCTTGATGCTGATGTTACCCTGGGTATTAGTATCAATATCGGTGGCATCGAGATCACTAGCGCCGAAGCTGTAGCCACCGAAGGGGGCGACGTAAATATCCGACTCTGCCCAAACAGACTGGGCCCAGAAAGACTGGGCCGCCATCCATGCTAAGAGTCCTGTCAATAAGGTCAGCCTTGTTCGCTTCATCGCCCTCTCCTTTGTTAGATAATCATCTCATGGCGCGGTCTTGCTTTACCCTGTCATAGGCGGCCTGAATATCCTGCGCCTTCTGTTTGGCCAGCTCCATCATCTCGGCGGGTAACCCCTTGGCGACCAGCTTGTCGGGGTGGTGCTCGTTCATCAACTTACGATAGGCGCGCTTCACCTGCTGATCCGAGGCCTGCTCATCCAGACCCAATACCTCGTAGGCATCCTTGATGGAGGTCTGCTGACGACCATGGCGCTGGAAGTTCACTTCCGCCTGCCAGCGCTTGAGCAGCTCATCGAGTTGCTCGCGGCTAAAGCCCAGATCCTGCGCCACGGTTAAGAGTATGGCATGTTCTTTGGCATCTAGCTTGGCATCCGACAGGGCGGTCTGGATCTGGATCTCCAGAAACATCTGCAGCAGCTCCCGGCGCCCCATGGAGATCAACCTGAAGGTGCGCAGCGACGCCTTAAGGTCGAAATCGGCGGCCTTGCCTTGGGTAAAGGCCGCCTGGGCCTCACGGCGGGCATCGCCGCTCAGACGCATCTGATCCATCAGCGCCGTCGCCAAGCGGATATCATGTTCTGTCACCTGACCCGAGGCCTTGGCCACGTGGCCCATCACGGCAAAGGCGGTGTTGAAGAACAGCGCCTGACGATCGCTGCCCTTGCCCATCAACTTTTCCACCTCGCCGCGCTTCTTGTCATAGAGGTGGCCGAGCCAGAGACCTATGAGTCCGCCTATGATACGACCAAACATGAAACCTATGGCAAAACCGAAAAACTTACCCCAAATCTTCATCTAACAACCCTTTATCTAACAACCCTTCATCTAAAAACCCTTCATCTAAAAACCTTAGTCTTTGATACTAGGCCCTTAACTCGGCGTCCAGTGACTCAAGCCTTTCCAGCGTGCCCACATCGCACCAGAGATGCGGGTAGTGCTCGCCGCCGATCAACCCCTGCTGCATCTTGGCTCTCAATAGCGGCGCCAGACCAAAGCGGCCATTCGGGGCACCGGCGAAGAAACGCGGATGATAGATGGCCATGCCGGAAAAAGTCAGCTTAGGCTCATCCTCATCATTCACCTTGCCATCCCTCAGGCCAAAATCGCCCTCTGGATGCTGCTTAGGGTTATCCACCAACCAGAGATAGGCCTCCTGCTCACTCATCAGCTCAGCAATCTTTGCCGAATCGATCGCGGCATCCAGCGACATACCCTTAACGCTTGGCAAGCTGTCAATATAGACATCGCCATTGAGCACCAGAAAAGGCTCATCTCCAAGTAGAGGCAAGGCCTGCTTGATACCGCCGCCCGTCTCGAGCGCCTCTGTCTCTGGGCTGTAGCTGATGCTCACGCCCCAGGCGCTGCCATCCCCCAGACTGGCCTCTAGCTTGTGGCCCAGCCAGGCGTGGTTGATCACTATCTCAGTGATGCCAAGGGCCGCGAGACGCTCTATGTGATAGACGATGAGTGGCTTGCCCGCGACTTCTGCCAGCGGTTTAGGCAGGGTGTCGGTCAGGGGGCGCAGGCGTTCACCTCGCCCGGCGGCGAGTATCATGGCCTTCATTACAGCGCCTCCATCCTGCTTGCCAGTTGAGACAGCTTGTCGCTCGTCATCTGCGGCATCACCTCACCCCTTAACCAGGCAACAAATGGCTCAAACTCAGGATATTGCTCCCCTATGTCACACACATAACTCAGGGTCAGGGGTATATCTTTTAAGTAGCCCGGCTTGGCGTCGCGATAGTTGAGGCGGCAGAAGATCCCCGCGGCCTTGAGGTGACGCTGCATCCCCATAAGATCGAACCAGCGGCGATACCGGCTCAAGTTCACCTCATCGCCGAGGCGGCCCAGGGCGCGCATCTGATTATAGTGCTGCTCAAGCAAGGGCTCGACCACGTCGAGCGGCCAGCGCACATAGCAATCGCGCAGCAAGGAGACGGCATCATAGGTGATGGGACCTAAGACAGCATCTTGAAAGTCGATCACCGCCAGCTCGTCATCACACAACATGAGATTGCGGCTATGATAGTCCCTGTGCATGCCTACCTTGGGCTGCTCGGCGACGTTATCGATAAGCAGGTGGAAGCATTTATCGATTATCTGCCGGGTATTGCTGTCGAGGCCCAGCTTAAGATGATGCTCAAGCAACCACTCGACGAAAATATTCAGCTCACGCAGCACGAAGGCGTCATCATAATCGGGCAAGGGCTGCCCCGCCGCCGAGGTGATGGTCTGCAGCTTATCGAGCAGCCCAAGTGCCTTGCCATAATAGTGACCGACGTTATCCTGGTTTAGCACCTCGAGCAGCTGGGTATCGCCGAGATCAGAGAGCAACAGAAAACCTTGAGACAGGTCGGCGGCCTTAACCTCAGGCGCCAGTATGCCATGGTCATGATAGGCGTTTGCGAGGGCGATAAAAGGGGCGACAGGCACCAGAACCGGCGGCGAATCCATGGCGATAAACGTCTGGTTTGAAAACTGGACACGATAGTAGCGGCGAAAACTGGCGTCACCGGAAATTAAGGCGACTCGCGCCTCATCGCCTAAAGTTCGCGCTATCCATGAATTAAGGGCAAGAAATCTTGGATCTGACAAGGGCACCTCATGGCTCTTAGAAGAAAATTGCTTTATTATAAAGCAAAATAGAAACAGCAATTAAGATGATTCTATCTCTTTTGCTAAGTTGCTTCCCAAGGGGGATGCAACTATTCTCACCGATAACTTGTCTAGACTAAGAAATCACAAAAACGATAAAAGATGCATATCCGTTACTTATTGGCATTGGCGCTACTCCCGCAGCTAGTCTTGGCAGACGAATCGGAAACCACTCCCGCGCCCGGTGCCCAGTGTCTGGTGCTCCCGCCCGTTCCTATTCCTGAGCCCAGCACAGACGAACGTCCCCTAGATCTGCAGCAGATTAAGATCGTTTCCGACTCATCGGCAGCTAAGATGGGTGACAAGGCTAGTTTCCAGGGAGATGTGACCTTCAGCCAAGGCGGCCGCCATATCGCCGCCGACAGCGCGGTATTGGATCAGGCTAACGAGCGCCTGGATGCCAACGGCAACCTGGTGTTTCAGGACAATATGTTTACCGTCACGGCCGACTCTCTCAGCGCCGAGATGCGCAGCAACAGCGCCCAACTTAAGGGTGCCCAATATTGGCTCCACGGTCAGCAGATCCACGGCGAAGCGGAAAACCTGGAGATCACCCAAGACAACAACCTGCACCTGTCGAACACCAACTTCACGACCTGTCCGCCGGGCGATAGCTCCTGGTTGCTTGAGGCCGAGACCATCAAGATAGACAGCAGCGAAGAGTGGGGCGAGCTTTGGGATGCCAAGCTCAAGATAGGCGATGTGCCCGTCTTCTATCTGCCCTATATGACGATTCCCGTGTCGGAGAAGCGCAAGTCAGGCTTCCTGTTCCCCTATTTCAGCACCAGCACCACCAATGGTGTCGAGGTGGCGACCCCCTACTACTGGAACATAGCGCCAGAGTATGATCTCACCTTTACTCCGCACTATATGTCGGCCCGCGGCCTGTTCCTCAAGTCGGAATTTCGCTATCTCGCCGGTGAGGCCCAGCAGGGGCAGTTGAATGTAGAATACCTGAGCAATGACAATCTGGTGCCCAACCGCGCCGACCGTTACCTTTACCACTGGGAGCATCAGGGGGCCATCGCCGACAACTGGCGGGTACTGGCCAACTTTACCGATGTGTCGGACAACAACTACTTCAACGATCTGCCCTCCGACGTGCTGCGCGCCACCGACAACCAGCTCTCTCGCATAGGCGAAATCGCCTATTTCGAAGATAACTGGGACATGTCAGCTCGGGTGCAGGATATCAAGGTATTGGGTGAAGAAGAGTCTCCCTATCAGGTGATGCCGCAGATAGGCTTTAACTATCGCGCCCCAGGTTTCTGGCAAGGCCTAGACTTCAACCTCATGGGGGAAGCCAGCAACTTCCGTCATAAGGAAGACCAGTATGCCACCGCCAGCCGCCTGCACTTCGAGCCCAGTGTCTCACTTCCGATCCACGGGCCGGCCGGATCGCTGACCAGTGAGCTTAAGCTGCTGCAGACCAACTATTGGCAGGACACCAAGAACTACACAGGCACTGAGCCGCTGGACAGCTCGGTGAGCCGTACCCTGCCCCAGGTGCGCATCCACGGTCAGATCAACTTCGAGCGTTTCACCGACTACTTCGATGCCAACTATCGTCAGACCCTGGAGCCACAGTTCCAGTATCTGTATGTCGGCTATGAGGATCAGTCCAACATCGGCATCTATGACACTGCGCTGTTGCAGGAAGACTACTACGGCCTCTTCAGGGATCGCCGCTTCTCGGGTCTGGACCGTATCGCCGACGCCAACCAGATGACACTGGGTTTAACCACCCGTCTGTTTGACGACCATAACCTCGAGCGCTTCAAGTTCAGTCTGGGTCAGATCTACTACTTCGAGGACAGCAAGGTTGGCATTACAGACCCTTCCCGTCCCAACGAGATCTTTAAGCAGGAAAATACCTCAAACTCAGTGCTGGCGGCGGAGCTCAACACTCAGCTCTACAGCGATTGGTTCTTGAGCGGTGCCATTCAATATGACACCAAAAACAAGAACAACAAGAAGAGTGAGGTCACCCTGGATTTCCGCCCCGGGGTCAACAAGCTGTTGCAGCTCAGCTACCGTTATGTGCCCGATTTAGTTAACAGCAACACCAACGAATCTGTTAATGTGTCGCAAACCGGCTTGCGTACGGCTTGGCCGATCAACGACAACTGGTATATCGTGGGCAACTGGTATTACGATCTCAATGAGAAACGTAGCGTCGAGACCTACACAGGATTTCAATACGAATCTTGTTGCTGGGCGGTGCGCTTAAGTTATCATTACCGCATTAAAACCAACTATGTGGACAACCTGGATCCCACGTTCAACGACAGGGAGCTGTTCGAAAGCGGCTTCTACCTGAACTTTGTGATCAAGGGATTAGGTGGCTCCGGCCCGCTTGGGGTATCGGACATGCTTAACGATGGCCTGTTTAACTATCGCAAGCCGCTCTACCTGAAGAACTAGTTTTGATATTTTAATCGGCTTTGCGCTGAACCTAGATACGGACTTGTAGTCCAATCAGAATAGTCGAATTAGATACTCGGTCGACACCTGTGTCGACCGACCTGAATATGCCAAGGATTTTTGTGGATGAAACCCTGTAAACAACTGATTTTTGCTTTACTTACATTGGCGATGAGCCACGGTGCGATGGCCGAGAACGTGCCCCTGGATAGGGTGACGGTTCAGATCAACGAAGGCATAGTGCTGGAAAGCGAAATCGTCAACATGTTGAAGACAGTCAAAGCCAACGCAAAAGCCGCCGGCCAGTCATTACCTTCTGACAAGGCGCTGCGCACTCAGGTGATCGAGCGTCTGATCGTGACCCGTCTGCAACTACAGATGGCCGACCGCATCGGTCTACACATCGGTGACCTGCAGCTGGACCAGACAATCGAGAACATCGCCAAGGAGCAGAAGATGACTCCTGAGATGATGCGCGAAAAGGTCGAGGCCGAAGGCATGAGCTGGAGCCAATACCGCGAACAGCTACGCGAAGAGATCACCCTGGGCGAGATCCAACGTATTCAGGTACAGCGTCGTATCCAGGTTTCTCCACAGGAGATCAACAGCCTGGTTAAGCTAATCGAAGAACAGGGTATGCAGCAGGTGGAGTACCAGATCGGTCATATCCTGATCGAGGTGCCCAACAGCCCTAACAGCGAACAACTTGAAGCCGCCAGCAGCCGCGCCAACGCCGTGCTCAAGCGCCTACAAGACAATGCCGACTTCAAACAGACCGCCATCGCCTCCTCTTCTGGCCCTAAGGCGCTGGAAGGCGGTATCTGGGATTACATGAACGTCAATGAAATGCCAACCCTGTTCGCCGAGCTTTTAGTCGGCGCCAAGACGGGTGACATCATAGGCCCTGTGCGCAGCGGCGCCGGCTTCCACATCATCAAGGTGATGGATGCCCGCGGCCTGCAGACCAAAGAAATTGACGAAGTACGTTCACGTCATATACTGATCAAGCCGTCGCCTATCCTGTCGGAAGAGCGTGCCAAGGCTATGCTCGACAAGTTTGCGGCCCAGCTAAGAAGCGGCGAAGCAGACTTTGCCACCCTGGCCCGTCAATACAGCGAAGATCCAGGTTCGGCGGCCAAGGGCGGCGAACTGGGCTGGGCAGATCCTACCGTCTATGTACCTGCCTTCGCACAAACATTAGGCGCACTGAAGATCAACGAGATCAGTGAGCCATTCCGTTCTAGCCACGGCTGGCACATAGTGCAGCTGGAGGAGAGACGTAAGACGGATGCGACAGATAAATTTAACACTAATCGGGCGCACCAGCTCATCTTCCGCCGCAAGTTTAATGAAGAATTACAAAACTGGCTGGATGAAATGCGAGCAGAGGCTTACATTGAAGTATTCGATGCCGATTTCAATCGAGGTTAATCATATTGACGACTAAACGCATCGCCATCACACCGGGAGAACCTGCCGGTGTGGGCCCAGACTTAGTCATTCAACTTGCTCAGCGCGCTTGGCCCGCTGAGCTTGTTGTTTGTGCCGACCCCACTTTGCTGACTAGCCGCGCCAAGCAGATTGGCTTGCCGATCCAGCTGCGCCCCTTCCAGCCCAATCAGGCGCCTAAGCCGCAGGAAGCCGGTACTCTGACCATAGTGCCCTTCCCCCTAGTAAAAGAAGCAGTGTGCGGTAAGCTCGATGAACAGAACAGCAGCTATGTGATCGACACCCTGGCCTATGCCGGTGAGAAGAACATGAATGGCGAGTTCGACGCCGTGGTGACAGGCCCTGTCCACAAAGGGATCATCAACCAGGCGGGTATCCCCTTTAGCGGTCATACCGAGTTCTTTGCCCACCAGGCCAACTGTCAGGATGTGGTAATGCTGCTCGCGGCGCCTGGCCTGCAGGTGGCGCTGGTCACCACACATATTCCGCTGGCCTATGTGTCTAAGGCGATCACTCGTGACCGTCTGCATCAGATCATCAAGATCTTGCACAAAGATCTGGTGACCAAGTTTGCTCTGGATGATCCTAAGATCTATGTCTGTGGCCTCAACCCCCATGCGGGCGAAGATGGCCACCTGGGCCGCGAAGAGATCGATGTGATCATTCCCGCGCTCAACGAGTTGCGTGAGCAAAACATGAATATCGTCGGGCCACTGCCTGCCGACACCCTGTTCCAGCCAAAGTATCTGGAAGATGCCGACGTGATCCTCGCCATGTATCACGATCAGGGGTTGCCGGTACTGAAATCTCAGGGCTTTGGCAGCTCGGTCAATATCACCCTAGGCCTGCCCTATATCCGCACCTCGGTCGACCATGGTACGGCACTAGAGCTGGCCGGCACAGGCAAGGCCGACATCGGCAGTTTTGTCTGCGCGCTAAACAAGGCTATCGAACTAGCCACCAAGAATGAGTCACTTAAAGAGTAGTAATGAGTAATAAAGTACATTTAGGCCACACGGCGAGAAAACGTTTCGGACAAAACTTTTTGACCGACAGCAATGTGATCAATCGTATCGTCGGCGCCATCTCGCCCGACAACGATCACGTGATGGTCGAGATTGGCCCAGGCCTGGCGGCGCTTACCGAGCCGGTAGCCGAAAGCATCGACAAGCTAACCGTGGTCGAGCTGGATAAAGATCTGGTTGAACGTCTGCAGACACATCCGTTTCTCAAGGACAAGCTGGAGATCCACCAGGGAGATGCGCTGAAATTCGACTTCAAGCAGCTGGTCGAAGATGGCAAGCAGATGAAGGTGTTTGGCAACCTGCCCTACAACATCTCTACGCCGCTGATGTTCCACCTGTTTGAGTTTGCCGAGCATATCGAGAATATGCACTTCATGTTGCAAAAAGAGGTGGTACTGAGATTATCTGCCGCCCCCGGTACCAAGGCCTATGGCCGTTTGACCGTGATGGCGCAATATTTCTGTCAGGTGATGCCGGTACTCGAAGTGCCACCAGGCTGCTTCACGCCGCCGCCAAAGGTCGACTCTGCCGTGGTGAGGCTCGTGCCCTACAAGGAGAAGCCTTACCCCTGCAAAGATGTGGATCTGCTAAGGCACCTGTGTACTACCGCCTTTAACATGCGCCGTAAGACACTGCGTAACAACCTCAAGCAGTTGTTGAACGATGACGACTTCAGCGCGCTGGGCATAGATGCCAGCATGCGTCCAGAGCAGATCACAGTGCAGCAATATGTCGCCATGGCCAACCATCTGGTCGATAAACGCCAAGCCTAACCGTGACGGAGGCGCAAGTCGCCTCCCACCCGTTAACCTTTAGGGATCCGAATGAAACAACTCGAATCCTCAATCAGGATTGAGGTCAAAACCGACTATATCGAAGAGCAATCTTCGCCCGAAGAAGAGAGATACCTGTTCAGCTACACCATCACCATCATCAACTTAGGGGATGAAGCCGTCACCCTGAAGAGCCGCATGTGGTGCATCACAGACGCCAATGACCATGAAAGCAAAGTCGAAGGCGCAGGTGTGGTTGGCGAACCCCCCACCATCAAGCCTAATACCGCCTACCAGTACACCAGTGGTACGGTATGCGAGACGCCCTTTGCCGTCATGCAGGGCTACTATGTGATGGTGACCGAACAGGGTGAAACCTTCAAGGCACCCATCGCCCCCTTCCGTCTAGCGGCCCCCGGCCTGCTGCATTAATTCGACACAGCGAGCCGAGAGCATCTATGGCAACATACTTCGTGGGCGATATTCAGGGCTGTTTCGATGAGCTCCAGGCCCTGTTGGCCAAGGTGACCTTTAGCCCTTCCAAAGATGAGCTCTGGGTGGTCGGTGACATGGTGGCCAGGGGCACCCAATCGCTGGAGACACTACGTTACCTCAAGGGGCTTGAGGGCTCGGTAAAGCCCGTGCTGGGCAATCACGACCTGCACCTGATGGCGCTGCATGGCAAGGTGAAACGGGTCAACCCCAAGGATAACCTGGGCGCCCTGTTGGCGGCGCCGGATCTCAACCAGCTCATCGATTGGCTCAGGCTACAGCCACTGGCCCGGGAACATAAAGCCCATTCTGTCTTGATGGCTCACGCCGGCATTCCGCCCCAGTGGGACGTTAAAACCGCCCTCAAGGAGTCGCACAAGGTACAGGAGGCGCTGGCAAGAGATGACTATATCGAGCGCCTCATCGCCAAGATGTACACTAACTCGGTCAGCGAGTGGTCTCCCGAGACCAAGGGACTCAAGCGCCTCGTCTATACCATCAACGCCCTCACCCGGATGCGCTTTCTCCACGGCGATGGTCGATTAAACTTCGATTGCAAGCTACCGCCAGCGAAAGGCGAGAAGGAAGGCTTGATCCCCTGGTTTAAACAACCAGGACGGGCCATGAAAAGCCATACTTTGGTCTTCGGCCATTGGGCGGCCCTGATGGGAGAGGTGAATCAGCCTGGGCTGCAGGCGCTGGATACCGGATGCTGCTGGGGGCAATATTTAACCCTCTGGCATCTTGAATCGAATCAAAAAATTACCCAAAATAAGTTAAAAAAGAGTTAAACTAGCCCTTAGCTTGGCCGATAAAAAAATGAGCGGATATCACCGCCCTGCCCTGAGAATATGTTATGTAATTAGGGATATAACAACAAAAACCGGAGTGCCCTATGAAATTGAATGTCGCCACTCGAGTCATCGGTGGATTTAGTGTCGTCACCTTACTGCTTATCGTCTTAGGTGTGGCGTCCCTGGTCACCAACGACAACATCAAGAGCAGCACCCTCGTTTTGCAAGACCTGAGCCTTCCCGCCCTAAAGAGCAGCAATGGCCTGACACAGAATCTTGCACTGCAGGAAAAGCAGCTACTGGTGGCCTTCCATAGCAAGCAATCCAAAGAGCTGCCTCAGGTTCGCAGCCAATTCACCAGCCTCAGCAAAGGCTTTATCACAGAGCTGGATCAACTCAATCGCATCATTCAAGGCCACGAGGATAATCTTGGCGGCCAGATCAAGTCACTCAGGGCCAACTACCAGTCGTTCAACGACAACAGCCTTAAGATGATGCAAGCCAGAGAGCAGTCACTGCAGACTCAGGAATCTTTGGTCGACAACCTGGAAAGTCTCGAAGGCGCCGCCGATGATACCGCATCACTGCTGCTGGACCTTATCGATCTGGAGACCAGTCAAGATCCCACAGAACGTGAAATTGCCGCCACCGCCAGCAACATTGACAACAGCTTCAGCAACCTGATCACCAGCAGCTATGACCTGGTCAATGCCAAGGAGAAGTCCAAGTACGAGACCATACTCAAGGAGCTGGACTACATCATCAGCGAAGCGCAGAACAAGCTGGAATATGTGAGCCGTCACTGGGAAGGCGTCATCGACCAAGAGATGCTAGACAACATCAACACAGAGGCGAGCAAGGTGTTCACCATGCTCAACGGCCCAGACTCGATTCTTAAGCGCAAGGGTCAGCAGCTGGATTTCAACCTGCAGGCCAGTCAACTGCTTAATACTGTCGAGTCCAATGCCACCGCCGTTAACCAGAGCATGGGCAGCCTGAACAAGGCAATCGAGTCCACCTCTCAGGCCGTTAGCGTCAAGGCGATCGACGAGATCGACAGCGCCAGCTATAAGACCCTGGCACTGGTCCTGATCGCCATCGTCGTGGCGGTGCTGGTGAGTATCGCGGTGATCCGCCCACTCAAGAACTCACTCGATAAGGTCAACAACGCCCTCAATATTCTGGCCTCGGGTAACCTGACCCATAAGCTGGATGACAGCGGTCATGACGAATTTGCCGAGCTGTCGCGCAACTGTAACCGGCTGGTAGACAGCCTGCGCACCCTGATCCAAGGGATCCTGGACCGCTCAAACCAACTGGCAGCCGCCGCCGAAGAAACTTCGGCCATCACGGCGCAGACTACCGCAGGCATCCAGGAGCAGAAGAACCAGGTCGATCAGGTGGCAACCGCCACGACCCAGCTCAGCTCAAGCGCCATGCAGGTGAGCACAAGTGCCGACGAGGCCCTGAATCAGATCAGACAGGCCGATGAAGAGGCGCAGCATATGCGTGCCATCGCCGATGAGAATAAGCGCACCATACTGGCGCTGGCCGACGAAGTCGCCAAGGCGAGTCAGGTGATCAACAAGGTTCACTCAGACAGCGCCTCCATCGGCTCGATTCTGGACGTTATCCGTGGCATCGCCGAGCAGACCAACCTGCTGGCGCTGAACGCCGCCATCGAGGCCGCCAGGGCAGGTGAGCAGGGCCGAGGCTTTGCCGTGGTGGCTGATGAGGTTCGCAGCCTCGCATCGCGCACCCAGGACTCGACCCAAGAGATCCAGCAGATGATTCAGGTGCTGCAACAGGGCACCCAGGAAGCCGTTTCCGTAATGGAGCTGGGCCGTCAGCAGGCCAATAGCTGCGTCGAGAAGACAGAGCAGGCCAACGTCGCCCTGGAGAGCATCAGCAACGCGGTGCACTATGCCCATGACTCTGGCACTCATATTGCCAATGCGGCCCAGGAGCAGAACCTGGTGAGCCAACAGGTGTCTGAGAAGCTAGAACATATCGCCGCGATCTCCGAAGAGACGGCCACAGGTGCCGACCAAACGGCACAATCTAGCCATCAGGTGGCCCAGCTTGCCGAAGAGCTCCAGGCCTCTGTGGGCGAGTTTAAGGTGTAAAAGCTAAAGACATTATTATGTCTTTAAACAGGTACAAAAAAACCGGACTCTAGGGTCCGGTTTTTTAATGCTTACTCGAAGCGTTTTGGCAGATTAGTTACCTGCGAGGCGTTCCTTGATTGCCGCGGTAATAGGGCTACCGCCGTGGCCGTTACCCTCGGCCCACTCGACGACAGTTAGACCATCGGCTTCCTTGACGCTCAACTCTTCGGTAGAGAGGCGCTTGCTCATGAACTCACCCACGTCGTTGGCACCACTAATCATGGCGAAACGCAGCAGGCTGTTGCCATCACAGGTCACCCCTTCATACACGTTGCGTAGCTTAACGCGTGCTTCTTTCAATTTCTTACGTAAACGGTTTTTATCATCGGCCTGAACATAGTTACAGATGTTGGCAACGAGTTGATCGTTGGCTTGAACTGGCGCTGGAACGGTATAAACAGAGGCTGCAATCACCACAGCTAACGTAGTCGGTAAAAAACGCATCGGGTACTCCTATAATATTTATTATTTTTTTCAGTAAGCTATCACTAAAGTGACGGCCTAAAGACAACTCGGGGTAACACCATAAGTTAACATTTTTTTGCCAAATTGATAAAGCGATATTCCAAACCTTTATCATTTATGTGAGATTCACTGTCGAGCAGCTGCCAACTGCCATCATCCCACTCCGGGAAATGGGTATCGCCCTCGACATCGAGATTGATCTCGGTCAGATACAGGCGATCCGCCTGAGGCAGTAGCTCTGCATAAAGCTGACCACCGCCTATCACCACCAACTCCTCACAGCCCTGCACCAATTCCTTGGCCTGTTCGAATGAGGTCACGCAGGTCACGCCCTCGATAACCAGATCTTCTTGTCGGCTCACCACCAGGTTGTGGCGTCCAGGCAAGGGTCTGCCGATGGATTCGAAGGTCTTACGGCCCATGACCACAGGCTTGCCTAGGGTTATCTGTTTAAAGTGGCGCAGGTCTTCTGGCAGGTGCCAGGGCATCTGATTATCTTTGCCGATAACCCGGTTATTTGCCATCGCGGCAATCATAGCTATTTTCATGGGCTCTCCAACGGTCTTGTGCCGTCTGTAGGGTTTAGAATTAGATCACTGGGCGGGTACGAAAATAGAGCAGACTGGGCATGGCGAGTCCGACAGATAACGCCCCTAAGATGAAGATGGTCTTCAAGCCATTGCTGATCACCTCGGCGGTCAGCTCTGGGCTCACCTCAGACTGGGCAGACAGCTGCACCAGAGCGATCACTGTGTTGTAGGCATAGGTTCCCGGGATCATGGGAATGATCGCCGCCACGGCGTACATCAGCGGCGGTGCCAGATGTTTCTTAGCAAAGCCTATGGTTAACACCCCGACCAAGGCCGCCGCGGCGAAGGTACACCACTCTATCGGCATACCGAAATGCAGCAGCAAGGTGCGCAGGCTGTGACCCAGGGCGCCAGCCAGGGCGCAGTATGGCAGGAAGCGTTTGGGCACATTGAACACCATGGCGAAACCCACCGCAGGAACAGCCGAGAAGGCCGCATCGTTTAGCAGCTTGAGCAGCAGCTCCATCATAGGAAGAGTCCTCCCAGTTGCATGGCGATGGTGATCCCTATGACGGATGAGACGGTCAACAGGGTGGCGTGGCCCCAGCGGGAGATCCCCACGTTAAGGTGCCCCTTCACCATATCCGAGATGGCGTTTATCATGGGAAAGCCCGGCACCAACATCAGCACGCTGGCGGCCATCGGCAACTTAGGGGTATCGGTCAGTTGCAGGTGATAGCCCATCTGCGCCACCAAAGTGGTGATAAAGGCGGTCACCGCAAAGTTCACCAACAGGTTGAAATGATGTTTGGCGATGGCCAGACGCACCGACATGCCCACTGATGCCGCCAGTATGGTGATCAACACCGCCATGGTATCGCCTCCAAACAGGTGGCAGAAACTGCCACAGGAGAGGCCGATCATGGGTACCAGATAACGCCTAGGATAGCTCTTTGGCTGGATCCGCGAGACACGTTTACGCACCTCGTTGAGGCCGTAAATCCCCTTCTCGGTCAACAGACAGATGCGCTGCAGCTCGCAGATGATGGTCATATTGATGCCATGCTCGCGTATGCGCCGGGTAGTAGTGATACAACGACCGTGCACCAGGCTGGTCAGTACCAAGGAGTTAGAGGAGATGGAGATCTCGACACTGGCGAGACCTAATGCCTGACCCAGGCGCTGGCTGATCTCTTCGACGAGGTCGGACTCAGCACCATAGGCCAGTAAGAGTTGAGCAACCCGGACAACCTGCCGGGTAATATCATTTTGAGTATCGGCGTACACAATTCTCTCAGAATGAAAGGGGTAACTTAATAAACTTACCTTTGATAGATGATTTCGACATCATAGTCATCATCATCGAAGTCGTCATCGAAATCATCATCATAGTCTTCGTTGACCACTTCCTGGGTCTTCTGATGATAGTTGTCCCACTTGAACTCGACCTCGGCATCGGGATCTTCCTCGACCTCTGGTGGCAGAGCATCGATAAAGTCCATCAGCTTAAGCGCCAGTTCCTGGGTGCCTTCGCGGTTGTAGGCCGAAATACAGTAGACATCGCCCTGCCAATCCAGCTCTTTGACGATGCGATCGACGCGCTCTTGCAGCTCCTCTTCGAGCAGCAGGTCAGTCTTGTTGAACACCAACCAACGTGGCTTGCTGGCCAGCAGCGGCGAGTGCTTCTCTAGCTCACCCACGATGGCGCGGGCGCTGTCGACGGGATCGCTGCCATCGATAGGCTCGATATCCAGGATGTGCAGCAGCACGCGGCAACGCTCGAGGTGCTTAAGGAAGCGAATACCCAGGCCAGCCCCTTCGGCGGCGCCTTCGATCAGACCGGGAATATCGGCGATCACAAAGCTCTGACCATGTCTTGGGGTAACAACCCCTAGGTTAGGCACCAGAGTGGTAAATGGATAATCGGCAACCTTGGGCTTGGCACGAGACACTGAGCGAATAAAGGTCGACTTACCGGCATTAGGCATACCCAGCAGACCCACATCCGCCAACAGCATCAGCTCGAGTCTTAGGCTGCGCACTTCACCGGGAGTACCCAGGGTCTTCTGCCGCGGTGCGCGGTTGGTGCTGCTCTTAAAGCGGGTGTTACCCAGACCGTGGAAGCCACCTTTAGCCACCAACAGCTTCTGACCATGGGTCTTGAGATCCCCAAGGGCTTCCTGGGTCTCTTCGTCGACGGCACGGGTCCCGACTGGCACCTTAAGAATAAGATCTTTACCACCGTGACCGGTACAGTCGCGGCCGCGACCATTCTCGCCACGCTCGGCAAAATGGAAACGCTCGAAACGGTAATCGATCAGGGTGTTGAGGTTTTCATCGGCCTGCAGATAAACACTGCCGCCGTCACCACCGTCACCGCCATCTGGGCCGCCATCGGGCACATACTTCTCGCGTCGAAAACTAACGCAACCACTACCGCCATCACCAGCTTCGACTCTGATCACGGCTTCATCGACAAACTTCATACCAACTCCAGGCGCCAAACAATAGACCGATTATACTGCCTATCGAAACTTACCGCCAAAAAACAATGATGCAACTGCCCCAGCACACAAGCGGCAGAGACAATATTGGACTGGTGCTGGAGCGATATACAGGCTCTTTCACCAGTAATGATTCTTCATAAACAATAAAGCCCCACCAGAGGCAGGGCTTTAGAAACTAGCTTGGGTAGCTAAGTATTAAGCTTCGATGCTAATGAACTTGCGGTTCTTAGGACCTTTAACTTCGAACTTAACTTTACCGTCAGTTAGTGCAAATAGGGTATGGTCACGACCGATACCTACGTTAACACCTGCGTGGAACTTAGTACCACGTTGACGAACGATGATGTTACCAGCTAGAACTGATTCACCACCGAAACGCTTAACACCAAGACGTTTGCTTTCTGAATCGCGGCCGTTACGAGTAGAACCGCCAGCTTTTTTATGTGCCATTAGTTAGACCCCTTATTAAGCGTTGATAGCTGTAATTTTAACTTCGGTGAACCACTGACGGTGGCCCATCTTCTTGTCGTGGTGCTTACGACGACGGAACTTAACGATAGTTACCTTCTCGCCACGGCCATGGCTGATCACTTCAGCTACAACCTTACCACCTTCAACTAAAGGTGCACCAACGTGTACAGTTTCACCATCTGCAACCAAAAGAACTTGGTCGAATTCGATAGTTTCGCCTGTAGCAACTTCTAATTTTTCTAGACGTACAGTATGGCCTTCAGCAACACGGTGTTGCTTACCACCACTTTGAAAAACAGCGTACATAGCTATTTTACTCCGATATTTCTAGCACGCAGACCCTTTTTGTTTGGCTGGGTGCTATAAAAGCTTTAATGACAATGGTCGCGGAGTTTACGCTAAGTTCGCCTGGCTGACAAGTCCTAATTCACTTTGATCAAAAAAAGATCGGAATTACTCGCACAATACTCTTCTGCTACTGTCAGGCGAGGCATTTTTAGGTAGAATCTAATAATTATAACATTTTCGCCTTAATTTGGGCTGTCTGAATTACCTCGCAACCCTAAAAGTAGAGCCATTATATGGATTTGAATGCCATTCGTCAGCTGGCAGACGCTGATATGAAAGCCGTCGACCAACTTATCTATAAGCAGTTGGAATCGGATGTCGCCCTTATTAATCAACTCGGATTCTACATCATCAATGGCGGCGGCAAACGTATGCGTCCGCTGCTCTCTATCTTGGCCGCCCGCGCCATCGCCTATGAAGGTAAAGCGCATCTTAAACTGGCGGCAATCGTTGAGTTTATCCATACCGCTTCTCTGCTACACGACGACGTGGTCGATGAGTCTATGCTTAGACGCGGCCGGGAAACCGCCAACGCCCTGTTCGGTAACAGCGCCAGCGTATTGGTCGGTGACTTCCTCTATACCCGCTCTTTCCAGATGATGACAGAGCTGAAGAGCATGGAGGTGCTTGAAGTGCTCGCCGATGCCACCAACGTACTGGCAGAAGGCGAAGTATTGCAGCTGATGAACTGTAACGACCCAGACACCAGCGAAGAGAGCTACATGCGGGTGATCTACTGCAAAACGGCGAAACTATTTGAAGCCGCGACCCGTCTGGCAGGTGTGCTGGCCGATAGCAGCATAGAAGTGCAAACTGCACTGGCCGACTATGGTAAGTATCTGGGCACCGCCTTCCAGCTCACCGACGATCTACTGGACTATACGGCCGACACCGAGGCCCTAGGTAAGAACATAGGCGACGACTTAGCCGAGGGTAAGCCTACCCTGCCATTAATTTACGCCATCGCCAACGGCAACGAGCTGGAGCGTCAATTGATTCGCGATGCGATCGAGAAAGGCGACGGCACTGAGCATATCGATACCATATTAAATGCCCTTAAGCAGTGTGGTGCCCTGGACTACACAGAGAAACGCGCTCAGGAAGAAGCTGAGAAGGCGATACGCGCATTAGATCTGCTTCCCGATAGCGACTATAAGCAAGCCCTGATATCGCTGGCGAGAATCGCCGTGGCGCGCGATCACTAAGTCGCAGACTATTAGATCCTAATCAGTCTTTCGCCCCTCGATATCAAGGTAAAAGTTACCCATAAAAAATGGAGCCAATTGGCTCCATTTTTTATTTAAGGACTAACACTCACACTAACTTAGAGACTTAGCCTTATTTTACGAAGTCGACACCCAGTGCGATATCGGCTTTAAGCGTGTCTAGCATAGCATCACGTGCGTTGGCTTCGAACTCGCTAACCTCACCATAGGCAAGTACCTGCTCGATGCCGTTCTTACCCAGTAGTACAGGTTGCGCGAAGAAGTCAGCATGCTCGCTGCCACCATCGACATAGGCACACTCAACAACGTTAGCTTCGCCCTGTAGACCGCGAACCAGTGACAGACCGAAACGACATGCTGCCTGACCCATAGACAGAGTCGCGCTACCGCCACCCGCCTTAGCTTCAACCACTTCGGTGCCCGCGTTCTGGATACGAGTCGTCAGTGCAGCCACTTCTTCATCAGAGAAGCTTACGCCTTCGATTTGAGACAGTAGTGGCAGAATAGTCACGCCGCTGTGTCCACCGATAACATTCACTTTAACGTCGGCAACGTTCAGACCCTTCGCTTCGGCAACGAAAGTTTCAGAACGGATAACGTCAAGGGTAGTCACACCGAACAGACGGTTCTTGTCATATACACCGGCAGCCTTCAGTACTTCTGCAGCGATAGCGACAGTGGTGTTAACTGGGTTAGTGATGATACCGATCAGCGCCTTAGGGCAAGTTGCGGCACACTTCTCAACCAGGTTTCTCACGATACCCGCGTTGATGTTGAATAGATCTGAACGATCCATGCCTGGCTTACGTGCAACACCAGCAGAGATCAGTACCACGTCGGCACCTTCCAGCGCTGGCGTTGGATCTTCACCCGCAAAACCCTTAACTTCTACAGCGGTCGGGATGTGGCTTAGGTCAACGGCAACACCAGGAGTGACTGGCGCGATATCATAAAGGGATAGTTTTGAACCGGCAGGCAGTTGAGTTTTGAGTAGTAGGGCAAGAGCCTGGCCAATACCACCGGCGGCACCAAGTACAGCAACTTTCATAGTTATCTCCGTTAATTCTTGGATATTATGTGATATAGATCTAGATTTACCGATGGCGCAACATTACTGGAATCACGGTAAAAATTCAATTATCCCTTAGTCGTGTGGCCAGATAATTTCAATTTCTCCCAGCCAACTGCCATTTACAGGCCATTTAGGATATACTGCCCGGCCTTGCCTGCGACCCCTTAGCGCTCCAACCACCCCGCAAACCTGAATTTTTATTCACACAATCCGAATAACGCTTGACTAATGGCGCAAAAATATTCAAAATAAGCCAGTTTTTTGAATATAAGAATAATTCGATATGCAAGCCAATAAAAATCAAGACGAACTTGTAAAGACCTTTAAGGCTATCTTGAAAGAGGAGCGTTTTGGCTCCCAGAGCGAGATAGTCAACGCCCTGCAGTCCGAGGGTTTCAACAACATTAACCAATCCAAAGTCTCACGCATGCTGAGCAAGTTTGGCGCCGTGCGCACCCGCAACGCCAAGCAGGAGATGGTCTACTGCCTGCCCGCCGAGCTTGGGGTCCCGACGGCCGGCAGCCCACTGAAAAACTTAGTGCTGGATGTCGACCATAATCAATCTATGATAGTGGTCAGAACCAGCCCAGGCGCGGCCCAGCTGATCGCCAGACTGCTGGACTCTATAGGTAAGCCTGAGGGCATACTGGGCACCATCGCCGGTGACGATACCATCTTCATCTGCCCTTCCAACATTCAGGAAGTGGACAAGACGCTCGAGACGGTCAAGTCGCTGTTTAACTACGCCGATTAGTCCGCTTATCAGGGATGGCCTAGGCCATCCCCCGAGAGACACCCTTTAGCCTGTTTAGGCAAAGGGTGTTTTTTTATCTAAGTTTTGACTTGGTTTTACCTAGGTTTAATCACGCTCAAATTGAATACTATATATCTGATAGGATACACTGAGTCCAAACCATCCCCCTCTGTCACCCGATGGTTAAGGACCCGAGATGAATAACAATAAGATAATTAATATCGACAACCTTTGCTGGGAATCTTGGCAACACTCAGATCGATACGCCAGCCATCAAAAACATATCGGCGATGCCGCCGGTTGTCAGCAGATCGGCGTCACCATGGAACGACTGGAACCCGGTAAACTCTCCTCCGTCGCCCACTATCACACCAAGGAAGAGGAACACCTCTACGCGCTGCAGGGAGAAGCTACCCTGTATATCGACGGCGAGCCTCACCCCTTTAAGCAGGGCGACTATATCTGTTTTACTGCAAATTCAGGCATCTCCCATACCCTGAAAAACGAATCCGACGCCGACTTCCTGTTTCTGGTGCTGGGCAATCGCGATCCCCACGATGTGGTGGTGTACCCGGAGCACAATAAGGTGCAGGTGCGCTCCATCGACGAGATCTATGCCAAGCGCCCTACCAACTACTGGGACCCCGACCATTAAGTCACCGATAAGCGGGCACAAAAAAACACACCTTAGGGTGTGTTTTTATTGGGTTAGTGACAACAAGCCAGAAGCCAGCAATATGGACTTTTGAGGTACTCACATCAAAAGTACCGCTATGCTTTAATCCTCAAACTCTAATCCTCGAACTCTGCCTCTCGCTCCATGAAATCAAGCGACGGGGCAAAGAATGCCGAGCCTGTCAGTGCCTGGGTAAAGTGCATCAGGTGATCGTGATTCCCCTCGCCGTCGCCATGAACCATGCTGCTCAGCATCTTCTCGAAATGTACCGAGTTGCGACAGACTGATATAAACATCAGCCCCTGCTCCTTCATCGACCCGTAAGGCATACTCTGGCGCAGGATCTCCATCGACTTGCCGTCGGCATCCTTCAGATTAACCCGCTTGATGTGGCTGGTAAGCGGCTTATCCTCAGAGGCATACTCGATATTGTCTATCTTGGTACGGCCTATGATATCTTCCTGCTTCTTCTGCGGTAGTCGGTTCCACTTGCTGAGGTTATGGGCAAACTTCTGCACATGAATATAGCTGCCACCACGGAAATACTCGTCTTCGTCGCCCACCAAGGCCACATCCTGACGATGACGCCCCTTAGGATTCTCTGTGCCGTCGACAAATCCGGTTAGATCCCGGGTATCCATAAACTGGAATCCGCGCTCCTCATCCACCAGCTCAACCAAATCTTCAAACATCTGGCACACCTCGTTGGCCACCAAATGCAAGATGTCATAACGATCACAGCGCAGATGCACGAAGAGATCATACTCATGGGCCGGTGCATCACGATTATCGGCATGCATGGCCGGAAAAGGCTTGAGCTGTGAAGGACGACGCCCTGAATACAGACTATCCCAATAGTTAGCACCTATGGCCACGAAACCGTTGAAGGCGCTGTCGGCATACTGGTCGGCCAATTCATAGATATACTGAGCGACATTGGCGACGCAGGGACGCAGCTGAGACTCGACGCCGTCGTTGGCGTTGAACATCAGATACACGCTATGTAAATTTCCTTCGGCACACACACCCAGCTGTTCACGTGGCATAACCAGACTATCCATATATAAACCTACCTTTCGTCAGTCTCAATTTCGGCGTTATTATCCGAAACTTTAGCGATAATTAGTATTACACAACCCACAAACCGTTAAAGCGAAACGTCATTTACCGGCTAGATTAACTTTTTTTTAAGTTGGCAACCATAGCCAGACGCAAATGCCCTTCACAAAAGTGTTACATAGGCCAGCTTAGAAGAGCACCGCCGGATGAGGCGTCACCGACAGGCCAACCTTCTGCCCAGGGCTAAAATGGTGCAAGGGCGAGCGCACCGCCAATATCTCCTCGCCAATCAAGATGCTGTAGTGGCACAGATTACCGAGGAAGCGCCGCGCTACGATAGTGCCCTCACCTTGCTCATCTTCTGCCATCTGCAGCTGCTCCGGACGCAGCAGAAGCTCGCCGCGATATCCGGCGGCTTTGGCCAATTCACTACTGCTTTGTACTTCGCCCAGCAGGGTCTGTAACCGGACGCTATCTTTCACCTCACAGCTAAGATAGTTCACCTGACCGAGGAATTCCGCCACATACTTATCCGTTGGCTCGGCGTAGAGGCTCTCAGCACTGCCATATTGGGCTATGCCGCCATCCTTGAAGAGCGCCAGCTTATCGGCGAACACGAAGGCCTCATCCTTGCTGTGGGTTACAAACACGGCACTTACTCCGCGCAGCTTTAAGATCTCGCGGATCTCCACCATCATCTCTCCGCGCACCTTAGCGTCGATATTGGAAAAGGGCTCATCGAGCAGCAGAAGTTCTGGCTCATAGGCTAGCGCCCTTGCAATCGACACCCGCTGCTGCTGACCCCCCGAGAGTTCGTGAGGATAACGGCCCCCTAAGCCCTCTAGCTTCACCAGCGCCAGCATCTCACCCAGCCTCGCCTGTCTGGCAGACTTATCCAAGCCTTTCACCCCGAACAAGATATTCTCGGCCACAGTCAGGTGAGGAAACAGAGCGTAGTCTTGGAAAATCATCCCGACCTCTCGCCGCTCGCTAGGCACAAACGTCTCGGGTCCCGAGAGCAGTCGACCATTGATGCTGATACGCCCTTGGGAGATAGGCTGCAGCCCGGCAATTGCCTTGAGTAGCGTGGTCTTGCCACAGCCGCTTGGGCCGAGCAGGGCGGCAATTTCTCCCTGATGCAGCACAAGATCTAAGCCGCGCAGAATCGTCTGCCCCTGATAATCGCTGTGAACCTGTTCTATGGTAAGCGTCGACATATTAGTTACCTTGCTCCAAGGAGCGATTGAGATAGATAAGCGGGACTAACCCCACCAAAACGATCACTATGGCCCCCAGAGCGCCCTGCTCGAGCTGTTCATCCGAGACAAATTGGTAGACATAGGTGGCGAGATTCTCGAATCCCACGGGCCTGAGTAGCAAAGCCGCCGGCAGCTCCTTCATACACTCGATAAAGACCAGCAAGATGGCGGCGAAGATGCCGCTGCGAAGCAGTGGCAGATGGATCCGCGATAGGATGGCGCTGGGTCTCATCCCCATGGTGACCGATGCCATATCCAGCGAGGGACTGATCTGTTTATAGCTGTTTTCTATGCTGCCGATGGCGATGGCCGCAAAGCGGATCGCAAAGGCAAAAATTAATACAAACAGGGTGCCACTGAAGATAAGCCCAGGCCCACTCTGGTCGAAATAGGCATAGAGATCGTTGACCGCGAAATCAAGAAGGCTCAGAGGCACCAAAACGCCTATCGCCAGCACTGTCCCCGGCAGGGCATAGCCCGTCGAGGCCAGGCGTGACGGCAGGATATCGATTTTTCTTGGACTGCAGCGCCGGACAAACATCAAGAGCAAGGCAAACACCATAGTGACTAGACTAACCACCAAGGCAATGATCAGGCTGTAAAGACTGTATTCCCAGAAGGCCTGATTCCAACTGACATCAAAGTAATCCCAGGCATACCCCAGCAAGACCCAAACAGGCAGGCCGAAGGCCAACAGCAGCAGCACAGCGCAATAGCCCGCAGCGAGCCAGGCCTTAAACCCCGATAGCGCATATCGTTCGTGGGAGGTTATCGGCGTCTGTTTCTGAAACAGCTGCTGTTTACGCCGGGCAAAGCGCTCGGCGCCGATCAGACAGAAGACCACCAGCAGTATGATGGCTGAGAGTTTAGCTGCCGCCGCCAGACTGCCGTATCCCAGCCAGGTATCGTAGACCGCCGTCGTCAAGGTAGGTACGGCAAAGTAGCTGACGGTCGCGAAATCGGCGGCCGTCTCCATCGCCACCAGCGCCGCCCCCACCGCCAAGGCGGGCCGTGCCATAGGCAAATTCAAGCGCCAGAAACTGCGCCAGGGCCCTGCCCCCATCACTCTGGAGGCGTGCAGCAGGCTTGGCGACTGCTCCATGAAGGCGGTGCGCGCCAGCAGATAGATATAGGGAAACAGCACCAGTGCCAGCATCACAGACGCACCGCCCAGGGTGCGCACATCGGGAAAGTAATAATCCGTGGGCGACAGCCAGCCATTGACTTGCCGCAGCCAAGTCTGAATCGGCCCGGCATAATCCAGCAGATCCGTATAGACATAGGCCACCACATAGGCGGGCATGGCCAATGGCAGCAGCAGCGCCCACTGAAACCCATTGCGTCCGGGAAAATCACAGCGGGCCACGCACCAGGCGGCGGGCACGGCAATCAGCAAGGCGCCCAGGCTGACAAACAACATCAAGGCCAAGGTGTTGAAAATATAGGTAGGCAAGACGGTTTGCATCAGGTGACCGAATACCGCCTCATCTGGCACCATTGCCTGTATGCAGATGGCTCCCAGGGGCAGGGCGAAGCAGATGGCAGTCAGATAACTTAGGGTCGACCAGGATTTGGGAAAGCCTAAAATCATAGAAAATCTCAATAAAACGAGTCAGGCCATTATCTGTGACCAACTTAAATCTAAGCTTAAACGCAAACGATTATTAATTGAATAGTGGCCCATGCGGCATAAAAACGAGATAGCCTTCCCGAAGGAAGGCTATCTTTTGATCAACGACCGCCTAGCACTAGAGATCGAATTTGACCTGATCGAGCAACTTCACCGCTGCGCCGTGATACTCGGCCAGCTTGTGGATGGGCAGCTCATCGGCCTTATAGTCACCCCAGGAGGCTACCAGCTTAGACGGCTTCACATCTGCCTTGACTGGATATTCCATATTGAGTTCGGCGTAGGTCTGCTGCGCCTGTTGACCCGAGAGGTATTCCATCAACTTGATGGCGTTCTCGCGCTCTGGAGCATACTTAGTCAGGGCCATACCTGAGACGTTGATGTGAGCACCGCGATTTTTCTGATTCGGGAAGTTGATGTTGACCGCCTCGGCCCAAGGTACCTGCTTAGGATCTTGCAACATCTTACCCAGGTAGTAGCTGTTACCTATGGCGATATCACACAGCCCCTCCTTAACCGCCTTCACCTGCGCCCTGTCGTTACCCTGTGGCTTGCGGGCCAGGTTTGCCTTAACGCCTTCCAGCCAGGTCTTGGTATCTGCCTCACCATGATGGGCGATCATCGACGCCACCAGAGAGATGTTGTAGGGGTGCTTACCGCTACGGGTACAGATCTTGCCCTTATATTTAGGATCCGCCAGATCTTCATAATCGATCTCCAAGGAACCGAGACGCTCCTTAGAAGAGTAGATATTTCTCACGCGCTTAGTCAGGGCAAACCAATCGCCATTGGGCGAGCGAAGATTCGCAGGAATGTTCTGCGCTAAAGTCTCGCTGTCGACCGGGGCCACCAGCCCTTTATCCGCCAGCTCCATCAAACGGGAGAAATCTGAGGTAAGCACGAGATCCGCAGGCGACAGGCGTCCCTCGCGGGCGATTCGCTCGGCAATGCCCTGTTTGGCAAATACCAGATTGACCTTGATGCCTGTCTCCTTGGTAAAGTCAGCCAAAATGGGATCGATAAGGAAAGCCTGTCGGTAGGAATAAACCGTGATGCTGTCGGCCGCATTGGCCATTGAAGTGACACAAGCAAAACCCAGAACAGCCAAACGTTTCATGAATCTCATGCAGATACTCCGCGATAAAGTTAATGATAATAATTATCAATTGCGACAAGAGTAATCAATCTGACAGGAAACGGCAAGTGAGATCCGTCAAAATTTGCGTGGCCGCTCATTTTGACCAAAAAAGCCTCGCTGACTAGACTCAAAGGACTCGGCCACAAAAAGGATCTCATATGTTTCTGGAAATTCTCGCGCTGATACTCGCCGTCATTCTTATTTTATTCCTGTTTAAACATAGATTTACTCGGGTTAGGGTCAGGCGGGCCCGCAGGGCAGCGGCGCCGCAGACCAACCTGAGTGCCAGGATGATCAGCGAAGAAGTTCCCCATGCGCCGACGCACAGCCTCAATACCAGCCATCCCTATCACTGTGTCGAGATCGTCAACGAAGAGGGCCTGTGTGGCAGCGCGAAGAAATTAAAAGGCAAACGATTCCTCTCCATAGACGCACCGACACTACCACTTCCCGGCTGCAGTGAGGACGAATGTAGCTGCCGATATCTGCATCATGAAGACAGGAGAGAACAAACTGACGATAGGCGGGTCGACTTCGGTGTGACCCGTGAACTATATGGTGTGTTTGGCGAGCCCAACCGGCGCAGTCAACCGGCTAAGGGACGGCGCCATACTGATACTCGCCACTAACAGAAAAGCACCAACGGCTCCTCACTACACCCAAATCATTGAGCGCAAGCTCTTTAGTGATACAGCCAAGCCTAGGCGTGGGGGCGTGTGGTTAACATGGCCGCGCCCTTGGAGAAGGTCTGTAGCCATCTAGCCGTCGCCGGGGCGACCTTACGCCAATCCAGATCCGGATGACGAAAATCTACATACTCTAACAAACAGGCGAGACAGATCTGCTGCAAGGACACCTTGCTGTGGCCAGAAATGGCCATCAACTCTATCTGCGCCAAGCCCCTGAGTAAGGCCTGTTCAAACCGGGCCGTCCAAAATGGGCTACGCAAACCCTCATCGTCACGCATCTGCTCCTGCCTTAAGGCCACCGCGCTATCGAGCAAGCCCTTAATCAGGGAGTACTGGGTCTCGCCGTACCAGGAATCACCGGGCTGTCCAAACAACTCGCCACCGCAATACTCATGATCCAGGTAGCGCAGGATCACCTCGCTGTCATACAAGGTGCCACCATCGTTCAACAGCAGACAAGGGATCTTGGCCAGCGGATTGGCATCCAGCAATAGCTCGGTATTCTCAAGTGGATTGACGGCGACCGGCTCGATGCCCCTGATGGCAAACTGCGCGATAACGACCCGCACGGTTCTGGCGTAGGGTGACGCCGGCGAAAAGAGTAATTGCATCTCACTTCCTCTACCAATATTTCTCGACGGTGATCTGCCCTGGCGCCCGGCGAAGGTTCTTAGCCAGCCCGCGGGACAGCAACAGGGTATTGAGCTCTTTGATCATCTCTGGATGGCCACAGATCATCACCTGTGAATCTTGCGCGCTCAGCTTGAGGCCGACCTGCTGCTCGATCACTCCGCTCTCGACACCTTGGGTGATGCGGCAACTGAGCGCACCCTCCACCGGCTCCCGAGTCACTGAGGTGACTAAGGTAAACTTTCCGGGGTATTTGGCCTCGAACGCCTTAAGCTCTTCATAATAGGCGAGATCCTCTTGATAGCGCACGCCGTAGACTAAGATCACCCGCTCAAAACGCTGCCAGGGCTCGGTGGTTCTCATCATAGAGATAAAGGGACCCACCGCGGTTCCCGTAGCAAAAAACCAGATATGCTTGCCCTGGGCTGGGATCTCATCCAGCGTCATGAAGCCCGCCGCCTTTGTGGAGATATCGATGCTATCTCCCGGGGCTAAGGCCTGCAACTTAGGCGATAACAGACCATCGTCGACACTGACCGCCAGCACCTCCAGCAGCGGCGCATCGGGCGCATTGACCAGTGAATAGGCTCTGGCGACACGTTTATCGTCAATATGCAGCGACAACTTAATAAATTGTCCGGCAATGAAATCGCCGATATCGGCCGACAGCTTCAGGGTAAATAACTGATCGCTCCAGTCAATCCGCTCTACAACCTTTGCCTCTCCCCACATATCGCCACCTCTACTGGCATCAATCGATACTGATACTCCCATGATTCATAGATTTTCTATCCGAGTCAAGACAACAAAAAACCCCTTATCTTAAGGGGTTTATCGAAATCAAATGGGAGTCAGAAGGCCTTATTCTTGCTCTGTCTCTAGATTGAAACTGTCTCTGAAAGCCTGCAGCCCTTCCTGTACTAAGCCATAGGTCTTGTCGACCCCAGCCGCAATATCGCCTTCAAGCACCTTGAGTCCGGAGAGGATATCTTTGGCCTCATCGAAACCTTGGTCAATGGCACCACCGATTATGTCCATGAAGGAGCTGAGCTGCTCATCGAAGGACATGCTGCTGTTTTGCTCCTGATGTATGGCAAAAAACTGAGTCGCAAAGCTGACGATGCGCTCGGCCGTCGCCTCGGGTGAGGTATCCACCCCTTGAGCCGCCGCCCTCTCGATGGCGTGCTCACCCATGGTTGGTGCCAGCTCTTCATTAATCGCCTCAATCGCCGCCTTATACAACAGCTGCATGGGCTCATTGCCCGCGCTCAAGTTCACCTCTTGCTGCGCTTCCAAGATCGCCGTATTCATCAGCTGCTTACTGGCCGCCAAAGCCGTCTTGTTCTTGGCCACTTCGGAGACTTGTTGACCATGGTTAGTCGTCGAATCTGTCTTGTTGTGCGCCGCCGCAGATACGGCTCCGCCGTGATTTTGAATCTCCATAATCGCCTCGCTCACCAAATTAAATTAACCCTCAGCTATTATTATCGTCCATTTTGTAAGCAACTTTAGCGCAAATGCCCAATTAATCTGTCATCGGCAATTCACCCAAAGTGCGATATGCTAACCAATTCGTTAATTAAATAAGGGTTCCCATGTTACGACTCATCAGCTTTGGACTTCTCGCCCTGGTAGCTTACCTACCGATGGCGCAGGCCAATCCAGCAATCGCCAGCAAGAAGGTAATTCTGGTGCGTCATGCCGAAAAAGCCGACCAGGGACGCGACCCTAGCTTGAATGACGCGGGCAAGTTGCGAGCACAGGCATTGGTTGAAAGCTTGGGCGATACCCCACTCAGCCTGGCCATATCCACACAATTCAAGCGCACGCAGGAAACCTTAACGCCGCTTATTACCGCCAGAGGAATTCCTTTAGTTGTCATCGACGCAGGCAAGGATTTGGACAAACATATTGCGACCATTGCCGACAAGGTCATGGCGCAGCAGGGCAATGTGATCATCGCCGGCCACTCCAATACTGTGCCACTGATCATCAAGGCACTTCGAGGACCCGAGATACCTCAATTGAGAGAGGATGAATATGACAATTTGTTTATCCTTTCCCTGCCCCAAGATGGCGCAAGTAGCCTGATAAAAACCCAATATGGTGCAACTTCAGGCAATACCCAATAAGGATTAGACATTAGTCTAGATAGCGCTAGCTTTATGATCTAAACTTGATTACATTAGCGATATATGGAATAGCAGCACGCGCTGACGTTAAGCGCAGCCACGGAGAATCACTGGTGAGTAATTCGTTTTTTGGAGCGGGAAATAAAAGTAAACCTTTGTCGGTTAGCTGTCAAAACTGCAACCGATTAACGGTTATCGAAGGCGAGACTATCTGCTTCAAGGGTGGAGAGATCATTAGACTGACACCCTATGAGCCGCAAAATACCAAGCTCAGCCTCCTCTGTGACGGTTGGAAGCCGATCAACACCTCAAAAACAGCCTAGTCCTTCTGCCAGCAAGTCTGGCGGCAAACCCTACATCATCCCCGCATAGTCATTCGCGTAGTGCTTTACTTCACGCGTAAGGCCTTCGATTACGGTCGAGGGCGGGATCATGGCAAGGGTCAAGCCCCGTGTCGTGACCCTCAGGTAGGAGCTCAGCTGAGCATAGACGACCACCAACTCCTCCTGTCCCAATCCCCGCTCTCTTAAGGTCGCCATGATGGCTAGCCAATCGGTATCTACGATCCGCGCCTGGCCTTCGATACTTGCATGTATAGGGATGTTTTTCATGGGACCGCCTCCGTAGGTTTGTTATTAACAAATATTATGCAAATCAAACCTGAACGAATACTTAATCCCACACAATTAATGCTGATTTTGTACGGTCCACAATTTCTTATACAGGCCATCGGCCGCCAACAGGCTCTGATGATCGCCACGCTCAACTATCTTGCCCTGACTCAGCACCAAGATCTGGTCGGCATCCACGACCGTCGACAGCCTGTGGGCGATGACCAGACTCGTATGCCCCTTGGCCATCTCCTTGAGCGCATTAAGAATGGCCTGCTCTGAATGGCTATCCAGCGAAGAGGTCGCCTCATCGAACACCAACAGGGGCGAGCCCTTGAGGATCGCCCTGGCGATCGCCACCCTCTGTTTCTCGCCGCCGGAGAGTTTTAACCCGCGCTCACCCACCTTAGTGTGCCAGCCTTCGCTGAGTTGAGAGACGAAATTTGACAGATGCGCCAGCTCTATCGCCGCTTTCACCTGCTCATCGCTCGCCCCCGGCAGACCATAACGAATATTCTCCAGCAGGGAGTCGTTAAACAACACGGTATCTTGGGGCACTATGGCGATGGCGCTACGCAGAGCGTGTTGAGTTAGCGCCATGGTATCATGGCCATCTATGGTGATAGTCCCCTGCTGCGTCTCATAGAAGCGAAACAATAGCTTCACTATGGTAGATTTCCCCGCGCCGCTATCCCCCACTATCGCCACCTTGTGACCGGCGGGGATTTCGAAACTCACATCGGACAAGATAGGCCTGTCACCGTAACGAAAACTCACGCCCTCAAATTTAAGGCTCCCTTGGGCGATCTGGGGCGATGTCGCATCGGGGGCATCCTCAATCTTAGGCTGTCTGTCTAACAGGCTAAACATGCGCTCTATGTTGGCCAGGGCGCCGCGGATCTCGCGGTAGACGAAGCCTAAAAAATTCAGCGGCATAAACAGCTGCATCATGAAGGCGTTGATCAGCACAAAGTCACCTATGGTCATGGCGCCCTGGCTCACCTGAGTCGCCGCCAGCGCCAACATCAGCGTCATCGCCAGCGAGATGATCAGCGCCTGACCGGCATTGAGCGCAAACAACGAGAGTCGATTCTTACGCTTGGCCACTTCCCAGCGCTCGAGGGCATGATCATACTGCTCAGACTCATAGGCCTCGTTGTTAAAGTACTTCACCGTCTCATAGTTAAGCAGGCTATCTATGGCACGGGTATTGGACTGAGAATCGGCCATCGCCGCCTCCCGCACGAAGCCGGTACGCCATTCGGTGGCGAAGATGGAGAAGAGGATGTAGGCGACGACCGCGCTCAGGGTAATTAACGCAAATGCCCAGCCATAGTTATAAAGCAAGATGCCCACCACCAGGGCTATCTCGAGCAGGGTCGGTACTATGTTGAATACCATGAAGCGCATCAAGAAGCTGACCCCGCTGGTACCGCGCTCGATATCCCGCGACAGTCCCCCGGTACGCCGCTCAAGATGAAACGCCAGATCCAGCCGGTGCAGATGGTCAAACACAGACAAGCCAAGGCGCCTTATCGCCCGCTCGGTAACCCGGCCAAATAGCGTGTCTCTCACCTCTGAGATCACCGTATTGAGCAGGCGCAGGCTGCCGTAAGCGAGCACCAGGGCGATGGGCACGGCGATCATCTGCTCGCTAGATGCCTCACTCAGGGTATCCACTAGTTGCTTGAGCACGAATGGCAGGCCAACACTCGCCATTTTGGCCACCACCAGACAGGCCAGCGCCAGCACTACCCGTCCCTTAAACTCCAATAAATAGGGCCAAAGCAATTTCAGGACATGCCAGTTCAGTTTATCGATAGGACCATCAAAATAGAGCGTGGGACGCATGGCAACTCCAGCTAGCATCAAGATAAGGACGATGGCATTTAGGTGAGTTTAAGATAAAAGCCATAACATACACCATCTTACCTCAGTAGGCTCATCCGCCACTAGCTCAATTATCCGCCTTTGCCAAGGGGTTAGCATTTTGCCTTAGATAAGGAGGTCAATATCAGACTTTTGGTGCAGTCCATCGTACAAACAGGTACAACTTTTGACTGACTAAATGATGGCAAAACCAGAAAAAAGCATTATTCTTGAGAGAATAATTATCAGTTTAGTGTTTCAACGGGGTAATTATTGTTATCTCTTGCCGGAGATTTTGATAATCTCAAGATCAGCTTAAGGCAGTTCAAGCTGAGTAAAAAGCAGAGCGGGAATAACCCCAAATTTTTAAAGGAAGCCGATATGCCACAATCATCTGACGTGCAATACCCTCCATTGCCATTGGTACAAACTTGGGTATGGATGATGACAGAATCGAACAGCCCAGAAATCCAACAAAAGGGTCAAAACAATTTAATATCGTCTTTTGGCAGTCTTGCTAAAGCCAACGAATATCTGGTGAAACAACAAGCCAAATAAACAGGCCAGCAGAACGCAAAAAAGGAAGCCAATTGGCTTCCTTTTTCATTTCAGGTCTACATCGCATCAAGCGACTATCACGAGCTCTGCAACCAACAAAACCTTGGGCAAAGCTGGCATAGCGTTAGCTGCGGCGCTCGAGCACACACTGATTCAAATTTGCCAGCAAGGTTTCGGTATCTTCCCAACCGATACAGGCATCAGTGATGCTCTGGCCGTAACACAGCGGCTGCCCTTCGATATAGTCCTGACGTCCCTCAACCAGGTGACTCTCAACCATCACACCGAAAATCGCCCGCTCACCGGCGCTCACCTGGCTGGCCACATCTTCGCCCACCAGCATCTGGCGCTTAAACTGTTTGCTGCTGTTAGCATGGCTAAAATCCACCATGATATTTTGTGGCAGGTTAGCCTTAGCCAACTGCTCGCTGATCGCCTGCACGTGCTCGGCGCTATAGTTGGGCTCCTTGCCGCCACGCAGAATGATGTGACAATCTGGATTGCCCTTGGTGGAGACGATCGCCGAATGACCATACTTGGTCACCGACAGGAAATGGTGCGGCGCACTGGCGGCGCCTATAGCATCGATAGCCACCTTGATGGTGCCATCGGTACCATTCTTAAAACCGACGGGGCAAGAGAGGCCAGATGCCAGCTCTCTGTGTACCTGTGATTCTGTGGTGCGAGCACCGATAGCGCCCCAACACATGAGATCCGCCACATACTGGGGCGTGATCATATCCAAAAATTCACCCGCGGTCGGCACGCCTAACTCATTGAGATCTAAAAGCAGTTTTCGAGCTGTGCGCAGGCCATCGTTCAGCTTGAAGCTATTGTCCATGTAAGGGTCATTGATCAGGCCCTTCCAGCCCACTGTGGTGCGCGGTTTCTCGAAATAAACGCGCATCACGACCTCGAGTTGATCCTTATATTGCTCGCGCAATTTGGCGAGTCTCTCACCATATTCCAGCGCCGCCTTAGGGTCGTGGATAGAACAGGGTCCGATGATCACCAGCAGACGATCATCTTCTTTTTTCAGGATATTGTGAATATTCTGCCGCGCGTTAAACACTGTTGCCGATGCATTTTCGCTTGCCGGAAATCGCTCGAGGATAGCGACAGGGGGTAACAACTCTTTAATTTTATTAATGCGAACGTCATCAGTTTGATAATACATGATATTTATTTTCCACTCCGGCTCTGGATTAAATAAGGGTCTCTCTATTGCACTACTGATTTCAATTTATCCAGTATCCACAGCTATTGCAACCAAACATTAATAAAATAAAGAAGATAAAAATAACCATCTGTTATATAAGATTAAATTATTATTTTTATTTAAAACTTCTTCAGCTAAGCCTGCTAGAAAAAACAGAAGTAACAAAACAAAGTGTTAACATTTATCTGGAAATCGACCAAAAGCCTATCTATAGTAGATTATTAATGGTCATAAGAGAGTCATATTGAGGCTCTCGAAACAGTGCCGATGGCGCTACAGCCCCTGTTGAGGTAACCATCCCCCCAATGAGAAGATTGCTGCTGGCATCTGGTTTTATGCTAGTTTCTAACCCACTCCTGGCACAAAATGCTAACACTGAGATCTCCTTTGCGGTCAGCAACACCATACCCCCTTACTTCTTTGCTAACGGTCAAAGCGGAATTCAATATGAGCGTCTCGCCTCCGCGTTAGCCAAGCAGTCCCTATCGATCGGTCATATCTATCTGTCACCCAATAAGCGAGCCTTTCGTCAGGTCGCCAGTGGCAATGTCGACTGCCTCATCAATGCGCCGGAAAACTTGGCGGGTCTCTACTACACCCGCAGCCTAATCAGCTACCAAAACAGCGTGTTTACCCTGGCCAGCAATAAACTTGTGATCGACTCGGTTGCCGATCTGGCCGGGATCTCTGTCATGGGGTTTCAGAACGCGACCCAATACTTAGGTAGAGACTTCTATCAGATGGCGCTCAGTAACCCACAATATGGCGAATCCAATAGTCAGAAGAGTCAGGTGATGATGCTGTTTTCCGGGCGGGTCGATGCCATCATCCTAGAGGGGCGCATCTTCGACTACTACCGTGAGCAACTCAAGTTTAGAGTCGACACACTGCAGCCAACCTCTCGCCACTCCCTATTTGCAGCGGCGCCGCGCAAGATAGCCTGCCACAGTCAGTCCATAGCACAAAAGATAGATCTGGGTATAGCACAATTGGATAGAGAAGAAGCTGAGGAGATGAGGAAAAGCATTCCCTCTGCGCCAGAACCCAAACTCGGAGCAGAGCCAGAGTCTAAGCCTGAGTCGAAACTTGAACCAGAAAAGATGCCTGAAGCTCTCAAGTAACCCGCTAGCTATTCATGCGGCTAACGATTCATTGAGTGAACTAATTATACGGTCATTAAACCAAGGCATACGTGCCTGTTTGCCTTGGTTTATAGAAGACTTAATCTATGAATAAACTGGTCTCTAAATAACCTTTTCTCTGAATAACCTTTTCTCTGAATAACTTTTTCTCTGAATAAAAAGACTAATGGATCCCTTGATGGGACTGCATCGCCTGCAGCTTGGCCTGATAACGTCGCTGATTATATTCATCCACCGACAGCGACAGTGCCTTTTGCATGTTCAGCTTAGCCCTGCGCTCATCGCCCGTGGCCCAATAGGCCCTGGAGAGTCCAAAGTAGAACTCATGGCGATAATCGGCCTTCTCTACCGCACGTTTATACCAGGTGAGCGCCGTCTGATATTCATGCTCTGAGTAGGCTTGCTGCGCCATGTCATAGTAGTAATAGGGATTGCGGATCCTGACCAGCTCAAGGGTCTTATGTACCTTGGCCCACTCCTCTAGCCTGTTTTGACTGGCGAGTAACACCCCATAGTTAAACAGGGCATTCATATCCTCATTGTCTCTGGAAAGCGCCAGCTTATAGAGACTTTCCGCCCTATCATCCAACCCCTTGTAGCGATAGAGGATCGCCAGGGTATTCAAGGCGGGAATAAAATCGGCCTTTAACATCAGGCTCTGCTTCAGATAGGCATAGGCCTGATCGTAACGTCCCTCAACCAGAGACTCGGCCGCGACATTGTTATAGAACATCGCCATGACAGTGGTTCTGTCAATTCGCCGTTTGGCATAGCCACGCATGGTACGCTCGGGCAGAAAATCTATCTGCAACGCATTTTTGTCGGCAAGGAAGGTATCACTCGTCTCCCTAGGAATGAGGCGCAGATTGATGTGACCATTCACCAGATAGAAATCACCGGCCTTGTCCCACACTGGCGGCACTTCGACCTCTTGAAACTCGACATCGACCCCCAAGGCATCGGCAAGCGAGGCACTGAGTAACACCAACGACAGACAGTTACCGGCGCGCGCATTAAAGGTATCCGCTGGGATCTTTGTTAGATTATCTTGGTATTTGAAACCGCCTTTATCGGCGTTGATGTAGTTGGCTAGCCACAAGTTAGCGGCAATATAGTCGCGCGCCATTCGGCTGCGCTTATAATCTTGCCGCAGATCGATCGTGACCTGAGTCGGCAGCGCAAACAGCTTATCCGGCGTGACCTGAACCGCAACCGCCGCGAATTCATCGTCGGCAAAGTACTGATCGATATTAGCGAGGGTTTCCTTACCCGGGCCGCTGGCACAACCGCTCACTATGAAGAATAACAACAAGATAGCGCGCTTATACTCAATTAGCCTTTTCATATTAAACCTACGCTGATGAGGGCACCGTAAGATCTATCATAAAGTAGGCTTTTTCATTTTGCCCCACGCAAAGCGTTACAAAATATTAACAATCACTGAGATACTGGCGGATCGACCTGAATATAGAGCTGCTGAGAGTCTACGCCCTCGGATTGATACAGATAGGGGCGGTAGAAACTCGCGCCGCAACGATAGTAGGCATAGGGCGACTTAAACAGCACGCAGCCCAAGGGCAGACTCTGTAGTATCTGGATCTGCTGCTGCAAACGCAGGGATTCCCGCCACTCAAAGTCCTGCTGCACCTTGTCGCGCACGGCGAAGGCGTCGAAGGGTTCGCTCGCCTTACGCACCACCACCTGGCCCGCCTGCAACTGAATTGAGACCAGCAACGAAAACAACACCCAGAGAGACTGCTTCATGTTAGCGCTCCTCACACCATACTTTTCGATAGCATAATACAAAAGACAGGGTCCGCACCATGAGGTACGGACCCTGTTAATTCTACTATCAGTTTTGGCAATCTGTTTTGACTAGCCGTTAACTGGCGCTCTTGAGTGAGACAAACTCTGGGTAAGCATCGATGCCGCAATCCGATGCATCCATACCGTTATACTCTTCCTCTTCAGAGACACGGATCCCCATGGTGATCTTGAGGATATACCAGGCAGCGAAGGAAACCCCAAATACCCAAGCGAAGATGACCGAGGCGCCATAGAGCTGACCCAGCACGGTCGCATCGGCATTTGACAGCGGCACCAGCATCACACCGAACAGGCCGGCAACACCGTGCACAGAAATAGCACCGACAGGATCGTCAATCTTGACTCTGTCGAACATCACGATGGAGAAGACCACCAGACCGCCGGCAACCATGCCGATAACTCCGGCCAGAGGCAGTGATGGCGACAAAGGATCTGCGGTGATAGCCACCAGGCCCGCCAAGGCGCCGTTTAAGATCATGGTCAAGTCCGCCTTACCCCATACCATCTTACAGACCACCAGGGCTGAGACGGCGCCGAAGGCGGCTGCAGAGTTAGTGTTAACGAAGATCTTCGCCACCGCCGACGCGTTCTCGGCGTCAGACACCAGCAGCTGAGAGCCACCGTTAAAGCCGAACCACCCCATCCACAAGATGAACATACCTAGGGTTGCCATCGGCAGGTTAGAACCAGGGATAGGATTCACCTGACCGTTAGGGCCATACTTGCCCTTACGAGCACCGAGTAACAAGACACCCGAGATAGCCGCAGCCGCGCCCGCCATATGTACTATGCCACTACCGGCGAAGTCGACAAACCCAGCCTCGGAGAGGAAACCGCCGCCCCAGGTCCAGTAGCCTTCGACAGGATAGATAACCCCAGTCATTACCACAGAGAAGATCAGGAAGGCCCACAGCTTCATACGCTCGGCTACGGCGCCAGAGACGATAGACATAGCGGTTGCCACAAACACCACCTGGAAGAAGAAATCCGATTCCAGCGCGTGGTCAGCATCGCTGGCCTGAGCACCAATGAGGCTAGCAAACGATGGCAACCAGCCACCCTCGGCATTATCCACATACATGATGTTGTAACCCACCACCAAATACATGATACAGGCGATGGAGTAGAGACAGACGTTCTTGGTTAAGATCTCTGTGGTGTTCTTGGAGCGCACCAGACCCGCTTCCAACATGGCAAACCCGGCCGCCATCCACATCACCAGCGCGCCTGAGATCAAGAAATAAAAGGTGTCGAGAGCAAACTTCAACTCAGATACTGTCGCACCTAGTGTTACTAACTCTTCCATTGGAATTCCCCCTTAAAGTGCTTCGTTATCGAGTTCGCCGGTACGGATACGGATCACCTGATCGAGATCCGTCACGAAAATCTTGCCGTCGCCTATCTTGCCCGTATGCGCCGCCGCGACGATGGACTCGATAAGGTGATCGACGTTTTCAGCCTTAGTAGCGATATCCAGTTTGACCTTAGGCAGAAAATCCACCTGGTATTCGGCGCCACGATAGAGCTCTGTATGGCCTTTCTGACGTCCGAACCCCTTCACCTCGGTCACCGTCATCCCCTCAATCCCCAACCCTGCAATGGCTTCTCGCACATCATCGAGTTTGAATGGCTTGATTATTGCGCTGATTAATTTCATTACCGCCTCCGACTCATCTTAGTATTCTTGCTGATGCCAAAGGCAATTCAATCATCAGGCCAATATTACAAAACCTTAACATTCATAAACTTAGTAATAGCGGCGCCCTTGATGCTGCATATAAATGCACCAATTAGGTGCGACTATGCACAGAGCGCACAAAAATAGCGCAGTCGCCTATTCGACTTATGACGGATTGGGTGGCGAAATTATCCGGGTATGATGGAGTCATCACCCATAGAGGAGCGCCCTATGCTGCAACCACAGGAATGTGTACTCATCATCGTCGATGTTCAGGGAAAGCTGGCCACCCTGATGCACCAGGCTGAGGAACTGGAAACCCGGCTCACCACACTGATAAAGGCGGCCGAGCTGTTTGATATCCCTGTCGTCTGGCTGGAGCAGCTGCCCGATAAACTGGGCGCCACCAGCCCGGCATTGGCCGAGCTGCTGACGCCTCATTATCAGCCTATCCCTAAGGCTCACTTTAGCGGCTGGCACGCCGAGCCCTTCAGACAGGCACTGCAGCAATATGGCAGGCACAAGGTGTTGCTCGCGGGCATAGAGACCCACATCTGCGTCTATCAGACCTGCCGGGATCTGCTGGACAACGAATATGAGGTGCACTTGGTGACCGACGCCGTCTCCTCGCGAACCGAGGCCAATAAGCAGTTAGGCTGTGAGATGATGACCCAGCACGGCGCCTTGCTGACCAATAGCGAGTCTTTGCTGTTCGAGCTACAGGCAGAGGCCAGTGGCGACAGATTCAGAGCCCTGCTGAAGATGATAAAATAGTGACGAAATAAAGCGGTGAAAATATAAGATCGTGAAAGTATAAAGTCGTGAAGATATAAAAAAGCCCCGGATAACCGGGGCTTTTACTATGCAGGGGGGGGAGAAATTAGTAAGTTGCTTCGCGCTTCTTAGCTTCGGCATCCCACTTAGGCAGTACAGTCTTCTTGAACTCTGCCTTGTCGGCATTCAACTTGTTCATGTCCATACCCAGTGCAGCTTGCGCCTTGGCCTTGGTAGAAACATCTGGGAAGGCGATAGGTTGCTTAACACCTTTGGTTGCTAGCAGTTGAGCTAGTTTGATGCGTGCATCACCAGCCTTATCTACCGCAGTACCTAGGATGCGTAGCGCTTCGTCAGCTGCGTGAGCCGCAACACCGTGAGAGGCAGTTGCATAGTCCCAGCGCCATTGTGCGTGACGAATATCCATTAAGATTGGCTTCATTTCAGCTTCAGTTGCACCCGCATCCCAAGCCGCTTTAGCTTCGAAGTGCGCCTTAACTAGCTGAGACTCAGCACGTGCCTTAAGGTCAGCAACCTTAACTTTGCGCTCTTTCGTCAGGTTAACCATGAACTCTTTGCTTTGAGTATGACAAGTCGCACAAGTCTCTTCGAAGCGATCGAATGGGTTACCTACTTTATGGTCGGTAAACTTACGACCTTCAGCATTCTTCACCTTAGGCATATGACAGTCGGTACAGGTCACATTGTTCTTACCGTGTACGCCTAGCTGCCAAGTTTCATAGCCTGGGTGCTGTGCTTTCAGCATAGGAGTCTTAGATACGGCGTGAGTCCAGTCTTTGAACTCCATGTTGTCGTAGTAGACTTCCATCTGCTCAACAGTTGTGCCCATGTCCCAAGGGAACTTAACAAAGCCTTTGCGATCTTTGGTCTTCTCGAAGTAGTACTCTACGTGACACTGACCACACACCATAGACTGCTTGTCTTTCTTAGAAGCCTTGTCAAATGGCGTGCCTAGTGTTGCCATGGCGCGCTCGGCGAATGGACGAGACATACGCAGTTTAGAAGAGCCTTTCTCGTGACAGTCAGAACAACCGATAGTGTTCACGATTTCTGCGCCACCTTTGTACCACTTACCAGTGAAGTAGCCATCTTCGCCCTGCTCTTCGATCACGCGAGGCACGTCTGGGCTCTTACATGACCAACATGCCATTGGCATTGGGCCATCTTCGGCAGACTTAGGTGCACCGGTACGCAGTGTGTTACGTACGTCGGTTACCGCATACATATGACCACGAGGTGCATTGTAATCTTTTGCGAAGCCGTAACCTGCCCACAACACAACTAGGCTAGGCACTTCTTCAAGCATATCGACAACTTCTTTGCTTTCGGCTGTGTCATGCCAGCTGTTGTACTGCTTAGAAAACTTATCTTTGTAGACTTCGTTACGTGGCTCAGTCTTGTCACTTGCCATCACGCCGGTAGCCATCAGGCCAGCGGCGACCAAAGCACTCAGTGCAAAGGTTTTTGTAGTTAATGTTCTCACCATCTCATCTCCGTGTTACTTTTTATAGTAGTCTTAAAAACCACAACATCTCCAAGGCCAAAGTTAGTCCCTTAACCCCGTTAAAAATATACCCCTTATGGGGTATCCGGGTTAAAACTTGAGGCAGATCATAATGTGAATGTGTTGTTGGTCACATTTTTATCACCTTGTTAATTTTATCAGCAATTGCTAAACAAGTATCATAGTCCAAATTTCCGATTTTTCCCTATAATTTAATGAGTTCTAATACATGAAGAAAGGCAGCCTCACCTCCACCATATTAAGGTTAATGCTGGCCTTAATTTTACTTTCCAGTGGACTCGCCACCTTCGCCATAGCTAATTTGGCTTATAGCCTGGGAGACGCCAGAGCCATCAACGCCTCCGGCTCGCTGCGTATGCAGAGTTACCGTCTGATGTTCTACGCCAACTCCGGCAGCGAGGGAGCCGACGACAAAATTAGAGAGTTTGAGGCCACCCTCCACTCGGATGCGCTGAAACGCTCTCTAGACTGGATGACCCCGGACGATCTCGCCTCCCAGTACCTGTTGGTTATCCAGAAGTGGCAGGTGATGAAGCAATATATCGAAGAGGAGAACTCGCGCCTCTATGTCTCCGCCCTCAAAGATTTCGTCGACACCATAGATCTCTTCGTGCTGGAAACCGAGGAGTTCGCCGCCTTCAAGCTCAAGCTACTGGCCGCCAGCCAGATCACCGGCCTGGGTCTCATGTTGCTGATCGCCTTCTTCGCCGTACGCTTTACCAAGCGTAAGGTGGTCACTCCCCTCAATCAGTTGATGGAGTCCGCCAACACCATCTCTAAGGGAGAGTTTGATGTCACCATGCCAGACAGCGAATATGTCGAGCTTAGCTCGCTCAGCAACGCGCTGGCCACCAGTGCCAGAGAGCTGTCGACCCTCTATAACAACCTGGAAAATCAGGTCAAAGAGAAGACCTTCGCCCTCACCCGCGCCAACAACGAGCTCAAGCTGCTTTACGACAACCTGGTGATGCTGCATTCGGGCAAGCTGGAGATCAGCACCCTGAAACAGGCACTGAATCAGCTCAGGGCCCATGAACCCAACAGCTTCCTGCGCCTGGTGATCGCCCAGGATGACAAGGAGAAGCTCTACATAGATGCCGACGGCGGCTGGCCCATCGCCTCGCGCAGCCAGACCCGTTTCCCGCTAAAATTTGCCGACAACGAGCTGGGCTATCTTGAGGTCACTGCCCTGGGTGAGATCAATCATCCCCTGTTTGAGAACTTCGCCATCATGCTGGCCCGCTCCATCGTCATCTATAACGCCGGCGAGCAGCGCCAGCAGTTGGCACTGATGGAGGAGCGCGGCGTGATCGCCCGCGAGCTGCACGACTCTCTGGGTCAGCTACTCTCATTTCTCAAGATCCAGGTTAATCTGCTCTCCAAGGGGCTGGACAGCCAGTGTCGCAGCCCTCAGGTAGAGGAGCAGCTCAAGGAGATCAACGAGGGGGTCAACACCGCCTATGTGCAGCTGCGTGAGCTGCTATCGACCTTCCGCCTGACCATTAAAGATCCCAACCTCAATCATGCGATTGAGATGATGCTCGACCAGCTCAGGGGACAAACCACGGCCAAGATCACCCTGGAAGATAAGCTGCCTATTCAGCTGCTCGGCGCTCACCAACACATTCATGTACTGCAGCTTACCCGTGAGGCGACCCTCAACGCCATCAAGCATGCCCAGGCGGATCATATTCATATCTGTTGCACCCGCAGCGGCAATAACGTCAAAATCAGCATCAGCGACGACGGCGTTGGCCTGGAGAAGCTCAAGGAGAGGGATCAACATTTTGGCATAGGAATCATGCATGAACGCGCAAGTCGCCTCTCGGGTGTGGTAGACTTCAGCAGCAATGAACAGGGCGGAACCACGGTCACCTTGCTTTTCCCGCCCGAACAAGAGCCGCGCCAGTAGGGATGCTGGTGATATAAGATACTAATTTTTAAATAAAACAGACCTCAGTGGAGGCAATAAAATGGGCAAACCATATTCAGTTTTGGTCGTAGACGATCATCCCCTGCTACGTCGCGGGATCTGTCAACTTATCACCTCTGACTCAGACTTCACCCTATTTGGTGAAGCAGGCAGCGGCCTAGATGCCCTGTCGGCAATTGCCGAAAACGAACCGGATATCGTGCTACTGGACCTCAACATGAAGGGGATGACAGGGCTAGATACCCTCAATGCCTTACGTCAGGAAGGGGTCACCAGCCGCATCGTGATCCTCACGGTATCCGATGCCAAGCAAGATGTTATCCGCCTGGTCAGGGCCGGCGCCGACGGTTACCTGCTGAAAGACACAGAGCCGGATCTGCTGCTGGAGAAGCTGAAGAATGCCATGCAGGGTCACAGAGTGATCTCTGAGTCGGTGGAAGACTTCATCTATGAGCTGAAAGATGGCGCCGACGAGCAGGCCTGGATAGACAACCTAACCCCGAGAGAGCTACAGATCCTCGAGCAACTGGCCGAAGGTAAGAGCAACCGGGTGATCTCAGAGCAGCTGCATATCAGCGAAGGCACGGTCAAGGTGCATGTGAAGAATCTGCTGCGCAAGGCCAACGCCAAGTCACGCACCGAGATGGCGGTACGCTACCTTAACCAATGAGCCTAGGTGCTACGCCGGTCAAAACAGCTAAAACGTAAAAAGGCAGCCTGAGCTGCCTTTTTCTTTGCAAGATTTCCCGTACTTTCTCTGCTTATCGGCTCTCTTCGATGAAGGCCTGCCAGCTCTTGAGCGCCGCCTCAAAATCCTCAAGGCCACAGAAGGCCTGGGACTCACCGTCATACAGGGACATGGACTCATCCAGCAAGGTGTCGTCATCCATCTCAAGGGCGTTGGCAAATACTCTGGCCTGCTCTTCATCCAGCTCGAGAGAGATCCCCTGGCCGACAAAACGTTGCTCAGTCAGCCTACCCTGCTGCAGCGCCGCTATGGTCGAGGCGATCTGCGCTATGAGGGCCTTATCTTCGCCCAGCTCATCGACGAACCAAAGCCCCATAATCTCATGATCCATGGTGAACTGAGCCACCAGGGTCCCGGTCAATGTGTTGCGGCGAAATTCATATTCCATAAGCTGTCTTCCCCAAGGTTACCTTGCAAATTCTAACCTAAGGCCGAGACAATGCCAGAGTTATCCGATCCAGCTGGGACTAAGCGGCGAAAATTCCCCCTAGCTGTTCACATATGCGGTTCTCACAGTCTTTTCTTTCGGCCACAAAAAAGGGCGCCTAAGCGCCCTTTTTAAGCCTTTAGTAATTAGGCTTACTTAGCCGCTGCGGCTTCTTCTGCTGGTGCAGCTTTCTCAATAGAAAGCAGCTCAACTTCGAAGATCAGCGTAGAGTTAGCTGGGATGCTACCTGTGTCGCGGCTACCATAGGCCAGCTCGGCTGGGATCACGAAACGGTACTTAGAACCCACAGACATCAGCTGAACACCCTCGGTCCAACCTGGGATAACGCGGTTTAGCGGGAACTTAGCGCTCTGACCACGGGCGATAGAGCTATCGAACTCGGTGCCGTCGATCAGTGTGCCCACATAGTGCACTTCAACCGTATCTTCGGCGCTTGGCTTGTCGCCAGTACCTTCGGTGATCACTTCATACTGCAGACCTGAATCTGTGGTCGTTACGCCTTCTTTCGCCTTGTTGGCTTCTAAGAAAGCCGCGCTCTCAGCCTTGGCTTTCTCGGCCAGTGCAGTGGCTTGTGCCTGACGCTTTTCGTTTAGCTGCTCGTCTAGACCTTGCAGTACTGTCTGCATCTCTTCTTCAGTCAGCTTAAGCTCATCGTTCAGACCATTGCTAAAGCCTTGAATGATCAGGCTACGATCCACTGGTAGACCTAGCTCTTCCTGCTCTTTGATATGACCAGACATATATTTACCGATAGACGCACCTACGCTATAGGCTTGCTTCTGCGCCTGGGTCTCGAGTTTAACTTCTGCCGGTTTTGTTACTTTTTGTTCTTGGTTACAAGCAGTTAGACCAACCACCGCCAACGCGACCAGTGACATTTTATAAATGGACTTCATTAAAGCTTCCTCAGCATTTTCTTGTGGTTACAATAACCTTACTCTTCTAAGACGAACCACTTTATACTAGTTAATTAACATATACCAATTACATTGATTAAGTTTCATCAATGTCGGCTGGCGCCCTTACGCCAGGCGAAAACCTTTGAGCTAGAGACAACGCAACCAGGAACAAGTTCATGAGCAGAACCAGATTGCTACATTTTTGTACACTGATTGCTTGTACGCTCCTGCTGAGCGCTTGCCAGCCTAAGCCCGAGGTCAGCAGCCTGGTCGCCGAACCCAGCTATGACGCTAGCCTCTCCCCCCAGGCCCGATATCTGTTGGTCAGCACCACCAGCAACAACCTACAGCTATGGGATCTCACCAAGAAAACGCTTAAATATCAGTGGATCCACGGTAAAGCGGGCGGCACAGCCATAGCCACGGCCCTGTCTGATAACCTGAAATATGCCGCCTCCATCAGCCGCGACTCGGTGGCCCTGTGGAACACGGATGATGGCCAGCCCTTGGGATGGTGGTCACTGCCCGCCAACGGTCAGTGTCTGGCGCTGGCCGATAACGGTACCCTGCTCATCGGCCTCACCGACGGCAGCGTCATGTCGCTCAATCGCCAGACAGATACCCTGATCAAGTTCCTCGGCCACAGCGAGAAGGTCAACAGCGTGGCCTTGTCCGCCGACGGCCGCTGGGCGCTGTCCGGCGGCAACGACAGTAAAGTCTTCCTCTGGCAGGCCAACACCGGCCAGCCTTTGCACCAGTGGCAACTCCCCAGCCGGGTATTAGAGGTGAGCCTAAGTCAGGATGCCAGCCTGGCGTTTGCCGCCGACAGCACCAACAAGGCCGACATCTGGCAGACCCAGACAGGTAAACCTGTGTCGTCGCTTAAAATAAAACGCCGCACAATGAACTTTTCCACCGCGCGCTTTACCAAAGATAATCAGACACTGCTAACGGGCACTCCCGCCAGAGAAGTGAGCGTTTGGCGGGTAGCCGATGGAAAAATGCGCGCCAACTGGCAAGTTACCCGCACCGAGCGTGCCCAAATCAAGGGCGCCGTTGTATACTCTGTGGCTGAAACCATTAATGGGCAGATCATCAGCTTTAGCAGCAATGGCTTGCTGGAGACCTGGCCCAAGCCCGATTGATAGAGGATTTAAATTGGTGCAACTAGAACAACGAATCGAAGATCTTGAGATGAAACTGGCGTTTCAGGATGACACCATAGAGTCACTGAACCAGCAGGTGATCAGGCTCAATGACCTACTGGCGGACCAACAGGAGAAGTTACGCCTGCTCACCAGCAAGCTCTCCCAGGTCGAACCCAGCAACATCGCCAGTCAGGCGGAAGAGACGCCACCACCTCACTATTAAATCGATGCCGCGCTGGGCGCGGAGCCATTTGACGGAACTTGCTTTACAAAGGATCTGACCCGCTATGTCACACCAAAGCAGCCCCCATAACCGAGTCTCAAGGCGATACCGCGCGGCATTTGCCGGCGCGCTCTTGTCGCTCACCCTATCGGGCTGCGCCTTTAACAGCGTGTTCATCAGCTACCCCTCTCAGTTGGCACCGGTGAAGGCCGACCTCGGCAGGCAAGGCGATGCCGCCCTCTATCGACAGTTCGACGATGCCATCACGGGACAAGATGGGCTGCTGTACGCCCAGGAAGCGGGGCGTATCGCCCAGATCACTGGCAACTTCGAGGCCAGCAAAGCCTATTACCAGCAGGCGGTCGATGCCTACCAGAAGTTTGATGAGCAGGCGGTGATCAGCGCATCCGACCTCGGCGCCACCGCCAGCAGCCTGTTTATCAACGACAATGTTATCCCCTATCGCGGCCCAGGTTATGAGCGCATCATGCTGCACCAATATCAGGCCTTAAACTATCTCTTTAGCCGAGACAGTCAGGGGGCACTGGTGGAGGTCAGGCGCAGCAACGAGCTACAACAGAGCGAGCAGGCCAGATACCAAAAATCCCAGGCCTCGGTACAGGCGATGGCCAACGGCACCATAGACGCCGAGGTCAATCGACTCGGGCAGGCGGCAGGCACCACCACAAGTTCCTTCCTCAACGCCTATAGTTACTACACCACAGGCCTGCTGCATGAGCTGCTGGGGGAAGAGAACGACGCCTTCATCGATTATCGCAAGGCGGCGCAGATAACTCCTGATAACCCCTATCTGCAACAAGATCTGGTGCGTCTGGCCAAGAAACTGGCCATGCCACAATATGAAGAATTTAAGCGTCGTTGGGGCGATGCCAAGCTGGCAAAGGCGGGACAGGGCCAGGTGGTGGTCCTGCTCGAGCGGGGATTTGTCCCCGAGAAGCAGAGCTTTACCGTGCCATTTCGTATCCACGGCAACTGGCAAACCGCCTCCCTGGCCACCTATGCCCCGGGCAGGGTAAGCGTGCCTCAAGGCGAGCTCGTCGGCCTGGGCACAGTGCTGCAAACGGCGCCGCTCGCCAATATCGATGCCCTGGCGATCACCGCCCTCAAGGAGGAGCTCCCCAGCGCCCTGTTTCGCCAGGCCGCGAGGATCTACGCCAAGGCAGAGATGGCCCGCAGCGTGCGCAGCGAATCGAAGCGGCGCAATGATGAGTTCGATGCCGGTGCCATCGCCATGCAGATCTTTAACGTGGTCACAGAGCAGGCCGACAGGCGTAGCTGGTTGACCTTGCCCAGACAGGCACAGCTAGGGCGCCGCTATCTGGATGCGGGCCAGTATCAAATCCGCCTGGGGCAGTCCCAGACGCAAGCGATTGACGTACAAAGCGATAAAACCACATTAATTTGGATAATTGAGACTGGTAATTTCACCCGTTTTTATTCAATAATCATCTAATCAAGACTAAGGAATCGGTATTTTTATGAAAAAATTCAACCTCATTTTTATCATTGCCGTGGCGATTGGCCTGGCGGGCTGTCAATCTAAGGTGCAGTACGGTGATGCAACTGAAGTCGAAACCGTTAATGAAAACTTCGGTTCTACGGATCTTCAGGCGATCACCGCCAAGATGGTCGACAGCATGCTGAGCTTCCCGCCAGTGGTCGCCATGACAGCCAAAGATCGTCCCGTGATCTTCGTCGACAAGATTAAGAACAAGACCTCAGAGCATATCGACACCGAATCGGTTACCGACTCTATCAGCAACAAGCTGCTGCGCTCGGGTAAGTTTCGCTTCATCGACATGACCAAGGTCGACACGGTACGCAAGCAACTGGATTATCAGAACAATGCCGGCATGGTCGACCCATCGACCGCCATCAACTTCGGCCGTCAAATCGGTGCCCAATATATGCTGTACGGCAACCTGTCGAGCATAGTTAAGCAAGATGGCAGCACCAAGGATGTCTACTACAAGATGACCATGCGCCTGATGGATCTGGAAACCGGCCTGATCGAATGGTCTGACGAGAAAGAGATCCGCAAGACCAAGTCGAAGTCTTTCCTCGGCATGTAAGCCTGTATCTCCTTTAAAAAACCAGCCCAGCGCTGGTTTTTTTATCTCTTGTCATCGGCGAGCAATCGCCAAAAGCAGGTGAAGATACAGAATTTTTGTCGATAAATTCTACTGCCGAGCGGTAGAGTCGGGTAGAATGTGGCGGCCTTTGGCACTCATTCGTGATGCGGCTATTTACCCGCCCCTTGACTGCCAGCCAAACCGACAAGCCCTCGAGCATATAGAATAAGAAGGACCCATTTTGAGACTGTTTTCCCTGTGCGCTAGCCTCCTACTCTGCCTCCTTATCGGCGCATGTCAAAGCACCTCCCCTGGCAGCAAACAGCGCAGCGAAAAGTCCCTGGGCATCAGCGCCAGTATCGCCAAGCAGCGTGCCAGCAGAGTCAGTCAGGTTAGCTACCAGCTGCACCTCGACCTTACCCAGGCGAGGCGCTTCAAGGGCGAGGCGCAGATCCAGTTTCAGTTAGCCGACACCCAGCAGGCCTTGAGCCTAGATCTGGAGCAGGCGCTCATCAGTCAACTTGTCATCAACGGCCAGAAACTTTACCCCAACTATGATGGCCACAGGCTGGTGATCCCGGCCAGCCTGCTACAGGGCGGCGCCAACCTGATAAAGGTGGACTTTAGCAGTCCCTACAGCCATGAAGACCAAGGGCTTATCGAGTTTATCGACCCTAAGGATGGTCTTCGCTATCTCTACAGCCATTTCCTGCCCTCCAGCGCCCAGACCCTGGCGCCGCAGTTTGATCAGCCAGATCTCAGGGCCAGCTATCGGCTGAGCGTGTTGGCACCCAGCGACTGGCAGGTTGCCAGCGCGGCCAAGGTGCAGAGCCGTCAGCCAGTAGATGAGAGCCGTCAGGCATTAGACGAGAGCCGTCAGACTGTGGGCGAGAGCCATCAGCCAATAAGCCAAAGCAGTCTTTGGCAGTTTATGCAGAGCGAGCCGGTCAGCCCCCATAACTTCTCCCTGCTCGCGGGGCCTTATCACACCTGGCAGAGTGAGGCCGAAGGCATAGCGCTGCAGCTGGTCGCCCGTCAGTCCCAGGCAGAGTCAATCGATGCCGAGACCTGGCTATCACAGACCCAGCAGGCCCTTAACTATTATCAGCAGCGCCTGGGCAGCAAGTACCCCTTCGGTCACTACACCCAGGCAATCGTGCCTCACTTGCCGAGTGAGTTTCGCGCCAGTCAGGCACAGACCAGCTTCGATGAGCGAAGCCTGCCCCAGGGCACACCTCGCCGTGAGATCCTGCGGGCATTGGCCGAGCAGTGGCTGGGCAATCTGGTCACTCTCAAGTGGTGGGATCAGCTCTGGCTCAATCAGAGCCTGGCCTATTTGGTTGCCGACGACGCCGAGGCCCGGCTGTTTGGCCAGACTCAGGCCGAAGAGCAACAGAGTTTTATCCGCAGCCCCGAGCAGGTAGAGCAGCAGATCGCCAACAGCCTGGAGCTATTTTCGCAAGATCCCTTGCCGAGTCAAAACAAGGCGATCGCCCAGCTAAATCAGCTGAAATTTATGCTGGGCGATACCAACTTCTACCAGGGCATAGGCACCTATCTCGAGCGCTTTTCCCTGCAAAATGCCGACCTTAACGACTTTATTTCGAGCCTAGAGCAGGTTACCAAACAGCCCCTGAGCCAGTGGAGCCAGGCGGCCTTTAAGCGCGCCGGCGTCACCCGCCTTGAGGTGGCATTCAGCTGCGCAGGCGATCGCATATCGCGCTTTGACCTCAAACAGCATAATGGCGATCTGGGTAGCACACAGAGGATCAAGCTAGGTCTGTTTACCCTGGGGCGACATGGCCTGCACAAGAATCTGGTGAGCGAAGTCGATTACCAGGGCGCGAGCACCGAGGTCAAGCGCCTCAAGGGAGTGCGCTGTCCCGACTTGGTGTTTAGCAACTATCAGAACAAGGCCTACGTCAGGGTCAAGCTGGACAAAGCCTCTCTCGAGACGGCCCTCTTGCACCTTGGCAGCCTGGAAGAAGCCGATCTCAGGCGCATGCTGTGGCAATCCCTGTGGGAGTCTGTACTGGCCGGCGAACTGCCCCTGCCCCGCTTTATCGGCAGCGCCCTGGTGAACCTACCAGCTGAAACCGATCCCCAGGTGCTGGTCGGTGCTCAAGACCAGCTTAAACAGGCCAAAGCCCTGCTGGAGCAGATGAGTCCCAATCAGCAGCGCTATAGCCGTCAGGCCCTCAACGCCATCGCTCAGATGAGCCTGCGCCTGACCATCAGCAACAAGGCTGATCCCGCGCTGCAATCTCTGTGGTTCGACAACTACCTGCACTTTGCCGTCAGTCATCAGGCAAAGCGTCATCTGGCGGCGCTGCTCGAGGAGAGAGAATCGCTACCCGGCATCACGCTCACGCCCGAGCGCCGCTGGCAGATAATCACCCACCTCAATCGCTATGACTACCTGGGCAGTGAACGCCTGCTGCTCAAGGAAAAGCAGAAGGATAGTTCGCCCGAGGGGCAAACGGCGGCGCTCGGCGCCCTGGTGGCCCGTCCCCGCGCCAAGGAGAAACGCCAGTGGTTCGAGCGTATCCAGGCCCACAGCAAGGAGAGCGATCCTCAGCTGCTGGAAAAATTAACTCAGGTGATGCGCCACCTCTACCCCAGCGAGCAGAAGGCCCTGAGCCAGGCCAGCGCCGAGCAGCGTCTGGCAGAACTTGCCGAGGTGGACAAACGCAACAGCCAGGCATTCATGCAGAGCTACACGGCTAACCTGCTGCCCAGAAGCTGCAGTTACGCTAGCCTACTCAGGCTGCAGGCACTGCTCGATAAACCAGAGGGCTATAGCCCAACGACCCTGAGAGGCATCAATCGGACCATAGCCGCCGAGCAAGAATGTATCCGGGTGCAAGAGGCGATGCAGCCAAATCCCTAACATTGGTAGATCTAGTCAGCCCCTCGTAAGCAGCATAGATAAAACAGGATAAGGGCCTGGTAGCAAAACATTTTTGAGTTATAGTGAGATAACAGACATTGGGACGTCTAGGTCTACAGGCCCTAGCATAAACAGGAGCAAGCCCATGGGCATTTTTCAACTCGCCGCCATCGCCATCATAGGCGCCTTCGCCTTCGCCGCCTTTAAGGAGCACAACCGACGACAGGCCAGCGTAGACAACAGCGAAATTGATGCGCTTAAGGCCGAGATAGATAAACTCAAATCCCGCATCGCCATCCTAGAGAAGATAGTCACGGACAAGGCCTATCAGCTGGGTGACGAGATAGACAAGCTATAAACAGATTATGGCAAGAATTAGCACCAATAAAAATGCCACCCTAGGGTGGCATTTTTTATGCTGCTAATCATGGCTCAACGCGTTATACGAAAAGCTCTTTGATGTTCTTCAGATCGCCCTTACCGTTGGCGATCTCCTCTGGCGACAGGCCAGAAACTTCGTGTGGGAACACCAACCAGTCTTCAGACTCGTGGATGAAGTAGTCCGGCTTCAAAGATACCGCGGTATTCTTCGGCTTGTAGTAAGGGCAGGCAATACGCACGTCGGTTGGCATGTTGAGGCGCATCAGCTCGGCCAGCTTCTCTTTCAGGGCGTGGATGCTGCGGCCAGAGTCGAACACATCGTCGACAATCAGCAGGCCGTCATCGGCGTTGGCGTTCTCGACGATATAGTGCAGGCCATGCACCTTGATCTGCTTGCTCTGCTTATCTGTGCCAATGCCATAGTAAGAGGAGGTACGCACGGCGATATGGTCCGTCTCGACCTTCTTGAAATCGAAATATTCCTGGACCGCAATCCCTATCGGGGCACCGCCACGCCATATGCCGACAATAAACTGTGGTCTAAAACCGCTCTCATAAACTTGCGCCGCTAGGCGAAAAGAATCTTCCAGCAATTCCTGTGCGGTAATAAAGTGTTTCTCAGACATCAGGCCGTCCCCATCTTGTTCTAATTGGTCTTTGAGAGGGAGGAAGGTAATCCATCGATTAGGCTTCGCCCCAAATCCAGCGTAGCACAAGGGGCGCGTATTGAACTTCAACACGACGACAATCGACGCTGCGGGATTTGGAGCTGAATTTTATACTAAAAATTTCCCCCATGCAGAACTAAATAACGAAACTTGGACGGGGGATGCATTTTTAAAGGTAAAAAAGCCGCCTCTAGGGCGGCTTTATCGGCTTAAAACAGGCTTATGCCGCGGTGATCTTAGGCTCACCCGCCATGGTCATCGCCGCGTAGTGCTTGTCAGTCGCCTCGCTGAACTCGCTGTCGAGAATGGTATCGACAAAGTGCCAGTCGCTGCGCACCGCCTCTGAGGTGAAGGTCAGCACCATGAAGCCGCGATCTCTCAAGTTGGTGTACTTGAGGCCATCGACCAGGTCGACGACGCCGGCCTCGGTCACGCTCTGCTGGTCGGCAGGAATGCCAAGGTAATACTCGAGTCCAGGAGAAGATACCGAGCTAGTCGCATACTCTACGCCCACTAGGTCCCCATGGCTGTCCTTAAGCTCGTTTGCCCAGGCGTTATGGGTATCACCGGCGATCACCACCAGGTTAGCGCCCTTCTGCTTGGCCGTAGCCAGGATCACCTCACGCTCGTAGGCGTAGCCATCCCAGGCATCCAGGTTGTAGGGGATAGAAGGCAGTTGCAACAGCGCCATCACCTCAGGCGTCAACTTGTACTGGTTGCCTATGAGGAAGCTGTATTCCTGTGGAGTCAGGGTCGGATCATTGGCCGCCGCACGGGCCGCCAGCTGCGCCAACGCGCCTAGCTCGGCATATTCATAAACGGAGAGCTTCTGCATGGCGATCGCCGCAGGCAGCATCATGGTACCCATCAAAATCTGTTGTCCCAGCACCTGCCACTTACCCGTGGCGCTCAGCAGACTGGCCTGCAACCACTGTAGCTGCTCGGCCCCCAGCAGAGTACGCTCTGTGCTGGTGACATCCGCCATGAAGCGGGCACTGTCCATGGCACCTGTGGTGGCATCGACATAGTCGGCGTAGTCCAGCTGCTTATCACGAGCCAGTACACGAGTGTCTAGCATGTGCAGGTCGACCAGATCGCCGAAGCTGAATGAGCGATAGATCTCCTCGTGGTTGCCCTCGCGCCATGGACGGATAGGCAGCCATTCGAAATAGGCTTGCAGGGCGCCCATCTTGCGGGCCTCGAAGTCACCCTCACCCTCGTTGTGGTTTTCGGCGCCGCCAGACCAGGTGTCGTTCGCCACCTCATGGTCATCCCATACGGTAATGAAAGGCACCTTGGCATGCAGTGTCTGTAGAGACTCGTCGCTGCGATATTGACCGTAACGGGTGCGATAGTCTGACAGGGTAAAGAGTTCACCGGCAGGCAGTACTTCACGGCCAAGCTCGGCAGCATGTTCGCTGGCATAACCGCCGCGACCATACTCATAGATGTAGTCACCAAGGTGCACCACGGCGTCCAGCCCTTCCTGCTGACCCGCCAGCTCATAGACGTTGAAGAAACCGGCAGGGAAGTTAGCACAAGACATCACCGCCAGCTTGACCTGCTCGACGGCGCCTTCAGGTAGCGTCTTGGTCATGCCGACACTTGAGACCTGCTCACCGGACATGAAGCGATAATAGTAGGCCGTACCCGAATCCAGGCCGATAGCATCGACCTTCACTGTGTAATCGCGATCGGCGTTAGTGGTGGTCTCGCCGTTTGAGATCATCTGGGTAAAATTGGCGTCGGAAGCGATCTCCCAGCCGACCTTGACGTCACCGTCTGTGTCGGGGGTTACTCGGGTCCAGAGGATCACTGCGCTGTGGGTAGGGTCACCACTGGCGATACCGTGTAGAAATTGAACCTTGGGGGCGGTTTCTTGCTTATCGTCATCACTGCTTGAACAGCCCATCAGGCCATAGGAGACAACGGCGGCACCCACACCCTTGGCCGACATGGCCAGAAAATCCCTGCGAGAATAATTGGTTTTCATTGTTATTCCTTTATTTGAGCCGGTTATCCCTTGTGCCCTCGGTTCACACCATGTGAAGCTGAAAACGCGTACTGCGAAAGATAACTGACCTTGTTATTGTTATTCCTGGTAAGAGGTCTAATGACTCTAATTATCAATTAACAATATTGCAAAATTATTATGATCACGGCAACCGCTAGTTTCGACTAAGGGCCACAGCGGCGGCAGCAGAACATCTCGACAGAGGCTTGCTTATCGCCATGTCACAGCATTTTTCGCCAAGCAGAGGTCGTACCCACCACTTGCCTGTGTGCATTTTTCAACCACGGCGTAAATAGCTGTTATGATGAAGGCATCCCCATAGTTGAAGGAGTCGACCATGAGAGTCAGCGATATCATGACCACAGACACTGTGTGCATCAGCGATCAGGCCACCACCAAGGATGCCCACCTCTTGATGAGTAGCCGCGGCGTGCGCCACCTGCCCGTCATCAGCGAAGCCGACGGCACCCTAGTTGGCATATTGACCCACAAGAAGATGATCAGCACCGTCATGGGCATGTTGACCCATTACGGCAACGAAGGGCTGGATCGTCAGGAGCGGCGCACCTCGGTGGCCGAGATCATGGATAGGGAATTTCAGAGGGTCACGCTGGACGAGCCTCTTGCGGTCGTGGTGGACTACTTCATCGACAATAAGCTGGGCTGCCTGCCTGTGGTCGACGACAATCACAAGGTGATCGGTATCCTGACCTCGTCAGACTTCGTTAAGCTGTGCGCCTCACTGCTAAAACAATGAGGCATCAAAACAGACAACCGCTCTAGCCGGTAGCGCCCGGCTACACCAGCAGGTAGGCGAACAGCGGCGCACCGATCACCATGGCGATACCGGTAAAGATCATGGTGAGGCTGGCCACCACGCCCTCCTCCCGGCCATATTCGGCGGCCTTGGCCGCCCCCACCCCGTGGGCACTGGCGCCTAAGGCGGCGCCCTTAGCCAGAGGGCTAGAGATCTTCGCCAGCCTGAACACAGGACCACACAGCAACATGCCCAGCACACCTGTCATCAACACCAGCACGGCGGTGAGATCCGGCACGCCGCCAAACTCGCGGGTCGCCTCCAGGGCAAAGGGGGTCGAGACCGAACGCACCAGCAAGCTGTGGGACAGCTCGGGCGGCAGATAGATAACCCTAGTCAGCAGCCAGGAGGAGACCAAACCCGCCAACAGGCCGGTGAGCACGCCCAAACTCAGGGTCAGCGGATAACGGCGGATAAGATGGCGCTCGCGGTAGATAGGCAGGGCGAAGGCGATGGTCGCCGGTGCCAGCAGCAAACTGAGGTAGTGGTTGTACTCGAAATAGGTGGGGAGCGGAATGGCAAAGCCCACCACCAAGGCCAGCAAGAAGCCCGGCGTCAGCACCATGGGCGACAGCCACCAGTGACCGAAGCGGCGATAGAGACTCTTACTCAGGCCATAGCTGACCAGGGTCGCCAGCAAACAGCCAAGGCCAAGCAGAGACAGGTGCATGGAAGCCAACATATCAGACGCCCACCGCTTTGGCCGCGCCGGCCTGTCTGAGGCGGCGCTCATACTTGAAGACCCTGTCTATCACGAAGCCGGTGATCAGCAAGACGCTGGCACTCCCCAGCACTAAGGTGCAGAGCAGGCTGACACCATACTGCTCAAGCAGCGGCGCATAATGCATCGAGGCCACCACGGGCGGAATGAAGAAGAGCAGCAGCTCACCGAGCAGCCAAGCGGCGCCGCGGGCCACGAAACGCTCCGGCAACCAGTTTAGCGCCAGCAGGGCCAGAAGCGCCGCCAGGCCAATCACACCGCTGGGTAGCGGCAATGCCAGCCGAGTCACCAACCATTGGGCGGCCAGGGCCAGTAGAGACAATAACCCCACCTGCAACAATAGCTGCAGCAAGTTTCTAAGTGGGGGAAGGTAAGTTGCCATGAAAAACTCTGTCTAACGAGATGATATGGCGATCTTACGCTTGCCATTTAAATAAAAAAAATGAATATTATTTATAAAATGAATCACCAAAAGCTATTTAATGGATCTTAAGGCACTACACTACTTCGTCGAGATCGTCGCCTCGGGAGGCTTTAACCGCGCCGCCGAGCGGATCCATATCAGCCAGCCCGCTCTGTCCAAGTCTATCGCCCAGCTGGAGAGCGAGCTGGCATTGCCTCTGCTCACCCGCGGCAAACGCGGCACTAAGGTGCAGCTCACCCCCCATGGTGAGGTGGTCTACCGCCACGCCCTCAGGCTTTTGGAAGATAAGCAGGCAATGATGGAGGAGCTGGCTCAGCTGAAGGGCCTCAATCGCGGCATACTAAAACTGGGGCTGGCGCCGCTGGGCAGCGCCGAACTGTTCGCCCCCATCATCGCCAAATATCGCCAGGCCTACCCAGAGATAGAGACCCAGCTGCTGGTTCGCGGCGGTGTCGAGCAGACCCAGGCCCTGCAACAGGGGGAGATAGAACTCGCCACCGGCATTATCGATCTCAAGGACCGCTATGAGGGGATCGCCATCCATACCGAGCCTATGGTGGTGGTACTTCCCAGCGAGCATCCGCTAGCCAGGCGCTCGGAGATCCCCCTTGGCGAGCTCGATGGCCAGGCGCAGATCCTGTTTGAGTCTGAGTTTTCCCTGCATGAGATGGTGATCAATGCCTGCCAGCAGGCCGGTGTGAGCATCAAGAACCCCACCCAGGTGAACCAGCCGGAGTTTGGCGTCGCCCTAGTGGCCGCCGGGATCGGCCTGATGCTACTGCCTAAATTTATTGCCGAGCGCTACCGCCCCAACGGCGTTATCACCCGCCCCCTGATCCAGACGGATCTCAGCTGGCAGATGAGCCTGTTTTGGCGTAAAGATCTCAGCCTCTCCTTCGCCGCTCAGGCGATGATAGATCTGGTCAAACATCATCAGGCAAGCGGCGCTTAGACGATCATTCTTCCAACATAGGGCACTCGCTGGAGTTGATACCTTGGATCACTATCTCCTCCAGCGGCACATCGGCGTACTCCCCCACCCGGGTGGTGGCGACTATGCCAATCTTATCCACCACCTCCATGCCAGACAGCACCCTGCCAAACACGGCGTAGCCTTCGCTGCTGGCGCTATAATCCAGCTGCGGATTGTCTAAGGCGTTGATGAAAAACTGCGAGGTGGCCGAATCGCTCTGACGGGCGCGCGCCATGGCCAGGGTGCCCCTGAGGTTGCTAAAGCCCACGCTGGCCTCATTTTTAATGGGCGCCTTGCCGGGCTTAGGCACCATGCCAGAGGTGAATCCGCCCCCCTGGATGATGAAGTTGTGGATCACCCTGTGGATCAGGGTGCCGTCGTAAAAGCCATCGTCGACATAGCCGATGAAGTTGGCCGCCGATTGCGGCGTATGGCGGCTATCGATGCCTAGCCCAACCTCCCCCAGACTCGTGGTCATGATGAAGCAGGCATCTATGCTCATCTCGGGCACGGGGCCGGTCACCGGCGGATTGACTATCGCCCCATTGCTGCCCTCTTCACCGCCGCAGGCGGTTAAGCCCAAAAGCAGCAATATTCCCAGCGCCAACTTCTCTATTATTTGCTTTTTCATCACAGTCCCCAACGCGTGTCACCTTAGGGATGTTACGAGGCACTAAATTAGAAAACAATATAAGATACAAGTTGTTACTGATACATTATGCTACATCTGACCTTCAAATATCAGTTGCGTAGCCGCCCAATCAGCGACATCACAACAAGGGCCACCGCGCCCACCAAGACACCAAACAGGGCGTTGAGCAGACTCGGAGTCATCCAGGCCAAGACAGGCCCGATTATAGTAAGCCCAGCCACCCAATGGGCCGCCTGCTCGAACACCTCGGCAATCTGATGTATCCCATGGGTGAGGATACCGCCGCCCACCATAAACATGGCGATGGTGCCCACCACGGTAAGGCCACGCATCAGGTAAGGCGCCGCATTTACCAGGCCACCACCTAACTTACGCCCCAGACGGCGCAGCAGGCCATCCCCCTGACGCTGACTCAGATAGAGCCCGGCATCATCTAGCTTGACGATGCCCGCCACCAGACCGTAGACACCGACTGTCATCAGCACGGCGATGATCGCCAGAGTCACCACCTGGGTCATGAAACTGCTCTCGGCCACCACCCCCAGGGTGATGGCGATGATCTCCGCCGAGAGCACGAAGTCGGTACGGATAGCGCCGGCCACCTTCTGCTTCTCGAAGGCCTTGAGATCCTCTGCCGCCTTGGCCATCTCGCTCTGACTCATGGCAGGTTCATGCTTGTGGGTCAGGGAGTGATATACCTTCTCAAACCCTTCATAGCAGAGAAACAGGCCACCAAACATCAACAGCGGCGTCACCGCCCAGGGGATAAAGGCACTGATCAGCAGCGCCGCCGGAACCAAGATACACTTGTTGCGCAGCGATCCCTTAGCCACCGCCCACACCACGGGCAGCTCACGGTCCGCATTCACCCCAGACACCTGCTGGGCGTTTAACGCCAGATCGTCCCCCAACACACCGGCCGTCTTGCGCGCCGCCACCTTACTCATCAGGGCGACATCATCCAATATTGCCGCGATATCATCCAACAGGGTTAACAGACTCGCGCCCGCCATGCTCTCTCCTTACTCTCTTCTATATCCTTTACCCACCGCCTTGGGCGTGAGGGCGCTCTCGCGAATGAAGCGCTAATCTTTAGCGCTAACTGCAAGCTAAAGTACGCTTGTTGAGAGCTAAAGTACTCTGCCTCAATACATTTTTCCAGAGGGCGCCAGACAAAACCCCAGCCGCAGGCTCAAGTTGGGAGATTTCACACAAATTTCCCATGGGATCTGGGGAATAAATTCTGCGCTAAAGCAACAAACTGCGTCATTTGACATACTCCAGAGGAGAACTAGAGGTATAATGACGACAAAATGCTTCGTTTATCCTTATAGGAACTCCTTATGACTCAAGATGAAATGAAAAAAGCCGCCGGATGGGCCGCGCTCGAGTATGTAGAGAAAGACAGTATTGTCGGCGTGGGTACCGGCTCGACCGTTAACCACTTTATCGATGCACTGGCCACTATGAAGGCCGATATCGAAGGCGCAGTGTCTAGCTCTGAGGCCTCGACCGAGAAGATGAAGGCGCTGGGGATCCCGGTATTCGACCTGAACTCTGTCGATCAGCTCTCTGTCTATGTCGATGGCGCCGACGAGATCAACGGCCACATGGACATGATCAAGGGTGGCGGCGCCGCGCTGACCCGCGAGAAGATTGTTGCCGCCGTGGCCGACAAGTTCGTCTGCATCGTGGATAACACCAAGGAGGTCGAGGTATTGGGCGAGTTTCCGCTGCCGGTAGAAGTGATTCCTATGGCACGTTCTTACGTGGCCCGCGAGCTGGTCAAATTAGGCGGTGACCCTGTCTACCGTGAAGGCGTAGTCACAGATAACGGCAACGTGATCCTGGATGTCTACAACATGAAGATCTTCAATCCAAAGGCGCTTGAAGAGCAGATCAACCAGATCGTTGGTGTGGTCACCAACGGCCTGTTCGCCAACCGCGGCGCCGACGTCCTGCTGGTCGGCACCCCTGAAGGCGTGAAGACGGTTAAGCCATAGGCCAAATCAAAAGCCATAGGCTGAGCCAAAAGCCATTAAAAAAGCCACTCATAGAGTGGCTTTTTGTTTTTCAGGCCCTAATGGCCTTCTTCGCGACTCTAGTAAGCCACGCTGATCCGCTGGCGGGCATAGTTGTCTGAATCAATTAGATCTAGCATCGCCTTAGCGTAGTCCGCGACCGAGATGCGGCTGCGTCCCTCCTCGTCGGTAAAGAACCTATCGCCGCCGATACGATAGGGCCCTTCGCTGGCGCCGGGGTAGATCTCCGCCGCCGGGCTGACAAAGGTCCAGTTAAGCGGCGAATCGCTCGCCCTGAATACCTTAAGCGCCTCGCCCTGGGCCAAGGCCTCATCCCTGTATTCTGGCGGGAATCCTGGCGATTGCACCAGGGGCTGGCCCGGGGCCAGCTCGAGACTGCCGGCGCCGCCGACCCACAAGAGGCGCTTAACCTGAGTCTTGGGCAGCAGCTCGAGCAGCGCCTTGGCGCTCTGGGGCACCAATTGATGCTGGCCAGAGGCTCGTCCACCCACGGAGGCGATCACCAGGTCAATCCCCTCGAATACCTGAGGGTCGATACCCTGCTCGAGATCGACGACCCGCGCCGTAACCTGACCGGCTAACTCACCGGTTAATTTAGCCGGGTCTCTTACCAGGGCGGTGACCGGCAATTGGCGGCTTAAGGCCTCCTGCATCAAGGTACTGCCTATCCAACCCGTGGCGCCAATAATCGCTATATTCATCTTCTGTTCCTCACTATCTGACTAAATTGGCATCAGTTTACTTGGCCCGCTTATCGTGATAAACAGCTTAGATAGAGCATCATTGTTTCACTATGCGTTACTAATCTGGATTGCAAAATAAGGTTACTAGAATGGATAAGATCAGCGCGATCCGTAGCTTCGTCGAGGTGGCCAGTTGCGGCAGCTTTACCCAGGCCGCCGAACAACTAGGCCTCAGTCGACTACAGGTCTCCCGCCATATTCAGGAGGTGGAACGTTGGCTGGGACTGCGCCTGCTGCATCGCACCACCCGCAGCGTCAGCCTGAGCGTGCAGGGCGAAGAGGCCTTCATCTATTGCCAGAAGATCCTCGATGAGGTCGCGGCGCTACAAAACCGCGCCCAGCGTCATAGGCAAGAGCTGGTCGGCAGCATACGTATCGCCTCCCCCATCGGCCTGGGTCAGGCGCTGCTGTTCGATGCGATCGATAACTTCACCCGCGAGCATCCCGAGGTCAAGGTGCAGCTGCTGCTGTCGGATGAGATGGTGCAGCTGGTCGATGAGCGAGTTGATATCGCCCTGCGTTACACCCAGCAGCCCGATGAGAGCCTGATCGCCCGTCGCCTGATGCATATAGACTCAGTGCTGTGCGCCTCGCCTGACTATCTCGCTAGCCATGAGCCCATCACCAGCCTCGACGATATCACGGCGCACAACTGCCTGCTGCACGCCAGCCAAACCCGCTGGTTGTTTGTCAAAGACAATCAAAATATCGAAAAAAAGGTCGGCGGTAACCTGCAGGCCAACGACATGGGCGTCCTCATCAAGGCGGCGCTGCGGGGCAAGGGGCTCATTCACCTGCCCTGCGATCTCGCCAATGTGCACTTGGCATCTGGGGCGCTGGTCGAGCTGCTGCCTGAATATCACCTGCCGGGTAAGACGCTGTGGGCCGTCTACCTCTCGCGCAGCTATCAGCAACATCTGATTCGCCACTTCATCGATTTTCTCGCCGAGCGCTGGCAGCAAGATATCCTCAAGCAGCCAGCACCGACCCGATAGGCAGGAAGTCGAAAGTGTAATGAAACCTGTGCAGATCTCGCGAGGTGTCGCCCCTAGGTTTATCGCTAGATTTACCGCGAGGTTTACCGCCGAGTTACAGAGAGGGCAGTGCTAGGTGTAGCGTTAGCCTTGCAGCGAGGCGTCGCGCCAAATCGCCCCCATGGCTTTACAGATAAACCAATCAGGCTAAGATGCTCTATCCGGGCAAATGGGTTGCCCATTAAAAGCGCGCCACAAGGAGCCTGGCATGTTGGAATCACTCGTTTCGTTAATCGCCGCCACCGGATTACTCCTGGGCTCACCCGGCCCGGCGCCGCTGGCACTGGCCGCCACGGGCGCCACCTTTGGCATAAGACGCGGCGCCCCCTTCCTGGCGGGCATACTCCTTGGGCTCTCGGTCGCCATCATAGGCGCCAGCGCCGGACTCGCCGCCCTGTTTAGCCGCTTTCCCGACCTCAGGCTCACCTGTCAACTGCTCGGCGCCGCCTATATCGCCTTCATCGCCTATAAGATTGCCAGTGCCCCCTGCACCCAGTTAGATGACGCGCAGCAGGCACCGAGCTTCAAGGATGGCTTTATCCTCAACCTGCTCAATCCCAAGGCCTATGCTGCCTTCCTGGCCATCTTCTCCCAATTTTTACTGCCACTGGAGAACACGGCACTGGGCTATCTGGCCACGGGGATCTGCGCCTTGCTGGTCGCGACTCTGGTAGACAGCCTCTGGCTGATCTTCGGCGGCCTGCTACGCCCGCTATTTTCCAGGCCAAAGGCCGCGAGGGCGCTGCGCATCTTCTTCGCCATCGCCATGCTAGCCGCGGTCGGTTATGCCTTGCTGGCCTAGGGAGCCGCTGACAAGCCGCGTTAAACGCCGTACACTTAAAACCACACAGATAAGAAGAGAAAACAGATGTCAGCCCGCGATACCATCACTGAGTTCACCATGATCCCCAACGTGGGTAAGGCCACGGCGGAGGATTTTTACAAGCTCGGCCTGCATCATCCCAAGGAGCTTATCGGGCTGGATCCGTATCAGATGCACGCCCAGCTCGAAGCCATCACCCAGTGTCGTCACGATCCCTGTGTCATCGATATGTTTATCGCCGCGGTGCGTTTCATGGAAGGTGAAGATTCCCGGCCCTGGTGGCACTATACCCCGGAGCGCAAGGCGCATCTGGCTAAGCTGCAACAGGGATGAGATGCAACAGGGGTAAGCTCGCCCCACGTTTGAGTGTTGATGGCATCGAGAGCCTAAAGATGCCACTATTGCCCCAAGCCAAAATTAGACTCATGCTCAACCAAAACTAAAAACAAAAACCACGACTAAAACCAATACTAAAGCCACAAAAAAAGAGCGCCATGCTGACCACCTTAGCCATCAACAACTACCGTTCGCTGCGAGACATACGCCTGCCCCTGGGTCGGCTCAATCTGGTCACGGGCGCCAACGGCAGTGGCAAGTCCAACCTCTACAAGGCGCTTAGGCTGCTGGCACAGACGGCCCAAGGTGGCGTGGTCAATGCCCTGGCCCAAGAGGGCGGACTGGACTCCTGCTTCTGGGCGGGACCGGAAAATCTCACCAAGGGGATGTTGAGCGGCGATACCGAGATAACCCCTACGGTTCGGCAGCAGACCAAGCGACTGAAACTGGGCTTTGCCGGCGATGAGTTCAGCTACCTCATAGAGCTTGGGCTACCCAAGCCAGACAGCACCACCCTCTTCGGGCTAGATCCTCAGATAAAACGCGAGGCGATCTGGGTCGGCAACAAGTATCGACCCGCCGCCGTACTGGTGGAGCGACGTGGCCCCATGGTGAAGGGGCGCGCCCAGCAAGGGGGGCAAGATGGCTGGCAGAGCCTGAATCAGCATATGCAGCACGGCGACAGCATCTTCACCGAGCTGTCGGATCCCAGCCGCACGCCCGAGGTGCTCAGGCTCAGAGACAGCATTCGCGCCTGGCGCTTCTACGATCATTTTCGCAGTGACGGCGAGGCGCCCGCGCGTCAGCCACAGCTGGGTACCCGCACCCCAGTGCTGCACCATGACGGCCGGGATCTGGCCTCGGCGATCCAGACCATCTTCGAGATAGGCGATAGGGAAAGTTTCGATGAGGCGGTGAGTGATGCCTTTCCCGGCGCCCATGTCACCATAGGCTACCAGGCCGGTGGCCTGTTAAGCGTCAACTTTCACCAGCAGGGGCTGCTAAGACCCCTCAACGCCCAGGAGCTGTCTGACGGCACCCTAAGGTATCTGCTGTTGATCGCCGCCCTGCTCACCCCAAGGCCGCCTGAGCTGATGGTGCTCAACGAGCCGGAGACCAGCCTGCATCCAGATCTGTTACCTGCACTGGCCCGGCTTATCGCCAAGGCCTCTAAGGTGTGTCAGCTCTGGGTGGTCTCCCACGCCAATAGGCTGATCAATGCCCTCAACGAATTTGAGCAGTGTCAACTAATCGAACTCGACAAGCAGCTGGGGCAGACCAAGATTGTGGGGCAAGATCTGCTCTCGACCCCAAGCTGGAACTGGCAACAAAAAGCCCAGGGCTAGGCCTGGGCTTAAAAAATAACGAGGGCGCGTCGCGTTAAAGCGAACTAGTGTTATAGAGAAAAGTTAGCAATCGTCTTCTGAATGCCCACGACGTCGGTGCCCTTCTTCAGCTCCTTCACCAGGGGATCTTTCTGCCCCGAGATCCATAACTTTAACTCGGCGTCCATGTCGAAGGTCCCGGCGGTTTCCACCTCAAAATGGGTAATCGCCTTATAGGGCACAGAGTGATAACTCACCTTCTTGCCGGTAACGCCCTGCTTGTCGATGAGGATGAGTCGCTTGTTGGTGAACACGAACATGTCGCGGATGACACGGTAAGCCAGCGCTAACTGCTCGTTATCGCCCATGATAGGCCCCAGCTCCTGGGCTAACTCATCCAGGTTCACTTCGGCAGCATTGCCCATCAGCGCATCTAACAGTCCCATATTTGATCTCCTTGAAAGTGAACTTAATTTGTTCCCTAGCCTATACCTGACGGTTAGCGCCGACAACCATCATTTCGCATTTAGGACAGTCGAATACCAGCTTAAGCACATCCTTGCCTATCTCAATCTGCAGCGGCTCCGCCTTGATGCCGGGCACCTCTTTCGGGCAGAGGTTGAAGTTAAAGCGCAGGCAATGCTTGGTCACCATCAGCGGCGCATCTTCTGTTACGCCGTTCTTCTCATAGGTGTCTTCTATCTCGATCACCCCATGGCGTGTGTAGAAGTCTTTGGCCTTCTCGTTGGCCACGTTGCCCATGAAGCTCAGGTGCTTAAAGGGATAGACGGCATCTTGGTTGTATTTCCATGCCTGTGGACGCTCGTAGCCCTCGACGCGCGCCAGCTCCAGGGCGGCAACCGTGTCACGGCGCAGGCCATTAAGCAGGGAGGCCGGCATAAACCAGGGACTGGCGGTCTCGATATTGATCTCGCGGGCTTCGAAGTCCGTGCTGCCCAGCTTACCCAGCTGCTTGCGCAGATTCTTCAGCGCCTTCTCTGTGTTTGTGGCCGGGGTCTTGTCGAGTTCCAGCTCGCGGGTGGCGCTCAGGCCATATTGGTCGGTCATGGTCAGCGCGACCCCTTTTTCTGTGTCGCTCAGGGTCATATCCACCTTGATGATACGCTTGGAGGACTCCTTGGCCAGCACTGTCTCGAACGCCTGATCATGGTTACGATACAGGGTGGCGCCCACCTTAAGATCGCCCGGTACGGCGATCACATACAGCTTGTTGCCGTCAGCGCGGTTAACCCTGAGCCCCTGCAGCTTATCGTCAGACTGCTTAGCCTTCTCATAGTTCGGCGGGAAGTAACACAGGCCGTCACCGTTGTTGAAGCTGTGGCTCGATTCCACCTGAATAAAGTCTTTCCCCAGGGCCGCCACCTTGCCCACCTCTTCGCCGATATATTTCGGCGAGCGGAAATCGCTGACCCCTTGGCTGCGTTCGTTGACGAAGTAGTCGGTGCGGCCACGGTTAAAGGTCTTCTCTGTGTTAGGCGTGAAGCTGTGCTCGCAGCGGCCGTGACTGGAGGCCACAAACTCGGGGCGGCGCGCGATGATCTTATCCAGCTCCTGGCGATAGTGAGCGGTCACGTTCTTCACATAGCTAAGATCTTTAAGGCGGCCCTCGATCTTAAAGGAGCGAATACCGGCATCGATCAACGCCTCTAAGTTATCTGTCTGGTTGTTGTCTTTGAGCGATAGCAGGTGTTCGTTCTGCGCCAACACCTCACCCTGGCGGGTCTTGAGATCCCCCGGCAGACGGCACATCTGCGAACACTCGCCGCGGTTGGCGCTGCGGTTACTGAAGGCGTGACTCAGGTTACACAGGCCGCTGTAGGCAACGCACAGGGCGCCGTGGATGAAGAACTCCAGCTGCATATTAGTCTTAGCCGCCACATCACGGATCTGACTCAGGCCCAGTTCACGGGCGAGCACCACCTGTGAGAAGCCTACCTGCTCCAAGAAGGCGACCTTCTCTGGGTTACGGTTATCCATCTGGGTACTGGCGTGCAGGGCGATAGGCGGAATATTCAGCTGAAGCACCCCCATGTCCTGCACGATCAGGGCGTCGGCACCGGCCTCATACACCTGCCAGATCAGCTTCTGCGCCGCGTCCAACTCGTCGTCCATCAAGATGGTGTTGATGGCGACAAATACCTGGGCGTGATAGCGATGGGCAAACTCACACAGACGCGCGATATCCTCGACGCTGTTGCCGGCGGTTGCCCTGGCACCGAAGGCTGGGCCACCGATATAGACGGCGTCGGCACCATGCTTGATGGCCTCGATACCATAGTCGGCATTCTTGGCGGGGGCCAAGAGCTCGAGGCGGTTTGAGCGGGTAGTTACCGGCGCTATCGGGGCGCTATCGGGGATAAAAATCTCAGGCTTGTCCATGAGGAGTCTCGAATCAGATCACAGATAGATAAAAATTAGGGGCGCGATTATAACAGACCTGGCTCACAAAACACCTCGGTATCGCGCATTTTTTCACCAAGCCAGCCATTCATCAGGCTCACAATCCACTCGAGCATCGGCTTTTGCTAATGCCGGCCGCCTTATATTCAGTAATGCACCGCCAGCCAGAGGGTCTCCTCATGCTCACTGGTCCAGCTGACCCTGTGGCGGCAATGAGCAGGAATATTCAGGTGATCGCCCGCCTTAAGGTGCACCACCTCGGCGCCCTCGAACACTAAGGTCGCCTCCCCCTTAAGCACCATGACCCACTCGTTTCTGTCCTGATCGTACCATTGTCCCTCTGGCGTACGATGGGCCTTAGAGACGATACGCTCGATCAACACGCCGCCGGTATCCACCATGGGCTCGAACACCTCCAGGGTGAGATCCTCCGGCAGGGACGCAAAGATGTTGTGCTTTTCCATGACCATCTCCCTCAGGCTCAGTTGCTCTCGAGTAGGGTCTTTAGGTTACTCAGCCCCTGGCTGAGATCCCGCTCCACCATGGCATCCACCTGCATCAGCGGCAGCAATATATTCATGGGATAGGCCATGTGGCCGCTAAAGCCCCAGTGCACCTCGGTCCGGTTCGGCCCCAGGGCGTCGGTAGTGATATAGGCGGGCGAGACCGCCTCGAAGGGCGTCTTAAATCTCAGTTCATACTCGATACGCTTGCCGGGGAAGATAGCCATGATCTCCTGCTCTCCCGCGCCGACATCTGGGTTATCGCTGCGCCAGCTTGAGACAAAGCCTACTGTGCCATCCTCGCCGCGATAACTCTTTTCCATGGCCGTGTCCATCTTGGCCCAGACGCTGAATTGATCCTGGTTTTTGAGCTTTCTCAAGAAGTCGAATACCTGGTCCGCCGGCCTGTCGATAACGATTTGGGTATCCACACGGTAATCTTCTTCGATAAACAGGGCGGCAATAAAGGGGGATGAGAGCAGCAGGAGTACGAGTATCAGGAGTTTCTTTAGCATGACGAGTTCCTTAGCAGGCGGGCGATGCCCCTTGTGGCTGGCACAAAATGGTCTGGCCTAGTTGTATCTGTCATAACATAGTCAAGAATCAGGGTGTTGGAAAGCGGCGCCGACAGCTAACTCCTGCTCCTAATACCAGATCCTAGTACCAGCTCTTAGTACCAGCTCCTAGTACCAGCAAAGAGCCGATTAATAACACGGCCTTGCCTTGGCAACGCCCCAAAACAGAAAGGGCGCCTCCAGTGAGAGACGCCCCTTGGGTTTACCAATAGCTATGGTTACTCGCCGGCCTTGAGGGCCGCCAGCCTGGCCTGCAACAGCTGGTTCTCCACCTCGATATGACGATAAAACTCCTTGTCGGCCAGCTTAGATGCGGCCGCCTCATCGATCACCAGTACGGCGTCGCGATGCAGCTGCAACGCCGATGCCGGACAGGCGGCGCTCAGGGCGCCCTCAACCGCGGCGCGAATGGCATCTGCCTTACTCTCACCTGTGGCCAGCAGCAGCACCTTCTTGGCATCTAAAATGGTGCCTATCCCCATGGTGATCGACAGGTGGGGCTGATATTCCCCCTCGGCGAAGAAACGGGCATTGTCTTCTATGGTCGCCTGGGTCAGCGTCTTGACCCGGGTACGTGACATCAGGCCAGATGAGGGCTCGTTGAAGCCGATATGCCCGTTGCGGCCTATGCCGAGCAGCTGAATATCGATACCGCCGGCGGCCAGAATCCGCGCCTCATAGGCCTCGCAGGCGGCGATGGGATCTTCGGCGTCACCCGGCGGCACATGGGTATTGGTCTTATTGATGTCGATAGCATCGAACAGTTGGCTGTCCATGAAGTAGCGATAGCTCTGGGGATGACTCCCCTCCAGCCCCAGATATTCGTCCAGGTTAAAGCTGGTCACCCCTTTGAAGGTGACGGCGCCTGCCTGATTGGCGGCCACCAGGCGCTGATAGAGTGACACAGGGGTCGAGCCAGTCGCCAGCCCCAGCACCGAGTCCTGCTTGCGCTTAAGCTGATTGATGATGAGATTGGCACCATATTCCGCCACCTCGGCGCTGTCTTTTAGAATAACAATTTGCATGATTTGATTCGTCTTGGCCCTGGTAGTTAACGCCCTCTCACGGCGGCTGGCTGCAATACCATATACTCAGTTCTACGCGCCGATGAGAGAAATTAACATTACTATAACCACAAATGACAGCGTTGTCATTATTAATCTGACCATAAAAACGCCGCGCCATTCGTGGTAAACTGTCCCGGCCCATTACCACAGAGAAGCCCATGTCAGCTCCTAAGCCAGCCCCTAATCCAACCCGTATAGCAGCCTCTAAGTCAGCCCCGATACCAGCAGAAGTCACGACCGCAGAAGATAGCCCTTTAAAAGTGACCTCAGATTCACTTGAAGCGACTCAAGGCGAAGCCCAAGAACAGATGCAATCGACTGGGCAAACAAGCACGCCTGCCCAACACTTCATGATCTTTAAACCTTACGGCTATCTGAGCCAGTTTGTCGGCGAGCGGCGTAAACGTAAGCCTTTACTTGGTGAGCTGGCAGACTTTCCCGCGGGTATCATGGCGATCGGCCGGCTGGATCATGACTCTGAGGGGTTACTGCTATTGACCACAGATGGCAAGACCAGCCACGCGGTGCGCAGCAAGTCGATCGAGAAAGAGTATTACCTGCAGCTCGATGGCGAGATCACAGATAAGGCGATATTGAGCCTCTGCGAGGGGCTTGAGATAGGTATCAAGGGCGAGAAGTATCGCACCCTGCCCTGCCGCGCGCGCCGCCTCGACCAGGCGCCAGACCTACCGCCGCGGGGACGCAAGATAAGAGACGCCCGCCACGGGCCGACCAGCTGGCTGGCGATCACCATTACCGAGGGCAAGAATCGTCAGCTGCGTAAGATGACCGCCGCCGTGGGCTTTGCCACCCTGAGACTGGTGCGGGTACGCATAGGCGATATCCACCTGGGTGCGTTGCAGCCAGGCGAAGTTAAACCGCTCGCGACTCTAGGCTAGGCCAGACGTTAGCCCAAGAGCGAATCTAAGTACTAGCCCTAGCGCTAACCTAAGAACTCGGCTAGCTCCTCGACCACTCTGGGCTTGCTATAGAGATAGCCCTGGGCCTGATCGCACCCCGCTGCCTCGAGGAAGGCCGCCTGCTCCGGCGTCTCCACCCCTTCTGCTATGATGCAGAGATTCAGCGCATGGCCAAGGGCGATCACCGCCTTGGCGATTGCCGTGTTGTTACCGTCTCTGGGAATATCACGAATGAAGGACTGATCTATCTTCAGCTTATGTATGGGCAGACGCTTCAGGTAGTTCAGCGACGAATAGCCAGTCCCGAAATCATCCACCGACAACTCGACCCCGAGCTCGCCCAATTGTTTAAGCACCTCGATCACCGCCAGGGGATCGGACATCATGCAGCTCTCGGTGACCTCAAGCTCAAGGTATTCGGGCGGCAGTCCCGCCTCGTCGAGCACGCGTTTCACCTGAGCGCAAAACGCTTTCTGCTGCAGCTGAGGCCCGGCAACGTTCACCGAGATGCGACCGAAAGTCTTGCCCTCCGCTAACCATTGAGCCCCCTGGGTAGCCGCCTGTTTCAGTACCCAGAGACCTATCTCATTGATTAGGCCGATATTCTCTGCCACTGGGATGAAGATGGCCGGCGAGATAGTGCCAAGCTGTGGATCTTCCCAGCGCAGCAGCGCCTCGAAGCCGACACACTGACCCGAACCCAGCGCCAACTTGGGCTGATACACCAGATAGAAGGCATCCTTGTTGATAGCATCGTGCAGCGCACTCTGTAGCTTGAGATGTTCCACCGAAGCCAGGGTCAGAGATTGGGTATAGAAGGCGTAGTTGTTGCGGCCATTGGCCTTGGCCCTGTGCATGGCGGTGTCGGCGTTACGCAGCAGGGTGTCGCCGCTCTCGCCATCACCCGGATAGATGGCCACCCCCATGCTGGCGGTAAGGCGCACGCTGCCTTCATCATCCAGCAAGAAGGGCGCATCGAAGGCTTCGCGCAGCCGGCTCACCATGAGGGAGACGCTGTCGTCACTCTCCACATGGGGCAGGACGGCGATAAACTCATCGCTACCTAGCCTGGCCAGAGTCGCCTCTTCGCCGAGCTTCTGTCCCAGACGTCTGGCGACCTCCACCAAGATGGCATCGCCGGTCACATGGCCGTAGCTGTCATTGATATGTTTAAACAGATCCACGTCGATGAAGATAAGCGCCAGCTCGGTCTCTTCACGGGCGGCGTGCCTCAGCTCCTGCTCCAGGTTGGCCGACAGCATCATGCGGTTAGGCAACTTGGTCAGCGGGTCGTGGTACACCAGCCGCGCCAGCTCCTTCTCGCTCTGCTTCTGGGCCGAGATATCGGCAAACACAGCGACGAAATAGCGCACCTGATGATCGTCGCCATACATGGAGCTGATGGTGAGCTGCTCTGGATAGATGGCGCCGCTCTTGCGTCGGTTCCAGATCTCGCCGTGCCACTTACCATTGGTCAGCAACGAGCGCCACAGGCGCTCGAAGAAGGCCTTGTCGTGACGGCCGGAATTTAAGATGCGCGGGTTTTCCCCCAGCACCTCGTCGCGGCTATAGCCGGTGATCTCGGTAAAGGCGCCATGAACCTCGACGATATTGCCGCTGGCGTCTGTGATCACCACACCTTCCACCGAATTCTCGAAGATGTTGGCCGCCAGCTCCAGCTGTTCCTGGGCCGCCTTATGGGAGGTGATGTTACGGGAAATGCCGATCACCCCCTCCAGAGTGCCATCGGGCGAGACGACCGGGACCTTAGTGGTCTCCAGCCAGGAGTTGGACTGGTCTATATCTTTAGCCTCGCACTCGGCGGCCGTCACCTGCACGCCGCGCACGATTGACTCATAATCCCCCTGAACAAACTCTTCGGCCAGCTCGGGGGAGAAGATCTCATCGTCGGTGCGATTGAGCAGCTGCTCTTTGCTGCGCCCCCAGGCGATCTCGACGCTGTGGTTGATCAGCACGTAGCGTCCCGCCACATCCTTCATCCACACATGCTCCTGCAGGCTGTCGATAAAGAGTTGCAGATCCACATTCGGCGCCGCTTGCGGCGCTATCTCTATTACCTGCTGGCGATGGGTCTGATAGAGGTTAATCAGGGCATATTGCATCGCCTGACAGGTCAGCTTGACCTGAGTATTTAGCCGCTTATTGTGGTTGGCTTGTTCGTTTGGCACCAGACACAGGGCGCCATAAAGGGCCTGGGACGGCCAGAAGAGCGGATGCAGTATGATGCCGCCGACATCGACAGGTTCACGGGGATGATGGGGATGTTCGATATAGTCGCGAAACAGGCTGAGTCCCTGGGCGCAAAGCTGGGCGACACTCTGGCGATGGACCTGATTGTCATCGCACAGGCTAAGCTGTGGCGTCAGACCATCGCTGGCTGTGAGGGCCAGCAGGAAAAGACTGCCGTCAAACGCCTGGGCCAGGGTCTCTAACGCTTCCTGCCAATCTTGTAACGCTTCATCTGGAATCTTGATATCTATCACTATCCTACTCCGAGAGCGACGACCGAGTGTCACTATCCCTGAATCCTTTTCGCTAGCTTATCGCCAAATAGTCGTAATGGACACCTGCAAATGCGATAAATTAACCTTAATTTAACAAAAGTGTGTTAGCCCCGACAAAAAATGGCACGGGCAGCTGACCAACCCATCTTATACTAGAAATAGAGTAACTTATCAGTGGTTTAATCTAAAACTTCATCTCAGGCGGTCACTTTAGCTGCAAATGCCGCAGATAAAAAAACCAGCCCTGAGGCTGGTTTTTTTCTTAAGCGTTGCCGGCTTATCCCTGAGGACGCATCGCCGGGAAGAGGATAACGTCACGAATGGTGTGAGTGTTAGTAAACAACATCACCAGACGGTCGATACCGATACCCTGACCGGCAGTCGGTGGCAGACCGTGCTCCAGCGCCGTGATGTAGTCGGCGTCATAGAACATGGCTTCATCGTCGCCCGCATCTTTAGCATCGACCTGCGCCTTGAAACGCTTGTCTTGATCTTCGGCATCGTTCAGCTCGCTGAAGCCGTTGGCCACTTCGCGACCACCGATGAAGAACTCGAAACGGTCGGTGATGAAGTGGTTCTCATCGTTACGGCGGGCCAGCGGCGAGATATCTGCCGGGTAGCCAGTGATGAAGGTAGGCTGCATCAGCTTAGGCTCGGCGGTTTCACCGAAGATCTCTTCCAGCAGCTGACCACAGGTCCAGAACTTCTCGATAGTCATGCCCAGGCTCTTGGCCAGGTTACGCATAAACTCGACGTCTTTAACCTCTTCATAGGTCATAGACTGAATCGTCTCGTTGTCTGGGTTGTACTTCTTGATCGCATCCAGCATGCTCAGACGCTCGTAAGGACCGCCGAAGTCGATAGTGTGCTCGCCGTATGGCAGCTTGGTATCACCCAGCAGATCTTTGGCGATTGACGAGAGCATCTCTTCGGTCAGGTCCATCAGATCTTTGTAGTCGGAATAGGCCATATAGAATTCCATCATGGTGAATTCTGGGTTATGGCGTGGCGACAGGCCTTCGTTACGGAAGTTACGGTTGATCTCGAACACACGCTCGAAACCACCAACCACCAGACGCTTGAGGTATAGCTCAGGCGCGATACGCAGGTACATCTCGATATCCAGCGCATTGTGGTGAGTAATGAAAGGACGCGCCGAAGCACCACCCGGGATGCTGTGCATCATAGGGGTTTCCACTTCCATGAACTCTTTGCTTACCATGAAGTTACGGATAGCGGTAACCACTTTAGAGCGCATGATGAAGGCCGCACGTGACTCTTCGTTCACGATCAGGTCTACATAACGCTGACGGTAGCGGGTCTCCTGGTCGGTCAGGCCGTGGAATTTCTCAGGCAGCGGACGCAGCGCCTTGGTCAGCAGCTGGTACTCTTCCATGTTGACATAGAGGTCACCCTTGCCAGACAGGTGCAGCTGGCCGGTCACACCGATAATGTCACCGATATCCAGACCTTGATACTTGGCCTTAAGATCTTTCTGAACGTCTTTACCGGCATAGGCCTGGATGCGACCGCTCACGTCTTGGATCACCAGGAAGGGACCACGCTTGGCCATGATACGACCGGCGATAGAACGCTGGACATTCATCTCTTCCAGCTCTTCCTTGCTGTATTGACCATACTCGGCCTGGATGTCGGCAGCCTTATGTTTTCGATCGAAGTTGTTCGGGTGACCGTTAGCAGGGCAAGAAGCGCGAACGTGATCTAACTTGGCACGGCGCTCTGCAATTAACTTGTTTTCGTCTTGAGTTTGTTCAGTCATCTTCTTCTCTCGTTAAAGGCCAGATTTCAGGCTAGCTTCAATAAACTTGTCCAGATCGCCGTCGAGGACGCTCTGGGTATTACGGTTTTCCACGCCGGTACGCAGATCTTTGATACGGGCATCGTCCAGCACGTATGAGCGGATCTGGCTGCCCCAGCCGATATCAGACTTGGCGTCTTCGGCGGCTTGCTTCTCGGCGTTTTGCTTATGCATTTCCAGTTCGAACAGCTTAGCTTTCAGCTGTTTCATCGCCGTGTCTTTGTTCTTGTGCTGTGAACGATCGTTCTGGCACTGCACTACGGTATTGGTCGGCAAGTGGGTAATACGTACCGCAGACTCGGTACGGTTAACGTGCTGACCACCAGCGCCCGAGGCGCGGTAAACGTCGATGCGCAGATCCGCCGGATTGATATCGATCTCGATAGAGTCGTCGATCTCCGGATAGACAAACACAGAGCAGAACGAGGTGTGACGCTTACCCGAGGAGTCGAACGGCGACTTACGCACCAGACGGTGTACCCCGGTTTCGGTACGTAGCGACCCGAAGGCGTACTCGCCGGTAAACTTGATGGTGGCGCCCTTGATGCCGGCGACGTCGCCGTCGGTGACTTCGATAAGCTCAGGCTTATAGCCCTTGGCTTCGCCCCAGCGCAGATACATACGTAGCACCATGTTGGCCCAATCCTGAGCCTCGGTACCACCAGAACCCGATTGAATATCAAGGTAGCAATCAGAGGCGTCGTTCGGACCCGAGAACATGCGGCGGAACTCCAGCTCTTCCAGGCGCTTCTCTAAACCAGCCAGCTCGCTGTTGGCGTCGTTGAAGGTGTCTTCATCTTCCTCTTCGACGGCCAGCTCCAGCAGGCCTTCCACATCCTCTAGGCCGCTGTCCATATCGTCTATGGTCTTGACCACGGCCTCAAGGGAGGCGCGCTCTTTACCCAGGGCCTGGGCATTATCGGGATTGTTCCAAACGTCGGCGCTCTCTAGCTCTCGACTGACTTCTTCTAGACGCTCACTCTTGGCATCGTAGTCAAAGATACCCCCGAAGAAGTTGGGTGCGCTCGGCCAGCTCCTTGATTTTAAATTTAACCGGATTTACTTCAAACATGACTCTTTCTACTTAAAATTCGATTGGCAGGAATGCAAACGCGGTATTTTAACGCAATCGTCCCTTTTCGCATAGGGGCGAAGCAGTGCTAATTGAGCGAATTTCATCGCAAAAAACGCCATTCTTGCTCGGCTCCGGCAGCGGGGAGAATCCCCGCCCCTTTTCGGCAGGCTGGCTATACTGTTCAATATGAAACAGACGAACCAATGCTGCTATCACGAAGACGAAGGTTTCTCCTGCACCGAGCCGGCCGAAGCCTCCGGGCTCTGTTATTGGCATGATCCTAAAATCATTAAAGATAAGCCGGAAGATGTCGCCCGCTTGGAGGCCTTCGCCCGCAACGGCGGCATGCTGCGGGGCATCTCCCTCAAGCGCGCCAACCTGCCCGGCATCGACCTGGTGAGACACCATCAGAAGACGGGCTTCGACATGAGCCACGCCGAGCTGTATCGCGCCAATTTACAGGGCGCGCACATGTTTAACCTCAACCTGCAACACGCCAGCCTGATGAAGGCAGATCTGCGCGAGGCCAATGTTCACTGCGCCAATCTGGTGGGCACCAACCTCTTGGGGATCAAGTGGAACGGTGCCAAGATAGAGAACATCAATACCGGCAAGCTGCTCAGGCAGGAACGTCTGGCCAACGAGGCGGAGAGAGTGGGCGAAACCGAGATCGCCCTCGACTATTTCGAACAGGCCGAGGAGATCTACCGGGATCTGCGCAAGGCCGCCGAGCGCGAAGGCCTGTTTGCCATGGGCGGCGACTACCTGCGTAAAGAGCTCACCATGCGCCGCCATCAGATGCCCAAATACAGCTACTCGCGCATCCTCTCAAAAATGATCGACATCTTCTGCGGCTATGGCGAGGCCCCCACCCGGGTGATCGGCTTCTCCATGGGGCTCATCTTCGTCTGCGCCCTGCTCTACCTGTTTACCGGCCTCAACTATGACGGCAATATCCATGTGTTCAACTGGCAAAACGATCTCACCACCAACCTGGCGCTCTTCTTCAACTGCATCTACTACTCGGTCGTCACCTTCACCACGCTAGGCTATGGCGACTTCACCCCCATAGGCTATTCCCGCGCCATCGCGGCCGTCGAGGCCTTCACCGGCAGCTTTACCATCGCCCTGTTCGTGGTGGTGTTCGTCAAGAAGATGACCCGCTAAGGGTGGAGTGTGATCCACCTCAAATCGCACTAATTCCGCCACGGCGCAAGCCAACAAACCCAGCGCAATTTGTGAGCAGCGCTGCAAATGCAGCACAAAAAATCACTACTAAGACCTGTGGTGAAAAAGCCTCTGGGTATACTCAAGCAAACCTTGTTTCGCTAATTTACGATAAGCCTTTTTACCCATAGGCAGTCCATAAAAAAATCATCGACGAGACCAAGGTAGCCAAGCTCAAGCTTAGATTCTAATAAAAGGTCCCTACCATGATAGAACTCACCTTCGACGGCCAGGTCGTCAAAGCCAACCGGGGCGAAGATCTGCTCACCTGTGCCAAGGCCGCAGGCATAGCGATCCCTAATTTATGTCATCTGGGCAAGCAACTGGACGACAAACTCGCGGGCAAACAAGACTGCAACCTCTGCTATGTCGAGGTGCGAGACGAAAAGGGCGACTTCCACACAGTCAAGGCCTGTAAGACACAGGTCGAGGCGCCGCTCGTGGTGATCACCCATTCGGCCGCCCTCAGCAAACGCCGTCAGGCAGCGCTGAAACACCTTTTGAGCGACCACTTCGCCGACTGCGAAGCCCCCTGCCAACAGGCCTGTCCGGCCGGCGTAGACGTGCAGTCCTATCTGCTGCATATCGCCCAGGGCAACCATAGAGAAGCGGTCAAGGTGATCAAACAAACCCTGCCGCTGCCGCTCTCTATCGGCCGTGTCTGCCCGGCCTTTTGCGAATCGGCCTGTCGCCGCGGCGAGCTGGATGAGCCCTTGGCCATTCGTCAGCTCAAGCGTCACGCCGCCGACCTGGATCTGGACAGTGAAGACACCTATGTGCCGCCCAAGGCGCCCGCTACCGGCAAACGCGTCGCCATCATAGGCAGTGGCCCGGCGGGGATCAGCGCGGGTTACTACCTCTCCAATTCAGGCCATGAGGTGACCATTTTCGAGTCCATGCCTAAGGCGGGCGGCTGGCTAAGATACGGTATCCCCGAGTACCGTCTGCCCAAGCAGATCCTGGACAGAGAGATAGACCTACTGTGTCAAAATGGCCTTGTGATACAGACAGATACTCGTCTCGGCCGCGACATCCACCTTAAGGAGCTGGTCAACCAATTCGACGCCGTTTGCCTCGCCATCGGCGCCCAGAAGGCGGTGCCCATGAACTACCCGGGTGTAGACCTCGAAGGCTGCTACTTGGGGGTGGATTACCTTAAGGATCACAGCACAGACAACAACTACCACACGGGCCAGAAGGTGGCGGTGATCGGCGGCGGCAACACCGCCATCGACTGCGCCCGCACCGCGCTGCGCAAGGGCGCCGAGGTGACTCTGATCTATCGCCGCACCCGCGACGAGATGCCGGCTGAGGTCTATGAGATAGAGGAGGCCGAACATGAGGGCGTGCGCTTCTATTTCCTCACTAACCCCATCGAAAACCATGGCGACGCCAATGGCCGTATCAATGCCGTCACCTTCGAGAAGATGCGCCTGGGCGAACCCGATGCCTCCGGCAGACGCTCACCTCAGGCCACGGGCGAGACCTTCACCGAGGCGTTCGATACAGTGATACCCGCGGTCTCCCAGACCCCGGACATGACCTTCCTCGAGCATCCAGAGAGCCAGCTCTCCACCGGCGAGGTGGCCCTCACCCGCTGGAACACCTTCTCCGGCTGTGAACATACTATGTCCTCAGGGGTGGAGAAACTGTTCGTACTCGGGGATTCGCGCACCGGCCCTGCCACGGCCGTCGCCGCGGTGGCCGATGGTCGCAAGGCCGCCAATGCCATCGAGAAACTACTGAGCGGCGAGCTGAGCTGTGAGCTGACACCTGCGCCCTTCAACTCCCAGAAGCAGGATGAGCAGAAGCCAGACAGCCGTCACTTCCCGGCCCGTCAGCTACAGGCCAAGGCCAAGATGCCGGAACTGGCCATCAACAAGCGCCTGGATAATTTCGACGAGATTGAACTCGGCTTCAACGACGAGGAGGCGATGCTCGAGGCCGCCCGCTGCCTGGAGTGTGGCTGTCAGGCCAACACTGAGTGTGCCCTGCGCGACTACGCCACCGAGTACCGTGTCGATGGCGCCGCGCTCGATAAACAGGGCCACCGCGCCTTTACCCAGGATGCCAGTACGCCTTTTATCAACTTCGACCCCAACCGCTGCATCAGCTGCGGTGCCTGCGTCGCCATGTGCCGCCAGCAGTCTGGCCATCAGGCGATCAGCTTCGAGCCCGACAGCTATCTAGCCCTGCCCCAGGAGATGGCCGCAACATACAGCCGTCAGGCGCCTCGCGCCGGATTCAACGCCACCATGGCCGACAGCCAATGCGTCCAGTGCGGTAACTGTGTCCAGGTCTGCCCCACAGGGGCACTGACCGATGCCAGAGACAAGCGTCAGGGGGTTAAACATGAGCTGAAACAGACCTCCACCGTCTGCACTTACTGCGGCGTGGGTTGCCGTGTCATCATCCATAGCGATCCCGTAACTGGCGAGCTCAAACGCGTCTCGGGCGACAACCGCTCCCAGGTCAACGAAGGGATGCTCTGCGTCAAGGGCCGCTTCGGTTTCGACTTCATCAACAGCCAGCAACGCCTGACCCAGCCGCTGCTGCGCAAAGATGGCGAGCTGGCCCCGGTCAGCTGGAATGAAGCGATCGACTACATAGGCACCCAGCTGGGTCGCATCAAGGCCGAACATGGTGGCGACGCTATCGCTGGCCTGGCCTCGGCCAAGGCGACCAACGAAGATAACTATCTGTTCCAAAAGCTGTTTAGAAGCGTTATCGGCACCAACAACATAGATCATTGCGCCCGCCTATGTCATGCCTCGACGGTCACCGCCCTGCAAGAAAGCCTGGGCAGCGGCGCCATGACCAATGATATTCCGTCAATAAAATCCTCGGATCTCATCTTCATCCTGGGCTCGGATACCGAGGCCGCCCACCCCATCATCGCCTCCAAGATCAAACAGGCGGTGAGCCAACACGGCTCTCGCCTGGTGGTGGCCGACCCCAAACGGGTGAGCATCGCCGACAGCGCCGAGCTCTACCTGCGTCATCGCCCCGGCAGCGACGTCATGCTGCTCAACGCCATCATGCAGGAGATCATCAAGCAGGGCTGGCACGACAGCGACTACATCAGTCGCCGTGTCGAAGGATTCGACGCACTGCGCGCCGAGGTGATGAAGGACGACTACAGCCTGAGTAACGCCGCCAAGATCACAGGCGTCGACGCAGAGGAGATAGCCCAGCTGGCCCGCCTGATAGGCACGGCAGAGAAGACCGCCATCTACTATGCCATGGGGATCACCCAGCACACCTCGGGACACGACAATGTCACCGCCATTGCCAACCTACAACTGCTGTGCGGCAACATAGGCATCGAGGGCGCGGGGATCAATCCACTGCGGGGCCAGAGCAATGTCCAGGGCGCCTGTGACATGGGCGCCCTGCCCAACTACTTCACCGGCTACCAGAAGGTGACCGACCCCGAGGTGCAAGCCGCCTTCAGACAGGCCTGGCAACAGGAATGGCTACCGGATCAGATAGGTCTGGCGGCAACCGAGATGATGCACGCCCTGGCCCACGGCAGGCTCAAGGCCCTCTATGTGATGGGGGAAAACCCTGTGCTGAGCGATCCCGATCAGGCCCATGTGATGCAAGGGCTGGAGTCGGCCGAGCTGCTGATCGTCCAGGATATCTTCATGACGGAGACGGCCCAGCTGGCCGACGTGGTGTTGCCAGCCGCCAGCTTCGCAGAGAAGCCAGGCCACTTCACCAATACCGAGCGTCGGGTACAGCGTCTGCAGGCGGCCATCGAGAGCCCAGGCCTGGCCCGCCGCGACTGGCAGATCATCACAGATATCGCCAAGGCCCTCGGCGCCGATTGGCGCTATGAGGATGAAGCGTCCATCTGGCAGGAGCTGACCCGCGTCACGCCCCAGTACCGCGGCATCCAATGGCAGGACACTGACCCCAGCACGCCACAAGGCCTGCTGGGTAAGCAATGGCCCTGCCCCGAGCCTGGCCATGAGGGCACCCGCCTGATGCATAAAGAGCGCTTTACCCGCGGGCTTGGTAAGATGACGCCCGTCGGCTACCGCCTGCCGGCCGAGCTGCCCTGTGAGGATTATCCCTTCACCCTTTCCACCGGGCGCCTGCTGGAGCAGTTCCACACCGGCACCCTGACCCGCAAGACGGACGGCCTCAATACCCTGGGTTCACCCAGGGTGATGATGTCGGCCATCGATGCCGACCGCTTGGGGGTGAACAACGGCGACGTGCTGACCCTGTCCACGAGACGCGGCAGCATCAACATTGCAGCCTTTGTCACGCGCCGCGCCCAGCCGGGAGTGCTCTTCCTGCCCTTCCACTTTGCCGAGGCGGCGGCTAACAAGCTGACCAACAATGTGCTGGACCCTGTGGCTAAGATCCCCGAATTTAAGATCTGCGCCGTCAGGGTCGAGAAGGCCAACGAGGCGATCTGCTGGTCTTAGGGCAAGCTGACGTAGTAAAAAAGGCCACAACTCCTGTTGTGGCCTTTTTCTTTGTGGCTTAGCGACATGATGCTTCGAGCAGGCTGCTACACCTTAGACTGCCCGTTACACCTTAAACTGACTACACCTTAAACTGACCTACCAGGGTATCCAGGTTACGGCCCTCGTTGGCCAGTCCCTGACTGGTATCCGAGGCGCTATTACTGGCCTGTAGCAGCTCGTTGACGATCTCCTGAATCGCAAACACGTTGCGGTTGATCTCCTCGGTCACCGAACTCTGCTCGGTGGCCGCCGTGGCGATCTGGGTACTCATGTCGTTGATCGATGTCACCGCTGAGGTCACCGCCCCCAGACTGTCGGAGATCGCCCGCGACGAGGTCACCGAGCGATGACAGCTCTGCTGGCTCGACTCCATGCTGCTCACCGCCAGCGACACCAGGTTATGCAGCTCAGACAACATCTCGTTGATCTCTAAGGTACTGGCCTGTGTCCGGCTGGCCAGGCTGCGCACCTCATCGGCCACCACGGCGAAGCCGCGACCCTGCTCACCGGCGCGGGCCGCCTCGATGGCGGCGTTGAGGGCGAGCAGGTTGGTCTGCTCGGCGATGCCACCTATCACACTCAGCACACTGTTGATCTTCTGTGACTGCTCGTTGAGGGAGTTGATATGTCCGGCCGCCATATCGATCTCCGCCATCAGGGTCGAGACCTCATGCAGCGAGCTGTCGACGCACTCTTGGGCGTTGCCCACATCCTGGGTAGCCGCCTGGGTTGCCTCGGCCACCTGAGTGGTACTCATGGCCACCTCTGAGGCGGTCGCCGACATCTCGGTGATCGCCGTAACCACCTGATCCGTCTCGTTGTTGTGACTGATCAACTGCTGCGCCATGGCGGCGGTCTGGGAGGAGATATTATCCGCGCCGCTCTTCACCTCGACCGTGGCCCTGGCCACATCCTTGATGATCCCCTGCAGCTTATCGACAAACTGGTTGAAGGCGCGGCCCAACATGGCGATCTCATCGCTGCCCTGCACGTCCAGGCGCTTGGTCAGATCCCCCTCACCCTTGGCGATATCTTCGAGGTTCTGCACCATGTTGTGAATAGGGTTGACCATGCGTTGGGCGGCCACCAGCATCACCACGGCGGTAATCGCCACCAGGACCAGGGCGAAGAGCAGAATCATCATCGCCTTGTCGTTCATGTGCTTGGTCATCACCTCACGATAGCTCTCCACCTGGGCGTCGATATCGTCGGTGTAGGCACCTGTGCCCAAGATCCAATCTTTACCCGGCACGGTTGCGGCGTAGCCAATCTTAGGCACCAAGCCCGTGACCCCGGGTTTGGAGTAGTCATAATTGAAGAAGCCATCGCCGCTTCTGGCGGCATCAATCAGGCCGACCACTATCTTCTTGCCGTTAGGGTCTGTCATACCGATCTGCGCCGTGCCCTCCAGCGCGGGCTTGACCGCATGAAAGCGGTTGAAGCCATCAAAGTCGTAGATGAAGAAGTAACCGGCGGTGCCGAAGCGCACGTTACGCAGCGCCTTGTTCACATCGCCCGCCGTCCCCAGGGAGAGCTGATGCTCGACGATATCCAGGGCGATATCGACCTGATCCTTGAGCTGCGCCTTACGTTCGCTATAGAGGCTCGCCTTGAAGGTCGACATATTCTCTTCGAGGGAGTTAGATTCCAGGTTATAGGTGATTGAAACTAAGAAGAGAAAACTCAAAATCAGGGGCAGGAGAGCAAATACCAACAGCTTATTTTTCATTCTTAATTGCCACATGTTCCACTCCAACAGGGTTTATTACATTTGTAAGTAAAATATAGCTAAAAAGAACCAGTGTCAGTGCTTAATGCTAGATAAATTGTAGTAGATCAATAATCTTAGCCAACTCGCCCGAAATTTCCGCCTAACATAAAAAAAGCCAGCATTCCATCCCTGGAATACTGGCAATCACTTCAGTAATTGGTTTGTGCTAACAGATAGTGCTTAGGTATCACCCTGATCGCTAAGCACTGGATTTAAGCCTGAGATTTTAGGCGGCTTATTAAGTTAATCCGCCCAATCTCTATTTCGCCTTAGCGTGCTAGCTTGCGGCGTAGGCCGGCAAACATCAGCAACATCAGTGCCGCGAAACCGAGCGCACCACCGTCGTCTTTCTCTTCGACTTCAGGCTTGGTTTCTGGCTCTGGCTGTGGCTCGACGCCATCAGACTCAACGGTCAGCATGAAGCTGGTCGATGCTGCATCGCTTGGGTTTTCCACGTCGCTCACGGTAACCGTGACTTCCACTTCGCCGTAGAAGTTGGCTTCTGGCGTGATGGTGATTTCGCTACCTGAGGTATGGCCATCGACCACAGCGCTAATGTGCTCACCGGTAACGGTGATCTGGTTAACGCTGTTTTGCTCATCGGCGTACATCACGGCGATGCCTTCCAGGCTAGTGTTCTCTGCCACACTCTGGTCGGCGATAGCGCCCAGGGTGATGTTAGAGGCAACGCTGACGGTGTGGCTCATGCTGATGTCGGCCATGCCTTCGACCTGACTCACGGCGTTAACCGTTAGGTCTTGACCAGCGGCATTGTCTTTCACGCGAGTCCAGGCGGTTACCTCGAACTGCGAAGACTCAGGGCCCACGTAGTCGTAACAGATCACCAGACCGTCAGATAGCTTCTTGTCCAGCTCGCCATAGGTAAACTGCTCACCCAGGTAGGCACTCAGCGGACCATAGGCATAGACGCCGCCCTTGAAGCCTTGGATACCGATAGAACCACGGCCGTCTTGGCTACCGAAGTCCAGGTTGTCATAGGCCATCATCATCTCGTACTCACCGTCGCCATGACGGGTGTTGACGTTGAAGATCAGCTCGAAGTCGAATCTGTCATCCAGCTCTTGCCACTGATAGACGCGGTTTGCATCGCGGCCCGCAGGCAGGTATGAACGCGCGTTATCGTATTCCAGGATGCCCCAACCAGTTTGCGTGCTGGCAATAGAGATGCCCGAACGCTCGCTGAAGTTGTTGACCAGTGGTGCCGATAGGATAGCCTTAGGCGCACTTGGATCCAGCGCCTCGAAACCACGCCACATCATGCCGATCGACTCGTATGGGAAGCTCTGATACGGGAAGATGTCATGGTATGGGAAGAAGAAAGGCTGACCTTCCCATAGCGACACGATACCGTGTGCATGGATATCCAGGGCGTTCTGCTTAGCAACATTGAGCTCTTCGTTGTTGTTATACAGATGGAAGCTGTCATAACGACCACCGAAGATCACATCGATTGGCAGCACGATACCGTTGCGGCTCAGGATGTTGTTGTCCTTACCATTGACGGCACGACCGTTGGCATCGTATTCCACCGGCGCGAAGCCGCTGAAGATCGGATAGATACGGAACTCTTCGAGATCCACATAACCACCCGGATTCTTGTTACCAAAGTCTGGCGTGCGGCACATGGCGTCTTCCAGGTTAGTGGTGACATTGTAGCTAGGCGCTTGATCGGCGGTATTAGGTTGAACACCGCTGATGGTCAGCTTACCTTCTTCCAGGCTGATATCTGTGACTATCGCCTTAGACGAGGTCAGTACATCTTCCACATTCAGGCTCAGGCCTGCCGGGATGTCGGCACTAATGGTGAAGGCACGATCCGCGCCGCTGTCATTAGGCTGCACCTCGAAGGTGAAAGGCACCTGCTCACCCAGATGGGCACCGGTTTGCGGTACATCCAGATGCACGTCATCGATACCACGCTCAAGCTTGAAGGCGACCTTGCCTATGTTGCCGGCGTTGACCTCTGAGGTACCAAAATCGATCAGTGAGTAGTAAACATCGCCCTCAACCATCTCAGGCAGATTCCAGTTCACCTGGATATCGACCGGCTCCTGACCATTGCTGGCAGGCACGTCCACGCTCATGTCTGAGGCGACATTGTCGGTCACAACCGTTGTCGCGAACTGGAAGGTCTCTTCCATGAAGTCGTGGTAGTTGTTCTGCGCCGAGCCCTTTCTTGGGTTGTAGAAGATTGCCCAGTATTGGCCCTCTTCCGGCTGGTTGATGTTACAGAAGTTGTCGTACTGGATGTGGTTAGAGACACACAATAGCTCTTCGAACGGATCCGCCTTGCCATTGCCGTTGTAGTCCTTACCCACGTAAACCAGCAGGTTGCCCTTATCCAGGCTGCCTTCCAGACCACTCTCTGTGGTGCCGAACGATTCGACCATCAGACGACGGGCATTAGCCGGCACCTGAATCATCTCCACGTGAGTCGCCTCATCTAAGCGCTCTTCCATCGGCACGCTCTGATCGGCATTGCTGCTCCAAGGGAAGCTACCATCGTTATCCTTCGGCAGCGTGATGGTTTTCACGTCAGCCTTAACAGGCGCGAAGATACGACCTTGGATGTTGTCGCCTTCCGGCAGGCTGATTCCCTTGATGATCGCATTGCCATCATTGCGGTGAGCCGTTGCCGCCAGACGTCCTGGCATGCCGTTCTTGTCATACTTGAACACCACTGGCCAGTGCGCCTCAGACGCCGCGCCGCTGGTTTCGGTGAAGATCAGGTTAGAGTGCAGCTCAACTTCCGCGTTGCTGAACCAGTCCTGGGTATCCATGATCGAAGCCTCGACCACGATATCCATGGTTTCGCCCGCTTCCAGAGTGAACTCGCTCGGGGTCACCTTGATAGACACACCGTTCTGCGCCATCTGTGAACGAGAATCGAAGGCCCAGTTCATCACGTCGTCATGGGTCACGCTCCAGCTACCGGCGGTTGTCGCCTTGATGGTACGGATCCACTGACACTGTGGCTTACACTCGAAGTTCACCAGCTGAGGAATATTCAACTTGTGCACCGCGCCGCCATTTTGCGGATCGGCAGCCTTAAAGTTCTCAACCGTTTCATCCATGATGAAACCGGCCTTGGCGGCGTTAGCCACATTGATACGACCGGTACCGGCACGGTAGGTAGACGCCAGCGCCACATCACCGTTCTCATCGTTGAGTCTGTGATATTGCACCTTGTTCTCCGCCGTCATCGCCAGCGCAGATTGGATCTCGGTAGCGCTCCAGCTCGGCTTGGCCTGCTTGAGCAGCGCCATGGCACCGGCAACGTGTGGCGAGGCCATAGAGGTACCGCTGAGGAAGGCGAAATCACCTGACGAACCACCAGAGACGAATGGATGCTCATCGGCAAAGGCGGCGTAGATGTTAACGCCAGGGGCCGCAACCGCAGGGATCAGGGCTTCTGGAGTCGACGGGCTAGGACCGCGTGACGAGAAGGCCGCCAACCAGTCAGCGCGCTCTGGATCCAGGTCGCGATCGATCGTGGTTTCAGAGATGGTCAGCACATGGTTGGCGCCCTTGGCTAGCCAGTCGCTCAGGCCGTAACCTGACATGCCGTTGTCCCAGCGACCATCCCACTCCTGCTTGGTGATATGGATGCTTGGCACAGAATAGGCTGCCGTCGCCACAATGCTGTCGGCATTGGCGTAGTTGTACATGATCATGCCATCGGCGCCGCCGGCCAGGATGTTGTTGGCCTTGGCGCTACGGGCGATACCGTTAGGATCGTTCAGATCGTTACGCTTACACACCACGATCACATCGGTCGGATTGCCATCGGCGTCGGTCAGATCGAAGGTGCCGGCCGGGAACGGCTCACCACAGTACTCGTCGCCATAGTCACTGGCCTTAACCACCATACCCGTTACCGAGCTGGTGTTTACCGCGCCGCCGACGATCTCGCTCCAGCGTGGTGCTTCATCACCACCCATAGGATCGACCAGCTTGGTCTCAACCAAGATCTCACGAGAGTGAGTACTCGCCGCCACGTTCATCAACCAAGGCGAAGCATGGTCAATAGCGCCAAAGTATTCCTTGTAGCCAGCAGGCTGACCCGAGTTACCGGCCGCAGCCGCAACCGAGATACCGGCTTCGCGAGCCGACAGGAAGGCCAGCTCGACGTCGTCGCTCCATGGGTGAGAATCCTGGCCACCGATAGAGAAGTTAATTACATCGACGCCGTCGCTGATGGCATCTTCTATACCGGCGATCAGGGCTTCACCCGGACAGCCTGGGTTGAGTTCGTTCGATGGGTGACACACCTGGTAAGAGATGATGTTGGCGTGAGGCGCCACACCACTCATGCGCGGGAAGAGTGCCTCTTTGACTACGCTACCATCGTTAACCGCGCCTGGCGCCGGATTGACGAAATCCACATCCAGCAGCACGTTACCCGCGGCGGTCGAGGCCACGTGAGAGCCGTGGCCCTGGTAGTCTTCACCCACGGCCGGGCGGGTATCGCCATAGACACCGCTGGTGAAATTATCTGTGATCACTGGGTATGAGCGCACACCGATAAGCTTGTCGTTACACATGCCCTCGAAGCCCTCTTTGAGACAGTCACCCACGTACTGGCCCGCCCCCCAAGGGTTTTGATGGTCATAGCCATCGTCGCCCACATCGGCAAAAGATCTGTGGTCTGTGTTCACCCCGGTATCGATAATACCGACGATCACATTCTCCCCCTTGTAGGGAACCGAATCTGTCACTGTACCAGTCCAGATCTTGTCCGCACCGATTAGCTCAGGGCCGACATCGGACAGCAGGTCATAGGTCTTGGAGCGACGAACAGAGGCGACACTTGCCATCTGAGAAACACGCTGCGCCTCCTCCTGACTCATGGTCATAGAGAAACCGTTGACCGCATTGGTAAACTGCTGACGCACAGGACGATCGCCCAAGGTAGCCGACAGTTCAGAGATGACCGCCTGCTGCTTGCTTAGCAGCTGATCGCGGTACTGTTTGATCTCGCGGTTAACCGGCTGACCGGCCACAAACAACTTAGCCTCACCGGGCTTAGCCTTGGCAGCACTACGCTCGGCGCCGCCTTGAGCCAGCAGGCTAGCGCCCGCCTGAGCCAAAGGCTTCTGATAGAGTCTGACGATGTAGACGTGCTCACCAGTCAGTCCCTCTTCGGCAACGAACTTCTGGTTCTGATGGCTGATCTGTACGTTCAGGCCATCATTTTGCAACAGGTTAACCTCTTGCGTGCTAGCGGCATTGAGTTTTTTCGCCTGTTCGGCGGTGATCTTCAGCGGCTCGAGTCTTTCGACCTTAGCCTGCTGTATCGCCGCATGGGCCATACCGGCACTGTAGAGTGCGGCTGCCACGGCTGTTACTAATGTTTTCACCTTCATGGAACTTCCACCTTTTTTGTAGTTATGCCCTGATGAAGCTTGTTGTTTGCATACTTATTCACCAGCGGACTAACATATAATCATGATGGCTTAACTAAGGTGGATAGCTTTGGTGTAGCATTTTGTAGTTTTGTTAAAAAACAAACATTTGGTTAACACTCGGTATTTTTGGCTTATTCCAGGTCAGACCAGAGTTATCAAACAAGCTTCAAAAGCAAATAAAGCCACTTAAAAACAACAAAATAAAACATCGTTCGCGAAAATCACCCGAAACAGCACGTGATAACAAAACCGCTACGAAGTAAGGCGGGGCAGACCATAAACGATTGGCAGGCGAGGAACATCACCTGCTTAGCCCCATGCTTGCGACATAGCAAAATGATGTTATGCTCTGGCGGCATTAAGTGGTTGAAGCATGATTATTCATTCAATAGACGCGAGTCGCCCAGCGGACTCACCATGAGTGAAAAAAATCGACCGGATGACTCTGATATAGAGCACTGATTTCGAGCACTGATGTCGAGCACTGATGTCGAGCAAGGATGCCAGCAAAGCGAAAGCGCATATTTTCAAAGCTTAAAATTACCAAGCTTAAATTTGCCAAGCTTAAATTTGGCAAGCGGCAGCTGTTAGAGATTCGATGTGAGCTAACCCAAAGCCTCTACTCGAAAAATCTCTCCAAGGCATGTAGCATTTTGTACACTTATATATATTTTTACAGACTTTTAACCTGAGATGGTTTTAGATGCTAATTTCAGTTTCGGGATGTGGATGAAGGCCATGAAGTACCTCTTGTCCGGTCTTATTTTCCTCACGGTTTTTTTCCTGTGCGAGGCTAGGGCCGAAGAGCAGATAGATGATATTACCACGGGCGAATTTCACTTCACCCTCGCCTTAGGCTATGGCGGAATCGAGAACCCCAGGGCCAAGTCGGACGATATCACCACCTACGCCCTGCCTAGCTGGTCCTACTATGACGACCGCTTCTATGTGGAAAACTTCACCCTGGGCTACAGCCTGTATGAGTCTGATAGCCTACTGGTCGACCTGCAGACCCGCCTCAACGAAGATGGCTTCTTCTTCGAACTCGACGGCTGGAACAAGGTCTTCCTGAGCGACATCCTCGGCTTTAAACCCAACAAGCAGCCGATATTCGGCCCGGCGATCCCCGAGGTGCCGATCGAACGTAACATCTCCTATCTCGGCGGACTCAGCACCACCTGGCTCACCCCCTACAGCGATTTCACCCTGGGCTATTTTCACGACATAAGCGGCGTCCATCAGGGCAACGAGATCCATTTCAAGGCCAAGAAGAGCATGGCATTTTCCTGGGGCGCCCTGGGGTTCGAGGTGGGCGCGATCCGCAAGAGCAGCCAGCTGATCAGCTATTACTACCATTTCACCGAGGAGGAGTTGGGCCGCAGCCGGGTGCAGCAACCTCAGTCGGCGGCCATCAACTACCACACCAGCGGCGTGGTCAATGTGCCCCTGTGGCAAGACATTAATTTTGTAGCCATTATCACCTACACTTGGTTAGGAGACGAGATCACTAAGAACCGCATGATAGAGAAGGATGGATACCTGTCTGGGTTCATCGGAGTCAGCTATGCCTTCTAATGCCATAAAGCTGATACAGTGCATGTTACTGCTGGCCCTGGCCACCAGCTTCTACTGCCAGGCCAATAGCACTCAGGTCAATATTAAGCCCAAGACCTGCGCGGTTCTCGAGGCCGGCACGCCCTGTCACATGACGCTCAAGATCAGCTATAAACTCGAGGCACTGGAGCAGACCTGTATCTGGATAGCCCTCAAGGAAGACCCGGAGCAGTGTTTCGATCGCCTAAGTGTGGATCACTTGCTGGAGCTGACGCTCACCAAGGATACCCAGGTGCTGATCAAAGATCTCAACAACAAGGTGCTCGATGAGGTGACCATACAGATAGCCACCTATCAGCCCGTAAACACCCGCAAACGACGAGGACTCAACTGGAACCTGTTATGAGCAAACCTAAGATTCTCCTGATTGAAGACGATCTGGATTTGGCGGAGCTCACCCTGCTCTACCTGACACAGCAAGGCTTCGACCTGACCCACAGCGAATCGGCCCAGGCGGTGGCTAATTTGCCCGCCGATCTAAGGTTCGATCTCATCATCTGCGACATCATGCTGCCCGACAGCGACGGTTTTAGCCTGTTTGCCGAGCTACAGGCGCGCTACCAGTGTGTGATCATCTTCATGACCGCCCTCGACGGCCAGCAGGAACAGATAAAGGGTTTAGAGCTGGGCGCCAGCGACTATATCGTCAAGCCGGTCAACCCCGAACTCTTAGTGGCTCGCATCAAGGCCAACCTGAGAAAGCTCCCCAATGAGGCGCCGCCACAGAGTGTCACCCTGCACGACTTCACCATAGATCATACCCATCAACAGCTGACCATAGGCGACCGGCAACAGAAGGTGACCACCCAGGAGTTTGACCTGCTATGGATCTTCGCCCAGCATCCGGGCAAGGTGCTCAGCCGCGAATACCTGTTCGAGCAGTATGTGGGCCGACCCTACGATGGCCTGGACAGGGCAATCGATCTTAAGATCAGCCGCCTGAGAAAGAAGATAGACAGCTATCAGATAGACGGCCTCACCATCAAGACGGTGCATGGCCAGGGCTATCTGTTTAACTATCAGCCCCAGCTGTCGGACAAGGGATGAAGTTTCAATTCTACCGTCTCTATGCCCTGCTGATCTTAAGCAGCGCCCTGATCATCTGGTCTTTCAGCGAGATCCACGGCGCCATGCAGCACCAGGTGGAGTCATACCAGATAGATGTCGACAGCGTGTTTCGCGGCCTGAGCGAGGAGGACAGCAGCGTGCTGATCCGCCAACTCTCCCGCGATGAACTGGCGCTACCCCAGGACCTGGCCGATAAGCTGGATGGCGGCGAAACCATCGCCCTCACCCTGAGCGGCGGCAAGACCTACTACTATCGCCAGGCCCCCGAGATTAGCGATCCAAACGACAAAGAGCCGGCCAAGGTGATCGCCTTCGGCCCTGTGCTGCGCAAGCCCACTCAGGCGGTGCCCACAGAACTTATCATCTTCGCCCTTTACGCCAGCCTGGGCTGTCTGGCGCTGCTGCTGATCTGGCCCCTGTTTCGGGATCTCTCCCAGCTGCAGGCATCCGCGGTGGAGTTCGGTGCCAACCCGAGAAAGATGGAGCAGACGATCAACAAGCGCTCGGCCATCTATCCCCTGGCCAAGGTGTTCCATGAGGTGACTGTGCAGATCGTCGACTTCCTGCATATGCACAAGGAGCTGTCGCGCACCATCTCCCACGAGGTCAGGACGCCTCTGGCGCGCATGCGCTTCGCGCTACAACTGAGTAAGGCGGAGCTGGATGAGAAATACTGGCAGCGACTCAACGCCGATATCGACGAGATAGAGCAGCTGGCCAACAACTACCTCTCCTTCGCCAAGCTGGAACACAGAGAGGCGCAGATAAAGAAAGAAGCCGTCAGCACCCAGGCCTTCCTCGACCAGTTAGAGGAGAAGTTTGCCCTCTACCAGGACAAGATAGGCATCACTTTTATTGCCGACGACAGGCTTGCGGTGTTCGATACCAGCTCCATGAGCATAGCCACCCAAAACCTGATCATGAACGCCTTGCGCTTCGCCAAACAAACTATCCAGGTGCGTTTTCGCTGCGAAGGCGATCTGTGTCAGATAACCGTAGAGGATGATGGCCCAGGCTTCGAAGGCAAGGGCAAACAGCTGCTGGCCGCTTTTGCAAGGGACAAGGAACAATCCGACGGCTCGGGCTACGGCCTTGGGCTCTACATAGCACGCAAGATCGCCATCTGGCATCAGGGCCGGCTAGAAGTGGCAAAGTCAGATGAACTCGGCGGCGCTAGCCTCACCCTGGTCTGGCGCAATCAGCCAGCAAAATAGACTCGGCTCGCCGCTGCGTTAAACTTGTCTCATCCTAAAAAAGCCCAGCCAGCACGCCGAGCAGCATCCCCACCAGCGCGAAACTCAGCAATAGCATGAGAATGCTGGGTCGATAACGCAGCTGCCAGGCCAGTCCTATCAGTACAAAGAGAGCATCGGGCCAGACGAGGATGGCACTGGCTATCACAGGCGAGATAAGCGCCGCCAGCAGCAGGCCCACCACGGCGGCGTTGAGTCCCATGATGGCGCCGCGAAATCTCGCCCGTCCCATCAGGCCATGCCAGCTGCGCAGCAAAGAGAGTTGCAGCAAGAATCCCGGGAGGAAGATGGCGAGCGTTGCCACCAGGGCCCCCTGCAGGGGCGACTCCAGCCAGGATTCGGCGCCGAGAAAGGCCGCCAGGGCAAACATAGGGCCAGGCACCGCCTGAGCCAAGGCATAACCCGTCAGGAACCGCTCGCTGGTCAGCTGCTGACCGACACTGGCCTCAAGCAGCGGCAGCACCACATGACCGCCACCGAATACTAGGGCACCCGCCTGATAAAACTGGGCAAACAACTGAGACAGGCTATGACCAGTCCCTAGCCAGAAGAGCGACAGACCAAACAGCAGGATAAACAGCATAAGCGGTAGCATCTGCGGCCGTAAGGTATCCACAGAGACGCCCTCTCCTCCCTTCGCACCTTGCTGCCCTGCATCCTGCTCTATGCCCTGAAGCGCCGATGGTGCCAGCCAGACGGCGCCGATAACTGCGGCCAAGATCAACAGGCCTGACTGGCTGGCCAGGGTGCCGACAAACAGGGTGAGCGAGGCGCAGAGCAGCATAAGTAGCCGGGTGGCGCCGCGACGACAGAACTGCTTAAACATGCTCAGGACGGCATCGGCTACCACCACGACCGCCATCAGCTTTAGGCCATGGATCAGCCCCTGAAACCAGCTGGTATCCAGCCAGCTCAGGCTAGCCACCGCCATAAAATAGAGGAGTAGAAATGAGGGCAAGGTAAAGCCCAGGAAGGCAGCGATCGCACCGGGAAGTCCTGCCCTGTGATGGCCGATAGCGAAACCCACCTGGCTCGAGCCCGGCCCGGGGATCACCTGGCTCATGGCGACTATGGCGCCAAAACGCTCGGCGTCCAGCCAGCCGAGATCATCGACGAAGCGCCGCTTGAAATACCCGATATGCGCCGCCGGCCCGCCGAAACTCATCAGCCCCAGGAGCAGAAACTGCTTAAATACCTCACCCAAGTTGTCATCCTCCGTCAAGCCCGAGCCGAGATTTGGCCGCGCCGCTAAGTTGCGCGCAGCCTTTTGAAATACTGGCTAATTAGATTATGACAGACAGGTGACCGTCTGATGACAGACGTATAGAGACTCGATAATTGAGACTCAGCGGTTACTCGCCGATGCGCTGCAGCATCACCAGCACCTCGAAATGATCTGTGTGAGGGAACATGTCAAACAGCTGCACCTTGGTCACCCGGTAGCCTGAGATGCAATGTAGATCTTTGGCCAACGTCTTGGGATTACAGCTGGAGTAGAGGATCGCCTTAGGGGCAAACTCGCTCAGGGAGTGGCACAAAGCCTCGCCGATACCGCGTCTGGGCGGGTTGACTATGATAAGCTCCGGCTTCTCTTCGCCGCGGCTGTCGCTGGCGAAGCTGGTCGAGTCCAGCGCGGTGAAGCGTACCTTATCAAGCCCCAGCGTCTCGGCCGACATCTTGGCACAGGCGATCGCCTCGGCCTCGATCTCTATGCCGGTGAGGGCCACCTCTTTCGAGGCGCAGTGCAAGCCAAAACCGCCGACGCCGCAGAAAAGATCCCAAATCGATTTAGGCGCCAGCTCACGGGTCCAATCTCGCGCGCTCAGGTAGAGCTTGGCCGCCACTTCGGGATGGGTCTGGAAGAAGCTCTTAGGACGAATGTAGAGGGGCACGCCATTAAACTCCTCCTCCAGCCGAGTCGCCTCGGTGAGGAAGATCTCCTCCTCACCTTCCAAAATAGCCATATGCACGGGCTGCAAATTCACCGACACCACCTTGATCTCAGGGTGCTCGGCTAACAGCCTTGGCAGTTCACGTTCGATGCGGGGGATTGCCTGCTCCGAGCGCATCACGAAACGCAGCATATACTCGCCGCGTACTTGACTGCGGGTCAGCAGGATAAATTTAAGCTCGCCCTTGGCCTTATCGACCCTATAGGGCGGGATGCCAGCCTGGCACACGAACGCCTCTAATCGGTGCAGCAACTGCTGCATATCCTGAGGATAGAGGCTGCAATCACACAGGCTCACCGCCTCGCCGCTCGGGCTCACCAGCCCCAATATAGGTTGATGGGCGGCGCCCAACACCACCATCTTGGCCTTGTTACGAAAACCGCTCTCTGGCCCCACCACAGGAGGAAGCCACTGCTCCACCGGCAGATCTTTCAGCAATGCCGCTAGGGTCGCCGTTTTCGCCGCCACCTGATCACTCAGGGGCGTCTTGAGATGACGACAGGAAAGACACTGATTAGCATCGAAATAGGCACACTTCACGGATGGGTTGCTCGCAGCTTGGCTTAAAAAAGGCGCCCTACTTTAGCCTTTTTGAGGAGAAAAATCACCTTTCGCCGTGGGCGATTCGCTTGATGGCGCCTCATCTGTCACGGGAGTGAGGCGCAACTTATCGACATCGGCACGTATCGGCTTGGGGCCGCGGCGATTCTTGACCCAGGCCAGCGCCTCCTTGGCCGTGTGCCTGAAGGTGGTCAGCTTACCGCCATAGACGGTGAGCAGGTTGGGATGGGTATCGCGCGACAGCATCATGGTATCCCTGGGCAGGTCGAACGCCTCGCCGCCCTGCTTGGGCAGCACACGCACGCCGCAGTATCGCCCTGTGATGCGCTCCTCGAGCGCGCCATCATTCTCACTCAGGGGGAAGTAGTGGCGGTAGATCCCCAGCAGATAGGCCTCCTCGGCCGGCGTCACGCCCGCCGCGTCCACCGCATCGATTGGCGTCTCTGTGGTGCCTATCATTGTCTTACCCTGCCAGGGCATGACAAACACCACCCGCTTATCGAAGATAGACTCCAGGTAGAAGATGCCGCTGGGCGCGGGGATATCCAGCACAAGATGACTCCCCTGCACCAGCTCCACCGGCGATACTTCCACCTTAGGGGTGACCCGCTCGAGCGTCTGATTGACCCAGGGTCCGGTGGCATTAATGACGCAGCGACTGCTGAGGCGCCGCGTTTCACCCTTATGGCTAAAGCTAACGATACAGGAGTCAGGCCTGTGCTCTATCTGCTCAAGGCTGACCTGGGTCAGCAGCTCGGCGCCTAACTGCCTGGCGCTCTGGGCCACAGCGCGAGTCAGGGCGCCATCGTCGGTCTGGGCGTCCCAGTAACGAAACACGGCCCGCAGCCCCTTAAGCTTGAGTCCAGCAAGCTCACTCCAGCGACTGGCCGGCACAGACTGAAACTGGCCCAGGGGATCCAGCTCGCTCAGCAAGGCATACAGGCTCAGCCCGGCGCGAATGGCCAGGGGGCCGCGCTGACTGCCACGATAGATAGGAATATAGAAAGGCACTGGCTTTACCAGCTCGGGCGCCAGTGTCAGCAGCGCCTTGCGCTCACTCAGGGATTGGCGCACCAGGCCGAGTTGACCCGATTCCAAATAACGCAGGCCGCCGTGGATCAACTTACTGGAGTTCGACGAGGTCTTCTCGCCCAGATTATCCTTCTCAAGCAGCACCACAGAGTAGCCGGCGGCCTGGGCACACTGGGCGATGCCCACCCCAGTTATGCCGCCACCAATCACCACTAAATCCACTGCTTGCATATCGCATCCTTTCGCTAAATGAATCTAATTAGATTAACCCTGACTCGCCGCATCCAGATAACGGTAGGCCTTGTCGCACAGGCGCTTGAGCTCAATAAACTCTTCGGGCTCGCCCCCAAGTTTGCAGCGCATCTGCATAGGAATCGACCGGGCCTGCTGCTGCAGCTCACGGCCTGCGTCGGTCAGCTGCAACACCCGCACCCTCTCGTCGGCTTCGCTGCGCCCACGGGTCACCAAACCTTTGCTTTCCAAGCGTTTTAGCAGAGGCGTCAGGGTGCCCGAGTCCAGGTGTAGCTGCTCACCCAGGGTCTTGACGCTGATCCCCGGCTCCTGCCACAACACCAACATCGCCAGATATTGGGAATAGGTCAAGTCCAACGCCTCCAGCAGCGGGCGGTAGGCACGCACCATGGCATTGGCGGCGCTATAAAGCGAGAAGCAGACCTGGTTTTCGAGGGCCAGGGGATTAGGCTGAATATCTTGGTTCGTGGATTGACTCATGAATTGGATCGCCATCATTAAATTGCACACAACTTTTACCAAGTTTACGCCATGCGCAGGCCAAAGTGAAAAATTATCAAAAAAATTTTTCACTGCATAGTTAGTCAATAATCTGTCATCTTTACAGAGACTTAATCAAATAATTAAGTAAAACCATCTAGATGCGGCTCGACTGAATCCTGACGCTAGGTTAAATACTCAAAAAGGCTGAAATTTCCGCACCTTTCCACCAACAAAGATGGTTGCTTTTCGAGCGATAATCCCCTAAATTCCCCCCACTATTCAGCTCGATACACTAAAAAACACAATGGAGGTGTTCACTATGAAGCAATTGCTACTAGTGATGTTGTCATTTCTCTTTGCCGCCCAAGCCAGTGCCGCCTGCCCGCAAAACATCAGCTTTGGCGACATTCCCTTTGAGAAAAACAGCTCTTACTTCGATAGCCGATATGCCAAACAGTTGCAGGCGCTGATTAGGAAGACTCAAGCCGACAGCGGTTACCTGCTGCTGGAGTTTCCCCTCTATAAGGGCGAGACAGATAAGAAGATCAGAGACTATAACCTCTGGCTCGCCAACCGCCGCATCGAACGGGTCAAGACCTTCCTGACCAAGGCCGACTACAACCAGCCTGTAGTCACTAAGCTGCTGACGGCCAGCAAGGAAGATACCCGTACCCTGAGCCTTCACTGGTGTCAGCAGGGCGAGAGCGAAACCACCATCGCCAGCACGGTAGACCCCAGCCGTAACCAGTTAAAGTAGAAAGTTCTTCGAAAAACAACAGGGAACCAGCAACATAAACGGTAGTAAGAGGTAAGGCTATTTATGCAACACAACCTGACACTAACTACCGTTTTCATGCCTAATCATATTTTAATAATAGGTAATACTTTCAAATAGTAACGTCTTTAAAAACACCAACTCCTATTATTGTTAAGCGACCATCCTTATTGATATACGGCTGAGATAATTCATATCTCAACAGCTTTAAATTAAAATCTATCTCAACAACATCATATCCTTAGCGCAATCTCCACCAACTATCTGATAGTACTGCTCTTGCATTCGAATGAAACTCGCATTCTAACAACGATGTAGCTCAACCTATTTATTGTTTTGATGAAATCGGTTGGTTTTGCATGTAAAAATTATTTCCTACGATTTTGAGTTGATATGTATCGTCATGTTGTTGATACCGACATCAATCGAGTTTGAAAAGAGCGTGAATAGATGCGTTTTGAAATACTAGTCCTTACATTCGCATGGCTTTTTTGTGTCAGCTTTGTCTTTACCTTGCTCAATGCTTCACATTTCTGACTTTAACAAGCAGCATCATGATCAGCTTCCCCTGCAGTAATCATTGGTGGTTTCATCGATAAAATCTCTCGTATACGTGTTTTTTGGGCGGTATTTTTTAGGAGATTATAGTTTTTTCACATTACAACAAAACTTATCGGCTAAGGTAATCGCACAAAAAAAAGGTTAGCTACTGTAATATTTTCCATAAATCGTTTAGCTTACATAAAAGAAATAGAAAAAATACATGAATATTGGCTAATAAAGGAGTAATTGGAATGAAAAAAAGTCTGCTCACAATTTTTCTATTAGTGTTCTTAGCAGGATGTGCCTCCACTGATATCAAGAGTCACGTAAACCCTGATTTGAAGGGCGTTACCTACAAGTCGATTCTGGTAGATGTAAAGAACACAACGTTTGACTACGAAGATAAGCTTTTAGCTGACTTCTGCGAAGAATTAGTAAGTAGAAAGGTCCGGTGTTTTACCAAAGATGCGTTGTTGCCACCGATTAAAGAGTACACGTCAGCTCAGCGGGCCAAAATTTTAGGTGATCATGATATCGATGGCATTTTAATTTTTGACGACTTATCAGGCGGGGGCTCTTCCGCCTATGTAAGGTATGATTTTTATCACGTTACTTTATTTGATGCGATGTCTGGTGAAAAGGCTTTACTGATTAAAGTGAAGACAGTGGCCGATGGATCACCAATAAACATGAGTGACTGGGTGTTTATTAGAAGTCTGATCGGTAATGTAATGGACGAGATAGATAAATCAGGGTTGTTATAAGCTTGCGAACCTAATGAACACACTCCAGCTTTTGCGTCCGAAACGCTTTGAAAAAGCCCATTCAGAGAGTTGCTTATCGAAAACTTCATTTATTTAAAAATGAAAGCCTACACCAATAGTGTTCTAGTCGGCGGCCGCCTCCCTCAAAATTGGCGAGGCGGCAGCTTGACGATAGACAAAAATCCGCGCCAGTTAACACTTCCAGTACATTTCAAGATTTGCGTTGCAAATCTTAAACATAAACTTAGTCTCCCCCTGCGCCCGCAGTAAACTGTCCCTAGGGTCTGTTGATCTTTCCTGTTTGTTTTTGCAGCATTCTGTAGGCCATTTATACAAGACAGAGTCCGTGTAGTGTAGTTATTCTACATGAGCGGGCGATAACGCAGTAGAAATGGCCTACACAAGCTGCCCGAAGGGTTCATCTAAACGCGCCTTGCGCTGTGTTGCCTGCTATTTACATAGAATAACTATGCCGCACAGCATGCGCCTAGAGCAAAACGCGTTTAGATTGAACAAAAATTAAACCTGAAAAATAAACAGGCCCTAGAGGATTCACGCCTTTGTCATCGTCTTTTGGCAAGTCAGCCCCGGGGAGGGATTATGTTTAGAGCCCTGATGTTTTGTTTTCTGTTACTCTCGAGCGCACTACCCAGCTTCGCACAGGCCGAGGAACACACTGCGTCTCAGAATGCCACCTGGCATTATGTCGACGCCGACGGCCAGCTGAAGATTAAGCTCTATTTCTTCTGGTCTAAGACCTGTCCGCACTGCGCCGAGGCGCACCCCTTCATCGACAGTCTGCCGGAAAAGTATCCTTGGATTGAGCTGGAGTCACACATGGTGTCTCAGGCGGGGACTCAGGAAAAATGGCAGGCAATCGCCGAGCAGACCAAGGTTGCCGCCCGCTCCGTTCCCTATATCGCCGCCTGTGAACAGGCGACCGTAGGCTACAGCAGCGAAGCCGTGACGGGACAATTTATTCTGGGGCAGCTCAAGGCCTGTTACCGCGCCTTGGGCGGTGTGGTCGCAGACGATGATCAGGTGACCCAGACAGGGATGGCATCCGCTGAGGGCGAACCGCTGTTTGCCACCTGTAGCGCCAGTAGCGAACCCGGTACCTGTGACCTGGGGCTGGAAGAAAGCGCACCTGCCGCGCCCGTCACTAAGGTACAGCCTATAGAACTGCCACTGATCGGCGTGGTGGCGCCAGAGCAGCTCTCCTTGCCGGTATTGACCGTGGTGCTCGCCGGGGTCGATGCCTTTAACCCCTGCGCCTTCTTCGTGCTGCTGTTTCTGCTCTCTATCATGGTCAACGCCAAGAGCCGCAGCCGCATGCTGATCGTCGGCGGCATCTTCGTCTTCTTCTCGGGCTTTATCTACTTCCTGTTTATGATCGCCTGGCTCAACATCTTCGAGCTGCTGGGCGCAGGGAGCGATGGTGGCCTCATCATACTCGGGGCCGGCCTGATGGCGTTGGTCGCCGGTGCCATCAACATCAAGGAATACTTCTTCACCAAGGGCGAGGTCAGCCTCTCCATGTCGGCGGAAAACCGCACCGGACTTATCAAGCGCATGGGTAAACTCACCAGCGCCAGTAGCATGGCGGCGATGATTGCCGGCACTGTGGTCTTGGCCATATTGGCCAACGCCTATGAGCTGCTGTGCACCGCAGGCTTCCCGATGATCTACACCAGCGTCTTGTCTATGCATGAGCTGCCGGCATTCGAGCGCTACCTCTACCTGGCCTTCTACAACATAGTCTATGTGATCCCGCTGGCGGCTATCGTGATCGCCTTCAGCGCCACCCTGGGTAAGCGCAAGCTCACCGAGAAAGAGGGGCAGACACTGAAGCTGATGTCGGGGATCATGATGATTGGCCTAGGCGGCATGCTGGCTTTGGATCCGACCGCGCTGCAAAATGCCGGCCTGGCCATTGGCTTGATCTTCGCCTCCATCGGCCTGACCTTCATCATCAGCATGGGACGCAAATTGATAGAGAGACGCGGCGCCACCAGTTAATTTGGCAAAGGCTAAAGTTTTCCAAAACGCTGCCGATAGCACTATAGTTAACCTAAGCGAATTTTTCGGTTAACTATAGTCACAAAGTAAGTAGGCTCTCACCCAGTTTAAGGCGGTAATCATGGCAATAACAGTTGGAACCAGTAATCTACAACCTAATCTAAGCAATGGAAGCGTTGGGGTTAAAGTTGCACAGCTCGCCAAAGAGCAGCAGCAGGCAGAGGGAGAGATTGCACTACAACTGATTGAAGCGGTTGACTCGGCGCCTAGCGCTGGGCCTGTGGGAAATAGTGGTCACAACATTAATACCACAGCTTAGATCAGAGCGAACTTCGCAAAGCCCTCATCATGAGGGCTTTTTTTATGGCCCTTATTTGTCGCAATTTGATATTGCCTCAGGTTCTTCACTCCCCTTGCCAGCCTCAAGGCTTGCCGACATCTAACAAAGATATTTGGCTAACGCGGTAAAAAATACTAAGCTGGGCCGACCCTGCGATATGCCTAGGCATGCATCTCAGGCAAAATTGGGCGCCAAAACTGGTTACAGATAGCAAGGCACAGATAGCTGGTCACAAACAGTGGAAGATTAATTATGGAGGATAACAAGATGCGAGGAGCCGGCGGTAGTTCCGGAGGAATAGGCCTGTTTTTAGTGGGCCTGGTGATGATGTGCGGTGGTTTCTACCTGCTGCTGAACGCCATTTCAGTGACCTCAAACTTTAGCCTTGGCTATCGACTCTACAACGTCGGTGGCATGGGGATCACCGGCGGCACCATACTGATCCCGCTTATCTTCGGCATAGGCATCATCTTCTATAACGCCAGAAACCTGCTGGGTTGGCTCTTGACCCTAGGTTCACTCACGGCGCTTATTTTTGGTGTGCTCTCCAGCGTCAGATTCAACCTCAGGACCATGACCACCTTCGATCTCCTGGTCATACTGGTACTGGCAATTGGCGGCCTGGGGCTGTTTTTACGCTCGCTAAAGGCCATAGACGCCAAATACAGCTAGCCTTATGGGCGCCTTACAGAGGCGCCGTCAAGACTGGTAGGAACTGACGACCTTATCTTCGGCCGCCTCCCCCTTGGCCACCCCAGTGCTGAATCTATCCCGTCCCTGCGCCTTGCTCTGATAGAGAAGATGATCGACGCAGGCCAGCAGTTCGCCGGCATCTAACCCCGGCTGCCATAGGCAGACGCCCTGAGAGACGGTAACATAGGCGCCTAGCGTCGAGTCTGGATGGGGGATCTCGGCGACCTTGAGCTCAAAACGTATCTGCTCGGCAATATGACGCGCACCACTGAGATCTGTATCGGGCAAAATGATGGCAAACTCCTCGCCGCCGTAACGCGCCGCCAGATCCCGAGGCCGGGAGGCCACACTATGCAGCACCTCACCCAGCCTTACCAGACAGCGATCGCCATCGCTATGGCCCAGGCTATCGTTGAGGCGCTTGAAGAAATCCACGTCCAGCAGGATCATGCTCAGGGGGTCACCCGTACGCTCGGCGGCCTTTATCTCCAGGGCGAGCACCTCATCGAAATGACGCCTGTTACTCAGGTCAGTTAGACCATCGATGAGCGCCATACGCTTAAACTGCTGCAACAGCTGCTGTTTCTCGGCGTCGCGCAAGATTGCCTTACGAAACCATTGCAGCAGCACCTTCTGCCCGGTAATGATGATCACCAAGAGACAGACAAACTTGGTCAGGGCAAAGATAGGATTTTCCGGGATCTCGATAAGCCGGGTCACCAGGCTGACCAATAGCAACGGCACCACACTGACTAGGAGCCAGCGGCGCACCGGGAAAAGAGAGATGGCGAAGGTAAATACCAGCACGTCGGTTACCGAATCGACTGTGGCAAGAGAGCCATATTCACCCAACAGGTTATAGGAGCTGGTGAGCCAGTAATGGCCCACCACAAAGTAGATCCAGGCAACTTCTAACACCAAGATATAGGCCAACACCAGCCCCATGCGATGCTGCTCTGGCTGACGATAGAGGATCCCCGCAAGACCAAACAGGGCGATGCATAGGGTCGGCATCTGCAGCACCAGAAGATCCTGCAGCGTCAGAAGGCTATTCTTCTGTAGCATGGACGCAAGGAAGATGGCGACAAGTAGGAACACAGAGAGATAGGCGGTCCATTTTACCGAGCGGCAAAGATAGATGTGGGTTTCTTGGACTAGGAGTTCGTCAAAGCTTTTTGGCTTACTATTCATCGTGTCTGTGCCCGCCCTCTTCTGCTTTCGTCATAAGCTTAAGTAATTATAAAGACGAAAAAAAAAACAGCCAGCATAAAGCTGACTGTTTATTTTGTGGCATTTTGTACCTTTAGGCGGCTTCCGCGTCCGCCGGCTCGCCGAGACGGATTAGGTAATCGAAGGCGCCCAGAGAGGCCGTTGCGCCGCTGCCCATGGCGATGATGATCTGTTTAAAGGCAGAGTTGGTCACATCGCCCGCGGCGAATACGCCTGGCAATGACGTCTGGCCCTTGGCATCGACGATGATCTCGCCGCGTTCGCTAAGATCAACTGTGCCCTTGAGCCACTCGGCGTTAGGCACCAGACCTATCTGTACGAAGATACCCGCCAGGGCAACATGGTGCTGCTCGCCCGTGGCTCTGTCTGTGTAGTTAAGGCCCTGTACCCGGGTGCCATCGCCCACCACTTCTGTGGTCATCGCCTGGGTGATGATCTCTATGTTGCCCATGGAAGCCGCCTTACGCTGTAGCACCTCGTCGGCGCGTAGCTTGCTGTCGAACTCCAGCACGGTAACATGCTCGACGATATTGGCCAGATCTATGGCCGCCTCTATGCCCGAGTTACCACCGCCAATCACGGCGACGCGCTTGCCCTTAAACAGCGGGCCGTCACAGTGTGGGCAGTAGGCGACGCCTTTGCCGCGATATTCTTTCTCGCCCGGCACATTCATCTCGCGCCAGCGAGCGCCCGTGGCCAGAAGTACCGTCTTGCTGCGCAGCAGTGCACCGCTTTCGGTCTGGATCTCAAACAGCTCGCCTGACTTGAGGCTCAGGGCGCGCTGGTTGTCCATGATATCGACATCATAGTCGTGAACATGGGCTTCCAGGTTGGCCACCAGCTTAGGCCCTTCTGTCGCCTTGACCGAGATAAAGTTTTCGATGCCTACGGTTTCTGCCACCTGACCACCGAACTTGTCCGCCAGGATGCCGGTTCTCAGTCCCTTACGGGCCGCATAGATGGCCGCCGATGCGCCAGCCGGGCCGCCGCCGACCACCAGCACGTCGAAGGCCTCTTTCTGGCTGAGCTTTTCTGCCTGACGGCTGGCCGCATTGACGTCCAGCTTATTGAGGATCTCGACCACGCTGATACCACCGACAGAAAACGGCTCGCCGTTCAGGTAGACAGAGGGAACCGCCATGATGTTGCGCTCGTTCACTTCATCCTGGAACAGGGCGCCGTCTATCATGGTGTTTTGAATGTTAGGGTTGATCGCCGACATCATATTGAGCGCCTGCACCACCTCGGGACAGGTTTGACAGCTAAGTGACACATAGGTCTCGAAGCGATACTCGCCTGGCAGGTCGCGGATCTGCTCTATCACCTCGGGGGCGAGCTTGATCGGATGCCCACCTGTGTGCAGCAACGCCAGCACCAGAGAGGTAAATTCATGGCCCATTGGCAGGCCGGCGAAATGGATCTGACTGCCGGTGTCAGGGCTAGTCACAGTCATCGACGGGGTACGCTCACCCACGGATTCGGTCAATGACACTAATTGGGATAGCGCGGCAATATCGGTTGCCAGCGACAATAACTCTTTTGCTTTAGGACGCTCATCTGCCGATACGACAAGTTCAACTGGGCGCTTGAGGTTTTGCAGATAGGTAGTCAGCTGATTTTTCACATTCGCATCTAACATGATAACTCCTAGGAAAAAGTGGCCCCCATAAGGGAGCCAAAAACATAGGGAAAAATTGCCGGCTCGCATGCAGGGGGAGGTGAACCGGCAATGAAAAAGAATGATGATTAAACTACTTTGGCTTTCGCCGGGTCGCCCGAGATGATGAGACCCGGGCGACCTTGAGGAGGAAGATCTTAGATCTTACCAACTAGGTCCAGTGAAGGCGCTAGGGTCTCTTCACCTGGCTGCCATGCTGCCGGGCAAACTTCACCGTCGTGAGTCGCAACATACTGAGCTGCTTGGATCTTACGAACCAGCTCAGAAGCGCTACGACCGATACCCAGGTCGTGAATCTCGGCAACCTTGATCTGACCTTCTGGGTTGATCACAAAGGTACCGCGCAGCGCCAGACCTTCCTCTTCGATCATCACGCCGAAGTTGCGTGAGATAACACCAGTCGGGTCGCCGATCATTGGGTAGTTGATCTTGCCGATAGTGTCTGAGCTATCGTGCCACGCCTTGTGAGTGAAGTGAGTGTCGGTAGACACAGAGTAAACTTCAACACCCATAGACTGTAGCTTCTCGTAATGGTCAGCCATGTCACCCAGCTCTGTTGGGCAGACGAAAGTGAAGTCGGCAGGGTAGAAGAAAACCACAGACCACTTACCCAGTAGGTCTTGCTCAGTCACAGAGACGAAATCTCCGTTGTGGTATGCGGTGGCTGAGAAAGGCTTGATTTCGGTGTTGATGATAGATTGAGTCATTGCTTGCTCCAGTGCTCGTTATTAACAGTAAATTTGTGGGGTGAGGCGTTTGCCTTGACCCCGTGTTCTTTGTCGATGAGGAGATAATAACGAGACTGGATCATTAAATATAACGGATAAAAGCTATCATGCTAATCGGTTTTTAAGATTGCCAATCTATTACATGATGGCATGGCCGTAAAAAACCGATTAAAGGAGTTCGAAGAAGTATCACTCCCAGGTTTCGAAGCGAGTCAGGCTGCGGCCCAACTGAAAGTCCAGCAGCAGCGACAACTGCTGCGCCTCCGCCTTAAGGCCGCTGGCGCTTATCTGGCGCGCCTGTTTACCGGCGAGCACAACCCAATTACCACCACCCGTCAGGCAGGCGCGCACGTCGCTAAAGTGTTTCTGTAACAGGGCCAGCAGGGTGGCGTTACGGCTATGCTCCTTCCAGCAGTTAAGCACCAAATAACCTTCACTCTTGAGGAGCGCAGCGGCGTTAGCGATAAAGGTCTCGCTGAGCTGCTGCTCGTCCACGCCATCGCCATGGTAGATATCGGCGAAGATCACGTCAGCCTTCTTATGATCCCCGTCTGCCAGAAATGCATTGGCATCCTGATGGATCAGGTTGAGCTTCTTACCCAGCGGCAACCAGAAATAACGCTTGGCCACCTCGATCACCGCCTCCCTCAGCTCTACCGCGGTAATATTGATGCCGCGGTCGAAATTACGCAGTGCATGAATGAGGCCGCCACCACCCAGGCCGAGTACGATGACGCGTTTTGGCTTGATAAACAGCAGCACCAGCAACATGGCCTGTAGATAGGTATGCATGGGCACATGCAGCGCCGACTTGAGCAGCTTGCTCTGCTCATCGTTATCCCCAAAGGAGAGCAGGCGAACCTCCTTATCTTCCATGACCAGCAGTGGGCCGTGGTCATCTTCGCCGGTATATAGGGTGGTATAGTCTGACATCTATCTCTCCGCAGGCACGCCTCATCTTAGGCGTAGGTCTTCAAACGCAACAAAAGATAGGCGAAATAAAGGCGCTAGTATGCCGCAAAAGCCCCCACAACGGCAAAGGCAACTGCGCACACAACAGCAGGCAGATCCCTTTCCTGAAACCTTTTACAGTGCCTTATACAGAACGAGAGGCAGGTGCGAGGGTTTAGTTCGTGAATTAAGGATAAGAGCTAAGCAGCCTCCTCCGATGCCGAGCCACTCCCCTCATTCGGCCCATCATTCTCGCGTTGCAATCGGGCAAGCCTTGTAGTATTTGTTTGAAATCTTTGGCTCATTTGCGATTTATCATGACACAAACCCTACTCGTCAGCTGTCTCTACATAGGCATCTTCATCTTCGCCCAGCGTCTGCTCACCAACTGGATTGCCAAGCTGGCCGAGTCCAAACAGGTCTCCTTTAAACGCACCAAGATGGTGACCCAATATATTACCTACCTGCTGTTTATCATCATCGCCTGTCTCTGGGTGATTTCACTCGGCATCGAATATCAGCAGGTGTCGCTGTTTATCTCCTCGGTATTTGCCGTGCTTGGCGTGGCCTTAGTGGCCCAATGGTCAATTTTGAGTAACATCACCGCCGGGATCTTGATCTTCTTCGTCTTCCCCTATCGTATTGGCGATCGCATCAAGATTATCGACAAAGATGAAGATGTTAGCGGCATCATCGCCGAGATCAGCCTGTTTCACGTGCTGATCGAGCGCAGCGACGGCATCACCATCACCTACCCTAACAACCTGATGCTACAGAAAGGGGTATTGAAACTGACTCAGGCGCACACTCAGGCCAAGCCCTTGAGCGAATCGCCCGAGAAAGACCATACTCAAGTACAAAGCGATTAACCGACAGGGGGCCGCGATGCTCACGACATTACTCTATGATCCGCAAAATAATTCGCTCACCCGGGGCGATGCGTCTCAGGTCGCCAGCTGGCAGCAGAGGGACGACACCATACTCTGGCTCAATATCGACGGCGAGATAGACAGCGAGCTGAGCGAGTCGTTGCAGCGGGATTTCGGCCTGCACCCATTGGCGCTGCAGGACGCCTCGCGGGATCGCCATCCCCCCAAGATAGAGGACTTCGATGACCATACCTTTATTCTGCTTAGGGGCTTGTCGGCCGATTCAGACTCCATCAACTGCGACAACATAGTGCTGGCGCTGTTTGTGGGGCCGCGTTTCATCGTGACCCGCCATAGCAAACGTTCGCTCTCCATCGAGCGCACCATGACCTCGCTGGAGGCGGGCGAGCTGTCGCTGCAAAACACAGGTGCCGTAGCGCTGAAACTCAGCCGCTACGTGATCAAGCGTTATCATAAGATCCTGTTCGATCTCGAGAGTCGGTTAGAGGAGTTGGAAACCGTGATGCTCACCACGGCGGACGATAAGATCTTGGCCGAGGTAGTACTCTACAAGACAGATCTCACCCGGCTGAGACGCAACTTTCACTACCATGTGGAGCTGTTCGACAGCCTGCGCAGCGAGCCCTCTATCCCCTTCGACGACAGCCTCTATCATGAGATCAACGACGTGTGCGAGCATCAACATAGGGCGGCCAGCCTGGCGGACCTCTTCTATCAGGTCTCAAGCGATCTGATAGACGGTTACATCTCCATCAGCGCCCACAGGCTGAACAACATCATGAAGGTGCTGACCATCATCACCGCCATCTTCGTGCCGCTGACCTTTATCGCCGGTATCTATGGCATGAACTTCGAGTATATTCCCGAGTTGAAACACAAAGATGGCTACTTCATCGTCTGGGGGGTGATGCTCACCATCACGGCAGTACTGATCTGGCTATTCAGGCGCCGCAAATGGCTCTAACTCGCCTCTAGCGCGAAACCTCTCGGACAAAATATCTAGCCCAAAGTAAAAAGGCGAACCTTAGGTTCGCCTTTTTGTTCTATTCACTTTTTACGCACGCAGATTAGCGCAGCACCCGATGGAAGAAAGCCACCGCCTGCTGATAGATCTGCAGTGCCAACGCGGGATCGTATCTGTCTCCCTCATCACGCATAAAGGCATGCTGAGCATTGACTTCGAGATAGGTGAACTTGCGCGCCGTCTCCGTCAGTCTATCGTAGATGAGCCTGCGTCCCTCGCTCGGCACATGGGGATCTTGCTTACCAAACACCAGCACTAACTCCGCCTCGATATCCCCGGTGCGGCTCAGGGAATCATTACCCGGATTGGCCGGCAAGGTACCTGAGTGAATGTCCGTAGGGTAGAGACAGAAGGCACCGACGACGTCGATATTGAGCGCGGCACGGTAGGCCAGGTGACCGCCGATGCAGACACCCATGGCACCGACCTGATTGGTGCAGAAGGGCTGGCTCATGGCAAAGTCGACTAGGGCCTGGGTATCACTGTCGTGATGTTCCAGCGCCTTGGTAAACTTATCCTGATTGCCCTTGTCTTTGCCCTCATCATCATAGGCCAATACAGTGCCTATGGGATTGAGTTCATGGAAGACTTCCGGCACCAAGACCACGAAGCCATGACCGGCCAACATGGTCGCGGCCCTGGCGATGGGCGCGGTCTGCTGGAAAATCTCCGAGTAGAAGATGATCGTCGAGAACAAGCCCTCGCTGTCGGGACGATAGAGATAACAGCGCATCGTGCCCGTGGGGGTGTCTATGTCGTGAACTTCCTGTTTTACCATCATAATCTTGCCCTCAGGCCAATAAACTTATCCTTAAGTTATCAGCCTGGGCTCCCCTTGTCAGGTGAAACCCGGCTGACGAAATTAAAGTAGCGAAAGAAGTTAAAATAGCTGGTTAGGACACGCTTCGCCATCGAGCAGCTGACGCACATTGGTCAGGCTGGTATGGGCAATGGCGCCCAGCGCCTCTTCGGTGAGGAAGGCCTGGTGACCGGTAAAGATCACGTTGTGGCAGGCCGACAGGCGTCTGAACACATCGTCCTGGATGATCTGGTTCGACTTATCCTCGAAGAAGAGCTCTTTCTCATTCTCGTACACGTCTAGCCCGAGGGAGCCTATCTGCCCCGTCTTGAGCGCCTCCATGGCATCGAAAGCATTCAGCAGTCCACCACGGCTGGTGTTGATCACCATGACACCAGGCTTCATCTTGTCGAAGCTCGCCTTGTTGAGCAGGTGATGGTTCTCTTTGGTCAGCGGACAATGCAGGCTGATGATGTCGCTCACCGCGTAGAGTTCGTCCAGCGACAGGTATTCGATGCCCATATCCAGCACCGCCTGGTTAGGATAAGGATCGTAAACCACAACCTTACAGCCGAAGCCCTGGAGGATCTTGATGGTCGCCACACCTATCTTACCCGTGCCGATCACGCCGACGGTGCGGCCATGCATATTGAAGCCCACCAGCCCCTCGAGGGAGAAGTTGGCATCGCGGGTACGTTGGTAGGCCTTATGCACCTTACGGTTGAGGGTCAGCATCAGGGCCACAGTATGCTCGGCCACCGATTCGGGCGAATAGGCGGGAACGTTTACCACCCTGATCCCCAGGCGTTTGGCCGCCTCGAGATCGACGTTGTTAAATCCGGCGCAGCGCATCGCAATGATCTTAGTGCCATTTTTAGCTAGCTCTACCAATACTTCTTCACATAGCGAATCGTTGACGAAGGCGCAGATCACCTCGAAACCATAGGCCAGCTTGACCGACTGCATACAGAGGCGATAGTCGAAATACTCAATCTGAGCGCCAAAGGCCTGGTTGGTGCGGTTGAAATGTTCCATGTCATAGTGCTTAGCACTAAAAAAACCTATTCTCATCTTAGCTACCTAAAAGTAATTCAACATTAGACAGAGATTTGTCACCCTAGTATCACAAAGCCCCTGCCTGTCTTGGCTCCATTATAGCCAAGGAAATATGTGACTTAGCAAAGATAAATCGCGCTTAGATCACGAAATAGTTAACTTTGTGAGCCGTCAATGTGTTTTATGCCGATTTCCTGCTAAGCTGGCGCAAATTTTCAGTCTTCTTTCGCCCCATGAGTCAAAAGCACAAGCCGATTTCCGAGAAACAGTTTTGGCTGCAACGCCTGAGCAAGACCAGCCTGCGCGCCCTGCACATCTTAGGCATAACAGGTGCCGGTGGCGGCATCTTACTCGGGGTGGATAAAAGCCTGTGGTGCAACTACTGGATCTTGGCCATGAGCACTGGCAGTTTGCTGATGCTCTGGGAAGTGGTCAGAGACTGGCGCTGGCTGATCCAGCTAAAGGGCGTATTGACCCTGGTAAAACTCTGCCTGCTGGCACTGTTTATTCCCCTCGCTAACTACAAGCCAGAGCTGCTGATCGCCATCGTCTTGCTGTCGGTGATCGTCTCCCACGGCCCGGCCGGGCTCAGACATTTCTCGGTAATTCATGGACGACGCCTCGATGGACGAAAAGAGATTAAGGGCTGAAGCCGCTCCGCTGCTGACGCAAAGCAGCCAGATTTTCGAACTCGATAGCCATCCCCAGGTGCTCGACCTTGCCTGCGGCAGCGGGCGTAACGGCCTCTGGTTGGCCGCCCATGGCGCCCAAGTCACCTTTATAGACAGAGACCTTGGCAGGCTAGCGCCTGTACCTAGACACTGTCAGGCCTTAGCACTCGACTTGGAAAGCGGCGAACCACAACTCGCCGAGTCGCGATATGACATAGTCCTGGTGTTCAACTACCTGCACCGCCCGCTGTTTGAGCTCATCAAAGCGAGCATCAAACCCGGCGGTCTCATCATCTACGAGACCTTCATAGAGAAGCAGGCCGAGGTGGGCAGACCCAAGAACCCCAACTTCCTGCTGGCCGAAGGCGAATTATCGCAGCGCTTTTGTGGCTGGGAGACTTTGCACGCTTTCGAAGGTAATGTAGGCTGTGAAGAGACGCCCTGCTTCAAGGCGCAATATATAGGCCGTAAACCGGCTAACTAGGATCTCACAGCGTTAAGGACGATAGATGTTTCCCTATCCCGAACAGTACCGACTCGCCGCTCCGCCATTGGTCACCGCCCTCATGGTGTTATGGTCGATAGTCTCGCGCGCCCTGTTCGGCGACGACAGCGCCATCGCCTTCTACCCGCTGTTTATGCTGTTTCCCCTCAACATCTTGCTGCACGGCAAGTTGATCTGGCAGGCCAAGGGAATAGAGCGGCTTGATCAGAGCATCTACGCCTTTATCCACCTCAGCCTGGCGTTCGTTGTCTGGACCTTTGCCATCATGCATGTCAATGGCCACAGCTTTTAGGCCCGCTAAACCACGCAGGATTCGTGGGTAAAACTTGCACCGCCCGCGCCCTAAAGGTATCTTTGCAGCCCGATTTAACACCCAAGGTTTGCCATGTCTGATTTTGTGTATGCGCCGCCCACCGAGCCCTGGCTCGAGATCCTCCACGAGGATAAAGATATTCTGGTGGTCAACAAGCCCTCAGGCCTACTGTCCGTGCCTGGCCGTGACCCAGCCTATCATGACAGCGTCTACACCCGCGTCCTGCGCGATCACCCCAACGCCCAGATCGTTCACCGCCTGGATATGGCGACTTCAGGCGTTATCGTGGTGGCCCTCAGACGCAGCGCCGAGCGGGAACTTAAGCGCCAGTTTCGCGATCGCGAGACTCATAAGATCTACTACGCCCGGGTTGCCGGTCATCTAAAGGCGGAGCAAGGTAGCGTCGACTATCCGCTGATCTGCGACTGGCCCAACCGCCCGAAACAGAAGGTAGATCATCAAATCGGTAAGGCATCTAAGACACTATTCGAAGTCGTCAGCCGTGCCAAGCGCTCGACCCTGGTTAAGCTAACGCCGATCACAGGTCGCTCTCACCAGCTGCGCGTGCACATGATGGCCATAGGGCACCCCATCCTGGGCGATAACTTCTACGCCGACCCGCTGGCCAAACGCCTGGCACCGCGTCTGCTGCTGCATGCCCAGTCGCTGAGCCTGACCCATCCCTACAGCAAACAGCCTATGACCTTCAGCACGCCAATCCCCTTCACGGATGTCACCGAGCAGCAATAGAGCCCGGTGTTAACTTATCGGCATTCACTGGACCTGCTTCGCGATAAAATCTACTTAATTCGTTAAAAGATTAGCAGTTAGCTAACCAATACCGTAAATTACCTCATAATGTTGACTTAAAACGGTATGTAGCAATGGATAGTTCATTTCAGCGAGATCAGCTCGACAACCAGATCCTCTCGGCGCTTATGGAAGAGGCGCGCACCCCCTTCGCCGAATTGGCCAAACGTTTCGGCGTCAGCGCCGGCACCATACATGTGCGGGTAGAAAAGATGAAACAGGCGGGCATCATCACGGGCGCCCAGATCACGGTAAACCCTAAGGCCCTCGGCTATGACGTCTGCTGTTTTATCGGCATCAACCTCAAGAGCGCCGGCGACTATCCCGCCGCCATCGCCAAACTCAACGCCTTAGAAGAGGTCACCGAAGCCTACTACACCACGGGGAACTACAGCATCTTCGTCAAGGTAATGTGCCAGTCGATCGATGGCCTGCAACATGTACTGATCAACCGTATCCAATCCATCGATGAGATCCAATCCACCGAGACACTCATCAGTTTACAAAATCCTATCAGCCGCGCCGTGAAGCCTTAATCCAGTACCACTGGGGCTTACAGCCTTAGTGGATACTACTATTTAAAAACCGCTTACAACTTTTTCTTCTACCAGCTTTAACTTTGGTAATCTTTTGTGTTAAAAAGAACAAGCCGTCAACATAGCGGCAACAAAATAAGAAAAGATTAGTAACCAAAGTTACAGCAATACCAATAGTGTTTTGTGTCTCAAAACACTTCTATTTGACAAGGAAGAAGTTGTGAAAACTAAATTATCTCTAGCCATTTCAGCGGCGCTGATCTCGAGTGCGGCTGTAGCCAGCAACCAGTACACCGCAAATCCCTATGCTCCGGAAATCACTTCTGCTGATAGCTACAAGAAGCCAGCAGCTTCTCAGCCTTCACAAGTGGCTCCGCAGCGCTTCATCATCGAACTGAACTCTCCTGCCGTTGCTAAATACCAAGGCGGCATCGAGTCAATGGCGGCCACAGCCCCTAAGAAAGGCCAAAAAGTTAACGTACAGTCTGCGCCAGCTCAAAGCTACGCCAGTTTCCTAGCCAAAGAGCAGTCACAATTTGTGAGTGAACTGGCGAAGAAAGTACCTAACGCCAAAGTTGAGCAAAGCTTCAAGACCCTATTCAATGGTGTGACTATTGTTGGTCAAGGTCTGAGCATCGAGCAGCTAGCGGCCATGCCAAACGTTAAGTCTGTCTACCCTGAGACTATGTACGAAGCTAACATGGACTCATCTCACGACGTCATTAACACTGAAGCGATGTGGGAAGCGGTTTCTGGCATGGAAAACGCCGGTAAAGACATTCGTGTAGCGGTAATTGATACAGGTATTCGCCCAGAAAACCCAATGTTTGCTGGCGAAGGTTTCACAAAACCAGCCGAAGGAATGCCAAGCGACGACTACTGTTCGACAGTAGATGCAAGCTTCTGTAACGACAAACTAATCGTTGCCCGTTGGTCACAACCTACTTTTGAAGTGTGTGCCGACGAGCATATGAGCCCACTGGGTTACGGTGGTCACGGCTCTCACGTTGCCGGTACCTCTGTAGGTAACAAAGTCACCACTACCTACGAAGGTGTTGAAGTTGAACTATCTGGTGTTGCACCTGCAGCCTACCTGATGGTTTATAAGGCACTATTTACTAAGACTGACTGTGCACGCGGCAGCGGCTCTAACATCATGCTGATGGAAGCAATGGAGCACGCCGTAAACGATGGTGCAGATGTTATCAACAACTCTTGGGGTGGCGGCGCTGGTGGCGACCCAGCCAACAGCCCATACAAGGCTATGTATGAAGCTGCTGAAGCGGCTGGCGTAGTCGTTGTTACCGCTGCAGGTAACGATGGTAACGGCCCACAAACTATCGGTTGTCCAGCCTGTATCGAATCAGGTATTACCGTTGCTAACACTACTACTGGTCGTTTCTTTGCTAACACCCTAACCGTTGATGGTGAAGAGATTCTTGCACTGCAGGGCAACAATGGCCTGCTAGAGGCAGATATCACTGCACCTATCATCGCTGCAGCTAACATTGACGCAGAGAACACCCTTGGCTGTACGCCATTTGCTGCCGACTCTTTCAAAGACGGTATCGCCCTGATCTCTCGCGGTTCATGTTCATTCGCAACCAAGGCTGAAAATGCCGAGGCTGCGGGCGCGAAAGCTATGGTCGTTTACAACAGCGTACCAGGCGCTCCAATCTCTATGTTCATGCCAGATTCAACACTGCCAGCAGTGATGGTTTCTGACGCCGACGGCGCAGCTATCCTTGAAGGTCTGGGTGATGACACCACAGGTACTATCGCGGCTGAAGTGACTCGTATCGTTAACAGCAAGTTTGCCGATATCCTGAACCAGTCTAGCTCTCGTGGTCCTAACGGTAACCAAAACATTCTGAAGCCAGATCTTGCTGCGCCAGGTACCTCTATCCTGTCGGCAACTTCTCCTGATGAAGATGGTACTGACTTTACCACTATGTCTGGTACCAGTATGGCGAGCCCACACGTTGCAGGTGCTGCTGCACTGATGAGCCAGCTACACCCTGATTGGTCAGCAAATGACATCAAGACAGCGCTAACTTCTACTGCTCACATGGCAGGCGTACTCGATGATGATGCGGCGACTCCTGCCGATCCATTTGCAATGGGCGCGGGTCGTATGGATCTAGATGCTGCGGCTAAAGCAGTACTGACCTTCGACAAGCCTTCAATTGCTTCTGACTCTTGTGTCGGTCCTTGTACTTTCACTCGTACCGTATACAACAAGAGTGACGAGAAGACCTCTTGGGAGCTTTCAGCTTCTTCTGACAGCGCAGGTATCAGCGTATCGCCTTCATCACTGGAACTGGAAGCTGGCGAATCAGCAACCTTCACTGTGACTGTTGATTCAACCTTCAGCGAATACGGTGCTTGGATCTTCGGTAACGTCATGATCAAGAGCGCATCTCACCAAGACGCTCACCTACCAGTTGCTATCCTGGCTAAAGAATCAAGTGATTCTTCACTGATCTCTACCATGGCAACCAAGGCTGATCTGACAGCTGCTGAAGATATGCCAATCAAAGCCGTTGTAAACAACACAGTATTTGAAAACACCGTAACTGTTACCGCTATGGCACCAGAAGGCACTAAACTTACTTCTGCCGATGACGTTGAAGTTACGCTAAACGGCGCAACGCAAAACGGTTTCGAAGTTGATGAAGCGCTTGGTCGTATCACCTGGGTAGGTCAACTGGATCTGCCACAGATTAAGTCTGCCAAAGGTACTGGCGCTAGCCCAAGTATCTTCGACCTAGACCTGGCCTATGTACCAGCTTGTGCTGATGGTTGTGATGAGAAATCATTCACCTTCAACCTACCTGAGTTCAAGTACAACGGTGCAACTTACACCCAGCTAACCATCTCTGATAACGGTATCGCAATCGTTGGTGGCGGTTCAGCATCTGGTACTTGGAACAACAAGGAACTGCCAGATAGCGCGAATCCAAACAACATCCTGGCACCGTTCTGGAGTGACTACGACCTGAGCGACGGCACTGTCGGCGACACGGGTGGCGGACAGCTAGGTATCCAGGTTGTTTCTGCTGGTGGTAACGAGTGGATTGTTGTCGAGTGGAAAGATGCCCAGCTATATGCTGACGCCTCTGGCAACAAGTACAGCTTCAGCCTTTGGATCCAAACTGGTGACGTAGAAGATATTTGGTTCAACTACCTAGATATCCCTAACATGCCAAGCAATGTCACTATCGGTGCAGAAAACATCAGCGGTAGCGTAGGTACAACCTTCCACTACAACGGACAAGGTGGCACTGTCACTACTGACGATTATGTTGCACTGCAAGCGACCTCTTCAGGCAGCGTAGAGATCGACTATCTGGCGACGCCAACTAGCTTCAACCCAGGTCAAACAGACAACTTCTCTGTTGACGAAGAAGCGACCTTGGAAGCAAACGTGTTAGAAAACGACACTGTTAGCCAGAAAGTAGCTCGCGTCTCTGTAACTGGTGACGGCATGACAGCTAACGCACAACGCATCATCGATGTTGCGCCAGCTGGTGCACTAGGTGAAGCAACACTGGTTGACGAGCCTGCACACGGTGAAGTGACTCTAGAGAAAGATGGTTCTATTACCTATACACCAGAAGATGATTTCTTCGGTAAAGACTCATTCACTTACACCTCTAAGGATGCCGAAGGCAACCTGAACGCAGCGACCACTGTTAATGTTATGGTTAACAACATCAACGATGCACCTACCGTGGCTCCTACAGGTATGACAAGTACCGAAGGCTTCGTGGTAACCGCTAAGGCCAATGGCAAAGACGTTGATGGTGACAGCCTGACCTACACTTGGACACAGACTGCAGGTACACCTGTTACCTTCAACAACGGTGGCGCAGAAATTAAGTTTACTGCTCCAGCAGGTAACAACACCCTGACCTTCTCTGTCGTTGCCAGCGATGGTGAGCTAGAGAGTGAAGCGGGTACGGCGACTATCACAGTTAACGCCAAGGAAGAGAAATCTTCAGGTGGTGGTTCACTGGGTTGGTTCGCTCTGCTGATGCTACCATTTGCCGCGCTACGTCGTCGCAAGTAAGCAGATAGCTTGAACAGAAAAAGGGAGCCACTTGGCTCCCTTTTTTATTGATAACGCGAAAGGCGACTAAACCAAGCACTGAACGATGAAGTACAAATCCACCAGGCTAAAAGCCAAACCTAAAGCGCAAATACCTTTGTCATCACCTTATAGAGCTCTGTGCCTTGATACACAGACGCCGAGGCAAAATGTAGTACGGGCACACAGTCCACCGGCAGACTCAGAGGCACTATCGCATCCTCCTCGCCATATCTGTCGACACGCAAGATGTTGGCGAGCGGTTCTCCAGCCACAAGCGGCTGCCCAACCTTCGCCTTATACTCCACCAAGCCGCCTTGCGGCGCATGATACTTCTTATAGTCTTTCAGGTAACAGGCGTAGCGTGGCATCTCAGCTGGCTCAACCCGCTCACTTATTACGCCGCGCTTGCTGAGATAGGCCATGATCCCTTCGACATCCACCAGGGCATCGGCCAGGTCGACATTCTCCTGACTGCCAAGCTCCAGAGTAAAGGCCGATACGGGCACCTCAATCTCGCGCCCCTGAGTGGCCAGGTATTCACTCAGCTGCCACCAGGGACAGAAGATAGACTCATCCATGGCACCGCCAAACTCGTTGGGGATCAACAGGGTGTAGGGAATAGAGAAATACTTGGCAGCGTCTTTATCATACTCGGGGCAATAGAGATGCTTACACGACTTAGGGCCAGTATGCAGATCCAGCACTATATCCGCCTCATGGCCCATCTGCTGCAGGCTCACCGCCAGACGATGGCCCGTGGTGATCCCCCAGGGCTCATGCAGACGGCTATAGCAACGCTCGACCAGCAAGGCCCTGAAATGGGCGATCAGCTCGGCATCGTTCAGGTGTTTATGGCCCTGATACCAGCTAGCAATATCCAGCTTATGATCGAGATATTCGCGGTTCCAGTTTACCCCTGTTATGGGGTCGAACCGGCCCAGGGTAAACTCGCCACTCTTCTGATTGATCCCCAACGGATTGGCCAGAGGCACCAGGGTGATCTTGCCGCGCAGCTCGCAGCCTTCGAGCGCCTGCATCAGCTGATAAATCACCGCATTGCCCTGCACCTCGGCGCCGTGGACGTTGGCCTGTATGTAGACACTCGGCCCTGTCTGCACCACTGGGGCAAACTCAAATAGGTTCAGCTCGAGATCTTGGCCTGTGGCGAGCTCGCCAATCTTTAGCGTGGAACGACCCGGCTTCATAGCGACCCTTCGAACAAGTTTTGATGCAGGGCGCTGACGACCTGAGCCGCCTCAGACTCGGCCACCAGGACACATAAGTTGTGTGGGCTGGCGCCCTGACAGATCATGCGCACATTGTGGGGCTCTAACACCTCGAACACGCGGCGACACACACCCGACGTGGTGGCAATCTTATTGCCCACTATCGCCACCAGCGCCAGGCCATCTTCTACCCGCACCCGGCAATGCTGCGACAGCTCCTGCAACAAGGCCTCGCTCAGCAGGCTGTTTCCGGCCGAATCTGAGCCCGTCTTATCTAGCGTCAGAGAGACGTTCACCTCTGAGGTGGTGATTAAGTCCACACTGATCTTGTGGCGCGCCAGGGTGGCAAAGGTCTCGGCCAGGAAGCCTTGGGCGTGCAGCATCTGTAGGCTATGCAGATTAAGTAGAGTCTGGTCACGTCGCACCGCCACGGCGCGATAGATAGGCTCGTCGTTCACCTGATGACGAATCCAGGTGCCACCGAGCTCAGGCGCCTTGCTGGAACCGACAAACACCTGAATCTTGTGTCTGACCGCCGGCAAAATGGTTGCCGGGTGCAGCACCTTGGCACCAAAGGTGGCCATCTCGGCCGCCTCGTTGAAACTGATCTCAGGGATAGGACGCGCATTCGGTGCAAGGCGTGGATCTGTCGTGAAGATACCCGGCACATCTGTCCAGATCTCAACCGCAGACGCATCCAGCGCCTCGGCAAGTAGGGCAGCAGAGTAGTCGCTGCCCCCACGGCCTAACGTGGTGGTGGCTCCCTGTTCATCGGCGCCGATAAAACCTTGGGTCACGATTCGTTGCTCACTAAGCAGGGGCAACAGATGCTCAGTGCAAAGCTGCTTAAGCGCTTCTATCTGCGGCTCGGCGCGACCGAAATGACTGTCGGTGCGCATCACCTGACGCACATCGAAGGCGCTCGCCCGCTCGCCCTTCTCTCTCAGCACGGCAGCAAACAAGACAGATGAGCACTGCTCACCCTGGGCAAGCAGTTCGTCTGTAGTCGCCTTATTACGGTTTTGGGAGAGCGACTCACTCAGGCTGGCAATCTTACTTAAGATGGCATCGAGGCGAGCGGCCACATCATGGGGCTGACCCAACTCGTCGAGGATCTTATATTGAATCGAGGCGATCGCCTTGAGCAGCTGCTGACGACGCTCAAAGTCCACATTATCCTGAGTTAGCTCCACCAGCAGATTGGTCACACCGCTCGAGGCGCTGACGACCACCACGCGGGTTTCAGGATTGGCCAATACGATATCGGCGCAGCGGTTCATCGCCTCATAATCGGCGACAGAGGTTCCACCAAACTTAGCAACAACAATAGACATTAGCGCACCTCAACCCAAGTAGCTGACGATGACACAAAAAAAATAGATAACATTGAATACGCTCCGAACTTACTTCGTTCGAAGAGCCTGGTGCAAAGATGACGCACCCCAAGACGGGAAACAGCGATTGCCACCAGAAGCTCTCCACCAAAAAACAGGTGACAATCGGTGGGATTCAGCCCAGTCGACCGATAAACAGATGAAACCAAACATCTCTTTACCTCGGCGTTAATCTCCCTCATAAACCGTCAACGGAGTTTGGACTCCTCGGGCTTACTACCTAGTTAACGCTCCTCTTCTGTATCACTAACCTTAAGGTTAGGATGCAAGAAAACTATCAAATAACAGAATAAAAAGTCAACGATATTTTAGCCTGTCTTGATGAAAGCCTCTCAAGTTCCCCCGCCTGCTAGCGGCTGATGTCGGGCAGCTCGCTGACCAGACAGACCCGGGCAGAAAACTTGCCCAGGGTGAGCTCGTCATACTCCACCAGACAAGGCACCAGTTGCAGCTCGTCCTCATCGACAAAATAGATGGCGTTTTGATTAAACACCTTGCCAAGAGCTACGGCTGCGGCCTTATCGATAGACACGGCCCAGCTCTTCTCCATATGACCTCTGTCACTGGAGGCGCCAATCAGAGCACGATAAGGATATTGAAGACGTTGAATATGACGTTGAAGCTGTTTGTCGAGGAGACGGTTTTGCGAGGGAGAAAGGTGTTGGCCTTTAGGATTATGAGCGGTAATGATTGCAAATGATAACGAAGGGGAGAAAGGTTGTGTAAGTAAGAACTGCGTTTGCTGATAGCATTGCCAAAGGTGTTCTCTTGCTGTACTCATCACTAAAATATTCCTAAATTAGATTCCGTCGATTATAGCAAAATTCCTCCGCCTTCCTAGAGGTGTGAGACAGGTCACTTTATTAAATTTTATTAATACCATTAAAATCATGACCTTATGAACACAAATGTGATTTACATCAAATCTCAAAGGAATTTTGTTAACATTTCATTTGTTAACAAATGACTAAAACGAGTACAATAAGTTCGTTGATTCACTTCCACTCATCTCACGATGAAATACTTTTTGTTACATCTTGTCGACGACAAGGTCATCAAAAGTTAGTCAATTTCCTGTATAAAATGTGAGCTTAGGCTGATTTAGCATTTAAACTTGAAAATATTACATAGTTAACGGAACTATTCCCAACTATTGTTAATCGAAGTGAGTAACAGTTCGCGTGTCTTTTGAAAGAGATACGTATACTTTACTAATCATGAAGTGTGTTGCTGTACCAATTGGGTTTGATAAAAGCACTACGTGAGTTCGGTAATTGTCGCGAAGACAGATAGGGCGCAGCAGCACCAACTAGCGCTCATGGTTAGAACAGTTTTAAACAAATATTAGGTAAATAAATATGCAAAACCCGCACATTCTGATCGTTGAAGATGAAGCCGTTACCCGGAACACGCTAAGAAGTATTTTCGAGGCTGAAGGATATGTGGTAACTGAAGCCAATGACGGCGCAGAGATGCATAAAGCCATGCAGGAAAACAAGATCAATCTTGTGGTTATGGATATCAACCTACCAGGTAAGAATGGTCTGCTGCTTGCGCGTGAACTTCGTGAAATCAATAACATCGGCCTTATCTTCCTTACCGGCCGTGACAACGAAGTTGACAAGATCTTGGGTCTGGAAATTGGTGCCGATGACTATATCACCAAGCCATTTAACCCACGCGAACTGACTATCCGTGCACGCAACCTGCTGACTCGCGTCAACAGCACTGGCGGCGAAACCGAAGAAAAGAGTGCCGTAGAATTCTACCGCTTCAACGGTTGGAGCCTAGAGATCAACAGCCGTTCACTGGTAAGCCCACAAGGCGAGTCGTACAAGCTGCCCCGCAGTGAGTTCCGCGCCATGCTGCACTTCGTTGAGAACCCAGGCAAGATCCTGACCCGTGCCGACCTGCTGATGAAGATGACAGGCCGTGAGCTTAAGCCACACGACCGTACCGTGGACGTGACCATTCGTCGCATCCGTAAACACTTCGAAAGCTTGCCAGATACGCCAGAAATCATCGCCACCATCCACGGCGAAGGCTATCGTTTCTGCGGTAACTTAGAAGAAGCATAAATCACATCCAGCTAGCGCAAATGTGATTCGATTAAAAAGCCAGTCTAACGACTGGCTTTTTTGTACATGGATTTTCTGTTTATGGAGAATTATTCCCGGTGGCCAGGGCCTGAAATGTTCCAGACATTTCAAGGCATTTCCTCCTTCCATGGAGGTCAGAAGGCCATAGAGGGGATTTGTATAGGGATATACTTATCCCCGGAGCCCATGGATGGGCTAAGAGGCGATTTGTGTCTAGAACACTTATGCCAAAGCCCATGGATGGAAAGACTTGGTATTTGTACATGGATTTGTCTCTGTTTATGGAGAGTTATCCCCGGTGGCCAGGGCCTTGAAATGTTCCCGACATTTCAAGGCATTTCCTCCCTGACCCACAGGGAAATGGGGAATGTCTAGAATCCTAGGGAAGGATTTAGACCTAACCAAAACGATACCTGAGTATCGAGTCGGCCTTTCGAACATTCACGACTCTCCGACAAGAAAGTCTCTATGCTCTCTTTCGGTGATAAGTGGTTTGGGTCAAAGAATCTAATACCACTTCACTCTTAATCACGTTAAAACTTAGTGGGCTTTCAAGTTCACCAAATAGGGGGACTCCACCACCAAGTAAAATAGGAAAACGAGTAATCACCATTTCATCGATCAGATCTTCTTTAAGGAAATTTTGAATCGTCACTCCACCGTCAATGTATAGCTCATTGAATCCCTTCGCATTCAAGTCAGCGATAATATCAACTAGCTTCCCTTTAACTAAAAAAACTTTATCTTCATAACCTTGAGGAACTTCGGTCATAGTGTTACTCAACACAAACACCGGCTTACTATAAGGCCAGTCACAATCAAAACTCAGCACCATATCTAAGGTATTCCGCCCCATTACTAAGCCGTCAACTCTCTCCATCAAAGCGACAAATCCCGTATCAATATTGTTTGGATTAGGAACTGAATGTAGCCAGTCGAGTTTGCCTCGCTTATCTGCGATATATCCATCTAAACTGGTTGCAATGAATACGATGTTTGCCATGAGCACCTCGTCAAGTTTATGGTGATTGAGCCAAGCTAAAATATGGTTTAAAATAATTTCTACGCCGTAGAAATAATAGTAAGTTTATCGGGAGCTCAAATGAGTGTCAATGAAAAGAAACGTGGACGCCCTAATGGAAAACAGTCGCAGTTAAGTGCGCAAAGCATACTAGAAGCAGCTAAGTCTTTGATGAAAAGAGATAGTAAAACACCGAGTATCCGCTCATTGGCAACAGAATTAAACGTGGATCCAATGGCAATCTATCACTATTTTAAAAACAAGAATGCATTGTTAGAAGCCCTTACCTCTTCGCTCGTATCCGAAGTCTATCAACCTCAAGCAGACCCTGATTGGCAAGGCGAATTAAGGCGTTTATGTGTCAGCTATATTGAATTGTTGCAGCAATACAACGGGCTACTACAAATCATGTTAGGGATGACATCCCTGGGTCCTGCCCAAATATTTACCGAGCGTTATAGAAATATTATCGCCCCTTTAGCACTAGACGAGAAAACAGAAAAAGATAGTCTAGATTTACTCGCTGACTACTTACATGGCTTCGCGTTATCAGCCAGTTGTTGCCATGATGCAGAGTTAATTAAACCCCAAATGATGGATGGGCCTTTGACTCTGATTTGTAAATCATTAGAAACCTGACTTAAAAGTTTCTTCTGAAAACTCATATTCAACTAGTAAGGCATTCTCGCTTCCCCATCGAAATTTACGACTCTCACAACAAAAAGCCCTGCTGCTTTCGATAAGCAACAGGGCTTTTGTTTTGCTAAGGCCTAGCGCCGATAACTTAGTGTTTCAGCTGCCTGTCGAGGAAGTCGGCCAGTGAGCGATAGAGGTGGGTACGCACCTTCTCACCGCGCATCGAGTGCTTAGAGCCGGGATAATCAATCATTTGGAACAGCTTGCCCTCGTCCTGCAACGCCTTATAGACCCGGGTGCTGTTTTCAAATAACACGTTGTCGTCGGCCATACCGTGGTACATGAGTAGCCCTGACTGATAGCCTTTGACGTACGGCAGTACGCTAGAGGCCTCATAGCCTTCGGCATTGGTCGCCGGATGCGATAGGTAACGCTCTGTGTAGTGGCTGTCATACAGAGACCAGTCGGTCACGGGGGCACCCGAGATAGCCGCCTTGAAGTAATCCGGCGCCTTAAACAGGCTCATCAGCGCCATGTAGCCACCATAGCTGTGGCCATAGATAGCGATATTCTTGCCATCAACATAGCTGAGGCTACGCAGGTAATCGACACCGGCCTTCTGGTCATTCACCTCGGCCTCGCCCAGATGCTTGTAGATCACCTGCTCGAACTTGGTACCACGATGGGCCGAGCCGCGGTTATCCAGCTGGAACACGATAAAGCCCTGCTGCAGCAGATACTGGGTAAAGTAGTCGTGCTCGCTCCAGCTGTTAACCACCAGCTGGGCATGGGGACCGCCGTAGACGCGCACCACCACAGGGTACTGCTTAGTGGCGTCAAACTGCGTCGGCTTAAACAGGCGATATTGCAGCGCCTGACCATCTTCCGCCTTTATCTGACCAAATTCAGGCAGCTGCCACTGACCAAAGTAAGGATAGAGAGGGTGCGCCTTATCCACCTTGTTCTGCTCCACCCAGGCCAGGCGTTTGCCCTGCTCGTCATGAAGGCTTATCTGCGGCGGCTGCGCCAGGCTGTTGAAGTAATCCAGGTAGATCGCCTGATTGTCGGCAAATACCGGCGCGTGCATGCCGCTACGCTTGCTCAGCTGCTCTATCTTGCCGCCCTTAAGCGGTACGCGGAACAGGTGCTGCTCGACCACACTCGCCTTGCGGCCGGTGAAGTAAACCCAGCCCGCCTGCTCATCCACATGCACCAGCTCGTCCACCGCCCAGTCACCTTTGGTCAGCTGCCTGAGCTGTCGCCCTTGCTGATCGAACAAATAGAGGTGATTAAAGCCGTCACGCTCAGACGCCCATAGCATCTGTGGTGACTTCTTGAGGAAATGCAGGTCGTTATTCAGGTTCACCCAGGCGTCACTCTCCTCGCGGATCATGGTCATGGGTGCATCTTGACTGCGAAGATCTAAGATACGCAGATCCAGTCTGTGCTGATCCCGGCTCTGCCATTGAAACGACAGCTGCAGGCTATCGGGCAACCACTTCACTCTCGGCAGGTAGATATCCTTATCTTCTCCCAGGTCGACCCAGCGCACTTTTTTATCGGCCAGCGTCACCACGCCCAAATCGATGACCACGTTGTTCTTGCCAGCATAGGGGTAGCGCTGCTCGGTCAGCTTGATGCCATCGGCATAGATTTCGTTTCGAGTCACCAGCTCGACACCCGACTCGTCGATGCGGGTAAAGGCGATGGCCGACTCATCCGGCGCCCACCAGTAACCCGTCATTCTGTCCATCTCCTCCTGGGCGACAAACTCCGCCATGCCGTTCTTAATGGCGCCGCCACCGTCTATGGTCATGGCGGTCAGCTTCTGGCTGCGCAGGTCGAAGACATAGAGGTTTTGATCACGGACGAAAGAGACATAATGGCCTTTAGGCGACAGCTTGGCGTCTGTGGTAAAGCCCTCCCCCACAGGCAGCGGCATCACCTTGTTATCGCTCAGCGAGTAGTAATAGAGGGCGCCCGATGCCGGGATCAGCAGCGCCTGGCTATCGTCCGCCCAGAAATACTCCATGATCCCCTGACCATAGATGCGTTGACGCTCGCGCCGCGCCTTCTCCTCATCGGACAGCTCACCGCTCTTTAACTTGTCGGCGTCCAGCAACAGGCTCTGTTTACCGGTGGCCACCTCCATCTGCCAGAGATCGTAGAAGTGTTGATCCTCTGCTCGTCCCGCCAGATAGGTCACACGCTTACCGTCTGGCGACAGCTTTAAGCCCCTGGGGCTGCTGCCCGCCAGTGCGGGAGAGGCATAGAGCCTCTCTATGGTGAGGGGTTCATTGCCGCCGACAGGCTGCGCAAGTTGGGGTTGTGACGCACTTACCGCGTGAGATAGAAACATAGGCACCGCCATTAAGGCTGAGCTTATCCATTTTTTAGTCATTATTATGTCCTGGATAGAAAACAGGTATAGGTCAAATTGCAGGCTAGCATTGTGCCCTAAAGTGACGCAAAACGAAAACCGCGATCCAGACGGGCTAAATTGCCGCTGAAAAAATGATTCATCTGGGGTAGAATCGCCCGCATAACAAGATAAACAAGATCTGACCTCCAGTGCGAGCCTAGCTCCCATTTGTCATAGGAAATAACATGCAAACTCTGGCACAACACCTTAGTTCTCAAGGAATTCAAGCCCCGCTAGCCCAGCTGTTAACCACGCTGGCCGATACCTCTAAAGCCATCAGTCACGCGGTGCGTCACGGCGCCCTCGCCGGCGTATTGGGCGCCACCGAACAGGAAAACGTTCAGGGCGAAACCCAGAAGAAGCTCGACGTGATCACCAATGACATGCTTAAAGAGGCGCTCACGGCCGACAGCACGGTACGAGGCCTGGCCTCAGAAGAGGAAGATCATATCGTCGAGGTAGGTCAGAGTGGCGACTTCCTGGTCTGTTTCGACCCACTGGATGGCTCGTCAAACATCGACATCAACTCACTGGTGGGCACCATCTTCTCGGTACTGCCGGCTCCAAGCGGTGAGCTGAGCGAGCAGAGCTTCCTACAGCCAGGCCGTCAGCAAGTGGCCGCAGGTTACGTGCTATACGGCCCATCGACCATGTTGGCCCTCACCACAGGTCAAGGGGTGCAGCTGTTTACCCTCAACCCAGAGACCAACGAGTACCTGCTGACCAACGAGGCGATGTCCATCAGCAAGGACACCAGCGAATTCGCCATCAATATGTCTAACCAGCGTTTCTGGGAAGCGCCGATGCAGACCTATATCGCCGACCTGCTGCTTGGCAAGATCGGACCACGCGAGAAGTCATTCAACATGCGCTGGATAGCCGCCATGGTTGGCGACGTGCACCGCGTACTGTCACGCGGCGGCCTGTTCACCTACCCAACCGACAACAAGAACCCAGAGAAGCCATACAAGCTACGCCTGATGTACGAAGCTAATCCTATGTCATTCCTAGTTGAACAGGCTGGCGGCAAGGCCTCTACCGGCTATGAAACCATCATGGACATTCAGCCAAGCGAGATCCACCAGCGCGTCGCTGTGATCTTAGGCTCGGCCAACGAAGTCGATGCCTGCCTGGAATACCATGGTCAGGACTACAGCGAAGAGCCAAGCCTGTAAGCTAGTCTGCTCCTTTAAAAAGTAAAAAGTCGCCAATTGGCGACTTTTTTATTGCCTCATGGCAAGCATGTAAAAAGCCAATTCACGACTTTGATTCCAGCAGTGCCCTAAGTGGCGCCGGCAGTAATGCTCTCGATTTTTCGGTAATGGCTTTTTCATGCTTCTGCCAGAGCACACCGAGATAAACCACCCCGAGCCCGATAAACGATAATGCAATCGGGAACAGCCAGTTATCCTTAAAGACGTCATAAGCCAAGTAACTGAGATAGCCGCAACTGCCAAGGGCACCAAATACCACGAACACTCTTCGAACTAATAGCGCGCCAACCCCAATCATTAACAGGTTAATGCAGAAATAGATAAACTTTGATAATTCACTGTCAGAGTGCTGGAAAGTTAAACCACACCAAAAAGCGATGACCCCAAAAATGTAGATCCAAAAGCCATAGTCAGCCTTATGGTGAGACCTGACATCGACCCAAAAGGCGAGCCCTATCATTAATAGGCCTAAATACATTGAGACTAAGGATCTAAGCTCCCATGTTATATCATCACCCGAGATCACCACAGTCATGTCCATCGTCATATACCAGAGCGTGACCGCGATAGGCATGATTAAAAAGGGATATTTATATCGCCACGCGGTGATGACGCCGACGACGAGTGTACCCAGTTCCATGTATAACCAATGCCATTTTATGACTCTGTGATAATCCCTGTAGGCACTCTCATCTGGCCATACACCTAACCATTGTTGCAGGCCATAAATCGCTAGAGGGGTTAGACAGACGACAAAGGTGGCACAAATGCCAGCGGGAATGATGAGGCCTCTTGCTGAAAACCTGTTGGTCAGGGTTAAACCAACAGCCGCATAGAGCATCGAGATAAACAAAATACCTGCGCCGCCGAAGGACTCCCACCCTAAGTTCATGAAAAGTGTCATTGCGCCGATGGCGATAAGCCCACCCAAGTAATAGAGCACATGGGTAAAGGTAAATTTGGGGTTGGCACTAGGTTGAGCGGCTAAGAACTGATACAAGGCTTCAGCTTGCTGAGCTGAAATAATATTTTCCCGCGCCGCAGCATCTAACTGCTTCTTACTGACATCCATGTTTACTCCCTGACATTAATTTTTGTCTAGCACTGTGGCTATAGTGGTATTGCGATAATCACCTGTTATCTTTGCCTTTCTCGATTGAGCTTATCGACAAGGGCACGCAATTTTGTCAACTTAAGCTCGGTAAGCAGCACGACGACAAACAGCCACAGGCCTCCGGCAATAAAAACGGAACTAATAAAGCTGCCACTCTGGTGTTGATATCCATAAAGCCCGAACATAAGGGCCAAAGAAGCAGATAACGACTTGCCCCAATCGTTGCTGCCAAGCTTATACTCGTCCTTCGCAATATCCTTGCTGACCGTGACAGGGTTAGCGAGACCATCGAGCTTGACTATGACTTTGCTATCCTTCTGACGAACGTTGAACCCTTCACTCTCTAGTACTTCAACAACGCTTTGCATAATTTAAGGTCTCCTTTCCTTATCGATGTGAATATCAGTATTTGATGATAACGCCCTCTCGCGGCAGCACTTTCTGCAAGAATGCATTCCTTCATTCCTGCATCTTTGCACCTCTGCGCTCCACACCAGATTATCACAAATTAATTATCTTCTTGATACGCTGCCGCTTCGATGAGTAAAAGTGGCTTAATGACGAGCTTCACTTGCCCGCAAAAATTGAGGCGCCTTCAAACCGCGATAGCACCAATAAGTCGATCTAAGAGGCGTTGAATACTGAGTTTAGATATTGCGAAGAGGAGCGAAAACAGAGGCAAAAATGTTCCCTACATTTATCGGCATTCTCTCCTTCGTTGGAGGTCAGATGAAACCGCTAAGCGGCCAAGGATGGCACAAGGCCTGTCACAGAAGTACCTGAACATACATCGTTCACTCACATCCCTGTGATCACGACATTCGAACTTCCATATACAGCAGCCGCCGGGCAGGCGTTAGGTAACATCTAAGGTACAAGGGTCAAAGAGCTTTACCGCCGAAGACGAATTCAAAAATATCCACGGCAACCAACACTAAGTTTAGAAACAATCCCCAACTTTGATGCAGAGGCTACTTAGGTTCGATCTGCTCCACCATTAGCTGCAGACTCTCGTTGCCACGAAACTCATTGATATCCAGCTTATAGGCGATCTCCGCGTATTGGATGGTGGCATCGGGCCAGGTGGTGAGATCCACGTTGAAGGCGATGGCATCTACCATGGTCTGACCGCACTCGCTCTCGAGCACGAGCTTGAGGTGACGTTCGCCGACGATCCGCTGCTGCAGGATACGAAACACGCCGTCGAATATCGGCTCGGGGAAATTCTGCCCCCAGGGGCCTGCACTGCGCAGCTCCCTGGCCAGTGCCATGTTGAGTTGAGTCGGGCTTAGTTCGCCGTCGCTGACGATCTCGCCGGTCAGCTGCTCGGGCGCAAGCAGTTCACGCACCGCCTCGTCATAGGCCTTGGCGAAACGCTCGAACTCACCGGCGCGCAGGGACAGGCCCGCCGCCATGGCGTGACCGCCGAACTTGATGATCATTCCGGGATGGCGGGCATTGATCAGCTCAAGCAGGTCGCGCATATGTAGCCCCTTGATGGAGCGCGCCGAGCCCTTGATCTCCCCCTCGCCCGCCTCGGCGAAGGCGATCACCGGCCTGTGGTACTTATCTTTGATGCGCGACGCCAGGATGCCGATCACCCCCTGGTGCCAGTCTTGCTGGTAGAGGGCGATCCCCCAGGGCAGCTCGGCCTCATTAAGCGACAGACTCTCTAGGCTCTTTAGCGCCTCCTGCTGCATGCCGGTTTCCAGCTCACGCCGCTCGGCGTTGAGCCCGTCCAGCTCGCTGGCCATGCGCCGCGCACGCATCATGTCATCGCACAGTAATGTCTCGACCCCTAAGGCCATCTCGTCCAGGCGCCCGGCGGCGTTGAGCCTGGGGCCGACCGCGAAGCCAAAATCGGAGGCGACGATGCGAGAAGTGTTACGCTTGGCCACTTCCAAGAGCGCGGTGATCCCCGGACGGCAGCGTCCGGCGCGCACCCGCTTGAGCCCGGCGTCCACCAGGATGCGATTGTTGGTATCCAGCGACACCACGTCCGCCACTGTGCCCAGGGCGACGATATCCAGCAGGGTGGCGAGATTGGGTTCCTGTATGCCCTGCGCCTGATACCAGCCACGGCTACGTAGCTCGGCGCGCAAAGCCGACATCAGATAGAAGGCGACCCCGACCCCAGCGATTGCCTTGCTGGCGAAGCCACAGCCTAGCTGGTTAGGGTTCACTATCGCATCGGCCTGGGGCACGCTGTTGCCCGGCAGGTGATGGTCGGTGATCACCACCTGCATCCCCAGCGCCTTGGCTGCGGCGACCCCTTCGATGGAGGAGATGCCGTTGTCGACGGTGATCAGCAGCTCTGCCCCCTTCTGCTGGGCCACCTGAACGATTTCAGGGCTGAGGCCATAGCCGTAATCGAAGCGGTTGGGAATGAGGTAATCCACATTGGCAGCGCCCATCATTCGTAGGGCAAGCAAGCAGACACTGGTGGAGGTGGCACCGTCGGCGTCGAAGTCGCCGACGATCAATATCGACTGCTGCTTGGCCATGGCATCGGCAATGATGGCCGCGGCCTTGTCCACATCCTTGAGCGTGTCGGGGCGCAGCAGGTTAGCCAGCGCCAACTCGCAGTCGTCCACTGTGCAGCCTCGGCTGGCGTAGACTTGCTTTAGAATGGGAGAAAGATGACTCGGCAGATGGCTGTCATCTACCTTGGGGCGGCGCACTATCTTATGGATCACGACTCAAACAACCTCTAAAAATCTTGTCGCTAGCATAACAAAGCCAGCTCGGAACACACAGCAAAAGATGGCCAAAAAAAAGGTGAGCCCAGGCTCACCTTGTTTAGCGCAGTTAGCGACTTATTGGATGCGGTCCAGCACCTGGATCAGCTGCTCAGGCGGCTGATAACCCGGGATCATGGTACCGTCTTCTAAGATGATGGCCGGCGTGCCGTTAACACCCAGGCTCTGACCTAGGTTGTATTGCTGGGCGATCTTGGCATCACACTTGGCGCCGCCGATCTGCTTGCCCGCCTTGGCATCGGTTAGCGCCTTAAGTGGGTCGGCCGAGCACCATACGGCTTCCATATCGCTGGCATTCTTCGATGGCACGCCCTGACGAGGGAAGGCCAGGTAACGAACCGTGATACCAAGGTCGTTGTACTTGTCTATCTGGTTGTGCAGCTTGCGGCAGTAGCCACAGGTGATGTCGGTAAATACGGTCACCACATGCTTCTCATCCTTGGCCTTGTACACCAGCATGTTTGGCTCAAACGGCTTAATAGCCTCCATACGTGGGCCAGCCAGAGCGGCCTCGGTGAGGTTCTTCATGCCGTTGTCGAGATCATACAGGTTACCGTGAAACAGCTTAGTGCCGTCTTTGCTGATGTAGAGTACGCCACGGTTGGTGATCGCCTCATACAGGCCTGGGATTGGCGACTGGCTAAGGTTTTGCACCTCGACGCCTAGGGTATCTGATAATTTCTGCTTCAACTGGTCGCCATTGTCGACCACGTTGTTTGATGCCGCCATCAGGGGCGTGGCCACCATGGCAACAACTAAGGTGAGCGCTCGGGTAAACTTCATTAGAATTCCTATAGGGTGTTAGGGCTAATAGCATTAAAGCAAAATAGGCTGCCGGTTTTCCAACCTAAATTGTTACTAAAACTTGCTATGACCAAGATGTCATTTTTATAGACCGGCCTAGAGGCAGAAAAGTTACATGCTCGAGGCCGTTAAAGCAAACGAATAATCGCAATGGAGGCCTTAACTTAGGCCTTCACAGTGCAATTTTAAGGCTTTCGCATCAACCTCTGGGGTGATGGGCTTGATGCAGCTGGGCCAATCTGGCCTTGGCCACATGGGTGTATATCTGAGTCGTAGAGAGGTCACTGTGACCCAGCAGTAGCTGCACCACCCGCAGATCCGCGCCATGATTGAGCAGATGGGTGGCAAAGGCGTGTCTCAGGGTGTGAGGCGACAGATGCACCACAATCCCGGCACGCTGGGCATAGAGCTTGATCCTGTGCCAGAAGGTCTGGCGGGTCATCATGTTGCCGCGCTTGGAGGGAAACACCACGTCGCTGCCCTTGCCCTTTAACAGCTCGAATCTGGCCGCCTTGAGGTAGTCTTCAATCTCTGCGCCCGCCTGCTCGCCAAAGGGCACCAGACGCTCCTTACTGCCTTTACCCACAATGCGTACCACACCTTGCCTCAGACTCATCTGATCCAGCGTCAGCCCCACCAGTTCAGACACCCGCAGCCCACTGGCATAGAGCAGCTCCAGCATGGCGCGATCCCTGGCCTCGACGGGATCTTCCCGGTTAGGCTCGTTAAGCAGGCGATCCACGTCCGTCTCACTCAGGGCATCGGGCAACTTTCTCGCCAGCTTGGGCGGCTTGATCATCGCCATGGGGTCGATCTCAATCAGCTTCTTGGCCAGCAGGTATTTATAGAAGCGCCGCAGGCTACTTAGTAGCCTGGCACTGCTGGTCTTGGCAAAGCCCTGCTCGACCCGAAGGGCCAAGTAGTCACGCACCTCAGCCTGACTGGTCGATAGCAGGCTGGAGCCCTGTTTATTTAGGTAACGATCGAAGTGGCTGAGATCGCTGCGATAGGCCTGCAGCGTGTGATCGCTCAGTCCCTTAGCGGCCCAGAGATCATCGAGAAACGGCTCGATGAGGGGATCTGTCTGATATTCGTTGCTCTCAGCTAGCACATGAAATCCTTTAGATACAAAAACGGTGCTAACTCTTAGAGTTAACACCGCTATCTTACGCTATGGCTTAGGCTGGCATCAATTTAATACCGCTTCACCTCGTGGGCGTTTGACCATCAAGCAGGCAAAGATGGTAATTGCCGTCGGAATTAACCAGGCCATGCCCTGAGCCGACAGTGGCATCACATCGAACATGCTCATGTTGACACCGGCCGCCTTGAGGCCGTCGATGATGCCAAACACCAGCGCCACGCTCAACACCATACGGTGGGCAAAGGCAGGCTGAGCGAAGCGCTCGGTCAGGTAGGTCACCGCTACCAGGGCGATCGCCACAGGGTAAATGGTCACCAGCACAGGGATGCTGATGTTGATCAGCTGCGCCAGACCTACGTTAGCCACCACGGCGCAGGTGACGCTCATCACCACGACCAATAGCTTGTATGAGAGGCTAGGCATCAGCTCGTTGAAATATTCGGCACAGGCAGAAACCAGACCTACAACCGTCGTCAGACAGGCCAGAGTCACCACGGCCGCCAGCAATAGCTGACCCGAGGCGCCAAACTGATGGTTCACATAGTTAGTCAGGATCACCCCGCCGTTATCGGCGCCCACGGCAAGGTCACCTGCGGTCGCGCCCAGGTAGAAGAGTGATACATAGACGAACGCCAGACCACCGGCGGCGATGAAGGCCGCGCGCACCAGATACTTGGTCTGCTCTCTTGGCGAATCCACGCCCTTCTTACGTAGCAGGTCGATGATCAGCATGCCGAAGATCAGCGATGCCAGGGTGTCCATGGTGTTATAGCCTTCGATGATCCCCTTGGTAAGCGGGTTCGTCTGATAATCACCCACTGCAGCGGCCACGTCAGAGCCAGGTAGCACAACCACAGAGATCGCCAGCCCCACCAGCAGGATGATCATGATAGGAGTAAGCACCTTACCTACGCTGTCCAGTAGCTTACCGGGGAACAGCGACAGCAACATGGCGATGCCGAAGAAGATGCTGGTATAGAGAAGCTGTGAGCTGGTGAAGACGACACCGGCGACTTCAAAACTCGCCTGAGCATCTTGGATAAAAGGCTTGTAGCCCATCTCATAGGCCACCAGGCCTGCGCGAGGCGCCGCAAAGGCCGGGCCTATGATGATGTAGATGGCGATCGCCAGCATGGTCGCGGCCAAGGGTGGCAACAGGCCCATCACCTTGCCATTGGCCTTTGCCACGGCAATCAGGGTCACCAGCGGCAGGGTCACCGCGGTCAGCAGGAAGCCGATCATGGCCCAAGACATGTTCTCACCGGCAAGGAATCCGGCTAGCGGCGGGAAGATCAGGTTCCCCGCGCCTAAGAAGAAGGCAAAGGTCATGAAACCTAAACCCAATGTATCCGTCATACTCAATTTATTGTTCTGCACACAACGCCCCGTTAATCTGCTTTGTATAATGATCTTAATCGCTTAGTGGAAATTATTGGCTAATGACCGCGACCTTCATTGCGTGTAAACTTCTTATTACACGTCTCCGTGGTAAATCTAGCCCATTCTTGGCTACTTCTTGAACGACAGCAGGATTAACTAACGCTAAAAATGCATTCAAACTGGCTTACCTGGCTCAAATCAAGGCTTTCAGCCCCGACAGGAGGACCTACTATTAGCAAAAAGGCCACCGAGACACAAGATTGCGGCGCCAGATCGATGCAAATGAGAGCCTAATTTTAACAAACTCGCCACACACTGTTTTCACCCTTCACACCAGGCAACATTTGGTCCTAGCAAGATTCACTGTTTTGCGCCCCTGTAACAGCGGACTTTCAGCGCCAAGCGAATTTCTGGCTCAAGCGAGTTTCAGGCGTTGGCGGGTTTCTGCATTGGGCGGGATCACGTACAATGCGCCCCACGCATCTTTAATCTCCAACGTCAGGCCATGCCCTTTACCTTCAAGCAATTTCACGTCGATGACAGCCACTGCGGCATGCCCGTCAGCACAGATGGCGTCCTGCTGGGCGCCTGGGCACCACTTACCCAGGCCAAAACCATACTGGATATCGGCGCCGGCAGTGGTCTGCTGAGCCTGATGGCGGCCCAGCGCAGCGAGGCAGTGATACAGGCGTTGGAGATAGACCGACTTGCGGCGCAGGACTGCCAACACAACATCGACCAGAGTCCCTGGAGCGATCGCATCAAATTAATCCAGGCGGATCTGCTGCAGTGGTATCCCCTTGCTCAGACTCAGGCTCAGACTCAGTTCGACCATATCCTCTGCAACCCGCCCTATTTTGACAACGGGCCTCAGTCTCAGTGCAGCAAACGCGCCCAGGCCAGACACACAGACAGCCTGGCGTTTGACCAGCTATTGTCAGCCATCAAGCAACTACTGGCCCCCCAGGGCAAGGCCAGCCTGATCTTGCCAAATGCCAGCCTGGGACGATTTCTGCCCCTGCTGGCCGAATTTAAACTCAAGCTAATTGCCAGGGTCGACATCACCACAGCGCCCAGCAAAAAGCCTCAACGGCATCTGCTCTGCCTGAGCCACGGCGTCTCGAGCGCCGAGCCTGGCGAAGCGATAGAGGCTGAGCACCTCAGCATTCGCGATGCCTCTGGGGCCTACAGCCAGGCTATGGTTGCCCTGACTCAGGCCTTCTACCTCAAGCTCTAAACCGCAGCAATTCGGCTCGGCGAGCGGCCTCGCACTTTACTCAGGTTTGGGTGTATAATGCGCCGCTATTATTTAGAGAGACGCAGCGCATGCAATTTGAAGATTTCCACCTTGACGACACCCTGCTCGAGTCGCTCAAGGCGATGGGCCATCTTGCCCCGACCACCATTCAGCAACAGACGATCCCCCTAGCCCTGGAGCACAAAGATATCCTGGCGAGGGCACCGACAGGCACAGGCAAGACCGCCAGCTTCCTGCTACCGGCGCTGCAACATCTGCTGGACTTCCCCCGCCGCTACTCGGGCCAAGCGCGCGTGCTGATCCTCGCCCCAACCCGTGAGCTGGCCAGCCAGGTACACAGATACGCCAGCCACCTGGCCACCGGCCTAGGGCTGGATATCGCCATCATCACAGGTGGTGTGCCTTACGCTCCCCAGGAGCAGGCGCTCAAGGAAAATATCGACATTCTGGTGGCCACTCCCGGCCGTCTGATGGAGTACCTGGACAAGGAACTCTTCGACGCCCAATCGGTGGAGATCTTGGTACTCGACGAGGCCGACCGCATGCTGGACATGGGTTTCTCCTCCGCGGTGCAGTCTATCGCCATCGAGGCGCAGCAGCGTAAGCACAACATGCTGTTCTCTGCGACCCTGGAAGGCGGCGGCGTGAGCCGCTTCGCCGAGATGCTACTAACCAATCCAGTGACCATTGAGACTAAGCCGCCCCGTAGCGAGAAGGCCAAGATCCATCAATGGATGCACCTGGCCGACGACAAAGAGCATAAGTTTGCCCTGCTGTGCGACATTCTCAAGCGTGAAGAGGTCAGCCGCGCCATCGTCTTCGTCAAGACCCGTGAGGTCGTAGCCAGCCTGGAAGGTCAGCTGCAACAGGCAGGTATTCACTGCGCCTTCATGCGTGGCGACATGGAACAGAAGGCACGCTTTCAGGCGCTGGGCCGCTTCACCAAGGGCGAGGTTAACGTGCTGCTGGCCACCGACGTGGCGGCCCGCGGTATCGACATCGACGGCATCACCCATGTGATCAACTTCGACATGCCTCGCTCGGCAGATACCTATGTGCACCGCATAGGTCGTACCGGCCGCGCCGGTAACAAGGGTACGGCCATCTCTCTGGTGGAGGCCCACGACATGCGCGTCGTCGCTAAGATCGAGCGCTATATCGAGCAGCCGCTGAAACGCCGGGTGATCGACTCACTGCGTCCTAAACACAAGGAAGCTAAGGTGCCCACCAAGAAGAAGGTGAAGAGCAGCGACAAGAAGAGCCCGAAGAAAGCCAAGAAGAAGCGCTAGCGTTAGGCTCGCCAAACGCCCGCAGTCTCGGCAATTAAGCGTCCCTTAGGGGGCGCTTTTTTTATGGCAATTTAACAAATTGGTAGCAAGTGTCACCAGCTTCACTTGATTTTCAATATGTTAAATTGGTTTAACAGAGTAAATTTGACACATTTTATTTACAAAAAGACTTTTGCGCACAGCAGAGACTCTGGTAATTTATAGGGCATTCAGCTCAGCACGGAATAGCATGAAGTCAATGATAAAAATTATCCTACGAAGAGTTTTCCCCCCTTTTCTTATCCTGATCGTCTTCGGCCTGTTTGCCGCCCTCTTGATGAGTACTCAGGAAGCCCCAGAGCAGAAAGAGGAAGAGATGCCCGTCCCCATAGTGGATGTGATGCCGGTACGAAGTGAAACCGTTTCATTAAACCTGCCCTCCTACGGCGTGGTGCTACCCAAGAACAAGACCCAGCTGGTCACAGAGGTGCAAGGACGCATGCTGACCATCTCGGACAAGTTTGTCGCCGGTGGCATAGTCAAGCGTGGCGATATGCTGGCGCAGATCGAACCCTCGGATTACGAGGCAGATCTGATGCAGGCTCAGGCCACCCTGGCCCAGGCCAAGGCGGCGCTGGATGAAGAGATCGCCCGCGGCGAAGTAGCCAAAGAGGACTGGAAGGGTTACGACGGCGGCGTGCCGCCAGAGCTTGGCCTACGTGTGCCACAGCTCAAGAAGGAGCAGGCCAACGTCAAGTTTGCCGAGGCCGCCCTGGCCCGCGCCCAGCGTAACTTGGAGCGCACCACCATACGCGCGCCGTTCGATGGCATCATCAAGTCCCGTAACGTGGATCTAGGCCAGTATGTCACCCTGGGCACTAACCTGGGCGAGCTGTACGACACCCGCATCGCCGAGATCCGTCTACCGCTAGCCAACCACGAGCTGGCCTACCTGGAGTCTATCGACAATCCCGATACCCAGGTGACCCTGAGCGCCGAGCTGGCGGGTCGCACGGTGAACTGGACAGGCCAAATAGTGCGCAGCGAAGGGGTGATCGACGCCGACAACCGCATGGTCTATCTGGTGGCCGAGGTGAAAGACCCTTACTTAAGACAGAACAAGACTGAAGGCCAGCTGCCGCTGAAATACGGCAGCTTCGTCAACGCCATCATCAAGGGGCGCACCGTCGAGGGGATCGTCAAATTGCCTCGCTATATCGTCCGGGATCATCAGGTCGCCGTGGTACGCGACGACAACACGCTAGAGATGCGTGAGGTCAACGTGGTGCGCAGCGATATCGACAAGGTCTATATCAAGGACAGCCTCAAAGATGGCGAGCGTATCTCACTGACCACAATCAACAACATGGCCACCGGCCAGCTGGTGAAGGTGATCGGCGAAGAGGACAAGTCTCAGAACCAGGACAAAGAGGATGAGAGCCAGCAGACCCTAGTGGCAGCAGGTGATCAGTAATGGAGACCAATACCAATAAGGGCATCATTGCCTGGTTCGCCCGCAACAGCGTGGCAGCCAACCTCTTGATGTTTGCGCTGCTGATCGGCGGCCTGTTCAGCACTGTGCTGATCAATAAGGAGGTCTTCCCCTCCTTCGAGCTGAACTATTTGCAGATCACCGTCGCCTACCCGGGCGCCGCCCCTCAGGAGATCGAAGAGGGGATCAACATCAAGATCGAAGAGGCGATCCAGGATATCAGCGGCATCAAGAAGGTGACTTCGGTCGCCAGCGAAGGCTCTGGCAGCGTCACCATTGAGGTGGAGGACGGCTTCGATGCCCAGGATATCCTGGACGAGGCCAAGCTGCGCATCGACGCCATCGCCACCTTCCCCGACAATATCGAGAAGCCCAACATCTTCCGCATCAAGCCGGAAAACAACGTCATCTGGGTCTCTGTGTATGGCGACATGAACCTGCACGAGATGAAGGAGCTGGCCAAGAGCATACGTGAAGAGATCACCGCCCTGCCCGCCGTCACCCGCGCCCAAGTCACCGGCGTGCGTGACTATGAGATAGGCATTGAGGTGTCCGAAGACAAGCTGCGTGAATATGGTCTCAGCTTCGCCGACGTGGCGATGGCGGTGCGTAATTCCTCCATCGACCTGCCCGGCGGCTCGATTCGCGCGGAGGATGGCGACATCCTACTGCGTACCAAGGGCCAGGCCTACACGGGCGACGACTTTGCCAAGATAGTGGTCAAGACCCGCAAGGATGGCAGCCGCATCATGCTGCCCGAGGTGGCCAACATTCGCGACGACTTCGAGGAGCGTCTGGAATATACCCGCTTCAACGGTAAGCCGGCGGCCATTATCGAGGTGCTGAGCGTCGACGATCAGAACGCGCTGGATATCTCCTCTCAGGTGAAAGCCTATGTGGAGGAGCGCCGCGCCACCCTGCCCGCCAGCGCCCAGCTAGATACCTGGGGCGACCTGACCCACTACCTCAAGGGCCGTCTCAACATGATGCTGTCGAACATGTTCTATGGCGCCCTGCTGGTATTTATCATTCTGGCGCTGTTCCTCGACTTGCGTCTGGCCTTCTGGGTGATGATGGGCCTGCCGGTCTGTTTCCTCGGCGCCATGCTGCTGATGCCGCTGGAGCCCTTCTCGCTGTCGATCAACATGCTGACCCTGTTCGCCTTCATCCTGGTGCTGGGTATCGTCGTGGATGACGCCATCGTCATCGGCGAGAGTGCCTATACTGAGATCGAGCGCCACGGCCACTCGCTGGACAATGTGATCAAGGGGGCTCACAAGGTCGCCATGCCCGCCACCTTCGGCGTGTTGACCACTATTGCCGCCTTCATCCCCATGCTGATGGTCTCCGGCCCCATGGCGATCATCTGGAAATCCATCGGCCTGGTGGTGATCCTCTGTCTCGCCTTCTCACTGGTAGAGTCCAAGCTTATTCTGCCCGCGCACTTGGCTCACCTAAAGCCGCGTCGCCCGAGCCCTAACCCCAACCTGTTTGTGCGCTTCAAGACGGCGCTCAACAACAAGGTGCAACACTTCATCCACCACAGCTACCGCAGCTTCATCGGTCGCTGTATCGAGCACAGATACAATGTGGTCGCCACCTTTGTGGGCGTGCTCATCCTCTCGGTGGCACTGGTTGCCAGCGGTAAGGTGCGCTGGGTCTTCTTCCCCGATATTCCGTCCGACTTCATTCAGGTACGGCTGGAGATGGATGTGGGCAGCTCAGAGGCCAACACCCTCAAGGTGGTCAAGGAGATAGAGAACGCCCTCTATGTGATGAACGATCAGATGGAAGACGAGTACGGCTACCCGGTTGTGAAACACAGCTTCATCAACATGGGCTCGCGTACCTCGGCCTTCATCTTCGCCGAGCTGACCAAGGGTGAAGACAGGGACGTAGACGGCGTCACCATCGCCGATGCCTGGCGCAAGGCGCTGCCGGAACTTATCTCGGTGAAGAAGCTCAACATCAACGCCAGCACCAACGACGCCGGCGGCGATATCTCCTTCAGGCTCACCTCAAGCGATCTCGAGCAGCTCTCCCAGGCCGCCGACGAGCTGAAACAGAAACTGCGCACCTACGAGGGGGTGTATGACATCTCGGATAACTACTCCTCCGGCAGCCACGAGATCCGCCTGGCGATCAAGCCCGAGGCCGAGGCCCTGGGGCTGACCCTGTCGGATCTGGCCAGCCAGGTGCGTTACGGCTTCTACGGCTATGAGGCCCAGCGTATTCTGCGCAACAAAGAAGAAGTCAAGGTGATGGTGCGCTACCCGCTTGAGCAGCGCCGCACCCTGGGGCATCTGGAAAACATGATGATCCGCACGCCCCAAGGCACCTCGGTGCCCTTCTCCAGCGTGGCCGACATAGAACTGGGTGACTCCTACTCGTCGATCACCCGTGTCGACGGCCGCCGCGCCATCACGGTTATCGCCAACGCCAACAAGAATGTGGTCGAGCCCTCCAAGGTGGTGGGTGAGATCCAGAAGGATTTCCTGCCTTACCTTGAGAGCAAGTATCGCCACATCTCCACCACGCTCGATGGTGGCAGCGCCGATGAGCAGAGCGCCATGATAGGCCTGATCCAGGGCTTCTTCTTCGCCATGTTCACCATCTATGCGCTGATGGCAATTCCGCTCAAGTCCTACAGCCAGCCGCTGATCATCATGTCGGTGATCCCCTTCGGTATCATCGGCGCCCTATTCGGCCACTTCATCCTGGGGCTCTCCATGAGCGTGCTCAGCCTGTGTGGTATCGTGGCGCTGGCCGGGGTGGTGGTAAACGACTCGCTGATCCTGGTGGATTTTGTTAACCGCGCCCGTGCTCAGGGCCTGCCGCTTAAAGATGCCGCCATAGACGCAGGCTGTTATCGTTTTAGAGCGATCATCCTTACCTCTATGACCACCTTCGTCGGCCTGGTGCCCATCATCCTCGAGCGCAGCCTGCAGGCGCAGATTGTGATCCCCATGGCCACCTCGCTGGCCTTCGGTATCCTCTTCTCCACCGTGGTGACCCTGGTGCTGGTGCCCGTGCTCTACATCATACTCAACGATATCAGGCAGCTCACCGGCCGTCTGTTCCGTTGGTGGTGGCAGCCCCGCAGCCATAACGTCGAGGGTGAGCAGTCCTAATCAATTTAAATTCAAAGGGAGGCTTAGCCTCCCTTTTTGATCCAGCAGAGGTTTTCGCCGCGCCAAACGCGCTAGACTCCTGCCATTCTCCTTGCAACTCATTTTGCCAAGGCCAGTCAATCACAGCGTCGAGTACCATGAGCCAGTCCACCTTAGTCTACGACATTCGCAACAGCCGCTACCTCAACATCACGGGGCGCTGCACCCTGAGATGCCAGTTCTGCCCCAAACATAACGGCAGCAAGCAGGTACACGAGTATCAGCTGGATCTCGACCATCAACCAAGAGCCGATGAGCTCATCCCCCTACTGGGCGAGGTGAGCCAGTTCGACGAATATGTGTTCTGCGGCTACGGCGAGCCCACCCTCAACCTCAATACTTTGCTTAGCGTGGCAAGAGAGATAAAACGTCGCGGCGGCAGGGTGCGGGTCAATACCGACGGTCTGGGCAACTTGTTTCACCGGCGCAACATACTGCCTGAGCTGGCCGAGGTGGTCGACGCCCTCTCGATCTCGCTCAACGCCGATACCGAGGCCGCCTACCTCAAACATTGCCAGCCCAAGCTTAAAGGTTCTTATCAAGCGCTGTGGGACTTTATCCGTATGGCACCCGGCTACATCGACCAGGTGCAGGTATCTGCCATCGAAGGCCTGGAAGGGGTGGATATCGACAGATGCCGCGCCCTGGTGCTCGATGCCAAGGCGCAGTTTAAACACAGAAAGCTCGGCGTCGTCGGTTAAGTTACCTGGGCGCCGCCATTCGAATTACCTAGGTCTCGTCGGTTGAATAACCTCACATCGTCGGTTGAATTACATGGGCGTCATCCGATGATTTACCGGGGCGTTGCCGGTTTGTAACCGACTGTGTTCTGCGGCGAAAATCATGCTAACATAGCCGCAAAATCACTGGGGAAACACCGCTTGCAATGCTGACGCAGAAACAACCACAACTGATCGCCGGACAGGGGCTGCACTGGTCTGCGCAACGCATCTTCTCGGTGGTCACCCAGATCATCATCTTGCTGATCAGCGTCTTGCTCCTCACCAACGTCATCATCACCCTGGGCGAGCGTCGCCTGCAGGAAGATTGGGCCACCCAGAGATACAGCGAGCTGCAATCTGTCGGCACCCTAATCGCCGACAAGGTCTCCTTCCAGCAGTTCCGCACCCAGATGTTTGCCAACGACGAGCTGCTCAAGCGCTACCTGACCATCCCCAGCGAGGTGCGTCAGCTCAAGCTACAACAGAGCTGGGAGGTGATGATACGCAACATCCCCGAGCTGCTGGATATCGCCCTATTCGATCCTCAGGGCAAGTATAAGTTTTCCACCACCAACGACTTTAGCCGCGATCCGCTACCACCCTCGTTGCTCGGCGGCGCGCGCAACATGGGCGGCAACGAGGTCTACACCTCGCCGCTGGAGTTTACTCCCATCAAGGGCAAGCTCGAGCCTTACCTGTATCAGCTGGCCTGGCTGGAGAATCCCGACCAGAGCGTGCGCGGCTACCTGCTAACCTATCAGTCCATGAGCCGTATGCTCAAAAGCATCAAGCCCGCCTACTCCAGCGCTGAGTCGCCGCTCATGATGCTCGACACCCAGGGGCTGCTGTACGCCGGCGCCGAGACCAAGCCGACCATCAACCGCATCCCGGATACCATGGGCGGCAGCCTGCGTCAGACCTATCCGGCGCTGTGGCGCAAGATGGCCATGAGCAACTTCGGCCAGTTCCATGGCGACGACGCCACCTTCGTCTACCTCAAGATAGAGCTAACCACCCAGTATGAGACGCGCCGGGAATATTACCTGGTCTCCTATGTGCGCAACGACGCCATCGCAGAGCTGTTCTCCGAGTGGCGCAACATACTGATCGTCGGCGCCGTGGTGCTCACCCTGCTGGCACTGGCGCTGATCCTGCTGAGCCACTCCTACCGCATCGGCCAGCGCTCGCGGGAATACAGTATCGAGCTGGCCCATCGCCTGTTTCATCAGGATATCGGCTGCGTGATCATCAACGACAAGAACCGGGTGATGACAGCCAACGAGAAGGCCGCCGAGCTGCTGTGCCTGCCCCTGGACGAGCTGCAAGATCGTAACCTGCAGCGGATCCTGCAGTTCGAGAACGAGCAGTACGCCGAGGTCGCCGCCCAGCTTGAGGCCAATCACAAGTGGCAAGGGATTATCGACTTCGACTCGCCGGGCGGCAGTCATCTGGCGATCACAGTCACCAGCTCGCCGCGCCGCAGCCGTCAGGAAAAATATTATCTGGTCACCTTCGAGGATGTGTCTCAGCTGAGAAAGGTCCAGCATCAGGCCAAGCTCAACGAGCTGCTGAACGACAACGCCATCCCCTGCGCCCTGGTGCAGGCCAACGGCATGCTGGAGCTGGCCAACCAGGCCTTCATGCAGCTGGTCTCCATCCACGACATTCAAGGCAAGAACCTTACCGATCTGCTCAACAACGACCTCAGCTCACAGTGGCCGAGGATCACCCAGCAGATCTTGCTGCAGGGCAGTTGGAAGGGGCAGATCCTCTGCGACCCCAACAGCAAAGAGAACACCTGCCTGCAGGCGACCCTCAAGGGCCACCTGGACGCCGCCGGTGAGATAGAACATATCGTCTGTACCCTGGAGCAGGCGCAGAAGCGCGCCCTGCTACAAGACACCGGCGACTTCATCCCTCACCGCAGCGCCATCCTGGTGAACCTCAGGGATCTGGACGACTACTTCAAGTCACTCAGCCCCGCCAGTCGCGAGCACTCCAGCCTGCTGCTGATCGACATCACCGCCGAGAGTATGCTGAGCCACATGAGTGATATCGGCCAGCTGGAGAACCGTCAGCGTGAGGTGGAGATCCATATCCTCAGGACCCTGCCGGTCAACTACCAGATGTCTCACTGGCAGCTGGGCAAGCTGATCGTGATACTGCCGGACACCAGCTCGGACGACGCCCACCACTTCGCGGTGAAGTCGTTAAATGGCCTCAACGAGATCGGCCTGGGTACAGGGATCTGCATGGGGATCGCCAGCTACCAGACGGGTCAGAACCTGGAGCAGTATCTGAGTAACGCCGAGGTGGCGCTCAAGCGCGCCAAGCAGATAGGTGAGCAGAATATTTGCCAAGCGTTTACGAGGCAAAATTAGGTTTTTGCCGTTTACCTTTTTTCGGTTTGTAGCGTCTGCCGCTATGGTCATTGGCATGTGAGTTGAAGGTCGTACCTTCATGGCAACCTAACGCCTGTCCGGCGGGGATCGTGCAAACACTATTTTGGCTCGCCACGAGCACATCCCTGTGGGCTCTGCGAAATCATCCCTGATTTCGAAGGCCAAAATAGTGTTTACACTGGGTATCCAACGCCTCTTCGATTTAGCAATTTCTGTAGCCCACAGATACAAGTCATTCTTTCTTAATTAAAATTCGCCGTAAAAATGTGATACACCTATTGAGCCAAACTAACAAGATAGATTAAAGTATGACCAACCAAGGACAGAGCTGGGCAAGCTCGTATTCAAACCAACGAGCACGCCATTTAGGGAAAGAAGAAGTCATTCGATCATGTGTGAATCAACTCTCTTTAAAGTTTACTCTGACCCCATTTATTCTGCTTGTATAACGTTAGAGTGCATCAGGCTTAATCAGTGAATTAGGACAGATTGGAAGAGTTAAGCAAGGATTTTATAGGGACAACTCCTCGCGGACATTATCTATCTAAGAATTGTTATGAAGCTAGGGAAACTATGGAACATAAATATAAGTTATTGATTAACTGGAATCCTCGGCATTTTGAAGTAGAAGGTGTTACTCCGCTTTCAGATCGAGAGTCAGCCCAACAGATTGTGGATGTATTTTCTAGTGACTCTTTTTTTTGGGATGGGATTAATTTTGTTATTCAAATGGACTGGCGTCCTTTCATAGATATTTTGCAGTTAAGTGAAGATGTCAGTGGCCCTTTTTATACTGAAATTGAGGGCACACTTTACAAACTAATGAGCCCTATTAAAGAAATATCTATAGCAATAAGTGCTACTCCTAGCGTTGATGTCGATGAGTACAAAATGCGTAAGTATCTTCATAGATACTTACTAGATTTATTCGTAGTTTGTAACTTGGCTGCACCTGGGTTGGTTGACTTCTACAATGCCAAATTGGAGGGTGACGATGAATACACTCCGATTAAAATATCCAATTACTCTTTTGATAATGCAATACAGAATATAGCATCGAAGCGTGTTCCATACGTTGTTTACAGTGATTTAGGCAAAAGCCTAGATTGGTTTAAATCATTAAATATTGGTACAAAAGTTGTTGCCACCACACCTGTTGAGAAGGCTATTTTTTCATTACTTCACATAATTCGAATGGAAGATTACGATATCAGCACAGTTCCATGGATATTCCACGCTTTAGAAGCCATATATGGGACAAATGCTGGTAGGGGGTTTAGTGACATTAGTGAACAAGTTAACTTCTTGCTATCGGTCGAAGTTCGTCAACAGAAGGGGCTAAAGAATAAACTTCGTGATTTAAATAATCTACGTAGCTCTTTTGTCCATGGTGGTTATTGTGTATCCCACATAATGGATCAAGACTCTAATGACAAGATCTTCGAACTGGTGAATTTTGGCGTCTCTCTTGTAATCAGTAGTATTCAATCTTTAATGCTGAAAAATTGGCATGGCGTTGGGGTACGTCAGCAAATCATTGGTCTACCTGCAAACGTTTCATAACAAACGCTTAAGGCGGATTCTCAACACTTGGCAGTTTTGGTTTGATTTAGCTTTTGTGTTTACGGTGCAATAATTGAGTATCGTGGTAGCGTTGCTCACCACTTAAGCAGGCGTATATTTAAGAGTAAATAATGATTAAGTTTACATTGATAGAAAATTCCCTAGATTCAATCAGATCTGGAATGGAGTACCTTGACTACGCGGAGAAAAAACAAAGTCCTAGTCACTATAAAAAAGCACTTCTTTCGCTGTTTCAAGGTGCGGAGCTAATTCTTAAAGAAGTCTTAGTTCAGATAGATCCTATAATTATTTTCGACAAAAATTCACTGTTTCGTAATTGTGTATCACCACTTAATCCAACGATGGAGGAGTTATTCGACTGTAAATCCATCGATATTAATGTGATATGCCAAGAGCTTAAAAAGCACTATCCGGAACAGTTTCAAAGAGCAAACTTGAAAGTCATTCAAGACTTAGCCAAAGAGCGTAACAAAATTCAGCACTTTGCGTTTGAAACTACACCAAATGATTTGAAAGCGTCCTTACTTAAGCTTTATCTAATGGTTGTAAAGCCAGCGATGAAAATCGCTGGTGAGAAAGCTGCTTTAACGATGTTTGTCGATGGGATTAATAAAATAAACTTCGGTGAACAAGTAACGGATGTAGAAGAATCATTCTTAAATGTAGACAAAAGAAATGAATTTACAAAAGGTGGGTGTTGCCACTGTGAAAACTATTCACTCTTTGTAATCTACGATGGCGAATCATACCCAATTGCTTGTTATTGTACGACTTGTGGTTTTGAGCGCACTAATATCGATATATCAGAATTTTATGAGTGTCCCGAGTGTTCAGCACCTTCGGTAATATATGATGAAAAGTTAGGTGCTGGTATGTGCCTTTGGTATAGATGTGCTGATTGCATTGAATCAGTTAAAACTGACATGGTTCCATGTGATGGTTGCGGTGGATATCTGATAGAAGGCTCTTGCTTAAACTGCACTGTGGAAAATGAAATATAAAGGTGTAGTAAGTGATATGACCCCATTTTTGAAAGAGTTTTTTAATGTCATTGGTATTGATACTGAATATTTAATTAGGTACTTAACGTCAAATGAAATGCAATACCTCAATACCACGTTGAAATCTATAGAGGACTTTCAACCTGAAATTTACTCTGATAAGCATGGCGAAAACCTAGAAGTTTTACTTCATTTTTTATCCAGCCATTTAGAAGAGATCCACGAGATTTGGGAAGAGCCTAATTCTTCTTAAGCTATATACATCAGATGTAATCTCTGGCAACTATGATTGCTTTCATTTTGATCTTTCTAAATTTGAGCAGACATATAGCCCAACTAGTAAAGAGGTGGTTTTATATCGAGTCGGTCGAGTGGATGAAAGTTTTGAAAGCCTTGGGAATTCATGGGCTAAAGACTATACAGGGCTAAGAAATTATGTCCAAGCATCATCTATCGAAGTGGATGATCGTCCTATATTTGCTATCAAAATTAATGATTCAGAAGTGTTGTGTCATGGTCAATCTCGAGAAAGTGAATTGATTTTGAAGAAAAACTTCAAATGTAATGAAGCCAAATTGCTCAGTGCTGAAGAACGTCGTGAAATATTTGTTTATTGAGTATTTCAAGGCAAGGCTTCACCTAACAAACGACTAAGGTAACAAGATACTTTTTCTTATGTGAACTAATGTGCCTAAATCTTTTAGCTAAGAAGCTTTTGTCCAAAAAATAGCTTAATTTGAACAATTGCAAAGATCAAATGCGGCTAAATCGAAGAGATGAATGACTAGGTGTAGATACGCCGGTGAGCTTCCGAAACAGGGCCAAAAATGTTCCCTACATTTTTTGGCATTCCCTCCATCCATGGAGGTCAGATGTTTCGGCAGAGCCTACAAGGAAGTATTCACGGCGTCTCACAGGCGTATCTGCACGTATAGCCTGCGGCAGGCAATTCAAAACAAAGATGGTTAACGCTACGAATAGCGAAATTCAAATCAAAATCAGCCAGACTAGGCCCCAGCCCAAATCTAGGCGCTTGGACTTGCGCCTTCCTCATCATGTTCAAACCCGATGGCCTCGATGCCATCTGGAATCTCACTCTGACTGATATCCACTATGGTGGAGCGGTTCATGGTGATCTTATAGCGGGCAAATTGTGGTGGCTTGCGGCCTTCTTGTAGGGAGAGCACCAGGTTGATCTGGTAGCGGCGCTCTACCGAGTCGCTGCTGATCTTGCCGTCCGCCTCCTTGTAGATCTTGGCCTTGCCGCGCTCCAGGTAGCGGGCGAAGGGGGCCAGGCTAAAGTTCACCTGCTCCTGTATGGTGGAGTAGCCGGCGAGGAAGTCTTTGCTGGCGATACGCGAGTTGATGCCATAGTGAAGTATGTCGGCGTCCAGTTTGTTCTGGCTGTGGCGGCGCTTCAATATCTCATCTATCTCCTCGGGGAGATCCTTAGACTTAACGAAATCGATCCACACGTGCTGCTTGGCAATCATCGCCTGGCTGGTAGTATCGCGCAGGATGCGGCTCCAACGGGGACGGCCCTTCTGGATCACCCGCCACAGGGCGTTGCGAATATCTTCCTTGAAGATCTCACGAAAACCATAGATCACCGCCAGGGTAAACACCAAGGCCATGGTGAGGCCGCTGAAGATACCCTGGGCCTTGATGATGAGCGACGAGACCACCAACATCACGAAGGCGGTGGCGATGCCCGTGGTCATCTTCTTCAGGCCCACACCGAGACGCTTCTGCTCCTCTTTTAATACAACCCCTTGCTGGATCAAACGGCGCAGCAGCAACATCTTGTTGGAGATGCGGTTCGGGTCACTCTGGGTCTGGGAGGAGTTGTAATTCTTGCTGTCGCGGTAACTGTTCTCGCTGCGGCACAGGTTGATCACCTCCTCAACCACCTCGCTGTAGTCACTGCTGCGGGGCGCGTGGGACATGAGTTTCAGCAGGCGCTGCTCGCAGAACCAGGAGAGGTAGTTGTCGGCGTTCTCGAAGTAGTGCTTCCACTTAGGATCGCTGGGCTCGTTACGGCGAAACTTCTTCAGCAGCTGGGTGACGATTTCGCTCAGATCTTTGAGGGAGGCGTAGAACTGCTCCACATCCTCTACCTGCGCCAGCTCCTTGCTGTCGGTCTCGATGGCCACGGCAAACTGGTAGGCAAACAGGTTGAGGTAGAGCCTGAACTCCTCGACGGTACGCTTCTTCTGACTGATGAAACGCCCCTGCACTAGGGGCAGATGCAGCCCGGAGGAGTAATATGAGCGCCGGCCGGCGATGGCCGCGTGATAATATTCTTCTTCGTCAAGGCTCTGGGGATTGATCCCCATCTCTTTGGGCAGAAAGAAATAGAGGTCGAGCCGTCTATGGTCGCCCACCTTCATCTGATGGGTGAACTTGATCGACAGAGACTCTTCCTGCTTGATATTAACCTTAGACACAAAACCTCAGAATAATAGAATTATTTCAGTAATTTAGAAATACACACCCTGAGTATAGCCCAAGTGCGGCTATTGCACTATACGACAGCCACAGACGGTGTTACTCGGCTGGAACAATACCACGGCATAGTCCCTGTGGGGATCTAATTCCAGCGGCTCGATAGAGAGATTGTGCATCCCCTTGCTGTCCAGGTTAAAGGAGCTGATATAGGAGAGGTACTGCATGTGTCTCGGCATGGCCTCGGTCGACTCGGCGCCGCTCTCCTCCTTGGTCTCAACCGAGAAGTTATAGCGGCCGTTAGCCTCATCGAACTCAAGGTACTTGCCCTGCATGCGTATGATCCCCGCCGAGGTGCCGTCGAGGTTGAAGTAGCGATAGTTGATCTGCGCCTGCCGCTTCTTGGCCATGATATCCACCAGGAGATAGTGGCGTCCCTCCGCCTGGGCGTCGTCGCGGCGGTCGAACAGCTCAGAGCTACAGCTGAGCATCAGGGTTTCGCTGGGATTGAGGTAGCGATAGCTGATGGTAATGCTAATCGCCAGCAGCCCCAGCACGATAATATTGATCGCCCACAGCACCTTTCTATTCACACAAAGATACCTCTTTGAACCAGGCCTCTGAGATAAACACCTTCTGCTGCCTGTAATCGGTTAACTTAAGGTTGCGCACCAAAGATTGCCCCATCCTTTCGCCGCGCATGGTGATGTTAAACACCTGCTTATCGTGGGAGAGCGACATATAGACCTCTTTCCAGGGCGAGGACTCGCAGCGCTCGAACGCCTGAGACATCTTCTCCGACAGGCGCAGCAGCGAGGTGTTATTGGTCTTGGACTTGGCGTAGCTGATAAACATCACCTTCTGCCCCGACTCTAAGGTGATGCCATGACGCAGATAGGGCTCGGTATGTTGCGCCTCGAAATTGACCGAGGAGAAGAGCTGCAGAGAGACCAGCGCCCCCAGCAGCAGGACGATAAGGCCAATCCAGAGCTTGATCCAGCGATTTCGCTTGCCAAACAGCCAGGCCAGCACCGCCTCTATTCGCTCGCCCAGGCCATGGGGTTCGCCGCTTGCCGAGGCGTTATCGGTATGATGCACAGACGAAGGGACGGCGCTATCCAGGCGCAGGCGATAGCCCTTGCCCTTGACGGTTTCTATCATGTGTTCATGCAGCGGACCGAGGAAGGAGCGCAGCATAAATACCGCCCGCGCCACCGACGAATCGCTTAATGGCGGATGCTCGTCATCCCCCGCCCCTAAGACGCGCTTAGCCACCACCTTGTCGCTATTGGCCAGCAGGAGCAGCAACACCTGCAGCTCGGCGCGCGGTAGATGCCACTCTTCACCCGTTAACTCGTTGGTGAGCACGCCTGTATGTCTGTCGAATCGGCAATCACCCAGTTGCATCTTGGTTACTCTTTCATTTCGCTGTGCATAAGCTTATGCAAACCCAGCAAAAAAATCTGTGATCCCCTCTATCTCCTCGAAAGTCACCTAGAAAATACCCTTACAATAGCTAGGGAATAATGCGCTCTGTGATCCCAGCCCCCTTCTTCATCCACTAAGCCCCAATATTTATCCCTGGCTGAAACCTCGTGAATTAACATGAATGCTACAAATAGAGTGACACGACTCACACTGCAACCCCCTTCAGCGATGACTCATCAGGGTATCGATTAATTAAATCGATACAAGGCGCCGAAAAAATCGGCGTAGGCAGATGCGCGCCTGCCCCAAAGCTTCATCCAGCCCAGGTCACACTATTTGCAATCTACCCAGACCACACTGGCCTCAAGTTCAAACCGGCGTATCCCTTTAACCACGCCAACAACAAAAATAACATCTATCCAAGTGAGGACATTGTCATGACCATCAATAGACGCCAAGCACTTAGCCAAATCATCGGCATCAGCACCGCCGCGGCAGGCGCAACCCTAATGGGCACATCGGCCTTCGCCGCCACCGACGAACAAGGTAACTACAAACTGGAACTGGGTGAGAAGCTCAAGTATGTCCCCCTGGATCCTATGGCAACGGCCAAGCTCGCCTACGAGACTGGCGGCGGCTGTATGCACCAGGTGTTTCACGCCCTAGTCACCATGCTGGCCAACTCTGAAAGCGCCGACGCCGCGAAGTTTGCAACGATCCCGACCGCACTGGCCGGCTATGGCTGGGCGGGTATCGTGGGTCAAGGCACAGTGTGTGGTAACAACAACGCCACAGGTATGCTGGTGAACATCCTCGACGACATCAATGGCCAGAACGCCGCGGTGATCGGCGCCTCTTTCCGCTACTACGAAGTGACCGAACTGCCTTTCTCCAGCGACGAGTTCGTGGCCGGTATCGGCTCTACCGCCGAGAAGACAGCACTTGTGGGTAAGTCATCTGTTGCCAACAGCATACTATGTCACTCCTCTATCAGTAACTGGTCTAAGGCCTCTGGCTTTACCTTCAGCCAGAAGGGTGAGCGTTGTAAGCGTCTGTCGGCCTCTGTGGCCTACCATGTGGTCGAGCTACTTAACCGTGCCTACAAAGGCGAAGATATCTCTGCCCTGCCTGAATCAAAGCCTTCGAGCGAGGCACAAGCTTGCCAAAGCTGTCACGGCGTAGAGAGCACCATGGGCAGCGCCGCCAGCGTGAAGTCTGACATGGAATGTACGACTTGCCATACCGGCCACTTTAACTAAAGGAGCAGGTCATGAATGAGAAGTTATTAACAGCCCTACTGGCAACGGCGCTTATCTGCGGCGGCTGCGGTAGTGACGACAATGATGACAACGACGGCGGCGAGATCACTCCGCCACCGGTTGCCGACACCATAGATGCCGGTGAGGCATTGGCCATCAACCTGACCCTGGCCGAGTTTGACGGCGAGACGGGCACACTCAACTTTGCCCTGAAGGATGACGCCGGCCTGGCCATCACCAATGCCACGGATTACCGTATCGTCTACTTCGGTTTCCCTGACAGCTCGACCAACTCACGTAACGCCAAGGCGTGGAAACACTGGCACGTGACCCAGAGCTACTCATGCGACAGCGCCGCCGGCGATTGCCAGGGCGTGCTGCAAGAGACAGACAAGGGTCAATACAGCTTCGATGCCACGGATCTGGACTGGGATGCCAACACGGCGCCTGGCTCGGTGAAGGAATACAAGGTAGGTATCGAGATCAAAGGTGCCAAGGCGACCAACGAACTGGTTCTGCTCCCCTCCACTTAACCCACTGCACCACTTTGAGGGCCATCACCTAGCGTATGGCCCTTTTTTTATGCCCGCTCTTGCCACTCTTGCGGCAACAGCAGAGAGCTGTCAGCTAAATAAAGCCTAAGTCTAAATCAAAGCTAAACCAGCGCTAAACCTGCCCAGCAAGCGGGACACGACCATAGCTCGAAGAAGGGGTTATTGCTCGCCGATGATCTCGGCTAACGAGGGCAGATAATTGAAGGGCTCAAACACAGAATAGATGAGCAGAAACAGCAGCAATAGCTGAGAGATCAGCAAGATATATTGCTGCTTGGTCATGCGGCGGATAGGCCCGTTGCCCAGCAGCTCGCGGTGGGGCGAGAGTTTGCTGTGCAGAATGTAACCCTGATCGTCCACCGACTCCAGTAGCTTGCCCGACGGACTGCCGAGAAAGAAACGGATGCGATCCACCGCCTGCACCAGACGCGCCATGTTGGCGTCATCCTCGGGTAGGCAGGCCAACAGGTCGGCATTGGACATCACCTGACCACGATGCTCGGTCAATAGTTTAAGCACGGCAAACTCCGCACCTGGCATAAGCCAGCTGGTGTCATTGTCCTGATTCGACAGCGTCGACTGGGACGGCTCAAACCAACAGCAACCTATCTGCATCCGGGTCTCACACTTAAGGGGGAATTACACAAATATCGCGATGCCTGTTAAGGCTAGCGTCTAGTTGTTAGTGTGACATTTTAGCCGGGCAACTTTCGTGACAATCAGCACATAACCCATTAAATTATCTGAATAATTATGATACATCCCGATACAGATTTAAGCCCGTTTAGGCTTAATTTCAGGCTGATTTCAGACAAAAAAAAGACGCCCCGAAAGGCGTCTCTTAAACCCAATAAAAACCCTATTAGAAAGAGTACAATAGCGTCATGTTGGTTTCGGTATCTGTGCTCTTCTTGTTATCCAGCGGCTCGCTGTTGTAACGCACGATAACGGCAAACTTCATCGCCAGGGCGCCAACGATATTAGCCGTGATAGAGGTTTCAGAGCGGCCTTCCAGGCTCTCGCCGTAATCGGCCACAAACAGCTGCTTGAACTTAGAGTTGTCGGTGATCTCGGTTTCGAAGTTCATCACGCCGTGCGCCACCCAGCTCTCTTCGGTGTCGTAACCCGCTTCGGCGGCGCTCTCATCGTCCAGACGCTTGTACTGGAAACCTGGACCCACTTCGACGGCGAAGGTCGTCTTCTCGGTATCGATAAACTTGTGACCATAACCGGCAGAAATCGTCGACTTAGAATCGAAACCGGTAAAGGGATCGATCTCATGGTTGGCATTGGCAAACATATAGTTCACGTCGCTGAACTTGTAGTTGCCCTGTACCAGGCCGTAGTAGCGCTTACCTGTCTCTTCGCCGCTGTCCTCTTTGTAGAGGGCTTCCAGCAGGTATTGGTTTTCCCAGTTACCCAGCTCGTGCTTCATGTCCAGACGGCCCTTGAGAGAGGTCGTCTCTGTGTTACCCGTAGTTACCGTCGCACCCAGTTCGGCGTCGGCGGCAAAGGTTCTGTCACCCTTAACGAAATCGGCGCCCGCGTGCGCTGCAAAAGGGGCCGCCATCAGGATGGCCGTAGCCGTCAGCAATTTTTTCATTATCTGTTTACCTATTTATCTAAGTCCCTTAAAAATTGGCGCAATAGTATCATCCGGCGCACAGAAATGAAAATTGCGCTTGCCTTTCCAGCATTTTGAACTAGCAGCTCAGCTAAGGGCGAGAGTTAGTCCTTACTCTTTGTGGCGTTTTTACCATAAAAAAAGCCCACCAAATAGGCGGGCCTTTTTTATATTGGGTCGTCAGACCGAATTAGTTCACCTGTGGATCTAACTCGCCAGACTGGTATGCCTTATACATGGCCTGCAGTGACTTAGGCTTGATCTTAGAACCCATGCCCGCCGCACCGAAGGCTTCGTAGCGAACGGTACAGATGTCTGCCATCGCATCCATAGAGGCTTTGAGGAACTTACGAGGGTCGAACTCGCTTGGGTTCTCCGCCAGGAACTTACGTACCGCACCGGTAGAGGCCAGACGCAGGTCGGTGTCGATGTTAACCTTACGTACGCCGTGCTTGATACCTTCGACGATCTCTTCCAGTGGCACACCATAAGTTTCAGGGATGGCGCCGCCATACTGGTTGATCACTTCCAGCCACTCTTGCGGCACAGAAGAAGAACCGTGCATGACCAAGTGGGTGTTAGGAATACGTGCGTGGATCTCTTTGATACGGTCGATACGCAGCACGTCGCCGGTAGGCTTACGGCTAAACTTGTAGGCACCATGGCTGGTACCGATTGCGATGGCCAGGGCATCCACGTGAGTGTCGGCCACGAAACGCGCCGCCTCTTCCGGCGTGGTCAGCAGCTGATCTTCACTCAGGATACCTTCGGCGCCAACACCATCTTCTTCACCGGCTTGGCCAGTTTCCAGGCTACCCAGACAGCCGATCTCACCCTCTACCGACACACCACAGGCGTGGGCGAAGGCAACCGTCTTACGGGTCACGTCGACGTTGTACTCGTATGAAGCCGGTGTCTTACCGTCTGACATCAGTGAGCCGTCCATCATGACTGAAGACATACCCAGCTGGATAGAACGCTGACACACGTCAGGGTGAGTACCGTGGTCCTGGTGGATACACACAGGGATATCTGGGTACTGCTCGAGCGCCGCCGCCATCAGATACTTAAGGAACTGAGGACGAGCATACTTACGCGCACCGGCTGACGCCTGAACGATAACCGGGCTGTCTGTGGCTTCTGCCGCCTGCATGATGGCGCGCATCTGCTCCAGGTTGTTAACGTTGAACGCGGGAACGCCGTATCCGTGCTCTGCGGCATGGTCTAGCAGTTGACGTAGGGAAATTAAGGCCATTTTTAACTCCAATAATAGGGTGACTATCGGGCTATGCCCGCTTAACCACCGAGGTCACTATCGTATGGACAGATTTTGATACCGATAACCGGGGCGCGAACTCCTTGCGACCCGACTATCGGCGGTTTCTTATAATACTAATTATTTTTTACTTATTCGCCGCGGCTTTCCAGCATAGCCACAGCAGGCAGTTCCTTACCTTCCAGGAATTCCAGGAAGGCGCCACCACCGGTAGAGATGTAAGAGACCTTATCGGCGATGTCGTATTTGTCGACCGCCGCCAGGGTGTCACCACCGCCCGCGATAGAGAAGGCAGAAGAGTCGGCGATGGCCTGGGCGATACGCTTGGTGCCTTCACCGAACTGGTCGAACTCGAACACGCCTACCGGGCCGTTCCAGACGATGGTGCCGGCGTTCTTGAGGATCTCGGCCAGGGCCTCGGCGCTGTCAGGGCCGATGTCGAAGATCATATCTTCATCTGCCACCTGATCGACCGCCTTGAGGGTCGCGCTCGCCGTTGGGCTGAACTCGCTCGCCACGACGACGTCGGTCGGTACTGGGATGTCGCCGCCACGGCTCTGGGCATTGGCTACCAGACGCTTGGCTTCATCGATTAGGTCCGCTTCATAAAGCGACTTACCTACGTTGTGACCGGCTGCGGCGATGAAGGTGTTGGCGATACCGCCACCCACGACGAGCTGGTCGACAATACCAGAGAGGCTCTCGAGTACGGTCAGCTTGGTCGACACCTTAGAGCCACCTACGATGGCTACCAGCGGACGCGCCGGGTTGTCCATCGCCTTACCCAGGGCTTCCAGCTCACCGGCAAGCAGTGGACCGGCACAGGCTACAGGAGCGTACAGGCCAACACCGTGAGTCGATGCCTGGGCGCGGTGTGCGGTGCCGAAGGCGTCCATCACATACACGTCACACAGGGCAGCCAACTTCTTGGCCAGCGCCTCGTCGTTCTTCTTCTCACCCACGTTAAAGCGCACGTTCTCGAACACCACGACTTCACCGACATTGGCTTCTACGCCGTCCAGGTAGTCTTTGGCCAGACGTACCGGGCAATCCAGCGCCTTGTCCAGGTAATCCACAACCGGCTGCATTGAGAACTCGCTGTTGTACTCGCCTTCGGTCGGACGACCCAGGTGAGACATCACCATCACGGCCGCGCCTTTCTCCAGCGCCAGCTTGATGGTTGGCAGAGAAGCACGCAGACGCGCATCGCTGGTAACCACACCGTTGCTGACAGGGACATTGAGGTCTTCACGGATAAGCACACGCTTGCCCTGAAGATCTAACGCTGACATATTGATAATCGCCATTTCACGTTTCCTTAAGTTTAAAGTTAAAAATAAAAGTTAAAGCAAAACTGGGCTACCCACCGCCGGGACGCTTCACCGGCCATAGGTTTAAAATCTATAAAATCAGGCTCTAACGGCCTTTATCATCTCTAAACTGGTATCCAACATACGGTTGGCAAAGCCCCACTCGTTGTCACACCACAACAGCAACTTCACCAGATGGCCGTCGCTCACCCGGGTCTGGGTGCCATCGACGATACTGGATCTGGGATCATGGTTAAAATCACACGATACCAATGGCGCATTAGTATAGCCCACAACCCCTTGGTATGAGCCATTTGCCGCCTGAGATAATACCTGGTTCACTGTATCGATATCGACACGTTTATCTAAGGTGACCGATAAGTCAATTGCAGTCACATTAATTGTCGGCACGCGCACAGATATCGCCTCGAACTTATCCTTCATCTCGGGCAAGATCCGCTCGATCCCTCTGGCCAGCTTGGTATCTACCGGAATGATCGACTGCCCCGCCGCGCGGGTGCGTCTTAGGTCGTCATGATAGGCATCGATCACCTGCTGATCGTTCATCGCCGAGTGGATGGTGGTGATGGCGCCGCTGCGCACCTTAAAGGCACGGTCCAGCACCTGGATAATGGGTACCAGGCAGTTGGTGGTGCAGGAGGCGTTAGAGACCACCTTATGTTCGGCCTTGAGATCTTGATGGTTCACGCCGTAGACGATAGTGGCGTCCACATCGCCGGATGAGGGATGGCTGATCAGCACCTGTTTGGCGCCGGCCCTGATGTGGGCCTCACAGGCCTGACGGTCGATGAGGGCGCCCGTGGCCTCGAACACGATATCGATATCCAGGGATTGCCAGGGGAGCTTCTCGGCATCGGCCTCATGGAGCAATTGGATACGATCATCCCCTATGGTCATCACGTTGGCGTCGAGTGACGCGGGAGACTGAAAACGACCATGGGTAGTATCGTATTGGGTCAAATGAAGCATGGCTTCGGGGTTGGCGAGTTCATTAATGGCGACAATCTGGATCTGATCCCGTTTGCCTGACTCATAGAGAGCACGAAGAATCGAGCGACCGATACGGCCATAACCATTAATAGCAACTTTAATCATTAAGTGCTTCTACTCCTAACACCGTCCTGAGATAGGCTTTCTTGATGCGACAACGGCCTATCGTTATCGATAAGCCGAGTCATCATGGCATAGAGCAACTGCTTGCCCTATGCCCTTTTGCAGGCGCTAGGCCTTAGAGAATAGCGCTTGCCTTAGCAACCACATTCTCAACGGTGAAGCCGAAGTGCTTCATCAGCGCGCCGCCTGGAGCAGACTCACCGAAGGTGGTCATGCCAACGATGGCGCCGTCGAAACCGACATACTTGTGCCAGTAATCGACGTGAGCCGCTTCGATGGCCACACGCTTGGTGACTGACTTAGGCAGTACAGACTCTTTGTAGTCGGCGTCTTGCGCGTCAAACACATCGGTAGATGGCATAGAGACCACGCGTACCGCCTTACCTTGCTCGGTCAGTGCCTTAGCCGAATCCAGTGCCAGCTGCACCTCACTACCGGTTGCGATCAGGATAAGATCTGGCGTACCGGCGCAATCTTGCAACACATAAGCACCCTTGGCGATGTTAGCCAGTTGCTCTTCGCTGCGTGGCTGTGCAGGCAGACCCTGACGGCTGAATACCAGTGAAGTCGGTGCCTGACGACGCTCGATAGCCATCTTCCAAGCTACGGCAGTTTCTGCCGCATCACATGGACGCCATACCATCATGTTTGGTGTCATGCGCAGGTTAGCCAGCTGCTCAACCGGTTGGTGAGTCGGGCCATCTTCACCCTGACCGATAGAGTCGTGGGTGTAAACGAAAATGTTTTGAATGCCCATCAGCGCAGACATACGTACCGCGTTACGCGCATATTCCATGAACATCATGAAGGTCGCGCCATAGTTGATGAAACCACCGTGCAGCGACACACCGTTCATGATGCCGCTCATACCGAACTCACGCACACCGTAGTAGATGTAGTTACCGGCAGGATCTTCCTGGATGCCCTTAGAACCAGACCATAGGGTCAGGTTAGAACCGGCCAGGTCAGCCGAGCCGCCGAGCAGTTCAGGCAGGATAGCGCCGAAGGCCGCGATAGCATTTTGTGATGCCTTACGGCTGGCGATGTTCTCGCCCTTCTCTTGACACTCTTTGATGAAGGCCTGTGCCTTCTCTTCGAAATCGGCTGGCAGTTCACCAGTGATCACGCGGCGCTTATATTCAGCAGCCAGTTCTGGGTAAGCGGCTTCATAGGCAGCAAGCTTCTCGTTCCAGCTAGATTCGTTGGCCGCGCCCACTTCTTTGGCATCCCAACCCGCGTAAACGTCTGCAGGGATCTCAAATGGACCGTGCTCCCAACCTAGGAACTCACGAGCCGCCGCAATTTCGGCATCGCCCAGTGGCGCGCCGTGACAGTCGTGACTGCCAGACTTGTTTGGTGAACCGAAACCGATAATGGTCTTGCAGCAGATCATGGTTGGTTTGTCGGTGACTGACTTGGCTTCTGCGATTGCTTTGCGGATAGCATCGCTGTCGTGGCCATCGACACCGGCAATCACATGCCAGCCGTAAGATTCGAAACGCTTGGCGGTATCGTCGGTGAACCAGCCTTCGACGTGACCGTCGATAGAGATGCCGTTGTCATCCCAGAAGGCAATCAGCTTGCCAAGACCTAGGGTACCCGCCAGTGAACAGGCCTCGTGAGAGATGCCTTCCATCAGACAGCCGTCACCCAGGAAGCAGTAGGTGTAGTGGTCAACGATATCGTGGCCGGGACGGTTAAATTGCGCCGCCAGAGTCTTCTCGGCAATCGCCATACCTACGGCGTTGCTGATACCCGCGCCCAGTGGACCTGTAGTGGTTTCAACACCTGGGGTGTAACCATACTCAGGGTGACCCGGCGTCTTAGAGTGCAGCTGACGGAAGTTCTTCAGCTCATCCATCGGCAGTGCATAACCCGTCAGGTGAAGCAGAGAGTAAATCAGCATAGAGCCGTGGCCGTTTGAAAGGATGAAACGGTCGCGGTCGACCCACTCTGGATTGTTCGGGTTGTGCTTCAGGAAATCATTCCACAACACTTCGGCGATATCGGCCATTCCCAATGGCGCACCTGGGTGACCAGAGTTGGCTTTCTGAACGGCATCCATACTTAACACACGGATAGCGTTTGCGAGTTCTTTACGAGATGACATGCTCTCTCCTGCTGATTTGAATGTTGGGGATTTTGCGGGCCGATTTTGCGGGCAACAATGGGGGCATATTTTCCCCTACTCGTGGATGGGACGCAAATAAAATTCGCCCTTTAGCTTAGATTAAATCCATCTAGACGCGAAAAAGTGCACCTCAGTGACACTCAAGATGACCCCAGGCAAAACCTCACCTCGCCGCTTAAACTTCTCCGTCGCCCTCACCAAAATTTGCGAGCACAAGACTGAGCAGGCAGACCCGACTCACCGCGATCGTCATCAGACTGGCCTAAGCGATCCTTTGGCAATAAAAAATAGCGGCCTTATAACAACAATAAAAATCCAACATTAACAATATTTTAAGTTGTACTTTTATTTAAACTCATCCGAAGCATTAGAATATTTACCCGGTTTTACTCCACAATTTTCATCGAAAAGGGTGTTATCCGATCTGATTTCCACTAAAATGGCCGTCTAGATGTAGATACTTCTACACATTCGAATTGTTTAAAGACGAGATTTTTCCATTATGGCAAAGCACTTGTTTACCTCTGAGTCGGTCTCAGAAGGTCATCCAGATAAAATCGCCGATCAAATTTCTGATGCGGTACTCGACGCGATCTTAGAGCAAGATCCTAAGGCACGTGTGGCGTGCGAAACATACGTCAAAACCGGCATGGTGATGGTAGGTGGTGAGGTGACCACTTCTGCATGGGTCGATATTGAAGAGCTAACCCGTAAGACGGTTCGCGAGATCGGCTACACCCACTCAGACATGGGCTTCGATGCCGACTCTTGTGCGGTACTCAACGCCATTGGTAAGCAGTCTCCAGACATCAACCAGGGTGTCGATCGCGCCGATCCTAAAGAGCAAGGCGCCGGCGACCAGGGCCTGATGTTCGGTTACGCCAGCAACGAAACTGACGTCCTCATGCCTGCCCCGATCACCTATGCCCACGCATTGGTGAAGCGTCAGTCAGAAGTGCGTAAAGACAACACCCTGCCTTGGTTACGTCCAGATGCCAAGAGCCAGGTGACCTTCGCCTATGAAGACAACAAGATCGTCGGCATCGACGCCGTGGTGCTCTCTACCCAGCACTGCGACAGCGTCAGCCAATCTGATCTGATCGAAGGCGTGATGGAAACCATCATCAAGCCTGTGCTACCGGCACAGTGGTTGAACAAGGACACCAAGTTCTTCATCAACCCAACCGGCCGTTTCGTTATCGGTGGTCCTATGGGTGACTGTGGTCTGACGGGTCGTAAGATCATCGTCGACACCTACGGCGGCATGGCTCGTCACGGCGGCGGTGCATTCTCGGGTAAAGACCCATCAAAAGTTGACCGCAGCGCGGCCTATGCGGCCCGTTATGTGGCGAAGAACATAGTGGCTGCCGGTCTGGCGGATCGCTGTGAGATTCAGGTGTCTTACGCTATCGGTGTGGCCGAGCCAACCTCTATCAGCGTAGAGACCTTCGGCACAGGCAAGGTCTCTGAAGAAGTGCTTATCGGCCTGGTTCGTCAACACTTCGATCTGCGCCCTTATGGCCTGACCGAAATGCTCGACCTGGCACGTCCTATCTACAAGGCAACTGCGGCTTACGGTCACTTCGGTCGTAACGAGTTCCCTTGGGAGCGCACCGACAAGGCTGAAGCCCTGCGCGCAGACGCTAAGCTATAAGCTTGGTTATGCCAGTCAGCAAAAAGCCGCCCTTTGGCGGCTTTTTTGTATCTTGGTCAATGAGATATATTAGTTGCGACTAGAGATCTCATTGCCAGTAGAGAATCGCTTCTCAAGATAGAGGCTCACCATGCTGAAGAGCATGATGCCGACCCCATCGGCCATTAGGTCATAGCCATCGAAGGTGCGACTGGGAAAATACTGCTGACTGCACTCCTCGATGATCACCACAATCGCCACCACCACAGCCCCCAGATAGGGTCTCATTCCCCAACACGACTGCTGCCCTAAAGAAAGTCGCCCGAAAGAGACGCGCCTGAAGTTGCTGCCAACATTGGCAAACAGGGTCAATGTACCAAACAGCAGCATATGCCCCAGCTTATCGCCATAGGGCATCGCATGGGCCAGCTCAAACAAGGGGTTAGTGCGCCCGGCATCGGCGCTGACGATCAGCCAGACCAGGAAACCACTAAATAACACGCCCAGCAGGGCAAAGGCTCTCACCATCACAAACGACTCATCCTTGATATCTTCATTCCATTTCTCTGATGCAACTTCATCAGTCTCGGCTAACAATGATCGAAATGGGCATACTGCATGCACATGAAACTCAGCTGCTGCGCATTTAACAGTGGCACCTCGACCTTGTTAGCCGTCGCCAACTGCGCCTCAGATGGCTGCGTCATAGGCCGTATCTCGGCGCTATAGGCATTACTAAAGCCACAATCAAACCAGTGCCCATCACAATTCGCGACATAGATGGCGCGCGGCTCACCGCTGAGCTCGAGACACTCACAGTTAAGCGCCGCTTGGTCCGCCAAGGCTTTGAGCAGCTTGAAGTTATCCAGGGCGCTAAGGCTGACGCCAGCATAGGGCTCAAACAGCTCGGCGAGACGTGTCGGGAGGCCTTGCATCTTGCTCTCGGCCATCTTGCTCTCATTCATGTCACTCTCGGTATTATTGCTCGTCATAAGGTCGCCCTCCCCTAGATAGCGCCTGAAGTATCGGCCGCCAGCAGATAGTAACCGCGGCCATCGAACTCGAAGAAGTCCAGCACCTGCATGTTCCCCTTCTGGGTGTGGGCGGCGAAGGAACGTTCGTTCTCTTCGGCGATAAAGGTAACCATGTAGGAATATTGAGGTGCCACCTCTTTCTTGAGCTCAGACACTAACTCAAAGAACAAGCCAGACCCCCTCTGGGACGGCGCTATCCAGATGGGACCATACTGACAGCTGTTGGCTTTATTGATTATACCCGAGCCAGTTTCAAAACGATCGGTCTCGAGTCGCTTCAGGAGATAACGATACAGGGGCCAGTTACCGAAGAAAGGCCAGCGACCGGCGATCACATAACCCGCGATCTCACCGCCGACGTCGGCCAGCAACAACCAATGATTCTGGATCAGCTCATCTAACTGCTGGCGACTAAAACTCTGGCCCGTCATCATGCCGCCGCGCTGATCTGGGGCAAGCTCGGCCTCCCACTGGTTCGCTTCCAGGGCGGCGATGGCATCTAGGTCGGCGCGGGTTGCCAGACGGATCACCATGACGGACTCACTATGCTGTGAAGAAACAAGAATATCCCCTTAAATCTTCGGGTTATTTGCAAAATAGCTAATCGACTACCACACTTAACACACCTGAAACACCAATAGGTTAGAGCCGATCATGCTGCCGGAAAACATTCACACAGGTGTGAGTATACTTGAAAACGATAACGCGCAAATCAACTTAGTCAGGTGGATGCATCAGTGCGAGCTGATGAAACGCTATTTCGAAGCCGATGTCGCCTTTGTCGCCCAGCAGACGGACCTGGGTTTTGAGATCATCGTCAGCTCCATCAACGATACCCGCAGGTTTCTTTCCGGCACCCTGTATAACGAGAAATTCGAACTCTTCACCCGCCTGTCCAACAGTCAGCCCGAAGGGGTCAACCTGGATCTGAGTCGGGAATCCAACGCCGAACTCCCCAAAGATCTCGCCACCGCCAGCAGCATGCTGTCCAGGCCGATCCTCTGGCCCGACGGCACTGTATTCGGCTGTCTGTGTGTGATCAATCCCGCCAACAAGGAGACCGCCAGCACCAACGCCTTCATGCTGGAACCCTTCCAGATCTTGCTGCAACAGGACCTGGCACTCCTGTGTCAGAGCCAGCGCATCGAATCACTGTCGATGCGGGATCGCGACACAGGCATGCTCAATCACTATGGCTTCATCATGATGGCGCCGCGACAGCTCAACCTCGGCCGTCGCTTCGGTGCCCATGCCGGCATCCTCTTCTTCGAGCTCTACCCCAATCCGCCGCTGATCGACGAGATAGAGGACAAGCATATCCGCCTGCTGGGCAACATCATTCAGGACACCATACGCACCGCCGACATAGCCGCCCACTACAGCCACAGCCAGTTCGTGGTACTGGTGTTTGTGGATACCGAGCGGGATCTCAACCACATCAGCCACAGGGTCGAGAAACTGCTGCTACAACAAAACGATCGCCTCAAATTGGATTCGGGCCACTCCTTCTTCGCCCCCGACTCCTCGGCCAAGCTGGCGCCCATGCTGGAGAAGGCCAAGCAGCAACTCAAGTCTCAGCAGAAAGATGATGAAATTGAGACTGAGGCCTAATGCTAGAGGCTGGCGCTAGAAACTGGCATTAGAGACAGGCGTTAGAAGTTAACTTCGAAAAACGAAAAAACAGATTTTGCTCGCAAAATTGAAAATTTACATTCTCACAACATATGATTTTTGAGTATGATGTAAACACTTTGTGTCGTCAGTCTTTCGGCTGACCCACCTTATCTAGCGAGTTATGCAATTTAATAATAACAATAAGCGAGCACTACTATGCTATTAGAATGCGCCGATACCAGCCTTTGGCTTAGGGAAGCCGACCATCCCGCCATTACCCTGCCGCGTTGGCAGCAACAAGTTGATCTACTTAATGAATTTTATCAGGCTCAGGCCAGTGTGGTGCTGCAGTTTATCGACGGCGAGTATCAGGTGGTCTGTAGTCGTCAGCACACGGATCTCAATCTCTATGCCGGTACTCAGTTTCATGATGCCAGCCTCACCCAGGCCCTCAAGAACCACACCGCCTACGGCCTGCTGGATCTGACCAAGAGCCAAGATCCCAAGAGTCACCTGGCACGCTTTAACAGCCTGCTGGCCCTGCCCCTCTACTGGTCAGACGGTCAACCCTTCGGTGTCATGCTGATCTGCGACAGCCAGCGCAGTAAACACTTCCAGCGACTCCTGCCCCTGATGGAAAACGCCAAGGCGCTGATCCAGGCGGAGCTCAAGCACCTGTTTTTGATGCAGCAGATTCAGATGATGTCGGTACAGGACGATCTCACCTGTATGCTCAACCCCTATGGCTTCAACCTGATGGCGCCAAGACAGCTGAGCCTGAGTCGCCGCTTCGGCTCCCATGCGGGTATCGTCCTGCTGCAGGACATGACAGCTTATAAGGGAGTGATGGAACAGAGTCAGGGACTGAGGCAGTTAGCCCGGGTGATACACCATAATATGCGTGACGCCGATGTCTCGGCGCGCATCGAAGATGGCCTGTTTGCCATACTGGCCTTCGTCGACAGTCAGGCCAATCTCGAATCTCTCACCAAGCGATTGCTCAAGCAGATCGCCAAGGAAGAGATCAAGGCGGAGATCGCCATAGGCGTGAGCTTCTTCACCCCCACCACACATCTTGCCATCGAGCCCATGGTGGAGGCGGCGAGACAGAATCTACATGCCAACCGAGAGCTGAAACAACAAGGCGGCGTAAAGGCCTAGGGCGAGTTAAGCCTTAAGTTTTGCGCTAGCTCTCGCGCTGGCTCTCGCACTCAGGTGCGTCTTGGCTCTGATCCTGCGCCTTTGCCCATTGAAAAAAGAGCACTATGGGGAAAGGCGACATCATCACCAGCCCCAGGCCTATCAGGCTTGAAACCAAGAGTATCCCCTGGATCTGCTCGGTCCAGGAGGTCAGGCCATAGATCCCAAGGCCGGCGAGCACCATGGCGAGTCCCAACCAGTGGGCCAGTTTTAATCCTGTCATCATAGCTTCGTCTTTCCCCTTTCAGCAGAGCTTGTCGTCGGCACAGTTTGTCGTCAGCCTAGTTTGTCGTCGAAGCAGCTGGGCCAACAGTGGAAACAGCTTACCATGAACAAAATATCATGGAAAAACCCCGAATAAGGCTTTTTAATTAGGCGTAAGCTTGTCAAAATATCAGTCTCACAGAATTGGAAGTTTCCCCATGTTTAAGAAGTTTATGTTTATCGCCGGTACCTTGCTCGGCTTATCTGCCTGTCAAAGCGCATCCCTCACAGGCGGCGAGGATCTGAATATTTTAGGTAGCTGGCATATCGAGGCCGCCCAGGGTAAAGCCGTCATCGACTACAGCCCGGCCCAGCTGGTGTTTGCCGAAGATGGCGCATTGAGCGGCAACAACAGTTGTAACCAGTTCTTCGGCCAGTATCAGTTAGACGGTCAGGCCCTAACCCTCTCCCCCGCCGGTAGCACGATGAAAGCCTGTGTCGACGCCCTGATGCAGCAGGAGCGCAATGTCATGCAGGCCATGTCTCAGGTCACCCAGGTCAAGCTGGTCAAAGGCAAGTTGCTGCTCAGCGACGCCGATGGCGAAACCCAGCTGGTCCTCAGCAAGCAGTAAGCGCTATTGCCGACACAAAAAAACCGCCTGATTGGCGGTTTTTTTTATGTCTAAAACTCGGCTTAGCTGTTTAAAACTAGCTATTTAACACTAGCTATCCAGGCGCTCTGCCAGTATCTGGCTCTGCTCGGCGTCGGCGTTGTAGTGCTCGAGATCCAGCTCATCTTCAGACTTGGCGATCACTGTGGTCGCCACCAGATCCCCGGACACGTTCACTACGGTACGCGCCATATCCAAGATACGGTCGATACCCGCGATGATCGCCACCCCTTCCAGCGGCAGGCCAACAGTGGTCAGTACTAGGGTCAGCATCACCAGACCCGCCCCCGGCACCCCGGCGGTGCCGATTGAGGCCAGGGTCGCGGTGAGAATGATGGTGATATAGTCGACCCAGGTGAGGTCGATCCCAAAAGCCTGGGCAACAAACAGCGCCGTGACCCCCTGATACAGGGCGGTGCCATCCATGTTGATGGTGGTACCCAGGGGCAGCACGAAGCTTGAGATCTTCTTATTGATCCCTAAGGATTCGCTGGCGCACTTCATGCTGGCAGGCAGGGTGCCGGCGCTGCTCGAGGTGGTATAGGCCACCGCCAGTGCGTTGCTGATCCCCTTGAAGAACTGCATAGGGTTGAGCTTGGCCACGAAGGTGAGCACCAGGCTGTAGAAACCTATGATATGCAGGGCGCAGCCGATATAAACCGCCAAAATCACCTTGATCAGCGGCATCAACATATCCATGCCATATTCACCGGCTACCCAGGCCATCAAGCCAAATACCCCATATGGCGCCAGCTTCATCACCATATCGGTCAGCTTATACATGGCCTCGGCCAGGCTCTCGAACACCTTGATGGCCGGCTTACCATGGTCGCCGATCAACACCAAGGCAATACCCAGGGCCACCGCGAAGACGATCACCTGCAGGATCTGCCCGCTGGCCAGCGCCGCAATAGGATTGGTTGGCACTATGTTGATCAGTGTCTCCATGATAGAAGGCACCTCTTTCACCGCGTTGTGACTCTCAGCCGAGGTCATCGCCAGTCCGGCGCCGGGTTGCATGATATGACCCACGGCCAGACCGAGCGTGATGGCGATTGAGGTAGTGCCCAGATAGAAGGCGAAAGATTTAAAACCGATGCGGCCCATCTTGGCGGTGTCCTGCATAGAGGTCACCCCCACGATCAGGGAACAGAACACCAAGGGGACAATCAGCATCTTGATAGTGTTGACAAAAAGCGTACCTATTGGTTTAAGCAGCACCGCCTGTTCGCCCAGGCCCAGGCCGGCGCAGATACCCAGCAGCATACCGATAAGGATTTGTAGCCACAGGGGCACAGACATCCAGCCAGACCAGGCACGGCCCAGCCAAGAAGAGGTTTGTTGACGCATCATTAATAACCTTGAATCGCGAGAGTGGTTTCGTCCTGCCGCCCTATGACAGAGGAGCCTGTCGCAACGGAGCAAGTAGCAACGCAGCTGACAGCAGACGCAAATGGGACGGGGATAATATCAGATAAACCTGGAGTAAGCTGTGATTCATATCAAGAGAGGCCCCATCAGGCCTCGAAGTAGGCAGACTCCTGTTTGGCATCGACCCTGAAGGTATGCAGGGCCGCAGGGGGTTGTTCGCGCTCGATGAGGTGGCTCCAGTAGGCGTCGTCGAAGCCATGAAACAGCCTCTCCGCCTTGCCCTGGGACTTTAGGATAAGGTGCCACCAGACCAGGCCCCAGAGACCTAGGGTAACCAGGGTCAGCAGAAAATGCAGCAGATGATTTACCGCCTCCTGCTCCCGGCCAAGCGCCAAGCTATCACGCTGATTTTGATTGAGTTTAGTAAGATCATTCTGGTCATAATCACTCATCGCCTCACCCCATAGACACTTAGCACTCCCTTCTTCAAAGCATAGCAGAGTTAGACTTTAGTCTAAGGAGCAATCGAAAAAATTCTGCCTTTGCTTGGCCATGAAGCGTGCTAGAGTATGGCCAAATTTAAGGAGGCGATAATGCAAATAAGAAAAGGCCAACAATCGGATCTCACCGCACTGGTGCAGTTTAATCAGGCCATGGCCAATGAAACCGAGGGGCTCAGCCTAGATCAACAAACCCTCACTCTAGGCGTACAGACGCTGCTTGAAAACCCCGCACGCGGCTTCTACCTGGTCGCCGAGGAAGCCGGCGAAATCTTGGGTTCCCTCATGGTCACTTTCGAATGGAGCGACTGGCGCGCCAAGGACTACTACTGGATCCAGAGCGTCTATATCCGCCCGCAGAATCGTCGCCAGGGGATCTATGGCAAGCTGTATGAGGCGGTTAAACAGATAGCCGAGGACAATGGCGGCGCCGCCAGCTTCAGACTCTATGTGGAGCAGGAGAATCATAAGGCGCAGAAGACCTACGAGGCCCTCGGCATGAAGCAGAGCTACTACCTGATGTATGAAGAAAAGTAGCCGGTAACCAAGCATAAAAAAACGCCCAGATGGGCGTTTTTTTGTGGCTCAGGCGCATAGCTTAAGCCAATTGCTCAGACAAGAGCTTAGGCGCAGATGCTGGTAACCTTGATCGCCAGGCCGCCCTGGCTGGTCTCGCGATACTTCACATGCATATCTTTGCCTGTCTCATACATGGTGGCGATCACCTTATCCAGGCTAACTCTGGGCTCGCTGTTGCGCCGCAGCGCCATACGCGCCGAGTTGATCGCCTTCACCGAGGCGATGGCGTTGCGCTCGATACAGGGCACCTGCACCTGACCGGCGACAGGATCACAGGTCAGTCCCAGGTTGTGCTCCATGCCGATCTCCGCGGCGATGCAGACCTGAGCCGGATTGCCCCCCATCAGCTCAGCCAGCCCGGCGGCCGCCATGGAGCAGGCAACCCCCACTTCACCCTGGCAGCCCACTTCGGCGCCGGAGATAGAGGCGTTGCGCTTATACAGGCCACCAATGGCCGCGGCGGCGAGGAAGTAGCGGCTGTACTCCTTAGGGCCCACCGGCTGAATGAACTTGTCAAAATAGGCCAACACGGCCGGGATGATCCCCGCCGCGCCATTGGTCGGCGAGGTCACCACCCGGCCACCGGCGGCATTCTCTTCGCTCACCGCCAGGGCGAACATGTTGACCCAATCGACGATCATCATGGGATCCGCCGACAGGCGCTCACCGGTAGCCAGCTGACGAAACAGCGCCGGCGCTCGGCGCGGCACCCGCAGCGGCCCAGCCAACACGCCTTCGGTGTGACAACCGCGCTCGATCGCCTCTTTCATGGTATGCCAAACCGCCTCGAAACCCTCGGCAATGTGGGCCTCACTGTGAAGCGCCCGCTCGTTGGCCATCATGATGGCGCTGATGCTCATGCCCGTCTCTTGGCATAGAACCAGCAGCTCCTCGGCATTGGCGAAGGGATAGGGCAAGACCACCTCGTTGGCGGCGGTCATGCCAAAATGCTCCTCGTCGACGATGAAGCCGCCGCCGATGGAGTAATAGGTCTTGTGATAGACACACTGCTGACCGACATAGGCGCTCAACGTCATGCCGTTTTCATGCAGCGCCAGGGCCTCGGGGTGAAACACCACGGCCTCGGGCGGAAAGTCGACCCCATGCCCTTCTGTGCCCAGTGGCAGACAGGAGGTCATGGCCACCTGACGAATAAACTCAGGGGTCAGGTCGATATCTACCGTCTCAGGGCTGTTGCCCGCCAGCCCCATGATGATGGCGCTATCTGTATGGTGGCCCTTGCCGGTGAGCGACAGGGAGCCATAGATATCCACTTTGACGCTGGTGATGCTCAGCAGTTCTCCACGCTGACGCAGATCGTCAACAAAACCTTTGGCGGCCTTCATCGGCCCGACAGTGTGCGAGCTGGAGGGACCCACACCTATCTTAAAAATATCAAATGCGCTAACCATAAATGCTTCCACTTAGATTCGCCCGGCGGAGAGTCGCCGGGCGTAACATGAGTCGATTAAGAGAGCATGCCAAACAGTATGGCCGTCATCGCCAGCAAGCCTGCCAGGATCACGAAGATGTTACTGATGCGACCACGGTAGGCCTTGAGCGCAGGCACCTTGTAGACGGCATACATAGGCATGAGGTAGAGGATCGCGGCGATGATAGGGCCGCCTAGGGCCTCGATCATCCCCAGGATGCTTGGGTTGATCACGGCAACGCCCCAGATGGTCAGGAACATGAAGCCGAGGATAAACTTGTCGATCTTGGCGTCCGACACTTCCTTGTTGCTGCTACGCAGCTGCTTAGTGATGATCCCCTTGAGGCCTTCAGTGGCGCCCAGGTAGTGACCGAAGAATGAGGAGACGATGGCGATCACCGCGATGATGGGGCCGAAATAGCTAACGAAGCCGCTGGCGTGTACGTTGGCCAGGTATGAGAGGATCGGCAGGTTCTGCGCCTTGGCTTCGGCCAGCTGGGCTGGACTCAGCGACAGTACGCAGGAGAAGACAAACAGCATCACGAAGCCCACCAACATCATGCTGGTGTTACGCAGGATCACATCGGCCTTCTTGGCCGCGTTACTACCGTACTGCTTCTTCAGCGATACCGAGAACTGTGAGATGGCTGGCGAATGGTTGAAGGCAAATACCAGCACTGGAATAGTCAGCCAGACGGTACCGAGAAACTCACCGGCGGCAGGCACTTCCATCAGGGCGTCCATCTTCCAGCTTGGGATCAGGTACAGCGACATAAAGGCCAGGATCCCCACCAGTGGATACACCAGCAGCTGAGTCACCTTGAGCATAAACTTCTCGCCAGACACCATCACAGACATCATGCCCAGCACTAAGATACCGGACAGCAGGAAGCGTGGTGGCGAGGCCATGCCCAGCTGGTTGACGATGAAGCTGTCGACCGTGTTGGTGATGCCCACACCATAGATGAGCACTATGGGGTAGATGGCGAAGAAGTAGAGCAAGGTGATCGCCTTACCGGCGCCGACACCGAAATACTCTTCGACCACATGGGTGATGTCGCTGCCCTGACGCTGGGAGGAGCAGACGAAGCGAGACAGGCCTCTGTGGGCCAGGTAGGTCATGGGGCCGATAATCACGGCCATCAGCACCAAGGGCCAGAAACCGCCCATGCCGGCATTGATGGGTAGAAACAGGATACCGGCGCCGACGGCGGTGCCGAACAGGCTCAACATCCAGGTCGTGTCGCTGCGAGTCCAACCTTGGCGCTGCGCGAGGTTTACATCAGAGATTGTCGCTTCGTTTTGCATAAAATAACCTTATCGATGCCCTAGCATCTGAGTGTTTCGACGCCCCGCCCCGCGGCGTTTTTCCGCCTGACGAGCACGACTAAAATTCGGGCGTAGCATATAGCAGGCAGGACGCGAGAAATTGATCTGACACCTCTTTTTGTAATGAATTTTCAGAATGAATCGGCTTTGTGAGCCGAATCTAACTTATTGTGTTGTAAATTTTCATAACGGCAATCTCACGCTAACCAAAGCGAACCAGAACATCACAAGCGCGTTACCCTTTTTTACATCTGTTAACCCGGCGCTATGGCGGCCCCCTGCCGCTTAGCCCTGTTTCGCCGCAGTAAGATGCCATTTGCGCACATCCGCTAGGTTAAATATCGCGCCGCGCCTGGTGCTTGCCCGCCCATGCATCCCGAGGCGCTTTATGGCAAAATGGTGCCCTGTCGATTCATTCACTTTTGGAATACCCATGCCCAGCGCTCTTAGCCAACAAGCCATCATTCGTATCACGGTCGGTTCGACCAATCCGGTCAAGATAGGCGCGGCCCGCAACGCCCTCTGCCTGCTGTTTCCAGACGCCGAGATCCTCTGCCAAGGCATGCACGCCCCCTCAGGAGTCGCGGCCCAGCCGATGACGGACTCAGAGACCCGCGAAGGCGCCATCAACCGCGCCCGCTACTGCGAGCAGCAAGGCAAAAGCGATGAGCGCCTTACGGCGGATCTCTATATCGCCATGGAGGGCGGCGTCGATCTGTTCGATCACGGTGCGGCCACCTACGCCTACATGGCTATCGTCCATCGAGGCAGCCTGAGCATAGGTCGCAGCGCGCAGATGCCCCTGCCCGCCCCGGTGTATGATGCCCTGGTGGCCGGCGAGGAACTTGGCGATGTAATGGACAGGCTGTTCAACACGGTCAATATCAAGCAGAAGGGGGGCGCCATTGGCCTCTTTACCCAGGGCAAGGCCAGTCGCGAGAGCGTCTACACCCAGGCGATCGTGCTGGCGATGGCGCCGCTGCTCAACCCGGAGATCTTTGGCTAATTCGGCGCCAGGAGAAGGCAGGCCAACCAAGATGAGCCTGCCGAATTTATCTACATTAGCAAAAACTTGCATTTCTCTTTTTAGGGATCTAAGTTAGATGTATATCGCAACTATATAGCTCACTCGGATCTTAACCATGTCACAATCTTGTCCTTCGATGCTCGATGATGCCAGTCTCGCTCAGGCCGTCGAACTGCCCCAGACCTGCTCGTCGCTGCGCAGCCTGTCGAGGCAACTGGTGAGGCAACTGGGCATGCTCAACTCCGCCTGCGGCGATCAGCCGCTGTCGCCGGTGCAGGCCCACGCCTTGATCGAACTCAGCACCCAAGAGCTGTCGATAAAGCAGCTGGCCCTGGCGCTGAATATCGACAAGTCCAATGCCAGCCGCGCCGTGAGCCAACTGTGTGACAAGGGCTTTGCCAAGAGTCGCAACAACCCCAGAGACAGTCGCAGCTCGCTGTGCCAACTCACGGCTCAGGGCAAACGCCAACTCAACAGCCTGAACGAGCAACAGAACAAGATGTACCAGGAGATCCTGGCCCAGCTCTCGCCCGAGCAGATCGCCCAGCTGGAAGCCAGCCTACGCCAATATACCCGCGCCATGGATCTGGCCAGCGCCCAGCAGGGCTACACTATCCGCGGCCTCACCCAGGAGGATAACCCCCATATCGCCCGGGTGATCCGCAACGTCTCTGCCGAGTATGGCCTGACACCGGACAAGGGCTACAGCGTCGCCGACCCAACCCTGGACGATCTCTACAGCGTCTATCAGGCCGACAAGGCCCACTACTGGGTGGTCGACTACAAGGGCCTGGTGCTGGGCGGCGTGGGGATCGCTCCCCTACCGGGTCACGATGAGGTGTGTGAGCTACAGAAGATGTATTTCGATCCCAAACTCAGGGGCAAGGGCTTTGCCAAGCGCTTGGCTCTGCAGGCGTTCGAGTTTGCCCGTAGCCAGGGATTCAGCCACTGTTATCTGGAGACCACCGCCTGCCTGAGTGAGGCGGTCAGCCTCTACGAAAAACTGGGCTTCGAGCACCTGGATGCCCCCCTTGGCAACACGGGTCACGATGCCTGTGAAATGCCTATGCTGATTAAACTTTAGCCATTAAAAATTCAAGAAAATCATTAAGATATTTTGTTACTTCACCATGAAGTAATTTATCTAGTGTTTCCTAAGAAAGCTTGCTAGCCTCAGAAGTAATTCTTGCGCATTCTGGAGATTTGAATGGACTATACAAGACTCCCCCATTCCAGCTTAGACGTCAGTAAAATTTGCCTGGGTACCATGACCTGGGGTGAACAAAATACTCAGGCCCAGGCCTTCGAGCAGCTCGATTACGCCATCGGACAAGGCATCAACTTTATCGATACCGCCGAGATGTATCCCGTACCGCCCAAGGCCGAGACCCAGGGCGAGACCGAACGTATCCTGGGTAACTACCTGAAGGCCAGGGGCAAGCGTGACGATCTCATTATCGCGACCAAGGTGGCGGCCCCCGGCGGCAAGAGCGACTATATCCGTCAGAACATGGCGCTGGACTGGCGCAATATCCACCAGGCGGTCAACGACTCCTTGGAGCGCTTGCAGATTGAGACCATAGATCTCTATCAACTCCACTGGCCAGATCGCAACACCAACTTCTTCGGCGAGCTCTTCTATGAGCAGCAGGATGATGAGAAGCTCACCCCCATAGTCGAGACCCTGGAGGCCCTGGCCGATCTGATCAAGGCGGGTAAGATCCGCTACATAGGCGTTTCCAACGAGACCCCCTGGGGATTGATGAAGTATCTGCAGCTGGCGGAGAAGCACGGCCTGCCGCGCATCATCAGCGTGCAGAATCCCTATAACCTGCTTAATCGCAGCTTCGAAGTGGGCATGGCGGAGATCGCCCACAGGGAAGAGCTGCCACTGCTGGCCTATTCGCCACTGGCATTTGGCGCCCTGAGCGGTAAATACATAGGCGGCCAATGGCCAGAGGGGGCGAGACTCACACTGTTTAAGCGCTTCGCCCGCTACACAGGTTCGCAGATGGCCCTGGATGCCACCCAAGCCTATGTGGAGCTGGCGCGGGAGTTCAACCTCAGCCCGGCGCAGATGGCACTGGCCTTCGTCAACGGCCGCCGCTTCGTCGGCAGTAACATCATAGGCGCGACCAACCTAGCGCAGCTGAAAGAGAATATCGACAGCACCTCGGTCAGCCTGAGCGCCGAGTTGATGGGCCGAATCGACGAGTTGGCGGCCATCTACCGCATTCCCTGCCCCTAAATCCGTAGAGATGCCCTAAAAGGCTAATTGAACTTGCATTAGGCGCTGAGATCTCCCAAGATCTGAGCGCCTTTTTTGTTTGAACCACGCGACGGACCCAATCGATGGAATTTAGCCAGCTGCGCAGCCAGTTTCCCGCTCTCACCCAGTCACTCGGCGACTATCCGCTGGTGTATCTGGATACGGCCGCGACCAGTCAGAAACCCCAAGGGGTGATCGACGCCATGGGCCGCTACTATCAGGCGGATAATGCCAACGTGCACCGAGCCGCCCATCAACTGTCTGCCCGCGCCACCAGCCAATATGAGGCGGTGCGCGACAAGGTAAAGACATTCATTAAGGCAAACCGCCGCGAAGAGATCATCTTTACCCATGGCACCACAGAGGGGATCAACCTGGTGGCCCTGGGGCTGGCCAGCCAGCTAAAGGCTGGGGATCTGATTCTGTTAGACAGCGCCGCCCACCACGCCAACATAGTGCCCTGGCAGATGCTGGCCAAGCAAACCGGCGCCGAGATACAGCCTATCCCGCTGACCCCAGAGGCGCGCCTGGATCAGGCAGCTTATCAAGCATTGCTTGAGCGCAGCCCACGTATCGTCGCCCTCAGCCATGTCTCCAACGTGCTCGGCACTGTCAATCCCGTTAAAGAGATGATCGCTCAGGCCAAGGCGGTAGGCGCACTGACCCTTATCGACGGCGCCCAGGCGATCGCTCATCTCGAGGTGGATCTGCAGGCCCTGGATTGCGACTTCTATCTCTTCTCCGGCCACAAGATGTATGGTCCGACGGGTATAGGCATCTTATATGGCCGCTATGAAGCGCTCGACAAGCTCGAGCCCCTGCTCACCGGCGGCGAGATGATCAAGCAGGTGAGCTTCGAAGGCACCACATTTAATATCCTGCCCAATCGACTCGAAGCAGGTACGCCGCCCATCGCCGAGGTGATAGGTCTTGGGGCCGCCATCGACTTTATCCAGTCCCTGCCCCGCGCCGAACTCAGGGCCCATGAGCAGGCTCTGCTCAAGCGCCTACAGGATGAGCTTAGGGCATTGGGTGGGATCAGCCTCTATGGCGCCCACCAGGACAATATCGGCGCCGTGGCCTTTAACCTCGCTGGCGAGCATCACCAAGATGTGGGGATCTTGCTGGATCAGCAGGGGATCGCCGTGCGCTGCGGTCATCACTGCGCCATGCCCCTGATGCAGACCCTGGGGCTGTCTGGCTGCTGCCGCGCCTCCCTCGGCGTCTATAGCAATGATGAAGATGTCGATCGCTTCATCCAGGCGCTAAAATCGGTAAAAGAGTTGCTGCTTTAAATGTATGAGACAATGTCCAAATGAATGATAACAAGCCAAGCCCATCCACAGCGGCCTTTACCGGCCTAATCCTGGATCCCCAGGAGATACTGCCAGGCTTCACCCAGGCCGCCAACTGGCAGGAGCGCTACCGCGCCCTCATGTTATTGGGTAAACGCCTGCCGCCGCTGGATGAGAAACTTCGACAAGAGTCGGCACAGGTCAGAGGCTGCGAGAGCAACGCCTGGCTCTATCACAAGGAGATAGACGGCAGACACTACTACCTGGCCGACAGCGATGCCCGCATCGTCAAGGGGCTGATCGCCCTGCTGCTCACCGCGGTGCAGGGGCAGGATAAGAAAACCATAGCCGCCTTAGATCTACACGAGTACTTCGACCGACTGGGGCTGAGCGGTCAGCTGAGCCCATCGCGCACCAACGGCGTGCTGGCGCTGGCCGAGGCGATCAAAGCCGCCGCTATTCAGCCCAGCTAGCGGCTAAATTCGACTAGCAAGCAAATACGACTTTCGAGCCAAACCAACTAACAGATTAAGCGCCACAGCTAAATCCCGCTCCAAGACACCGGCCCCCCCATGGGGCCGGGTAATTCACATATAATTCACGCCCCTCCCCCTAGAATCTTGTCCTAGCCTGAATTTTTTATCTTCGCACCAGACCTTAGGTGCCGATGGGACACTTTTCTATGTCGATTGCTAAGTCATTAGACACTGCTAGCTCACCCGCCTTCTGGCGCTATCATCTCATGCTGCCCGCCGTCTGCTTCCTGCTGGCCGTCAGCCTGATAGAGCTATTTCATCTGGATATCGCCCTGGGTCAGTGGCTATTTCGTCTCGAGGGCGGCGTCGATGGCTGGCCGCTACGCAACGCCTGGGTCACGGAGAATCTGATCCATGTCGGCGGTCGTAACTTAGTGATCTTACTTGGCGTCACCGTCCTCTCCCTACTGGGACTTAGCTATAAGAAACCTGCCCTGGCCAGCTATCGCAGAGGCCTGGTGTTTCTCTTCATGAGCGTACTGAGCAGCGTGCTGCTGGTGAGGCTGGGCAAGTCATTCGTACACCTGGACTGCCCCTGGCACCTGAAGATCTTCGGTGGCCGCGCGGATTATTTCTCGCTGTTCTCGGGTCAGTTTGATGCTAACTCGCCGGGTCAGTGTTTCCCTGCCGGTCACTCCAGCGGCGGTTATGCCTGGGTGGCGCTCTATTTCTTCGCACTGGCCTACGCACCGCGCTATCGTTGGTTCGGCCTTGGTTTCGGTCTGCTGCTGGGGCTCACCTTCGGCATTGCCCAGCAGCTCAGGGGCGCCCACTTCATCTCCCACGATGTCTGGACCCTCACCATCTCCTGGTTCTCGGCGCTGACCTGGTATTACGCCCTGTTCCTGCGTCGCCAGCCAGAGCCCTCGGTTAGCCCGGCGCTGGAAACCGCCCGAGGCTAATCGCCTTAACAGGTCAAAAGTTAATTTGGTTTAACGGGCCAGACGGTGGCCGAGATCCATGCGATGATCCGGCCCCAGATGATATTGGTTATCGCCGCGCCCCTTGGCGATATACATGGCCTGATCGGCCACATGCAGCAGCGCATCCATATGGGCGGCATGATCCGGATAGATGGCGAAACCTATGCTGGCCGCTATTCCCCTGCCGGTCTGAATAACAGGCTCTGCGAATCGCTCAAACAGCGCCTCGGCCAGTCGCGCCGCCTCTTCCTCTAATGGCCTATCAGCCGGCCACTGGGGCAATAGCATCACAAACTCGTCGCCGCCGATGCGGGCCACCAGATCCTCTGACCCCTTGAGGCTCTGCAGCCTGGTGGCCGCCGTCATCAAGACACGGTCCCCCACCTGATGCCCCAGGCTATCGTTGATCGCCTTAAACTGATTGAGATCGATGAAGATAAGCCCCAGGCGACCACCACACTGCGACGCCGCGCGAATTGCCTCACTCAGGCGTAGCTCGAGTTGCAGCCGATTGGGCAGTCCGGTTAAGGGGTCCTGGTGGGCCATCTTTTCGAGCTTATGGTGTAGCGCCTTCTCCTGGGTGATATCGCGCACCACCCCCACCATCTTCACGAGCTGGCCATCGCTATCCTTCACCAGGTTGCCCGTCTCGCGCACCCAGTGCACAGAGCCATCGGGCCAGAGGATGCGATACTCCTCGTCATGGTTCTCGCCGGTGGCGATGCAGCGCGCCTCCCCCGCCTTCACCTTGTCGCGATCCTCGGGATGCACCCGGGAGTAGAAGAACTCATAGCTAGGGGTGACCTCCCCCAGCTTGTAACCGAAGATGCCGAAGATGGCATCGGACCAATAGAGGGTGTCAGTGCCCACCTGCCAGTCCCAGGTGCCTATCTTGGCGAAATACTGGCTGTGGTGATAACGGGCGATATCCTGGCGAATGTCCTGTTCCAGGTTGTGATGACGCACTAAGAGCAGCAGCCCCCTGGGCTCACGGGCCAGGCGGGTAAAGCTTAAGATCTCATGGCCTAGGTTCAGGCTGGTGCCAAGTTGACGGTCTGCGAATACCTGCAGCTGCTCGCCGCTGGAATCCTTGAGCCAGAGGCTGAGGGGCAGCCCAGAGAGGTCACTCCCCTCGGCCTTCATCAAGGTCGCGGCCTGGGCATTATGGACCAAGATCTTCGCCTGAACGTCGATAAGGATCAGACCATCCTCGATAGAATTTTCCAGGGCAGAAAAGTCGACGCCGGGGCGCCTGCGGATAAAGCGCAGAACAAGCATGCATGCCGCAACGGCTATCAGGCCGATAGCCAGGAATATAATAAGAAGGAGCGGAAGCGACATCTCAGCCATGGCGCAGGCCTGACAGAGATAGAGCCGCTGACGAAATAATTAACGGAATCGCTAATGCAAAAGCAAATCGGCTCGCCGCCAGCGTAGCAAAGGGTTGTCGAAACAGAAACGAGTGCATAGCAGCCTCCACCAGGGTAGCTGGCCAGAACTCATGCTAATACTCATGCCGTCACTTCTGTCATCACTCGAGTCAGGAATAAAAGTAATAGCCTTATAGATCCAGCCTAACTTCTGCCTACTAGCTAAGCATCAAAGCGTGATGCTGCCAAGCACTTTTACATAAAAATAAGCCGCTTAGGCCTCAACCGGCCCTGGCAACCTGCGGGCGATCATCCTGTTTATCAGGCGTCCCAGGTAGGCCCCCAAGACCATGGTCGCCATAAACGCTAGCGCCATGGGATCCAGGCTCGCCAGATTGACCACGGCAGGCCCAGGGCAGATGCCGAGCATGCCCCAGCCCAGGCCGAACAGTGCGGCGCCGACGATCAGCGGCCCATCGATGCGGGTCTTGCTGGGCAGATGATATTGGCAGTCCAGCACAGGGCCCTCGCTGCGCGCCATCCTGGGTTTTACCCACAGCAGATAGACGGGCAGATAGACCCCTAGGGCGCCGCCCATCACCAGCATCAGGCTAGGATCCCAATGGCCGTTGACCACGCCACTGATATCTAAGAAGGCAAGCACCTTGGCGGGATCCGCAAGCCCAGAGAGCAGCAGACCGGCACCAAACAACAGGCCAGAGAGTAAGGCAAATAAGTTACGCATGGCCCCTCCTAGTTCAGCAGCACGGCGGCGATGACGCCCACCAGCATGAAGACCAGGGTCGCGGCGATGGATCGCGGCGACAGACGACCTATGCCGCAGATGCCATGGCCACTGGTACAGCCGTTACCCAGGCTGCAGCCGAGTCCCACCAGTAGCGCCGACAGCAGCAGAGTCGGCGCGGCTATCCCACGCTCACTCAGCAACACAGGTTCGATAGCCAGCCAGGCCTTGAAAGGCTCGGCCAGCAGCAGGCCACTGAGCACCAGACCCGCGAGAAAATAGAACTGCCAGCCAAAAAGGCTCGAGCCGCGGCGCCACAGGGCGCCAGAGATAATACCGCTGATACCGGCGATGCGGCCGTTAACCACCAGGAGCAGGCTTGCCGCCAAGCCAATCAAGAGACCACCGCACAGGGCGATAGCGAGTGATGAAAACATCGAGTACCTCTTTCATCTGTCGCAAAGGGAAAGAGACGGGGCAAGATGCCCCGCCTATCTATAACTAAATCTTTTATCAATAAGGCGTTTACACGCTGGCGAACTTATAGGTGCGATAGCCGCCAATCAGGTTGCGGGCACGGTAGCCATTGTTGACCAGCTGACGATAGGCCACGTTGCCCCGCAGACCCACCTGACAGAAGATGATGATCTCCTTATCTTTTGGCAGCTCATGCATGCGATCGCGCAGCTCATCCACGGGAATGTTAACCGCGCCTTCCAGGCCGCCATTCTGCAGCTCGCCAGGGTTACGCACATCCAGCAGCAGCTGATCTTCGCTGAGATTGTCTATCTGGTCGAAATGGATCGGTGTCGCATCGCCCTTGATGATATTGCTGGCCACGAAGGCCGCCTGATTGATCACATCCTTGGCACTGCCATAGGGCGGCGCGTAGCTAAGCTCCAGATGCTGTAGCTGCTCAACCGTCATGCCGGCGCGCTGGGCCACCGCCATCACATCGATACGCTTGTCGATACCATCCTTACCCACGGCCTGGGCACCTAAGATGGTGCCCTTAACCGGGTCGAACAGCAGCTTGAAGGAGACCACCTCGGCGCCAGGATAATAGCTGGCGTGGCTGGCGGTATGCACATAGACCTTCTCGAAGGAGATACCCGATTGCTTGAGCTGCTTCTCGTTCTTACCTGTGGCACCCACCGCGAGATCGAACACCTTACAGATCGCCGTGCCCTGGGTGCCCTGATACTGCTCCTCGCGGCCAAACATGTTGTCGGCCGCCATACGGCCCTGACGGTTTGCCGGGCCCGCCAGCGGCACCAGACAGGCCTGGCCGGTCACAAAGTCTTGCTCTTCGACGGCGTCACCTACGGCGTAGATGGCGGGATCGCTGGTCTGCATCATGGCGTTGACCTTGATGCCACCAAGCTCGCCGATGGCTAACCCAGCGTCGCGAGCCAGCTGAGTCTCGGGGCGCACGCCGATGGCCATGATTAAGAGATCTGTCTCCAGCAGCTCGCCGTTGCTCAGAGTCAGACTCAGGTGTCCCTTGATGTGTTGATGGGCCGTGTCTTCACCGGCGGCGTCGCTGGCCACATGGGTCTGCACCTGATAGCTCACCTCTGACAGGGCCGTACCCAGACGCAGATCTACGCCCTGGTCACGGATTGCCTGATGGGCAAAGCCTGCCATCTCGCGATCCACAGGTGTCATCACCTGATCGGCAAGCTCAAGCAAAGTGGTCTTGATCCCCAGATGATGCAGTGACTCCATCATCTCCAGGCCGATAAAGCCGCCGCCAACCACAGTGGCATGCTCGACATTATTCATCTGGATCGTCTGCAGGATCCTATCCATGTCGGGAATATTGCGCAGGGAGTGGGTGAGCGGATTATCCACACCCGGGATTGGCGGTACGATAGGCGCCGCGCCGGGGCTGAGCAGCAGGGTGTCATAACTTTCCTGATATTCGCTGCCATCGAGCAGTCGTCTGACGATCACCAACTTGGCGGCGCGATCTATGGCGACCACCTCATGCTTAACCCGCACCTCGACATTGAATCTGGCCTTGAAGCTCTCTGGCGTCTGCAGTACTAAGGCGCTGCGCTGAGCGATCTCACCACTGATATGATAGGGCAGGCCACAGTTGGCAAAGGAGACATACTCGCCGCGCTCAAACATAATGATTTCAGCAGTTTCGCTGAGTCTACGCGCCCTTGCCGCCGCCGATGCGCCACCCGCGACGCCACCAATGATCAGTATCTTCTTCATCTCAATGCTTCTCCTACTGCACTAAACAGACCTTGGCCGAAAGTGTATTACATTCGCTATTACATGCAAATTCCTTTTATTAGAAAAATCTAAGCGAATGATAAAAACAGTGATCTCGATGGCAAAGTGAGCAAGACTTTATTAAATATTGTCCACCTTTATCCCGAGGATAAAACTCAGTTTGCCCTTTACAGGCCCTGGCCAGCCACATAAGATCCAGCCAGTCCACGCAAAAGAAAGAGTCCTCGATGACCAAATTAACCATTACCCGACCCGACGACTGGCATGTTCACCTACGCGATGGTGACGTGCTGACCGATACCGTAAGAGACACTGGCCGCTACATGGGCCGCGCCATCATCATGCCTAACCTGGTGCCACCGGCCACCAATGTCGACTCGGCACTGGCCTACTATGAGCGCATCAAGGCTGTCTGCACCACCAACTTCGAGCCGCTGATGGTGCTCTACCTCACCGACAACACCACGGCCGAGGATATCCGCGCCGCCAAGGCGTCGGGCAAGGTGGTGGCCGCCAAGCTGTACCCTGCGGGCGCGACCACTAACTCAGACTCGGGCGTAACCGATGTGAAGAACATCTACCCTGTGCTGGAGGCGATGCAGGAAGTCGGCATGCTTTTCCTGGTACACGGCGAGGTTACAGATTCGAGCATCGACATCTTCGATCGCGAGGCCACCTTCATCAACAACACCCTCAAGCAGGTGGTTGCCGACTTCCCCTCACTCAAGATAGTGCTGGAACATATCACCACCAAAGATGCAGTGGATTTCGTCATGGGCGCCTCCGACAACGTGGCCGCCACCATCACGGCCCATCACCTGCTCTACAACCGTAACCATATGCTGGCCGGTGGTATTCGTCCGCACTTCTACTGTCTGCCTATCCTGAAGCGCAACACCCACCAGCAGGCACTACTGGCGGCTGCGGCCAGTGGCAGCAAGAAGTTCTTCCTGGGCACAGATTCGGCGCCCCACGCCAAGGACCGTAAAGAGGCCGCCTGTGGCTGCGCCGGTTCTTACACGGCTCACGCCGCCATCGAGCTCTACGCCGAGGCGTTCGAATCGGTGGGCGCTTTAGACAAATTAGAGGCTTTCGCCAGCTTCAACGGCCCAGACTTCTACGGTCTGCCGCGCAACACTGACAGCATCACACTAGTGAAACGCAGCTGGGAGGTGCCCGCCACCTATCCGCTGGGTGACACAGGTGTGGTACCTATCCGAGCCGGTGAAACCATCGACTGGCAGGTAGAAGACTAACAGCGTTAGTACACGGCTTTGCCAGATAGAAAACACCGCCAATTGGCGGTGTTTTTGTCTCTAAGATTCTTGTTTAAGCAGCTTGTTTAGGCGCTTGCCTGCCCGAGCTGCTGAGCCTGATCATAGGGCAGCCAGATCCGCACCAGCAGCCCCTTGTGCTCGCGATTGTGCAGACTGATACGGCCGTCATGGGCCTCGATGATCTCCCTACACAAGGGCAGGCCAAGGCCGGTACCCGACTGCTTGGTGGAGTAGAAAGGCAGTAGCGCCTGAGTCAATACCTCCGGCGACATGCCACTGCCCTCATCGGTTATCTCGATAGTCACCCCGTCGCTGCCATCACTCAGGCCTTGCTCCCTGACACTCAGGCTAACCGACTCCTCGGGCGAGCCCGACTCATGGGCGTTCTTGAGTAGATTCAGCAGCACCTGCTCCAACTGAATCAGGTCGAAATAACCGCAGCGCCGTGGCAGCTCACCCACCAGAGTGAAGCGGAAATGCTCCGCCAGCTGAGTCACTAACTTATGCCAATCCACCTCGCTCTTCTTGGGCAGGGGCAGCTTGGCGAAGCGGGCATAGTTGAAGATAAACTGGCTCAGATGGCTGGTCCTGTCCTCTATGGTGTCGAAGATAAGCTTAAGCTTAGGGTCATCCAGCGGCTCGGTGAGCTTGCGGCCCGAATTGACCATAGAAGCGATGGGTGCCACCGAGTTGTTGAGCTCATGGCTGATGATGCGGATCACCTTCTTCCATACCGCCACCTCCTGACGGTTCAGCTCACGGGTCATCTGCTTGAGCAAAATGAGATGGTGATACTGACCGTTGAGCAGGAAGCGTCCACGGGAGAGATGCCAGGTTTCATCTTCGCCGCCCTCCTCCACACTCGCCAGGGTAAACAGTCCCCCCTTGGGATTGTTGACCGCACCGGCCAGCTCCTCGCTGACGCCGTCCAGCAACTCATCTAACATGCTGCCCTCGATGCGCGCCCCCTGGGCAAACAGGTGGCGGGCGGCGTCGTTGGCGTAGATGATGCGCTGGCGATCGTCGAGCAGCACCATGACGTTAGGCGAGCTCTGGATCACCTTATCCAGCAGCAACTCACGCTGATAGATATACTGACGCTCGCGGCGCAGCACGGCCGCCGACTCGTTAAACAGGCTGGCCAGCGCCTTGAGCTGGCTGTCCCCCGTCACAGGAATGTTCACGCTGAAATCATTGTCTTTGATGTTGAGCAGCCCCACCTCCAACGCCTTGAGGCTAGTCGACAGCCCTCGGGTCAACCAGCGGCTGAGCAGCCAGGCAAAGCCGCCGGACAGCAGCAGGCAGGCAACTATCAGCTCGGGCGCCACCTCCTGATACAGCTCGGGCGCTAGCATCTTTAGCAGCAGGATGAACAGGGCCAGCGCCAGCTGACTGACAATCACATTGCCCCAGATGAGCTTAGTGCGCAGCATCGGCATTATTTCTCAATCCCAAATTTTTCCATGCGGCGATAGAGCGCCTGACGGCTCAGCCCCAGGGACTTGGCCACCCGGGCGATCACCCCATTATGCTCCGCCAGGGCCAGCTCGATATCGGCCCCCGTAGGCTCGCCGCGGCTAGCTGAATCAACCTTGGGTGCTCTGTCAGTTTCCGCCTCTTGCTCCGCGAAACGAGTATTCTGTCTCTGTTCCTGAGCCTGTTGCGACGCTACCGGGCTAGGTACAGAAACCGAGCTGGTCGATGGTGTGCCGCTCACAGGATTTAAGCCGCTAACAGGCTTTAAACCACTCACAGGCTTTAAACCAAAATCGGCCATGGTCAGCGTGGGGCTGGCGGCCAGGATCACCGCCCGCTTACAGGCGTTCTCCAGCTCGCGCACATTGCCCGGCCAAGGGTAGCTCACCAGCGCCTGCTGGGTCGGCTTACTCAGGCTAAAGTCCTGACCGATGAAGTGATTCACCAGGGGCAGGATATCGTCCTGGCGCTGATTGAGAGGCGGCAAGGCCAGCTCAATCACATTGAGGCGATAGAAGAGATCCTCGCGGAAACGACCGCTGGCGATATCCTCGGCAAGATCCGCATTGGTGGCGCTGATCACCCGCACCTTGACCTTACGGGTCTGATGGCTGCCCAGACGCTCGAACTCGCCGGTCTGCAACACCCGCAGCAGCTTCACCTGACCCGACAGCGGCAGGTTGCCTATCTCGTCGAGAAACAGGGTGCCACCGTCGGCCGCCTCGAAGCGGCCGATGCGCGCCTTGTTGGCCCCGGTAAAGGCGCCCGCCTCGGCGCCAAACAGCTCTGCCTCCAGCAGCTCCATCGGCAGTGCGCCGATATTCACCTTGATGAAGGGCTTATGTTTGAGGGGGGAGTTGGCGTGCAGTATGTCCGCCAGCTTGTCCTTACCGGCGCCGTTGGGGCCGGTGATCAACACAGATACGTCGGACTTGGCTATCTGCAGCGCCAGATCGATACAGCGCTGCATGGCGCCGCTGCCGAAGACGATGCCGCACAGATCGGCATCCTTGATCGCCGACATCCGCTGATGCTCGGAGCGCGCCAGCTGCGAATTCTGCCGCGACAGGGCGTGGAGGGAAATCAGGTTGTTGACGCTGTTAAGCAGCTTATCGTCGTCCCAGGGCTTGCCCATGTAGTCGGCGGCCCCCTCCTTCACCAGCTCCACCGCTAGCTCCAGCTGAGTCCAGGCGGTCAGGAGTATGATGGGCAGCTGCGGCTGACTGGCGCGGATATCGTAGAACAGGCGCTTGCCCTCCTCGCCCGAGGTGGTGTCCTGGGTGAAGTTCATATCTTGGATCACCAGGGCGATCTCCTGCTCGGCCACCTGGCTCAGTGCCTCCTCCGGGGAGAAACAAGTTAGGGTCTTAAATCCATTGAGTTCGAGCATCAGGGAGAGCGCGCTGCATACTGCCTGATTGTCGTCGACGATGAGAATCGTATCCATATATTCTTATTAACTTTTTACTTGCAGAGCAACAAACTAACCGAAAGCGCCGCCGATGAAAAGGGCAAACGCTTTCGGTGTCTCTTGTTTAGCGCCGTGAGTTAAAGACTAGGCTTAGACGCTGCGGGTCGCCATGGCCGGCGAGATGTTCGCCGCCTTGCGCGCGGGCAGTACCACGGCCACTGTAGTCACCAGCATCATGCCTACTACCGTCATGAGCGGGTAGAGCAGGTTGAGCTGCGGCAGATCATAGTACTTCATCAGCTGCTGCCCCAGCAGCACCGCCAGGCTGGCCCCTAATACGCCACCCGAGAGACAGATGAGGTAGTTCTCCACCAGGAAGAGGCTGAGGATATCCCCCTTGGTCGCGCCCAGAGCGCGGCGAGTGCCTATCTGCTTGGTCCGGCGCTGGATGTTGAACATCACCATACCGGTCAGGCCCAGGCTAGTGATCAACAGCAGCAGGACCACCATCATGGAGAGCACGGTTATCATCAGCTCGTGATCTCGGTAGGAGCGCTTCTTCACCTCGGCGACAGACTGGAAGTCATCGATCACCCGATTAGGATTCTCCTTCATCAAGGCCTTGGTGATGGCATCTTGCAACGCCTTGTGCTGACCCACTTCGGCGCGCACCATATAGCTATAACCCGCAAAATCGACGTTGTGGATCACACTGTATTCCAAATCGTCACTGTCGACCCAGGCGCCCTGGAACTTCTCCACCACGCCTATCACCTCTAGCTGCTCGTCATCGATATAGAGCAACTTGCCGATGGCCGACTCACCCGGCCATACCGCCTCACCAAACGCCTTGGAGATGATCGCCAGCTTACCGGGATCGTTGACGCTCTTATTGATCTCATCGGCGTAGAAGTTGCGTCCCTCGATGAGTTTGAGCCCAAGCGTCTTAACCGTATGCTCTGTGCCCAGGTACATGGCAAACTGTGGCGTCGACTTGGCCGTCTCAGGATCTGGTCCCAGGTTAAGGGTGCTCGACCAACCACTGCCGCTCAGAGGCAACATGTTAGTGGAGGTGGCCGCCTGCACGTTAGGCAAACCGCGCAGGATCTGTTGATCTATCTTGTTCTGCTGCTCGATATCTATGCTGGGATCGAAGTTAAACACACTAAAGGTCAACACCTCCTCTTCATTAATCCCTGAGTCACGCTGCATCAGCTCGAGACGCTCATGGATGATAAAGCTGGCGTTGGCGACTATGGCCACCGACAGGATAATCTGCACCAGTAGCAATACCGGACCACTCTTACTGCGGAGCAAGCTGCTAAAAATTGGTTTAATGTTAAGCATTTTCAATCCCTTATTGGCTCTTCAAGTAGACACTTGGTTTAGTGCGGCATACCACCCAGGCAGGATAGAGTCCGGCCAGCAGCGCGGTGCCCACGGCGATGGTTGGGGTGATCAACCACATGCTCATGGAGAGATGGGTCAGTCCCTCGGAGACGCCGAAGCGTGCCGACAGGGCATAGAGGGCGCCCCAGGCCCATAGCAGTCCCACCAGGCCACCAAACAGGCCGATGACGCCCACTTCCACCATGTACTGAGAGAAGATCTGTCCCCGGCTTGCGCCGATGGCACGTCTGACACCCACCTCGGGCGCACGCTTAAGAAACTTGGTCAGCATCAGGCCGAGAATATTGATCAGGCAGACGCTGAGGAACAAGGCGCTCAGTCCCACCAGAATCTTGTTATCTTCAGGCACCACATGGCTGCGCTCCAACCAGTCGGCGACGTCAGACATGAGCACTGAATCCACAGGTGACTTGTTATCGGTGAAACGGCCCAGCTCCTTCTGCTGCTCCACATAGTTGGCCAGATAGCTCTTGTAGGCGGCGCGATCTTCACTCGTTGGCAGATAGGTCCAGTACTCCAACCACACCTTCTCCGAATTCAACCTGTCCTGATAGTTGTTCATCGGCTCATGTTTCCAACCCGACGAGTTGCCCCAGACGCTAAACTCCTCGTTTGCCGCCAGCGAAAATGGAATATAGATCTGCTCCGATTTGGCGAAGGCGCCACTGGTGGGGTCATAATACTTAGGCTGAGGATTCCAGTCGCCGATCACACCCACCACCTGATAGGGCTTACGGTTGAGGTAGATGGTCTTGCCCACACTATTCTCGCCGCCAAACAGCTTCTGGTTAAGCTTCTCGCCGATCACCGCCTGATAGGCAGGGTCGAGATCCACCGCCTTGTCCCAGCGATTACCATAGATGAAGGGCACCTCAAACATCTTGAAGAAGTCGCCATCGGTCACCCTGATGCCCTGCAACCTTGGCAACACCTCAGGATCGTCTGTCTGCACCGCCATGCCACTACGGAACATGGCTGCCTGGGCCTTAGCCACATTGCCCTTACGCAGGTTCATCGCATCCTGATAGGTGACCAGGCGATGAAAGTCGTCCCAGGAATCCGGGCCCTGTGACCAGAGCTGAATCGCGTTGAGCTGCTCGGAGCGCTCACCGGCCGGGTTATAGGCCATCATGCTGTAGACGTTAAGCGTGGTGATGGTGATGCCTATCCCCACAGAGATGGCCAGCACCATGAGCAGCGACAGAATCGGCGTCTTGCGTATGCTGCGCCAGGCGAGATCGACGTAATATAGAAACATGCTTGCTCTCCTTAGCTGGCCACTTTTTCGGCCGTATCGACCAGGTGCGACTGACCGCCCTGGTACAGGGTGAAGTCACACACCTGACCGTCGACGATCTGAATGTTGCGCTGGGCGCGACGTGCCAACTCGGGATCGTGAGTCACCATGATGATGGTGGTGCCCGCCTTGTTGATCTCTTCTAAAAGCTCCATCACCTGACGAGCCATCAGGCTGTCCAAGTTACCTGTTGGCTCGTCGGCGAGGAGAAATCTTGGTTCGCCAGCCAGGGCGCGGGCAATCGCCACACGCTGCTGCTGACCACCGGAAAGTTGTGATGGCAGATGCTTCATACGTGCCCCCAGACCCACTTGCTCCAGCGCGGCCTTCACGCGGCGCTGACGCTCCTTGGCGTTGAAGCCGCGATAGCGCAGTGGCACCTCGACATTCTCCGCCAGGTTAAGGTCGGGGATCAGGTTAAAGCCCTGAAAGATAAAGCCTATCTTCTCGTTGCGAATGGCGGCCGCCTTGTTATCGCTCAGGTTAGAGATGTTGACATCGTCCAGATGATATTCGCCGTTGGTAAAGCCCTCTAACAGGCCGGCGATGTTGAGAAAGGTGGTCTTTCCCGAACCAGACGGCCCGGTGACGGCGACAAACTCACCTTCCTTAACCTCGAGATTGAAATCCCGTAACGCATGGGTTTCCACCAAATCCGTTTTAAACACCTTGTTGATATTTTTCATCGTTAACATGGGTTGTATCCTTTGTTTTTGTATCGCGTTATTCAGTTTGTTATTGCGCCTATGCCCGGACTAACTAGGACAATCGAGCCAATAACCATTGAGTTAAATCACCGCCAACTCTGGCGACGTCGGGAAGTTGGTTACTATCGACCGGCTGCCCGTGCATGCCGGTCGCTTCTAATATGTTGAGCCCGAACAGAAACCAGTCTGAGGCATCCTGGGTATAGACCTGAGTCGCCACCAGCAGGAGCAGTAAGGCCAGTCCTGCGACCACTCGTTCTGGATGTAGCTTTATCATCAGGGTCTTCATCGCTTCGCTCCTTAGCGGATCAATACTTGTTCGGCGTTCTTAAAGGCGTCGGTGGAGGAGATGATCCACTGGTCGCCGACCTCACCGCCCGAGACCACCTCTATGTGGCTCATGCTGCGAGCACCCAGTTGGATCTCGGTGCGCTCGGCCAGGTCGTTCTTGACGGCATAGACCAGGGTGCCGCCGCCACTGTTGACGAAGGGACCACGCTTGACCATGAGCACGTCGGGACGATTTTCCAGTAAGACGCGGGCAGACAGACGCTGGTTCTGACGCAGGTGTAGGGCAGCTTGCTGCTCGAAGCGCACTCGGGTAGTCACCTCACGGTTACGCACCTCGGGCGAGATGGCCGACAGCTTACCCATCACCAGCTGGCCGCCGAAGTTAAGCTCCACATCCATGCCAATACCCAGCTCGTCGGCGTAGGATTCTGGCACCGCCAGCTCGGCCTCGAAGGCACTCAGATCCACCACGGTTAATATGGGCTGGCTCTGGCCGATACGGGCCTTCTGCTCCGTCAGCCAGTTACCTATGATACCGCCGACGGGGGCCGTGATATTCAGCGCCGCCACCTGACGTTCCAGCTCGGCAACTACCAGGGCCTGGCGATCCACCTCTGAGGCCTTGTTCTTCAGCTCGAAGCTGAGAGTATCTTTCATCAGCTCGGCTTCCTGCTGGGCGTGGGCGTAAAGCAGCTTGGCCTTGTGCAGCTCATCCTTGCTCTTCTCATAATCTATCTTAGAGATCAGGCTGGACTCGATCAGCTGGTCGCCACGGCGACTCTCGCGATCCGCCGCCTCGAGATCCACCTTGGCCATGTCCAGGGTCTGTATCGCCTTAAGCTGGTCGCGACGGGCGTCAAGACGGGCACGCTCCAGGCTGCTCTGCATCCCTTCCAGCAGCGCCTGTTGCTGCTTGAGGTTGTTGGTCAGGCTGTGGCTTTCGATGGTGGCAACCACCTGGCCCTGCTCCACCTTGTCACCCGGGTTGGCGATTAGGGTCACTGTGCCCTTCTCTGGGGCGTAGAGGATAGGGGCGTTGGCGGCGACTATCTTGCCGGTAGAGGCGATATCACGCACTAAGGTGCCGCGCTCCAGGGTGGCAAAACGCAGCTCGCTACGGTCGATAGACTCGCTCACGCTGCTGCCACTGACGCTGGCCCACACCAGACCAGAAACCAGGAGAACGCCTGCGCCGATAGTGACAGGCCATTTGATGCGACGTCCCAGGCTGGGGGCAACTTGCTTATCTTGTGCGCTGGTATCTTTAATCATTGTTTATCCCTAACAGTGTCCGTTACTCGACCGAGTCGATTTCTGCCCATTAGGATTACAATTGCCGTGCCAACTTTTATATTCACTAACTTTCAATAACTTAGACAAAGATGTCCGCTAAGTATTTCATGAAAGTGTCCGCGGACACCCGCAAAAGTGTCCGGTCATTTTCCCCGAGTGTCCGCATATGAGGAAAGCCGGACACGTGAAAAAGTACGGACATAGGAGAAAGCCTGATAGTGCGTTAAAACGCTTGAAAGATTAGCGAGCCAGTAAGCGTCAGCCCCAACCACAGAAGGTAAAGGGCTGCGCTCATGGCGAACCCACTGAGTGGGCATTGAGGAAGGAGTTAAAACGCCCGAGCGAAGATGGCGAAGGCGGCGATGATGGCCACGAACCAGGAAAGCGAACGCAAGGTGCTCTTATCCAGCAGATAGAGGAGATGATAGGCACATCTTGCCAGCACATGTACCAGGGCTAACAGACCAACCGTGTCGTCGACCTTGTCCCGCGCGATCACGGTCAGCGCCGCCACGGCGAAGATCAGCAGGGACTCGAAGGCGTTCTGATGTGCTGCCAGGGCGCGGGCGCCGAAGCCGGTCAGCTGAGCCTGCTGGCTTCTGGGGTAGGCGTTGTCATAGCCACCCTGCTTGGCCATCGCCATGGCCACGGGCACCTTGGCCAGGTAGGGAAGCAACATGGCAAAGAGTAGGCAGGCCAGTAGCATAGTCATCATTTATCTCCTTATTATTTAGCACATTGTTTTAATTTTAATTTGTGTTTATCTTGCCTTGTCCAGGGCCTTGCACAAAGATTCAATCCCTAAGATGGCCCTTGGAGTCGCCCGATGCAAGAGGTCGGCATCCAGTTGATAGATGTGGCGCTGCTTCACCGCCGGGATCTCCTGCCAGGCAGACCAGTCGATGCCGCGCACATTGCCCTCATCCTGACTCTGCAATATCACCTGAGGTTGCTTTAGCAGCACGGCCTCCAGGCTCACCTGGGGATACTCGTTGCCCGCGTTGCTAAATACATTCTCACCGTTACAGACCTGGATGATCTGCTCTATCCAGCTGCCCTCGGCCACCGTCATCAGGGGCACTGACCAGAGCTGATAGAAGACCCGCACCGGCGCCTTGGCCCGATTTTCCTTGGTGAGCGCCTTGAGGCCGATAAGATACTGCTCGGCCACCCGCTGCGCCTCAACCTCCTTGCCGGTCAGCTTACCCAGCGCCAACAGATCGTCAGCCACCGCCTCCAACGTCTTAGGGTCGCTGTCATAGATGGGATAACCCAACAGGGTCAGGCGCTCGATATCCTCGCGCTTGTTGCCGCTGCCCCAGATGACAATCAGATCCGGGTCGAGCTCGATAACTTTCTCTATCTGTATGCCGTAGTAGCCGCCGATCCGCGGGATCGCCTTGGCCGCATCGGGAAAATCGGCATGATCTGTGGTCGCGACCACACTGTCCCCCGCCCCGATACTAAACAGCATCTCCACCCCATGGGGCGACAGGGCGATGATCCGCTTCGCAGGCGCCGCCTTAAGCCCAGGCACACACAGCAACAAGGCCAACAACAGCCACAGCTTAACCCTCATCTTCATCTATCCTTTTCCCTTTTCATAGTAAGCAGACTGAACAGTTTCATTTCGCGCCCCCACTCATTTAAATCCGCAGCTTCATAGTTATTTTTCACAGAGATCGCCACGGTGGCTAAGCCGTCAAGCTGACTCAGCCCATGAGCATACATGAATATGTGATTGGGTGAGCCGGCGCAGACAATACCGCCACAGGAGCAAACAGGCAGAAATCTAAATTGCGTCATGAAGCCCATATTCTTCATTTCAAACTGTTTGCTTCTGTGGCTAAGCCGTCAAGCTGGCTCAGCCCATGAGCATACATGAGTATGTGATTGGGTGAGTCGGCGCAGACAATACCGCCACAGGAGCAAACAGGCAGAAATCAGTAGTCAAAGCCGAGCTGGGCTTTAACGCCGCTCTCAAATGCATGCTTTATGGGCTGCACCTCACTCACGGTATCCGCAAGCTCCAAAATCGCCCTGTGACAGGCACGCCCTGTGACGATCACATGCTGCATGGGCGGACGGTTCTTAAGCGCCGTCAGCACCCTATCCAGATCCAGATAGTGATAGCTCACCATGTAGGTGAGTTCGTCAAGCAGCACTATGTCTATGGTGTCGTCGCTCAGCAGGGTCTCGGCCGCCTCCCAGGCACTCAGCGCCGCCAGGGTATCCTTCTCTCTGTCCTGGGTCTCCCAGGTAAAGCCGGTGGCCATCACATGAAACTCGACCCCCACCTTCTCCAGCACGGCGCGCTCACCGCAGGGCCAGTTGCCCTTGATAAATTGCACCACGGCGGCCTTCTTGCCATGACCCACGGCGCGGGTGATGTTACCGAAACCCGCCGTGGTCTTGCCCTTGCCGTTGCCGGTCATCACCAGCAGCACGCCCTTCTCGGTCTGGGCCTTGGCGATCTTGGCGTCCACCGCCTCCTTCACCTTCTGCTGGCGCGCCTTATGACGCTCGGCCTTATGATTTTCCGCTTGGTTTTCCGCCTGCTTATCCGCGCTCATCTTCTCTCCTCTCATTAATTATTCTTGTTTGGGCGCCTTAGTGGCGTCTCGGCGAGGATGGCGCTCAGCCTCGCCATGTCCAGATGCTCGGCCAGGGTATCGGCCAGGCGATCTAACTGTGCCTGTTTGATCGCCTCAGGATCGACCACGGCCGTGCTGCTGAGCCCGGCCCAGCTAAGGAGCAGCGCACAGGCCTCAGGGCTGTCGAACAGACCATGCAGATAGCTGCCCAGGATCTGGCCATCATGGGACAGACAGCCCTCGTTAAACTGATTGCCCTCGTCACTCTCTAAGACAAGGGGCTTGATCGCCTTAGATAACAGCGTGGAGCGGCCACAGTGGATCTCATAGCCTGCGATGCTTGCGCGCTCACCCGCCAGTTTTATCGTGCCTTTAACCTGAGCCAGACGCTTGTTAGAGGTCAGCTCTGTGACTATGGGCAGCAGCCCCAGGCCATCGCTGTCGCCAGCCTCGCCCTCGACCCCTTGGGGATCTTCGATGGCCAGCCCCAACATCTGATAGCCGCCACAGATGCCTATCACCTTGCCGCCATATCTCAGGTGGCGCTTAAGCGCGCGATCCCAGCCCTGTTCGACCATGGTGGCCAGGTCCTGCCGCACACTCTTGCTGCCGGGCAGTATGATGAGATCGGCATCAATTGCCTGACCGTCGTAGGCCTCGTTTACCTGTTGATAGCGCAAGTCGATATCCGGATGCAGCCTGAGAGGATCGAAATCTGTGTGATTGCTGATGCGGGGAAAGACCAGCACCAACACCCGAAAGCGAGTGTTGCCACTGCTCACCTGACGGGCATCCAGGGCGTCCTCGGCCTCCAGATGCAGATCATTAAGGTAGGGCAAGACGCCCAGCACGGGCTTGTCTATCCTGGCCTCTAGCCAATCCAGGCCGGGCTTAAGCAGGGAGATGTCACCGCGAAAACGATTGATCACCACGCCTCTGACTCTGGCCTGCTCCGATGCAGACAACAGCGCCAGGGTGCCGACGATATGGGCGAACACCCCGCCTTTGTCGATGTCGGCGATCAGGATCACCGGGCAGTCCACCGCCTCGGCGAAGCCCATGTTGGCGATATCTCCCTCCCGCAGGTTGATCTCCGCCGGGCTGCCCGCCCCTTCCACCAGGATCAGCTCATACTGCCGCTCCAGGCGTGACAGCGAGTCCAGCACCGCCGCCATCGCCTTGGTGCGATAGCCCTGGCTGTCTTTGCCAAAATAGGTCTGGGCCTCCATGTGGGACAGGGCCTTGCCCTGGACTATCACCTGGGAGCTGGTATCCGAATTAGGTTTAAGCAGAATGGGATTAAAGTCTGTGTGGGGGGCGAGGTAACAGGCCTCGGCCTGCAGCGCCTGGGCGCGGCCTATCTCACCGCCATCAAGGGTCACCGCGCTGTTGAGCGCCATATTCTGCGGCTTGAAGGGCGCCACCCTGCGCCCCTGACGGGCGAAGTAGCGGCACAGACCCGCCACTAGGGTGCTCTTACCCGCATCCGAGGTAGTGCCCTGCACCATCAAGATATTGCCACTCGCCTCTTGATTGCTATTGCCCTGCTCGCTCTGTTTACTCTGGTTGCACTGATTACTTAAGTTATCTGGTGTCATTGGCTTCTCTTCCTATTCCTTGGCGCCCTGGCTCGTCTCATCCTTGAGGATCAGCGGCAGACCCGCGGTGACCAAGACCACCTGCTGGGCTCGCTGAGCGATCGCCTGATGCAGCCAACCCGCCTCATCGACGAAGCGGCGACTCAAGGGGTCGGCAGGTACCACGCCGCAGCCCACCTCGTTGCTGATCAGCACGACAGCTCCGGGCGCAGTTTCCAAGGTGCGCAGCAGCGCCGCCTTGGCGCTCGGCCAGTCATCGCCCTCGAGTAGCTGATTGGTGAGCCAGAGGGTGAGGCAATCGACTAAGATCACCCGTTTCTCCCTGGCGTGAGTTTCGATACAGGCACTCAAGTGTAGCGGACACTCCAGGGTCTGCCAGGGCAAACCATCCTCACTGCGCTCATCCTGGTGGCGGGCGATACGCGCGCGCATCTCTTCATCCAGCCCCTGGGCGGTGGCCACAAACAGGCACTCATACCCCTTGGCCACATAATCGGCCACCAGGGAAAGGCCGTGGCGAGACTTGCCGCTGCGGGCGCCGCCAAGAACCAGGTGCATCATAGGCTGATCACCAGGATAAAGAGGTAACAGAGCAGCTCGATCACCTGCTGGGTCGCCCCCAGCACATCGCCTGTATAGCCGCCGATCTGACGACGATAACTGCGTACCAGCAGCTGGCGCGCCGCCAGCAACACCAAACAGAGCGAGAGCGCCGAGGCGATACCGCTGAGCCAGAGGGTGAGAATGCCGGTCAACAGCAAAATTCCGAGCTCGTTGGGGGTCTGCGACTGGGCCAGAGGTTTGCTCTTGCTGCTGTCGTCATCACGCACATAGGTCTCGGTGAAGATTAAGGAGGCCGCCACCATACGGCTCAGGCAGTGGCCCACCACCAAGGCTGCCATCACAAGATCGCCATCGAACAGGGCAATTTCACTGAGCAGCACAAATTTGAACAGCAGGCTCATCACTAGGGCGAGCACGCCATAGGTGCCAACCCGCGAGTCTTTCATTATGGTGAGCTTATCCTGCACCTGCCAGCCACCACCGAATCCGTCGGCGGTATCCGCCAGGCCATCTTCGTGAAAGCCGCCGGTGAGCAGTAGCCCGGCCACCATGGCGAGTAAGATGGCGACGCTGATAGGCAATACCTGAGTCGCCAGGCTATAGACCAGGGCGCAGAGGCCACCGACAAGCACGCCGACCAAGGCGAAGTAACGGCTGGCCTGATTGAGCCGCTCATTGTCGACCTTCACCCAGGTCGGCATGGGGGTCCGGGTAAAGAAGCCCATGGCGATAAAAAACAGGTTTAACTCTCTGGCAAACATCTTCGCGCTTTCCCTTTTGGTTCCTTAGATTGCTATTGCCGCTAAATCGAAATGCCCATCTCTTCGAGGGAGGCCATCTCGTTGTAAAACTTGGCCGCCGCCTGCACCAGGGGCACCGCCAGCGCCGCCCCGGTTCCCTCACCAAGACGCAGTCCGAGAGACAAGAGCGGCTGGGCATTGAGATGCTCCAGCATCAGTTTGTGGCCGCGCTCGCCAGACTCGTGGGCGAAGATCATATAGTCCCGGGCGTGGGGCGCGATAGTCACCGCCGCCAGCGCCGCCGCCGTGGCGATGAAGCCGTCGATCAGCACCAGCATCTTCAGCTCCGCCGCCGCCAGTATGGCGCCCGTCATCTGCACTATCTCGAAGCCACCCAGGCAGGCCAGCACGCCATAGGGGTCGTCAAGCTGCTCGCGGTGCAGATGCAGCGCCTGCTCCACCAGCAGCTGTTTGCGTGCCAGGGTGGCGGCATCTATGCCTGTGCCCCGACCGACACACTCGGCCGCCTCGCGCCCCATCAGCGCCGCCATGATGGCCGCCGCCGAGCTGGTGTTGCCTATGCCCATCTCGCCGAAGGCGATCAGGTTACAGCCGCGGCCGTGATGCAGCGCGACTCGCTCCCTGGCCATGGCGAAGCCCTGCTTGACCGCGCCCAGGGTCATGGCGGGCTCGCGATGAATCGCACCTGTGCCAGCCCCCAACCTGTGGTTGATAAGCTTAGGCTGATCATGAATCTCCTGGGCGATGCCGCAGTCGATCACCTCCATGGTGATCCCTCCCTGGGCACAGAACAGATTGATGGCCGCGCCGACCTTGAGGAAATTCATCACCATCTGGGTAGTCACCTCACTCGGCGCGATGGAGACGCCGGAGGCGGCGATGCCGTGATCGCCGGCAAACACCAAAAGGGTTGGTTTGGTTATCTGCGGCTTGTCTGGACCCAGCACCCTGGCGATAGTCATCGCCAGGGTCTCGAGCGCGCCGAGGGCGCCGAGAGGCTTGGTCTTAGTGTCTATTTTCTGCTGGATCTTGGCATCGAACTCGCTACTTACCTCAGTGACTTCAAACATACTGGTACCTCATATCGCTCGCCCTCGTTCTCGATTCTTTCCAATCCACACCTTCTTTGCAGGCATAGTTCGGCACAGTTCAATACTCTTCTCCATCCTGACGCTTCTCCTTCCATACACAGAGGACCTAAGCTAGTTGCCACGCTTGCCGCCCAGGATAAACAGGAAGAAGAGGCTGCCTATCACAGCCGTGATGATCCCCACCGGCAGCTCCTGATAGCTGAGCAGGCAGCGCGCCAGCACATCTACCCAGATCATAAACAGGCCGCCCACCAGGGCCGTCAGCAGCAGGGCGAAACGCCCGGGCAGCAATAGCCGCACCATGTGGGGCACCATCAGGCCGACGAAGCCGATGCCGCCACAGTTGGCCACCAGGACGGCGGTGATCAGCGAGCAGAGCAGCAGGCTGACGAGACGCAGGCGCTGCACCCGAATGCCCAGGGTATGGGCGGTCTCATCCCCCGCCTGAATGGCGAGGATCTGCCGCTTAAGCAGTAGCAAGATGGCGCTCGCCGCCAACACCAGCAGCCAGGGCAGCCAGAGCATCTGCCAGCTCGCCTTAGCAAAGCTGCCCAGGCTCCAGAACAGCACAGAGGCGGCCGATTGCGGCCCGGAGAAATAGAGCATCAGGCTGGCCAGCGCGCCAAACAGGAAGGAGATCGCCACCCCGGAGAGCAACATGCGCTCTATCTGGGTGTTGAGATCCCGCCCGCACAGGGCCAACACCATGAGCACCGCCAGGCTGGCACCGATAAAGGCGCCAAGCGGCAGGCCGACACTGGCCAAAGCGCCGCCGACACCGCCCAGCAGGGTGATCACCACAACCGCCCCCAGACTGGCGCCCGAGGAGATGCCAAACAGATAGGGGTCGGCCAGGGGATTGCGAGTCACCGTCTGCAACACGGCGCCCGCCAGCGCCAGGCCGAAGCCGGCAATGAAGGCCAGCAGGATGCGTGGCAGGCGCAGCTCAATCAATATTCTTGCGGTCACGCCGCCGGGATCGGCGCCGCTCAGCTTGGCCAGCAGCACCTCAAGCACCTCGGCGACGCCTATCTGCGCCGCGCCGAAGCTCACCGCCAGCACAGGAGTCGCCAGGGTCAGCAGTCCCAGGCAGACGAAGGCCAGGTGTTGCAGCGGACTATAGCCTCTTCCCAGACTCAGGCTAGCGCTCATCATGGTTAGCCTCCTTCGCCTCAAGGGGCTGGTCACCCAAGTCATTGCAGTGCTGAGCACTCTGACCGCCATCTTGAAGGTGATAGCCATAGAAATAGTTAATCTGCGGGTTGCCGTGCTGTGGATGGGACGATACCTGACAGCAGACGCCGAACACCCTGGCGATCTGCGCCTCGCTCAGCACCTGTTTGGGCGAGCCTTGAGCCACCGCCTTGCCCTGATCCAGCAGCAAAAGCTGATCGCACAGGGCGCTGGCGAGATTGAGGTCGTGAATCGAGATCACCACAGTCACCCCCAGGGCCTTGAGCAGCTCGAGGATCTGGATCTGATAGCGGATATCCAGGTGATTGGTGGGCTCATCGAGGATCAACAGCTTAGGCTGCTGCACTATGGCGCGGGCGATCAGCGCCCGCTGCTTCTCGCCCCCGGACAGGGAGGCATAGGTCTGTCCGGCGCGATCCTTGAGCCCAACTGTCTCCAGGGCCTGACTCACCGCCAGGCGGTCAGCCTTAGTGGTCATGGAGAAGGCGGCCTTATGTGGCGTAAGCCCCAATGCCACCAGCTGGGCCGTGGTCATGTCGAAATGCTGAGGCGTGTCTTGCAGCACAACGGCCACCTCGCGGGCAAAGGCCCTGGCGCTCAGGCTGGCGATTGGCTGACCAAACAGTTGGATCTCGCCGCTGCTAGGCGTAAGGAAACGATAGAGGCAGCGCAGCAGGCTGGACTTACCAGCGCCATTGGGGCCTATGATCCCCAGCATCTTACCCTCTAGCAGATCCAACTTGACCCCAGAAAGGATGGCGCGCTCGCCGCAGCGCCAGCTGAGATCCCGTACCGACAGCGCCGGGCGCGCGCAGGCGCCATCGCCTGCACCTAGGTTCGATCCTTCACTGGCGCCGTGAGACAGGAGTGATTCTGTTTGTGATGCCTGACTAGGGGCGCTCAAGATCGCGCCCTCCGGGGAGCAGCGCCGAGGCGCCCTCGCCCTTGGACCAGACTCGGCCCCGAGGTATTCTTCATCTATTGGCTCCCTCAAGTCACCCGCTTGAGATAGTGGTTGGAGAGTAGGCAGGTATCCTGACTCGTGGCAAACCGGTCGACTTAGACCTAGCGGCACACTCACAGTTGCGGGCACAGTTTGGGCTAGCGGCGCGAGGCCTTCCCCAATTCCCTATTAAGTCCGAGTTATCGCCTTGGCGATCTCGACACCATACTCCCGGCGCAGGCGGTCCCTGCGCCCGGTTATTATGCTAAATTTTGCCGCAGACACAAGGACAGACTCAATCGGCGTCATGCCAGTGCAGACGCCAGTAGCCCTCCCCCGCCTTGTCGCGATAGTGACTTATCTTGACCACGCTGCCGTAGTCCAAACTCAGCCGGGTATAGAAGCCCACGGCGCGCTCTACCCCCAGGGCCTTGGCCATCAGGTGGCGTATCACGCCGCCGTGAGTGAGCAGTAACAAGGCCTCGCCGCAATGCTGATGCACCAACTGCTCGACCACCTCGTCGACACGCCGCTCGAACTCAGCCATGGGCTCCCCCTCGGGCAGCGGATTGGCCCAAGGGTCTTGCCAATAGGCACTCAACTCCTCGCCATGATCGGCATGCAGCTCAGGGATAGGCTGGCCATCCCAGCGGCCGAAGTAGATCTCCTTGAGCCCGGCATCCAGGGCCACCTTCACCTGATTCTTAGCGGTGAGGTGCTCGGCAAATACACGGCAACGCTTGAGCGGCGAGCTGATCACCCTGTCCACCGCCTGGGGCAGCTTGGCATAGGCCAGCTGCATCTGGGCGAAGCCTATCTCTGTGAGAGGTTGATCGCTATGGCCGCGCAGCAGATTGCCGCCTTCACATTCGCCGTGGCGCATCAAATAGAGTGTCGTTTGCGTCATAACTGCAGCATTAAACCTTTAAAATCTAGATGGTTAGCAGGATACTCTCTGGAAGTATCCCTTGGCAATGAAAGATAAATAAGGCCTTGAAAAACTTTCAGATTCACCCACTTTCAAGGGGAGAGCCTTTTGCCATGAGAACGCGGCTTAGCCGCCATTCTTCCTCGAAGCCAAACCAGATTTAAGCTTATACTCATTTGACTTGCCCTGGGTATTATAAGTCGATTAGTATAGACGTCTATACGTTTATACATCCAAAATAAAAATAGCACGTCAAATCGATAGACGCGGCAGTTTAGGCAATAGGTCAGTTGAAGTAGGTGAAAGTTATGGCGACCCAATCCCCTGTTCGAAACGTAAGGCAGATTAACGACGCGATCCGCGCGCGGCTCGATAAGGAAATTTTGATCCTCGACGGCGCCATGGGCACCATGATCCAGAACCACAAACTGGAGGAGGCCGACTTTCGCGGCGAACGCTTTGCCGAGTGGCCCTGCGATCTCAAGGGTAACAACGACCTGTTGGTGCTGACCCAACCCGAGCTTATCAAGCAGATCCACAGAGATTACCTGCTGGCAGGCGCCGACATCATAGAGACCAACACCTTCAACGCCACTCAGGTGGCCATGGCCGACTATGAGATGCAGTCGCTGTCACGGGAGATCAACTTAGAAGGCGCTCGCCTCGCCCGCGCCGCCTGTGATGAGGTGGCCGCCGAAACCGGCCGTCAATGCTATGTGGCCGGGGTTCTCGGCCCCACCAACCGCACCTGCTCTATCAGCCCGGATGTGAACGACCCTGGCTATCGTAATATCCATTTCGATGACCTTGTGGAAGCCTATATCGAGTCGACCCAGGCCCTTATCGAGGGCGGCGCGGACATCATCATGGTCGAGACCATCTTCGATACCCTCAATGCCAAGGCGGCGCTGTTTGCCATCGAGACATTGTTCGAACAACTGGGCCAACGCCTGCCCGTGATGATCTCGGGCACCATTACCGATGCCTCGGGCCGCACCCTGACGGGCCAAACTACAGAAGCCTTCTATAATTCGCTGCGCCACGTGAAGCCGCTCTCCATCGGCCTCAACTGCGCCTTGGGGCCACAGGAGCTGCGCCCCTATGTGGAGGAACTGTCGAAGATCGCCGAGTGCTATGTGTCGGCGCACCCCAACGCCGGCCTGCCCAACGAGTTTGGCGGCTATGACGAGACCCCGGAGCAGATGGCCGAGGTGATTGGCCCCTGGGCCGAGGAAGGCCTGCTCAACATCATAGGCGGCTGCTGCGGCACCACGCCAGACCATATCAAGGCGATCCGCGCCGCCGTCATCAAGCATAGCGCCCGTAAATTGCCCGATCTGCCGGTGGCCTGTCGCCTCTCAGGCCTGGAGCCGCTGACCATAGATGCCGATTCCCTGTTTGTGAACGTGGGCGAGCGCACCAACGTGACCGGCTCGGCCAAGTTTCTACGCCTTATCAAGACGGGCGAATATGAAGAGGCGCTGTCGGTGGCCCGGGATCAGGTGGAAAACGGTGCCCAGATCATCGATATCAACATGGACGAGGGGATGCTGGACGGCGTCGAGGTGATGCAGAAGTTCCTCAACCTTATCGCCTCCGAGCCGGACATCAGCCGGGTGCCTATCATGATCGACTCCTCCAAGTGGGAGGTGATCGAGGCCGGACTCAAGTGCATTCAGGGCAAGGGCGTGGTGAACTCCATCTCCCTCAAGGAGGGCGAGGCCAAGTTTATCGAGCAGGCCACCCTAGTGAAGCGCTACGGCGCGGCGGCCATCATCATGGCCTTCGACGAAGTTGGCCAGGCCGACACCATGGCGCGCAAGATAGAGATCTGTACCCGCGCCTACCGGGTATTGGTGGATAAGGTCGGCTTCCCGCCGGAAGATATCATCTTCGACCCCAACATCTTCGCCATCGCCACCGGCATCGACGAGCACGACAACTATGCGGTGGATTTCATCGAGGCGACCCGCGAGATCAAACGTACCCTGCCCCATGCCATGATCTCCGGCGGCGTGTCTAACGTCTCCTTCTCCTTCCGTGGCAACAACCCGGTGCGCGAGGCGATCCACGCCGTGTTCCTCTATCACGCCATCCAAGCGGGGATGGACATGGGCATAGTCAACGCCGGGCAGCTGGCGATCTATGACGATATCGATCCCGAGCTTAAGGCCAGGGTAGAGGCCGTGGTGCAGAATCTGCCCTGCCCGGTGGAAGGGTCCAACAACACAGAACAACTGCTGGAGATCGCCGAGCAGTACCGTGGCGACGGTGCGGCGGGCGCCAAGAAGGAAGATCTCGAGTGGCGCAGCTGGCCAGTCAACAAACGGCTGGAGCACGCCCTGGTCAAGGGGATCACCGACTTTATCGACCAGGACACCGAAGAAGCCCGCCAGCTGGCCAGTCGTCCGCTGGATGTGATCGAAGGCCCGCTGATGGATGGCATGAACGTGGTCGGCGATCTGTTTGGCTCGGGCAAGATGTTCCTGCCCCAGGTGGTGAAATCGGCGCGGGTGATGAAGAAGGCGGTGGCCTACCTCAACCCCTACATAGAGGCGGAAAAAGTCGAGGGCGAGTCCAACGGCAAGATCCTCATGGTGACGGTTAAAGGCGACGTGCACGACATAGGCAAGAACATCGTCGGCGTGGTGCTAGCCTGTAACGGCTACGAGGTGGTGGACCTCGGCGTCATGGTGCCCGTCGAGAAGATCATAGAGGTCGCCAAGGCGGAAAAGGTAGATATCATAGGCATGTCGGGGCTTATCACCCCGAGCTTGGATGAGATGGTGCACAACGTCAAAGCCTTCCACAAGGCGGGGCTGAATATTCCCTCCATCATAGGCGGCGCCACCTGCTCCAAGATCCACACCGCAGTGAAAATCGCACCCCACGCCCCCGAAGGCGCCATCTATATCGCCGACGCCTCGCGCGCCGTGCCCATGGTGGCCAAGCTGATCAACAAGGAGACCCGTCAGGCGACCATAGATGCCGCCTACGAGGAATATCGGGTGATGCGCGACAAACGCAACTCACAGGCCAAGCGCAAGCAGATCGTCTCCCTGGAGGCCGCACGGGAAAATCGCTGCCAGCAAGACTGGAACGCCCATACGCCTTTCGTTCCGAATCAACTGGGCAGACAGGTGTTTGACGACTATCCGCTGGAAGACCTGGTCGATCGCATCGACTGGACGCCATTTTTCCGCAGCTGGGAGCTACACGGCCACTTCCCCAAGATCCTCGATGACGAGGTGGTAGGCGAAGAGGCGCGCAAGCTCTATCAAGATGCCAAGGCGATGCTCAAGACCATAATCGATGAGAAGTGGCTCACGGCCAAGGCGGTCATCGGCCTCTTCCCGGCCAACACGGTCAATTATGATGATATCGAGATCTACACAGACGAGAGCCGTAGCAAGGTTGAGATGACCACTCACCATCTGCGGATGCAGATAGAACGTGTGGGCAACGACAACTTCTGTCTCGCCGACTTCGTCGCGCCGAAAGACTCTGGCGTCGCCGATTACATGGGTGGCTTCGCCGTCACCGCAGGACACGGCATCGACGAACATGTGGCCCGCTTCGAGGCCAACCATGACGACTACAGCGCCATCATGCTCAAGTGTCTAGCCGACCGTCTGGCCGAGGCCTTCGCCGAACGGATGCACGAGCGGGTGCGTAAGGAGTTCTGGGGCTACGCCGCCGATGAGAACCTGGATAACGAGGCGCTGATCCGCGAGAAATACAAGGGCATACGTCCGGCCCCCGGTTACCCCGCCTGCCCGGATCACACAGAGAAAGGCCTGCTGTGGGAGCTACTAAAGCCCGACGAGACCATAGATCTCAAGATCACCGAGAGCTACGCCATGTTCCCCACCGCCGCCGTCTCCGGCTGGTACTTCGCCCACCCACAGTCACGTTACTTCGGCGTGACCAACATAGGTAAAGATCAGGTGGAGGATTACGCCAAGCGTAAGGGGATGAGTATCGAGGAGACAGAGCGCTGGTTGGCGCCGGTACTCGATTATGATGTTTAACGGGAAGTGATCAGGAGTCATAACCTTGACTCCTTTGATTGTCCAAACTTCGTTTGGAATTAAATGTTGGGATACCTCCCAATATCCGTGAAGATTAGCGGTCTTGCTACCGCAGAAGTCGTGGGTCTTCAACCCACATCCGACCAAAAGGGGAAAAGCGCCTGTTCCCCTTTTGGAAATCCCTCGGCGCCCCAGACGAAGTTGTTTGCCCTCATACTCCAAAGAAAATCACCTAACGACTCGGATGGGACTCCTGTCCCCCCGAGCCTTGCCCATCATCCATGATGGTCACACGGCATTTTCATCTGCGTATTTCGGCAACTTCGATGGGGACTTGTTGTAGCATCTAACCTATTCTGAAGGGTCAGTCCCCCTGGTCATTGGTATCTAACAGGATACCTTTTTGAGTTAAATACCTTTCTAGGGCAATGAAGGGAATCGCCACTACAAGCGCGTAAACTATGGCATTTAGAAAACTTTGAGTGATTATGCCCATAAACGAGCTGGGATACAGGCTAGAAAATATTAGCCCAGATAAAATGATGCTCACCATAGCAATATAAAATGCTAGCCCTATGCTGCTCAGCCTTTTACTCGCTCCATCTTCACCCGGTACCCACAACGTCTATACATTTAACCCATTGAGTGCGTTATCCTCAAAAAATATAAGAATTGTCAAAAAACCAACATAAGAAACAAAATGCCCCAGCAAGCCAACAACAAATTCAAAACAAACCCAAAGCAAATTCAAAACAAACCCAAAGCAAATTCAAAACAAATTCAAAACAAATTCAAAACAAATTCAAAACAAATTCAAAACAAATTCAAAACAAACATATTTAAAAATAACCCCCTACAAAAACAGCAAAAAACCATTAATATTTATGGGTTGACAGGATATTACCCTCCCTTTACATTCGATATATGTAAAAACAACAATCTGTTCTCAATAAAGGAGTATGTAGAACATGAATAAACTAATACAAATCCCCTCAACTTTAATACTATTTTTTGCATCTTTATTTGCACAAGCTCAAACGAATGCAATCGTAGATTGCAGTGATTGTACTGCGGCACAAAAAAGCCTCATGGCCAGTGATATAAGTAATTCAAACACATATAAAGTATACGTCTATGATGTTCAAAATAGTCAAATTACGATTGATGAATATAGAACCATAAGTAGTGGTGGAAGTGATTGGGACGAAGAGAGTTATAGACCTGAATACTGGGCCAAGCACATTACAACTCATGGCCCAAATAGCCAATTAGCTCAAACAATGGGAACGCCTATCCTAAAAATTTTAGCTGCACAAATGAAAGCTCAAAAAGAGCTTTTTAGCTCGCCTATTGTTTTGCCAGAAGATGGCAGCTTTGATTCTGCTTTCACGGCTCTAGAAGCTAAAGAAGATTTCACTGGGTATGCAACAGAGCTGATTAACAATATGCCTGAAATGAAAGAGCAATATTCAGTTGCAGATTCACAATGGGCAGTAATAAGGAATAACTTTGGCATTGGAAAAGGCATAATCTCTTTATCTAACCCAATGAGTGTAAACGTAAATTTTGTATTCAAGGATAATACATCTGTTACATTCGGCGTATCCCACGCAGTATTATATGGTGGAACTAGAATAACTATTGAATTGACCTTTAAAGATGCCTACGATGCTACAGGGAAGAGAATCCCTCGTTCAAAGTATACTGTCAATGAGTACCTAAGAAATGTAAAAGACAGTCAAAAAAATCAACAAGAAGTTGGTGATTTAGTCGCACTAGCTAACTACTTAGTCACAATAGAAGGTATCAATGTATATTTTGGAGATGGAAGCGCAACAGTAAGAGGTGGTGGAGGTTCTGTAATTATCATCGATCTAAAAAGAATGAAAAGCTCAGAATAAAACCTTAAATTTACCTTTCGGCTCTATATGCGTTAAAAACAAGAGCCGAAAGGCAATATTAGAACACAGATTCAAATACTAAGATAGAAACATAAATCCACAACGCTTTCACATCATTAGTTTTATACCAATATGATACAGACCAGTTCAACTGACACATTTATTAACTAAATTTGTTATTTAACCAACCTACCAAAACATTATGCAAAGCATCGACTAATTCTAAAAATCACGAACTATTCAACACAGGAACTAGATATAGAGTAAGAAATCTAGTTGTATTTTCTAATCGTAATTTTAGCTACTATATTTCATATCTGATAGCCCTCCATTGAAGTTACCGACGACTACACGGATGCAGGAATTAGAGCGAAGCAGGATGCCAGAGCCGAAATACACAGATGAAAATGCCGTGTAGCCATCATGGACAATGGCTAAGGCTCGGGGGGACAGAAGTTCCATCCGAATCTTTAGGCGATTTTCATTGGAGTATGAGGCGCCTAACCAATGCATGTAACTTCGTCTGGGGCGGCAGGGGGAGATACAAGAGGGGGGATTGCTGGAGATCCCCCTCTTGACCGGGTGTGGGATGGAATCACAAGACGTTAATATCCAAAAAAGTTTGCTCTAATCACTTCCCTCATCTGGCAAGCTAACCTCCTATCATTACCGGTTGTGGCTACAACAAATCCCCATCGAAGTTGCCGAAATACGCAGATGAAAATGCCGTATAGCCATCATGGACGATGGCTAAGGCTCGGGGGGACAGGAGTCCCATCCGAGTCGTTAGGCGATTTTCATTGGAGTATGAGGCTCCTAACTAATGCATGTAACTTCGTCTGGGGCGGCAAGGGGAGATGCAAGAGGGGGATTGCTGGAGATCCCCCCTCTTGCCCGGGTGTGGGATGGAGTCCCACGACTTATCTCGGCCGTCAGGCCGCACATTCCCAGGTGTGGAACGGAGTTCCACGACTTACAACGGTCATCAGACCGACACTCCCCTGTTATCTATCTAAATTCATCACCTTGACCCAGGCGGCGACGAAATCATCGACAAACTTCTGCTTAGAGGTATCGAAGGCATATACCTCGGCAACCGCGCGCAGTTCAGAGTTAGAGCCGAAGATGAGATCCACCGAGGTGGCGGTCCACTTAGGTTTGCCGCTGCTGCGATCCAGCCCCTGATAGATGCCATCGACATCTGACTTCTGCCACAGGGTCGACATATCTAACAGGTTGACGAAGAAGTCATTGTTAAGCGTGCCGGGACGCTGGGTCAACACCCCGTGCTTAGTCCCTTGATAGTTGGCATCGAGGGCACGCAGGCCACCGACTAACACTGTCATCTCGGGCACCGTCAGATCCAGCTGGTCGGCCTTATCCACCAGCATCTCGGTGGGCGACTTATAGCTGTGGTTTACGTCGAAGTAGTTTCTAAAGCCATCGGCATGCAGCTCCAGCAGGCTAAAGGAGTTTTCGTCCGTCTGCGCCTGTGTGGCATCACCTCGTCCTGGGGTGAAAGGCACGGCGACCTCAAAGCCCGCCTGCTTGGCGGCCTGCTCTAGGGCGCTCGCCCCCGCGAGTACGATAAGATCGGCCAAGGAAACCTGACTCTTACCGGCGCCCTTATTAAAGTCGGCACGAATCGCCTCCAGCGTCTTAAACACCTTGGCGGTTTCGGCTGGGTTGTTCACCGCCCAATCCTTCTGCGGAGCCAGAGCGATACGCGCCCCATTGGCGCCGCCACGCATATCTGATTGACGATAGCTGGCCGCCGACGCCCAGGCCAGGCGCACGCGCTCGGCAACGCTCAGCCCAGACTTGCTGATGGCTTTTTTAAGCTGCTTGATATCGCCGGCGCTGAGACGCGATTGGGTCTTATCATCGATTGGATCTTGCCAGATGAAGCTGCCCTGAGGCACCTCTTTACCGAGGAAGTTACGGGCAGGCCCCATGTCTCTGTGGGTCAACTTGTACCAGGCCTTGGCAAAGGCCAGACGATACTCTTCCGGGTCGGCCAGGAAGCGCTCGGCGATCTTTCGATACTCTGGGTCATACTTGAGCGCGAGATCCGCCGTGGTCATCACGGGCGCATGAAACTTACCTTTGACATGAGCATCGGGCACGGCCTTCTGCACCGACTCGTCGGTTGGGATCCACTGGATCGCACCGGCAGGACTGCGGGTCTGTTGCCAGTCGTAGGTCAGCAGGTTACTCAGATAGAGCGAGGTCCACTTAGTCGGCGCCTGAGTCCAGGCCCCTTCCAGGCCACTGGTGATGGTATCTTCTGAGTGGCCCTTGCCACACTTGTTGTGCCAGCCCAGCCCCTGAGCTTCGATGCCTGCCGCGGCAGGTTCTGCCCCCAGACAATCTGTCGGCTTGTGGGCGCCGTGCATCTTACCGAAGGTATGGCCGCCGGCGATAAGTGCCAGAGTTTCCTCGTCATTCATCGCCATACGGGAGAAGGCGGTGCGGATATTCTTGGCTGAACCTAATGGATCTGGCACCCCTTTCGGGCCTTCCGGATTGACATAGATGAGCCCCATGTGGGTCGCGCCTAAGGGCCTTTGCAGCTTGCCGTCTCTGTCTTCACGATCGCTGGCGAGCATCTCGACCTCCGGTCCCCAGTACACCATGTCTGGCTCCCAGTCGTCGTTACGACCACCGGCAAATCCGAAAGTCTTGAATCCCATGTTTTCCAGGGCGACGTTGCCCGCGAGCACAATTAAGTCTGACCAGGAGAGCGCCTCACCATATTTCTGCTTCACCGGCCAGAGCAGTCGGCGCGCCTTGTCCAGGCTGGCGTTATCGGGCCAGCTGTTTAACGGCTCGAATCTCTGCTGTCCGCCACCAGCGCCACCACGGCCATCCAAGGTGCGATAGGTACCTGCGCTGTGCCAGGTCATGCGGATGAAGAAAGGACCATAGTTGCCATAGTCGGCAGGCCACCAATCCTGCGATTGGGTGAGTAGATGATCGATATCGGTTTTTACCTGGTCGAGATCCAGCGAGTTGAAGGCCTTGGCGTAGTCGAAACTTTCGCCGTAGGGATTGGAGCGGGAGTCGTGATCCCGCAGCGGGGAAAGATCCAATTGATCGGGCCACCAAAATTGTTTGCTCTTGGGTTGAAACGCTTTGGCGGTGCCAGTGGCGGCAGCCCCTTTGGGCTTAGTCATCTGTGCGGATTCTTGCTCATCGGCGACGGCAGGGTTAAACACCAACAAGGCACTCACTAACGCCGCGAGCGTTTGCTTGTTTACTGTTTTTCCTTTCATGGTTAGCTTCCTTCAGGTTAATTACGCTTCGCCGAGGCGAAGCCTGTTGTCAGCCCAGAGTGGATTTCGCCAAGCCGCAAAAAAACAAAAAAGAGACAGCAAGCGGCAAGGCTAAATTTCCAGGGCATTATTTAGTCATCAGGAATATATTAGAAGCAAGATGCTAAAAGCATATATCGAATAAAAACGATTATCTTAATCGAAAACAATAAAGTAATTTTAGTGGCAAAAACCACAGTTCTGACCATAGCCCGACAAACCTCTGCCCCACACTGCCTCGAAAAGATCGGCACAACCATCTCAGTGAGATGGTACTAGCAACAACAATACAGGTCGTGGCTACAGCAAATCCTCAACGAAGTTGCCGACGACTGCATGGATGCAGGAGTTAGAGCAAAGCAGGATGCCAGAGCCGAAATGCGTAGATGAAAATGCCGTATAGCCATCATGGACGATGGCTAAGGCTCGGGGGGACAGGAGTCCCATCCGAGTCGTTAGGCGATTTTCATTGGAGTATGAGGCTCCTAACCAATGCAGTTAACTTCGTCTGGGGCGGCACGGGGAGATGCAAGGTGAATAATCATCTTTGATGATTGTGCTTACGAACGAGAGGCAGGGATGCCGAACTGGCTTTTTTACAAGGAAGTATTTGGCGAGGACGAGCAGTCCTCCTTGCCCGGGTGTGGGTTGAAAACCCACGACTTTCTTCGGTCGCCAGACCAACTCCCCCTCGAGTGAGGAATAGAATCCCAAACGAAGTTTGCCCCCACTCCCCTCTAGACCCAACTAACACCTTGATCTACTATGCCTACTCACCAGGATGTCTGGTCTATACCAGCTGGCAACAAGGATTTAAGAAAATGGAAGTCACACTCACCCCGAGCAACGCCCTCGAAACCGCCCTGCAGGAGGCGCTTGCCGATCACACCCAGGCCAAAGCCCTCTATGAACAGCTGATTAAGGCCAGGCTCTACCTGCTGAGCGATGGCCAAGAAGATCCTCAGCCCGATGGCACCACAGAGCTCTCCATCATGCAATGGCACATCCCCGTCAGCAATGATCAGGTGCATTACTTCGTCCCGCTGTTTACCTCCCAGGAGGCGGTCGATCAGGCCAAGGCCATAATGGAGAGTGAGGGCACAGAATTTCACGGTCAGATAGAGATAGATGCGCCTCAGGCATTTCAGCTGCTACTGACCAACCAGATGGATATGGCGCTCAACCCCAATAGCAATTTGTCGAAAGTCGTCAGCAGCGATGAGATCCGCTATATGTTGCTGCCCGACATGGCGCTACTTCCCCAGGGCAATCAGCTCCTGCTGCTTGGTAAGGTTCTTGATGATGGGCTGCCCATGTTTGGCGCGGTGCGCCAAATATTGGCTAACTACCCCAGCGTCAAGGCGGGCTATTTCATCGAAACATGCGAGCTGGATATCCGCCGCGGCGGCACAGACAGCGCCTTCACCCTGGCGCTCACCCTGGAGGGAGACAGGATTAGCGATGATTTCAGCCGCATTCGCAGCGATTGCCGCAACCTGCATAGAGAGATTGAGCTTCATGGCTGGGAGATACGCCCCTACCTGCTAAGAAGTGACAAACATGATGAGATAAGCGACTTCTGCCTGAAGAAGCTTGAGCCCTTCTATCGCCCTTCGCTGCTGAGCAAATTCAAGACCTGGTTTAGCTGATCGGCAAGCCAGGCTCGGCGGGTGACTTAATCGATGAAAGACGCTACTCAGCCAGCATTGGGGCCTGGCTGAACTATACTTAGCGATAACGTTTCACAACGTTAACGAGGCAAGTATATGAGTATTTCAAACCGCTTAAATCACTACCTGGCGGAACATGAAGTGAACTATGAGATAGTGCTGCACCGCCACAGCCACAACTCTATCAGTTCGGCCATTGCCGCCCAGCTGGCCCCCGCCCAAGTCGCCAAGGGGGTGATTCTGGAGGATCATCAGGGACGCAGGGTCATGGCTGTGCTACCCACCAATCATAAGATCAACCTCAAGGCGCTGGGCGACAAGCTCAACCGCGATCTGCATCTGGTGAAGGAGCAAACCGTCTACCAAATGTTTGACGATTGCGAGCATGGCGCCATCCCCTCCCTCGGCGCGGCCTACAATATCGAGACCATCTATGACGACCTGCTGATCGAGGCCAAGGAGCTCTACCTAGAGGCCGGCGATCACACCAGCCTGGTCAGGCTCAGCCGCGAAGATTTCATCAAGCTGATCAAAGACGCAAAACACCTGAGATTCAGCTATCAGAGCATCCACTAACCCTCTCTTATCGGGGAAGCTGCGGCTTCCCTTTTTTCTGCCCAGGTTCACGCTCACATCGCTTAGATATTCCGCCCACTGGCATCGAGCGCAAGTTGCGGCATAATAGGTCAACCTAACACAGCTTCTAAGTGAATGAATCATGATATTAATTACCGGTGCCAGCAGCGGCCTGGGGGCCTCCCTGGCCAAGCGATACGCCGATCTGGGCGAGCAGGTGATGATCTCGGGTCGCAACCAGGCCAGATTGGCCGGCGTCGCACAAGCGTCAACGAATCTGCACCCGCTAGCGGCCGACCTTTGTGATGAGCAGGGCGTCGCGACATTACTCGATACCCTGGCGACCATGAGCGGCGGCGCCGCACTCGACACTGTGGTTCACTGCGCCGGCAGCGGCTACTTCGGCCCCATCGCCGAGCAGCAGGCCGATGAGATCCACAAGCTGATGCAGAACAACGTCACCTCCAGCATCTTGCTGGTACGCGAACTGGTGAAACGCTATCAGGACACGCCGCTGCATCTGGTGGTGGTGATGTCGACGGCGGCCCAGCAGCCCAAGGCGGGGGAGTCGACCTACTGCGCGGCGAAATGGGCCGTACGTGGCTTTATCGAGTCGGTGCGTCTGGAACTCAAGGGCAAGCCGATGAAGATCATCGCCGTCTATCCCGGCGGCATGGACACAGGCTTCTGGCCTAGCAGCGGTAAGTCTCTCGATACCTCCAGCTTCATGAGCGCAGACGAAGCCGCCGAGATGCTACAGGGCGCCCTGAAGGCCACCGCCCATGGCCATATAGCCGATATCACCATCGCAAGAGGTTAGGCTGGGCTAGCGCTAAGTTAGACTAACAGCAGAAGAACAACAAAGGCTCGGACTGAAGGCAAATTCAGTACCGAGCCTTTGTTACCCCCTAGTTACAGGCGAAGCCATAGCTGGTCTTATCCGGCCGGGCTCCTGCCTGCTTGGTGACTGTACAGTAGATCTTGCCGTGCTTGTTAGGAACCGAACCTTCGATCCCCATGCCTCGCATCAGCTCGGCGTAACTCTGTGCCTGAGCCAGACTTCCACCGAAACCATAACCGTCACTGGCTATCTCAGAAAGCGGCACTCGTTTACCTAGGTTGTCTCTTGCCAGTTCGGGAATGGCTTTGAAGGCTAATCGCAATTGATCATCGAATGCCTTTAGACGGATATCGACCAGGATTTGGGAGGAGTCTGATAAACTGACGACCCAGGAACGCTCTTGCGTCAAAAGCCCCAAGATGGTCGCAACATTTCGGTAGCTAAAACCGAGCGCATTACCGAGTCGTTGCACCTGATGACTCAACCGGGTGACCCGTTCATTGAGTCTTGAGAGATCTGCGCTACTTAAGTCGGTCGCTAGAACGCCCTCAAAATCGGCGGTCTCCCTTAAGGCGTCGGCAACCGTGATAAACCCCGTATCTGGCGGCAATTTAATGCCCTGCTTTGCCTGTTTGGCTAGCTGCAAATTGATGGCCTTGAGTTCGGCCAATGCGCTAGCGGCTTCGAGCAGATGTGGCTTGTCGCTATTAATCTCGACAACATAGGGGGCCGAAGCGGTCGCCGGACTATCTTCTGCGTAGCGCAGCCTGAACTCGGTCGCCGTCGCCTTCTCTCTGTCCAGGACAACCAGACTCTCATAAGCATTTTTTTCAGAGCCACTTATTTCAGAGCCACTTATTTCAGAGCCACTCGTCTCTAGGGAATGAGTCGCTTCCACATGTATCTCTATCAGGGCGTTAAGTTTCGTCTGAGTACAATTATCACAAACATATAGCTGAGTCGCCTGGAGGTTTACGCAATAGAGGGCGGTTAAGCATAGGCAGCGTGCAATTGTTTTTTTCATCGCAATCTCCTTGATTTGAGTTTGTCATCCGTAACAAATCCATACTAGAAAATCTGCGCTGTAATACTTCCCGATTATGCCAAGCATACTCTTGGAAAATAGCCAGGCAAGGCGGCTGCAAGAATCAGCGAGACTTAAACAAAAGCAGACACTAAAGCTAGCACTCGAATTGGCATTCGAGATACTGCTAACCCTATCCATAAAGAGAAAGGCTCGGCCTGAAGGCAAATTCAGTACCGAGCCTTTTTTAATTAGGCTGCTCACACAGTTAGCCGTGCGATTAACCTTGTATTACTTGCGCTTGAAGATGGCTTCCATCTCAACGGCTACCGCCTCTGTCTCCTCGGCCTGTACCCGGTCACGCTTCTCGGTGAGTTCGATAAGCTGACGCTCTAACGCCTCGAGCTGCGCCTCATCCGCCGCGCTGCGCTCGGGCTTATCCTGCAGGGCATAGATGGCTTCGCTAACCCTATCCATCTCGTCGAAGATGGCATCCAAGGAGTCGGGATTGGCGGCGTCTTGACGGTCGAGCTCATCCAGCCAGGCGTAAAACTGCTGATTAGTCACGCCCACCTCAGTGGCGGTCTGGTCGATGAAACAGTTGGACAAGGCGTCGGCGTTCTCTTCTGTCATCTGCTCATACTTATCGAAACAGAACTTCATGGCGCTGCGGTAACCACGCTCCAGCTTGCCGCTGTCGATCCCAGATACCTGCTCCATGGCGGTAAAGTCGCCGCCGGCTTTCATATGCGAGACATTCATCTCGATAAATTTATCGACGTCCACCTCCATGCTAGCCAAGTCATAGGGGGCGTTGTCGGGCAGCTCGGTGCCTTGGGCGCTGGTGAGGATAAAAAACAGTGGTAGTAAGAGTGTTGCTTTCATCATTAATCCCTTATTGATGTGAAAAATCGGTGATGTTAAGAGCCGGTGATGGTCGGTCGACCAGGCGGTGACATCCTTGTTGCCGCCATAAGATAGCTCAGCCCACTCAGGCCTGTCTAGTGAGAAGCTGGTCGATAGATAAATGGCTCAGATATGCACATCTAATCGAGACAGAGGTATGAATATGGGTTAGAGGTAAGCCTCTATCATCTCCTGAATAGCATCTGGCATCACAGGTTTGGTGATATAGTCATCCACCCCCAGCTTGAGGGCAAAGTCTTTGTCCGACTGCTCCGCCAGCGAGCTTATCACCACCAAGGGGATCTTGGCTGTCTCCTCGCTGCCCTTAAGATACTGGATCACCTGATAGCCGTTGACATGTGGCATGGTGATATCCAGCAAGATGAGATCCGGCGTCAGGGATTTCAGCACCTCTATGCCGCCGCTCCCCGAGTTCACCGAGGTCACGTCATAGTCGTCCCCCAGCATGGCGAGTAATATCCCGGTGCAGACGGGATCGTCATCTATGATCAAGATTTTCGCTCTGGACATTTATCTCTCGCTCTCGCTGTTAAATTGATTACATTGTATCCAAGTCTGGCCTGAATACCAGCCTGCCACGACTCGTTAAGCCTACAGCTTAGACCCGGCTTTTTCGCTTAAGTTTCAGCCACAAAAAACGCGGCCATAAAAAAGCCCCATCCAAAGACGGGGCCTTAAATCACCATAAGATAGCTAGCGGGCGATCTTCACCTCAGGCTCGTTGAGCAGCGCCAGCATAGGATTATTATTCATCACCCGAGTCTTTAAGGTCACGCCCAGGATAAGCCCCATCACGAAGCCACCTATGTGGGCCCAGTAGGCCACGCCTTGGCCGGCCATTACCAGACCAAAGATGTTGAAGCCTAGCCAGATGGCGAAAAAGGCCATAGGGCTGAGCTTCTTCTGAAACACCACAAACATGAAGGTCAGGCTAGCGTGGCGGAACCACATGAGGTACATGCCGAACAGGCCGGCAATGGCGCCGCTGGCACCCACCATATAGATGCCGGAGCCAGGATCGGCGGCGATCTGCGCCGCGGCGGCCGCCAGGCCACACAGGAGATAGAGCGCGAAAAACTTAGCGCGGCCCAGCACATCTTCCAGGTTATCCCCCACCACATAGAGGAAATACATGTTGCCCGCCAGGTGCATGATGTCGCCGTGGAGGAACATGTGACTCAACAGGGTCCAGGGATGATGACCCGCCAGCAGATCGTTCGAACGCATGGCGAAGTTTTCAAACACCATATCTGTGGTGCTCAGGTTAAAGCCATAGGCGAAGAAGATCAGGATATTGAGCGCCAGCAGCAGATAGGTCACCAGGGGCGTAGACTTAGGCTTGAGGTTAAACTCCACCGGCATCTTAGAGAGGAACTGGAACAGCCAGGTCTTGACACTGATGCTGCCATTCAACTCCTCCAGCAGTTGGCGCACCTTGGGCGATTGTACCACCTTGGTGCGCTCATGTTCGTCTATCCAGATGCCGCTACAGCCGTGGCACAGATCCACCTCAATCTCATAGCCAGCCATTAGATGGTAGCGCTGCATGGCAAGGTCGCAACGATGACAGCAGCGACTGGAGATCCCCAGTTGATCGCCCAGGGTCTCTTCGATGCGCACGTTATCGTCGCCGTTATCCGCCTTAGACAGGGCGGCGTTCAGCTCACCATTCTCGAACCAGAGGCCACCGCACTGGCGGCAGCAATCTACCTCTTCGCCGTGAAATTTAAACACTCTCAGTCGCCCATCGTGGCAACCCGGACAGATATTGGTCATGGGGAGTTCCTTTCCTAATCTACTGTGATGTCGTTGCGTCTCAGCTCATCGGCCAACGCAGTGTAGTTAGCCTTCAATGCAGGCAGGGTGTTGTCGCTCATCGCTTTGGTCTGGGCCTTGAGCAGGTCGCCGCCATACTTAGCGCCATAGACACGCCCCTCAATCTTGCCGATGATATCGTTCACCTGCAGGTAGAAGCGCCGCGTCTGCGACAGCAGCTGAGGCGGCGTCTCCAGGGTATAGGGCGAGTAGCGCATATTCTCCCACACGAAGGTGGCCAGCGCAGGCCTGTGATTCTTGATGTCAAAAGGCGCCTTACCTGCGATGAAGTCGGCGTACTCGTTGATGATGCCGACATTGTCCTGCACCTCATCGTACAGGGCATGACGCAGGTAATAGTTGTTCTGTTTGTTGGTCAGATTATCGAAGGTGATCGCCTGAGACAAGCCCTCCTGAGCCGCCAGATAGACACCGGCAACCGTGGCGATGATCATGAAGATCTGGCTGATCCAGAAGCTGGTCTTTACCAGCTCCCTATTGTCTAAACGGGGAAAGCGCTTGCCCTCATCAAAGGCGGCTTTGTCATTAACATCCATATCCTGGCTCCGGTAACAAATAACAGGCTCGCCGCCCCATGACAATAATGGGGGAAGCGAGGCAAGCGCGAATACTAACACAGGCCAATGATGATTTTGTACAGAGAGATTAAATTTTGATAACAAAAACAAGGATTACCAATCTTTTTCTTGATAAAACCCTCACTCGGCCTTCGCCAATTGGCTAATCATAACCCGACTAACCATCCTATTTTTTAGAAGCTAATATGCGGTATTTAGCGATATTCGTTCGATTAATCAAGTGATAGGCTGATCCCATTCCCGCCAGCTACACTTAAGCAGCACTAAAACAGTACTGAAGCAGCACCAGGCGGTTCCTAATCATGAGGTACTAACGATGAAAGTGATCAGCCAATTTACCGCCCGCCCGGCTATGGATGGCGACGGCGTCAACATCCGCCGTGTGGCCGATTTTATGAATACCCGCTTCGATCCCTTCCTGATGCTGGACGAGATCAAGTCAGACGACGCCAACGACTATATTGGTGGCTTCCCGCCCCACCCTCACCGCGGCATAGAGACCTTTACCTATATCCGCAAGGGGGGCTTCGAGCACAGGGATCAGCTGGGGAACGTCAAGGCGATCAAGGCTGGCGATGTGCAGTGGATGAGCACCGGCAGCGGCGTGGTGCACTCAGAGATGCCCCTGGCCGACGCCCAGGATGGCCTGCACGGCTTTCAGATCTGGCTCAACATGCCCGCCAAGGAGAAGATGCGCCCGGCCATCTATCGCGACAGCACAGATGAGCCGCTACCCGAGACCGAAAACGACAGCGGCGCCAAGCTGCGCGCCCTGGCCGGCAGCTGGCAGTTAACGGGGGCCGATCCCATCGAGGCGCCGATTCAACAGCTAGCGGGTCAAGGTAAGATTGCCGATCTCATGCTCGCGCCAAATGGCTCGGCCAAGCTGGACTTGCATGAACGCGAATATGTCGGCCTCTACCTCTATCAGGGAGAGATAGTCAGCCAGGCAGCGCCGGAGAAAACCTATAGCGCGGGACAATACCTGATTGTCGATAGCCAGCAGCTCATCTCGCTTAAGGCGGGCGAACAAGGCGCCGGTGCCCTGCTGTTTGCCGGTCAACCCATTCGCGAGAAGATAGTGCACATGGGCCCCTTCGTGATGAACACTGAGCAGGAGATCCAGCAGGCGATCGCCGACTATCAGGCGGGTCGATTTGGCAGCATCAAGGACTAATGCCTGAGATAAACCACACAAAAAGAGGACCTAGGGTCCTCTTTTTTTATGTAAATTCAGCAGCATCCGCAGGCGCCAAAAGCGTGATCCTGTGCTAAGTTTCTAACAACGCAAAACGCGCAATCGTCACAATTCTGACGATAGGTTTATTACCACTTTGTAGGTAAATATTTATTTTTCATACATAATTTTGTCAATTTTATGTGACTTAGCCGTAACTAATACACATAAACTTGAGGCGCATCAAAATTTACAGCAGGAAAGCTGTGGTAATTTTTAAGCTATTCCTAACACAGAGAATACTTAATGAGAAACCTTAAGCCCCACTTTGGCAACCTTGCCAGTACCTTAGCAAGCTTAGTTATATGTTTGGCCGCACTGTTTAGCCCGGCTGTCTTTGCCAGCAGTGGCGAGGCCCATGGGCAGCTGTTAGATCTCACCGCCACCGGCGCTGGCTATGTCGCCGTGGTGATCTTCGTCCTGGCCTATCTACTGGTGATGGGTGAAGAGGTGCTGCATCTGCGCAAATCCAAGCCTGTGCTGGTCGCCGCCGGTTTGATCTGGGGCATCATAGGTTACATCTATGTGCAGCATGGCATGTCGGAGCTCTCCGAGACCGCCTTCAAGCACAACCTGTTGGAGTATGCCGAGCTGCTGCTCTTCCTGCTGGTTGCCATGACCTATATCAACGCCATGGAGGAGCGCAACCTGTTTGACGCCCTGCGGGCCTGGATGGTGGGCAAGGGCTTTAGTCAGCGCACCGTCTTCTGGCTCACCGGCTTCATGGCCTTCTTCATCTCCCCCATCGCCGATAACCTGACCACGGCCCTGTTGATGTGCGCCGTAGTGATGAAGGTGGGCGGCGACAACAAGAAGTTTATCGCCCTGGCCTGTATCAACATAGTGGTGGCGGCCAACGCCGGCGGCGCCTTCAGTCCTTTCGGCGATATCACCACCCTGATGGTATGGCAAAAAGGCGTGGTGCATTTCGAGCAATTCGTCGATCTCTTCATCCCATCCTTGGTTAACTTCCTGGTACCGGCGGCGATTATGAGCGCCTTCATCGTCAATCAGGTGCAAGAAGCGGAAGAGGAGAAGGTGATGATGAAGCGCGGCGCAAGACGCATAGTCGGCCTGTTTCTGCTCACCATAGCCACCGCCGTCTGCACCCACAGCTTGCTGGGTCTACCACCCGTGCTCGGCATGATGACGGGCCTCGGCTTTTTGCAGTTCTTCGGCTTCTACCTGCGTAAGAGCTTCCCCAAGGCGGTGCTCAAGGCCAAAGAGCAAGCGGAGCGCGACAACAACCTCAAGCGCCTGGAGCAGCTAGGTAACGTAGTGCCCTTCGATGTATTCAGCCGCATCGCCCGCGCCGAGTGGGATACCCTGCTCTTCTTTTACGGTGTGGTGCTCTGTGTCGGTGGCCTGGGCTTCATGGGCTACCTCAGCCTGGTCTCCGAGGCCATGTATACCCATTGGGACGTCACCTATGCCAACATCGCCGTGGGTGTACTCTCCTCAATCGTGGATAACATCCCTGTAATGTTTGCCGTGCTGACCATGAACCCTGAGATGGCTCTTGGCCAATGGCTGTTGGTGACCCTCACCGCAGGTGTGGGCGGTAGTCTGCTCTCTATCGGCAGCGCCGCCGGTGTGGCCCTGATGGGACAGGCTCGCGGCATCTACACCTTCGCCAGCCACCTCAAGTGGACGCCCGTGATCGCCCTGGGCTACGTCGCCAGTATCCTGGTGCATCTCTGGCTGAACAGCTCACTATTCTAAAGTGTCGTAAAGGTTAGATTACCTGTAGTCACCCTATGGGTTAATCAAAAGGGGCGTTGACTAGACTAGTCAACGCCCCTTTCTCTTGCATCTCTCTTACTGACTTAAGCCAAGATAAGGAAACCGATAAAGGTCAATCCCGCCGCCAGCAGGGCGTAGGGCAGCTGAGTCACCGCATGGCTCACCAGATTACAGTCTGATCCCTGGGCCGCCAGCACGGTAGAGTCTGAATAGAAACAGGCCTGACTACCGAAGGATGAGGCCGACAGCAAGGCGCCGATCACCAGAGGAATATCGGCATTGACCGCCTGGGCCAATGGCATCACGATAGGGATAGACACCGCGAAGATCCCCCAGCTAGAGCCAGTGGCGAAGGCCAGAATCGACATGGTCAGGAAGACCACGGCCGGCAGCCACTGTGAGGTCATGAAGGGGCTCAGATTGCCAATCACATATTGCGGCAGCATCAGCTTGTCGCACACATCCTTAAACACGAAGGCGGCGATAACCGTGCCTATGGCCGGCAGCATAGACTTAAAGCCGTCGAGCATCTGCTCCATCATCTCTGACAGAGGCATCAGACGCTGCACGCCATAGTAAGGCAGGGTCACCGCCAACGTGGCGATCAACCCCTTGAGCACGTCGATATCGAAGTAAACGGTAAAGCCCACCAGCAAGATTATTGGCACCATGAAGTTATGCAGCTTGCCCAGGTTATCGGCATGCTTAAACTCCTCTTCGATCGCCTTGACGCTGTAATCATCCGAGGTCTGCACCTCGTCAATGGCATCGACCGCCTTGGCCGGTTTACCCGCCAAAGCCGCCAGCTGCGCCTTCTTCATCGGACCGAAAGCAGGCACTATACCCAGGATCACCAGCAGCACCATGGCCACCGCCAACCAGGCGTAGAGCATGTAGGGAATGGCCGACATATAGACGCTGATCCCTTGGCCCTCGCCCGCCACGCCGTTGTCCACCAACAAACCGCCGAAGAAGACGGCCCAGGTCGATAGCGGCACCAGCACACAGATGGGCGCGGCGGTAGAGTCCACCACATAGGCCAGCATCTCCCGCGACACCTTAAACTTGTCGGTCACCGACTTCATGGTTGAACCCACGGTCAAGGCATTGAGGTAGTCGTCGATAAAGATCACCACGCCCAGGATAAAGGTCATCAGCAGAGATGACTTAGGCCCCTTGGCATACTTGAGCGCATGGCGACCGAAGGCCATGGAGCCCCCCGTCTTAACCAAGAGGGCGATCAGGGCGCCAAAACCGCCACACACCAGAATCAACCAACCTATGGTTTCATCGGCCATGACAGAGAGCGAGATATCAGAGAAGTTATTCAGCACCTGATCGGGTTGATACAAGACCAGACCCACTAAGGCACCTATGATTAACGAAAGGATTGGACGGCGTAGCCAAACCGCTAACACCAAGACCACCACAGGTGGGATAAGACTTAAGGCTGTCGCGTCAGACATGGCTTAAGGTCCTTCTAAAATTGAGCCGATACGGCAAACTCATTTTACTCGGCGTAAAACCCCAAAGTTTATACGCTTAATTGCTGCTTTATTATGGACATAACGACGTTCGCCCTTAGCGAACCATGCCTTTATTTTTGTACCCCAGCTAAAACATCGGGCGCAAAATAATCTGCATTGGAGACTGAGTCAATCAGAAATAGTTATCCGGCGATAAATAATTTTTCGACCTCAAACACAAACAAACCAAACCATTGATAATTAACAATATAAGTAAAATAGAATGCGCTAATTTCGCACGCCTTCAAAATTAAGCTTATGCAGTGAAAGCGCTTAATTAATAAGGCCATGCTCAATTAATCTTCGAAGGCGGGATTGCCCCTCAAAAAGGTCGATCAACCGCTAACCCCATTCGCCAGCAACTCGATATGCCGCCATGTCGATAAGCCGGCATGTCGATAAGCTGTCATCTCGATAAACCACTGAGCCCGTTTCAGTTTATCTTTGCGGCCAAAGACATGCTTTGTCTGCTTAATCACAAATTTTCATCTCAAAGATGACACGCACCTAAAGCGTGTTACTCTGCCACAGGTGTCAATCAAAGGAGCATGACCATGACCCAATCAAACGCTGCCCCACATTCTCACGCAGCAAACGCTTCTCCAAAAGCCATCCGCCCGCTCGCCTCGGCGACCCCGATTATTCTCGACTGCGACCCAGGCCATGACGATGCGATCTCCCTGATCCTGGCGCTGAGCAGCGAGCGCCTCAATCCGTTGGCGGTCACCACCAGCGCGGGCAACCAGACGCCAGACAAGACGCTCAACAACGCCCTGCGCATCCTGACCCTGCTCAACCGCGCCGACATGCCGGTGGCCGGCGGCGCGGTGAAGCCTCTGGCCAGGGAGCTGATTATCGCCGACAACGTCCACGGCGAGAGCGGCCTCGACGGCCCTAAGCTGCCAGATCCCAGCTTTGATCCCCTAACGCAAAACGCCATCGAGCTGATGGCCGAGAAGGTGCGTCAGAGCGCAGTGCCCGTGACCTTAGTACCTTCTGGGCCACTGACCAATATCGCCCTGTTTATCGCTAACTATCCCGAGCTGCACAGCAAGATTGAGCGAATCGTGCTGATGGGCGGCGCCGCGGGGGTTGGCAACTGGACCCCGGCCGCCGAGTTCAACATCTTCGTCGACCCAGAGGCGGCCGATATGGTGTTCAAATCGGGCATTCCTATCACCATGTGCGGCCTGGACGTGACCCACGAGGCGCAGATCATGGATGAGGATGTTGAGCGGATCCGCGCCATCCCCAACCCTGTGGCCCAGTGTGTCGCCGAGCTGCTGGATTTCTTCATGATCTACCACAGAGATCCTAAGTGGGGCTTCACCGGCGCGCCGCTGCACGATCCCTGCACCATCGCCTGGCTGCTAAAACCTGAGCTGTTCACCGCCCAGGAGTGCTGGGTCGGCGTCGAGACCAAGGGGGAATATACCCAAGGGATGACTGTAGTGGATCGCTATCAGCTCACAGGCAAGACCCCTAACGCCACAGTGCTGTTTGACTTAGATCGCCAAGGCTTCGTCGACCTGATTGTCGACTGCCTCAGCGCCTATAATTAATAGCCCAGGGAGGGTTCGCCCTCCCCTCAGGCGAGAGGACACTATGACCAGACTGTTAATCCTCGGCAGTGCCAATGCCGATCATGTGATGAACCTGGAACACCTGCCCAGCGCAGGACAGACGCTGATGAGTCGCGGCTATAGGCTGGAACACGGCGGCAAGGGGGCTAATCAGGCGGTGGCCGCCGCACGCCTTAGCCAAGACGAGACCCGGGTCGACTTCATCTGTCATCTGGGCCGGGACGCCATAGGTCAGGCAATGGCCCAGGCCTGGCAGCAAGATGGCATCGCGCCCGATGGCATCACCTATACGGACGATCAACCCACGGGCACTGCGATGATCTTCGTCGCCGATAAAGGCGAGAACATCATAGGCGTCTCAGCCGGCGCCAACGCGACCCTGACCCCTGAGGCGCTCAAGGCCCATCTTGAGCTGATCGAAAAGGCCGATTATCTGCTGGTGCAGCTGGAGACCCCGGCGGTGACTGTGCTGGATGCCTTAAAGCACGCTAAGAAACATGCCGTGACCACCATACTCAACCCGGCACCGGCCATGGTGATCGGCAAAGATCTGTTCCGCCTGGTGGATGTGATCACCCCCAACGAGACAGAGGCCGAAGCCATCACTGGCATAGAGGTGACCGATGAGCAGAGCGCCAGAATGGCGGCGCAGATGCTGCATCAATTCGGGCCGCAGACGGTGATCATCACCCTGGGCAAGCAAGGTGCCCTGCTCAGCACCAAGGACTATTGCGCTCTGATCCCAGGCGTTCAGGTGAAAGCCGTAGACACGGTCGCCGCCGGCGATACCTTCAACGGCGCCCTCATGGTGGCCCTTGGCGAGGGCAAGTCTGTCGAGGAGGCCGTCGCCTTTGCCCACCGCGCAGCCGCCATCTCGGTGACCCGCGCCGGTGCCCAGCGCGCCATCCCCTATCGCCACGAACTGGCAGATATCTAGCAAGCTTTGGGGTTGACCCTTGCCCTCTTCTTTGAGGCAGGGGTCAACCCTATACCACCCTATACAGTTAAACATAAGCAACTGAATTAAAAGCTAAAACATTATTTGCTAATTTGTGATAAAATACTGTTTGCTTTTTAAGCAACCAAGAAGTAATCTTGCGCCGCCTGACAGAGTCAGGCACGACAATACAGACAGTTTAATACTGATAGTAAGAGGAACAACCATGAGCAAACAATCGCGCCGCAACGCGCACGCTCCCCACGAGAGCGGCCGTGGCGTCATCAAGGACAACGCCTTAAAGGCGATAGTCACCAGCGAACTGTTTAAGATGCGCGTCGAGAAACCCAAGAAAGGCAAAGGGTCATACAAACGCCAACAACAAAAGGGGCATATGCTAAAGGGCAATGCCCCTTTTGACTTATTAAGCCCCGCCATTGCGTGCTAAGCCGTCTACTGACACCTCATTCCATCCCCTTTTATCCCACATCAGTAATTTTTCTCAACAGCACATTTGGCAATAGCTTTCCCACGCAAACTGGGTCAAAATCGCCTCTATCACTCTTTGCTTATTTTTGTACCAGGGCCCCGCTAGCATGTCTTCCCCTACTCAAGCCGACGCAGCTCAACTGCCGCGCCTGGTGCCAGTTTCGTTTCTGGCCGTGGTGCTCATCTGGTCGACGACTCCGTTGGGGATCGTCTGGAGCAGCGAGACTGTGCATCCCACCATGGCGGTACTCTCGCGCATGGTGATCGCCCTGATCATAGGCAGCCTGATCATCCTCTTTAGCAGCATACGCCTGCCCTGGCATCGCACCGCCTTCAAACTCTACGCCTATTCGGCCATAGGCATAGTGGGCGGCATGTTGCTGAGCTATTTTGCCGCCCGTTATCTGGCCTCGGGCACCATGTCGCTGCTGTTCGGCCTCTCCCCGCTGGTGTCAGGCCTGTTAGCACAGCGGCTGCTAAACGAACCTAAATTCAGCCCCATGCGGATCATGGCGCTCATTCTGGCATTCTGCGGCCTTGGCGTGGTCTGTTCGGCCAAGCTCGCCCTGGGCAGTGATACCTGGATTGGCCTGGTGTTGATCCTCTTTGCCGTATTTCTCTTCAGCCTCAGCGGCGTGCTAATCAAGACGGTGGATCTGGCGATTCACCCCATCGCCAGCACGGTCGGCGCCCTGCTGTTTTCGACCCCACTGTTTGCCCTGGCCTGGTTGATATTCGATGCCAGCCTGCCGGTGGAGACTTGGTCGACACGCTCCATCGCCGCCATCTTCTACCTGGGGATCTTCGGCTCCTTGATAGGCTTCATCGGCTACTTCTATATTCTGCAGCACCTCAATGCCAGCACAGTCGCCCTGGTCACACTGATCACCCCGGTATTTGCCATGGCCCTGGGCGCAATGGTGAATCATGAGCAGATCTCCCAGACCCTGATGATAGGTGCCGGCCTGGTGCTGGCGGGGCTCGGCCTGTTTCAGTGGGGCGATACCCTACTGGCCCGACGAAGAGCCAGAGTCACCTCACAGCTCTAACGCTTTATCAGGCAGGCCTGGCGCTCGCGTCGGGTGCGGCCTCTGTCTGCCTGGCCCCTGTCCGCGCCCGCCAGGCGCATTAACTTGCAGATATAGTCGATACGTTGCCGGTAGGCCTCGCTGCTGGCATACAGGGTCCGGTTGACCACAAATCCCAGCGGGGGAGCTTGATTGCATAACCTCATCGCCGACTCCTTATCCTCAAAATAGAGGTATCTGGTTCGATAACCTAGCTGAGCATAAGGCGTACCAATCCATGAGAAAGCCACTCAAGTGGTTCAATCGGCAGGGGTTGTTAATATGATTTGACGATGCTTAGCAGAGAGGAAAGCCCAAGCGGCGTCAAGAAAATGCGCTTTGCAATGCAAAACGCCTCCTAATCCTCGGCCTTCACCAGATGCAGCCGACTAAGGTCCTTGTTCCACAGCTGGATGATCTTGCGGGTCTTGTCCTTGTTCCAGAAGCATTTGCCGAAGAGGATGATACCGGCCCCTTCGAGATCCTCCCGCTGCTGGATATCGTATTTCTTACACAGCTCGTCCTTCACCTCCTCGATGGGGATGCCCACATCCTTACAGTCGGCGGGATTGAGCCAGAGCAGCGCCTTATCGGCGTGGGAGATGGTGCCCCAATACATGCGTGGGGCGTGACGCTCGTTGGGCTCGGCATCGGCAAAGTTGACGAACAGGTTCTTGGCCCGCCAGCGGTACTTGTCGTCGGTATAGACCCAGAGATCTGAGCTGGCCAGATCGCTGCCCCGCAGCAGGCTGTGAAGGAGTTTCTGTAGCCCCTGGGTCGCTATCTTAGGTTCTAGCGAGCCCTTCGGCTGGTGCTCAGATTCAGCTTTTGGCTCGGCTGTTGATTTAGCCTCAGCGAGATAACTCCCCTTGGGGCTCTGTACGCCTTCCGCTGGCTCATGTTTGGCCTGAGCTTGTTCGGCCTGAGTTTTTCTGGTCTGAGCCTGCTGCGAAGGCGACGCTTTACGCCTGAGCGGCATGCTGAAGTCTATCTTCAGGGCGTCACTCTCCAGCAGCTGCTGATTCACCTCCAGGGCATCATGCTCCTCCTGTTTGCGACTGGCCGAGGGATTAAACTCGCTGCAGTCCACCAGATGATAGCGCGAGCCGAAACAGGCGGCCTTGCCGTCGCGCGAGGCCTTGCGAAAATAGGCCTTGCCGTCACACACGGGGCAATAGAGCTGCTGGCGCAGCGCCTCTATCTCTTGCTCGCTGAGGCGCTGAAAGGTAAACACAGAATAGATTTTCTCGGCCTGGCCCTCGACCCGGCAGACGGCATCCAGCATAGACCTACTCCGCCGTCTCGGCATCGCGCGGTGACTCAGGCGCTTCCGTCTGGGCCAATACCGCCTCGGGTTCTCCACCATTTAACCAGGCGATGAAGAGTTCATACCAGATGGCGAGCACCACGGCACCCAGAAAGAGGCCGATGATCCCGGCAAACAGCATGCCGCCGATGGCACCTATCAGTATCACCGGCATGGGCACATCCACGCCCCGGCCCATCAACATAGGTTTGAGGATATTGTCCGAGATTCCGCCGAGGAAGATCCACACGCTGAAGATGGTTGCCGAGGTGCCCTCCATGGAGGAGTAGGCATAGCCAATCAGGGGCAATACTATGATCAGCGCCGGCAGTTGTGCGATCCCCAGGAACAGGGCCACCAGGGTGAGCAGTCCGGCGGCGGGCAAGCCGAAGACAAACAAAGCAGAGCCGATCAGCATGGCCTGGATGAAGGCGACACCGACCACCCCGAGGAGCACGCTGCGGATGGTGGCGGCGGTCAGACTGGTCCAGGCGTGGGCATTGGGGCCGACAGCCCGCACCGCCACTTTACTCATGGCAGCGGCGCACTGCTCTGAGTTCGCCATGAAGCCGGCGGCGATCAGCAGCGAGATGATAAACATCACCAGGGTGGCCAGGCTGCTGCCTATCACCCCAGCCAGCGCGGAGAAGCCCGCCTTGATCTCCGGCAGGAAGTGCAATATCGCCTTCTCCAGGTTGCTGGCGATGTTATGCCACACCTCAAACAGGCGCTCGCCTATGATGGGAATTTCCGCCACTCGCTGGGTCGGCTCTGGCAGGTGGATCTCGCCGCTCTGCAGCACCTTAAGGGTGTTGGAGACCCCCTCGAAGATGGAGCCCGAGACGACCACGAAAGGGGTCACCAAGAGGGCTATCCCCACCAGAGCGATAAGGGTCGCGGCCAGGCCACGACGTCCCTTTAACATGCGCTCTAATCTGTGGGTTAACGGCATCAGGGCGACGGCGATGATGGCACCCCACAGGGCCGGCACGATAAAGGGCCGCACTATGTCGTAGGTCCAGATCACTAAGATGGCGAGTAGGCCGATGCGAATCGCCGATTCCGTCATATTACCGATAAACTCTTTGCGCTGCTGCGCCTTGGCTTCATTGTCCATAACTTTCCCTTCCCAGCGTGTGTAAGTGCGTACCGATAACCCGACCAAGGCCCAAAGCGTTAAACGCTAAACTAGAATCTTTGCTTTAGGCCTCACCACCTAGTCTGAGCAAAATATAGCCGATAGTGTTAATTAATCCCACAAGTAAAACAAGAATATAGCCCACATTTTGCCTCTTTGGACCTCGCCCTATTCCCTGATCTTGAGGCTGACCATCACGGGGGCGTGATCTGTGCTGTGGCTGTCGCGATCATATTGCGGATTGATCAGGTGGCTATCATAGGTGTGATACTGACTCACCTGTGCCAGACACTGATGATTATGGGGATCGAACTCGTTGGAGAGCAGGATATAGTCGATCACCTCGCCGCGATTAAGGTGATAGTGGGTCGGGGCCCGCGCCACCGAGGTAGGGCTGTACTCGGAGCGCTCATGAAGCAGGTAGGCATCCTGCAGACGATAGTCATGAAACGCCTCCTCACCCAAGCTCCCAAGCAGGCGACTATCCTCACTCACCAGGGCCGACAACACGCCACCGGCCAGGCTATCGTTAAAGTCGCCCATCAGGATCACTGGGTAGCGGGTATCGATACGGCGCCTGGCGATGGCGACTCGCAGCAGGCTCGCCTCACTGCCTCGTATCAGCGAAGAAGCCCACTTGGCCGCCGCCTCGATGGCAAACAGTGCTCCACGCTTCTCAATGGTCAGGCCATCGCTCTGAGCCCCCGTTGCGGCAGGCTCGCTCCCGGAGTCTGGCGTCACCGCTATCTCGGGCTCAAACTGAGCCCGCTTGGACTTAAAATGCACCACATAACAGTCGCAGGGGCCAAGATGTGGCAGCGCTATGGTCGCCCTCAAGGGCAGGCGACTGTATTGAAAGCCGGGAGCAATCCCCATGAGGCTAGCGACCGTCTGATCTATGTCGCATGGCTCGTAACTAAGGATGGGGTACTTGCTGGCCAGGGCCAACACTGGATGGCGATAGATGAAGTCGTCGCTGACCTCGGGCCTGTCGACGGTAACAAAATAGGGATAACCCGCCTCGGCCAGCAGGGCCTGCAATGCCTCTATCGAAAACACCTCCTGAAAGCCGATGACGCAGGGGTCATGGCTCGCCAGGTAGCGCCTTATCCAGTCACATTTCTGCTGCCACTGGGCCTGAGTGTAGATGTTATTAAAATCGTAATAGGCGTCGGGCGGCGCGATGAAGTTGTACAGATTGAAACTGGCGATTCGTATCTGGCCCGCCGCTGCTGACGTTTGGGTCACGTCCCCTCCTCTACGCCTCTACTAACTGCCAAACCTATACTAACTGCCAAATCTATACTAACGGCCAAACCTATACTAGCCGCAAGGCCCTTACTCGCGGCAAAGCCATCATGAGTAGACAAGCCCTGCCGCTAGCACCATTACGCATCTCTTCTATCTAAGGTGCAACTAGGCTTAACCCCAGGGCATGTCGAAATAGACTCTGACGAAGAGATCTTTGTTCCAAGGCAGGATTGGCAGATAGTCCGGCGAGTCCACTGGCACCCTGGCATAGGAATCCAGATTATACTCGTTATATTTCACGCTGAAGACGAGCTGACTCTTAGATGACCAATGGTCGGCGTCATAGCTGAGGCGCGCCTCCAGCTGGTTCTCCAGCCAATCGCTGCCATCGTGCCACTGCTGCGCCGCCAGGCTCAGATCGAAATCTTTACCCAGGGCAAACTGGGTCGCCGCGGCCAGCGTATAGGCGCCTGTCTTATTCTGGAAATCTTCCCTGTCATAGCCACGCATGCGCGGCACATCATCGTCGATCTCAAGGAAGTAGTAACCGCCTCCCAGCTTAACGTCGGCCTGAAAAGCCTCTCTCTGATAGCCATAACCCAGGGCCGGAAACAGCCTGACCTGTTTCTCCACCGAGCTGACGGTATTACGCTTGCCCCCCAGGCTTATGTCCCAAAAGAGACGAGAATGCTGGGATAGCGAGAAGAGGTCGCCACTGGCACTGTAGTAAGAGCTAAACCAGACGGGAATATGGTCGGGGTCGAGCTCGTCCACATCATGATCCACGAAGATATTCAGCTCGCCGGTAAGCTTGATCTCACTCTCGGTAAGATGGGTCAGGCCGATACTCACCCCAGCACCTAAGGTGTGGGAGTCAGCCTCATCCACATAGTAATCGTGTCCGCCTATGCCCAGGCGCCAGTCCAGGGCCATGGCGGGCGCACTCAACAATGCCCCCATCAGGGGCCAGGCGATGATGGATGAATCGATTCGAAAAGCCATGTTTTCTTCTCCGGCGTAGGCGAGTCGGGCGGAGCGCTCGACTCAAGATGACAGCTCTGAAAGTTAAGCATAAATCATCTTTTTTGTCAGGTAATTAGCTTCACTTATGCGACTGTTATCCGTTGAGCAATCGCTAAGGGTTATGCCTAGACGATCATAATGGCCTCAGCAGACTGGCGACCGCCTATTATCAATATATTTTTGAAAGTATATGTGACTTTCCTCTGTTTTTATCGGTGAAAGAGTCACGTAGAATCAGCCTCACTCTCGACATAAAGAATCGACATAAAGAATCGACATAAAGAATCGACTCAATTACAGGATGCTTGTCATGCAACAACTCAGTTTCTACACCAATAAGCGCTACACCACTAAGGCATTCGACCCTAGCCGCAAGATCGCCGACGACAAGGTCGAGGAGATCAAGCAGCTGCTTCGCATGAGCCCATCGTCGACCAACTCACAGCCTTGGCACTTCGTGCTCGCCTCGACCGAGGAAGGTAAGGCGCAGATCGCCGAGGCCACCAGCGACTTCGCCTTCAACACCGCCAAGATCCTCAACGCCTCCCACGTGCTGGTGCTCTGCACTAAGACAAACATGGATGAGGCCCACCTATTAAAGGTACTCGAGCAGGAAGATGCGGATGGCCGTTTCGCCGACGAAGCCGCCAAACAGGGCCAGCACAATGGTCGTTCCTTCTTCGCCAACATGCACAGAATCGAGCTGAAAGACAGCCAGCACTGGATGGAGAAGCAGGTCTACTTGGCGCTGGGTAACCTGCTGCTGGGCGCCAGCCTGCTGGATATTGACGCTACACCAATCGAAGGCTTCAACGCCACTAAGCTCAACCAGGTGTTGGAGCTGCCGGCCAAAGGCTACGCCGCCTCTGTGGTGGTGGCCCTGGGTTATCACAGCGAGGATGACTTTAACGCCAAGCTGCCTAAATCGCGCCTGCCTATCGAGACGCTCTTCACCGAGCTCTAATCGTCTCAACTCATGATCTGCCATAGGGCGATGCGTATGCCATGCATCGCCTTTTCATTGGTTGCTGGCCCGACTAGCCCAGGCTCAACCGATAAGACTTGCGTTCTATTTTCACCATTGTCATAGTAGAAATTATCGCCAGTCACGGATGAGACACCTGTATGCTTCTTGCCAAATCGACCCCGACAGCCGCTAGGCTGCAAGACGCCTCATCGTCCAGCCAATGCTTCGCCATCAAAGGTGATAACCCGCTCATCTGGCCGCTCCTCACCCTGCTACAGCGCAGCAATCGTAGCTGGAAGGTGCATCACCTGGCCGCTGCCCTACAAGAGAAAGGCCTGATGCGCGCGCTGGACACAGACCCACAGAAGGCCCTGTTTAAGCAGAATTTCCTGCTGATGAACGCCCTGTTCGAGTTACAGGCCATGCTACTGCCCGGCAGCTACCTGCAGGTCAGGGCGATGGAGATACAGATCTTTCGCATTCCTCCCAGCAATTTAGATAGCCAGCTGAGTCAGGATGACGCCCTGAGAAGCTACTATCAGGACTGGCAGCACTACGACACCTGCCCGGATATCATTCAGGAGATGCTGGAATCCTTCTGGCAGCGCTATGAGGACTATATCGGCACCCGCCACGACGCCCTGCCCAAGCGTCAGGCGCTTGAGGTGTTCGAGCTGCCCCAAGACGCCAGCGACAGAGAGATACGCAAGCAGTGGCGAAAATTGGCCCTGCAATGGCACCCCGATCGTGACGGCGGCGACGCCACTCAGTTTAAGCGGGTCTGCGAGGCCTGGCAGACACTGAGAGAGTCGCGCTAGCCCCGTCACAGATCCGCCCTTTCTACCGACAAACAAAACGCAGAACTTAAGCTCAGGTCACACTCTGGCCCCTGTTTCTCACTGCGCCTTCAGTCATAATTAAGCTTTGGCATTTAGGCTAACCCTATTGTCGATTGACGTTAGCCATTGATTGCACAACGACGCTATCAATTTAAGGATCATCATGATTAAACATATCGCACTCGCCCTGACCCTAGCCGTGGCGCCGCTCACCAGTTTTGCCGCCCAGTTTGTCGAGGGGCAACACTTCATGACGGTGTCTGACAAGGCCCCCAGTGCCAGCCCTAAGCTGACCGAGTTCTACTCCTTCTACTGCCACAACTGCTTCAACATGGAGACTCAGTTCCTGGGAGACATCAAGGCTAACCTGGACAAGCGAGTGAGCTTCGACAGCAAGCATGTGGACTTCATGAACTCAGACATAGGCACAGAGGTAATGCGCTCACTTGGGGTGATCCAGGAGCTGGGCGTCGAAGACAAGATGGTCCACGCCATGTTTAGCGCCATTCAGGGCGAGCAAGGCGGCCACGGACACAGCCATGATCATGACCATAGCGCCCATGAGAAACCTGCTATTAATACCCGCGACGACATCAAGAAGGTGTTCGCCGATCAGGGGATCGATATCAGCAAGTATGACGAAATCGCCGATGGTAAGACGGTCAGCAGTAAGCTAGACCTATGGCGCGCCCAGCAGCGTGAGTTCCGCATTCAGAGTGTGCCCACCTTTATCGTTAACGATAAATATGCGGTCAACCTAAGCCAGATCCGCACCCTGGGTGAGCTGATCGATCTGATCAACTACCTAGCCGTCGAGCACAAATAGGCTCGGCAAAATGACATAAAAAAGGCGCCCTACGGCGCCTTTTTCGTTTCTCGTTGTTATTAATCGCATTGGCTTTAACCTTGTGGCGTTAGCCGACAACCACCTGCTGCGCCCCCTGATAGGTCTGTTGCTCCCCCCGCGCCAACGCCTCGGTCTGTGCTCGGTAAATAGTGTTAATCACACTTAGGGTAGCGAAGGCCAATAAGATAGTGGAAACCTCTGATACTTGAGCTAGCATGTTGAGATTAATGAAATCTTGTAACTCCTCTGCCCTATCGGTTAATCGATATACCATCTGACCCAGGGCATTACTGACGATCCATAGTAGCCACCACAGGCTGATGCTGGAGTTGAAGCCGCTCAAACTCCAGTTCTCGGGATCATGGCTCGCCTGCCAGATCTCATTCATCGCCTGATAGGGTTTCCAGATGCAGAAGATGGGAATGAAGAAGTAACCGATGGACCAGCCAGGAGTGAAGCTCATATCAGTGGCGCCCAGCTGACGCGCGTTGAAGTTCGCCCTGTATATCCACTTGAGGATCATGATCCCCGAAACGATAAAGACAACAAAATAGAGACCTGCCACCCCCAGCTGGCGTCGATCATTTTCGTCACCATCGGCAATCGCCTGCTCCTCTGAAGAATAAGCCCCAGACTGATAATCCATCAGCAACTGATATTCCATGTAATTGGAGCTAATCGCGAGCAATGCAACAAAGACTTGGGCATAAAGCAGATAACGCACCCATTGAGTTAATAGTCTTGCATCTTTAAATTTAAAGATATTCCCTGACATTTTGATTTTCCTATTATTATTTCTGGCATTATCCGTTTACTAAAGCGCTAATTGTAAGGCACCAGCTCAAGGCGTCGTGCGATGCACCAGGCTTGAGGCCGCTTCATCCTCAGGGACACACTTGAAATGCACCTCCCCTTCCTGCATATGTTTAGTTTCATATTCTGATTCGGTGCGGCTCACGCCCAAGACTGATACAGAGGAAGATTTCTTGGTTTGGTCGATGGCTTCACCCGTCATCTCGATATTTTCAGAGATGATGTCGTAACTCAGTCCCTTATCACTACATATCTTATTCATGAATCCTTTAGAGGTTTTCACCACCTGTGTCTTACTGGGGTGGGCAACAAACACCTTATAGGTACCATCGGCTAGCTCGATCACCTCGGGCATAGGTGGGATACCGTTAAGGGAGACCTGGCAGCCGCCAAGGCCGATTAGAAACAGCAAATTCACCTTGCTCAATCTAGGCATATCTAATTAATCCTCTAATTTTTTTAGCGAAAAACATTAGGCAATGTCGGTAAATCTAGACTGCTGAAGGAGTGTATTTGCCAGGAGAGATCCCAGATGCCTTCCATGAATTGACCCATTCCCTGCACGCACCGACGAAGACGTTTATCCGCTCGCCATGGCGATACGCTCCCAAGCTAACATACTCGCAATGCTCTGCAAAGCAGGCTATGCCTAGCTCTGCTCTTAGCCCTTCACAATAAGCTTGCCAAGACCTAGGCTAAATCAGGCTAACTCTCTTTCCCCGCCTTTTTAGATACCTAGGTCATATAAACACCACTAAAACGAGACTTGTTACTTGCTGGTAACAGGATCGAGGTTTACCATGAAACAATCTCTATTCATCGAGGCGAAGGCATGTCTGCTGCGGAACAATCATCACGGAAAATGAGTTTTTACATCATAGGCTTAATCTTAGTCGTCTGGCTTTATAGCCTGTGGGCCGACAGGGTAACGCCCATGACGAGCGATGCCAGGGTGCATGCCTATCTGGTAAGGGTGGCCTCAGAGGTCGCCGGTAACATCACAGAGGTGAGCGTCAGAGATAACCAGATCGTCGAGGCCGGCGAGCCCCTGTTTCAGATCGATCCGCGCAACTATCGTCTTGCCCTGCAATCGGCTCAGGCCAATCTGTCGTTGGCGGGGCAGAATATCGGTGCCAGCACGGCGGCGGTAGAGGTAGCACAGGCCAAGGTGGTAGATGCCATCGCCGCGCGTAACAACGCTAAGGAGCAGGCCGCGCGCGTCAGCGAGCTGGCCGGACAGGGGGTACTCAGCCAGGCAGAGCTGGACAATGCCATCGAGGCCAGAGACAGAACCCAGGCGAATCTCGAAGCGGCCGAGGCCTCGTTAGTGCAGGCCAGACAGGCCCTGGGCCCGGCAGGTCAGGACAATCCGCAGATCCTCGCGGCCATGGCAAACCTGGAGAAGGCTCAGCTGGATCTGCAAAAGACTCAGGTCAAGGCCCCTTCTAAGGGCGTGGTCACCAACCTTCAGCTCACCCTGGGCCAGCGCGCCAACGTCGGCTCGCCCATGTTGACCTTTATCGACCCAAGGGGCGTGTGGATCTCGGCCTTGGTCAGAGAAAACTCGCTGGAGCATATCAAGGTGGGCAACAAGGTGGAGATAGTCCTCGATGCCCTGCCGGGACGAGTGCTAGAAGGCAAGGTCGACAGCATAGGCTGGGGCACGGGCGGCAGTAACAATATCGACCAGAATACAGGGTTTCTTACCGCAGACAGCAATGGCATCAAGGCCCAGCGCTACCCGGTCAACATAGTCTTCACCGGCACTAAACCGCCAGGCAATATTCGCTACGGCTCTCAGGCCACAGTGGCCTTCTACACAGAGCAGAGCAGCATAGGCGAGTTCTTGGCCGGCATCTGGATGCAGATAGTGAGTATCTGGACCTATGTTTCATAGCCCAGCCAACCCTATCATACGCCTGGTATTCGGCCCGCTGGCGCTGCTGTTTTACCTCTGGTCCCAGGCGGCGCCGCTAGCCATATTGGCGCCCATGTTCATGGTGATCTTTCTCACCCTGATGCCTTCGCGTCCGCCCCTGAGCCTGATGCTCAAGCTGCTGCTGATCGTCCTGTTTGTCAGCCTGGGACTGGTGTTTATCGGCGGGCTCTTACTGGACTCCCCCAGCGGCTACCTGCTGTTCTGCTGGTCGCTGCTGTTTTGGAGTTTCTATCGCAGCCACAACGACGGCAAAGATCTGCTCGCCACTCTGATGCTGATCGTGGTGATCATCATGACCATCATGAGTAAGCAGATGCAGGCGCCCATCGAGGTGCTGCCCTGGTTGCTGATGAAATCTGCGGTCCTGGCGCTGATCCTCACCTATCTGAGTTTCCTGCTGTTTCCCGGCGACGAGCAAGACATACTGGCCGATGAGACCCAGGCCGATGGCAGCAGCACCCATATGGGCACCATCTTATTTAAGACCACCGCCATGACCATAGTACTCGCGGCGCTGATCGGCATCGGCAGCTCCCAGAGCATGCTGATTGCTATCACCATAGGCAGCATGATCAAGCTGGCGGATCCCAAGGAGCACAAGAGCTTCAAACAGAATCGTCTGATCACCACGGCCATAGGTATCCTGTTCACCTTCCCCGTGATGTTGACCTTCGCCTTCGGTCTGCCGACCTGGGTAGTGTTGGGAATGGCCATCTTCTGCGGCCTGCAACTGGCGGGCTTTGCCATCAGGCGAGCCACTCCCCTGGCCATCTATCAGCTGCTATTTACCAACTTTGTGGTGCTTGTGTATCAGATCATCACCCACATAGGATCCGATGCCCTCTATGCCCAGCTGGTGCGTCTTATCTCTATCAGTATCGCCATCATTATTGGTGGCCTGCTGCTCAGCCTGCTGCACCATGAGACGGGCGCGGATGAAGAGAAGCGCTCCGATGAGGGGCCTAGCAATGCTCCCGCAAAGGAACCTGAGGCGGCACAAGCTGGCAACTAGCCATAGGGGCTGATAAGAAAAAGCGCGGCCTAAGCCGCGCTTTTTTAAACCCATTTTGTTAAGGCATTCGCCTAGCTTACATCTTAGACCAGGTGATGGTCTGAGCGCCTTTGTCTACCTGAGCCATGATATCGGCATGCATTGGCGTCTTGAAATGCTTAGTGTCTTCCAGGTTAAACTTGATCTCCTTGCCACTCATCAGGCTGCGGAACCAGATATCACCATTATCCAGGTTGTACTGCATGCTGAAGAAGCTTGGGTAGTCTTCGCCCGTCTTAGGGTCCTGCACACCGAATGGCACCAGCGCCGCCGCATCGAAGGTGCCCTTCTGACGAGCAACTGTCTCTGTGTAGCTCAGCCCTTCTAAGTCCATGTGAGTCGACATGGCCAGCAGGCGAGAGTTACGCTCCAGGCCGCCGATGCTCCAAGGCATCTTAGTGGCAACGCTAGGATCCTTAAGGTCGAACTGCTGCATATACTCTCTGTGCTTCTCCTGCAGCGGGTCGTTAGTCTTGACGCGCAGATCCGATTCGGCATCACCCAGATAGATCTTCTGCTCACCGCCCTTCACCAGTTGGATGAGCATGATGTTACCGTCGGCATCGACCACAGAGTAGTGCAGCGGCGCAGCGTGCTCCATACCATTTGGCGCAGAGGCCCAGGCGATTTGGAACTCACCATTATCCAGAGCCGCTTTCACCTCGGCGGTGGTGGCATAACGCTCGGTGATAAAGCTCACTACGTCGGCGGTGTTGACCGCTGGCGCGCCATTATCTTTGTGCTGGCTCAGATAAGGCTCGCTGTCATGCTGAGATAGTGCCATCACGCTGAGTCCCTTCTCGTTAGAAGTCTGACCCGACAAGCCGCTGAAGGCGCCATGCTCTTCGATAGAGAGGGTGTGGTACTTAGTCTGCCACTTAGTCATGGCCTGCTGGTACTCGGCAACCTGACCACGCATGGTGCGCTCGGTGCCGACAGGGAAGACAGACATGTGACCGTCGAAGGGGGCTGTGCTCACCCAGTCTGCGGTGCGCATTAACATAGTGCCGTATTGGGTCTCTGTCACCAGACGAGAACAGGCTTCGGCGTTTATGGCGGCGCCCATAGTAGTGGCAAATAGGGCTGCGATAGTGGTGCTTAGTAGTACTTTTTTCATGGTAACAATCTCCGTAACTAAGGATGTTGATTCGTTGACGGGTTAATCGTACCAAAGGCGAAAAAAGTGCTACGCTAAGAACTATCAACCTAAAGTTAAAGGTTCGCCGATGATCATCACCACAGAGAGACTGCAATACATTGTTTCCGTAGCCCAGCATGGCAGCTTTTCCGGCGCCGCCAAGGAGCTGGGGGTCAGCGTCGCCGCGGTCAACAAGGCGATACAACATCTGGAGTTTGATCTGGAGCTGACCCTGTTCGAGCGCCATGGCGGTAAGAAACCACAGCTCACCCAGGAGGGCAAACGCCTCTATGTGAAGGCGCTGGAGATTCTGCCCAAGCTTATCGCCATGGAGCGCCAGGCACAGATGATGAGCGAAGGAATAGAGAGCCAGCTCTCCATCTGCCTGCATCCCTATACCTGTTACCCCGAATACACCCGGCTCATCGGCGAGCTAGCGGCGCGCTACCCAGATCTGGAAATCAACATAGTCGAGGCGGAGACCCTGGACTGGCAAAATCTTCAGTGCGATATCATCATCGCACCCAATCGCCTGGCAAACCTCAGGGGGGTCAACATCCAAACCATCAGCCGTATTAAATGGCTGCTGGTGAGTGCCCCCCAGCATCCATTGGCGCAGCTAAGAAGTGCCCCCGAGCTGGAAGATTTCGATCACCATCACCAATTGATGCCGCCTGCGGGCAACATCATACTGCCCCATTACCTCGAGGTGATGCGCTACTCCAGCAAGCTGGTGACCGTCGAGCGTTTCTATCAGCTGCGGGAGTTACTGCTAGCGGGCTGTGGTTTTGCCATGTATCCACAGGCGCTCGCCCAGCCGCTCATCGAGGAGGGTAAGCTTAAGGATCTGAACTTCGATTATGGTAAGCAGGGCAATCACTGGCCCATAGATCTTATCTGGCAGGAGGGACTGGGCCAGGCGGGCAACTGGTTTATCGAGCAGTTGATCGATGAGGAGTGATCAACTCTAGCCTTGTCTTGCGGCGCTTAAACTCTCGCGGGCGCTAGCTCTGGCCTAGCCCTGGCCTAGCCCTGGCCTAGCCCTGGCCTAGCGGCGAATAAAGTCCAGCAGGTGCGACAGAGCAAACAGGGCGTGGATCACCATGAAGACGATGAAACCATGGGCAAGGCTGTGATGATAGCTACGCCAGTTGAGGGCCTCGCTGCTGCCCTGGGTGATAAACCACATCAGGCCGGTAACGGATACCGCCACAAACAGCAGCATACCAATCCCCTCGACCACGCTAAACAAGCCGCGACCACCGGCCAGGGGCAACTTGCCCCGCTTCAGGCCGCATACATCGTTACTCAGCTGGGTAAAGTCGCCCACCAGATAGGGAAAATATTGTCGCCACTGACCGCGCATCAGGTTGATCGCCAACATGGTGACCGAGAAGATCCCCGCCAGCAGCCCAAGGTAGACATGCAGGATGTCCCAGACCGAGGCGTTAGCCCGCAGCCCCCGCCCCATCATGAGCCAGCCGCTGGTGCCCACCAGAAACAGGGTTAACAGGATGACAAACAGATGCTGATAGGTCTCCAGCACCTCGCGCAGCTTGGTCAGTGTCTTCATCTTGCTCTCCCCTTGATATGACTCACGCTATCTTGACGCTTGCACTTTACGAAAGCACGCAATACTAGAGCGCATCGACCTGCTGGGCATAGTATTTCACCTTGTCCCAGTCGGTGTACTCGACCTTGGTATCCGGCGCCGTCGGCCCCTTAGTGATCCACATGATGAAGCGTATGATATTGCGATCCAGGGCGTTATAACCCTGATAATCCAGGTTACCACCGAACACCGCCAGCAGTTTAGGCTGCCAGGGCGACTTGGCCAGAAACGCCTGCATGTACGGGTTGGTCTCAGGGGTATTCTTGGCGGGCTTGCGCGCCACTAAGCTTACCGAAAAGAAACTGCTGGCCTTCTCCTGCAGCACCTTGATGTTCTCGCGAATAAAGTCATACACCCTGGGATTGTGCTTGCCGTGACGAATGCTGGCGCCCAGGACTATCTTATCGAACCCTTCCAGGGCGGGCGGGTTGTCTATGCTGGCGCAGGTGACGCTATGTTCCAGCGCCTCGAGCTCGCGCTGCATGAAATCGCACAGCTTACGGGTCTGTCCATGCACACTGGAATAGATGATTAATATTTTGCTCACGAAGGCCCCTAAGTCGACTTAACTCTTGCTATAGCATCATGATAGGGGAAATCGGGCAATATTTAATTGAAACAGATCACGAGGACTAAGGGCAAAATCCGGCTTAAGTTTACCGAGGTCACAAATTGCCTTCTGGATACATTTTGTCATAAAAAAGCGCGGCCTAGGCCACGCTTTTCATCATCTTTCTAACCCTTAGAGGGACATCACGAAGGCCAGCAGTTGCGAGCGCTCCTCTTGAGTCAGGGCCATAAACTTATCGGTACTGGCCTGGGCCTCGCCGCCATGCCAGAGGATCGCCTCCTCCACACTCGCCGCGCGGCCATCGTGCAAGAAGCCCGCCTGGGGGTTGACCGTCTGGGTCAGGCCTATGCCCCATAGCGGCCGGGTGCGCCACTCGCTACCGCTGGCCAGGAAGTCGGGGCGACCGTCACTCAGGCCTTCACCCATGTCATGGAGCAACATATCTGTGAAAGGGTAGATGGTCTGCCCCTTAAGGGCCTCTATCATAGGCAGGCCGCCGATCTCGCCGCTGCTCTTGGTGACAAACTTAGGCTGATGACAACCGCTGCAGTTGACCTGTTCGAACAGTCGCGCCCCTTCCCTCACCTTAATATCATCCACCTGGCGCCTCGCTGGCACCGCCAGGGTCTCGGCGTAAAAGACCACGTCGTCGCTGAACTCGGCGCTCGCCTCCGGCTCGCCGTCGACGCCGCTGCCAGTATCGACAAACCCAGTGCGGGTTAGGTAGCTGTCATGCATGCTGGTGCCCTGGATGCTCTCCTCGGGAAACAAGGGGTTAGTGATCCCAATATCGCCGCGCAGCGCGCCCAATGACTGCACCCGTACGCTGGGGGTGTTGGCCTTCCAGCCGAAACGCCCCAAAGAGACGGGATGGCTCTCGCCGCGCTGGGCCTTGACGGCGTCGAACACATAGTTTGCCCGCCCTGAAATGCCATCGCCGTCGGCATCGTTTTCATCCACCAGCGCCAGAATGCTCGCCTCGGGGATCGCCTCCAGCAGCCCAAGACCAAACACAGGCATGCCGTTACGCCAACCCATCAAGACATCGCTCTGCAAAAGCTCAGAGGTGACGTTGATGCTGTTGAGGCTCTCACCCGGCGCATCGAAGGGGTTCTCCACCGCAAACAGTGGTCTTTTGAGCGTCACCTCAGTGCCGTCGGGATAGGTTACCGTCATTAGCTCGTAGGAGAGGTAGACATCCGCCTGGCCGCCGAATAGGTTCTGCTGCCAGTCTTCCCTGGCCTTAAGCACCCCGCGGTGGAACAGCTGAGTGCCGAAGTTTGGCACAGGGATAGGCGCGCAGTAGTTGTTCGCTGCCGTCCCTTGCAGGCAGGGCTGGTCCGGCGCCTTGCTAATACGCAGGAAGATCCCCGCCTCGGAGCCCAGCTTAATGCGCGCATGCCCTGCGGGCACTATCGGCGTCGAGTTACGACCGTCGCGCTGATGGCAGGAGTTACAGTCGGCGTTGTTGAACACTGGCCCCAGGCCGTCGAGCTCTGGATGCTCCTCGTTGGGCGCCGTGGTAAAGGCGGTCTCAAAATTCAGGTCACCGCTTAGGTGCTGGGCGAGCTGCGCCTGGTTGAGATTCAGCGCCGGCGTCGAATAGCCGTGGCCCGAACTCGAGGCATCGAAGGTGGTGGTGTCACCGCCCAATGCCGTCACCTGGGTATAGTCGGGATACTGCTTCTCGGGCTCTGGCACTTCTATCTCATCACCCGAGCCGCCACAACCGGTCAACGCCAATGTCTGAGCTAGGGTCAAGGCCGCCAACAGGGCGGAGGATTTGGTTAAGCAATTCATCATCTTTATCACACTTTATTGCAGTCGGGCTAAATGGGCCTTTTGCCATTTAGCCTTTGTTTTTATGAGGTTATATAGGCAAGAAAAAGAGAGCCTGGGCTCTCTTCTTAACTGGCCTTATACCTTCCACTCTTTGAGTAACGGCAACACCTGGTTTTCCAGACTCGCCTGCAGGGTGGCCAGGGCATCGACCGCCTTCTGGATGCGCGCGCGGCCCGCCTCATCTTTTATCGCCTGACGGAACGGCATCTTGCCTGTGCCTTCGATGGCGCGGATCTGCAAGATGGCAGCGTCTATCTCTGCCGCAACCCGGCTAGCCAGCTCGCTGTCAGCGGCGCGCACGAAGTCGATGATCCCCTGCTTGTCGGCCTCGCCGGTGAACTCGCCCTGATAGACGTTGCGTACCCCTATGATGTTGTCGCTAAAGTCGGTCAGCGAGTTCCAAGAGTATTGCGACTCCACCTTGGAGGTGTCGGCGCTGGCCAGCGAGCCGCCGAAGGGATCGGCGATCTTACCGTTGCCCACCTCATCGACTATGCCGATCATCCCCTTGATCAGCTCCTCCAACACGCCCACCTGCGAGCTGTAGAAGGTGTTGCCATCGACGCCAGGCGATTTCAGCAACTCGCCATAGGCCTTGCCACTCTGGCCGTCATGGCTGACCAGCCAGGCATCGGCCAGCTGCTTGGTGTAGTCGCGAAACACCTCGGCCAGTCCCATGAGGTAGTCACGCTCATTGGCGGTCAACTCGCCTATCTGCTTGACGTTGTCGTCTATGCCGTCACCGAACAGCAGAAACTCCATGGTGTGGAAGCCCTGCACGTCATCGTTCCAGCCCTTGATGGTCTCGGCATCGAAGCCGCTGCTGTTGATTAATACCGTCTTAAGATCTGTGGTGTTCAGCGGCCAGCTATCCAGGTGTGGGTCGATCCCCAGAGAGTCCACCGGGCCGAAGATGTGTGACTCGCCCTGCTCCCAGGGCTGACGGGCCGCCTTCCAGGCCGACTGCGCCGCCTCAAGGTTGGCCTGGGTCGGAGTGGCAACCAGGGTCTGGGTGGCCTGTAGCAAAGCCTCACCGCGATCCGCCAGTGTGCTGTAACCCTTGACGATCACCTCGTCGCTCAGGTTGACGATCAGGGCGTCGGCATCGAAACTAAAACCAGTTTCGGGCACCACCACCTCGGGCTCATCGCTGCCCGAACCACCGCAGGCCGCCAGGGCCGAAATGAGTGCCAATGCGATCGCGCCATATTTAAATTGTTTCATCTGTCTCTCCATAAAAATCAAAGTTGTCGGCCGTTAGAGCGAGAATTGATAGCCCACGCCCAGGGCAAAGAAATGGGTATCCGGGATGGCAGCTACCGCCACCTGATGCAGGCCGCCCTCGGCCTTGATCACTATCTCGGGGATCGGTGAGTAGTTGATGCCGACGCTGGTCCAGGTGTTCTCATAGCGCTTGGTGGCCGTACCGGTTTCCACCTCGCTCAGCGGGTTGGCGTAATCCAGGTTGGCAAACACAGTCAGCGGCACAGAGAAGAAGTGGTTGAGATCCAGCCCCGCCTCGACGAAGAAGGACTCTGCCTTGCTGCCCAGCTGGGCGAAGTTACCCGGCTTGAGGCCTGGGGTGGTCTTGTTGGCCTGAGTGATCGCATCGGCATCATCCAGGGTGCCCTGCAGATACTGCCCGCGCAGTATCCAGGGGCCGTCCACATAGGCACCGGAAAGCGCCAGCAGGCTCACGCTGCCATCACCGGCCAGCTTGTTGCTCTTGTGGCGATTACCGCTGGTGTTGCCATAGTAGTAGGCGGCGCCTAGGGCCAGACCTGGCTGTTTGAAGCTGCCGTAATCCAGGCGCAGCACATAGGCCAGCTCGTCGGCGTTGATGTGCTCGAAGCGCTTCTGATGGCCCGATGCTATCCAGTCGTAGGTGCGGAAATACTCAGAGTTGAGGCCGCTGACCACCTGAGCCTGATAGTGAAAATCCCCCAGGTCGCCGAAGATGCCGATACCCGTCTCGTTCCACACCGCGGGCAACATGGCCGCCTCGCTGCGGTGACGCAGTACGGTCAGGTATTGGTTAGGCTTGTGCAGCACGCTGGAAAGCCCCACAGGCAGATGTATGTTACCGAACTTGACGCCGAAGGCTTTACTCGGGCGATACCTGAGCTGGGCCTTCTCGATCATCACCTCACCGCCGGCTTCGACCTCCGACTCGAACTCGCCGAACTCGTCGAAACCGTCATATTCCAGGGCGCTGCCCGTGCCGCCATGTTCATATTCGATCTCCACCTCCATGTCCCACTCGTCGTTGAACTGGTAGCCAAATTCGGTGACGATCCGCTCCAGATCCAGGCGGCCGCGACGCTCGGGCGAGGTGTCCTGCACGTTATCGAAATACTCGTCGCTGGTGTAATTCATGCTGCCGTAGGATTCAAACTTGAAGCGGCTCCAGGGGCTGTTAGCGGCCTCCAGAGCAACCTGTTCCTGTACCGCCTTGGTCAGCGCCTGTCGGTCAATCTCTTGCTCGGCCTGTTGCTCTGCCTGTTTGTCGGCCTGTTGCGCCTTAAGCTGGGCCAGCTCCTGTTTCAGCTGAATAAGCGCCTGCTCCTGCCTGGCGATCGACTCGGCTAAGGTGGCGGTATTGGTCGCGGTATTGGTTGTTTGAGTGTCGGCATAGGCATTGCCCGCCAGCAAGCCGGCGATAGCCATCCCTAAGGTGGTTAATTTTAGTGTCATCTTCTCTCCATGCTGAATAAACAGCATCCCCCATTAAATTGCGGGCACAATATTTCAAATGAGAATAATTTGCATTACAATTTACATTTGTTAATAACAAATTGATGACAAAGCATGCTAGGGCGTAATGATTGAAACCAGTTTGTGCCGCCCAAGCTATGGGGTAGACTGATCGCCCCGGGAAAGACTGGAAGCCAATGGAATGTTAAAGAAGAACCCACAAACCCTCTTGTTGCTGATGACCTTCGTGATGTCCTTGGTGTTTTCTGTGTGGCAGGTGCTGCTGAACAACTTCGTCATCGAGCGAGCCAGCTTTACCGGCGCCGAGATAGGCATATTGCAGAGTCTGCGGGAGGTACCCGGATTTCTGGCCTTTACCGCCATCTTCATCTTACTGCTGCTCAGAGAACAGACCTTCGCCCTGGTCTCTCTCGCCCTGCTGACCATAGGGGTCGGCATCACAGGCTTCTTCCCCCAGGTACTGGGGCTCTATCTGACGACAGTATTGATGTCGGTGGGCTTTCACTACTATGAGACCATCAATCAGTCCCTCACCCTGCAATGGGTCGACAAGGGGGAGACCGCAGGCTTCTTGGGCAAGGCGCTGGCCTGGCGCTCGGCGGCGGCCCTCACCGGCTACGGCAGCATCTGGATTGTGATGACCTATCTGCATCTGGATTATCAGTGGATGTACGCCATCATAGGGGGCCTGGGGCTGCTGATGGTGCTCGCCCTGACCCTCTACTTCCCCCAGTTTCCCCAAGGCGAGGTGCAACACAAGAAGGTGATCCTCAGACGACGCTACTGGCTCTACTATCTGCTGACCTTCTTCTCCGGCGCGCGGCGACAGATCTTCATGGTGTTTGCCGGCTTCATGATGGTGGAGAAGTTTGGTTATAGCGTCAGCCAGATCACCGCGCTGTTTCTGATCAACTATGTGGTCAACCTGCTGTTCGCTCCCGCCATTGGCCGCTTTATCGGCCGCATCGGCGAGCGCAACGCCCTGATGATAGAGTATGTGGGCCTGATAGTGATCTTCACCAGCTACGCCTTCGTGCAGCAGGCGGAGATGGCGGCCGTGCTCTATGTGCTGGATCATCTGCTGTTTGCCATGGCCATCGCCATCAAGACCTATTTCCAGAAGATCGCCGAGCCCAAAGATATCGCCGCCACCATGTCGGTCAGCTTCACCATCAATCATATCGCGGCCGTGGTGATCCCGGCGCTGCTGGGGATGCTCTGGCTCTACTCCAATAAGTGGGTGTTCTTTATCGGGGCAGGCTTCGCCCTCTGCTCACTGGTGCTAGCCTTCAACATTCCACGCCATCCGGCCCAGGACAAGCATGTCAACTGGCCGGCCAACGCCTGAAACTAGGGCTTGGGGCTAGAAATTCAGATAGAATCGGACGATAAAGCGACACAAGATAAGACTATTTACAAGATAAGACTATTCACAAGAAAAGATTATGACCGAGATCGTTAAGCTATCCAATTCAGGGTCCAATCAACCCGATGTATCTGCCCGCCGCAAGGCCCTGCTGCTTGGGCGCCTTATCGGTCTAGGCAGCGATGAGGATTACCGTCCCTCTCAGGCCTCGGTGGCCGAGCGCTCGGACCATCGCCTGCGCAAGCTCGCCAGCCAGTATCAGGCTAACCTGGAAAACATCTACGCCATCGCCCTCTCCCATACGCCATCTGATGTGACCGGGGCGGATCTCGACCCCGATTGGATCCACCAGTTCTTTCAGCTGGCGGAGCAGATCCACAACCGCAACATGCAGGCCCTGTGGGGACGGATCCTGGCCAATGAGATCACCAGCCCAGGCAGCTTTAGCCTCAGGAGTCTGGCGACCCTGAAGCAGCTGACCCACAAAGAGGCGCAGATGTTCGAGAAGGCCCTGGGGATGGCAGTCACCTTCAACAACGAATCTAAGCTCAAGTTGGTGATCGGCTTTCGCCACGCCGGCGGCATAGGCCAGCTGTTTCGCAAGACGGATACCACCCAGATCGCCCTGTCGCAATTTGGTCTGCCCTACTCCTCTGTGCTCACTCTGGTGGATGCGGGCCTGCTGCACAGGAGCGAGTTTGAGACGGGCCAGCTCAACGCCAAGAACCCCATCAGCTTTACCCTGTCGGGCAAGCGCATGACGCTGACGCCCAAGCACGGGCACTTAGTGTTTAGCTATTATCGACTGACGCCGACTGGCGACGAATTGGCGCAGCTGGTGCGCCCCAAGGCAGATGAAGAGTATGCCCGCGCGCTGCAGGCACTATTTAAGAAAGACTTTAAAGTAGACTACTGAAAAGAAGATTACTGAAACGTAGATTACTGACCTAGCGACTGTTTCAGCGCCGCATCCAGGGTTTTAGGGCTGGTCTCTGGATTGAACCAGTGCAGGCTATCGGCCAGGCCAACCACCTCACCTATGATCATCAGCGCTGGCATCTCCAGTGCCGGATCGGCTGCCAGTTCCGCCAGTTCACCTAGGGTGCCGATAAAGCGCTGCTGAGCCGCCGTGGTCGCCTTTGAGACGATGGCCACCGGCGTCTTGGACGAGCGCCCGGCCGAGATAAGCCCATGTTGAATGCTGGCCGCGTTGAGGATCCCCATATACACCACTAGCGTATTGGCGCTGTTGGCATAGGACTGCCAGTCCATGGGACGACTCTCTAACTTGCAGTGACCGGTAATAAAGGTGACTCCCTGGGCATGATCCCTATGGGTCAAGGGAATACCTGCGTAGGCAGAGGTGCCGCTGGCCGCCGTGATGCCTGGCACCACTTCGAACTCCACCCCCGCCTCTACCAGGGTCTCCAGCTCTTCGCCACCACGGCCGAAGATGAAGGGGTCGCCCCCCTTGAGACGCACCACATTCTTGCGGGTATAAGCCTTGGTCACCAAAAGCTGGTTGATCTCCTCCTGGGCGGCGCTGTGTTTACCGGCGCGCTTGCCCACGGCGATCAACTCCGCCTCTTTCGGCGCTAAAGCCAGGATCTCATCGCTCACCAGGGCGTCGAACAAGACCACATCGGCCTTCTTCAGGATGCGGTAGGCCTTGAGCGTTAATAGCTCAATGTCGCCAGGGCCGGCACCCACAAGCCAGACTTTGCCCTGTGCCTGCTGCCCGGGTAGAGTAAATAGTTCCATATCCGCATCTCATACAATAGTGATGAGGTTAATATAGCGTCATTCTTATTCCATAAAAAATAGAAGTTTATTAGGTTTTATACTTTTTAGTTATTAGTGGGGCTTGGCGAAATTTTCATGAAACAAATCAAGTAGACAGAATTAAAATAGGTGCGCGCGGCGGGCGCAAATGTTACAACATAGCCTAGATTGGAGACGACGCGCTAAGCTTGCGACAAGAGAGGAAACAAGGATGCAAACCACCCAATACCTTAAATGGCTTCCCCTGATCACCCTATGTTCACTGCCTGCAACCTGCCTGGGCGCCGAGCCCACAGAAGAGAAGAAAACCACAGAGGATAGCTCGCTGCTGGACCAGCGCGTCGAAGATGAGCTGGCCACCTCGGAGAGGCCCTTCGTGATCACGCCGCACAAGGTCAACTACATCTTGCCCGTGACCTATAACAGCTCTCCCAATAGGGATCCCTTTGCCGACGAGCTGGCCAAGAACAACTCGGAAATCGATAACCTGGAAGCCAAGTTTCAGATTAGCTTTAAGTTTCCCTTGATGTATAACGTGTTCGGCGACAACGGCCACCTGTTTTTCGCCTACACCAACCAGTCCTACTGGCAGGTGTATAACAAGGATATCTCCTCGCCGTTTCGCGAAACCAACCATGAACCAGAGATCTTCATGCTGTTCAACAACGACTGGCAGATAGGCCCGCTGACCAACTCCTTCTGGGGCGTCGGCGCCGTACATCAGTCCAACGGCAAGTCCGGTGATCTGTCCCGCAGCTGGAACCGTATCTATGGCACCATGGTGTTCGATAGCGGCCCCTTCGCCCTCGCCACCAAGGTGTGGTGGCGTATACCGGAAGATGAGAAAGAGATGCCCGATTCACCCAAGGGAGACGATAACCCGGATATCCTGGATTACATGGGCAACTTCGAGCTCATGGGGGTCTATGGTGTAGACAAACACAGGTTCTCGCTGATGCTGCGCAACAACCTAGAGAGCCCTAACCGCGGCGCGGTGGAGTTTACCTGGAGCTATCCCATCATTGGCAATCTGCGTCTCTATACACAATATTTTAATGGCTATGGCGAGAGTCTTATCGACTACAACGCCCATACCCAGCGGATCGGCATCGGCTTCGCAATCAACGACATTCTCTAACCATAGGCGGCGCGCTATGCCCGCCGCTCGCATTAGGAAGCAGAATGAAATTCGGACACCAGAGCATCATCAATGGCTTCGGCCTCATCATGCTGCTGAGCTGTATTCAGCTGACGGTGATCGCCCTGCGCGAGGAGCCGCCCAAGCCGCAGCTCTCCGCCCGGGAGATGCTGTCTGATCTTAACTATCTGCAACAGCATCTCAGCCAATACTCCGCCAGCGCAGCCGCTTCCCCCCAGCGCTTAGTGAGCCTGGAAACCCAAATCAACAAGGCCCTTGGCCAGCTGCCCCTGGGCGGTGAGCGTCAGCTATTTGCCCAGCAACTGCTTAAGATACTGACGGCCATTGACGATCCCAGCGCTCGGCTCGAGGGTGTTACCGCCCAGGCCTATCTGCCGATCAAGCTGCGCAAGTTAGACGATAAATGGCTGGCGCTGACCCAGGACAATCGCCCACTGGACAGTGAGGCACCCTTTATCACCCATATCGATGGCCTGCCCATCGCCCTCTGGGTAGCAGCCACCCAGGGCTTTCTGCCCCCCAGCCTGGCCGACACGGTAAGCGAACAGGCCAGGTATCTTACGATGATCACCATGCTCAGGCGCGAGATAGGCCTGGCGCCCAGCGAGCACTGTCGCCTCACCCTGAGCGACGAGCAGGGCAACGGCCACCAAGTTAGCCTGGCGCTGACCAGCAAGCCACCTCAGGCGCTCAGTGGCAATGACAATGAGCAGGTCAGTGCCGACCTGCAAGGGGTGTTTAGCCTCCATGACCTGTCGAGCTTCAATCCAGGCAGCCCCCTCGGGCAGCATCTCAAGCACTCGCTGACCAGCCCAGTCACCATATTGGATCTGCGTCAGGCTCATGGCGCGGGCGATGAACTGCTGAAAATGCTGGCCCAGGCATTCAGCCCGGACATCAGGCCGCCGCTACTGGCGGGCTGGCCAGATTCCCTGCAGGCCGTGGCACGCTACAAGAAGGGGCCCAATCTGCGCAGCGACTACCTCAAGCCCCTAGGCTTCCTGCCGCCCGCTAGCCTGAGTCAGGCGGAGCAGTTACAGCTGGAACTACTACGCCCACACCTGCCCGAAGAGGAACCCGGTTTTAGCCCCTGGCAGGCCAAGTTTTGGCACCTGGCCAGCTTACCCTGGTCGTATCTTCCCCGTCCTAAACGGGGTAAGTTGATATTGCTGATCGGCCCAGATTGTCGTCAGCAGTGCCAGTGGGTAGCCCACTTCGCCAAGACCTGGCCAGACACCTTAGTGGTGGGTGAGGCGACGCGGGGGGAATATGGCAGACAGCAGCAGCTCACCCTGCCAAACAGTGGCTTTAAGATAAGTTTCAACGCCACCCAGGTATATGACGCCACGGGCAAGGCGCTATCGGGCGTGCCGACCCAGCCGGATATCGAGCAGCCACTGGATGATGCCGTCTACTGGGAAAACCTGATCGCCCTGTTTGCGCCGGATACAGACAGCCAGGCGCCGACTTCAACTAATACAAGTAACTAATACAAGTAGCTAATACAAGCAGCTAATATAACCAAGCCTACAACTAACACAGCCAACTCACTAAAAAGGATCACACATGAATAAGTTAGTCACCAGACTCCTGCTCGGCATGAGCCTACTTCTCGCCGCACAGGCCAATGCCACCGATCTCAAGGTGGGCGATAAGGCCCCAGATTTCCGCCTACAGGCCACCGACGGCCACTATTATCAGCTCAGCGACTACCTGGGCAAACAGACCTTGGTACTGGCCTGGTACCCCATGGCCAATACCCGAGGCTGTACGCTAGAGTGCAAATCTCTGGTGGAGAAAGGGGAGCTTATCCGTCAGTACAAGGCCGTATACATGATGGCCAGCGTCGATGATCTCGAAGACAACCAGAAGTTTGCCAAGGAGCAGAAGGCCGATTTCCCTATGCTCAGCGACCCCACCAAGGAGACCGCCAAGGCCTATGACGTGCTCAACCTGGTGCGCGTCGCCAGCCGGGTCACCTTCTACATAGGCGAGGACGGCACCATATTGAAAATCGATGAAGATATTCATCCTAAGACGGCCGCCGAAGATATCGCCGCCAACCTGGCTGCCTTAGGCATCGCCAAGGCCGAGTAAGTTAAAATTAGCAATAAAAAAAGCCCCGTGCGCTCAGGCCCCGGGGCTTTTTATTTGCTATGACTTATGTGCAATGACTTATTTGCAACGATGAATGACGCTTAGTCGTTGCGGGTCTCCACCAGGCTGTCGATGACGATCCCCTTGGCAGTGATATCCATCCCCACCTTCAGCTGAGTACGATAATCTTTCAGCGCCTCCAGCTCCTCAGGAATAGGCTCGCCGCTCATGGCCATCAGGTTCATGGCAGGGGTGAACAGCTTGGCGTAATCGGCCGTCATAGAAAACAGGCCATTCGCCGTTGGCTTCTCATCGGCAAGCTTATCGGCGATCGCCTGGCTCTTTTCGCCCGTGTAGATGGTCAGGTGTTGACCCTTAAGCGCCATCTGCGCCCGCACCCCGAGGGATGGCGGCAGTTGCAGCGCTGCGCCAAGGTCGACCGTGCTACCGTCGCTAGGCAGATTGACATTGGCCAGCTCGGGGGCAAACGGCTTCACCATGTTAAACAGGGTCGCCGGGTCGTCCGCCGTCAGGGTAACGATGGCATCGAGATCCTTAAGGGAGATCTCTTGGGTGTCTTGCTCTAGGGCGTAATCCAGCAGCGAGAAGGAGACCCCTTTCACGCCGTTGGCCATACCGGTAAACATGCCGAGCATGGCCGGGCTCTGCCCTTCCATCTCACCCTGTAGCTGCGCCAGCGGCTCACAATGATAGCTTGGGGTAAGCAGATCATCCCAGATCTTAGAGATGCTAGGCACAAACTGATTCACATCCAGGCCAAGGGCCATGGAGAACACCCCAGCGTCTATGCGCTTGGTATGGGCCGGAATAAAGCCGCGCATCTGACTCAGGGCGCCGAGGATCACCTGGTTATTGCTCTCGATAACAGTGCTAAAGCCTATCTTGGCCCGCTTGTTCTTCACCTCGAAATCCGTATAACCGATCACTGTGCGTGGCCAGTTTGCGGCGATGCCGGCCAGCTCGCTTTGACAGGTTTGAGAGCGCAGCTCAACGAAGGGATCATCATGAATCAACTTAAAGATCTTGGTCAGCTGACGCGCCATCTGATTAGCATCCAGGGTGGTGATCGCCTTCACTAACTCCTGATGATTGATATAGCTGACGCTGTCCTTTTTAAAGCCGTGTTTCTTGATGATCTCATCGACCGTACCAGCCTTGGCCAGCGAGTCTTGAACCGGCTTTAGCCCCAGTGCGGTTTCAAGCAGTTCAGGCTCGAGGAAGCTGGTTTCCAGCGTCAGGGTCAGCATGCCCTTGTCGATGGCAAACACCAGATCAACGCGTTCGTTCTCGCCCTCGTCGGTAAGACGATAGGCACGGTACTTGACCTCGCCAAGCTGCTTCGCCGTGTGGGTCAGGCCGCTTTCGGCCTCGGCCTTATCCAGCACCGCCCAGAGATGATCTGGATTGGCGATATCCAGCTTGATCACGGGCAAGACGCCTAAGGTATAGAAATAACTGGTGATTTTCTCGGGCAGGCCGAAGGTATCGATCAGCTGCTGGCCATCTTTCGAGGCGTCGAAGTAACGCTCCAACACCCTGAAGATAAACTGGGCTCTGGGATCCTCGTCCTCAGACAGCAGGGTCTTCATCTCTACGGGATATTGCTTCTGCGCCTCTGGGAGCGCGTCGATATAGTCCTTTATGGGAAAAGGCTCAAACTGTGCGGAAAACAGGGGGGTATCGGCAGGTACATAGGCCAATACCTGATTATCCACCGACTTAGGCGCCTGTTGCATCGCCCAGTAGCCCCCCGCGCCTATGGCAAGGATCGCCGCCGCCACTAATGCCTTCTTCATTCACTAAACTCCCTGTTAATTCGCGCAGCAGTCGGGCCTATCCCAAGCTGGCAAGCACGTAATACCGATCAATGACTTACTTTGATTGGTATAAGAAAAGAATGGGGTCGATATTACTATATAGATGAATAAAAAGGGAAATAAGATTAGCGGGGATATCCCTGGATAGCCGCAGCGGACTATCCAGGGCCTATGGCTATTAATTAGCATGCGCCAGCAGACCAATCAAACATCTAGCTCTCGCCAAGCGAGTTGGGTTTCGATCTTGTCGGCGGCTCTGCCTGTCGCATCAAAGAGGAAGAGAAAGCGACTGGATCCAAGTGGGATCCGATACAGACAACAATCCAAAACCATCTACGGGAACTTACCACTATAGTTCAAATTTCTGTTCTGTGCATAACCCTGTGTAAAAAAAGTGCACAAATCAGAAAAAAGTACTAATTAATCATACTGCTAGTGCAGTGAGATTTACTCCGCAGCGTTAGATCTCATAGTGCAGACCGCACTCACGCTTGAGGCCGTTGAAGCGGGTCTCCTCTTCGGTCATCCCCAGCTCCAGCGGGCGACTCGAATGGGTATCGCCCACCGACACATAGCCCTGCTCCCAAAGCGGGTGGTATGGCAAGTCATGCTTGGTGAGATACTCATGCACATCCTTGTTGCTCCACTCTAAGATTGGCAGCAACTTGTAGCGATCACCGTGGATCGCCAGAATCGGCAGGTCCTCGCGAGTGCTGGACTGGCTCCGGCGCAGGCCAGCAAACCAGGTGCCTACTTCCAGCTCCTTAAGTGCCGTCTGCATAGGAGTCACCTTGTTGAGGCGGTTGTATTGCTCCAGGCCATCCAGCCCTTGTTCCCACAGGCGACCGAAACGAGCCTCCTGCCAGGCGCTGGTCATGGGCGCGCGATACACCTTAAGGTTGAGCTTGAGTCGCTCGGTCAGCTCATCGATAAACTGATAGGTCTCGGGAAACAGATAGCCAGTGTCCGTGAGGATCACCGGGATATCCTGCTGTACCTGGGTGACCAGATGCAGCATTACGGCGCCCTGAATACCGAAGCTCGATGACAGCGCATGGGTGCCCGGCAGGTAAGCCAGGCCCCAGATCACCCGCTCGGCGGGCGTCAGTCCCGCCAGGAAGGCGTTGACTCGAGCCAGCTCTGCGTCTTGCTCCGCCTTGGGCGCGCTAAGCAATGCTTGCAGCGCCTGGGCAGAGATCACTGAATTATCCATGGAAATCCTTAGCGGCATCGATAACCGCCTTCACCACGCCGACACGCACGGTGAAGTTACCAAAGGTTTCGCCAGCTTCACGCTCTTTGACGTAGCGGGCAAACAGTTCGTCCAAGGCCGCCAGAATCTCGGCTTCCTGAATATTCTCACGATAGAGTTTATTGAGGCGCGTACCCTCGAAACTCGCCCCCAGATAGAGGTTGTAGCGTCCAGGCGCCTTACCCACCAGGCCAATCTCGGCGGCGAATGGACGGGCACAGCCGTTAGGGCAGCCCGTCATGCGGATCACTATCGGCTGCTCCAGGAAGCCATGTTTCTCCTGCAGTGCCTCCACCTTGGTCATGAAATCTGGGAAGTAACGCTCGGCCTCGGCCATCGCCAGGGCACAGGTTGGCAGCGCCACACAGGCGATAGAGTGGCCACGGGTCGGGCTGATCAGCTTACCCATCAGGCCATGACTGCGGGCAAGAGCCTCGATCTGCGCCTTATCCTCTTCGGCCACACCGGCGATGATGATGTTCTGGTTGGCTGTCATGCGAAAATCACCCTTGTGTACCAGAGCGATTTCACGCAGGCCGGTCTGCAGCGGTTGTCCCGGCAGATCTTTGATACGGCCCCCCTCGATAAACAGGGTCAGGTGCCAGTGGTTATCCACGCCCTTGATCCAGCCGTAACGATCGCCGCGATCGCCGATCACCACCTCACGCTTAGGCTCAAATTTTACCCCGGCGCGCTGCTCCACTTCTGCCTTAAAGGCCTCAAAACCATACTTGACTATGGTGTACTTGAGGCGCGACTGCTTACGATCTGAGCGGTTACCCCAATCGCGCTGTACCTTGAGCACGGCCTCGGCAAATTTCAGGCAGTCTTCGGCCTTGATGAAACCAAAGTCATCCCCCAAACGCGGGAAGGTCGCGACCTCGCCATGGGTCGAGCCCATGCCGCCACCGGCCACCATGTTAAAGCCCACCAGCTCACCCTCTTCGGCCACGGCGATGAAGCCAAGGTCATTGGTGTAGACATCCACATCGTTATCCGGCGGCACGGCCACGGCCATCTTAAATTTACGTGGCAGATAGGTCTTGCCATAGACAGGCTCCACCTCTTCGCTCTCGCTCACCGCCACCTTGTCATCGCCCAACCAGATCTCGGCGTAAGCCTTGGTGCGTGGCAGGTAGTTGTCCGACAGCTTCTTGGCCCAGTAGTAGGCCTGCTGATGCAGCTTGGACTCTACCGGGTTAGGGTTACACATGACGTTACGGTTCACGTCGCCACAGGCGGCGATAGAGTCGAGCGCCTCTCTGTCCAGATCCTGGATCAGCGTCTTGAGGTTACGCTTAGGGATACCGTGGTACTGAAAGGTCTGGCGGGTCGTCAGACGAATGCTGTTGGAGCTGGTCAGGGTCGAAGCTATCTTATCTACCCCCAGCCACTGCTTAGGCGTACAGACACCACCAGCCACACGGGCGCGCAGCATGAAGCTGTAGAGAGGCTCTAGCTTCTGCTCCTTACGCTCGTTACGCAGATCGCGATCGTCCTGCTGGTAGAAACCGTGGAACTTGATCAGCTGCTGATCCGCGTCGTTGAAGGCACCTGTCAGCGAGGTGTCTAACCCCTCTTCGATAGTGCCGCGCAGGTAGTTGCTGTCGGTCTTTAGGTACTCGTTTACTGATAATTTCTGGTCGCTCATGGCTGCTGCCCTATTGTCTCTTTTGCACCGGCTCTGCCCATGCAAGTTAATCTGTCGGCGACTGGCGCCTGTCTCAATTAATAAACGTCTTTCTGGTAACGCTTGTCGCTGCGCAGGCTCTCGAGCAGGGCCTCGGCCTGCTCTTCACTCTTGCCGCCATGCTGCTTGATCACCTCGATCAGCGCCTGATGCACATCTTTGGCCATGCGCTCAGCGTCGCCGCAGATATAGAGATGCGCGCCGCGCTCGATCCACTGCCACAAGGTCTCGCCCTGCTCCAGTATGCGATGCTGCACATAGATCTTATGGGCCTGATCCCGCGAGAAGGCGGAATCTAAACGGGTCAACACACCATCTTTGAGATACTGCTGCCACTCTGTCTGATAGAGGAAATCCTGCTCGAAGTGCGGATTACCGAAGAAGAGCCAGCTGTCACCTTGGGCGCCTTGGGCCGCACGCTCCTGCATGAAGGCACGAAACGGCGCCACACCTGTACCAGGGCCAATCATGACCACAGGCGTGTCTGGGTTTTCTGGCAGACGGAAGTGGTTGTTCGGCTCCACATAAACCTTGACCTCGGCGCCTTCCTCGGCGCTTGCCAGGAAGTGGGACGCGCCGCCAAAGCGGGTGCCCGAGTCGCGCTCATCAGCCACCAGGGCCACGGTCAGATGTACCTCGCTCTCCACCTCAGACTGGCTCGAGGCGATAGAGTAGAGTCTTGGGGTAATTGGACGCAGCAGCTCGACCAGCTGGAAGGCACCGATATCCACAGGATACTTGGCCACCAGGTCGGCAAGCTGATGCTTGAGGATAAACTGGCGGGTCTGCTCTCTGTCTTCGCTGATCGCCTGCAACTCTTCGTTGCCGCTCAGTTGCGCCCAGTTTTGCACCAGGCCAGGATAGAGCTGGGTCAGCTCGCGCTTCTCTTTGAGGGCTTGGGCTAGAGTCAAGGTCGCGTCACCCAGAGTCACCTCGGCCTCACCATCCAGAGACAGGCCTTGGATGATCTCATCCACCAGGGCGTCGCTGTTACTGAACCAGACGCCCAGGGCATCGCCCACCTGATAGCTCAGGCCCGACTCGCCAAGGTCTATCTCCACATGGCGCACGTCGCGGTCCGAATCGCGGCCGGTGAGCTTCTGACTCACCAGTAGCTCGGCGCTGTAGGGCTTCTGCTTGCTGAAGGCTGAGCTGCTGACTGTGCTGCTTGCGCTACCGATGGAGACCACGCTGGCGCCGGTGCCCACCAATGGCTTGACCGCGCCCAACACGGCTTCTTGCCACTGACTGGCCGCGCTCTCGTAGTCCACATCACACTCGGTGAGCGGCACGATCGCCTTGGCGCCCAGTGCGCTCAGGCGCGCATCAAAATCTTTACCTGTCTGGCAGAAGAACTCATAGCTGGAGTCTCCCAGCGCCAATACGGCATAGTTGAGGGTGTCTAGCTGAGGGGCGCGCTTAGAGGCCAGGAACTTGTGCAGCTCGATGGCGTCGTCCGGCGCCTCGCCTTCACCATGGGTGCTCACCACGGCAAGCAGCAGTGTCTCCTGCTTGAGCTGGCGCGTCTTGTAGTCGGCCATGGAGACCAGATTGACGCTATAGCCCTGGGCCTGCGCCTTCTCTGCCAGCTCGGTGGCGATACCGCGGCCGTTACCTGTCTGGCTGCCGTAGAGAATGGTGATGGTCTGCTGGGGCGCTTGCTGCACCTCGCCGGCCACGCCGCTCAGTTCGGCCGTGGCCGACAGGTAACCGCCTACCCAGGCAAGTTGCACGGCGTTGAGTTCAGAGGTGAGTTGCTTAAGCTTATCCACCTGCGTCGCAGACAGAGGAGAAGCCAGTGATGAAAGCTCTTTTAACAGCATGGAAGACGGCCCTATAACAGTGTAATTAGCCTAGCTTAGTGGCTTAAGAGAAAAGCAAAAAAGAATAAAATCTAATTTTTAATTCATTTTTGGAATATGCAAAGGTCATAATTTGAGCTACAAAAGTGAGAGTGGTGAGCGATATTTGCTTAAGCTGTGCCCTTAACCACAGAATTTGAAATGAAATTTTGTGGACTGGCGCAAACTTTTTGCTCCGACCAGTGCACCAGCGCTGATTATGAAAAATTCGCGCTTGTGTCTAAGTCCAGACTCGCCACAATAGCGAGCCAACAATTCAAACGACGTCTGTCCCCAACTAAGAGGTTTCTCAGTGAAACTAGGTCTACCTAAAGAGAGCCATGCCGACGAAAAACGCGTTGCGTTGATCCCGGCCAATGTGACTCGGTTAATCAAAAAAAACCTCCAAATTCTCGTGGAGAGCGGAGCGGGTCTCGCTGCGGGCTTTAGCGATCAAGCCTATCAGGAAGCAGGAGCCGTTATTGCCAACAGAGACGAGGTACTCGGCGCCGATATCATCACCCTGGTCAACCTCAAGGGTGAGCAGTTCGAGGAGATCAAGGCCAAGGCGAAGCCCCAGCAGCTGTTTATCGGCATGATGGATCCCCTGGCGCAACCGGAAAATGCCGCCGCCCTGGCCCAAACAGGTACCAGCGCGTTGGCACTTGAGCTGGTACCGCGGATCACCCGCGCCCAGAGCATGGATATCCTCTCCTCCATGGCCACCATCGCCGGTTACAAGGCCGTGCTGCTGGCCGCCCATGAGGCGCCGCGCATGTTCCCTATGATGATGACAGCCGCCGGTACGCTCAAACCCGCCCGCGCCTTCATCATGGGCGTCGGCGTCGCCGGCCTACAGGCCTGTGCCACTGCCAAGCGCCTGGGCGCCGTGGTAGAAGCCTATGATATTCGCCCGGCCGCCCGGGAGCAGATCCTCTCTGTAGGTGCCAAACCGGTTGAGCTGGATCTGGAAACCGAGAACACTGAAACCAAGGGTGGCTACGCCGCCGAGCAGAGCGATGATTTTCTCAAGCGTCAGCAGCAGGCGATGGCCAATGTGCTGGCCCAGCAGGATATCGTCATCACCACGGCCGCCATCCCAGGCCGCAAGGCGCCCGTGCTGATCACCAAGGAGATGGTGGATGCCATGAAACCTGGCACAGTTATCGTCGACCTTGCCGCCGAAACCGGCGGTAACTGCGAGCTGACGGAGCTGGACCAGACCGTTGTCCACAACGGCGTTACCATACTCGGGCCCTCAAATGTGCCGGGCAGCGCCGCGACCCACGCCAGCCAGATGTATGGCACCAACATAGAGAACCTGCTCAAACTGATCGTCGACAATGAAGGCCAGTTAAACCTGGATTTCGACGACGAGATTGTCCGCGACACAGTCGTGGCCCATCAGGGTGAGGTGGCTAACGCCAGATTACGTGATCTGTTATCACTGCCGCCACTTGCGGCAACAGAGGAGGCTCAATAATGGAAATTTTATTACTACTGACCCTGTTCGTGGTGGCAGTATTCCTTGGGGTTGAGCTGATCACTAAGGTGCCGCCGACCCTGCACACGCCGCTGATGTCGGGCTCAAACGCCATCTCGGGGATCTCCCTGGTCGGCGCCCTGCTCGCCGCCGGTTCAGGCGCGGGACTCTGGGTCAATGTGCTGGGCTTTATCGCCGTGGTACTGGCCACCATCAACGTTGTGGGTGGCTACATGGTCACCAACCGTATGCTTGCCATGTTTAAGAGGAAATAAGCCAACATGAGTATGACGATTATCTATCTCGCCTACCTTGTGGCTGCGAGTCTGTTTATTTTAGGGATCAAGGGGCTGACCAAGCCGCGCACAGCGGTGCGTGGTAACCAGTTGTCGGCCCTGGGTATGTTTATCGCCGTGGTGGTGACTCTGCTGGATAAGAGCATCTTAAGCTATGAGTGGATCATCGCAGGTATCTTGCTGGGGGGTGCCATAGGCGCCGTAATGGCCACCAAGATCCAGGTGACCGCCATGCCGCAGATGGTGGCCCTGCTTAACGGTTTCGGTGGCGGCGCCTCGCTGTTTATCGCCCTGGCGAGCTTCCTAGATCCCGATTCGGCGACTCATGTGGTGGCGCTGATCTCAATCGGTCTGACCGTGCTCATCGGCTCTGTTACCCTGTCTGGCTCCTTCGTGGCGTTTGCTAAGCTGCAGGAGCTGATCTCGGGCAATCCAATCCGGGTGCCGGGCAACAAATTTATTAACGCCAGCCTGTTGATCGCCGCCTTGGTGCTGACCGTCGCCGTGGTCACCACACCAAGCAATCCGACCTTCATCTACGCCCTGGTGGCCGTATCGCTATTACTGGGTCTCTTCCTGGTGGTGCCTATCGGCGGCGCCGACATGCCAGTGGTTATCGCCCTGCTGAACTCCTACTCGGGGATCGCGGCCGCGACCACAGGTTTTATCACGGGCAACACAGTACTGATCGTCTCGGGTTCTCTGGTTGGCGCCTCGGGCATCATCCTGACCCAGATCATGTGTAAGGCGATGAACCGCTCACTGTTTAACGTGCTCTTCGGCGTCATGGCCGAAGGTGGCGAGACGGTAGATGCCGACGAAGTCTATGCCGGTAAGGTGACCTCCTCCTCGCCGGAAGAGGTGGCCATGTTACTGGAAACCGCAGAGCGCGTGGTGATCGTCCCTGGTTATGGTCTGGCGATGGCTCAGGCGCAACACGCGGTGCGCGAATTGGCCTCGGTACTGGAGGCGCGCGGCGCCCAGGTGCTGTACGCCATCCACCCGGTTGCCGGTCGTATGCCTGGCCACATGAACGTGTTGCTGGCCGAAGCAGAGGTGCCCTATGAGCAGCTGATCGAGATGGATGAGATCAATCCCCAGTTTGAACAGACAGATGTGGCCATCGTCATCGGTGCCAACGACGTGACCAACCCTATGGCGCGTGAAGACAAGGGCAGCCCTATCTACGGCATGCCGATTCTCAACGTCGACAAGGCCCGTACCGTGGTGGTCGTCAAGCGCTCACTCAGCCCGGGCTTCGCCGGCCTGCCTAATCCGCTGTTTGCCAAGGACAACGCCCTGATGTTGTTTGGCGACGGTAAGAAGGCGATTGTCGATCTGACCCAGTCCCTCAAAGAAGCGGACTAAGCGCACAAAATCGAAAAAAGGCCGTTTAACGGCCTTTTTTATTGCCTGTTGAAAATAAAATTAGATAAATCTTATTGATTAGTTTGCAGTTTATTTTTTACCCGCCACCGCCTTGCTTTTTGGTGGAAAGTTATCTAAACATTTCGGCTATACTTAGCCTGAGAGGCCGCGCTTTGGCCGGGTGAATCGCTTGCATATTGGATTAACATCTGATTATATAATCATCATGTAACAATGTTAGCGTTTCCTAAAGAGGCTTTGAAAATGCAAACTCAAGTGCTAAATAATGGACTGCTATCTTTCGAGGATAGGCGCGTTTCTCAGGCTCACGCTAACGAACATTGGGACAGGTTGACGACGGCGCAGCGATTCGCCTTCTACACCTTAGCGAAACTTGGTTATCAGCTGCTCTTTGTGAGGCAAACCCCAACGACGAGTACCGCTATCGCCAAACAGGAAGATCAACTCGCTACCATTGACGACGAAGGTGATATCGACTTTCATCCAGATGTCGTCCTGCGCGAACGCCGTCCACCTCGAAAGCAATAAGCAAAAAAAGGAGCCTCTGGCTCCTTTTTATTTTCTATCTGACTCACAAACGATTGCTAAAACCACGCGACTACTCCCCCTGCATCGCCTGCTCCGTCATCCAGTTCTCGGCGGCCTGCTCACCCATCAGCTGCCTCAGGGTCGGGCGGATAAACGCCCCCATCTCAGCTCTCCGCCAAAACATATACTGGGGTAACTTAGCCTGATTCGCGGCGCCGAACAGCCAGTGCAGCAGGCTGGCAAACTCATCGAGCGTCTCCTGATCATACTGGATCAGCTCTGGATAGATGGCGTCGATAAGCGAATCGAAATTTTCAAATGCCCCAAGCGCCTGCCAGCTGTACCTGTCCAGAAGCTGTGCGAGCATAGGGGTCGACCAGTGAGAGATGGCCGTCACGCTCTCAAACACCTCCAGGTTACGCCTGTGATACTGCTGCCAGGCCAGTGTCTCGGCCTGCCCTTCTCTGGCCAGGAACCAGAGCAGATAGAAGTCCGCCAACCACTCGTGTTGATAGGGGGTTAGCTTGTCGGCTTTTAGGTAGATGGAGTTCGAGCGGCTCACCGCCAGGTGCCCCAGCTCATGGGCCAACGTCATCTGATAGGCCTGTTCTATCGGCAGGGCATAGACCTGACCATTCCACAGCGCCGAATATGCCTTGGGGATTCGCTCATCATGCAGCAACACAAGACCGGTAATATCGGCATCGGTCAGCGGCCTGACCATGGCGCCGCGCCGAGCCATCTGGCTCAAAAGCGTCTGAGGATTGAGGGGTAATTGTGCCCTGGCATTACTCGGTAACTGCCCGAGGCACTCTTGAATGTGAGACGTTTGACACACCAGGGCCTGACCTTGAGGCATAGGCGCCCAGAACCAGGCGCTGGCGATCAATAACGTCTCTGGGATCACTGCTTGGCCATGATGTTTTCTATGATGGCCGTGGTAGAGACGCCATCTTCGAAGCCCAGCACCTCGACGCTGCCACCAGCCGCGATCACCTCTTTGCCACCGGCGATATCCTCGACACTATAGTCGCCGCCCTTCACCAGCTTATTGGGTAGCAGTCTGGAGATGATGCGCTGCGGCGTGTCTTCGCTAAATGGCACCACCCAGTCGACCGAGGCCAGCCCCGCCAGTACGGCCATACGGCGATCCAGCTTGTTAACCGGACGGCCATCGCCCTTGAGACGCTTCACCGAGTCGTCATCGTTAACCGCCACGATAAGCCTGTCACCCAGCGCCCTCGCCTGCTGCAGGTAACTCACATGACCGGCATGGAGAATGTCGAAACAGCCGTTGGTCATCACCACGCGCTCGCCCTTCAGCTTGGCCTGCTCCAGGGCGTAGGCCAGTTGATCTTCGCTGACCACCCCGTAGCCGCTCTCGCCATGACTCAGATTAAGCGCCGCAATCAGCTCGATACGACTCACGGTAGAGGTGCCCAGCTTGCCGACGACTATGCCCGCGGCCGTGTTGGCCAGGGCGCAGGCCACAGGCAGCTCACAACCTACCGCTAGCGAGGTGGCCAGGGCCGAGATCACAGTGTCACCGGCGCCGGTCACGTCATAGACCTCGTGGGCAACGGTCGGAATATGCAGCTCGGGGGCATCGGCGGTGATCAGCGTCATCCCCTTCTCGGAGCGCGTCACCAACAGGGCCTCGAAGTTGAACTCTTTGAGGAGCTCCTTGGCTTTAGCCACCAGATCCGCCTCGTCGGCAACCTTACCGACCACCTGTTCGAACTCGCTCATGTTAGGCGTCAGCAAGGTCGCGCCGCGATAACGGGAGAAGTCGCTACCCTTAGGATCCACTAGCACCTTGACCCCTTTGGCCTTGGCCTTGGCGATGAAAGCCTCGGGCTTATCGATTGCGCCCTTGGCGTAATCGGACAGCACAACCACGGCTACCTTATCCAGCTCTTTCTCGGCGCTCGCCAGCAGTGCCAGGCTCTGCTCGGCCGGATAGGCCTCCTCGAAATCGAGGCGAATCAGCTGCTGATTGCGCGACATCACCCGGAGCTTAGTGATGGTGGGAAGCTCGGCAACTGTGTGCCACTTAGGTACGACGCCAAGCGCCTCTATGCCCTGGGTCAGGGCCGCGGCGGTTTCATCCTCACCGACGATACCTGCCAGGCTCACCTGACCGCCAAGAGTGGCGATATTCAAGGCCACGTTGGCTGCCCCGCCGGGTCTGTCTTCGATTTGATTCACTCGTACCACGGGCACAGGCGCCTCGGGCGAAATGCGCCCCGTAGGACCGCTCCAGTATCTGTCTAACATCACATCACCGACGACCAGAACGTTTGCTTTTTCGAAAGCTGGCAGAGAAATCTTCATATGGCACTTATCTTTTTGCGAAAATTAATCCCTGATTATACCTAATTTTCCCAACAAATTGAGTTAGAATAAGCAGTAATTTTTGTAAACCCCATAGGGTCAACCGTGGTCGAAAACGCTCAATTCTCCGCTCAATTTTTCCATCCCAAGTATTGGCTCATCTGGTTAGGTGTCGGCTTTATGCGTCTGACCCAACTTCTGCCCCTGCGGGCTCAGATGAAATTGGGACAAAGCATAGGCCGCCTGGCCATGGCGATAGCCGGCAGTCGCGTCAATACCGCCAAGCGCAACATAGCACTCTGTTTCCCCGAGATGAGCCAGGCAGACCAGCAGCAACTCTTGACCCGCAACTTCGAAGAGACGGGCAAGGCGATCTTCGACATCGCCAACGCCTGGTGGTGGAGTGACGAGCGCATTCAGAGCCACATGACCATTAAAGGCCGCGAGCATGTTGAGCAGACCCTGGCTGCCGGACAGGGCGTGATCCTCTTCGCCGTACACTGTCTACCTCTGGAGATGGGCGCTCGCATCTTCGGCCAGTTTCAGCCGGGCATAGGCGTCTACCGCCCCCACAACAATCCGCTGATGGAATACCTTCAGGTTAAGGGACGTCTGCGCTCCAACAAGGGATTGGTGCCCAAGCGGGATCTCAGACAGATGGTGCGCAGCCTGCGCAATCCAGATGTGATCTGGTATACGGCGGATCAAGATTTCGGCCGTTCAAGCGCCGTCTTTATCCCCTTCTTCGCCGTGCCTGAGGCCGCGACTATCACGGGCGCCACCACCCTAGCCAAATTGGGCAAGGCCAAGGTGCTGCCTTTCATTGTGGTGCGCAATGAAGATGACAAGGGTTACACCATAGAGATACAAGCGCCGCTAAAAGACTTCCCCGGCGAAAACGAGCTGGAAGATGCCAAGCGGGGTAACCGCATCATAGAAGAGATCATCGAACGCAGCCCAGCCCAATACATGTGGCTGCATAGACGCTTCAAGACCCGTCCCAATAAGGATGACCCGTCGCTCTATCGCTAGCCCGACTGCCAAAGCGTTAGTCGCTCGGTAAAAGCCAGCCATTTAGGCTGGCTTTTTTATTTGCCGCACATCTCCCCATAACCCAACAAGTATCAAATCGACACAGACAAAATACACACTGTCTTTTTGACATTCTGTGTCATTTTTACACTTTGCCATAATTGTCATTATGACAATTTAATAAGACACCAATATATGTTTATTTTGAAATAATCAACAACTTACAAGTATGGCACGTTAGCTGCTATAGCAGGATACTCCACACCTACAATATATTGCGCTGAGAGGCTCTATGAATAAACAACGGCTAACGGCGATAGCACTCTTGATAGTACTTATCGCTTCCTTCTCTGTACTGCTGAGCATAGGCAGTCAGATCTATCGCGAAAAACCCCCTATCCCCACCGCCTTTACCGATGTGCAGGGTCAACCCCTGTTCACTCAAAACGATATAGAGCGCGGCCAACTGGTTTGGCGCTCTATGGGCGGACACCAGCTAGGCTCTATCTGGGGTCACGGCTCCTACGTCGCCCCAGACTGGACCGCCGACTGGCTACACCGTGAGGCGCAGGCCTGGTTAGATATCACCGCCAAGGCGCAGTTTGGCAGAAGCTTCAACGAGCTGGACTCGATTAAACAGGCCGGTCTTGAGCAGTCGCTGCGTGACGACCTACGTCGCAACACCCTGACTACCTCGGCCAATGGCGAGATTCGCATCAGCCTGTCTGATACCCGCATTCAGGCCATCGGCCAGGTATCAGACCACTACCTGTCTCTGTTCGGCGACGATCCTAAGCTCTCAACTCTGCGCGAACAGTATGCGATGAAGGAAGGCACAGTGCCTGACCTTGAGCGTCGCCAACAGCTCAACGCCTTCCTCTTCTGGGGCGCCTGGGCCGCCATCACAGAGCGTGAAGGACAAGAGTATACCTACACCAACAACTGGCCTTTCGATCCTCAGCTGGGTAACACCCCAACCTCAGACAACATCGTCTGGTCTATCCTGAGTATCGTCACCCTTATCGCCGGTATTGGCGCCCTGGTATGGCACCACGCCTCAGGCAAACATGAAGAGCTGCCTAAGCCAGCCGAGCAAGATCCTCTGTTCCTCAAGAAGCCTACCGCCTCACAGAAGGCCGTGGGTAAGTATTTCGTCACCGCGGTCGGCCTCTTCCTGCTGCAGATCCTCTTAGGGGGCGTGACGGCGCACTACGCGGTAGAAGGGCAAAACTTCTACGGCATCCCACTGGCAGAGATACTGCCCTACTCGGTCACCCGTACCTGGCATACCCAGCTAGCGGTATTCTGGATCGCCACCGCCTGGCTCGGCACAGGCCTCTACATCGCACCTGCGCTATCTGGATATGAGCCTAAGTTCCAACGTCTGGGCGTCAACGTCCTCTGGGTAGCCTTGGTTGTTGTGGTACTGGGCTCTATGGCCGGTGAATGGATCGGCGTACAGCAGTACTTCGACCTGGATACCAACTTCCTCTTCGGCCACCAAGGCTATGAATATATCGACCTCGGCCGTGTCTGGCAGGTACTGCTACTGGCAGGCCTGTTGATCTGGCTAACCCTGGTCACCGCCGCCATGCGCCCAGCCCTTAAGATTCAAGGCGAGATGCGCCCTGTGATCTGGGTACTGTACGCCTCTTGTGTCGCCATCGGCCTCTTCTACGGTGCCGGTCTCTTCATGGGCAAGCACACCAACCTGGCCATCGCCGAATACTGGCGCTGGTGGGTCGTTCACCTATGGGTTGAAGGCTTCTTCGAGACCTTTGCGACCTCGGTGATCGCCCTGATGCTGGTTCGTCTGGGACTCATCCGTGCCCGCAGTGCCAACGGCGCCGTACTATTCGCCACGGTTATCTTCCTCACCGGTGGTCTTATCGGTACCCTGCACCACCTCTACTTCACAGGTACACCAACGGGTGTGATCGCCTGGGGCGCCATCTTCTCGGCACTGGAAGTGGTTCCGCTAGCCCTCATCGGCTTCGAAGCCATCGAGAGCTACCGTATGCGTAATGCCAGCCCTTGGATGATTCGCTACAAGTGGGCCATCATGTTCTTCGTCGCAACAGCCTTCTGGAACTTAGTGGGTGCGGGCGTGCTGGGCTTCCTGATCAACCCACCTATCTCGCTCTACTTCATCCAGGGTCTGAACACCACTGCGACCCACGGCCACGCCGCCTTCATGGGTGTGTACGGCATGCTGGGTGTAGGCCTGATGCTCTTCTGTCTGCGCGGCCTCACAGGTCAGATCCAGTGGAGCGACAAGCTGCTTAAGGGTGCCTTCTGGAGCCTGAATATCGGTCTGGCGGCCATGGTCTTCATGTCACTGCTGCCTGTGGGCCTGACCCAGTTCTTCGCCGTCATCGAAAATGGCTACTGGTTCGCCCGCTCACCAGAGGTGATCCACAGCCCACTGGTTGAAACTCTGGTATGGATGCGTGTCCCTGGTGACGTCATCTTCGGTGCAGGCGGCCTGTTCCTCGGCGCCTTCCTGTTCGACATCATCAGAAAAGCCATTGGCGCCAAAGGCACTCAAGCCATTGCCGATGCGCCACTGTCGGCCAACGCATAACACCTGACATCACTCGACAAAGGGGTCATATCGACCCCTTTTTACCCTCAAAGCAAGTGTAAAAATGACAATAAACTTTACTGTTAAATTGACATATACTAATTCCTAGTACAGCCCCTGCCTGCCAATGAAGAAGGATGTCCCTTGGCACTGGCGCGATATTTCGGAGACCCCATGGCATTAAGTCAAACCCAATTAACGCGGATGGCGTTAGATATCACCTCGGGATTGTCCAATCATGACAGGTTCTCACGCCTGCTCGACACCATCAGGGAAAGCATGCAGTGCGACGCCGCCGCGCTGCTGGAGTTTAAGGGTCAGCAGTTTACCCCATTGGCCATCAATGGCCTGAGCCCAGATGTGCTTGGCCGCCGCTTCGTGCTCCACGAACACCCAAGGCTAGAGGCCATCGCCCGCGCCGGTGATGTGGTGCGCTTTCCCGCCGACAGCGATCTGCCCGATCCTTACGACGGCCTGATCCCCAATCAGGGGGACAACCTCACGGTACACGCCTGTATCGGCCTACCACTGCTGGCCGATGGCAGCCTGATAGGCGCCGTCACCATAGACGGCTTCGATCCGGATCAGTTTAAGTCTTTCACCAACGAGCAGCTGCGGGGGATCAGCGCCATCGCCTCGGCGTCGCTCAACAACGCCCTGCTGATCGATAAGCTGGAGAAGCAGGCGCTGCAGGCCCAATGGGACAAGGGCGAAAGCACCAGCCAGAGTAAGGAAGGCACCAAGGAGATCATCGGCCAGTCACAGGTGATGAACAATCTCAAGCAGGAGATCGCCGTGGTGGCGCCGACGGATCTCAACGTACTCATCATGGGCGAGACGGGCACAGGTAAGGAGTTGATCGCCCATGAGATCCACCAGGGCTCAATGCGCGCCAGCCAGCCGCTGGTCTACCTCAACTGCGCCGCCCTGCCCGAATCTGTGGCCGAGAGCGAGCTGTTCGGTCATGTCAAAGGGGCCTTTACCGGCGCCGTCAGCAACCGCAGCGGTAAGTTCGAGATGGCCGATAAGGGCTCGCTGTTTCTCGATGAGATAGGCGAGCTGCCGCTGACCCTACAGGCTAAACTGCTGAGGGTACTGCAATATGGCGATCTGCAAAGAGTCGGCGACGATCGCAGCCTCAAGGTGGACGTGAGGATCATCGCCGCCACCAACAAGAATTTGAAGAACGAGGTGCTGGCGGGACGTTTTCGCGCCGACCTCTATCACAGGCTCAGCGTCTTCCCGCTGATCGCGCCGCCACTGAGAGAGCGTGAGCAGGACATTACCCTCCTGAGCGGCTTCTTCGTCGAGCGCTGCCGCCAGCAACTTGGGCTACAGACCCTTAGGCTCAGCCCGACCAGTCTTGCCATGCTGGAGTGCTACCAATGGCCCGGCAACGTCAGGGAACTGGAGCACAGCATCTACCGAGCGGCCATTCTGGCGAGGGCCCAGTCGTCCGGCAGTAACGGCGTCATCAACCCCGAGCATTTCGAGTTCGCCAACCAGGCACCACGCGCCGTCCAGAGCAGCGGCAAAACCCTGGCGCCGCAATTTAGCGGCAGCCTCAAGCAGGCGACCGAAGCCTTTCAGGCCGACTACATACGCCAAACCCTGAGCCAGCACGATAATAACTGGGCCGCCACCGCCAGGGATCTCGAGGTCGATTCGGGTAATTTACACCGCCTGGCAAAACGGATAGGGTTAAAGTAAGTCAATTTCAAAAAATACAATAAGATGCCAAGCCCGACACGCTATTCCCTGCTCGCCTCCCTGCTCAGCCTCATAGGCGTGAGCGTGAGTGCCATGGCCAGCGAGCCCAGCCTGGAGACACTGGCCGCGCCCCTCTATCAGCTGGAGCAGCAACTTAGCCGGCACGAATTGGATAACGGCCTGAGCCTCTATCTGCTGCCACTGCCCAACAAGCAAAGCGTCGCCCTCTCCAGCCAGTTTGCGGTAGGCTCGCGCAACGAGCTCGAGGGTGAGTCGGGCTACGCCCACCTGTTCGAACATATGCTATTCAAGGGCAGCGAAAATGCCCCGGGTGACAGCTATGGCCAGACCATGAGCGCCAACAGCGGCTATTTCAACGCCAGCACCTTCTTCGATGCCACCAACTACTATGTCAACCTCCCCAGTCAGGCGTTAGAGCTGGCACTCTGGCTCGAATCCGACCGCTTCATCCGCCCCCAGCTCAGCGAAGAGACGGTGCGCAATCAACAGCGGACGGTACTCGAGGAGATGGCCACCACCATAGACAATCAGCCCTATATCCGCCCAGCCATGAACTTTCTGCTCAATCAGGTAAAAGGCAGCCCCTATGGCCATGCGGTGATCGGCTCAGTTGACGATGTGTCGGCGGCCACGCCCGCCAGCCTGAATCGGTTTCACCGTGACTTCTACCGTCCAGATGCCATGCAGCTGGCCATCGTCGGCGACTTGCCGCCGCAAGCTCTATCTTGGGTAGATAAGTACTTCGGCAGTTGGCAGAAACCCAAGCGTCCCCTGGCGCACTTCTCACCGCTAGCCGTCGAGCGACAGCCGGTGCGAGGCGAGATAGTCGATAGCCGCGGCCCTTGGCCCGGGCTGATGTTGGCCTGGCACACGGTCGGCGCCCTGCATCCGGATGCCGCCGCCATCACCCTGGTCGAAGACTATCTGCTGCAAAACCGCACCAGCATGCTGGAGCAGATGAACCTCAAGGCGCCCGACACCCTGCTGCATTACTCAGTCCCCCTCTCCATGGAGCATCTTGGCGTGATGAACCTGATCCTGGTGCCCAGAGCCAAGATCTCCCTAGACGCTCTCAGCCAGCGCATCTCTGGCATGGTGGATACTCTGGCAAGCCAGGGGATAACGACGCTCGAACTCGATCAACTCAAACGCCGTTGGCTACTCACCCAGCTGAGCAAGCTGGACAATGATGTCAGCCTGGCCAATCTGCTCAGCGCCAGCCAACGAAGGGATAGAGAACATCCCCTCACCGCCCCCTGGGAGCGCATTGCGGCGGTGACTCAAGAGGATATCAAACGGGTCACCCAGCAATATCTAAGCCCAGGGTATGTTCGCCTCGACCTGTTGCCGCCCTGGTATATTCGTTGGGGCAAGACGATATTAGAGTGGCTGCCCGACGGCCTGTCCGATTCACTGGAGGAGAAGGTGCTATGAGACCCATAAGTTTACTCCTCATCCTCATTGGCTGCCTCTGGAGTGGTGGCTGTCAGCAGACCCGGCTAAGCTTCACCCAGGTTGAAGCGCCTAAGGTGCCGAGTTTTACCGCGCCGACCAATGCGCCGACGCTGGCGAAAAAAGAGTTTACGCCTTTGGCGCCGCCTGAGGTTATCTCGCTGTCAGACGAGCTAAGCCTGCATCTACTCCCCGGCACGCCCTCCCGGTTGGTGGGCATACACCTGCTAGCCGTGAGCCCGGATGCCCCCTATGAAAATCTCGATATTATGCATACGGCGCTGCAGCAGCTTAGCGTCAAACTGGCCAACCAGCACGACCTGCCCTGTATCGAAGGACTGACCATACACCCCAGCATCCATGGTCTAAGGCTCAGCCTCAAATGCCCGGCATCAGAATTGGCGCAGGCGGTCGATGTCTTGGCCCAGAGCTGGTCGTCAGACGCCTACGGCAAGCTTGATCTGCCGAGACTCAAACGCCAGCTGGCCCTGGATAAACATATCAGAGCCTTTAATGGCAGCGAGATAGAAGAGGTCTGGGCCGACAAGATCCTCGGCAGCGCTCATCCCTACAATAAGGCCCTGAATAACAGGGAGCTACAGCAAAGCCTGGATAAGCCTCAGCTGCTGGCCCTACTCAAACAAACCAAGGCACAGAGCCAATGGCATCTGTTATTGGAGGGCGTCCCTCAGGTGGATGACAGCTTAAGGGAGCAACTTACCGCGAGCCTGAGCCAACTGGGTGCTCAGCAGAGGCAGGAAGAGCGCTTCGTCGATACCTTTAGTCCCTATGGCAAGCAGCTGTTTGTTATCGATGCGCCGGGCACGGTACAGACTCAGGTGCGGATCGGCTACCACCTGCCTATGGGACTAGATGACCAAGAGGATTCGGCGTTTGCCTGCGAAGCCCTCAGTCGCTGGCTCGGACGTAGCTTCTCTGGGCGCCTCTACTTCGATCTCAGGGAGCAACGAGGTCTTACCTATGGCATCTATGGCCGCTGCTTCAACAATCCTATGGCGCGAATCCTCAAATACTACGGCGCCACCCAACAGCAACATACTGGCGCCTTTATTCGTGGCATCTTAGATCACCTAAAACTAGCGGCAGAAGCCCCGCCTACAGAGGCCGAGCTCGCCGCGCTGAAGACCTCGCAGTTTAGCCAGATCGCCCTGCGCCAAGACGATCCTGGCCATCGCATAGAAGATTACAGCCAGGCCATTGCACGCCAAGCAGGCAGCGACGCTATGGCAGCGCGACTCAAACGCTGGCAAACGTTAACCCCAGAGGTGCTGCAAGCCTTGGCACAAGCGCACTTTGGCCAAGAGCCTGTAATCGTCATCCGCGGCGATCTAGCACGTATCAGGCCGGATCTCGAAGAGAAGCTACCCGAGTGGCAGCTCAAGGTCACCTCGGTAGACTAATCTCATTTCAATAATTAGGTGCTAAAGAGAGGGCGCTAAAATGAGGCGACAAGCCGTCGCCTCTGTGCTGCTCATCTTCTACCAACATCTTCTCCCCACAACTTCATCCCCCATCAGCTGTCGTCTGATCCAAAGACACAGGACAAGCTATGCCTGATCACGAGTGCAGGGGGCCTGATGCCTGCCCGAAAGGATATAAGTCATAAGTTATCGCCTCTTGATATTAAATCCTTCTTATATAGAATATGAACAAATAAACGAGCGTTTAATAATTTAGTCATAATAAAGTCTTACGCTCGAAAAAATAAACAAACCCTATTAGTAACAAAGTAGTACATTATAAATCTCATAAGGACGTGAAATGTATAATGGTGAATTATTTACCCTAAGCCGGTCGCCGAAAAATATTCAGCTGTTAAAGAATATTTCTGGGCTACTCAATTTAAAGGTTAATGCCAGTATTACGCCGCTAGCGGCCTGGCACAACCCACAGAAAGCCCCCAAGATTCTGTTTCATTTCCTCAAAGACGTTCACGGCGAACTCGGTCAGATAGATCCTGAGCTTCTGTCGGCAGGCAAACATATCGCCATCTGCGAAAACCTCTCGATGGATGATGAGTTAACCCTAATAAAACATGGGTTTAGTGGTGCAACCAAGGCCTGCAGCCCGGCACACGCCATCATGCAGATGCTCGACAATGTGCTCGAGGGCAACCTGTTTTTTAGCCTGAGCGCCCTGTCGCACTATATTCAGACACAGCAAAAACCGGCTAAAGCCTCAGAGCAACATGCACTGTTTCAAGGGATCACCAAGAAAGAGAAAGAGGTGCTCTCTTTTATCTGTAAAGGCCTGAGCAACTTAGAAGCCGCAAATAAAATGAACGTTTCAATAAATACCATCAAGATGCATTTACAAAACATTTACAAAAAAACCGATTGTAAGAGCCGAGGACAACTCCTGGTTAAATATAATCAGTTATAGGTAGGAAAATAATAACAACGGGTAGGTTCAGCGAGGCAATATTATTCCTAGGGATAATTGAGAGACTAAGGTATGACGATAAAATAACCGAGTCTTAATTATATATTCTCAAGGAGAAAAGAGATGTTAAAGAAAAAGCAACGTGGTCAAGGTATGACCGAATATATCATCATTGTCGCACTGATTGCCGTATCAGCCATCGGGGTATACAGCTTCTTCGGTAAGACGATCCGTAACCAGGTTGCCGGTCTGTCTGCCGAAATGTCAGGTCAAAGCGCCGACGGTCAAATTGGTCAAGCACAAGGCGCTGCCACCGCAGCAAATGGTGTTGCCAACCAGGATTACAACCTAGGTACATACGACCAAGCTGCAAACAGCAGCGCTGGTGGTACTAACTAACCCTATAAGCGTTAAACCTGTTTTGGGGTCAAGACTAAGGCAAGTGCCAAGGCACTTGCCTTTCCATAAATCATAAAAGGAACTTATGGTGAAAAAGATACACATACAAGGTCAGGGCATGACCGAATATATCATCATAGTCGCCTTAATCGCCGTTTCGGCAATTGGCGTCTACAGCTTCTTCGGCAAGACGGTGCGCAACCAAGTCGCCGGCCTTTCCGCCGAGGTCTCAGGGCAGAGTGCTAACGGTCAAATTGGTCAAGCACAAGGCGCAGCCACCGCAGCAAATGGTGTTGCCAACCAGGATTACAACCTAGGTAACTATGACCAAGGGGCGAATAGTGCCAGTGGTGGTACTGGCTCAGGTAGTGGCTCAGGTAGCGGCGTAGATTAACCCCAGCCTTTTCGACTAGCCAAGAGACTCCTATGAAACCAAATACCATGCGCTCCAAACAGCGAGGGCAGGCCATGGCATTGTCTTTAATGCTGATGTCGCTCGCACTCATGTCTGTGCTCTACAGTTTTAATACAACCAAGGTCAATCTCAACGCAACCAAGCTGCAGAATACTGCCGACAACACGGCCTACAGCGTCGCGACCTTTGCCGCCCGAGATTTCAACTTCAAGGCCTATACCAACCGTGCATCTGTCGCGAATCAAGTCGCCATCGCCCAGATGGTCGGGCTCTCCTCCTGGTTCAACATGACAGACCAATTCGCGCAAAATGCCTGCACAACCCTCTGCTGGGTACCTTATCTTGGCCAGGTGCTTGCTGGTATCGAGAAGGCTGTCGGTACCATCAATCAGGTGGCGCAACCCGTATTTGAAGGCTTGATCTACGCCGAAGACGCCATTCTCTGGACCTTGAGCAGCTCACAACAGGTTATCCACTACGCTGGCATGGCCTCTAGCATCGAATCGGCCGGCAAGGTGGTCAAAGCCAATGATAGCGATGCCAGGCTGGATCTGGCGCAAAATCCACTACTGTTTGTCGATGTGAAAGATACCTGGATATCGTTCCAGAAGCGCCATAGCCGCAACCCCAATAGCAAAGAGACCCAGTTTAAAGATTTCATCGGTGTGACTCTGGCGTCACGCGATCCCTTCAGTAAAAACAGAACCTATAAACTTGGGGGGATCTGGTCGATGACCGTCTTCCCTATACGTTGGAAGACCCAGAAAACCGGTGGTAGCGATCTGATAGCCTACGACGATAGGCAGGCTGAATCCTGGACCTCTATGGATACCATCAGCTTCCACCTCTCCAAGTTTCGTTGTAGTTGGTCCGGTTGCCGTTGGCGCGGATACAGAGAGATCCCGCTCGGCTGGGGCTCGACCAGCTCGGATGATCGCGCCGATATTCCCCGCGAAGGTGATCGCCAAACCTGGGGCAGCAGTCGCCGCATCAACCGTACTGCATCCCGATACGCAGGTTACGCCCAGGAAACCCGTGGCGATTACAATGGTGTCCGCCCCTTCTTCGGTCTCTCAAGCAGCGCCAACAAGAAGAGTCAGACGGATAACATCGCCATTGTGGTCTCTAAAAAACGCAACAATGTCGGCACATCAAGCAGTGTGCAACTGGTGGGCGATGGCCTTAACCCGGCAAAAGACGAAGAGATGCTCGGCAATCGCATGACGGCCCTGGCGACAGCGCAGGCCTACTACTCACGCCCAAGAGATCTGATGCAAATCACCTCTTCCTGGGCTAGACGAGATGGCCGCCACGAATATGGCAACCTCTATAACCCTTTCTGGCAGACCCGTCTGACCGACTCCACCAACGGCGAGCGCAGCACAGTGCTGGCCTTAACGAGGATGCTCTAATGGCCAAGAAACAACAGGGCCAGGCGTTGGTCGAGAGTGTCGTAGGGCTCAGCTTTGTGATTGTCCCCCTGCTGATCATCTTCCCCTTACTGGCTAAGGTCTCTAGCGCCCAGCACAGGGCAGATCAGGCCGCGCACTATAACGCCTGGGAACGCACCGTTTGGAAAGAGAGTCGCCCCGACAGAATGCCAAGCCGTAGCGGCCTCTATGTGGCCATTCGCTCAGATGAAGAGCAGATGCAATACCTGCCCTGGCGCTTCTATCAGCAAGATGGCCGCAAGATAGCGACCCGACAAAAGGATCAATGGAGCTGGGACAACAACGTCCACCCGCTCCTCAAGTATCCCCTCAAGCGCGACGGCACAAATAGCCTGCTGTTAAAGAACCTGCAGGAGTCGGCCAAGGATGAACAGGAACTGGCCAGAATTAGCGGCAGTCAGCAAGGTTCTGGAACACCTGGGACCTATGGCGCAAGTGTCGAGCGAGCCGTCGGCATGCTCTCTTTTACCGGCTTTAAACTGCCCAGAGATCAGTTCTATCGCACCCAGGTCAAGACAGATCTGGAAAACCTCGAAATGAGTCCATTCGACCAACTAAACCTGAGCATCGAAGGTCAAAGCGCCCTGCTAGCCTCAGGCTGGAACGCCGCCGGCCCCTACCATGTGAAGAACCGGGTAAGACGATTGGTGCTGACCAACTATATGGACGTTGGCGTGATCCGCACCGCCCAGAACCTTATTGGCATTATCCCCTTCGGCAAGGAGATCAAGTCCAACTCGCTGAAGCTAGGTTTCGTCGAGCCCGATGTGCTGCCCGCCAACCGCCTATGTACCTATGGCACCAAGAACTGTGGAGGCTGACCCCATGAAATCGCTTTTCCCCCTTATTCTCGTCCTATTCACCGGCCTTACACAGGCAAGCGACTGGCCTGAAGTAAATTTTCCCGACACCGCCAAGGTAGAGATAGTCGCCGATGAGATGCGCTACAACGGCTACCCCATGAAGACTTGGGTGGTCAAAGACACCCAGAGCCAGGCTCAGCTGGCAGCCTTCTTTACTAAAGCCTGGCAGAAAGATAGCGAACGCTTCGACTCACGCCCCTTTAATGGCGACTTAGTGATCAATAGTCTGCAACCCCCTTATCTGCTGACCGCCCGCATCAGCCAGCAGTTTGATGGCGTCACCGCCTTTGTCGGCATCACTAAGAACATGGAAGAAAATGAACTGGCTAAGGTTAGACGCAACACCTTCCCCCAGCCCAGCGGCGCGACCGTGCTGTCAGATATCGCCTCCACCGACCTCTACAAGCAGGGGCGCACTATCGTACTGAGCAGCACTCGTAGCCTGGCCAGTAACTATCACTACTACCGCCGCCACTATCAGCAACGAGGCTGGGTGGAAGAGACCGCCATACTCGATACCCAATCGGGAAAGGCCGCCCTTCAGATGAGCCAGGGAACCAACAGCGTCGACATCAGTTTCGACACCCGTAATTCGCAAGTTTACATAGTTGCCAATCAAGTGAAACAAGGATGATGAACCCATGCAGTTAAGCAACACCCGCTGTCGGGGCCAGGCCAGCGTCGAATACCTGGTGGTATGCGGCGCCTTAGTCGCCGCCCTGCTCACCCCCGTCAGCAATGATGACAATGTGCTAGACCTCTGCGCCGATGCCCTCACCGAGTGGTATACGGCGTTTGCCTACACGAAATCGCTCTCGATACTCCCCAACTAACTTCAGGTTTAACGATGAAATTAAAATCAATTGACTTCAATTGGGTGCTGCTAGTTATTGCCTTGATCTTAGGTGGTATTTCGGCCTGGGCGACCAAGAACTACTTCATAGCCAAAGAGCAGGAACTCAGAGATGAGTTAACCAAGGACAACATTGCCATGGCCGATGTGATCGTCGCCACCCAGCCTCTGAAAAAGGGCGACATAATCTCCCAGGCCAACATGTCTGTGCGTCAAATCCGCGCCGATACCCTGCCCCTGGACGCCATACATCCCAGCCGCTTCGGCGAGGTCTCAGGTCAGATGTTGCTACAACCCATGGCACCGGGTCGCCCGCTGATCGAGACCTATCTGCCCGGCATGCGCGTGGCGCAGTTCTCCGACATTCTTAAAGAGGGCCAACGTGCCGTCACCATAGATATCGATGAGATTAACTCGAGTGCCGGCATGCTGGTGCCCTCGGATCATATCGATCTGCTGCTCTCCTTCAAAGAAGAGGGGCGCGATGGCGAGCGAAAACGACTCCAGCTGCTGCTAGAGGATGTCACTGTGCTAGCCACAGGCAGACGCAGCATAGATGTCAATCCCGAGTTGGTCGACACCCTATACGATAACCCGAACGCCTATAACACAGTCACTCTGGCGCTATCGGTCAACGATGCGGCGCGCGTCTCACTGGCAAAACAGAAAGGTGATTTTGTCACCCTGCTGAGAAACCAGAAGGAGTCTAGCGCTCTGGAGTTTATCTCTATGCATGAAGGCCAGCTGTTTAATCGCGAAGAGGAAAACCACGAGCTTGCCGTAGAGGTGATCACCGGTGGCAGTGGCATCAAGACCAGTACCCAAACCTACCCGCTTCCCAAAGAGATGCTAGAGCAACTCAGCCAACAAAAAGATAAAGCCGTACTATGAAAACATTGAAAATTGTCGCATTTTTTTGGATATGCCTACTGCTGCCCGCATCCAGCATGGCACACAACAATCGCCCCATGAAGCTCTATGTCGGTGCAGTCGAACTCTATAAGGCCGCCAACGTCGAGCGTATCGTCGTGGGTAACGGCAAGGTGCTCAGCGCCAAGGTCGTCGATAACAAGGGCGTCTTGCTGATCGGCGAGGCTCCGGGCAATACCGACCTGCAGCTATGGCAAAAAGATGGCAAGCTGATCAAGCTCAGCCTCACCGTCACCCCAGACAACAGCCTGCGTACCACGACCATGGTCAAGAAGATGCTCGCCGCCTTCCCGTCGCTCACTGTCTCAGAGAGCGATGGCCTGATCATAGTTCAGGGCGAAGCCGACCTTGCCCAGAAGGAGCAGCTGGAGAAGATCCTCGAAGGCGATCCTAACGTCGTCTCCCTGGTGAAATACCTCAAGTTTGCCAAGACAATGTCACCCATGGTGAAGATGCAGGTCAAGATAGTCGAGTTCAACAAGTCGACCCTCAACAACGTCGGCATCAAGTGGGAAACCTCCATGGCTGGTCCGGCATATGGGGTAGCTAAGGGCTTTACTGCCAACCCTATCTTCAACGTCGCCTCACCCGGCCAATACACAGAGGCGATCACCAAATCCATTACCGAGAACATAGGCGTCTTAGATACCCGTGGCTGGAGCTCGCTAGGTATCGTCTCGGGTATCGGCAGCCAGATCCAATTGCTATCTGAAAAGGGCGATGCCCGCCTGCTGGCCCAGCCCAACCTGACCACCCGCAGCGGCGAGTCGGCCAGCTTCCTGGCTGGTGGCGAATTCCCCATCCGCAGCGTCAGCGGCCTGGGCGCCGTGGATGTCGAATATAAAGAGTACGGCATCAAGCTGGACATCGAGCCCGTGGTAGACGAGCAACAAAACATCGTCAGCCGGGTCATGGCCGAGGTCAGCTCAATCGATCCTTCTGTGGCCGTCGATGGTGTGCCAGGCATGCTGACCCGCCGCACCGAGTCTGTGATCAACGTGAAGAACAACGAGACCATAGTGATCTCTGGCCTGGTCAACAGTGAAATGTCCAAGATAGTCAACAAGTTCCCTCTGCTTGGCGATATCCCCATCCTGGGTGAACTCTTCAAGTCTCGCGACTTTAAAGACGACAAGACAGAGTTGGTCATCTTCGTCACCCCTGTGGTGGTCTATCCCGGGCAGGAGGAGCATGACACTCAACTCAATCGCGGCCTGGAGATGGCGGAAGAAGCCACCAAGCTCGAAGCTTTCTATATCTTGGACTAGGAGCAGCTCATGTTTAACATCTTAGTCAGCACCACCAAGGGCACCAAGGTCGGCGAGTTTCAATGTATCCACCGCGAATGCCGTGTGGGTAAAGATCCCGATCAGCTGATCGTCCTTCGGGGCTTTAAGATCTCCAAGCATCACGCCACCTTGCGGCAAAATGAGGAGGGGATCTTCATCGTCGACAACAAGAGCCGAACCGGCGTACGCGTGAACGACGAGAAACATCAGGAGTTCGGTCCCCTCACCCTCAACGATAAGATTCAGGTGGGCGATTACCAGCTCAGGGTACAGAGCAGCGATCCGCAATTTCAGGCAAGTGCCCCCGCCGAGACGCCACCGCCACCTGCAGCGCCCGTCGTGGCACCAGTCGCTCCCGTGGCAGCTGCTGTAACCTCTGTCGAGGCGCAGCCTCCAATAGTGACGGAGCAGAGCGCCCAGATTCAGAGACGCAACGAGTGGCGCCGCAAGGTACATACCGAGCTACTCAAGCAGATGGATCTGCGCCGGGTTAACGTTAACGAGATGAGTGATACCGAGCTGCGCGCACAGAGTGAGGTGCTGCTCAAGCAGATCATCGACAACTTTAAGTTACCCGACGATATCGAGATCTCCGCGCTGACCAAAGAGGTCTTGGACGAGACCATAGGCCTGGGCCCGCTCGAGGGGCTGATTGCCGACCCGGATGTCACTGAGATCATGGTCAACAGCCATGATCAGATCTTCTATGAGAAGGCGGGTAATCTCTACCTGTCGGATATCGCCTTCTCCGACGATCAAGCGGTACTCGGCGCCATCGAACGTATCGTGACCCCCATAGGCAGACGTATCGACGAGAGCTCCCCCATGGTGGATGCGCGCCTCAAGGATGGTTCCCGCGTGAATGCGGTGATCCCCCCGCTGGCACTCAAGGGACCCTGCATCACCATACGTAAATTCATGCAGCGACGCCTGAGCTGCAACGATCTGGTGGCCTTTGGCTCCATGAGCCAGGCCATGGCGGAGTTTCTTGAAATTGCCGTGAAGCAGAAGCGCAACGTCGTCATCTCCGGGGGGACTGGCTCGGGTAAGACTACTCTGCTGAACGTACTGTCTAACTTCATCCCAGACAACGAGCGTATCGTTACGGTGGAAGATGCCGCCGAACTGCAACTCTATCAGCCTAACCTGGTCTCCCTCGAGGCCCGTCCCCCTAACCAGGAGGGCAAAGGTGCCATAGAGATCCGCGATCTGGTGAAGAACTGTCTGCGGATGCGTCCCGATCGCGTGGTGATCGGTGAGTGTCGTGGCGGTGAGGCGCTCGACATGCTGCAGGCGATGAACACGGGTCACGACGGCTCACTTACCACGGCACACTCCAACTCGCCAAGAGACTGTATCTCACGTCTCGAGGTGATGGTGATGATGGCGGGAATGGATCTACCTGTCACAGCGATCCGCGAGCAGATCACCTCGGCGGTCAACATCATAGTGCAGCAGTCGCGCTTCTGTGACGGCTCGCGCCGGGTTACCAGCATCTGTGAAGTTACTGGCATCGAAGGCACTGTGGTGCAACTGTCGGAGATCTTCAAATTCCAGCAGACCGGCTTCGACGAGCAGGGCAAGGTACAGGGCTATTACACCGCAACCGGCACTCTGCCCGAGTTTTACGAACAGCTGAGAAAACAAGGGATCGCCGTACGTTTGGATATCTTCGACAAGGATAGCCGCTATGAGTAGTCCGTTAATCGCCGCCATGCTGGCGTTCGCCTCGGTCACCATACTGGTGTGGGCGCTTAAGCATCTGTCGACACGCTTCGCCAAACGCTATCAGGAAACCTTTACCAGCTCGGCCCGCACCAACCTGTTCGATATGTTCCTGTTTATCGAACCTAGGCAGCTGTTTGTCATCAACATGCTGACTCTGTTGGCGGTGCCTTTCCTGGTGCGGCTCTTCTTCGGCTCCTGGGTGCTGGGGATTTTACTGAGTATCGCACTGGCGCTGCTACCGCGCTTCGCCTATCAGTTCCTGCATAAGCGCCGTCGCCGCAAGTTTGTCCACCAGCTGCCCGATGCACTCAACATGATCGCCTCTTCGATGCAGTCGGGGGCCAACGTCAGCAACGCCATCGAGTTTATGGCCGAAGAGATGGAAGCGCCGATCAAGCAGGAGTTTCAGCTCTTCCTGCGCGAGCAGCGCCTGGGGGTGGAGTTCAACACGGCGCTGGACAACATGTTTAAGCGTATCCCCGAAGAGGAGTTTCAGCTGGTGACCGCCGGCATGCAGATCTCCCGTGAGGTAGGGGGCAACCTGGCGGAGGTGCTACAACGCCTATCCGCCACCTTGCGACGCAAGATAGAGATGGAAGGCAAGATAGATGCCCTGACCTCCCAGGGCAAGATGCAGGGCATAGTAATGACCCTGCTGCCCGTCTTTATCGGCGTAGTGCTCTATCACATGGAGCCCTCCGCCATGGGCCGTATTCTCACCGAGCCTATGGGTTGGGCCCTGATTGCCCTGGTCATCATCATGCTCACCAGTGGCTATCTGTCGATCCGTAAGATCGTCGCGATAGACGTATAGGGAAAATCATGGTCAATCTTATTGTCGCCTGCTTCGTGATCTCCTTTGTTTTCCTGACCGTAAGCTGCGCCCGCATCTACCACAGAGTACCGAAGGAAAACCGTGAATTTATGGACCCACTATCGCCGGGTCTCAAGCTTATCTGGCCCCTGGTGCGCCTGCTGGCCTTCTATGTCAGTGAGAACCTCAGCGTCGATTATCTGGAGCGGGTCTCCAAGAAGCTCCAGGTCTCAGGGTTATCTTACATAATGACCGCCGAGCAATACTTTGCCATCCGCATCCTGAGCACCCTGTTTAGCCTGGGGCTGACGCTCATATGTAGCGCCATGCTCGACGCCTATGTGCCTCAATATCTGCTGCTGGCCGCCGTGTTCGGTTACTTTCTGCCTGTGATGACCCTCAACGATCTGCGTAAGAAACGCCAGGGGCTGATCGTCAAGAGCCTGCCCGTGTATCTGGACTACCTCACCATGTCGATCGAGGCGGGCCTGAACATGACGGGCGCCCTCAGTCAGGCGGTCGAGCGCGGCCCAGCCGGACCACTGCGCATCGAATTTGAGAAGGTAATTCGCGACATGCGCGCCGGTATGTCACGTGCCCAGGCGTTTCGTAACATGGCCGATAGGGTACAGGTGACCGAGGTCAACAGCCTGGTCAGTGCCCTGGCACAGGCGGAAAGAACCGGTGCCAGCCTGGGCCAGACACTGAGGATCCAGTCTGATCAACGCCGAATAGAGCGTTTTCAGCGCGCCGAGAAGAAGGCCCTGGAGGCACCGGTCAAGCTGGTCTTCCCGCTAATCGTCTTCATCTTTCCCGTGACCTTTATGATCTTGGCCTTCCCGATTGCCATGAAGTTTATGTATGAGCTCTAACATGAAGAAAACCACACTGAAAACCCCAAACGGACAGGCGATCACCGAAGTCTTCGTGGCCGATACTCCCTGGCTCAGACTCAGGGGACTGTTAGGTCGTCGCCCCCTCTCTCACGAGCAAGGGATGCTTATCGCTCCCTGCAGCTCGGTGCATACCTTAGGGATGCGCTATGCGCTGGATATCGTCTACCTCAATAAAAACAACAAGGTGCTTAAGATCACCCGAAATCTTAAGCCCTGGCGCAGCAGTGCTTGTCGAGGTGCCACTCAGGTTTTGGAGTTGGCCGCAGGCAACTCCACCCACAAACAGATAAAAACCGGAGATATTTTGACATGGGCAAACTAATACGCCTCTCGCTATTCGTCGCCGTGACTGCTTTACTCGGCGCCTGTTCGGCTACGCCTCAGAAGCCTGAGCACGAGGGCAATGAGCAGATCATGGCGATTCAGTCTCAGGCGGAGCATGCCTACAAACTGGCCATGTTGGACCAGGCGGAGAGCCTCTATCTCGAGGTGCTAAAGAGCGTACCTAACTATGCGCCCGCCTGGTTTCGCCTGGGTAACATCTATACCCGTACCAACCGTCATGAGGCGGCCATTGCCGCCTATCGACGCTGCATCGAGCTAGAGCCAAATAACCAGAAGGCCTGGTACAACATGGGATTGGTGCGTATCAAGCAGTCCACCAATCTGCTCAATACCGCCAGCAACCAGGGCGATGCCGACTCTGCCGTTGGCCGTCAAATCAAGGCGCTGCTCGACGCCCTCAATCAGCTGCAGAGCCAGCCACAAACGACGGCGCAGGCGGGGCTATGATAGCGGCACGCTCGAAACAGCGAGGGCAGAGTATGTTTGAGTTCAGCCTTGCCCTGCCGTTTCTTATTCCCATCATTCTGGTTGCCATGATGTTGATCGTGCAGTGGGCCTTTATCTATACCAGCAAGAGCACCCTGGATGCGGCCACGGTTGCCGCCGTTCGGGCCGGCACCCTACACCATGGCAATATTGACGAGATGCGCAAAGGGCTGGCCCAGGGAATGATGCCGCTATTTGCCCACGGCACGGGCACGAGTGACACGGTACAGGCCTTCGCCAAGGCAAGACTCGCCACCTTGGTACAAAGTCAAATAACCATACTCAGCCCTGACAGGGAAACCTTCGACCGCTTCAAGGTGCGAAGTCGATATGACACAGGCTCTCGCTATGAGATCCCCAACAACAACCTGATGTTTCGTGACCCAGCCCCCAAGAACGTGGGCAATAACCGACAACTGAATGTGCAGGACGCCAACCTGCTGCAGATAGAGGTGCGCTGGTGCCAAAAGCTGATCGTCCCCTTTGCCAACTACCTCATTAAGGAGATAGTCACCTCCCCCTTCTATAACCCAAGCCGGGAACAGCTGGCCTGCAACGTGCTGGGATTGGCAACAGGTGATACGTATTTGGCAATCACGGCTCAGGGACTGATGCGTATGCAGACACCATTTCGAATGTAAGCTCAGCGAAACAGCTAAACCCAATATTCAATACCAAACAAGAATTCTGGACCTTGTAAAATCATAGGGATATATAAAATGAAACACACGTCTCGCCTGACCAAGCAACATTGGCTGGCACTCATGCTGACCTCGACCCTGGCAATAACGGGGTGTAACGGCGAACTCAAAGAGGGAGAAGGCCCTAACTCTCAGGTGCCGACAGATCCTGTGGACCCTGTTGATCCCACCAATCCCACTGAGCCGACCGAACCTACGGATCCTACCGATCCCACAGATCCCCCTCAGGTGGGCACCTGGGAAAACAGGGATGAAGATAGCGACGGCGTGGTAGATGAATTGGATGACTATCCGTTTGATGCCAGCAAGCAAAGCTATCCGACAACGACTGAGTCCAGCTTCAATGACAATCCAGCGGTCGCGACCTTAGTACCAGGTAGCTTCCCTTTTACCTTAAAGGGGGCCTTTGAAGAGCGCGGTGACGGTGATGTCTACCGCATCAAGGTCGACCAGGCAGTCATCGACGCGGACAATCCCATTACCTTCCTGTTACTCATGGATGACTTCTCCTACAAGCCGACGATAAGTATTCTGGACGAAACCGGTAGGGCAATTTTTGAAATTAAAAACAATGCCGAACCAATCGGCATGATAGGTACACTCGCCAGCGTGAAGTTCCAAACCGCTGGAACCTATTACGTAGCGATCGCCGAACAGGATCTGGCTGGTGATGCTAACGCCAACTATACCCTGAAGGCATTTGTCGATACTGATTACGATGGCCTCCCCCAAGATATGGAGAGAGCCCTGGCAATCAATGATGCCAATCCTGATACCGATGGTGATGGGGTATACGACGCCAATGAAGTCTATGTCAAAGCCTTTGGCAGCCTACAACTGGATTTAGATAATGATGGTATCCCCAACTGGCTGGACACGGATGCCGACAACGATGGCCTACCTGACAGCCTAGAGCTACTCGCCGATGTCGATGGTGATGGCATGGGTGCATTTGTCGATACAGATTCAGACGGCAATACCATTGCCGATAATGTCGAAGCCGTGGAGCTCGATAAGCCACTCGATACCGATCATGACGGTGTCTATGATTTCTTAGACAGAGATGATGATTCTGACGGTCTGTTTGATATCAATGACAATGACAGACTAACTAAGATCGCTCTCACCGAGGCATTTCAGGTGTTTGCCGTCAGATACCAAGACAGCCTAGGCATTAGCTTGACCGATAGAAGCTTTCCAGGAGAAAGAGTCTTCGTCCAAGGACAAGATATCCCTGTCGCCAATGCCACTCTGGTACTAATTAACGGCAGCGAAATCTATAACATCAAACTGACCGACTTCGAGAATGACGGCTTTTACTTCTATCTACCCGAATCCATCTCAGATGAGCAAGATTTCGAATATTACCTGACAGATGGGAATCAAAGAAGCCTCTCTAAATACTTCAGAGTTTCCTCACCACTAACACCTATCATTGAAGAGTTAAGCGCGGGACAATATCAGGCAGGAGATAAAATCACTATCAGGGGGCGCAACCTGCAACCAAGCATGTCGGTTCATATCGGCACCCTGACCGTGAGTCCTGATTCTGTGGTCGATAACCAGGCAATCATCACCCTGCCGGCTGAAACAACTTCGGGATTCATCTATGTGGAATCCTTGCAGCTGCTAAGCAATAAGGTCTACCTAAACCTCGAGGCAAGCGTAACCGTCACGCTAAATAGCCAGGCAACGGCCACAGATCTGCCCGCCCTCTACGCCAAAGACGCCTATACTAACGAGTTTACGGCGCTTAGCGATAAGGGCGTGCAGGTAGGAGTCATCCGCGAGGCTATCGGCTTTATCGAGCTCTATCAGCATATCGATGGAGATTTCACTCCCTATACCTCTTTGGCCGTTATGAGTGACGAACAAACCGTTGAGGTCAATACTGGCAGGTTGGCACTTTCCAACATACTGCTAATGCCCTCAGTTAATCGCATTGCCTCCCACGACAAAAGGTTCCTTGAACAGCTAAAACAAGACCCGAATCTCAATAAAATTCCAAATATGAGTGGCTTGGCAAAAGCCTCAACCGCCATAGCCATAGACCTAATGAACGGCTATGAGACTCAAGACCAGCACATCAATCAGAAGAGCATGGTACAAAAAGCAGCCAGCAACGGCTCTATTAAACCAACAGTCACGCCCGGCGCCTCCTATTGGGATGAGATATCCATCAGCCCAACCAGAAAAGCCTTTCAAGAGGAATGGTACAAGGCGCTGGAATACGATGGTTTCATGGAGGTACAGAACCGTTCTCAGCTCCTGCTCAGCCTTGGGGTTCATCCCATGAACAAAGATCTTGAGAAGGGGGAAGGCTATGTCACGGATAAAACCGGTAAGACTCATGAGCATATCCAAGACATGTTTGACCGCGACATCATAGGTGCCCAGTATCTGCAGCTATTTGGTGTCGATCTCTGGTCACAGGATGTGACCTCTAAGGCGTGCCCTTATACCGACTGTGTCTACACGGTATTGAGTCCCGGTTATTCACAACCTTTTGCCACGGAAAACGATCAAGTCAGGATTCGCTCTCAGCTCTACCTGAGATCTCTGGTCGAACGCGGCATATGGCCATCGATCAAGTTGATGCTAGACGTAGCCGGGCTTTCAGGTAAGGTTCCCCAAGGGCCAATGACCAAGCTTAAAAGAGGTAAGAATATCATCGAAATCATTCTTTCCCATGGGTTCAATGATATTGATTTTATTAGAGATACCATAGAAAAAGCTCAAAAGGATGGTCAATGGAGCCAGGCCGTCGAGGCGCTTATCTGGGGACGTATCAAGCTCATGTTGGATACGGAAAAGGATGCCTTGGCCAATGGTAAATCTGGCCCAATCCTCACCGCATTGCTTGAAGAGATGTCGATAAGCCCGATCAACATTGGCGAAGCGGTACTTAAGAAAATCGCCGTGAGGGTTATTCCCGTCATAGGTGAAGTCGCCATCGTATGGGATATCTTAAAAGGGGTCGATTCCGGCGCCGATATTGCGAAGTTTTGGTGGGATTTAAATAAAGTCGGCGCGCAATATGATTTCTACGTCAACTGGGGAATGAAGATAATCACCTTAAACCCAGGTATCGTGAGCGCCGAAGACAAAGGCGTCGAACTGACCATACGTGGTGCCGGTTTCAAGCCGATTGACAACTGGTGGCCTTGGCCAGACGAGCATCCGCTGGTGGTTATCTATGATCAAGGCAACAATGATCACAAAACCGAAATATCAAAATACCAGGTCAATGACTCAGGCACTGAACTTATCGTCACCATTCCAGGAGAGTACCTCAAAGACGCCAAGGGCGATCTACGAGTCGAAGTCGAACATAGAGAGCAGATCACTAAATCGACCGATTACAGCGACCCTAAGACCATAAAAATTGGCACTGGCTTCGCCCTCGATAAACTCTATCCCGATGAAGGCTATCCACAAGATGTGCTGACACTCAAGGGAATCGGTTTTGACGACAAAGTCGAAGTTTGGTTTACCGCCAGCAGCGGACAGGAAAAAGCCGTCATCACTCAAGTTAAAGACAATGAGCTTAAAATCATAGTGCCCGAACACGCCCTCACAGGCAGCGTCTCGGTCAAGAGGGAATCAGAAACTCTGTATACCCCCTTCACTCTGCTCGAAAACAGGATGCTGGTGCGCTTCGGCGACAACGGTAACCTCGCCGACGACAAATACGCACTCTGGCTAGACAATAAGCAGGCAGGCCTAATGACCACAGGGGCAAGAATGGTCGACATTAGCTCACAACTTCAACCTGGCAACTATACGGCCGAACTCAAAGGTATCGAGGCTCCTGACGATGTTGGTACCTACTACATCTGTTTCTCTGACAATGTCACCATCGAAGCAGGTAGCCATGCCTTGTCTGGTCGAGACTTAGTTCGAGATGCAACCAAGTCCTTTAAGATCAAGGTAGCTAAGAGCACCAATCCGAAGATCTCTAACTGTGCCTATATCAACTCGGCAACCAACAAGGTAAGGATTTTACAAGAAGAATAGATCATGGGTGACACAGCTTTTGGTAACATTGACCTTAATATGAAAAATAAAGGCTCCTATTACCACTCCAAATCTATGGAAAACGTAAAGTCACAATAAAAATGAGCATAAAGGCTGCGAAAGCTGCCTTTATGCTCGACATGAATGCTTACTCGTTAAGGTGTCCCCGATATCGACGCTAGTGTTGATAAACAGGAAGCATTTGGTGCGACCGCACTCACTAAAATCACAATGCCAATTGTTGGTACGGCATTCAATTTGCCTCGCGTGAGTGGCCATTATTTAAAATATAGCAACGGTTGGTTTTAATCTTCACAACCATAACGGGCCAATTTCAACTGCTGCGAAGTTCGACCAAACCGAGTAAGTGCTGACGGGTTATTGGCAGTCGCTATTTCAGTTAGCGCCGTCTATAACCTTGAATTCCAGCCTCTTATCTGGGATATTCTTCGCAACAATTTGGAGCAAAGGCATCGTCCTTAATATTGTCTAAAGGCTAGAATCAAGCCCTTTCTAGGCAATGCCCACCAACTCAACAAGGATTTAACCAGATGAACAAACCATGGATGGCATTAATATTAATGGGAACATTAGCGGGAACGCTAATATCAACCAACCTCCAGGCATCGACCGAGCAAAATTTCAGTGATGACCCCTTGGCTAAGCGCTGCATCAAGATGCTGGATATCTACGCCACAGAGGACTTCGACGCCTATGTGGCAGAATTTCCCGAGCCCTGGCTAGGCATCTTCGGTGAAAAAACCTTGAGGAAACAGCTCGCCGATCGCCATGGTAAATATGTTAAAGAATACCAAGCTAAGCCTGACACCATAAAAATTAAGGCAGTAACGCCAGCCAAGGTTGCCAAAATAGAGCAAGACAAGTTAGGTGCGCTAGAGGCCAAGGAGATCGACCTTTATATCGCCAGTAACAAAGGCAACAGTAGTGCGACGGCTTGCAAATACCTACGCATAGGTGACAGCTGGTATTTCCGCTCGTTACGGCTATAGCCTTTAGTTAACACCTATTAGCCGAGACATTCTTAACAAGAATCAGGGCAACTTGACTGCCCTTTTTTGACATCTTAGCAGGTAATCACAAACCCAACCGGCTTGAAAGGATTCTACTGGTATGGAAAAGCTACCCCTTGACGACACTCCCTGGTTTGGTACCACAAATTTCAAGGGGAAGAACCAACTAACTAGCGACAGCGACGTTCGCCTCAAGTCATCCAGGTTGCTCTACCCGCTGCCCTTGCCGTTAGAAATACTCTTTTTCATTGGCCCACTGACATTGGCCATTCTGCCCTTTATCAATCCTAGCCTTATGCTTCCAGAGGCCTGGCTGATGCTAAATATCGGCGCCATCATAAGTTATCTGCTTCTCAAGAAACTGTTTATCAATAGTATTTATGGTCGGGCGAAAGCCCATGTTTGCCAGATTAACGCTGAAAGGGTCTGTATTCCCGGCAGTCCCCTTATCGATATCAAAGCGGGCCCTTTGGAAATGCAGCGACGAGACATAAAGGAGATAGGCGTGCGTTATTGGCCCAGCACGCGCGACCTGCGCACCACCTACGATGTCAGCGAACTCATCATCACGGTGCAATCGGGTAAATCAATCTGTTTGAAGAGCCTCTACTTCCCGATTAAGCCGCTACTCTACCTGCTGGTCTATTTCGACTACCCCATCGCAACGCAAAAACGTCGACACTCTTTGACCATAGTCGCTCGTAGCCTGTTTGTCGCCTTTCCTATCGTTGCGCTTGTGGCGGTAACTGGCTTGCTGTTTAAAGAGTATTTTCTGTAAGCCCATCAGCTTAAAAAGGAACTTAACCAATGAACAAACCATGGATGGTAATTAGATTAATGGGAACATTAGCAGGAACCATAGTCGCCCCAAAAATCCAGGCATCAAGGTATTAAAAGGAGATTAATATGAGATTAGCAGCGAGCCTTATAACGATAAGTAGCATAATGCTGTTCAGTATTTCAGCGAGCGCCCTGGAGCGCTTCGCAGGCATTGAAGATGGTTCCGATGCCAACCTAAAGGCGGTTTGTAAGGATTATATGGTCAACAGTTATTTAAAAAATGATCCTGAGCTTTTTTTCCATTTATTGCCTAAATCAATGGTAAGCCGCGCTGAAAGGCTCGAAAAAAAGTGGTATGAAGGTCATTTAAAACGATTTGGTCCTGAACCTTTAACGGAATACGAACTGTTTGAAATGAAAGATAAAATAGAGAAATCTGAATACAAAGGACTTCAAACAAAAAGCATTAGATTAAGATATAAAGCTGGGATCATGGCTTATGACAGGGGGACTTCCTGTTATTTCAAACGTCATGATGATGGTCGTTGGTATTTTGGTAAAAAACCTTAATCAAATAAAAGCCCTGGTTATTAACAAGGCTTTACTTTTAATGTCTAAAGCTTACCAAAGGGATTTATGAGCTATAAAATTTACAGGCAGACCGATGAACAGATCGTGCTGCAAGATACCGGCGAAATATTCATGCCACTCATAGTTGTTCTAGTCGATAGTTGTTTATTCTTCCCTGTATTTAAGCGTAACCGGTTAACGATTGATGCGATTCGTAAAGAGGCGGTAAAAACAAAACCCATCAAAGAAAGACTCAGAGGTAAGGGGAAAGTAGTCAGCAAATGTTACTACATTATCCATAGAGCAAATACTAGCATTATCGCTCCAGTATTACGAAAAGAGTAAAGTTACTATGAAGACAGCAAAGCTGCCTTCATTTACATTTAGACAAGGATAGAGGTCACTAAATGGCATTGTATAAAGGAAACAGATTTACTTACTGGCAATTACCGATTTTGTGTTGCCTAACGCTCGGAACGTCAGTTACTGCAGCTCAAACAAACTTACCTAAAGAAGTTTACGAGTTAAAACCACGTTGTGAGCAGATGATGCGCGATATACGTGATGAAAAAGTCGATGACATCATTAAGGGCTATCACCCCATGATGCAACAGTGGCAGGATGGAAAAAGAGCGAGAAAATTGATTAGTCTCAGCATAAATGGCTATAAAAGAAAAGCTGACGGTGTCGAGTTATTAGATTTTCTCGTATTCAAACCTGAAAGCTCTGGCTTTCTTGAAATGAGTACAAATTTAAAAGGAAACTATCCCAACGCTAAGCGTGTCTTGAGCATTAACTACAGCTTTAAATTTAAAAAACAGAATGGCCAATACAGAATGGGTGGAGCAAGATGTGTGCTATTTGAAGAAAATGGCCAATGGTATTTCGAAGATGATTTACCTTTCTAAATTCTCAATTTAAATAACACAGTTTAGAGGAACCCATGAGAACCTTTTTACCCATTAGCTGGTCATCATGGTTAAAGATGGTAATGGTGAGAATATAGCATCATGTAACAACGCCCCCATAAGCTCTATGTCACGCGTAAGCGCATTTAATGGAGATTAATATGAGATTAGTAGCAAGCCTTATCATAGTATCTATCATGATGCTAGTGGGTGCCTCAGCAAATGCCCTGGAGCGCTTCGCAGGCATTGAAGATGGTTCCGATGCCAACCTAAAAGCAGTCTGTAAAGATTATATGATCAACAGTTTCTTAAAGAATGATCCAGACCTATTCTTTCATTTACTACCTAAATCGATGAAAAGAATGGAGACTATGCTTGAAAAAGATTGGCCTGAAGGACACCTAAAACGCTTTGGGAACGAACCTCTATCTGAATATGAAATCTTTGAAATTAAAGATGAAATTGAAAATACAGAGTATAAAGGCCATAAAATCAAGCGGATCAGATTTAAATACAAGGCAGGCACTATGGAGCGATATCGAAGAAGCGCTTGCTCTTTTAAACAAGATAATGATCAACGTTGGTACTTTAGCCAAAAACCTTAGTACTCTAAAGCCCTATTCTTATTACAATATGGATTTTATTTTTATATCACGCAAAAACTAAAGGGATTTATGAGCTATAAAATATACAAGCAGACCGATGAACAGATCGTGCTACAGGACACAGGCGGCGTTATAGACTTTGTTTTTGGTGCTGTTTTAGCCGCCATAGGTGCTGGTATCATCTATTTAGGTTGGTTTGGCTACCAAGATACGGGCGAAATATTCATGCCACTCATCGTTACCCTAGTCGGTAGTTGTTTATTCTTCCCTGTGTTTAAGCGTAACCGGTTAACGATTGATGCGGTCCGTAAAGAGGTTGTAAAAACAAAATCTTGGTTCGGCATTACTGCTGAAAAAGAGATTGTGACTAATAACAACTTATCTCTACTGGAAATGTCTGGATTTACTAGCGGTAAATTTGCGGCATTTTTTGATAATAAAGAAGCGATCCTGCATCACTATGCGCTGAAGTTCTATTGCCACCCCGAATGGCATCTGACTATCAGAAATCTCTCAACTATGATCAATGTCGTGATGTTTTTTGAAAAACACTTCGATACCGATTTGGCGCTAGTCATTCAGGATAGAAGGCATAAATTTAGTACTAAGGGGTTATTAAGAGACCATAAGCCGACCGCGCTTCCAAATGATGATTTAGTGCGAGAGTCTAGTTTTCAGCAATTGACGCTTGGCGGCATGCCAGCTTCATCATTAAAATTCTGGTTATTTGCGGCGAATACTATAGGCATAGCATTTTTCATTGTGATATTTGTATTATTTTTTTCTGAGTCAATTTTTACACCTTATGTATCCATGCCTATTCAATACGCCTTATCAGTATTACTGATTGGCTTTTTTTCTTGGATATTTTTTTACCGTTCATCGGGCGTTAAACTCAAGATTTACAATGACAAACTGATCGTTAAGCACGGTGTATTTACAAGAAAAACATATAAACTTTCAGATGTAATTGGCGTAGTCAACATGACTAGAAATACCTATCTAGTTACCCGACTTGGTGCTGAATGTTTGGCTTTTAAGTTACCGACAAAACACAGCTATGCCATCCACAGCTGGTTAGCACCCTACCTGAAACCTTAGCTTTGGATAGTCATAGCAAAAATAGTAAATCGGGTAATTTTAAAAGATTTCCAACCAAAGTTACCAAATCGAGCAAGAGAAGTTAGGTGCGCTAGAGGCCTAGGAGATCAACCTCTATATCGCCAGTGACAAAGGCAACAGTAGCGCGACGGCTTGCAAATACCTACGCATAGGTGACAGCTGGTATTTCCGCTCGTTACGGCTATAGCCTTGAACCAACAGCGATTATCTGAGATATTTTCAGCATCTTCTTGGGCAAATTGATTGCCCTTTTTGGTGTATTAGGCGGTAATCAGAGCATTGATGCTCGACACAAATGTAAGAAAAAGGGACTTTTCATCGAGATGAACTCACTCAATCACCTACTGGAAAATCTGAAATGGTTCGATACCGTCTTCTTGAGCCAATACCTAGGTCTCGACAAGCAGAGTACGAAAAAGCTTCCCATCTCGTTTAACTTCTTTGCCCTGCCGCTTAAGAAAGAATTCCTGCTCGCCACAAGTCTGCTCCCGTTCATTCTATTGGCGCTGTTCATTCCTTCAGTCGACCCCAGGTTCGATTTTTTGCGCTTCCCGATATTGACCGTAATAGGCCTGCTGGTTTACGCCATTATCCGTAGACGCCAGGTTAAAACACACCTGGGGATAGAGGCCGATAGCCAGGCCAATCAGCAGATCATCATTAGCCAATCTGGCATCACCTTGCCCCCCTTTCTCACCAGCAACTCTGGGTCGTCGCAAAGCATAGGCCGAGAAGAGATAGCCCAGCTGCAGTTCGACTGGCACAGCTACCAAAACAGTAACCAGATAGAGTGTAAGCGCGCCCACAGGCTCGTCATCAAGCTGAAACGGGGGCAAAGCTATAGCTTATCCAGCATGGCCTATCCCCTCAGAAGCCTGCTCTATCTGGCCATCTTCTTCGATTACCCTATCATCATGGAGGAAAGCACGCCACCCAAGGAGCGACTGGGTAGCTTTCTCCTCGTCCTGGGGGCGAGCGTCTTGCTGCTGAATCTATGGATGATTTTCATCAGCCCTTAACTTGACGCTGAAAGCGCTTAGGCGATGCATAACGATGATTTTTTTGCCGATTAAACCGCCAAAATACACCCTAAAGAATAATGTTTCCGGCCGATATTTTGCGATAGGATCGCTACGAATAAACCTAAAGGCTTATTTTAAGTGGTTGTGAATAAAGCATATTGAGAGGCATTTCATCCTCAAAACCATTCAACCACTCAGGACTATTTCTTCCCATATAAAGGACTATATCAATGAAAATTGCTTCACTCTCTGCCCTGACCCTAGCCCTGTTATTGACCGCCTGCGCCTCAGATCCCGGCCCGCGCATGGCACTGGAAAAGACAGTCGAAGTCGATGGCACAGTGCTTAAATTTAACGGCAGCTACCACGACAAGAAGAACATCTTGATCCTTAGCGTCAACGGCGATCCTATCATGCAGGGCCGATTCCCCCCTTACACCCCAACCCAAAACCTTAAGGCTAACTACAAAGACTTTGCCGTTAAAAGCCACTGCTACTTCGGGTCTGTGCTGGGTAAGCAAGGCGGTGCCTTCGGCGCCATCGCGGGTATAGTTCAATCCTCTAAGAGCAGCACCGCAGATAAGTGCGAGCTCTATGTCAACGAAAAGCTAGTAGACAACCTCTACTTCTAAATTAATCGCCATGGCATAGGCACGAGCCTCTATGCCATGGCGGCTCAATCGCAAGATTAACGCCCCCTCAACGCTCGCCATCTGATAAGGCTAAGTCGTGTTATTTGATCAAGACCTTAGAATCCCCCAAAGCATCTCCAATTTCAGCAGCAAGGTGCTGCGCGCACTGGCGCTGACCTCGGCGCTGAGCTTAGTATCGATTAGCGGCCTAGCCTCTGCCGATACCGGCACAGGAACCGACAAAGATACCGACAGAGAAGCCATCAAACAGTTTCAACTCGAAACGACGCCACTGACCGAGCGTGCCCGTCAGCTGAGTCGCAAACACAAAGAGCAGATGGAGACTTTCTCTAACAAGCTTGACCAATACCAGGATGCCAGGCCACTACTGCAAGATGCCTTAATCGGTGAGATGGCACTCACCGCGGACAAGATGTTAACCCTGACCAATGAGTATCTGCCTCGCTATCGCGCCTTCCTCACCCGAATCGACAAAAACTCCAGCTGTTATCAGCCCAAGCGACTCGAACAATTTCAGCAGACCAGAGACGAGGTACAAGACTATCTCAACCAGCTGCAAGGCCTGACTCAAACCCAGGATCAGGGAGAGGCTTACGCGGCACTGATGGCGATAAATATCGGCCAGAGCCGCGCGGCCGTGCTGGTCAACCTGCTGGAGACCAGCAAGCTTTGCTATGTTACCCAGGCCATGCCGGCGGTTGCCCAGGATATCTTATTGCTCGAAGGACTCATGGCCGAGCGGCTCCCAGAAATAGTAGAGGCGGCCGATCTGTCGGCACCAAAGCCTGAAGGGCTAAGCCTTACCGAACCTAGCCTTAACGAACCAGAGCTAAAAGGGTCCGAACCTAAAAGCACTGATGCAAGCCGTTCAGACGCCAATGCAGCAAGTACAATCCTTGCTGATTCAAATACTAATGGCTCAAATCCTGTAGACAGTGAAGCATTTAACCAACGAGAAGAGAATACGACGCCTAAGCAGTCCGGTCTGCAAGGTAACACGCTCGAAGCCTGTATCGAGCTGCAGGTCTCGCAACTGGGGCTGACATCGGCACAGGCACTCACTGTATTGAGCTGCCGCCTATCCAGCGACTCGGTCAGCCTAAAAGCCCTGAGCAAGCTGTCTAACCTGGAGATGCTGAGCCTTCAGGGCGGCGTGCTGACCGACCTGTCGCCACTGGCTGGCCTTAGCCATCTCAGTCTGCTGAACATTGAACAGAGTCAAATCATCACCTTTGGTGACCTCAAGGCGCTTAAGGGCAACCTCAGCTTCAGCGAGGTGGATAGCCAAGACTGGCAGGCACTGGCAAACGCTCAGGCCGAGTCGATCGCCATCATGTCGCCGACGCGCTGCGACGCCTTAAAACCATTAGCAAATCAGCCTAATGTTGCCTTGCTCTACAAAGGCCTATCGCCGCAGGCCATGGCCGACCTGATGCAACGCCAGGCATCTATGCAGGGGCCTACCATAATGACGGATTGCCCCACGCCTTAGCTGGTGTACGCAATATGACCAAGCAGATATTGATAAAACGACTTTCAAAAACTTAAAGGGAATTAAGATGAAACCCCAAACTCTCGCCTGCACACTCGCCTTATGTGGCGGCTTAGGCCTTAGCGGCCTGGCACTGGCCAATGACCTCCCCTTTCAGCCCCTGCCAGAAGGTAAACTTTATAAGCAAGAAGATCGCCACTACACTCCCTTCGACTTGGTGATTGGCGTCGACAAGAGCAGTTATCAGACGCAGACGGTTGCCGGTCAGCTGAAACGGGTCTATTACAAGTTGCCAAGCAGCTATCTGGCCTCCCACGCCGTCAACAACTATAAGGCACAGATCGAAAAACTCGGCGGCACAATACTGTTCGAGTGTCAGGAGAAGGCCTGCGGCGATGATCTCAAACTCTCAAGACAGATAGCGCCGCTCAGCGACATCCCCAAGAAGACACCCGCACTACTAACCACCAAGCTAACGCTTGCCAAGAAACAGCTCTACCTTTCCGTCTATGGCGCTAATTGGCACAACGGCGCAGGCCTGCAGCTGGATATCGTCGAGGTGATTGACGAGCCCTTGGATCTGCTTGCCACCAACCAGGCCTACCTGACAAGCGAGGTCAGCCAGAGCGAATTTAAGGACAGAGGCAACAAGGATACCCAAGGCTCAAAAGACCACCCTATGATCGCCAGGCTGCCCGGCGCCTTCATCCAAAAATATCAGCAGCAGGGCTATGCCCAGACCTTGGTATTTGACGGTGTCGAACAGGGCCAGCACAAGATTAAGACATTAGAGGGTAAGGTCACCGACATCGGCTATAAACTCCCAAGGGGCTACTCGGAGTATGAGGTTGACGCTAACTATAAGGCGGCGCTGGAAAAGCTTGGCTTTGTCCGGGGCTTTCACTGCCAGGGCTTAGCCTGTGGTAAGACAGATCTCATCGAACGTCGCATCAAGACACTGATCAGCATAGGTTTCGATGAAAACCAATATTACAGCCTGTATCGACTCGATCGCCCCGAGGGCGCTGTGCACGCCATGGTCTTTATCACAGGTTATCATGGTGGCCTGTGGGGCGAGATAAAGGTGGTGGAGGAGACCAAACTCGTCGACGATAGAGTGGTCATAGATCTCGAGGGGCTCAAGGATAAGATCGCCCAACAAGGCCACGTGGCGCTGGATGGTCTGCTGTTCAAGTTCGACAGCGCTCAGATGCTGCCCGAGGCAGACGAAGTGATCACCACCCTGGCCACCTACCTCAAGAGCCATCCCAAGCAGCACTTCTATGTGGTGGGTCACACGGATGACCAAGGCAAACAGGGCTACAACAAGGGGCTGTCGGAGCAGCGGGCCAAGGCGGTGGTCGCCACCCTCACCCAATCTCATGGCATCAACAAGGCTCAGCTCAGCCCCATGGGCGTGGGCGAATATGTGCCTGTAGCCAACAACCTGGATGAGGCAGGCAGACAGCGCAATCGCCGCGTGGAACTGGTACTGCGCTCAGACATGCAATAGTCCATCAAAACGGCGCCCCCTGTGGGCGCTGTTTAATTCATAACATCTTGATATAATGATCGTCCGCTCACTACCTGGGTCATCTCATGTCGCGCTCTCCCCTCCAAGGTTTTCAACATCAACTCACCCAGGAGAACTTTGTCGACGACCCGGCTCAGCAGCAGGCCATATTGCGCCTGGAAGCCCTCTATCAGGCTTTGCAAGCAACGCCTTCTAGCGCTCATAAGCCCGGCACTCTACATCCAAGTAATCAGGCGCCGACTAAGGGGCTCTATTTATGGGGCGACGTCGGTCGCGGCAAGACAATGCTGATGGATCTCTTCTGTCAGAGCCTGCCCGATGGGATGGCTCTCAGGCTGCATTTTCATCGCTTCATGGAGCGGGCTCATAATGATCTCAAGGCCGAGAGCGGCAAGCGCGATCCCCTAAGGCGCATCGCCGGCAGACTCGCTCAGAGTTATCGGGTGATCTGCTTCGATGAGTTTTTCGTCAGCGACATAGGCGATGCCATGATACTGTCGGGCCTGTTTGAGGCCCTGTTTGATCACGGGATCACTCTGATCGCCACCTCCAATACCCCCATAGAGCGCCTCTATGAGAATGGGCTGGCAAGAGACAGGTTTCTACCCTGCATCGCCCTGTTAGAAGCCCACACGGATGCCCTGCACCTGGATGGCGGCATGGATCACCGCCTGCGCCACCTCGACAAGGTACAGACCTATTTTTGGCAAGATGAGGGGGAGTTTGCCAAGCGTTTCGATACCCTGGAGCCTGGCGGTGGCAGCGACACACCGCTGACTGTCTTAGGCAGGGAAATAGCCGTTATTCGCCGCGGCACCTCGACCCTCTGGCTCGACTTCGACGCCCTGTGCGGCGGCCCACGCTCACAGCTCGACTATATCGCCATCGCCAGCCAGTTCGATACCCTGCTCCTGAGCCAAGTACCGCCCCTTGGGGGCACGCCGCGCAGCTGGATCCGCGCCAGGGGCACAGAAGATGGCGCCGCCGCTGTGGCCGCTGGGGACCGCCAGCTCAACTACGCGCCCAACGATGATCCGGCCCGGCGCTTCATCGCCCTGGTGGACGAGCTCTACGATCAAGGGGTCAAACTTTACCTAGAGGCCAGTCTGCCACTGGAGCAGCTCTACACCCCGGGCGCCCTGGCCTTCGAATTCAGACGCACCATGAGTCGCCTCATTGAGATGCAGTCGCGCCAATATCTGAACACAAACCGCACGGTGGGCGAGGCCTAAGCCATGAATACCCAGATGCAGGCGAGTCTAGATATTGGCTGGCTAGCGCTTGCGCTCTTCATGCTGGTGCTGCTTGTGCCCCTGGGAATAGGCAGACTGTTTAACCTAAAACTGGGTGGCGAGATGCTGCTGGCCGCCGCGCGGATGACGGCTCAGCTATTGTTAGTCGGCTTCTACCTCAAGTTTCTCTTTAGCCTGGAGAGTCTCTGGGTCAATCTGCTCTGGCTGAGTGTCATGCTGCTAGTAGGCGCTAGCGCCATCTTGGGCGGTGCCCGGCTACCTAAGGCCAGGCTAATGCTACCACTACTCTTTAGCCTAAGCGTCAGTTTGCTGCCCCTGCTGGCACTGCTGCTATTGGCGCTGCTGCAACCCTCGCCTGTCTATCAGTCACAATACATGATCCCCCTGGCAGGCATGCTACTGGGTAACAGCCTCTCGGGGAATATTCTGGCGCTACAGCGTCTGTTTAACGCCTTCGAGGAGAAACAGGAGGAGTATCAGGGGCGACTCGCCCTGGGCGCAACACCCTGGCAGGCGGCCTTTCCATTCATACAAGGCGCGCTGCAACAGGCCCTCGCCCCCAGTATCGCCGCCATGAGCACCATGGGACTGGTGACCCTGCCCGGCATGATGACGGGACAGATCCTCGGCGGCAGCGATCCCTTAGTCGCGGTGAAATATCAGGTGGTGATCATGCTAGCCATCTTGGTGATGCTGAGTATGAGCGTCGCCAGCGTCCTCAGTCTGGCGGTGCGTCAATGCCTGAATCACAGCGGTAAGCTGCTGATAAAACGCGTCGAATCAATCTAAAACTAGCACTAACGATACTTGGCCAGAATGTTCTCGTATTGGGTCTTGCCGTTGGCCTCTATGGTGGCCTTCACCTTATCTATCCCCTGCTGCAGACGACGACGCAGCTCGGGATCGCTATCCCGGCTGAAGGCGTAATAAAGCTCGCTCACCTTGAGGGTAAAGACCACCTCAAACTCGTCGGTGTCAATCCCCTCCTGTTTCATCAGGTAGCGACCCACCACCTCCTCATAGGCCCAGAGATCGACCCGTTCACGCCTGAGCATGTGCACCAAGGAAGTGGCCTCATGGGCGCGGCGCAACTGCTCACGGGCGATGCCGGCTGCCAGCAATGCCTGCTCGCCGATATCCTGGGCGATCACCCCTATGCTGTATTGATTGAGCTGCTCCACATCCGTGATATGGATATCGCGATCGGCGCGAGCGAAGATCACGATACGGGTCGCCGAGATGGGGCCGACCCAGTCGAACAACGGCTCACGATAGGGAGTGCGGGTGGTGGAGAAGAGCACGGTATTCTTGCCGGTGCGGGTCAGCTTATAGCCCCTGGCCCAGGGCACCAGCTGTATGCTGTGAACGTCGAAACGACCGTCGACCCTGCGGGCCGCCGCGGCCAGCAGATCCACGGCGATCCCCTTAAGCTGATGGGATTCACGGTAATTATAGGGCGGGTAGGATTCGGTGTAATAGCTGAGCTGCGACAGCTTGTTCAGGGCCAATAGCTCGCCATTGCAGCTAAAAAATGCCACAACAGCGAGGATCAACGCCCGACATATAGCCACATGCCCACCCCATCAGTCACAGACCTAATTTGAGTGTAGCAGAAAGGCTATTGGCCGCTATTGAGCACCTGCTCGTAGATGGCCAGCACCCGCTGCACATGCAGATCCACACTCTCCTGAGGCAGCTGTCCCGGCGCCTGTTGCAGCGTCAGGCGGTGACTCTCGTCGCGCAGGTAGCAATAGGCCTGGGTCAGGTGTTGGGCGCTCAGGTGAGGCAAAAGCTCCAGCTCAGACAGCACTTCGAAGATGCGCACATTATCGGACCAGATCGCCAGCTCTGGATGGTCATGGGTGTTGGCCAGCACCAGATACTGGGCGATAAATTCGATGTCGGCGATCCCGCCTGGGCTCTGTTTGAGATCGAAGCAGCCCTCATCGACCTTAAGCAGATGAGTGCGCATCTTCTGGCGCATCTCACGCACCTCCTTAGCCAGCTCAGCCTTGTCCCGCTCCATGGCGAGCACGTCGGCCCTCAGCTCGCTGAAACGGGCGGCCAGGCGATTATCGCCAAACAGGAAGCGGGCCCGCACCAACGCCTGATGCTCCCAGGTCCAGGCTTCTTCACGCTGATAGCTACCGAAATATTCGATCTCACTCACCAACAGGCCAGAGGCGCCCGAGGGGCGCAAACGCATATCTACCTCGTAGAGTTCTCCCGAGGTGGTGCGGGTGGAGAAGAGATGCAAGATCCGCTGGGCCAGCTTGAGATAGAAGTGGCCAATGTCGATGGGGCGATCGCCGTTGGTCTGCTGCGCCTCAGGATACTTGTCGCGGGTATAGTTGTGCAGAAAAACCAGGTCCAGATCTGAGCCGTAACCCAGCTCCAGCCCACCCGCCTTGCCGTAGCCTATCACCGCAAAGCCCATCTCCTCAGCTGCAAGATAAGGCGGCACGCCATGGCGCTTGCTCACCTGTTGCCAGGCCTGCAACACCACCTGCTCTATGATCGCCTCGGCAAGGAAGGTCAGATGGTCGCTCACCTGCATCACAGGCAGCACGCCGGTCACGTCGGCGGCGGCGATCTTCAGCTGCTGCGACAGCTTAAACTGACGCAGGGCCTCCATCTGCTGTTCCATATCCTCCTCGGGCACCCGCAGCAGGTATTGGCGCAGCTCGCTGGGGTAGTCATCCAAGGATGTAGTGTCATAGAGCTGAGCCGGATCGATCAACTCGTCCAGCAGCATAGGGAACTTGGCCAGCTGCTCGCCGATCCAGGGACTGGCCATGCACAGGCTCACCAGCTGCTGACGGGCACCAGGATTTTCGAACAGCAGCTCGAGGTAAGTGGTACGGGTGAGGATCTGATCCAGCACCTTACTCACCGGCAGGAAGGCCTTGGTGGGCGTCGGCAGCTGAATAAACTCCTGCAGCAGCCAGGGCATTAATTTATCGAGTGTTTCTCGACCGCGCGGGCCTATGGTGCGTTTAGCGACTGTGCCACGCCAGCTCTTCAGGGCGGGCCAGAGTTCACTCTCCTCGACGCCATGCTCCCTGAGCAGGGCCTCGGCGTCTTCATCCTCAACCAGGCTCCACAGCTGGGCGGTCCACTGCTCGGCCACCTCGTCGCTCTCCTGACCGCCCACCGTCTCCTTAAAGTAGCGATGGATCTTGGCCATCGCCGATTCGATATGGGTACGCAGCTCGGCCTCGCCCGCCATGCCCAAGGCGAAACAGAGACGCTGCCAATCCAGCAGGTGTTGCGGCAGGGTCTGAGTCTGCTGATCGCCGATGGCCTGCAGCAGGTTTTCCACCCGGCGCAGCATGAGGTAGCTCTGTTTGAGCTCATCCACCGCCAGGTATTCCAACTGCCCCAGCTTATAGAGGGTGTCTATTGCGCCAAACAGGCTCTGCTGACGCAGCGCCGGCTCTCGCCCGCCACGGATCAGCTGAAAACTCTGCACCACGAACTCGACCTCGCGGATGCCACCGGCCCCCAGCTTGATGTTGTCGGTCAATCGGCGGCGTCTCACCTCCTGGGTGATCAACTGCTTCATCTTGCGCAGGGATTCGATGGCCGAGAAATCGATATAGCGGCGATAGACGAAGGGGCGCAGCATGTCGTGTAGCTCGTCGCTGTAGGCGCTCCAGGGTCCCAGGGCACGAGCCTTGACCATGGCGTAGCGCTCCCAGTCCCTGCCCTGCTCCTGATAATAGTCTTCAAGGCCGCTGAAGCTGACCACCAGCGGGCCACTCTCGCCGTAGGGGCGCAGGCGCATGTCGACCCGGTAGACGAAGCCATCGACCGTCACCTGATTGAGCAGGTTGACCAGACGCTGACCCATGCGAATAAAGAACTGCTGGTTGTCCTGACTGCGACGACCGCCTTGGGTCTCGCCATGCTCGGGGAAGGTAAAGATAAGGTCGATATCGGAAGAGAAGTTGAGCTCGCGGCCACCCAGCTTGCCCATGCCTAAGATCATCAAGGGCTGAGGATTGCCCTCGCTGTCGCAGGGGGTGCCATACTGCTGGCACATCTGGCCATAGAGCCAGTCGCGGGCGGCGATGATCAGCGCCTCGGCCAGGGCCGAGAGGTCCAGCAGGGAGTCGTTCAGCTCGGCGTAGCCTAAGAAATCCCGCCAGGCGAGGCGCACCATCTGACGATTGCGGTAGCGGCGCAGTATCGCCTTGACCTGCTCCTCGTCGTTGGCGCCGGCCAGAATGGAGTGCAGCTCAGCACTGAAACTGTCGCGAGCCAGCATACTCAGTTGCCCCTCGAACAGAGAGACTATCCAGTTAGGATGGCGGCACAGCTGCTCGGCGACAAAGTCGCTGAGGCCGAAGATGGTTTTCAGCTCTTTGGTCTGCTCCGGGGTGAGCTGTTCGGAGATATCCGGCCAGGCCTCGGCGAGGCGTTGCCAATGCTGCTCGGCAACCTGATTGACTTCATGGGGTAACGCTTGCTCGCTCATGTTTTCCATCGCCAGAAAAATCCTTCAGCCTTAAACGGTCGACATATTATGTCATCAATGCTATAGATAAGCTGTTAATGCAACCAAGCGGTAATCATCTTGGCATAAAATTGTCACCCAAATTACTCATCCATATTATCAGAGGGAGTAAAGATGGCTTTTTATCCTGCACTACAGGTTACTATAACCCAGCTTATCGCTATATTATGCAAAGAAGTCGCAGACTGATCACTCATTTATCGGTCTCAATCTCAACTAAATTTATGGAGAAAACATGGCAGTGATGCTAATGCGTGTTCTCGCGCTGACCCTGGTCTTCGCCCTGGCGGGATGCGGCGACGACAGGCCAGAGAAGATCGCCAAGTTTCAACAGCTGGCCCAGGCCAGGGTCGACACCCTAGGCCAGATGCTGGATAACGGTGAGGTGCGCAACGCCAACCTACTCAAGCAATATGCCGACATCCTCGCATCAACCAAGCCAGACGTCGCCCCCCTGTTGCAGGAGCTGTCTAAAGACGCCAGTAGCCAGGGCCCCATGTATGCTTCGCTCAAGCGGCGTCTACAGGAGCTGGGCAACGAGAGCAATTTCGTCGATCTAGACCAGCAGCTCGACGAGGCGGAAAACCTCTACCAGGCGGCCGATCCCAGCCTGTATAACGACATGCTGTCGGACCCGGTGAACGTGGTCGCCGACATGTCAGGTGGCGCGCTCGCCAGGGTAAATGCCATCAGCCGCGAGGCTGATATTCTCGCCAATGGCGGCGAAGACTTTGGCGCAGGCAGCCAACTTGTGGGCAACCCGGCCTACGGCAGTTGGCAGGCCGGCAGCAACGGCATGTCTTTCTGGGCCTGGTATGGCATGTATTCCATGTTCTCCAACCTGGTACGCGGCCCCATCTACTACGACAGATGGTCGAGCCGCCGCAACTACAGCTACTACAACGACGTGGGCCGCTATCGCTACACCTCGCCCAAACAGGCCCGCGCCCAGAACCAGACCTTCGAGCGCACCAAGAAGCAGTTCAACCGTCAGGGTAAGCAATTCGACAGCCCCTACGCCAAGTCTCGCTCTGGCTCCACCAGCCTATCGCGTCAAAGCGCATCGACGCCTAAGGCCAGCACCACAGGACGGGCGACCGGCGGCAGCAAATTCCGCTCAAACTACTCTAAGAACAGTAACTTCAGAAACTCTAGCAGTCGTACGACGCGCAGTGTTCGTCGGGGCAAATAAAGGATATTAAGATGACATTTTTTCAACACTACGGTCTGACCCAGGAACTGGCGATCATCTTGGCCATAGATCTGACTATCGCCATCGTCTTGCTCACGGCCATGCGTTACCTGCAGGGCTGGACCGTTAAGGTCAACAGCACCCATGAGTTATCCGAGCGGGACAACTTCGCCTTCGGCATCAGCACCGCTGGCGCCATAGCAGGCCTTGGTATCGTACTTACCGGCGCCATCACGGGCGAGGCGGCCCAGTCTTATCTCGTCGAGGCTATCGGCATGAGCGCCTACGGCATCTTCGGCCTGATTCTGATCAAACTCGGTCGCTTCCTGCATGACAAGGTGGCGCTGAACGAGATAGATAAAAACGCCATGATCTTAAAGGGCAATATCTCAGTAGCCATAGTGGATGCCACAGCCGCCATCGCCACCGCCATCATCATACGTTCCGTACTGCTTTGGGCCGAAGATCTGACCCTGGATACCTTTATCGCCATCTTCAGCGCCTTTGCCATCTCACAGCTGATGTTGGTGCTGCTGACACGTCTACGCGAGCGCAGCTATGCCAAGCGCCACAACGACAGCTCGATGCAAGAGGCGCTGGCCAAGGGGCATATCGCGGTGGCGATTCGTCACAGCGGCTATATGCTCGCCATGGCACTGAGCTTCAACGCCGCCAGCCACTTCATCGTCTTCATGCCGACCGCCTATGTCACCAACATACTCGGCTGGCTGATCTTCTCGGTGATCATGCTGCTCGCCCTCTCACTGCTACTGGCCCTGGTGAAGAAACTGGTGCTGGCCAATATCAACCTGAAAGCAGAGGTCGAAGAGCAGCACAACATAGGTATCGCCACCGTCGAGCTGGCCATCAGCGTGGCCATCGCCCTGATCCTCACCAGCCTGATGGCCTAAGACGCTACCCTGAATGCAATCGACACACACCACAACGCCTGCTCCTGCAGGCGTTAAATCATTAAGCTGGCTCGACGATCTCCTGCTGCTGGGGATCATGGCGGTACTGGCCGCCTGTGGCCTCATCTACGAATACCTGCTGTCCCACTATGCGGGGCGTATCCTGGGGGCCCTGGAAGCCGCCATCTACACTATGATCGGCTTGATGATCGTCTCCATGGGCGTCGGCGCCTTTGCGGCGCGCAAGATCCGCTGCGCCTTCACCGGCTTCGCCATGCTGGAGCTGTGCGTCGCCCTCTGTGGCGCCCTGGCGATTCTGATCACCGCCGCCGTGATCGGCTTCGGCCAGCAACTGCCCATCATCATCGCCAGCACCATAGGCTTGCCGCCGGATCAGCTGCCCCAGGGCGGCTTTATCGGCACGCTGCAGAAGCTGAGCGAATACCTGCCCTATGCCTGGGGCGTCTTGCTTGGCCTGATGATCGGCATGGAGATCCCCCTGATCGCCCGGGTGCGTCAGTCACTTTGTGACGAGCACCTAATGCATAACGCAGGCACCATCTATGGCGCCGACTATATAGGTGCCGGCGTCGGCGCCGCCATCTGGGTGATCTTCATGCTGGCGCTGGATATCCAGCTGGCCGCGGCGCTCACCGCCAGCTTCAACCTGCTGGCCGGCTTCCTGTTTATCTGGCGTTTCTGGTCCAAGATCCGCTTTAACCGACTGTTGTTGGCAGGCCATCTGCTCACCACTGGTATATTGCTGGTGCTGGCTATTCATGGCCCCAAGTGGGATCAGGCCTTCAATAATCTGCTCTACAAGGACAAGGTGGTCTACGCCAAGGCGACCCGTTTTCAGCAGCTCACCTTTACCGAGCGTCTGCGGGGCAATCACCTGGCGCCTGTCTACTCTCTGTATATCAATGGCCGCCTGCAGTTCTCCAGCCAGGATGAGCATATCTATCATGCCTTTTTGGTACATCCGACGCTGGCTGCCAGTGCCCGTCACGACAAGGTGTTAATCATAGGCGGCGGCGACGGTCTGGGCCTGAGGCAGGTGCTCAAATGGCAGCCCAAGCAGGTCACCCTGATGGATCTGGACGCGGATCTGGTGAGGCTGTTCAAGGAGGGCGACCCAGAGATGCCGCAGCGGCTTGCCGACGCGCTGCTAAAGCTTAATGGCGATGCCTTTAACGATGCGCGGGTCGAGCTGCTGATAGACGATGCCTTTAACGGCGCCGACAAGCTTATAAGACGCGGCGAGAAGTTTGACGCCATTATCGTGGATCTGCCTGACCCCAGCCATCCGGATCTCAACAAGCTCTATTCGGATCTCTTCTATCGCAAGCTCAAGGAACTACTGAGCAGCGACGGGGCGATCTCGGTGCAGTCGACCTCCCCCTATCACGCCGCCAAGGCCTTCATCTCGGTCGGTAAGACGCTGCAAGCCGCAGGCTTTCAAGTAGAGCAGTATCACCACAATGTGCCCAGTTTCGGCGAATGGGGCTGGAGCATAGGCACCCTAAGGGGCCAAAACGCCAAGCAGCGACTGTCGAGTATGACAGAGTTGCCGGTCGATGACCCTTGGCTCACGCCTGGACTTATCAGGGCGGCTTTTGAATTTCCTAAAAATTATTATGAACATGCAGACCAGGTGAAGGTCAACGATATAGGCTCAATGCATCTGTATCGCTACCATCAGCGCGCCTGGTCAGAGGATGAGAACCTGACGCTCGACTGACGGTAAAATGGAACACAAAAATAGCGCTTGACATATTATGTCGCAGTGCTATCTTTAATCGCAGACATAATATGTCAAAGAGGATAAATATGAACATTCACAACATTGCCAACCACCTCAATGCACTTGGCGACAACAGCCACACCGGCTTTCAATTCGACTGTTATCCCATAGATGGCGACGTCGAAGTCCTGCAAGTCAACGTTGTGGGACGCGAAGAGATCCCTGTGTTTGTATCGGTAACGGACAACCAAATCCTGTGCATCAGCTACCTATGGGGCGAAGACGAAGTTAAGCAAGAACGTCGCAGCGAGATGTTTGAAACCATGCTCGAACTCAACATCCCTATGCCACTGTCCTCCTTCGCTAAGGTCGACGACAAGTACGTGGTCTATGGAGCCCTGTCTGTGCAATCGAGCATGTTAGAGATAGAGCAAGAGCTGTCAGTCCTGTCCGACAACTGTCTGGAAGTGATCGACGAGCTGGCCGATTTCTTAAAGTAACCGCTAACCAATTTAGTCATGTGATGGTTTACGCATAAGGCGACGCCATTACCCCAAGAGGAGTCATATTATGGGCATACTGAACAAGATCCTCACCGCATTTCGCGGTGGCGCCACCGAAGTTGGCCAGAGTATCGTCGACGCCAACTCGACACGCATCTTCGAACAAGAGATCCGTGACGCAGAGAAACACCTGACCAAGGCCAAGCGCGAGCTGACCGACGTCATGGCCAAAGAGATGCAAGCCAGCCGCGAAGTGGATCGCCTAAAGCGCGCCATCGCCGAGCACGAAGGCTATGCGACTCAGGCGCTGGAGAAAGAAAACGAAGCCTTGGCCCTGGAAGTGGCCGAGAAGATCGCTCAGCTTGAGCAAGAGCTTTCTGAACACCAGAGCGCCAACGACAGCTTTAGCGCCCACGCCGCCCGTCTGAAAGACCTGGTGCGCAAGACAGAGCGCCAGCTGGCCGACTACCAACGTCAGCTCAGCATGGTCAAGACCACGGAAAGCGTGCAGAAGGCCACGGCGACCATTACCGATTCCTTCGCTAGCAGCAACTCTAAACTGCTGAACGCCAAGGATTCGTTGGAGCGCATCAAGGCGCGTCAGCAGCAGTTCGACGACCGTCTCAAGGCCGCCGAGACCCTGGCCGACGAGAACAGCGACAAGTCGCTTCAGGCCAAGCTGGCCGAGGCGGGTATCGGCGAGCAGAAGTCCAATGCCAACGCGGTATTGGATCGCCTCAAAGCCCGTAAGTAAGTCATAGGCGACTAGCGAAATCAAAGCACCTTGCGGCCCAGCCCAAGGTGCTTTTGTGCCCATCACGGTAAGCGTTCTGCAATGACGCAAGAAAACGCTTGCTAACAAGGCAGGATTTTTCGATAAGCAGTTATCGAAGGTTTTAACAAGCCTGCATGAGCAGTGATTTACTAGGATTGGTATCAACCATTATTCTTCTCGAGGGTAGTTCATGGGATTCTTAAAAGGATTGTTTGGTAAGAAAGAGGCGCCCAAACGCCAACTCAACCATCCTAATCATTTGCAAAAAGGCGATATTATCAGCCTGGATGACAGCTTTGCCCTGCCCGAGCAACTGCGAGGCCAACAGCTGAGAGTTGAAGGGATCAACACCTACGAATACCAGCGCAAACAGCTCTGCGAATGGGTGCTCAAGGGCCACGGCAACGACAGCCTCTGCCTCTCTCTGGATGAAGACGACGAAACCTACCTGGCCTTCTCCATCAAGATCCCCCGCAGCCAGGTGGAGCAGCTGTTCGATCTCGACGCCTTCAGCGAGATCTTCGAAGAAGACTCGCACGCCGAACTTGAGGTCAAAGAGACCCCTGCCGCCCTCACGGGATGGCTGGGTGAGCACTATCATCAGGTAAACTTCGCCCAGTTTGGCTATTTCCACCGCGTCGATTATCGCGGCATGCGTCCGCCTCAAGACGAAGGGATGAACTCGGGCGAGCCGTTCGAGAGTTATCTGCTGCTGGATGAAGAGGAAAATCGCGCCGTCGAGGTCGAGGTGTACGAAGGGGGCGACACAGATGTCAGCCTCACTATTTACCGTCCCTTGAGCGATATTCGCCAATATTGGCCAGCACAGCTATAAACAACACAGGGCGGTCATGCCGCCCACTTTGCAAGATTCACAGCACCTTAAGGCAAGCTAATGACCAAGAATAAGAAGCTGCTTCCCGAACAGTGGCAGCAGAATCAGAAAGCCGCCAAGGCCACCCAGGTCGCATTCGATCTGGACGAGAAGTTTCAATACTCTATCCGCAAGGCCGCACTAGATGCCGGTGTCAGCCCCTCGGATCAGATCCGCAGCATACTAGGGCTGGCCACCACCAAGCGGCCCAAGCGTCCGCGGCTCACTGTCTCCCTCAGCCCGGAAGATTATCAACAACTGGCGGAAAAATATGGCCTGGCCGCCGATGAGCAATTGGAAATAAAACGCCGCGTATTGGATGACCTGGTTCATTTTGTCGACAAAAACGAATAAGATCATGGGCTGTATACTATTTTAGGGCGACTCACAGGGAAATTCGGCTTGAGCGCCGCCGCCAAAAAGGAATCGATATCATGATCGATAGAAAGCGCTGGCTTCTGCCCATCAACCAGAACCCCACTCCCTTCGAGCTGGCGATGATGCTGCTCTCCTTGATCTCTGTCATCGTGGTACTCATGTTGACCTTCGCCAAGCTGGATGGCGAGACCCGCCGCCTGCTCTTCTTCATCGACACCAGCATCTGCGTCATCTTCATCAGCTATTTCTTTATCAACCTGTTTCGCGCCGAAGATAAGCGTGACTACTTCAGGCACCACTGGATCGATCTGGTGGCAAGTATCCCCGCCATCGAAGCCTTGAGGCTGGCCCGTTTCTTCCAGATCTTGCGGGTGATCCGCCTGATCCGCATGACCCGTTCTATTCTTATCCCCCTAATGCGCCAGCGTCAGGAGACCACCCTCGCCAGCCTGTTGGTGGCCATGGTGACCATACTCACCCTCGCCTCGGTAATGATTCTGTTAGTGGAGAGCGGCGATCCCAATGCCAATATCCACACCGCAGAAAACGCCATCTGGTGGGCGCTGGTGACCATCTCTACCGTGGGTTACGGCGACTATTATCCTGTCACCACAATCGGCCATTTCATCGGCGGCCTGGTGATCGTCTGTGGGGTGAGCTTCTTCGGGGTGATCTCGGGTTACATGGCCTCTATCTTCATCGCGCCAGACAGCAAGCAGCATCAGGAGGCCCAGAGCCAACAGATGCGTGACGAGCTACAGATAGTGCTGCAGCGGATGGAGAAGAATCAGGAGACCCTGCTGGCGGAGATAGCAACCCTCAAGCACCAGCTGGATGAAAAGAAAGAGGCCAAAGACTAACTCGGCACCTAGGCGTCGAGTGTGTGGGTGAATGTGAGGTTGAGTGGGAGTGTATAGCTGTTAGCGTGCACTAACACCTTAACCAACCTGCCCACTAACCGCTAAAAAGCTAAAAGCCTTAACGCCAATAGGGCTGCACCTTGAGAGCCGAGCGGCGCGAATGCTCCATGGCAAACAGCAGACTCTGCTCCTTGCTATCCAGCCAATCATCGATATCCCGCCCCTGCGTGGCGGCGGTTTGCCTCAGACTGTGGTAGGCGCCCAGGGTGCGTATGCCTAATACCAGATCCTGCCAGGGGGCGCGGAACTGATCCCGCGACTTATGCTTATACAGCTCACCATAGGCGAAACCGACCAAGATGCTCTCATCCAGCGCCTTAGCGAAAGATTGATAATCTTCGCTGCTCAGCTCGGCATTGGAGGGCATTAAATCGACAATCTGCTGCCAGGAGGCTTCCTGTAGCCGATCGGCAAAGGCTTGCAGGCTCTGCTGCTCACTGATATATACCTGCCCGGCATTCACCGCCATCAAGAGGCTCACCAGACGTACCTGCAACTGACCATAGGTCACATGGTTAAGCATGGCATCTATCTTTTGTGGCATCTCCAGGGCAGCCAGCTCATGGCGCACCGCATCCAGCAAGCCTTCGGGCTCACTCAGATTACTCAACAGGGCACCGTCACCATCCAGCAGCTCACACAGACTCAGCCCCTTGTCGACGAAGCTCAGCTGCGACTCTATGGCATCGAAGGCCTGCAGCAATTTGTCATCCAGCAGGGAAAACTGCGCCAGGGTGCAACGCAGCAGGCGAATGCAGGCGCGCAGACGATAGCCAAGCAACGGCAGTTGGCGCGCCGCCTGACGGGATTCCAGCAGCATCTCTTCCAGCAGCTGCCAGCGATCAAGACCGGTTTCCAGTAGGGTCACCAGGGCCTGTTTCGTAGTGCCCTTCTTTGGCAGGGCGATAAAGGCCAAGGTATCTAGCTGCAGTGGGCTGGCCATGGCCGCCAGGCGATACCCTCGCTGGGCCTTGCTGGCACGCCCAAGTCTCGCCGGGATCTGCTCTGTCACCCTCTCGGCCAGCGCCAATAGCGCCTGGGCGTCGCCCGCCAGCAACTCAAATTCCAGCTCACAGATAGGCTCGCACTGGCCATTGGCACTGATGCTGCCGATATCCAGCGCCACCTCTACCAGGCTCTCATCGAGATAGATATGCCAGCTCATGCGGGTAAAATCTGTGTCGAACAGCGAGACCAACGCATCCTGTACCGGGTCGATTTCGGCGCCCTCTGGCCAGATCTCAGTGGGGAAAAGCGACAAATTGACCTTTGCTTGATCGATATCAATATTGTACTCGGGGCGGGAGTGCACCCCACCTACCACAGTGCCGGCGGTCTTGATCGTCTGCTCAAATTGACCGTCTCGGCCACGAATACGCAGTCCCATGTCCCAGCGTCTGAGCTGAAGATCTGGGGTATCGTAGTAACTGTTGGTCAGATGAATCGCGCCTTTTGCATCGCTATGGGGTAGACTGTTAAGCAGTGATACCAAGGCTTCGCGTTTGTTTTCGGGGAAAAATAGTTTTAGCTCTATCTCGGCTTCCATTCGCCAGCTGCTCACTTTTTTAATCTAGGACTCGGAACTGTAATGAATGTGTCATTATACTTTAATGAAAATTTCACAATGTCATATTAATGTCATAATCGGCCATTAGTATCTCGCATTGCAGTTTATATATAACTCGTTAGAATAAAAACTGTGGGTTTTTATATAAAAACACAGTTTCAATACGCGGACGCTTGGGTTAACATGCGCCCGCATTTTCCAACAGTGGAATAACCTAAATAGGTACACGGCAATGCCAGTAAACTCTATTTTGGGCGTGTTTGCAAAATCGCCAATTAAACCATTACAAGATCATATCGACAAGGTGCACGACTGTGCCTCGATCCTTGTACCATTTTTTGACGCTACTGTCGCAGGTGACTGGGACAAAGCGGTTCAACTCCGTAAGCAAATCAGCCAATCAGAACGTGAAGCAGACGAACTCAAGCGTGAAATCCGCTTAACGCTTCCCGGCGGCCTGTTTATGCCAGTTGAAAGAACTGACTTACTGGAGCTACTTACCCAGCAAGATAAAATCGCCAACAAGGCGAAAGACATTTCAGGTCGCGTTATCGGCCGTCAGCTACTTGTCCCAGAAGCAATTCAAGATACCTTTAATGCCTACCTGGCACGCTGCCTCGATGCAGTGGCTCAGGCTAAGCAAGCCATCAACGAACTCGACGACCTGCTAGAAACAGGTTTCAGAGGCCGTGAGGTCGATCTTGTCGCTAAAATGATCGTGGAACTCGACAAAATTGAAGAGGACACCGACGATCTACAAATCAAAATCCGTCGTCAGTTGTTTAGCATCGAGAATCAGCTAAACCCTGTGGATGTGATGTTCCTCTATAAGATAATTGAGTGGGTTGGAGACTTGGCAGACCTTGCCGAGCGTGTCGGTTCCCGCCTAGAGCTAATGTTAGCTCGCGTCTAAAAACAAAGTTATCAAGGTATCAACATGGTTGATGTATTAATCACCAATGGCCCGTGGCTAATCGCCATTGCGGCTGCATTTGGATTTTTAATGGCGTGGGGTATTGGCGCAAACGATGTCGCTAATGCTATGGGAACCTCAGTAGGTTCAAACGCGATCACCATTAAACAAGCGATCATCATCGCGATGATCTTCGAATTTGCCGGCGCGTACCTCGCAGGCGGTGAAGTAACCAGCACGATCCGTAAAGGGATCATAGATTCGGCCTATTTTGTCGACTCGCCTGAGCTGCTGGTATACGGCATGATCTCGGCGCTACTGGCTGCCGGTATCTGGTTGGTTGTCGCGTCAGCCCTGGGCTGGCCGGTATCGACCACTCACTCTATCGTCGGCGCTATAGTAGGTTTCGCCGCCGTTGGTGTGAGCGCCGATTCTGTTGCCTGGAGCAAGGTATTGGGTATCGTGGGGTCATGGATCATCACCCCGGCGATCTCAGGCTTTATCGCCTTTACCATCTTCCAAAGCGTACAGAAGCTGATCTTCAACACTGACAACCCGCTGGAAAACGCCAAGCGTTACGTGCCTTTCTACATGGCACTGGCCGGTTTCGTCATGTCGCTGGTGACCATCAAGAAGGGTCTGAAGCACGTAGGTCTGCACTTCACCAACGTCGAAGCCTACTCACTGGCTGTCGTTATCGCGATCCTAGTCGGTATTGGCGGTATGATTGCCATCAGACGTCTAAAGATGAGCCAGAGCGCCGATCGTCAGACGCAGTTTGGTAACGTGGAGAAGGTATTCGCTATTCTGATGGTTGTGACCGCTTGTTGTATGGCGTTCGCCCACGGTTCTAACGATGTCGCCAACGCTATTGGCCCTCTGGCCGCCGTGGTATCCGTGGTAAATAGCGGTGGCGAGATCGCCAGCAAGGCTGAATTAGTGTGGTGGATCCTACCACTGGGTGCCTTCGGTATCGTTATGGGTCTGGCTATCTTCGGTAAGCGTGTGATGCAGACTATCGGTAAGAACATCACTCACCTGACACCTAGCCGCGGTTTTGCCGCCGAGCTGGCTGCCGCCTCTACCGTGGTTATCGCCTCGGGTACGGGTCTGCCTATCTCGACCACTCAGACACTGGTTGGTGCCGTGTTGGGTGTGGGTATGGCACGTGGTATCGCCGCCATCAACATCGGCGTGGTACGTAACATCGTGGTCTCTTGGGTAGTGACACTGCCTGCGGGTGCGGGTCTATCGATCATCTTCTTCTTCATGATCAAGGGGATCTTTAGCTAAGCTAAGCCCTATTCATGAGAGATTTAAAAGGAAGCCTCAGGGCTTCCTTTTTTGTTTCCATTTATCCTGACTTTTAGCCATGCGGTTTGGGCTTATCTTTTCTGCGCAACTTGTTTGCCAAACTAGGCAGCTACAAAGATTAATTCCTGGTAACACTTCCCATGTTGCACTTGCAAATAGGTGGCTAAATCCCTAGCATGTGCCAATATTTCGCTGAAGAGAACTCAAAGTGTTAAGACTCCTATCTATTCTCGCCATGATGCTAATATCATCGACCCTGATGGCGGCAGAGCAGACCCGTTATATCTCAGATAACGTCTACACCTTCATTCACGGTGGTCCTGGCACCCAATACCGTATTCTGGGCAGCGTCGAAGCCGGTCAACCGGTCACCTACCTGGGTGAGATGCAAAACGACTACGCCAAGGTCGTCGACCACAAGGGCCGCGAAGGCTGGGTCGACAGCAAGATGCTGGACTCAGGCAAGAGCTTCCGTGTGCAGCTGCCAGAGGTTCAGGCCGAACTCGACAGAGTCAAGGCCGAGCTTGAGAACATCACCAACGAGAGCGACAGCAGCACTCAGGTGATCCGCCAGCTACGTTCGCAACTGGCCAATGCCGAAGAAGCCCTGGCCAAGGCCTCGAGCGAGCGCGACAGCGCCACCCGCGAGCTGACTAAGCTGAAAAACGACGAGCGCTTCGAGCTGATGAAGCAAGGCGGCATGATCGCCGGTATCGGCGTACTGATCGGTGTGATTCTGGTCTACCTGCCGCGTCCACGTCGTCGCCAGAAGAACCGCTGGTAATCATCTAGCATTACCGCGAGCGAGCATAATGAGCCAGGGCTGAGTCCCTGGCTTTTTTTATGGCTAAAATAGCCATAAAACACCCTGAATTTTATTCATAGCGCGCCGCCACAACCCCCATAAACAGTGGCCTTAACCGCCTTCTGGCCGGACGAGATCAAACAAAGGTCACATTCACCCACACAAGAGTGTCCCTCGTCACATTTTGGAGGTATAATCGGCGCGCAAATGGCGCCAGATTGTATACAAAAATAATACTAAACGCCTGAAAACTTACCTTTTGTTCAAGCCAAAACTGTCCCTATTTAGGTCCAGGTGGAAGTGATTACTATGTTCAAAGCAAGTGAAGTTCTGACTGGTCGTTACGACTCAGCTACCCTAGATGAGCTATTTACAGCGATCACCAACAACTATATTGTCGACGAAGAGCAGTACCTCTCTGAACTGATTAAGCTTGTTCCCTCGAGCGACGACGAGATTCAACGTATTACCAAGCGTGCCCACGACCTGGTGCACAAGGTGCGTCAATACGACAAGAAAGGACTCATGGTCGGTATCGACGCCTTCCTACAACAGTACAGCCTGGAGACCCAAGAGGGGATCATCCTCATGTGTCTGGCCGAGGCCCTGCTGCGTATCCCCGATGCGGCCACCGCCGACGCCCTGATCGACGACAAACTCTCGGGCGCCAAGTGGGATGAGCACCTGAGCAAGAGTGACTCTACCCTGGTCAACGCCTCAACCTGGGGCCTGATGCTCACCGGTAAGATCATCTCCCTGGACAAGAGCATAGACGGCAAGCCAAGCAGCCTGCTGAATCGTCTGGTCAACCGCCTGGGTGAGCCTGTGATCCGCCAAGCCATGCTGGCGGCAATGAAGATCATGGGTAAACAGTTCGTACTTGGCCGTACGGTACAAGAGGCACTGAAGAACAGCACTGACAAGCGCAAGCTGGGCTACACCCACAGCTACGACATGCTGGGCGAAGCCGCCCTGACCATGAAAGACGCGCAGAAGTACTACCAAGATTACTCCAATGCCATCGCGGCACTGGGCGCCCAGCAATACGATGAGAGCGAGGCGCCACGCCCGACCATCTCTATCAAGCTATCGGCGCTGCACCCTCGCTATGAGGTGGCCAACGAAGACAGAACCATGACAGAGCTGTATGACACGCTCGTCAAATTGGTGTCTCAGGCGCGCAGCCTCAACGTGGGCGTCTCTATCGATGCCGAAGAGGTTGACCGTCTCGAGCTGTCACTGAAACTCTTCCAGAAGCTGTATAACTCAGACGCCGCCAAGGGCTGGGGCCTGCTGGGTCTGGTGGTACAAGCTTACTCTAAGCGCGCCCTCCCCGTATTGTGCTGGATCACCCGTCTGGCCAAAGATCAGGGCGATGAGATCCCTGTACGCCTGGTGAAAGGCGCCTACTGGGACAGCGAGCTCAAATGGGCTCAGGTCGCCGGCGAAGGCGGATACCCGCTGTTCACCCGCAAGGCGGGTACCGACGTCTCTTACCTGGCCTGTGCACGCTACCTGCTGTCTGACGCCACCCGCGGCGCCATCTATCCGCAGTTTGCCAGCCACAACGCCCAGACAGTGGCCGCCATCACCGACATGGCCGGCGACCGTCTGTATGAGTTCCAGCGCCTACACGGCATGGGCGAAGAGCTGTACGACACCTTGCTGGCCGAGAGCGGCGTAAGCACGGTTCGTATCTACGCCCCTGTGGGTGCCCACAAAGATCTGCTGCCTTACCTGGTGCGTCGCCTGCTGGAAAACGGCGCCAACACCTCGTTCGTACACAAGCTGGTCGACCCTAAGACACCGATCGAATCTTTGGTTGTCCACCCATTGACGACCCTACAAAGCTATAAAACCCTAGCCAACAATAAAATCGTTCAGCCGATCGACATCTTCGGCGCCGAGCGTAAAAACTCCAAGGGAATCAACATGAACATCATCTCAGAATCTGAGCCTTTCTTCGCCGCGCTGGACAAGTTCAAAGACCAGCAATGGTCTGCCGGCCCTATCGTCAATGGCGAAACCCTCAGCGGTGAAACCATTGAGGTGAAGAGCCCGTACGACACCACACAGATCGTCGGCAAGGTTGCCTTCGCCAACAATCAGGCGATCGAGCAGGCTCTGGCCAGCGCCCACAACGCCTTCGGCAGCTGGTGCTCAACCCCGGTTGAAGTGCGCGCCAACGCACTACAGAAGCTGGCGGATCTGCTTGAAGAGAACCGCGAAGAGCTGATCGCCCTCTGTACCCGTGAAGCGGGTAAGAGCATTCAAGACGGCATCGACGAGGTGCGCGAGGCGGTCGACTTCTGTCGCTACTACGCGGTACAAGCCAAGAAGATGATGGGCAAGCCTGAGCTGCTGCCTGGCCCAACGGGTGAGCTGAACGAGCTGTTCCTGCAGGGTCGTGGCGTATTCGTCTGTATCAGCCCATGGAACTTCCCACTGGCGATCTTCCTAGGTCAGGTCACCGCAGCCCTTGCGGCGGGTAACACTGTGGTTGCTAAGCCTGCCGAGCAGACCTCTATCGTAGGTTACCGCGCGGTGCAGCTGGCCCATGAAGCCGGTATTCCGAAGGAAGCCCTGCAGTTCCTACCAGGTACGGGTGCGACCGTCGGCGCGACCATCACAGCCGATGAGCGTATCGGCGGCGTCTGCTTTACCGGCTCTACCGTGACCGCTAAGCGCATCAACCTGACACTGGCCCAGCGTGACGGCGCCATCATCCCGCTGATCGCCGAGACGGGTGGTCAAAACGCCATGGTGGTGGACTCGACTTCACAGCCAGAGCAGGTGGTTAACGACGTGGTTTCCTCTTCGTTCACCAGCGCAGGTCAGCGTTGTTCCGCCCTGCGCGTACTCTATCTACAGGAAGATATCGCCGATCGCGTGATCGACGTGATGAAGGGCGCCATGAACGAGCTGACCATAGGCAACCCAGGTTCGGTGAAGACAGATGTTGGCCCGGTTATCGACGCTACCGCCAAGGCGAACCTCAACGCCCACATCGACCATATCAAGCAGGTAGGTCGTCTGATCAACCAGCTGGAGCTGCCAGCAGGCACCGAGAATGGTCACTTCGTGGCGCCGACTGCGGTAGAGATCGACTCTATCAAGGTGCTGGAGAAGGAACACTTCGGTCCTATCCTGCACGTGATCCGCTACAAGGCAGCCGACCTGCCTAAGGTGATCGACGACATCAACTCAACCGGTTTCGGTCTGACCCTGGGCATCCACAGCCGCAACGAGGGCCATGCCCTGGAAGTGGCCGACAAGGTCAACGTGGGTAACGTCTACATCAACCGTAACCAGATCGGCGCCGTAGTTGGCGTGCAGCCGTTCGGCGGCCAAGGCCTGTCGGGCACGGGTCCTAAGGCGGGTGGTCCACACTACCTGACCCGTTTCGTCACCGAGAAGACGCGCACCAACAACATCACCGCCATCGGCGGTAACGCCACCCTGCTTTCTCTGGGTGACAGCGAGGAGTAATCTTGCTCGCTAAGCGTTTTAATTAAGCGCTCTCGTTAAGCGACAAACAAAAAAGCCAGTGGATTGCCACTGGCTTTTTTATTACCCGTCACTAGGGCTAAAAGGACTAAGAGCTAAGGACTAAGCACTCAAGGCGAAGAAAACGCCTTAACTTAGCACGCGGTTCAGGCTGGCGTAGTGGGCATCCTGTGCCAGCAGACTTTGGTGAGTACCGCTGATGCGGATCTTGCCCGCCTCCATCAGGTGGATGCTATCCATCTTGTCCATGGCCGTCAGTCTGTGGCTTATCATCACCATGGTCTTATCCTTAGCAAAATCGAGCAACAGCGCCATGATCTCCCGCTCGGTGCGTTGATCCAGCCCCTCGGTAGGCTCGTCCAGCAGCAATAATGGCGCATCACGCAGCAGTGCCCTGGCCACACCGATACGACGACGCTCACCGCCTGAGAGCTGTCTGCCGCCCTCGCCTATCCAGTTATCCAGCGGCTTGTCGCCCTGAGTGAGCGCACCCAGGCCGACACGCTGGAGTACCTCAATCAACTTGGCATCGTTGGCCTCACGCCAAGCCTTACGCTCGGCGCGGCTGCCTGAGGGCGCCTGCTCAAACTGCGCCAGAGTCAGGTTATCGCGCAAGGTGCCGGCAAACAGATAGATACGCTGACTCACGACCGTCATGGCTTGGCGCAGCGCCTGCTCGCTATAGGCCTCGACCGGGCGGCCGTCGAGCAAGAGAGTGCCCGCATCGGGTGTCCACTCCCGGGTGATGAGGGACAGCAGGCTCGACTTGCCGCAGCCAGTTTGCCCCAGCAGGGCTACCTTCTCGCCCGGCTTCACCTCCAAGCTCAAATCGTCCAATACCCACTGGCCCTGCTGATAGCCGAAGCTGACACCCGCGATAGACAGGGCGCCGCGACTCACCATCAGGCTAGCCTCTTCGCCATAGCCGATGCTGGGGCGACGCTCGGTGATCTCACTCACCCGCTCGGCCGCCTGCACGCAGGCCGACAGATGCTGAAAGGCGCCAGCCAGCGGCATCAACATCTCGATACAGGCCATGGTCATAAACACCACCAGCGCCAGCAGCGGCCCAGGCGGCACCTTATCCCCCACCCCATCGGCGGCGAGATAACAAAGAAGCACCAGCGCCAGGCCATGGCTTAGGATCAACAGCGCCTGACTCAGGGCGGTCACCGCCGTCATGGTGGACTGGCTAGTAAACAGCTTGCCCTGAGCGCTGTCCAGCTCGGCCCTGAAGCGCTTCTCGGCGCCAAACAGGGTCAGCTCCGCCTGGCCTTGCAGGTATTCCAGCAGCAGCACCCGATACTGACGGCGGCTCTCCAGCTGGGCGATGCCCGGCCTGTGGCCCAGGCGATAGAAGACCAGGGGCAGCAGGAACCATAGGCTTAGCAACACGCCGCACAGGGTCAGCGCCAACTCACTATCGAACCAGGCGAGAAAGCCATACAGGGCGGCGATCATCAAGAGCGAGGCGAGCAGCGGCGTTATCAGCCGCAGATAGAGATGATCTAGGGTGTCTATGTCAGCTACCAGACGATTGAGCAGATCGCCGCCGCGCAGGTGACTGAGATCCTTGGCGCTCAATGGCATCAACTTGCCCCAGGCCCAGGTACGCAGCTCGGTCAGCAGGCGGAAGGTGGCCTCGTGGGTCGCCAGACGCTCGCCATAGCGGCTGGCGGTGCGGGCGATGGAGAGGAAACGCACCCCGCCGGCCGGGGTGAAATAGTTAAAGGCCTGGGCGGTCGCCACACTCAGTCCGGCTACCGCAGTGGCCGACAGGAACCAGCCCGACAGTGACAGTAGACCAATGCCCGCCATCAGGGTAGTCAGGCTCAGCAGCAGGCCCAGCAACATCATCAGCCACTGGCGCTTAAACAGCTTTATTAATGGCAGCAGGTGTTTCATTACGCCTCCTCCTGTCGATGGCACAGGTCGCTAAACAGTCCGGGGTCGGCCATCAGGGTGTGATAATCCCCCTGCTGCACCAGCTTGCCACCATCCAGCACCCAGATCCTGTCCATATCGATGAGGGCATCGAGGCGATGGGTAACCAACAGACTGGTAGCGCCCTGGCGCGCATCAATAAGCGCCTGCATCACCGCCGCCTCGCTGTGGCTATCCAGGCTGGCGGTCGGCTCATCAAGCACAAACAACTTGGCCGACTGGCCTAGGGCCCTTGCTAGGCAGAGGCGCTGGGCCTGCCCCACGGACACCCCGGCGCTCTGCTCCCCTATGGGGTGAGCGAGCCCAAGAGGTTGTGCCCGCACAAAATCGCCGATACGGGCGCTGTCCAGCAATGTATAGATAGCCTCTTCCGTCATCGCCTTACCCATGGTGACGTTGTCGCCAATGGTACCGTGAAACAGCTGCGGCTCCTGCCCCAGCCAGGCGAGGTAATGGCGGTAGCTCTCCCTGTCTAAGCTGCTCAGCTCCATACCATTTATCAGGACGCTGCCGCGATAGGATAAGAAGCCCAATAGCATGTTGAGCAGGCTGGTCTTGCCCGCCCCGCTCGGCCCGACTATGGCAAGCTGCTCGCCGCCGGTGATCTCCGCCGTTATCGGCCCCAGCAACACCTGGCCATCCGGGCTTAACACCTCGGCCCCTTGCAGCTTAATGCTCAAAGGCGTTTCGCTGGCAAAGGTCGTGCGCGGCGCATCATCAGCCTCATCCCCTTGATGATTCAGCAGCTCCATCAGCGCCTCGGCGGCGCCTATGGCCTGGGCCTTGGCATGGTAGTGAGTGCCCATATCCCGCAGGGGCTGATAAAACTCAGGCGCCAGAATCAGCACAAACAGGCCGATAAACAGCGTCATACCGGCGCCGTAGTGACCAAAGTCGAGATGATCTAAGAAGCTAAAACCGAAATAGACAGCCAGCACGGCGATGGAGACGGCGGCGAAGAACTCCAGCACCGCCGAGCTAAGAAATGCCATGCGCAGCACCGCCATGGTACGGCTGCGAAACTCCTCCGAGGCGCTCTCGATCGCCTGCTGCTCCCGCTCACCCGCGTGGAACAGACGCAGGGTACCAAGCCCTCTCAGCCTATCCATGAAGTGACCACTGAGGCGCGACAAGGCGCCAAAGTTTTTACGGTTAGCATCGGCGGCGCCCATGCCCACCAAGATCATAAACAGAGGGATCAGCGGCGCCGTTGCCAGCAGAATGATCCCTGCCGCCCAGTTGATGGGAAACACCACGGCCAATATGGTCAAGGGGATGAAGCCCGCCAGCATCATCTGCGGCAGATATTTAGCGTAGAAATCGTGAAGGTCCTCCACCTGCTCTAGCACTATGCTGGCCCAGCTGCCCGCCGGACGCCCCTTGATAAACACAGGCCCCAGCTCCACCAGCTTATCCAGCACACTCTGCCGAATCTGACTGCGTAGCAACATGCCCGCCTTGAAGCTGATGCGCTCGCGGCCATAGGCTAGCGCGGCGCGCAGCACTATCACGGCTATCAGGGCGATGAACTCGCAGGTAAAGGCCTCACGAGGCAGGTTTTCGATGATTAAACCGTGGAGCATGGTCGCCAGCAGGTAGGCCTGGGCCACCAGGGCGAAGCCAGTAAGCACACCAAACAACACGGTCAGATTGAGGTAGGCGCCACAGGCCGATTTTTGCTGCTTAAGCCAGCGGCCGAGGACTTTTTCGAGGGTCTTATCCATTGAGCTCCGCGCGTTATCAGGCAGGGACACTAAGTTCGATGGCAAGAGTATCGCAGGCTCGCGCACAGGAATAAACCAGCGGGTGGGGAATTGTTAGTAGGCTCACAAAAATTGAGCTAGATCAAAAAAACTGGGAACTCAGTTTTTATCGAGTTTAGTTTTGGAGGTGTCAGGTTTGTTGGGTTTTGATGGATTTCATGCAGTCTTCATGTGACTAGGTTAATGAGTGTAGCCACTACCTGGGTTTGTATTTGAGGAGGTCTTGAAGGTCGCACCTTCATAGCGACCTAACGCCTGCCCGGCGGGGGACGTGCAAACACGTTTTTGGCATGCTGTGAATATATCCCTATACGCTCCACGGCGACGTCCTGTCGCCGAGGGCCAAAAACGTGTTTACACCAGTATCTATCGTCTCTTCGATTTGACCTTATCGGACTGTCTAGAGCCAAGTCATTTTTGGACAGAAACGTGTTAGAGTATTTGATCAGTAACGCTTTGCTCTGGGGCAAACCGAAGCGCAGCGTAGGTTTGTCCCTAGCAGCAACTTGTTAGGGCATTTTGGCAAAAGAAAATACTTCCGCGTTTGAGAGTAATTGGACTTCGAGGAAGCCAAACTTGTTTATAGAGAATTTCGATGGCATAGGCGTTTTATTTCCCATGAGATAGATGCCGACTCCGCTCTCAATTCCGAAAACCATTTTTAGCTGATCTTTAGACCATGACTTGTCGCCATCAATAACTGTCTTGATAAAGGCAACCATTTGCTCGCCTGATTGGATTATGTCTATTTCATAGCTCTCATTTTTCCAAATGCCAGACAGGTTGTTTGTGCCTGTTACTTGATATTGCGATCTGGTTCGCTCCCATAAAGGGTTGGCGTTATTTATGTTTTTCAAATAAATGCCATCTTGATCATAGCGGTTTACTCGTAGAGGAATTGTTGTTGTCTGAGTGCCATAAGTTGTTGCTGTGCCATAAACGGGACCGCTACCACTATATCCGCTGATATATGTCGTGCTAGTTGTAGGCGTTGAAAGATTCATAAATGATGTTCTAGTTTCTTTAAACTGAGAGCTAGTAATCAGAATATCGGCACCAATTGATTTGGCATAGCTTCTAGCCTGATCTGGATTTTCATACGGGCCATTAAATCCAGACTTACCGATGATCAAATAATCAGAAAAGAGAAGTTCATAGATCTCATCTAAGTCGACATTGCTATATTTGAAAATCATGACATTTGATGTGGGCGGGTATTTGCTTGGCGCAACTTGAGTATAAAATTCCCGATGTCCAAGCTGAGCACAACCGGAGAGCAATACTGCAAAAAAGATGGTTAATAGTGTTTTCATGGTGCTCCTTTATTCTGTAGCCCTAACATTTTATTAGTGCACATGCGCGTTTACCTCGTTGGACCAGTGAATGCGCGCACAGCTAACTATCTGTATGTAATGAACTTATCAGCATTTTCCCAATATACCATCTGGAAAAACGCGCATGCGCGTTTTCCAAACCTATTATCTACTTAACGAATATTATAAGTAGTTAATTTTAAGCCCATTTATTTATTCCGAAATGAGAAAGCGCGCACAAATACAGGATAAAAGTCGTTCAAAATCCTTATGATTTTAATATGACTGTATCCTTATCCAGTTTTTTTGGTTGGGGAGTAGTGAATTACATCACGCTGGTGTAGCGATGAAAACTTCTAGGCCAGAAAATCTGCTCGTTAATGATCCACCAACAACGTGTAAACTCACTTTGCGGCAAAAATAACCCAGCCTTTAGATTCGCAACTCGCACCCAATACCGCCAAATCGAAGAGACGTTAGATACCCAGTGTAGATACGCCTGTGACCTTCGATTTCAGGGATGAAACCGTAGAGCGGCCAGGGATGGCACACAGCGTGTCACAGGCGTATCTATACATAAGCGAGCCGCAGGCTATTGGCAACAGTGATGGATTGACCATCGACAACCTACCAAACATAGTCTTCAGGTTAACGTTATAACCTCTAAGAATCTGCACATACGTCGCTCCTTCACATGCTTGTGATCACGACATTGGTACTTCCATGTACAGCACCCGCCGGGCAGGCGTTAGATAACAGCGAAGGTACGACCTTCAAATCCACTCAACAAATAAACATGCCGCCAAACGCTACTCACACTAAATACCGCCAAATCGAAGAGATGAAATAACCGGGTGTAGATGCATCTGCGGACGTCGATGGCAGGGATGCCATCGTCGAGCCTCCACGGATGGATTCACGGCGTGTAGCAGATGTATCTGCACATAAGCGAGCCGCAGGCTGTTGAAGACAGATGAGGTTAACGCTACAACAAAGTAGCTAGATCCCGATGCAGCCAGCAAAAAGGCTAATTTGCCGATTAGCCCAAACCGGCTAACTTCCCCTCTCACAAGTCCCCGAGTTTCTTGGCAAACTCAAACTCACCACGCATCCCTCCCGCCAGGGAAGATCGGCATGATTGGCGCAGTTATCTATGGTGAACTGTCCCTTATGCTGACGCATCACGTCGCAGCAGATGGCCAGACCCAGCCCCAGGCCGTCGTCCTTGGTGGAGTAGAAGGATGCCATAAGATCCTGGGCCTTGCCCTTGAGGCCGGGGCCATTGTCCACCAGCTTAAGGGTCGCCTGCTGGGCGCCATATTCCAGGCTCAGCAGCAGTCGCTTCTCCCTGTCGGGTTTCATCTCGGCCATGGCATCCAGGCTGTTCTTGATAAGATTCACCAGCACCTGACTCAGGCCGACTGCGTCGCCAAACAGGCTGTAGGGCTCGCCCCGCACCTCCTGGGTGAGGACGATGCCCTGCTGCTGAAACTCGCGGCGAAACAGCGCCAGTGTGTTGGTGACCACCTCGTCTAAGGAGAGGGCTTCATATTGGGACTTGCGCCGCTTGAGCAGGCCACGGATGCGGTGCACCACGGCGCCGGCCCGTGCAGACTGGGCGTTGATCTTGGCCAGCAGCTCATACAGATCTGAGTCGGCATCGCCGCGGCTGTTGAGCTGCATCATGCCCCCCTCGCTGTATTGGGTGATGGCGGCGATGGGCTGATTCAGCTCATGGGCCAGGCCCGAGCCTATCTCACCGAGGATCGCCGCACTCTTCATCCGCTCCACCTGCAGCGCCTTATCCTTGAGCTGCCGCTCTGTGTCGATCAGAAAGTCGCTCTTCTGCCTGAACTTATACTCAAGCCAGAGGTGATAGACGGTGGACACCAGAAACAGCAACAGCAGCGCCAGGCCCCACTCCTTGTTCTTCTCCATCCACTTCAATACCGTGTAGTGCAGCGGCGGCGGTGGCGCCTTGAGTTGCAGCTCCTTAAACAACTTAATCACCTTGAGCTGACTGATGGGCGCCGTCCAGCCCAGGGTCTTGGCCTGAATGGCGGCGGGATGATCTGGCCCCAGGGCATAGAGGGCCTGGGTGATCTTCTGGGTGATGGCCGGCGGCACGGTATCGGCGGCGGCAAAGGACCAGTTGGGATAGAGCTGAGTACTCACCAGACACTCGTAGCCCGCCGGCATGGTGGGATGGATCACCCTGAAATCCTCCTTCTTCACCAGACCGTCCTGAATCATCTCCTCCAGGGTACAAAAGGGGGTGATGGCCGCATCGACCGTGCCGTCACGCACCTGATAGACGATAGGCTCCAGGGGAAAGCCCAGAAAGCGTAGCGAGCCGAAGTAGTTCTCCGGGTTGTAACCCATCTTATGCAGCAGGCCGATGGCGGCCTGATAGCCCCCCAAGGCCTGGGGATCGCTGGCCACCAGATGTTTGCCTTCGAGATCCTTGAGGGTGTAGATCTGGCTGTCGGCGCGCACTATGATGGTGGAGCCGATGGCAAAGGTGGCGCCGCCATGCATATGGCTCTTCATGGTCGCCAGCCAAGAGAGGGGGAAGTTGCTGCTGAGGTTAAAGTATTGCCCCGGGTTGGTGACGATAAACTGCAGCTCGTGTTCCAGCAGCTGGCGGCTCATCTCATCGAAATCCACCGGCACCACCTCGAAATGTGTGCCCGGCACCTCCTGCGACAGATAGTCCATCATGGGCTGCCAGCGCTCTATTCCCTTCTGCACCCCGTGATTGGCCAGCACCCCGACCCTGAGATGCACTAGGTTCGCCTTGTCGCTAATCGAGGCATCGACCATCGCATCGCCTATCTCATTGGCGCTCTCACTAGCCAAGACATTGCCGACTTGAAGCAGACTGAAAGGCAATAAGAGGCAGATCAGCGCACCTTTGAGCCGCCCTAAGCCCCCCTTCCAACACCTTATGAGTGCAAATCCCAATCGCCCTTTCATCGCCCGCCCGATCACTGAGTTAAGCCTACTACTCTAGGCAAGAAAGCGGCGATTTGATGTGAGGCGGTGCAAACATCCCCTTGTGTCTCCATCAGAAAATTATCATTTAGTGATCTGTCTCAAAGGCCCAAATGCCCCTTTTGCCAGCCTCAAATAGAGGCGCTAGGCTAGGTGTAACCCAAGGCTAACGACCGACTGAAGCTATGCCGCAAGCCACGCCGCAACCTATGCCCCTCTATCTGGTGGACGATGACGAAGCCGTCCTCGACTCCCTCAGCTTCATGCTGCGTCAGTTCGGCTATGAGATGACCACCTTCGTCTCTGGCCTGCACTTCCTGGAAGAGGTAGAGCTGAGCCAGCCAGGCTGCGTCATCCTCGACAGCCGTATGCCGGCCATCAGCGGTCAGGCGCTGCAGCAAGAGCTGCTAGCTAAACAGAGCCCCCTTGGGATCATCTTCCTCACCGGCCATGGCGACCTACCCATGGCGGTCAATGCCTTTCGTCAGGGCGCCTGCGACTTCTTTCAGAAGCCGGTATCGGGCCAGGCGTTGGCGGCCGCCATCGACAAGAGCATGCTCCATAGCCAGAAGGCCTTCGAGGCACTGCAGCTGAGTCACAACCTGGCCACCCTGAGCGATCGCGAACATCAGGTGCTTGAGCTGCTGATCCAGGGCAAGACCAACAAGCAGCTCTCCGAGGCGCTGTTCTTGTCCCTGCGCACCATAGAGGTACACAGATCCAACGTGATGAAGAAGCTCAAGGTGCACAACCTGGCCGAGTTAGCCAAGTACAGCCAGATCTGAGACTCATAAGTAGCGTCCGAGTTTTCTATTCCCCCTCTTTCCTTATCCCCAGTCGTAAGCCCCAGTCGTAAGCCTTTCTTATTACGCTCGATTCCTACCACCCTGTGTGAATAAAGGTCACACTTTTTTCACATTCTGGCTAAAAATCGCTGCGCCAGATCACGCGCCCCCCGCCTATGTGGTTTACCACAATACCCCTGATTTTTATAGGGGATAACAATGGACTCAGACCTCCTGCGGGAGGGAACAAAAACCAATAACAGTGTGTGATTTCATCTGCCCTTGCAGATGAAGGAGGAAACCATGATAGAGCTTGATAGACGAACGTTTATTAAGGGTGCCGGTGCAGGGGGTGCAAGCTGTGCGCTGGCAACATTATTACCCGGTTCGCTGGCTGCGCTGGAACAGAAACCCCTACAGGGTATGGGCAAGGAAGTCGCCAGCATCTGTGAGATGTGCTCGACACGTTGCCCCATCTCGGCGCGGGTCGTAGATGGCAAGAATGTGTTTATCCAGGGCAATAGCGCCGCAAAATCCTTCGGCGGCAAGGTGTGCGCCCGTGGCGGCGCCGGTCACAGCCTGCTGTACGATCCACAGCGTATCGTGAAACCGCTACGCCGGGTGGGCGAGCGCGGCGAAGGCAAGTGGGAAGAGATCAGCTGGCAAGAGGCCTACAAGACGATCGCCCACAAGCTTAACGACATCAAGCAGCAACATGGCCCAGAGGCCGTTGCCTTCTCCTCCAAGTCCGGCTCATTGTCGGGACACCTGTTCCACCTGGGCAAGGCCTTCGGCTCACCCAACACCTTCACCCACGCCTCCACCTGCCCCGGTGGCTATGTGATCGCCGCCAAGGCAATGTTTGGCACTAAGGTGAAGCGTGACTTAAGTAACTCCAAGTACATCATCAACTTCGGCCACAATCTCTATGAAGGGATCAACATGTCCGAAACCCGCAGCCTGATGAAGGCGCAGATGAGCAAGGGCGCCAAGTTGGTGGTATTCGAGCCACGCTTCTCAATTGTGGCCGACAAGGCCGACGAATGGTTTGCCATACGTCCGGGTACAGATGTCACCGTCGCCCTGGCCCTGTGTCATGTGCTGATCTACGACAACCTCTACGACCAGGCTTTCATCGAGCGCCATGTCGAAGGTTTCGATGCCTTCGCCAAGGAGGTCAAAGCCTATACTCCAGAGTGGGCCGAGGGGATCAGCGACGTGCCCGCCAAGGACATCCGCCGCATCGCCCACGAGTTTGCCGCCAAGGCGCCTCACGCCGTGGTGGACTTCGGTCACCGCGCCACCTTCACCCCAGAAGAGTTCGAGATGCGCCGCGCCCTGTTTGCCGCCAACGTGTTGATCGGCAACATTGAGCGTAAGGGCGGCCTCTACCTGGGTAAGAAGGCCAAGACCTATAACAAGTTTGCCGGTGACAAGGTCGCTCCTGGTCTGGGGAAACCAGGCGTCGAGGGCATGCCTAAGCCTGCGGCTAAGCGTATCGACCAGGTGGATGAGCAGTACGCCATGATGTGGTCATCGGGCGGTATCTATCAGACCATTCTCGATGCCACCCTCAAGGCCCAGCCCTATCAGCTCAGGGCCTGGGTGATGAGCCGCACCAACCCGATGCAGACCATGACAGACAGGGCCCTGGTGGTCGAGACCCTGAAGAAACTCGAGTTTGTGGTCAGCTGCGACGTCTACATCAGCGAGACCGCCGCCTACGCCGACATCATCTTGCCTGAGTCCACCTATCTGGAGCGGGACGAAGAGATCGCCGACAAGTCGAGCAAGAGCCCAGCCTACTATGTGCGCCAACGTGTGGTCGAGACCATAGGCGACACTAAGCCAAGCTGGCAGATCTTTAAAGAATTAGGCCACGAGATGGGCCTGGGCCAATACTTCCCTTGGGAGAACATGGAGAGCCTGCAACTGCTGCAAGTCGATCGCGACATGGCCCGCTTCAACGAGATCAAGCAGAAGGGTTATGTCAGCTACGGCAAACCGCTGATGCTACGCGAACCGTCTATGGTGGCGGCATTCGTCAAGCAATACCCCAATGCCAAGCCCACAGATGATGACGGCACCTATGCCAGCGCCATGAGCTTCAAGACCCCAAGCGGCAAGATTGAACTCAGCTCAGACAAGGTGGAGAAGATGGCCGCCGGACGCGGGGTGATCAAGTACCGCGAGGTCAAACTCAAACAGGACAACGAGCTCTATTTCATCCAGGGCAAGGTAGCGGTGCACACCAATGGTGCCACCCACAACGTGCCCATGCTGGCCAACCTGATGTCTGACAACGGCGTGTGGATCCACCCCATCACAGCTGGACGCTTAGGCATTTCCAGCGGCGATAAGATCCGCCTCACCAGCAGCGTCGGCAGCGAAGAGGGTACGGCCCTGGTCACCCCGGGTATTCGTCAGGATACCGTGTTCGCCTACATGGGCTTTGGCTCTAAAAACAAAGAGCTCGCTAGGGCGACCGGCAAGGGGGTTCACTGCGGCAACCTGCTACCCAACAAAACCGCGGCCGTGTGCGGCATGAATATCCACACTACTGGCATCACGCTAGCCAAGATCTAATAGGAGTCCAGTATGAGTAAAAGATATGTAATGGTGCACGACGAGAATCGCTGCATCGGCTGTCAGGCCTGTAGCGTCGCCTGTCGCAGCGAAAATGGCGTCCCCGAGGGAGTCACCCGCTTGCAAGTGCGCGTAGAAGGCCCCTTTGGCGACGCGCCGCACCTGCACTTTAAATATAACCGCGTCTCCTGCCAGCAGTGTGAGAACGCCCCCTGTGTCACCGTCTGTCCGACTGGCGCGGCCTATGTGGGCGACGATGGCCTGGTCTCTATCAAGGAAGATAAGTGCGTCGGCTGTATGTACTGTGTGGCGGCCTGCCCCTACAAGGTGCGTTTCATCAACCCTGAAACCAAGGCGGCCGACAAGTGTAACTTCTGTAAGGACACCCGCCTAGCCCGCGGCGAGCTGCCCGCCTGTGTGACCGTGTGTCCCACAGATGCACTGACCTTTGGCGATGCCAACGATCCGAGCAGCGAGGTAGCCAAACTCATCAACACCAAAGCGACCTATCAGGAGAAGACCCATCTGGGAACCAAGCCTAGGGTCTATCGCATTCCAACTAAACGTGGGGGGATACAGTCATGAACAATACCTGGGGCGATATGGCGCAATATGATCCAGTCACCTGGAACTGGGTTATCGCAGTCTACCTGTTTATGGCGGGCCTCTCGGCGGGCTCTATCCTGATCGGTATCGGCCTGCGCTGGTACAGCAAAGAAAAGGCGATGGAAAGCGCGATTTTAAAAGCCGCGGCCATCATCAGTCCGCTGGCCATCAGCTTAGGCCTGGCCTGTCTGGTGTTTGACTTGACCAAGCCATTTGATTTCTGGCTGATCTTGGTCAACTACAACTTCAGCTCCGTCATGTCTATCGGGGTGCTGGCGCTGCTGCTCTACTCACCAATCGGCATAGCCTACTCGTTGATAGTACTAAGGGACGAGCTGGCCAAGTGGAAGCTGGGCTTCCTGGTACCTGTGGCAGAAGCACTAATGCCGATGCGCAAGGCAATTGAGGTAGTGCTGTTTGTGCTAGCCATAGGTGTGGGCGCCTATACCGGCTTCCTCATCTCGGCGATGAACGCCTACCCACTGCTGAACACGGCTGTGCTACCTGCGCTCTTCTTGGTGTCTGGCCTGTCAGCCGGCGCGGCGGCTAATGCTATCGGCGCGCTGCTGATGTTTAACACCCACTGCCATGATACCAACCTAAGTAAGATGCATGGCCTGGAACTGCCCGTGATGCTGAGCGAGATCATGTTCCTCTTCATGCTGTTCTGCGCCCTCTACTTCAAGGGTGGAGCGGCTGCGGCCGCGCTGGCGTCACTCACCACAGGTGTCTGGGCAAGTGTATTCTGGGTCGGTGTGGTCGGTATCGGCTTTGCCATCCCGCTGCTCACCATGTTGATGCCGTCGCAGACACGTCACAGCAAGGGCGTGATGATAGCCGTGGCCTGCTGCAGCCTCACCGGCGTGCTGGCCCTGAGACACTTCGTGATCTACGCAGGTCAAAGCTACATCAGCTAATCTCATCTCCACAAACGCAAAAAGCCCAGCATCTGCTGGGCTTTTTTATCTTAACAGGCGACTACTCGTCTTCGTCCGACTACTCGTCGTCTTCGTCGAAGAAGTCGTCATCCAGCTCGTTATCACCGGCGGCGTCACGCTCGGCGCGCCATTTCTCGGCGGCGGCCTCTTTGGCGGCAGCGGCTTCGTTACGCTCGACACGCTGCTTGGCGCGGCGCTCGTTACGCAGCATCAGGTTATCGACTATGCCCTTGAGGGTCTCTTCGCCCCAGGCGGTCGCCTCGGCTTCGCTAGCAAAACCAGTTTGCGCCTTAGTTACCACTGTCTTGCGCGCCGTCATGCGACGGGTAACTTCGGCAGTCCAGCTACCTTCGGCTTCGCTCACGCGAAGACCGTATTTCTTGTTTTGTGTCATGTTAATTTCCTAATTCGATCTTCGAGTGCAAACGTCGCGCTCATTGAGGGAAACAGCGGTCTAATATACCACTGTCGTCAGAAAGGCGGCTATTGTAGTCTCCTCTGGATAAAACTCAATCATTAGCGCGCACAAAATACGAAAAAGTTAGCCCTTTCAGCTAGGCAGAACTGGCGAATTCGATAGCACTTTGCTATCGCTTAATGTAAGCTGCACGCCCGCCAGCACGCTGGCTTCCAATTATCCGGCCCCGTCGCCCAAGAGATCCATCTATGAGTTTTACCACCCTGGGGCTATCCGCTCCCATACTCAAAGCCATAGCCGACAAAGGTTATCAAACCCCCTCGCCTATTCAGGCCCAGGCTATCCCAGCAGTATTGTCGGGTAAAGATGTGATGGCGGCGGCGCAGACAGGGACGGGCAAGACAGCCGGCTTTACTCTGCCACTACTGGAACTACTCAGTCAGGGCCCTCGCGCCCGCAGCAAACAGGTGCGCGCCCTGGTCTTGACGCCAACCCGCGAACTGGCGGCCCAGATCGCCGAAAGCGTCACCACCTATGGTCAGCATCTGCCGCTTCGCAGCGCAGTGGTGTTCGGCGGTGTCGGCATCAGCCCACAGATCAGTCAACTTAAGCGCGGCGTCGATATCCTGGTGGCCACACCGGGCCGCCTGTTGGATCTCTATCAGCAAGATGCCGTGAGCTTCTCTCAGCTGGAGACACTGGTGCTGGATGAGGCCGACCGCATGCTGGACATGGGCTTTATTCACGACATCAAGAAGATCCTCGCCATCTTACCGCCCAAGCGGCAGAACCTGATGTTTTCCGCCACCTTCTCCGATGAGATCCGCACCCTGGCCAAGGGGCTGGTGAACAATCCGGTGGAGATCTCGGTCACCCCGCGCAACAGCACAGCCAACACGGTACAGCAGCTGATCTGCCCGGTAGACAAAAACAAGAAATCCGCAGCCTTGGTCAAGCTTATCCAGCAAGGTGACTGGCAACAGGTGCTGGTATTTAGCCGTACCAAGCATGGCGCCAACCGTCTGGCTAAGCATCTCGAGGCCAAGGGGATCACCGCCGCGGCCATCCACGGTAACAAGAGCCAGGGTGCCCGCACCAAGGCGCTGGCTAACTTCAAGTCGGGCGACGTGCGCGTGCTCGTAGCCACAGATATCGCCGCCCGTGGTCTGGATATCGACCAGCTGCCTCAAGTGGTCAACTTCGACCTGCCTAACGTGCCCGAAGACTATGTGCACCGCATCGGTCGTACCGGCCGCGCCGGCGCCGATGGCAAAGCGGTCTCCCTGGTGAGCGACGAAGAGGCCAAGCTGCTGGCGGATATCGAGCGCCTGATCGGCAAGCTACTGCCGCGTGCTGAAGTAGAGGGCTTCGAGCCGACCCACACCCTGCCCGAGACCAACCTGACGCCAAAGCGCCACGGCCAGCACAAGGGACCGCGTAATCCTAAGCCTAAAAGCAACAGCCAACGCAGCAGCAATCGCTCAAGCAACGGCCAGGGCTCAAACAAGGCTGGACAGCCTAGCCGCGGCAATCAAGCTCAGGGCAACAAAGAGGGTCAGGGCCGTCGCCGAACAGGCGCAAGTACTGGTACCAGCAAGCCTGCGAGCGAAGGTCAACAAGCGCAAAACCAAGGCAAGTCGGAGCACAGGGACGGTAACGCCCCAGCACGCCGTCGCAGACGTCGTCGTCCGAGCCAGAGCGCACCTGCAAATCACTAGTTGAAGAGTCATCTGGGGCCAGAAATATCTGCGCCCCTATCACGGTTGATTTCAATCTCGAAGTAGAATAAAACAATATGCAGATTAAATAAGGACATCATGGAAAATAAGTAAGGACACTATGTTGAAATTTATTATGCTCGCAATCGGCCTGTTAAGTTCAGGCATGGCAATGGCGGTAGACGATGTGTTAACCGTCGATCGCAACGTCTCCGGTAGCTTCCAATCCTCATTTCCCAACGAAAATAACATTCAACCTGATATCAGTGATTTTAAGGTGCTCAATAGCGTGCTGATGAGTAATGAAGCAGGTGAGCGCTGGGCGGTAATAACCGTTGAAAACTTAGCATCTGGCCAACGTACGTTAAACCAGAACCAGCTAATGGCACTGTTTGCTAATGGTGAGAGATTAACGCCTCACATCTTTAAAACAAGATTTTCCGCCAACGAGATACTCTCGATTACCTTAGCTTTTGGTGAGCACAAGTTTCCTATTCTCGAGATCTATCAACGAAACTAAAGACTCACAGTTAATGTTAAGGTATCGATCTTAAGGATGAACTCTAAAGTTAGGCGGCAATACAGATGAAAACAGCAGAACAGTTACAAGGCGGCTGCCTGTGCGGCGCGCTGCGTTACAAGGTGTCGGCGCAGCCGTTTGATAGCGATTACTGCCACTGCAGCCAATGCCAGAAGAGCACTGGCGCCATGGCCGCCTGCTGGATGGATTTTAAGGCCGACCAGGTCACTTGGCTCCAAGGTTCGCCCAAGGAATATGCCTCCTCAGACACCATACGTCGCGGCTTTTGCCAGCACTGCGGCACCAGCATCACCTATCGCAGTACCGACTACCCAGATTACTACACCCTGAGCATCGCCAGCCTGGACGATGCCAACGCCGTCGCCCCCAGATATCACATCTACACGGGCAATCAGCCAGACTGGCTTAAGATTGCCGATGACCTACCCAGATACCGCCAGAGCCGCAGTGAAGGCTGAGGCGGGTTTAGAAAGAAACGACCTCTAGCGCTTCACGGCGCTAAACAGGGCGACGCAGCCCACCTGTTTGATACTGACCCGATCGAACCTGGCGCTTAACGCTTGGGTCAGCGTGTCGATATCGTCAGCCTGATTACAGAAGATCCCCTTCTTGTTATAGATAGCCATCAGCCTGCCCGCGAAGGCATTGGGCTTGATACCAGTACCCAGAATTGTGCTGCCAAACAGCACGGCACCCGGCTTCATCACAGATTCGAGATGGGTGAAGAGCACGCATTTCTCTGCCATGGTGCCCGGCAGGCAGTGCAGCAGATAGTTCACGCTGATCGAATCGAAGCCATCGCATGTTAGCTCAAGCGGCGCCAGGACGTTACGGCAATAAATCTCAGGGGAAAGATGACGCACCACGGCCGAGGCCGATGCCAGGCTGTTCTCATTAAGATCTATCAAGGCGATGCGCCGGGTATGCGCGGGCAGATGATGCTTGAGGTAGTAGCCTGTGCCGACGCCGACATCCAGGTGATTGGCCGAGGTCAGGGCGGCAAACTGCTCGGCGATCAGCTTTGTAGGACACTTCCACAGATAGTGATTGGAAAATCCCAGCACCCAGAGATCATAGATGGCGAGCACACTCTTGGAGTAGATCGCCTGACCCGCGACAACGGCCTCTTTATTCATTTTTTCTTACATACCAATAGATTAACGAGGGCGGAATCTATACTAAAACGCCCGGCAAGGCAAAATAACCTTAGACAAATTACCTTACTAAGGTTAACCCTGACTGCTGCCAGTCACATCCAGCTTCACACGTTTTCTAAGCCCCTTAGCGCGAATACAGCTGGGAATGTTGAGCCATGACGTCATGGTGTACTTATCACCTGCACAGGGCTCATGTGCAGATACGCTTGTGAGACGCCGCAAGTACGTTCCCTGTAGACTATGCCGTGACATCTGATGTGAATGGATTCACGAATGCTGCAATGACATGGATGTCATAACGCGGCCCTGTCACGGACAGTTCACTAGCGTATCTACACTAGGGGCTTATTGTCTCTTCGAATTAATGTTATTGAAGTTAGATATTGTCTAGCAGCTTTCAGCTGGTAGAACTTAACGGACTTTGCCATTTGAAATGGGGATGTCGAACCAAGGCTTCATAGTGTATCAATTGCTTGCCGCAGGCTTTATGTGCAAACACGTTTTTGGCACGCCACTAGCACTTCCCTGTGGGCTCTACGAAATCATCCCTGATTTCGAAGGCCAAAAACGTGTTTACACCGATATCTATCGTCTCTTCGATTGAGCGTTAATTGTGTGTCTAGCACAAGCTGAAATATTTTTGGACAAAAATGAGTTAGAACTATAGAGCTATATATGTGAGCTTCAGATAAATGTTTTTATGTACTAACGCTTTGCGAAGGGGCAAATGCGAGCCTCGCGAGTATTTGTCTCGCCCTCTGTTTGGGCAAACTTACGCAACTTGTTATACACCATTTACCGATGCGTCCATTCGTATTCCCAACAATAGTGTTTGGAGATTTGCCTAAACATTCCTTCCCAACTAACGTCAGCGCAATTGGAAAGAACTTTATTTAATTCCTTTAAAGTCTCATCCCAAGAATAATAAGGCAATACAAGGAGATGATCTTTATCGGTCGATTGAGACAGAGATTTTTGTGTTATCACATGGACCTGAAAGTCATTGGTTCCCTTCATTCCTTCTGTTCCAACAGAAATATTTAACCAGAAATCTACTTCCGCTGGATCTTCAAATATCCATTTATCAATAGGATCAAAGTCTGAACAGTCAAAACTTCTGATGACGGGAACGAAATTATTCATTTGGTGTATAACGCTTTGCTAAGGGGCTGGCGCCACTCGCCAGTCCCACGGAGCCAGCCTTGGCTGGCAAAGTAAGCTTGAGCAACTGGTTAGGTGCTAGCATTGCCTTCCTCCAATAAAAACAATGTATTATCATAAATTTTATATTTTTTATAGAGGTAAGCATTTGCACCAGAATGATAAAACACTGTTACCAAATCATCTTGAACCTGAATCGTAATCGTGTGCCCATCTATACGGTCAATGATCACGGGTTCACCTAGATATAGAACCAAATAATGACTATAAGTAGGCATTTCATCTGCGTAGTCCGGACTGTTTGGCTTAAATATCAAACGAACACACTCAATCCTTCCTAAGCCAGCTATTTCAGCAGTGGCGGATGCTTCCGTAGCATAGAATCCGCTTGTAGGCACAGCTATCGAAATAGCACTAAACAATACACAAATTAGTAATAAGGTGATATTTCTCATTGAGCACGTAAAGCCCCAATAAGGGGCTGATAAATGCTTGGCTAGCCTGTGTAGCGGAGCGGAACTGAGCCAAGCTTTAGCAGTCCCGCACTTAATTGGTTTGTTAGGTAATGTTTACCCAACGTCCGAACCTAATTATTTGTTGAGAAGCATACTCCATTACCCAAGAACGATCTTCTGCAACAATTAATAAATGGTTTTGATTAAAGTAATCCGCAGCATGATTGAGCAAAGAAGACCAAGTTGATTGCCTGAGTTCTGACCATGCTGTATCTGTAATAATCACTTTAGTAGAGCCTGTAACACCTTTGCTATTTAGCCAATTAGAAAGCTTTTGGGTATGTGCATCATCTTCAAATGAAGCCATGACCCATTCACTCGTTTCATCTACACCTGAGTCCCAAAAAACTTCGTGTAAATGAGGCTCTACTAATTTTCTAATATCACGACTTCGCAATGCTGGATTTAGAAGATTGACCATCCTTAGTTACCTAACGCCGCAAAAAGAGGCGAGCGTAGCGAGTCCAGCCGCCGAAGGCCGCATTCTTGTTTGCCTTGTTAGGCATTTTCCGCCAACGCACGCCATTTTTCAGTGAGCTGAAATGGTTCACTAATACCTGAACTATTGATTTTCACGCATTGCCCAGAAGGCAGCATGAACACCCCTGTGTTCTCTGACCATCCCTGTATGGAGCCAACCATTACGGCCTCATTCGGTGCTTTGAAGTTGACTCGCCATGCTCGATTCGCTGTCGTAATCGACTGAGGCTGAAGCTGCCCTCTAGATAGCCCTTTACCTTCGAACAAACTCACGGGAATGCCAAATAGCGTAAGCTTCTTGAAGAAGCATCCGTTTGTGCTTTTCAGAAGGGAAACAAGTGCGGGGGGAAACTCCGCTTTAGCTTCGAGGCAAGCCCACTCGATCATTTCATCGGTGGCCGGAGGATAGATTGCGGCAGTGCCGTGATCTACGTGCCAGTTACTAGCGCCGAGATTGCACTCTATTCCGTTGGATTCAAACTCTTCGATGATGCTCATTTAATTTGATGCCTAACGCCCGGCACAGCGGCGAGGTAAAACTGGCGCTAAATTTGCGCCAGCAAATTTGGCGACAGCTTTTGCCGAGTCCGACTGCTGCCGCTTGTTATGTGTGTATTTCAAACTCTAGCTTTCCACCTTGAATATTGACTGAACCAAAGTCACCTACCAAATAAAATGACCCTTCCTCGATATTGAGTACATCAATGTTTCCGTAATCTACCGTCCCATCAGGGTCTGTAGTTGTACGGACCAATTCCTTTAGCTTCAGCCCTTGCACATCATTTACGTTCACAAACCGAAGTGTTGCTCTCTTGTAGCATGTATACTCATTTCCCGCTGGCTTTGAGTAATGTTCCGACTCAGGCCAAATGCTTGCCTCTAATTCGAAAGACAAGCGATTAACTTCGCAACACCAATCCAAAACGAATGAATCGTTGAGATCTATACCTTTGAAAATTTCGGATTTAGACCATTCCATGCCGAGGCTCACTCACACATAACATTTTATTAGTGCGCATGCGCGTTTACCTCGTTGGACCAGTGAATACGCGCATAGCTAACTATCTGTATGTAATGAACTTATCAGCATTTTGCCAAATATACCATCTGGAAAAACGCGCATGCGCGTTTTCCAAACCTATCATCTACTTAACGAATGTTATAAGCAGCTAATTTTAAAGCCATTTATTTATGCCTAAATGAGAAAACGCGCACAAGTGCAGGATAAAAATCGTTCAAAATCCTTGTGATTTGAATATGACTGTATAGTTATCCAGTTTTTTGGGTTTGGGAGTAGTGAATTAGCTCACGCTGATGTAGCGATAACAAATTGCCAGGCCAGAAAGTCCGTTAGGTACTGATCCACCGACAAAGTGTTAACTCATTTTGGGGCAAAACCAAGTTAGCTTTTCGCCTTCCCTCTTCACACCAAACACGGCTAAATCGAAGAGACGTTAGATACCGAGTGTAGATACGCCAGTGACCTTCGGTTTCATGGCCAAAAAATGTTCCCGACATTTTCGGCATTTCCTACATCCATGTAGGTCAGATGAAACCGCAGAGCGGCCAGGGCCAAAAATGTTCCCGACATTCTCGGCATTCCCTCCATCCTTGGAGGTCAGATGGCGCACAGCGTGTCACGGGCGTATCTACACATCCCTCGCCGGGTAGGCGTTAGATAGCGATGAAGGTACGACCTTCAACTCACTTAATAAATGAGCATGTCGCCAAATGCCAACCAAGCAAACTATAGAAATGCCAAACCTTCATTCTAAGGGCAGCACTCTTTGGTGCAAAAATCAGTTAGTTCTCACGCTTTAGACACGCCAATACCGCCAAATCGAAGAGACGTTTAGATACGGGTGTAAGCACGCTTTTGACTCTCGGCGGCATGGACGCCGCCGTGAAGCCTCCATGGACGGAATCTCGGCGTGCCAAAAGAGTGCTTGCACGTCCCCCGCCGGGCAGGCGTTAGATTGCTATGAAGGGTCGACCTTCAAACTCACTCAACAAATAAACATGCAGCCAAAAGCTACTCAAACAAACTCAACCAATCCCCCCCATCAAACCCCAGGCAACAAAAAAGGAGCTAACCTCAGTCAGCTCCTTTTCCAATCACCGCGCTAGATTACGCGATTAATTATTTTAACTCCCACGCACGGTAACTCTTACCCTTAAGCTTACCTTTGACGATCTTGTTAAGGGCCTTGCGCAGCACCTTGCGATCCACCGCCACATAGGAGCGGAACTCGGTGATCTTGATCTTGCCGACTTCACTACCCTCAATGCCATTGTCACCGGTAAGACAGCCGAGGATATCCCCAGGGCGCACCTTCTGCTTCTTACCGCCGTCGATCTGAATGGTGACCATTCTGGGTTGCGGCGGCATGGTGTCCAGCAGGGCTTCACCTGGCAGCGCCTCGCCGTCTATCTCGCGGCCAAGTGCATCTGCCAGCAGGGATAATTTGTAGCCATCTTCATGGTTGAAGAGGGTATGGGCGGCGCCCTTGCTGCCAGCGCGGCCGGTACGGCCGATGCGGTGAATGTGCACCTCAGTGTCATAGGCCATATGGTAGTTGACCACCATATCCAGGGCGTCGATATCCAGGCCGCGGGCCGCCACGTCTGTGGCCACCATGACGCTGGCGCTCTTGTTGGCAAACTTTAGCAGCATCTGGTCGCGATCCCGCTGCTCCAGATCCCCATGCAGGGCCACCACGCTGAAACCGGCATTGGTCAGCTTAGCCGCCACATCCTTGGTCTCACGCTTGGTGTTACAGAAAACCACGGCGCTCTCGGGCTGATGTTTAAGCAGCAGAAGCTGCAGCGCCTTCATACGATCGTTATTGTTACCGCACTCGTAGAAGTGCTGCTCTATACTCTCACCGCCGTGCTGTACCTCGACCTTCACCATGAGGGGATCGATCATGAACTGCTCGCTAAGCCCTTGGATCTGCTCCGGGAAGGTGGCACTAAACAGCAGAGTTTGTCGCTCACGGGGCACCTCTTGCATGATGGCGTCCAGCTCACGCTGAAAGCCCATCTCGAGCATACGATCCGCCTCATCCAGCACCAACGTATCGACGTTGTCGAGATCCAAGCGGCCTCTGTCCAGGTGATCTATGATGCGACCCGGCGTACCGACGATAATGTGGGCACCGTGTTCCAACGAGCCTATCTGCGGCCCCATGGGCACGCCGCCACACAGGGTGAGGATCTTGATGTTATGGATACCGCGCGCCAGGGTGCGCAGCTCCGCCGCCACCTGATCCGCCAGCTCACGGGTAGGACAAAGCACTAACGTCTGGATACGAAAACGCTTCACATCCAGCTTGTTGAGCAGGCCTAAACCGAAGGCGGCCGTCTTGCCCGAGCCCGTCTTGCCCTGACCTATGACGTCCTGCCCATTGAGGATGGCTGGCAGACTCTGGGCCTGAATAGGCGTCATCTGGTGAAAGCCGATAGATTTCAGGGTATCGAGCAAAGCGGGTTTAAGCGGCAGGCTGTCAAAAGCCCCGCTTGGCGTAGTAGCGTCAGATTGACTCACGGTAATTTCCTAATGCTGTGCCGAGAAAAACTGAGTTAGATCAGGCACAAATAAAGCTATGTGATGGCAGCAGCCGATGAATCTTCAAGGGCGTGCGTGGATATGGCGGCGATTATAGCAGCAATCAGGCGGCAATGCGCCAATTAGACGAGGATTAAATAAAAGCCGCCGCGAGGGATCGCGACGGCATTCAGGGTTAAACCAACCAAAACTGAGTCAAACAGTTAGGCGGTTGCCAGTTCGGCGTCGGTATCATTCTTGGCATCGATACGCTTGATCACGGCGCCATAGATGATGAGCGATACCGCCGACACGCTAGCGATAGCGGCAAACACATACCAGATATAGTGAGCATGTGCCGAAGCCTCGACCCAGGCGGCGTGGTCGTTATAGACACGCGGATCCGGACAGTAGGCCTCCAGCAGGTAACCCGACAGACCGAAGCCCAGCAATGAACTGATGAAAGAGTGCAGGTGCGAGAAGCCCAGGTAGAGACCCTCTTCGCCCTTGGGCGCCTGTAGCGAGAAATACTCCAGGAAACGCGGCGAGATGAAACACTCGGCCAGGCCCTGGAATACGATGCCTATGATCATCATGGCGGCGATGGGATGCATGCCTAAGATAGTCTCACTGCCGGCAAACATGTTGCCCGAGGCCATCAGCAGCGCCGATACCGGCATGATAAACATGCCCACAGTCATAGAGGTCAGCGCGCTGCGCTTGGCCATCATACCTGTAACGAAGCTGACGCAGAGGAAGACCACCAGAGGGTTGACGTTGGCGTACCAAGACGGTGATGAGCCCTCACCGGCCATACGCAGCACATATTTTGGCATGGTGGCGTAGAGCTGATGCTGTACCATCCAGAAGCCCGTGATGATTAAGATCAGGGCTATCAATCGACCATTAGACAGCACCTTAAGCAGCGCCTGCCAGATCTCGCCCAGGCTCTTGCCGGAGCGGTTCTCCTCCGTGCTCTTGAAGAAGAGCATGATGCTGAAGAAGGCGATCAGCGTCATGGTGGCGGCGAAGTAGTTAAGGTTAATTAGACCCAAGTCGCCCATGGATTCACGCAGCGGCTTCACCACTGTCTTACCCGAGAAGGCGCCTATGTTGACCATCATGTAGAAGATAGAGAAACCCTTGGCGCGGGTCTCGGCCGTGGTCGATAGCGCCACAGTTCCTGTGATCACCGCCTTGATGAAGGAGCCACCTATCATGATGACGACCAGAATAGGCACGATCGCCCAGCGAATATCCGCCTCCTTAAGGCCGTGATATATGGTCTCCTTGCCATATTCCACCAGCCCCTGAGATTCAATAAGCGCAGGGAATATCGCCAAGGACGCATAGCCTATGGTTAACAGGCCAAACGCCAGCAACAGGGCGCCGCGAAAGCCTATCTTGTCGGCCAGGGCGCCGCTGAAAGTAGGTAAAAAGTAGAGACCGGCCGAGAAAGAGCCCGCCAGCCAGGCGGCTTCGACGTCGCTAAAACCGAGAATACGTGACAGGTAGAGGGTGATAACGATGAACACACCGTAATAGGCCGCTCGTTCGAGCAGCTCGACGCCGTTGGCGATCCAGAAGATTCTGGGGAAGCGCGGCGCCTCTGTGGACTTAGAGTTATTATTCATTTTTAGTCTTCCAGGCAAAAAAACACCTCAAACTACCCCGAGCCGCGCCCAGACGCAACCTTAGCGTCATGATGGGGATCAATTTTTGGCAAAAGTGGGCGACAAACTCACTGAAAGACCGTAACAACTAAATGCACTCCTCTACAGGACGAGCCTAGTTCTCCATACTGAAATCTATCGATTAGCCATTAAATATCAGCAACTTCTAAATGTATTTCTCACCTGCAGATTCATCATAGTCTCCTATACTTAGGTCAGATTAGGAGAGATGCTAATGTTAAAACTCAACATCCGTCGTAAAGTCGTACTCGCCACCCTGGCCTCTGTCGTGTTATCCATCTTTTTGATCAGCCTCTATGCAATGTCCAATAGTCGGGAGATCATTCTCGACAGCACCCTAAACCGAGAATTACCAGCGGTTTTAGGTGAGGTCGCCAACGATATTGACGCCCAGTTATTGATGCCGATTACAGTTTCCAAGGTGATGGCCAATAACCTCGAATATCAGGCCATGATACGTCAAGGTGAACCCGAAGCTAGCCAGGCGACACTTATCGCTTCCCTCGCCAATATTCGGCAGCGATTTGGCGCCATTACCGCCTTTCTGGTCTCTAATACCACGGGACGCTACTTCACCCATGAAGGACTCTTTAAAACTGTCTCTCCAAGTGACGATAGAGATGCCTGGTTTTATCGCTTCTTAGGTAGCGGTAAAGATTACGATTTGAGTATCGATGTCGACGATCTCAACCAAACGCCCACCCTATTTATCAACTATCTAGTTCAGATAGAGGGAAAGCCGAGCGGTGTAGCGGGTGTCGGACTGTCACTCAACAGTCTGGCCGACAACATCAAACAATATAAGATTGGTGAACAGGGGCGCGTCTATCTTACCGACGGCAATGGCCAGATAAAGATCCACGGCCAAAGCCAGTTTGCCGGCAAGCAACTGAGTGCCTTGGGCATCAAAGATCCGCAAGCATTGCTGTCTCAGCAGAGCTTTGCCACCTCGGAATATGATAACAATGGTGTCGACACCCTAGTCGCCAGTCGCTACATTCCCTCAATCGGCTGGTATCTTATCGCCGAGGTCCCACAAGACGAGCTATTTGGCGCCATCAATAAAGCCAGTTGGCAACTGGCACTGATGGGTCTGATACTGGCCGCCATTATCATGTTCACCAGCGCCTGGCTGATCAACCGCCTTATCTCTCCCTTTGGCGAGCTTGCAGACATGCTGAAAAGCATTGGTGAGGGAGAGGGCGACCTCTCGCTGCGACTGGACGACAGTCGTCAGGATGAGACGGGCAGCATGGCTGCCAGCTATAACCAGTTTGTCACCTATCTCAGTAAGACACTGCAAAGCGTATCGGCAACAGCCAACGATCTGTTTCAGGCGGTCGAGCGGATCGACAATCAAGCTAAACATATGGAGCATGAGATCAACGATCAGGTCAGCAAGATAGAGCAAGTGGCAACCGCCATTCACGAGATGGGCATGACAGCCCAAGAGATCGCCAGCAGCGCCAACAATGCCGCCGAGAATGCCCAGGTCGCCGACCAATCGGTTAATCAGGGCAATCAGTCGGTACAAAATACCATAGCCTCAGTAGCAAACATGAGTGAGCAGCTACTGACCACCAGTGAGACGGTATCGCAACTTGCAGAAGATGCCAGCTCCATCGACACTGTGCTTGAGGTGATCCGCGGCGTATCGGAACAGACTAACTTGCTGGCACTGAACGCAGCAATCGAGGCTGCACGGGCAGGCGAACAGGGCCGCGGCTTTGCGGTAGTGGCTGATGAAGTCCGCACACTGGCTTCCCGCAGCCATGCCTCTACCGAGGATATTCGTCACATCATAGAGAAACTACAGGCGAAAACGACCGAAGTGGTCAACGCCATCGGCCAGAGTACAAACCAGAGTCAACAGAGCCAACAGGAAGCCAGCCTCTCAGGCGAACACCTACACAGCATCGCCGAAAACATTCAGGCCATGAGCGAGATGAGTATGCAGATCGCCACGGCAACGGAAGAGCAGTCCAACGTTGTTGGTGAAATCAATCCTCATGTCACAGCTATTGCCGATATCTCACGCAGCAGCAGTGACGTGGTTCGCCAGACTTCGCTCGATTGTAGCGATCTGAGAGAAATGGCGGTACAACTCAACGAACTGGTATCTCGCTTTAAGTTTTAATCTCGAAGGCGCCGAACAATAACCTCGGCGCCGTCGTATAAAAGCGCTTTTATCGCTATCATGTGTGCCACTTATCCCCCAAACAATAGACACACAGAAAATGAGCCAAGCCAACATCAGCAAACAGCAACTCATCGACCAGCTCACCGCCTGGCTGCAGGGCAAGATTGACAATGAAGAGTTACAGGACTGGATGGTGACCCATTATGATCCCGACGAGGTCAGCATAGGCCAGGGTGAATGCGAATGGACTGTGGAGGCGATGAACATAGTGATGAACGAATATGAGATCGCCAAGACGGAGAAATTCAGGCAGGAAAATGCCCAGCTAGCGATCGACTTCATCCTCGCCGACGAGGCGCGCTTCAATCAGACGCGCCACCTGTTTCTACAACAGGGTTTTCACGACTAAGTTTTTCGCGACTAGGCTTTTCACGCCTAAAAGCGTTAGGGCTTAAACACCCCGATCACTGCGCCAGTGGCCTGCTTGGCCACCTCGGCCTCGGCCTGCTGCTCACGATAATCGCACTCGACGCACTCGACCGTCTCGACTCCCTGCTCCTTAAACAGCACTATGCTGTCCTGGGCATGACACTTGGGGCACTTGGCACCGGCAACGAAACGCTTCTTGACTCTGACTCTACTCACGCTTGACTCAACCTGTTGGGATAAAAACTCTGTCGATGGGGCCATTTTGCCACAAGGCGCGGCAAAACACCCTATCGGATTCAAAATGTCCCGGCTAAAGAGTGGCAAGCGGCCCCCCAACTGGGCTATCATCCCAAGCCTATTAATCCTTAGCTATGCATCAAGTCGACCTCAATGATCACCATTACCCAAGCGCAACTTATTCGCGGCTCCAAGACTCTATTGGATGAAGCCTCTCTGACTGTCTACCCCGGCCACAAGGTGGGCCTGGTGGGTGCCAACGGCACGGGCAAGTCATCTCTGCTTGCGTTGATCATGGGACACCTCAGCCTGGATAAGGGCGAGATCAGCGTGCCCACGGGCTGGCAGATCGCCACAGTCGCCCAGGAGACCCCGGCGCTGGAGGTGAGCGCGCTGGAATATGTGATCGACGGCGACCGCGAATATCGCGAGCTGGAAGAAGCGCTGCACAAGGCACAGCTGGAGGATAACGGCCATCAGATCGCCCTGCTACACGGCAAGATAGACGCCATCGGCGGCTACAGCATCCGTGCCCGTGCCGCCAGCCTGTTGGCAGGTCTGGGCTTTAGCGAGGCCGAGCAGCAAAATCCAGTGAAGAGCTTCTCGGGGGGATGGCGCATGCGTCTCAACCTAGCCCAGGCGCTGCTGTGCCGCTCCGAACTCCTGCTGCTGGACGAACCCACCAACCACCTCGACTTGGACACCATGTACTGGCTAGAGAGCTGGATCAAGGCCTACCAAGGCACGCTAATCCTCATCAGCCACGACAGGGACTTTATCGACGCCATCGTCGACGAGATAGTGCATGTCGAGCACCATAAGCTCAACTACTACAAGGGCAACTACACCGCCTTCGAACGCATCCGCGCCGAGCGTATGGCCCAGCAACAGGTGGCCTATGAGCGCCAACAGAAAGAGCGCGCCCATATGCAATCTTTCGTCGACCGTTTCCGCTACAAGGCCAGCAAGGCCAAGCAGGCCCAGAGCCGCCTCAAGGCGCTGGAGCGGATGACTGAGCTGCTGCCCTCCAAGGCCGACAGCCCCTTCTACATGGCGTTTCGCGCCCCCGAGGCCCTGCCCAACCCGTTGGTGAAGATGGAGCAGGTCTCAGTCGGCTATGGCGACAAGGCGATCCTCAACCATGTGCACCTGAACCTGGTGCCAGGTGCCCGCATCGGCCTGCTGGGTCGTAACGGCGCGGGTAAGTCGACCCTAATCAAGTTGCTGGCCGAACAACTCAAGCCCATGAGCGGCCTGTATGAGCCAAATCCCGGCCTCAACATAGGTTACTTCGCCCAGCATCAGCTGGAGTTTCTGCGCCTGGATGAGTCGCCGCTACAGCACCTGACGCGACTCGCGCCAAACAACAGGGAGCAGGAGCTGAGAGACTTCCTCGGCGGCTACGGCTTTAACGGCGACATGGCCCTGTCTCCGGTTCGCCCCTTCTCCGGCGGCGAAAAGGCCCGTCTGGTGCTGGCGCTGCTGGTGTGGCAACGCCCTAACCTCTTGCTGCTCGATGAGCCCACCAACCACCTGGATCTCGAGATGCGTCACGCCCTGACCATGGCGCTGCAGGACTTCGAGGGCGCCATGATCATCGTATCTCACGATAGACACCTGCTGCGCCTGAGCTGTAGCGACTACTACCTGGTGGATGGCGGCGAGGTGAAGAGCTTCGACGGCGATCTCGACGACTATCATCAGTGGCTGCTGGACGCCGCCAAGGAGGCCAACAAGCCTGCCGCCCAGGATGATGCGACACCAGCCCAGGATAAGAAGCTGCAGAAACGATTGGAAGCGGAGCTGAGACAGAAGCTGTCACCGCTGAAGAAGGCACAGGCCAAGCTGGAGAAGATCCAACAAGATTGCAGCGACAAGCTGGCCGAGCTGGAAAACCTGCTGGCCGACACCAGCCTGTATGAGGCCGACAACAAGGCCAAACTCACCCAGATCCTGGCCGAGCGGACCCAGCATACTCAACAGCTTGAAGAGAGCGAGATGGAGTGGCTCGAGCTGCAAGAGAACATAGAGGCCATAGAGCAAGAGGCCAAGCTGCAGAGCTAACGCGCGAAGCTTTCACTCAAGCCAACCCAGCACCAAAGGGAAAACCTAAGCGATACAAGGATGAAGTATGAGCCATGTAAATCATTTTGACGCCAACCTGTGGCAGACCTGCGACAGCCTCTACGAGAAGGGGAAGCTGCTCTACCTCAAGCTGCAAGATGACTACGGGCTCAACGTCAATCTCCTGCTGCTGGCCCAGTGGCTCGACGAGCAGCACTACTACCTGAGTGACCAGGATTGGCGCCAGCTCAGCGAGCAGGTCAAGGCCTGGGAGCAGAAGGTGCTCAAGCCCTACCGCAGGCTGAGAAAGCTGAGCAAACACAACCTGGCCGAAGCCGAGTATCGCCAGATGCTAGAGGTAGAACTCATGCTGGAGCGCAAGTCCCAGGGGATGATACTGCGCCAACTCAGACAGCTTCCCAATGAGCAGGGCCAGGCTAACCTGCCCCGCTATCTCGGCCTGTTTCAGATAGAGATAGACCAATACCACCAGCTGGCACAGACACTGATCCGCCAGGCCTAAAGGCTCAACTCTTACTATTTAAATGCCGCTCAGCTCTTCGGCCAGCAGACTGGCATTGCGGGCGGTAATGCCATAGATGGAGAGCTGAGGGTTGGCCCCAAGACTGGTGGGGAACAGCGAGCCGTCCATCACAGACAGATTCTCCAGATAATGGCTGCGGCCCCGGCTATCCACCATGGCCATCTGCTTATCTTCGCCCAGCGGGCAGCCGCCCATCACATGGGCCGAGGCCACCACTGTCTTGAAGGGTGCCAGGGTCATATCGGCGATAGCCTCCTTGGCCGCCTGCCAGCTCGGCAGATAGGGCATCCCCTCGCTCATGGGCAACACCTTCTGAGCACCGGCGGCAAACTGCAACTCGGCCATGCTGGCAAAGGCGCGCCGCGCGGCTCGCCAGAAGGCGTCGGTCAGCGGATAATCCAGGGTATAGCCCTTATCTGTCAGCTGCACCTGACCACCCGGGCTGTCGGCATGATAGCCATCTCGCATCAGGGCTATGGTCACCTGCAACTGATTAAACTGGGCCATCAGCTCGGCGTGACTCTGACCATATCCCAGGGATTTAGAGGCGATCAACACGGGATGGATGGGCGGCACTTCCAGCTTATAGCCCAGCTCGCCGTCGGCGCCATCTTGCCAGACAAACTGATCAGAATAGATGGATTGCGGCGCGCCGCTATGGCCATTGATGGCGTCGTTAAACAGGGCGCCACTGAGTACGGTCGGGTGCAGGAAAGTGCGCTTACCCAGCAGCTTTTGCGGATCCGGCAGGCGGGAGCGCATCATCAGGGCCGGCGTATGTATGGCGCCAGCACTGAGAATATAGTGCTTGGCCTTTAACATCAGCTGCACACCACTGGGGCGCAGCGACTCGGTTAACGCCTGGGCCTTGAGGGCGTACACCTTATCGTTATGGTGTTCTATCTTGCTCACCTTGGCGCGGCTCACCAGGGTCGCGCCGCGATCCAGCGCCGCCGGTATCGTGGTGACCAGCATAGACTGCTTGGCGTTGACCGGACAGCCCATGCCGCAGTAGCCAGTGTTCCAGCAGCCGGCCACGTTGCGCTTGATGACGGTATAGTCCCAGCCCAGCGCCTCGCAGCCCTGCTTGAGTGCCATGTTGTTGCGGTTGGGCTCGAAGGGCCACTCTGTAATGCTCAGCCGCTGCTCCATCTTCTCGAACCAGGGCGTTAGCGCCTCCCTGGAGAGGCCTTCGACCGACTTGTGTTCGGCCCAGAACGCCAGGGCGTTTTCCGGGGTGCGGATAGAGGTAGTCCAGTTGATGGTGGTGGAGCCACCCACGGCGCGTCCCTGAAAGATGCCGATCGCCTTGTCCTTGGTCTTCATCGAGGCAGCTTGCTGATAGAGGTTGGGATAGGCGCGCCTTTCCTCCATGTTGAAGCTCTCGGACGATTTCAGTGGCCCACCTTCGACGATAATCACAGACAGCCCCGCCTCGGTCATGATCTCGGCCGCCACGCCACCACCGGCGCCGCTGCCGACGATCACCACGTCGGCCTCAAGGGTTTGGTCTTGGGTCAGTTGACTGGCATCTATATGTTTCCAGCCGTTTGCAAGGCCGGTCACTATGGGATCTTCGATGGCCAATGGCGCTCCTTTGCCCCGTTATCGGGGTCTGTATTTATCTATCCGAGGCTAGTCGCTCGGCTTCTCTTAGGCTCAAGATCTCAGGACTTAAGCCCTCAAGGACTTAGGCTCTCAAGCTCTCAACAATTTAAGGTCTTAATTAAACAGCCGCGGCTTCTCGTAATTTAATCGTGTCCAATGCTCGGGGCAGCTGTAATAGCTTGCCAGCACCAGCTCCCGCAGCCCTTGGTAGGCAGTGACCATAAGGTCGAGAAAACTCGTTCGCCAGGCTTCCAGCATGGCCACCAGCTCCTGGGGTTGTCGCATCAGCAAGGGGGTCATGTTGCCGGTAAGCAGTAGCAGTCCCAGGCGCGACTCAAGCAGCTCCAGCAGCTGCTCGAGCTCGTCGCGGGACTCCTCGGGTAGCAGATCCATGGTCGCCACTATGGCATCTAAGGTGCGGTTTTGCGCCGCCACGCGCAGCGACTGGGTATGGGGTAAGGCGCCGTCGAGAAACACGGGCACCAGTATGCTAAACAGCAGACGATGGGACTGATCCAGGGAAGCACTCACCCTCACCTGCGGCGGGTGATACAGGTTTACCCCCAGTGCCAGGGCGCCGGTCCCCACCAGGGCCGTGGTCAAAAAGGTGCGTCGATTCATCTTATTCCCTGTGCTCTGTGATTAGCGATATTCCATGAGCTCCCTTCGAAAACAAGGAGCGACTCGAATCTATGTTACACTAGCTAGATAACTAACAATTAAACACATGTTTTAATTTTCGGCAACAGCGATTTATGACCCAGCGTACCTTCACGCCCCCCTGGTGGGCAAGAAATCCCCATGTGCAAACTATCCTGCCGGTGCTGACCAAGGTGAACAAGCCCGCCCTGACCCGCCAACGCCTGGAGCTGGATGACGGCGACTTTATCGATCTCGACTGGCTGGCCAAACCCACACAGACCGAACACACACAGGCTGAGTCCACACAAATTGAGCCCATAGTCGTGCTGGTGCATGGGCTGGAAGGCAGCGCCGACTCTCATTATGCCAGGCGTCTGCTGACTCTGCTGGGCGAGCACAAGGTTGCCGCCCTGGTGCATCATCATCGCAGCTGCTCCGGCGTGACCAATCGTCTCGCCCGCAGCTATCACAGCGGCGATACCCAGGACCTGCACACCACACTAAGCCTGCTGCGAAGGGACTATCCCGACTCGCCGCTGCTGGCGGTGGGTTACAGCCTGGGCGGGAATGTGCTGACCAAATATATGGGCGAGCATGGCAGTGACAGCCTGGTGGATCGCGCCGTGGTGATCTCGGCGCCGCTGCAGCTGGGCGCCTGCGCCAAGCGCCTCAGACACGGCTTCTCCAAGGTCTACCAAAGTTATCTCATCAAGCAGCTACAACAGAAGGTGCGCGACAAGCTGGCCATGCCAGAGCTGAGAGCACAGATGCCGGTGACCCAGGCCGAGGTGGAGAGCCTGACCACCTTTCATCTGTTCGACGACAGGGTCACCGCGCCGCTGCACGGCTTCGATAGCGTCGAAGACTATTACCGGCGCGCCAGTGGTCTGCCCTACCTGAGCCAGGTGGCTAAGCCGACCCTGGTGATCCACGCCAAGGACGATCCCTTCATGACAGATGAGGTGATCCCGACTCAGGAGGCGCTCTCGCCCTTGGTCACCTATGAGCTGCACCCACAGGGCGGTCACGTCGGCTTTATCGACGGCGGCCATCCTCTCAAGCCCAGATATTATCTGGAGCAGCGCATCGTCCATTTTCTGCTGGAGGCATAACCATGCTGGTCCCCTATCAATCCCTGCTGCAACTGCCGGCCGAGACCCTGGATAATCTGATCAAGGAGTTTCTCTTCACCCAGACCGAAGATGGCAGCTTCGCCAGCCTGGATGGCGAGGCCTTGGCCCGCGCTATCAAGCAGTGCCGCCAGGCGTTGGCCCGCAGCGAACTTGTGGTCGAATACAGCGAAGAAGAGGAATCTATCGCCATTCGCCACCGGCAAGATACCCTGACACAACAGCTCCAAGATGACGAGCCCTGTTGACCTTTAGGTTATCCGTGCCGTATAACTATTGGTTCACAATTGCCCGTTATCGGGCATCAGCTTAGCGCTATTTAGGTAAAAGAATGTCTGCTAAACACCCCATTATTGCCGTAACCGGCTCCTCTGGAGCGGGCACCACGACGACCACGACAGCATTTAGCCATATCTTCCGTCAGTTGGGGATCAATGCCGCGATGATCGAGGGCGACAGCTTTCACCACTACACGCGTCCCGAGATGGAACTAAAGATCCGTCAGGCCCAGAACGAGAACCGCAACATCAGTTATTTCGGCCCAGAGGCCAACGATTTTGGCAAGCTGGAGCAGTGCTTTAGCGACTACAGCTCCACCGGTCAGGGCGAGACCCGCTCCTACCTGCACACCTTCGACGAGGCAGTCCCCTTCAACCAGATGCCCGGCACCTTTACCCAGTGGCGACCGCTGCCGGAAAACACCGACATGCTCTATTACGAAGGCTTGCATGGCGGCGTGGTGACCGACGACTGCGACGTGGCCCAGCACGTGGATCTGCTGATCGGCATGGTGCCCATAGTTAACCTAGAGTGGATCCAGAAGATCATCCGCGATACCTCAGACAGAGGCCACAGCCGCGAGAAGGTGATGGGCTCAATCGTGCGCAGCATGGAAGACTATATCAACCATATGACGCCGCAGTTCTCCCGCACCCATATCAACTTCCAGCGGGTCCCTACGGTAGACACCTCTAACCCCTTCAGCGCCAAGACCATCCCCAGCCTGGATGAGAGCTTCGTGGTGATTCGTTTTCGCGGCATCAAGAACGTCGACTTCCCCTATTATCTGAAGATGATCGACGGCTCCTTCATGTCGCGCATCAACACCCTGGTAGTACCCGGCGGCAAGATGTCGCTGGCAATGGAGCTGATCCTCACGCCGCTGATTCGGGATCTACTGGAGAAGCGTCAGCACCTGTTGGATCTGGATAGCGAATAAATTTTCACCGCTCGCGCCGGCTTCAGTCAGAGATAGATTCGCTTAAGCTTTATTTAAGTCTGCTCACATACAATGCTGGCTATCGGGATTTCAGGCGAAAGACTGATAGTTAGTATACTCTTGGGAGTGAATTCCCCCATCTTGATCTGTTTGCTTCCTCGAGTATGCTAGCGTCCCGACACCTCCTCTTGCACGCCACTCTGCATTAATTTCCCTGCGTTACCTTCCTAACCATTTCAAGCTTAAAGATTTCAAGACTAATGCTTCAAGGCCAAAGTTTTAAAGCATAGGGCTTTCAGGCATAAAAAAACGCCGACCGAGTCGACGTCTTAATCATGAGGAAACCAATATTTACTGGCTTAAGAGCTACTGTGACAGCGGCACCACTTCACGGTATGGCTTCTGCTGGCGATAGTTTTCCAGCCTTAATTCAAATTCATCTGACTTATCGAACTCTGCCGTCTGCTTGAGCGCCTTGATCGCCTGCTTCTGCAGATCCACCGCCGAGCTGTAATCGCCAATCTCGGCATAGGCCGCCGCCAGGTTATCCAGATTGGTCGGGTCTTGCTTGTTGGCCTCGACCAGCCCCTTGCCTATGGCCAGGGCCTTACCGCCGTCACGATACTTGGCCTCGGGACAGGTAGAGAGGATCCACACCACATTGCCCAGGGAGATCTCATCGCCCACCGCCATGAAGTTATCGACCGCCTTACCACAGTTGCGCGCCACACCATTACCGCCGGCGGCATAGATGAAGCCTAAACGGAACTGGGCCCACTTGTCCTGCTCGCTCGCCAGGCTCAGATACCAACGCTCGGCCAGGGCCAGATCGCGAGGAATGATCTTACCGTCGAAGGCCAAATCCGCTATGGTCTGGGCCGCCTTCTTGTGGCCCGTCTCGGCGGCGCGTTCGACCCAGCTGGCACCCAACTGAGGATCCGGGCTAACGAAACGGCCGGAGAGATACATCAAACCGAGAAGAAATTGCGCCTCAGACTCACCTTGGCTGGCTTTTAGCTGAATATGGGCCAACTTACTGGCAGGCGCCGCCGCTTCGGTGGCGGGCACAGAAAATGCCAGCGCAGGCTGCTGCACGGCAAACAGGGCCAATAGGCCTGCGGCCAATTTCCAAACATGCTTTGTCACGATTCAGAACTCTCCTTCACCAGTTCGTGTCATCTAGGGAGACGACACGAAATAGCCACAACTTTGAGCTGCCCAGGCCCGAATAATATTCGGCGGCGCAGAGACTAACACTATCAATAATCCCCCAGTCAAGTCGAGTAAAAACCGTGTTTTACTGCATGAAAATCACAGGTGTTATCTCCTGGGCGGACAATAAGCACCTAGGCAGATGTGATATGGGCAACATTGTCGGCCAAATAAACTGGCCCGATTACGGTATTAGTTGACATATATTACTAATGTATCAAAATGAACTCCCACTATTGACAGCAAAGTAAATTACGTTACCGGCTGCATACTTATTGCAATAATTTGATCTCTGACGAGGTTTTTTGGCCTTAATTGACGTAATCTGCTTATTTAGCATATTCTTGTATTTACATTAATCAGTCGAGGAACATAGGCATGGCTCTGATTGGTAAGCCTAAACCTGATCCAACGTTGGAATGGTTTTTATCACACTGTCACATTCATAAGTACCCAGCCAAAAGCACTCTGATCCATGCGGGTGAAGACTCTGACACGCTGTACTACATAGTGAAGGGTTCTGTTGCCGTCTTGATTAAAGATGAAGAAGGCAAAGAGATGATCCTCTCTTACCTGAACCAAGGTGACTTCATCGGTGAATTGGGTCTGTTTGAAGAGCAAGCCGAGCGTACCGCTTGGGTTCGTGCCAAGCAAGCCTGTGAAATCGCTGAGATCTCTTACAAGAAATTTAAGCAGCTGATCCAGGTTAACCCTGAGATCCTGATGAAGCTCTCTTCTCAGATGGCTTACCGCCTGCAAAGCACCAGCCAGAAAGTGGGCGACCTTGCCTTCCTGGACGTTGCCGGTCGCATCGCGCAGACGCTACTGCACCTGGCTAAGCAACCAGATGCCATGACCCATCCAGACGGTATGCAGATCAAGATCACTCGCCAAGAGATTGGTCAGATCGTGGGTTGTTCTCGCGAAACCGTTGGCCGTATCCTCAAGATGCTTGAAGAGCAGAATCTGATCCAAGCACACGGCAAAACTATCGTGGTTTACGGTACCCGCTAAGCTAACATTAAGTTAGATTTAATAGATCTTAGTTAAAGTGGCCTGACTCCTTAGTCAGGCCATTTTTTTAGGACAGCCTCAGTGAAACCGACCGCCGTTATCAGCACCTTACTGCTTAGTGTCTGCTCACTGCTCAGTCCTGCCGCGACCGCCGTTATCGAACTGGAACACAACCAGGCCCAAGAGCTGGTCAGCGAAGGCAAAATCCTCTCTCTCGATCTCACCCTCAGCCAGGTACAGGCCTACTGCGATGGCAAACTGGTGGACGCTCACCTGTTTCATGCCCAGGGCCACTGGCGTTACGATCTGCAGATCAAATCGGCCAATGGCGAGCTGATCTCCCTGGATATCGACGCCACCACCGGCCGTCACAGCGCCAACAAGCCCCTGCCCCAGGCCTGCGTACCGCACAAAAACTAGCGCCGAAATATCCGCTTAGGGTGAAAAAGTGTATTATCAATTCAGGTCGATGCGACTCGGCCGCCTCCATGTAGACAGAAGCGCCTGCCGCGCTAAGGTAGAGAAAAACGATGAAATTGCTGCTGGTTGAAGACAACACCCTACTGGTCGATGAGCTTGCCAAACAGCTGAAACAGGCCGGCTATGTCACAGATGTCACCGACAGAGCCGCCGAGGCCGACTACCTGATCAAAGAAACCCATTATGATTGTGTCATTCTGGATATCGGCCTGCCCGACGGCAACGGCCTGCAGCTGCTGGAGACCTGGCGCAACCAGGGCATAGACACGCCGGTGATCATGCTCACCGCCCGCAGCCAGTGGCACGAGAAAGTAGAAGGCTTCAACGCCGGCGCCGACGATTACCTGGGTAAACCCTTCCACAGCCAGGAGCTGCTGGCGCGTATTCACGCCCTGATCAATCGTGCCCACGGCAAGACCAACAGCCCCACCAAGGAGCTGAGCTTCGAGGGGGTCACCCTGGACGAGAGCCAGCAGAGCGTCACCGTCGGCGAGCAGCAGTTCGAACTCACCGCCATGGAGTTTCGCCTGCTGAAGATCTTCCTCATGTCGCCCAAGAAACTGCTCTCCAAGGCGCAGCTGACAGACAAGCTGTATCAGTTTGACGACGAGAAGGAGAGTAACGTGGTGGAGGTCTATGTGACCCACCTGCGTAAGAAGCTGGGTAAGACGGCCATCGAGACCCGCAGGGGACAGGGCTACATCTTCCACGGCCTCAAGCCATGATATCGATCCGCACTAAGCTCAGCCTCTGGCTGTCGGCCTTAGTCATCATCTCCACCTTCGTGGCGATCGTCATCTTCGAGTCCATGTTGCGTCAGGCGTTTCACGACTCGATTATCGACCGCCTCGAAGAAGATTTAGAGCAGGTGTTACTGGCGATTCAGTTCGACAACGGCGACATCAGCATAGACCCCAACCAGGTCTCTAACTTCTACAAGCCCGTCTATTCCGGGCGCTACTACCAACTCAACCTCAAAGATATCGAGCTGAGATCCCGCTCCCTGTGGGATCAACGCCTAGAGATAGAGCCCCTCTCCAAGGGCCAGACCCGGGTGTGGCAAACCAAGGGGCCGCAGAATCACGATATTCAGCTGCTCTCCCTGGGACTTAGCAGCGCCGATGCCAAGGTGCAGGCGACGCTCACGGTCGCCCAGGATCTCAGTATCGGCCGCCAAGTATTCTCCCAGGTCTATGGCACTAAGCTGTCGGTCAACCTGGCCATGCTGCTTACCATGGTTGCGGGGATCTTCATTCTGCTACGGCAATCCTTCAAGCCGATCAACGACATGCAGCGGGCGCTGATGAAGCTCAGAGAGGGGGAGATCACCGCGCTGGACACCAGCAAGATCCCACCAGAGCTGGCGCCCTTGGCACAGACCTACAACGAGCTGCTGCAATACTCGAGCAAGCAGATGGAGCGCAGCCGCAACAACCTGGGCAACCTCAGCCATGGCCTCAAGACACCGCTGGCGGTGATGCAGCAGCAGGTAGAGGTGCTGGGACTGAAAGATCCCGAGGCCGCCAACGCAATGCAGAGCCAGCTGGATCAGATCCACAAGATGATAGAGCGCAAGCTGGCGGCGGCGCGGATCACAGGCGACATGCTGCCCGCGGCGCAGATGCAGCTACCCAAAGATCTACAAGATCTGGCCCAGACCCTCACCAAGGTGCACGGCCACAAGGCGATCGCCTGCGAATTTAGCCTGGACGAGCGCTTAAGCCGCCTGCCTATTCACCGAGAAGATGGCATGGAGCTTATCGGTAACCTGCTGGATAATGCCTTCAAGTGGGCTGACAGCAAAGTGGCGGTGTCGACGACGCAAGCCGATGAGCAGATCTTGCTGACCATAGAAGATGATGGTCCGGGCGTCGCCGACGAGGCCCTCAGTCAGCTGACCCAGAGGGGTAAACGCTTGGATGAGGCGATCATGGGCCATGGCCTTGGGCTCTCCATCGTCAAGGATATTGCCGAGCAATATGAGATAAGCCTAGCCTTCGAGCACAGCCAGCAGCTGGGCGGACTGAAGATCACCCTTGGCTTTAAGGGATAGATTTTAAGGAATAGCCTTTAAAGGATAAGTTTTAAGGAATAGGTTTTAAGGGCAATTGCTTTCAAACCATAGCAAATACGATAGGCTAACTTACGCCCACAAAAAAGCCGATGCAGTGCATCGGCTTTTTGCTGTCAGAGATTCACCCCAGGATTAACCTGCGTTGTTGGTGCTCTCGAAGATCTTATCCGCAGAAGCTGCCACGAAGCCTGTGTAAAGCTCGCCGTCTGCCTTAGGGTAGCGCAAGGCAAACTCGTAGAAACAGCTTGGAATCGTCTTCTGGACGTCTTTAAAGGCCACATTGACCTTGTCGGCCATGGTCGATGACTGCTCGAGCAGTACGTCCGCCGAACCCTTAACCTCACCGCCGACGCTGTTGAGCACGAAATCGCCCTGCTTCAGGGTGTCATTCACCTCAAGGATAGTGTTGTATCCAGGCAGGTGGTTGATCGACACGGTAAAGTGGTTCGCGCGGTAACCGAACGCCGCCACCCATGCCGCGTACTCGCTCTCGGCCAGTAGCTGCTCGTAGGTCGCGTAATCCAGTTCCCAGTGACGGCCAGAGTAGAGGAAGTTATCCGCGGTAGTCGCGGCTTCATCCACCTGCTCTACCAGACCATGAACTATGGCTTGTAGCTCAGGGCTGAAGGCTTCGACCATCAGCTCAGAGATAAACACCTTAGGCTGAGTCGGATCCGGATGTTCGAAGTGCTTGGCCTTAAGCTTCTTGGCTTCGAAGTCGTAGTCGCCACAGGCCACATAGCCCAGAGACTCGAAATGCTTCGCCAGAACGCTCAGGTTCACCTTGGCAATGTTGAAGGTGCGTAGGGCGATATGATCGTTGATGATGGTCTCACCCTTGGCCAATAGCTGGTGTACCTTGGCGGCTGAGGGGGTCATTTCAACATAGTCGTCCCATAGGGCGGCAAATAGCTGGTTTACATCGGTATGCATCAATTTCTTCCTTAACATCATCGTGTTACCGGTCGTTATCGCGCCGGTTTGTTTGTTTTCACGATATAAGTACAACGAGATTTTTCGTGTACGCCTATAAAAATGGGAGCAGACAAGACGCCCACTCCCATGCTTGTTTACTAAAGGGTCAGACCCGGACTCAGGCTAACAGGCATGGCCAGGGCATCGGCCTCGACCGAAGCCACTGGGTAGGCACAGTAGTCGGCGGCATAGAAGGCGCTCGCCCTGTGATTACCCGAGGCGCCAACGCCACCAAAAGGTGCCGAACCTGATGCGCCTGTGATCTGCTTGTTCCAGTTGACGATACCCGCACGGATACGCGCCAGGAAGTAGTCATAGTCTTCGCGGCTGTCCGCCAGGATACCGGCAGAGAGACCATAGCGAGTGTCGTTCGCAAGCTTGATCGCCTCGTCGAAGTCTGTGTAACGAACCACCTGTAGCAGTGGACCGAAGTACTCTTCGTCGGGCAGCTCGATCACCTGAGTCACATCGATAAGACCGGGTGATACCAGGCCGGTACCGGCTTCCAGATGCTTAAGCTCAACCAGCGGTGTACCGCCCAGGTTAATCAGGTTACGCTGAGCTTCCACCATGCCTTTTGCCGCCGCCTCAGAGATCATAGAACCCATGAATGGCTGTGGCTGCGCATTCCAAGGCCCCACCTTGATCTGCTTAACCGCCTCGGCCAGCTTAGCCAGCAGGGCATCGCCCTCGGCGCCCTTCTCCACATAGAGACGACGGGCGCAGGTGCAGCGTTGACCCGACGAGATATAGGCCGACTGAATGATGTCGTGAACCGCCGCTAGGGTGTCTTTGACGCCCTTGATGATCAGCGGGTTGTTGCCGCCCATCTCCAGCGCCAGGATCTTACCCGGATGACCCGCGTATTGCTGGTGCAGGATGTGGCCGGTGCGAGAGCTACCGGTGAAGAAGAGGCCGTCGATCTGTGGATGTGACGCCAGCGCCTTGCCGGTTTCCACTTCGCCTTGAACCAGGTTGATCACGCCAGCCGGCAGACCCGCCTTCTCCCACAGCTTGAGCATCAGCTCGGCCGTCTTAGGGGTGAGTTCAGATGGCTTGAACACGACTGTGTTACCCGCAAGCAGTGCTGGGACGATATGACCGTTCGGCAGGTGGCCCGGGAAGTTGTAGGGACCAAATACCGCCACCACGCCGTGTGGCTTGTGACGCAGCACGGCGCGGCCGGCTGGGGTGTCGTTTTCTGAGGTGCCGGTACGCTTGTGGTAGGCAGCTACCGACAGGCCGATCTTGCCGATCATGGCCCCTGCTTCGGTGGCGGTTTCCCACTGTGGCTTACCGGTTTCCTGAGCGATCACCTCGGCGATATCGCCCTTGTGAGCCTCGAGCTGGTCACGGTAGGCTTCGACAATCGCCAGACGGGCATCGAAGCCCAGCATGAACCAGTCGAACTGAGCGGCGCGCGCCGCCTCTACTGCTGCGTTAACCTGCTCTGGTGTCGCCGTCTTGCTTTCCCAGATCACTTCTTGATTTGCTGGGTTCTTCGAGACCACGTCGTGGCCCAGACCGGCAACCCACTGGCCGTTAATAAATTGACTCATCATATATTCCTACATTGCCAAGACACGGATCTGTTCACCTTCTGCCACCAGCAGCGCACCGGCAAGCTCGGGTGACAGGATCACCTCGTCGGTTTCATCGCTGACCATCAAGTTGGCCGAGGTGGCGCGGTAACCCGCTAACAAAGTATTTGAGATAATAAAACTGCTGCTCGAGACAGGCATCTCGCCCACCTTGACCGTCAGCAGACGGCTCTCTCTCACCGAACGAATATCGTTAAGATTGCACTCGACCGTTGGACCGCCGTCGAAGATATCCACATAGCCACGGCATCTAAAGCCCTCTGCCTGCAGCAGGTTAAGCGCAGGACGAGTGTTGGTGTGCACCTCGCCGATCACCTTCTGTGCCTCTTCGGGCAGCAGACAGACATAGACGCTGTTTTTCGGCATCATCTCGGCCATGAAGGCCTTCTGCCCCAGGCCCGACAGGTAATCAGCCTGCACGAAGTCGATGCCGAGGAAGTTCTTCTGCAGCCAGCCGTAGAAAGGCGAGTTGCCCTCGGCGTCGCTCTCGCCACGCATCTCGGCGATCACTGTGTCGCCGAAGCGTTCGGCGTGCTGCGCCAGGAACAGGAAACGGCTACGAGACAGCATGCGTCCGTTGTTGTTCTTACGGTAGGTGTCACGCAGAAACAGGGTACATAGCTCGGCGGCGCCCGTGTAGTCGTGACACAGGGTCAGGGTTTCCACCTCGTTGCGCACATCGATCTGCTCTGAGTAGTAGACCTCTGTGCCCAAACGGTAGTGATAAAACGCATCGACCATGCCGACCGCGGCCTCGAGCCCACAGGTACCGACCACTTCGCCAGTCTCTGTGTCTTCCAGCACCATAAGATAGCCTTCGTCGAACGGCTTCTCGATCTCTTTAACGAACGAGGCCTCGACGCGGGCAATCTTATTTCTTAATAGTTCTTCATTGACGGGTAAAGACGTGAATCCATGACCTGACTCGATGGCGATTTGATACAAGGCATCGAAATCGCTCGATCGTATGGGGCGGATAATTAACATCTTCGGGTCTCCTCACTTGTCCTTGTCGTTCAAACGCAGACAGCCTTAACAATTAAGACCTATATGCCACGCTTGAGGTTCAAGGTTTTCTCTCAGACAAAAAAGCGCGGTTGTTATGCCGCGCTTATGCTGTCGCTTAGCCAGCTACAACCTTGGCTACTGCACGTTCGAAACGAGCAAGACCCTCGGCGATATCGGCCTCAGGAATAACAAGAGAAGGAGTAAAGCGGATCACGTTTGGACCGGCTATCAGGCACATCAGGCCTTCGCTGGTACCGGCAACCAAGAAATCTTTCGAACGACCCTGGTACTGCTCGTTGAGCACGGCGCCCAGCAGCAGGCCTTGACCGCGAACCTCGGTGAACACATGGTACTTTTCGTTGATCTGGTTCAGACCATCACGTAGCAGCTGCTCGCGACGTTTAACACCATCGAGTACCTCTGGCGTGTTCACGACATCCAGTACCGCGTTACCGATTGCACAGGCTAATGGGTTACCGCCGTAGGTTGAACCATGGGTACCAATCTTGAGGTGAGAGGCGATCTCAGTAGTGGTCAGCATGGCCGCGATAGGGAAACCACCACCCAGCGCCTTGGCTGTGGTGAGGATGTCTGGCGTCACTTCGGTGCGCATGTAGGCATAAAGCTCACCAAGACGGCCCACACCAGTCTGAACTTCATCGAAGATCACCAGGGCGTTGTGCTTGTCGGCCAGGGCACGCACGGCGCGCAGGAACTCAGGATCGGCGTCTATGATACCGCCTTCGCCCTGTAGTGGCTCGAGCATGATGGCACAGGTCTTGTCAGACACTTCGGCTTCCAGCGCCGCGATGTCGTTAAATGGTAGGTGCGTAATAGACTGTGGCTTAGGACCAAAACCGTCTGAATAGGCCGCCTGGCCACCCACGCTCACGGTGAAGAAGGTACGACCGTGGAAAGCCTTGTCGAAGGCGATGATCTGATCCTTCTCGGCGCCAAACTTGTCCAGGGCGTAACGACGGGCCAGCTTAAGGGCCGCTTCGTTGGCTTCTGCACCTGAGTTCGCGAAATAAACCTTCTCGGCGAAAGTGGCCTCAACCAGCTTGGTAGCCAGTGCCAGTGCAGGCTCGTTGGTCATCACGTTGGCCAGGTGCCAGATCTTCTCGCCCTGCTCTTTCAGTGCGCCCACTAGCGCAGGATGACAATGACCAAGACAGTTCACCGCGATACCGCCGGCGAAGTCGACAAACTCGTTGCCTTCCTGGTCCCAAACACGGCTACCCTCACCACGGACAGGGATCACAGCCGAAGGTGCATAATTAGGCACCATTACTTCATCAAACTGGGCTCGGGTTAGCTTATGGTTCACGCTCATTCTACTCATCCTTTCAATGTTGCCGAAGGCTTCAATCGCCTGTCGTACCCGTCTTTTTCCAAAAAGCGACGCCTATCGGTGACGGTTATTTTGTTATCTAGGGGGACATTAATAGCGAAAACGTGATCAAAATACCAGTTCCTCCAGTCGAGCCTTCTTAGCATGTGCATAACAAATGCATAAAGATTTGAGCTTAAAGGTTATACAAGCGTTTATAACCTAGGCTTGAGCATAAATAGTCAGAAAAAAGTTTATCGACCCAAAATTCAACTAATAATGTGATTTTTATGAATATATAGTCACATTTCGACGTGGCGTGGATAGTAAAACATTTCCACAGCAAATAACACTAAAAAGCATCAGTAAAACAGTTCATTCTCACTGCCCTGTTGTACACCGCCGTTTCCACTCTTCATTAGTTGGATGCGAGTGACCTGACAGACGTGGCCAGCAAGGTGAATGATGTCATCACTATCAATGGGATGCGTAGCGAAGGGTAAGAAGAAGGCGCCACTGTTAAGCTGAGTTTTGGGCGCCCTGGGAGAAGCCGCGTTTTACGGGCTAAGGGCTAACGCGAAGCGCTAAAGGCCAGCACGCGACGCGCTAGCAAAGCTCTAATAAAGGTCTAGCTTGCGGTAGTTCTGTCCCTTGAGACGGATCTGCTCCTGCTCCGAGAGCTGATAATAGTCGAACATCATCTGCTTCTCTTTGGGCGAGATCAGCCGCATCTCATCGAGCATCAGCACCTTGGCATAACAGCTGGCCCGAGCGACCAGAGCCGCCTCAGTTGACAACTCGCTATAGCTAAGACAGGTGTCCAGCTCCCTCTGGGTCTGGGTCAGTCCGCTGGCGGAGAAGTCCAGCAGCTCAGGCAGGCGCCAGTTAAGAGTATGGGCATGTTGCAGCACCTGCTGGTAGATATCCTCGGCGGGAAACTCGGTGGCCAGCACGGCGTCATGCAGCTCCTTGTCACGACTGGCACTGGCCTCCCTGAGCCAGTTACCCCAGATGCTCTCGTAGACCTTGGCACCATTCTTGAGCACCACTGAGACCCCTAGCTGATAGAGCAGGCTACTTGTGTAGGCGGTGGCCATGTCCTGCTCATTGAGCTGCGCCAGTGCCTTGGCGGCGATGCCGGTAACCATGGCGTAACGCCACAGCTTACGTGTGGTCCAAAGCTGATTGGCGTGCCCGGTTGGCAGCCAGTTGCGCAAGCAGTAATAGGGGATCAGCAGCCTGAGGTTTTCGACACCGATGAAGTTGAGCACCAGCTTTATCTCGGTAACCTTCACATCCGAGCGCTGCTGTCGCTTATGACGAAACGAAGGACTGTTGACCATGTTGGTGAGATCCCGTGCCAGCCAGGGCAGATCGGCTATAAGCAGGCGCAACCGGCTCAGATCCAGGTTCTTCTGCTGCAGCAGCTCCAGCATCAACATCTGACTGGCGTTGATGCCCGAGTGCTGTATCAGCAGCTCTGGCGAGGCCAGTTGATTGTCCAGGGTGCTGTTGACCGTAGTGATCAGCTGCTTAGAGACCGCCTCGTACACCTGCCGTGCCTGGATCTGCTTGGAGAGGCGTTCGAACACGGCGTCGCGCTCGATGGCGAGCTTATTGGCATCGTTTTCCAGTTCACGGTCTAAGTCATCAAACATGGAGGCCGCGGCCTTCTGCTTACCCACGATGATCTGTTTCAGAAGCCTGTGTTCGATATCTATGATGATGCCCGGACGGACACCACCGGCAATGGACTTTGCCACCTAAGCCGTTCTCCTCAGCTAATTGCGCGCATTAGGCTTATATTACACCAAATCACGCACTTGGCAGATCCCCAAGCAATAAAAAGGGCCTCGAATGAGGCCCTGGTCGGTTATTTAAGCTCTTGCTCGAACAACTTGAAGATGCGGCGGTACTCATCTAACCAGCTCGAAGGCTGACGGAAGCCGTGGGGCTCGACCGGATAGATGGCGGTCTCGAACATAGGCTTCTCCAGCTCGATCAGTCGCTGCACCAAACGCACGCTGTCCTGGAAGAAGACGTTATCGTCCAGCACACCACTCATCACCAACAGCGGCTTCTGCAGTCCCTGTGCGTGCTCGATAGGCGAGCTGCGCTCATAGGCGATAGCATCCACATCCGGCGTGTTGAGAATGTTAGAGGTGTATGGCGCATTGTAGTGCGCCCAGTCGCTCACGGGGCGTAGCGCCGCACCGGCCTGGAACAGCTCGGGCTCGGTAAACAGTGCCATGAAGGTGAGGAAGCCACCGTAAGAGCCACCATAGGTACCGACACGCTTAAGATCCACATGAGTATTGGCCACCATCCAGTTAACGCCGTCCTTCAGATCTTCCACCTCTGGATGACCCATGTTGCGATAGATCGCCGTGCGCCAGTCGCGGCCATAACCTTTAGAGCCACGATAGTCCATGTCCATGACCACATAACCCTGCTGAGTCAGCAAATTGTGGAACATGAACTCGCGGAAGTAGCCGGAGAAACCATAGTGGGCATTTTGCAGATAACCGGCGCCATGATTGAAGATCACCGCAGGGTATTTCTCGGCCCGCGCCTTATCGAAGCCCTGTGGCAGATAGACTCTGGCATAAACATCGCCGGCGCCATGGGTAGATGGCACCTTAACCACCTCCGGGGCCTGCCAAGCATATTGCTTGAAGGCATCCGAGGTGTAGTGGGTCAGCTGCTTGAGCTCACCACCGATCGCCTGCACGTAGAGTTCGCTCGGCTGAGTACGACGAGAGGCCTTGAGCAGCAGCTTGCTGCCATCTGGGCTCAGGCTGTAATCCAGCTGACCATCCCACTGGGTGAGTTGCTCGCTCTGGCCATCGGCAATGTTGACGCGATAGACGTTGTCGATACCTGGATGGTCCTTGTTGGCCTTGTAGTAGATATACTCGGCCTTGGGGCCTAGGGTGATATCGCTGACCACATACTTACCCTGGGTCAGGGCCTTTGGCTTGGCGCCGCTCGCCTTGAGGTAGAGGTGGGAATAGCCGGTCTCTTCCGAGAGGTAATAGAGGGTATCGCTCTGTGGCAACCAGCCGAACTGGTTGAAGTTGTAGTTAACCCAGGCATCGTCATGCAGCCTGTGCTCTGTCTTCAGTGAGCCCGACTTGAGGTTGAGGGTGGCAATCCATCTGTCTTTGTTGTCCACAGCCTCGAGCATGATGGCGACCTTGTTGTCCTTGGCCTGCCACTGCATGGCGCTCTGAGTCCAGCCCCAGTCCTGCATCAGCTGCACCTTACGCGGCGACTTCTCGCTCTTATAGGTCTCGCCCTTGGCTTTGGCATTTTCAGCCTTTACCGAGGCCAGCACGTCTTCATCGAAGCCTGTCAGGCCTTCGATGGTGATGTCACGCTTCTCATGCTGCTCGAGATCCAAAAGCACCAGACGCTCGCCGGGATACTTATCTTCGGCCACACGCGCCCTTGCAGGTACGGCATCCACATAACCTTGGCTGCCCAGATAGTTAGGCATGATGTCATGCTCGGCGCGCCAGCTGTAGTTCTTATCCACCAGTGACAGCAGCAGGTAGCGACCATCCGGTGACAGGCTCATCTGTGAAACTGTCTCCTCCTCGCCCAGATACCATGTCTTAGCCGTCATGGTAGGATCTTGCTTGGCCAACTCCGCCTGATACTGCTCTTTCTCTTGCGCCTGGTTCTGCTTGAGGGCGACATATTCAATCAGTCTATGCTGCTGCTTGGCGATATAGCTGCTAGGCGCCTCAACCCCTTTAGGCTGCTTGGCCATCTTGATATTGGCGATCTGTTCATACAGGCCACTGTCGCCGTGAATGCGGAACACCTGCTCACCCTGCCAGTAGGCGATATCGCCATTGGTGAGGAAACGCACCCCATCCACCTTAGTGTTTTGACGGGTCAGCTGCGACACCTTGCCGCTGAGCAGATCTTTAACGAACAGGTTGCCCTGATAAATATAGGCCTTGCGGCTGCGGGCCTCGTCCATCACGCCATACTGCTGATCCGCCTGATGCAGGGCATCTAGGGCTAGCTTAGCGGCCTCACCCGAGACGAGTGGCTGTTGATAGTAGTCCAGTAGCGGCGATTGATGGGCCTGACGGGCAAAGTAGACCGACTGGCTGTCGTCACTCCAATATTCGCCCTTAGCCAGGATCCCCATCCAATCTGGATTTGCCATGATCTGTTTGAGGGTCAGCGGCTGATCCACGCTTGGCGGCGTGGCTAACGCCACCTGAGTGCTTGCCTGAGTCGTTACCTGAGTCTGTTGAGTATCGCTTGAAGGGGTGGCAGCACAGCCCCCCAAGATGGTGAGGGTCAAAATGCTGAGACCAAATCCACGAAACGCGCCCGTCATCGTCCTTCCTTATTATTTATGTCGCCGGGATAAAGGCCCAGCCTTGTTATTTTGCTGCCTTTTATATCACAAAATGGGAGTGGGACGAGGATGTGGGCGGGATAAAACTTGTAACAGTTTGAAAAAGAATTGGCCTAATTCGCTCGTGGCACTAGGCTCGAGCCCCCTTTTAGTTACTGGAAGGAATGCTCTGCTTAACGAAATTTGCCAGCAGTTCGAGTCCCTGCTCGGTGAGGATAGATTCGGGATGAAACTGTACGCCATACAAGCCTAGCTCGGGCCGACTCATGGCCATGATCTCCCGGCCGTGAACCGGGTCGTCGAACCAGGCATCCAGGGTAAAGTCCTTGGGCAGCTGCTCGACCAAGAGGGAGTGATAACGGGTGACGGTGAGCGGCTGATTCAGCCCAGCAAACAGGCCTTTGCCAGTATGAGCGATAGCGCTGGTCTTGCCATGCATCACCCGCTTGGCACGCACCACCTGAGCCCCGAAGGCCTGGGCGATCGCCTGGTGGCCGAGACAGACCCCCAATATGGGCAGCTTACCGGCGAAGGCCTTAATGGCCTCAAGGGAGATACCGGCCTCATTAGGCGAACAGGGACCCGGTGAGATCACCAGCCTGCTCGGCGCTAAAGCCTGGATGTCGGCGAGGCTAAGCTCATCGTTGCGCCTGACGACAATCTCCTCCCCCAGCTGCTGAAAATACTGCACCAGGTTGAAGGTAAAGGAGTCATAATTGTCGATCATCAGGATCATGAATAGAGTGCTCGTGTGAATTGGGTGTGAGTTGCGGGTGTGAGTTACGCCGCATTTTTCTGGCGCAGATGCTAACACAGAGTCCAGGCGGGATCATCCATTCTACTGACGCCATGGGCATACCTCCCGCTATGCCCCCACCCATGCATGCCTTTTCTCAGGCACAAAAAAACCAGCCTAAACTGGTTTTTTCTCGTTCGCGCCGGTTATTTCACCAGGGTGAGATGACCGCGACGTTTCGGCTTATCATTCTCGGCAGAAGCCTCGGCCACAGCCGGCTCATCTGTCTTGGGCTCATCGACCACAGAGAGGCCCAGATCGCGGGCATCGGCCTCGAGCTGATAGGCTTCTTCCTGATCGAACACGGTTCCTGCGCCATTTTCTCTGGCGTAGATGGCGACAATCGAGGCCATAGGCAGTACCACCTGTTGCGGTACGCCGCCGAAGCGGGCATTAAACTCGATGAAGTCATGACCTATCTGCAAATTACCCACGGCACTGGCGGTAATATTAAGCACTATCTGTCCATCTTTCACATACTGCTGCGGTACTTGAGTACCGGGCACATAAGCGTCGACCACCACATGAGGGGTCAGCTCGTTATCCATGAGCCAGTCGTAATAGGCCTGTAACAGGTAAGGACGGTTAGGGGTCATAGGTTTCATCTTAGATACCCATGCGCATTTCGCGCTCAGCCTCGGTCAAAGACGCCTTGAATGAGTCACGGTCAAATAGACGTGTCATGTAGGCTTTAACTTCCTTGGCGGTACGGCTGTCCAGCTCGATGCCCAGTACAGGCAGACGCCACAGCAGTGGGCCCAGGTAGCAGTCGGCCAGACCAAACTCTTCGGCCATGAAGTAAGGCATCTCGTTAAAGATAGGGGCAATAGAGGTCAGGCTCTCCTGAAGCTCTTTACGCGCCTCATCGGCACGGTCACCCTTACGAATGCGATCGACCAGGCTATACCAGTCGTTTTCGATACGGTGCATCATCAGACGCGTCTGGCCACGGGAAACCGGGTAGACAGGCATCAGAGGTGGATGCGGGAAACGCTCATCCAGGTATTCCATGATGATGCGTGAGTTATAAAGCACCAACTCACGGTCAACCAAAGTTGGCACTGTGTTGTATGGGTTTAGCTCAATAAGATCTTCAGGCATATCGCTAGGATCCACCTGCAGAACATCGACAGTCACTCCCTTTTCCGCCAAGACGATACGGACTTGATGGCTATAGAGATCGTCGGCGCCTGAAAACAGGGTCATGATTGAGCGTTTATTGGCAGCAACAGCCATTGATACCCTCCAAGATTTAAATATGAAAGCTAAAAAAGCAAAAACAAACGAGGGGCAAAGCCCCCCGTTTATAATATGCGGATAATATATTCTAACCTCTATTGGGGGTTAGTGTACATCTTTCCAGTACTCTTTCTTCAAGAGGTAGGCCACAATAAAGAAAATAAACAGGAAGCCCATTACCCACCAACCTAAGCTTTCACGCTCAAGTTTTACCGGCTCGCCTGAGTAAACCAGGAAGCCTGTGATGTCACGAACGACTTGATCATATTCTTCGGCAGTCAGCTTTCCACCAGTAGCAACGAAGCTACCGTCTTCTTGCTTAACCTGCAGACCTTGCAGCTCTTGCAGTACGTGCGGCATAGCCACTGACGGGAAGACAGTGTTGTTTACACCAAATGGACGAGTCTCATCTTTGTAGAAACTCTTCAGGTAGGTGTAGATCCAGTCTTCGCCACGTACACGTGCAACCAGAGTCAGATCCGGTGGCGCTGCACCGAACCATTTCGCCGCGTCGACTTCAGGAATGGCATTTTCCATCAGGTCGCCGACTTTGGCATCGCCGTTGAGCATATACTTGTTACGCATATCGTCAACTGAGATACCCAGGTCTTCGGCTACACGGTTGTAACGCTGATACTGAGTGCTGTGACAGCCTGAACAGTAGTGCTGGAAAGTATCCAGACCACGTTGCAGTGACTCTTTGTCTTTCAGGTCGACGTTAGCACTTTCTAGATGAACATGGGCACCACCTGCAGCAAACGCAAGAGATGGTACTAATGTAACTAATGCAATCAGTAATTTTTTCATTAGTGGGTCAACCTCTCTGGTACAGGCTTAGTTTTCTCATTCTTACTGTATAACCACAGCGCTAAGAAGAAACCGAAGTATGTCAGAGTGAAGACGCGCGCAGCGATTGTCAGCGTTGGCGTCGCAGGTACGGCACCCAGGTAGCCTAAGATAACGAAAGATACGGCAAACTGACCAATGTTCAGCTTATGAATCATGCTACGGTAGCGGATTGACTTAACCTTACAACGATCTAACCAAGGTAGAACGAAGAGTACGGCAATCGCTAGACCCATACCCACAACCCCTAACAGCTTGTCAGGAATCGCACGTAGGATGGCGTAGAATGGTGTGAAGTACCAAACTGGCGCAATGTGCTCAGGTGTCTTCATCGGGTTAGCCGCTTCAAAGTTTGGCTTCTCGAGGAAGTATCCACCGCCTTCAGGCATGAAGAACAATACGTAGCAGAAGACGATCAGGAAGCCAGCGACGCCCATGATATCTTTTACTGTGTAGTAAGGGTGGAATGGGATACCGTCTTTCGGCCAGCCATTCTCATCTTTGTTCTTCTTGATCTCGATACCGTCTGGGTTGTTAGAACCCACTTCGTGCAGAGCGATCAGGTGTAAGAACACCAGAACCACAAGCACCAATGGCAGCGCGATAACGTGTAGCGCGAAGAAGCGGTTCAGTGTCGCACCAGAAACAACGAAGTCACCACGAATCCATAGTGTCAGGTCGTCACCGATAACAGGGATAGCACCAAACAGAGAGATAATTACCTGTGCGCCCCAGTAAGACATCTGTCCCCAAGGAAGCAGGTAACCCATGAAAGCTTCAGCCATCAGTACGAGGAAGATCAACATACCGAACAGCCACAGCAGCTCACGAGGCTTCTGATAAGAACCGTAGATCAGACCACGGAACATGTGCAGATAAACCACCACGAAGAAGGCCGAAGCACCGGTTGAGTGCATGTAACGCAGCAACCAGCCGTACTCAACATCACGCATGATGTATTCGATAGAGGCGAAGGCACCTTCTGCGGTTGGTACATAGTTCATGGTCAACCAGATACCGGTCAGCAGCTGGTTAACCAGTACTAGCATGGCCAGCGAGCCAAAGAAGTACCAGAAGTTGAAGTTGGTCGGCGTCGCATATTGACCTACGTGACGGTTGTAGGTCGCCGTCATAGGGATGCGCGCATCAATCCAATCGATAATATTCTTAACCATTATGCAGCCCCCTGGTCGACACCGATGATCACGTTGCCGTCATCAATGTATTGATGAGGTGGAACAACTAGGTTCAACGGCGCTGGAACACCCTGGAATACACGACCAGCCATATCAAACTTAGAGCCATGACATGGGCAGAAGAAACCAGAAGCGACGCCTTCAACCTGTTCACCGAATGTATCAGGCAGATACGTTGGAGAACAACCTAAGTGCGTACATAGACCAACGGCAATAAAGTACTCAGGCTTGATTGAGCGAACGGCGTTCTGCGCGTAGGCAGGTTGTTGCTCTTCGTTAGACGCTGGATCGCGCAACTTATCATCGTGAGTAGCAAGACCCTTTAAGATCTCTTCAGTGCGGCGGACAACCCATACAGGCTTTCCACGCCATTCAACACGGATCAGCTGACCCGGCTCTAACTTACTAATATTTACTTCTACCGGCGCACCTGCAGCTTTCGCTTTGGCACTCGGATTCCACGACTTTATAAAAGGAACCGCTACAGCGACGGCACCAGCACCACCCACTACGGCGGTTGCTGCGGTCAGGAATCTGCGACGTCCGGTATCGACTGGCGCATTGCTCATCCACTTATCTCCAGAGAGTGTTGGAATTTTTGTTTTAAAAATTTTTGAAATTGGGGTTTTACCCCAAAGCGCAAAAATCAAATTTGAGGCGGGGCTCATTATAGCCAAAAATTAGAAGCAGATCATAGTAAAACAAAGCACAAAGTTAACTATGTTAGGAAATTGCTCATTCTAGAAGAAAATGTGCAGCAAGAGCGGGATAAAACTGTCAGGATTTTACCTGATAAAATGGTAAACGAGAATAACAATCAAAACTAAATTAGTAACTTGCAGAAATAAGCGATAAAAAAGCCCGAACTCGTCGGGCTTTAATCTCAATAATCCTCAATGAGAACTATTTCGCGTCGGCGCTCTTCATATACTTGAAGAAATCACCTTCCGGCTCGAGCACCATAACGTTAGAGCCGTTACCGAAACTCGCCTGATAAGCCTCTAGGCTACGCAGGAAAGAGAAGAACTCAGGGTCCTTCTTATAGGCATCGGCGTAGATCTTAGCGGCGATGGCATCACCCTCACCACGCACCTGCAACGCCTTACGTTCTGCTTCTGCGATCTGAATGGTCACGCTGGCGTCTGTCTTGGCACGAATGATCTCAGACTGCTCTTTACCCTGAGCGCGGTGCTCTTTCGCCACAGCGGTACGCTCGGCGCGCATACGCTGATAGATGCTTGAGCTCACGTTGGCTGGCAGGTTGATCTGCTTAACACGCACGTCGACCACCTCGATACCCAGATCCTGAGCGCTATCAGAGGCGTTTCGAAGCGCATCCTGTTGCAGTTCATCGCGGCTACCCGAGACGATATCCTTAATGGTGCGACGACCAAACTCGGTACGCAGGTCGTTGTTGATCTTACGCTGAAGCAGAGACTCAGCCTGAACCTTATTACCACCATTGGTCGCGAGATAGTACTTCTCGTGATCTTTGATGCGCCACTTCACGTAAGAGTCGACCATCAAGTCTTTCTTCTCTGAGGTCACGAAGCGATCAGCCGCGCCATCCATGGTCTGGATGCGAGAGTCGAGATACTTGATCTTATCGATCACCGGCAGCTTGATATGCAGACCCGGCTTATAGATGCGGGTTACCCCCTCATCTTTGATGATCTTACCAAAGCGCGACACGATAGCGCGTTCACCCTCGTTGACCACCATCAGGGACGATAGACCCATAGCGACTAAGATGGCCGCAATAATAACTGATAATCTACCCATGATTAGTTTCTCCCCTGGCGAGTGCGGTCGCTACGAGAAGGCCTTCCATCTAACGGCATGCCAACACTATTTACTATGCTGTTAACTGAGTCATTGACCGAGTCCGCCTCGACAGGCTTGCTGGTCTTGGTCTGTGGACGCTGCTCCATTAACTTATCCAGTGGCAGATACATCATGTTGTTGCCCGCCTTCGAATCCACCAGCACCTTATTGGTACCCGAGAGGACGTTAGACATGGCATCGATGTAGAGACGATCACGTGTCACTTCTGGCGCCGCCTTATATTCAGGCAGCAGCTTCTCGAAGCGAGCCACCTTACCGCGAGCCTCTAGGATCTCACGCTCTTTGTAGGCGTTCGCCTGCTGCTCCATGCGCTGCACCGTACCGCGAGCCTTAGGCTCGACTTCACGAGAATAAGCTTCGGCTTCACGAATGAAACGCTGCTCATCTTCCTGTGCGGCGATGGCGTCATCGAAGGCGTCTTTCACCTCTTCCGGCGGACGAGCCGGCAAGAAGTTCACGTCGCGGATCTCTATGCCCAGGTTATAAGGCTTGATGATGCGCTCGACCTCTTCCCAAGTGTCACGACGGATCTGATCACGACCTGTGGTCAAGATATCGTCCATCTTGTTGTGGCCCACCACATAACGCAGCGCGCTATCGGTAGCCTCACGCAGGCTCGAATTGGCATCGACCGCGCTAAACAGGTAACGATAGGCATCGACCACAATATACTGTACATCCAGCTCCACCAGGACGACGTTCTCGTCGGCGGTGAGCATGCTGCCCGAGGCTGGAATTGAGCGAACGTTGCTCACGTTCACCGGGAAGACTTCATCGATGAAGGTCGCCTTCCACTGTAGGCCCGGCTCCACTTGGCCAATATACTTGCCAAAGCGTAGCGCCACACCCTTTTCGGCTTCTTTCACCGTATAGAAACCTGACAGGCCCCATACGACAACGGCGATGCCTAATACAATGATAAAACCTAGCGCGCTGAATCCACCGCCAGCGCCATTTCCTTTACCCCCAAAACGCTTCGAAATATTCTTAAATACTTCGTCGAGATCTGGCGGCCCCTTGTCATTGCCGTTCTTGTTTCCCCAAGGGTCTTGACCCTTGTTACCGGGCTCGTTCCAAGCCATTTAGCACTCCATAGGTGTATGAAATAAACGAGATTACTAAAAACTACTCTATTGCTGCGGTTTCAACAATAAAGGTTTCCAACTCCCCTTGGCTCTGCTTCGCTAATCGGTGCCAGTCGGCCTCCAACAAACGAACAGACAAGATACAGTTCCCCAGATCGTCATACTCTTTCTGCTGTATCACATCCAGTCGATAAAACTGACCAAGATAATGCCCGGCCATCGCCGGAATTCGCAAGGTAAGCTCCAATATGGCCCGTCCAACCAACTGGTTGATGGCTTTTTCGAGCAAATCCAAGCCTAGACTCTGCTGGGCCGAAACCCAAACACGTATAGGGACCCCATCGCCGTCATAGTCGATTTTAGGTCCCACATCTTCCAAGAGATCTATCTTGTTACAGACGATCAACTGTGGAATCTCTTCGGCGCCAATCTCTTTGAGTACCAGCTGTACCTGTTCAAAATTGTCACCCATGTTTTCATCAGCACTGTCGACCACATGCAGCAGAAGATCCGCTTCGCGGGTTTCCTGCAGGGTGGCCTTAAACGCCGCCACGAGATCATGGGGAAGATGTCTGATGAAACCGACCGTATCGGCCAAAATGACCGAACCGTCTTGTAAGTCTAACTTACGCAGGGTCGGATCGAGTGTCGCAAAAAGCTGGTCGGCGGCATAGACCTCGGAGACGGTCAAGGCGTTAAATAGGGTCGACTTACCGGCGTTGGTGTAACCCACCAAAGACACGGTGGCGAGCTCGCTTCGCTGCCTCGCCCGGCGACTCTGTTCACGCTGTTTATCGACCTTTTCCAGCCGCTTGTTGATGGTCTTAATGCGACCACGCAGCAGACGTCTGTCGGTTTCCAGCTGGGTTTCACCCGGTCCCCGCAGGCCGATACCACCTTTTTGCCGTTCAAGGTGAGTCCAACCACGAATCAGGCGCGTCGACATGTGGCGCAATTGCGCTAGCTCCACCTGCAACTTACCCTCATAGGTCCTGGCGCGCTGAGCAAAAATATCCAAAATCAGCGTCGTACGGTCTAAGACCCGACACTGACAGATCAGCTCAAGATTACGCTCTTGTGCAGGACTCAAGGCGTGGTTAAAAATCACCACATTGGCGTCTGTGGCGGCAACCATGGCTGCCAACTCTTCCGCTTTACCTGTACCAACAAAATACTTTCTATCTGGAGAACGACGACTTCCCGTGATCACGCCAACGGTTTCAGCGCCTGCCGATTCGACCAATAAACGCAGTTCGGTAATATCTTCCCTACTGTCTTCATCTGAAAAGTCGATATGGACAAGTACTGCAGCTTCTCCCGCCTCATAGCGTTCAAACAAAAATCGAACTCCTCAGGAAATTACTCAGCGCTATCGTCATGTGATGCATTGTAACCCGCCGCCTGGTTAGGCGTGTTGTGATGGCTGCTCACGTTAAATGGACGCGCAGGCACCACGGTAGAGATAGCGTGCTTATAAACCATCTGGCTGACAGTGTTCTTCAATAAAATAACAAACTGATCGAATGACTCAACTTGTCCCTGAAGCTTGATACCGTTAACTAGGTAGATAGATACCGGAACGCGTTCACGTCGTAATGCGTTCAAAAATGGGTCTTGTAAAGATTGCCCCTTTGCCATTATGTAATTTCCTTTTTATTAAAATTAATTAAAACCTAATACAGCATCAATTTCTGGTTTGGTTTTAGTATTATATAGAGTGAATGAATTAGCTAGCGACAATGCTCTAATAGTCGCGCCAGATTAGATTCATCCCCACTCTCCAGCCAATTTAGATCAGCCCATCCTCGCAACCATGTTAATTGACGCTTGGCCAATTGCCTAGTCGCAACTATGGATTTTTCGACCATAGTATCATAGTCATATTCCCCATCGAGATATTGCCACACCTGGCGATATCCGACACATCTCATCGAAGGTAGGTCTAGATGCAGATCCTCTCGCGCCTTGAGCCGCTGCACCTCTTCGACGAAACCTTGATTTAACATCAATTTGAATCTTTCTGCTATAGCAAGGTGTAGCACTTTGCGATCTTTCGGCGCTATGCCAAATTGCACCACCTTATAGGGCAAGGCGTCGGCCTTCACCTGGGTCAACTCGGTCAGACTCTTGCCGCTAATCCGGTACACCTCGATCGCCCGCGACAGACGCTGGGGATCGTTAGGGTGGATCCGCTCTGCCGATACAGGGTCAATCTGACGCAGCTCGTCATGTAGCGCCTGCCAACCCTTGGCTTCGACCTCTTTGGCTATCTCGGCCCGAATCGCCTCATCTGCAGATGGTAAAGGCGACAAGCCTTCGAGTAGCGCCTTGAAGTAGAGCATGGTGCCGCCCACCAGCAGGGGGGTCTTGCCCGCAGCGAGGATCGCTTCGATATTGGCGATGGCGTCGCTACGAAAATCCGCCGCCGAATAGCTCTCACTGGGATCGCGAATATCGATCAAGCGATGGGGCGCCCGGCTAAGCTCTTCCTGGGTCGGCTTGGCGCTACCAATATCCATGTCCCGATAGATGAGCGCCGAGTCGACCGAGATGATCTCGCAGTTATGCTGCTCGGCCAATGCCATCGCGAGCGCTGTCTTACCCGACGCCGTCGGCCCCATCAGGGTAATAATTGTCGGCTGACTCTCGCTATTCACTCGTTTGCTCACCTAACCATGTTTGCCAAGGCATTACCTTGGCCAAAGATAAAATTTCTTGCTGCTGCGACTCGGGTAACCCCATGAGGTCGGCCCAGAGTCGACTCGCCGAATTAAACTGTTCACCCGACTGATTCACCAACCAGTTAACTAGGGCTTCCGTTGTCGGCTCTTCGAAGCGAATCCACTGGAGAAACTCAGGGATCACGCTCGCCAGCTGACTCTGCCTTAGATATGGGGGCACTTTTTTAATTATCAACTGGCCGAGGCGAATAGTTAGCTCTAAACCCAATTTTCTAACCAAAAGCTCTCTTTCGACCAAGGTTTGCTGCCAATCTTCATCCACCTTGACCGACACAGGCATCAACAGAGGCTGACCAATCAGCCCCGCATCCAGCTTGGCTTCAATCTCGCGGCGGGCCACTTCGCGCGCCGCACAACTAAGGCTCATTAGTGCCAGCTCACTTCCCCTGACTAAGAGCCAATATTGACCGTCGAGGACCTGAGGCATGGGCGGAAGATGGCTGCCATCTGCTTGGTTTGCCTGACTCGACACGCCTGGCGTGGTCATCAGCTGGGCATAACTATCGACCGCCGCCTGGCTGGGAAGCTCGGTACTTGCATAGCTGCGCCCTCGCCCACCAGACTGGCCGCCACCATAGCTGCTCATCTGTGCCTCTTGCACTCTCTGACCACCTGCTTGGCGACTGGCTTCGCGCTCGCCATAGGCTGGGCGTTCATTCGCGATCCCTATTGCGTTTTCTTCGGTATCGCCATGGGCAATCTGATTGGAGCCTGTGTCACTTTGCTGCGTCTGTAGCGGACGAATATAGGAGGCGGATCTATTCTGGTCAGTGACCTGATTGTCGAGTGCTGCCTCAAAGGCTAACTCGCTCGACTGACGCAGCGCCGATTCCAGCGCCTGCAGGATAAAGTCATGCACATATCGGCTCTCGTGGAAGCGCACCTCATGCTTGGCGGGATGCACGTTAACATCCACCTGATGGGGATCCAGGTTCAGCATGAGCACGAAGGCGACCTGCTCCCCCTGCAACTGCTGGGCAAAGGCCTGACGCACCGCATGATTGACTAGGCGGTCACGCACCAGGCGGCCGTTTACATAGAAATATTGGGTATCGCCAACCGCCATCTCGCTAAATGGCGACTGAATGTAACCGCTAAGGCTAAGGCCATTATGATTACAATCGACCCTGAGGGCATTATCGGCGAAGGCCTTGCCACTGACCTGTACCAGGCGCTGCAGATACTGCGCCTCTGTCTTGGCCGGGCGGTAATTACGCACCTGCTTGCCGTTGTGCTTAAGGGTAAAATGAATCTCGCTACGCACCAGAGCGATACGTTTAAGCCACTCATCGATATGGGTAAATTCTGTCTTATCGCTCTTTAAGAAGCGACGTCTGGCCGGGGTATTGAAGAAGAGATCCGCCGCCTCGACCGTCGAACCGACAGGGTGCGCCGCCGGGATCACCCGAACCGCCATCTCGGAGCCCTCGGCATAGGCCTGCCAGGCCTCGCTCTGCTCCTGAGTGCGGGAGGTCAACGTCAGGCGGGAAACCGAGCTGATACTGGCCAGTGCCTCGCCGCGAAAACCAAAGCTTAAGATGGCATCAAGATCGTCTAACGAGGCGAGCTTAGAGGTGGCATGACGGGACAGCGCCAGGCTCAGCTCCTCCTTGGGGATGCCAGAGCCGTTGTCGGTGATCTTAATCAGCTTGCTGCCGCCCTTGTCGATCTCGATATCGACCCGGGTCGCACCGGCATCCAGGCTGTTCTCGACCAGCTCCTTGATCACAGAAGCAGGACGCTCTACCACCTCCCCGGCGGCAATCTGGTTAGCCAGTTGAGGAGGCAAAATACGTATGGTCATCTTGGCTCCTTAGGCCCGGGGAATGATCAGCTTCTGACCGATGTAGAGGGTGTTGGACTTGAGCTTGTTGGCCTTCTTGATGCTATCGACCGACACCTGGTAACGGTGGGCGATGACAGACAATGATTCACCTGCGGTCACCTTATGTTTGATGCCGCTCTTACTGGCCATCATGGTATTGGCCGGAGGATTATTCTCGAAATAGCGCACCACGCCTTTGTGGACGGCGTTGGCGATATTGTTCTGGTGATCCCTCTGGGTCAGCAGGCGCTCCTCTTTGTGGTTCGAGATAAAGCCTGTCTCCACCAGGATAGAGGGAATATCCGGCGACTTGAGTACTGCCAGGCTGGCCGCCTCAGGCTTGTGCTTGTGCAGGCGAGTCACCTTGCCCAGATTAGCCAGCACATCTCCGGCGATGTTATGGCTGATCGCCATAGATCTGTCCATCGACATGTCGAGTAGCGTCATGGCCAGATACTGTTCGTTATCTGCGTTCTGGATAATCTCACCGGCACCGCCCAGCAGCTCAGAGTGCTTCTCTTTCTGCTCTAACCAACGACCGATCTCACTGTTGGCGCGGCGCATCGACAGCACCCACACAGAGGCCCCTTGAGGTTGCGGTGAGGTAAAGGCGTCGGCGTGAATCGACACCAGCAGGTCGGCCTTACTGTTACGGGCGATCTCGGAGCGTTTGTTCAGATTGACAAAGTAGTCACCGGAACGTGTCATGATGGCGCGCATGCCCGGCGTGGCGTTGATCTTGGCCTCCACTTTCTTGGCTATCTGTAGCGCCACCTTCTTCTCATAGGTGCCAGAGGGGCCGATGGAACCGGGATCGTCGCCGCCATGGCCGGCATCGATGGCTACTATGATGTCCCTAAGCTTCTGCTCAGGCTCGACTTTTACCGTCTTAGGACTCTGGTTGCCCCCTTCGAGATCCACCACCAGGCGATTGCCGTAGGGCGCCGTGGGCGACAGGGCAAAGAGGTTAGCCTTGGCAGGCTTAACCAGATCGATCACTAGCCTAAGGGTGCCCTTCTTGGGCGGTTTGCTAATGCGCACCCGCTTAACCAGCTTACTGTTGTTCTCGATCTTATTAAGATCCAGCCCGGTAGCCGTGGTCGTCAGATCCACCACCAGGCGGTAGGGACTGGTGAGGGTGAAGTGGGAATATTTTGGCGGCTCGCGCAGGTCAAACACCACCCGCGTCGATTCTGGTGCCGCCCAGATACGCACACCTTCCAATTTATTTGCGCTGTAGGCAATGGAAGGAGTGCATAGCAAGACAATCAATAATAGGCGTTTTATTAGTGACTCAGTTCTTATCATTATTATGTAAACTATCTAACAAAATCTCTCCGGCGCGCGAGTGCGCCGTTAGCATGACCTCTCGGCCCTGTTGATGATACTGAATATGGATCGCCAGATCCGCCTCGGGCAGTAGGCCGACGCCCTTATCGGGCCACTCGACAATACACAGGCTCGACTCGGTAAAGTAGTCTCGAATCCCCATAAACTCGAGCTCTTCTGGATCACTTAGTCTATATAGGTCAAAATGATACACATCAATATCACCTAGCTCATAGGGCTCAACCAGCGTGTAGGTCGGACTCTTCACCGCCCCCTTATGTCCCAGGCTCTGAATGAGGCCACGACTAAAGGTTGTTTTTCCCGCCCCCAGTTCACCACTCAAATAGAGGGTCAATGGCGGCTTGATCGCACTGGCTAGCCTTTGACCTAAGCTAACGGTTTCTGCTTCATTTTCAAGATAAACTTTTACTGGTGTCATCGTATCTATCGCTAATTAAGGACAATCCTTTTTTGAGCCAGATACTTTAACCTAAACCGGCGTTTATCTAAACAGACATTACTGTATTTTAATGCTGAGGCTAAATCTTATCGACCAGGGCGCGTATGTGGGCGAACAGATCGCAGGCCAGCATTCCTCGCTCGCCCTCTTTCGCAGCCAGATCCGCTGCGGCCCCATGCACCACCACTCCGGCGCTCGCCGCCTCCATCTTAGCCATTCCCTGGGCCATCAAGGCCGCTATGATGCCACCTAGGACATCACCGCTGCCGCCGCTGGCGAGACCAGGATTTCCCACCGGCGCCACATGACACACCTTACCGTCATAGATAAGTGTGCCTGCGCCCTTGAGCACCACCACGCCGCCATATTTAGCCTGCAAGGCATAGACGGCGGCGAAGCGATCCGCCTCCACCTCGGCGATGCTAATCCCCAACAACCTGGCGGCCTCACCGCTGTGAGGGGTCAACACCCAATTGCTCTGGCGTGAAGGCTCGAGCGCCAGCAGATTAAGTGCATCGGCGTCCATCACACAGGGCTTGTCGCTCAGGCCTGTCGCCTTAAGCAGGTTGTAGCCCCAGTCGTGTTTACCCAGTCCTGGACCAATCAGCAGAATATCCGCCCAGCCCAAGCGTTGATACACTTCCATATCCACCAGCTCGCAGCCCCAGAACATAATTTCCGGTCGCCCCGAGTTCACCACGGTCAGATGCTCGGGTCTTGAAATCACCGCCACCAGTCCGGCGCCCGCCCGCAGACAGCTCTCGGCGGCCAGACGCGGCGCCCCGGCCATGCCGATATCGCCACCAATAACGGTCACCTTACCGCAGGCCCCCTTGTGGCTGTTCTGCGCCCTGGCAGGCAATCCAAGGTCGGTCAGCCTGTGGGCAATGTTAAGCACCTTGGACTCTGGCAGATAATCCTGCAGACCGATATCGGCAAACCAGAGCCTGCCAACACAGTCCCTGGCCTTACCCGTGATCAGTCCCTGTTTCGGCGCGCCGAAGGTCAGGGTTACATCGGCCTTAACCGCTAGCTGACCAGCGCCGGTATCCACATCGATACCCGATGGCACATCTAAGGATAAGATCCAGGGCGAATAACGATTGATCGCCACTATCATCTCGGCAAAGGGGGCACGTAGCTCACCCTTGACCCCCGTGCCTAACAGGCCATCGACGATGACCTCGGCCTCCTTAAGCGCCTCTTCATAGTCAGATAACTGATGCCCGCCCGCGGCGAGAAAGGCCGCCTTGGCGTAGCTGATCCCCTCGCCCGCCTCAGAACGCTCCACCGCATAGAGGGCGACATCACAGCCAGATTCGAGCAGCAGGGTGGCGCAGATATAGGCATCGGCGCCATTGTTGCCATAACCCGCCAACACCAGAATTTTACTATTGAGCTTACCCTCTCGTTGCAGCAACTCGAAGGCCGACTGTCCGGCGCTGTCGATCAATTGGCACAAGTTAGCCTCACCGGACGCGATCAAGCGCGCTTCGGCATCACGAATCATCTGCGCCGTATATAAGGCCGATGGTAGCTGCCCGTCACTAAACAACATCTGGATTCTCCTTAACAAGACTCATCACCGGGGCGGGTTACCCTATGCCTAAGCATATTCGATATTTGAGTTTTTAATCGCCAATAGATTCCGCTTAAACGCCAGAGAATGTAAGAAGTTTGATCTGGCACAATAAATTCGCCGACTCAGCGACAAAAAGGCCAACGAGGCGATAACAAAACATTTCATCAAACTGAATTGAACTCGCTAATCAGTCAGTCAAATTACTGAGTCAGGTGCGCCAGAAATCGCGATATGAATGTAATAAAGTGAAATTTTTGCTCTGGCGTAAGAAGAAAAAAACGATGAAAAAGAGTTAGCTATAAATACCTAACTGCAATTGTTCTGGCATAAACAAAAAAAGGCGCCCAAGGCGCCTTTTTATTAAGTTTCTCACTAGCAACCGGCTAGAAAGCTCAACTTAAATGAGCTCAGATTATATATCTTCCATTCTCAGGCTGCTGTGCACCAGACGTTGCTGCTGGATCTTCTCGACACGCACCAGATCGTTGAGGGCGTTCTTCACATCACCCGGTACAGAGGATTCCGCCGTCTTCTCAAACAAGCCGATCAGACGGTTGTCGAGATCCAGGTGCAGCTCCAACAGATCATCTTCGTTCATATTGGCCGCAGGAATCACCTCCTGGCAGCGTTTGATGAAGTCTTCAAACACAATATCGTTATACCAGAGCTCCAACAGACGGCGTGGCGCCTCTTCGATGTAGTCATCGATCTTCTGAGAAACCTCTTTCTCATGTTGTTGCAAATACTCCAGCATCAATTTCACGCGAGACGAGTCTACCGCACTGTGCAAACGCGCATATAAACGGGCCATTTCCAAGCGACACTTAGAGACATATGCCAACTGTTCATTAAGTTGTTGAAATCTCATCTTTCCTTCTCCAATCGATGCCAAAGTTTTAGGCGTTAATACTGATTTGATTTCATTATGGGAGTAATTAACGCAGTTTTTTTTGAACAATGTCATAGTTTGCGCACTTCTGAAGTCGCTACATTAGACAAGCTTAAAGAATTTTATCTCATATCACGCAAATGGCATTTTTGTGATCTTCACGCCGATAAAGGGCCAATAATCGCTAGTTTAAGGGCTTTATGGGCAAAACAGACGATGAACGACTCACTAAAGTAATCGTGAAAAAATGAATAAAAATTCATCAAAGTAAAAACCATGGCGCGGAATCGATTACAGCCAAAACAGACGACTAGATGACTCTCAGGGTACAAACCAAGGGGGACTGGAAGCTGAAACTAGCGGAAGAAAATTTGGGTCGACATATCGGGTTCGAATCGGTAAATCTAAAAACTCGACCTATACCTTGGCAAGGTATCGCCCTTTTGCTCTATACAAAGAGTCAACTGAGCTAATGTCGCAGAGCTGCGATACATGCAACCAGCAGAACGAGAAATAACTGATACTTAAAATAGAAACTGCTGAGGGAAAATTTGGAGCGACATATCGGGTTCGAACCGATGACCTATACCTTGGCAAGGTATCGCTCTCTTGCTCTATACAGAGAGTCAACTGAGCTAATGTCGCAATGTCGAATTAGATGATTGGTACTAGCGGGAGAAAATTTGGAGCGACATATCGGGTTCGAATCGGTAAATCTAAAAACTCGACCTATACCTTGGCAAGGTATCGCCCTCTTGCTCTATACAGAGAGTCAACTGAGCTAATGTCGCAATGTCGAATTAGATGATTGGTACTAGCGGGAGAAAATTTGGAGCGACATATCGGGTTCGAACCGATGACCTATACCTTGGCAAGGTATCGCTCTACCAACTGAGCTAATGTCGCATAAATTTTTCGTGCTACTTAAACTGTCATCATCAACAAAAGGTATCGTCTTTCACCTTTTATCGACTGAGTCAAGTAACTCAAATTTTGGAGCGACATATCGGGTTCGAACCGATGACCTATACCTTGGCAAGGTATCGCTCTACCAACTGAGCTAATGTCGCATAAATTTGGAGCGACATATCGGGTTCGAACCGATGACCTATACCTTGGCAAGGTATCGCTCTACCAACTGAGCTAATGTCGCAAAATCTGTGAGTCTGGATATTGGTGTAACCAAACTTTTGTAATTTGGAGCGACATATCGGGTTCGAACCGATGACCTATACCTTGGCAAGGTATCGCTCTACCAACTGAGCTAATGTCGCATTTCAATCTTTACCAGCGAACACGCCAGTAAAAAGTTGAGGCCGCATTATAGGAGAATTTCGCCCCTCTGCAACCCCCTAATTTAAAATTTTCTACCGTTTGGTCAAATTTTAAATACTTTCTCGCGATAATATTGGAGTTCGGCGATCGATTCTTGGATATCAACCAGTGCCTGATGGGTTCCCTGCTTCTTAAAACCGTCCATCACCTCTGGCTTCCAGCGACGCACTAACTCTTTGACAGAGCTGACATCTATGTTGCGGTAGTGGAAATAATCTTCCAAAGTCGGCATGTAACGATTCAAGAAACGTCTGTCCTGACCTATGCTGTTGCCGCACATTGGCGATACACCGGCAGGTACATGCTCAGATAAGAAGGCAATCGTCTGCTCGATGGCATCTTGCTCGCTGAAGTCACTCGCCCTGACTCTGTCGATCAGACCCGACTCGCCGTGATGCTTCTGGTTCCAGTCATCCATCGCCGCAAGCACATCTTCACTCTGATGGATGGCAATTACCGGCCCTTCCGCCAAGATGTTCAATTCCTTGTCGGTCACAATCGTTGCTATCTCAATGATTCTGTCGACCTCGGGCTCTAGTCCCGTCATCTCCAGATCAACCCAGATCAGATTTGTTTCATCTGCAGCCATATATCTGCCTTATCAATGCGTGTTTGCCTAAATTCAGGCTTTTTTATTTAAGACCGTGTATCATACTGCTTTTTTAGAAGACACAAAATAACCTTATTTTGACGATGACGACACTGTGAGTAAAAAGAAACCCCTAAGCCAAGGCCAACGCCGCCGCATGCGCGCCAATCATGAGAAACGGCTGCAGCGCAAAGACGCAAAAGAAACAACCATTGAGTTACAGGATAGCTCACTGGGGCCAGAACAGCTGGGCACCGTCATCTCTCGCTTCGGCCAACACGCTGATGTCGAAACGGAAAACGGTGAACTGGTTCGCTGTAACATTCGCCGAAATATTCAAAGCCTGGTCACCGGCGATAAGGTGATCATGCGCCAAGCCAGTGAAACCACAGCCACCATAGCCGGCGTGGTCGAGGCCGTTCATCCGAGACACTCCTCACTGTCGCGGCCGGATCTCTACGACGGCATCAAGATCATCGCCGCCAATATCGATCAGATACTTATCGTCTCTTCCGTGGTGCCTAGCTTTACTACCCAGATCATCGACCGCTATCTGGTGGCCGCCGAAGACACAGGCATAGCGCCCGTCATCATACTCAACAAGATAGACCTACTCAGCGACGAAGAGGCACCTGCCGTCGAGGCCGCGCTGGAGCGCTACCAGGCCATCGGCTATCAGGTATATAGAGTCAGCAGCAAGTCTGGCGAAGGGGTCGAGGCTATCAAGACCCTATTAAAAGACAAGGTCAGCGTGTTTGTCGGTCAGTCAGGTGTGGGTAAGTCATCGCTGATCAACGCCCTGCTGCCGGAAGCTGAGCTCATCACAGGCGACGTGTCCGAGACCTCGGGCCTGGGCCAGCACACCACCACCACGGCCAAGTTGCTGCATTTCCCAAGCGGCGGCGATCTGGTGGACTCTCCCGGTGTGCGTGAATTCGCCCTATGGCACCTGCCTGCCGAGCGTGTCGGCTGGTGCTTTGTCGAATTCAGGGATTACCTGGGCACCTGCAAGTTTAGAGACTGTAAACACAAGAATGACCCTGGCTGCGCCATCACCCAGGCCTTCGAGGAAGGCAAGATCGCCCAGGACAGGTACCAGAACTACCACAGAATTATCGACAGCCTGGACGAGCAGCGCCACGCCCGTCATTTCAAAAACGATAACGACTAACTAAATTAAGAACAGCCAAACTGGATTTGAAGGAAAACAGACAGTGGACAAATTGAAGATTGCCTTGCAATACATAATGCCGAAACACCTGCTCTCGCGACTCGTGGGTAAACTGGCAGCCGCCGAACTCGGCGCGGTAACGACAAGCGTAATTAAGTGGTTTATCAAGCAGTATAAGATTGACATGAGCGAGGCCGCACAGAGTGCACCCGAAGCCTACGCCAGCTTCAACCAGTTCTTCACCCGCGCCCTGAAACCCGGCATCCGCCCCCTGTGTGACGATGACGACTATATCGTTCATCCGGTCGATGGTGCCGTCAGCCAATGCGGACCGATCAAAGAAGGCCGTATCTTTCAAGCCAAGGGACATGAATATTCGTCACTTGCCCTTTTAGGCGATCAAGCCGATGATGCCAAGCGCTTCGAAGGCGGCGACTTCGCCACCATCTATCTGGCACCTAAGGATTACCATAGAATTCACATGCCGATTAAAGGCACCCTGTCTAAGATGACCTATGTGCCTGGCGAGCTGTTTTCGGTTAATCCGCTAACGGCCGAGAATGTGCCCGGCCTGTTTGCCCGTAACGAGCGTGTAGTGGCCATCTTCGAAACCGAAATCGGCCCCATGGCCATGGTCTTGGTTGGCGCCACTATCGTAGCAAGCATAGAAACCGTATGGGCAGGTACAGTCACGCCGCCGACAGGCAAGAAAGTCTTCACCTGGGACTACCCAACCGAGGGCCCAGAGGCGATCACCCTGGACAAGGGCGAGGAGATGGGACGCTTCAAGCTTGGCAGTACAGTCGTCATGCTATTTGCCAAAGACGCGCTGGAACACTTTGCCGATGGCGTCGAACCTAAGGCCGTTACCCGCATGGGTCAGGCCTTTGCCAAAATCGATTAGAGGAAACCTTGAACACAAGTAGCAGCGAACGCTCTGGCTTAATCGAACTGCATCTGGCCGTCCTCCTGTTTGGTGGTACGGCCCTTTTCTCCAAGCTGATTCCCCTCAGTGCCCTGGATATCACGGCACTTCGCTGCTGCATCGCCGCCCTAGCCCTTGCCCTGTTGGTTAAGGTCAGCGGCAAGCACCTCAGGCTCAATCGCGCTAAAGACTACGGCATCGCCCTGGGACTCGGCATTATCGTCAGCCTGCACTGGGTCACCTACTTTGCCGCCATGCAGCTGTCATCGGTGGCCATCGGCATGATCGCCTTCTTTACCTATCCCGTGATGACGGTTCTGGTGGAGCCTTTCTTTACCGGCAAACGCCTTGAACTGGCCGACATCATCAGCGGCATCTGTGTCCTACTGGGCGTCAGCCTGCTGATCCCAGAGGCCAATCTGGGTAACGATGTCACCCTGGGGATCATCATAGGCATTCTGTCGGCGGCCCTGTTCACCGCCAGAAACCTGCTGCACAAACGCTACTTCGCCAGCTACAGCGGCGCCCAAGCCATGTTCTACCAGACAGGAGTCAGCGCCCTGTTCCTGCTGCCTTGGCTCGAGGTCGACCCAAGCGCCATCCAAGCCAACGTCTGGTGGTTGGTGATCCTCTTAGGCATAGTCTTTACCGCCGCACCCCACGCCCTGTTTACCTCGGCGCTGCGTCAGCTAAGCGCTAAGACGGTCAGCCTGGTCTCCTGCCTGCAACCCCTCTATGGCGCCCTGTTAGCCCTGTTGATCCTGGGCGAGGGACTCGCCATGAAGACGCTGATTGGCGGCGCTCTGGTGGTCTTCACCGCTGTCTATGAGACGCAGAAGAGCCACAGGGCTAACCGCGCCCAAAAGGCGAAATCCTAAGGCATTTTCGTCGCTGGCAAAGGAAACGCCACACGGGTCAAATTAACCGATTCATAGATATCATTTTTGAACTAACTTGGTAATATATAAGCGTCCATTGATGCTGGTGTGAACAAAGCGGCTTATGTCTCGTATATTACTGATTATTCTCTGTCTAATCTCATTCTCAGGCGCCGCAAATTCGCCCCTGAATCTCAATAAACGCCTGGGACTAGGACAGGAGCCTCAGGTCGCCAGCAAGAGCACCGCCGAGCAGTTGAGTCTGCTGGAGGAGCAGCTCACCGAGCAACAGGCCCTACAGTCCAGCTTCGACGCCATCATTCACCAGTATCAGAGCCAGAAACAGGCCCTGACACAGCAGCTTAAAGAAGCCGCCACGCCGCTGGAATACAACCCCAATCAAGATCTTAGTCAGCAGGCGTCACTCTCCTACCTGAGACTATCTGAGCTCAAAGAGACAGAGGCTAACCTGGCCACTCAGGTCAACGAGTTGATCAAACGCCAGCAGCAACTACCTAGCCTGATAAGCCAAGCCAATCTGACCCTGGCCAAGCACAAACAGGCGACCAGCGACGACAATCAGCCCCTGAGCGAGATGCAACGCCGGGTCTATGTTCAGAGCCTATCGACCCTGGAATCTGAGCTGGCCAGCAGCCAGAAACAGATCGCCCTGACCCAGCAGCAGTTGGCGCTGGTGCGCAGCCAACTGGTGCAGCAAGAAGCCCTGATCGAGCGCCTCAACGGCGCCATCGCCGAGCAGCGTCACAAGGCAACGGCGGCCACCATCGCCGCCAGTCAGATAGAAACCTCCATCACAGACGATGCCATCGCCATCAAGCTGAACGCACAGAACCAAGCCTACGGCGAGCAGCTGAAACAGCTGACCCATGAGGTCACCAATGTGATGACACTGCAGGAGCAGGCCGAGACCCAATACCAGTTCCAGGCCAAGCAGATCACTAATATTCAGCAGCAGATCGCCCTGGTGAAACTTAACTCGGCCTTCGGCGAGCGCTTCCTGCGTATCCTCTACTCACTGCCCAAGCCGCCGAGCCAGGACAAGATCAGCAATGAGATCGCCAATGCCCGTCTGGCCCGTTACCAGATAGAGCAAGACCAGACACTGCATCCGCTACTCGGCGCCGCCGAGCAGCTCACGCCGCTGCAAAGCAAGCTGGTCGGTGCCCAGAAAGAGCTGCAGCGTCAGCTGCTGGAAAACTATGATCTCTACCTTGGCGAACTGGCCGAGTTAAGGGTGCTGTATGAACAGCTGAGCCAGCAGTATCAGACCCTTAAGACCACGCTTAACGAGCACCTGTTTTGGGTAGCCAACGCCAACAGCATAGACGGCTACTGGCTGGGCGACCTGTATCAGAGCACTCAATGGCTGCTGACCCAGGCGCCTTGGCATCAGGTACAGGACTCATTAAGCGAACAGAGCACCCTCTGGTCCTGGTGGGTGATCTTGATGGTGCTCTGCCTGGTGATGCAGGACTTGGTCACGCCTAAATTTACTCAGCTGATGGCGAAAAACGTCACCTATGTGGGTAACGTCACGCAAGATAAGTTTATCTATAGTTTCAATACCTTGGTTGGCTCGCTGCTATACAGCTGCATCAAGCCTCTGCCGTTGATCAGCGGCGGTCTGATCTTCTACTTCAGCAACCATAACCTGGTCTCCTCGGTGGGCATGGGCATACTGGCCATAGGCATGCTGTACCAGCTCTATCGCCTCACCTATCTGCTGGCGCTGGATAAGGGCCTGTTGATCGGCCACTTCAAGGGCGACAAGGCGATCATACGCGCCGGTCAGCAACGCCTGCGCGCCCTGACCGTATTGGCGATGCCGATTGTCGGCGTGATCGGCTTCACCGAGGTGCTAGAGACTTCGCTGGTGCGCAACAGCCTGGGACGCGGCGCCTTCATCCTGCTGGCCCTCATGCTGTTCTGGTTCTACCGCGACATGCTGAGCCTGTCGAAGCAGGAACATCACTATCACCAAGACGATAAGAACAAGCGCCTGCTGCAGAAACTGCTCTGGTCGATACTTATCTTACTGCCACCAGCCTGCGCCGTGCTGGCCTTCAGGGGCTACTACTTCACCGCCTATCAGATGCTGCTGCAGCTACAGCTGTCGCTGATCTTATCCCTAAGCTTCATGCTGCTGTATCAGCTGATTAAGCGCTGGATGTTGATCGAGCGACGCCGCATCGCCTTTAACCGCGCCAAGGCCAAGCGCGCCGAGATCTTGGCCCAGCGGGAGAAAGAAGATGACCCCAACAGTAACGAGCCGCCGGACACCTATGAGGAGCCTGTGGTGGATCTCGAGACCATCTCCAGCCAGTCGCTGGGGCTGGTGCGTTCACTGCTGACGCTGGCCTTCCTGATCAGCCTGATCGGCCTCTGGACCCAGACACATAGCGCCATCTTCTCGTTTTTGGACGGCATTACTCTGTGGACCAGCTCGAGCACGGTCGACGGTATCGCCCAGCAGATCCCTATCACTCTCAAGTCCCTGCTGCTTGGCCTTATCATCGTCGGCTTCTCGCTGATGATAGCCACCAACCTGCCGGGTCTGCTGGAGCTGATGATTCTGCAACGATTGGATCTCACCCAGGGCACGGGCTTTGCCATCACCACTGTGAGTCGCTATCTGGTGGTCTTCTTCGGTATGCTCAGCGGCTTTTCGACCCTGGGGATGGAGTGGTCTAAGCTGCAATGGCTGGTCGCGGCGCTCTCGGTGGGCTTAGGTTTCGGTCTGCAGGAGATCTTTGCCAACTTCATCTCGGGCCTGATCATCTTGTTCGAGAAGCCGGTGCGTATAGGCGATACCGTCACCATTCGCGAGCTGACCGGTACGGTAAGTAAGATCCAGATCCGCGCCACCACAATTGTCGACTGGGACAGAAAAGAGATAATCGTCCCCAACAAGGCCTTTATTACCGAGCAGCTGATCAACTGGTCGCTGTCAGACCCGATAACTAGGGTGATTGTCTATGTCTCGGTCGCCAGGGACTCGGATCCCGCGCGAGTCGAGGCGGCGCTCTATCAGGCGGTTAAGGAGTGTGACGATGCCCTGACCACGCCGGAGCCCGAGGTCTGGTTTGCCGGATTTGGTCAGCATACTCAGGACTACGAGATCCGCGCCTATGCCAAGGATATGAACACCCGCTGGCCGCTACGACACAAGCTACACAAGCAGGTCAGCAAGAAACTGAGAGAGAATCATCTGGAGCTCGCCTATCCGCAGCTCGAGGTGCATATTAGTGGTCAAAGTAAAGAGACTCAGGGGATAATTAGAAGCTAATGCGTGTCTATGCTCACCGTGGCGCCAGCGGCTATGGCGCCGAAAATACCCTGGCCGCCATCAAGAAATCGGTCGCCCTGGGCTGTAACGCCGTGGAGATCGACGTGCACAGCGTCGAAGGCGAACTCTATGTGTTTCACGACAGGCGTCTCGACGGCAAAAGTTCGGGTACAGGTCTTATCGAGGCGGTGACTCAAGAGTATCTGGCCGGCGTTACCGTTGATGGCGAGCCCATCCCTAAACTCTGGGAGCTGCTGGAGTACCTGCAACCCTTCGATGCCCTGATCAACATAGAGCTCAAAGGGCTCAACTCCCTCGGCCCCTTCATGGCCCTCTACCCTGAGATCTTGGAGAAGCTCAACTACCGGACCGATCAGCTGCTGATCTCATCCTTCCATCACGGCTTCCTGTTCACCCTGAGACAGGCCTTTCCCGATGCCGTACTGGCGCCACTCATCGAGGGAGTGCCGGAAGACCTGGCCGCCATAGTCACTCGGCTTGAGGCCTTCTCATTGCACCTGAGCGTCAACTTCGTCACCCGGGAGTTAGTGGAGGATGCCCACGCCCGCGGCGCCAAGGTGTTTGTCTATACCGTGGATAATCGCGACGACATCCACTATCTGTCGCAGATGGGCGTCGATGGCATCTTCAGTAATTTCCCCGATGTCAGCGCCGACTGCGTCCATCAACTGCTGCTGACCCGCTAGGGTCAGCGAGTGCCTACTCACCCTAAACTGCCCAACAAATAAGCAAAGTTCACCCTAGCGGTGGACACCTCTGCCATTTTTTGTAACTGTAACACTAGCCCCCCACTTAAGTACTAAGCCAGGTGGGAGCATCTATAATGACTAGGTGCGAATGAAAAAAATTCGTCACCAAAATAAACCAGCCATTTTCTGGGTCTCATACAAAAATAATAACAGCCAAAAGGACTCGCTATGGAACACAAGCTACTGCTGCTGACCAGCGATAACGATAGATACCGCAGCCTGCTCGGCTCCTGTCACCTGCCGCACCTGATACTGCTAGGCGACGATCCCCAGAGTATTCTCGATGCCGATATCTGGCTTGCCGAACCGCCATTGGCCGCCCCCTTGGTGGGCCATGCCAAACAGATCAAGTGGATGCAATCGACCTATGCCGGCGTCGATCTCTTGGTCAAACCCAGGCTGCGCCGCGACTACCAACTCACCAATGTGCGGGGGATCTTCGGCCCCCTGATGAGCGAGTACCTGTTCGGCTACCTGCTGGCCCACCAGCGTCAGCACAAGCAATATCAGTCACAGCAGGCGGAGAAGATCTGGCGCCCGGGCAACTTTCGCACCCTGCAGGGGCAGGAACTGCTGCTGTTAGGCACAGGCAATATCGCCAAGCACCTGGCGCAGACCGCCAAACATTTCGGCATGCGGGTGACCGGCATCAATCGCGGCGCTAAGCCAACCATAGGCTTCGACAGCGTCGACACCCTGGCCAATCTGGCCCACCACATAGGTAAGGCAGACGCCATCGCCGCCATCCTACCCAGCACGCCGCAGACCCAGGGGGCGCTCAACCAGGAGCTGCTGGCCATGATGAAGCCGGAGGCGATTCTATTCAATCTGGGCCGCGGCGACGTGTTGGATCTCGACGCCCTCTACGCCCAGCTGCTGACTCATCCCCAGCAGAACGCTATCCTGGATGTCTTCAATCAGGAGCCCCTGCCCCAGGAGCATCCCATCTGGTCGCTGGAGAATGTCATCATCACTCCCCATATCGCCGCCCCGAGTTTCCCTGAGCAGGTAGTGGAGATCTTCGCCAATAACTATCACAAGTTCATCAAGGGAGAACCCCTGAGCCACAAGGTCAACTTCGAGCGCGGCTATTAAGCTTAAATCACCCCTGGCGCTATCTACCAAAGATAGCGCCTCATCCAAGCAGTAAATGCCTACCCCAACTCATCATAAGCCAGCAAATAAACCATCTTAACTTGGGGTAATTGCATCTTTCATGCGCGCTTGTCCTCATTACCGGCCTAGCCTTCAGGTAGACAAAACGAGGGCAAATTCGAGATAGCGATAGGCTGGAGGCCCCGTGTTTAGTGGGCTAGCTCACAATTTTTAATTCCCCGCTTAGGCGCCATAATGCACAGTCTATAACCAGGAGTTATTAGCAGTGAGAATCGTTTTCATTTATACTTGCATGCATCTGAAGTAGGGGAGTCACCTGTATGTATGTTTGCCTTTGCCACGCCATTACCGACAAGCAAATAAAAGAAGCTGTCGATCAAGGAGATATGTCTCTTGCCGACGTTAAGCGTCGTCTGGGTGTTGGCAATCAATGTGGTAAATGTAGCAAGATGGCCACCGAGATCATCCAGGCCCGCCTCGATGTGATCCCCAACTTCTACGAAGTGGCTTAAGGCCTACTTACATCAGAGATAAAAAAAGCTGCCTAGGGCAGCTTTTTTTGTATCCGGATTTTATGTCTGACAGTCGGCTAGAGACTGGTCTCGTCCTCGCCAAGCTCCACCTTGTCCACACGTTGCAGGCCACGAGGCAGCTTGGCGCCGCGACGACCACGCTCGCCACGGTAGTGCTCGAGATCGCTCGGCTTGAGAGTAAGCTTGCGCTTACCCGCCCACAGGGTAACCGCGGTATCTTGCGGCACCACATGCAGATGCACCAGCAGCTCTTCACGGCTCTTGGCCCTGTCGCTGGCGATGCCGATGATCTTGTTACCCTTGCCCTTAGCCAGTTGCGGCAGCGCATCGACTGAGAAGAGCAGCATGCGACCCTCGTTGGTGATCGCCAGGATAGACTCGCTACGACTCTTATCCACGCGTTTCGGCGGCAGCACCTGGGCGTTGGCTGGCAGGCTGAGTAGCGCCTTACCCGCCTTATTGCGAGACACCATATCCTTGTAATCACCGATAAAGCCATAGCCCGCATCTGAGGCCAGCAGGAAGCATTGTCCATCCTCCCCGAGCAGCGCATGGGCCATAGACTCGCCCGGCGACAGCTGGAAGCGGGTTGTCACAGGCTCACCCTGACTCCTGGCCGATGGCAGGGTATGGGTATCGGTGGCAAACGCGCGCCCCGTCGAGCCGATAAAGACGGTGGCATGATTACTCCTGCCAGACGCAGCGCAGAGGAAGCTATCACCCGCCTTGTAAGAGAGCGCCGTTGGGTCGATATCATGGCCCTTGGCGCAGCGCACCCAGCCCTTCTCCGACAGCACTACGGTTACCGCCTCGGCCGGCACCAGCTCCTGCTCCGACAGGGCGCGGGATTCGCTGCGCTCGACCAGCGGAGAGCGACGCTCGTCGCCATAGGTCTCGGCATCTTGCTTAAGTTCTTTCTTGATCAGCGTCTTCATGCGGCGATCTGAGCTGAGTAGTTGCTCAAGCTTCTCACGCTCGGCCTCTAGCTCGCTCTGTTCTGTCTTGATCTTAAACTCTTCCAGCTTCGCCAAATGACGCAGTTTAAGATCTAAGATGGCGTTGGCCTGATCGTCGGTCAGGTTAAAGCGCGCCATCAACTCGGCCTTAGGATCATCGTGGTAACGAATGATCTCGATCACCTCATCAATATTGAGGAAGGCGATCATCAAGGCTTCCAGAATATGCAGCCTTGCCAAAACCTTGTCTAATCTGTGCTCTAAACGGCGTCTGACCGTGGTCAATCTGAACTCCAGCCACTCGGTCAGCAGCTGTTTCAGCCCCTTCACCTGAGGACGGCCATTGAGCCCCAGCACGTTGAGGTTGACGCGGAAATTCTTCTCGAGATCTGTGGTAGCAAACAGGTGCGCCATCAGCTGATCGCAATCGACACGATTTGAGCGCGGCACGATAACGATACGCACCGGGCTTTCGTGATCTGACTCGTCGCGCAGGTCGGCCACCATGGGCAGCTTCTTGGCCTGCATCTGAGCGGCGATCTGCTCTAAAATCTTACCGCCACTGGCCTGATGAGGCAGCGCGGTGATCACTATCTCACCGGACTCCACCGTATAGACGGCGCGGGCCTTGATGGAGCCACGGCCCGTCTCGTAGATCTTGGCGATCTCGGTTCTCGGGCTGATGATCTCCGCCTCGGTAGGATAGTCAGGGCCGGGTACCAGCTCCATCAGACGTTCAAGATCCGCCTTGGGGTTATCAATCAGCTCCACACATGCATCCACCAGCTCGCGGGCATTGTGGGGCGGCACGTCGGTCGCCATCCCCACCGCGATCCCAGTGATGCCGTTGAGCAGGATATGTGGCAGACGGGCGGGCAGCACCATGGGCTCTTTAAGCGTGCCGTCGAAGTTGACGCCCCAATCTACCGTGCCCTGACCCAGCTCGGTCAGCAGCACCTCGGAGAACTTAGATAGGCGCGCCTCGGTATAACGCATGGCGGCGAATGACTTAGGATCGTCCGGTGCACCCCAGTTACCCTGACCATCTACCAGTGGGTAGCGGTAGGAGAAAGGCTGCGCCATCAACACCATGGCCTCGTAACAGGCACTGTCGCCGTGGGGATGATACTTACCCAGTACGTCACCCACGGTTCTCGCCGACTTCTTGTGCTTAGATTGCGCCGACAGGCCAAGTTCGCTCATGGCGTAGACGATACGACGCTGCACCGGCTTTAGGCCATCGCCGATATGCGGCAGGGCGCGATCCATGATGACGTACATGGAATAGTTCAGATACGCCTCTTCGGTGAAACGTCTCAAGGGCATCTGTTCGACGCCATCGAGGCTTAAATCTATCGCATCACTCATTGATTAGGATCCTGTTGTTCACTCGCTTCACTCGATTCAATCTCTTCGCTCGCGTTCTCTTTATAAAACAGACGATACACATTGCCTTTCAGATCGTCTGAGATATACATGGCGCCATCGGGTGCCATGATTAAGTCATAGGGCCGGGCGACGGGGAACTCTCCATCGAGAAAGCTCACCACCGTCTGGCGCTTGCTGATATTGTCATCTTCCAGGGTCAACATGGTGACCTGATAACCGATCTTACTGGAGCGGTTCCAGGAGCCATTCTCGGCCACGAATAGCTGGTCACGATACTTCTCGGGGAACTGCTCGCCACGGTAAAACTCGAGCCCCATGGGCGCCACGTGGGCCGGCAATTCGAAGACGGGCGTGGTGACCTTGAGCCCCTTGGGTTTCTCGTAGGCGGGCTCCAGCACGCTGCTGGCGTGAATATAGGGAAAGCCGTAGTGGGCACCGACGATATCGACACGGTTAATCTCATCCGGTGGCAGCCTGTCACCCATCCAGTCACGGCCAAGGTCCGCAAACCACAGTTTGCTGTCTTTAGGGTCCCAGTCGAAGCCTGTGACGTTGCGTATGCCGGTGGCGATCTGCTCGCTGCTACCGCTGTTGAGGTCGATGGCGATGATACTGCCAAAGGGGGCATGGGCCTCACACACGTTACAGGGCGCGCCGATGGCGACATAGAGACGTCCATCTGGGCCGAAACGCATGGCGCGGCGACTCTTGTTGGTCTTGCCCGGCAGACGATCGTAAACCTCTTTGCCGCGACCTGGACGCTTCAGGCGATTCTCGATATCCACGAAGCGTAGGATGCGCTCCTCTTCGGCAACATAGAGATCCCCCTTATGAAAGGCGATCGCCTCTGGGTACTCCAGCCCCTTGGCAACTACGTAGCGCTTGTCTACACGACCGTCGGCGTTGCTGTCTACCAGGGCCTGTATGGTGCCGGACTTATAAGAGCCCACAAACAGGGTGCCTTCGTCACCCAGTGCCATCTGTTTGGCATCACCGAGATCAGAGGCATATAAGGAGAGTCCAAATCCCTTGGTGACTGTGATCATGATGGGCTGCTCGGCGCGCGCCGTCAGGGACACGCCCGATGTCATCATGGCAAACATCGCACACAGAAAATAACAACTAACTCTTTTATTATGCATTATATTAAGCTTGTCTAACGATTTATCTTTTTATTTTAATGACATAGCTATAGCTGGGCTAAGTCGCCTTTGGTTTCAAGCCAGGTCTTACGATCGCCAGAACGCTTCTTGGCCAGCAACATATCCATGATGGCCAGGGTGTCATCGGCATCATCTATGGTTAACTGTACCAGTCTTCGGGTGTTAGGATCCATGGTGGTTTCCCTCAGCTGCAATGGATTCATCTCACCCAATCCCTTGAATCGGGTCACCTGCACCTTACCCTTCTTCTTCTCGGCGCTGATACGATCTAAGATCCCCTGCTTCTCGGCTTCATCCAGCGCATAGTATACCTCTTTACCCACATCGACCCTAAACAGCGGCGGCATGGCCACATAGATGTGCCCCTTCTCCACCAGCACCTTGTAGTGCTTCATGAACAGGGCGCACAGCAGGGTCGCGATATGCAGACCGTCCGAGTCCGCATCCGCCAGGATACAGATCTTACCGTATCTGAGCTCTGAGATATCGTTGCTGTCCGGATCACAGCCGATGGCGACTGAGATGTCGTGCACCTCCTGAGAGGCCAGCACCTGTGAGGCCTCCACCTCCCAGGTATTGAGGATCTTACCCCGCAGCGGCATGATCGCCTGGAACTCACGATCCCTCGCCTGCTTGGCACTACCGCCCGCAGAGTCACCCTCCACCAGGAAGAGCTCGCCGCGCATAGGGTCCTGGCCACTACAATCGGTCAGCTTACCCGGCAGCGCTGGACCTGAGGTCACCTTCTTACGCGCCACCTTCTTGGCCGCCTTCAGACGTTTCTGGGCGTTGCTGATACACATCTCGGCCAGGGCCTCGGCCTGATCCGTATGGGTATTGAGCCAGAGACTGAAGGCGTCTCTGACGATGCCCGAGACGAAGGCCGCACTCTGACGGCTGGAGAGTTTCTCTTTGGTCTGGCCGGCAAACTGAGGATCTTGCATCTTGATCGACAAAATGAAGCTGCTGCGATCCCAGATATCCTCGGGGGAGAGCTTGATCCCTCTGGGGATCAGGTTACGAAACTCACAAAATTCACGCATCGCCTCGAGCAGGCCCTGACGGAAACCGTTCACATGGGTGCCGCCCAAGGGCGTGGGGATTAGGTTGACGTAACTCTCGTTAAGGGAGTCGCCCCCCTCAGGTAACCAGGTGATGGCCCAGTCGACCGCCTCAGTATTACCAGCCATGCTGCCGATAAAAGGCTCTTCAGGCAGAGTCAATGCTCCCTGTGTCGACGACTTGAGGTAGTCGGTGAGGCCGCTCTCGTAGCACCACTCTTCGACATCGCCGGTCTGCTTGTTGGTAAACTTGATACGCAGCCCCGGGCAGAGGACCGCCTTGGCCCTTAGCAGATAGATAAGCTTAGGAATCGAGAAGTTAACCGAATCGAAATAGCTGGCGGTTGGCCAGAAATGGACGCGGGTGCCGGTGTTGCGTCGACCGCAGGTGCCTGTCACCGTCAGCTCTTCCACCTTGTCGCCATGCTCAAAGGCCATCTCATAGACCTGACCGCTGCGCCTCACCGTGATCTCGACACGATTCGACAGCGCGTTTACGACCGAGATACCTACGCCGTGCAGACCACCTGAAAACTGATAGTTGTTATTGGAGAACTTACCACCTGCGTGCAGTTTGGTGAGGATAAGCTCGACCCCGGGGATCCCCTCTTCGGGATGAATATCCACCGGCATGCCGCGGCCATCGTCGATCACCTCCAGCGAATTGTCCTTGTGCAGTATCACGTCGATTCTGGTCGCGTGTCCCGCGAGGGCCTCATCGACGCTGTTATCGATCACCTCTTGGCCCAAATGGTTTGGACGTGTGGTGTCGGTATACATACCTGGGCGACGTTTTACCGGGTCGAGTCCATTGAGGACTTCAATTGCATCTGAAGTGTATTGGTTAGTCATAGCGCACACAATATATTGTTATTCAGGCCATGTTGCGGCCCTACATGTCTATTTGTCAAGAAACAGGAAATCACAGATCCCCGGCATCTGCTGCTGGTAGCCGACGAAGCTGTGATCGCCACCCGCCTCGATGAGCATCTGACAACATTGGTATTTATTCACGGCTTGCCGATAATCAAGCACCTCATCCCCAGACTGCAGCAGCACCAAGAAACGATCTGGATGTGAGATGGCCGGCGTATCGTACTTAGCCACCTCTAACTTGTGCTCGGGTAGAATCTGATAATCTTCTTCTGTGTAGGGATTGTACTGGGGACCGAGGAACTCATCAAACAGCTCGAAGGGTTTCACCGCCGGGTTAACCAGCACGGCGCGCCCGCCATAACGCTCCGCCAGATAACTGGCAAAATAGCCACCGAGGGATGAGCCGATGAATCTCAGGCTTTCTCCCTTCTCCAGTGCCTGCTCGACCAAATCTGTCAGCAGCGCCATGGCCGCCTTGGGCGTGGCTGGGAGTTGGGGTTGTACGAAATTGATATCGGGAAAATGCTTGGCAATATACTGGGCAGTGACCACACCTTTGTCTGAGTGCGGTGAACTATTGAATCCATGAATATAGAGCAGCATATTTCCTCGGCAGCGAATGATAAAACGGCAATGTGTTCCCTACACGACGGCTTAGCGGGCAGATTGGCTCTGCGCCTAACATCTGCAGCCAAGTATCGGGCATCCAGATGCTAACACCGGCGCGGCGATTAACCAAATATTAACCCCGCCAATGCCAAGCAAACTGCTCGCTATCTGCTTGCCAGAGTGAGCAGCTAGTAACCGCTGGAGTCGTGGTCCGGTGAAAACTTGTTGCCGGGCACCCGGTAGACGTTGGCCAGGATGCTGCCGTCTGGCTTTAACTCAAGCAGGCGATAACCTGGCTGCTGGGCATCGAGGGCGAAATAGGGAGACTTAGGCTTAAACTGGATGCAGGTAGAAGGCGTTGCCATCAATTTCACCGGGCCACTCTTGCCCTGGTAGAACTGATCCAGGCTCTGATGTACATGGCCCCACAGCAGGCCCTTGACCTGAGGCATGGCCGTCACTCTGTCGAGAAACGCCTCGCCATTGTCCATGCAGTGTTGATCCAACCATTTGCAATCCACCAGGATCGGATTGTGATGCATCACCAACAGGGTATGCAGCTCGGGATGGGCCGCCACCGCCGCCTCGATAAGCTCCATCTCGCTGTCGGCCATATGCCCGCCTGGCTTCCCCCTAACGGTGGAGTCCAGCATGATGATTTGCCACTTTCCCACCAGGATCCGCCTATCGCCGTAGACTCTGGGGCCCTGCATATGCAGGTGCATGATGCGCGGATCATCGTGATTGCCCGGCAGGTAGTGACAAGGAAGGTTCAATTTTTCAATCGCGGCGACGAAGTTATGGTAAGACTGATTAGAATAATCTTGGCTAATGTCGCCTGTGGCCAATAAGAGATGTGCCGGATAATCGACGGCCTTAATGGTGTTCAACACAGCATCCAAGCTATGTGCGGTATTCACACCCAGCAGTTGCGCCTCGGGATCAGCAAACAGATGAGGGTCCGTCACCTGGACCAGCTTTACGCTCTCATCGTGATCGATGGAATAAGAGATAGCCTCTTTTAGCACATTAAAACCCTAAGATTCGGACTGACAAATGATGCGGGCATGGTTGTCAATCTTGAGTAACTCTTCAAGAAAAGCATTTACCTGATACTTTTCGTCTCTATGGTACATACGTATATTTGGATAATCATATACTGGTCTTAATCGATAAATCTGTCGACTAGTTAACACTTCTGCTAATTTAGCGTCATGGTAAACACGCACTACAACTTTAGGCGTATCAACGTATTGCGCGATTTTCAGCGGACGGGAGATCTCAATTAATTGGGTATATTGGGTGTTTTCCAGCAGCTTAACCTCGAGGCAACCGAAGTCTCCCTCGACCTGCCAGGACTGCCCCTGCTCATAGCCTGCGGGCAGCCAGCGTAATATATTGAAGTAGTTACGGCTACACAAGGCGAGAAAACGACTCACGTTTGCCTGATAGTCCGGCTTGCGCTTATTTAACGACAGGCTCACTTGGCGGCCCTTAAGCTTTGGTAGTTGAGCTGCAACCACTGCAGGCCAATCACCGTCGAGGCGTTATTGATGGTGCCATCTTGCAATAGTTGAAAGGCTGCCTCACGGGGCATCACGTGCACCTTGATATCCTCATGTTCATCATCCAGGCCATGCAGGCCATCGGCCTGACTGGCGTCGACCCTGGCCCAGTAGAAATCGAATCGCTCGCTGGTGCCGCCGGGACTGGAAAAATATTGGCTGATGTAGTGCATCTCGCTGGCCACCAGGCCAGACTCTTCGAGCAGTTCACGGTGAGCCACCTGCTCGGCACTCTCCCCCTCCTCGATCATGCCGGCAACAAACTCCAGCAGCCAAGGGGTGGTTGCGGCATTCACCACGGGAATGCGTATCTGCTCAATCAGCACCACCTTGTCGCTCACGGGGTCATAGGGCAGCACGACCACGGCATGGCCGCGCTCGAACACTTCACGCACCACTTCCGGGCTCCAACCACCGGCAAACAGCCTATGTTTGAATCTGTACTCTTCCATACGAAAGAACCCCTGAAAAAGGGTTCGTTTTCCCAGCATCTGTACATCTTCATTGGTGAATTTCTGACTCATTACCCGTCCCGCGACTCAGTTAGTAAATGCTTATCCCCAGGGGCTCTCAATATACCATGTAGACCACTAAAAAATGCAGACTTACCGTTAAAAACTGTTACACTTCCTAGTTGACTTAAAAATGGTTAATTTCTTAATATCTTAACCTTAATAAGTTTAGATGTATCGGGAAGCGTCGGGAAGCGCAAACCGCTTCGCGCAAATGATTTGCGCTGAAGCATCACTTAACTTTATTAAGTAAATGGCTCCGCCTCGGAGTATTTATGTCTAAAAAAGGACAGCTAATGAAATTTAAGATCCGCACCTTATGTGCAGCGTTGACTCTCGCGGCAACGACTTCTGCCGTGCATGCCGACGATCTACTGCAGATATATCAGCAGGCCCTTACCAATGATCCTATTGCGCTCCAGGCACAAGCGCAGCGCGACCGTCTCTACGAGCAGATCGAAGAGAACCGCGCCCCCTTGCTACCTACCATCAGCGCCAGCGTAGGCTATGGAAAGAGCTGGACCAATGTTGATGATGACAAGTACAACAGCGGACTCGATGCTGGAGTGTCACTCAAGCAGGTGATCTATGATCACAGCGCCTGGGTCGGACTCGACCTCGCGGAGCTTGCGGCGTCACAGGCCGATGCCGCTTACGCCTCGACACTTCAGTCACTCATCATTCGCGTTACAGGCGCCTACTTCGACGTCTTAGCCGCGAAAGATAACTATGAATTCAAGGGCGCCGAGAAGCGTGCCATCGAGCGTCAGCTCGAGCAGACCAAGCAACGTTTTGCCGTGGGTCTCACCGCGATCACCGACGTACATGAGGCTCAGGCTCAGTATGACTTGGCCCGTGCATCGGAAATCCTGGCGGAAAACCAGCTGATCAACAGCTACGAAGCCCTTCGAGAGATCACCGGCATAGACCACAAGTCTATCGATATCCTGGATACCACACGTTTCACGGCGGTACCGCCAACCCCAGCCATGCCAAACGATTGGTTGAAGATGGCCGAGACCAGCAGTGTGGATCTGTTAACCACGCGTATCGGTAAAGATATCGCCCAGCAGACCATCTCGCTCTACAAGGCGGGCCACATGCCGTCTCTGAGCCTGAATGCGGGTTACACCACCAACCTGAATCAGAAGAATCAGACAGGTGATCTGAGCGATTACGACAACGCCAACGTGGGTCTGACACTGAGCGTGCCTATCTTCGAAGGCTTTAAGGTGAGCTCTAAGGTCAACCAGGCGCAGTACCAATACGTAGAAGCCAGCGAGAAGATGGAACAGACCTACCGCAAGGTAGTAAAAGATGTGCGCAACAACTTCAACAACGTTGGTGCCTCTATTAGCTCTATCCGCGCCTATGAGCAATCGGTGATCTCTTCTGAGAGCGCACTGAAAGCGACCCAGGCAGGTTTCGAGGTGGGTACCCGTACTATCGTTGACGTACTCAACCGTACCCGTGACCTGTATGACTCTAAGCGTCAGCTCTCTAATGCCCGTTATGGCTATATCAACTCTATCCTGGCGTTGAAACAAGCGACTGGCACCCTGAGCGAAGACGATGTCATCGCCATCAACAATGGCCTGAAGGCTCCTGAAGTCAGTCAGTAAGAGATCAGGCTTTAGATACAAAAAAACCGCCATCATGGCGGTTTTTTTATGGCTACAAACTAGCTATTAGAAGACCAGCTCAACCCCGGCGAAATAGCCTTTGAACTGCATGTTGGCGGTCACACCGTCGAAGTTGTTCACATCGAAGTTAAAGTCGCGGTAACCGACACGCACCTTGGTATCTAGCGCCACGCCGTCAAACTGCCAACCCAGACCCACTTGATAGTCGTAGACGCTGCTCTCGTCGATGCCCTGCATCACGTCGGCAAAACCATACAGACCCAGGCCAGGAATGCCCACCTCGGCATTGGCGTAAGCCATGACCACACCGTCGCTCAGATCTTTCTGCGCGTAAGCCCCTACCACGCCAGATGGCGAGATCTGATGTACGCGGAAAGAGCCGTGCATCTTCTTGTAGGCGGCGCCGAGATCCAGTGCCACTATGTCGTTATCCAGCAGCTCATAGTAGAGCACGAAGTCGGTATTACTCAGGTTGCTTGCCGTGGTCACATCGTCGCTAAATACGCGATCGCCGAATGTCCAGTCGCCGGTCAACGTCGCCTTGCCGTCGGCATCCAGACGGTTTTCGCGGATCTTCAGGTTAGGCACTAAAGGAATCGGATGCTCGATGGCGACCCAGATACTACCCTGAGATGAAGAGCTGTAATCAAACTCCTGTTGAGCCTGGCCCTTCTGAGCAAAGGTACCCTCGGTGTCGGCGTTCCAGTAGTCGCCGCCCACCTTGAAGCCAACTACAGTAGCCGCCTGTGCAGATGTCGCTGCCAAAGACCCGAGCAGAGCACATGCAAGTAGTGTTTTTTTCATCTAATTAGCCTTGAGTCAATAAGTTAGTTAAATCGATCACCGCGGCATTGGCGCGGGAAATATAATTGGCCATCACCAGCGAGTGGTTGGCCACTATGCCAAACCCAGAACCGTTCAACACGATCGGGCTCCACACAGGCTGCTGTGTCTCTTCCAGCTCACGAATGATCTGCTGCAAGCTGACCTCAGCATTTTTCTTCTTCAATACGTCGGCGAAATCCACCTCAATAGCCTTCATGAAGTTCAGCAGTGCCCAGGTGGCGCCGCGGGTTTCATAGAAGACATCGTCGATCTGCCACCAGCCGGTCTTGATCTCCTGGCTGGCCAGATTAGGCGTCGACTGGCTGGCCTCAGTGTCACCGGCGAGATCGGTATTGATCCGCTCCTGGCCGACACTGGCAGACAGGCGCTGCGACATGCTGCCCAGGCGCTTCTGCACCTCTTTGAGCCACTCGTTGAGGTTATCGGCGCGGGCGTAGAACTGAGCATCGGGATTATTGGTGTCGGCGATGCGGGCGCGATAAAGCTTGAGTAGCTTGATGGCGTCACGATACTCGCCCTCGGCGCTCGGCACCAACCAGCTGGTGTGTTCGATATTTAGCTTAGAGTGGGCCGCCAGCAGATCTTTGTCGGCGGTCGACTGCGATTGGGAACGGCTAAATTCCTTGCGCATGATCAGCGCTAGATCCCGCGCCTGCTCTATGGCACCAAACTCGAAGGCGGGCATGTTATCCATAAACAGCGAGGGAGGCATCACATCGTTCGACAACCAGCCACCGTTCTTATCGAGGAGGGTTTCCATGGTTAAAATCAAAGAGGTAGTGGTCGCGTAGCCCACTATCTTATGGCCCGTCTCGTTATTGAGCTGATGGGGCTCTATGCTGTCTGGCTCTACGCTCCACCATACGCTGATGATGTAGCCGATCAAAAATAAGACGGCGGCCGCCAGGCTGACCCGTTTCCATGTTACCTGCATACTCTTACTCCATTAATGGTGATGATGGTGCTCGCCATCATCTTGTGTCGCTATCGCTTGCTTGCTCACCGGCAGCGTCACCTGCTGCTCGCTGCCATCGCTAAACTTTAGCCTTAACACCACTTCCTGTCCTTCCGTCAGCGGTTTTTTTAATCCCAGCAGCATCACGTGCTTACCCGAGGGCATAAGCTCCAGGTTAGCGTGGCTGGCCAGGGTAAATTTGGGGAGTTGGCGCATCTTCACTACGCCCTCTTCTTCCACCAGAGTGTGTAGCTGCGCCTCGGCGGCTACCTCTGTATCGACGCCGACGAGATCGACCTCGGGCCCATGGTTCATCAGGGTGAAATAGGCGGCGGTATTGGGCACGCTCGGCGGCATGGCCCTGACATAGCCATCGACAAACATGACGTTTGCCAATACGGAAAATGAAGTGCATGATAGCAGGACAAAATTAAACGCGTGTTTGAAAATCTGTTTCAATGCCTTAAACTCCTTTTTAACCCATCTGCCAAATAAGGATTATTGACCCATGAGTAACATTCAATTTCAGGATGAGCAGGGCGTACGCATCATCACGATCAATCGCCCCGACAAACGCAACGCGCTTAACCTTGAGATGTATGCTCGGCTCACAGAATACCTTATCCAAGGGGAGTCAGACAACGGAATTAACGCCTTTCTCCTCAAAGGCGAAGGCGATTGTTTCACCTCGGGTAACGATGTTGCCGACTTTTTAAAAAATAGTGACTTAGGACAGAATCATCCTACCGTCAGGTTCCTGTTCACCCTGCTGGATCTCACGAAACCTCTGGTTGCCGCCGTGGCCGGTCCCGCGGTCGGCATAGGCACAACCCTACTGCTACATTGCGACCTGGTGTATGCCGATAACACCGCCAAGTTCCAGCTGCCCTTCGTCAATCTCGCCCTGGTGCCCGAGGCAGGTGCCAGCCTTCTACTGCCCCGCCTGGTCGGTCAGACCAAGGCCAGCGAATTGCTATTACTTGGTGAGGCCTTCGATGCCCACAGCGCCCTGTCGATGGGGCTCATCAACGATCTGCTGCCAAGCGATGAGTTGATGAGTCATGCCCTGAGCCAAAGCATCAAGCTGGCGAAGAAGCCACCTCAGGCACTCAGAGCCAGTCGCAGGCTAATACGCGGTGACAGCGAACTTATCAGAGAGCAGATGCAAAAAGAGTTGGAAGAGTTTGCCGTTCGGTTGCTAAGCGATGAGGCCAAGGCGCAGTTTAACGCCTTCCTGAGCAGATAAAGAAATCGAGCCCGGCTAGTCGACCCGGCTAGCCTGGCCTACGCCCCAGGCCGCCAGTAGTAATAGGAGAATCGGCCAAAACAGCGAAAAGCCGGCAAACAACATGGCGATGGCGCTTAGCACACAAAAAGAAGAAACCAGGGCGATAAAACTAAAGGCCAGGGTGAGCCAGAGTAGCAGAATCAATAACAGGGCACTGACCAGCGCCGTACTCCACAAACCTATGTCGATCCACTGAGGCGACTCCAGGCTGATGTAAAACCAACGCGCTTCAAAGTAATGTCCCAGCATCATCAGCGCCGCAGCCACTATGAGGATGACACCCAGGGCCAGCAAGATATCCAGCGCTTTTTGTAAATTCGTACGTCCCTTCACGCTCTTAATCCCTAACGGCTAGTAGCCTGGTTTCCATTTCGGCAGAACGAGTGCCAATACAAAATACACTAACAAGACGAAGGCCGGATTCATAAAGGCTGCCACGGCCCACACGACGCGAGTCCACAGGCAAGACCAGGCAAATTTGTCTGCCGTCATCGCCGCCACACCACATACTATGCTGCGGGGATTTTTTAGCCTTCTTATTAGATCATCGATATTCATGATACTTGTCCTTACTATCAACAAATTCAGGAGCCCCGGCTATAACACCTTATGCCATTTCAAGGTACAGACTAAGGTTGCGCAGAGCGCGAAGCTCAATACTGGGAGCAGTAACAGTGCTGCCAACTCAAACAGATAAGTCATAACAATTCCCCAAACTATGGTATTCCTTTACCAGAGTTATTCCTTAACCATCGCACTCTTCATCGGTGCTTCTTCACTCTTGGTCGCCGTTTCTGCCAGCTTAAGGTTAGTGTCGAATAGCGACTCTGACAGCTGCGCCTGCAGTGAAAGTGTCAGTTCTTGCTGAGCAGTCACCATCATCTCCTGCATCTGAGTCGCCAAATGACGCTCCAGCTTGGCGGTGATATCTGTTGGGATAAAGTCATCTGCCGAGGCAGAGAAGCTAGCACCTATAAGTAGAGAGGCGATTAGCGATACTTTAGTTAGCTTGTTCATGATGTCTTCCTTTCCATTTCGTTTATGACATCTTTGACAATACAAGGGGTGTGCCAACTTTATAAAAACAATATAAACACATGATAAATATGGATTTATAAAATTTAATGCCGCTGAGGCATTCATTAGGACTGAGGCGGCTGGATGAGAAGATAGTGAGTTTCACTACCGGCTGGTAATTTTCACCAACTCTTGTGAAAAGTTTAAAAATTAGACAACAAAAAGCCGCTGTGGTATCAGCGGCTTTCTGCAAGAATCTTAATCAATACATTGTTTATATTATATTTTTATTTGATTTCCATGCTGGCTCTGGCCTCATGCACCACGGCGATACCGGCTCCAGGCTTATGAGCATTCTCGCTCAGATAACGACGCCAGGCGCGCGAACCCGCCTCGCCCTGGTACAAACCTGTCATGTGACGGGTAATATGATTCAGGCGGCCACCGGACACTAGATGTTTCTCTATATAGGGAATCATATTCTCCAAAACGGTATCTCTGCTCAGCACTGGCTTGTCCAGGCCGCACAGCTGCTGATCCACCTGAGCCAACAGATAAGGATTCTGATAGGCTTCGCGGCCCACCATGACGCCGTCTAGCTGTTTAAGGTGCTCGCCGCACTCTTCAAGTGTCTTGACCCCACCATTGATGGAGATGCTCAGCTGAGGGTAATCCTGCTTGAGACGATACACCCTGTCATAGTCGAGCTCGGGGATCTCGCGATTCTCCTTGGGACTCAGCCCCTGCAACCAGGCCTTACGGGCATGAATAATAAAGGTGTCACAGCCAGCCGCGCTCACCTTGTCGACGAACTCGGTAAGAAACTCATAGCTGTCCTGCTCGTCGATGCCTATGCGGGTCTTCACCGTTACCGGAATATCCACCACCTCATTCATCGCCGCCACGCACTGAGCCACCAGATCAGGCTCGGCCATCAGGCAGGCGCCGAAACGGCCATTCTGCACGCGATCCGATGGGCAGCCCACATTGAGGTTGACCTCATCATAGCCGCGCTCTGCCGCCAGCTTGGCACACTTAGCCAGGTCTTCAGGATTAGATCCCCCCAGCTGCAGCGCCAGCGGATGCTCCTCCTGGTTATAGGCCAGATAGTCGCCCTTGCCATGAATGATCGCCCCGGTCGTCACCATCTCGGTATAGAGCAGCAACTCGGAAGACATAAGGCGCGCGAAATAGCGATAATGCCTGTCGGTCCAGTCGAGCATGGGCGCAATGGAGAAGGTACGATTAATAGCAGTTGGCATAGTGGCTGATGACATAAATAAGGGTAACCCAAGTTTAGCAGTCGCCCTTTTACGGGCTGGGCGCGCATTTTACACCGCATGGCGGTAAATGAACACTCCCACAGGATGACGCCGACCGACGCGCGCTAAGAAGAGCATAGCGCGGCAGAGTCTAAGAAAAGAAAAACCCTGCCAAGGCAGGGTTTTAAGCAAACATTTGTCGACCTAATCCTAGAACGGGATATCGTCGTCCCAACCGTCATCCAGATCAGGCGTGAAGTTCTGCTGTGGCTGAGGTGCTGGACGCTGCTGCGGCGCTTGCTGTTGTGGAGCCGCCTGCGGCTTAGGTGCATAGGCAGGGGCCTGCTGTGGCTGAGCGCCATAACCTTGCTGCTGTGGTGCAGGCTGTTGCTGGGCACCGTACCCACCTTGAGGAGCCGAGTGCTGTGGCTGCTGTGGACGCGCGGCTGGCGCCGACTGCTGTGGCGCGTACTGGTTTTGCTGTTGTGGCGCACCGTAACCTTGCTGGCCACCTTGACCGCCTTGGCCTTGGCCTTGGCCACGGCTATCCAGCATCTGCATCTCGTTAACGTTGATCTCTGTCTTGTAGCGATCTTGTCCGGTCTGCTGATCCTGCCACTTGCTGGTCTGCAGTTTGCCTTCCAGATACACTTTCGAGCCCTTCTTCAGGTACTCACCGGCGATCTCCGCAAGACGACGGTACATTACAATGTTGTGCCATTCTGTACGTTCTTGCATCTGACCTTGCTGGTCTTTCCAAGACTCACTGGTCGCCACTGTAAAGTTGGCTACGGCGTTGCCGTTTGGCATGTAACGAACCTCAGGATCTTTCCCTAGGTTACCGACCAAAATTACCTTATTGACACCACGACTGGCCATTGAAATCTCCTGCGATAATCTTATAAATCTAAATTAGGTACAGATGCACGGCCGCACTCGACCGCGAATCTGTTAATTGGAAGAGCCTAACACAGCTCGCGCCTGTCTCAAATCGAAATGCTCATCAACTTTCAAATAAGCGACCTTCTCCTCAAGCACCACAATGGCCTCGGCCACGCCGGGCAGTTGCGACAGTTCGGTCGCCATGGCGCGGGCCTGCTCTTTACCTTCCACCTCGGCTTCCAGGGTATAACTCTTTAACAGTACGGGGTTTTGCATCCCCAGTGTCAGCAGCAGCCACAGGCACATCAGGCCCAGTGCCACGGCAAACACGCCGGCCGCTCCCAGCAGCTGATAGGCGCCGCCACCCAGCAGGCCACCACAGAAGGCGCCGAGGAACTGACTGGTAGAGTAAACACCCATGGCCGATCCCTTGTCGCCCACGGGACAGAACTTGGCGATCAGGCTTGGCAGGGATGCCTCGAGATAGTTGAAACCGGTAAAGAAGAGCACCACGGCGACGCTCAGCACCACCAGGCTGTTAGCAAACAGCGCCATGGCGGCTAGGGCGGCGATCATGATAAGCAGGGCAATCTGGAAGGTCGCCTTAGTGTTTTTCTTCTTCACCCCAATGATGATCAGCGGCACCATGAGGAAGAAGGCCCCCACGAAGGCGGGGAAATAGAGCATCCAGTGCTTCTCTTTCACCAGGCCGGCATCGACCAGATCCAGCGGCAGCGCGACAAATACGGCGGTCAGCACCAGATGCAGGATGAAGATCCCCGCATCCAAGCGGAACAGCTGCGGATCGGTGAGCATCGCCTTGAGCTTGGCTGGTGCGGCCACGGTATCGCCTTTGGGCGCCTGACCTATGGGGTTAGGCACCAGCAGCTGCACTATCACCATCCCCAGCAAGGCGAGCCCGGCCGTCATGGCAAACAGACCCGACAAGCCAAGATGCTCGGCCACGATAGGGCCCACTAGCAGAGAAAGCGCGAAGGAGAAGCCGATGCACATGCCTATAATGGCCATCACCTTAGTGCGTTGCTCGTCACGGGTCAGGTCGGCGGCCAGGGCTAATACGGCGGCGGCAATTGCCCCCATCCCCTGCAGGGCACGTCCTGCGACGACACCATAGATAGAATCGGCCGAGGCGGCCAGCAGGCTGCCCAGCGCAAACAGGGCCAGGCCGATAAGAATGATAGGCTTGCGGCCATATCTGTCCGATAGGATCCCCATAGGGATCTGCAAGATGGCCTGGGTTAGGCCATAGGCCCCGATGGCTATCCCCACCCACAGGGGAGAGAATCCCTCGAGGTGTTGTCCGTACAACGCAAAGACAGGCATGATCATAAACAAGCCCATCATGCGTAGCCCAAATACACTGGCTAGTGAAAACGCGACTCTTTTCTCAGTCTTAGACAGTCCATTATTGGCCATTGTTCGCCCTGATCTGTATTCATAAATAAGTCGCGCAGTTTATCACGAAGCGGAGAAATAGCTCAAAAAGAAAAGTTGAAGATGCGAGTAAAATGCGCAATTGCCCTCCCCCCATGGCCAGATCACAGGCTGGGCTTTTCTATGACCTAACTCAATTTTTATGCGATAATCAGTCTCTTTTTCGGCACATTCAGAGAGACAGATGGACAAGATTGAAGTTCGTGGCGCCCGCACCCACAATCTCAAAAACATCAACCTGACGATCCCCAGAGATAAGCTTATTGTGATCACTGGCCTGTCGGGTTCAGGAAAATCCTCACTCGCCTTCGACACCCTCTACGCCGAGGGCCAGCGTCGTTATGTCGAATCCTTGTCGGCTTATGCGCGCCAGTTCCTCAGCCTGATGGAGAAGCCAGATGTGGATCATATCGAGGGCCTGAGTCCGGCGATCTCAATCGAACAGAAATCGACCTCCCATAACCCGCGCTCCACCGTGGGCACCATCACAGAGATCTACGACTACCTGCGTCTGCTGTTTGCCCGTGTCGGCGAGCCGAGATGTCCGACTCACAACCAACCACTGGCGGCGCAAACCGTCAGCCAGATGGTCGACAAGGTGCTCACCCTGCCAGAGGGCAGCCGCCAGATGCTGCTGGCCCCGGTGATCAACGACCGCAAGGGCGAGCACGTCAAGCTGCTGGACAGCCTGGCGGCCCAGGGCTTTATCCGCGCCCGTATCGACGGCGAGGTGTGCGACCTGTCCGATCCCCCGGCGCTTGAGCTGCATGTAAAGCACACCATCGAGGTGGTGGTAGATCGCTTCAAGGTGCGTGACGATCTGCAGCAGCGTCTGGCGGAATCCTTCGAAACCGCGCTGGAACTCTCTGGCGGTATCGCCACCGTCGCCTCCATGGACGGCGACAGCGAAGAGCTGCTGTTCTCGGCCAACTTTGCCTGTACCCACTGTGGTTACTCCATGGCGGAGCTTGAGCCGCGCATCTTCTCCTTCAACAACCCGGCCGGTGCCTGCCCTACCTGTGATGGCCTGGGCGTGCAGCAATTTTTCGATGCCGACAGGGTGATCACCAACACCGAACTCTCGCTGGCCGGCGGCGCCATCCGCGGCTGGGACAGACGCAATTTCTACTATTTCCAGATGCTCACCTCGCTGGCGGAGCACTATAAGTTCGATGTCGAGGCGCCGTTTGAGAAGCTGAGCGCCAAGATACGTAACATAGTGCTGCACGGCTCGGGCAAGGAGAGCATAGCGTTCAAATACATTAACGATCGCGGCGACGTGGTGGTGCGCAACCACCCCTTCGAAGGGATCCTCAACAACATGGACAGACGCTACCGCGAGACGGAATCAAACGCGGTACGCGAAGAGCTGGCCAAGTATATCAACACCCAGGCCTGTAGCAGCTGTGGCGGCTCGCGTCTGCGTGAAGAGGCTCGCCATGTGTTTATCGAAGACCTTAACCTGCCGAGACTCACAGAGTGGTCTATCGGCGAGGCGATGGAGTATTTCGAGCAGCTGAGCCTGACCGGCCAGCGGGCACAGATCGCCGAGAAGATCCTCAAGGAGGTGCGCGATCGTCTCGGCTTCCTGGTCAACGTCGGCCTCAACTATCTGAGCCTGTCACGCTCGGCCGACACCCTCTCCGGCGGCGAGGCCCAGCGTATCCGTCTGGCCAGCCAAATCGGCGCCGGCCTAGTCGGCGTCATGTATGTGCTGGATGAACCCTCCATCGGCCTGCACCAGCGAGACAACGAGCGCCTGCTTAACACCTTGATCCACCTTAGGGATCTCGGCAACACTGTCATCGTGGTCGAACACGACGAAGACGCCATCCGTATGGCGGATCATATTATCGATATCGGCCCGGGCGCCGGGGTGCATGGCGGTCAGGTGATCTGCGACGGTCCACTTAAGGAGATCGTCGCCTGCGACGAGTCGATCACTGGCCAATATATCTCGGGTAAGAAGCAGATCCATATCAGCGAGAAGCGCGCCCAGTACGATGCCAGCAAGGTGATCGAACTCTTCGGCGCCTCAGGCAACAACCTCAAGCAGGTCGACCTCACCATTCCCGTGGGCCTGTTTACCTGTGTCACCGGGGTATCGGGCTCGGGCAAGTCGACCCTGATCAACGACACCTTTTACAAGATCGCCCATCGCCAGCTCAACGGTGCCACGGTCGATGAACCCGCGCCTTATCAAAAAGTTGCCGGTATGGATCACTGCGACAAAGTAGTGGATATCGACCAGAGCCCTATCGGCCGCACACCACGCTCTAACCCGGCTACCTATACGGGGATCTTTACCCCGATCCGCGAGCTGTTTGCCGCCACCCAAGAGGCGAGAACCCGTGGCTACAAGCCGGGGCGTTTCTCCTTCAACGTCAAGGGCGGACGCTGTGAGGCCTGTCAGGGCGATGGCCTGATCAAAGTTGAGATGCACTTCCTGCCGGATGTGTACGTGCCTTGTGACAGCTGTAAGAGCAAGCGCTATAACCGCGAGACCCTGGAGGTACGCTATAAGGGTAAGAACATCCACGAGGTGCTGGAGATGACAGTCGAGGAGGCGCGCGAGTTCTTCGACGCCGTGCCGGCCATCGCCCGCAAGCTACAGACCCTGATGGAGGTCGGTCTCTCCTATATCGGCCTGGGTCAAAGTGCCACCACACTCTCAGGTGGTGAGGCTCAAAGGGTTAAGCTGGCCAAGGAGCTGTCGAAACGCGATACCGGCAAGACCCTCTACATTCTGGATGAGCCAACCACGGGTCTGCATTTTGCCGACATTCAGCTGCTGCTGGATGTGCTGCATCGCCTCAAGGCACATGGCAACACCATAGTGGTTATCGAGCATAACCTGGATGTGATCAAGACGGCGGACTGGATCGTCGACCTCGGCCCAGAGGGCGGCTCCGGTGGCGGCACCATACTGGTCAGCGGCACACCTGAGCAGGTCGCCGAGCATCCAAGCTCTCACACTGCGCGCTTCCTCAAGCCGCTGCTAAAGGGCTAACTCAAGCTGACGGCCTTAACAAGCCAGCCTCTACAGGCTGGCTTTTTTGTTTCCTTCCCCGGCAAACAGGGGTAGCTTAGGAGTATTCACACTCGAGGATTGCCATCATTGAGAAGCCGCTACGCCCCTGCCCATAAACGCAACTTGCGACTCCCACCACTGCTGCGGCTGTTCACGCAGAGCATGCTCGCACTAAGCCTGCTCGCGCTCGGCCTGGTAGGCTGCGCCGAGAGCCCGAACGATAGGCGCTGCGGCGATGAGTACCGGCTCACCTGGAGCGATCAAGCACGGCTCCTCGCCCACGTAAAGACCCTCAGCAGCGATCAATTCGCCGGGCGCAAGACAGGCACAGATGGCGCCGCCCTGGCCAGAGATTACATAACCAATCAGATGCAGCAGGCGGGCCTCACCCCCTGGCAGGGCCGTTTCGATCACGACTTTGAGTATGACTATCAGTTCGGCACTCGCCTTGGCACCAACATCATAGGCATATTGCCGGCGAGCGAGCCCAGCGACCGCTGGCGTCTGGTGGTCGCCCACTATGATCACCTAGGCAAGCAGGGCTATAAGCTCTATCACGGCGCCGACGATAACGCCTCAGGCGTCGCCGGCATGCTTGAGATAGCCTTTCATAGCGCAAGCCTGCCAAGAGACGCCAACCTGATGTTTATCGCCACCGACGCCGAAGAGCCAGGCCTCTACGGTTCCAAGGCCTTTGTCGACGACCTGATGGCCCCAGATGCCAAGCTCAAGGCCAGTCAGATAGAGCTGATGGTCAACCTGGACATGATAGGCCGCCCCGCGCGCAACAGCCGTATTTACCTGGAGGGCCGCCGTGGATTTGGCCAGTTCGAGCAGATCAAGGCCCGGCTGGAGCAGACGGTTAATCTTTGTATTCGCGCCAATCATCCGCCGGAAGCGGGCAAGACGATACAGAAGGTCGATTGGTTAAGAGCCTCAGATCATTATCCTTTTCATCAGGCGGGCATCCCCTGGCTCTACTTCGGCGTGCCACCCCACAAGGATTACCACCAACCCAGTGACGAGGCGAGTAAGATAGATGTTAATTTTCTGGCCGCTGTTACGGAAACCGCCTATAAACTGTTAATAATTGACACTTATCTCTTGAATAACTAATACAAAACACAGGGATTTTTGTATTTTTGAAAAATGTAACTCACTGTTAACTAAATGGTTAAATTAACGACACCTGAGTTTACTGCGAAAATTATGCCAGGCGGTGGAAAGATCTCTGGCTTAGTGTTATAATAATCGGCTTACTGATTCGTTTTCGGTGCGGGAAGTCGACACGGGGTTGATTTTCTGTCTTTTACATCTTTTGGTGCAGTCTCTGCACTTTAGTTACACCACAAGGCTACAACCCATGTCATCCAGTGAAAAAACTTTCCGCGAACTCGGCCTGTCCGAGCCTTTGTTGCGTGCTCTCGACGAGCTAGGTTATGAAAAACCTACGCCGATCCAGGCCGCCAGTATCGACCCCCTCATGGCGGGTAAAGATATTCTAGGCCAGGCGCAAACCGGTACGGGTAAAACCGGTGCCTTTGCCCTGCCCCTGCTCAACGCTATCGATCCTAACCGCAACGTGCCACAAATTCTGGTACTGGCGCCGACCCGCGAACTGGCGGTACAGGTTGCCGAAGCCTTCGGTAGCTACTCCAAATTCATGAAAGGCCTGCACGTACTGCCAATCTACGGCGGTCAGAGCATGCATCAACAGCTTAACGCCCTGCGTCGTGGCCCTCAGATCGTCGTGGGTACACCGGGTCGTGTCATGGACCACATGCGTCGTGGCACCCTGAAGCTAGAGACACTCAACGCCTTGGTACTCGATGAGGCCGATGAAATGCTCAAGATGGGCTTTATCGACGACATCGAGTGGATCCTGGAGCACACGCCGCAGGAGCGCCAACTGGCGCTGTTCTCGGCCACCATGCCAGAGCAGATCAAGCGCGTCGCCAACAAGTACCTGCAAACGCCGGTACACATCAGCATCGCCGCCAGCCACACCACGGTTGAGTCTATCGAGCAGCGCTTCGTGCAGGTGTCTCAGCACAACAAACTCGAGGCCCTGGTTCGCGTACTGGAAGTAGAAAACACCGAAGGTATCATCATCTTCGTACGTACCCGTAACTCTTGTGTCGAGCTGGCCGAGAAGCTGGAAGCCCGCGGTTATGCCTCATCGCCACTGCATGGTGACATGAACCAACAGGCTCGTGAGCGCGCCGTCGATCAGCTTAAGCGTGGCAAACTGGATATCCTGATCGCCACCGACGTGGCCGCCCGTGGTCTGGACGTTGAGCGTATAGGTCACGTGATCAACTATGATATCCCCTACGACACCGAAGCCTACGTACACCGTATCGGTCGTACCGGCCGCGCCGGTCGTACCGGTATGGCGATTCTGTTCGTCACCCACAGAGAGATGCGCATGCTGCGCACCATCGAGCGTGCGACCAAGAGCCGTATCTCGCCGATGAACGTACCAAGCCCTGAAACAGTGGCCGAGCGTCGTCTGTCGCGTCTGGGTGAGCAGGTTTCGAACACCATAGACAACGAATCCCTGGACTTTATGCATGGCGCCGTTGCCCAGCTGTGCCAGCAACTGGAAGTGGACACCGAAGTACTTGCCGCCGCACTGCTCAACATGGTGCAGCAGGAGCGTCCTCTGCAGCTGCCTCCTATTCAGGAACGTCAGCGCGATAGCCGTGACGAGCGCAACTCGCGCGACCGTGGCGACCGCTCAGATCGTGCTCCTCGTGGCCGCCGCGAATCGCGTCCGACCCCGGCAAACCTGGGCCAGGCAGATACCCTGAAAGATCATCCAGACGTCAAGATGTGCCGTTACGTGCTAGACGTGGGTCGTGACCATGGCGTGGGTGTAGGCAACATCGTCGGCGCCGTTGCCAACGAAGCCAACATCGACAGCCGTTACATAGGTCAGATCCAACTGTTCGATCAGATCACCTCGATCGACCTGCCAGAAGGCATGCCAAAGGATGTCCTGCAACACCTGAAGAAGGTACGCGTATGTGGCAAGCCGCTAAACATCCGCGAAGCGGGCAGCGAAATCGTCAACGCCAGCGATGACAACCGTGCACCGCGTCGTCGCAAGCCTGTGGGTGAGCGCAAGTCACACCGCAAGGGCAACAGAGACAACGGCTAACGCCAGTGCCTTGCGCGATTAAAGCGCGCGAACTCAGAAAAAGGAGCCTAACGGCTCCTTTTTTTATGGCGTCCCTAACTGCCGGCAGACCTGTTCGGCAATGGCCAGACTCGCCGTTAATCCGGGGGATTCGATTCCCAGCAGATTCACCAAGCCTGGTATGCCATGCTGCGCCTCCCCCTGAATCATAAAATCAGCCACATCGGTGTCATCGGGCCCTTGCAGCTTAGGGCGAATCCCGGCGTAATCCGGAACCAAACGATCGATATCTAAGCCAGGATAATAACGCGAAATCGCCTGATAAAAACGCTGGCGCAGCGCTTCTGGCACCCGATAATCTTCCTGGGAGTCGGGCGTCAGATACTGAGTATCCGGGCCAAACTTAAGCTGGCCGCCGAGATCTAAGGTGGCGTGGATTCCTAAGCCTTTCAGCCCTGGCTCGGGCACGGGATAGATGAGATGCGAAAACGGGCTCTTGCCCTGATAGGCAAAGTAATGCCCCTTGCACCAATAAAGCTGTGGAATGAGGGACTCTGCCAGCCCCTCAATACGCGTCGCCACCTCTGTGGCATATAATCCGGCGCAGTTGATCAGATAGCTGGTATCCAGACTCACCCGCTCCCCTTGCTGCATCAGCTCCACCCTAAAGCCATTCGCATCGGCCTGAGCGGTGATAAACTCGGTATGGGGGCAGAATATCGCGCCATGCTCCTCCGCCTCGGCCAGCAGACTCAGCATCAAGCAATGACTGTCGACGATACCGGTAGAAGGTGATAGTAACCCGGCAGACGCCTTGAGCGCCGGCTCGAGCACCAGCAGTTGCTTATGACTAAGCGGCGCAAGATCATCAACCCCATTGGCCCGAGCTTGAGTGAGCAAGGCGTCGAGCTTCGCCTCCTGCTCGACCTGAGTCGCCACTATCAGCTTACCCAGGGAATTCACGGCGACACCCCGGCGACGACAATAGGCATACAGCTGCTGTTTACCCTCAACGCAAAGCTGCGCCTTGAGGCTCCCCGTCGGGTAGTAGATCCCCGCGTGGATCACCTCGCTGTTGCGACTGCTGATGCCAGTGCCTATGGTCTCGGCGCGATCTATGATCAGCACATTGCCAAAACGCCGACTCAGGCTGGCCGCCACCGCGAGCCCAACCACACCGGCACCGATAACGATCGCATCAAGCTTGTCCATCACTCCCCCTTGCCAATCCTGCCCTTCCTAGCAGACAACTTTAGCCCCTTAATGCCAACAGGCTAAATATCTGACCTTGTTCTGAATAGATTAAAAATTCCTAAATCGAGCCCGCTCTTAGCCATGCTGGGAGAGGACTAAGAGATCACCAAATATTAGCACTTTAGTACTATGGCACTCTCCATTAGTTACTGATAGTAATAGTTATTAACATTTTACTAAAGGATATAGGCATGCAGCGAATCGTGAATAAGCTTTTGTTAGTAGCAGCTTTGGTCGCGATAGCCCCTCTTTGCAATGCAACTCAGTTAGCCCCTTGTAAAACGGCAGAATGCGAGGCCTATTTTGACGCCTATACTATCTTGACCAAACGGGGTCATTCGAGCGCAATGGCGACGCTTGGCGAGCTCTACTACTCGGGCTATGGCACGGAAAAAGATCTCGATAAGGCCTTTAAGTGGTTTAGACGCGCCGCCAAGTTTGGCCACACCACGGCGCAATATAAAGCCGGGATCATGTACTTGCAAACCTCTGCATACCAAGATATCGACAAAGGGATCGCTTTGCTAAAACGTAGCGCCAAGGCGACGTTTTCACCAAGCGCGCTAGCCTTAGGCAAGATCTACCTGCAAGACAAACTGATCCCAAGGGATCTAGCCGCAACGGACAGGTGGCTGACGTTCGCATATAAGCTCAACAACTTAGAGGCGATGAAATTTGCCAAAACCCTTAGAGAATCGCCCGATACAGCCAAGCTCCCACTGCCTAAACTGTTTGCACTTGTCGATGCCGAAAAGCCCGTCGCGGCCGACAGTAAATCATCATTGGAAGAGATGGAGATAATACTGGTTGAGGCCCCTGACTATGCCGCCTATTTCGATGAGGAGATAGCACAGCTTAATCAGAGTCGTCCCGACACGGCAAAGGGAACCGGGTCTAGCATCGCCGGACGAACCTGCTCAGATATCTGGGCATGCAGCAGTGAGGGCGACAGCGAACGCATTAGAGATCTACAGTTATCGGATTGGGGCAATATCGCATTGGCCTTAAATGTTAGGTAAATCCATTTCAACGAGTGGTACTTAAAGCCTCTTTCAGGCTTAAAGAGTTGGAGTTTTGTCAGCGCTATCAAAGGACGAGATGATGAAAAAGAGACTCAAAGCACTCTCAGTTGGACTAAGCCTGTTGGCGGTTACCTCCCAAGGCTTTGCTGCCGGGCTTCCCGAATGCGACACGGCTGAATGCCAGGAGTATTTCAAGGCCTATACCATCTTGACCAAGCGAGGGCATTCGGACGCCATGGCGACCCTGGGCGAACTCTACTATGCCGGCTATGGCACAGAGAAAGATATGGAGCAAGCTTTCAAGTGGTTTAGACGTGCCGCCAAGTTTGGCAATACCACGGCCCAGTACAAGGCCGGGATCATGTATCTTCAAGATTCAAAAGATAGAGATATCGACAAAGGCATCACACTGCTCAAACGCAGCAGTAAAGTCGGTTTCTCTCCCAGCGCCTTCGTATTGGGTAAAATTTATCTTGGCAACGAACTCGTTAAACAAGACCTTGCCGAAGCCGATCACTGGCTAGCCAAGGCCTATGAGCTCAACAACCAAGAGGCGCAAAAATTTGCCAAGCAACTTAAAGCGTCCGATCAAGGCCAAACACTCGCCCTGCCAACGCTTTATGCCCTGCTAGATACGCAAGCCAGCAATAAACCTGGCAGTAATGCACCTGTCGGTGAGATGGAAACCATCACTGTCACTGCGCCTGACTATACCCAGTTTTTCAACGACGAAATCGCCCGCCTCAACAACAGTCGCCCAGATACGGAAAAAGGCACAGGATCCAACATCGCTGGCAGAACCTGTGCCGAATTGTGGGCATGTAGTACGGAGGGAGACAGTGAGCGTATTCGCGACTTCCTGCTCTCTGACTGGGGAAGGATAGCTCTTAGTTTTCGATAGGTTTCTCCATAACAAGCAGTTCTTTAAGCCAATTGAGGCTTAGAGGGTTGAACTTCATCAACCACCTAAAATAGGAAAAAAAATGAAAAGGATAATCAAAACACTCTCAATCGGCTTGACCTTTTGGGCCATTACATCAACGAGTTATGCCTCCAGCTTACCTGAGTGTGATTCGGCCGAATGTAAGGAATATTTTAAGGCCTATACCATTTTAACCAAACGGGGTCACTCAGACGCCATGGCAACCCTGGGGGAGCTCTATTACGCGGGTTATGGTACCAAGAAAAATCCAAAGAAAGCGCTAAAATGGTTTAGACGCGCCGCCAAGTTTGGCAACACCACGGCCCAATATAAGGCGGCCGTCATGTACCTGCAAGAGACCGACTATCAAGATGTCGATAAGGCAATATCACTCTTAGAGCGCAGTCTAAAAGTCGATTTCTCACCTAGTGCCCTGATATTAGGTAAAATTTACCTGAATAACAACCTTGTTAAACAAGATCTCCCCGAAGCCGACAAATGGTTATCTAAGGCCTACGAACTGAACAATGCCTCGGCTAAAAATTTTGCTAAGAAACTGAAGAACTCAGAACTATCAGGCAACCTGCCTCTACCTAAATTATATGCCATGGTCGACGCGGATAAGGATGCGAAACCAGGTAGCAATGCCCCAGTGGGTGAAATGGAAACCATCACAGTAACGGCTCCCGACTATAACCGCTATTTCGACGACGAAATTGCCCGCCTCAATAACAGCCGACCAGATACAGATTCGGGTACCGGCTCCAACATCGCCGGACGTACCTGCGCCGAGATGTGGGCTTGTAGTAGCGAAGGAGATGGTGAACGCATTAGAGATGTACTGTTGTCTGACTGGGGAAGGGAAACTCTAGCCTTTAGACTTGAATGATCTAACAATACACCGAACCCAATTAAAGAATAAAAAAGAGGCGAATTCGCCTCTTTTTTTATTTTATAGGGCGTCGAAGTCGACGCGATAGGCCAGCGCATCACAGCGCAAAAACTCAGGACAATCGTTATTGATTTTATGATCGACACACTCCATGACGACTATGCCGTTAGCTCCCAACTTCTGCGCCTTATATTTGAGATTGCCAACCAATAATGACTCGGTCGGTTTCGGCTGGGTAGAGCGGGTACGGCACATAGAGGTTGACACTTTTCCCAGAGAGTCCGCCTTATAACGGCCAATTTCGGCCATACTATACTCCTCCACCTTGGAGGTCTTTAACGCTTCTTCGGGTGAGATATTGGTCGTCAGCGTTAAATTGCTACATCCCGCGAGAACAAGCAGGCCTAAGAGCATGATGGCGCTATTTTTCATAAATATTCATCCTTAAATAATTGATTGACCATTAATCGACTCGCTTAACCCCTAACTCAGTCTCCAGCCTAAGCGCCTCGGCGCAGGCCTGGCAGATACAAACATCTGGAGCTAAGGCCTGGGGCAACTGCGCCTTGGGCGCAAACGTCTGATGATGACACCAACAGGTATCACTCTCACGCCCCGCCACGACGGCGCATTGATTGGGCTGGTGACACAGGGGGCACTGACTGGCATTGGTGCGCATAGAATCCATAGAGACTGAGTGTTAGCCGTTAACGTTAACACTCAGTCTCGGGCGGAACAAGCTTAAGGCTTATTGTTTAGGCTTACTGCTTAGCCGGATTGATAGGATAGGATTGAGTGCCGAGAACGGCCCCCTCACCCACACTCTTGCCGTAATAACCTTGATGCTGGTGATAACGTTTACTCAGCTCCATCACCTTATCGCCTTCCAGTCTTGGGTCCTGTGGTCGCTCATGGGAGACCACAAAGGCGGCCACGTCCCAGGCATCCTGATGCGATAGCTGCACACTCTTACCCAGAGGCATATTCTCATAGATGAAATTGGCCGCCGTGTTGACCCTGTGCATACCCGCTCCCCAGTTAAAGCTGTTCGGCCCCCACAACGGTGGCAGGCTATAGACACCGCCCAAGGCTAGCCCTTCGCCGTTTTCACCGTGGCAGGACTGACAGTGGGCCCGATAGACCTGCTCGCCGCGTGCAGGCGAATAAGCCTGTTCGGGCTTAGGGATGGCGGGGAAGCCTCTGCCCGGCAGCTTGGCGCGCTCATCGAGTGTCGTGGCCTTGGCGATCGCCTCGGGCAAGACAAAATCCTCCCGCTTGCCGCCTTTGAGCAGCTCGGCATCGCTCAGTTCGGGCACGGCGCCAGTCACGCCGTACTTATCCATCAGGCCGCCCATGGCTAACCAGTAGGAGTAAGCCGACAGCGCCACCAGGGGCTCGCTGCCCGACTCGGGCGCCTTGCCATTCATCGAATAGGTGAAACAGCCCTGGATCCGTTCCTGATAGCTGTTCACCTTATCGTTCTTCTTGCGATAGGCAGGATAGGCCAGATAGGCGGCCCACAGGGGAGAGGCATTGGCCCTGCGCCCTGCATCCATATGGCAGTTGACGCAGTTCAGCTCGTTGCCCACATATTGGCCCCTAAGCTGTTGGGTATTAACGAATAGTTGATAGCCCAGGCGTACCTTGTCCCCGAAGGCACCTTCGGGAATGCTGGCAAGGGAGCGCATCTTAAGATAATCCGCATCCTGCGCTGGCGCCGCCAGTTTCAGCTCAGCCTGCTTATCGGGTAAGTCACCCGCCTGCACGTTATTGCCAAGGGCAAAAATGAGTAGGCCGCTGAGTGTCATTAGATTCCTGTTCATATCCGCCTCCCTACTTCAACGTGGCAAAATAGTCGGCCAGGGCCGCTATCTCATCTTGGCTCAACTTGCTGGCGATATTGCCCATCATGTTATCGATATCGCCCTTACGCGTGCCCGACTGCCAGGCCATCAGCTGTGTCTTAAGATAGCTGGCCTGCTGCCCCGCCAGACGCGGGAACTGGCCTCCACCTATCCCCGAGGGGCCATGGCAAGAGACACAAGCCGGCAGGGTGCGCTGCCAGTCCCCTTGATAGACCAAGGTTTCCGCCGCGCTCTGGTAGCTAGTCTTGCTGCCAAGTACCACAGGGGTAAAGGCTGGCAGGGGCTGAGCGGCAAAGTAATCTGCCACCTGATTGATGGCCTCTCCCTGCACTGTCATCGCCATGGGCGTCATGCTGGGGTTTTGTCTGTCGCCTTGCTGAAACAGGTGGATCTGCTTGGCAATATATTCGGAAGAGAGTCCGGCGATACGCGGCGCGATAGGCTCTATGCCCATCCCGGTCGGGCCATGGCAACTGCCACACAGGGCGGCGGCCGGTGGCATCTCGTTGGCGGCCATCGCCTGACTACTCAGGAAAAGCGCTGTTACTCCGATAAGCATTCTATACATATCAATCTCCTTATTGGCTGTGGTCAATCATAGAAGAAAAACCACACCAGGACTATTGATAATAGCTACAAAAAAGCCCCACCTATCGAGGCGGGGCTAGACGTCTATCCTGGCTAACGAAATGCTATTTACCGGGTCTTACGCCAAGGGTATGGCAGATGGCATAGGTTAATTCGGCGCGGTTCAGGGTATAGAAGTGGAAGTCTTTCACCCCTTCACGAGACAGCACCTTGACCATGTCGATGGCCACGTTGGCCCCTACCATCTGGCGGGTCGACGGGTCATCGTCTAGCCCCTCAAACTGCCTATGCAGCCAGCTTGGGATAGACACATTGGTCATGCCGGCGAAGCGTTTCAGCTGAGTAAAGTTGGTCACAGGCAGTATGCCCGGCACTATCTCCACATCGATACCAGCGGCCACGCAGCGGTCTCTGAATCTCAGATAAGATTCCACATCGAAGAAGAACTGGGTGATGGCGCGGTTGGCCCCCGCATCTATCTTCTTCTTGAGGTTGATCAGATCCGCCTGGGCATTGGGCGCATCCGGGTGCACCTCAGGATAGGCCGCCACCGAGATATCGAAGTCGGCCACAGATTTGAGCAGACGCACCAGGTCGTTGGCAAAACGGGTCGGCTTAGGACTGCCCGCGGGTAGATCGCCACGCAGTGCAACTATGTCACGTATACCCGAGTTCCAGTAATGCTTTGCCAGCTCGACCAGCTCTTCATCGCTGGCATCGACCAAGGTCAGATGGGGCGCCGCCACCAGATCTGTCTCCTTCTGAATACGCTCGATCACCCCGTGGGTACGATCGCGCACGCCAGAGTTGGCACCATAGGTTACCGAGACAAACTTAGGCTTGAGCGGCTCCAGGCGTCTGATGGAGTTCCACAGAATGGTTTCCATCTCGGGGGTGGCCGGTGGGAAAAACTCGAATGACACATTGATATCACCATTAAGCTCAGACAAGCTTTGATTCAATGAATTGGCGTGTTGTGCGTGATGAAAAGCCATCTTAATTCCCTCAGACCTAGAGCAAAAAATATTTTAGACGTTTGGACGTCTATATGTCCATATACTAGAGAAACTCAGAGTGATGTCAAGCCCAAAAACTGACTCAATAAAAAACAATCTGTTTATAAGATAGTCCGAAAGTGAAACGGCAGGCACAGGCAGGCCTATCTCACCAATTCATCCGGCGAAATGTACTGAAAGAGAGATATAAAGAAAAAGAGAAAAAGCTATAAAAAAGGCCGATGCACGCATCGACCCTTTAAATTACTCTTGCAGGAGATCCCGGCAGATCTGCGCCAGATCCGACTGCACCGCAGCAGCCGTCACCTCGCGCCCGGCGCCCGGGCCACGTATGATCAGCGGATTGTCCTGATAGAAATCGCTGCGAATGACGAAGACATTATCGCCCGGCGTCAAATTGGCATACGGGTGGCTCCTATCGACCCACTGGATTCCCACCTTGGCCTTGAGTTGGCCCTGGTCTGAATCCAATGACGCCACATACCTGAGCACCTTGTTCTGCTCGGCCGCTGCCTGATACTGCTGCAACATCTCGCCATCGAGCTCCGCCATACGCTTGATGAAATCATCCAGCGGGATCTCGGCCAGCTTAGTCGGCACCAGAGACTCCAGCTCGATATCGTCCAGCTCTATGTCGTAACCTATCTCACGGGCCAAGATCAGCAACTTGCGCTGCATGTCCCGGCCGGAGAGGTCGTCGCGGGGATCCGGCTCGGTAATACCCAGCCCCTTAGCCTCCAGCACCAGCTCGGAGAAGGGTTTCTTGGCATCATAGTGCTCGAACAGCCAGCATAGGGTGCCGGAGAAGATGCCGCCGACCGCCTCTATGCTGTCACCGCTGTTATGCAGATCGTTCAGCGCATGTTGCACCGGCAGGCCCGCACCACAGCTGGCGTTATAACGCCAGAACAGACGACGATTGCCCAGCTGCTGCTTCAGCTCCTGATAGAAGGCCAGCGGCCCAGAACCCGCCAGCTTGTTGGCGCTGACGATATGAATGCCGCGAGCAAAAAACTCGGGATATTGCAGGGTGAGATCGGCGCTAGCGCTGATATCCAGGGCGATCAACTCATCGCAATTTAGTGCCTGCAACTGCTCGAACAGATGGGTGTACTGCCAGCCGGTGCCGCGCTCCTCAAAGGCCTGTTGCCAGCTGCTTAAGTCAATATCTGTCTCACTCAGCAGCGCCTTCTTGGAACTCAAGAGTCCTACCAGCTCGACGCTGACCTCAAGCTCCTTATTGAGCACGGGGCGGGCACGTTTGAAGAGATCGATCCAGGCTTCGCCTATGTTGCCTATGCCCAGCAGCAGGACACCGATACGCTTGCGCGGACCGGCGCAGCGTCTGTGCACCTTCTGGGTCAACAGGTTTACCTGCGCCTTAGGCACCAGGGTCACCAGGCTAAGGCCATCATTACACAGAGGATGCGCCTCACGGCTCAACAGACGCGAGAAGCCGCGGCGATAGAGGCTGGCATCGGCGCTCACCAGGGCCACCAAGCCGAGATCGTCGCGCAGCTGTAACTCATCGATTCCCAGCTCGCTGCGCTTGGCCTCGAAGATCGCCTGGGCCTGCTTCTGATTCTCATGGGTAAAGGCCAGCTCGGCGCGGCCGTGGGCCAACGACCAATAGGCCAGTGGCGTCAGGCCAGCCTGGGCAAAACAGGCCAGCAACTGCGGTAACTCGACCCCTATGGTCAGACTAAACAGACTGACGCTGGAGAGGCTGGTCACCACAGGGGCACTGGCCGACGAGCTCTTAGGGGCGATCAGGGTAAAATCTGTATGGGGGGCGTAGCTTGAACGCACCGCCAGGCTGACTTCGGTGTCGAACAGTGGCTGCAGAGTGCGGTTATGCAGCACGGGAGAGCCAAGGTGCGCCAGGCGGTTCGCCTCGGTGAGCGACATGCTCTTAAGCAACTTGGCATCGTTAATTCGGTTCGGGTCGGCGTTAAATACGCCTTCCACATCTGTCCAGATGGTGACACGTTCGATATCCGCCAGGCTAGCCAGTAAGGTGGCGCTAAAATCTGAGCCGTTACGGCCCAGCAGCAGGGTATCGCCCTGCTCGTTGGCGCAGATAAAACCGGTGATCACCAGACGCTCTTGAGGATGGGCCTCGAGCAGCGCCTGCACCTTCTGGCGCGACTCGCCAAGGCGGATCTGCGGTACGGCGCCTTCATCGGCGACCAGTAGGGTGCGGGCATCGACATCGGTCGCCGCCACGCCAGACTCGCGCAACAGCGCCGCCAGCAGACGGGAAGACCAGCGCTCGCCGAAACTTACTACCTGGTTGCGTTGATAATCGTTGAGCTCATCGAGCGACAACAGGCTGGTCAGCTGCGACTTGTCGGTGGCCAGTCGCTCTCTCAGGCTACGGGCCTGCTCGTTGGAGAGCAGCTGCTCGATTAGATTCTGCTGGTAACTCACCAGCACCTGTAACTCTTCCTGCCACAGCTGATCTGTGTCGCACAGCTCCAGCAGGCGATATAGGAAATTGGTACTCTTGCCCGCGGCCGACACTACGATAAGATCATCGCTGTGGCCATGGGTCAGTAAAATGTGGGCGACGCGGCGGTAACAATCTGCATCCGCTAAACTAGAACCACCAAACTTATGCAAATGACAACGTGTCATTATCTGCTCCTCAAACCCTTTAACTACTTACCGCGATAGCCGCTTCTAAACCCGCAAGAATATCTGCCACCAGATCCTCGCCATCTTCTATGCCCACTGACAAACGGATCAGGGTATCTTTCACGCCCGCCTCACGGCGCGCCTCTGGGTCCATGGCTCTGTGGGTCATGGTCGCGGGAACCGCCACCAGACTCTCTACGCCTCCCAGACTCTCGGCTACCGAGAAGTATTGTAACGCATCTAAAAAGGCAACGAGTGCCGATTCGCCACCTTTTAGCTCAAAACTCAGCATAGCGCCGAAGCCCTTCTGCTGTCTGGCCGCAATTTCATGGCCTGGATGCTCGGCAAGCCCCGGATAATACACTTTTTCCACCGCCTTGTGGTCACAAAGCAGTGCCAATACCTTCTGAGCGTTGGCTTGGTGTTCACGAATGCGCACCGCCAGGGTTCTCAGCCCCCTCAGGGTCAGGTAGCTGTCGAAGGCTGACCCCGTCAGACCTAGGGTGTTCGACCACCAGTGCAGCAGCTCGCCCACCTCAGGGGCTTTGGCCACCACGGCGCCGCCCACCACATCGCTGTGACCATTGATATATTTGGTGGTGGAGTGCACCACGATATCGGCCCCCAGCAACAGTGGCTGTTGTAACACAGGAGAGAGGAAGGTGTTGTCCACCACCACCTGAGCACCCACCTTGTGGCTCGCCTGGGCGATGGCCTCTATATCGACTACTCGCAGCAGCGGGTTAGAGGGGGTCTCAAGCCACACCATCTTGGGTGACTGGCTCAGCGCCTGCTCGAGCGCGGCATCATCGGTTTGATCCACCACCAATAGCTTAAAAGCGCCCTTCTTGGCCAGGTTGGTGAAGAGGCGATAGCTGCCGCCATAGCAATCGTGAGGCACCACCAACAGATCCTCTGGGCCCAGCAGGCTAGTCACCAGTGTGATGGCGGCCATGCCGGTACAGGTCACCACGCCGGTCGCCCCTTGTTCCAGTTCGGCAATCGCATCACCGAGAATAGAGCGGGTCGGATTACCTGAGCGGCTGTAATCGAATGCCCGCGGCTGTTGATGCCCTTCAAACGAGTAGTTTGTCGACAGATAGATAGGCGGCACCACGGCACCGTGCTGAGTGTCTGACTCTATGCCTCGTCGTACGGCGGCGGTGGCTAGTTTACGCGCTGTCATCTTCAACTCCTCAAATTGGATCTGGGCAGGCACCTCGGCAAAAGAGATGTCTGGACGTCTAAATGTACCTAAGCCGATAGTGAGCGTCAACAACTTTTGGACGTTTAGACGTCCAAACATTTAGAAATCTATTTGCATTTGCCAAAAATTCGAGGCAATAATTTGACTGTAATTTGTAAGGGTTTAAAATCTGCACCGAATTTTAGAATTTACAGGTGAGTCAATGACTGAGTGGAATGGCGATTATATCAGCCCCTATGCTGAACATGGTAAGAAGAATGAGCAGGTAAAGAAGATCACTGTCTCTATTCCTCTTAAGGTGCTTAAGGTGTTAACCGACGAGCGCACCCGGCGCCAGGTCAACAACTTGCGTCACGCCACTAACAGCGAGCTGCTGTGCGAGGCTTTCCTGCACGCCTACACCGGTCAACCACTCCCCCAAGACGATGACCTGTCTAAAGACAAGCCAGATAGCATCCCAGCCGAAGTCAAACGTCTGATGACCGAGATGGGCATAGAGTGGGAAGAGATGGAGTAATCCACTCACACACGAATCGATAGAGGGATCGCTAGGCGGTCCCTCTTTTAGTTTTCAACCTTAGCCTGGAACATTGCAGTGCCTGCACTTCCGCTCGATCCTCATATTCTGGCGCTAGCCTCGCTTATCGTCTTCGTCGGCGCCCTCACCCAGAGCCTGATCGGTTTCGGCATGGCGGTCGTCGCCGCGCCCCTGCTCTACCTTATCGAGCCATCTCTGGTGCCTGCGCCCGTGATCCTGATGGGCTTCTCTATCGCCCTTCTAACCCTGATCCGTGAGCGTGGCGCCCTGGAATTCAACGGCCTGCAATATGCCTTACTGGGACGCATCCCCGGCGGACTGATCGGCGCCGGCCTGCTCATGGTCGCGCCCCAGGACGTGCTCGGCATGACCATCGCCATCATCGTTGCCATCGCCGTACTGCTGAGCCTGATGCGGCTCAACCTGGTGGTCAACCGCCGCAGCCTGTTTATCGCCGGCGTGATCTCGGGGATCTTTGGCAACATCGCCGCTATCGGCGGACCGCCGCTGGCCATACTGCTCTCGGGTAAAGATGCCAAGCAGTTTCGCGCGGCCCTGTCGGCCTTCTTCATCTTCAGCTCCACCATCGCCATAGTGATCCTAGGGCTTACGGGTCTACTGACCCTGCATCACTTCTACTGCTCGGCGCTGCTGCTCCCCTCTGTGCTGCTGGGTTACCTGATGGCCAATCGCCTGGTGGGACGCATAGACAAGAATAGGACCCGCATCATGACGCTGGTGCTCTGTAGCCTGAGCGCCATCTTGCTGGCCGCCAAGTCCTTAAGTGCCCTGCTCTAACACCTAGGCTCAAGAGAAGGCCGGCATCATAGCCGGCCTTATTGTTTCTAAAAAACCTATCTCTAGAAATGATAGGAGGTCTGAATCACCCCGCCCACGGCGTCATCTGTGCCCACCAGGCCGGTGAGATCCAGATTAAAGGAGCGGCCTATGGTAAAGCCTGTACCCAAGGTATAGAGGTTGCTACTGGTATCTTTCATATCGTGGCGATAGCCGACACGCAGGGCCAGCCAATCGGTCGCCCTCATCTCGCCGCCCAAACGCCAATACTGGGTCTCTCCTATCTCATCGAATCGCTTATGACCATTAAGATCCACATCTGTCGTCAGGCTGAAGTTATCCCAATCATAGGCCACACCTAAGGTATAGAGAGCCTCGACACGGTAGATAAACTTGCGCCCCATCGCCTCGACGGTGTCCAGCTTCTGGCTCACCAGGTTACGTCCCGACAGGCCTATGGTCATGCGTTCGAGTGGCTGAATGGCCACGCCGATATCCAGGTTTGCCACGGTATCGTCGTTGCGGTATTTGTTGTCGTCGAAATCATCGGCGTCAAAGTTGTTGGCGCTGACCACATAGTTATAGGTGTCGATACGCTGAAGCTTGGGCGAGATACCCACGGCGACCGGCATATTGACGATCGACAGCGGGAAGCTAAGGGCCACACCAAGATCTGAGATGGCACCGGCCACCACGGCCCCCTGTGAATCCAGATCGGTAACCGCAGGCGGATTGTTAGGGTCAAGATTGGTCAGGGCGTCTATGTCGCTGTCCTCGATCACCGCCACGCTCACCGCATCGATATAGGTCTTGTAAAAGATCGACATAGGCATGCGCTTGGTCGGTAAAACCACGGAAAAACCTAGCCCCACGCTGCCATAGGCATTTTCACCATCGAGGGACTTGAGATCGGCGACCAGCATGTCGCGGTAATTGGTGATCCCAGTGACGTCGCTGGCATTGATGGCCGCCTCCAGACCGTCATAGGAGGCCTGCAGGGCGTCGAACTTATCGGTCAGGTTATCGATATTGGCTGCCTCGGCGCCCAGCACGGGCAACATCACCGCGCCGCCGGAATACTTGGGGGCATGAATGGCTAACAGGGCGGGATTGATAAAGGCGGCACCTTCGCGGTTAGAGGCCGCGACCCCGGTTCCGCCCATGGCATCACTACGGGCCTCGTTGTAGAGGGAGGCGGCAGATACCAATGAGGCACTACCAGACAATAACACTGCGATGACCAAGCTAAGGTATTTCATCTCATTCACCCCGTTCATTATTTTTGTTCTCGCTCAGGAATCTACCCGAGTCGTCTTTAAAGATAGACTAAGACGGCTAAAAAGTGCTCTCAAAACAGCTCGATCAGACACTTTTTTTTAAATCATTTCGCCGCCCCTTCCCATTGCCAGAGAAACCTGCCGATTCGGTTCGCCACTCAGCCCGTTAAAACAGGCCCATTTGCAATACAAAAACAAGCAAAAATACCTATTTAGAGAGAGCTGAAATAATAAAGTGTGATCTAACTAGGTAGTTTCTCCCCGAGAGCAAGATCACAAGATAGCAAAACCTTAAAAACAAAAATCATTAAATTTCATTGCATTACACCTTGTTCATTAGATTTTTATCCATGATATTTTTATCAATTAGATTTTTTTCATGAAGGTGATCAACATCAAATTTACAACTACCCCCTTTTGGTAAATTTTCCAACAAGAAACAAGCATTTTGTTTCAGGTTAATAAATCGCTCAGAGTAGCGGTTAAGGAAAATGATGATGAAAAACGTTGCCAAAATAGCTACATGCTTACTCCTCGCCTTCACCGTAGGCGGACAAGTCTACGCCGTCGACGGTGGTAACCCTAAGAAAGGGAAACATCTTTATAAAAAAGAGTGCAAAGCCTGCCACAGCAAGGGCGATGCCGCCGGTGAACTCACGCCCATGAGCAAGACCATGAGCCAGTGGGATCGCTTCTTCAAGCGCGACATGCACAGCGCCCAACCAGACGTATTTAAAAAGCTCTCCGACAAAGAACGCCTTGATATCCAGCAGTTCTTATACGACCACGCGGCCGACTCAGATCAGCCACAGACTTGCGGTTAACCACAGATTTCGTAATCGAAGCGCTCATTCACCGCTCCCGATGAGCGCCTAAGGAGAGATTCACATGCGTACTCTACTGTCTATATTGATCGCTAACGCTCTGGCTATGTCAGGCTCAGTCTATGCCGCCGATAGCGATGCGCAAAAAATAGCCGAACTTAAACAACAACTTGCCGATCTCACCGAAGAGATCGATCAGATCAACAGCCGCGTCGATAAGAACGAGCGCCACACCGCTCTCGACCGATTAGAGATCACTGGCGATTTCCGTACCAAGGCCCATTCATTGCACTACCAAAATGTCACCTGGAACCCTGCAATCAAGGTGGACTTCAACGATTTTGGTGCTAAAGCCATGTCTGGTGCCTTTGGTATGCCTAACGATCCCAACTCCCCCCTGGGACAGATGATGGCGGCCAATCCGGATCTTGCCGCCGCCTTCCAGAGCGGCATGCTACAAGGCGTGATGCCTTACGTGCTGGCCCCCAAGACCACCCAAGATATCAACAACGACATCTTCTATACCACGCGTCTGCGACTCAACCTCAAGGCCAAGGTATGGGATAACGTCAGCTTCGCCGGCCGTCTCAGCATGTACAAAAACTGGGGCGACTCCACAGGTGTTCAAGTCTTCGACTCATGGCGCTCCTTCACCATGGACGGCACCAACAGTGGTAACACCAGCGGCGACTGGCTCAGGGTAGAACGCGCCTACTTCGACTGGAAGAACATAGGTGGCAGCAACACCTACCTCTCTATCGGTCGTCGTCCATCTACCTATGGCCCACCAACCCAATATCGTGAAAACGAGAAACGCGGCGGTACACCATCGGGTCACCTAGTTAACTTCAACTTCGATGGTCTAACTCTGGGTTACAAGCTGGGTGAGATCACCGGCATCGAAGGTCAGGTAGTGCGCTTCTGTTACGGCCAGGGCTTCGAGTCACAGTGGGGCAATGGTGAGATGTTTGGCGATATCGTCACCAAAGACACCCACCTAGGCGGCTTTAACATAGATGCCATCAACGACGGTAACCACTTCCTGCAATTCACCCTGTTTGGCGCCAAAGATATCAACGATGGCTTCAAGGGCACCATGGCCTTCCCAACACAGCTAGCGGGAATCTTTGCCCCCACCATGTATCAGGACATGCAGAAGTTCAGCAACTTCAACTTCCAGACCCGAGTACAGCCTAGCGGCGTGATCGGCGACATGTACCTGGGCGGCATCGGCTACGCCTACGAGAGCGATGAAGACTTCAAGGCCTTCGCCTCTTTCGGTTGGACCCGCGCCGAAGGCAACGGTAATGCCGGTATGTTTGGTGGCATGCTCAGCGATGCGGTATTCGAAGCACAGCTCAATGCCGACGGCAGCGAGATCATCATGATGCCAAGCGCCGCCGATGAGAACGACACCAAAGATGGTTACGGTATCTATGTGGGTATTCAGATCCCAGCGCCTTACGGCAAGTTCGGCCTCGAGTATAACTATGGTTCCAAGTACTGGACCCCATTTACTCAGGCACAAGACGATCCTATCGGCAGCAAGCTGGCTACCCGTGGTCATGTGGCCGAGGCCTACTATATGTTTGATATCAACCCAAGAATGTTTATCAAACTCGCTGGTCTCTACTACGACTACGAATATACCGGCAGTGGCACTCCGGTGGGCGCCCCACAAAAAGTGGATGATGTGATCGCTGGCTCTGCCTTCTCCATGTTGCCAGTAGTCGATACCGCCTATGACATCAATGCCTCACTCGTCGTCAACTTCTAACTAAGCTATCTCCCCCGGCCTAGGCCGGGGGTAGGGAACAGACAATGAAACACACACATTCTCTCACGGCGATGTTTGCTGCAGGGATCTTCGGCTTGGCCAGCCTCAATGCCATCGCCGAAAACCCGCATAAGGAAGCCATTCAGGGACCCTTTACCCAGGGCTCTCAGGTGACCGAGCAGTGCATCGAATGCCATGAAGATCACGCCAAAGACTTTATGAAGTCGTCTCACTGGACCTGGGAGCTAGAACAGAAGCTGCCCGGACGCACGGTAAAACGGGGTAAGAAGAACGCCATCAACAACTTCTGTACTTCTATCGCCGGTAACGAGCCTAGATGTACCAGCTGTCACGCAGGCTATGGCTGGAAAGACAACAACTTCGACTTTAGCGACATGACCAAGGTCGACTGCCTGGTGTGTCACGACACCACAGGTACCTATGTCAAAGACCCTGCCGGTGCCGGCGAGGCCCTGGCTAAGGTCAACCTGGAACGTGTGGCACAAAATGTCGGCATGCCGGTACGTGACAACTGTGGCTCTTGCCACTTCTACGGTGGCGGCGGCGACGCGGTGAAGCATGGGGATCTCGACTCCTCCATGGCCTATCCCGACAAGGCCACCGACGTACACATGGACAGCGATGGCAATGACTTCCAGTGCCAGACCTGTCATACCACCCAGCAACACCAGATCACTGGTAATGCCATGGGCGTATCGCCAGGCGGTGAGAACGATATCGGCTGTGAAAACTGCCACGATAGCGCGCCACATGCCAACAAGCGCCTCAACACCCATACGGCCAGCGTCGCCTGTCAGACCTGCCATATTCCTTTCTTCGCCCGTAACGAACCGACCAAGATGAGCTGGGACTGGTCTACCGCTGGTAGCGATCAAGAGGAAACCGTGGACGAGTATGGCAAGCACACCTTCATGAAGAAGAAAGGCAGCTTCGTCTGGGGCAAGATGGTCAAGCCTGAATACGCCTGGTACAACGGCAAGGCAGATGCCTACATGGTGGGTGACAAGATGGATCCATCCAAGGTCACTAAGCTGACTTCGCCACTGGGTGATATCACAGACAAGACCGCCAAGATCTACCCATTCAAGGTGCATCGCGGCAAGCAGATCTACGACAAGAAGCAGAACATCTTCGTCACCGCCAAGGTCTATGGCAAGGGCGGTTACTGGAAAGAGTTCGACTGGGATAAGGCCGCCAAACTTGGCATGGAGGCTAACCAGGCACTGGCCCAGCAAGGCATCAAGTACAGTGGTGAGCATGGCTTTGCCGAAACCGAGATGTGGTGGCGCATCAACCACATGGTTTCGCCAAAAGATCAGGCGCTCAAGTGTAACGACTGCCACAACAAGGGCACACGTTTAGATTGGCAAGCCTTAGGTTACGAAGGCGACCCAATGAAGAACAAGAAAGGCGCTAAACACGCCAAGTAAATTGTAATCCCCTTTCGTCATCTCCCTGCAGCAAAGAGGTCTGGTCTACCAGGCCTCTTTTTTTTGCCCATCGCACTCACCCATCAGGCTACCAATCCGCCAGGCAGCCAATCCGCTCAAAATAATGACGAGGCAAGCTTTGCAGCTAAATCAAAAGTATAGAAATTTGTCTTATATCTAACCCTTGTCTTAGCTGCTAGCTTTAGTCCTAGCAACATTGAACTACACTCTTGTTTAATCACCAATTATTCCAAGGGACGGCATAGATGGTTAAAACCTTTCGTTTGCTCGCACAGAATCAGTCGTTCAACGAACTGCTCCTCACCTCTGTGTTTATCAATCTGCTTTCACTCGCCCTGCCTTTCACCATGTTACAGATCTACGATCGTATCTTGCCCAACGAGGCACACGGGACGGCAACGGTTCTTGTGATTGGAGTCGCTATCGCCATCCTGTTGGAGCTGATACTCAGGTACGCCCGTAGCTGGCTGCTGGGCGCCTCGGCAGCCAACTATGAGCTGCATACCATCACCCGGGTTGTGAAGCGTCTCATCAATGCCGATTACCACCACATAGAGAATCTCGGCGCGGGCAAAATCTCCCACGGCATCCACAGCATAGCGGCCATGCGCGACATCTACTCCGGCCAGGCGGCCGTGGCGATGATGGATTTCCCCTTCGTGATCATCTTCCTCGCCCTGGTGGCCTACATTGGCGGGCCGCTGGTGTTTATCCCACTGATCGTCTGGCTGATCGCCGGCGTGAGAGTATGGCAGCTGGGGCAGAAACTCTCTCTCGCCACCAAGGAGCTAAGCCTGAGCCAGGATGAGCGCACCCGCCTCTTGATGCTGGTGCTCTCAGGCCTCACTACCACCAAGGCGATGGCCCTCGAGTCCCGCATGACCTATGCCTATAAGAAGATCAATCATCAGCGCCTCGCCCAGCAGGAGGAGGTCGACTGGTTGTCGGCGAAACTACAGGAGCTGATCCAGGGCACCGCCCAGGCCACCACCTTGTGCCTGGTGATGATAGGTTGTTTCGAGGTGCTCAACGGTAACCTGACCACGGGGGGCTTGGCGGCCTGCTCCATCCTGGCCGGGCGCGCCGTCGCCCCCTTAAGCGCCATCGGCAGCCTGAGGGCCAAATATGTCAGCGCCAAGGAGGCGATGGATCAGGTCAATGCTTTGATCGCGACGCCACAGGAGACCTTTAACGGTCAGACCCGATATCAACAAAAACTGCCCCTAGGCCCCATCGACTTCGAGAGCGTCAGCGCCGAGAAGACCAGCGCCCGGCTCGACAACATCAGCCTCACCATACCCGCAGGCAGCATAGCTACCGTTACCTCCAACCCCATGACCCATGCCAGCCTGCTACTGAGCACCATAGGCGCCTATCACCAGCTGGATAGCGGGCAGATTGCCATTGCGGGTGTGCCGCAGCAGGATCACGACGGCTTCGAGTACCGTCAATCCATCTGCTATGTTCCCCCCTGGGCCAGCCTCTTCAGCGGCTCCATCTTGGATAACATGACGCTATTTCGCCGCGAGCGTGAGGCCAGCGCCATGCTGATCGCCGACCAACTCGGCCTATCGGCCACCCTGGCGCAGCTGTCGGCGGGTTATCAGACTCAGGTAGGCAGCAATGAGAATCAGGTGCTTAACAAGGGGGCTATCAAGCTGATCGCCCTGGTGCGGGCCCTGGCGCAGTCCCCCTCCATCCTGCTGCTGGATGAGCCCATGGTTTCACTGGATGCCGACTCCCAGGCCCGCCTGCTGCAGGTGTTAGCCGAGCGGCGCGGGCAGATGACGGTTGTCATCGCCTCCTATTTCGATGAGGTCGCGGCGCTGAGCGACATGCAGATCGCACTCGGCGAGCACGGCGAGCTGGCCGGTCAAGCTCAAGGCCAAGGTAAAGGAGGAGCGCGCACATGAGTCAGCACCTGGATCCGATACATCTACCCAAGTCGCTGCTGATCGCCCTGTTCCATCAGCTGGGCCTTAGCGTGCAGGCCAGCAATATAGACAGGAGCGATCTCCGCGACAGGCTCACCCATCTCGAAGCCTATATCCTGCTGAAGAAGCATCATGTGGGCATCAAGGTGCAGGCACTGGATGCTAACCTCCTGGTCCACAGCGTCTACCCCTTCATCTTGCTGCCTCAAGATGGCGAGCCTATGGTGGCGCGGCGCAGCAACCACAGTTTTCAATACTTAAGCCAAGATAATCAATGGCTCACACTCGACAAGCTGCCGGGCGCCGGCCATGTTTTTCTGGTGGAGAGCCTGCCAGCCCAGAGCCGAAGCAGCAGCGTGTTCGCCTCCCATCTCGCCAAGCTCAGGCCCTGGTATCGCCCCATCTTCTGGCTGAGTCTGCTATCCAGCCTGAGTGGCCTCGCCATTCCCCTCTTTACCATGGCGGTGTACGACAGAGTCATCGGCGGCCAGGCGCCGCAGATCCTGCCCAGCATTGCCTTGGGTGCGGCCCTTGCCTTGGGAATTTTTGTCGCCAGTCGGCTGCTTAGGGCACAGGCACTGGCCAATGTCAGCAATCGCTTCGCCAGGGATCTTTCCGGCATCACCTTCAACCGCCTGCTGAGCATGCCCCTTAGTCTGCTCTCTCGCGTCGGCCTCTCCAGCCATATCGCCAGGATGCGCAACGCCGAGAAGGTACGCAGCCTGGTGGCCGGCCCTGGCGGCGCCGGTCTCATCGATCTGCCCTTTACCCTCATCGCTCTGGTCGCCATCACTCTGTTGAGTGGTGTTTTGGTGCTGGTGCCGCTATGCATGTTGCTGCTCTTCTATCTGGTGATGAAGGCGCTGGACAAATTTACCCAGGCCGCCGCGCCCACCATCAGCGGCGAATATCAGAACAGCCTGAACGAGCTCTCGACTCACCTGCTACCACTTAAGAGCGCCGGCGAGAGTGGCGCCTGGTACGAGCAATTTATGCGCCGTGCCCGGGAACATTGCCGGCAGAACTTTCTCTACAGTAAACGCGCGGGGCTCAACGCGGCGGTGGCCCATGCCATGGGGCTGTTGACCGCCCTAGCCACAGTGTTTACCGGCATCTTCCTGGTGCTCAACCAGAGCATTACCCCGGGGGCCCTGATCGCCTGCGTCATGTTGATCTGGCGGATCACAGGCCCGGCGCAGCTGGCCTTTGCCTCGCGGCAGAAGTTTACCCTGCTCAAGGGCGCCGTCGATCAATTCGACCGTTTCATGGGCGTCACCACAGAGTTCAATGAACTCAGGCTCGACTCGCCAAATCTCAACCAGACACCGGCGATCTCCTTTAAGCATGTGACCTTGAGATACAGCGCCGACAGCGAGCCCGCCCTCTCCGGAGTCACCCTCGACATCGAAGCCGGCGAGACGGTGGCCATCATAGGCCCCAACGGCAGCGGCAAGACCTCGCTGCTGCTCACCGCCATCGGAGTTATCGAGCCCCAGGCCGGCTTCGTCACCGTCAACGGCAAAAACCTGAAACAGTTCGACCCTGAGATCTTCCGTCAGTGGGCCGCCTACAGCCCTACCAACAGCGAGATCTTACCCGGCACCCTGGCGGAAAACCTGCGCCTGGCCAAGCCAGAGGCCAGCGACGAAGAGCTCAAGCAGGCCCTCACGGATGCCGGCGGCGCCTCGCTGCTGCAGGCGCTGAAACAAGACATAGATGCCAACCTCTTCTCCCGCGGCACCAGCATGTTCTCGGCGGTGGAGAGCAGCTATATCAGCCTGGCAAGGGCCCTGTTGAAAGGCTCTCCCCTGCTGGTGATGGATGAGCCGATAGCCAATCGCAATCCCTTTGCCAGACAGGCCTTTATCCAGACCCTCAGGCGCCTCAAGGGCAAGACCACCATCCTATTCACCACTCACGATCAGGCGCTGATTCAACAGGCCGACAAGGTGGTGATCCTCGACAAGGGCACAGTGGTCTACGCAGGGCCTCTGCCTAACCAAGACGGCCTTACGACACAAGGTGCAACCAACCAGGACTCAACCCCCAGCATGGAGGCCTCACAAAATGAATGACAGCCAACTCACTCAGCGTTCATGGCCTGAACACGAATTTACCGAGGCCGTCGAGGCGCCCGCCGAGAAGCGCGCCATTCGCCGCATCACCTTCTTTATCGCCACGGCCGTCTTCATTCTGCTGATCTGGTCTATCTTCACCAACATAGAGGAGATCGCCAAGGCCAAGGGCCAGGTGGTGCCTCTGGGTCACAGGCAGGTGATCCAGAGCCAGACTGGCGGCACACTGGCATCGATCGCCGTCGCCGAGGGAGATCTGGTCCAGAAGGGCGACCTTATCGCTAACTTTGTCGCCACCGACAGCCAGGCGTTGAAGGAGGAGCTACAAAGCAAGCAGGCCAACCTGGAGCTGAAGATAGAGAGATACACCGCCTTCCTCGAGGAGCGCGAGCCTGATTTTAATGCCTATCAGCTCGGCTTCCCCGCCCTGGTGGCTCAGCACATCAACGCCCTGGCACGTATGAATCAGGAGAAGCAGGCGATCATCGCCCTGTCCGAATCTGACGTGGCAAAGTCTGAGGCTGAGCTGGCCAGTGTCGAGCAGGAGATCACCCCGCTTAAGGATCAGATCCGCTCGGTAGAACAGACCCTCAAGATGATGAACTCAGTTAAGGAGCAGCAGGCAGTTTCTAAGCTTAGAATGTTGGAGTCACAACAGAAGCTCGACGCCTATATCCGTGAGCTCAAGGTGCTGGAGGGGCGTCGCAGCGTGCTGCAACGCAACATAGACAATCAAGAGAAACAGCTGGCCCAGAAGCAGGCGAGCCTCTTCAACGAGGTGGGCGAGAAACGCACCGACGCCCAGGCCGAACTGCTGGGCATAGTTGCCCGGCTCAAATCCTCTGACTCCCTGGTGCAGCAGAACCGGGTCACCTCACCTGTAGATGGCATCATTCAATCTATCCCCAACAACTCGGCGGGTAGCGTGATCCAGCCAGGTGGTACCGTGGCGGTAATCGTCCCTACCACACCCACTGCGCTGCTGGAGGCCAAGCTGTCCCCAAGAGACATAGGCTTCGTCACCGTAGGGCAGAAGGCCCGCATCAAGATAGATGCCTTCGACTACAGCCGCTACGGCGCCATCGATGGGCTGGTGAAGAAGATCTCCCCCAGCACGGACGCCGACGAGAAAGGAGGCGTCTTCTACAAGGTACAGATCGCCATCGACAAACCCTACTTCGGTGACCAACCCGACAAGCTGGCGTTGATCCCCGGCATGACGGGAGAAGCCGACATAGTGACAGGCGACAAGACTGTCTTCCAGTACCTGTGGAAGCCCGTCTTTACCAATGTGACCGAAGCCTTTGGTGAACGTTAGGAGAACACCATGAGCCAAGATAAGCGCCCCAACACGCCACCTCAGGACGAGTCTAATCAGGCTACTAATCAGGCGAAGCCGCAAACCAATTCGCAGCCGGCGAGCGAGCCGGAGCAGTTAACAGAGGCTCAGCGACGTGAGCGCGAGGCGAAACGTCTCGCCAGGGCGCAGGATAAGGCGGTCCAAAAGCTCAAGGCCGAAGAGTATCGCGATGGCAAGACGACGAGCCGCTTCAATCAAGATCTGGTGGCAGATAAGCCTTGGCACACGGCCGCCGGCGCAGGCGCAGAGCCAGAGTCAAAGTCAGAGCAACTAGACGCAGATCTGGCAAATAGTGCAGATCAGGGCCCAATGGCTCAGGGAGAGCAAGCACCAAGCTCAACAGAATTAGACGATAAGATAGCGTCAGCGGCTCAGTCACATAAAAGTCAGTCTCAAGAGGTTCAGCCACAAGAAGCCCTGATACAAGAAACTCAAACGCCAGAAGCACAAGCAAATGCGGCGCAGGTGCAAAACAAGTTGGCCCACCGCGCAGTGCAGACCACGGGCATAGAGGAGGTTAGCGGCTTCGAAAAAGGCACAGCCCAGACCCCAAACCTGACGCCTCTTGCTCACGCCCTCACCTCAGGCGGCACGCCGCCCGCCTTTCAGGTGACCCTGACGAGCAGCGAGACACCTGCTCACAAGCCACCACAGCCGAGCACTGGCTCGACACAGCAGCCGAGCACACAGCAAACAGGCACTCAGCCCCCAACAACTGACCGCCCCACTACCGACCCTCAGGTCTCGCTGACAGGAACGAGTACTGGCACTGGCACTGGCACTGGCACTGACACTGGCACTGGCACTGGCACTGGCACTGGCACTGGCACTGGCACTGGCACTGGCACTGGCACTGGCACTGGCACTGGCACTGGCACTGGCACTGGCACTGGCACTGGCACTGGCACTGGCACTGGCACTGGCACTGGCACTGGCACTGGCACTGGCACTGGCACTGGCACTGGCACTGGCACTGGCACTGGCACTGGCACTGGCACTGGCACTGGCACTGGCACTGGCACTGGCACTGGCACTGGCACTGGCACTGGCACTGGCACTGGCACTGGCACTGGCACTGGCACACACTGGCACTGGCACTGGCACTGGCACTGGCACTGGCACTGGCACTGGCACTGGCACTGGCACTGGCACTGGCACTGGCACTGGCACTGGCACTGGCACTGGCACTGGCACTGGCACTGGCACTGGCACTGGCACTGGCACTGGCACTGGCACTGGCACTGGCACTGGCACTGGCACTGGCACTGGCACTGGCACTGGCACTGGCACTGGCACTGGCACTGGCACTGGCACTGGCACTGGCACTGGCACTGGCACTGGCACTGGCACTGGCACTGGCACTGGCACTGGCACTGGCACTGGCACTGGCACTGGCACTGGCACTGGCACTGGCACTGGCACTGGCACTGGCACTGGCACTGGCACTGGCACTGGCACTGGCACTGGCACTGGCACTGGCACTGGCACTGGCACTGGCACTGGCACTGGCACTGGCACTGGCACTGGCACTGGCACTGGCACTGGCACTGGCACTGGCACTGGCACTGGCACTGGCACTGGCACTGGCACTGGCACTGGCACTGGCACTGGCACTGGCACTGGCACTGGCACTGGCACTGGCACTGGCACTGGCACTGGCACTGGCACTGGCACTGGCACTGGCACTGGCACTGGCACTGGCACTGGCACTGGCACTGGCACTGGCACTGGCACTGGCACTGGCACTGGCACTGGCACTGGCACTGGCACGCATGAAAATCCGTTACATATTGATAGTCAACAAGATTTTCAAACGATTAAAGAAAATAGTGTTATCGATACGGTATCGGGCAAACTCGCAGCCAGCGGCGACACTAAGGACGCCGTCACCTGGTCGGTGGAGACCAGCAAGGGACAATATGGCGATCTCGTGCTCAATCCAAGCACGGGTGAGTGGCACTATCATCTCAACAACTTCGATGCCAAGACCAATGCCCTGTTCGAAGGCGAGCACCACAATGAAACCTTTACCATTACGGCCACAGACAATCTGGGCAACAGAGTCAGCAGCGTCATACGCGTCTCCGTCGAGGGCAGTAACGATCTGCCGGTGATCTCCGGCGTTCATCACGCCAGTCTCAACGAATTGGGCTCGGTTGATCGGGTGTCGGGGCAATTGATCGCTACGGATCCGGACACGGGTGACAGCATTCATTGGGCCGTGCCCCACTCATCCGGCGTCTATGGCGAACTGGTTATCGACCCAGATACAGGTGTCTGGCAGTATCGGCTCGATAATAGCTCGCCCAACACCCTGGCCCTTCATGCGGGCCAGGTGGCCACTGAGACCTTCAGAGTCACGGCAACCGACAGCTCGGGACAACCCGTCAGCCAGATAGTGACAATAGCAGTTCACGGCGCAGATCAGCGAGCCATCATCCATGGCATGGCCAGCGGCTCGGTGACAGAAGACAGAGACCTAGTGGCCGGGCAGCTACAGACATCGGGGCAACTGACGGTTATCGATCCCGATGGCGGCGATGCTCACTTCATTGCCACCACACTCCAAGGGCAATACGGCACTCTGACTATTAACGATCTCGGCCACTGGACTTACACCGCCGACAACTCTCAAACCGCCATTCAGGGGCTCAAGTCTGGTGAGTCACTCACAGAGACTCTGTTTGTTCACAGTGTCGATGGCACAGCGCAGAAGGTGACAGTGACCATAAACGGCACAGACGACAGGGCGGTAATTGGCGCCGCCAAGGGAGCCGTGACCGAAGACAAAGACCTCTACCAGGGACAACTGAGAGTCGATGGTACGCTGACGGTCACCGATGCGGACAGTGGTCAAACTCAGTTCCAAGCAACCTCACTACAAGGCCAATTTGGTACCTTGTCGATTGACTCAAATGGCCACTGGAGCTACACGGCCGACAACGCTCAAACCGCCATTCAGGGGCTCAAATCCGGCGAGTCGCTCACCGAAACTCTTTATGTACACTCAATCGATGGTACAGAGCAGAAGGTCACCGTCACCATTAATGGCACAGACGACAGGGCTGTGATTGGCGGCGCTTCAACCGGGTCGGTTACCGAAGACAAAGACCTCTATCAGGGGCAGCTAAGGGTCGATGGCGCACTCACGGTCACCGACGCTGATCATGGTGAGGCGCAATTTGTCGCCACCAGCCTGCAGGGACAATACGGCACCCTCACCATTAACGACCTCGGCCACTGGACCTACAAAGCAGACAACTCCCAGGCCGCCATTCAGGGGCTGAAATCCGGCGAGTCCCTCACCGAGACCCTGTTTGTTCACTCAATTGATGGCAGTGAGCAGAAGGTCACGGTCACCATCAATGGCACCGACGATAAAGCTGTGATTGGCGGCGCTTCAACCGGGGCGGTTACCGAAGATAGAGACCTCTATCAGGGGCTGCTCAGGATCGATGGCGCGCTCACGGTGAGCGATGCCGACAGCGGCCAAAACCAGTTCATCGCCACCAGCCTGCGGGGGCAATACGGCACTCTGACTATTAACGATCTCGGCCACTGGACTTACACAGCCGACAACTCACAGGCCGCCATTCAGGGGCTCAAGTCCGGCGAATCCCTTACCGAGACTCTGCTTGTTCACAGCATTGACGGCAGCGAGCAGAACGTGACCGTCACCATCAATGGCACAGACGATAAGGCTGTGATTGGCGGCGCCGCATCAGCCAGCGTGACCGAGGACAGAGATCTCTATCAAGGCCAACTAAGAGTCGATGGCGCGCTGACGGTCACCGATGCCGATCATGGCGAGGCGCAATTTGTCGCCACCAGCCTACAGGGCCAATACGGCACCCTCAGCATCAACGATCTCGGTCACTGGACCTATACGGCCGACAACTCTCAAACCGCCATTCAGGGACTCAAGTCCGGCGAGTCACTCACCGAGACCCTGCTTGTTCACAGCGTCGATGGCACTGAGCAGAAAGTCACGGTAACCATCAATGGCACAGACGACAGGGCTGTGATTGGCGGAACAGCCACGGGGACTGTTAATGAGGACAGAGACCTCTACCAAGGCCAACTTAGGGTCGATGGCGCGCTGACGGTCACCGACGCCGATCATGGCGAGGCGCAATTTGTTGCCACCACGCTTCAGGGTCAGTACGGCACTCTGACTATTAACGATCTCGGCCACTGGACCTACACGGCCGACAATTCTCAAACCGCTATTCAGGAACTAAAATCCGGCGAGTCGCTGACTGAAACCCTGTTTGTTCACAGCGTTGACGGCAGCGAGCAGAAGGTGACCGTCACCATCAATGGCACGGACGACAAGGCGGTCATTGGTGGCGCTTCAACCGGGGCGGTTACCGAAGACAGAGACCTCTACCAGGGACAGCTGAGGGTGGACGGCGCGCTGACGGTGACCGATGCCGACAGTGGCCAAAACCAGTTCATTGCCACCAGCCTGCAAGGTCAGTACGGCACCCTCACCATTAACGACCTCGGCCACTGGACCTACAAAGCAGACAACTCCCAGGCCGCCATTCAGGGGCTAAAGTCCGGTGAGTCGCTCACAGAAACCCTGTTTGTTCACAGCATCGATGGCACAGAGCAGAAGGTGACCGTCACCATTAATGGTACCGACGATAAAGCTGTGATTGGCGGCCCTTCAACCGGGGCGGTTACCGAAGATAGAGACCTCTATCAGGGGCTGCTCAGGATCGATGGCGCGCTCACAGTGAGCGATGCCGACAGCGGCCAAAACCAGTTCATCGCCACCAGCCTGCGGGGGCAATACGGCACTCTGACTATTAACGATCTCGGCCACTGGACTTACACAGCCGACAACTCACAGGCCGCAATACAAGGGCTCAAATCTGTTGAGTCGCTGACTGAGACCCTGTTTGTTCACAGCATTGACGGCAGCGAGCAGAAGGTGACTGTCACCATCAATGGCACGGACGATAAGGCTGTGATTGGCGGCGCGGCATCAGCCAGCGTGACCGAGGACAGAGACCTCTATCAAGGACAACTGAGAGTCGATGGTGCACTGACGGTAACCGATGCCGATCATGGTGAGGCGCAATTTGTCGCCACCAGCCTGCAAGGCCAATACGGCACTCTGACTATTAACGACCTCGGCCACTGGACCTACACGGCCGATAACTCCCAAGCCTCCATTCAGGGACTCAAGTCCGGCGAATCACTCACCGAGACCCTGCTTGTTCACAGCATCGATGGCACAGAGCAGAAAGTCACGGTAACCATCAATGGAACAGACGACAGGGCTGTGATTGGCGGCACGGCCACGGGAACTGTAACTGAGGACAAAGATCTCTACCAGGGACAACTCAGGGTCGATGGTGCGCTGACGGTCACCGATGCCGACAGCGGGCAAAACCAGTTCATCGCCACCAGCCTGCAAGGCCAATACGGCACCCTGACCATCAACGATCTCGGCCACTGGAGTTACACAGCCGACAACTCCCAGCCCGCGATACAAGGGCTCAAGTCTGGTGAGTCCCTCACAGAAACCCTGTTTGTTCACAGCGTCGATGGCACAGAACAGAAAGTCACAGTTACCATCAATGGCACGGACGACAGGGCGGTGATTGGCGGTACCGCAACAGCCAGCGTGACTGAAGATAGAGACCTCTACCAGGGACAGCTAAGGGTGGACGGTGCGCTGACGGTCACCGACGCTGATAGCGGCCAAAACCAGTTCATTGCCACTAGCCTCCAAGGTCAGTACGGCACCCTGACTATTAACGATCTCGGCCACTGGACTTACACAGCCGACAACGCCCAAGCCGCGATTCAGGAGCTAAAGTCCAGCGAGTCACTCACAGAGACTCTGTTTGTTCACAGCATTGATGGCACAGAGCAGAAGGTCACAGTCAGCATAAATGGCACGGACGATAAGGCGGTGATTGGCGGCGCTTCAACGGGGGCGGTTACCGAAGACAGAGACCTCTATCAGGGTCAGCTCAGGGTCGATGGCGCGCTGACGGTGACCGATGCCGATAGTGGTCAAAACCAATTTGTTGCCACCAGTTTGCAGGGCCAATACGGCACACTGACCATCAACGATCTCGGCCACTGGACTTACACTGCAGATAACTCACAAACTGCGATACAGGGGCTCAAGTCCGGCGAGTCACTCACCGAGACCCTGTTTGTTCATAGCATCGACGGCAGCGAACATAAAGTCACAGTCAGCATAAATGGTACTGACGACAAGGCGATCATTGTTGGCACGTCAACGGGCACAGTGACCGAAGACAGAGACCTCTATCAAGGGCAACTGAGAGTGGACGGTGCGCTGACGGTGACCGATGCCGACAGCGGCCAAAACCAGTTCATCGCCACCAGCCTACAGGGCCAATACGGCACCCTTACCATCAACGATCTCGGTCACTGGACCTACAGCACCGATAATTCTCAAACTGCCATTCAGGGGCTCAAATCAGGCGAGTCACTCACCGAAACGCTGCTTGTTCACAGTGTCGATGGCACCGAAACTCCGGTAACTATCACTATTCAGGGAACCGATGATAAAGCCATAATTGGCGGCGTAGATACCGCCGACGTGCATGAAAATCATAGCTACCAAGACAATGGCAACGACTACACCGACCGCTCACCCGATCACAGTCATGGCAATATCGCTAAGCTATGGAACGATACCATTCACATCGACGGCAAACTCACTATCATAGATGCCGATAACAATGAGGCCTCATTCAATACCCAACAGGGCAAGCCCTACACAGGCCAATACGGTCAAGTTATTATGCAGCAAGATGGCAGCTGGTCCTATTACGTCTCAGCAGGTGCCGATACAGTAGGCCGTAAGATAGATCAGCTTGGCGAAGGGCAGAGTTTCACCGATACCATCACAGTCTACGCCAAAGACGGTACATCCCATGATATTGTCATCACGATTCATGGTGACAATGATCGCCCTTACTGCTCCTCGGAAGTGTTATTACATTCGGGGCGAGAAGATACGACGCAGGTATTAACCCAGAGCCAATTGCTACAAAATACCGTCGATGTCGATGCCAATGACCTAGGTCGACTCACGATCGAAAATCTGCGTGCAGACCACGGTTCGATTGCCGCGAACCCCGACGGCAGCTTCAGCTTCACGCCGGAGAAAGACTACAACGGCGCGGTACACTTTACCTATGACGTCAAAGATGCTCACGGCGGAGTGACTCACACAGGCGCCAGCACCACACTGGCGGCGGTCAATGACGCGCCGGATGTGTCGCCGTTCGAAGAGCATATAACGGAAGGCGAACCCCAACTACGCGCGATAGATCTGCTTCAAGGAGCCACCGACAAGGAAGGCGATAGCTTATCCATCAGCCACCTCAGCATCAGCGTCGATGGCCAGCCAACCTCGAGCCAACTCCCGGCGGGCGTAACACTGGCGCCGGATGGCCACAGCCTAGTGGTCGATGCCACAGATCCCGCCTTCGAGCACCTTGCCAAGGGACAAAACCAGGCGATCACCCTCTCCTATCGGGTCGAGGATGGCCACGGCGGCAGCACAGAGCAGACGGCCAAACTGATCATACAAGGCACAGATGATAAGGCATCCCTGGTTTCTAACGTGATCCAGATGACGGAGACACAAGCGATCGATAGCCAGAAGGTCACCTACCGGGGCCATCTACAGCTGTTCGACCCCGACAGCGGCGACCAAACAGACTTTATGTTTAGTGGGAAATACATAGGTCAAGGCATGGAACCAGGCCACCTTACCATCTGGCCTGGTGGTAAATATGAATTCGATTTAGATGCGGCCTTAAATCACCATGCAGATGATCTTGTCGGCAGTCTGCATAGCGGCGAGTCGATGGAAATTCCCTATGAGATAAAAACCAGTGACGGCCAGCGCCTCACCATCATGGTCAAGATCATCGGCGAAGATAACCAGGCGCGCATCGAAGTCGGTAAGTATTCGAGTCTGAATAACCATGCCTATGAAGATCATCTCAGTCCAGGCAATACGCCGAATCAGATCTGGAGTGGCGGCAACCTCACTGTGATCGATCCAGACCATGACCAGGCGGGCTTTATCCCACAAAGCATCAACACACCTGAAGGGGGGCATTTCCAAATCAATGCTTCCGGACGCTGGTCATACACTATCGACAACGCTAATGTGCAGCACTTAGGTTCTAATGAGTCATTCAATAAGACCTTTACCGTCACCTCCATCGACGGCAGTGCCAGCCAAACCATCAGCGTGACTGTGCATGGCACCAACGATAAGCCGGTGATCAGCTCTGCCGTCCGTCTCGGCGACGGCCAGGAAGATACCCAGATGCGGCTCACCCCGGCGCAGCTGCTGGCCCACGCCAAGGATGTCGACGACAACGACGCCGGCCAACTCACGGTCGCCAATCTCCAGGCCGATCATGGAACTATCACCACCAACCCCGACGGCAGCTTCACCTTCACCCCTGAGAAGGACTACAACGGCGCGGTACACTTTACCTATGACGTCAAAGATGCTCACGGCGGAGTGACTCACACAGGCGCCAGCACCACACTGGCGGCGGTGAGTGACCAGGCCCAGGTCTCGGGGGATACCCAGGGCGAGCTTGTCGAAGATCAACATCAGGACGCCCACAACCAGATAGCCATCTCGGGCCAGCTCAATGTGCAGGATCCCGACGCGGGACAGGCGGCCTTCCAAGCAGGCACGGCGACACAAGTGGACGATCCCTTCGGCGGCAGTCTGCATATCGGCGCCGACGGCAGCTGGACCTACGACGTCGACAACGCCAGGCTACAACAGCTGAGCGAACATCAGGAGGTCTTGGTTACCCACAGAGTCTATACCTTAGACGGCACGGCGCAGGATATCGTCATCAAGATAACCGGCACCAACGATGCTCCCAAGCTAGGTGTGGTGCAGCTCTCCAGCACCACTGGGCATCTCACGGTACAAGACCCCGACAGCCAAGACAGCCACAGCTTCTCGGTTGCCCAGCAAACGGGACAATTTGGTACCCTGGTTGTCGACCCGGACACAGGCGCCTACAGCTACCGCCTCAATCAGAGCGTCGCCGGCATGCATTATGACAAGGCCAGCGGTCAGTACCAAGGCACAGACACCTTCGAGGTGCAGGTCAGTGACAACCATGGCGGCAGCGAGACCAAATTTATCAGCTTCGATGCAAGGGTTAGCCTCACCATGCCAACCGGCACAGGCCTGCAACCCCAATTGCATGCCACAGTCACCAGCCCATCACAGCTGGTGGACACTAAACCCCAGCAGACACCAACACAGACCATAGGCAACGCCATCACCCTAGTACTGAGTCATAGCAGCGATACCGGAGTCTCCGACAGCGACGGGATCACCCATGACACCCACCCTGTGGTCGAGGGGCAGACCGACATTCCCTTCTCCTTGGTCACCCTATATGAGCAAGGCAACAAGCTCACCAGTGTGTTAAGTGATGCTCAGGGACACTACAGCGTTGCACTCAGCGGCCTTAGCGAAGGCGTGCACCAGCTCACTGCCACTGCCCAGGCCCCCGGCAGTCAACAAACTGTGCAGGCCACACCGCTCGCGCTCACACTCGACACCCAGACAGACATAGCCGTACATAGCGCCTCACTGAATGGCCATGGCGAGTTGGTGGTGCAGGTCTACCTGCCCAAGGATAGCGAGCTGACTCAGCTGGTGATCAGCAGCAGTGGCGGCGGTCAGCCCCTGGTGATCGACCCTCAACACCACGATGCCATTGGTGGCAGCGTGAGTCATCCCGATCATCAGTATATTAATTTCGAGCATATCGACCTCTCATCGCTGCCCGATGGCGAGCTCACCATCAGCGTGCGCGGGCAAGACGTAGCGGGCAATCAGGCCTCGGCCAGCAGCAGCCAATTTAACGGCTTACCGCTCAGCCTCAACACCAATATACCGCCCCTCACCTTGGCGCTGACCCATGATACCGGCCAGTCCAGCAGTGATGGCATCACCACAGACGCCAGCCTGACCATAGGTGGCCAGCTCGCCGGCATGCGGGTGGAATATTCGATCGACGGCGGTCAGCATTGGCAGTCGCAATTTACGCCGGTGCAGGGCCACAACCAACTGTGGGTGCGTCAGACCGACGCCTTCGGCCACGCATCGCCCCACACCCAACTCGACTTTGAGCTGGATAATCAGGCGCCGCTCCCCCAGATACGACTCGACGCCATCACGCCAGATAATCTGGTCAATGCCGCCGAGGCGGGCAGAAGCATAGCGGTCACGGGCAGCGTCAACAGCGAGGTGCCCGCCGGTACGCCAATCACCCTGGCCATAGGGCAACAGACCTATCAGGGACAGGTGGACAGCCAGGGGCATTTCAGCGTGCAGGTGCCCGGTAGTGCACTGGCCGGCGCCCATGAGATCAATGCCTCACTGATCACCACAGATCTTGCCGGCAACCAGGGAAGCGCCACGGAGAGCCATCAATACCGGGTCGATACCCAGGCCAGCATAGACATGAACCCCATCGCCGGCGACAACATGCTACAAGCCGGCGAGCAGCATCAAGCTCTCACCATCAGCGGCACGGTCACTAATGTCGAAGAGGGGCAGAGGGTGACCGTCTCCATCGGTGGGCAGCAATACCATGCCAACGTGCATAACGGTTGCTGGAGCACTCAGCTGAGCGCCGCCGAGGTCGATGCCTTGCCGGGCGGCAGCCTGGAGATCAAGGCCATGGTCAGCGATCTGGCGGGTAACCACGCCCAGATGAGCAGCCCCCTGTATGTGGTCGACCACGCCAACCCGATCCCCAGCATGAGTTTTCTCACGCCGCCTACACCGACGGGGACTGGCGCCATAGGCTCCCACATCTCGGGCGATCTCATTGCGCCGCCGCTACTGCAACAGCTTACCCCCAATGCTCCCACCAAGGGCGCCTGGGCAATCGATGACGGTCATGGTCACCCCACCCTGAGCCTCAGGGGTCAGTACGGCACACTCACCATAGATCCAGATACCGGCCATGTGGATTATGTCTATAACCAGGCACCGACACCTGGCGATAAGGCTGCCGGCGGCACCCACTGGGCGGGGGAAACCACCTCGGAAACCCATCACGATATCTTTCATATCCTCTATCACGACAGCCACTCCTCCAATGTGGATGTGGAAGTAAATTTGGATATCACCTATGTTCACGGCCACAGTGGTCACAACCAACTATCGACCCAGTTGGTAGATATGACGGTCACCCCTGTCACCACTAGCCCTGCCCCGCCGCCACCGCCGCCTGAGCTGCACGATACTCCCCAATGGGATGGCGACCAAGATGCGATCGATGATGCCCAAGTAATTGTCATCCCGATGGACGAAGGTAAGGAAGAGGATAAGCATGCTGCAGACCTGGATGACAAGCCAGTGCATAGCCAGCCCCATGAGTTGGCGGCACGTGGCACCGAACCCTCTCATACAGAGGCAGACGGCCGCCCACTGGCGGCTGCGGCGCTCGCCCCCGTGGACCACTATCTGCAGATGGTGGGGCTTAGTCAGCATGATTTGGCTCAAGTCGAGAGTCACACTAAGCCTCAGCCAGATCTGGAGACGCCGCTGATGGCCACGGAGCACTTCGACGCAGACGATCTCACCCTGACTCAGGCGGATCAGTTCGACAACCCGCTGCTGGAGGAGCATGAGAAAGAGAAGCCTCATCCATCGCTTGTGGATATCGACGATCCCAGAGACGATCAGCATGCCAGTGCCCATCACGACGACCTGCTACACAACGCCTTAAATGATATGCACAACCAGTTTTAAGGCATAAGAAAGGCCCGCTCGCGGGCCTTTGCATTTAACCTAAGCTTAGTCGCTAAGATTGAGACAGGCTCTTCAGGCCGCTGGTGTCTACCCCCTTTAGCGCCTCGCGCTCCATCGCCTTCTTCTCTTCCCAGGCGTTATGTTTCTTCTGCTCGTCGAGTTTCTGCTGCTCCAGATTCAGCCTCACCTGGCGCTGAATCGCTTCCTGCTCAGACTCGCATTGCTTGAAGCCGTCGGACCATCCCTGAGCATACTGCTTATCGGCGTCGAACTTGGCGACATCCTTCTTGAACTGATCGAACAGGCTGCCGCCCGCCTTATTGCCACTATGGCATCCATCGTCGTAACCATCGGCATAGGCGACCGGATATCCTTGGTCTATCATGATGTCTCTCTGGCTGGCACAAGCCGACAGCAAGAATGACGTAGCCACCAGCAAAGGCACAATCCCCAATTTGATTAACTGCTTCTCTTCCATCACTTGACCCCTTTTTCATTTGACAGAAGCGAAACACTAACACACACATCCGACCAGAAATCCGCAGCAATCGCACACTTTTTGAATGATTAGCAATAATTAATGTTGAGATCTCTTGACCCAATGTCGACCAAGAGTGTGACAACTTGTCTCACCCGCTTTAGCCAAATGGCCCATTTTGCCTCGGTTTTACCGATAAAAGCCTACAAAAAACATGGCATTAAATTTGCCATGAAATGAGTGATGATTTCCCACGGCAAGTAATATGAGATGTAACACCCAAGACGTTAACCAGCTAAACAAACACATAGGAGAATTCAGCGGTGCCTTCGCCGATCTCGGCACCTTTCTGCCACTGGTGCTCGGCCTGATCGCCATCAACCATTTCTCCCCTCAGGGGATCTTTCTCGGCTTCGGCCTGTTCGCCCTCTTTACCGCCTACTTCTATCGTCGGCCCATTCCTGTGCAGCCGATGAAGGTGATCGCGGCTCTGGTGATCGCCCAGGGACTCACGCCCGGCATGCTGCAGGCCAGCGGTATCCTGATGGGACTCATACTCTTGCTGCTGGCCTATAGCGGCGCCATCGGCTGGATGGCCAAACAGCTATCCCCCGCCGTGAGCATAGGTATACAACTGGCTATCGGCCTGCAACTCATCTGGATGGGCGGGCAGATGATGAGCGGCACCTGGCTCATCGGCATACTGGCCTTCAGCGCCCTGTTTATGAGCCGTTTCATGCCGCTTCCCTACCTGGCCATGCCCCTGGTATTGGTGCTAGGCGTGCTGTGGCAGGCAAACCAGGGCTCGGCCCCCAGCTTCACCCTGTCGGCCACCACTGACTGGCAACTGGGCTGGCCCAATATCGACGAGTGGCAATCTGCCGCCCTGCTGTTAGTGCTACCGCAACTGGCACTCACACTCACCAATGCGGTGATTGCCACTTCGGCCATGGCCGGAGAGAAGTTTCCCCAAGATAGGCTAATCGATGACAAACGTTTCGCGCCGCGGCGCCTGGCCACCAGCTCGGGCTGGGCAAACCTGTTGCTGGCACCACTTGGCGCAACACCCATGTGCCATGGCGCGGGCGGCCTGGCGGTGCAATATCACTTTGGTGCCCGCAGCTGGCGCGCCCCGGCCCTGTTCGGTATCTGCTGCCTGCTGGTCGCCCTGTGCTGGGGCGATACCATAGCCCAGGTGCTGTCCCTGATCCCTCTTGCGATCCTGGGAAGTCTGCTGGCGATCGCCGGCCTGCAACTGGCCTGGTCGAAACGCTTCCTCGATGGCAAACCCTTCTGCATCTTTGTGATCTTATCCACCGCCGCCGTCTGCCTGACTATCAATACCGCCGCCGGACTCGCCGTTGGGGTGATATTGGAGATGGGCCGCCGGCAGTGGCACCTGATCTCTGATCTCAGGCACTGAGTCGATTAATCCCCTAGCCCTTGTACTAATCCTTGGGGCTAAGGGAATACCTCCCATCAGATTTTTATTATGCCTAACTCGCAGCGGGATAGTCCGTATATCCCGCCTCGCCACCGCCAAACAGCGGCCCCTTGTCGAAGCTTGCCAGCGGCAACTGCTGCTGCAATCTGTGGGGCAGGTCCGGGTTGGCGATAAAGGGACGACCGAAGGCCACCAGATCCGCATAGCCCTTGCTTAGCACTTCGCTGGCTCTGGCAAGATCGTAGCGTCCGGCAACGATAATAGTGGCGTCGAACAGGTGGCGCAGCTGCACCCTGAAAGACTCGGGGATCTGCGGCGCATCATCCCAATCCGCCTCTGACAGATGAATATAGGCGACCCCCATCTTTGACAGCGAGCCGGCTGCCAGCAAGATGGTATCGACGATCTCCGGGCAGTTCATATCCTTAAAGGTCACGAAGGGAGCGAGACGCACGCCGACCCGACCGGCGCCTATTCTTTCGCTCACAGCCGCCACCGCCTCAAGCAGGAAGCGAATACGTTTCTCACCGCTGCCGCCGTAGGCATCCCGGCGCTTGTTAGAGTTGGTACGCAGGAACTGATCGATGAGGTAACCATTACCGCCGTGGATCTCCACCCCATCGAAGCCGGCGGTCACCGCATTGCTCGCCGCATCGGCAAAGTCCTTGACCACACGGTCGATATCCGCCTGGGTCATCTCTCTGGGCGTCGGACAATCGACCATCTGCCCCTCGGGGTGCGCTTCATCGACCACCCAGACCTGGGTTCCCTCCGGCTTAATGGCCGAGGGTGCCATGGGCGCCTCGCCACCCTGAAAAACAGGATGAGACACCCGGCCCACATGCCAGAGCTGATTGAAGCTCTTACCGCCCGCACTGTGCACCGCATCTGTCACCTGACGCCAGCCGTCGATCTGCGCCTGGGTATAGATGCCAGGAGTGAAGGAATATCCCTGGCTATCGCCTGAGATCTGGGTCGCCTCGGTCACTATCAGCCCCGCCGAGGCGCGCTGGGCGTAGTAGGTGGCCATCATCTGGTTGGGCAAGTTGCCCGGCTGGCTGGTGCGTGAGCGTGTCATGGGCGCCATCACGATACGGTTGGCCAAAGTATGCTGGCCCATCTGGTAGGAGTTAAAGAGTTTCATCGGGTTTCCTTATGCCGACAGGTCGCGGCAGATGCAGTTCAAGTTGTTCGATGAAACAGAGTCTATTACCAGTTACATAATTTGATAATTAGGCTAGTATTGAAATCATTTTCAAAAAATTTTTGATATGTATCATCTCAAAGATCTGCAACTGGCGATCCGCATCGCCGATCTGCACAGCGTATCGGCCGCCGCCCGCGAATTGGGCATGACACCTGCCTCCGCCAGCGCCGCCCTGCAACGTCTGGAACATAAGCTCAACTGTCAGCTGTTCGCCCGCTCGACCCGCAACATGCAGCTCACCGAGGAGGGCCAGGCCTTCATCGACACCGGGCGTCAGGCCCTCAGCCTGCTGCAAGGTGCCAGCGACGCCCTCGCCGACAAGCGAGGCGAACTCAGGGGCGAGCTGCGCATCGCCCTCCCCTCAGATCTTGGCCGCAACCGGGTAAGAGCCTGGCTGGATGAGCTAGCGGCCCAGGCCCCCGAGCTGACCCTGAGGCTCTATTTCGGCGATCAGCTGGACGATCTCATCGCTCAGAATGTCCACCTGGCGCTGAGATACGGTGAGCTGCAGGACTCCTCCCTGATGCGTCGGCAACTGGCGCGCATGCACAGAGTGACGGTAGCCTCCCCAGGCTACTTAGCGCGACATGGTCGCCCGAGCCATCCCCAGCAGCTTAGCCAACATAAGGTCTTACTGCTCAACCGCGGTAACACCCCATGGCACAAATGGCGTTTTGCCGACAAACAACAGCCCCTAGAGGTCGAGCTGACGGGCAGCAAGAGTTGCAACGACGGTGCCGTGATTAAGGAGTGGGCCTTGGCGGGAGAAGGGATCGCCTATAAGAGCTGGTTCGATGTGGCCCAGGAGGTCACAGAGGGCAGACTCGAGCTGCTGCTGACCGACTATCTGGCCGACCCCATCCCTCTGCAGCTCACCTATCTGCAAACGGAATACCCAAACCACAAGGTCCGCACCTGCATCGAGTTTCTTAAAGAGAAATGCCAGGCCTTCGACAACCAATATCCGCTGCTCAAACGCTAGCAACAAAAAAACGCCGGCCCAATATCCAGGCCGGTGCTTTTAATTACGTAAACTTGAAAGCCAGTAGATTAGTAACCAGTTCGGCTCACCGCGGGCCAGTGTTTGTCCACCTCTTGCTTGATAAAGGCCTGCTTAGCCTCGGTCAGCTTATCCAGCTCGATCCCCACCGCCTGCTGCGCTGCCTCCTTGGTGGAGATGTCCGGGTAGTTCACCTGGGTAACAGACAACATGCTGAGAATTTCGCTAAGCGCGCGGCGGGCATGTTCGGCCTGAAGGATCGCCGTGTCCAGCAGGGCGTTAGCCTCCTGGGGGTTATGGGCATAGCTGCCGTGGGATGACATGGCGAAATCCCAGCGCCACTGTGCATGACGGATCGCCATGATGGCATCGTTCATAATTGCCCAGCTCGCGCCCGCATCCCAGGCGGCTCCCGCCTCATAGTGAGCCTTGACCAGCAGCTGCTCCACACGTCTCGCCTTCTCGGCTATCTGGGACTTGGCCGAGGTGAGCTGTTTCATCAAGGCCTGTTTATTCTCATGGCAGCCCTGACACACAACGTCATAGTTTGGCAGTGCCTTGCCCACCTGATGGTTGGTGTAGGCCTTGCCCTCACCGTCGGTTGCCGCCGGCATGTGGCAGGTCACGCAGGTGACACCCACCTTGGCGTGTTCGCTGCGGCTCCAATGCTCAAACTCAGGATGACGCGCCTTGAGGATGGGCGTCTTAGAGACGGGATGGATCCATTCGTAGAAGCGGCGGGTATCGTAATATTTCTCGATAAGATCCGCGCTGCTGCCGAAGATCCAGGGAATGTTAACCTTGTTGCTGCGCTCCGGCTGAAAGTAGTAGGTCACATGACACTGGCCACACACCTGCGCCCCTTGCATCGCCTCATCCTGCTTGTCGAAGGGCAGATGGACCTTGGCCATGGCGTCGCGGGCGTGAGGACGCGGCAGGGTCAACTCCGCCTTGCCCTGCTCATGACAGTCGCTGCAGTAGACCACACTGTTCATTTCGGTGCCGAGATCGGTGAAGTTCTTTGCCGAGAAGCCTTCGACCCCCAGCTCATCGATAAGCCTTGGCACGTCGGGGGACTTACAGGTCCAGCAGCTCGCCGACAGCCCCTTCTTGCCCTCTCCCGGCGGTACACCTGTGCGCAGGGTATGGGTCACGTCGGCCACCGCAAACTGATGCCCCCGAGGGCTATGGTACTCCTTGGCGTAGGCCGAGCCCGCCCAGAGAATAATGGCGGCGGGATAGCTGGCCAGCATGTCGCTGCGCGCCGCCTGGGTCGAAGTCGCCTGCCAGCTGGCATACTGATTAGGATATTTGGCCTTCATCTTCTCGGGGCTAATATCTGCGGCGAGCGCCTGACTCAGGGTGCACCAGCCTAGCAGGCTCAATGCGATGGCAGTTAGTTTCTTCATTACACTTCCACACTCATTTAAATGACTACTTGTGTCTGGGATAGATTGTCTCTGGGCTAACCCGGACGTCCGTCGACTCTGGGCCGGGTTAATATGGGCGCGTAGCACCAGACAAACCAACCGAAGGCCAGGCTCCAGCAGCTGCCGGCTATCCACAGCCACAGCTCGCTATACTCGGGAAACCACAGCGGCATCACGGCCCGGCACAGCGCCGCCAGCGTGATGCCCATAAAGGCCAGTGACATCTTGGGGCCCTTATAGATGTTACGGCTGGTATGGCCCAAGGAGACCCGGGAGATCATCGACAGGCAGAGCCCCGCCATGGTGCCGATGGCAAACAGATGCAGCAGATGGCGATAGGCATTTTCATCATCTATGTTCCAGGCGAGCGCCGCCAGGGTCAGGGGCAGACAGAGATAGGCCAGCTGCAAGGACCAGAGCATGGGCTCGCCGAGCGTCTTGTGGGGCTGCCAGCGACTCCAGCGCAGCAGGTGTGCCAGCGCCGTCACCGCCAGCAAAGCTTGCTCGCCCCCGGGCGCGAGGTATTTAGTGATCCCCTGGGCAATCAACAAGATCATCAAGGCAATCAGGCTGAGATCCAACGCCTTAATCGGCTCGGGTTTGGCCTGTTTGATACGCACAGCGGTAAAGAATGGGATCACCCGGCCGCCCACTATGGTGATCAACAGCCCCAGCCACCAGAGCATCCCCTGCCAGATATGGTGGCTCAGCACGAAATCGCGCTGGCTCAGGGCGTAGTAACTCAGCAGGTTGATCCCCGTGGCCACCAGCAACATGATGGGAAAGCCTATGTTGCGCCACTGCTTGACCCGGTAGATGCAAGACCAGAGCTTGGCCGCCGTCAGCAGCAAGAAGAGGCTGTCAAACAGCGCGGGCAGCCACACCGGCAGCTCAAACGGCGACAATAGCAGCACCCGCGCCAGCAACCAGCAGGCAAATACCAAGGCTAGGGGCCAGCCCTTGAGGCTAGGCTGATTGGTCCAGGTCTGCACCGAGGTGAGCAGGAAGCCCGAGACGATCGCCATGGCAAAACCGAAGAGTAACTCGTGAGGATGCCACCAGAGCGGCACCACCTTGACCCAGAACTGAGATCTCAGCAGGCTCAACTCAGGCAGATACCAGGTGATCAACCACAGGGGCACATACAGGGTCGCCAGCAGGGCGCCACCCAGGAAGAAGGGCCTAAACCCCAGGCGCCAAATCGCCGGTGTCTTGTCGACCACGCTAGGATCATCGATATTTAGCATCTGCTGCGCCTCAGTCTGAATAAGGGACTAAACAAACATCTTGAATATAGCTTTATTACCGCCAGTCTACTCAGAGCAGAGATGGCGGACAACGGATATTCGAGCCGAACAAAAGAAGTGTGAACCAGGTAGGTAAATTAGGCTATGATATTGAATTTAAATACCTCTTTAGAGGCATGCTCAATAAGTGGCGTAACACTTGCGAAGCCTCTCGAGAGATTCGAGGCGAAAGAGAGCATGAAAGACAAGGGTAATGCAGATGGCACAGTTAATTGCAGATAACATAGAGTCGAATGACGCCTTGGACGACTACTTAGCCACCCATGAGGCCGTGCTCCTGCTCTTTGGCGGCGCCCACTGTGGCGTTTGTCAGAGTATCAAGCCCAGGCTGCTACAGATGCTGGCCGAGGAATTTCCCAAGATGCGCCTCTGCTATATCGACTGTGAGCAGCAGGCCGATATTGCCGCCGCCCACAGGGTGTTCAGCCTTCCCGTCGTCGAGCTCTACTTTCAAGGTCAGGCGTTCGCTCGCTTCATGAAGGTGTTTGCCATGGCCGAGGTGAGAGAGGCGATCGCTCGCCCCTATCAATTGCTGGACTGATGGGCCTAACTCAGGGGTCGAAAGCCGCTATAGGAGACAGACGCCTGTTCACCCTGGGCTGACTCAGGCTTTTGTAGCAAACTCGATACCGCAGACATAGGCTTATGACCGCCGCAGCCACATCCGCCCTCGGCCGAACCACAGTCTCCCCCGCTGGCGCAGCAGCCGCCCTTCTTGGCGTGATTGAGGGAAGCCCGTCCCTGTGAGGCGTCCAGCAGACGACGTTCCAGCAGCTGAGTCTGGCTAAGCAGCACTTCGATACTCTCAGTGTTGTCACCCTGGCTGACGCTTATCCCCGCCGCCAGCAACTTACCCAGCATGCGCTCGCCGATATGCTGCACTATCACTATGTCTGTCTTCTGCGCCTTGATCAGGCTGAGCAGCTCACTCTTGGCGCGACAACCACCGCCACCTATGGCCGGGTTATCGAAGCTGGTGATCAGCTGGTGATATTCGTTGAAGAAGCCGATGCGCTGCGCCTTGGTAAAATGCGCCGCCAGACGGCCCCTGCTCATGGGCATAGCAATTATCATGATGATTCCTTATTGGTTCGATATCGGCAGCACTATGGCCTGCCCCTGAGTGATCGCCGTCGCCACCTTGTGGCGGGCACTGGCCAGCAGATTGCCGAAGGTCTGGCGGGAGATCCCCATGGACGCGGCCGCCTCCAACTGGCTGAGACGCTGCACATCTCCCAGCGCCAGGGCCTCAAATTCGTCGGCCTCCAGCTGGATCTTCTCCAGCTCCACGCTTGGGATCCCATTAGGCTTAAACAGGCTGCAGGGTGGACGGCACTGCAGGCGGCGACATTTTTTGGGTCTTGGCATGGCCATTCCCTTTATCGATTAAATGTTGATGAGTTATTGGCGCACGCCAATAACTTAATTGTGGGAGATCTTATGAAATGAAACTGAGGGCTGGCTCACACTGGCTTATATTCGCGGTGGCTAAAAAACAAAAAGCGAACCACCTAAGAGTGATCCGCTTATGAGAGGCAAGGCCTAGTCCCTAAAGACTAGAGCCTAGAGCCTAGAGACTAGAGCCTAGAGCCTAGAGCCTAGAGCCTAGAGACTAGAGCGCGTGCTGCTTAGTCAAGGCACGCGTGCTCATCTCGCCAGCATCTATGCTCTTAAATTTTGGCGTCAGGTATTCCTTCGCCATCTGAACACGCTGGGCAAACTCGGGCTGCTGCACCACAGTCTCATCCAGCTCCATCAGCCTGGCTTTCTCCTGCCACTTCCTGATGGTCTTAGCCGACTTGACGGGATCGATCGGCAAGATCTGCACATGGGCCTGGTTCCATCCCATGTCGACATCGTACTCGACCACATACTCCTTGCCAGCCTCGACCTCAGCTTCGAGCACAGAATAACGCTCGGAGAGTGATACGAAGGTGTGCTTGCCCGGAGTGACTCTTACCTGAAAATAGGTGCCCGCCTTGGTACTGCCCACATAACCGGTTTCAGACCAGACATCGAACGGCACCTCGCCGATCAGCGTCTCCATGCGATAGAAGTTGATCACCGCCGAGTGCTCATCGGGTTTAATCGGCTCGACACCAGTCTTCATCACGGGAAAACCCAGCAAGGCTGGATTGGCCAACAGGTTATCGTAGGCATCGTTCTTTCTCGGCGCGCCGATATCTTTGGCCTTCTTGGTCTGCATGATCATGGAGACACCAAGGTCACGCTCGACCTCCTTCATCTTGCCCGTGTTGTAGTCTATGGTCAGGTATACCGTCTCACCGGGACGATTATCTACCCGGCTATAACCGAAGCCCACCAGCCCCTGCACCAGATGCACAGAGTTAAGCCCGGTTGCCAGCTTTAACAGGGTATGACTGCCGTTAGAGAGATCGGCAACCACATCTTTGTTAGCCGCTACCCAGGCACCGCGGGCGCCCCCCTGAAAGTTAGCACCGCGGATCACATAGACGAAGGTTTGCTCCTGAGTCGGCGTCGCCTCAGGTTTAAACTGGCTCACCAGCTCAGGATCAACCTTATAAGAGGTGGCACAACCTGTGGTCAGGCCTAATAAAACAACCCCTAAAATAAGCGAAAAATGTTTTTGTATCTTGTAGTTAGTCACGATTTTTGTTCCCTCAAAAAAAAGAAACTAGAAGCTACTGCCAGGCCAATCGACTGCCAACAAAAATACAACAAATGTATTAGTCCGCTCACTTACCTCTCATACTTAATTCCGGTTCGATTAAGATCAGTACCGTTTGGCGGCCATCCAGATACCAGACGCCGCTGGCGTCAAACATGGCATCTTCCTCCAGCATGATACGGATCTCGCGCTCCCATTCGGGGATAAACACGGCGTTATTGAGCTCGATGGAATAGGCGGTATTGAGATGCAGAGGGTGATCCCCGGATCCCGCGATCCCTTGCTGGGCATCCCACATCCCTAAACTAGTGCCAGCGCCATGACCGTGATAGCCGATGGGATGAGAATAGATGGTGGGTTTCAGCCCAGCAGCGATGGCCTGTTCGCGCGCCGCCTTGAGCACCTCATTGCCCGTCCTGCCCACGGCAAACTGAGCCGTGAGTAGGTCTTGCAGCTGGTTGCCAGAGTTAAACGCCCTTACCAGATAGTCGGGCGCCTGGGTCTCGCCATCGCGCAGTACATAGGCGAGTTGCTGGGTATCGGTATTCAATCTCAGGTAGGTGATACCAAAGTCCACATGCAGGAGATCACCCGGCAGAATTACGCTATCGCCAGACAGGTCTTGCTGCTTAGCCCTCTGAATGGTGACGCTGGGTTGAAACCAGGTGTCGAGCTTCAGCTCACGTACCCGCTCCCTAAACCACCACACCAGATCCTCGCTGGTCGTCTGCCCCACCTTAATCACCCGATTGGAAAAACCCTGGGCGATGATCTCATGGGCCATCTTGACCAGGCTGGGGTAGAGCTCAACCTCCTCTGGGATGCGGCGCTCAAGCCAGCCCACCGCAAGTGGCTCGGCAGACACCAGCGCCTGTTGATAACGCTCGGGCAGATGACTCAAGAGCCGCTGCTCGTCTCCCGCTACCAGGCCGTCGGCGTGGGCCCAGCTACCGGAGCGGTTCACCCCGATACGCTTGGGTTGATAACGCTCCACTAAGGCGTTCAGCGCCTGCCACTGACTGGGATGCGCCTCCTTATCCCAGGCCTTGGTAAACAGATTCCCCACGCTATAAGGCGCGATGGCATAGGCGTTCACCTCGCCCGCTTTATCGCGGGCAAATACCAGTATGGTGGTGCGCCGCGCCGACAACCAGGTGGCAGGGAGCAGGGTTTGCAGCACGGGATCTTCGTTATATTCACGGCTGATCAGCAGCCACATATCGATATTGGTTTCGCGCATCAAGTCGGGCAGCAGTTGCTGCACACGCTTCTGAGTCAGGCTGTCGATCATCGCCGCACGCTCGCGCAGCGGCAGTATCTCGTCGGTAGCGGCCGCCCGACCAAGCTGAGGTGCCAGTAGGCAGACGAGCGAGATAACAATCGCAAAGAGGCTTAAATTATTATTCTTATTGGCAAGCATTCGAGCTCTCACTGTTAGGTAGGGAATTTTTTAGACTAATCAAAAACTCAACCCAAGACCAGAGAGTTGTTTTTCGAGCTGAAGCGGCGTTAAATAACCTAATCGACTAACCTAATCGACGACGGTCTTGGCAGAGGGTGATGAGATGGACACACAGGCGCATTATTACTATGAACCAAGCAAGGGCCATGGGCTGGCGCACGATCCGCTCAATGCCATCGTCGGACCGAGGCCGATCGGCTGGATCGCCTCGCGCAGCCCCGAGGGCCATAGAAATCTGGCGCCCTACAGCTTCTTCAACTGCTTCAACTACCATCCGCCCATCATAGGCTTCGCCAGCGTCGGCTATAAGGACAGCCTGGCCAACATATTGGCTACCGGCGAATTTGTCTGGAATCTGGCCACCCGGCCGCTGGCCGAGAAGATGAACCTCACCTCGGCGGCCCTGCCAGCGGGCAGCGACGAGTTTGATTTTGCCGGGCTCACGCCTGTACCGGGCAGCATTGTGGGGGTCGAGCGGGTGGCCGAGAGCCCGGTCAACTTCGAGTGCAGACTGACCCAGTCGCTGCAGCTGCAATCGGCTAGCGGCGAGAAGATTGAGACCTGGCTGGTGCTGGGCGAAGTGGTCGCCGTGCATATCGACCCCAGCCTAATAGAAGATGGCAGCTATCAGACCGCCAAGGCCGAGCCTATCCTCAGGGCCGGTGGCCCCTCGGCCTACTATGGCATCTCTGAGGCGCTGCGCTTCGACATGCAGCGACCCCAAGTGCCCTAATCGCTTTATGCCTGCGCCGTCATCCGCTGGGCCAGGGCGAAGCTGTCGTCCATGGTGCGAGCATACTCCACCTGACCACGGCGCTTGCGGATCCCCGCCCGCCTGAGCTTGAGCAACATGCGCGGCTGCAGGTTGTTGATGATCAGCGCCACCTGCTTGCCCGACAGATCTTGGGCGATAGACTCCATGGCGACGATGGCGCTCATGTCCAGCAGAGTCACCTCGGACATATCCAGAATCACCACCCGCACGTCGGGACGCACCAGGGCGATCGTCTTGAGCGCCTTGTGAGCAGAGCCGAAAAACAGCGGCCCGTTGATGTCGTACACCACCACACTCTCAGGCACCTGGTAGGCCTGATGGTTGGTCTCCACCGCCCTGGCATCGGTCAGGCTGATGCTGCGGCGAATAAACAACATAGCCGCCAGCCCCATGCCCACCGCCACGGCAATCGTCATGTCGAATAGCACGGTAAGGGCGAAGCAGAGCAGCAAGATCAACACATCATCCCTCGGCGCCACCTTTAAGGTGCGGGCGAAGTGTTTGGCCTCGCTCATGTTCCAGGCCACCACCAGCAGCAGCGCCGCCATGGACGCCATAGGAATGTATGACAGCAGCGGCGCCAGCAGGAGGATCCCCGCCAGAATAAACAAACCATGGACCACTGAGGCCAGCGGCATGCTCCCCCCAGCCTTGACGTTGGCCGCGGTGCGGGCGATAGCCGCCGTCGCTGGAATCCCGCCAAACAGAGGCACCAACATATTACCCAGCCCCTGGCCGATCAGCTCATCGTTAGGGTTGTGCTTCTTGCCCGACATGCCGTCGGCCACCACGGCGCACAGCAAGGATTCCAGCGCGCCCAGGATGGCGATGGTGATGGCAGAGGGCAGCAGCTCGCGCACCAGCTCGAAGCTCATGCCTATGGGCTTGCCATCGGCGCCCGGCAGGTTCCAGGGCCACTCGAAGCTGGGCATGATGGGCGGAATACCGCTGCCCAGCAGGCCATCGAGCTCATAGTGAAACCGGCTGCCTATGGTCGCCACCGAGAAACCGCTAATCATCTGGGTCATGAACCAGGCGATGAGTGCGCCCACCAAGAGCGCCGCCAGATGCGCCGGCACCTTAGACTTGAGCTTAGGCCAGGCCAGCAACACGGCCAGGGTCAGGGCGCCGATCAGCGTCTCCTGCCAACTGATGCTGGTCAATGCCTGGAGGATATAGGAGAGCTTTTCCAGGTAATGCTCGCCACCGGCGGCCACCTCAAGGCCAAAGAAGTCTTTGATCTGAAAGGTGGCGATCACTACACCTATCCCGGCGGTGAAGCCCACGGTCACGGGATAAGGGACTATCTCGATCAACTTGCCCAGCTTACCCAGCCCCATCAGCAGCAGTATCACCCCGGCCATCAGGCCGCTCAGCAGGAGTCCCCCCAAACCAAACTGCTGCACTATGGGCAGCAAGATCACCACGAAGGCCGCCGTCGGCCCCGAGATGTTGACCTTAGAGCCGCCACACAGAGCGATCACTATGCCGGCGATCATCGCCGTGTAGAGGCCGTGCTGAGGCGGCACGCCGCTGGCGATCGCCAGTGCCATAGAGAGTGGCAGGGCAATCACCCCCACGGTCAATCCCGCCAAGATGTTGGTCTGTATCTCCTGAAAAGAGGGTTTAGCGCTGATGCTTTTTTTGACTGCTGAAAACATGTTGATCCCGATGAAATAATGCTTGCGGCCGCAACACAGTTGCGAACATCTGAGTGTAACGAGTCGAGATCAAGGCTTGTCTGCACTTGGCAAAAAATGGCAAGTCGTGAGGTGACGATACACCTGAAGTTTCTGTGAGCGTAGAGGCTGGACTGCTAAGCAATGAATGCCAGTATAACCACAACGTGATTATGAGCTTTTATTCTAAACCCTGGGCGGGCGCCAAGGTAAGGGGCTGGGCGAAAAAAATCGTACGCCTTTGGTCTAAGCCTGGCGTTCATCCCCTCTCCTCTCTCTTGGCGACCATCCTTGCTACTCTCTCAACCAAAAGTGTGACTTCGCCCCTTGAGCTGGCGCGGTGTTTAGCGCATGCTATACAGCCCCGGGGGCTGCCGCCCCCGGATTCCGTTCGGATGAAGGTAGCAGGAGAGTGGGGAGTCAACCCCACACCGACGAGGCAAGTTTGTCGCCAGGCGTTATCGGCGAGAAACCACTCTTTCAGGTGCCATATTGTGGCGTGGACTGTTACTGGACGAGCCTCTGGAGAGACTGTGAGCCCAGGATAACCCCTAGGTATCACGGCGCCGAAGGCGAAAGTGCAGCCCCAATGGCTGCGCGAAACGCTCAGGCAAAAGGACAGAGGAGAGGATGACTGTAGCGGTTATAGCCCCGGCTATATTCAGTCACTGTCGTTTGTGCTTTTGCCCAGTTGGTATCCACCAATGTAAATGCTTGTCACAGCTAATAGCCACAAACGCCGGTCTCCACACAGACATTTCTTTTCCTCCTCCATATTAATTTTGTTGTTTAATATTCGAGGAACATCATGAATTTTCACGCGTTACTAAGCGAGATCAACGCCATCGTCTGGGGCCCTATCACCCTGTGCCTACTGGTCGGTACCGGCCTCTATCTCACCCTGCGCCTCAGGCTGATCCAGGTATTCAAACTGCCCCTGGCACTTAGGCTGCTGTTCAAACCCGCCAGCGGCCAGGGGGATCTCTCCTCCTTCGCCGCCCTGTGCACCGCGCTGTCGGCCACCATAGGCACGGGCAATATCGTCGGCGTGGCCACCGCCATCAAGGTAGGCGGCCCGGGCGCCCTCTTCTGGATGTGGCTGGCGGCCTTCTTCGGCATGGCCACCAAGTATGGCGAGTGTATGCTGGCGCTCAAGTATCGCACCACAGATGCACGCGGCAATATCGCCGGCGGCCCCATGTATTACATAGAGCGCGGCCTGGGTCTGAGCTGGCTGGCCAAGCTGTTCGCCCTGTTCGGCGTCGGCGTCGCCTTCTTCGGCATAGGCACCTTTGCCCAGGTCAACGCCATCAGCGATGCCATGACCATCGCCTTCCACGTGCCCGCCTGGGTCACGGCCCTGGTGCTCACCCTGCTGGTAGCCGCTGTTACCCTTGGGGGCGTTAAGCGGATCGCCAAGGTGGCACAGAAGCTGGTGCCCAGCATGGCGCTGGGGTACGTGCTGGCCTGCCTGTGGATTTTGGTGACCTTTAGCGAGCAGATCATCCCGGCGCTGCAGCTGGTTATCCACTCGGCCTTCAGCCCCATCTCGGCCGCCGGCGGCTTCCTGGGTGCCACGGTCGCCCAAGCGATTCAGATAGGGATCGCCCGCGGCGTCTTCTCCAACGAGTCGGGTCTGGGTAGCGCGCCCATCGCAGCGGCAGCCGCCAAGACCAAGGAGCCGGTCGAACAGGGACTGGTGAGCATGACGGGCACCTTCTTCGACACCCTGCTCATCTGCACCATGACGGGACTGGTGCTGATCATCACGGGGGTCTGGAGAGGCGACGCCGCCGGTGCCGCCATGACCAGCGCCGCCTTCGCCACCGGCGGTTCGGCCGTCATCGGCCAATATCTGGTGACCATAGCCCTGGTCTGCTTCGCCTTCACCACCATACTGGGCTGGCACTACTACGGCGAGCGCTGCTGGTACTATCTCACCGGCCACAAGCTGGGCGAGCGAGGGATCAAGATCTACCAGTTTATCTTTCTGGGTTTAATCGCCGTGGGAGCCTTCATTCAGCTGGATCTCATCTGGCTGCTGGCCGATACCGTCAACGGCCTGATGGCGATCCCTAACCTGATCGCCCTCATCGGCCTGCGCAAGGTGATCATTGCCGACACCCTGAGCTATTTCGCCGCCCGGGATAGCCAGGGCGCGCAGCAGGAGCTGACCGCCTGAGATCTTAAATGCTCGCCAGAACGCTTAAAGGATCGCTGCCGAGCGCGGCGGCGATCACAACAAGTCGACAAAAGCTGATCGAGATCAAATACCTGAGTAATTTAATCAAGTACTCTGTGGCCAGTTAATCGAACCAACAGGAGTTGTTATGAGTTGTTGTGGCGGATGCGGCGGACAGGCCGAGAAACCTAAACAGGAAGAGACTAAGCAAGAGAAGGCAGCAGAGCAGGAGGCCGACACCCAGCAGAGCAAGGACTAGGCGCCATCTCACCATCTCCCTACACCACTGCATCGAAAGCCGGCCCTCATCACCGGCTTTTATTTTGCCTCCAATTCAGCTGAGGCCGGGCGATTCTAGCGGCGTAATTTAAGATAGAGTTCGCCATCGCGGATCTGCAGATCCTCGACCCCATCGGCGAAGGCGGTCCAGAAACCGCGATCGCCAAACTCCCCAACCAGATTGACGTTCTTCATGTTACCCAACCAGGCATTGGGGATAGGCACGCCCATCAGGCTCACGCCAACCAGGGCAACCACAGGGCGACGGCTGGCGTCCAGATGGATATCCAAGCCGGCGTTCACCCGCAGGATCTCACCGGCCATGATGGGAAAGTCCTGGGGAATGGGGATCAAGATCTTGGCGCTGGCCAGATTGTCGGAGAAGTCTATCGCCACGCGCTCGGCAAAATCAGGGTTGCGGCCAATCATGGCGTTGACCTCCTTCTCGCTGAAGGTCACCCGGCGGTCGGCGTCGCGCTCACGATAGGGTTCTGGCTCGAGTTTACCTGCGCCGCCGTGACGATCATCCTTGCGCTCCACCTGCCAGCCCAGCTGGGACAGCTTGTTATCCAGCCGCTGCTCCTCCTTCGCATTGAGGGTCACTGGGGTAAAGGGCGAGGGAAAGATATAGGTCTTGATTATAAAGAAGCTGGCCAGCGCGGTCAGCACCATGGTCAGGAGCACGATCAAGAAGATCTGCATTCCGCTAAAGCCTCGCTGACGGCGCATCGCTGTCATGGGGCCTCTTTTTTTAGCAAGCAATTTGTTAGCAAGCATCACGCCTTCCTATGGCCGCCGAACTGGGTAATTCGCGGCGCTATAAATCAGTCTGTTGCAGGCTATGGTACTTGGCTAAGGGGAAGAAGAAAACCTGGGCCACACCCTAAGGGTGGGCCCAGGCGGAGATCGCCGACACCAGGAGAGAGGGTAGTGTCGGCAAATTTGTAGGCAAAGGTTTGATTTAAAAGACGTAAAAATAACGCAGCTTCAGGGTCGACTCGGTACCCACCACATAACCGCCGAAGGGAGAGTTCTCGCCTATGTAACGGGTCCTGTGGTCGGTGGAGGCGTTATTGACCAGAAAATGTTCATTCACCAGCATTAGCTTATGACGCTTATCGTCCGTCAGATTAGCGGTCAGGTTAAACTCCAGCTTAAGGGTCTGCCCCAGCTCGTCGTCGTTCCAGCTGGCATACTGGGGATGAAAGGTGGCGCTGAAGGTATCGTTAAACTGATAGTCCGCCTTGAGATTGAGCTGGGCACCATTATCTTTAAACACCTGACCATCGGCGCCCTTCATGTCGATCGCCGCCAGGGTCGGGTTAACCCGCAGGCAAAACTTGTCCCAACAATCCTGATAGGCGAGACCCACCGCTGCGATATTGGGGCCGGCGCCGAGCCAGTCCCCCTTGATAAGATCCACTGAGACACCGAAATTGTCGTTCCAGAAGCCGTAGGCCCAGTTGCGCGCCACCGTCATATCGCCGTTACGGTTTATCTTGGCCGCCGTGGTGTTGCTCCAGTTAAGTCCGAGAAACTCCACATTCACCGCCTGTAAGATGGCTTCGACCTGCTGTTTCTCCTTCTTCTCCGTGGGCTGCACTGTGCGCGCCGACTCGAAGCCTAGGCCACCTATGATGGTCGCCGCCGATGCCGGAGTAGCGGCGACTAGGGCGCCAGAGAGCAACACCGGAACAAGGAGTAATTTTTTCATGGGTCTTCTCTTATTGGTTATCACAGAGGTAATGGGGCGCCATCTTATCCCCGCTGGGACGATCAGCCTTGGCAGTTAATATGCGAAAAACCAATAGATAATCGCCGCTGGCGCCAACCAGCAAAGTGGCGGCTATTGTACGAGCTCGCTTACCGCAAGCATTGCCCCACTCCTTGGGCTAGGCATTCCTGGGGATTCTGTTAGAGTAATTAAGATAAACATAAAGTGCATGAGGAACTTACCTATGGGTGTAATCACCAAGCTGTCACTCCCCCTACTCGCGGCCCTGGCGCTCTCGGCCTGTAACCAGGAAGAGCAATCAGCCCCCGCGCAGCCACCTGCGGCAAAGCAAAGCACTGAAGAGACAGTCGCAATGAAGGCCGATGAGACCAAGGCGACTCAAGTCGAAACGAGCAAGGCTCAGCCCAAGGCCGAGGATCTTAAAATCGTCGCCGAAGGTTTATCTAAGGAGACCAGCGACTCACTGCAGAAGGCGATCACCATGACACAAGGCACGGTTAGGTATTTCAATCTCGAGGGTGGTTTCTGGGGCATAGTCGCCGACGATGGCCGCCACATACTGCCGCAAAACCTCCCCCAGGAGTATCGCAAGGATGGCCTGCGCCTGAGCTTCAAGGCCCAGGAAGTGAAGGATATGATGACCATACAACAGTGGGGCATACTCTCTAAACTGAGCGATATCGAGGTGATCGGCAAGGTCGACAGCAAGTCCGGCGATCCCCGCCTCTAGGCGCTCACCTTCCCTCCCCCCACATTCAGCCCGCATTCGACCAACATTCGGCCCGGCTAAATCAGCGCCGGGCCGAGCGGTTTTTATTAGCGGATACAGATAACCTATTTAGTGAATTTGGACTAAATTTTATAGAGTCACACTCAACATAAGGTTTGGGAATGATTGATAAAATTGCGAAAAGGATCGCTTCGCTTAGCGCCCTGCAGTGGAGTCTGCTGACCGGCCTGCCACTGGTGCCGATAGCCTACCTCTTGATACGCCAAGGCGCCTGGGGCTGGCTGGCCCTGTTAGTTATCGATTACCTGTTTATCCTCTCCGTGCTACTAGCCCTGAATAGCATGTTCGGCAGGCTGCGCAGCGCCGCCATCCATCTCTCCGAGGGCGATCTCAGGGTAAGGCTCGACACCCAGGAGGCCCTCGGCGGCCCATTGTTTAAGGCCTTCAATCAGATAGGCGAGGATGTGTCGCGCACCGTCTTCTCCCTGAGCAAGTCTGCCCAGCAGCTGGTCAGGGTGGCCGATACAGTGCAGGCCGACTCCCAAGTCTCCAAAACCGGCGCCCTCAGACAGAAGGGCGATGTCGAAGAGGCCAAACAGATAGTCTCCAAGCTGTTTGAGACCACCGCCGAAGTCTCCTCCTTCTGTGAGTCCACCTCACAGCTGGCCAGCGAGTCCAAGCGTCAGGCGGATCGTGGTAAGCAGGAGATGCGCTCCCTCGAGACGGCACTGGAAGAAGTTGGCGAACAGTTTGCCGCCTCGGACCAGAACTTCGAGCAGCTCAAGCAGGAGAGCCTGCAGATAGGTCAGGTGGTAGAAACCATTAAGGGGATTGCCGAGCAGACCAACCTGCTGGCGCTCAATGCCGCCATCGAGAGTGCCCGCGCCGGCGAGCTGGGCCGAGGCTTCGCCGTAGTCGCAGACGAGGTTCGATCCCTGGCGCTACGCACCCAGGTGGCCACCGAAGATATCAACAACAAGATAGTTAACCTGCAGACCCAGATAAATGGTGCCATCGCGGCGATGCAGAAAAACCGCCAGAGCGTGCAACACTCCCAGAGCGTGGCCAACGAGGCCGAATCCCATTTCGAAGAGTTGGTAAGCCAGATAGACGCCATCGACGCCCTGGGCCAGGAGATCGCCGTCGCCTCTCAGCATCAGGTCGAGCAGACTCAGATGCTGGAAACCTGTCTGGTGGAGGTCGACAAGGTATCCGATGAAAACGTCAAGGCTACCCAGGAGACACTGCTGGCCAGCATCACGGTGCGTAATTTAGCGGGTGAGATCGATTCCCTGCTGCACCGCTTTGCCACCGACAGCGAGCAGATCGGCCGAGAGGATACACGCCGCGACAAGCTGATCGAATGGAGCGACGCCCTGGATCTCAACCTCGCCGAGATCAACCGACAGCACCAGACCCTGGTACACCTGATCAACGAGCTCTACTACCTGCTCAACAACAACTATGGCCTGGCCTCCATCAAGCGGGTGGTACAGGGGCTGATCGACTACACGGCCAATCACTTCAAATATGAAGAGACGCTGTTCGAGCAGTTTGGCTACCCCCAGGATAAGCAGCATACCGACTCTCACCACCAGCTAGTGGGCAAGGTGCTGGCGTTTCAGCGCCGGGTGGAACAGGGCGAAGATATTGGCGATGAGTTGATGGCATTTCTGAAGAGCTGGCTCAGCCAGCACATCCAGAAGGAGGACAAGGCCTATGTGGACTGCTTCAAGCGCAATGGCATGAACTAGAAACTGTGGCATGAACTAGAAGCTTTGGCATTAGAAGCTATCGCTTGAGCTGGTCGCAGAGGATGCTACACTTGCGGCCTGTTTTACTTTCAACCGAGATAAGGTAGTGCAATGAATCCTATTATTGCGATCTTAAAAGAACACAACGTCAGCGACGCGCAGATCCAGGAGCTGTTTCAGGCCCTGACCGAAAACCCTCTGATGGCCATGGGCACCATTGGTCAGCTGGGGATCGCCCCGGAAAAGCTACAACAGCTGATGGCACTGGTGATGCAAAACCCCGCCCTGATCAAAGAGGCGGTGACCGAGCTAGGCCTGGATTTCGCCAAGGTCGAGGCGGCCAAGGCCCAACTTCAGAAGTCTTAAGCTTTTCATCTCATCAAAAAAGGCTGCCCTCAGTAAATGGGGCAGCCTTTTTTATTGCTGACTTAACGGCTAGATTGCTCTGCTACTTGCCACCCGGCTCTGCGAAGCGGGTCATCCAGTCTTTCACCTGGTGATACCAGTAGATGGAGTTGTTGGGCTTCATGATCCAATGGTTCTCGTCGGGGAAATAGATCATGCGCGACTCCACGCCGCGGGTCTGCAGAGTTCTGAATAGCTCGAAGCCCTGACCCACAGGCACGCGATAATCCAACTGACCATGGATCACCAGGGTCGGGGTGTTGAAGTTGCCCGCGCCATAATGAGGCGAGATAGACTGGTAGATCTCTGGGTTATCCCAGTAGTTGCCAAAGCGGGGGCTATGCACCGAGAAGTCCGCCGCCATCTGCGAGTACATGTTGTATACGGCGGCGTGGATCAGCAGAGCGTTGAAGGGATGCTTCTGCCCCAGGATGATAGAGGTCAGATAACCACCATAGCTGGCACCACCGGCCACCATGCGCTTGTCATCGATCCAGGACTGCTGCTTAAACCAGTCGGCCGCCTTGAGCACATCTTCCAGTGACTTGTTCTTCCAGTCCGGGTTGATGCTGTCGGCAAACGCCTGGCCGAAGCTGTTGGAGCCGTGGAAGTTTGGCCAGGCAGTAACATAACCCCAAGAGGCGAAGGTCTGGGCGTTCCAGCGGTAATGGAAACCGTCCGAGATGGCGTTGTGTGGCCCGCCGTGAACCAGCATCATCAGTGGATATTTCTTGCTGCGATCAAACCCTGGTGGGTAGTGCACCCACATCTGGATCTCTTGGTCGTTATAACCCTTGTAGGTCACCGACTCATAGCTGCCCAGATCGACATCCGCGAGGATCTCGTCGTTAAAGCTGTCCAGACGGCTGGTCTTGCCGTTCTTACCATTCACCTTCACCAGGCGCGCCGGGTAGAGGAAGCTGTCGTTAGTCGCCACTAGTGTGCCATTGTTGGCGATGGCCGGCTGACCGAAATTGGTCGCCTTGGTGATCGCCTTCACCTTGCCGTTCTTGGCGTCGATATGGTACAGGCGCCTGGTGGCCGCATCGTCGATGGCGGCATAGAAGCCCTTGCTGTCTGGGGTCCACACGAAGCGGGCCACAGAGCGGTCCCACTCTTTGGCGAGCATCTTAGTGCTGCGCTTCTTCAAGTCGAACAGCATCAGCTTGGCGGTGTCGGCATAGAAGCCCTGAATGTGCTGGCGGGTGAAGGCCAACGCCTTACCGTTGGGGCTGAACTGCGGGCTGGCGTCTGGCGCCAGGTTGTCTGGGGTGATGTTCTCCGCCTTGCCGCTGCCGATGGCCGCGAGGAAGAGATCTAGCTTAGGATTCACCTGATTGTCGCTGCCGTTGGCGTTGAAGGCGATCCAGGCTTCATCCGGGCTGATGTCATAGCTGCCCGCACTTTGGGAGGAGCGTGGCAGCTCGATATTCAGGGGCTGAGTGATCGCCTCCACCTCACCGCCCTTGGCGGCAATACGGAACACATGGGCCTGACGGCCTTCGTCTATCCAGTGATCGAAGCTCGAATAGGGCAGCGCGTTCCACTGATGGGCCGACACCTTGTTGTCCTTGTCGGCCTTGAGCTGCTCGCCGATCTCTTTCCAATTCTTACCCGGATAGACAGAGCTGATGAAGTAGAGGTGCTCGCCCACCCACTTGAGGCCATAGACGCCGCTCGGCACATCGGTCAGGCGCTGAGCCTCGCCCGGTCCATCCATAGGCAAGAGATAGATCTGCCCCGCCTCATCCTTATCGCGCTTGCTGATAAAGGCCAGGGTCTTGCTGTCTGGTGAAAATACCGGCTCGCTCACCCGCATCCCCTTGGCGGTCAACGCCCGCTGCTGCTTGCCATCCTGGCTAAACAGCCACAGCTGGGTATTGCCCTTGTCTTCGGGCACATCGTACTCGGTGACTAGGGCGATGATGTAATCGCCGTTGGGGGAAATACTGGGGTTACCTATTCGGCTGAGCTGCCACAGCACCTCCACCGACAGGGGCTTGCCCGTCTGGGCAAAAACCGTCGTCACCGGCATCAAGATGCACAGCAACAAAATGGCTATCTTCTTCACGCGTCCTCTCCTTCAAGTTGTTTTTATTGTGATTTGGCCAACATGATCGGCCCTAACACTTAAACCAAGCTTAATCTGTCAAACGCCATCCAGGGTCAGTCACCATAGAGGGAAGGCGCTAGAAACGAAAGGAGAGATCCACGCCCACATAGTTGCCGCCCGGCTCGGGCTTGACCACAGGGCTAAGCAGATAGCCGTCGGTCACATAGGCGCCGATGGCAGCCCCCAGGGTGTGAGAGGCGGCGTCCAGCAGGGCTTCGCTGGCGGTGTTGGTGCCCTTGTCGTACTCATGATATTGCACCAGGATGCCGATGGCGGCGCTGACGGAGAAGCCCACCCAGGCCCTGTCATACTGAGGTGTCCAGGCATCCGATGCCCACACCAGCGCCCCTGCCATGGCGGCGCCTCCAGCGGCGTGACTCGCCTCGCTGTTAAAACCATTGCTGGCCGACGCCTGGGCGCTAAACAGGCCAAGCCCTATTAACAGAGCAGGCGTCAATGCCAGCCTCTGGGATAATTTGAGTGCCTTCATCTTAATTCCTTGTGATCAGCATCTGTTCACTCTATCACCAAGTGGCCGAAGTACAAATTTTCGCCGCATCATCAAACACACTCACACAGTGGGCCAGGCAGAGTTGCACAAACTGCAAATCTACTTCACTCATATTGCAAATCAGCCAGGGCTCACAAAGCCTTCTGCAGTTGACAGGCCCATCACAAACCCGAGCTAAACCCTTGATATAAAGCTGACTCACCCCAGAACATTTGGCTATTATGCCAAATGAAGGCTCCACTTTTTGAGGCGCACCATGAAAGCAACGACGGCACAGACCCAGACTCAAGCTCATAGCCAGAGCCAAGAGCGACTCAACAACCGCGCCGCCCTGCTCAAGGCGCTGGCCCACCCGACCCGTCTCTGGCTGGTTGAACAGCTGGAACATCAGGAGCGTTGCGTCTGCGAGCTGACCGATGGCGTCGACGCCGACATCTCCACCGTCTCCAAACACCTGGCGCTACTGCGGCAGGCGGGCATAGTAGCCAGCCGCCGCGAGGGTAAACAGATCTACTACCGGCTGGAGACGCCTTGCCTGCTCGGCATGCTGAGCTGTATCGAAACCGCCCTTGCGCAATCACCCGGCTGCTGCGCCAAGTCATTAGCAGCCAAAACAGATAAAACCAAAGCTATTCAATCCGTGAGATAAGGGGAAACAGATGAAGATAGAAGTACTCGGCAGCGGCTGTAAACGCTGCACTAACCTCGCCAGCGACATCGCCAGGATCGCCGATGAGCTTAACCTCAATATTGAGCTGACCAAGGTGACCGACATGGCACAGATCGCCGCCTACGGCGTGATGTCGACCCCAGCCATAGTGATCGACGGCGAAGTCCTGGCCGCCGGTCGCCTGCCCAGCGAAGAAGAGCTCGCCCAGCTGCTGACCAAGATTAACAAGGTGCAATAGCGCCTCAGTCACCTCTAGGGAGGCCCCATGCTAGCCTGGTTTACCCAACTCGCCGATCTCCTGGTCTACGATCTGCTCGGCCTCTCCAGCCAGAGCGCCGCCGGGCAGGCGCTGCACTTCTTCGTCGAAGACACCAGTAAGATCTTCGCCCTCTTAGTGGTGATGATCTACCTGATCGGCTGGCTACGGGCAGCGCTCAATGTCGAGCGGGTGCGCGACTATTTGGCGGGCAAGCCTAAGCTGCTGGGTTATGGCTTGGGGGCCGGCTTTGGCGCCATCACCCCCTTCTGCTCCTGCTCCAGCATTCCCGTGTTCCTCGGCTTTACCACGGCGGGGATCCCCTTGGGGATCACCATGGCGTTCCTGCTGACCTCGCCGCTGATCAACGAGGTGGCCATCTTGCTGCTGTTTAGCCTGCTGGGGGCCAAGATCACCCTGCTCTACGCCCTCACCGGCATCACCATTGGCATGCTCGGCGGCGCCCTGCTCGACCTATTGCATGCCGAGCGCTGGCTACAGCCCCTCGCCGCCAACGCCTACCGACGCGGCGCCACCCAGACGCAAACCACAACTTCTGCGTCTGACACTTACACGCCAGACGAGAGCACGCCCGGCATGAGCTGGCGCCAGCGTCACCAGTTCGCCAGGGAGGAGACACTCACCATCTTCGGCCGGGTGTGGAAATGGGTGATTATTGGGGTCGGTATCGGCGCGGCGCTGCACGGCTTCGTGCCCGCAGGTTATCTTGAGGCCAACCTAGGCGACGGCCAGTGGTGGTCAGTGCCCATCGCCGTACTGATGGGCATCCCCCTGTATGCCAATGCCACCGGGGTGATTCCGGTACTGGAGAGCCTGTTGATCCAGGGCGTGCCCCTGGGCACCACACTGGCCTTCTGCATGAGCACAGTCGCCGCCAGCTTTCCCGAATTTGTCATGCTCAAACAGGTGATGCAGTGGCGCCTACTGGCCCTGCTGTTTGCCCTGCTACTGGTCGCCTTCACCCTGATGGGCTGGGTGCTGAACCTGGTCACCATTAGCGGATGACAAAGCAGGAGAATTCGCGATAGCATAGACGAACAATATTGCTTAGCCGCTGAATCAACAGGCAAATAATTCATAAAAGGACAATCTTAGCCATGGAAAGAGGCACCCTGGTTCGCTGGAACGATGACAAAGGCTTTGGCTTCATCAAGCCGAACACGCCCAATGCCCAAGATGTGTTTATCCATATCTCGGCCCTGAAACAGATGGCCAGAAAGCCTGTGGTGGGCGACGAGATTGTCTACCAAAGCCAGCAACAGAGCGATGGCAAGATAAAGGCGGTCAAGGCCAGTATTGAAGGCGTCGCCGTGGTTTCAGGCATAGCTTCGGGAAGGGTTTCTGGCCTCGCGAATAAACCGACTCGCTCCCAATATAGAGACCATACGCAGTCGTCCCACTATTCTCATCACCGCTCCGGCTCACGCCTGCAGCGGATGATCTTCATTATCATACTCGTGAGTATCGGCAGCTTCGCTGTTAAACAGTATCAGGCACTCAACGCCACTCCGGTGATCACCTACGAAGAACTCCCTACAGTCGAGACCCAAGAGTGGCAACCGGCTACGCCTAAGTTTCGCTGTGAGGCAGGTAAGACACATTGCAGTCATATGCGCTCCTGCGAGGAGGCCACCTATTACCTTCGTCATTGCCCGGGCACAGAAATGGACGGCGATGGCGACGGTATCCCCTGTGAGCGACAATGGTGCCGCTGGGGAAGCATATAAAGTCAATTTAATTTAATAGCGACAAGGAAGCTTTATGAAACAAGGATGTCTAATCATCGGCCTAGGCTTAGGCGCGATGACAATGAGCGCTAACGCTCAGCAGTGTGATCTCAGCATCACAGGCACAGTGCCCGAGGGCGTCAGCCTGGAGAAGCTAGTGGTCTCCACCTATAACAAGGAGCTGCCGGTCACCAGCCGTGACTTTTCCCTCTGCGCCAGCAAGCAAGATCTCCAGGTCGTCGGCCGCCATAGCCCCAACAACACCATCTACCTGATGGATAAAAGCGGCGCTATCCCCAGGGGCATCTATACCGCCGAGGTCTTCGTGCAGAGCAAGACAATCAACATAGGGCCAGCCTCTAGCCTGACCAAGCAAGCCTGTGACCTGCGCTGCGGCTACTATGCCAGTCAGAGAATCCAGGCATCCCAAGGCTTGCAGCAACTTGCGGCGCAATACCGACAAGTGCCCGCAACGGATAGCAAGGCGATAGGCGCCTTCTTCGCAAAGCACAAGACGGCACTCACAGATCTCTACTTTAACGGCATGACGCCCAAGACCATGGCGCCGATAGATAGCAGCGCTTCCTGGGTCGATCCCTACAGCGGTGCCGGGCTCTACTTCGAGTCGCCAGCCAGCCTGCTCAGCGGCACCTACAGCGAGTATGTCGGCACCAAGATCAGACAGGCGCGCCAACAGGATAAGGCCGTTGCCGAGGTGGTGAAACAACATAAGTCCTCGCTACAAGGCCTGATGAAGGGCTTCGACAGCTGGCAGGCCCGCGGGGACGCCATCGCGGCGGTAACCGATGAGCTTAAGGCGAGCCAAGATCCGGCGGCGACTCAGGTGGCGCAGATCTTCATCGACGGCTACCAAGAAGCCGAGGTGACGCTCAAGGCATACCTAGCCAACGACAACAAGACGCCTATCACCTCGCTCACCCAGGCCGACAAGGCATTCGAACTGCTGCTGGCCGACTGGACTGTTGCCGCCTACACCCACAGCAAAGATAAACAGGCCTTCTCGGCGCTGTTCAGCGAGCAGTTTAAACTCAAGCTACCGATCAAGGATCGTGAGTTAGACAAGGCGCTGAGCCGCCTGATAGACCTACCCAGCCATCTGAGTAAGATGTCGCTCGAGCAAGGCTACCAAAACATTCAGGTCGAATTTAAAGATGCCTTGCCCAAATCAAGCGAACGCTATGACTTTAAGGATGCCCTGCACAGCGTCAGCTTTGTGTATGAGAAGGGTGCATGGCGACTCGATAGCGTCAGCCAGCTGCCGATCGCCCACTACGAAACCAACTAGCAGGCGCTTGGGTTAAATTAGTCGCTTAAGCTAGGCGTTTATCTTGGGCGTTTATGTTAGCCGCCGCGCTTGAATTAGGAAAGAAAGCGGGCGACTCACGCCGAGGGGGCGGATTCGCAACTCGAGCTGTAGTGGTTCAGCTCGATGAGGCCCTGCAGCAAGATGCCATGATAGCGCGCCTTGATCAGCTGATAATCCAGCTCGGGAGCGAAGTAGTAGGTCACCTCTTCGGCGCCAGTCTGTTCCACGGGCACCAGCATCAATTCTCCCCAAGGCGCCACTTCGGCGGCTTGCGGAGCCTTAACATAAAATTGATAGGGCTCCATGGCATCGGACGCCTGACGAACCAGGGCAAACTGCTGCCTGCCCTGCATCAATAGCCGGCGCATCTCTATCGCCAGCGTGTCTACGTCCCGCAGGGCCTTGTCTTTGGAGCGATAGTCGGTCACCTCACCATCCAGATCCACCCGCGCGGCGCGGCCATTGTGACTGAAGAGCACCTGCATGTCTCTGGCGCGAAAGCCGCTCACCTGCTGATGAAACGCCTGGGTGATCCACTCCTCTGTGGTCTCCGACCAGCTGAGTTCGGCCCGCTGCCGATAGCGGGTGCCTATGCCTAAGATGCTGGCCTCACTGTTTGAGGTCACCACGGCGCGTTTGCCCTGCCACTGCTCGGTACGGCTCATGGTGCCCGTGTGTATGCCGCTGAGATAGATGTCGTAATCCGAGCGGCGAGTACACCGTGGCTTCTGCTTGTGGGCCGCATCGATAACAGCCTTGCCCTGTGCATCACGGCTCTGCGTCTCGTCCGCCTGCACCGGCTGGCTCAAAGCCTGGGCCGCAACAACGGCCGAGGCGACAAGCATAGGCTTGGCGTTAACACACAAGCGAACAGGCAGCACAGTCATGGCTAGAAGACTTCGTTGACGTTGAGGTAGAAGTTGGTCTCGTTCTCGCCGACACCCACATCCAGACGCAGGTTGATGTTGTCTTTGATCTTAAAGCGGAAACCTGTGCCGTAAGAGGTCAGCAGCTCATCGTTTAGATCGCTCACCTTGTCGGCCACACTACCCACGCCGCCCCAGAACACCATACCGTAACGCTGGAAGATGGGCAGACGGTACTCGACCTGGCCCATCATCATCTGCTTGTCACGGTAGCGGCCCTTGATGTAACCGCGCATGGCGCTGGAACCGCCGAGATCCGGCTGCATGTTCCAAGGCACGTCGCCGCTGGTGAAGTGGCCCTGCACCTGCCAGGCGATAAGCCCTGGCATCTGGCTCAACCAAGAGGTGGTGCTGAGATCGATATAGTTGGCCAGCTCGAGGTCATACTTGGCGAAGCTGTCGTACTCGCTGTTTTGATACAGGCCCGCATCGAGCTGGAACAACCAGCCCTTGGTGGCGTTGAGGCGGTAGTCGCGGGAATCATAGATGCTGGTCACCACCAGGCCCGAGCTGAAGTTGCTTGGCAAGATGCCGTCGGATGGCAGGGGAATATCACCCTCTACCCGAGTGAACTTGTCGGCACTGGCGTAGGTAAAGTCGGCGCCCACACCAACAAAATAGTTGTCGGCCACCTGAGTCATCCAGCGCGGCGTGAAGCTGTAGAGCTGCTCGTCGAACTCATGATGATTGCTATCGATGTTGCCGGCTGCTATGCCACGGCCGTAGTAGACAGACGCCTCGTTATGCAGCTCCAGCCCCAGCAGCAGACGCTGCTTGCCGCCGTTGAAGAAGGTCATGTTTTCCACTTCGACGCCGTAGGAGTTGTTCATCGACACGAAGGAGTTCAGCACCAAAGAGGAAGGTTGCTCCTCGGGCGCCGCGCCATCTGTCTTATACAGGCCCACCATCAGCAGGCCCACACCGAACTTCTTCTCGGGCGTGTAATAGGCGGTCGGCAGGTAGCTCATGTCTATGGTCTTGCTCTCGTCAAACTCACCGTCGGCGCCGAAGACGTCCAGGATCTCATCGACCCAGGTAGGCTGCATATCTTTTGGCGTTTCAATCAGGGGCTCTACGGCGGCGGCCATTTGAGAACAGGCCAGCAGGGACAAGCATAAAATCCGTTTCATAAACACTCTAATGATTAGTCAGGAAAAATAGGATGTTAGGAGTTATGTGCCAGCGTATTTGTTGCAGTCTTAAACAACAGCAAACGCAAGCCGAGCGGCATTTTAACACCCCAGCGGGTTTCAACAACGACTTTTTCGATTAACAAATGTTCAAAAATGCCGCCAATGGCTCAACTAAAGTGCCGCAAAGATACGGTTCACCGCCTGAATTGAGTCGAATTTAATCAAACGCGCTAAGGCTAAAAACTTTTTTCACCACCCGTTCATACCGATTCGATGTCGAACGTGGCTTACAGTGCCGTTTTGCCCCCTTAAAATCGCGATTTAAGCACATCTTAAAACGCTGATTTTAAAGGGTTTAATTTTGGTGAAAATTGAGCATCTGAGTGCTAAGGTGCAGGCGGTTTATTTGAGGAGTAAGTATGGATCTTATCGACAAAGTTTTTACACAGCAGGACTTTTCGCGCCAAGACTTGAGCGACCGCCGTTTTCGACGTTGCCACTTCTACCAGTGCGATTTTCGCCACGCCAACCTGCGAGATGCCAGCTTCGAAGAGTGTCATTTCATCGAACCTGGCGCCATAGAAGGCTGTCACTTTAACTTCGCCGACCTGCGTGATGCGAGCTTTAAGGCTTGCCGACTCTCTCTGGCCAATTTTGCCGGTGCCAACTGTTTTGGCATCGAATTCAGAGAGTGCGATCTTAAGGGCGCCAACTTTTCCCGCAGTCGATTTTACAACCAGATCAGTCATACTGTGTACTTCTGCTCCGCCTACATCACGGGCTGCAACCTCGCCTACGCCAACTTGAACGACCAATGCCTGGAAAAGTGCGAACTATTTGAAAACAACTGGCGCAGCGCCAATCTTAACGGGGCCTCGTTGATGGGCTCGGATCTTAGTCGCGGCAGCTTCTCTCAAGATTGCTGGCAGAACTTGAACATACGCGGGTGTGACCTCACCCATGCAGAGCTTGAGGGGCTCGACATCAGAAGCATCAACTTGGAAGGCGTGAAGATCTGTGCCTGGCAGACGGAGCAATTACTAGAACCACTAGGGATAGTCGTGATGCCTGGCTAATCGCCATAGGGTTAACCTTGAGCACATGCTCCATAGGCAGGCTTACCCACTAGAATTAGCGTACCCAACGCATTAGCTGATTGGCGTCTTGTACCGCGAGCTGGCGCTTAACCAACTTGCCCGAACCATCAAACAGCAGAAGTTCGGCGGCGCCCGCGCGGTATTTGGCGATCAGCTGCTCACCCTCAGGGGTGCCGACTCTGGCCAGCAGAAACAGTACATTATCGCCTAGATGCCCCCGCGCCTCGTTCATCTGCTCTGTCTGGGTATGGCTCACCGCCAGATTTGGGTCGTAGACAAACACCAGCGCCGGCGTGCCCTTGCCTATCTCCTCATGGGTCGCCTTAAAGCCCTTGGGCATCATCATAAGCAGCAGTGCGATCAGGCCCACCACGGCCAGACTCACCCCAATCGCCACCCAAGGCCCCCGCTTAGTCCCATTTAAATGCTGATTTCCCATGCCGCTCGCTCCCTTTGATAACCATTCCAGACACAAATCAGTCACCATGCTACCCAAGCAAGCTGAGGCAAATCTTAAAAATGGGTAATTGTTCAGGTTAAAGCCGAGCGTTAGCGCAAGAGGCCAGACAGAGGATTAGGCCGCACTGCGCAGATGCTTAAGGTTATGTAGCATGGCGAGCACACGTGGCGTCATGATCCTGTGGGCGGTTGCCCTGGCCGACTCCTGCGCCTGCTGCAGGGTGCGACCATCCAGTAGGGTCGCCAACCTCTGGCTGCGGGCCATGGGGATGTCGGACTCAGAGCAGGCCGCGGCAATATAGGCCCAGCGATAGGCATCGACCAGCTCGCCGCGAGCCTCAAACAGCATAGACAGACGATACTGAGCCGCGGATAAGCCGGCATCGGCCGCCAGCAGGTAGCTCTCGACGGCGCGATCCAGATTGGCCGCGCGCTCAGCCTCTGCACCCGCATCTAAACCAAGGCCATGCTCCAACATGTAACCCAGGTTTAGCGCCGCCAACATATCGCCCTGTGCAAACGCTCCCATGAAGCACGCCAGCGCCTCGGCGTGGCGCTGCGCCTTTGGCATCTCGATTGGCCAGTCCTCAACTAAATCTGAATTGCCAATGCCAGTATTTACATAGCCAGTATTCATAAAACCAGGGTCACGCAGCAACATCAGGCCGCGAGCGGTAGTGGCGCGTATGATGCCCCCCTGCTCCGCCGCCTCAAACAGTGTCAGCGCCGAGCGATACTCCGGCGCTCCACCTAAGCCCATAAGCTGCATCATCCCCAGATGATAGGCCGCCTCCACATCCTGCTTCTTCAGCCAGGCCTTCTGACACCAACGTTTCGCGCTACGCACACTCGACCCCACAGGCGTCACGCCGATGCAGGAGAGGTTATAGTGAAACCAGGCCTCATCTGGCGGCAGATCTTGCCAGGCCTCGAGCAGACGCTGATAACGGCGGGGATGCTTTTCGCCATACTCCTTCGCGCTCGGCGCGTCCCAGTAGATGAACAGGCGCTCAAAGCCCTGCAGATCTAACCAGCCCGGCATTATGGTCGGCTTACGCCGCCCCTCGATAAAAAGCATGACGGCAACAAGCAACGCCAACATCACGGCGATCACCAAAACCGGCATAAGATCTTCATGCATATTGTGTATCCATACCATCGACAGCCGAGGGGCTGTTATTCCTTGAGAAATGAAAGCCGCATTATTGATTGAAGTGCATTGAAAACCAAGTCCACATAGACAAAACCCTGAACATGCTTCAATGTTTTGTCACCAGTATGAAATCAGATACACTTGCCCATTATCAGTTTGCTCATTATTGAGCAGTGAATGGATGCAATTGATAAATGATTCTGAAAAACAAATCACTTCAAGCGGTGCAATCGGCGCAAGCCTATGCGGGACAAAAGCAAGAACTGGACGTTGCTTTCTTTCTACGCAGAGCCTTTAAAGACCATCCACAAGTGTTGGTCATCAATGACTTCAAGTTCAGTTTTAACGATGAAACGGCACAGATAGACCACCTGATCATCTACACCTATGGTTTTGTATTAATCGAGTCAAAGAGCATAAAGGGTCAGGTTAAGGTTAATCAACAGGAAGAGTGGACTCGCAGCCATCAGGGCACTTGGTTTGGTATGGCATCGCCCATCAAACAAGTCGAACTCCAACAGGCGCTTTTGCTGCAATTATTAACGCATCACAGAAGTGAAATTCTCGGTAAGCTGTTGGGCATCAAACAGCAGGGCTTTAGGTTACGAGGATGGGATCATCTTTGCGCCGTATCGAGCGATGCAATAATTAACCGCGACACCATGCCTAAGCAGGTCTCAGAAAAACTAGTGAAAACCGAGTTCCTGGTCGACAAACTCAACGAGATAATGAATCTCAAGGGCAAGTTTACACGATTGGTTAATTTTACCGATACCCGACCCGACTTTAGCCAAGATGAACTCAACTCAATTGGCGACTTCTTAATTAATCAAGACATCAATAGCGAGCGCACGCAAGAGCAATCCGAATCGAGAGAGTCGACAGAAGAACCAACAAAAATCAAAGACGCTGAAGCTATATTCCTAGAGACGCAATCGTTGCAACAGGCAGCTCAGCCACAGCCCATAATGCAGCTACAAGAAGCCCATCCCTCTTATCTTACGCCACAAAATCATGCAGTCCCTCAATTAAAACTGACATGTAAACACTGCGGTGAATCAGCCAATTACCAGCCAATGTATGGTAAGTACGGATACTACATCCACTGCAACCAGTGCACTAAAAACACGCCGATGAAACAGGACTGTCCTCAATGCCAAAGCAAACTTACCCGAGTACAGAAAAGACAAGAAACTTACACGCTACACTGCCAAGATTGCTGCTTTAGTCAGCAGGTGATTTAGTGATAAGGAACGTTTAATGTGACGTGACTCATTACTTAACTTACATGTTTGTGGCGGTAGGGGTCTCCACAACACCTCTACAGTGGTTGAAAGTGTTATGTCTGCAACCTTACCTGTCGTTGCCAGCACTCAAGAAGTGATTGGCACAACAGTTCCAGCAATCAGCGCCGTATTACTGGGCACCTGATAACAATAAAAACGCCCAAGCGGCCAGATATCTGACGGCTTGGGCGTCATCCCACCCCGTACCCGTTTATCATGACGGCGTTTCAGTTAATAGGTTTCCCATTCACTTAGCTTCATTTCAAGCAGCGGCCATGAATACCGAAAAGAATGCTAGCGCCGCCACTGCAAAGGGCAGTTAGCGGGGCTTTCCCTGTAGGAGCACATTCAAACAGGCTACTAGCCTGATATTTTGAGCTTTAGGCGCTCGTTCCTCTTGGGTTGGATTTACACACTACCAAACGGCAGGATATTCAACAATACCCGATACTGGAAATCCATGGTTTAAAAGAGATTGTCTGATTAAGAACGGCAACGTATTAGCATCACTTGGGTATCTGCTTAACTGTTCATTAGAATAATGATCAATGAAATCGATTAGCTGCGTCGCCGTTACAGGTTCGAGCACCTGTGAATTCCAAACTGCATCCTCTACGCTATGATCAAGTTCTTCATTCGTATGCCTGAAAGTCAATCGACTTTGACTGACAACGCGAAACTGATCGGCACCTTGATGGTGTATCACAAGCTTTAGTTTGGGAACTTTTTTGACCAGTTTGCCTCGTTGGTCTCTTCTCGGATCATAGAATGCCTGGCTAAGAATTACCTTTCCTTCAACACGGTAAAAGGTTTTCTCCATAGTTTCAGTGTTTAATGACCAATAAACTTTAAAACTGTTACGACGAATTTTGTTGCCATAGATATTGAGCAACGGCAGCAGTTGTTGTTCAGTGCCTTGTTTCGAACCTTTGTTCCAAGCACTTACGATGGATTGCTGTGTTCTGCATTTTTCAGCAATCTCTTGTTGCGTCCATCCATCGTTCAGGGCAAGCCGAACAAGTTCTCTAGTCCATTTGAACGGTTTTTTCTTACTGTTTTTGCTCTTGTCCATGTAGTCCCTTAAAGGAAAGGGAGCATTAAGCCCCCTTCACAACTTATTTTTTCTTACCGCCATTTTGCGGATTTTGAGGGTTCATCTGCCACCCTCGATTTCCTTGGTTTTGTGAGTAAGTCTTGTTAGTACCAGACGTACCCTTATTGGCGTTTGTCATATCTGAATTGTGATTGTTTTGCTTAGACATTTTCGTCTCCTTGTTTGTGTAAAAGTACAAGGCACATGCTACCAAGGGCAAAAAATCACGCGACTGATGATTTGATGATAATTGGTGATATTCACTGATATTTTCTGATTTTTCAATTTTTCTAGATCACTGGCATTGGAGGATGCATAGCAAAGCAACCAATTCTTCAATCTAACCGAGTCCATATAGGACAATTAAGTGCGTAATCTAAACTGGGAAAAAGATGCTTAATACCTTACATGCCAGTGGTGAAGCAATGCAGCGTACTCTCCCCCTAATACAAAAATCCCTGACACTTTTAAGTATCAGGGATTTTTTTAGGTGTTGTGCTTAGCCATTTAGCTAAGCACTCAGGCCTATGGAACAGATGTTCTAGCGCAGGAAAAATCGTTTTAGAGCAAGGCATCTTGCCGCGACGTTTAGCTGTCTAAACGAGTGGCAAGATAACGCCGCTATAGACGATTTTAGCCAGGCAGAATTACATCATGCCGCCCATACCGCCCATACCACCCATTCCGCCCATGCCGGCCATATCGCCAGCACCAGCTTCTTGTGGAACTTCACCCACCATAGCTTCGGTCGTGATCATCAGACCTGCGATAGATGAAGCGAACTGTAGCGCGCTACGAGTCACCTTAGTTGGGTCAAGGATACCCATCTCCAGCATGTCGCCATACACGTCGCTACCGGCGTTGTAACCATAGTTACCAGAGCCGTTCTTAACGTTGTTGGCAACCACTGAGGCTTCTTCACCTGCGTTGGTCGCGATTTGACGTAGAGGCGCTTCCATGGCGCGCAGTGCGATAGTCACACCGTGCTTCTGGTCTTCGTTAGCCACGTCCAGCTCGCCAATCTTAGAGGCAACGCGGATCAGGGCAACACCACCACCGGCAACCACACCTTCTTCAACGGCGGCGCGAGTCGCGTGCAGCGCGTCTTCTACGCGAGCCTTCTTCTCTTTCATTTCAACTTCGGTAGCGGCACCGACTTTGATCACTGCAACACCGCCGGCCAGCTTAGCCATACGCTCTTGTAGCTTCTCTCTGTCGTAGTCTGAAGTAGACTCTTCAGCCTGGATCTTGATCTGGGCAACACGGGCAGAGATCTGCTCTTGCTCGCCGGTACCGTCGATGATGGTAGTGTCATCTTTGGTGATCACCACGCGCTTAGCGGTACCTAGGTCTTCCAGAGTCGCTTTTTCAAGCTCAAGACCGATCTCTTCGGCAATCACAGTACCGCCAGTCAGGATAGCGATATCTTGTAACATCGCCTTACGACGGTCACCGAAACCAGGTGCCTTAACCGCAGCTACTTTAACGATGCCGCGCATGTTGTTCACAACCAGAGTCGCTAGGGCTTCGCCTTCAACGTCTTCTGCGATGATCATCAGTGGCTTACCGGTTTTCGCCAGACCTTCAAGGATAGGCAGTAGCTCACGGATGTTAGAGATCTTCTTGTCAACCAATAGGATGTATGGGTTTTCAAGTTCAACGCTGCCGGTTTCTGGCTTGTTGATGAAGTATGGAGACAGGTAACCACGGTCGAATTGCATACCTTCAACCACGTCAAGCTCGTTCTCTAGGGCCTGACCTTCTTCAACTGTGATCACGCCTTCTTTACCAACTTTTTCCATCGCAGTTGCGATGATCTCGCCAATTGACTCGTCAGAGTTAGCAGAGATGGTACCTACCTGAGCGATAGCCTTAGTGTCGCTACACTCTTGAGACAGGGTTTTCAGCTCGGCAACGGCAGCCACAACCGCCTTGTCGATACCGCGCTTAAGATCCATTGGGTTCATGCCAGCGGCAACGGCTTTCAGGCCTTCGGTTACGATGGCTTGTGCCAGTACGGTAGCGGTAGTGGTACCGTCACCGGCGGCGTCGTTGGCTTTAGAAGCAACTTCTTTCACCATCTGCGCGCCCATGTTTTCGAACTTGTCTTCCAGTTCGATCTCTTTAGCTACCGATACACCGTCTTTGGTGATCAGCGGCGCGCCGAAGCTCTTGTCGAGAACTACGTTACGACCTTTAGGGCCAAGGGTAACTTTAACTGCGTTAGCCAGTACGTTTACGCCCGCAAGCATTTTTACGCGAGCGTCATTGCCAAATAAAACTTCTTTAGCTGCCATGTTCTGTATCCTTTAATAAAATTCTGGTTAAACGGGATATTGAGTGGATTATTCCACTACAGCCATCAAATCTGATTCAGAAAGGATCAACACCTCTTGGCCGTCGATCTTCTCTTTCTTCACGCCATAACCTTCGTTGAAGATCACTATGTCACCCACTTTCACGTCCAGTGGTTGCACAGTGCCATTTTCAAGAATTCGGCCATTGCCTACTGCAAGAACTTCACCGCGAGTTGACTGCTCGGCTGCACTACCTGTTAGTACGATGCCACCGGCTGATTTTGATTCAACTTCAGAACGCTTAACAATGACGCGGTCATGTAATGGACGAATATTCATCTACGGACTCTCCTAATGATTTTTTTGCCCAACAAACGTTGGCGGTTTATCAAATTAAAAGTGCGGCGAGATTGCTTTCGCCGCGGGATGTTCGATATATGGGGATAAGGTTTAGCAGATCCAAGGGCTTTACAAAAAAAATCTGATTTTTTTTAACTGGGTTTTATAAAAGATCAGCCTTTCCTGATAGAATTGCCCTCCTTCTGTTACCTAGGCATTCCACATACATGAGAGACAGACACGGGCTGCTCAGTCAGCCAATCGGTCGTGTACTGCTAAATATGAGCCTCCCGAACCTGATTGGTATTCTCACCATTCTTGGGTTCAGCCTTGTAGACACCTTTTTTATCAGCCAGTTGGGGACAGAAGCCCTGGCGGCCATCAGCTTTACCTTTCCGGTCACCCTAATCGTCTCCAGCATCGCCATCGGCATAGGTGCCGGGGTATCGACTAACCTCGGCCGCCTTATCGGCAGTGGCAACAGCCCCAAGGCCAAGGTGTTTCTGCACGACGCCCTGCTGATCACTTTCTGGCTGATCGCCGCCCTGTCGCTGTTGGGTAGCCTGTTTATCGGCCCGCTGTTTACCCTGCTGGGCGCCAACGACGACAGCCTGCCGCTGATCCGCGACTATATGTTTCTCTGGTATCTGGGGGCGCCGCTGCTGGTGCTCTTGATGGTGGGCAACCAAGGGCTGCGCGCCACCGGCGATACCAAGTCGCCTGCCAAGATCATGGCCCTGGCGGCGGTGATCAACCTGGTGCTGGACCCGCTGCTGATCTTCGGCCTGGGGCCCTTTCCCCGTTTGGAAATTCAGGGCGCGGCCATCGCCACCCTGATCTCCTGGGTGGTGGCGCTGTCTCTGTCGGGTTATCTGCTTATCATCAAGCGCAACCTGGTGGACTTTGCCGAATTTAACCTTGAGCGTATTCACTGCAACTGGCGCCAGCTGGCCCATATCGCCCAACCTGCGGCGCTGATGAACCTGCTCAACCCTGTGGCCAACGCCATCATCATGGCCATGCTGGCCCGCATCGACCACAGCGCGGTGGCGGCCTTCGGCGCCGGTACCCGTTTGGAGTCTGTTTTGCTGATCGCCGTGATGGCACTCTCCTCCAGCCTAGTGCCCTTTATCGCCCAAAACCTGGGGGCGGGGCAGACGGAGCGTGCCCGCGACGCCCTCATGCTGTCGCTGCGTTTCGTGCTGGTATTCCAGACCCTGATCTATCTGCCGCTGGCACTCATGGCGACGCCTATCGCCCAGCTGTTCAGTAAAGATCCCCAGGTGATCGAGTGGCTCAGCTTCTACATCATCGCCCTGCCCGCCGCCTATGGCCCGCTGGGGATGGTGATCCTCACCGCCACCTCGCTCAACGCCTATCACAGGCCGATGAGTTCCTTGGTGCTTAATGTCTGCCGCCTGTTTCTGCTCCTGCTGCCGCTGGCTGCGCTGGGCTCTTATCTGGGCGGCGTGAAGGGGCTGCTGCTGGCGCTACCTATCACCAACGCCGTGATGGGGATCGCCTGTTATATCCTGGCCAGTCGCATCACTGAGCCGGACACCACGCCCAAGCATGTCGAGATCTACAAGCGTTAACAGAGGGCTAGCCGCCATGGATGATTTACAACACGAGACACTTGAACGGGATTACTTTGAGCATGATTTTAGCGGTGAGGATCTGCAGGGGCTGCTGTTTCGTCGCTGCCGCTTCGTGCGCTGCAGCTTTAACCGCGCGGATTTGACCGACTGCCACTTCGAGCAGTGTCAGTTTGTCGAGCCCGGCGATCTACTGGGGTGTGATTTCAGCTACGCTACGCTGATCAACGCCAAGTTCAGCGACTGTCGCCTTAACCTGGCGCGCTTCACCGGTGCCCGCTGTTTCGGCGCCGAGTTTAGAGACTCTAACCTGCAGGGCGCCGACTTCTACCGCGCCAGTTTCGCCAATCAAATCGGCATCAACCACTACTTCTGCAGCGCCGTGTTCAGCGGCTGTAACCTCGCCTACGCTAACCTGTCTCAAGTGATACTGGAAGAGTGTGAACTGACCGACAACCGCTGGCGCGGCGCCAACCTGACCGGCGCTTCACTTAAGGGTAGCGACCTCAGCGGCGGCGAGTTTAGCCCGGAGCTGTGGGGCGAGTTCGATCTCAGGGGCGCCAACCTGACGAGGGTGGATCTCGAGGGGCTGGATCCCCGCGAGGTGGCGCTGGAAGGGGTGATGATAGACGCCTGGCAGCAGAGTCAGCTGCTGGCGCCCTTCGGCTTAATTGTCTGCGGCGAATAGTTAAATTAACGGCTTAATCGCCCCCTTGGTCCTGGCCTCACGATCGCAGGCACCATTTTGAAGACACTCATCTAATGCCCGCAACACATGGTCGATAAAGCGTTGACTGGCGAGGCTAATGAAACGCCGCGACGGATAGACGAGGAAGCACTTACCCTCGTAGGGCTCGATATCTTCAAATAGCATCACCAGCTTGCCATTTTCCACATATTCCCGGGCGATCGGCAGCGGCATCATGGCGATGCCACGCCCCATCAAGGCGGCCTCTAGGCAGGTACTCAGGCTGTTGACACACAGGTTACCCGTTACCGACAGTATCCTGTCTTTACCGAAGGGCACCTCGTTGAAGATCCTACCGTTGGGATAGCGAAACAAAATGGAGTTATGCTCGGGCAACTCCTCCGGCTTAGTCGGTTTACCCGCCCTCTCCAGGTATTCCGGGCTGGCAAAGAAATGCACGAATTCGCTGATGATATGCCGCGCCACCATCTCATTTTCATTAAAGGCATCTTCGAGCATGAAGGCCAAATCGATATTGTTGCGGATCATATCCTTGGGCTCTGAGCTGACGATGATCTCCACCGTTAGCGCCGGATTGAGATCCATAAACTCGAATATCGCTTGAGTGATATACAAGAGCTCGGGGATCGGAAAGATCAGTATGCGCAGGTGACCGGTAACCGCCGCTTCCTTCCCCGACAGCTCGGAGAAGGTCTGCTCCAGAGTCGCCAGCAAGGGCGTGGTTTTATTGTAGAAATGGCTGCCGGAGGCGGTGAGGGTCATGGCGCGACTCTGGCGATGAAACAGCTTAACATTGAGCTCATCTTCCAGCGTCTGCAGGCGCCGACTCAGGGTCGATTTAGGCACATTGAGAATATCGGCAGCCTCGACCAGGCTGCCTGTCTCGACGATGCGGTGGAACAGGGCAATATCTTCGGTTTTCATCACAGTCTCACTTCAATAACAGGCGGCAGACCTGATTCTGTTATTACTTTGCACACAGACACAGGGGTAAATCAAGTTAATACAGTTTCAATTTTTGGAACTCACGGTTCCATATAATTCCATTTTAATAGATGTATCGCGCTGCTATCTTAGCCGCCATGAGATACACCTTGTCACAAATGATGGAGTTTACGATATGAAACCCCTTACAACGTCACTTTCACTACTCGTATTAACTCTAGTACTTGCCGGCTGCAGCACAGAATCTGCCGAGATCGCTCCCGAGAGTGTTCGTCCCGTTAAGCTGCTGGAGATCACCGAGTTGGGAAGCGGCACCCTAAGAAGCTTCCCCGCCAAGGTCGCCGCCACCAAGCAGGCGGAACTGTCGTTCAGATTATCCGGTCAGTTGGTCGAGTTCTCTCTGGTGGATGGCCAGCGCGTCACCAAGGGCGAGGTGCTGGCGCGTCTCGACGACAGAGACGCACGCAACCAACTGCTTAACCGTGAGGCAGATCATGAGCTGGCCCAGGCCGACTTTAACCGTAAGGGCGAGCTGCTGCGTCAGGCGCTGATTTCCCAGGCGGAATATGACCTGGCCAAGGCCCAGCTGAAATCCAGCGCCGCCAACCTGGCCAGTGCCCAGGATCAGCTGAGCTATACGGTGATCAAGGCGCCCTTCAGCGGCACGGTCGCCAAGACCAAGATAGAGAATTTTCAGATAGTACAGGCCAACCAGCCGGTTCTGGTGCTGCAGAAAGATCGCTTCATCGACGTGGTGATCCAAGTGCCCGAGTCGCTGGCCAGCCGTGTGACCTCCTTTAACCCACACTCGCCTTCACTGCCCATGGTGACCTTTAGTAATCACCCAGAGCAGCAGTATGCCGCGCGCTTGAAAGAGTTCGCCACTCAGGTGACGCCAGGCACCCAGAGCTATGAGGTGGTGTTTACCCTACCGACCCCAACCGAATTTAGCGTGTTGCCGGGCATGAGTGCCCAGCTGATCTTGGATATCGCCGGTCCCGATGCCAAAAAGAAGAGCGCCATAGTGCCGCCGAGCGCCGTGCTCAAGCGAGATCAAGACGGCGAGCCCATCGTCTGGACCTATGATCTGGGCACGGGCCAGGTGAGCGCCCGCAAGGTAAGCCTGGGTAAGGTGACCAGTCAGGGCATAGAGATCACCCAGGGCCTAGCGGTAGGTGACCGTGTGGTGGTTGCCGGTGTGGCCCAGCTGCACGAGAGTCAGCAGGTCAAGCCTCTGCGCTGGCAACGAGGTGTTTAACAGATGAATTTTGCCGAGTATTCGATCACCCACAAGGTGGTCAGTTGGATGTTTGCCCTGCTGCTCCTCATAGGTGGCAGCCTGTCGTTCATGAGCCTGGGGCAGCTGGAATTTCCCGAATTTACCATTAAAGAGGCACTGGTCGTCACCGCCTACCCTGGCGCCTCGCCGGAGCAGGTGGAAGAAGAAGTCACCCTGCCCCTGGAAGATGCACTGCAGCAGCTCGATGGGGTGAAACATATCACCTCGATCAACAGCGCTGGCCTGTCGCAGATCCAGATTGAGATGGAGGACAAGTACGACGCCGAGAAGCTGCCGCAGATCTGGGATCTGGTGCGCCGTAAGGTAAGCGATACCCAGGGGAGTCTGCCCAGTGGCGCCATGACGCCTCAGGTGATCGACGACTTCGGCGACGTCTATGGCATTCTGCTCAACCTCAGCGGCGACGGCTACAGCGAACGCGAGCTGGAAAACTACGCAGACTTTCTGCGCCGCGAGCTGGTGCTGGTCGATGGGATCAAGCGCGTCAACATCGCAGGTATCGTCGACCAACAGGTGGTGGTGGAGATCTCCACTCAGAAGATCAACGCCTTAGGCCTGAACCAGGACTATATCTATGGCCTGATCAACAGCCAGAACGTGGTCTCTAACGCGGGTAGCATTCGCGTGGGCGACAACCGCATCCGCATCCACCCCACGGGTGAGTTCGACAGCGTCGAGGCGCTATCACGCCTGGTGGTGAGTGCGCCCGGCAGCGCCAAGCTGATCTACCTGGGGGATATCGCCAACATCTACAAGGCGATGGACGAGACCCCGAGCAACCTGTATCACAGCGGCGGCGACATGGCGCTGTCTGTGGGCATCGCCTTCTCCAGCGGCGTCAACGTGGTCAAGGTGGGCGAGGCGGTCAATCAGAAGATGATGGCGCTGAGCGACGAGCTGCCGGTGGGCATGATGCTCACCACAGTCTATGACCAGAGCAAGATGGTGGATCAGACCATCAACGGCTTTTTGGTGAACCTGGCGGAATCGATCGCCATCGTTATCGGCGTGCTGCTGATCTTCATGGGGCTGAGATCTGGCCTGCTGATGGGGCTGGTGCTGCTGCTGACCATTCTCGGTACCTTCATCATGATGAAGGTGCTCAATATCGAGCTGCAGATCATCTCGCTGGGGGCATTGATCATCGCCCTGGGGATGTTGGTGGACAACGCCATCGTGGTGACCGAAGGGATCATCATAGGCCTCAAGCGCGGCCAGTCGCGTCTGGAGACCGCCAAGCAGGTGATCACCCAGACCCAGTGGCCACTCTTGGGGGCGACGGTTATTGCCATCATCGCCTTCGCGCCTATCGGTCTGTCGGATAACGCCACGGGTGAGTTTTGTATCTCTCTGTTCCTGGTGCTGCTGATCTCCCTGTTTATCAGCTGGATCACCGCCATGACACTGACCCCTTTCTTCTGTGATCTGCTGTTTAAGGATGGCGAGATCCCCGATGAGGCGGATAGCGACCCCTACAAGGGTTGGCTGTTCCAGCTCTATCGCGGCAGCCTGAGCCTGGCGATGCGTTTTCGCGGCCTGACCCTGCTGGTCGTGCTGCTGGCCCTGGTGGGCTCGGTCATGGGCTTCGGTCAGGTGAAGAATGTCTTCTTCCCTGCCTCTAACACCCCTATCTTCTTCGTGGATGTGTGGATGCCGGAAGGCAGCGACATCAAGGCCACCGAGGCGCTGCTGGGTCGTATCGAGCAGGACTTGATGGCGGAGCAGGCAAAACAGGATCTCGGCCTGGTAAACATCACCAGCGTGGTCGGCCAGGGCGCCCAGCGCTTCGTGCTGCCCTATGTGCCGGAGAAGGGCTACGCCGCCTATGGCCAGCTGCTGATCGAGATGAGCAACCTAGAGACCCTCAATGCCTATATGCGCAGGCTCGAGCAGGACCTGGTACAGCACTACCCAGAGGCGGAATATCGCTTCAAGTATATGGAGAATGGCCCCAGCCCGGCGGCCAAGATCGAGGCGCGCTTCTACGGTGAAGACCCAGAGGTGCTGAGACAGCTGGCCCAGCAGGCGAGCGAGATCTTCCTCGCCGAGCCGAGCGCCACCAGCGTGCGCCATAACTGGCGTAACCAGGTGACCCTGGTGCGTCCACAGCTGGCACTGGCTCAGGCCCGGGAAACCGGCATCAGTAAGCAAGATCTGGATAATGCCCTGCTGACCAACTTCAGCGGCAAGCATGTCGGCCTGTATCGTGAGAACAGCCATCTGCTGCCGATTATCGCCCGCGCGCCGGCCGATGAGCGTCTCAATGCCGACAGCATCTCGGCGCTGCAGGTGTGGAGCACGGAAAACAACGTCTTCGTGCCCATCTCTCAGGTGGTCAGTGACTTCACCACAGAGTGGGAAGATCCGTTGATCATGCGCCGCGACCGTAAGCGAGTGATCTCTGTGCTCGCCGACCCGGTGAACGGCGGCAACGAGACCGCAGACTCGGTATTTAGAAAGCTACGACCTAAGGTCGAGGCCATCAGCCTGCCTGCCGGCTATGAGCTGGAATGGGGCGGCGAATATGAGACCTCAAGCGAGGCGCAGCAATCGGTATTTAGCTCGATCCCACTTGGCTACCTGGCGATGTTCCTGATAACCGTGCTGCTGTTTAACTCGGTCAGACAGCCCCTGGTGATCTGGTTTACCGTGCCGCTGGCGCTGATCGGCGTGGTCTCAGGCCTGCTGCTGTTCGATGCCCCCTTCAGCTTCATGGCGCTGCTGGGCCTGCTGAGTCTGACCGGGATGATCATCAAGAACGGTATCGTCCTGGTGGATCAGATAAACCTCGAGCTGAGCCAGGGTAAGGACGCCTACCGCGCGGTATTCGACTCCTCGGTGAGCCGTGTGCGTCCGGTGTTGATGGCGGCGATAACCACAATGCTGGGGATGATCCCTCTGCTGCCGGATGCCTTCTTCGGCTCCATGGCGATCACCATCATCTTCGGCCTGGGCTTCGCCTCTGTGCTCACCCTGGTGGTGCTGCCGGTGGCCTACACCCTGGTCTTCGGCATCAAGGTGCCTAAGACCGCATAACCCCTTTCCATTTCGCTTCCCGGCGTGCCCGGCTCGAGAGAGTCGGGCTTTTTCTTTGGTTCATCTCGGTTTTAGCGGCAAGCTGGATTTACACCCGCTCACCACAGGCGCCTTGTCTCACTCACCACACAGGAGGATTAGGCGCGGCGGGACTATACTTAAACCGTACATAATACAAGGTTATTGGGAGGATACTATGTATGCTCATCACTCCATCGACAGGCGCCTATTACTGGTGGCAGCATTGGCCGCCACGGCGCTACTGGGCTGTGAGCGGCCGGTGAGCTTCTCATCCGAAGTACAGCCCATACTCAACGCCTCCTGCATCAGCTGTCATTCGGGTGCAGGCGAAGGCATGGCAAAAACCCATCTGGCACTGGATAGCTATCAGGGCGTGATGCGCGGTACCCAGCTTGGCCCCGTCGTGGTTCCCGGCAGTTCCGCCTCCAGCACCCTCTATCTGGCGATCGATCATAAGGTCGACAGCAAGATCCAGATGCCGCCCCACCACAGTGATAAATTTGCGCAAGGCGAAGGAAAGCCCCTCAGCAGCGAGCAGATCGCCCTCATCAAGCGTTGGATAGATGAAGGCGCGAAACAGAACTAAGATTCCACCTGCTGACCACCGCCCCGAGGCGGTGGTTTTTTTCTGCTTCACAAATAAACAGCGCGGGTGTAGCTTGCATAAAAATTAAACCAGAAAGCTAATACCAATCAAAGTAAGTAGATGATCAGAAATAGCGCAGGGAAAACGCGTGAGAACAAGGCAGGATTTTTAGATAAGTAGTTATACTACAATCAAAAATACTAACGCCGTTATCGCGCATTTTAACACGCTAGAATGAACAGCTATTTACTACGATTGGTATAAACAGGCCCAAAAGAGCTGTTATTATCAGACTCACTTATAGGCCACTTAGTTGGACACGCCCATGGCTCGTCTGTTTTTGCTCACCCTATTTGCAGCCAGCCTGCTCATCACCGGACTGCTGACCGGCTGCGCCAATCATCACGGACAGGCCCACGCTCAGTCCCAAACTCAGGCTCAGTCCCAGTCTCAGGCTCAGTCTAATCTCCAGGCAGAGCAGCAAGAGTTGGGGGCCATGGTGCAGGCGCTGCAGCGAGCGATCGCCACCCCATCGCCCGAGCAACTAGAGGTGATCGCCCGCTACGGCACGGATTCTCGCTACTATGTGATGGTGCGTGGCTGGCTGGTGCAGGAGCTGAGCGGCATTGAGAGTCAGCTCGCCGCCCATGGCGACGGGGCGCCCGAGACAATGCGGGCCAAGGCCGAACACCTAAAAGCCGCCATCCGGCGCATCGACCTGGAATAGTTCAGCCACTAATGTGTAGAGGCTGAAAACAAACAACTCAGAAGCGAACATTATGAATAAAGCCATCATAGCCACCCTGCTTTCAGCCTTCGTCTGCCCGGGGTCGGGCCACTTCTACCTCAAGCGCTATAACGCCGGGACACTGATCTCCTGCATCAGCCTGAGCGGCCTCGCCTACCTCCTGTATCAGGCGGTCAACCGCGCCGTGACGGTATCGGACCAGATTCTGTCGGGGGAGCTGCCGCTGGACTATGGCGCCATCTATGCCGCCATCAGCCAGGCGCCTCAGGGCGGCGAGGCCTTCTGGGTCGAGGCCGCCACCTGGGCCTTCATCCTCGGTTGGCTCATCGGCATCATAGACGCCTATCGTCAGGGTCGAAAGTTGATGCGCCTGGAGGCGCGGCAAGACGAGACGCACGCCGAGGCTAACCGCTAAAGTTCAAGAGACTGGCTCAAATGACCGACTCAAATCCTTAGCTAACTCTGCAAAACAACCGCAAAAACAGCCATAAAAAAAGGAGCCTAAGCGGCTCCTTCACAAGATCAAAAATGCTTTAGCTCTGTTTCCTGGCCGCTTCCGTGCGCGAGAAATCGTGCTGAGTCGTTCTCGGCTCAAGCTCAGTTTCATCGGCGGGAGGATTGTCAGCGAAGCGATACTCACTGTTGGCGGCGGTCGTCTTGGAAAAATCATGACGACTGCTCGAGCGCTGCACCTGATCCAGCTGCGCACTTGGGTTGTTGGCAAAGAGATAATCGGCTCTTGCCGCGGCGGTCTTCGAGAAATCCGGTCTCTCGGCAAACGCCTGGGTAGTAAGTAGTAGAGAGGCTAAAGCTAAGGTCGTGCTGGCTAACAACTTCATCATGTACTCCAATCTTATTGACCACAATTAGCTAACAAAGATACTAACCTAAACCCCACATTTTTTGAACAAGATCACAGTAAGGCTTGCAAATTGTTACACTTTTTGCATGGCAATCCATCCAGCAGCAAATTTGCTATTTGGGTGATTTGCTGGGTAAACTCACTTGGTTGCTGCAGCCCCCAAGTCTATTTGCATGGCAAGTGCACAATGCCCAGCAAATAAAGCAAGTCGGGCAGATATGGCTAGCACGACCCAATGACGCGTTACGGATAACCCTTAGCCCCAGGCTAAGCAGACAAGGAAACAAACATGTCGCACCTGATCAAACTGGCGGCCCTGGTGGCTGCACTCTACTTTGGCTACCAACACTGGTTTGCCCCCTACCCGCTACAAACCTATCGCCTCACCTCTGTGCCCGTGAGCCTCAAGCTGTTGCCGGATCCTAAGGTGCTGCACAAGCAAAACACCCAGGTGGAGTTCGAGTCCCTCAATACCCAGAAAAAAGCCGATGACAAGCTCACCATGTTCGTGATGACCTTCAAGTCCTCGATGGAACGCTTCGAGCCAGAAGATCTGGAGTTTCTTCCGTATGAGATGGATAAATACACTAGCATGGCGGGGCCCGAAGTCGCCGCCATTCTCGAGGAGATGATCCTCAGCAAGGGCTATATCAACACCAATGGCATGCGTGGCTACGAGGTAGAGATGCGTCTGCCCAAGGACGATACCCGCATGCTGCAACACATCTATATTATCGACGACCACCTGCTGCTGTTGATGGCCAGCTATCAGTCCAGCCGCGAAGAGCAGACCGCCCGCAACTTCCTCGATTCGGTGCAGCGTCTATAGCCCGCCGGCTCGGGCAAATTTAGACCATAAAAAAGCCCCGCGATGCGGGGCTTTTAGCTAATGTAACAGAGCTTAAATCGGCGAACCCGGCGGCATGGCCAGCGGCTTGTGGATCAGCTTGTACTTGCTATCCTTCAGCCCCTTCTCCAGGCCATCGAGCAGCCACTGATAGTGGGCCGCCTCATAGTCGCTACTGCGCTTCACCAGTCGGCTGAGCTGCTTCTGCGCAAAAGCCAGACGGCCCGCCAGCTGCGCCTTCACCTCAGGCGAACTCGCCGCGTCATGGTAGCTGGCCAACAGGGCGTCGAGCACCACGGCATTGACCCGCATCCATACCCCCTGAGCCTGACCGTTAGGGGCATCGGCAAACACTGTCTTGGCCAGCAGCTTGTTTACCAGAGTGACGACGGAGAGCTGCTCCTTGTCGGCAAAGTAGCCCTGATTGACGCGATTGAGTCGCATCGGCTGCAGCAGCTGCCCACAGGTGTGACGACTCAGCACCTCGGCCATGCCGATAGGGTCGATCACCACGCCGGTGGCGCTATCGAAGCTCTCGCGGGTGGCGCCATAGTTACCCGACTTAGGCACCAAGGCATCGGTCACCTTAGTCGGCAGCGCCAGGGCATCCACGCTCAGGCCCTGCAGCAGTGCGTCCAGGGCATTCTTTTGCAACTCAGGCGCCATATAATGCCAGCTGCGCCCACCCTCCTGGGTGGAATAGGTATAGTCGGTGCCGCCGATAAACTTGGCCGCGGCTTCTATCTGATAGCGGGTCAGCAGATAGATGGGCACGAAGGCATCGCGCAGCTCGCCATAGGGCTGGCCTTGCAACAAGGCTGCATCGCTAAAGCCATCGATGGCCGCCTCACGCACCTTGGCCAGGCGGCTCAGCTCGGCCACAGGATCCTGGCCATTGTCCCACAGACTGGCGTAGGCATGGCTGGCACCGGCGCGGCGCGAATCTGCCTCGCCGATATATCTTAGCCCCTGACGCTCCACCGCCTGCATCAGCTCGGTCAGCTTAGCCTGTTGATCTTCAGGGCTAAACTGACCATAGCCATAGGCTACGGTAAACTTGTCCCAGGCACCGACGCCCTCATCATAGGGGGCAGAGATATCTATCTTATCGCCCTTGAGGGTCGCCTTGGGGTGCGGGTAATCCATCACAGAGGCGTTATCGTTACTCGACGCCGCGAAATTATGATCTAAGCCTAGGGTGTGGCCCACCTCATGGGCCGACAGCTGGCGAATACGCGCCAGGGAGAGCTCCGTCACCGCCTCGGCGGCTGCCTCTCTGTTTTGCCAGCCTGCGGTGAGGCCGCGGGCGATGAGGTGATCTTGCCTGACGCGCTGACTGCCCAGGGTCACATGGCCCTTGATGATCTCACCTGTGCGGGGATCGGCGATGGCACTGCCGTAGGACCAGCCGCGGGTCGCCCTGTGTACCCACTGGATCACGTTGTAGCGAATGTCCTGAGGGTCGGCATCCTCCGGCAACAGTTCCACCTTGAAGCCGTTGATGAAGCCGGCCTCGTTGAAGGCGGTCTCCCACCAGCGGGCTCCCTCTAGCAGGGCGCTACGAATGGGCTCGGGCACACCGGGATCCAGGTAGTAGATAATAGGTTTCACCACCTCGCTAGGCGCATCGCCCGGGGTGACCTTCTGCAGGCGGTGACGCAGCAGATGACGCTGCACTATGTCTTTGTCGATCGGCGCGCCGTAATCCAGATACTCATCGGACAGGTAGCCGCTGTTGGGGTGATAGGCCCGTGGCTGATAGTTGTCGTCCGGCAGCTCGACGAAAGAGTAGCGCATCCGCAGTGACATCTGTTTGCCGTCTGGGGTGACCTCGGCCACCTGAGGCCCAGCCTTGGCGCCCTTGAAGGTAAGCAGCACGTCGACATCGCTGTTACGCTCGAAGGATTTCACCCCTTGAGGCAGGATAAGCGAGGTCTCCTTATCCAGCTGATAATGGCCCTGTTTGGTCTGCTCCAGGGTATCGGCTATGCCGTGCAGATCGCGCAGTACCAGGTCATTGATCGATACCAGCGCCTGCTTGCCTTCCAGCACCTTGCCGCGCCAGAGCACAGATTCGGCGAAGGCCTCTTTGACTGCCCGCTGCTCGGCGCCGTTGTCTGTGGTCGCCCGGTAACGGGTGTTGAGCTGTTTCAGAATGAGATAGGGGCCGTGGCGCTCAAACTGCACCAGGCGGGTCATCCCCAGCTGGCCGCGATCCAGGCCGATATCGTTAGAGCCCACGCCATGGGGCAGGCTGGTGACCAGCAAGAAAGGCTGATTGAGGCGGGTCGTCTCCAGGTAGAGATCGCCCGAGCCTTGCTGATAGAAGAGGTTGATAAAGCCTTTAGCGGCCTGGCTGCTCTTGATCACCTTAGCGCTATTTTCGACGGCGAGCAGGGGGCCAGTCGGGACCAGAATGAGGGCAAGGGCCAGCGCGAGTGTAGAGGGTCTCATGTTATCTCCTTGCTGAGACTTATAATGGGAGACTGAGTTGTTCAAATATTATGCGTCTCGTGAATATCAGTCACTTAGCTTAACAGGTCTCCACTCTGGCTCAAGTGCAAATAATTCACGCCGCATCATAAGCCTCCCCGCCTTATTGGCCAGCGGAGCGACAGCCACAAAAAAGGGGCCAAGGCCCCTTCTCTTCTCTCACATGCGCATTGCACTGTCTGATTAGTGACGCACTATCCACTGGGCCAGGGTGTCGAACAGCTCGTTGAGCACGATAGGCTTAGTGATGTGGGCGTTCATGCCCGCCGCCAGGCTCTTCTCGCGATCCCCCGACATGGCGTGGGCCGTCATGGCGATCACCGGCAGCTCCTCCTTGGTGTAGCGCTTACGCAGCTCCTTGGTGGCCGTCAGACCGTCCATCACTGGCATCTGAATATCCATCAGCACGGCGTCGTATTGCTTGGCGTCCACCATATCTAAGGCCACCTGACCATTCTCGGCCACATCCACCTCGTAACCAGCGCTCTTGAGCAGCTCGGTCGCCACCTGCTGGTTGATGAAGTTGTCCTCCACCAGCAGGATCTGTCCAGTGCCCGTGGCGTTGCCTTCCACCGGCAGCGCGGCCGCCGGATTGATCTTAGGCTTGTCGATGAAGGCGGCGATGATCTCGTCGAACAGGGCCGAGGCCTTGAACGGCTTCTGCAACATGGCGTAGATGTCGAGATCGTCCAGATCTTCCTTGAGCGGCTCGGAGGCGTAGGCGGTCATCATGATGATCACCGGGCGCTTCTCCAGGCGGCCGTCGGCCACCATGGCGTCCAGCGCCTTGATCACCTCGACCCCATCCATCTCTGGCATCATCCAGTCCAGCAGCAGGAGATCCACCGGCCTGTGCTCCAGCTTGTATAGCGCCTCGGCGCCGTTGGAGGCTGTGTCCACGTCGAAGTGGAAGTCGCGCATGGCGGTAGAATAAATTTGCAGCGCCGTCGGGTTATCGTCCACCACCAGCGTCTTCAGGTTGCCGATCACCTCAGGAACGATAAGCGGCTTCACCTCGGCCTCTTCGGCGATCTCGAAGCTGATGGTGAAGCTGAAGGTACTGCCGACCCCCAGCTCACTCTGCACCTGCATGGTGCCGCCCATCATGGAGACCAGATGTTTACTGATGGAGAGGCCAAGGCCGGTGCCACCGTACTTGCGGGTAGTCGAGCCGTCGGCCTGGGCGAAGGCGTCGAACAGGCTCTCCTGCTGCTCCTTGCTAATCCCTATGCCGGTGTCGCGCACCCAGAACTTGAGGGTGATGCGGTGATCCCGCTCGCCCACATCTTCACAGCCCAGCTCGATCTCGCCGCTCTGGGTAAATTTCACCGCATTGCTGAGCATGTTGATCAGCACCTGACCCAGACGCAGAGGATCCCCTTCGAGGATAAGCCCGGCGGTGACCGGCGCGTACAGCAGCAGTTCGACCCCCTTCTCCTGCGCCTTGAGGGCGTTGAGATCCAGGGCGTGGTCCAGCACCTTATCCAGTGGGAAGGCGACCCGTTCCAGCTCAAGCTTACCGGCCTCGATCTTGGAGAAGTCGAGGATGTCGTTGATGATGCGCAGCAGTGACTGGGCCGAGAAGCCCGCCTTATCCAGGTAATCCGCCTGCTGTGGCGTCAACTGAGTGCGACTGGCCAGCTGCAACATACCGATAATGGCGTTCATCGGCGTGCGGATCTCGTGACTCATGTTTGCCAGGAACTCACTCTTATACAGGTTGGCCGATTCGGCGTCCTGCTTGGCTTCCAGCAGCGCCACCTCGTTGCTCTTATGGCGGGTAATATCCTTGTGGGTACCCACCATACGCTTAGGCTGATTGTCCGAGGTGAACTCCACCACACGGCCACGGCTGAGCACCCAGTGGTACATGCCGCTCTTGCCACGCATACGGAATTCCACGTCGTAGGCGCCGATAGGATCCGCAAGGTATTGCTCGCGGTACTCCTGTACCCGGATGCGATCGTCTGGATGCACCAGCTCGTCTATGGTGGAGACCAGGGCCGGGAATTCGTTGCTCTTATAGCCGAGCATAGAGTAGTAGGCCGGGTTACAGATGATCTGCTCTGAATCCAGATACCAGTCCCACAGGCCATCTTCTACCGCGTCCATCGCCAGGTGATAACGCTCCTCCGACAGCCTGAGCTGCTCGGCGGATTCATACTCTCTGGTCACGTCACGCCACACGGCGATCAGACCCAGCAGTTCGCCACGGCGATTGTAGAAAGGCAGCTTGAGGGTATCGAGCAGCACCGGCTTGCCCGCCAGCTCCACCTTCTCCTGATAGCGCAGTGGCGTGCGCTCGGACAGCACCCGCTCATCCTCGGCGCGGATCCGCATCGACTGCTCGTTGCTGGTCATGGTCTGGGAATCCTGGCCGATCATCTCGCTCTCGGTATACCCCAGCATGCGCTCGGCGGACTTGTTACAGCCCAGGTATTTACCCTCTTTATCCTTGAAGATGATCGCCTCTGGGATGGAGTCCAGCAGGGAGCGCAACAGGGCGTATTCCCGCTCGCGCCGCTCCGTGGTTTCCTTGAGGCGCTCGGTGCGCCGCGCCACCAGGTTATCTAGGCGACGGTTCTGCTCCGCCAGGTGTCGGGTATATTGCTGGTTCTCTTCGAAGATGCGACTCACCAGCTGGAACCAGGGCTCCCAGCCTTGGGTGATTTTCGCCGGTGGCTTGCGTGGCTCCTGAGAGCAGCCCTCCAGATGCGACAGCAGGCGCGACGCCGGATTAACGAAGGAGCGGCGGGTCTGCCAGTGCACTATGGTCACCAGCACAGACAGGGCGATCACCACCAGCAGGAAGGTTAGCTCCAGCTTCTCCCAGGAATCCTTAAACAGCTCGTTCTCATCCTGCAGGTAGAGCAGACGCCAGGGGGCGTTCTGTAGCGCCACCGAGTGGATATAGTAGCCGTTGCGCATGATCCCCTCGTGGGCATCGAACAACTCAGACTCGGGCACAGAGTGCAGCGCCGAAGGGATCTTCTGGCTGATATGGAACACCCGGTTGATGTCGGCGGCGTCGATATCGCTGTGGGAGAGAATATTGTTCTGCTGATCCAGCAGGATTACCGTGCCCGGCATCTTGAAGTAGAGGCGGATCTGCTTATCCAGTGAGGAGAGGGTCATGTCCAGGTTGATGGAGCCGATAAACTCATCTTCGAGATAGATGGGCACGCCGACCGTGGTCAGCAGCCCCTTGCCGTTGGGCTCCACATAGGCGGGGCTCCAGGCCACGCTGCGCTGTGGGTTCATCGCCGGGGTGACCAGCTGGAACTGCTGCTTCTTCAGCAGCTCGTCGCGAAAACGCTGCTCATCCGAGGGCCAGGGGTAGTACGACATCATCCTATGTTTGGAGATGTAGTAGATAGAGGAGGCCTTGGGTGCCGCTTGTCTGGCGACCGGGAAGGAGAGGGAGAGCTCGAACAGCATCTCCAATTCCTGATAAAACTTGTCGCTGCGGCCATTGAGCGAGCCCGCGCCCGTGATCCGACCCATGTTGGTGAAGGGCTTGCCGCTCTGGGCATAGCTGGGCTCAAGGGTGAAAAACTGGCCGCTCTCGTTAAACTTCTCATACTGTGGCAGACGGTCGGTACGTACCAACTCACCCAGACGCAGGTGATCCACCGCCACGTTGCGCAGGCTCTTCACCGCGCGGATACTGGATTCCAACAGGAGGTCGATCTGCAACACGTGACGCTCGACCAGCTCTTCGCGCTGATCCATCATCTGGGTCTTTTGACGCTCGAAGAAGATCCAGGCCGTCAGTAACGCCATGATGATCACGCCGATATAGGTATAGAAAACCGCGCGATTGTAGTTTTTTTGAATCGGAGACTTAAGCTGTAAGTCCGGCTCTGTCGACTTCATTGATTACCTTTGAAAACAAGCATCTGCCCTTGGGCTAACCCGGAGCGGCGCATCATATTCTGCATATAGTATCAGGAAGCCAGCCCAATGGAATACAAAGGGGAGTCGCTTTTGCCAGAATGATCTCAGTCGTCAGGCTGGCACAGGGCCGGCGCATTGGCGCAGACCCACAAGATCGCCCTTACTTTAGACAAAAGACTCCGCCATGGGAGTCTTTTGCCGTCGGTGGCCGCCTAAGCGGTTAGAGGTTTTCCTCGGCAAACTCTGCCAGGCGAGAGCGCACCACGCCGTTGAGGTAGACGTTGGCACTGCCGTCGAAGTTTTTAAAGCGCTCGACGATATAGGTGAGTCCCGAGGTCACCGCCGTCAGATAGTTAGAATCGATCTGCGCCAGGTTACCGCTACAGATCAGCTTAGTCCCCTCGCCCATACGGGTGATCATCGTCTTGATCTGCGAGGCGGTGAGGTTTTGACACTCATCCAGCAGCACCACAGAGTTCTGTATCGAACGTCCGCGCATGAAGTTAATCGACTTAAACTGAATGTTGGCCTTGTCCATGATGTAGTTCATGCTGCCGCTGGGGTTAACATCGTGCTTGTGCAGCACCTCCAGGGTATCGGTAATGGCCGCTAGCCAGGGCGCCATCTTCTCCTCCTCTGTGCCAGGTAGGAAGCCGATAGACTCGGCGATCTCCGGCGTGTTACGGGTCACTATCACTTTATCGTAGAGGCCACGCTCCACCACCATCTCCAGGGCCGCCGCCATGGCCAGTAGCGTCTTACCACAGCCTGCGGGGCCGGTGAGGATCACCAGATCGATATCGGGATCCAGCAGCGCCTGCATCGCCATCCCCTGATAGACGTTCTTAGGCTTGATGCCCCAGGCATCCAGGTTAAGCAGACGGTCGCGACCGAGATCCAATATCTCCAGCTCTTCGTCGTTGTTGCTCAGTACCCGGCCGCAGAAGTTGGAGTCTTCGTCGATAAGGTATTGGTTGGTATAGAAGTTCTCTTCACCCACCTCCTTAACAGGTACACGGTGTACCGTATGACGCCCCTGAGTCTCTGTATTCACATGTTCCTTGCGCGCCCAGAAATCCCCCTCAAACTGATGGAAGCCTTTGGTAAGGAAGCGAATGTCGTCGATCAGCTGGTCGGTGCGATAGTCTTCGACCAGATTGATACCGGCGCCCTTGGCCTTGAGACGCATGTTGATATCTTTGGTCACCAGCACCACATGGCGTGGGGCAAACTGATTCTGCAGATGCAGTGCTGTATTGATGATGCGGTTGTCGTTGTTGTCGCCGGGCAGGGATGCCTGGGTAAATTCGAGTTGATGGTCGGGGAAGATAGAGAGGGAACCTACTGCGTCACCGTGTCCTTCGCGTTTGGGCAAGGGCACCCCGCTGACAATCTCTTCTGGGGTGGTCTGCCCGCCGAGTATGTCTTCCAATGCGCGAATGGCGACTCGGGCATCTCGGCTAACATCTCGTTTCCTGTCTTTGATCTGATCCAACTCTTCAAGGACAGTCATGGGGACTACGACATCATGCTCCTTAAACGAATAGATGGCTAAGGGTTCATGCAGTAACACATTGGTATCCAGTACAAACAACTTCTTGTCGTCTTGTTCCATGGCGCCTCCACTTGTGCGTAGGGTGTTATATTTGTAGTCAAGCGAGCTGAGCGGGTAATTAGCCTCCTTCTCTGTCAGTATAGTGACGCGCAACAAAGCACTTAGGGATTAAATCCATACTGACACCAAAATCTCACGGCTTCAACGGAAACTTGTCCAGAAAATCACCCAACCCAATTCGAGACTGGTGGCCTAAAATGACATTAAGATGACAAGGCGGGCGGCGGCCGATCCGATTGGATAATTTGTAATCTAATTAGTATTTTTAACGAGGCAATTACGGGTCAGATATGTTCGACATCATAGTCTCGATTGGATAACATACGCGCCCTTTCGTGATTCACCCTGTAGATGAGAATTTGTAAATGCCCTTTTCCTTAGGTCAACGTTGGATTAGTGATACCGAATCGGAACTCGGTTTAGGTACTGTCATTGGACTCGAAGGCCGTATGGTCACCCTGATGTTCCCCGCCACTGACGAAAACCGCATGTTTGCCCGCGACGATGCCCCGCTAACCCGAGTGATCTATAACCCCGGCGATATCATTGAGAGTCACGAAGGATGGAGTCTCAAGGTCAGCGAAATCGAAGAGAAGAACCAGCTGGTGATCTACCACGGTATCCACACCGAGACCGGCGAAGAGGTCAGCCTCAGAGAGACGCTGCTTAACCACAATATTCGTTTCAACAAGCCCCAAGACAGGCTATTTGCCGGCCAGATCGATCGTCTGGACAGATTTGGCGTGCGCTATCAGAGCCAGCTGCTGCGTCATAAGCTGGCCACCTCAGATCTGCTGGGCCTACAGGGTCCCCGCGTCGGCCTGATCCCCCATCAGCAGTGGATCGCCCATGAAGTGGGCCAGCGTTTCGCACCGCGCGTTCTGTTAGCGGACGAGGTGGGCCTAGGTAAGACCATAGAAGCCGGCCTGATCATACACCAGCAGCTGCTGACCGGCCGCGCCGAGCGTATCCTGATCATAGTGCCAGATACCCTACGTCATCAGTGGTTGGTGGAGATGCTGCGCCGCTTCAACCTGCGCTTCTCGGTGTTCGACGAAGACAGATGCGTCGAGGCCTATGCCGATCACGACAACCCCTTCTACACAGAGCAGCTGGTGATCTGCTCACTCGAGCTGCTACGTAAGAAGAAGCGCCTGGACCAGGCGCTGGATGCCGACTGGGATCTCATGGTGGTCGACGAAGCCCACCACTTGGAGTGGACAGAAGAGGAACCGAGCCGCGCCTACCGCGTGGTCGAGGCCCTGAGTGAAGTGGTGCCCGGCGTACTGCTACTGACCGCCACCCCGGATCAGCTGGGCCACCAGAGCCACTTCGCTCGTCTGCGCCTGCTGGATCCAGACCGCTTCTACGACTATCAGGCCTTCCTCAAAGAGGAGGAGAGCTATAAAGAGGTGGCCAGCGCCGCCGATGCCCTGGCCAGCGGTAAGCGTCTTCCCGACGAGGCCGTTGCCAGCCTGACCGAGCTGCTTAACGAGAAAGATATCACCCCGGCGCTGCGTCTGATTGAAGATGAGAGCGTCGATAACGAACAACGCGACCAGGCCCGCAGCGAGCTGCTGCAGGAACTGTTAGACAGACACGGCACCGGCCGCGTGCTCTATCGCAACAGCCGCGCCTCGGTGAAGGGCTTCCCGACCCGTATCTTCAACGCCCACCCACAGACCATGCCGGCTCAGTATGAGACTGCCGCCAGGGTGTCTGACATGATGGGTGGCCAGACAGATCTGACCGCCAAGGTGAAACAGGCCCTGAGCCCAGAGAAGCTGTATCAGGCCTTCGAGAGCGATAGCGCCAGTTGGTGGAAGTTCGATCCTAGGGTCGACTGGTTGATCGATTTCCTCAAGAACCATCGCAGCAAGAAGGTGCTGATCATCGCCAGCCAGGCGGAGACCGCCCTGAGCCTGGAAGAAGCCCTGCGCACCCGTGAGGGCATTCAGGCCACCGTCTTCCACGAAGGCATGTCTATCATAGAGCGCGACAAGGCCGGCGCCTACTTCGCCCAGGAAAGCGGCGGCGCCCAGGCACTGATCTGTAGCGAGATCGGATCGGAAGGTCGTAACTTCCAGTTTGCCAGCCACCTGGTGCTATTCGACCTGCCGCTGAATCCGGATCTGCTGGAGCAGCGCATCGGCCGTCTGGACCGTATCGGTCAGGCCAACGATGTCGAGATCCATCTGCCTTACCTGGCCAATACGGCCCAGGAAAACCTGATGAACTGGTACCACAAGGGACTGAACGCCTTCGAGCAGACCTGCCCTACCGGCCATATTCTGTTTAACGAGTTTTCCGAAGAGCTGCTGACCCAGCTGGTCTACCGCGACGAAGACAAGTTCACCCAGCTGCTCAACCACACCCAGAGCCGCTACAAGGCGCTGAAGAAGGCGATGGAACAGGGCCGCGACAAGCTGCTGGAGATCAACTCCCATGGCGGCGACAAGGCGCAGAAGTTGGTGGAGAGTCTGGCGGCCCGCGATCAGGACACCCAGCTGATCGGCTCTGTGATCCGCCTGTGGGATATCATAGGCGTCGAGCAGGAAGACAGCGGCGAGAATGCCATAGTGTTGCACCCGAGCGAGCACATGATGTTCCCGACCTACCCGGGTCTGCCGGAAGATGGCATTACCGTCACCTTCGACCGCGAGATGGCGCTGTCACGCGACGATATCGCCCTGATCACCCAGGAGCACCCGCTGGTGCAGACGGGGCTGGATCTGATCACCTCTTCTGAGACAGGCACCACCAGCGTCGCCGTGCTCAAAAACAAGGCACTACCTGCGGGCACCATCTTCTTGGAGCTAATCTATATGGCCGATGCCTCGGCGCCGCGCTCGAGCCAGCTCTACCGCTACATGCCACCGACGCCAGTACGTGTGTTGCTGGACAAAAATGGTAACAACCTGTCGCAGAACGTCAGCTACGAGAGCTTCGACAAGCAGCTGAGCGCGGTCAACCGCCATATTGCCAGCAAGCTGGTGAACGCCTCGCAAACCCTGCTGCATCCACTGTTTGCCAAGGGGGAAGAGTTTGCCCAGGCGGCGATGAAACAGCTGACCGAAGAGGCCAGCAACAAGATGACCCAGCAGCTCACCGCAGAGCTGGAACGTCTGGAGGCCCTCAAGGCGGTCAATCCCAACATTCGTGACGAGGAGCTGGAACACCTGAGAAATCAGATGGTCGAACTGGGCAACTACTTAGATGCCTGTCAGCTGCAGCTAGACGCCGTGCGTCTGGTGCTAGTCAGCCACGCCTAAGTCCAGCCACGCCTAACCAGCCCCACTGGCACCGACCTCTAGTCGGTGCCAGCTTCTTCTGCATTTTGTCGCCAATGGCAAGCACTTAGGCTTATACTGACGCCATAGCCAAAGTAAACGCCCAATGACTTAGATGCCGATGACTCTACGCTCCACACAGCTTAGCCTTTCCCTGCTCGCTCTGATGAGCCTGGCCCTCCTCCCGGTTATGGCCATAGCCCAGCGCAGTGCCACACCAGAATATGATTACCTGCCGCCTGCCGAGGTGGAAAAAATAACAGTAGGTGACGCAGAGCAAGCTGTATTGGTGCGTCCCTGGCAGGGGCGAAATCAATATGGTGCGGCAGTCTTATTAGGAGATTTAGGCGAGGACGCCGACCCAGAGGGACTGCTGGCGTTTCTCAGGCGAGAGCTGACACCCAAGGGCTGGGCGACCCTCAGCATAGGCGCGCCTCAGGGCGCGGCGCAACCTAACCATATTACCGAAGCAGGAGAGATCCCTAAGCCGGGTGAGCAGCAGCTTAGCCAGAAGAGTAATCAGAGTCTGCCGAAATACAGCCAGGAGGATTGGGCGGCACTAAGGGAGCAACAGAAGACTGTGATGAGTCAGACCCTGGGTCAGCTAGACTCTCTCGGCAAGAGCTATCCGGGTAAACGCATACTGATAGTTACCGGCCAGAGCGCCGGCCTGGTTATCGAGATGCTGACAACTTCGGCGCTGCCGAGCCCAGATCTACTGGTGGTGATCAACCCTTATCTTGAACAGGATGAGGAGAATCGCGATCTGCCGGGCAAGCTGGCTAAGCTGAAGCTGCCGGTATTGGATATTCAATCGCCGGACGCACTGCCCGCCTCGCTGGCGACCCAGAAGGCCCGCAAGGCCCTCTCCCCCATGGGGGAGCCGCTGCGGTATGAGCAGCAGCAATTGGCGTTAAACTTGGATCAGCCCAGCGCCTGGCAGGATGTGCTGACCCTGGTGCAGGGCTTCGCCCAGCGCATCCTGCGGGCCTATCCATAAAGCTTGGGTATCTAGTCCCTTACTTCTTGTCTTTTACTTCTTGTCTTTTACTTCTTGTCTTTTACTTCTTGTCTTTACTCAACATCAAGGCCAGGGCGATCAGCACGACGATGACGCCCATGTAGAGCAGCTCGAGCATTGAGGTGGGCTTCATCTCGGTAAAATAAGAGAACACCTTAATGATTAACATCATAAGGATCACTTTACCCAGCTTACTCTTGAGCGAGTCTATGCTACTGATCACCAATATCTTGCCGCCGGCGACACTGTCTTCTGCCGCCTGCAGGTTACTGATAAACAGCTCATACAGGCCGAAGGCGAAGATGAGCAGCACAGATCCCAGCAGGAAGGTATCTAAGATCTCGACCACCACCATCACAAGATCGTTGCGCACCTCGTAGCTGCCGGTCAGCACATAGTCCCACAGCAGGGCGACCATGTGGACCACATCCTTCACCCCCATGATAAACACCACAAAGGCCGCCAGCACACAGGCAAACACCCCTATCATCACAGAGAGGCGGCTACTCCAGAGAAATCGTTCGAACCCTTGTCGCATTATCATGCTTTCCTTAATCAAAAATTTGGCAGCGGGATACTAGCGAGCCTCAGGGGCTTAGTCGCGCCTAGGAAGGCGGAGTGTGAAGCAGATCACATTGAAAATTACTTATGACTCATTCGCTTAGCGGCGACATACCAATGTCGCCGACCTTAGCGATAAGGGTTCTGGTTAGCGCCACCAGGGCTGACGCGGCCGGTAGCGCCGCTCGGGATCTTTGGTCTGACGCAGGGCGGCTATCACCCGGTTCTTACCCAGCAGCAGACGTACCTGACTCAGAGATTCCCGCGCCAGCAGGCTGCGCTCACCGGCGCGCCAACTCTTGTTGATGCTGAACTTGATCGCGGCGTTAGCATCGGGGGAGGTATTCGCCAGCCGCAAGGCCAGCGCCTCGGCGGCCTCGCGCGGCGCCTCACTCACCTGGGTCACCAAGCCATAGGCCATGGCCTGCTCGGCATCGATCACCTCGGCGGTCATGGTGAGCTGCATGGCCACATCCTTACCTACCAGCTCCCGCAGGCCGACCAGGCCGGCCATGTCAGGCACCAGGCCCCACTTGGCCTCCATGATGGAGAGGCGGCAGTCTGGCGCGGCGATACGCATGTCGGCCCCCAAGGCTATCTGAGTGCCGCCGCCATAGCAGATCCCCTCGAGCACGCAGATCACTGGCACGGGCAGGCGGCGCCAGCCGATGGAGACCCGCTGCGCCAAGTTGGCATTGCCCGGCAGCCATTTAAACAGCAACTTAAACGCCTGCATGGGTGACTTCATCACGCTGGCCACATCCAGGCCGGAGCAGAAGTTGCCGCCACTGCCACTGAGGATCACCGCCCGCACGTCTCTGCGCCCGGCGATAACCTTCTGCACCTTCACGATAGAGTCGAACAGTGCATAGTTGAGGGCGTTGTACTTTTCCGGCCGTGACAGTTCTACCCAGGCAATGCCTTCGACTATGGTCAGGGTGACGTGGGGATGTTGCATTCCTTTACTCCTCAATCGCTGCAGTTAAACTCTGCTACTGGTCAGTCCAGAAGGAATGTAACACATTTGGCAAATATCCCTAAAAGATATAACATAAGTCCGTTTTTTGACTGGCGTCAAAATATTGCCACTTAAGAGTTTACGGTTGTTAATCAAGCTGATAGATAATAACCTTTGGGCAAAGCTTGTCATATACCTACGCCGAGATACCCGGCGACCCGGCCTGGATGCCTGGGATTGGGGTAGATGCCCCGGCAAAGAGACCAACTGCAAGTCCCATTAAACCCTGTCGTTACCACAGACAAAACCGATGAAAACTGCCTCAGGACGAAGCTTTTAGCCACCAAGCAAGTGATTTGGTGTTATCTTCTAATAATGAAGGCAGATTAGGATGTTATAACTAGATGTCGATTCCCGTACTCATATGCGATGACTCCGCACTCGCTCGCAAGCAGATGGCCAGGACCCTGCCCAAGGAGTGGGATGTCGAGATCACCTTTGCCAACAATGGTGCCGAAGGTATCGAGGCGATCAGGGCCGGCAAGGGCGAAGTGGTGTTTCTCGATCTCAACATGCCTGTCATGGATGGTTACGAGGTACTCGAAACGATTCAGAAGGAAGATCTGCCCGCCCTAGTGATCGTGGTCTCCGGCGACATTCAGATCAAGGCCCACGAGAAGGTGAAGGCCCTGGGCGCCCTGGACTTTATTCAGAAGCCGGTGAGCGCCGATGCCATCAGCAATATCCTCCAGGAATACGGCATACTCACCATAGCTCTGGGGGAGCAAGACAACGACAACCCCATGATAGAAGTGGATCTGCGCGACGCCTGCCAGGAGGTCGCCAACGTGGCCATGGGCCGCGCCGCCGATCTGCTGGCCAAGCTGCTGGATGTCTTCGTGCTGCTGCCAATCCCTAACGTCAACGTACTGGAAGTCAGCGAACTCACCATGACCCTCAAGGCCACCGAGCGCTACAGCACGGTATCGGCCCTGTGCCAGGGCTTTATCGGCGCGGGCGTGGCCGGCGAGGCGCTGTTGCTGTTTCACGACTCCTCCTTTCAGGACATGGCCAAGCTGATGGGGCTGGCAAATCCCGAGGATGCCAACACAGAGATCGAGGTGATGATAGACACGGGCAACGTGCTTATCGGCGCCTTCCTCAGCGGTATCTCGGAGCAGCTGCACATGAAGTTCAGCCAGAGCCATCCCGTGGTGTTGGGACGTCACTGCACGGTAAATGACCTGATTCACGACAACTCGGAGAAATGGTCCCGCACCCTGGCGATGGAGATCAACTACCGCATCGAAGGCCATGATATTCAATGCGATCTCCTGCTGCTGTTTACCGAAGACTCTTTGCCGACGCTTAACTATAAGCTGGGCTACCTGCTGGATTAAGTTGGACCAAGATATGCCATATGACCAAAGCGCGATGAACGAACTCCACTGGCTAATCGATATGGTGCAGACCATAGAGGTGGGCCTGGTCGTGTTGGATCGCGACTACAACATCCAGCTGTGGAACGGCTTCATGGAGAACCATAGCGGCATCTCACCCAACTCCATCAAGGGCAAGAATCTGTTCGATCAGTTCGACTACCTGCCGGCCAACTGGCTGAAGCAGAAGATGGAGTCTGTGTTTCTGCTCAAGAACCGCGCCTTCATCAGCTGGGAGCAGCGCCCCTATGTGTTTAAGTTTGGCAACTATCGCCCCATCACGGGCCGCGCCGACTTCATGTACCAGAATGTGACCCTGTTGCCCCTCTCCTCCCTCACGGGGCAGATCACCCATATCAGCATGATCATCTATGACGTTACCGATGTGGCGATCAACAAGCTACAGCTCAAGGCCGCCAACGAGCGCCTGGAACATCTGAGCCAGACGGATGGCCTGACCCAGCTGCACAACCGCCGTCACTGGCAGCTATGTATGCAGAAGGAGTTCGACCGCCATGCCCGCTACGGAGAGCCCACCACACTGGTGATGTTCGACATAGATCACTTCAAACGGATCAACGACACCTACGGCCATATCGCCGGTGACAGGGTGATCCAGCATGTCTCCCATATCCTGCGTCAGTCCCTGCGGGACACAGACTGCGCCGGCCGCTACGGCGGTGAGGAGTTCTCCGTAGTGCTGTCGAACACCAATGCCGAGGCCGCACTGCATTTTGCCGACCGCCTGCGGGAAAAGATCGAGGCCTCAGAGCTGAGATTCGAGAGTGCCATCCTCAAGGTGACGGTGAGTATCGGTATCTGCGGCATAGACGAGCATCTGAGCAATAGCGCTCAGTGGTTAGGTCAGGCCGACAGTGCCCTCTATCAGGCCAAGCAGAAGGGGCGTAACTGCTGCGTCATCTTCAATCCTGATGAAGCCGAATAGGGTCACATCTAAGCCGTGACAGATACGAAAAAGCCCATCTATGATGGGCTTTTTGTTAGGTGCGAGATACGCGAAGATTAGTGGAAACGAGAGTCTTCCTCTTCATACTCCTCGTCGTCATCTTCCATCTCATCGCCGATGAAATAGGTGCCCCAACCGTCGTAATCCACCTTGAGCTTAGCCGCCAGCTGGATCAGATCTTCACAGGCCTTGTCCAGCAGGGCCACGTCAAGTTTGTGGTAGGCGATGGCGTCGAAACAGAAGAGCACTGAGCCGTCTTCCAGCTCCATCTCTTCGGCATCGTTCACCTCGAAGCCCATCTTAAAGGCTTCCACCGCCGCCTTCTCCAGACGATCGAAGTTAGAGGCCGAGAAGTGGTGTTCTATGGTGTATTCGGCATCTGGCTCAGAACCATCGGCAAGAATCGCATCCACGATCTCCTGGTTTTCCTGTTTCTGTTCCTGCAGCTGACGTTCTGTAGACATGGATCTCTCCGAATAAAAATGTTCTTAATTAATTGCTTTCTTGGCCATCAGGGCGCTGGCTTCCTGATTAAGCTGGGCCAGTTTTTCCGCCATCATGGCATGAATCCGGGTAGAAAGCTCTTTTACCTGAGACTTAGCCAGACCTTTGGTCTCTATGGGATCCATCACCTCGATGATCACCACGCCGTTGTTCCAGCGATTGAGCTTAATATGTTCCTGATTCGAGGCCAGCACAGGCACCATGGCGACACCCGCCTCGATGGCGGTATGAAAGGCGCCAGCCTTAAAGGGCAGCAGCCCCTTGCCCCGTGAGCGTGTGCCCTCTGGGAAGATCCAGATAGAGAGGCACTTATCTTTAATCTTCTTCGCCGTCTGCGCCATGGTCTCGAAGGCGCGGTTACGGTTTTTACGGTCGATCAGTATGTTACCCGACAGCCAGTAGATCTGGCCGAAGAAAGGGATCCAGGCCAGGCTCTTCTTGCCCAGGCTAACTGTCCCCTTTGGCACGGCGGCCGTATGGGTGAACATATCGAAATTGTTCTGATGGTTGGCCAGGAAGATACAGGGCTCGCTGCGCTCCACCTTGGGTTTACGCACCACCACCTTGACCCCCAAGACTGGCGCGGCCCAGGAAAAAATCTTAGCAAACAGATGGACATTGTCTCTATGACGGGGGCGCAGCAGACAATAGAGGCCACCGAAGACAAAGGCCAACAACAACATGATGGCTAAGATCAGAGATCTGAAGATTAACAGCACAACTTACTCCTGTGATTTCAGTGGCGACATTATAGCAGCAGGCTTTTTGACTTACACCTGTCGTCTTAGGCCCCTAGCAGCCTGATAGGATACAGGGCAAGTGTTAACGATATAAGTCATGGAATTAACAGTAGAAAAACATCACCGCAATCAAATGCAGCTAAGAAAAAAGCGGGCGGGAACCTGTTGTTCCCTACCCGCTCAACTCACAAGTGCGTCGTTTTTATCGACTTTTCTAGTTAGCCTCGACCTTTGTAATCGAACTTTCTCTGAATAGTCTGGGCTGCAGCAGACGAAACGCTATCGTGCTGACCGCAAGGGTCGCCACGATCGCTGCGCCGCTAGGCAGATCGAAGCTAGCCGATAGCAGCAGGCCTATGCCATAGCCCAGCAGGCCCACTAGGTAAGCCAACGGCCACTTACCCTTGCCTCGCAGCTTGTTGACCGCCAGCGCCGGCAAAATCAGCGAGCTGAACACCAGATAGACCCCCACCAGCTCCACCGACAGGGTGATCACTAAGGCAAATAGCAGATAGAAACCGGCGCCATTGAGTATGGCGGGGCGCAGAGCGATGATCGCCAGCACCAGGCCAGACACCACAGCCGGTAGGATCAACTGTGACCAGTTCACCCAGAGGATCTGCCCAGACATCAACTGCTTAAGCATCTCGGCGCCATGGGGATCGTTGGACAACAAGAGCATGGCCGCCACCGCCGACAACACATAGAAGCAGCCGATGATCGCCTCCAGCTCGTCGGCCATCCGCTTGGCCAGCCAGGCGATAAACCCGGCCCCCAGCAGGGCAAACAGTGCCGGCATCCAGACCGTGGCATAGGGCAGATGCTCCAGCTCATGGTTGGTGTGAGCAATAATCGCCCCCAGCGCCGCCACCTGGGCGATCGCCAGGTCGATGAAGATGATGCCCCGCTTAAGCACCTGACTCCCGAGCAAGACATGGGTTGAGAGCACCAGGATCCCCGCAGCGAAGGCAGGGAGTAGAATTGATAAGAGATCGAGATCAAACATAGTTGAGTACCAAAAAGCGAACAACGGCGCCCCCCAATGAGGGCGCCGGATCTAAACCAGGCTAGTGATTCACGCCCAGCAACAAGTGGATAACGCTGTCGTACAGGCCAAAGAGGTCCTGGGCGTCATCGTTGCCACCGACCGACATGGGCAGATTCACCACCGGCAGGCCGGTGCGCTCACCGAGCCAGTTGGCGCCGCGTTCATCCTGATAGGAGGCGACGATAATCGCCATCACATCGCCCTGACCGGCGCGCCCCTGCAGGCTGGCCAAGTGCCCCGTGCTCGGCGGCAGGCCAGGCTTAGGCTCGAGATCCCCCACCTGCTCCATGCCTAACCAGTTAAACAGGTAGCGGAAGCTGGTGTGATAGGCGATCACCTTTTTGCCCTTAAGCGGCGCCGCCTGTGACTGCCAACCAGCTATCGCCGTCTGCCAGCGCTGGCTGAAATCGGCCAGAGCCGACTCGTAGGCCGCGCGATTGTCCGGATCCAGCAACACCATCTTGGCCGACAGCGCCTTAGCCACCTCGAGCAGACGCTCTGGGTCGAAGTGCAGGTGTGGATTGCCCTGAGCATGGACATCGCCCATGCTGCGATCCACCTGAGCCAGCTGGTCCAGAGTCTGGGTATGCTCGGCGGCATAGAACAACCCCTTGTCGGTCGAGCGCACCTGGGCATTGGCCGACTTCATCTGCAACATGGGCAGCCAGCCCACCTCGAGATCGGCACCGGCACAGACCGCCAGATCCGCCTGGCGCATCTTGGCGATCAGGCTGGGTCTGGCCTGCACCTGATGGGGGTCTTGCATCGCAGTGGTCGCGGCGTAGATCTTAGCGTCCGGTGCCAGCTCCTTGGCCAAGGCGGCATATTCAGGCTCACAGGCGAAGATATTCAATTTCGCCTGTGCACCACAGGCAAAGCTCAGTGCCAGCGCCGCAACGCCAGCCTTTAAGTAGTTAGAATTGATGCGCACCGTGAGCCCCCAGAGTCATGACATATTGAAGAGTAATGACGTTATCATCTGTGATGCCGTCAAAGTTAGTGCCTTGCTGATTGGTATATTGCAGGCGCACGGTGGAGAAGTGGCTGTGATGCCAGGCCAGGCTCACCTCAGTCTCTTTCAGCTTCTGGGCATCGAAGTGCTCATAGTGCATCAGGTGCGTATCGACCTGACCGTAACGCAGACCCGCCGACCAGTTTGGCGAGAACTGATACACAGAGCTTAGATACCAACCCGTGTGGGCATCCGGCTTAGCGGTATCATGATCGTCAACCGCCTCGTGGTCATGGTCGTCCAGCGGCGCATAGTCGCTCACACGGAAATACTCGCCGCTCAGGGTCAGATGCTGATACTTGTAGTTGCCTTGGGGCGCCCACTTGTAGACGAAGTCCGCCATATAGGTGTTCTCACCCGTGTATCTGGCGGCATGGCTATGATCGTGGCCATCCTCGGCCACCACGGCTTCTTCATACTCCTCATGGGCGGTGAGACGACCGTTTTCGTTACGCAGATAACTCAGACCCAGCTGCCAGGAACTGCTGACGCCGATATCTCCACCCAACTTAGTGTAGGCGGTGTAGACGCCGACGCTCTTAAATTCGCGCTCGCCGTGTTCATCTTCGGCGCGCATGCTATCACCCTTGAAAGCCTCGACGCCCATGCTCCAGTAGAGATCGGTAGGCGCGACATAGTCCAGACGCACACCGTCATCGAAGTAGTGACTGCCCAGGAAGGCGCGATAGGCCGCCGGACGATCGGAGAAGGCATCGCTGTGCACATGCTGATTGTTGAGGTAACCCACATCCGACAGGAAACGACCGCCGCGCATCGACAGACCATAGGGCATCGCCAGGGTCTGGATGAAGGCCTCTTCGAGTCCCACCTCGGTCTCGCCATCGTGCACCTCGATCACCGAGGTCAGCTTGCCATAGAACATGTCGTCTATGTTGGCGCTCAGCGCCAGCTCTGTGTGGCCCAGACCAAAGCCCTCGACACGCTCAGACATGGGGCGCTCGGCGTTTTGATAGTAACCGTCGAGCACCGCACTGATGGCAGGGTTAGTCAGGCTAGGATCCGCCGCAAAACTTAGGCTTGGCATTAGGCTAGGCAAACAGGCACAGGCAAGTGCAACCGCCGACAGGCGGGCATTGAAATTCATCATAATCTCTCCAAAAAACAGCTAAACGACTCCGCCGCCAATGGGGCGCAGAGTATTAATTATCTTGAGTTTTTGAGGTATTACGATTGTGCGGGCGGGGCGCGGCTCTGGAAGTAGTCGACGTGGACGGCGGCAAGGGCCGTGGGCTCTCGCAGCGGCACTTCCACCGTGAGGCTGGGCAGGCTAAAGCTGAACTCGCCGACCGGCAAGACGCTATTGAGCTGCAGTTTTTGAATACACAGGGTGCAGTGTGTGGTGGCGCCCTCGTCCAGATGTTCCAGGCTATGGGCAGGCGCAAGCACAGACAAGCAGAACAATATAGCACTAAGCCATATCGCCACTCCTCTAACTTTTCCTTTTACCTTTATTGCCATGGGATCTACTGGACGCATTCAAATTCCGACCAAGTTTAGGGATACGAGTGATGAAGTCAAGCCAGAATTGGCGGTGGCTCAGGCTGGAATGTAACAAAAGTTATTCGAAAATTTTACTTATGCGCCGACCCAAAGCGTGGCCCACATCACGGCCAGATTGGCTAAAATTAAGTCTGACTTAAGTTAGTGACACTAAGATGACAGCTAAATTGAGCGGCGGCTCTGGGCTACCGACTCTCACCATTCAAGGTTTAAAGGAAATGCTCTCTATGAAGGAATTTTTTCGCGAAAATTTCAAAATGCTGTTCTGGACCGCCATCTTCTTTGTCGCCATTCTCGGCGGGATCTATTACGTCGAAGCGGCGCTCGAGGCTCAGGTTCAGGTCGTCGAATAACGGCTTAGGCCTGAGTCGACATATAACGACTCGGGCACACATATCAGATTTCTGATGAGCTGGGCGCCAGGCCTAGCTCAAGCGCATCATCATCTAACCGACTCTCACAGCCCGCCCATTAGCGATACTTCTGTCTGTGCTCGCTGTCGTCCACCTCTTGCCTCGGCGGCGCCTGGGTCACCTTGAGGTGGTCCATCATATGAGTCACCAGCAGAATCATCACGGCAAATATCGCCACCGGCGTGGTCAAGTTACGCCACTCTGGTAGGAAATAGCCCACGACCAGCATCACCAGCCCCAGATAGAAGCCCAACATCTTCAATCGCATCAGGTTGGCACTTCGACCCAGCCAGGCCTCGCAGTGAGGACATTGGATCTGAGCATCCAACCCCTTGCCTCGCTGGGCAGCAACCTGTTGGGCGCGAAAGGGGTGACTACAGTGAGGACACAGCACAACAAACTCTCAAATAACGGCAAAGAGTGCTAGTCTATCAGATTGCGCCGCCGCGCGTTGTGAATTTACAGCGCAGATGGAACAGATTATGATCCCAGCCATTAGCTAACACAGGACGGATAATATGTTACGCAACTTAGCCCTGGCGCTGGTGACTATGATGGCCCTAGCCCATCTTCCCGCCACCGCAGATGAAGCTCTCCAGACACCCCAGCCCCTGACCGAACTGACTCAACTGCAACAGACCATAAATTCAGACATCGCTAAACTAGGCAATGCCAACGGAGAGATGAAGCAGTTTATCGAGTACCGTATCAAGGAGCACGCCAATCAGCTGCACGACAAGTTCAAGCTGCTGATGAACCAGCAACCGCTGGATAAGGCAAACCTGCTACCACTGCTACAGAAGCATCTGGCCTTCATCGACAAGGTGGCCAACTACTACGCCGCCGACATTGACCAATTTAAACAACAGCTTGGCAGCGACAATGACACAGGCGTCATGTATAAGCTCGCCATGCGGGATCGCCAGCGCGACGAGATCCTCAGCGCCAAGTATGAGACCCTCACCTGGCTGGACGCCCTGGGCGAAGATACCCAGGCCATCAAGACCCAGCTGACGGCTCAACTGCTGAAACGCTCAGACATGCTCAACAGCCTGGTGCATTTCACCCAGGACAAACTCAAGCTGGCGGTAGATGAGGCGGCCAAGGCGGGTAAAGATGTCACTGCTGAGCAGACCGCCCTGGTCACCAACCTCAACGAACGACTCAGCCTGACCAGCGCCAGCCTGTCGGTAGCGATCGAATTGCTGGATGCCCTGAGCCAGGACACCACGGCCCTCAAGCAGACCCTGTTTAGCATCTCAGGGGACATCACCCAAGACGTGCTCAACGTCGATGTGGCCAGCAACCTGCTGGACCAGTGGTGGAACCAGGCCAAGAATCAGGCGCTGGACAACGGCCCGGGCCTGCTGTTCAAGTTGTTTGTCTTCCTGCTGATCCTCTTCCTTGCCCATCTGGCTGGCAAGGCGGTGCAGCGCATCGTCAAGAAGATGGTGAGCAACTCAAAGCTTAAATTCAGCAAGTTGCTGCAAGACTTCTTCGTCTCCCTCTCGGGTAAGACAGTGTTTGCCCTGGGTCTGATGATCGCCCTGTCACAGCTAGGCTTCGAGCTTGGGCCGCTACTGGCCGGCTTCGGGGTCGCGGGTGTCATCATAGGTTTCGCCCTGCAGGACACCCTGTCTAACTTCGCCTCGGGCATGATGATCCTCATCTATCGTCCCTACGACGTGGGCGACCTGATCAACGCCGCGGGTGTAACGGGTAAGGTGAGCCAGATGAGCCTAGTCTCCACCACCATCAAGACCCTGGACAACCAGCGTCTGATCATCCCCAACAACAAGATCTGGGGCGATACCATCAACAACATCACGGTGGAACATCAGCGCCGCGTCGACATGACCTTCGGCATAGGCTACGGCGACAACATAGAGAAGGCCGAGCAGGTGCTACGCGGCATAGTCGACGAGCATCCTAAGGTGCTCAAGCAGCCTGAGCCGACGGTGAAGCTACACCTGCTGGGCGAGTCTTCGGTCGACTTCGTGGTGCGTCCTTGGGTGAAGCCGGAAGATTACTGGGATGTGTATTGGGACATCACCCGCGCGGTGAAGATGCGCTTCGATCAGGAAGATATCTCGATTCCATTTCCACAGCGCGACGTGCATATCTACCAGACTGGCAAGTAAGGGCTCAAAGACAGCTCTTTATAACAAAGCCCTTCACAAAAAAGCGCCTGCAACTACAGGCGCTTTTTTTATCTCTCTTTAGCAAGGAGCAGAGACCAACCAGCGTTAGGCCAGTCCTGTTATCTCGCCTCGCTCATCGATATCTATGTTGAGGTAACCGGGACGTATCCCAAGTCCTGGCATGGTCATCACCTTACCCACCAGCGCAGTGATAAAGCCGGCACCGGCATTGAGTTTCAGCTCGGCGATGGGCAGCTCAAACCCTTGTGGCGCCCCCTTGAGCTTAGGATCATGGCTGACCGACATCGGCGTCTTGGCGATACAGAGCGCCAGCTTATCAAATCCCTGGCGTTGCAGCTGAGCCAGCTGAGCCTTGGCCGTGTCGGATAAACTGATGCCGCTGGCGCCGTAACCTGCCTCGGCGATGGTCAGCAGCTTGGCCTCGATAGACTGCTTGGTCTCATAGAGATAACGGAACTGACTCGGCTGCTCGGTGGCCCGCACCACCGCCCTAGCAAGCGCCATCGCGCCCTCGGCCCCCTGAGTAAAGGCTTCGCAGACTTCGCAGGCAAATACCCCCTCTTGCAGCACGCGGGCCTTGAGCCACTCTAGCTCCTCCTGGGTATCCTCGGCGAAGCGGTTGATGGCCACCACCAGCGGCAGGCCATACTTGGCCACGTTGCTGATGTGCCAGCTGAGGTTGGCATAGCCGGCGGCGAGCTTATCCATCTCGCTACCTGCGTCAGGATTATGAGACTTAAGCGCCTTGACCGTCACCACCAATACCGCCGCATCCGGCGCATTACCCGACTGACGGGTCTTGATATTACAAAATTTCTCGAAGCCCATATCTGAGCCGAAGCCCCCCTCGGTCACCACGATATCTGCTAGTCTGAGGGCGATATCGTCGGCGATGATCGACGAGTTACCATGGGCGATGTTAGCGAAGGGGCCGGCATGGATAATACAAGGGGCACCACTTAGGGTCTGCATCAGGGTCGGCGCGATGGCCTGACTCATGATGGCAGTCATGGCACCGGCTACACCTAGATCTTCGGCGCTGATGTAATCGCCCTGTTTGTTCTGCGCCAGCACGATACGACCGATGCGGGCACGCAGGTCCTTAAGATCCCGGCTCAGCGCCAGAATCGCCATCAACTCGGAGGCGGCGCTGATATCGAAGCCCCCCTGATGCACTGGGCCGTTAACCTCGCCAAGGCCGACCGTGATGGTGCGCAGGCTGCGCTCATTCTGATCTAATACCCGGCGCCATAAGATCTTGTCGGGATCGATATCTAAGGGAGCTAGCCCAGATTGTTCGCGAAAGGCCTCACAGCCCAGACGCTGTTCATGATAGAGGCGGGCATCAATGGCCGCGGCCGCCAAGTTATGGGCACTGGTCACAGCATGTATGTCGCCGGTCAGATGCAGGTTGAGATCTTCCATGGGCACCACCTGGGCCAGGCCACCACCGGCGGCGCCACCCTTGATGCCAAACACTGGTCCCATGCTGGGTTGACGGATACAGGCGCAGCTCTTCTTGCCGATCGCCTGTAAGCCCTGGGTCAGGCCGATACTGGTCACTGTCTTGCCTTCGCCGAAGGGGGTCGGCGTTACCGCCGTGACTATCACTAACTTACCATGTTTGTTATCTTTAATTCGGTTGGTAATAGCCAGATCGACCTTGGCCTTGGTTCTGCCGTAAGGGCTTAATTCGTGGGGCAAGATCCCGAAAGCAGTAGCTATGCTTTCTATGGGTTGTAAGCTGGCTTGGCGTGAAATTTCGATGTCAGTCAGCATATAGCGCTCCTACAATGAATAAGCATGAAAAAAAGCGAGCTGGTGCGAATATAGAGGAAATGGTGATCATTACAAACCTATTCATTGTCGGCGAAGGTATTAATTAAGGATTTATGAATCTAAATCAATAAAATGATTATTAATGGAAAAAATTAATCCAAACGGAGCAGCCCATGAGTCAGCAAAGCTTTACATTCTCCCCCTTTATCGCCGGCTTCTGGCGCCTGGATAGCTGGCAACAGACACCGCAGCAGACCCTGGCGTTGATCGAGCACTATCTCAGCCTGGGCGTGACCTGTATGGACCATGCGGACATCTATGGCGAGTACAGCTGCGAGGCGCTGTTTGGCCGCGCACTGGCCCTCAAGCCCGAGCTGAGACACCAGATGCAGATAGTCACCAAGTGCGGCATCAAGCCCGCCTTCGCCTCGACACCTGAGCGCTACGTCAACCACTATGACACAGGCTACCAACACATCCTCACCAGCGTCGATAACTCGCTTAAGGCGCTGCGGGTGGATGAGATAGATCTACTGCTGATCCACAGGCCAGATCCCCTGATGAATGCCGACGAGGTCGCCCAGGCCTTCGAACAGCTCTATCAGACCGGCAAGGTGCGCCACTTCGGCGTCTCCAACTTCACCCCGGCTCAGTTCGACCTGTTACAGTCCCGGCTGGATCGCCCCCTGGTGACCAATCAGCTGGAGATCTCGCCCCTGGCCATGCATACCCTGAGCGATGGCAGCCTGGATCAGGCGCAGCAGTATCGTTGCCCGCCCATGGCCTGGTCCTGCCTTGGCGGCGGTGAGATCTTCAGCAGCCAGAGAGAGCAGGCCAAGCGACTTCGCCAGACGTTAACCAAAATAGCCGCCGACCATGGCACGGACGATATCAGCCAGATCATCTACGCCTGGGTGATGGCCCTGCCGAGCCAGCCAAGGCCTATCATCGGCAGCGGCAATCCAGAGAGGATAAGCGCCGCCGTTGCCGCCGGCGAGATAAAGCTCGACAGACAGGAGTGGTTTAGCATCTGGCAGGCCTCCACCGGCCACAGTGTGCCTTAGGACGCTAAAATCTGCATCAGAAACGAAAAAGCCAGCAATCTGCTGGCTTTTCTCTATCTATCTCAAAACTGGGGCTGCGCTTTAGAAGTTAGCTTTTGAGTAATTAGCTTTTAAGGAGTTAGCTTCTAAGGATTTAGTCGTGAAACTTCACCTGCCCCGTCAGGTGCGGCCTGCGCCCCTTGACGTCACGCAGTTCGAACATCAACCCTTCTGCACTCTCGGTATCGAAGTCGAAACTCACCTGGGCCGGCATGAGTAGCGGCAGCTTGAAGGCCACCTCCACGGTACAGGGCTTGTCGCCGATTTCTGGCATCAGCTGAGCCACGCTTCGCGCCTTAGACCACATGCCGTGGGCCAACACGCGATCGAAACCGAAACGCTTAGACAGCACGGGATGCAGATGGATCAGGTTGTAGTCGCCAGATGCCTTGGCATAACGTCGGCCGAGATCTTCACTCAGCTCCCAGCTAACCGGATTCGACCAGCTCATTGGGCTCGCCTTTGGCGGACGCGCGCGCTTGCCGCTTTGCTCGATACGGTAGAGATAGGTCGACAGCGACTCCCACACCAGCTCGCCGCCAACGAAGGCGCGAGACACCAGCTCAAACTCCAACCCTGAGTCTGTCATCTGGCTGCTGGTCAGTTCGCACTCGAGATCATAGCGCTCATCGACACTCGTGGTGCGGTAACGGGTGATACTGTTCTTCAGGTGGATCATGCCCAGCAAGGGGAAGGTGATCGCATCTAAGGTAAAGATGCTGGCATGCAGGCGAAACACCATGACATAAAGATAGGTCAACGGCAGCTGCTGGCCATCGAACTCGAAGCCACACACCTTGGCATATTGGGCGACCTTATCGGCGCGCACGGCCACCTGTGGACAGGTCACCTTAACATGGGGCAGAGGCTGTTCGTCCCAGCCTGGCTTTCGGCCAAAAAAGATCTTGCGATAAAGCGATAACAGCGACGGCATCGCCTTAAGTTCAACACAAATTTCTTTATTCACGCTATCCAAACCCTTCACACTTTACTCAGCCTAAAAATTGCAAGCCCGCGAGTATACCCCAAAATCACGCTTTTTACCTAAACCTTAAGTCTGTTTAATGCGCGTCGCCCCCGCCTATGGCAAAATAGCCCTCCTAATTTCAGTCAGCTTTTCCCATAGGCGTCACTCAGTGCAAGACAAAAACTTCGATGCATTAGCCGGTAAATTTGCCAAAAACATCTACGGCACGCCTAAGGGCGAAGTCCGCGCCGCCGTGCTGTGGCGGGATATCTCCCAGGCCATGACACAACTGCCCGAGGGGCCACTGCGTATTCTGGACGCCGGCGGCGGCTTCGGCTTCTTTAGCCAGAAGCTGGCCAAGCTTGGCCATAGCGTCACCCTGTGCGATATCTCCAGCGAGATGCTGGCCCTGGGTCAGGCGCAGATTACAGAGTATGAAAATGATAGCGGTGAGAAGCTGGACATCACACTGCTGCACGCACCGATACAATCCCTGACCCGGGAAGAGCTTGGCCAGTTCGACCTCATCCTCTGCCATGCGGTGGCCGAGTGGCTCAGCGATGCCAAGCAGACCCTGGCCGGTCTGACCCAGCTGTTAAAACCCCAGGGGCTGTTTTCCCTCATGTTCTACAACAAGGAGGCGATGCGCTTTCACAGCCTGATCTCGGGTAACTTCGACTATGTGGCGGCAGATTTTAAGGTGAAGAAGAAGGTCGGCCTGACCCCAAGCTATCCCCTCTATATCGACGATGTGCGAGCTTGGGTGACAGATTGGCAGATGGAGCTGGTGACGGCCTCTGGCGTGCGGGTGATCCACGACTATCTCAAGACCCACCAGCCCCCTAATTCAGATTTCAGCCAGCTGCTGGAGATGGAGCTGCAATACTCAACCCACCCCGCCTACATAGGCCTGGGGCGCTACGTTCACTTCATCACCCGTTGGCAAAATTAGCTAGCTCACTAATCGAACAGCTCCACCTGGCTCTCCCCCTGAGCGGTGACAATCTGTTTCAGGTAGCGCTGCTCTTCACTCATCATCTTGGCGATCCGCTCAGGTGACAGGCGCATCAGCTTGACCTTGCCGCTGTTGGGATGAAACAGCACCTTACGCGGCCAGGGCCCGCCGAGATCTTCGCTCACTATCTCTATCCCCTCTGTCTTGAGGTAGTTCTTCACAAAGCTGATATTGGATTCGCCGACGTTCAGCACACTGGTGGCCGTCATCTGCGCGCCGCCGAAGACCTTGGCCTTGAGGCGATTACGCATGCCCCCCAGACTCAAAATGCTGTTAATCAGCTGCTCCATGGCCCAGTTGCCATAGCGGCACGTATAGCTTGTCAACTGATGCCAGTCTTCATGGAGTTGCCGCTCGGGCAGCAGGAAATGGTTGAGGCCACCTATGCCCAGCAAGGGGTCCCAGATGCAGGCGGCGACGCAAGAACCCAGGCGGGTGAAGATCAGCTCATCGTGGGCGGTAACATAGAAGTTGCCGGGATCGACCCGGGCCACCACGGCGTCGTGGCGGCAATCCCATTGGCGGGGAATCGCCTCAAATTCCGGTCGAACGGGGAAAAGGGTCGCCTCTGCCTGCATCTTGCCTCCCTGCATCGATGGACTTGGCGTCCATCGAGATCTCTCCAAGGTTTATCCTGCCTAACAGTATAGCCAAACGGGAGAAACCGGTGCAGAGCTTAAGAAAGGTTAGTTACAGGCCGTCTGCCAACAGTTTTGCACCTTGGCTCCTTCTACATCTGCAAACTTGGCGGGTATGCCCTTATCCCCCACCACGTGACCGGCGCCAACCACCACAAACAGTGGCGATGGGCCATCTTGTTGCATCATCAAGGATCTGATCTTGGCCGTCATCTGCTCGTTACGCTGCCACAGCATCTTGTCGATAAGCTCCTTATCGCCATCGTGCAGCATCTGCCCCTGCATCAAGGCATCGAGCCCCGCCTCATCGCCACTGCGCCAGGCCTTGATCAGCTGCACCATCTCCTCGTCCGGCGCATCTATCGCCTCGAGCACCATATCCCACTGCATCTGCGGGCTGAAAGAGGCCATCAGCTTAAACTGATACTCTGTGCTCTCAAGCTCGACCACAGGGCGCGAACCGTTCTTACTCAGCAACATCTGATCCACGCCCCACTGAGCCTGATAACCCAAAGCGGCGAAACGCATCACGCTAAACTGCATCGCTTGCATCCAGGGAGCATAGGGCTGCATAGGGGTGCAGATCTCACTGCGGGTACGGCAGTATTCTTCAAGGCGCGTCAGGGTCTTGGCATCGGCGGCCACCTGTGCCAAACCATACTTACGGATCAGCCCCATGATATCCGCCTTATTAGTATCGGCCTCTACCGCCAGGGCGCCCGCCTTGGCAAAGGCCGCTTCGATCTGCTCCGCCATGGGGTAAAAATCGGCCTGGCCGATATGAATCGATCCCAATAGATAGGTCTGTTTGCCTTGATAAGTGATCTTATAGAAGGGCGGCTTGTCATCACCTGCGGCCATCGCGCTGAGTGACATGATCCCTGTCAGTAGTAAAATCCCTATGGTTAATAAACGCGGTCGACTTGTTGCCATCTGGCTTGCCCCTTATAATTCGGCTAAATTTTTCAACACGAGGCTGTTATGCCACATAGTCACCTAATAGAGCAACTGAAAGAGAACCTACAGTTGGCCTATCGTCAGGCCATCGACGCCGATGCCAAACTGGATGAGTTAAAGAAGGCCGGCCACGGTAAATTCACCACCATCTTCACCCAAGATGAAGGCTTTACTTCGCGCAGCAACCGCTTCGGCCCCTATGTACAGGAGCTGGCCGACGAGATGACCAAGCTGCCAAGCCAAGGCGATGGTCTGGCTCCGGCGCTGGAGAGTTTCGTACGAAAGCTAGGGGTACTGTTACAGACCCTGCAGGCATTTAAGAGCCAGGCCAAGTAACTTCAGGCTAAGAAACTAAGCAACTGAATGAGCGGGTAGGCTCATACTTTAGTGTCATATTGCTGTCATGGCCTGGCCATAGAATCGCCCTACTTTTCGTACGAGGCGGACCTAGATGACAGCAATCGACCTGAGCAGTGAACTGGATAAGATCATCGAGAATGAGAAAATCCATGTGCTGTTTCAGCCCATCTTCAACATCAACAGCCAGCGGCTACATGGCTTCGAGGCCCTGAGCCGAGGGCCCGAGCATAGCGCCCTCTTCTCTCCCGTGCCCCTGTTTCAGACCGCGGCCCACGAGGGACGCCTGTCCGAGCTTGAAGAGATCTGCCGTCGTCATTCCATCAGACAGTTCGACGCCCGCGAGTTACCGGGCAAGCTGTTTATCAACATCTCCCCCAAGGCCCTGCTGGAACCCAGCCATGCCAAGGGACTTACCCTCAGCCTGGTGCAAGAGCTGGGACTGTCGCCGGATCAGATAGTAATAGAGCTGTCGGAGCAATATCCCGCCGACGATATCGATCTCCTGAAGGAATGTCTCAACCACTACCGCAGCCAGGGGTTTCTGACCGCCATCGACGACCTCGGCACCGGCTATTCAGGGTTAAGGCTCTGGTCCGAACTGGCGCCAGACTATGTCAAGATAGACCGCCACTTCATCCACCAAATCGACCAATCGCCGGTGAAGCAGGAGTTTGTCCGCTCCATCATAGATCTCTGCCAGAGCCTGAGCTGTAAGGTGATCGCCGAAGGGATAGAGACACCTGCGGAGCTGGCGCTACTGACTCAGCTAGGCATAGTCTATTGTCAGGGCTACCTATTGGGCCGCCCCCAAACACAACCGACACAAATACTGACCGAACTGGCGCCCCAGGAGACCAAGCAGCGACAGACCCGTTACGCCGAATCGGCCGAAAGCCTGTCGACCCGCACAATATGTGTGACGCCCGAGACCAAGCTCAAAGCCCTGAGCGCCCGCTTCGTGCGCTCGCCGCACCTGCAGGTGGTCGCCATCGTCGATGCCGAGCAGAAACCCCTTGGCGTCGTCGACAGGGCACAGTTGATGGAGCTATTCAGTACTCCCTATGGCCGCGCCCTGCACGAGAACAGCCCGGTTTTAGAGGTGATGAACGACAAGGTGCTGAAAGTGCCGGCCTGCATGCCAATCTCCGAGGTGAGTCAGTGCCTGACCGCAGAACATGGCACGGTTGCACAACACTTCATGGTGATGCGCGAGCAACAACTGTTAGGAATAGGCCATACCAAAGATCTGCTGCAACAGATCACCGAGCAGCGTATCAAGATGGCTCGTCACGCCAACCCCTTGAGCGGTCTTCCCGGCAACATCCCCATACAGGAGGAGCTACAGCGTCTGCGTCAACAGGGCCGCGCCTTCTATCTGGCCTACTTCGACCTGTGCCACTTCAAGCCCTACAACGATATCTATGGCTTCTGCCGTGGCGATGAGGTGATCCAATCTTTGGCGCTACGCCTGCAGCAGCAACTGGGTAGCGAGCATTTTGTCGGCCATGTGGGCGGCGATGATTTTGTGGTGATAGGCACAAGCCAGGCGATCGTCGATGAGTGTCGCCGCCTACTGCTCGACTTTAACCAGGACAGAGAAGCCTTCTACAGCCCAGACGACTGGCTGGCCCAGTGCGTGATGGCCGAAGACAGACAGGGACAGAGGGTGGCACACCCCTTGATCAGTTTGTGTGTCGGCCTGCTGCCCCCCGAGGTGACTCGCTTTTGCGACGAGCAGGGGCTGTCGGCCTATAGCGCGGCGGCAAAAAAACAGGCCAAAGCCGCATTGAATGGCTTTAGCCTGTTTACGCCCGCGCCCAATGACGCGGCAATTGCCATGTATCGGCCGCTCAAGTTCGCCTAAGAGGCCCAGCAGCCTTAGAGTTTGGGCTGCACCGTCTTCTTCAGCCAATCGCTCAGCATCTTAGACTCGTGTCTCAGGGGCTTGTCGTTCATCACGCCAGTGGTATGCATGAAGCTCATGTCTCTGAGCTTCTCGTCACCGGCGATCACCACATTATCACCGTCGAGCACCTGGTAACTAAAGGTCATGCGCGGCGGGTAGATATCTTCGATCAGACGAATATCGTTAGGGGTCGCGCCAAAGGTGGGGCGCACATCACCGGCCAGATCCACATCTGTCACCACCAACTCCAGCTTCTGATTAGGCTTAAGCGTCTTCTCGGCGGCCTTGTTGAGGTTCTTGGTCAGGGTGTCGAACACACGCAACTCATAACGAGACTGAATGTCGCCCACCGCCTTCACGTCACGATAGTTATCCGTATCTTGCCAGGTGATCTTAACCACCCCGGCCTCTGTGACTGGATTCTCTTTGGCTTCTTCGGCGGCAAGGTTGAGTGACACCAGTGCTCCCACCAAGAGTAGAGATTGAAACTTCATATTATGCCTCCTTAATCGCCCAAGCTTGGGACACCTACTGAGTCTAGCGACTGCATTGAGTGTACAAAAGCTAACCTGAATATAGGCTTAATGCAAAATCCTGGCGAATCTTTTCGCCATCATTTACCTATTGGACAAGCGCAATTAACCCTTTTCTCCCCAGCCCACTGTTTTTGGCAGCCTTTGTATCAATTTGCTTCGAGCCTGGGGTAGACTCACTGGGCAAGTGAGGCTACTAAGGTAAATCATGCAAAATCGATCATCTCTGCTGTTCGTCGTCATCCTCTTTTCGCTGCTGGCCGGCGCCCTCTATTGGATCACCTTAGAGGAGGAGACCCAGCAGGCCCCAGAAACCTGGTCGGCCTTCGTCTATGCCCATGGCTACAACTCGGGGCGCTACAAGAAAACCGACGACTTCGAGGATTACCAAAGCTGTAAGGCCTTCGCCACCGAGCAGGCCAAGGAGCTTGGCGATGTCTTATGGGAGTGTGGCCTCAGGTGTCGCTTCGATAACAGCCGTCAGGGCTTTCAGTGCGAGACCATGCAAAATCAGGAGTGAGTCAGCCGCCTTTCATCGCTCAGCGAGCCAATTTGATTTGTTCGTTTTTTATTCAGCTTCTGTTCAAGCTATTGCCATTAACATAGGTATCAATGAAACGGCAGCAGCACCCGGGCCGCAGCAAACACAGCCCCAGATGCCGACAACAGATTGAATTTAAGACACCGACAGGAGCTATGACAATGAGCAAGCTAACCCATACAAGATTCTCAGGTAGATTCGCCCTATTGGCCTCGCTAATCCTTGGTTTCGCCTTTATCTCAGGCGCCAACGCCAATGAGCTTAGCGACAGCGAACGCGCCGCGGTAGAACAACACTTCCAGATTCTGGACCAGCAGCAAGAAGCTAGCGATAACCAGACGCTCGACGGTTTCCAGGCCGATCTCGACAGTCAGCTGGAACAGGCCGAAGAGGAGTTTATGGAAGGCGCCTGCGCCGAGCATGAACTAACCTTCGATAGCGATAGCCAGGTCTGCTACTAGAACAGGCTTAGTAAGGACTCGCTAGAAAGGAAATAGCTGAAACAGCTGAGGGTAAGTCGCCTTCAGCTGTTTTTTCTTGGGCGAAAACTTCTTGCCCTGAGGCGTCGCCTGCCCAGAAGGCACAAAGGGCAGCTCCTCGCCGGTGCGATCTTCATAGATCTGCCCCGCGATCAGATCGTAATCCTCCACGAAGGGATAGGCATAGCCATCCTTTTCCGGCCAGGCGGGCAGTTCAGCCAAGGCATCCGGGTTAAGCAGTATTTGCTCGAACCACTCCTGCCCCAGGGAGATCAGAAAGGCGCGAAATTCGGCAAAGCCATATTCGCTGTCACACCCGGTCACTATGTAGGCGGCGCCCCACAGCGACCAGAGGTAAGATCGGCGCATCTGCTGCGAGAAGAACTTATCGAAGGCCGCCAAGGCTTGGTTGTCGAGTTCGTTCAGCTTCGCCTTAAGCTCCGCCGCCAGGCTCTCCTGATCTTGCTCAGGCTTGCTGCGGGTGACTAACTGCCAAAATTCATTCTCGTTCATGCTCTTCTCATACCAAACGCGGTTCATGGTTAACGATAACCTTCATATATACTCCTGGCCTGCATATCATGACTCATTTTTATCAAGCGACAGGCCAAACAGAGGCCACATCTTACCCTAAGCCTGCCCAGCTGGCAGCATGACCTTTGCAATTTAGCCAAAGCAATAGACATTTAGGTAAAGCATTAGACATTTAAGCAAAGCGTTGGACTAAATCGCGCCATTTTTCTACACTGCGGGGCAAATCATTCACCCAAGAGCCAAGATGAACCGACCAAGTCCCAGCATACTGCTACTGATCGCCCTCTATATTGTTATCGCCATCCTCGCTGGTTGGCGCGCCCTGGACAGCCAGACCCTAGATCTCTTTACCCTGGGCGTGATCCCTGTGCTCATCGGCCTCATCGCCCGCACCAGCTGGGCAAGCCTGGTGCTGAAGATCTACATTGGCATACAGACCCTGGGCTTCACGGCGCTGGGCGCCACGGCGGTGATCGCCTATCAGATCACCCCGGAGGACGTTAAGGTAGTGGTGCGTGGTCAGGAGCTGCCCATCTGGGCCATCGCCCTAGTCGTCACCGCTCTACTGAGTTTCCAGTGGTATATGGCCTTCTCCAAGGGACTGAAACAGTATCTGCCGCAGGCGGCTCAAACCAGCGACCAGACCAAGGCCTAATCCCTCTATCGGGGAGGTTTACATCCCATCTCCTCCCCAGCTCTTATCTGACAGGCCTTCGTGCCAATTCAGTCAAATCCAAACCGCTTTCCTCTGTCACAGGGTTAAATTTTTACTGAATTTGACTGAAAGCACCCTTTGAGCGCATAAAACCGCTTTCATTATAGGGATGCTTGTGGCATGTTAAGTCCAGCAATTGCAAGTATCTAATGTAATTGGTATTACTAAATCTACGGAAAGAAGAGACTATCCAAATGAATAAAACTGAACTTGTTGCAAAAATAGCGGAAAGCGCTGAACTCACTAAAGCTGAAGCTGCTCGCGCCTTAAAGTCTTTCGAAGAAACGGTAGCGGAAGCGATGAAGAACGGCGAAAAAATCTCTATTGTAGGTTTTGGTTCTTTCGAGACCACTAGCCGTGCAGCACGTACAGGCCGCAACCCACAGACGGGCAAAGAAATTCAGATCCCAGCGGCTGTAGTACCTAAGTTTAAAGCCGGTAAGACGCTAAAAGACAGCGTAAACTAAATCGGTATTTAATCCGTCGAAAAAACCTCCTCCATGGAGGTTTTTTTATGCACCCTCCTAGTGCATCCTCTGCCTCATTTTTAACCAATTCGTTGCCTACTTCTGATGCAAATAAAATAAACACCTGAAAAATAACAGATAAATATTTGGCACGCTCTTCGCTATAGCTTGTACGCGGCCTGACAATACTCATAACAACAGGCAGGGCCGCTCCCATAGACCAATAAGAAGGAATGAGTATGAAACAAGCATTGCGAACCCTAAGCCTACTCGCGGGCACCTTGATGGTTGCCCTACCGGCCAGCGCTAGCGTCACGGGCAACATAGGCGCAACCTCCAACTACTTGTGGCGCGGCGCCACACAGACGGGAGATGCGCCCGCGGTTCAAGGCGGCATAGACTTCGAACACGACAGCGGTCTCTACCTCGGAACCTGGGCGTCTAATGTGGATTTCGGCGACGACACCAGCTATGAGATCGACTTCTACGGCGGCTATGCCGGCAGCATAGGGGAAGACTTTGGGTATGACATCAGCTATCTCTACTACGCCTACCCAGACAGCGATTCGAGCATAGACTTCGGTGAAGTCACCCTGGCCCTGAGCTGGAAGTGGTTCAGCATCGGCTATTCAAAGGTGGTCAATGCCGGCAGCGACGTGGCATCGGATCCTTTCGATGAGAAAGATCTCAGCTATATCAACGCAGGCGTCAGCTTCCCACTGTCGGAGACACTGTCTATCTCGGCCCACTATGGCTACTCCAGTGGTGATGTCGTCAACGCCTGGTTCGATACCGACAACTATGCCGACTACTCTTTGTCTCTGGATAAGGAAACCGACTTCGGCACCATCTCCTTCCTGGTCAGCGATACCGACCTCGAGGGTGACGATCCGAAAGTGGTCGTTGGCTACAGCTATAGTTTCGATTTGTGATCTAAATTTAAATGAGTTGCCACTAAATTAGCTGGCAACTCACTATTACTCTAAAAATATTTCAATTAAAAACAGTTGATTAAAAACACCCACCCCGTATATTCGCTCACATTTTGTCTAAATCAACGACAAATACAATAGTGTTAACTCGATCAAACAAAAATCGAAAATCCCCTGCTATTTTTCTCATTAGCGCTCGCTAATGTGCTCACGCCTTAGGACGCTAAACTAGCTAACGCTTTGACTCAGTTAACTTTATGTTAAAGCGGCTCAGTGCTAAGCGGCACCAAATGAGTGCACAAGCACTTTATTTGACGAGGATTTCACTATGGCTCAGTTACTCGATGTTATTCCGAACGATGCTGAAATCGAAGCGATCACAGCACCCAAAAACCCTAAGGCCGCCTGTGAGCTGCAACACAGACGCGAAGTCAAACGTCGCCTAGAAGAGTTACTCGAAGAGGCGGCACTTAAACGCGCCATGGGGGGAGATTTCTACTAACCCCAGACTCCTTTGCCTCCTTCGCGCGACCACTGCATGGGGCCAGGCTCCATGCAGGCGTTTGCTCTCGACGTTGAGTATAAGCCTTGAGTACATCAAGGATATAGCACTCAAACTCAGGGCTCAAAGATTCCCCTTCTACCCAGGTTAAATTGGTGTAAGATTAAATTCAGCACATAACTTATTGATAGTCATAATTCTTCCAAGCGGTTTGTCTACAAGAGGTCACCATGACGCTGAGTAAATCCTTACGCCTTCTCGCCCCGCTGCTCCTGCTGCTTAGCGGCTGTCAGGGCGCCGAACCTCCCCAGGCCTTGGGCACACTGGAACGCGACCGGGTACTCCTGCGCGCCACCACCTCAGAGATCATCACGGCACTGCCCAAACGCGAGGGCAGCCAGGTCACCGAAGGAGAGTTGCTGCTACAGTTCGACACCCGCAAACAAACCGCTCGTGTCGCCAACGCCCAGGCCCAGTGGCAGAAGGCCCAGGCCTATCTGCTCAGACTCACCAATGGTGAGCGCCCCGAGGATATCGCCAGTGCCCAGGCTAATCTGGAGCGCGCCACCGCCGCCATGGTGCAAGCGGAAAAGACCTATCGACGCATAGACAAGCTCAAGCGGCAAAATCTGGTGAGTCAGCAAGATCTGGATCAGGCCGTTGCCAGCCGGGATCAGACCATAGCCGAACACAGCGCCGCCAATGAGGCCCTGAGCAAGCTTATTGTCGGCGTGCGCCAGGAAGATATTCAGCAGGCCCAGGCCGCCCTGGATGCCGCCGCGGCCGAGCTGGATCTGGCGCGGCAACTGCTGGATGACCTCAGCATCACGGCGACCCGCAGCGGCCGCCTCGACAGCCTGCCTTTTAACCTGGGGGAGCGGGTGCCCGCCAACGCCGTGGTAGTGGCGATTCAGGCCGACAAGGCCGCCTATGCTAGGGTCTATATTCCCGCCCCCGCCATGGCCAAGCTCACCATAGGAATACAGCTCAAGGTGCATGTCGACGGTCAAGAGCAGCCCTTCAGCGGCACACTGCGCTGGCTCAGCAAGGAGCCGGCCTTCACCCCCTATTACGCCTTGAATCAGCAGGACAGGTCTCGCCTCGTCTATCTGGCGGAATTCGATCTCGACGACGCGGCCCAGCGCCTGCCCACGGGGATCCCCGCCCAGGTGGAGCTGCCCTGATGCAACCAAATGCGGATCTGGCCATAGATGCCCGCGGCGTCGATAAGCAATTTGGCGATCTCTTGGCGGTGGCCGAGCTGGATCTACAGGTGCAGAAGGGCCACATCTACGGCTTTCTCGGCCCCAATGGCTGCGGCAAGTCCACCACAATACGCATGCTCACAGGCCTTCTGACCCCGACCCGGGGCGAGATCTCCGTGCTCGGCATGGCCATCCCCCAGCAGGCCGAGGCCCTCAGGCGGCGCATCGGTTACATGACCCAGAAATTCTCCCTCTACGAAGACCTGAGCGTCAGGGAGAACCTGCAATTTATCGCCGACATCTATAGCCTGGGTGCCAGGGAGAGCAAACGCAAGATAGATGAACTGATCGATACCTATCATCTCGACGCCCAGCGCCAGCAGCTAGCGGGGACCCTCAGCGGCGGGCAGAAGCAGCGCCTGGGGCTGGCCTGCGCCTGCATCAATGAGCCCGAGCTGCTGTTTCTCGATGAGCCCACCTCGGCGGTGGATCCCCAGAACCGGCGCGACTTCTGGGAGCAGCTGTTCGACCTCTCCGAGCGCGGCACCAGCATACTGGTCACCACCCACTACATGGACGAGGCGCAGCGCTGCCACCAGCTGGCGATCATGGAAAGCGGCCACATTCGCGCCAAGGGTAATCCTCAGGCACTCCTCGAGGCGATGCCGCTGCATGTCATAGAGATCGCCGGCCACAGGCTGAGACAGCTTAAATCACACCTGAGCCAGTTCAGCGAGATCCCCTCCGCCGCCCAACTCGGCGACCGTCTGCGAGTCCTAGTCGATAAGCAGATAGCAGATCCCATCCCTTGGCTGCTGGAGAAGAGTCGCACTATGGCAGGGCAACCAACGCCTGAACCGCTGAGCGCAAATCAATTTAACGCTAGCCAACTAAAGCCAAGCCAATTAAGCCTGGTCTCGCCCAACCTGGAAGATCTCTTCGTCTCAGTCACCGGTAAGGGACTCAAGACCTCTCGGGAGGCTGAAGATGTTACTGGCTAGCCTGAGACGGATAAAATCGATCACCACCAAGGAGATCCGCCAGCTTAAGCGGGATCGCATCACCTTCGGTATGGTGGTGATGATCCCGCTGATCCAGCTGCTGCTTTTTGGCTACGCCATCAATACCGATGTGCGTAACGTGCCTGTGGTGGTGGTGGATCAGAGCCACTCCGCCGCCGGGCGCTGGATCGTCGAGGCCGTCAAGGTGACTCAGGTGGTTAGCATAGAGAAGCACTACGCCAGTGCCGAGGAAGCTGAGGCCGCCATCACCCGTGGCGAGGTACGCGCGGCGCTGATATTGCCCCCCAACCTTACCGAGAAACTGGCCAACGGCGAAACGCTGGGGCAATGGGTGGTCGACGGTTCAGATACTATGGTGGCCTCGGCCATCAGCCAACTGAGAAACATGCCGCTGGATCAGATCACGGGCCAAGACAGCCAGCGACTGCCCACCTTCGAGGTCGCCCTCTTCTACAACCCAGAGCAGCGCTCGGCGGTCAACATAGTGCCAGGGCTGATCGCGGTGATCCTCACCATGACAATGATACTCTTTACCTCGGCGGCCATAGTAAGAGAGCGCGAACGTGGCAACCTGGAGCTGCTGATCACCACCCCCATCAAGCCGTTAGAGTTGATGCTGGGTAAGATAGTCCCCTATATCCTGGTGGGGCTGGTGCAGATGACCATCATCCTCGGCCTTGGGCATCTTATCTTCGATGTGCCCATCAATGGCGCCATCGCCCAACTGCTGATGGGCACCCTGCTCTTTATCGCCGCCAGCCTTACCCTGGGGCTTATCATCTCCACCATCGCCAAGACCCAGCTGCAGGCGATGCAGATGACCATCTTCATCATACTGCCCACTATCTTGTTGTCGGGCTTCATGTTTCCCTTCGAGGCCATGCCCAAGCCCGCCCAGTGGATCGCCGAGCTGCTGCCCGCCACCCACTTCATGCGCATCATTCGCGCCATAGTGCTGCGGGGCGGCGCCCTGAGCGACATGCAGTTCGATGCCCTCTGGCTTATCGGCTTCACCCTGGTCGGTATCTTGGTCGCCTCGCTGCGCTTCAATAAGCGCCTCGATTGATTCCAGAACTGAGGTACAAAAAAAAGCGCCCTTGTGGGCGCTTCTTCAATTCAACAAACACAGGTCGGCTTAGCTGCTGGCTTCTGCTTCCTGCTGACGCTTCTTGATGAAGTATTCGCGGGTCAAGCCGAAGACCACAGGGCTGAGCAGCGACAGGGCGATCAGGTTTGGTATCGCCATCATGGCGTTCAGGGTATCGGCCAGTAGCCAGATGAAGTCGAGCGAGCTGACGGCCCCTAGGGGAACAACAATGACCCAGATGGCTCTGAAGGGTTTTACCGCGCGCACACCAAACAGGTACTGCACACACTTCTCGCTATAGACGCTCCAACCCAGGATGGTGGTGAAAGCGAAGATAGAGAGGGCGATGGCCACGATATAGTTACCCATAGGCAGGGCGTGAGAGAAGGCGTAGGAGGTCAGCGCCGCGCCATTCTCACCCGATGTCCAGGCACCGGAAACGACGATCGCCAGACCGGTAATGGTACACACCACCAAGGTATCGATGAAGGTACCCAGCATAGCCACCAGGCCCTGAGCCACAGGGTTGTTGGTCTGCGCCGCCGCGTGGGCAATAGGCGCACTACCTAGACCCGCCTCGTTAGAGAAGACGCCGCGGGCCACACCGAAGCGCACCGCCGCCCACACTGCCGCCCCGGCAAAACCGCCCTGGGCCGCCACAGGATTGAAGGCGCTGTGAACGATAAGAGCGATAGCATCTGGGATAGCTGCGGCATTAACCACTATCACAGACAGGCCGGCGGCAATATAGAATACCGTCATCAAGGGCACCAGCTTACCCGCCACATCGGCGATACGCTTGATACCGCCCATCAGCACGGCGCCCACCAGCACCATGAGCACCAGACCCGTCACCCAGGTTGGCACGCCGAAGTTACTGTTAAGGGCATCGGCTACAGAGTTGGCCTGTACCGTGTTGCCAATACCGAAACCGGCAAAGGATCCAAACAGGGCGAAGGCGGTGCCCAGCCAGGCCCACTTGCTGCCCAGACCATTCTTGATGTAGTACATTGGGCCGCCGATATGGTTGCCGTTATCATCCACTTCACGGTATTTCACCGCCAGCACGGCCTCGGAAAACTTAGTAGCCATACCCACCAGGGCGGTACACCACATCCAGAACAGGGCGCCTGGGCCACCGATAAAGATGGCGGTCGCCACCCCTGCGATGTTACCCGTACCTATGGTGGCCGACAGCGAGGTCATCAGGGCGTTGAAGGGGCTGATCTCCCCCTTCATCTGCTTATCCTTGTCGGGAATACGTCCGGACCAGAGCAGCTTAAAGCCGGTACCCAGCTTGAGGATCGGCATCAACCGCAAGCCAAAGGAGAGAAAGAGTCCCACGCCTAAGATCATCACGAGCATGGGAGTACCCCATACGAACCCGTTGATCGTACTGACAAATTCAGTAATACCTTCCATTCAAACCTCGTCGTTTTTATCGTTATTTTGGTGATCTACGCCACGCTCTGTTGATTGCATCCCAGAGTACAACGAAAAGCGTTCAAAATGAAAGCAGCGATTGTTAACAAATTGAAACAAAGAGAGATGTTAGCCGAAGCGACGAGCCTCACGCCGAAGAATAAGGCGCAAGGGATGTTCAGGGCGTTAGACGCAAGCGAGCCGCTAACGCCTTGGCAGAGAAGGCTTATCCTGCAGGTCAAATGCACCGGCGGCAGCGGCCTTCATCAGACGGCGAAACTTGGGGCATTCCATATGACTGGGCGCGTTGCAGTTGGCGGCGTGTCTCAAACCGTCACGCATCGCCTGCATCCTCAAGATGGTGCGCTCCAGCTCGTCGGCCCGGCGCAGCAGCAGCTCTCTATCTATGAGGGGATCGCCGCCTGTAGCTAGCATGCTGCCAATCTCATCGAGGGACAATCCCGCCGAGCGGCCAAGGGCGATTAACGCCAAACGCTCTAGCACCTCGACGCCAAATTGGCGACGAATGCCATGACGTCCCAGCGAGCGGATCAGCCCCCGCTCTTCGTAATAACGCAGGGTCGACGCCGGTACGCCCGAACGCTTGGCGACCTGTGAAATATCCATATCCTTCCCTTGACCTCAAGTCGACTTGAAGTTGTAAGCTAACAATATCAACGGCTTCACACAACAAAGGAATGAATATGTCTCCCCTTATCGACTGCCTCCTCATCGGCCTGGGCGCCACCCTCATCATGGATTTTTGGGGCCTGCTGCGTCACCCCCTGCTGGGTATGCCCCGGCCAAGCTATTATCTGGTGGGCCGCTGGCTGGGCCACATGCCTAAGGGGCAATTTCGTCACCAAGCGATAGCAAAGGCCGCCCCCGTCCCGGGTGAGACCCTCATAGGTTGGCTGGCCCACTATCTTATCGGCGTCAGCTTTGCCGCCCTCTTGCTGCTCGTCGCTGGATCGGAATGGTTCACCAGCCCAAGCCTGACCCCCGCCCTCGCGGTGGGCCTAGTCACTGTGCTCGCCCCCTTCTTGCTGATGCAACCCGGTATGGGCGCAGGCATCGCCGCCTCACGTCTGCCCAACCCGGGCCAGGCACGACTACACAGCCTGATCACCCACAGCATATTCGGTCTTGGCCTCTATCTCTCGGCCCTCGGCCTAAGATGGCTAAACTGAGACGGAATACCATGAATTGAAGGGGACTATGGGGAGAAACGACAACCTCAGGTATTGAACCCACAATGATTCAAATGCCATCAAATCGAAGAGAGTAAATTAACGAGTGTAGATGCTGCTGCGGACGTCGATGGCAGGGATGCCATCGTCGAGCCTCCACGGAAGGATTTACGGCGTGTAGCAGCTGTATCTACGCAAAAGCGAGCCGCAGGCTATCGATAAACTAGATGATTAAATTTTCAAATACCTTTCAACAAAGCTAAGTCAAATTCAGTCTGCCCCCCTAAATGCCCGGCCTTCATGCCAAGGCTAGCGCCTAGGCAGTCCCACGCTTATCACAGCCGTCAATCCGAGCAACCCAGTAGAGATCCACAGGCAAGCCCCCAGCCCATAGGCCTGATAGACCCAGCCCGAGAGGATCGTCCCCAGCAGACGCCCCATGGCATTGGCCATGTAGTAGAAGCCCACATCCAGGGAGACGCCATCGTCGCTGGCATAGCTGACAATCAGGTAACTGTGCAGGGAGGAGTTGACCGCAAACACGGCGCCAAACAGCATCAGGCCAACCAGCAACACACCAAGATTGAACTCGGGCACCTGTGCTGCCAACTCACCACTCATCAAATAGGCGATCAGCGCAGGGATTAACGTCAGGGCACCTGCCCACCACATGGCGCTGCGCCCGTCGGGCACCTGGCCACTGGCCTTGCCCGTGACTCTGGGCGCCAGACTCTGCACCGCGCCATAGCCGATGATCCACAGCGCCAGGAAGCCGCCCACCTGATAGTGATCCCAGCCAAACTGGCTGGCGAGATAGACAGGCAGGGCCACTACAAACCAGACATCGCGGGCGGCAAACAGGCACATGCGAGCCGCCGAGAGTATGTTGATCGCCCGGCTCTTGGAAAACAGCTCGGTAAACTTAGGCTTGTTCTTGGCCTTGCCGAGATCTTGCTTGAGCTTGATGATGCTCAGCAGCCAGACAATAGCCAGAAGCGCCGCCATCAGACCGATCGCCCCCTTGAAGCCCAGCAGCGCCAACAGGGCGCCGCCGAGGAAGAAGCCCGCCCCTTTGAGGGCATTCTTAGAGCCAGTCAGCACGGCGATATACTTGTACAGCCTGCCCTCTTCCCCCTTGGCCACCAGCATCTTCACACTGCTCTTGGCACTCATCTTGTTGAGATCTTTAGCGATCCCCGATAGCGCCTGGGCCGCCATCACCCAAGGCACGACAAGCCAGCTACTGGGCACCAAGAGCATGGTCAAGGCCACCACCTGCAACCCGAGACCGATATTCATGGTGCGATTGAGCCCGAGGCGCGCCCCCAGATAGCCGCCCACCAGGTTGGTCACCACGCCGAAGATCTCGTAGAAGAGGAACAGCATGGCGATGGACAGCGGCGAGTAGCCTAGCTGATGAAAATGCAGTACTACCAGCATGCGCAGGGCGCCGTCGGTAAGGGTGAAGGCCCAGTAGTTGCCGGTTACCAGCAGATACTGACGCATCTCGCTCGGCAGGGCACGCAGGCTGGCGAGCATCATTTAGGCCTTATCCATGCGGCCGACCATACGCGCCAACTCGGCGGTGCGGTTGGCATAGCCCCACTCGTTGTCGTACCAGACATAGAGCTTGAGCTGAGTGCCGTTGATCACCATGGTCGACAGGGCATCGACTATGCTGGAGCGGGGATCTGTCTTGTAATCCACAGAGACCAGCGGGCGCTCCTCGTAGCCGAGAATATCTTTCAGCTCACCTGCGGCGGCCGCCTTAAACAGGGCGTTGACCTCCTGCTCGGTCACAGGGCGCTGCATCTCGAACACACAGTCTGTGATGGAGGCGTTGGCCAGCGGCACACGCACCGCATGGCCGTTTAACTTGCCTTTCAGCTCGGGGAAGATATGGGTGATGGCGGTGGCCGAGCCCGTGGTGGTCGGGATCAGCGACTGACCGCAGGCGCGGGCCCGGCGCAGATCCTTATGGGGCGCATCGAGAATGGTCTGGGTATTGGTGATGTCGTGAATGGTGGTCATGGAGCCGTGCTTGATACCTATCTGCTCATGCAGCACCTTCACCACAGGCGCCAGACAGTTGGTGGTGCAGGAGGCCGCCGTGACGATAGGATGTTTATCCTTGTCATACAGCTGATGGTTAACGCCCATGACGATGTTGAGTACGCCTTCCTCTTTCACCGGTGCGGTCACCACCACGCGCTTCACGCCTTGATCCAGATAGGCCTGCAGCAGCGCCTTAGACTTCATCACCCCAGAGGCCTCGATCACCAGGTCACAGCCCGACCAGTCGGTGTCGCCGATGGCGCGGTTGGCACTGGTGGTGATGCGCTTGTCACCTATGATGATCTGCTCGCACTCGGCGACGGCATCATGGCTCCATCGACCGTGGATAGAGTCGAAGGTCAGCAGATGCGCCAGGGTGGCGGCATCGCCCGCCGGGTCGTTTATCTGCACAAACTCGATATCGTCCCACTCCCAGGCGGCGCGCAGCGCCAGGCGTCCCATGCGGCCAAAGCCGTTAATTCCCACTTTGATTGTCATCTTATCGTCCTATTCGTTAGATTCGCGGTAACCGCCTAGGCCTTGCCCAGACCGCGCAGGTAATTGGTTTTGTCCCGATTGACGAAGGCCACCAGGGAGAGCATCACAGGCACCTCCACCAGCACACCGACCACGGTCGCCAGGGCTGCCCCCGAGTGCAGACCAAACAGGGAGATGGCCACGGCCACCGCCAGTTCGAAGAAATTAGAGGTGGCTATCATGCAGGCGGGCGCCGCCACATCCTGCTCCAGCCTCATCCGCTTGGCCGCCAGATAGGCGATGAAGAAGATGCCGTAGGTCTGCAGCAGCAAGGGGATGGCAATCAGCAAGATGTTTTGCGGCTGAGCCAAAATGGTGTTGGCCTGCAGGCCAAACAGCAGCACCACGGTCGCCAGCAGGCCCAGGATAGACCAGGGCTTGAGGCGGGCGACGAAGGCCTCGACACCCGAGGTATGACCCTTTTTATTCAATACCTTGCGCGTCGCAATACCCGCCACCAGGGGCAGTACCACGTAGAGCACTACAGAGATCAGCAGGGTCTGCCAGGGCACCTGAATATCACTCACCCCAAGCAGGAAGGCGCAGATGGGGGCGAAGGCGAACACCATGATGATGTCGTTCACCGACACCTGTACTAAGGTGTAGTTAGGGTTACCCCTGGTGAGCTGACTCCAGACAAACACCATGGCGGTACAGGGCGCGACGCCCAGTAAGATCATGCCGGCGATATACTCGCTGGCGGTCTGGGGGTCTACCCAGGAGGCAAACAGTACACGAAAGAAGAGCCAGCCCAGCAGCGCCATGGTAAAAGGCTTGATCAGCCAGTTCACCACCAAGGTCAGCAGCAGCCCCTTAGGGCGCTTGCCCACATCCTTTACCGCCGAGAAGTCGATCTGCACCATCATGGGATAGATCATCACCCAGATCAGCACAGCGATCAGCAGATTGACGCTGGCGTACTCGAACGAGGCGATCAGGGCAAACTGCTGCGGCAGCAGATAACCTAGGCCGACGCCGGCGACTATGGCCAGCCCCACCCAGACACTCAGATAACGCTCAAATAATCCCATGGCTTTATCCCTTACAGCAGACTTGCACCCGCTCGGGGCGCTGACCCATCTCGGCCAACCTGGCCTGGGCCTGACTCAACAGCTGAGGGTTGCCCGCCAGCGTCTTTTGGATCACCTCGCCCGCCCAGTCCGGCAGCTCAGGATTGATGCGGTAGAATACCCACTGACCCTGGCGGCGATCGCTCAGCAGCTCCGCCTTGCGCAGCTGCGCCAGATGACGCGAGACCTTTGGCTGACTCTCGTCCAGCGCCACCATCAACTCGCACACACACAGCTCGCCCTCGGCCTGGATCAGCAGCAGGCTCAGCAGACGGGTCTCATCGGACAGGGCTTTAAAGATTGCAACAGCCATCAACAGCTCCTCAAATAAATATATGGCTAAGCATATATATGGTTATCCATATATACAAGTCGTGACTGCCACATTTTTGCCCTGGCAGATTAGTTTAACGCACAAAAAAGCGAGCCATCGGGCTCGCTTTAAGGTCGCTAAAAATTTCAGGCTAATCAGGCCCTAGGATTAGTTACCGGCTATCTTCATCTCGTCGAGCAAAATGGCGCCGGTGCGGATAGAGGAGCGCAGGTCCTGCTCCTTACCTACGGCCACCATGTTGCGATACATCTCCTTGAGATTGCCGGCAATGGTGATCTCTTCCACCGGATAGAGGATCTCGCCATTCTCCACATAGAATCCGGCGGCGCCGCGAGAATAGTCGCCGGTCACGCCATTCACGCCCTGACCCATCACCTCGGTGACGATAAGGCCTGTGCCCATCTGCTTCACCAGCTCATCGAAGGTCTGTCCGGTATGGGACAACGTCCAGTTATAGATGCCACCGGCATGGCCTGTGTTAGTCAGCCCTAACTTGCGCGCCGAATAACTGGTCAGCAGGTAAGTCGAGAGTATGCCGCTGTCGATGATGTTGCGATCGACTGTCGCCACCCCTTCGCTGTCATACCAGGCACTGGCCAGTGCCCCCTTAAGGTGCGGCTGCTCGGCGATGGTGAACCACTCGGGGAAGATCTGGGTGTCTATGGCATCGAGCAAAAAGCTCGACTTGCGATACAGGCTACTGCCGCTGATGGCGCCTACCAGGTGGCCCATGAGGCCGGTGGCCACATCGGGTGCGAACAGAATCGGCAGCTTAGTGGTGGCAATCTTACGCGCGCCCAGACGACTCAAGGTCTTCTTGGCTGCCTGCTGGCCCACGGCCTCAGGCGTCCACAGGTCATCGAATCGGCGGGCGACGGTATAGTCGTAGTCACGCTGCATATGGCCATCTTGCTCGCCGATCACCACACAGCTCAGGCTGTAGCGTGAGCTGACGTAACCGTTGAGGAAACCATGGCTGTTACCATACACCTTGGCACCCGTATGGGCGTTGGCGCTGGCACCGTCGGAGTTTTTAATGCGGGCATCGGCATCTAGGGCCGCAGTTTCGGCGCGGGCCGCTAGGGCTTCGAGCTCTGCGGGCGTAGTCTCGTGGGGATAGTAGAGTTCGAGATCGTCGATCTGCTTAGCCATCAGCTCGGCATCGGCCAGGCCGTTGAATGGGTCTTCCGAGGTGAAGCGAGCGATATCGTCGGCGGCCTTCACGGCGCGGCGAATCGCCTCAGGGCTCAGATCTGAGGTCGACGAGCTCCCCTTGCAGCCATCTCGAAACAGGGTGATCCCCAGCGCACCATCTTTATTAAACTCAACGGTCTCAACCTCTTTCAAGCGCGTCGAGACAGAGAGTCCCTGTTGCTTGCTGATGGCCACTTCGGCCCCCGAGGTGCCCAACTTGGCGGCATATTCCAATGCCATAGACACGGCGTCTTTCAATGAATTCAATTCGGTTTCGATGCTTGGAGAAGCCACAGATCTACTCTTTTGTTATCAATCGTGGCCGTAGCATAGCAAACCCGTCGGGCTTTCACATTAAATAACTGAGTCGTTTCGTAGGCGATATTGGCCGGAAATGTTATGATTAGGGGAGTTATGGCTTGGACCCCAGAGATTTTTTAATGATGAATATTGTTGGCGACTCAGAACACTTTAAACAGCCCTTCGATCATGACGATGATTACGTCAGCAGAGCCGATATAAAGCGCGAAATTGCCATTTACCAAGAGCTAGGTAAGAAACTGGTCTCCCTCAGCAAGAGTCAGCTGAAGAAGCTTGAGCTGGATGAGCTGCTACACGACAACATCTTGAAGGCCAAGACTATCCGTATCAACAGCGAGGCTCACCGTCGCCAGCTGCACTATGTGGGTAAACTGATGCGCAGCGTCGATATCGACGAACTGCAGGAAAACCTGAAGAACGTGCTTAACCAGAACCGCAACGAAAGCTCTAAGCAGAACGTCGCGGAGAAGCAGAAAGATCATCTGCTGACAGGTGGTGATGAGGCGATTCAGACTCTGCTCGAGCAGCATCCCGGCCTTGAGCGCCAGAAGCTGCGTCAGCTGGTGAGACAGGCCAACAAGGAGCTGGCTAAACAGCCTGAGACGGCCTCTAAGTCAGCGGCCGAGCTGGTGAAGTACCTGCGCGCCGAGACCGGCGAATAGCCACCAGCCAAAAACGAAAGATGAAACAGCCCGCCACTAGTGCGGGCTTTTTCTTGTCTCGAGTCTGAGTCGCAGCCCGAGATAGGCCAACAGTAGATAGAAGAGCACCAGGCCCCACAGCTGCCACCATAGCGGCGCGACGCTCTGCCAGTCCGCCCCCATCTGATTAAGCTGTAACATCCCCTTGATGGTCACCACCCCGGGGATCAGCTGAGACACGGCCTGCAGCGGCGCAGGGATCAGCTCCACCGGCCAGACGAAACCCGACACAAACAGTATGGGCATGGAGATCAGCAGTAGCACCTGGGTCGGCAGATCCCGGCGCACAAACAGGCTGCTAAAGGCGATACCCGCCAGGCTAGTGGCCAGCAAGAAGGGCAGCAGAAACAGACAGACCAGCCCCAGGTTGCCCTGCACGCCCACCTGATACCAGTAGTGGCAGTAGCCTATGTAGTAGGCGGTAAACAGGCTATAGATGAGGCCGAAGGTGGCCACCCTGGCGCTCAGCAGCTGCCCGAGCCCCACGCTGTGCCAATACCCCTGACGCCGCCACTGATCGGCGCCCAGTATGCCAGTGCCGATCAGCAGGGTCTGATGCAGCACCAACAGGAGCACACCGGGCACCACGTAGGAGGTATAGCCCAGGCTGGGGTTGAAGGCTGGCACGCTGTTGAGCTTAATCGGCTCAAGCTCGCGCTGAACCTGCTTGGCCGCCTCGCCTCTGGCCAGCAGACCCTGGAACTGAATATATTTACCCGCATCTATCCCCACAGACACCAGCCCCTCGAGGATCGCCGAGTAGACCAGAAAATAGTTGGCATCGCCGCCATAGGCCAGAGTGACGCCGCGCTGGCGCAGCAGATCCCGGCGAAACCCCTCGGGGATCACCAGATAGCCATGGGCCTGCCCCGAGTTGACGGCGGCCTGTGCCTGGGTCAGGTCATCCACCTGAGCCACTACCTCCAGCTTAGGGCTGGCCTGGGCATGTCGGATCACCAGGCGACTCAGGCTGGAGTGATCGCCATCGACCACCACTATCTGCTGCCGGGTCGGCACCTCGTTAAGATAAGGCAAGGGATAGAGTACCGAATAGAAGATCACCCCGCCAAACAGGGTGATGGCGATCGCCTTGTCGGTAACGATAGCCTTAAGCTCTTCAAACATCAGGGCAAAAAAGTTCATCCCTGTCCCTCCGTTATCTGCGTTTGGCCCAGCTGCACGCCAATCTGTTCCCGGCGCATCTTAGCCAGCATCAAGGCGATCACCGGCAGCAACAGCAGGAAGCCCCAGTAGCTCGACAGCTGGGAGACTAATGCCTGAGTCTCCTGACCATAGGCGATGACGCCGATATGGGTATTGACATAGTGGCTCGAGGGCATGATCTGTCGCCACCACTGCGCCAGAAGCGGCATCTCGTGGGTGGGGAAAGTCACCCCCATGAAGGCGAAGGAGGGCGCGAACAAGGCGGTGCAAAAGCTGATCACCCGGGCCGAATCTTGCAGCAGGGCGAAGATGGTCAACACAATAAGCCACACAGCCAGGAGCATCACCAGCTGGGCGATGAGCAGCTGACCCAGGCCGCCGCGCATCGGCAATCCCAGATAGCCATAGAGCCAGGCGTAGACAAGCCCCAGCTGCAACATCAGCAGTGGGGTATAGACCAAGACCTTACTCAGCAGCACCCGGTAGGTGCCTAGGCTAAACCACTCGGCCAGGGTCTCGCGCCTCAGCTCCTCGGTAAGGGCATTGGCAAACACCAGCATGGCCACTATCTGCACCAGGGCGATCAATATCGGCGGCACCAGGAAGGCCACATAGTTGTTGTTGGCGTTATAGAGTGCGCTACTCTGGGTCTTTATCAGATTCAGGTTGATCTCCGCCTGCACCGGCGGCACGCCAGATACCAGCTGCTTCAGCCGCGCCTTCTGTTTGAGACCATCGGCCAGGCTGAGCTGGATCTGGCTGGAGAGCAGCTTGCCCACCAGCAGAAACTGGGCGTTGTAGCGAATATCGATACTGGGCTGATGCCCTATCATCAGGTCCTGATTCAGCTTGAAGGGGAGCACCACCATGGCATAGGCCTCGGCCCTCTCCATGGAGGCCTGTGCCTGGCCGATATCCTGATAGCTCACTGGGCTGATCACCGAGTTGGCACTCAACTGACGCACCAGCATGCGGCTCAGCTGGCTCTGATCCTGATCCACCACGGCCACAGGCAGGGCGCGAGGCAGCCCGGCGCTAAACAGCCACCAGAGGGCGAGCGTGCCCAGCAAGGGCAGATAGCTGACCAGGGCGAGCTGCCAGGGCGACTGCCACAGCCGCCTGAGTTCCCGCGTGATGAGTTGCCCCATGGATGCCAAGGCCTATTGCACCAACAGGCTGGTCATGCCCACCCTCAGGTCGGCGATGGGCGACACGGGTCTGAGCTCCATTTCGAAGGTGCGCATATCGAAGTCGTGGCCACTCTCGGTGGAGCGCCAGGTAGCGAAATGGCCCATGACGCTGATGTGCGCCACCTTGAAGGGGTAACGCTCGCCGAGCGCCGGGATCTCCACCTCCAGGGTATCGCCCACCTTAAAGCCCTTAAGCTGATCTTCACGCACCTGAAACACGGCCCAGACATCTTGCATGTCGATAACGCTCACCACAGGGAAGCCGCTAGGCGCCAGCTCGCCAGGGTGCAGTAGCACCTCGCTGACCTCGCCGGACTTGGGCGAGCGCATCTGGCTGTCGGCCAAAATGGCGCTGACCTCTTTGACCGCCCCCTCGGCCATGCGGGCATTACCCTCGGCCGCAGCCTTGGTCTCTTCGCGAGCGCCCTCTTCGGCCATCTGATACATGGCATAGGCCGCCTGCTGGGTGTATTTGGCCGCCTGCCACTGGGTAAAGGCCTCGTCGCGTTTCTGACGGGCCAACACCCCTTCGCTAAACAGGGCTTCTACCCTCTGGTAGGTGGTCTCGGCCAGGGTTGCTGCCGCCTTCGCCTTTAGCCATTGCTCCTTAGAAGCCGCTACCTGCTGCTTGCGGGCGCCGTTATCCGCCTCCTGTTGCAACGCCTTGGCGGCGTCGCGGCCCCCTTGGGCCTGCATCAGCTTGGCATTGAGCTCAGGGCTGTCGATGGCAAACAGGAGATCGCCTTCGGCCACCTGGTCGCCACGGCGCACCATGACCTGCGCCACACGCCCTGGCACCTTAGAGGAGATGTTGTACTCTCTGGCCTCGATCTGCCCCTGCAGTCGCTCGGCCTTGGGCGTATGAGCCAGCATCAAGCCGTAGGCCAGGATGGCCACCAAGGCGATTAGGGCGACAATGGCTAGGATTCTGTTAGTGCGCATCAGCTCTCTCCTGGGCGGTGCGTGAACGACCGATAAATTCATCTAACTGGCCACTGATGGCCATCAATCTGGCGTAGGCCTGTACGTAGCGATACTGGGCCGCCAACTGCTGGGTCTGCACGCCGCTCAGCTTAAGCTCGGCGTCCACCTTCTCGATAGAGGTCGACAGCCCCTGGCTGAAGGCGAGATCCCTTAGGCGTTTGTTTTCTTTGGCAAGCGACAGCGACAGGTCGAGAGACTCTGTCTCCTCTCTGGCCTGCTGCAGTTGGCGATAGCTCTGATCCAGCAGCAGGCTGAGATCCTGCTGGGTCTGCGCCTTGGTGTAGCGCGCCTGCAACAGGGCGCTGCGGGCGGCCTCGACCTTGCCGCTACGACCGTCGCGGCTGATAAGCGGGATCTTCACCCCGACGCCGACCATCCAGTCGGGCTCCATCTTGGCCAGCAGGCTATCGTCTTCATATAGTGTGTAGTTACCGTAGAGAAAGACGCTAGGGTAATAACTGCCCTTCTCCACATCGATAAGGCCGTTGGCCTGGGTCTCCTTGGCCTCCAGCAACTTGAGGGCAGGATGGCTAGTCAGGGTCAGCTGACTGAGCTGGCCGAGGGAGGGCGGGTTATCGAGCAGAAACAGCTTAGAGGCGGTATCGACATCGCTCTGATGCAGCATGCGTGACAGGGCTATCTGGCTCATCTCCAGCTGACGCTTGGCGCTGGCATAATCCACCCGGGCATTTTCCAGGGCCACCTGGGCATTGAGTCGCTCCACCTTGGCGATCTGTCCCTGCTGCTCAAGCTTGACCGCATGCTCGGCGTGCTCAGTCAGGGCATCCACCAGCTGGCCACGGGTCGCCATCAGGGCATGGCTCACGGCCACGCCATAGTATCTATCCACCAGCTGGACGAAGAGATCCCGGGTAGACAGCTGATGCTGCTGCTCCTTCTCAGCCACCTGGGCCTCATGGATCCCTTGGGCGGCGCTGATACGGCCGCCGGTATAGATGGGCCACATCGCCTGCAGGCTGGAACGGAAGACATCCTGCTCGGTAAAAGGGGTGATAAACAGCGACCCCGGAATGGCGCCCAGGGCACCGCCGAGTGCCGGTGGCAGGCTGGCGGGGTCGAGACTGGCTAAGGGGTTGAGATCCCTCAGATCAAGCTCCAGGGGTTTCTCTAAACGTGTATAGCTGCCGTTGATCGACAGCGAAGGCAGGTTGAGGTCCTCCCCGGCGGCCTTTTCGGCCTGGGCACGGTTAACCTCCTGCTGGCTGGCCTGCAACTTGTCGCTAACCTGCAACAGCTGCTGCCAGGCATCGCCGAAGGCGAGTTCCTTCGCCTGGACGGTATTACCCACCAGGGCTAACAGCGACAGCCAAACAATATGTGAATATCTCATCGACACCTCTAGAGCTAAAACTCTATTTCCTTGGCAAATGTTAACACCCTATGGGGGCGTTGAGAAGCAAGCCTTGTTGGCAAGCCGCTTCACAAGCTGTCGACAGCCTTCCTTAAACTCTCTCTTGCAACCACTCCTGTATCCACTCCGGCAGGGCGGTTCGCCTCTAGCGGCTCGGCCAGAGACGAGGCCCACGGCTGAATTACGCCGTGCCGCCTACCGTCAAGCGGTCGAGTTTCAGACTAGGCTGGCCCACACCCACGGGCACACTTTGACCATCTTTGCCACAGACACCGACACCCTTATCGAGCGCCAGATCGTTACCCACCATGGAGATCTGCCCCATGGCCTCGGGACCATTACCTATCAGGGTCGCACCCTTGATCGCCTGGGTGATCTCGCCCTTCTCGATGAGATAGGCTTCAGACGCCGAGAACACAAACTTGCCCGAGGTGATATCGACCTGACCGCCACCGAAGTTAGGCGCGTAGATCCCCTTGTCCACCGACTTGATGATATCTTCAGGCGAGCTTTCGCCAGCTTCCATATAGGTGTTGGTCATGCGCGGCATCGGCAGATGGGCATAAGACTCGCGGCGACCATTACCGGTTGAAGCCTGGCCCATCAGACGACCATTGAGCTTGTCTTGCATATAGCCCTTGAGGATGCCGTCCTGGATAAGCACAGTCTTCTGGGTCGGAACCCCTTCATCGTCTATGCTGAGCGAGCCGCGGCGATTTTCCAAGGTGCCATCGTCCACCACAGTCACCAGGCTAGAAGCCACCTGTTGGCCCACCAAGCCGCTAAAGGCGCTGCTACCCTTACGATTGAAGTCGCCTTCCAGGCCATGACCCACGGCCTCATGCAGCAGGACGCCGGGCCAACCCGCGCCCAGTACCACAGGCATCTCACCGGCAGGCGCATCTATGGCGGTCAGATTGACCGAGGCCTGACGCACGGCTTCGCGGGCGAAGGCGAAACAGCTAGGCAGACCATCGTCGCCCGACTCGAAAAACACTTGATAATCATGGCGTCCACCGCCACCGCTGGCGCCGCGCTCACGCTTGCCTTCCTGCTCCAGCACCACGCTACAGTTGAAACGTACCAGGGGGCGAATATCTGCCGCCAGGGTACCGTCGCTGGCCGCGACTAAGATCTCTTCATGCACGCCCGACAGGCTGATCACCACCTGTATGATGCGCGGGTCCAGGCTGCGCACATAGGCGTCGGCCTGCTTGAGCAGCTCAATCTTCTTCACCTCTTCCATGGCGGCGATAGGGTCGGCGCTCTGATACAGAGGCGTCACCTTCTGCAGCTTCCAGGCATGGACACGGCCGCTATTGCCCGCCGCAGAGATGCCGCGTGCCGCCTCGACCGCCGCGCTCAGCGCCGCAGGGGTGATCTCGTCGGCATAGGCAAAGCCCGTCTTCTCGCCGCTGATGGCACGTACGCCCACACCACGCTCGATATGGAAGCTGCCTTCCTTGACTATGCCATCTTCTAACACCCAAGACTCGTGGCGACTGCCCTGAAAATAGAGATCGGAAAAGTCCACCTGATGCTGATGAATGCTATTGATATAGCCTTGCAACTGATCCAGCGACAATCCGTCTTGCAAGAGGCTCTGTTCTACTTGGGTTAAAAATGGCATTAATTTTCTCTCTTTGGCGCCTGCATGAAGACGCGATTTTATAATCTCTTTAATTTGGGTGGCTCGAAACGATTGTGCTCGACCACAGGGATGTTGCGGCGTATCCCCTCTATAGCCTTAAGGTCTATCTCTGCCGACAACCAGCCGCAGCCTTCGGGCTTGATCGCCTTCACCTCTCCCCAGGGATCTATGACGCAGGAGTGTCCCCATGTCTCACGTTTACCCTGGTTGTGCTCGCCCCACTGGGCCGCCGCCAACAGGAAACACTGGGTCTCAATCGCCCTCGCCTGCAGCAGGGGCAGCCAGTGCGCCCGCCCGGTCACACGGGTAAAGGCCGCCGGCAAGACGATGATCTCCGCCCCCTGCAGGCGCATGGCGCGAAACAGATCGGCAAACCTGATGTCATAGCATATCGCCATCCCGACCTTACCGAAAGGCGTATCGACAACGCTTACCGCCTCACCGGGGCAAAAGGTGTCACTCTCCCGGTAAGACTTAGTGCCATCGTCTACATCCACGTCGAACAGATGCAGCTTGTCATAGTGCCCTAAGGTCTCGCCGCTATCGTTAAACAGGTAGCTGCGGCTAAACACCCGCCCCTCATCGGCCAGGATAGGAATGGTGCCCGCCACCAGATAGATACCATATTGTTTCGCCAGCGCGGCCAGGGTCTGCTTGAGTTCGCTGTCGGCATCATTGCCGGCATAGGCCAGCTGTTGACGCTCATGGCCACCAAACAGCAGGCAGCACTCGGGCAGCACCACCAGATGGGGGCGCTCGCCACCGACCAGGGCATCAAGCTGCTCGCGAATAAAGCTGAGGTTCTCCTCGACGTCGCGACCACTCTGACATTGTAATAGGCTGACCTGCATCGCTTGACTCCTTGTTCACTGGCTTTTCCTGTGATTCTTGCGGTTGCGGCGTCTCAGTTTTTTGCTCCACTGGCGCCTGCTGCCCTGTGGGCATCTCCTTAAATTCTGGCATGGCGACGACCGCTGGCTTAGGGATCTCAACGCCAGATGGCATCACCTGCTGATCCGTCCCCCCTGCTGGCAGTGAGTCTGCCCCAAGCTGCGCCGGATTCTGTTCTTGTTGCTGCTCTTGTTTTAGTTGCGCAGGCTGTTTGCTTTCTGGCAGTTCGCTCTCGGACTGTTTATTTTCGGGCTTAGCTTCTGCGCCAGGCGCTTGTTGACGCGGCAGGACAGACTCGGGGATCTCTATCTCCTTGCTCTTACGCTCCAGCTCCTCCAGCTTAGGCTCAGACATGGTGCCCGTCAGCCTGAAGCGGATCTCGGAGATCACCTCGATCACCGGCTCCAATACTTTGGTCAGGGCGAAGGCGCCCAGGCCCAGGGTCCAACCGCCGGTACTGAGCAGCACCACGGTGGGCACGCTTGAGGCCAGTTGCGGCACGAAGCGTATGTCGTAGTTCAGGCTCTCGGTAGTGAGGTCGGTATAGCCCCGCACCCTCATGTTACCGGCCACCGCATCCATCTCGGAGTCAGTGGTCTTGACCACGCCGTTATCCAGCTTAAGGGTGCCGGTAAAGGCGTTAAAGTAGAGTCCCTTGCCGAAGACATCGGAGAAATCCAGCGAGAGCTTACGCAGCAATGAGTCCAGGCTGAACAGGGAGAAGATGCGCGCGCCCTTGTCACTCACCTCAGACAGGTGGCCCTTGCCCAGCTTGTAACTGATCTGGCCGTTGAGGGTCTCCAGCGAGAAGGCATAGGGCGCCCCCTGCCATGACAGCTCGGCCTGCAGATCCAGCGGCGCCTCCTTGAGACCAGGGTCTATGCCCAGACGCTCTGAGACCTCATCGAACTGCTTGGCCTTAAGATCCACCTGAAACTCGGTCAGGTTCTGCCCGTCACTGTTGGACCAGGCGCCCTTACCCTTGAGGGTGATCCCCGGGGTCGTGATGGCGATGGTCTGGATCTGATAGTCGCCATTCTTAGGCGTCGCCTGCAACACCAGGTGGCCCAGCGGCTTGCCATAGACGCTGAACTGATCCACATCCACCGCTAGCGGCGGCAGTATGCTGAGCACCTCATCGCTGGCAACCTCAGAGGCTTCGCCCTCCTTGCTCTCAGGCGCAAAGTTGAAACGGCTCGCCACCAGCTTTAAGCCCTGGGTCGACCAGTCTGGGTAGAAGTCCACCCGGCCGCTAAATTCGTTGGCGTTGCCCTCGAAGCGCCAGCCATGTTCTGTGGGACGCGCCTCTAGATTCAGCTCAGTCAGCGGCTGCCCATAGAGATCTAGCTGGCGTACCTGACCATCGACCGCGATCAGCGGCGGGAAGAAGCTGCTCTTCTTAGGCTCGACTTCTGTCTGCACCAATGGCGATTCAGGCGCCTGCTCAGCTAATGCTTCCCGCATGGCCAGGTCCAGTGAGGATTCCAGTGCGGCGTCGCCCATAAATCCCTTGATGATTGGTAGCCAGGGGGCAAATTCGGTAGCAGGCATATCCAGCTGCAGATGACCAGCCTGACGCTTGAGTTGGTCGCCCGGCTTAAACAGGCGTCCCAGCAGCAGGTCGAAGTGCGCCAGATGGTCGCCCGACTCCTCGTCGAATCCCCCCCAGAACTCCATCTGATCCCCAAGCTTGGCCCCTAACGAGGCCTGCTTGTTGTCACCGATCAGCTCGAAGGAGAGGGCTCGCTGGCTGTCCGCCGTCTTGGCAAACTTGCCCGGCAGGCTGAGCTCGACGCCCTGCATGTCACTCTTCACCTGAGCCTGAATACGATACCCCAGCTCATCGAAGATCAGCGTCATGGCGCCCTGCCAATCCAGCTCGCCGCTGTAGTAATCCTTGAGCGGGTTGTCCAACATCGCCGGTAGCGAGGCCAGCGCCCACTGCCCCTGCATATCCAGGTTCAGGCCATAGTGCTTGTTAGTCTTGCCTGTGTCGAAGGTGAAACTCACGGGTTGCTCGAACAGACGCGCCTGTATCTTCTCGCCTGTGACCACCTCGTTGGCAAAGTAGACCTCGCCGGTCACCCCATCTAGCTGGACCCCGGGCTCGCTGATATAGACAGGGGTATTGTCGAACTTCACCTGTCCCAGTATCGCCTCTTTACCACCATGATAGAGGGGGATGCTGAGATCCAGCTTGCCCGAAACCTCACCCTGCACCTGCACCACCTCTAGCGTGGCCCCGACCGTATCGGCCAGGGGTGAGCGTTGCAGCACCTGTTTGGCGGCCTCGCCCTGAGTGCGCAGATCCGCCTTCACCGTCAGCAGCGTCTGATGGCTCATGCGCGGGATGGCCACATGGGCGCCGTCGGCCGGCACCTGCATCAACATCCCCTTATTCACCCAGATATCCATGGCCGCGTTCTCAAACAGGGCATTTAGGCTCAGGTCGGTCACCTCGGGCCAATCGGGCTGGAACCTGTAGCGGGCCTGATTCAATGAGAAACCGGCCTGGAACACACCGCTGTTGTCGTCATAGGGGAAATGCTTCAGTGGGCCGTTCCACACCACCTTGGCGTCCTGGCTCTGCCCCGCCTTGATGGCGCCGCTGAGGTAATCGACCAGAGATTCGGACATGGCATGCTTAGGGAAATAGTACTTGGCCCTGGCGGCGTTCTTCACCTGCACATCGGCCAGCAGGTTGAGGCTGGCCTCACCGGCAAAGCCGAGTTTCATGGCCGCATCGAGATCCAGGTCGGCATTATAGAAATGCAGCTTAGGGGCGATCAGCGCCGACTCGCCCAGGGCATATTTCACCGTGAAGGCGTCACCCGCGAGGGACAATGCTTCCTCGAAACCACCGTTAAAATCCAAGTAATACTGCTGCTCGGGCGCAGACAGATAGAGGTCACTGCCCTGCATGCCGAGCATAAGGTCGATCGGTTCAACCCCAGGGATGGCGCCGCTGCCTTGCCAGGCAAACTGCTTGAGCTGCGCCGACATGGCAAAGCCCTGCTGCTCGCCGTAACCCAGCTTGAGCTGCTCTATGCTGCCCTTGGGATCCATCGACTGCCACAGGTAGAGGCCATCGAGATCCATGCCGGGTACCAGGGGCAACAGAGGCAACAAGACCTCAGCATCGAGTTGATTGATACTGGCCATCAACATATCGTCACGCTTGCGCGCGCCGATATGCAGCGCCGGCCAGGCCTGACCATTGGTGACGAAGGCCAGGTCTGAGCTGGTCAGTTGCCAGCCAGAGACCTGTGGCTGCCAGTTAAGCTGGCCAGCCTTAATTTCAAATTTTTGCTGCTCACCCTTGAGTTGCCACTGTAGCCAGCTTGGCTCGAAGGCGACCGTCGCCGCGGTAAAGGCGCGGTTAGAGAACTCCGCCCAGGCCTGCAGGTTCACCACCCCCTCGAGCGGCAGCTTCTTGCCCGAGGCATAAGGATTTTCCTGGCGCGATGCCCACTCACCGAGATCCAGCGAGTTGGCCGCCAGATAGAGCTGACCTGTCAAGGACTCTGGGCTATGGCCATCGCCATGAATATCGACGGAGAGAGAGAGACGCTCGACCTCAGAGGCCTGCTCGTCGAGGAACAGCGCGCCCTCGGCTCTGTGGCGACCCGCCAGGTTGCGCCAGCGCAGATCCCTGATATGGATAGGTCGGTATTTGTGAGAGCTGCTGATCAGCTGCATGGTCACATCTGTGATGGCAAAGCGGTCGAACTGCTCCAGCATCAGGGCATAGAGCCAATCGGTATTCTGCTCTGCCACTGGCGCATCGCTGCTCTGCTGACCTTTACCCGCTTGACTGATACGGTCGAGATCCAGGGCGATCTTGACCCCTTCGAAGATCACATTCTCTATTTGCGGCGACGCCGAGACCAGGCTGTCCCAGAAATCCAACTTGAGGTGGACATTGTCTATGATGAAGGTGACCGGCAAGTTTTCCTGCACCGGCAAGACCAGATTCTTAATGGTCACCGCAGGGCCGAACGCCTGCCACTCGGCGGTAAGCTCGCTGACCTCGACCTTGACCTGATACTGCTCATAGATATAGCTCACCAGCTCCTGACGGACCTGATCCAGCTTAGGTAGCAGGCCTCTGAACAGGCTGACGCTCAAGGCAAAAAGCACCACTATGATGGCGATCATCTGCCAGCATAGGCGGCCGAAGGTGCGAGGACAGAATGGGCGTGACACTACATTATCACCACATCGAATTTGTTTTGCGCATACATGGGCTCGTTTTGCAGGCGAACATGCTTGCCGATATAGGCGCCGAGTTCAGCCACCAGATGACTCTCCTCGCCGGTGAGGCTGTTGTAGACAGTCGGGGCACAGTAAACCAGGAACTCGTCGGCATCATAGCCGCGATTGAGGCGGATAATCTCGCGGAAGATCTCGTAAGAAACCGTCTCGACCGTCTTCAGGCTACCCGTGCCGAAACAGGCGGGACACTCGCCGCACAGCACATGCTCCAGGCTCTCGCGGGTACGTTTACGGGTCATCTCCACCAGCCCAAGACCCGAGAAGCCGCTGACATTTGTCTTCACCCTGTCGTTGGCAAGCGCTGCCTCTAAAGTGCTGAGCACACGCTTCTTATGGTCTTCGTTCAACATGTCGATGAAATCGATAATGATGATCCCCCCCAGATTGCGCAGGCGCAATTGGCGAGCGATGGCGTGAGTCGCCTCCAGGTTGGTGTTGAATATGGTCTCTTCCAGGTTGCGATGGCCGACGAAGGCGCCTGTATTGATATCCACAGTCGTCATGGCCTCGGTCTGATCTATGATCAGGTAACCGCCAGACTTAAGTTCTACCTTGCGCCCCAAGGCGCGCTGCACCTCGTTCTCCACATCATAGAGATCGAAGATGGGCACCCGGCCGGAATAGTGTTCTATCTTGTCGGCGATCTCTGGCATAAACTCCTGGGTAAACTGCAGCAGCTCCTCGTAGGTCTGGCCCGAATCCACCTGGATCTGATCCAGCTCGGTACCGACGAAGTCACGTACTATACGCACTGGCAGGGCGAGATCTTGATATAGCAGAGAGACGCCCGGACGCTTGCGACGCTCGCAAACCTTGGCCCAGACCCGGCGCAGGAAGGCCGCGTCTTGGATCAGCTCCTGCTCACCGGCATTCTCGGCGGCGGTACGAATGATGAAACCACCATCTTCATCCACAAAGGGCTCGGTCAGCCCCTTAAGACGGGCACGCACCTCTTCGGACTCGATGCGCTGCGATACGCCCACATGGCTGGAGCCCGGCATGAAGACCAGATAGCGTGAGGGCAAGGTGATATCAGTGGTGAGGCGCGCACCCTTGGTGCCCAGGGGATCTTTTACCACCTGTACCATGATGTCCTGACCCTGGCGCACCAGCTCGGCGATGTCACGAACCACGAAGTTGCCCTTCTCGACGTCGGCCACACACTCGGTATGGGGCACGATATCAGAGGCATGGAGGAAGGCGGCCTTGTCCAAGCCAATATCCACGAAGGCGGCCTGCATGCCAGGCAATACCCGGCTGACCTTACCCTTGTAGATGTTGCCCACCAGGCCACGCTTCATGCGGCGCTCGATATGCACCTCTTGCAAGATGCCATATTCCACCAGCGCCACCCGCGCCTCGGTAGGCGTCACATTGATCAATAGCTCAGAACCTATCTTCTTCTGTACTCTGTTTTTGACTATGTGACTCATGTTTACTCACTCAAATATGATTAATGCATTAACGGCCTAAGGACCGTTAATTTTAGAACAACTTAGACCTAAATGGCTCAATCTATTGGGTAAAACGCTAAGCGGATAACAGCTTAATCTCGGCCAGCAGGGCCCGGGTTTCCACCAAGGGTAGTCCTACCACCGCCGAATAGCTGCCGTCGATGGCCTCGACGAAGCAGCCGCCTAAGCCCTGAATGCCATAGGCGCCGGCCTTATCCATGGGCTCGCCGGTGGCGATATAGGCCAAGATAGCCTGTTCAGTTAGGCCGCAAAATTGCACTTTAGTTTCAACTAATCGAGACAGGGTTCGCTCACCGTCGGTGACCGCTACCGCCGTCATCACGCTATGGCGCTTGCCCGACAGCGCGCTAAGCATCTGCCTGGCGTCTTGTTCATCCTTAGGCTTACCTAAGATTTCGCCGTCCAATACCACTATAGTATCTGAGCCCAGCACCACGGCGCCCGCCTGTCCCCATAGCGCCAGACCAGCTTGCGCCTTCTCGATCGCCAGACGCACAACGAACTCGTCGGCACTTTCCCCGGCCCTATGGCTCTCGTCGATGTCGGCGGATAGCGCCTCGAAAGCAAATTCGGAGTCGCCAAGACCCACTTGAGCCAGTAGCTCGCGACGACGGGGAGAGGAAGAGGCTAATACCAGTTGCATCATTATCTCACTTTATAAATACGGCGAATGCGTCTCAGCATCCAAAATACCCAAGGCCAGATGATCAGGCTCGACAGGGCCGGCAGGAACAGGCTGACATCGAAGCTCGCCACGTTCACCACAAACTGTACCCAGAACACCAGCAGATGGTGCAGGCACACTAGGCTGGCCACCATCAGGGCCTGTTGCCACATGGGGAAGTTACGCAGGCGCTGAAAATGTAGCACCACCACATAGATCACCAGCGACATGGAGAGCGCGCGTATGCCAAGGTGGGCCCCCAGCAGGATATCCAGTAAGACGCCCAGCACCCAGGCCGAAAGGATGTTGTAGCGGTGCGGCAGCGCCATCGCCCAGTAGATCATTACCAGCAGCAGCCAGTCGGGGCGCCAGCCCTCTACTAGGCCTGGCAGCGGCATGATCTGAAATAACATGGCCAGCAGGAAGCTTAACCAGACCACCCAACGACCGTGGGGAATATGCATGCTCATGGCGTCTCCTCCGCTTGCGGCTGGGCATCAGGCTCAGCTTCGACCGGCTCGGCTTGCTCGCTCTGATTGCCATCTGGCCAGATCAACAGCAGGTAACGGATACGGTCCAGTGCCGCCAAAGGCTGGGCCGTGACAGTGGCATAGCTCTGGCCATCGTCGCGCTCGACCGTCATGATGCGCGCAACCGGGTAGCCTTCGGGAAAGCGTTTACCCAGACCCGAGGAGACCAGGAGATCGCCAACCCTAAGGTCTGTACTCTTAGCCACGTGACGCAGCTCGAGCTCGTCGAGCTCGCCAATCCCCTGGGCCACCAGGCGCACATCGTTACGGGTCACCCGCACCGGGATGGCGTGGGTCACGTCTGAAATCAACAGCACCCGGCTGGTCAGCTCGCTGATCTCCACCACCTGACCGACGACGCCATGGGCGTCCACCACGGGCTGACCCACGAAGACGCCACTGCGGGCACCATGGTTGAGCACCACATAGTGACGAAAGGGATCGCTGGCCACTTCCATCACCTCGGCCACCATCTTCTTGGAGTCCATGTGTACTGGAGAGCCCAGCAGGGCGCGCAGACGATCGTTTTCCTGTCTCAGGTGCTCGAAGCGTTGCAGACGTTCGCTCATCAGGAGTTGCTGCCGCAGCAGCTGCTTGTTCTGCTTAGCCAGCATGTTACGGGTGGCGATACTCTCGGCGGACCAATCCAGGATGGCGCCGGGGATGTTAGCCACGTATTGCAGTGGGCTGAGCACAGAGGAGATAGATTGGCGCACCGGTTCCAGCCTATCGTTGGCCACCAGTAAGATCACCGACAAAACGATTGCCAATGTGAGCCTGAATTGATTCGAAATACCGCGGGCAAAAATAGGTTTCATAAAACACTTAAGGCAGCGAACCCGGTACCCACTTTCTACCCATTCACCTTGTGGTGTCTGGGCGGCGAGCCATCATTTACTATGCCTCGCCAGGGGTGTAACCAGAGTCTTGCTGCCTATTTTCTTGAGCCGAATTAGTTTTCGTCAGAGAAGAGATCGCCGCCATGCATGTCGATCATCTCTAATGCCTTACCACCACCACGGGCCACACAGGTCAGCGGATCGTCGGCCACCATCACAGGGATGCCGGTCTCTTGCATCAACAGACGGTCGAGGTCACGCAGCAGTGCGCCACCGCCAGTCAGTACCATGCCGCGCTCAGAGATATCCGAGGCCAGTTCTGGTGGAGACTGTTCCAGCGCCACCATCACGGCACTAACGATGCCAGAGAGTGGCTCTTGCAGCGCCTCTAAGATCTCGTTGCTGTTCAGGGTAAAGCTACGTGGTACCCCTTCGGCCAGATTGCGACCGCGCACTTCGATCTCCAGCACTTCGTCACCCGGATAGGCGGTACCTATGGTGTGCTTGATACGCTCGGCCGTGGCCTCACCGATCAGGCTGCCATAGTTGCGACGCACATAGTTGATGATGGCATCGTCAAACTTATCGCCACCGATACGCACAGAAGAAGAATAAACCACGCCGTTTAGTGAGATGATGGCCACCTCGGTAGTACCACCACCGATATCCACCACCATAGAACCTGTTGCTTCCGACACAGGCAGACCGGCACCGATAGCGGCCGCCATTGGCTCTTCGATCAGATAAACTTCGCGAGCACCTGCGCCCATGGCCGATTCACGAATCGCACGACGCTCAACCTGAGTGGCTCCCACTGGCACACACACCAAGACGCGTGGGCTTGGACGGAATACGCTGTTGTTGTGTACCTGTTTGATGAAGTGCTGCAGCATCTTCTCGGTCACATAGAAGTCGGCGATCACACCGTCTTTCATTGGACGGATGGCTTGAATGTTGCCCGGCGTACGACCCAGCATCTGCTTAGCTTCCGTTCCCACGGCGGCAACCGATTTTTGGCCGCCGCTGCCGCGTTCGCCCCGAATTGCAACAACCGAAGGCTCATTTAACACTATGCCCTCTTCGCGAACGTAAATTAAGGTGTTAGCCGTACCCAAATCGATCGAAAGATCGTTAGAAAAAATGCCACGCAGCTTCTTGAACATGTAACCAGCCTGTCTCAGTGGAGTCGGAAAAATAAAAATCAGGTAACTTTATCAATGCCCCCCGCATTCCACAAGGATATTATGCTGATCCTTAGATAAATATCTGTTCATCATTGGGGCTTGTGTCAGCCTAAGTGAACACTCGCTCAGCAATTGGTAGATCGGCTATTTCACTTCCCGCCAATAGATGATCTTATCGTGTCCGCGATAGGTGCCAAAATAGGCATTGGCCCTCGGGTCAAACAAGGTATCGGCAGCGTTCCCCGGATAGTTCCAATAGCCCTTGAGCCAAGGTTCAACATGCAGCTTGAGGGGCACCTCGCCCGCCTGATTGGGGATGGCAAAATAGAGATTGCCCACGCCATTCACCAGAGCGCCGCTTCGCAGCGACAATCCACTCTCGCTATAGGCCTGCAGGTCGGGGAAGCTCGAAGGTAGGATGCGATACAGGCCAGAGGTTGCCGTCTCGCCGGCATCTAAGGAGGTCTGGGTATTAAAAACCGAGCAGTTGTCATCGCCGTTTAAAGTCCAGGTGGGCACGCCAGCAGTCACGCTTGAAACATATTCGCTGCGTAGCGGCAGCCGTAGGCTCTCCGACTGAGGGCCATAGCCGTTTTCCAGCACCAGACGGCCATAGCGCAGCTCGAAGGCCTTACCGTCGCCGATATCGCTGAAGGTAAATCCGCGGCAAGCAGCCGAGGCGCTGTCACGATAACAGATGCCATCTTCATCGCTGACATCCAGCGCCGACAAAACCAGATCAAACTTGGCATCGAAGGGTTCCAGTGGCATCTGGGTGCGCCGGTAACTCGGCTGGGCGCCGATCAACTCAGCGACATTGGGTGAGCCGCGATAATTGACCTGGCCGGAGAGTGCCGGCGCCTGACTGTCGCCAATCACAGCTAGCCCTGTGCTGTCTTGATAGCTGCGCTCAGGCCACTGATTGCGATCTGCCTCATCCCTGTGTTTGTAACGCCACCAATCGCCGATCTGGTAATTGCTGGTAACCTGATCTTGAGCATTTAACCCCGCCACCTGAATGTTTGGCTCGGCGCCCGTTTTAAAGCCGAAGGGCTGATCCAGATAGGTAAATGCGCCGCAGCTCTGGGCTGCCTCAGGGTCGTTGCCAGTGATCTCTAGATAGGCCGGCGTGAAACGGCCAAACACCTCACTGCTAGACTGGCTGGCGGGAATGGTCACGCCCTCAAAGCTGACATCGCTGCCAAGCGCCACCTGCATGGTGCCCGCCTCGCTCCAGCTTTGATCATTGATGATCTGAGCGCTGACGCCAGATGATAGCGAGAACGCCAGGCTATCACGGCCTAACACGCCGTTTACCCCGGTATCGGGCTGCACCACCTGTGACACCACAGACAGGCCGCCATGCTCGAAGTTCTGCAGCGCACTATTGTCACTGAAATCTTTATCATCATCGCTCTGCCAACAGGCCGCAGTCACCTGCATGCTAAAGGGTTTACCCGCTGCGGCCAGCACCTTACAGTCAGCGTCATAGGGATCGCTGGCATCACAGCGCCCATTGGCACTGACATTGGCAAAATGAAAACCGGCGGGCGCCGAGGTAAAGCTATCGCTATGGGAAAGCACTAGCGTCTCAGAGCCTCCGGCAGGACGCGAAACAGTGTGGTTATGTTCGGCGCTAAGCGTCACCACGCCCGCCTCTGGGTAGTTGGCCGACAGACTGGCAACTCCTTCACCGTTAAAATGCACCTGCATTGTCTGAGTGCCGCCGCCATCGATCGCTATCGAGTCACTCGGCGATAACAGGCTATTCAGGGTAAGCTGGGCCGGATTGTTTACCGTTGCCGGACGCAGATAATCGAAGCCGAAGCTAATCGTCTTGGTCTGGTTGGCAAACAGGGGCTTACACTGCTGCGTCTGAGTATCCTTGGTCACAGCAAACAGGTTAAAGCTGTTACCCGTCTTACAGGCGGTGCTGTCGGGCACATCGAAATAGAATCCCGTATCGGCAAAGTCGAGCAGGCACTGGGCATTAGCCACCAGAGCACCGTCGATATAACAGCGATAGGGCGCGGATGGTGCCGTGGCATCTAAGCCGAGTAACACACTGCCACCATCAGGGTGCCATACCTGGGTCTGAGTCGATCCGGTAAAGCCGACATCGGCATATTTATTGTCATTCTTGGTTAACTCGACGCTCGAAGAGACACTCGCTTGAGTCGAGCAGTCGGCGTTGACACAGGCCCGCAGCAGTATGTCTTTGGCGGCGCAGCTCAGCGCATCCGAGGTAAATTCGAGCCGGTAATGGTCGACACTCACACCGCCCTTGTCACACATGCCGCCGAAGTCGGCATCATCCACAGCTCCCAGGTCGACATCCGCTCCACCATTGCCGCCAAAACTCAGGCTCCCCCCTGATGCGATGGCGCCATCTATCCAAGCATTGCCGGTAAAAGTCACAGTGCCGGCAACATAGAGGATGCCATTGATATAGTTCTGCCCGGCGACAGAGAGATCGCCCCTGACATAGATGATCAGGTTTTCGGCATTGCCAGATGCATTGATGCTGGCATTATTCATCGACAGGTTATCGAAGTAGAGGCGAGCCGTTTTCCCCGTGGTGCTCATATAGGATTTATTTTGAAAATCACCAGTAGCAAAGTCGTAATCCCCGGGAGCGAACCGTGAACTGTGCCCAGAACATCCCCACTTAGTACAAGTGAGGTTGCCGAGTCTAGGCCCAATATCATCGGGCGGCACCAGGCCGGGATTATGGTTTCCGGTTGGCGGGTCAGTAAAGATCGCATCACACTGAGGCACGGCGAAAACACCTGTGGAGAAGATTAGGTGTAGCAAGCCAGCGAGCAAGGTTATCAGGAGTCTATTCACGGGCCTCGACCTCCACCTTACGATTGACGCGCAGACAGGCATCGCCGTCGCAGTTGCCCACGGCGCAGGTCGCCTCACTGCCGATAAGATATTGGGTCACACTGTCACTCCCAGTCGCTACTGTGGTCTGATTGCAGCTCAACACCACACTACAGCCATGAAAGCCCACCACATTCGGCGGCGTCCAGCTGGTAGAGACGCTAGAACAACCGACCACAGCACCGCTTAGGGGAAACAGCTGCGCCAGGGCAGCATCGGCGCCGCTGTTCGCCGCGGCGAAGGCACGAGTCGCTAACACCTCCAGGTTTACCCCCTCGTCGGCATCGCTGACGATATTGATCAGCGCCGCCGCCATCAAAAACATCACGGTAATGATGAAAATGCCTATCACTAGGGCGCTGCCTCGCTGGCTGGCTCGATTAGGGAACATTGATCACCTGCACCTGATGTTGATATTGAAAGGTCTGGCCATTCACCTCGAAACGGGGCGACAGCTGCACCACGGCATTGTTAACCAGTGTACCCGGCGTGTAGTGAATCGGCGCCTCGCTGCCTAAGTTATTGACCACATGCTGGCCCATCAAGGCGCCCGTCCCCATCTGCGCAGGTGTCGGCTGGGTGGTCTGAACCCCGTAGCCGTCGTAACGCCAGATATCGCCGCTGCTTAAGAAGCAGTAACTCACGGCACCATTGACCATGAAGTAGCGCTTCTGAGGCGAGGTCTCATCGAAGCGCAGCGCATTGTTAAACTCGATCTGATTGCCACTCAGTTGTTTAACATCGAAGATACGCCCCTGTGTGGTCGACGGACTGTCTTGGTAGAGCTGAGCAGGTGAAAGCGGATAGATCACCATCTTGTGGGCCAGGTTAATTCCCTGGGCCGGGAGCATCACGCTGCCGCTGTCTGCGGCGCTGTCTGGCGCTATCGGCAGGCTGATATAGCTGGCGCTAGCTGTGATAGGCATAAACTCGATGCACTGGGCATCGCTTGAGCTGGCCACCCTGATGCTGTTTGGCAGGGCATTACGCAGCTCCCGCGTCATACGCTCAATCACGAAACGACTCTGACTCAGCACCTGATCCACAGAGCTGGATTCAACGAAGATACGGGTGCCCAAGATCACGAAGCTACTCACCCCGACCACCAGGATGCCCAGTATGATGATGACGGTCACCATCTCGACCAGGGTGAAGCCCTTGTTAGTTTGCAGCCGCATCAGTAGTTACTCCGCAGCGCATTATAGGTGATCACCTCGCCACTGGGTGTGGTCACATTGATAGCCACCAGCTTGCTGTTCTTGTCGCTGCCGGGATAGGTGACGCTGACCGATAGTTGGTAGTTAATATATTCCTGAGCATAGGTGCGATCCGAGTTGAGCATCTTGCTTGTCTGAGTCAGGCCATGATAGTCATCCACATCCCTATAGGCGTTGCGATCGAGTCCGCCCGGACCAAAATTGGCCTGGTCTGTACAGGGCTGCCCTGCTGGCAAACCCAGATCAGGCCTAGCCGCCGCGCCACAGGCGGGCACGCCGCCATTAGGGTTGGCATTTTGATCGTAACGCTTGCCCCAGATCTCATTGAGCAGGGAGTGCGCCAGCTCGGCTGAGCGCACCCTGTGCAGGGTTTCGGCGGCGCGATCCGCCTGGGGAAACAGCATGCTGGTAAGCATGACCAGGGCGATGCCAAGCACTATCATGCCCACGACCAATTCGATCAGGGTAAAGCCTGAGGCGCGCCTTGGTAAGATGGCTCTGCTAGCGTCCATGAATATACCCCTGGCTCTCTATGGTGAGGTCTAAGGTTTCATCGGCTGCAACCTTGATGGTGCAGCCCGTAGCGCAGCTGCCCGTCACCCTGCCATCACGGTCAAAGGTCAGGGTGAAGCTGTTTAAGCCACCTAGACTCAGGCTGGTCTGGCGTGGTAGTGATTGTGGATTGCCGCTGACCGACAGACTACTGCAGTCGGCGCCATAGATGTCGGCGCGATAACTCGTCGCCGTCACGCTCACCTTGTAGCAGCGATCCAGGTTATTCAGCGCCATCAGCTGGACTCGTCTGAGCTCGCTAATCAGTTCGTCTCTCAAGGTATAGGCGCTGTAGCTTGAGGCAGTAAAGAAGCGCGGCAAGACCACCACAGATAAAATGGCAATCAAGATGATGCTAGTGACCAGCTCCACAAGGGTAAAACCTTGTTGTTTATTCATCGACACCCCAGCCGCAACACGCTGATAGCGTTAAACTTTCTAATAACCTACAGAGTATGGCAAATATTGCCATCGATTTCAGTAATTAGTCTCTCGCCACAGACAAAAAAGGCCTGCATTGCAGGCCTTTAGAAACAAAACAGGCTTAACAACCTGTAACGATCGTATTGACTGTAATTGCGCCGTAAGCAGTTAACCCATTTACATATTGCACATAACAAGTGCCTGCATCTTGGGCAGCTTTAGGGCTAGTTTGGCCCTGTGGATAAAAGTAAATGCTGTTTGTTGCCGAATCTTCAACATACAACCATTCGGCAGTGGTACCTGAAGACGCGGCATTAATGTCTAACGCATTGGCCAAGCTACCGGTCCAAATAGCCTTTGCATGACCATAGTTCAATGCCACTGTTGTACCCGCAGCATCTACCGTGACTGTCGGCGCAGGAGTAGCGGTACTTGCTTGAGTTTCGTTGCCTGCAATCAAGGATTTAGAATGCACTAAGCTATCCGCTCCTTTTATTGTCGCTTCCAATCCAGAGACTGTCGATTTACGGGCGTCGCTCTGCAGGTTAATAAACTTAGGTGCGGCGGTCACAGCTAAAATGCCTAAAATGATGATGACCACAACTAACTCGATTAATGTAAAACCTTTTTGATTACTCATTTTTGCTATTCCCTAAATTAACAACCTGATTTTTCTACTTTATATTGAGGTAATGCACCGTTAGATGCAGATTGTTTATACTCCACCCAACATTTAGACGTATCAGATGGTGTTTTGTCACCTGGATGAATAATAATTGCGCCAGTTAAAGTCGTGGTTACATTTGGAGAATCGACTATCGTCCACTCAGGCTGAGATGAAGTCGTATCGATATCCAATGCTAAAACTAAATCGGCCGATGCTTGTTTTAAGTAACCATAAACTGAGTTGATAGTTACATCGTTACTCGTATCGCTATCACCCTTATCATCTAAAATCACGGTGCCAGCCGACTTCGACTCTTGCCCTTGGATAGCAGCTTTGGAATAAACTAAAGTATTGGCGCCTTGCAACGAGGCTTTCAAACCTTCCAACGTCGATGCACGCGCATCGCTCTGTAAATTAATAAACTTAGGCGCTGCGGTCACGGCCAGAATCCCTAAGATGATGATCACAACCACTAACTCGATCAGTGTAAAGCCGTTTTGCTTCTTCATGTCGTTCCCTTGTTATTTTCGCTTCTGCTAACTTTCAACTTTTCAATAAAATTCTGTCGGCCTCGCCGAGGGCAGGGCGCAAGATTAATTGGTAAAACTCAACACCTGACCGGTACCTGGGTTATAGAGGATACCTTTGGCGTTGGCGGTGGCCAGATCAGGTGTAGGTGTAGGCACGCCCGTGGTTGGGTTTAATGCCAGCGAGGTCACCTGATGGTAGACACAGAGATCTAAGTTGGTCACCTGAGTGCCATCGATGGCAACTCCATTACCACCGGCGCCATCCAGTACCCGCGCGGTAAAGCGCTGATTACGGGCATCCTGATTAAAGAGCACGTTACGCGGTGCCCCCTGGAGAATATTCTGGAATACCTCCTGACAGGCGGCATCTGTCATACCGGTCGCACTCACGATACCACTGCCCGAGGTCAAGCCCGTTGGAAAACCGAAACGGGTATCCAGGGAGATCTGCGTACCATCGAGCACCACATTGGCATTATTACGACCATCCACCTCCCATTGGGAGCGCACGAAGCTTACCGCCGTGGCCAAACCACCGGCTACGCCATCTACGCTAGCATCTTCTGCATCGTCGGTCACATTCAAAAAACGGGGAATGGCAGTGGCCGCCAGAATTCCCAGGATCACAATCACGATCACCAGCTCGATCAGAGAGAAACCGCTCTGTTTGATTGGCATGTTTTGGGCTCGCATTTTCATAAAAAACTCCCTTAGATAATCCTGATAATTCTAGCAGTTACAGCAAATTATAAAACCTTAGATGTCGCTAAATTCAGCTATCTGTCAAAAAAATAACGCGTCCACTAGTGAGTTGATAACTCAATCGATCACCGTTATTAGCAATATAACTACAAACCTCTCCAGCCTGGTCCGCTTGTGTAACAATTTTGGCTAAATCATCCCGGCCGCCCAACAGCTGCCACCAGAGGGTCTTACAGTTCTCCTCTGTGATTTGCGCTAAGGTTGGCCAACCCTGATCGCTCATCTTAATCAGGGGTTGTTCGCCGTCCCTGAGTTCCATGGCCGTGGACCAGTCGAGATGCATCTCGGCAGGGCGCCCCTGCACCAACCATTGAGAGCGCACCATGGCCAGCACATTCAGCAGGCGGCTGTGCTCCAGCTTCAGCCCCTGAGAAGAGACCTGATCCACCTTGGCAAAATAACCGTAACCCAGTACCCCCAAGATGAGCAAGAGCACCACTATGGCAATCATCTTGCCGTAGGCCTGCATCAGCTCGCTGTCGACCCGTGTCTGGTTCTCCATCAGCTCAGCTCCCGGCTCATGGCTGCCATGGGTTATCCTCCCTTGACCACATTGAGCATATCCCACATCGGCAGGTAGATGCCCAGCGCCAGGATGAGCACAATCACCGCGACTATGCCGATCAAGATAGGCTCAAGCTTGGCGGTCAGGTTCTTGAGGTCGTAATCGACCTCCCCCTCGTAAAAGTCGGCGGCGTCGTTAAGCAGTTGATCTATCTGGCCCGTCTCTTCACCAACGGCCACCATCTGCAGCACCAGCGGGGTAAAGAGCTGACTCTGGTTCGACACCCGCAGCATAGACTCGCCGGACTCTATGCCCCGGCGCATGGCCACTATGCGGTCATGCATATAGGCATTATCCACGGCATCGGCCACCAGGCTCAGGGCCTGTGTCATGGGCACTCCTGCGCTCAGCATCATGGAGAAACTGCGGCAATACCGCGACAGGGTCGAGCGCTCTATGATGCTGCCTACAGCCGGGATCTTAAGCTTCCATCTGTCCCACTGCTGCTCGCCCTTCTCAGTGTTGTGCCAATAGCGGATCCCCACGAAGCACCCCACTAAAGCGAGGAGCAGCAGGTACCAGTAGTTGACGAAGAAGTTAGAAGTGCCGATCAGCAACTTGGTGGCCCAGGGCAGATCCGCGCCAAACCGGGCAAACAGATCGGCAAACTTAGGGATCACCATGATATTGAGCACCACCATGGCCAGGGCCACCGCCATCAAGACGAAGATGGGATAACGCATCGCCGCCTTGATGCGTCTGCGGGTCTCCTGCTCGCGTTCGATATAACCAGAGAGCTGAATAAAGGCGTCCTCCAGCTTACCCGTGTTCTCCCCCACATGGATCATGGAGACAAACAGGGCATCGAACACATCCGGGTGATGATTCATCGCCGATGAAAGCGGGCGACCGGATATCAGCTGCTCTGAAATATCGTTCAGGGCATCTTTCATGCGTTTGGAGTGAGAACTCTCCGACAGGCCGGCGATGGCCCGCAAAATGGGGATGCCCGAGCGAGTGAGCGAATACATCTGCCGGGTAAAGATCTGCAGCTCATCCAGGCCAACCTTGCTCTTAAACAGGCTGCCCAGGTGAAACTCGCGCGCAACTTTGGCCTCCACCAGCTCAAGGGGGATCACGGCGCGAGACAGCAACTGATCGGCGGCGGCGCTCTGAGTGGTCGCATCGAGCCGCCCGCTGACCGCATTGCCCTGTGCATCACGCCCCTTGTACTGATAGACAGGCATAGTTAGCCCTCAATCTCATGTTGATGGATCATCTCCTGCGAGATGGGCACCTGGGCATCGCTGGCATCTTCGATAAGCTTGGCCACCTCTTCCATAGTGGTCATGCCCTCAGCAAGGTAGTTGAGCGCCGACTCGGCCAGCGGAGTAAAGTTCGGGCTCTGGTAGGCGGCTTGGGCAAACGCTTGGGGATTGCCGCTTCGCATTGCATCGATCATCTTCTCATCCAGCTCCAGGATCTCGAATACACCGATACGGCCGCGATAGCCGCTACCGTTGCAACTCTGACAGCCGGTGCCGATACGAAACTTGGCCTGGCTGAAGTCGCGACCGCTGATGCTGCTAAGCCATGCCTGATCGGCGGCGCTAGCATCATAGGGCTGGGCACACTTGTGACAGACCCGGCGCACCAGACGCTGGGCAATGATAACCCTAAGCGCACTGGCCACCAGATAGCTGGCGGCGCCCATGTCCAGCAGACGCAGGGCTGAGGTAACCGCATCGTTGGTATGTAGGGTCGACAGCACGAAGTGACCTGTGAGTGCGCCCCTGAGGCCAATTTCCACCGTTTCCTGGTCACGCATCTCACCCACCATGATGATATCGGGGTCCTGACGCAAGGTGGTACGCAGTACGTTGGAAAAATCTAAGCCTATCTTATGGTTAACTTGTACCTGATTGATACGCGGCAGCTGATACTCCACGGGATCTTCCACCGTGATGATCTTGCGATCGGCGGTGTTGAGCTCACTCAACACGCCATAAAGCGTCGTGGTCTTACCGCTACCCGTAGGCCCGGTCACCAGCAGCATGCCGTGGGGGCGCTTGATCTGTCTGCGCACCCGCGCCAGCATCTCGGCCGGCATGCCGGTCTCATCTAAGGTCAGCAGGCCCGCAGACTGGTCCAGAAGACGCATCACCACAGACTCGCCGTGATAGATGGGCATGGTCGACATACGCACGTCTATCTTGTGTCCCTTGATCTCCATGTGAAAACGACCATCTTGAGGCAAACGCTTCTCTGAGATATCCAAGCCCGCCATCAACTTGAGGCGCAGCACCAGCGCCGAGGCGATGTTCACCTCCTGCAGGGTGTTCTCTTGCAGCTGGCCGTCGATACGCTGGCGGATCCTCAGCACCTTATCGCCGGGCTCGATATGAATATCTGAGGCACGCATCTGCACCGCATCTTCGAAGATCGACTGCAGTAGCTTAACCACAGTGGTTTCGTTATCGCTGTCGGCATCGGTCAGACTGGCGAGATCGAACTGATCGTCGGCGGCATATTCCTCCTCCAGCTTACCGGCGATCTGGGCGATCTCCCCGGTGCGGCGATACAGGTTGTCGAAGGCCTCCAGTAGCTGGGTCTCTGTGACCACGGCGATCTTAATCGCCTTGGGCGCCAGCAAGACCTCGATATTGTCCATCGCCTGCAGATCGGCAGGGTCGCTCATGGCCACCAGCACATGGTCGCCATTATCTTCCACCGCCAGGGCGCGATAACGACGGGCCTGCACCTCGGGTAGAAGATTCACGACTTGAGGCGGAATAGCCCGGCGGCTGATGTCCAGAAAAGGAATATTGAGCTGCTGCGACAGAAACTTAAGCAGCTGCTCTTCTGTTATGCAGGAGAGATCGATCAGGGTGCGACCCAGCTTCTTGCCGGTATTTCTCTGCTCGGCCAGGGCCTGGCCCAGCTGCGCCTCGCTGATGATCGCTTCCTGTACCAATAAGTCGCCGAGACGCATCTTTAACTTGGGTTTCACTCGATATCTCCTAACTGGGCCAGCCGCTGCTGAATAAAATCGCTGGCCTGCTGCGACAAGCCGGATAAGCCTAGGGCCTGAGCGTAGGCCTGCTTGGCGCTGGTATATTTTTGCTGGGAATCTAAGGCGTAGGCCAGCCCCATCCACCACTTGGCCTGCGAGGGTTCGACCCTGGCCAGGCGGCGATAACTCTCTTCGGCCAAGGCAAATTGCGATGCCTGCTGGGCAAGATGACTCTGCAGCACCCACTTCTGCTTGGCGAGCAGGTGATCGTCTGGGATAGTGCCAAGCGCCGCCAAGGCCCCTTGGCTATCCCCCTGCGCCTCCAACACTTTGGCCAGCATGAGGGCATAATCAAGTTCCTGGGGATAGCGGGCGAGGCCCTGTTGCAGCACTGTCTTAGCCTCACCCAACTGCCCCTGACCATAATAGAGGGCAGCCAGATGCTGACGCGCGCCGTGCAGGGTGGGATCGAGTCTTATCGCCTCGCTAAAGTCATCCACTGCCTGGGACAGTTGCCCACCCTCCTGGGCCGACTTGCCCTGACTGAAGCGCTTCTCGGCCAGCGCCTCAGGCGATAGCTTCACCTCGGTCACCGCCATGGAGCCGGTCGTTTTTTCTGTGTTGGCTTCAGATGCCTGCTCGACCCGAACCCTCTGAGGCTTAGCGGAAGGCTTACTCTCAGCAGCAGGCTTGCTCTCGACCTTAGGCTCAGCAACCGGGTCAGTCTTAGATGTAGTCACGAGCTCAACACTGGCATCGGCACTAGACTCGGCCTTAGCTGTGACCTGAGTATCTGCAATCTGTGAAGCCTCAGCCCTTGATTCCTCGGCAGGCGCTTTATCTGCTGCCACTGCCGTTTCATTCGAAGCGACTTTTTCTACGCTCGACTGTTTGAGTTCGCCGCTGGCGATCTCCTGGGCCAGATTTTGATTATCCTGTTGCAGTGCCAGGTTAGTGCGCTCGAGGGCCGCGTAGCGATCCCACGCCAGATAGCCCATGGCCAACAGCAGTAGGGAGAGCAGCGCGAGTAACAACCAGGGCAGACGCGACTGAGGCGCCTGACGATATTGCAGTGGCGGCACGGGCAGCTCATCCAGCCCGTGGGACTGCTGGCGCTTATCCAGATCTTTGAGCATGGTATTGATGACGCTCATGCCAGCCCCCGGGTGAGCCAAAACCATAGCGCGCCGGCGCACAGCGACACGGCGCCAAAGGTGCCCAGCCACCAAGAGGGAAACAGCCCGCTGTCGGCGTCCTGAGTGTCGATAATCGCCCCCTTCACATGGCGCAGGCTCACCCTGTCAGCGCCTTCGCCATAGGCGAGCAGTAGCGCTTTATGAGACAAGATATTGATGAGTCTTGGGATTCCTCTTGCTGCGCGGGCGATACGTCTACTCTCGCGGGCGCCAAACAGTCCCTCGCCGCGATACCCCGCCACCTCGAGTCTGTGGGCCTGGTAGGCTCGGGTCTCGTCGGCGGTCATGGGCCGCAGTTGATAGCTGAAGGTGATTCGTTGTCTGAGCTGACGAAATTGCGGCTGTTGCAGCCGGGTATCCAGCTCAGGTTGGCCAAACAAGACTACCTGCAGCAGCTTGCGACTCTCTGTCTCCAGATTGGTGAACAGCCTCAGTGCCTCCAGGCTCTCGTCCGGCAATGCCTGAGCCTCGTCCAGCACCAGGACGATGGAATGTCCATGGGCGCTCAGCGCAATAAGCTGCTGCTGAATAAGGCTGGTAAGACGCTGCTGATCCAGATCGGCGCTGTATTTTAGCCCCAGCTCCAGCGCCAGTGCCCAACGCAGCTCGCTGGGACTCAGATAGGGATTGGGCAGATAGGCACAGTGAAAGCGCTCGGGAATATCGTTAAGCAGCTTACGACAGATCAAGGTTTTACCCGTCCCGACCTCGCCGGTGACCTTGATAAACCCTTCACCCGTCTGCAGGGCAGTTTGCAGCACTTGCAGCGCCTCGACATGGGGCGCCAAGCCGAAGAAGAAGCCGGTATTTGGCGTCAACGAAAAGGGAGGCTGCGCCAAATGAAAGTGCTGCAGATACAAGCGCCTACTCCTGCTTCTCTTCTGGGTACCAACGATCCAGCAGTGCCTTGGAGCGTTGCAGCTCGGTCTGCCAGGTCTCGGCGCCCACCACGGTCGGCTTGAGCAGGATCACCAGCTCAGTCTTGCGTAGCGAGTTGGAACGGTTGGTAAAGGCTTCGCCCAGAAACGGAATATCCCCCAGCAGCGGCACCTTAGAGACCAGCTCGATATTTTCGCTCTTCATCAGGCCGCCGATCACCACCACATCGCCGGTATTTGCCTTGATCACAGTGTCCGACTCGCGGATCTCGCTCTGGGCCAGTGGCAGCTCTAGTGTGCTGTCTGATACCTTGATCGACTTGTTCTGCTCCTTGATATCGATAACCGATGGGTGGATGTGCAACAGCACATTGCCCTCCTCGTCGATCTGCGGCGTCACGTCCAGTGCTATGCCAGAGAAAAACGGCGTCAGCTCCACTTCCGGCGTGGTGACCGGCGTGGTGCCCGCTACCGTGGTCGAAGACACATCTGTCACGAAATATTCGTCGCGGCCCACCTTGATCACCGCCTTCTGGTTGTTCGAGGCCGTCACCCTTGGGCTGGACAGCACATCCACATCACCCTGAGTATCGAGCAGGTTAATCATGGTGCTGAAGTCTTTGCCCTTGATCTGCAAGGAGGTGATGCCACCAATGGCCGAGGTGATCACATCCCCCAGACCATCCGGCGCCTTCGAGGTACCAAACTCGATGCTATTGTTACCACTCTGACCCAGCACGCTTTCCCAGTGGATCCCCTGCTGATAACCGTCAGACAGGGTCACCTCGAGCACCTTAGCCTCGAGGATCACCTGACGCTGCAGATGGCTCTCGGCGGTCTTGAGGAAGGTCTTCACCTGACGCAGCTCGTTGGGATAGGCCCTGATGGTCACTAGGCCCGCCTGCGGGCTGACCACCACCTGACGGCCGTCACCCGTGGTGCCTATAATAGATTCCAGCGTCTCTTTCAGCTCACCCCAGAAGTCTGTCTTGGTCTTGGAGCGGATAAAGGTGCCGTTGGTGGTCTCGTTGCTATTGTTGCTATTGCTGTCGCCACCGTTGTTGTTCGAGTTATTGTTGTTGTAATTATTGCTGTTGTTGCCGTTGTTATTACGGTTGTTATTGTTGTCCGAGATCCGTCCAGAGTTCACCGAGGTCAGCGACAAGCCCTGACGCTCCATGTAGAGATAGTTGAGCGGGAAGGTCTCGGTGCGCATGCCAGCAGGGAAGACACGCAGGATACGTCCTTCTCGGCTCACCTCATAACCATAGATATCTTCGACCACCTGCAGCGCCTCGCTCAGGGTCACGCCCTTGAGGGACAGAGAGACTGTACCTGTCACGTTAGGGTGTACGGCCACGCTCAGGGGCGTGCCCTGCACCAGGCTAGGGAAAAAGACCTTGGCATCGACATCCTTGGCCGACACATCGAAACGTCGCTCGCTCGGCTGGCTTGGGGTCAAGGAACCTAGCAGGGCCGATGACTGCAGCTCACGCTGCACAGAATCTGGCATCACGGCCGCCGGTGGTGGCGTGTATGGCTTGTTCTGCGCCGCGGCAATCGATGTATCGATCGCCGATTTCGACTCGACAGGCTGGGGACGATCCGTTGTCTGACAGGCGGCTAACATCAGCACGAGCAGAGGTGTTATGGTTTTCATCGCAGTCATTTATTGTCCCTTTGTCGCAGTTACTTCTGGGTAGAGCTTGAGCTGGCGGCCATCGGCGAGCCAGACTCCCTGTGCCGTGATGCGAGTGATCCTCACACCTTGTACCCTGTCACCCGTGGTGAATGTCTTGTTATTGATAATGGCCGTCGCCGAATTGTCGGTGATCATCAGGCTGTTGAGCACCAACTTACTTCCGCCTTGATGCTGCGCCGAGCCTATTGCCCCAGCACCTGGACGGGTCGGATCCCTCAGGGTCTGGGCCGAGGCCTGAGTCAACCCAAGGCAAAGCAGCGCCAGCAGGCAAACACTAATCTTGATTCGCAACACTGATAAAGTCCTTGTTAATACTGAGTGTGTAGACCTCTAACGTCACCTCGGCCTTAGGATAATCGCCCACCACATAATCCAGTTGGCGCCAATAGAGCTTATTGGGCATCGCCTCGACCGCCTCGATAAACTTGAGGGTGGCAAAGTAATCTCCCTCGAACGCCAGCTTGATGCCGTGGCTGTAGAGGTTGAGTTTATTCTCATCCCCTAATGCCAGCAGTGGCTTAGGCGCCAGAGACTCGAAGCTTTGCAGGCGTATCCCCTTTACCCGGCCCAGCAACTCGCCGAGCATGGTCGGCATTTTGTCGGCGGGTACCATATCGACCATCTGAAACGACAGCTGCTGATCGAGATCTTTGGCTTGTTGTTGTAGCCCAGCCAGACGCTGACGGTATTCTTGATCGGGGTCGGTCGCCAGAGTCTGCTGATACAGGGCAATCTGCTGTTCTGAGATTCGGTTCTCGGCGGTTAAGGCCTTGATATTACTCTGCACGCGGCTGCTCTGGGTTAGCAGAGACTCGAGCGGCAGATAGAGCAACATGCCGATCACCACCACGACTGCCACGGCGATCATCACCCGCTCGCGCTGACTCAGCTGATCGAAGGCTTCGCCCCAGCGGGCTATCTGCTGTTTCATTTCGCCTGCTCCTCATCACGCTTGCTGCGCAGCACAAATCCCAGCGGCTGCTTGTCGCCCCGGTTCATGGTGAGCGTGCTAAAAGCCTGGCCCTTGAGCGGCTCGACCCCTTGCAGGCGTGCCAGCCAGAGGGGGACAGCATTCGGCGCTGCGCTAAAGCCTTCGAAGACAAACTGATCTTCCTGCACCTGGATGCGACTCAGCCAGAGTTGATTGTCGGTCACCCGCGCAAGGCCAGTCAGCAGGGGCGAGTAGCCCTTGCTGGTGAGGGTCTCCACATGGGAAAGCTCGCCGAGCAGCAGACGCTTGAGTTCCACCTGCTGCGATAGGAGATCCACCTGCTGTACCAATGCCTGAGAGGCGCTGCGCTTGGCGATGGCCTGCTCGAGCTGCGCCTTCTGTTGGTCGAAGGCGGCCTTGTCGCTGAGTAGCCGATGCTTGTCGGCCTCCAGGCTTCCCAGATGCAGATAGGCCAGTAGGTTGGCGACCAGCAGCAAGACAAAGAGGCCGAAGCCAAGTTGTAGCAGGCGCGTAAAGGAGAGGCGCAACCTGGGCGGTAACAGGCTGGCAGTAAAGAGATTGACCCGCAGTTTTGGATTCATCTAGGCAGGCTCCTCCGTTTGACGTTCAAGCTCGGCCAATGCCCATTGGGCCAACTTATCCTGCACCTGATCACAGGCGATCACCTCGACGGCCTGATCGAAGTTCCGACTCAATAGCTGAGCCAGCATCTGACGCTCACCGCTCATCAGCAGGGCGATAGAGGCTACCGGCGCCTGGCGCAGCTGGCTCTCGAAATAGTCCATGGAGCGCTGCAGCTCCAGGCTAAGGTTATCGGCGACGTTGAGCTGCAGATCTTCGCTGGAGACTCTATCTAACTGACTGAATCCGCGGATACGGCGCTGCATGTAGAGCTGCCCCTGTTTCACCACGGTCAGTAGCAGCTCGCTCCCCGGCTTATGGCAGAGCACCATATGCGCCAGCTTATCCTCGGCGCCATAGTTGCTGATGGCCATCTCTTCTATGCTGATCCCGGCAATGGTCACCTGGTGCTTATCCGCCGCCTTGACCAGCGCCTGCAGCATGGCCTTGTTGACCGCAACCACAGTCACCTTGTTGTTGGTGGATTCTGGCGACTCAAAATAATCCAGATGCAGGGACTCGACGGGCTCTGACACCATATCCTTGATGGACCAGACGAGCGCCTGATGCATCTCCTCGGGCTGCACCATAGGCTTGTCGACCACCAGCAGCTGGTAGAAGTCCTCGCTGAGCACGAGTTGCAGATGAGGAGCGGGGATCTTGTCGGTCAGCGCCTCGAATACGCCAGACCAGTCATCGCCCGACAGGGGCAGTGAAAATGAGGTGTCGCTGTCGCGCTTAAAGAAGGTCACTGCGGCGGCGTTGAGGTATACGCCTAAATCGACTCTATCGTGCTTGGTTTGCCAGAAGGCAAATTTACTCAAAAGACTATTTTCCATTTAAGGCATATCCACCAATTTGATACTCACGCGCCATGAGTGTCCCAAATCGCTCTACCTCAAATGCCGGATGGATATTGCCTCGAGGAAAGCGTCAAAATAATAGCGTTATTGTAGCGACTAATCGCCTAATTTTATAGAAAAAATCTAACATCAATCAGATACACTCAGATAAACATAGAACAGTAACCCTGCCCTAACAAGCCCTTATCAGGCCCAACAGGGAGATAACAAAATTACGCGGCCTCTAGGGGATCGCTAAAGAAACTGCCCTGTCCTGCACTCACCCCTAAAATCTTCAACGTCTGCCACTCCTCCAGCGACTCGACCCCTTCGGCAAAGACCTGCACCTCGGTACGATAGAGTCCACCGATAAGGCTTCTGACAAACAATTGATTCTCTTGGCGTAAATGTATCTGCCGCACGATAGATCTGTGCAGCTTAATCAGATCTACGCGGCAGGATTGAAGATACTGGGTGCTCACCACCTGCTGCCCTACTCGGTCGACACACAGGCTGGCCCCCATCTTGGCGATCATATCCAGCGGCGCCTTCAGTTTCGCCAGGTTATTCACCAGGATATCTTCGTTGATCTCGAAGATCAGCCGCGGCGTCAGGTGACGATACTCCAGCAGGGTCGTCTGTAGCCAACGGATAAAGGCGCGGCTGGTCAGTGTATCCAGAGAGAGATTAATACTGTATTTCCGCTGGTCCTTGGGTGACTTGGGTAACAGATCGAACAACACGGCCTCGATCACCTGACGCTCGATCTGGGGGATCAGGCCGCACTTGATCGCCATGGGCAAGAACAGGGTGGCGCGCACCAGGTTGTCGTGGCTGTCGCGCAGACGACAAGAGACCTCGCTGTGGTGCTCCTTGCCATCGCTGTCGAGTATCGCCTGGGTGAAGGGCACCACGCGCTTGTTGACCAGGGCATATTCGAGGAAGCTGCGCCAGCGCACCGAGCCTCTAGCAAACTCCTCGTCCACCGCGCCCTTGTCATACATGAACCAGCCGCTGTTGCCCTGAAACTGGGCCGCCCGCAGCGCCATCTCGGCCTCTTCGATCAGCTGCTCTTTGCTCTCGCCCACCTTGAAGTAGGCGACGCCAATATGAAAGAAGTCGTCGCGATTGTTCACCCCTTCCAGGGGCTGACTCAGGCAGACCTTGAGCAGCCTGGCGGCCAGCTTCTCGGCATCGGCCAGGGAGATCTGCGGCACGACTATGGCAAACTGATTGTAGGAGCGACGGGAGAAGATGCTGTTGGCCTGACTGTCCAATAGATGACTGATGCCGCCTATGGTCTGGGTGAGCAGCTCCTGAATGCTGAACTCGTCTGCCTCCTGCTGTAAGAGATCCAGATCTTCCATCTCCAGCAATAGCAGCACCCCGGGGGCCATCATGCCGTCCTTGTTGCTCAGGGCGTCCAGGCGGTTCTTGAGGAACAGGCGATTGCCGATGCCCGACTCGGGGTCGAGGAAGGTGTTGGAGCGAATAAACTGATCGAACCTGGCGCGCTGCTTCTGGGCATCATCCAGCTCTAGCAACATCTGGGTCAAGGCGCGGTTGATAAGCCTTGGCCGGCCATGGCCCGTCTCGGCCAGCGCCTTGTCATAGTCTCCCGAGAGGATCAGATGACTGCGCTTGGCCAGATCTTCTATACCCTGCAGTTGCAACGCCAGCCAGAGGTAGCCGCGGCGCACCAGCAGGCCTACCGCTATGCATCCCACCAGGAACACCAGACCGCCGTGCCAGCTGATGTTATGCAGCAGGAAGGGCTGAGGCAGGCTGATATGAAAATGCAGATCTAAAGTCTCGTTGAGTACCCTGTCGTAGTTGACCACACTCTGATCATGATTACCCCGGTCGAAGCGGTACAGCGTCTCATCACCCCGGATCAGGGTAAATTTTTGTGCATCATAGGCGGCCAGGATCTGTGGCAGCCAGATATCCAGGTGCTGTAGCTCATGGCGAACCTGATGTTGCAGCAGCATCTCCTCCAGCTCTGTCATCTGCTGCTGTTGAAACTTATAGGTGAGCTGAATGAAACTGACCAGGGCGGTAAGCAGAAAGATGAAGGCAACCGCAGCGAGGGAAAGCAGCCAAAAGCCGGTTAACTTCTTGGTGAGGAGTTGTGTCAATTTCATTTCCGCTTCCTGCAGGATTATTATTATTTTTTACGTCTGAGACCGCTTTATCATCTAGGATCCCGAAAGGCTTTATCACCTAGGCTGAGCAACACCACTTACCATACAAATAAAGCGGTAATGGCACAATAAAAAAGGGCCCTGAGGCCCTTTTCTTATCGCTATGACCTGATTAGGCCATGTAGTGTTCAGGCAGTGTTGGCAAGGCCGCAACACCCGAGTCGATAGCCGCTTGGGCAACGGCCTTGGCCACGTTTGACAGCAGGCGTGGATCCATCGGCTTAGGGATCACGTAATCTGGGCCAAACTTCAGCTCAGTAACATCTGGGTAGGCAGCCAATACCTCGGCAGGCACAGGCTCTTTCGCCAGGGCGGCGATGGCGTGTACCGCGGCAATCTTCATCTCGTCGTTGATCTTGGCGGCGCGTACATCCAGGGCACCACGGAAGATGAAGGGGAAGCAGAGCACGTTATTTACCTGGTTAGGGTAATCGCTGCGGCCGGTACCCATGATCAGATCTTTGCGCACATCGTGGGCCAGCTCAGGCTTGATCTCTGGATCTGGGTTTGAACAGGCGAAGATCACCGGCTTCTCGGCCATCAAGGCAACGTCTTCAGCGCTCAATACATCAGGGCCAGACAGACCCAGGAAGGCGTCGGCGCCCTTGATCACATCCTGCAGGGTGCGCTTGTCTGTGTTGTTGGCAAACAGCGCCTTGTATTCGTTGATATCTTCACGACGGGTGTGGATAACGCCCTTACGGTCCAGCATGTAGACATTCTCACGCTGCACGCCACACTTCACCAGCATGGTCATACAGGCGATAGCCGCCGCACCTGCGCCCATACAGACAAAGACCGCCTCTTCCAGCTTCTTACCCTGGATCTCCAGGGCGTTGATCATGCCGGCTGCAGTCACGATGGCCGTGCCGTGCTGATCGTCGTGGAATACAGGAACGTTACAACGCTCAATCAGCGCCTTCTCGATCTCGAAACACTCGGGCGCCTTGATGTCTTCCAGGTTGATGCCACCGAAGGTATCGGCAATCGCCTCGACCGTGTTGATAAACTCTTCGGCGGTGCGGTGCTTCACCTCGATGTCTGTGGCATCGATATTGGCGAAATGTTTGAACAGCAGCGCCTTACCTTCCATCACAGGCTTAGAGGCCAGTGGGCCCAGGTTACCCAGACCTAAGATGGCGGTACCGTTAGAGATCACAGCAACCGTGTTGCCCTTGGCGGTGTAACGGTATGCGTCGTCAGGATTGGCAGCAATTTCACGCACCGGCTCGGCCACACCCGGACTATAGGCCAGCGCCAGATCCATGCTGGTCTCTGCGGGCTTGGTCAGGCTAACGGCGGTTTTGCCTGGTACGGGGAACTCATGGTAGTCAAGGGCTTGCTGACGGAAATCGGCCATTTTAGTAATCCTGCAAAAAATGCGACAAGTGTATTCAGAGTAAGGTCTTATTTGCCCCGCCTCGCTCCCCCAGATTTGGCGAAAATCGACGCAGGTCATTAGAGCGCTAAGATACTCGAAATTAGGCGATTTTTAAACAAGATATTAGAAAATTTCAGTTTATTATGAAGCCAAACGGTCTAAGGCTTATTTTGCAAACTTATCTGCGAAGGATGATGGGCAATCATCTGCCATTTTTTGTAGGAATAATACAACTCACCACGCACAATTACCGGACTTTCAAGCAGGTTTAGGGTTAAAATGTTGCTAAATTTACCAGATTCTTCTCTAGGTATACCCACATAAAAGATTTCATCGATAATCAGCCACAATTGCTGACCTTTTCTTTCAAAACCCGTCACCACTCCTCTGACCTCTCGCCAGCGATTGCGATCGTCACGATTTAGCTCATCAGGCGACTTGGCTTGATAGCTTTTATGGCTCCATAATCCACGTCTTTCTTGACGAGCCTGGCGCTCGATATTGGCCAAACACTGCCAGAAATAATCATTCTGATAGACCCTCGCCTTGGCATAGCCCTGACTCAGCATTATCTCCTGCAGGTGCTCTCCCTCCTCGGTATAGGCATAGGCTAAGGTTTTCCCTTGTGGATCCAGACGTTTACGATCGAAGGCCAGTTTGAGTTTCTGCCCAGGCAGCAGACGCGAGGCGAGGAAACTGCGCGCCCGATTGGCGAAGGGTTCAGACAACTCTGGGTAGTGCCTGTCTATCTCGGGCGAGTCGATGCCGATCAGCCTCAGCTGACGACCATCTTCCAGCATCAAGGTATCGCCATCGATCACCGAGGCGAAGGTGACTGTCTCATCATAATGGGTCGGCGCACAAAGGCTGCCAGCGGCGGTCGCCAGGAAGGAGCAGAGAGAAAGAGAGAGGGCCAGAATCTTGTCCATAATGAATCGCTTCCCTAAATTAAACGCTCAGTCATCAGTAATATCATAACCTTACAAGCATGTTAGACCGAGCGCCAACTCTGTTCAAAAAAAACCACTTGCAGGCCCACTTGCAAACTCAGTGACGGGATAAGTGGCAGGCTGAGCCCAAAGGCACAGGCCAGCAATAACAGACCTGCAAAAACGGGCAACAAAAAAGGCGCCATATAGGCGCCTTTTTCAGAGTTCTTTGCAGAAGTATTACTTCTTGCCAAGCATACCGAAACGCTTGTTGAACTTGTCGATACGTCCACCGGTATCCATAACTTTCTGAGTACCAGTGTAGAATGGGTGACATGCACCACATACGTCCAAGTGCAGTGGCTTACCTGCAGTTGAGTTTACTTTGATAACGTTACCACAAGTACAAGTTGCAGTGATTTCAGCATATTCAGGATGAATGCCTGGTTTCATTGGGATTACCTCAAGTTTAAGGCCATGTCGCACTTCCAACCCGAAGTCGGACACCACATGCAGTTAATAGAATATTTAGGCGCGAGATAGTACAGGATACCATCAATAGTTACAAGCATAGCCTGCAACTATTCTCCTGCATTATCTGATTTTCCTCCAGCGGCGATCGGCCGCCATGGCTATTCTGCCGCCAGCGCCTCGAAGGCCGCTCTTGCCGCATCGGCGCTCTGGTATCTCTGCTTGAGGGCCGCCGACGGACACTTAAGGGTCACATCTGCCCGCAGGCCATTGATCTTACCGCCATTAAAGGCATTGGGGTTCGCCTCGAAGATGGCCAGCATGGCGCCATAGGTGCTCAGCTGCCACTGCTTGGCATAGGTGCTGCCGAGACGCCACAGGGTCTGAGGCGGGGCATAATCCAGCTGACAGCCCTGCTGCACCCGATCGCCTACATCGACAGGCGGCAAACTTGCCAGCGATTGCTGGGCAGCGGCAAGGGGTTGCGACGGCTGCTTGTCGGTCTTGGCTGTTTTAACCGGCGTATTTGATTTGACAGGCTTTGGTTTAACCGTCTTGCTCTGCTGATAAGCCGTGGCGGCATCAAACAGGGGCATGCGCTTCACCTCCTGCCAGTTGTTGACCAGATACTCCTTGACCACCAGCTGCGCCTCACCATCTTCCACCTCTTCGACGCCACTGAGCAGCAACATATAGGAGTTCATCGGCTTAACCATCAATCGCTCGCTGCCGGAGCGCTGCTCGACGATAAACTGCACCTTATCCAGGTTGACCGATTGGGCAACGATATTGACCCTGAGCGTCGGGCGCTGCCCCAGATCTGACAGCCTTTGATTGATACTGACGTGGGTAAGCTTAGCCCAGGCGGGCAGACTCATTAGCCCGGCTTGTCCCAGCTGCACTAGACACAGCATGACCAGATATTGCACTCTCTTCATCGCAACCTTCTTATCCCTGTTTGGGTGGATCGATTCGACTCTCAGACGCTCACCTCAGGGTCACACGCATCCGCCATCCGGCTAGTCGACAACCCCGAGTCTCACCTAGCTATTAAGCAACAAGCTCTTTGATGTTTCAACAATTTTGTCACAAGTCTTAGATCTGAATAGCCTAGGCTTTCCACCGACTTGTGACAGATTCTGGTAGCCCTCGTCAGGCTGTCTGGTTACACTTGCTCTACTATATATTGCTGCCAGCCGAGTCCTAGCCGAATCTATGTCCCTGTTTGTCGAAGTCGCCCTCCCCGTCCCCATGCGCCAGGCCTTTAGCTATCGCGTCAAAGAGGCCGATCTCGACAAGGCTCAGGTAGGCGTCAGGGTCAGGGTACCCTTCGGTCGCCAGCAGCTGATCGGCCTAGTGACAGGCCTCAGCCAGAGCTGCGACCTGGCGCCGAACCAGATCAAATCGGTTATCGCCTTTCTCGACCATGAAGGGGTATTACCCCCCTCGCTCTATAAGCTGACCCAATGGGCCGCCCGCTACTATTTTTGCAGCCTGGGGCAGATGTTGTCTCAGGCCCTGCCCGTTGCCCTGCGTAAGGGCGCCGAGGTGGAGGCCCAGCAGCTACAGATCTGGCGCGTGACCACTGCCGGACAAGAAGCGGATATCGATCTACTAAAGCGTGCCCCCGCCCAGCGCAAGCTGCTGCTTGCCCTGTTAGAGACAGAGCTCAGCCAGGATGAACTCAATGCCCTGGAGCTGAGTAAGACGGCGCTGAAGGCTCTTGTTGAACGGGGCTGGATAGAGTGTATCGAGCGGCGGATCGCCTCGGATCTCAGCTGGCGCGACGGGCTCGAACTCGATGAGACGCCCCATCAGCTCAATCCCGAACAGGCCATCGCCGTCGCCACCCTCAACCAACAGCAGGGCTACCACTGCACCCTACTCGAGGGGATCACAGGCTCGGGCAAGACAGAGGTCTATCTGGCGCTGCTGGAAACGGTACTTAAGCAGGGCAAACAGGCGCTGATCTTGGTGCCCGAGATCGGCCTGACACCCCAGACCATCAGCCGCTTCAAGCGTCGCTTCAAGGTGCAGGTGGCGGTGATCCACTCTGGGCTCACCGACAATCAACGCCTGAGCGCCTGGCGCCAAGCCAGAAGCGGCGAGGCCGCCATCATCATAGGCACCCGCTCGGCGCTGTTCACCCCTATGCGCTATCCCGGCATCATCATATTAGATGAGGAGCACGACGCCAGCTTCAAGCAGCAGGAGGGGATCGGCTATCACGCCCGGGACTTAGCCGTGATGCGCGGCCATCTCGAATCGATTCCCGTGCTCCTTGGCAGCGCCACCCCCTCCCTGGAGACGCTGCAGAATGCCCTCTCCGGACGCTACCAACACCTGAGTCTGGGCAGCCGCGCCGGCGCCGCCGAGAAGGTACGCCAGGGGATCATCGACATCCGCAATCAGCCGCTGAAGAATGGTCTCTCCCATGGCCTGCTCAACGAAATGCGTATCCATCTGGATGCGGGCAATCAGGTGCTGCTGTTTCTCAACCGCCGCGGCTTCGCCCCGGCGCTGCTGTGTCACGAATGCGGTCACCTGCACGAATGCGATCGCTGTGACGCCTTCTTCACTGTGCATCAATCCCTAGGCGAGATCCGTTGCCACCACTGCGGCAATCAGTACGCCATCCCCAAGCAGTGTCATCAGTGCGGCAGCACCATGTTGATGGGCCAAGGGGTAGGTACTGAGCAGTTGGCCGACGCCCTGGCCAAGGAGTTTCCCAACTACCCTGTGGTGCGGATCGATCGCGACACCACCAGCCGTAAGGGGGCGCTGGAAACCCACCTCAACGCCATCCATAAGGGGGAATATAAGATCTTGGTCGGCACCCAGATGCTCGCCAAGGGCCACCATTTCCCCGACGTCACCCTGGTGGGCCTGTTAGATGTGGATGGCGCCCTGTTCAGTGCCGACTTTCGCGCCCCTGAGCGTTTCGGCCAACTCTATACCCAGGTATCGGGCCGCGCCGGACGGGCCCGCAAGCCGGGCACTGTATTGCTGCAGACCCACCAATGTGACAACCCCATACTGAGGGAGTTGATGCACAAGGGTTATGGCGAGTTCGCCCGCGGTCAGCTGGAGGAGCGTAAACAGGCCCTGTTGCCACCGGCCTGGCACATGTTGCTGCTGCGCGCCGAAGCCCACAAGGCCGAAGATGCCGACGCCTTCCTTGCCCAGGTTGCCCAGTTACTGCCGCAAGACGAGCAATGCGAGATCATCGGCCCCATGCCCGCCCCCATGGACAGAAAGGCCGGCAAGTTCCGCCGTCAGCTGATGTTCCAGACCAAGACCCGCGGCCTGTTGCAGCAGGCCTTCGAGCAAGCATTGCCGCAGATCGAAGCCCTGCCCCTGGCCAAGCGATGCCGCTGGAGCCTAGATCGCGACCCGCAGGATCTCTTGTGATCAAAAAATGCAAAAATAGCTCATAAAAATCCGACCAGAGGATAGCAATTGGCCACCACAAGCGGCTAAAATACGCGGTTATCCCTGAATCTTTTTATTTAGCAACTGTCGATTAAACGCCAATGAAATCACATATTCAATCTTTGCTCGAACAAGCCATTCAAACCCTAAAACAGCAGGCGATCATCCCTGCGGATTTTGAGGCTCGTATTCAGGTTGACCGAACCAAAGACAAAACCCACGGTGATTTTGCCACCAACCTAGCCATGATGCTGACCAAGGTGGCTCGCAAGAATCCTCGTGAGGTCGCGCAGCTGATAATCGATAGCCTGCCACAAGACAGCCAGGTGGCTAAAGTTGAGATCGCCGGTCCAGGTTTCATCAACTTCTTTATCGATGAGAACGCTCTGACCAACCAGCTGATGGCCGCCCTGAACGACGATCACCTGGGTGTGGTCCTGCCAACGCCGCAGACAGTGGTGGTTGACTACTCTTCGCCAAATCTGGCCAAAGAGATGCACGTAGGTCACCTACGTTCCACCATTATCGGTGACGCCGTGGTACGCGCGCTGGAGTTCCAGGGTCACAAGGTGATCCGTCAGAACCACGTCGGCGACTGGGGCACCCAGTTCGGCATGCTGCTGGCCTACATGGAAGAGCTACGCGCCCAGCAAGGCGAGCAAGCCCAGGTTGAACTGGCGGATCTCGAGAGCTTCTACCGCGCCGCCAAGGTACGTTTCGACGAGTCGGAAGAGTTTGCTACCCGCGCTCGCCAGCTCGTGGTTGAGCTGCAATCGGGCGATGAGTACTGCAACAAGCTATGGCGTGAATTCAACGATATCTCCCTAAGCCACTGTCACGAGGTTTATGAGCGTCTGGGCGTCAGTCTGACCCGCGCCGACGTGCGCGGCGAGAGCGCCTACAATGATGACCTCGAGCAGGTGGTACGGGATCTGGATGCCCAGGGGCTGCTGTCAGAAAGTAACGGCGCCAAGGTGGTCTTCCAGGATGAGTTCCAAACCAAAGAGGGTGAGCCACTGCCGGTGATCATCCAGAAGGCCGACGGCGGCTTCTTGTATGCCACCAGCGATCTGGCGGCGATGCGCTACCGCTCAAACGTACTCAAGGCCGACCGCGCGCTCTACTTCGTCGACCTGCGTCAGGCCCTGCACTTCCAGCAGGTATTCAGCCTGGCCCGCACCGCTAACTTCGTTCGTCCAGAGCTGAGTCTGGAACACATGGGCTTTGGCACCATGAACGGCGAAGATGGTCGCCCATTCAAGACCCGCTCTGGTGGCGTGGTCAAGCTGGTAGACCTGCTGAGCGAGGCCGAGACCCGTGCACTGGAACTGGTTCGCAGCAAGAATCCTGATATGGATGAAGAGGAGCTGGCCAAGATCGCCAAGGTGGTGGGTATCGCCTCGGTGAAATATGCCGACCTGTCGAAAAACCGCGCCAGCGACTACATCTTCAGCTTCGAGCAGATGCTAAGCTTCGAGGGCAACACCGCGCCTTACCTGCTTTACGCCTACACGCGTGTGGCGGGCATCTTCAAGCGTGCGGCCGATATCGACCTAACCGGTGCCAGCATCAAGCTGGAACACGACAAAGAGAAAGAACTAGGCAACAAGCTGGCCCAGTTTGCCGAGGTACTAGGTCGCATGGTGGCCAAGGGTCAGCCTCACGCCCTGTGTGGCTACCTGTTTGAACTGGCGGGCGCCTTCTCAAGCTTCTACGAGGCCTGCCCAGTGCTGGCGGCCGACTCAGAAGATGAGAAGAAGAGCCGTCTGTTGCTGGCACAGCTGACCGCTAAGACGCTGAAGCAGGGTCTTGATCTACTGGGTATCGAAACCTTAGAACGCATGTAGTATAGGGCGCCAGGATGAGCAATCGCGATTACGCCAATAGAAGACCTGCCTCGAAAGGACGTAAGAAGAGCACGGGTGGCCGACGTCAGCCGGCACCAGCGCCGAGACGCTTCCCCTTCGTGCTCTCTCTGGTGACCCTGGGATTAGTGGGCGGTTTCGGCTACTTCCTCTGGAGCATCAACGACAGTGCCGACAAGGTAGAGACTCAACCCGAGGTGCAAGCGGTTAAGCCTAAGGTGGTCAAGAAGGACCCCAATGCCCTGCCGCCTAAGCCCAAGGAGGAGTGGACCTACCAGGAGGAGCTGGAGAATAAGCAGGTCGAGGTGGATATTCCAGAAAACACAGCGCCGACCCGTCCCTATAAGATGCAGTGCGGCTCCTTTAAAACAGAAGCTCAGGCCAATGAGTTGAAGGCGAAGATAGCCTTCCAGGGCCTAGAGGCACAGGTGCGTAAGGCCAGCGGTAGCAATGGCACCTGGTATAAGGTGGTGCTTGGCCCCTACGAGCGCAAACGCCTTGCGGAGAAACATCGCCACATACTACAACGCGGCGGCCTCAACGGCTGTCAGATCTGGTTCTGGGAAGGCGGTTAATCTTATCGACCAAAAAACGGGCCTAGGCCCGTTTTTTCTTTGAGTTAATAAAAAAGCCAGCATGATGCTGGCTTTTTGTTGTCTGCGTAAATCGCTTAGTTCTGGGTGATGGTCGCCGTGTTACCGAAACCACCGGCTTGCATGATAGAAGCGCTATCGTTCATGCCCAGCTGGTTGATGGTCGCCAAGTTGTGTGCGCCATCAAGACCCAGGCCAGATTGCTCGATCATGGCGTAGTTGTCATCGCCCTGTTGCAGCAGCACGGCGTCATTGTATTCGCCGCCGGTCTGGTTAACCCAACCTTCGTTGTTGTTGCCAGTCTGATCGATATCGGCTGCACCGAAATCGCCCATCTGAGCAACAGTCACGCGGTTTAGCGAGGCAGTCTGGTCGATGTCAGCCATGTTGTCTGTGCCGCTCTGGCTCACCATGGCGCCTTGATCTAGGCCATCTTGATTGATGTTTACGATACCGCCCACGCTAGCAGTTTGGTTCACGTTGGCATTCAGCTGGCTACCTGGACCCTGGGCCACAAATACCGCCGAACCATTAACACCTGACTGCATCACAGTCGCCGTAGAGTCGGCAGCCTGATCCTGCGCCACGACAACATTACCGTTTTCGCTGGCATCGATCTGGTCGATGAACACCTTGGAATTATCAGACTCGTTAAGCTGGTTCACCAGGGCGATGTTACCGTTACCCACCTGGTTTACGCTGGCCTCAGCCATGAATGAAGTATCCTGGTTGATGTTCACGTTGTTGAAGTTACCGACAGTCGTTACGGTCGCCGACGCTGGCTCATGGTAACCGAAGCCATACTGACGCACTGTGGTGGTGTTGGTGTCACCGGTCACATTCACGGTCGCGACGCTGTCGTTCACATGCTCTTGATTGACTGAGGCAATGTTAGACTCACCGTTTTGCATCACGCTCAGGCTGGTGTTGATGGCATGCTGTTGCAGTGTATTCACCTGGTTGAAGCTGCCAGTTTGCGACACGCTCGCCGTGGCATTCAGGCTGTTATCATCCTGAGTCACGCTCGCCAGGTTTTCGCTGCCGTTGCTTTGGGTCACATCGGCGGTGCCGATAGAGCCGTTGATCTGGTTGATGGTGATGCTCGAGTCGCCAGAGCCATCCTGAGTCGCCGTTGCCACAGAGCTGTTAGTGATCTGATTAATCGCAACAACCGAACGTTCGGCGTTGTTCATCTGGTTAACGTTGGCGATGTTCTCGGCGCCGGTCTGTACTACGGTCGACAGGGCGTCGGTAGAGGTATCTTGATCTGTATTAGCGCTGTTGTTGTTGCCAGTCTGCAATATGGTTGAACCGGCTGGGTTATGGATGCCGAAACCATACTGTCTGATGTTGGCGTTGTTGGTGTTACCCTGTTGCACAACGATCGCCTGTGAGTCGTTAACATGCAGCTGATTCACATCGGCGTTGTTGCTCTCACCGGCCTGGGTAACCGTCGCATGGGTGTTGTCCATGTGCTCCTGGTTAACGGTAGCGTTATTTGACGACACAGACTGAGTCACCATGGCGCTAGAGTTCGCGACGCCGCCGATCTGGTTGATGGTGGCCGTTTGCGCGTCACCGGCTTGGTCGATAGTCGCCGAGCTGTCGAAACCCAGGGCGGTATTGATAGTCGCAGTATGGTTAGTACCAGTCTGCACCGTCGAGGCAATGTTACCCGAACCATTTTGTGAAGTGGTCGCCGTGCTGTCGGCAGCGTGGGCGGTACCTATTGTCATCGCAATGGCGGCGGCCAGTGGAAGTAGCTTTGTCATGAGTAATATCCTTTACTAAATTTATCTGTCGGGGCGCTCGCCTGAGGCAACCCCTGTGCACACCACCTAGGTGGTGCAATCCTGTGCAAGTCTCAGCAGTAACATGAAACTGCGATTACCAGATGCCGAATCTTCTTCGCCCATCACTCGATGTTGGCGCATCCTGCGAAGATCCCGACAAGCGTCACCGTGCAACCTCCGGCCTGTCGACCCCTACACCGCGAACCGTTTTCCTTTCATCCCCATGTTTGAAACAAGCGGCTTAGAAACAAGCGCCAGCCTGTGCTGGCAGGCAAAAGTATGCGGACAAGCCTCTCCCCCTTCATCCGGCTAAGGTATGAAAGCCCACCACCAAGCGGCTAGTTTTGCCCAGACAGGCCCCCTCTTTAGTATTAGCCCCGACGTCATACTTGAATGAGTAAGGCGATAAAAATAAACGGCTTTTAGGTCGCAGAGGCACAAAACTCGGCTTTTCGCGAATTGCATGGGTAAACCTATGGTTGATCTCCCTTGAAAAACAAAATGCCACCCCCATATCTAAGCTATTGTCCACCGATGAGTTTCCTACTCGTCGGCTTGAGAAGAGGAAATACCGTGACCACAATCGTTTCAGTACGTCGCAACAATCAGGTTGTCATTGCCGGAGACGGCCAGGTATCACTGGGAAATACAGTGATGAAAGGAAACGCCAGAAAAGTTCGACGCCTGTATCACAACAAGGTCCTGGCGGGCTTTGCCGGCGGCACCGCCGATGCCTTCACCCTATTCGAACGCTTCGAATCTAAGTTAGAGATGCATCAGGGCCATCTAATGCGCGCCGCGGTCGAGATGGCCAAAGATTGGCGCTCAGACAGGGTGCTGCGCAAGCTCGAGGCCCTCTTAGCGGTAGCCGATACCGAGTGCAGCCTGATCATCACAGGTAACGGCGATGTGGTGCAGCCAGAAAACGACCTGATCGCCATAGGCTCAGGCGGCAACTTTGCCCAGGCCGCGGCCACGGCACTGCTGGAAAATACCGATCTCAGCGCTAAGGAGATCGCCGAAAAGTCTTTGACCATTGCCGGTGACATCTGTGTATTCACCAACCAATTCAAGACGATAGAAGAACTGAATTACTAACACTGAGCCCGCTCACTGTTACCAAACGTATGCACCCAAGCATTAAGGGATACTTATGTCTGAGATGACTCCACGCGAGATTGTACACGAGCTGGACAGCCACATCATAGGCCAGCAAAACGCCAAGCGTTCGGTCGCTATCGCCCTGCGTAACCGCTGGCGTCGTATGCAGCTAGATGCCGCGCTGCGCCAAGAAGTCACCCCAAAAAACATTCTGATGATAGGCCCCACGGGTGTAGGTAAGACAGAGATCGCCCGCCGTCTGGCCAAGCTGGCCAAGGCGCCTTTCATCAAGGTCGAAGCCACTAAGTTTACCGAAGTCGGTTACGTGGGTAAGGAGGTTGAGCAGATCATCCGTGACCTCACCGACGCCGCCGTCAAGCTGACCCGCGAAGAGCAGATGGCCAAGTGTAAGTTCAGAGCCGAAGAAGCGGCCGAAGAACGCATTCTCGATGCCCTGCTACCTAAACCCAAGGAAGACTGGGACACTGAGAAGAAAGATGACACCGGCACCCGTCAGGTGTTTCGCAAGAAGCTACGCGAAGGCCAGCTGGACGACAAAGAGATCGAGATCGATATCGCCGCGCCTCAGGTAGGCATAGAGATCATGTCGCCACCCGGCATGGAAGAGATGACCAGCCAGCTCCAGAGCATGTTCCAAAACATGGGCCCTGGCGCCAGCAAGCGTCGCAAGATGACCATCAAGGAAGCCTATAAGCTGTTGATCGAAGAGGAAGCCGCCAAGCTGGTGAACCCTGACGATCTTAAAGAGCAGGCGATCGAACTGGTCGAGCAGCACGGCATCGTCTTCCTAGATGAGATCGATAAGATCTGTAAACGTGGCGACACCTCGGGTCCAGACGTCTCTCGCGAAGGGGTTCAGCGCGACCTACTGCCTCTGGTGGAAGGCTGCACGGTCAACACCAAGCACGGCATGGTCAAGACAGACCATATCCTGTTTATCGCCTCGGGCGCGTTCCAGATGTCTAAACCATCGGATCTCATCCCCGAGCTGCAGGGCCGTCTGCCAATCCGCGTCGAGCTGGAAGCCCTGTCTGCCAACGACTTCAAGCGCATTCTCACCGAGCCCCATGCCTCGCTCACCGAGCAGTATGTGGCATTGATGGCCACCGAAGGCGTTAAGGTAGAGTTTAGCGAGTCGGGTATCGAGCGCATCGCTCAGGCTGCCTGGCAGGTGAACGAGCGCACCGAAAATATCGGTGCCCGCCGCCTGCACACAGTGATGGAGCGCCTGATGGAAGATCTCTCCTTCGAGGCCTCGGACAAGTCAGGCAGCACGACTGTGATCGATGCCGACTATGTCAACGCTCACCTGGAGAACTTGGTGCAGGACGAAGATCTCAGCCGCTTCATCCTGTAAACTTAAAGGGCCCGTCAGTTCCCCTGCGGGCCCTCTTTTTTTAACCAGGGATACCCTCCCACGAATAGGCGAAGCATATGACCCCCCAAAGCGATACGCCCAAGGTCACAGGGCTCAAACTCAAGCGCAAGTCACGCCAGCTGGAGATAAGTTTCGACAACGGTCAGCAATATACCTTGAGCTGCGAACTCCTAAGGGTCTACTCCCCCTCGGCCGAGGTCCATGGTCACGGCAATCCCGTGCTGGTCACCCACAAGAAGAACGTCAATATCAACGCCATCACCCCTGTAGGCAACTATGCGGTCAAGCTGGTGTTCGACGACGGCCACGACACAGGCCTCTACTCCTGGAAGGTGCTCTATGATCTGGCCAGCAATCAGGTAGATCTGTGGGAGAACTATCTGGCCAGACTACGCGCCGCCAAGGCCAGCCGTGAGCCGCTGATCGACATGGCCGTGAAGTATCACACCTAACGCCTAAATCACGCCCCCCTTTTGTCTAAGCTCAAAGCCGATGTCACCATACTGCAAGCCGGACTCTTCAGCCGCTGGGATGAAGAGAGCCCGGATCTGCCCAAGTTTCTCAAGGCCACGGTCCATGTGCCGGCAGAGATAGACATAGAATTTGGCTTCATCGCCCGTATCCGTAAGGCAAAGAATCAAAGGCTTAGCTACTGTATCTATCATCCCCATATTCCAGACCAGCAGGGCAATGTTCGCCCGCCCTTCGAGGGTGAGCTGTTTGTCGAGTCCAACGACTGGAAGTTCTATCTGGGTGACACCATCTGGGCCCCCGAGCATGACAAGGTGGGCAGGTGGCGCATGACACTCTCCCTGGGTAACAAGGTGGTTGCCGAGAAAACCTTTCATGTGCATCTTAACGATGAGGAGAGTCAGGTGGCCAACTTTTGGAAACGCAGGGGCTTTTAAGCACAATTGCTCGGCCAATCGCCATTGAGCAATATGAGTCAGGCAAAGCAAGCCCTCGCGTCGCACAATGGCCGCTCACTTGAAAAGGGATGCATATGAACCGAGCAGCGCACCAGGCCTACAGTCAACGAATCCAGACGGTTTGTGACTATATTGCGAAACATCTGGAGCAGCCCCTGACGCTGGAACAACTGAGCCAGAAGGCGCACTTCTCCAAGTATCATTTTCATCGCCAGTTTCAGGTGTATACCGGCATAACCTTAGGTAAATACATCAGCCTGCTCAGGCTGAAGCGGGCCTCATACCGATTGGTGTTTCATCCCGAACTCAAGATCACCGACATCGCCCTAGATGCCGGGTTTGAGAACGGCGAATCCTTCTCGCGAGCCTTTAAGCAGGTATTTGCCCAGACCCCGACCCAGTTCAGGTTAACGCCTAAGTGGGAGCAATGGAGTCAACAATATGCCAAGGTGAACTATACAAGGAGAGAAACTGTGCAGATCAAACTCACGCAAAGAGACGATATCAAGGTCGCCGTGCTGGAACACCAAGGCAGCCCGGCCGCACTGAACGACTCGATTCAACAATTTATCAACTGGCGCAAGCAGAGCGGCGAATCCCCTGTGGCCAGCAGCCTGACCCTGGGGGTGCCCTTTAACGACCCTAACACGGTAGCGCCCGAGGCGTTTCGCTTCGACATCTGTGGCTCGGTAGCATCTGAGGTCAAGGCCAACGACTTTGGGGTGATCACCAAGACGATCCCCGGCGGTCGCTGCGCCGTGATCCGCCACCAGGGGCCGCATGATCAGATGGACGATAAGATCTATCAGTTCTACCGCGACTGGCTGCCCCAGAGCGGCGAGGAGCTGAGGGACTTTCCTCTCTACTTCGAGTACCACAACTTCTTCCCCGAAGTGGCGGAGCATGAGCTGGTAACAGAGATCTATTTTTCACTGAAATAGCTGTCGGTGAAACAGAGGCATACAAGATGTCAGACAATAAAAAAGGCGACCCTGATGGGTCGCCTTTTGCTTTCTTCTTAAAGCGCTACTAACGCTACAGATAGCGCAACTGCTAGTACAACTTCTAGCGCAACATTGCCAGCAGCGGCGCCTGGCCGGCCACCTGAAAGTCCAGCGCCATGGTAAGGCTCAGGATGGCTATGGTGAGTATCGAGAAACCGAACACCTGGCGCGACCAACGCAGCAGATTCACATCGCTGCGATAGCCTTTCAGCGCCATCAGTAGCCACCAGAAGCTGGTCACGCAACTCACCGCCATAAAGCCCACCCCGGTATAACCCGCCAGGGGTAGCAGGGTTGATACCAGGGCGAACAGAGCAATGTAGAAGACGATATGCAGCTTGGCCTTCTCTACGCCTTGGGCCACGGGCAGCACAGGAATATTGGCTGCCTCATAGTCCTTAAAGCGAAAGATGGCGATGGCATAGGAGTGCGGCATCTGCCACAGGCTGAACATGGCCAGCAGGATCAACGCCGCGCCATCCATCCTGCCGGTCACGGCGCAGTAACCCACCACGGGCGGCACGGCGCCCGAGAGGCTGCCGACCAGGGTGCCATAGACGGAGTTACGCTTCATATAGAGGCTGTAGAGCCCCACGTAAACCAGGTAGCCGAAGGCGGCAAACAGCAAGGCCGCCAGGTTGGTAAACCAGGCCAGCAGGCCAAAGCCGAGTACGCCTAGGGCTATGCCTAAGCCAAGTACCTGCTTTAGTGGGATAGCGCCAGTCACAGTCGCCCTGCGGCAGGTGCGCTGCATCTTGGCGTCGATATCCCGGTCGATATAGTTATTGATGGCGCAGCCTGAGGCCACCACCAGAGAGAGCCCCAGCAGCGTCGCCAGCATCAAAACGGCATCGACCTCCCCCCTGGCGGCCAGGAGAAACCCGCCCACCACGGCGATGAGGTTTCCCATGATAATCCCGGGTTTGGTCACCTGAAGATAAGCCCCCAAGGGCGCGGCCACCTGAGTTGAGGTCGAATGCCTAATCATGCAGCCTCTCCTACATCATGAGGTCGTTGGCGGCGTAGATGATCCACACCGACAGGCCAACCACCATGACAATCACCAGGGCGGTAAACATAAACGACAGGGTATTCACCTTGCCTTCCTTGGAAAAATCAAGGTGCAAGAAATACTTAAGATGCACCAGAATCTGCACCACGGCCAACACCAGCACTATGGCCAGAGTGGTCGAGGTCTCCAGACTGTGAGTCATCACCGCCCAGAAGGGGATGCCGGTCAACACCACAGAGAGCAGGAAGCCGGTAAGATAGGACTTGATGCTGGCGGTCAGATCGTCCTGACCATGGGTAGTGGCTTGGCTCATAATAAGACCCCCATCAGATAAACCACGGTGAACACGCAGATCCAGACGATATCCAGGAAATGCCAGAACAGGCTGAGGCAGTTCAGGCGGGTCAGGGTGCGTCCGCCCGTGCCACGCTTAACCACCTCAAGCATCATGATCGCCATCCACACCAGACCGGCACTCACGTGCAGACCATGCATGCCCACCAGGGCAAAGAAGGCGGAGAGGAAGGCACTACGCTGCGGGCCATTGCCCTCGAGGATCAGGTGATGAAACTCATTCACCTCCATGCCGATGAACACACAGCCTAAAGCGAAGGTCACCGCCAACCAAGCCAGAGTCGCCCCCTTGTGATGACGCTTGGCAAAGATCAACGCCAGACCATAGGTGATACTACTCAGCAGCAGCGCCGCGGTTTCAATCAGGACGAAGTCCAGCTCGAAGATATCCTTGCCCGACACGCCGCCGTCTGTGTTCATGTAGAGCACGGCATAGGTAGCGAAGGCCGAGGCAAACAGGATGCAGTCGGTCATCAGGTAGATCCAGAAGCCCAACAAGGTGTTCTCGCCGGTATCATGGTGCTCCTCATGTAGGGTCTCGACCTGGGTAACACTCAGGTCAGCTGGGATAGCAATACTCATATCTGCCCCTTAGATAAGTTGTTCAGGTGCGCGGTTTCGATACGCTTAACCTCATCGCCCTGCACGTAGTAGTCGGTGTCTGTGTCGTAGGCTCGCATCAGGAAGACGATGAAGGCGCCCAGGAAACCTGCGATGGCCAGCCAGAGGATGTGCCAGATGGCGGCAAAGCCGGCGGCGGTGATCCCAAGGGCCATCCAGACTCCATGGCCTGTATTCTTCGGCATGTGGATCGACTGGTAGCTCTCCTGCATCTGATAGGCCTGGCCCTGCTCCTTGGCATGGGTGAAGGCGTCGATATCGACGACCTGAGGCAGACGGGCAAAGTTATAGAACTGAGGTGGCGAAGCAGTCGACCACTCAAGGGTGTGACCATTCCAAGGGTCGCCGGTGGTGTCACGGTTCTGCTCACGATCGCGGATGCTCACGTACAGCTGAACGAACTGCAGCACTATGCCGACGAAGATGATGCAGGCACCGACCGCCGCCAGATAGATCCAGAAGTTCCAGTCCGGGTTATCTGTCTGATTGAGACGACGTGTCATGCCGAGGAAGCCCAGCACATACAGCGGCATGAAGGCGACATAGAAGCCCACCTGCCAGCACCAGAATGCCGCCTTACCCAGACGCTCGTTGAGATGGAAACCTGTCGCCTTAGGGAACCAGAAGGCAAAACCTGCCAGGTAGCCAAACACGGCGCCGCCTATGATGGTGTTATGGAAATGCGCAATCAAAAACAGGCTGTTGTGTAGCACATAGTCGGCGCCAGGCACCGCCAGCAACACACCTGTCATGCCGCCTATGGTAAAGGTCACCATGAAGCCCAGGGTCCAAAGTACGGGCACCGTCAGCTTCAGGCGTCCACGGTAGATGGTAAACAGCCAGTTAAACAGCTTCACCCCGGTCGGCACGGCAATCACCATGGTCATCACCCCGAAGAAGGCATTGACGTTGGCACTCGAGCCCATGGTAAAGAAGTGATGCAACCAGACGATGAAGCCCAGAATCGAGATGGCGCCGCTGGCCCAAACCATAGACTTGTAGCCAAACAGACGCTTGGCGGTAAAGGTTGAGATCACCTCGGAGAAGATACCGAAAGCCGGCAGGATCAGGATATACACCTCAGGGTGTCCCCAGGCCCAGAACAGGTTGATATACATCATGGCATTACCACCGCCTTCGTTGGTGAAGAAGTGGAAATCCATGTATCTGTCCAGGGTCAGCATAGCCAGCACGGCCGTCAGGATCGGGAATGAGGCGACGATCAGTATGTTGGCCCAGGTACAGGTCCAGGTGAAGATCGGCATCTGCATCAACTTCATGCCCGGCGCGCGCATCTTAAGCACGGTCACTAGGAAGTTGACCCCAGTCAGGGTAGTCCCTATGCCGGAGATCTGCAGCGCCCAGATATAGTAATCGACCCCAACCCCGGGACTATAGGCCAGCTCAGACAGCGGCGGATAGGCTACCCAACCTGTCTTGGCAAACTCACCCACCCCAAGAGAGATGTTGATCAGCACGGCGCCGGAGGCGGTCAACCAGAAGCTGAGGTTATTCAGAAACGGAAAGGCAACGTCGCGCGCGCCTATCTGCAGCGGTAACACCAGGTTCATCAGGCCTATCATGAAAGGCATCGCCATGAAGATGATCATGATGACGCCATGGGCGGTGAAGATCTGGTCATAGTGCTCGGGCGGCAGGTAGCCGGCGGCGCCATTGGTGGCCATGGCCTGTTGAGTACGCATCATGATGGCATCGGAGAAGCCACGGATCAGCATGACGAAGGCCAGCAGGATATACATGATCCCCAGGCGTTTATGGTCGACCGAGGTCAGCCAGTCGCGCCACAGAGGGCCCCATTTCTTATGCTTGGTGATCAGGGCCGCGATAACAAGGCCTATCACGGCGACCGCAGCCAGGGTCACCATGATGATGGGTTCGTGGAAGGGAACCGCATCCAGTGTTAATTTTCCAAGAAAAGACGACATTAGTGTTCGCCTCCCGTCGTGTTAGATGACTCAGATGCATGCACCTGCTCGTGTGACTGCCCGTGTAAAGTGGCGGCCGGCATCGCCATGCCCTCATGGGCTGGCATCTGGTGGTGATGCATGTACTGCATAACGATCTGCTCAAACAGGCCGTCACTGACCGAGGCGTAGTAGCTCACGGGATTATTGCTGCTCTCCTTCGCCAGTTCGCGATAACTCTCTGGGCCGAGCGTCGCGCCTTCGCGCTTCACCTTGGCAACCCAGGCGTTGAAATCGCCGCGGGTCGGCGTCGCGATCGCGTTGAACTTCATGCCGGTAAAGCCCGCACCACTGTAGTTGGCCGAGATCCCCTTGTAGGTGCCAGGCTCGTTGGCGATCAGATGCAGCTTAGTGGTCATGCCCGCCATGGAGTAGATCTGGCTACCCAGCTGGGGAATGAAGAAGGAGTTCATGGCCGTATCGGAACTTATCTTAAAGTTCACCGGCACATTGGCAGGAAACGCCAGCTCGTTGACCGAGGCGATCCCCTGCTCAGGATAGATAAACAACCACTTCCAGTTGAGTGACACCACCTCGACGATGATCGGCTCGGCCTCATGCTCCAGCGGTTGATAAGGGTCCAGCTTATGGGTCGAATGCCAGGTGATCACACCCAGAATGCCGACAATGACGATAGGCACGCACCAGACCACCAATTCGATCGTCTTAGAGTGCGCCCACTTAGGTGCATAGATTTCATGATCGCGACCGTCGCGATACTTCCAGGCGAAGTACAAGGTCATGACGATCACAGGGATCACCACGATCAACATCAACAAGGTGGCAATCACGATCAACTGCTTCTCATCGATCCCCACCTGTCCCTTTGGATCGAGTACGCCACCTTCACAGCCTGCCAACATCAGCGCCGCCATGGCACAGCTTGCTTTGGCAAAGTTTCGAATTAACACAAGGAATATTCCTCTAACCCTAGTTTATGAGATTGCCAAATGGGCTTGGCAAGGGTATCCGGGCCAGCAAGGGGCAAGCATAGAGCGCAAAATAGGGCTCAAGCTGCGAAAATTAAGCGGCTAAGGATACTTAAAGTATTTTATAAACAGAGTGTTAGGCTTGGAGGGGCGCGACAGCCGTGAGCGTCATGTTCGACGCTCTTAAGATCGCATGTCAGCAGTGGGTAGCCTGGCCCTTGGGAAGCCAGGAGGCAAAACAGCTGATAAGCGATGAAACAGAGACAGAGATATGGATAGATGAATAGCGGGCTGATGAACACTGGCCCCATCATGGAGAGATCAAATGACTCCCATAGCAGCCAGTCTGACAACAGCTGCATCAGCTCACGGCTATCTAAATAGCTGGAGATCACTACCGAGAGGCAATAGCAGAGCAACAGCAGGCTTAACAGATAGGCCAACTGTTTCTGATGACTAATTGCCAGCCGGGCGAGGTCACGCTGTGCGTCGGCCAGAAAATGACTAGGAGTAGGTTTCAATAGATCAGTCCAAAATTGGAATGCGATCGACAGCAATTGAAAAAATGCGAATCATTTACACTGTATTTTTATGCCGCGGGAGCATAGCAAAAAGCGCTCGGTAAAAGAAAGCGGGAATCCAGCCCGATGTTTAAAATTTATTCGAATTAGCGATAAAAACGCCACATTTAACAATTTTTAAACCTTAAAAACACCAAAACCGATCACAAAAGCCGGAATTTTTGTGAGCCACAAGCCCATTAGCGCCTGCTTATCTACTCGCAAACTCCCAGTAAAACCGGCCCCCTCTTCCCCGATTAACGACCACTTGCCTATTCATGTTGGCGAATAATTATGCGGCATATATGCAACTGAGGTTGGGTTAGACGGAATTAAAGCAAGGAAAGGAGAACTAGGGTTAACCCCCAGGCACAGATGACGATGGGCTAGCAAAATGGAATAGATAGGAAGCCTTTTCTCTTAATGTGATAGAGAGATAGCCAGAATTTAAATATTAGGAACCCTGGGTTCAAATAATCTCTATGACCAGACTTTAGATAATGGCCAGCCAAAACGAAAAAAGGCTTCCATTTCTGGAAGCCCTTTTTCTTAATGTGGCGGAGAGATAGGGATTTGAACCCTAGACGGGCTATAAACCCGTGCCGGTTTTCAAGACCGGTGCATTCGACCACTCTGCCATCTCTCCGAACGCCGAGAATAGTAAGGAAATGGACTTTAAATGTAAAGCCTAAATTTCACTAACTGAGCAACAAATAATCCATTAAGGCATTTTTCGATGACAAATGCGTTAAAAACAACCTTTTCGGACCTATTTTAGGGATCAAATGCCTGCTCAGGGTGTAGTATAGGCACAAAGCCAACCCCAGGTAGCAAGATGAAACGTAACGGATTTACCCTGATTGAACTTGTCATCACTGTCATCATACTCGGCATTCTGGCCACCATTGCCCTGCCACGTTTCATCAATATCCAGTCCGATGCCCGCATCGCCGCCCTACAGGGACTCAAGAGTGAGATGAGCGGCACCCTGCCCCTAGTGTTTACTAAGGCGAGTCTGGAAAACCTGCAGACACAAGCCAGCACAAACATAAGCCTCAACGGCGATCAGGTGGAACTCGCTTATGGTTACCCGGCCGCCGACTCGGCCAACGCATGGGATCTCCTGCTCGAGGCCAGTTTTGCCGATGCCGTGTTCAACGCCGATGACCCGGCCGACTGGTACTTTCACAATAACAAAGCCGAGCCCTTTATCCGCTTCATGCACCCGAGCAAGAAGTCCAGTAGCGAGAACTGCTACCTCAAATACACACAGGCCCTGAGTACTACCCAGGGCCCAAGTTTCGAGATTGTGGATTCGGGCTGTTAACCCTATTGGCATTAGCCCTTAAGCAGCAGGTGTTGCAGCTCGGTGAGTGATGCCACCTGATAGTGGGGCGTGATCCCCTGGGGGACTGGCTGACTGGCGCGGTTGAGCCAACAGGTATCGAAGCCGGCGTTAAGCCCACCCTGAATATCCGAATGGGGATTATCTCCCACCATCAACACATGCTCTCTGGGCGGATGAGCCATCTGCGACAGGGCGTGTTCGAAGATCGCCACGTCGGGTTTAGCGACCCCCACCTCTTCCGAGATCACCACGGGCGAGAAGGCATGCAGCAAGCCGGTACGCTCCAGACGCACCGTCTGCAGGTCGGTAAAGCCATTGGTGATGATCCCCATCTTCACCTTGCCATAGAGGGCATCCACCAGCTCGGCGGCGCCGGGCAGCAGGGTACAGATATCGGCCATGGCCGTGAGAAATGCCGAATTAAGGTGCTCGGCGGTCACAGAAAGCTTCTCGGCCCAACGCTCGAAACGGGTCACTTGCAGGTGACGGGCGCTGATCTTGCCGTCTTGATAATCCACCCACAAAGGCAGATTAACCGTTTGATACTCTTCGAAATCGGCTAGGGTGAAATCCACACCGAAGCGCGAAAACATCAACTGTAATCCTTTAAAGGCGTCGAAATGAAACAGGGTTTCATCGGCGTCAAATAATATCCACTGGTACTTCATTCTCTCTCCATGGGTATGGCCTTAGGACAACAGGCAGCACTATATCAATGCCGAGCTCGGCAGAGCAAAAATATTTGCTTACGCTTCTGGGATAACACAGCAGGAACCACTTGGGCGATGCGGCGTCTGATGCTAAGACACTTTACTTTCCAAGGAGTTGGTATGCTAAAAAAAGTGATGCGACAAGTGAAACACCACCGCCAGTTCATTCTGTTTATCGGTCTGATGCTGGTCTTTCGTAGCGCGGTAGCCGACTGGAACCATGTGCCCAGCGGCTCCATGCTGCCCACCATAGTGCAGGGCGACCGCATACTGGTGAACAAGATGGCCTACGATCTGCGCCTGCCCTTCACCCATGTCAGCCTGATCAAGCTGGCCGACCCGGAGCGCGGCGACATCATCACCTTCGACTCGGCCAAGGCCAACAAGAAGCTGGTCAAACGCATCATAGGCCTGCCCGGCGACACCTTGGCGATGCGCAACAACCGCCTCTATCTCAACGGCGTGGCCCTCAACTATCGCGCCGAGCCACTGGCACTTGCAGATAATACCGAAAAAGCCTTTAGCCAAGGGAAAGAAGCCCTTAGCGATGGACAAAGAGCCTTTAGCGTTTGGCAAGAAGCCCTGCCTGGCAAGCCCCACGCCATCAGGCTGAATGACCAACCCTCGAGGCTGGCCAATTTCGGCCCGGTAACTGTCCCCGAGGGGCACTATCTGGCGCTTGGGGATAATCGCGACGCCAGCGCCGACTCACGCGTCATAGGCTTCGTTCCACGCGAAGAGATCACCGGCAAGGCCCACAGGGTAGCCTTCTCCAACGATCCCGAGCACTACTATTGGTTTAGAAGCGAGCGCTGGCTACTGCCCATCTAATAGATAAATAGAAGCGACAGAATGACAGCTACTTAATCTTGATGTAGCTGTCGCTATTCCAGTCATAGATATACTCTACCCCTTGCCATTCATATACAGTTCTGCCCTCTTTCACCCTCACCCTGGCGTTTGCGGGTAGGCTCTTAATGGCATCGCTCCGGGTAAAACTCGTGGTGACTTGCTGCGGCGGTGCGAGCGGTTTCGGCTTGCGGTATTTGCGCGGCTGGTAACGGTAGGGGTAACGCCAGCCATCACGCCAATAGCCATAGCTGCCATGGCGCCAGTAGGGAAAACCTGTGCCTATGCCGATACGCCAGCGCCAGGGATCATAGAAGTCCCTGTCCCAGTCGGGGCGATACTCCCAATCTGGGTCCACGCCAAAATCAGGATCTACCTCGAATTCATCGTCTATCTTGAGCGCCCAGGCAGAGTTAGACACGGGCGGCAAGGCCCCGAGCCAAAGCACGCCAACCAGGAGCAATAAAGGTTTCAAATCGGGCTTCATCTTGCCACCTCACTCTCAAGGGGTTTATCGCATCTTACCCTTAATTATACCCCCTGAAAATCTTGCCATGCCGGGCTCGCAAAGCCGACGCAAGCTATTTGGGAATAGCGCCCATAAATGGTATAGTGCGCGCCATATCACATTTTTCTCAACGCGAGTATTTCCAAATGAGTTTTAAGGATTTACGCAGTTTTATCGATCACCTCGAAGCCAATGGCGAACTTAAGCGTATCGCCCACCCTGTCGATCCCCATCTGGAGATGACGGAGATCGCCGATCGTGTGCTGAGAGCCAAGGGCCCGGCGCTGCTGTTTGAAAATCCTGTCGGCAAGACAATGCCTGTGCTGGCCAACTTGTTTGGCACCCCAAAACGCGTTGCCATGGCCCTGGGCAAGGAAGATCCCCTTGCCCTGCGCGATGTGGGCGAGCTGCTGGCCTTCCTAAAGGAACCTGAGCCGCCACGCGGCTTTAAAGATGCCATATCCAAGATCCCTATGTTCAAGCAGGCGCTGAACATGCCACCCAAGACGGTACGCAACGCCCCCTGCCAGGAGGTGGTGGTCAGCGGCGATGAGGTGGATCTCACCAAGCTGCCTATTCAGCACTGCTGGCCTGGCGACGTGGCCCCGCTGGTGACATGGGGATTAACCATTACCAAGGGCCCGAGGCAGAAGCGACAAAACTTAGGTATCTACCGCCAGCAGCTACTGGGCAAAAACAAGCTGATCATGCGCTGGCTGGATCATCGCGGCGGCGCGCTGGACTTCAAAGACTTTAAAGAGCAACATCCGGGCGAACGTTACCCGGTTGTGGTGGCGCTGGGCGCCGACCCCGTGACCATCTTAGGCGCCGTGACGCCTGTGCCCGACGCCATGAGCGAATATGCCTTTGCCGGCCTGCTGCGGGGCGAGCGCACCGAAGTATGTAAAGCGCTGAGCTGCGATCTTGAGGTGCCCGCCACCAGCGAGATCATCCTCGAAGGTTATATCGAACCGGGCGAGATGGCCGAAGAGGGCCCCTACGGGGATCACACGGGTTACTACAACGAAACCGACGAGTTCCCCGTGTTCACAGTGACCCATGTGAGCCATAGACGCGACGCCATCTACCACAGCACCTATACCGGCAGGCCACCCGATGAGCCCGCCATGCTGGGGGTGGCACTGAACGAGGTGTTCGTGCCTATCTTGCGTAAGCAATATCCGGAGATCGTCGACTTCTATCTGCCACCCGAAGGCTGCTCCTATCGCATGGCGGTGATCTCTATCCGCAAGCAATATCCAGGGCACGCCAAGCGGGTGATGATGGGCGCCTGGTCCTTCCTGCGCCAGTTTATGTACACCAAGTTCATCATCATAGTGGATGAGGATGTGAACTGCCGCGACTGGAACGATGTTATCTGGGCCATCACCACCCGGATGGATCCAAAGCGCGATACCGTCATGATAGACAACACCCCTATCGACTATCTGGATTTCGCCTCTCCTGTGGCCGGACTCGGCTCCAAGATGGGTATGGATGCCACCAACAAGTGGGAAGGGGAAACCAACCGCGAATGGGGCACCCCAATCGTCATGGACGAAGCGGTCAAACAGAGAATCGATGCGATCTGGGATGACCTGGGCATAGACGATGCCCCGACACTATAATCAATATCAGGCGTAAACTAATCGTCTGAATTTTAAAAATAAATCAAAGAAGTTAACCCTTTGAATACCTGAACAATTTAATCGGGTATTCAGAGGTGCTAAACCTCCACAGAGAGGGTCTGAAAGGAAAACGAATGAACACCATACGCTGTAAAGTTGAACATGTTACCGCCTTTAATGATGCCGTCTATCAGGTAGCATTAACCCCAAAAACCAGCTTCGAATTTAAGGCTGGTCAGTACCTTTGCGTCGTAATGGGTGAAAAAGATAAACGTCCCTTCTCTATCGCCTCGGCGCCAGGTAGCGAGCAGATTGAGCTGCACATTGGCGCGGCCGTCAGCGAAAGCTACCCCATGCAGGTGGTCGAACGTTTACAGCAGAGCGAATATATCGACATCGAGGCGCCGGGCGGCGAAGCCTTCCTACGCAGCGACAGCCACAGACCACGACTGCTGATCGCCGGCGGCACTGGCTTCTCCTACATCAAGAGTATCGTCGAGCAGGCGATTGCCCTGGAACAGAAGGTAGAAACCACCCTCTACTGGGGCTGCCGTAATCAGGACGCCATGTACTATGAGTCGCTGGCGCGCCAGTGGCACCAGGATCACCCCTGGCTACATTTCGTGCCCGTGGTAGAAGAATCGACGCCAGACTGGCAGGGTAAGACGGCCAACCTGTTGGCCCAGATCAAGCAAGACTATGTCAGCCTCAACGGCTACGACATCTATATCGCCGGTCGTTTCGACATGGTCGGCGCCGCCCGTGAAGTCTTCCGCGAGATCGGCGTCGAAGAGGAACACCTCTATGGCGACGCCTTCGCCTTCATCAAGTAGATCTCATCTGCGCTTAGCCCTGGTCCGCGAGGCCGGGGCTAACTTGATTCAAGCCCTATCGCTATTTGGCTAAAGCGCCACCTTCTCATATTTGGTCCAGGCCACCAGGCTGCCCAGCAGAGGCACCACCCACACCGCCGTGCCGTTGTCGGCATGAACCCGCATGTAAAACAGCTCCTCATCGCGAATGTTGTGCTTGCGGATCTCGCGATAGAAATGCATCGCCGAGGCGCTCACCACGTCGGGCATGATGAGATCTTTCTGCCTCACCTTCACATGAAACACGTCCACATCCAGTTGCCCCAGCTTCTGGCGATACTGCTCGAACTCGCCACGGATCTGATACTTAATCGGCGTGGTCAGACAGTCCTGGTCCGTGATACAGGCGCGGGAGTAAAACTTGCCGCCGAGGGGCTGCTCATACACCAGAGAGATCCCTATGTCGGCGCGCACCAACAACTCGTCGGCCACAGGAAAATAGACATCACCATTGTAGTGGTGTTCCACCAGGTCACCGCCAGCCTCGCCAGGCGGGATAAGGATGCGGTTATAGCGAATCCGCTCCTCCATCCGCTTACTCAGCTCGACAAATTCCACCATGTTGAGCCCCGCCGGGGTAAGATCGATCGCCGTCAGGTTGACTATCTTGTCGCGGCGACACTCACCGCGCTCATCCAGATCGCAGAGCGCCATCGAATAATGGTTGCCATCGGTGAAGGCAAAGCCGCCAAAATTGTTAAACCCTTGGATGCTATTGCTCTCAGGTGCGATATGCTTCTGCCACATGGAAGGGTGTAGGCTATCGACCCCCTTGGGGTTTATCAGCGTCACGGACCGTGTGGTACCACCAATATTAAGATTGATCTCATGATCCGAGGCCCATCTGGCCGCATGCTTCATCACCTGGTGATAATCACTCTGATACCAGAGGGTCGCCACTATCCCCAGCAGGATCAGAATACCGCTAACCTTGACCATAAGGGAGACATCGATGAGCGCATCTTTGATCGAGCCCGCATCGCTTACCGCCAACATGGTCACATGGGATTTAGTCGAGACATGGAGCTGATAGCCGCGCCGGGCTATGGTCTTTAACTGTATCTCGGGAAAGGGTTCCAGCTTCTTGCGCAGGGTGCTGATGCATTGAGTCAGCGAGGTTGCCGCCACCACACGATCGGGCCAACCCACCGCAATCAAGGCCTCCTTGTCGCAGATGGCATCGGGCTGCGAAAGCAGGTGAGCCAACACCGCCGACTCGGAAAAGCTCAGCCCTATCGTGGCGCCACAGGTACGATCGTGTAGTTGGTGCGCCTCATCATCGAACTCAAGATATGGCGTAATTTTTAACACCTGACACCTCAATAATTCCTAACCGTTAATTAGAAATATCTTATTGTTATCTTTGGCATTTTATTAACATCCGCCAAAAATTACCGTGACTACTCACTCAAATCCCAGGCCAGGATTTCAGGCCGCGACTCAGAGTGTGAACTAGCGCCCAAATCCCGGCTCTCTAGAAAATGCCAAGGGCTATACCAGCTTGTGAATAAACACGCGTCGCGTCCAATAGAGCAGCGACAAGAGCCAGGCAACGCCGGCACTTAGCAGCAGCGGCAGGCTCCACTCATACTGGGCCAGCGGGCCTAAGCTGCCCAGCGGGGCACTCGCACCGAGCATATTGATGGCGCGGTAGAGATCGGCCGGATTCAATAGAATAAGCAGGTTCACCAACCACTGACTGGCATAGCCAAGATCCGCCACCAAGAACAGCAACAGCAATAGATCATAGATAAGCACTAGGGCGAACCAGAGGGCTAACAGACTGCCGACGGCCCTGGCCTTCTCCGCCGACTTCAGGCTGACCAAATAACTGATGAGAATGAAGATCACCGCCAGCAGACAGCTGCTGGCGATCAGCAGCGCGAATGACGATAGAATCTCGCCCCAGGGCTCACCTCGGCCAAACAGGATCAGCATGGCGGCACTGCTTGCATAGCTACTGGCGATGGCAGTAAAGATCACCCCGCCATGGGCCAGCAACTTGCCGACGAGGATCTGCGACTTGCTCACGGGATAGGTGAGCAACAGCTGCAGGGTGCCCGCCTCCTCTTCCCCCACGAAGGCATCGTAACTGAGCAAGATGGCCGCCAGCGGAATGATAAATACCGAGATGGTGGTCAAAGAGGCCACCACACTGCTCAGGCTAGGCAGCGACAGTGTGCCGCTCACGGCACTACCGGCAAAGGTCATACAAAGGGCCAGCAGCCAGAAGATGGCAAACACCACCATGACCCAGCGATTGCGCACGCTATCCTTCATCTCCTTGGTGGCGATCACCCGAATAAGCTGGAAACTCGGCCGTTTTAGTGAGGTCGACATCATAGCTCTCCCGAGGTAAGGCTGAGCCCCAGCTCGCTCATCACCTGCATCTGCGCCATCTTGGCATGGTACACCTGGGCCAGGTCAGGAAGTGTCACCTTCACATCAAACAGCTGGCATTCTAGGGTCAGGTACTTCATCAACACCTCGCGTTGTGAGACGGGGCAAATCAGGTCGCCATCTCGATAAAAAGATTGTAATAGGGGATGGGTCTCGACCAGGCGAGCCAGAGCCGGATGAACCATGCGCACACCCAGGTCGCAACTTAGCACCAGCTCATCCAGGGTGCCGAAAGCGAGCCTCCTGCCCCGCCCCAGCACTAAAGCCAAGTCCAGCTGCGGTTCCACCAGCTGTAACTCGTGGGTGCAGACGATGGCCGTGCAGCCCTGGGCGGTCAGCTGCTTAAGCTTGTGATAGATAAACTGAGACGCCTGGGGATCCAGCCCCACGGTCGGCTCATCCAGCAAGAGCAGTCTGGGCTGCGCCAGTATTGCCTGGGCAAACCCAAGGCGCTGTTTCATCCCCTTGGAGTAGCCCTTAACCGCCTTGTGCTGGGCATAACCCAAACCAAACTCTTCCAACAATGACGTGACTGAGCGGCTAGAGACCCCTTTAAGCGCGGCGAAGTAACTCAGTACCTCATGGCCGGTCAACTTATCGTAGAAGCTGATATTTTCCGGCAGGTAGCCGATGTCTGTCGAGGCGACCTTCGATGTCTGACTCTGGGTCTGCCCCAGCACACTCACCTCCCCCTGGCTGGGATGCAGCAGGCCTAAGATCATCTTTATAAGTGTCGACTTACCCGCGCCGTTATGGCCCAGCAGCGCCATCAACTTGCCCCCGGGCAGAGAGAAGCTGAGATCGTTCAAGGCGCGCAGCTCATCGAAATAGTGGCTCACCTGCTTAAAGCTCACCGCCATCTGACTCATAATGCCTCCCAGGCGGCGGGGCCAAGATGAGGTGGCGGCGCCATCACGGGATGACTGTCGACCACGCCGACCGAATGTTCGCCTTGCAGCTGGTTATCCAGCCACTTCAATAATTTCACTAGGGGACTCTCCATCAAGAACTTCGCCTCCGGGTACAGCCAAAACAGGCGATCTAAACTGTCATTGGGCAGATGTTGACCATCACCGATACCATCGCCATCGAGATCCCAGCCCCGATAATCGCTCCAATAATTTCCCCGCCCCTGAAGACTCCACTCCACTCGCGTCTCTCCCACGTAACGCACCTGAGTGGCATTGGCCAGAAACTGGTTTTGATAGACAAGGTTGTCCTCGCCGCCGAGCGCCATGGCGATGCCGATCTGATTACCAGCGATATAGTTACCGCTGATCTGATTGCGCTTGGCGCCGTAGACAAACATCCCCTTGCCCTCGCTAAAGAGATCCCCGGCGACGCTATTGGGCATCTGGGTGGCCTCGATCTGATTGGCCTGGATCTCGGCGTCATGGGTAAGATTAAGCAGCACGCCAAACTCTTTGGCCTCGCGCACGCGATTAAACACCAAGCGTATTCCCTCTGAGTTCATCAGGGCATAGCCGCCACTGACCCGGCAGGCCAGGTTATCCATGGCCTCATCCTGCTTGGTATACATATAGTGCAGGCCGTACTGCAGCTCAGAGAGATGATTGCCATAGACACGGCTACCGACGCCAGACTCCAGGTAGATGCCATCGCGCACCGTTTTGATGCGATTGCCGCTGACATGGGGATAGTTCACCTTCAGCAGATGAATGCCATCACCGCGATCCAGCAAGAAGGCCTCGGCCTCCCCCTCAATCTGATTGTCCTTTAGCTTAAGGTCGCTCACCTCGCTGGCGTAGATCCCAAAGCCAGGACCACTGAGCTCATTGGCGACAATGGTTACCTCGTTGGCGCCAGGCAGCAGACGAATGGCGGCATCTTTCTCGTAGAGATCCCGCCCCCAGTTGCGTATCGTCAGCCGGGTAAGGGTCACGTCGGACGCGCTGACTACCAGCGCCGAGCCTGCGCCTTTGGCATCTAAGACGGCGCCTGGCTCGCCTCGCAGGGTCAGCGGTTGATTGATCTCGAAGCGCCCAAGATATCGCCCAGGCAGCACTCGTATCTCGGCGTCATTTGGTGCAGATGCCAGCGCCGTGCGCAACGACTCGCTATCGCCCACCTCTATGATCTGAGACTGATCGGCCCCCTGGGCCAAATGAGGCACTAAGCAGAGGCCTAGACTCAAGGTCAGCACCAGGCACTGCCTTAGTCGTCGCCAAAGGCTAAATGACGGCCTTAGCGACTTTCTGAGCGACTGCACGAGCGATTGCACGAGCGACAGGCACAGCCTATTTTGCCGACAGCAGCTCAAGGGTGATCTCGTCATATTCGAATACCGCACCGCCATACTGCTGGGCGAAGGCTTCGGCCGCAGCCAGAGTAGAGAAAGGCGCCAAGGCAACGCCCATCACCGCCTTGCGATTTGAGCCATAGACATACCAGGCTTTGGTGGCATCGATAAAATGCTCATCCTCCGGATGCTGCCAATCGGTCGCCGCCATATCGTGCACCCATAGCACCTCGACCTGACGGCGATTCTCGGGCTGCAGGGCAAACATAAACATATCCCGGGTCGAGCAGAACTTGGGCTGCATCTCGTTATCCTTGAGATCCAGGCTGCCCTTAGGGCCTGGGTATTGCTTCACCATCATGCCGCACATGTGGCAGCGCTCGTGGTTGCCTATCACTAAGCCGTCGTGGTTATGGGTATCGCTCTCGGCGGCGCCACAACCCGAGATAAACAAGGCGCTGATAAAGATGAAGATAAAGGCTCTCATTATGACTCCTAAGCTGGAAATCAGCCCCTGTCACCCAGGGGCTGAGCAAGATGGTCAGATAGCAAAGTTCTGACCGGCATAGAGGATAAACATCCGCAGGCACATCATGCCGCTCACGGCGCACAGGCCAGAGAGGTAGAAGGCCTGAGAGGAATGGCTAAAGCGCTCGCCGGTGGCGAAGTTCAGCAGCAAGGGGCCGCCGAATCCCACCCCCACGACACCCAGCCAGAACACCATGGACCAACTGCCGGTATGGAAGGCCTCGAAGGCGCTCTGGGCACCGGCGTTACCTGTCACCAACGACATGATGATCATGAAGAGGAACAGGGCTTCGGCAAACATGATCGGCCACTCGGCGCCGTGCAGAATCTGCATGTCGCTGCTGTGTCTGTCTTCCTTAAACAGCCCCACCGCCAGCATCTTGGCCGCCGCGGCGCCGGCCGACAGGCCAGAGGCCACAAACAGGGCAGGCAACACAGAGGTGTTGATGATGGGGAAGCGGATGAGCGCCGAGATCAAGAAGCCCGTATAGGCACATACCGCCAGCGCCAGCACCAACACCAAGGCCTCGCAGCTACGACGCCAGGGTCTGAGCTTGTCGATCAAGGGTAGCAGCGGCGCCAGCATAGGCAGACGACGTATATCCTCCTCAAGCGCAAACAGGGCGATCAAGGCCACCAGCGGAATATAGGCAGACAGGGCGATCACCCCGACCGACATCACGGAGTTGAGATTGTAGTAGACCAAGATGCGCCAGAAGAACAGCGGATTGGTCAGGTCCAGTACCAGGCAGAGCATGCCCAAGGCGATGGTGACGAAGGCGATCAGCGCCGATGCCTTGAGGAAGGGAGTATTGGCGCTCTGCTGCTTATAAAAGCGGATAAACAGGGCGACCGACAGCGCACCGCCCGAGATACCGGCGAAGAACAGGTAAACGGCGATGGGCCAAGGCCAGGCGACCCCTTCCGAGAGGCCCATGGTAAATTCGAGTGTTCCGTCCATCTCTATACCCCCAACTTAACGATAGGTATGTAACGTAGGCTCGGCTCCGTGCCCAAGTGGGCCTTGACCCGTACCGAATCCTTAACCGCCAGCAGGCGACTCACATAGGAGTTGGGGTCGTTGGCGTCGCCAAAGATCAGGGCATCGTAACGACACTCCTGCACGCAGGCGGGCAGTTCTCCCTTGGCTAACTTGCTCTGCAGACAGAAGTCGCAGTTGTCAGCCACATCCGTCTCGCTGTTGATATAGCGGGCGTTGTAGGGACAGGCGGCGATACAGTATTTACAGCCGGCGCACTTGCTGGCGTCCATGGTGACTATGCCCGTCTTGGGATCCCTATGGGCCGCGCCCGTAGGACACACAGACACACAAGGGGCGTTCTGACATTGCTGACAGGAGACCCGCACATACTTACGCTGACAGTCACAGTCTGTCTTGCCGCAGTGCGGGCAAGCCTGCCCGGCAACGGCAGATGACTGCTGCTCCAGTAACACCCGCGAACGTCCCTCGGGCAGATTATTGGCCTTGTTACAGGCCTCCTTACAGCCGCCACACCCCACACATTTGTTTTGATCGAACACCATCACATAGTGCGGTGCAGCGTCTTGCGCTGTCTGCTCCTTAACGCTGCACCCCAAGGGCGCCAACATCAAAGAGCCGGCTCCTAAGCATTTCAGGAACCTCCGTCTCTCTATATTTTCACTCACAGCATCCTCCATCCGTCGGCACGGATGCCGACCTCATTGAATCTTTCATTTTGGTGACTTTTACTCAGATGCAGTCACGGTACGGTTAGCCATCTTCTGCTCAGCGTTGACAATCGCACTGTTAATCGATGCTCGGTTTATGTTGGGGTTATCGCTGTCCAGTAACTGCCGCCAATAGACGATCGCTTGCTGAAAATCCCTATTCAGATAAGCGTGGGTCGCCATCAGCAGTAGTGACTGCACTTCCTCGGGGTCGAGCGCCAGCGCCTGAGATATCACGAGGGAGACCTCCAGGCTCATGGCGCGGTTATCACGGTAATAGAGCGCCGCCGCCTTCATGCCATACAGCTCGGCGTCGGGCGCTATTGCCAGTAATTTGTCTAAGGTCTCTACCGCCTCGCCGTAGCGTCCCCCTTCGGCGTAGGCATTGGCCAGGTTGAGCAAGGCCAGCCTGTCTAAGGGTGTGTCATCCAAGATGCGCGCATTCTTGTTGATGTCGGCGGCGATCAAATAATCGATGTTCTCGTCGATCTGGCCAGTCTGCCAGTCGTTGAAGCGGCCCAGCAGGCCATAGAGGATAAGTGGTATCAGCAGTAGCATGCCTGTCACCACAATAGGTGTCAGGGTCTGCTTCCTAGCAGGGATGGTCGCATCGCCAGCCAGGGCGTTAGCCTCTTGGATGAAATAGTGGCGCCAGATGGGCGCAATAAAACAGACCAGGGTTACCGCCATGACGAACACTAAACTATTCATAACAAGCACCTACTGCCGATAACCTAAACTAGTGGCCCATGCCCATCATGCCGCCCATGCCCATACCGCTGAGGCCCATGCCGTGGGCGTTCTCGCCGGGCGCCTCCATCTTGAGCAGCTCGACATCGAAGATCAGGGTCGAGCCAGGCGGGATCACGCCGACGACCTCCTTGCCATAGGCCAGCTCGGCAGGAATGGTCAGGCGGTAGGTAGAACCCACATTCATCAGGGCGATCCCCTCTTTCCAGCCGTCGATCACCGACAGCAGGGCGAAACGGTTGGGCTCGTCGCGCTCATAAGAGTTATCAAATTCGGTGCCGTCCAGCAGCTTACCCACGTAGTGCACAGTGACCACATCGGACTCGACCGGCTTAGGGCCGTCGCCCTGTTTGATCACCTCATATTGCAGACCTGACTCGGTCACCTTGACCCCAGGTTTGGCCTGGTTGGCCGCTAGGTAGGCCTGGCCCTCGGCCTGATGCTTGCTGGCTAAGGCTTCAAGCTTGGCGGCCTTGGCGTTGTTGAGCCACTCGGCGCGGGCGTTGAGATGAGTCAGTATCTCTTCGTTGGACATCTTGCCCTCACCCTTGAGGGCGTCGATCACCCCCTGGATCACGGTATCGACCTTGACCTGAGCGCCCAGGTCGACCTGGTTATAGATCTTGCCCGAGATGTAATGACCGACAGAGGCCCCCAATGCATAGGAGGCATCTTCGACCTCCTGGGGCGACTCGCTTGCCGTGGCAAAGAATGACCAGGTGCAGGCCAGGGCTAAGGTGGTGACACGACAAGATTTCAGTAGGTTCGCTTTCATATTCACACTCTCAATCATCTATTGCTCAAAAGATCTATCATTCAAAATGCCTAATATTCAAAGTCTTAGGCAAAATTCTGTTTATTATGGTTTTTCAATACTTCTACCCGACAGGCGCCAGCCATAGATGCCATCGTGCATCTGCATCACATTGGTGTAGCCCAGCTTCATCACCTGATGAGCCGCGATCTCGCTGGCATTGCAGAGGCGATTGGCACAATAAAACACCATGCGCGCCGCCTTATCCTCGGGCAGCAGGGTTTTCCAGTTATCGACATTGAAGTAGACGGCTCCAGGGATATAACCCTCGGCCCACAGCTCCAGGGTGTTGACGTCGAAGAAGTAGACATCTTTCTGAGCCAGCAGGGCCTCGGCCTCGGCTAGACTGATGGTATGCAGGCTATGCTCGTATCTGTGCGCCGGTGCCATCTCGGCGCCGCCGCCCGCCAAGCTGCACAGCGGGGTTAACCCTAGCAGCAGAGCCAGTGATAGCCCTAGTTTGGATTTCATCTTCTCTCTCCTCTAATACCCGGCGCCGGAAAGGCGCCGGGTGGTTAGTGATTGACCTAGATATCTCAAGATGTCAGAGACTTAGTTGGCCTTGGCCGAATAGCCGCTGCCGTCTAAGATCTTCTGCGCCTGAGTCACATAGGTGAGGGCAGCATCGAGACGTTTCTGGCTGTAACGGAAGCCATGGACACCCCAAGAGCCGTCTTGCTTGATCAGATCCACTGTGGCCTGGGCCTTCTCGGCCAGCATCAGCACCTGAGTCTTGTCTTCGGTAGACAACTTAGTGACCTCGAGCAGCTGATCGATACGCACCAGCGCCTGCTCAACCTGACCGAAGACCTCTTTAATAGGCTTCTGCCACTTCATCACTTCACCGTAGATCTCCAGCTGATCCTTGTAGTGCAGGCCAGTCTCGAGTTCAGACTGGAACTGGCTATGACAACCCTTGTTTTCCACTACGTCGTGATCTGAGATAGAGGTGCGGGCACAAGACCACATGAGGTCCAGATAGGTACGACCCTCTTCGTTCTTGGCCACGGTCCAGCCCTTGGCACCCTTAGGTCCTTGGATCCTTGGCTGACCTTCTGGCGGGTTGAGTGTCTTACGCTCAGGGTCGACATCGATCTTCCACATGTGCGACTTACGCACCGCATCGAAGCCAGCCTGATCGGGGAACTGCATCGCCTTGAAGTTTTCACAGCTGCCCATGTTAGGCATGTGACAACTCTGACAGGTCTGGTTGGCGTGGGTGTCTGTGTTGCTGGCAATCACAGTCTGCGCCTCGTGGCAGTCTTTACAGTCTGTCTTCAACTTAGGCTTAGTGATGCCTGACATCCAGGTACCGTCTGTAACCTCGTGAGGATCGTGACAGGTGGTACAACGCATCCCTTTCTCGTAGTGCGCCGAGCCATACATCTGCGAGCCCTCGGTACCACAAGAAGGACAGAGCGACTTCATCTTCACGCCGAAGGCCAGCTCTGGTTTTTCCTGAGCAGCAGGGGTTTCGGCCATAGCAGGGTCGTACTGAAAGCGTTGGTGACAGCGTTCGCAGTTAGACTGCATGCCGCCGGTACCACCATCTAAGTGGCCGCCAGCGCCGTGACACTCTTCACAGGCGATCCCTTTACTTATGGTGTGTTCCTGCAGTTTCTTCGGATCGCCCAGGGCGTCGAAGTATTCCTGCTTGGTCTTAAAGTCGAACTTGAAGGTATGACATACCTCACAGTAGGAGCTGGCGGGTTGGAACAGCATCTCTTTACGATACTTGGCGCCATAGGAGCTCATGCCCCACTGGTGAGAGCCTGAACCACCATAGGCTTCCAGGGTCGTTGGGAACTCAGGGATCACGGCATTGATCTTCTTGGCCATATCGGGAGTCAGCCACTCGGCCCAGCCACGTGAAAACTGGTTGGCACCGGCCACCATCTTGCCCGTGCCATCCTTAAGCAAACCACCCTCGATATGGTATGAACCGCGTACTAACCAGGCATCGATGAAACCATACTTGGTTCTGGGTGTACCCACGGTCGCATAGATCACATCCGGCGTGATGCCGTCGGGTAGAATAGAGGTGTCCTTAGTGCCGTACATTGTCTTGTTGAGATCGTTATCCACCTCGGGATGATCCCCGGGGAAACGGATCGTCTTGGCGTGGCGTGAACGGCTCCACTTCTCATATTGAGTCGCGTGACACTCGGCGCACTTTTCTGGGCCGACGAAGTTGTTGGGATAATCCAGAATCGACTTGGCGCCAAGGCGGTACTGTACCGCTCTGGGTTTACCCGCCTTCTTGCTGTATTCGGGGCTGTGGCCGGTGTCCAGATACTCCTCGCCCCGGTCACTGATGTGATAGTCGCCGACCAGATTGCCCGCTTCCTGATATTTGAACATAGGGTGGTTTTCAAACAGGAAATCAAACAGCTCGGCTTCTTGAACAATATAGTCTTGCAGGGTTTTAACACCATTAACCTGTTCCGTGCCCTGATAGTTTGCTATCGCCTCTTTGGCGGTCTTGCCCATCTCGGGCACGCTGTTGTATTTACCACCAGCGGCATTCACATTGGCAATGGCACCGAAACAAAATAGCGCACTTAAGGCTACCTTGTGTTTCCATCGTCTCATCATTCACTCCTAAATATTTTTAGTTTTATCTGTTTATGTTTAATTCCAAATCAGCTCATCCTTTTCGCTGGCGGGAATTAATTGGAATAAACCTAATCGTTAACCGAACGACTTATACAACTGAGCAATTTCAGTATTTTTCACAGACAAAGAAGAAAAAAGTTGAGCTGGCGCACACGGAATTTTTCGTGAGTTGTGAACAGATATAAAATCAATTTAAACAAAATCTTACGTTGTATCTATGTGTGATTTTTTAGTTTTAAAAGCGGCATTTTTAGATCTCAAAAAAGCTCAAGCGGCTTTTTGAGTTATGAAAAATATTGAGCGGGAAAACAGCTAAAAAAGACCCTGCGATAGCTCACAGAATACGCTTGGGAATTCGCCTAAGGTGAGGCCAAAACAGAGACAGACCAGGCTTATCCATCACCAGCAAATAGATGAGTAGCTTGGTCCCCTTGGCTGAAGGCGAGACCATGACAGCGGAAATTGGCTTACTACTTCTTATTATCTCCTTGACCCTATGTTTACTCACGGCCATGAGCCCTGTCATGCCTGCCTGCGGGGTCAAACTCAGGCTTAAGCCTTACCAGCCCCTCTTTATTCGCCTTAATAGTCTGGCCCAGATGACAAGCCTGTTTATCCTGGCCTATCTGTTTCTCAGCAACGATTTTTCCGTGGCCTATGTGGCCAACAACTCCAACACCCAGCTGGCCAGCCTCTATAAGCTAGCTGCCGTCTGGGGGGGGCACGAAGGCTCTATGCTGTTCTGGGTCGCCGTCATGGGGATCTGGAGCAGTGTGATTAGCCTAAATCACGGCAAAGCCCCATTTTTTCACTACCTCCACGGCGTACTGGGCGCCATCCAGGCCGGATTAATCGCCTTCTTACTCATAGGATCGAATCCCTTCGCCAGGCTCCTACCCGGCATCCCGGTGGAGGGGCGGGATCTCAACCCCATACTGCAGGACATAGGCTTGATTCTGCATCCGCCGCTACTCTTTATCGGCTATGTGGGACTGGCGGTCTGTTTCGCCGCCGCCATCGCCGCCCTGCTGGATAACAGTCAGCCGCTGAAACAGCACTGCCGCTTGATGCGCCCCTGGGCGATACTGGCCTGGGCCATGTTGACCGGCGGCAACGCCTTCGGCTCCTGGTGGGCCTACAACGAGCTGGGCTGGGGCGGATGGTGGTTCTGGGACCCGGTGGAAAATGCCTCCTTTATTCCCTGGCTGGTTGCCACGGCTCTGATGCACTCATTAATCTTGGGCGAGCGTCGAGACAGGTTTCATGGCACTAGCCTGTTTCTGGCAATCTTAGGCTTCAGTCTCTGCCTGCTGGGCACCTTCCTGGTGCGCTCTGGCGTGGTGCAGTCGGTTCACGCCTTCGCCGCCGATCCCCTGCGCGGTGGCGCCATGTTGACCCTATTTGCCCTGGTCTCTATCTGCGGCTTTACCCTGCTACTGCACCGCCTCCCCAGGCTGCACAGACAGATAGATGGCAATATGCTGAGCCGGGAAAGTCTGATGCAGCTGGGCAACCTCTTATTGCTGGTCGCCGCCATCTCCATCTTGCTGGGCAGCTGCTATCCATTGCTCTATGAGGTAGCAAGCGGTCAGAACATCTCGGTAGGCGCCCCCTACTTTAATAGCCTCTTCATCCCGCTGACCTGGCTTATCTGTCTGGTCATGGGCGCCGCGCCTTTGATGCGCTGGCAAGTATCAAACCCTAGCATGCTAAGACAGTTAACGGCGCTGGCAGCTATCTGCCTGTTTATCAGCCTCGCTCTCAATACTCTGCTGCTGACAGAGTTTGCTGCCCACTTCCTGCTTGGCAGCTTCGCCTGCCTCTGGCTGCTTGGCTGTACTGGGCTCTATCTGCATAAACGCCTGGCGACGTTCACAGGCCCTGGGAATAACAGGCGCTACTACGCCATGTGCTTTGCTCACCTGGCTGTGGCCCTGAGCATACTTGGGGCCACCTGCTCCAGCTATTTTCAACAGGAGGAGCTACTCAGAATGGGGCCGGGCCAAGGCAAGGAGGTGGCGGGCTATACCTTTATCTACCGGGCGACCGAAACCGTTTCCCACACCAGCTACAGTGCGCTTCAGGCCAAGATAGAGGTGAGAGACAGACGCGAGCAGCATCTTGCCTATCTCTATCCCCAGCGTCAGACCTTTAACAGCAACGCGATGCAGATCTCCGCCGCCGGGATCCATCGCAGCCTGTTTGCCGATCTCTATATCTCCATGGGCAATAGGCTGAGCGAGGAGGAGTTTCTGATCCGCATCAGCTACAAACCCCTGATTGGCTGGATCTGGATAGGCAGCCTCATCATGATGTTTGCCGGCCTGAGCCTGCTGCTGCCACGCAAGGTGCGCCAACTGTCTCGGGCGCCCTCGGCGCAACTGGCGGTGAAAGGAGCCTGAAGATGAAAGGATATTGGATATTACTCTTGCTCGCACTCGCCTGTTTCCTTGGACCGACTCGAGCACAAGCCCAGGTGCTAGCAGAAACAGATGGAAGCCCTCAATGGCGCACGCCCGCTCAACTTAAGCATCAGGCGATAGCGATCGCCTCTGGCCTGCGCTGCCCCATGTCCACCAATCAGAGCCTGCAGGACTCCCAGAGCCCGATCGCCAACGAGCTCAAGGCGGAGATCTATCTGCAGCTGCAACAGGGCAAGACGAGCGATGAGATAGTCGACTTCATGGTGGTCCGCTACGGCGAGCGTATCCGCTATATGCCCACCCTAAGTGCCGGCACCGCCCTGCTGTTCTTCGCGCCGCTGTGCCTGCTGGCTCTAGCGATATTCTGGTATTTCAGGCAGATAGCTGGCGCCGCATCCTTTAACACCTCTCAGGAAGATAGATCATGAGAAAACCACGACTTGCCCTGCTAAGCCTCGCCCTGTCCGCGCTAACTTTAATGACACCGACGAGCAACGCCCTGGCCGTGATGCCGAGCGCCAAGGTGTATGACACGGGAGAGAACCTGCCTAAGCCGATGATCATGTCGCGCTTCGTGGAGATGACCAGCGCCCGGAAGGTCGATGAGGCGACCTTCGAGAATCTCAGCGGCCAGCAGGTCAGGCTAAGCGACTACCGGGGCAAGCTGGTCTTAATCAATCTGTGGGCCACCTGGTGCGCCCCTTGCATCAAGGAGATCCCCATGATGGATAAGATAAGACGGGACAATCTCGACAAAGATCTTGTAGTCTTGCCCCTGTCCATCGACGAGGCCCATGATGAGGTGGGCGCCTTTCTGGCTCGCCACCAGTTGGCGGGATACCCCACGCTGATCGATCCTCAACGGCAAGTGGAAAAGATGCTGCCGGCGAACATAGTGCCCGCCACCTACGCCTTCGACGGCGAGGGGAATTTAATCGGATTTTTAAGAGGTTATCTAGACTGGGGCGATAAGGCGGTACAGCCCTATCTGGAACAACTTACCGCCAAATATGCCAAGCCGAACAAAGCACAACATCTTCATTAAGCAATGGCGCCCTTAGGCGCCACCCACCATCACTTTATTGCTCCCGCCCGGCACGACGCCAGTGATTTCGCCGGGCGGATTTTTTTACGCTTCCAATACTAAGCCAGGCGGCTCAGGCGGAAAACCTAAGCCACAGCCTCCACGGCTTCACTCTCATCGAGCCGCTCGATCTTGATGTCATAGTAGGCATAGGCCGCGCTGACGAAAGGACAGATGAGGTTAAAGAAGGCGAAAGGCAGATAGGCAATGGTCGCCACGCCTAAGGTGCTGGCCATGTAGGCGCCGCAGGTGTTCCAGGGCACTAATGGGCTGGTGATGGTTGCTGAATCTTCCAGAGCGCGGCTCAGGTTAACCGGCGCCAGACCATGCTTTTCATACTCGACCTTGAGCATACGACCCGGCAGCAAGATGGCAATAAACTGATCGCCTGTGATCAAGTTGGCGCCGATGCAGCTCGCCAGGGTAGTGATGATCAGGCTACCGCTGGATTTCACCAGGCGCAGCACGCCTTGCAGCAGACGCTGTAGCAGACCTGTCTTTTCCATCACACCGCCGAAGGCCATGGCGCAGAGGATCAACCAGACGGTATTGACCATGCTGCTCATGCCGCCGCGACTCAGCAGGCTGTCGAGCGTCTTATCACCCGTGTTAGCAGTGTAGCCATCAAACATGGCGACCCAGATCCCCTTCACCAAGGCGACCATTGTCGGCAGGCTGTCGTCGTTGACGAACTTGATCACCCCGTCGAACTGAAACAGTGCCGCGCAGATGGCGCCGGCCAAGGTACCCAGAATCACGGTCGGGAAGGCGGGTAACTTCTTGTAGGCCAGCACTAACACCACCAGCAGGGGCAGTAGCAGATGCAGGCCGGGATGATACTGGGTCTCGATGCGTGCCATGGTCGCGGCTAGATCCGTCGCCACGCCGCTGCTATCGCTGTTAAGGCCGATAAACAGGAAGCCTATCAGGGCAAGTAATATGCTCGGAGTCGTGGTCCAGACCATGTGGCGAATATGGCCAAACAGCTCGCTACCGGCGACCGCGGGCGCCAGGTTAGTGGTGTCGGACATGGGCGACATCTTGTCACCAAAGTAGGCGCCGCTGATGATGGCACCGGCGGTGATCTCGACGCTGAGCCCCATGGCACCGGCGACACCGATTAGCGCGATGCCTAAGGTGCCGGCGACCGTCCAGGAGCTACCAATACTCAGGGCCACCACGGCGCACAGTAGGCAGGAGGCGGCATAGAAATAATCTGGGTTTAAGATCTTCATACCATAGAAGATCATGGTGGGCACGGTACCGGCCAAGATCCAGGTGCCGATCAGGGAACCGACCGAAAACAGGATCAACAGGGCGCCTGTGGCCAGCGAGACACTCTTGACGATACCCGCCTCCATCTCCTTCCAGCTATAGCCGTTCTTCACCCCGATAACCAGAGTGATACAGGCCGCCATGATCAGGGCGATCTGGTTGGCGCCATAGGAGCTGTCGGACGAGAAGAGATACACAGAGGCCGTTAACATACAGACCAGGGCGATAATGGGGATCAGGGCATCTAATAGCGTCGGCTGCTTGTGGCGTTTAGCGGACGCGGGACTCGAATCTCTGCCAGGCTGTTCTGGCGACTGCTGATGAGAGGTCATGGGTAATCCTTATTATAATTATGGGGTTTCCTATTCTTCTCCCCGGCGATCAAACCAGTCATTTGAACTATGAATGGGCCGTTTCATCGCCAGACGGGTCAAACATAGTTACACATTTTTAACAATCCAGTCCAGACCGGGCGGGCATATCGACGCCATGAGACCATAGCGCTTATGTCCCATAAAGCGTACAAATTCACCAAGAGCGGCCTTTAGAGACTGGTTATGCAGGATATCCACATATATCCCTGGCTTGCGCCACAGGAAAAAAGTCACCCAGATTGCAGGTAATCCCCTATTCTCGCGGTCGTATGCCTTTAACCCAGCCGATACAAGGGAGCTAACTTTCAATTAGCGACCGGTTAAATTAAAATTGCCGCCACGCATATAGACATTCAAGACCCATAAGGCTCACAGATGAAACTGACCGCACTCGATCAGCCCCTTTACGACCACCTCTACCGTGACATCCACCAGTTCCGCTCCACCTTCGATCTGCCTATCGAAGATGAGACCAGCCTGGATGAGCAGGCCGATACCCTGCACACCTCGCTCGCCATCGAGGAGTTGACCGAGCTGGCCGAGGCCGATAGCCGCGTCGAGCAGGCCGATGCTATTGTCGATTCTGTCTATGTACTCATGGGCCGCCTGGTGCATCTCGGCGCCACGCAGATGAGTGACCGCTTGGAGATCAGCTATGTGATCGATCTACTGCTGCATGTCGCCAAGAACCGCGACATCGACTTCGTCCGCTGCTGGGACGAGGTGCATTCGAGCAACATGAGTAAGGTGTGCCGTAACGAGCAGGAACTGGAAGAGACCATAGCCCACTATGCCAAGCAGGGCGTGGAGATCGTCGGCAGCCGCAAGGGCGACTTCATCATCGCCAAGTGCGCCAAGGATGTGGAGATGGCCGGTAAGGTGGTGCGTCAGGGCAAGGTACTCAAGTCTGTCTACTATCGCCCGGCCGATCTGGCCAAGCTGGTCACCGCCTAACTTACTGTAGGTGGCTCGCAGGGTTAACACCTTGTTGCCAAGCGCAGAAAATTTCTGCAATTTAGCGACAAATGTGTGAAGCCCTGCGCTAAGCTATCGACCATGGCGTGATCCAGTTAACAGCTCGCCGCATTCGCGCTACTCTCGGTGCAACTTAGATGATTGAATAGCATCAGAATGAAATGAATTCTCAATTCTGGTTTTTGTCTACGGGCCTGAGGTACTATTTATGACCAATAATATTAAAGCATTACTTGCCACCACAGCGCTGTTCTTTAGCACTCAGGCACTGGCAAATAATGGCTGTGCATTCGATGAAAAGCAGGAAGGCTTTATCGCCACTTGCAGTGAGGAGAAACAGGAAGTGATACTGACCGGCGAAGTACAAGCCCAAACCTTAGTCACAGAGCTTGATGATTTCACCCAAGGCTATAAGAGCTACCAGGTCGACGAGGCCGCCATCGAGCCAATCAAGAAGCTGCAGACACCGACCGAGATTGTCGTCATCATAGGTACCTGGTGCCCAGATTGTCACCGTGAGACGCCGCGCTTCATCCGCATCATGGAAGCGGCCAACAACCCGAACATCAAGGTGACCTACATAGGGGTGGATCGTAAGAAACTCGACCCAGAGGGACTGGCCGCCAAGTATGACTTTACCCGCATCCCAACCTTCATCGTGAAGCAGGATGGCAAGGAGATCGGTCGTATCGTCGAGCGTCCAGAAACCTCACTCGAGGTGGATCTGGCGAAGATCCTCGACTAAACGAACAGTAATAAAAAAGGCCGCAATTGCGGCCTTTTTTGATCTGACTAAAGATTAAAAGTCGTAGCGTACCGACGCACGTACATATCTTGGCGTCTGGAAGCTGTCGGCATAGCCGTAGCGGATGTTCTTATCGCCACTGTCTAGCTCATACTGCTCATCCACACCTGTGATGCCGTCGAAGTTAAACAGGTTGTAGACGTTCAACTTGAAGTTCAGGCGTCCCGCCGTGTCGAAGTCCATGGTGTAGGACAGGTTAAGATCTATGTTGTAGACCCAGTCTGTGCGTCCCATGCTGCCACGCGGTGCTGCCTCGCCATTGGCGTAGAAAGAGGAAGCGCCGTACCAGTCACGACCATAACAGGTACCGTCGATGGCGATCGCCTTCACACAGTAACCCTGATCCGCCGGATGCAAGCCGAAGGCATTGATCGGACGGCCCGATTGCAGGTAAGAGTTGAAACCGACACTCAAATCATCCGTGATGTGATACACACCATAGAGCTTAAAGTTATGGCGTCTGTCGTTAGGCAGGTAGCCCTCGCCGTTGTCCATCAGCTCAGGATAGTCGAACGAGGTGGTCCAACCCGGATCGGCCTGCTCGTTGTCCGAGCGAACCAGACCCTCGGTGTTACCTTCACTCTTAGACCAGGTGTATGAACCGTTGAGGGTAAAGTCTTCGGTCACGTTACCGCTAAAGCTCAGCTCAACAGCCTTATAGGTACGAGTCGCCTTAGGGAAGCCCATCTGATCTGCGGTCACGTTTACGGTTTCTTTCACGCCATCGCCGTCGACATCATAGTTAATCTCTGTGCCTATGCCAGGGTTGGTCAGCGTCGGGAACCAACCACCGACGAAGTAGTCTTCGGCGCTGGTCTCGCCATTACCGGCATACCAGGAGGAATCATAGTTTTCCTTGATCCACTGGTTCATCCCGTAGTTGAAGGAGACGTCTTCAATCGACTGCTTCAGGTCACGATAGACACCGCGAATGCCCACGGCCCAGTCATCGTTAAGCTGCTGCTGGAAGCCCAGGGCAAACTCGTCCGAATACATGGAACCGGCCTTGTTGTTAAACAGCTGGTCGGCATCGGGCACTGTACCGTCGGCCACCACGCGGCGAGAGATCTCATCACCCAGGATAGGCGAGCCGTCGGCGTTCACGCCATTAAGATGGCTGACGATGTGCGAATCGTAGGCGGCAGAGGCCATGCGCAGGTTGGTGTTAGGCGATACCGGCTGGAAGTAACGGCCATAAGAGGCGTAAACCTTGCTCGAACCGTCACCAATCACATCCCAGGTCACGCCCAGACGCGGTGCAAACTGACCGTCGAGGTCGACGTACTTGTCGCCAGAGCCGGTCGTGTTGCTGAACTCGCTGTAACGCACGCCGGCGTTTACAGTTACCGTATCTGTCACCATCCAGGTGTCGGACACATACAGGGCGGTGTGCACGTTTTCTGTCTCACTCGCCTTACCCCAGATACGCAGATCCGCATACTCTGTGCCTTCGGCCAGGCCATAGGCGTTGTCGGCACCGGCGGTGTAATACTCATACCAGCCATCACCGTGCGGGGTGTAGAAGTCGGCGATCTCGAGACGCTCATAGTCATAACCGGCGCGTAGGGTATGGTCGCCGATCACCCAGTCCAGATCGATACGGTAGGTGATACGCTTATCTTCTGTTTCAGACGAACCATAGCCGACCCAGTCACCCAGACGCTGATAGCTGCCCGAGCGGTAGTCTTCATAGGTGGATTGATCTAGAGTGCCCGAGTTGTCCTTGGTCGATTGAGTGATCTCACCATACATGGCCGACAGGGTAATGTCGTCGGTCAAATAACCCGTGTACTGGGCGTTCCAGCCAATGCCGCCGTAGGTACTTTCGGTAAGGCCGATGGCGTCGCCACGACTACCGTCGTCATTGCGACGATACTGGGTGCTGGCATAATCCCCTTCGTTGCTGAAGGCCATCACACCGAGAGAGTGATCCTCATGGATAAACCAGTCCACCTTAGTAAACCAGCGGTTGGTATCCCACTCTTTATCGCGCAGCGTAGTCTCGCCATAGGCGGTCGACTCCTCGCCATAGGGATTCCACAGGCCGTAGAAGAAGAGCTTGTCTTCGATCAGGGCGCCAGACGCCCAGAGGTTATATTCGGTTTCTTGCCAATAGGCATCGGATACGGTTTCTATGCTGCCGTCATCTTTCATGCGCGGCACAGGTTCGGCCAGGGCATCCGGGGCTACTTCGGCCTTGGCGCCGAACTTCCACTCATTGTCACCCGACTTAGACACCAGGTTGACCACACCACCGATGAAACGACCATATTCCGCCGACACGCCGCCAGTCTGTACCTCGGTCTGCGAGATCGCTTCCCAAGGCAGATCGATATCGCCCATCCCCTTACGTAGATCGGTAATGTTCAGGCCATTTAGATAGTAGCCGTTCTCGGCCACCGAAGAACCTGCGATGGCAACACCGCCGAAACCGTTATCACCGGCGACCGCACCAGGGCTCAACAATGCGATTGAGGTGGAGTCTAACTCTACCGGCAGCTGATTAAGCTCCTCGATAGAGATCACCTGAGAATTAGTGGTGCTCGATGTATCGACACGGCTGATGCGGGCGCCTGTCACCGCGATACGCTCAACTTCGTTGTTCTGGGCGTCCAGCGCCACATCGAAGGTCAAGGCGTTACCCACGGTCACGGCAACATGTTGCTCTTGCACCTGGTAGAAACCATCTTTGACGATAGTGATGGTGTAATTACCTATGGGCAGGCCTTTCAATGAAAAACTGCCGTTGGCACCTGTAGTGGTCTCTTTGACTATACCCTTGCTCTCGTGGCGAATGATCACCTTGGCGTTATTAACATCTGCGCCGACAGAACTCGTAATGTGCCCTTTAATTGTGCCCAGACCATCGGCCGCCATCGCGGCGGGCACAGACAACATGAGTGCCGAGCCGACTGCGATTGCCGCCAAGGTCTTCCTCGGGACAAAACGCCTAGTAGCGTTACTTCCTGACATAAGTTTTATCTCCCTTCTCTTTATTATTTTGCTGACATTCAGGGCGATGAATGTGGTGTTTTATGGGTACGGCCCCTGAACGCAACAAAAACATAACACAAAAGACATATTTTATACAATCTTCAATATACAAAAGATCTTCATGTAGAGATGCTGAGAAGAGGATGGCTAGAGAAATTAGATAAATATCTGAAAATATTTAGATAATTTAAATGTTGCTTAGCAAGAGGTAAGAAATTACGAACTTGAAGGGTGCCATCTAAATGTTGGCTATCGCCGATAAAAGGCAGAATTAGGCGGCCAAGACTCGCTGGGCAAGTTGATGCAGCACGCCTTCTCTCAGGGCGCCGCCGGAGAGATTGAGGGATTGAATGTCGAGCAGATTAAACAGGGCAGATAGTATGGCTAAGCCAGCGGCGAAGGTGGGCGCGCGCTCGCTATGCAGGCCGCGAATGTCTCGCAGGCTCACATCTGTCTGTGCCAGCACCTCGCCCCTGAGATCGGCTAGCACTGCCGGGGTAATGGTCGCGGAGACGCCGCGATCGTTGAGCAGCTCCACCACGGACTGTACAGTCCCCGAGGCGCCAACCACACAGTGCCAGCCATAATCGGTCAGCTGCCTGCGATGGTCACCCAGGGCGGTCTCGACCTGGCTCTGGGCCGCATCGAAATCCAGTTGTTGAAATGGGAAGCTGTTGAAGAACTTATCCTTGAAGGTGACACAGCCCATGGGAAGACTGGTCTTAAGCAGTACCTTATTGCCATCGCCTATGATGAACTCGGTACTTGCGCCGCCGATATCGATCACCAGGCGTCGCCCCTCACCTTGAGTGGTAGCGACCATGCCCTGATAGATAAGCTCAGCCTCTCGCAGGCCGGAGATGATCTCTATGGGTTGTACCAGGATAGGTAAGGCTGCCTTGCAGAAGGCGTCTGCGTTGCTGATACTGCGCAGCGTCGCCGTGGCGATGACGGCGATATTGTCACGACTCACCCCCTCGCGGTCCAGCATCTGTGAAAACATCTGCAGACAATCCAGGCCACGGTCGAACACCTCGGGGCAGAGCACACCATCTGCGCCTATCCCCTCGGCAAGGCGTACCTTGCGCTTATACTTGGCCACTACGGTCGGCTTGCCGGCGCGGGTTTGCGCCACCAGCATATTGAAACTATTCGAGCCTAAGGTAATGGCCGCATACAAGGGACTGACGCCAGAGTGCTTCATTAACTGTGTCTACGGGTCCTATCGTGGCGTCTTGGACGTGCACCCGGACGACCACCCTGTGGCTTACTACCACCGGAACGGCCTGTAGGACGTGGCGAGTGCTTACGATGAATGCGCACTGGTGGCGGAATATCATCGAGCAGCGCTTCGCTGTCGTAGTTAGTCACAGGAATACTATGTTGAATATAGTGCTCGATAGCCGGCAGGTTCAGGGCGTACTCTTCACAAGCGAAACTGACAGAGACCCCTTTCTGACCCGCACGACCGGTACGGCCGATACGGTGTACATAGTCTTCACAGTCATCGGGCAGATCATAGTTATAGACGTGGGACACGTCTGAAATATGCAGACCGCGCGCCGCAACGTCTGTGGCGACCAAAATGTCCAGCTGACCCTCGGTGAACTGCTCGAGAATACGGATACGTTTCTTCTGCGGTACATCACCGGTAAGCAAACCAACACGGTGACCGTCACCCTCTAGGTGAGCCCAGAGGTTTTCACAGCTGTGTTTAGTGTTAGAGAATACGATCGCCTTCTCTGGCCAATCTTCTTCGATCAAGGTTAGCAGCAGACGCATCTTATCTTCCATCGACGGATAGAAGATCTCTTCGGTGATGTTTTTAGATGTCTTCTCGCTTGGCGCGATCTCGACCTTCTCGGGATCATTCATGTGATCGTAGGCCAGCTCCTGCACCTTCATCGACAGAGTCGCCGAGAACAGCATGTTCAAACGCTCGTTGGCGTCTGGCATACGTCTGAAGAGGAAGCGGATATCTTTGATGAAACCGAGATCGAACATACGGTCGGCTTCGTCCAACACCACCGCCTGAATGGCGCTGAGGTTGATCACCCCCTGGCGCACATAATCTATGATACGACCAGTGGTACCGATCAGGATATCGACGCCCTTGTCCAACACCTTGCGCTGCACTTCGTAGCTCTCGCCGCCGTAGACAATACCCACCTTAAGGCCGGTATGTTTCGCCAGCAGCTCCCCGTCCTTGGCGATCTGAATAGCCAGTTCGCGGGTCGGTGCCATCACTATGGCTCTGGGCTGATTGAGTTGACGTCCGTCGGGGATAGGTGTGGTTAGCAGATGATTGAAGGTGGCGACCAGAAAAGCCAGGGTTTTACCTGTACCCGTCTGCGCTTGGCCTGCGATATCTTTATGTTCGAGTAAAATCGGTAATGATAATGCCTGGATAGGCGTGCAATATTCAAAGCCGCTTTCGACTAGTGCCTGTTGTATCTCTGGATGCAGAGAAAAGTCGGCAAACTTTTGATTAGTTAAATGTGTTTCGCTCATAGCGCAAGCATACCAGTTAGGGTTGCAATAAGGAACTCGATCGTTTGAAATAACGGCTAATAAAAAAAGACCGTTGAAAGCCGCGAATAACTCTTGAAAAGCGAATTTCAGACCCAATATACAGGTTAAGCCATTAACAAACCAGCAATGGCACCCTAACTGGAGAACATCATGAGCGATAAAATTATTACCCTAAGCGACGACAGCTTTGAAAACGACGTTTTAAAATCAGACCTGCCAGTCCTCGTTGATTTCTGGGCAGAATGGTGCGGCCCTTGTAAAATGATCGCCCCAATCCTGGATGACGTTGCAGACGAATATGCCGGTAAGGTAACTATCGCTAAGCTAAACGTAGACCAAAACAACGCCTCTCCGGCTAAGTACGGCGTACGTGGCATTCCAACACTGCTTCTATTCAAGAATGGTGAGCTAGCCGACACTAAAGTAGGCGCCCTTTCTAAGACTCAACTTAAAGAGTTCATCGACGCACAACTATAATGCTTCGATCCCTATGACATTTTTGTCATAGAAAGTGATTCTCGACACAGCTTAGTCAAGTAATTGTGTCGAGGGTCGCTAAATTTCTAGACGCCCTGCTCCTATAGTGCTACTTTAATAACCAGAAACTTTCTCATTAACCACACCTCGCTATTTCGATTAATATCCAAACAACTTTATGCTATTAGTCCCAAAATAGCTTTGTCTCGCAATATACAAGACCCACCACGATGAATTTATCAGAATTAAAAGAGAAGTCGATTTCAGACCTAGTCATTCTGGCTCAGGATATGAAAATCGAGAACATGGCCCGAGCCCGCAAACAGGACATTATTTTCGCAATCCTTAAAGCCCACGCCAAAAGCGGTGAAGATATTTTCGGTGGCGGGGTACTAGAAATCCTGCAAGATGGTTTTGGTTTCCTTCGTAGCGCAGACGGTTCTTACCTGGCAGGTCCAGACGATATCTATGTTTCACCGAGTCAAATTCGCCGCTTCAACATGCGCACCGGTGATACCATTTTTGGTAAAATCCGTCCCCCGAAAGAAGGCGAACGTTATTTCGCGCTACTGAAAGTCAGTGAAGTCAACTTCGACAAACCCGAAAACTCCCGCAGCAAGATCCTCTTCGAAAACTTAACCCCACTTCATGCAGAAGAACGTATCCGAATGGAACGTGGTAACGGTTCAACCGAAGATATTACCGCCCGTATTCTCGACCTCTGCTCGCCAATCGGTAAGGGCCAACGTGGTCTGATCGTGGCGCCGCCGAAGGCAGGTAAGACCCTGCTGCTGCAAAACATCGCCCAGAGCATCACCTACAACAACCCAGAAGTTGTGCTCATGGTACTGCTGATCGACGAACGTCCAGAAGAAGTGACCGAGATGCAACGCCTGGTGAAGGGTGAAGTGGTCGCCTCTACCTTCGACGAGCCCGCCAGCCGTCACGTACAGGTAGCCGAGATGGTTATCGAGAAGGCCAAGCGTTTGGTTGAACACAAGAAAGACGTAGTGATCCTGCTCGACTCTATCACCCGTCTGGCACGTGCCTACAACACAGTGATCCCTTCATCTGGTAAGGTACTTACCGGTGGTGTGGACGCCAACGCTCTGCATCGTCCTAAGCGCTTCTTCGGCGCCGCACGTAACATCGAACATGGCGGCAGCCTGACCATTATCGCCACTGCGCTGGTCGATACCGGCTCTAAGATGGATGAAGTGATCTACGAAGAATTTAAGGGTACGGGTAACCAGGAACTACACCTGTCTCGTAAGGCCGCCGAGAAGCGTGTCTTCCCAGCTATCGATTTCAACCGCTCGGGTACCCGTCGCGAAGAGAAGCTGACCACACCGGACGAGCTACAGAAGATGTGGATCCTGCGTAAGATCCTCAATCCGATGGACGAAGTCAGCGGCATGGAGTTCCTCATCGACAAGCTGGCCATGACCAAGACTAACGAAGAGTTCTTCACCGCGATGAAACGCGCTAAGTCTTAATATAAGTCTTAATACGGGTCATCAGTACCTAGTGAAAAAAAAGCCGCAACGATGCGGCTTTTTTTATGCCTGCTGAGTAAAAGCCGCGGCGAGGCGCTTGGCGCGCTGCTGGCAGCGCTGGCGCAGATGCTCCCTCAGGGTCAGCACCAGAGGCGTCACATGTTGCCGCCCGGGACACACAAGATAGAGATCGGCGCTCTCGCCGCTGTACTGGGTCAGCAGCGGCACCAGGGCGCCGCTGGCCAGGTCGTCAGCCAGATCCAAAGATGACTTGTAGACGATCCCTTTCCCCGCCAGCGCCCACTTGCGGGCGACTTCGGCGTCGTTACAGGTGCGATTGCCAGACACCCTCACCCTGTGACTCTGACCGTCGCGATAGAAACACCATTGGTCGTGGGTCTTCTCATCTAACATGAAAAACAGACAGTTATGCTTCTCCAGATCACTTAGGGTCTCGGGGCGACCATGGACAGCAATATACTCAGGCGAGGCACACAGGATGCGCTGGGCCGAGCAGATCTTAAAGGCCACTAGGCTCGAATCCTTGGGGGTGCCGCTACGCAGGGCCACATCTATCTTGTCGTGATAGAAGTTGGTCAGGCTGTCGGCGAGATGCAGCCTCAGCTGTAACCTGGGATATTCGTCCATCAGATGATCCAGCCAGGGCAGAATATAGTTGCGCCCGGCATCGGATGGCAGGGCTACACTCAGTTTGCCGGCAATCTGCGACTTGGCGCAGGCCAGCGCCTGCTCACCGAGACGCAGGTCCTCCAGCGCCCGACGACAATAGCTGAGGTAACGCTCGCCGGCGTCGGTCAGCCTCAGGCTGCGGGTGCTGCGGATAAAGAGCACGGTATCTAGCTCCTTCTCCAGCCGTTTCAGGCTGGCGCTGGCTACCGCCGCGGAGATCTCCAGCTCCACCGCCGCGCCGCTCAGGCTGCCGCAGTCGGCGACCCTTACAAATAACAATAGATCATTGACCTGCATCGCCTGTTTCCCCGCCGCGTTCGGCACTCTCTTTGAGTGAATTTCTATTAAGCATAGACTGGCTAAAAACCTTACTTTTATCAAAATATTTTTGATAAAAGTAAGCCAAGTGGTGGATTTGGGCCAATAAAAAAGCCTGCTCGGGCAGGCTTCTTGTGAAGGATGGTGCAATCGACTGAACGTTATAGGCTTATACCAAGGCGGTCGCCATCTTACGTCTGAGATAGGCGATCTGCTGCATATGTGGCAGGTCTTTAGGACAGTTGTCCTGACAGCCCAGCAGGGTCATGCAACCGAATACCCCATCCTGATTGCCTATCACGTGATAGAAGTCTTCCACGCTGCGGGCATCACGACTGTCGAGCTCGAAACGAGCGATCTTCATCATGCCCACGGCGCCGACGAAGGTGTCGCGCATCTGCTTAGTGGCACAGGCCGAGACACACACACCACATTCGACGCAGCGCTCCAGCTCATAGAGCTTGGCCGCCTCCTCGGGATCCATGGGCGCCTCGATGCGGTGAATGTCCGCCTCATCGTTTCTCGGGTGCAGCCACAGCTTGAGACGTTCCGCCAGCTCACGCATAAACTTACCCGTGTTGACCGACAGGTCACCAATCAGCTCGAAGCCCGGCAGCGGCATCAGGGTGATCTCCCCTTTAGGATACTTGCTGGTCAGGGTGCGACAGGCCAAGGTGGGATAACCGTTGATCACCATGGCGCAGCTACCGCAGATCCCGGCGCGGCAGACGAAATCGAACTGCAGTGACGGATCCTGCTGCTCACGCAGCATGTTCAGCGCGATAAACACCGTCATGCCCGGCGCCTCTTCCAGCTGATACTTGACCATCTTGGGCTTATCGTCCGGCATCTGAGGATCATAACGGAAGATATTAAAGGTTAGTGTACGACCCTGACTCATTTGCTTTCTTCTCCAAGCTGCTGACTGTTTCCGAGCGGCTTATCATGCAAACGCTCATTCTTCTCTCTAAGGGATTCTGGCACCTCGAACGGCATCAGCGCGTGCTGGCGCTCATGGCGATCGGCATCCTCGCCCAGGTTACTCAAGATCTCGACGATCTGTTTCTCACGCTTCTCTGTGTCCGGATGAGCGATGGCGTTGTTGATGCCATAGCCACGATAGCCGGGTGGCAGCTCCATCTTCATCACATCCAGCTGTTCATAGTCCAGCTGAGGACGGGTGGCGTCGCTGCTCGGCCAGGAGGAGAGCGTGCGGTTAAGCCACTCTTTATCGTTACGCTGTGGATAATCTTCACGGGCGTGGGCACCGCGGCTCTCGGTGCGCGCCTCGGCGCCGCAGGCAACCGTTAAGGCCACCTTGAGCATACGCTTGACTCTTAACGCCTCGACCAGCTCTGGGTTAGCATGGCGCTTCTTGCACTTGAGGCCCAATTTACGCGAGCGGATCAGCAGAGCCTCTAACTCCTCGACCGCCTTCGTCAGCTCTGGACCATTACGGAATATGCCCACATAGTCCATCATGATGCGCTGCATCTCGCGCTTAAGCTCATAGGCAGACTCACTGCCCTGCCCCTCGACCAGGCCATCTATCTCATCTCGTACCTGAGCCACGAAGCGTTCGGCCAGCGAGGTGTCGATTTCCAGGGTGTTCTCTTCACAGAAGTCGGCCACATACTTGCCGATGATCATTCCGCCCACTACTGTCTCAGCCAGCGAGTTGCCCCCTAGGCGGTTAAAGCCATGCATGTCCCAACAGGCCGCCTCACCCACACTGAACAGCCCCTTTAGCTGTGGACTCTGCCCCTTGGCATCGGTACGTATACCGCCCATGGAGTAGTGCTGGGTCGGACGCACTGGGATCCAATCTTCGGCGGGATCTATGCCGAGGAAGTTCTCACAGATCTCCTTCACCTCACGCAGGTTAGTCTCCACGTGTTTGCGACCAAGCAGGGTGATATCGAGCCAGAGGTGCGGTCCGTAAGGGCTATCGACCCCCTTACCTTTACGCATATGTTCAGTCATGCGGCGCGATACTACGTCGCGCGAGGCCAGCTCCTTCTTCTCCGGCTCATAATCGGGCATGAAACGGTGACCATCTTTGTCTCTGAGCAGGCCGCCATCACCGCGGCAGCCTTCGGTGGTGAGGATCCCCACAGGCACAATCGCCGTCGGGTGGAACTGCACCGCCTCCATGTTACCCAGGGTCGCCACGCCGGTTTCCAGCGCCAACGCCTGGCCTATCCCCTCGCAGATGATCGCATTGGTGGAGACCTCATAGATACGGCCATAGCCACCGGTGGCGATCGTGGTGGACTTGGCCACATAGGCGCGCAGCTCACCCGTGATCAGGCATCTGGCCACCACCCCATGGCAACGCTTGCCATCGTGAATAAGCGCCAGCGCCTCGACCCTTTCGTGTACAGGAATATCCAAGGAGATCGCCTTGTTGTCCACGGCGTAGAGTAGCGAGTGGCCGGTACCATCAGCGGTATAGCAGGTGCGCCACTTCTTGGTGCCGCCAAAGTCGCGTGCGTTGATCAGGCCATGGGCCTCCTCGGCCTCTTCGATGGTGACCTTCTCGGCGTTTACCACCACCTGGCGCGGCCCCTTGGTGACCCGCGTCCAGGGCACGCCCCAGTTCGCCAGTTCACGCACAGCCTTGGGGGCGCAGTGAGCAAACATGCGCGCCACTTCCTGATCACAGCCCCAGTCCGATCCTTTTACCGTATCTTGGAAATGTACATCTTCATCGTCTCCCATGCCTTTGACGGTATTGCCCAAACTGGCCTGCATGCCGCCCTGGGCAGCTGCCGAATGGGAACGCTTGGCGGGGATCAATGACAGCACCAGGGTATCCAGGCCGCGTTCCTTCGAGGCGATGGCGACCCTTAGTCCCGCCAGTCCGGCGCCCACGACTAAAGAATCGGTATATATCAGTTTCACACTTGCTCCTTACGAGGGATAAGAGATCAAATTAGCGTCTAATGGGTTAGCTGGCGTAGGGCAGGAAGGCGAGCAGAGAGGCCAGACCTATCACCACAAACACCACACTCACTATGGTTTTTATTTTTTTAATTCGGGCGCGGGCGTCGATGGCGCGCTTGGCGCCCCACTTGATGGCCACGCGATAGATGCCGATGGCGGCATGTAGCTCGACACACAAAAGCAAGGGCAGATAGACCATCCAGACCCCTTGGTTCCAGATACGGTCGGCGCTACCCACAGGGCCTATGGTTTCCGGCGCGCTGCCGATCAACCAAAGATGCACGGGCAGCAACAGGAAGATCCCCACTCCGGTGATCGCCTGCCACACCCACAGCTTGGTATCATCATGGTGGATCACGCTCATCTGCTGGCGTAGCGCCCGCTGCTGTTGCAGGTTCAGCGGCATCTTATGCACGGCAACCAATACATGGATCAGCGCCAGTAGCGCCACTATGATGGCGATGCCCGACACCACCCAGGGATAACCATGGCCATCGGCGCTGAGGAAGCTCAGCTCCATGGTGCGTGCCACAAATGTCATGGCATCGGCCCCTAACAGGATGGAGGAGACCAACACCAGATGTGTCCAGAGGAACAAGGCCAAGATGACGCCAGAGACACTCTGGCTCATATCGAGCCAACCGCTTACATTATTATTTTTCTTCGCCAGCGACATAGGCACTCCTGTGAAAAGTGGGGAAAAGTGCGAGACAAACAGATTTAAAAACAGCTAGCCTTAATGTCGCTCACAAACCCAACTGAAACCGTGAGATAGATCAAAACACAATCCGATATTTTATAATTTGCTAATCTACCCCGCGCCTACACAGTTATGGCACAAATGGCGTAATTGGCAAGACGAGTGATCGGCCTATCATGATGTAAGAGATGAGGCTCAAGATGCCCAGGGTCATCAGATAGATGATCAACACCTTGATCGCCTTTCTCAGCCCCTTACGGTGACGGATAAGCCCCCACTTCACCGCGACGCGGTAGAGTCCTATCATGGCGTGCACCACCACGGCGGGCAGCAACAGGGCGTAGAGCAACCAAGCGTTGGCGTGATAGACGCGCTCGGCCGACAGATGGGGGCCGATCTCCGGGTTGGTTATCATGGTAAAGATGTGCACCGGCGCCAAGAAGAACAGGATGAAGCCTGTTACCAGCTGCCAGAACCAGGCGTGGCTGTCTTTATGCTTGATCCCCTGCATGTGATTACGCAGCGCGCGCCATTGCCCCAACTGGGCCGGGAAGCGACGCAGCGCCACCGCCGCATGCAGCATCACAACCAGCATGATAAAGATAGAGAACACCTTGGTCACTATCGGCATGCCATGGCCTGTGCTGCTAAACATGCCGCCTTCGAGGAACTGCACCACGTGATAGAAGGTCTCTTTACCGAAGAGAATGCTCGACTCGAAGTGCAGATGCGCCAGCAAAAAACATCCCAATAAGATGCCGGTGGCACTCTGTATTCTGTCAGCCTTGGCTGACCAGGGACTGCCCAAAGCAGCGTAATGTGTGTGTTGGTACTGCAAGCTGTTAACCTTCATGATCTTTCTGCGCCTAGTGTCGGGATCTACACCATACCAACAAGTTTTAGGCTGCCTATACGGACAGCTGAAAAGCGTGAGACACCTCACCCTGCTAAGGTGGAACATTTGACGTCGATCACAAACAATCCGCCAGCAACGAAACAAAGGTAAAACCAATTAACCAATAATAATCAGTTATTTAAACACTTATTTCAAACAATACAATCAATCACAGCTGAGTCAAAATAACCAATTGAATTTAGATGCTAAATCCCCCAAATCTCAGTTTCGGCACAGATTCCTCGGCCTTTGCCTTAGGCTTGGTTTACAATAGGGCCATTATTGACCTTATATTGACCTTAGAGAGAAGATCCCATGGCCTGGATCCAGTTAAAGATAGACACAGATAACCAACACGCCGAGCAGCTCAGCGACATGCTGATGGAGCTGGGTTCCCTGTCGATCACCTATGAAGATGGTAAAGACACCCCAATCTACGAGCCTAACCTGGGTGAGACCCCGCTGTGGAGCCACACAGTGATCACCGCCCTGTTCGAGGCCGACTATGATCTGGCGCCCGTGGTAGAGATGCTCAAGCTGCAACCTTATTTAGGCGCCGACTTTAGCCATAAGATTGAGCAGGTCGAAGACAAGGACTGGGAAAGAGAGTGGATGGACAACTTCCACCCTATCCAATTTGGTCGTCGCCTATGGATCTGCCCAAGCTGGCGCGAAGTGCCCGACCCAGATGCCGTCAACGTCATGCTGGATCCCGGCCTGGCATTCGGCACCGGTACCCACCCTACTACCGCTCTGTGCCTGGAATGGTTAGACGGCCTGGACTTACAAGGTAAAGAAGCGATCGATTTTGGCTGCGGCTCAGGCATTCTTGCGGTCGCCGCGCTCAAGCTGGGCGCCGCCAAGGTCACAGGTATCGACATCGACTACCAGGCGATCGAGGCCTCTAAGGCCAACGCCGAGCGCAACCAGGTGGCCGACAAGCTCGACCTGTATCTGCCGGAAGACCAGCCTGCCGATCTTAAGGCAGAGGTTCTGGTGGCCAACATCCTTGCCGGCCCGCTGCGCGAACTGGCACCGCTGATCGCCGAAAAAGTTCAGCCCGGTGGCCTGCTGGCACTCTCTGGCTTATTAAAGGAACAGGCCGACGAGATCAGCCAGCATTATGCCCAGTGGTTTGACATGGACGCACCAGTTCACAAAGAGGATTGGAGCCGCTTGACAGGCAGACGCAAATAGGGGTAAAAGCCAGCGGCCGCAAGGCCGCCACAGACTTCTCACCTCGCAAAAGTCAAGCAAAAAAGTTGCTCTCAGGTCATTTATTGACCTTTTCACAGGCTTGAAAAAGGCGTACTATAGCGCCCCTTTGAAGCGCAAGGTGTGATGATTAATGCAGATTGGACCCTATCAACTGAAGAATCAGCTGATCGTGGCTCCTATGGCAGGAGTCACCGACCAACCCTTCCGAAATCTCTGTTTACGCTACGGTGCCGCCCTGGCTGTATCTGAGATGCTTTCGTCCAATCCCGAGGTCTGGGACACGGACAAGAGCCGACAGCGCATGGCACACGCTGGTGAAGATGGGATTCGCTCAGTACAAATTGCAGGTGCCGACCCCGATATGATGGCCCATGCCGCCCTTGTCAACGTACAACAGGGCGCACAGATCATCGATATCAACATGGGGTGTCCTGCAAAAAAAGTGAATAAGAAGTTGGCAGGTTCGGCACTACTGCAGCAACCAGAGCTGGTAAAAGCAATTTTACAGGCTGTCGTTGCCGCTGTGGATGTACCTGTCACCCTGAAGATTCGCACCGGATGGGCACCCGAACACCGAAATGGGGTTCACATAGCCCAAATTGCGCAAGATTGTGGCATTGCCTCGCTCGCGGTCCATGGCCGTACGCGACAATGCATGTACAAAGGCGACGCCGAGTACGACACGATTCGTGCGATTAAACAGAATGTCTCTATTCCAGTTGTCGCAAATGGCGATATCTGTACCCCGGAGAAGGCACGTTACGTGCTGGACTACACGGGCGCAGATGCCGTGATGATAGGAAGAGGCGCTCAAGGACGGCCTTGGCTATTCAGAGAGATCCAACATTACTTGGAAACAGGTAATAAGCTAGCGCCCATTGAAGTGGACGAAAAGCGTCAAGTGATGCTGGAACACCTCAAGAATTTATATGCATTATATGGCGAATACAAAGGGTTACGTATCGCCAGAAAGCATGTTGGATGGTATCTGGACCAAGAAGCGCAGAGATCTTTCAGAGCCGACTTCAATCGGCTGGAAACTGTTGAAGAACAACGTTCCATGTTGGAGCGTTATTTTGATGAATTAGTAAAGAATTAATAAAGAGCAGAATACGAATGTTTGATCAGACAACTCAACCAGAAGCTCATCAGCTTACCGTAGGCAAAATCGAAACCGCTAACGGCACTATCAAGCCTCAGTTACTTCGTGACGCAGTGAAGCGCGCAGTAACGAACTTTTTCGCTCAAATGGACGGCCAGGAAGCCGAAGAAGTTTATGAAATGGTGTTATGTGAAGTTGAAGCACCTCTACTAGATATCATCATGCAACACACTCGTGGTAACCAGACTCGCGCGGCCAACATGCTAGGCATCAACCGTGGTACTCTGCGTAAGAAATTAAAGAAATATGGCATGAACTAAGACTTTCTTAGTCAGCTGTATTGAACGGGCTCACCAGCGATGGTGGGCCCGTTTTGCTTTAAGCCGCTTCATTCCCCTCTCCGCCACACCACTCTGCAATCAATCCCTCATCTTAGGCCCACGGCTTAACGTGAAATCATGATCTGCCTCAACTAAACCAACAATCCCGAGGAAAACACTCAAGTTTATGTTGAATTTACCCGGTAACCTCTCTACCATCTAAACGCATATATAAAATACAGCTTTTAAATTGGAGTCACCATGTCTTTATCTACACAGTCCCTGTTGGCCTCAGAATTTGCCGAAGAGACAGTTGGCAGCCTAGTGGCCGGCGACTTTCGACGTGCCCACGTCTTCAGCCAATTTGGTATCGATTTCTGCTGCGGCGGCAGGCGCACCCTGGCAAAGGCCTGTGATCGGGCAGGCATCGCCCTGGTGGAGGTAGAGGCGGCGCTGCAGGCCGTGAAGGCCGAAGGGATGCATGAAGATAGCCTGAATCAGTTACCTTTAGGCGAGCTGATCGACTACATTGAGGCGACGCACCACGACTATGTGCGAGACAAGGCGCCACTGCTTATCGAATATAGCCAGAAGATGGTACGCGCCCACGGTGAGCATTATGATGAGATAAAGCCCTTTGCCGGCTGGGTGCGTGCCCTGATAGAAGATCTCATGCCCCACCTGATGAAGGAGGAGCAGATCCTCTTCCCCGCCATCCGCGCCATGGCTGCGGGCGAACAGGTGAGCGGCTGTTTCGGTCACATAGGCAACCCCATCAACGCCATGGAGCATGAGCACGATGAGGCCAGCGAGATTGTCGAGCGCCTGAGAGCCCTCACCAACGACTTCACGCCGCCGGCCCATGCCTGCACCACCTGGCGCATCTGCTACGCCACCTTGAAGGAGTTTGTCGCCGATCTGCAGCAACACATACATATCGAGAACAACATCCTCTTCCCTAAGACCCTGGCGATTTAACAGTTAGCTATTTACAACTTGGCAAAAGAAGGGGCGCAGCAATCGGCGCCCCTATCCAATCGATGAGCTAGACGCCGACAATCAGATAACCACCGACCAAGGCGATCACACCGCCACTGAGACGCAGCAGCGGCAGCTTACGGCTCAGCTGCTGCATTATGATGCCCAGCGCCACCCCGAGCAGATGGATCACCGCGGTTCCCGTGAGGAAGCCAAGCGCATAGAGCACCGGGCTGGCTAAGGCCGGCATCTCGGCGCCGTGGGCGTGGCCGTGAAAGATGGCAAACAGTCCCACAAATCCCATGGCGAGCAGCAACGGAATGTGCCTACCCAAGGCGATAGCCAGACCAAGCAGCAACACCGACAGGGCGATCCCCAGCTCAACCCAGGGCAAAGCCACGCCATAGAGCCCCAATATGCCACCGACCAACATGAAGGCCATGAAGGCGAGCGGTACCGTCCAGATCGCCCGCCCACCCAACTGGGTGCTCAACAGGCCCACACTCAGCATGGCCAGCAGATGATCGAAACCGAGTACAGGATGATTAAAGCCGGTCATGAAGCCCGCACCATGGGTGATCCCATGGGCAAATACCGGCGTCGTCCACGCCAGCAGCAAAAGGGGAAGTAACCTTGTACGCATATATCCTCTCTATCCTTGAAATATGAGCACCGACAATAGAGGAATTAAGGTTAACTGACTGTGATGGTTAGCCGAAAAGTACAAATAAGTGACTGACAAGCCTAGTCGATAGTGGCCAGCAGATCGTCAAGATCGCTGCAAGTGATATGGGGTAGTTGCCCCTCAGAAATTAGCTGAGGCTTCCTTCCAACCGCCGGATTCAGCCAGGCAGCCTGGCAACCCGCGCGGCGAGCCCCCTGAACATCGGCCTTAAAGCTATCGCCAAGGTGCAAGAGCTGCTGACAGCCGATATCCAGCCTTTGACAGGCCTGATAGAACATATCGGGATAGGGCTTCATGCGGGTGCCATTGCCGGGATGCAGGACGAACTCCAGCACCTCACCCAGTCCAATCCGCTGGGCATCGACATTGCCGTTGGTGATGCCAATCAAGGGATAGTGCTGAGCCAGACGAGCGAGTTTGGCGATCACCTCGGGCGCAACGGTAAAGTCAGAGCGCTGTTCGACAAAGTAGGCCAGGGCCTGCTGCGCCGCCTCACCAGCCTGCGTCTTAGTGTAACCTAAGGTTATCAGCCCCTGCTCCAGGGTCACCAGACGCGCGGCCGAGGTGTCGTGGGCCAGGCTTGGGGATTGTCTTATCAGACTGCGCTTCAATGCCTGCCAGTCATCCAGGCCCCAATCTTGGGTCAGTGGATGCCTTTGTGCCAGAAAGCTTAGCAGGCGCTGCTCGGCGGCCATGATGATGGGCCGGTTATCATACAGGGTATCGTCCAGATCGAAGCTGATCGCCTTAAAGGGTCGTAGACCTATCGCCACACTAACCATTACCACCTCGCTTCTTCGCCCTGGGATGGGCGCCGTCGTAGACCTTGGCGAGATGTTGAAAGTCCAGGCTGGTGTAGACCTGAGTGGTGGACAGGTTGGCATGCCCCAGCAGTTCCTGCACCGCCCTGAGATCGGCGCTAGATTCCAGCATATGGGTTGCAAAGGAGTGGCGCAGCTTATGGGGATGCACCCGGGCATTTAGCCCCTGCTGCTGACCCCACTTGTTTAGCCTGGCCTGTATGCTCCTGTGGGCGAGGCGTTTGCCCTTGACGGTGACAAACAGGGCGTCGTCTTCACAGGGCAAAAGCGAGCGCACCTTGAGCCAGTCGTCGATGGCACTCAGTGCCATTCGGCCAACGGGCACGATACGCTCCTTGCCGCCCTTACCCATGACCTTGACCTGATGCTCGCCGCTGGCGATATCTCGGGTATCTAGGGCCGCCAACTCAGCCAGACGCAGGCCCGAAGAGTAGAACAGCTCCATGATCGCCTTATCCCGCAACGCCAGTGGATCGTCCCCCTCGATAGACAGAAGATGGGTCACTGAATCGAGATCCATATTCTTAGGCAGGGGCTTTTGCTGTTTGGGGGCGCTGAGGTTCAGGCAGGGATCTTTTTTGATATAGCCCTCTTGCAGCAGATAGTGACAAAATTGCTTGAGGGCCGACAGCGTCAGGGCGATGGAGCGAGGCCCCAGCCCCTTGCGATGCAGCTTATTGAGTACGGCTTGCAGCTGTTCGTCGCTGACCTCTGCCCAGATAAAATTCTCGGGGAGGAGTTCGCCGACCCGCTCGAGCTCGAAGCGATAGTTTCTGACCGTGTGGGGAGAGAGCTGCCGCTCACTGACCAGATATGAGACAAATTCCTGCACCCAGTCGTCAGACATCACGGCCTCACAGCTTAGGCAGCAGGTGGTCGAGTAACTGTTTGAGCTGATCCAGCAAGAGGTTATCCATTTCAGGATGGAAATGCATAGGGTCTTGGCTGGCGATGGCAAAGATAACCTGGCCACACTGCTGTGACAGGCGGGACAGCGCCACTGAGCCCACCTCGCAGCCAAACAGACGCTTGGACTCGTTCTGGGTAAGACGGCCGAAGTAGTAGCCCTGCTTCAGGCGTTCGCTCCAGATGTTCGACAGTTCGCTGTCGATATCATGGACAGTGATCAAACGGACATGGGTAAACTGAAATTGCTTCTGCAACTCGCTCGACAGTATCTGCCTCAGGTCACCGAGATCCTCTGCCTGCAACAGCTTGAGCGACAAGGCGGTATTGAACATATAGATCTGTTCGTTACGCGAGGCCATTGCCAGCAAGGAGGTGATCTCCTCCTCCAGCTGAGTCACCCTGGCTCTGAGCATCTCCTGACGACGCTCCACCAGAGAGACGGCGCCGCGTTGCTCGTGGGGGATCCGCATCGCCAGCAACAGCTCGGGGTAGCGGGCGAAGAAGTCGGGATTGTCGAGCAGATACTCGCGGATCAAGACTTCATCGAAGGGCAACTCGGCTTTTTTGTTCATCGCATCATTCATTGCTGTATCTGTCCATCGTATACATGTTCAGCAGGCCCCGTCATCCATAGGGGCTTACCCTCGCCTTCCCAGTTGATGGTTAAGCTACCACCGGGAAGGTCGACCCGCACGCGTCTGGCGAGCTTGCCTTGCAGTTGGCCCACGGCCACGGCCGCACAGGCGCCGCTGCCACAGGCCAAGGTTTCGGCCGCGCCGCGCTCATACACTCTAAGTTTAATATGGTTTGCATCGACCACCTGCATGAAACCTACGTTCACCCCCTTGGGGAAGCGTTCATGCTTGGTCAGCAGTGAACCTATCCGCTCGACATCGGCGTTGGCCACGTCGTCGACCTCGAGCACACAGTGGGGATTTCCCATAGACACGGCGCCGCAGAGGAAGGTCTGCATGCCCTCAGGCATATCGGCCTGCAGCAAGTAGGTCTTCTCCGCCTTCTTGGCATTGAAGGGGATGCGGCTCGGCTCCAGCACAGGGATCCCCATGTTGACCGTGACGCTGCCGTCACGCTCAAGGCGCAAGGTCATCTTGCCAGAAGAGGTACTGACCTTGATTTTCTGCTTGTTGATCAATCCCTTGCTCTTTACGAAGCGCGCAAAACAGCGGGCGCCATTGCCACACTGCTCGACTTCGCTGCCATCGGCATTAAAGATGCGATAGTGAAAATCCAGATCAGGATCATAGGGCGGCTCCACCAACAGGAGCTGATCGAAACCGATGCCGAAGTTGCGATCCGCTAAGCGCTTTATCTGCTCGGGCGAGAAATAGACGTTCTGCGTCACGCCATCGACCACCATAAAGTCATTGCCTAAACCGTGCATCTTGGTGAAATGGATCAAATGTGTTTTCCTTCAAAAAGTAACCGGCCTGCCCTGCTTAAGGGAGGAGTTGTTCACCTTGCCACAATTGCGCGACTTTTTCTCTCTCTCTCACCAAATAATGACGATCGCCATCCACCATCACCTCGGCGGCGCGGGGGCGAGAGTTATAATTTGATGCCATGGTAAAGCCATAGGCACCCGACGAGCGCACCGCCAACAGATCATTGGCCTCGATGTTGAGCGCCCTGTCTTTGCCTAAGAAGTCACCCGTCTCACACACTGGGCCCACCACGTCATATTGGCGGGTCTCACCTGGGCGTGGAACCACAGGGATGATCTTCTGCCAGGCACTATACAGCGAAGGACGAATAAGGTCGTTCATCGCACCGTCGACCAGGGCGAAATTCTTCTCGGCGTTCTCTTTCAGGTAGAGCACCTGAGTCACGAAGATACCGGCATTGGCGGCGATGGCACGGCCCGGCTCGAAGATGAGCTTGAGATCGCGTCCCGCGAGTTTACCAAGCAGGGCACTGGCGTAGGCACTCGGCTCCGGCGGCTGCTCGCCATCATAGGTGACCCCCAGACCGCCGCCCACATCCAGGTGCGCAATCTTCACCCCCTGCTCGGCCAGACGGTCGATGAGGGCCAACATGCGATCCATGGCATCGAGGAAAGGCTGTAACTCGGTGAGCTGCGAGCCGATATGACAATCGGCGCCCTTCACCGCCAGGCCCGGCAATTCATTTGCCCGCAGGAAGATCGCCTCGGCCTCTTCCATGGCGATACCAAACTTGTTCTCTTTCAAGCCAGTCGAGATATAAGGGTGTGTGCCGGCATCTACATCAGGGTTAACCCTCAGTGATACAGGCGCGACTTTGCCCAGCCTCAGTGCGACCAGGTTAAGCTGCTCGAGCTCGGCGGCCGACTCGACATTGAAGCAGTAGATCCCCGCCTCCAGGGCCATCTCCATCTCGGCAACTGTCTTGCCGACGCCAGAGAAGACCACCTTACTCGCCTCACCACCGGCTTCTAATACTCTTGCCAACTCGCCGCCGGAGACGATATCGAAGCCACTGCCCAGACGCGCTAACACATTCAGCACCGCCAGGTTAGAGTTGGCCTTCACCGCGTAGCAGATCATATGAGGATGATCGGCGACCGCATTGTCGAAGGCATGCCAGTGGCGCTCTAGGGTCGCGCGCGAATAGACATAGAGCGGCGTGCCATAGGTTTCTGCGAGCGAGGCAACGGCACACTGCTCGGCATAGAGTTCATCTTGTTGATAGAGAAAGTGATCCACTGGGCTTAATCCTTATTGTTATTCTGCTCGGTTGCTGGTGTGGGCTGTTCCACCTGCGGCTTCTGGTTGTCTTCCTGCGCTGGCGATTTATACAGAGGCCCCTTCTGCCCGCAGCCGCTTAGCACCGCGCTCGCCAACAACATAAGTAAAATCAGTTTCATCTTATTCAACATCAGACATTCCAGTTTCGAGGGGATCACACACGGTAGCCAAAGGGCTCCGTACCTTTTTCATCATGTTTCTCATGATTGTACGCACTATCTCGGCTCCCGGGGGAGAAAAAGATGATTTTTACCCCAAACAGGATAAATCCCCGCTAAAACCCATAAAAATCCACTTTTCATAACTCAGGCATCACCCGGACAAACGAATTCCCTGCTCGGCAAAATCTCACTTTACCGCCATCAAACAGGGCCCTTACCCTTCGCCTGACTCGCCCGCGCACAACCAATATCGAGTCTGTCTGATGTTTGCAGAGATAGGGCCAAAACGTCAAGCTTAACCCAGACTAAAAACCCCGAATGTGAATATTTTTATTCATTGGCAAGCCGAGGCGACCTCCTTAGTTTCTGCAAAGCAGAGGGAAATGCAGGCGACTGGCGACAAACTTCACCTCACAAGCGCCCGGCCAAAGTTAGATATTTGGTAAATTTGGTATTACTATGTGGGCTCTGCAACAACCCACTCCACTGAAGGATGCCCAGATGGCAATGACAGATTCAGAGTATCACCAACTCGCCGACGAAATGTTTACCGCACTTGAAGATGCCATAGAGAGCGCAATCGATGAACAAGATGCCGATATCGACATCGATGCCTCAGGCAATGTTTTGCAACTCGAGTTCCAGGACAAGTCCAAGATAGTCATCAATAAGCAAGAGCCCCTGCATCAGATCTGGGTGGCGACACAGTTTGGTGGATACCACTTCTCTTACGTCAAGGGTAAATGGCTGGATGAGCGCAGCGATGCGGGTGAATTTATGCCCTTCGTGCTCGCCTCTATCCTGCGTCAGGGCGGCATAGCGCTGAGTCTGTAAGACGGCGTTAAAATTCGATGGCTGCCTCGTCGACGTTGACCCCAAAGGGCTGCGCCTGCAGTCGGCCATCGACTCTAACCAAACGGAAAAACTGCGGTAGATTAAAGCGTTCGTTATCCAGATAAGAGTCGGCAAAGGCATGATGATGACTCACCTGACTCACCAGTTCCTCTAGGTTATTCCCCGGCTGAACATAATGATTCAGCTCATTTTTTTCATCCAGCACAAACACGTCTATCCCCTCCTTGCCCGGGCGCAAGAAGTATTGAATCGCGCCGATGGCGGCAAAATCCTGGATCACCTCAGGGATCTTGCTGAAAGGCTCGTTGCCGAGATCCGGCCGCGGCAGCTCGAGCATTCGCTGCTTGGAGAGACGTTGATAGAAGGCCGTGGACTCACTCAGATCCTGATACACCATGCCCTTGGAGTTGAAGAACAGGCCATATTTTATCCCGCCCACCTGCAAGGGGTGCACCATGGTCGACGAAGTTTTCGCCTTGGTACACATGCGATTCGCTCGGTGAACCAGCTGGCTGATGCTGCGCTCTATCTGAGTACTGAGGCGGCTTGAACAGCTCACCACATCCACCTTCACCTGCTGGGGTGCCCGCTGCATGCCTGGGGTAATATAAACCAGGGCATCTAAGATGGCTTCGTTACCCTCGAAATGGTGACAGTGCCACTCTCCCCAGCTGTTTTGGCAGATAACATCTAGCGACTGCACCATATTCCTGTGATGACGCCCCATGGAGAAGATGTTGGCGTTCATGTAGTCGAAGATGATCTCTTGGCCTCGCCATAGCTGAGTCTCATCGCGATTGAAATTGATGAGAAACAGCAGCTGGCGAAAATGCCACGGCTGACACAAGTCCAGCTTAGATGCCCGCCAACGACGCTCCGCCATGATAGTGGGCAGACGCTTGGCCGCCTTAGTGAGCGCCTTATCCTGGCCTTTGCCCTCGCCATAGGCGTACCACTGAGTCTGGGCAGTGGATACGCCATTCAGGCTGGCCCAAATCAATAACTTTGCCTTGCTATGGGAGTGAAATACCGCACGATTCCCCATGAAGTTTTTCGATTCTGGGGTGCAGCGGTAGAGGTAATACTCCTTAGTATTATGGCTGTAGATCACCGTCAGGTGCGCCTCGGCTACCGAGCGGGTCCAGAGCCGGTTGAGGCTGATGATCTGCTTGTCATCCTCGCTAAAATAGGTGTGTAGCTTGCGGGTCAACAGCCCCAACTCGGAGATATTCAGGCTGTCGCTCAGCTTGTTAGCCGAGGCAAATTGTAAGAGGGTCTGATAGCAGCCAAGCATCAACTCATTGAGCTGCTCGTTGAACCACTGCAACTGACCACAGTGCCAGCTGGCGCATTGATCTAAGGTGCGCAGCAGGTTATCGGACCAACCCCAACGCGTCACCAAGGATTGCAACTTATAGTAACGCCAATCTTTAGGGTGTTCGGCCACCGTCAGCCTGATACCACATTTCAAATAGAAACAGCGACGGACGATCTCGAGGCGCCGCTTATCGTTCTTGTATTCCAGATAGTGTTCGATCGATTGATACAGGAGAAAATAGGCATCGTTGAAGGCCGAAAAATCCCCCGCCAGAGTGCGTTGCCACACCTGGGTGGTCACCAGGTTACTATTGGGATAATCGCTGGCATAGGCCTCCAGCAGCATTACCTTGAGCAGCGCCTTATGGGGCTTGTCCAAGCCTTTGTAGAGCTGCCACAGGGAGGCGCCGAAATACTCACTGGCGGGCAGGTTACTCACGTCCCCCAGAAAGAGATGGCTCTCGATCGCCTCGGCCCCTGGCCACCAGGCGACCCGCTTACCGCCGAGACAGATCTGGCTGCGGTAAAATTCTTCCAGCAGCAACCAGTGCTGCACGCTGCCGCTGTTTTCGCACCCCAGGCTGGCGGTCTGAACCACGCCGTCACTACTGCTGGAAATAAACTGTTTTGGATGAACCAGATAGATGTTCACTTCGAGATCGTACTTCCCAAACCAGGCCGTCAGTAGCTGCGACTTATCCTGCAGGGAAGCGATTTCATCGTCGGCCAGGGTTGGGTCATACACCAACCAGACGTCGATATCACTCTTAGGATTTTGCCCAAAACTGGCGGTACTGCCCATGGTATAGACGCCATACAGGGCGCTTTGCTGCTGATGGATCACTTGGGGCTCGCTGAGCCCCAGGGTACGGCAGGCCTCGAGGGCATCGTCACTGGGAAAATATTCGAACACGCCGCTTGGCGTCATGGGGCCGTTGTAACCGGGGAAGTCATTACGATGATAGTGAAATAGCACAGGGATCAGTTGCATCAGATGACGCTGCAGAGGCGTCAACATGGCAAGCGCACGCGCTAAACGCACTTTGTTTAAGCGCTCCGCCGTTGCGATAAAATGCTCTTGCTCTTTCAATTTTAAGCAACCTAGTCCATTTAGCTCACCTATAGCATGCTAACAGCTTAGGCGGAAACAGCAAGTATTTGAGAGCTAGATCACACTTTATCCTCAGGCTGCACAAACCGTAAGCGGGTGAACTTCAAAGAATCGACAGCCATTTCTTACATCTAGCAATTAGCAATGTTAGCATTAGCGCAACTATGGCCTCTGATGGAATATCGAGCATGTCTCAAAACGTCATTCGTATCGCTACACGTAAAAGTCCACTGGCAATGTGGCAAGCTGAATTTGTTAAAGCCGAACTAGAAAAAGCCCATGAGGGATTAGTCGTCGAACTGCTGCCAATGAGCACCAAGGGAGATGTCATCCTGGACACACCATTGGCAAAGGTAGGTGGTAAAGGCTTGTTCGTTAAAGAGTTGGAAGTTGCCATGCTAGAAGGCAAGGCAGATATCGCCGTGCACTCGATGAAAGATGTGCCTGTCGACTTCCCCGAAGGCCTGGGCCTGCAGGTGATCTGCGAGCGTGAAGATCCCCGCGATGCCTTCGTCTCAAATACCTATAAGAATATCGAAGAGTTACCACAGGGCGCCATCGTCGGCACCTCAAGCCTGAGACGCCAATGCCAGATCCGAGCGGCGCGCCCAGATCTTGAGATCCGCGACCTGCGTGGCAACGTGGGCACTCGCCTGGCCAAGCTAGATGCCGGCAACTATGACGCTATCATTCTGGCGGCCGCAGGCCTGAAACGCCTCAAACTCGAAGACCGTATCGCCAGCTTTATCTCGGCGGAAGACTCGCTACCCGCTAACGGTCAAGGCGCCGTGGGTATCGAATGCCGCACCGATGATGAACGCGTCAAGGCGCTGCTGGCACCGCTAGAACATATCGAAACCCGTTACCGCGTGATCGCCGAGCGCGCCATGAACACTCGCCTGGAAGGTGGCTGTCAGGTGCCAATCGGTGCCTATGCGGAAATCGACGGCGACACCCTGTCGCTGCGCGGCCTGGTAGGTAACCCAGACGGTAGCCAGGTGATCCGCGGCGCAACCAGTGGCGCTAAGCAAGATGCTGAGCAGCTGGGTATTGCACTGGCCGATGAGCTGCTATCTAAGGGCGCCAAAGCCATTTTAGATGCGGTATACGCCAAGTAAAAATGAAGCTACTCCTGACGCGCCCTGATGGGCGCAATCAGTCTATGGCCGAGGCACTGTCACAACGTGACGTGCCTTTCACCATAGCGCCTCTGCTAGCGGTCGTCGAAAACCAAGCAGCCGACAATGATCACAAGAAAAAGCTTTTTTATCAGTCTGATATCATCATCTTTATCAGCACCAATGCGGTAGAATATGCCGATATTGCCCTGGCGTCAGCTTGGCCTAAGGATAAGCAATATTTTGCGGTCGGTCAGGCAACCTATTGCGCCCTTAAGGACAAAGGCATTGTGGCCTTTGAGGCCCCCGAGTCTTGCCAGCAAACCGAAGGCCTGCTTACCTTAGCTCAGCTACAAGCCATCACAGGACAACAGATCACCATAGTCCGGGGAGTAGGCGGCCGGGAAGCCCTGGCCAGCGAACTGGCAGATAGAGGCGCCAAAGTCGACTACTGGGAGGTCTATCGCCGCGCCTGCCCTCAGCTAGATCCCCACATTCCCTATGAATGGCGAGAGCAAGCAATTGACACCATAGTGATTACCAGTGGTGAAATTCTGGCCAATCTAATTACACTTGTACCTAAAGAATTATTTGCTTGGCTGCACGCATGTCATATTATAGTGCCCAGCGCACGTGTCTATGACCAAGCCATTGCGGCAGGTTTTACACGGGTCACCAATGCAAAAGCAGCAAACCGCGACGCAGTACTCACAGCCTTAGGTTTACAGGATTAAGCCTTCTTACAAAGCTGCTCGCCGATGTCGCCCTCGTCTTCAAGGATCTGCCTAAATGGACAAAAATACCCAAGAGAGTAAAGCGGTCGCCACCACAGAGCACGATGAGTCTATCGATGCGACCTTTACCGACACGCCACAGGCCAAATCGACGGCATCCCAGGAGACCAAGCCCGCTCAGTCTGGCGGCGGGGTTTCATGGGGATTTCTCTTTAATCTGGTATTTATCCTATTACTCCTGTTTGCCACGGCAACCGGCGGCTTCTACCTGTATCAGGAGCTGACCCAGCAGAAAGAAAAGACGGCCGCACTGGCTAAACAGCTGCAACAGGGGCTGGACGATCCGCGCACCCGCATTACCCACCTAGAGCAGCAGCAACGCGCGACAGAAAATCAATTCGATCAAAAACTTGCCCAGCTACAAGCCAAACAGGGTGAGGTGCAGGATCAGGTTAACAAGTTGGCACAGCGCAACCCCAACCATTGGATGGCCGAGGAAGCCAAATACCTGGTCAGAATGGCGGGTAATAAGCTGTGGCTAGAGAAAGATCCCCAGACGGCGCTTAGCCTGCTGGAGGCCGCGGACGATCGCATCGAAACCATGAAAGATCCGTCGCTTACGCCGATCCGTAAGGCCTTGGCGCGAGACATGAACGATGTCGCCGCCATCAAGAGTACCGACGTCGCCGGCACTGTGCTCAGCCTGGACACCATCATAGAGCGTCTGCCTAAACTCAAGGTCAATCGCAGCGAGTCCAAGATCAACGCCAAAGACGACTCGCTGCAGGTCACCGAATCTATCGATGACTGGCAGAGTAATCTGGCCAAATCTTGGCAGGCACTCATCGAAGAGTTCGTCATCATACGCAAACGCACCACAGACCCAGCACCGCTACTGGCGCCCGATCAACAGTGGTATCTTGTTGAAAACATTCGCAACAAGCTCCTGCAGGCGCAACTGGCGCTGTTCCGTCAAGATCAAGTGAACTACCGTCAGTCGGTGACCCTGGCCAGAAAATGGATCTTCCAGTATTTCGATCTCGACGATAACAAGACCGAGCAGACCCTGGCCGCACTGGATGCACTGGCCACCCTGGAAATTCAGTCGCCCACCATAGAGCAATTTGCCGCTACGCCGCTGCTACAGCAGCTAGTGAACAACGGCAGCCTGATTAAGGATCGGGAGACATCGCTATGATAAGAGCCTTGATCTACCTGGTAATCGTCATCATAGGCCTAATTGCCAGCCCCTATCTCTCCTGGCTAAAAGGCTATATCTATATTGCCATCGGCGACTATGAACTTGAAACCAGTCTGGTATTTGCCATTTTTGCCGCCGTCATGTTTTACGTGGGCTTGGTCTTACTGGAAATGCTGGTCGTCTGGAGCGTGAACCTAATCCTAAACAGCCGTCTGTTACCGGAAAAGTGGCGTCGTAAGGCAGCCAGAAAACACACACTCACAGGCGCCTTAGCCCTGGCCGAAGAAGATTGGTCGACCGCCGAAAAGGCGATGGCCCGTGGCGCCGATAAGGGCGAGATCCCGGCGTTGAACCTGCTAGCCGCCGCCCGCGCCGCCCAACACAGAAACGACCATGACGCCCGCGATCATTACCTCAACGAGGCGGCCAAAGATCCTGCGGCCTACAAGGCTGTACTCACGACTCGAGTAAGATACCTGCTTCAACAAGGCGAACTCACCCGGGCGCGCGCCCTGCTGGACGAGCTCAACCCGACCAGCAAGAGCAAGCCACCAGTATTGGGTTTGGCACTCGATCTCTATCGCGCTCAGCAAGATTGGTCGGCCCTCAAGCTGCTACTTCCCATCGTTAAGAAGCGCGGCATCATAGACGAAACCGAGCATCAAGAACTTAACGCCGAGGTTAACCTGGAGCTGCTCAAGCAAGCTGCGGGGCAGAACGAACAGGCATTAGAAAAAGCCTGGCACTGGCTTTCCCGCGCAGAACGTAAGCAAACCGAGTTTATTGCACAATATGCCCTGGGCCTCGCCAAATTCGAGCGTAGAGATGAGGCGATAAAGCTGTTGATGAAACAGGCGAAACAGCAGCCCACACAGGCGATCTTCGACGCCCTGCCCCAGGTGCTGACCCCAGCGGATCTCGACGCGAGAAAGCAACTTTTTGAACTTGAAAAGAAACTCGGCGAGCAAACCGAATACCAGGCCTGTATCGCCGCGCTGTACGATCAAAGCAAGGAGTTCAGAGAGTCTCAAAAATGGTGGGCTAAAGTCTGCCAGCAATCCCCCACCAAACAGCGCTGGCTGGCGCTTGCCGAGGCCTGCGAACACCTGGGTGAACAGAACCAGGCACTGCAGAATTACCGAAAAGCGGCAATTTTTTGACGCTTTTTTATACTGTTTTCAACTAAGAAACCACCTTTACTGGTGGTTTTTTATTTATAAAAATGCACCCAACCAGCTTCCTTACATATAACCCGCATTAAAACAATTAATTAGTTGTATTTTTATAAAAACACACTATTTCACCCTATTTTTCCCTTAATTACCGCTATTTGACAGCTATCCAATGCCAACCACACTTAAAGAGCTAAACCACGTGGATATACCAATAGCAAGCGCAAAACAGAACTCTTTTGCTCTTGATTTTACTCTTTGTAGAGCGAGACATGATTATGGGTGCTTCAATCACAACACAGGATGCAGTAGTTGTTAACCTTGTAGGCGAACTCAAGGTTAAAGATGAACAAGGAAATATCAGAGAGGTAAAAATAGGCGACCTGATCCATGCCGGGGAGCAACTTATATTTTCACCCAATGCTAAGTTTAATCTTGAATATGAAGATGGCTCATCAACGACCCAAGCCAACTTGATGCAAGACACGCTTAATCAAGATACAACGGTGAGCCAGGACACCAGTCAGGGACAACAGAGCGACGCCGCGCCGCAAACCGACACGCCAGTAGCCCTAGATCCCGAAATCGCCGCGCTGCAGGCGCAGATATTGGCCGGTGAAGATCCGACCCAAGGACTGCCTGAAACCGCCGCCGGTGCAGGCACGCCGACCAACCAGGGCGACGCTTACTTCGTCTCCGTCGGCAGAACCGGTGATGAAACCCTCGCCGATGCCGGCTGGGACACAGCAGGCTTCCCACTGACACCCGATACCACGGTTGAAGAGGTGATCATTCCCGAGCTTCAACCCAGTGCGCCCACTGTCTCCTCTGCGACCTTCTCGCTATTTGAGGCCAACCTGGCCCAGGGTAGTTCACCTTCTGCACTACTCACCAATTTTGCCAACAGCATTCAAACAGCTGCAGATGCGGGTATTAGCAGCCTGACTATCAATGGCATCAATATCATTAGTGGCGGCCAATTTGCTGGCCCCATAGTAATCAACACGCCCAATGGTGTCCTCACCATCACCGGCTTTGACAGCGCGTCGGGACAATTTACCTACGACTACGCTTTCAATAGCTCAGCCGATCACAGCGCTGGCGACCAGCTGCAGTTCCTGTTCAATATAGAATTGGTCGATAATCAAGGCGATATCGCCACAGGTACCATTACCGTCAATATTATCGACGATCAGCCAGAAGGGTTCGCCGACAGCAACGCCGTCACCGAAGATACGGCTATAGTGGCAACAGGCAACGTACTCGGCAACGACATACAAGGTGCAGACTCAGCAGAGGTTACCGCTGTCACTAACAGCCAAGGCACCTCAATTAGCCTTGGTGAAACCAATAGCATCCAAGGTCAGTTCGGAGTACTCACCCTGTTTGCCGATGGTAGCTATAGCTATCAACTCAACAATGGAGCCAGCGCAGTACAATCACTCGCACTAGGCCAGCAGATAACCGAAACCTTTAACTACCTGCTAACCGATAGCGATGGCGACTCGGTACTCGTCCCGCTAACCATTACCATTACAGGTACTAATGACACTCCCATCATCACCTCGAACATTGAAGCCGCCACCGGTAGCGTACTGGAAGCCGGCGTCATGGATGGTGGTAACGTGCCCGAGCCTGGCAGCCTAGTCACCGGCGGTACCTTAACCGCAGCAGATGTGGATAACGGCGCCAGCTGGACCTGGAGCGGTGTGCCTCAGGTCAGCGACTACGGTACCTTTAGCATCAACGCCAGCACCGGGGAGTGGAGCTACACCCTGGCCGATAACGCCCTGGTCGATGCCCTCGCCCAAGGCGAGACCCATGAGGAGACCTTCCTGGTCACCGTCACCGACGAGCACGGTGCCTACAGCACCCAGCTGGTCACGGTCACCGTTACCGGTACCAACGATATTCCGGTCATCACCTCGAACATTGAAGCCGCCACCGGTAGCGTACTGGAAGCCGGCGTCATGGATGGTGGTAACGTGCCTGAGCCTGGCAGCCTAGTCACCGGCGGTACCTTAACCGCAGCAGATGTGGACAACGGCGCCAGCTGGACCTGGAGCGGTGTGCCTCAGGTCAGCGACTACGGTACCTTTAGCATCAACGCCAGCACCGGGGAGTGGAGCTACACCCTGGCCGATAACGCCCTGGTCGATGCCCTCGCCCAAGGCGAGACCCATGAGGAGACCTTCCTGGTCACCGTCACCGACGAGCACGGTGCCTACAGCACCCAGCTGGTCACGGTCACCGTTACCGGTACCAACGATATTCCGGTCATCACCTCGAACATTGAAGCCGCCACCGGTAGCGTACTGGAAGCCGGCGTCATGGATGGTGGTAACGTGCCCGAGCCTGGCAGCCTAGTCACCGGCGGTACCTTAACCGCAGCAGATGTGGATAACGGCGCCAGCTGGACCTGGAGCGGTGTGCCTCAGGTCAGCGACTACGGTACCTTTAGCATCAACGCCAGCACCGGGGAGTGGAGCTACACCCTGGCCGATAACGCCCTGGTCGATGCCCTCGCCCAAGGCGAGACCCATGAGGAGACCTTCCTGGTCACCGTCACCGACGAGCACGGTGCCTACAGCACCCAGCTGGTCACGGTCACCGTTACCGGTACCAACGATATTCCGGTCATCACCTCGAACATTGAAGCCGCCACCGGTAGCGTACTGGAAGCCGGCGTCATGGATGGTGGTAACGTGCCTGAGCCTGGCAGCCTAGTCACCGGCGGTACCTTAACCGCAGCAGATGTGGACAACGGCGCCAGCTGGACCTGGAGCGGTGTGCCTCAGGTCAGCGACTACGGTACCTTTAGCATCAACGCCAGCACCGGGGAGTGGAGCTACACCCTGGCCGATAACGCCCTGGTCGATGCCCTCGCCCAAGGCGAGACCCATGAGGAGACCTTCCTGGTCACCGTCACCGACGAGCACGGTGCCTACAGCACCCAGCTGGTCACGGTCACCGTTACCGGTACCAACGATATTCCGGTCATCACCTCGAACATTGAAGCCGCCACCGGTAGCGTACTGGAAGCCGGCGTCATGGATGGTGGTAACGTGCCTGAGCCTGGCAGCCTAGTCACCGGCGGTACCTTAACCGCAGCAGATGTGGACAACGGCGCCAGCTGGACCTGGAGCGGTGTGCCTCAGGTCAGCGACTACGGTACCTTTAGCATCAACGCCAGCACCGGGGAGTGGAGCTACACCCTGGCCGATAACGCCCTGGTCGATGCCCTCGCCCAAGGCGAGACCCATGAGGAGACCTTCCTGGTCACCGTCACCGACGAGCACGGTGCCTACAGCACCCAGCTGGTCACGGTCACCGTTACCGGTACCAACGATATTCCGGTCATCACCTCGAACATTGAAGCCGCCACCGGTAGCGTACTGGAAGCCGGCGTCATGGATGGTGGTAACGTGCCCGAGCCTGGCAGCCTAGTCACCGGCGGTACCTTAACCGCAGCAGATGTGGATAACGGCGCCAGCTGGACCTGGAGCGGTGTGCCTCAGGTCAGCGACTACGGTACCTTTAGCATCAACGCCAGCACCGGGGAGTGGAGCTACACCCTGGCCGATAACGCCCTGGTCGATGCCCTCGCCCAAGGCGAGACCCATGAGGAGACCTTCCTGGTCACCGTCACCGACGAGCACGGTGCCTACAGCACCCAGCTGGTCACGGTCACCGTTACCGGTACCAACGATATTCCGGTCATCACCTCGAACATTGAAGCCGCCACCGGTAGCGTACTGGAAGCCGGCGTCATGGATGGTGGTAACGTGCCTGAGCCTGGCAGCCTAGTCACCGGCGGTACCTTAACCGCAGCAGATGTGGACAACGGCGCCAGCTGGACCTGGAGCGGTGTGCCTCAGGTCAGCGACTACGGTACCTTTAGCATCAACGCCAGCACCGGGGAGTGGAGCTACACCCTGGCCGATAACGCCCTGGTCGATGCCCTCGCCCAAGGCGAGACCCATGAGGAGACCTTCCTGGTCACCGTCACCGACGAGCACGGTGCCTACAGCACCCAGCTGGTCACGGTCACCGTTACCGGTACCAACGATATTCCGGTCATCACCTCGAACATTGAAGCCGCCACCGGTAGCGTACTGGAAGCCGGCGTCATGGATGGTGGTAACGTGCCCGAGCCTGGCAGCCTAGTCACCGGCGGTACCTTAACCGCAGCAGATGTGGACAACGGCGCCAGCTGGACCTGGAGCGGTGTGCCTCAGGTCAGCGACTACGGTACCTTTAGCATCAACGCCAGCACCGGGGAGTGGAGCTACACCCTAGCCGATAACGCCCTGGTCGATGCCCTCGCCCAAGGCGAGACCCATGAGGAGACCTTCCTGGTCACCGTCACCGACGAGCACGGTGCCTACAGCACCCAGCTGGTCACGGTCACCGTTACCGGTACCAATGATATTCCGGTCATCACCTCAAACATTGAAGCCGCCACCGGTAGCGTACTGGAAGCCGGCGTCATGGATGGTGGTAACGTGCCTGAGCCTGGCAGCCTAGTCACCGGCGGTACCTTAACCGCAGCAGATGTGGACAACGGCGCCAGCTGGACCTGGAGCGGTGTGCCTCAGGTCAGCGACTACGGTACCTTTAGCATCAACGCCAGCACCGGGGAGTGGAGCTACACCCTGGCCGATAACGCCCTGGTCGATGCCCTCGCCCAAGGCGAGACCCATGAGGAGACCTTCCTGGTCACCGTCACCGACGAGCACGGTGCCTACAGCACCCAGCTGGTCACGGTCACCGTTACCGGTACCAACGATATTCCGGTCATCACCTCGAACATTGAAGCCGCCACCGGTAGCGTACTGGAAGCCGGCGTCATGGATGGTGGTAACGTGCCCGAGCCTGGCAGCCTAGTCACCGGCGGTACCTTAACCGCAGCAGATGTGGACAACGGCGCCAGCTGGACCTGGAGCGGTGTGCCTCAGGTCAGCGACTACGGTACCTTTAGCATCAACGCCAGCACCGGGGAGTGGAGCTACACCCTGGCCGATAACGCCCTGGTCGATGCCCTCGCCCAAGGCGAGACCCATGAGGAGACCTTCCTGGTCACCGTCACCGACGAGCACGGTGCCTACAGCACCCAGCTGGTCACGGTCACCGTTACCGGTACCAACGATATTCCGGTCATCACCTCGAACATTGAAGCCGCCACCGGTAGCGTACTGGAAGCCGGCGTCATGGATGGTGGTAACGTGCCTGAGCCTGGCAGCCTAGTCACCGGCGGTACCTTAACCGCAGCAGATGTGGACAACGGCGCCAGCTGGACCTGGAGCGGTGTGCCTCAGGTCAGCGACTACGGTACCTTTAGCATCAACGCCAGCACCGGGGAGTGGAGCTACACCCTGGCCGATAACGCCCTGGTCGATGCCCTCGCCCAAGGCGAGACCCATGAGGAGACCTTCCTGGTCACCGTCACCGACGAGCACGGTGCCTACAGCACCCAGCTGGTCACGGTCACCGTTACCGGTACCAACGATATTCCGGTCATCACCTCGAACATTGAAGCCGCCACCGGTAGCGTACTGGAAGCCGGCGTCATGGATGGTGGTAACGTGCCTGAGCCTGGCAGCCTAGTCACCGGCGGTACCTTAACCGCAGCAGATGTGGACAACGGCGCCAGCTGGACCTGGAGCGGTGTGCCTCAGGTCAGCGACTACGGTACCTTTAGCATCAACGCCAGCACCGGGGAGTGGAGCTACACCCTGGCCGATAACGCCCTGGTCGATGCCCTCGCCCAAGGCGAGACCCATGAGGAGACCTTCCTGGTCACCGTCACCGACGAGCACGGTGCCTACAGCACCCAGCTGGTCACGGTCACCGTTACCGGTACCAACGATATTCCGGTCATCACCTCGAACATTGAAGCCGCCACCGGTAGCGTACTGGAAGCCGGCGTCATGGATGGTGGTAACGTGCCCGAGCCTGGCAGCCTAGTCACCGGCGGTACCTTAACCGCAGCAGATGTGGATAACGGCGCCAGCTGGACCTGGAGCGGTGTGCCTCAGGTCAGCGACTACGGTACCTTTAGCATCAACGCCAGCACCGGGGAGTGGAGCTACACCCTGGCCGATAACGCCCTGGTCGATGCCCTCGCCCAAGGCGAGACCCATGAGGAGACCTTCCTGGTCACCGTCACCGACGAGCACGGTGCCTACAGCACCCAGCTGGTCACGGTCACCGTTACCGGTACCAACGATATTCCGGTCATCACCTCGAACATTGAAGCCGCCACCGGTAGCGTACTGGAAGCCGGCGTCATGGATGGTGGTAACGTGCCTGAGCCTGGCAGCCTAGTCACCGGCGGTACCTTAACCGCAGCAGATGTGGACAACGGCGCCAGCTGGACCTGGAGCGGTGTGCCTCAGGTCAGCGACTACGGTACCTTTAGCATCAACGCCAGCACCGGGGAGTGGAGCTACACCCTGGCCGATAACGCCCTGGTCGATGCCCTCGCCCAAGGCGAGACCCATGAGGAGACCTTCCTGGTCACCGTCACCGACGAGCACGGTGCCTACAGCACCCAGCTGGTCACGGTCACCGTTACCGGTACCAACGATATTCCGGTCATCACCTCGAACATTGAAGCCGCCACCGGTAGCGTACTGGAAGCCGGCGTCATGGATGGTGGTAACGTGCCTGAGCCTGGCAGCCTAGTCACCGGCGGTACCTTAACCGCAGCAGATGTGGACAACGGCGCCAGCTGGACCTGGAGCGGTGTGCCTCAGGTCAGCGACTACGGTACCTTTAGCATCAACGCCAGCACCGGGGAGTGGAGCTACACCCTGGCCGATAACGCCCTGGTCGATGCCCTCGCCCAAGGCGAGACCCATGAGGAGACCTTCCTGGTCACCGTCACCGACGAGCACGGTGCCTACAGCACCCAGCTGGTCACGGTCACCGTTACCGGTACCAACGATATTCCGGTCATCACCTCGAACATTGAAGCCGCCACCGGTAGCGTACTGGAAGCCGGCGTCATGGATGGTGGTAACGTGCCCGAGCCTGGCAGCCTAGTCACCGGCGGTACCTTAACCGCAGCAGATGTGGATAACGGCGCCAGCTGGACCTGGAGCGGTGTGCCTCAGGTCAGCGACTACGGTACCTTTAGCATCAACGCCAGCACCGGGGAGTGGAGCTACACCCTGGCCGATAACGCCCTGGTCGATGCCCTCGCCCAAGGCGAGACCCATGAGGAGACCTTCCTGGTCACCGTCACCGACGAGCACGGTGCCTACAGCACCCAGCTGGTCACGGTCACCGTTACCGGTACCAACGATATTCCGGTCATCACCTCGAACATTGAAGCCGCCACCGGTAGCGTACTGGAAGCCGGCGTCATGGATGGTGGTAACGTGCCTGAGCCTGGCAGCCTAGTCACCGGCGGTACCTTAACCGCAGCAGATGTGGACAACGGCGCCAGCTGGACCTGGAGCGGTGTGCCTCAGGTCAGCGACTACGGTACCTTTAGCATCAACGCCAGCACCGGGGAGTGGAGCTACACCCTGGCCGATAACGCCCTGGTCGATGCCCTCGCCCAAGGCGAGACCCATGAGGAGACCTTCCTGGTCACCGTCACCGACGAGCACGGTGCCTACAGCACCCAGCTGGTCACGGTCACCGTTACCGGTACCAACGATATTCCGGTCATCACCTCGAACATTGAAGCCGCCACCGGTAGCGTACTGGAAGCCGGCGTCATGGATGGTGGTAACGTGCCCGAGCCTGGCAGCCTAGTCACCGGCGGTACCTTAACCGCAGCAGATGTGGACAACGGCGCCAGCTGGACCTGGAGCGGTGTGCCTCAGGTCAGCGACTACGGTACCTTTAGCATCAACGCCAGCACCGGGGAGTGGAGCTACACCCTAGCCGATAACGCCCTGGTCGATGCCCTCGCCCAAGGCGAGACCCATGAGGAGACCTTCCTGGTCACCGTCACCGACGAGCACGGTGCCTACAGCACCCAGCTGGTCACGGTCACCGTTACCGGTACCAATGATATTCCGGTCATCACCTCAAACATTGAAGCCGCCACCGGTAGCGTACTGGAAGCCGGCGTCATGGATGGTGGTAACGTGCCTGAGCCAGGCAGCCTAGTCACCGGCGGCACCTTAACCGCAGCAGATGTGGATAACGGCGCCAGCTGGACCTGGAGCGGTGTGCCTCAGGTCAGCGATTACGGTACCTTCAGCATCAACGCCAGCACCGGGGAGTGGAGCTACACCCTGGCCGATAACGCCCTGGTCAATGCCCTCGCCCAAGGCGAGACCCATGAGGAGACCTTCCTGGTCACCGTCACCGACGAGCACGGTGCCTACAGCACCCAGCTGGTCACGGTCACCGTTACCGGTACCAACGATATTCCGGTGCTTACGATTGATAAGACAAGTGGCTTGGTCACCGAAGATGACTCAGACCCAATGTTGACCGATACAGGAACGTTAAGTTTTACAGATGTAGACGATGAGTATTTACCAGAATATGTAGGCCACGATCTGTCTGCTAGTTATGTCGCTAACAGCTTAATGTGGAGTGGAGGCGATATAACAGACGTCCTGAGCGCCGATCAAATTCAAGCGCTCATCGACGGATTTAGCGTTTATCAAGATCATTGGGATTACTCAATTCTCAACTCACTCGTGCAGTTCCTAGCGGCCAATGAAACCATTACTCTTAGCTTCGATGTCACAGTGACGGACAAGCATGGGGCTTACGATACCCAAACGGTCACTATCACCATTAATGGTAATAATGATCCGATTGAGGGTGAGTTTGCTAAAGAGATCTGGGTACCCGCCTCACTTGCAGAAATAGCCATACCTTATCTAGATGGTTATCCGCTTGGTATCGATGTGCCAACGGATCAGGACTATAACGATGTCATTACAATTACTGGATTAAGTCTATCCTTCGTTGATCCCGACGAAACAGCCGACATAGGTGAGATCTGGTACGTCGATGACGATACGGGCGTATTAACCCTGTATGACTTCGATAATCCAGTCGTGCTTTCTGCTTCAGAGCTAGGTAGCCTGGTGTATGTCCCAGGAGATAATGCAGGTATTGAAGATCAACTGGATATCAACCTAACCTTCACGGTCAACTCAGGTTCCGATAGCGTCGATGGCAACTTTGTCATACATACGGTTCCAGCAAATAGCCTGGGCGGAAATACCGTACTAATCGGTGATGGCTCATCACCATTGACGTCAGGTAATGACCAAGATGCTTATCTGACTGTCAGCAGTGCATTTGCCAGCGCCATAAACTTAGATCCAAGCAGCGGTGCATTAGATCTATTTACCGATTTCCAAAAATCACCTTTCGACATCCCAATTCCTAACGGCGAGATTGGTGGACAGACTGGCATTGAAAGGGAGGAAGAAGTATCTGTAAGACTGACCATTAACGGTATCACCTTTATTGTGATAGCAGCAGCGAATGGCGTAACAGATTGGTTCTATGACGCTAACTCCGGTTTGATGAGTGCTCATATCTCTTATACAAACATTCTAATGGAATCTGACAATAGCATCACCCTGGCCGATTATCTCGGTGCCAATCCTGTCGATCCAGGTGATATTTGGACCATTACTTACTTGGATAATGATGGTGGCTCTTATCAGGCACGCTTTGTTCAGGCAACCTTTACCCATGAATTGCTCCCTGATACCGCAGTAACGGTCACAGGAACTGATAATGTCGATAACCTTATTTTCGGTACTACAGAAGGAGACTCATTAACTGGGGCAAACCTTGATGACGAAATTTATGGTCGAGAAGGTAACGACTCCATATTCGGATTGGAAGGCGACGATCAACTCATCGGTGGCTCTGGTGACGATCTGATCGAAGGCGGAAGTGGTAATGACATCATCTTAGGAGGCCTAGGAAACGACACTATCGATGGCGGCATAGGCGCCGATATACTCATTGGTGGTGCGGGCAGCGACACCATAGATGCAGGTATAGATAGCGATATAGATACCTTTGTTTGGGATGTTGGGTCCGATGACAACAGCGTAGATACTGTGCTCAACTTCGATATCAGTATGGATAAGCTAGATTTGTCTGCCATATTGGTTGATGAAGAGAGTGGTGTATATGCTTTAGATCAATACTTAGCGTTCAATTTCAGTGGTGGTAACACTGAGATCTCTGTTGATGCCAACCATGATGGAGTGGTGGATCTCACTATAGTATTGAACAATGTTGACTTAACCAATAACAACACCTTAAGTGATGCTCAGATCATCAACAACCTACTCGGTAACGAAAACTTGGTAATTGATACAATTCCATAACAGCTGACATTATCGCGACACCCTGTAAGGCCAAGCCCTAACAATTAGTGGTTTGGCCTTTTTGTTTGTCAATCTTAAGCATTACAAACTGAGAGTATACCTTAGCTTTAGCATTATTTGCGCGTCAAAAAATTGACCACTGTACAGACTATTGATAACATTCGATACTTGGCGAAAAAACGCGCTAACAGTTGCAACATAAAAAATCAAGTTGTGTCATTTAATTCTGCGGGGGCAGGTATGAAATCGTTAGTTACAACCAAAAATGGACAAGTAATAGATGTGAAAGGAAAGGTTTCTTTAGTCACAGAAACCGAGCAAAAAGAAGTAACTATCGGTGAAATGATTCCCGAAGGAAGCACTATTCTCATTGCTGAACAAGCTGATTTAGAACTAGCGTTTGCCGATGGCACCTCATTTACAAGCCAAAGTCTCAATGAAACTTCGGCCGCTGAAGCTGATGCATTAAATGAAATAGAACAACTTCAAGCGCTCATCGCCTCTGGAGAAGATCCAACAGCTGAATTACCAGAAACCGCAGCCGGCAACACTGCCGCCAGTGAAGGCGACTCTGGCTTTATATCGGTAAGCAGAACTGGCGCCCAAACACTCGCTGGCGCCGGATATACTACATCTGGATTTTCTGTCGAACAGCCAACCGTCCAAGCGTTTACCGTTAGCAGTGATGACGCCCCTACCATTACCGCTAATGACACAAATACCATCGCAGAAGATGGCGTGGCAACTGGCAATGTATTAGACAATGATGTTGATTTCGATACCGAATTGTCAGTCGTTACCTTTACTGTCGACGATCAAACCGTCACTGCGGGCACTACAGTCGAAGTGGAAGGCGGCAGCCTGGTGATCAACGCCGACGGCTCTTACACCTTTACGCCAAACCAAGATTGGAACGGCAGCGTGCCGGTTGTTACCTACACCACCAATACCGGTGAGAGCGCGACGCTAACCATCAACGTCACCCCGGTAGATGACCCATCGATACTGGCGAACGACAGCAACACCGTTGCAGAGGACACTGTCGCTACCGGCAACGTATTAGATAACGACAGCGATATCGACAGCGAGCTATCAGTCGTAAGCTTTAGCGTCGACGGTCAAACCGTCACCGCGGGTACAACAGTCGAAGTGGAAGGCGGCAGCCTGGTGATAAACGCCGACGGCAGCTACACCTTTACACCAAACGACAACTGGAACGGCAGTGTACCTGTCATCACCTACACCACCAATACAGGTGAGAGTGCGACGCTAACCATCAACGTCACCCCAGTAGATGACCCATCAGTGCTGGCCAACGACAGCAACACAGTTGCAGAGGACACTGTCGCCACCGGCAACGTATTAGATAACGACAGCGATATCGACAGCGAGCTATCAGTCGTGAGCTTCAGCGTCGACGGTCAAACCGTCACTGCGGGTACCACAGTAGAAGTGGAAGGCGGCAGCTTGGTGATCAACGCCGACGGCTCTTACACCTTCACGCCTAACGACAACTGGAACGGCAGCGTACCGGTTATCACCTACACCACCAATACTGGTGAGAGCGCGACCCTGACCATCAACGTCACTCCGGTAGATGACCCATCTATACTGGCGAACGACAGCAACACGGTTGCAGAGGACACTGTCGCCACCGGCAACGTATTAGATAACGACAGCGATATCGACAGCGAGCTATCAGTTGTGAGCTTCAGCGTCGACGGTCAAACCGTCACTGCGGGCACTACAGTTGAAGTGGAAGGCGGCAGCCTGGTGATCAACGCCGACGGCACTTACACCTTTACGCCAAACGACAACTGGAACGGCAGCGTACCGGTTGTCACCTACACCACCAATACAGGTGAGAGTGCGACGCTAACCATTAACGTCACCCCGGTAGATGACCCATCAGTGCTGGCCAACGACAGCAACACGGTTGCTGAGGACACCGTCGCTACCGGCAACGTATTAGATAACGACAGCGATATCGACAGCGAGCTATCAGTCGTCAGCTTCAGTGTCGACGGTCAAACCGTCACAGCCGGCACCACCGTTGAAGTGGAAGGCGGCAGCCTGGTGATCAACGCCGATGGCTCTTACACCTTTACGCCAAACCAAGATTGGAACGGCAGCGTACCTGTTATCACCTACACCACCAATACTGGTGAGAGCGCGACCCTGACCATCAACGTCACCCCAGTAGATGACCCATCTATACTGGCCAACGACAGCAACACGGTTGCAGAGGACACAATCGCTACCGGCAACGTATTAGATAACGACAGCGATATCGACAGCGAGCTATCAGTCGTTACCTTTACTGTCGACGGTCAAACCGTCACTGCGGGCACTACAGTTGAAGTGGAAGGCGGCAGCCTGGTGATCAACGCCGACGGCACTTACACCTTTACGCCAAACGACAACTGGAACGGCAGCGTACCTGTTATCACCTACACCACCAATACTGGTGAGAGCGCGACCCTGACCATCAACGTCACTCCGGTAGATGACCCATCTATACTGGCGAACGACAGCAACACCGTTGCAGAGGACACTGTCGCCACCGGCAACGTATTAGATAACGACAGCGATATCGACAGCGAGCTATCAGTTGTGAGCTTCAGCGTCGACGGTCAAACCGTCACTGCGGGCACCACCGTTGAAGTGGAAGGCGGCAGCCTGGTGATCAACGCCGACGGCACTTACACCTTTACGCCAAACGACAACTGGAACGGCAGCGTACCGGTCATCACCTACACCACCAATACCGGTGAAAGTGCGACGCTAACCATCAATGTCACCCCTGTAGATGACCCATCGATACTGGCCAACGACAGCAACACGGTTGCAGAGGACACAATCGCTACCGGTAACGTATTAGACAACGACAGCGATATCGACAGCGAGCTATCAGTCGTAAGCTTTAGCGTCGACGGTCAAACCGTCACCGCGGGTACAACAGTTGAAGTGGAAGGCGGCAGCCTGGTGATCAACGCCGACGGCTCTTACACCTTTACGCCAAACGACAACTGGAACGGCAGCGTACCGGTCATCACCTACACCACTAATACTGGTGAAAGTGCGACGCTAACCATCAACGTCACCCCAGTAGATGACCCATCGATACTGGCCAACGACAGCAACACGGTTACTGAGGACACCGTCGCCACCGGCAACGTATTAGATAACGACAGCGATATCGACAGCGAGCTATCAGTCGTAAGCTTCAGCGTCGACGGTCAAACCGTCACTGCGGGCACTACAGTTGAAGTGGAAGGCGGCAGCCTGGTGATCAACGCCGACGGCACTTACACCTTTACGCCAAACGACAACTGGAACGGCAGCGTACCGGTCATCACCTACACCACCAATACCGGTGAAAGTGCGACGCTAACCATCAACGTCACCCCGGTAGATGACCCATCGATACTGGCCAACGACAGCAACACGATTGCAGAGGACACAGTCGCCACCGGCAACGTATTAGATAACGACAGCGATATCGACAACGAACTGTCAGTAGCCACTTTCACTGTCGACGGTGAAGACACCGTCTACAACGCTGGTGAAAGTGTGGAGCTCGAAGGTGGTATCCTGGTACTAAACGCCGACGGCTCTTACACATTTACGCCAAACGACAACTGGAACGGCAGCGTACCTGTCGTCACCTACACCACTAATACTGGTGATAGTGCGACTCTGACCATTAATGTCACCCCGGTCAACGATGACTTCACCGATGACAACGAAGTCATTAACGTCAATGAAGACAGCGGCGCCACCACAGGTAATGTGATTGATGGCACCAGCGTCGATGGCGAGCTGAGCGTGCAGAGCTTCAGCATCGACGGCGTTACCGGCCCATTCACCCTGGGTCAGGCGGTTAACATCAATGGCGTCGGCAGCTTCACCCTGAACGCTGACGGCAGCTACAGCTTTACCCCGGCCGCCAACTACAACGGTCCAGTACCAGTGATCACCTATGTGCTCACCGACGGCTCAAGCACCGACACCTCAACCCTGACCATCACGGTTGATCCGGTCAACGATGACTTCACCGATGACAACGAAGTCATTAACGTCAATGAAGACAGCGGCGCCACCACAGGTAATGTGATTGATGGCACCAGCGTCGATGGCGAGCTGAGCGTGCAGAGCTTCAGCATCGACGGCGTTACCGGCCCATTCACCCTGGGTCAGGCGGTTAACATCAATGGTGTCGGCAGCTTCACTTTGAATGCTGACGGCAGCTACAGCTTTACCCCGGCCGCCAACTACAACGGTCCGGTACCAGTGATCACCTATGTGCTCACCGACGGCTCAAGCACCGACACCTCAACCCTGACCATCACGGTTGATCCGGTCAACGATGACTTCACCGATGACAACGAAGTCATTAACGTCAATGAAGACAGCGGCGCCACCACAGGTAATGTGATTGATGGCACCAGCGTCGATGGCGAGCTGAGCGTGCAGAGCTTCAGCATCGACGGCGTTACCGGCCCATTCACCCTGGGTCAGGCGGTTAACATCAATGGCGTCGGCAGCTTCACCCTGAACGCTGACGGCAGCTACAGCTTTACCCCAGCCGCCAACTACAACGGTCCGGTACCAGTGATCACCTATGTGCTCACCGACGGCTCAAGCACCGACACCTCAACCCTGACCATCACGGTCACCCCAGACAACACCGATGTGGCCAACGATGCGATCACCGTAGCAGAAGACACGGTTGCCAGCGGCAACGTGCTGAGCAACGATGAGGCCGGTAACACCAGCGTGGTCAGCTTCACCCTCGACACCGACGGCAACGGCTCACAAGAGAGCTTCACTGCCGGTGACAGCGTCACCCTAGCGGGCGGTGTACTGGTGGTTAACAGCAATGGTAGCTACAGCTTCACACCAAACCAGGATTGGAACGGCAGCGTACCGGTTGTCACCTACACCACCAACACCGGTGAGACGGCGACCCTGACCATCACGGTCACCCCAGACAACACCGATGTGGCCAACGATGCGATCACCGTGGCAGAAGACACGGTTGCCAGCGGCAACCTGCTGAGCAACGATGAGGCCGGCAACACCAGCGTGGTCAGCTTCACCCTCGACACCGACGGCAACGGCTCACAAGAGAGCTTCACTGCCGGTGACAGCGTCACCCTGGCGGGCGGCGTACTGGTGGTTAACAGCAATGGTAGCTACAGCTTCACACCAAACCAGGATTGGAACGGCAGCGTACCGGTTGTCACCTACACCACCAACACCGGTGAGACGGCGACCCTGACTATCACGGTCACCCCAGACAACACCGATGTGGCCAACGATGCGATCACCGTAGCAGAAGACACGGTTGCCAGCGGCAACGTGCTGAGCAACGATGAGGCCGGCAACACCAGCGTGGTCAGCTTCACCCTCGATACCGACGGCAACGGCTCACAAGAGAGCTTCACTGCCGGTGACAGCGTCACCCTGGCGGGCGGCGTACTGGTGGTTAACAGCAATGGTAGCTACAGCTTCACACCAAACCAGGATTGGAACGGCAGCGTACCGGTTGTCACCTACACCACCAACACCGGTGAGACGGCGACCCTGACCATCACGGTCACCCCAGACAACACCGATGTGGCCAACGATGCGATCACCGTGGCAGAAGACACGGTTGCCAGCGGCAACGTGCTGAGCAACGATGAGGCCGGTAACACCAGCGTGGTCAGCTTCACCCTCGATACCGACGGCAACGGCTCACAAGAGAGCTTCACTGCCGGTGACAGCGTCACCCTGGCGGGCGGCGTACTGGTGGTTAACAGCAATGGTAGCTACAGCTTCACACCAAACCAGGATTGGAACGGCAGCGTACCGGTTGTCACCTACACCACCAACACCGGTGAGACGGCGACCCTGACCATCACGGTCACCCCAGACAACACCGATGTGGCCAACGATGCGATCACCGTAGCAGAAGACACGGTTGCCAGCGGCAACGTGCTGAGCAACGATGAGGCCGGTAACACCAGCGTGGTCAGCTTCACCCTCGACACCGACGGCAACGGCTCACAAGAGAGCTTCACTGCCGGTGACAGCGTCACCCTGGCGGGCGGCGTACTGGTGGTTAACAGCAATGGTAGCTACAGCTTCACACCAAACCAGGATTGGAACGGCAGCGTACCGGTTGTCACCTACACCACCAACACCGGTGAGACGGCGACCCTGACCATCACGGTCACCCCAGACAACACCGATGTGGCCAACGATGCGATCACCGTAGCAGAAGACACGGTTGCCAGCGGCAACGTGCTGAGCAACGATGAGGCCGGCAACACCAGCGTGGTCAGCTTCACCCTCGATACCGACGGCAACGGCTCACAAGAGAGCTTCACTGCCGGTGACAGCGTCACCCTGGCGGGCGGCGTACTGGTGGTTAACAGCAATGGTAGCTACAGCTTCACACCAAACCAGGATTGGAACGGCAGCGTACCGGTTGTCACCTACACCACCAACACCGGTGAGACGGCGACCCTGACCATCACGGTCACCCCAGACAACACCGATGTGGCCAACGATGCGATCACCGTGGCAGAAGACACGGTTGCCAGCGGCAACGTGCTGAGCAACGATGAGGCCGGTAACACCAGCGTGGTCAGCTTCACCCTCGATACCGACGGCAACGGCTCACAAGAGAGCTTCACTGCCGGTGACAGCGTCACCCTGGCGGGCGGCGTACTGGTGGTTAACAGCAATGGTAGCTACAGCTTCACACCAAACCAGGATTGGAACGGCAGCGTACCGGTTGTCACCTACACCACCAACACCGGTGAGACGGCGACCCTGACTATCACGGTCACCCCAGACAACACCGATGTGGCCAACGATGCGATCACCGTAGCAGAAGACACGGTTGCCAGCGGCAACGTGCTGAGCAACGATGAGGCCGGCAACACCAGCGTGGTCAGCTTCACCCTCGATACCGACGGCAACGGCTCACAAGAGAGCTTCACTGCCGGTGACAGCGTCACCCTGGCGGGCGGCGTACTGGTGGTTAACAGCAATGGTAGCTACAGCTTCACACCAAACCAGGATTGGAACGGCAGCGTACCGGTTGTCACCTACACCACCAACACCGGTGAGACGGCGACCCTGACCATCACGGTCACCCCAGACAACACCGATGTGGCCAACGATGCGATCACCGTAGCAGAAGACACGGTTGCCAGCGGCAACGTGCTGAGCAACGATGAGGCCGGTAACACCAGCGTGGTCAGCTTCACCCTCGATACCGACGGCAACGGCTCACAAGAGAGCTTCACTGCCGGTGACAGCGTCACCCTGGCGGGCGGCGTACTGGTGGTTAACAGCAATGGTAGCTACAGCTTCACACCAAACCAGGATTGGAACGGCAGCGTACCGGTTGTCACCTACACCACCAACACCGGTGAGACGGCGACCCTGACCATCACGGTCACCCCAGACAACACCGATGTGGCCAACGATGCGATCACCGTAGCAGAAGACACGGTTGCCAGCGGCAACGTGCTGAGCAACGATGAGGCCGGTAACACCAGCGTGGTCAGCTTCACCCTCGATACCGACGGCAACGGCTCACAAGAGAGCTTCACTGCCGGTGACAGCGTCACCCTGGCGGGCGGCGTACTGGTGGTTAACAGCAATGGTAGCTACAGCTTCACACCAAACCAGGATTGGAACGGCAGCGTACCGGTTGTCACCTACACCACCAACACCGGTGAGACGGCGACCCTGACTATCACGGTCACCCCAGACAACACCGATGTGGCCAACGATGCGATCACCGTAGCAGAAGACACGGTTGCCAGCGGCAACGTGCTGAGCAACGATGAGGCCGGCAACACCAGCGTGGTCAGCTTCACCCTCGATACCGACGGCAACGGCTCACAAGAGAGCTTCACTGCCGGTGACAGCGTCACCCTGGCGGGCGGCGTACTGGTGGTTAACAGCAATGGTAGCTACAGCTTCACACCAAACCAGGATTGGAACGGCAGCGTACCGGTTGTCACCTACACCACCAACACCGGTGAGACGGCGACCCTGACCATCACGGTCACCCCAGACAACACCGATGTGGCCAACGATGCGATCACCGTAGCAGAAGACACGGTTGCCAGCGGCAACGTGCTGAGCAACGATGAGGCCGGTAACACCAGCGTGGTCAGCTTCACCCTCGACACCGACGGCAACGGCTCACAAGAGAGCTTCACTGCCGGTGACAGCGTCACCCTGGCGGGCGGCGTACTGGTGGTTAACAGCAATGGTAGCTACAGCTTCACACCAAACCAGGATTGGAACGGCAGCGTACCGGTTGTCACCTACACCACCAACACCGGTGAGACGGCGACCCTGACCATCACGGTCACCCCAGACAACACCGATGTGGCCAACGATGCGATCACCGTAGCAGAAGACACGGTTGCCAGCGGCAACGTGCTGAGCAACGATGAGGCCGGTAACACCAGCGTGGTCAGCTTCACCCTCGACACCGACGGCAACGGCTCACAAGAGAGCTTCACTGCCGGTGACAGCGTCACCCTGGCGGGCGGCGTACTGGTGGTTAACAGCAATGGTAGCTACAGCTTCACACCAAACCAGGATTGGAACGGCAGCGTACCGGTTGTCACCTACACCACCAACACCGGTGAGACGGCGACCCTGACCATCACGGTCACCCCAGACAACACCGATGTGGCCAACGATGCGATCACCGTAGCAGAAGACACGGTTGCCAGCGGCAACGTGCTGAGCAACGATGAGGCCGGTAACACCAGCGTGGTCAGCTTCACCCTCGATACCGACGGCAACGGCTCACAAGAGAGCTTCACTGCCGGTGACAGCGTCATCCTAGCGGGCGGCGTACTGGTGGTTAACAGCAATGGTAGCTACAGCTTCACACCAAACCAGGATTGGAACGGCAGCGTACCGGTTGTCACCTACACCACCAACACCGGTGAGACGGCGACCCTGACTATCACGGTCACCCCAGGTGTCGACGGCGGCAGCAATGTTGACCTTATAGTCGATGATGCCAACACCCAAGGCACTGCAACCGACAGCGACAGCGCAGGTTTGAGCTTCACTGCAGGTGCTTACGATGTAACAGGTTTTGCTTTTGGCAACATTGGGGATATCAATGTCAGCGGCCTTGATGCAAACATTAGCTGGAGCCTAGATAGCTCGGGTAACCTGATCGGCAAAATCGATGGCAATGCAGTACTTCAACTTAGCCTATCGGGTAGTAACATCAGCGCAGGCGCAACAGGTAGTGTTACCGTCTCAGTGACTCTGCTAGACAACTTACCGCATGGAACCAGTGTCGATGAACTTGTGATTAACGGCATTACAGTCGTTGCGACTGATGCCGCCAATGACACAGCTACAGGCACAGTATCAGTGAAGGTGATCGATGATGGCGTCACGGTCAATCCAATAGACCTTGCCGGTGATAACGCCGCAGGTATCTATGATGGTGTGATAAATGTAGACGGCGCAGATCAAGGCTTTAGCGCCGATCTCTCAGGCAACATTTCGGGGGCAGGCACTTTCTCTGACTCAGGCATTACGGCGGGTGGTTTGACCGTGTTCTACTATGTAGATCCGGCCAACCCAAGCATGCTCATTGCCTATTCTGATACCAGTGGTACACCTTCGGCTTATGATTCGGGCAATAGCGCACAATCGGTGATCTTTACTCTATCTATCGATCCTAATGGCGGTACCTATCAGCTAGACCTGAAACATGCCATCGATGAACTCAGCACAGTTACCGTTGCCAACATGAGTGGCGGTAAGGGCGGTAACACGCCTGCTGTGTACGTCACTTTCGACGGTACTAACTACATCATCGACAACGACATCAATGACGTAGATCCAAATAACGCTATGGTGTTCTCGCTAACATCGACTGTGGGCAATATCTCCAGTACGGTAAACGGCAACACCAACGGATTCGGTGTGGCGAATGCCTTCGTCGATCAAGGCGAAAATCTGATTATTGACTATGCCAATGATGTGGCTTCGGCTTCAGTCAGCTTTGACGGCGCCACCTATATTCATTTCAAGGCCTATGATGCCGATGGCAATCTGCTAGGTGAAGGCGATATAACCAACGGGCAGACCATTGGAAACCTTGGTGAAATCAGTTATATCGAGATCTCTACCAGCTCGTTGGATAATCATTCCAACTTCCAGTTTACTGGTACTTCGGCGGAAAACATCGTCAGCTCAACCGTGGATGTAGATCTCGACTTTGTGGTCGATGTAACCGACAGCGACGGTGATACCTCAACAGGTTCTATCCATGTCGATCTGGATGCACCAGGCAGCACGACGACGGCTCCAACGGCGCTGACTTCAAATGCTGTATCTATGCTGAGCGAAGCCGATCTTTACAAAGATGGCACCGAGTCAGACTCACAGTCGCTGCGTTTCAAGTCTGGCAGTGAGTCGATTACGGCATTCCAGTTTGGCGATACGGATAACATTCATGTTTCTGGCGTCAATGCGAAGATTAGCTGGTCATTTAACGATGAAGGACAGCTCATCGGCACCTTCATGGGTAAAGAGGCTATCCGTCTTACTCTCAATGGTGACCGTATCGAAAGTGGTGAAGAGGGAAGCGTTAGCGTAACTGCCGAACTGTTAGCCTCCTTCCCACATAATGTGTCGACCGAGAATCTAGTGATTAGCGGCATCAACATTGTCGGCGTCGATGCTCTGGGACAGAAGGCTGTTTCCACTATCACCGTCTCTGTCAGTGACTATGCAGAAGCGGTAAATGATAGTGTTCGCGGAACAGAAGATCATGACCTATCTGGTAACCTGCTCACCAATGATATCGATCCTGATGACGAGTTATCTATCGTTAGCTTTAAGCTATCAGGAAATACATATCAGGCAGATGGCAGCACCATTAACCTTGCTGAAGGCAAACTGAGTATCCACGCAGATGGTCGCTTTACGTTCGAACCAAACCTGCATTGGAGTGGCACGCTGCCACAGATTGAATATCTCACCAATACGGGTGACACGGCTATTCTCGATCTGAATGTCGTAGCCGTCGCCGATGCACCTATACTGAGCGCAAGTACTGGTGACGTAGTCCAAGGCGAAGTCGCCCTGGATATAAACGTGGCACTCGTCGACAGAGATGGTAGTGAGTCACTGACAGACGTAACCATTCAAGGCGTTCCAAGTGGCGTCTCGCTATCCGCCGGCACACTCAACGCTGATGGCAGCTGGACAGTCGCAGTTAACCAACTGGGCAACCTCAGCATCAAGGCGGACGATAGCTACAATGGCGATCTGGAATTCACCTTGGCCATTAAGGCGAGCTCAGTTGAACAAAGCAACTCTGATAGCGCGTCTAGCCAGACTACTCTGGATGTTTCGCTGAGAAACTACCACTATGACAACGGCACCGATGGCGACAACGTGATCAATGGTGGCGAAGATAATGATGTCATCGTCAGTGACACAACTGGCATACAGGTAGTACAGGGCGAAAACTACAATGTTGCGTTTATCCTGGATTCGTCAGGAAGTATGGGCTCGAACCGAATTGAGTCGGCTAAAGACCAGCTACTTCAGGTGTTTAATACTCTAAAGGCCAGCGTTGGCGGTGCGACTTCCGGTACAGTGAACGTATTACTTGTCGACTTCAATAGCGGCACTAAGGCACATGTGGCCGTTAATCTAGCCGATTCAGACGCTATCTCTAAGTTAGAGAGCGTATTGAAGGAAATCAGCAGCGACAATGGCAGAACCAACTATGAGGCGGCATTTGAGACAGTTATTGATTGGTTTAGCCATGGCTCGGCCGCATCGAACACAGGAACCAACCTCACCTACTTCATCACAGACGGTGAAACCAACAACTACAACGTTGATGCCGATCCTGAAGATGTGTGGGTTTATAATACTTACGGCAATGACTGGGACAGAACACTGGGAGATCTATTAGATCAGTATGTTCCTGGCGAAGAGCTTAAACACAATGGCAAGGTTATTGTCGATGAATACGGTAACATTAACTACTGGTACAGAGACGATGGTTCATGGAAGCATTATCAAACCGGTAGCATAAGAGTAGACGAAAATGGCGACTACTATGTCGCGAAAATCGCCTCTGGATACAGTAATGGTAATGGTACAGACGTCACGGCAGAGTCTGAAGCATTGGCTGCCTTCCAAGTGCTAAATACCCTGTCTAACGTGGAAGCTATTGGCATAGGCAGCGGTATCAGTCTAAACAAGCTTACCCCTTATGATTCAGATGGTAACGTAGCCACCAATATCAATGTGAGTGACCTGGCGAGCATTATCTTAGGTTCTAAGGAGATGCTACTTCAGGGTGATGACACTGTTAACGCTGGTGAAGGTAATGACATCGTCTTTGGCGATCTCGTACAGTTTGACGGCATCGACGGCCAGGGCTACGCAGCGCTGCAAAAATATGTGGCATTGCAACTGGGTGAAGATGCTTCAACCGTTACAATCCAAGATGTTCACGAGTTCGTAGCAGCCAACCCTGCGCTATTCGACACCTCACGCGACCATGACGGCGACGACATTCTTGCCGGCAACCAAGGAGATGATATCCTCTTCGGTCAAGGCGGTGATGATGAGCTTCATGGCGGTAGCGGCGATGATATGCTGCTTGGCGGTCACGGCAGCGACATGCTAATCGGCGGCGCCGGCGAAGATATCCTCATCGGCGGCCTGGGCGATGACACTCTAACCGGTGGCACAGGTAAGGCCGATGGCGAAGCCGATACCTTCGTTTGGCAGCAAGGTGATACGGGTACCGACCACATTACCGATTTCGATATCAACCAGGACAAACTGGATCTGAGCGATCTGCTCCAGGGAGAGAATGGCGGTAACTTGGAAGACTACCTGCACTTCACCGTTGATAATGGTTCAACCACTATCGAGATTGATGCCAATAATGATGGTCATGTGGATCAGACGATCGTCCTCGACGGCGTCGACCTGAGCCATCTTGGCACAACCGATGGTCAAATCATCAACGGTTTATTGGGCTCAGAGGGGAACGGTGCATTGATCGTAGATAATGCCAACGTGAACCAGGCGGCTTCGAGCTTTGCAGTACCGACAACCCAAGACGATGATGGTCAGATCCAGCATCTAGTACCTTAATAAAGGTCAGTAACAAATGGCACCAACTAGTTTCGGCTAATTGGTGTCATTTTTACTTTGGTGATGTTTTGGTATTACTTCTATAATTGTTCTACGATAATTTTATAATAAAATCTTAAGGATAAGCTTTTAAGGTGCAAGCTTCAGCGTCTCCCAAAACTGAACAATGGACAGTTTCAGCCTCCCAAAGAGTGACTGTCGATCCCTTGTTAGACAGTTTAGTGTTATTGACAGAATACTTCGGCAGCCCCTGCTCCAGCGAGTCATTAGCCGCTGGCCTACCGCTGTCGGGGAGCATTTTGACACCAGAACTTGTGCCTCAGGCTGCCGGTCGAGCCGGTTTAGCAGCCAAGCTCACCCGTAAGGGACTGGATCAGATCTCGCCTATTCTTCTGCCTTGTATCTTGCTCCTCAAAGATAAGAATGCCTGTCTATTAAGAGAGATCGACATTGACAAAGACAGGGCCGTCATTCAGCTACCGGAAACCGGTGGTGAGGAAGAGCTCAGCATAGAGGCGCTCGAGGCCATGTATGTCGGCTATCTGTTCCTCGTCAAGCAGCAATACCGTGGCGACATGGGCTTAGATCTGCATCTACACGACAGTCGCACTCACTGGCTTATTCAGACCCTGAAAGATTCGGCGCCTATTTACCGCGACGCCCTCATCGCCTCAGTGCTGGTTAACCTTTTCGCCCTGGTGTCCCCCCTGTTTATCATGAACGTGTATGACAAGGTGGTGCCTAACCTCGCCTTCGAGTCCCTATGGGTGCTAGCCATTGGTGCCGGCATCGCCTATATCTTCGACTTAGTCATGCGGCAACTCAGGGCCTACCTGATCGACGTCGCCGGCAAGAAGGTCGATATCATAGTGTCATCGCGGCTATTCGCTAAGGCTATCGGCATACCGCTAGAGAAACGTTCCCCCAGCATAGGCGGCATGGCGCGGCAACTGGGCGAGTTCGACAGCATACGCGAGATCTTAACCTCGGCGACCATCACCACCCTGGTCGATCTGCCGTTCGCGCTGTTTTTCATGTTGATCATCTATATCGTCGCCGGCGACCTGGCCATCATTCCTGTGATCGGCGGCTGTATCATTATCGGCTATACCCTACTAATGCAGCCCAGGCTTAAGGCGGCCATCGAAGAGAGCAACAAGTTCTCCAGCCTGAAACACGGTCATCTTATCGAGTCCCTGGCCTCCATCGAATCAATAAAATCCAGTGGCGCCGAAGGCTTAGTGCAGAAGAGCTGGCAGCAGATGATAGGTCATACCGCCAACTGGCAGCTGAAGGTGAAGAAGATCTCCACCTCGGTCACCAACGTGGCCAATTTCACCGTACAGCTTTCTGTGGTCTGCGTAGTGATCTTAGGGGTCTATCGCGTCGCCGATAACGACATCTCTATGGGCGGCATTATCGCCGCGGTTATCCTGTCGAGCCGCGCCATCTCACCCATGGCGCAGTTGGCAGGCTTGATGACCCGAGGCAACCATACCGCCAGCGCCCTAAGACAGCTTGATCAGATCATGACCCAAGAGGATGAGTTTGAAAATAAAGGCCATCTGGTCAGCAAACATCGCCTTAAAGGGCAGATCAACGCCGACCACGTCAGCTTTAATTACCCAGGCTCTGAGCGACCCGTGCTGCACCCCATGTCGCTGTCGATCGCCCCGGGTGAGCGCATCGCCATCATAGGACGCAACGGTTCGGGCAAGAGTACCCTGGCCAAGCTGTTGGTAGGCCTATATCAACCGACCAAGGGTAGCCTGCGCTATGACGGACTGGATTCGGCACAGATCCATCCGACGGATCTGCGTAGAAACTTCGGTTACCTGCCACAGGACATCACACTGTTCCACGGCACGATTCGCGATAACATATTGTTCGGTACCCGTCAGGTCACCGAGCATCAGCTGATCCGTGCGGTGCAGCTCTCTGGCGTCAACCAGTTTACCGATATCGAGACCGAAGGCTTAGATCAACAGGTTGGCGAGGGTGGACAATCCCTCTCCCGTGGTCAACGCCAAACCATCGCGCTGGCGCGGGCCACCTTGAATGACCCACCGGTACTCCTGATGGATGAGCCGACCGCCAGCCTGGATGCCCGCGCCGAGAAGCAATTTATCCGCGCCATGAGAAATGTCTCTAAGGAGCGAACCCTGCTGCTGATCACCCATAAGATGCACCTGCTCAACTTGGTGGACCGCATCCTGGTATTAGATCGTGGCCATCTGGTGGCCGACGGTCCGAAGGAGCAGGTACTCAACCAGCTCGCCAAGGGGCTGTTATCTGGAGGGCCGAAGAGTGAGTAAGCACTTAACTACTCAAGACCTCGAGATGGTCGATGACGTCTATGGCGCCATGATGACAGATGCGCCCACCAGTCACAGGCTGATCATCTGGGCCTTGGCCGCCCTCGCCTTCAGCTTCCTGGTGTGGGCCTACTTTGCCGAACTCGACCGGGTGACCACAGGTACAGGTAAGGTGATCCCCTCGTCTCAGGTGCAGGTGATTCAGAGTCTGGATGGCGGCATCATGAAAGAGCTCTATGTCCGCGAAGGCATGACGGTCACCAAGGGCCAACCCTTAGTGCGCATAGATGACACCCGTTTCCGCTCAGACTTCGCTCAGCAGGAGCAGGAGGTCTACAGCCTGCAGGCCAACGTTATTCGTCTGCGCGCCGAGCTCAACAGCATCACCATCTCAGATGTCGCCGCCGACTGGCGCGAACAGGTGAAGATCGCCAAGCAGCCGCTACAGTTCCCGCCTGAGCTGATCGAAAGCGAACACGACCTGATAGAGCGTCAGCGCGACGAATACTCGGGCAGACTGGACAACCTGAGCAACCAGCTGGAGATCCTGGCGCGCCAAATTCAGCAGAAACAGCAGGAAACCGAAGAGCTGGCCTCTAAGATCAACACCCTGACAACCAGCTTCCAGCTGGTGACCCGCGAACTCGAGTTGACCCGCCCGCTGGCAGACAAGGGGATTGTGCCCGAGGTTGAGCTGCTTAAACTTGAACGTAACGTCAACGACATTCGCGGCGAGCTGAGTTCTCTCAGGCTACTCAGGCCTAAGCTCAAGGCATCACAGGATGAAGCCATCCTGAAGCGCCGCGAGGCCGTGTTCGTCTACGCCGCCGAGGCCCGCACCCAGCTCAACGAGATGCAGACACGTCTGTCGCGCATCAACGAGGCCCAGGTGGGCGCGCGCGATAAGGTGAGCAAGGCCGAGATAGTGTCGCCGGTAAATGGCACCATTAAGACAGTTCATATCAACACCTTAGGTGGTGTTGTACAGCCTGGCATCGACATCATAGAGATAGTGCCATCGGAAGATCAGCTGCTGATCGAAACCAAGATCATTCCGAAAGATATCGCATTTTTACATCCTGGCTTACCCGCCGTTGTCAAAGTTACCGCCTACGATTTCACGCGTTACGGTGGCCTCAATGGCGTTGTGGAGCACATCAGTGCCGATACAACACAGGACGAAGAGGGAAACAGTTTCTATCTTGTAAGGGTTAGAACTGAACTATCAAGTTTGACGAAAGACGACGGCACCCTGATGCCCATCATACCTGGCATGTTAACCACGGTAGATGTCATCACTGGGCAAAGATCCGTTCTGGAGTACATACTTAATCCAATTTTGAGAGCAAGAGACACTGCTCTGCGTGAACGTTAAGTTCACAACAATAACCAGGGGGGTTAACCAAATGAGTAAGCAAACCATGCATCAACTAAAGCGCAGTGCCATGGCACTCGCCATTAGTGCGATGTTGATCCCGGGGGCAGCCTCTAGCCAAACGCTAGAACAGGCTGTGGCCCATACGCTGGATACCAATCCAGATATTCGCATCGCATTTAATCGCTTCAAGGCGCGTGAAGAGCAAGTCAATCAGGCAATCGCCGGTTACATGCCTACTGTTGATATCAGTGGTGGCTATGGCTGGGAACAGACAAACAGTCCATCTACCCGACGCCGTGCAGGCCAGGGCGATGTTGACAAGGATGGCGTCATCGAATTGATGCGTGGTGAAGTCGGTTTTAGCATCAAGCAGATGCTATTCGACGGTTTCTACACCTCGAGCGAAGTGGATCGCTTCAGCTTCGAAGCCAGCGCCGACCAATGGGCCCTGTTTGCCGCGGCCGAAGATATCGCGCTAGATGTGGCCAAGGTCTACGTTAACTATATCCGCAGTGAGCAAGTGCTGACTTTGGCAGAGAAAAACTTGCAGAGTCACAAAGACATCTACGATCAGATTAAGCAGCGTACCGATTCAGGCCTGGGCTCAGTCGCCGACCTGTCTCAGATCACTGGTCGTCTGGCACGTGCCAACGCCAACGTGATCGCGGCAAAGAATAACTTCTTCGATGCCAAGGCGCAGTTTATCCGTATCGTCGAGAAAGAGCCGGAAAACCTGATCGTCCCGGTCCCCGATGACGATATGCTGCCGACCAACCTCACCGACGGTCTCAAGGTTGCCCAGGAAAACCATCCTATTCTGAAATCGGCCGCGAGTGATATCTCGGCCGCAGAGAACGAGCGTTCATCTGCCCAGTCCAACTACTATCCTAAGCTGTCGTTAGAGCTGGGTGGTAACTGGAACGATAACCTTGACGGTGAAGACGGATACTCTGCCTTTGCCTCACAAAATGTCGGCGGTCATAACAATGATCTTATCGCCATGGTACGAGTGAAGTACAACCTGTTCGCCGGTGGTAAAGATTTAGCCCGCGAGAAGGAAGCGGCCTACAAGATCGGCGAGGCGAAAGAGATTCGCCAACGTGCCTACCGTCAGGTCGTCGAAGGGGTCAACCTGGCCTGGAACGCCTACGAGATGCTTGAGCCGCAGAAGCTGTATATCCGCGATCACGTCATCGCCGCCAAGGATACGCAAGTCGCCTATAGCCAACAGTTCAACCTGGGCCAGCGCACCTTATTGGATTTGCTGGATACCGAAAACGAACTGTTTGAAGCGCGTAAGGATTACCTAGATGCCGAATACGACGAGATCATCTCCGAATATCGCATCCTTAACGCTACGGGTAGACTACTGGAATCGCTTCGTGTGACTCGCCCAGAGGTTTGGAAGGGTGAGCGCGAATACGAAGGGGGAGTAAAATAATGAAAGCCTTACTGATTATTCTAAGCGTCGCCTTACTGGGCGGCTGCGCTTCGCGTGACATAGTAACCATGGATACCCCGACCAATCAGGTATTCGATCTTAACGACAAAGATAAAGATGGCGTCATCGTCGCCCGTGAACGCTGTAACGACACAGTGCTAGGTGCCACCATAGACAACTACGGCTGTGGTAAGATTAAGCCTATCAATGAGCGTCAAGAACTTAAGATATTGTTTGCCAACGACTCTTACTACATTGATCCTCAGTACTATGATCAGGTAGAAGTGGTTGCGACTTTCATGAGACAGTACCCAAACACTAAGGTGACCATCGAAGGTCACTGTAGTAAGACGGGTAGTTATGAGCACAACCTAACGCTGTCGCAAAACCGCGCCGACGCCGTGACCTCGCTGTTGTCAGAGCGATTCGGTATCGCCAGCGATCGTCTGACCGCCATAGGCTACAGCTACGACAGACCGGTAGATCCAACTCATACCAAGATGGCACACACACGTAACCGCCGCGTGATCGCAGAGGTGACGGGTGAAGATACCAAGGCCGATATGAAGTGGACCATCTACACAGTTGATGAACAAGTAAAATAAAAAATAGTCGGAGAAGATGAAAGCCAAAATTGGCAGGCAAAAACGCTTTCAAAGGGTCTGCCAACTTTGCGTTGTGGCAACGGCCCTGGGGTTTTCTTGCCTATACGCTTCTCCGACGCAAACACTCGACGCCAACTACATTAAGTCCACCCTAGAAGCCCGATACGGTGAACGCGCAGGTATGCGCGTCGCCGCCTGGTTTAAGGTACTGGATGAATCGCAGGGCCTGAGTGAACAAGAGAAGATCACCAAGGTAAATAACTTTTTCAATCTGTTTAGGTTTGTCGACGACATCAAGTTGTGGGGCGTCAGTAACTACTGGGCCACACCGATGGAGTTTATCGGGGTAAATGGTGGCGATTGTGAAGATTTCTCCATCGCCAAATATTTCACCCTGCTGCAGCTGGGGGTGCCCGATGACAAGCTGCGGATCACTATGGTTAAGGCCACCTCCGTCAATCAGTACCATATGGTGTTGGCCTACTATGACACGCCCGGCTCCATCCCCTTGGTATTGGATAACCTGGACAGACAGATTAAACCAGCCACCCAGAGACAAGATCTGATCCCCGTATACAGCTTTAACGGTCGTCAGTTGTGGCTAAACAAAGAAAAAGGTCGCGGTGTGCTGGCAGGCTCATCGGAACGCCTTGAAAAATGGAATGATCTCAAAAATAGATTAGGTGTTGAGCGACTCAAAATGCCTAAGTTAAGATTGGAGTAGCGAAAACAATGACACTGTTTCGACAGATATACTCACTGCTTTTTGGCCTGTTCTTGGTCGTTGTCATCAGCCTGGCTTATGTCCAATTTACCGAGACCCAAAGCTTTCTGACCAAGCAGATGGAGTCCGATCTCAATAACACCAGCCACAGCCTGGGGATCATGCTGGTTCCCGATCTGGAAGCGGGTGACATTGTCGGCGCCGAGACGCTGATCAACGTCATCTTCGAAGGCGGCTATTACCAACAGGTGAAGCTCACCTGGCTGGTCGACGGCAAACAACAGGTGTGGGAAAACGACGTTAAGATCGAGGGCGTTCCCCAATGGTTTATCGACCTGGGATTCTTCGAAACCATTAAACGCGAAAGTACCATCACCTCGGGTTGGATCCAGTTAGCCAACCTGGAGATCACCGCCCACCCAGGCTTTGGTTACAACGAGCTATGGCGCACGCTAACCAACGCCATCATAGTCATCTCTATCCTGTTTTTACTCGCCATCATGCTGGCACGCTTCGGGCTAACCTGGATCCTGAGACCACTGCATGAAATAGCCGAGCACGCGGCCGAGATCGCCCAGCGCAAGTTTGGCCCTGACATGGCGATCCCTAAGACCTCGGAGCTCAAGTCAGTGGTCGAGGCCTTTAACAGCATGTCTCATCAGCTCAAGCAGATCTTCAGCTCACTAGACGAAGAGGTGACTGAGCTGCGCAAAAAGAACCTGGTGGATCAGGTCTCTAAGCTGCCGAATAGACAGTATATGATGGGCCGCCTCAACAGCTGGTTAAGCGAACCCAACAATGGCTCGCTGATGATGGCCAAATTCGACTGGCTCGAAGAGGTACACAGCAAGTATGGTTATCAGGTACGTGATGAGACCATACGCCTGCTGTCCGAGAAGATGCAGGAGCAACTGGACGAGATCGCTCCGTCTGTCATCGCCCGTATCGCCGCCTACGAATTTGCCTTCCTGATCACCAGCGCCGAACAGGAGCAGAGCAGCAAGTATCTGCATACCCTGATCAGAACCGTGAATCAGGAGATCTCTAAGGCGGGCTGTAAGCCTAACGAGCAGTTTGCCATAGGTATCGCCCAGCGCACCGACAACATGACGGTATCGGACATCCTGGCGCAGACAGATAATGCATTGCAGAAGGCGATCGCCGACAACAAGGTGTTCCACTGGTTCGAGAGCAACGAGAAGCAGCTCTACACCCGTGAGCAGTGGCGAGAGCATTTGAGTGCCGCCATCAGCAGCAAGCAGTTCCAGTTCAAATGGCAGCCTGTCTATCACACCAATAAGGATGAGGTGGTGCAGCGCGAGCTCTACTGTCAGCTCACCATTGGCGATAAAGAGATCCACGCAGGCCAGTTTATGCCCTATGTGGAGCTGCTCTCACTGGGCTCTATGCTGGACAGATGCCTGATCGAGACCATAGTGGATAACGGCCTGCTTGAGCGGAATTACGAGCCTATCGCCATCAACCTGACCTTCAACAGTCTGAGCGATACGACCTTCCACCAGTGGCTCAACAAGTTCCTGCGCAATACGCCGCTCGCCCAGCGAATCGTGTTCGACATCCCTGAAGCCGGCGTCTATAGCGATCCCGATGCCTGCCAGGCGCTATGCAACATCATTCGCGACAATGGTGCTCACTTCGGTATCGACCACTTCGGTCGTCAGTTTGGCTCTATGTCTTATCTGCAAAATCTAAGACCTAGCTACGTCAAGCTGGATCAGTCCTTCGCCTACTATGACGAGAACGAGCACAACAGCGAGCTGTGCCGCGCCCTAGTAAACGTCGCCAGAGGCCTGGATATCCAGATTATCGTCACCGGCATTCAGGAGCAGCCGCAACTGGCACGCTTCGAGCCGCTCAAGGCCAACGCCTACATGGGTTATATCTACCCACCCACCCGCGTCGAGCTATAAACGACAAAGCTGCCCACGTGGGCAGCTTTTTTTTACCTTGATGGCGCGTCTTATTCGGTAAAGACAAACGTTAGGAAATAACAAACGGGCAAAGAAAAAGCCCCTCGATGACTCGAGGGGCTTATCTAGGATTGGTCGGTGATAGAGGATTCGAACCTCTGACCCTCTGGTCCCAAACCAGATGCGCTACCGGACTGCGCTAATCACCGAAAATCTTTTTTTATCAGCCAGCGATGCTTGATACATCACTCACTTGGAAACTGGTCGGTGATAGAGGATTCGAACCTCTGACCCTCTGGTCCCAAACCAGATGCGCTACCGGACTGCGCTAATCACCGAAACAAGGGATATTTTACGAGGTGCCGCCTCGCTTCACTATATCAAGGAAAAGAATGACTCGTGAAGTCTATTGCAAGAAGAAGTGGGGTGACTGATGGGACTTGAACCCACGACAACCGGAATCACAATCCGGGGCTCTACCAACTGAGCTACAATCACCACTGATATTGACTTCTTAACGCTAACTTGACCCTCATCCAACTGGTGCACCCAGAAGGATTCGAACCCTCGGCCTCACCCTCCGGAGGGGTGCGCTCTATCCAGCTGAGCTATGGGTGCCTGCCTTGTTAGCGCCGCATATAGTATGGATTATTTTACTGCGCGTCTATAGCAAACACGTATTTTTTTACGCGTTTGCTCAAGTTTTAGCATATTTAAGGTGATATTAAGCTGACAACGTCAAAATAATGACTTGGTGGTGCTGCTTTTTTATGCTATCAATAACCATTACCCCAAATCCTAGCGAAAAAATATAACTACTTGTGATTGGCGGAACCATGTTTAGGGATAAAACAGACCAACATTCACCCCGTGAAGTTGGGCGTTTATATAAAAGGATATCTCGCTTAAAGAGCCTGGCTCGGAAGTACAAGCGTTCTGAGATCGTCCAAAATACGCTATTGGATATCTCCAATCTTGCCGCTCGAGTCGAGCGCGCCGAAGACTTCTATGCTGGTATCCAGACCAATCTCAATCGCCTGCTCCCCGCAGACAACTTCTTCATCGCCATCCTCAACAGAGAAACCAACAAATTAGGCGTGCCTTTCTTCGTCGATGAGAAGGACCAGCACCCAAGCCAGCTTTACCCCAGCGAAGAGTTGTCTACCACGCTCAACAGCGGCCTCACCGGCTATGTGCTGCGCAGTCAGCAACCCCTGCTGTGTGATGACGACAAGTTTGAGCAGCTGCTCGCCAGCGGCGAGATCGTCAGTCGGGGCTCCAGCTGCCACCAGTGGCTAGGGGTCCCGATTTTCAGCAGCGATCAGACCATAGGGGTGATCGCCGTCCAGAGCTACGATGCCAATATCACCTATGGCGAGATAGAGGTCGAGCTGATGACCTTCATCAGCCAACATATCTCGGGCGTTATCGAGCGGGTACAGTACCAACACAATCTCGAGGCCGCAATTGAGCACAGAACCAAGGAGCTGAGCGTCGCCTACGATAAGCTCAAGCAGGAGGTCACCGAACGGCGACGGGCGGAAAACCTGCAGAAGTCGCTGTTTGAAATCGCCGAGCTATCCAATGCGACCATAGACCACCAGAGCTTCTACCGCGAGCTACACAGGGTGATCAGCCACCTGCTACCGGCCAACAACTGTTATATCGCCCTGCTGGAAGACAATGGCCGTGAGCTGCATTTTCCCTTTTATGTCTCTCAGCTCAACGTAGGCGCGCCGCAAAGGCGCCCTCTGGCCGATGGTCTGACAGAGTTTATTCTCAAGCATAAGCGCCCTTTGCTGCTCGATGGCAGCGACATCAAGGCGCTGATCAAGGCGCAGCAGCTCTACGCAAAGGCACCGCAGCTCAACTACGCCGAGACCATACATCAGTGGATAGGCGTGCCCCTGTTTATCCAAGGCATAGTCAAGGGCGCGCTCACCATCTACAGCTTCACCCCGTCGCAGACCTATCAGGAGAAAGATCTGGATCTGCTCACCTTCGTCTCGCAGCATATCGCCGCGGCGATCGAGCGTAAGCTGTCGGCGGAGTCCCTGAAACAGAGCTATGAACAGCTGGAGGAGAAAGTTGCCCAACGCACCCGTGCCCTGGCGATGCTCAACCAGGATCTCGAGAAGGAGATCGCCCAGCGCCGTAAGGTCGAACAGCAGCTGGTGCACGATGCCAGCCACGACACACTGACCGGCCTGCCCAATCGAGCCATGTTCATGGAGCGCCTGGCCCAGGCGGTCAAGCATGTCAGGCGCCACGCCAGAGACAGGTTTGCCCTGCTGTTTATCGACCTCGACCGCTTTAAGCTGATCAACGATACCCTAGGCCATCTGCAGGGTGATCGCTTCCTGATCGAAACCGCCCGTCGCCTCAACCTCTGCATCAGGAGCAACGACACCTTAGGGCGTATCGGCGGCGATGAGTTTGTGATCCTGCTAGACAGCATCAACACCAATAGCGACGCCATCGAGGTGGCCGAGCGCATCTTAGGCGAGCTGAGCGAGCCCTATCAGCTATCGAATCAAAGCTTCACCTCGGGGGCCAGTATCGGCATCGCCTTCAGCGGCCACAGCAGCGGCGACACCAGCGAGTCGCTGTTGAAGGACGCCGACGCCGCCATGTATCAGGCTAAGTCCAACGGCAAGGGCTGCTTCGTCATCTTCGATCACAACACCAGCCATCAGCAGAGCCATGACATCACCCTGGAGATAGAGCTCAGAGAGGCGATCGCCAAACAAGAGTTGGCGCTGCAGTATTTCCCCGTGATGGCATTGGCGACCCAGGAGGTTCTCGCCCTGGAGCCAAGACTCTACTGGCAGCATGAACAGCTGGGCAAGATCAAACAGGATCAGCTCAGCAATATCGCCGAGCACTGCAACCTGACCAAGGAGCTGGATCTCTATCTCTTCGATCAGCTCAACAGCGACTTTGACAAGGTGATGCAGCAGGTCGACGGCAAGGTGCAGCTGCACATCAAACTCGCCAGTCAGCACCTCAAACACAAGCATGCGGTGCGCAAGCTGAAGAATCGCATCAAGCAAAGCTACTATAAAGCTGCCGATATCTGGGTATTCTTCAACGAGAAGGCCTTTGTCGCCGACAGCGACAGCCATATTCAGGCCTTCGACCTCTTGGCTAAACAGGCCATCAACTTAGGCCTGTGCGCCTACGGTAGCGCCCACACGGCACTGAGCAGCCTAAGCTTCCTGCCCTTGAGTGGCCTGAAGCTAGACCCTAGCTATATCAGTCATCTGAATAATCCGCAGCAGAAACGCCTGCTTAAGGCACATCAGCTGACCGCCTCGGCGCTCGAGCTGACGCTATTTGTGGAAGGGGTTAAGACGGATCTGCATAGGCAGCAGCTGGTTAGCCTAGGCTTCGATCAGGGTCAGGGCCAGGCCCTGGGTGAGTCTATCGATCCCAGCAAGCTGCCCGAGCCCAGAAAGCGCCCGAGCGGCTGCATCTCCGCCTAATCACCATAGGTGAGCGCCGCCTTAGCAATTTACTTCTTCAGCATATCCCGTATGTTGGCAATGTTGGCCCGGCCCGACTGCACTCTTTGCTGCTCAGACTGAGGCGGCTTACGGTTTTCCCAGATAAGATCGTCCTGGGGCAGCTCCATCAGGAAGCGGCTGGGCTCACAGCGCATCACCTCGCCAAACTGGCGCCGCTCACGGCAGATCATGAACCACAGCTCCCTCTGTGCCCGGGTGATCCCCACATAGGCCAGACGGCGCTCCTCCTCAACGTTGTCTTCATCTATGCTGGTCTGGTGCGGCAAGATGCGCTCCTCCACTCCCACCATGAAGACATAGGGGAACTCAAGCCCCTTAGAGGCGTGCAGCGTCATGAGCTGAACCTGATCACCGGCCTCGTCTTCACTGTTGCGCTCCATCATGTCTCTCAGGGTTAGACGGGTCACCACTTCCGGCAACGTCATCCCTTCATCCAGCTCATCGCCCTCGAGCATCTCGGTCACCCAGCGATAGAGTTCGGAGATGTTCTTCATCCGCATCTCGGCGGCCTTGGCACTGGTACTGGTCTCGTACAGATAGTCTTCGTAGTTGATGTGGCGGATCAGCTGTTTCACCGCCTCAACCGGTTCGCCGCGAGTCGCCGCCTCGCCGGTATCGACGATAAACTTACCAAACTGATACAGGGCCGACATGGCCGCCGGCGGCAGATGGTGGTTCAGCTCGCTCTGGAATATCGCCTCGAACATGGAGATGTGCTGCTCGTTGGCGTAGTTACCCAGGCGTTCCAGGGTCGCAGGACCGATGCCGCGTTTGGGCAGGTTAACCACCCGCAGAAAGGCGTTATCGTCGTCGGGATTCACCACCAGGCGCAGATAGGCCATGATGTCTTTGATCTCGGCGCGGCCGAAGAAGGAGGTGCCGCCGCTGAGCTTATAGGGAATGCGGTTGGTCATCAGCGCACGCTCCAGCAGGCGCGACTGATGGTTGCCCCGATAGAGGATGGCATAATCGCCAAACTGGGTCTTGCCCACAAACTTGTGGCGGATCATCTCGGCCACCACACGCTCGGCCTCCTGTTCCTCGTTAGCGGCGATCAGCACCCGCAGCGGCTCACCATAGGCCAGCTCGCTGAACAGTGATTTGTCGTAGACGTGGGGGTTATTGGCGATCAATATGTTGGCTGCCCGCAGGATCCGCTGACTGGAGCGGTAGTTCTGTTCGAGTTTAATCAACTTAAGATTGGGAAAGTCCTTCCCCAAAAGCACCAGGTTTTGCGGCTTTGCCCCACGCCAGGAGTAGATAGATTGATCGTCATCCCCTACCACGGTAAAGCGGGCGCGCTCGCCCACCAACAGTTTAACCAACTCATACTGGCTGGTGTTGGTATCCTGATACTCATCCACCAGCAGATATTGGATCCGTTTCTGCCAGCGCTCACGCACCTCCTGCTTATGCCGCAGCAGCAGGGTGGGCAGCAGGATAAGATCGTCGAAATCCAGCGCATTATAGGCCTTCATATGCTGAGCATAGCGCTGGTAGAGCAAGGCAAATAACTGTGACTGCTCGTCTCTGGCGGTTTTGATGGCACCGTCTGGCGTCATCAGGTCGCCCTTCCAGTTGGAGATGGCCGTCATCAGCATGCGCAGCAGATCTTTATCGCCGTCAAACTCCTTCTCGGTCAGCTCTTTCAGCAGCGCCAGGGTATCTTGGTCGTCAAACAGGGAGAAGCCGGGCTTAAGGCCGACCACCTTATATTCGCGCTTGATGATCTCAAGCCCCAGGGTGTGGAAGGTCGAGATCCACAGCCCTCTGGCCTCCTTGCGTCCCATCGACTGGGCCACACGCTCCTTCATCTCCCGCGCCGCCTTATTGGTAAAGGTCACCGCGGCGATATTGCGCGCCTGATAACCACACTTCTGTACCAGATAGGCAATTTTATTGATGATCACACGCGTCTTACCACTGCCCGCGCCGGCAAGCACCAGACAGGGACCAGAGACATAGTGAACAGCATCATTTTGACCGGGATTGAGCTTCATTGACTAACGGCTACCAACTAGAGAATTCGTGAGATCGGCCAGGGATCATACCAGAATCTTCGCCATAGCTCAGACAAAAATATCCAGGTGGTCATCTAAGCTTAAGCGCATGCGACCGATAAGCTACCGACGTGAGCCTGCCCTCAACCTGGTGTCAGGCGACCGGTTTTTAGTTGTCATCCCAGTAGGCTTAGGTACAATTCGGGCATAGCATTAAATGGCCAATGGCGGACAGAAAAGATGATTAACCCCAAAAAGATCGAAGAAGTAGCTAAGCAGCTAAGCGATAACCTCCCCAGCGGGCTTAAGCAGTTTGCCGGTGAGTTTGAAGAGAAGAGCAAACAGGTTCTGCAAAACCAGCTGATGAAGCTAGATCTTGTCTCGCGCGAAGAGTTCGATGTGCAGCAGCATGTGCTGTTGAAGACCCGCGAGAAGCTCGAAGCCCTACAGGCGCAGGTCGATGCCCTGGAAGCCAAACTCAGACAGCAAGACGAGGCTTAAATCGCACTAAGCCGCGTAAGCGACCTCCATCCATGAAAAAGAGCGCCCGGCGCTCTTTTTTGTTGGCTGTTTTATTCTCTTCTTATCACTCGCCAATCACCTCTTACAACAACATCTGCAATTGCCCCCGTTTTGCCACAATTGGTCATCGCTATGCCCGCCTGTTTGGCGCGACTTGTGGTGTAATGGCGCAATACACCCAGACCGTCATTGAGAGGGATTTTTATGTTAAGTCGGTTACCCCTGGCCAACAGCCCACTGAGCAAGAAACTGATCTTCATCGCCATCCTCACCCTCGTAGCGATGATCCCCTTGGGTCTCATCGAGAGCCTCACCTCAGACAGGCAGCATCTGTACCACGGCGTGGTCAACGAGATAGGCCGCTCCTGGGGCGAGCAGCAGACCATTGCCGGACCAGCACTGGTTATCCCCTATACCTATGAGGTGGTGCAGGAGAGCATCAGCGACACGGGCAAGATGACCAAGGCCAGGCACACCTACGACAGCGAACTCATTGTGCTGCCGGAGCAGCTCAACCTCGCCGTCTCGCTCAAACACAGCTTCCTCTCCCGCGGCATCTTCCGCTCTCTGGTCTATCAGTCTCAGGTCACAGGCTCCGCGCAGTTTCGCCTCGAAGCCTACTCCTTACCCAATCTAGTTAGCCTGCACCCCGACCAGGCTAGGCTGGTGTTTGGCATCTCCGCCAACCAGGCCATCGACAAGATCAACCAATTCGCCGCCAAGGCCGACCAGCAAGCGACCGCGCCGCAAAGACTCATGCCCGGCACCAGACTGGAGCAGCTCAGGGGGCTCGACCGCGGCTTTCATCAGCCGATCGCCCTGAGTCCCGACAGTGAGCAACTCACGGTCAACTTCGATATAAGCCTGAGGGGCTCTCAAGGTATCACAGTGCTGCCCATAGGACAGCAGACTGAGGTTACCCTGTCCGCGGACTGGCCGCATCCAAGCTTTCACGGCCTGCTACCGACCGAGCGACAGATCACCACCCAGGGCTTCAGCGCCCAGTGGGAAGTGAGCCACCTGACCCGCAACTATCCCCAGGTCTTTACCAAGACCCTGGAGGTCAATCTGCAGGAGATCGCGGCTCAGGCTACCCTGTTTGAACCCGTGACCCACTACGGCAAGATAGAGCGTGCGGTCAAATATGGTCTGCTGTTTATCATGCTCACCAGCATAATGCTGCTGATCTTCGAGCTTGGGCAACAACAGGTCTTGAGCTCGATTCAGTACCTGCTGGTCGCCAGCGCCATGGCGCTCTTCTATCTGCTGTTGCTCTCCCTGTCGGAGCATATCAGCTTCGGTTATGCCTACCTGCTGGCGGCATCTGTGCCACTACTGTCTGTCTCGGCCTATATTGCCAGCGTGACCGCCAGTAACAGGCGCGGCGCCTTCATGGCCATCATCTTGCTGGCGCTCTACAGCGTGCTCTACTCAATCCTGAAGTTGGAAGACTATGCGCTGCTGATGGGCTCTGGCCTGCTGATGATGGTGCTGCTGATCCTCATGTACCTGACTCGCCACCAGATCGAAGCGCCTTTAACCCCACGGCAAGAGTAAATAACACCTCAGGCGCTGGCCAGACTAGCCAGCGCCGCCTAAGCGGGTTAGCCTAGCGCTTTTCAATAACCGTATTTTTCAAACAGGAAGTTTTAAGAGCACACCTATGAGATCGAATCCACCCTCCAATCTCTATTTTTCCGTGGTGCTACTCTGGAGCGGTCTAACGCTGATCCCCGCCGCGATCTACTTAGGCGGGCTAAGCCTGTTTCCCTGGCTCGAACTCAGCTCCGCCACGGCGCAGCTGCTCTTTGGCTTAACCAGCTCGGGGACGGCGCCCTATGGCGTACTTACCGTGCTGGCCCTGCTGCTCGCCTGTTATCATTTGCTGCCACGCAAACAACTTGCGCCACTGCTGTTTAGCGTCGGCCTCGCCATGGGGCTCAGCCTGGGGCTAAATCACTTTCTCAAGCCTTATTTCGGCCACCCCAGACCCAATGTGCAATTCTTGGCAGAGAACCAAGGGCTGTCGCTTAGTGGCTTTTATCAGGCCAGTCAGCCGACGCGGCGGGCATTGATGGCACAGGAGGTTGCCAAGCTATCTCAGGAGATCAAGCTACCACAGGAGACCAAGCTATCCCTCTCCCCCAAGATAGCCCAGCACTGGCAAGATGAGGTGGGCTACTCGTTTCCCTCGGGTCACACTTTGTTTGCGGTGACGCTCGCCCTAGTCGTCAGCTATTTTTTGTTGGCGGCGCAAAGGATTTTATTCGCCGCTCTGTTATGCTTATGGGCGCTGGCCATGGGGTTTAGCCGCATGTTACTGGGCATGCACTGGCCTCAGGATGTCTTGGCAGCATCCTTGCTCGGCGGCCTTATCGCCCTACTCGCCTTGCTGCTCACCGAAAAATGGCGCGCCATCGGCTAAGGCTAATGCCTAACTGGACTAATGTTTGACTGAAACAGTATTTTACTTCCACAAGGGTTTACTCTTACCCGGCGACTGACATGACAAGACTACAACTCGACAAGACCGACATTCAGATCCTCAAGTTACTCCAAGCCCAGGGACGCATGGCCAACCAAGATCTGGCCGCAAGCGTCGGCCTGTCGCCCTCGCCCTGCTCGCGCCGGGTCAAGGCGATGGAGGAGGCGGGCATCATCGCCGGTTACGCCGCCCTAGTCGATGCGCCCTACTTTCAGTTAACCCTGACCGCCTACGTGCAGGTGCGGCTGGAAAAACACACCCAAGCGATACTCGATGCGTTCGAGCAGGCCATCGACGGCTATGACGAGGTACTCGAATGCGCCCTGCTGACAGGCAGCGACGCCGATTACCAGCTCAAGGTCTTGGTCAGAGACATGGATGCCTTCAAACACTTCCTGCTAGAGAAGCTCACCAGCAACCCGCATATCGCTGGCATACGCTCAAGCTTCGTGCTCAAACAAGTCAAGAGCCGCACCGCCATTCCCCTGCCAGAACTCGGCACTCAAGACGATAAAGCTTGATAAATCACACAAATTCTCATTTTTTCAGCCGCGCAATCCTATCGCGTCGACGCCTGTCTCAACGGGGCCATCGCAATAATTTCACCAATAAAGCCAAAAAACGAAATTAGTTTCCAATAAATAGTGGAATGACGCGATAACAACAAAGGCTTAACCTGGAATCACGCCATTTACCACCCTTGACCGACTATAATAAAGGACTATGATGCGCCCTCTTTAACACTGAGGTAAGGAATAGATGAGCGCAAAAGATTTAGGGCATTTCAGCTCACGCATAGGCTTTATCATGGCGGCGGCAGGCTCGGCCGTAGGCGTCGGTAACATCTGGGGATTTCCCACTCAGGCGGCAACCCATGGGGGCGGCGCCTTCCTCTTGGTGTATCTGGTGCTCATCTTCCTGCTGGGTTATCCCATGCTGGTCGCCGAGCTCATGATTGGCCGCCACGGCCAGACCAACCCTGCCGATGCCATGGCCAAGCTGGGTAGCAGTAAGCTGAGTCGCAACCTGGGCAAGACCATAGGTTTCGCCTCCATCATTACCGCCACCCTGATCTGCACCTTCTACAGCATCCTATCTGGCTGGTTTGTCAGCTTCACCCTGGCGCCAATCGCCAGGCTAGTGGGAATGCAAGAGATTGCCCTCTGGTTAACCAGCTTCTCGCTGGAGCGTAATCTACTCTTTACCCTAATCTTTATCCTCCTGGTGGTCTTAGTGATCCGCCAGGGGGTGCAGCAGGGGATCGAGGCTTGGTCCAAACGACTGATGCCGCTGCTGTTGGCAATCTTGATATTGGGCGTGGCCTATATTCTGACTCAACCCGGTGCGAGCCAGGGGCTAAACGCCCTGCTGGTGCCAGATTTCGGCCGCATTTGGGAACCTCAGGTGCTTATCGGTGCCTTGGGCCAGACCTTCTTCTCACTCACCGTGGGTACAGGCGCCATGATGGTCTACGGCGCCTACCTGAATCGGCAGGAAAACCTGGCCAAGCTAACTGCCTACGTCACCCTGACCGACACCAGCGTCGCCTTCCTCGCCGCCCTGATGATCATACCCGCCATGTATGTGGCCCAGCATAACGGCGTTCAGATCTTCGCCGCCGATGGCAGCCTGCTCAATGCCGATACCTTGGTGTTCACCGTACTGCCGGCGCTGTTCGACAGCTTGGGCGGACTCACGGGACAGCTGATCGCCATCGTCTTCTTCATCCTGATGACCATAGCCGGGCTGACATCGGCCATCTCGATTGTCGAGGTGCCCACCAGCTATATGGTAGAGAAGACAGAGATTCAGCGTCACAGCGCCACCTCTCTGGTGGGCGGTGGCATCGCCCTGCTGGCGACTATCATGGTGTTTAATTTCGATGCCCTATTCGGGTTAGTTATTACCCTGACCACGGAGCGTGCCCAGCCCTTTATCGCCTTAGGTATCGCCCTGTACACTGGCTGGGTATGGCATAGAAACAGCCTGCTCAAGGCGATCGCCGCCCAGGAAGGCGCCAAGCTCGACGGCCTCTTCTGGCGCATCTGGCCTGTGTACGTGAAATATGTTTGCCCAGTGCTGATCCTCGCCATCATATTGCAGCTGCTGACCGCCTGAGGCTTAGCGAGTAAGTCAACCTGAGGTGAGCATAAAAGGTCGGTCTAAAGCTCAGATACACAAAAGCCTAGTCATTGGGATATGACTAGGCTTTCTATTTGGGCAACCACCAATGGCTGAGGAGCTAGCCCTAGGTATATTGCTTGATGATCATCTCGACCACAGTTTGAGTGATCTCATCGAGCTTGGCCTGGCTAGGCAGAGGCTCACCCTGGATCAACTGAGGCCAGAAGCAGTAGGCCTTGATCACCGCGGTAAACTGAACCACCAAGATCTCGCTATCCTTCGCCTTCAACGCACCGGCGGCGATCGCCTGATTGAACCAGTTCGCCAGTGGCGACTCCTGCTTACTAAACTCCGACATGGCGTCCTGAATCAGCTCCGGCTTGTGGATCGCCTCGGCAATAATCACCCTGGCCGTATCGATAAACCCCTTAGCACTTAACAGCTTAATCTCGTGCTGCACCAATTGGGTCAACTGTGAGGCCAGACTCTCCTCGGCGCTGAAGGGTAAAGATTCGAAGGCACACAGCATCTCCATCATCTCGAGCATGATGGCACTAAACAACGCCTCTTTGCTGGGAAAATGGTTATACACGGTGCGCTTGGACACATCGGCACGTTTGGCAATATCATCCATACTCGCCAGGCTAAATCCCTTACTTTGAAACTCCACACTGGCTGCCTCGACGATGGCCGCGCGTTTCAGCTCCGAGCGAGTTAATTTTTTCTCTATCATTTTAAATAACTTATTAGGTTTACCTTGGCGAATTGCAATTATTTTACACTTATTAGTTTACTTTTTAAACTAAGATTATGTAAACTACACTGACTAGTTTACATTTGGTGATTGCAATGAAACGCAAATATCTAATCTCACTTGGCATCATACTCGGAGGCGGCATGCTGACATCTAACCTAATCAACTCCTCTTCGGCGCCGCAAGCCCTGGCCTCAGGTGATCAACTTGCCAGCAGAGAGCCTGCCGCACATCACAATAGAGATGGCGGCTTTCAAAATACCGCCGCCAATCTCACCGAGAACAGCGGCATGGGCGCCATCCTGATGCGTTACCTGACCGAGACGCGAGTCGATGCCAGTCCTTCGAAGGCAATCCCCTTGATGCCACTGACCCGCGATAGAATCGCCGCGCTGCCTGACTCTCAGGACAGCGTGATCCGCCTGGGCCACTCGAGCATCTTACTCAAGATAGCGGGCCAAACCTGGTTGATCGATCCCGTTTTTAGCGACCGGGCCTCGCCCTTTAGCTTTATCGGCCCTAAACGCTTCCACCAACCACCAATCGCCCTCGAGCAGCTTCCCGAGATCGATGGCGTGTTGATCAGCCACGACCATTACGATCACCTGGACGAAAAGAGCATCAAGCGACTCCACCACAAGGTGAAACGTTTCATCGTCCCTCTGGGCGTGGAGCAACATCTGCTTCGCTGGGGCGTCGCCAAAGATAAGGTGCAACCGCTGGATTGGTGGCAGAGCGTAACACTTGGCGAACTCAGCATCACGGCAACGCCGACCCAGCACTTTTCCGGCCGGGGACTTTGGGACAAGAACCAGACCCTCTGGGCCAGCTATGTCATTCAATCTGACAAGAGCAAGCTGTACTTCAGCGGCGACTCGGGCTACTTCGACGGCTTCAAGGCCATAGGCGAGCGGTTCGGCCCCTTCGATCTCACCATGATAGAGACGGGCGCCTATGACAAAGACTGGCCCAGCATTCATATGACCCCGGAGCAAAGCCTGCAGGCGCACCTGGATCTGGGAGGGCGTCAGATGATGCCGATCCACAACGGCACCTTCGACCTGGCCTTTCACAGCTGGTACGAGCCGCTGGAGCGCATTGCCGCCCTGGCCGCCGATGCAAACACACAGCTCATCACGCCAATCGTGGGACAGGTACTGGATATTCACAACGCGCCCGAAAGCATCGCCTGGTGGCGGGATGAACAGCTCAACTTAGCACTAAACGAATAATCTTCAGCCCTTGAGGCTCGCCACTCGCTTGGCATCAAGGGCTGGTTTTTCCTCTGCGATTCGAGATGCTAGAATGGCGACAATAAAAATTTAACCATCAAAATTGTTTTAGGGATTGAAACATAGTGAAAAAATTTTTTGTCGCCATCATTCTATTTGTGGCCTTTATCCTCTATTGGCAGACGCGTGACACTTCGCTCACTGTCCCTATTCAAGCAGCCGATACACCCAATGCCCCTACCGATAAATCCGCTAATGTGGCGCCTGACACTGCAAGCCATTCGCAAGCACTCAATGGGCTAAATTACGCCGATTGCCGTAATACGCTTCAATCTGCCAAGGATCTCAAGCAAAAATGGGCCGGAGAGCAAGATTGGGATCAACGACTCGAGCAAGGCTACTCCATAGACGACATTACCCTGGCTATGGCTCACTTTCTCAACGAAAACTTTGCCGCCAGCTGGCGAGCCAAACAGCTCAAACATAATTCTCAGCTAAGCCAGGTTAATCGCAGCCTAGGCGAGCAGGTAAAGGCGCTGATACCTGACTTGCCGAGTTTCGTTCGCGTAGAAAAAGCTGTTCCACAGCCACAACTCGCAAACATAGCTGAGTTAAAACAAGATGAGGCTCTAGCCCTACTTGGGTCCACAGAGATTTCAATCGATGATCTAAATTGGCTACTGAAACAAGAGAGCTTACCTCAGACCCTCTTGCTACAAGCACTCAATCAAATAGAGGATGTCAACGCTTTGCTCGGCTACGGTATTACACAGGATGAAACCTTACATCTAATCGATACCGCAGCCTTTCATGGTCGCAACCAAGTGGTCTCGGCCCTACTAAACAAAGGTAGCCAACTGACTAATGATCCCTATCTTGGCACGACGATGGAATATGCCCTTGCAGGCCTCGATTATCGATTCCGTATGAACAAACTCAGCGATGATGAAATCTTTAAGCACCAGATAGAGATCATCAAACTCCTGCAGTCGCAGGGGAGCCCGGCAAACTTCATCTCGAACACAGAACAGAGTGTTAAAGGATTCTTCCCAAGGCACTTTTACAGTTTCGACGCCCAGCAAATCGCTTTCCTACAGCAAACTCACGATTTAGTCTTGGCCCAAATCCTCCCCAAGCAAGGCCTGAAATTCGATAAACAAAGCGCCTTAATGCAAGCTCTCGAGAAAGAACTCACAGAGCAGCTAACAACTATTGCTTCAGAGTCCGAGCGCAACCAATGCAAGAAAATTGTGGCTCGAGTCGACCAAGAGTGGCAACCTCGGGATCTCAACTTTTTCACCACTAAGCTTACTGAAGAGGGGAAAAATGTCACCAGAGAAACCCTCAATGAAATCGATCCTATCCTGGCAGACTGTTCTTCAAAGTTTGCACCGAAAGCACTTGGGGTAAGTTACCTTCACGATAGAGAGTTGGAAGATAAGGTCTACGGGTTCGCTCGTGAGAATAAGATCTCCGAAGCCATAAGCGTGTTAGAAGAGGCGCAGCTTAATGAAGCGGAATATCGCCATTTCTTCTATCAACTGCTAGGTTACGACCCCACTTTTTTTGTACCTTTACAGACCAGTCGCCTGCATCAAGAAAGGCTCTCTTATTCGCTGTTATACGACGCCACCAAGAGTAGAATGGTCGACGTTATTGCGCAGGGTATAGATATCGACGAGCTCGATTATTCAGGTAAGAGCCTGCTCGACATCGCGATTACAAAAGAAGATCTTCAACTGCTTAATTATCTCATCTCACAGCACATTCTCTACCCCGAAAGAGTGGTTGGACGGGATCCTTTATATCTCTTGTTAGACACGAGTGATCATAGGTTCAATCCGGATCAACTCATGACCTATTTACCGCTTATCATGTCACTCGAACCGCCAATTCAGCCAGCACATATCAGGTTAATGGCGCTTTTACGGTTAAAATACACAAAATTCTATGCTGACATGACCGAGCTATACCCCCAATTAATCGCACCGGAAAACGCACAACTTCCACCGGCAATCTGCTTATATTATTAACCCTGTGTAAATCAGTGAAAAGGCGCCCAACTGGGCGCCTTTGATTCACATTCGATTGACTTGCTATAGCTGTTAACACACCTCTCTTGCTACTCATGAAAGTCGACTTTCACCTTCTTAGCATCTTGCTGCAACTCAGCGGGTTTTGGCACATGAATGGCGAGCACGCCCTTCTTATACTTGGCGGTGATCTGGTCGGCGTCAATGTTGAAACCTAAAGGGATCTGCCGCTGGAACGAGCCAAATGAGCGCTCTCTCAGGTGATAGCCTTTCTCATCTTTCTCCTGCTCATGACGCTTCTCACCGCTGATGGTGAGGTAATTACCGCGGATGTCGACGTCGATGTCCTTCTCTTCCATATCAGGCAATTCAGCCTTGATCTCGACATATTCGGCACATTCTTTGACATCAATGGCAGGCATCACGCCCAGCTCGGTGCGAGTGTTAGGCCAAGTGGTTAGCCAGTCTTTAGCAAAATCATCGAATACATTGTCTAGCCGCGAATGCAGAGCGGTTCGCGGATCATCTTTATGAAAGATTGAGGGGAAGAAAGATCGCATAACAAGCTCCTTTGTTGGTTGAATCTCCATAAGGCAAGATTCAGAGGATTTACGAACAGCCCAAAGCGCAAGCCCTCCGGGCTCCTTACTTTAATTTTAGTCTCTTAGTCCCGATTTTTACGTACCGCAAGGGGCTATCTAGCGCTAGGTTAATCCAGATCAAATCGAGGCGAAAAATCACTTGTCTTGGCAGTGTTCAGGCACAGAATATGCCCTTACTTCCATGTAAGAACGCCTTCAGTTCAATGCAAAACAAAGGCAATATTATTATGAGGTTATAGCCGTTTTAACCATGTCTGAGTCGGCCACATTTTTAAAGACAGCGGGGAGAGACTTAGGTATGCTCTGAATGACACTATTTATCGAAAGGAATCGTTCATGGACACTGCATCCATCGACAGCGCACCAGCGCCGACACCAGCAACACAGGCGCCTACCCAAGCTAGCCCACAGGTGCCCACGCAACCCGCTATCCAGCCAGAGTTTAAACACTCGGGCCTGGGCATCGCCGCCTTTACCCTGAGTATCATCGCAACCCTGTTAATCTTTGGCATAGTCACAGTGGCTGGCGTCATGGAGGCCACCACACCCGGTGGCATAGATGAGACATCGCCCGAGGCGATCGTCGTCGGCATGCTGATCTTTGCCTTCATCGGTCTGGCCTTGGTAGCCCTGGGGCTGGGAATTGGCGGCCTGGTGCAGAAACAACGCAAGAAGATCTTCGCCATACTCGGCACTATATTCTCCTCGGTCGCCATTCTGGCCACCCTGGCACTCATCGGCTATGGCACCACGATAGACTAAATCAAAGGTTTTCCCTCTAAACAGGGAGGCGCTAACAACAAAAAAGGGGCCTAAGCCCCTTTTTTAGATTTGCAGTTGGTTTAACGCAGCACTTCCTCTAACGCTCTTAGGCAGAGGGCCACATTCTCGCGCCGAGCACCGAAGCCCATTAAACCGATACGCCAGGCCTTACCGGCCAAAGCGCCCAGACCGGCACCTATCTCCAGGTTATAGTTTTCGAGCAATTGCTTACGCACGGCGCCATCGTCTACTCCCTCAGGAATATAAACTGCGTTGAGCTGTGGCAGGCGAGAGCCCTCCTCGACCACAAACTTAAGCCCCAGATTTTCCAGTCCGTCACGCAGTAATGCGTGCATAGAGTGATGGCGGGCCCAGGCGTTTTCCAGCCCCTCTTCGGCCAGTAGGCGTAGCGACTCATGCAGGGCATACAGGGCATTGACCGGCGCCGTATGGTGATAGCTGCGCTTACCGCCCGCTCCCTGATCGCCACTCCAGTAACCCATGACCAGGCTCTGATCTAAAAACCAGCTCTGCACCGGCGTCTTACGCGCCTTGAGCTTCTCAACCGCCGCCGGCGAGAAAGAGACAGGCGACAGCCCCGGCACACAGGAGAGGCACTTCTGGCTGCCCGAGTAGATGGCATCTATGCCCCACTCATCGACCCTGAGCTCCACGCCGCCGAGGGAAGTTACCGCATCGACGATAGACAGACAATCGTGGGCCTTGGCCAGCTGACACAAGCCCTTGGCGTCCGACAGCGCCCCGGTTGAGGTCTCGGCATGCACGAAGGCAAGAAACTTGGCATCGGGATGAGCCTTTAGCGCCGCCTCGACATCGCTCAGTGATATCGGCGTGCCCCACTCGTTGTCCACCACCACGGCAGTCGCGCCAACACGCTCGACATTCTGGCGCATGCGCTCGCCAAATACGCCGTTACGGCAGACGATCACCTTCTCACCCGGCTCCACCAGGTTAACGAAACAGGTTTCCATGCCGGCACTGCCAGGCGCCGAGACCGCCAGCGTCATGGCATTTTCGGTCTGAAACGCATATTGAATAAGCGACTTAAGCTCATCCATCATGCCGACAAAGAGGGGATCCAGGTGGCCTATGGTCGGCCTTGCCTGCGCCGCCAGAACCTCGGGATAGACATCCGACGGGCCCGGGCCCATCAAGACTCGGCGTGGGGGATTAAAAGGGGTAACTTTGGGTGCTGCTAACATCTCATGTCCTCTATCAAGCCTTAGCTTGAGAAGTTAGGGTTAAGGCTAACTGTCGTTTTGTTTTGATGACGAAGGCTTTACGCTCCATCATCACCCTACGGATGAACAGTTATTCGCGTGCCATGACTGGCATCTTATTGCTTTGAATATGTTGCAAGATAACATAAAAAAAGGCGCCATCGCGCCCCTTTAACGTTAAAGTTTGTCTCTGCTCGCGAAAGCAAAAAACATTAGTCGCGATTATCCAGAAACAGCTTATAGGCCGGGCTTTGGGTCTCTTCTTGATAGACGAAGCCCAGCTCGGTAAGAAACTGCTGGAAGGCAACGCTATCGCTCTCGGGCACCTCGAAACCGGCCAGCACCCGCCCGTAAGCGGCGCCATGGTTGCGGTAGTGAAACAGGCTAATGTTCCACTTGCTGCGCAGGGTAGTGAGAAACTTAAACAGGGCGCCAGGATGCTCGGGAAACTCGAAGCTAAACAGACGCTCCTGCAGTGGCTCGGGCGGCAGACCGCCGACCATGTAGCGCACGTGCAGCTTGGCCGTCTCGTCGTGAGACAGATCCTGCACCTCGAAGCCATCACCCTCGAGCCGCGCCACTATCTCGTCTAGCTCAGCCTGACCATGAGACAGGCGAATACCGGCAAACACCACCGCCTTCTCGCGGCTGGAGAAGCGGTAGTTAAACTCTGTCATGGCACGCTTTTCCAGCAGCTCACAGAAGCGCAGGAAGATCCCCGGACGCTCCGGCACCTTCACCGCCAGAATCGCCTCCTTCTGTTCACCCAGTTCGCATCGCTCGGACACATAACGTAGGCTATGGAAGTTGACGTTGGCGCCGCTGAGAATCGCCGCCACCTTCTGTCCCTTGCCCTCGTCACCGATATATTTCTTCAGCCCCGCCAGCGACAACGCCCCCGCCGGTTCGGCGATGGCGCGGGTATCCTCGAAGATATCCTTCACTGCGGCGCAGATCTCATCGGAAGTGACGGTCACCACCTGATCCACATACTCGCGGGCCAACCTGAAAGGCTCGGCGCCGATCTGCTTCACCGCCACGCCGTCGGCAAACAAGCCCACCTGAGACAGCACCACCCGCTCGTCAGCCTCCAGAGCCGCCTTGAGGCAGGCCGAGTCTTCTGGCTCGACGCCGATGATCTTCACCTGTGGCATCACCGCCTTATAGTAGGCCGCGATCCCGGCGATCAGGCCGCCACCGCCCACAGGCACAAACACCACCTCGAGATCCCTCTGCTGTTGCAGCATCTCCTGGGCGACCGTGCCTTGTCCGGCAATCACCGCCTCATCGTCAAACGGTGCCACATAGATACGTCCCTCATCGCGGGCAAGCTGCTGAGCATGCTCGTTGGCCATGTCGAAGGACTGGCCATGTAGCACCACAGTGCCGCCGAGGCGGCGCACCGCATCCACCTTGATATCCGGCGTGGTCTGGGGCATGACGATAACCGCGCTGACGCCACGGGCCGAGGCCGACATGGCGACCCCCTGAGCATGGTTACCGGCCGAGGCGCACACCACGCCCCGCTGACACTCCTCCTGACTCAGCTCGGCGATACGGTTGTAGGCGCCGCGCAGCTTAAAGGAGTGTACCGGCTGCATATCTTCACGCTTAAGAAATACCTGACACCCGAGGCGCGCCGACAGCTTATTGAGGCTGGAGAGCGGCGTCACCTTGGCAACATCATAAACCGACGACAGCAAGATCTTCTGCAGATAATAGTGGGCGAGATCCAGCTGAGACTGAGAGGCAAGGGCCAACATACTAATCCTCCAGCTTACTGACGTCGCGCACCGCGCCCTTATCGGCACTGGTGGCGAGCATGGCATAGGCTTTCAGCGCCAGCGACACGCTGCGCTCACGATTAACCGGCTTCCAGGCCTGCTTGCCACGGGCCTGCATGGCCTGACGACGAGTCTCGAGCTCTTCATCGCTCACCGCCAGTGTGATTGACCTTGCAGGAATATCGATCTCGATACGATCGCCGGTTTCCACTAGGGCTATGGTGCCGCCGGCCGCCGCCTCAGGCGACACATGGCCGATAGAGAGTCCAGAGGTACCACCGGAGAAACGTCCGTCGGTGATAAGCGCACACGAGGTACCCAGGCCCTTAGATTTAAGATAACTAGTGGGATAAAGCATCTCCTGCATACCCGGACCGCCTTTAGGGCCCTCGTAGCGAATCACCACCACATCACCGGCAACCACCTCGCCGCCTAAGATGCCGGCCACGGCATCGTCCTGGCTCTCATACACGCGGGCATGGCCCACGAAAGTATGGTTAGCCTCATCGACCCCGGCGGTCTTGACGATACAGCCGTCGGCAGCGATGTTGCCCGACAGTACCGCCAGGCCACCTTCCTGGCTGAAGGCAAACTCACGGGTGCGGATACAGCCCTCCTGGCGATCCACATCCAGGCTCGGCCAGCGACAGCTCTGGCTGAAGGCCTTAGTGGTGGGGATGCCCGCAGGGCCGGCGGCATAAAACTGCTGAACCGCCTCATCTTGGGTCTGGACTAGGTCATACTGGGCCAGCACCGCCTTGAGACTCTCGCCGGCCACATGGCTGACATCCGTATGCAGCAGGCCTGCTCTGTCCAGCTCACCTAAGATGCCCATCACCCCACCGGCGCGGTGCACATCTTCCATATGATATTTAGGGGTCGACGGCGCCACCTTACATAGGTGCGGCACCTGGCGGGACAGGCGGTCTATATCGGCCATGCTGAAATCAACCTTGGCCTCCTGGGCCGCGGCCAGAAGGTGCAATACGGTATTGGATGAACCGCCCATGGCGATATCCAGTGCCATGGCGTTCTCAAACGCCTTGAAGCTGGCGATATTGCGTGGCAGCACCGACTCGTCATCATCGCGGTAAAAACGGTTAGCCAGCGCCATCACCCGGCGACCGGCCTCTAAGAAAAGTTCGCGGCGATCACTGTGGGTCGCAAGTAGTGAACCATTGCCCGGCAGCGACAAGCCTAAGGCCTCGGTCAGGCAGTTCATCGAGTTGGCGGTAAACATGCCCGAGCAGGAGCCACAGGTGGGGCAGGCGCTACGCTCTATCTTCTCGCTGTCTTCGTCCGAGACGCGATCGTCGGCCGCGGCCACCATGGCATCCACCAGATCCAGTTTTATCAGCTTGTCCGACAGCTTGGTCTTACCCGCCTCCATGGGGCCGCCGGAGACAAACACCACGGGGATGTTGAGTCTGAGCGCCGCCATCAGCATGCCTGGGGTGATCTTGTCACAGTTGGAGATACACACCAGGGCGTCGGCGCAGTGGGCGTTGACCATATACTCGACGCTGTCGGCGATCAGCTCACGCGATGGCAGAGAGTAGAGCATGCCGCCGTGGCCCATGGCAATGCCGTCATCCACGGCGATAGTATTGAATTCTTTGGCGATACCGCCCGCCTCTTCGATGGCACCAGCCACCAGCGAGCCCATATCCTTAAGATGCACGTGCCCCGGCACAAACTGGGTAAAGGAGTTGGCAATGGCGACAATCGGCTTACCAAAATCGCTGTCTTTTACCCCGGTCGCCCGCCAGAGGGCGCGGGCCCCGGCCATGTTGCGCCCTTGAGTACTGGTAGCTGAACGTAGTTTTGCCATGACACTTTCCTTCTGTTGCGTTGGCGGCCGAGCCACCTGAGCTAAATTGGAGCCTCGACGGCAGATCCACCGCCGAGGTTTTAATCTTATCTTAATTGCTGTGATTTGCGCCTTAAAGCGACTCTAACCAGCCCCACTTATCCTGGGTCTCACCATTAAACAGGCCGAAGAAGCTCGCCTGCAAGGCCTGGGTCACTGGGCCGCGGCCACCGGCGCCCACCTCGATGCGATCGACGCTGCGCACCGGCACTATCTCGGCGGCGGTTCCCGTCATAAAGATCTCATCCGCCAAATAGAGAAACTCACGCGACATAGGCTCTTCGACCACCTCATACCCCAGGTCTCTCGCCAGGGTAATGATGGAGTCGCGGGTGATCCCCAGCAAGATGGCGGCCGTGGCTGGCGGGGTATAGAGCTTGTTCTTCTTCACTACAAACAGGTTGGCACCGGCGCCTTCGCTCACCAGGCCGTTGACGTCCAGGGCGATCCCCTCATCGAAGCCGTTACGCTTGGCCTCGGTGGAGATCTGTAAGGAAGATAGATAGTTACCACCCGCCTTGGCGCCGGTAGGTATAGTGTTCGGCGCTAGACGGTTCCAGGAGGTCACGGCCACATCGACGCCGCGCTCCATGCTGCCCTCACCCAGATAGGCGCCCCAAGGGAAGGCGGCTACCATGAGATCGCACTTCGCATCCTTAGGCGGGGTGATCCCCATGCCCACGTCGCCAAAAAACACCAGGGGACGAATGTAGGCGGCGTCGAGTTTGTTGCGCTTTACTATGTCGCGGCAGGCCTGCATGGTCTCATCGAAACTATAAGGAACTGGCATGCGATAGATCTTGGCCGAGTCATACAGGCGCTGCACATGGTCGGTTAGGCGAAATCCTGCCGGTCCCTGTGGCGTGTCGTAGACGCGGATCCCCTCGAACACCGAGGTGCCGTAATGCAAGGCGTGCGACATCACGTGTACCTTGGCATCCCCCCAAGGCATGATCTCTCCATTAAACCAAATCAACTCTGCTGTTTTTGCGGCCATCTTCTCTCACCTGTCTGTTTCGCGTCTTAGGCGCTTGCGTGTTGGGGGTATCTTGTCGCGGCGGGCTTGGCCGAAAGGACCTCGCACTCGGTGACATCGATCAATTTATTCAGCTGATGGCTCAGAAGCTCGAGCGCGCGCTCGCTCTCCACCACCATGCCGAGCCGGGTGGTACCATTGTCACCCAGGTGCATATCCATCTCTGTGACCTTAAATCCACGGTGACGTGTGACTCGCAGGACACGTTCTACCACCTCGGGTTGCTGGGCTAAGGTTAAGGCTAGGTTATAGATCATGTCTGCTTCTCCATCTCATCCATCATGTCGCGGTTACTGGCGCCGGGCGGCACCAAAGGCCAAACGTTGTGGGCCTCGTCGATTCTTACGTGCAGTAAGAAGGGCCCCTTTGCATTGAGCATCTCATCGAGCGCCGACTCCACCTCACCCGCCTGGGTGATGGTGCGACCCGGGATGTCGAAGGCCGAGGCCATGGTGACAAAGTCCGGGTTGTCGGAAAGGTCTGTCTCGCTGAAACGCTCTTCGAAAAATAGCTGTTGCCACTGCTTCACCATCCCCAGTTTCTGGTTATCGATCAGCAAGATCTTAAGCGGGATTTGACGTCGCTTGATGGTGGTCAGCTCCTGCACATTCATCATGAAAGAACCATCGCCTGAGACGGCCACCACACAGGCATCGGGTCTTGCGACCTTGGCGCCGATCGCTGCCGGCAAACCAAACCCCATGGTGCCCAGGCCTGCGCTGGAGAGGTGATCTTCCGGGCGTCTGAACCACATATGCTGAGCGACCCACATCTGATGCTGGCCGACGTCGCAGGCCACCACGCTATCTTCGGGCAACTTAGCCGCCAGGCTGTTAAGTAGCTTGGGCGCGAAGATCAGCTCGCCGGGTCTGTCATAGCTCCAGGCATGCTGGGCTTTCAATGTGGCAACCTCGGCAAGCCAGGGGGCTATCTCCAGCGGCTGTGCCAACGCAGGCAAGATCTCACGCAGATCCCCGGCGATGGCCACATCCGGGCGTCTAAGCTTACCCAGCTCGGCAATATCGATATCCAGGTGCACCACCTTGGCATGCTCGGCGAAGCTGGCCAGACGACCGGTGACCCTGTCGTCGAAACGGGCGCCGACCACCAGCAGCAGATCGCACTCCTGCACCGCCAGGTTGGCCGCCTTACCGCCGTGCATGCCCAGCATTCCCAGATAACCTGTGTGGTCATGGGCTATGCTGCCGAGCCCCTTAAGGGTTGCGACCGAGGGCATGCCGCTCTGATTGATGAAGTCGCGCAGCTGCTCGACCGCGCCTGCCATGCCGACACCGCCGCCCACGTAGAGCATGGGACGCTGGGCCTGGGCGATCAGATTCTTAGCAGACTCGAGCAGACTAGGGTCGACTTGAGGTTCGGGCTGTATCGCCTGGAGCGGCGCCTTGTAGTCCAGCAGGGCGATCTGGATATCTTTGGGTATGTCCACCAGCACAGGGCCGGGGCGGCCGGAGGCGGCGATTTCGAAGGCGCGGTACAGGGTAGGCACCAGCTCCTCGACATCAGTCACCATGAAGCTGTGTTTGGTGCAGGAGAGCGACATGCCCAGCACGTCGATCTCCTGAAAGGCATCTGTGCCGATCACCGCGGTAGAGACCTGACCCGTGATGGCCACCAGAGGCACAGAATCGAGCAGGGCATCGGCCAAGGCAGTCACCAGGTTGGTCGCCCCAGGGCCCGAGGTGGCGAAGCAGACCCCCGTCTTGCCGCTGGCTCTTGCATAACCCACGGCGGCGAAGGCGGCGCCTTGTTCATGACGACTGAGCAGATGTTCAACCGGCGCACCGACCAGGGCATCGTAGATGGGCATGATAGCGCCACCTGGATAACCAAATACCGTGGTCACGCCGTGCGCGGCCAATGCCTTGATGACGGCGTCTGCGCCTCTGATCTTCTGCCCTTGTTCCATCTGCCCTATCCTGCGTAATTAAGTGTTTTTCTGGGTTAAGCAAGTCATGAGTGCTAAAAACAAAAAACCCCCGGTCCTTTCGGAGCGGGGGTTCTTGTTGCAATCTTGACCTGATTAGGTGTGTCGACGCGCCATGCGATGCCCCCGCTGTGATTTAATAATCACTACGGTAATAATCTCAATAATGAGGAGGGCAGCTTGGTTAAACATGGTGTCTTTCTGTTTCCTAATCTTTGTTTGCTTAAATTCTGTATCTCGGTCGACTCGATTTAGCCGACCTTTTAATCAATACCACAAAGCCAACGAATAACACAACCAAAACCTGCGACTATCTGTAAAAAGCCCTTTCACAGGCGTCTCGGGCAGCGCTAGCAAGCCAATCAAGACCAGATATTTCCCTACTCATGTGACTCTTGGGTTTGACTCTTGGGCCGGCCCAAATTCGACAATTCGAAACTGAGAAAACACGGCCCAACCACTACAAATCCGTGGATTAATGTATTGATAATTAAGCTTCTTCTACGATGCGCTTCATCTCGGTCATGTAACCACGAAGCTCGGCGCCTATGTACTCAACCGCGGTGTGGCGGATAGCATCGTTCACCTCGATCAGACGCAGGTTGTCGACGCCGTTGCCACTGTCTTTCAGGCCGCCGCCCAGGTACTCGGGAGACATCTGATTCACATAATCACGCAGCAATGGCACGGCGGCGTGGTTAAACAGGTAGCAGCCATATTCGGCGGTATCTGAGATCACCACGTTCATCTCGTAAAGACGCTTACGGGCGATGGTGTTGGCGATCAGTGGTGTCTCATGCAGCGACTCATAGTAGGCCGACTCTTCGACGATACCGGCAGATACCATGGTATCGAAGGCCAGTTCCACACCCGCCTTGATCATGGCGACCAGGAAGATCCCCTTATCGAAGTAGGTCTGCTCGTCGATCGCCTCATCGCATGCTGGGGCATTCTCGAAGCCAGTTTCGTTGGTCTCGGCGCGCCATTTCAGCAAGTTGGCATCGTCGTTGGCCCAGTCTTCCATCATGGTCTTAGAGAACTCACCGCTGATGATGTCATCCATATGCTTCTCAAACAGTGGCTGCAGAATCGCTTTGAGCTCCTCGGCCATCTCGAATGCCTTGATCTTGGCAGGGTTAGAAAGGCGATCCATCATGTGAGTGATACCACCATGCTTGAGCGCTTCGGTCGTGGTCTCCCAACCTTGCTGGATAAGCTTGGCGGCGTAGCCAGGCTCGACACCATCGGCCACCATCTTCTCATAACCCAGGATGGCACCGGTTTGCAGCATGCCACACAAGATGGTCTGTTCGCCCATTAAGTCTGACTTCACCTCGGCGATGAAAGAGGAGTGCAGCACGCCGGCGCGATCGCCACCGGTAGCGCTGGCATAGGCCTTGGCCACTTCCAGGCCATCGCCCTTAGGATCGTTTTCAGGGTGCACGGCGATCAAGGTAGGCACACCGAAACCACGCTTGTACTCTTCGCGCACCTCGGTACCCGGGCACTTAGGTGCCACCATGATAACTGTGATGTCTGGACGCACCTGCATTCCCTCTTCCACTATGTTGAAGCCGTGAGAATAAGAGAGTACCGCGCCCTGCTTCATCAGTGGCATCACAGCATTAACCGCATCCGTGTGTTGCTTGTCTGGGGTCAGGTTAAGCACCAGATCCGCATCAGGGATCAGCTCTTCGAAGGTGCCAACACGGAAACCGTTGCCGGTGGCTTTCTGGTAGGAAGGACGCTGCTCGGCAATCGCCTGTTCACGCAGGGCGAAAGAGATATTCAGGCCCGAATCGCGCATATTGAGGCCCTGGTTAAGGCCTTGGGCGCCACAGCCCAAGATGACGATATTCCAGCCCTTGATATAGTCACAGCCTTGACTAAATTCGCTGCGGTCCATAAAACGACACTGGCCAAGTTGCTCTAATTGTTGGCGTAAATTCAGAGAGTTAAAGTAATTAGCCATCAGATTCCCTACCTTTAAACGAAACCGTTGAAAATGGGCTCAACCGCCTTGGCCAAGCTGTGAATGAGATCAACTATAGCCCATGTCTTTTATTGCTTAAAATGATATATTCGAAACGTCACGTTGCACTTTTTGCAATACAACAAGGGCCGATTTCACTCTCGAATCAAGCTGAAAAGTTAAGGCGCCACCATGGATATTCGTACCATCAAACTCTATCTGCACCTGAGCAACAGTCTGCACTTTGCCCGCACCGCCCAGCAGATGCATGTCAGCCCCTCTACCCTGAGCCGCGCCATGCAGCGCCTGGAGGAAGAGGTAGGTGCCAAGCTGTTCGAGCGCGACAATCGCAGTGTGACCCTCACCAATGCCGGGGTGGAGTATCGCCACTTTGCCGAGCAGACTCTGGATAACTGGAGCAAGCTGAAACACAGGCTGGATCCCAAACAGGATCTACTGCGCGGCCGCCTCAACATCTACTGTTCGGTCACCGCCGCCTATAGTCATCTGCCGGCGCTGCTGGATCGCTTTCGTAACGAACATCCCCTGGTGGAGATCGCCCTCACCACGGGAGATGCCGCCAATGCGGTAGAGATGGTGCGCCAGAACCGCGCCGACATCAGCATCGCCGCCAAGCCCGAGTCCCTGCCGGAATCCTTGCATTTCATCAAGATAGATAATGTGCCCCTGGTGATCATCGCCCCCACCTTCAAGTGTGCCGTGCAGGAGCTGCTGACCGAGCCCTATATTCCCTGGGATCGCCTGCCCTTCATCCTGCCGGAGCATGGCCCGGGACGACTAAGAATCGAGAATTGGTTCAAGCAGTTAGGGCTAAGTGCCAATGTCTATGCCCAGGTCTCGGGGCAGGAGGCTATCGCCTCCATGGTGGCTCTGGGCTGTGGGGTGAGCATCACCCCAGAGGTGGTGATTCAAAACAGCCCGGTGAAAGACAGGATCCAGCAGCTTAGCTCGCCGGTCGCCATTCCCCCCTTCGAGCTGGGCTGTTGCAGCAAGAAAAGCCGTGAAGATGAGCCGGTGATCGCCGCCTTTGTCAAAGAACTCAATGCGGTCAACTAGCAAAAAACTTGCTTAAAGCAGGCCTCTGCTATACTGATTTCATCGAAGAATTTTCAAGAGGTTAGCTATGGTGTCATGGGGACGCTTGGTCACTGGCTTATGCTGTGGCTTCGCCTTGTTATTCTCAGCCCTTCCCGCCCTGGCCACGGCCTCTGTCACCATATGCGTCGAAAACACCGAGTTTCCTCCCTTTAACTATTTCGACCGTAACCAGAGCGTGGAGACCCGCAGCATAGGCTACGACATCGACATACTCAACCTTGCCTTCGGTCAGAGCGTGCTGAGCCATAAAGTGATTGCCCTGCCCTGGAATCGTTGCCTGAAAGAGGTCAAACAGGGCACGGTCGATGCGGCCATGAGCGCGTCGCTCAACAGCGAGCGCCGTCGCGACTATCTGATCTCCGCCCCCTACTATTATCTGACCCCCAGCTACTACTATCTCAAGTCAGACTTTCCCAAGGGGGTAGAGGTGCAGCGCCTCGAAGAGCTCAACGACTACGGCAGCGTGTGCGGCATCAAAAACTTCAACTATGAAAACTTCGGCCTCAAGCCCGACTTTCATCTGTTTCAGATCCGCAGCCTGGCTCACCTGCCTGAGATGCTCACCAAGAAACGCTGCCAGTTCTTCCTCGCCCGCAAGGAGACACTCAGCGGCACCTTGGCCATCAACAAGATGGAAGACTTCTACACCCGGCTTGCAGGTATCACAGCCCCCAACGCCAAGCCAGAACCCTTCTATATGCTGATTTCGAAGAACTCACCGCACAAAGAGACCATTAAGCAGCTGTTCGATGCCAAGGTCGACAGCCTCAACAAACAGGGCAAGTTACGCCCCCTGCTCGAGCATCACCTGCAGCTACTGAGTCAAACCTATTGAGTCAAACCTATTGAGTCACGCCTACAGTGCCAAACCAATAGCACTAAATTTATTGCCTCGGCGATGAGATAAACCGGGCGGCCACCTACCTTGTAGCCAACTTAGCCTATACTTAATACCGACATCTCAGCCACAAGACTTTCAAGCAGTTGGCGAACCCGACGTGACCTTTACTCCAAAACTAAATCGACACGTCCATGCCAAGGAATGACACACTCAACGCCAATGCGCCGAAAGGGGGAGACATGACCGCCTTTGCCATTTTTATCGTATTGATCGGTTTGATGGGACTGCTCGCATCACTCATTCCTACCTATCAGATCTGCCAGCTGAAACCGCCACAGACCCAAGGCTGGCACCTGCTGCTATTTATGATTGGCATGTTTATTTTCGGCTACCTGGGATTTCTGTGGATGCTGCTCAATCGGGAAACCGGCCCGCTGGAAACCGTGGTGTCTCTGGTGTTTTCCGCCGGCGGCGCCTTCGTCTGGTTGGTGGTCAAGATGAGCATGAAGACCATAGTCAAGCTGCAAGACACGCTAGAAGATAAACACTACCAGGCCTATCACGATTCGTTGACCGATCTACCCAACCGCCACATGCTGTATGAGACCATGGAGCGGCTGATCAAGGACAATGGTTCTCCCTTCGGCTTCATCATGATGGATCTCAACGACTTCAAGATGATCAATGACAACCTGGGCCATGATGCCGGTGACAAGGTGCTGGAGATCATCGCCTACCGTATTGAGCGCATCATGCCGCCCCAGGCGCTACCGGTGCGATTGGGCGGCGATGAGTTTGCCGTGCTCTTGCCCAAGAGCGAGCTTGGCCAAGCGCAGCGTCTGGCTAAGCAGATCCAAAAGGCGGTGATAGAGGATATCCACTGCGAGGGCCATCTGCTAGCCGTCGGCATCAGCATAGGCATCGCTCTCTACCCCCAAGATGGCGACGACAGGAAGACCCTGATGAAGCATGCCGACATCGCCATGTATCGCAGTAAACAGAATAACAGTGACTATGAGACCTTCTCACAGGTGACCGACATGCCTGCGCCTCTGGGGCAGTTCAGCCCCTGAGACTGTCTGGCCCTGTCACACGGCTTATTACTGCTCGACTGCCGCCACTAGGGGCGGCGTCGCCTCGGCGGGGATGCGCGTTACCAACAGCTGGTCCACCTTATAGGCATCGATATCCACCACCTCAAACTTGTAGCCACCAAAATTCACAAAATCGGTGCGCTTGGGGATCTTACGCAGCATGAACATCATGAAGCCGGCGATGGTCTCGTAGTTTTGACTCTGGGGGAAAGCCTCGATACCGAAGGCGCGCATCACATCGGTAATGGGTGTCACACCATCCACCAGCCAGGAATCTTTATCCCGGGCAATGATCTGCTCTTCGCTCTCGTGGAGTGACCAGGCACCCATCACAGCGCTCTGCAGATCGTTGGTGGTCACTATGCCGACCACCAGGGCATATTCGTTCATCACTACGGCAAAATCGGCCCTGTGATTCTTAAAATATTCCATCGACTCCGACAGGCTCAGGCTGTCAGGGATGATCAGACAGTTGTGTACCAGGGTGCTGTCCTTGAGGGTGATGCTCTGGCCATTGATCACCCGAATCAACAGCTCCTTGGCATCGACGACCCCCTTGATGGTATCCAGCTGGCCGTCACACACCAAAAACTTGGTATGGGGATCCTCGGCTATCTTGCGTTTGATCACCTCCTCATCGTCCTGCAGCAGGAAGTAGACCAGGCTTTCGCGCGCCGTCATGGCCGCCGTGACAGGAACCGTCTGCATCTCGAACACGTTTTCGATCATCTGCTGCTCATCCTTGTCCAGCACGCCCGCCTCGGCGCCAGCATCCATCACAGCATAGATGTCGTCAGAGGTCACCTGGTCGTTACGGGCCGTGGGGATCTGCAGCAGACGAAAGATGGCATTGGCCAGACCGTTGAACACCCAAACCAGGGGCGTCAACAGGCGGATACAGAAGGTCATGGGCCCCACCAGCACCAGCGCCACCCGCTCGGGCATCGCCATGGCCGCTCGCTTAGGCATCAGGTCGGCGATCAGGATAAACAGGCTGGTCACTATGATGAATGACAACACAAAGCTGAGCTGGCTGAGCCAGGGATCGGCCACCCAGGACTCTAGCCCCGCCCTGATATAAGGGGTAAAGGCCGACTCACCGACGATACCGCCCATGATTGCCACCGCGTTTAGCCCTATCTGCACCACGGTAAAGAAGCTGCCGGGATGGGCCTGCAGCTGCAACACCCTTTCCGCGCGAGGATCTCCCTCGTCGGCCAGCTGACGCAGACGGATCTTACGTGCCGCCGCCAGGGCGATCTCCGACATGGAAAAGAAACAACTGGTGCCGATTAACAGCAAAATAATCAACATGTTATCTAGTAGACTCATTTTAAACCTATCCTAAAGCTCAGACAGGCCGGCAACGGCCAAGCGCTCCCCAGGGATGGGGACTAAGAGACATTAACCCTAAATGATGTATGCAGTGTGAAGACGCCGACCATTATAGTGACTTACGCCTTCATAAGACGTGATTGAGATACCACCTCAAGATGCCGAATTGGCGGGAACAGTGCCGCAATAAGAGACGGCTGAGAATATGGAGCACCTTTTATCAGAAATTGGCCAATAGGCAACTAAATTTTGTACAAAACGCCTAAAAAACGTATTCCTGCTACACTTTCTTTCAGGTTTAATAACAAAAACAAAAGGATTTGTTTATGGCCATCGCCTGCGTCACCACGCGCGCCAGCCTGGGCGTGGCAGCTCCCGAAGTCACGGTCGAAGTACACCTCAGCAATGGCCTGCCCGCCTTTAGCCTGGTGGGACTCCCGGAGACCTCAGTCAAGGAAGCCAAGGAGCGGGTGCGCAGCGCCCTGATCAATGCCGGGTTTGAATTTCCTCAACGCAGAATAACCGTCAATCTTGCTCCCGCCGATCTGCCCAAACAGGGGGGCCGTTACGATCTCCCCATCGCCATCGGCATACTGGCCGCCTCCAAGCAGGTGCCCGATACCCATTTGGCGGATCATGAGTTCATCGGCGAGTTGGCCCTCTCCGGGCAGATAAGGCCCTGCAGCGGCAGCTTGCCGGTGATCATAGATGCCCGCAAGCAGGACAAGACCTTGGTCCTTCCCCTGGAGAATCGAGGCGATGCCGAGCTGGTCGGTTATCGAAAGTGCTTCTTCGCCGCCCACCTGCAAGGCTTAGCCCAGTACCTGCACGGTCAGACTTCGCTGCCCGGCCTGACCCAAGATCTGCAGTGGCTGGATACTCAGGCTGACACCGACCACAAGTGCCTCAGCGATGTGATCGGCCAGTACCAGGCCAAACGCGCCCTGGAGATCGCCGCCGCCGGCAATCATAACCTGTTGTTTCTCGGTCCTCCAGGAACGGGCAAGACGATGCTGGCCAGCCGGATGATGCAGCTGCTGCCACCACTGGACTATGACGAGGCGTTAGAGGTTGCCGCCATTCACTCGGTGGCGGGGCTTAACATTCCCATGCAGGCCTTTTATCGGCGCCCCTTTCGCAGCCCTCACCACACAAGCTCGGCCATCTCACTGGTGGGCGGTGGCAGCCATCCCAAGCCGGGCGAGATCTCCCTGGCCCATCGCGGTGTGCTCTTCCTCGACGAGGTGGCCGAGTTTCCCCGCAAGGTACTCGACTGCCTGCGAGAGCCGATGGAGACAGGCGAGGTAGTGATCTCCCGCGCTGCCGCCAAGCTCACCTTCGCCAGCCGCTTTCAGCTGATCGCCGCCATGAACCCCAGCCCCTGCGGCGACAGCGCCAACGCCAGGGCCACCCCGGATCAGATCCAGCGCTATCTCGCCAGACTCTCGGGCCCCTTCATCGATCGCTTCGATCTCACCATAGAGGTGCCCCGCCTGCCCCAAGGCACACTCACCAGCAGCAAGCAGGGGGAAACCAGCCGGGATGTTGCCCAGCGGGTGCATAAGGCCAGGGAGCGCCAGCTGAGCCGCGCCGGAGTACTTAACGCCGAGCTGAGCGGTAAACAGCTCACGCAAACCGCGGGCTTCAGCCAGCAGGATCTCGAGTTTCTCGAGCAGAGCGTCAACCAGCTCGGGCTCTCGGTGCGCAGCTATCACAGGCTGCAGAGGGTCGCCCGTACCATAGCGGATCTTGAGCAGAGCACAGACGTCGCTCGCCACCATATCGCCCAAGCGCTTGGCTATCGCGCCATGGATCGTCTGCTCAATAGCCTGAAAACGCCTTACTGAGACCAATTATACCCTTAGTTAAAACAGGGTTATCTCGGCAAGATGAACAGGATAAGATTGAGCTAATGGGCTCAGGCGAGTAACATAGGTCTCCGAATTTTTTATGGGGGCTTTAATGGGCGCGGCGCTATCACTAATAAGAGGCAGCTTGGCATTTAGCTGTTATGTCATCAACACCCTTTTTTGGGTAATACCTATCTTATTGGTAAGTATAATAAAACTTATCCCGATCACGCCGCTACGTACCCTGTGTAGCTACCTGTTGGATCACTGCGCCACCGCCTGGATCAGCGTTAACACCTTAATCGAACGTCTGTTCCATCGGGTAGATGTTCAGGTTGAAGGCGACAGCGAGCTCTCCCCCAAGGAGTGGTACATGGTGATCGCCAACCACCAATCCTGGGTCGATATCTTGGTCCTGCAGCGTATCTTCAACCATAAGATCCCCTTCCTGAAGTTCTTCCTGAAGCAGGAGCTGCTCTACGTGCCTGTGCTAGGCCTCGCCTGGTGGGCGCTGGACTTCCCCTTCATGCGCCGCTACAGCAGCGCCCAGCTACGCAAGAATCCAAAGCTCAGGGGCAAAGATATCGAGATCACCCGTAAGGCCTGCGCCAAGTTTAAGACTAAGCCGGTCAGCGTGATGAACTTTGTCGAGGGCACCCGCTTTAGACCCGAGAAACACAAGAAGCAAAATTCAGAGTTTAACCATCTGCTCAAGCCTAAGGCGGGCGGCATGGCCTTCGCCCTGTCGGCGATGGGCGATCAGATCCACAAGCTAGTCGATGTCACCATCTACTATCCGAACAAGACCCCAAGCTTCTGGGACTTCATCTCGGGGCAGGTCAAACAGATCCGGGTACACATCAAGGTCAGCGATATCGCTCCCGAGATGCGCGGCGACTACCTAAACGATCGTGCCTACAAGATCAGTTTCCAGGAACAGCTCAATCGCATCTGGCAAGAGAAGGATGCCATGTTAACCCAAATGGCTGAGCAATAACCGCAGAAAAGGTGTTTTAGAAAGATGCTAAATTTTTTACCCGGCCCGCTATTATTCGTGCTCAGCCTGACGCTGTTGATCATCAACACTGTCATTTGGAGCAGCATCATCTGCATCGGCGGTTTGATTAAGCTGCTGTTGCCGATTGCACCTCTGAGAACCGGCCTTTCGCACCTGATGAATCGCTGCATGTGGAGCTGGGCCTGCATCAACGGTGGCATACTGTTCTTGATCGCCAAGATAGAGTGGGACATCGAAGGCCTGGAAGGGCTGAAGAAAGATGGCTGGTATCTGTTGATCAGCAACCACCTCAGCGGGTTCGACATCGCGGCGCTGACCTATGTGCTGCGCAACAACATCCCCATGCTCAAGTTCTTCCTGAAGAAAGAGCTGCTCTATGTGCCTTTCCTCGGCCTCGGCTGCTGGGCACTGGATATGCCTTTCATGAATCGCACCAGCGCCAAGCAACTGCGGAAGAACCCTAAGCTCAAGGGCAAGGACTTAGAGACCACCCGCCGCTCCTGCGAGAAGTTTAAGACTGTCCCTACCTCTATCATCAACTATGTGGAAGGTAGTCGCTTCACCCCGGAGAAGAAAGCACGTCAGCGCTCTCCATACCGCTACTTGCTGCGCCCCAAGGCGGGCGGTATCGCCTTTACCATCTCGGCCATGGGCGAACAGTTTACCAGCCTGCTTAACGTCACCCTGGTTTACCCCGACTCGGCTGACAACACACTATCTGAAGTGATGCACGGCAAGGTGAAACGTATCGTGGTGCGCATCGAGTCTATGCCGGTGCCTGAGGTGGACGATCAGCAATATTTCAACGACGCCGAGTGTCGTGCCCAGTTCCAGCGTTGGCTCAACGGCGTCTGGCAGCAGAAAGATGAGCAAATTCACCAGATCTTGACCCGCTACAACTCAGATCAGCTGGTTAGCGAAGAGACCCGTTCGCTGGCCGAGAGCCGCTAGCCTTAGCCCCATTCGCCGCCCTCCCAGGCGGCGAACGCCTCAATTTGTCAACAAAATCACCTAACCAAACCCACCAAGAATCAGTAACTCACAGAAATAACGGTTAAAAACTTGCGTTAGACTTAAGTTTTAGCCATAGATTGTTGACAATCTATGCTTGCCGCACTAATTTCATGACTCATCCAATCCCTTAATGAGCAAGCCAATGGCGTTAGATGCCTTATCCACATTAGACACAGAGACGCCCGCACTCACCCTGGCGGATAAGGCCTTACAGGCGATCCAGACCAGTATCATCAAGGGAGAGCTGGCCCCCGGCAGCAAGATCAACGAGCAGATGCTTGCCCAACGCTACGGCATCAGCCGCGGCCCCACCCGGGAAGCCCTGCTAACCCTGGAGCGTCGCCGCCTCGTCGTCAGAATTCCCCATGTCGGCGCCCGCGTCGCGCAGCTGTCGATAGATGAACTCAACGACCTCTACCGCCTGCGCAGCGTGTTGGAAGGCATGGCCTGCGAGCTGGCCGCGAAACACATTACGCCGACGGCACTGATGCAGCTGCAACGCCTGATGGATAGTCAGGAAGCGGCACTGGCCAAGGGCGACACCTATTTTCAGCAAGATGGCGATGTGGATTTCCACTACCGCATCATACGCGCCAGCGGCAGTTGCCACTTGCAGGAAACGTTAATCGGCAACCTCTACCACCTGCTGCGCATGTATCGTTATCAATGCACCAGCGAGAGCCGGCCGACCAGGGCGATCGCCGAACACAGACGCATTGTCGAAGCCATTGCCGCTGGCGACGGCGAATTGGCCAGCCTCTTGATGCGCCGTCATATCGAACAGGGGCGAATCAACACAGAGAAACGACTTAAGGCGCTACAGGCAGAGTAGCACTAACCGGGTTCATGCCAGCGAACACGCGTTGGCATCGACTTGAAAAGGCCTTGCCCCTCCCTTCCGGCAAGGCCTTTTCTCTTTAAAATCAGGTGTCACTCACTCTTCACGCCAAATTATTGTAAATGTCATAAAATTGACTACAAATTTTAACTAAATGTTAATATACTTGCCTGCCTGAATGGCCAAACTAAATGCATAGATATGCATTAGCAGAGAGTAGTCGCTGTGAATCCAGTTCATTTTATCGCTAGACAAAAACCGTCATCGCTTTTCCGCTTACTTGCGCTATTAACCTTCCCCCTATTTGTCTCAGCCTGTCAGAGCAATCTCATCGCTCAGCCAGAGAGAGACTATCTAGAGGTCACTCCGGCGCAGCTAAGCAAGTATTGGGTTATCCAAAACAACACCCTGAATTGGCAGGGATTGATCGAACAAAAACAGAAACTCAATATCAGCTTTGGCATCAATCCTTCGGGGCAGTTAGTGGATCTCGAACTCGACGATCTATCTATCTCGCCCGAGCAAAGAGAGGCACTGCTAGCCAGATTTAGCGAGCAAAGATTTAACGCCACGGTCGACAATAAGACGGCCCAGCCGGTGCGGGTCTCCGCCACCGTAATGTTTAATTAAAAAAGGCGCCTGGTAGGCGCCTTTTTCATATCAGATTCAAGGGTTAGGGCGCGACGCGCTCAACCTTTTGCATCCAGCCTTCTGGGCCCTGACGCTTACCCTTCTGGATATCCGTCAGCACCTGATAGATGCGGCGGGTATGCTCGCCCACCTGACCATCGCCGACCGTCAATACTCTATGGTCTTCGAAGATATAGGAGCCCACGGGCGACACCACGGCGGCGGTACCAAAGCCACCAGCCTCGACGATCTCGCCAGACTCGATATCGGCAATAAACTGGTCCAGCATGACCGTCTCTTGGCGCACCTCACAGCCGAGCGCTTCCCCCAGCTCCATGATGGATTGCGAGGTAATCGACTTCAAAATGGTATCGGTAAATTTAGGTATGATGATGGTGCCATCTTTACGCACGTGGAAGTGGTTCATTGCACCCACCTCTTCGATCTGCTTGTTGTTGGCATCGAGATACAATACCTGGGCCGCACCATATTCCGCCGCAGCCTTACCCGCTCTGAGCGAGGCAGCATAGTTACCCGCCGCCTTTGAAGCACCCGTGCCACCCGATACCGCGCGGTGGAAACGCTCGGTGATCAGCAGACGAATCGCCTTATCGAAGCCATCGGCATAATAGGCGCCACTCGGGCTCAACATGACACAGAAGGTGTATTGCTGGCTCGGGCTCACCGAGAGTCTGTCTTCGGTGGCAAACACGAAGGGACGAATATAGAGACAGGCCCCATCCTGCATCGGAAACCACAGCCTGTCGACGTCGATCAGGGCATTGATACCCGCCAGCTGCATCGCCTCGGGAACAGGAGGAATACAGACCACCTCACCACTCAGGTTGAGACGCTCGGCATTCTTGTTTAAACGGAAGGTATAGATTTCACCATCGTCATGCATGAAGGCCTTAGCGCCCTCGAAGATGGATTGCCCATAGTGCAGTGCCATGGCTCCGGGCGCCATCTCGAATGGTCCGTAGGGGACTACCCTTGGATCCCGCCACTCCCCATCGCGGTAATCCATCAAAAACATATGGTCAGTTCTAAGATTGCCAAAGCCAACATTGGTCTCGGGCTTAAACTGCTGTGTTCGGCGTTCAGACGCAGGTTTTAAATTATAATTTATTTGCATTGCATACCACCTTGAATACTGATCTAGCAGACTATGGACGCCCTGCTTTAAAGTCAAGCCATAAGCGGTCTGGCACGAAATTCTTCATCCTGGTCAGAGTACAGATTTTAAGACAGCAAAAGGCAAGTCGAGCAGACAAGTCACCGGGTGCCCGAGTCGCTTTCGAGAAGCCCTAGGGCTCGATATCCTTAAAACTCTCTTTCTCGCCAATCTTAGCAAAGCTAAAGGTATTGGGGGCGATATAGCGCTCGAGCTGAATATCCAGCATCAGGGTCTGGTCGGCGCCAAACAGCTGGGTTAACTGCTCGGGCTCGCAGCGAAACTCGGCGCTCTTGTAATGGCAAAAACCCTCTGCAGGCCTTGGGATCAGCTTAAGCCCCAGCTTGCCAGCGCGTATCCTGGAAAGCTTGTTGGCATCCAGGTAGAAGGTGATCACGTTACCGTTGACGCTGTTGCGCTGCTTATCCAGCACCATGGCGTGGGGTAACTTGGAGGCGTGATACTCATCGCCCGCCAGCAGATAGCAGTCAAAATCGGTCACCCTATGGCCCAGATTATCGAACACCCTCACCACCAGCATGCAGTAGCGTGGCGGCTTCCGGCTCGCCTCGGATGCCACAGCCATCTGCTCCCTGAGTTGACGGTAGTTCTCACGGTCAGCGACCGCCAGGCAGTCCAGGATGTCGGCAACCACGGGCTTGTTGGCGGCATTTCGCTGGGTCACAGAGTTCATTATGCCCATCTTGCGATTGCTATGACTCGCCTTAGGCACAATCCCTAAGACACAAGGCTCAACGGCCTGGGTGAGCTCCGTTAGCGCCAGAGTCTCAGCGCACTCGCCGTCGAAGCTATTGCACAGAAGCCCTGCTTGCTGCGCCAGCTTAGCATAGACAAAGTTCATGTTGGCGGCGCACACCCGCACCACACCGTCGGAGCCAGCCTCGCCGGTGTAACTGTTCATATAATCGTAAAGCGCACCGTCTATGGTCTCTCCGGTGAGCACGAAGGGATAGACGCCGGCGCCTAACCAATCCTTTTGCTGCCACCTCAGGTTGAGTTCGTGCTGTCCGTCGCTGCCCAGCTCCAACCAGTCCAGCACCCGCTGACCTGGCTCGACACCATCGAACCAGGCTTTGAGCCGGCTCACCCTGGATTTACCCAGCTGTGCCAATGCCGAGCCATGATTGGCAGGCGCCAGCATGATCAGATGCTGCAGCGGCGCCGATTCAGTCTCTTTGTAATAGCGACACAACCAGTGGCGCATCAGGGGGCCACCAGTGGAGTGCGTTATCACAGAGAAGGGCTCATCCCCCAGTTCGGCGCGGCGGGCGGCCTCGAAGGCGATGCTGAGATCTTCAAGCGTCACCGCATCGTTGAAACTGATATAGCGCCCTAAATAGATGTGCTGAATATCCAGGGCCAAGGCCTCGGGGGCCAGCTTAAGCAGCGCCTGGGGCAACTCGCCATAGGTCTGGGTACTGGTGACACTCCATCCATGTACAAACACCAATTTCATGGTTTCACTCCTTTATCAAACGGCGCACTCACAGGAGTAGTCCGCTCATTTCGTCACACAAGCAATCCACCTATCGGTAATACAAATAGAAACTAACTTGCAGATCTCATTCAGTTTTGGTTCAGCAAGGCTAACTTACTATGCCCTCAACGAAAACAACACCACCTTTTAAAAGAGAGCATATTATGACTAAGAAGACATTAGCAGTAGCCGCAGTCATCACCGCAGCATTGTCAGCGCCAACTATGGCAGCAGATTGGTTCATCGGTGGCGGTATCGGTTCACAAGAGAACAACTACAAGGCAGAGATCACCGAAGCGGTCGATCCTGGCTTCAGCAAGGGCACCTTCAAAGATTCAGATAGCGACATGATCTATGAACTACGTGGCGGTGTTTACCTCAATGACAACAACCGCGTATACGGCACTTACTCTTACAACTCAGATGACTTCGCTAAGCAGCAGAGCTTCTTGATGTCTTACGACTACCTGGTCGGCCTGGATGCGAACAACAAGTTCAACTGGTTTATCGGTGCGACAGCCGGTGTGAACCATGTGAGCCCAGACGCAGACATGCTGGAATCTAAGAACCGCTTCGTATGGGGTGGTCAAACAGGCTTCATGTACAAGATCAACGACAGCCTGAGCACAGAAATCGGCTACCGTTACCTGAAGCAAGACTATGAGAGAAGCTTCGCGTCAGACGCTGGCGACAAGGCATCATTCTCACTGGATGACAGCCAACAGGTTTACCTGTCTGTAGACTACCGCTTCTAAGCCGAGTCTTTACGAGAAAGCCCCGCAAGGGGCTTTTTTATTGGGTGATGTTCACTGTTTCTGCCACTCAATCAGCTTCCTCGACCAGCAGCCAATCACCCACGGCCTGCAAGGGGATATGCTCTTGTTCGATCCAGGCCACCCAGGCCAAACGCTTAGGCGCATTGGTAGCATTAGCGAGCGGCTCAATGCGCCCGCTAAAGGTGACGGTCTGTTTATCCCAACTCTTTCCAGTCAAAGCCTGTCCAACCAAAGCCTGTCCAGCCAAAGCCTGTTTAGCCGAGCCCTGTTGAACTGATGCCTGTTCAAGCGAGGCCTGGTCATTTAGAGGCTGGCGAGCTAACGCCGAATAACGCCTGTGGCTCAAGACCACGAAGTCTTCCACTAGGTGTTTACCTCGATTCTCTCCCCGACCCACCCGAGTCGTCAGCCCGCTGCCCAGCAGGGCAAGGTGCAGGGTGAGCCCTTGATTGCTCGGCAATCGGCTGTCGAAGCTGGCGGTGAGCTCTTGCCCTGTTATGGTCAGACTTAATCTGCCCACTATCGCTCGCTTATCGGACTCATCGGGCAGCAGCGCCTGCCTTCCTGCTCGCCACTCGCGGCCATTGATCACCAGCTGCGGCGTATAGACCTGGGAAATGCCCTTGTGATTGAGGTAATCATACTGGCGTTGACTGAAGGCGCGTTTAGCGAAGGAATCTTTCCAGCCGAGGTAGTTCCAGTAGGTCACATGAAACGCCAGCGGGAAATAATAGTGCCAGAGGCCGGTCTCTTGTTTGAATCCCGAGAGCCATCGCTCCATGGGCGGACAGCTGCTACAGCCTTGGGAGGTAAACAGCTCGACCACCAGAGGTTGCTGCTCACCACTGCGCTTATGAAACTGCGTCAGTGTCTGAGCCGCAAAAGTGGAGTGAGCCAACAGGCTCAGCATTAACAAGAGGGCGACTTTACTCAAGCTGGCTTCTCCTCCAAGATGATATGGGTCTACTCAATAGACCCGGCGCCGCGCCATTTACGTTCAAGGACGCACGCGTTAACCTAAGGAAATCCTATGCAACCCTATCGCATCATAGACTGTCATGTTCACGACCACCTGGAGCTGGCCTGCATCAGGGGTTATCAGCTGCTCATAGAGACCTCGACCGGGGAGATGAGGGCCACCGCCATCACTCTCACCACCCAGGCGGATAAGAGCGAGTATCTGACCGTGAGAAACGAGGCGGGCGAGCAAGCGATTCGCTTGGATCATATTCAGGCCATCACGCCCTTAACCCAGGGCGCGGCGTTCGATCGTGTGGTGATCGCACCGGCAGACAAGTCAGGAGAAGATTAACGGCAGAGCTCGCCGACGGGTCGGCTACAGGCCCTTTAAGGTAGGATGCTCGCCGCGCCGACGAAATAAACAATGTTTAATCCATATATAGATGGATTTTTAGACATTTAGCACGAATTAGCTATTCACTCAGATAGCCGCACTGATAGAATCGAAGCACCATCCAGAAACTATTAGGACCTCCCCATGAGCCTTGAACTACTGTCCAAGCTGGAGACAAAAATCCAAGCGGCACTCGAAACCATTGAGCTACTGAAAATGGAGCTTGAAGAAGAGAAGCAGAAGAACCATACCCTGAACGAACAGAACCAACAGCTGAGCCAAGATCTCACCTCTTGGAACGAGAAAGTTACCGGGCTTGTGGGTCTGCTGAACGACGAAGTTAGCGAATAACCTTAGCGACTAACTTCAGAGGAGAGGCGCTTATACAAGGAGCCTGAGGCTCTATTGATAAGCGCGTTCGATGCGCGAAGACCTAAGCCGTCTTCGCCTCGTTATGTTGGTGCTCAATCATTTCATTCAATTCCATGATGGCGCGTTTTACCTGAGGCAGGCTCTGACGCGGCAGCAAAAATTTTCCTTTCTCGAACTCTAATCGTCCCAGGTCTTTCACCCAGATCACCCCAGAAACAAAGATGCGGGCATGTTTGACAATCAATTTCGGTGCGTAGACAGGAAAAACTCTCATGAGACCTCCAAGCAAGACTCTGCGTTCTTATTTTTATACTTAGATTCGACAGGTCATTTACCATGTTAGTTTCAATTTTCTGAGCATTTTTTTCGCGAAATTTGACCCGCGCGCCATAGTGCTAAAAATTTACCTTGTCTATCAGACTAATAGACTAGGCTAAATAAAAATTGGCGCTTGCCAAATTTTTGACACACTGGTAGATTGGAGCAGTTACTCAGGGTAAATAGAGCTTTTTTAGCTCAATAACCGTATTTCCAAAGCGACCGGAAATACGGTTTTTTTTATTCTGGGCAACAAAAAAGGGGCCTAAGCCCCTTTCGATAACCGACCGCCGATTATTTCAAGCTAGTCAGGTAGTAAGCGATCTGTAGCAGCTCGTCGTAAGACTTAATCGCACCAGTCTCGACACGGTATTTACCGTTAACGACCAGGGCAGGTACGCCAGACAGCTTGGCATTCTCGGTTGCACGCTTCATCTGCGCCATCTGCGCACTCACCATGAAAGAGTTCGCGGCGGCATCGAAATCTTTGCCATCTACGCCATTGGCGATGAACAGCTGACGGATATCGTCACGGCTAACGAAACGTTGCTTCTTGTCGTGGATAGCGGCAAACAGCGCGTGTTCCATCTTGTCTTCAACCTTCAGCTGATTCGCTACGGCGAAGGCACGAGACATCTCTGGGCCCATTTCACGACCGATAAATTCAACATGGTTCTGCTTAAACACTACGCCTTCTGGCAGGTTAGCCTTGATCTTAGGCACCTGTGTCTTGGCAAAGTTGTAGCAATGTGGGCAGTAGAAAGAGAAAAACTCGGCGATCTCAGGCTTAGCCGTAGCCGGGCCATCGTTGATCACTGTGTAATGAACTCCCTCTTTATAGTCGGCGGCCAGTGCCGCCATAGGGGCAACTAAGAGTGCCAGTGCTACCAATAACGCTTTCTTCATTATGCTTCCTTAACAGTGCCTCAGCACCACTATGACAAAAAGATTGACCATACCTTAAAGTGGTTTGGAGTCCACCTCAAGCGGATAAGTTCATTTTTCTGTTACAAATTACAGCCAAATTAGCCCCGACTAATAGGGGATCAGGGTGATCGGCGGCTCATCTAACTTAGCCAGCTGCTCCTTGAAGGCCAGGATCTGCTGCTCCCAATATTTCTCTTCGCCATACCAGGGGAAGTGCATCGGAAAGGCGGGATCCTGCCAGCGGCGACTCAGCCAAGCGTTGTAATGCAGCATGCGCATCGCCCGCAGCGACTCGATAAGATGCAGCTGGCGATTATCGAAGTCGCAAAACTCCTCGTAGGCCTCCAGCAACACCTCAAGCTGCAGGGTCTGGTGTGAGCGCTCGCCCGAGAGCATCATCCAGATATCCTGCACCGCGGGCCCCATCTTGGCATCATCCAGGTCCACGAAGCCCGGACCATCCGGGGTCCACAAGATGTTACTGGGGTGCAGATCCCCATGCAGGCGTATCGCCTCGGTGGGATATTGATGCCAGATGGCTTTCGCCTTCTCCAGCACCTGCTCCACTATGGTGAAATAGGCGGTCTCAAGGCTGGGCGGCACATGATCTGAGCCCTTGAGCCACGCCAAAGACTCATCGCCCAGCAGCTTAGGCGTCAGGGTCTGACGATGCACAAAGGGGCGCCGCTTGGCCATCTGATGAATACGGCCAATGAAATGCCCCACCTCCTCGAGCTGCTCCAGGTTATCCACCTCGAAGGCGCGCCCGCCCATGGAGGGAAACAGCGCGAAGCGATAGCCCTGATATTCCTGCAATGAGCACCCCTCGATGATCACGGGCGCCGCCACGGGGATCTCCTCCTCCACCAGCTCGGCGCAGAAGTCGTGCTCCTCCTGGATCTGCTCATTACTCCAACGCTCGGGGCGATAGAACTTCACCACATAGCGCCGACCCAGGTCGCAGCGAAACTGATAGACGCGGTTCTCATAGCTGTTCAGCGCCAGCAGCCCTGTCTCGGGATAGATACCCACAGATTCGATGGCATCCAGGATGAGATCCGGCGTCAAGGCCTGAAAATGAAACCCCGCCCCTTGCATCGACTCTGTCATAGCTGTGACTCCAATAGGCTGGCCAGATAGACGAGCACCTCGACCTCATCGTCGCGCTCCACCGACAGCCAGCAGACATCACCATAAAACTCATAATTTAGCTGCAACAGGCTGCCCTCGAACTCCAGCAGCCACTGATGCCTGTCGGCGCCCCAGTGACGCTCGATCACCCGGCAATCCAGCGCCTTAACGAGCGCCTCGGCAAAAGGATCGAAGCGGTCAAAATCCACATCGGCCAGAATCGACAGGCTCTTGGCCTGGGGCTCGACCTTGATGGCGCTGATCTTCAACTCTTGATTCATAACTTACTCAGGGGTTTCCCTGCCTCTTCAAACTGATTCTTTTAGACCCACATGCGGCTTATCTTAAAGCGGCTAGCTGCTACAAGACATGATAAGCCCCTGTCCCCACTCGGGTGGACGCTTGGCGTAGGCTTCCTTCTCCGGCTGCTCGTCGAAGGGGCGTGTCAGCAGCTGGTGCAGATCGGCCAGCGGCTGGGTATTGCCCTCTTCACAGGCGATAATCGCCTCCTGGGCCAGATAGTTGCGCAGCACATATTTCGGATTCACCTGTGCCCGCGCCGCCTGCCAGCTGGCCACATCACTCACCTGTCCCAGGCGCTCGCGATAGGCCTGATACCAGGTATCGAAACCGGCGAGATCGATAAAGTCATCTCTGAGGGATGAGTGTTGGCTATTCGGATCCAGCTGGGCAAAGCGGCGCCAGGTGTTGGTGTGATCCAGACGGTTGGCCTCCATCAGCTGGGTAAAGCCGCCGATCAGCTGTAGATCTGTCTCGTCTTGCTCGCTGTCTGCCGGCTCAACCAACTTGATGCCCAGCTTATCGCGCATCAAGACCAGATAGGCCTGCACCAGATGATGCTGGTAAGTATTGAGGGCGGCGATTAGATCGTCCGAGGCGATAATCGGTACTAGGGCTTGGGCCAAACGCTGCAGGTTCCACAGGCCGACGCCCGGCTGCTGACCGAAGGCATAGCGACCATTGGGATCCGAATGGTTACAGATAAAGTCCTCCTCGAAGGTATCGAGGAAGGCGAAGGGGCCGAAATCGAAGCTGTCGCCGAGGATCGACATGTTGTCTGTGTTCATCACCCCATGGGCGAAGCCGACGGCCTGCCAATGGGCGATCAACTTGGCGGTATCGGCCACCACACGGTTAAACCAGGCGATGTAACCGGCCTGGTCACGGCTCAACTCGGGATAGTGCTGGCTTAGGGTAAAGTCGATAAGCTGCTTGAGCTTATCCTTGCTGCCCTGCTCGCTGTGGCAGAAGAACTCGAAATGACCGAAGCGGATATGGCTCTTGGCCAGACGCACGGTAATGGCCGCCGTCTCCTGAGTCTCACGCCATACAGGTAGGTCAGAGCCGATCACCGCCAGGGCCCGTGTCGTGGGGATATTGAGATGATGCAGCGCCTCTGAGATCAAAAATTCGCGCACCGCGCTGCGCAATACGGCGCGGCCGTCGCCATGACGGGAATAGGGAGTCATGCCTGCGCCTTTGAGCGCCACATCCCAGTAGCCCTGTGGGCCCTCGGCCTCGCCAAGAATGATGGAACGGCCATCGCCAAGCTGAGGCGAGTAGCCGCCAAACTGATGACCGCTATAGACCTGGGCATAATAGCTGGCACCCGGGATCGCCTGATTGCCCGCCAGCCCCTGTAGCAACTCATCATCGGGCTGCTTAAGCCCAATTAGCGCGGCGGCATCTTCACTCCAGGCCAGCCACTGAGGGCGCGGCAACCCCTGAGGGGTCACCTGGGAATAAAACCCGCTTAGCTGGTCGAAATAATCTTGCTTAAACTTCATTGGCTAACCCTTATGCTTCACTGGCTTGCCAGAGTTTCCAGGCGTTGACACTTAAGCGCGCCCGCCTCATTGCGCTGACATAATTCACCGCACAGATAACTGCCGCTACCCGTCTGACTCAGCTTCACCATACCGGCGCCCTTTGCCAGACACTGATCCAGCTGCTGATAGTAGCCGCTTATGTGCTGATCCAGCTCACCTTGACTTGCCAGCGCCTCGGCGGCTGCACCCGGCGCCGCATCGGGGTAATAGAAGAGAGTCCATTGGGGCACCTGGGTACAAGCCGTCATAGTTAATAGTAACGCCGCGAAAGTCATCATGCTGCGCATTTTGATCTCCTGTTCACCACAGATTGTCCAACCTAAACCAAGGCCAATATGGCCCTGCGACCAGAGACATAAATGTTCCGGACATAACGCCATTTCCTCTCCATCCTTGGGACTCTTGTCAGTCATCCTGCCGATGGGGCACAAATATTCCGGACATAACGCCATTTCCTTTCCATCCCTGGGACTCTTACCAGTCACCCTGCGGATAGGGCATAAATGTTCCAGACATAACGCCATTTCCTTTCCATCCCTGGGACTCTTACCAGTCATCCTGCGGATAGGGCATAAATGTTCCAGACATAACGCCATTTCCTTTCCATCCCTGGGCAAATGGCATAAATGTTCCAGACATAAAAAAGGCGACACTCAGATCGCCTCTTTAGTATTGCTTGACTAGTTTACACGGCTATTCGCCGAGATGCAGTAGATTACTGCCGGGGCTAAGATCAGGCCTGCGCCTTCGCCTTGGCCTTCTCGATGCGAGTGATACGTCCCTCGAAACCGGTAACCGTACCGTCTGAGAGGCCATAACCTATGGCCGCCTGACAGATTGCGATGGCACCATCGAAGTCACCACAGTCGTTGAGCAGGGTCGCCAGGTGCATGAATCCGACGCCCTTCTCCTTGGTAGGAGCTGGCAGAGCCGCAAACAGCGATTGATAGTATGGCGACAGCGCCGCACCATATTCGCGGTACTCTTCCTGCTTACGCTGCTTGTAACACTCGGCGATTGCCTGTAGCAGCGCCACATGCTTGCCTTCGGCCTCTGGTTCGGCGCGATATTGGGCTAAAGACGCGCTCAGCTTGTCGTTTGCCCATGATTCATCGGTCACCGCCAGCATCTTGAAGGCTGGCTCTGGCTCTGGCTCTGGCTCTGGCTCTGGCTCTGGCTCTGGCTCTGGCTCTGGCTCTGGCTCTGGCTCTGGCTCTTCAGCAAGCTGCTCGGGAGCTTGTTCTACCTCAAGTGCTGCCTCGGTCGGTTTCTTCTCTTCGGCCACTTCTACGACAGTCTCTTCGACGGCAGCTGTCTCAACGGGCTCGACAACAGTTTCTTCAACAGCCTCTGTCTCAGCAGGCTCGACAGGTTCGAAGGTCACGCCCTCGTCGGCTGGGGTCGAGACCACCTTTTCCGCTTCTTGGTCCATTTCTTGGCTAGGCACATTCACGGCCTCGCCTGATACCACCTTCTCAACCGGTTTCTGGGTTACTTGTTGCTCTTCCTGTGCCAGTCGCTGCGCTCGTTTGTACAGGTAAACGCCCACCGCTACCAGCAAAATAATGGCTATATATTTCATTATCATCCACCGTTGATTAATCGCGCCCAGTATCAGGCATTTTCATATCGCAAATATGTCTAGATATTAACCGATATTATTAGTCGATTCTCTTGCTATAAATCAAATATTTATACCTCTTTTTCGCTCGGGTATCAAAAACAGCCGTGAAAATCATGCTTAGGGGGTAAAAATGGCCTTTTCTGCCGTGATTTTCAGCGGCGGACTGAGCCGCTTAAAAGTGCCATTTTGTGCGCATCTTCATAATTTCGCCGCTTGCTTTTGTGTTCCCGTTCGCCTCGGGCTAGGCTAGCTATAACCCAGTAAAGAAGTCGGATATATCATGAGCCAAGAGATCCTAAGTGGTAAGCTGCTGCGAGAGTTTAAGACCATCGCCGCCATGGTACATATCTATTGCAAAGACCACTGCCAGGCCAAGGGCGATGTGGCCAACTGCCCAGAATGCAGCGAGTTTCTCGAGTATGCCCACACCAGGCTGGACCGCTGCCCCTACGGTCAGGACAAACCCACCTGCAACAAGTGCCCAGTGCATTGCTACAAGCCTGAGCCGAAGGCCAAGGCGAGAGAGATAATGATCTATTCCGGCCCGCGCATGCTGCTGCCCCACCCCATCATGGCGATACGTCACCTGTGGGCCGAACGCGGCCCTGTGCCGGGCAAGCCGCCCGCGGCGGCGTCTAACCGTCACCTGCGTCTGGCCAAGGAGCAGAAACCCTCCTCTTAGATCTGGGTTGATTCCAGCAGAATCGGCCCGGCGTTTAGCCGCGCCAATAAGGCCCAAAATTCACCTTGGGTTAACCCGTTATTTCCAAGCTGAGATCAGCGCCTTAACCCTTGATGGGATTTCGAGGCGAAATCCCACCTCACGCTTGCCTCGCCGGCCATTTTGCGTCAACAATGAGCACTATGGATACGCACTCTCACGGCTTGTTATTCGAAGGATACTGGTGGCTCTCCTTGCTGGGTGGCCTGCACTGTATCGGCCTGGGACTCTATCTCAGGTATCTCTACCGTGATCGCAACGACAACCACAAGCTGCTAGGTGCCATCTTCAGCCTGCTGGCCCTCTATTTTCTCACCGGCCTGCTCAACAGAGACAACTCGCCCCTGCCGCTGCAACAGCTGTTTATCCTGCTGATCCCGGCTTATTTCCTGCTGATGCCCATGCTGTATCTCTATTGCTATCGCAGCCTGCACGACATCAAGGGTTCTATCGGCCTGTCGCGCCACTTCATCCCCGCCATCGCCCTGGTGCTGGTGATAGGTCTCAGCGCGCTGCTAAGCGGTGAGATGCGCCAGCTGGTCTCGACCAGCAGAGTGACCCAGTTTAACCATGTCACCCTACTGGGTACTGTACTGCCCCTGCTGCTGGTGCTGCAGACCGGTCTTTATTTCTACGCCATCTTGCGCCTGCTGCGCCGCTTCAAGGGACGGGCCCACCGCGCCCATCAGGACAGCCTCAAGGATATCAAGTTCAGATGGCTGCTGGCGCTGACGCTGGCCATGTTGACCAACTGGCTGGTGCGCATGGGATTAGTCATACTGCCCTACTTGCTGGGGGATAAGGTCAGCCTGGCGGCTCAGGCCAGCACCCGGCTGTTTCTGCTCCTCAGCCTCTACCTGCTCGCCCTCTACGGCCTCAAGCAGATCACCATGTCTGCCTATCTCAGGGGCCGCCTCTCCCCAGACCTGCAAACCCAGGCGCGTCCAAACAGCAGCCGTCAGCTGCTGAACGCCGAAGAGCTCAATTATCTGCAACAACTGCTGCAATCCGACAAAAAATAATTAACTCAATTTATACCTAAGCGGTTTTGCGTTAATGTATCCGGGCTTAACCACCTCAATTAACAAGAATTACTCAAGCAATCACTAGAGAAGGGATCAAGATGGGAAGGGGATATCAACTCACCGCGTTGGCGGCGATCTGTGCGGGCGCCATGGGACTGAGCAGCGGCGTATTGGCCGCCGAGCGCACTCACCAGATCACCACGGATGACTTTTTCACCATAGGCAACATGGGCAATGTTCAGCTCAGCCCAGATGGCAAACATGCACTCTGGCTAGAATCCCGCTGGGACAAGGAGCTGGACAAGGCGCAGAAAGATCTCTGGCTTATCGATACCAAGTCACGCAAGACCAACCGCCTCACCTTCACCAACGAGAGCGAATCCAGCCCTCAGTGGAGCCCGGATGGCAGCGCAATCTATTATCTGGTCAAGCAGAGCCGCGAAGACAACAAGGCGCCCTACAACGGCAAGGCTCAGGTGTTCAGAATCAACCTGGGCAGCACAGAGGCCGTCCCAGTCACCAAGGAAGCCGAGGGAGTAAAACAGTTCCAGCTCAGCCAAGATGGCAAGAGCCTCTACTTCCTCACCAACAAGAGCACTACAGACAAAGATATCTGGGCCAAGGTAAGAGCCAAACACGGCGCACCTAAGTATGGTCACGGCAAGGTCACCACCAACCCTCTCTACAAGCTAGATCTCGACCACTACCAACAGAGCCTGGTGCTGGACGATGACAAGGTGGTGTGGAACTTCAGCGTCAACCAGGACGCCAGCCAGATCGCCCGTATCACCACCCAGGACAACGAACTGGTCAACCTGGAAGGCTGGTCAAACATCGAAGTGTTCAACACCCAGTCACAGCAGAACAAGGTGCTGGAAGACAGTGCCTGGCGCGAACAGGCGCCCTCGCCTTATGGCTGGCTACTCGGCCTGGCCTGGCATGAAGACAACCAACGCCTGGCGTTTCGTATCGACTTCGATGGCCACCCGGGCAAGCTGTTTGTGGCCAAGCCACAGGACGACAAGGCCAAGCTAATTCAGGTGAAGACAGAGGGTGATGTCACCTTCAACTCCGGCGACATCCATTGGCGACCAGGCAGCGACGAGCTCTGCTATCGCGGCTACGACCACGCCAGGGTCAAACTCTTCTGTAGCGAGATAGATAACCAGGCACAAGGCGACACCCGCACTGTACTGGCAGGCGATCTGGTAATGGGCAGCTATAGCTTCACCCACAATGGTAAGAAACTGGCCTTCAGCCACAACGGCCTGGATCATTTCAGCGACCTCTTCATCGCCGATGCCGCCAGCAAGAAGGCCAAGTACAAGCGCCTGACCAACATCAACCCACAAGTCGACAGCTGGATCCTACCAGAGATCTCGATAGTGAAATGGACCGCACCGGACGGCAGCCAGGTGGAGGGGATCCTAGATCTGCCAGCAGGTTATAAGAAGAGTGACGGCCCGCTGCCGCTGATCGTGCAGATCCACGGCGGTCCGACCTCGGCCACGCCCTACGCGCTGCAACACAGATCCTACGGCCGCGCTACCTTTACCGCCAACGGCTGGGCGCTACTCTCGCCTAACTACCGCGGCTCTACCGGCTATGGCGACAAGTTCCTCACGGACTTGGTGGGCCAGGAGCATGAGATCGAGGTGGCCGACATCATGGCAGGTGTCGATCATCTGATCAAACAGGGCATCGCCGACGGTGACAAGATGGCGGTGATGGGCTGGAGTAACGGCGGCTACCTCACCAACGCCCTCATCAGCACCACCAACCGCTTCAAGGCAGCCAGCTCGGGGGCCGGCGTATTCGACCAGCGTCTGCAGTGGATGCTGGAAGATACCCCAGGCCATGTGATCAACTTCATGCAGGGCCTGCCCTGGGAGAAACCTGAGGCCTATACCCACGGCTCGTCGCTGACCCATGCCGACAAAATCAAGACACCGACCCTGATCCACATAGGCGAAAACGATCAGCGTGTGCCACTGGGTCATGCCCAGGGTCTCTACCGCGCCCTGAAGCACTACCTGAATGTGCCGGTCGAGTTGGTGGTTTATCCGGGTGAAGGCCACGGTCTGAGCAAGTACCAGCACAGACAGGCCAAGATGGACTGGGACAAGCAGTGGTTCGAGCACTATGTGCTGGACAAGCAGATGGACGAAGCTAAGTAAAAGCCTATTTGTTAGCTGAACCCGAGCTGACATCAATCGAAAAAGCGCCAATTTTGGCGCTTTTTTCATCAACAGCCGTTTTCATTCTTAATCAGTCGAACTATGCTAAAACCATCCAAATCGATGGAGGTCATCATGCATAAGTATCTGTCTACCCTAATTCTAAGCTGTTGTGTGGCATTGGGATTATTGACGTCCCCCATGACGCTCGCCGCCGACAGCTACAGCGAGGCGATTGCCAACTTCAAGAAAGCCCCGGACACCCAGAAGTTTTTCAACTCCGCCTATGGCTACGCCATCTTTCCCACTGTCGGCAAGGGCGGCATAGGCATAGGCGCCGCCTACGGTAAGGGCCGTGTCTACAAGGGCGGTGCCCATACCGGCGACTCCAGCCTGACCCAACTGTCCATTGGCTTCCAGCTCGGCGGACAGGCCTACAGCGAGATCATCTTCTTCAAAGATGCCAAAGCTTATCAAGAGTTTACCAGCGGCAGCTTCGAGTTTGGTGCTACCGCATCGGCAGTCGCCATCAATGTCGGCGCCAATGCCCAGGTGGGCACCACAGGTAACTCCGCCGGCGCAGGCCACTCGGGTGCCAACAAGGCCGCCAGCGCCGCCTACATCAACGGCATGGCAATCTTCACCGCCGCCAAGGGTGGCCTGATGTATGAGGCCGCCCTGGCCGGGCAGTCTTTTACCTTTGAACCCAAATAGCGGGCATCTGTGAGGGAGTCAGAAGGCTCCCTCCTTTCTTCTTTCCCATCTCTGGGTGATTTTCGATAATCGACTTGATAATTAAGATTGTTCTGCGCTTTTCGGAGTGATGCGTCGACCTGCTTAGGGGTTTATAAAGGGGATTTGAAGCCATAGCTTCATGGTGAATTTATTGCCTGCAGCAAGCCATTCGTGCAGGTACTTCTGTGACACGCCGCAAGTACGCTCCCTGTAGGCTCTACCGTGACATCCCTGTCACGGAAGGTCACAGACGTACCTACACCAAGTTTTCCATCTCTTCGATTTGGCAACTTTGGGTTCTCATTGGAAAATCAAAAGCCAAATCATATTTGGACAAAAGCCCGTTAGGCTTACCACTCTATAATTTGGCTTTCGAATAAAAATTTCTGTGGGATAACGTCCAGCATAGGGGCGTAATGGGTTCCTTGCTGCTTGTTATGCTAGATTGGCCAAACACAGTTTTCTGACAACTCTGGTAAAAATATTGATGCTTCTTCATATGATATATATCTATCAAATGGTTTAGCTGCTTCAATATTATTCTTGTAAAAAGCCAGAGGAGAAATCAAAACTGTCTCAAAATCATCGTAATCACCAAATTTGTCGTCATTTAACCAGGAATTTGCCCTCATTTTATACATATCCGGCTGATGTAATGTGAAATGCCCACCAGCTAGTTTATTTTCGATATGAAATGCAAACCTCTTTCCAGTAGTGCCTTCTAGGACAACCAATACGTCAGTTTCTGAATCGCGTGTAATTTGCTCAGTTGCTCCAGTGTTTGGATCACTAATTTCGAATGTGAACCTACCCCATGGATGATCCGACCTAGACCATACACATTTCGCATCTATACCACGGAATTTAGTTTTTGAAAGGAACCACTCAACAAACGCATCAGATTCATTGAATGCTTCTTCAATAAGCGGATCTATCTGTTTTTCCGTCAACATTTTAGAACCTATCTATAAATTTAGAATTCAGGGCGAATTTCTTGTTTTGCATAACGCCTTGTTAAGGTGTGAGCAACGCAATTCCATAGCTGCCGCATACCGCCTTAAACACTAAACACAACGCATAGTATAAATGCCACGCGTTGCGAATCACTCTTAAACAGTTTGTTATACAACAAAATCAACGATTTCAAGCTTACCAAATATGTCGTGTTTTGCTTCTTTAAGCTCAAGGTGAGACAACGCACTATTTTCATTAACTAGCCTCATTATCAATAGCTTGTGTTCCTGCGCCATTCCATAACCGAAAATGATTGTCTTGAATGCATCAAAAGGTATTCGTTTTAGGTTTACCTCGGAATATTCATGAAAGAAGTGAGACACTTGTTCTGGTAGTTGAAAGCCAAAATCTGGTTGTACCGTTTTGCCAATTTTCTCTTCACAATACATTAAAGGGCAGACGATTCTAGATTCCTCTTCATACGCCCACTGCTGATCTTTCGAATACAGCAACCTATCTGAGAACTCGACAACATTAATACCTTTACTCAAAAGAGATTGCAGCACCCCTATTGAGCTTCTGAAACTATCCGGTTGAAAATGCTCAATTGGCGCACCATTTATTCGCATCATTCCTTTGTAATAGGTAAGCGAAGCTCTTTGCTCTGGTGTATAAGTAACATCTTTGGGTTTAAGTTGATCGAAAAATGAATGTTGTTCATCAAAGGTAACAGCTAAGCCTTTCCCCTCACTTGCGTAATGAGTCCACATAAGCTCTTTCGTAGCTGATTTAGATAGAGAAAAAACACCAAGCTGACAACTGAGCGCTTCAACTAGAAATAAGTTAAGTTTTTGAGCTACTTTGATTAAATTTTCTTTGTCATACTCTTCAATAGATTGGAAGCCCTCCCGTCTCAACATATGAGGGAACTGCTCGCCATACCTAACACCTGCGGGTTTAAGGAAAAAATTTTCTAGTTCCTCATTCGATGGTACGTAAGATAAATCCACCTCCATTTTGGAGTGCTCTTTTCGTGCCCACGCATAATCAGCAGGTGAAAACTCATTAAAATACGGCGATAGTCTTGCCTCACTACCCTTGTCGTTTAGATACTTAGGTAGAGTCATACGAAATAAACCGTTTGAGATGAACTCAACTCTAGGTAACCATTCTTTACTCTCTTGATCAAAGTCTAAACCATAATATTTTACGAGCACACAATTTACCTTTGTTGTATAACAGCTTATTAGTGCGCATGCGCGTTCATCTCATTAGAACAGTAAAAACACGCATAGTTAACTCATTGTATTGCATAGAAGTTATCACCCTTACTTCGAATACACCACCCGGGAAAACGCGCATGCGCGTTTTCCAAACCTGCCACCTACTTAACTAAAAGTGTAAGTGATTGATTTTGATCGCTTTGCTTTCATATCAATCGGGAAGCTCGCACGGATTGCGACTTAAAATCATCCAAAAGTCACATCATTTAAATACGACTGTATGCCACTTCAGTTTCTACTACTTGTGGTGAATCGCTACAAACAAGACTTAGATGAGAAATTGTAGGGCAGTAAGTTTGCGATTTACTGGCTAACCACCAATTCATTTCAGGTCAGAAACAAACCAGCTTTTGATTCTCCAGATGTACTCAATACCGTCAAATCGAAGAGACGTTGGATACCGAGTGTAGATACGCCGGTGAGCTTCCGAAACAGGGATGTTTCGGCAGAGCCTAAAGGGACTTATTCACGGCGTCTCACAGGCGTATCTGCACATCCCTCGCCGGGTAGGCGATAGATAGCAATGAAGGTTCGACCTTCAGAAATCCATCAAAGAGCAGTTCCGCCAGAAGCAACAATCCAAAAAAACCATCATCATGTTAAGGGTAACCTGCCCCTCCAGATAAGAATCGAAGGAGGACTCCACCTCCTAAACCCTATCCCTTTGAGGATTCAATTTGGCAGTCAACACATGATCCTGCCACTCTCCTGCAATCTTGAGATAAGACTTGGCATAGCCTTCACGCTCGAAGCCTAGTGAGGCCAGCAGCCGGGCACTCTTTTCATTGTTAGGCATGTAGTTGGCCATCACGCGGTTCAGCCCCACCTCATCGAAGACGAAGTCGAGTAGCGCCCGCAGCGCCTCGCTCATGTAACCCTGTCCCTGGTAGCGCTCGGCGACCGAATAGCCGAGGTTTGCCGCCTTGAATACCCCCATCACCAGGTTGGTGATATTACACAGCCCTATGATCTCAGTCTGCTCTGGGTTAAGAATGGCGAATCTGAATGCGAGTCCCGCCTTATACAGACGGGTATTCTCGGCCACGACAGATTGGGCATGGGCAAGCGTGAAGAAATCGTCGCGGCGTTCAGGCTCCCAGGGGGCCAGATGTTCACGGTTTTCAAGATAGTATCGCAGCAGCATCTGGGCTTCATGGCCTTCCAGGAGGCGGATGCGGGTGCGCTCGGTAGTTAATTCTGTCGTCATGGGAGAGTCTTACTCAAAGAGGGAAACACTAAAGCCTAGTGTGATTAAGCGATGCTCGCCTGCATCTTTAACCAGAAGCTTTCCTGACAGGCGTTGTGGAAAGTCTTTCGACAGGGGGTTATCGAGTACTGCGCGCTATCGATCACTTCATAGCTTATCCAGCACTCTTCGCACAGCAGCTCGCTCGGGGCATTGTCACGCTCGACCCGGTGGCGGATCACCACGCCGTTATCGAAGCGATAACTCGTCTCTTCTTCATTGCTCTGCACACCATCATCGCAATAACGATTTGTTTTAGTGAGCTTATCTATGATGGCCACATCACTCGCTTGATGATGGATAGCCTTGATGTAGGTAAACAGCGTATTCATGATGTCCTTATGCGAAACGAGGGACGCAATCCTTAGCAAGAAGAGATAAGGGTTACCACCCAACCCCATTCTAAAGCCCACCAGCATACTCCTCTAACCCCCCTTTGCAAGCACAACACCCACAAACCTGCACACCGCTTCCCCTCTACCGAAACCAGTAAAACTTAATCCGCAACGGCAACAAAAACCGCTAAATCGAAGAGACGATGGATACCTTGTGTAAACACACTTTTGGCCCTCGGCGGCATGGCCAAAAATGTTCCATACATTTTTTGGCATTCCCAACATCCATGTAGGTCAGTACCGCCGTGGAGCGTATAGGGATATATTCACAGCGAGCCAAAAGAGTGCTTGCACATCCCTCGCCGGGCAGGCGTTAGATAGCTATGAAGGTTCGCCCAACAAATCATCTCCCCAATAACCGTTAGGCTAGCCACCAAACCAAATGCCCAGCCTTCATTCCAAGGCTACTCATGCCCCCCATGGAGTAGGCGGCAAGGCAACCGGCTTGGTCAGATCAAACTCCACCTTAAAGTCGCGATTCTCTCGGGTAAGGCGATAGATAAACTGGCTGTCTGTGATCCCCATGTGCCACACATTGGTGACCGATTGGGTCAGTCCATTTTGTTTGAAGTTGTCAATAGAGTAGGCATCGACCGGGAAGGATTGCAGCTCGGCGCTGCCGCCATCTTGGGTGTCGCCGCCATACATGGTGACCTTGTCTTCGCTACCATCTTGATGTCTGTGGTCATGCTTGAGGCGCAGCCCTGTCTCTGTCTTGGTGATAACCCAGGTGCGGGAGTGATCCTCACCCACATGAAACGGCACCTTGAGCTCGCTGTCGCTACACTCGCGCACATGCATCACCAGACGCTTGCCAGAGAAAGCCGAGTCGGCGCTGTTGCCCGCCGTCACCTTGCCCTCGAAGGCCTGGCCGCAATGGGCGGCAATCGCATCGAAAAATTGACTCTGCTCGGTCGTGGTCGCCATGGCTGGCGTGGCTAACAGTAGGGCGGCGCTAACACCAAGTGATTTGGCGCTAAGGGATAGTGATAAGGATAGTGATAGGGATTTAGTCATCTTCTTTTTATGCTCCATCAAGTTGAGCCTTCACACTAGCACGAACAGATAAATTGAAGCTGAATAAAAAAAGCCCCCGAAGCCGAGGCAACGGGGGAAAGGTTTACAGGATAACTATGTTTAGAAAAGCTATGGTTAAAACTATGCTTGGTTAATGATTCGAATCAGGCTTTCTCCACCCGCACCGGAATGCCGTGACGACAGTTGGCTCCGGTCCAGTAATCGTTGAGCATACTGGCGGCGCCGTTACGGGTCGGATCCGCCGGGATCATCTGGTTCACCGCCGTGCCGCCGGCGCGACTGGCGATCCCCGCTAACTTCTCGCCGTTGATGATGCGATCGTCACCGCCGAAGCCCTCGCTATGACCAAAGCCGTGGGAGACACAGACAGCCCCCTTGGCGACCCCCACATCTGTCTGCAGGGTGCCGACACAGGGCTTGCCGTTGGCGGTCACTATGCGCACCTGGTCGCCATCCTTCAGCCCCTGGGCCTTGGCGGTATCTGTGTGCATATAGACGAAGTTGGTGGGACTGATCTCACCGATCCGCTTGAAGGCCACCGCATAGTTAGAGCGCACCGTCGCCTTGTAGCTGGAGAACAGCAGCGGATATTCGCTCTGGGGCCAATGACTCTCCCAGGTGTCACCATTCCAGAACTTATGCTCCTGCAGGGTCGGCGTACCTGGGTAGAATTCACCCGAGTAAGCATGACGCAGCTGCGCCACCTCCTGATGATAGATCTGCAGGCACTTAGGCCCGGCGCCCTTGATGAAGTCGCCGTCATAACGATCATCCTCCAGGTAGTAGCCACCGCGTGACAGCAGGGCCTCGACCTTGGCGGCCTCGTCGGCGGTAAGTCTTGGCTTGAGCGGCTTCATGGCGTAATCCAACCCGGCCCAGAGACGATCTTCCTCGGTCACCTTAGGCAGCTGTTCACACTGCGCCGCCACGTTGGCCAGGTATCTGGCGTGCCAATCCTCGAAGGTTAACAGGTCGACCTTGCGGCCATCGCTGGTCGCCAGGGCACCCTTACCGAAGCCAGGCAAGTCGAGTTTGAGGGCGATATCGATCAGCAACTGCTCCATGCAGATATGCTCACCCGCCTCATTTTTCTCGGTTCTCGGAGTCACCACAGGCGATGCCGCCACCACGCCCAGTTTATGGGCGCCCCACATGCGATCCGCCGCATACTCTTCAAGCATGGAACGGTCCGGGATCAGGTAGTCGGCATAGCGGTTGGTCTCGTTCATGTGACAGTCGATCCCCACCACCAGCGGCAAGCGCTTAGGATCGGCGATGCTGGCCACCACCTCCTGACTTATAGACGCCGCGCTGTAGAGGAAGTTGTTGCGCCAGTTGAACAACACCTTGGCGCTGTAGGGGTCTCCGTTGGCATGGCTGGTCCACTGCTCGGCCGCATTCATGGCGGGCAGCACCTCGTGCCAAGGGGTACTGGCGGGATAAGGGTTCTTGCCCTGATCCACTTTGAGACGATATTCGGTCGAGGCCTCGTAGGCGCCATCACGACAGGCGTTGACGATACCGTCCAGCGACACGCCACCTTCTATGTTGGCCAGATCATACAGACCTTCCATGCCGCCGATAGGGCCATTGCCATAGATGGCGCCGCCCTTGGCATCGTGGGAACCCGCCAGGGTATTAAGTGTCGCCCAGATCCAGCCCATTACGAAACCATCAGATGAGTTAGTGCCGCCGTTGCCTGCCACACAGGCCTTTCGGCCATAGTGCGCCAGGTCTTTCGCCACCTGACGCATCTCTTTGATCGCGATGCCGCTGCGCTTGGCGTACTCCTCCATGCTGGTGCGCTGGGCCTCGGCCCGCAGCAGATAGAGAGACGACATCAGAGTCACCTTACGACCATGGCTGTCGGTGAGACCTTTGCTGACAAACAGCTCGGCCTTGTCGCCTGACTCCGCCGACGCTAAGGTCTGAGTGCCCACCTTGATGATCAGCGCCTCGTCGCCACCCAGACCAAAATCTTTCGCCTTGGCAAACTTGCGATACTCTGGGTGCTTAGGATCCATCACCACCAGGTGACCTGAGTTGGTGTAGTTAAGTTCACCCGCGGCCTCAGCCGCCTTCTGGCTCGGATTTTCCAAGTGCGCCTTGTTAAACCACTGCTCCTCGAGCATGGTGCGGATCACCCCAAAGGAGAATGCCGCATCCTGACCGGGTTTGACCGCCAGCCAGGTGGCATTGGTATCGGCGGCGACCGTGGTACGCAGCAGAGGATCGACACACACATATTTAAAGCCACGGTCCACACGACTGTTGGCAAGACCTCGACCAACACGGTTCAGGCTGACACCCGAGGAACCTGGGCTGGTGCCCATAAACAGGCCATACTCGACGTTTTCCCAGTCGACATCGTTGAGCCATTCTTCGAATCCGGCCGCCATCCCCAGGCTATAACCCGTTGCCTGGGCGGCGCCGCAGTAGGCGTGTTTAGTCCCCAGGTTAACCGTGCCCCATGACTGCATCATGAAGCGAGAATAGAAGCTTCCGCGCAAATAATCTTCTGCGCAGAAGGTGGCAAACAGCTGATTCGCTTTACTGCCAAATTCGCTATGGCCCGGCTTCACCTCTTGATCCAGCTGGCGAATGGCGCGCAGGCCATCGACATGACCTTCGCCGAAGAGATCGCCCCCCTCGATGATCTCGGCAAGTGCCTGTTCATAGCTGATGGTGACCCACTCGCCACCGCCGCGTTTGCCCGCGCGTTTCAGCACCCGAGTCACCCGGCGCTCATCGTCCACCGAATCGACACAGCTTGCTCCCTTGGCACAGGTGGTGGCGCGATTCTTCAGCCCCGCCTCGCCCGCCAGGGCGATAAAGCTCTGCTTCACCTCGGTGCTCAGCGGCAGTGGCGAGCCAGAGTTGTTCTCACAATAGGGGTTGCCCCCTACCTTCAAGACTCTGTCTGTCTTCTCATCCACTCGCACCCTGAGGCCGCAGATGTTGTAACAGCTAAAGCAGCGGGAATAGACGGTGCGCACCCCCTCTGTCTTTTGCCATTTGCCCTCGCCATCGAAGCCCCCTTCGGCCGCTACGGGATGACCGAAGCGTGAAATGTCCTGGGTCTTCTTAGGCTCACTCTCGGCATCGACTCGACTGCATGCGGCACCTGTGATGGTCGCTGCAGATACCAGACCGGCTTGAGTTAAAAACTTACGTCTATCCATCTTTGACTCCTAGCGCTGCCAATCGAGGTAATTGAGATTCAAAATGGCTTGATCATCGGTCGATGTCGGCAAGCCAATGTAGAAGATGTTTGGCGAGGTGCCAGCCTCGGACAGCATGGCGTAGACCTTGTTGTCCCGCACCAGCTTAGAAACCTGGCTGTCGGGATCGTTGAGGTCGCCAAAGGTACGGGCGCCACCGATACAGGTCTCGACGCAGGCAGGCAACAGCCCCTGAGTGACGCGGTGAATACAGAAGTTACATTTCTCGGGCGGGTTATCCAGGCTCTCATCTTTGCGGCGCGCGCCATAAGGACAGGCATCGACACACAGCTGGCAGTGAATGCACTCTTCGTGGTCGATCACCACTATGCCATCTTCCTTACGCTTGTAGGTTGCCTCCACAGGACAGACTTGAGTGCAGACAGGATTATCACACTGGTTACATTGGTTCGGCACCGCAAGGGTGGCGATGCGCTCACCCAAGCTTAGACTAGCCTGATTGACGCGGGTACGGCATCGACCCGCATCAGTTTGATTTTCAACGGAACATGAAACGGTACAAGAGAGACAGCCGGTACAACGTCTGACGTCAAACACCATGGCATAGCGTTTTCCAAGGGTTTTCGCTTGTAGCGTGCTGGCGGGCACCAATGAGAGCAGAGCTCCACCTGCCGCCATTTTTAATATCGAGCGCCGATCTAACATAACGAGATCCTTAACTATGTTTTTCTAAAATAAAAACATGACTTCTGGAAGGTTTCTTATTATTTAAAATACACACGCAATAATAAAACTTGCAACAGACAATAAAGCTATAAACTGAAAACTAAATAGAGATCACGATTCAAATAAAAATATAAATTCGATGAAATTATTTATAGATAGCGGGTATAATAGAAGCGATAAAAAGACGAACATCTCATATTAAAAATAAATTTAATTTTGATGAAATAAAATCGAAAGTTCACAAATCGAACAGTTATCCCGCCTAAACAGGAGCTTAGGCTCACCCTAGAGATAGCAAGGCCTAGCCTATAGCCCGCCTACAAGTTGTTCGTTCGTACCAGTTAGCCTGAAAGATATATAAAGCCTGCAAATTTTAAATATCGCATTTTGCAAAATGCAGATATTAAAACATGAGAAGTAATGCAAACTTTAAATAATGGCCATATTAAAAGTGTGACTTTCAACACTGAACGTGTGTAGATATATATAGATGATAATAACTCAATATATTTACCCAGTTCACAACCATGAATAAGATTGACCAACTTAATTACAATCAATTAAAAGTGTTCATCGCCGTCTATGAACACGGGCAGAGTCATCAGGCTGCCAATGAACTGGGTATTACGCCTTCAGGTGTGAGCCGCACCCTAAAGATCTTAAGAGACATATTTAAAGACTCACTCTTTATTCGTCGCTGTTCCGGTTTCGTCGCGACGGAGAAGACCCACCAACTGATCCCTATGGCCAGAGAATTGGTGGCCCACTATCAAAAGCTCGAGATGCAGCACTCGGTATTTACCCCGGCTGAATCGGGCGGCCAATATGTTATTCACGCCTACGATGAGTTCATCTACCCAGTACAACAGGTGATCCGCAACGAGATCCTCACCGAGGCGCCCAACATGAAGTTTGATGTCAGGGTGCTGACCCATGACTGCAGCAGCGATCTCGCCAATGGCGATGTCGACTTCGTGGTGGTCTATGAAGGCTTCAACGGTAAGAACCTCAACGCCGAGATGTTTTCCGCCACCGACAATCTCTACATCCTGGCGCGCAGCGGCCATCCGATCCTCAAGCAGGAACTCACCCTGGACAACATCACCCAATATGCCTGCCTTGAGATAGACAACTATGACGACCTGAGCTGCCCACTGCTGGTAAACCTCTGCCGCGAAGAGGAGCTGTGCATGGAGGTCGACGGCTATACCGACAGCGTGGCCACCGCCATGCGCCTGCTGAGCGAGTCTGACGCCATAACCTTAGTTTGCAACGAATTTACCCGCCAGTTCGTCGACATGTTGCCCGCTGTGCAGTGGGTCAAGCTGCCCGAAGAGCTGGCCAAGCGTTGCCGTATTCGTCGCCGGGAAAACCGCGAGATAGGCAATTACCTCTTATATGGCAACGTCAATCAGTCGGCCGCCTTCAACTGGGTGAAGTCTAAGCTCATCTGCGGCCTGGAAAGCGCCTGGCGCAGGGCGGCAGAACGCTGACAAGGATTTTGATGGTGAGACCGACAAGCTACCAGAGGCACTCTTGCATACCCCTTTCGCAGCTGGTCTTGCCATCTTTTTAAATCGAAAAACGATAACAAAACAGGTATGCAGCGAGTCTTTGACTCACAAACATTTGAGCAATGTCTGTAAAAAGCGTCTTAAGACGCATCAAGATGGGGAACACTTATGAAAATGAACAGACGCACCTTCTTGCAAGGTGTCGGAGCCAGCTCCGTCGTCGGCTCGCTATCCGGTCTTATGCCCGGCATAGCCAGTGCCGGCGAAAAAGGCGGCGCGCCCGACAAACTCTTGAAACGCCAAGGAGAAATTAAGTACCACACCTGCCAACGTAACTGCGCCGACCGCTGTCTGTTGAAGTTCACGGTACAAAACGGCCGCATGACCTACGTGGAAGGTGCTTCAGAGCTGAAGAAGATGGGCACCTCTCCCTGCGTGAAGGGCCATGCCTATGTGCAATACACCTATGCCGCCGACCGTATCCTGCACCCGATGGAGCGCGCGGGCAAGAAGGGCGAAGGCAAATGGCGCCGCATCTCCTGGGATGAGGCCTATGACAAAATAGCCAGCCGTCTGCAGCAGATCATCAAAGATCACGGCGCCGACTCTATCCTGCCCTACAGCTACTCGGGCCACGAAGGGGTTATCGGTAAATACGGCGGACCTAGCCGCTTCTTCAACGCCGTAGGTGCCCGCAAGCTCGACCGTAAGGTGTGTGTGTTCGCCGCCTATGAAGGCTTGAAGTCGGTAACTGGTACCTACCAGGGCCCGGATCCATACGACAACATCTACACCAACTGCTACATCTCTTGGGGCCAAAACGAGACGGCCACCAACGTGCACGGCATCAAGTTCATCAACCAGGCCCGTGACCGAGGTGCCAAGCTGTTGGTGGTTAACCCAGTGCGCACCCCTATCGCCTCTCAGGCCGATATCTGGTTGCAGCCTAAGCCGAGTACCGACACCCACCTAGCGACAGGTATCATGAAGTACCTGGTAGAGCATGACCTAGCGGATCTCGAGTTCATCAAGGCCAACACCCTTGGCTATGACCAGCTGCTCGAGCGCCTGAACACCATGAGCTACGAAGAGATCGAGCGTGTCACCGGCGTGCCTAAGGCCAAGATGTTCGAATTCGCCCGCGTCTATGGCGAGTCAGAGCTGTCTGTACTGCGTCTGGGTTACGGTATGCAGCGTAACTACAACGGCGCCCGTATGTCTCGCGCCATCGCCATGATGCACGCGGTTGCCGGCCAGTACGGCAAGATAGGTAACGGCTTCATCTATGACAACACCCAGGCCGATGACAGCCTGAACTACAGCAAGGGCCGTGCGGATCATATCCACCCGAACCCAGACACAGTTGGCCACGTCAACATGACGGAGATCGCCAAGGCGCTCGACCCAGAGAATCCAATGGCCTATGGCAAGCCGATCAAACCGATTAAGGCGGTGATCAACTACAACGGTAACTTCGTCTCGGTTGCACCGGACTCGAATGCCTGTCGCCGCGGCGCGATGCGTGATGACCTCTTCCTGGTGGTTCACGACTTCCTGATGACAGACACCGCAGAGCTGGCCGATATTATCGTACCGGCAGCGACCCAGTTTGAGTTCCCAGACATGGGTACCGACTACAACTGCTATCACATGCAGACCTCTGAGAAGGTGATCGAGCCACTCGGCGAGTCGAAAGACAACTGGATCTTCTTCAAGGAGCTGGGCGCCCGCATGGGGCTAGACCGCTTCCCTGAGATGCGTGTGGACTATGAGCAGATCTTGCGTGACTTCCTCGACACTGAGGAACCCGCCTTCAGACACAACAACATCACCTATGAGCAGATCATTCGCGACAAGTTTGTCACCGTCTATGACCAACGCCCTTACTTCGGCGACGGCAAATATAAGACGCCAAGCGGCAAGATCGAATTCTACTCGGAGATGATGAAAGAAGCCGGCTACCACCCAGTGATCGACTTCGGCCTGCCGGAAGATGAGATGGTGAAGGAAGAGAAGACACTGCCGTTCCGTCTGCTGTCTCCTGCCATTCCGCAGCGTGCCAACAGCTCTTTCTACAACGTGAAGTACATTCGTAACTTCCCGGCCTACTTCGCCAAGATCAACGCCGAAGATGCCAAAGAGTTGGGCATTCAGAACAACGACAGGGTAAGGCTCAGCAACCAACGTGGTGAGGCCCACTTTATCGCTCAGGTTTCTACCCAGGTGGTCAGAGGAACAGTTATGGCGCCGAAGAATAACTGGCGTCGCATGGACCCACAGGGCAAAGACAGCTGTACCAACAACCTCACCACCGACACCTTGACCGATATGGGTGGATGCTCTGCGTATCATTCCACTCGCGTCGCGATTGCCAAAGCCTAAGGAGTAAACGATGTCGTTAAATAAGAAAGTGGGCTTTGTGTTCAGACAAGAGAACTGTGTCGGTTGCGGTGCCTGTACCGTTGCCTGCCAGATCCACAATGAACTGCCCGAGAACCATAGATTCCGTAAAGTCGATCGCTATGAAGTGAAGCGTGACGATGGCGCTATCGATGTCTGGTTGTCCCACTCATGCATGCACTGCGAAAACCCCGCTTGTCTCATGGTCTGCCCGGCGAAAGCCTACCATGTGCGCGATGACGGTATCGTGGTGCTGGACCGTGAGAAGTGTACCGGTTGTGGCCTGTGTGCCAGCGCCTGTCCTTACGCGGCCGTCAGCATCCGCGAGGACGACGGCAAGGCAGACAAGTGCAACATGTGTGTGGAGCTGCTGGACCGCGGCATGAAACCCGCGTGTGTGAGTGGCTGCCCGGTAGAGTGCCTGGATGTCGGCAATCTGCAAGAAGTGCTCAAGCGTCCATCGGCAAGCAAACAAGGCATAGGCTATGGCGATTGCATCACCAAACCTAACCTAGTGATCATTAAGGAACGCGCATAATGACAGCAGAATATGGCCCAACGGCAATGGCTTACCATGCCTTCAAATCTATGATGTTCGCGCCCTCGGATACTCAGGTTCTCGCAGGCTTAATCGCCTATCTGGAGCAGGAATCACCAGACAGTCCGCTACTCATAGAGGCACGCAAGTTCAGTGACGACGCATCCGAATTGGAGTTTGATTTTAATCGCATGTGTATCGGGCCATACAAGCTGTTAGTCGCCCCCTATGAATCGGTTTACCTCAGTGGCAATCATCAGATCTTCACCGAGGAAACCGTCAGGGTGGCCGAGTTCTACCAACAAATTGGTCTGGTCATCGACGATAGCTTCAACGAGCCGGCCGACTTTATCGGTAACGAACTCGAGTTCCTCTATTGCCTGCACGCCATGGCCGCCGAGCAACAAGCGCTGGAAAACAGCGAGCATGTTGAGGCGCTCAATGAACTCGCGGCGGAGTTTCTCCAAACCCATCTCGGGCGTTGGATAACCCCCTTCTGTGAGGGCATTGCCAAACATGCGAAACAGCCTTTCTGGCCGCTATTGGCTCACGAGCTACTGCAGTTTATCAATCAACAAATTCAAGCGGCGCCCAGCCTAGACGGCGCCGAATGATCGACGAGTCTGCCTAGCTACAGGCAGATTCCAACGCGACCAGCGATGTCGCAAGGAGTTTTCAATGAGTAAAGCAATAAGATGGTTAAGCCTTATTGTGCTCGGTCTGTTTGCATCCAGTTATGCACTGGCCGAAGAGACAGCCACCCTGCAGCCGCAGCAGTGGCAAACCATTCAGGAGCACGCCATCTCTGGTGATATTCCTGAGATCCGTGGCCTGCCGACTCAGCCTGAGCTGCTGATGCCGGCGTCGATTCCACAGCAGGCCGACGAGTCACTGCTGGGCTACCTGGGCGCAACCGATACCATCGCCTTCGCCCTGTTTGCCAGTCTGTTTGGCGTAACCGCCCTCTTCATCCTATTTGTGGTGGTGAACGGCGTATCCAAGCTGGACCATGGCTTCTCGGGTAAGCTGATCAAGCGTTGGTCTGGCCTTAGCGTCAGCGTGCACTGGCTGGGTGCCATCCCTTGTATCCTGCTGATCCTTACTGGTTTAGTACTAGGCGGCGGCCGCTTCTACTTCGAGCCTGGCATGAATGCCGGTTCCTGGTCAGCCCTGGTGGGTCTATCCAGCAGCCTACATGAGTTGATGGCCTTCCCCTTCATCCTAGGCTATGTGCTTATGGTCCTGATGTGGGCGCCTAAGCAGTTCCCCGCAAGCTATGACTTGAAATGGTTTGCCGTACTGGGCGGCTACATCAACTTCGGCAAGAAACAGCATCCCGATGCGGGCTTTGCCAACGCGGGTGAGAAGCTGTGGTTCTGGGTATTCGCCCTGTTCGGCGGTGTCATGGTGGTCTCTGGCCTGGCGATGATGTTCCCCGAGACCTATGGCGTCACCAAGAACACGGCCAACCTGATGCTGGTATTGCATATTGCCTCAACCGTCATCATCAGCGCCTTCTCTGTGGTGCATATCTTCATGGCGACCGTGATGTCTGAAGGCGGCATGTCAAACATGACCTCTGGCTACTGTGACGAAAACTGGGCCAAACAGCATCACAACCTCTGGTTCGCCGACCTGAAGAAGGCTGGCAAGGTTTAACCAAAACCCGGCCCATGGCAGATGTCATGGGCCTATTAACTTCCTTTTTTTAAACGCCTGCGGCGCCCCTATCCTCCATCGACAAGATGGCAGGAGGGAGACTCGCATGCCTAAGAAAACCAATTGAAGGCAGAAAGCCATGAAAAACCATAAGATTATTTTTCGCACCTCAATGATCGCCGCCGCAATGGCACTCGCTTCTACTCAGGGTTATGCCGCCGAGCAGCCCCTGAGTGAACAGGTCGAGGCACTCAACCAGCGCATCGCCCAACTAGAGACCCAGGCCGCACCATCACAGTTCAAGAACAGCGAAGTCAGCCTGTACGGCTCTATCCGTCCGACACTCAGCTACCTCGACGACAGTACAGATGAAACCTGGGATGTGAGAGACGCCCTCTCTCGGGTCGGCATCAAGGCCAGCACTGAGTTTGCCGACGGTTGGCGCGCCATCGCCCAAGGGGAATGGAGCGTCGATATCGCCAACTCAGGCAACTTCGGCAAGGCGAGACAGGCCTATGTGGCCATCGCATCCCCCTACGGCCAGGTGGGCATAGGTAAACAGCGTCCGGCCCAATACAGCCTGATCGCCGAATACGTGGATATCTTCAACCACGGCAACAGCCCCTATGCCTACGACCATGAAAGTCCCTTCTTCGTCGACAACTTCGTCACCTACAAGCTGGTCACTGGTGGCTTCACCTGGATGGCCGGCGCCCAGTTTGACGGTGATAAGGGCGACACAGGCGCGGATTTCGTCAACATAGGTGTAGGTTACGATGTCGGAGCCCTGCATCTGGGTCTGGGTTATGTTACCCAAGACAGCCTAGAGAACGGCCAGGTAAACGGCGACAACCAGACCCTGGGCGGTGTGGTGGCCTATACCTTCGATAACGGCCTCTACCTGGCGGCGAGCTACCAGGACAAGCAATACAACTTCGATAATCAGGTGCAACATGGCGATCGCAGCGGCAGCACCTTAGATACCGCCCTGGCCTACCCACTGAGCAATGAGTACAAGATCAAGCTGGGCTACTTCCAGTTTAAAGACGGTATCGAGGATATCAGCTCTATGGACTATGACGGCTTTAACACCACCCTGGAATGGAACCCGCTGGCCAACGTACGCGTACACCTGGAGTACCTGGATAAGAACTACGACAACCTAAACGACGATCGCGCCGTTACCGTCGGCTTCCGCTATGACTTCAACTTAAACTGGAAAGGCTAACCACCCGACCAAGCTCCCTCCAGAAGAGGCCATCTCTGGCCTCTTCTATTCCACACCTCATGGAGTTAGTAATTGATGGGATTCAAGAAATCACTCGTGGCCTCCATGGTCACTTTAGTCGCCCTCTGCCTGTTGATCTCGAACTGGCTCTCCTACGTCCAGATTAAAGAGGCCACCATCGCCAGGGTTAACGACAAACTCACCGGCGTCACCCGTAACGAGTCGGTAAAGGTTGCCACCTGGTTTGGCGCCAAGGCCCAGGCCATGGATGAACTGGCCCAGCACTACCGTCTGGGGAGTTACCAGGACAACTATGTCAACACGGCGCGTCTCGCCACAGATCTCTCCGGGGTCGCCCGTATCTATTTCGGCTTCGATGACGGCAGCGCCTACTCCACCGAAACCGGCGACAAGTGGCTCAACGGCAGGGCGATCCCCGGCATGTACGATCCCAGATCCCGCCCCTGGTATCAGCAGGGTAAGGCCACAACTCAGCTGGACGTCACCGACATCTACATAGACGACGGTACGGGCCACAAGGTGATCTCCATCCTGAAGAACCTGGGCGACGGCGTGGTCCTGGGTGACATAGAACTCACCTATCTTCATGATGTTGTCAGCGCCATCGATTATCCCGGGGCGGTCGCTCTCATCACAGATCAAACCGGCAAGGTATTGGCGTCAGACTCCCCCACCCTGATCAGTGGCAGCCGCTTCAGCGACTTCGGTCTGCCTCAGGTGCAGCAGAAGCTCATCGGCAGCGACGAGGTGATGCAGGAATATCGCATCGACGGCGTCGATAAGCTGGGCTTCTCTAAAGCCATCCCCCTGGTTAATGGCAAGCAGTGGTTCCTCTTCATCGGCCTGGATAAATCGAGCGCCTACGCCGTGGTCGATCAGGCCCTTACCAGCGCCCTCGTCTCTTCCGCCGTCATGTTGCTGTGCGCCATCAGCATCTTGCTTTGGGTCCTGTACCTCCTCTATCGCCCCATCTTGTCGCTCAAGGCCATGGTTACCGAACTGTCTAAGGGCAACGGCGATCTCACCAAACGACTCGAGATACATAGCGAGGACGATCTGGGGCAGATCTCCATGGGGATCAATCAGTTTATCGCCAACCTGCAGGCCATGATGCGCGAGGTGCTACAGGCCTCGGCCCATATCTCCGGCAGTGTCGAACGACTCAATGGGGAGACAGAGACCAATCGCCATATACTCTCTGCTCACACCAAAGAGACAGAGCAGATAGTCGCCGCGGTGGAAGAGATGAGTGCCACCGCCAACGACGTCGCCCAAAATGGCAGCGAGACCGCCTCCTTTACCCAACTCACCAACGAACAGGCGCTGGCATCGAAGCAGGTAGTGGCTCAAGCCACAGAGACAGTCAACCGCCTGGTTAGGGAGGTGGAACATACCGCCGACAAGATAGGCCAGATCGATCGTGACACCATCAATATCACCCAGGTACTCAAGGTGATTGGTGACATCGCCGACCAAACCAACCTACTGGCCCTAAACGCTGCCATCGAGGCCGCTCGAGCCGGCGAACAGGGACGAGGATTTGCTGTGGTGGCCGACGAGGTGCGGGCCCTTGCCGCACGCACCCAGGACAGCACGGCGGAAATTGAGGAGACACTAAGCAATCTCAGAGACGCCTCTAACAGCGCGATCCACTCGATGGAGGTCACCAAGCAGACTTGTCTGGAAACCGCGAGCACCACAGAGAGAGTCGCCACGGATCTCGACGCCATCGGCAGTTCGGTTAATCAGATCAACGACCTGAACACCCAGATCGCCACCGCCGCCGAAGAGCAAAGCTCTGTCTCGGCCGAGATCACCCGCAACATGAGCGCCATCTGCGACATGGCCAACGAACTGGCTCGCAGCGGCGAGTCGAGCCGCAACGAAACCGTTAACCTGGCCACCGCCAATCAGCAGCTGGAACAGATAGTGGGACAGTTCAAACTCGACTAAGTCTCGAGCATTAACCACTCACCGGGGCCTTCTGCCTGAAAGCCTCTTTCAACCTCTCCACTACTAAACGCAACGCCAGGGGCAACTGTTGCTGGTAGGCATGAATGGCAAACACCTCTCGCGACGGACCACTGTACTCGGGTAGCACCCGCTGCAGCTTGCCCTGGGCAAGCTCAGCCTCGATAAAGATAGAGGGCACCAGGGCAATACCAACACCTGCAATAGCGCTGTTGATGGCGCTGATGGAGGTGTTGACCTTGATCTCCTTAGCCGCCTCGAAGACCAAACCACCCTGCCCTTGCAGTACCAGAGGCCGCTGCCAGGGAAGGACGATTAAGCTGTGGCCCCGCAGACTCTCCGCCGTGATGCTGGCGCTGCGGTTGATATAACCAGGGGCGGCCACCAGGACGCTGTCGAGTCGGCCGATAGGAATCGCATGATAGCCGCTGTCTTTCTGTGGCCCGACGGAGATCGCCATGTCCAGGTTGTGCTGCAAGATATCCAGCCGGGCATCGTCATAATGCAACTCTGGCAGCAGCTGCGGAAACTCGCGGCAGAGTTCGGCAATGATGGGGGTGAGCAGCGGCGCCTCGAAGGCCAGGGGCGCGGTGATCGCCATGCGCCCACCGGGCACCGCCTGCTGGTCATGGGCCACCTCCAGGGTTTCGGTCAGCAGGCGCCACAGCTGACGGCTGCGCTGAGCCATCGCCTCCCCCTGGGTGGTGAGATGCAACTGGCGGGTACTGCGGGTCAGCAGCTTGACGCCGAGATCTTGCTCCAGCTGGCTCACATACTGGCTCACCGCCGACTTGGTATGACCGAGCGCCTCGGCCGCGGCGGTGAAGGAGCCCTGATTGACCACCTCGTCGAATACCAACATCTGATATGCCAGCCGCTTTTGTTCGTTTTTTCTGAACATTCTTATCAACCAAGACCTAAATATCACAATATAAAATAACAATAGACTGGCGCCTCAACAGTTTCAAGCGACTAGTCCTAATAACTAGTTCCAACGACTAATTCGAGTAGCTAACGAGGAGCCAACATGAGTCAATCTATCCGTCAAGCCGTCATGCAAGCCAGCCAAGCCTGGATTGCCGATTTCAACCGTCAGGCCTTTGCCGACTGTATCGCCCGCTATCTGCCAGGGGCGCAGATGCAGGTCTCTCCCTTCGGCCGTTTCGATGGCATCGAGGCGATCAGCCAGTTCTGGCTCGGCTTCGCCCAGCAAAATCCAGGGGAGCTGGTCTATCGCAATGTAGAGATCAAGGTGCTCAGCGACAAACAGGCAATCCTCTCAGCCAACTGGCGCATGAACATCGCCAGCGGGTTTATCAGTAAGGAGTTGTGGACCCTGGCCGACGACGGCCACTGGTATCTAGAAGAGGATGATTTTAGCGTGCTGACCCAGCTGAGCGAGCCCCTGGCGCCACGGATGCGCAGCGCCCTGGTGCTGGTAGATCTGCAAAACGACTATTTTAAGGGTGGCCGCTTCGCACTGGATAACTGTGAGGCCGCGGCGGCCAACGCGGCCAAGCTGCTCCATCATTTTCGCAGCAATCAACTGCCGGTGATCCATGTGCAGCATATCTTCAAGGATCCCGAGGCGAGCTTCTTCCAGGCAGGCACCCAGGGTGTGGAGATCGCCGACATGGTCGCGCCCAAGGGCAATGAGCCTGTCATCATCAAGCATCATGTGGACAGCTTCATCGACACTGCTCTGTCTCAGACACTGGTTGAGCTCGGCATAGACAAGCTAGTGGTCGTCGGGGCCATGGCCCAGGCCTGTGTGCAGACCCTGTGTCGCAGCGCCGTCAAGGCAGGCTTCGAGTGTGAGGTGATAAGTGATGCCATTGCAGCCCCGAGTCTCTCTTGGGAGAGTCAGGATCTGAGCGGCCAGCAGCTAGTGGCGGCGAATCTCATCTCCCTGAGCTTTGGCGGCGCCAAGGCCATCAGCCTGAACGACTGGCTGATTCGGGAACGACTGGCGGGCTAATGCAATTAAACAGTCAATCTAGCTGAAAATCGAGGCGTCAGTCGAACCAAGCCGAGCGCTTCTCGGCCGCCTGACGCTTCACGCTGTCATCGATATACATGCTGACCATGGCCAGCGCCGCGGCCAGGGCGCCGAGATCGTCTGAGAATCCCACCACAGGAGTGAGATCCGGTATGGCGTCCAGCGGCGTGATGAAATAAGCCAGGGCGCCGAAGATCACCGTCTTGGCCCACTTTGGTGTGTCCGGCCTTTGCGCCGCATAGTAGAGGCACAAGGCATTGTCGATCACCTCGCGCCCGGCCTGCTTTGCAAACTGCTTAACCTTGTGCCAAAAGCCCTCGTCGCTGTAACCATCGACCCCTGCATCACCATTTTGACCGCGATGTGAGTCGCTCATAAGAAGCTCCATGCAATAAAAAAGGGGAGTGGTTAAATACTCCCCTTTTTTTGTCGTTTTGACCAGAAGTTGTTTAGCGTTGATGCTTAGGCGTGGTGCCCCAGGCGTTCTTCATCGGACGCTTGCCAGGCTTACCAGCGCTTGCTTTGCCCGCGCTTCCCTTACCAGAAGCGCCCTTGCCTGCCGCCTGTCCCTGAGACTTGCTCTTACCTTGAGCATTGCCCTTACGCTCATCGAACTGGTTAGCGCTGAAACGGGTCACCGCCTTCTTACCCGCAGGTGTGTTAGCTGTCTTGGCACGATAGCCCTGACGTTCCTGGCGGGTCTCCGCCGGCACCAGACAGTTCACCCCGCCACCGATCAGATGTTCCTTGCCCATCTTGATCAATGCTTCGCGGATCATAGGCCAACCGGCCGGGTCGTGATAACGCAGCAGCGCCTTGTGCAGCTTACGCTGACGCCCGCCCTTAGGTACCTCAACAGTCTCACTGCTGTGCTTGACGTTTTTCAACGAGTTCAGCTCGGTATGATAAATCGTCGTGGCATTTGCCATGGGTGATGGATAGAAGTTCTGCACCTGATCCAGCTTAAACTTCTCGCCCTTGAGCCAGAGCGCCAGATTCACCATATCCTCATCCGTGGTGCCCGGGTGGGCCGAGATGAAATAAGGGATCAGATACTGCTTCTTGCCCGCCTCGGCAGAGTACTTGTCGAACAGCTCCTTGAACTTGTCATAGGTGCCCATGCCCGGCTTCATCATCTTGTTCAGCGGGCCTTCTTCGGTATGCTCTGGGGCGATCTTCAAATAGCCGCCCACATGGTGACTGGCCAGCTCCTTAACGTAGCGCGGGTCTTCCGTGGCCAGGTCGTAACGCACGCCCGAGGCGATAAGCACCTTTTTGATGCCCGGCACGTCGCGAGCGGCGCGGTAGAGATCGATTGTCGCCTGATGGTCGGTATCCAGGTGGCCGCAGATAGAGGGGAACACGCAGGAGAGTCGACGACAGGTACTCTCGGCCTTCACCGAGGTACAGCCCAGGCGATACATGTTGGCGGTCGGGCCGCCGAGATCCGAGATCACCCCGGTGAAACCTGGCACCTTGTCTTGAATGTCCTTGATCTCTTTGATGATCGAATCTTGCGAGCGGCTCTGGATGATGCGGCCCTCATGCTCGGTAATAGAGCAGAAGGAGCAACCACCGAAGCAGCCACGCATGATGTTGATCGAGGTCTTGATCATGTCATAGGCGGGGATCTTCTCCTTGCCATAGACGGGATGCGGCACACGCTTGTAGGCCAGGTCGAACACCCCATCCATCTCGTCGGTATTGAGCGGCCAGGCCGGTGGGTTTACCCAGATGGCACGCTCGGCATGGGGCTGGAACAGGGCACGGGCACAGCCCGGGTTCTGTTCCTGGTGCAAAATGCGCGAGGCGTGGGCATAGAGATACTTGTCGCCGGCGACCTTCTCATAGCTTGGCAGCAAGACATAGGTCTTCTCCCAAGGCTTAGGTCGTGGCGGCTGCACCGAAATTGGCTTAGGGGCGTCGTTATCGAACACCTTGGTATCGCTTGGGCCGGAGAGATTCTGACAGCCCACGTCGTCGGCGCCATAAGGATTAGGAATAGGGTCTATCTTGTGCAGCTGATCCAGCTTACGCGAATCCATCCCCTTCCAGCCATACAGGGGCTCTTTACGGATCACTGTGGTGCCGCGCACATCATGGATGTCACCGACGCTCTCACCGGCGGCGAGACGATGAGACAGCTCCACCAGCGGGCGCTCGGCGTTACCGTAAACCAAGATATCGGCCTTGGCATCTAAGATCACCGAGCGGCGTACCTTATCTGACCAATAATCATAGTGGGCGATGCGGCGCAGGCTGGCCTCGATACCGCCGATCACCACGGGCACCTGCTTATAGGCTTCTTTACAGCGCTGGGTATAGACGGTCACGGCGCGATCCGGACGCTTACCGCCCACGTTACCGGCCGTGTAGGCATCGTCATGACGCAGACGGCGCTCGGCGGTGTAACGGTTGATCATCGAATCCATGTTACCCGCGGTCACACCGAAGTAGAGGTTGGGCTTACCCAACTTCATGAAATCCTCTTTGCTCGACCAGTCTGGCTGAGAGATGATGCCGACCCTGAAGCCCTGGGCCTCCAGCATGCGGCCGATCACCGCCATCCCGAAGCTGGGATGATCTACATAGGCGTCACCCGTGACGATAATGATGTCACAGCTATCCCAGCCCAGCTTGGCCATCTCCTTGCGCGACATAGGCAAGAAGGGCGCCGGCTTTTCATTGCGGCCCAGATACTTGGGATAGGTAAAGAGTGTGGATTCGACCTGCATGTATGATACTGCCTAACTTTCAAACCAAAGAGTAAGTGTAGTCGCCAAGCGGCGACCACTAAAAGGAGGCGGAGTATAACAGCGAAACCTGCTTAAGTGTGAACAAAAAAGCAGCAATAATGGCGATTTTCTATGCCAAGATGAAATAAAACAGATTCACCACCGCCAGGGCCAGTATCACCAGCCAGCTGAGCAGCACGCCCCAGAAACGACCGAAATGATAGCCGCCACGCCCCTGGGTCAGGCCTATGGCGTGTAGGATGCGCGCCACCAGCCATAGGGTACCTGCCGCATGCAGATAGACGGGTGCCAAGCCGTTAAGCTCGGCGAGTAGCAACAATAGCAGCGCCATCGGGGCGTTCTCGATCAGGTTGGCATGTACCCGGTTGGCGAGGCGTAGCTCTTCGCTGCCACCTGAGCCCAAGCCTATCTTGAGTCCGCGCCTGAGGCGCACCACGCGATAGGTGAAAAACACCGCCATGATGGCCGTGAGAGCAATATAAAATCCCGAAACGCTTACCGACATATCTCTATCCTTAATGACACCAATTTAATTCACGCCAGACAGCAACCCTGGCAAATAACAGCCTTTAGTCCTATTAACTGAAAGCGTGGACAAGCCGGCGAAAAGTGCCTTGAAATCCTGCCCTTGGCTAACTTAACCCGAATTTAAAAAAATTCCCAAGCCATTAACCTTTTTGGTACAAGATAGGTTAAGATGCGCTCGCTTGAGCACCACCCCCAGATTTCACCATCATGGACTGTACAATTGGATAACGCAGAGTTTCTTGAAAAACGCAGATTTATCATAAAATTAGGTAAAGCCCTGCACAAGTTTGGTACCCCTGCCTACCGTCTAGAGGCCCATCTGCAATCGATCTCTAAAGTCTTAGGTATCGAGGGTTACTTTCTGATCTCGCCAACCTCCATGACCTTTGTGTTGCAACACGATACGGATCAGGAATACAACCATATGGCGCGCGTTAAGCCTGGCGAGCTGGATCTAGGCTCCCTGGCCCGTACCGACGAGTTGGTGGAAGAGGTTCTGTCTGGCAAGCGCACCCTGACCGAGGCACTGGAGCGACTCGAAGAGATCGCCAACAAGCCTAATCCCTATGGTCCCTTACTAACCCTGCTGGCCTTTGGCACCTCTGCCGGTGCCTTCGCCATGTTGATGGGCACCAGCTGGAACGACGTCTTCTGGTCGGCGCTGCTCGGCTTCATGGTCTATGGCCTTGTCTACCGCGCCGAACATTCCAAGCGTATGGCCGAGACCCTTGAGCCCTTAGCCGCCATCCTATGCGCCATAGCCGCCTGTGGCATCGCCTACTTCGACCCTTATATCAATATCCCCGTGGTGATCCTCTCGGGCATCATAGTCTTTATCCCCGGGCTGGCGCTCACCCTGGGGCTGGCCGAGCTGGCGGCGCGGGATCTTATCTCGGGCACGGCGCGTATCATGGACGCCTCCATGTTGCTGTTTAAGCTCTATTTCGGCGCCATTTTCGGCATGGTGATAGGCAATGCTATCTTTGGTGAGGCGATCTATTTCGAGCCAGAACCTCTGCCGCGCTGGGCCATCTGGTCCGCCGTGCCGCTGCTCTCCGCCGCGCTGGTGATCATCTTCAAGGCCAGGCTGAAAGACTCTCCCTGGGGAATATTCGCCGGTATCGTCGCCTTCTTCTCCGCCATGCTGGCCGGGATCTATCTGGGGGAATCTATCGGTATCTTCTTCGGCGCGCTGGCGGTGGGGATCTACTCTAACCTCTATGCCCGCTGGATGAAGTCGCCCGCCTCCATCGCCCTGCTACAGGGGATAGTGATCTTGGTACCCGGCAGTAAGACCTATATCGGCCTCAACACCCTGATCCTCGGCGAAACCATGCTCAATCAGTCCCATATAGGCACGCAGATCTTCCTGATCTTCATGTCGCTCATCGCCGGACTCATCTTTGCCAACGTCGCCGTACCGCCGCGTCGTACCCTCTAATTGACCAGCCAAGTCCTGATGCGGCCTAGACGCTTGCATCAGGATTTGCGCAAGTAAAATCATCAGCTTATTTTATCTTCGCCGCTTGACTATTTAGCGTTGCGGGTGTGTTATTAAATTGTGTCTAACTTATAACCCCCTGAGTTCTCCTTAACGATAAAAGCAAAGATAAGGATGATCGCTATGCTGACTGGTGCGCGCTACTCTCTGCTGTTTGGCTGCCTATTGGCGAGCGGCCTGTACGCGGCCGAGCCACAGCAAGTAAGCGCATCAGATAAAGCGGTAGACGCAGATGCATCGACTCAGCAGCACAACTCGAACGGCAGCCCCGCCGACGAGGCACAGCTCAATCAGAAGAAACCGATCAACAAGATCGTGGTGGTCAGCAACGCCATCTTCGACGAGTCGGATCCCGACGCCTTCTTTATCCATCGCTGGGCCAACTACCTGCATATCAACACGCGGGAGTCGACCATACTCAACAAACTCAGCTTCAACGACAAGGACAAGGTGTCGCAGAAAGATCTCGACGAGGCCCAGCGCATCCTGCGTTATGAGCCCTACATTCGCGATGCCAGGATCAACTTTGCCCAGCGCGATCCAGATGCCGGTGCAGAGGAGACTGGCGAAGGCGAGACCATACTGGTGGAAACCTGGGACAACTGGTCGCTACTGCCCACCTTCAGCGCCGGTCACAGCGGTGGCGAGAGCAAGTTTTCCGTCGGCATCAAAGAGGATAACCTGCTGGGGCTAGGGGTACGTACCCGCCTGAAATATAAGTCGACCGCCGATCGCACCGGCTATCAGCTGGCCTTTCGCGTGCCCACCGACTGGCTGGTGAAGCACTCGACCCTCACCGCCAACTTTTACGACAACAGCGACGGCCAGGCGACCATCTTAGACTTCACTAAGCCCTTCTATCGTCTGGATACCAAAGACATGTATTCGGGCCACTTTATCGATGATCTGCGCACCGACACCATCAGGCAGAACGGCTTCGACGTGAACGAGTTTGAACATAAGGTAGAGTACGCCAACGCCCAATATGGCTGGCGTCTGAACAAGGTGGACGACTGGCGCTCGCGCATCATAGTCGGGGTAACCCAGGACAAACATAGCTTCGCCAATATCCCACAGTTCCCCACCAGCGAGCTACCCCAGGACAGGGACTTCCTCTACCCCTGGGTCGCCTATCAGTTTATCGAAGACGACTACAAGGTGCTCAACAACGTCTATCTGATCAACTACAACGAAGACTTCAACCTGGGTTGGCAACACTATGTCAAACTCGGCCTGGAGACCCAGGACACGGCCGGCAGCAACCCCCTGGGCTACCATGTCAACTGGTACTCCTCCCGCGGTTATAAGGGCGACGATCAGCTGATCTTGCTCAGAATGGATGGCGAAGGGGTATTCGCCACTAGCCAGCCCGACTACTTTAAGGTCAACGCCACCGCCGAGTACTTCTACCAGATCAATCCCAAGTGGACCGCCTACTCAAAGGTGCGCCTAAGCACCTCGCAAAACAACTACTTGGACGCACCCTTCGCCATGGGAGACAATACTGGCGTGCGCGGCTACCCCAACGACTACCAGCATGGCGATAATCAATGGTTATTCAGCGCCGAGATTAGAAACTATCCCAACATCAACCTATATCAACTGGCCGAACTCGGCTGGGCGGTCTTTACCGATGTCGGCCAGGCCAGCGGCGGCCCGGATCAAGACAATGAAACCTCAGGCCCTATCGGCAGCGTCGGCATAGGTGCCCGCATCTACTCCTCCCGCTCCAGCTATGGCAACGTGGCCCACATAGATCTCACCCTCCCCTTTACCAGCGGCGCCGAGGTGAACAGCTGGGAATGGCGCTTCCAGGTAAAGACCCATTTTTAGCCCCAGCGCAGATCCCTGCCCAGCGACTAAACTGATAGGTGTCGTGGCCATAAAGGTAGAACGCGCATCATGATCTCGCCAAAACTCAGAATATTGTTATTGATCATGCTTTTGCAGCTGCCGCTTTCCTCATGGGCCGAGGCAAGCGATCTCAATATCGTCTATCACGACTTCGCTCCCTTTAGCTATAAGGACAGTCGAGGTCGGGCCCAGGGGATATTGGTGGAACTGACCCAGGCGGTCTGCCTGCAATGGCCGGGACGTTGCGACATCTCGATTCGTCCCTATCGCAGGGCGATGCACATGTTTTCCAGCGGCGAGGCTAAGGGGATCTTTCTCGGCTGGAACCGGGAGCGGGCCGAGTCCATGTGGTTCTCCCTGCCGCTGGTGCAGACGGAATACGGCTTCTACACCTTAAATGACTTTCCGATCACCGACCTGAGTCAGCTGGCGGGTAAGGTGATTGGCGTCTATGGCCCCTCCAACACCTACACCTCGCTCATGCGCCAACAAGAGAAACTTAAACGCATGTCGCTGCCGCCCCTGCTCACCGACATCTATCCCCAGGGCGATGCCTTACCGGTTCGCATGCTGCAGAAACGCAGGTTCGACGCCTACTATGTCAACAAGGATGTGGGCCGTTTCTACGCCGGACAGGTTGGCTTGAGCCAGCTGCATTATCTCAGCGCCGAAAGGGCAATTCTGTACTGTGTCGCCTTCAACAAGGCTTTCACCGACAGCGAGACGGTGCGCCAGTTTAACCACCTGTTTCTCAGGCTGTTACAGGAAGGTCGCCTGGATAAGATCTACCAGAAATATCAGATGCAGCCGATCCGCTTGCCACAAACAGATTTTACTCCCAAGAGCATGCCTTACTAGGATTTCGAGATATTAGCAGCGAGAGATCGGCTGTAAAAAAGAAAAGGCCCGTCTGTCAAAAACAAACGGGCCTTACTAATGTGTTGAGTTGGCCGATAAGCCGGGTCCTGTCGTGGACAGTTATTCATCTAGGCCTGCAATCGCTCACAGGCTCAAGCGACCTACCCGGTTCCAACGCGAGCCACGCATTAATTCCTAAGAATAGTGGAACCCTATTTGGTCTTGCTTCGGGTAGAGTTTACCTTGCTACGGACTGTTACCAGCCGCACGGTGCGCTCTTACCGCACCCTTTCACCCTTACCAATCCGAAGATTGGCGGTCTTCTCTCTGCTGCACTTGTCGTCGGTTCACACCGCCCAGGCGTTACCTGGTACCCTGCTCTATGAAGCCCGGACTTTCCTCCCCGCTCTATTGAGCGCGGCAACTGTCTGGCCAACTCGGCGCGGATTATAGCCTAATGCGACGCGGCGCACCACCATATATTGGCGTAGTGCCTTTCGACTAGAGATCCAGCTCGAGGCCTAGCTTATAGAGGGCGTTCTTCTTCAGCCCATGGATCTGCGCCGCCAGCGCCGATGCCTTCTTCAGCGGCAGCTCCTGACTCAGTAGCTTTAGCGTCTCCAGCGCCTGGGCGGGCACGCTGGCATCTTCATCTGTGCGATGACCGTGGCACATGAGCACGATTTCGCCCTTCTGCTGGTTGGGATCCTCACTCACTGTCGCCAACACCTCAGCGGCGGGGCCAGAGAGAAAGGTCTCGAAGGTCTTGGTGACTTCACGGGCCATCACCACCTGACGATCGCCCCCAAGCGCCGCCACGATAGAGGTTAGGCTGTGAACGATGCGATGTGGCGACTCGTAGAAGATCAGGGTACGGGGATCTTCTTTCAGTTCGGTCAGCTTATCGAGACGTCCCTTCTCCTTGGCGGGCAGAAAACCCTCGAACGAGAAGCGATCCGACGGCAGCCCAGAGGCGCTCAGCGCCGTGATGGCCGCACAGGGGCCCGGCAGCGGCACCACCTTGAAACCGGCTTCACGCACCTGTGACACCAGATGATAGCCAGGGTCGGAGATCAGCGGCGTTCCCGCATCGGAGATCAGCGCCACAGACTCACCATTGGCCAGCTTCTGGATGATCCCCAGGGCCCGGTCGCGCTCGTTGTGATCATGCAGCGCCGTCTTGCGGGTCTCTATGCCGAAATGGCTCAGCAATTTACCGCTATGGCGGGTGTCCTCACAGGCGATAAGGGAGACCTGATTCAATACCTCCAGGGCGCGGCTGCTGATGTCTCCAAGGTTACCGATTGGAGTAGGAACTATGTAAAGTGCGACCGACAGGTCCATATCTACCTCTGTAATGATTGTCACAAGACTTTCGTCAGGCGTAAGAGAAGGTTAAACTACAGCCAGCATCTTACCAGAGTGAAGTCCTGTGTTAAAAAGACTGAATACAACTAAATTAATCTCCGCCGCTGTGTTGGCCACAGTATTATTCGGTTGTGCCACGGCGCCAACCCCAGTGAAAGAAACCAGCACCCAAGTTTCTTTGGTGAATGCCACCCAAAGCCCTGCAGAGTATCTGGCGGATGCCAAGCAGGCTACCGATGCCGAGCAGAAGAACCGTCTGATGCTGCTCGCCGCTCATGCCTTTATCAATCAAGGCGACACAGGCAATGCCAGCAAGACGCTAGCGGCCGTAAAACCTAGCCTGGTCAACAAACCCGAGATCCTGGCCGAGCACAGATACCTGAGCGCCAGAGTGCTGGAGCAAACGGCCAACTATGATCAGGCACTAGCTCAACTCAATTACCCCAGCCAGTGGCGACTCGCCAACTGGCAGATGGTCTCCTACCATCAACTCAAGGCGCGTCTGTTTCAGCTGAGCAAATCGCCAATCGAGCAAGCAAAAGAACTCACTCTGCTGGCGACTTATCTGCCGAGCACCGAGGCGAGTGAAGTCAACGACGAGATCTGGGGCATATTGCAGCCCCTGCACGAGCAGACACTGCTGGCCTTTAGTCAGGATAGCAGCAACCCCATCTTTGCCGGCTGGCTGCAGCTGGCCTATATCGCCAAGCATTATGCCATAGACCCTCAGCAATTAGTGCAGCAACTGGGTAACTGGCAGCAAGATAATCCGGGCCATCCGGGCGCCAAGAAGCTGCCGACGGATCTGGAGCGCGCGCTGAATACCAAGCCCTACAAGCCAAAGAGAATTGCCGTCTTGCTGCCGCTCACCGGCCCGAGAGCCGCCATCGCCGACACGGTCAAGCAGGGGATCATCTCCAGCTACCTGACCAATCCGGACGACTCGGTATCGGTTAACTTCTTCGACACGGCCCAAGGCGCCGAGCTTGCGCAGCAGCAGGCGATTGCCGCCGATGCCGATTTCATCATAGGCCCACTGCTACAGTCTGAGGTGGAGAGCCTGATGCAGGCGGAGGCGAAAGCCAGCCAGCAGGCCGATGGTCAACAGCAGCCTGGCGCTCAAGCACAGGCTCAAGCTCAAGCTCAAGTACAGCCTAAGGTGCCCCAGCTGTTCCTCAACCATGTGGACAGCTTCACGCCATCGAACGACCAGTTCTTCTTCGCCCTCTCACCCACCGACGAGGCGGTAGATGCCGCGCAGAAGCTCTATAACGACGGCATAGAGAAGCCGCTGCTGCTCGCCAGCGACGACGCCGTGGGTCGCCGCATGGCCGAGGCCTTTAACGGTAAGTGGCAGGAGCTCACCCATGAAGAGGCCGAGATCCACTACTACAAGCGCGGCGACGAGATGAAAGTGACTGTGCAGAAGTCTCTAGGGGTGATCGACAGTAAGGAGCGTATCGCCCGTATCAAGGCGCTGCTGGGCAATAAGATCGAGGCCGACTTTAGATCCCGCCGCGATATCGACGCCATCTATATGATCGCCAGCAGCCAAGATCTGCCGCTGCTCAAACCCTTTATCGACGTGAATTTCAGCGTGTTTGCCGAGCCGGTGCCCCTATACACCACCAGCCGCAGCCGTATCGAGAGCCAATCACGCACCGCCGCCCAGGAGCTGAATAACCTGACCATCAGCGATATTCCCTGGTTGATCGAGACTAACGCCGAAACCGCCGAGGTCGCCCGTCTCTGGCCGACTTGGGGTAATAGCCAGAAGCGCCTGTATGTGATGGGGTTTGATGCCCTGCAACTGGTGAGCAAGCTGGCACAGATGCGTGCCCTGCCCGGCTACCAGTACTCGGGTCGCAGCGGCCTGCTTTCTGTGTCGCCCGATGGTACGATTAACCGTCAGCTCAGCTGGGGACGTTACCAGCGAGGCAATTTGAGACCCCTATGACGAGTGCCGAGCACCTCACCAAGGGTCAGCAGGCGGAAGATCGCGCGCTGGCCTATCTGGAACAACAGGGGCTCAAACTGGTCGAACGAAACGTACGCTACCCATTTGGCGAAATTGACCTCATAATGCGCCAAGGTCACAAATGGATTTTTATTGAGGTAAAATACCGCCAATCGAAACAGTTTGGCGGTGCGATACAGGCAGTTAGCCGAGGCAAGATAGCAAGGCTTAATCGGGCGGCAAGCCATTATATGCAGCGCAATCAGATAGATGCGCAGTGTCGCTTCGATCTCCTGGCCATAGATGGCGAAGACATTCAGTGGATCACCAACGCCTTTTAGTGCTCCACTCAGCCACCACTATGCAAGTGAAGGCTTGTTAAACAGTTTTATTTTTGAAGGATAATTCCATGTTAGAACGTATTAAAGACAGTTTTACCCACTCAATCCAGACCAAGATCGATGCGGCTGAGGCACTACCTGAGTCTATTGAGAAAGCGGCCGAGATGATGGTGCAGTGCCTGCTTGGCGGCAACAAGATCTTAGCCTGTGGTAACGGTGGCAGCGCCGGCGATGCCCAGCATTTCTCTGCGGAGCTGCTAAACCGCTACGAGATCGAGCGTCCACCACTACCGGCCATCGCACTGACAACCGACACCTCGACCATCACCGCGATTGGTAACGACTACAGCTATGACGAGATCTTCTCTAAGCAGATCCTGGCACTGGGTCAACCTGGCGACATCTTGCTGGCCATCTCGACAAGTGGTAACTCGGGTAACGTGATCAAGGCGATGGAGGCGGCACTGAGCCGTGACATGACAATCGTGGCCCTCACGGGTAAGGATGGCGGCGCCATGGCCGGCCTGATGGGCACAAACGACGTAGAAGTACGCGTACCTTCAAACGTCACCGCGCGTATTCAAGAAGTACATCTGTTAGTGATCCACTGCCTGTGCGACAACATCGACCGCACCCTCTTCCCCCAGGATGACCAGGCATGAGAGCTCTGCTCCCAATCCTAGCCGTACTCTTGCTGTTACAAGGCTGCGCCGGGGCCGTTATGGTCGGCGCAGTGGGTGGGGCCATGATGGCCAACGATGAACGCAGCTTCTCGACCCAACTGGACGACACCAACGCTGACTTTCAGATCGCCAGTGCCCTGGCGGCACACGAAGATATTAAGAACCAAACCAATATCACTGGTGTGGCGATGAACGGCAACGTGCTCATGATAGGCCAGGCGCCAAGCTCAATGCTGCGTGACAAGGCGATCAACACAGTGCAAAAACTTAACCTGGGCGGCAAGATCCACAATCAGATCCGCATAGGTAACCCGACCTCCTTCACCACCCGCAGCAACGACACCTGGATCACCACCAAGGTGAAGACACGCATGCTCAACGACAAAGATCTGGATGTCACCCGCATCAAGGTGATCACCGAAAATGGCGAGGTCTTCCTTCTCGGTGTCGTGAGTCGCGATCAGGCCGATCTGGCGGTGGATATCGCCCGTAACACGGCCGGTGTACGCAAGGTCATCAAGGTCTTCGATACGCCAAACAGCTAGCACGCCGGGCGCTTGCTGCGCCTAGGCGAGCCTGGCTTTCCTCACCTTACGCCATCTTCGCGTCAGCACAGGCAATAGTATGGTCGGCAACACGATCAGGGCGGCGCCCAGCCAGCCTAAAGGATCCAGCCACTCGTCGAACCAGAGCCAGCCAAACAGCACACAGAACAGCAAGCCGCTGTATTCGGCTACGGCGATCTCGCCCGCCTGGGCCTTACGATAGGCCAGCACGCTAAAGAGCTGGTAGGCGAGCAGGAAAATGTTGCTCAGCACAGCAATACCCAATACCGGCCAACTAAAGCCCGCGAATCCCTGCCAGGCGGCGAATCCTATCACTAAAGGCAGGCTCAAGAGGTTGTAGCAGATCACCGTGACGCTCGCCGCCTCACTGCTGGGCAGCCATCTCAGCATCAGCTGATTAGCCGCAAAGACGATGGCCGACACCAATACCGCCAGCGCCGCCAGGTTCATCTCGCTCGGCCTGAGTATGATGAGAATACCGATGAAACCGAGCACAGTCGCCAGGATCTGCTGACCACTGAGTCGCTCCTTGAGGAACAGCATGCCCATGACGATGATCATCAAGGGCGCTGAATAGAACAGCGAGCTGACCGTCGCCAGGGGCAAGGAGAGCAAGCCGAGGATCAGCAAGAGTCCACCGACCGCGCCGCTATTGGCCCGAATCATGTGTAGCTTCAAGAAGCCAGTTCTCGGCCGATCGGCATACAACCAGAGCGGCAACATCATCACGATCGCCGTCACCTGACGCAGCAGCAGAAACATGGTGGCATCGCTCTGCGCTGGCAGCCACTTGATCGACACATCATAGAGGGCGCTAAACACATTCCCCAGCAGCAAGAGGCCGAGACCTAACATCAGATTGCGCTGCATCACAGCCTCCATTATCAAGATTCATCTGGCTGCATGATAGCGAGCAAGATACTGTAGCTAAAATGATGATTTCTTATCATATATGAATTAAATTCATCTATTGAAACAGGTATAGGAGACACTTGATGAGAAAGATCCCCCCACTCAGGGCGCTGCAGGTATTCGAGGCCGCCGCCCGTTTGCAGCACTTCTCCCGGGCCGCGCAGGAGCTGTGCATTACCCAGAGTGCGGTGTCTCATCAGGTTCGTCTGCTGGAGGAACACTTCGCCCTGCCCCTGTTCAGGCGCGAGGGCCGTAGCCTGAGACTAACCGACAAGGGCGAGCAGCTGTTTCAGGAGACGGCCAGGATCTTCAATGAGTTGGGAGAGCTAAACCTCAGGTTACTGGGCGAGAAGCCAGAGGCCCTGCGCCTGGCGGTCTACAGCTCCTTCGCGGTAAAATGGCTGATCCCCAGGCTCAGCGGCTTTCGCCGCCTACATCCCGGGATTCAGGTACGCCTGGATATGATCACCGAAGACCCTGTGTTGTCCCATAGCAGCGCCGACATGTTTATCACGGGCCAGCAAGATCAGAAGGGCTACTGGCAACAGCTACTGCACGCCGAGCGCTTGATCCCCGTCTGCAGCCCGGAGCTTATCAGCAGCGGCGACAAGCTGGATCTCGACTGGCTCAGCACCCAGCAGCTGCTCACCGTCGACGAGGGCCCCCTGGGGCTGGACTGGCAGCGATGGTGTCAACATAACCAGCTACCAGACCCCAAGGAGCATCAGCAACAGCTCTTCAGTCATGTGTTGATGGCGATCGAGGCAGCGATTGCCGGTCAGGGGGTGGCCTTGGCCTCAGACTTCATGGTGCTGGATGATATCGCCAAGCAGCGCCTGGTGGCCCTGCCCTTTGCCGGCATAGACACCGGCTTCGAGTTTAACTTCCTCTGCAAGCAGCGCCGCCTGCAGGAACCCGCCATCGCCGCCTTCGTCCACTGGTTGACGCAGCAGCACTAGCGAGTCCTCCTTAATATTTATCCATAAAAAAAGCCGGCTGATGCCGGCTGTTTTATTTGCTCGATTAGAGCAGTAGACCTATCTTTTCGTAGACCTTCTTCAGGGTCACCTCGGCGCGGGCCTGAGCCTTCTCGGCACCTTCGTGCATCACCTGATTGAGGAAGCTCTGATCGGCTCTATACTCCTTGAAGCGCTCCTGCAGCGGCTCAAGCATGCCGACAACCGCTTCACCGGCAGCCACTTTAAGATGACCGTACATCTTACCTTCGAACTCAGCTTCCAAACTCGCAATGCTCTGACCGGTCACGCCTGACATCAGGCTCAGCAGGTTAGAGACGCCTGGCTTGTTCTCGACATCGAAACGCACTACTGGCGGCTCGTCGCTGTCAGTCATCGCCTTCTTCAGCTTCTTCATGACCGCCTTAGGATCTTCCAACAGGCCGATCACATTGTTGCGGTTGTCGTCAGACTTAGACATCTTCTTCAATGGATCCTGCAGCGACATCACCTTGGCACCCAGCTCAGGAATAAAAGGCTCGGGAATGGTGAAGGTCTCGCCATAGGCATTGTTGAAACGTGTCGCGATATCACGAGTGAGCTCAAGATGTTGCTTCTGATCTTGACCCACAGGGATCTCGTTTGCCTGGTACAACAGGATATCAGCCGCCATCAATACCGGATAGCCGAACAGGCCAACGTTGATATTGTTGGCATGTTTCTGCGACTTGTCCTTAAACTGTGTCATGCGGCTCAGCTCACCCATCTGGGTGTAGCAGTTCAGCGCCCAACCCAGCTGAGTGTGCTGCGGTACCTGCGACTGAATGAAGACGGTACTCTTCTTAGGATCGACACCACAGGCTAGGTATAGGGCCAAGGTATCTAAACAGGCGTCACGCAGCTTCTGCGGATCTTGACGTACGGTAATGGCATGCAGATCGACCACACAATATAGGCAATCATGACTATCTTGCATCGCAACCCACTGACGTAGTGCACCCATGTAGTTACCAATGGTCAATTCACCTGACGGTTGGGCACCGCTAAGCACAATAGGTTTAGTCATAAAATTTATTGCTCCAATACTATTTGGCTGTCTGTTATCTGCGCCAATACTTCGCTAAATGTGTTACAAACGGCCGTCGGGCCGCTGAGCCCAATATCTTCACCGTAGTTGTACCCGTAGGTCAAGCCGATCGAGGAAATACCCGCCGCTTTCGCCGCTAAAATATCGTTTCGGGAGTCGCCCACCATCAAAAGCTGCTCATCTTCGAGCTGCCATGCCTGTTTGAGATGAGTCAGCGGCAGGGGATCCGGCTTCATCTTCTCCAGCGAATCACCACCCAGCACCTGATTGAACAGATGAGCTATGCCGAAGGCCTCCAGCAGAGGCACGGTGAAGCGATAGGGCTTATTGGTGACAATCGCCAGTTGGTAACCCAGCGACACCAGCTGCTCGAGTACAGACTTAACACCATCATAGAGGCGGCTATGCTGCTGCAGGTTTTCCTCGTAATGCTTACTAAATAGCGGCATTGCGGCATCGATTTCGTCCTGTGTTGCCGCCTCACCTCGGGCGAAGGTCAAGGCGCGCTCCACCAGCTTGGCGGCGCCATTGCCGACCCAACTACGCACCTGATCCTCGTCGCATAGGGGCAAGGCCAGCTCGGCGAGCATGCCTTGGGTGGCGGCGGCCAGATCCGGCACACTGTCGATAAGCGTGCCGTCGAGATCGAAGGCGATCGCCTTAATTGATTGGGCTTTCATACTCAGGCATCGACCTTAGCCAGCTCGCTGCGCATCTCGTCGATCACCGCCTTGTAGTCTGGCTTATTGAAAATCGCCGAACCGGCCACGAACATGTCGGCACCCGCCGCCGCGATTTCGGCGATATTGTCGACCTTAACGCCACCGTCGACTTCTAAGCGAATATCGAAACCGCTGGCATCGATACGCTCACGCACCTGACGCAGCTTATCCAGTGTCGACGGGATAAAGGACTGGCCACCGAAACCTGGGTTTACCGACATCAGCAGAATCACGTCCAACTTATCCATCACATGATCCAGATAGTGCAGCGAGGTCGCTGGGTTGAAGACCAGGCCAGCCTTACAGCCAGATTCCTTGATCAGCTGCAGGGTGCGATCGATATGCTCAGAGGCCTCTGGGTGGAAGGTGATGATAGAGGCGCCGGCATCGACGAAATCGGGAATGATGCGATCCACAGGCTTCACCATGAGGTGAACGTCGATATCGGCGGTCACGCCATAATCACGCAGCGCCTTACACACCATAGGGCCTATGGTCAGGTTAGGCACATAATGGTTATCCATTACATCGAAGTGAACCACATCGGCACCGGCCTTAAGCACGGCCTCGACATCTTCCCCGAGACGGGCAAAGTCGGCAGATAAGATAGAGGGAGCAATTAGAAATGGACGCATGATAAACTCACTAATCTGAATAAGAATTACGCTATTCTACCTTATAGCCAAGCCTAGCCTCTATAGGCGATACTGGATTAAACGTGTTCTGGTTCAGAATTGAGTAAATTTCACTGGCGGCAAATCGCCTCACCGAAAAATTATGTTCAAAATATAAACGCCTTTGCTATAATGCTCTGATTAGGGGTTTCCATGTTCACAGGATGTAGAGATGAGAGATAAGGCCAAAGCTTCAGCCAAGATGAAATCGGCAACGGTATTTACCGTCACCGCCGCTGTTGTTGGCTTTACCGCCATTGGCGTTCAGAGTCTCAGTGAAGATGAGGCCAATCTGGCCTGCGTGTGCGATAGCAACGCCAGCTACAACTCCTCACTCCCCGCCAGCCATCCAAATAACCGCTGTGCCCAGCAGGCAGATAATGTCAGCTGGAGTAATTGGTTAACGGGTCGGAGCCGCTCTAATCAATTGCACTTTGTCGATCTGCTCGAACTGCTCCATGGTCATCAAGACAGCCCCATGGATGATGTGACCCCCACCAGCAAACAGCGCCTCTAGGCTCTCTCTTGCTGCAACTCTTTCTAAGCACCCTGGCCGCCTTCTTTGGCGTGCAGACAGAGCAAAACCGCGTTCGCGACTTTCAGTCCCGCTCGCCGGTGCCCTTTATTGTGATGGGGATTCTATTGGCCATCGCCCTGGTCGTTTCACTCATCTTTATCGTGAAACTTGTGCTGGCCTAGCCTCGATTGACCGCCTAGTTAACCGCCTTAACTAGAACCTTAGCTAATGCCTTAACTAATGCCTTAGCCTCAGCTTAATCGTTTTCGCTGTGGTAGCTGTCATCATACAGTGCCATCAGCTCATCGACCTTCTTACGACTACTGCCGTTTTGGCTGATATTGCGCTGCACCTGAATGGTGTCGAATCTGGCGCCATGATACAGCTCCCGCGTCAGGGGAATATCATGGTTACTGATGAGCACAGGGATCCCTCTGTCGATCGCCGTATGACGCGACTTGCGAGCCAGCAACGCCTGGTCGTCCAGGCTAAAGCCCGAGCCCACATAGGTGGTAAAGCTAGCCGTGGTTGACAGTGGTGCGTAAGGTGGGTCGCAATAGACCACATCACCTGGCTGAGTCAGATCGAAGGCCTCTTCGTAACCTATGCATTTAAACTCAGCCACCTGCGCCTTGTCGGCAAAGGCCTTGATCTCCTCTTCGGGGAAATAGGGCTTCTTGTATGACCCGAAAGGCACATTGAAGCCGCCCTTCGAGTTGTAACGACACAGACCATTAAACCCATGGCGATTCATATAGAGAAAATAGACAGAGCGCAGGAAGGGATCTTGAGTCTGATTGAATTCACTGCGCACCTGATAATAGGCTTCTTTATCATTCTTGGCTTCAACAAACATCGCCTTGGCCTCGGTGATATATTTTTCCGGCGTGGATTGCACTATCTGATAGAGATTGATCAGATCCTGATTGATGTCGCACAAGAGATAGCGCTTGTATTGGGTATTGAGAAATACCGAGCCTGCACCGACAAAGGGCTCCACCAATCTGTCGCCTTCGGGGAGGTGCTGGGTGAGCGCATCAACCAGTTTAAATTTTCCGCCGGCCCATTTTAAGAAGGCTCTCTGTTTTTTAATCATCTAAATCGATTGAGTGCACAATGAAAACAAGTTGTCGATTGTACTCTGTTTATTAATGAATTTCACGGCTCACAGACCCTTGTTGCAGCTCATAACCGGATAAATCTACCCAGGCCCTCAACCATGGTGACGGTAACAGAGCCGTCTGGGCTAAATCGAGCGCTGCCTGCTTACCCGCCTGCCTGTCTGTGTATTGGCCATAGAGGAGCACCCAGTAGCTTTTATAGCGAGCTATCTGCACCTGATTAGCATCGGGCAACTTGGCAATGGTGGCATCGAGGGACTCAAGACGTTTCACCGTCGCCAGCTGCAGCGTATAGCCTGTCGGATGTAGCATTGACGCAGTCGATGCTCCCAGATTGCGAGATTCATTCGGCTCGCTCACTGGCTCAACGGCAAAAGTTTCCACTTGCTTATCAACCGCCTTGGCATCGCCTGATGCCTGACTCCATTGCGCCTGCTGCGTTTGTACTGGAGTATCTTGCTGTGATAAAAGCGCTTGTTCGGCTTGGTGCTCATCCTGATGGGCTAGCGCCTCATCTTGAGAATACGCTCCTTCTATCTCACTTTCTATCTCACTTTCTAGCTCATCTTCTAGCTCATCTTCTGGCTGAGTCTTTGACTGCCTAGCTACTTCTGCGGCTTCGACCCTGACATCTGCAGACTCTTGAACTCTCTCACTCAAGCGCCCACGTTCATCAAAATAGCCACTCAGCAGAATCTGCCCATAGCCTTGATTAAAGGCATCCGCCCGCACCGCCGCGACCGTCTGCACCTTAGGTTTGGCCACCACATCTTCTGCTTCTGTCCAAAACCAATAGAGACTGGCGAGCAGAAACGCCATGCAGGCTCCAATGGCCAAATAGACAGGCCAAGGCCTTTTTTTAGGAGTGGTTGACTCGCCATGCAATGCCAGATAGAGCAGATTCACCACTTCGGCCGGCGTTCCTTGCTGACGCTGAAGTTGATCTTTGACTATCTCCCGCGGCGTGAAAGGAGTCTCCTCGCTGCGATGCAATAGGGTGTAATACAGCCCCTCACGTTCCGGCATGGTTAACGGCGAAATGGCAACGGGCAATAAAAGCGGACGCTGGGTATCGGGCAGCTGGGCCAAGATCTGATTCAAGTAGTCTGCCGGGGCTGTCATTGTCAGCGAAAGCTTTCTGCCTGCCAAGCTCAATTGACTGAGTACGATACATTCCGCCCACAGCTCTAGGGGCAGGTATTGGACATCATCGAGCACGATATGACTGTGTGAGGGTAAAGTATCACAGAGGCGCAGCAGGGTTTCTGGCAGGGGCACTTCGTCGTCGAAAACCGGTTCGGTCAACAGCTGGACCAATATCTTACGGCGGATCTCGGCGCTATCGACATGCTGAGGACACACCACCAAGGCCGAGCTGACATCATCTAAGGTGTCCACCAGCGCCGTGGTGAGTGTGGTCTTGCCGGCACCGGCATCTCCCGTCAACACAGTTAACTGCTGGCCATAGAGCACTACGTGCTGCAGCCTATGTAGCAGAGACTCCTGACTGGGTAAGAGAATAGCTGTTTGAAACGTCACTTAATCACCACACAAACTAGGCGCGGCTAATGACCTCTTGCAGAAGGGACTCGGAAACCTCGCCATACACCTCTGCCTGACCTATGGCCTTTGGCAGAACCAGTCTGAGTTTTCCATTCAGCACTTTCTTGTCACGCCGCATATGCTTGATGAACTGTTCGAAGTTCATCGCCTCTGGAGCCTGCGTTGGTAGGTCAAATGCCTCGAATATCGCTTCGATTCGACAAACAATTGACTCATCGACCAGCCCCATCTTAGATGCAGTTTGTGCAGCAAGTACTGTGCCAGCCGCCACGGCTTCGCCATGGAGCCAGACACCATAGCCCATCTCGGCCTCTATGGCATGACCAAAGGTATGCCCAAGATTCAACAGTGCGCGTACGCCTTGCTCCGTTTCATCTTGCGCCACGACGTCGGCCTTGATTTGACAGCATTTGGCGATGGCATAGGTAAGTGCAGTCTCGTCCAGCGACTTGAGCGCCTCGACGTTCTGCTCTAACCAACTGAAAAATGAGTCATCCCAGATGATGCCATACTTAATCACCTCGGCCATGCCTGCGGCAAATTCTCGGGCCGGTAAGGTATGTAGGCATGCTGTGTCTATCGCCACCATCTTAGGCTGATAGAAGGCGCCTATCATGTTTTTACCCATGGGATGGTTGACGGCGGTCTTGCCCCCCACGGAGGAATCGACCTGTGATAACAGGGTCGTTGGGATCTGAATGAAATCTACGCCGCGTTGATAACAGGCGGCGGCAAAGCCTGTCATGTCGCCGATAACACCACCACCCAGAGCAATCAATACGGAATCACGCCCCATGTTCTGCGCCAGCAGTGAGGTAAAAATCGCATCCATCTGCGACAGTGTCTTGTATTGTTCGCCATCGGGTAGGATGACAGGATCGGCACATTGGTAGGAAGCCAATAGCGCCTGTACCTTGGCGAGATACAGAGGCGCTATTGTGTCATTAGTCACGATAAGAATTTTTTTGCCTTGAAGATAGCTTGAGAAGTGTTCGCTATTTTCGAGGAGATTCTGGCCAATAAAGATAGGGTAACTGCGTACGCCAAGTTCAACCTGAATCTGTTCCATTCTACCGCCTAATGTTTAGAAGCCTAATTGGTCAATAATTTGATTTGCAACAACTTTTGCGCTTTGCTCGTCAGTTTTGACTATGACATCGGCAATCTCTTCGTACAGTGGATTACGGATCTCAGCAAGCTTTTCTAACACTTCTCTTGGGTCGTCAACCTGAAGTAGTGGACGACGCTTGTCGCGCTGGGTACGCGCAACCTGCTTATCGATAGTGGTTTCCAGATAGACCACGATGCCACGGGCAGACAAGTTGTTACGAATATCTTTACTCTGAATGGAGCCGCCGCCAGTCGCTAAAACAATGCCTTGTTTTTCGGTTAAATCGGCAACAACTTGTGTTTCGCGACGACGAAAACCTTCTTCGCCCTCAACGTCAAATACCCACGCGATATCAGCACCGGTACGGTTTTCAATCTCTTGATCTGAATCGTGGAACTCTAAATGAAGCATCTGCGCCAGATGACGGCCTATAGTGCTTTTGCCAGCCCCCATAGGACCTACTAGGAAAATATTACGTTTTTCAGCCATTGCTTTACGTCTGAATCTTATATGGAAAGTTTGCCTACGCCAGCCAAAAAATCAGGCCGACCTTAAATGTTACCTTGCTCTAATGAGACTTGACCACGGATTATCTCAGCTATCTCCCCCCAAAGGCAAGTAGGGTGAGTAAATTCTGTGAAATTATACTCAGGCACAAAAAAGCCAGCGTTCATACGCTGGCTTTATCGGATAGGTGCTTAGAACTAGAGTTGCTCGGAGATGATCTTAGGTGTCACGAAGATCAACAGCTCTTGGCGCTCATTTTTGTCGGTAGTGTTTCTAAAGAGGTAACCCAAGAAAGGAATATCCCCCAGTACAGGTACCTTACTGACACGATTGATCAATTGTTGCTGGTAGATGCCACCGAGCACAATCGTCTCACCGTGATCTACTAACACCTGAGTACCTATACGCTGAGTATCGATAGAAACCGCCTGACCAAGTGGTGTGTCGACCGTCTTACCCTGAGAATCCTGGGTGATCTCAAGATCTAAGATCACGCGATTATCAGGTGTGATCTGTGGCGTCACGCGCAGCGACAATACCGCCTTCTTAAACTGTACCGTAGCCGCACCACTGGAAGCCGATTCAACATAAGGGATTTCAACACCTTGCTCTATGTAGGCCGCCTTCTGGTTCGAAGTCGTAATACGTGGGCTAGCGATGATCTCACCCTTGCTCTCTTGCTCCAGTGCACTCAGTTCTAGATCCAACAGGGTACCGTCAGCCAACTTAGCCACATGGAAGGCGATGCTGGTTGGGTTCGCCACCGCGGCCGGCAGGTTAACATTCAATCTGTCGCCGATATCTGGCACTACGCCATTGGCGATATCGTTTGCGCCTTCCAGACTACCAGAAGTTCCCTTGCTGCCTTGCTGATCTGTGATCCCCCACTTGATACCGAGATCTTCAGATACGTCGTCCTTCACGGTAACCATACGAGATTCGATCAATACCTGGCGAATCGGGATATCCAACACCTCCACCAAGCGGTGAATGTTTTCCAGACTCTCTTCGGTATCCTTCACCAACAAAGTGTTGGTTCTGTCGTCCACGGCAACCGTGCCTCGAGCCGACAACAGAGACGCATCGTCGCCTTTAAGCAGCTCGGCAATATCTGTCGCCTTGGCATAGTTGATCTGCAGATACTCAGAATAGAGCGGAGCAAGCTCTTTCACTTCCTGTTGGTTCTTCAGCTCTTGGCTCTCGCGAATTGCAATCTCTTCGGCTGGCGCCACCATCAAGATGTTGCCTTCGATACGTTTATCCAGCCCTTTAGTCTGCAGAATCAGATCTAAGGCTTGGTCCCATGGCACATCGTCGAGTCTCAGGGTGATATCCCCTTCGACTGTATCGCTGGTCACCAGGTTGAAATTGTTATAATCGGCGATGATCTGGAGCACGGTACGTACCGAGATGCTCTGGAAGTTAAGAGAAAGCGAACGGCCTTCATACTTCTTCTCTTCCTTGACGACAGCAGCACGCTCGGCCTTACGCACGTTGAGTCTGAACAGGTTGCCTTCCTGCTTGTAGTTGTACTCGTATTGACCCGAGACATCCACCAATACGCGCGCCGTCAACTCATCCTTGAAGGTCTCAAAGCTCTTTACTGGCGTCGCAAAGTCTTGAACATCCATGACATAAAGAAGATCTGAGGCAATATCTGTGTTGTAAAGTTTAAGTTCTAACTTGGCACCCACCTGCTCCACATTCGCGGCCACCGATGAGTTATTAAGTTTGACCAACAACTCACCTCCACCATCACTGGTGCGATGGAAGTCGATGTTTTTGATACCGTTAACAAAAGGATTTGCGGCGACGTCACTGCGACTGGCAACCTCATCGTTAATGGTCAGGCGATAGGTGTTACCCATCACCTTGCCTTGATAGGCCTTTACCTTAGCCAGATCCACCAGCACCTTAAGCTGTTCACTTTCCTGCAGCGTGGACATGGACTTAACACCGACGTTGTTGATTGGTAGGACATCTTTTTCCAGCCCAGACAAACTATCGTCGAATCCAAGGATGATCTGCGCCGGTGAAGCATTGAGATTGATCTCAGGCTCCTTCACGGCGTCCTCAAACACCAGTTGTAACTCTAACTGATGATCGACAATCGAGTGGTATTTGACATCAATCAGACGGTTCGCAGCTGAAGAATACGGCGCCACACCCAATAATAAAGCCAAGCCAAAGGCCACTTTAAACAGGGGCGACTTTTTTAATAAAACGCTTTTCGCGGCAGAAGATTCCATTATTCCCTCATCCTTCGCTTTGTTATTCACCAGTCAGTTCCATGTTGCTCATTCTTTCAGCCCAGCAACCTGTCCCATCTGGAATTAATTCAACTATTTCGACCATTTGCTGTGTAACTTTAGCAATTCGCCCGTGATACAAACCTACGTATTCGCCCACACCTAGACGATATACGCTGCCATCATTAGTCTCGATTAAGGCCCAAATATTCTTATCTTCGCTCAAGGTACCGCGCATCTTTAAATTGTCCAGCGCATAGGTTTCTAGACGGCCCTTGCGGCGTTGCAGATCGGGCTGTAGACAATCTTTGGTCGTATCGACCACCTCTTCGGTGAGTTCTCTCGAAGGCGGTACGAAAGGACTGCGCATCAACTCTGCCTGATAGGCAAAATGTTCAAACTTAGGGGGCTCCTTCAAGGGGGGCACGCGCGCGACATGTTGAGCCTTAGTGGTCGTCACAAATAACTCAAGATCGCTGCGATCCCCCATACAACCTGCTAGCATCAAGCCCACGAATAGCAAAGGTAGCTTCTTCATTTCTTCGCCCCCTTCGCCGCATTATCTTTCGGGAGCTGGGCTCCCTCTTTGAAACGATAGGTCTTGGCCAAGATCTCCATGGCGAGCTCACCGCTATCACTGCGCTTGATAACGAAGTCATGCAGGCTCACGATACGCGGCAGTTTAGCCACGCCACTGACCAGATGGCCCATCTCATGATAATTGCCCGTTACCGACATGCTGATAGGGAACTCGATATAGAAATCGCGTTGTATCTCTTCTTGCCACTCCAGGCTCTGAATCCCCAGTCCCGAATCGGTAGCAACAAAGGTTAAATCGTCGAGCAGGCCAGGCATCTCATTCTGCGACGGCAACATTTTCAGCAGCTCGGCAAACTGAACTTCCATGACTGCCAGTTGCTCCCGATACAACTTAAGATTAGCCGCTAATTGATATTTCGCTTTAAAATCATCCCGCAAGGTGATCTCTTTGTCTTGCTCACGCTTAAGCACATCGATGGCATCAGAGACAAACAGGAAATATCCAGCGACGAAGATAATAATGGCCAAGAAAGACGCGAATACCACCTTAACCTGGGTCGGCCAACCGCCAATGTTCTCAAAATCGATATCATTGAATTCACTCAGATCGAGTTTCATTTGCTCGCTCCTTGTGTCGCTTTGGCATTATCTGCATCTTCTTCACCGATAGAGACCCTTAAACTGAAACGCTGTAGCTGACGCATCTCATCATTCTGCGAGACGATCGACTGCATGTTGGGATCGTGTAACCACATTGAGGCTTTGATCTTGCGCATCATGTTGGCGACGTTGTTGTTAGACTCACTACGCCCCTGGATCCACAACAAGCTGCCCTTCTTTTCGATGCTGGAAAGATATATTCCCGGCGGTACGACACGCACTAACTCATCCAATACATGGGTGGGTAAGTTTCTTGCCTGTTGCAGGTTTAATATGATCTCGGTACGACGCTCGATATCTTTCTTACGCTCGCGAATCTTTTTAATTTCGGCAATTTGTTTTTCTAATAGCTGAATTTCACCCTGCAGATAGGCATTTCTTCCTCTCTGCTCCTCGGTCATCATATCGAGAACCGTTAAGGCTAAATAAACGACTAATGCCGCGCCGATAAATACAGCAGCTAATATGCCCAGATAATCGCGTTTTTGTTTTTCTCTTGCTTCTTCGCGCCAGGGCAATAAGTTTATGTTCGCCATTGAGAGTAACTCCTCAGCGCTAATCCACACGCGACCATGTATTTATTAATATTGGGCTGTAGTTGTGTCTTCACTTGCTCGTCCGCATGCAAGCAACCCAAGAAAGGGTCGGCAATGATGGTATGAACGCCGAGTTCATTCGTGAGCAGATTAGCCATGCCTTCCAGCTTTGAGGTGCCACCACACAAGACGATATGATCCACCTTATCCTTGCCACTCGAAGTACAGTAAATCTGCAAGGTGCGCTTAATCTGTTGTAGCAGTTGCGTCTGGAAGGGCGAGAGCACCTCGAACATATAATTACGTGGCAAATCGCCTTCGAGCTTGGCCTTCTCGGCCTGCTCGTGCGACATGCCGTAGAAAGATAGGATGGACTGGGTAAACTGCTCACCACCAAAGGCCTGTTCGCGGATAAAGGTCGTTTCCCCCTTCTCCACCACGGCAAATGTGGTCATATTCGCGCCGATATCAACCAGCGCAACCACCTTATCTTCGGCGCCATCGGGCAACTGAGCGGCGACCAACTCGAAGGAGCGTCCCAGCGCATACCCTTCAACATCAATCACTTTGGCTTCGAGATTGATATCGTCCAGGCTATCGACTCTAGCATCGATATTCTCTGTGCGGCAGGCGCTCAGCAGCACATCCACCTTGGAGGGGTCGGCGCTGTTAACACTTAGGGTTTCAAAATCTATGCTGACTTCATCGAGCGAATAGGGGATAAGGTTGTCGGCTTCGATCTCGATCTGGGTCTCCATCTCCTCTTCACTCAGTGAAGCATCCATGTAGATCACCTTGGTCATCACAGCCGATCCCGAAACCGCAGCCGCCGCATATTTTACGCTCTTAGGCAAAGATCGTTTGATCAATCTTAAGGACTCCAAAACCGCGTCTGAATCTCTTATCTCATGATCATTAACGGCGCCTTTTTTAACGGGCACCGCTGCGTGACTCAAAATTTTATAACCATCAGCAGTCTTACTCAGCAGTATTGCTTTTATCTCGTGGGAACCTATATCGATCCCGACCATCTGCGGAGCCTGACGCTTCCATAAATTTGAAAGCATAGTCCATCGTCACTTTTGTTATAGTTTCAGGAATTAGATTAGCACAAAATCAACTCGTTATAGATATTTGTACAAAATGTTTGTAACTTTTACAATTGCCATTTTTTTGACAACCATTTTTGCTTCACCAATGGCTGCTCGCCTTATATACTATTGTGCCTGCTAAATTTATTGGAATTATCTGGTGAAGTGGTTTAAACGAATTACCATCGCTCTATTTAGCCTAGCCCTTTTGGGAATAGGTGCAATTGCTGCGGCCTATTTTTATGTGCTGCCGGACCTTCCCGATGTTACCACTCTTAAAACCGTAAAATTGCAAACTCCATTACGAATTTACAGCGCTGATGGCAAATTAATTTCACAATTTGGCGAAAAACGCCGCATTCCAGTCGAATATGAGCAGGTACCGCAACAATTAATTAATGCGGTGCTCGACACAGAAGACGCCCGCTTCTTCGAACATAAGGGGATCGACCCCATAGGCATCATACGTGCCGCAGTGATTCTGGCTACCACAGGTAAGAAGAGCCAAGGGGCGAGTACCATCACCCAGCAGGTTGCCCGCGGCTTCTTCCTCTCCAGAGAGAAAACCTACATTCGTAAGATCAAAGAGATCTTCCTGGCCTTGAAAATTGAGCAAGCCCTGAGTAAGAAAGAGATCTTAACCCTCTATCTCAACCGCTCTTTCCTGGGTAACCGCGCCTACGGTGTCGGCGCCGCTGCCCAGGTCTACTACGGCAAGGAACTCGAAGAGCTTACCCTGCCAGAGATGGCCATGATAGCCGGTCTGCCACAGGCACCTTCTGCCGCCAACCCTATACGCAATCCAGCCCGCGCGATGAATCGTCGCAACTGGGTACTCAGCCGTATGCTGGAGAAAGAGAACATTACCCAGGACGAGTATCAGGAAGCGATAAGAGCCCCTATCACCGCCAAGTACCATGGCGCCGAGGTAGAGCTCTATGCACCTTATATCTCAGAGATGGCTCGCGACTATCTGGTCGAAAAACTCGGTGAAGAGGAAGCCTATACCGGCGGTTACAACGTCTATACCACTGTCGACTCTCGCCTGCAGATGCTGGCCCAGGAGGCTCTGCGCAATAACGTCTACGCCTATGACGAGCGACACGGTTATCGCGGCGCGACTAAGGTGTTATGGGATGCAGAAGGCACGGCCAAGCTAGGTGAGACCCAAATCGTCACACAGCTGAAGCAAACCCAAGGCTTCCAAGGGCTCGAGCCCGCAGCCGTGACCGAGGTTGCCGAGCAAAGCGTTAAGGTCATCAATGCGAAGGGCGAAACCCTCACCCTGGAGTGGGAAGGTCTTAAGTGGGCGCGCAAGTTCATCAGCAACAAGCGTCAGGGCAAGGCGCCTAAGACGGCTGGCGAGATCCTCAAGGCAGGCGAGCAGGTCTGGATCCGCAACAACGGCAACATCTGGCAGCTATCGCAAATTCCTGAGGTGGCCAGCGCCATCGTCTCGCTGGATCCTAAGGATGGCGCCATCAGGACCCTAGTGGGCGGCTACAGCTTCCACACCAGCCAATACAACCGTGTCACCCAGGCCAAGCGTCAGCTGGGCTCCAACATCAAGCCCTTCATCTATACAGGTGCGCTGGAGAAAGGCTACACCCTGGCTACGCTGATCAACAACGCGCCGATCAACAATGCCGACATACGTCAGGGCACAGCATGGCGACCTAAGAACTCGCCCGACAAGTATACTGGGCCGACACGCCTGAGAGTCGGTCTGGCACAGTCTATTAACGTCATGTCGGTACGCGCCATGCGCTATACCGGACTAGAGAGCGCTATCGACACCCTAGTCAAGTTCGGTTTCGACCGCGACGATCTGCCGCAAAACGAATCACTGGCGCTGGGCTCACCTTCGGTGACGCCGCTGCAGGTGGTCACCGCCTTCTCGGTATTTGCAAATGGCGGCTACCGGGTCGAGCCTTACTTTATCGACCATATCGACAATGCCTACGAGCAGACGGTAGAAGAAGCCAACCCTACACTAGCCTGTACGCCTGAGTTAGCCGAGCCACAGTCGCAGCCAACGGACGATCCTTTTGCAGCTATGGCACAGGAACTGCCTAAGCACGAAGTGGCAAATCAAGAGAAAGAAGGCATAGAAGTCGCGAGCCAGGAGGCTAACGCCGAAGATCCTAGCTGTCCGAGCACGGCTCGGCACGCACCACAGATCATCAGTAAACAGACGGCCTTCCTGATCACCGAAGCCCTGAAGAGCGTAATCTGGGGCGGCGGCGATTGGAGCAAGGGCACAGGCTGGAACGGCACCGCCTGGCGCGCCGCCCGTGTGGTGAACCGCCACGATATCGCGGGTAAGACAGGTACCACCAACGAATCGAAAGATACTTGGTTCAGTGGCTTCACACCGACGCTGGCAACTACCGTATGGGTCGGCTTCGACGATCACAGCATCGAACTGGGCCGCACCGCCTGGAACACCAACGGCGCGAAAGATCAGATCTCGGGTGCCGAAGCCGGTGCCAAGACCGCTGGCCCAGGCTGGAACGAGTTTATGAAAAACGCCCTCCAAGGCACGCCTGAGCTACCTTCTCCGCCACCGGAAGGGATAGTCTCGGCCCGTATCGACCTGGCCACAGGCAAGTTGAGCCGTAAGACAGACTACACCACCAAGTTCGAGTATTTCATTCAGGGTACCGAGCCGAAGGAATTTGCCACCGAGGCGCAGACTCAGGAAGATATCTTTATCGACGATTCGGTAGAAGATCTGTTCCAATAGCCTTCAGATGGGCTGGTGTCATTCGCCACCAGCCCAGTCAATTCCACTGGTCTTTCGCCATTTTGCAGTGAATTCATAGCGCCAATTTTTTGGTGCGAATAAAACTTTAGATGTAAAAAAACCTGCGACTGCAGGTTTTTTGATCGATTGATTAGACAGAATTTATCTAAACTAGCCCTTGGCAGCCAACGCAGCCTTCACCTGACTGAGTGAGGTACCACCCAGCGCCTCACGTTTAGCTAGACATGAGTCTATCGTCAGACATTGATAAACATCTTCCTGGATGACGCTGGCGAACACCTGCAGGCTAGCCAACTCGAACTCTTCGATAGGCTTCTTCTGGGCGATCGCCTCGACCACGACCTCACCCACCACATGATGCGCCTCTCTGAACGGCATGCCTTTGGCTACCAGATAATCCGCCAGCTCGGTTGCATTGGCATAACCCTGCTGGGCCGCCGACAGGGTATTCTCTCTGTTGACCTTTAAGCCAGACAGCACCAGAGCGGCCATCTCCAGACAGATAGACCAGCTGTCCATCACGTCAAACAGACCCTCTTTGTCTTCCTGCATATCCTTGTTGTAGGCCAGTGGCAGAGCCTTCATCGTGGTCAGAATGCCCATCAGGCTGCCATAGACACGGCCCGTCTTACCACGGATAAGCTCAAGCGCATCCGGGTTTTTCTTCTGCGGCATCAGCGATGAACCCGAGGTAACCTGATCGTCCAGTTCGATAAAGCCCGCCTCACCGCTGTTGAAGAAGATCAAATCTTCGGCCATGCGGCTCAGGTGCATCATGCTGATGGCGGCGTCCGAGCATAACTCGATAACATGATCCCTGTCAGACACAGAATCCAGGCTATTAAGAGTTGGCGAGGCGAATCCCAATGACTTAGCCAGCGCGTATCTGTCCATTGGATAAGCGGTACCAGCCAGCGCACCCGTGCCCAGCGGACAGGTATCGAGGCGCTGCAGACAGTCTTGCAGACGGCTGATATCACGCTCAAACATCTCCACATAGGCCAGACACCAGTGACCGAAGGCCACAGGCTGCGCCCGCTGTAGGTGAGTGTAGCCCGGCATGACGGCGTCCAGCTCACGCTCAGCAAGTGACAGCAAGGCTGCCTTTAACTGTGCCAGCAGTTCGAGCAGGGCCTGACCCTCCTTCTTGCACCAGAGCTTAAGATCGGTCGCCACCTGATCGTTACGCGAGCGGCCTGTATGCAGCTTCTTACCCAGGTCACCGACCTTGGCGATCAAGGCTTGCTCGACGAAACTATGAATGTCTTCGGCGCCCGAGGCCAGGATGGTCTCTGGCTGATCCTTCACCTCGGCCAGCAGTTCCTGCAATGCCTGTTTGAGGGACTGACACTCTTGCTGGCTGAGAATGCCCACACCTGTGATGGCATCGGCCCAGGCAATGGAACCGACAATATCTTCTTCCACCAGCCGATAATCGACCGGCAGGGAATCGTTGAAAAGTTTAAACAGTGCGCTGCTCTCTTGGCTAAATCTTCCGCCCCATAACGCCATCTCACTATCCTCTTAAATCTGCTCTTAAATTTGCTCGTAGATCAGCTCTTAAAATAAAGGAGCGTTCGCCGCTCCTTTATTAGCTAGTCGACTCTACTTAACGTTTAGCGCCCGGATACGGCTCGCCAATGAATAGAGACGAATGAAGCCTTCCGCATCTTTCTGGTTATAGACTTCGTCCTCACCAAAGGTAGCAAACTCCTCGGAGTACAGGCTATTAGGAGAACGTTTCTTCACCGCCTGTGCCTGGCCTTTATAGAGCTTCAGCACCACTTCACCGTTCAGCAGGTTCGCCAGTGGCTGAGAGGCGCCCAGCAGCGATTCACACAGTGGGGTAAACCAACGACCGTCATAGACCAGATGCGCCATCTTGGCACCAACCTGCTCACGCCATTCACGGCTGGTCTTGTCCAGTACCAGCTCTTCGATCGCTCTGAGCGCGGCAAACATTACCGTGCCGCCAGGAGTTTCGTAACAACCACGAGACTTCATGCCCACCAGACGGTTTTCGGTGATATCGATACGACCCACGCCATGGGCGCCGGCAATCTCATTAAGGGCCATCAGGGCACCATAAGGCGTGTATGACTGGCCATTCACCTTAGTAATACGACCCGCTTCCATCTCTACCGACACATACTCAGGCTCATCGGGCGCGTCTTCCGGCGCAACCGTCATGGTCCATACCTCTTTGCTTGGCTCGTTCCACGGATCTTCCAGCTCGCCACCTTCGTGGGAGATGTGCCAGGCGTTGGCGTCACGGCTATAGATCTTAGTCGCCGAGGCGGTCGTCTTGATGTTGCGCTCTGCCAGATAGTCCAGCAGATCTTCACGGCTTACCATACTCCATTCACGCCAAGGGGCGATCACGGTTAGATCCGGTGCCAGGGCGGCGAAACAGCCCTCGAAACGCACCTGATCGTTACCCTTGCCGGTACAACCGTGACATACGGCATCGGCGCCCACTTTACGTGCCACTTCCACCTGAGCCTTGGCGATGATAGGTCTGGCCATAGAGGTGCCCAGCAGGTAGGTGCCTTCGTAGATGGCACCTGTCGCTATGGTGGGGTAGATATAATCGGCCACCAGCTCCTCTTTCAGATCCACGATATAGCACTCAGACGCACCCGAGGCGATCGCCTTCTCATGCAGCCCTTCAAGCTCGGCCTCGCCCTGACCCACGTCGGCGCAGAAGGCAACGATCTCACAGTTATCATAGGTCTCTTTCAGCCAAGGAATGATCGCCGATGTATCCAGACCACCCGAGTAGGCCAGTACCACTTTTTTCACCGATGCTTTGTTGTTTTCGATAGACATTTCGTTTTCCTAAATACTCAATTCGTTGGCCCAATCACCATTGGGAAGATTCGTTAACTCAGTAGGGTCACTAACACGGCATTTTGCGCATGCATGCGGTTCTCTGCCTGTTGCAAGATCAGTGAGCCGGCCCCATCGACCACCTCGGCAGCTACCTCGACACCACGGTAAGCGGGTAGGCAGTGCATAAAGAATTTGGCTCCCGCCTTGTTCATCATATCGGTATCTACATGATAAGGCGCAAATTTGGCTTTGATCTCATCTAGACTGGCCTTGTCTCCCATGGAGATCCAAGTATCAGTATAGATGGCATCATGGCCGGCGATCGCCTCGACATCTGAGCTCAATACCAACTCGCCACCATGGGCCTCGGCAATCGCTTGTGCCTCCAGCACCACCTTACCGTCGGGGAAGTGGCCCTGCGGGCAGATCACCGTCATCTTGGCACCCAGCAGCGCCGCGCCATACATGAGCGAGTGGGTCACGTTGTTACCATCGCCAACATAGGCCAGCTTTACCTTGCTGACATCATCGAACTGCTCCGCAAGGGTCAGAAAGTCCGCCAGCCCCTGACAAGGGTGATACATGTCCGACAGCGCGTTGATCACAGGCACAGTACCATGCTCGGCGAGCAGCTCTATGGTCGAATGGGCGAAGGTTCTCGCCACTATGGCATCGGCCCAACAAGAGATGTTGGCGGCAAAGTCGGATACCGGCTCACGCTTGCCTAGGGCACCATTTTGCTGATCCAGGTAGAGACAATGACCACCTAACTTATTGATACCGATGTCGAAGCTTACGCGAGTTCGCAGCGATGGCTTCTCGAATAACATCACAACACTCTTACCGTCGAGTGCCTTGCGATAGTCTTCTGGGTTGGCCTTGATCGTCTTCGCCAGGGCGAGTAAGTCGATCAGCTGCTGCTGGGTAAGCTCTTTTATCGATAGTAGGTGATTCATATATCTACTCCTAGATGAATACTCTTCTCATGTTCCGTTTAATTAATGTGGCATAACCTGTGTGCCGATAGACTCGCCCTTCTCCAGCGCGCTCAACTGCTCGGCGTCGCGCCATGAGGCGACCTGTACCGGTTGTCCCATCCACTGGGCAACCTCTAGTGCCGCCTCGACCTTGACCTTCATCCCCTTCTCGATAACGCCTAACTTGGTTAGCTCATCGGCGTGGGCCTTATCCAGGGTCTTGATCAGCTGTCCCTTACCGTCGAGCACACCACTCACGTCGGACAACAGCACCAACTGGCCTTCCACTAGCTTGGCGATCACGGTCGCCGCCTGATCGGCGTTGACGTTCAGCAGATTGCCCGCATCATCTACGGCAATCGAGCTGACAATCGGCATCCAGCCTTGGGCCAACAGGAAGTTCAGATAAGTCGGGTCATTGGGCGACACTTCACCCACGAAACCGAGCTGCTCATCTTTGATGCTGCCATTGACTATGGCGCCATCACACAGGCTCATGCCCACACTCGTGATACCCGCCTTGATGGCACTGGCCTGCAAGATCTTGTTAGAGGTCCCCGCCAGCGCACCCACCACAATGGGCACCTGCTCTTCGGGGGTGACACGCAAACCATCCAGCTTGACCGTCTCCATGCCATTGGCCTTGAGCTGCTCGTCTACCAGGCAACCGCCGCCATGAACTAAGATGACAGATTGGCCCGACTTGATAATGTTGGCCGCACTCGCCATCAGGCGCGCCAGCCCCATCTCACACTGCATTAGGGCGCCACCCACTTTAAGCACTAAGGTTTTCTTATTTGCCGACATAGCTACTTCTCTCTCACAGGTGACAATATTAATAATTAAAATGAATCTTTATGCATTGATGCGCCTGACTGGCCGCACCTTTCATCAGATTGTCGATAGCGCTCGCCACCACCAAGTAGCCATTGAGGGGATCGTACTTCCATCCCAGCAGGCAGTTAGGGGTATGCACCACGTCGTCAACCTTAGGAAATTGATTATGGTACACATTCACCAGAGGTGCCGACTCATACACTTCATAGGCCTTGGCAATATCGGCTTCGCTCACCCCGGGCTTCATCTGCACGGTAATGGTAGCCAGGATGCCACGCTTAAAGTTGCCCAGGTGAGGAGTGAAGATCACCTGCTGCCCCAGCTCAGTAGCTATCTCGGGTTGATGTCTATGACCCAGGACACCGTAGGGCGTCAGGCTCACCTCGCAGAAGCTGGTGTGCAGCTGCGCCTTTCTGCCGGCGCCGGTCACACCGCTGACGGCGTTGATCACCGGCAGGCTGTCTGTCATCAGATCTTTCAGGGGTTTTAGGGCCGTCAATGAAGCCGTGGGATAACACCCAGGCACGGCAATCATCTTGCTGGCGGCAATCGCCTCGGCGTTCCACTCCGCCAGACCATAGACAGCCTTGGCCAACACCTCTGGGTAGATATGCTCGAAACCGTACCATTTGGGATACTGTTCGCTATCGGCAAAACGGTAGGCGCCACTCAGGTCGAAAACCGCCAGACCCGCCTGATAGAACCAAGCCGCCAGGTGCAGGCTCACACCATGATCGGTCGCCAACACCACGGCATCGGCCTCATCGACTATGGTCTGCTTGGCCTGCTCGGTCAGTGGCGCCAGACTAAGATCGATATGGCTGTAAACCGGATACAGGCTAGCCAGAGTTTTGCCCTTATCCAAACTGTTTTCAGAAACATAGAGGCCTTGAATCTTAAGCTGATCATCGGCCTGGATCAGTGAAGTAACCTGAGCACCTGTGTAACCACTGGCGCCAATTATCGCTATGCTTTTCATACTTTATGACTTCTATATTGTGTTAACGGTAAAAAAGAGAGGGGCACTGCTTAAGCCCTGGTATAGATACCAATATGACAAGATTATCGTCGCAGGAAGTGATTACAGCTAACCTTATATGCAAAAAGTAAGAAGAAATTGTTCATTTTTTATCTCTAAGTTAAGCCTTTAATAATGGCGCTCGTTTTAGCTGTTTGATAGACTAACACAACAAACTAATTATGCAATAATATTGAATAGATATTTTTAAATAAAATTGGTGAATTGAGTCAAATGATGAAAACCTTTCCCGATATCAAGCAATCCTTCCGCGAGCTGATCGCTATGCCGTCCATCAGCGCCCTCGAAGCCGAACTCGACATGAGCAACCAAGGCGTGGTGACCCTGCTGAGCCAGTGGCTCACCGATCTGGGCTTCGACTGCCAGATGCAGGCCGTCCCCGACACACGAGGTAAACACAACCTGCTGGCAAAGATCGGCCAGGGGCGCGGTGGACTGCTGCTGGCGGGACATACGGATACCGTTCCTTTCGATGAGGGACGCTGGAGCCAGGATCCCTTTACCCTGACGGAGAAGGATAATCGCTGGTACGGACTAGGTAGCTGCGATATGAAGGGCTTCTTCGCCCTGGTCATAGAGGCCGTTCGCCAGATGCCGACCCAAGATTTCGTGCGGCCGCTCTACATACTCGCCAGCGCCGATGAAGAAACCACTATGAATGGCGCCAAGGCTTTCGCCCAATCTAAGGCGATCGCACCAGAGTATGCACTCATAGGCGAGCCCACTGGTCTAAAGCCTGTCTACATGCATAAGGGACACTTGGCCCAGGGCATCCGCATCACGGGGCGCAGCGGTCACTCTTCGGATCCGGCCAAGGGACTCAACGCCATAGAGATCATGCATCAGGTGATCGGCCAGCTCCTCAAGCTGAAACAACACCTGGCGGAGCACTACCGCGAAGAGGCCTTCAGCGTGCCCTATCCCACCATGAACTTTGGCCATATTCACGGCGGCGACGCCGCCAACCGCATCTGCGGCTGCTGCGATCTGCACCTGGATATCCGCCCCCTGCCGGGCCTGCCGTTAGAGGTCTTGGAGCAACTACTGACCCAATATCTGGCCGAACTGAGTCACCGCTATCCTGGCGCCATCAGCATAAGCCAGCTCTATCCCGGCTCCCAGCCCTTCGCGGGACAGGCAGACGCCCAATGGTCACAGCTGGTCGCCCAGCTATCGAATCAGGCCCCCGAGGTAGTCAACTATGCCACCGAGGCCCCCTATATTCAGCAGCTAGGCTGTCAAACCTTGGTCTGGGGACCTGGCAGCATAGAGCAGGCACATCAACCAGATGAGTACCTGGACACTGCCTACATCAGCAAAACCGTCGACCTGCTAAAACAGTTGATTTACCACGCCTGCATAAAGGCGCCATAAAAAATTCATGCAAGGTGATATAGAACACATAAGCATACGATATGAAGATATGCCGTATTGACCTAAACCTGATAGCCTAGGTATGGTGATTGATTAACTCGTGGGTATGGAGCATTTATGACAGATATGTACGCGTCGCTGCGATCCAATGTGGGCACATTAGGCCAAATATTAGGCGATACTATTCGCACACACATGGACGAGCCCTTTTTAGATAAGATTGAACAGATCAGACACCTGGCCAAGAGCTCACGCCAAGGCAACGATACCGCCAGGGAACAGATGCTTACCCTACTGGCCGCCTTACCCGACGAAGAGTTGGTACCATTTGCCAAGGCCTTCAACCAGTTTCTCAACCTGGCCAATATCGCCGAGCAGTTCCATACCATCAGCCGCAACTGCGACGAGCTGGTCTGCGTGCCCGACCCTGTGGATCAACTCCTGGGGCGCATGCTAAATGGGCGCATCGACCAAGATAATATGCTCGAGTGCCTGCAGACACTGGATATCGATCTGGTACTCACCGCCCATCCAACAGAGATCTCGCGTCGCACCCTGATCCAGAAATACTCCGCCGTGGTCGATTGTCTCGCCACCATGGAAAACCCGCAGCTCACCGAGCGCGAAAAGAAACAGAATCACCTCAGACTCAGACAGCTTATCGCCCAGATCTGGCACACCAACGAGATACGTCACGAGCGCCCAACGCCGGTGGACGAAGCCCGCTGGGGACTGAGCACCATAGAGGCGTCACTCTGGCAAGCCATTCCCGACTTTCTGCGCCAGCTCAACGAACAGGTCGAAGAGCGCACCGGCAAGCAGCTACCCAGCGACATAGCGCCAATTCGCTTCTCCAGCTGGATGGGAGGTGATCGCGACGGCAACCCCTTCGTCACCGCCAAAGTCACTCAAGAAGTGTTGGATCGCAACCGTCACACGGCGGCGCGCCTCTACCTCAAAGATGTGGTCTTGCTGGTCAACGAACTGTCGATGGAGGAGGCCAACGAAGAGCTGCTGGCCCTTACAGACAACAGCCACGAACCTTACCGCGTGGTGCTGCGGGAGCTAAGGCAGAAGCTACGCGACACCATAGATTACCTAAACGCCCGCCTCGAAGGGCATTCACCCGAGGTGGATCTCGATAGCCTTATCTGGCACGAGGATGACCTCAAACAGCCATTGACCCTGCTCTATCGCAGCCTGACCGAATCGGGTATGAGCCTGATCGCCAACGGCCTGCTGCTGGATATGCTGCGTCGTCTGGCCTGCTTCGGCATCCATATGCTGCGCCTGGATATCCGCCAGGATGCCCAGCGCCATAGCGATGTTATCGCCGAGCTGACCCGTTACCTGGGCCTTGGCGACTTCGACCACTGGGACGAACATGAGAAACAGGCCTTCCTGCTGCGGGAACTGAGCGGTAAACGCCCGCTGATCCCCCATAATTGGGAACCGAGTGCCGAAGTTGCCGAGGTAATCAGCACGGTCAGATTGATCGCCAGCCAGTCGCCTAAGGCCCTGGGCTCCTATGTCATCTCTATGGCCAGTCAACCGTCGGACGTGTTGACTGTGCTCCTGCTATTGAAAGAGGCAGGATGTCAGCATCCGATGCGGGTTGTGCCACTATTCGAGACCTTAGAAGATCTCAACAACGCCGCCAGCTGTATCTCGGCGCTGTTTGCCATCGACTGGTACCGTGGCTACTGCAAGGGCAGCCAGGAGGTGATGATAGGCTACTCAGACTCGGCCAAAGATGCCGGCGTGATGGCGGCCGCCTGGGCACAATACAGTGCGCAGGAAAAACTGGTTAAGGTCTGTAACCAGGCAGACATCAAGCTCACCCTGTTCCACGGTCGTGGCGGCACCATAGGCCGTGGCGGCGGACCAGCTCACAAGGCGATCCTGTCGCAGCCACCCGGCTCGGTAGATGGCCGCATCAGGGTGACCGAGCAAGGCGAGATGATCCGCTTCAAGTTCGGCCTGCCTAAGCTGGCGGTGCAGAGCCTGGCGCTATATACCTCGGCCGTGATGGAGGCTACCCTGTTGCCGCCGCCAGAACCTAAGCCAGAGTGGCGCGAGGCGATGGAGCGACTCGCCAGTGACTCGGTCACCGCCTATCGCGCCATAGTGCGTGAGGAGCCAGATTTTGTCGCCTACTTCCGCGCGGCAACCCCTGAAGTCGAGCTCGGTAAGCTACCGCTAGGTAGCCGCCCCGCGAAACGTCGGGTGGATGGTGGTATCGAGAGCCTGCGTGCGATCCCCTGGATCTTCGCCTGGTCGCAAAACCGCTTGATGCTCCCCGCCTGGCTAGGCGCCGGCGAGGCGCTGCAACAGGCTGCCGACCGTGGCGAACTCGCCCTGTTAAGGGAGATGGAACAGCAATGGCCCTTCTTCGAGACACGCATCTCCATGCTCGAGATGGTCTATGCCAAGGCCGAACCTAACCTGGCTAAGTACTATGAGACCTGCCTGGTGCCGCAAGAGCTACATCATCTCGGCGAAGCCCTACGTAGCCGTATGGCGACAGGGATCAAGGTGGTCTTGGAGCTAACCCAGTCCGACGCCCTAATGTCGCATACTCCATGGAATCGTGAGTCGGTAGAGCTACGTAATCCCTATATCGACCCGCTCAACTTTCTCCAGGCCGAACTCCTGGCGCGTACCCGTAAGGAGCAGGCAGGATCAAGCAATGTCGAGCTGGCATTGATGCTCACCATCGCCGGTGTGGCGGCGGGCATGAGAAACACGGGTTAATGAGAAGCTTAGCCCTAATAGGCCTGCTGATGCTGAGTTTGACTGCATGTGTCAGTCAATACAGCATCAGCGAGCGCCAGCTCACCAACTACCTGAACGACGAGATGCATTTCGAGGTCAAGGAGGGTAATCGCTTCTTTGGCATAGAGATGAAGATCAATGATGTGAAGGTTAAGCTTGGCCACAAGGCCGACACCATGGCGATCACGGCTAACAGTCTGATCAAGGTGGCCAACCCGCTGATGCCGCTCAATGCCACCATGACGGCAGAGTTCGAAGCCAAGCCTTGGTATGATGCCGACCAGCATAGTCTCTATCTTAAGGACCTTACCCTGGTCAGCCTGAGATCTGATCCAAAGGATCTCGAGCAGGCCATAGGCCAGGTGAGTCCTCATATCATGGGATTCATGACCCACTTCCTCGAGACCCAGCCCGTGTATGTGCTCGATACCCAAGAGGGTAATCAGGCGCTTGTCGCCGAGATGACCAATCGTATCCAGGTCGTTCCGGGCAAGATTAACCTTATCTTTAAAGATTAACCTCACCACATAATCAACTCTATTTAAGGCGCCATTATGCTTGGCGCCTTATATAGTCTATCTTGCAAATCGCGGATAAGAGGAATAGTCCACCAGAACGGGCGACTCCTGCAGCTCACGCCTTAGCATATCCAAGGCAACAGCCGTGCTCAGCTGCCTTACCAGCTCGCGGGAACGCGCCGGGAACTTAAGCACCTGGCTATAGACACCTTGCCGAGTTGCCAAGGCGATAGCCACAGTGCCAACCGGCTTTGCCTCGCTGCCACCATCGGGCCCGGCAATGCCACTAGTCGCCAGCGCATAGTCGCTGTCCAGCAGGCTTCTTGCTCCCTTGGCCATCTCCTCAACCGTGGCGATAGAGACCGCCCCATGGTCATCCAGAGTCGCAGGTTTAACCCCTAACACGCGCACCTTAGACTCGTTGCTATAGGTCACCAGCCCCTGGTCCAAGTAATTGGAGCTGCCGGCAAAGGCCACCAGGTTGTTGGCGATCATTCCGCCGGTACAGGACTCGGCAATACTCAAACGCTTACCCGAAGCCAGCAGCCCGTTGTGGATCACCTGTGCCAGTGAGGTAACGTTGTGGCCGACGACCGCATCACCTAGACGAACGAGCACCTCGCCCTTCACCCTGTCTAATTCGCCAATGGCTGCTTCCCCTCGGGCAAACAACTTGATCTCGATATAGGGCATGAAGGAGCGATAGCCCAGGGTCATGCCATCCGGTAAAGGCATACCCTCTAGCTTATCGGCCAGTGCCGATTCCCCCTGACCTATGGTCAGCAGCTTCTGCACCTCGACTTCGACATGGCTATCGGCGATCTGCTCCACAAAAGGAATGAACTGCTCGGTCACCATCTTCTTAAACTCGAAAGGCACACCGGGAGTAAAGAAGAGCCAGGCACGATTGAGCTTTACTCGAAAGCCGCAGGCCGTGCCCACAGGATTGTCCACCATGATGGCCGACGCAGGTAACATCGCCTGTTTGAGATTGCTCTCTGGCATGTGTCGACCGTTACGGGTAAACCACTCTTGAATACGCTCCCGCCACAGGGTGCACTCGACCAGAGGCTCGCCCTTGGCAATGGCCATCGCCTCGGAAGACATATCATCGCTGGTCGGTCCGAGTCCGCCATTGACCAGGATGACATCGGCGTGCTCGCTACGCTGACGAAACACCTCGACCAGATCGTCCAATCTATCGCCTACCGTGATCCGCTGCTGCATCTCTATGCCATGGTCCATCAAGGCATTTGCCGCCCAAGCCGCATTGGTATCGACTATCTGTCCGGATAACACCTCTTCACCGGTGCAGATCATTTCTATTTTCATATCCATCCCTTGAAACTAAGCCATTTCACTTGGCCATAAGGTAGGTAAGGCCGCGTGGAATAGCAATAGACAATCTGGCGGCTCGCTCGATATTCGTGCTATTGAGCGTTATGCGGTGTTTACAGATTCTTTAGTTCTAAGCAAAAACGAACCCATTTCTAAATGCAAACTAGACTCAATAAACAATTAACCCAACTCGGCAATAGGTAGAATGATTATGTATAAACTCGCAGCCATGGGCCTATTAGCGCTCAGCTCCTTGTCGCTGAACGCGGCTACGGATATGTTTCTCAAGATAGATGGCGTCGATGGCGAGAGCCTGGACGCACAGCATCGCAACGAGATCGATGTACTCGCCTGGTCTTGGGGAGCAAGCAGCGATATGCGACGCACCTGCATTCAAGATATCAGTGTGACCAAGTATGTGGATAGCGCCTCACCCCAGCTTCTCATGAACCAGATGAGCCACATGCAATACCCTAGAGCGACACTGACGGTGCGCAAGGCGGGTGGAACGCCCCTGGAGTATATAGTGATCGAATTACGTGACGTATGGGTCTCCAGCCTGTCTACCGGCGGCTCTGGCGGCGAAGATCGTCTCACCGAGAACATCACCCTTAACTTCGACGAGCTCAAATATCTATACACGCCACAAAAGGCAGATGGCAGCGGTGGACCAGCGATCTCGGCCACCATCACAAGCGAGAAATGCAGATAGGCGATGAGAGACTGTATTCCTATGGCTTAGTGCATGAGCATTTTGAAAAGCCAGAAACGAAAAAAGCCCTAGCATTGCTGCTAGGGCTTTCGTCTTAATGTTGGTGGGCACATATCGCAAAGCGATGGGCTCATGCGCGCGAAGTGAAACGAGCTGGGGAGGACGGAATTCAAACCCGCACTCTCGCTTTCTATTGAGACAGAGCCTAAAAACTCCATGGAAGGAGTGAATGCTGTAGATTATCTGGAATTCTGCTCTCCACCACAGGCTTTTTGCACGCAACGAAAAAAGCCCTAGCATTGCTGCTAGGGCTTTCATCTTAATGTTGGCGGAGCGGACGGGACTCGAACCCGCGACCCCCGGCGTGACAGGCCGGTATTCTAACCAACTGAACTACCGCTCCTTTAGTAAAACGCTTACGCGGGATACTAAATTAGGCGCCTGGAAATGACCTACTCTCACATGGGGAGACCCCACACTACCATCGGCGCGATTGCGTTTCACTTCTGAGTTCGGGATGGGATCAGGTGGGACCACAATGCTATGGTTTCCAGACAAAATTGGAAATTCGGAAAGCTGCACTCTTATCTAAGAGTCAATCTGAGTTCGCACTTCAATCAAGTACTTAGTATTCTTTTGATTACGTAAAACCATCGTACGAAACCCTTTTGGGTTGTATGGTTAAGCCTCACGAGTCATTAGTACAGGTTAGCTCAACGCCTCACAACGCTTACACACCCTGCCTATCAACGTCCTAGTCTCGGACGGCTCTTTAGAGACCTTAAAGGTCTAGGGATGACTCATCTTAGGGCTCGCTTCCCGCTTAGATGCTTTCAGCGGTTATCGATTCCGAACGTAGCTACCGGGCAATGCCATTGGCATGACAACCCGAACACCAGCGGTTCGTCCACTCCGGTCCTCTCGTACTAGGAGCAGCTCCCTTCAATCATCCAACGCCCACGGCAGATAGGGACCGAACTGTCTCACGACGTTCTGAACCCAGCTCGCGTACCACTTTAAATGGCGAACAGCCATACCCTTGGGACCGACTTCAGCCCCAGGATGTGATGAGCCGACATCGAGGTGCCAAACACCGCCGTCGATATGAACTCTTGGGCGGTATCAGCCTGTTATCCCCGGAGTACCTTTTATCCGTTGAGCGATGGCCCTTCCATTCAGAACCACCGGATCACTATGACCTGCTTTCGCACCTGCTCGACGTGTATGTCTCGCAGTTAAGCTGGCTTATGCCATTGCACTAACCGTACGATGTCCGACCGTACTTAGCCAACCTTCGTGCTCCTCCGTTACTCTTTGGGAGGAGACCGCCCCAGTCAAACTACCCACCAGGCACTGTCCTCAACCCCGATTCAGGGGCCAGAGTTAGAACATCAACACTACAAGGGTGGTATTTCAAGGATGACTCCACGAGAACTGGCGTTCCCGCTTCAAAGTCTCCCACCTATCCTACACATGTAGGGTCAATGTTCAGTGCCAAGCTATAGTAAAGGTTCACGGGGTCTTTCCGTCTAGCCGCGGGTATACGGCATCTTCACCGCAATTTCAACTTCACTGAGTCTCGGCTGGAGACAGCGTGGCCATCATTACGCCATTCGTGCAGGTCGGAACTTACCCGACAAGGAATTTCGCTACCTTAGGACCGTTATAGTTACGGCCGCCGTTTACCGGGGCTTCGATCATGAGCTTCTCCGAAGATAACCCAATCAATTAACCTTCCGGCACCGGGCAGGCGTCACACCGTATACGTCATCTTGCGATTTTGCACAGTGCTGTGTTTTTGATAAACAGTTGCAGCCACCTGGTATCTGCGACTCCCGTCAGCTTAGAGAGCAAGTCTCATCACCAACAGGAGCGTACCTTCTCCCGAAGTTACGGTACCATTTTGCCTAGTTCCTTCAGCCGAGTTCTCTCAAGCGCCTTGGTATTCTCTACCCGACCACCTGTGTCGGTTTGGGGTACGATTCCTACTAACCTGAAGCTTAGAAGATTTTCCTGGAAGCATGGCATCAACTACTTCATCACCGTAGTGACTCGTCATCAACTCTCAGTATTAGGTACCCGGATTTGCCTAAGTACCCTACCTACAGCCTTAAACGCGGACAACCAACGCCGCGCTAGCCTAGCCTTCTCCGTCTCTCCATCGCAGTTAGCAGAAGTACGGGAATATTAACCCGTTTCCCATCGACTACGCCTTTCGGCCTCGCCTTAGGGGTCGACTCACCCTGCCCCGATTAACGTTGGACAGGAACCCTTGGTCTTTCGGCGAGGAGGTTTTTCACCCCCTTTATCGTTACTCATGTCAGCATTCGCACTTCTGATACCTCCAGCGTGGGTTACCCCTTCACCTTCAACGGCTTACAGAACGCTCCTCTACCGCACCAGCGCAAGCGCTAGTACCCATAGCTTCGGTGTATTGCTTAGCCCCGTTATATCTTCCGCGCAGGCCGACTCGACTAGTGAGCTATTACGCTTTCTTTAAATGATGGCTGCTTCTAAGCCAACATCCTAGCTGTCTAAGCCTTCCCACATCGTTTCCCACTTAGCAATAACTTTGGGACCTTAGCTGATGGTCTGGGTTGTTTCCCTTTTCACGACGGACGTTAGCACCCGCCGTGTGTCTCCCGAGTAGTACTCATTGGTATTCGGAGTTTGCAAAGGGTTGGTAAGTCGGGATGACCCCCTAGCCTTAACAGTGCTCTACCCCCAATGGTATTCGCTCGAGGCGCTACCTAAATAGCTTTCGAGGAGAACCAGATATCTCCCGGTTTGATTGGCCTTTCACCCCCAGCCACAAGTCATCACCGCATTTTTCAACATACGTGTGTTCGGTCCTCCAGTTGATGTTACTCAACCTTCAACCTGCCCATGGCTAGATCACCGGGTTTCGGGTCTACACCTTGCAACTAAACGCGCAGTTAACACTCGGTTTCCCTACGGCTCCGCTATTCGCTTAACCTCGCTACAAAATGTAAGTCGCTGACCCATTATACAAAAGGTACGCAGTCACGGTCTCAAGAACCGCTCCCACTGCTTGTACGTATACGGTTTCAGGTTCTATTTCACTCCCCTCACAGGGGTTCTTTTCGCCTTTCCCTCACGGTACTGGTTCACTATCGGTCAGTCAGGAGTATTTAGCCTTGGAGGATGGTCCCCCCATATTCGAACAAGATATCACGTGTCCCGTCCTACTCGTTTTCACCTAAAGTTAGTTTTCATGTACGGGGCTATCACCCTGTATCGCTGTGCTTTCCAACACATTCCACTAACACCCTCTAGGCTTAAGGGCTAATCCCCGTTCGCTCGCCGCTACTAGGGGAATCTCGGTTGATTTCTTTTCCTAAGGGTACTTAGATGTTTCAGTTCCCCTCGTTCGCCTCACTAAGCTATGTATTCACTTAGTGATGACACCTTATGGTGCCGGGTTTCCCCATTCGGACATCGTTAGCTCAAATGCTTGTTACTAGCTCGCCAACGCTTTTCGCAAGTTACTACGTCCTTCATCGCCTCTGACTGCCAAGGCATCCACCGTATACGCTTAGTCACTTAACCATACAACCCAAATGAGTTTCATCTGAGCTGCATCGCAACTAACGGTTTCTACTTTCGCCAAAAGAATACTCAAGTCACTTGATTAAAGTGTGTTTTGAGAACTCAATTATTTTTCGCAATAACCTTTCGGTTATTACTATCAGCTTTCCAAATTTTTAAAGAACAAGCATCGCCGCTCGGACGTGCCACTCGCTCTAACAAGAACAAGTTATCTGTGTGAACACTCAACAAATATCAGTCAATCGTATAGGTAAGGAGGTGATCCAGCCCCAGGTTCCCCTAGGGCTACCTTGTTACGACTTCACCCCAGTCATGAACCACACCGTGGTAAACGCCCTCCCGAAGGTTAAGCTATCTACTTCTGGTGCAGCCCACTCCCATGGTGTGACGGGCGGTGTGTACAAGGCCCGGGAACGTATTCACCGTGGCATTCTGATCCACGATTACTAGCGATTCCGACTTCATGGAGTCGAGTTGCAGACTCCAATCCGGACTACGACCGGCTTTGTGAGATTAGCTCCACCTCGCGGCTTCGCAACCCTCTGTACCGACCATTGTAGCACGTGTGTAGCCCTACTCGTAAGGGCCATGATGACTTGACGTCGTCCCCACCTTCCTCCGGTTTATCACCGGCAGTCTCCCTAAAGTTCCCGGCATTACCCGCTGGCAAGTAAGGATAAGGGTTGCGCTCGTTGCGGGACTTAACCCAACATTTCACAACACGAGCTGACGACAGCCATGCAGCACCTGTCTCAGAGTTCCCGAAGGCACCAATTCATCTCTGAAAAGTTCTCTGGATGTCAAGAGTAGGTAAGGTTCTTCGCGTTGCATCGAATTAAACCACATGCTCCACCGCTTGTGCGGGCCCCCGTCAATTCATTTGAGTTTTAACCTTGCGGCCGTACTCCCCAGGCGGTCTACTTAATGCGTTAGCTTGAGAACCCAGTGTTCAAGACACCAAATTCCGAGTAGACATCGTTTACGGCGTGGACTACCAGGGTATCTAATCCTGTTTGCTCCCCACGCTTTCGTACCTGAGCGTCAGTCTTTGTCCAGGGGGCCGCCTTCGCCACCGGTATTCCTTCAGATCTCTACGCATTTCACCGCTACACCTGAAATTCTACCCCCCTCTACAAGACTCTAGTTGACCAGTTCGAAATGCAGTTCCCAGGTTAAGCCCGGGGCTTTCACATCTCGCTTAATCAACCGCCTGCGTACGCTTTACGCCCAGTAATTCCGATTAACGCTTGCACCCCTCGTATTACCGCGGCTGCTGGCACGAAGTTAGCCGGTGCTTCTTCTGCGAGTAACGTCACAGCTAACGGGTATTAACCGTTAACCTTTCCTCCTCGCTGAAAGTGCTTTACAACCCGAAGGCCTTCTTCACACACGCGGCATGGCTGCATCAGGCTTGCGCCCATTGTGCAATATTCCCCACTGCTGCCTCCCGTAGGAGTCTGGGCCGTGTCTCAGTCCCAGTGTGGCTGATCATCCTCTCAGAACAGCTAGGGATCGTCGCCTAGGTGAGCCATTACCTCACCTACTAGCTAATCCCACCTAGGTACATCCAATCGCAGAAGGTCCGAAGATCCCCTCTTTTCCCCCGTAGGGCGTATGCGGTATTAGCAGTCGTTTCCAACTGTTATCCCCCTCGACTGGGCAGTTCCCTAGGCATTACTCACCCGTCCGCCGCTCGTCAGCAAAGTAGCAAGCTACTTTCTGTTACCGCTCGACTTGCATGTGTTAGGCCTGCCGCCAGCGTTCAATCTGAGCCATGATCAAACTCTTCAATTAAAAGTTTTTTTGCTCCACTCTTTATTCAAAAGGAAGCGACTCAATGAATTCTGATTCACATAAATGACTCGGAAGAATCATTTATATGTTTGTACATATTGCTATGGACTCTCATCGTTACATTGAGATTTAAATCGTTTTCGATTAACTCAATACCTGTGAGTGTCCACACAGATTTCTTGTTTTATCTTGTTAAAGAACGTTCGCCTCATACTGGAGTTCAGCGGGCTAGGGCTGCGTATTCTACGCTTCTCCCTGTCGGCGTCAAGCGCTTTTTTCAAAAGATTTTTAAGTGGTTAATTACTGTGCTTTCGCGTTGTAACTACCGGCTTAAAAACTCGAACCGCTTATCGCCTTGACTCGACATTCGTTACCTACTCACTTGGTAAGTAGCACCGTTTGCCGTGTCAGTGGGAGCGCATTATAGGGAGCCAAATCTTTTGCGCAAGGGCTTTTTTCAAAAAAAAGATCGCATGCCGATCTTTTAGGCAATTGCGATCTTTTTCGTATGATTTACGGCCAAAATTGCCGTGTTTTACTGTTTTTGAGTCTCTGACGCGATAAAGCTCTCGATCAATTTCACCGCTTTCTCATCATCCCAGTCGACAAATGTTCTGACGAAAGCGATCAATTCGCCCTGCTGATTGAGAATAAAGGTCGCCGGAATCGTATCTAGGGGGAAGACCTGACCCAGCTGCTGCTGTGGATCATAATAGGTCTCGAACTTATCCATCCCCAGAGAGGCCAGGAAGGGTTCGACCTTCTCCTTGCCATTCATATCGATCGATATCGGCAGGACACGAAACTGTTTAGGATCGAATTTGCCTTTGAAGCGATCTATGGCTGGCAGCTCACGCACGCAGGGCGGACACCAGGTAGCCCACATGTTGACCATCACTACCTGGCCGCGATACTGACTGAAGTCAATCGCCTTCCCCTGGGCATCCTTAAAGGGCACAGGATCTATGGGATAGGCTTTTGGCAACACGTTGATCAGATCGACACTCGACAGCACCTCACCGCCTTGCTTCTTCTGCATGCCGGGATAGGCTTGCACGCTAGCGACATATCCGCCTAAGGCGAGAGCCGCCGACAGCAGCGCCGTGACTAACTTTGAGTTCATTTATCGTCTCGCTTGAGCAGTCTATCCAACTCGGCTTGCTCCTCGGCGCTGATCTCCTGTTCGACGGCATTGCTGATACGCTGCTGTCTAACGAAGATAAAGCCGATCACTAAACCCACCAGCAATAGCACGATTGGCCCTAGCCATAGGATGTAAGTCTTGGCTTCCATGCGTGGCTTATAGAGGACGAACTCACCGTAACGGCTAGTCATGAACTCGATAATCTCTTCGTCGCCCTTACCGGCATCGACCATTTGATAAACTTCGAGTCGCAGATCTTGCGCCACAGGTGAATTGGAATCGATCAGGTTCTGGTTTTGACACTGAGGACAACGCAGCGAGTGAGCCAGTTCGAGGGCTCGTTTCTGGTTATCTACCGACTTAAACTCATAGGTATCCACTGGGGTCGCCATCGCGGCGCCCACCAGCGAGAAAGATAACAGTATTGCGGTGATAAACCCGACTAAGGTCTTCATTAAGATGCTCCCTCAGCTTTAGCCTGTGCCTGTAACTCTTGAATCATGGGATAGAGTGTCTCATTCCAGACACGCATATCGATAGGACCGGCATAACGGAAGCGGATGATACCGTTGTGATCCACCAGATAGCTCTCGGGCGCACCGTAAACTCCAAGATCCAGACCTAAACGTCCGTCATGGTCAAAGATATTCTTGGTGTAAGGATCGCCCTCGCGGCTCAGCTCACGGATCGCCATAGCACGCTCGTCGCGATAGTTGATGCCATAGATAGGCAAGATGTTCTGTCTTGCCAATCGCATCAGGTAAGGATGCTCATACTTACATGAAGGACACCAGGTGGCCCACACGTTCAGCAATGAGACCTGACCCTTGATGCTGTCATTGGTAATGATCTCATTGGCATCTTCAAGCTTTTGCAGTTGGAAAGCCGGCACCGGCTTTCCTTCTAATGCAGAATCCAGCTGCTGCGGATTCAGGAAGAGTCCCTTATAGAGGAACACTCCCATCACCAAAAACAGAATCAAAGGAATAAATAATACTAGCCTTTTCTTCATACTTGCCCCAATTCAAGTTATGCGGTTGCTAATTTTGCTTGTTTGGCTTTTTCGCCGGCAGTTTCGGTCGCCTTGGCTCTGCGGTAACGCTTATCAGACGCGGCGAACAGACCGCCTACCATCATGAAGATGCTACCGAACCATAACCAGCGCACGAATGGCTTGTAGTTCAGACGCACGGCAAACTCTGTACGGCTGATCGGATCGCCCATGGTGATATAGAGATCGCGGAACAGTCCCCAATCGATGCCCGCCTCTGTCATATCCATGGTACGTACGTTGTACTGACGACGATCTGGCTTAAGCAGAGTAATGAACTCACCGTCTTTGGTCACTTCGACCTGACCCTGCTGGGCGGTATAGTTAGGACCGACAACATTTTTGGTCTCGATGTAGTGGAAGCTATAGCCCGCCAGCTCCTGGGTGATACCAGGGCCCATGCGAACACTCTTCTCGATCGAGTAGTTAGACACCATGGTGGCGCCGACCACAGAAACCGCGATACCTAAGTGAGCGATGATCATACCCAGCTGGCTGCGCCCCATACGCGCCAGGCTGAGACCATCTTTAGACTGCATGATGTCGTAGGCGGCGCGCAGCGTAGCAACTGTTACCCAAGCGGCCAGGCCAATACCGAACATCACCCAAGCATTAAACTTGCCGTCCACCAGGAAAGGCGTCGCCACACCGATAACGGCAGAGACGATGGCGGGCACCATTAGCTTGGCCTTGAGTTCACCGGCCTTGGCGCGCTTCCAGCGGATGCTAGGGCCAATACCCATGAAGGCAAACAGTACGAGTGCGATCGGCACGAATACCGCGTTGAAGTATGGTGGGCCTACAGAGATCTTACCCATGTTCAGGGCATCGATCAGCAGTGGGTAGAGTGTGCCCAGCAGCACGGTACCACAAGCTACGGTAAGCAGGATGTTACCCACCAGCAGCATGGTTTCTTTCGACATCAGCTCGAAACGCGCGGGGCTCTTCATGTCGCTTGCGCGGAATGCAAACAGCGTCAGTGAGCCGCCGATGGCGAGACCCAGCAGCAAGAGGATGAACATACCACGGCTAGGATCCGCCGCGAATGAGTGCACCGAGGTCAGTACGCCTGAACGCACGATGAAGGTGCCAAGCAGACTCAGAGAGAATGCGAAGATAGAAAGCAGTACCGTCCAGTTACGGAAGGTTGCACGCTTCTCGGTCACGATCACTGAGTGCAGCAGTGCGGTACCGATCAGCCAAGGCATGAATGAGGCGTTCTCGACCGGATCCCAGAACCACCAGCCGCCCCAGCCTAACTCGTAATATGCCCACCAAGAACCGAGCGAGATACCGCCGGTCAGGAAGATCCACGCAGCTAGGGTCCAAGGACGGCTCCAACGTGCCCAGGCAGAATCGAGACGTCCGCCCATGAGCGCGGCGATGGCGAAGGCAAAGCTCACCGAGAAACCAACATAGCCCAGGTACAGCATTGGTGGGTGGAAGATGAGTCCCACGTCCTGCAGCATAGGGTTAAGGTCGCGTCCCTCCATAGGAATCGGGAACAGGCGCTCAAATGGGCTCGAAGTCAGCAGCATGAAGAGACAGAAGCCGATCACTATCATCGCCAGAATGGCGAGTACGCGAGCGGTGAAGACCTCTTCTAACCCCTTACTGAAGAAGGCAACCGATGCCGTCCAGACAGACAGGGCAAACACCCAGAAGAGTAATGAACCTTCATGACCACCCCATACCGCGGCGATCTTGAAGAAGATCGGCAGCTGAGAGTTTGAGTGGTGTGCAACATAGGCTACAGAGAAATCGTCGACGGCAAAGCTATAACCCAGGACGATCACGGAGAGAGCGATAAAGAAAAACATGCCGTAACTCAACGGCCAGGCATAACGCACCAGATATTGATCTTTGCGAGCAACACCGATTAAGGGGACGCTGGCCAATAGAAAGGCGAATGCCAATCCTATTATCAACGAAAAGTGTCCTAATTCAGGGATCATGGGGTTTCCTCAGTCCTATATGAGAACCAGTTGAAGCATTAGCTTCACCTAATTCACCAGAGTTTGCAATTCACACTACTCAAGGTACAAAATTTGAGTCATTTTAGTATTTGCTATTGTATCTGTCTGCCTCTTTCGCACAATTCTGGGTGACCTGTCTCATTCTTGCGAACAGAAACGCAGGGTTACAATTGTTATAAACTGGCAGATTTTATGCTCTGACCCTTGTTTGAAACTTAAGTTTCAGCCAATTTTTGAAAATAGAATCGAACTGTGAACCAGTGCAAAAGTATCAGTATTTAACGACTGGAAACCCTTATATTACTGTTCAATGAATAATCTTTCCGTATAATCTGATCCCTATATCGCGCGGCATTCCCGCATTCCTGCAACTAATGTGAAAAAGAAATAATGACCACACTCTGGATTTTTATTGCGCTTTTTGTATTAGTCAGCCTTGTGCTGATTTGGTTTCCACACTTCCGCCAGCAAAAGATGCTGCAGGCCGAAGAAGCCGGTGTGCGTAAGGCCACCAACCTCGAACTTTTTAACAATCGCCTAGCGACCCTAGAGAAGGAACTTGAGGATGAGCTGCTGGATCAAGATGAGTTTAACGCGCTAAAGAAAGAACTCGAGATCAGCCTGCTACAGGACATGAAGCAAGGCGAAGATGAATCTCTGGTCGGTCAGATCAAGCCTAAGAGCCTACTCTGGCCAACCCTGATGTCTGTGGTGGTATTAGGTGTTTCTGGCTACTTCTATGCCAACCTAGGTGCCTATGCCAACCTGGACAAGGCGGTTCCCGACAATCCACACGCAGGAATGGATGCCGCTCAGATCATGACCCAGCGCATTCAGATGATGGAATCACAGCTGCAAGCCGAGCCGGAAAACAGCCAGCTGCTGTTTAGCCTTGGCCATGCCTACATCAGCGCCAACCGTTATGACGATGCGGTAAAAGCATTCGACAAGGCGATGGAGCTAGTGGGTACCCATGCCGAGCTGCTTGGTCCTAAGGCGACAGCAATGTACTACAAGGCCAATCAAAGAATCACCCCTGCGGTACAGGCCATTATCGACCAATCATTGGCATTAGATCCTGAAGATCCTTCAACCCTGCTGCTTGTCGGTATGGATGCCTTCTTCAGCGCACAATATAAGAAGGCGATCGATGCCTGGCAGATCATTCTCGATAGCGACAGAAGCGATGTGGACCGTAGCGCCATCATCAATGCCATCGAGAGCGCCAAGATGAGAATGCAAGCCGAAACTGGCGAGATGCCTAACGACGCGACTCATCAGCAGGCTAAGGCCACTACCGGTAAGACAGTGACCATAGATGTGTCTATCGCACCTGAGCTGGCAGAGAATGTCAGCGGTAGCGATATGCTGTTTATCTTTGCCCGCAACACTCAAGGCCCTAAGGTCCCCCTAGCGGCAACTAAGGTATCGGCGAAATCTCTGCCTGTCTCTATCACCTTAGATGACAGCACTGGCATGGGCGGCGATATCAAGCTGAGCGATGCCAAACAAGTTGAAGTGATCGCCGTGCTCTCTAAGCATGGTTCGGTTAAGGCGCAGCCTGGCGATCTACAGGGCCGTCTGGAAACCATGGATGTGGGCTCAACCGCTAAGCTAGTGATTGATACTCTGGTTCAGTAATCTCGGTCCAATAATACCGATTCATTAAACCTGATTTCGTATCGAACAGAAAAGCCGGCATTAGCCGGCTTTTTTATTGCTCACCTATACTTGATCGCAAGAGTTTCTTCCGAGAGCCTCTTTATTAAAAACTACTTAGCGACAGGCATAAAAAAACCGACCATAAGGTCGGCTTTTTTCAACGAAGTCAAATTACTTAGACATGAACTCGATAGCGTTCTTGTAATCTTCGTCGGTACAATCTGTGCACATACCACCTGGTGGCATAGCGTTCAGACCAGTCTTAACACTACCTAGTAGTGCGTCTAGGCCTTTCGCTAAACGAGGCTCCCATGCAGCTGCATCATGAGCTTTAGGGGCACCGGCGACACCCATACTGTGGCATACATGGCATGCCTTGTTATATACAGCTTCACCTTCTTGTGCAAAAGTGTTTGCAGACAAGGTCAATGCAGCCACTGCAGACAATGCTAACAGTTTTTTCATGTTCAATGTTCCTAATGCAAATATTAACAGAGCTCTATGCCACCCTAAACTGGGGCAGACTTATTCTATAGCGGCCCTAGGATACATCAAACTTCAACAAATCTCACCTTTTTGTGATTAATATCAGAATTTGATGGTTCAACATGTTATAGGTGCCCGAGTTACCTGATACATTAGCAATTGTTGAAAAAGTTCAATCTCAATGACGAAAAGGTTTTACTTTTTGGAAGCATATCAAATTGCTGACACTAATCAGATAGCAAGACTAAACCCCTCAAGGGGATTATGTTAATATCGCTTATGTTTACATCAGGCTTGAGATAGAGGGTTCAGTGGTAGAAGAAAAAACAGCAACAACACTGGTATCAGCCGATAACTTGACTTGTATCCGCGAAGAGCGAATTCTCTTCGACGAGCTGAGCTTTGATATCCAAGCGGGTGAGATCGTTCAAATCGAAGGCCCTAATGGCGCGGGTAAAACCAGCCTACTGAGGATCCTCGCCGGTCTGTCGCGTCCCTATGCGGGCGAAGCCAAATACAAGGGTACTGACATTACCCGCTGCCGCGACGAATACAATGACGATCTTTTGTATCTGGGCCACCTTGCAGGTGTAAAAAGCGAGTTAACCGCAGAAGAGAATCTTAACTTCAATTTAAGAATCAGCGGGTATGATGATTTCGAAACCAACCAGATCCTCGCAAAGGTAAACCTGTCTGGCTTCGAAGAGGCTTTGGCCGGCCACCTGTCGGCGGGTCAACATCGTCGTACCGCCCTAGCCCGACTCTGGCATACCAACTGTAAGGTCTGGTTACTGGACGAACCATTTACTGCAATCGATAAGAAAGGCGTCGAAGAATTGGAACACCTGTTTTTACAACATGCTCAAAGCGGCGGTTGTGTCATCATGACCACCCACCAGGACATGAGCATTATCGGTGACGATATTCTCCGTAAGATTCGCCTCGATTACCGCTTTATTTAAAGGTGCAGTGAATGAATAAAGGTATCAGTTTCACCCAAGCGTTTTTCACCCTGCTTAGACGCGATCTTAAGATAGCGATTCGTCACAAGGGTGACATCTTCAATCCCTTACTGTTTTTTATCCTGGTGGTCACCCTCTTCCCACTGGGCATTGGCCCCGAGCCGCAGGTACTGACTCGCGTAGCACCGGGGATCATCTGGGTAGCCGCCCTGCTGGCATCTATGCTGTCGCTCGAACGCCTGTTTAAGGCAGACTTCGTCGACGGTAGCCTGGAGCAGATGCTGCTTAGCCCACAGCCATTGTCACTCATGGTATTGGCAAAAGTGCTGGCCCACTGGATATTGACCGGCGTACCACTGATATTGGTTGCCCCGCTACTGGCCGTGCTGCTGCATCTCGAAGCCAACAGCTATGGCGCACTGATGGCGACCCTGGCACTGGGCACGCCCGTACTCAGCTTGTTGGGTGCAATTGGTGTCGCGCTTACCGTCGGCCTGCGTAAGGGTGGCGTGCTGCTGAGCCTGTTGATCCTACCGCTTTACATACCTGTACTAATTTTTGCAACCAGCGCTATCGATGCCGCTGGCCTAAATCTACCCTACAGCGGCCATCTCGCTATCATAGGCGCTATGCTGGTCGGTTCGTTAATATTGGCACCTTTTGCAATTGGTGCCTCATTAAGAGTGAGTACTAACTAATATGTGGAAATGGCTACATTCTTACGCAGACCCTCAAAAAGCCTATAACCTTTCCGGCAGGCTATTGCCTTGGTTTGCGACGCTTGCAATCGCGTTTATTGGTGTGGGTTCTATCTGGGGTCTGTTGTTTGCGCCGGTAGATTACCAGCAGGGTGACAGTTACCGCATCATCTTCATCCACGTACCTGCGGCTTCTATGTCGATGTCGGCCTACATGGCGATGGCGACCTCGGCCTTTATCGGCCTGGTATGGCAGATTAAGTCTGCCGACTGGGCGGCAGCGGCCATTGCGCCTATCGGTGCGGTCGTTACCTTTATCGCCCTCATCACAGGTGCTGCTTGGGGTAAGCCTATGTGGGGCACCTGGTGGGTGTGGGATGCTCGCCTGACATCTGAACTTGTGTTGCTATTCCTCTACCTGGGTGTGATCTCTCTGTACGCCTCTTTCGAAGATAAAGTACTCGCCGCACGCGCCGCCGGTATTCTGGCCATCGTGGGCGTGATCAACATTCCTATCATCAAGTACTCGGTAGAGTGGTGGAACTCACTACACCAGCCTGCGACCATCAAGATCACCGAGAAGTCATCTATGGCACCTGAGATGTTATATCCACTGCTGATCAACATCTTCGGTTTCGGCCTGATGATAGGCGCTATCACGCTTATTCGTTTCAGAGCCGAAATACTTGCCAGAAACGGTATGCGTCCCTGGGTCAGGGAACTCGCGCAAGCTGAAGGAGTCAAATAATGCAGTTCGATTCATTAGCAGATTTTTTTAACATGGGTGGCTACGCCTTTTATGTGTGGCTATCTTACGGCATAACCGCCTTCGCACTAGGAACCTTAATCGTGGTGAGCCTGCGCCAAAAGCGCAAGATCCTCACCGAGATATCCAAGAAGATGCAACGCGAAGAACGCCTCAAAGCCAACCGGAGTAAAGAACAGTGAACGCCAGACGTAAGAAAAGACTCGCCTTAGCAACCGCCCTGATTGGTGGCGTAGCCGCCATCGCGTCCTTGCTACTTTATGCGCTCAATTCGAACTTGAACCTTTTCTATACCCCAACAGAGATCGTTCACGGTAAGAAAGACACAGGCGTTAAGCCAGAAATCGGTCAACGTATTCGTGTCGGTGGCATGGTTACTGTGGGTTCACTGGTACGCGATCCAGAGAGCCTACACGTTGAGTTTGCCGTACATGATGCCGCAGGTGGCGAAGTCATGGTGACCTATGATGATCTATTGCCAGACCTCTTCCGTGAGGGACAAGGTATCGTCGCCCAGGGCGTACTGATCGAAGGTGGTAAGCTGGAAGCGACCGAAGTATTGGCCAAGCATGACGAAAACTACATGCCGCCAGAAGTTGCCGAGGCCATGGGCCAGACCCACGAGAAACTCGAATACGACTCTACACAGAAATCCGGTTACTAGACCGCATATTCTTAGCGTAAAAACCTAAAGGCCTCATTTGAGGCCTTTTTTATTGCCTGTGCACAACTTAGGAGCAAGATCGACTATAACTATGTAAAAGACTTTGGGGTGAAAGCTTTAAGGGAAATCCATCCATGCGCATACTTGTCTGCCTCCTACTCCTCTGGGCCAGCCTTCCGGCATCGGGTGCCAGGCTGATGTTCATTCACAGCTATCATGAGGGCTACCCCTGGGTACGAGACTATCGCCAGGCGATATTGGAAAACCTTAGCGAGCCCACCAAGATGACGGAAATCTATCTCGACTCCAAGCGTGTCCCCCGTGATGCCTATGTCAAACGCGCTGACGACGCCTGGGAAGCCGTTGAACGCGACAAGCCAGACATCATCATACTCGCCGACGACAACGCCATCTCACTGCTGAGCGAGCGCATCGCAACCACCAAGACCCCTGTTGTATTTCTCGGCCTCAATACTAACCCCAGAGATCATGGCCTGCAGGGCTATCGGCAGTTTACCGGCATACTCGAGCGGCCGCTGTTCAAACGTTCCCTACTCTTGGTCGACTGCCTACTGCCAGGGAAAGAGACCAAGAAGCTGCTGATCCTTTCTGACAATAGCGCGACCTCCCGCGCGGCCTTCAGCCCTATCAGCGCCGACTTTAAGCCCATACAGATAGGCAAGCTGACCATAGCCTTCACCCTGACCAATTCGGCCAAGGAGTGGCAACAGGCAGTGATAGACGCCAAGAAGGCAGGCTACCAGGGGGTTTTTACCGGGCTCTACCACACACTAACCAAAGATGGTGGCGACTATATGGATCCGAGTGAGATGATCGCTTGGACGGCAGACCACGCCCCAGTACCCCATTTCGGTTTTTGGGACTTTACCGTTGGCAGACATGCCAACCCAGGCGGTTATGTGCTTAACGGCTATGAACATGGCCTACTGGCCGCCAAATTGATTAATCGACTGTTAGCCGGCGAGCAGGCCAGCAATTTAGGCTATGTTAGTGACAGCAAGGGCGCATTTCGATTCAGCCTGTCTGGCGTGGCCAAATGGCATCTGTCGATCCCTAAGGAGATCGCCGAGAAGGCAGATTGGGTAGAATAGATTTGAAGCAATAAAAAAGCCGGGCAATGCCCGGCTTTTTACAATGAACTTAAGTGTTACTCAGCAGCTTCTTCAACAGCTTCAGCAGCTTCTGGACGACCTACTAGTTCGATATACGCCATAGGCGCCTTATCACCAGTACGAAGACCGCACTTAAGGATACGGGTATATCCACCAGGACGTTCCTGGTAGCGTGGACCCAATTCATTAAATAACTTACCTACGACTTCAGCGTCGCGAGTACGTGCAAATGCCAAACGACGGTTTGCAACACTGTCACTCTTAGCAAGTGTTATTAGAGGTTCAACTACGCGACGCAATTCTTTCGCTTTAGCTACAGTAGTCTTGATCACTTCGTGACGGACTAAAGAGCTTGCCATGTTACGGAACATAGCTTGACGATGACTGCTGTTACGGTTTAGTTGACGACCACTCTTACGATGGCGCATGACCTAATCCTTATTACCTAAATCTGTACAAACTAGGACTTATAGGTCGTCTGCTAAACTGGCTGGAGGCCAGTTTTCTAGACGCATACCTAATGAAAGTCCGCGAGAAGCCAACACATCCTTAATTTCGGTAAGAGACTTCTTACCCAAGTTAGGTGTTTTAAGTAGCTCAACCTCAGTACGCTGTACCAGATCTCCGATGTAATGAATCGCTTCGGCTTTCAAACAGTTAGCCGAACGTACAGTTAGCTCTAGATCGTCGACAGGACGCAACAGAATTGGGTCGAACTCTGGTTTCTCTTCTTTCTGCTCTGGCTCAGTGACATCACGAAGCTCAACAAACGCATCTAGCTGTTCAGCCAGGATGGTTGCAGAACGACGAATCGCTTCCTCAGGATCGATAGTGCCGTTAGTGGTCATATCGATAACGAGTTTGTCTAAGTCAGTACGCTGTTCAACACGTGCTGCTTCAACATTGTAAGCAATACGCGCGACAGGTGAGAAAGATGAATCCACTAGCAGACGGCCAATTGGGCGATCGTCGTCTTCAGTTTGTGCACGAGCCGAAGCTGGTACATAACCACGACCACGCTCAACGCGGATACGCATGCTAATGTCATTGTTACCAGTCAGATGACAGATAACATGATCAGGATTCATAATAGTAACATCACCATCGTGCGTGATATCTGCTGCGGTAACAGGGCCTGCGCCTGACTTGCTTAAAGTAAGCATAGCCTCGTCTTTACCCTCGATAACCACTGCTAAACCTTTAAGGTTTAGTAGGATCTCTAGGATATCCTCTTGTACGCCTTCCTTGCTGCTGTATTCGTGCAGTACACCATCAATCTCGACTTCGGTAACCGCGCAGCCGGGCATAGACGACAATAGGATACGACGCAACGCGTTACCTAAAGTATGACCAAAACCACGCTCGAGCGGCTCCAGTGTAACCTTGGCACGTGTTGGGTTAACCTGCTCGATATCAACGAGACGCGGTTTAAGAAATTCTGTAACAGAACCCTGCATTGTGTCCTCTCTTGTTTATTAGCTTTACTTAGAGTAAAGCTCGACGATCAGCTGTTCGTTAATATCCGCAGATAAATCGCTACGCTCAGGCAGACGCTTGAAAGCACCTTCCATCTTAGCGGCATCTACTTCAACCCATGTTGGCTTTTCGCGCTGAGAAGCAACCTCTAGAGCAGCTTTGATACGAGCTTGCTTTTGAGACTTCTCACGAACGCTAATTACATCATTCGCAGACACTTTGAATGATGGAATGTTAACAACGCGGCCGTTTACCATAATTGACTTATGGCTAACTAGCTGACGTGCTTCAGCACGGGTAGCACCAAAACCCATACGATAAACAACGTTATCTAAACGAGTTTCCAAAAGAGTAAGCAGGTTTTCACCAGTGTTACCTTTTAGACGTGCAGCGTCTTTGTAGTAGTTACGGAATTGCTTTTCAAGCACACCATAAGTACGACGAACTTTTTGTTTTTCGCGCAGCTGAACGCCGTACTCAGACAAACGAGCTTTACGAGCGCCGTGTTGTCCAGGTGCAGCTTCAAGCTTACACTTCGAATCAATTGCTCTCACACCGCTTTTCAGGAAAAGGTCAGTACCTTCTCGGCGAGTGAGCTTGAGCTTTGGACCCAAGTATCTTGCCATGTTCTTTCTCCAACTATCCTATTAAAAACGGGGCGATTACACGCGACGTTTCTTAGGAGGACGACAACCATTATGAGGGATCGGCGTCACATCGGTAATGTTGGTTATCTTATAACCAACCGCGTTCAGCGCTCGAATAGCTGACTCACGTCCTGGACCTGGACCCTTCACGAAAACTTCAAGGTTTTTAACACCGTAGTCCTGAGCAGCAACACCTGCGCGCTCAGCAGCTACCTGTGCAGCAAACGGGGTAGATTTACGTGAACCACGGAAACCTGAACCACCAGAAGTTGCCCAAGAAAGTGCATTACCTTGACGATCTGTAATGGTGATAATGGTGTTGTTGAAAGATGCATGGATATGAGCCATGCCATCAGCAACCTGTTTACGTACGCGCTTGCGCGTTGAACGTGACGGAACTTTAGCCATATTGGTTTACCTTCCCGTTACTTTCTAATTGGCTTACGTGGACCTTTGCGAGTACGCGCATTGGTCTTGGTACGTTGCCCACGAAGGGGCAGGCTACGACGGTGGCGGAGACCACGATAACAACCAAGGTCCATCAGACGCTTGATGTTCATAGAGATCTCACGACGCAAGTCACCTTCTACAATGTATTTAGCAACTTCTTCGCGTAGTGTGTCTATTTGAGCTTCGCTCAATTCCTTGATCTTAGCATCTTCAGCAATTGAAGTAGCCGCGCAGATTTGTTGTGCGCGAGTTAGTCCAATACCGTAGATAGCAGTCAATGCAATGACTGTGTGCTTCTGATCAGGAATGTTAATGCCAGCGATACGGGCCACTATGCACTCCTCATAAGTTAAAGGCCATCTGTGAAAAGCCCGGTAGGATACTCGACAGATGACGATTTTGCAAATAATATTTTGACCAGCTCAGAAACTGAGCTGGTCAAAAAGTTTTTAGCCTTGACGCTGTTTGTGTTTTGGTTCAACACAGATAACGCGTACAACGCCGCTACGCTTTACGATCTTGCAGTTACGGCAGATCTTCTTCACGGAAGCTCGAACTTTCATTTCATCACTCCGTAAAGCTACTTAGCGACCAAAGCGATCTAAGTTCGCTTTATTCACTAGGTTAGCTTTCTTCATCACAGACTCATACTGATGTGACATCATATGGGTCTGAACCTGAGCCATGAAGTCCATGATCACGACTACCATAATTAGTAGTGAAGTACCGCCAAAATAGAACTGTACTTTCCACGCGATTAACATGAACTCCGGAATTAAACAGATAAAGGTAATATATAATGCACCGGCCAGTGTTAGGCGAGTCATTACTTTATCTATATATCGCGAAGTCTGTTCTCCAGGACGGATCCCGGGAATAAACGCACCACTCTTCTTCAGATTGTCTGCTGTTTCACGTGGGTTAAATACCAACGCAGTATAGAAGAAACAGAAGAAGATAATCGCTGTTGCATACAACAATGAGTAAAGCGGCTGACCTGGCGATACAGCAAGTGAAAAATCACTTAACCAAGACAAGCCTTCATTCTGACCAAACCACTGAGCCAGTGTGCCTGGGAACAAAATGATGCTTGACGCAAAGATTGGTGGAATCACACCTGCCATGTTGACCTTAAGCGGTAAGTGAGTGCTCTGCGCGGCAAACACCTTACGGCCCTGCTGACGCTTAGCATAGTTAACAACGATACGACGCTGTCCACGCTCAACAAAAACAACAAAATAGGTCACAGCAAATACGATCACTGCAATCAACAATAATACTAGTACGTTCAAGTCGCCTTGACGCGCCTGCTCGGCCGTTTGGCCGATAGCAGAAGGTAGACCGGCTACAATACCTGCGAAAATAAGAATCGAGATACCGTTACCTATGCCTCGTTCGGTGATCTGTTCACCCAGCCACATGAGGAACATGGTTCCTGTGACCAAACTCACTACTGCAACGAAGTAGAAACCGAATCCAAGGTTTACAACTAAACCAGGGACCAGGTTTGGCAGACCCGTTGCGATACCGATCGCTTGGAATGTACCCAAGACCAGTGTGCCATATCGAGTATACTGACTGATCTTCTTACGTCCTGACTCGCCTTCCTTCTTCAGTTCGGCCAGTGCAGGATGTACCACAGTCAATAGCTGCATGATGATCGATGCCGAGATGTACGGCATGATACCAAGAGCAAAGATAGAAGCACGTTCAAGGGCGCCACCAGAGAACATGTTAAACATGCCTAAGATGGTACCCTTCTGCTGATTAAACAGCTCTGCTAATACAGCTGCGTCAATACCAGGAATTGGTACGAACGAACCGGCTCTAAAGACGATAATCGCACCAATCACGAACAGTAGGCGGGCTTTCAATTCTGATAAACCGCCCTTCGCGCTTTTTAAATCAAGTCCTGGTTTTGCCATCGACGTATTATTCCTCGATCTTTCCGCCGGCAGCTTCGATCGCTGCACGTGCACCTTTGGTTACCTTCAGACCTTTAACGGTCACTGGGCGTTCAATGGTACCTGAAAGAACGACTTTAGCAAACTGTATGTTGCGAGTAACAAGATTCGCATCTTTCAGTGCATTCAAGTCGACAACATCACCGTTAACTTTAGCCAGTTCGCTTACACGAATTTCGGCAGTTACCATCGCTTTACGCGAAGTAAAACCAAACTTAGGCAAACGGATCTTAAGTGGCATTTGACCACCTTCGAAACCGACGCGAACACCGCCACCAGAACGTGACTTCTGACCTTTGTGACCGCGACCAGCAGTCTTACCTAGGCCAGAACCGATACCGCGACCTACACGCTTAGCTGCTGATTTTGCACCTGCAGCAGGTGATAGAGTATTCAATTTCATTGATTAATCCTCCACCTTAACCATGTAGTAAACCTTGTTAATCATACCGCGAACAGCAGGAGTATCTTCCAGCTCAACGGTGTGATTAATACGGCGTAGACCTAGACCAGTCAATGTGGCGCGGTGCTTAGGCAGACGGCCAATTGAACTCTTAGTCTGAGTTACTTTTAATGTTTTAGTAGCCATGGTGCTTAACCTCGAATTTCATCAACATTCAGGCCACGCTTAGCTGCGATTTGAGCTGGTGACTTCATGTGCACCAACGCATCTACAGTTGCGCGAACGATGTTGATCGGGTTAGTAGAACCGTATGCTTTTGACAGAACGTTATGAACGCCTGCTACTTCCAATACGGCACGCATCGCACCACCGGCAATAATACCAGTACCTTCAGAAGCTGGTTGCATGTAAACACGCGAACCAGTGTGACGGCCCTTAACAGGGTGGTGCAAAGTACCATTTACAAGTTCAACAGAAACAATGTTACGGCGAGCCTTTTCCATTGCTTTCTGGATAGCAGCAGGTACTTCACGCGCTTTACCATAGCCATAGCCGACTTTACCGTTACCGTCACCCACTACAGTCAGTGCAGTGAAGCTAAAGATACGTCCGCCTTTAACTACTTTAGAAACACGATTTACTGCAACTAACTTCTCTTGCAGATCGTCTTTTTGTGGAGCTTCAAATTTAGCCATTTTTAATCATTCCTTAGAACTGTAGGCCAGCTTCACGAGCAGCGTCTGCCAGGGCAGCTACGCGTCCGTGATACTTAAAGCCGGAACGATCGAATGCAACTACAGTTACGCCTTTCTCGATAGCACGCTCAGCAATAGTCTTACCTACTGCTTTAGCCGCTTCTACGTTACCTGTGTATTTAAGCTGCTCTGATACCGCTTTTTCAGCAGTAGAAGCTGCCGCCACAACTTGCGCGTTGGCATCAATAACCTGTGCGTATGTGTGACGTGGTGTACGATGTACAACCAGACGGTTAACGCCCAGCTCTTGGATCTTCTTACGGGCGCGAGTCGCGCGGCGTAAGCGAGATGTTTTCTTATCCATATCGCGTTACCTACTTCTTCTTAGCCTCTTTACGGCGTACTTGTTCATCAGCATAGCGAACACCCTTGCCTTTGTAAGGCTCTGGTGGACGGTAGCCACGAATTTCTGCTGCAACCTGACCAACAAGCTGCTTATCAGTACTCTTAAGTACGATTTCAGTTTGTGATGGACACTCAGCAGTTACGCCGTCAGGAAGCTGGTGTACTAGAGGGTGTGAGAAACCTAGAGTCAGGTCGATACCGTTACCAGCAATTTTTGCACGGTAACCAACACCAACTAGAGTCAGCTTTCTTTCGAAACCTTCGTTAACACCAACAACCATGTTGTTGATTAGTGCTCGAGCTGTACCAGCTTGTGCAGCGCTAGTTACGCCTTCAGCTGGTGAACACTTGATTTCGTTGTTTTCAACAACAACAGAAACGTCAGCGTTGATTACTCGAGTCAAACTACCTTTAGCACCTTTTACGGTGATAGTTTGTTCGTTTAAAGTCACTTCTACGCCTGCAGGGATAGCGACTGGTGCTTTTGCGACACGAGACATTGCTAGCTCCTTATGCTACGTAGCAGATAACTTCTCCACCCATGCCTTGTTGGCGGGCGGCACGATCAGTCATCAAACCTTTAGAAGTGGACACGATTGCGACACCCAGACCGCCCATCACCTTTGGTAGATCGTTTTTACCTTTGTAAATACGAAGACCAGGACGACTTACGCGCTGGATAGTCTCAACGACTGGTTGGCCTTGGAAATACTTCAAAGTGATTTCCAAAACCGGCTTGGCTTCGCCTGCTACGGTGTAGTCAGTGATATAACCTTCTTCTTTAAGCGTCTGTGCGATAGCAACTTTCAGCTTAGCAGAAGGCATAGATACTGATACTTTGTTAGCAGCTTGGCCGTTACGAATGCGAGTTAACATATCCGCAATTGGATCTTGCATGCTCATATTAGCTTACTCCGTGACAAGTATTACCAGCTGGCCTTACGCAGACCAGGAACTTCACCACGCATGGTAGCTTCACGCAATTTGATACGGCTCAGGCCGAACTTGCGTAGGAAACCATGTGGGCGACCAGTTTGACTACAACGATTACGCTGACGCGCAGCACTTGAGTCACGTGGTAGACCTTGCAGCTTAAGAACTGCATCCCAACGATCTTCATCAGAAGTAGTTGGATTGCTAATGATAGCCTTAAGAGCTAGACGCTTTTCAGCATACTTAGCCACGAGCTTGGCACGTTTTGCTTCACGTGCTTTCATTGAACTTTTTGCCATTTCGCTACCCTTATTTCTTGAATGGGAAGTTAAAGGCGTCTAGTAAAGCACGGCCTTCTTCGTCATTCTTCGCAGTAGTAGTGATAACAATATCCATACCGCGGATCTTATCGATTTTATCGTAATCGATTTCCGGGAAGATGATTTGCTCACGTACACCCATTGCGTAGTTACCACGTCCGTCGAACGACTTAGCGCTCAGACCACGGAAGTCGCGGATACGCGGGATTGCGATATCAACTAAACGCTCAAGGAATTCCCACATGCGTTCACCACGCAGGGTAACCTTGCAGCCAATCGGGTAGCCATCACGGATTTTAAAACCAGCAACTGATTTACGAGCAACAGTTACAACTGGCTTTTGACCAGCGATAGCAGTCATGTCACGAAGCGCGTGCTCCATAACTTTCTTATCTGCTACAGCTTCGCCAACACCCATGTTAAGGGTGATTTTCTCAATCCGAGGGACTTGCATGACACTGGTATAACCGAACTTCTTAGAAAGCTCAGCGATAACAGTCTCTTTATATTTATCATGCAGTTTCGCCATCGTTTACTCCAATTACTTAACGAGTTCACTGTTCGACTTAAAGAAACGGACTTTTTTGCCGTCTTCAAATCGGAAACCAACGCGATCAGCTTTGCCAGTGGCAGAGTTGAAAATCGCTACATTTGATGCTTGTATTGGCGCTTCTTTCTCAACGATACCACCAGTCACACCCATTTGTGGGTTAGGCTTCTGGTGCTTCTTGATCAGATTGATGCCTTCTACAATTAATTTACCAGTTGGTAAAACTCGAGAAACCTTACCGCGTTTACCCTTGTCTTTACCTGCTAGTACAATTACTTCGTCTTCACGACGGATTTTAGCTGCCATTTTGAAGCTCCTTACAGTACTTCTGGTGCCAGAGAAACAATTTTCATAAATTGTTCTGTACGCAGTTCACGCGTCACTGGTCCAAAGATACGAGTACCAATCGGTGCAAGGTTTGCGTTTAGCAATACCGCTGCATTGCGATCGAAGCGAATGACAGAACCATCTGGACGACGTACGCCTTTCTTAGTACGGACTACCACCGCGTTATACACGTCACCTTTCTTCGCTTTACCGCGAGGAATTGCTTCTTTTACAGAAACCTTGATGACGTCGCCGATACCGGCATAACGACGATGAGAGCCACCCAAGACCTTAATACACTGAACTCTACGAGCGCCACTGTTACAGGCGACTTCTAGAGTCGATTGCATTTGGATCATTTTAAGTGCTCCGCTATCGTTACTTCACTAATCCCATATTTGGGGCATTTTTAAACCATTCTAGACCAAATAACGTCTAAAATGGCGCGCAAGTATAACACCGCAAAATAGGAATAGATAGTATTAAAAATAAAAACGGCCCCAAATCTAGGAGCCGTTTCGCTAATCACCTAATTAAATTAGGCTTTTGTTACTACTTCAACCAGAGTCCAAGACTTAGTCTTAGACAGCGGACGGCATTCGCGAATAGTCACGATATCGCCAGCATTACACTGATTTGTTTCGTCATGTGCATGGATCTTAGTAGTACGCTTGATAAACTTCCCGTATAGAGGATGCTTAACCTTACGCTCAATAGCTACAGTGATAGACTTGTCCATCTTGTTGCTAAGTACACGACCTTGCAAAGTACGGATTTTATCAGTCATTATGCACCCGCCTTAGAAGTAATAATGGTCTTAACGCGCGCAATGTTACGACGCACGATTTTGAGCTGGTGAGTCTGAGTCAACTGACCAGTGGCGTGTTGCATACGCAGATTAAACTGCTCACGCAGCAGACCAAGCAGTTCAGCGTTCAGTTCTTCAACGCTCTTCTGAGTTAGTTCGCTCGCTTTCATTACATCACCGTCTTAGTTACGAAGGTAGTCTTAATAGGAAGCTTGGCAGCAGCAAGAGTGAAAGCTTCACGAGCCAACTCTTCTGATACACCATTCATCTCATAAAGAACCTTACCAGGTTGAATCTGGCAAACCCAGTATTCAACGTTACCCTTACCTTTACCCATACGCACTTCAAGAGGCTTAGAGGTGATTGGCTTGTCAGGGAAAACGCGGATCCAAATTTGACCTTGACGTTTAATGTGACGTGTCATAGCACGACGCGCAGATTCGATTTGACGAGCAGTCAGACGGCCACGTCCAACAGCTTTCAAACCGAACTCACCGAAGCTTACTTCAGTGCCGTTCGCCAGACCGCGGTTACGGCCTTTGAACATTTTACGAAACTTCATTCGTTTTGGTTGCAGCATTGCCAGCTCTCCTATTTACCGCGAGGCTTACGCTTCGGCTGCTGTTTCGGCTCTTCTAGCGCAGGAACAACGCCGTCTAGAACTTCACCTTTGAAGACCCAAACTTTAACGCCGATCACACCGTATTGAGTGTGACTTTCTGCAGTAGAATAATCGATATCAGCACGCAGTGTATGTAGAGGCACACGACCTTCACGATACCACTCTGAACGCGCAATCTCAGCACCGCCTAAACGGCCGCTCACTTCAACTTTGATACCCTTAGCACCTAGACGCATAGCGTTCTGTACCGCACGCTTCATAGCACGACGGAACATTACACGACGCTCTAGCTGAGAAGCGATGCCTTCGGCAACTAGCTTCGCATCTAGCTCTGGCTTACGGATTTCAGCGATGTTGATTTGAGCTGGAATACCAGTCAACTTAGCAACTTCGTTGCGCAGCTTTTCAACATCTTCGCCTTTCTTACCGATCACAACACCTGGACGGGCAGTGTGAATGGTAACGCGAACACTCTTAGCTGGACGCTCGATAACAATCTTAGAGACTGAGGCTTGCTTAAGTTTCTTTTCTAGAAACTTACGCACTTCCCAGTCGCTGCTTAGATTGTTGGCATAATCTGATTTATCAGCGTACCAAGTCGAGATCCAAGGCTTAGTGATACCCAGACGGATACCATTAGGATGTACTTTCTGTCCCATTGCTAACTCCTAGCGATCTGACACAACCACAGTGATGTGGCTGGTACGCTTGATAATACGATCAGCACGGCCTTTAGCACGTGGCATGATACGCTTCATAGTTGGACCCTCGTCTACAAAGACTTTTCCAACTTTCAGCTCGTCAATGTCAGCACCTTCGTTGTGCTCAGCATTAGCGATAGCAGAGTCTAGTACTTTCTTAACAAGTACAGCTGCTTTCTTAGGGCTGAAAGTCAAAATTTCAAGAGCCTTAGCAACAGGCAGTCCACGAATTTGATCTGCAACCAAACGACACTTTTGAGGCGACGTACGGGCAAAACGATGTTTAGCTAAAACTTCCATCTCGAGTCTCCCGTATTAACGCTTCTTCGCTTTCTTATCAGCAGCATGGCCGCGATAAGTGCGAGTTGGTGAAAATTCACCAAGCTTGTGGCCGATCATCTCGTCAGTTACGAACACAGGTACGTGCTGACGACCATTATGGACAGCGATGGTCATTCCAATCATGTTAGGAATGATCATTGAGCGGCGAGACCAAGTCTTGATAGGCTTCTTGTCACCCGCTTCCATCGCTTTCTCTACCTTCTTCAGCAAGTGTAGGTCAATGAATGGACCTTTCTTGAGAGAACGTGGCATGGCGAATCCTCTTACTTTTTGTTACGACGACGTACGATGTACTTGTCGGTGCGTTTGTTACTACGGGTCTTATAACCCTTAGTTGGGACACCCCATGGAGTCACTGGGTGACGGCCACCAGATGTACGGCCTTCACCACCACCATGTGGATGGTCTACTGGGTTCATTGCAACACCACGAACTGTTGGGCGTACGCCTCTCCAGCGCTTAGCACCTGCTTTACCCAACTGGCGTAGCATATGCTCGGCATTACCAACTTCACCTAATGTCGCGCGGCAATCTACTGGCACTTTACGCATTTCGCCAGAGCGAAGACGTAGAGTGGCGTATGCGCCATCACGAGCTACAACTTGTACGTAGGTACCTGCTGAACGAGCGATCTGAGCACCTTTACCAGGCTTCATTTCAACTGCGTGAACAACGCTACCTACTGGGATGTTGCGTAGTGGCAAAGCGTTACCCGCTTTGATTTCAGCATCGATACCAGACTGGATTTGATCACCAGCTTGCATGCCTTTAGCAGCAAGGATATAACGACGCTCACCATCAGCATACAAAACAAGTGCGATGTTAGCGGTACGGTTTGGATCATATTCCAAACGCTCTACTTTAGCAGGGATACCGTCTTTGTTGCGCTTGAAGTCAACAATACGGTAGTGCTGCTTGTGTCCACCACCTACGTGACGAACAGTAATACGACCGGTGTTGTTACGGCCACCGCTCTTAGCTTTTTTCGCCAACAGGCCAGCAAAGGGTTTACCCTTATGCAGATCGCTGTTCACCACTTTAACAACGTGGCGACGACCAGCAGAGGTTGGCTTACACTTAATAACTGCCATGATAATTCTCCTTTGCTTACTCAGCGCCGACGAAATCGATGTCAGCACCAGCAGCTAAAGTCACATAGGCTTTTTTCCAATCGCTACGACGGCCAGTACGGGCACCGTGACGCTTAGTCTTACCTTTGTTAACCAAAGTGCGAACTGAATCTACTTCAACTTCGAACAACTTAGCTACTGCAGCTTTAACTTCAGCTTTAGTCGCATCGATAGCTACACGGAAAACGACCGTGTTGTTATTTTCAGCGCAAACAGTACTCTTTTCAGAGATGTGTGGCGCTAGAATAACTTTTAGCAAACGTTCTTCGCTTATCATCCCAGCATCTCCTCGATTTGCTTAACAGCATCGGCAGTAACCAGTACTTTTTCGAACGCGATTAGGCTTACTGGATCGATACCAGCAACGTCGCGAACGTCAACTTTGTACAGGTTGCGTGCAGCTAAGAACAAGTTCTCGTCAATCTCTGGAGTAACAATTAATACGTCTTCCAGCTTCATGTCTTTCAGCTTAGCCTTCAACTCTTTAGTCTTAGGAGCTTCAACACCGAATGACTCAACAACAACAAGACGATCTTGACGTACTAATTCAGACAGAATGCTCTTAAGCGCTCCGCGGTACATCTTCTTGTTTACTTTTTGGCTGTGATCTTGGGTTTTAGCAGCGAATGAAACGCCACCGCCACGCCAGATTGGGCCTTTAACAGTACCAGCACGAGCACGGCCAGTACCTTTTTGGCGCCATGGCTTTTTGCCAGAGCCAGTTACTTCTGCGCGAGTCTTTTGAGCACGAGTACCCTGACGCGCGTTTGCAGCATATGCTACAACTACCTGATGAACCAGTGCTTCATTAAAGTCACGGCCGAAGGTAGTTTCGGAAACTTCAAGAGCACTCTGTGCGTCTTTCAATACCAATTCCATTACTATCTCCTCAGACCTAAGCTTTAACGGCAGGCTTGATGATCAGGTCGCCATTAGTAGCGCCTGGAACTGCACCCTTAACCAATAGCAGGTTACGCTCAGCGTCTACACGTACAACGTCTAGATTCTGGGTAGTAACACGCTCTGCACCCATGTGGCCAGACATTTTCTTACCTTTGAAAACGCGACCAGGTGTTTGGTTTTGACCGATAGAACCGTTAGCTCTATGTGCCAATGAGTTACCGTGTGTTGCATCTTGAGTACGGAAGTTCCAACGCTTGATACCGCCTTGGAAACCTTTACCCTTTGATTGACCAGTAACATCAACTTTCGCTACGTCAGCGAAGATATCAACATTAAGCTCAGCACCTACTTCGATGCCTTCGCCTTCACCGTCAGCCAGACGCATTTCCCACAAACCACGACCAGCTTCAACGCCAGCCTTAGCAAAGTGACCTGCTTCTGGTTTAGTGATGCGATTAGCTTTTTTGGTACCAGTAGTAATTTGAAGTGCACGGTAACCGTCAGTTTCTAAAGTTTTCACTTGAGCAACGCGGTTAGCTGCAATTTCAATTACTGTTACAGGTATTGACGCACCATCTTCAGTGAAGATGCGAGTCATACCTACTTTACGACCGATAAGACCGATAGCCATCTCTCAAACCTCTTCTAAGGATCTCAATTAACCTAAGCTAATTTGAACGTCAACACCTGCCGCCAGATCTAGACGCATAAGTGCATCTACAGTCTTTTCAGTCGGCTCTACGATGTCAACAAGACGCTTATGAGTACGAAGTTCGTACTGATCACGCGCATCTTTATTAACGTGTGGAGAGATCAAAACGGTATAACGCTCTTTACGCGTTGGTAGTGGGATTGGACCACGTACCTGGGCGCCTGTGCGCTTAGCAGTTTCAACGATTTCCGCGGTAGATTGATCGATCAGACGATGATCAAATCCTTTGAGGCGGATACGGATTCTTTGGTTCTGCATTGACCAGAGCTCCTAAAATGGACACATAAAAAATCACCCTCTAGCTTCTTCCTTACCGGAAAAGCAGAGCGAGATGATTTAACCGTTCGACTCCAAATCGGAGTCGCTGTATTATTTTACGTCGGTTTCGAGAACCGACAAACTTCGCCTAATGGTTAAGGCGAGGGGCTATTATACTGATCTAAAGTTTAAGATCAAGCCCGTTGAACGAATTAACAGCAGTTATGCGTTAACTCTCAAAGTGGCGAGTATTATACTTATCCAGATCAGAAAAGCTAGCCCCCCTCTGCCAACAAATCGCCGGCAATAAAAAAGGCAGCCTAAGCTGCCTTTTTCAATGTGTTTGTAAAATCAAATGCTATTAAGCGATGATCTTAGCTACAACACCAGCACCAACTGTACGGCCACCTTCACGGATAGCGAAACGTAGACCTTCGTCCATCGCGATTGGGCAGATCAGGGTAACAACCATCTTGATGTTGTCACCAGGCATTACCATTTCAACGCCTTCTGGCAGTTCGATAGTACCGGTTACGTCAGTTGTACGGAAGTAGAACTGTGGACGGTAGCCCTTGAAGAATGGAGTGTGACGACCACCTTCTTCTTTTGACAGTACGTATACTTCTGATTCGAACTGAGTGTGTGGAGTGATTGAACCAGGCTGAGCCAGTACTTGACCACGCTCAACTTCATCACGCTTAGTACCACGTAGTAGTACACCACAGTTCTCACCTGCACGACCTTCGTCAAGCAGCTTACGGAACATTTCAACACCAGTACAAGTAGTCTTAGTAGTTTCTTTGATACCTACGATTTCTACTTCGTCACCAACTTTAACGATACCGCGCTCAACACGACCAGTTACAACAGTACCACGGCCTGAGATTGAGAATACGTCTTCGATTGGCAGAATGAATGCACCGTCGATAGCACGCTCTGGCTCTGGAATGTAAGAGTCTAGTGCTTCAGCTAGTTCTAGGATCTTAGCTTCCCACTCTGGCTCGCCTTCTAGGGCTTTCAGAGCTGAACCTTGGATAACTGGTAGGTCGTCACCTGGGAAGTCGTATTCAGATAGTAGTTCACGAACTTCCATCTCTACTAGTTCTAGCAGCTCTTCATCGTCAACCATGTCACACTTGTTCATGAATACGATGATGAAAGGTACACCTACCTGACGAGAAAGCAGGATGTGCTCACGAGTCTGTGGCATTGGACCATCAGTAGAAGCTACTACTAGGATCGCGCCGTCCATCTGTGCAGCACCAGTGATCATGTTTTTAACATAGTCAGCGTGGCCTGGGCAGTCTACGTGTGCGTAGTGACGAGTTGGAGTGTCGTACTCGATGTGAGAGGTATTGATGGTAATACCGCGCTCACGCTCTTCTGGAGCGTTATCGATCTGTGCGAAATCTTTAGCTTCACCACCGTACGTCTTAGTCAGTACGTGAGAGATAGCAGCAGTTAGAGTTGTTTTACCATGGTCAACGTGACCGATGGTACCAACGTTAACATGGGGTTTACTACGTTCAAATTTTTCTTTAGCCACGATATATTCCTTTCTTTTCAGAAATACTCAGCCTTGCTGAGTAATAGCATTCAATTATGAGTTATAGACTAGTTTGCGGTTATCCGCGCGCTTCTATAACTGATTTTGCAACATTCTGCGGCGCATCCGAGTACTTCAGGAACTCCATAGAGTATGAGGCACGTCCTTGGGTAGCGCTACGCAAGTCTGTCGCGTAACCAAACATTTCAGATAGAGGTACTACAGCTCGAACGATTTTGACGCCGCCAATGCCGTCGTCCATACCTTCGATCATGCCGCGACGTCGGTTTAAGTCGCCTACTACATCCCCCATGTAATCTTCAGGAGTGGTTACTTCAACCTTCATACAAGGTTCGAGTAACACAGGGTCTGCTTCGAGAGCCCCCTTCTTGAAGCCCATGGAGGCGGCCACTTTAAACGCCATCTCATTCGAGTCGACATCATGGTATGAGCCGTCGAACAGCGTTACTTTGACGTCCAGAACAGGGAAACCGGCGAGTACGCCATTCTTCATCTGTTCCTGGATACCTTTATCTACTGCAGGGATGTATTCTCTTGGAACAACACCACCAACAATCTCGTTGACAAATTCATAGCCGAAACCTTCTTCTTGAGGTTCAAGCTTCAACCAAACGTGACCAAATTGACCTCGGCCACCAGATTGACGAACGAACTTGCCTTCGACTTCTACACTCGAGCGAATAGTCTCACGATACGCTACTTGTGGCTTACCTACGTTACATTCGACACTGAATTCGCGACGCATACGGTCGACGATGATGTCTAAGTGCAACTCGCCCATACCAGAGATCAGGGTTTGACCCGATTCTTCGTTGGTCTCAACGCGGAAAGAGGGATCTTCTGCAGCAAGTTTCTGCAGCGCTATACCCATCTTATCTTGGTCGGCTTGAGATCTAGGCTCCACGGCAATCGTGATTACGGGCTCAGGGAACTCCATACGTTCGAGAATAACTTTATGGTCAGCATCGCATAGGGTGTCACCAGTGGTAACATCCTTCAGACCAATAGCCGCCGCGATGTCTCCAGCACGGACTTCTTTGATCTCTTTACGGTCGTTTGCATGCATCTGCACCATACGACCAATACGCTCACGCTTTTGTTTGACCGAGTTATATACGCCAGAACCTGCTTCCAATACGCCTGAATAAACACGCACAAAGGTCAGTGTTCCTACGAATGGGTCTGTCGCGATCTTAAATGCTAACGCAGAGAATGGCGCGTTGTCGTCCGCTGGACGTTCGACTTCATTCTCGTTTTCGTCAATACCCTTAATGGCGGGTACTTCGACTGGCGATGGCAAATAATCGATAACAGCATCGAGTACCGCCTGCACACCCTTGTTCTTAAATGCAGAACCACAGGTAGCCAGTACGATCTCGTTAGCCAGAGTTCGCTGACGTAATGCTGCCTTGATCTCTTCTTCCGATAGCTCACCTTCTTCAAGGTACTTGTCCATCAGCTCTTCAGAGGCTTCGGCCGCACTCTCAACTAGGTATTCACGCATCTCAGCGGCCTTGTCGGCCAACTCTGCGGGAATTTCTTCATAATTGAAGGTCATACCTTGATCTGATTCGTTCCAGTTAATGGCCTTCATCTTGATCAGGTCAATGACACCCTTAAACTCTTCTTCTGCACCTATGTTCAATTGAATAGGTACACAAGTCGCTCCCAGACGGTTACGTATCTGTCCAACGACGCGTTCAAAGTCAGCACCAGCGCGGTCCATCTTATTGACAAACACTAAGCGCGGGACGTGGTACTTGTCCGCTTGTCGCCATACAGTTTCGGACTGAGGTTCAACACCAGATGAACCACAGAACACAACTACTGCGCCATCGAGTACACGTAGCGAACGCTCAACTTCGATAGTGAAGTCAACGTGGCCAGGGGTGTCGATGATGTTGATACGATGCTCGGTAAATTGAGCATCCATACCGCGCCAGAACGTGGTCGTTGCCGCCGAGGTGATAGTAATACCACGCTCCTGCTCCTGTTCCATCCAGTCCATGGTGGCTGCGCCATCATGCACCTCACCGATCTTGTGAGACATACCGGTATAGAAGAGAACACGTTCTGTAGTTGTGGTTTTTCCTGCGTCAACGTGAGCACAGATACCGATATTACGGTAGCGCTCAATTGGAGTTGTACGAGCCACGATTAAACCCTCTTTACTAAGGTAGGCACCTTAGTGATGTAAAACATGGTGCAGGCAATCGCCTGCACCAAAAGATTACCAGCGGTAATGAGCAAACGCTTTGTTTGCTTCTGCCATACGATGCACGTCTTCGCGCTTCTTAACAGCAGTGCCTTTGTTTTCGGCAGCATCTAGCATTTCACCTGCTAGACGTAGAGCCATAGATTTTTCACCACGCTTACGTGCAGCTTCAACTAACCAGCGCATCGCTAGTGCGTTACGACGCACTGGACGAACTTCACATGGTACCTGGTAAGTAGAACCACCAACACGACGAGACTTAACCTCGACAGTTGGGCGTACGTTATCCAGGGCTGCTTCAAGGATCACTAGGTGCTCTTCGCCTTTTTTCTCAGCGACAACGTCTAGTGCCTTGTAAATGATTTTTTCAGCAGTCGACTTTTTGCCGTCCTGCATAATGACGTTGATGAACTTAGCCAGCAACTCACTATTAAATTTTGGATCTGGTAGGATTTTACGTTGTCCTACAACGCGACGTCTTGGCATAACAATTTCTCCGTATGCTTCAGGGACCCCAAAACTGGAATCACATTTATCTCTAGCTTGGCCTTACTTAACGGAAAACGTTAAGACTTAGGACGCTTAGCTCCGTACTTAGAACGTCCTTGACGACGCTCACTAACACCAGCACAGTCTAATGCGCCACGAACAGTGTGATAACGAACACCTGGTAAGTCTTTAACACGACCACCACGGATTAGAATCACGCTGTGTTCCTGCAGGTTGTGGCCTTCACCGCCGATGTACGAAGTAACTTCGAAACCGTTAGTTAGACGCACACGAGCTACTTTACGTAGTGCAGAGTTAGGTTTTTTAGGTGTGGTTGTGTACACGCGAGTACAAACACCACGCTTTTGTGGACACGCATTCAACGCAGGCACGTTAGTCTTGATGACTTTTGGCGAGCGAGGCTTACGTACCAACTGGTTTACAGTTGCCATGTATAGCTCCGAATCAGTTGATTAAACTCAACAGTAAGGTGTGAAAAATCTATATCCCACAGGTGTGGGACGCGAAATTTTAGAAAGGTAAGGGGTCGCTGTCAAGAAATAGCCAACTTTTTACCCAATTTAAGTAAAAAAAAGGCACCCGAGGTGCCTTTTTTACAATCTATTTACCAACTAGCACTGATTATTCAGGGCTGCCCGCCAGGTTCAATAGATCGGCAAGGTTTTGCTCTGCTTCACTGGCACTGATTGCCGGCACTTCTTCTGCCGGGCCATTCTGTGCAGCCTGGTTACGGCTGGTGTGGTACGCATAACCTGTACCGGCCGGGATCAGACGACCCACGATCACGTTCTCTTTCAGGCCACGAAGCTTATCGCTCTTACCGCCTACGGCAGCTTCGGTCAATACGCGTGTGGTTTCCTGGAACGATGCCGCCGAGATAAATGACTCGGTCGCCAACGAGGCCTTGGTGATACCCAGTAGTTCACGCTCGAACTTAGCAGGCTCTTTGCCTTGCGCTTCAAGTTCGCGGTTAGCGATCTTGACGCGAGACACTTCAACCTGTTCGCCCGGTAGGAACTCACTGTCACCGGCTTCGGTGATCTCACACTTACGCAGCATCTGACGGATGATCACTTCGATGTGCTTATCGTTAATCTTCACGCCTTGCAGACGGTAAACGTCTTGCACTTCGTTAACGATGTAGTTAGCCACCTTGTGAATACCACGCAGACGCAGGATGTCGTGTGCAGCTTCTGGACCGTCGGCGATAACTTCGCCGCGCTCAACCTTCTCACCTTCGAACACGTTCAGGTTACGCCACTTAGGAATCATCTCCTCGTATGGCTTACCACCATCGGCAGGTGTGATTACCAGACGACGCTTACCTTTGGTCTCTTTACCGAACGAAATAGTACCTGAGTACTCAGCCAAGATGGCAGGCTCTTTCGGCTTACGCGCTTCGAACAAGTCAGCAACGCGTGGCAGACCACCGGTAATATCGCGAGTCTTAGACGATTCCTGCGGAATACGTGCAAGCGCGTCACCCACGGCGATTTGTGCGTTATCGTCTTGGTTAACGATCGCCTTACCAGGCAAGAAGTATTGCGCTGGTACTTCAGTACCAGGGATCATCAGGTCATTGCCATCGGCACCAACCAGACGAATCGCCGGACGCATCTCTTTACCCGCAGTAGGACGTTGACCCACATCCATAACCACGATAGAAGATAGACCCGTTAGCTCGTCGGTCTGACGTGTCATGGTGACACCTTCGATCATGTCAACGAACTTGATGCTACCCGCTACCTCAGAAACGATTGGGTGAGTGTGCGGATCCCAGTTAGCGATGACTTCACCGGCATTAACCGTTGCGTCTTCCAGCTTCTCTAGGACAGTACCGTAAGGCACCTTGTAACGCTCTTTCTCACGACCCAGCTCATCGATAATCGCGATTTCAGATGAACGCGATACGATAACCAGCTTACCGTCACTGTTGGTAACATGCTTGGCGTTGTGCAGCTTAACGGTACCGGCGTTCTTCACCTGTACGTTGTTTTCTGCAGACGCTCTCGATGCCGCACCACCGATGTGGAAGGTACGCATCGTCAGCTGTGTACCTGGCTCACCGATTGACTGAGCAGCTACCACACCAATGGCTTCACCTTGGTTAATCAGGTGACCACGTGCAAGGTCACGGCCGTAACACGCCGCACACACACCAAAGTCTGTGTCACAGCTAATTACAGAACGAACCTTAACTTCGTCGATAGAGTGTTCTTCGAGCTTGTCACACCATGCTTCATCAAGCAGGGTGTTACGCGGCGCAAGTACATCTTCGGTACCTGGGTAGTAAACATCTTCAGCTACCACACGACCCAGTACACGCTCACGTAGCGGCTCAACAACATCACCACCTTCGATCAGCGGCTTCATTGTCAGACCTTCGTGTGTACCACAATCGTCTTCGATAACCACTAAGTCTTGTGCAACGTCAACCAGACGACGAGTCAAGTAACCCGAGTTCGCTGTCTTAAGTGCGGTATCCGCTAGACCCTTACGCGCACCGTGAGTAGAGATAAAGTACTGTAGTACGTTTAGACCTTCACGGAAGTTCGCTGTAATTGGGGTTTCGATGATCGAGCCATCTGGCTTCGCCATCAGACCACGCATACCCGCTAGCTGACGAATCTGTGCAGCACTACCACGAGCGCCCGAGTCGGCCATCATGTAGATGCTGTTGAACGAAGCTTGGGTTTCTTCTTCGCCATCACGGTTAATCACTGTCTCGGTAGACAGGTTATCCATCATCGCCTTAGAAACTTTTTCGTTCGCACTTGCCCAGATATCGATAACCTTGTTGTAACGCTCACCGGCGGTAACAAGACCCGACTGGAACTGCTCTTGAATCTCAAGTACTTCGGCTTCGGCATCGGCTACCAGAGAGTATTTCTCATCTGGAATCACCATGTCGTTGATACCCACAGACGCACCAGAAACGGTCGCGAAATGGAAACCGGTATACATCAGTTGGTCAGCAAAGATAACGGTATCTTTCAGACCTAGCTGACGGTAACAGGTGTTCAATAGCTTAGAGATCTGCTTCTTACCCATGTTCTGGTTAACCAGATCATAAGAAAGGCCTTTTGGCAGAACCTGAGACAACAGGGCACGACCCACAGTAGTATCTACGATACGACGTGACTCGGTGCGCTCGCCGTCTTCAGCGATAGTAGTCTCGGTAATACGTACCTTAACGCGAGCATGCAGCTCGGCAACGCCAGTACGGTATGCCTTTTCTACTTCGGCAACAGATTCGAATGCCATGCCTTCACCGCGGCCGTTGATACGCTCACGGCTGGTGTAGTACAGACCCAATACAACGTCCTGTGACGGTGTGATCACCGGCTCACCGTTCGCAGGTGACAGGATGTTGTTGGTAGACATCATGAGTGAACGTGCTTCCAACTGAGCTTCTAGCGTCAGTGGCACGTGAACCGCCATCTGGTCACCGTCGAAGTCAGCGTTGTATGCCGCACACACCAATGGGTGCAGTTGGATCGCCTTACCTTCAATCAGTACCGGCTCAAACGCCTGGATACCAAGACGGTGAAGTGTTGGTGCACGGTTAAGCATTACAGGATGCTCACGGATCACGTCATCGAGTACGTCCCAAACCTCTGGTACTTCGCGCTCAACCATCTTCTTAGCAGCTTTGATGGTAGTAGCCAGGCCACGACCTTCCAGCTTGCCGTAGATGAATGGCTTGAACAGCTCAAGTGCCATCTTCTTAGGCAGACCACACTGATGCAGACGCAGAGTAGGACCTACGGTAATTACCGAACGGCCTGAGTAGTCAACACGCTTACCCAGTAGGTTCTGACGGAAACGACCCTGCTTACCCTTGATCATGTCGGCCAAAGATTTCAGAGGACGCTTGTTAGAACCCGTGATCGCACGACCGCGACGACCGTTATCCAGTAGCGCATCAACAGACTCTTGCAGCATACGCTTTTCGTTGCGTACGATGATGTCCGGTGCAGCTAGGTCTAACAGACGCTTCAGACGGTTGTTACGGTTGATCACGCGGCGATACAGATCGTTCAGATCTGAAGTCGCGAAACGACCGCCATCCAGTGGAACCAATGGACGCAGATCAGGTGGCAGAACCGGTAGCACCTTGAGGATCATCCACTCTGGCTTGTTGCCAGACTGGTAGAAGGCCTCAATCAGCTTCAGACGCTTAGTGATCTTCTTACGACGAGTCTCAGAGTTGATAGATGGCAGCTCTTCGCGCATCTCTTCAATCTCTTTCTCAAGATCGATAGCACGCAGCAGCTCAAGTACTGCCTCGGCACCCATCTTGGCTTCAAACTCATCACCGTACTCTTCGAGTGCGTCGAGGTAGTTTTCCTCGGTCAGCATCTGACCGCGCTCGAGGCTGGTCATGCCAGGCTCGATCACTACGAAAGATTCGAAGTAAAGCACACGTTCGATATCACGCAGAGTCATATCCAGCATCAAACCGATACGAGACGGCAGAGACTTCAAGAACCAAATGTGCGCTACTGGGCTGGCTAGATCGATGTGACCCATACGCTCACGACGTACTTTAGTCTGGGTAACTTCTACGCCACACTTCTCACAAATCACACCACGGTGCTTAAGACGCTTATACTTACCGCATAAACACTCGTAGTCTTTAACTGGACCAAAAATACGCGCACAGAACAAACCTTCACGCTCAGGCTTGAAAGTACGGTAGTTGATGGTTTCTGGCTTCTTAACTTCACCAAATGACCAAGAGCGGATCAGATCAGGCGACGCTAGGCCGATCTTGATGCCTTCAAATTCTTCAGTCTTGCTTTGCTGTTTCAGAAACTTTAATAAGTCTTTCACGTTTCTCTCCTGAAGGAGTTAAACCAGGTGCCCTGCTCTCGCAGAGCACCGTTTATTGCCAAACTTCGGCGATGGCCAAGTCTTACTCTTGATCCAACTCGATATTAATACCGAGCGAACGGATCTCCTTCAGCAATACGTTGAAGGACTCAGGCATACCTGGTTGCATCTGATGGTTACCGTCGACGATGTTCTTATACATCTGAGTACGACCGTTAACGTCATCAGACTTAACAGTAAGCATTTCTTGTAGCGTGTAAGCGGCACCGTATGCTTCAAGTGCCCATACTTCCATCTCACCGAAACGCTGACCACCAAACTGAGCTTTACCGCCCAGAGGCTGCTGAGTAACAAGACTGTAAGAACCTGTTGAACGCGCGTGCATCTTATCGTCAACCAAGTGGTTAAGTTTAAGCATGTACATGTAACCTACGGTTACCGGACGTTCAAACTCGTTACCGGTACGACCATCAAACAACTTCAGCTGTCCAGAGGTTGGCAGACCTGCTAGTTCAAGCATGTCCTTAATCTCTTTCTCTTTCGCGCCGTCGAATGCTGGAGTCGCAGTCGGAATACCGCCTTTGAGGTTCTTAGCAAGACGTAGAACTTCTTCATCGGTGAACGAGTCGATGTCGACCTGCTGCTGCACGTCTTCACCCAGTTCGTACACTTTCTTGATGTAGCCACGAAGCTCTGCAAGTTCACGCTGCTCTTCGAGCATAGCGGTGATGCGATCACCAATGCCCTTGGCCGCGGCACCTAAGTGCACTTCGAGAACCTGACCTATGTTCATACGTGATGGTACACCTAGTGGGTTCAATACGATGTCCACTGGGTTACCGTTTTCGTCGTACGGCATATCTTCGATTGGGTTGATCTTAGAGATCACACCCTTGTTACCGTGACGACCCGCCATCTTGTCACCAGGCTGGATAGTACGTTTAACCGCCAGGTAAACCTTAACGATCTTCAGTACGCCAGGTGCCAAGTCATCACCTTGGGTGATCTTGCGGCGTTTGATTTCAAATTTCTTATCGAAATCGGCTTTCAGCTCTTCATGCTGCTCGGCAAGTTGCTCGAGTTCAGTCTGCTTAGTTTCGTCTTCAATGGTTTGTACCAGTAGTTGAGGACGTGGCAGAGCATCAAGCTCGGCTTCGGCAAAACCTGCTCCAATGAGAAGGTTACGCGCACGGCCGAAGACACCTTCTTCAAGGATCTTGAACTCTTCGGTCAGGTCTTTCTTAGCCTGAGCGATGTGCATCTCTTCGATTTCTACAGCACGCTTGTCTTTCTCAACGCCGTCACGGGTAAATACCTGAACGTCGATGATGGTACCCTTAACAGAGTTAGGGACACGCAGTGAGCTGTCTTTAACGTCAGAAGCCTTCTCACCGAAGATAGCGCGTAGCAGCTTCTCTTCAGGGGTCAGTTGAGTCTCGCCCTTAGGCGTAACCTTACCAACCAGGATGTCGCCACCCTTCACTTCTGCACCGATATAAACGATACCTGATTCATCCAGCTTAGACAGCGCAGACTCACCTACGTTTGGAATATCGGCGGTGATCTCTTCGCTACCCAGCTTAGTATCACGAGCGATACAAGAAAGCTCTTGAATGTGGATAGTGGTGAAACGATCCTCTTGCGCAACGCGCTCAGAGATTAAGATCGAATCCTCGAAGTTGTAACCGTTCCAAGGCATGAATGCGATACGCATGTTCTGACCAAGCGCAAGATCACCCAGGTCGGTAGATGGACCATCTGCCAATACGTCACCACGAACCACTGGCTCGCCAACGCTACAACATGGACGCTGGTTGATACAGGTGTTCTGGTTAGAACGTGTGTACTTGGTCAGGTTGTAGATGTCGATACCGGCTTCACCAGGAGTCAGCTCGTCTTCGTTAACCTTAACCACGATGCGGCTCGCATCGACATAGTCAACGTAACCACCACGCTTAGCGGCAACAACTACGCCTGAGTCAACGGCCAATGTACGCTCAATACCAGTACCTACTAGCGGCTTGTCAGCTCTAAGTGTTGGTACTGCCTGACGTTGCATGTTCGCACCCATCAATGCACGGTTCGCGTCATCGTGTTCTAGGAACGGAATCAGAGAGGCTGCCACAGAGATGATCTGCTGTGGTGATACGTCCATATACTGAACGTCTGCTGCACGCATAAAGGTAGATTCACCCTTATGACGACAAGCGATCTGCTCTTCAACCATACGGCCATCGGCATCGACTTCGATGTTAGCCTGTGCGATCACGTAACGACCTTCTTCGATAGCAGACAGGTAATCCACCTGATCTGTGATCACACCATCAACCACTTTGCGGTATGGTGTTTCGAGGAAACCGTAAGAGTTGGTGCGCGCGAAGCTTGCCAACGAGTTGATCAGACCGATGTTGGGACCTTCAGGGGTCTCAATTGGACATAGACGACCATAGTGAGTTGGGTGAACGTCTCGAACCTCGAAACCTGCACGCTCACGGGTCAGACCGCCTGGGCCAAGCGCAGAGATACGACGCTTGTGTGTCACTTCTGACAGCGGGTTGTTCTGGTCCATGAACTGAGACAGCTGAGAAGAACCGAAGAACTCTTTCACTGCCGCAGAAATCGGCTTAGCGTTGATCAGATCTTGTGGCATCAGCTCGTTAAGATCGCCAAGAGACAGACGCTCACGTACGGCACGTTCTACACGAACGAGACCAACACGGAACTGGTTCTCAGCCATTTCACCAACACTACGGATACGACGGTTACCCAGGTGGTCGATATCGTCGACTTCATCGTTACCGTTACGGATTTCGATGATCTTCTGCATTACTGCAACGATATCTTCTTTGGTCAGGATACCTGTACCTTCATCGTCATCGATACCGAGACGACGGTTGAACTTCATACGACCCACTTTAGACAGGTCGTAACGCTCTTCACTGAAGAAGAGGTTTTGGAATAGCGCTTCGGCAGCATCCTTGGTTGGCGGCTCGCCAGGACGCATCATACGATAGATCTCAACCAGCGCCTCTAGGCGGTTAGTAGTTGAATCGATACGTAGGGTGTCGGAGATATAGGCACCGTGGTCAAGCTCGTTGACGTATAGGGTGTCGATATCTTTGATGCCGGCCATAGACAGCTTAGCAAGATCTTCCAGGCTGATTTCGGCGTTAGCAGAAACCAGTACTTCGCCCGTATCTGGGTCGATGTAGTCTTGTGCAGCGATCTTGCCTGAGATGTACTCAACAGGTACTTCAAGCTCTGTGGTGTTAGTCTTTTCAAGTTGACGAATGTGGCGCGCAGTAATACGACGGCCCTTCTCAACTATGATGTTACCTTCAGCATCTTTGATGTCGTAGCTGGCTGTCTCACCACGCAGGCGATCGGCAACCAGTGTCATGACTAGGCTATCTTTCTTGATCTTGTACTGAACACGTTCGAAGAACAGATCGAGAATATCTTGAGTAGAGTAGTCAAGTGCACGCAGTATGATAGACGCCGCAAGCTTACGACGACGGTCGATACGTACAAACAGTGCATCTTTAGGATCGAACTCGAAGTCCAACCATGAGCCACGGTAAGGAATAATACGTGCGTTATAAAGCACCTTACCTGAAGAGTGGGTCTTACCACGGTCGTGATCGAAGAATACACCAGGAGAACGGTGCAGCTGAGAAACGATAACACGCTCAGTACCATTGATAACAAAGGTACCGTTTTCAGTCATCAGAGGGATATCCCCCATGTAGACTTCTTGTTCTTTAATGTCTTTAACTGTGCCAGGCGCAGCTTCACGATCATACAGCACCATACGCAGTTTAACGCGTAGTGGAGCAGAGTATGTAACACCGCGAATTTGACACTCTTTCACATCAAAAACTGGCTCACCTAGCTTATAGCTGACATATTGCAGCTCTGAATTACCAGAAAAGCTCTTGATGGGAAAAACGCTACGGAAAGCGGCTTCTAAACCACGCTCACCTGTAGGATCTTGATCGGTGAACTTCTTAAACGAGTCCAACTGGATTGACAGAAGGTAAGGGATATCCAACACTTGTGGACGCTTACCAAAGTCTTTGCGAATACGCTTCTTTTCAGAATAGGAGTAAACCATGGGTTTCCTCTGATTGCGAGATGTGACCAAGACTGAAACAACGCTGGGTTGCAACAGCACGTTTGCCCATCACCGTTGAAAGCAAGAACCTAACCAATAATCTCTGCTAGGGACTGCGAAATCTGGCGACAAACGGTGAATAAAAAATCGCCTACGCTTACAGCGCAAAAAAGGCCGACGGTTAAAAAACCGCCAGCCTCCGCCCGATCACTCGGGAGGTTGTAAGTTAGAGTATAACTTACTTGATCTCTACTTGAGCACCAGCTTCTTCAAGCTCTTTCTTCAGTGCTTCAGCTTCTTCTTTAGAGATGCCTTCTTTAACAGCTACTGGAGCTGATTCAGCCATACCCTTGGCTTCTTTCAGGCCTAGACCTGTAGCGCCACGAAGAGCTTTAATTACTGCAACTTTGTTGTCGCCGTGAGAAGTCATAACTACGTCAAACTCTGTCTTCTCTTCAGCAGCAGCGCCTGCATCAGCACCACCAGAAACAACAGCAGCAGCGGCAGAAACGCCGAACTTCTCTTCCATTGCTTCGATTAGTTCAACAACTTCCATTACAGACATAGCTGCAAGGGCTTCTAAGATTTGGTCTTTAGTGATAGACATAACAAAAAATTCCTAATTGTACTGAATTCAATTTATTTAAGCGGCTTGTAAAATTAAGCAGCTTCTTTCTGATCGCGTAGAGCGGCCAATGTACGAACGAACTTGCCAGCAGATGCTTCTTTCATAGTCATCATGAACTGTGCTAGTGCTTCTTCGTATGTTGGTAGTTTTGCTAAACGATCAATGTCGCTTGCAGGGATTAATTCCCCTTCAAAGGCTGCTGCTTTGATTTCAAAGTTCCCTTGAGCTTTCGCGAAATCTTTAAGAAGACGCGCAGCGGCACCTGGGTGCTCGTTAGAGAATGCAATCAAAGTAGGACCAGTAAATGTTTCGCTTAGGCACTCGAAATCAGTACCTTCAACAGCGCGCTTAACTAGTGTGTTACGTACAACTTTAATGTAAACACCAGATTCACGAGCGGTTTTGCGAAGACCGGTCATATCACCTACAGTCACACCGCGAGAATCGGCAACAACTGCAGATAAAGCACCTTTGGCAGCTTCGTTGACTTCAGCAACAATCGCTTTTTTGTCTTCGAGTCTTAATGCCATTGGCTTTACTCCTGGATTCAATCTAGGGATATCCCTAGCAATTACCATACTAAGTATTAAATACTCAGTTACTTACGGCGCGAATATCCAGGCAGAATAAATCTATCTGGGGTCCGACACCGTCTACGTAGGGAATTAAGCTAACGTTTATTCGTTAACACCTACGGTCTTGGACGTGAACCATTTACACGAATGAAAATGGTCCTCAACCCACAAGGTGCGCGCATTATAGACTAATCCCCGCACCTTGTAAAACAAGCTAAGAAATTAAGAAGTTGGGTTCAGAGTGCTCTGATCAACCGCAACACCTGCACCCATAGTGGTAGAGATGCTTACTTTCTTAACGAAAACGCCTTTCGCTGCAGCTGGCTTAGCTTTGATAAGCGCGCCTAGCAGAGCGTCTAGGTTTTCTTTCAATTGAACTGGTTCGAAGTCCACTTTACCGATGGTAGTGTGGATGATACCGTTCTTGTCGTTGCGGTAACGAACCTGACCAGCTTTAGCGTTCTTAACAGCTTCAGCAACGTTTGGCGTTACAGTGCCAGTCTTAGGGTTAGGCATCAGACCACGTGGGCCCAGGATTTGACCTAACTGACCAACAACGCGCATTGCATCTGGAGATGCGATAACTACGTCGAAGTTCATTTCACCAGCTTTAACTTGTGCAGCAAGCTCGTCCATACCAACTAGCTCAGCACCGGCTTCTTTAGCGGCGTCAGCGTTAGCACCTTGAGTAAACACAGCAACACGTACTTCACGACCAGTACCGTGTGGCAGAACAGTCGCGCCACGAACGTTTTGGTCTGATTTACGTGGGTCAACACCTAGGTTAACCGCAACGTCAACACTTTCAACGAACTTAGCAGTAGCTAGTTCTTTCAGTAGTGCAACAGCTTCGTTGATGTCGTAGCTCTTAGTCGCTTCTACTTTCTCGCGGATCAAACGCGCGCGTTTAGTTAGCTTTGCCATGATATTAATCCTCTACTACCAAACCCATTGAACGCGCAGTACCTTCGATTGAGCGAGTCATCGCTTCAATGTCAGCACCAGTCATATCAGCGGCTTTAGTCTCAGCGATTTCCTGGACAGCGCTACGCTTGATAGTTCCCACTTTTTCAGTGTTAGGACGGCCTGAACCAGACTTAAGACCAGCAGCTTTAAGCAGCAGGAATGAAGCAGGTGGCGTCTTAGTTTCAAAAGTGAAAGAGCGATCAGTGTAAACAGTGATCACAACAGGAATTGGCATACCTTTCTCGAACTTTTCAGTACGAGCGTTGAATGCTTTACAGAATTCCATGATGTTGACACCTTTTTGACCCAATGCAGGACCAACTGGTGGCGACGGGTTTGCAGCACCGGCTGCTACTTGTAGTTTGATGTAACCATCAACTTTCTTTGCCATGAGACATTTTCCTCAAGTTTGGGTACAAACGCTAGCGGCGACATGCCGATTAGCTCCCCGAAAATAATGGGTGCGGATTATACAAAAATCCGCACCCATTTCCAATACGTTTTGTGCTTTATTTAATCAGCTTTTTTCGATCTGGCTGAAATCTAGCTCTACCGGTGTTGAACGACCGAAGATCATTACAGACACCTTAACGCGGTTCTTCTCGTAGTCGACCTCTTCAACGGTACCGTTAAAGTCGGCAAAAGGACCGTCGGTTACGCGAACCACTTCACCAGGCTCGAACATCACGCGGTGAGTCGGAGACTCTGTCGTCTCTTGTAGACGCTGCAGAATCGCTTCAGCTTCGCGATCAGAGATAGGCGCTGGACGATCAGAGGTACCACCGATAAAGCCCATCACACGAGGGATGCTCTTCACCAAGTGCCAGCTTTCATCGTTCATTTCCATCTGTACCAACACATAGCCAGGGAAGAACTTACGCTCGCTCTTACGACGCTGGCCTGCACGCATCTCAACCACTTCCTCTGTAGGTACTAGTACCTCGCCGAAGTAATGCTCCATGCCGTGCATTTTGATGTGTTCAAGCAATGATTTGCATACACGACCTTCATAACCCGAAAAGGCCTGAACCACATACCATCTTTTTTTAGCTTCAGTCATATGAAATGCCTATACGCCCGTAATAAAATTAACAATTCTCAGCAGTACCGCATCCATTCCCCACAGAACCAATGCCAGTACACCTGTTGCCAGTAGTACGATAAATGTCGTGTTTAGGGCTTCTTGACGCGTCGGCCATACCACTTTACGCACTTCAATGTGAGACTCGCGAGCGAAAGTCAGCGCTTGTTTACCCTTCTCGGTTTGAAGCGCGATAAAACCTGCTATAGCAAATGCCACTACGACACCGATAGCACGAACTAATACACTAGCTTCGCTATACATCTGATTAGCAATAATGGCGGCCGCTAGCAGTACGACTACTATGCCCCATTTAACGATATCCAGAGAGCTTCCCTGGTTTTCAGTATTTGTTGTCATCGGTTAATTCCGTTACTCACTACGACCTGAGCTTAAGTCTGGCCGGGCATAAAAAACTCGCAAGTGCTGAGATTGCCCAGTCCATACCACTAACATTCTCCGAACTTACTCCCAGAGCAAGCAGTAAGCCCAGAGGGTCAAAAATCGGCCATAGATTGTATTCTTATTCCGCGCAGTAAGCAAGGCTAAGCCGCACAAGGATAAGCACAATATCTGGGAGTTCTAAAACAAAAAAGGCAGCCTAAGCTGCCTTTTTCAGTGTGTTTGTAAAATCAAATGCTATTAAGCGATGATCTTAGCTACAACACCAGCACCAACTGTACGGCCACCTTCACGGATAGCGAAACGTAGACCTTCGTCCATCGCGATTGGGCAGATCAGAGTAACAACCATCTTGATGTTGTCACCAGGCATTACCATTTCAACGCCTTCTGGCAGCTCGATAGTACCGGTTACGTCAGTTGTACGGAAGTAGAACTGTGGACGGTAGCCCTTGAAGAATGGAGTGTGACGACCACCTTCTTCTTTTGACAGTACGTATACTTCTGATTCGAACTGAGTGTGTGGAGTGATTGAACCAGGCTGAGCCAGTACTTGACCACGCTCAACTTCATCACGCTTAGTACCACGTAGTAGTACACCACAGTTCTCACCTGCACGACCTTCGTCAAGCAGCTTACGGAACATTTCAACACCAGTACAAGTAGTCTTAGTAGTTTCTTTGATACCTACGATTTCTACTTCGTCACCAACTTTAACGATACCGCGCTCAACACGACCAGTTACTACAGTACCACGGCCTGAGATTGAGAATACGTCTTCGATTGGCAGAATGAATGCACCGTCGATAGCACGCTCTGGCTCTGGAATGTAAGAGTCTAGTGCTTCAGCTAGTTCTAGGATCTTAGCTTCCCACTCTGGCTCGCCTTCTAGGGCTTTCAGAGCTGAACCTTGGATAACTGGTAGGTCATCACCTGGGAAGTCGTATTCAGATAGCAGTTCACGAACTTCCATCTCAACTAGTTCTAGCAGCTCTTCATCGTCAACCATGTCACACTTGTTCATGAATACGATGATGAAAGGTACACCTACCTGACGAGAAAGCAGGATGTGCTCACGAGTCTGTGGCATTGGACCGTCAGTAGAAGCTACTACTAGGATAGCGCCGTCCATCTGTGCAGCACCAGTGATCATGTTTTTAACATAGTCAGCGTGGCCTGGGCAGTCTACGTGTGCGTAGTGACGAGTTGGAGTGTCGTACTCGATGTGAGAGGTATTGATGGTAATACCGCGCTCACGCTCTTCTGGAGCGTTATCGATCTGTGCGAAATCTTTAGCTTCACCACCGTACGTCTTAGTCAGTACGTGAGAGATAGCAGCTGTAAGAGTTGTTTTACCATGGTCAACGTGACCGATGGTGCCCACGTTTACGTGAGGTTTGCTACGTTCAAATTTTTCTTTAGCCATGGTATTGCCCCAATTAAGAGATACTTGGTGATGAAATCTACATACAACAAAAAATCCGATGCCTATTATGTCATCGAATCGATTTAATTAAGATAATTACGGAAGCTTAGTTGGGAAGGCTGAAGGCAGTTTATCGTGAACGGGACCCTGTTGGGCTGGCTCATAGATACGGGCACAATCAGCGAAAATTGGAGCGGATGGCGGGAATCGAACCCGCGTTATCAGCTTGGAAGGCTGGAGTAATACCATTATACGACATCCGCGCAACCTAACTAAGGTTACCTAACTACCTAGAAAAATGGTGGAGGGAGAAGGATTCGAACCTTCGAAGGCTGAGCCGTCAGATTTACAGTCTGATCCCTTTGGCCACTCGGGAACCCCTCCAGAGAAATGGTGCCGGCACCAAGAGTCGAACTCGGGACCTACTGATTACAAGTCAGTTGCTCTACCAACTGAGCTATGCCGGCGTGTCATTTCGGTAGCGGATATTAGGTAATCGTGAGCACAAGTGCAATACCTAATTTTAAAAATCTGCAAAAAAATCGCCTAAACGTCGTTTTTTCCGCCACGCAAGCCTCAGAAAGTGCACTATTTACCCACTAAGCTCCGACAGGTTAATAAGCCATTATGGAATCGTGTTTTTGATGTTGTTCCACCGAGGTCTATGGTGTACTGTGCCTTGCCTAAGGGGAGATTTCATTCATGCGCGCCAACAACCAAATTCACAATGCACTCTATCTCGCATTTGCCCGCCAGCAGTGGGCCGAGCTGCGAAAATCAGTGCCTCTGACACTCAGCGAGTCCGATCTCGACGATCTGCGCGGTATCAACGAATCTATCTCCCTCGATGAAGTCACCGACATCTATCTGCCCCTAAGCCGCTTGCTGAACCTGATCGTCGGCGCCAAGCAGCAGAGAGGACTGGTACTGAATCAATTCCTCGGTCGTGTGCCGCCTAAGCGCCCCTATATTATCAGCATCGCCGGCAGTGTCGCGGTGGGCAAGAGTACTACGGCACGTATCCTTCAGGCGCTGTTGCGTCAGTGGCCCGAGCATCCCAAGGTGGATCTGGTCACCACAGATGGCTTCCTCTATCCCCTGTCCGAACTCAAACGCCGCGGACTGCTACAGCGTAAGGGATTTCCAGAAAGCTATGATATGAAGCTGCTGGTCGAGTTCATCTCCAAGATCAAGGCAGGTGAGAGTCTGGTACATGCCCCTATCTATTCTCATATCAGTTACGACCGAGTGGCCGATACCCAGCAGGCCATAGAACAGCCTGATATCCTGATCATCGAAGGGCTCAACGTACTGCAGACGGGCCAAGATACCCATGTGGCCATACAGCAGCCCTTCGTCTCCGACTTTGTCGACTTCTCTATCTATGTGGATGCCGAAGAGCCGCTGCTCAAGGAGTGGTATATTTCCCGCTTCCTCAAATTCCGCACCGGCGCCTTTAGCGACCCTAACTCATACTTCCATCACTATTCAGAACTGACTGACGATGAGGCCACCAAGATAGCCGCCAACATCTGGGACAGCATCAACGGCCCTAACCTGAATCTGAATATTCTGCCTACCCGGGACAGGGCGCATCTTATCCTGCGCAAGGGCACAGATCATATGATGCACCAGGTGCTGATGCGTAAATAGGTTTAAAGTAGATAGCCAAGCACCTATAGATAGATAGATAGATAGATAGATAGATAGATAGATAGATAGATAGATAGATAGATAGATAGATAGATAGATAGATAGATAGATAGATAGATAGATAAACGGCCATCAAAAGATGGCCGTTTTGTTATGCAGGACGCATGGAGATCTCACCGCCGACGAAGGCCTTAGTGCCCTCCTCCGTCTTAAGCAATATTGCCCCCTGCTCGTCGATACCGCAGCAGATCCCCTCGACGCTATTCTCGCCCATCAACAGCTTGATCGGCTCACCGTCGAACAGATCGGCCTCGCGCCATCTTGACTGGAATGCCTTCAGACCTTGACGCTGAAACAGCTCCAGATCTGTCACCAACTGCTGCTGCAGCGCTATCATCAGCTCCGTTTTGTCCGGCAACTGCGCCAACTCTGACAGATCGCTCCAGGGCTGATCTATCTTATCCGCCTGCGCCGGCGACATAGAGAGGTTGATGCCTATACCTATCACCAGGTCACAAACACTGTCTGCCTGGCCACTCATCTCGATCAGTATCCCCGCAAGCTTCTTATGGTTGAGGTAGATGTCGTTCGGCCACTTAACCCCTATGCCATCGACTCCCAGTGAACGCAGCACTGTTACCAAAGAGCAGCCTACCACCAGGCTCAGTCCCATCGCCTGAGCCATCCCCTGGGAGAACTGCCAATAGAAGGAGGTATAGAGGTGGCATCCATAGGGAGATACCCATTGACGCCCGCGGCGTCCACGCCCGGCAGACTGATACTCGGCCACACAGATATCGCCACTGCTGAGATCCTTCACATGCTCGAGTAGGAAACCATTGGTGCTGTTGATCTCATTAAAATAGAAGCAGCGATTCTTGATAGCGGCCTTAAGCTTAGCCTCATCGATAAGCGAGATAGGTGTGGCTAACTTATAGCCCTTGCCTTTAACGCTATAGATGTCGACACCAAACTCTTCTAAGTTGGCTACCTGCTTGCTGACTGCCGCCCGAGAGATGCCGAGCTCACTGGCCAGCGCCTCGCCAGACACAAACTGGCCCTGACTCAACAAACGAATAATATCCCGGCGACGGGCCCACTGATCATGCATCTGCTAATTCCTTCTGTCCGGTTGCGCCTATGATCCTAGGTTCGACCTCTAACCTTACGCCAAATTGTTCGAATATCCTATCTATCACCAACTTCGCCAAGTCACATACATCCTGCCCCCTACAGCCCCCTCTGTTAACAATGACTAAGGCCTGTTTAAGATGAACCGATGCATTGCCGACAGACTGCCCCTTGAGCCCTGCCTTGTCGATCAACCAACCAGCCGCCAACTTGACCTGTGAATCCGCGAGCGCATAGCCGACTATGTCGGCATATTGCTGTTTAAGTGCGTCGAATGTTTGCTGGCTCACCACAGGGTTTTTAAAGAAACTGCCGACATTACCCAATACGGCAGGATCGGGCAGTTTGGCCATGCGTGTCTCGCAGATGCAGTCGAACACCTCTCTTGGCGTCACCCCTTGGGTACGTTCGCTCAATGCCTGCAATGGGCCATAGCTCAGATTGGGTTGCCACGCCTTGGGTAGCACAAAGCCCACCCGCAAGATCACGGCGCTATGTTTTAGGGCATTCTTGAAAATGGACTCTCGGTAGGCAAACTCGCAATCGCTACCATTCAGCCGCTTTATCTCACCGCTAGCGAGGTCGAGATATTCGACCCAGTCACAAAACTGTGCCAGCTCTGCGCCATAGGCACCTATATTCTGAATGGGCGCGGCGCCGACAGAACCCGGAATCAACGCGAGGTTCTCAAGTCCTGGCGTCTCATTATCGAGACAGAACTTGATGAGATCATGCCACACCTCACCGGCCTGGACACTGAGGTAATAGTACTTCTCATCCTGACTCACCTCTATGCCCTTGGTCTCCACTAATACGGCCGTCCCCTGAAAAGTTTCGGTGAGCACAATATTACTACCGCCACCTATCAGCAATAGCGGCTCTTGCTGCTTAAAGGCCTGCAAACAGACGGCAATAAGCTCAGCCTCCTGCCTTGCCCTAACCAATCGAAAGCAGTCAGCCTTAAGGCCCAGGGTATTAAATTGCGTTAAAGAGTGAGTGTTCTTGGAGTCCATAGAGGAAGCGTGATTTATGTCTGTCAGCCAAAAAAGCCATTGTAACGTATCTAACCCCGGCAACCTAAATCCCAACAAAGATTAATCTTGATGGAGCTCATGATTCACTTATGAATGGACACTGAAAATAGGAAGGACCGTACCGTTCGGCAATCGACCCCTGTAAAAAGGATACCCATACAGTTCTAACAGAGCTGCGAAGAGTATCGCGCAGCTAAAACCATTTTTTCGTTTGCTCTCGTTGATAGATGTTCAATCTCACATGGGGGCGTAAGACATCCGATTAGAACTGAACACAGGGAATAAACATTCCTGTTACTTTGTCAAAAGCAAAAGAACGGTAGCAGCAGAAAATGACCTACTCGGTTCGCGCAGCGAACACATGGGGGTGAAAGTGAGACTCTTTAAATACGCAGTATTTAGCCTCACCTGAACGCGGAGAAGCTATGCTTCGTAGCCGGAGACCCCGCTCAGCGGTGGGGCGACATCGGGAGTAGGCATTTATGCCTACATAAGTGAATAAGCCACCTGACTTTAATTAAGGTGGTTTCGAGAGTGTACGCCGATAATTTCATAAACCCCAAACGCAAAAAAGCCACCTTATTCAGGTGGCTTCTTCACTAAATTAGGCGCCTGGAAATGACCTACTCTCACATGGGGAGACCCCACACTACCATCGGCGCGATTGCGTTTCACTTCTGAGTTCGGGATGGGATCAGGTGGGACCACAATGCTATGGTTTCCAGACAAATTTGGAAATTCGGAAAGCTGTACTCTTATCTAAGAGTCAATTTGAGTTCGCACTTCAATCAAGTACTTTGTATTCTTTTGATTACGTAAAACCATTACTTACTTTGCAGTAAAAACCCTTTTGGGTTGTATGGTTAAGCCTCACGAGTCATTAGTACAGGTTAGCTCAACGCCTCACAACGCTTACACACCCTGCCTATCAACGTCCTAGTCTCGGACGGCTCTTTAGAGACCTTAAAGGTCTAGGGATGACTCATCTTAGGGCTCGCTTCCCGCTTAGATGCTTTCAGCGGTTATCGATTCCGAACGTAGCTACCGGGCAATGCCATTGGCATGACAACCCGAACACCAGCGGTTCGTCCACTCCGGTCCTCTCGTACTAGGAGCAGCTCCCTTCAATCATCCAACGCCCACGGCAGATAGGGACCGAACTGTCTCACGACGTTCTGAACCCAGCTCGCGTACCACTTTAAATGGCGAACAGCCATACCCTTGGGACCGACTTCAGCCCCAGGATGTGATGAGCCGACATCGAGGTGCCAAACACCGCCGTCGATATGAACTCTTGGGCGGTATCAGCCTGTTATCCCCGGAGTACCTTTTATCCGTTGAGCGATGGCCCTTCCATTCAGAACCACCGGATCACTATGACCTGCTTTCGCACCTGCTCGACGTGTATGTCTCGCAGTTAAGCTGGCTTATGCCATTGCACTAACCGTACGATGTCCGACCGTACTTAGCCAACCTTCGTGCTCCTCCGTTACTCTTTGGGAGGAGACCGCCCCAGTCAAACTACCCACCAGGCACTGTCCTCAACCCCGATTCAGGGGCCAGAGTTAGAACATCAACACTACAAGGGTGGTATTTCAAGGATGACTCCACGAGAACTGGCGTTCCCGCTTCAAAGTCTCCCACCTATCCTACACATGTAGGGTCAATGTTCAGTGCCAAGCTATAGTAAAGGTTCACGGGGTCTTTCCGTCTAGCCGCGGGTATACGGCATCTTCACCGCAATTTCAACTTCACTGAGTCTCGGCTGGAGACAGCGTGGCCATCATTACGCCATTCGTGCAGGTCGGAACTTACCCGACAAGGAATTTCGCTACCTTAGGACCGTTATAGTTACGGCCGCCGTTTACCGGGGCTTCGATCATGAGCTTCTCCGAAGATAACCCAATCAATTAACCTTCCGGCACCGGGCAGGCGTCACACCGTATACGTCATCTTGCGATTTTGCACAGTGCTGTGTTTTTGATAAACAGTTGCAGCCACCTGGTATCTGCGACTCCCGTCAGCTTAGAGAGCAAGTCTCATCACCAACAGGAGCGTACCTTCTCCCGAAGTTACGGTACCATTTTGCCTAGTTCCTTCAGCCGAGTTCTCTCAAGCGCCTTGGTATTCTCTACCCGACCACCTGTGTCGGTTTGGGGTACGATTCCTACTAACCTGAAGCTTAGAAGATTTTCCTGGAAGCATGGCATCAACTACTTCATCACCGTAGTGACTCGTCATCAACTCTCAGTATTAGGTACCCGGATTTGCCTAAGTACCCTACCTACAGCCTTAAACGCGGACAACCAACGCCGCGCTAGCCTAGCCTTCTCCGTCTCTCCATCGCAGTTAGCAGAAGTACGGGAATATTAACCCGTTTCCCATCGACTACGCCTTTCGGCCTCGCCTTAGGGGTCGACTCACCCTGCCCCGATTAACGTTGGACAGGAACCCTTGGTCTTTCGGCGAGGAGGTTTTTCACCCCCTTTATCGTTACTCATGTCAGCATTCGCACTTCTGATACCTCCAGCGTGGGTTACCCCTTCACCTTCAACGGCTTACAGAACGCTCCTCTACCGCACCAGCGCAAGCGCTAGTACCCATAGCTTCGGTGTATTGCTTAGCCCCGTTATATCTTCCGCGCAGGCCGACTCGACTAGTGAGCTATTACGCTTTCTTTAAATGATGGCTGCTTCTAAGCCAACATCCTAGCTGTCTAAGCCTTCCCACATCGTTTCCCACTTAGCAATAACTTTGGGACCTTAGCTGATGGTCTGGGTTGTTTCCCTTTTCACGACGGACGTTAGCACCCGCCGTGTGTCTCCCGAGTAGTACTCATTGGTATTCGGAGTTTGCAAAGGGTTGGTAAGTCGGGATGACCCCCTAGCCTTAACAGTGCTCTACCCCCAATGGTATTCGCTCGAGGCGCTACCTAAATAGCTTTCGAGGAGAACCAGATATCTCCCGGTTTGATTGGCCTTTCACCCCCAGCCACAAGTCATCACCGCATTTTTCAACATACGTGTGTTCGGTCCTCCAGTTGATGTTACTCAACCTTCAACCTGCCCATGGCTAGATCACCGGGTTTCGGGTCTACACCTTGCAACTAAACGCGCAGTTAACACTCGGTTTCCCTACGGCTCCGCTATTCGCTTAACCTCGCTACAAAATGTAAGTCGCTGACCCATTATACAAAAGGTACGCAGTCACGGTCTCAAGAACCGCTCCCACTGCTTGTACGTATACGGTTTCAGGTTCTATTTCACTCCCCTCACAGGGGTTCTTTTCGCCTTTCCCTCACGGTACTGGTTCACTATCGGTCAGTCAGGAGTATTTAGCCTTGGAGGATGGTCCCCCCATATTCGAACAAGATATCACGTGTCCCGTCCTACTCGTTTTCACCTAAAGTTAGTTTTCATGTACGGGGCTATCACCCTGTATCGCTGTGCTTTCCAACACATTCCACTAACACCCTCTAGGCTTAAGGGCTAATCCCCGTTCGCTCGCCGCTACTAGGGGAATCTCGGTTGATTTCTTTTCCTAAGGGTACTTAGATGTTTCAGTTCCCCTCGTTCGCCTCACTAAGCTATGTATTCACTTAGTGATGACACCTTATGGTGCCGGGTTTCCCCATTCGGACATCGTTAGCTCAAATGCTTGTTACTAGCTCGCCAACGCTTTTCGCAAGTTACTACGTCCTTCATCGCCTCTGACTGCCAAGGCATCCACCGTATACGCTTAGTCACTTAACCATACAACCCAAATGAGTTTCATCTGAGCTGCATCGCAACTAACGGTTTCTACTTTCGCCAAAAGAATACTCAAGTCACTTGATTAAAGTGTGTTTTGAGAACTCAATTATTTTTCGCAATAACCTTTCGGTTATTACTATCAGCTTTCCAAATTTTTAAAGAGCGGGCTTAAAAAAGCCAAAGATAAATTCTGCATTTATCTTTGGCATCTCTAACCATAACTGCATGCTCTCTTTAAGAGCAAATGGTGGAGCTATGCGGGATCGAACCGCAGACCTCCTGCGTGCAAGGCAGGCGCTCTCCCAGCTGAGCTATAGCCCCATTACATGCAGCGAGAATAATACGTTTACCGAATCTTTCCAGTTGAAAAGATTGGTGGGTCAGAGTGGACTTGAACCACCGACCTCACCCTTATCAGGGGTGCGCTCTAACCAGCTGAGCTACAGACCCAACGTCATTCTCTATCTTCTATCAAGTAATCTGTGTGAACACTCAACAAATATCAGTCAATCGTATAGGTAAGGAGGTGATCCAGCCCCAGGTTCCCCTAGGGCTACCTTGTTACGACTTCACCCCAGTCATGAACCACACCGTGGTAAACGCCCTCCCGAAGGTTAAGCTATCTACTTCTGGTGCAGCCCACTCCCATGGTGTGACGGGCGGTGTGTACAAGGCCCGGGAACGTATTCACCGTGGCATTCTGATCCACGATTACTAGCGATTCCGACTTCATGGAGTCGAGTTGCAGACTCCAATCCGGACTACGACCGGCTTTGTGAGATTAGCTCCACCTCGCGGCTTCGCAACCCTCTGTACCGACCATTGTAGCACGTGTGTAGCCCTACTCGTAAGGGCCATGATGACTTGACGTCGTCCCCACCTTCCTCCGGTTTATCACCGGCAGTCTCCCTAAAGTTCCCGGCATTACCCGCTGGCAAGTAAGGATAAGGGTTGCGCTCGTTGCGGGACTTAACCCAACATTTCACAACACGAGCTGACGACAGCCATGCAGCACCTGTCTCAGAGTTCCCGAAGGCACCAATTCATCTCTGAAAAGTTCTCTGGATGTCAAGAGTAGGTAAGGTTCTTCGCGTTGCATCGAATTAAACCACATGCTCCACCGCTTGTGCGGGCCCCCGTCAATTCATTTGAGTTTTAACCTTGCGGCCGTACTCCCCAGGCGGTCTACTTAATGCGTTAGCTTGAGAACCCAGTGTTCAAGACACCAAATTCCGAGTAGACATCGTTTACGGCGTGGACTACCAGGGTATCTAATCCTGTTTGCTCCCCACGCTTTCGTACCTGAGCGTCAGTCTTTGTCCAGGGGGCCGCCTTCGCCACCGGTATTCCTTCAGATCTCTACGCATTTCACCGCTACACCTGAAATTCTACCCCCCTCTACAAGACTCTAGTTGACCAGTTCGAAATGCAGTTCCCAGGTTAAGCCCGGGGCTTTCACATCTCGCTTAATCAACCGCCTGCGTACGCTTTACGCCCAGTAATTCCGATTAACGCTTGCACCCCTCGTATTACCGCGGCTGCTGGCACGAAGTTAGCCGGTGCTTCTTCTGCGAGTAACGTCACAGCTAACGGGTATTAACCGTTAACCTTTCCTCCTCGCTGAAAGTGCTTTACAACCCGAAGGCCTTCTTCACACACGCGGCATGGCTGCATCAGGCTTGCGCCCATTGTGCAATATTCCCCACTGCTGCCTCCCGTAGGAGTCTGGGCCGTGTCTCAGTCCCAGTGTGGCTGATCATCCTCTCAGAACAGCTAGGGATCGTCGCCTAGGTGAGCCATTACCTCACCTACTAGCTAATCCCACCTAGGTACATCCAATCGCAGAAGGTCCGAAGATCCCCTCTTTTCCCCCGTAGGGCGTATGCGGTATTAGCAGTCGTTTCCAACTGTTATCCCCCTCGACTGGGCAGTTCCCTAGGCATTACTCACCCGTCCGCCGCTCGTCATCTTCAAAAGCAAGCTTTTGAAATGTTACCGCTCGACTTGCATGTGTTAGGCCTGCCGCCAGCGTTCAATCTGAGCCATGATCAAACTCTTCAATTAAAAGTTTTTTTGCTCCACTCTTTATTCAAAAGGAAGCGACTCAATGAATTCTGATTCATATAAATGACTCGGAAGAATCATCTACATGTTTGTACATATTGCTATGAACACTCATTATCTCTAATGAGAAATTGCATTGAGATTTAAATCGTTTTCGATTAACTCAATACCTGTGAGTGTCCACACAGATTACTTGATAAATTGTTAAAGAGCGTTAGCGCATCCCGGCGATTCCCGAGTGGCTAGGGCTGCGTATTCTACGCAATCCCTTGTTCGCGTCAAGCAGTTTTTGCAAACTTTTTGAGGCTTCACTTTTCAGTGACTGACCACCTTATCGCCTTAGCTACCAAGTGTTTCGACGCTGCGTTGTCTGCTTTGCCGTGTCAGTGGATGCGCATTATAGGCAGTTCTGATTTGGGCGCAAGGGCTTTTTCAAGGATCGGCGATCGCAAGTCGATCTTTTAATCGCTTCGTTGAATTAAGAAACAAAATGAGGGGAAATCACACAGAATGGATCGAGATCTCGCAATATCAAAGGCTGCTAAAGTTCGTTTTTTCATCAATATGCTAGTGTAATTGCTAATAATTCATTACCATATACGAGCTGTTAACAGTTAATTATCAATTCCTCAGAGAACCTATTATATGCAAAAGCCATTTCTTATTGTTTTGATTGTCGCCATCCTGGGCGCATTGGCCATATCTCAGTTCACACCAGAGCTTTATTCAGCGGTCGCATTTTTTACTGGTGCTATTATTGCGAGTGTTATTTTTACACTTCAACCCTCTCCCGCTAACGCTAACGCTACCGGAGGCGACACTTACACAGGACCCACAATGACACTCTATGTAGGCAACCTGCCTTACCGTGTGCATGAAGGTGAAGTGAAAGAGTTATTTGGCAAGTATGGTCCTGTTAGCTCGGTCAGATTGGTTCGCGATCGCAAGACAGGACGTCGTAAGGGTTTCGGCTTTATCGAGATGTCAGAGGCGGGCGCCAAGAAGGCGATGACCAAGCTAAACGAATTCGAGTTCCAGGAACGCACCCTCAAGGTTCGTGAAGCTAAATCGCAAGATGCAGAGAAAAACGAAGCAGCACAGGCCAGCTAAGTTTAACCCGGCTTATTTGATATTAATTGATATTAGAAAGTCAGCTTATATTTAGCAGCGTCATAACCTAGCTGCCTGTCGGCATCAGGCTATCGCGAAAGGCGGTAGCCGATCTGAATCCCCAGGCAGCTAAGGTCTTCCTTAATCCCTCGGAAATACTATCTGTCGTATAGAGCGCCTGACTCTTACCTATCTTTCCACTCATGCTCGGCTCGAGCAGGCTCACCACCCTGGCCGCAATCGCATTGGATGAATCTAATAGATGCACGCCCTCACCCAAGTAGCTTTGCAGCTCCTCTCTTAGAATCGGAAAGTGAGTACAGCCGAGGATCAGGGTGTCTAACCCGGATGCTTTGATTGGTGCAAGGATACGATGGAGAGCCTCGCTATCCACAGGCCGCTGCGCCATCTTATCCTCGGCCAGATAGACCAGCTCGGAGGAGCCAAATCTGTCCACGCGACAATCGCTGGCAAACTGATCGATAAGATCTTGGGTGTATTGGCGATTGACAGTACCGGGCGTTGCCAATAGCCCAAGGTGTTTCTTCTTTGATAACACCGCCGCGGGCTTAATGGCCGGAACAACGCCGACCACAGGCACCTTCAGGCAGGCTCTTAACGCTGGCAATATAAGTGTGCTGGCACTGTTACAGGCCACGACCACGATATCTGCCTGGCACTGAATAACCGCCTGACTAATTAAGCTCACGCAACCTTGGATCAGCTCCTGCTCGTCAAGTTCGCCATAGGGTAGCCTAGCATTGTCAAACAGATAACAGTAGTTCGCACTGGGAAGCAGCTCTCGCACCGCCGCCAATATCGACAGGCCGCCTACCCCAGAATCGAACACGAGTATATTTGCTGACAAATTAGCTCTCCCATCATAGAAACGCAGACACACTAAAGGGGCGATTTTTTCACATTCGCGATAAAAGCTAAAGCCATAGGCCTTACAATTGGCTTTTATGGCGGCTTAATCCGCTGGGAAAGTCCGCTACAATGTTAGCCAACCCCTAGACATCAACGACAAGTAGTATACTATTTGCGCCCCCAGAGACAGTAACGGTGTTAAGAAATGAATGTAGACGCAATGGATCCCCAGCAATATGACGCACAACTCGATGTGAAGCGTCAGAAACTAGCCCAGCTATTTGCCGACTTCGAGACACCCGAACTGGAAGTGTTTGCCTCACAGAAAGCCCACTACCGCATGCGCGCCGAGTTCCGCGTCTGGCATGAGGGTGAGGATCTCTACTATTACATGTTCGATAAGGCGCAGAACCAGAAGATACGCTGCGAGCAGTTCTTACCGGCGAGCCAGTTGATCAACGACATGATGCCTGAGCTGATGGCGGCGCTGCGTCCCAACCCGGTCCTGAGACACAAGCTGTTCCAGGTGGATTTTCTCTCTACCCTCAGCGGAGAGATCTTAGTGTCACTCCTGTACCACAAGCAGCTCGATGCCCAGTGGCAAGAGGAAGCTCAGGCGCTGAAACAGGCACTGTCGAGCAAATTTAAGGTGGACATCATAGGCCGCGCTCGTAAGCAGAAGCTGGTGATGGATCGCGACTTCGTTATCGAATCCCTCCCCGTCAACGGCAAGCAGCTTACCTATAAGCAGGTCGAAAACAGCTTTACCCAGCCAAACGGCGAGGTAGCGATCAAGATGCTCGAGTGGGCCATCGACATCACCCGTGATAGTAGTGGCGATCTGTTGGAGCTCTACTGCGGCAACGGTAATTTCTCTATCGCCCTGGCACAGAACTTCAACCGCGTGCTCGCTACCGAACTGGCCAAGCCATCTGTGGACTCGGCCCAGTACAACATAGAGGCCAACCAGATAGATAATCTGCAGATCATCCGTATGTCGGCGGAAGACTTTACCGATGCCCTGGCCAAGAAACGCAGCTTCAGACGCTTAGAAGGGGTGGATCTGGACAGCTATGACTGCAACACCATCTTCGTCGACCCGCCAAGAGCAGGCTTAGATGACAACACCCTATCTATGGTGCAGGGCTACGAGCGTATCCTCTATATCTCTTGTAATCCCAATACCCTGCTGGACAACCTCAAGGTGTTGGGCAAGACCCATAAGATCACCCGCTTCGCGCTCTTCGACCAGTTCCCCTATACAGATCATATGGAATCTGGCGTCCTGCTGGAACGTCGTTAATCGGCTAGCTATAAGTCAAACAGTAAAAAAGGGCCCGATGGCCCTTTTTTTGTTGCTCGCTTGTCCGATTTATTACCGGCTAGCGGTGTTCCATCTTCTGCTGCAGGGACTCGGCGCCCTTAGCCACCATGCGCAGCTGGATCACCAGGCGATCCGCCAATATCTTGCGATCGACTCTTTTCATATCCAGCGCCGCAGCGCCAGCATTGAAGACTAAAGTCACTAGGGCCTCCGCCTGAGCCCTGGCCAGTTCGGGGGTGCGCTTGGTGGTCGCCTCGGTATAGTGCGCTAACTCAGAGATGAAGTGTTCTATCTCTCTCGCCACCGCCGCACGAAACGGCGCCGAGGTGCCCGAGCGCTCATGCAGCAAGATGCGAAAGACGTTGGGGTTAGACTCCAAGACTTCCATAAAGGTATCGACTGAGATGCGAATCACGCTGCCGCCGGCCTCGGCGCGTTGACGTCCCTTGCGCATCATCTGTCTCAGGGTCAGGCCGCCTTCATCCACCATGGTGAGCCCCAGCTCGTTCATATCCTTAAAGTGACGATAGAAGGAGGTTGGCGCTATGTTGGCCTCGCGAGCCACTTCCCGCAGACTCAGGCTAGAAAAACTGCGTTCGGCACTTAATTGATTAAATGCCGCATCGACCAAGGCGCGACGCGTTTTTTCTTTTTGCTGTGCTCTGATACCCATCATGATGAATCCACTAGATAAAACTCAATCTGGCAATCATACCTTCTTTGAGGCAAAAACGCAGCCCGCCTTGACCTGCTCCATTAAGTCAGTAGAATTAGCTTACAGCTGTACGCTCAGCGAAGAGAACCTGGACATTATAATGAAAAAGCCTCCCCTCATCTGGACCAACATTTTACTCTTTGCCATCACCTTCTTAGGTGCTGTCATTCTGGTGCCTTGGTATGGCATCACCTATGGCTATGGCATGGCAGAATGGGTTGCCTTTGTCGGCCTCGCCTTCGCCAGTGGTCTGTCGATAACCGCCGGATACCATAGGCTCTGGTCACATCGCACCTACAAGGCACACTGGTCGGTACGTTTTCTGTTTGCCTTGGGCGGCGCCCTGGCCCTACAGAACAGCGCCCTGCATTGGTCGTCGGATCATCGTATCCATCACAAGCATGTGGATGACAACGACAAAGACCCCTATTCGGCTAACATGGGTTTCTGGTACAGCCATATCGGCTGGATGCTAAGGGAGTATCAGGCGCAGCGTTATCACGATTATAAGAACGTCCGTGATCTGCAGAATGAGAAAATTGTGATGTGGCAGCACAAATATTATCTGCCGCTTCTCATCATCATGAACATAGGCCTGCCGGCGCTACTAGGCTGGCTCAATGGCGATGTCTGGGCCATGTTGCTAATGGCGGGTCTGCTACGTCTGGTGGTCGTACACCACTGCACCTTCTTCATCAACTCGCTGGCCCACATCTGGGGCAACCAGCCCTACACAGACAAAAACACGGCGCGTGACAACGGCGTGCTGGCACTGTTTACCTATGGCGAGGGCTATCATAACTTTCACCACATCTTCGAGAACGACTATCGCAACGGCATCCTCTGGTGGCACTATGATCCTACCAAATGGCTGATCAACGCTATGGCCTGGACCGGGCTGGCCAACAACCTCAGGGTCACGCCACAGGAGCGAATCGAGAGTGCCAAGTTGCAGATGCAACTGAAGAAGGCGCAGCATAAGGTCACACAGCTGGCCAACCACGAAGAGATCCTCGAGAAGATCCATGCGGAATATGAGCTGCTCAAGACCCATATTGCCGATTACTATCAGGCCCATAAGGAGCTGCTGGAAGCCAAGCGCAAACAGCTGACCACACATCAGCTGATGCAGCAGGTAGAGCACCTGAAGCAGGAATTGCTGGCACGCCAGAAGCAGTGGAAGTCCCTCACCACAGGCTTTGCCTAGTCCTATCTCGAAAGAGCCACCCCTGGGGTGGCTTTTTTACACCCTAACATAATCAGGAATGATAGCGGCCTCCCGCCCTTCATATCTAAGTTAGGCGATTGAAGTGGCGCACCTATGGGTCTATCATGAGCGGCTCTCCACTTCATCCAGAGATAGTTTGCGGTTATGTCAGCAGAAAAGATTAAACTCACCGAATACAGCCATGGCGCTGGCTGTGGTTGCAAGATTTCACCTAAGGTACTGGGCACCATACTCGCCTCTCAGCTACCCAGCTTTGACGACCCCAACATCCTGGTAGGCAATCAGACCCGCGACGATGCCGCCGTTTACCGACTCAACGATGAGACAGGCATCATCAGCACCACAGACTTCTTCATGCCGATCGTGGATGACCCCTTTACCTTCGGGCGTATTGCCGCCACCAATGCCATCAGCGATATCTACGCCATGGGCGGCACGCCTATGATGGCCATCGCTATTTTGGGCTGGCCAGTCAATGTCTTGCCAGCGGAAATTGCCCAACAGGTGGTCGATGGCGGACGCCAGGCCTGTAAGGATGCCGGCATCATGTTGGCAGGCGGCCACAGTATTGATGCGCCCGAGCCTATCTTCGGCCTCGCCGTGACCGGACAGATCCCGTTAAACGAGCTTAAGCAGAACGATACCGCCAAGGCGGGCGACAGGCTGTTCCTAACCAAGCCCCTCGGTATCGGCATTCTGACCACGGCGCAGAAACAGAAGAAGCTGGCAGACGAGGATATCGACATCGCGCCGCGTGCCATGTGCCAGCTCAACAAGATTGGCGCCACCATCGCCAAGATCTCCGGGGTTACCGCCATGACGGATGTCACCGGCTTTGGCCTGGCCGGCCACCTGATCGAGATGTGCCAGGGCGCCACGCTGGCGGCCAAGATAGACCTGGCGGCTCTGCCCATGCTGCCAAAGGCGATGGATTACCTCAGGCTCGGTTGTATCCCCGGCGGCACCCATAGAAACTACGACAGCTACGGCGAACACCTGCCAGAGGTGAACGACGAGCAGAAAGCCCTGCTGTGCGACCCACAAACCAGCGGCGGTTTGCTGATCGCCGTATCTAACAGCCATGAGGCCGAGCTACTGGCTCTGCTGGAAAAAGAGGGACTGCCGACCCAATGCATCGGCCACTTGGCGCCGCAAACCGAGTCGCAGCCACTGGTAGAGCTGATCTAATGGGTAATCATCAATTGGCTAACGTCATTCCGGCAAGCGAATATGGCCGTATCCTGGCCAGCGGCCATCCCATCATGGATGTGCGCGCGCCGATAGAGTTCACCAAGGGCGCCTTTCCCGCCAGCAGCAACCATCCCCTGATGCGCGACGAAGAGCGACAACAAGTGGGCACCTGCTATAAGGAACATGGCCAGGATGCCGCCATCGCCCTGGGCCACTCCCTGGTTTGCGGCGAGGTCAAACAGCAGCGCGTCGACGCCTGGCTTGCCTATCTCGACGCCCATCCAGGCGCCTACCTCTATTGCTTTCGCGGCGGCCTGCGCTCTCAACTGACCCAGCAATGGCTGGCCGAGGCTGGCAGAGACGTCCCCTATATTCAGGGCGGCTACAAGGCGATGCGCCAGTACCTTATCGACACCATAGACAGGGCGCCAGAGGCGAAACCTATGCTGATCCTCAGCGGCATCACAGGCAGTGGTAAGACAGACTTTCTGCTGCAGCGCCAGGAGGCAGTGGACCTCGAAGGGCTGGCCCATCACAGGGGATCCAGCTTCGGCCGCTATCACGAGGGCCAGCCGACACAAATCAACTTCGAAAACAGTCTGGGCGTCGCCCTGCTCAGACACCAACAGAGCGCGGCAAGAATCCTGCTGTTAGAAGATGAGAGCTACCTTATCGGACGCTCGGCGCTGCCCAAGGCCTTCTACATGGGAATGCAAGCCGCCAGCGTGGTCATCCTGGAGGAACCACTGGAGGCAAGGCTGACACGTCTGCTGGACGAATATGTCCATAAGATGCATCAAGGCTATATCGAGCGCTTGGGCGAGGAAGCAGGCTTTGAGGCATTTGCCGAGTACCTGGCCAACAGCATCAGTGGCATTAAGAAACGCCTGGGTAGCAAGCAGCACGATGAGCTGCAGCAGATGATCACAGACGCGTTAGCCGTACAGATGCAACGCGGCGATACCCAGGCGCACCTCGAATGGATCGCCCTGCTGCTGAGCAAGTATTACGACCCCATGTATCAGTATCAGATTGGCAAGAAGGCCGACAGGGTGATCTTCCAGGGCGACCATCAGGCTATGCACCAATGGCTGGATGAATACGCCACTCGCTAGCAGACAAAAGCCAGGCATCAGCCTGGCTTTTCACTATTTAATCTCAAGCAGCAACCTACTAGGATGCGGGCAACATGGCCGCGACCCGCTCTCGCAGCAGATGGCGGTTAGCCTCTGTGCCCGACACCACATCATCCAGATCAACCGAGATCTTAGACCAGAAGCGCTTTGGCCTGGTACTCAGGGCATGGCCATCCTTGTGGCTGAAATAGGAACCCCAGAGGCCGTTGAGGGCCATAGGGATAACAGGCACGGGGTCGCGAGTGAGGATCTTGTCGATACCGGGACGGAACTCGCCCAGCTCACCGTTAGGCGTCAGACGCCCCTCGGGGAAGATACACACCAGCTCGCCATCGGCCAGCGCCTGATGGATAGACTCGAACGCCTGGTTATAGGTCGCCTCACTCTGACGCGGTGAACATATGGGGATCACCCCCGCATGGCGAAACAGATACTTGAGCAGCGGCATCTCGCTGATAGATTTATCCATCACGAAACGGATCGGACGGGTCGAGGCGCCCATGATGATCAAGGCATCCACATAGCTCACATGGTTGCACACTATGATGCCGGCACCTTCGCTAGGCAGCTTGTCTCGGCCGATCACCGTAACGCGATACAGGATATGGCTCAGCAGGTAACTGACAAATCTCTGGGTAAACTCGGGCACCTGACTATAGACATAGAGGGCGACGACGGCATTGAGCAGCGCCAGCAATAGGAAGAGCTCTGTGATCTGCCAGCCAAACACCTCTAGCAGCAAGATAGACATGACCGCCGAGACCACCATGAACAGGGCATTCATGATATTGTTCGCGGCAATCGCCTGAGCACACTCGCCCCTGTCGGCGCGCGACTGAATAAAGGCGTACAGGGGCACGATAAACAGGCCACCGCTCACCCCCACCATAAACAGGGCAAACATCACCCGATAGTGCTGTGACTCGGCGATAAAGCTGCTAAAGCTATAGATGGTCTCAGCCTGGGCGGGCAACTCGGGTAGCGACCACAACAGATCCACACCAAACAGAGTTAGCCCAGCCACGCCGAAGGGCAGCAGCCCCAGCTCCACATGGCCGAAGGAGAAGCGCTCACACAGGAAGGAGCCTGCCGCAATCCCGATAGAGAAGAGCGCCAACAAGAGTGAGACCACGGTGGCATCGGCGTGCAAATGCAGCTTGGCAAAGTTGGGGAACTGGGTCAGATAGGTCGCCCCGAGGAACCAGAACCAGCTGATCGCTAAGATGGCCATCCAGATACTCGGCGTCTTCCTCACCTTGGCGATGCTGCGCCAGGTGCCAGACAGAGGCGCGAAACGTATCTTAGTAACATTTCCCTGTGGCGGCATGGCAGGGATCGCGCGGCTGGCCAGATAGCCCGCAACGGCCAGCACAAACACGGTCGCCGCGGTAGCTATAATGCCCTTGTCGCTGGCCACCAGAAGCCCGGCACTGAGTGTGCCTATCAAGATCGACAAGAAGGTGCCCATCTCCACCCAGGCATTGCCCGTCACCAGCTCATCTTCCGCCAAAGCCTGAGGCAACAGCGAGTATTTGACCGGCCCAAAATAGGCCGACTGGCTACCGGTTAAGAAGAGCAGCAGCAACATCATCATGTAACTCTGGGTCAAGATCGCCATGGCGGCGCAGGACATGATCACCAACTCAAGCTGCTTTAAGCGTCTGATCAATTTGGCTTTATCCATATTATCTGCCACCACACCAGCGTGGGCTGAAAACAGGAAGAAAGGCAGGATAAACACGCCTGCGGCGAGGTTAACAAACAGGTTGACGCTGATGGGCAGGCTCTCTATCTGGCTGTAGGTCACCATCAGCAGCAGCACATTCTTGTAGATATTATCGTTGAGCGCGCCCAGACACTGGGTCGCAAAATAGGGGAAAAACCGCTTGGTTAACAACATAACGCCTCCTTGTGATAACCCAATCCTTTAAGTTGTACCGCTAGATGATGACTAATGGCCTGCTCAATACCGATCCCTGGGGCAAAGAGCTTGTCGTCCAGCGCCAGACTCACCAAACCATGGACGCCGCCCCACAGGGCGCGGCTCGCCAGTAATAGTTGCTCGGCAGAAAGCTCGGGCAGCAGACGCGCCAAGCAAGACTCAATCAGGCCGAACAGCTGCGCGATTAGCTGGGCATGGTGATCGCTCAGCCCCTGCTCCTCCGTCGCCTTAAGCTCGAAGATCAGCTGAAACGCCCTTGGCTGCGCGAAGGCAAATTGCTGATAGGCCGCGGCCATCGCCTCAAGCTGACTCGACTCAGACGCTTGGCTTTGAGCGGCAGGTGCTTGAGAGGCATTTGCTTGAGATATTTGGGCTTTAGCAGCCAGGTGCCGATACAGCTCGTCCAGGGTCTGCTCTGCAACCGCCAGCAGCAAGCCCTGATAGCTGCCGAAGAGATTCACCAGGGTGCTGGGCACATAACCTATGGCCGCCGCGACCTTGCGCAGGCTCAGGCTATCGAGCGGCTCGACCTCCAGGTGGCGCAGCACCGCAGTGGTCGCCATCGCCCGGATCTCATCATGAGTATGTTCTTTGCGTCTTGCCATCTCGGCTCCATCGCGCTGTCAATTTGTGCACAAGTTACCAGCAAGCAAAATAAAAAACAATGTTCACAATAAGATTATTTTTCACCGGGTAGATGAAAATTAGGATTTTATCGCTGGAGTATCATGAGGATCCTGTCTTCGCCCGGGCCGAAATAATCGGCTTCCAGCCCCTGGTCGACAAAGCCCAGCTTGGCATAGAGGTGTCTGGCGGGGTTATCCGGCGCTACCGTGAGTTTTACCTGGGTCACGTTACCTGGCAGCGCACTCAGAGACTCGGTGATCAGGCGCCTGCCTATACCCCGACCCTGAGCGGCATCGTCGACGGCCACAGAGAGGATCCAGGCGCAGTCGGCCTGTTCACTCCTAGCCAGCAAGATGTAACCGAGCAGGCGTTCAGCGTTATCGCAGGCGACAAGCAGCCCGCTCGGCCAGCAATCGAAGCTCTGACGAAAGAAAAAATCCGGGTAGGCATGGTCGCCAAAGAGCCCCTGCTCGAGACGATAGATCGCCGGCAGCTGAGTCTTACAAGCCGCCTCGACACTGATAAGATTAGGATTATTCACCGGTTAACAGCTCATCCCATGGCAGGTGAGTCGAGCCCACGACGATGAAGTTGGGGTTCTCCAGTGATTCACGCTCGTTGTAGCTCAGCGGCTGCAGCTCGAGATCCATTACCTGGCCGCCGGCCTCTTCGATGATGATCTGCGCCGCACCTGTGTCCCACTCGCCGGTTGGGCCGATGCGCACATAGCAGTCGGCGCGGCCCTCTGCCACCAGGCAGCTCTTTAGCGCCGCACCGCCAAGCACCACGAGTTCACAATGCTTAGGATGATTGAAGAGCTTCAACACAGATTGAGGATCCTGACGGCGGCTCACCGCCAGACGCAGGCAGGGCTCATCGTCTTTGGTCAGCTGCTTGCTGGCGATACGCACCTCGCCCTTGCTGCTACGCTTGTAGGCACCCAGGCCTGCCACGGCATAGTAGACCACACCCGTCATGGGCACATAGACGATTCCCATGATGGGACGATTGTGCTCGACCAGGGCGATGATCACCGAGAAGTCGCCGCTACCGGCGATAAACTCACCCGTGCCATCGAGAGGATCTACCAACCAGTAACGCTGCCAATCGGCGCGCTCGGAGAAAGGAATATCGGCCGCTTCTTCTGAGAGGACAGGGATCTCAGGGGTAAGGCTGCTTAGCTGAGAAGAGATGATCTCATGGGCCGCGATATCGGCAGAGGTTACCGGGGTATTGTCGGATTTCACCTCTTTGTCAAAACTGCCCTCGAGGTAGATCCCTTTGATGGCCTCACCCGCCTCGATGGCAATCGAAATCGCCTGCTCAACATACTCTTCTGGCTTCATCACAACTCCAACAGCCTACATCTGGCAATGCCTAATATGATAATTCGGATTAACTACTTTAGTTTTAGATGTTTCTGTGCCAAAAACAAGGCGCTAACGCTTCGAGATTCGGAAAAATCATCTTCTAATAACAGCTCAGACCACTGGCTCAATGGCCAGCGCACCACCTCTATAGGTTCGGGCTCGTCACCCTGCAATCGACTCTCATACAGATCTTCGGCGACGAAGATCTGCATCTTGCTGGCAAAGTAGCCGGGGGCCAGGCTCAACTCCATCAGATGGGTCAACTTACGCGCACCAAAACCTATCTCTTCCTGCAGCTCACGGTTGGCCGCCTCGGCATGGGTCTCACCGGGATCCACCAGGCCCTTGGGGAAACCCAGCTCATAGCTGTGGGTGCCCGCCGCATATTCGCGTCCCAGCAATAGCTCCTCGCCATGCACAGGCACCACCATCACGGCGCCACGGGCGTTGCCCTTCATGCGCTCATACTGGCGCTCAACCTGGTTCGAAAATTTTAAATGCACCTGCTCTATCTGAAACAGACGGCTCTGGGCAACAACTTCGGCATGTAGGATCTGCGGCTTTTTGTCCGGCATGAATCTTCCTGATAAAAATGGCGTTTGCTTAACCACTCAATCTTACTATGATGGGCCTAATCCACAACTCAAACCAAGGAATTTTTTTACTCGCTTTATGTTTCCCTGGAATAAGATAGATACCGTGCTACTGGATATGGACGGCACCCTGTTGGATCTGCATTTCGACAACCATTTCTGGCTTAGCCTGGTGCCTCAGGCCTTGTGTGAACAAAGGCAGATCCCTAAGGCCGACGCCCAACAACTGGTGGAGGATGCCTACGCCAAGGTGTTCGGCACCCTGGAGTGGTATTGCCTGGAATATTGGCAACAGGAGCTGGGTTTAGACATCCTGGCTTTGCACCACACTTTGGTGGACAGGATCCAGCTGCGTCAGGACAGCATGCCCTTTCTCACCGCTCTGGCCAGACACAGCAAGCGGCGCATCTTGGTCACCAACGCCCATCCCCACAGCCTGGCGCTGAAACTCGAGCATACAGATCTGGCTAACGGGCTCGATGAGATGCTCTCGAGTCACGCCACCGGCTATCCCAAGGAACACCCGCAATTTTGGCGTCACCTGTTTAATCAGTATTCCTTGGATCCCAGCCGCTGCCTGTTTATCGACGACAGCGAGCCCATACTACAGGCAGCCAAGAAGGCTGGCGTCGGCTACCAGCTGGGGATCAAGAATCCCGACAGCCAGAAGCCTCACAAGCAGTTTACCGACTTCCCGGCCATCGACGATTACCATCATCTGCTGCTCTCCCTTGAACAGGCGCAACTTGGCTAATAAATCACACTTTAGGCGCTAATCGCTTGATGGGATTGGGAGAAAATCTGGTTAATACTTGCACTGTATAAAATACTGTATATACTGACAGGTACTGTATGGAAAGACAGGATTAATCATGAGACCCTTAACCCCGAGACAAGCCGAGATTTTAGATCTGATAAAACGCAATATTGCCGACACGGGCATGCCGCCTACCCGTGCCGAGATTGCGCGTCGACTAGGCTTTAAGAGCGCCAATGCCGCCGAGGAACACCTCAAGGCCCTGGCCAAGAAAGGCTGCATCGAAATCATGCCCGGCACCTCGCGTGGCATCAAGCTGACCCAGGAAGAAGAGCCAGAAGATCTCGGCCTGCCCCTCATAGGTCAGGTAGCCGCCGGTGAGCCCATCCTGGCCCAGGAGCATGTGGAACAACACTATCAGGTTGACCCTAGCATGTTCCGCCCCAGCGCCGACTTCTTGCTACGAGTCAGAGGTGACAGTATGAAAGATATAGGTATTCTCGAGGGCGATCTGCTGGCGGTACATAAGGTCGAACAGGCAAGAAACGGCCAGATAGTCGTGGCCCGCGTGGAAGATGATGTAACGGTAAAACGCTTCGAGAAGCGTGGCAGCACCGTCTATCTGCATGCCGAGAATGAAGAGTATTCCCCTATCGTGGTGGACCTTACCACCCAGAGCCTGAGCATCGAAGGCCTGGCCGTCGGCGTTATTCGAAATGGAGACTGGCAATGAACAACCTAATGGGCATGGCGCCACGCCATCCAGGGCTGTGGGTCGATCTCGACAGCTCACTAAAGCGCAGCGATGGCAACACTATCTCTACCACGGCAAGTTCGACCCTGGGCAAGCAGGAGCTGCAGGCCCTCACCCCGGAGCTAGCCAGACTCAGTCAGCAGGGACAATGGGTGGTGTTGATCAGCCCACCTAACATAGGCTACAAACAGATGCTGGCCGATGGCGGTGTGCGTATGGATCGCATCCTCTTGGTACACACCAAGGATGAGGTCGAAACCCTGTGGGCGATGGAAAAAGCCCTCACAAGTGGTACATCCAGTGCGGTGATCTGCTGGGCACAAACCCTGGATGCCCGTGACAGTCGTCGCCTACAGATAGTTGCCAAGAATACCCGCGCCCTGGGAGTGGTGATCGAAGATGCGAACGGTCACTTACCTGCCAACCCTTTTCCCCAAGAGGATCTCAGCGGCCAGACCTTGAGTCTGTTCAGTTCGCTACACTGATATTCCGCGCCCTACCTTTCCATACAGACGCCCCGCAAGGGGCGTTTTTGTGTCTGTTTTGTTTAGCAAAATAAAATAAAAGTGATCTTGATCAATATTTAAACAGCCATTAAGTTAGTAAGAGATATCAACGATTATTTGTTATATCGCACAATTTGGTTGTCGGCTTGAGCGGCGAAAATGAACCTGTAATACCTCGCCCACGGAAGCTGAAATTGGTCTGATATATTCAGCCGTAAGTGCAAGCGTGGTCACCACCAGCAGAACAAGAGATTCACCACCGACGCACTTTGAAGTCATCGTTGCTTTTTTGGGAACTGAAGAGTTTGCATAGAGCCGAGACATACTGTGTGGCTCTTCTTTGTAGTTGCCTTCGCAATTGACAGAGGAGAAGTCTAGTGAAGCAAGTGTTGTGTTGTTTGCTGGCGTTGCTATTTACGCCCACCATACTCGCAGCAGATATGCCCCTGAACATGACATCAGGGGTCACAGAGATCAGCAATAAGGTGTTTAGCCTTCATATGACGATTCTCTATATCTGTTGTGCCATAGGCCTAGTCGTCTTTGGGGTGATGATCTACGCCATCATCAACCATAGGCGCTCTAAGGGTGCCGTCGCGGCAAACTTTCATGAGAGCACTAAGGTAGAGATCGCCTGGACGCTCGTTCCCTTTGTCATCTTGATCCTCATGGCAATCCCGGCCACCAAGACCCTCATCGCCATGGAAGATCCCAGCAATGCCGATCTCACCATCAAGATCACTGGCTCCCAATGGAAATGGCACTACAGCTATTTTGATCAAGACATCAGCTACTACAGCCTGCTGGCGACTCCCAGAGAACAGATAGAGGGCAAGGAGACCAAAGGCGAACACTACCTGTTGGAGGTCGACAAGCCACTGGTATTGCCGGTAAATCGTAAAATCCGCTTCCTGATGACCTCGGAAGATGTGATCCACTCCTGGTGGGTGCCGGCCTTCGCGGTAAAGAAAGATGCTAACCCGGGCTTTATCAACGAGGCCTGGACCCGCATCGACAAGCCAGGCATCTACCGTGGCCAGTGCGCCGAGCTTTGCGGCAAGGATCACGGCTTCATGCCGATCGTAGTACAGGTACTTTCCGAGGCCGATTTCGACAACTGGATTGTCGAGCAGGAGGCACAGGCCAGCGCGGCCGCCGCCGAGGCCCAGGCCGCACTGTCAAAAACCCTGACGAAAGAAGAGCTGATGACCCAGGGCGAACAGGTCTATATGGCCCGCTGCGCAGCCTGCCACCAGCCAAATGGTGCCGGTTTACCTGGTGTATTCCCGTCACTCATAGGCAGCCCAATCATCAAGGGCCCTGTCGCCGATCACCTAGATGTGGTGCTACATGGCCGCTCAGGCACAGCGATGCAGGCCTTCGCCCAGCAACTGACCGCCACAGAAATAGCCGCCGTGGTCACCTTCGAACGTAATGCCTGGGGTAACGACACGGGCGATACGGTTCAGGCAGCCGATGTCAATCAGGCAAACGCAGGCGCATCGAGCGGGGCTGATACAGGAGCAGATGCAGCTGCCGAAGCGGTTCAAGCTATGCCTACCCCGGCAGCCGAATCGAGTGCAGCAGCAAGCTCCGCCGCCGAGGAATCTCAAGCACCTGTGTTAGACGATCTGACCATGGATGAGCTGATGGCCAAGGGTGAACAGGTATATCTCGGTCACTGCGCCGCCTGTCATCAGGCCACAGGCATGGGATTACCCGGCGCCTTCCCGGCTCTCAAAGGCAGTGCCATCGCCACTGGGCCAGTTGAAAATCATCTGAACATAGTGCTTCACGGTAAGCCTGGCACCGCCATGCAGGCCTTCGCCAACCAGTTAACGCCACAGGAGCTCGCCTCGGTGATCACCTATGAGCGTAACGCCTGGGGTAACAACACAGGCGACATGGTTCAGGCAACAGACGTCAATCAACAGGGTCAATAGGGAGGCATTATGAATGCAATAACGCGTGAAGCAGATATGGATGCCACTCATATTGGCGAACATTCGACCCACCATGAGGAGCACCCGACGGGTATAAAACGTTGGCTGTTTACCACCAACCATAAAGATATTGGCACCCTGTATCTCTGGTTCAGTTTCATCATGTTCTTGACCGGCGGCGCCATGGCCATGGTGATCCGCGCCGAGCTGTTCCAGCCGGGTCTGCAACTGGTGGAGCCCAACTTCTTCAATCAGATGACCACGGTTCACGGCCTCATCATGGTGTTTGGCGCCGTGATGCCGGCCTTTACCGGCCTGGCCAACTGGCTGATCCCTATGATGATAGGCGCGCCAGACATGGCCCTACCGCGGATGAACAACTGGAGCTTCTGGATCTTGCCCTTCGCCTTTGCGATCCTGCTCAGCTCGCTGTTTATGGAGGGTGGCGGGCCTAACTTTGGTTGGACCTTCTACGCCCCGCTGTCGACGGCCTATAGCCCGGATAGCACGGCGCTGTTTGTCTTCTCGGTGCACATCATGGGTATCAGCTCCATCATGGGCGCCATCAACGTGATCGTGACCATAGTCAACATGCGCGCTCCGGGCATGAGCTGGATGAAGCTGCCACTGTTCGTCTGGACCTGGCTGATCACCGCCTTCCTGTTGATCGCCGTGATGCCGGTACTCGCCGGTACAGTGACCATGGTACTGACCGACAAGTTCTTCGGCACCAGCTTCTTCGACGCCGCCGGTGGTGGTGACCCAGTAATGTTCCAGCATATCTTCTGGTTCTTCGGCCATCCCGAGGTCTATATCATGATCTTGCCGTCCTTCGGCATCATCTCCGCCATAGTACCGGCCTTCAGCCGCAAGAAGCTGTTCGGCTACTCCTCCATGGTGTATGCCACCGCCAGTATCGCGATCCTCTCCTTCCTGGTCTGGGCGCACCACATGTTTACCACAGGTATGCCTGTGTTCGCCGAGCTCTTCTTCATGTATTGCACCATGTTGATCGCCGTGCCGACCGGAGTGAAGGTATTTAACTGGGTGGCCACCCTCTGGCGCGGCTCGCTCACCTTCGAGACGCCCATGCTGTTTGCACTCGCCTTTATCATACTCTTCACCATAGGCGGCTTCTCTGGGCTGATGCTGGCCATCACGCCTGTGGATTTCCAGTATCACGACACCTACTTCGTCGTGGCTCACTTCCACTATGTGCTGGTCTCGGGCGCTATCTTCTCCATCATGGCGGCGGCCTACTATTGGCTGCCTAAGTGGACCGGGCATATGTACAGCGAGAAACTCGGCAAGCTGCATTTCTGGTGCTCGGTGATCTCGGTGAACGTGCTCTTCTTCCCCATGCACTTCCTGGGACTGGCGGGCATGCCGCGACGCATTCCGGACTACTCGATTCAGTTTGCCGACGTTAACCAGATAGTCTCTATCGGCGGCTTCGCCTTCGGCCTGTCGCAACTGATCTTCCTGGTGGTGGTGATCAAGTGCATCCGCGGCGGCGAGCCGGCGCCCAGCAAGCCATGGGATGGTGCCGAGGGACTGGAGTGGACATTGCCGAGTCCGGCGCCCTACCACTCATTCTCGACACCACCCGAGGTGAAATAGCATGACGGACGCTAAGGCGTACTCCAACCGTAAGCTGATCGGCCTGCTGCTGTTAGGTTGCGTGGGCATGTTCGGCTTCGGATTCGCCTTGGTGCCTCTATACGATGTGCTATGTGAAAAATTAGGCATCAATGGTAAGACGCAATCGACTGCTGCCGAATATAAGGCGGTGACCATAGACACCAGCCGCACGGTAACGGTCGAATTTATGGCACAGACTCAGAAAGATATGCCCTGGGTCTTCGCCCCTGAGATGAAACGCATTCAGGTGCATCCGGGTGAGGTGATTCGTACTCAGTTTCACGCCAAAAACCTCTCGGCGCAGCAGATTGTCGGGCAGGCTATTCCCTCTGTCTCTCCGGGACAGGGCGCGGCCTATTTCCACAAGACAGAGTGCTTCTGCTTTAACCAGCAGAAGCTCGATGCCAATGCCGATGCGCAATTACCTTTGATCTTCTATGTCGATACCGAGCTGCCCGAGCAGATCTCGACACTGACTCTCTCTTATACGCTATACAACATCACCGACAAGGGGTACGTAGATGATGTTGAGCAAGGAGCTGCGAAATGACAAGCAAACATGAACACTACTATGTCCCCGCCCAGAGTGCCTGGCCCATCATAGGTGCCTTCGGCCTCTTCCTCATCGCCTATGGCGCCGGCAGTTATGTACAGCAGTTACAGACGGAGCAGACCAGCGGCGGTTATATCCTTACGGCGGGAATCGCCGTTATCCTCTATATGGTCTTCGGCTGGTTCAGGACAGTGATCGGCGAGTCCATGTCTGGCCTCTACTCTAAGCAGATGGATCGCTCCTTCCGCCAGGGAATGAGCTGGTTTATCTTCTCCGAGGTGATGTTCTTCGCCGCCTTCTTCGGCGCCTTGCTCTACGCCCGTACCATAGCCGTGCCCTGGCTCGGCGGTGCCTCGAACAATGCCATGACCCACGAGGTACTTTGGCCTAACTTCCAGGCGGTCTGGCCCCTGGTCACCACACCCGATGGCACCAAGACGGAGGCCATGGGCTGGACGGGTCTGCCCCTTTACAACACCATCATACTGCTAACCTCGTCGGTCACCCTGCATTTCGCCCATGTGAGCCTGGAGAAGAGCAAACGCACCGCGCTCACCCTCTGGTTAGGCATCACCATACTCTTAGGTCTGGCATTCCTCTTCTTGCAGGCGAAAGAGTATGCCCACGCCTACCAGGAGATGGGGCTGACCCTCTCTTCCGGTGTCTATGGCAACACCTTCTTTCTGCTCACCGGATTTCACGGCATGCACGTGACATTAGGGACCATCTTTCTGTTCGTCCTCTTCTTGCGGGTACTGAGGGGACATTTCACGCCGGACAAGCATTTCGCCTTCCAGGCAGGCAGTTGGTATTGGCACTTCGTGGATGTGGTCTGGCTCTGCCTGTTCGTGTTCGTCTATGTGCTTTAGCGACGAATCGAGAGACTAATAGGGTCTGGGGTTGGGGGTGATAATCCCCAGTCCCAGGGCAATCAATAGCAGGAGCACCACCAGCACAGAGAAGAGCACACGCCGCCCCAGATACTGACTCATGGGCGCCTTGCCCTCTCCCTTCACCAAGACAAATAAGGCCCGGCCAAGATTAAAGATAATGAAGACCAATAGCAGTACTAAGACGATCTTAAATAGCAGTATTTCGCTCATGAAGGCTCCCACGATTCGCGGTGGCACGATTTTTCTCGTTTTAGTTACTTTGCTGGTATTCACCATTCTGGTCAAGCTGGGACTGTGGCAGTTAGACAGGGCCGCCGAGAAGCAGGCGCTGCAACAGGCGCTCACTCTCAAGCAGGCCGCCGCGCCACTGGATTATCAGGGTCTGCTCGTCTTAGCCGAGCGCGGGCCCCTCACCGGCTATCGTCTGGAGGTCAAGGCGACACCTGTTGACGCCCCCATCATATTGCTGGACAACCAGGTGTATGAAGGCCGCGTCGGTTATCTTGCCTACCAGGTGATGCGTGTCGAGGCCGAGGTCGAAGCTGAGGTCAAAGCCGACATCCCCTTGCTGATGGTCGAGCTCGGCTTTATCGACAGCGGCCTGGACAGACAGAAACTGCCCCAACTAACCAAACTAAGCCGAGAGGTGGCACTGAGCGGCCGCGTCTATCAGCGAGCCAGCAACCCTCTGAGTCAGCATCTGCTGGCCGAGACGGGCTCCCCCATGCGGATCCAGAACCTTAACCTGCCGGAGTTATCGCAAACACTTGGGCTGCCGCTCGCCCCCGCCATTCTTCAACCCGAGGCGATTCCGGGCAGCGCGCTACCCCATCCCTGGCAGCCGATCCCCATGAGTGCCCAGAAGCATCAGGGCTATGCCCTACAGTGGTTTTCCATGGCGACCGTCTTCCTGATGCTTATGACTTACCTTCTGATATTTAAGAGGAAAAATAAAGAATCCAGTAAAAACAAATGAGTGCCGTAACTTGTTGCGCAAAACCAGCTGACCCTGTAGGTTAAACAATAGGCACCCCAAATTAACGGGGCGCTCACCCAGGTAAATGGTCACTTCCTAGCCGTCTCGGGGAGTTGATATTTTTCGGTGTCTGGCACGCGCTAACCCATAAAATAATCAACAGAGGATTAAGATGAGATCCCCAAAGAGCCGAGGCGCAAAACCCCTACTGATCTTGCTACTGGTATTTGTCTTACCCGTTGCGGTGGCAAAGCTGGTGCTGAGTCTGAATCTCTACAATGGTGGTGTCACCAACAAGGGCGAACTCTTGCCGCCCGATACCAACTACGCCCGCCTGGCGATGGCCAACCCCATGCCCAAGCACTGGCAGATGATCTACCTGTTGCCGAGCCAATGTGCTCAGGCCTGCATGAACCGACTCTATATACTGCATCAGAGCCAGATCGCTCTGGGACGGGACCAACACAGGGTCAATCCCATCATACTGCTACAGGCAGACAGCGATCTTGCGGCGCTGCAGGAGAGCGAGTTCAGCTTCACCACAGCCCAGGCTACGGAGGCGCTCAGCCAGATGCTGACTCGGGAAGAGATCATCATAGTGGATCCCCTGGGCTCCCTGGTGATGCGCTATGCCCAGGTCGAAGATGAGCAGGCCCAGCTGATGCTGGGCAAGGCGATGATCGCCGACTTAAGAAAGATGCTTAAACTGTCGAGGGTCGGCTAATGCAGATGACTTCCCTACTCAAACTCACCCTGGTCTTTACCCTGTGCGTGATACTTATGGGCGCCTACACCCGGCTGTCGGACGCCGGCCTTGGCTGCCCCGACTGGCCCGGCTGCTATGGCATGATCAAGGTGCCCACCCAGAGCCATGAGCTGGCCAAGGCACAGGACAGCTTTCCCGAACATACGGTAGAACCCGAGAAGGCCTGGCTGGAGATGATCCACAGATACATTGCCGGCACCCTGGGCCTGCTGGTCGCCTTCATCCTCTTTATCAGCTTCAGGCGGCCCGATGCTCCCAAGAAGCTACCGAGCTTTATCGCCCTGCTAATCCTGTTCCAGGCGGCGCTGGGGATGTGGACCGTCACCATGAAACTCATGCCCGTGGTGGTGATGTCCCACCTGATCGGCGGCTTTACCCTGATCTCCTTATTGTGGCTCCTCTACCTCAGGACCAAGCCGCTACGCTTGCCCGGCGGCGAGCCAAGGCTACGTAAACTAGCACCCTACGCCCTCTTCTGCCTGAGCCTACTCGTGCTGCAGATCATTCTGGGCGGCTGGACCTCCTCTAACTATGCGGCGTTGGCCTGCACCACACTGCCCATCTGCGAAGGAGACTGGGTAAGCAACCTAGACCCCCTGCATGCCTTCTATCCCCTGCATAAGACGGAAGGTAGCTACGAGTTTGGCATACTGGATTACTCCTCCCGCATGACAATTCATGTGGCTCACAGGTTCGGCGCCATCATCACGGCGACCGCCCTACTCTGGCTGGTGTATCGCATGATTAAATTTTCACACTCTCAGCTGCTGAGACGCAGTGCCTGGGTACTCCTGGGGTTATTGTGCCTGCAGATAGCCCTGGGAATCAGCAACGTGGTGCTGCATCTTCCCCTGGGGATCGCCGTCTCCCATAACGCGGGCGCCGCACTCCTGTTACTCACCTTGGTCTTCATCAACTACGCCCTGTGGCGTAAGGCATAAGGAGGCATCGCCATGGCCAAACCTATGACAATCACTAAGCCTGTCGCCACCCCGCTCCCTTGGCGCGCCTACCTCGAAATGACCAAGCCTAGGGTAGTTGCCCTGATGCTGCTGACCGTATTGGTCGGCATGTGTCTGGCGGTGCCAGGCGCGGTACCGGTTCAGCCACTGATCGCCGGCCTAGTGGGCATAGGCATGATGGCGGGGGCCGCTGCGGCCTATAACCATCTGATCGATCGCCGCATCGACGGCCTGATGGCCCGCACCTATAACCGTCCGCTCCCCAAAGGCCGGGTCTCCATCACCAAGGCGCTGACCTTTGCCACCGCCATGGCGATTCTCGGCTTTGCGCTGCTCTACTGGGCCGTCAATCCGCTCACCGCCTGGCTCACCTTCGCCAGTCTTATCGGCTATGCGGTGATCTATACCGCCTATCTCAAGCGCGCGACGCCGCAGAATATCGTCGTAGGCGGTCTGGCCGGCGCCATGCCCCCCCTACTAGGTTGGACGGCGGTCACCGGCGAGTTTCACGGCCATGCCTTGCTGCTGGTGATCATCATCTTCGCCTGGACCCCGCCCCACTTCTGGGCGCTGGCGATCCACAGGCGCGCCGAATATGCCAAGGTCGATGTACCCATGTTGCCGGTCACCCACGGCGTCGAGTTTACTAAGACCTGCATCATGCTCTATACGGTGTTACTGGCGCTGGCCTGCCTCTACCCTGTGCTGGTCGGCATGTGCGGCCCCGTCTATCTGGTGGGGTCGACCCTGCTGAGTTGCGGCTTCATCTATAAGGCGTGGCAGCTCAAGTATCGAGACAAGCCGGGCCTGGCGATGCAGGTGTTTCGCTTCTCCATCTACCATCTGATGCTGCTCTTCTTACTGCTCCTAGTAGACCACTATCTCTGGAGCTAACGCGATGAAACCGCTATGGATAGTCCTAACCTTACTCATCTTCAGCGGCCTGGGGGCGCTCGCGGCGGTTAACTTCACGGGCCAAGCCACGCCGCCCGAGCTGCTCACCAGCTATCGTTATCCCCAGCAGCGACCGCTATCCCCCTTCGAGCTGACAGATCAGAACGGCGAGGCCTTCACCAACGCCCGGCTAAAAGACAAGTGGAGCCTGTTCTTCGTCGGCTACACCTCCTGCCCGGACGTCTGCCCCACCACTCTGGGCAAGCTGGCGGCGGCCTATCAACAACTGGAAGGCGTGGTGGATCTGCAGGTGGTGTTTTTGTCGGTCGATCCTGCGCGGGATACCCAGGCAAAGCTCAAGGATTACATCAACTTCTTCAATCCCAACTTCGTTGCGGTCACGGCGCCCCACAGCCAGTTACTGCCGCTGACCCGGGAGCTGGGCTTCGTCTATACCATGGTGGGCGAAGGCGAAAACTATCAGGTGGATCATAGCGCCTCCATGGTGCTCATCTCTCCCGACGGCACCCGGGTAGCCACGGTTAAACCCACCAACCTGGATCCACGACAGCTGCCGCAGATCCGCAACAAGAACCTCATTCATGATGTGATCGCCCTGGCGACTCACTATGGTGAATAGCCAGAATCACTCGTCAAAATTGCTCTCATCACCGCTAATGGGTTCCCCTCTTGGGAGCCCATTTAGTTAAAAAACTGTTATTTTTCAGGCAAGCCTCTTATTTACCGTCTATCTTTTGATCCTAGTGGAGTCTTATTGACAGGGATTGTAGAGGAGCCCCCCGATGACCCAGAGTCCGATTCGCTTAGCGTCCGAGCTGACGATTCGTAACATCCAGCAGGTCCACCACGATATTGCCGAACAACTCACAGCGTCCGACACCTTGTGCGTCGACGCCAGCCAGTTGACCCGGGTCGATACCTCAGGTGCGCAGCTGCTCTACTTTTTGCATCACTATTGCCAGACGCACCACCATGCCATCGAATGGACACCGCCCGCGGAGGAGGTCGGACATACCCTGGCCGAGTTGGGGCTCGACGCGACACAGATCTTTGCGCTTGCTCAGGAGAGAATTCAGGAATGAAGAAGATACTCGCAGTGGATGATTCAGCCTCCATGCGTCAGATGGTGGGCTTTACCCTCAAGACGGCGGGATTCGACGTGACCGAAGCCTGCAACGGTGACGAAGCCTTGACCCAGGCGAAGAGCCAAGACTATGACCTAGTGATCTCAGACGTCAACATGCCAGTGATGGACGGCATTACGCTCATCCGTAATCTACGCAGCCTGCCCAACTATAAGTTCACCCCTCTGCTGATGCTGACCACAGAATCGGGCAGCGACAAGAAGCAGGAGGGACGCTCGGCCGGTGCCACCGGCTGGATAGTCAAACCCTTTAACCCCGACCAGCTGCTTGCCACGGTCAACAAGGTGTTACGTTAATCTGAGTCTGGATGGTGGGATATGGAAATCGATCTGAGTCAATTCAGCCAAGTCTTCTTTGAAGAAAGCCTAGAGGGCTTGGAAAGCATGGAGTCCGAGCTGCTGAAGCTAGATATCGCCGCGCCGGATCCCGAGGCGATCAACACCATCTTTCGCGCCGCCCACTCCATCAAGGGGGGTAGCGGCACCTTTGGTTTTAACCAAGTCGCCAACTACACCCACCTGCTAGAGACGCTGCTGGATGAGATCCGCGACGGCCGCCGCGAGATGACCAGCCATCATCAGGACATACTCTTGCTGTCGGTCGACCTGCTACGCAACATGCTCGACGCCGTGATGCATCAGCAAACCTTCGACGATCCCATGCTCAGCGATCTGAAGCAGAAGTTTGCCGCCGAGCTATCCCAGGGCGAGTCACAAGAAGATGCGGCTTCGCGCGAACCCGAGACGCCAGAACAGACGACCTGGCGGATCAGCTTCAAGGCGGGGACGGACATCCTCAGGTACGGTAACGATCCTCTGCTGATGTTCAACGAGCTGGGTCAGTGTGGCGAACTCAGTGTCGAGCTGCTGCCGCAGGAGATCCCCGACTTCACTCAGTATGACCCCGAGGCCTGCTACCTCGCCTGGTCGCTCACCCTCACCACAGACCAACCCCTTTCACGCCTGAAGGAAGCCTTCGAATGGGTCGAGGATGAGTGCGACATTGACTATCAGGCTCAGTCCAAGACCAGTGAGGCTAGTGAGATAACGACTGAGAAAGAGGTAGAGGCGACGGCAGAAAGCGATATTCAGGCCAGTACCCAGGCCAATGCTCAAGCCAATGCTCAAGCAACGACCCCGTCTAGCGTCCAATCCGAAAAGCCCGCGAGCCAGGCCAGACCCAGCGTGGTCAGCAGCAAGACCCAGGACGCCGGCTCCATCCGCGTCAGCATAGAGAAGATAGATCTGCTGATCAACATGGTGGGCGAGCTGGTGATCACCCAGGCCATGCTGGGGCAGATCGGTCAGCAGGAAGAGATGACACCCGAGTCCTTCATCACCATGAAGCAGGGGCTGGAGCAGCTGGCCAGCCACACCCGGGATCTGCAGGAGAGTGTCATGCAGATCCGCATGCTACCCATCAGCTTCGCCTTCAACCGCTTCCCCCGCCTGGTAAGGGACATAGGCCAGCAACTGGGCAAACAGGTTGAACTGGTCCTCAAGGGGGAGGATACCGAGCTGGATAAGACTGTGATGGAGAAGATAGTCGATCCTATGGTGCACCTGGTGCGAAACTCCCTCGACCATGGCCTGGAGACCCCAGAGGTGCGCCGTCAGAAGGGCAAACCCGAAACCGGCACCCTCACCCTCAATGCCTTCCATCAGGGCGGTAACATCATCATAGAGATCATCGATGACGGCGCCGGACTCAACACCCAGAAGATACTCGATAAGGCACGCGCCAAGGGACTGGTCGGCAGCGACGAGGAGCTGAGTGAAGAAGCCATTCACCAACTGATCTTCAAACCCGGCTTCTCTACCGCAGAAACCGTCTCAGACCTCTCCGGCCGCGGCGTCGGCATGGATGTGGTGTTGAGGAACATTCACGAACTCAACGGCACCATAGAACTGAAATCCACCCAGGACAAGGGCAGTCGCTTTACCATACGCCTGCCGCTCACCCTGGCGATTCTCGATGGTCAGTTGGTACGCATCGGCACGCACACCTATGTGGTGCCCCTGGTGGCGATTCACGAATCGCTCGAGGTGCCCGCCGCCCATATCAATCGCCTGAGTGAAGAACATGAGGTGATCCGTCTGCGGGATGAATACCTGCCAGTGCTCAAGGTCTATGAGGCCTTCCATCACGAAGCAGATGCCAAACAGATTAAAGATGGCCTGGTGATGGTGGTCGATGCCAACAACGATAAGGTAGGACTCCTGGTCGACGAGCTGCTATCCCAGCAGCAGGTGGTGATCAAGAGTCTGGAAGACAACTACAGCAAGGTGGCCGGTATCTCGGGCGCCACCATACTCGGCGACGGTACCGTTGCCTTGATCATAGACATTGCCGGATTAGTCAGCCTCGCGGGCATTAACAGCACCCAAGAGCACGCCGCCTAGGAAACCAAATGAGAAGGGAGATTCATCCATGACACAGGCAGATGAAGCAGGCATCACACTCACCGCCAAAGACGATGCCAGCGACCAGTATCTTACTTTCATCATGGCCGATGAGGAGTATGGCGTCGACATACTCTCGGTGCAGGAGATCCGCGGTTGGGAACCCACGACAGTCATTCCCAACTCCCCCAGCCATGTCAAAGGGGTCATCAACCTGCGCGGCACCATAGTCCCCATCATAGATCTACGGCAACGATTCGGTATCGCCAGCCTGGACTATGGCCCCACGACCGTGGTGATCGTCATCAAGGTCTGTGTCGGCGACGAACACAAGGTGATCGGCATAGTGGTCGATGCCGTTTCTGATGTCTTCAGTGTCCACCACAGGGATCTGCGCGACGCCCCCGACTTCGGCGAAGAGACAGATCTCACCTTCATCAAGGGACTCGCCAATCTGGCAGATAAGATGGTGATCCTGCTGGACATAGACACCCTACTTAGCAGTGAGGTGCTGCCCGAGGCCGCCCAACTGTCAAACATCATCAATAATATCGACGCTGCTTCAACACAGGCTGTCAGCGCCTAACCCGGCAAGAGAGGAACAGAGAATGGATGCAATGAACAGCAAGACTGGCAACGCAAACAATCTGCCGATCATTGGACTGCTAATCGCTGGCGTCGCAGCCCTATTGGCCTTTACCCAGCAGCCCTCGCTCTGGGTCGGCATAGCTCAGGTGGTTGCCATCGCCGTCATCGCCCTGGGTATTCAACAACAGGGGCAGATGCAACACAGTCTGCGGCAAGCCTTCGAGGAGATCCGCCAGGCAGTCGAAGGCAAGAATCCGCCGAGCTTTTCCGCCTTCGACTATCCCCATTGGCCTGAGATCAGCCAGAGCCTGACCCAGCAATGGCATGCCAACCAGGGCAATCAGGCACAGCTCAGGGCACTGGAGATCTGCCAGGCCAACGTGATGCTGGCCGACCCCCAAGGCAATATTAACTTCCTCAACCAATCGCTGCGCCAGACCCTGGAAAAGGCCGAGTCCGACATACAGCAGGCGATAGCCAGCTTCAGTGTCGACACGCTTATCGGCACCAACATGGATACCTTCCACCAGCAACCCAGCCATCAACAAAACATCATCGCTAAGCTGCAGCGCCCTCACTCGGCGCAGATTAAGGTGGGTAGTCGCATCTTTTCCTTGATCGCCTCTCCCGTGTTTGACGACGAACATCAACGCATCGCGACTGTGGTCGAATGGCAGGATAAGACCGAGGCCCTGGCCAAGGCCGATGCAGAGAACAAGCTGGCCCAGGAGAACAGCCGCATCAAGCAGGCGCTGGATGTCTGCCGCGCCAACGTCATGGTGGCGGATGCCGACTACAACATCATCTACCTCAACGACTCTGTCACCCAGATGCTTAAGGACAATGAGCAGACGCTGCAACAGACGCTGACCAAATTCAATACCGATAGCCTGCTCGGCAGCAATATCGATCTCTTCCACCAGAACCCGGCCCATCAACGTAAGATGCTCGACAGGCTCACCGGCAGCTACGACACCAGCATCCAGGTCGCGGGGCTGGACTTCACCCTGATCGCCACCCCGGTATTTGAGAATGGCGTGCGCACGGGGACAGTGGTCGAGTGGCAGGATGTGACCGAGAAGCTAGCCAAGGAGGCGAAGGAGCGTCAACTGGCCGCCGAGAATGCGCGCATCAAGCAGGCGCTGGACAATGTCTCCTCCAATACCATGGTGGCCGACGCCGATCTGAACATCATCTACATGAACAAGGCCGTCAGCCAGATGTTCAAGCAGGCGCAGAATGATATTGCCAAGGATCTGCCTAACTTCGACGCCAGCAACCTCATGGGCGTCAACATAGACAACTTCCACAAGAATCCCAGCCATCAGCGCAACCTGCTCAAGACGCTGACCACCACCTACACCAGCCAGCTCAAGGTTGGCGGACGCACCTTCCAGGTAGTCGCCAACCCTATCCGCGATCCTAACGGTGAAAGCATAGGCACGGTTGTGGAGTGGGCCGACAGAACCGCCGAGGTGGCGATAGAACATGAGATAGATTCCATCATAGGCGCCGCCAGCAAGGGGGACCTCTCCCTGAGGGTCGGCACCCAGGATAAAGAGGGCTTCTTCCTCAATCTCTCCAACGGCCTCAACCGTCTGGTCGGCATCGCCGATCAGGTGATAGGCGATGTAGTGAACATGTTCGACGGCCTGGCCAAGGGGGATCTCAATCGTCAGATCCAGGGCGAGTATCAAGGCCAGTTCGGCAAGCTACAGGCAGATGCCAATGCAACAGCCGCCAAGCTGACCGAGGTCCTCGACGGCATCAACCAGTCGGCCAATACAGTGACCTCTGGCGCCGAAGAGATCGCCCAGGGCAACGCCGACCTGAGTCAGCGCACCGAAGAGCAGGCCGCCTCCCTCGAAGAGACAGCCTCCAGCATGGAAGAGATGACGGCTACCGTTACCCAGAGCGCTCAAAACGCCACTGTCGCCAATCAGCTGGCCCAGGAGGCTAACACTAAGGCCGCCCACGGCGGCAAGGTGGTGGAGCAGGCCGTGACTGCCATGGAGGCGATCAACGAATCGAGCAAGCGGATCGCCGACATCATAGGGGTGATCGATGAGATCGCCTTCCAGACCAATCTGCTGGCCCTCAATGCCGCCGTCGAGGCCGCCAGAGCGGGCGAGCAGGGACGCGGCTTTGCCGTGGTGGCCGGCGAGGTGCGTAACCTGGCACAGCGCAGCGCCGGCGCCGCCAAGGAGATCAAGGAGCTGATCCGTGACAGCGTGACCAAGGTGACCGACGGTACCCAGCTGGTGAACCAGTCCGGTGAGACGCTGGAAGACATAGTACAGGCGGTGACTAAGGTCGCCGACATGATCAGCCAGATCAGTATCGCCTCGGATCAGCAGTCGGCAGGCATTCAGGAGGTTAACAAGGCGATCTCTCAGATGGATGAGATGACCCAGCAAAATGCCGCCCTGGTCGAACAGGTATCGGCCGCTGGCGATGCCATGGCCGAACAGGCGCGCAACATGAAGGCGCAGCTCGGCTTCTTCCAGTCCCAGACGCCGGTGCATTCGGGCATGACCTCGGCACCGCTCTCCCTGGTGGCCGGCGATAGCCATGGCCCCCTGAATATCAGCAACGAGGAGTGGAACGAGTTTTAGGAACTGTGGGCGCCAGAGGAAGGCGCCCCATAGAGTCGATTCGATAGCCAGCAGCCGATTTTAGGCTAGGGGATGCAATTGGAACAGAGCAATGAAAAGGAATTTCCGATGGCGCAGCAAGACTTCGAATTTATTCGACAGCTTGCCTATCGCGAGTCGGGCATAGTGTTGCCAGACAGGAAGCAGCACATGGTCTACTCGCGCCTCAGCAGACGCCTGCGTGCACTCAAGTTGAACAACTTCCATCAGTATTGCCAGAGACTAGAGGACGACGGCGGCGAGTTGATCAACTTCATCAACGCCCTGACCACTAACCTCACCTCCTTCTTTCGCGAGGCCCACCACTTCGACTACCTGGAGCGGCACCTGGTGCCTCAGTGGCAACAGAGACGCAACCGTCGCCTGCGCGTCTGGTCGTCGGCCTGCTCCACCGGAGAAGAGGCCTACAGCATCGCCATGACCCTGGCTAAACACTTTCCGCCCGCCAGCTGGGATCTCAAGATCCTCGCCACGGATCTCGACACTAACGTGCTGGATAAGGCCAGGGCCGGTATCTACAGCCAGGAGGCGATGGCCAACCTGCCCAAGGCGCTGCTGAACCAATATGTGGAACCCGGGCCCCATCCCGGCGAGGCCATGCTGTGCGACTCGCTCAAGCGGCTGATCCACTTCAAGCAACTCAATCTACTAGGCGAATGGCCCATGCATGGCCCCTTCGATCTCATCTTCTGTCGCAACGTGCTCATCTACTTCGATGCCCAGACCAAGGTGAAGATCATCCGCCAGTTTCGACGACTACTCGCCGACGATGGCCACCTGTTTATCGGTCATTCGGAAACGTTGCATAATATCTCGAGCGATTTCAAATTGATCGGCCAAACCATCTATCAACCTCAACACGCCGCCCTTGTGCGGCAACGACTCGGTGTCGGCGCATGAGCCAGATGACGCAAAAGGATGGCGCCATATGATAAAAGTATTGATCATAGATGACTCACCTCTGGTCAGGCAGCTGCTTACCCATATGCTATCGCAGGCACCGGATATCAAGGTGGTCGCCACCGCCGAAGATCCCTATGAGGCCAGAAGCCTAATCAAGCAGTTCAACCCAGATGTACTGACGCTGGATATCGAGATGCCCAAGATGGACGGCATCGCCTTCCTGCGCAACCTGATGAAGCTCAGACCCATGCCGGTCGTCATGGTCTCGACTCTGACCCACAAGGGCGCCGAGATCACACTGGAGGCATTGGCCCTAGGAGCGGTGGATTTCATCTCTAAGCCCAAATCGGATCTCACCAATACATTGCTTGATTATACCGATGAGCTGATCGACAAGGTGCGCACCGCCGCCGTCAGTCATGTTAAGCCGCTCACCCGACCGGTTGTTCAGGTCGCTTCCAACAATAAGTTTTCCCTTACCGGAGACAAGTTGATCGCCATCGGTGCCTCGACCGGTGGGACCGAGGCGATCCAGAGGGTGATCACCCCGCTGCCGGCAAATACGCCGCCCATAGTGATCACCCAACATATTCCTGCCGCCTTTAGCCTCTCCTTCGCCAAGCGATTGGACAGCCATTCGGCGATGAAGGTGATCGAGGCCAAGGGCGGCGAGCTCATAGCATCAGGCACCGCCTATCTGGCCCCTGGGGATGCTCATCTCACGGTGGAGAAACACGGCGCCAGGCTCTATACCAAGCTACTGGACTCAGATCCTGTCAATCGTCATAAACCTGCGGTGGATGTGCTATTCAACAGTATCGCCGACTGCTTTGGGGCCAACACCATAGGCATACTGCTGACAGGAATGGGAAAAGATGGAGCCCTGGGGCTGGAACGCCTCAAGGCTGCCGGCAGTCACACCATAATACAGGATGAGGCCAGCTCAGTGGTGTGGGGCATGCCGGGGGCGGCCGCCGAGCTCAATGCCCACAGGGAGATACTGCATCTGGATAAGATCCCCGCCCGGCTGATGCAGCTACTCAATACCAACAAGACGGCGGAGATCTCCTAGGGCTTGCGACTCATTTAGCGACTCTAGTCAATAACCTAGGTCGACTCATCTACCTGGGCTACTCCTTCACCCAGGTGCCGTCGTTTTTTGGCCGCACCCAGGCCTGGGAGAACCAATAATAGCGTCCGCTCGCCTTGCTTGGGGCTGTGCAGTTATAGCGCGAACGCCCCGGCGGCAGGTCTGTCACCGCCTGTATACTGAAGGTATCTTCACTCTCCCAGCTCGGCTTCATGGCGCCTTGCCCCTGGACGAAGCACATCACTTGGCTGGCGATGATATCTGTCATATCTAAGGTCACCTGCATCTCGGGCCGCCACTGCCCTTGGGGCAGCTGGGTATTGCGCGGGGTGAGCGCCAGCACGGGCATATTCAGGCTGTAGAGCTTGGCCTTGAGCGAGGTGAGATCCGCATAGGCCCCCGCCACAGGGAAGCGCGGCAAGGCGGTAAGCGAAGAGTAACCGCCGGCGGCGCCAGACTGCTGGCCGAAGCCCACGAAGCCCAGCTTCTGCACCAGCGTCTCTACGGCCGTGTTATATTCGCCATAGGGATAGGCTAACATCTTCACACTCTGGCCGGTTTTTGCCTCTATCTCGGCCTCGGTCGCAAGTAGATTCTCTTCAATCCGACTCAGCCAGGTCTGTTCATCCTCACCGTGTAGACGGCGAATAAGATGCTCATGGCCCCAGCTGTGGTTGGCTAGCGTTACACCCTCATCGCTCAGGCGTTTCAGGGTCGCCCAGCTCATCACATTCTTATGCTTGCGTTCTATGGGGTCGATGGAGATAAAGATGGTGTAGGGATAGCCGAACTCCTTCAAGATAGGATGAGCGGTATCGGCAATGTTCTGATAGCCATCGTCGAAGGTGATGGCCACCGTCTTGTCCGCCAGCTCTCGTCCTTGCTTTATCGCCTCGACCACTTGGCCCAAGGGCTTGACCTTGAAGCCATTCTCCCTCAGGTAGCTCATCTGCTCTCTGAACTGAGCAGGTGTCACACTGGTCACCTTAGGGGTATCCTCGGATACATGATGATATTGTAGAATCACCACAGCATGAGCCGAATAACTGAGACAGGCCAATAGCGCTGCAATCACGCATCTAAACATATTGAGTAACCTCTGAGAGTCTATGTCGCCACTAAACTTATTGTTAAATAAACAGAAAAACAGCCAGTTGTTCGCGCTAGCCGTGCCTATGATCCTGTCTAACATTACGGTTCCCCTACTGGGGCTGGTCGATACTGCCGTCGTGGGACATCTGAGTAACGCCTATTATTTAGGGGGAGTCGCCGTCGGGTCAACGGTGATCACCCTGATTTTATGGATTCTGGGCTTCCTGCGCATGTCGACCACGGGTCTGGTGGCACAGGCCTTCGGCGCCAAGGAGCTTCACACCCAGTACCGTTTATTGATGCAGTCGGCCAGCCTGGCGCTGCTGCTTTCCCTTCTGGTGCTACTCCTGCAGCAACCCATAATCTCCGCGGCGATGGCGCTCTCCGACGCCAGTGAGCAGGTCCAGTATTACAGCCAGGCCTATTTTAACATCCGCATCTGGTCGACCCCCTTTGCCTTGATCAACCTGGCCCTACTGGGTTGGCTGCTGGGGCGCCAGCAGCCTAAGGCCGCCATGTGGCAGCTCATCGCCGCCAACCTCACTAACATACTATTGGATCTGCTGTTCGTAATCGGACTTGACTGGGGCGTCGAAGGGGCCGCTTTGGCCTCTGTACTGGCCGACATGACAGGCTTTGCCGTGGCCGCCAGCATGGTGGTTCGCACCATCAAGCGACAAGGAGGTTTCGAGTTCCTGCCCCTACTCCACAGCCTGTCGCTCAATAGCTACCAGCGCCTGGTGCGCCTCAATCTGGATATCTTTATCCGTAGCCTCTGCCTGCAACTCGCCTTCGCCTTCATGACCTTTCAGGGAGCGAACCTGGGCGACAATACTGTGGCCGCCAACGCCGTGCTGCTCAACCTACTGCTGCTCATCTCCTACGCCCTGGATGGCATCGCCTATTATGGTGAGGCCGAGGTGGGCCGGGCTGTGGGCGAAAAGAGCCATGAGCGCATGACCCAGAGCGTCACCCTTGCCGGGCTCTGGTCGGCCATCTTCGCCCTGCTGTTTACCCTGTTTTTTGCCCTGTGGGGCGAGCAGGTCATCAAGCTACTGACCAACATCTCTGAGGTGCGTCAGGAGGCTCAGGCCTACTTGGGCTGGGTCGTCGCCCTGCCGCTACTCGCCTTCGGCTCCTACCTGTTCGATGGCGTCTATATCGGCGCCGCCCAAGGCAAGGCGATGCGCAACACCATGATACTCGCCACCTTCGGGGTCTTCTTCCCCGCCTGGCTACTGTTGCAGGGTTATGGCAATCATGCCCTGTGGGCCGCCATGAGTCTGTTTATGCTAACTCGCAGCCTCAGCCTGGCACTGGATTACCGCTATCGATTGAGTAAGACCCTAACGAAAACGGGATGACCTAAGTCATCCCGCTGTATCTAATCATCAAGATTATTGGTAAGAATGCTCACCGTGTTGATGTTCGGTGACATCGCGCACCCCGGTGAGCTCGCCAGGGAACATATCCAGTAGCTGCTTCTCGATACCATCTTTCAGGGTAACGTCAACCATAGAACAACCGTTACAGCCACCACCGAATTGCAGGATAGCGATACCGGCTTCGTCGATATCCACCAGCATGATGTTACCGCCGTGGCTAGCCAGCTGCGGGTTTATCTCAGACTGGATCACATATTCGATACGCTCTTTCAGTGGCGCGTCGGCATCGACCTTACGCATCTTGGCGTTGGGCGCCTTCAGGGTCAGTTGTGAGCCAAGCTGGTCAGTGACGAAATCAATAGAAGCCTCTTCGAGGAAAGGAGCACTCTTCTCATCCACCATGGCATGAAAACCATTAAATTCGAGTTCGATGTCGTCTGCCTCTACGGCATCCGGCGGACAGTAAGACACGCCACACTCAGCCGAAGGGGTACCAGGGCTGATAACAAAAACGCGAATATGAGTTCCTTCAGGCTGGTCAGCGAGTAGCTTAACAAAATGCGCCTGAGCTGCATCGGAAATGGTGATCATTAAGACATGCTCCGTCAGGATAAACCCGAGTGATTTAGTAAGAATTAAGCCTATAATACTCCGACTATCATCAGCTTTGTAGCCCCTTTGTCTAATAGTCGCGAGATTTTTGCCTTGGCAGTATGGTCTAAAGTCAGGTCGGAAGCTGGAAACTCATTGGCCTAACTGTTAATTTAGCCTTTATATACAATAATAAAGAGCATTACCATGCTGCGACTCTGCCTTTTGCTGCTTTCTATCGTCCCCTTGCTCGTAAGCTTTGCGACAAATGCCCAAAGCGTGATCTCAGTCGCGTCCACTACCCAGAGTACCAGCAGCCTAGCGTCGCCCAGCGAGTTTCTCGGTTATCCCCTCGGCCAGTGGCATCTGCGCCACGACCAGATCAACTACTACCTCAAGCAGTTGGCCCAAAACAGCCCCAGAGTCAGCCTGGAATCGACGGGACAGAGCCACGAGGCCAGACAGCAGCTTACGGCGGTGATCACCTCAGCCGCCAATCAGGCCAGGATGGCAGAGATAGTCCAGGGACGTCAGCAAGTGAAAGCGGGTAAGGCGCCCGACGGGCCGCTGATCATCTGGCTGGCCTATTCGATTCATGGCGACGAGGCCAGCGGCGCCCATGCGGCGCTAGAGGTCAGCTATCGCCTCAGCCAGAGCCAGGAGCCCTGGGTGCAGGAGCTGCTGGACAAGGCCGTGGTGTTGATCACCCCATCGCAAAACCCGGACGGCCTGGATCGCTTCTCCACCTGGACCAACAACTACACAGGCAAGGTGAAGGTGAGCGATGAGAATCACAACGAGCACCGACAAAACTGGCCGGCCGGCAGGCGTAACCACTATTTTGCCGACCTGAATCGCGATTGGCTGTTCCTGCGCCATCCCGAGTCTCAAGGGCGCATCGCCCTGTTCCACAAGTGGCAGCCGCACTACCTGGGCGACTTCCACGAGATGGGCCATAACCAGACCTTCTTCTTCCAGCCGGGCGTGCCGACACGCACCCATCCGCTGACCCCCAAAGAGAATCAGGCGATAACCTCAAAGCTCGCCAGCTTCCACGCCAAGGCGCTGGATGAGAGCAAGCAGCGCTACTTCACCAAGCAGATGTTTGACGACTTCTACTATGGCAAGGGCTCGACCTACCCAGATATCAACGGCGCCGTGGGCATACTGTTTGAACAGGCCAGCGTACGCGGCCAGCAGCAGGATTCAGAAAATGGCCTGCTGCGTTTTAGTCAGGCCATAGACAACCAGATCGCCACCTCCTTCTCCAGCCTCAAGGGCGCCCTGGCACTGGCAGATGAGCTGAAGCAGTATCAGAGCCGCTTCTATCAGCGCAAGGACAAACATCCACCTTCGGGCCGCGAAGCCGGCTTCCTGCTTGGCGCACCAGGGGATCCAGGCAGACGCGATGATCTCGCAGATCTACTGAGCCGACATGGAATAGCCTTTTTCTATCTCAAGGACAAGATGCAACAGGGCAGACACCAATACAGTCAGGACGACAGCCTGTTTGTCCCCATCAATCAGCCGCAGAAGACACTGCTGCTGGCCATGTTCGATCTGCGCACCGAATTTGAAGACGCCACCTTCTACGATGTCTCCAGCTGGAACCTCGCCTTCTCCTATAACCTGCAGATGGCCCGTAACGTTAACCTGAATGTCGACGACCTGCTCACCGAGCCACAAGCCAGCACGCCCGGCATGCTCGGCAGCAATAACGTCGCGGTGTTGATCGATTGGCGACAGCAAAACGCCGCGCCCATGTTGCAGACCCTACTTAGCGAGGGCATTAGGGTCAAATTTGCCGCCAAGCCCTTCAGCCTTAATGTCGATGGCCAGCCCCTAAGCATGGAGGCCGGCACCCTGCAGATCCCGGTGGCCCAGGCCGCCATGACGCCGAGGGAACTGATCGACAGGCTTACTTCGCTCGCCGAGCAGTATCGGGTGCAGCTACAGGGAGTCGATAGTGGACTCGCCAGCTCAGGCATAGATCTTGGCAGCCCGGATTTTCATGACATCGCCCCCATCAAGGCGCTGGTAGTCACCGGCTATGGCACCTCATCGGCCGAGGTGGGTGAACTATGGTATTTCATGGACAATCTTATCGGCGCGCCCCTGACCCAGGTCGATGTCAGCCGCCTGCCGAGTATAGAACTGGCAGCTTACACCCATCTGTTTTTGATGGATGGAAGCTATGCCAATCTGGATGAGAAGTATGCCCGCAAGCTTGGGCAGTTCGCCATAGAAGGCGGGGTGATCGTCGCGCAAAAGGGCGCGCTGCAGTGGCTCTCCAAGGGCAACCTGCTCAAGAGCGACATCAGAGAGAAACGCTACTTCAGCCAGCTGTTTGCCACCGATGGTCTCGCTTTTGGCGATAAGGCTAAGCTGGATGCCCGCCAGGCGATCGGCGGCGCCGTATTGGCGCTGGATCTCGACACCAGCCACCCGATCACCTTCGGCCTGGGCACTAATCGCCTGCCCGTACTGAAGAACAAGGTGTTTGGTCTGAGTAAGAGCCAGGCCCCCTTCATCACGGCCGCCAGCTATGCCGACGAGCCCCTGCTGGATGGTTTCCTGGCTGAGGAATATCAGCGCAGCCTGAGTCAGACCCCTGCAATTATCGTGGAGCGCCACGGCAAGGGTGCTCTGGTCGCCTTGGCCGATAACCTCTTGTTTCGCAATATCTGGCTCGGCTCGCAGAAGGTCTACGCCAACAGCCTCTACTTCATTCCGGCCCTACATTGATCTTCGCGCTTAACCCTTTTTCGACGCGCCGACGTTATAAGGGGTTAATCGCTAATCAGAGAATAGGAAAATGACATGAAGATATCCCACACCATAGCGGCGCTGCTTTTCATCCTTGGCTTAGCGGCTTGTCAGACGCAGGTAAACAAAGAACAAGACGCCGCAGAGTCCAAACCACTGTCTATGGCCAACCCATCGGCCGTCTATTGTGATTCTCTAGGCGGCGCGCTCGACCTCGACAGCGGCATCTGCACCCTGCCAAGTGGAGAGCGGATCGAGCACTGGGATCTCTACCGCCGGGATCGTCCACAGGCGCAAAACCAATAACAAAAAAGCACCCTAGGGTGCTTTTTTAATGCTTGATGCTCAGATACTGGCGCTAGCCGATGAAACTGAGATAGCCCTGCAATATGATGGCATTGACTATGTCGATGAAGAAGGCACCAACGATAGGCACCACCATGAAGGCCTGCGGCGATGGACCCGTGCGTGACACCAGGGCGCCCATGTTCATCACGGCCGTCGGCGTGGCACCCAGGCCGAAACCACAGTGACCACCGGCCATGACGGCGGCGTCATAGTTGGCGCCCATCAGCTTGAAGGTAACCCAGTAGGCAAATACCGCCAACACGGCCGTCTGCACCAGGAGTATTATAAGCAGCGGCACCGCCAGGTCGAAGATCTCCCACAGCTTAAGGTTCATCAGTGCCATGGCAAGGAAGAGCGCCAGCGAGACGGTCCCCAGGACGTCGACACACTCACGGTTGATCTTAAAGCCGCGGGACACCTCTGTGATGTTAGTGATCACCACACCGAAGAAGAGTGCATAGACAAAGTCAGGCATCTTCAACCAGCCGATATCCAGGTAGGCGATCAGAGAGCCAAACCACTTGGCACCGGCGACACACAGTAGAAGAATGAAGAGCACCTCCAGGATACTCTTGGCCGTGACCCTGTCTTCTTCCAGCTGGTCATAGGTCACCAAGTCAGGATGGTCCTTGTGGTGATTCCCCCCGACACCGTAAGAGGAGAGCAGGCCATTCTTGTTGATCAGACGCTGAGCTACCGGGCCGCCTATGATGCCGCCCATCACCAGGCCGAAGGTCGCCGCCGCCATTGCCAGCTCCAGGGTGTTGATGCCGTATTGATCCGAGAAGGTCTGTGCCCAGGCGGCTCCCGTGCCGTGCCCGCCTGACAGGGTGATCGAACCGGCGATCAGTCCCATCAAAGGCTCCAGCCCCAGTGCGGTCGCCATGCTGACGCCGACGGCATTCTGAATGATGATGTAGAGCGAGGCGATCGCCAGGAAGAGGAATACCTTGCTGCCCCCCTTCATCAATAGCTTGTAGCTGGCCGCCAGTCCCACGCTGCTGAAGAACATCAGCATCAGGGTGTTTTGCATCGACAGAGAAAACTCAAGCGAGATATTGTAGGAGTGCAGTATGGTGATCACCGCCGCCACCAGCAGACCACCCACTATGGGTTCGGGAATATTATATTTACGAAACGATGCCACGTGACGATTAACCGAATGGCCAATAAAGAGCACTAAGATCGCCACTAGAAATGACTCCAGCTCTCCAACGGTATAAACAGTATTCATGGTTCTCCTTATTAGGCGATAGCCATGCCGGCCTATCTTGCCTTGTCATTGGGTGGGCTGTTCAGCCGCCCAATCATTACCCGGTCTTGGGTCGCTCACGCCAGACATATCTCCAAAGTGTAGCCCGTCCAAAGGCTAACGAGGCAAAGTGGTCGGCGAAAAGCCCCAAGGGGACGAATGAAAATGGATTGAGGAAGGTCTCTAACCTAAGAGACGAATTCAGCGGGTGCTTCTGCCGCCTCGGCGAGTCGTTCGCGTTCGGCTTTGGCGATATACTTAGGCTTACCTGAGCGATGAAGTTTAGCGTTCGCCTTCTTCGCCTTGGCCTTAAGTGTTTGATTGATTTTCTTCTTTCTGTTCATGGCGGCGATTATAGCCTAAAACGCCGCCCCATTGGGTTATCAGAAAGTTAACAGTACAATTTTAACGCAAGTCAGTTCAGCTTGTGTACAGCGAAAGCCGCCTAGTCCCCCTCGAATACCTTAGCCGCCTGCGCCTCTATCTCTACCCGCCACAGCGGGTCGAACAGCCCCTGAACGAAGAGCAAGGTGGTCGGCAGTCCGCCCACATCGAAGCCTAAACGCGCCTTTGCGGCTTGGTAAGCAGGCAGATCGCCACGGTCGACCAGATAGAGGCGCACCGATACCAAGTCTTGCAGATCCATGTCGTTGGCCTGTAGCACGGCGCGTAGATTTTCCCAAGCCTGTACTATCTGCCCCTCGGCATCGGGCGCAAGTCTGCCTTGCGGGTCTATGCCCAGCTGCCCGGCAATATTCAGCCAGCGTGAGGGCTGTGAAACCAGCGCACATTGATGGTAGTTGGCCACAGGGGCCGCCAGGGTATCCGGACTCCAGATCTTATTCATCTTCTCTCCCTCATTTACATTAAGAGAAGTTAGTCTGGCCGCTAGAGATGCAGAGAAAAAGGCCGGACACCTGAACTCATAGTTCAGGATAAGGGTAACAATCAGCCATAAAAAAGCGCAGCCTAGGCCGCGCTATCATTTAATCTCAAATAAGCTAAGACTTATCCTAAGATTGAGCCTCACTAAGACTTAGTCACCACCCACAGGGCGTGCAACAGGCCTGGGATAAAGAACAGCAGGCAGAGAATGATGTTGATCAGCAGATCCTTGCCGACACCGCTCTTTAAGAAGACGGCAACCGGTGGCAACAGGATGGCGATGATGACCAGCAGAAGTTTATTAGTATCCATAGACGGGCTTCCTTAATTAAATCAATTTCGTTTTGGCCAATCTAACTTCTCAGGCTTACTCCATGTTTGCAACTGGTTTTTTACCCCATCCAGGCTAAATGCCTCGCCCTGCTCCGGGGGCTGATGATAGGCATACGCCTGCCCCTGCCACTCAAAGCCTAAGGCATAGGCATGTAGGTAGCCACGGTCGGCATCCTCGCCGCCATAGAGTTGATCACCGAGAATCGGCACCCCAAGGCTAGCCAGCGCCACCCTGAGTTGATGTGTCTTGCCACTCAGCGGCTTAAGCAGATAGAGACGCAGCCCCTCGGCCACCGACTGAGAGAAAAACTGGGTGATCGCCGGATTCTCCTTGCTGCGCAGCAGTTTGTACATGCTGCGGCGGGACTTGGCCATGTCGCCCACTATGCTGCCCTGCTTCTTCTTCGGCTTGCCCCTGGCCAGCGCCAGATAGTACTTCTGCACCTTGTGTTCGCTAAAACGCTGGGTAAAGGCTGCCGCCGCCTCGCTCGACTTGGCAAACAGCAGCAGGCCAGATGTCATGGTATCCAGGCGATGCACAGAATAGAGCTTGATATCGAGATCACGCTCCAGCTGCGCCATCACGCCGGCGCTGCCGTCCTGACTATGAAAATGAACGCCCGGCGCCTTGTCGATCACCAGAAAGTCGGTCTCGTCGGCAATGATCTTGTACATGGAATGTCGGCCCTATGAAAAACGTATGCTCACCTGCAGCCCAGGCTGATTATCGGAGAGCTCGATGCGCGCATTATGACGCTGCAGGATAGCCTTGACCAGCGAAAGCCCCAATCCCGTGCCCTTGTTGTGACGGCTCGGGTCCAGACGCACCAGACGATCGAACACCTTCTCGGTGGCATCATCAGGGATCCCCGGCCCGTTATCGCGGATCAGAATTTCATTGCCTTGCTGGATGATCTCTATCTTGGCGCCCTCGCCGGAATACTTGATGGCATTGTCCACCAGGTTAAACAGCGCCTGAAACAGCAGGTATTTATCCCCCATCACGCTATAGTCTTGGTCAAGCGACAGGCTTAGGGTCTGGCCATTGGACTCGGCCATCGCCTCGGCCATCTCGAACAAGTCCTGACACAAGTCGTTAAGGCTCAGGGGTTGTAGCTCGAGATCCTGCTGCCCCTCCTCGATACGGGTGAGTGATAACATGGCATCGAAGGTCGCCAGGCAGTGATCCAGCTCCTCGATCAGAATCGCGCTGGCCTCGTCCAGCTCCTCGGCGGGCCGCTGCGGTAACTGCTCCAGGCCTATCCTCAGATGGGACAGCGGAGTCCTGAGATCGTGGGCGATATTGTCGGTGGCGCCGCGCACCGCATGCAGGTTAGCCTCCAGGGTATCCAGTACCTGATTAAAGTTGCCCGCCAGCATGTCAAACTCATCCTGGCGCCAGCTCACCGGCAGACGGGTGGAGTACTCGCCCCGCTCGATGCGGCGACTCAGCCGGTTGTACTGCACCAGGCGGCGCAGAATCGCCTTGGAAAACAGGTAGCCTAATGCCAGAGTCAACACGATAGTCAACATCAGCGCCGTGATGGCCGCGTTGACGAAGCGCTCGATAAGGGTGGCCAGCTGATCGGTACGGGTGGCGATCAGTACGGGACCATAACGGGTGATCACCAGGCCACCGGTTAAGATATGCAGCTTGTCCGGCCCGCTGGTAAGGATGGGGAAGTCACGCGTCTCAGGCAGCAGCGGCATGTCATCGGGCATCAGGCTCAGGGCCCCCACCAGATCCAGCGAGCTGCGCCACACCACCAGGGCCGTCTTGGGATCGGCGGTGCGGATCTGGGTGGCAAAGCTGCGTCTGTCCAGGGTGAGCGCCATCTGCTGATAACGTAGTTTTTCTGCTGCCAGGTGCTGATTGGTCTGCAGCTCCTGCTCGTTGATCAATTGGCGATACATGCCAAACAGCAAGGTGCCGATAATCAGGGTCACCAGGGCAGAGAAGATGATGGTAATGCGCCAGGCACTACTCTGATAGGGTCTAATGCCCTTGACGGAGGCGATAGCCAGCCCCTCGAACCGTTTCGATAAGCTCGCCAAAGCCCAGCTCTTCAAACTTACGTCTCAGCTTAGCGATATGCACGTCGATCACATTGGTGCGAGGATCGAAATGGTAATCCCACACCGCCTCGAACAAGAGGGTGCGGCTGATCACCTGATTCGGGTGCTCCATCAAGTACTTGAGCAGTTGAAACTCTTTGGGTTGCAGCAAGATCTCACTGCCCGCCAGGGTTACCTTGCGGGTCAGCAGTTCCATGACCAACTCGCCCACCTTAAGCTCTGTCTGCGCCGGCGCGGAGTTACCACGCTGCATCAGCTTCTCGGCGCGCACCAGGAGTTCTGAGAAGGCAAAGGGCTTGGTCATGTAGTCGTCGCCACCGGCCCTGAGGCCCTTGACGCGCTCATCCACATGGCTAAGCGCCGACAGTATGAGTACCGGTGTCTGGTTGCCGGTCGCGCGCAGCGCCGCCAATAGCTTGAGGCCATCGAGCTGCGGCAGCATGCGATCCAGTATCACCAGGTCATACTGCATACTGGTGGCCAGCAACAGGCCCTGATGGCCTTCGCTAGCGGTTTCGATATTGTGCCCCTGTTCGGCAAATCCCTTGACCACATACTCTGTGGTGGTCGCATCATCTTCTACCAGTAATATTTTCATCTGTTAATCCCACTTCAACAGGGGCAAAGGCCGCTGATTTTCGATATCGAAGGCTATCTTATGTTTGCCGTTGGCATCGATAAGCTTGAGTTCCAAGTAGCTGATGCCCAGGTCGTGATCCAGCTGCGCCTCGAGAATATGGGCGTTGCTGTCACCCATGGCGAGCTTAAGCAGTTGCGAGAAGCTCTGCTCCATCTCTTTGAGCAGGCGCACCGCCTTGAGCTCATCCTTATCGTCGGCCTCTAGGGCCTCCACCTTCTGGCGAATGAGTCGGCCATCTTTCGCCCAGAACTCAAATTCGCTTATGGTGTCGTCCTTGGTGTTGATCATGCTGATCTCATAGATCAACTGACCATTTTCCACATCGATCTGAAACTCGGATATCACCCCAGGGTAGGTCTTCTCCGCCTGCTGGATCATCTTCTGTGGAGTCAGGCCTTGGCTATCCGATAGCAACTCAAGCACTGCCGGATTGGCCTGGGCCGCATTCGCCCCCGCCAGTCCAGACAACAGCATTAAACTGATAAACCAACGAGCCATAGCTCCTCCATTAAATTCTTCAATATCGGTATCTTACACGCAAAAAATCCCAGTACCAATGGGATAGACGAGGGGCTTAGGGCTTTCAAGATTAAATTTAGTTTAAACTCATTTGGCCCATTTCACCCCTGCCAGCGCTTTGGTCTCGGCCTAATGCGCCTGATCCACCAACTCTATGCTGTCGATCTCTATCTCAATACCGCGCCATTCGTCGTCCACCTCGCCCCTGAGGGTGACAGTTGTGTCACTGGAGACCTCTATGTCGCGCCACAGGGCGTTGTCTATCTCCACCTCGACTTCGCCGCTGCTGTCGCGAAACAGGTATTTCTCATCGCCCAGGCTCTTGATCAGCTTGCCTGTCAGCTCCACTGGTGTGTCATCTTTAGCCGTGTGGGCGTCGCTAGCCTGCTGGATCACCCCGCCCGCCTTGGGGCCATTGTAGGCGGCGAAGGCAGGTAGGGTGAGTACGCAAGATAGGATTAGGGTGCCGGTGAGTTTCTTCTGCATCATGTGTCTCCTCGAGTCTTAATACCCAAGGATAGATGACGGCAATTATCGGGGAGATGGAAGCCGTATTAAGGATTGATCATATTCTATTCAGCAACGCAACAGCTTAGTCATTTTCCAGGATATGGATCAGCTCAGACTTGAGGGCCACCTCTGTCTCCACGCCGGGCGCCAGGCCCATCTTCTGGGCGAAATGCAGCGGCACCTCGGCATTGAGATGATGCTTCACCCCCTTGATGCTGGCGAGGATGCGCATGGTCTCCCCCATGCTGAGACAGGACTCTATGGTGATGCTGAGCTTGTTGAAGCTGCGGCACAGGCGTCCCTTGGTGATGGAGTTAAACCTCACCCCCTGATTGGGGATCACCCAGCGCACCTTGGCACCTATGGCCAGCTGCTCGCAGTAGTTACCGGCAATCAGATGCTCGCCAAACCTGAGCCAGGTGATCTGCCGCTCCGCCTCCTGAGCCACCACATGGGCATCGAACAGGTTTCTCAGCCCCATCTGTTTGGCAACCGCCTCGTTGCGGGGACGGCTCAATACCTCCCGCGGACTGCCTTGCTGCAGCAAGGTGCCTTGACTGATGAGGATCATGCGATCCGCCAGCAGCAACGCCTCGTTGAGATCGTGAGTCACCATGATCACAGGGATCGCCAGCTGCTCCTTGAGCCGGGCCAGCTCCAGATAGAGACGCTCGCGGGTCTCCCTGTCGACGGCGGAGAAAGGCTCGTCCAACAGCAGGACCCTGGGCTCACGGGCCAGGGCCCTGGCCAGTGCCACCCGCTGGCGTTGCCCGCCGGACAGGTTGGCCGGCAGTCTGTCCGGCAGGCCGTGAAGGTTCACCCGCTCGAGCCAGTCTTTGGCCCGCGCGACCCGCTCTGCCTTAGGAATATGATCCAGCGCCGCCACCACGTTGGCCAGCGCCGTCATGTTGGGAAACAGGCCAAAATGCTGCGGCACATAGCCAAGATGGCGTTGCTGTGGCGTCAGATAGCGGCCGCTCTCGCTGCTGAACCAGACGCTGTCACCATAGCGAATCTCGCCCGATTCAGGTTTGGTCAGTCCGGCGATCATCCGCATCAGGGTCGACTTACCGCCGCCCGAGGGGCCGACAACCGCCAGCACTTCGCCTGCCTTGCAGACAAACTCGGCATCCAGGGCGATCCCCTCTTGCTGGAAGATCTTACAACTGAGATCAGCGACGTCTTGAGACACTCACGCCTCCTAATCGACGGGACAGACTCGTGGTGAGCGCCAGCGCTGTGATGGCAAACAGCAAGAGCAGCAGTGACATCTGCCCCGCGGCGGCGAAATCGAACGCCTGTACGCTGTCATAGATGGAGATGGCGATCGTCTTGGTCTCGCCGGCGATATTGCCGCCCATCATCAGCACCACACCAAACTCGCCCAGCACATGGGAGAAACAGAGCACCAGCGCGGTTAGCACACCGGGCCACACCAGGGGCAGCTCTATCTTAAACAGCACCTTGGCCGGGCTCATGCCGCAGCAGGCTCCAGCGTCTCGCACCTCTTCGGGCACAGACTCGAAGGCGCGCTGAATCGGCTGTATGGCAAAGGGAATATTGACCAGCACTGAGGCCACCACCAGGCCAGAAAAATGGAATACCAGCTGCTGCCCCAGCAGGGCTTCTAACGTCTGACCCAGCCAGGATTGGCTGCCCAGCCCCACCAGCAGGTAGTAGCCGATCACTGTCGGTGGCAACACCAGAGGCACCATGATCAGCGCCTCCAGCCAGGATTTGCCTCTAAACTGACGGTACGCCAGGAAGCGACCGGCCCAGATGGCAAAGGGGATCAACACCAGCACAGTGACACAGCTTAACTTGATCGAAAGCAGCAGCGCCTGCCAATCCATCAGTGGTCTCCGGCCGGCTTTTTAGCAGCATCAACGACGTCATCACCCTGGCTGTCGCCTGGCAGGCCGAAGCCAAACTCGAGGAATACCTCCCTCGCCTTCGCCTGCGACAGGTAGGCATAGAAGGCCTTGGCGGTCTCCCCCGCCTTAGGCGTGAGCACCATGCGCTGATTCATGGGCGAATGCCACTCGCTCGGCAGCGCCACATAGTGGCTGGCGGCGCGAAACTGAGGCGCCATCGCCAGCGACAAGGCGACGATGCCGCCATCGGTCGAACCGCTCAGGGCAAACTGCGCCGCCTGAGACACGTTCTCGCCGTAGATGAGATAAGGCTGCAAAGATTGCCAGAGTCCCAGATGTTGCAGCGCCTCCCGGGCACGCTCGCCATATGGCGCGTGATCTGGGTTGGCGATGGCGAAACGCTTCAATTCACCCTGCTCAAGCAAGGTCTTCACGCCGACAAGCTCGACATCTAGGCTCAAAGGCGAACGCTTGGGTGCGGCCAGCGCCAGACGCCCTATGGCATAGATCTCACCGTCGCTCTGAGTTACACCAAGCTTATGTAATTGATAAATATATTTATCGTCTGCCGACAGAAAAAGTTCGAACGGTGCGCCATGACGCAGCTGCGCCACAAAGTTGCCCGAGGAGCCATAGGAGATGCGCACCCGCTTGCCCGTATCCTTGGTAAAGTCGGCGGCGATCTTATCCAGGGCAAACTTGATGTTGGAGGCGGCGGCGATGGCCGGCACCTCGGCAGCCCAGCTTGGGGTAACTCCCAACAGCAGCAGGCAGCCTAAAACAAAACCTCTGAGTAAATCCATTTCAACCCTCATCAACCGGGCACTCGTCCCAGCTTACTGCTTTTCCCACATCTTGGCTGCCTGTTCGTCGGCATCTTTAGCCTCGACCCAGTTCTTGCCCTGATCGCCCGCCTCTAGCTTCCAAAATGGCGCCTTAGTCTTGAGGAAATCGATCAAAAACTCACAGGCCGCGAACGCCGCCTTGCGATGGGCACTGGTGACACCGATAAAGACGATCTGCTCGCCCAAAGCCATGGTGCCGACCCGGTGAATGATGGTCACATGGGTCAGCGGCCAGCGCTCTCTGGCCTCGACGGCTATCTGATTCAGCACCGCCTCTGTCATGCCAGGATAGTGTTCCAGGGTCAGATCGGTAACCGCGCTGCCATCGTTGAAGTCGCGTACCTTACCCACGAAGGTGACCACGGCGCCATCGCTGTCGTCCGTCGCGATACGGGCGTATTCATCCGGAACGCTAAAGTCTTGGGTCTGCACCAATACCCGATCGATCGCTTGGCTCATCTTAACCTCCGGTGACAGGGGGGAAGAAGGCAACCTCGTCACCATCTTCGACCTGGGTATCCCAGCTGCTGATGGTCTGATTGACCGCCACCAGTAGCTTGTCGGAAGCCAATACTTTGCCCCACTTGTCATCTTTGGCTGCCAGCAAGGCACGCAGGCCTTCGGCTGTAGTGGTCTGCTCGCTTGCCTCGACTTCTATGGTGCTCTCACCTAATAGTTCGCGCACCTGGGCGAAAAACAGCACATTTATCATAATCTTTACCCTAAATACTTGTCGCTTAAACCTTGAACTAAACCTTGAAATGCCCCGACTTGCCGCCACGCTTCTCCAGCAGGCGAGTCTGAGAGATCACCATATCTTTCTGCACCGCCTTGCACATGTCGTAGATGGTCAGCGCCGCCACAGAGGCCGCGGTGAGCGCCTCCATCTCGACACCAGTCTTACCCGACAGCTTACACAGGCTGGTGATACGCACACGGTTGTGTGCGGGCTGCGCCTCGAGATCCACCTCGACCTTGGTCAGCATCAGGGGGTGGCACAGCGGGATCAGATCTGAGGTCTTCTTCGCCGCCTGGATCCCCGCGATGCGGGCCGTAGCGAACACATCGCCCTTGTGGTGGCTGCCGCTCATGATCATCTCAAGCGTCTCGGGCGCCATCTCGATGAAGGCTTCGGCGCGGGCCTCGCGCTCGGTAACCGCCTTCTCGGTGACATCAACCATGTGGGCATTGCCATCGGCATTAATATGGGTAAATTCACTACTCATCAATTGCTACCTTCTTCACGTGCATCACAAAGTTACAGGGTCTGTGAGTGGCATCCAGTTGTTCTCTTAAAATCTTGTTCCAGCCCGTCTTGCAGGCACCGGTTGAGCCCGGCAGACAGAAGATGGCTGTCTTGTTGGCAAAGCCGCCCAGGGCGCGGGACTGCACCGTCGAGGTGCCCAGCTCGGTATAGGTGATATGACGGAACAGCTCACCAAAGCCTTCAATCTCACGATCAAATAGCGGTCTGACCGCCTGAGGCGTGTTGTCGCGCTCGGTAAAACCTGTGCCGCCCGTGGTGATGATCACCTGCACATCGTTCGATGCGATCCACTGAGACAATACCGAACGTATCTGATACTTGTCATCTTTAATCAGGCGGCGATCCGCCAGCTTGTGCCCGGCCTCTAACAAGGCGTCTTGTAAAAATTGTCCCGAGGTGTCCTGGCTCAGATCCCGGGAGTCGGACAGGGTTAATACCGCGATATTGAGCGGTTCAAATTGAGTTCTAGTGCAATGACCCATAACGTCTCTCTTCACTCTTGGTGTTGTTAGCGATTATCAGATGCGCCGACAGGAATATGGGCAGAGTATACCCACACGGCGTACGCAACTTCTTGCGCTAGCGCAAGCCCTCTAGCCGCCGATAGACGCCAGATGCTGCGTTACGCCAGTGATGCCATCGTGGAGGAAGTGGGTTTCCTTCTTCGCCCTCAGTTGGCCATGGAGCCGTTCGATCAGCTCATTGCGCTGCTCATGGGACTGCAACAGATCCCTAAGATCCACACCGTGCTCGGTGAAGAGGCAGAGATGCAGTTTCCCCTTGGCGGAGACACGCAGGCGATTACAGCTGGCGCAGAAGTTCTTCTCGTAGGGCATGATAAGCCCTATGCGTCCCTTGAAATCGTCATGGCTGAAGTTTTGCGCCGGACCATCGTCGACCGCCGACTGATCCAGTTGCCAGCCATCCTGAACAAGCTGCGACTTGATGTCGGCGCCCGCCAGATGATGAGCCTTGAAGTACTCGCGTCCCAAACCGGTTTCCATCAGCTCGATGAAACGCAGGTCGATTGGGGTGTGCTTGATCCAGTGCAAGAAGCGCGGTAAGTCTTTGTCGTTTAAGCCCTTGAGCAACACGGCATTGATCTTCACCCGCTCAAACCCCGCCTCCAGGGCAGCATCGACGCCACGCATCACCTCGTCGAACTTATTCTCGCCGGTGATCTGATAAAACATGCGTGGGTCCAGGCTGTCTACCGAGACGTTGATGCGTCTCAGACCGGCATCGAACCACTCCTTGGCATGCTTCTCGAGACGATAGCCGTTGGTGGTAGTCGCCAGCGTCTTGATCTTGTCGTTGTCGGCGACGATACGCACGATATCGGTAAAATCTTTACGCAACGTGGGCTCACCGCCCGTGATGCGGATCTTCTGGGTGCCGACCTCGGCAAAGGCGCCCACCAGATTCTCGATCTCGTTGAGATCTAAAAACTTAGGCTTACCGTCTGGGCGATAACCATCAGGGAGGCAGTATGTGCATTTGAAGTTACAGACATCGGTTACCGACATCCGTAAATAGTGAAATCTTCGACCAAAATTGTCTTGTAGTTGAGACATGATCACCTTTCCAAGTAAGGGGAGGTGAGTCAATTTCTTTCCTCACCCCGGTGGCACAATTGCCACGGCTTAATCTCCCTATCTGTGGACGTAGGAGAGAAAGCTCGGAGAACCGTCGTTTCTCAATTATAGGCCGATATAGACCGGGTTTTATAGCAGAAACTTCCCGTTTTTTGTTTAAGATCAATCGGGCGTTAACATAATGTGACACCGCTCACGAAGATAAATACCATCAATTAGTCTATCCTGACTGCTTAAACTCTGTGCCATTTCGCTATTTTAGGGTAAGGTGGAGACAAAGAATAAAACACCCGTTTCAATCGGGGGAAAGCTAAAAGAGGTGAAGTGATGGAACGCGAATCGATGGAGTTCGACGTCGTTATCGTTGGCGCAGGCCCAGCTGGCCTGGCTACCGCATGTCGACTAATGCAAATCTCACAAGACGCCGGCCAAGAGCTGACTGTCTGTGTGGTCGAGAAAGGCTCGGAAGTGGGCGCGCACATTCTCTCGGGTGCCGTGTTCGAACCTAAGGTACTCGACGAACTATTTGGCGACTGGAAAGAGCAAGGTGCACCGCTACACACGGCCGTGACCCATGACGAGCTGTTTATGCTTAGCTCAGACTCGGCCTCACGTGCCATGCCCAATGCCTTTATCCCTAAGACGATGCACAACGATGGCAACTATATCATCAGCGTCGGCAACCTGGCCCGTTGGCTGGCTGAGCGTGCCGAGGCCTTGGGCGTCGAGATCTTCCCAGGCTTCCCCGCCAGCGAGCTGCTGTTTAACGAAGATGGCAGCGTCAAGGGGATCATCATAGGCGACATGGGCGTCGGCGCCGATGGCCAGCCAAAAGACAGCTATGAACCGGGCATGGAACTGCACGCCAAGTACACTGTATTTAGCGAAGGTTGCCGCGGCCACCTGGGCAAGCAGCTGATCGAGAAATTCCACCTGGACAACGGCAAGACGCCGCAACACTACGGCCTGGGCTTCAAGGAGATCTGGAAGGTCCCCACCGAGCAACACCAGCAGGGTAAAGTGGTCCACACAGGTGGCTGGCCACTGACAGACGGCGCCTCGGGCGGCGGCTTCCTCTATCATATGGAAGACAACCAGATCGCCGTGGGTCTCATCATAGATCTCAATTATCAAAACCCACATCTGAGCCCCTTCGATGAGTTCCAGCGCTACAAGACACATCCAGTGATCAGCCAGTACCTACAGGGCGGTGAACGTCTCTGCTATGGCGCCCGCGCCATCACCAAGGGTGGCCTCAACTCGCTGCCTAAGATGAGCTTCCCTGGCGGCCTGATCATAGGTTGTGACGCAGGTACCCTGAACTTCGCTAAGATCAAAGGCACCCACACGGCGATGAAGAGCGGCATGATTGCGGCCGAAACCATCTGCCACGCCCTGCATGCCGGCGTAGAAGGCGGTAAGGATCTCGACTGCTACCAGGAGAAATTCGAACAGAGCTGGTTGCAGGATGAGCTCTACTGCTCACGCAACTTCGGCCCGGCAATGCACAAGTTCGGAGCCTACCTGGGCGGTGCCTTCAACTATATCGACCAGAACTGGTTTGGCGGCAAGTTCCCTATCACCTTGCGGGATGAAAAGGCCGACTATGCCCAGATGGCCGAGGTCAGTGCCTACAGCAAGATAGATTATCCAAAGCCTGACGGTAAGCTAAGCTTCGACAAGCTCTCCTCCGTCTACCTGTCGAACACCTTCCACGAGGAAGATCAGCTGTGTCACCTGCGTCTCAAAGACGAGCGTATCCCTATCGAGGTGAACCTGGTCAAGTTCGACGAACCGGCCCAGCGTTACTGCCCGGCGGGTGTGTATGAGGTGGTGGAAGAAGCCGGCGAGAAGAAATTTGTCATCAACGGTCAGAACTGCATCCACTGTAAGACCTGTGACATCAAAGATCCGAGCCAGAACATCACCTGGGTCACCCCAGAGGGCGGCGGCGGACCTAACTATCCGAACATGTAAGCCAGGCCTTGTTGCTCGGCAAACAGACAGATTCAAACGCGCCTTAGGGCGCGTTTTTACTTGCGCTTAACATCCCAGGCCACCATAATGGCGCCATACCTACAAGCGTTACCAAGACGCACTAAGTGATCCTAAAGGATCCTCCTGCCCTCAAAAAAGTTCAATGGTTTAGCGTGTTTAGAAAACAGCGACTAACCTTAATAATCTAGTATTCACACATCCGAGGCATGCTCGGACAGAGTAGATGCGAGTCATAAACGATGAAACTAAACATGCTCACCATCAAGCAGAAGATCTTACTCACGGTTACCGTCGCGGTATTGTTGTCGACCGTGCTCGTGGGTGTCTTGAGTCAACGTAGCGCCAAGGAAGTCGTCGAGCAGCGCATGCTCACCTCCGAGCTGCCCAACACCTTGCAGGCGATCCGCAACAAGGTAGAGATGGATATCGCCACCCTGATGAACGCCGCCGAGCAGCTCGCCAGCAGCAAGATGCTCAAGCAGTGGCTGGTCGAGGGCCGCCCTGCCGAGACAGAGCCTCTGGTGATCGCCCAGCTCAAGGATGTACAGCAGCAATATAAGCTGGTGCAGGCCTCCTATGCCGACAGACAGACCGCCGCCTACTACACCCAGGACGGCTTTCTGCGGATCCTTACCCCGGATCAGGATGGCTGGTTCTTCAACTATAAAAACAGCGGCACAGAGCGCATGCTCAACGTGTTCACCGAGGCCAATGGCGAGGTGAAGCTCTTCATCAACTACCAACAGCCCAACGACCGCGGCCTGGTGGGTCTGGCCAAGTCGCTGGACGACATGGTGCGTCTGCTGAAATCCTTCAAGATCGAAGATACCGGCTTCGTCTACCTGGTCGATGCCAAGGGTGACGTTAAGCTACACTCGGACACCAGCCAGATAGGCAAGGCCAGCCTGAGCTCGCTCTATGGCGATAACGTGACCAGAGAGCTGCTCAACAAAGGCGACTTTGGCCTGACACAGACGGAGCTCGACGGCGAGACATTGCTGGTCGCAAGCAGCTATATTCCCTCGATGGACTGGTATCTGGTGGCCCAAGTGCCCAGGGCCGAGGTGTTTGCCCTGCTCGAAGAGTCGGCCTATCAGATCCTCATCTGGACAGTGCTGATCGCCGCCGCCTTTATCGGCCTCTCCACCTTCGTCTCCGCCTCGGTCAGTCAGCCCATCGCTAAGGTGGCCGACATGCTACAGGACATAGGTCAGGGTGAAGGGGATCTGCGCCAACGTCTACCAGTCGAGGGTAACGACGAGCTGGCGCAGCTGGCCAAGGGCTTCAACAGCTTCATCGAGAAGATCCAACACTCCATCATAGAGGTGACAGACACCAGCGTGCAGCTGAGTCACGCCGCCAAGGATGTGGCCAATCAGGCCCAGCAGACTCAGGACGACAGCCAGCTGCAGAAAGATCAGACCATGATGGTGGTCACCGCCATCAACGAGATGGGCGCGACCGTGCACGAGATCGCCGGCAACGCCGCCCAGGCAGCCGACAACGCCAAGGACGCCGACAACGCCTCCAGCAACGGCCAGATAGTGGTGACCCGCGCGCGCGACACCATCAATCAGCTGTCTCAGGATGTGGAACAGGTGGGTAATGTGATCGAGTCCCTGGCCACCCATACCACCTCCATCGGCAGTATCCTGGATGTGATCCGCGCCGTGTCGGATCAGACCAACCTGCTGGCCCTCAACGCCGCCATCGAGGCCGCCCGTGCCGGTGAGGCAGGCCGAGGCTTCGCCGTGGTCGCCGAGGAGGTACGTAACCTCGCGTCACGCACCGCCGCGTCGACCGACGAGGTGCAGAAGATGATCGACAACCTGCAGAGCGAGGCGGCCCGCGCCGTCGAGGCGATGACCCAGAGCAAGAGCCGCAGCCAGCAAGGAGTGCAGGCGGTCGATGAGGCCAGCCACACCCTGACGGAGATCAGCCAACAGATCGGCGCCATCACAGACATGAATATTCAGGTCGCGGCGGCCACCGAGGAGCAATCTACCGTGGTGGAAGATATCAACCGCAACGTCACGGAGATCAGCGAGATCACCCAGCGTACCAGCGAGACCTCCCAGGCGGTGGCCCAGGCCAGCCAGTCGCTCAACCAGCTGGCCCACAGGCTAGATACTCTGGTCGCCGGCTTCAAGGTCTAGGCGGTTCACTGCTTAAAGGCTTCAGCCACAAAAAAGCCCGCAATCGCGGGCTTTTTTATTTTGCCAAGCAATCATCAAGGCTTAAGAAACTTGATCGTCAGCGGATACTGGTAACTAATGCCCTCGCTGGCCTTCATGGCGGCGATGATGGTGACCACGATATCGAAGATCGCCAGCACTCCCAGCAGGATAAAACCGATACCGACGAACATGAGGATCATGCTGATGATGGCATATACCATCACGCTGATCTTGAAGTTCAGGCAGTTGCGACCACAGCTGTCGACGAAGGCGATCTCCTCTCGCTTCATCAGCCAGACAATCAGCGGCCCTAGTATAGAACCAAAGGGGATCAGATAGCCGGAAAAGCTGGCCAGATGCACCGCCACGCCCATGTTTCTATCGTCACGGGACAGTTGTTCAATATCAGACACGAATTACACTCCTTGATGATTCATTCTCAATTTTACGTATTGCTACAGGCGGTTAGGCCCAAATAAACGCATTTCCCAAGGCTCAATCTTGCGACTTTCCAGGCGGCGCTGCAAGCTATTTACCCAAGACTTCGCCAGCCCCTCACAACTGGCCAGACGATCGTAGGCGCCGGCATCAAAGGTGGGCGAGAAATAGATACTCATCGCCTCGCGCAGGCTGATGTCGGTGCGGCGCTCGATAAGCCTGATATCGTCCTCCAGGCTGATCTCACCCGGCGTGATCACCCGATAGAACCAGCCACACAGGCCGCTGGTCTGCATGGCCAGGGCAAACTCGGGATGACCAAACTGATGATTGAGCTTGAAGCAGGGGGAGCGCGGCTGAGTCACCTGCAGGCGCACCTCGCCGATGGCGATGATGTCACCGATATTTACTTGGGTCTCGTCCAGCCCAACGGTACTGATGTTCTCGCCCATGGCGGGCACATCCTTGAATCCCTGCATCATGTCCCAGCGACGATACTGACCATAATGCTCGCGAGGAAAATGGTGTAGCACACGGTCGGCGCCGCCGTGATGCTTGGGATCCGCCTGGCCGTCACCCTCGACGCCCAGCTCACCCACCACCAAACCAGTGCACGCCCGCTTGGCGTCGATCATGCTGGGTATTCCCTCGAACGCCTCGGCCTTGTCACCACGATACAGGCCCGAAATCTTGTTTACCAAACGTGTCATCACTTTCTCCCCCTGACCACTGTCTACTCGTCTCGCCCGCTGACAAAGGCGAGACAATTCAATACAAACTCCCTCTGTCGCCCCGGGGATCGCCCCTGCACAATAGCGGCTTAGTTCTCCTTGGGAAAGATATCATGAAAACAACTCCATTGGCCGCCTTCATACTGAGTTTCATACTCCTGCTGAGCGGCTGCGCCACCTCTTACGACACAGAAAAATCCTTCTGGAGCTTTGGTGAAGGCTTCGACGTGGTACAGATAGCCGACGATAGCTGGCAGATCAGCTTCGTCGGTAACGACATGACAGATCGCGCCCTGGCCCGCAAATATGTTCTGCGCAAGTCCGCCGAGATAGTCCAGGCCCATGGCTATCCCTACTTTGCCCTCACCACAGAGCAGAACCACCGCGATGCGGTCGGCAATGACACCCTGGGTTTTGGCCACAAGGACTGGGGCTATGGCCTGGGTAAAGTGGAAAATGAGACCTCGGTGATCGTCGAAGTTACCGGCCTGCAGGATAAAGCATCGATGCAGACGACCAAGGTGTATGACGCCGCTTACCTTATAGATCACCTCACATGGTAGGCCAGGTCCTCAAAAAGAGTGTGAACTCGTCCCTGTTGGAGCTAGATAAATAATGTTAGATTTATCAACACACTCCCACGACGACTCACTCGACATGAGCATCAAAGTTGTACTCGTTGAAGATGACGAAAAGATCAGCCAGCTGCTGTCCTCTTATCTGACCATGCAGCAGATAGAGACTGTCTGTGTCCACGACGGCGCCGATGCCATCGCCACCATACTGGCCGAGCAGCCGGATCTGGTTATCTTAGATCTCATGTTGCCCAATCTGGACGGCTTCAGCATCTGCCGTCAGCTGCAACCCGTCTTCGATGGCAAGATACTGTTCCTCACCGCCAGCGAAGACGACATGGATCAGGTGGCGGCACTGGAGATGGGCGCCGACGACTTTATCATCAAGCCGATACAGCCCAGGGTTCTGCTGGCACGCATCCGTATGTTGATGCGTCGGGCCAAGGTATCGGCTCCCCAGGAGCAGCATCACCTCAGCTTCGGCGAGCTTGAGCTCAACCAGCAGCGTAAGCAGTGTCTGTTGGCGGGAGAAGAGATCAGCCTGACCACCAGCGAGTTCGACCTGCTCTGGCTGCTGGCCGCCCATGCCGACGAGATCCTCACCCGGGAATATCTGGTCAAACAGATCCGCGGCATAGAGTACGACGGCATCGACCGCACCATAGACAACAAGATAGTGGTGCTGCGCAAGAAGCTGGGCGACAACCCCGCCCTGCCCCGGCGCATCATCACAGTCAGGGCCAGGGGCTATCTGTTCGTCCCCGACCGTTGGTGATCCCTTGTGACGCGCCTGTTTATCCTCATCTATAGCACTGCCCTGGCGATCTTCTTCATCGCGGTGATCGCCATGGACCAGTTTGAGCTCTTCTCCACCGACTCACTGGACGCCACTTCGCTGGCCAACGAGATCACCGCCACCCGCAACTTGGTAGACAAGATAGGCGAAGCTCAGGGAGCTCAGGCGGCTGAGCTGGCGCTGCAAGGCTTTGCCAAGGATATCCACCTGGCACTGACTCGCTATGACATCAAGGATGACACCCTGAGCGAGGCGATCAAACAAGGGGTTAAAGACTACGGCCTCTACATTGAAGATGTGGACGAGAATCAGGCCTACTTCAGCCTGAAGAGCAACCCAGAGGTAGTCTATGGCATCATCAACGACCCGGACTCCCCCTTTATCAACACCCTCAACCGCAAAGAGTGGTTTGTCTTCGTCGAGTTGTGTGCGGCACTGGCGCTGATCAGTATCATGGTGCTGTTTGTGATCTCCCGACGACTGGCGCGACTGGAGAAGACTTGCATCGCCTTCGCCTATGGCGATTTTAGCGCCCGCGCCTCCACCAGCAGCCTTCACAGCGTGGGTCAGCTTAACCTGTCGTTCAACATCATGGCCGATCGCATCTCTCAGCTGATCCAGAGCCATAAGAACCTCACCAACGCCATCGCCCACGAGTCGCGCACTCCCATCTTTCGCATCCAGTGCAACCTGGACATGCTGGACGACTCGGGGGTACGCCCGGAGCAGATGCAGTATCTTGAAGGAATTCAGGAAGATCTCAACGAACTGGGCGGCATGATCGAGGAGCTGTTGCACTTCGCCAAGCTGGAAAGGCCTGACGCCCAACTCAGCCTGACACCAACCAGGCTCTACCCGCTGCTGGCCAGTCAGCTGGAACACCTGCAGTTCGAGACCCCCAAACGCCTGCAGCTTAGCGGTGACGAAAGCCTGATGGCTCCCATCGCCAACCACCTGCTGCTGCGAGCCACCAGCAACATCATACGCAACGGCTACAAGTACGCCCAAAGCTGCGTCAACGTGACCCTTAGCAGCGACGAGACCAGCGTGCTTATCGAGATAGCCAACGACGGACAGCCCATTCCTCAGGACTATTGGCAGTCTATCTTCGAGCCCTTCGTGCGTCTGGATAAGGCCAGAGACAGGCAGAGTGGCGGCCACGGTCTGGGACTGGCCATCGCCAAGCAGATAGTGCGTCAGCATCAGGGCGAGCTGACACTGGGCAACAGCGAGCTTGGCGGCCCCTGCTTTACCCTGCGCCTGCCCAAGGCAGAATGAGCCCGTTAAGGGCTCGGCGCCCAGGCGATAGCTAAACTCACAGATTTAGCACTTTCCCATTTAGCGCTATTCCACTCAAAGCTTTTCTATTCAAAGCCTTCCGATACAAAGCCGAGACAAAGCCATACAGAGTGCTTCTGTTTCCCAGGGTCCCGCCTCCCCATAATGCGCTACAGATAATCACGGCACAGAACCCAAAGGCATCGAGTCCCTGCGGCTCGCCAGGTTCATTGCCTTCGTCTGTAACCCATAAGGAAGTTGTATATGAGCCTGACACACAAGCCCAATCTATTGGCCTTTGGCACACTCGTCATGGCAATCGCCCTCCTCGGCGGCTGTAACCAATCGAGCAAGTCTGACACTAAGAAGGAGGTCGCCAGCAAGGTGGGCACCTACGCCAGCGTTGACTGCAGCACGTTCACCAAGAGTAAGGATCTGCCCAAAGGCGCCAGCTGCGGCTATCTGACGGTCCCGGAAAAACACGCCCTCAAGGGCCAGAGTGCCTCCAAGAAAACCATGGAGATCGCCGTGCTGAAGATCCCGGCGATTAAGACTGAGGCCAAGGCCGATCCCGTGGTCTACCTGCAGGGCGGTCCAGGCTACTCGGCCATCGACAGCCTGGAAGACTTCACCCAGAGCAAGGCGAAATACCTCTGGAACGACCGCGACTTCTATCTGGTGGATCAGCGCGGCACAGGCCACGCCAAACCCGCCTACAAGTGCACCGAATTTAACACGGTCAAGGGCTCAATCGAGCATGTCAAGGCCTGTAAGGCTCGCCTCAAGGCCAAGGGCGTCGACTTCAGCGCCTATCAGAGCGTGCAGAGCGCCCACGATTTCATCATGCTGAGAAAGGCACTCAAGCTCGACAGCTGGAATCTCTACGGCGCCTCCTACGGCACCCGCTTAGCTGAGACCATCATACGCGAAGATAGCCAAGGGGTTCGCAGCGTCATCCTCGACGGTGTATTCCCAATTGAGGTCAACGGCCTATCGGATACACCTTGGGCCACCTATGCCACGTTGGATCGCATCGTCGCCAACTGCGATGCCTCGATTAATTGTGCATCAGAGATCCTCAAGCCGATGATCGAATCTATCATCGAGCGACTACAGAATCAGGGGGAGGAGCAGGCAGCCATCCGTTTCGTCAACTACATCGCCAGTCTAGCGGGTGATGCCAGGGTCGTCCCCCTGATACTGGCGATCGATAAGGACCTGAACATCATCATCAATGAGAAAGACAACGAAGAGGCCGAAGGCTACTTTGCCCCTATGGCACTGTCAGTGGTCTGCGCCGAGGAATATGCCTTCCTCAACCAGACGGCTCTAGAGGGTCGCAACGACAAAAACTGGTCCACCACGACCACACTGACCGTGAACAAGATGTTCCATGAGGGATTCGACATCGACAGCTGTAAGGCGTGGGATGTGGCCGCGGCCGACAGCGTAGAGACCCAGGCCGTGACCAGTAATCTACCGATCCTGGTGATCAACGGCGGCAACGATCATCAGACGCCACCGGCATGGGGCGAGTTAGTGGTAAAGAACATGCCTAATGCCCAGCTGTTCACCAACCCTCAGGGTGGCCACGTACAGCTAACTTCACAGAACCCTTATCGCAACTGTATCGACGGCATCACCATGGCCTTCCTGGCGGCGCCAGATCAGAAGATCAAGACTCAGTGCACCAGCATGATCCCGGTATTTAAATACAACTAACGACAAGCGTTCGGCCTAAGCCCTGACCAAAAGGTCGGGGCTTTTTTTCGGGCAAAAAAAAAAGCCCCAGAAGATGGGGCGAGAGAACAGAAAAACACACTATGTTAGAAAAGAAGCTACACAAAACAAGGTCAGGGAACTGCTTGCGACCAATGCCGATACTCTAAGCCGAGTTAATGACATTATGATGACAAGTTGTGCCCGCTAGGCCTCTTCTTTCGCACGCTCATTTTCCAGATAGTTTTTGAGTTCTGCTCCCGGTATCGAACTCTCTGTGGCCACCGCAAAGGCGGCCCAACGGGCACCTTCGGCCATGGCCTGACAAAACTCATCGCCACGCACCAGCCCATGGATCAGGCCCGCCGCATAGGCATCTCCCGCCCCTGTGGTATCCACCACACTGGCCGACTCGGCCGCCACATGGGTCTGCGAATCTGCCTGATAGAGGATGGCGCCCGACTCGCCATCTGTCACTATGAAGGCCTGCAGGCAGTCTCCGGCGATGGAGAGGCCATATTGCCAGGGCGACAGTTCGCTGCGCCCCTGCATGTCGGCCCGCGAGGCGATCAGCACATGGCAGGGACGCTCACGGTTATCCTTGGCCAGCTGCGCCACCACCAGGCTGTGGGGCAAGGCTGTCTTGGCCCAGCTCACCGCACCTTCAGCCGAGGAGTTGATATAGAGGGCATCCCACTGGCGCCAGTTAGGCGGCGCCGCCAGCTCGAATCTGGGGCGCTCGGGACGTATGATGGTGCGCTCGCCATCCGGCGTCATCACCAGCAGCATCTCACAGGTATGTTGCTGATAGCGCTGCATCAGGCGGCAATCTATCCCTAGTGTGCTGGTCTCGGCCAGCAGCCAATCGCCTATCTCGTCGCGGCCCACCTGACTCACCAGCGCTACCTCGTGCCCGGCCCACACCAGGCCTATGCCTGTGTTGGCACCGCCGCCCCCCAGGCGCTGGCCACCATCTTGATAGTGAAACCGCCCCCCCATCTTCAAGGGTTTATCGAGTCTGAGAATACGATCGCAATTGAGGTTGGCTACCAGCAGAATTTTGGCCATGCATGCTCCGAGTAACAGCGGATCAGGAGAAAAAGAAGCTCGCCTAAACGGGTTGAGAAAATTAGCCCCGGAAACCTAATACTTTGGGGCCCGCCGAGCCTCCTTTATATCAAGGCCCGCGGGGCTTCTCAACCAATTAGGCCTGTAACTTATACATGCCTTCGCTCGCCGGGCGCGAGTACTCGAAGCCAAATTTGAGATAAAGGGCAGGCACATCAGCCATTAAGGTGATGTAGGCCCCCTTAGGCGCCGTCTCGTCGAGATAGGCCATGATGGCGCTCATGATAGCGCTGCCCAGGCCGCGCCCCTGATATTCGGGATCCACGGCGATATCCACCAGCTCGAAGTTGAGGGCGCCGTCGCCCACCACCCGGCCCATGGCGATCACCCTGTCACCCGCCAATAGATGCACGCCAAACAGGCTAAGAGGCAGGCCGAGTTCTGCCGCCTCGCGAGACCTTGGGGTCAGGCCTGTTATCTGCCGAAGGCGCAGGAAATCATTGAGAGGCGCCACACGTTTGATCAGACGAAACTCCTGCAGTGGCTCGCCCACCTGCGCCTCGCGCCACTCCCGCGCCAGCAGGCCATAGCCATACTCGCTGCCCCAGCTGCCCTTGAAGAAGATGTTGTCGCGATAGTGGGCCTCGCGGCGAAAGCCCAGGCGCTCAAGCAGCCCCCAAGCGGCGTGATTTTGCACGTCTGTGATGGCCGAGACTCTGTGCTTACCCTGGCGCTCAAACAGATACACCAACAACCCCTGCAGCGCCTCACGGGCAAGCCCCTTGCCCTGATGCTCGCTTGCCAGGGTAAAGCCTATCTCGACCTGCTGCGCATCGATGAAATGCAGCGCCAGATCCCCCACCAAGGCCTGGGTCTGACGACACACGAGGGCCAGCTGCATCCAGGTGCCGTTTGCTCCGAAAGGTGTCTGCTGCAAACTCTCAAACAGCGCCAGCGCATCCTGATACTGGTAGTCTTGCCAGCTCTGGTAGCGGGCCACCTCAGGATCGGCGCGGTAGGCGGTGAAGGCCTGAAGATCGGCCCGCTCGAAGGCGCGGCAGATAAGCCGCTCTGTCTCGAAATAGATCATCACTAAAGCCCTGTCGTAAGCCTAAGCCTGAGCCAACGAATAGTAACCGCCGCTCGGCGGTGCGGCGAACAGTGACATGGCGGCCTGCATCTTATCGCTCGGATAGGCCTGCACCGACGCCCTGTGCTGCTCGGCAGATTCCCAACGCTCGATCACCATAAGGCGGTCCGCCTCGTCGACCGGACACAATACCTCATAGCTGAGGCAGCCCGGTGAGTTGCAAATATAATCGCTCAATGAGAGGAGGAAGGCCTTCAATGCCTCTGCCTGGCCCGGCGCGGCCTGAAATTCGCCAATACGTACTATCATCTGATTTCCCTGTACAAAATGAACAATTCACCAAGCTACCCTATTACCGGGTGCTCCACAAACGTCTCTTATGAGCTTTTCGACCAATGAGTGCGTAAGCGATCGCCCATATTAGCTTAGGTGATATGCGCCCTAATACCTGAGCCAACCTTGGTAATGAAATAAGCATTTGAAAAAGTTGATAAAAACTCGTCAATCTTTCGGCTTATGAGGTTCTAGGATAAAAATCAGCCTCTACAAGCTGCCAACTTGACGTTAGGCTAACAAGCAAAAGAGGTTGTGAGGTTATTGAATGGACTCAATACTGACATTAGAAGAGCTGATGGATAAGCCCCTATGCAAGGAAGAAAAACTGCGCCGCTACCAACAGTGCCTGAGAGAATTTGAGCTGCTGGGCTACCAAGATCTCTTTATCGAACAGATACGCCAGGAGGCTCGTCAGCTTGAGCAGAAGCTAGCACGCCGCGCCAAGGCTAATCACAGACAGGCGCCCAAGCGGCTCCCCTAGATCTCTTGCGCCAGCTGGTCGAGAAAGTCCTGCATCACCCGGGTGCGATGCCGCGCCTCTTCCCTCGCAGCAGTCGTCTGCATGGTATCCGCTAGGGTAAACAGCTTCTGCTTGAAATGATCTAAGGTGTAGCGGCTATCATCCGCCTCCCGCTCCCGACAGAAGGGATCTTCCGCAGCATACAGGGGCCGCCCCAAGGCGGTGCCCACCTGTAGGCAGCGCACCACACCTATGGCACCCAGGGCATCGAGCCTGTCGGCATCCTGTACTATCTTGGCCTCCAGCGTCTCGGGGGCGATACCCGCGCTGAAACTATGGGCGAGAATGGCATGGTGAATGGCGGCCAAGTATTGCTGCGGATAATCCACGCCAGCGAGGAAGGTGATTGCCTTATCGGCCGCCAGCAAAGAGCCCTGACTGCGCCTCGGATCGTCTTTTGCCAAAGTGACACAATCATGCAGCCAGGCGGCCGGCACCACTACCTCGGCGCAGGCAGATTCGAGATCGCACAGGCGCTTGGCCGTCTTCACCACCCGCCTAACATGGGCGAGATCATGGGCGGCATCGGCTGGTAACTCGGCGGCAACAAACTGGGAAAATAGCGACTCAAAGGCCTGCATGGGGCGAACTCCGGCAATAAAAAAGGCCGATCTATGATCGGCCTCTTTCGCTCGGATAGCAAATGCCCCTTACATCTCGCAGGGCTACATATCGCAAGGCTTAAGCGGCTTACGCAGCTGCGCCCGCACGTTGTCCATGCCTGAGTAGAACTCTTTCATCATCAAGAGGCCCATCATCTTGCCGTTATCCGTGACGATCAGGTTATCGGGATCGTTCGGGTCATTCTTGATGGCACCGATCGCCTTCATCGAGGTCATCTCTTTAAACAGGGCCCAATCCAGATTGACGCCGAAGGTGTCGCGGAAATATTTGCGCGACAGGCGACCCGAGAACATCCCCAGCAGGAAGCGATACTGCATCACATCCTTCTGGCTGTAGTTTTTCTGCTGCTCGACGCCCATACGACCCGAGGCGATATTCTCCTGATACTTGCGCAGGGAGAAGGTGTTCACATACAGGGTGTCGTTGAGGAAGCTGAAGGAGCCAGAACCTACCCCCAGATACTCGTCATAATCGATCACATACTCGTCGAAACCTTCGTTGTTGGCCTTGCCGAATGCCCAGGCCGACAGCTGGTTATACTGACCGTTCAGGCTGTTGAGGATCTGGCGGTATTGACGCGCCATATCCCCCTGAGGCGCGGCCAGCTTGCCCTTGACGCTCTTACGGGTCTGATGGGTGATCATCAAGGGATAGGTGGTGATCTGGCGGGGATCCAGGCGTGAGGCCATATCCAAGTCGTGCTGAATCACCTCATCTGTCTGGCCCCGGAAGCCGAAGATAAGATCCACGTTGATGATAGGAAACAGCTCCTTGGCCGCCATGATCTTATCGAAGGTCTGCTGACCCGAGCCAAACTTCTCCAGACGATCTGTCATCGCCAGGATGTCGTCGTTGAAGCTCTGCACCCCAATAGACATGCGATCCACCAAGCCTTCCAGCTGCTTAAAGCCTGGGCTGTCCAGATGCTGAGGATCCGACTCGCAGGAGACCTCTTTGATGCTTGGGAACAGCTTCTTGGCAAATTCAATCGTGCGCGCCAGCTCATCTTCTAATACGGTTGTGGTGCCACCGCCGATATACATGGACTCGAAGTCATATCCCAGCGCCTTAACCATCTCCATCTCCTTACGCAGCGAGACGAAATAGGCGCGCGCCTTCTCCTCCTTAAACAGGAAACGGTGGAAGGTGCAGAAGGAGCACAGGGTATGGCAGAAAGGCACATGGGCATAGAGCATGTACTTCTTGCCTTCGACGGGCGCCGGCATCATGGAGGCGGACTGAGTATCGAGTCGCAGATTCTTGTCGACATAATACTGCATCACTCGTTCCATCGAGCTCAGCATCCAGTTAGGGACGGTAATGTTAGCTTGGTACGGCTTAATCAATGCACCTGGCGCCGTTTGAATAATAGAAGACGAAGACATAGATATTCCTAGCTGAACCGACTTTGAGAACAAAGCCTTTTAATAAATAAGGACTTAAAGCGATACACATCCATTTGCGGAACACAAAAGTATCACTTAAGGAATATATAAAACGTGAACTGGCTTGGAGTTACAACACCTAGCATTAGATTAGCCGAAGAATTGTTAAGCATGTCATGTTTTAGGAAATGTTGAATAAATGTGATCGCCCATTTTGACCCAATAGAGGCAAAGAGATGATGCGACGAGTGGACAGCAAGCATCGACCTATTGCGGCGATAAAATAAATAGCGTAGGTTAAATAGTTAATAAAAATAATGATATAGACTCCGGCTGTTTCAGTGGAGCGCAATTCGACACAAGGACGTTAAAAATGAAATGGAATCTACTGGTTTCGGTGCTGCTCACCGCATCTCTGGCACTCTTTGGCTATGTGAAATACACAGAACTCGCGGCCAACAACCTCGCCAACACCCAAGGACTCTCCGCCCTGAGCAAACAGATCGCCGAAACCGGCAGCATCATACCTGCCAAAACGGTGGCCTATTTCGATCTAGCCGCTTGCCCAGAGGGGTGGCAGCCCTACACCGAAGGGCGTGGCCGCTTTACCTTAGCCGTGAATCATCAGGAGAATGCGCTGTCGGTACGCAAGCTCAATGACAAAGGCGGCGAAGAGAAACATAAACTGACACTCGCCGAACTACCCAAGCACACCCATGTCTATGACGACTGGTACTACTATGATTCGGGAGACGAACCCGAGTATGCGACAGGCGAAGGGGACGATGTGGGCATGCGCCAGCATCAGAAGCGCCGCACCGAACCCGAAGGCCACAGCGTCGCCCACAACAATATGCCGCCTTTCGTCGTGCTATTGCAGTGCATCAAGCAGTAAGAAACCTTATCTGGCACATTCCCCCGGACTGTGGCTGAAGTAACGTTTGAACTCGCGGCTAAACTGGGCCGGGCTCTCGTAGCCCACCTCGATGGCAGCCTGCTTCACCTTCACTCCGGGGTGCTGCAACAGCTCCTTGGCCTTGTTCAGGCGCACCTTCTTCAGGTACTGGATGGGCGATGAGGCAGTCACCTCCTTGAAGCAGCGATGAAACGCCGAGGGGCTCATGTTCACCAGGGCGGCAAGCTGATCCACCTCAATACTGGCGGCGTAATGTTTATGCAGATAGCTCAGCGCCTTGTCGATGCGAGAAAGTCGGGTATGACTCAGTGCCAGGGCATAGAGGGGCGCCGCGTTGGGCAAGGCCAGCAGGCGATATAGGATCTCCAGCACCATGGCCTCTCCCAGCGCCTCGGCCTCCAGCGGCGATTGCAATGCCTGCAGCAGACGATGAATGCTACATTCTATCGCCTCGCCGGTCGGGGCGATGAAATAGCCGGGCAATCGCGACTCGCTCAGGGCCTGGGGCACCCTGTGATGGTTGTCCATGACGGGGATGAGGCGATTAAGCTGCGCCAGATCGATATCTATCATCATCACCAGCACTGGCTCCTCCTTACTGGCGAAGGTCTCACACTCCACCGGCATGGGCACTGTCATCACCAGGGTGTTCTGGGGATCATAGTCAAACACCCTGTTATCCAGATAGATACGCTTCTTGCCCTGCCCCACTATCATGATCCCCTGGGAGTAACACAAGGGGCCTCGGGCACCGTAGGCGGAGCAGCGAAACAGCTTGATACCTGGCAATACGCTGTCGTTCATCCCCTCATCTGGGGCCAGCTCAGACATCAACTCGGCAACACTCTTCACACTTCACCTCTTGGGACAGGATAAGGATTCAACTGATGGCGATAATATCACCCAAGCAGAAAAAGGCATCAAATTTTATCAAATTTATGCCTTTTAAACTTAATAAAGCAGAAATAGGCAAGATCCGTGCAGCAATAGGTATTTAAAACTCGCGCCAAGAGACTAGTATGTGCAGCATATTATTAGGTGACACAAGGTATCCCCATGCTTAACTTCGATTATCGCAATCCCACACAGATCGTCTTCGGTAAAGACCGCCTGGCCGAGCTAGACAAGCTGATCCCCGCCGGCGCCCGCGTCATGGTGACCTATGGCGGCGGCAGCGTGAAACGCTTCGGCACCCTGGACAAGGTACTTAGCGCCCTGGGCGATCGCACCGTCGTCGAATTCGGCGGCATCGAAGCCAATCCACAGTATGAGACCTTGGCCAAGGCGGCCAAGCTGGCAAGAGAAGAGTCTATCGACTTCCTGCTGGCAGTCGGTGGCGGCTCTGTGATGGATGGCACCAAGTTCATCGCCCTGGCGACACGCTTCGAGGGTGACAGTGCCAGCCTGCTGTTCCACGGTTTCGCCCCTGTGCCGGTCGAGGCAGATCAGGTCTTGCCACTGGGCACCATAGCCACGCTGCCTGCCACGGGCTCAGAGATGAACGCCTTCGGCGTGGTCAGCTATAACGGCGGCAAGTTCCCGGTTAACCATCCCAGCATCTACCCAACCTTCTCACTGCTGGATCCGACCCTGACCTTCACCCTGCCCAAGATTCAGGTGGCTAACGGTGTGGTCGACGCCTTCGTCCACGTGCTGGAGCAATATGCCACCTATCCGGTGGATGGTCGGGTACAGGACAGAACCGCCGAAGGGATTATGCGCACCCTGATCGAGATTGGCCCCATCACACTGGAAGAGCCGGAAAACTACAACGCCCGCGCCAACCTGATGTGGAGTGCCACCTCGGCCCTCAACGGCATGATAGGTGCCGGCGTGCCGTTTGACTGGACGACCCATATGATTGGTCACGAGCTGACGGCCCAATTTGGCATCGACCACGCCCAGACTCTGGCCGCCGTGTTACCATCTGTCTGGCGTGTACGCAAGACCCAGAAGCACGCCAAGCTGCTGCAATACGCCGAGCGCGTGTGGGACATCACAGAGGGCGACGAAGCCAGCCGTGTCGACCTGGCGATCGACAAGACGGAGCAGTTCTTCCAGCAACTTGGCCTCAAGACCCGCCTGCGCGACTATGATATCGCTCAGGAGCAGATTGACGACATAGTCGCGGCGCTTGAAGCCCACGGCATGACCGCCCTGTCAGAGTCAGGCGACCTCGGCCTGGATATCAGCCGCGAGATCCTGCAGCTGGCCTGGTAAAAAATCGTTTAAACTTTATGAAAAGGAGCTAAGTCATTGAGTTTGACTTAGCTCCCATATGACTTGTACGCAGGAGAAAACAGCTCTTATATCAATCCATTTTCTTTTAGGGCCGATTCCACTTCATCAACATTAAATCCATAAATCATTGTATTACCGATAATTATTACCGGATATCCTTTAGACTCAGTTAACAAATAATTAGTCATAACTTGTTCATCTTTCTCAGGATTTAGCTCGTCATAATCTACTTTACGAGCCTTAAAGTATGTCCGCGTTTTTTCACAAATCGGGCACCAATCCGTGCCATAAAACAATACTTTCTTACTAGAAGCTTCTCGATGTAATGAAAAATCCCCCTTCACAACCATAGGCTCAGACATTACCCACTTAATACCTAAGACTGATGAATATCCGATTATCATCACGAAGAAAAACAACCCAGCATTAATTAATAAAGCTCTCAATATGATCACCAAGTTGGAATAAATGACAGCCAAGATTATTTACATAAAATTTGCATTAACGCAACATCCGTGTATCATCCTAAATTCAAATAAGGCCTATATGGATGTTTGAGGTTAGGCCTGATTTGATTTTATTAAGTTAAATTTATTACAAGGAATTAACTATGAAACTTAAATTAGCCTTTGTTGGATTAGCCCTATCTATGGGAATATCTTTTGCCGCTACAGCAACGTCTCCAGCACAATGCCGTGCTGAGTTTATGCAGTGTGTCGAAAGCGGTACTCTAGAATCATATTGTGAAACACAATATGTAATCTGCAGAGGTTATTAAGAAATTAAGGTGTTTTATAATTTTTAAAATTACAACACCAACATATGATGTCACGTCAAATTTGATATTTTTGACGTGACTATTTTTTATAAAATTTTTCAACAGTAGAAACTAAAGTATTAAATCGCTATCAATGAGAATAATACTTAAGTACCCATACTTGATTTAGCCAACTAATAAATGTCTGTTGCAAGTCGATAATATTGCATCTCCTCTCTAGACATCCAATGGGCGCCTTCAGATGGCGCCGAGGTGAGGGTAAACAGGTAGAAGGGTATCCCCTGTTTGCCCAACATCCGGCTGAAGTAGGTCGCCTGGCTGCGATGGGCGGCGTCGCTATAGGAGATCTCTGTGGCGTCGCGGCCAAGCTCGCCATCGCTCCAGCTGTGCACGCCAACCTGTTGGTTTCCTGCGACACTAAACTTGGTATTTTGCAATTCCAGGGTGCGCCTTACCCCGGCGGCAAACAGGTCCGTGGCACCGGAGAAGACACGTCCCGCGCGGCTGACCTTGGTATCCAGCCCCTGCTCGCGGATCAGCAAGCCGGTATACATGTTGACCTCATCGTCGGCGGATCCGCCGACAAAGTTATCGAAAACCAGCACCTTCTTCCTCTTGGGGTAATGCTCCACCAGGCGTTTAAGCGCCTGATAGCTGGTGATCCCCAGGGTTGAGGTGGCGGGGTTGTCGCAGTCCGCCGTGCACCACTGGTTGTTGATCAGCGGCTCGAAATAGTTGCTGGTGAGGATCTCGATGCCAGCTTCTCCCTCCCGAGGCGAGAAGAGGGTCGAGCCTATCGAGGAGGCGTACTCCAGCCAGTCGCTGACAAAGCTAAGGCGTAGGTATTGCTGCTTCTCGCGGGTGCGCAGTTCGAAGATGCTCTTGTCATCCTGGATCAGTCGCTGGGCGTCAGAGCAGTCGAAGCTGTCGATGCGGTGGGGGCCGGAAAAGATCTGACAATCTAGCAGCTGCAACTCGTCAAACTTGATCCCTAAGGTGAGGCTATGACCCTTCTCGCTGCTGAGTGCCAGCAGCAGATAAGGAATCTGTTTCTGTGTGTCGACGAAGATGTCGGCGTATTCCAGCCTGTCGTAGTGGGTATGTTGGTACTCGAGTTGAATCGATGAGAATATCGGTTCGCGTTCCTGGATCAGCGCCTCGAGCTTTTCATCGCTAAAGGCGAAGTTAGCCAGCGGCGGCTGCACTCTGGGTTGGTCGGCGTTACAGCCCAGTAGGCTACTGAACACCAGCAGCAGGGGGAGGGTAAGGCGTGGCATGGCGGTCTCCTGCGATGAAAAATATCAGTGTAATCAGGGCCGCGGGTGATTACTGTCAGCAGTTTGTATCGCTTTGTCATGTCACCATTGAAAACACATCAACAATCTGAATTACGAATCCACATCAAAATTACGCCAGGCCGCCGCGGGTCAGGCGTTCGGGATCCAGCAGGCGCCTGAGCTCCTCCTCGCTAAGGTCGGTGAGCTCCATGGCAACCTCGAGTATGGGTCTCTGCTCCTGATAGGCCTGCTTAACTATCTTAGCGGCCTGCACATAACCCACCTTGGGGCTCAGAGCGGTGACCAGTATGGGATTGCGATGCAGGGAGTCGGCTATTTTGCCTCGATTCACCACGAAACTCGCAATCGCCTTGTCCGCCAACAGGCGCGAGACATTGCTGAGGCTCTCTATGCTCTCTAGCAAGTTAACCGCGATCAGCGGCTGCATCACGTTGAGTTCGAAGTTGCCGGACTGACCGGCGATAGTGATCGCCATATCCTTGCCCATCACCTGGGCCGCCACCATGCAGGCGGACTCAGGGATCACAGGGTTGACCTTGCCCGGCATGATGGAGGAGCCCGGCTGCAAAGGTTGCAGGTTAATCTCACCCAGACCCGCCAGTGGGCCGGAGTTCATCCAGCGCAGGTCGTTGCTGATCTTCATGATGGCCACCGCCAGAGTCTTCAGCTGGCCCGAGAGGGCGACGGCGGTATCATGGCTCGCCATGCGGCTAAACAGGTTATCGGCCGGGCGAAACTGGGTGCGGGTCAGGGCGCTGAGTCTCTCGCAGAACAGCCGGGAGAACTCCTCGTGGGTGTTGACCCCTGTCCCCACCGCCGTGCCGCCCACGGGCAGCTGGGCCAGGGCGTCGCCTTGGCTGGCGATCCACTCGCGACAATCGTCGATCTGGCTCGCCCAGCCCCCCAACACCTGATCGAAACGCACCGGCATGGCATCCATCAGGTGGGTGCGCCCCGTCTTGGTAACATCGGCCAGCTGCTGCGCCTTAGTGGTGATGGTCTGCGACAGCAGGATTAACGAGGGGAGCAGCGACTGCTCTACCGCCAGCAAGGCGCTGATATGGATAGCGCTGGGAATGATGTCGTTACTGCTCTGCCCCAGGTTGATCACATCGTTGGGATGCACCGCCTGACCCAGGCTCTTCGAGACCAGAGTCGCAAGCACCTCGTTGGCATTCATGTTACTGCTGGTGCCCGAGCCGGTCTGAAACATGTCGATGGGGAAGTGGCGCATCATCTGAGGGTCCGCCAGCAGCTCCTGAACCGCCTGGGCGACCGCCGGGGCAATATTGGGCGGCAGCAGTCTAAGTGCCACGTTGGCCTCGGCGGCGGCGAGCTTAGCCAGCAACAAGGCACGGATGAAGCTGCGGGGCATGGTGCGACCGCTCACGGGAAAGTTCTTGATCGCCCGTGCCGTCTGCGCGCCGTAGAGGGCATCGGCGGGAATATTGAGGTCGCCCATGCTGTCGCTTACCGCTTTACTCTCCATCTCTCTCTCCTGCTTATTGAGACTAGCTTGATCTTAGGTCAATTTCTGCCGGGTCGCGACCCGGTAACACGGCGCAAACCTGGCCGCAACAGCTAACAAACAACCCATTATCATTCAGCATGTTATTGCAAGAATTGACTCAATTTCGCTTGCAAATGTCTCCCAAGCCGTTAGGCTGCCTCCACTTTATTTAATGCCAAGCGTTAACCTGTAGATGCGAGTAACCATGAGACATAAAGGAGCCTCTGGCTTTACCCTGATAGAGATGGTGGTGGTGATCATCATACTGGCCATTCTCAGCGTAGCGGCCGCCAGCAGGTGGATAAGCCTGACGCGAGAGGCGAGGATCGCCCAGCTCAAGCAGCTCGAGGCCTCGGTGCAGGCCGCGAATCAACTTGTCTATGCCCGCTCGGCCATCCTGGGGCTAGAGAAGCAGCCTAAGGCCAGCTTCTTCCTCAACCCAGGCGATAGCCAAAAAATCCAGGTGAGATATGGCAACCCGGTATGGGGCGGCGATGCGGTAACTCAGCTGCTGACGGTCACCATGAGTGAATGGTTCTACGGCGGGCGCTGGACGGTGGAAGATATCGAGCTGCGCATCGGCGATCGCAGCCTGTATAAGACCCCGGGGGATCTCATGGCAGACGGCGCCCTCGCCTGCTATCTGAGGGTCGACACGACTGCCGATAGCGTGACCACCAAAATCATGGACAGCGACTGCTAAGTTAGTCGCCTACCCTGTTGATGAGAAAGCTAAATGTCTGGTCGCCAAAGGTGAGCAAGGCGGCCTTGTCCAGGTCGACTATCGCCTGTGATTCTGTCTCATAACCCTCGCCGCTCAGGCTAAAATCCACCAACACCTGAGCCGCATCGTGTGACGTAACCTTAACGCTGAACTGGTACTTGTCCGCCAGCATCACCCGCTCGGCCTCGGCCTTATCAATCACTAGCGTCGGCGCGCCAAGCACCTCGCCCTGCAGGCTGACCTCCGAGGTCACTCGAAAGGTATCGGCAAGGCTGCTAAAGCTCACACTTAAACTCAAACTAACACTCACACTCAGGGCGAGCGCCATCAAGATCCTTCTGCTCATATTCAGCTCCTTTATGGTGAAATTGCTTTTCACACAACTTAGTGGCTTTGCGGTTATTGTCAACATTCTCAATGACTAATATTTCTACCGGCTAATGTTGCTAAAAGCTACTCTAGCTAGCAGCTACTCTCTGCTCTAGGCATTAAACCACTAACATTAAACGACAGGCATTAAACAGTAGGCATTAAACAGCAGGCATAAAAAAACACCCCGCCGGCAACCCGGTGAGGTGTTTTTTCATGGTAACAGAAACGCTGATGCGCGCGGCGAACGCCTTACGCTTTGTACTTCAGCGTGCCGTTAGCCTTGATCTCGTCATACCAGAGGTTGTGATGCTGGGTCGCCCAGTTTTCATCACAGAAACCCGACACCATACACTCCATACCACCTTCTGACATCACGGTCGCCATGAAGATGTGAACGATAGAGAAGGCGCAGATAACGATGGCACTGACAGAGTGAAGTACCAGGGCGATCAGGCTCAGGGTGCGGCTAGGCTCGAACAGGTTCGGGAACAGCAGCAACATGCCTGAGGCCGAGATGATCAGTCCAAAGAAGGCGAAGGCCCAGAACCACATCTTCTCACCGGCATTGGCAAAGCCTGCATCCGGGTGCTTACCCTTGAAGGGACCGAAGTTGATGTAACCACCAACGACCAGGAACCATTTAACATCATACATCTTAGGCAGCTGATTCTTGGCCCACAGCGTGGTCATCAGCGCCCAACCAATCATGAAGGGGATCGCCATGTAGTCATGGATCTGCTTGGCGCCATAGACCAGACCGGCCCAGAAGCCTTCACCCAGGTATGGCTGGAAGAAGAAACGTCCCGCCAGCAGGGTCAGACCCGTGAGGATCAGCAGCAGACAAGGGATCGCCCCCAGCCAGTGGATAGAGACATCAAATTTCGACCAGCGATACACCATCTTGCCCGAGAAGCCATGATGCAACTTGGAGATACCGTTCACTTTGATGAACAGCACGAAGATGATGATCATACCAAACAGCGCCGCCATCAGGGCAGGTGCCAGCCAGTCGCTGCGCAGCTCGAGAACCCGCAGATCATAGCTGTTGATTGGCTGGTTATGGAACTGACCGTGAGAGGTAGTGTATCCGGTGGCACCCGCCTGAATCTCAGACCAAATCTGCCCCTCGGTAGCGGCATGGGTATGGTCGGTCGCGTCGCCATGGGCGAATGACAGGGCACTGAATGTGGTACCTATCACTAGCGCTAAGATCACGCTAAATTGTTTGAACCATTTGTTCATATTACATCCTTATCGTCCACACCGGGCGAGCCCGGTGTGGATTGTTGTGGCCTTATACAAGCTGGGGATTAACCCCAAATCGCATTTTTCGAACCACGGTATGCAACACGCTCGCGGAAGATGTTTGAGATAACCTCAGCATCACCGGCAAGTAGCGACTTAGTCGCACACAACTCGGCACACATAGGCAGCTTGCCTTCGGCAATACGGTTAGAACCGTACTTCTGACGCTCTGCATCTGAGTGATTCTCTTCAGGACCACCAGCACAGAAGGTACACTTGTCCATCTTGCCGCGGCTGCCAAAGGCACCCTTCTTAGGGAACTGAGGCGCGCCAAACGGACAGGCGTACAGACAGTAGCCACAACCGATACAGGTGTCTTTGTTGTGCAGCGTCAGACCATCTTCCGTCTTGTAGAAGCAGTTTGCCGGACAAACCGCCTGACAAGGGGCGTCGGTACAGTGCATACACGCCACAGAGATAGAGGCTTCGCCTGGCTGACCGTCGTTGATGGTCACCACGCGGCGACGTTGAATACCCCACTCCAGCGCAGAGTCGTTTTCGTTCTTACATGCCGTGACACAGCCGTTACATTCGATGCAACGCTTGGTATCACATAAAAATTTCATTGTAGCCATAATGGCAAATCTCCCGATACTTAAGCTTTAGTGATCTGACAAAGCGACGCTTTGGTCTCTTGCATCTGCGTGACAGGGTCATAACCATAGGTCAATGCCGTGTTCGCAGACTCACCAATCACATAAGGCACAGTACCTTCTGGATAGTTATTCTCTAGGCTCTCACCGTGCATCACACCGGCGAAGTGGTATGGCATCCAGGTAACACCTTGCTTAACGCGAGGGGTAACCATGGCCTTGATCTTGATGCGGCCACCTTCGGCGCCTTCCAGCCATACGGTATCGCCGTTGCGGATACCACGGTCGGCGGCATCGCCTGGGTGGATCTCAACAAACATCTCTTGTTGTAGCTCGGCCAACCATGGGTTAGAGCGAGACTCTTCACCACCACCCTCGTACTCAACCAGACGACCAGAGGTCAGGCCCAGTGGGTACTTGGTTGCCGTGTCTTTCTCTTGGATAGACTTATACAGCGTCGGTAGACGATGTACCTGCATGTCGTCATAAGTTGGGTACTTAGACACGAGATCGCGACGTGGTGTGTACAGCGGCTCACGGTGCACAGGCACTTGATCCGGGAAGGTCCACACGATACAGCGGGCCTTGGCGTTACCAAATGGGATACAGCCGTGCTTCATGGCCACACGCTGGATACCGCCAGACAGGTCGGTCTTCCAGTTCTTGCCTTCGGCTTCTGCCTTCTCTTCGGCGGTCAGATCGTCCCACCAGCCCAGTTGCTTGAGCAGCTTGTCGCTGAACTCTGGGTAACCGTCTTGGATCTCGCTGCCCTTAGAGAAGCTGCCTTCGGCCAGCAGGTTCTTGCCTTGGTATTCGACGCCATAACGGGCACGGAAGTTACCACCGCCCTGCAGCACGTGTTTGCTTGTGTTGTAGAGGATCTGGGTACCAGGGTGCTTCTGCTCTGGTGTGCCCCAACATGGCCATGGCAGACCATAGGTTTCGCCCTTGGCTGGGCCGCCTTCTGCTTCAAGCGTCTTGTTGCTGAAGGTACCCCAGTTTTGGGTGTGCAGCTTCAGACGCTCAGGGCTCTGGCCAGACATACCGATAGTCCACATACCGCGGTTGATCTCGCGGGTGATGTCTTCGATCACTAGCATGTCTTTGGCATCTTTAGCGATGCGCTTAGTGTATTCCTTGTCGAAACCGAGTTTCTGCGACAGGCGATACATGATCTCGATATCTGTCTTAGATTCGAATAGTGGCTCGATCACCTTCTCACGCCACTGCTGGCTACGGCCAGAGTTTGATACCGAACCTTCAGTCTCGAACTGAGTCGCCGCAGGTAGTAGGTAGACACCATTCTTACGACGGTGCATGACACCCGCCATCGTTGGGAATGGATCCACAACCACGACTGTGTCCATCTTATCCAGGGCGTCACGCACCTCGCGCTGACGGGTTTCTGTGTTAACAGATTGACCCCAGAAGAAGGCCATGCGCACGCGATCTTTCTGCGCTAATTTCTCTGGCGTCTCTAATACGCCATCGTGCCAACGAGAACATGGAATACCAGGAGTGTTCATTGGGATGCGACCCAGGTATTCGTTCTGGTCGAAGCGACCCTTAACCCAGTCGAAATCCAGATCCCAAACGTGTGACCAGTGCTTCCAAGAACCTGTCTTGAGGCCATAGTAGCCAGGCAGGGTGTCGAATAGCAGGCCTAAGTCGGTTGCGCCCTGTACGTTATCGTGACCACGGAAGATGTTAGTACCGCCGCCAGATACGCCCATGTTGCCCAGAGCCAGCTGCAGGATACAGTAGGCACGAGTGTTGGCGTTACCAACGTGGTGCTGGGTACCACCCATACACCAAACCACAGTACCTGGACGGTTTTCAGCCATCAGCTTAGCCGCTTGGTAAACCTGCTCTTCGCTCACGCCTGTGATGTTAGCCACTTCTTGTGGTGGGAACTTCTTCACCTCTTCGCGGATGGTGTCCATCTCGAACACGCGCTGCTGGATGAAGGTCTTGTCTTCCCAGCCATTTTCGAAGATGTGCCACAACATACCGTAGATGAACGGAATATCGGTACCAGGACGCAGTGCACAGTGCAGATCTGAGTGAGCCGCGGTGCGAGAGAAACGTGGGTCAACCACGATGATCTTGGCGTTGTTCTTCTCTTTGGCGATCAGAATATGCTGCATGGCAACAGGGTGTGCCTCGGCAGGGTTTGAACCGATGAAGAAGATCGCGTTCGCATTCTGAATGTCGTTGAAAGAGTTGGTTTGCGCACCATAACCCCAGGTGTTAGCAACACCGGCTACAGTGGTAGAGTGACAGATACGTGCCGAGTGGTCGACGTTGTTGGTACCCCACATGGCCGCAAATTTACGGTACATGTAGCAGCCTTCGTTAGAGAACTTAGCGCTACCCATGAAGTAGAGTGAATCTGGACCCGACTCTTGACGGATGCTCTGCATCTTGTCGCCGACTTCGTTGAAGGCCTGCTCCCAAGAGAGTTTCTTCCACTTACCGTCGACCAGCTTCATTGGGTACTTAAGACGCTTCTCGCCGTGACCATGTTCACGCAGCGCAGCACCTTTGGCACAGTGACCACCGGCATTGAATGGGTGATCGAATGCTGGTTCCTGACCCGTCCAGACACCGTTTTGGACTTCTGCATACAGACCACAGCCCACGGCACAGGCGCTACATACGGTACGCTTAATCTCGATTGGGGCATCGTGTGGAATATCTTTCGCTTCGGCGCGGCGCATCATGCCGGTACCGAGAAGAGAGGCTGCTGCGATACCACCGGTTGTGATACCCGCATGCTTCATGAATTGACGACGGCTGATGCCTAAGCTTGGCTTAGCCGTTGCGACTGCCTCATTTGTTTTGCGCGTTAACTTCATCGCTCAAATTCTCCTAATTAGCTACGCAAGCTATTGTAATAACTGCGGATATGTGCAGTTTCATGGTAGCCATCGGCATGTTTTTCTTGAGATTTACTTTCGGTTGCATTGGCAACACTCACACCACTCGCGGCGATGGCCACACCGGCCGTACCACCTATGGTGAGTGCTTTCAGCAAAGATCTGCGATTCAGATCGGGCTGTTGCTTCTTCATTCTTGCTCCTAGTGGATTAGGAAGTTTCGATTGGTAGGGATGATTTATTCAAAACCGCCATCGGCACCTTGGTTAAGGCAATGTTATTCACAGGTGGCGGTTTAGTAAAAATGCTATGTTTTTTAAAAACATCCGATTAATTGCCGTTGCAATATAGGTAAGAAGCGAGGCAGAGATATTGATCTAAACAGGGGTCAATAAGCGGAAAAAATGAATAAATGGCCAAAGTGTTAAGCCAGTCATACTTTAGCCAATACACTTTGCAGACAATCCCTAAAAATAGCTAAAACCGGGATCCAGTAGATGTAATGAAGTTGTTGTTATTGAAAATAAAAAGCGCGTTCAAAAAACAGCCAAAGGTGATCTGGATCCGCTAAAATCCTCAACCTTTAACCATAAAAAAACACCCCGCCTAATACCTAGGTGGGGTGCTTCATCTATGCGCTTTTATTCAATAACGCGTCTGCGTTTTGAGTCTAGTCGCTGTAGGTCTAGTCCCTATAAGTCAGGGTACCGTTATCTTTGATCTCATCGTACCAAAGGTTGTGGTGCTGTACTGCCCAGTTCTCATCACAGTAACCCGACTTCATGCACTCCATACCACCTTCACTCAGTACCGTCGCCATCCAGATGTGGACTATGGTAAAGGCGATGATGATGATGGCGCTGAGGCCGTGAACCAGCAGTGCCGCCATAGAGGCTTCACGTGGCAGTTCCAGGCCAGGCATCACCAGCATGATACCGGATACCGCGATAAACAGACCGAACAGGGTTAGCGTCCAGAACCACATCTTCTCACCGGCGTTGGCGAAGCCACTGTCTGGGTGCTTGCCCTTGAAGGGTCCGAAGTTGATGTAGCCACCAACCACCAGGAACCACTTAAGGTCATACAGCTTAAATGTCTGCAACGGCATCCATTTAACCACACAGATAGCCCAGGCCACGATGAACAAGGGACCCGCGTAATCGTGGATCGTCTTGCTGCCGTAGATCAGCGAGCCCCAAATGCCTGTGCCCACATAGGGTTGTAGCACATGCTTACCCAACATGATGTTAAGACCGGTAAAGATCAACGCCAGGCAGGAAAGCGCCATCACCCAGTGAATCCAAAGATCGGCCTTGCTCCAGCGCAATACCATCTTGCCAGAGAAACCATGACTTAGCTTTGAAGGGCCATTCACCAGATAGAAGATCAAGAAAGCACCGAACACACCGCAAACGGCCAGCGCCATCACAGGGGTAAGATAGTCGTTCTTAACGTTAGTGCCTTCGATAGCCGACACGTTAATCATGACCCCACCCTCAGCGCCTTTGGCTGTGGTGTATCCCTTGTCTCCTGACTTCACGGCTCGCCATAGCTCAGCATCGTTGGTATTTGCCATCTGTTGACTGGTCTGTTCGTCAACGGCATAGGCTGACGTCGTCAAGCCTAAGCCCATTGCCAAGACCAATGGCAATAACAACACAGTGAATAGGCTGCGCAGTGATTTTAATAACATAGTCACTCCTTTACAGACCGTAAGCCCGAAGGCTTACGGTACTATTCACTTTAAACGCCAGTCTTAGGGGTGTAGCCCCAGATCGCATTAGGATTACCACGGGCCGCAATACGCTCACGGTAGATGTTGGAAACCACTTCCGCATCACCGGCGAGCAGTGCCTTGGTCGAACAAAGCTCGGCACACATAGGTAACTTACCCTCGGCCAGACGGTTAGCGCCGTACTTCTTACGCTCGGCTTCGGAGAAGGTCTCTTCTGGGCCACCGGCACAGAAAGTACACTTGTCCATCTTGCCGCGGCTGCCAAAGGTGCTCTTCTTAGGGAACTGAGGCGCACCGAATGGGCAGGCGTATAGGCAGTAACCACAACCGATACAGGTATCTTTGTTGTGTAGTGTTAGGCCATCTTCCGTTTTGTAGAAGCAGTTTGCTGGGCAAACGGCCTGACAAGGGGCGTCGGTACAGTGCATACAAGCCACAGAGATCGAGGCTTCACCGGGTTGACCATCGTTGATGGTCACGACGCGACGGCGTTGGATACCCCACTCGAGAGCGGAATCGTTTTCGTTCTTACATGCTGTGACGCAACCGTTACACTCGATGCAGCGTTTGGTGTCACATAGAAATTTCATGACTGCCATAATGGCTTATCTCCTCATCAAGTTCCGTTAGGCTTTAGTGATCTGACACAAGCTAGACTTAGTCTCTTGCATCTGGGTCACCACGTCATAGCCATAGGTCAATACGGTGTTGGCCGACTCACCAATGATGTAAGGCACTGTACCTTCTGGGTAGCTCTTCTCCAGGCTCTCGCCTTCGAACATACCCGCGAAGTGGTACGGCATGAAACACTCGCCTTCAATCACACGCGGTGTCACCATTGCCTGCACCTTGATCTTGGCGCCTTCTGGGCTGTGAACCCATACGACATCGCCATCACGTAGACCACGATCCGCCGCATCAGCAGGGTTGATTTCGATAAACATCTCTTGCTGAAGCTCTGCCAACCAAGGGTTAGAACGAGTCTCTTCACCACCGCCCTCGTACTCAACCAGACGACCAGAGGTCAAGGCGAGTGGGAACTCTTTGGCGAAGTCCTGATCCTGAATTGACTTGTACAGGGTAGGAAGACGCGCAACCATACGGTCATCGTAAGTTGGATACTTAGACACAAGATCACGACGAGGTGTATACAGAGGCTCACGGTGAACCGGAATATCATCAGGGAAGTTCCAAACGATACAACGGGCCTTAGCGTTACCAAATGGAATACAACCGTGCTTGATGGCGACACGCTGGATACCACCAGAGATATCTGTCTTCCAGTTCTTACCTTCGGCAGCCGCTTTCTCTTCTGCGGTCAGGTCGTCCCACCAGCCAAGTTGCTTGAGCATCTTGTCGGTAAACTCTGGGTAACCGTCCTTGATCTCACTGCCCTTAGAGTAAGAGCCTTCGGCCAGGATGTTGTTACCCTCGTGCTCAACACCGTAACGGGCACGGAAGTTACCACCACCGAAGCGGACTTCACGGTCGGTACGGTAGAGGATCTGGGTACCTGGGTGTTTCATCTCAGGTGTGCCCCAACATGGCCAAGGCAGACCATAGGTTTCGCCCTTAGCTGGGCCACCCGGTGCTTCCAGGCTCTTGATGTCGAAGGTGCCCCAGTTTTCCTGGTGCATCTTGAGACGCTCTGGGCTCTGACCTGTGTAACCGATGGTCCACATACCCTTGTTGTATTCACGGACAATATCTTCGATCAACGGCTCGTCGCCGTTCACCTGGATATGCTTACACAATTCTTTCTCTATGCCCCACTTCTTCGCCAACTTGTACATGATGACGTGGTCAGGCTTAGATTCGAACAGCGGCTCGATCACCTGTGAACGCCACTGCAGTGAGCGGTTAGAGGCAGATACCGAACCATAGGTCTCGAACTGAGTCGCCGCCGGCAGCAGATAGACGCCATCTTTACGGGTATGCATCACACCCGCCATGGTTGGGAATGGATCCACAACCACTACTGTGTCCATCTTGTTCAGTGCTTCACGCACCTCACGGCCACGGGTTTCTGTGTTAACCGACTGACCCCAGAAGAATGACATACGGATGTTGTCTTTCTGAGCGATCTTAGACTTGTCTTCCAGCACGCCGTCGTGCCAACGAGAACAAGGAATACCGGTAGAGGTCATAGGATCCTGACCCAGACGCTGTTCCTGATCGAAGCGAGCCTTCACCCATTCATAGTCCAGATCCCATACGTTACACCAGTGCTTCCAAGAACCTGTCTTAAGGCCATAGTAACCAGGCAGGGTGTCGAACAGCAGACCGAAGTCGGTTGCGCCCTGTACGTTATCGTGACCACGGAAGATGTTAGTACCGCCACCAGAGACGCCCATGTTACCCAAGGCCAACTGCAGGATACAGTAAGCACGGGTGTTGGCATTACCTATGTGGTGCTGAGTACCACCCATACACCAGACTATGGTGCCAGGCTTAGTCTCGGCCAGTGTCTTGGCCACACGGTACATCTGCTCTTTCGGTACACCGACCACGTTTTCAACTTCTTCAGGGTTCCATTTAGCGGCAGCTTCGCGGATACGCTCCATGCCGTAGACACGCTGATCGATGAAGGTCTGGTCTTCCCACTTGTTTTCGAAGATATGCCACAGCAGACCGTAGATATAAGGAATATCGGTACCTGGGCGAATATGCACGTACTCGTCGGCCTTAGCCGCAGTACGGGTGAAACGAGGATCGACAACGATAATCTTCGCGCCGCGCTCTTTACCTTCCAGAATGTGCTGCATGGCAACCGGGTGAGCTTCTGAAGGGTTAGAACCGATAAACATCATCGCCTTGGCGTTGCGGATATCGTTGAACGAGTTGGTTTGCGCACCATAGCCCCAGGTGTTGGCAACACCGGCTACAGTGGTAGAGTGACAAATACGTGCCGAGTGGTCGACGTTGTTGGTGCCCCACATGGCAGCAAATTTACGGTAGAGGTAAGCCTGCTCGTTAGAGAACTTAGCACTACCCATGAAGAAGATTGAATCCGGGCCCGATTCCTTACGAATATCCAGCGCCTTCTGGCCTACTTCCTCGATAGCCTGCTCCCAAGAGATACGCTTCCACTTACCGCCTTCTAGCTTCATGGGGTACTTGAGACGCTTCTCACCATGGCCGTGCTCACGCAGAGACGCACCCTTGGCACAGTGGCCGCCGGCATTAAATGGATGGTCGAAAGCTGGCTCTTGGCCTGTCCACACACCATTTTGTACTTCGGCATAGATACCACAGCCCACTGAACAGTGAGAACAGATGGTACGCTTCACTTCGGTTGGCGCATCATGTGGCACTTCTTTCGCTTCGGCTTTGCGCATCATTCCAGCGCCAAGCATAGAGGCCGCGGCAATACCACCAGTAGCAAGACCTGCAGACTGAAGGAACTGACGACGACTTAGACCCAGGGCAGGCTTTTTAGCGACTTCTGCCTGGTCTGTTTTGCGGGTTAATCGCATCACACACTCTCCTAATGTTATTGAATTACTGCGTAATTATTCGTCCAAGGCTTACTTGGTACGTAACGACGCGTAATAACTACGAATATGATCTGTCTCGTGGTAACCATCGCCGTGCGCTGCATCTTTTTGAGGTGCAGGCGTTGCCGCCGCGGCCTGGCCGCTCACGGTTGCCACGGCACCCGCTGCACTGCCCAGGGCTAATGCTTTTAGCAATTGACGACGACCCATATCAGAAGCTTGCTTCTTCATAGTGTCTCCTTGATGTTGACTCAATTTAGGCTCTAGTCTCATCATCTCGGTCGATTTGGCTTTGCAGCCTATCGACACTAAGACCAGAACCCGACGCTTGGTGAGGGTTGCCCCTCGGTTTCAATATGTCGGCGCGCTGGCGCCGACCACTAAGCTAAACCACAACCTAGGACGCGAGTTCGCTGGCTGTCGGTTCAATCTTCTCCGCTTCGCTGCCAGGACAGTTCACCGGAATATCTAACTTAAGTTGTTCAAATTCGTTGGCTTCGATAACGAAAAACGCCTTCGCCAGCTGGGCCACGGTGGCATAGAAGGCCGCGCTCGGCGCCCGTCCCAGGTGGTCACAGAAGCGCTCGATCCAGCTGCCGATGTGGCGTTGGTAAAACGCCAACTGGCGGAAGCCAGGCGCCTCGAGGATCAGGGTGCCCATCACCTCACACAGGGCGGCCACATGATCTTCCGGCTCCTTCACCTCTTCGCTGCGCTCAAACCCCAACTGAGCCAGATCCTGTCTGAGCAGGGCCAGCGGCTTGTCCATCAGCGAGCCCGTCATGAACCAGCTGCCATAGGGCAAGATCTCACCGCTACCCACGCCGAGGAAGATGTTGAAGTACTCATCTTCCAGCTGCTCAGGGGTAAACTGCTCCGCCGCTAATTTCAGCGCCAACCAGGCCTTGGTCATGTCGCTGTCATCGTCGGCATCTATCTCCAGGGTGGAAAGGAACTGCAAAAGTTCAGCACTTGGCTGCTTGCGTAAAAGCGCCGCCAAAAGCTGGTAGATATCGGCTCTTAACTGATCGTTTTCTGAAACTTCTCTTACTAATTCGGTCATGGCTAAACTCTTATCGCAGTTGCTTTTCAGGATCTTGAAGTATGTCTTCAAACATGTCTTTTACCCGGCAGTCGCTACACATCTTCAGACGCTCGGTATTGGCACTGAAGGCACTGTGTCCGCCGACTACATCCAGCATCCGTTGCACCATGGATTGGGTGGCGAATGGGGTACCACAACGAATACATTCGAACGGGGCCTCCTCATTCAGGGTTTGACGGCTCTGACGAGCAGTCGCATCGAAATTAATTTGTGGTGTCAGGCTGATCACCTTCTCCGGACAGGCCGACTCACACAGGCCGCACTGCACACAGGCTTGCTCGACAAAATAGAGCGCCGGCTTCTCGCCGCCGTCGGTCAGCGCCTGAGTCGGACAGGTCGACACACAGGAGAGACACAGGGTGCAGTTATCGGTATTAACGCTCACCTTGCCGTAAGGAATATTGCTCTTGCTCAGGCAGGCATCGGTAGAGGCCGCCTGGCTGTTGAGATGATCGATCGCCGCGTAGAGGGTCTCGCGCTTAGTGGTGGCGGCAAATTCGCCCGGCACTATCATGGGCCAGCTGGCGCTCGGCTCGATCAGAGTGGCCAGGTCGGCAATCTGCTTTGCCTCGATCACGCTGACACGCTGCGGTTGCCCCATCTCGTCGAGGATCTCGTTGGCCAGCTTGAGCTCACCGTTGAGCATCTGGGTCAGGGTTGGCGCCGTGGCCTCTGTGTTGAGCACCAAGATCTGACGTGCGCCCCAGGCCAGGGCCGCCATCCAGTGATCCATGCTGGCGACCGTGATCTCCTCCAGCTCCACCGGCAAGATGGCACCGGGCAGCTCATCGCCGATCAGCGTGGCACCCAGGCTGGCATCGTGGAATAAAATAACAGGAGCGGTCTGCGCCGCACTGCGAAAACGTGTCACCAACTTGTTCAGGTAGGAGTGCAGCGCCTGTGGCGTCGGCAGGTCATAGCTGATGGCGCCGGTCGGGCAGGCATTGGTACAGCTGCCCGCACCGTGGCAGAGGTAAGGGTCGATCTCTATCTTATGGTCCACGCTGGCGATGGCATCGGCGGGACAGAAGTTGAGGCAGCGATTACAGCCATCGATACCGTTTCTGTGGTGGGCACAGATATCGCTGTTCACCTTGACGTAGCGCGGCTTGTCGAACTCACCGATCAGCTCGGGCAGCTGGGCGATGGCATCCGTCAACTTGGCCTCATCCTGCCCCACGTAGAAGTAACCCGGCGGCAGCATCTCGAGGTTGATGCAGGGTGCTTGGCTAAGGTCGAGGATAAGATCGAAATGGGCCTTACGAATGGCCACCAGGCTGAGATCGGCGGTGCCATTGTCATGCTCAACCTTGACCTGGAACTGACCCAGGAAGCCTTTGATCTCGACGAGCTTGTTGTAATAGCTCTCGACATCTTCGGCGGCGTTCATCACCTTCTCCAGGTGGTCTTCATCCTGACTGGTGATCGACTCGTTGGCCAGAATGGCGCGCTGACCCATGTTGGCCAGTTTATCGGCCGCCAGGCGTGCCAAGTCTTCCGGGCCAATGATCAACACATTGCCCTCTGTGGTGTAACTCACTGTAGGTGGGATCAGGTTTTGCAGAATTTGTGTCTGTCCCAACACTTGCTGACGCACCTGTTTCAGGTGGGCCAAATTGTCGCTCGTCTCTAAATGCATGCTCACATTGCGTTCCTAAGCAGTATTTGGCTGCTGTATCAGCCGGGTGGCTGTTGTGCTCTGACGGCATGCGCTTGTTGCGCCAGCTTCACCCTGAGTTCAACGATTATCTAACTCGTTGTTAATTGTCGTTAATACAGCAATTCACGTACCAAATTTATGGATTTAAAAGCACTCTAAACTTACCTTAAACAACAGGAGGCTTGGTTGAGGCCTGTATTTCTGGTTCATTTTGGGACACCCCGTCGGATGCCCTGTCCAAATTGTCCTCGACCTGCGTCCCAGCGTTTTCCTGCTGTGCCAGCTGGGTTTCCGCCATCTCGGTAGCCGCCTCGTCATCCTTGGTCAGATGCCTGAAGACCTTCTTAGCTAACTCGGCCGATACCTCGGCGGTCAGCTTGGGCTGATCTGTGTAGTCCAGGGCATATTCCAGCAGGCCATCGATCTCGTGATAGTGTGGCTGCTTCCACAGGGCCCTCAGGGCCGCCGTCTTGGCATCAGGATCGACGTTGTCGGCCATGAAACTGGCGAAGCTGCCGCCCACCTCTATCTTCTCGGGATCCGGCAGGTCCTCGGCGGTCAGTATCTTCTTCTCTTCGGGAGCGACTTGGTCGCTAGCTTCGACACCGTCCGTGCCTTCGGCCTCAACCGATGGCTCGACCGGCGTTTCCAGGGCCTGTTCGCCCAGACGCGCCGCCTCTTCCTCGGCCTGCACCTGTTGGCGACGCTGGGTCCAGCGTGCGAAGAGTCCGCTTGGCTTATCACTCATCAGGACACTAGCCCCCTATCCGGATTGGTACTCGGCCCCTCGTTCTTACGGCGATTGACATGCTTGCGCCTATGGGCGCAGATCTCCACCTCGCCGTGGCGGGTGATAAAGGCCTCTATCCAGCAGGCGATTGCCTTGGGCATGGGGAAGTTCAGCACTGGGGTGTCGCCCTCGAGGCAACCGGCTGCGACATTTTGGTCGGCCGAGATATAGGCGGGCACCCAGGTGCCATCTTCCAGCTCGTCGCACACCACGTAGAGCATGGCATTGTCCATATCCAGGTTGATGCGATAGCTGCCGCGCTCATCTTTGTAGAGTTCAAGCATCACTATGTGGGCCCCGGCTGGTGCGGGCTGGGTGGCGGGAACTATCTGATCCAATTCCCAACTTTCAGCGGTCCAGCGCCCCATCTGTTTCTCCACCTTTTTCAGTGAGACATACATGGGCCATTGACTTTCGGTATGTTGCATTGCGTCTCCGTTTTGCCTAGCAGGCCGGCGTATTGCTGATTCGCCGGGCATTGGGTTAGCGATAGACCTAACAAAGCAATTTACATGCCACCGCTAGAAGGGGAATAGTTTGAACTGGATCATCAAATCCCTAACAAGCGTAGGACAATTTGTCCTAAAAGCCATTTTGGCCGGGACAGAAAAGGGCGACATCGCACAAAGTCGACGCCTGGATCACGCATTTACACTCGAAATCCTTGCGTGGGAACGATACTTGCTATGCTCAGTGCGCCCCCAATGCAACAAGATGAGAGCAATGACAAGTTTCAATCACCCCACACTGGTCAAGACCCAAGCCGATGCCCCACTCACCATGGCGGTGAAAGCCATCAACGAGCAGGGCGAAGTGGTCGACAAATATATCGCCTGCGAGCGCCCCCTCACCCTCTACCTGAACTGGCGCCCCATAGTGACCCTGATGACACTGGGTGCCCGTCCTGAGGCGCTGGCACTGGGCTATTTGAAGAACCAGGGCTTCATCAGCGACGTCCATCAGCTCGAGTCTGTGATTGTGGATTGGGAGGTCAACTCGGCGGCGGTGATCACCAGGGAGTCGACGGCGCACCTGGAGGAAAAACTGGCGGAGAAGACGGTCACCACAGGTTGCGGCCAAGGCACTGTCTATGGCGGCTTCATGGATGGCGTCGAAGATATTCGCCTGCCCACACCGCAACTGAAACAGAGCATGCTCTACAGCCTGCTTAACAACATTAGCGCCTACAACGAGACCTATAAGAATGCCGGTGCCGTACACGGCTGTGGCCTGTGCGAGGGCGATCAGATCATCGGCTTCGTCGAAGATGTCGGCCGTCACAACGCGGTCGACACCCTAGCTGGCGAGATGTGGCTCAAGCAGCAGGGCGGTGGCAACAAGCTGTTTTACACCACGGGGCGACTCACCTCAGAGATGGTGATCAAGGTGGCCAAGATGGGTATTCCCGTCCTGCTGTCGCGCAGCGGTGCCACCCAGATGGGGCTGGAACTGGCCCAGAAGCTGGGGATCACCATGATCGCCCGTGCCAAGGGGCGCCACTTCCTCGTCTATCATGGTGCGGAAAATATCGAATTTGATGCCACACCGCCGAAACGTAACCTAGGTTAACGGCGAAGGTTAAAGGATTACCCATGACTGAACCCAGCGAACTGGTCTACATGAGCGCCAAACAGGTCGCCGAATATCTCGACCTGAACGAGAAGAAGGTCTACTCCATGGCCAACGACCGCATATTGCCGGCCACTAAAGTGACGGGTAAGTGGCTGTTCCCCAAGATTTTGATCGACCGTTGGGTCATGGACTCCTGCCATAGCGGCATGCTGTCTGATCGCATGCATATCACCGGAAGCGACGATCCCCTGCTCTCCATGTTGGTGGCCCGTCTCATGTCAAAGATAGGCAAGAGCGACTTGATTAGCTACAGCTCAACCGGCTCCCGCATGGGGCTGGATCTCCTGTCGCGCGGCTACGCCGACGTCTGTACCCTGCACTGGGGCAATGTGGAGGAGCGCAACATACGTCACCCGGCATTGCTCAAGGGTTACCCCAACCACCAGCAGTGGGTGATGGTACACGGCTACACCCGCCAGCAGGGGCTGATGATGCGCAGCGAGATGCACCACAGATGCCAGGAAGAGGAGAAAGTGATCGGCCTGCCCTGGCGATGGGTCGGCCGCCAGGCTGGCGCAGGTAGTCAGCAACATCTGGAACACTGGCTGATCAAGCAGGGGGCCAGCATAGAGCAGCTCAATCCGCAGATCACCGCCTATAGCGAGCGTGAGCTGGCGGGCTTCATCGCCCGCAACGAGGCCGATATCGGCTTCGGCTGTCAGTCGGTGGCGCTGGAGAGCGGCCTGAGCTTCGTGCCTCTGGTGACCGAGTCCTTCGACTTCGTGATGCCCCAGGGGATCTACTTCCGTCGTCAGCTCCAGGCCCTGTTCGAGATGCTCGGCAGCACCCAGACCCGCCAGCTGGCGGCTCAGCTGGGCGGCTACGATCTCAGCCAATGTGGCCAGATGTTGTGGACGGCCCACTAAGCTAGGGATCTTTTTAGGCCAGGCGCCACACATAGCCTGGTCTATGGGGTAGTATGTTAGTCATGACAGGAGAACATCAGCCACAGGCAGATCTATGGAAGCAGAGTTAAACGAGATCCAAAACTTCTTAAGCCAATATCCCCCGTTTAACGCCCTGCCCGACGAGGTGGTCGCCATGGTGAGCCACCATGTGGAGATCGCCTACTACCGCCAAGACACCCCCATCATCCACTTCGGCGATCAGATCCATGACCTCTACATGGTGCGCAGCGGCGTGGTGGAGGTCTATCGCCGCAAGGGCGAACTCTATAACCGCCTGGACAGCGGCGATCTCTTCGGCCAGATGGGCCTGCTGACCAACAACAAGGTACGTTTCCCGGTCAAGGCGATCGAGGACACCCTGGTCTATTGCATCCCTGAGGCGATCTTCCAGCAGCTGTACGATCAGTACGACACCTTCGCCGACTTCGTCGAGGTCGAGGACAGTGCCCGCCTACGCCAAACGGTATCTAACACCAGCGAACAGAACGACCTGACCACCTCTAAGGTGAAGACACTGCTCACCCGCGACGCCCCTGTGATCCACAAGGGCGAAAGCATACAGCAGGCCGCCATCATGATGGCCCAGGAGAATGTCTCCGCCCTCCTGGTGATCGACCCAGATGCCCTGGAGGATGAAGACGGCGACACCAGCCCTCTGCTGGGGATCATCACAGACAGGGATCTCTGCACCCGAGTCGTGGCCGAGGGGATAGACCCGGCCACCGAGCTGGCCAGCGTGGTGAGCACAGAAGTGATCACCTTAGACCATAACGCCTATGTCTATGAGGCCATGCTCACCATGCTGCGTTACAACGTGCATCATCTGCCGGTGTGCAAGGGACGCAAACCCATAGGCATAATCGAAGCCACGGATATCGTCAGATACGAGTCGCAAAACTCCCTGCTGCTGGTCAGCAGCATCTTCCAGCAACAGAGTCTGGAGGAGCTGGCCGCCCTCGCCACCCAGGTCAAAGACAGCTTCGTGCGACTGGTGAACGAAGACGCCAACTCCCACATGGTGGGCAGCGCCATGTCGGTGATCGGCCGCAGCTTCAAGCAACGGATACTCGAGCTGGCCGAAGAGAAGCTGGGGCCTCCCCCCATCCCTTACTGCTTCCTGGCTCTAGGCTCCATGGGCCGCGACGAGCAGCTGATCGTCACCGATCAAGACAACGCCATCATACTCGACGACGACTTCGACAAGGCGAAGCACGACGACTACTTCAGCCAGCTGGCCAACTTCGTCTGCGATGGACTGGATAGCTGCGGCTACAGCTATTGCACCGGGGATATCATGGCCACCAACCTCATGTGGCGCATGACGCGCAAAGAATGGGAGGCCTGTTTCGCCGACTGGATCGACGATCCAAACCCTAAGGCGCTACTGAATGCCTCCATCTTCTTCGATCTCGACGGCGTCTATGGCCGCCTCAAGTGGGCCGAGCAGCTCAACGGCTTCATCGTACGCCGGGCACGCAAGAACAACCGCTTCCTGGCCTGCCTCGCCCGCAACGCCCTGAATCGCACCCCGCCGCTGGGCTTCTTCAAAGACTTCGTGATGGAGAAAGATGGTCGCCACAACAACTCCATCAACCTCAAGCGCCGCGGCACGGCGCCGCTGGCGGATCTCATCCGGGTACACGCCCTGGCGGTGGGCTCCCGCGCCCGCAACTCCTTCGAGCGCCTGGACGACATCATAGACGCCAACATCTTGCCCAAGGGGCGCGGCGAGGATCTGCGGGACGCCATGGAGTTCATATCCATGGTGCGCATCCGCCATCAGGCCTTAGACGTTGAACAAGGAATCGATCCCGACAACAACATAGAGCCTGAGCACCTATCGGATTTCGAGCGGCGTAACCTCAAGGATGCGTTTCAGATCTTGAGTAACGCCCAGAACTTCCTCAAGTTCCGCTACAACGCCAGCAACCAGTTTAAGTGAGCCTAAGATGCTGAAGAAGCTATTGTCACCGCCGAGCATCGACTGGCCGGGAAAGTTTGAGCAGCGGCTCAAGACCACGGAACATCAGGGGTTACGCCAGTATTATCTGGGCGGCCTGCCGGATCCCGACACGCCGCTATCACAGGTCGAGCTGCTGGCGATGGACTTCGAGACCACGGGCCTGAACGTCGATAAGGACGATATCGTCAGCATAGGCACAGTGCCCTTTACACTTCGACGGATCTTTCTCAATCGAGCCCAGCACTGGACCGTCAGGCCCAGAGAACGGCTGGCCGAGGAGTCGGTGATCATCCACGGCATCACCCACAGCGACATACTGGACGCGCCGGATCTCTCCGCCATCTTCGAACAGGTGCTGGAGCAGATGGCGGGCAAAATCATGGTGGTGCACTATCAGGCGATAGAGAGGTTATTCCTGGAGCGGGCGCTGATCCGCCGCATCCATCAGGGGATAGAGTTTCCCCTGATAGATACTATGGCGCTGGAATCAGAGATACAGAAGCGCCAGCATGGCGGCCTGCTACAGCGCCTCAAGGGCGACAAGCCGGGCTCGGTGCGATTGGGTCAAAGCCGCTCCAGATACGGCCTGCCCAGCTATCCGCCCCACAACGCCCTGACCGACGCCATCGCCACCGCCGAGCTGCTGCAAGCGCAGATCGCCCATCACTTCGACCCCAGCCGTCCCATCAAAGAGTTCTGGCGCTAGCGCTTGTATAGTTCTGATGATAGCGCTCGCATTGACTCAGACATAGGCGCTGGCAATAAAAAAGGAGGCCAACGGCCTCCTCTATTTTCCACGATTCCCGCGTTAGAAGCGCTCGGTGCGCATCCCCTTCAGCAGGCTGACACACATCAGCAGCAGTATCACGGTAAAGGGCAGCGCGGTCGAGATGGCGCCGGCCTGCAGGGCCTGAATCGCCTCTGTACCACCGATCCACAGCAGCGCCATGGCTATCGCACCCTCGAGCAGCGCCCAGAACACCCGCTGTGGCACAGGCGCGTCTATTTTGCCGCCGGCGGTGATGCTGTCGATCACCAGAGAGCCAGAATCCGACGAGGTGATAAAGAACACCAATACCAGCACCACGGCGATAATAGAGAGCAGAGTGCCGAACGGCAGCACATCGAACATCTCAAACATGGCCAGAGGCACGTCGGTCAGCCCCTTGGCCCCCAGCTCACCCACCTTGTTGACCACCTGATCGATCGCCATGCCACCAAATACCGACATCCAGATAAGAGTCACGCCGGTCGGCACCAGCAGCACGGCGGTGATGAACTCACGCACGGTACGCCCCTTAGAGACCCTGGCGATAAACATGCCCACGAATGGTGACCAGGAGATCCACCAGGCCCAGTAGAATACTGTCCAGCCCTGGAACCAGGCCTCATCGGTACGCCCGTGTGGATTACTCAGGGGAATGATGTTCTCCACATAGGCCATCAGGGTGGTAGGAATGCTGCCCAGGCTGACGGCGTAGCCGATCATAGCCACCAGGATCAGCAGCGCAAAGGCAACTATCATATTGATATTACTGATCACCTTAACGCCGCCGTCGATCCCACGCACCACAGAGACTACGGCCAACAGGGTTACGGCGACGATCACTATCATCTGTAGCCCAAGGCCGGCATCTATGCCAAACACATGGTGAATACCGCTGGCGGCCTGTTGGGCACCTAAGCCTAGCGAGGTCGCCAGACCAAATAGGGTGGCCAGCACGGCCAGGATATCGACAATATGTCCCGCCCAGCCCCAGGCTCTGTCACCCAGCAGTGGGTAGAAGATGGAGCGGATAGAGAGGGGCATCCCCTTGTTATAGGTGAAGAAGGCCAACGACAGGGCGACCACACCATAGATGGCCCAGGGATGCAGGCCCCAGTGGAACATGGTGGCCCCCAGCGCCAACTTGGCCGCCTCCGGCGTGTTGGGCTCGACCCCCAGTGGCGTCTCATACCAACCGGTAAAGTAGGCCACGGGCTCGGCCACACTCCAGAACATCAGACCTATCCCCATACCGGCGGCAAATAACATGGATAACCAGGAGAGGAAGGAGTAGTCCGCGGTGGCTTCGTTACCGCCGAGACGTATCTTGCCGTAGGGCGAGAGGATCAGGCCCAGGCAGAAGATCACGAAAATATTCCCCGACCAGATAAACAGCCAGTCGAAGGCGCCGATAATCTTCCACTTGATGCCATCGAGCACAGACTTGGCCGTCTCGGCATCGGTCAACAGGGTCGCCAGCAAGAAGGCGGCAATTAGCCCGGCACTCACCCCAAACACGGGGTTATGCACATCGAACCCCCACTTCTGCACATTGTCCTGGCCGATCGTATAGTCGGTGCTTTCAATGCTGTATTTATCAATACCTTTCGTCATCGATTCTCTCCGTTAAGACCTCAAAGAATCGCCACCAGGCCATCATTTAGATTTGATTAAAATGATTTGAACTCATAGCAATGTAATAGGAATATTCGGCACTATTGTAACGCCTTAGCGCTTTTATTCCAAATTACAGCCAATTTTCGACCATTTAGATCCAATTCATGCGCTAAAAACCCCATTTATACTTTATATGGATGAACGACAACATAATTTGAATACAAACAATAAAAGCAATTATGGATCGAGATTAAACTTACGACTGTTTACATATATCAGGCCGAGGATAGGACTCATGTTCCCTAAAAACACTTGAATCCGGCGAGCCGCGAAAGCTACTATCGGCTGCAATATCGGGAATCAAAGAGTGCATCAGGATGCAAAAAACCATACTCATCACAGGCGTAGGTAAGCGTATCGGCCTCTATCTGGCCGAGGCCTTTCTCGCCCGCGGACACAAGGTGATAGGCACCTATCGTAGCCACTATCCCAGCATAGATGCCCTCACTGAACTGGGCGCCGACCTCTACCCCTGTGACTTCACCGTTCAAAGCCAGCTCGAAGAGCTTATCCAGACGCTGAAGCAGAACTATCGTCAGCTGGATGCGGTGATCCACAACGCCTCGCTCTGGCTAGATGACAATGATCCAGCGGGCGCCGATCAGGTGATCGCCCAGATGATGCAGGTACACGTCTATGCGCCCTACCAGCTCAACCTTGCCCTAGCGCCGCTACTGCAAAACCAGCAGGCCATGACAGACATCATCCACCTCACCGACTATGTGGCGCAAAAGGGCAGCAAGAAGCATATCGCCTACGCCGCCAGCAAGGCCGCGCAGGAAAACATAACCCTCTCCTTCGCCGCCAAGTTGGCCCCAAAGGTGAAGGTCAACGCCATCGCTCCGGCGCTGATCTGTTTCAACGAGCATGACGATGCCGCCTATCGCGAGAAGGCCAGGGCCAAGTCGGTATTAGCCAGAGAGGGCGGCGAAGTCGAAGTGCTGCAGGCGATAGACTACCTGATGCAGAGCCAGTATGTGACGGGGCGTTCCCTGGCATTGGATGGTGGCCGGCAGCTGAAATAGACTGCCGATTGATATCGCCCCTGAGCGAGAGTCAAACGATGACACACAAAAAAGCGAGGCCTTAGCCTCGCTTCTTATCTAGCCGCCTATATCAAATACCCAGGCAACACCATGAAGTAAGTAAACGCTCACACACCACATACCTGACAGTGAGACTGCTTAGGCAGCTTCATCTCACGAAACTCCATGGTCATGGCATCTATCATCAGGATGCGACCGCTTAGGGTCTTACCCATCTTGGCCAGCACCTTAATCGCTTCCACCGCCTGCAGGCAACCTATCATACCCACCACGGGCGCCAGAATGCCCGACTCGACGCAGGTCAGCTGTTGGTCGCCAAACAGCTTGCTGTAACAATGATAACAGGGGCTCTGCTCACCATAGTCGAATACGGTGACCGTACCCTCCATGCGGATGGCGGCGGCCGACACCAAAGGCACCTTATGTTGAAAACAGGCCTGATTGAGCTGTTCACGCACCACTATGTTGTCGGTGCAGTCCATCACCAGATCATGCTCGGCCACCAGCGCCAAGATCTGCTCGTCATCGAGCACGGCATTGATGGTCTCGACCCTGAGATGGGGATTGAGCTGCATCAAGGAGGTCTTGGCCGACTCCACCTTGGGCTGGCCGATAGTGGCGTCATGGTGCAACACCTGCCGCTGCAGGTTCGTCAGCTCGACGGTATCGAAATCCACCAGAGTCAACTGACCCACTCCGGCGACCGCCAGATATTGGGTAGAAGCGCAGCCTAAGCCGCCGGCACCGATCACCAGCACCTTGGCCTGCTTGAGTCGCTCCTGGCCTTCGAAGTCCATCGCCTTGATGGAGATATGGCGGCTATAGCGCAAGATCTCCGCGTCGGAGAGGATCTCTTCTTGGGTATTCGGCTCCATCTGTCCGCCCCTAGAGTGCCAGCACTGAGTTGAAGGGTTCCACAGTCACCAGGCTACCGTCAGGCGTATCGCCCTGCTCCTGAGCCAGGATAATGAAACAGTTGGCCAGACTCATTGAGGTAAGCATGCCAGAGCCCTGGCCGCCGGTGACGCTCACCTCGGCCTCACCCTGGGCATTTTGACTCAGCACGCCACGTTGATACTCGACGCGGCCGGGGAACTTACGCAGGTCGCCCTTGAGCTTGGCCTGTAACAGGAGCGGCTTGACCTGAGGCAGCCCCTGCATCTTGTTGAGTAGCGGCCACACCAACTTGTAGAAGGTCACCATGGAGGAGACGGGATTGCCCGGCAGACCACAGAAGACCGCCTCGCCAATACGACCGAAGGCGAACGGCTTGCCCGGCTTGATGGCCAGCTTCCAGAAGGTGATCTCCCCCTCCTCGTCGAGGATCTGCTTGGTAAAGTCGGCATCGCCGACCGAGACGCCGCCCGAGGTGATCACCATATCGGCATTAGCCGCGGCATTACGAAACGCGGCGCGGATCGCCTCAGGGTCGTCTTCGATCACCCCAAGGTCTATCCACTCGACGTTGGCGCGGCTCAATAGGCCCTGAATGCTGTAACGGTTGGAGTCGTAGATCTGACCCGGCGCCAATTCTGTGCCCACGGGGCGCAGCTCGTCACCGGTAGAGAAGAAGGCTACCTTGACCAGGCGGGTCACCCGCACTTGGCTGGCGCCTATGGTGGCCAGCACGCCCATCTCGGCGGCGCCTATCTGAGTGCCAGCGCAGAGCACCTTGCCACCCGTGATCACCTCTTCACCGCGACGACGCACGTTGGCGCCTAACGCCTTGGGCGCCTCAATCACTATGCTGTCGCCGTCGACCTCGACTTTTTCCTGCATCTGCACTGTGTCATAACCCGGCGGTACAGGCGCGCCCGTCATGATGCGTACACAGGTATTGGCGCTGGCCTCGCCCTCGAAGGGATGACCGGCAAAGGATTGACCTATGAGGGTGAAACGATTGCCCTGAGCCAGATCCTCGAAGCGGAAGGCATAGCCGTCCATCGCCGAGTTATCGAAGGGTGGCAGATCTATGCTAGAGGCCAGATCCTCGGCCAGCACACGTCCCAGCGCATGGGGAAGCTGCACCATTTCCGATTCTTCCAGTGGACGAACTTGTTCCAAAAGCTTGATGATGGCTTCATCGGGATGCATTAGGCTGGGTTTTGCACAGGGATCGGCTTGCATAGACATAGAGTACCTTAGCGTTAACTGTAGGATATGAGTAAAAGCGAATATTGCCGCTCATTATGCCACGCTGAGATCAGAAGACTATGATCTCGACGGCAGTTTTTGGCCGCAATCCACCGAGATTCAACCAAAAAGCCGACACCAGCGGGGCGGATGTCGGCTCGACTATCTCCAAAGGTATAGATTAACCGGCGCTCAGCTCCTGGCTATTGGCCTGCACCTTCACTTGCTGGCCATCTTGTAGCGTCTCGGCGCCGCGAATCACCACCTGGTCGCTGTCGCTGAGTTCACCCTTAACGGCGATCCACTCCCCTTCACCATCGCCCAGTTCGACTGCCACCTTCACCGCCTTGTTACTCGCATCTATCTTGAACACGAAGGCACCGGCGGAGCGCAGCACCACGGCGTCGCGGGGCACTAAGGTGGTCAGCTGTTTAGGAGCAATTGGCAATGCCAGGGAGACCAGCTCGCCGACGTTGAGCATATCCTGCCGCTCCAGCGGTAGGTCGATGCGGGCCTCGAAGGTCTGGGAGCGCACATCAGACACAGGGATCAGGCTGCGTATCTTAGCGGAGAACTCCCCCAGGCCATGATAGACCCTAAGTTCATCCCCCACCTTCACCCGGCGGCTGTGCTTGAGCGGTGCATGCAGTCTGATCTCCAGGTTGTCCGGGTCTGTGATGGCGACGATAGACTCGGCGCGGCTGATATCCTCGCCCGCCTGACGCTGACGCGCCGTGATGATGCCGGCAAAGGGCGCCTTCACCTGGGTGCGGGCAATATCATCGAGGATCATCTTAAGTTTAATCTGCGCCAGCTTGAGGTTAGCGACGGCCAGGTCGCGATCAGAACGCGCCTTGTCCAGCTCGGTCTCGGAGGCGTTCTTGTTAGCCATCAGCTTCTGCAAGCGCTTCAGCTCGCGGTTCAGCCTAGACAGACCCACAGTCTCATACTCTATCTGCGCCTCCTGCTGAGCCTTCTGCAACTCGAGACGAGTCTTCTCTATGCGGGCGACCACTTCACCCGCCTTCACCAGGGTGCCGGCCTCGATCACCCACTCGAGCTTGCCCTCGATACCCGCGGTCAGCTCGGCATAGTTACGGGAGTGCACAGATCCTATCACCATGATCTTGGGCGACAGGGCACGGTTCTCAACCTGAACCACCTGCACCAGACGCTCGGGCGCCTCGCCCTGGGCCCAGCTCATGGGACCGATTAGAGAGAGCGCCAGCACAGCGGCAATTAAGGATCTCATGACTTCACTCCTGTGGTGGATGCGAGGGCGGGCTCGTCGGCCTGCCTATTGGTAACTGGGCTCAGCCTATGGGTCAGACGCAACAGGCTGGGCATCAAAATAAGGGTAAACAAGGCGCTAAAGGTCATGCCGCCGACGATAACCGCCGCCAGGCCGCGATAGATCTCGCTGCCGACCCCCGGCACCAGCATCAGAGGTAGCATGCCAAAGATGGAGGTCAGAGTACTCATATACACAGGGCGGGCTCGGGTCGCCACGGCCTGAGCGATAGCCTGGTCGATATCCGGCGTCTCGCGATAACTCTGGCGGGTCTGATCCACCAGCAGGATGGCGTTATTGACCACCAGCCCCAGCAAGATGATGAAACCTATCATGGTCAGCAGATCCAGGCTCTGGAAACTAAACAAGTTTAGCAGCCGCAGGCTGACCACGCCGCCACAGATCGCCAGCGGCATAGAGAGCAAGACCAGCAGGCTATCCTTGGCCGACTTAAACATGGCGGCCATCAAGAGGAAGAGGATCACCACCGCCAGGGCGAAGTTAGCGCCCATATCCTTGATGGTACTGTCGAGCTTGTCGGCGCTGCCACGATAGCCTAGTGAGCTGTTTTCCGGCAGGCTGGCTCTCAGGGTCGGCACCGCCGACTCATTGAGTTTCTCCAGTGCCTCATCCAAGGACATATCCGCCGGCGGGAAGATCAACAGGCTGACGCTGCGCTTGCCGTTGACTCGCTGCAGCTGGGTCGGTCCCACGGTTCGCTTGAGGGTCGCCAGCTCACCTATGGTTTGAATACCGGCGGCCTGGGTATAGACAGGAGTCGCCGACAGTTGCTCGGGCACCTGCCACTTGGGTCCCTTGAGCAGCACATCCATGCGCTCGTTGCCGTCGAAATACTCACCCACAAACAAACCAGAGGTGTAGGCGCGAATGGCGTTGGCTATCTGAATCCGGTCGACGCCCGCCTGGGCCAGACGGCGCTCGTTGGGGATCAACTGCAGCTCGGGTTGTGCCATGGAGAGACCAGGAATCGGCCTAACCACGGCGCCGGGCAGCGCCTCTTGAATCAGTCCCATCCCCTTGCCTGCCGTCTCCATCAGGGCCTCCATGTCGGCCCCCTGAAGGTCGATATTGATCGCCCGGCCGCCGTTAAAGCCAAACTGCAGCAGGGAGCCGCGGTTGGTAAAGGCCTGGGTATCGGGCAGGCCCACCAAGATCTCCTTGTTGAGCAGCTCTATCATGGCATCGGCCTGGGACGGGTCTTCGGGATAGATAAACAGCACGTTGAAGGCACTGTACATGGAGAAGTTATATCCCTTGATATAGGGCTGTTTCTCCTTGTCATAGTATGGCTTGAGGCGTTCTATGATCACATCACCCACCTCCTTCTCCAGCGTCTTGACGTTGGCGCCCGGCGGCAGGGCAAAGAAGGCAAATATGCCATCCGAGCGCGCCTGGGGCAGAAAGTCGGGTCTTGGCATCAGGACCGTCGTCAACAAGGCGGCACCCAATATCAGGGTGACGCACCAGAAGACGGCACGTTTGGTGTCGCCGGTGAGGCGCTGTACGGTTGCCGAGATCCAGCGCCACAGACGGCCGCTCTGCTGGCCATCATCCTGGGTTGAGAGCTTGAGCCACAACAGGCTAAATACCGGGATCAGGGTGATGGCACTGATAAAAGAGGAGACCACGGCCACCGACAGGGTGAGCGCCAGATCAGAAAACAGCTGCCCCTCCACCCCGGGCATAAACAGGATCGGCAGGAAGATGGCGACCGTCGTGGCGGTGGAGGCCAGCAAGGCCCCCTTGACCTGATCTGTGCCCTTGGCGATAGCCTCGCGGATCGGCGTCCCCTGCTGCAAGATACGCACGATATTTTCCTGCACTATGATGGCCGCATCCAGCACCAGGCCTACGGCAAAGGCCAGGCCCGCCAGGGAGATCACGTTCAGTGTGCGTCCCATCATCTCGAGGAAGAAGAAGGCGATCAGCAGGGCGACGGGGATGGTCGAGGCGATCATCAGGGTCGCGCGGAAGCTGCGCAGGAAGGCGTAGAGAATCACCAGCGCCAGCACCACACCGATCGCTAGGTTGCCCTTCACCAGCCAGATGGCCCGCTTGATATGCACAGAGGCATCGAAGGAGAGATCCAGCACCAGCCCCGCCTCCTTGAGCGGCCCCTGATTGAGATCGGCAATCGCCTCGTTGACCCCATCGAGCACCTTCACCGTGTTGGCATCGAAGGTGCCCTCCACCGTCATATAATAGGCGGGATAGCCATTACGCTTGGTAAAACCCTGCACATCGGCGGTGGAAACCGCCACATCCGCCAGCTCGTTGAGGTAGATGGGACGCCCCTCGTTGTAGGTGACAATGAGATTACCCAGGTTTTCTGGTGTGTATTGGCCGATGAAACGTACCGTATATTGGCGACGGCCCACGTTAGCGGTACCGCCCGAGATATCCGCCGCCCGCGACAGTGTGCTGCGCAGTTGATCCAGAGTGATCCCCAGCGCCGCGGCGCGATAGGGGTCGAACTCGATATGTAACTCTTTCGGCAGGCGACTCTGCAGGCGCACCGAACCTACACCGGAGATCAGCCGCAGTCTGGGTTCCACCACATCGTCGATCAGCTTCTGATACTGGGCGAAGTCGGTGGCAGGATTATCCGGCGCCATGCGGATCAGCAGGGAGGCCAGGTTGGGCGCGCCGTTACCGCCGCCGACATTGATGAAGGGCTCGTTGGCATCCAGCGGCCTTGGGGGCGTCTGGTTGAGGGCATTGATCACATTGATCATCCCCTCCTGCATATCGCTGCCCACCTCGAAGGTCAGTGTGATACCGCCAAAGCCCTGGGAGATATTTGAGGTCATCTCCACCACACCGGGTACCTGGCGCAGCACATTTTCCTGAGGCTCTATGATGTTGGACTCCATCTCCTGGGGCGCCGCCGAGCGCCAGTTGTTGAAGACGGAGATCTGCGGCCGTTGAATGTCCGGCAGCAGCTGTATCGGCAGCTTGCCTATGGCTAACACGCCGAATATGGCGATCAGCAGCAGGGCCACTAGGGTGCCGGCAGGGTTATTGGTGCTTAATTTGGTGAGGTTCATCGATTGTCCCACCCCAGGCACGTCAGACCCGGCCGGGGTTATGAGCTTAGTTTCTTGACCCTAAAGCCTAGAGACAAAATGTTAATAAATCCGCCTGATTTGGTTAGCAAATGTAACAAGCAGGCATGAATGCACCCCAATAAGCCATTAACGATAATTATTTGCATTTAAAAACATTGAGTTAAGTAAAGATGGTTGCATTTCACTGGGGGGTTAAACACAATAAATAGGGCCTATTGACCTTTCCTGTTTGTTTTTGCAGCAGTTTGAAGGTGATTGATACAAGGCAGAGCCTGAGTCGTGTAGTGGTTCTACACAAACTGGCGATAACGCAGTAGAAATGGCCTGCAAACGCTGCCCTATGGGTTCATCTAAACGCGCCCTGCACTTTGTTGCTCGCAATTCACATAGAGTAACTATGCTTCATTGCTCTCGCCTCGAGCAAAACGCGTTTAGATAGAACAAAAATTAAACCTGAAAGGTGAACAGGCCCTAGCACCAAGAAATGACTTAATTAAAGGAAGTAACTATGCTGGCACAAACGATGATAGATCAGTTGAACGCGCAAATTAATGTGGAGTTCTTCTCCTCTAACCTCTACCTACAGATGAGCGCCTGGTGTGAAGACAAGGGCTTTGAGGGTGCCGCGAAATTTATGCGTGCTCACGCCGAAGAGGAGATGCAGCACATGCATCGTCTATTTACCTATGTGAGCGAAACTGGCGGCATGCCGCTGCTGGGGGCAATCGAGGCGCCGCAGTCACAGTTCGATTCGCTACTGGCCCTGTTCGAATACACCTATGAGCACGAGCAGATGATCACCAGCAAGATCAACGCCCTGGCCCACACAGCCTTTACCAATCAGGACTACTCGACCTTCAACTTCCTGCAATGGTATGTGTCTGAGCAGCACGAAGAGGAGAAGCTGTTCAAGTCTATCGTCGATAAGATCCGTCTGGTGGGCGAAGATGGCAAGGCGCTCTTCTTCGTCGATAAAGATCTGGCGCAGATGGCTCAGCAGGAGTCTGCCAGCGTGATGACAGTCGGCGAATAAGCCAGGTGCGGGGCATGGTGCCCCGCCTTTCCCCCGTTAGACTTTCTGTAAATGGTCTTCGCAAAGACGTCACACAAGGCACTCGCCCAACAAGCTTTGTCTCAAGCCTAATACCCAAGCGCCTCTCCCAAACCGTTTTCAAACAATCTGGCTATCGGCAGCGATTGAGTTGAGCAGTCAAAGCAGGGAGGTCGGTTTCTCCCTGACGATACGACGCAGCAAGGGCGCGAGCTCCTTGAGCGGCATAGGCTTGGCCACAAGATAGCCCTGCACGAAGTCACAGCCTAACCCCTGCAGGAAGCTGCGCTGCGGCTCGCTCTCCACCCCTTCGGCCACCAGGCGCATATCCAGGCTCTGCCCCATGGTGATGATCGCCTTAATCAGGTTAGCATCCGCCCTGTCTTCCAGCATGTTGTCGACGAAACTCTTGTCTATCTTGATCACCGAGATGGGGAACTGCTTCAGATAGCTGAGGGAGGAGTAGCCTGTGCCGAAATCATCCAGGTAGATCTCCACCCCGAGGTGACGAATCGCCGTCAGCGCCGCGAGCGACAGCTCGGTATCGGCCATCAGAATCGATTCGGTGATCTCTATATGGACATATTGGGGCGCCACATCATATTTCTGCAGCAAGCCGTTGAGCATGCAGGCGAAATGGCTGGGATCGCCGTGGGCCAGCTGACGACCAGAGACGTTGATCGCCATGTTGATCATTATCCCCTGGCTATGGCATTGGCGTAGATCCCGCAGCGCCTGCTGGATCACCCACTCGCCGATTGGCTCTATCAGCCCTGTCTCCTCGGCGATGGGAATAAACTCATCCGGGGGCACCAAGCCTCGTTGCGGATGACGCCAACGCAGCAAGGCCTCCAGGGCGACGCCTTCACCACTGCTGGTATCGACAATCGGCTGATAATGCAGGCAGAACTCGTGTTGCAGCACGGCGCTGCGCAGCGACTGCTCCAGGGTGATACGTGCCAGCATGTTGTTGTTCATGTCGGGAGAGAAGTAGCCGAAGCAGTTGCGGCCATCTTGCTTTGCCTGATACATGGCGGTCTCGGCATTACGGGTCAGCACCTCGACACTGGTGCCGTTGCTGGGGTAACAGCTGATGCCGACACTGGCGGAGATCAGCAGCTCGTTGCGGTTGATGCCGAAAGGCGACGACAGGTGCTGCAATATATGCTGCGCCCGCTGCTCTATCTCGCCCTGATGCTTGGTGTGCCCCATGACCACCACAAACTCGTCGCCACTGAGACGGGCGACGAAGTCATGCTGTTCCAGCAGGGCTTCCAGCCTAGCGGCCGCCACCTGCAGCAGCTCGTCGCCCACCGCATGGCCATAGATGTCGTTGATGTATTTAAACCTGTCCAGATCGATGAAGAGCACGGCCACAGAGCAGCAACGCTGCTCCGCCAGTTGCAGCATCTGCGACAGACGCGAGGTATAGAGCTGACGATTAGGCAGGTTGGTCAGGGCGTCGTAGTTGGACTTGTACCAGATATCCTGCTCGTACTTCTTACGGTTACTGATATCCAGGAAGAGGCCGATATGCTGCACCACCCGCCCCTTATCATCCTTCACCACGGTAATGGCCAGGTATTCGGGATAAATCTGGCCGTTCTTACGCTTGTTCCAGATCTCCCCCTGCCACTTGCCGTATTGCTTGAGCGACTGCCACATCTGCTCGTAGAAGTGATGGGGCTGCTGATGGGAATTGAGGACGGCCGGGCTGCGACCCTTCACCTCCTCCAGGGTATAACCAGTGATCTGGGTAAAGGCGGGGTTTACCGCCTCGATCAGGTTGTCCTTGTCGGTGACCACTATCCCTTCGGCGCAGTATTCAAACACCGCCGAGGCCAGGGAGAGTTCACGGTTGGCCTCCTGGCGCTCACTTAACATGGCGTTGAGGGCCATCGCCATCTTGGCGACCTCGTCTCGCCCATCCACCGGCACAGACAACTGCAGCTGAGTATTCTGGGCCATGCGCTGCATCAGGGAGGCTATGGTACCGATGCGGGTCACCAGGTTATTGACTATGAGACGACCCAATACGATCAAAAACAGAAAGTTGCACATGGCCGCCATGATGCCTAACACCAGGAAGCTGAGCGCCTCGCGCCCCTGACGTTGTACCAAGTTAGCTATGTTATTGCTCAGGGTCAGGCTCGCCTGATTCATCTGCCCCAGGGCCTCAGTGGCCAGCCCCCACCAGGCCTCGCTGGCCACCGCTGGATGTTGGTGTTGCAGCTGAGACAGGGCCTCTAACATGGCCTGATCGGCTATGACTGAGCGCTCCTCTTGCGGCAAGGGTCCGGCATGACCGGATAGCCTGTGCTGGTGCTGGACATCCACCGCCTGACGATACTGCTCCACGGTATTATCTATCTGGGCTAGCGCCTCGCGCTGTGGTGAGGTCACATGGGGCAGCTTCTGGGCCTGTTGCAAAAGCCCCTGTATGGCCAGGCAGTCCTCTTCGAACAGCATGATGTTGGTCTCTTCGCCCGAGAGCAGGTAATCCTGATAGTGATCGATCAAGCCGCCATACCCCAGCCGCTCCCTGAGGCGATTGGCCAGCAGAATAAGATTCACCTGCGCCTTCACCCGCCCTTTCATCAGCAGCAGCTCCTGGGTCGCCTCGTTATCTAGGGTCTCCTTGATCAGGGCAAGATCCGCCGGGGAAGTGGTCGAGAGCATTTCGTGAAAGGCGTCCAGCAGCTCATCCTGCATCGAGTATTGGGCGAGATAGGCCTGATGATCTAGGCTGTCGGCGGCCAGCAGACGATTGAGCAGGTCGCGATCTTTGCCCGCCAGCTCCTGTAGCTTGAGCATGTGGATAAGGTCGTTATAGGCCTTGGCGAGCAGGGTGTTTTGCACCTGGGACTGGATCTGGGAGATAAGCACTAAGAGGTGCTGAGTAAACTCGCTGTAGAAGTTAAAGCCGCTTCCCTCAGCGCGACTATCTATCCCGCGGCGCACCTGCTTGAGGCGGGCGCCCAGGGCATGAATGGTGTCGACACTCTGTTGCAGGTTGACGCTGGGCCTGTCTATCTCGCTGAGGGAGAGATGCAGGTTAGCGATATTGGGGGCATCCAACAGCTCCTGCAATGCCTTGTCTGTCTGGCGCCGCTGGGTCTGTAGCCGCCGCTCGAATCGATTACCCTGGCTGGCGACAAAACCGGCCGACAGGCCTCGCTCGTTCTGCAGGGCGAAGATGAGCTTCTGGGTCTGCTCAGTGATCATCACCCCCAGGGCATTGCGCTGAGCCGTCTGCTGGCGCTCGATCAGATCGAGCATGCGCAAGCTGCCGAAGATCAGCAGCAGCAACATGGGGATAGTCGCCAGCAAGATTAATTTCTGGCTCAGACTATACCGGTTCAGCATAGATGACATCTTAAGCGCTCCTTGCTCGATTATCACAAAAGCAGACGCGAGGAATTTAGGGTCTGAGAGTAGTAACATAGCCTAACCCCCGCCGTCATACCTATTTCACCAAAGTCTAATCTAGGTCACGAAATTAACGCTTCAATGGTGAACTATTAGATAAGCCTTTATTTTTTATTAACATTTAAATTGACGAGAAGATTTTGCAGGAAGGCGTTCGGCACAAGCAGAGCGAGGCTGGCACAGGGATTGACATAAAAAAGGCCGATGAGATCGGCCTTTTTATCGGATAAAACTAAACAAATAGCAACTTTAAGGTTAATTGTTTAGTTAAATATTACAAATCAATTAACTCGTATGAGTTAACAGATTTGCGCTAACGCGTTTGGGTTAGCTCGCCTTTTCCAGCAATGACTTGCGATAGCAGACGATATCTTCGATGGTGAGCACAGGCATCTTATGCTGCTCGCCGAAGGCGATGATCTCCGGTAGACGCGCCATTGTGCCGTCGACATTGGTCACCTCACACAGCACGCCCGCCGGCTTGAGTCCCGCCAGCTTCATCAGATCTATGGTGCCCTCGGTATGGCCGCGACGTGTTAGCACGCCACCGGGCTGCGCCCGTAGCGGATAAACATGGCCGGGACGGGCCAGGTCACTTGGCTTGGCATCATCGGCGATGGCAGCCTTGATGGTGGTCACGCGGTCGGCCGCCGACACACCTGTGGTCACTCCCACCTTAGCTTCGATACTCACGGTAAAGGCGGTGCCGTATTGGCTGGAGTTGTCTGCCACCATGGGCGGTAACTCCAGCTGTTTCACCCGCTCGTCGGTGAGGCAGAGACAGACGATACCGCTACATTCGCGGATCAGCAGCGCCATCTGTTCTTGGGTCAGGTGTTCCGCGCTATAGATAAGGTCCCCTTCGTTTTCGCGATCTTCATCGTCGACCACCAGCACGCCTTGACCGGCTCTAAGCGCGGTGAGGGCGGCTTCGACGCGAGTGATGGCATCGCCAAAGGGAGAAAGTAGAGACTGATTCATGGTTAAATCCTTAGTAAGACTAATAAAATGGTTTTTCCAGAATCAGGGCATGCAGAAAATGACGCGCCTTAGAGTCTCTTTAGAAAAGATATCCAGGCTCGCCGAATAAGAGGTGTGCAGGCACGAGAAAAGCATGAGGCTAGCCTCATCTTCTCGCGGTCACGCTATCTTATATTCTCTTTCATCCGGACTTAGTGCACTAGGTGCTCATTACCGTCGGCTCTGGAATAGATGGCTTGTTGCACACTTCACCAGATCTGCTGACCCTAGTTGCACACTAATACCTAGATGCAAATAGGCGCTCGCGGGCTGACATCCCATAGGATGATTACCGCCGGTGGGGAGTCTCACCCCGCCCTGAGAATGTACTCTCCTTTGATGGAAAGCGCCGCTATGGTGCGCTTAAAACCTTCAAAGTACAAGCGCTAGGGGTGACAAATATAAGCCAGATCACCTAAGCTCTTGCTCCAGTACCCGCTCACTTTCGACTCAGAATAAGGTCACTCCAATGTCAGGGATAACCCCCCCGGTCGCACGCAAACAAGCCCACCACCTCAAGCATCACGGCAATGATCGTATCGATGACTACCATTGGTTGAGAGATGACGAGCGCCAATCCCCCGAGGTGCTGGCTCATCTGGAGGCGGAAAACGCCTACCACAAGGCCTGTTTTGTCCCCTTCGAGTCACTGCAGCAGACGTTGTTTCAGGAGCTTATCGGCCGAGTCGACAAGGATGAGTCGAGCGTCCCCTATCGCTGGCACCAACATTGGTACTACAAGCGCTATCAGGGAGAGCAGGAGTACCCGCTGTTTGGCCGCAAACGCGAGCTGGAGGGTGAGGAGCAGCTACTGCTCGATGCCAACGCGCGCGCCCAGGGTAAGGAATTTTACAGTCTGGGCGGGCTGAGCGTTAGCCCAGACGAGACGCTGCTGGCCATCAGCGAAGATACCCTAAGTCGGCGCCTCTATCGCATCAGCATCAAGCGCCTGGACACGGGTGAATGGCTCAGCGACAGCCTTAGCGACACGGATGGCGAGATCGTCTGGGCCAAGGATAACCAACACATCTTCTATATTGCCAAGGATCCTCAAACCCTACTGGGCAATCGCGTCTATTGCCACCGCTTGGGTGATCCCCAGGCCAATGACCGCCTGGTGTATCAGGAGGCGGACGACAGCTTCTACCTGTCGATCAGCAAGAGCCTGGATGAATCGCGCATCCTGCTCACCCACGAGAGTACGCTCACCAGCGAGGTGTCCATCTTAGATGCCAACCAACCAGAGGCATGCTTTAAGCCACTGCTTCCGCGGGAGCCGGGACACGAATACTCGGTGGCTAAACGCGGTGAGGAGTATTACATACTCACCAACTGGCAGGCGGTAAACTTTCGTCTGATGAAGGCCACAGAGTCGAGCTTCGCCGATAAGCATAGCTGGCAGGAGGTCATCCCCGCAGATGAGTCGCGCCGCCTGGAGGATCTGCTGGTGTTAAAAGACTATCTTGTGGTGCAGTATCGCCAGCAGGGGCTGAGTCAGATCCGCATCCAGCCCCTCAACGACGCCCCGGAATATGAACTCGATTTCGACGATGCCGCCTACGTGGTGGGTCTTGATGTTAACCCGGTTCAGGATAGCCATCATCTGCGCATCTACTATGCCAGCCCATCGACGCCCGAATCCATCTACTTGGTGGATCTCACCCAGGCCAGCCCGAGACGCCTGCTGAAACAGGAGCGAGTACTCGGCGGCTTCGATAGCCAACACTACCAGACAGAGCGGCTCTTCATCGACGCCAGAGACGGCGCCAAGGTGCCCGTGACCCTGGTGTATCGCAAGGACAAGTTCCGCCAGGACGGCAGTAACCCCTTGTATCAATATGGCTATGGCGCCTACGGCTACACCATAGAACCTGACTTCGACAGCGCCATCCTCAGCCTGTTGGATCGCGGCGTCGTCTACGCCGTCGCCCACGTGCGGGGTGGCGAGATGTTGGGGCGCCCTTGGTACGACGCCGGCCGCCTGATGCACAAACAGAACAGTTTCAACGACTTTATCGACGTCACCCTAGCCCTGGTGGAGCTAGGCTACTGCGACCGGGATAAGGTGGTTGCCAGTGGCGGCAGCGCAGGTGGCCTCCTGATGGGCGCGGTGATCAATCAGGCGCCGCAACATTATCTGGCCGTGGCGGCCCACGTGCCCTTCGTCGATATCGTCACCACCATGCTCGACGAGTCGCTGCCCCTGACCACCAACGAGTATGATGAGTGGGGTAACCCGAATCAGGCCGAGGCTTATCAATACATGCTGAGCTATTCGCCCTACGACAACATCAGCCGTCAGGTCTACCCGCACCTGCTGGTCACCACAGGCCTGCACGACTCTCAGGTGCAATACTTCGAGCCCGCCAAGTGGGTGGCGAAACTCAGAGAATATAAACAAGACGAGCACCTGTTGCTGTTTCATATCGACATGGAGGCGGGTCATGGCGGCAAGAGCGGCCGTTATCGCCACTTTGAGGACACGGCCGAAGAGTACGCCTTCTTCCTCGGCCTGCTGGGGCTCGCCTAAGATGACCCAGGAGAAGTTAGCTAGCACCACCTGGAGCCTCTACATGATCCGCTGCGCCAACGGTCACCTCTATACTGGGATCACCACAGATATCGACCGCCGCTTCAAGGAACATAGCGACAATGGCCCCAAGACGGCCAAATACCTCAGGGGCAAGGGGCCACTGACCTTGGTCTATCGCGAGCGGATCGGCAGCCGCTCGGATGCCCTGAAGCGGGAGATCGCCGTGAAAAGGCTCACAAAAACGCAAAAAGTCGCCCTAATACACTTTGATGCAAATGGCAAATGCCCCTAAAAATTACAGGGGAAAGCAGCCGTAAATCATATGCTAAGGCCAGAACAAACCAGACCGGCCCGGCTCAACAAGATGTAAACCACAGATTTACCTCAGGTTAAACGTCTTTACTTACCCATAACAAACCACTATCTTAGGCGGGCGCGTTTATGTGGAAAGACTATGAATTTACAACAACAAGCAAAGGCAATGGGAATGCCTGCGCAAGACAAGTACCAGGGACGCGGCTTTATTGGATTACTCTTGTTTCTGCTCTGTCTGCACCTCTTGGTGTTGAACTCGGCAGTCAATCTATCCCTATTTCGATTCTTTAACGGCATTGCGGCCTACGCCCCAGCCGATCTCCTCCTGCTGATCACAGACTTAGGCGATGGCATCACCCTCGGGGTGATCACTCTCTGCTGTCTGGTGAAACGGCCGGAGCTTCTGCTCAGGGTCGTCATCGCCAGCGTGCTGTCGCTGATCTTGGTGCCCTTGCTGAAGCAGACCTTCGATGCGCCTCGTCCGGCAGTAATATTAGAGACACTGAATATCGTCGGTGAGATCCGCCTGAAACACAGTTTTCCTTCGGGCCATACCGCCACCGCCTTCCTGTTTGCCGGCACCCTCTTCTTCGCCTATCGGCAGACCCAGGTTAAATGCCTGGCAATCGCTTTCGCCAGCCTGGTGGGACTGTCTCGCATCATCGTCGGCGCGCACTGGCCAGAGGACGTGATAATGGGTGCCTTCGTCGGACTCTTCTGCGCCTATGCGGCGGCCCATTGCCCCCTGGTCAAGCTCACCCAGTTCCACAAGGCGCTCATCTTGGCCTTCCTTTGGTGTGTGTTGGTGGTGAGCGAGCTGGATAAGAGTTTCGACAAAGATCATGTCTGGCCGATCCTCATGCTCAGATGGGGCCTAATTGCCACGGCCGCCCTGTTGATCTGGCGCGAATATGGCGCCATGCACAGGGTAAGACGTTGGCTGGCGTTTCAAGGTTAACTGCCCAAAAGGCGTAAGACTTTCACCAACATTCACGCTTTCTTCACACTTAGGTGCCTACACTGGAGGCTCCTAAGATGAAGAGGTGCGCCATGTTCAGACTGACCCAGGCTCAGACCACCAGAGAAACCGCCCTGACGATGACCACAGATCGCAGCCGCTACGGCGCCCTGATCCTGCTGGTCAGCATGCTGGCGCTGCTCTGCCTGAATCAAAATCTCAACCTGAGCCTCTTTCGCGCCATCAACGGCCTCTCGCCTAGCCTGCCACAGTGGCTACAGCTGGGGATAACCGATCTCGGCCACGGCAGCACCCTAGGCACTATCGTACTCATCTGTCTGCTGCGTCGCCCCGAGCTGATGCCGCGGGTACTGACCGCCAGCCTGCTGTCGATGATCTTGGTCCCGCTGCTAAAACAGTATTTCGATGCCCCCAGACCGGCGGCAACCCTGGATTTTCTCTATATCGTCGGCGAGACACGTCTGCACCACAGCTTTCCCTCTGGCCATAGCACCAGTGCCTTCCTGTTCGCCGGCACCTTGCTGATGGTGATGCAGGATAAGAAGAGTAAATGGGCCCTGTTGATGGGGGCGGCCATGGTGGCACTGTCACGCATCCTGGTCGGCGCCCATTGGCCGGTAGACACGCTGGCGGGCGCCCTGTTGGGGCTTAGCTGCGCCTATGTCGCCTCCTATGTTCCCCTGGTGCGTCTGTCGCCAAGGCACTGGAAAATCCTGGTGAGCATCTTGCTGCTAACGCTGGTGGTGTGCCAGTACAAGGAGACCTCTTCCCAGATGGCCTGGCAGATCATAGGCCTTCGTTGGGGACTCCTGCTGCTGGCCGGCGTGCTGGTGCTTCGCCAATACCTACAGTCTCGCCAGCCGCTCGTCCCGCGTAAGTGGGTCAGAGCCTAAGCCTTTTAGAGTCTTAATGGGGTGGGCATCGGCTAATCCCTAGGTTCGTGTGACCCCGAGATTAGCCTCTGCGCCGGGAAGTCCTGGCCTTAGTCTATGCTGACCTGGCCCTGAATATTGTCGAAGCTAAGGCTACCTGAGCCCGCGTCTATGATGTGAAGCCCCTGAGTGTCCACCACACGGATGCCGCCAGAGCCATCGTCTATGGTGACCTTACCCTGAACGCCTCTAACCTCTATGGCACCCGAGCCGTCGTCTATCTCCACATCTCCTTGTACCGAGGCTATGGTCAGGCTGCCTGAGCCATCCTTAACCTGGATATCGCCCGCCACATTGGTGAGGGTAATGCTGCCCGAGCCGTCATCTATGATGAGCTTTTGGCCGCCATCTATCTCGATAGCACCCGAGCCGTCTTCGATCTCCATATCCGCCTGCACGCCGCGAATGACAATGCTGCCTGAGCCGTCATGGATATCCAGTTTGATTCCAGCTGGCACCTTCACCAACAGATCTATGTAGGGCGACTTACCGTTTGAGAAGCTGGCGCGGTGAAAGGCATCGAAGTTGGCGACCAGCTTGGCCTTGTTGCCGCTGCGGGTGAGTGTCAGTTCGGGCTCGGCGCCATCAAAACCATAAATGTCGGCATCCAGGGTGATCTTCTCAACCGAGGCGTCGCCCACTATCTTCAGGCTACCGGCGCCGGTATCGGCAACCAGTGTCTCCAGCGACTGAGCATCCAGCGTCAGCTGCGTCTGCTTGTGATAGTCGAAATCGTCCCTTCCCGCACTGTTCACATTTACTATGCAACCAGTGAGGCCAAATACCAGTACCGTCGCTATAGTCATTACACGAGCCAACATAAACACCTTCCTTAATCTCTGTTAAAGTCATTTGAACCGCCTCGATGGGGCGGCTTAGATAGCCCAACTAAGCAGATAACATGCCAACAAGTTATCTAATTGTTTTTGCTATGTTATTATCTTGCTTAACCGATTTTTGGATGGTGATGCCACCACCCGATTCGTAGGATTAGTTACTATTTAGTGAAATACTTCATCAACTTATGAGACGCGCAGTGGATTATCTGACCCTAAATCGAACGGCCTGGAATCACAGGACCCTAGAACACCTGGACTCCAGCTTCTACGATGTGGATGGCTTTCTCGCCGGCAACAGCTCGCTGCAGGAGATAGAGCTAACAGACCTTGAGGTAAAGGGAAAAAGCCTACTGCACCTGCAATGCCATTTCGGCCTGGACACCCTCTCCCTGGCTCGCCTGGGCGCCGAGGTTACTGGCGTGGATCTCTCCGACACCGCCATCCATCATGCCAGGCGACTGGCCGAGGCCTGCGGCCTTAAGGCCGACTTTATCTGCAGCGATCTCTATCAGGCGGGCGCGCAGCTGCAGCAGCAATTCGATATGGTCTACACCTCCTATGGCGCCCTCTGCTGGCTGCCAGATTTAATCCCTTGGGCAGAGTTGATTTATGAATCGCTGCTGCCCGGTGGTGAGTTTTATATGGTGGAGTTTCATCCCGTGCAGGCAATGATGGAGGGTTACAGTTATTTTGCCCAGCAAGAGCCCGATGTCGAGGAGGAAGGCACCTATACGGAAAACGCCAGTGACACCAAACACACCATGGTGACCTGGCCCCACTCCCTGGCCGATGTGATAGGGGCGCTCATCCAAGCCGGACTCAAGATCGATGCGATTCAGGAGTATCCCTTCAGCCCCTATGATGCCTTCGATAATCTGGTGACGGGCGAGAGCCTTGGGCTCTCAAGTGACAGGCCCAGGTATTATCAGCTACATCAGGGCAAGCCGATCCCCATGGTCTACAGCCTGTCGGCCCGTAAACCTGAGTAATCCTTCAACTAGGGATGAATAAACCGACATAAAAAAAGCAGGCCTGGCCTGCTTTTTTGTTTAGTCTCTGAGCACGGGATAGACCCTGTACTGCTTATCAAAATAGGGGCTACGCTCGTAGAACCAGCGCAGTCTCGCCTCGGCATCCTTGGCAAATTCAGGATCCTTGAGCGCCGCCTCAAACTCGGCCGCCAGGGACGCGTCCTCCTTGAGCATCTTGACCGCCAGCGGCTCTACCGCGTAGTGCTCGATATATTCGGTGCGGGTAAAGACAGGATTGAAGAAGCCCCACTGCAGCAGCGAGTCGGGTGACTGTGGCTCCAGCAAGAGGATAGCCAGATCGCCGAGGGGTTGCTGTGTGCAGATCTTCACCGTGCCCGCCGGCAGCGCCACCTTAGCCTTATGGCTCGACACAGGAGCGGATACCCGCTGGCGTCCCTCGTAATCCTTGGCGTCGAACACTGGCTCTCCGAATCGATATTGCGTCAGGGTCAAGGTCTTAGGCTGCTCCAGACGCGTCATGCGTATGCCATGAATGCTCAGACGCTCGATCACCTCCTGCCACTGAGGCGGAATATAGTAAGCCTTGGGACGATTCACCTTAATGTCTGCGCGTGTCTTACCTATCACGGGAAGGTTCTGGTACAGCTTAGGCTCGCCGGTCCAGCGCACGACCGTCTCGCCGCTGATGGGGCTCTGCTCCAGGCGATAGTCTATCCCCTTGAAGTCCCATCCCTTAGGCTGGTTCTCCGACTGCCAGGTCAGTGTGATGCGGTCGCTGTAGCGATAACTGTCCTGCTTGATGGCGCTGCGCAGCGCCGTGCCCTGCTCGCCCAGCACCTCCAGGGTCGAGGCCAGCATCACATAGGTGCCAAGCACCCTCTGCTTGAAGGGCTTGAGGCTGTGGTTCTCGATCAATATTGTTGGCAGATGGCGGGCATCGCCATAACCGTTAGAGTAGCGTGGGCTGGCGTTCCACAGGGAGAGCCCCTGGCTCAAGTCGCGATTATCGATGGCAAATACCAAGGGGCCGGGCACATGTCCCTGGGCGCTGAGCGCCTGCTCGATTTTGGGACGATACTTGTCGTTAAGCCAGCGATAGCTGGCGGGACTCAGCCCCTGGGCCAGGTTATAGCCGAAGGTGACATCATACTGATAATCTATGCCGTCGGTGACATGCACGTCGATATAGAGATCCGGCTGCCAGCGATTAATCGCCGCCAACATGTGCTGCATCTCCAGGGTATCGGCCTTGGCATAGTCGCGATTAAGGTTGAGATTATTGGCCGTGGTGCGCCACCCCATCTCCACCGGGCCCCTCTGATTGACCCTGTTGAACTGGCCGCTGCGCTCGTGGGCATCGACACTGAAGATGGGCACGAAGAGGAGGTTCGCACCGGTTAACAGCGCCTGCTTGTCTCCCATCACCATGTCGCGCAGCAACATCTTGCCCGCATCCTTGCCATCTATCTCGCCCGAGTGGATACCCGCCTGTACCAAGAGCGTTGGCTTGCCGTTGGCCTGCAATGCATCCGGCGTCGCCGCGCCCTCCTGGCTCGCCACTATCATCCAGATATCTCGCCCCTGAGGACTCTTACCCAAGGAAACCTTGCGGAGCTTGTCGCAGGTGGCGAGCAGCTTATCCAGCCAGGCGAAGGTGTCGTCATAGCTGGGGCTGGACTTGAGACCGCCCTGCTCGAAGGGCGTCGCCCAAGGGTCATCGGCAGCGCGCAGCAAGGCTTCGCTGGCGCCGTGCCAGGTGATGCTCGGCGGCAAGATGGCATCATTGATATAAGTCTTATTTAACGAGATTTGGGCCGGTTGAGGGCCGCTGGTCTCCGCCATGGCGGATGCGCCGAAGGCGGCGAGACAGAGGAGCGTAGCGCGAGAATATAGGGACATCTTAAGTTACCTAACGGCTTATTATTAGCCGATTATCTTTCAATAAATAGCCAGCAAGTGCAATACGTTAAGGACTTATTTGCACAGAATAACTATGCGGCACAACAGGTGCCTTGAGCAAAACCCATTTAGATTGAACAAAAATTAAACCTGAACGGCCAACAGCCCCTAAGGCAATAAAAAGCCCGGTCAATACCGGGCTTTTTGACGAAATGGCTAATGCCTATTCTTGTGGTGTCGAATCGGCAGCCTGAGTTGCGGCGCCCTTCTTCTCGCGCTTGCTGAAGATACGCTCGACGATCACGAAGAAGATAGGGATAAAGAAGATCCCCAGGAAGGTCGAACTCATCATGCCGCCCAATACGCCGGTACCGATTGCATTCTGGCTACCCGAGCCAACGCCCGAGCTGATGGCCAGGGGTACAACACCCAGACCGAAGGCCAACGAGGTCATCAAGATAGGACGCAGACGCACACGCACCGCGTGCAGGGTCGCTTCCACCAGACCCGCGCCCTTCTCGTAGAACTCTTTGGCGAATTCGACGATCAGGATGGCGTTCTTGGTCGCCAGACCTACGGTAGTCAACAGACCCACCTGGAAGAACACGTCGTTAGGCAGGCCACGACCATTCATCGCCAGCAAGGCACCGATGATCCCCAATGGCACTACCAAGATCACCGCGAACGGCACAGACCAGCTCTCATACAGGGCCGCCAATACCAGGAAGACCACCATGATAGACAGGGCATAAAGCGCCGGCGCCTGGTTACCCGAGAGACGTTCCTCGTATGACAGGCCGTTCCACTCGACGCCGAATCCTGGCGGTAACTTGGCTACCATGGCCTCGATGTCGGCCATGGCCGCACCCGTACTATAACCTTGTGCCGTACCGCCCTGGATGTTCATCGCAGGCAGACCGTTGAAACGCTCTAGACGCGGCGAACCATATTCCCAGGTACCTGTGGCAAAGGCCGAGAAAGGCACCATCTCACCCTGGCTGTTACGTACATACCAGGTATCGAGGTCTTCCGGCTGCATACGGTACTGGGCATCGCCCTGTACGTAGACCTTCTTCACACGACCACGGTCGATGAAGTCGTTCACATAGCTACCACCCCAGGCAGTCCCCAGCACGCTGTTAACCGCGTCGATATCGATACTCAGGGCGCGAAGCTTGGCGTGGTCGATATGGATGCGATACATAGGCGCATCTTCCTGACCGTTTGGACGCACACCCACCAGATTAGGATTCTGCGACGCCATGCCCAGCAGCATGTTACGGGCCTCGAGCAGCTTCTCATGGCCTTGGCCATTTCTGTCTTGCAGATAGAAATCGAAACCGTTTGCCGTACCCAGCTCGATCACCGCAGGCGGTACGAAGGCAAACACGAAGGCTTCCTTCATCTGCATGAACATGCCCATGGCACGTCCGGCGACCGACTTAACGTCTTGACCCGGACCGGTACGCTCAGACCAGTCTTTCATGCCAACGAAGGCCAGACCCATGTTTTGACCACTACCGGCGAAGCTGAAGCCTGATACGCTAAATACCGACTTGACGCTGTCGCCCGTCTCGTTGAGATAGAAGTCGGAGATCTTGCTCATCACCTTCTTGGTCGTCTCTTGGGTCGAGTTGGTCGGCAGAATAGCCTGAGTAAACAAGATACCCTGGTCTTCGTCCGGTAAGAAGGCGGTCGGCATGCGCATGAAGATCCAACCCACGGCAACCGTCAGGGCCACGTAGATCAACATGACGCGACCGGCGCGCTTGATCATCGCCGCCACGCCAGCCTCGTAACGCGAGGTCATCTTGTCGAAGGTGCGGTTAAACCAACCGAAGAAACCCGTCTCGACCGCATGGTGGCCCTTGGCAATCGGCTTCAGCATGGTGGCACACAGGGCCGGCGTCAGGATGATCGCCACCAGCACAGAAAGCGCCATCGCCGATACGATAGTCACGGAGAACTGACGATAGATCACACCGGTCGAACCCGACATGAATGCCATAGGCACGAATACCGCCGACAGGGTCAGACCGATACCCACCAGGGCGCCGGTGATCTGATCCATCGACTTCTTAGTGGCCTCTATCGGGCTCAAGCCGTCTTCGGACATCACACGCTCGACGTTCTCTACCACCACGATGGCGTCATCCACCAGCAGACCGATGGCCAATACCATGGCGAACATGGTCAGGGTGTTGATCGAGAAGCCGGTAGCCGACAGGATGGCGAAGGTCCCCAGCAGTACCACAGGTACCGCGATGGTCGGGATCAGGGTCGCACGGAAGTTCTGCAGGAAGAGATACATGATCACGAATACCAGTACCACGGCTTCCAGCAGGGTATGCACTACGCCCTCGATCGATTTCTCAACGAAGGGGGTGGTGTCATAGGGATAAACCACTTCCAGCCCTTGCGGGAAGAAAGGCTTCATCTCATCGACCTTCTCACGCACGCGCTCGGCGGTCGCCAGGGCATTAGCCCCAGTGGCCAGCTTGATCGCCAGACCGGCAGCCGGACGGCCGTTATAGAAGGACTCTACCGAATAGCTTTCCGAACCCAGTTCGACTCGGGCCACATCTTCCAGATAGACCTTGGCGCCCGACGGATCGGACTTGATGATGATCTTTCTAAACTCTTCGGCCGTCTGTAGACGACTCTGAGCCGTTACCGTGGCGTTGAGTTCCTGACCCGCAATAGAGGGCGCACCACCCAACTGACCCGCAGACACCTGAGCATTCTGCTCACGAATCGAGGCCATGATGTCCAGGCTGGTGAGGTTGTATTGCGTCAGCTTGAGCGGGTCTAGCCATATACGCATGGCGTACTGGGCACCGAACAGCTGGATCTCACCCACACCAGGCACACGACTCATAGGGTCTAAGATGTTAGAGCCCACATAGTCGGAGATATCATTCTTCTCCAGCGAGCCATCCTGAGACACGAAGCCCAGTACCATCAAGAAACCCGAGCTGGATTTGTTGACCTTAACCCCTTGTGCCTGCACCTCTTGCGGTAGCAGCGGCATCGCCAGCTGCAGCTTGTTCTGCACCTGAACCTGGGCGATATCGGGATCGGCCTCGGCATTGAACGTCAGGGTGATCTGCGCGTTACCAAAGCTGTCACTGGTGGACGAGATGTAACGCAGATGGTCGATACCCGTCATGCGCTGCTCGATCACCTGGGTCACAGTGTCTTCCATGGTCTTGGCAGACGCACCCGGATAGATGGCGTTAATCACCACGGTCGGCGGCGCAATACTCGGGTACTGCGACACGGGAAGCTTCATGATAGAGAGCACCCCGGCCAACATAACAATAATTGCAATCACCCAGGCAAAGATAGGGCGATCGATGAAAAAACGAGCCATAACTTTACCTTACTTCTGTGGTTGCTTGTCTGATTGCATCTCGCTGAGTGGTTTACCCACCACAGGGGCGCCCGGACGTATCTTCTGTAATCCCTCGACAATCAGCTGATCGCCAGCCTTCAAGCCGCTGGTGATGCGCCACTGATGATCGATCACCTCGGCGGTCGTCACGACTCTTGGCTCGACCTTGCTCTCGGCGCCAATCACCATGGCAACGGCCTGACCCTTGGTATTACGGGTAACCGCCTTCTGCGGCACCAAAATCGCCTTAGGATCTGTACCCGCGTTCAATACGGCACGCACATACATGCCAGGTAGCAAGACGCCATCCGGGTTAGGGAATTCTGCCCTTAGGGTTACCGAGCCAGTGTTTTCATCGACACTCACCTCGGCGAATCTGAGAGACCCCATGTGCTCATATTCCGTGCCATCTTCCAGGATCAGACGTACATCGGCATTATCAGCCGCCTGCAGTTGTCCCTGCTTAAGCTTGGCCTTGAGACGTAGCAGCTGAGCACTGGATTGGGCGATATCGACGTTGATAGGATCCAGCTGTTGAATCGTCGCCAGTGCGGCGCTCTGATTCGCGGTCACCAGGGCACCAGCAGTCACGGAAGACTTACCGATACGGCCCGAGATAGGCGCCTTCACCTGAGTGTATTCCAGGTTGATCTTAGCCGTGTTAATCGCCGCCTTGGCCACAGTCACATTAGCCAACGCCTCTTTGTAAAGGGCATCAGCCTCGTCGAAATCTTGTTGGCTGATGGCATCAGTCTTGATCAAAGCCTTATATCTGGCAGCCTTGGCCTTGGCAGATACCAGGCTGGCATTGGCACGGGCCAGATCGGCCTCGGCACTGACCAGCGCCGCCTTATAGGTCGACGAATCGATCTGATAGAGAGATTGGCCTTCGGTTACCTCGCCACCCTCGACGAAGCCGCGTTCGGTGATGATACCCGACACCTGAGGACGTACCTCGGCCTCAAGATATGCCTTGCTGCGACCCGGTAGCTCAACCTGAATAGCCTGGGGCTGCTCGACAACCTGAACCACCCCAACCTCCATGCTTCTTGGGGCTGCTGCCGAATGACCTTGGTTCTCGTCCTGGCCACAACCTGTTATCCATAACGCCACACTAACTAACGAGGCAATTTTTACTATTTGCCGCATGAGAACTCCTAATCAAAGCCGCAACAAAAAACACCCATGCACGGGTAAGGCGCTATGGGGTATCTTGAGGAAGCAAAATTAAAAAAAGATTTAGAAACTATTTATCTCACACCTAGCCAAGGTCAACAAGAAGATGTGGGCGGAGATATTGTAAGTTAATGCAAATTTTTATTTTTAATCATGTTTTCTTGTTAAAAAACAGTTAAAAATTGCGTGTTTTCACCCTGTTTTAGCGTTTTTTGTGTCTAAAATGTGATCGCTGTCATCCAGGCATGATGAAAACTAACACCATATGAAACATGGGGTTAATTCAGACCTATTCATAATTGTTCACATCTTTATTTGATCAGTTCATCTGTGCCGATAAGGCCATTCACATCTTGCGCCTATAGTCGCCTCATCAGCCAAACAACAGCTAGATGAGATGAAGATGATGAAGACCTTAACCCAGTTAAAATGCTCGATACTCCTTGGCAGCCTGTTAGCCGCAAGCGGCGTCATGGCCGAAGCGCAAGACACCCAAGTCTTAGGCGGCAATATCACAGGCAAGCTGACCTTTGCCTCAGATTATGTCTTTCGTGGTGAGTCAGAAACCATGGATGGCGACATCCCTGTCGTGCAAGGCACGCTGGGGTGGGGAAATGATCAAGGGTGGTACGGCGGTGTGTATGCCTCCAACATCAAGTTTGCCGATCCAAACCTTGAAATCGTCACCGCCCCCTACATTGGTAAGGCGGGCACCTTCGGCGATTCTGGTATCACCTATGATGTCATGCTCTTCTCCTACCTCTACCCGGGCGCCTCATACTCTAACTACACAGAGTTATGGCTCAAGGTGGGTAAGCAGTTCGGCCGCACTAACCTACAACTGGAAGTGACCCCGACCGTCGATGACTGGTTTGGTGTCGATGGCTGGCAAGGCGTGAACTACGCCATCCATCCAAGCTACCAGTTCGACAATGGCATTAACTTGTCTGCCAGCGTCGGCTATCAGGATCTGGATGGTAACGGCGCCGAAGGCTGGGGCCACTGGAACCTGGGTGTCAGCAAAACCTTTGCCGGCCTGAGTTTCGATCTCAGATACCACGGCAGCACAGTGGATGAGAGCCACAAGGTTTACGGTACACAAACCAAGATTTTTGATGACCGAGTCGTTATCGGCGTCAGCAAGAGTTTCTAAGCACAGCAGTTTCCAATCTCTGCACGTCTTTGCCAGCCCTCGGGCTGGCTTTTTTGTATAGGGATATACTTATCCCCGGTGCTCAGGGATGAGCATAGAGGGGATTTGTACATGCCCAAAAATATCCCCGGTGTCCATGGCCTTTGATGTTCCCGGCATCAAATGGCATTTCCTTCATCCATGAAGGTCAGTGAGCATGGAGGGAATTTATATAGGGATATATTTATCCCCGGTGTCCATGGATGGACATAGAGGGGATTTGTACAAGGCCAAAGATATTCCCGGTGTCCATGGCCTCTGATGTTCCAGACATTTTTTGGCATTCCCCCCCTTCCAAGGAGGCCAGAATACTTATCCTAGGTATTTAGACGGAGCTAGGTTATATCCGGTTATCACCCACGCCACAGGCGAGGATACGGCTGATCTCCGCCAGAGAGCGGCCCGACTGCCCCTGCCACTCATTAAATACCTCCTGCACCTGAGTCAAACCACGTTTAGAGGTAAAACCGGCATCGATCAGTTTGTGAGCCTGAAAATATCCCTTGATATCTTCGGTCAGCAGAAAGGTATCTTTGCCTATGGTGCGCAGAAAATAGGGGCCGGTATTGCCACCCAGGCGGCAGCCCAGGCATTTCAGCTCGCCCCAGAGCCCTATGATATTATCGCTGGGCCACTGAGCAATAAATTTGGCAAAGCTGCCGTGTGCGAGCTTAATATCATGCACCATCAGGGCGTTATCATATATCGCCATGGTCTTCTTCAGGTGGCGAATCAACTCGGGGTCGCTGGCACGCTGCTGGATCTGCTCAGGCGATAGCATCAAGATCTTGTGGGGCTCGAAGTTGAAGAAGGCCGCCTCGTAGGCCGGCCACTTGTTGTCGACGATGCGCCATACAAATCCCGATTGAAATACCTTCTTACTCAGTTCAGACAGCAGCTCGGCATCCGTATACTCGGCAATCTGATCCTGAGATAACACCTCTGGCAGACGAGCGGCCAAGCCTGCTTCGCCGCCTTTGCGCTCACAGGCGCGCTGGTAAATACTGTCAAACGATTCTAATCGTGCCATAGTGTAAGCAGCTCCTTAAATGCTTGTTGAATACAGATTACGCGCCATTCAGCCATGTCGATCACCCGCCAAATGACACGAGACGACCCCGGCCAACTTTGACATATTGGTTACCATGAACAATAAATAACCCATATATGGGTTTATTTTTACAACATTAGTAAACAATAACCAAAGATGATTGCAATTGGCTTGCACCTAGGTCGGTGAGAGGCCGTTGAGGTTAATTATGGACGCATCACAACTCTATCGTATGCTGGTCTTTGCCAGTGTGGTCGAGCATGGCTCCTTGACCCGCGCCGCCGAGTCGCTAAACATTAGCCGCTCCATGGTGAGTCAACACCTAAAGAAACTGGAGCATAGATGCCAGTCGCGTCTATTAAACAGGACCACCCGCAGCCTGTCGCTCACCCAGGAGGGCCAGTCTTTTTACCGCTACTGCGCCGAGCTGCTCAAACTCGCCAAGCAGGCGGAAACCTCTCTGCAGCCAGCAGATGCCGAGCTGCAAGGCAGCATCACCCTCGCCGTCCCCCAGGCGCTAGGCGATGGAGTGATAGCCCCCATCATCAAGGCGTTTCACCAGCATTATCCCAAGGTGCATCTCTCCCTGCTGATCCAGGACAGACAGCTGGACCTCACCGAGCATCAGATAGATGTGGCGATTCAGATAGGCGCCGCCAGTCAGCCAAGTGTCAACGAGACCAGGCTGGGTCGCTTCGATGAGTATCTGGTAGCGAGCCCAGACTATGTTGCGCACCATGGCGCACCTGTGCATCCGGACAATCTCAGCCATCATCATTGGATTGGCCTGGCGGGCGACAGGCTCCCCAGGCATTGGCAGTTTGAAAACAGCGAAGGTGAGCGTGTCCGCCTGCAGCTTAGCCCTTTTATCAACTGCAACAGCCTACAGGGAACCCTGAGACTGGTGGTGCAGGGGCTGGGCGTTGCCTTACTGCCTTCTCCCTTGATAAGCCAGCACCTTGCCAATGGTCAGCTGGTACAGCTGCTGCCCGACTATCATCTGGGGCGTGGTGCCCTCTACTTGGTACATCCCTATCTTGAGGTGATCCCGCCAAGAGTCAGGGCACTTATCGAACTGCTGACCGAGCGACTCACACCGGCAGCATAAGACAGGCTAAAAAGCAGGCCAGATGCGGGATTTCGGACTAATATTAGCTTATTGGTTCTGGGCAAATGGGAGGTACATTTGATGGAACTCTTCTACCATCCCCTGTCACGATATTCCCAAAAAGTCTTGATCGCCCTCTACGAAAAACAGGCCAACTTCTATCCCAGGGTGATAGAGCTGAGCGATCCCTTTTCCCGCAACGAATTTAAGCAGCAGTATCCCTTGGGGAAATTACCCCTGCTCAAGACCCGCACCGGCGACCTCTTGCCCGAATCCAGCATCATCATAGACTACATAGACCATGAATTTGCCACCGGCACCCGGCTGCTGCCACAGGATTACTCTCAGCGCCTACAGGTGCGCCTGTACGATCGCCTCATCGACAACGACCTGAACAATCCTCTCTATCTGCTGGAACAGATGGAAGCCCGTGAAGAAGATAATCCGATTAGGGTGCGGCAGTTAGAGAAGGAGATCATGCTGCTACTAGATGAGCTGAACGACAAGTTGCAGCGGCATCACTGGCTCTGCGGCGATGCCTTTACCATGGCGGACTGCGCCCTGATCCCTTGCCTGATCCACGCCAGAAATCGCCTCAAGCTGTACCAGCTGGATCCCATCGACAGATACCTGAATCAGGCCAACACCCGAGGCGCCTGGATCCAGGTACAGGAAGAGATAGAACTCACCCGCATCGCGGTGCAGGCCGGATTTCGCCCCATTCCCTAAACCCTAATCCCAAAAAGAGTTAAGCAGGCAGGTTGCGCTCTTTCTTCAGCGTGAGGAAGGCTTTCCACTTCTCGATTTCCGGCGGTAGGCAAGGTTCGGGGCCATCGAAGCCCGCCTCCTTGAGCATCTCCTTAATCGGCACCTGCTTGCGGTTGTTCACGAACACGCCGCGCACATGCACGATACAGTGGAGGGTGTCACCGCTGACGAAGCGCTGCTCGACATAGAAGTATTTCTCGTCCCAACCCACCACTCGACTCTGAATGTCGAATTTACACAGGGGTTTGATGTCACGAATATAGGTGAACTCGGCGGCGTTGACGATCGGCAACCACTTGAGTTTCAAGAAGCGTTTCAGCAGCCCCATCTCGGCCAGCATATAGGTACGGGCCAGATCCATCAGGGCGGGATAGCGTGAGTTGGTCAGGTGCAGGTTAATGTCGCAATCCAGCGGCAAGGCGCGATAGCTGATGGTACTCGTGCCCAGAAAATCGATTCGACGACAATGACGTACCCGCCAAAACATCAACCAAAACAAACGAAAATAGAGGTTCATCTCACCCGGCTCCCTTAAATGAAGGGCAAAGGCTACCAGAGGTCAGACCAGGTGACAAGCAAGATCGCGCCGAGGCAAGGGCTGTTGCCAGGGCGCGATGAATAGAGAGTAGAGGCTAATCCTTGAGGGTCAGCATGTGCTCGGCATATAGCTTAACATCTTCCCAGTCGGTGTAATCGATCACCGCCTTAGGATCGGTTGGGCCGTCGGTGATCTTCATGATCAGCTGGATCATCCACCTGTCATACCAACGCCAGGAGGGGTAGTCCACCTTGCCGGCAATCACCTTAACGTCATTCGGCTTCCAGGGAGAGAGCTCGATAAACTTCTGCAGATACTTGTTGTTCTCGGGGATCCGTTTCTCGGGGTTACGGGCCACCACGTTGACGCTGAAGAAGCTGTTAGGCTTGGCCGCCAGCTCAGCCTGGTAGCGGGTGACAAATTCGAACACAGACTTATGGTAGCTGCCATAGAGTACGCAGGCGCCCACGGCAACATAGTCGTATTTTTCCCAATCGATATGCTCAAACTCGCCAATACGCAGGGCGTCGCAACTATGCCCTTGAGCGTCCAAGTGCGCCGCCATCGCCTGGGCAATCTTGGCCGTATGGCCACCGCGAGAATAGTAAACAATTAGTACTGAAGCCATAAGCGACTCATCTGTATCGGAAAAGAGAGCCACATTGTTGCAGCAAAGTGCGGGAGAAACCCCAAATTGGATCACAATTTAGTTAAGGTTTTTGTGAAATACACCACCAATTGGATATTTAACTCGGGGTAAAATAACTACAAAATCATGAGCAATCCTAAAAGGACACAGGTCGGCTCCCATTGAGTTACCCAGGCTGGCTGAGTATCATTGCTTTCACTTCCCCATTCAATTAGAATAATCTAATTAATCGAGTACAAGAGAGTTGCCGTATGCAAAAAGATATTGATGTAGATGCAATGGTCACCAATGCCCAGAGCGCAGCCAAGTGGCTTAAGGCAATAGCCAATCCCTATAGACTGATGATCTTGTGCCAGCTACTCGACAATGAACTGAGCGTGACACAGCTGAATGAAAACGTGCCCCTGAGCCAGTCTGCGTTGTCACAACACCTGGCGGTACTGCGCGCCGAAGATCTGGTGGCGACCCGCAAGAGCTCACAGATCGTCTACTACACACTGAAGAACGAGCAGGTCACCGAGGTGATCTCGATTCTCTACAAGCGTTACTGCGTTTAATTCCTGCGAAGATGAAAGCCTTTAACGCTCGCTAAAGGCTTTCGCAAACTCCTGCACCTTATCCCAATCGGTAAATTCATAGGTACCCGAGGTATCTGTGGGGCCCTTAGTGATCCACATGATGAAACGGATCATGAACTTATCGAAGAAACGGTACTTGGGATAATCGATCTTACCCGCAAAGACACCCAGCTGCTGAGGCTGCCACAGCGACAGCTGCAGAAATTTCTTCATGTAAGGGTTAGTCTCGGGTGTATTCTTCTCCGGCTTTCTCGCCACCACGTTCACGGTAAAGAAGGCGTTCTTCTTGCCGTTTAATACGGCTCTGTGGCGATTCACGTACTGGAACAGCTCGGGTCTGTGTTTGCCGTAACGAATGCTTGCCCCTATGATGACCTTGTCAAAATAGGAGAGATTGACCGACTGGGCCTCTTCCAGGCTGACCATGGTCACCAGCTGGGTATCCGACTTGCACTGCTCGGCAATCTGATCACAGATGGCTTTCGTCTGACCGTCTACGGTCGAATAGATAATTAGGGTACGACTCATTAATTCTTCCAAAAAGTCGGTGTAAACAACACCAATAAGGTAAACACTTCCAATCGGCCGAATAGCATGGCCACCACCAACACCCACTTCTCGCCATCGCCAATGCTGGCATAGTTACTGGCCACCTCACCCAACCCCGGCCCCAGGTTATTCAAACAGGCCGCCGTCGCGCTGAAGGCGGTGATATTATCCATGCCCAGCGCCATCAGGATCAACATACAAACCACAAAAACGAGGGCGTAAGCAGAGAAGAAGCCCCATACCGCATCTATGATGCGATCCGGCAGCGCCTTGCCATTGATACGGATGGAAAACATGCCCCTTGGGTGCACCAGGCGTTTGAGTTCTCGGGAGCCCTGCAGCAACAGCAAGATCATCCGCATCACCTTGATGCCACCCGCAGTCGAGCCACCGCAGCCACCGATGAAGCTGGAGAAGATCAGCAGCATAGGCAAAAACAGCGGCCACATGTGGAAGCTTTCGGTACCGAAACCGGCCGTGGTAGAGATAGAGACCGCCTGGAACAGTGCGAAGTCGAAGGTCTCCTCGGCGCTGTCATAGATGCCGGTATGGTAGAGGGTTGCGAAACAGATCAGCGTCAGCGCCAGCTGGATCACGATAAGCGCCTTAAACTCGGCGTCTCTCAGGTAGACCTTGAGGTTGATGCCGCGACGGGTAAAGGCGGCGAAGTGCAGGCTGAAGTTCAGCGCCGCAATCAACAGAAACACCACACACACCATGTTGATCGCCGTGCTATCGAAGTAGCCCATGCTGGCGTCATGGGTAGAGAAGCCGCCGATGGCGATGGTAGAAAACGAGTGACAGATGGCATCGAACACATCCATGCCGGCGACCCAGTAGGCGAAGGCACAGGCGATGGTCAGCGCCAGATAGATATACCAAAGCGCCTTGGCCGTCTCGGCGATTCGCGGCGTCATCTTACTGTCTTTCACCGGCCCTGGGATCTCCGCCCGGTAGAGCTGCATCCCCCCAATCCCGAGCACGGGGAGGATGGCTACCGCCAAGACGATGATTCCCATACCGCCGAGCCACTGCAATAGGTGGCGATAGAAGAGGATCGCCTTGGGCAGGCTATCGAGCCCCACCAGCACGGTCGCCCCTGTAGTGGTGAGCGCCGAGAAGGACTCGAAGAAGCTGTCGGTGAGCGAGAGGTCTGGCTGACTGGAGAAGATAAAAGGCACGGCACCTATGGAGCCCAACACGCCCCAGAAAAGCACCACCAGCATGAAGCCCTCGCGGGTGCGCAGGTCCTTCTTGTGACGTCTGTTGGGATACCAGAGCACGAAGCCGAGTAACAAGCTGAGGAAGAAGGCCTGCAGAAAGGCGGTGCCTCCGCCATCTTTATAGATCACGGCAACCAGCGCTGGCGGCAGAAGCGACAAAGAAAACAGCCCCATGAGTAGGCCTGTAATTCTTATAATGGTTCTATATTGCATTAGGGCGTTTTTATTATTCCGTTTGCGAAGACGCACTGGCGCATTCTCGCATAGTTTATCCCGGCAGTTGTATAAAATTTATCGGCGCTTTGTGACCCAAGGCAAAAAGCCCTTTGCGAACATGTTAGCCCGCGCTCGCTTCCCCTTGGGCATCAGTCAGAAAACTCCGCCTTGAGGCGTCCCTGACTCAGGGTCGCCAGCTCCTGATTGAAACGGCTCTGAGTCGCCTTGGGCATCTCGAAACTCAGGCTCACCCTGTCGGTAAACACCTTGTCGACAACCAGCCCCTCACAGAGCTCGAGAAAGTGTTCCACATCTTTGAGCTGATGATAATCGCACGCCAGCCTTCCAGGATAACGGATCTGCTTTATCTCGGTCTCCAGCTGCGCCAGCCCCTGTTTGATGCCAGAGCTGTAGGCACGCACTAGGCCGCCGACACCTAACTTAGTGCCGCCAAAATAGCGCACCACGACGGCGCCTATCTCGCCTATCTCGGCACCCTGCAGGCTTGCCAGCATGGGACGCCCGGCGCTGCCGGACGGCTCACCATCATCGCTACTGCCCATGGCCACATTATTGTCCGGCGCTCCGGCGATGAAGGCGTAGCAATAGTGATTCGCCCCCGGATACTCCGCCTTAATGTTAGTAAGCGCACACTTCAGTGCATCTTCCGATGGGCAGTGAAATAGAAAAGAGATAAAGCGGCTATGCTTTATCTCTTCTTCTATGGTGATCGGCTTGGCCGGAATGGGATAACTCTCGCTCAAAAACGCCTTACCTGTTAACCGTGCAGACCCAGATCGCGAGTCATATTTTCGTTATGATCGCTATGGACGATCACATTGTCTTCGATACGAATGCCACCGAAGGGGCGCACCTGATCCACCATCTGCCAGTTAACCCAATCGGCGCGACCATCCTGTTTCAGTTCATTGAGCAGGCTGTCGATGATGTAAAGCCCAGGCTCTATGGTCAGCACTTGGTTCGCGGCCAGGGTGCGAGTACAACGCAGGAAAGGATGCGCCTCCGGCGGTGCGATGTGGGTGCCGCGCTCGTCGTGGAGGAAGCCGCCCATATCATGCACCTGCAGGCCCAACATATGCCCCAGACCATGGGGGAAGAAGGCGCTGGTGATCCCCTGCTCTATCAGTCCCTGTGGATCGCCCTGCACCAGTTTGAAGTCCAGCAGCAGCTGCGCTAGCTTCTGGTGCGTCGCCAGATGCAGATCCACATACTTCACGCCCGGACGCATCATCTCTATGATGGCCAGCTGTAGCTTGTCCATGGCGGCAATCAGGTCGCCGAACAGGTTCTTCTCGAAGGCATAGGTACGGGTAATGTCCGAGGCATAGCCATGGAAGCTACCACCAGCATCGATAAGGAAGGAGAGTCGCTGCTTGGGCGACACATGCTCCAGCGCCGTGTAGTGCAGAATCGCGGCGTTTTGATTCAACGCGATGATGTTGCCATAGGGCACATCGTTCTCGCCCATATCGGTCGCAGCCAGGTAGGCTTGCTGGATCTCAAACTCGCTCGCCCCCGCATAGAAGGCACTCTTTGCCGCCACATGACCACGCACACCAATCTCACTCGCCCGGCGCATGCAGGCCAACTCATAGGCTGTCTTGCTGGCCCTGTGATAATGCAGGTAGCTCATTACCGCCTCGGGGTTACGGCTACCAAAGCCCAGCACATCGGCGACATCCAGATGCTCGCCAATATAGGCCCACTCCTGCAAATTACCCGGCAGCAGATCCGCCACCTTGTCGGCCTTGGTCAGCACCTTGATCTCTATCTCGGTCGTCCAAAAATCCTCTGGCAGATCGGCGACCTTATGCCAGAAATCTACCGGACGATAGAAGATGAGCTGCGGCTTATCACGACCATTGACGATCAGCCAGCAGTGGGGATTATCGATAACCGGAAGCCAGGCCTTGAAGTGCGGATTAACTTTAAAGGGGTAATCCAGATCATCGAGAAACTGACGATGGGGCTGACCCGAATGAATCACTAAGCCGGCCAACTGCTCTCTTGCGGTGATCTCGGCGACACGCCGGTTCAGTTCAATAATATGGGCGGGATAGAGGGTGGCTAAGTTTTCCATAATAAGCTTCCTGTTATTCTTCTGTGGCCCTGGTTTCACCCATTCTTTTGGCTGAAATGCGCTATCCCAAGGCCCTATTTTTAGCACAGAGACTATGATCTAGTGAGTCTAACATAAGGACAAAAATCCCCCTAACCGAACAAAATTAAACAAGTGTTTAAATTGGGTGTTGAAATTTATCTGATTTAGACGCACACTGAGCAGCAACTGGTCAAATGATGGCCTGCTGTAAGATAGAGATTTTTACCCACGCTATAAGATTCTAATAGTGGGTGGCGCTCTTTAAGCAATAAGGAAGCAAGCAATGATCTACCAAAGTCCTACGATTCAAGTGGAATTACTTGAAGACAATATCGCTCGGCTCTGTTTTAACGCCGAGGGCTCAGTCAATAAGTTTGATCGAGAGACCCTCAACTCCCTTAACGACGCACTCGATGCCCTAGCACAAACCCAAGGGGTTAAGGGCCTGATGCTCACCTCGGGCAAAGATGCCTTTATCGTAGGCGCCGACATCACAGAATTTCTGGGACTTTTTGCACAAGACGACAGCGTGCTGCAGGGCTGGCTGGAAGACGCCAACAAGGTGTTTAACAAGCTCGAAGATCTGCCCTTCCCAACTATCTCGGCCATCAAGGGCTTCGCCCTGGGCGGCGGTTGCGAAACTATCCTAGCCACTGACTTACGTATCGCCGACACCTCGGCGCGTATCGGCCTGCCAGAAACTAAGCTGGGCATCATCCCTGGCTTTGGCGGTACCGTGCGTCTACCTCGCGTGATAGGTGCCGACAACGCACTTGAGTGGATCACCACAGGTAAGGATCAACGCCCAGAAGCCGCCCTCAAGGTTGGTGCCATCGACGCCGTAGTTGCTCCAGAATTGCTGGAAACGGCGGCACGCCAGATGCTGCAAGATGCCATCAGCGAGAAGATTGACTGGCAAGCCCGTCGTCAGCGCAAGCTGTCACCGCTGACCCTACCTAAGCTGGAAGCCATGATGTCATTTGCCACCGCCAAGGGCATGGTATTCAAGGTTGCCGGTAAACACTATCCTGCACCTATGGCTGTTGTCGAGGTGATCGAGAAGGCCGCCTTGAGCGAGCGCGCCGAGGCTCTTCAGGTAGAACATCAGGCCTTCATCAAGCTGGCCAAGACAGACGTAGCCAAGGCGCTTATCGGTATCTTCCTTAACGACCAACTAGTTAAAGGCAAGGCCAAGAAAGCAGCCAAACAGGCACAAGCGGTTAACTCCGCCGCCGTGCTGGGCGCAGGCATCATGGGTGGCGGTATCGCCTACCAGAGCGCCAGCAAGGGCACGCCTATCGTGATGAAAGATATCAATCAGGCGGCACTGGAGCTTGGCCTCAACGAGGCAGCCAAGCTGCTCACGGCGCAGATCAATCGTGGTCGCTCGACGCCAGCTAAGATGGCGGGCGTACTCAACAACATCACGGCAACTCTGGACTACAACGCACTAAAGCAAGCCGATGTCGTGGTCGAAGCCGTGGTGGAACATCCTAAGGTGAAGGCGACCGTACTGGCAGAAGTCGAGCAGGTCGTGGGCGAAGATGCCATCATCACCTCTAACACCTCCACCATCTCAATCAATCTGCTGGCCAAGAGCCTGCAGAAACCAGAGCGCTTCTGTGGCATGCACTTCTTCAACCCGGTACACAAGATGCCATTGGTTGAGGTCATTCGCGGCGAGCATAGCTCTGAAGAGACAGTTGCCTCTGTCGTAGCTTACGCCGCCAAGATGGGCAAGACGCCTATCGTGGTCAACGACTGCCCAGGCTTCTTCGTTAACCGTGTACTCTTCCCCTACTTCGCCGGCTTCAGCGGCCTACTAGAAGATGGCGCCGACTTTGCGGCCATCGACAAGGTGATGGAGAAGCAGTTCGGTTGGCCTATGGGCCCCGCCTACCTACTTGACGTAGTTGGTCTGGACACAGGTCATCACGCCCAGGCCGTTATGGCCGAAGGCTTCCCTGACAGAATGGCGAAAGAAGGCAAAGACGCCATCGACGTCATGTTTGAGGCCGAACGTTTCGGTCAGAAGAATGGCAAAGGCTTCTACCAATATTCGGTGGATCGTCGCGGCAAGCCGAAGAAAGAGGTCGACCCGCTCAGCTATGAGTTACTGGGCAACGCCTTCGGTGAGCAGAAGGAGTTCAGCAGCGACGAGATCATCGCCCGCACCATGATCCCTATGATCATAGAAACGGTTCGTTGTCTGGAAGAAGGTATCATAGCCACGCCGGCCGAAGCCGATATGGGACTCGTTTATGGACTCGGTTTCCCTCCATTCAGAGGAGGTGTGTTCCGCTACCTGGACACCTTAGGTGTCGCTAACTTCGTCGCCCTTGCCGACCAGTACGCCCACCTGGGTGGCCTGTATCAGGTAACCGAGAAGATGCGTGAACTGGCTGCCACCAACGGCAGTTACTACCCAGCCTAATCACCCGGAAGGAATAGAATAATGAAACAAGCAGTTATTGTAGATTGCATCCGTACTCCCATGGGCCGCTCTAAGGCTGGGGTATTCAGAAACGTGCGCGCCGAGTCGCTCTCTGCCGAGCTGATGAAGGCCCTCTTAGTTCGCAATCCTCAACTCGATCCTAATACTATTGAAGACGTAATCTGGGGTTGTGTGCAGCAGACGCTGGAACAGGGCTTCAACATCGCACGTAACGCGGCGCTACTAGCCGGCATTCCGAAACAGGCCGGGGCGGTGACGGTAAACCGTCTGTGTGGCTCTTCCATGGAAGCCATTCATCAGGCCGCTCGCGCCATCATGACAGGCATGGGCGATACCTTTATCGTCGGCGGTGTCGAACACATGGGCCACGTGCCTATGAACCATGGGGTCGACTTCCACCCAGGCCTGGCTACCAATGTCGCTAAGGCCTCTGGCATGATGGGCCTCACCGCCGAGATGCTGGGCAAGATGCACGGCATCACACGCCAACAGCAAGATGAGTTTGCGGTACGTTCACACCAACGTGCCCACGCGGCAACGGTCGAAGGCCGCTTTGCCAACGAGATCCATGCTATCGAGGGTCACGATGCCAACGGCGCACTGATCAAGGTTATGCATGACGAGGTGATTCGTCCCGAGACTTCTCTGGAGTCGCTGGCGACCCTGCGTCCGGTATTCGACCCAGCCAACGGTACTGTCACCGCGGGAACCTCTTCGGCACTGTCTGACGGCGCCTCGGCCATGTTGGTCATGGAAGAGGAGAAAGCCAAGGCCTTAGGTCTGCCAATCCGCGCACGTATCCGCTCTATGGCGGTTGCTGGTTGTGACGCCGCAATCATGGGCTATGGTCCAGTACCAGCCACCCAGAAAGCGTTGCAACGCGCAGGCCTCACCATGAACGACATCGACCTTATCGAGCTCAACGAGGCCTTCGCCGCGCAGTCGCTGCCATGTGTGAAAGACCTTGGCTTGATGGATCTGGTGGATGAGAAGGTGAATCTCAACGGCGGCGCTATCGCCCTGGGTCATCCACTGGGCTGCTCGGGCGCACGTATCTCGACCACGCTGATCAACCTGATGGAAAGCAAAGATGCGACCCTAGGTCTGGCGACCATGTGTATCGGTCTGGGTCAAGGCATAGCAACCGTATTCGAACGCGCCTAACGCGTCCATTACCGTTTTGCCTAAGTAAAGGAGCGACCCAGTCGCTCCTTTTTTGTTTCACGTGAAACACCAAGACCACACTTTCCTCAGCAGGCCTTATACGCCTCAAGCGACTAATACCAATCACAGTAAGTAGATGGTCAGAAATAGCGCTGGGAAAACGCGTGAGAACAAGGCAGGATTTTTAGATAAGTAGTTATTCTACAATCAAAAACACTAACGCCGTTATCGCGCATTTTAACAAGCTAGAATGAACAGCTATTTACTACGATTGGTATAAGATAGTTTCTGGCTTTAACTTCCTAACCACTGCTGTAATATCAACATCAGGCGCATGAATTAAGATGGGGTGATATGGAAATAATTCGGTTAATCGACAAGCCAGAGGCCATAGGCCAAGTGGCCACCTGGTATCATGAGGAATGGGGTCACCTGGGGCCGAATCGCAGCCAGGCAGAGTTGATCCACACCCTGAGCCAATATCTGCAATTGGCGGGCATTCCCCAACTCTGGCTAGCCCTGCATAACAATGTTCCCGTCGGCGCCATCCAACTCAGGTATCAGGAAAACCCTCAATATCCTGCCGATAGCGTCTGGCTCGGTGGCATCTTTGTAAGCCCCTCTCATCGAGGTCTAGGCATAGCTAAAGCGTTAATTGCCGTTGCCGAACAATATGCCTTAGCCTTCGATGCAGACGGCCTCTATCTGCAAACCGAAGCCAAAAACCTCGCCCTCTATCACAGCCTAGGCTGGCAGCTTGTCGCTACACTTCCCTACTCAGACCTATTGGTCAGCGTGATGCGTAAACCCTTAGAAAGAGAGAATCATGACACCCGCAACTAAGATGCTCGATAAGGCCAAGATCCCCTATCGTCTCCACGAATATCAACACGACGCCAATGCCGGCGCCTATGGCCTGGAGGCGGCAGAGAAACTTCAGCTGCCGCTGGACTGGGTATTTAAGACCCTGGTCGCCGAACTCGATAACGGCACCTTAGTGGTCGCCATCATCCCGGTAGACAAGAAGCTCAACCTGAAACAACTGGCGAAGACGGCGAAAGCCAAGAAGGCTGCCATGGCCGCGCCAGAAAAGGTGCAGCGCAGCACAGGATATGTGTTAGGTGGCGTTAGCCCTATTGGGCAGAAGAAACGACTTACCACCTTTATCGACGAGAGCGCCCAGCAGCTAGCGCAAATCTATGTCAGTGGTGGACGCCGCGGCCTGGATATCGAGCTCACCCCAACGGCTCTACAAGATGTTACTCAGGCGCGTTTCGCCTCTCTGGTATAATCCAGTGTGTTTCACGTGAAACGTCCTTTATAGGATCACAAATCCAGGGGGCGCGACTTGGCTTAAACGCCCGGCTAGCGTAATATTAGCCCCCTCGATTTTATCCGGTCTCACTTCAATTAAGGTTTACGATATGAGCGACCCTTTTGCACAAGCACAACACCAACTCGACGCCCTGGGACTACGTTGTCCCGAGCCTGTGATGATGGTGCGAAAATCGGTGCGCAAGATGAACGAGGGAGAGACCCTGCTAATCATCGCCGACGACCCGGCGACCACACGTGACATTCCCAGCTTCTGTGAATTTATGGATCACACCCTGATCGCCAGCCAGACCGAGTCGACACCTTACCAATATCTGATTAAGAAGGGTCTCTAACCCAACTCAAGTTCCCCGATTAAGGCAGTCGCTCATGCTCTTCTGCCTTAATCGACCCGCACCTTCCCCAGCGCCTATGCGCACTCGGCCCCCAGCCGATTCCCCTTGCCAGCGGTTCGAGTCACGGTTTACACTGAGATTCGGCATTCAAAAGGATTGATAGAAATGGCAAGTTTACAAGGCATTAGCTACAAGGTGGTCAAAGGTGGGCCCATGCTGGAAACCTCGGCGGCGCTCGTCACCACCAGCACAGGGGTTGCACAAGATGTATTTGGAAAGCCAGGTAAACGTCAGGTCACCCTACTGTCGGCGCAGCAATGGCTCGCCGCCTGCGAGACTCTCGATACCGAACTTCCCTGGACCACCCGCAGAGCCAACTTACTCATAGATGGCATCAGCTTCAGCGAAAAAGATCTCGGCAAGGTGATTCACGTAGGCGCCTTACAACTGGAGATCACAGGTGAAACCGATCCCTGCAAGAAGATGGAGATGGCCTATGCAGGACTCGAAGCAGCTCTGCGACCAGACTGGCGCGGCGGCGTCACTTGTCGCGTACTCAACGATGCCGAGATCAGCATTGGCGATAGCGTACAGTTAGCCAAATAGCTCAGTTTTATATCCTCTACAGGCAGCTACCTAGGCTGCCTTTATGCTTTCAACCCGATTCACTCCCGGTTGCACAACTTAAGCAGCTAGATAATACCGACTTAGCCATCCCTTGATATATTCATCAAGGCGTTCAGCCTATCTAACTTAAGCCCAATTTAAGCCGCCCAGGCTATCCTCACCATTCACCAAATGTCACAGAATTTAGGTTTTACTGTTATCGAATTTGTGCGATAACTAGTGCTGATTGTATACAACTACCTCTCTGTAGCCACTCAAAGGCGCCCAACCAAGGATAATAATGAAACTGGGAACTCCTATGCTAAAACAAAAATTAACGCCCCTATGCACGGCAATTGCCCTCACACTTGCCCTGCCGACCTGGGCGGCAGACAAAGATGCGCCTCCGGCCTGGCAGGTTAATGCACCGGCCAAGGCACCGCTGGAACAGGTGAAGATAGATGTCACCGAAGGCACCTGGATGAATGTCAGCGTCAGCCCAGACGGCAAACAGATAGTGTTCGACCTGCTGGGTGATATCTATCAGATGCCCATCGAAGGCGGCGAAGCTAAGCCCCTGGCCCAAGGTATCGCCTGGCAGATGCAACCCGTCTATAGCCCGGATGGCAAATACATCGCCTTCACCTCAGATGAAGATGGCGGCGACAATATTTGGGTGATGAACGCCGACGGCACAGATCCCCGCCCTGTCACTAAGGAAACCTTCCGCCTGCTCAATAGCCCGGCATGGAGCCCAGATTCTCAATATCTCATCGGCCGTAAACACTTTACCGGCAGCCGCAGCCTGGGGGCAGGCGAAGTCTGGCTATATCACGTTGCCGGCGGTACAGGCGTTAAGCTGACAGAGCGCCCCAACGAGCAGAAAGACCTGGGGGAACCAGCCTATTCACCAGATGGCCGCTACGTCTACTTCAGCCAGGATGCCACACCGGGTAAGACCTTCCATTACTCCAAGGACTCGGTAAAAGGCATCTATAAGATCAAACGCTACGACACCCAGACCGGTGACATAGAGGTATTGGTCGAAGGCACTGGCGGCGCGATTCGCCCAACCCCGAGCCCGGATGGCACTAAACTCGCCTACATCAAGCGTGATGGTTTCCAATCTACCCTCTACCTATTGGATCTAAAGTCTGGCAAGAAGACCAAGCTCTACGACAAGCTAGATCGTGACATGCAGGAAACCTGGGCCATCCATGGCGTCTACCCTACCATGAGCTGGACAGCCGACAACCAGGAGTTAGTCTTCTGGGCGGGCGGTAAGATCAATCACCTGGACGTCGAGAGCAAGTCGGTCAAAGAGATCCCCTTCAAGGTGAAAACTGAACTGGCGGTACAGCCATCGGTGCGCTTCAAACAGAATATCGACCAAGATAGCTTCGACGTGAAGATGCTGCGCATGGCGCAGGTATCACCGGACGGCGACAAGGTGGTATATGAGGCCCTAGGTAAACTCTGGGTTAAGCGTCTGCCCGAGGGTAAGGTCAGCCGCCTAACGGACTTGGACAACCAGGTCAGAGAACTCTATCCTCAGTGGTCTCGCGACGGTAAGAAGATTGTCTTCACCACCTGGGACGACGACCAACAGGGTAGTGTTCGTGTCATCAACGCCAGAGGCGGTCGTAGCAAGACATTGACCCAGGAGCCGGGCAAATATGTAGAGCCCACCTTCTCGCCCGATGGCGAACTCGTGGTTTACCGTAAGATCAAAGGCGGCTATATCACGCCACGCACCTGGTCACAGGAGCCCGGCCTCTATGTGGTCGACATCAAGGGCAAAGAGAGCCACAAGATAACACCCGATGGATTTCAACCCCAGTTTGGTGCCGACAGCGACCGTGTTTATTTCATGGATCATGGCGAGACGCCTCAACTCGCCTCGATCAACCTGCATGGCTTCCAGAAACGGGTGCACTACACCAGCAAGCATGCCACCGAATTCAGGGTCTCTCCAGACGGCAAGCAACTGGCCTTCGCCGAGCGTTTCAAGGTCTGGGTAACCCCATTTGCAAAGCATGGCGAGACCATAGAGATAGGTCCTAAGGCCGATAATCTCCCTGTGACTCAGCTCAGCGTGCGCGCCGGTGAAAGCATTAGCTGGAACGGCGACAGCGACCAGCTCTACTGGACCCTAGGCCCAGAGTTGTACCAGATGGATGTCGACGCCGACTATAAGAGTGATGAAAAGGCTGTAGCCATCGAACCAAAGATCACTCAGATTGGCTTCGAGAAGAAGGCTGATGTTCCACGTGGAACCATAGCCTTCGTCGGCGGCCGAGTGATCACCATGGAAGATGACAAGGTGATCGAAAACGGTGTGGTGATCGTCGAGAATAACAAGATCATCGCTGTCGGCGACGCCAGCACCCAAGTGCCAAAGGGTGCACAGGTTATCGACATCAAGGGCAAGAGCATAATGCCTGGCCTGTTCGATGCCCACGCCCACGGCGCTCAGGGCGAGAATGAGATCATTCCACAGCAGAACTGGGAGCTCTACGCTAATCTGGCGCTTGGGGTAACCAGTATTCACGACCCTTCAAACGACACCACGGAGATCTTCGCCGCCTCAGAGCAGCAGAAGGCCGGTAATATCGTCGGGCCGAGAATCTTCTCTACCGGGACGATTCTCTACGGTGCCAACATGCCAGGCTATACTTCGCACATCGACTCGCTGGACGACGCCAAGTTCCATCTGGAGCGCCTCAAGAAGGTGGGCGCCTTCAGCGTGAAGAGCTATAACCAGCCAAGGCGCAACCAGCGTCAACAGGTAATTGCCGCGGCGAGAGAACTCGAGATGATGGTGGTACCGGAAGGTGGCAGCCTGCTGCAGCATAACCTGACCATGATCGCCGATGGCCACACCACGGTAGAGCATTCGCTGCCCGCCGCAGCCATCTACAGCGACATCAAGCAATTCTGGAGTCAAACAGAGGTTCACTACACGCCGACACTGGTCGTCGCCTACGGTGGTATCTCGGGCGAGAACTATTGGTACGATAAGACAGACGTCTGGGCTCACCCTCGCCTGTCTAAGTATGTGCCGAGTGATCTGCTGCAGGCCCGCTCTATGCGTCGCCCCACCGCGCCCGATGCTCACTATAACCACTTCAACGTTGCCAGAGTCGCCAACGAGCTCAACGAGCTGGGAGTGAAACCCAACATTGGTGCCCACGGTCAACGCGAAGGCTTAGCCGCTCATTGGGAGATGTGGATGTTTGCCCAGGGTGGCATGAGCAACATGGAGGTGCTGAAGACGGCAACCATCAACCCGGCGGAAACCTTCGGCATGGATCATCAACTCGGTTCGATCAAGACAGGTAAGCTTGCCGACCTGATCGTTATCGACGGCAATCCCCTTGAGAATATCCGTGTCACAGATAAGGTGAGTTACACCATGGTCAACGGTAAGCTGTTCGATGCCGAGTCGATGAATCAACTCAATGGTGACAAGACCAAACGTAAGCCATTTTTCTTCGAAATTTAAACGTTTTCAATTTTAAAATCTGGCAGAGATAAGCCACAAATTTTAATTTCAGAAAAATTTAAAAACAGATCAAAAATGACCTAAAAAGCAAAAAGGATGTTTCACGTGGAACATCCTTTTTTTATATCTTGCATTTACACTCGCCAGCAAATTAGCCTAAGCTAATCGACCAAAGCTCAATCTGGAAGAGCACAACCAAAAGGATGCTGGAAATGAAATTCCTAAAACTTCCCCTACTCATATTATTATCCGCCTCGGCCATCGCCTATTTGATGCTAGAGGCAGACCAAGCTCAATCAAGAGATGAGCCAAAGATTCCTATCGCTCAGCCTGACCAGGACAGGAGTACTCAAGGTCAGTCTCCGACCCAGCCCCAAACAAGCAGCAAGGTAGAAACAGAAAGCCTTATAAGTGAGAACACCGACGGCGGGAATGAGATCGATACAGATACACCCGAATCGAATGAGGTAGAGGACGACAAGCAGACCTCGGCCAAGGTGCTGGTGGCGCAAATCATTGACGCGCAGGGGGTCGTTGATGGTGAGCAGATAAAAAAGCTATTTGATAAAGACCTGGAAGCCTATGTCGATCTCATCGAGTCCCTCGACAACTATGATGCCACCAGCCAACAGCGCCAGACGGCTCTGGCGGACAGACTCACCCGTTTGCCGGAGACCATATACAGTGAAAAATATGCCTGCGGAGACAGAATCTGCGTCCTAAGCCTTACAACTGACACTATCAGCCAACAAAGTATTGATAAATTGAGTGAATTTGATAAAAATTACGCATTTATCAAGCAGACCCAACTCGACACGGGTGAGACACAGTTTCAGGCCATCTACCTACAGACAGATGACCCTTCTACCATGCGCTTTAAAGGTTACTAAGCACCTTAGTTAGACTTATCTTGGTAACAGAAACAGTCGGCGGTGTGGTCGTTGACCATGCCTACCGCCTGCATGAAGGCATAGCAGATAGTCGGGCCGACAAAATTAAACCCAAGCTTTTTCAATGCCTTTGACATGGCTTCCGACTCGGGGGTCTGTGCAGGCAGCTGATCCAGCCGTTGAAAATGATTCAGCTTGGGCTGGCCGTCGACGAAACTCCAGAGAAACTCGGAGAAGTCGTTGCCCTGCTCCACGAAGGCGATGTAACCCTTGGCATTCTTGATGATGGAATTGACCTTGAGCCTGTTACGTATGATGCCGGGATTTTGTAGTAATTCCTCTACCTTTGCCTCGTCGAACTTGGCTATGACATAGGGGTCAAAATCCGCAAAGGCCGCCTCATAATTTTGCTGCTTCTTGAGTATAGTGATCCAGGATAGACCCGCCTGTTGCCCGTCGAGACAGAGCTTGGCAAACAACTCCCGACTGTCATACACGGGACGTCCCCAAACCTCGTCATGATACGCCTTATATAGCGGATCCTCGCCGACCCAGCCACAACGCTTTACATCCATGGTGTTTTTTCCTATTTTTCCGCCGTTAAGGTAAAAAATAACCTACATAAGCCTTTTTCAACAAGGTATAATCGAAACCATTTTCTATCACAAGCTGACAGTAGTAGACATGACGACGAAACATGACGTAAAAACATTCCAGGGTTTCATCTTAACCCTGCAGGAATACTGGGCGCAGCAAGGTTGCGCCATCGTTCAACCGCTGGACATGGAAGTAGGCGCGGGCACTTTCCACCCTATGACCTTCTTGCGTTCTCTTGGCCCTGAGCCGATGAGCAGCGCCTATGTTCAGCCATGTCGTCGTCCTACCGATGGTCGTTACGGTGAAAACCCTAACCGTCTGCAGCACTACTACCAGTTCCAGGTAGTACTTAAGCCGTCGCCAAGTAACATCCAGGAACTCTACCTGGGTTCTCTTGAGGCCTTAGGCGTCGACATGAATATTCATGACGTACGCTTCGTGGAAGACAACTGGGAATCCCCAACTCTGGGTGCCTGGGGACTAGGCTGGGAAGTCTGGCTAAACGGCATGGAAGTATCTCAGTTTACCTACTTCCAACAGGTAGGTGGCCTAGAGTGTAGTCCGGTTACCGGTGAGATCACCTATGGTCTAGAGCGTCTGGCCATGTATATCCAGGAAGTCGACAGCGTCTATGATCTGGTGTGGACCGACGGCCCTATGGGCAAGATCATGTACGGCGATGTGTTCCATCAAAACGAGGTTGAGCAATCTACCTATAACTTCGAACACGCCAACGTAGAAGTACTGTTCAAGCAGTTTGACGACTGCGAGAAAGCCTGTAACGAGCTGCTAGCACTCGAGACGCCACTGCCCTTGCCTGCCTATGAGCAGGTGATGAAAGCCTCTCACGCCTTCAACCTACTCGATGCCCGTCATGCTATTTCGGTCACCGAGCGTCAGCGCTATATCCTGCGCGTGCGCACCATGGCCAAGTCAGTGGCTGAGTCCTATTACCAAGCCCGTGAAGCACTCGGCTTCCCAATGTGTAAGTAGAGGTATATTAAGATGAAATTTGAAAACTTACTCATTGAAGTAGGCACAGAAGAGTTACCGCCAAAATCACTGCGCACCTTAGCCGAATCTTTCCTGGCTAACTTCGAAGAAGAGCTGCAGAAGGCCGAACTTAGCTATGAGTCGGCCACCTGGTACGCGGCGCCTCGCCGTCTGGCCCTAAAGGTTAATGCCCTGGTGACCGCCCAGGCAGACAAGGTTGTCGAGAAGCGTGGCCCGGCTATCGCCCAAGCCTTCGACGCCGATGGCAACCCAACCAAGGCCGCCATGGGCTGGGCCCGCGGTAACGGCATCACGGTCGAACAGGCCGAGCGTCTTACCACAGACAAGGGCGAATGGTTGCTTCACAAGGCCAAGGTTGTCGGTGTAGAAACCAAGTCACTGGTTGCCGAGATGGCCCAGCGCGCGCTAGACAAGCTGCCAATCCCTAAGCCTATGCGTTGGGGCAGCAACAAGACCCAATTTATCCGTCCGGTACACACAGTCACCATGCTGATGGGCGACGAGCTGATCCCTGGCGAACTGCTGGGCATCGAATCGGCGCGCACCATCCGTGGCCACCGCTTCATGGGTGTCGATACTCTGGAGCTGGATCATGCCGATAACTACCTCACCGCACTGGAAACCCAGGGCAAGGTGATGGCCGACTATCAGGCGCGCATGGCCATCATCAAGGCCGATGCTCAGGCGGCAGCCGACGCCATGGGCGGCATCGCCGAGATCGATGAAGATCTACAGGAAGAAGTGACCTCACTGGTCGAGTGGCCGGTAGTGCTCACCGCCAACTTCGAAGAAAAATTCCTCGACGTACCGGCCGAAGCCCTGGTTTACACCATGAAAGGCGATCAGAAATACTTCCCGGTATTCGACAAGGAGGGCACTCTGCTGCCGCATTTCATCTTCGTATCGAATATCGAATCAAAGGATCCGGCACAGATCATCGCAGGTAACGAGAAGGTGGTTCGTCCACGTCTTGCCGATGCCGAGTTCTTCTTCGAGACCGACAAGAAGCATAGCCTGGAATCTCGTCTCGCCAGCCTGGAAACCGTAGTATTCCAGCAGCAGCTTGGTACCATTAAAGACAGAGTAGAGCGCATCTCTGCCCTCGCCGCCTTCATCGCCCAGGGTATCGGCGCCGACAACGAGCAGGCGGGCCGTGCGGGTCTACTCTCTAAGTCAGATCTCATGACCAACATGGTGATGGAATTTACCGATCTACAGGGCACCATGGGCATGCACTATGCGCGCCTGGACGGTGAAACCGAGGCGGTTGCCCTTGCCCTCGAAGAACAGTACAAGCCTAAGTTCTCAGGCGACAGCGTACCGACTCAGCCTATCTCTATCTCGGTCGCACTGGCGGAGAAACTCGATACCTTAGTGGGCATCTTCGGCATAGGTCAGGCACCAAAAGGTGCGGCGGATCCTTTCGCCCTGCGCCGCGCGGCTATCGGTATCCTGCGTATCTGTGTAGAAAACAACTTGCCACTCGACCTGGTCGATCTGGTTGCCAAGGCACAGGAGCTTCACGGTGCTAACCTGAGCAACGCCGACACCGCCGAGCAAGTACTGGAATTCCTGATGGGCCGCTTCCGCGCCTGGTACCAAGATCAAGGCATCAGCGTCGATGTGATCCTGGCGGTACTGGCACGTCGTCCAACCTCGCCAGCCGATTTTGACAGCCGCATCAAGGCAGTTACCCACTTCAGAAGCCTGGAGCAGGCCGCCGCACTGGCCGCAGCCAACAAGCGTGTGTCGAACATTCTGGCCAAGGTCGAAGGCGATATCGCCAGCGATATCGACAGCAACCTGCTACAAGAGAGCGCCGAACAGGCGCTGGCCAGCAAGCTCAATGAGTTGCAACCACAACTGGAGCCGCTGTTTGCCAACGCCGACTACCAACAGGCCTTGGCCTTGCTAGCTAGCCTGCGTGAAAGCGTCGACACCTTCTTCGAAGATGTGATGGTGATGGCCGATGACGAGGCCCTCAAGCAGAACCGTCTGGCGCTGCTGTCTAAGCTCAGAGCCCAGTTCCTGCACGCCGCCGATATCTCGCTGCTGCAATAAGTTACTGCTTAAAAACAAAAAACGCATCCTCAGGGGTGCGTTTTTTTATGTCCGGACATGCTATTGATGGCTATTGCGCCTCAAGCTCGTTAGACTCAAATGATGAGAGACAGTCATAGGTTTATCCCCTCTTTGCAGATCAATATCTATCCCCTGGGCGAGCGCGCCCTGGTACTCGATCCCTCGCCCGAGGCAACACTCTCTTGGGCCGTGCAGTCTAAGCTGTGCTGGATCGCCGAGCAGCTACGCCAGTTCCCCATAGTCGAAGAGGCTATCCCCGGCATGAACAACCTGAGCATAGTTGTCAGAGAGACTAGGCAGTTAAAGGCCATGCAGGCGAGACTGGCTGAACTGTGGCAGAGCGCACCCACCGAGACACTTGAGCACCGCACCATAGAGATCCCGGTAAGTTATGGCGGTGACGCGGGGCCGGATCTGCTCTCTGTGGCTCAGTTCCATCACCTCAGCCCAGAAGAAGTGGTCAAGCTTCACAGCCAGGCCTGCTATCAGGTGTTCTTCATCGGCTTTCAACCAGGGTTTGCATACCTCGAAGGCCTGCCCAAGCACTTACACACGCCCAGGCTGGCGACCCCCAGATTAACCATTCCCGCAGGCAGCGTTGGCATAGGCGGCGAGCAGACGGGTATCTACCCACTGACGAGCCCGGGTGGCTGGCAGATCATAGGGCAAACCCAGCTAGCACTATTCGATCCCACCAGCGATACCCCATGCCTGCTCAAGCCAGGCGACAGGGTACGGTTCATCCCTGTGGAGATAGCGCTATGATGCGGCTCGATAGGGTAAACGGCCTAGCCAGCATTCAAGACCTTGGCAGGCAGGGACAGGGGCACCTAGGCATACCAAGCGGTGGCGCCATGGATAGCTTCTCGCTGATCCTGGCCAACCGCCTGCTGGGCAATGAGGATAACGCCCCCGCCATCGAGCTCGCCAGTGGCAGCTATGAGTTCACCTTCAAGACCCCGAGCTGGGTCGCCCTGTGCGGCGCCAGCTTCGAGGCCAAGATAGATGATCGTCCCCTGTGGCACGGCTGGCGCGGCCGGGTGAACCCGGGGGAACGCCTGACGCTGAAGGGACCGAGACAAGGCGTGTGGGGCTACCTGGCAATCCTCGGCGGTATCGAGGTCCCCGAGGTTCTCGGCGGTCACGGCACCTTCCTGGCAGGACAATTCGGTGGCCATCAGGGACGACAACTCGCCTCTGGAGACAAACTAAACCTGATTTCCCATGCTGAAGCGAACTTCAGTCGTCCGGTTGGTGCTGTGCACAGGGCCAACGACGGCATACTGCGCGCCCTACCCGGGCCAGAGATGAGCCAGTTTAGCGACCAGGATCGTAAGGCCTTCTGGCACAATGTCTGGACTGTCTCGCCCCAAAACGATCGCATGGGCGCCCGGTTGACAGGCGAGTCTCTGGGCTCGGCCAAACATCTGAGTCTGCGCTCCCACGCCGTGCTGCCGGGCGTGGTGCAGGTTCCGCCGGGTGGCCAACCTATAGTGCTACAGGCCGATGCCCAGACCAGCGGCGGCTACCCGAGAATGGCCATGGTGATCGAGGCCGATCGCTGGAAACTGGCCCAGGCCAGAGCAGGCCAAGCGATCCGCTTTCAGCATGTCAGCCCCAATCAGGTAGAAGATGCTAACCTTGAATGGCAACACTATTTCTATCGCTTAGCGAGGGCTATGGATGGGAGTTAAGCCGCTAAGAATCGACCTCAACGCCGACCTCGGCGAGGGAGGTCCACAAGACGAGGCGCTGCTGACACTGGTCACCTCGGCCAATGTCGCCTGCGGCGGTCACGCCGGCGATCGCCAGAGCATGCTGACGACTGTCAAACTCGCCAAGGCGCACCATGTAAAGGTCGGGGCTCACCCCAGCTATCCCGACAGAGCCAATTTCGGCCGCCTATCTATAGCCATAGAGGCAGCACCGCTTTTTAACTCGCTATTACAACAGATTAACGCCTTAAAGGCCGTATGCGACGAGCTAGGCGTCGATCTCCACCACGTGAAGCCTCACGGTGCCCTGTACAATGATGCCGCCCAGGATCCCGCTCTAGGCGACATTCTCATTCGGGTCATAGAGGCGATCAATCCAAAGCTTAAGCTGATGATATTGGCGGGTAGCCCCTTGGTAATGCAGGCGAGGCGCGCCGGCCTTGAGGTTATCGAAGAGGCCTTCGCCGATCGCGGCTACCTCGCCGATGGTCGGCTCGCCCCCCGCTCACAGCCAGGCACGCTTATAGAAGATGCCCAGAAGGTACTCGAACAGGTTAGCTCCATAGTCGAAGAGCAGAAAGTAACGGCGGTGACGGGTGAATCGGTAAGCTGCCAGGCCACCAGCCTCTGCCTGCATGGTGACACCCCGCAGGCACTGGAGTTCGCCAAGGCAATTCACGCCAGCCTAGAGCATCAAGAGTAAAACATCCAATACTCGCTAAAGATTATTTTCTGTAGCACAGATACAAAAAAGCCCCGGAAGACCGGGGCTTTTAAAACTCGCTAGCCGTTATACGTCCAAGTTAGCCACGTTGAGGGCGTTAGACTCGATGAAGTCACGACGCGGCTCAACCTGATCACCCATCAGACAAGTAAACAGCTGGTCGGCGGCGATGGCATCTTCGATGGTCACCTTAAGCATGCGACGCGACTCAGGATCCATGGTGGTTTCCCACAGCTGCTCAGGGTTCATCTCACCCAATCCTTTGTAGCGCTGGATGTAGAGGCCACGCTTAGAGTCGTTCATCAGCCAATCCAGGGCGTCGACGAATGAAGAAATTTCCTTCATGCGCTCGCCACGCTTCACATAACCGCCCTCTTCGATCAGGCCTTCAAGCGCTTCGGCCAGGGCCGTCATACGCTGGTAGTCGCTCGACTGCAGGAAGTCGTAAGAGAACAGGTAGTGGGTATCGATACCATGCTTACGTACCGTCACCTTAGGCAGATAGACCTGACGCTCTGGGTCGAGGAAAGCCTCGGCGCTGAAGATGAAGCCACCCGATTCTGCTTCGGTCAGGGCAGCAACATAGTTGTCACACCACTGTTTCACCTTGGCCTCGTCGGCCAGGATATCGTTGCTCAAGCCAGGCTGATACAGCATGCGCTCGGTCAACATGATAGGGAAACGCTGCTCGAGACGATCGAAAATCGCTTCCACTTCGCGGTACTGATACACCAACTTCTCTAGTGGCGCGCCAGACATGGCCGGTGCGTCTTGAGACGGATGGATCTCACCACCGTCCAGTGCCAGGTTGGTCAGGTATTCGGTCAGCGCCGGATCATCTTTCAGGTACTGTTCCTGCTTACCCTTCTTCACCTTGTACAGTGGCGGCTGGGCGATAAATACATAGCCACGCTCGATAAGCTCTGGCATTTGACGGAAGAAGAAGGTCAACAGCAAGGTACGAATATGCGAGCCGTCGACGTCAGCATCTGTCATGATGACGATGTTGTGATAACGCGTCTTATCGGGATCATACTCATCGCGGCCGATACCACAGCCCAAGGCGGTGATCAGGGTCGCTACTTCCTGTGAAGAGAGCATCTTGTCGAAACGAGCCTTCTCAACGTTAAGGATCTTACCCTTAAGCGGCAGAATCGCCTGGTTCTTACGGTTACGACCCTGCTTGGCACTACCACCCGCAGAGTCACCCTCCACTATGTAAATTTCAGAAAGCGCAGGGTCTTTCTCCTGGCAATCCGCTAGCTTACCTGGCAGACCACCTAAATCTAATGCGCCCTTACGACGGGTCATCTCTCGGGCCTTACGCGCCGCTTCACGGGCACGGGCCGCATCGATGATCTTGCCGACGATCAGCTTAGCCTCGTTCGGGTTCTCCAGCAGGTAGTCACCCAACTTCTCACCCATGGTCTGCTCAACGGCCGACTTCACTTCGCTCGATACCAGCTTGTCTTTGGTCTGAGAACTGAACTTAGGATCCGGTACCTTAACCGAGATCACCGCAGTCAGACCTTCACGGGCGTCGTCACCAGTGGCAGAGGTCTTGCCTTTCTTGTTGAAGCCTTCCTTGTCCATGTAACTGTTGAGGTTACGGGTCAGGGCACTACGGAAACCGGCAAGGTGAGTACCACCATCACGCTGAGGAATGTTGTTGGTGAAACAGAAGATGTTTTCCTGGAAGCCATCGTTCCACTGCATAGCTACTTCAACTGTGATGCCGTCTTCGCGCTCCTGCACGAAGTGGAAGATCTCTTTGTTGACCGGGGTCTTGTTCAGGTTGAGGTAATCGACGAAGGCACTGATACCGCCCTCATACTTGAAGAACTCATCCTTGTTGTCGCGCTCGTCGATCAGGCGAATACCTACGCCCGAGTTTAGGAATGACAGCTCGCGAACACGCTTAGCCAGGATATCGAAGTGGAATTGTGTGTCCGAGAAGGTCTCGGCGCTTGGCCAGAAACGGATCTCTGTACCTGTGTTGGTAGCCTCGCCTATCTCGGCGATAGGCGCATCGGGCTCACCCATGGTGTAGAACTGTTCATACAGCTTGCCGTCACGGCGAATGGTCAGCTTAAGCTTCTCAGACAGGGCGTTAACCACAGAAACACCCACGCCGTGCAGACCACCAGATACTTTATAAGAGTTATCGTCGAACTTACCGCCGGCGTGCAGTACCGTCATAATAACCTGAGCCGCCGAAACCCCCTCTTCAGGGTGGATAGCAACCGGAATACCACGTCCGTCATCCTTTACCGATACCGAACCGTCGGCATGGATAGTAATGATCACGTCATTACAGTGGCCCGCTAACGCCTCATCGATAGAGTTATCGACCACTTCGAACACCATGTGATGCAGACCCGTACCGTCGTCGGTGTCACCAATATACATCCCAGGTCTCTTCCGTACCGCATCAAGGCCTTTTAGTACCTTAATACTCGAAGAATCGTAACTATTCTCTGACATATTGTTCTCTCGTCGGTTATTCAATTACCGTTACACGCCCTTGTTCCACATGGAACACCTTAACGGGTGGCGTGTTTAACGAATCCATTATTGCCGCAGGCTCGATGGCGGTGACAAAGACTTGTGCGCCCGTATCGCTTAGTTGCTGCAGCAAGAGTTGCCTGTGCCTAGCATCCAATTCCGATGGCAGATCATCCACCAGATAAATACTGTTTTTATCTATTTGTTGTTTGAGCAACTTTCCCTGTGCAATACGCAGCGCGCATACGAGCAACTTCAATTGCCCTCGGGATAGGGCATCCTGTACCGGCAAAGTCCCGACCCTTAATCTGAGGTCGGCCTTATGAGGACCACTGGCCGTGTGTCCCGCCGCTACATCTCTGGGATATTGTGCCTGCAACAGGGTCTGATAATCAGTTTTACTATCCCAGCCTCGGGTAAAGGAAACCTTAACATCAACCTGAGGTAAAAACTCTTCAATTATACCCTTAAGTCGTTCATTTAACGAGCCTACATATCGCTTTCGTATCTCAGTCACAATTTCGGCGTAGCGCACCAATTCCTTATCCCAAAACTGAATCTGTTGATAAGGAGTTTCGCTTTTAAGCATCTGATTTCTATGCTTTAAAATCCGTCTTACATTAGCCCAGGCGGTATAGAAACTCTTGTCGGTATGAAAGGCTCCCCAGTCGATAAACTGACGACGGGATTTTGGCCCCTCAAAAAGTAGCGAAAAACTCTCGGGAGTGATCACCTGAATGGGCAAAGTTTCGGCTAAGGTGGAGAGGCGTTTCACCTTTTCGCCGTTCATTTTGACCTCGGTTTCACCCGAGCGATAACGTCTAAGCCCTATCTTCGTCTCCTGCTCACCCTGCTCTAGTTGGGCAAACAGGGTCAGCTTATCCTGATCGTTCTGAATCACTCGCTGAGACAGGTGACTGCGAAAGGAGCGTCCCATCCCTAAAAAGAAGATCGCTTCGAGAATACTGGTCTTGCCGCTGCCGTTCTGACCATAGATAAGATTCAGGCCGTCACCGAGCTGCAACTGGGCACTGGCGATATTACGAAAGGAATCGATATGAAGGCGAGATAAACTCATCTAATACTCATGGCAATGGCGCTAGGGCCATCTAAGAAAATGCACGCCCTTGCGGGCGCGCATAGCTTAAGACTAGAGACGCATCGGCATCACGACGTACATAGAATCTTCTTCGACGTGATTTTCGATCAGGGCGCTGGAGTTACCATCGATCAGCGTGATGCGCACGTCATCCGATGGCAGGTTGTTGAGCACATCCAGGAGATAGCTGACGTTGAAGCCGATCTCCAGCGGTGCGTTGTCATATTCGATATCGAGGATCTCTTCCGCCTCTTCCTGCTCGGGGTTGTTGGCGGTGATCTTAATCAGATTCTGCTCCAGCTGCACGCGCACGCCGCGGAACTTCTCGTTCGAGAGAATCGAGGCACGCAGCAGCGCCTGCTTGAGGTGGTTTCGGCTGGCGATAACAATCTTGTCACCGCCCTTAGGCAACACGCGACGATAGTCGGGGAAGCGACCATCCACCAGCTTACTGGTAAACACGGCGCTCTGGGTCGTGGCACGAATGGCATTTTCACCGATAGATAGGGTCACATCCAGATCTTCACCTTCGAACAGACGCTGCAGCTCCAATACGCCTTTGCGCGGCACGATCACCTGCTTCTCAGGCAGGGAATCTTGCACCATGCGGTGACTCAAGGCCAGACGGTGACCATCGGTGGCGATGGCACGCAGCACATTGCTTTCGGTTTCCAGCAACAGACCATTCAGGTAGTAACGTACATCCTGGTTAGCCATGGAGAACTGAGTCGCATCGATCAGCGACTTCAGGGTGCCCTGCTTGAGTGTAAATTCGATGTCGGCCTGGAAGGCATCCACATTGGGATACTCTTCGGCCGGCAGGGTCGCCAGGGTAAAACGACTGCGGCCCGAGCGCAGCAATAGACGGTTGTCCTGCTGCTCTATCTTGAGTTCGACTTGATCGGGAAGGGACTTAACGATATCGAGAAATTTCTTTGCCGGTACTGTGGTGCGGCCCTCTTGAACCTCACCCTGCAGCTCTGCCTGGCCGACTAATTCGACCTCTAAATCGGTACCGGTCAACTTAAGTGAGTGACCACTTACTTCAACTAAAAGGTTTGCCAGAATAGGTAAGTTATGTCGTCTCTCCACCGCCCCACTCACGAGTTGAAGCGGCTTTAATAGGGCATCCCTATCAATTGAAAATTTCATCAGTTTCAATTTCCCAGAGTTTATGAAGATAGCGTACGGATTAAGTTAGCATAATCTTCTTTAATGTCATGACTTTCTTCACGTAGCTGGGCAATTTTGCGACAGGCGTGTAGCACTGTCGTATGATCACGGCCACCAAAGGCATCGCCAATCTCGGGCAAACTCTGGTTAGTTAACTCTTTCGACAATGCCATCGCCATCTGTCTCGGTCTGGCGACGCTACGAGAGCGGCGCTTCGACAGCATGTCGGCCATCTTGATCTTATAGTATTCAGCTACGGTTTTCTGAATGTTGTCTATAGTGACCAATTTTTCCTGCAGAGCCAAGAGATCTCTTAGGGCTTCACGCACAAAATCGATAGTGATCGGACGTCCGGTAAAGTTGGCATTGGCGATCACCCTATTCAGCGCGCCTTCCAGCTCACGAACGTTAGATCTCAGACGCTTGGCAATAAAGAAGGCCACCTCATCAGGCAGGTTGATGCCACTCTCTTGTGCCTTACGCATCAGGATCGCCACACGAGTCTCTAGCTCGGGCGGCTCGATGGCCACCGTCAGACCCCAACCGAAGCGGGACTTGAGGCGATCTTCCACCCCGTCGATCTCCTTGGGATAGCGATCTGAAGTCAGGATCACCTGATGATTGCCCTCTAGCAGGGCATTAAAGGTATGGAAGAACTCTTCCTGGGATCTGTCTTTGTTAGCAAAGAATTGAATATCATCGATAAACAGCGCATCGACGCTACGATAGTAACGTTTGAACTCTTCGATCGCGTTGTTCTGCAGCGCCTTCACCATATCCTGCACGAAGCGCTCGGAATGCATGTAGACCACCTTGGCATTCGGATTGTTCTTGATGATGCCATTACCCACGGCGTGCAGCAGGTGAGTCTTACCCAAGCCCGTACCACCATAGAGGAACAAGGGGTTATAGGCGCCGCCCGGATTTTCAGACACCTGCAAGGCGGCCGCCTTACCCAGCTGGTTAGACTTACCCTCGACGAAGTTGTCGAACTGGTAGGTGGGATTCATATTGCTTCTATGATTCGCCGTGACCGCGGGTTCGTTGCTATTAAATGACGGCTTGCTTGGGGATTTTGCCGCGGGTGCAACTGGGCTCTTGGTCGAGGCAGCCGGCGCTGCCGGTTTGCTCGCAGGGCGACTGCCGATGTCGAAACGCAGCTTAGGGGCGTCGCTACCCATCTGTTCGGTGAAGAACTGATTGATGGTATTGAGGTACTTATCTCTCACCCAATCGAGTACGAATCGATTCGGTGCATATAGCACAAGAGTTTCCCCATCCATTTCGGCTTGTAACGGTCTGATCCACATGCTGAATTGCTGAGCGGAAAGCTCGTCCTGTAGTCGTCCGATACATTGCTGCCAAAGTGAAACCGCCAC